>JACKBX010000009.1 GCA_020634375.1 Ardenticatenaceae bacterium | reverse complement strand
GGTGAACACCCTGCCCCTGCTCTTCATCTCCCGCCTGATTGATGGCATCTCCGGGGCCAACATCGCCACCGCCCAGGCCGCCATCAGCGACAGCACCACCGAAAAGACGCGTACGCAGGGACTTGGCCTCATTGGCGCTGCCTTTGGGCTGGGATTTATCATTGGGCCGGTCATCGCTTTCGTCTCTTTGGCAGTCAGCAATAACAATTACCGCATACCCGCCTTTGCTGCCGCAATCTTCTCCCTGCTCTCTATTTTGCTAACTATTTTCTGGTTTGAAGAAACGCTTCCCGAAGAGCAACGCGGCCATCACAGCAAGAAGACAACCCTATCCCTGAACGCCATGTTTCAAGCGCTGCGCCACCCGGCTGTGGGTATTTTGCTGCTGCTCATGTTTGCCCAACAAATTGCCTTTGGCGGTTTTGAACAACTCTTATCGCTGTTTACACTGTCACGGTTGGGGCTGAATGCGTCAGGGAATGCGGTGGTCTTTGTCTTTGTCGGCGTGATTGTGGTCGCGGTGCAGGGCGGATTAATTGGTATGTGGAGCCGTAAATACGGCGACCGCAAGCTCATCTTTGGTGGGCTGGCGCTGTTAGCAGTCGGGTTAACATTCATTTCCGTGACGCCGCGACAACCCGTCGCCTGGTACTCTCAAGCGGAGTTAACGGCCGAATTAAACACCGACAGTAATCAGGCAGAGACTTCATCCACACAGGCCACCTCTATTGACTTGCCAACGGAAGATGACAAGGGTTGGTGGGGATTAATCTGGCTGTTAGCGGCGATGATTCCCGCGGGGATTGGCGGTGGCATTTTGCAACCGGCTATTAACAGCCTGATTACTAAACGCGTGCAACCTGGGGAAGTTGGCGGGATGTTGGGCATTTCGTCGGCGTTTCTGAGTGGGGCAAATGCCCTGGCCCCCTTAATTGGCGGGGCGCTTTTTCAGGGCTTGGGGTCTACGGCTCCCTTCCTGGCGGGCGGGGCGTTGATGGGGATTTTGCTGCTGCTGGCTTTGTCTCAAGTGAAGCCGGGTCGGGAGGAAACGGCCGTTCCTGGGCTGGCACGTGGCAAAAGCGCCCATTAAATCCATTGTGCAATTTGCTTGACAAAATACACACAATCGCTAAAAATCCTGCATAGTAGACAAGCATCTAATTTCAGCGAGGGCGAGGAGCGAGCCGGTGGCTCGCTCTTTTACAAAAGAAACTCAAAATGCCAGTGTCCCCATGGCAAAAGGAATAAACATGACCCCAACAGAAACCCCACAAACCGGTGCAGAAACCGTTCGCTGGGATCTCAGCGACCTATACAGCAGCCCCGATGACCCCCAACTGACAAACGACATGGACAAAGCACGCGAATTGGCAGCCGCATTTGCCGACCGCTATCGGGGCAAAGTTGCCAGCCTCAGCGCAGCCGAACTGGCGCAGGCGTTAGCTGAATTCGAGGCCATTTTGCGCCTGCTCTACCAGATTGGCACTTATGCTTTTCTAGCCTGGTCGGTGGACACGCAAAACCCGGAATTGGGCAAACTCATGGCCCGCAAAGATGCCCATAGCACAGAAATTGAGCAGCTTGTGCTGTTTTTTGAACTGGAATGGGCCAACGCTCCCGAAGCAACTGCGCAGCTTGCAGATGCCCCGGCATTGGCACGATACAGCCATTACCTGAAGCAGCAGCGGCTGTTGCAGCCGTACACACTCTCGGAACCAGAGGAAAAGGTAATCAGCCAATTGTCGCTGACGGGTAGCCAAGGCTGGTATCGCTTTTTTGATGAGGTAACGAGTAAGCTGACATACACGGTAGACGGCAAGGAGTTGACTTATGCGGAAAATGCAGAGCTGCTCTTTAGCCCGGACCGAGATGTTCGTCAAAAAGCGGCAGATGCGTTTACGGCCGTTTTCAATGCCAACAGCCATACCTTCACCTACATCTACAACATGGTGCTGCTGGACAAGTCATCTAAAGACAAAATGCGTGGCTACGCCTCCTGGATTACGGCGCGGAACCTGGCAAACCAGGTTGCAGATGAAACGGTGGAGGCGTTGGTAACGGCCGTTACCGACCGTTACGACATCGTTGCTCGCTACTATCGCCTGCTGCAAAAACAACTCGGTTATGACGAACTCTTCGACTACGACCGCTACGCTCCCATCGGCGGCGAAGAACCCAAAGTCACCTGGGGTGCTGCGCGTGACATCGTGCTGCAAGCCTTCGGCCAATTCGACCCGCGCATGGCCGACATCGCCCGCAAATTTTTTGACAACAACTGGATTGATGCCCCCACCCAGGTTGGCAAAATGGGCGGCGCCTACTGCCAAAGCACCACAACCGAAAAACACCCCTACGTCTTCATGAACTTCAACGGCGAAATGGGGCAAGTGATGACCCTGGCCCATGAATTGGGACATGGCATTCACGGCTATCTAGCGCAGCAGCAAGGCGAACTACAAGCCAACACGCCCATCACCACCGCTGAAATGGCCTCCACCTTTGGCGAAATGCTCGTTTTTGACTACCTCATTCAGCAGCAACCAGACCCGGCGCAGCGCCTGGCCATGCGCATGCGCAAAATGGCCGAAACCTTCGCCACGGTTGAGCGGCAAATTGCGCTCAACCGCTTTGAACACGCTATTCACACGGCCCGCCGCGAGCAAGGCGAGCTAGATACAACACAATTCAATGAGCTTTGGCTGGAAACACAACGTGCGCTCTTCGGCGACAGCCTAACCATCCGTGATGATTACAAGACATGGTGGATGCCGATCTCCCATTTCATTTCCATGCACGGCTACGTGTACGGGTATGCGTTTGGCGAACTGCTGGTGTGGGCCTTATATGCCCACTACAAGCAGCAGCCAGAAGGATTTGCTGATCGCTACATGGATGTACTGAGTGCGGGCGGCTCCGATTGGCCGCACAAGATTCTGGCTCCGTTGGGTGTGGATTTGCAAGACCCGAATTTCTGGCACGAAGGGCTGGATTTATTTGAACAGTTTATTGCAGACATGGAAGCAGACGCGGAGGCATGATGGCCGACTCATTACACTGTTTGAATTGCAACCGCCCAGAAACAGAAGCGCCGCTGGTTTCTCTGCGCTACATGGGACAAGCAGCATGGATTTGTTCGCAGTGTTTGCCGGTGCTTATTCATAAGCCACAGCAGTTGGTGGGCAAGTTGGCGAATGCGGAGCAATTGGAACCGGCAGATCACGAAGATTGATTCGCCCTGTTCAAATGAGCGGTGTCAAATCCGGTGAAATAAACGCCGTCATCTGCAATGTGTACTTTGCAGATGGCGGCGTTGGGCATCCACACGGATTGTAGGTAACGGCCATATCGCTGCATCATCTCCGGTGTCGCCTGGGTCGCGTTCACTAACATCACCCAAAAGAACGCCCGCAAAAACATGCCGTGACTAAAGACTGCCAGGAACGGGGCAGGGTGCTTGCGCAACTGCGCGACAAAAGCCCACACCCGTTCCAGTAACTCAGCAAAGGATTCCCCCTCACCTTTATCCTTATAAGTCGGGTCATTCTGCTGCCAGTAAGCGTGGGCGTAGGGGGCGCGGTCTACGCCAGTTGTCCCGTTATAGCGAGACGGGGCAAGGTATGTGAATTCGTGGACAGGCCACTCTGCGACAGGGACAGGGGTAAAGTGGTTGATGGTGGGCACAGCCGTTTGCCGCGCCCGCAAATAAGGAGAGACCACGACTAAATCGGGCCGATCCGTAAAAGCACTCACTATCTGCTCTGCCTGAAAAAAGCCTTTCTCTGTCAGCGCAGACTGTGCAGGATCGCTAGTAGGCAAATTCGCGTTGGAAACGCTCTCGCCATGTCGGATTAACCAGACTTTAGACACAACTCCCCCTATCGCCTGCGAAAAGGCCAACGAAACAATCCCGTTATCTCTTGTTTTTCCGCCTGTTCCGGCAACATAGTCAACAGTGGTTCCAGGCGTTTGGCGATGGCTTCTTTTGACTGGACGCCGGTTTTACGTTCCACGAGACGGCCGTGTCTGAAAAACAACATCGTCGGAATCCCCATAATCTTATACCGCCGTACCAAATCCTGATTCTCATCTGCATTCAGCTTCACAAACAAAGCCTCACCTGCAAACTGCTGCGCCGCTTCCGCAAAAATCGGCGCTTGTATCCGGCACGGCCCGCACCAGGGCGCCCACACATCCACCACCACCGGCATTTCGGCCTCTAAAACCTCGCACTCAAACGTGTCTGAGCCAATCTCAACAATCATTTCATTTCCCTTCAAAAAAAGACCCTGCTGTTTACAGGGTCTCACAACATCTTCCTGATTATATGTACTGACGGAATGCTATTTCACTTTTGTTATGATGGCCTCAAGTTCAGTCCACAATTCAGGCATTTCAAGAGCTTCCGCAAATTGCTGCACCCAAAATCGAATGCGACCAAAATCTAATTCGTCCTGAACCGCAATCACGGCCTCAATATCCAACATATCCTTGGGGCGATGCGCAACTGCTTTCAAAATGATCAAATCTTCTGGCGCTGGTAAACGAACTTGAAACGAGCCTATATCATATTCTTGGCTGCGTTCAACTGCTTCAATTTCAAATGGAAGCAGTCCAAGCGAAATATCCACGTCAATACCACTTTTTTCATGACGAAGGAGCACCACCCGACTACGGCGAGCAAACGCTTCGACATCAGGCAAACGAGGACTCAAGCCTTTTTCTTGTGCTGCCGTTAATAATTCTGCAACATCCTCAACTGATAGCAGCAGCATTGCATCCGCATCGGCAGTCAAGCGGGGTTTACCCAAAATACTGGCAGCCACGCCGCCAATAATGATGCCCTGATTATTGAATTGTTCAATCAAGCTTTGTAAGGCTTGGATTGGCGCCAGGAGGGGGATGAGTGGATCGGTTGCAGTCACGGCCGTTTTTCTTCAACCTCTGCCAAATAGCATTCCCGCAAAGTATTCCAACGTGTATACACAATTTGTTCTTGAGCCAAATCTACTTCCGGCTTCAAACCCAATGCGGCCACCATGCGCACGATTGCGTTAAGTTTTTGCCACCGCTGCGAAAAAGAGGCTTGTCGCTGTTCCGAAATTTCAATTTCAGCAACAGCCTGCCAGCGCATTCGATATTGTTCAGCCAGTGACTTATCCATCATAACCAAATTATAACATGGACGGTCGTTACAATCCCCGCTCCCCTCTAATATAGGGCACACCCAATGCCGCTGGCGCACCCAGGCGCTTCTTCATCGCCGCCCGCGACCCCAGCACCAGTGCCAAAATCGTTAAAATGTACGGCGTCATCTTCAAGAAAAAGCTGAAATTGGAGTTGATGTACAGTGGGTTTGTCATGCCAAGCAATAACGCCGGGCCTTGCAAATCCAAAATGCCGCGCCGCAACGCGCCAAACAGATAGCCGCCCAACGCCGCCTTCAGCGGATCCCATTGGGCAAAAATCACCAAACCCACTGCGATCCAGCCTTGTCCCGATGTGGTCTGGTCGCTGTACCAGCCCGGCGACACGGCCAAACTAATCGTCGCCCCGGCCAAACCGGCCAGACAGCCGCCCACAAACACGTAAAAGTAACGCAGCCGATACACGTTAATGCCCATCGTATCGGCCGCCGACGGCTTTTCACCCACAGCACGCAAGTGCATCCCCGGCCGGGTGCGATTGATGTAATACCAGGCCAGCGGCGTGAACAAATAGCCCACGTACACCAGCAAGCTGTGATTCTCAAAAAAGACCGGGCCGATAAAGGGAATGGCGGCCAGTCCAGGAATGTCGAAGGAGGGGATCAGGGGCGGCGTTTGTCCGGTTAGCCCTTCGCCAAACACCAGCGCCAGCCCGGTTCCCAAAAATGTCAGTGACAATCCGCTGACGACCTGATCGGCTTGAAAGTGGATGGTGACAAGGCCATGCGCCAAGCTGAGAACGCCGCCGGCGAGTACGGCCGTTACCAAGCCCAACCACGCATTATTTGTCGCCAACGAGGTACTAAACCCGGCCATCGCGCCCAGCAGCATCATCCCCTCAACCCCCAGGTTGAGGATACCGGCACGCTCGGCAAAAATTTCGCCAATGGCTGCAAACAGCAAAATCGTCCCTGTCGCTAATCCCGCGTGTAAAATAATCTCTAAATTCATGCTGCCTCCACCGCTGTTTGCGTGCGTACCAGTTTAACTTTGTAACGCAGCAGCACATCGCTGCTAATCACCATAAAGAGAATGATGCCCTGGAGCATGGACGCCAGGCCAGACGGCTGCAATTCGCGCCCGGCCACAATCAACGCGCCAAACAAAATGGCGACGATGATCACGGCAAACGGGTTGAGCTTGGCTAACCAGGCCACGATGATGCCCGTAAAGCCATATCCCGGCGAAATGCGCTCTTGTAAACGATGGACAACGCCGGTGATTTCCGACATCCCGGCCAACCCGGCCAGCGCGCCGGAAACCATCATCACCAGCACAATGTTGCGGGTGATATTCAGCCCAGCGTAACGCGCCGCTTTGGGGTTGTCGCCAATGAGCTTGATTTCGTAACCCCAGCGGCTGCGATCAAAAATCCACCACATAAAAACGGCCGCTACAATGCCAAAAGCCACACCGACATGCAGCGTCATCCCCGAAATCCGATCCAATCCGATACTGGTCAAAAATTTCGCCAGCCCCCCCCCCTCATCAATAAAGGCGCTGTACTCGCGGGCATAATCGGTCACACGGGCCAGCCAGGCATTTTTCTCAAAGGTCGGCGTCATCTGGAAGCCGCCGTCGCTCCATTTGTCGAAAATCCAAAAATTGTTCCACAACACAGCGACGTAGTTGAGCATCAGCGTGGTGATAATTTCATTAACTTGGAAGCGGGCTTTGAGATAACCGGGGAAAAAGCCCCAGATTGCGCCGCCCAACATGCCCATGAGCATCATCAAGCCAATGACAACAATTTTCGGGCTGTCCGGGGAAACCATTGGGATTAATACCACCAGGCTGGCGGCAAACGCGCCGATGTAAAATTGCCCTTCCGCGCCAATGTTCCATAATTTCATCTTAAAAGCGACAGCGCAGGCCAAACCGACCAAAATCAACGGCGTGGCTTTGACGATTGTGTCGGAGAAAGTGGCCCAACTGCCAAAAGTGGCCTCGTAGAAGAATTTGAGGACGAGCAGCGGTTGGCCGCCGATAATCTTCAGAATGATGCCGCTGACAATGAAGGCGATAAGCACGGAGCCAATCGAGGTTGCGGCGGGCAGCCATTTGGGGATGTCTTCAACTCGTTTTTCAAATTTTATGGTAAATGGTAGGTTCATCCTGCTGCCTCCATGCTTTTAGCGGGCACGGCCGTTCCCGTCATCATCAGCCCAATTTCGTTAATATCCGCCTTGTCCGCATCCACAATGCCCATAATCCGGCCATCAGAAATGACGGCAATGCGGTCGCTGAGGGCCAGAAGCTCTTCCATTTCCTCGGAGATGAGCAGCACGGCCGTTCCCGCTTCCCGCTGCTCCAACAACAACGTTTGAATGGATTCGATCGCTCCCACGTCCAGGCCGCGCGTCGGCTGGACAGCCACCATCAACTGCGGCTGGGCCGAAATCTCGCGGGCCAAAATTACCTTTTGCAAGTTGCCGCCCGACAATTTGCGGGCCATCGTGCGCACACTGGGCGCTAAAATATCGTATTTCTCTTTGAGCGTGCGTGCCCGCTGCCGCGCATTGGTAAAGTTAATGCTCCAGCCATTGCCGATGGGGTTTTCACGGTAGCACTTCATGATCGTGTTTTCGGTGATAGTCATGTTGGGGGCACTGCCCACGCCAGTACGGTCTTCGGGCACATGGGCCATGCCTTGTTTAATGGCAACGATGGGCGGTTTGTTGGCAACTTCTTTGCCGTTGATTTTGACGCTGCCTGTGCACGGCCGTAACCCCGTCACCACCTCCGCCAACTCGCTCTGCCCATTCCCGGCAATCGCCGCGATGCCTAAAATTTCACCCGCACGCACTTCCAATGACAATTTCCGCAGCGCAGGGACGCCCTTGTCGTTTTCCGCTTCTACGTCTTTGACAGAAAGCACCACATCGCCCGGTTCCTGCGGCTTTTTCTCCACCGCAAAAATCACGCCGCGCCCCACCATCAGGCGGGCCAAATCCCGCTTGGTCAACCCTTCCATGCTGTGCCCCTCGGCGGTAACTTTACCTTTTCGCAGCACGGTGACGCGGTCGGCAACGGCCGTTACCTCATGCAATTTATGGCTGATAAAAATAATAGACTTGCCCTGATCCACCATTGAGCGCATCGTCTTCATCAACTCATCAATTTCCTGGGGCGCAAGAACGGCCGTTGGCTCATCCATAATCAAAATCTGCGCCCCGCGATACAGCGTCTTCAAAATCTCCACCCGCTGTTGTTCCCCCACCGATAGCTGCCAGACCTTCGCCGTCGGGTCGACACGCAGGCCAAACTGATCTTGCAGCGCCAGAATTTTCTGGTCATATTCCGCCAGCTTCATGAAAAAACGCGGCTCGTTCAGCCCCAGCAAAATATTTTCCGTCACCGTTTGCGTCGGCACCAACATAAAATGTTGATGCACCATGCCAATTCCCCTGGCAATCGCATCCTTCGGCGAATTAAAATTAACCGTCTCTCCAAATACCCTCATAATGCCTGACGCCGGTTTATACAGCCCGGCCAGCGCATTCATCAGCGTGCTTTTACCCGCCCCATTTTCACCTAACAGCGCATGAATTTCGCCCTGTTTTAGCGTCAGGTTCACATGGTCATTCGCCAGCACGCCAGGAAAACGGATCACAATATCCTTCATTTCAACAGCATAGGGCGTTTCAGACATAACGCATCTCCAAAGAGCTAGAGGATAGAGATAGAGCTAGAGGAAGAAGCGCCTCCCCTAGCTCTTACTTTCATAAAAAATCAGACGAGAAAAACAAGAGCTAGAAGAAAAATACTCCCTCTAGCTCTTGCGCTAACTCTCGCTACTCAAGTTCAGGTAGTTCAGCCGTGATATTCTCGTTCCACCAGTACATGCAGGTCTTGCACTCGCTGCCAAACTGGGAGAAGCCATCCAGGTCAAGCTGCTCCAGGCTCACGCCATCTTCCAAGACGACATTACCCTGGTTGTCGGTGATGGGGCCTTTGAAAACGTCGAAGCGTGTAAACTCACCGGCCAGCATCTTGTCCAACGTATCGTTGATAAGCGCCAGGTCTTCAGCCGGGATTTCGGCTGCGCCGGGCTGCATCGTCTCGCCATCCATGAAGCCGTAGAGACCTAATGCGCCACTGTCAGCATCAAAGTATTCCCAGCCACCGACCCAGGTGCCGTCACGGGATTCTTCCACGATGCGTGCGTACACAACGCCCCAATTCCAGTACATGGAGGTGAGGCAGGCATCCACAACGCAGTTGCCACTGTAGTCGTAGGTGATGCCCCATTTGCCATCAGGAGCCGCTTCGGCCGGAGCCGGAGTGTCGGCGCCAGTCATCACAACTTGCGCACCGCCGTCAAACAGAGAGGAAGCTGCTTCTTTTTCCAGGATGGGATCATGCCAGGTGAAGATCCAGCGCACATCAACCGTACATTCGGGGCAGGTTTGCTGCACGCCCAGGGAGAAGGCGTTGCCCAATCGCAATTCTTCCGGGATGGGGAAGGTGGCGATGTAACCCAATTTCGGATTGCCATCCATCTTGGCGCGAGAACCGGCCAGCATACCGGCCAGGTATTTCATGTCTTCCATTGCGCCCATCAAGTTGCCAAAGTTAGCTTCATTAGCCTTGTAGCCGGTCAGGTGGATGATGTCCACATCTGGGAATTCGTCAGCAACGATTTCGGAGGCATCCATATAGCCAAAGGAAGTCGTGAAGATAACGTCAAACCCTTTACGGGCCAGGGAGCGGATCACCTGTTCGGCGTCAGCGCCTTCGGCTACGTTTTCCACGTAGGCGGTATGCACATCGGCTACGTTGTCTTCGACATACATGCGGCCAACGTCATGCGCCTGGCTCCAGCCACCATCGTCGTGGGGGCCAACGTATACGAAGGCTACGTTGTATTTCCCATCTTCGATGGCGGGGATTTGATAGCCGCCTTCGTCCGTCGTCGCCGGTTCTTCAGCTACAGGTTCTTCAACGGTTGTGTTTTCAGCAGGTTGCGCAGATGTCTCTTCTTCACCAGTATTTGCGGCGGGTTCATTGTTGCCACCACCACAAGCTACCAGCAGCAAACTCATAATCACAACCAACAATAAAATTGTCCATAGGCGTTTCTGTTTCATTGAGTTTCTCTCCTCAGTTTAGTGGCATGATGCCAGTTAGTTTAGTCAAAACATTGTTAGACTCGTTTGATAATGAGCCATGTTCCTCTTGTGTAATTAGCTGATTACATCACCACCTTTTATGCTTGTTTGTGCCGGTTTATCTTGCATAAACTTGAGCATAGCGATAATTAATCTAGTCTGTCTACTGTCATTAGTCCTTATTTTTATGTGACAGTTGTCAACGGTTTTTCGGCCCAAATGCCGCCAGTTCTTTCTGGTAAAAATCCGTGATTTGTTCGCTATTTGTGCGTTGCGCCTGAATCAGAGCTTGCTGCATATCTTGTAGTGCCTCTGTCTCCTGGCCGCGCCTGCGGTAAGTCAGGCTGCGTTGGCGAAAGAGGTAGGCGAGTTGAGCCGCCGGTTGTTCGGCGTCGGGAATAGTCTTTAGGAGTGCAATACCCTGGCTGAAATGGTTGAAGGCATCATCAAAATGACTGACGTCCAGGGCATAACTGCCCAGTAATTGGTGAGCGTAGGCAGCGCTGGTGTTGTTGGGCAGTCCGAGGCTCAAGGCTTTGCGGGCATGGTCTATTGCAGAGGTGGAAATGTGGCGTTTGCCGCTGGCTTGCACGGCTGCCATTTCCAGGTGAGCGGCACCGCTATTTGGATTTTGGGCCAGCAGTGAACGCAGGGCAGTTTTTGCCTGATTGACTGCGCCGCCGCGCCGCAATGCGGCAATGTATTGCAGTTGGGTTTTTTCGTCGTAGGTGTTGACGGCCGTTGCTCGCTCAAACACCTGCTGCTCGGCCATGTCCTGGTGGGCAACCATCTCAAACCAACCTCGCCGATCCCCTTGCCAGAAGAGAAAGAGGAGGATGAGGTGGAACACGGCCGTTACCCCACTCCACAGCGGCGTTGCCGAAAAATTGTAAATGGTGGCCCAATCCCCTTCAAAGCCGAGGAGGGTGAAGGCAGGATAGTAAATGAGGGAGAAGAACGTTTGGAAACGAAAAGCACGCAGGCCAAAGTAGCGCAAGGCTGGCTGGCGCGATTGACGGAAAATCAGCCAAACGGTCAGGCCAAAAAGAAGGGACCCTAACGTGCCTGCCAGACTGATAAACCAATCCTGCGTGGGTGTGAACGTGCCACTGGGCACGACGTAGCCCCAAAAGGCACGGTAGCCAAATTCAGCCACCTGCCCGCCAAACGCCCATACGGCCAACGCGTGTGAGAGTTCGTGGAAGAAGACGCCAACGGGCACAGCAATGAAGAATGAGGCTTGTTCGGCTAGCTGTTTTTGATGATGGGTCAGGGGAGGGTATTGGAGAGTCTGACGTTCTCGCCAGATGACGGCCGTTAATTGCAAGCTGCGAAAAATGTAGAAGAGCGAAACAATGTTGAACAGACTTAAAATTGCAGGCATCACTCACCCAGCTTTCCAGTCCTAATACTGGCGGCGATCATACATCACGGGGAAGGGTGTGACAAGCCAGCCGTCAGTCGAGAAGTGGTTCGCCAACTATACAACTTTTTTTTGTTATGTTAAAATACTCGCTAACAAAACGACGTGAACGGGATTCAATCAAACCCATAAATTGGTAAAGGCAAGTAGGAAGTGCGCAGTGACAAGTAGACTGGATTTTCTCGCCCAACTCCCCATTTTTCAGACACTGACTTATGAGGAAATAGAAGCGCTGGCAGGCATCAGTCAGGAGTATGCATTTGAAAATGATGCCATCATCGCCTATCAGCGTGATGTGGCAGACAGCTTGTACATTTTGCGCAGCGGCCGTTTGTTTGCCAAGACCGTTGATGAACAGGGAATTACACGCGGTTCGCGCTCTTACCTGCCAGGGGATTATTTTGGGGAAAGGTGGCTGTTTGCGCCTGACGCGCAGCCTGCAACGGTGCTGGGTAAGGGGAACGGCCGTGTCCTCATCATCAAGGGCAGCGACTTCTTGCAATTTTTGGATGAGAACAAACAAGTCCTGCCCAACCTGGAACCTGTCTACGACCAGAGCGACAATATCCTCTCCGGGCTATCGGAAGAAGCATGGCAAGAGGTGCAAAAAATCCGCGCCAAAGGCGACCGCAAAAGCAGCGCCATCAGCCTGCTCCCCGACGAATTGGTAGAGTACCAATCACGGCGCAGCCGGTACAATTTGCTGCTGCGCTTGCTGCTTCCCGGCTCGCTGATCGTTCTCGCTCTTATGCTCATTTACGTTTTTCTGCCCACCATGCCCACTGGCGGCATGGGGCTGCTCGTTTCGTTTGGCGGTTCGGCACTCATTCTGTTTGTGCTGCTACTTTGGCTGGGTTTCAATTACCTGGATTGGCGCAACGATTACTTTGTGATCACAAACAAGCATCTGGTACACCGCGAGTTTAATTTGCGTACCTTCCGCACAGATGTGGTGAAGATTTCTATAGATAAAGTGCAAAGTGTGGAAATTGACAAGCCCAATTTGCTGACTAATCTCTTCAACATTGGCACGGCACGCATCACCACGGCGGCACAGGCTGGCACGGTGTATTTTGACAATATTGATGACCCCACATTGGTGCGCGACACGCTCAACCGCCTCAGTGAACGCGTGAAGGCGCTGGATGCCGGACGTGAACAGGCGGTAATGCGCGAGTCGGTAGAGAAACATTTTCAGGCGAAACGGCCGTTGCAGGTCATAGAAGACGAAGATGTTGAAACCAGCGCCCCAGTCAAACAAGGCGAATCGTTTTCGCAGCGATTGCGGCGGCGTTACAAATGGCGCGTCGAAGAAAACGGCGTCATCACCTATCGCAAACACCTCTTCGTACTGTTGCGCAACATCGCCTGGCCGCTGGGACTGCTACTGTTTATCAGCCTGGGGCTGTTCGCCGTTACCAAGGCCTTTATGATTCCCATCAACCAATTTTGGCCCATTGCGCTGCTGCTAATTACGGGCGACCTAGCCTGGCTCGTTTGGAATGTAGAAGATTGGCGCAACGATACCTTCCAATTAACTGACCGCCTGGTTATCGACATTGATCGCCGTCCCTTTGGTTTTGGCGAAAGCCGTAAGCAAGCCGCCTTAAGCAATATTCAGAATGTCAACGCCAGCCGCCCCGGCCTCTTGCAGACCATTTTCAATTTTGGTATGGTTTCTATCGAGACAGCAGGCGCTGAATCGGACATTACTTTTGAGGATATTCCCCAGCCCAGCGTCATTCAAAGTGATATTTTCAAGCGGCTGGATGAGTTCCAGCAAAAGCAGCGGGTCAAAGAGGGTGCACAACGGCGTAAAGAATACGCTGTTTTGCTGGATGTGTATAAACAGGCAATGGAACAGGGGCGCATTCCGCGGCGCACCCCGCCACCTAATGAATTTGGACTATAAAGCGAGAGGATAGAAAACAACCTCGCTATCTGATTAAGGACTTATGGCTATTTTAGAGATTGTGACTTTACCGGACCCCATCTTGCGGCAGAAAACGCAGCCGGTGACAAAATTTGACGACGAATTGCAGCAGCTCATTGACGACATGATTGAGACCATGCGCGAAGCACCGGGCGTGGGGCTGGCTGCGCCACAAATTGGCAAGTCTATCAGCCTCACCGTGATTGAAACGCTGGCCGATGTGGATGATGAGGGCAATGAAATTGAGGGCACGCGCGATCTGTATGTGTTGGTTAATCCAGAAATTATTTGGACGTCAAAAGACGTGATAGATGGCGTTGAGGGCTGTCTTTCGATTCCTGGCTACCTGGGAGAAGTGGAGCGATATACGGCCGTTCGCGTCAAAGCACAAGACCGCTACGGCAAAAAAGTGCGCTACCGGGTGTTTGATTGGGATGCCCGCATCTTCCAGCACGAAATTGACCACCTGAACGGGGTGCTTTACATTGACAAACTAACCTCGAAAGAGAATTTCTGGACGGAAGAGGAATTCCGCGTCAAGTTTTACGGGGATGATGAAGAGGGAGAGACGATACAAACGGCCGTTGGCGATTAATCATCCTCATTCATCAGCAGGCGTTTCTTCTCCCATCCAATACAACACCCATGACGTATCATCTATTGGCCCATGCTGGAAACCGGCCCACTCCACAATACCTGTACCGGGACAAATTGACATGGTTGAAGAATCTGGCTGGGTCATCATAAACATCTGCCAACAATCTGTAAAATAGCCTGCTGGTGTAATGACATCCTTAATGTCGCTCACTACCCAACCATACCAACCAGGAGAATTACCTGAATAATCCTGCCAGGCATCCCAAGAAGCATCCAGACCAATGGGAAATTGAAATATCTTGATACCCTCCCTGCGAATCCCGTCTTGTTCCACCACATATACAATTGTATGGTCTTTTAAAATGACCTCTTCACCATCAAAATACCAGGGATCACCGGTAATTTTCGCTCTAAAAATCAATCTTGTTCCCTCTTGGCGCTGCGACATAATGGTTTCTGTCACCAGACCTGTCCAAGAATCAGTTATATACGAGAAATGGTCTGGCAAAATATCTACCGCATAAGTGTATGTAACCTGATAAACGCGCACCATCCCTACTTCTAAAGGAAATTGCTCCAAAATCAATTCCGCAGGCACAGGCGTCGTTGTTAGGAATGGCGTTTCTGTAGGCGTTGGCGTCATGGTAGGCGGCAATGTCTGTGTTGCCGTTGTGGTTGGCGGAAGGGGTGTAAAAGTCGTAGTGGGTGAAGGTGAAAGTGTGTTGGTGACAGTTGGCAACGGCGTTTTTGTAGCGGTTAAGGTAGGTTGAATGGTGGCAGAGGGAACGGCCGTTTCCCCCACAGCTACCTCGTTAACATCAGACTGATGACAAGCAACAAACGAACCTATCATTAGTGCAACTAACCAAATGAAAAACCCTTGCTTGACCTTTCCCATGATGACTCCTCTTTTCGAAAACTGCTTATTTCTTGCTTGCGTGTTTGGCTCACTTAGCAACAATGCCACTAAAGCAATTGGGTAAATGTATTATATTAGGCACGCTATACAGCATCAATTCAAGCTGTTTGCCTCCCTTTGGTCACTGGCTATAATCCCCCGCATGGCTCTAACACAAAAAGATGTCGAACATATTGCCCATCTGGCGCGGCTGGAACTGACGCCCGCCGAAAAAGAGATGTACCGGGAACAGCTAACGGCCGTCCTCGACTACGCCGCCATGCTCAACGAACTAGACCTGGAGGGCGTGCCCCCCACCGCCCACGCCATCGCCCAGCACAACGTCCTGCGCGAGGATGTGGTTGAGCCATCCTTGCCCATCGAAGACACCCTCCACAACGCCCCCCAGCAAGCCAATAATCAATTTCTCATCCAATCCGTACTGGACGAATAAACCAATTTGCAAGTTTGGGAAGTACAGCGACCCCACAATTTGGTTGACACCCTGTACGCCAATGGCGTATACTCTGGTTGTGTAATAACAAGATGATCATCGTTGAAACGTCAATTTTCACCCGTCAGGTACGCGCATTGTTGAGCGATGATGAATATCGCCAGCTTCAAACGGAATTGATTATCCGCCCAGAAATGGGCGCGATAATCAAAGGAAGCGGAGGGTTACGCAAAGTACGTTGGATGTTACGGGGACGAGGTAAACGTGGCGGTATGCGTGTCATTTACTATTGGGCAGTTGAACAAGAGCGGCTACTCATGCTTTTGATGTATCCCAAAAGTGTACAAGATGATTTAACATCTGCTCAGTTAAAAATGCTCAGGAAATTAGTTGAGGCAGAGCTCTTATGAACGATGAATTATTTGATGAGTTACTAGAAAGTGTCCGTGAAGGCGGAGCCATATTGCGTGGCGAAAAAGAGCCGTCACGAACTTTTACAATCGAAGCGCCAGATGTCAGGCAAATTCGTGAGCAATATCAACTCTCACAAAGCGAGTTTGCTGCACTTTTAGGCATCAGTATTAAAACTTTACAAAATTGGGAACAGGGACGCCGCACTCCGCACGGTTCTGCTCGTATATTATTGCAAGTTGCTGCCAAACATCCTGAAGCAGTTTGGGATGTCGTACAACCAACGTTGCCATAAACAAATATATCATTCAAAAAACAAGGTTTTAGTTTGTCGAGGAAGCGAAAATTGCTCATGTACGGCACGGCCGTTTGCCTATTCATTGCCCTCTCACCCTTTATCTGGCGAAAGGGCGTGCAGTGGTGGTACGGCCGTTCCATCTACACCCCGGACACCGCCCCCAACCATCAGGTTGCTATTGTGTTTGGCGCAGCGGTGTATGGAAACGGCCGTCTCAGCCCCGTTTTAATGGATCGCATGGACACAGCCATCCAACTCTACCACGATGGCACTGTGCAAAAAATCCTCGTCAGCGGCGACAACAGCACCACCAACTACGACGAGCCAGGGGCGATGATGGAATACGCCATCCAACGCGGCGTCACTCCCGACGACGTTCAGCCAGACTACGCCGGGCGGCGCACGTACGACACCTGCTACCGCGCCCGCGAGATTTTCCAACTGGACTCGGCCATTTTGGTGACGCAGCAGTTCCACCTGCCGCGTGCCTTGTTTACCTGCCAACGCCTGGGAATGGATGTTGTGGGGGTAGCCGCCGATCTTCAGCCCTACCGCGACGCCCGTTGGTATGAAGTACGCGAGACATTGGCAACGGCCGTTGCCCTCTGGGACACCATTCGCCAGCAGCCCGCCCCCATCTTGGGCGAGCCAATACCAATCAACGAATAGCAACAAGATGGCAAAGGCCATCACCGCACGAGGTAATATGAACCTACCTGAACTATCATTGACCGAGCTACGCCAGGCGCTGCGCCAGGGTGAAACCAGCAGCATTGAAGTGACGCAAGCGATGCTGGATCGCATCGTTGAACAAGACAACGACATCAAAAGCTACCTGACCCTCACCGATGAGATGGCGCTAGAGCAGGCCGCCGCCGCTGACCAACGACTGGCCGCTGGCGAGCAATCGCCGCTGCTGGGCGTGCCCATTGCCATCAAAGACATCATCAGCATGGCCGGTGCGCCGACAACGGCCGGCAGCAAAATTTTAGAAGGCTTCATTCCCCCCTACGATGCCTTTGTCGTGCAAAAATTGAAGGAAGCGGGCGCCGTTATCCTCGGCAAGACCAACACCGATGAATTTGCGATGGGGTCGTCCACGGAAAATTCCGCCTATTTCACCACGCGCAACCCCTGGGATTTAGAGCGTGTGCCCGGCGGCAGCAGCGGTGGCAGCGCCGCCGCCGTCGCCGCAAACATGGCCTACGGCGCATTGGGCACAGACACTGGCGGCAGCGTGCGCCAGCCCGCCTCATTTTGTGGCGTGGTGGGATTGCGGCCAACTTACGGCCGTATCTCTCGCTGGGGTGTCGTCGCCTTTGCCTCGTCACTAGACCAGGTGGGCACATTTGGCCGCACCGTCGCCGACGCCACCGCCCTCTTCCAGGTGACGGCGGGGTATGATCGCCGCGACAGCACCTCGCTGAATGTGCCTGTACCAAACTATGAAACGGCGCTGACGGGTGACATCAAAGGATTGAAGGTGGGCGTACCCGCCGAGTACTTTATTGAAGGGATTGAACCGGATGTGGAAACGGCCGTGCGCAATGCCATTGCCAAGCTGGAAGCGTTAGGCGCGGAAATCCACGAGATCAGCCTGCCGCATACCCGCTACGCTCTGCCCGTCTACTACCTCATCGCCCCCGCCGAAGCCAGCGCCAACCTCGGCCGCTACGACGGCGTGCGCTATGGCCCGCGCCAGCCCGGCAGCGACATGATCGACAGCGTGAAAAAGACGCGCTCCCTCTTTGGCCCAGAAGCCAAGCGGCGCATTATGCTGGGCACGTATGCGCTTAGTGCGGGGTATTATGATGAGTATTACGGCCGTGCGCTCAAAGTGCGCACCCTCATCAAACAAGACTTCCTCAATGCCTTTGAGCAGGTAGACGTGATCGCCTGCCCCGCCAGCCCTACCACTGCTTTCAAAATCGGCGACCGCGCAGATGATCCACTGAGCATGTACTTAGCAGACATCTTCACCCTATCCCTGAACCTCAGCGCAAGCTGCGGCCTCTCCGTGCCCTGTGGCTTCGACAGCAAAGGCCTGCCCATTGGCTTGCAGCTTATCGGCAACACCCTGCAAGAAGCAACGATCTTGAATGCGGCGTTTGCGTATGAACAAGCAAATAAATAGCGTAATTATTTAACAGAAATAAGGAGGGGTTTTATGTGGAATGAGCCGTCATTTGCGTTTCAGGATGAACTAGAAAGTGGAGAGCGTATTGTTTGGAGCGGTCGTCCCCAGCAAGGTATTATTTTTCGTTCTTTTGACAAATTTGTTATTGTCTTTATTTTATTTGGGCTGGGAACGTCAATTGCCTGGATATATGGAATATTAAGTAACGATATCCCCAAATTCCTTCTGATTTTTATGGTACTTGGCATCGCCCAAATGCTTTTCATGGGAGTTGGATCATTTCTCAAGGATTTACAAATACGCAAAAATTTATCTTATGCGCTAACCAATAAACGAATCATCATTACTTCCAATTCCAATGCCCCAAAAATTAGGTCACTAAACTTACAATCCGTATCGGACATGAGTCTCACACAACACCACAATAAAACGGGAACCATTCTTTTCGGTTCGGCCCCAGCAAATACCTACTGGATTGTCAGTACAAGTTTGCATGTCTTCAATCAAAATATGCCACCCAGTTTTGACATGATTGACGATGCTAAAATGGTGTTCGATCTGATACGTAAAACGCAACAAGCACTCTCAACATGATGCACACATAAGGAGACACATCATTGAAAATCATCATCCCCCTCGCCGGATACGGCACACGCATGAGACCGCACACCTGGAGCCGCGCCAAGCCGCTGCTGCATGTGGCAGGCAACACCATCATCGGCCACTTGCTCAACTTAATGTCCGACGTGACGGAAGCGCCAGGCAACGAAGTGATTTTCGTCGTTGGCTACAAGGGCGACGAAATTGAAGCGTGGCTGCGCGAAAACTACCCGCACCTGACCATGCACTTTGTGGTGCAGGAAGAGGCGCTGGGACAGGCCCACGCCATTTGGGTAGCGCGTCACCACATTGACGACGATGAGGATGTGCTGATTGCCTTTGGCGATGGCATTGTGGACGCCCATTACAACGCCATTCCCGATGCCAGCGTGGACGGCGTGCTGCTGGTGCAGGAGATGGAAGACCCGCGCACCTTTGGCGTGGTGGTTACAGACGAAGCGGGCTTTGTCACTGACTTCATCGAGAAGCCAGCCGGGTTTGAGCACCGAAATGTAATCGCCGGAATTTACTGGTTCCGCAACGGCCGTTCCCTCCGCACCGCCCTGCAAACCGTCATTCAAGACGGCCATCAAACCAAAGGCGAATACTACCTCGTAGACGCTTACAAAGTAATGATGGAACAAGGGGCACGATTCAAAGCCCAACCTACCATCATCTGGCTGGACGCAGGCAAACCAGACTTCATGCTGGAAGCGAACAAACGGCTGCTAGGGTTTGGCTATGGCGTAACCGAAGACATCATTGACCTGAGCTATGCAATGGATTTTACGGCGCTGCCACCGGTGTTTTTGCATGAAACGGCCGTCATCGACGCCTCCGTCCTCGGCCCCTACGTCAGCATCGGCGCCAACGCTGTCATCAAAAACAGCATCATCCGCAACAGCATCATTGATGCCGGGGCGCACATCGAAAATGCTATCATTGAAGACAGCCTCATCGGCGAAAATACCCGCATTGTCGGGCAATCTGTTAAACTATTTATTGGAGACAATTCAATTATTGAACTACACCATTCGTAATCTGGAATCTGTAAACAATAACGAATGACAAAATAAGGAAACGACATGCGCACCTACATTTCCCAACGAGTCCAAAATACGCCCCCATCCGGCATTCGCAAATTCTTCGATATTGCCGCTACCATGAAAGACGTGATTTCATTGGGCATCGGCGAGCCTGATTTTGTGACGCCCGAACCTATCCTCAAAGCGGGCATCGCTTCTCTGGATCGCGGCGAAACCTCCTACACCTCCAACAGCGGTACGGTTGAATTACGCACCGCCCTCAGCCAACACTTGCACAAGTTGTACGGCGTACAGTACGACCCCGCCGACGAAATCATCATCACTGTGGGCGTCAGCGAGGCACTTTATTTGGCCATGACGGCCGTTCTCGACCCCGGCGACGAAGTGATCATTCCCGAACCCTGCTTCGTCTCCTATGCCCCCGAAGTCAGCTTTGCTGGCGGCGTGCCCGTGATGGTTCCCACTTACGTGCAAAACAATTTTGAAGTCACCGCCGAAGACATCGCTGCCGCCATCACCCCCAAGACCAAAGTCATCCACCTCGGCTACCCCAACAACCCCACCGGCGCGGTGATGAGCCGCGAACGGATGCTAGAGATTGCCGCCGTCGCCGAGCAGCACGACCTGCTGATCATCTCCGATGAAATCTACGACCGGCTGGTTTACGGCGTGCCGCATACCTGCGTCCCCAGTCTGCCCGGCATGAGAGACCGCACCATCCTACTCGGCGGTTTTAGCAAAGATTACGCCATGACCGGCTGGCGTATTGGCTATGCCTGCGCCAACCCCGACCTGCTCGGCGCCATGCGCAAAATCCACCAGTACACCATCATGTCTGCACCCACTACCGCACAGGCCGCCGCTTTTGTCGCCCTCACCAACCCCGCCGCCAACGACGCTGTGGAAACGATGCGCCAGGAGTATGACCGCCGCCGCCGCCTCATCGTTGATGGGTTCAATACCTTGGGCATGGACTGCTTCGAGCCAAAAGGCGCCTTCTACGCCTTTCCCTCCATCGTCCGCAGCGGTATGAATGGCGACACCTTCGCCATGAAGCTGCTGGAGGAGCAAGAAGTGGCGATGGTTCCCGGCGAGGCATTTGGGGCCAGCGGTGCAGGTTTCATGCGTGCCAGCTACGCCACCGCCTACGAAAAGATTGAAGAGGCGTTGAACCGGCTGGAGAAGTTCATGCGTAAGCACGGCTAGTTTGCAAACTGCTCTTTGCCACCCAATCTATCACTTCAATTACGGCTAGCCCCTGAAACCCGTGCTGCTGACTGTATGCGGCACGGGTTTGTTGTGCAAAAGTAGGCAATGTGTTTTTCTGCGCCCAGGCACGGCCGTTTCCTGCCGTCATCGTGCGCCACAAAAAGAAAGTCCAGTTGTGCGGATGCCAACCAATCTGACGCAGCACAGTGAAAGTGAGACGGCCGTTGCCCGTTGGCGTCAGGGTAATCAATCGGCCCTCAGGGCGCAGCACCCGCCGCGCTTCTTGCAACAATGGCTCTGGATCAGGCAGCAAAAACAGCACCGAGCAAAAAGTCACAACATCGAACGCGCCATCTTCAAAAGGTAAACGGCCGTCCTCTTGCAAATGATGCAGTGGCACGCGATGGAGAGACAGCCTCTGCCGCGCCTCCGCCAGCATCACCTCATCCACGTCGGCCCCTGTCCAGCGCAAGCCCGGATATGCCGCCTGCCCCAATTCAATGAGCTTGCCTGCGCCCGTGCCCACATCCAGCACATGAGCGTTTGGCGGCAACGGCCGTAACGCCTCCAGTACCGGCATCAAAAAATGGGCATACCAGGGCGCATCCTGCACATAACGGAAGAAATGGGCGAAATTCATCTGCGGGCCCCCTTACGCCACAGCCAGAGCAGCAGCCCCACCCCAATGCAGCCAATGCTAACCAGGGAGAAAATGAATTTAACGGCCGTAAACACCGCTGATGCCGTCGCCAATTCGGTCAACTGCGTTGGATAGGCCAGCATCATCGTCACCACGCTCATGTTTTCCAGATAATCCCCGACCATCGCCACAAAGGGCAGCACGTTCAGCATTTGCCATCTGCTTTGCGGCGCAAAAGCCCGCCGAAATACTAGCGTCATCATCACCGAGAGGAAAAGGGCCTGCGATATAGGAATAAAAATATCTACTGGCGAAACCCGGGTCAGGTATAGACGACGGCCGTACACGCCATAATTTTCTATCTGCTGATAAAATGTACTGGCTGATCGCCAAAACTGCGTATCAGGTACATCACGGCCGTTGGCAAGCGCCATCAGTTCCGCAGACGGGCTAACCGAAGAGATCATCAAATATCCCAGAACAACCATGATCACCAGCAACAACGTCAAAAATCTGCCTGTTGCGATTCGTTCTATTCTTTGATTCAAATTGAGCAGCATATTCACACCCCATTTTGCAAAAAGGACGGCGAATGCAGAGACCAGTCCACATGCCCTGCATTCGCCGCCACAAAATCTAGTTGCCGATACTGGCAGGGCCGGGTTGTAGAACGGCCGTATCTGCTTTTGGCCGCCACAACGTCAGCAAGATGATGAAAAGAGTGGCGTTGAACATGGGGAACCCTGAATGCGCCAGTGTGACCACGCCGGTCGCCGTGTAGAAAACGCCAACGGCCAAATCCACCACCTGAATCAAAATCATGTTGTTGATCCAGAACCGATTCTTCTCCGGCGCATTGGCAATGACAAACATGCCTACGCCATAAGCCAGGAAGCGTGCGGCCAACATGCCCAGTGGATAAGCAATATCCGGCTGCGGTACGGACTGCCCCATCATCGCTAAAAACTGCATGGGAATAAACAGGTACAGCAGCCCTAAAACTAACTGCACAACACCAATAACGCGCAACAATACTTTTAATTTCATGATTCAATCTCCTTGTTTTATTGAAATCTTATTTATAAACTATATATAAATAATATATAGTTTTGCATAAAAAAAGAGGCTACTCATTGAGAATGACGATCAAATTGGCGATGGTCGTTTGTGCCAACCGCTCTTGCATCGCCGTTTCCGCCTCGGTAAGAATGGTAAGAACAGCACCTTGAGCACGCGTCGGTTTTTCGCCCGTCACGCGCAGTTCAAAATCATGCCGAAACATGGGCTTGCCCGTTTCGATAGCATTAAACACATCCAACATGGTGACATCGTCTGCTGCCACCGCCAGCCGCACACCTCCTTTTGCCCCCTCACGGGTTTCGATGAGTCCTGCGCTGGATAGGTTGCCCAAGATTTTAACGGCCGTTGGCCGGGGAATATTTAGCGCTGCCGACAATTCTTTCGTGGGTACAAAGTCATAAAACCCTTGCTCAACTTTGTCGGCCACAAACAGAACGGTCATGATGGCTTGTGAAAATGCCAGCGAGTAACTCATCAAAATTTCCTCAAATTAATTAACTAGATATAGTTTATATGTAGATTATTTATTTGTCAAGAGATTTCCAAAGATTGGCCTCACAAGTTGCACAAAATCGTTTATAGTATTCATATTGTCAAAATCAGGCGCGGGGAGCAAGGTCAGTTGAGGGTAGATAGGTTACTCGCGCTCAATCAAATACAGGAGAACATCATGAAACGCACCTTGACTCATTTCCTTTTCGCAGTTGCTCTCTCCTTGTGGCTGCTAAGTTGCGGTGGCGGCGAAAATGTTTCGCCAACAGCAACGCCAGCGCCAGTAGACGAAGTGTCTGTAAATGACACGGCCGTTGCCGACACCACCTCCCTCAATGAATCGTCAACAGCCACAACCGCCCCCGCCGATACCCCAGAGCCGCCTCCCACAGCCGAAATCGAAACTGAACCAGAGGCAGAGGCAACGGTCATACCTACCGAAACGGCCGTGCCGCCCACACCAACCCCGCTGCCACCACTACCGTCTGATCCGCAGCGCATTGAATTTGAGACAGAAGATGGCGCAAGCCGGGTTGGTACATACTACCCTGCCGCCATCAACCCCGCTCCCGTTGTCGTGCTCATGCACTGGGCCGGCGGCGACCAGACCGATTGGCAGTACGTGGGGATGGCTGCCTGGCTGCAAAATCGCGGCCTGTCCATCCCCGCCGCAGCAGGGGCAAAAGCCTTTGATACCCCCTATCCTTTCCCGCCGCTGCTAGAGGGCGAATCTTACGCTGTCTTCACCTTCGACTTTCGCGGATTTGGTGAAAGCGGTGGAGAATTCTCACAAGAAGGGATCATTCTCGACGCCCACGCCGCTTACGCCACCGCCAGCGCCCTGCCCGGTGTAGACCCGCAGCGCATGGTGGGCATTGGTGCTAGCATTGGCTCCGATGCGGTGGTGGATGGCTGTGGCGAATTGTGCCAGGCGGCGCTCTCCCTCTCGCCGGGCAGCTATTTGGGCGTGGACTATGCCGAAGCGGTAACGTTGGTGGATGAGGAGGGCAAGCCAGTGTGGTGTGTGGCCGCAGAGGGTGATGAAACGGCCGTCACTACCTGCCAATCGGCCAACGGTGAGCAGTACCAAATCACCATCTATCCCAACGGCGGCCACGCTATGGAACTCTTCCGCGTTGAAAACAACCTGCAACCGCCCATCGAAGCTATCCTGCTTGATTTTTTACACGAGGTTTTGAGAGATTAGGCTCGTTTCCAATCTCTCATCCCTTTACTGGAGTTTAGGGTTTAGAGCTAGAGGAATTACTCAACATTTGCCTCTAGCTCCAAACCCCAGTTTTAGCACTCTGTTTTTTGTCTCGTTTCACACAAAGGAGCCGTACCATGTATCATAATCAAACCCCTTTTGCATCCCGCCGTTTTGTCCGCAATGTTTTCACCTTTTTGCTACTGCTTGTGTTTATGCCAAGTTGTGCGCCATCGTGCAGCACTTTCGTTTCTAAATATGCCTTCAATTTACCCTTTGCTTTCTTCTTGGGAGCCGAGCCAACTATTTACAGCCCACATACAAATGAGATGAATCAGATAACGGCCGTACCCAACACGGCCGTCACCCGCACCATATTCTTCACTGGCTCCCAACCCAGTCTCACTACCGACCTCATGTGGACACCACCGCCCGGCGCATCCGACTTCACCTTCTCGGTCACACCGCAAACCGGTTCCCCGCCCTTCCTCTTCACCGATGTCGCCGAAAGCGCCCAAATTACAGTGGGCTACACCACCCCTGACCTGCCCGATGGTGTAACCAGTCAAACCATCGCCGAAAGTTTGGCCGTGATACTGGAGGGCATCGAAGGGCAGCCGCCCACAGCCATTCTCTACACTGAATTAACGGCAACAGCCCAAACCACAACGGCACTATCCGCCGCCCCTGTCGCCCCGCAGCAGCCTGCCACACCCACCGTGATTGACAGTTGGCAGACCGAACTGTGGGTAGACATTCTGGGACAAACGCTAGACACGGCCACCTGCCAGGATTGGCTGGACTTTTTCCAAAGCGACGAGACCTTTTTTGCACTGCGGCTGCCCATGCCCATCACCGGAGCTGGAACCAGCATCCAACTCCCCTTAATTTATGACAGCGCCTCGCAGCACACGCTGCGTCTTGTGGAATATAGTGTGGGCAATCCAGCCTACATCACCAGCACATTGCAATTTGATGCAGACCGCGCCACGCTGTTGGCAAATACACTGCCCCGCGCCAACGACGAATATTGGATGGCGCTGAATGTGGATACTGTGACCCCTGCCGCCTGCCCGCCAGGACTGAATCTGGAACCTGATACCTATGGCCTGTATGGGCAATCCAAGCTCGACATGACAGCTTTCCCCGACAATTGTGTGGGCTGTGAACTGGCCTTTGAGATTTGTTATGAGGGGCAGGATCCACCAATGGCTGCGGCCGTTCTGCAACAGGCCACCCAACTCTCCAGTTACCAGGGCGAAGGTATCACCTGCCTGGGACCAATGCCGCTGCTGCTAGACGAAACCTCGCCCGCGCTTGAACTGCACGGCGATGGCGGCCATGTCGCGCAGCCATCGGAGACGATTGCCGCCCATCATTTTGTCACCACCAACAGCACGATGGACGTGACCTTTAGCGTGGATTCGGATTTGGGGGCGTCGTGGGGCGTTTATCATGGCGATGGTTCGGCCCCGGATTTGGGCGACCCGATCACTGGCGCGGTGACGGTGAATGGCTACATGGATGTGTGGGTGGTGGGCGATGTGCCTGCCGCCGCCTCCTCCGGCGCGTATGACATGAGTTTGACAGCGACTGGGGATGGGCCGGGGGATGTGGGAACGGCCGTACACCTCATCTGGGTTGGCGACTGGGTGGCCCCTCCGCCGCCGACTATGACGGGGTTTGACAATTATCTTTATTTGCCAACCGTACTGAAACCATAAACTCGTTACCGTAAAATGGGGTTTTGTGAGAAGGACAAAACCCCATTTTTCATCTGACATCTCTCATTGGTGCAGAGTTGAATAAATGCTAGCGTCAAATTAGCACGGCCGTTTGCCTGATCTGGTAGAATTAGTGAGGCGGGATCGACCCAACAAACTATGACCCCGCTAAAACAGGCTGGAGGTATGACCATGAACAGCGGAACAAGCTACACAATTGATGGTATTTTGCAATCGTTGGGCTATGTTGATCCCCTCATGGCGGCACGGCAGCAGGCCCGCATGATTCTTTTGGGCAGATTGTCTCGCTACCAAGCGGCTGTACAAGCATTGCAAAGCAAATGGGGCTTGTCGCTAGCGCAAATGCGTGAGAAATACGAAGCAACAGGCAGTGAAGATTTCGACGCGGATGATGATTATGCTCAATGGCAATGGTATACCGATGCGATTGCCGCTATTGAATCGCAACTAAATACACTGAAAACAGCTTGAGGCCGTCATGTTGCGCTTATTTGACCAAAATGGAGACTTGTTTAGGACTTGGGCGATTCTCCGCTATGAACGCGAGGGGGATGCTTATTTGTTGCAGATGACGGCCGTACTCAACGACGACAGCCGCTTGCAATTACGTGATTATGTATTTGCCGATGGCAGCCGCAAATATGCCTACCATTGGATGGAACCCGATGGCTTTCTGCGGCGACAGTGGGATAATGCCCCCCATTGGCCGCATATTGCAACAACTCCTCACCATATGCACCTACCTGGTAAAAATGAGCCAGAAACCTCCACTGTAACTAACATTGAAGACCTGATTGCCCATGTGCGCCAATGGCTGCAATCAAAAAAATAACACACGAATGACGGATAACGCATGACAACTTACGAACCGATTATTGGCATTGAATTACATGCCGAGTTGATGACCAACTCGAAGATGTTTTGTGGCTGCAAAGTGGTGGATAGCGTGGAGGCAGACCCGAATACGGCCGTTTGCCCCGTCTGTCTCGGTATGCCCGGAATGCTGCCCGTGATCAACCAAAAAGCAGTGGAGTTTTCCATGCGCGTGGCGCTGGCCCTTAACTGCGACATTCAGCACCACAACATCTTCGCCCGCAAAAACTACTTTTACCCCGACCTGCCCAAAGCGTATCAGATCAGCCAGTACGAGCTGCCCATCGGCACAAACGGCTGGGTGGATGTGGAACTGGAAGACGGCACACAGAAACGCATCGGCATCCGCCGCGTGCACATGGAAGAGGACACCGGCAAGCTCACCCATTTAGACAGTGGTGGGTCGCTGGTGGATTACAACCGCTCTGGCGTTCCGCTGCTGGAAATTGTCAGTGAACCAGATATTCATTCTGGAGAGGAAGCGCGAGCCTATGGCATGAAGATTCGCCAGATTTTGCGCTATTTGGGCGTCAATTCCGGGGATATGGAGAAGGGTGTACTGCGCGTAGAGCCAAATATCAGCTTACGGCCGTCAGGCACAACGGCGTTTGGCAAGCGCACGGAGCTAAAAAACCTGAACAGCTTCCGCGCATTAGCCGATGGCACGGCATTTGAGATTGCGCGGCAAACGCAGGTTTTAGACGCAGGCGGTGAAGTAGCGCAGGAGACACGCGGCTGGCACGATACGAAGCGCATCACCTTTAGCCAGCGCAGCAAGGAGGAGGCGGAGGATTACCGCTATTTCCCGGAGCCAGATTTGCCGCCGCTGCATATTTCTGACGAGTGGATTGCGCAGGTGCGGGCGACGCTGCCGGAACTGCCAGATGCAAAAATCGCCCGCTATCAGGCTGCATATGGGCTGTCGGAATACGATGCACAGGTGTTGGCGGAGGAACGGGGAACGGCCGTTTGGTTCGACGAAGCGGTCAGCGCTTACCCGGATGCCAAAGTAGTTGCCAACTGGGTCATCAACAACCTGTTTGCGCTGATGAATGAGCACAAGCAGGGTATTGAGCAAATTCGGGTGATGCCAGCCGGGTTAGGGGAACTGCTAAAATTGGTGGACGACGGAACCATCAACAGCAGCACGGCAAAAGAGGTGTTGGCGGAGATGTTTGTGGGGGGCAAGGGGGCAACGGCCGTTGTCCAGGCAAAAGGGTTGGCGCAAATTTCGGATGAGGGGGCGATTACGGCCGTTATCCAACAAATCATAGCTGACAACTCAGATCAAGTTGCCGCGTACCAGGGAGGAAAAACCAAGCTAATGGGTTGGTTCGTGGGACAAGTGATGAAAGCCACACGGGGAAAAGCAAACCCAGCACTGGTCAACAAACTACTCCAAGAACGGTTGAATGAATAGGGAGAGAGGGATAAGATTACAAGTACCAAGTTGAATTTACCCATCCCATTCGGGACTATTTTCCCATCCCAAAGTGCCCGACATTACGTCTTCTTCACGCGGTTGTCTTCGTCTTTTATGCTATCATACAACACAAGCCTTCAGGCTGAGGATAGAGGATTCTTACCGAGCAAGAAGTCCATAGCAAGCATCATCATACTATCACAGGATGTAATTCAACATATTGAGTTTGCAAGTTAGCAGATAACGATTCCTCTCAGGAAAGCGTATTGCAAACATCACTTTGTAGCTTTACGACAAACAACAGCACAGCTCGGTGAAGAGGAGAATTAAGTGCATTTCCATACACCGCTGACCTGGGCAAAGCAGGCCAACCTTCAAGGTTTTCCCAATGGTTGGGTGTGTTGTTTGGTGTGTTGGTACCCCTCAAAGCGTATCCCCCCCGCCTACACATTTATATCGCACGATGCGTGCGCCCCCAGTAAGGCCAGTTCAAACATGGCCACAACGAGGTCCATATGGTTAAACCCATAAACTCATTATTCAGCAGATTAGACCAGTTTATCGACAAGATAGCGGGAAGTGGCCATGCCAGCTTAGAGCAAAAACAACGGCTGCGTCGATTCGTCGTTGTCATGCTGGTCGGAATACCCACGATCGTCTTGGGAATCGCGTTTCAGCTAGGTCTTTATTTTTCAACAGGAATCACACAGGCACTTTATGCAGCCATCCTGCTTTTCATGGCAATTCTGTTTGCTGGTATTGCACACTTTGTCAATAAAGCCGGGCGTTTACGATTAGCCACACTTGTGCTCCTCACAGATGTGGTTCTCATGTCTGGAAGCCTGGCTTTTGTATACAGTGGGGCTGATTACTATCTATTTTTTGGCGGCGCTTTTTTGGTTTTGTTAATCGGCCTCTTGTTAATGCCGGTTGATTGGCTGTGGTGGCAGCCATTTTATCTCATTCTAATTGGCATAATCTGGCTTGGTGGACAAACGTCATTCATTGAGCGATTTAGCATTCAGAGTTCTCTGGCCCTGCGTATTTTCTTCCCCGTCGTTACCATCGCTATTGGCCTAACGGCCGTGTTGGAATTTATGCGACACCAACTTGCGGGCGACATTCAAACACGTTTGCTAACCTTTGTCGCCGCAACGGCCATTATCTCTGCCGCCACTATCAGCAGCATCAACGGCATATTGACGCAGCGGGCGCTGACAGCCTCAGCAGAACAGGCTTTGGTTGGTGCAGCAACACAGACAGCAACGGCCGTTGACACATTTATCGAAACCAACCTCAATCTCATAAATTCTCACGCTGGCCTCGGGGCATTCTCCGACTACATGGCCTTATCGCCAGACGAAAGGCAAGGCTCAGATACAGAACGCCAGGCACGCAACCTACTGCGTCAGTTAGCCCGCCTGGATGTGACATACATCTCCTCATATGCTCTGCTCGATCTTGATGGCAACGACCTACTCGACACCAACACCAGCGATGTGGGGACAAATGAAGCAGGCCGAGCTTATTTTCAAGATGCACTGCGGTTATCCCAACCACATGCCAGCGATTTTGAAATCTCTCCCACCAGTGGAGGATTAAACATTTACTTTAGCGCCCCCGTGCGTGCTGTTACGGGCCATGTAGTAGGTTTTGTACGTGTACGCTATAACGTCGGTATTATCCAGCAAATTGTTTACGATAACACAGGCTTACTCGGTGACCAATCAATCCCCGTCCTACTTGATGACTATTACATTCGATTAGCTGAAGGGCTTGACAACAACCTGGTACTCAACCCTGTTGTGCCATTGACACAACAAGAGTTGGATACGCTCATAGCAGCACAACGGCTACCGTCTTTTGCCACCATAGAATCCGGCACGAACCTACCAGCCTTTGCCGAAGGGTTGCGCAACGCGACTGAGCAACCCGTTTTTGTGTCAGAGACCCATCCAGGCGAGACCACTCCAGACTCGGTTGCTGTAGCACCTCTTAGCACAAAATCCTGGGTTGTCGCTTTTTATCAACCGCAAGAGGTATTCCTGGCTCCGGTTCAGGTGCAAACGCGGGCAACCATTTTTGCGACCTTGCTGGTAGTTGGTGGCGTGTTGCTAATCGCTGTGGTGGTAGCACGCCGGTTCTCTCGTCCCATCATCGAATTGACTGAAGCAGCGGAAAACATTATGGCTGGCAACCTGGACACAAAGGTTGAGATCACATCGCAGGATGAGGTTGGTATTTTGGGTAGCAGTTTTAATGCGATGACGACCCAGCTTAGCGAATTGGTGGGCACATTGGAGCATCGAGTGCAGCAACGTACTGCTGCTTTGGAAACCAGCGTTGAAGTTGGCCGGCGTTTGTCCACGATTCTTGATGAAGCAGACCTGGTTCGTGCTGTTGTGGAACAGGTACGTGATGCCTTTGATTATTACCATGTTCATATTTATCTCTTTGATGAGAAGCAGGAAAAGTTGCGCATGGCCGGGGGCACGGGTGATGCGGGTCAGCAGATGCTAGATAGGGGACACAGTTTGAATCCAGGGCAGGGTCTGGTAGGGAAAGCGGCTGTTTCCAACACGGCCGTACTCGTTCCCGATGTCGAACAAGCCCCAGACTGGCTTCCGAACCCCTTGCTGCCAGAGACACGGGCAGAAGTTGCAGTGCCAATTGCATTGGGTGAAGAAGTGCTGGGGGTTCTTGATGTGCAGCATAACCTGACAGACGGATTACAAGAACCCGACACAGAACTGCTGCGTTCCATTGCCAACCAGATCGCCATTACGCTGCGCAATGCCCGCCTTTACCAAGAGACACAACAAGTCGCGGAGCAAGAAGCGTTGATTAACGCGATTAGCCGGAAGATTTTGCAAACTGATAATGTTAATCTTGCCATGCAAGTGGCTGTGCGAGAGCTAGGTCAGGCGGTTGGGGCGAAACAATCACGCGTCTATCTGAAGGTTCGTGATGGAAATGGGGAGAAATAAATTGTACATCTGGCCGATTTTGTCGAGGTCTTAGTCTTTATGTTTACTGGAGGTCTAAAAGTACGATGCATACACAGTTGAAGTACACGCGCTTGTTCATCATTGTTCTAGGATTGATCGGATTGCTGGTAGTTGGCTGTGGATCGAACACGGACAATTCTGCAACGCCCGAATCTACCGGTGCAGAAGATGGTTACACAATTAGTTTACTGATTCCTAATGACACCAACCCCTTTTTCGTCACCTTGCAAGAAGGAGCTGAGGAGGCCGCTGCTCGTTTGAACAGCGAAATCGTTGTGCGCCAGGCAGGTGACGATTTGACAACACAGCAAGGTCAAATCAATGAAATGATTGATTTGGAAGTAGATGCCATGATCATCATTCCGGTGGATGGCAGCGGTGTTGTTAGTGAGTTGGAAGCCGCCGATGCAGCCGGGATTGCCGTCTTTACCGTTGACCGCAGCGCAGACACGGCCGTTGTCGTTGCCCATATTGCTTCTGACAATGAGGCGGGCGGACGAATGGCCGCTGACTATCTAGCAGAAACGGTCAACGAAAAAGGCAATGTCGTGGAACTGACCGGCACAGCGGGAACATCTGCTGCAAGAGATCGCGGCCTTGGATTTAATGAAGGGCTTGCCTCTTACCCCGACATTACCATTGTCGCCCAAGAAACGGGAGATTTTGGCCGGGATCAAGGACAAGCGGCTTTTGCCGATATTTTAGCTTCTGAAGATGATATTGTTGGCGTTTTTGCACACAATGACGAAATGATTTTGGGTGCACGGCTTGCCGCTGAAGAAGCGGGGCGTGCAGATGAGATGGTCTTTGTAGGCTTTGATGCCATTGATGATGCCATCACGGCACTGGAAAACGACCAGATCAATGCAACGATTGCACAGCAACCGGGAGAAATGGGGCGCTTGGGAGTCGAAACGGCCGTCAAGCATCTCAACGGCGAAGAAGTCCCAGACTATATTCCCGTCGAACTGGCCTTAATCACAAATTAACGGCCCCGACCCAGAAGGCCGTTACGGGCCTTCTGGGTCTCTACCACAAAGAGGTTATTCATGAGAGTCAATTTATCACTCGGCCAGCGTCTTAGCCTCGGCTTTTTATTCTTGAGTCTCATTGTCGTGACCACCAGCGGCCTGGGACTGTGGTTCACTAACGCAGTCTCCAACACCAATGACACAGTGGCAGCTAATACGCAGCTACTAGACTCGGCAAGCGCCCTGGAACGTGCGTGGTCTAATTCATCAGCAACTATAGACCGCATGTTGCTAACGCGGCAAACAGGCGGCTTCATCCAACAAGATTTAACGGCTCAAATCGCATCCTTTGATCAAGAACTGGCAAATTTGGAAGCCGTCATCATACAAAGCGAGGTCGGTCTATTAGATCAGAACCCCACCTTGATGACTGAGTTAAACGATCTGGGGAAAAACCTGATCGAGCTAAGCGCACAATTAGTTCTGACAGCCGAAGACAAGCAATGGGCGCAAGCTCAGGTGCTGCGCCATACTGAATTAACCTCTCAACAACGGCGGTTTGACACACAACTTGAAGCGCTGCGTGTTGCTTCGCAAGAATTAGCCAATGAAACGCTTGCTGCCCAATTAAAATTGCAAAGCAATTTGCGTCTCAATTGGATTATCGCTACTGTCCTTGCCGTCATTGGTGGTGGTCTGGTCGCTTATTTCACCTGGCGCAGTATCACCGAACCCGTCGCCGAGTTGATCGAGCAAACGGGACGGGTCGCTGGCAGTGATTTCCAACCCATTGAACCCCTTAACAGACGAGATGAACTTGGGCAGCTCTCGCGTGCGTTTGCCGATATGACAGCCCTCTTGCACGAAACTTATGTCGAGTTGGAACAACGGGTTGCTGACCGAACTCGCGCTTTGCGGCTCAGTACGGAAGTCAGTCGTAGTCTTTCTACTATTTTGAATCAGACACAATTGGTCACAGAGGTGGTTAATCAGGTGCGATCGGCGTTTGATTATTACCACACGCATATTTACTTGCTCAATGAAGAGGAGCAAAAGTTAGAAATGGCTGGTGGTACGGGTGAAGCGGGCATGGCCCTATTGGCTGCTAATCACTCGCTGCAATTGGATCAGGGGTTGGTTGGGCGTGCGGCAACAACGAAAACGACCGTTCTCATCCCCGATGTCTCTCAGGAACCTGGCTGGTTGCCCAACCCCTTGCTACCAGAAACTCAAGCGGAAACGGCCGTGCCCATTGTCTACGGTGACACCCTTATCGGCGTGATAGATGTGCAGCACAATGTCGTCAACGGCTTGTCCGAAGAAGATGTCCGTTTGCTGGAATCCATTGCCAGCCAGGTAGCCATTGCACTGCGCAACGCCCGTCTCTTTGAACAAGCACATCATCAGGCCGAACGGCAAACCAAGATTAATGAGATTGGCCGTCGCATTCAAAATGCAACGGATATTGAGGCTGTTTTGCAAGTGGCAGCCCGCGAATTAGGACGCGCACTCGGTACGCAACGGACCAGTATCGAATTGAGTCGAAAAACTGTTGTGGGTAACGGCCGTACCGAAGGAAGGCAATAATGCTCAACCGGATCAAACGACTTCTGTCACCGCCCATCTTCCCAGATGACGACGATAAAACACGGATCGCACAGCTCCTTAACATTATCCTGCTCGTCCTCACCGTCATCTTCATCATCAACACCATTATTGCCATCTTCTTTAATCCCGACTTCAACGCCACACTGCTCAATGGCGCAAGCGTGTTGGTCAGCTTTGCCCTCCTCCTTGCTCTCCACCGCAAGTATGTACAAGTAACAAGTTGGGCTACCATCACTATCTTCTGGTTGTTTGTCACTCTCATTGGGTTCTTTATATCCGGTTTGTCAATCACCATTGTCACCAGCTTCTTCGTATTAGTTGTGCTGGCAGGTGTCGTCGCCGGTTCTGGCGCAGCCATTCTTCTCACCATCTTAAGCATTGCCATTGGCGCGTTCCTCTTCTATCTGGAATACAGTGGGCAACTGATTCCTCCCATGCCAGGCACTGCATTAGTTAACGCCACTTCCTCGGCAGGCAACATGGTCATCATGACTGTACTCGTCAGCCTCACTCTCAGGACACTCAACAGCACCTTAAAAAACTACCGCACAACAAACCAAACCTTACAGGAGATACAAGCATCACTGGAAGAACGGATCGCCAACCGCACACGCGATTTGGCACTGGCCGCAGAAGTCAGTTACAGCCTTGCTCAAACCAGAGACCTGAACAGCCTTCTCATCGAAGCTACCGAGTTAATCCGTGAACGGTTCGAGCTGTATCACGTACAAATCTATTTAACTGATTCATTACAACAATCTTTGATCTTACATGCAGCAGCAGGTTTTACGGGTCAAGAGTTGCTAGAGCGGCGTCATAGTTTGCCGATTAATCCCGCATCCATTAATGGCACAGCGGCCTTTGAGAGACGCGGGGTTGTTGTTCCAGACACCACAGTCTCCAGAATATTTCATCCAAACCCATTGCTGCCAGAAACCCGCTCGGAAATAGCTGTTCCACTGCTGATTGCTGGACAGGTACTTGGTGTATTGGATGTGCAAAGCACAGAGTTAGGGGGGCTAACAGAAGAGGTGCTGCCTGCCTTTGAAACATTAGCCAGTCAGCTTGCCGTCTCAATTGAAAATGCACGGTTATATGCAGAAACACGACAGGCGAATATAGAAGTAGCTGCGTATTTACATCGTGTCACCCGTGAAGGATGGGCAGACTATTTGAATGCCATTGATCGCCAGGAAAAACTTGCCTATGCCTTTGACTTAGAAACAGAAGAAACCAGGCAAATCGAAGAAATTGCTCCCCGCTCGGTCACAAACAATGTGCTAGAAATGCCCATCACTGTTGCAGATGAAGCCATTGGCATGTTGCAAGTTGAGACCAGTGATAAGCATGACTGGACGGAGGAGGAAGTTTCGATAGCCGCTGCCGTTGTGCAGCAAGTGTCGCAGCAAGTGGAAAGTTTGCGCTTGCTGGATGAGGCAGAACGGTATCGTCATGAGGCGGAACAAGCTATTGGCCGCCTGACCCGTACAAGCTGGGAAGCATATCTACAAGAGGCTTACGAGAATCAAGCATTTGTGTATGACCAGGAACGGGTAACGGCCGTTGCCTCCGAAGCCCTCGCCTCGCCGACATCCGAAGCTATTCGCCAACCCCTCCAAGTGCAGGGACAAACCATCGGCGAGCTAGAAATCATCGGAGGGGACGAAACCACCGCCAACTTAACTGCTGCCGTCACCCAACAACTCAGCTCACACCTAGAAAATTTAAGACTGTCTGCCCAAACTGAGAAAGCGTTGGCTCAAGCCCAAAGACGTAGCGAAGAGCTTATCAGCATCAACCACATCGTCTCCCTGGTATCCACCGCCCTCAGCCTGGAAGAAAGCTTACAAATCATTGCAACAGAAACAGCCGACGCGATCAACGCCCAACAAGTCCGCGTCACCCTCCTGAACGACGCACGCACGCATTTCCAAATTGTTGCCGAATACATGGGTATGCTTGATGCGCCCAGTGCCTTGGGAATGCTTATTCCTGTCGCCAACAATGCGCTTAACAAACAAGTTATGAGCACCCACAGCACAGTGGTCGTTGAAGACGCGCCAAATAACCCGATGGCTGAACAAATACATGAAGCCGTGATGGAACAAGGCATTCAAAGCCTTGCCATCATTCCCTTGCTTGTGGGCAACGCAGTAATTGGCACGGTTGGCATCGACATCTTTGATCCTGACCGCAAGTTTACAGAAGAGGAACTACGACTGGCTGAAACCATCGTCTTCCAGGCCGCAGCGGCCGTTCAAAACGCACGCCTCTTCGAGCAAACTCAACAAGCCCTCACTCGTACCGAGCAACTTTACGCAGCTAGCGAGCAACTGGTAGAAGCCAACACTCTCGACGAAGTGCTTAGAGCAATCGTCACATACACCACCTTGCAAAACCTAGAGCGTGCCATCATCATTCTATTCAATCAACCCTGGGATGAGAACCCAGACAAATTGACAGTGGCCGCAACCTGGGCGCAAAAACCCGAATATACGCAGATTCTTGCCGGGACAACCTTACCTATCACACAATTCCCAGCCTTTAATGCGTTAGATGCATCTGCGCCAACTCTCATCTCGGATGTAACAATGGACGAGCGCATAAATGAGGCCGCAGCAACAGCCTTTGCCGATATTAACATTCGCGGCATTGTAGGCTTCCCGCTCACAGTGGGTGATCGCTGGTTTGGGCTGATTACCGGCCAATCGGCACGTCCTGTCTCCCTGGCAGATGAAGAAATACGACAAATCAAAAGTCTGGTTGACCAGGCAGCAACTGTGATCCGCAACATACAACTCTTTGAAGAAATTCAAGGACGTGCGACCTTAGAACAAACTTTGCGTGAAATGACGGCTCGTGTCTATGCTGCGCCTGATGCTGAAAGCATTTTGCGTACAGCAGCCAGAGAGGTCAATCGCGTTTTAGGGCTTGAAACTTTTGTATATGTGGACACGCCCACCGACACTCCTGATACCGGTTTGCTTCATGACACTGGCCCATTTGATAAAGGTAAGCAAAAAACCAATGGTCACAGCTAACCAAGGATTCGATCATGGCATCTTTTAGAGAGATTCTTAAACCACCAACATTTGCAGACGAAGATATAACGCGCAAAGCAAAGCAGTTGAATTTCTTTCTGCTCGCTGCCACCCTGCTCTTGTTAATCTTTCTCATTATCAGGTTCACTACTTTTGCTGACCTCTTTCGCGGGCCAAACTTGATCCTTGGCAGCTTAATGCTCATCCTGATTGGTCTCGTTTTTACTTTGCGCCGTGGCTATGTGCAGGAGGCCAGTTATGCCTTAGTCACTTTGAGTTGGATTGCCCTGACTTATCTAGCCTGGGTGGCTGATGGCATTCGGGATGTTACCTTTGTCGCTCAATTTATTGTGCTGCTGATGGCGGGGCTATTTTTGGGGTGGCGTACGGCCGTTTTCTTTGGCTTTCTTACCATTGTGGCTGGATGGGGTTTAGCTTATCCAGAAATCCAGAGTGGTCGAGAGATTCATTATGATTCAGCACAAAATCTAGCGCGAGATTTTACGGTTGTATTCGCTTTTGTCATCCTCCTCCTATACCTCATCATCAACAACTTGCAGCAAGCTCTCAATCGGATGCGGCAAAGCAATAGCGATTTGCAACAATTGAGCGCCACACTAGAAAATCGCGTTTCTGAGCGCACGCGCGACTTAGCATTAGCGGCCGAAGTTGGGCGCAGTGTCTCCCGCATCCGCGACCTATCCGAACTCCTGCGAGAATCAGCCGATTTGGTACGTGCGCGTTTCCAACTCTACTATGCTCAAATTTATCTCGTTGATGAGGAAACCAACCATCTGACTCTACGTGCTGGCACAGGAGATGCTGGCCGAATGCTGTTGGCCCAAGGACATCATCTCCCTATCAACACGCGTTCTATCAATGGAAAAGCCGCAGCTACCAAAGAGACCGTTATTGTGACTGACACACACCGGGAACCCCTTTTCCGTCCAAATGCATTCTTGCCCCGAACTCGTTCAGAAATTGCTATTCCACTGCAAGTAGGCATGCGCGTTGCCGGCATCTTGAATATGCAAAGCGATAAACCGGACACTTTCTCTGACGAAAATTTACCCGCTCTGACAGCCCTGGCGGGGCAGCTAGCTGTCGCCATTGATAATGCCCAACTTTTTGCAGAGCGGCAGCGTGTGGAAGATGATATGGCACGATTCAAGTTGGGGATCGAACGTGCTGCCAGCGCTGTTTTCTTAACGGCCGTTGACGGCACCATCTTGTACGTCAATCCCGAGTTTGAAAAGATGTATGGCTGGAGCGCCGAAGAGGTTGTGGGACAAACACCACGCATCTTAAAATCTGGCATGATTCCTCAAGAACAATACTCTCATTTCTGGCAAACCTTGTTAGACGGCGGCATTGTGGCTGGCGAAATTATAAACAAAGCAAAGGACGGCCATCTCGTTGAGGTAGCTGGCTCCAACAATCCTATCATCAACGAACAGGGCGCACTCATCGGCTTCCTCTCCGTCCACACAGACATTACCGAGCGTAAAAATAGCGAAGCAAGGCTTGCCCGCTCAATAGCCGAGCTAAACTGCATGAATGACATCGGTCATCATGCCGAAGAACAAATGCCCTTACCCGAATTTTTGCAATGGGTAACAGAACGAATTCCAGCAGCCATGCCCCATCCAGAACACTGCACCACAGCCATCACTGTAGACGAAGTCATCTATGGCGACAGAAATGCGATGTCATACCGCCGCCATATTGTGGAAGGGCTGCGCGTTGCCGGCCAAATGGTCGGGCGACTGTACATTGCCTACGCCGATGAACAAATCCACTTCGTCGATGAGGACAGCGCTTTCATCGGTGGTATTGGGCAGCGCATTAGCAGCTATATTGAAAGCCAACGGCTTCTCGAACAGGTGGAAAAACGTGCCGCCGAACTGCAAACAGTCGCCCAAGTTGGGACAACAGTCGCTGGCACGTTAGACACCACTCGCCTCTTGCAAGATGTTGTCAACCTGACGAAAGACCGCTTTAATTTGTATCATGCCCACATCTACTTAATGAACGAGTCAAATGACGCGTTGATTTTAACAACAGGCGCTGGAGAAATAGGAACCCAAATGGTGAAAGAAGGGCGCCGCATCCTTCTCTCACAGCAGCAGTCACTAGTAGCACGGGCGGCTCGCACGCACCAGGGCGTCATTGTGAACGATGTGCGAATTGAGCCGGGTTTCTTGCCTCACCCACTGCTGCCAGACACGCGCTCCGAACTGGCTGTGCCGCTTTTGGTTGGCGATCACGTCCTTGGCGTGATGGATGTCCAATCGGACAAAGTCCATTATTTCACAACGGAAGATATTAATATCCAAACCACGCTAGCAACCCAAGTTGCCGTGGCTCTGCAAAATGCGCAGCAGTTTGAGCATACGCAGTTGGCTCTGGAAGAGCTGAGTGTTTTGCAGCAAACACTGACGCGGGAAGGCTGGCAAGCCTTCCTCACCGCCGATGAACGGCCGATTCAGGGTTATGTGGCATCTGGTAAAAAGCTGCGTCCCATTTGGCGCAAGGCTCGTTCTGCGGAGCAAGAAACTGGCAATCTGTTGGAAACGCTCACAACTTCGGAAACGGCCGTTGTCAATCCCGTACAAATCGGCGGCACCATTGTTGGTGGGCTAGGCATCCACTTACCCGCCAACAACAACGTCACACCCCAGCAGCAATATCTGCTCCAATCTCTAGCCGACCAGGTCAGCCAGGCATTGGAACGCGCCCGTCTCTCCGAACAAACCCACCAAGCCCTCAACGAAACAGAAAAACGCACCCAAGAATTAGCCATCCTCAACGAAATGGGACGTGCATTCACAGCTCATTTTGAAGTCGATGCCATCATTGGCAACATCTATCGCTATACAAAGCAGCTAATCAATCTGGAAGACATGTACGTGGCACTGTACGATGCCTCCCTAGATGAAGTAGATATCCGCATCTTTGGCAAAGGCGAAGAACTCATCGAATCTGCCCTCAAACGACGCGGCGGCAATGGCATCACCGAATACGTCATTCGCAATCGTGAACCCTTACTCATTAAAGAAAACATTACTGACCAAGCCGAAAAGCTGGGTTTTGATTTGGTAGGTCGCAATGCAGAATCTTGGCTTGGCGTCCCCATGGCCGTAGGTGATGAAATCATCGGGGTGATTGCAATTCAAGATTTTGAGAAGCCCTTCCTGTTTGGTACGCGTGAAACGGACTTACTCACCACCGTAGCCAACCAGGCCGCCATTGCCATCCAAAATACACGCTTGTTTGCCCAAACCCAGTCCCGCGCTCGCCAGGAACAAATCTTGCGCGAAGTCACGACACGGGTGAATGCGGCCGTTGATGCCGAAGCCATCTTACGCACAGCCGCGCAAGAAGTAGGACGCGCCCTGGGACTGGAAACCTTCGTCTATCTAACCGATGTTGCAGAAAAAGAATCCGAAGCCATCTCCACAACCAATGGCAGCGCGACAAAGGTCGCCAATCAGTCAGGCTAACAGGAGAAAGCCTATGTTTGCTCGCATCCAACAATTCTTTGCAGCGCCCACCTTTCCGAACGATCCGGACAAAAACAGGCAAGCGTATTTGTTAAATTTTGTCTCGCTTGCTTATTTGCTTATTGTCCTGGTAAGCGTCCCACTGGGCATTTTCTCTGCCCGCACGGAAATAGCTGTCGCTTCGCCAGTCAGGTTGTTTATTGGGCTATATTTGCGTGTGGGGCAGCTCATTCTGTTCCCTACTATGGCGCAAATACTCCTACGACGCCGAGAACCACTGTGGGGCAGCCGCGTGTTTGTGTATGGCTTGTGGCTGGGCTACATGCTGCTGGTTATTTTCAATGGCGGAGTCGATTCAACCGCCTTCCCCAACACGGTATTGGTGATGCTAACGGCCGCTTTGCTGTTAAGCGGCCGTTCTGCCCTCACCATTACATTCCTGACCATAGTCGTTGGCGGCATCAGCACAGTGTTAGACGCCAGGGGATTTCTACCAGACCCCTTAGCTGGCTCCAACATTTACCTGACCTATATCTCTTACTCCTTTATATTTATTGCCATCATCGTTCTCCTCAACCTGTTTCTACGCAGCCTGGCCCAGGCATTAGCAGAAGCACACAAGCTCAACAACGAACTGGTGGAAACAAAGAATTCTCTGGAAAATAGCGTTGCTAAACGGACACAAGAATTGGTACTGGCCGCCGACATTGCTCAAAACATCTCCTCTTTGCGCAATGTACACGAACTGCTTGACCAGGCAACGGCTCTTATTCAGACAACTTTCAATTTTTATTACGTGCAAATTTATCTACCCGACAAGCCCCATGAGTACCTGGAACTGTATGCGGGGACCGGTGGGGCCGGGCAAGCACTCTTAGCAGAAAATCATCGGCTGCGGGCAGAAGCCACAACCGTCGTCGGTTCTGCCTTTGTGGATAAAGAAGCGATCGTCATTACAAATACAAAAGAAAGCGGCCTTTTTAGACCTAATCCGCTGCTGCCTCTCACACTCTCTGAAATGGCAATCCCCCTTCTCATTGGTGAGCAAGCTGTTGGCGTTCTCGATTTGCATAGCAACGAATTGCAAGGCATAAGTCACGAAAACCTACCTGCGTTCAAAGCTCTGGCTGGACAGTTGGCTGTGGCCCTGCAAAACGCCGATCTCTTTAGCCAACGAGAACAAATCACCGTTTCCCTCCGCGAAGAGCAAGCAAACGCACAGACAATCTTGGAATCAGTGGCTGTACCGATGGTTATATCGCAGATAGCGGATGGCACAGTCTCTTACATCAATGAGCCTTTGGCCGAAGCAATTCGTGAAAAACGAGAGAACCTGATCGGTCAAGCAACACCTGATTTCTATACAAACCCGCAAGATCGTCAGGCATACCTGGCGGCATTGCGGAAAGATGGGCAGGTTTCGGATTATGAATTGCACCTAAAACGCAATGATGGCGAACAATTTTGGGCGCTGGCCTCTGCTCGAATTATCAACTATCAGGGACAACCCTCTATTATCACCACATTGATAGATATTGATGCCCGTCGCAAGGCTCAAGCCACCATGGCTAAGCGTGCATCTGAGCTAGAGGCGGTTGCCCAAGTGGGCGCTATCGCCACAACAATTCTGGATGATCAACAATTGCTTCAAAATGTGGTTAACCTGACAAAGACGCAGTTTAATCTCTACCATGCACACATTTACTTGTTAGATGCCCCCCTACAAAATTTAATACTAACAGCAGGAGCGGGAGAAGCTGGACGTACCATGACTGCTCAAGGTCGTATCATTCCTTTGAGTCAGGAGCAATCTTTGGTTGCGCGGGCCGCCCGCACACGACAGGGTGTGATCGTCAATGATGTTTTGGATGATCCGGGCTTTTTGCCTCATCCGTTGCTACCTGATACACGCTCTGAAATGGCCGTGCCTATGATTGTGGGTGATGAACTGCTAGGTGTATTGGACATTCAATCGGACAAGGCGGGCTACTTCACCACTGAAGATGTCAATATACAAACGATTTTGGCAGGGCAGGTAGCCGTTGCACTGCAAAATGCACGCACGTTTAGCTCGATCAATCAACAGGCTGCTGTCATTGAGAATTCGCCGACTTTTGTAGCGAATGCAAAACTCGATGGCAAGGTTTCTTATATGAACCAGACAGGTCTGGAGATGTTGGGATATGAGAGCATGGATGAAGTTGTTGATCTGCCCATTATCTCTTTTACTAAGGAGGAAGAGCGTGCTTATCTTACCGGAACGATCATCCCTCAAGTGATGCGTGAGGGGAAGTGGCGTGGAGATCGCACTCTGGTGGGACGTGACGGCCGTCAAATTATGCTCGATCAAAGTATCTTCTTAGTACGGGACAAGGCGGGCAATCCATCACTCCTGGCAACCAATGCCATTGACATTACGGAGCGCCGTAAAGCAGAAGAAGAAATTTATGGTATCTTGAATTTTGCCCCGGACGCCATTGGATTGCTCAATACGCAAACTGGCTTATTTGAAAACTGCAACACAAACGCGGAAGAATTATTTGAGTTAACCCAGGAGCAACTAAGGCACACTGGCCCTGGTGATGTAAGTCCTGAATTCCAGCCGGACGGCCGTCCTTCCTCCGAAAAAGCAATGGAAATGATTCAAGCATCTCTATCAGGCCAGGAAACTCTATTTGAATGGGTACATCGTAATTCATCCGGGCACGAATTCCCTTGCGAAATACGTTTGGTGCCACTGCCCAATGAACGCAGCCATTTGCTGCGATTCAGTGTCACAGACATCACAGAACGCAAACAGGCTGAAGAAGCGCAGCGACGGCTGGCATCTGCATTAGAAGAACGCTTGCAAGAGGTAAATGCATTGCAACGAGCCATGACGCATGAAGGATGGCAAGCATTCTTCGCCGCAAAAGATCGTCCTGTACAAGGATACCGTTTTCACGGGGACTCCCTGCGTTTAATCTCACGCTACGAACTGCATGGTGCAGCCGACGAGGACCTACCTATAAGTGCACGCCAGGCAACCAGCATGACACACACAACAGATGAAACAACCACAGTCTCCCCCATGCAAGTTCGCGGCGAAACGATAGGTGTCTTAGGGGCGCGAAATCCACTAGGGAATCCAATCGACTTAGATACACGCAACCTGTTAACGTCAATCTCGGAACAGGTGGCAGAAGCGTTAGAACGTGCCCGGTTATTTGAAGAAACGGAGCTAGGCCGCCAGCAGCTCGACCAACGTGCACAGGAATTACAAGCAGTGGCAGAAATCAGTACCACTGCTTCCACATTGCTGGATAGACAAGCCTTTATGGATACCGTAACCAGCTTGACGAAACAGCAATTTGATGACATATATCATTGCAACATTTTCCTGTTAGACCATGAAAATCAAGCCTTACAGTTGGCATCCAGCAGTTGGCAGCCAGAAACAGAGGGCGTTGAGTTTGATACCTCAATCATCACACTCGGTCAGGAACAATCGTTAGTCGCAAGAACAGTCCGCACACGGCAACCTATCTTGGTCAATGACACGCGCCAAGACCCATCTTTCTTACCCTCCAAGATGATGCCACGCACGCGATCAGAATTGACTGTACCGTTGGTGGCTGGCGACCGGGTATTTGGTGTGCTAGATGTACAAGGAGATCGCACAGACCGCTTCACTGACGAAGATGTGCGTATTTTTACAACGCTGGCTTCACAGGTGGCTATCTCGCTGCAAAATGCAGAATTGTTTGCTAATGCACAGCGTCGTGCAGAACGGGAAGCGTTGATTAACACAATCAGTCAGAAGATTCAAAGTGCGCCAACGGTACACAGTGCTATGCAAACGGCCGTTGCCGAACTTGGCAAAGCATTAAAAGCACAACGTGCAATTGTTGATCTACAAGTAACACAAGATGAAAACGGCAGGAGGACTCAGCGATGACCATCACCCGCAAACTGCTGATACCCACCCTAATATTTCTGGCCGTCTCCCTCATAGGCTTACTAGCCCTGCAAACCGGGATCGACGCCTACAGAGCCAGTGCAACAGAAGAAGAAAACATGGCAACATTGTACGGCATCTTCAACAATCGCCTGCAATCACTAGAAAACTTCTCCGTTGCCCTGGCAACCGAAGCCGCAAACAATCCAGAGATTCAAGCCGCATTCGCCGCCCATGACCGGCAGCGGCTCACCGACCTCACCTTGCCCGCATTCCTAACCCTGCAAAAAGAATTCGGCATTGTCCAATACCAATACCACCTGCCCCCAGCAACCTCCTTCTTACGACTGCATCAACTAGACCGTTTTGATGATGACCTGTCCGCCTTCCGCAATACCGTTCTACAAGCCAACGCCACCCAACAACCCGTTTCCGGCCCAGAAATTGGTCGCGCAGGTTTGGGTATTCGCGGTGTTGTACCCGTACAATACGAAGGGCAGCACATTGGCACAGTCGAGTTCGGCCTCAGCATTGACCAAAATCTGCTCAACCAACTCAAGAGCGGCATCGGCAGCGATTGGCAAATCCTGCTGCGGCAAGACCTTGCCGAAGTAGCCACATTCGATGAAGCAGCAGCCGATCCCGGCCCAACCAGCAACCTACTGCTGCTATACTCCACTCTGGAAAACCCCTATTTCGCCCCCGCCAACGCTTACAACCAGGCTCTAAACGGCACCCCCGCCTTCACACGGCGTGTCAATGCATCGGGGCAGAACTACTCATACTACACCGCCCCCTTGCGTGACTTCTCCGGCACCATTATCGGCACCATCGACATTATGACCGACCGCACCGGCTTCATCCAGGCGCAAACACAAAAAGGCATCACCTTTGTCATTTCAACCCTTATAGCCCTGGTAGTGGTTGGCATTGGGCTAGGCACAATTGTCACGCGTTCCCTTCGCCCGGTAGGCGAGTTAACCACAGCAGCAGAAGCAATCGCTGCCGGCAACATTAACCGCACAGTTCCCATTACTAGCAAAGATGAATTAGGCATCCTGGCAGGAGCCTTCAACACCATGACTTCGCGGCTGCGCGAGTTAATTGACAGCCTGGAAGAGCGCGTGGCAGCCCGCACACAAGACCTGGAACTATCAGCAGAGGTCGGCCGTGTTCTATCTGAAGTTCAAGATATTGACGCGCTGCTTGTCAACGCAGTCAACCGCATTCGCAATCGCTTCGAGCTGTATTACACCCAAATCTATTTAGTTGATCAGGAAAAACAGCAGCTTGTATTGCAAGCCGGTACAGGCAGCACCGGTAAAACTTTACTCCAGCAAAAACACGTTCTTAACCTGGATGGCGTGTCCATCAACAGTCAGGCGGTAAGCAATCAAAAAGCTGTCATCGTGGCAGATACCCATGCCAGTGATTTATTCCGCCCCAATCCGCTACTTCCCAACACACGATCAGAAATGGCGGTTCCTCTAATTTCCGGGCAGCGTGTTCTCGGTGTATTGGACATGCAAAGCGACAAACCCCACGAATTATCTGAAGAAACCTTGCCTGCTTTCCAGGCATTGGCAGGGCAGTTGGCTGTCGCTATCGAAAACGCGACGCTGTTTACTGAACGGGAGCGTTCTGAACAAGCATTACGAGAAAGCGAACGCCGTTTCGCATTAGCTGTAGAAGGTTCACACGATGGTATTTGGGACTGGGATATTCGCACGAATGAGATGTATTTCTCGCCGCGCTGGAAGGAAATGCTTGGTTACACGCTTGCCGAGATTACCGATCATTTCAATGAGTTTGAAAGCCGGATACATGCAGATGATCATGACCAGGTGATGCAAACCATTGCCGATTATCTGGACGAGAAATTGCCCTCGCTTGAATTAGAACTACGCATGCAGCATAAAGATGGTTCTTATCGTTGGATGCTTATGCGTGGTGCGGCAACGCGGAATGAAGATGGTGTGCCATTGCACATGGCTGGCTCGCATTCAGATATTACAGAGCGGCGAGAGGCAGAAGAGACTTTGCGCCAAAATGAAGCGCAGCTACGAGAAGCACAAAACATTGCCCATCTAGGTTATTGGGAATTTGATGTCGCCACGCAAACATTCCTTTTTACGGACCAGATTTTTGATATTTTACATACAACGCCTGAGGCAGAGGGCGGCTACCAGATGCCGGTTGATGTTTATAATACTAAGTTTATTCATCCTGATGATATTGCAATCGTAGAAGAGAATTTGATGAAGGCTTATAGGTCATCGGATCCAGATTACCAGATTCGCATGGGATACCGGTTTTTCCGGGGTGACGGCGAGATGGGGTATGCGTTGGTGACGATGAGAGGGGAACGGGATGAAGACGGCCGTACCACCCGCATCTACGGCACAGGCCAAGACATCACAGAGCGTTACCTAGCCGAACAAGCCCTACGTCACGCCCAGGAAGAATACGAAAGCCTCTTTGTCAACGCCGCCGATGCGATCGAAGTGCTTGATTCCAAGGGAATCATCGTGAATTGCAATCCTGGCTTTGCCAAGATACTTGGTTACGAACGAGACGAACTGATAGGCAAGCACATCACCGAGTTTTTCACACCAGAAAGCAAGGCACTCTTCCCCAAGATATTCTCCGTTCTACTAGCAGAAGGCTCTGCCGAACGTGAGATCCAATTTGTCAACAAAGAGGGTCAAATTCGGTATGTCCACCGCCGGGCACAGCTCCTTCGCGGTGAAGATGGGACGCCACAAGGCGTTGTGGCTTACAGCCGCGATGTAACAGAAGGCAAAGAAGCTGAAGAATTGCTCAACTTGCAGAGAGCGGCTCTGGAAGCGGCTGTGGATGGTATTGCCATCACGGACCGCAGAGGAACTATTCAATGGATCAACCCCGCATTCACGCGGCTGACTCAATACACTTATGAGGAAGCACTGGGCAACAATCCACGCGTCTTAAAATCTGGCGCTCATGGTGAAGCATTTTATAAGAATATGTGGGGAACGCTGACAAAAGGAGAAACCTGGCAAGGGGAGATCGTGAATCGTCGGAAAGATGGCGTGCTCTATCCCGAAGAAATGTCTATCACACCGGTGTCTGTAACCGGGGAGGAAACTACACATTACGTTGCCATTAAGCGCAGCATTGCAGAACGTAAACGCGTACAAGAACGGTTGACAAAACAGGCCCGTGAATTGCAGACGGTGGCAGAAGTGGCAACGGCCGTTGCCACCACACTCGACGCTCAACAAATTCTACAAGACGTTGTTAACCTCACCAAAGAGCGATTTGACCTTTACCATGCCCACATCTACCTACTCGATCCTACCGGAGAGCGATTGGTACTAACTGCTGGGGCTGGCGAAATAGGGAAGCAAATGGTCAATGAAGGCCATGCCATCCCCCTCTCCCGCCGTCGTTCCCTGGTTGCCCGCGCTGCCCGTCAGCGAGATGGTGTGGTCGTCAACGATGTGCGTGTAAACCCCGACTTCTTGCCCAACCCCTTATTGCCCAACACGCGTGCAGAAATGGCTGTTCCTATGGTTGCCGGTGACAATCTGATCGGGGTTTTGGACGTGCAAGCTGAGCAAGTTGAACACTTCGCAGCAGGCGACATATCCATTTACCTGACATTGGCGGCCCAGGTTGCCATCGCTCTGGAAAATGCTCGTTCTTACACTCAGGCACAACGCGCTGTAGATGAATTGAATGACCTGACAAGACGACTAACCCGCGAAGGGTGGGAAGAATACCTGACACAGCAAGAAGAAGTGCAAGAACAGGAAGCAGGCTACGTATATGATTTGCGGCAAGACACTCCCCTGCCCCTCTCCGGCGTGGAGGGGCAAGAACTATTGCCCACGAAACAAAATGGCAACGGACAAGGGCTTCTCTCAAGAACGCTCACAGTACACGGAGAACCTATTGGCCGTCTAGCCGTGCTCAATGAGCAAACTGCACTGGAAGAAGATGTGCTGGATGAAGAAGCAGCCGAAATTATGGCGGCTGTTGCCGAACAGTTGAGCGCCCATATTGAAAACTTGCGTCTTTCTGAACAAACAGAACGAGCGCTGGCCCAATCGGAAGAACAAGCAAAACGGTTGGCCGCGCTCAATGAAATGGCAACGGCATTGAATGAATCGGAGGATGTGCAAGCTATCTTCCAAATTGCAACCGCGCAAACGCTGCGCATTGCTGGTGGAGACCGAGTGTCCGTCACTTCGCTAAATGCGGCAGGTGATGGCGTCACCATTATGGCTGTCAGTGGTGAAGATGAGGAAACGGCCGTTGGCACCATATTATCGCTTGCAGAAGAACCGGCATTGGCAACGGCCGTACAACAACAGCGCGTCATCACACAACATGCCACTCCAGACAATGAAAGCACATGGCACTCCATGATTATCGCGCCTCTGGTTACGAGCAACCGCGTCATTGGAACCCTGAACATAGGGCGACAAACTGGCACATTCACACAAAATGATGAAAACCTCATCCGCCAGGTTGCAGTCTTATTGGCCTCCACCCTAGAAACCCAACGCCTGTTTGATCAAACCCAAGAAGCGCTGGGCGAAACGGCCGCTCTCTATGAAGCCAGCGCCGATCTAAATGCCGCCCAGTCCTACGATGACATTCTCGCCGTACTGCGCAAACACACCATCTTAGGGCAGGGCGCACAAAACATCAGCCTGAACTACTTTGACACAGCCTGGCTGCCCGACCAACCACCAGAATGGATCGGTGTACTCTCCCGCTACAGCGAGCTGCCCACCGGAGCAGTACGCGACCGCTACCGGGTTGCAGAATTCCCTATCGCTTACACAGTTCTGCATCCAGACAGACCCACGCTCATCGAAGACCTGGAAAACATGCCAGGGCTAGACGAGAACACACGCCAACTGTATACCAAACTATTTGGAGCAAAAAGCACACTTTTCCTCCCTCTAGTATTGGGTGGGCAATGGGTTGGTTACATCAACGCAATTTGGCAAGAATTAACTCGTTTCCCAGAAGAAGAAATACGGCGTCTAACGGCTCTTGCCGGACAGGCAGCAATATCCATCTCCAACCAACTACTATTTGGCGAAACACAATCTCGTGCTGAACAATTGGCCGCAATCAACGAGGTTTCCCAGACTCTATCACAATATCTTGAGCGTGAGCGCCTTCTGGAAGTGACCTACGAACAAGTCAAGCGCACCATCCAAACAGACACCTTCTTTGTAGGTTTTCACGATGCCATAACAAACACTTTGGACTACCCCGTCATTTATGAAGGGGATTTACGAAGTGAACAATACGGCACTCCCCTCGCGCCCGACAGCTACAGTCTACAAGTTATCCAATCTGGAGAGCCTTTACTCGTCCATTTAACCCAAGAGGAAGCAAACGCACTCCAACAAAACCAGACACGCATTATTGGCAGCCCTACAGCACCGCACTTTGCTGTCTCCCTGATCTTTGTCCCCCTGATTGCCGGGCTGCGCACGATTGGGGTGCTGGCAGCCCAAAGCTACCAACACGATGCATACTCACAAGCAGACGTGAATTTGCTTAGTGGTATCGCCAGTTACCTATCAGTGGCGTTGGAAAATGTACGCCTGTTCACAGAGACTCAACAGCGTGCCGCGCAACTACAAATGTTGTCTTACGTGGAAACAGCATTATCACAAGCTGTTTCGGAAAAGAATATTATTGATGCGCTGTCACCCGGTTTGCAACACAGCCAAGACTTGTTTGCCATGACTCTGAATTATCTGGATACGGATGAATCTGGGCAGCCTGCTACCATAACAATGGTGGCAAATTGGAGGGAAGAAGGATTTGTGCAAGATGAGCGTTTGGGGCATCCTGCCGACTTGCACGCACATCCTCTGACACATTTATGGATTGGTCAGCCAGGTAAACCTCTGCTCATTCCAAATGTAAAAACAGATGAACGCCTGGACGCTGCAATACGGGAAGAGGCAGAACAACTTGGGCATCAGGCAACGGCCGTTCTGCCGTTACTTAGTGGTGGTCGTTGGCAAGGCAACCTCACCTTACACTGGTCACAGCCACATACGTTTACAGACTCTGAACTCTTCTTGCTTGAACAGTTAATCGAGCCTGTTTCGGCCGTTGTTGCTACACGTCGCGCCCAACTCGCCCAGCAAGATGCACTGCGCGACACCGAGAACCTGTACACAGCCAGCGCCGCCCTTAATGCAGCCCAATCCTACCAGGGCGTCCTCGACGTGATTCGACAACATAGCGAGATTGGCAGGCGTGCAGACGTTATCAATATAGGCTATTTTGATCATCCCTGGGTACTTGGTGGGCAACCGCCAAAGCGCATTGAAATCCTAAGCCGGTGGGTAACGAATCCTGAAGACCAAAATTTGCCAACTACCTACTCAATAAGCGATATACCTTCAGCTCCTGCCTTGTTGGCAACAGATTCGTTGAGCATCATTCCCGATATTGATGCTGCACCCAATCTGGACGAACAAACAAAAAGAGCAATCAAAGGCACTGCAAATGTTCATAGCGCTATTTTTGTCCCACTGCTGGTAGCCGGGCGGCGAATTGGATATATTGGCTTTTTCTTCGCACAAACCATGTCTCCCCGCAAGGAGGAAGCACGTCGCCTACAAACACTTGCAGGGCAGGCGGCCGTTACCCTGCAGAATATTCGCTTGCTAGAAGAAACAACACAGCGTGCCCGCCGAGAACAAATGCTCCGCGAAATTACCGCTCGTGTTCGTGGGTCTGCCGATGTCGAAACAATTATGCGTATGGCTGTGCAAGAAATCGGCCGGACGCTTGGGCGTAAAGCTGTCATCCACCTGGATAAGCCAGAGGTGCAAGATGAACCGGAAACCACTGTCTCATAGCAGAGGAGAATGCCATGAGTAGACGAAGCAAACAAGGCAACACAACAATTGCCGCAATTCAGCAAAAGGTACAAGCTCTATCTGAAATTGTTCCTGAACTTGCATGCTCGGACTCCTTGGAGAACCTATATCGCCAAGCGGTTATTCTGGGGCGCGAGAAGTTGGAATTTGATAGATTAAGTTTGTTCCTCTACGATGCCGCTACAAATGCTATCATCAATATGTTTACTGCAAATGGTGATGGTCAGGTTCGTGAAGGCGTTGAAGACCCTCAAATCTTGGATGTCCTTCTAAATCAAAATCACAGTGGCGTGTGGGAACAAACGGATGATGGGAGTGGGGAAAAATGGGCAGCAACGGCCGTTCTGCGACACAACGATCAAGTCATAGGCTGGCTGACCGCTGATAAATTCACTTCCCCTGAGCCTCATCAGACCGACCTGCTGCTTCTCTACAGCACCGGCTTGGGACAGGCCATCATCAACAAACAAAAAGAAGCCGCATTACATCAACTGCAATCCGACCTTCATGCAAAAACCGAGTCCCTGACCACTATCAACCGCATCGCCGACACCCTGTATCGGTCTCATGACGTATCAGTGGTCGTACAGCAGGCCAGTGATTTCATTCTGGAATATACTGGCGCCCCCTCTATTGCTATTTTCAAATTAGACCCGGTATCCCAAACATTGCAGATACTAGCTTCGCAAGGCTTTACCGATGACACGTTAGCCGTCGGTTCCACATTGCCAATTGAGGGCAGCCTTTCTGGCCTCACGATCAAAAACAAAACCATTGTAACTAGCAACGATTTGGTTGATGATGACCGTCTGGTAAAAACGGTTAAAAAAGCCTTGATGGCACAAAATTTGCAAACGGCCGTCTCCATCCCCATGATTTTTCAGGATGAAGTATGGGGTGTGATCAACCTGTTGTTTGAAGAGATGTCTGATCTCTCGGAGCAAGAAAGAGAAACACTGCTAACAATTGGGAAAACAATCGGTCTGGCTCTAAATAACGCGCAGCGTGTCGCACAAATTGAGGAAGAAATACACGACAAAGAGCTGCTGGAACAGCAAAATCAGGAAGCGTTGGAAATCCGCAACCGTCAGATCGAAATCGGTCAGGCGATTGCAAATTCACAAACAGAAGATGAGATCGTCTCTGTCATCGTCAATCGGGCCTCTTATTTCCCCCAAGCAGGGATCGCTGTATTTTTGCGAGAAACGGCCGTTTCCCAAAGCAGTTACACCCTCGTCAATCGCAACCCCTTTGACAGTGGGCTAAACCCCATGCCCATCGGTTCCGAATTATTTGGCAAAGAACTCCCAGAACTGCTGGAAAACCCTGGCCCGCTGATTATTTTTAATGCTGATAAAGACACCCGCCTCAGCAAGACAGCCAAACGCATGGCAAAGCGCAGCGGCATCGTCAGTTGGGCCGTCTTCCCCCTCATCTCAGCCGGGGAACGCCTGGGTCTGCTCATGTGCGCCAGCCAGATAGAGGGGTTCTTCCAACAAAACAACACGGCCGTTTATCAATCCCTGGCCGAACACGGCGCCACAGCCCTCCGCGCCGCACGTTTATTCCAACGTACCCAAGAAACCCTCGCCCGCCGCAGCCGTGAAGTTGCCCTATCCACCCAAATTGCCCAAGAAATCGCTGCTGCCACCGACCTAAACGACCTCTACCAGCGCGTCGTCAACCAGGTACAAGAGCTATTCGGATACTACCACACGCAGTTGCTGCGTTTCGACCCCGCCCTGGAAACCGTCGCCCTCGTTTATGGATACGGTGATGTCGGCAAAGAAATGCTCGAACTCAACCATTCCATCCCCATGAACGTCGGCATCATTGGATCATCCGCAGCCACCGGCCAATCCATCTTGCGAACAAACCTGCACGCCGACACCACCTGGCAGCCCAACCCCTTATTGCCAAACACCAAAGGCGAACTTGCCGTCCCCATCAAGCTGCGTGACGAAGTTTTAGGCATTTTGGACATACAAAGCGATCAGGTAGACAAACTAGATGAAAATGATCTCCTCTTATTAGAGGGGTTATGCGGTCAAATCGCCGTCGCCATCGAAAGCACCCGGCTGCGGCAAGAAATGGAATCCAACCTGCGCGAACTAAGCACCCTGCAACGCTACATGAGCCGGGAGGCATGGCAAGCCTATCGCCAATCGCGCCAAAACATCATCGGGTATCAATTCGATCAGGCAGGCGTCAGTCTACTAGAAAAACAACAAATCTCCGAAAGTACGGCAAACGGCGAACAAGACAGTCTAATCAGTACCCCCCTCAATATTCGGGGCGAAACCATTGGCTCACTAAGCATCCTCGACAATCCCGATGATCCCCTAACCGAAGAAGAACTCTCCTTCCTGCAAGCTGTCAGCCAACAAGTGTCAGAAGCATTAGAAGCAGCACGGCTCTTTGAACAAACACAAGATGCCTTGCTCGAACAAGAACGGCTCACCTCTGAACTGGAGACAGTGGCCCAGGTAAGCACGGCCGCTTCCACCATCCTGGAAGTAGACAACCTCTTACAAGCCGTTGTAGACCTGGCAAGAACCAGCTTCGATCTCTACCATGCCCATATTTACATGCTTGACGAAGAAACAAACGCACTCTCGCTCAAAGCTGGCGCTGGCAATGTTGGCCGCCTCATGACTTTGGAAGGGCGCAACATCGACGTCGAAGCGGAATCCATTGTGGCCCGTGCAGCCCGCACCTATGAAGTCATCGTCGAAAACGATGTACAGAAAGTTGTGGACTTCCTGCCACATCCCCTACTACCAAACACCCGTGCCGAAATGGCCGTTCCCATGACTGTTGGTAACAAGCTGGTGGGCATTCTTGACCTGCAAGCTAGCCAGGCCGGACACTTTGCAGAGGAAGACATCAAAATCCAGCGCACCCTTGCCAGCCAGATAGCCGTCGCCGTAGAAAACGCCAAACTATACGCTGAACAGGTGGAAACGGCCGATAAGCTGCGCCAGGTTGACCAGCTCAAATCCGAATTCCTCGCCAGCATGAGCCACGAGCTACGCACCCCCCTCAACTCCATCATCGGTTTTGCCGATGTCTTGTTAGAAGGACTAGATGGCGACCTAAACGAGCGTATGGAACAAGACGTGCAGCTCATTCGCAGCAGCGGCGACCACTTACGCTCCCTCATTGGCGACATCCTCGACATGTCCAAGATCGAAGCTGGGCGTATGGAACTCCGCTATGAAATGGTTGATATGCACACCCTGGCACAAGACGTACTGGCTACAGCCGCTCCCCTTGCCCAAGAGAAAAATCTGGCTCTTGTTTCAGAAATCTCTGACAGCGTGGAAGCCATCGAAGCCGACCGCACTCGTATCCGCCAGATTCTCTGGAATATCACCGGCAACGCTATCAAATTCACGGAACAAGGCAGTGTTACCCTCTCTATGGACGTGGGAGATAACGACCTCGTGGTATCTATCCGCGACACTGGCATTGGTATTCGTCCCGAAGACGTTCCTATCGTGTTTGAACAATTCCGGCAGATTGATGGCAGTCTGAACCGTAGGGCAGGCGGCACCGGTTTAGGGATGCCCATTACCAAAAAGCTAGTAGAACTGCACGGCGGTAAAATTTGGGTTGAAAGTGTTCAGGGGGAAGGGACTACTTTCTGGTTTACTATCCCCTTAACCCAAGAACTCGCCCGCCAACACAAAACCGGCCCGCTGCCTGAATTAAGCACAAACTAACCGCAATTTCGTTACCCCAAACAATAAATCGTTGTTACAATGGAGGGGTACTTTTTGAATCAAGAGGATACAAACTTATGTCAGAACGCAAAAAGGTTCTTTGCGTAGAAGATAATGCGGTCAACATGATCCTCGTGGAACGCATCGTCGAAGCCGAAGGGCATGAACTGATTAAAGCTGAAGATGGGCCAAAAGCCATTAACGTATTGGAAGATTTAGTGCCGGATATTATCTTGTTGGATATTAACCTGCCGGGCATAGATGGGCTGGAACTGGCTCGCCGTTTTAAGGCAGACCCTAAGCTGGCCCCTGTACCGCTGATAGCCACAACTGCGCAGGTATTGGTAGGAGACCGAGAGCGCTGTCTGGAAGCAGGATGCGATGACTATTTGCCAAAACCATTGGATATTCGCAAACTGCGTCAAGTTATGCGGGATTTTCTTAATGCCAATCAGAAATAAAAAGAACTACCCATAACAGAAAACAGGCTGAAGGAGTCCCATACCCTTCAGCCTTTATATTTCCTGGCCAATGATCACGGCCGTTTCACCCCTCACAAACGTCAAAAACAACACACAATGCCCCTCCCCTTGCAGGCGAAGCTGGTGGCGCAATTGCTCCGGCTCCAGGGGCGAACCGCGCTTCTTAATTGTTACCTGCCCAATCCTCCGCTCCCGCAGATAATGGCGCAGTCGCTTTAACTGAAAAGGCATCACATCCTCCACAGCAAAGCAACGTGCAAAAGGTGTAGCCTGATGTTCGTTCGCCGTCAGGTAAGCGATGTCCGCGTCAATTTTGGCGGCCCCCAACTGCCCTGCTAGTGCTTCCACAAGGTGAGCGCGAATCACCGCTTTGTCCGGCTCATACAAATATGCCTGCGGCGCAGTGATGGGCACGTCAATCAAGTCGGCATCTGTCAGCGTGTGTTCACCTGGCAACAGCGTGGCCCGCCGCTGTGCCCCCGTGCGCAAATCGCCAAACCACAGTACGCCGTCCTTCACATTCCCTTTCACAGAAATAAACTCTACTTCGGCATCTGGGGGCAGTTCGTCGTAGTTCACACCGGGGCTAATCTTGACGGCCGTTTCCTCCACCCAAGTACGCCAACGCTGAATCAAACTGAGCGGTGGGCGGTAATCTTGCACCGAATAGATACGCCGCCCCTGCTCGTCGCGCCGTGCCGGGTCAAAAAAGCAAGCATCTACTGGCAGCGGCGTCAACGCCAGCAAATCCGCTTGCAGTGGGTGAAAGCGGTCGCCATACCCATACACGCGCACATTCTCCTGCGCCATCGCCACGCGTACCGGGTCCCAATCCACCCCCGTGACCTCCGCGTGCGCTGCCAGCGCCAGCGAATCCCCACCAATACCGCATCCCAAATCGGCCACATGGCGCACCCCGGCAGCAGCAAAACGGCGGGCGCGGTAGGCGGCCACCTCCTCGGACGATGCCTGCTCCAATGCCTCGCGCACAAAGTACATCTCGGCGGCACGGCTAAATTTGGCGGCGGCCAACTGGCGCAGCAAAATCGTTTCCAGCACAGTCTGGGCATGTGCGGTTTTGCGCCGCAGTTGGGTAGCTATTTGCAAATGGTTGTCGGGGGTGACGGGGGTAACGGCCGTTTCTGCCAACAGTCGCGCCCCTTCAGAAGAAAGTAAAAAGTGAAGATCGTCTAATTCCATCAGGGCAAATCTGGCTCCAGCAGCCAGTCCGTTTCTGGCTCCGCATCCTCATCTGAGATGGGAACGGCACAGCCTGCTTCTTGCCGTCCACAGTACACCTGATACCCACAATCGCGGCAGAGCGTCCAATCGTCGGTCAGCGACCACGTATCGGCCTGCAATTGGGCATCAATTTGCGCCACAATGGCCTGAATCTCGGCCCAATTTTGTGCGTGCCAGGCCGCATCATAATGGATGGTGCGTGGCTTGTTGGGCGCGGTGGCGTACCAGTAGGTGATGGCGATGGCTTCAGGGGGGAACGGCCGTTCATCAGCCAACAATGCTTGCCCGCCCTCAGCCAGCATCGCCAGGTAGAGGCGTGTTTGCCAATCGCGGCGCAGGTCGGCCTCGCGGCGTGCTCTGCCAGTTTTCCAGTCGAAGAGGTGGGCGAAGGGTTGACCATCATGGTCGCCTAAAATGAGGAGGTCGAAACGGCCGTTTAGCAGATGCTTGCCAATGGGAATGGTCAGGGTGAGTTCGGGTAACGGCCGTCCCTCAGGCAAAGCAAGCCCGCTGCGTTGAAACAAATCCCACCAGCGGCGCACCTGTTCATCCCCAATCAAGCCCGGCTCCACCGCTAGCCCTAAAAAATAGCGTTCCAACAACTGGTGAAACTGCTGCCCACGCGCCAGAGATTCTTCGGTGTCCTCTTGCAAAGGCTGCGGCGGCCAGGGCAATCGCCGCAGATACCGCAGTTGAAAGCGGCGCTGGCAGGCCAGAAAGGTCTCCAGCCTGCCCCGGCTGAGGGTAAGGGGGGAATTCATGGTAAAAGAGATTGGAGATTAGCGATTAGAGATTGCTCGAATCTCTAATTGCCAACCGCTTCGGTTGCCCTTTTCAATGCTTTCATCACGGGGGCATTTGCATCAATATCAAACAAGTCCAATAGACCGCTCATACTGTTCAATTTCAATTTGATGCGCCCCTGCGTCTTGGCATCTGGTGTACCTTCGGCCCATTTATTCACCGTTTCCAAATCCCCAGTAAATTGGACGGTGGCATCTGTCTCCAAAGTGCCTTTCATGGCATCGAATTCTCTGGTAACGGTAGTCAATGCCCGTACCAACGGAGATTGTGTCAAATATGCATTCAGCTTTTTGGCCACTTCCTCATCCGGCGGCAAAATATCACCATCCGGCGCACGCATAAATAGCACAGGAATACCCCAAAACACCATGTCCTGGGTTTTCACAAATGCACGTCGCCGCATCTCAGTCACAGCCTGATCCAATGGGTTGCCTAATACCAAGTTTTTGTATAGTTCCTGCGAGAAAAGCAGCGAGGTTGTGTCAGGAACTTCAAACTGCATAGCCATCACCGCCGGAACGCCAGCATGGATAAGGGATTGGGCTACACCGGCAAGGGGATCGTTGTCTTTGTAAGCGGCCGTTTCACATGAGTTCAAGAAAGCAAAACGCAGACCAGTGTCTCGCACCATTGTTCTGAGTTGGCTGGCAAACAAAGGCGCTTTCCCATTGTTCCCATCTTCCAAAGCCAATGCACCCTCATCATTTTCGATCACGCCATGCCCGATAAAGTGGAAAATATGATACTTCCCACTCGTCAAAGCTTTATCCACATCATCTACCGTCGCTTCAGAAATTTTGTCAACTTTAGCTAGCCCAGTAGCCACTAACGGCTCTAAAGCCTCTTCCGCTAATTCAACTTCCCTGTCTACTTTTAACTGTTTTAGATCTTTGGTGGGATTAGCCGTCACCAACAAAATCTGCAAAGGATATTCGACAGATAGGTCCCCTTGGGGTTGAGACTCTGCCGGGTAACGTACGATAGGGGTTAATTTATCCTGAGCCAGATAATCATACGTCTCGTCAAAAACATATTCCCAGGGCAAGCCGCTCAGTTCCGGCGGATCTATGCGTAGCAAGATACGCAGTCCTTTACCTTCATCTTTCAAGCTATCACGGCATTTATCAAACATACTCCAGACTTTGTCAGGGAAAAGTAACGGTTGTAACTTTTTGCCTAACTCTTTGACATCTTTCTTATCTGCCCACAAATCCTTTAATAAATCAAGTAAATTCTTGAAATCTGGATTGTCTAGTGTAAATGTCGTCGGAATCTTCTTCACCTCGCCTTTTGGTGAATTCAGCACTTCCACATCATAAACGCCATCTTTTCCGTCATTTATGCGTAAGACAAATGGTTCGTATTGCATTACCTTGGATTTTTGTTGTCCATCCCCACTGCCACGTTCCTCTCCATTCCCTCTCTTTTCCTCACCCTGATCTTTCGGAGGAATGGACGGCGTTCGAAGTTCAAACACTTGCAAATCAAGATTAGGCTTTTGCTGCTTTAATATCCATAACAGTTCACCTTGCCGCTCCGCCTCAGCCATCAATTCATAGATTTTCCACGACTGCGCTTCAATCACATCCGGGTTGGCACTGGGACTAAAATATCCCAACTTTGTTATTAACTCCTGGTTATAATCAATTCCCAAAGCAGCGCTCAACTGTTGCATGTCAGGAATATTATTAAAGCGATCATTGATAATAAGGTACAAATACGGGTAAAAATCCGTCTCTGGGCGGTCTGTCGCCAACCAGCCAATCAGTTTGTCCATCTGATTACGCCGCTGTGCGTGCTTGATTAGTTCCCGTGCCCGGCTGCTCTTTCGCGGCGACAAATCCTCTACATCAACATTCAAATCTTCACAAATATCGGCTAATTCATCGTTGCTAAAATCCTGGCTCAACGCATGATGCAATCCAATGGGTTTCTGTATAGTCATGTTTCCTCCTCGCAACTCAACGAGAGGAGAGGAGGCTTTAGCCGGAACGATTTCGGCTAAAGCCTCCCCTCCATAATTAACCTAATCTCACATCACTGCTAACCATCTTGAGCGTGGTCGCATCGCTTTGTTCAACAACATTGATGATGGTGGGCAGATGCGCTTCTGCGCCTTTGCCCCGTGTGGCAAAATCGCCGCCGCCCAACCGCGCCGCCTGCTTGGGAATGAGCGGCGCTGGCCCATCTACTGGGCTAAAAACACCGTCATGGTCTGCCTCTTTCTCGCCAGTGAAAAAGGCTTTTACTTTGGCAATGCCTTCGGTCAATAGTTTCAATTTGGCGGCGCGGCTCATGCCCAGCGTGGCTTCCATTGGTGCACCATCAATTTGCGCCCACATTTCGCGCCAGTGCATGTCGGTACAGGCCAATGTCACGTAACCATCTTGCTTGCGCAGCAGCATATCAAAACGTTCGGCATCAGGAACTTCATGCCCGCTGCCAATGTTTTTGTCCAACCAAAAGAACCAGGCCCGCAATGCCAGGTGGCTGCGGTCAAACTCAAATAATTCCAGGCGCATACTCTGTGGCAGCAATACGGTGGGATCAGTGTGGTCGGTGATTTGAGCAACGGTTTTGCCGCCCCATTCCACCAGGAGTCTTTTGCCATCTAAGCGCACTTGCAGCGGATAGGTGGCAAGGGGAACGTAGTCCACAGCGGGGCGCGGCCACCAACGCGGTTCGTAGCTGGCAACTTGCGTACCCTGTGGCTGCCAGACAGCACCATTTTGTATAAATTGAACCACGCTATCGTTGTAGGCAGGGGGCTTTTGCAAGCGGATAGGCAGCGTCGCTTTGACTTCACCCATTTTCTCGTCGTAGGCTTCAATTGTTACGGTCGCTTCGCCGGGTAGGTCTGGGCCAATGTGATCGAGATTGAAATAAATCAGGGAGGTATCACCCGGTTGTAGTGCGGCACAGCGCTCAAAGGCAACGAGGTAATCTTCGGCTTTGAGGCAGGGGCCGGGTTCGTGCCCGCCACCCCAACTAATGACGAAGGCGTCGCTGTCGTCGGCGCTGGCGCGGAAGATACCGGCGTCAGCCTCGGTTTGTTTGATGGCGCGGGGGCGGATGCGGAGTACGGCCGTTTCCACCTCACTCGTCACCAGCAGCTTAATCGCCCGTACACCCCAAGGGCGATATACCAACGTCGCCCCATCCGGCTCCCGATCCAGTGGAAAAGTGATCATCGCAACCTCCGTTAGCTTGTCAGCTAATCAGCTAATCAGCTTGTCAGGCTGACTGACTGAAATGCTGACCGGCTGAAATGCTATCAATGCCCCAAAATTTTACTCAGGAACAACTTCGTGCGGTCATGCTGTGGATTCGTGTACAACTGTTCGGGGGATGCCACTTCAACCACACTACCATCATCCATAAACACCACGCGGTCGGCAGCAGCCCGCGCAAAGCCCATTTCGTGCGTTACCACCACCATCGTCATGCCCTCTTTTGCCAAAACCAGCATCACGTCCAGCACCTCCTTGATCATTTCTGGATCAAGGGCGCTCGTTGGCTCATCAAACAGCATAATCTTGGGATTCATCGCCAAGGAACGAGCAATCGCCACACGCTGCTGCTGCCCGCCAGACAACTGGCGCGGGTAAGCATCCGCCTTTTCTGGGATACCAACCCGCGTTAGCTGCTGCATAGCAATCTGCTTTGCCTCTTCCTGGTTACGCTTGCGCACCAAACGCTGCGCAATGGTTATGTTTTCCAATACCGTCAGATGCGGGAAGAGATTAAACTGCTGAAAAACCATACCCACTTCAGCCCGCACTTTATTGATGTCCGTCTTTTTGTCTTCCAAATGCACGCCATCAATGTACACCGCACCGTTGGTAGGCACTTCCAGGTGGTTGATGCAGCGCAACACCGTGCTCTTGCCAGAGCCACTAGGGCCAACAATAATGACCACTTCGCCCTGGCGTACACTGAGATTAACCCCCTTAACCGCCTGGATATGCCCAAAATATTTGTGCAAATTATCAATTACAATAACGTCATTTGTATCAAACATTTTTCCCTAACCGCCTTTCAAACCAACGCAACAATAAACTAAGTGTGAGGGTCATGGTTAAGTAGAGGAAAGTAAGGATGAGATAGCTCTCGCGAAAGCGGAAAGTGCTGCTCGCATACAGGCGACCCTGCTGCGTTACGTCGCGCACGGCTAACACAGAAACCAGGGAAGAGTCCTTGAGCATGGCGATGAAATCGTTGCCCAACGCAGGCAAAATGTTGCGCACCGCCTGGGGTAAAATGATGTGACGCATGGCTTGTCCATGCGTCATGCCCAAAGAACGAGCCGCTTCCATCTGCCCTTTTGAAATGGATTCGATACCGGCGCGGAAAATTTCGGCCAGAAATGCGCCGTAGATAATAGCAAGGGCAAATACAGCACGGGAACTCATGGAAACGCCACTGTTTTCACCGCCTGCAATCCAGGGCACGAGGACAAAGGCCACAGTGAAGATGAGTACAAGTGTAGGCACACCACGTATAAATTCCACATAGAAAATAGCGGTGTTACGCAAAATGACGTTGCTGCTAATACGGCCTAGTCCAGCCAGCAGGCCAAACACAAGTGCAAAAGCAAAGCCAACCAGCGTCGTGTAAACCGTGACGGAAATCCCCTTACCAATGAGAGCAACCACATCGGGAAAGTCCTCCAGGCTTCCAAACCCACCTTTTATAAATAAGAAGGCGCGTTTGAACTCTGGTTGGGTGGCAATGAGTATTCCCATTGTAATGAGGAAAATGATAATGGCGACTAACCACCAGGGGAACTCGCGCCAGGCACTGCCGCCGGGGGCTTTTTTGTTAGTCTTTTCTTCAAGTGCGGTCATGTTCCCTCCTCTTGGGGGGCTGCTGAACTTGTCGCAGCATTTACCTGTGGACAGCGGGGAATCAATCTATACCTAAAATAATACCTTGAAATATCAAATGTGAAAAAAAAGCCAGGCTGAAAAAATCAGCCTGGCTCCTTGATCATTTCGGGTCGGTCACTTATTTACTCTAAATCGTCATAGGTAATGGTGAATTTATCAGAGAAATATTGGTCGGCCAGTTGGTCGAGGGTGCCATTAGCACGTAGTTCAGCAATGGCTGCGTTAATAGGAGCAACAAGGTCGCTGTCCTTGGGGAAGATGAACCCTAACTGGTCACTGGAGAGGGATTCGCCTACCAGTTTGAGTTCGCCGGCGTTGACGCCGACGTAACCTTGCCCAGCGGTCTCGTCCATAATGACAACGTCAATATCACCAGAAAGCAGCGCCTGCACAGCGAAGGGGAATTGTTCAAAGGCATCAATGCGGTCGGTGTCAAAGAGGCCTGCGGCCGTCTCATAGTTCGTTGTTCCGGTTTGTGTACCAATACGGATGTCAGCATTATTCTGGATATCCTCAACGCTGGCGAAGCGGTCTTCATCCTTGCGTACCAGCAAACGCTGCTCAATGCTGATGTAGCCATCCGAGAAGTCTACGATTTCGGCGCGGTCATCGGTGATGGTGATACCATCGGCGGCCATATCGTATTGACCATCGGCAATCGCTTGAATCATCCCTTCCCAAGCTGCTGCCACATAAACCGGGGTGCAGTTGAGCAATTCGCACATCGCGTCGATGGCATCATAGTCCCAACCAGCCGGGTCGCCCGTATTGGGGTCAATGTAGTTAAAAGGCAGGTAGGCGTTTTCTACGGCAACTGTTATTTCGCGTCCGCCTAAGTCAGGCAGCCCGCTGGTGGACTCAGTGCTAGATTCGCTGCCGGTGTCGCTGGCGGCTGGCTCATTATTTTGCGCACCACAGGCTACCAATAGGCCAAGCAACAAGATAAATAGAACAAACAACACACTAATTTTCTTCATATCTCTCTCCTTATTTACGCCGCAATACAAGGATTGCGGCTTATCAAAGTTGTTACCTGATTTGATTATGACACGCCCTCAATGGAAGCGCCACACAAATCCTTCTCGAAACTCGGCTGTTCCGAGAATAGTGACAAGGTTTATACGTCTACAACGGAGTCGTCGCTGCCATGTTCGTTTGCTGCGTATCCGTCGGCTTCCCAATCGTTTTCCCAGCGTTCGCCATCTAGTAGATAACGGAAGCGATAGCTACGTCCAGCCTCAACAGAAACGGTTTGACTGAAGCTGCCATCTTTTAATTTTCGCATGGGTTTGGCATTGGTGTCCCAATCATTGAATTCGCCCGCGAGTACGGCCGTTTCCGCCCCAACCTCCACAGGCAACTTAAACGTCACACGGCAAAAATCGCCTGTCTTTGAATAACTTTTCTTTAACATGCTAAACCTCCATTTTCACTCAACATTTGCCGAGGCAAACGCTGCCAAATCGTAAATACCAATCCAAACACCAAAAAGGTAGTGTAAAAAAGAAGCCCGCTTGTAAACAAGGGGCAAATTGTCAGAATTAACTATACTGTAGTTTGTGAGGAATGTCTATGCGACCCAATCCAGAGAAGAAGACGAGGCAAGCGCCATGTTTGCCTCGCTTTCTTCCCTTACTATCACTATTCTTCTTGCGACAGCACAGCTAATTGCAGTTCATCAAGCTGCTTTTGCGCCACATAAGATGGGGTATCGGACATCAAATCAGTAGCCTGGGCCGTCTTGGGGAAGGCCATGACCTCGCGGATGTTTGGTTCGCCCGCCATGAGGGCGACGATGCGGTCAATGCCGGGAGCGATGCCGCCGTGTGGCGGTGCGCCGTACTCAAACGCTTCCAACATGTGGCCGAATTGCTCTTCTGCCTCTTCCCAAGAGAAGCCGATGAGTTCCATGATTTTGCGCTGCAACGGCCGTTCATGAATACGAATACTCCCGCCAGCCACCTCAAAGCCATTACACACCAGGTCATACTGCTCACTGAGTACGGCGTGCGGATCGGTATCCAGCAGCGGAATGTGCGCCCGCTTCGGAGCCGTAAACATATGGTGGCTAGGCGCATAATGCTCATCCTCCAACGTCTCCTCAAATAGCGGGAAGTCAATCACCCAGCAAAACGACAGCTCATTGGTATCCTTCAAGCCCAGGCGGCGGCCCATCTCCTCGCGCAGCGCACCCAGCACCGCATACACCACCAGCTTTTCGTCGCTGGCAAACAAGAGCAAATCGCCTGGCTCGGCTTCCAGCCGTTCTGTCAGAGCAATCAGTTGATCTACGGTGAAGAATTTGGTGATAAAGCCCTTCATCTCGCCCGTGTCCGGGTCTAGCGCCATCGTCGCCAGCCCTTTAGCGCCATTCGCTTTGGCAATCTCTTCCAACTCGCTAACTTCCTTGCGGCTGTAATTGCCACAGCCGGGCACGCGAATCGCCTTCACTGGGTTACCCGCCGCCGCATTCTCGGCAAATACGCGGAAAGCACTCTTGCCCGCAATGTCAGAAATGTCTACCAATTCCAGGCCATAGCGCAGGTCGGGGCGATCTGTGCCAAAGCGTTCCATCGCCTCACGGTAGCTGATGCGAGGGAATTGCGCAGAAGCCAACGGCACAAGGCTCACTTCCTTCACCATGCCCACCATTAACGCTTCAATCAAATCCAGAATATCATCGCGCTCCACAAAGCTGATTTCCATGTCTAATTGTGTGAATTCTGGTTGGCGGTCTGCACGCAAATCTTCATCGCGGAAGCAGCGTGCAATCTGGAAGTAACGCTCATATCCGGCCACCATAAGCAACTGTTTGAGCTGCTGCGGGCTTTGCGGCAGAGCATAGAATTTGCCGGGATGCACGCGGCTGGGCACTAAATAGTCTCGCGCTCCTTCTGGCGTACTTTTGAAGAGGATGGGGGTTTCAATTTCCACAAAGTCGCGCTGGTCTAAAAAGTCGCGGATGAATTTGATGGCTTTGTGGCGCAAAATGATGTTGCGCTGCAACCGCTCGCGGCGCAGGTCAAGGTAACGAAATTTGAGGCGCAGGGATTCGTCTACGGCCGTTTCGCGATCAATCTGAAACGGCGGTGTTTTGGCCGGATTCAACACCGTCACCTCAGTTGCTGTCACTTCAATGTCACCTGTTGGCAAATTCGGGTTCTCTTGGCCTGCCAGGCGGCGTACCACCTCGCCCGTTATTTGCAGCACGTACTCACTGCGAATCTGCTGTGCCAGGTCAAAATTCTCTTGCGAACGCCCTGAATCAATTACCACTTGCGTTTTACCATTACGATCACGCAAGTCGATAAAAATCACGCCGCCCATATCGCGGCGGCGGCTTACCCACCCCGCCAGCTTCACCACCTGCCCTACGTGCTCGCCACGCAGTTCACCACAACTATGTGTCTTTAGCATACCGTCCTTCCTCAGTGTGTCCTGTAGTCCTATCTCAAAAAACAAAGGCGCAATACTCGCTTGCGCCCTTGCAGCAATCAGTTAGTGGAAATTGCTCAAATTTTATCATGCTGCCCCTTACGTGACAAAAGCGGTGTAGATGGTATTCAAGTGGTCAACATTTCAGCATTTCAGCCAGACGCTGACCGGTTTTCCTCCCCCTATTGAATTGTGCTATCATTCCTCCATGTCAATGATTGTTTTGGTACGGCATGGGGAAAATGATTGGGTGAAAAAGAACCGCCTGGCGGGTTGGATTCCCGGTGTGCATCTCAATGAAAATGGACACCGGCAAGCGGCCGAGGCTGCGCAGCGTCTGGCTGATTTGCCCATAAAGGCGGTGTACAGCAGTCCTGTAACGCGGTGTGTGGAAACGGCCGTCTACATGGCCAACCAACACCATCTCGACATCATCGAACGGGATGATTTAGGGGAAGTCCGTTATGGCAAATGGGAAGGCAAAAAAATCAAAAAGCTCGCCCGAAAAAAATCATGGCACGCGGTGCAGCACACACCCAGCCGTTTCCAGTTTCCCCAAGGAGAGTCTCTGCATGAAGTACAATTTCGCGCCGTGCAAGCTTTGGAACAAATTAGCAAGCAGCATCAAAAAGAAACCGTTGTGGTTGTCTCCCACGCGGATCTAATCAAAATGGTGTTGGCGCATTATTTGGGCGTTCACCTCGATTTATTCCAGCGCATTGTTGTTTCACCAGCATCCATTAGCGTGCTGGCCTTATTAGACAATGGCATGGTGCGCGTCCTACGGGTTAATGATTCTGGCTCATTGCAAGCGCCATCCCCCCCGAAAGAGAAAGCGAAGGACGAAGAAGAGTAGTCCATATCCCAGAAGAGAGGTCTTCATGGCCCGACAAATTGAACTGAATCCTGTTTCACATCTAACTGTTGGCACGATAGGTGTACCTGGAAAACGCACCTTTTACTTGCAAGGCAGCAGGGGCACGCAAACTGTCACCTTGACTATTGAAAAGGAGCAGGCCTTGATGATGGCGAGCAGCTTTGAATCGCTGCTGCAAGACTTGCAAAAGAAAACCCCACAGCCTTCCGGCGAAACTGAAGAGCCAGTGTGGATGGATATGCGTTTGCGGGAACCCGTCACCGGGTTGTTCCGCGTGGGGAATATGGGGGTGGGGTACAATGAGAGCACAGACCAGATTGTGTTGGTGGCGTATGAATTGGTTGAGGAGGATGAGGAGCCAAGTGTGGTGAGTTTTTGGGCTTCGCGGCAGCAAATTCAGGCGCTTATTCAACATGCTAAAGAAGTGGTGAGCGCAGGTCGCCCTATCTGTGGTAATTGTGGCCGCCCCATTGACCCGGAAGGCCATTTTTGCCCTAATCGCAATGGGCATCTTCATTAGTTGGTTGAGTATCGCACATGGCAGAGTTGGCAACGGCCGTTACCCTAGACATCTTGCAGCATGGCGAATTGGAAATAGAGGGGCTGCTGCCCTGGAGTTCCAATTACACGTTTATGATGCAAGTGTGCGGGTCGGATGCCGATGACAGCCCTTTGGTTTTACAGGCTGTGTATAAACCGCGTCGGGGGGAACGGCCGTTATGGGATTTCGCACAAGGAACCCTCTGCTTACGCGAACGGGCCGCATTCCTGGTCAGCAACGCCCTCAACTGGCACATCGTCCCGCCAACAGTCCTCCGCAAAGCAGCACATGGCTTCGGCTCCATTCAACTCTTCATTGAGCATGACCCAGAGCGCCATTACTTCACCTTTGAAGGCGAACCGGCATACCGCACACAACTTCAAAAATTCGTACTCTTTGATATACTTATAAACAATGCAGACCGCAAAAGCGGACACGTCTTACTCCAGGAGAATATGGAGCCTCCAGAACGTTTATGGGGCATTGATCATGGTATTTGCTTCCACCAAGAGTACAAATTACGCACCGTCATTTGGGAATTTGTGGGCCAATCCATACCAACAGACCTCATACGCGGACTGAGACACATCCAAACACTTCTTGAGACCGATGGCAGCGAACTCACAAGTCAATTACAAAACCTGCTATCAACCGCAGAAATAGCAGCGATGCACAGAAGAGTTAACCATCTCATTCAACAAGGCACATTTCCGGCCCCTGGCCCCGGACGTCACTACCCCTGGCCCCCAGTATAAATGGCATCTAACTATGGCTTACAGAATTTTAGCAATTGATGATCACCCTGAAACATTAGACATTGTAGTCACCACGCTGCGCGGGAATGGGTATGACGTGGTGGGATCTCAGTCTCCAGTCAAAGGGTTATCGTTAGCCGAAAAAATGGAGCCAGACCTGGTGCTGGTGGATATGAACATGCCTGAGATGGATGGCAAAGAAGTATGTCGGCGGCTGCGGGCACACCCGGCGCTGGGGAAAATCCCTATTATCATGTTTACGGCCGAAGGGGAAGCGTATCAAAAATTAGCTGGTTTTGAAGCTGGCGCTGACGACTATCTCATCAAACCAACTGAGCCAGTAGAAATGCTAGCTCGCATTGAGAGTATGCTCACCAGTGTAGGCAAGCCCCCTGAAAAGGCGGACAAGGTTCATGAAACATCCGTCGCCGATGATTTGAACTCAGAGATTGTGGGCCATGCACCAGTTCCGCCCTTGGCAACGGTGGCCCTGCCTGGGCAAGAAACGCTGATTGTGGTCATGGGTGCACGGGGTGGTGCAGGTACAACAACAACCGCTATCAATCTGGCAGTTTCTATGGCTGAGGCGGGTATTTCTACGACTCTGGTGGATATGGACATGGTTCAAGGGCACATGGCCCTTTATTTAAATCAGGCGATGCCAGAGGGCGGGATCAATACGCTGGCGGATCTACCTCCACAGGACATTGCTTCTTTTTTGCCTGATGTGCTTATCCCCTACGGTGAGAATTTGCGCCTGCTGCTAACAAAGCCAAATCTGGATGACCAACGTGCGCGGTTAACGGCCGTACAAGCGGTCAGCCTTATTGAAGAACTCCTCAACCCCGGAGCTTGTGTCATTGTTGATTTAGGGCTAGGCATTAACGAAGCCAACCGTCCCTTCATTGACCGCGCCGACCAAGTTATTGTGTGCCTGCGACCAGAGCGGGTGGCTTTAAGCGCAGCTAAAGTGCTTCTGCACCAGCTCAAAAATATAGCCTTTCCTCACACAACTTTGAGTGCGCTGATCTTCAATACCGGCAATCCTCCTGGTCTTCCTTTGGATGCTATGCAGAATTTTCTTGGCTCTCCCCTATTGGGCATGGTTTCTGTCAATATCCAACAAATGGCTCGCTCCACCAACAAGGGAATACCACTCGTTAAAGTGGCTCCAGACAGCGAAGAAAGTGATGCATTTCGACAGATCACGCATAAATTGATCAACGTATGAATGATGCAGCCGCCAGAACAATGCGGTACTAGGAAAATAAAATTGTGACGAACTTAGACACCCTCATTGCTGAAACTGTAACGCTCCTCCGCGCAGCCAATCATGCTATCGCGCTGACGGGTGCAGGTATCAGTACTCCTTCTGGTATTCCTGATTTTCGCTCTCCTGATTCGGGGATATGGTCGCAAACCACAGATCCAATGGAGGTGGCTTCTATTTATGCTTTCAAGCATTGGCCGCAGCGTTTTTATGATTGGTTACGGCCGTTAGCCACCATGATATTGGAAGCCTATCCAAACGCTGCACACCTGGCATTGGCTAAACTAGAACAGCGTGGCCTGCTCAAAAGCATCATTACACAAAACATTGATTTACTGCACACAAAAGCTGGCTCCCAAAAAGTCTACGAGGTTCACGGCCATTTTCGCCAAGTGACCTGCACCTCTTGTTTCGCCCAATTTCCTGCCGAACAATACCTACCAGAATTTTTAGAGACCGGCGAAGTGCCTATGTGCCCCATGTGCGGCGGCATACTAAAACCAGACGTGATTTTGTATGGGGAAATGCTGCCCATTTCTGTCTTGAATCAGGCACAATTACAAACGCGTATTTGTGACCTCATGCTGGTCATCGGCTCATCGCTGGAAGTCGCCCCTGTAGGAGATTTTCCGCTTTTGGCAAAACAGTCAGGGGCCAAAGTAGTGATGATCAATTTAGAAGAAACCTGTCTGGATCACATCGCAGACATTATCATTCGTGCAGATGTGGTGGATGTTTTACCCCGGCTAGCAGAACAGTTGGTTCCCTGGTGATACTCCCCTCTTTATGGCCTATCTGGCTGAAGTTGTAAAATCATATGCAGCAAGAAGTCGTTCAAGAAACCCACACCCCTTTATTTGAGACAGTTAGCCCAGAGGCTCTTTCGCAGTTGCTAGATGTGAGTCGAATGCTGAGTTCGACGCTTCAACTAGATGCTCTATTGGATCTGGTGATGAATGTATCTACAAAACTGACAGAAACGGAGGTGGCCTCTATTCTGCTGGTGGACGAGTACACTGGGCAATTGCATTTTGCCGCGTCTACACAGGGGGCTGTGCCTGAGGATATGATTGTGCCGTTGGATAACAGTATTGCGGGCTGGGTGGTGCGCAACGGCCGTTCCCTCATCCTACACGATGTTCAATCTGACAACCGCTTTTACGCTACCGTCGATAAGGATTTGCAATTCGTTACCCAATCCATGCTGGCCGTGCCCCTCATTACCAATGAAAAGGTCATTGGCGCATTAGAAGTGCTGAACAAACAAAATAACGAACCCTATACAGCCCAAGACGTTGCATTGATGGAAGCGTTGGCCTCGCAATCATCCGTTGCCATTATGAACGCCCGGCTCTTTCAACAATCTGACTTGTTAGCCGAAATTATGCACGAGTTGAAAACGCCCCTCATGGCAATCCGTTCGGCCAGTGAATTGATGAGCCGCCCCAATTTTCCACAAGAACGGCATGGCGAACTAGTGCAAATGATCAAGCGAGAGGCTGTACGGTTGTCGCACATGACACAGGATTTTCTCGATTTCGCTCGGCTGGAATCGGGACGGGTACAATTAGCAAAAGAGGCTGTCAATTTGCCTCTAATTATTCGTGACGTGGCACACATTGCAGAATCGCAGGCAGCCGGACGCGGCATTGTCATTTACACAGACTTACCCGATTCGCTGCCGGGAGAGAATAGCAATCCTGCTCTATTGGGCGATGGGGATCGCTTGAAGCAGGTATTTTTGAACTTTGTGAGTAATGCGATCAAGTACAACGTGGAAAACGGCCGTATCCACATCCACGCCCAGACAAACAATGATCAGGTTTGGATAGCCATTGCCGACACCGGGCGCGGCATCGCCCCAGAAGACAAGGTTCACTTATTTGAACGCTTCTATCGCGTGCCCAACGCCGAGCGCTCCGCCGAAGGCAGTGGCATGGGGTTAGCCATCGCCAAAAAGATCGTCGAGCAGCTCAGTGGGCACATTGATGTTGAAAGCACGGTGGGTAAGGGGACAACGTTTACAGTGTATTTGCCATTGACGGCCGTTTAACCCCCCACCTCGAACCTCTTCTCTCCCGCCCGAATCGGTACTTTTAACCAATTCTCTCGTGGTGGCAAAGGACAACTGTAGTAGGGACTGTACGCACAGTAAGGGTTGTAAGCAAAGTTCAAATCAATCTCAAAGCGCGTGCCCGCAATCTGGCGCATACCGGGCCGGTGATTATCCATATATCGCCCAGCCCCATACGTCTCTATTCCATTTGTTGCATCTTTGAACGGCATAAATAGTTCTCGCCCTTGCGGATCACTATAAATCACCAATTCCGCAGCCTGCCCATCCACTGTAAACGCAAACCGCCCCCAACGACGATGCAAACGCGTGTCCCCTGTATTGGTTTGCATCTCTATCAACGGTTCATCCGCTGAAAACAAGTCCACATCTACCTCGAAAACCAAGTCTGCATTCGGCAGATAATAAGGCAACCCCGCAAATTCTGCTCGCTGTTCATCCGACAGCGGTGATTGGGGATGGTAGCCCATAAATTCATCAATTTCGGCACGTAAAGCTGTCAATTCATCCATCATAAAGCTCCTTCAATTACCGGAGATTGAGTCTATCGGAATCGGCTCCGGTAAGCTCAACCTGCGAAAGATTTCTTTCCAGTAGACAACTTAACTGAGTATCCTCTTACTCCCCTAAAAAACAAAAAGACCCTGGTAAGCCACCAGGGTCTTCCGCAAAAAAGGGTATTTGGAAAATTAATCAGCCTTAATACGGGCCAACACATCGCCCTCTTCCATGATGATGAACTTCTTGCCGTCTACTTCAATCTCATTGCCGCTGTATTTGGCAAAGAGGACGGTATCGCCCACAGTCAGATCAGTCATCATTTCTTCTTCACTGCCAACAGCTTCAATACGACCCTGTTGGGGTTTTTCTTTCGCAGTCTCTGGCAAAATGATGCCGCTTTTTGTAGTCGTTTCTTGGTCCAATGGACGAATAAGTACACGTGCACCTAAGGGTTCAATGGTCATTATATACCTCCAATTAAGTTAGTTTTTGATGCCGAGAAGATTATTAATTTTGGGTTTGTCAAAACCGACGATAATTTTACCGCCAATGTCAATGACAGGCACACCCATTTGCCCGCTACGCCGCACAATATCTCGCGCCGCAGCCGGGTCTTTACTCACATCCACATCACGAAAGCGGACGTTATTCTGACGAAAATACCGTTTAGCCATATTACAGTACGAACAAGTTGGCGTCGAAAAGACTATCACTCGCGGTTGTTTGTCTTTACGCATTGCTTTTATATTTGACATGAATCACACACTCCGATTTTGTTTGTTCCACCTTTTAGATGCGAACCGCCCGCAAAAGTGACACCCTTATTTTGCCCGGAGTACGGCCGTTACACCATCAGAAGCGCGTAAGAATTCAACCAATCGCCACAACCTGCCCCGTCTCACTGGAACGCAGCGCCGCTTCAATCACCGCCAACTGCACGGCCGTATCCGCCAACGCCACCGGCGCAGCAGCCTCGCCCAACATCGCCGCATACACCCCGTGATAGAACGCGCCATAATCCCCCCGCACCGTCTCCACCGTACCCTGAACGCCCATGCCAGAAACGGCCGTCACCCACTCCCCCCAATCCTCTGCCAACTCTGCCCCCCACAAGCCCTCATCCGGCATCGCCCCCGCCTGCAAAGCCGCTTCCTGCGGGTCCAGCCCAAACTTTTGAAATGCCCCCGCGCTGCCGCGCACCTGAAAGCGCGGCGTCGCAAACGGATTCAGCGCATCCACCTCCAGCAGTGCATGGACACCGCTGGCAAACGTCAGATTAATCCGCACCAGGTCATCCGTCAGCCCGCCGGGGCGCTGCGTGCGAATTTGCGCGTACACGCTTTGCGGCACGCCAAACAGGTGAATGGCCTGATCAATCAAATGCGGCCCCAAATCATAGAGCAGTCCGCCCGTTTTACCCTCGGCCACCTTCCACGCGCTGCGCTGGCTGGGGATGGGCTGATACTTCGGCCAATGGCTCTCGTAATAATGCACCTCGCCCAACGCGCCCGACTCAATCAGCTTTTTGACGGTCTGAAAATCACCGTCCCAGCGCCGGTTTTGAAAGGGGATGGCGCAGCGGTCGGCGGCTTCTGCGGCGGTGATCAGTTGTTGGATGGCAACGGCCGTATCCCCCACCGGCTTCTCGATCACCACATGCTTGCCCGCCGCCAGCGCCGCCAACGCTTGCGGCACATGCAAATGATTCGGCGAAGCAATCACAATCAAATCCAGGCTGTCATCCGCCAGCAGCGCCTCAAAACTGCCCACCGTCTGCACACCGGGAAACAAATCCGGGTCAACCTGTCGGCTGGTAACGACGGCCGTCAACGCCAACCCCGCCACCGCCCGAATAAACGGCGCATGAAAATAACGCCCACTCAACCCCCAACCAACCAATCCAACCCGAAACGATTTAGCCATCTAACTCACTAACCTCAGCAACGCCTGCGCCGCCGCCGACACCGGCATCTCGCCGCGCATCACCGCCTGCTCAATATCTGGCAATGCCGACTGCACGGCCGTATGCCCATAAAAATACGCCTGCAACTGCTCCGCCAGCAGCGTGTGCAGCCACTCCCGCGCCTGCTCGCGGCGACGTGCCGCCAGCGCCCCCGACGCCGCCGTCTGCGCCTGAAACTGGCGAATCACCGCCCACAACTCGGCAATGCCCACGCCGGACATCGCCGACCCCGTGTACGCCCGCGCCCGCCAGCCCTCCGTAATCGGCGTGAGATAATGCAGCGCCCGGTTATATTCCGCCCGCGCCGCCTCCGCCCGCACACGATTCTCGCCATCCGCCTTGTTGATCAGAATGGCGTCGGCCAATTCCACCACCCCTTTTTTGATGCCTTGCAGCTCATCGCCCGCACCGGGAACCAGCAGCAGCAAAAAGAAGTCCACCATGCCGCGCACGGCAATCTCACTCTGGCCTGTGCCCACCGTCTCCACCAAAATCACATCAAATCCGGCGGCCTCGCAGAGCAGCATCGTCTCCCGCGTTTTGCGGGCCACACCGCCCAACATGCCGCCGGTGGGCGACGGCCGTATAAAAGCCTCAGGTTGGCGCGACAGTTTCTCCATGCGCGTCTTATCGCCCAAAATGCTGCCGCCGCTGACGCTGCTGGTCGGGTCAACGGCCAGCACGGCCACGCGCTGCCCCTGCCCCGTCAGCAGCAGCCCCAGCGTTTCGATGAGGGTGCTTTTGCCCGCGCCGGGCACGCCGGTAATGCCCACGCGCAGGCTGTTACCGCTGTGCGGCAGCAATTGGCGCAGCACGTCTTGCGCCTGCACAAAATGGTGCGGCGCATTGCTCTCAATCAGGGTAATGGCACGGGCCAGGATGGCGCGGTCTCCAGCAAGCACGCCCTGTACGTACTGCTCGGTGGTCAGTTGGCGGCGATGGGGGACGGCCGTTGCAGCAACGGCCGTCCCCCGACTTTCACTCTCAGCAGACAGGCCATCATGCCCGCCCACAACCCCCTTCATCACCCGCGATGCAAAAGCATCGCCGGCATCATCAGGCGTCCATTCCGGTTTTTGGGCAGCGTCACTCATGAGCAAATTGAACCGCAAAGGGGAGAGAAACGCAAGGGCGTGAAACGTGAGGCGTGAAACGTGAAGGTTCTCTTTTCACGTTTCACGCTTCACGTTTTACGGTTCGACAACCGTCCAACTCATCACCACATTCCCCGCCGCATCCAGCAGCGTCAGTGCGTCCAATTGGGTACGGTAGCTCGTCACCTGCTCGAAGGCGGCCATCAGCTCTTGTTCGCGTTTGCCGTGCGCCTCATCGCAGGCGCGGCGCGTCAGCCCCAGCGCGGAAAGAGAAAGAGTTTGCCCGTCCACCGTGTAGCTGCCAAAAAACTCATTGCAGCCCGTCGAACCGCTAACGGTGCCATCGGCCAATTGCATCGTGATGTCGGCGTCAATCGAGTTGGAGACAACGGCATCGTTTTGGGCGATGCTGCTCAGTGTCCATTGCGTGCCTTCCAGCGCCGCATTCTTCGCCGGGGCGTAAACCAGGTCGCCACCCGGCGCGTGCAAAGTCAGGCTGCCTGCCGCCAGCGTATGGGATGTGACGGATTGGATGAGGTTGATGACGGCCGTTTCCTGCTCCATTACACCGCCATCCATACAAGCCATCTCGGTCATGCCCATTGGGCCAACCTGCCAGGCATCGCCGTCACGGGTCACGCTGCCAAAGAAGCTGTTGCAGCCGGTGGAACCGCCTAGCTGCCAATCCTTGCTGATGGTCAGCGTGGGCGTGGTGTCGGCAACAGGCGTTTGCCCGCCGTAGCTTTGCAGAACCCACAACGTCTCGAAAAGCTGCGTGTCGCCGGGGGCGCATTCGCCGCGGAAATAGGCCCATTCTTCACATTCGCTGCCGTCGTCAAAAAGGCAAACGCCATACTGCCCGCCATCGGCGTCGCTGGGTATCTCCAGCGTGCCGCCCTGCTCCTCGCAGTGAACAGAAGCGGGATTGGCTAGGCCAACCGGTTCCTCATCCACAACGGGCGGCGTTGGTTCATCGCCAACGGCCGTTGGTTCTTCAGAAGATGTGCAGCCAATAAGCAGTAGGCCAGCAACTAACAAAATCAACAGGTAAGTAATTTTAGTATTCATGATCATCGTCCTTTCATATACTCAGATTGTGCCTTTTTCCAAGCCACAACCATAGGACGCTGTTTACAAGAAAATGGTTCCCAGAAATTATGAACCAGTGCTGCTGTAATGGCGCAAGCCAAACAACCACACCCGATAGCCAACGAACAGCAAAACGACCGCAACCAACGGCCCCGCCCACGCCAACACAGGCGATATATCGCGCTGCAACAAATAACTGGCCGGATAAAAAGAGGCAAAGCCGTATGGAATCAACCAGGTCAGAATGATGCCGATGGCTTTGGGGTAAATAGCCAGCGGGTACTTGGCAAACTCGTGCATCTCAAAGACCACGCGAATCACCGGCACAGAATCCATCACCCAAAAGGCGGAAACGCTGGTCATTAAATTGAGCGCGATAAAGATGGCCCCGCCGCTGAGGACGGCAATCGTTAGATACCCCACTTTGAGCGGCGTCCAAACAATGCCCAATTCCGGCGCAGCGCCCACTACCAACACAAGGCCAACGAGAAAATTGCCAATGCCATCGTGACAAAAGCGATCAGCCAGTAAATGAAAAAGAGGGTCAATGGGACGTACTAGAAAGCGGTCAAACAGCCCCGTGCGCACGTAAGATTGCCCCAATGTCCACAAATTGTCGGCAAACATATGGTTGATGGATTTGGAGAGGGTGAGCAGCCCGTAGATAAACCAAATTTCTGCCAGCGTCCAGCCATTGAGACTGGGCACCTGGCGCATGACGACCCAAATCGCCAGTAAACTGGCCCCTTGCATAAAGACGCTTGACGATGCGCCAATAAAGAAGTTGACGCGATACTCCAACAAAATTTTGAAGCGCTGCTTGAGAAAGTAGCCGTACAAATTGAGGTAACGAGTCATTATCCTCCTTGCACCGTCACTTTGCGCACAGAGACACGAAATACCAGCCGGGACAGGTAGCCCAGCACCAGCAGATACACAAGCTGCGTCAGCCAGATACGCGGTACGGCTGCCAGGGGTGTGATGCCGCCCAAGATGGAGACGGGCATGTACAACGCCTGGGCAAAGGGCATGGCCGCAGCAATGGAACGCAACCAGGTCGGCATCATCGTCAGGGGGACGAGGGAGCCGCTAAAAAAGGTGGCGACGCCGAAACGCAGCACGCTGAGACCCCAGGTTTCGGTGCTATAGAAGGAAACGCAGGCCAGTATCCAATCAAAACAGAAGAGGACGGCGTTGCCCAACAGCAGGGTAAGCAAAAAGGCCAGCCAGACTAGCGGGTCTGATGGCAGTTGAAAGCGAAAGAGCAGCCAGGCCACCAACGCCAGCGGCATTTGTGTGACTAGGCTGATGGCGATGCGGGTAACGCTGCCCACGTAATTGGCGGCCTGGAAATCAACCGGGCGCAGCAGCTCGACGCCGACCCTGCCTTCGCGCATCAGGTCGCCAAAGTAGTAGATGGTGCTGGTGGCATCAATGGCGGGCAGGAAGATTTGGGCGAGGATGATGTAGCTGAGGGTTTGCTGCAAGTTTAGCCCGCCGATGGTGGATTGTTCGGCGTAAACGGCCGTCCAAAATGCCACAAAAATCACCAATGCAATCACCTGCACGATAAACTGCATCCACACCCAAATGCTGTACGCCAGGTACATCTTCGGCCACATGGCAGCGATTGCGCCATAAATGGAGGTGTAGCGGCGCAGTGTGGTGATCATGCCGCCTCGGTATCGGGCGCATCGTTATGCTGCAATGCGCCGCGATAAATTTGCTTCACAATCATGGAGAGGTCAGGTTCGGCGAGAGAGAAGTCAAGCACCTCAATCTGGTTCATCACACTGGCCGCCACTTTGCTGGCGGAGGTGAGGGTGCGGTCGAAGCGCAGCAGCAGGCGGCGGGCTTCGTTGTGTACGAGTTCGGCGCCGGGTGGGAGGCTGAGGTGGTTGGTGGATACGGCCGTTTCAAACGTAATCTCCCGATACTTGCCAAAACGCTCCTTAATGGTGCGCACCGGCCCATCGTAAATCAGCTTGCCCTCATCAATAATCATCACCCGCTGGCACAACTCTTCAATGTCGCCAATATCATGCGTGGTGAGGATGACGGTGGTTTGCTTCTCCTGGTTCTGCTGCCGGATGAACTCGCGGATGCGCTCTTTCACCAGCAAATCCAGGCCAATCGTCGGCTCGTCCAGATAGACGATTTCCGGCTCGTGAATGAGGGTTGCGGCCAGTTCGGCACGCATTTTTTGCCCCAAAGACATGCTGCGGATGGGCACATTGAGCAGCTCTTGCAGTTCCAGCGTATCGGCAAACTGCTCTAAAAGCTGCTGATAGCGGGCAGGCGGCACTTCGTAAATGCGGGCGATCATGTTCAGCGATTCGATCAGGGCCAAATCCCACCAAAGCTGGCTGCGCTGCCCAAAGACAACGCCGACTTGCCGCGCATTGGCAACGCGGTCGCGGTGCGGGTCGCGGCCCAGCACGCGCACGCTGCCGCCGCTGGGCAAAAGAATGCCGGTGAGCATCTTGATCGTGGTGGATTTGCCCGCGCCGTTGACGCCGATGTAGCCAACCATTTCGCCACGATTGACGCTGAAGCTGACGCCATCAACGGCCGTTTTGTGAACATGATGCGGCCGTACCAGCGCTTTAACGGCCCCGCGCACGCCGGGGGCCTTTTGCGCCACGCGGTACACTTTGCTGAGGTTTTCAGTCTGGATAACGGTCATAGGTTGTCATTGTAACAGAAATGAAGGGGATTTTGAGCGTTGAAAATTTGGCAGCAGCCTGGGCTGCTCAATTTCCGCATTGGAGATTGAAATTTCCAATGCGGAAATTAGTGAATATCAATGCGGGGATTTTGTGGGAGAACGGCCGTTGCCCTACGCACCACCTAAAACAGAGCGGATTTGCTTGGCAAGGTGGTTCATTGCATCTTCGCTGACGCGCTCATCCTCGACGGCCGTCAAATAGCCAAAGATGTTTGCGCCGCGGCGGTCTGCGGGCAAATCGGCCATGCGCGGCACAAGATGCACATGCACATGCGGATGTTCGGCCGCTTCGGCAAACTGCATCACGTAGGTTTTGATGCAGCCGGTCGTTTCCTGCAAAGCAGCAGAAACCTGGCGAATGAGCAATCCCAATGCGCTAGCCTCTTCCTCCGTCAAATCGGCCAGCGCTTCGACGTGGCGGCGCAAAACCAACACTAACCAGCCGGGCAAGGCACTGTTAAAGCTGTGTACCACATCCCAATAGGGTGTGCGCAAAATGTTGTCCCACAGCGGCGCCTGTCCAGCATCGCGCTGCGCTAATCGTTCACAGGTGTGGCAAGTGGTCATATGGTTTTTGAATTTGTGATTGAGGAACGGCCGTTTCCCCTGCGGCAAGATGGGTGAATGGGAGCTTATACGGGTTCCGTTTCTTCCATCCAGGCAGGCGTTAAATTGTAGTACAACACATCCGGGTCCATATCGGCGCCATTAGGCCAAGCAATCGTCCCGCCTTCAATGCTCAGTTTACGGAAGAAATCGTGATTATCACGAATCGGCGCAAAGATAGGACCATGTAAGAATGGCTCTAAATCCACTTCTTTTTTTGTGCCATCGGCAAATTCCAATAACACGACAAATTTGTCGAGCGGCGTTGCCTTTTGTATTTTGACACGTGGGCCTAACATGTGCATATCCTCTACTCCCATTATTCCAATGGATCTATGTTTTCCAACGACTGCATTTCTCTCGCTCGGCTCCAATTATCACGCAGTTCGTTGCGATAAAGTGTCGCCCATTCAACAACCATGCTGTGAGCGCGACGCGGCAGTTCACCTCGCAAAACCTCCAACGTTTCGATGGTATATACAGCCTCATGCTCGCCATATTCGGCATGGAAGTGTGCCGGGGCGTGGTCATTGAAGTACATGTAGATGAGTATGCCAAAGAATCGGCTGATTTGCGGCATGGGTTAGTCCTTGTTTGTTGTTGTTGATTATAGCATGAGTGTGGGTACGGCCGTTTCTCCTGTAGCAAGGTGGGTAAATGGACAATGATTATTCTGGGTTATTAAGATCGCCTACAGTTTTCACCTCAAAAGAAAGTTGCCAATCATATACCCAACATCTAATGTCATCCTTTCGCTCTATTGCATACAATAGACGGGAGTCTACCGATCTTGCAATGATGATTCCGCGCACGGTTTGCCCTGACTTTGCCAAATTTTGCTTCACCCAAACCAAGTACCTCTCCATTTGTGTAACTACTTTGTCCGGGGCCTTACCACGTTTCAGCTCAAGCACTATGAAGTTGCCATCAGAATCCAGACACAATACATCAATTTCGCCCGCCCCATTTTCCCCAGTTCTATATCTGATTCCATCTTTTACACCATCATTATAGATTCGCCAATCTGGAAACAAACTTTCAAAACTTTGTACGATACGATCCTCTAAATCGCGCTCAAGGATGTTTGGCAATGAGGGTCTAATTTTTGGAGCTTTTTGGTTTTTTCGCTTATCGTATTCATCCCAAATCCAGATAACGCCCATTAACAAGACAAAACTTGAAATAACGCCAAATGCGCCTCCTGCAAATGATGACCAATCCACCGCAATACTCCTTACTATTCAAACTAACCTAAACGATTTTGTAACTCCCCAAGCACCTTCTTCGCCGCAATCGGGATCACCGTGCCGGGGCCAAAAATGGCCGCCGCGCCGTGCGCGTACAGGTACTCATAATCCTGCGCCGGAATCACGCCGCCGATGACGACCATGATGTCCGCGCGGCCCAGCGCCGCCAGTTCCGCCACCAACTGCGGCAGCAGCGTTTTGTGCCCCGCCGCCAGTGAGCTGATACCCACCACATGCACATCATTCTCCATCGCCTGCCGCGCCACCTCCGCCGGCGTCTGGAACAACGGGCCAATGTCCACGTCAAAGCCCAGGTCGGCAAAGGCGGTCGCCACCACCTTCGCGCCGCGATCATGGCCGTCCTGCCCAATCTTTGCCACCAAAATGCGCGGGCGGCGCCCCTCTAGCTGCTCAAACTCGTCGGCCATGCGCCGCACCTCGGCAATTGCATCCATTTCGCCATACTCCGCCCGGTACACCCCGGCTATGGAGCGGGTGACGGCTTGATGCCGCCCCCACACCTGCTCTAACGCGCTGCTGATTTCGCCCAAACTGGCGCGGGCGCGGGCGGCATTCACCGATAACTCCAGCAAATTGCCCTCGCCCGATGCTGCCGCTTCGCTCAATGCCCGCAGCGCTGCCGCCACATCCTGCTCATCACGGTTGGCGCGTAATTGTTGTAAACGGGCGATTTGGGCGGTGCGCACGGCCGTATTATCCACTTCCAAAATATCCAGCGGCGCTTCCTCATCCAGGCGGTACTTATTCAACCCCACCACCGTCTCCTGGCCGGAATCAATATGCGCCTGGCGGCGGGCGGCCGCTTCCTCAATGCGCATCTTCGGCAGCCCCGTCTCCAGCGCCTTCGCCATGCCGCCCAGCCCTTCCACCTCCTCAATGTGCGCCCAGGCGCGGCGGGCTAGTTCGTGGGTCAGCGTTTCCACGTAATAAGAGCCGCCCCAGGGGTCAACCACGCGGGTGATGCCCGTTTCGTGCTGCAAGTAAAGCTGCGTATTGCGGGCAATCCGCGCCGAAAAATCGGTGGGCAGGGCGATGGCCTCGTCGAGGGCGTTGGTGTGCAGCGACTGCGTGTGCCCCAGGGCGGCGGCCATCGCCTCCAAGCAGGTGCGGGCCACATTATTGAATGGGTCTTGCTCGGTCAGGCTCCAGCCGGAGGTCTGGCAATGCGTGCGCAAGGCCATGCTTTTCTCGTCCTGCGGATTGAACTGCTTGACGAGTTTGGCCCACAACATGCGGGCGGCACGCATTTTCGCCACCTCCATGAAATAGTTCATGCCAATCGCCCAAAAGAAGGAGAGGCGCGGCGCGAAAACGTCAATGTCCAGCCCGGCGGCGCGACCGGCGCGGAGATATTCCAGCCCATCGGCCAGGGTATAGGCCATTTCGATGTCGGCCGTCGCCCCGGCCTCTTGCATGTGGTAGCCGGAAATGCTGATGCTGTTGAATTTGGGCATCTCGCGGGCGGTGTAGGCGAAGATGTCGCCGATGATGCGCATGGAGGGCGCGGGCGGGTAGATGTAGGTGTTGCGCACCATGTACTCTTTGAGGATGTCGTTTTGGATTGTGCCCGTCAATTGCGCGTGGGACACGCCCTGCTCCTCGGCGGCGACGATGTAGAAGGCCATAATCGGCAGCACGGCGCCGTTCATGGTCATGGAGACGCTCATTTTGTCTAAGGGGATGCCGTCGAAGAGGATTTTCATGTCGAGAATGGAGTCTATCGCCACGCCCGCTTTGCCCACATCGCCGACGACGCGGGGATGGTCGGAGTCGTAGCCGCGATGGGTGGCAAGGTCGAAGGCGATGGAGAGGCCGCGCTGCCCGGCGGCGAGGTTGCGGCGGTAGAAGGCGTTGCTCTCTTCGGCGGTGCTGAATCCGGCGTATTGGCGCACGGTCCACGGCCGTACTGCGTACATGGCCGGGTATGGCCCGCGCAGGTAGGGCGGGATGCCAGCGGTGAAGCCGAGGTGTTCCATGTGGGTGAGGTCGGCGGGGGTGTGGAACGGCCGTACCGCAATCTGCTCCAACGTCTGCCACACAAATTCTGCGGCGGGGCGGCCCGTCTCCGCCTGCACCTGCGCCCGCCACTCGGCATAGCTTTGCTTTTCAATTTTGGGGGTGTAGTTTAGTTTTGTAAAATCTGGATTAGTCATCATTCTCTCCAACAAACCCTCTGTGAATTAGCCTTCTTTTTGCCACTGGTGAAAAACCTCCACCTGCGAAAAGCCGAGGGCGGCATATAGGTGATTGGCATCCATGTCATAGCCGGTGCCGACGGTGACGCGCTGCGCCCCTAACTCTTGCAGGCGGCGCAGACCGTGCTGCATCATCGTGCGGGCCAGCCCGCGGCGGCGGTGGTCGGGGTGCGTGCCCACCGGCTCAAAGCAGCCGGTGCGGTTGTCGTCCAGCCAGATGGTGCAATAGGCGGCCGCTTCCCCATCAGCAGTGAAAATGCCCCAGGTTTCATGCCAGGTAGGGGCAAGATTTTTGATGGGATAGGCTTCCGGCGGAGCGGTCGTGCCAAAAACCAATTTGGCAATCAGGGCGCGTTGTTCGCAGTCGGCGGGATCGGTGAAGTCGAACGGCCGTCCCACATACCCCGCCGCCAATTCCCCCACATCCACCAGGCCAGCCAGCGGATGCGTGCGCGTCACCTCCGCCGGGCCATTGTCCGTAAAGCCGCGCCCCGCCAGCAGCGCAGCCAACTCAGTCAATTCCGAGTGAATGACGATGTTCAGCAGCCAATCGGTGGTGGGCGACGGCCGTCTCGCCCCATGCCGCTCCTCAATCCAGTCCAACATCTGCGGGGCCAGGTGGTAAAAATCCGGGTGCATGTCAAAAAACCACTCTTTGTCCCCCTCCGGGTGAGCGATGGCGACCAGCTTGCCCGCCGCCGTCTCCCACAAGCCCATGTCGGCCGCCCAGGGGTGGTGGTTGTCGCGTTCCTCTTGCCAGAAACGGCCGTACCGATACGAATCCAACCGCACCACATCCCAAGCCACATTTTTGCCCGTCAGCCGGTAAATCTCCAACAATAGTTCCCTCATCCGCTGGTAATCATCTTCGCCGCGATAGGGTATCATGCGTACTGTTTGTGCCATTGTCAAAACTCCTTAGGCCACAACTTTGCACTTGGGAACGGCCGTTTGAATACGGGCCTTTATTTCCTGAAATGCTTCTTCTGATGAAAAAGCTGCTCTAGGTATCCAATGAAAGCCGTTCTTCTGTGTGTAAAGCAAGAATCCATCTGATGAAAGAAGGGCCTCATAATAACTGCTCCAGGCTTGAGAAAATTGACTGTCACTGGTTGTGGCAGACAAAGTTGATTCATCCATTTGCCAATGCATTTCTTGCCCCGTCGTTGACAATGTTTGCAAATTTTTACGAACTGACTGTTTAATAAAAAAGGGAACTACGAAGAAAAACAACCCTGTCAGGAATAAGGATATAGGTTCCAAGAGTGAACCCATTTTTACAACAGTAACAATATAAGCGCCTAACTGAATCAAACCTATGGCCTGCATCCATTTGACCAGAGGCATTTTGTACTTATAGTGCAGGGCGACCCCTTGCATCATAGTATCTTCGGATAAAATCGCTTTCGCTTCAATCATTTTGTTATCCTTTTATGTAACCATTGGTTGATTGCCAAACAGTCCGCCCCCACATAAATAAACTCATCCACGCCAGCGCCCTTGAAATTATCAACGTGTTCTTTGGGATAACCGGCCACAATGACCGCCATATCCGCATTCGCCGCCTTCAATGCCTGCGTCAGCGGCGGCACAATTTCCGGGTACGTTTCATCGGTGGAACAAATGACAACGGCCGTCACCCCCGCAGACACGGCCGTATCCACCCCATCAAACCCCGCCGGATACACCACCTCAAAGCCGCCCACCTCAAAAAAGCCCCGCGCAAAATCCGCCCGCGCCTTATGCTGGCGCAGCGGCCCCATCGTCGCCAAAAAGACACGCGGCCGTTCCGCCGCCGCATTCGCCGCCTCCCGCAGCCGCTCAAACGGCTCCGCCGCCCGCCGCACAGGAATCGGCTGGATAGTCGGTTTGTCAGTTGGGTAATTGGTACGCAAAGCGGCAATCATTTGGCCCATCGTCGCGCCTTGTTCCGCCGCAGCAACGGCCGTTGCCAAATTGTGAATGGTAAATGGTGAATTGTTAATTGCTAATTGTTCATTGTTCATTGACAACGGTAAATCGTCAATCGTCAATCGTAAATCCTTTGCCGCATACAAATTTGTGCCCACCAACACATCCTTCCGCGTTGCCAGATTTTGGGCGCGGGCAACGGCCGTCTCCGCCACCAGCCCCTGCACCCAACCACTTTGCAGGGCCGCCGCCATGCCGCCGCGCCGCTCGATCTCCTGAAACAGCGTCCACGCCCGCTGTGCCACCGCATCCGTTAGCCACTCCACAAAATACGCCCCGCCCGCGGGATCAATCACCTTCGTCAGATTCGCTTCCTCCTGCAAAATAATCTGCACATTCCGCGCAATGCGGCGCGAAAACTCATCCGCCGCGCCCGCTTCCTCATCAAACGGCGCGACGTGCAGACTGTCCACGCCGCCCACCGCCGCCGCGAACGCCTCCGTCGTGCCCCGCAGCATATTGACATAAGCATCCGTCAGTGTTTTATTGGCGCGGGCAGTACGGCCGTGCATCACCATCTTCTGCGCCTCATCCCCACCGCCAAACGCGGTCACAACCTGCGCCCACAGCAGCCGCGCCGCCCGCAGCTTGGCAATCTCCATAAAAAAGTCGCCGCCAATGCTAAAGGCAAACTGCATTGAGTTGGCAATGGCGTCCACATCCAGCCCCCGCTCTTGCAAGGCGCGGACGGTAGCAACGGCCGTGCCCAACACAAACGCCAACTCCTGCACCGCACTGGCCCCGCCATCAGCATACGGGTAGCCGTGCAGGGTGATGGCATCCAACTTGAGCGCGAGGACGGCCGTTTCCCGCACCAGCATCGCCACCTCATCAAACGCCTTCTCCAATGGCAGCGGCAGCGTGCCAACTTGCGCCCACTCGCCCAGCGGATCCGCTTCCAAACTGCCACGCAGCGCGGCCACATCGCCGCCGCTTTGCCGCACGGAGGCCAGCAGCAACGCCGCCAGCGGCAGCCCCGCAGAACCGCTGCGCACAAAAATCGACGTCTGCGTCATATCAATGCCATCCAGCGCCGCCGCAAAATCCGCCGCCGACTCTAACTGTGTGGGGATGAGGTTGACGGCCGTTTGCCCCCGCGCCAAATCATGCTTGAGGGCGGCGTTCAACTCCGCCGCCGTGCCCACCATCTCCTGCGCCACCAGCCAGGGCTGCTGCCCATACCCCGCCGCACTCGTGCCGCGCACATACGGAAACTGCCCCGGCTGGCTGCCCACATGCGGCAAATCGGCCACATCCGCCGCGCCATAAACCGGCTGTAGCGTGATGCCCTCATACGTCTGCGCCAACAGCCGCTCCACTGGCTTGCCCTTCAGCGAAGCCGCCGCAGCCGCCAGCCATTCGTCATACGTTGAGGGGGAAAATTCAGCAAATAAGGGATCATTCTCGTCTGACATAATTCACTCCACTGGGCAATATGCGTTTACTGTGGGGAGAGTACCTTATTTAACATGTATCTGGCAACTGGTTACTGGTCACTGGTCACTGGCTACTGATTACTGGTGAGCGTTTCCCGTTTTTTGTTTCTTGTTTTCTGTTTTCCGTTTACAATCCCCCGCATGAGTTACCGAATTTGTACGGCAATTTTGCTGATGGGCCTGCTGCTGGCGGGCTGTGCGCGTGATGAGGGCACGGCCGTTCCCCCCACCGCCACCGCCACCCGACCCGGCAGCACAGGCATGGTCGCCGCGCCAAACACACCAACGGCCGTTGCCACCCCCAACCCACCGCCACCATACCCGCCTCCCCCCCCCCATCCTGCCCGCCATCAACGCCAGCAGCCAAACGCTGGGCGAAGACGGGCAACTCACCATTGACAGCGTAACCGCCCCCGAAAGCGGCTGGCTGGTCATCCACGCCCAAGCCGAAGATGGCACGGCGGGCGATGTGTTGGGTTATGTTCCCATCGGCATGGGCGGCAGCAGCGGTCTCGCCATCACCATTGACCCGCTAGAGGCCACGCCCACGCTCATCGCCATGCTGCATATTGATGCGGGCACGGCCGGCGAATTTGAGTTCCCCGGCGCAGACATGCCCTGGGAGATGGATGGCGTCGCAGTCGCGGCCTCGTTTGCCGTGACCATCCAATTCGACCTGCCCACGCTCGCCGTTTCTGATCAGGCAGTAGGAAATGATGGGTTGGTGCGCGTGGACAGCGTGTATGCCACCGAGCCGGGCTGGTTAGCCATTCACGCTGATGACGACGGCACGCCGGGCGCTTTGCTGGGTTATGTCTACCTCGCCGCCGGGCTGCACGAGGATGTGCCCATCACCCTGCCCTGGCGCGAGACGCCGCCCGATTTGACGGCCGTCCTCTACAGCGATGCCGGTCAACTACAGCATTTTGATTATCTCGGTGACGATGTGCCCGTCGTGGTCAATGGCGGCGACATCGTTGCCCAATCATTCCACGCCTCGCTGCCCCCAGACATTTTTGTGATTGACCAGCCCTTTGTGAATGGCGAAATCGTCGTGGAGCGCGTACTCAGTGATGGGCCGGGCTGGCTGGTGGTGCATTATGATGACGGCGGCGACTTGGGGCTAATCATTGGCTTTGTGCCGCTGGCAGATGGCGTGAATGAGGATGTGGTGGTGCCGTTGGTGGAAACGGCCGTTACCCCCGAACTACACCTCATGCTTCACGATGATGAAGCGCCACTGGGCGAGTTTGATTTCCCCGGTGGCGACCCGCAGCGGATGTATGACGGCCGTGTCATGGACCCCGTCACCTTCCGCATCAACCCTGGCAATGCGCTGTTCACCGCTGATCAGATGCTGCAACCGGGCGAGGAGGGGAGTACGGCCGTTGTCACCATCCCCCTCGTGTTAGCCGACATAGACACCTGGGTGGTGCTGCGCCGCGACAACAACGGCGCACCCGGCGACATGATCGGCCACGTCTGGGTTCCCGCCGGCGTCAATCGGGACATCATGATCAAAGTAGACCCGCAGCAAGTAACGGACACCCTTTACGCCATCCTGCACCACGACGCCGACTCTGACCAAAATTTTGATTACCCCGAAGGCGGCGACCAGCCCTTGCAGCGCAACCGGCACGTCATTCAAGTCCCCTTCAAAATCTTGGAGAATGGAGATTGAACCGGTTCTTTCCAATTTTATGGAGTTTGCCGTGAAGCGTGAAACGTAAAGGACTTCTTTTCACGTTTTACGTTTCACAGCCTCATGACCCCGTGATCTTTCATAGAACCTGCAATCTCTCACAATAAACTATGCTTTTTTATGCTCTTGTGATGATCGTCGCCTTCCTCGCGGACAGGCTGAGTAAAGTGTGGGTTGCTGATTATTTGGCGGCTCATGGCACATTAAACGTGACCAGTTGGCTCTCATTTAATCTAACCTTCAATCGCGGCGTGGCCTTTGGCATGTTTCAGGGCATCGGTCCGGTGGTAGGCTGGCTGACGCTCGTTGTCTTGATTGGCATGGCCGTTTACCTGATGCGCCTGCCACGCGAAGTGTGGATTATGCGCCTGGGATTGGCCTTAATCGTGGGGGGCGCCGCCGGAAATCTGGTGGATCGCGTTTACGCCGGAGAAGTGCTGGACTTTATCACTCTCTCGTTTTTACCCTGGATTTTCAACGTGGCAGATATTTTCGTGGATGGGGGAATGGTGATTGCCCTACTTGGCTCCTTTTTGCAGCAGTGGCCAGAGGAAAAAGCGCAAGAGAACAAGGGAGCAGGGGAGCAAGGGAGCGAGGGAGCATAAGTTTCTCCCCTGCTCCTCTGCCCCCTTGCTCCTATTCTTTTTTGCGTCCCAAGTAGAGCAGCGCGGCGGAAATCATCCCCGCTGCGCCCAAGATGCTCCAACTGAGTTGACCAATGTGCCGGTCGATGCGGTCTAGCTGCTGCTGGGTCTCACGAGCGGGGACGGATTGCACTTTGAGCTTACCTTTTTCGGCAGCTTCGATGATGCGGCGTACACGACCTGGCACTTCAAGATACGGCCGTATCAAATTCAATAACGCCTCTCGTGTAAAATCCTGCGCCTGCTGCTCTGTGCGAATTAACTCTCGCCCATACTGCTCGACCTTGTGCCAGGGGTTAATCTCTGGATCCAACTGCGCCACCAACCCGGAAACCATGCCCAATGCCCGCCCCAAATAAATAAAATCCTGCGGAATTTGGAAGGGAAAATCAAACAAAATATCGCGGAATTCTTTGCCCAATTCTTGTATTTCTTTTGGGTCTGGCTGTGCCAAATCCAGCAAATTGCGCCCCCAAATCTGGTCTAGCAGTGTTTCCTGCGCTTCGGTAATGCGCTCCAGGTCTGCACCGGGCAGGAAAAAGCCGAGGTTGTTGTAAGCGTCTGTCAACTGCTCGGCATCACGCTGCGTCACGCTGACCAACAATTGCCGCAAATTTTTTCCCATCAGGTCAGGAATGTGCCCAACCATGCCAAAGTCAATGAAGATAATGCGGAACGGCCGTCCCGATGGCGGCCCACTGCCATTGCCACTCGGCCAAACCACGTCCGGACGTGGGCGCACAAACAAATTACCAGGGTGCGGGTCGGCGTGGAAAAAGCCCTGGCGAAAAAATTGCTCAAAGTAAGCGTCCAGCAATAGGTCGGCAACTTGGGCAGGGTTAATACCAACGGCCGTCATCTGCACTGTGTCCGTTATTTTGATGGACTCTACATCTTCCAACACAATCACGCGGGCTGTGCAATGTTCGCGGTAGACAGCCGGAATATACACGTAATCGGTACTGGCATATATCTTGGCAAATCGCTCCGCGTTATCTACCTCAGAGGTGTAGTCGAGTTCCTCCCATAACGTGACAGCAAACTCATCCATCAACGCAGGCACATTGGCGCGGCGGCCAATAGGCCGGTAATGCATAATCCAACGCGCCACAAGTTGCAGAGCAGACAAGTCGGTTTGCACAATTTGCTCAATGTGTGGACGCTGCACCTTCACCACCACGACCTCGCTCTCGCCTAACGCATTGGGGTACAGCCGGGCGCGATGCGCTTGCCCCAACGAAGCGGCAGCTAAGGGCTTTTCATCAAAATAGGCAAAGCGTTCGTCAATGTCGCCCAATTCCGCTTGCAACACTTCGGCAATGTGCGCAAAGGATTCGGCGGGCACTTCGTCTTGCAGTCCTTGCAGTTCTTCGGTGATTTCTGGAGGCAGCACATCCACACGAGAGCTGAGGAATTGGCCGAGCTTGATCATGACGCCGCCCATGTCTACGGCTAGCCCGCGAAAGCGCCGTGCCCAGCGGCGAAAACGGGTTGGCCGTGTACTGCGCACCCAGTTCCGCAGCAGGGGAATGCGTCCACCAATCAAATCCCAAAGAATGACATGGGCAATGACGCTGCCAAAGAAGAAGAGGATACGGCCGTACCGCTCACGACTGTATAGGGAACGACCGTTGTCATCACCCATTTGCGGGTTTATATTGCTGTTTACCTGGGCAATGAGGTCCGGTACTGTTGGTATCGTCATAAAAAATTTACCGTTACCCAAGGGAAGTGCATTGACATCTACCCTGTAAGGCTTTTTAACCAGCCCACATTATACCCGAAACTAAAACCTGACGGGTTTTGCAAAAGGATTCTGCACCGCAAATAAAAAAGACCGGAAGTTTCCGGTCTTTTGAGTGCCCCATAGGAGACTCGAACTCCTGTTTTAGCCTTGAGAGGGAACCAGTGAATTCGCGTTTCCGTTCGTCTCTGGCGGACGTCCCATCTTTGGCCGTTCAATGTCTTCCAAAGAGCTTACCGGGATTGCCCACGTTGCGCCAACTTTTTGAGCATTGCGAATAATACCCTTCTGACACCATTCCGATACAGTCGTCCTGCTGACGCCCAGCAGTTTATCTGCCTGACGTGCCGATATTAAATTGTCCATAGCACCTTCCGGGAAAGTCTTGACGCACGTCAAGTATTTGTGTATGATTCTACACAAGTGCTGACGTGTGTCAGGACTTTTCAAAGCGGTGGGGAAACCGCAGCAAACCTATAAGATGTGTCTATTTTAACACAAAGGAGCATGGACATGAGCGAACAAACTTTACAACTGGCAGTAGGGGCACTATTCGGCGAACTGTACGCCATTCTTGCCCACGACAATGCAGAACCGGCAGTATTCCGGTCAATACACGCCGTCGAAAATGACCTGAACGACATCATGATAGGTGCATTGCGCTTGCCGGGAGACAAACCATTCATGGAACGCCTTGCAAGCACTATATGCTTGGAGGAACTAGCCCATGCTTAACGCAACCCCATACCCATTATTCGGGTTCATTGAACCCACAGCCAGCTTCCGATGGCAGCTACCCAACGGCTTTGCCGTCTCCATTCGCCTTGAAGAGCGTGCAGGTCAACGCTACTGGTACGCTCGTAAATTCGCCAGCGGCAAGAGCTACCAGGAATACATTTGCAAGCAAGGTGAGTTAACTGAACCGGCTTTGCATGATGCGGCGAGGAAGATTGAAACGGCCGTAAACGCCCAGCAAAGCAAGGATAGTTAGGGGGAGCCTGATTAGCCAAAGGTTTCCCAATGACCCTAAACACACGCTTTAATGAGTTTTTGGGCAGGGACATAAGCGAACACACACGCAACAAGTATTACTATCGGCTACGGCCGTTCATGGCCTTACACGGCACAAAGGAACCGGAAGAAGTGACCCCAAGCATGGTAGCAGCAGCAATCAAGCCAGACCTGAGCGAAGCAAGCAGGGCAATTCTCAAAAGCTGCTTTCATGCCTTCTTCAACTTTTGCGGGGTTGATCCAAACCCCGCCGCCGCTCTCCCAACGTGGAGAGACACCCCCAAGCGCGTAATCGTTCCCCAAGAGGGGGACGTTAAGCGGCTGTTGGATGAGGCTGTCATGATGTCCTTATCAGGCTCCCCCAGGGCAAAACGTGATAGCCTCATCCTTACTCTTTCGGTGATGTCAGGAAACCGGCGCGGGGAACTCCGCATGGTGAAGATGCCGGAAATCGCCGACGCGCTGAAACATCCCGAAAATGGCATCTTCCGGGCAGAGACAACCGGCAAGACGGGAACGGCCGTTATCCGCTTCTCTGCCTTCCATGTGCCATTCATTGAACGCTATACGGCCGTTCGCCCTCCCTGCTCATCTGATTACCTTTTTGTAAATCTAAATCCCGATCACCAAGACTATGGTCAACTTCTGTCACTGGTGGGATTCGACCGGGCAAGGACGGCCGTTTGCCGTGCTGCTGGCGTCCACATTACCTACCAGGAATTGCGCCGCCGCTTGGCAACCATCATCGCACGCAAGCAAGGCGTAGACATTGCCGCCCATGCGTTAGGCCACAGTCCCCACAGCGGGGATAGGGTGATTCGTGCGTTTTACTATGACCCTGACAAAGCAGCGGTTGACGCTGCGTGTTTGTCAGCGTTTCCAGGAGGTTGATATGGGTACGAATAAATGGAACACAAAGCTAAACAGGCATCAGCGCAAGGTTGGAAGTAGATGGAGATACGCTTGGGAAGGATACTGCGATGTGTGCGGGGAATACTTCTACGCCTTCGCGCCACATGCAAAATACTGCTCATCGAAGTGCAAACGAGCGGCACGCAAGGGGAATCATGAACAGCAAAGACAGTGACCGGAAATGGGCGGAAACGGCCGTATCCCGCGAACTAGGCATTATTGCCCGATGTGGCGAGGAAAACGCCCACAAGCCCGATTCGGAGTGGTGGAAAAGTGTTTTCCGCATTGCCAGCGTCCTAAAGGGCGCAGGTCGGCGCAGCATCGCGCCCGAACGTGTCCGCGTCACCCTGCACCGCATCACTCCGCAATGGGTACATTTCAAGCCTTCACGGGAAAAGGGCATCGACTATCTGTTTGGCCGTGCCATGAACAAAGCCCGTCCACGCTTCCGTATCATCACCACACCCCCATATACGGAACGTGAGAAAGCAAATGCCCCCCTCTCTAATAGGGGGGTACACCAAAATAGTGTCCAGAGGTAGTAAGACAAAAAAAAGAGGTCTTTTGTGTCTAATTTTGTACCTAATCCTACACAAAGAAATGACGTGCTAAAGAACACCCTACCCCAATATATGGGGGGTATCATCACCCATAGACCGGCTGTAGATTGGCTGACGTTGACGGCAACGGGTATGCGGGAAAGCCAAGAGATGTCGCGCTGGATGACTGGTACGGGATTGTCACCGACAAAGGAACCGGCAAAGGTACGGCAATATGAGGGCAGCATGGGGGATGGTTGGTTTCACGGGCAGGTGATTGGCGAAAACCAGTACATGACGCGCTTTTCTGGCTCCCTTGCCGATGTGTTCATGTTTGACCGCCTTCGCCCTTCCGGTTACGAATGTACGCGCATTGACGTTCAGTTGACGCTTCCGGTTCCTTACAACGGGAGCGAGTTATACCAGTTTGGGAGAACGCTGGTTGATGACCTTTACGAGATGGAGCAGGCGCGGGGACAAATGGCGCGGGGTATTGACCCGATTATGCCCCCTGATGGCGAATTCACGATCTACCTGGGCAACCGTGCCGACAGTCAGCGTTTTGCACGCTTTTACGTCAAGCCTCAAGATTACGGCGAATGGCTGCTACGCTTTGAGGTCGAGTTCAAAGACAAGGCCGGGCTTGCTGGCCGTGTGTATCGCATGGTGGGTAATGCGCCGGAAAGCATGGTGAAGATTGTCGCCGGTGAATTGCAGTCATGGCCGCCTGCTCACCCACTGATACGGCCGTTCCGTGAATACCTGACGGCCGTCCCAGCCGAAATCATGAAGCGCGAGCGCGTGAGAGCAACACCAAACAAGACACTGAGATGGATAACGCGCCAGGTCCTCCCGGCATGGAAAAAAGTTCTAGGGCATCACGACACTAGAGACCGGGCTATGATGCTGTTGTATCACCTGATGGAGTATGCAGAGGGGCTTGATTAAAAATCAAGCCAGACCGGGGAATGGTCTGGCTTGTGCCCCAAAGGAATTGGAGCATGGACGATAAAAGTATAGCACCGATTATCATAAAAGAAACCAGCCGCCACGAATCAAAAGACCTGGCCGCAATCGTGCAAGCGGCAACCAAGAGCAACAGTGTACTTTCAGCAGTTTGGTACAAGCGTGTAGAACCGCGATTCGCCATGACACCGGAAGAGTTGGGGGCTGGCTCCCTTGCGCTTGGGATTGGGGTGGGGGTGCTGGCTGTTTACATGGGGGCAGAAACGGCCGTTGTGGTCGCTGCTGGGCTGGGCGTATCCGTTGCAACAGCCGTGACCCTGCTGCTCCTGGCCTACCGTCACGCCGATGTAACCGAGTACGAAATCAGCTATGAAGCTGTTGGCAAGGAAGATGAGGCCATACGTCACACTTACCGCATAGAAATGCAGCAGGGTAACACCCTGTCTTTTGTGGACATGCCGGAATGGTTCACACGCGACAGACTGATAGAGCTTCACCGCATCGCCCTGGCTGGCGCAGCGTTCAATATCCGCTCTCTCACCAAAAACGGTATATGCACACAACAGCAGTTCCCCATGTTGCGCGAAAAGATGGTAAAGGCAAACTTCTTGGTAAAAGATGGCAAATCGTGGGTGCTTGCCAATGCCTTCTTCCGCTTCGCCGACAAAGAGAGAGCAAAGCTACAAGGGTGATTTTGTTTTGTTTTATTTTGTTTTTACTCTGGATAAAAATAATCTTCCCCCACTATTGGCGTGTGGGGTGGGGGAAGCTGACGTTGGGGCGGTTCTGTTTGCAGTAGTCAAAAAGCTCATCGCAACGGCCGTTGCGATTCATCAGCAAAACCAATTCCCGCGCCTTGTCGCTGAGGCCGTCGCCGTCCAGGTCATCATAGTTAACCCCCAGGTCGAAGCACATAGTTTGTAGCTCGCCCTTGTCAAAATGTTTGGTAATGTAGTCACGCAGGGATTTGAGCCGGTCAAGGTTTGCGGGCTGCTGCCATCTCTCAACCTCGTGAACCGTTGTGTACAAGTCCGAAATGAGCAGTGTCATGGTAGCCTGCAACTCTACCAACTCCCCTTCTAGCTGCCTAATTCTTTCCCGTAGCATTTCCGCCGTTTCTCTGGTCATGAGGATATTTTACTTGACTTTTAGCTATATCTAAATTAAACTTTTTGTATTACTAAGTGTCGTGTTGACACAATAATTAAGATTGGCGATTTTCAAAAATCGCCAAAGATACAAGGAGAATAAGACATGGCTGTAGTGAATATTGTTATTCGTGACCGCAGCGACGAATATAGCACGGTGTCAATTCCCGTTGCTGACATTGCAAATGATGGATCAAATTACAGCACGATCCAAAACGACGTTGACGACATTATTTCTGCTATTGAAGCACTGACGACTGGTGAAATTGCACGACGACAGCTTGTCGCCTACAACCAAAGTGTGAATGACGTTCGTCCAGCGAACCCGTATGCCCAGCGGGAATTGGGGCTTCGTCTGTTCTACCAGGATACGGTGACACAAAAGAAATATCACATTACAGTTCCTGCACCTGACCTGCTTCTAGTGGCGTCTGGTGGCACAGATGACGTTGATTTGTCTGGTGTTGCCGTGGTAAACGCCCTGGTTACATACCTGGAAACAAACATGAAATCACCAGTAGGGAACCCGGTCAATTTTTATCGCGGGAAGATTGTCGGCCGTCGCAATTGATGACTGACGGCATTTACTTCCACACTCCAGACAACGACGGTAACGCACCGACCATTTGTAGGCGGATAGCGTTGCCGTCTTTTTTGTGGCAGTTCTTCAATGGTGCGTATGGGGAACTGCTAGAGGTTGACAACTGGCTGGAAGTGGGAAACATGTCACCGGACGATGTTGTATCAGCGTTCATTGACGCATTCGATAGCATGGGAGAGTGTTGTATGATCGGCGCAATCATGCCATTTATGAGGGATGTGCTACCAAACAATTGCTTGCCCTGCGATGGAGGGCATTACCTGCGAGTAGATTACCCTTTGCTCTATGAGGTGTTGCCTGGCGCACTAATTGTTGATGCAGACACATTCCTTACACCAGACTTGACGGCCGTTTTCCTGATAGGCGAGGGAAACGGCCGTTCCATGCTAGACACTGGCGGAGAAGAGGCACACACACTGACTGTGTCGGAAATGCCTGAGCACACACACGACTACACAGCCGCCGCCGCATCCGTCGCTACTGTCGTTGCACCGAATGACCCAAGCGCAATCCCATCCCCTTCCGTTTCGTCTCCTGCTGGCGGCGGTCAACCTCACAACAACATGCCCCCTTACGTTGTGGTCAAGTATGGAATTGTGGCGAAATGAAAGGGTATTTGTTACCAGATGACCCGCAGCCGGAAGGCACGGGGTGTATGCTGGTATTCTACCCGGATGATGAAATGTATCGCCGTGCGCTTCTAGGAAGTTTACACTTTCTAGGCACATGGGTAGCTTGGGAAAAGGACGGCACAAACAGGGCGGCTCTTGCTGCGATGGCATGGAAGGACGCTAATGATAGGACGTGCGAAATGGCGGATTGTCTTGACGAATTGATAAGCTCGATCAACGATCTAAAAAGCTCTTTGGAAGGGATAAGGGTGTCAGTCGATGGTGTGCGGGATGCAATGATTGCACATGGAACGGAAGACGAATTGGGGGACGTTATCAATGTCCTTACACTTCTGGCTGGCTCTGTAGAATCCGTAGATACCGTAATGGGGGGTGGATAGTGGCAACAAGCATCCTACAAGGGATAAACGAAGTAATCCAGGCTATTACAGATTACACCAGCCAGGAACATGTACCAGATTTGAGCGACATCATTTCGCGGCTGGGCAGCATTAGCGCGGAATTAGGAATCATAGCGACACACGATGATGGGCCAAACATTGACGGCGTTGCACTTGCAATAACCAGCCACGACGCCGGGCCACACATTGACAACCTCGGAACTAAGATTGACATTCTTACGACGGCCGTCAATTGCACCTGCGAAGCTATAAATAGATTGGTGGCAAGCCAAGAAGCTGCACCGTATGAACCTTCCCCCGCGCCCACCCTTCCCGTAGACCCTCCAGACCCAACAAATCCCGCGCCGGGAGATCATCTGTCTTGGGATTCGTACTACTGTGGTGCTGGTCAAGTGCTGTGCGATGTGATTGCTAATTATGCAGAGACGATAGGCGGTCTAGGACTGGCAGGGATGGTAGGAGCAACATCTATCATTGCAGCAGCAAGCGAAGTGTGGGAAGCAGCGACCGGGAACGGGTACACAATTTCAATATCCGCAATAGCAAACCTGGTTCAAGCTGTGTGGGCTGTCATCGTGTATGGATTTGATGTTGTGCTTGGAACTGCTGCGACACCAGGAGAAATATCATCACAGTTCAGGAGTAACGGAACATTAAGGGCTTGTGTTAGCCGCGCAATGAGAGATGGTGAAGGATGGGTCGAGAAGCGAAGCATGGTAAGAGACGCCATTGCTTCAGAATACGATGGGGAACACGGTCTCTCTATTGCTTTAGCTATGGTGTTTTCTCAGTGGGTGCAGGAGCTAACAAACGGGCATGATGTTGATGGTGTTACACAATGGATAGAAACACCAGTGGGAACACCATGTTCTTGCCTACCAGAATCAGAGATAGAGCTATATTACACTTTTGAAAATGGTGATACTCAGGGATGGATTAGGCCAGACCCTGCAATTGTAACCAATGGCGTCATGCATGTCTTGACGGACATAGGCACTCGCGGGAATGACATAAAGGATTACTTTGGGCTTCCAACAGGCTCATATAATCCCGTGTACATAGCATTTGACTTTTACCCCTTTGCGCCAGCCGGTGGGTTCACGACAGCCGTGATACAGTTGCGAGTTAACGAATGGAATATAGAGCACCTTGTATGGGAACCACTTATTTCGGATTACGATGAAAACACATGGCATAGGATAGAGATAGACCTAACAGGGTTATTTGCCGGTGGGTGGCGTGAATTGGGGGATGCGTTTGAGTTTCGCATACAAAAGAATGGGGAAGACTGGTCTGACGGCCGTAACATCTGGATAGACAATATCACGATTCTAGCAAATAGCGCATAACAAAAAATCCCCCCAATCTTGGGGGGATTTTGGTTTACTGAAGTGCCCCATAGGAGACTCGAACTCCTGTTTTAGCCTTGAGAGGGCTACGTCCTGGGCCGCTAGACGAATGGGGCGGCTAAGTAGGTGAGATTCTAGCAAACGGCCGTTCCGCTGTCAAACAGTTTATGAGCTAACTTGCCAGAACAAGGGATAAAAAAAGCTCCACTTTTCAGTGGAGCTTCTGGTGCCCTCACGGAGATTCGAACTCCGGTTTTAAGCTTGAAAGGCTCTGATCATACAGGGCGGAAGCTAACGACGGCTTGCGCCCCCAATGCCAAATAGCTTGTTCAGCTGATGCAAATCAGCTGGTCGCCGACGCATTTCGGCAAGCTCTGCAGCCACATCATCGATATATTCTTGGTCAATATCGTCGTAGTGTCGCAAGGTAGTCTCTGCAGAGGTGTGATGGGCATACAACTGCCCGGCTTTCACATCCCCCGTCATCTGGATCAGGTCGCTCACATTCCGCTTACGCAGTGCATGGGGACGAAATGGCTGCACACCAGAGAACTCGCACACGCGCACAAATAAACGGCTAACTGAATTTGTAGTCATCCGTTTTCCAGTCTCCAGGTTAATGCACACATGCCCCGCATGAGGCCAGGGAGAAATGTCAAGCCAATGCTGGGCAAATTGAGCCGATTCACCAAAGAATCGCAACGGCTGATCCCCCGTTTTCCCACGACCGGGTAAACGATAGACGCAACGGCCGTTCTTTGTTTGACGACTATACTGCAAAGCGTGCTCCAGGTCTTTGAGTAAAATGGATGCAATTTCCCCAACCCGACCGCCATTATCCAAAGCCAAGCTGACGATCAAAGCATCACGCACATCACGCGGATGATAACCACGATGTGCCGCAAACGCTGGTAACGATTGAGCCACGCGGATGACATCATCCAATGGAGCGGCCTGTCGGCGAACCGGCCGATAACTATAACTTTTCATGTGTACCAAAGGTGAGGTGTTCACTTCACCAGCCTTGACCAGCCAATTCCAAAAAGCCCGCAACGTCGCAAGGTGCCCGGCCAGCGTGGCGTCAGCCAAGCCAGAACGCTCCATCCTCCTGAAATAAGCACTGACATTGAGATTGCTTATCGATATAACGTCAATGCCAGAGTCAAAAGCCGCGACAAAGCGATTCAGGCGTTGGGCAACAGTATTCATATGGCTGTCGCTGTAACCAGAGGCATGCAAATATTGCAAGTAAGCATCTTTTGCTTCTATCAGTTCCATAACTACTCCTTTATGCCAGGGCATCCGCCCCAAAAACAAAATGAGGCGAAATTATACAGCACAGCACCCTTCGGATTGCCTGTTTGACCAAGACTTATTCAGTTTATCTATACACGGGGCGCCCAACCTCGTTATTTCTAGGCTATCACACAGCCGCAATTTTGTGACAAAGGAATTTCTATGAACCCTATTTACCAAACCCTCATTACAACAGCTGTCACGGCCGTCGTCATCACCATCCAGCATTACACCATCGGCCGCTGGTGGCAGCACAACGAACTGGCCCGCCGCACGTTAGGCATCGCCACAGTTTTGCTAATCAGCCTGGCGCTGGTCGCTACTGGCGCGATTCGTTGGCAAAGCTGGCTGATCATCGCCGTACTCTTCGGCACGGCCGGGGCAACACTGGCTGCATTAGTCATCACTGAACATGAGCTGCAGCAGCGCAAACGAACAAACAACCTGCGCGACGCAGCTCTCCGGGTGGTGAGCGATGAGGCCGTCTGAAAGCCGGCCGTCTGAAAGCCGGCCGTCTAAGAATCGGCTGCCTAATGGAGAGCTGGCTGGATATGAAAACAACGTCGCCGACACGCTCGCCATCATGCAGCGCGTTAAGCGGCTGGTATACCTGATAGATGAACCAGACGCACTGGCCGACCTGACCGGCATTGCTGAGGCAGCAGCACGCATTCGCCGCCGCACGATTGAGGAAATAACCCGGCGAAAAGGGGAAGGCCCGGCGGGAACCGGGCCTATCAAGAGGTGAAGCTTCACTTACAACGTTGGGCACTTGTATTTTAGCACAGTCGTTCTAATGATCACAAGGAAGGAAGTATGAGCGTTATTGACAAATTAACTTACCTCAGCCTGGAAACAGGACTGGACGAAGCGGCGGCAACCTGGCTGCGGCTGCGGCAGCAAAACGCCTCCGGCAGCGGCCAGATGGATGTGCGCCAAACACTGAGCCGCGCCGCCATCCGCGCCGGGCACGGCTTTTTTTGGACGGAGCATGATAAACGCCCCGGCATCATTTTTTTATATAGTTTGCCACACGCACTGCACGAAGTAGAGGCAGCAGCAATGGAAGCGGCGCAATGGAACAAGTCACAGAAAGTCATAGCAGGGGAGGCTATATGAGCTGGCAGGCGCTGACGGCCGTTTCTCGGCACTCAACGCAAGCAAACCTCGGCCAATTCCGCCTGCTGCTGTACCTGGCCGAATACGCCGACGACGCCGGCGTTATCGACCCAGCGCCCAACCAAACCACGATGGCCGAGCGCTTTAACTGCACCGGCCGCACCATCCGCAACCGTATTAACAACTTATGCGCTGACGGCGAGTTGGTGCAAACCAGAATTGGCAGCGGGCCAGGCAACCCTTCGGCTTACCATATCTTGCTACCAATGCCAGAAATAAAGGCGGAAAACAAAGGCGGAAAGGCGGAAGCAAACCCCGTTAACTTTTCCGCCTTTGAGGGCAAAGGGAAAAATGATGAGCCAGCAAAGGCGGAAGCAAACCCCGCGTTTCTTTCCGCCTTTGCTGAACTAAAGGCGGAAATTCTAGGCATAAAGGCGGAAATTTTAGAGCTAAAGGCGGAAAACAAAGGCGGAAAAGGCGGAAAGGCGGAAAGCGAAAGGCGGAAAGCCCACTCGACTAAAAGTGCAGACGATCCATTAATAACTAATGTTGTTGTTATTAATGATCTAAAAACAGCAACAACAACACCCGCGCACGCGCACGCGAAGCAGCTACAGCCAGATACCACCAATCCCAAAGTCGTTGAAGCCGTGCTGAACTGGCTCGGTTTCGTGGGGAATATTCAAGCCGAAATCGCCCAACACAACCTCACGGCCGAAACAGCCCTGGGCTGGGCCTTTTGGATGCGCCTGAATCAAGAGCGAATGGCGAAGCGCGAGCGGGACCCGCTTGCAATCACCATCGCCAGTTGGCGAAAGGGCGCCAATCTTCCTGCGGACTTGCGCCGCCTGGCCCGCGCCTGGCTGGCGATGAACGACCAGGAACGGCGTCTGGCTCTGGATGCGGCCGAAACGAGCCGCTACGCCGGAAAGTTGTATCTTCCGCAGGTGCTGCTGACCTTTGACCTGCCGCCCGACACCTTACGCAAGCTGTACATGGCTCATGAAGCATTTGCCCCGCCCAGCCTGATGCCGCCGCCGCCAGCTTCTGCCGAAGACGAAGAACCTGCACCACCTGTCCTTAGACCAACTCCTATCCCGCCAAAGACCAGCTACGAAATGAGTGTAGACGAGGCAGCAGTGTGGGAATCAACGTTGGGTGAACTGGAATTACAGATGACGAAGCAAACCTTCGCCACCTGGTTAAAGGACAGCAAACTGCACCTCAACGGAATAGGGGCACAGGTGCTCGTGCGCAACGACTATGCCGCGCAGTGGATCAACGGCCGTCTCGCAGACACCGTCGCACGCACTCTGTCGGCCGTCGCCGGTAAGCCACTGTCCATTACGGCCGTTGTAGATGGAGCCTCATGATTGATTTGCTTTTCTCCTGCGGTCACACCATCACCGTCAGCAACGATGACACCCGTTTCGATTTCGGCCCGCAGGAAGCGCAGCTAATTGCTGACATTGTTATTTATTGCCCAGTTTGCTGGAAGCAGCATGGGCGAGCCACCTGGAAGGAGCCAGGTGATTATTTCAAGTACAGGAGTCGTGATGACAGAACCACAACCAATTTACCAAACGCATACGGCATCCCCACCAACACCCCAAGGCCGCCATCACCTAACTACCGGACACACCGGTCAAGTGAAATGGTTCAACGCCGAAAAGGGATTCGGTTTTATCGTGCCAGACGACCCAGAACTAACGGCCGTCTACGACGACGAGCACCAAGACATTTTCGTTCATTACAGCGCCATCGACGGGCACGGTTACCGCGCTCTACAGGACGGCGATTGGGTCAAGTTCGACCTGGTAGACAAGGGTCGAGGCCCTCAAGCTCAAAACGTGCGCATCCTGCGCCACAGCTAGATAAGGAGTACCCCATGTTGATTTACGTTCCTCTTTCACAGATTGACGACAACCCGTTCCAGGCACGCCATGAATACGGCGACATCGCCGAACTCGCCGGGCACATCGCCGCCGCTCTCGACAGCTACCCAGAAACATTCGGCCTGATGCAAATCCCGCGTGGCCGGGTTGTTTTGCACGGCGCGGTTGTGCCGGTAGACAGCCTCGGCGGGCAACCGGCGGCGGGCAAAACCAAGGCGCTGCCCGCCGGTTCTGAGGCACGGGTGCAGCTCGCATTCGGCCACCGCCGTTTACGCGCCTTTCGCCACTTGCACCAGGCAGGCGCAGCGAACTACTCAGATGGCTATTTTCCTGTTCACATTGACACCCTCTCCGACCAACAAATGCTCGATGCAGTTTGGGCGGAAAACAACCAGCGCAAGGACATTAGCGCCGTCGAGGAGGCCGAGTTGCTGAAGCGCAAGCTCGACCAGGTGCAGGCCAGCGACGGCAGCCAGCGCGACGTGGCCGAGGCCTGGGGTCTGGCCCGCTCCACCATCGCCAACAAGCTGCGGCTGCTCAATCTGCCGCCAGAGGTGCAGCAGGCCAACCGCGACGGCCGTCTCTCCGAGCGTGTTTGTGCCGACCTGCTGCGCGTGGCGGAAATCCAGACGGCCGTTGACGGCCGTATTTGGGGCGACATTGGCTCCAACTGGCAGCGCCTGGATGCCCCCGCCGCCTTCATCGCCAACGTGCTGGCAAAGCCGGAAAACGTGACCAGCGATAATGTACGCGCCTATACCGACAAAGCCCTTCGCTATGCAGGCGACACGCTGCCCGCCGCTGTTGCCAAACATGCGGTGCAGGATAATGTGGTGCAGGAACTCTGCAAAGGATGCCACTTCCGCGTTAATCAGGTCTGCTTGAAGCCTGAATGCCTGGAAACGAAAAAGAAACGGCTGCGCGAAGATATGGTCTACGACGTCGCCGCAGAATTCGGCCTCCCGGTGTCCTGGATAGGCGATGATTTCACCCCGGCAAAGCACGAACCCGCCACCCGCAGCGCCATCGCCGAAGCCTGGAAGAACCGCGACAAGCTGCCGCCGATAGATTTCGTCGTTGGTTGGCAGCTTGGCAGTGGTGTACGGCCGTTCCCTCCAGACGATGGCAGCTATTTCATCAGCGACTATCGCAGCGATGAGGAATTCGACAACAACGGCCGTGCCGGCATCGTCATTGGTGTGCGCGACGGCTACCTGCCGCAGGATGTGGCAACGGCCGTCTCCCAGACGAACGGCACAACCGCCCAGGTAGAGGACGTTGCCACGATGCAGTTACGCAACGCCTGGGATACGGCCGCCAAAAAACATATTACTGCCATGACAAAAGCTGCAAAAGCCGCGCTTATTGAGGAATGGGGATGGCAGTTGAGCGACCGGACAATCAGGATAGCTCCCGCGCTGATCCAAAAACCGGACGCCGACGAGCCAGACGGCTATGAGGCCGTCGCTAAGTTGCTCGTCAATTTCCTTTGGGAGCGCGGGCAGGGCGTAGCACATGAATACCAACCCTTCGAGATGGCCCGCGTCATTCGCGCCGCCCTGGCCCGTGCTGGCCTGAATCCCGACAGTACCCTTTGCAGCGGTGTCCGCGCCTATGACTTACAGCGCGACGCCGAATTGATATTGGATTTCTGGTATGACCTCCGCACCTATGGCAGCAAAGAGCGTAAGCAGGGCGCACACGGTGAAATCAAGCGCCTACTCGCCATCTGGCCCAATGACGACGATGAAACCCTGGCGATGCTGCGTGTGGAACTGGAGCGGGCGCGGCGTGATGGCGAAAAGGTGCTGGCCGCCAAAGCGCAGCGCGACGCCATCTTGCAAGACCCCGATGCCGACCTGGATGAAGTGGAAGGGGCTGCCGATGACCTGATGGCGGAAGTCACGGCCGAATTGGAAGAAGCTGGCGTTTTGTGAATCACGGCCGCAACGGCCGTTTATTAAACGCGCCTCAGGCGCACCAAACAAGGAGAACGACATGCAAATCGAAAAAATCACAGTGAAGTTTGGAATGACCCAAAACCTGGGCAATTACACAAATTGCCGACCAGAGATTGAGTTGCAGGCCATCATTGACGAGCATGATGATCCCGCATGGGAAATTGCTGCACTCAGGGAGATGGCGGTCGAGATGGTACATAAACTGGTTGACGACGAACTAGAGCAGGCCGGAGAGCCACCAAAATACACGAAAGAGCCGCTTTACAGCGTATTTTACGCAATAAAGCGCGGTATCGTGGTTGTTTCCCCGGCTGGTGCAAAACTGCCAGAGATAAGTAACTGGCTGGAGAACGACGCCTGGTCAAGACAGTACGACATGCCCCCACAAATGCGGCTTTCTACCGCAATGGAAAAGGCAGCGCTGCTGGCACGCGAACATGACTACACATTGCTGGACTGTAGCGCCGGGAATTTCGGCGACATCCCCAGCCTACCAGACCCAGGCCCCGAACCCACCTGGCACGCTAAAAGCCTCAAGCGGCCGTTTGAGCACCTGCAAATACCCGAAACCGAGTGGGAAGAGCTTGCCGTCCTGGAGCATGTCACTGATGGATACCTCTCCATGCTTTATCACCACAACCTGGAGCGCGAACCGCTGGAAACGCGCCTGACTATCATCCGCGAAAACGCTCCCTGGCCGCCAGTTTTCCTGGCCTCGGAAGATGTCAATGCAAACAACTGGGAAGAAGAAGATTACGACGACGACGATTTCTAACTGTTCGCACGCGAACACCTGAAACAAAACGGCCGTTCCCTATGCGGAGGGAACGGCCGTACCAAACACCAACCGAGGTGGTGAATGGCTCACAAGATTCTATCCAAAACAGAAGCATTTTTCGACAAACTATTCGAGACCATCGGCAACATTGCCCTGGCGCTCATTCGTCGCCTGGCCCCCTTCGCCGTGCCAGCCGCCCCGGCCTACTTTCTCTCCCACGCTGTCGCCAGCGCCGCAGGGCAACTGGAAGCGGGGTGGATAGGTCTGGTGGTCGGCGGGATTGCCGCCCTGGGCCTGGAAAGCGCGGGCATTTTGGGCGCACACCTGGCCGTCAAATTCTATGTGGCTGGCGATGCCAAATGGCGCATAGCTGCCGGAGCAACGGCCGTTTACCTCGTCATCGGTATTGGCACGATCTGGATATTGGATGGGGCGGACGCGGACGCGAAGGCAGTGGGCACGGCCATGTTCCTCATTGCGGGCATTGTCTACCTGCTGCTCGGCCTGGGCGAATCCAGCCGCACACAAGACGACACGGCCGTACAAGAGCGTCACGAGGCCAGCCAACACGACCTGGAAAAGCTGAAGCTGCGCCTGGCCCACAAAGAAGAGCTGGCACGCATCCAGGCCGAAGCTAGCACAGAGCCAGCACAAAGCCAGCACAAAGCCGCTCCTGCCAGCTATACATGCCCGCAGTGCCAGCGGCCGTTTGGCTCGATGCAGGCAGTCAACGCACACCAGCGCTTCTGCCCTGGCAAGGAGGCCGCATGAACCGCACGACCCTGGTAATTATCATCGTCGCCGTGCTGCTGATGGTCATCTCCATTGCCTCCTGCGCCTTCAGCATCAACGCCATGACCGACCTGGCCGCCGATGTAGTGGCCCCACCCCCCAGCGCAACCGACATCATCATGCAGAGCCGCCAAACGCCGCCCGCCGACGGCCATCGCGCCAATGTCGCGCTGTGGTTTGTGCTGCTTGTTTTGCTGCTGCTTGTAGTGGGGGGCTGGTACATCCTGCGCCTCTATTTTGGCACGCGTTATGCCCGCGAGATGCGCCTGGCGCAGAAGCGGCAGCGGCCATCCCGACCACGCAGCCAGCCGCCCTATGTCCAAAGTCCAATCATTCAAGTACCGCCCGTGCCCCCGTCGCACTGGCTGGGGGATGGTGAACGATGACTGAACTGACACAAGTAGTCCGTGAACTACCACAAAAGAAGTCTATCCGCCTAAAGGGCGGGTTGGCGCTGCGCTATTCTACCGGCATGGGCCTGGCTGTCATCGCCTGCAGCCGGGTTGGTGTGGCTCCTAGTGAAACGGAAATGAAGGTCGTAGCAGCGGCCGTTCGAGACGTATTCCAGCCCGACGTACTCTTCGCTGAAGAGTTTATAGACATTGTCAAAACCGGTGAGTATGAGCACCACGTGCAGCGCCTATACTGGCCCACGCGATCTGCTCAAGTCGTCTGGCAGCGGCCGATTCAAGCTGCGCTGCTGTAAGAAGGAGTGTCATGATGCGCCATTTATTCATGGTTCTTATCGCCACCATCTTGCTAACCGCCTGCACCTCAACCGCCTACCAGCCACCGGCCACCAGTTACCAACAGCCAGCGGCCAATCTCTACGCCACCGCCGACAATGCCGCCATCCAGGAAACGGCCGTTGCCGCCACCGCGACCACCCAAAGCGCCCAGGCCACCCAGGCTGTGCAGATTGCCACCCAGGGCACGGCAACGGCCGTATCCGCCCAATCCACCCGCAGCGCCGAGAAAATCGTCCAACAGGCAACGGTGCAGGCGCTGCAATCACAGGCCACCATGCAAGCCATCGCCGCCAATGCCACCGCAACGGCCGTCTCCCACGTCGCTGAAGCGGAAGCGCAGCTGATGGCCGACGAGCAAACGCGCCTCAGCTTGCAGCGAGCACAGGAATACCAGGCCGTGCAGCGGGCAAAAATCATCAACGCCCTGCTGCCCGCCCTCATCATCATTGTGGCAATGACGGCCGTTGCCTTCCTCTTGTTCCTGGCCTGGCGCTATTGGCAGCTCTCCCGTCCAGTCATCGCCACCAATGGCGAACTGCTAGCCCTACCTGCCGGTCATTACCAACAGCCGCGCCGGGCGTTAAGTGTTCGCACGCAAACACCGGAAGAAGAGGAGGAAACGGCCGTCACTACCACCATGCAGCTGCCGCGCCTGGAATCCGGACACGTACTCATTGTTGGCGTCACCGGCGATGGCAAAACGATGGCTTTGCGCGAGATTGTAGAACATCGTTCCGGTGACGTGGTTGTTTTGGACCCGCATTACACGCCCGGTGCATGGGGCCTGGTGCGCGTCATCGGTGGCGGCCGTGATTTCGACGCTATCCGCGATTACATGCGCTGGATGGATGACGAGTTAACTCGCCGCAGCCAGCAGCGGGCGGGCGGACAGACACACTTTCCACCACTCACCGTCGCCACCGAAGAGATGCCGGCCATCATGGACAGCGGAGGCACGGCCGTTGCTGCCATCTGGCGGCGCTGGATGCGCGAGGGCCGTAAGTTCGGCCTGTTCATGGCCGTCGTCACACAGTCCACCCGCGTGCGCTCGCTGGGCATCGAGGGTGAGGGCGACCTGCTGGAGAATTTCCGCCACGTTCTGCTGCTGGGCAAAGCGGCGGTCAACGATTACCCCGACCTGGTGGGGGGCATGGAGCACCCGGCCGTGTGGCGCAGTGGATATGCCCAGCCACAGCCGGTCGTCATTCCCTATGACCCCCGCCGTGATCCGGAGTCGCCACAGTTCCAGCCCTTGCTGCCAGAACCGATGGCAGGCCGTGAGGCCGGGCTGGCAACGGAAGGGGGCTTTGTCACCGCTCAGGAAATGCGTGAAATCCTGCGCCTGGACGCAGCTGGGCACAGCCGCCGCGCCATCAGCCGCGAGATGTACAACGGGCAAGATGGGGGGGCGGCTTACAGCCGTGTGAAGGGTGTTTTGGACGCTGCTGGGCGGCCGATTTCGACCGCTACAGAAGCACAGTAGCACCGCTACTACCAGAGGTAGCACCCGCTACGAAACAGACCAAACGCTACTGGATTTAGTAGCACCGGAGAAGCACTGATGAAAGAGCAAATAGAGGGCATGAGCGCCGCCATCGATGCCGTGTTAAAGGCTTACAAAATCACCGACAAGGTGGCCGGTGGCTACGTGGCCGGGAACGGCATCTTGTTTTCTTTGACTGGCACAGCGTACATCAACGACATCGACGAGACCATCGCCCAGGTTTTGCAACACATCTTCCTACGGCCGATCAAAGCCACTGTGGGCGTAATTATGGTGGGTGGCCCTTTGTTTGCGCGGCCACGTATGGATTTTGTAGAAGGAGAAATCGTTCCGGCTGAACTGGAAACCGTCAGCATTTTGACGCTGATGGCACAACACCGGCAGCCGCAGTTAGGAGGTGGTGCAGGCCATTAGAGGGATTCGAGAAAACTCCATATCTGGCACATACCAACAAGAAACGGCCGTTCTCCCTGGCCCGGAGGAACGGCCGTTTTTCTATTCCTGATTTACCGACTTATGCGGTACGTTATTTCAGTGTCCTCGTGAACGCTTCACCAGAGGGTGTCAAAGTGCCGTTTTCGTCATAGAAAACACGTTTTGAAGCGTGCCAGTGCTGATTACCAACCGAAGTAGTGAACACACAGACAACCTCTACCCCAGGCGCGTTCAGCAATTCTTCGTAGTAACGCATCAAGTCAGCCATCGGCCAATCATTCGACGGCCCCACCTCGGACACCCATAGCGCCGCCCCCGCCGCTTCGCTCTCGTCTACAATCTGCCGCGCCTCAGCGATCCACTCGCCCGGCCACCTGCTGACGGCATAGCCGCCATTGGTTTGGTAGATGTGGATGCCAACGCGGTCTTGCGGCCGCCAGTCGTTGCCAACGGCTGCTAAAAATCGTTGTAGATATTTCAACGAGATGGCATTAGGCGTTATCCACGTTGTTCTCGGATGCGTCCGAATCGCAAGCCGATACAATGCCGCCGCGTCTTCTGGTGACAATGGTCCGTCTTGCTCGGCCATATCCGGCTCATTAAAGAGTAGCGCCAAGCCGCTATAATTTCGCTGCCACAACTTGTAACTGACGATTGACCAGTATTCTGGTCGCGCTTCCGGTGCGCGGAGCATCGGCAGCGCCTCCGGCCGTTCCTGCGCGTAGCTGCCGGAATGGTAGTAGAACTGGAAGCCAAAATCACTTGCGGCCTGCTCAAGTGTGGATTGTGGCGGCCACGACAGGCACACTTCCGGCCCAAGTCGCCGGTCAGCGACCAGCGGCCTGGGCTTGGAGACGATTGGCAAGTACACGACCGTTCCCCGCGTCACAGACGTAGGCGCATCTTCTGGGGGCAACGGCCGTCCCCCGGCCTGCGCCATTGGTACGATGACGCAGGCAATAATTAGTAGTAAAAGAATACGGTGGTGGCGTTTCATTTTAGTAGACGATGTTAGAACCGTTCGCCGAACCGGCGTCAAACGTCACATTGGTGACTGAGTTGATTGCATTCAGGTACATTTTCGCATTGGTTATCGCGTTCGCACTTTCTAAATTATCAATCGTGCAGCCAACGACCAGCAGGTCGGTTGGAGGCGCAAATTCGCCCTCATCGTCAATGTACAAATAATTAATAGATGAGCCGAAAATACCGTTTCTGGATAAGTCGGCTATCGCATAATACTGTCCTACGATAGATAGTTTTTCGATATGTGAGCCAGCAATATAAAGCTGTGTAAATCCTTCCCCTCGGCAATTGTAATATAGCTCAACCAGTACGCGAGAGCCGAGTACGGAGAAGCCAATGCCGTCCACCGTTGTAATTCTCGATCCAGCAGCGTCGCTTTTTACGGTTCCGTTGATTATCACGCCGGGAATTTGTTCCAAATCTGTTGTGTCTTCCCCAATCTGTAATCCCCCCGAGACCGTAAAGTCACCCCGCAGGAATAATCGGTTAAAGCGATGTACAATGACTGAGCCGTCCGAAAATGTGTAGTCACCAAAAAAGTGGATATGTATATCGAAGTCGCCCCATACTCCGCCAGGAACATTAACAAGTTCGGTAATGTTTCCAAATTGGAAAATATGCACCGTGTCTGTTCCTGAAACAATAGATGCAATCGCTGCGCTCAATGTGGTGTAATCCCCATTGCCGCCGCTATCAACTACAATCACATTCTTATAATCACTCAATCCTGGCGGCAAATCCGTCAACATCGCCAGCGCCCCGCCCGCACCCGCGCTGTCTAGCACCTTCACCGTGCCATCATCCCGTGCAATAATACGCAATTTCCCGGCGGCCGATGCTGCTACATCAGCCGCCAGTTCATCCAATTCAATGCCATTTGCATCTATTTTTGCTGTCATTAGAAAATTCTCCTTAAAAAAATCTAACTGGCCGGTGGTGTAATCAACCGGCCATTTACAATAAGCTCACCATCTACGGTAAGACCATCCCAAACCACCATCTGGTGGCCGATCGGGATTGTGATACTTTCCCCCGAATCCACTGTCTCCGCCTGCATAAAGAAGCCACGTGGCGCCGGTGTCACTTCCAGATTGTGCCCGCTGCCCACATGCGCCACCTCGTACAGATTCCCGGCCAGCACATTTGCCCACGCCTGCTCTACCCATGCTGCGACCTCAGCGGGTATGCCCACTGTGGCCGGTGGCGGCGTCACACTGCCAGGATCGCTCAGATTCGCCTGCACCTCCCAACGCACGCGGTAACACCCCCGCGCCACGCCGCCAACTGTATCGAACAATTGCAGCCAGAACGTACCCACCAGTCCCACGTCCTCGGCGCTCAGTTCCCAGGTGATCGCATTGTCAACGGCCGACAAATCCCCGCTGATGGTGTAGCGCGTGCCATTACTGGCCTCGAAGTAACCGCTCAAGTCGCCTGCGATATTCCGCGCCGTGCCATCGAGGTACTTGCAGTAAACGGTGTAGGTGTCCAGGCTGCCCTGCACCGCCGGGGCCAGCGTTCCCACCTCGTCGCCATTTTCCGCAGGCCACACTAATGTATTGATTGCCATTTATTTTCTCCTTGCAATTAACGCCATATTCAAAGCCGCCACGCGGCTGTTCAAGTCCCACTGGCCGCGCAGCTTCGCCCCGGCCGCGCTGTACTCTACCGCCTCATCAAACTGCGCCCGGACATCATCCAGGAGCGGGGATGCCACCGGCCGCCCTGGCATCATATCGGTCACAAAGCTCACGCCGCCCGGCCGTACCAACGGCGCGGCCACGTAGTTTTGCTTGGCGTCGAAGATGAGCGGCCGTTTCCGCTTCATTTGCAGGTAATAGCGCACCGCACTCACATTGGCCGCCGCGTAATCAAAGGCCAGCGAACCAACGCAGCCATAGTTATAGCGGTTGCCACTGCCATCGCGTCGAGAAGCGACATACTTCAATCGCTGCAAGCCCGGCCGGTAATCGCTCTTGCGCGTCACCTGTGTGCCATTGGTGGCAATACTGCCCGCGCTGACGTAATCAGCAGTGGTAAGAACGGCCGTAACCGCTGCGTCCGCATCCTGCGTGGCTGTGCTAGTATCATTGTGGTGCTTCACATCCAGCGTGGCCGGGTAGCCTTCCACCTCCACCTTCAGCACCGGCTTGGCGGTGGCCGCAAAATCCACGTCGCCGCGCCACACGCGAGGCTGAGCCAGTTCTGCCAGCGCATCCTGCGCCAACGCCGTTGCCTCCGCGCCGCCAATGATGTCCTCCGGTTCCAGGATGAGTTCACGCACGCCCCAAACAGCCTGGCTGTCGCTATCCTCCTCAAATGAGGAAAGATACTGCTGGCCGTCCACCACTGACGTATAGCGGCAGGCGATTTTGTTCCAGCAGGAATCCAGCGAATAGACCAGGAAGATACCGTTGTAAGTCAGGCGCATGGTATGAATGCGCCCCACAAAACAGGTTTCGCCGCCGTACTCCTCTACAAAATGCGCCGCCAACCAGTTCTCCAGCCAGTATTCCATGCTGGCTTCATCGGCCACGTCGCCAGTGATATTAAAGCTCGCTCCGGCATCGCCGCCCTCGGCCAGCGTGATACGCCGGTAGCTGGGCCAGGCGTATGGTGTCAGGGTGACCAGAGGTGACGTGCTGGGCGTATCCCCTGGGGCCAGGCGGGAGAAGAGCGTCAGGGAGCTTCGTTCGACAATGTCCATTAATCAGTCCTCAAATACTGGTAACGAGGTGCAGCCCTGACGGACAACCAACAGTCAGTGGTGTACTCGAAAAGAGAATAAGGAGAACTATACAGGTCAAAGATATAGACATAGATGGCAGTAGCCCCAACCGGGGATATTTCAATGAACCGGCCGAGATTACCCAAGCTGGGCGTACTCACATAGCCGATGGCATCGACACCATACGACCGACCCATAATGCCGTCTGCGACCAGGTTCACCGGTGAATTCGTGATGCTATACAACATAGTATCCTGCGGCACGAGGAAGATGCTGGCGACGTCCAGTTGTAATGCACTGTCTTTGCTGAAGTAAAGGCTGATAAAATAAGCCGACGACGCCGCAACTCCCCCTACAAGCCTCCCTTCCGGCAGCGTAATGATACCCATATCTACCGCGCCCCAGGTAATTCCTCCTGACCCGAATCGATAGTCTATCGTCTCGGTCGTGCCGCCCGGCGTCGTTCCATAGCCATGCGTGATCCCCAACCGGCATTCTTTCGTGTCATCATTCGTGCGCCCCACGAAATAAACACGGTAGCGTCCGGCAAAGTAATCCACTGTGTAAGGCAGTTGCCAGCGAAGGTATCCAGTGTTTACACCGGCAGGGAATCGCAGCATAACCCCGTCCGGGCCGACGCCCGTTGTCAATGGATTTGTCGCTGCTGCTTGATATGCGGTGTAGTCTAGCTCTTCTTTCGCGTTGAAGAATGGCGTGAATTTAGTCGCATCGGAAACAGAACTTGCATTCCTGGTAGCAATAATGACCTTTCCCACTTCGGTTGAGAAGCTGCCAGACATCTGAGCCTTAAGGATGGTCTGAGCAGGTGCATCCCCATCTAGATCATGGAAGATGGCGGCGTTAGACGCCGTGCCTCCCTGCGAGTCGTAGTTTTCTAAATGGACGAGACCTGTTTCTGGCGGTGTAACGTCGGGAGCAATGCCGCGCCACAATCCCTCGCGCTCGAACTCCAGCGCTAACTCTGGAAGCGCCGACGGCCGCCAGTGCAGCGGCGAAAGCTCGTCCATGCGCACATCGCGCAGGATGGCGTAGCGATAGCCCAACTCGCTGCCCGTGTTTATCTCCAAAATGACCTGGTCGCCCGGCGAGAAATAGTTGGAGCTAGACGGCCGTTGATTATCCCGTGCCCGTTTACCAAACCCAGCCAGCGCCTTGAGCACCGGCAACCGCAGCGTTTCTGACGGCTGCAACCAGCGAAATGTGACCTTTTCTTGCAGGTCGGCCCACTCGCCCGGCCGCAGTTCAAGCGGCCCCTGCTGCTTGAATCCGTTGCGCTGAATGTGCAGGTCGTAGTCAGCGAAATCCACGTCGCCTAACGGATCATAAATACGGAATGTAATTGCCATTCGTTATACCCCCAGGGGCGAGGCCTGGAACCGCGCCAGGCTGATGTCATCGCCCATGCTTTGCAGAAACTCAATGAGCGTGCGAACTGATGCCTCGTCATTAAACTCCAAGTTGCCAAAGTAGTAATTATTGACTACCGGTTGCTGCGCGGCCGTTACCGCCGCCGCGCTATTTGGAAATCCTGCCCCGGCCACTTGAGATGTGTCCATCTTGGGACGAATGGTCATCCTATTCATGTCCTCGGCAAATGCCTTCCATGCCGTATGCAGAGGAATAGGACTGCCAGGAATCGCCCAATCAGGCAGGTCTGGAATGTGAAAATCAAAGTCGAAAACCTTATCCTTTAACCAATCCCAAAAACCTTTGATGGCATCCCACAAGTTTTGCACCATATCTAAGACAGGCTGCACTGCATCGTGCAACGAGGTCATCAGCGATTCCCACTTGGTTTTCCACGCTCCAATCACCTCCTGAATAGATGCCCACGCTTCGTTTAATTTGGCCGTTATGTATGCCCAGCCTTCTTCCCAAACACCCTGGAAATATTCAACCCAGGGGGCCAGGTTGTGATTTATCCAACGGCCAAGCTCAGCCCATACCATTTGGATGTTGGCCCATGCTTGCGCCAACATAGCCTTAATACCTGCCCATGCAGCTTCCCAAATCAACTTGAATGCGTTAATGGCTGGCGCTAAGAAAGTGGAAATTCGGTCGCCTATTTGCTGGAAAACAATGCTAATGATTGCCCAAACTTGCTCTAGTGTCGTGCGCATTCCCATGAAGTCGGTATGCCAAGCCGCAGCAAACGCACCAACAATCGCCGCGATAATTACCACCGGCCCGCCTAATGCAGCAACGGCCGCGCCAATCGCTCCGATGATGCCTTCACTGGCAACCAGGCCACCAATGGAAGTTACGATACCCATGACCCATCCGGCGATTTTTGCGGCTGCAAATGCGCCCCCCAACGTAATTACACCATCTTTGATATTGTCCAACGCGCCACGGGCTGGTTTACCCTCATCATCCAACACCCCAATCTTTGCCAAGAAGTCATCCACTGCATCGCGGGCATTGCGGAAATTATCACCAATCTTGGACGCTTCCTCATTGAGCGGCTCGAATTCGGCCGTAATCTCCGCCACCAGCCCTTCAATGTCCATGCTCTCGAACAAAGACTCGATGCCCAGCGGGTCTTCGCCTTCGCCCAAATCTGGTATGGCGATGTCCCCTAATCCGCCCAGCGCATCACCCAAGCCCCCGCCACCGCTGCCAACGGCCGTTTCCAACGCACTACCCACACCGGCCAGCGCATTCGCCAACTGTCCCAACAGGCTTACCTGCTGGTTGATCAGGTCATTGGACTCCTGCTGCGCCTGCAAGAGCGCCGCCTGCATCTCCGCCGCTTCCTGCGCTGCCTCCTGTTCCGCCTCAGCCGCGTCCAACTGCTCCTGTGCGCCCTCAACGGCCGTATCCCGTGCCTCCTCCGTATCGCGGATTTCCTTCCTCAGCTGCCGCTCGCGGATTTCCATCAGCGCCAGTTCTTCCTCATTGGCGTTGAGAGAGCCGGAAGCAAGCGCCTCCTTCAGCGCGGCAATGCGCTTTTCATCGGCCATATCCTGCCGTTTGTTTTGGATGGCTTCTAACTCATTGTTAAGCGGCTTCAGCTTATTGGCATACTCATCCGTGACGCGGGTCAGCTCTTCCTGCGCCAGGCGTACTTGCTCATCCGCCTGCGCCAGGCTCAGCATCGCCTGCGTGTACGCCAGCGCCACCGGCGGCAGGCTGCCTAGCGCCGTTTCCAGCATCTGCAGCGTTTGCTGCCCAATACCGCCCATTTGCCGAATGTCGCTGATAGCTTTGGCAATGGCCTCATTGCTGCCCAGGATACGGCCGACCAGACCCGTGTCGTTCTCTTTTGCCTGGCTGCGGAATAATCCACTGATGGCGTTACTAATGGTTGAGAACAAGCCCACATCGGCCCCGCTGCCCATGCTCTGCAAAATCTCGGCAACGCGGCCCTTGATACGCTTCAGCACACCCACGTCGGCCGAGCCGAATCCGTCCAACCACGCCTGCATCGCCCCTGTGCCCCAGGTATCGATGTCTGGCAAAATCTTGGGCGGTGAGCCAGGCTTCAGCCAATAGGCAATAATGGAGGCAATCTGGTTCAGCACACGCACAACGGCCGTTGCCGCCGCCGCCATGCCTCGCGCCAATTGCAGTACGATATTGCGCCCCCACGACCCGGCGTTGTTCTCCAGGTTGGTAGCAACGGTATCGAAGTCGCCGAAGAGCGAGCGGAAGAATGCCTTCGCCGCGCCGCTAAAGCCGCGAATAATCGCCAGCGCTCCGGCCGTCGCCACCGCAAACAAATCACGCAGCCCATTGATGGCCGAAGCCACCGCCGGGCTATCCAGGAAAGCAAGGAGGTCTTTTAGCTGCCCCTTGATAAGCTCAAACGTTGGCTGCCCAATCAGCCGCAGGGAATTGCCTACCCAGTCACGCAAATTGGAGAGCATGCCATTGAAGGTTGTGGACTGCGCGTCCATCATGCCGCCGTACTTTTGCTCCAGGTGCTGCAGCAGGATGGTCATGGCCTCGTCTAGTGGCGAGACCAACTCCCCGCTCTTCGAGAATTCCACGCCCATCGCCGCCAGTTCGCGGCGGGTGACGATGCCCAGTTCCTGGAAGCGCTGAATGGCCTCGCCCGTAGCCCCGGAAGAGAAGCGGCCAAGATAGCCGCTAATCTCCTCAAATGTGGCCGACGTGCCCGACGCCACGTCACCGGCGATGGTGCGAATCTCTGCGCCGGACTTGCCGAAGCGCACGGCCGCTTCCTCTGCGTGCAGGCCAAACCCCTGCAAAATCAAATCAGCTTTGACGACTTCGGGCAAATCAAACGGGGTGGTACGACCGAATTTTTCCAACTCTTGCATACGCTGTTGCGCGGCCGTAGCCGACTTGAGCAGCACGCCAAACTGCTGGTTGTACTGCTCAAATTCCGCGTTGCCGCCGACCATGCCCTGCGCCAGCGCCCGCACCCCTTGCCGCCCCATTTGGGCGATTTTCTGCACGCCCTGAATCGTCCAGTTGGTCAGCGCCTGGCCCAGCCCCTGCGCCATGCCCTCGCCCACGCGTTTAACCCAGGAGTTGGTCTCCCGTTCAGCGTGGGCCAGGTCATCCTTGAGCTTCTTGTTCTCAGCAGCCAGGTAGACCAGGGCGTCGGCCAGTTTGACGCTCATTGGATAATGACCCCCATCTCGCCAAGCAACTGGTCAGCGGGCACGCGGGCGTAACGGCCGTCCACAGGTGTTCGCGTGCGAACACTATTTGCCGCGCCGGCATCTGGCCCCATCGCCTGCGCCAACAGCGCAGCCAGTTCTGCGGCCAACAACTGCGCCTTAAAGCGTTCGCGCCGCACCCAGGCCATCGCCAAATCCATCGTCTCCAACTCTCCAGGTAATTCACTCTCCCCAAACGCGGAGAGGAATAGTTCTTCAAAATCTACGCGGAGGCTGGGCCAAGGTTGGCTAAGGGCGCCAGCGCCCCGACCAGAGAGCCAAAAGGGTAGGCCAGCTTCAACACCTCCAAAAAGGCGTCTAGCAGCTCACTCTCGTAAGCCTCCTCCTCGATGCGTTCGCCATCAGCAGCCATGCTGCTGGAATAGTCCAGCAGCAGCGCGACGATTTTCTCCACCGCGCCGTTGACCTGCGCGACCACGCTTCGCACGATGGCGGCCAGGCTGTCGGCATTGGCAATGTCGCTGTCGGCCATCGCCACCAGGGCATCGGCCACTTCCACGAACTCTGCTTGAAAACGCTCGCGCCAGGCCGCGTTCTTCTTACGCGGCAGCTCATTCACGGTGTAGGTCTGCCCGGCCAGGGCTATTTTGATGGATTTCATTGGACGCTCTTCACCTTTGCACGGCCGTTGGCATACGCAGCGTTCCCTACGCCACCACCGATGCCCAAGGCGACCAATACCCATTGAGCGAATGCAATGTCCACGCGGCCCAACCCAAGCAAGATAACGACAACGAGAGCTAACAGCCAGGGCATCAGCGTCAGCCAGAATTCAGATGTTTTGACACCAGGTTTTGTGAGTGAGGTCATGTTTTGCTCCTTTATTCATACGCCAGCGGCCAGGCCACAGACGGACGTTTCCGCTGGCAAATAGTAATGAGCGGCAGCACACGGTTATTGCGTTCCGTATGTAGAATCAACTCGCGTGCCCGCTCGCCTGTTGTTTCTCCAGCCAGGTCATCGGGATTGATGCCTAGCTCGAACCCTATTTCGTCAAGTTCCTCCACGCTAAAATGCTGCTTTAGCAGTGATGCCAGTTGCGCACGAGCCAAATCACGCCCAGTTAACCCCACGTAAGGACAGGTAAACTGGTGCGCCAACTGCCATGCTTTGATGGCTTCAATATCAATGCGCACCTGAGCCAATCCTCGCTCCAGGTGATTAATCTCCAGCGCATTGGCGCGAACGTTCTCAGCTTGCTGAGAAATGAGCCGGGTCAATTCCACGCGCAGGCCCCGCAGCTCCTGGCCGTAATTGGCGATTTGCTGTGCCGTAACGGCCAGGAGGCGGTATAAGTCCTTGAGCGTTGGCACTTCGGGGATGTCAGCCAGAATGTCGCTCATGAGGTTGGTTAGCTGGTCGCTGCGGCCGTTACCTTCTGTACCTTGAGCAATTGTTGACCAATAGGTTTGGTCAAATCGCCCAGCGCATCGATGCGCAGCGGAATGCCAGTCTGTTCGCCCTTACCGAATGTCAGCGCCCCATTGAGCACGCTGGTGGCACGGTAAATGAAGACGCGCACCGGGAACACGGCCCCGGCCGTGTCCACATACTTGCCCTCAAAGCCCCACATGCGTTCGTCTAGCGTCACTTCACCACCGGCGACAAGCTCTTCAAAGCCAACCTGACCGACGCCAGCCGCCGTGGGTGTGTTTGTGCCCCCCATCACCAGAACCAGGTGGTCGCCGGTAAACTCGGCAATCACCGTCTCAAAGGCCACCTTCTCCTCAGTCACGCTGCGTTTCACCGGCAGAGTGGATTGCTCAATCATGGCCTCAAAGGTAGAAAGGTCGCGGTTCATCGCCAGCGCCTCGGCCGTCATGGCGATTTGCGCCCAGTTGCCGCCCCAGGCAGCGCCGTAAGCGATGGTCGTCTCATCCGGCAGCGGCTCGCCAACAGGCGCGTACCAAATAGTGGCAGGTGAAATTAGAATATCTGCTGTGCTCATGAAAATTCCTCCCGCCTACGGCCGTATCTGCATACGGAAGTAGGCCAGAATGTAAATGCGCCCTGTACTCGGTTCGGTGATCTGCTGCCCAACCTGTTCGGCCAGGCTCTCGGCTACCACGCCGTCACCGGTCTCATGCAAGGCGTCATAGGTAAGTAGATAAGTGAGCCAGGCGGCGGGGGCCGTTGCCCCGTAACATTTCGCCTGGATAGATACATCGAGAATGTCGCTGTAAGCGGTTGTGCCGCCGCGCGATTTGAGGACGACGGCCGTCGTGGCCGGGTTCCAGCCTGTTGGCGGCGCATCACCGGCATAGATTTGGCTGCCAGTGTGCGCGGCCAGGGCGCTGTCGGCCAGAGCCAAATCAACGGCCGCCGCGTCTACATCTCTCACAGCCCCGCTTCCTTCGCCGTGCGCTGCAAGATACCCTTGACCTCTCCCCGCACCTGTTGCAGTGCCGGGTACAGGAACGAATTCGCCATCTCTTGGAAGATGGCATAGTCCGCGCCAATGCACACCAGCGCGTCATACTCGGCTGGAAGTGGTGCTTCCGGGGCCAGGCTGCGTTCCACCAGGTCGCCCTGGAGGTTGACGTAAGCGCCATCCGTATCGGCATCCTCGTAGGTGCTGTCGTCTTTGGTGGCGAAGTAGACGCTGTTGCGCATGAAGCCGGTGTCCACCTGGTTGTTGGCGGTGATGTTGATTTCCGTCTGCCCCACAACGCGAATGGCCGTCGCTTCGATGGCTTGCCGCGTAGCGCTGACGACCTTCAACATCACGTCTTCGCCGAACCAATCCACCTTGCTTTTAGCCATGCGTAATTTCCTTCACGTTGATGACGACGGCCGTTGCCCCAAGCCGCACCGCACCAAGAATCTCGCAGTCCACCTCCGCTGCGGCCGTACCGTAGCGGCTGGTGATGCGGAAGCGGTCGTTGGCGGTAACGGCCGTGCCATGCGGCAGCCGAATCTGATAGTCCACCAAGACCACATTGCCCTCGGCGTCCGTCGCCTGCCGGTTGCGGGCCACCTTCACGCCACAGGCAAGCTCATCGCCTGCCGTGTAGGTGTAGGTCGGCCGGTTGTGGCTGTCGGTGCTGTCGGCCGAGCGGGTGAGTACCCGCCCGGCGTCCATCATCACGTCTTCAGCCTGGCGGCGCTGGCGGTTGAGGACGGCCGTTGCTAGTGGGTTCACGCATCCTCCAACAAGTCGAAGTCAATGGCATCGTAGGGGTCGTAGTCGCGCTGCACGCCCAGCACATCGACCTGGTAGTCATCGGTGTAGGCGAAGGCGTCCAGGCGGGCGCGTTGCAGCATGGTCTGCACATGCTGGAAGATAGCCTCGCGGTTGAAGGTGGCGCCGTCGGCCGTGTAGTTGATTTCTAACGGCACGGCCGTTTCCACCGCCTCCCACAACGCCAGCCGCGCCAGCGCCCGCAGCTTCGCCACGTCCGTCGCCTCGGCGATGTCGTCCACGCCGTAGGCCAGGAGCGTGTCGGTGATGATTTCGTCGTAGCTCCCGGCCTCGATTTGCCAGTCCAGCGTGGCCGCTATCCCACCCCGGCTGAGGATGCCGTGCAGATACGTCTTCAGCGTCGCTTCGCTGTAAGCGCTGGGTACGGTCATGCGTTAGGCGTCCTCAGTTTCGGCCGTTTCCAGGTCAGCAAAGTAAGTCTCGATGGCTTCGCGGCTGGTCTTGGTCAGGCCAGGGATGGCGAGGATATCGTCCTTGCTCAGGTACCCTTGGGCCTGTTCCAGAACGGCCGTTACCTGTTGGTTCAGAGCGCTAACGGCCGTTTCCAGAAACGCACCCAATCGCTCATCACGCTCCAGGCGTGCCACTTGGGGCTGCTTGACCCTGGGGTTTAGCTCCGGTTGAGCTAGACCCAGCGCTTCGGCCAGGTTGGCAACGGCCGTTACCAGCCGTTTATGGGCTTCATGCTGCCGTTTTGCCAGAATGGAGAGCTTCATCGGTCAGCCTCCTATTGAGCCAGCGGCGCTGTGTAGTCGGTCGGGTTCTGGTAGGCAGCGTTGCCCACGTAATGCACCAGGCCAGCCACACGGTTGCTGACGCCAAAGCCCGCATAGCGGATGACACGGTTCTCCATGCGTGCCCCGTCCGGGCTGTGCAGTTCAGTGAAGAGACCTTGCAGCGTACTGGTTGGATACTCGCGCATCTTCAGAATGGTGCGGCCGCGTGCGTGAACAAAGATGTAGTTATCGGGCAGTCGTTTCCACAGCACCACCCACACCTTGCCCACCTTGCCCAGCAGTTCGTCACCCAGGCCCACAGGGATGGAGCCAACCAGCTCGTCGCGGTTAGCGCCAGCACGCACGTCAGCATCTTCGACTTCGCGGAAGTCCGTGAGAGCCTCAACGCTTTCCTGAAGGTTTTCCGGGATATAGGCCACGATAGTGGCGTTTTTGCTGCCTGGGTATCGGGTCAAGGTGCTGTAGAACCCTGGGAAGGGATTGTTGCTATTGTCGATAGCAACAGCCTGGGCGGTGTAATGGTTGGCCGTTTGCGGCTGTTTGCCAGTGACGGGGTACTCGGTGACATCGCCATTCGCCAGGGGCATGATGGTGATGTTGCCCAGCCCTTTGTTGCCAGCCGCGCCCACCTTGTCGTGGAACGTCCAGGAATCTTTGGTGAGTACGGATGCAATGATGTGGCGGGCCAGCCAGTCGGCATCTTTGTTCTGCGCTTCAATGGTGTGGCGATTGGCTTCCTGCACCGTCATCAAAGCGCTGGTCACGCGATTCTTGCCCCAGGCATCACCGCCACCCTGGATGGGATAGGCGACCTGGTAGAAGCCGTAGGTGTCCGTCGGCCGGGGGATGCCCACTTCATCCAGAGGTTGCAACGTGCCGCTGCCGGGCAGCTCGAATTCCTCTTGGGCTACCGTCGTGCGCTCCACAAGGATTTCCATCATGGTGTTAATCATCTGCGTGTGTTCGGCCGCCGACTGCGTGATGGCGTCAAAGACGCGGTTAACGCCAACTTCTTGCACGCGCTTGTTGAACAGGTGCTGCATGCCTACGAATCCATAGGCGATTTCAATAGTCATGGGCTACCTCCTAAAAATCCACCCGCAGCCCTTTCTTGAACGGGCTGTGGCCGTAGAGGGGGACGACGACCCCCGCCACTTTGCTGACGGTGCCGGCCGCGTCAGCCAGCGTTCCGTCGGTGTCGGATAAGTAAACGATGTCCCCGAAGTTCAGGGCATCGAGGGCATCGCCCAGCCAGAGAATGCCTTTCTTGAGGATGGTGATGGTGTTCACCTGGCGGGTAATGCAGAGGCCTTCCCCAGTTCCCACTTCAGCGGCCGTTGTGGCGTTGCCTTTGGTCAGCTTTCCGGTGCTGGGGGCCAGGCGTGCGTAGTGGCCGGGGTCAACGGTCTCATCGGCCGGGCCGGTGAACTGCTCGATGACCTCGATTTCGCGCACCTGGGTGTAGTCAATTACTAAGTCGGTCATAGTCGCTCCTTACAGGCGTGGAAAATACGCCTGTGCGCGCCGCTCTTCGTCTGTTACGGTTTTTGGGTCTGCTGGCGGGGGCGTGGGGGGCACGCCATTGGGCACTTGCGGCTTGTCCGGCGTCTCCGGGGTCTCGTCTTTGACGAACTGCGCCCGGTTGGCCGTGAGCCATTCCAGCTTGGCCGCCTGATCCATGCCGCCCAACAGGGTAAGGATGGATTCCGGCAGCCCGTCGGCCAGCTGCTGCACGTAGGTGTCCAGCGCTTTGCCGTATTTGTCGGCCGTTTCGGCCTGCTGCTCCAACTCAGTCACCCGCTGCTCCATCTTAGTGATTTGCTTTTGCCGTTTCTCCGCCAGGGTCTGCCACTCGGCCGCGTCGGCCAAGTCTTCCTCCGTCTTCTTCTCCGCTTCTTCCTCGAACTGGCGGCGCAGTTTCTTTTCCTGGCGGCCGAGGCGGTCAGCCAGGATGCGGTCGAGGTCGGCTTGGGTGAAGGTCGGTTGTTCCGCTGGTTCGGCCGTTTGCTTGTCAGCGTCGGCCCCGGCTGCGTCGGCCGTGGGTGTTGATGTGGCATTGTCAGACATAGTTTCCTCCGCGTTTTTACCGCCCGCGTGGGCGTGATGTGCGCAAACAAAAAGAGCGCCCAGCCTACGGTTTGTAGACCGGGCGCTCTGGGCGCTCTGGTATTCAGTTGATTCTAGTTTAGCACAGGCGTTCTGGCGGTTTCAAGGGGATTATTTCCCTCACTCACATATAAGCGACATTACCTGCATTATGCTGCTAATCAAATAGATTTTGAATGGCTTCTAATACATGTTTGGAATAATTTCCTGTGTAAACAATCAAACTTCCCGCGAACACCAGAAACATGTACCCTGCAACAATAGAAGCTACACTGCCATATATATTACCTGCACTAAATTGTCTTGTAGGTAAATATACTGGGAAGAAAAACAAAATAAATACAATACAAAGAAAAACAATCAAACCGATAAAACTAGAATTATCCATCTTTGAGTCGCTCAAGATTCGATATGTTTCAAATCCACCTATTATTATGCATACTGAAAGAGCTACTTCAAAGGCACTTCCACCAGCAGAACCAATTACTCCACCGAGCGTTAAGCCTAAAGAAACACCCCAGCCTAATGTTGCAATATAGTTCAGTTCCAGTTCTATCACTGGGATTTGTGACAAGATAACTAATACAGACAATGATATGAAAGTCAGTAATCTGATTAAGGTACTTAATTGTTCCGATTCCGCAGTGAATAGCCCACTAACTGCTACGTTAGCAGACACTAAGGTTGCAAGAAAAAAAATCAAAATAGCCAATATGGTAGTAAAGGCCTGATCAATGACTAATCCCCACCATAAAATAATTGACCAAACCCCGAAGATTACAGCTAAGATTCCAAAAACTGTTGCACTCCCAGCCGTATTACCTGCTTTTGAATAAAATGACCATACAAGTATTGACAGAATTCCTAAAGGTAGCAATGCTAACATTGATGCCCAATAAATAGAAAGTTGTTTAAGTGATTGGTATTCTTGTTCATTTAATTGAGCAGCTTCATCCTGCAAGGCACCTACTTTTTTATACGCGGAAAACAACAGCTTAAGTTGTTTGAAATTAATATGGGAAGGTTGTGCTTCATCATCTCTTAATACCTTTGAAATAGCCTCTAATGCATTAATTTTTATTTTATTTTCATTGGGGATATCTTTAGATGGCTTAAATGGAGCATTTTGCAATAGTTTCTCAGCTTCAGAAGATACTTCACGACTATCATCATCAGTTAATTTTTTCAATGCTTCATATGCTGCAAGAGCTTTACTTCTATCCTCCCCCTCTAAATATTTTCCAAGCTCAGAGGTAACACCTCTTCTAACGTAACTACGAGAATCGCTCATCCCATCTACTATCTCTTCTGGCAAATTAGACAATTTTCCAATAGGCTTGGGATTGTGGGCAATCACAAAGTCACCTGTCATGCCCATTTTCCACACCTGTGGCCTTTGTTTTGGAAGTTTTTCGGTTACTTTTACATAAACATATTTGGAAAGATCATCAATCGTTACAAACCCATCTGCGTCTAAATCTGCATTTCCTGTTTCTAAACCCTTGATAAGGGTACCGGAATATACAGATTGTACATTTTCCCCCTCCCGTTTATCTCCTTCAAATGCATACTGAAATGCATCGGTGGCCGTCATTATGATTTTGCCTTCCCCATTAAGATATTCTGACGTTCCAACGGTGCTTCCTATTATCTCGCCAGCCTTGTAGGTTCCCTTGGAAAAAGCTCCGCTAAAACAACAATCAAGAATCAAAATTTGCTTTTTTGAGCGGCTTTCCTGCATTATCTCATTAACAAGCGTCGCTGGAATTGATGTAGCTCGAAGCAAGCCCATTTGAGTATCACCAGATGCAAAATATAGTCGACCTTTGTCATCTTTAATTCCATGCCCTGAAAAATACAATAATGCTAGATCTCCAGGTTCTTGTTTAGCAAAAAAGGCTTCAATTGCTAAAGTAATTTCCGAGGAATCTCTATTGACTAAAGTCTGGACTGTGAATTTTCCAATATTGGGATCTGCCAAAATCGAAGCAAGATTTCTGGCATCGTGCTTAGGAGCTTCTAGTTGCTTTAATTGTTTATCTTTATATCTATAATTAGATATTATTAAAGCGCTTCTCTTTCCCGACATCTTGCCCTCCCTTCATGTACAGGAACAGCTTATTTGCTAATCAGATAAATCTACATAAAGTTCGATATTAAACTGTCAAAGAAATGACAAGGATATACAATTAATATGTTTTGGGGACTCTTGTACCTACTTACTGCTCAATGATCGCTTATCCACATCTTGAGGAATGGTTTCTATAATGTTGACAATTTTCGCTATTTCCGCTTGAGAAACATCTCTCGGCACTTCAATATCAACTTCGCCAATTCGAACCCTAATGGTTTGATCTTTCTGTCGAAGAAGCCAATTTTGAATTATTGACAAAATATTCGGTATTGTAGGGGCTGCCAATGCAAGAATTATAGCGCCTATAGTGATAGGATCTCCCGCCTTAGCATTTTGCGGGACACCTCCTTTTCTTTTAGCTAACTTCGCATTTGCACCATATTCAAATAACTCTTCGCGCAATCCTAAAGCAAGTTCATTCAATTCCCAATCAGAGAAGTTTTGAGAATCAGATTCAATTATTATTGTGAATTCGATAATTGGATGCGAATTCGGCATGATAACCTCCTTTAAAAAATAGTTTTAAGAGCATAGTTGGCTTATCAAGTAATTACACTGCCAAAGATTTCCAGTTTCAATCTTCTGACCTCACCAATACAATCCGCGTGGTATTTAATTACGCTCACACTCTTCGCTATAACTTACAAACCAACCAGAAGATTTCATAAAATCTTCTGGTTGTCATATTGAGCAAAGTTAAACACCCTAGAGATGCTGAGGTTCTTTGTTCAGTATGACAAAATCCGGCAAAGACCAAAAGATATTATTAACAAGATATCGAAAAACAGATGACCAAGTCACTTAACAAATATCATAAATTCCGCATGACAAATTACCCCTATCGATACCCTCGCAACGCCACCACATACGGCCGTTGCCTTTTCACCACCCTCACCAACTCCCGCTCCGGATGATACTCAAACAACAGCTTTCCACCCTGACGCACAGCCACCCATCCCTCCTGGGGTACGTCCTCAACTGTTTGCACGCGAACATCCTCCAATGTGGCACTACTTTGGACATGGCTCAACCCGGAATCTCCACCGGCCCTTCTTGAAAACGGCCGTTATCTACCGCATCCACAAACCGCCGCACCAGCGCCACATAACGCCGGTCGTTGGTATAGCTATCCAGCTTTGTTGCGACATGAATGCCATGCTTTTCACTGGGTGGAATGATTACAAAGAAGTCGGTGAAGTCGTCATACGGCCCCAGGGCGGCAATCTCGCTATCGAGGCGCAGCGCCTTTTCACGAAAGACCTGGCAAGGACGGCCGTTCACCTCCACATCTAAGTAAGCATATCCGCCCGCATCACGGCCGTACCTGGCATTTACCAGCGTTTCAATTTCCACCGTCATTTCCAATAGGCCTCCACACCTTGACTGCCATAAATTGAATCCACGTAATCAAAAGGAATCCCTTCCGGGATGAAGACAAATTCGTTTTCCGCATCGCCTAAGAAGCCGCCATAGCCATTTGTCGCGCCTGGCCTGTCGCCCCAATAGTATCCTAAAACGCGGTGCAGCGGCACGCGCTGCGTTGTCACTTCGCCACCGGCCACAATTCGCTTGGCACGAAAGATGCTGCCGGATTCGGCCGCGCCACGCAGCATCTGAACATTGCGCTGGCCCAACTTGACGCCATACGTCCCCATGATGTCGCTGCCTTCTGTGCGTACCAGTTCCACAATGCCACCCTTTTTGCGGGAGAATTCAGTGTGGCGCAGCGATTCATACACCCAGGCGTGCCACATTGCCCAGGTCTTGTGGTAAGTATCTCGCCCTACCTTCTTGATGGTGGCTTCGTATTGTTTCTTGGCCGCACCCACGCCTCCTTGCCAATAATACTCGTCGAATTTTCCACCACGCTCCAATGCAATGCGATATTTTAACGCCTTCGATGCCCCGCTCCAGGATGAACCCGCTTGCTGCCCCATCCAATAACGAATGATGGCAGGATCACCGCCATTCGCCTTACAGTAGGCGGCCCACGCCTCCACATGGCTGTCTTTGCCGCGCAGCTTATCAAACTGCTGCCCATGCTCATCGTACACAGTGGTGCTGCCCGCCTTTGGCTGCTTCAGCTTCTGCGGCATGGCGTCAATCAAGCCCTGGCGGCGGATGTAAGTGCTCTGCTCCAGGAAGCCGTCTGTGTAGCTGGCCTGCCAACGGTCACCCTTGAAGGCGTCGGACGTACCCAGCAAATCACGCATGATTTCTACACGGCCGTGCACCATTGGCCGTAGCTCCTCCGGCACGGCCGCCAACAGTTTCTCACCCTTGGGCACAATCTCGCGCACGCCCTCCATGACCTCGTAGATGTCCAGGCTGCCGAACAGCTGCGCATTTTCCGGCCCCACGCTTTTGTCGCGCATCGTCCACAGCTCCACAGGGTAGTCGCCGAGGAATTCCTTCTCCTTCTTCTTCCCTTGCGCCCGGTAGCGGAAACTGCCGCCGTTATCCACGCGCCACACACGGCCGTCGTCGTCCACCAGGATGTTGTCTTTACTCGCGCCCAGCACGTCCCAGTTGCCCAACAGCGCGTCGGCCGCGAAGCCCTTCTGCACCTCCTTCACCAGCTTCTTGCGCTCTGCCGGCGAGGCCTGCGCCAACGCCTCGCCCAGGCTGCGCGTGCCGCTTTTGAACTCCGCCAGTTTCACCGGCCCATCGGCCGTTTCGTAGACCTTGAAGGCGGGCACATTCAAGCCCAGGGCCTGGTAAGCAGCGTCAGCATATGCTTCCTCGCGCAGGTGGCCGGACGAGTTTCCTTTCTTCAGCACGTATCGCTTACCGGTGGCCGGGTCTTCCACCAGCTTCGCGCCAGTAGAACCGCCCAGGCTGCTGACTGTCTTCATCTGCGCCACGTCGGCCGGAAAGCCGGGGGGATCAGGCATCTGGAAAGCAGGCAGGTTGTCTGGCAACGGCCGTTTTTTTACAACCGGTACTGGCTCAGGCGCTTTGGCGGGCGGCGTGGGCGCAGGTGGCGCTGACCCCTTCTGCAGTAGGTCAATGGCCTGGAAGGCGTCCATCTCCATGAACTGCACCAACTGTGCTTTGGTGTATTTTGTCAGTTTGTACGCAGCCACGCCCGCCTTGGGCGCCAAGTGTCCCACCAAGGCGGTCTTACTCAGTTTCACAGCTGCTTTGGCGCTCACGTCCCCCGGTGTACCGATAACACTGACAACGTCATCCTCAACGGCCGTTTGCTGGGACTTACTCTTTGGCGCGGCCTTTGGCTTCTTCCCCATCGACGAGACAAATGCAGGCATATCTCCCGGCTGCAGCACCATATACGCCCCATCGTCTTTGAAGCCCCACTTCTTATAGGTCGTCTTCAACCCGGCCGGGACGTAAGTCTTCAGCGCCTTGCCCTGACCAAGCGCGACGTTGGCAACGTCGGCCATCGCTTCCTTGTTCACAGCCAGGTCGGTGAAGGCCGCGCCGCTGACCTTGACCGTATTGGGGCTGTAATTGGTGTCGAACGTCACCACGCCAGTGGCCGCGCCGTCGTCGGCCGTATAAGCAAACCCACTGTGGCCGCTGCTCACATTCCCCTGTGCCTTACCCACTCCCTTGTATGCCGGGGAACCCACGTCAAAGGCCGCTTCCAAAGCAGAGAAATGATTACTGGCGTCCTGAGCGTCCCATTTTTGGATGTCCACCGGATCGGCCGGGGGCGGCGGCTTTGGCGGGGAAACGGCCGTTTGGGTAGCAGGTGTTCGCGTGCGAACAGCCACCGGGTCGCCATCAGGCACGGGCGCCTGCGCTGTAAATGGATGCCCGGCCGCTTCGTGGATTTTGCTCACCGGCTGGCCCAGCAGCTGCACCAACTCCCCCTTCGTCATTTTGTTCAACTTGTAGAGGGGAACACCGGCCGCGTCCTTGATTTGCGCCACCAGGTAGCTCTTGGTCGCGTACTGCCCCACCAGGTGCGGCAGCAGCAGTGGGTCGCCAATCTGCGCCTGATAATGCGCCTTCAATTCCGCCTGCACCGCTTTGGCTTCACCCGCCTGCCGCGCGTACGCCAGCGCCAGCTTTGCTTCGTCCGCGCTCAGCCCGCTGAGGCCGCTCTCCTGGTACTTGAGAAAAGCGGCCGTTTCTGGGGGCACGGCCGTTTCCTTCTTCTTACTGCTGCCGCTGTACTTGTCGGTATGCGCCTTGCCTGCTGCCTCGATGGCCGCCAACGCCTCCGCTTCCGGTAGGTCGAAGAGGGCGACGATGTCGTCCTTCTTCATCACTGACAGCTTCCACTGCGCAATGCCGCGCATCTGCGCCAGGTGCTGCATCAGCGCTTTCTTCGTCAGCGTGGCCGCGTCTTCTTCAGGGGGCGGCAGCTTCACTGGCCCTTTGGGTTTGGCGTATTTGGCGGTGTGTGCCGCGCCAAAGCTGTCAATGGCCGCCAGGGCCTCCGCCTCTGGTAAATCGAACAGGGCGGCAACTTGGTCTTTAGTGGCAACGTGCAGTTTCCATTGCGCAATGCCGCGCAGCTTTGCCAGGTGTGCGACCAGTTCCTTCTTCGTCATCTCTGCAGGCGCTTTCTTGCCCGGCGGTGGCGGCAGCTTGCCCTGCGCGGCCGCGTACTTATCCAGCCCCGCTTCCATGTTCTCAATAGAGAACGGCTGCCCCTCCAGCGCCTGGTCTTTCAGCTTCAGCAAATCCTGGAAGATGCCTTTATCCGCGCCCACGTTCAGCAGCGCGTCCACCTGGTCGAGAGGCACGATACGCACGGCCTCGCTTTCGTAATGCGCCGCCCAGGGTGCGCCATCTTCCACCACGCCAATATAGAAACGGGTGACAGAGGTGGATTTCTCGTAATCGCCCAGGTGGCCCAGCACCCGCGCTTTGAAGCCGGTCTCTTCATACTCTTCTTTGACGGCCGTTTCCTGCAAGCTCATCCCCGCTTCCTGTGTACCCTTCGGAAAGGTTGTGGTGTAGCCGCCGTATCCACCAGCGGGGTCAACCACCACTAGCTTGCCATCTGGCGTGAAAAGCAGCATCCCGGCCGCCGCGTGCATATCGGGGTCGTCAATCTGCAGCGGGGGGTCGTAGGGTAGCGGCTTCGTCTGCGCCGCAAAATCGGCGTCGCCCATCTGCACCGCCTTGAACGGCAGCCCCGGAATCACCTGCCCACTGCGGAAAGTGAAGGCCGCGTTGGGGTCGGCCAGCGCTTTCTGCGCCGCGTCGCTCAACTTCTCCAGCTTCACCTGACCGTAGTTATCTGGGTCTTTGAGAAAGCCTGCCAGGTCGTCCGCCCGCAGCCGCAGCCGCGCCCCGCCGCCCAACGGCTGATGCACCGTAAAGCCCCATTGCTGGTACAGCGCCAGATGGCTGCCGGGCACGTACAACTCAATGCCCTGCCCGGCCTGCTGCGCCAGCTTCGCCAGGTCAATGAGGGCCTTCAAGTTGGCCTCGGCATCCACAAAGCCCGCGCCGGTCGCCTGCAAATACTGCAAGTTGCCCTGCTTGGTCTGGTAAGCGAGGGCGCCGGTCAAACGGCCGTTGGCATCCAGGTATACCAGCCCCTCATGCCCGGTCAGCATCTTGCCCAGCGCCTTCTTCATCGCCTTGTATGTAACCGGGTTCAGAGATAACGTGGCCGGGTCATCCATGAGTTGGGTGACCAGGGCATCGTCGCCCTTACCAACGACCAGGGTCTGTGGTTTCTTCGGTTTCGGCGCTTTCGCTGTGTGCTGCTTCAGCAGGATGGCCGGATCAACGGCCGTGCCGTTCAGCCCACCGCGTCCTTGCAGCAGATGTGTTAGTGACGCCTCGCGCAACGACAGCCCCCAAACTGGGTGGCTGCCCACGTGTGCCAGTTGACGAAACTGGAAGAGACCATCGCGCCAGGCCTCGTAACGGCCGTTTCCCAACATGCGCCGCTGCTCATCTTCGGACAGGGTCTTAAACCATTCCTCGCCGTTTTTGAATTCTGGTAGGGGGAAACCCTCGACCAAGGGAATCATGGCGCACCTGTCAACTGGATGCAGCGGCATCACCTGGCCGGTGTCCCACACCGAGCCATCGAGGGCCAGGCAGGCCATGCAAGTGCGCGTATTCTTGGCTGCCAGGCGCATGTAGCCATAGACGACCGGGCTGCGGTCGTAGCGTGTGCGCACCATCTCGCGGTAATTGCGGATTTGTTGGTCGCGGGCCACCAGCAGAATGTGCTGCAAGCCCTGGGCCAGCCCTTTGCGCACGGCCGTGCGTGCCGTTACACGCGGATTGACACCGAGGGCAGTATTGGTGATGAGGAGGTTGGTCAGCCCCTGCACGGCCGTTGGGTAGGCATTTGCCAGCAGCTTATTGAGCGGTTGGCTGCCCTGGGCAATGGCCGTGATGTTCTGCACCGCGCCGGCGGGCAGCTTGTCCCAGGCAACGGCCGTTTTCCGATTCCCGTCCATCTGGGCCAGCAGCAGTGCTTTGGCGTGTTCGTCGCCCATCGCCAGCACCTCCTGCTGCTGCGCCTCAATTTGTCCGGCTGCCCATTGGCCGTACTGCTTCAGTTCCACGCCTACCTGCGCCAGCAGCGACTGGTAACGCTGCATCTGCCACAATTTCCAAACGGGCACGCTGCCGCCGTCCGCCTGGATGGCCGCCATCTCCTCAGCCAGTGTCTGGATTTGCCCGGTCAGCGCCTGCTCCACACTCAGCCAGCGCCGCGTCATCGCCTGCACGGCCGCAGCGTCGCCGTTGATGAGTTCGGCCCGGAACTGCTCGGCCAGGGTGATGACGTTATCGGGCATGGGTTTTGTTCATACCTCCAAGATATGTACGGTTATTCTTGGGGCGATTTGGCAGGCTCTGCAGCGCCATTTTGCCCCGGCTGCCCGGCGTCAAATTGCGCTTGAGCCTCTAGCAGCGCCGAGGCCATGCCCGCCTGCGTCATCGCCTGCTGCCGGGCATAGTCCGCCTCCACCTCCGCCATCTCCGTCTCATCGGCGCCGGACTTGCGCAGGCTGGTGAACAGTGGCAACCCCGCTTCCTTCTCCGCCTTGATAATCTCCGCCTGTTCGTAGCGGTCGATGGGGATGATCGGCCGTTCCTCAAAGCCGTGCTCCAGGTCGCCATCTTCGTAGCTGCCCAGGTTCTCCCAGATGCCAGCATTTTGGCCGATGGTCAGCGCCATCTTCTGCGCCCGCACCAGGGCGTCTTCCAGATTGCTGCGCACCTCGGCCGCATTGGTGACGGCCGGCCCCATCAGCAGACGGATAGCCCGGCCGCTTAGTTCACCCAGCTCCGGCAGGTCATAGTAGCGCAGCTCCGGCAGGTCGTTCTTCAATTCGGCCATGTGCGCGTTCAGGGCGGACAGCGCCGCCTCGTAGTTGAGGTTGGGAACCAGGCTTTGCAGTTCGCTCATGCCCGGCAGGCGAATGAACTTCTCCCCCGCCAGGTCGACCACGTCATTCCCATCGCTGTCTGTGCTGGTGGCAACGCGCGGCGGGGGCAACGGCCGTCCCGTGGCCGCGTCCATCATGTTTGCCTTGAGCGCCCAGGTGACGTCGTTGTGGCGGAAGAGCATGGTGTGCAGCCGCGTTGCCAGGCGGTTGGCCTCGTCAATCTTGTCCAGTTGCAGCAGATACGCGCCCACTCCCCGGCTCTCGCCAATGTCCATGTGTACGGCACGCACCCAGGGCACAAAGTCAATGCCCCAGGTCGCTTCAAGGTCATACCGCTGCTTGGGCGCACCCAACTGGTCGAGCGGTGTTTCCGGCGTCTTGTCATGCTCCCAAAAGCGGGCCGTGCCGCCTGCCTTGTCCCAAACTTCGGTGTGTAAATAGAAGCTGGTCGCCACGCCTTCCCTGCGGGCGCGGGGCACGTCCACGCGCAAGTAGGTGATGTTGTCTTGCTCATCCCGCTCACATTGAGTAATGAACTCCGGGCGGATAAGCTGCAAGTAGACGCGCTCTTTCCCCTCTGGTTGGGCGACCTTGATAAAGACTTCGCCCAACACGGCCGTCTGGCGCACCATCAGTTGCTTGCGTGCCTGCCAGTTCGACCACTTCCACAGCTCCTCGATGGGCTTCTGCAAGCCCTTGTTGCCGGTGAGGTCAAGGGGCAGCGCAGTGGGCAAACGGCCGGGCCAGATGGTGTCGGCGTAGAATTTCACCACGCGCTGCGCCGGGTTGCGAATGGCCTTCAGGTTGGGTTCGTTGAGGAAATAACCCACCAGGCGCAGCTCGTCGTACAGGCCATTATTGAGAAAGTAGCTCCACAGCAGCTTCGCCACTTCGCTGTATGGCAGTTCGTTTTGTGCGCCTTCTTTCGTGACCGACAGCCGCAGGTTACTGGCCGTGCCGCCGCCGAATAAGCTGGTTAACAGTTTCATCAGTCTATTTCTCCTCTTGCTTTGCGCCCGGCCGCCAGGATGTGTTCCAAATACAGAACAAGCTGCGAGAAAGAGTCCACGCGGTCGTCGTGGGCGGCCTGGGGAAAGTTGAACAGTTCGTCTTCAAAATCAATGAGCCAGTACAGGTCTAGGGCTGGCCGGGGCAGCATCACGCAGCCGTTCTTGCACCACACGGCCGCTTGCTGGGCGCGGCTGATTTTGTCGGTTGTGGGAATGAAGGGGATAAGCAGCCGCTTGATCCAGTCCGGCGACGTGGCCGCCAGCGTTTGCAACGCGGATGTGCCCGACTGCTTGTCTTCGATGAGAATCCCGGCCAGCTTCTCGTCGAAGTTCCAGCGCATGGCCGCCTGCTCGATAGCCAAGGGCAGGTCGGGGAACTCTAGCCGCTGCTGATGCACGTAACGCAGGCCCAGCCGGTAGTCCGGCCAAATCTCGGCTACTGTGTAGGCGGAGTAATCCAGGTCGGCCTCTTCGTCGTCTTTGAGGGCTGTGTCCCAGGAGAGAAAGCGCTGGTAGGCCAGATTGCGGATGCCGGTGTCGTCCAGGTCATAGCGGCGCTCGGCCGGCCACCAGTGGCGCTTGAAGATGTAGCCGCCAGGCGGTGTGGGCACGCCCTGGTATGTGCCTGACCACACCAACTCCGGCGTGGTGTCGCGGATTTCCAAGACTTCGGCCAGAGGTTTGTGGGTGGGCCAGAGAGCGGGGCCGTCGTGGTGCAGCAGAACCTGGTGGTGGGGCAACGGCCGTTACTCCTGCGCCAGCGCCCACAAAACGTGGGCCAGGCCTTCTACGGCCGGTTCCAGTGCCCGCCGGAAGGCAGCTTGAGCAACACGCTCGGCCGTTGGGCCAAGCTCAGGAATGATGTCATCGCGCACAAATTCGCTAACCTCGGCTAGACGCACGTGCATCAGTTCGTGCAGGATGGTCTGCTGCCACTCGTCGCTTGGTTCCGGGGAAATATCCCCCCGGAAGGTGATGTTGGCGGTCTGTACCTCCTGGAAAAGATGCACTTGCGCCAAAATATTCTCGTCGCCATCGATGATGTCTTGCAGGCGAAGGCGAATCTTCCAGGGCGTGAGCAACAAGCGATCTCGCCAGTCTTTGACGTAATCGTGAACCCACTGGGGAACGGCCGTTTCAGCACTCATCGGACGCGCACCTTCCCGGTGAGCAGGTATTCGTAAACGGCCGTTACCGTCTCATCCTCCCCTGCTGCCACGTCCACGCTTACAACCTGTTCGCGTGCGAACACCTTATTGGCGAGGTCGGCCGCACGCGTCAACCACTCGTTGATGAGCGGGCGCGGCACTTCCATTGTGGTTTCCAGATAGTCGGGGTTGGCGGCAGCCAGAGCAGCAAAGGTGTCAATGCCCATCGCAGCCAGGTCGGCCGCACGTTTGGGGCCGATGCCTTTGATTTGGGTTAAGTCGTCCATACGATAGCTCCTAGAACAAGTATTCTAAGATTTATCGTATCAAATTGGGGGGTACGGGGTAAAGAGTTATTTAAGGCGTTCGTAAACCTTATTAGCTTACAAAATATAGATTTATCTCTATTCTTCTTTTCCAAGTAACATGTGAGTTTTGTTAAGTCATCTCTCGCGAACAGTAACATCCCATCTGGGGACTTTCATTCTTTCATTGATCAACCGGCTTTCGCAAAGAAAGGCTCTTGGAGAATATAGTTGCTCAGTATCAAAACTAATGGCTTCTGATTTTGATACAGTATAAAATCCGGCATAGATCATATGAGACCCCTTTTTTACTTTTAATTTTAGTGGCTCCGACTTTACGAAACCAACGAGTTTATCATCTATAAATATCGCGATTTCTGTTACAGCACCTGTGAGATGATTATGAACATGGTATCTCTCTGGAAATATGGTAATAGTCATATACTCAGATGTAAAATTACCATTTCGATCTAGTAAAATCTTCTTTGCCCCTTTACAAGTAGGACACGGATTTCGAGTGAATTCTTCATCTATCGAGTACAATGTATAGCCTGAACCATTACACCTTTCACAACCACGTTGATCCCAATTATCTGGGTTCACTACGAGAATATTGTTCCTTAGATCTTCAGTCATCCACCATAAGCCATTAACAAATTGTTTGAGTGATTTATATTTGTCATCTTTGTCAATATCATCAAAATAGCTGCCTGTCATTTTTTCATAGAATCGCTCTACACCCGTACTTCCGCACTTCGAACATACTTCATGTTCTAAGCCAGTCGCAAAACAATCAGGGCAATCTATGATGTGATCACCCCCGAGGTTAATGTTTTCTCCTTGTAAGAAGGTCCCCCCAAAAATGTCTTCATACTTAGATTCAAATTTTCGAGATTGATCGATATTAATCTTCGGACTGTTGGCTGATTCGATATCTTGTCGAAGGTATTGTATATCCTCAAAAGAAAGATAAGGCCATTGAATGTGTGGCCTTGTTTTCTGGCAAATGTTAACAAGGTCTGGGATCAAACCATTGCGAACACAAAAGTCTATTAAACTTAAGGCCATTCCTCGTCTGGTTTGGTGATGAATGTCTTCTGGATTAATACTAAGATCAAATGCCAAGATCTTTAATTCTTCTATGCTGAAATATGTTGTGAGATTTTTCCGGAAAATCGCGATTTTGTTAGAAGTCATTTCCCCTTCCTAAACAGGCATCTCCCCAAAATCCCATTCCAGTCTACGAGAATTCAAAAGCTTCAAAGCTTTATAAGCAAGAAATTATTTTAGATAATCCCTTTGATAAAGATTGAAAGATCAACTGCCCATCTTGTAAAGTGTAGAAAATCTGATATGAGATTACTGGAATTAAAGGCAGAGTATATAATTTTACAAAAAACTTACTATAAGTGTTTTTGAATCAAGCTATTTTAAGTGGACAAAGATACAAATGTCAATGTCTAATTAAGAGACTCCTAAAATAGTTAAGTATACTTGCTGAGGGCATAAATTGACATTCCTACCAGAGAGAAAAATGCCAGATTATGACCTTTGTCAGTATAACAAAGAAGTTTGCTCTTCTCATGTAGGACTTTCAATCTCGTTTTACTTCCTTCCCTACGGCCGTCCCCAGCCGCTCCCCCTCATACCGCTCCGGATAGTAAATATTGGCATACACCGCAGTGGCCCCATCAGGGCCGCCGCCCTCATGCAGCAGCGGGATGTGGCACACCACCCAGTCCCCGGCCGCCTTCATCCGCGCATACGTGTCATCGTGATGCCAGGCGTTGCCAATGACAATCGCACGGCCCACTCGCGCCATGCGCCGCGAGAGAAAGCTGCTGTGAAACCAGGTGTGTACCAGTTCCCGCTGGTGAGCCGTGCGCGTGTTGTCCTGGTCGAGGATGTCGTCGGCAATCAGCAGCCGGGCGCGGCTGCCGATGATGCTGCCGCCCACGCCCACCGCAAACAGCGTGGGGTGGATACGTCCCGGCCGCGCCAGGCCGCCATGCGGCGCTACACTCCATTCCTCCTGAGTAAACTTCATACCCACTGCCCGCTTGATGTCGGGAAAGGTCGCCTGGAAATCGGCCGATTCCGCCATCAGCCGCAAGGACTGGCTGCGCTTGGCCGCCACCTCGCCAGACACGGCCGCCAAGATGCGCGGCCATTCGGGATAGAAGGCAACGTGCGTCGCCACGTAAGCCAGCACCCAGGTTGTCTTCGCCGATTCCGGCGGGGCGATAATCAGCAGCTTCTTGATGTCGTCGTTGCACATCAGGTGCAGCCACAGCCAATGGTGCGCGGCCGGGCGGATGGGACGGCCGTGATCGTCAGTAATATGCAGCCAGGCGAAATCGGCGACGACGCTAGGCGTCAGCGCCAACGTCTGCTGCGCTGCCTGCAAGCGGGTCCGCGTCTGTTCCCGTTCCCGGCGCTCCTGCTCCAGCAGCAGGGCCAGGTACTGTTCCAGTTCGACGCGATTCCAGCTCGCGGATGCGGTCGAGGAGTTCTTCATCGCTTAAGTCCGTGAAATCGTAGCCGGTAGGTAATCCGGTAATGGGGAGAGGACGGCCGTCTTTGGTTGCCAACTGCACCGTCTGCGCAGGCACGTCGTCGTATTCCGTGCGTAGTTCGCTGAGAATGGCTTTTGTGGCGTTGGTCGCGTCGCGGAAGCTGGGCAGTTCGGGGATGACGAGACGGCCGTTGGTGTCCAGTTTCGGCCGGTAATCCAGTTGGCTCCACACCAGGGTTATCTGCGCCAGTGCCCCTTCAAGCACGCGCATGCGCTGTTTTTTGTTGCGTGCCTTTTCGGCCGCGAGGGCTTTCAGTTCCTGCTGCACGACGTGGGCGTCAAAGGCGGCGGCGCGTTCGGCCCAGGTGGCCGCGCCGGGGATGGGATCGCCAGTGGTGGGGTGACGGCCGCGCGACCAGCGCGACCAGTTGCCGGGCACTTTTTCAGACGCCCTTTTCGCGCCCTTTTGACGCCTGTATTCCTGGTATGCTTTGAGAAGCCGGCCGGGTTCTTCGGCCGGGAGATAGTAGTCTTTGAACGCCTGGTAGCTGGCGTTGGTGTCCCAGGGCTGGCGCTCCCAGAGGGGACGGCCGTCTGTGTTCATGTATTCATGGTAGCACAGGCGTTCGGGTTGGTTCAACGCCGTGTCACCTGACAAACATCACATCTCAGTCACCCGTTCGCGTGCGAACACTCACCCCCCCACCTCCGGCCGCACCCCGGTTGCATCCAGATACCGCTGCAGCGCCACCGCCACATACTCCGGCGCAATTTCCATCGCATACACGCGCCGCCCCAGCCGCTCCCCGGCGATAATCTGGCTGCCACTGCCGCTGAACGGTTCATAGCAGACATCCCCCGGCCGCGTGTGCTGCCGCATCGGGATTTCAAAGACCTCCAATGGCTTCGAGGTAGGATGGTCGGTGCTTTGGCCGGGCGCGATAGTGGGAATGACCCACACCGTTGCCGGGAAATCATCCGCCACCCGCGGCGGTTTGTTTCCCTTCACCCAACCAAAGAAGCAGGGTTCGTGCTGCCACATGTACCAGGAACGGGTTAGCACCGGCCGGTCTTTAGCCCAGATAATCTGCTGATGCACAAACGCGCCGTACCGCTGCCACACTTCTTCCATCAGTGCCTGATTGCGCGAGGCGTGCCAGCAGTACCAGGCTGCGTTCGGCGCGATGGCGACTTCAACGGCCGTTTTCACAAAGCCATCGTACAGCCCCTCCCCATTGACCGCCTTATCCCAGTCCTTGTAAGTGTCGCTCCAATCCTTGTTCTTGCGCTCGATTTCCTCCTCGCTGGCATTCCACTTGTGGGGATGGTTCGTGCCATCGTAATCCACCAGGTACGGCGGGTCGGTGGCAAAGAGAATCGCCCGTTCCCCATTCATCAGCCGCGCCACCTGCTCTGGGTCGGTGCTGTCGCCGCAGAGCAGCCGATGTTCGCCAAGCAGCCACAGTTGGCCCGGTTCCGTCCCCCACTCCGCCCGCAGTTCCTGAGCGTGGTCTAGCTGCGGCTCGGCGTTGATGTCCTTCGCTGGCGGCTCTTCAAACAGCGCGTCCATCGCCAATTTCGCCTCGGCTGCCAGGCCGTTGAGGGCGTTGACGATGGCCGGGTCGTCGGCCAGGCGTGCTGCGTCCTCTAGCAGTTGCAGTTGTTTTTCGGGTACAGGCTGGGCCATCATCGCCAGGGGGTTGATCAGGGCAATGAGCTGCTTTTCTTCGGCCGGCGTCCACTGGCCGATGAGGGCGGGGATTTCCTCGGCCCCGGCATCTTGCGCCACCTGGTCGCGGGCGTGGCCGTCAATGAAGAAGTGGCCGCATTCCTCCTCTGCCCATCCCTTTTCGGTGATGCGCTCGTTGATGAGCGTAGCGCCTGCCCAGCCTGGCGCGTGGTTTCCGTACAGGATGCCGCGCAGGGCGTCTAGCTGAAAGTCTGGGTGATTGACGTATTGGTCGGGGTTGGGTGCGGCCGAGCCGGGGGGAATCCAGGCTAGTTCAAACGGCCGTTTCGTTTGGGTTTTCGTTGTCATCGCTGCCTCCGTAGAATATGCGTTCTATGGTTTCAGGATAACAAACGGGGGAAGTTGGGGGCAAGGGGAAAAATATTCGTACTCAAACACTTCACATTACAAATAAATAGTACCTTAGTACTAGGAATGAATAAATTAGAGACCCCACCCTTGAGTTCTGTGTATAGGTGGATTATGATAAGTGCACAATCGTTATATTAAGTAGTATTTTGTCAAGTAACAATCCAAAAACATCGTTGAAGAAATATTCTGAAACTAAAAATGGCATTCACTCCAATACACACTAATGTTATTTGGGCTTACGCCTATGATTAATGACACCGTCAAACTTGAATTAAGAGGTGATATTCAAATAGATGTATTTTCTGAAGCTGTTAGACACTTCAGCGAATTGGTTGTTGCCTTGAGCAAAGATATAGCAGGTCAGGATACTATCGAATGGGAACTTGATACTCTTGAATATGGAAGCCCTGCTGTGTTGACGTGGCAAGGGCACTCGGATGACGTAGATATCATTGAAAATGTTGTCGGCGCTGTCGAAACGATTGGGCAAAAATTGGAGCAAGGCAGCGCGATTCCATATGGGGAACAAATTCGGACTATCGCTCATAATCTCGCCAGGATACCAAACGGCAAAATTGACACTCTCCTTTTGGGTAGTAGTCAACTCATATCCCAAATAACATCAGAAAGTCTATCTAACCTTGATACTAGATTCCAACCAAGTGAAATTAATTCATTCGGGCAAGTCATTGGGATTGCAGAAACTGTATCTAGTCGTCAAGGAAATGTTGTCACTATATATGATGAGCTGTTTGAAAAAGCCGTTCGTTGTTATTTTCAAGAAGGGCAAGAAGATTTAATGCGCAATATGTGGGGGAAAAGAGTTGTAATTACAGGCAATATAACTCGTGATGCTTTCTCAGGAAGACCTCGCACCATCCGCGATATTAGTGATGTTAGATTTTTGCAAGAGCCAGATGAGGATAGGTTTTTATCGTTAAGAGGAGTACTCACTTACCAAAAGGGGGATGAGACTTCTGAAACAATAGTGAGGCGGTTCAGAGATGCCTTCTAAGTCGAAATTATATTACTATTGGGACAGTTGCGTTTTTATTTCATACCTAAACGACAATCTAGACAGAGTACCCAGCATACAGGCTATTTGGGAAGATGCGCAAAATCATAGAAACACAGAGATTATCACTTCAGCACTATCTATTGCTGAAGTAGTAATGAGCAATGAGGAGAAGGATTCGGGCACCCTCGATCCCAATGTAGACATTCAAATCCAAGATTTTTGGTATAGCTGGGGTGTAAAAATTGTTGATATCAATCCGGTGATCTTGCATGAAGCGAGAGATCTGATGCGTCGAGCTGTAGCAGCTGGCATCACTGGCCTCAAACCCCCCGATGCTATTCATTTAGCAACCGCCTCCTGGGTTGATAAAAATTTAGGGCTTCTTAAAGAGGTTCATACTTATGACGATAAATGGAGTGGGAAATACCATACACTTTTAGACGGTCTTAGTATTTGTGAACCCAGCGAACCTAAGCCCACAATCGATACTGATTGATATTCAAATTATCTTGTTAGAAACCAAAGACCTAATCAATATTTGGCTTTTTTCCAGTCATTTGTAGTTACTTGATATTCAAACATAACTACCACAAACCAACCCAAAACCCGAATGCGATAAATAAAATCACAAAACCAATTAGGCGCACCCATGCTGGGATCATGCTTAGTATTTCGATCAAACCAGCTTCCAGTACTCTAGCAACAATCATCAACAAAATAAACGGTGACGCGATTACCAACATCCAAATGATTATTTCCGTCCAATTTCCTGGCAACATATTACTACTTCCCCTTGCTTAGATTCCAATTGTGGGGAATTCACCCGGCCGCATAACGGCCGTTCTCCCTCACCCTTCACTTCAACCGCTCACCAGTAGCAGCATCCACCCAGCAAGCCGCGTTCCCAGCGGAGCGTCCCCATCCCTCACCCTGCGGCATAAACCGTATCTTTTCCGGCCCTTGTGCGATAATTGCCAGATTTGCTTCCTTGCCTTCACGTTTTTCTCGTCCCGTTCCCGGAAGCCACCGCTCGATAGCATCAACAACTTCGTCACGAAAATAAACGGTACCCTCTGCAAATGAATGCCATTGAGGACGATACCCCTTTTTGCCGTCAGCTAGATCAACCTTTTCCAGCAAGTGCTCAAACTCAGAACGATCAGGGTTTTCATAATTAGCACTAAGCCAGTCTACTTGGTTGCCAACGTACCATTCAAAAGTCCTTTTCTCCTCCGTTTGTTCATAGGCCTCTCGCAGAAAAGCGCTTGCTTCAGGATGGCTCAGTAAATAATCTCTGATTTCGTCTCTAGAAACATAATCATGGGTCTCAGCGTAACGTTGATAGATAAAATCAACAATGATTGGCCCGATTGTTTTCTGGATACCTTTACTCTCAGCAGTAAGCCGTTGTTTCTTCCGGCTGGTTTCTGGCTTGTTTACGCGATGTCCATAACGGCGACTAAGTTCTTGTTGTACTACACCAGGGGGCTTTATGTAAGTTTGGGCATTTAGCCAGGCATCACCAGACCAGTAATAGCTACGGCCGTCCAGTTCAAATGTCTCTTTATTGCTCATACGATTCCTTCTCTTACCCGGCCGCATAACGGCCGTTCCTCCCCCCTTCACCTTCGACTTAAAATTCAACGCCCCAAACACATCATTCTGCGGGGGTGCTATGGGCTAGAGTGGCTCGGTCTGGAATACCGGCCGCAGCGCGGGGAAATAGCAGGAACGGCCGTTTGACTATATGTCTTTCTGTCACCCATGCCTCACTTTTTTGCCCCATACGCATTATTTAGCATTGCACCGAGTAATGCCCCGGTGATGACACCAGCAATGCCATTCCATGGGACATTGCCTGTTACATCGATTATCAGACTAAAAGCGATACCCATGAGAACGCTTACCAAAATATGAACCTCTCCAGTTAACGCTACAATAATCCCCATTAACGCGCCAACAAAAGCCAGCCCCACTGCGCCGAGAATGCCACCCCAAAATCCTCCTATTACAATGGAAACCACTAGCCCCACAGCATCCGCCTGGCCTTCTTTAATGGCTAAGATGATGCCTAAAATTGCCCCGGCAACGGCAAAACCTATAAAACCCAAGATTGCACCATACATACCGCCACGCGCTATCCCACCAAAAGCGCCTTTGATGATGCCCCCTGGGGTTTGAGGCTTGCCCACCGGTGGGTCTATAATATCCTTTTCTTTAGGTCCTTTGTTGGTAATTTGCTTAAATACCCATCCAATAATAGGTATAAAAAAAGCAATAATACCAGTGATAACACCAACTTTATCTAGGATATCCCACAGTTCGTCTGACATTTCCGCTCCTTTGGAACACTATCCAAATTAAAAATGACCTTTACTGAGTTACCTGCCCGCCAAACGGCCGTTCCGCCCCATCACCTTCTCCCCCTTCACCTTCGGCTTAAAATTCAACGCCCCAAACACATCATTGTTCATCTATCTTTCACATTAGGGAACCCGTTCATATTCGCCGTCTTTAGCATAACCCTTATTATTTCGCTGCATTACCAACTTACCCTCAACAACAGCTACTACCCCATCAAAATCTGGTGAATACTTATACATCACCTCAATCCCACCATCTTTATTTGTGAAGAAGATACCAGATCGTGAAAGCTTGCCATCGCGCCTAAAACTTTCGAATCGCTTGTCTTTGTAAAACTCAATGCGTGCCCGATCAATATTTACTTTTTGGTCAAACACAACATTGCTAAACTTTCGCAAAAAGCCCTTGTTTGGATCATGAGTCTCGCGCCAAACGCCCAGAATTTCTGTTTCTTGTGTGGTCAGGGGCCTGGTCGGACGACGGAACTCAACCAAAAAGGTGTGTACTTCAAGCCAATGAATGCCATGACGATCCTGATTTTTCCTAAAATGATAATTGCCCGGCCCAATTTTTCCCACGGGTTCCCACCCATTATCTATGAATTTTTGCAGCCTAGGCATCAACCAGCTCTCGTCACCACCCCAATGCATTAGTCTGGCATCATATTCAGTCTTACCAAACACTAGGTTAAAGCGCCCGCCTTTTCCTGGTTTCCAAGTAGAGCGATAAAAAGTATATTCCCATTCTTGGGGAGAACGTTTTCGGGGTGGCTGAGGCGGTTGTGGTGCTGTGCCAACGGCTTTACCACAATGGGCACAGAATTTCGCATTTTCTTCAAGGGTGTTGCCACAATGAATACAAAACATCTTATTGTATCTCCTTTAACATACTTTCTTTCCTTATCCCATCAAAGGATCTAATTCTCCTACAAATCCCCCATGCCCTCATCGAAGGTGTGGACGAAGGTGATGAGCTTTTCTATGATGCGCTCATAGAGCGGCTTGCGCTCTAGCACTTTGGGCTTGAAGTTTAGGGCGGCGAAGACATCATTCCGCAACGGCCGTTTCCCCGTAAACCGATACCGCCTAAGCAACGCATCCACCGCCTCACGATTCATACCCTCAGCCTCGCAAAGCGCATTCAGAGCCGCTTCCTGCTCCGCCGTCCAGTAATTGACAAACTCGTCTTCGACTACCGTGTCGGCTTCAAAATGGGGCATGTAATCGCTAATAAACCGCTCGATGAGTTCCCGCTTGCTGCGTAGGCGCGGCTCTTGGCCGAGTAGGTCAATGATCGATTTCTTGGCCTCGTTGTACTGGTCGGCCGTTTCCGCGCGGTGCATCCGGGCCAACAGGTTCAGGATATAGGCGACGTTGATTTCATCCCGCTGGATGAGTTCCAGCTCAAAATCAACGTCGTCAATGATGGACGCCCCTTCGCCGGCGGGAGTGCGGACGCGGTCGTAGATGTCGAGGTATTTGCTTTTGTAATCCTCGAATTCCTGTTCGTCGGCCTCTAGCTGTTCCCAACTGAATTCGGTGAACGATTTGAGGACGTTGAGCGTTCGCATCATCTCGCGGAATTTTTGGACGAAGGTAAGCTGGTCGTCTTCGCGGATCAGGTCGTCAACGGCCGTTGGCGTTTCCGCAATCTCATACAACTCCCTGACATACTGGTTAAACAGGCCAATATACTCTTCATAGGGTCTGATTAAAATCGCTTCCTGCGCGTCCTTGTCCGAAAACAGGGCAACGGCCGTATCCGTCTGCCCCTTCAAATTGCGAAAACAGACGATATTCCCCTGCGACTTCACCTGATCCAGCGTCCGATTGGTGCGCGAGTACGCTTGGATGAGGCCGTGATATTTCAGATTCTTGTCCACGTAGAGCGTGTTCAGCGTCTTAGCGTCGAAGCCCGTCAGGAACATATTTACCACCAGCAAAATGTCAATCGCCTCGCTGGGCGGGAATCCGTCCGTGTCTCGCGCCTTCATCCGTTTGGCGATTTGGCGGTAATAAGTGTAGAAGGCACGGCCGTCTTTCACCGACTCATTACTGCCAAACATGGCGTTGTAGTCGGCCACATACGACGCCAGCTTGTCCCGCTTGTGGGCATTGCTCTCGTTGGCAGCCCCGTTCATGTCAAAATCCGGTTCGTGGATGTAGCCGTTGGCGTCGGCGTCCTCTTCGTTGGCCTGAAAGGTGAAAATCGTCGCCACGCGCAAATTGTGCAGCCCCTCCGCCTTTTTGCGCTGGAACGTTTCGTAATAAGTGACGAGCATGTCGGTGCTGCCCACGCAGAGGATGGCGGCGAATTTGCGGTTGTGGGTTTTACGGCCGTGATTCGCCAAAATCCAGTCCACAATGTTGTCCACGCGCTTCGGGTTCTCAAAGAACTCTTTGCGGTTGATGCCATGCACCTGCTCGTCGATGAGCGAGCCGTCTTTGCGCTTCAGCTTGCCCCAATACTCGATGGAGAATTTAAGAACATTATCGTCGGCGATGGCGTCGGTGATGACGTAGCGGTGGAGACATTTGTCGAACAGGTCGGTGGTGGTGCGCTTGCCGTGGACGTTGCGGACGGCGTTATCGGCAAAGATGGGCGTGCCGGTGAAGCCGAACATCTGCGCCCGCTTGAAAAACTTCACAATGCGCTTGTGGGTGTCGCCAAATTGGGAGCGATGGCATTCGTCGAAGATGAAGACGATCCGCTGGTCCCGCAGCGCGTCCACCGCCTTTTGGTAGCGGGCGCGGCTGATGGCGGTGTTGAGCTTTTGGATGGTGGTGACGATGAGCGCGGTGTCGTCGGTCATCTGCTTCACCAGTTGGCGGGTGTTGTCCGTTCCGTCCACGCTGTCGGGGCTGAAATGGTTGAACTCTTTGGTGGTCTGGTAATCGAGGTCGGCGCGGTCTACGACGAAAATCACCTTGTCCACGTCGGGGAGGGCGGTGAGGATCTGCGCCGCTTTGAAGCTGGTGAGAGTTTTGCCGGAGCCGGTGGTGTGCCAGATGTAGCCGTTGCCGGGGCCGGTTTTGACGCGGTCGAGAATCGCTTCGACGGCGTGGTATTGATACGGCCGTAACACCATCAGCGTTTTGGTCGATTCATGCAGAACGATGTGCTGGCTAATCATTTTGGAGAGGTGGCACTTCTCCAAAAACTGGTCGGCGAAGTCGTCAAGCTGAGTTACTTTGTTGTTATCGGCGTCGGCCCAATAGAAGGTTTGTTTGAACGATTGGTTGCGGTTGTTAGCCAGGTATTTGCTGTTGACGCCATTGGAGATGACGAACAGTTGCACGTATTGGAAGAGGCCGCTGGCCGCCCAAAAGGAGTGGCGTTGGTAGCGGTTGATTTGGTTGAACGCCTCTTTCATCTCCATGCCGCGCCGCTTGAGTTCGATTTGTACCAGCGGCAGGCCGTTGATGAGCAGGGTGACGTCGTACCGGTTTTTGTAGCGTCCTTTGACGGTGATTTGGTTGGCGACCTGGTATTGGTTTTGACACCATTGTTCGAGGTCGAGGAATTGGATGTGGATGGAGGAGCCGTCGTCGCGGGCGAGTTGGAAACGGCCGCGCAGGGTTTTGGCGCGGTCGAAGATGCTGCCTTTGTTGAGATGGTTGAGGATTTTGGCAAATTCGCCGTCGCTCAGGGGGACGCCGTTGAGGATGGCGGCGTTGTGAATTTCTAGCTGCCGCTTGAGGTTGGCGTATAGGGCGTCTACGTTGTGGATGGTGACGCGGCTGTAGCCGAGTGTGGTCAGGCGGTCAATGAGGCTGTTTTCGAGTTCGGCTTCGGACTGGATCATGGTTTTCCTTACACAAACATTTGTTGCAGCAGCCCTTTTTTGAAGGCTTCCATTTGGGTGATTTGTTGGGAAACGGCCGTTATTTTGTCGTCAACGGCCGTGAGGAAGTCGGCTATTTTGCGTCTTTCTTCCAGTTCTGAAGGAATTGTGAACTTGTAACGGCGCAGCCGACTGTTGTTGATTGAATTTATCCGCGCGCCCAAATCAGCATGAACTTGGCGATAGTAAAATGGAGTATCAAGCAAATGACGTACAAAGTAATTGTTTTCTCCTCTAAATACAACCATGAATGCGCCGTGTGTTGCAAGTGGTATATCAACAGGTATTACAGCGTTTTTTCCAATCAGTCTTTGCGAACCATTTCTCACACAAATCAAAATATCGTCTTTTTGTGAAAGGCTTTTTTCTGAAACCTTAACGTTAACAAATACTGTATCCTCAAGTGAAATTTTTCCATCTTGAATATTCGACGAGCGCAATACTAACAAGCCTTCTGGTCTTGTATTGGAAGGTGAATAAGTAAGCCCCGTAACTAATTCACCTAAATCCTCAAGGCGAATTTCTTTCCAATCAGCAAACGGCCGTCCCCCATCCCCCACAAACCGAATCTCCTGCGAAAACAGCTTTTGCATCACCCCACGCTTGTACTCCGCCAGCAGCGCCCGCTTGCGCCGCAGCGCGTCCAGCTTCGCATCTACTGCACTGAAAACGGCCGCTATCTTCCGCTGTTCTTCTGTAGTTGGTAAAGACAATGGCATCTGCAATATATCTCCTCTCGATAAACCAGGGATCATATTGCCAGCAGCAAGTGCTTGAAACCTTTGTCTTTTAGTGCTGAGCAGGTGAAATAAAAGCGTTGTAGAGCCTCCGCTTCCCCTAATAGCCATTAATTGCCTACCAATTGCAACTTTTGGCAGAATTAGAAACCAGAGAACACCTACACCGCTACCTTTCACTGTGATCAAAACGTCACCATTCAGGGCAATTTTAGAAGGGTAGATTGCCCACTTTTTAATAGCTTTTTTATCGTCTGTAAAGTCTAATGGGCCAGCAAAATATGGAACTTCGCCTGAATCTGTTGAATACTCTGATGGCAACAAGTGTTGCCCTGAAATGAGCGTGAACGTTGCATCCAATTTTTGTTGCTGCCAGTCCTGTGTGAATTCTCGGAATCGTAATTGTGGAGTTGTGGCTTTTGTCATACTGGTGCCTCAATCCCCAATTCCGCGCAAAAGCCGCGAATCGTGTCGTCAATCTCGGTCATGTCGGTTTCTAGCTGGGCTAGTTCGGCGGTCACGGCGGCCAGGTCAACCGGCTCCTCCTCCTCAAACGTATCCACATAGCGGGGAATGTTCAGGTTGTAATCGTTTTCCTCAATCTCGCGCAACGGCACAATCGCGCTGTACTTGTCCTCGGCGGTACGCTGGCGGTAGGTCGCCACAATTTTGTCAATGTCCTGCGGGCGCAGCAGGTTCTGGTTCTTCACCTTCTCAAAATGGGCGCTGGCGTCAATAAACAGCACATCGTCGGGATGCTCGCGGCACTTCTTAAACACCAAAATGGAGGTGGGAATACTGGTTCCATAAAAGATATTGGCGGGCAGGCCAATGACGGCATCGAGCCAGTTCTGCTTTTCAATCAGGTAGCGGCGGATATGCCCTTCGGCCGCGCCGCGAAACAACACCCCATGCGGCAGGACGACGGCCATCGTCCCATTGTCGTCGAGGTGGTAAAGCATATGCTGCACAAAGGCGAAGTCGGCTTTTGATGTGGGGGCCAGCTTCCCATACTGGGCAAAGCGGTCGTCGGCCAAAAACAACTCCTTCGCGCTCCACTTGGCCGAAAAGGGCGGATTGGCGACGACGGCCTCGAACTTCATTTCTAAATGTTGGGGGCGTTCCAGCGTATCTTCCTGCCGCAAGTCAAAGTTGCGGTAATGGACGCCGTGCAAAATCATATTCATCCGCGCCAGATTGTAGGTCGTGCGGTTCATCTCCTGCCCGTAAAAATCCCCCACATGGTCTACTTCCCGCGCCACCCGCAGCAGCAGCGAACCAGAGCCGCATGTGGGGTCATACACCGACTTAATGCGCGTCTTCCCCGTCGTCACAATCCGCGCCAAAATGGTAGACACCCCCTGCGGCGTGTAAAACTCGCCCGCCTTCTTCCCCGCGCCGCTGGCAAATTGCCCAATGAGGTACTCGTAGGCGTCACCCAGCACGTCGCTTTCGGCGTCGTCCAATCGAAAATCAATCTCATCGAGATGCACCAGAATTTTGGCGATGAGGGCGTTTTTGTCGTTGGCGGTACGGCCGAGTTTAGTAGAAGTCAGGTCAAGGTCTTCAAACAGCTTGTCGAAGTCGTCTTCGCTGGCCGCGCCCATCGTCGAATTTTCGATGTTGTTCAGCACTTCGGTCAAATCATCGAGAATGAACTCCGGTTTGGGCTTTTTGGCGGCGCGGGCGGCCAGGCTGTGGAACAGTTCGGCCGGTCGCAAGAAGTAGCCCAGTTCAGCGACGGCTTCTTCTTGAATAGCTTCGAGGTATTCCGCGCCTTCTTCAGTTTCCTCGTCAATGTCGCTGAAGTTGACGTCGTCCTCGCTAAGGATGTCGTTGGCATACCGGCTCAGCCGTTCAGACAGGTATTTATAAAAGATGAAGCCGAGGCAATAGTCGCGGAATTCATCCGCATTCATCTTCCCGCGCAGTTGGTCGGCAATATTCCACAACTGGCGTTCGAGGGCTTTCTTTTGGTCTTGGGTCATGTAGATTCACTTTTTGTGGCGCTATGGCATAAATGCCCCCCTGCTTCACAGCTATGAAAGTCAATAACGGCCGTTTTGGGTGGCAAACAACTACTTTACTACAGACAACAATAACGCTGTGACGCGGCCATACTAGCTACTGACTCACGCGCACTAGGATAACATAATGCAAACGGCCGTTGCAACTGAATATTGTCACTTTTCCCCTATGACATTGTTTGCACGCGAACACTCCGCATCCAACAAAAAAGCAATGCCTTCCCATCATCTCGTCGGCTAACATGATAAGGTCTTGACGATTTGAACATAATTCTTCTATCCTAACGAAGAAGTTTAGGAAGTTTGGTATACCCCACATGAGGAGGGAAGTCTCATGACCACAATTGATTCTTTGTATCGCACAACAGGCAGAGCTATCACAGGCATCATTGGCGGATTTCTTCTATGGGTTGCTCCTGGAATCATCTTGACCATGCTCATCAGCTGGTTTGCAGAAGATTTGTGGAGCTATTCGGAAACACTTTGGGTCTGGATTATTGTACCCGCATTAGTTGGGGGATTAATAGGCATATTCTTGCAAGTTGGTGGCGGGTTTATTAGCGGCATGGTCACTGGCTCATTTGTGGGATGGGCGATCTGGTCTATCGTTCTGCAAAATCCTGCACCTGGTTATACCAGAGGGGAAGCGTTCTATACAGGAAATTTGGGATACTTATTGATGTGGAGCGTCTTTTTTGGATCACTGTTTGGAGCTTTAGGGGGCACTGTCGGAGGCTTTATTGCCGGAATCGCTGGCGAAAGCCCAGCCCCTACTAAAGAATCCGGTCTATTGGGATGCACAACGATTATTGCCGTACCTATTGCTGTTTTTTCATTTATCTATTTCCGTGAGGTAATTTTTGGGATTGCTTATTACATTCTCAATGGAGAAGAACCGGCCAATAATATAGAAGTCTTTTGGGAACAAGGTCTGCGCGGAGCGCTCATTGCTTTTTTTGTTGCAATCGTTTTATTCTACCTAATGACAGGTTTGGATAAATTCTTTTTCAAGAAAGTCGCCGATCGAAAAATCAGCACCCTTGATTTTTCGGCAATCCGCATCAACCTTATAAATGACTTGATCCCCTTACTGTTAGGTCTTGGCTGCGAAATCTTAGCCAATACAGTCGTTCGTCGGTATTTTGGTCAGATAGGGATTGGCGTTGGGGCACTTCTAGGTGCTGGTCTAGGCACCCTGCTGCAAAATTCTCTCTTTAACGTGGCCGATTCCGGCGAAAGTGCTGCACAACGGGAAACAGCAAAGCGTAATCATTTTATTAAGGGGTGGACATCTATTATTGCCGCCGTCATTGTCGCTACAATCCAGCAATTCGTACCCACCTCATTTTAAGCTCAACGCTCTATAAATTAATCTGCTTGCTTAGAATCTACCGTGGGTACAAAGATTACAAGAAAATCTTCTCCCGTTTGATACCATGCGCCATCGAGATCGTATTCTTGCTCTAATAGTGACTCATCAACCTCATCATAAGGACATGGCATATCTGGATAAGGGCACCAACGGCCGTAAACATCTGGATAACCACCTGATCCGCCTGCCCCTGATTCACTGTCTCGATATGTTAGATGGGTGGAACGAGGAGGTGGGCCAGGTCGGATTTCTATCACTTGTATTTTATCTTCCTCATCCTCTTGCCCTTTATCTTCTTCACCCTCTAAAAGGTCGAACAAGGTTTCTTCATTCTCATTAGATAAGATGTCTAGTTCGTCTAGCTTTGGTGCTTCAACTACGCCAGGTGAAGGCTCGTAACCTCCATAAGAGGGTAAACTCGATACCAACGCCAGGGTTCCAGCTCCTGTCGTAACAAGAAAAAGACTTCTCTTCATGCGTTTCATGGCTCACCTCCGAGTTTACGATTAGATATATTTATCATTATGCACAAGGAAATATCCGAAGTCTAGCATTACCGAAGCGAAACAGAGTGTTTTCCACTGCATTTATGATTTTCCATCAAACGCCTGTATCATCTTCTTTCCAGCCTGTGCCGCGCTGCATAGGTCTCTATCCAGCGCGTCAACCATTGTTGGGCTTCCTGCTTCTCGAAGCCAAACTCCTGCTCCAAATACGGCCGTGCGCCAAATATATTGGTCACACCGCTGTCGCGCAGCGCGTCCAGGTAGATGAATACATCATCCTCAGTCGGTTCGGCTGGCGGCAGGCAGTCGAAACACACGCCTAACTCCTCGTCTATTTCATCATTGCCCACCAACCCCCCGCAGCTTGGGCACGTCGTCATCAACGCATCTTCGGCCGCCAGTTGGGCCACGTCCGGCCCTTCGCGCCAATAGTCCCAGGCCGGTTCTTCCCACGCAGGCTGCGGCCGTTTCCGGTCTTGGAAGCTGCGCATGGCCGACCACATCTGCATGTACGCCTGGTCGCGGGCCGGGTCACCATGCACGGCCGCTTTGAAATTGGGATAGTCAATACCATCCGCCAACCGGGTTGCCAGGAGTTGCCAGGTATCCCGATTCATGAACATTCGGCAGCAGTAATCAGCCTCCGGTGTTTCTGCGATAGGCGGCATCTCCAGGCCCATCTCCACGCCCAGGTCTTGCAGCTGCATCAGGTCTTCAGTGACCCGCGCTCGCACCAACACTGTTTTCGGATCATCGCGGTGCGCCACCACACTAAAAAAGCCAATCTTCGTCGCTAACCACATACCATCACCTCAAAGTTGTGAATGCTCTCCGACCGGAAGCATAAACCCACGCAAATTCCGCAGTTCGTCGATGACGTGGGCCAGGTCGCCCACGTAACCCCAATGGGACGGTTTTACCGCCTGCGCCTGCTGGTGGCTGTCCAGCAGTTGGCCCAGTTCCACCAGCAGCGCCCGCGCGGTCTCCTGCTTCTCAGCGTAGACCTCACTCGCCGCGCTCATCATCTACTTCCTCAAATAGTGGCAGGTCGATGGGCGCATCCACCAACATCCAGTACGCTGCGCCAACGACGTGCTGCGTCTCCGCTTCGCTGAAGCCAAGCTGTGTGCAGACGTCGGTCAGCAGCAGCGCCTGCGCGGTCGTCAGGCCTCCCGCTTCCGTTTCCAGCCAGGTGCGTAGTTGGCCCAGTTTTTCCACATCTTCGGCCCGCACGTTTAGCGCCAAGTCAATGACCCGTTTGGTTTCATGGTTGCCGCTCTTTTGGCCCACCAGGTAACCAGAAAGGAAAAGAAGTAAAACGACAGCAACGGCCGTTAAAATTGGGTATGTCATGATTCCTCCTCGAAAGGGTCTGGACAAAACAATGTATCTTGCCAGGTTAAAGTCTCAGCATTTTTCAGGCACGTTTCGCATTTATGACCGACAATGACGGCCGTTTCCGCACCATAGTAAACACCACCCAGCGCATCCCCCAACTGAGCGCCGCAGCGTGCACAGTAATAGTATCCAAAGCAGGTCGTCTGTATGCGTGAATGACCTATCAGGGCGCATACCACCGAGTTACGCTGCTCAGTTGAGTCGAACGGCTCAAGCGCACTTAACTTTTTCAAAAACGCTTCTTTTTCTTTCATCACTCACTCCTTCGGAAACAGCAGCGCCAACGATGACGCCTCCAGTTACTTCGGCAATAGTAGCTGCCAACATCGGTACGATTTCCTCAGCGAATACCGAAAAGCTGCCACCTGGATCGCTCGCTGGAGTTAGTGCCCAATCAAGAACACGCTCACATGCTTTTAGCAATTTGTCGCGTTCGGTCGCAGCGACAACCGCAGCTGTTACTAGTTCTTCGCGGCCGTTCAACTCGCGGCCCAATTCAGATGCAATTCGTTCCAATGCCTGTTTCAATGACTCACTCATCACGCCACCTCTTCCAGCGCCCTTGAAGCCCACGCGGCCACGAACCGCAGCGCTGCATCATTCGTTGGCTGCTGGTTATGTAATTCCAGCCAGCCTTGATAAAAATCATCAGGCTCGTCCAGGGCCACGCAGCGGATGCTGGTCAGCAGCCCACGCAGCGTCTGGTCGCTCACTTCGCCTGGCATACCCGCTTCCGTCAGTGCTGCCAACGCCGCAACGGCCGTTGCCCTGGGCAGCGTCTCTGCCTCAGCCGACCACTCATTGCTGCGTAGGGTGAAGGTCGCTCGCGCCGGGTGCGTCGGCGACGCCGTATTCACACCGTGCCAGGCAAAGCCGCGCTGCCGCATCGCCGCCAACAGCATCGCCATCGCCCGCCAATCACTGGCAAAGCGCGGCACGCCCATCTGCTCCGGCCCGTCGGCCACGTGATAGCCGCCCACGTCCCAGGCGGGCATCAGTTTGCGCTCGGCGGCATCGTCCACCGGCTGTGCATCCTTAGGGAAATTCCAGCGCCGCCATTCCGGACTGTCGGGCGGGTATAGCCCCACCCAACCCCACTGCGGATCGAAGAACCACGACCAGCCCAGCAGCAGCACCGCCAGGCGGGCATCGTATTGATAACGGTCTCCCTCTCTCATGCCGCACCCCCCACAACGCCCACCGGCGCACTAGAATCACCTAGCTCCGTGCGGAAGGCCTCAATAGCCTTTGTTTTCGCCCGGTTATGGGCCTCACGGTTGCCATTGGCGGCCTTGCGCTCTCTAGCGTAGGCTTGCAGGCCGCGCACATAGGCGGGTGTGTGCTGGGGTTGGAAGGCGTCGCCAAAGATGACTTCCCGGAACTGTTGCACGCCGTTCCCGTCTTTGAACCAGGGCACGGCCTTTGCCAGGGCTGTATCGAACATCAAGGGGTCGCTGGAATTTGCCGCTTCCAGTTCCCAATCTTTCTCGATAGGGTTGGGTTGGGTACGAGGGGCTGCTGGGGGAACGGCCGTTTCCGGCTCAGGCGGTGGGGGTGTTTGCACGCGAACAGGTGCGGTCGCTGGCGCGGGTGGCATTTGTGGGGTATTTTGACGCGCCTGGGGGCTAGTCAGATAACGCAGGATGAGGGTCTTGTCATAGTTGCCGTTCTCATCCTTGCGCGGCTGCAACATCAGGCGAAACGGCCGTACCGCCACTTCACACTTGTGCGTCACCCCGAAGCGGCGCACCAACGCCGTTTGCCCTTCGTAAAGCGGGATGTCGTTCACCTTCACACCTGCGAACTTCTCGAAGCGCTCCCGCTGCCAATCGTTGTCCAAATACTCATGGGCGACCTTCATCTTGCCGTATGTCCCCCACTCATTCCACGCCGGAAAGAAGTCGAGCACGTCAACTATAGTGCCGTCCTCCGGCGTCACATGCTGCCGCCGCATCACGGCCGTGACCGTCTCGATGCGGTACACGTTCAATGCCTCGGCAATCAAATCCAGTTTGTACTCAAGCAGTCTATCGCTCATCTCTCACCTCGATAGAACGGCCGTCTTTGCGATAGAACGGCCGTTCCACTACTCATCTTACCAATTCCGCCGCTTCCAACTCAACTGCCCAATGCCAGTTAGGGGATAAGGGGTCAAATGAGACCTCGCCTTCCACCGCCTGCCCATCCGGGTTATTGGCGATGATTTCCTGCGCCCGTTCGCGGCTGATGTTGCCGTTGGCTGTGCAGGCCTCGCCTTCCAAGCGCATCCAGCGATAACTACGACACCAGCTGTACCACGCCACTTCGATCCGAATCTCGTTCATCCAAACAACTCCTCGTTGATGCGGTCTACGGCCGCTTGGGCCGCAGCCGCCTTGACCTGCCACAACTTGTCAGAGGCTGTGCTGTCTGCGGCAAAGCTGCCCACACCGTTGGCTGCGGCCATCTGCAAGTAGCGCCGCGCTCCTTGGGTGCTGTGGCGGTAACGGCCGTTTGCCCTGTCAATCTGCTGCCGCTCGAAGAGGCGCTTCGCGTCCTGGCGGCGCTGGTGGGCGGCGTTACGCTCATCAAATCCCATCTCATCCGCAGCCGCCTTCGCCAGCTTCACCGCCATACGATACGCGGCCACATGCTTACAGAAGCGCTGGCCGTTGCGCATGGGGGCGTTGCCGTGTTGGTAGTCGTAGCAGTCGCAGCGTACTATCCAGCGCTCGCCGTTTGGGTCTTTGGGCGCGGCCAGTTCATCTTCCAGGTGGAGACGGCGCAAGATGTGGAAACGGCCGTTTTCCGTTTGGCTCCACACTCGGCCTACAACGTCGCCGTTGAAACCGCCCTGCCAGGTCAATTCAAAGACCTCCACGTCCTCGGCAGCAACCAGATCGGCCGCTTTCTGGAAGCGGCTGGCGTTTTCCGGCCAAACTTTGATGGCCTCGTCGGCCAGGTCGTGGGCTGGGTGTCGGTTCTGGCAGCGGCAGCCGATGGGGAACGGTGCGCCGATGATGCCCTTGCAGACCGGGCAAATGCGGGCCTGCGTCTGTTCTTGCTCAAGTTCTTGTGTTACAATTTGGGTCATGAGTTGTCTCCTTGTGAGGCAAAACGGCCGTTTCCTGTACCAGAGGAAACGGCCATTTTCATTAATGGGGAAAATCGGAAAGGTAGCGAACGATGCGCCCTTGCACATCATCGTAAACCGCGTCAATAACGCTTTCTATATTTTCATAAATCTTGCCGTCAATCCAACGATAACCAATGAGCTTGCCCGTATCGGCCGTTTTGACAGGATCAGCATGGCTGATAAATGAGCCACCAATGCTAATTGAATAACTATCCTGAACAGGCTCTACGGAAATCGTTGCTTCAACACTTACCTTTTTTGAAACCTTCATACGTTCTTGTGCCACCATTTCTCCTTTGCCTTTTGGCTTGTCTATGGCCGGGTGGGGTCTGCCCATCGTTGTGTTCTGAATTCCGGTCTCCGGCCGTTTCCCCTGGGGAGGGGCTGTGTAACTATTTGATATTATACCATCAGCTTTACATTTGTCAATTCATTTGACAAAACTATATCTAATTGATTTTGTCAAGTCAGTTGACAAGGGCGGTGCAATAGTGTAGGATTTCGGCATGGATAAATTTCTATTACTCAAAGCGGAGGCAGAAATGCAAGAGAAGCTGTACACGGTCGCTGAACTGGCGCAGCTTTTTGGGTGCAGTCGTCAAACAATCCATAACTGGAACAATGACGGCCGTTTCCCAAATAGCCTCACAGTTGGCGACAAAAACACTGTTCTTGTTCCGGCTTCCGACGTAGAGTTAGTGCGGAGGGAAGAGGCGGAAAAGCTCATTAACGAGCTTGACCGTCTCGGATTTCAAGCTGTCTCTGCGTAGGAAGTCTGAATAAAAAAAGACTCCCTACGCAGAGCGCAAGAAGCCTTCTTCTCCCCATTCTTACCTGGCGACTAACCTATCGAAGAAGGGGAATGTATCAACCGCCCGAAAGCGGCTTAGTACCTTAAAATCATCTCAATATTTCCACATCATCCAGGGATACTTGTAAGTACACTTGCGTGCCGAACAGCGGCTCGTAGGTTAAAATCAAGTCCGTTTCATCTCGATCAACCTCGAAGGCCAGCCAGCCCTCAACGGTTGCGCCACCAAAGAACTCTACATCGTCCAACTCGTCTGGAACGCTTACGATATTGATGATACGCCGATGGATAATCCCGGCGGAGCCGAATAGCTCAAAGTCACTGGGGTAAATCGCGCATGTATCATTGGCGTCTTTCAAACACGTAGCCGCAACCGTCACCATTAAAGTTCGATTACCTTGCTCCGGGCTTGGATTGAACATGTTAGCTCGTTGCAAATAATCTTGTGTTGGCTCGGACACCTGCGCCACGCCCAGGGCCATATCTTCAGAAACGACCGTAAATCCAGGCGGGGCAGCCTGCTCACGGGAACGGCCGTCGGGCGTAGCCGACGGCTTGGGCGTAGGGGTTGCTGTTGGCAAGGGCGTATTTGTAATCGTTGGGATAGGCGTGGCCGTATTTGTGGGCCGGGCCAATTCAGTTGCCGTTGCAATAGCGGAGTTGGTCGCCACCACAACGGCCGTTTGTGAAGCATAGACTTGCGCCGTCGCTTCGGCAACAGCGTCCACCGTGCGTTGAACCGCCCGCTCCGTAGCCGTAGCCTGTCCTTCAGGTGTACTCATATCGTAAATCATCCATCCAACAAGTGCGCATACACAAACAAACAAACCGCCGACAATTGCCAGCACAACCCGTAATACTTTGCGAACTTTTGATGGTTGCGCTTTTTCAGTATTCTCACTCATCATTCCTCCCCGCAGCCCCCAGGCCCCCACTGTTAAAACAACCACCGCCTAAATGCGGATTAGTACCTTGTATAAATCAAAATATAATTAGCAAAAAGCCCCGGAACTTGCTGGTGGGCGACGACCGGGGCTTCTTGGAAACCTTAACAATTGAATACTCAATTTTTTAACAATGCCCTCACGGAGATTCGAACTCCGGTTTTAAGCTTGAAAGGCTTACGTCCTAGTCCCCTAGACGATGAGGGCAAGCGGAGAGAATTCTATCATTCCCCCCTGCTGTGGTCAAGGTCTTTTTTGGAACGTACAAAAGGAGAATGTTAAACTTGTTTCATGAATGTACGCGGGTTTCGCTTAACGGATACGGCCGTTCTCACCCCCACACACCGCAACCTGTTCCCGGCCCGGCTGCGCCAGGGCAACGGCCGTATCTGGATCATCGCCAATGAACGAGACACGGCCGTTGGCTACGCCCTCACCCTACCTGTCCCCGGCCTGCCGGGGCTGCTGGAACTGGACGGCCGTATCCTGCCACAATACCAGCGCCGGGGGTACGGCCGTCATCTCCTGCAACGCCTCATCCAAGACCTGGCAAAAACTGGAACCTGGCAGCTTTCTCACAGCGTCAGCGACACGAACAGCCCCGCTGCCCACTTCCTCCGCGCCTGCGGCTTCTTCATCGAACACGAAGAATGGACATTGGTCAATGAACAATTAGCAATGAACAATGAACAAACAGAGTTTGATAATTGTTCATTGTTCATTGCTAATTGGGAAACGGCCGTCACCACATTTCTCACCCTCTACAACAAAGCCTTCTCTCCCCATCCCTGGTATCAACCCTTCACCCCTGCCGAAGTCAAAGCCACCCTCGCCAGCCCCGCCGACCTCCTCTTCCTCCACTCGCCACTTGCCACTCGCCACTCCTCACTTCCCATCGGCTTCGCCTGGCTGCGGCTGGATGACACGGTAGGCGAGATTGAGCCTATTGGTATCGTGCCGAAATGGCAGGGGAAAGGATACGGCCGTATTCTCCTCACCGCCACCCTGCAACAACTGGCACAACGCGGCGCCGCCACCGTCAAAATCACCGCTTGGCGCAGCAACAGCGCCGCCATCCACCTCTACCAAAGCCTCGGCTTCCGGCACACTCACACCCACACCTACCTCGCCTACAACTTGCCGCAAGATTAGAACCCTTTCACCTTTTCCATCAGCCACTTTACCATTCCCTCCGCCCGTTCTACAATTTTTCCATCGTTGAGGAACCGCGTTCCTTCTGAGGAACGCGGTTCCTAAGATTATTTAAAAACGGAGAAAACCCATGTTCAAAGATATTGCCGACGTACAAACCAGGCTGAGTCACCAGCAATACATCGCATCCGATGAAATCAGTACCGTCGTTTACCTGGCACAATCCCTGTGCAAACCGATTTTGGCCGAAGGCCCCGCCGGCGTTGGCAAAACCGAACTGGCAAAAGTATGGGCCAAAGCGCTCGGTGCGCCCCTCGTGCGCCTGCAATGCTACGAAGGGCTAGATGAAAGCAAAGCCCTCTACGAATGGGAATACGCCAAGCAAATGCTCTACACCCAACTACTGCGCGACACCTTGCGCAATATGTTGGGCGATGTCAACAACCTCGCCGAAGCCGCGCAGCGCCTCGCCCAAGAAGAAGACGTCTTCTTCTCCGAAAACTTCCTCCTCCCCCGTCCCCTCCTCACCGCCCTCACCGCCGACGAACCCGTCGTGCTGCTCATTGACGAAATTGACCGCGCCGACGTGGAATTTGAAGCGTTCCTGCTGGAAGTGTTGAGTGATTTTCAGGTAACGGTTCCCGAATTGGGCACGATTGCCGCCAAACATCAGCCCATGGTGCTGCTCACCAGCAACAACACCCGCGAACTCAGCGAAGCGCTGAAACGCCGCTGCCTCTACCTCTATGTGGATTACCCCGCACTGGAGGCAGAGCTGGATATTGTACGCTTGAAAGTGCCCAATCTGGGGCCAGCATTGGCGCAGCAAGCGGTGGCCGTCGTGCAGCAATTGCGCAACATGGATTTGCGCAAAGTGCCCAGCATCAGCGAAACGCTGGATTGGGCGCGGGCGCTGGTCACGCTAAACGCCAAAGAAATTGACGAGAAAACGCTGAACAACACCCTGACTGTGCTGCTGAAATACGAATCAGACGTAGCCAAAGCCCGCCGCATGATGGGCGATGGCGGCAGCCGGGGACGGTATAACCGATAATTGAGAGATTAGAGATTGGAGATTCGTTAATCTCCAATCTCTAATCTCCCGCCTTTAATCGGGAGACGACCTATGGAGGATCGAGTTATCGAATTTGTGCGGGGGCTGCGGGCGGCGGGGGTGCGCGTGTCGCTGGCGGAATCTATGGACGCGCTGCGGGCGGTGGAGGTGCTGGGCATCGTCAACAAAGACCTCTTCCGCGAATCGCTGCGGGCAACTTTGGTGAAGGAAGCGGATGATTTTGCCGCGTTTGACGAGTTGTTCCCGCTCTACTTTGGCAGTGGCGGCCCGGCGATGCAGAATGCCAGCGAAGACCTCTCCCCCGATGAACAGCAGATGTTGCAAGCGGCGTTGCAAGCGATGAGCGGCCGTTTGCAGCAACTGCTCGATTGGCTGACCAGTGGTGAAGGGCCAACAAAAGAGGAGTTAGAAGAATTGGCACGGCGGGCTGGCGCAGAATGGGCAGATAATCCGCAGCAAGCACGCTGGGTGACACGGCGCATGTTGCAGCAAATGGGCTTCGCCCACCTGGAAGACCAGATTCAAGAGCTGGTACAAAGGCTGCAAGAAATGGGCATGAGCCAACAGGTCATCGAAAAGTTGATGGGCGTGGTTGAGGCCAACCGTGAAGCGTTAGCAGAGCAGGTGGCGCAGCAAATTGGGCTGCAAATTTCGCAGCAGCGTGCCAACCGCCCGGAAGATTTGCATGGCTCCGATTTGATGTACAAGCCGTTTCACTCGCTGACGGCCGTTGAAATGGACATCCTCCGCAAAGAAGTGCAACGGCTGGTAACGCAGCTGCGCACGCGGGCCGCGCTGCGACGCAAGCGCGGCAGCAAAGGCAAGTTTGACTCAAAGGGAACGATCCGCGCCAATCAACGGTACGGCGGTGTGCCTGTAGAATTGAAGTATAAAAAGCGCAAGCTGAAACCCAGTCTGGTGATTTTGTGTGATGTATCCCGCTCGACAGAAAACGTGGTGGAATTCATGTTACACCTGACGCACGCGCTACATGATCAGGTGTCGAAGATGAAGAGCTTCGCTTTTTATGACCGGCTGGTGGAAGTGCCAAACGAGGTATTGGAACACATTCGCCATAATGAACCGGATGCAGCATTTGAGACACTGCGGCAAATGCTGCCCTATCGCCCTTACGGCACGGATTTGGGAAGCTGCCTGGAAACATTTTGCCAACAACATTTGAATGTGGTGAACGGCCGTACCACCCTCATCATTTTGGGAGACGGCCGTAACAACTACAACGCCCCACGCATAGACCTGATCAAAGACTTACAGCGCCGGGTGCGGAAACTGGTCTGGTTCAACCCGGAGCAGGTACGCGAATGGGGCACAGGCGACAGCGACATGCTGGAGTATGCTCCCCTTTGTGACGAAGTATTTTCTGTGCGTAATCTAGCACAATTGTCGGCTGCCGTTGACAAGCTGCTGGCTTCTTGATATGCTCTGCTCATGATATTGTTAATGGCTTCCTTCCCCTATTATTATAGCAAGCAGACACGATCACATCCGCGTGACAGGTTTGTTTGTCTGGGGTAAGTACGGCCGTTACCATCTAACCCATAAAACCCAAAAGACGCGGTGTGACAACCGCGTCTTTTTTTGTTTTGACAACCACTGCTCCGGCAGTTACGATCACAATTAACAAAAATTGGAGTGAACGCATGAGCACAAACGCATTCGATGAACTGAAATGGCGTGGTCTGGTCTACGACCATACCGAAGGCGCCCCTGACATTCTAAGCAATCAAAAAGTCACCGTCTACAACGGCTTTGATCCCACCGCCGATTCCTTACACATCGGCAACCTGGTCACGCTGATGCAACTGGCGCGATTACAACGCTATGGACACACGCCCATTGCCATCGCCGGCGGCGGCACAGGCATGATTGGCGACCCCAGCGGCAAATCCAGCGAACGCACTTTGCTCTCGCGGGAACAAATCGAGGCCAATCTCGTCGGCATCCAAAAAGAGATGGCGATGATTCTCGATTTCGAGGTCAAAAGCAACCCGGCACGCATCATCAACAACGCCGATTGGTTGAACAATATCAGCTTCATGGATTTCCTGCGCGATGTGGGCAAACACTTCACCGTCAACTACATGATGGCAAAAGATTCGGTGAAGTCCCGCGTGGACCGCGAAAGCGGCATTTCCTTCACCGAATTCAGCTATATGCTGCTGCAAGCCTACGATTTTTTGCACCTATTTGATCATCAGGGCTGCACCATGCAAACAGGTGGTAGTGACCAATGGGGCAACATCACCGCTGGAGTGGAACTCATCCGCAAACTGCGCGGCGAAAAAGCGTTTGGGCTGGTATACCCCCTCATCACCAAAGCGGATGGCTCCAAGTTTGGCAAAACAGAAAGCGGCACAATCTGGCTTTCGCCGCAGCGCACGTCGCCATACCGCTTCTACCAATTCTGGCTGAATACGGATGACGCCGATGTGATCAATTACCTGCGTTATTTCACCTGGTTAAACCGTGAAGAGGTGGCGGAGTTGGATGTGGCATTGCTGGAACGGCCGCATCTGCGTGAAGCACAACGTAAGCTAGCCCAAGAGGTAACGCAGTTGGTACATGGGGAAACGGCCGTTACCAAAGCCGAAAAAGCATCGGCCGTCCTCTTCGGTGGCGACCTGGATGGCTTGGACGCGGGCGACATCCGCGACATCTTCGCCGACGTACCCTCCAGCGAAGTGGCAAAAAACGAGTTTATCGGCGAAGGGATGGCGTTGGTGGATTTGCTGACCCTAACCGGCGTGGAGCAGTCCAAGGGGGCCGCGAAACGCGCTGTGCAGGGCGGCGGAATTTACATCAACAATCAGCGTGTCAGCGACACCGAGCAAGTGGTAACAATGACTGACAGCATCGAAGGGCAATTTATGGTGCTGCGCAAAGGGAAAAAGAAGTACCATCTGGTGAAAGTGTTGGCATAAAAAAAGCCCGGAGATCGATTTTGCTCTCCGGGCTTTTTGCTAATTAATCGCTAAAAGCTAACCGCTCACACCGCTGGCAGTTCCAACTCCAGCCCCACATCTTCACTATACGCCTCTACGGGCACACAGGTACAGAAGAGATTGCGGTCGCCGTACACATTGTCAATGCGGCCGACGGCCGGCCAGAATTTATGCGCCCGCACCCAGGGCAATGGATAGGCGGCGCGTTCACGAGAGTACGGCCGTTCCCACACATCCCCACTCACCACCTCCGCCGTATGCGGCGCATTGTGCAGGGCGTTATTTTGCGGGTCGCAATCCCCCTGTTCAATCATCGCAATTTCCTGGCGGATGAAGATCATCGCCTCGATAAAGCGTTCCAACTCTTCCAGCGACTCGCTTTCCGTCGGCTCAATCATCAGCGTGCCGGGTACGGGGAAACTCATCGTCGGCGCGTGGAAGCCGAAATCCATCAGCCGCTTGGCAACGTCATCCACCGGGGCAAACTCCTTGAGCGGCCGTAAATCGATAATACATTCGTGAGCGACACGGCCGTTCTTGCCCTTGTACAGCACCGGAAAATGCGCGTCGAGGCGATGAGCGATGTAATTCGCATTCAAAATCGCCATCTTCGTCGCCTGCGCCAATCCTTCCGCACCCATCATGGCGATGTAGGCGTAGGAGATGGGCAACACACTGGCGCTGCCCCAGGGCGCAGAAGAGACCGCGCCAATCGCCTGCTCACCGCCGACGCCATCCACCACCACATGACCGGGCAAGAAGGGCGCGATGTGCGCCGCCACACCAATCGGGCCAACGCCGGGGCCGCCGCCACCGTGCGGGATGGCAAACGTCTTGTGCAAATTCAGATGCACCACATCCGCGCCCATGTCTCCGGGGCGGGTCAGCCCCACCTGCGCGTTCATGTTCGCGCCATCCATGTACACCTGCCCGCCATGCTCATGCACGATAGCGCAAATCTCCTCGATGGCCTCTTCAAAGACACCGTGCGTGGATGGATATGTGACCATAATCGCCGCCAGATTGTCGCTGTGCTTTTCCACTTTGGCGCGTAAATCGGCCACATCAATGTTGCCGCCATCATCACAGGCCACGACGACCACTTTCATGCCCGCCAGCGCGGCGCTGGCCGGGTTTGTGCCGTGCGCCGAACTGGGAATGAGGCAGATGTTGCGGTGGCCTTCGCCCCGCGACTTGTGATAGGCGCGGATGACTTGCATGCCGGTGTATTCGCCTTGTGCGCCGGAGTTGGGTTGTAGGGAAACGGCCGTAAATCCCGTAATCTCCGCCAACCATTTTTCCAGCCGTTCAAACAAAATCGTGTACCCGGCGGCCTGCTCACGCGGCACAAAGGGATGCAATGAACCAAACTTCGGCCACATCACTGGCAGCATTTCCGCGGTGGCATTCAGCTTCATCGTGCAAGACCCCAGCGGAATCATGGAGTGCGTCAGCGAGAGGTCGCGGGATTGCAGGCGCACAATGTAGCGCATCATTTCTGTTTCCGAGTGGTAGCTGTTGAAGACGGGATGAGTGAGATAGGCGCTGGTACGGCCGTGCGTCTGCTCATAACCCAATGTCACGCTGTCCGCCAACGCGGCCACATCCAACTGCCCCTCCGCCGCGCCAAAGATGGCAAACAGCGTCTGTAAATCCTTCACCAGCGTAATCTCATCCAGCGAAATGCCCACCGCGCCATCGGCAAAGTAGCGCAAATTCACCTCATGCGCCAGCGCCGCTGCGCGGATTTCTTCCTGCGAAAGCGGCCCGTCACTGATTTTCAAGGTGTCGAAAACCGGCGCGTCGTTCAGCGTGTAACCTAATGCTTGCAGCCCTTTACCCAGCGTCAGCGTCAGCAAATGCACGCGCTGGGCGATGCGCTTCAGCCCATCCGGGCCGTGATAGACGGCATACATGGAGGCGATGATTGCCAGCAGAACTTGCGCCGTGCAAATATTGCTCGTGGCCCGTTCGCGGCGAATGTGCTGCTCGCGGGTCTGCAAGGCAAGGCGCATCGCCGGTTTGCCCGCCGAATCTACCGACACGCCGATGAGACGGCCGGGCATGGTGCGCATGAATTTCTCACGAGTAGACATAAAAGCGGCGTGCGGCCCGCCGTATCCCATTGGCACGCCAAAACGCTGGCTGTTGCCAACGGCAACGTCCGCGCCAAATTCGCCGGGGGTACGCAACAGAGTCAGCGCCAGCAAGTCGGTGGCGACGACGGCCAGGGCGTCGTTGTCGTGTGCTTTGGCGATGAAGGTTTCGTAGTCCAGTACGTTGCCGTCGGTGTCGGGGTATTGTACTAACACGCCAAAAACCGGAGTGCTGAAATCAAAGGTGTTGTGGTTGCCGACAATCACATCAATGCCCAGCGGTTCGGCGCGGGTTTGCACCACATCTATGGTTTGCGGATGGCATTTGTCGGAGACGAAGAAGGCAGTGGCTTTGGATTTGCGCGATTTATTGCGTTCGCAAAGGGTCATGGCTTCGGCTGCGGCCGTGCCTTCATCTAATAGGGAAGCGTTGGCAATTTCCAGGCCGGTCAGGTCGCTGATCATTGTCTGGAAATTGAGCAGCGCTTCCAGCCGCCCCTGGGCAATTTCGGCCTGATAAGGGGTGTACTGTGTATACCAACCAGGATTTTCAAAGATGTTGCGTAGGACGACGGGGGGCATGGTGCAATCGTAATACCCCATGCCGATGAAGCTGCGGTAGGTTTGGTTTTGGGCAGCGATGGCGCGTAGTTCAGTGAGGATTTCGGATTCGCTGCGCGGGGTTTCTAGCTGCAAGGGCTGCCCCATGCGTATGTTGGCGGGAATGGTTTCATCAATCAGTGCATCTAGCGAGGGAACACCTAGTGCATCAAGCATCTTTTGCACCTTTGCGCCGGTAGAGCCGAGGTGCCGATCTACAAAATGGTCTGTGGGGGTTAATAAGTCACGGTTCTTTATTTGACTGGAGCCGTTGCTGCTCGCAGTGGGGGAAATTGGGGTCATGGGAATCCTCCGGGGGATGGTAATCAGTGGTCAGTATTCAGTATTCAGTGGTCAGTAGTCAGACTGGTTACTGGTTACTGAATACTGAATACTGATTCCTGTTCACTCGCGTTCTTCGCAAAAGGCGGTGTAGGCGGCGGCGTCCATTAGATCGTCTAATTCGGATAGCTCGCTGAGTTTGACTTTGATCATCCAGGCGTCGTAGGGTTCGCTGTTGACTTGTTCGGGCGTGTCGATGAGGGCTTCGTTGACGGCCGTTACATCGCCAGACACGGGCATATACAAATCGGCGGCCGCTTTCACCGATTCGACAACACCAAAGGTTTCGCCAATGCCAAAGAAATCGCCCTCATTGGGCAGTTCCAGGTACACGATGTCGGAGAGGGAGTCTTGGGCGTGGTCAGTGATACCCACTGTGCCAATGCCATCTTCCACTTTAATCCACTCATCTTCTTTGGTGTACAGATATCCATCTAAAATCTTGCTCATTTCAATTGCCTCCAGGGTAAAAAGGGTTATTGGTAGCTGGTTACGAGTTGTTGGTTGCTGATTGTTGACTAGCTACCAGCTACCAGCCGCCAACAACAAAAAAGGACGCATGGCAAACAAGGGTTTGTTTGCCAGCGTCCTCTGTCATTAACCTGAGAGATTCAAAGCGTGGTTTTGCCGCCGCTTTTTGCACCTTCGGTGTCCGTTTTGAGTAATCAGTAATCGATAATCAGTATATCTGGTATGAGCTTTCTACTGTTTACTGCCCACTGTTTACTGTAACAAACTTTCCAGAGTTGCGCGTCCGCCCGGTCCTTTTGCCTGAGAGTTTCAGGAGTATCATAATCTCCCTTGCCCCTTCGGCGACCCGTTTCTTCTGTGTGTTTTTGAAGAAGATTCTCTCCCGAACGGCCGTGTTCCACTATGTAATTGTATGACAACCTGTATTGTACGGATTGGGTAGGGCAATTGCAAGCGGCGAAAGGCAACAGCCTCGCATGAAAATTTGTCTACGTTAAGCATACGCTCTCTTGACAAGTGGTAGGGGGGAAAATATGGTAATGGTATTCATTTACCAATCGTTTCATAATTCAATCTACAAATATTGAAATGATGTGCCTATGCCAGGCCAATGGAGGAAATCTTGATTCGTGTATTATTAGCTGACCAACATCGCTTATTGCATCCGGCTATTCGCACCCTTCTTTCCACGACTGATGATATGACACTGGTTGGGGAAGTCACTGATCGCCATGAACTACGTCAAAACTGTGAGGAGTTTTGCCCCGACATCCTTCTCCTTTCTACCAATGTGACTGATTCACCTTTGGTAAAAATTCTGGATGACATCAAAGAACAGTGCCCTACTAGCAAAATACTAGTGATGTTGTCTAGTACTGAAGAAACTAGTTTGCGGCAGTTAGTTGCACAGGGGGTCAATGGTGTCATCTTGAAAAGTGACACACCGGGCAAACTACTAGAAGCGATTGATGCAATCGCTCAGGGCCAAACCTGGGTGAGCATTGACCTGTTACCCAGGCTTGTGCAGCCTCAGCAAGCAAACGTGGGAAATGATGTAACAGACCGGGAACTAGAGATCTTGCAACTGCTGGCATTAGAAAAAACCAATGCAGAAATTGCGCAGACGATGAATATAGCTGACCGAACGGTGCGCTCTCACCTGGAAAATATTTACATTAAATTAGGGGTTACATCGCGGGTGGGGGCTGTGGTGCAAGCCATTAGGCTGAACTTAATTTCGAAATAGCCATCCTCATAACAATAAATTACCATGTTATCGGCGGATTGGGCAGAAAAGGTTGCCTGATCCGCCGATGTGTTTTGTGGGGAAATGTTTTACGATAACTGCCGTGTTGACACAACTCAAAAAAATCAAGGAGTTTTGATAATGCAAAAGAAAACCCAATATATCTTACTGGGTTCTGGGGTAACTTTACTCACATTGTTCATCCTATTAACACTCGTTCTTGCGCACGTTCGAGCAGAACAGAGCATCATCAATATATCTGAAAACCCTCTGACCCAAACAAGCCAAATAGCCTCGCCTGACAACCAGCCCACTCTATCAACAAACCTGACGAATGAAGTTGTAGCAGCAGAACGAAACCAACTTCTTACCCATTGGCTTCAATCTCTTTCCGAAAAGCCTGGATGGTGGCATATCGTTACTTTTTATGATCAAGCTAAAAAAGAGTATGGAACATTACCAAATGGGATAACGATACCGGAGGATTACCTTGCTGATACCTGGTATTTGCTCGACGAGTCCGGTTCCATTACCCAAATGGTCAACATTATGCGCGATTTGGAAGGAAATACCGTGCAGTTCTCCACATTTCGCGAAGGTATATATCAAGTTTTCGCTATGAACATGAAATATGAAAGCGCCCCGCCTGTGATTTATGAAGGATATAGCCTCAATGCTTTGCAAACCAGCCTTTTAAGTAAAGAAGAATCGAATGTAGACGGTCAATTGGTTATCACGTTCACAGCCAGGGAAATGCACGCTCCCATTTCAATGGAAGAGGTAGATGGGCAATTTGCTATCGGTCATCTAATTAAAGAGAACTTTAATAGAGAAACTGGAGAACCGCTTCAAGGAGAAATTATTTTGCTATTAGAGGATGGTTCAGAAAGCGTTTTGGGGCGCACCGAGACCCAAACGGTCAAGTGGGCAAATCAATTACCTGAGGAAATTGCCAATTTGCTGGCCCAAGAAATTGATTCTGCAGAAGGAGAACGTCATGTTCCGTAAAAACTTGATTATGAAAATTACAGTGGTTATTTTAACGCTACTGGCAATGGTTACTCTTTACCAAACAACATTCGCAGGTTGCTGTGCCAGTCAATCCTTTGCTGGTTCGGTGGCTAATGCTCGAAAATACAATATTACATTGGATTCCATTCGATGGCGGGCGCAAATCGAAAGTGCTATGGGATCATGGGGAGAAGGCCCGGCTATTGACACGATAGGATGGACATGGTGGAATGTGTATGAAATGTGCAATGGAAGTGTGATTGAGCTTACTGCACGTACTCCAGTAGCTGCATCCAATCGAGCGTACCAATCACGAACTGACCTTCCCCCATTTTAGTGGACATCAAGTTAAGGCTAACTGATGTTGATAATAGGCCGCTTCATGAGCGGCCGGGCTGACATAGCCCAGCGTCGAATGGCGACGTTGCCTATTGTAGAACGCTTCAATGTAAAAGAAAATGTCGGTGCGTGCCTGCGCACGGGTTTCGTAGAAAATATGATGCACCAGTTCCGTTTTCAAGCTGCCAAAAAAGCTCTCAGCTGGGGCATTGTCGTAACAATTGCCTGTGCCGTTCATGCTCACCTGAAAGTGGTGGCTCTTTAACAGTTGTTGATACAGTAGGCCCGTATACTGGCTGCCTCGGTCAGAGTGGTGAATCAAGCCAGGGGGTGGTTGACGTACGTTCCCGAATGGCCATGTGCAACGCATCCACGACGAGCTCACTGGTCATCCGTGCTGACATCGCCCAGCCAACAATGCGGCGCGAGAATAAATCCAAAACGACGGCCAGATACAGCCAGCCTTCTAACGTGGGAATGTAGGTGATGTCCGTGGCCCACTTCTCATTGGGTGCTGTGGCCGAAAAATCCCTGTCTACCAGATTAGGGGTCACTGGATGCGCTCCGTTTGCTTGGATGGTGCGTTTATATCGCCTCTTCTGCTTGGCGGCAATGCCATGCTTTTTCATCAGGCGAGCGACACGATTTTGGCTGCAACTTACTTTCCCTTTCACTTCATGATAGATGCGCGGACTGCCGTAGACCCCATTGCTGGCCTGGTGAGCCGCCTTGACCTCTTTGAGCAGTGTGTTATTCGCCATCTCCCGCGCACTGGACGGCCGTTTGCGCCAGGCATAATAGCCGCTTGAGGAGACGTCCAATACCTGGCACATAAGCCTGACCCGGAATTCTTGCCGATGGTCTTCGATAAACTGGTATCTCATGACTTTGGGTTGCTGAAGATGGCCACTGCTTTTTTTAGAATGTCTCGTTCTTGTTCAGCGATGGCTAACTTTCGTTCCAGTTGCCGTATCTTTTCTTGTTCTGGCGTCAGATGCCCTTGGCCGGGGAAAGCCGCTTCACCTTCATCTTTGAGCTTGCGCTTCCATTTATTCAGCAGCCCATGCGTGATGCCGAGTTCGCGCTCGATTGCCATCGCACTTTTGCCGCTTGTTTCCCACAAGCGCACTGCTTCTTGTTTGAACTCTGCTGAATAGGTTCGTTTTTTGGTTGTCATTTGTTCCTCCGAAAAAAGTGTACTCTGCCTTTTCGCTATGTCCACTTTTTCGGGGAAAGGTCAATGGTAATATCTATCCATAAATAGAACAACCAACTAAAGAGCAATAGTCAAGCAAAAAGCCCCTGACGGCAGGGGCTTTTATGTATGCTATCGCCGTATATTCAATACACTCAAATTGGCATAAGTTGCTACAATGGGCGCATGGCTTTTTTGAACGAACCAACCATTAGCAGCAGCGGCATTGTGCGCCCAACCTATGCCGAAATTGACCGGGCGCGGTTGACGGCTAACTATTATGCCATCCAGCAACACGTCACCCCGGCAAAGGTACTGGCCATCCTCAAAGCGAATGCGTATGGGCATGGGCTGGTGGAGGTAGCGCAGCATATGGAGCGACTAGGAGTGCCCTATTTGGGTGTGGCCGTATTGGAAGAGGGTATTTTGCTGCGCGAGTCGGGCATTACCACGCCGATTTTGGTTTTGGGCGGTATTTTAGGCAATCAGATTCCCCTCTTTTTGCAACATGATTTGACCCTCACGGCCTCATCCATTGAAAAGCTGCAACAGATTGATGCGGCGGCGGCGCAAATGGGGGTGCAGGCCCGCGTTCACCTGAAAATTGACACGGGGATGGAGAGGATTGGGGTGCATTATTATAATGCGGAGGGGCTGTTGGAAACGGCCGTACACGCCACCCACTGCCACATCGAAGGCATCTACTCCCACTTTGCCAACAGCGACGCCGCCAATTTAAGCTATTCCCACTTACAACTGCAACGCTTCAACCAGGTTCTCTCCTTCTACGAAAAGCGGGGTTTTGCGCCGCCACCGCTGCGCCACATGGCAAATTCCGGTGGCATCTTGCAGTTGCCCGAAAGTCATTTCGATATGGTGCGGGCAGGCATTTTACTCTACGGCGTCTATCCCTCCGATGAAGTGCAGCGCACGGTTGTCGTGCAGCCTGCTCTTTCGTGGAAATCACAGGTAGTCTACTTCAAAGTGATCCAGCCGGGGCATCCCGTTAGCTATGGCTCCACCTGGCAGAGCGACCACATGGTGCGGGCCGTGACTGTGCCGGTGGGGTATGGTGACGGCTATTTCCGCAGCATGTCCGGCCGTGCCGAGGTGATCATTCGCGGCAAGCGTTACCCGGTAGTGGGGCGCATTTGCATGGATCAAGTTGTGGTCAATATTGAATGGGACAGTGCGTACAATGGGGATGCCGTTATCTTAATTGGCGAAGCAGAAAATGGTACATCCATTACTTGCGAAGATTTAGCAGATTGGGCTGGAACCATTCCCTACGAAATTTTGACAAACATTAACACGCGCATTTCCAGAGTTTATGTAAATTGACAAATGGGATTCAACCATAAAAAAAGAGTGCGCTTATGGCCAGGAGGGAAACCATAAGCACACTCTTTTTGGGCGACTTCATAAAGGATTTTAAAAACAAAAGGTTAGCCCTGCCTAAATTTAACCTGAGTAAACCGTAAGTTTGCAACCAGATCGGTTCAATCCCGAAGGCAAGAATTGCTCATACCTGATGGCGATTTTGCATCCGCCACCATAGGCCCACCGGGTAGCCAATCATCTTCGCTACATCGCCAACCAGACGGATGATGGGAATGAGGGCGAAAGCCCGCAGCCGTGCGGGGGGACGCCAACCCCATGTATCACCCCACAGACGAGTGGCAGGGCGACGGCAATATGTGCCCACACCCAAGAGCAGCAGCGGCAATCCGGCTTTACGTTCGTGCCAGATAAGACGCAGCAAAATGGGCAGTCCGAGCAGGTAGGTGAGGTAACGCACAACGTGCCTTTTGGCCCACAGGTTGGCTTTGCCATCGCCGCGAGCGTAGAGGTAGTATTGGCGAAAGAAGGAGCGCAGGCTGCCACGAGGCCGGAAGTAGGCAACAGCCGTATCCACAAATGGAAACGCCCCATACTTCTCGCGCAGGGCCAGGTCAAAAATCAAATCCTCGCTGTAATCTAGCCATTCTGGATAGCCGCCTACGGCTTCCCAGGCTGATTTCAGGAAAGCGACCGAGCGACTGGATGGCAAGAACTCCTCCGGGTCAATATCGTGACGCGAAGGCAGCACCGTGTCGCCCATGACAACTTCAAAATCGGTAAATGGGTCTGGTTCAAACCAACCGCTGGCAACCGGCGCACGCTGCTCTTCGATGGGATGTACCAAATCTTCCAACCAGTAGGGATTTAGCACCACGCCAGCATCCGTCGAGGCGATGATTGGCCCAGCGGCGGCGGCAATGGCGACATTGCGCCCGTGGCTGATGTTAGCACCTGGTTCGCTAATGACTTTGAGTGGCAGCCAGGTAGTATATTCTTGCAATATTTCCAGGGTGTTGTCGCTGGAGCCGCCATCACAAATGACGACTTCATCGGGCTGGCGGCTTTGTTGGATAAGGGAGTCGAGTAACGGCCGTATCGCCTCTCCCTCATTCAAAACGGTCACAATCACAGAAACCTTCATACACATACCTATGTTTGCAAAAAATTTCACTTACCTTGACACTATAACCCGCTTGCTAGTGATAAGCTACGCTTGCCGCAAGATTTGACAAATTCTGAAAATTTGTCAAATCTAATGCCCGGAGAAAAACAGATGACAGATGACAAAACCCTTCAACTAAAACTTCCATTAAATCACAAATTCTGGCGCTTTTTTGCACTGACAATCTTGGGGTTTTCTATTCTCAGAGGGATCCGCTATCCCAACATGTGGTCTTACAGCCATTTTTTATTTAACTACGATCTGGGGTTTGTCAAACGGGGGCTTTTGGGTGAGGCCATGACCCATTTGGGCAGCCCCTTTTTCGTCTCGTATGAGTTTTTCGTCATTTTCAGCAGCATCCTCTTTGCCATTAACATGCTGCTGTTGAGTATGCTCATCGTTGACACTGTGAACGGCCGTAACCCCATCCTGATCGGCGCTCTCCTCGTCTTCATCTCCAGCATGGCAATCGTCTTTTTGGCGCACACCATTGGCTACTTCGACCAAATCGGGCTGCTGCTCACCCTCCTCACCCTGCGCCTGCGCACCTTCCGCAAAAAAATGCTCTTTCTCGTCATCGCCATGCCTATCGCCCTGCTCATTCATGAAGCCATTCTCGTCATCTTTTTCCCGGTCAATTTCATGTCATTGCTGCTCACGATTGGGGAAAACGGCCGTGTCAAAAAACTAGCCCTCCTCACCCTCTTTTCGGCCATCATCCTCGCCCTCGTCTTCACCATCAGCAAATACACACCTGACCAAAGCCAAACAGACCAACTATACGCCAATCTACAAGCCAACCTGGACTACCCATTGCGCAAAGACGCCTTCAGCGTCTTGCACAGAGACTTTGCCGAAAACTTTCAGCGCACAATAAATCGCTGGACACCCGAACGGCTGATGGAACTACGGCAGTCAGTTCTGGTCACGGTTCCCAGCTTCCTCCTCTTCATTTACATCACCGCCCTCATCCTCAAACAAGCATCGGCCAAACCCACCATCATTTTGCTTGCCATCCTCGCCTCCTCATCACCCCTCGTGCTCTACTTTTTCGGCTGGGATATGCACCGCTGGAACACCCTCACAATCACAACCAGCTTCCTCATGCTGACCATCGTCCACAACCACGCCGGGCAACCTGCCATCAATGTGTCCCATCGTATCTACTTCCTATTTGCCCTGATGGTCTTCCTCAATGCCATTTCGACGATTACGCTGTTCGACGGCTATTATGTTAAGCAATTCCCGTTTATGGAACACCAAAACTACCTCCTTGACCTCATTCGCGGCATCGAAAAGTTCCCCTATATCCCTTCTGATTAAAGACAATTACCCTTCACCGCCCCTCGTGATAAAATGGGGGCGTTATGGAGAAACGTATGGCGAGCAAAGATTTGAGCATTGTGATCCCAGTTTATAACGAGGTGGATAATGTACGGCCGTTACTAAACGAAATCACCACCGTGATGGCCGACCAGAATTTAGACTACGAAGTCGTCTTTGTAGACGATGGCAGTAAAGACGGCAGCTTTGAACTGCTGCGCGAACTGGCTACCGACGATCCGCATGTCGTCGTCATTCGTTTTCGCCGTAATCATGGGCAAACGGCCGCTTTTGCCGCCGGATTCGATCACGCAAACGGCCGTCTCATCCTCACCATGGACGCCGACCGCCAGAACGACCCCGCCGACATCCCCAAACTGCTGGCAAAACTAGACGAAGGATACGACGTCATAAACGGCTGGCGCAAAAACCGCCAGGACGCCTTCATCATGCGTAAAATACCCTCATTCATCGCCAACCGCCTCATCGCCCGCTTCTCACAAGTGCCATTGCATGATCGCGGCTGTTCGCTGCGCCTCTTCCGCGCCGAAGTGGTGCAAGAAATGCACCTTTACGGCGAACTACACCGCTTCATCCCCGAAATGGTGAACTTCGCCGGGTTCAGCATGGACGAAGTCATCGTCAATCACCGCCCGCGCGTAGCCGGGCAGGCGAAATACGGCATCTCGCGCACCTTCCGCGTGCTAGTAGATTTGTTCACCGTCATTTTCTTGCGCAAATATGGCGACCGGCCCATGCACTTTTTCGGTGCGTTGGGCATTCCCTTGGGCGGGTTGGGCGGCCTCTTTGTGTTGTATTTGGGATTGGCAAAGCTATGGGCAGGCATTCAAGGCGGCTGGGATTCATTCCGGCAAGTGCAAATTGGGGAACGGCCGTTGCTCTCCCTGGGCATCCTCCTCATCATCCTCGGCGTACAATTCCTCGTCATGGGTCTGCTAGCCGAACTCCTCGTCCGCACCTATTACGAAACACAAAACAAACCTGTATATTATGTGAAAGAGATTATCAACAGTAACCAGTAATCAGTATTCAGTAATCAGTGTGTCAGTTACTGAATACTGATTACTGCCCACTGAATACTGACAACTGAATACTGACCACTGAATATGGATTACAAACTATGAAACTACTCATCATTGGCTTCGATGGCGCTACCTTCAACCTCATTCGCCCCTGGGCAGAAGCGGGACACATGCCCAATCTGGCGCGTCTGATGCAAACAGGTGTACATCGTGAGCTGCTCTCAACATTACCCCCGGTGACCAGCCCCGCCTGGCCCACTTTTATGACCGGGTGCAATCCCGGCAAGCACGGCGTTTTTGATTTTATTCAACCGATGGGTTCCCGTTTTACATTGGTCAACGCCACGCGCATAAAGCAGCCCACCATTTGGAAGCGGCTGTCGCAGTTGGGCTACCGCGTCGGCGTGATGAATGTCCCCGTCACCTATCCGCCGCAGGAAGTAAATGGCTTTTTAATTTCGGGGATGCTTAGCCCGACGAACGGCCGTATCTCCCACCCCGCCGACATCGTTAACCGCTACGAAGCCGACCTCGGCCCCTACCAAGTCTTGCCCAAAGTACAGTACAAGCCCGGCAACGAAGCTGAATTCATTGACGAAATTTACCGCGTGCTGCATCTGCGCGGCAAATGGGCGCTGGAACTCATGCGCCGCGAATCGTGGGACGTACTCATGTTCCACTTTTTGGCGATGGACGTGATGAAACACGCCCTTTGGCGCTTCATGGATCACAACCATCCGCGCTACGAACCCAGCCCCTATGAACACGCCATCCGTGATGGTTACGCCATTGTAGACAACACCATCGGCCAGCTTCTTGACCAACTCCCCGCGGATGCCAACGCCCTGATCATGTCCGATCATGGCTTTGGCCCACTGCACCAGATGGTCAATCTCAATGTCTATTTTATGGAGAAGGGACTGCTAAAACTGAAGCAAGATGCCTGGACACAACTTAAATCGTTCGCTTTCCGGCACGGCATCACCCCTTCCAGCGCTTTCCAATTGGCTTCCAAAATTGGCGTGCAAAATCTGGCGGCACGCGTGTCCAAAGAAAAGCGCAACAACATCGTCGGCAAATTCCTCAGCTTTGACAACGTAGATTGGAGCCGCACAGTCGCTTACAGTATGGGGCATGTGGGGCAGGTGTACCTGAATCTGGTAGGGCGTGAGCCGCACGGCATTGTGCGCCCGGAAGATTACGAGCAAACGCGGCAGCAGGTGGCGGATGTGCTGCACGAATTGAAGGATCGGAACGGCCGTTCCCTCGTCACCCGCCTCTACACCCGCGACGACGCCTATCATGGCCCCCATGCCACCAAAGGCGCCGACCTGCACCTCGTCCTCGACGAATACAACATGATCGCCTTCCCCCTCTTCGCTACCGAGGGCAAAGTGATGACGCAGCAGATTCGCGGCGACTCCGGCTGCCACCGCAGCGAAGGCATCTTCTTCGGCTACGGCCCAGACATCCGCGCCGCCGGGGAACTGCCACAAGCCAACATCCTCGATTTGGCCCCCACCATTATGCACATGGTCGGCGCGTCCGTGCCCAAAGTGATGGACGGCCGTGTCCTCGACGACATCTTCGCCAGCCCCACCCCCGTCATATTTAGCGACGACGCAGCCGACACCGACACCCCCTCCGCCCCCGGCTTCAGCGCCGAAGAAGAAGCGCAGGTGGAAGAGCGCCTGCGCGGGCTGGGCTACCTTTAGTGTCAGGTGTTCAGGTGTCAGGTACGTGACACTTGACACCTGAACACCTGACACCCCTCCCCCCATGCGCGAACAACTGCCCCGCCTCGACACCCACCCCGAACTGCGCCAACGGCTGCTGCCCTACTGCCGCTTGCAGCCCGGCGAAATCTGGGAAGACCCAGTGGCCGGGCATCGCGTGGGGGTGTTAGATGCGGCGGATGAAACGGCCGTGCAAACCCTCATGTCCGGCGCAAAAGCCGACCTCATCATCAACGACCCGCCGTACAACCTGCGCGTGGGGCAGGCCAACACCCCGCATCTCTCCAAGCAAAAGTTAGACGACTACATGGCCTTTTCCCGCCGTTGGGTGGAGAATGCGCTGGCGGTAACGGCCGTCCACGCCCATTTCTACATCTGGCTCGGCGCAGACGTGCGCGACCAGTTCCAACCCCTGCCCGATTTCATGCTGCTGATGCGCCAATACCCCGCCTTACGGCCGCGCAACCTCATCACCCTGCGCAACCAACGCGGCTACGGCACGCAGCAAAACTGGATGTGGGTGCGCCAGGAATTGCTGCATTACGTGCAGGGCAAGCCGCCCTTCCACGTCGTCTACACCGACATCCCCAAAATTTTGCGCGGCTACTACAAGCAGGTCAACGGCCAGCGCACGGAAAATTTGCAGCGCAGCAAAGCGCAAACCCTGCGCCCCGGCAATGTCTGGGTGGATGTGCAGCAAGTTTTCTACCGCATGAAGGAAAATGTGCCCGGCTGCTACGCCCAAAAACCGCTCAAAGCCATCGAACGGCTGGTGCAAAGCAGCAGCGACGAAGGGGCATTGCTGCTCGACCTCTTTGCCCACTCCGGCACAACCCTTCTCGCCGCAGAACGGTACGGCCGTCGCGTCTACACCGCCGACAACGACCCCATCTTTGCCGAAATCACCATCCGCCGCCTGGAACATTATCGCGCCAGCGGCGAACCCGGCTGGCAATGGCACTCGCCATTTCCAGAAATTAGCCTTTAGCCGTTAGCAATTAGCATGAACCATCCACTGTCCGTCGTTTTCCGTTTACTGATGACTGGTTACTGGCTACTGGTTACTGGTTTCCAATCTCCAATCTCTAATCTCCAATCTCCCTTCGGCGTGATTGAGTCCACAGAAAACCCCGACGCGGCCGCCGAATTGGGCGTGGGCTGGACGCGCATCATCTTTCATTGGGGCAGGGTGCAGGGTGATGGCCCCGACGCCTGGACGCCGCCCATTAACGACGCGCAGCTTGACGCGGAGATTGCCGCCGGGCGCGAAGTGACGGGGCTGCTCATCGGCATCCCCGATTGGGCGCGTGGGGATGATGGGCTACCTCGCGGCCTCTGGCTGCCCGCCAACGACCCCGGCAATGCCTGGGCGGTGTTTGTGCGCGAAGTGGTGGGGCGGTATGACGGCCGTATCACCCACTGGACAATCTGGAACGAACCCGACATCCCCGCCGGAGAACTGGCTCACACCTGGGATGGCAGCGTGGCCGACTTTGCGCAGTTGCTGCGCGTGGCCTATCTCACCGCCAAAGACGTGAACCCGGCCGTGACCATTCACCTGGCTGCCTTCACCTATTGGGCAGACGTGAACGCCGGAACCGAGCAGTACATGGCCCGCCTGCTGGATGAGCTTTTAGCCGATCCGCAAGCCGCCGCGCACAATACTTACTTTGACGTGGCGAGCGCCCACCTCTACTTCCAGCCCAATCAAATTTACGACTTGCTGACCTTGTTTCAAGACATTATGCGGCGGCGGGGGCTATCTCAACCCATCTGGCTGGCGGAGACGAACGCGCCGCCGATGGACGACCCCGCCTGGCGTGTGGCGCAGCCGCATTTGCTGGTAACACAGCAGGAGCAGGCAGCGTTTGTGCCGCAGGCGCTGGTCTCAGCAATGGCTGCCGGGGCAGAGCGTATCGCCATCTACAAGCTGCAAGACACGCCCGACGACCGCGCCGCGAACCCGGAACCGTTTGGTCTGCTGCGGCAGGATGGCAGCCAGCGTCCGGCATTTGGCACGTATGAAACGGCCGTGCAATATCTGGCCCAGGCTCACCACACCGAACGGGTTCGCTGGGATGGCATCGGGCAGTTCCGTCTTGACCAATCCGACCGCACGACGATGGTTTTGTTCAACCGCCTCTTTTTTGAGCAGGAAGCTGCCGTAGCGGCGGCGGCTGATTCTGCTCTGCTGGTAGACCAATGGGGTGCGACGCAAACCATTACGGCTACCAACGGCGTGTACACGGTGACGCTGCCTGCTGCGCCCTGCTCGCAGCCCATCGGCGATTACTGCATGATTGGCGGCCCCACCTTTTATCTGGTTCAAGCGAAGGATGGCAGTGCGCCACCGGTGCTGCCCGTGCCCACCGTTACCGCGACTCCCACACCAACTGCAACTCCGCAGCCCACTGCTACTGAAACGCCAACGGCCGTGCCGACCACTATTACGCCTACTCCACAGCCAACAAAAACGGCCGTGCCAACTATGGCGCAAGTAACGGCCGTGCCTGCATCAACACTCACGCCACCTGCATCTACTGCGGATTCTGTGAAGCCTGTTTGGGGAGTGATTGGGATGGTAACGGCCGTTGCTATCCTTACTCTAATCTGGTTTCTTCGCCGCTCCCACCACCTTTGACGTCGCTCCCCAATAACGCACTTCTAACCAAATCCGAACCATTCACGCTTCCTTTACGCACAGCTTGCCTATAGAATAGGAAAAATTTCCCATTGAGTAACCTTGGAGAGTATTTATTGCAGTTAGTCCGTCTAAGAAGATTATAGATAATGCATTATCTATAGTGGCAAGGAACTCATTGATTATCAGGCTTGCAAAGGAGAAGTAAAATGAGAAAAAAATTGGTAGTGTTTGGAGCATTGGTCTTATTGTTGGTGTTAGGAACGGCCGTAGTGTATGGGCTTACCCCAATAGACACGTTTAATAGCTCTACACAAACATCCTCTGCAGATGGGTCGATTTGCACCTCTGCAACAGGAACTGACGTCACAGTTGGTCCTTTAGGTGGGCCTGCGGAACGGGACATTTTTGTTGAGCGTACAGGAGGTGGCGATACTGTTGTGGCAACTGCTAACACAGTTGCTAACCCCAACGGGTTCAGCTTTAGTATCGGTACCTTAACCACTGGAAGGGTTATTATTCAATGGGATGGAACAGACGGGGCCTGTACCTTAAATGATCGAGGATTGGCCCCACTAAGTTTAAATCCTGACGATGGTATCTCCATGCTAGTAGAACAAGTTGATACTGGCACAAACATAATCCTTCGTGTTTACACTAATTCCTCAGATTATTCAACTTTTACTTATCCTGTTCCCTACGCGATAGATCCACCTAACACAGAGATTGCTTACTTCCCATTTGAGTCATTCACAGACATTGGTAATGGGGCTGATTTCTCAGATGTAGGTGCGATAGAAGTAGAGGTATCAGGCAGTTCGCTTGATTTTGCATTAGATTTTGTCAACTCCGACCTTACCAGAGATTTCGGGGACTTACCATCAGCCTATGACAATATAACATTGTTTGCTAATGACGGGGCACGTCATATCCCTGGCAACGTGTACTTGGGCCTTGGTATTGATACAGATGCGGATGGGCAAACTTCACCAACTGCTACAGGTGACAACACAGACGGAACAAATGATGAACAGGGTATTAATGCCACGACTGGTAGCAATTGGGGTGATGGTGGTGGACAATTTGCTGTCAACGCCACTGTACCTGCAGCAGATACAGTGGCCTGTTTGGTAGGGTGGATCGATTGGGATAATAGTGGTAGCTTTGACGTTGGCGGTACAACAGGTGGTGTTTCAGAGCTAGTATATAACAACTGGGTATTCAATGGGACCACCAGTCAAAATATCGTTACACCAACTACAGGAGACTATGGAGGCATATATCCACCCACGTTAAATGCTCGTTTCCGTATTTTTCAACGTAATGCCGATCTGTTTACAGCATTAAGTTTACCGCTTGATGGTTTTGGTTGCCCAACAGGGGCTACTGAAATACAAATTTCTGGGCTTTTAACAAGACTGGCTCGTAACGGGGAGGTAGAGGATTATCAATGGGGATTTAGCCCAACGGCCGTTACCCTCCAATCTATCACCGCAGAAAGCAATAACACCCTAGTTATTAGCCTCATTGGTGTCCTGGCACTGGCATTGGTCAGCGTTGGCTACGTCCTCTATCGTCGGCAAACCAGTAACCAGTAACCCAGTTACCAGTAATCGGTAAACAGTCAGGGCTGGCAGTTCGCATTGAACCGCCAGCCTTTTTTGTACCCTATTGCTTTCAAAAACATGAGATGCTATGATTAGCATCGTAAAAAGTGCTAATACCAGCCCTTTTTAACGGTCACAAATGAGGTAACAGATGGAAACAATTCTTTCCAAATATTCGGCAAGCATATCCGAATTGAAAAAAAATCCGACAGCACTTTTAGCCGAAGCAGATGGGGAACCGATTGCTATTTTGAATCGCAATATCCCTACCGCTTACCTGATACCGGCTGCGGTTTATGAAGCCATGCTGGAACGCCTGGAAGATTACGAGTTAGGCCAAATTGTGCAAGAACGTATGGCCGAGAAAGACAACGCTGTTGAAGTTGACATCAATGACCTATAAGCTGAAATTTCTGCCCTTGGCTCTGAAAGAGTGGCAAAAACTTGACCGCTCCATCCAAACGCAGCTTAAGAAGAAATTATCCGAGCGATTAGAAAATCCACATGTGCCACAGAGTAAATTGCAGGGTTTTGACGCGGTGTACAAAATCAAACTACGCGCATCGGGCTATCGGCTGGTTTATGAAGTTGATGATGAAACTATAGTCGTCCTTGTGATTGCAGTGGGAAAAAGAGATCGCAATGACGTATATGACAAAGCCAAAGATCGGCTTTCATAAAGTAGAAATTCGCTATAATCTCCACCATGACTGCCCCCCTTTCCTTGATCATCGGCCATGCGCCCATTGCCAGCGAAGCAGAGTTGGCAAAAATGACGGCGGCAGACTTGCACGGCCGTCTCCAATCCCCCATCCGCTTGCCCCTCCCCTCCGGGCAGGATGTGCTGGCGCTGCTGGCAAAAGCCATCCCCTACGATCTGGTACTGGTCGAAACCGCCCTGGTTGATGACTATCCCAACTACGTCAGCAACGCGCTTGTAGGCACAACCGTCCTTATTGAGGCCAACATACTACTCGCCCACACACTGGAGATATTGCAAGAGATGGTTGGGAATCAACAACAACAGCTTATTTCTGACCTGGTTAAATTAGGGAGAGAGCAAAAAGTGTTGGTTTCCCGTCGTGAACTGACTGAGGCAATAAACGGCCGTTACTATCCCAAGCCCAACACCCCGCCCAATCCCATTTTGGAAGCGGCAGCGCTGCTGCATCTAATGCATCAAACCGCAGAAACGGCCGTTGCCCAACAACACAGTCTCATCCTACGTTACGAAGAACCCAACAGCGCCCCCGTACCCACCCGCAAATGGCCCGCCTGGATTCGCCTCCTTATTGCCGCCGACCTTTTCGCCCTTACCTTCCTCGCTATTGCCGCATTTCGCCAAGAATTGTGGGAGAGAGACGGCCGTATCCTCCACTGGCACGAACCCCTCCTCAGCTACCTGCTGCTCACCGGTGGCTTCCTCCTGCCGCCCGCCCTCGCCCATCTCTACACCCGCTGGCAAACTCGCCGCGATGGCCCAGCGCCATCTATCCGCCGCTTCCACGCCACCTTCTTCCTCCTCTGCCTGGCCTGCATCGCCGCCCTCCTGCCACAAATGCCCCTCACCCCCTGGCTGGCACAATTCCTCGTTGCCACCTTCATCTCCTCCCTCGCCTTCACCCTGGAAATAGTGGGCAAGTAGCAAGTTTACAAGTGGCAAGTAAGGACACACCCTCCATGACCAAACCCCATTCACCATTCACCATTCTCTTTCTCCTAATTACTGCTTACTGTTTACTGATTACTTCTTCAGTCCACGCCCAATCTCCCGCCATCACCCGCAACGACGCCATCCTCGACTTCCCCGACACCGTCACCTTCACCCTGCAACTCGACGATGCCAGCAGCATCCGCAGCGCCGCCCTCATCTACGATTTAGCCCAATTCACCTGCCTCGATGTGCCCAGCCGCGTCCCCGTCGCTGTCACCGGCGATCTCATCGAATGGCAGTGGGTGATGACCCGCTCTGGCAACCCACCCCCCGGCGCAGAACTATGGTGGCAGTGGGAACTGATCACCAACAGCGGCGAAACCATCACCACGCCACGCCAAACCCTGGCTTTTGCCGACGGCCGTTTCAACTGGCAAGTAGTCTCCGCCGATGGCATTCACGTTCACTGGTACAAAGGAGATGAGGTCGGGCCAATTTTGTTGGATGCGGCCGTTTCTGGCCTGCAAACGCTGGAAAACGACATGGGCATCGAGCTGCAATCAGACGTTCACTTCTACATCTACGGCACATCCCAAGACATGCGCGACGCCGTACTCTACATCCAAGATTGGGCCGGCGGCGTTGCCTTCAACGAGTACAACATCATCCTCATGGGTGTGCCGCCAGACATTGCCGAAAGCTGGGGAACCGGCACGGTGCGCCACGAATTGGCGCATCTCGTGCTGGGGCAGTTCGGGCAAAGCTGCATTGGCGGCCATCGCCCCACCTGGCTCGAAGAAGGGCTGGCAATGGTCGTCGAAGGCGACCCCGACAGCCAAACCACCAGCGACCTGCAAAATGGCATCAAAAATGACAGTTTCGCCCCGCTGCGCAGTTTGAATGGTGCATTCCCCGCGCATGATTCGGCAGCTAGCATGGCCTACAGCCAAAGCTACAGCGTCGTCAAATTCCTGTTAGACACTTACGGGCAAAAAGCGTTGCAAACCTTCATCCTCACACTGGCAAATGGGGAGGGATATGATGAGGCGTTAACGGCCGTTTACCACCTCAACACCGACCAACTCGAAAACAACTGGCGGGCCTCCCTCGGGCTGCCGCCGCGCCAAATTCCGCCCACACCCACCCCCCTCAGCGCCGCGCAAATCCCCACCATCGCCCCACCAGCTTTGCCGCAAAGCGTGCCCACCCCACCATCGGCCGCCGCTTCCCCGTCAAACACCCCCAGCCCTTCTACTTCGACTTGCAATTTGGGGTTGATTCCCTTGCTATTACTGTCGATTTTTGGCTGGCGCTGGAAACGGCCGTAACCATTCTTTCTGCACCGCTCCCATTTCTGTGAATCACGTAAACGGATTAGACTGACCAGTCGGTCGCAGTTATAATTATCTCTGATGGCTGGACTATTCAATCTCCAGCCTCTAATCTTCAATCTCAGGAAAATAACATGACCCAATCCCGCCCCGACCCCGAATCCACCCGCAACCGCATCCTCGATGCGGCGCTCAACGTCTTCTCGCGCAAAGGCTACTACGACACCAAACTCGACGAAATTGTGGCCGAGTCCACCACCTCCAAAGGCTCCATTTACTTCCATTTCCCCAACAAAGAGCAGTTGTTTCTGGCGCTGGTAGACCAGTTCGCCGACCTGCTGGAGCGGCGCGTGACAGAAGACATCGCCGAGGAAACAGGCATGGTGCGTGTACGCATTGCCCTGGAAACGGTGATTGCCACTTTCAGCAAATACCGTCGCCCAGCGAAAATTTTGCTGGTACAAGCAGTGGGGCTGGGCGCCCCCTTTGAGAGCAAGCGCAACGCCGTCACCGACCGTTTTGCGCAAATGATTGCGGGCTATTTGCAGGAAGCGGTTGACGCCGGGGACATCACTCCGGTGGATACGGAAGTGGTTTCGTATGCCTGGATGGGCGCCATTTACAATGTGATCATTCGCTGGGTGTACACCGGTGAACCGGAGCCGCCGCGCATTATGGCCGGGCTGCTGCCGCTGCTGCTGCGCAGTGTGGGGTATGAGGAGGGGGTTGGTGAACGGTAAACGGTGTTCGGTGATCAGTTATCAGTATTCGGTAATCAGTAAGCAGTTGCAGAACACATCACGTTTCACGCTTCACGTTTCACGCCGGGGGCAGCTATGATGCCGGAAGTAGTTTCACTTTCACAGAAAAAAGTGTTCGAGGAGGGCAACGGCCGTCTCCTCAGTTACAGCCAGCCCAGCCCAGGGGTAGACATGGCCGGATTTTTACGCCACGCGCATGGGCAAGTGCGCGTGTACTGGCAAGATGGGCAAGACCCGGTGGCCTTTGCCGGGTTTGGCGTAGCCGCGGAGATTTTTGCCTGGGGTGACGGCCGTTTCCGAGACATCCAACGCCAGGCCGAAGCCCTTTTCCACGACGCCGTTTTCTACGATGGCGGGCAGCCCCTCAGCGCTCCGCGCCTCATGGGCGGCTTCGCCTTCCGCGACGATTTCAGCCCTGACTATGCCTGGGCCGTCTTTCATCCCGCGCATTTCATTTTGCCCCATTACCAACTTGTGCAGGCCAACGGTGAGACATGGCTAACGATTAACGCCATCCTGCCCCGCGACGAAAGCGCCAGCGCCAACCTGCCCATGCTGCAAGAGGCGTGGCAGACGCGGTATGAGTTGTTGCAGAAAGAGACTGGCAATCAGCAATGGTCAATGGTCAATCGCCAATCGTCAATTGCCAATTTGCGTTATCCCATGCCTTATGATGCCTGGGAAACGATGCTCAATAAGGCCATTGGTCGCATTCGTGCGGGCGCCTTCAAGAAGGTGGTGCTGGCGCGGGTGGCGGAGGCACGATTTGCGCAGCGCGTGGATGTGGAGAACGCATTAGCCTATTTGAATGAGACGTATGCGGGCTGCTATCGCTTTTTGTTTGAGGTACGGCCGTATCACGCCTTCTTTGGCGCAACCCCGGAACTGCTCGTGCAAACCAACGGGCAGCGCATCGAAACCATGGGGCTGGCCGGTTCCATCCGGCGCGGCGCAACTCCCGAAGAGGACGCTGCCCTGGCCCACGAACTGCTGCACAGCGCCAAAAACCGCCACGAGCAGCAGCTTGTCGTCGAGTCCATTCAACGCCGCCTGCACCACGCCGTCCATTCCCTGCACATCCCCGAACCCGCCATTTACCAGTTGAGCAACATTCAGCACATTCACACCCCCATCATCGGCATTTTGCGCGACGCCAGCGGCGTGCTGCCCATGGTCGAGCGCCTGCATCCCACCCCCGCCCTCGGCGGCACACCGCGCCGCCCCGCCCTCGAATTCCTGCGCGACGCCGAGCCTGTACCACGCGGCTGGTACGGCGCACCCGTTGGCTGGATTGACCACACGCTGGATGGCAAATTCGCCGTCGCCATTCGTTCGGCCGTCACCCAAGAAAACCGCGTCTGGATGTACGCCGGCGCCGGCATTGTCGCCGACTCGGAACCGCAGAAAGAGTGGGACGAGACAGCACTCAAGTTTCGTCCAATGCTTGACGCATTGGGGATTGTCAATGGGAATGATTTCCATGTCGCCCGCCCGTAAACGGATCGGGCTTGCAAATGACATCGGCTAAAGCCGATTAGCCCCGTTCACAAGGCGTTCTTTTTTAGCCCGGTCGCTTTAGCGCCGGGTCAATTAAGATAATTGATAATGACAAAAGGATTGAAAATCGGGCGAACCGATTTGTGGCATCTTATGAACACTGACCATTTTTCTGATCGCACCAATCCCGCCAATTTATGGGCCGAGACTTTTGTATATGCTTTGGCTGCTGCCGGACTGCGCCGCGTGATCATTTCCCCTGGCTCGCGTTCAACGCCATTAACGCTGGCTTTTGACGCTCATCCCAAAATCGAAGTGCTTTTGCATTTGGATGAGCGCAGCGCGGGTTTTTTTGCGCTGGGCATGGCGCTGGCAGCGGATGCGCCGGTGGCGCTGGTGTGTACATCGGGCACGGCCGTTACCAACTACTTCCCTGCCATCACCGAAGCCCTCATGTCCCACGTCCCCCTGCTGGTGTTGACGGCCGACCGGCCACCCGAACTGCGCCACAGCGGGGCCAACCAGACCATTGACCAGGTAAAAATCTACGGCGACCAGGCACTCTGGAGTGTGGATGCGCCGCTGCCGGAAAAAGAGGCTCCGGCCGTCGTGCTGCGCCATCTGCAAACCCTGGCTGCCCGCGCCTACGCCACCGCCAACGGCCTGCGCAAAGGGCCGGTACATGTGAATTTCCCCTTCCGCAAACCGCTGGAGCCTGCGGCTGAAGAGATTAGAGATTGGAGATTAGAGATTGAGAACCGGCAATCTCTAATCTCCAATCTCCAATCTCCAATCTCCATTTCCCGCGGCGTCCTCGCCCCCACCCGCGCCCAACTCAACGAACTGGCGGAGACCATTAACCGCCACGAGCGCGGGCTGATTGTGTGCGGGCCGCGCTGTGCGGGGGGCAATTTCCCAGCAGCGGTGGCCGGATTGTCGCAGATTTGCGGCTACCCCATCTTGGCCGACCCGCTGTCGGGGGTACGATGGGGGCGGCATGTGAACGGCACGGCCGTTTCCGGCGCATACGAAACCTACCTGCAACAAGACCCCGGCTGGCCGGAACCAGACGTGATCATCCGCTTCGGGGCCGTGCCCACCAGCAAATGGCTCAACGATTACCTCGGCCGCATCACCCCAGCGCAGCGCATCCATGTGCGCGAAAATGGCGTATGGGCCGACGACAGCCACCTGACCACGCATTTTTTGCAGGTCAACGAGGAACTGCTCTGCTACGAACTGGCGCATCAAGTGACACCGCGCATGGCAACGGAGTGGACAAAGCAGGTAATGGCAACGGAAACGGCCGTATGGCAAACCCTCGACCAACACCTCTACGCGCCCTACTTCGACGCCAGCGCCGTCGCCGACACGGTGGCCGCGCTGCCGGACAATACCCACCTCTTCGTCGGCAACAGCCTCGCCGTGCGCCATGTAGATCAATTTGCACGGCCGTCCACCCGTCACCTACATCTCTACGGCAATCGCGGCGCATCCGGCATAGACGGCAACACCTCCACCGCGCTGGGAATCGCCGCCGCCAGCCGCCAGCCCACCGTCGCCCTCCTCGGCGACATCACCTTCTTCCACGACCTGAATGGATTGTTGCGAGTTACAGGTTACAGGTTACAAGAAAAAGGGGATGTTACCAGTAACTTGTTACCTGTAACCATCGTGCTGCTCAACAACAACGGCGGCGGCATCTTCAACCGCCTGCCGGTACGAGCCATCGAACCGCCCTTCACCGATTTATTCATCACGCCGCACGGCCTCGATTTCAGCGGCGTGATTCAAATGTACGGCCTGGCGCACGTTCGCCCGCACTCCCGCGCCGAATTTCAGGCCGCCCTCAACGACAGCATTCGCGGCAGCACGCCCACCGTCATCGAACTGCAAACCAACAACGCCGAGGATGACGGCCGTCGCCGCGACCTAATCAAAATGCTGAATGCTGAACGCTGAATGCGGAATCGTTCGTCATTCAGCATTCAGCATTCAAAATTCATCATTCAAGGAGTTTTTCATGCCCAACTGGACAACCGTCAAAGAATACGAAGACATCACCTACCGCAAAGCGGACGGCGTCGCCCGCATCGCCTTTAACCGGCCAGAAGTACGCAACGCCTTTCGCCCCAAAACGGTCGCCGAACTATTTGAAGCCTTTCTCGATGCGCGGGAAGACACCTCCATCGGCGTGGTGCTGTTAAGCGCCGAAGGGCCATCGCCCAAAGATGGCGTTTACGCCTTTTGCAGCGGCGGCGACCAACGCTCACGCGGCCATCAAGGCTATGTGGACGACGAGGGGATGCCGCGCCTCAACATTTTGGAAGTGCAGCGCCTCATCCGCTTTATGCCCAAAGTGGTGATAGCCGTTGTGCCCGGTTGGGCAGTCGGCGGCGGGCACAGCCTGCATGTGGTCTGTGACCTCACCCTGGCGAGCAAGGAACACGCCATCTTCAAACAAACCGACGCCGATGTGACCAGTTTTGACGGCGGCTACGGCTCGGCATACCTGGCAAAAATGGTAGGCCAAAAACGCGCCCGCGAAATTTTCTTTTTGGGGCGCAATTATTCGGCGCAAGAGGCGTATGAGATGGGCATGGTCAATGCCGTGATTGCGCACGATGAATTGGAAGACACCGCGTACCAATGGGCGCAAGAAATTCTGGCAAAATCGCCCACATCCATCAAAATGCTGAAGTTTGCCATGAACCTGACGGATGATGGCATGGTGGGGCAGCAAGTATTTGCGGGCGAGGCCACGCGGCTGGCCTACATGACGGACGAGGCCAAAGAAGGGCGCAATGCCTTTTTGGAAAAGCGCAAGCCGAATTTCAAAGATATTAAGTGGATTCCGTAAGTATTCAGGTGGGACGCACTTGCAAGTGCGTCCCACCTTTGGGACAAGATGAAGGATTGGTTGGCTGAACGGGCGGCGGTGACGCCGCAGAAACTGGCCCTAATGATTGGGGTTGATTCGTGGACGTATGGGGCGTTGGATACGGCCGTATCCCATCTAACCGCCCATCTGCACAACCAGGGCGTCCGCCCCGGCCAGTTTGTCGCCGCACTGCTGCCCAACTCGCTTGAATACGTCTGCCTCATCCACGCCCTGGCGCGGCTGGGCGCAGTGTTGGTTCCGCTCAACACCCGCCTCACCCCGGCAGAATTGCAGTGGCAGGTAGACCATGTGGGCGCAAAGTGGCTGGTCACAAACGAAGAAAAATGGTCAATCGTCAATTGTCAATTGCTAATTGTCAACGAAGAAACGATGATGGCCGCTGAACCGTTGACCATTGACCATTGGCCATTGACCATTGACCATTGGCAGTCCATCGTCTTCACCTCTGGCACATCCGGCAAACCCAAAGGTGTGCCGCTGACGTTTGCCAACCACTTTTACAGCGCGATGGCCTCGGCGTACCGGCTGGGCGTGCAGCCGGATGATGTGTGGCTGAGTGTGCTGCCGTTGTACCATGTGGGCGGGCTGGCGGTGATTTTTCGGAGTTGTTTGTACGGCACGGCCGTTTCCCTCCACCCCCGCTTCCATCTCGACGCCATCAACCACGACCTGGACAACAACCCCATCACCCTCATCTCGCTGGTTCCCACCATGCTGCACCGCCTGCTGCAAACCCGCACCCACTGGCCCCCCGCCCTGCGCCTCATCCTCCTCGGCGGCGCGGCCGCCCCGGTGGAGTTGGTAAAACGCGCCAATGCGCTGCCCAGAAAATGGTCAATGGTCAATAGTCAATTGCCAATAGCCAACGAAGAAAAATTGACAATTGGCAATTGGCCATTGACCATTGACCATTCGCCACCACTGGTGGCGACAACCTACGGCCTCACCGAAGCCAGCTCCCAAGTCGCCACCATGCTTCCCGCCGACGCCGCCCGCAAGCCGGGCAGTGTGGGCAAGCCGCTCATGTTCACTCAGGTCAAGATTGTGCACGAGAATGGGGAGGAACGGCCGTCCAACCAAATTGGCGAAGTGGTGGTGACGGGGCCAACGGTGATGGTCGGCTATTGGAATGCGGAATGCGGAATGCGGAATGCGGAATCGTCAATTCACACGGGTGACATGGGCTACCTGGATGATGACGGCGATTTGTGGATTGTGCAGCGGCGCAGTGATTTGATTGTGACCGGCGGCGAGAATGTGTACCCGGCGGAGGTGGAGGGAGTGCTGCGGGGGCATACAGCCGTTACCGAAGCCTGTGTCGTCGGTATCCCCGATGCCGAATGGGGGCAGCGCGTGGCAGCAATGGTACAAGTACAGCCGGGGCAAACCGTCACCCAAACCGACTTAATCGCCTTCTGCCGCCAACAATTAGCCGGTTACAAAGTCCCCCGCCTCGTTCAACTAGTAGATGCGCTGCCCCTCACCGCCTCCGGCAAAATTGCCCGCAAGCAAGTGCAACAACTTTTGCAAAATGGGGACAAAGATGAACAATGATTTCATCTTTGTCGCTTTTACCTCTTTGCAATTTTGCGTTAAATTGTTTTACAAGTCATGATGACGAATGTAATAGTTAACGACACCATCTATTTTTATGAAGTAACCGGGCAAGGCGACCCACTGTTGCTGCTGCATGGCTTTACTGGCAGCAGCCAAAATTGGGCAGCGCATGTACCCATCCTGGCGCAACACTACCGCGTCATCACCCTCGATATTTTGGGGCACGGGCAAACTGATTCGCCCACCGACCCCGCCCGTTACAGAATGGACAAGGTGGCGGAAGATGTAACGGCCGTACTCCAAATCGTCAATTGTCAATTGTCAATCGTCAATCTCCTCGGTTACTCCATGGGCGGCCGTCTCGCCCTCTACCTCGCCACCCACTACCCACACCGCTTCCGCGCCCTCATCCTCGAAAGCGCCTCGCCCGGCCTGGACGGCAAACCCGCCCGCGCCGAACGCCGCACCCGCGACAATGCCCTTGCCGAACGCATTGAGCGCGATGGCATCGCCCCCTTCGTAGACTACTGGGAAACGCTGCCCCTTTGGGCCAGCCAGCAGCAGCTTCCCCCCGAAAAACATACCGCTCTGCGCCAGCAGCGGCTCGCCAACAACCCTATCGGGCTGGCAAGCTCCCTGCGCGGCATGGGCACGGGCGCACAGCCCTCCCTCTGGCCGCACCTGCCCGCCCTCACCCTGCCCACGCTGCTGCTCGCCGGAGAACTGGACGCCAAATTTGTCGCCATCAACCAGCAAATGCACGCCCTATTGCCCAGTTCGCAATTAGAGATTGTGGCTGGGGCGGGACATACGGTGCATTTGGAACGGCCGTACTCCTTCCAACAAGCCATTCTCACCTTTCTTGCAACCCCCTTCGCCACATCCATCGTACAGACATCTTAGAGGTGACACATGAATAAATACACTGACAAAAGAGAATGGACAGACATGTACCGTGAAGTGGTAATAGGGGCTTTAATGGGGGGGGTATTAGGCGCAATGACCCTATCATTGTTGTTTGAAAAATTGTTCAAAGGGTTTGAAGATTACTTCTGCGCCAGCTTTATCATCTCCTGGCTAATTGCCGCCATTGCTATCTACAATTTGTCTGGACAACAACGATACGCAATACGGAAGTTTTTTCTAACTGATAAAAACACTACTCAACAATTTATCATCGCCATTTTGGAAAACAAAGGCATTCCATATCAACAAACGAACAAAGGATTCCAGCTAGATACAGTAGAAATTCGCGTTAGTAACGGAACGATGGGCAAGAACGGACCAAAGGGTATTTCGATTATGCTTGGCCCTTATAGAGGACACGACTCAATACTCATTGACCAAATCAAACAAAAAATTGATGACGCTTTTTCACCCAGGGGAATTTAATCTCATACTGGAAGCAACAACTTATGATCATGTCTGATTATTCGATAAGCACAAACACAAAACCTGTCTCTCTCAAATCAGGTTTGACCATTGGCGGCACGGATGTCGTACTGATGGCAGGGCCTTGCAGCGTGGAAAGCTACGAGCAAACCCGCGCCGTCGCCGAAGCCGTCTACCATCACGGTGGCAAAATCTTGCGCGGCGGCGCCTTCAAACCACGCACCTCGCCGCACTCCTTCCAGGGCTTGGGGCTGGAGGGGCTGCGCATCCTGCGCGATGTGGCCGACGAATTCGGCCTGCTCGTCATCACCGAGGCGCTGGGCGTGGAACACATCCCGCTAATCGCCGAATACGCCGACATCATCCAGCTTGGCAGCCGCAATATGCAGCATTACCCGCTGCTCTGGGCCGCCGGGGAAACGGACAAGCCTGTGATGCTCAAACGCGGCTTCATGTCCACCATCGCCGAATGGCTGGCCGCCGCCGAACACATCGCCAGCCGCGGCAATGAGCGCATCATCCTGTGCGAGCGCGGCATCCGCACCTTTGAGACGGCCACGCGCAACACGCTGGACACCAACGCCATCGCCCTGATCAAGCAAACCACCCCTTTCCCCGTGATGGCTGACCCCAGCCATGCCACTGGCCGCGCCGATTTGGTGCTGGCCGCCGCCCGCGCCGGTCTCGCTGCCGGGGCGGATGGCTTGCTGGTAGAACTGCACCCCAACCCCGCTGAAGCACTCTCCGACGGCGACCAATCGCTGCCGCTGGAGGCACTGCCGCAGTTGGTGATGCAGAGTACGGCCGTTGCCACCGCGTTGGGGCGCGGTCTTATCTGATGCACTTGCATCGCCCAATTTTGCCATCACCGCTACAATACCAACATGCGACGCTTGAAACATTTCTGGCCTTTGGCCTTTCTTCCCCTCCTCCTCGCCTGCCAACTCACCAGCCAACTACGGCCAAACAACATAGACAGCGAGATTGACCGCGACAATGCCATCATCCTCAGCGGGGGGCAGCCGCGCACATTGGACCCGGCCCTCACCTATGGCGGGCCGGATAACGCGCTGGGCGCCATTTTCAGCGGGCTGGTCACGCTGGACCAGCAGTTGCAGGTGCAGCCCGATTTGGCCGCAGGCTGGCAAATCAGCGAAGACGGGCTGGTGTACACTTTCTATCTGCACCAAAATGCGGTGTTCCACGACGGCCGTCCCGTCACCGTGCAAGATGTCATCTTCTCCTGGGAGCGGGCTGCCGACCCGGTCACCGGCTCCGACACAGCGCAGACCTATTTGGGCGACATTGCTGGCGTGCAAGAGAAATTGGCAGGCACGGCCGTTGCCATCAGCGGCCTGCGGGCCATAGACGACCACACCCTCGAAGTACGCCTCACCGCACCCGTCGTCTACTTTTTAGAGAAGCTGGCCTACCCCGTCGCCTTCGTCGTAGACGCTGAAAACGTAACCCAGGCCGATTGGGAACACCATCCTAACGGAACCGGCCCCTTCACCCTGCAAGAATGGCGCGACGACGACATCCTCATCCTCGCCCGCAACGAGTATTTCTACCGCGATCCGGCCAACATCAGCCATCTCGTCTACTTGCTCGGCGCAAATTTGCCGCTGTCGTTGTACGAGCAAGACGAGATTGACCTGGTGGGCGTGGGCGGCGATACGCTGGCGCGGGCGCAAGACCCCAACGACCCGCTGGCCGCCGATTTGCGACAGACGGCCAGCTTATGCACCAGCAGCATCGGCCTGAACAACCGCCTCGCCCCGCTGGACGATGTGCGCGTGCGTCAGGCATTGGCCTATGCGCTGGATCGGCAAAAGTTGGTGGACATTTTTTGGGAAGACAGCGGCTTGCAAGCCGCCGGGGCGCTGCCGCCGGGCATGCCCGGTTATGGCGGCGTGACGCAGCCGCTACCCTATGACCCGGCGCGGGCGCGGCAGTTGTTGGCAGAGGCGGGCTACGCCGACCCCGCCGACTTGGGCACGCTGACCTTTTATACGGCTGGATATGATGAGGTGAATGGCCTGGTAACGGCCGTCATCACCCTCTGGCAAGAAACACTGGGCATCACCATTGAGCCGGTGCTGCTCGACCCCTACACCTACAACGACCAGCTTTACGCCGGGGACATCGGCCACTTTTTCTCCAGCGGTTGGTGCGCCGACTATCCCGACCCGCAAAACTTCCTCGACATCCTTTACCACAGCGATTCCGTGCAAAACCTCAGCGGCTACCACAGCGCAATGGTAGACAGGCTGCTGGAGCAAGCTCGCACGGAGCGAGACGTGCCAACCCGCCTGGCCCTTTACGCGCAGGTGGAGCAGCATTTAGCCGAAGATGTTCCCGTGATTTTTCTGGCGCATGGGGTCACGGCCGTTCTCGTCAAACCCCGCGTGCAAAACTACATTCTCACCCCCCTGGGCGTCCCGCAGTGGCACCTTGTATCAGTAACCAGTAAACAGTGATCAGTAATCAGTAAACTGCCTACTGACCACTGATTACTGACCACAAACCATGCTCACCTTCCTCATCGTCTTCATCGCCATTTTCACCCAAACCGTCACCGGCTTTGGTCTGGCGCTTGTCTCCATGCCCTTGCTCGTGCATGTCGTCGGCATCCAAACGGCCGCGCCGTTGGTGACTATCGTTGGCGGCGTGGCCGAGTTGATTTTGCTGCTGCGCTACCACGCCGACTTGAATCTGTGGGCCGTCACGCGGCTAACGGCCGCTTCCATTTTGGGCGTGCCCGTAGGCATTGTTCTGCTGCGGCGGGTGGATGAGGGCGTGGTAACGGCCGTACTCGGCATTCTCGTCATCGGCTTTGCATTGTACGCCCTCTTCGGGGCCAGGCTGCCCGCGCTCAACCGTTCTGCCTGGGCCTATGGCTTCGGCTTCTTCGCCGGGATATTGGGCGGAGCCTACAACACTAGCGGCCCGCCCGTCATCATTTACGGCAACTGCCGCCGCTGGCCCCCCGCCGAATTCAAAAGCAATTTGCAAGGCTTCTTCCTCGTCAACAGCGCCATCGTCCTCATCAGCCACGCCCTCGGCGGCAGCTTTACCCCCGTTGTCTGGCGGCAGGCACTCATCGCCTTGCCCGCCATCCTCCTCGCCGTGCCCCTCGGCTCCCGTCTCGACCGTATCCTCAACCCCCACCGCTTCCGCCGCATCGTGCTGTTTGCGCTGCTAGGATTGGGTGCAAGTCTTTTATTGGGGTAACGCGGGCAACCGGGCAAGCAACCGGGCAAGGCAGCGCCTTGCCCCTACAAACACCGCCACGTAGGGGTTTGGCGTTGCCAAACCCCACCAAACCCATTCTGCCAAACCCCTTCGCATCCCCTAGTATCCACGCACTATTTACACCCCCATCCCGCATCTCTTAAAATAATGCCTGAGGAAAGTCGCCCTGTGACAATCATTCACTCACGAACCAGTTTATAAGGAGAAACCCAATGGCTAAAAAAATACAAATGTGGGCGGAACTAGGGCCAAAGCTGGCCCCCGCCGACCCTATTACCGGCGAGGACGTCATCGAGCAGCTTGTCCAGGCCACCAACCAGACACGCGGCAGTATCCTGGGGGTGCTATCGGAATTGGATGAAGTGATTTTGCAAGGGCTGCGCAACGGCCGTATCGTCCAACTCCCCAACGGAACCCATTACCAGCCCTACGGCAAAAAAGACGGCAGCATTACCATCAAGATTCACCTCAACAAACGCATCAAAGGGCAAATTGCCGCCGCCAACCGCGCCAAATGGCTCAACAGCGACAACATCGGCAAAAGCGAAGCAGAACTCATCGCCCTCTGGAACGCCGCCCACCCCGAAGACCCGATTGAAGAGTAAGTAGTGTTCAGTATTCAGTGTTCAGTATTGACCTTCCCCCATTTTAGTGGACATCAAGTTAAGGCTAACTGATGTTGATAATAGGCCGCTTCATGAGCGGCCGGGCTGACTTATAGCCCAGCGTCGAATGGCGACGTTGCCTGTTGTAGAACGCTTCAATGTAAAAGAAAATGTCGGTGCGTGCCTGCGCACGGGTTTCGTAGAAAATATGATGCACCAGTTCCGTTTTCAAGCTGCCAAAAAGCTCTCAGCTGGGGCATTGTCGTAACAATTGCCTGTGCCGTTCATGCTCACCTGAAAGTGGTGGCTCTTTAACAGTTGTTGATACAGTAGGCCCGTATACTGGCTGCCTCGGTCAGAGTGGTGAATCAAGCCAGGGTGGTTGACGTACGTTCCCGAATGGCCATGTGCAACGCATCCACGACGAGCTCACTGGTCATCCGTGCTGACATCGCCCAGCCAACAATGCGGCGCGAGAATAAATCAAAACGACGGCCAGATACAGCCAGCCTTCTAACGTGGGAATGTAGGTGATGTCCGTGGCCCACTTCTCATTGGGTGCTGTGGCCGAAAAATCCCTGTCTACCAGATTAGGGGTCACTGGATGCGCTCCGTTTGCTTGGATGGTGCGTTTATATCGCCTCTTCTGCTTGGCGGCAATGCCATGCTTTTTCATCAGGCGAGCGACACGATTTTGGCTGCAACTTACTTTCCCTTTCACTTCATGATAGATGCGCGGACTGCCGTAGACCCCATTGCTGGCCTGGTGAGCCGCCTTGACCTCTTTGAGCAGTGTGTTATTCGCCATCTCCCGCGCACTGGACGGCCGTTTGCGCCAGGCATAATAGCCGCTTGAGGAGACGTCAATACCTGGCACATAAGCCTGACCCGGAATTCTTGCCGATGGTCTTCGATAAACTGGTATCTCATGACTTTGGGTTGCTGAAGATGGCCACTGCTTTTTTAGAATGTCTCGTTCTTGTTCAGCGATGGCTAACTTTCGTTCCAGTTGCCGTATCTTTTCTTGTTCTGGCGTCAGATGCCCTTGGCCGGGAAAGCCGCTTCACCTTCATCTTTGAGCTTGCGCTTCCATTTATTCAGCAGCCCATGCGTGATGCCGAGTTCGCGCTCGATTGCCATCGCACTTTTGCCGCTTGTTTCCCACAAGCGCACTGCTTTTGTTTGAACTCTGCTGAATAGGTTCGTTTTTTGGTTGTCATTTGTTCCTCCGAAAAAAGTGTACTCTGCCTTTTCGCTATGTCCACTTTTTTCGGGGAAAGGTCTAATCAAGATACACAAGAGTATGGAGACTTATTACCTTACGCGATAAATTTCATAGGCCATCAAGGAAAAAGATACGGCTATATTGACAATCAAAGATTTGAACAGATCATTAATGATCGCTTGGGAAAGGCATAGGTTTTCAAAGCCATGTATAAGCTCATGTTAGCAAAAATATGTGTAGGGTTGCGTTTATTGAAAACTGCCGTTCCCCTCCTCCCCCTCATTCCCCCTCTCCTATACAACCGCCCACCAACCCGCAGCCAACCAATCGCCCCATCCGGCTGGCGAATCACATCCGCTCAGTTTGGTTGGTCGTTAGGGATACAGTTAATTCGTAAACTGGAAACGGGTTTGTGGGAAAGAGGATAAGCACATGAATGAACAACATTTAGGCAGCACGTTAGATGATTTTCTGGCTGAGGAAGGGTTATTAGCCGAAGCGGAAGCAGTTGCCTGGAAACGGGTTGTAGCCTACCAGATTTCCCAACTGATGCACGAACAGAATATGACCAAAGCAGAAATGGCGCGGCGAATGCAAACCAACCGCGCCGCAGTAGACAGACTGCTTGACCCCCAGAATGAATCAGCTACGTTGATCACGTTGGAGAAAGCGGCATTGGTGTTGGGAAAGCGGTTGCAGGTAGCTCTGATATAGGGTGCGTTGATTGGAAACGGCCCCCTCCCCCTCACCCCCCTCTCCTATACAACCGCCCACCAACCCACAGCCAGCTAATAGTCCCATCCATCTGATGAATCACATCCATTAGCATGGGATTTTGAAATGGGAAGAGCATACTAAAACAGCAGGCTCTTTTGGTACTAGATTATTGCCGTTATGGCTTTTACTCACTGCGGCTGTTTTGGTTTCCAAAAATCAAATACTACTAAACCCAAAATCACCCCTCCCAAAATCCCAGAGCATATAAAGGGACTATAAACATAAATCCAAGTCCACATATCTGTGTCATGAATGCTATATTGCCAGCCCCAAACACTTCCATCGTTAAGAAGTACATATTTTGCTTCGGCATAATCTTCAACACCTGGATAGTACGCTACTTTAATGCTATCAATCGCGTTCTCTGGTGTGTTTACAATCCAAAAATGTCCAAATTTGATCAGCTCTCTGTAACCCGTCACCTGTGGCGGCCATTCTATGGTCTTCCAACATGAACGACCGGGGCGCGTAGAACACGAATAAACTTGACCATTAGCAGATCGGACAATGATTTCGCTTCCGTAAGAATCAAGAATTTCAACACCACCATCAGGAGGTGCGCCCAAATACACCCATTTCTCAAACAGTCCAAGCGCAGACAATTTGGCTGCAACAAATCCCCCAGAACATCCAAAAACAACGAAAACAAGAAACAACCGTAATTTCGTCATTTTGAACATTCGTAACTTCTGCATTTTCACTCCCCCCTCCTATACAACCGCCCGCCAACCCGCAGCCAACCAATCGTCCCATCCGGCTGGCGAATCACATCCACCAGCGCATCCTTCATGGGGCCGTTGATGCCAATCAAGCGGTCCGGCGCACACAAGTCCAGCGTGAAGGGCGGCGGTGGCGGCGGGATGGGCACATCCTCGGTGGGGAAGCTGCCTTTGTAGCGCATTTGCGCCGTCAGTCGCCCGCCTAACAAGCCCAATTCGATGTCGGCATAGGGACGGCCGTACCACCCCCCAAACCCCGCCAACTCATCCGCCCCCGCATCCAACGGCGTAGGCGGAGCCGCATCCATACCCAGGTAACTTTGCAACGCCGCCCGCCGCGCCGCCTGCCACACCGCCCCGCCATGCTCCGCATTCGTCAGCACAACCAGCGCAAAATCATGCTGCGGAACCAGCGTCAGGCGCGAAACCTGCCCTTTTGTGCCGCCGCCATGCTCCACCAGACGCGGGCCATAGGTGTCATCCAGCCCCCAGGTCAGCCCCCGCGATTCCTTATCCCAAATGGCGGCTTGCGGCGTTTGCATCGCCGCCAACGATTCCTTTGTCAGCAGACGAGCGCCGTCCGGGGCACGGCCGTCCCCCAAATGAAACCGTGCATAATGCAGCAAATCCTCGGCGCGGCAAACGATGCCGCCTATCGGATAGGAGTAGCGCGGCAGCGGCCAGGGCACGGCCACTTGCAGCGCGTCGCCATCCAGCTTATGCCCCACGACAAAGCGATGCACCATCACATCGCCGGGGTAGAGGTAGCTGTGCGACAATTTCAACGGTTCCAATACCAACTCGCGCAGCGCATCCTCATAAAGCTGCCCGGTCACTTTTTCGATGATGGCCCCGGCCACGCCGAACCCGGCATTGTTGTACGACCAGACCGTGCCCAACGGCGCAAGCTGCTGCAAACCGGCCATGTCCGCCACGTAACGGGGCAGCGCGTCCGCGCCGTTGCCCGTGCCGTGAAAAAAGTCACCGACCCAGCCGCCGGTGTGGGTCAGCAGATGGCGCACGGTGGCGTTGGCCGATGCCTCGGCGTCGGCGACGCGGAAATCGGGCAGGTAATGGCGCACGGTGGCGTCCAAATTGAGTTGACCCGCTTCTACCAACCGCATCACGGCCGTTCCCGTAAACGTCTTCGTAATCGAGCCAACCTGAAACAGCGTGTCCGGCGTCACCGGCAGCGGATGGTTCACATTGGTCACGCCAAATCCGGCCACCGCCATCTCACCCTGATGCCAGACGCCCAACGCCACCCCCGGCACCTTTTTTGCTGCCATCGTCTCTTCCACAACCTCACAAAGCGCATCCCATTTTTTTTGCTGATTAGTTTGCATAAATCATCATCTCCTGGTCGCCCACACGGCATTGGTCAATACTCTGCGCCTCTATTCTATAGGACTTATGCAAAATCCTTCCATCACCGGAGATTGAGCTTGTCGAAATCGGCTTCGACAAGCTCAGCCTGCGTAAGTCCTGTTCCACTTAAAGCAAACAATGAGGGCAGCAGACTACTACCAACAAGGCACAATTAACGATGATCACAGCCCATCAATCGATGACATTAGCTTCTCTGAGGTGATTTTGGAGCTATCGGCCAAGCGTGTTTGGGCATTTGAGTTAAGCACTCCGATTTGTTACAATTGAGCAGCAAAGACAGAGGGCATATGCTCTCATCCTCGCCTGCAATGACCCTCTTGATTTATTTAGCACATTGCCGTCAAATTGTGCAGAATTTTCAAGCATCATATTTGGATATTTTGTTGACGCAATATGACGGAGCTGTTTCCCACAGCTTAACAGTAATAGAAACCTATCTGGTATGAAAAACCAATCTACCGAGTTCTTTCGCATCTTTGTGGTTGATGATAGCCCCCTGATTCTTCGTATGGTCAAGAAATCTTTGGAGGATGCGGGATTTACTGTTGTGACCGCACAATCAGGTGAAGAAGCTCTGGAGTTGATGACACGCTTCGGGCTGCCTCACCTTGCATTGGTGGATATTAATATGCCTCCGGGGATGGATGGTTTTGAGTTTTGTGAAGCGGTTCATGCCTTCAGCGATTTACCTGTTATTATGCTCACAGCAATTGATGAAGAAGAAACTATCGTCCAGGCTATTGATCAATATGCTGAAGATTACATCACGAAACCGTTTCATGTTGGCGAATTGGTAGCCCGTGTGCGTCGTGTTTTACGGCGCGTGGGCAATTTTGCGTATACACTGGATCCATTAACAAAAGTGGACAAGCACTTACAAGTAGATTTTCCTGGCAAGCAAGCTGTCGTAAATGGTGAAACGATCTCGCTTACGCCCACAGAAGCAAAGCTGCTTTACATTCTGATGCGCAATGCGGGGCGTACGGTTACTTCTGATTTCATTTTGCAGCGTTTATGGCCGCTGGAAGTTGCCCAGGAAGAACGATTGCGTGTTTATGTGCATCGGCTGCGCCGCAAAATAGAAACTGAAACAAATGGCCCCAAATATATTGTGTCGGAACGCGGGGTGGGCTATACGTTTATCGCTGGCATGGGATAATTCTCTCGGTTAGATTGTCCAAAAACAGGAGTCATTTCTTAGGTGGATATTTAAGGGACTGATTCCGTATAATTTAATTTGTCTGGCAGGATTATTTTTGGAAAACAATTATGGATGCTTCAATTGATCCGCAGTATCAACAACAAAAGATTATGGCTATTGATGACAATGTCTATACCCTGAGGCTGGTGCAACATGCGCTGGAACAGGGTGATTACAAAGTTACGACGGCCGCTTCTGGCGAGGAAGCCCTCTCGCTCATTGATAAGTTTGGGCTACCCCATTTGGCCATTGTGGATTACCACATGCCGCCAGGAATGAGTGGGTTTGAGTTTTGCCACACAATTCATCAATATAGTGATTTGCCTATTATCATGTTAACGGCCGTCAACGATGAAACCACCGTCATCGAAGGGCTGGAAAATTATGCTGAAGACTACATCATCAAGCCCTTCAGCCCTGGTGAACTGGTTGCCCGTGTACAGCGCGTGTTGCGCCGCATTGGCGATTTTGCTTACACTTTGGAACCGCAAACCAAAGTTGACCAGCGCCTGATGATTGATTTCCCTAATCGCCAGGCAATCGTGAACGGCAAACCCATTTCCCTAACACCTACCGAAACCAAGCTGCTGTATATTCTCATGCGCAGCGCCGGAAAAACGGTAACTACTGATTTTATTTTGCGTCGTCTATGGCCTTTGGAACCGGCTTATGAAGACCGGCTGCACGTTCACATGCATCGGTTACGCCGCAAGATCGAAGACAAATCCCTTCCCCCCTATATTGTTTCAAAACGTGGCACAGGGTACATTTTTCAACTCAAGAAAATGGGACACTAACAACAGTACAATAAAAAAAGAGCCGGCACTCTACCGGCTCTTTCTCATTAATCTGTTGGGTTTGTTAAAAGATTAGCGTGAGTACGAGCTGAGAACACGCATGTAGTTTGCCCGCTCGAATGCCGCGGGTTCTGCACAGTTAATCTGGCTCAGGCTGCCCTTCATCTGTTCCAGGGACTCGTATTCATACTCGGTTAACCATTGCTCCAGACCTGTGAGCAAATCGCCTACACGCTCAATGCCGTTTTGCAGGAGTTCTGATGCTATCATTGTGATAGAGGCTCCGGCCATCACGGCCTTTACGACGTCTTCAACCTGATGAATACCGGTCGTTAGGGCAAGATCGGCAGCGACACGGCCGTACAAAATAGCAATCCAACGCAGCGGCAAACGAAGCTCATTTGAATTGCTCAACACCAAATGCGGCACAATCTCCAAGTTTTGCGGGTCCAAATCAGGCTGGTAAAAGCGATTGAACAACACCAAGCCATTTGCCCCAGCATCTGACAGACGTTTTGCCATATTTGCCATTGCGCTAAAATAGGGGCTCAGTTTCATCGTTACTGGAATGGTCACGGCCGCTTTTACGTCCTTCAAAATATCCAGGTATATCTGTTCCACTTCTGCGCTGCTCAAATTCATATCTGTCGGCAGGTAATACACATTCAACTCCAGTGCATCTGCGCCTGCCTCTTGAATTTTACGAGCATAATTCACCCACCCACCCGTGGAAACGCCGTTCAAACTGCCAATCACCGGAATATCCAGAGCTTTCTTAGCCCGCTGGATATGTTCCAAATATCCCTCTGGCCCAGTATGATATTCTTCGGCTTCTGGAAAATAACTCAACGCTTCAGGGAAACTTTCAATGCCCTGTGTCAAGTAATGGTTCAGCATCTCGCTTTCTAGCGTGATTTGCTCTTCAAACAATGAATACAGTACCACAGCCGATGCCCCGGCATCTTCCATGCGGCGCAGGCTGTCTAACGAGCGTGTCAAAGGCGAAGAAGAAGGGACCAACGGATTTTTCAGTTTTAGCCCCAGGTAAGTTGTACTCAGATCCATGTTGCATCTCCTATGTGTGAAAGAGTTAAATCTGGTAGGTGCGGGGCCGCGTGACGGCCGTTCCACACCTACCAGATCACCTCATCACATTGCTATCCGGTTTTCCCATTCCCATTCGGCGACTTTGCCGCCATTTCTACATAATTTTCCCAGCGCGTTTTCACATCTTCCTGCGCTAATTCCAGCAGTTTTGCCGCCCGTTCTGGGTGACTCTGTGTCAACATGCGGAAACGTCCTTCACGATACATATACTTCTCCAAAGGTAGCTTCGGTGTCCGTGAATCTAACTGGAATGGGTTCTTATTTTGGGCTACCATGTCCGGGTTGTATCGGAACAACGGCCAGTAGGCACTGTCAACGGCCGCTTTCTGCTGCTCCAAACCCAGTGTCAAGTCATAACCATGCGCAATACAATGGCTGTAAGCAATAATCAGAGATGGCCCATCATATGCTTCCGCCTCCAGGAACGCCCGTACCGTTTGGGCATCATTCGCCCCAAAAGCCACACGCGCCACATAAATATTGCCATAGCTAACAGCCAACATACCCAGGTCTTTCTTCGCCATCGGCTTACCAGCAGCGGCAAATTTTGCCACAGCCGCACGCGGCGTTGCCTTCGACATCTGCCCACCCGTGTTGGAATACACCTCAGTGTCCAGCACCAACACATTCACATTCCGGCCAGACGCCAGCACATGATCCAGCCCGCCGTACCCAATATCATAAGCCCAACCATCACCACCAACAATCCAGACATCTTTCTTTACAAAAATGTCCGCCATGCTCAGCAAGTTTTCCAGGTCAGGCTTCCAGGTTGACTCCATTTCGCCATCGGCAATCATCTCTTGCAGCCGGTGCTTCAATTCCGCTACGCGGCCTCGCTGCGCTTGAATATCTGCTTCAGTCAACTGGTCAGCATACAAGATTGCCTCACACAATTCTTCGCCAATCGCGCTGCTCATGTGCCGCATGACATTGGTTGCCGCTTCCAGCCGTTGATCCAACGCTACCCGCATTCCCAGACCAAACTCAGCATTATCTTCAAATAGCGAGTTCGACCAGGCCGGCCCGCGCCCCTCTTCATTCACTGTCCAGGGCGTAGTTGGTAGATTACCACCATAAATAGAAGAGCAGCCCGTTGCGTTAGCGACAATCGTGCGGTCACCAAAAAGTTGGCTCAACAATTTCAGATAGGGAGTTTCACCACAACCTGCACAAGCGCCGGAGAACTCAAACAGTGGGTCAAGTAATTGGTTGTACTTCACCTGATTCAGCGGCAGCCCAGTACGGTCTACAGAGGGTAAGTTCAGGAAGAAGTCCCAGTTTTCCTTTTCCTGATCCCGCAGAGGCAGCTGCGGTTCCATGTTGATGGCTTTGAACTTTGGCTGTGTCTTGTTTTTGACAGGGCATACCTCTACGCAAAGGCCACAGCCCGTGCAATCCTCTGGCGCTACTTGCAAGGAGAATTGCATTCCCTTGAATTCTTTGAAACGCGCCTCGGTGGATTTGAAGGTTTCTGGAGCCTTTTCTAATGCTGCTGAATCAAATATCTTCTCGCGAATAACGCCATGCGGGCAAACCAAAGAACATTTACCACATTGAATACAAATGTCTGGATCCCAAACCGGGATTTCCACAGCAATGTTACGCTTCTCCCATTTGGTAGTTCCAGAGGGATACGTGCCGTCTACTGGCAGTGCGCTAACCGGAAGTTCGTCTCCCAATCCTTCGATCATGCGTGCCGTTACAGATTGGATAAACTCTGGAGCATACTCAGGAACGATAGACATACGCTCGAAATCGCTAGTAGCGGTCACCGGAACCGTCACTTTGTGCAAGTGGTCTAGTGCGTTGTCTACAGCAGCGTTGTTCATGTTCACAACCGCTTCGCCGCGTTTACCATATGTCTTTTTGATGGCGTATTTGATGGCGGCAATGGCATCGTCGGTGGGCAGTACGCCACTGAGAGCAAAGAAGCCAGTTTGCATGATCGTATTGATACGACGCCCCATGCCAGTGTTCTTTGCAACTTCGTATCCATCTAAGACATAGAATTTCAGCTTTTTAGCGATGATGGTTTCTTGCATGGCGCGGGGCAGATGATCCCACACTTCATCAGGAGCATAGGGGCTATTGAGCAAGAAGATAGCTCCGGGAGCAGCCAGGCGTAAGACATCATAACGTTCTAAGAAGCTAAATTGATGTACGGCAACGAAGTTGGCAGAGTGAACCAGGTAGGTGGAGCGAATGGGGCGTGGCCCAAAACGCAGATGGGAAACGGTGACAGACCCCGCTTTCTTGGAATCATACACAAAGTAGCCCTGAGCGTAGTTGTCGGTGTCTTCGCCGATGATCTTGATGGAGTTTTTGTTGGCGCCAACTGTACCGTCGGAGCCAAGCCCGTAGAAGACGGCACGCACTACGTCGTCTGGCTCAATGTTGAATTCTTTGTCATAGTCTAAGCTGGTGTGGGTGACGTCGTCGTTGATGCCAACAGTAAAGTGGTTCTTAGGTTTGTCATTTGCCAGTTCGTCGAGAACGGCTTTGATCATGGCTGGTGTGAATTCTTTGGAGGAGAGGCCATAACGTCCGCCTATGATCTTGGGCATGATGGCAAAGGGGGCGGTTTCGTCAGCCACACCTTCAGCAACGGCCGTAATCACATCCTGATACAGCGGTTCACCAGAAGCCCCCGGCTCCTTCGTGCGATCCAACACACCAATCGCCTTCACAGTGGGCGGCAAAGCTTTCAAGAAAGCCTCAACAGCGAAAGGACGATACAACCGCACCTTCACCAACCCCACCTTTTCACCTTGCGCAGCCAGGTATTCCACCGTTTCATGAGCCGTTTCTGCACCAGACCCCATGATGACGATAACCCGTTCTGCATCCGGCGCACCGACATAATCAAACAAGTTGTACTGCCGGCCAGTCAACTCTGCGAACTTGTCCATCACTTTCTGCACAATCTGTGGCGCAGCCAAATAATAGGGATTCGCACTTTCACGAGCCTGGAAGAAAACGTCGGGGTTTTGCGCCGTACCACGAATAAAAGGATGATCCGGGCTAAGACCACGTTCGCGGTGGCTGCGCACCAGTTCATCATTAATCATGGCACGAATGACACTATCATCGAGTAGTTCAACTTTGTTAATTTCGTGAGAACTGCGGAAACCATCAAAAATGTGTAAGAAGGGCACACGGGTTTCCATAGTAGCGGCAGAAGAAATTAAAGCAAAATCAGTGATTTCTTGAATGGAATTGGCAAATAATTGGGCAAACCCCGTCCCCCGCGCTGCCATCACATCGGAATGATCACCGAAGATAGAAAGCGCCTGTGCTGCAACAGATCGAGCCGCGATGTGGAAAACAGTGGAAGTAAGTTCGCCAGCGATCTTGTGCATATTGGGAACCATGAGCAGCAAGCCCTGAGAGGCTGTAAAAGTAGTGGTGAGCGCACCGGCTTGTAAAGCACCATGTACGGCTCCGGCTGCACCGCCTTCGGCCTGCATTTCCACAACTAAGGGAATGGAACCCCAAATATTGGTTTTGCCTTCAGCAGAATATTGGTCGGCCCATTCACCCATCGGTGAGGATGGGGTAATGGGATAGATAGCGATGACCTCGTTGACTTTGTGCGCCACACGAGCACATGCCTCATTACCATCTAATGTCATAATTTTTTCGGTCATAAGCGACTCCTTCACATGATGAGGGGGCACGGTGTAAAGATATTGACCATGCCCCCTGTCGATTGTTGTTTTGCCAGCGCCGAAACCGGCAGCCGAACAAATCTAAGGTATGCAGGTGTTCGACAAGAAACTTGTTACCCTTCGATCAATAATTGTAAGGAGGAGGGGGGTAGACTGACAGTGACAGATTGCACATGAAGGAGTGACAAAAGTCATTTTGCTAAAAATATGGCAATGCGAGGCAAAGTAGATAATCCTTCGTTGACACTCCATTTTCTATCATGTTATAGTGCTTCTAATATCCCTGCCGGCTTACTCATTCCAAAAGGAACTACTATAAGCCAAGACGCGCAATTGTGTATGAAAATTGAACACGGAATAAATAGGTAGGAAGGGTGCAAAGCCCTCTTTTTTGCTCTCTCCCACGCTATGCACTTTCTCCATATAACTCTGCGTTCTATTTTCACTGGAGGAACAATGTGTAATCCAATTTGGGAATCTCGATGGGATGCATTAAAGGCTGAATTGGCATCGCTCGAATCCTCACTGAATAGCTTGTTGGAAAGCGGTATTCCGCGCATCAAGACTTTGCACTTTTTGTCCCAATGCCTGCACCGTTTTGCGACTGGACATTACCAGTATTTCAAACGTCATTATGGCGTGAAATGGCCTGCTTCAGATGAATACCCTTGTGATGTTATTTTCCGGGGATTGATTGCTCAACCGTATGAAGATTTGGCCGTCATCCAACAGGCTCTATGGCAACGTCAGTTTGGTTCACCAGCCATGCTGAATACTCTAAAAGAAACTGATTATTTGTGCTGGAATGCGCTGCAACCCGTATTGCCTATTTTACCAAACCCAGACACGCATACGGTGGTTACTTATTTCCAAAAATTTGCATCTATCCGCATCATCCCTTACGCAAATGTGGCTCTGATCGGGCTTCCTTTTAGTGCTAACCGATTCGCTCAGGACAGGCTGGCTATTCCTCATGAAACCGGGCATTATGTGTTTCGGCGTTCTTACGCAATCCGCTCTGCTGTTGTGCAAAATTACAAACAAGGGGACAGTCAGCCGGATTACGGCCGTCGCTGGATAGAAGAAATATTCGCTGACGTGTATGGTTGCCTGGTTGCTGGCCCCACTATCTCTTTAGATTTCCAAGACTTACAGATAGAAAAGGAACCAACTGACAAGTTTCTGCGAGATGACAAGGTTCATCCCGCGCCACTTCTGCGGCCGCATGTCTACCACAAAGTCTTACACACGTTTTCGCCACAATGGGCTAACGGACTAACAGATCTATGGAAAGCACGGCGAGACATTCATTTATTGGATAAAACACTACCCTTATCATTTAAGCTGCATGGCAGTATTAGTGAAGTAGATTTAGACGATGCCATCAGCACTCAGGTCGATGTACGGGATACGACAAAGCCAGTTGACCGTACCATCCAGGCTGCATTAGACCAACTACAAGGGCTTGACTGGCAACAAGCTACTGCATGGCTTCCCTTACACGATCTTGTCCGCCCGGAGGGGCTAGATATGTATGATTATGCCGCTGTAGCCGACACCATCTATGGCACACTGTCTGGTTTGCAAAGCATGGATATACCCGCGAAAGATGCGCCGCCGGATTTAGAAAGTGGGTGCGATACAAACAGGCTGGATGACCCAGGGGTAATCAATACCTTGATTGCTCACTGGGAGACTCAATTTGATGGGATTGAGGAGGCTAAGGAAGACTGGTGGGTAGATGTGTGGCTGGCGAATGGGTGGAATACTTATGGCAACGGCCGTTGGGTACAATAACTCCCCTCCCTCCACCACCTGACTAACCGACCAGTTTCCCACGCAAATCCTCCACAAGTGGGTGGTCACATTCCACAGCAAGCTGAAGCGACGTCTGCCAGGTCGCTTCAGCTTCATCCAATTGGCCCGCCTGCTGGTACAAATTGCCAACTTGCGCCAACAAATACACCTGGCCCCAAACATCCCCCAATTCCTCACACAAATTCAAGCTCGTTCTCGCCTCTTGCAGCGCAACGGCAAAAGCTCCCTGCGCCCCATCAATCTTGCTCAAATGCCAAAGCGCCTGCGCCTGCGAACGGCGGTCGCCAATCATGCGAAAAATAGACAAGCCCTTATCCGCATATTGCCGCGCCAATGCCATATCCCCAGTTCTCGCCGAAATAATAGACAGCGAATACAGCGTCAGCCCTAAACTGCGCGTCTCCCCCAATTCATGGCAAAGCGCCAATGCTTTCTGGCCGTGCTGTTCCGCAGCGTCATAATTTTCCAGCGTGATAGCAATGTCGGCCAACAAACGCAGCACCTGCAAACTACCACTGGCATCATCATGCCGCTGGCGAATAGCTAAGGCCTGCCGCGCCAGATTTTCCGCTTCTGCAAACTGGCGTTCATCATAGGCAATATCCGCCAATTTGTAGAAAACGGCCGACACCCCCAACTCATCATATAAATTGTCCTGACGAATTTGCAAGCAGTCCGCCAAGAGTTGTTTGGCCTGTGCAAAATTCACTTGTTCACGCGCAATTTCAGCCAACTCATACAACACATCGCCCTCGCCCGCCAAATCTGCTTCTTGCCTAAACAGGCCTCGGCTGCGATTCAGGCAAATCCGCGCCGCTTCATAATCGCTTTGTTGCAAACAAGCCCGCCCCCAAAGGAAAAGAGAGCGAACCTCATTCAGAGTGTCTTTTTGCGCCTGAGCTGCCTGCACAGCCCATTCATACCCCTGGCGGGCATCGGCAAGACGGCCGCGTGTGAACCAAACATCTGACAAAACGGCGGCATACTCGTTGACAACTTGCCAGAGCTTCCTCTCGCGGGCGATTCTCATGCCGTACATGATGTTATCCCAATCTTGCTCCAGGGCTTCGTAATTATATTGGTAGATGGAGGCATATTTGCGGTAATACTCGGCCATACGCACCTGCGGCGCACTGTCTTCCTCTAGCTGTTCACGCGCAAAATCAGCCAGCAAAGGATGCTGCTGATAATGGCGGGTATTGGCTTCATCGACCAGGGAAAGGCCCAGTAAATGATAAAGGTGATCCTCGGCTTCTTCTCGTTCTATGTCAGCAACGGCCGCTAATGCAGAAATGCGGAACGGCCGTGCCCCAAACACCCCCATACAAGCAAATACCCATTGCTCCCGCTCCGTCAACAAATTCCAGCTAACCAAAAACGAAGCCCGCACCTCACGATCATTAATTTTCAACTCGTTGAGACGCCGTTTTTCGTTACGCAGCCGCTGCGCCAGGTCTGCTAACTGCCAGCGCTGCCGCGACACCAGCCGCCAGCCTGCAATCGAGACAGCCAATGGCAGATGCCCCAATAACTGACAAATCGTCTCTGCGGCCTCTGGTTCGGCCATGACCCGTTCTTTACCGGCAATGGAAGCCAGCAAATCACGCCCCTCACCTGCCGACAGAACCGGCAAATGTAGTTCGTGCGCGTCCAGCGCATAGGGTAAATCTTGCTCGCGGGAGGTGACAATGATGGTGCAATGTGGCCCGCTGGGCAGCAACGGCCGTATCTGTCGTGCCCCGCGTACATCATCCACCACAACCAGCAGCCGCTTGCTGCTTAGTGCGCTGCGCAGTGCAGCAGCCCGGCTCTCCACATCTGGCAAGCTGCTAAAGTCCCAATTGAACGCCCGCGCCCAACTATCCAAAATCACCAATGGCTCACTCGTCGCCGCGTTGGCCCACAGCACGCCGTCTGGAAACTCACTACGCAGCTCGTGCGCCAGATGGATCGCCAGCGCGGTTTTGCCAATGCCGCCCATCCCCGTCAGGCAAAAAATGTGACGGCCGTTAGCATCTGCCATCTGCGCCCGCAGCGCCGCCACCTCCCGTTCCCGGCCCACAAAATGGCCCAGCGGCATAGGCGGCTGAAATGGCGCATCCGCCCACGCAATTGGCGGCAAAATATGCGTCAAATGCTCGCCATCGCCATCAGCGGTGACCTCGCCCAGAGCGGCACGGCGCAAAGCTGCTGCCAATTCCCGCGCTGTCTGATAACGATCCCCCGGTTTCTTCATCAACGCTTTGAACACAACCGCTTCAATCTCAACCGTGAGCTGGGGATTGATGTTGCACAGAGAAGGCACAGGCTGGCTCATGTGCGCCAAAATCACTTTAATGGGGGTATCGCCCACGAAGGGTAGTTGCCCGGTCAGCAATTCATACAGCACCACACCAAGCGAGTAAATGTCGCTACGGCCGTCCACCTCCTCCCCAGACCCTTGCTCCGGTGACATATAAACTGGCGTACCCGCAACCGCACTCGTCTTTGTCTGCTGCGAACCGCTCAGCATTTGCACAATGCCAAAGTCCGCCAGCACAATTTCGCCCGCCTGAGTAAACATAATATTGGCCGGTTTAATGTCCCGATGCACGATATTGTGCCGATGAGCATAATCAATGGCATCAGCCAATCCCGAAATAATTTGCACAATTCGGCGCAGCGAAAAGCGTTCAACAGTTTGTGGGGGTAGGACGTTGCGGCGCTGTCGCAATTTGTCTTTTAGCGTTGCGCCCTCAATGTACTCCATGACCATATAGTGCAGGTCATCCTGATTGTCAAAGTCATAGACCTGTACAACATGCGGGTGGCGCAGTTTGGCAACAATGGCTGCCTCCCGCTCGAAACGGCGAATAAAATCGGGGTCTTTTGCTAACGCTGCGTGGAGAATTTTGATGGCAACGTCACGTTTCAGGCGTGGGTGGTGCCCTTTGTACACCTGAGCCATCCCCCCCGTGCCTATCAGGGAATCAACCCGATATTTGCCCAGGTTTTTGCCAATGAGGTCATTCATGGAACACCAATTACAGGGTTGAGATATTCATTTACTTACAACAAGCGGATAAATTTGTAGCTGCTTTGTTCGGGACAATGTCCCCTTTACTTTAGCATAAGATGGGATGATTTTGATAGCGGCAATTCCCAATTTAGATATAGATTATTGGGGACTGGAATTATTGAGTTGCAAAAATGAAAGGGGTAAACAGGGGAACTTACTGATATGCACCCGTTAAAAGATGCCAACGCACACGCAAAACCTCAAAAACTGTATTTACATAATCGCCCAAATTAACATGTGTGTCGGCATCATCTACCCAGCGTGTAGCAATAATGGCAATGCGGTATTTGAGTTTGCGGGCGATGGCTAGCGCTTCCATGTCAAATCCCCAGCGGTCTATTTGGGAGACGGAAAAGATACGTTGGGCGGCAACGGCCGTAAATCCCTTAAAGCCACATTGCGTATCCCAAATTCCCGGCACAGCCATCAACTGAATAAACAGGTTGCCCGCATCACCCAGCAGCCGCTTCAGAAAGGGCTGTGGCACAGCCTGTTTTGCACCGGACACATCTTTGCCATCACGCGAGCCAATTACCACATCGCTCCCCTCATCAAATAACGGCTGCATCTGCGCAAAATGGGTAATGTCTGTGGAATTATCCGCATCCATAAAGAGGCGAATTTGTCCCCGTGCGGCCAACATGCCTTCGCGTACCGTGTAGCCTTTTCCCCTGTTTTCAGTGCGATTTAGCCAGCGCACTTGCGGTTTACCAGCGGCAAATGCCTGCACGACACCTAACGTATCATCTGTTGGCCCATCTAACGCGACCAACACCTCCCAGGTAAATGGCTGGTGCGACAAATAATCATAGACCGATTCCAATGTCGGCGTAATGCGTTTTTCTTCGTTGTAGGCGGGAATAACCACGCTTAAGTAAATGTCGTCTTGTTCCATTAAAAAAACCGTAAAAAGTAGTCAGTAATCAGTTGTCAGTAATCGGTAAACTGAATACTGTTTACTGATTACTCTCAAAGGGGGCAATCTTACCCGCCGCCAGAGGGATCGTCAACCGGGGTGAGGCGTGCCGTCAGGGTTTCGTCGTCAATGCGTCGCATGACCTGAATAGCGCGGCGTTTGGGCCACATTTTGAAGATGCCAAGTAGTCCGGCGGCCTGCCCGCGCAGCCTTGCCCGTGCCGCTTCACCGCGCCAATGGCGCAGCGCTTCTTGGGTGATGCGCCACTGTGCCCGCAAAATGAGCCGCCAATGACGGCGCAGCAAACTGCCAGGGTAGTTCTTCCAGATGAGGTAGAGGAAGTTACGGCCGTCATAATAGCTCCCCGTCACATCCCCCCCTGTAGCCTTGAGTTTGTGGTAGAGGACGGCCGTTGGCACATACAGCACCCGCCACCCCACCAAATTCACGCGCCAGCCCATGTCCACATCTTCACAAGAGAAAAAAAAGTCGTCGTCGAGAAAACCAATTTCCGCCAACATCGTTTGGCGGTACGCTGCCGAGCCGCCGCAGGCGCTAAAGACATACTCCTCGCGGTCAAACTGCCCCTCGTCTTTCTGCCACACGCCACGATTACCGGGAATGCCATCCACGCGCACAAAGTCTCCGGCCGTGTGCAAATGGTCTCGCTTGTCAAAAAGCAGCATTTTGCTGGCAATGCTGCCCACTTCAGGATGGCGCTCAAAAGCGTCTACCACATTTGCCAGCCAATCGGGAGCCACTTCCGTGTCGTTGTTCAGCAAAATGATGAACTCGCCGCTCGCCGCTCGCCACCCCGCATTGCACGCGCCGGTGAAACCGCGATTCTGGCCCAATTCCAGCAGCCGCACCTCCGGGAACTGCTCGCGCACATATGCCTGCGTGCCGTCGCTAGAACCATTATCTACCAGAATGACTTCAAAATCGGTGAAGGTCTGCTGGCGCAGGGATTGAAAGCAATCGTCGAGGTGGTGACGGCCGTTCAAATGCGGAATGATGATGGAGGCAACGGGCATGAGCTATTATCAGGGTTCAAAGGGGTAATGGGATTCGATTTCTTGGAGGACGGCCGTCAAATCAGGCGGTTCGGCCGATTGAACTTCATCGCCAACATGTTTATGGTGGGGGAAACCAGGTAAATTTGGGAAATGTGCGGTGTCATCGTAACGAAATATGAGCGAAAAATCTTCCCGTTGATAATGGTAGCTGTACATATGGCGAACGACAGATGATTGAAGTTCAACTAATTCACGAAAATACAACCGCGAACCATCAGCAAAAAACAAATCGCCGCGAATAAATCCAGCTCGTAGTGTGCGCTTATCTAACACCACATTGACTGACCGAACAATGGGCGATGCGTTGATACGATCCAACAAAGATTGATGATAGTCGTCAATCGAGTTGAACATCTTGCAATGCCTGGTACTGGCTTTCTAGCAGCGACAACATGCCTATTTCCATCCGCCAGTCTGTAAACGCAATCGTTTCTTCAATTTCAGCAGCGAGGAGGCGCTGCAAAAATTCGGCAGAGGTCATACCAAATTCCTGCTCAAATTCACGCAGCCGTTGTTGTGTGCGTTCCAGTCCAAATCGCACCATTTTCTTTTCGTTAGTGATGGCTGATACCAAAAGAGGTTTTAAGGTGGTCTTATCTTGAGTTTTAATGGTTACTTGTTGCAACATAATGCCCTCGGCAACTTTTTGCTCATTGTAGCATATTGTCAGTCGGTCATATCTCAAGCGGTTATCTTCAACGTATCCAAAATGAAGGCATACTCAAACGCCGTGTCCTTCAAATGATCATAACGGCCGCTGCTGCTAAAATGCCCCGCGCCCATAAAAATCTTGAAGAACAAGTGGTTGTCGTCTGTCTTGAGCGTGCGCAGCTTCGCTATCCACTTGGCCGGTTCCCAATAGGCCACGCGCGGGTCATTCAGCCCGGCCGTGACGAGGATGTTGGGGTAGGCGTTCGCTTCCACATTGTCATACGGCGAATAGGAGAGCATGTAGTCGTAATATTCTTTGTTCTTGGGATTGCCCCATTCCTCAAATTCGGGCACGGTGAGGGGGATGGTTTCGTCGAGCATGGTGGTAACGACATCGACAAAGGGCACGCCGGCAACGGCCGTATCTGCCAAATCAGGCGCCATATTCAGCACCGCGCCCATCAACAGCCCGCCCGCGCTGCGCCCGGAGATGACCAACTTCTCGCGCCGCGTGTAACCCTCGGCAATGAGATGCCGCCCGCAGGCGATGAAGTCGGTAAAGGTGTTTTTCTTGTGCAGGTACTTGCCCTGCTCGTACCACTGCCGCCCCATCTCCTGCCCGCCGCGAATGTGCGCGATGGCAAAAATGAAGCCGCGATCAATCAGACTGAGCAGGTCGCGGCGAAAGGTGGGTTCCGTGCTGTAGCCATAGGAACCATAAGCATACAGATGGCATAGGTTGTTACCGTCCCGCTGCATCCCCTTGCGATAAACCAGGGAGATGGGGATTTTTGTGCCGTCAACGGCCGTTGCCCAAATCCGCTCCGATTGATAATTGGCCGGATCATAGCCACCCAATATTGGCACCTGTTTCACCACCGCCCAAGAGCGTGTGCGCATGTTGTAATCAATATCAGAATCGGCCGTCGTCAGCGACGAATAGGTGAAGCGCAACGTATCGCTGGCAAACTCTGGGTTTGCGCTTTGCGTGTAACTGTACACCGGATCGGGGAAGGTGATGGTGTGCGTCTCGCCGCTGTCAAACGCGGTAATGCGCAGCGTTTTCAGGCCATTTTCGCGCTGGTAAACGGCCATAAAATCGTTAAACACGTCCACATCATCCACCTTCACATCAGCGCGATGCGGGATCAGGTCTTGCCAATGGGCACGCCCTGGCGTGGCAGCAAGCGTCGTCACCACTTTGGAATTGGTCGCCCCATCCGCATTCGTCACCAGATACAGCGTGCCATCTCGATGTCCAGCCACATCATAGCGCAGCCCCTTCTCACGGGGATGCACCATCACAAAATCGCTCAACGGCGCGTCTGCATCCAGCAAACGGTATTCGGTTGTTTCGATGCTGCCCAGCCCTAGCAGCAAATAGCGCTTGTCCCGCGTCTTGCCGATGCCCACGCGGTACAATTCATCCGTTTCCGCATAGATCAGCGGGTCATCCGCCGGGTCTGCGCCCAACGTGTGACGGTAGAGGTAGGCACTGCGCTTGGCCTCATCCTGCCGCGTGTAGAAAAAGGTAGCGCTGTCGTTGGCCCATTCCGCCGAGTAACTGACGCGGGTAATCTGGTCGGGCAGCAAGTCACCCGTGGTTAAATCTTTGAAATAAACCACGAAGTTTTCCGCACCGTCGGTGTCCAGGGCATAAGCCAGCAAGTTTTGATTGGGACTGACATGATAAACGCCTAAAACCAGGTAATCATAACCGTGTTCGGCGGCCATTTGGTTCAAATCCAGCAGGACTTCTTCAACATCCGCACCAACCTTTTGGCGGCAATGAATGGCGTACTGCTTCCCCGCTTCGGTGCGCGAGTAGTAGACATAATCGCCGCGTTTCACCGGTGCGGTCTGGTCGGTTTCTTGAATGCGGCCGACCAATTCCTGGTAAAGCTGTTCCTGCAATGGTTTCGTATGGGCCATCATCGCCTGGGTATACGCATTTTCGGCGGCCAAATGGGCCAGCACATCCGGGTTGGTTTTCTCGCGCAGCCAGTAATAGTTGTCCACGCGGGTGTGGTTATGGGTGGTGATGGGGTACGGCCGTACATCGGCAGTTGGGGGAATAGGGGGTTGGTTCATCATATTTACCTTTTGCTGAAATTGTCAAAATGAGCGGGAAATGGGTGCAAACGATTAGATAGCGTGGCGCTGTGCATATTCGTCTAACAAACGACGGATCATTTTTTGGTAGGGCGTGTGGTACTTATTGGCTTCTTGTTTGAAAAATTCCACGCTAGAACGGCTGAGAGCAATGGTTACTTTGACCGTTTCTTCACGAAAAGCCAACTCTTCTGGCGATGGCAGAAAATCAGCCACAATTTTTACTTCATCCATTGGCCCATCTTCATAATTGATTTTGCTGTTCATAAATCTGCTTTCCTTTGCGCCAGTAGCCAGCGCCAAAAATACGAATTCGGTCATTACGATAGGTGAATCTGACCGTCAGAATGCCATCACCCAGTTTCCCGATGCAAAAGTATCGCATTTCAGTTTCGGAGCTGTGCGTGACATCCTCAAGAATGACACGATGGGGATCGGCAAAGGCGTATTGAGCCTGTATGAACGGAACGCCATGTTTTTTACGATTTTGCCTATCTTTGGCATCATCCCATTCAAAAGTTGAGGATTCTCCAGCGCCCATAGCAGTATTATATAAATTGATATGGCTAAATGGCAATACGAAAGTATTGTTGCCAAGCGTTTTATGCGTACTCTTGAATGTACTCTGCCAGCGCTTCCTGCCACGGCCGTAACTCAATGCCAATCGCTTTCCCGGCAATATTGTGCAGGGCGGCATACGGCGGCGGTGTAGAAGCGCGTTTGTAATCGGCCACAAAAATGGGCGTATTGGTCACATCAGTCAGCCCGGCCTGGCGCAAAATCTCGTTGGCAAATTCCCAGCGCGAGGTTGCACCGCTGTTCACAAAATGATATGTGCCGTACTGCTGCGTTTCGATCAGTTGGGCGATGGCCTGCGCCAGATCATTGGCGTAGGTGGGGTTGCCCACCTCGTCTACGACCACACTCAGCTGCCCGGTCTCACGGGCGCGGTTGAGGATAGCGTGGATGAAGTTGCGCCCGCCGGGGGCATAGAGCCAGGCGGTGCGCACGATATAAGCCCGCTGCAAGAGGGTGCGCACATAGAATTCAGCGGCGGCTTTGGAACGGCCGTAAGCATTCCCCGGATTCAACGGCATCCACTCCTCATATCCGTCGCGGCGGTCGCCAGCAAAAACCTCGTTGGTGCTGACGTGCAGCATCTCCGCGCCAAATTCCAGAGCAGCCAGGGCTACGTTTTGGGTGCCCAGGCCATTGGCTTTATAAGCCAGCGCCGGGTCTTTGGCGCAGCCATCCACATTAGTGTAGGCCGCACAGTGGATGATGAGGTCGGGGTTGGCGGAGGAAACGGCCGTAAACAACCCATCCTTCTCCGTCATATCCACCTCTGGCAAATCAAACCCCGTCACCTCATGCCCGGTTAATACCGCTTGCAGCGCTGTTCCTAATTGCCCTTTATTACCTGTGATCAAAATTTTCATCTATTACCATCCTTATAGCTGGTCAGCTTATCAGGCTATCAGCCAGTCAGCCTGACAAGCTGAAACGCTGATTGGCTGACTCGTGGAATTATACCCTCCCCACCTGACACTTGACACCCAACACTCAAACACCCGATACTTCCCACATGCGCATTGACATCCTCACCCTTTTCCCCGGCATGTTTCCGGGCTATCTCAACGAAAGTATTCTCAAAAAAGCGCAGGAGCTTGGGCAGCTTGAAGTGTACCTGCACAACATCCGCGACTACGCGACGGGCAAGCACCGTGTCACCGACGAACCCCCTTTTGGCGGCGGCGGCGGCATGGTGTTGAAGCCAGATGTGTTGTTTACGGCCGTAGAAAGCATTTTGCCGGGGGGCATTTCACCCCAGCCCCCCGGCTCCTTTGCTCCCCCACTCATTCTTCTTTCGCCGCAGGGACGGCCGTTCACCCAAACCATCGCTCAGGAATTGGCACAACATGAGCGGCTGGTGCTGCTGTGCGGGCGGTACGAAGGGGTGGATGAGCGCGTGCGTCAACATCTCATCACAGATGAGATTTCGATTGGCGATTATGTGCTGACCGGCGGCGAACTGGCGGCGATGGTACTGGTGGATGCCGTCACGCGGCTGCTGCCGGGCGTGTTGGGCGCGGAAGGGGCGGCGGAAACGGACAGCCACGCCACTGGTCTGCTGGAAGGGCCGCATTACACCAAACCGGCCGACTTTCGCGGCTGGCAGGTCCCTGATGTGCTGCGCTCTGGACACGCGGCAAACATTGCCCACTGGCGGCGTGAGCAATCGCTGCGCCGCACCTGGCAGCGCCGCCCCGACCTGCTGCTAACGGCCCCACTAACGGAGGAGGACAAGTGGTTTTTGGCGCAGTTGGCGGAGGAATCAGTGAACAGTGATCAGTAAGCAGTATTCAGTAAGTCAGTACACAACGGGCCATACTGAATACTGACCACTGATTACTGAATACTGCACGTAGGCTGGTAAGTGGACGGCCGTCAAGTTGCCGCAGCATCTTATCGCTATCATCCTAATTCAGAATAGGCGGAGGGGCTTTAGTTGGCACGCATCGGTTAAAGTCCCTCCTCCAAGAAAAGAGTTGAGGATAGTATGTCTGGTAAACGAGTACAGAATAGCGAACAGCCCACAGTGGCCTATTTTCCGCCAGCGCAGCAAGCTCCAAGTGTGGCCGAAGCGCCGACGGAAATTTGGGTACGAGCACCGCAAGCGCCGCGCCGCCCGAATTGGCTGCTGCGCATCGTCGGCATTGTGGCTGTAATGGTGTTTGCCGTGTTGAGCGCGGCGCTGCTGGGCGGCGGGCTGCTCATTTATGAAAGCGAGTGGATTGTGCCCGGCGTCACGGTGTTGGGCATGGATGTGGGCGGGCAGACAACAGCCGAAGCAACAACTGCTCTTGCCAATTCCTGGCAGAACCGGCAGGTAACGCTGGTGGCGGGTGCAGCGTCTTGGGCGGTATCCCCGGACGAGTTGGGAATGACGTTGGACGCACAGGCAACGGCCGTATCCGCACATCAACAAGGACGCTCATGGCAAAGTTTGAAGCAGGGCTGGCAGCAAGGGGGATTCGCCATCAGCCCAGTGTGGCAAATTGACATGAGCGTGGCCGAAGCGAAATTGACGGCCCTGGCCCCAGAATTGACGACGCAGCCAGTCAATGCAAGTATGGTGTGGGCGGACGGCCGTTTCCAAGCCGCCCCGGCCGTCCCCGGACAAACGCTGGATGTGGCAGCAACGCTGACGGCGCTGCAAGGGAGTGCGGCAATGGTGGTAATGAACGGCCGTTTCGACCTGATCACGCAGTCCATTGCGCCCGCCATTAATGATGTGAGCGTGGCGGTGGCACAGGCCAATGCGCTGCTGGATACTCCCCTGGCAGTACGGGCGTATGACCCCATCACCGACGAGACGTGGACGTGGCAGGTGGCCCCGGCTGTGTGGGGGCAATGGCTGACAGTGGATATGGTGGCAGCGCAGGATGGACAGTTGCAATGGTCGGTGGATGCGGCACAGGCGGGGGTGTATGTGAATGGGCAGGTGGCGATGTTGGGAGACGGCCGTTTTATAGACGAAACGGCGGCGGCGGATGCGGTGGTGGCGGGCATCGACGGCACGAGCAAGACTCTGCGTATTTACCATCAACCGCAGCAGCACACCGTGCAGTCAGGCGAGACCATCGCCAGCATTGGCCGCGATTATGGCGTGCCTTACCCCTGGATTCAGCAGGCCAACCCCGGCGTAGACAGCCTCTTTGCCGGGCAAGTGTTGACGATTCCCTCGTTGGATGAACTGGTTCCGCTGCCGGTGGTGGAAAACAAGCGCATCATCGTCAGCATTACCGAGCAGCGGGTATGGGTGTATGAAAATGGCAGTTTGAAGTGGGAGTGGGCAGCCAGCACGGGCATTGATGACAGCCCCACATCACCTGGCATTTTCCAAATTCAGAGCCATGAAGCAAATGCTTACGCGGGCAATTGGGATTTGTGGATGCCCTCCTTTATGGGCATTTACCAGCCTGTGCCCACATCGGAGTTTATGAATGGCTTTCATGGCTTCCCCACACGGGGCGGTTCGCAGTTGTTGTGGACGGGCAATTTGGGCCAGAAAGTAACCTATGGTTGCATTCTCGTCAGCTCGGATAATGCGCAGACGCTTTACAATTGGGCGGAAGAGGGTGTGGTGGTCGAAATACGGCCGTGAAACGTGATGCGTAAAACGTGATGCGTGAAACGTGAAAAGGAGAGTTTTATGTTAGCATCATTGGGTTTGATTGAAATATTGCTTATTTGTGGCGGGGTTGTGGTGTTGGGCGTAGGCACAGCACTGGTGTATGTGTTTGTCACGCAGCGCAATAAGCAGTAATGTGTGAAACGTGATGCGTGAAACGTGAAAAACCACCACGTTTCACGTTTTACGTTTCACGGCAACGGCGGCAGGGTAAATGTGCCATCAGCATTGGGGGGAAAGGGCAGCACGGCCGTTACCGCATCCAGATTCAGCGGCCCGTAAATGTGGGGGAACGCCTGTCCAATCTCGTAACAATCTTCATAAACGATGGGCGACTGCACTTGCGCTTCGTCAATGCAGAGCAGCACTAGCCCAGTTTGCCCGCGATAGAATTCATTGGCCGGCCCCAGCACTTGTGCCGGGGTAGAGCAGTGGATGAAGCCTTCGCTGCTGAGGGTGTCAGCGGTGTATTGCTGCTGGGAAACGGCCGTTTCCCAGGCTTCTTGGGACGTGATGTGTAGGATCATGAGGAGATTGTGCAGGAACGGCCGTAAAATGACAAGTGACACCACCATTAAATGACAAAAACCACTTCCCCCCACCATCAAAATCTTGTATCCTAAAATTAAAAGACAATTCATCCTTACTCTCAAGGAGTTCCCGATGACAACATTTGTAAATACCCCCGACATGAAAGAAGTATTCGACAACATACCTGCCCAAGAACGGATGAACAGCCTGATCAATACCCTAAGCGCCTACATTCAACACTATCACGGCGGCGCAGTAGAGATGGTCAGCTTTGATGGCAAGCATTTACAAGTGCGCCTCTCCGGGGCGTGCGAAGGATGCGCTCTGGCCCCGGCTACCTTACGAGGCTGGGTTGCAGGCACAGTCAAACAATTCTTCCCTGAAGTCGAGTCCATCGAAGCCGTCTAGTACCGGTATTCAGCAATTAGTATCCAGTTACCTGCAAACTTGCCACTTGCAAACTTATCCCTTGCTTGACAGCCACACAGCCTGCGTTATCCTTCGCTCATAAATACCACTTTAGGAGCAATATTCCATGTTGAGAAGACTGCCATCCACATTACTTGGCCCCCTGGCCCTCTTCCTCATGTTCGTCAATACGTTCTTTTCCGTTATTCCCCTGTATATTGTCACTTTATTCAAATTGATTATTCCTGTTCCTGCCTGGCGGAAGTTCTGCACCCAAATACTCGTGCGCATCGCCGAAAATTGGATTGCGGTCAACAACGCCATTTTCCATCATACGCAGCATACGCACTGGGACATACGTGGCCTGGAAGACTTGACAAAAGATGACTGGTATCTTGTCAATGCCAACCACCAAACCTGGTTGGATATTTTTGTTTTGCAGCGCGTTTTCAATCGCCGCATCCCCTTCCTGAAATTCTTCACCAAACAAGAATTGGTGTGGTTTCCACTGCTTGGCCCTGCCTGGTGGGCGTTGGATTTCCCATTTATGAAGCGCTATTCCAAAGAAAAGCTGGCGCGGCACCCCGAATTACGCGGCAAAGACTTGGAAACCACGCGTAAAATGTGTGAACGCTTTAAAGATGATCCCGTTGCCATTATCAACTTTTTGGAAGGCACGCGGCTCACACCTGCAAAACATGAGAAACAACAGTCACCGTATCGCAACTTGCTCAAGCCAAAAGCTGGGGGCATTGCTTTTGTGTTGGCAGCAATGAATGAGAAAATCAAAACACTGCTCAATGTGACGATTGTTTATCCCGATGGCTTTGCCAATTTTTGGCAGTTCCTCAGCGGTAAAACCCCGCGTATCATCATTCACATTGAAAAGATGACGATCCCGGCGCAATTTTTGCGTGGTGATTACAGTAACGACTCTGCTTACCGCGAGCAGTTTCAGGCGTGGGTGCGGGCTTTGTGGGAGCAAAAAGACACATTAATTGAGGCTCTAACCAATGGCGCAAACTAGCAAATCCCCCTTTACGTTTGGGCGTATCATGCGCCTCAGCAGCTTTCAAATTGGTTCGGCTATGGGTGACATTCTTGTCACCAGTATTTGGAACCGGGTGATGATCTCGAATTTTGGCATCCCCGCCGCCCCGGTGAGCCTGTTGATTGCCCTGCGGTATTTGCTGTCGCCGTTGAGTTTGTGGGCGGGGCATTTGTCGGATACACGGCCGTTTCTCAACACACGCCGCACCGGTTACATTTGGGTGGGCCGAGCCATGATGCTCTTGTCTCTGCCCCTGCTCGCCCTCAGCCTGGGGCAATTGCAACACACACAAAGCGACTTTTTAGGCTGGGCATACGCCACCATTTCATCATTGCTATATGGCATCGGCACATTAATTTCCGGCAGCCCCTTCCTCGCCCTCGTCAGAGACTCCGCGCCGCGCAAAAAACAAGGGTTGGCAATTAGCACCGTCGAAACCATTTTGATCATCTTTTTCGCCATTGTTGGCATAGTGTTCAGTCTGTGGATGAAAGAGTACGACGCCGCTGTCTTTTGGCAAATGGTATTCATAACCATTGGCGTAGGTGGTTTCTTTTGGTTTTTCGCCATTGCCGGTGCAGAAAAACGTATCGAACGGGATCGCCAAGCGGGACTATTGGAAACGCCAACCGCGCAAGATCGCCACGCGTTCATGCCCACCCTCAAAAAAATTTGGCAAGACCCCCGCACGCGCCGCTTCTTCTTCTTTTTGGCCGTCGCCACGCTGTCTGCCTGGGCGCAAGATGCCATTCTTGAACCGTTTGGCGCAGAAGCCTTCCACCTACCCTTTGACCGCACCACGCGCTTCAACAGCTATTGGCAAACCGCGACCGTACTCACACTGGTGATTGGCAGCTACGCCTGGCGCAGGCGTCCGCCAGAACAGCAGGCCAGCATTGCCAAATGGGGGTTGGGCATCATGGCCGCGGGAATTCTGGCCCTGGCTGCGGCAGCTTTCTTCAACCAGGTTCACGTTCTCGAACTTGCTCTTTTTATCTTTGGGGCGGGGTTTGGTGTCTACACCTTTGGTGGCCTCAGCCTGATGGCGGTGATGGCCTCGGACAAGGAAGCGGGGGCGTATCTCGGTTTGTGGTCTATCTCGGTGGTGCTTTTCAAAGGATTGGGCACGTTCGTGGGGGGTGGCTTGCGTGATATTTTTCTGCTTTCGCTCAAGTTGTCACCCGGTCTCAGTTATGGGCTGGTTTTTGTGCTGGAGGCGGTGGGGTTGGTCACGGCCGTTTTCATTCTTTCCCGCCTCGATGTCATTGGCTTTGCCCGCGATGTGGGCCGTGTGATCAGCCGTACGGACGCACAAATCTCCCTCGCAGATTAACCGATAGCGATCAAAGGATTATTGGCTGCCAAAATCAAAGCCTAGCTGGCGCACGGCCGTTTCCTCCAATTTACTCACCCCCACCCCCAACAAACGCATCCGCCGTTCAGGTGGCCAATTTTCCTGCCAAATAGCTGCCGCCAACCGGTAAATTTCATCTGCGTCGTCCAAACCTACAGTCACAGAACGCTGCCGCGTGAAGGTCGTGAAATCAGCCCAGCGAAATTTGACAAACACCGTGTAGGCCAACAGATTTTTACGCTGCAATTCTTGTGCAACCCGGCTGCACATTTTACGCAACTGCTCACGCAAAAACACTGCGTCATTCACGTCTGTGTTGAAGGTACGCTCCTGGCTGATGCTTTTGACTTGACCACGCTCAGCATGAACGGAACGGCCGTCCACCCCCTGCGCCCGCTGCTGCAAGTCCGCTGCCTGCCGTCCAAAAACAGCTTGCAGTGTGCCCAAATCCGCAACTGCCAACTGCCCGCAAGTGTGAATATCCAACTGCGTCAATTTTTCGGCCGTGCGCGGCCCGATCCCCCAAATCACACGAGCCGGTAATGGAGCCAGGAAAGTCGCTTCCGCTCCTGGTTGCACCACAGTAAGCCCCTCTGGCTTGTCAAAATCAGACGCCACTTTGGCGACCAGTTTGCTTGTCGCCAACCCCACTGATGCAGGCAGCCCGGTTGCCATCTTCACTGCCTGGCGAATGTGTGCAGCCAATGCCTCCGGCTCTCCCTGTCCACTCAAGTCAACGTAGGCTTCATCCACGCTCATTTGCTCTAAGGGGCCAAACGGCCGTAACACATCCATCACCTGCCGTGAACATTCACGAATGCGTGGCCAATTCGCCGCAACAATTTTGAGCTGTGGGCAAAGACGCAGCGCATGACTGGTGGGCATAGCCGAGCGCACCCCCAATTTCCGCGCCTCGTAACTGGCAGATGCAACGACACCGCGCTGCTCAGGACGCCCCCCAATCACCAACGGCACACCGGCATCAGCCGGGTAGTCGAGGACATGGACATTGACATAAAAGGCATCCATATCCAAATGGAGGATGGCACGCGGCCACTCGGTGATACTCACGGGCGAAACTGCTCCGGGTTGATAGGGGGCTGTGCAGTCGGGATGGCAAAGTAATTTGTCAGGGCGTACACCATCACCGGGTAAATGAGGCGCTGTGCCTGGTTGGCAATATTTGCAAATCCCCCGCCGAGATACCAGATAGCGGCTCCCTTCACCTGGGGAAACTGCGCGTACATGTGCGCCGCCCAGGCTATATCGCGCAGCGCCGCCTCTGGCGAGGGCACATTCTCATACGTCCAGCCCCATTCGGTAATCAGGACGGTGGGGCGCGGGATACCATACTGGTCACAAATGCGGAAAAGCTCCTGAAAACGGCCGATTTTGTGCGGATACTCGTGCCCAATGTCATCGGTCAGATAGCTGTACTCATGCAGGGAAATGGCGATACGGTCAGGGTATTGTGCCGCCAAACGCAAAAATTGCAGCATGGCCGGGGTCTGCCAATCGGTTGGTTCTGGCTCGCCAGAGGCCCAACTAAATGCGGCATATTTATAGCCATCAGCCAGAGCTAATTGTGCTGTGGTCAGAGCAAATTGTGCCATCCACTCAGAGCGAGTTTTATCTATTTCGTTGGTCGTCTCAATCCAGACGAGGCTGGGGTCTAATTCTGGCGGCCAAACCTCGATGTGCCGCTGCCAATGGATGCGGGCGGCTTCGTCGGCCGGCAAATCATAGAGGGGCACATCATACTCATTCCCAGAACGGCGGTAGACGAGGGTATGCGGTACGCCGCTTTGCTTCATCAATTCTTGGGCAAAGTAGAGGGGTTGGGCGTTGCCCACGCTTTTAAGGAAGAAGGGCACGCCAGCAGCGTCTAGCTGGCGCATCCACTCGTCCAGCCCGGCGCCATTGCCGCCAACGGCCGTATGAAAGCCAATTTTCACATAAGCCAGTTCCTGCCCGTTGACCTGCAACTGCGCTCGCACGGCCGGGAAATCCACGATGGGAATGGGTGTGGGGGTTGGGCTGGGTGTGGGAGTGGGTACGGCCGTTGCTGTCGCTGTGGCCGTTGGTGTAGGGCTGGCTTCAGCAAAGGAAACGATGGGAAAATATGCTTCCGAACCCTCCCCTGTCGGTGGTGGGTACGCTGCCAGTGTTGCAGGCGTTGTAGGTGTCAGGGTGGCCGTTGCTGTGTGGTTAAGTGATGCGGGAGAGGGGGATGCTGACGCGGCCGTTTGTGCTGACGTGGGAACGGCCGTGACCATACTCACTTCCATAGTCGGCGAAACGATTGGTGTAGAAGGACTGGGTTGGGGTTGCGTGCAGGCCGTGACGGCCGTTAACAGCAGCAATAAACCCCACCCCCATCGGGAACACAATAACCGTAATTGAATCATGCCCCCATGGTACACACCTCTACGCTGTAGAGCATCTTCTTCACCCACCATTAAGGCAATGATTACCCCACCGTGATTAGATCACGAGTGAACGTCGTCAGTGTGCGCTGCCCTTCCGGGGTGATGATCACGTCATCTTCGATACGTACACCCCCAAGACCCGGCACGTAAATACCCGGCTCCACCGTGAACACATTGCCCACGCCTAATGGCTCCGTATACCCCTCCATCATAAATGGCGGTTCATGAATCTCCAGCCCCAGGCCATGCCCCGTGCGGTGAATGAAATACTCGCCATAACCCGCATCGTCAATCACCTCGCGGGCGGCGCGATCCACATCTTGCCCCGTCACATCGGGGCGGGCAATCAACTTACCCTCTTCATTCGCCATCTTCACCACGTCATAAATGTACTTTAGCTCCGCGCTAATTTCGCCAACAGCAAAGGTACGGGTAATGTCCGAAGGGTAGCCATTAACAAAGCAGCCCCAATCAATCACCAGCAAATCCCCAGCGGCGAGGGGGCGGTCTGTGGGCACAGCGTGGGGCGAGGCGCTGTTTGGCCCGGTGGACACGATGGGGTCAAAAGCCATACGCTCTGCCCCGCCGAGCAGGAGTTCTTGTGTCAGCAGCGCCGCCACCTGCTTTTCTGTCATGCCAATTTTGATGCGCGGCAGCAGGCGGTGCATGGCCTGCTCAGCTACGGTAATAGCGTCCTCCATTGCTGCCAATTCAGCGTCGTCTTTTTGCAGGCGCAGCGACATCATGATGGGTTCGGCGTGGGTAATGGTAAGGCCGGGGGCGTACCGCTTGAGCAGTTCCAATTCCAGCACGCGCATGTGCAATGACTCAACACCCAATAAATAATCGGACAATTCCAAATAGGCGCACGCCTGTTGGAATGCGCCGGTGTAACCTTCGTCGTCGCTCCAGGCGAAGATGCGGTTTGGGGGGATTCCGGCGGCTTCAGCCTTCATCGCTTCCAGCGTGGGGATGACGATAGCCGGGTCGTCATCGGCGGGAATGAACAGCACAATGGGGCGTTCGCTGAGATGCGAGTGGATGCCGCTGACGTAGACCATGTTTGGCCCCGGCACAAGCGCCAGCCCATCGAGTCCATTGGCTAGAATTTGTTTTTGTAATCGCTTGAGACGTTCTGTGTTCATGATTTCCTTTGGTTACTGGTCACTGATTACTGTTCACTGCTTACTGGCTCTACTGATAAAAGGGGTACATCGGCCTGGACGGATTCGCCGGGGGTACAGTGCACGGCCGTTACCACCCCGGCATACGGCGCAACAATGGGAATGACCATTTTCATGCTTTCGAGGAGGATGAGCTTGTCCCCTTCGGCGACCGTATCGCCGACGTTGACCAAGATTTGCGATACGACGGCGGGAATGGAGGCGGCCAGCGAGCCGTCCCCGCCGGGGCCGCCGCTGCCGCGTTCGCGCACACGCTCATAGGTGAAGGTACGGCCGTTTACCCAAACTTGCCGCTTATCTCCAGTAACGTGTGCCGCCAGCCGCAGCCGTTGGCGACGGCCGTCTGGCAGGGTGCGTTCCAGCAAATACGCGGCCCCATCTTGGGTCACAATCTGCCAATCCACCGCCGTGCCATCACGCCAGATGCGCAGCATATCCCCCTGGCGCACGGCCTCCAGTTCTATTTCCTGTTCGTTGAGTTTAACTTTAAATGTAGCCATATAACTTGCCACTTGCTAACTTGCAGACTTGCTCACAATTAGGGTGAAGCCGTGTACGGCCGTGACCCGCACCTCATCATCTTCTCGCAGCGGCTCATCGCATTGCACGCGCCAAAGTTCGCCGTTGATCAAGGCCATGCCCGTGTAGGGGGGCTTGGCCGCATTTCCTTTGGAAGGACGGCGCACCGGGCCAACCATGCCTACCAATCCCTCTGCGCCGGTGACAGGCTGCCCCTTTTGCGCTTGCAGCGCTTTGGTGGCAATAAAAACGAAGAAAGCGGCCGTCAGCAAGCTGACAATCACCGCGCCGGGAATAGAAATGCGTGCAAATTCCGGCGAGCCGGGCGAATTAAACAAAACCAATAGGCCAACCAACATTACAACTGCTCCCGTCACACCCAATGCGCCATGATTGGTAGCTAATACCTCTGCCACGAAAAGGACAATAGCGCCTAAAACCAGCACCAAACCCAGCCAATTGATGGGAAGCTGCCCCAGGCCATACGCCGCCAAAATCAGACTGAGTACGCCAATGAATCCCGCCACCCAGCCACCGGGGCTGGACAGTTCAATAAGGATGGCTTGCACGCCAATTGCCAACAAAATGCTGAGGAGCAGCGGGTTTGCCAGGACGTGCAAAATGAGTTCCAGCGTGTTCATGTTGAAGGGGCGGGTGGCGGCGTTGGCGGTGTGCAGGGTAATTTCACGGCCGTTCACCACCACCGGCAGGCCATCCAACTGTGCCAGCAGGTCTGGCACGTCTGTAGCGATGGCATCAATCAGGCCAACTTCCAGTGCTTCGCTGGCATGGACGGCGCGAGCATCTTCAATCATCGCTTCTGCCAGAGCCACCGCTCCCGCGCCGCGCCGTTCCGCCAGCCCGCGCACTTGCGCCTTCATGTCCTCGGTCAGTTTGCGATAGAGCGTTTCTTCCAGGTCTTCGCCTTCGCCGCCAACTGGGGACGCTGCACCAATCACCGTTTCCGGCGACATGCCAGATGCGTGTGCGGCAATGGTGATGATGCTGCCCGCCGAGGCCGCCTGTGCCCCGCTTGGTGTGATAAAAACAATAATGGGCACATTCGCGTTGCGGAAGAGTTGGATGATGTCTGTGGTGGTGTCTACGGCTCCGCCGGGGGTGTTGAGGATGATGAGAACGGCCGTTGCCCCCTCCGCCTCCCCCGCCGCAATGCCACGCTGAAAATAGCTTTCCATTGCCGGGGTAACGGGGCCTTCGATTTCTAGCACCAACACCTCGCCGCTCTGGGCATGGGCCACCCACACGCCGCTGAACAGTGCCAGCAAAAAGATGAGAACGAGACCAATTTGTTTACGTGTCATGATTTTAGGGTGAGATTGGAGATAAGCGTTACCCAATCTCTAATTACTTTGCAATCGGCAAGGCTATGTAAAATTGGCTGCCCTGTCCCGGTGCACTTTCAGCCCATATACGGCCGTGATGCAATTCCACCAACTCTTTGGCAATAGACAGTCCCAACCCCAACCCCTCATATTGCCGCCGCATATGGTGTTCCACCTGGTAAAACCGTTTGAAGACGCGCTCCAGCTTGTCGGCGGGGATGCCGGGGCCTTGATCTTGCAGACGCAGCCACGCCTCATCGCCGCGCCGCTCCACAGTGAGGTCAATGCGCCCCCCCTCCGGGCTAAATTTGATGGCATTGTCAAACAGGTTGTTGAAAACAATTTCCATAATGTCCGGGTCTACCTGTACAGGAACAATCTGAGTGGGCAGGTGGGTCATAATCGTGAGTTGGCGGGCAACGGCCGTTTCATCCTTCGCCGACAGCGCCCGCACAAAACCAACCAAATCAACCAACTGCAAAGAAATTGCGGTGTCGCCCGTTTCCACATACTGCAAATTCAACATATCTTGAATCAGGCTGCGAAGCTGAATGGCCGCCCCCATCACGCTGTCCAACTGCTCCGCCATCATCGGGTCGGCTTCTTCGCGCAAAAAGGAGACGTAACCCAAAATAATCGAGAGCGGTGTGCGCAGTTCATGGGAAGCAATAGCGATGAAATCTGTTTTGCGCTGATCCAGTTCATTCAACTCGTCATAAGCTTGCTGCAACTGCTCAATCAACCGCGCCTTCTCCACCGCAACCCCGGCAATGTCCGCCAAAATAGAAAGCGTCTCTACATCTTCATCCGTAAAAGAGCCATCCTGCTTGTTTAATGCCTCCAAAACACCTACCGGCCGGTCCACGTCGTGCATCGGCACGCCCAAAATGGAAGTAGTCTGGAATTCGATGGCATCAGACACATTTTGATTCCAGCGCGAGTCGCGGGAAACGTCAGCAATAATCATCGCCTTATTTGCTTGCAAAACCGCCCCGGCAATGCTGCCATCTAACGGCACGGGAATATCTTTCATGGCCGGATTCATATCATTAGATGCAGCCTTAAAGCGTAACTGCCGGGTGTTGGCATCCAACAGTAAAATGGAAGCGGCTTCGGCATGGGTTAGCAAGGCGGCCTGGGTGATGATATGGTTCAACAGATCGTCTACATTGCTTTTGGAATTTAATTCCCGACTAATTTCAACCAATCGGCCAAGTTTTGCGGTACTAAGCTGCGTTGTGGGCATTTGAGACACTACAACACCTCGTGCTGCGGCGGCATAGTAGGGGATGTCAGGGCAAGCCGCCGTTTGCTGCCCTCACTACCTTTGAAAATCAGGATAAAGATATGATACGAAATGCCACCAACCTAGACAAGCATGTAAATTGGGAATTGTTAATTGCTCATTGTTCATTGATAATGGCAGTATGAATCTTGATCCATTAAGTTTGTATTTGCACATCCCCTTTTGCCGCCATCGCTGCGCGTATTGCGATTTTAACACGTACACAAGTTTGGGTGATCTGCAAAGCGAATATGCGGATGCCCTAAGCCGTGAGGTGCGGCAGGTGGGGGAATTGGCAGAGGCGGTTTATGGCGGGCAACGGCCGTCACACACCCTCTTCTTTGGCGGCGGCACACCCTCCCTCATGGCCCCCGCCGACCTGGGCCGCATTTTGGCCGCAGCCCGCGCCGCCTTCCCCTGGACGCCCAACGTAGAAATCACAATGGAGGCCAATCCGGGCACGGTGGATAAGGCGTACTTGACGGCCGTCCACAACCTCGGCATCAACCGCATCAGCTTCGGCGTACAAAGCGCCATCCCCGGCGAACTGGCGCTGCTGGAGCGGGAACATGATTTTGCAACGGCCGTCTCCGCCATCCACACAGCACGCTCAGTCGGGCTGCACAACCTCAGCCTCGACCTGATCTACGGCCTGCCAGGGCAAACCCTGCAAAGCTGGCAGCAAAGCCTGCAAGCGGCGCTGGCCCTGCAACCGCCGCACCTCAGCCTCTACTGCCTGACTATTGAGCCGGGCACACCAATGATGCGCTGGTTGGAAAACGGCCGTATCCCCCTCCCCGACCCCGACCTAGCCGCCGACCAATACCAACTCGCCTGCGACCTCCTCGCCGCGCAGGGCTTCCGCCATTACGAAATCTCCAATTGGGCGCAGCCCGGCTACGAATGCGAACACAACCTCACCTACTGGCGCAACCGCGAGTATTTGGGACTGGGCGCGGGTGCGCACGGCTACGCCCACAACGTGCGCTATCACATCGTCAAACAGCCCCGTGTGTACGTGCGGCGCATGACCGAAAGTACACCCCAAACCTTTCCGCTGTCGGCGGCGGTAGCGGGCAGCCATCCAGTAGACGAGGTCGAAGCAATCAGCGACACCCTCATCACCCAACTGCGCCTGCTGCAAGAAGGGCTGGACTTGGCCGCCTTCGCCGCCCGCTTTGGCCGCACCCTGGACGACGTACACGGCGAAACCCTCACGCAACTAGAATCTTGGGGGATGCTGGAGAAGAGCAACGGCCGTCTCCGCCTTACCCCCAAAAGCTACTTCCTCAGCAACCAGGTCTTCTACCGTCTCAGCTCGTAGGGGCATGGCGACGCCATGCCTACATGCGAACTCCTTAAAATCCCCTCATCTTTCCCCGCAATCCCCTTTCAGATAGCTTTTGGCAGAAATCAACCAGTATATTTTTGAACGGTTTGAAGAAAACTCGTAACTGAACAACCAGAAACCGGGTTTTCCTCAAAGGGAAATTCATCCTTCACCCTTCATCCTTCATCTTTACTGGGAGGTTTGCTGTGACGAAAAAATCATCACGACTGCCGGGCTTCTACCGGCTCTCATTGGCCGAGCGAGCCAATATGGTGGCAGAATGGGCCAATCTGTCGCCGGAAGACGTAGACATTCTGACGGGGCGCGGCCTGAAAAATGAACAGGCCAACGCCATGATCGAAAATGTAGTTGGCACATATGAACTGCCATTTGGCATCGCCGCCAACTTTCAGATAAACGGCCGTGACTACCTCATCCCCATGGTCGTCGAAGAACCCAGCGTTGTCGCCGCCATCAGCCACGCCGCCAAACTCATCCGCGCCGGCGGCGGCTTCCAAACCGAAGCCACCAAACCGGTGATGATCGGCCAAATCCAGGTGCTAGACATCCCCGACATGGACGCGGCATTGGATGCGCTAAACGCCAACAAAGCCAACCTGCTGGAACGCGCCAACTGCTGCGACAAAGTGATGGTACGCTTGGGCGGCGGGGCGCGTGATCTGGAGTTTCGGCCCTTCCCAGAAACGCCGGTCGGCCCCATGCTCATCGTCCACCTGCTCTTTGATGTGCGCGACGCGATGGGCGCAAACGCCATCAACACCTGCGTCGAAGACCTGGCCCCCGTCATTGCCGACCTCACCGGCGGGCGCACCAACCTGCGCATCCTCTCCAATCTGGCCGACCGCCGCACTGCTACCGCAAGCGGCATCATCCCCGCCGCCGCGCTGACAAAAGATGACCTGGACGGCGCAGAAGTGGCGCAGTGGATCGCCGAGGCGAACGCTTTCGCCGTCGTAGACCCCTACCGTGCGGCCACGCACAACAAGGGCATCATGAATGGCATTGACGCCGTGTGTCTGGCAACAGGCAACGATTGGCGGGCCATCGAGGCGGGGGCACATGCGTATGCGGCACGGAACGGCCGTTACACAGCCCTCACCGACTGGCACGTCAACGAAAACGGCGACCTCTACGGCGAAATCACCCTGCCAATGGCCGTTGGCATTGTGGGCGGGGCCACCAAAGTCCACCCCATCGCCAAAGTCGCCATGAAAATACTCGATGTCCAGACCGCCACCGAACTGGCGCAAGTGATGGCGGCCGTTGGCCTGGCGCAAAACCTCGCCGCCATCAAAGCATTGGCGACGGTAGGCATCCAAAAAGGGCACATGCGCCTGCACGCCCGCCAGGTGGCAATGGCCGCCGGAGCCAGCGGCGCACAAGTACAACAAATCGCCGACCAATTGGTCGCGGAGAAGAAGATTCATATTGATCGCGCACGCGAATTGCTGCGCGGTTAAGAAAAGAGATTGGAGATTAGAGATTAGGGATTGGAGATTACCAACCAATCTCCAATCTCCAATCTCTAATCTCTAACGAGGAAACCATGTCAGATACAAACGGACTTATGAAACCAGATCGCCCGGTAGGGATTGTGGGCTACGGCGCTTATGTGCCGCGCTATCGCATTCCTGCCACGGAAATCGCCAAAATGTGGAAAGGTGGCGAGGGCGGCGTACCCATTAAAGAAAAATCGGTGAATGGACTGGACGAAGATGTCGTCACGATGTCCATTGAAGCGGCGCGGAATGCCATGCTGCGTGCCGGTATCAACCCGCAGGAGATTCGCGCCGTGTGGGTGGGCAGCGAAAGCCACCCCTACGCCGTGAAACCGACCAGCACCATCGTCGCCGAAGCCATTGGCGCCGTGCCCAATACGCAGGCGGCCGACTGGGAATTTGCCTGCAAAGCGGGCACGGAAGCGATGCAGGCGGCCATCGGCTTTGTCGGCTCTGGCATGGCGCACTATGCCTTGAGCATTGGCATGGACACGGCGCAGGGCCGCCCCGGCGACGCGCTGGAATACACAGCCGCAGCAGGCGGCGCAGCCATGCTCATTGGCCCAGCGGCGGAAGCGGTTGCCATTATCAACGGCTCGTACTCTTTTGTGACCGATACGCCGGACTTTTGGCGGCGGGCGAAGGCGCAGTACCCCTCGCACGGCGACCGCTTCACGGGCGAACCGGCCTATTTCGCGCATGTCAGCGGCGCGGCGGAGATGATTATGGGCGCGTTGGGCCGCCAGCCGTCCGATTACACCTGGGCGGTGTTCCATCAGCCAAATGCTAAGTTCCCGCGGCGGGCGGCGCAGCAGTTGGGCTTTACGCCGGAGCAGATCAATCCTGGTTTGCTCAGTCCGCGCATTGGCAACACGTATGCTGGCTCGACGATGATTGGGTTAACGGCCGTACTCGACATAGCCCAACCCGGCGACCGCATTCTCATCGTCAGCTACGGTTCCGGCGCAGGCTCCGACGCCTTCGACTTTGAAGTAACCGAGCGGCTGGCAGAGGTGCGCGACCGCGCCACCAAAACCGAAACCTACATCAGCCGCCGCACGGAGATTGATTACGCCACGTATACGCGGTTTAGGGATAAATTGAAATTGTAAAGACGTGAAACGTGATGCGTGAAACGTGAAAAACCATCACGTTTCACGCATCACGTTTCACGCAGGAAAACAATATGAATGCTGCATCTATTATCGGCATCGGCCAAACCGATGTCCGCGAACATTGGGATACATCTATCCGCCACCTGGCATGGTATGCGATTGAGGCGGCGTTGGATGACGCTCAGATTAGTAAAGTAGACGCCCTGTATGTGGGCAATATGCTCGCCGGGCAGTTGAGCCATCAAAATCACCTGGGGGCGCTCATCGCCGACTTTTCGGGGATGCGCGGCATTGAGGCGGTGACGGTGGAGGCGGGTGACGCTTCTGGCAGCGCGGCGCTGCGTCAGGCGGTGTTGGCCGTGAAAAGCGGCCTGGTTGACACTGCGCTCGTCGTCGGCGTGGAGAAGATGACTGACCAGACGGGCACGCCGGTGACGGCCGCGCTCTCCAGTATTCTTGATGCGGATTATGAAGCGGCACAGGGGGCTACGCCAACGGCCGTTGCCGCCCTGCTCATGCGCCGCTATATGCACGAATACGGTGTGGCGCTGGCCGATTTTGCCGGGTTCAGCGTGAACGCCCACGCTAATGGCGCGAGTAATCCGCTGGCGATGTACCAAAATCGCTTGAAGGCGGAGCGGTTTACGGCTGCGCCGCCGGTGGCGACGCCGATCAGCCTGTTTGATGTAGCGCCGATGGGCGATGGCGCGGCAGCATTGGTGGTGACGCGCCACGAGCGGGCGATGGATATGGTTCCGCGCCCGGTGCGTATTGCTGGCTCGGCGCTGGCGACGGATACGGTGGCGCTGCATGACCGCCTTGACCCGCTGTGGCTGAAGGCGGCGGCGCAGAGCGCGGCAAAGGCGTTGGCACAAGCTCATGTGACGCTGGCGGATGTGGATTTGTTTGAGCTGCATGATGCCTGCACGGTACTGGCGGCGTTGTCGTTAGAGGCGGTTGGGTTTGCGGAGCGCGGCCAGGGCTGGCAGTTGGCGCGGGATGGGGAGATTGGGCGGAACGGCCGTATCCCCATCAGCACATTTGGCGGCCTGAAGGCGCGGGGCAATCCCGGCGGCGCGACGGGTGTGTACCAGGCGGTGGAGATTGCGCGGCAGCTTCGCGGCGAGGCGGAAGCGTGCCAGGTTGTGAATGCGAAGGTTGGCATGGCGCAGAATTTGGCAGGTGTGGGGGGAACGGCCGTGACCCACGTCTTTACCGTAGATGAACAGTGAATAGTGGCCAGTAAACAGTAAACAATATTCAGTGAACGAGTGACTGATTACTGTTTACTGACCACTGATTACTGCTTTGACAGCTTTTGACAGCAAAAAAACGGCCGTTGGCAGGATATGAGAGCAAACCCGTGCATAATTTACGGTGGGTTGCAGGTGACAATCTGCGACCACCTTTTTGATGATTAAAGAATATCGGAGGCAATAGAATGGAAGTATCACGTCATTGGCGTCTAAAAGAACAGCGGTACAGCTTAGTCGGTGAGACTTGCGAACACTGCGGCGTCAAACTTTTCCCACCCCGCGACGTGTGTTTGGCCTGTGAAGCCCCCGCAAAAGAACTGTACACCTTTACAGGTCTAGGCGAGGTTTATTCTTACACCACTGTTTATGATGCACCTGCTGGCTTTGAACATCAAGCCCCTTACACAGTGGCGCTGGTAAAACTAGAAGAAGGCCCATTGGTCACAGCGCAGTTGACTGATGTAGATAAGGATACCATCCAAATTGGTATGCCGGTGGAAATGGTCACGCGTAAGCTGTACACGGAAGGCGATGAAGGAACGATAGTTTATGGTTACAAATTTCGTCCGTCCGTGAGCGCCACCGCCTAATCAACACATATAGTTTCTCGTAAAGTAAAGACCTGCCCAGAAATGTGGCGGGTCTTTTTGTTGTCAAGCAAGCTCCCAAGTCTGACCAAAGTTTCCGCGCCCAATTGGTGGCGCATGAGGCATGACGTATAATCTCGCGCTATGTCTGAATCAGAAGTAGAAACGAGAACGGAAACGGCCGTTCCTCATCGTCGTCTTGTCATGCAGGCGGCCGGGTTGGTCAGCGTGGCCTTTTTGTTAAGCCGCATCATCGGCCTGGGGCGCGAAGTCGTCGCCAAGTATTACCTCGGCCTCGGCCTGCCTGCGTTGGCCTTCGACGCAGCACAGCGTTTGCCCGAATCCATCTTCCTCATCGTTGCCGGGGGCGCGATTGGTTCAGCCTTCATCCCCACCTTTTCTGCCTACTTCGAGCGCAATGATGAAAAAGGCGGCTGGCGGCTGTTTTCGGCCGTGACGAATTTGGCGCTGTTGGTGACAACGGCCGTTGCCCTCATCACCTTCATCTTTGCCCGCTCCTTCATCCTCTTCTTCCTCAAAGAAATCATCGCCGGGGACCCACAGTTACTAGATATGACCGTGCGCCTGATGCGCATCATGCTCCTCTCGCCCATCATCTTCACCGTAGGCGGCGTAGTCATGGGCGCACTGCAAGCCCGGCAGCATTTTTTACTGCCAGCCCTGGCCCCCAGCATTTACAACTTAGGCATCATCGCCGGGGCGGTGCTTTGGCCCGCCAACTTGGGCGATGGCAAAGCAATGGGCATGGCGGTGGGGACAGTCGTCGGCGCGTTTGGCTATTTGCTGGTGCAGCTACCGGCATTAAAAAAGAAACAAGCCGCCTACAGCCCCATCCTCACCCTGCGCGACCCCGGTGTGCGCCAGGTTCTCAAACTCATGGCCCCCCGCGTCTTGGGGCTGTCCTTTAGCGAAATCAACAAATTCGCTACCCTCTTTTTCAGCGGATTATTAAGCGTAGTTAGCTATCCCGCGCTCACGCTGGCCTGGAAAATTATGATTATGCCGCAGGGGATTTTTGGGCAGGCAATGGGCACGGCCGCCTTCCCTACCCTTGCCAGCCTCGCCGCACGCCGCGCCTTTGCCGAGATGCGCCAGATATTGGCCGATTCGCTGCGGATGCTGCTATTTCTGGGGCTGCCCGCCACCGTGCTGCTGATGACGGTGGGCGAACCGACCATCCACATTTTGTTTCAGCGCGGCGTTTTTGTCGCCGAAGACACCACGTTGGTGACATGGGCGCTGCTCTTTTATGCTGCCGGGCTGGTGGCGTTGATTGCGTTGGAAGTGGTCAACCGCGCTTTTTATGCGCTGAATGATACGCTGACGCCGGTGCTGGCTGGCGGCGTGCAAATTGCGCTGATGACCGGATTGGGCTACTGGCTGAGTCAATTTTTCTTTCCGCAAAGGGGTTGGCTGCCGTTGGGCGGCGTCGCTTTGGGGCATAGTTTGTCCAATTGGCTGGAGGTGGGGCTGCTGCTGTGGCTGCTGCGCCGCAAAATGGGCGGGCTGGGCGGCGGTTGGGATGGCGTGGCTCGCATGGTTCTGGCCGCGCTGCTCATGGCGGTGGCAACCTGGCTGACAATGGCGCAAATGATGCGCTGGCAGTGGGGGGCGCTGTGGCAGCTTATCGTTGCCAGCGCCATTGGCGGACTGGTGTATTTGGCGGCGAGTTATGGGCTGCGTATCAAGGAAATAGGCTGGGCGTGGCAGTTGGTACAGCGGCTTTTGCGGCGGAGGAGGGAGTAGAAATTTACCGCAAAGTACGCAAAGGGCGCAAAGATAAGAGAAAAACTTTGCGCTCTTTGCGGTTCAATCAATCTCTTTTAGGATAACTGTGACCTGCCGCGCTAAATGCCGTACCCATTGTTTGTATAGCCAGCGTGTGAACCAAAGTGTGCCGATGAAGGTGAGGAGGAAGCCGAGGAGGTACGGCCGTTTCCCACCCCCTTCTTCTATTACTGACATGTCTGGCACGGCCGTTTCCTCCCCCGCTGCCAGCCGCGCAATTTCCGTCAGATTTTGGCGGATGAGGGCACGAGCGGCCGTTTGCAAATAGCGTGTACCTACGTTAGCAAGTGCGCCATCCACCATGATTTCGCCTTCGACATGCAGCAGGGTGGCGGTATCTTGGGGGGTGAGATGGATACGGCCGTTTCCCGCCAGCCGCCCCTCCGCACTGAATCCCTCAGCCGTTAAACTGTACCCCACACCCGGCTGCACATCGCTGATAGCAATCTTGCCCTCAAAACAGCTTTGCAGCAGCCCGGCATGAACTTGCAAGACGCCCCAATACTGCCCCTCGCCCAAATGCATCAACTTTTCGCAGTCCGGCATAGCCTGTTGCAACCACAACGGATTTTGCAGAATTTCCCATACCACAGCAGGGGGAGCGTCAATCTGAAAGGATGAAGGATGAAGGATGAAGGATGAATACTTAGTTGTCATGGTTTGTCTTTTCCAGGTGGGCGCGGAGGCATTTGAAAAGGGGAACGAGGATTTTAGGAGCGGTGTTGTTTGCCATTGGTGAAAAGATGGGGTGTGCCCCCATCTGCGCCGTCAACTCGACATTGACTTTGGCAGTTTCCTCAGCATTTAGGCGCACGCTGCCGGTGATGGGCAGCGTATTACTACCAAAAGACACATCTGCCACCCACGCTGCATACTCATCAGGCACCGCCTCTTCCCATTTGACGACAACCGGAACCTGAAGTTTGCCACTGCCCGCCGCACCCCAATTCATCAGAAGCCGGTATGCTTTGCGCGGTTCTAACTCTTCCCAGTCTACCAATCCGGGCATACAACGGCTCATCACCAACGGATCAAACATGGCCTGCCAAATTTGTGCAGGCGAAGCCAAAATTGTAATGGTTGTTACCAGGTTCATGATGCCTGATCTTACGCGATAGCAAGCATTTCAGCCAGTCAGCATTTCAGGCGGTCAGCGTTTCAGCCGTCAGCCTGATAAGCTGGCAACCTGACTGGCTGACTGGCTGACTGCCTGTTATCATTCCCGCATGAGTTCTGTCGATGAGGTGGATGCGCTGGTAACGGCCGTCAAACAATCCAAAAAGTACGGCGACACCAGTGAAGCAACCATTCGTGAGCTGGCGGCGGAGGCGCTGCGCCGCTACAAAAAGCCGAAGCAGGCGCTGAAGGCCGTGCGCACGCAGTTGCACAGCATTATGGCCCCCTATTTGGGCGACCCGGTTTATGAGCAGGCGGCGGAACGGTTGACGGCCGTCTTCGCCACCCACGACCCCGCCCAAATCAAAGCTGCCTGCGGCGACATCCTGCACGACCACCTCTCCACACGGGAGCGGCTGCCCATCCTCGATACCTTTTACGATGAGATTTTCCGCATCACCGGCAAACCGGCCAGCCTGCTGGACATTGCCTGCGGGCTGAATCCGCTGGCTTTCCTCTGGATGGGTTTGCCCGCCAGCGCCGAATTCTACGCCTACGATATTCACGAGCCGCGCATTGCCTTCATCAATCATTATTTTGCGTTGCAAGGGTTACGGCCGCTAGCCAAAGTACAAGACATCGCCCTGCAATTCCCGCAAGAGCGGGCAGACGTGGCCCTGTTTTTGAAGGAGATGCCCCGTTTTGCGCGGAATTATGGGGATTTAGGACGGCCGTTGCTGGAAGCGCTCAACGTGCGCTGGCTGGTCGTCTCCTTTCCCGAAGTAAGCACACACGGCGGGCGCAACCTCGTCAGCCGCTACCGCGACTTCATGCACCAACTCATCGCCGGACACGATTGGCCTCTCACGGAGCTGTTGTTTGAGGGCGAACTGGTTTTTTGCGTTCAGAAGGAGATTGGAGATTAGAGATTGGCGATTGGGGATTGGCGTAATCTCTAATCGCCAATCTCTAATCTCTTTTTTTGTGATGCACCGCTTTTTTGTAAACCCGCAATTTATCAGCGAAACGGCCGTTACCTTCCCCCCGGAGCAGGCACACCAGATACGGTCTGTGTTGCGTATGGCTCCCGGCGCGGGCGTGGTGGTGTTGGATAATGCCGGGTGGGAATATGATGTGACGTTGACGGCCGTCACCAAACAGCAAGTCATGGGCGAGATAACGGCGCGGCGCACGGCCGTTGCCGAACCCGCCACCCATCTCACCCTGTACCAGGCCATGCTCAAGCGCGACAATTTTGAGTGGGTGCTGCAAAAGGGCACGGAAATCGGCGTCAGCCGTTTTGTGCCGGTAGTCACGGCGCGGTCGGTGGTGACGACCGTCAAGCCCAACAAGCTCGAACGCTGGCAGCGCATCATCACTGAAGCCGCCGAGCAAAGCCGCCGCGGGCGTATCCCCGAACTGGCCGCGCCCCTGCCATTGGCCGAGGCCATCGCCGCCTGCACCACCGAGGCGAAACTGATGCCCTGGGAAGAGGCTGGCGATGTGACGATTGCGCAGGCGTTGGCCGGACGGCCGCGCTCGGTGGCGTTGTTCATTGGCCCGGAAGGGGGGTTTGATGTGACGGAGGTGGTGGGTGGGGTAACGGCCGTCACCCTCGGCCCGCGCATCCTCCGCGCCGAAACAGCGGCTATTGTTGCCGCTGCCCTTACTCTGCACACGCTGGGCTAGAAACCGGGTTTTTTGCAAAAACCCGGTTTCTCAAAGAGAGGCTTACCTGTGTCCGCACCCTATCATCAACTGACCGTTTCCCCGCCAAATTTGCCCCGCCGCCTCATTCGCCGCCTGGCTATAAGCAGGCCGGGCGCATGGCTTTTTTCTCACACCCTGCATCACATAGACCGCCTGACCCTGCGCCTGAGCGGTGGGCGCACGACGGCTGCGGCCGTTTTGGGCGGTTTGCCCATCATCACGCTGACGACGACGGGCGCCAAGAGCGGACAGCCGCGCAGTGTGCCGCTCATCGCCATTCCCGATGGGGAGCATATTGTTTTGGTGGCGTCTAATTGGGGCGGTTCCCGCCATCCCGCCTGGTATTATAATTTGCGGGCGCATCCTGAGGTGACAGTGGGGGTGGATGGCCGTACTCACTCCTACACCGCCCGCCAACTTGAGGGAGATGAACGAGAACGCGCCTGGCAAACGGCCGTTGCCACCTATGCCGGATACCCCGTCTACGTGCGCCGCGCCGGAAACCGCCAGATTCCCGTCATGCTCCTCACGCCGCAGGAATCCTAAAAACAAGGGTAAAATTATGCTTTATCTCGTCGCTACACCCATTGGAAATTTATCCGACATGACGCTGCGGGCGTTGGAAACGCTGAAAGCGGTGGATGTGATCGCCAGCGAAGACACGCGCAAAACGGGGCGGCTGCTCAAGCATTTTGAGATTGACAAGCCGCAAATTGCCTTCCACGAACACAACGAGCAGAAGGTGCTGCCACGCATTATGGGCATGTTGCAGGCGGGGCAATCGGTGGCGGTGGTCACGGACGCGGGCACGCCGGGCATTGCCGATCCCGGTTTTGTGCTGGTGCGTGCCTGCATTGCGCAGGACATCCCGGTGACGATGATTCCCGGCGCATCGGCGGTGGTGATGGCGGTGGTACTGTCCGGGCTGCCCACGCACAGCTTTACCTTTCGCGGTTTCCCGCCGCGCAAGTCGGGCAAACGCCGCCGCTTTTTGGAGGTGGATGCGGCCTCGCCGCATACGCTGGTTTTTTATGAAAGCCCGTATCGCTTGAAAGCGTTTTTGGCGGATGCGCTGGCGGTTTATGGCGACCGTGAGGCGGCATTAGCCAATGAATTAACGAAATTGTACGAGGGAATACAGCGCAGTACGTTAAGTACGTTGTTGGCTGCTTTTGATGAGGAAGAGCCACGCGGGGAGTATGTGGTGCTGATTGCTGGGCTTTCGTAGCTGTGCCGTGCCCTCTAGCCCAAATGGGTGCTGGACGGCCGTTCCCCATCCGCTTACAATTTACCTCACTATGACGACAACTATTTTAACGCACGGCCGTGTAACCTGGACCAACATCATTCAACCCACCCCAGAAGATATTGAGCAACTTAGCGCCCGGTATCCACAGTTTCACCCGCTCAACATCTCGGACTGCACGAGTGAATTAGAGTTCCCCAAAATTGACCACTATGACGATTACCTGTTTATCGTCGTCCATTTGCCACGTTGGGATGACGAGGAAAAAATCTCCCGTCCCAGCGAAGTGGATATTTTTGTTAGCAGAGGCATTTTGGTCACGTCGCATGTGGGAAATTTGAAACCGTTGAACGAGCTGTTCGAACGCGTTCAGACGGATGACGAGTTTCGTGACAAACTAATGGGGCGCGGCGCCAGCCCTTTGTTGTATGAACTGCTTCACGAATTAATAGAATACTGCTTCCCCATCTTGCACAAAGTGAATCAGAATATTCGCCATGCCGAGGAACACCTGTTTAGTAAGGAAACGGAACATATTTTGCAAGATATTGCCCTGGTGCGGCGCGATGTGATTTCGCTGCGCCACATTTTACGGCCGCAGCTAGACGTGATGAATGCGTTGGAGACCGGCGACTGGCCCTTCATCCACGACGACCTGACCTTGTACTGGAGCAACCTGGGCGACCATCTGACGCAGTTGCGGGCGATGCTCGACGAACACGTAGATGTGATTGATGGCTTGTCGGACACTATTGATACGCTAGCTTCGCATCGCATTGATGGTGTGGTGCGCGTCCTGACCTTCATCACCATTTTGACCGCGCCATTAACGCTGATGGCGACGATTTTTGGCATTAATGTGGAACTGCTGCCGGTGCGCTACCATCCCTTGCTATTTTTGGTGGTCGTCGCCATTGGCATTTTGCTGACGCTGGTGTTGGTGGTTTATTTGAATCGTCGCGGCTTTTTGTAATTGGGAAGATGGAGATTGGAGATTAGAGATTGAGCGAGTCTTCAATCTCTAATCTCTAATCCCCAATCTCTGTCCTTTATTGCTGTAATCGCCAGTCCAACGCCGTGTGGCGCTGTGTGGTTTTGTTGTTTTTGACGGCAATGCTGATTGCCTTGCGTGTGCCAATGAGGATGACCAGTTTTTTGGCGCGGGTAACGGCCGTATACAACAAATTCCGCTGCAACATCATATAATGCTGCATCACCACCGGCAGCACCACACAGGGGTACTCCGCGCCCTGGCTCTTGTGAACGCTAATGCAGTAGGCGTGTACCATCTCATCCATCTCCAAAAAGTCATACACCACCGGCGCCCCGTCCAGATTGATGGTGATCGTTTGCTGCAAGAGGTCAACGGCCGTAATCCGCCCAATATCGCCGTTATACACATTCTTGTCGTAATTATTCACCGTCTGCATCACCTTATCGCCCACGCGAAAGACGCGCCCGCCCAGCCGCCGCTCCGCTTTGCCCTGCCCCGGCGGATTCAGCGCCGCTTGCAGCCGCTCGTTCAGCGCCGACACGCCCAGCCCGCCATTGTACATGGGGGCCAGCACCTGGATGTCGTCCAGCGGATGCAGCCCGAATTTGTGCGGCAGCCGCTTTTGCACAATGTCCACCAGCAAATCGGCCGTTTCTGCCGGGTCTTGCTTGATGAACGTATAAAAATCGCTGCCGCCCTCGCTGGCGATGGGCATCTGCCCGTGATTGATACGGTGTGCGTTTTGGATGATCAGCGACCCGGCGGCCTGGCGGAAAATAGTGTCGAGGCGGATGACGGCCGTTACCCCTGACGCCATCAAATCCCGCAGCACATCCCCCGCGCCCACGCTGGGAAGCTGATCGACATCCCCCACCAGCAGCAAATGGCTGGCCGGGTCAATCGCTTTCAGCAAGTTATTCGCCAGCACCAAATCCAGCATCGAGGCTTCGTCAATCACCACCATGTCGGCGTCAATGGGGTTTTGCTCGTTGCGCCCAAAGCCTTCGGCGGGGTTGTATTCCAGCAGGCGGTGGATGGTTTTCGCCTCGCGCCCGGTGGCCTCGGTCAGCCGCTTGGCGGCGCGCCCGGTGGGCGAGGCCAGCACAAAGCTGCGTTTGTTGGCGTCCAGCAAATCCAGCAGCGCCCGCAGCGTGGTCGTCTTGCCCGTGCCCGGCCCGCCGGTGAGGATGGTGACTTTGTGGGTAACGGCCGTCCTCACCGCCCCCTCCTGCTGCTCCGAAAGCGAAATTGGCAATTGACGATTGACCATTGACCATTGACCATTTGCCAACCGCGACCGCTTCTCCGCCACCAGCCCCTTCACCCGCTGCGTCACCCCAATCTCAGAGTAGTAAAACGGCGTCAAATACACGGCCTGCTCCTCGCGCACGGTAGCTGGTAGCTGGCTACTGGTAGTTGGCTGCTGGTCACTTCCCACTGAATACTGACCACTGCTCACTGAATACTGATCACTGCTTACTGAATACTGCAACCGCTCCCGCTTCACAAAATCGCTGCTTTCCAACTGCTCCAGCACCTGCGTCACCTTCGCCGCTTCCACGCCCAGGATTTCCGCCGCTTCCGGCTCTAGCTCCTCTTGCGGCATGTAGACATGCCCCTCCTCGGCCATGCGGTTGAGGGTGTAAGCGATGCCCGCCTCAATACGCGCCGGATCATCGGGGGCCAGGCCCAGGGCTTGGGCAATTTTATCGGCCGTCTTAAAGCCGATGCCATAAATGTCGCGCACCATCTGGTACGGCTTGTTTTGCACAATCGCCAACGAATCATCGCCATATTTCTTGTAAATTTTGATGGCTAACGCCGTTGAAACGCCATGCGACTGCAAAAAAATCATCACGTCTTTGATCGCCCGCTGCTCCGCCCACGATTTGAGGATGCTTTTGACGCGCTTTTTGCCGATGCCCAGCACCGTCAGCAGCCGCTCCGGGTCGTGGTCAATCACCTCCAGCGTCTCGTCGCCAAAGCGGTTGACGATGCGCTCGGCCATCACCGGGCCAACGCCGCGAATCATGCCGGAGCCGAGGTAGCGCTTGATGCCTTCCGTCGTGGCAGGCAGGGATTGTTCGCACAGCTCGACCTGGAATTGACGGCCGTGCTTGGCGTGCGCCACCCATTGACCGCTCAGTTTTAGCCATTCACCGGGGTTCACTTCGGGGAGGTTGCCAACGGCCGTTACCAACCCATCCCGTCCACTGGCATACTTAAACGGCAGCATCCCCCGCCTATCCGGTTTCAGGCGAATCACCGAATAGCCATTCTCGGCATTGTAATACGTCACACGCTCCACAGAGCCGCTGACCTGTTCGCGTTCACTCATGGGGCTATTGTAGCCCGTGAAACGTGAAGCGTGAAACGTGATGCCCCTCCTTTCACGTTTCACGTCTCACGTTTCACGCTTCATTGCATATCGCTATTTGCATATGGCAATGGCACATTTTCTAGCAACGGGGCAATTTCGTAAATAGGGGTTGTTTCTTTCAAGGTATGGCCTCGCTGCTGCGGAACCATTGTTAGCAATAGACGGATGACTTTGGTCAAATAATCAAGGCGATGATCGGTTACATCTTGGCTCAAGAGATACCGGGCTTTGTAATACCAATCGCGGCTTTCACGGGCAGAGCCAAGCGCATATTCATAAAATCGTGCCCGGTCTTTGCTTGAACTCCGCGAATAACCCTCCGCTAAATTTGCGCCCACGCTCCCTAATGCACGGTAAAGCTGATCAGATAACCGCAGAGTGCGCTTGTCCTGTGCCAACTTGGTGACATCCAACCAACCAATATCCGCAGCAAACAGCGCCAACCTATATGCTTCCATCTTCCACAAAGAATCACCTTTTATATGATTCGGAACCGTCTCCTCCCAGCTCTGATAATTCACCATCCACTCCTTTTCACGTTCCACGCCTTCACGCATCACGTTTCACGTCTTCACGCCTCAATATTCTCCTTAATCAGCCCCACCCGATACGCATCCAGCAGCCCCTTCAATTCCGCGATGCGCTTCTGCATCTCCCGGCCCATATCCGTAGCCACATTATAAATCCGCGCCTGATTCTGCTCCAAAATCTCCGTTTTCGAGTGAATGTCGCACCCCTCCTCAATCGCCTTTTGCGTGGATTCAAACGGTTCATGCGCCGCCAGCAGCAGGCCATACGAGTTATAAATCAGCGTGTACCCGGCGATACCCGTCTTGGCCTGATATGCCTTCGCCATGCCGCCGTCAATCACCAGCAGCTTGCCGCCAGCCTTCACCGGGCTTTCGCCGCGCTTCACCTCCACCGGCACATGCCCGTTAACAATATGTGCCGTCTCCGGGTCGAGGCCAAATTCGCGCAGGATTTTATCGGCCGTTTCCTCCTGATCTCGGAACCGATAATACGCATTCTTATTCTCACGGTGCGTCTCCTTATCGGCGATAAACGTGCGCTCAAACGTCGCCATCTTATCCTTGCCAAACAGCGGCGAGCGCCCGCCGCTCCACAAATACCAGATGGCATCCAGCCCATACTGTTTCTGTTCCGCGTCGGTGGCAAAATAGCCCTGCCGCGCCAGCCGCTCCACGCGATCCATGTAAATCTTGCCCGCGTACTCTTGTCCGTGCAGCCGCAGCGCCATAAATGAGCCATCGTCATTCATGGCAATGCAGCCGTGATAGAGCAAATTGCCATTATGCACCAGATACAAACTCCCTTTGGAATAGAGGAAGCGCGTGTGCTGCTGCAATTTGCTGCTGTTGGCAAACGAGAGGCGCAGCCGTTTCACCACCGCCGCCTCCTCTGGCGAGAGGGTGTAGGGGTCGGCGGGGTCAATGGTCGGGAAATGGCTGTCGCGCAGCGGGTAGGTCTGGCCGTTTAGCTGGATGACGCCGCGCTCGTAGTCAATTTTGTCCAGCAGCAGCCGGTTTTGCATGTCGTAATGCGGCCGTCGCTGGATAATTTGCCCCTCCAGCTTGAATTGGATGATCGCAATCGCCTTTTGCATCTGCGCCATCAGCCGCAGCTCATTTTCTGTGAACTCTTCGCCGCCGGTCTCTTTGGGCTGGAAGAGGTCGCAGGGGTCGTCGCCGTAGGTGTTCATGGCAAAGGAGGCCAGCGGCAGCATACTGATGGCGTAGCCGTTTTCTAGCGTCTCCATGTTGGCGTAGCGCAGGCTGATGCGGATCACGTTTGCTATGCACGCTTCGCTGCCGCCTGCCGCGCCCATCCACAAAATGTCGTGGTTGCCCCACTGGATGTCTAGCGCCGGATGGTGCATCAATTCGTCTATGATCAGGTGTGCGCCGGGGCCGCGATCATAAATGTCGCCGATGATGTGCAGGCGGTCTATTGCCAGCCGCTGAATCAGTTCGGCCAGGGCGACGATGAAGGCCGCCGCCTGCCCAATCTCGATGATGGTGGCGATGATGCTTTCGTAGTAGGCCAGGCGGTTGTCAATGCTTTCTTGCTGGTGCAGCAGTTCTTCGATGATGTCGGCGAAATCGGGGGGCAGGGCGGCGCGTACCGATGCACGGCCGTACTTGGATGAACTGACGCGGCAGACGCGGATGAGGCGGAAGAGGGTCAGGCGATACCACTCAGCTTCGTCGGGGGCCTGCTCTAGCAGCAGCGGCAGTTTGCGCCGGGGATAGTAGATCAGCGTTGCCAGGTTGCGCCGCTCGCGCTCGGTCAGGCTGTTGGCGAACATCTCGTCTATTTTGCGCTTGATGGAGCCGGAGCTATTTTTCAGCACATGCACAAACGCTTCGTATTCGCCGTGTATGTCGGAGATGAAATGTTCGGTGCCTTTGGGCAAATGCAGCCGGGCGCTGAGGTTGATAATCTCCGTTGACGCGGCCTGAATGGTGGGGTACTGCTGGGCCAGCAGTTGCAAATACTTGAGTTGGGAAGGGGAAATGTCCATAGGAATCCTGAATTGTAAATGGTGAATGGTGAATGGTGAATGGTGAATGATGAATGGTCGGAGTGGAGGCTTTAGCCGGTGCGTGTTCCGGTTCCGGCTAAAGCCTCCACTCCAGATTTTGCTAATTGTTCATTGCTAATTGCTCATTGTCAAACGTCACCTTGCAAATGGGTCTACGAATTGGGTTTGGCTGCTTGGGTTTGGCAGATTGGGTTTGGCAGCGCCAAACCCCTACCCATGACGGGTATGTAGGGGCAAGGCGATGCCTTGCCCAGTTGGGCGAGCCGGCGCGGGGACCAGGCCAAAAATTGTCAATGGTGAATGGTGAATGGCTAATGGTGAATGAAAAGCGCCGTTCACCATTCACCATTTACCATTAGCCATTCCCGGCTCCACAAGGTTGTAGACTGGATGTGGACTGGATTGCGGCATCCCGCAACCGGTTCCACATGGCTGTGGCATAGATTGTGTTGTTCTGCAATCAATAACACGGCCGTGTGGCCTGAATTGTATGATTCTGCAATCAATAACACGGCCGTGTGGCATTGATTGTATGACATGACAATTGGCCCCACATCTACGTGTACAGGAGTGAAAGAGGATTTCTTAAAAAAATGGTGAATGGTGAACGGTGAATGGTAAATGACCGGAGTGGAGGCTTTAGCCGCTGCGTGTGCGCTGCTGCCTCCATGCCGGATTTGGCCTTTCAGAACAGATTCAGCAGGGATTGCAGTGTGCCGCAACCGGTCATGAATGAACTCACCATAGGTTGTTATATGCTGCAATGGATACTGAATAGGTTCAGCATAGACTGCTGGATAGAGCAACCTATGCTGAATGAGTTCAGCATCCATTGCAGTGTTCGGCAATGAATGCTGAATCAATTCAATATCAATTGGGGGATACAGCAAAGGGGTCTGAATCTATTCAGTATGGATTGTAGGAGGCCGCAATCGGCCCTGAATGTATTCGACAGAGGAGACGACAGGAGCAATTGCGCAGCGCCATCAATGAAAATGTGCCGGGTGTCGGCTAAAGAGGGGTGAATGGTGAATGACCGGAGTGGAGGCTTTAGCCGGTGCGTGTGCCGTTCCGGCTAAAGCCTCCACTCCGGATTTTGTTCATTGCTCATTGCTAATTGTTCATTGTCAATGGGTGGGTAGGGGCGGGACGGCGCGGAATGGCATTGGGTAAAACAAACGGTGTGGCGCGCCGTCTCTCGCCCGGCGATTGGGGGCATCCAGGCGAGACAGGCGGGGGACAAGGTGTTTTGTCATTGCTAACGGGGTTTCCCGCCTGTCCCGCCCCTACGATAATCATGACCGGAGTGGAGGCTTTAGCCGGTGCGTGTGCCCGTTCCGGCTAAAGCCTCCACTCCAGATTTTGTTCATTGTTCATTGCTAATTGTTCATTGTCAATGGGGTGGGTAGGGGCGGGACGGCGCGGAATGGCATTGGGCAAAACAAACGGCCGTGTCTCCGCGCCGTCTCGCCCGGCGAGGGGGCATCCGGGCGAGACAGGCGGGGGACAAGGTGTTTCGTCATTGCTAACGGGGTTTCCCGCCTGTCCCGCCCCTACGACGATTGGTTGATTTGCGCCTCAACGCCGGCCAGATTGCGGCGGACGGTTTGCGTGTTGGGGTGATTGGGGCCGAGCCTGTCCGTAAAAATGGCAAGCGCCCGCTGCAAATGTTGCCGTGCCCCTTGCAGGTCGCCCATCTCTTGCAGCAGCAGCCCCAGGTTGTTGAGGCCGGTGGCAATAGAGGGGTGGTCAGAGCCGAGGGCTTTTTCTTTAATTGCCAGGGCGCGGTCGAGATACGGCCGTGCCCCTTGCAGGTCGCCCATCTCTTTCAGCAGCATCCCCAGGTTGTTGAGGTCAGTGGCAAGGCCGGGGTGGTCGGGGCCGAGGGCCTTTTCGTCAATTGCCAGGGCGCGGTCGTAGTACGGCCGTGCCGCAGGATAGTTACCCATCTCTTGCAAATAAAATCCGGCTTGATTGCAAAGAAAGGCTGTTGTTTCGGGCACAGCTTCATAAATAACAGCTTGTTCAACAGCCGCTAAAACTTGTGGTAGCAACCTTGGGCCGTCTTCCCAGGCGTGCAGCGTGTTTGGATCTTCCGGGAAAACATCTTCCACCATATGAATGGCCGCTTCCGCCCACTGCCTTGCCAGTTCCGGCGTCATGCGGTCGCGGGCGGCGCTTTGCACCAGGCGGTGTACGGCCAGTGTGTCGCCATCGCGGGCGGCCAGGGCGTAGCGGCGCAGCATGGCTATGGCCTCGTCCAGCGCCAGGGCGTCGCCCGCAGCGGCGGCCAGTTCCGGCGGCAGGGCGGCGGCGTGGTCGCGCAGCAGCGCCAGTGGTATCGCCTCCGGGGCCAAAAAGCAGCACAGGTTAAACAAAGCCAGCGCCGTCGGCTCTTTCCGTATCTCCTTAAATGCAACTTGCCAGGTGGTCACAATGGTGGCTTCGTGATAAGCGTAGGGCGGCGGCGCTTCTGCCCATAACTTTTGTCGCATGGTTGCCAGCAAATGACGATAATGCGCCAGGGTACAGCCCTTTGCCCCTACGTAGGCTGCGGCATGTTCCATCGCTAATGGTAAGCGGCCTAAATCTTCGGCCAGTTTTCCCGCCGCTTCTTGTTGGTCAACTATACCCAGACGCTGTGCCCAAAACGCTGCCGCTTCCTCCTCCATAAATACATCCAAAGACAGTACCCTGCCCAGGCTGTGCCAGTCAGGGCTGCGGCTGGTAATGAAAATATGGCCGCGCTGTCGCTGCGGCAGGTAGGGTCGCAGGTCGTTGGGCAGCAGCGTGTCCACATTATCAAACACCAGCAGCCACGCCTCGTTTGCGCTCTCCAGCCACTGCCGCACCAGGGCAATCTGCGCCGTCTGTTCCGGCATAGCGTCCACCGCCAAATCCAGCCGCCGTCCCAATGCCACGTAATCAGCCGCCAGCGTTTCTGCGCTGTCCGCACGCAGCCAGCCAATCATGGCGTACTCATCCTCGTGGCGGTAGGCATATTCCAATGCCAACTGTGTCTTGCCTACACCACCCATTCCAGAAATGGATTGAGTAACCGCCGCAGTGCCCCCTTGCCGCAAACTGGTTTCTAGTTGTGTCAGCAGCGCCTCGCGTCCGGTAAAGGCGTGGTTGCGATCAAAGGGGAATTTGCGACGGGGTGGCGTCCATTCGATGCGCGGGCGTTCGCTTTTGCAATAGGTTATCAACTCTTGCAGCCGCCCTTGCCGCGCCAATTCTGTCACCAGGTTGGCGGCGTCGCAGGCGATGCTTTCGGGGTCTACGTGCAGGGTATGGCACAGGGTCTCCCTGTCATCCGCGCTAAAATGGCGGCTGATGAGGGTGATAAGCCAGTTGTGGTCGGCGATGTTCATGGTTCCTCCTGTGGAGCTAGAGAGAAGAACGCCTCTTCCTCTAGCTGAGTATAGCTGAAATTCGTGGGGAAATAGTACCAGGGCATGGCGTCGCCATGCCCCTACAGTAGGGGTTTGGCGTTGCCAAACCCACCCCCCACGATCTAGCTTTTGCACGTCCAGGGGGCGGCATTGTCCCAGATGGTTTCGATTTCGAGTTTGAAGAAGGTGTACCAACGGCCGTCTCCGGCCTCCAACACAAATTTAGGGAGGGAGCCGCCGGGGGTTTTGAAGGGGTAATGTTCGAGATAGAAACGGCCGTTGCTGCCATTGGGATTAATCAGCACCCCGCCGTAGCCCAGCGGATAATCAATCACGCGCACTTCCAGCCCGCCAAAGCGCTGCTGCAAACCGCACAAATCATCCAGGCTGTCCCGAATGAAGTAACGGATACGTTCCACATTGTAGCGAGCTTTGTATTCACGCCGTTCCAGCATTTCCGGGCCATGCCCATCGGGGTCAACCAGCAGTACGCGCACCGTGTCGCCACGCGCCAGCTTTTGCTCCAGGGCACTGTAGTAGGTATTGATCGTGCGGTTGAGGGTGATACCCACCAGCCACAACTCGCGGGCATGGCGCAGGTCATTGTCCATCTCGGCGGGCATCTTCTCTTGAAAGAGGCCGGTGTGCGTGCGGTTCAGCGTGTCCAGCGATTCTTCCAGCTTGTAGCGGTTGCCCAGCGTGGCGACGGCCAGCAGGCCCAGCACGGCCAGGGTCAGCGGGGCAATCAGCGTCGCCGGGGCCACGCCAGCGATGTTGAGGATGGCTAATCCAATGGCAATCAGCACGGTGATGAAGAGGTCAATATTTTCTCCGCGACGGATGTCTTCCCAGATGCGTTTTAGATAGGACACGGGGCTGCTCCTTTGCAATAATTGTCAATTGTTCATGGTCAACGGCTAATTGTCAACTGGATTTCTGCCCACTGAATGAATTCGCGGCGATAGTATGGTAAGATTTGGCCTCGCAGTCAGGCTTTTCGGGCTTCACTTGCAGCCATTTCTAGTTTTGTGTAGATGCGATGACGGTTGTTTTTCTGGGTATAGCGTGGTTGGCGGGGATTTGGCTGGCTTCTTTTGTGGCATGGCCGCTTATCTCCTGGTTGGTAATGGCCGGAATCGGTTTGGCCGGTGGTGTTTTGCTGCGCCAGCAGCGGCGGGCGCAAATGGCCCTGATAACTCTGATAGGCTTGGGGGTAGGAGGGGCGTGGTATGGCACGGCCGTTCCCACCCTCACTGCCGATCACATCACCACCTACAACGACAGCCCCAACCTCACCTTCACCGGCCTTGTCAGCGGCGAGCCGGACGTGCGCGACCGCAGCATCAACCTGCGCGTGACCGCCGACAGCCTCATTTTGCCCACCGGCAAAACGCTGCCCATCACCGGCGACGTGCTGGTGCGAGCGCCCCGTTTCCCGCTCATTGAATATGGCAGTGTAGTGGAAGTGAACGGCCGTCTCGAAACCCCACCCGAATTCGACGACTTCAGCTACAAGGAGTACCTCGCCCGCCAGGGCATCTACAGCCTCATCAACCAGCCGCAAATCACCGTGCGGGAGACAGGGCAGGGCAGCCCCATTTACCGCGCCATCTACGCCTTCAAAGCCCGCGCCCAAGCCAGCATCAACCGCCTCATTCCCGACCCTGCTGCCGCCCTCCTCAGCGGCATCCTCTTGGGCAACGACAACGGCCTGTCCCCTGAGCTGGCCGACGACTTCCGCGCCACCGGCATGACGCACATCATCGCCATCTCCGGCTTCAACATCGCCATTCTCATTGGCATTCTGGTGGGCCTCAGCCAACCATTGCTCAAGCGGCGCGGCGCAGTAGCTTTTGCCATCGTAGGTGTGGCCGCCTACACGCTGCTCGTGGGCGCAGACCCTTCGGTGGTGCGGGCGGCCATCATGGGCAGCATCTACCTGATTGCCAGCCGCTGGCTCGGCCGTCCCAACTACATCTACGCCTCGCTTTTCCTGGCAGCCTTTGTCATGACCCTGCTCAATCCCCTGGCGCTGTGGGACGTGGGCTTCCAACTGAGCTTTGCCGCCACCCTGAGCCTGATGCTTTACGCCACCCCCCTGACGCAGTGGATGCAGCAGCAACTAGCACGCCGCTTCAATCGCCAGGCGGTGCGGGCCATCATGAGCGTGATCAGCGAATCGGTGCTGATTACGCTGGCGGCGCAGGTGCTGACGCTGCCCCTGATGGCCGCCTACTTCGGCCAGCTTTCGTTGATTAGCCTGCCTGCTAATGCGCTGATTTTGCCCGCGCAGCCCGGCGTAATGGTTTGGGGCGGATTGGCGGCACTGGTGGGTATGGTTATACCCGCGATTGGGCAATTGTTTGGCTGGGTGGCCTGGCTGTTTCTGGCGTATACCATCTGGTTGGTGCGCCTGTTTGCCGCCGTGCCGGGTGCGGCTGTTCCCGTCACAGTCTCACCGGGGGTAATTGTGGCAGTTTATGCCCTCATTGGCCTAATCACGTTGTTTGCGCGGTTGGAACCGGAGAAGCGGGCGGGGGTGACGGCCGTTCTGCGCAAAAATCTCTCGCGGCGGCTGGCAGTGGGCGTGGCGGGGGTAACGGCCGTTCTCACCCTCAGTTGGGGCATGACCCAACCCGATGGTAACCTGCACGTAGTCTTTCTTGATGTGGGGCAGGGCGACGCCACCCTCATCCAAACCCCCAGCGGGCGGCAAATCCTGGTTGATGGCGGCTATTACCCCAGCGTGCTCAACGACGGCTTGGGGCAGCACATCCCTTTTTGGCAGCGCGAGATTGATTTAATGGTCGCCACCCATCCCGACGCCGACCACATTTCTGGGCTGGCGGGTGTCTTTGAACGTTACCACGTCGGCCAGCTCATCACCAATGGGCAGGGGCTGGGCGAGTCCCCCATTTATGATGCTGTGCTGCTGGCGGCAGAGGAGGCGGGCACGCCCATTCGCCGTGCGTTGGTTGGAGAGCGCATCGTCATTGAGGATGGCGTGCAGTTGGAGGTGCTGCATCCCGGCGCGGTTTTGCTGCCCGATGAGCGCAATGAGAATTCTGTCGCCATGCGCCTGACCTATGGTGATTTCAGCCTTGTTTTTACCGGGGATGCAGAGCAGCAGGCAGAACAGGCAATGCTCAAGAGTGGGCTGCCCCTCGATGCGCTGGTTTATAAGGCAGGGCATCATGGCTCGAATGGTTCCAGCAGCGCGGCGTTTTTGCGGGCGATACGGCCGTCCATCATCACCATTTCTGTGGGCGCGGACAACAACTTCGGCCATCCCAGCCCGGAGATGTTGCAGCGGGCCGCTGACGTGGGCGCGGCCGTGCTGCGCACCGACGAACTAGGCACAATTGAAGTGGTCACGGATGGGCATACAATGTGGTGGCAGGCCGAGCCGCATGAAAGCGATTAGAGATTAGCGCAATGGCCAATCTCTAATCGCTTAGTCATCGTGTAGAAACAGGTTAACAGTTTTCAGATTTGACAAATCTTGCCCATTAAGAGGAAGGGGACCTTGTTACTCGCTGATGATGGTGTAGAAACTGGCTGACATGCTGCTCATGTCGATCATTTGCATGAAGGCTTGGGAAATATCGCTGGTGTCTGACCGGCCTGCTTTGTGGGCACTTTCCATGTCGGTGTAGCGGAGGACTAAGACCCATTCGCCATCTTCTGAGACGGTGGCTTCGCGGCGGACTAGGCCCGGCAGAGTGGGGGCTACTTCCCGTTGAAAGCGTTCATTCAGTGTGCGGAATGCGGTTTCTTCAACATTGCTATTGGTGCGAAAACGGACAATTTGTATAACAGCCATCAGGTTCTCCTTTGTTATCACATGTAAATATCTTCATTGAGTCAATGAAGATATTTTATTTTCTGAGGGGTTTGGATAACAGCTAAGAACTTCGGGAAAGCAGGTACTTTTCCCGGTAATGGGTTTTGAATTGGGTGGGAGAGAAGTTGGACTCGCGCTTGAAGAAGCGGGCAAAGTAAGAGGGGTCGGCGAAGTTGAGGTAGTAACCAATCTCGGCAACGGTGCGGTTGGAGTGGACGAGGAGGCGTTTGGCTTCGACGATGAGCCGCTGGCGGATTAGATGGCTGGCGGGGATGCCTAAGGTTTCGTGGGTGGCCTCGGTGAGATACCCGGCGGTTATGCCTAACAGGGCCGCGTAATCTTGCACGGTTTGTTTTTCGATAAAGTATTGGTCAATGAGGCGGATGTAGTCTTGGGTCAGTTTTTCGCTGGCACGCAGGTCTGCGTTTGTGGGTGTGGTGTTGTAGGCGCGTTGGAGCAGCACCAGGAAGTTTTGCAGCAGGGATTGCAGGATGACGAGACGGCCGTATCCATCTCCATGATATTCGCTTTGCATTTGTTCACAGAGGGTGGTGAACGGCCGTCCCTGTTCTCCTGTCAGGCGCAGCGTGGGCGGGTGATCAATGCGGTGGAAAAAGTCAAAGCCGCGCAAAAAATCACGATCCAGGCGGCTCATGGACAAGAAGTCTTCGGTGAACAGCAGCACGTAGCCGCTCAACGGCTTCTCAATTTCAGGATAGTGGATTTGCCCTGGCGTGATGAAGAAGAAGGTGTTGGGCAAAAAGCGGTATTCGTCGAAGTCCACGTAATGCATGCCCGCACCGCCCAATATCCAGAAGATTTCGTAGTAGGTATGACGGTGGGGAACGGCCGTTACAGTCATCTCCGCCAGGTTATCAATCCGCGCAATCTCAAACGGTGTCGCCAGACTGTCCTGGCGGCTGAACTCACGCGGGTCTTCAAACTTGTGGAGCGGAATATTTTTCATGGCGGCAGCATTCCTTTCTCTCATTGCTGGACTTATGCCACGACCTCTTCTGTCTGATCATCCGGGTCGTGCGGTTCCCCTTCCAGGTATTCAAAGGTTGCGCCATAGGTGCGCATGATGCGGCGCTGGCTGGGCGGGTCTTTGCGGCGCAGGGTGAAACGCAGTTCGGCCATCACGTCGGCAATCATCTGGTCGGCCTGGGTACGCAATTCGGCCAGTTGTTCTTGGGATTGGTCGTAAAGACGGTCCGCGGTGGCGGCTTCGTTGGCTTCGGTTTGGGCGGCGGTGAGTACGGCCGTTAACTCTCCCCCACTCGGATTACTCATTGCCGGATACCCGGCCAGCGCCGCTTCCGCATCGCCGCGCACCACATTCGCGGCAATCGTTAACCATTCATCGGTGCGGGTGGGGTTAGGGGATGTGCCATCAAGCGGCAGGCCGTAAAACGTCAACACCTCCGCCGGTTGGCCCAGGCGATGAGCACGGCGGCGTGCCACTTCCCAAAAGTCGCGCACATAGGTTGCCAGCAATTCGATGGCCTCATTACGCTGCCGGACTTCACGGCTGCGGGCACTTTGTTCCGTGGAAATATCACTCAGCGATTTATCAAACGATGCTGCCAGGGCGCTTACTTCGGTAATCGTTTCCTGGCTGAGGTAAGGCGTTCCGGCATCTACATCGGTCTGGCCCGTGCTGGCGGCACGCAGCAAAAAGGCGACGCGATCCACATCGTTACGGGGTGCTGTGTAAACAGGCATAATCAATTATCCTCCATATATTTTATTGAGCCGGAATAAGATGATGTTTGGCACAGAGTCCCGGCAACTGACTGATAGATGAACAGATTTTAGCGGTTGGCGGGGAGGTGGCTATAGTCCTTTTGGGGGATGTTCCAGCGTTCTGGCAGTACATTGCAGACCTCTGCAACAGGGGTCTAGCCCGCTGGAAGTGCATTGCCGGCCTCTGCAATGGGGTTCTAGCCCACTGGAAGGGCATTGCAGACCTCTGCAACGGGGTTCTAGCCCGCTGGAAGGGCATTGCAGACCTCTGCAACGGGGTTCTAGCCCGCTGGAAGGGCATTGCAGACCTCTGCAACGGGGTTCTAGCCCGCTGGAAGGGCATTGCAGACCTCTGCAACGGGGTTCTAGCCCGCTGGAAGGGCATTGCAGACCTCTGCAACGGGGTTCTAGCCCGCTGGAAGGGCATTGCAGACCTCTGCAACGGGGTTCTAGCCCGCTGGAAGGGCATTGCAGACCTCTGCAAGGAGGGTAGAAATGTATTTAGGGATTGGTAAATGAGGTTGAATTAGGTTTGGGAAGCGATGTTTCTGTATGGGTTAAGCATCCTTCTTTCGCAATTTTTGGATAGCATGCCAGGTGCCTGTTTGAGGGTAGCGATTCCGTTCTGTTTGGGGAATGAATTTAACCGCTTCGCCAATAACTTCCAGCGTGCGAATGACGGCGAAGAGCTTTTCCTCATTCTCTTCAAAACTGACAAAGTCAACACCTGCCACAAACTGCTGGGCCTTGATGCTCATCTCCAAAATATCATGCAGGTAATCGGCATAGGTCCGTGTCATATGGCAACGACCTCTTGTAAAATGTGTTGGCCGATGGTGGGCTTGAGGGCCTCACGCTCAACCAAGTCCACTTTTATCCCCAACAACGCGCATAACTCTTGCTCTAGTTGAATAAATTGCACGAGTGAAAGGTGCGGGTTTTCGAATGTGACCAGCACATCCAGGTCGCTGTTTTCTGTTTGTTCCGCCCGCACGTAGGAGCCAAACAGCCATAGATTGCGCACGCCATACCGCTGGCGCAAGTCGGGTAGATACTGCTGTAAACAGGTTCTCATTTCCTCAAGTGTCATGATGTTAGTGTAGCATAAGCAACGGCCGTTCCCCAACCCCTCCATATAAACAAAAAAGGCAGGTATGAAACCTGCCCTTGTCGTTGGTTGTGTTTACGGCCGTTGCAAAATATGCGTCACAATCGTTGCCCCGCTGCCGCCAATATTCTGCGCCATAGCAATGCGGGCGTCCGGGATTTGTGCCTCACCGGCGTCACCACGCAGTTGCAGCGCCGCTTCGGCCAGTTGGTACAGCCCGGTGGCCCCCACCGGATGGCCCCGTGCCTTCAGTCCGCCCATGGTAGCGATGGGGATACGGCCGTTCGGCAAAATAGCCCCCTCCTGCGCCAAACGCACCCCCTGGCCCGGTTCGGCAAAGCCACACGCCTCTAACGAAAGCGCGGCCATAATGCTAAAGGCATCATGCAGCTCAAACAAATCCACGTCAACCGGGCCAATACCCGCCTGCGCATACGCCCGCTGCACCGACTGCTCCGAGGCTGCCAGCCACAGCGGGTTCTCGCGGTCATGCACCGACAGCGTATCCGTCGCCGAGGCGGACCCAATCACACGCACCGCATCCGGCGCTTTCTCAGCAGGAACCAACAGCAGCGCCGCCGCGCCATCACCAATCGGCGAAGCATCAAACAGCGTAATCGGATCGGCCACCATGCGCCCGCGCTCATACGCCCGCTGGCTGATGGGGTCGCGGAACATGGCGTTGGGGTTCTTCGCCCCATTCGCGTGGGCATTGATGGCAAACGGCGCAAAATCACCGTGCTGGTAGCCATATTCATGCATATAACGCTGCATCACCAGCGCATTCAGGCTGACAAAGGTAATGCCGTGCGGGGTCTCATAATCAGCATCGGCGGCCGTAACTAATGCGGCCGTCGTCGTTTTGCCGGGCGTCTCCGTCATCTTCTCCACGCCCACCACCAGCACCGCATCCATCTCGCCGCTGGCAATGGCGATGATGCCCTGGCGCATGGCCGACCCGGCGGAGCCGCACGCCGCTTCCAATTTCACCGCCTCCACGCCATGCTGCGGCAAATAATCAGCCACCAACGCGCCGAGCTGCCGCTGTTGGTTCAATTCGCCGCTGGTCATGTTGCTGACGTACAGGCCATCAATGCGCTCCACGCCAGCGTCATGCATGGCATTGCGTGCGGCCTCTACGGCAAGATGGCGGATAGACAACTCCCAATGCTCGCGCACCGGAATTTGCCCCACACCTAAAATGGCTACTTCTCGCATAAAATCCTCTTTGAAAATGCGGAATGTGGAATGCGGAATGCTGAATGCATCCATCATTCACCCGATAAAAAGCACCGGAGACCAAATAGGTGCTCCGGTGCTTGAGTGTACACAGCTATGCTTTCAGAAACTATCAGGTTGGCTGTCAAAGTGTGCAAGAAGCAAGAGGAGGAGGCAAGTATGCAAGTGGCAAGTACTTGCATACCTGCATACTTGCAAACTTGCTACTTCACTTCAATCATTTGCGTCCAGCCATAGGGATCTTCTTTGCGGCCGAATTGGATGTCGGTCAATTCCTGGTACAGACGTTGGGCCACAGGGCCAACGTCGTAATTGTTGATGACGTGTTCCTCGTCTTTGTAGCCAAACTTACCAACAGGGGCGATGACGGCCGCTGTGCCGCAGCCAAACACTTCACTAACCTTGCCAGATTGGACACCTGCAAGCATTTCTTGCACGTCTACAGGCTCCTCGGCCACTTCGTAGCCCAAATCGGCGGCCATACGCAGCACGGAGTTGCGTGTGATGCCGGGCAAAATGCTGCCGCTGAGGGGCGGTGTGACCAGCTTTTTGCCTTCGTAGACAAAGCAAATGTTCATGGCGCCGACTTCTTCAACGTAACGCCCTTCGATGGCATCCAGCCATAAGACCTGGGAATACCCCTTGGTTTTGGCTTCCTCACCAACAAAAAGGCTGGCAGCGTAATTGCCGCCGGTCTTGGCATCACCCGTGCCACCAATGACAGCGCGACGATAGGTGTCGGAAATGTAGACGGGCACGGGGTTGAATCCTTCTTTGAAGTAAGAGCCAACCGGACCGAGAATGACGAAGTGAATGTAGGTATCGCTGGCATGAACACCCAGCGCCGGATCGGAGGCGATCATGGCGGGGCGAATGTACAGTGAACCGGGGGCATCGGGAACCCATTCATGCTCAATGGCTATCAACTGCAAAATTGCTTCCAAGTGGCTTTCTTCGTCCACAGCGGGCATGGCCATGCGCCGCGCAGAGTTGTTGAAGCGTTTCATGTTTTCCCAGGGGCGAAAGAGGTTGATGTTGCCGTCGGGACGGCGATAGGCTTTGGTTCCCTCAAAGATTTCCTGGGCGTAGTGGAGTACGGCCGTTGCTGGATACAATGAGAATGGCTCATACGGGCCAATTTTGGCATTGTGCCACCCTTTGTCCGGCGAATAATGCTGGCTAAACATGCGGTTGGCAAAGACATTGCCAAAGCCAAATTCCTTGGGCACGGGTTTCAAATCTGCGGATTCGATGGAGACGATTTCTATTTCCATTGGTGACTCCTCAACTTGTGGGATAAATCAACCTTATCACGGGCACTCATATTCTTCCGTGGGTTGTCTTATGAAAAGAGGCTTTCTAGGGCAATTTTTTACCACTTTTACCGGGTTTGCACAAACGGCCGTTTCTTATCCTTCATCTTTACGGCCGTACTGCTGGTTCAGCCGTTGGCGATACTCATCATAGTCTGTCAATTTACGCTCGTACTCCTCAGCCATCAGCGGCGAAGAGATGAGAAAATCGGCCGTCGAGCGGTTGGAAGCCGTGGGAATATTCCAAACAACGGCAATACGCAGCAGCGCCTTCACGTCCGGGTCATGGGGCTGCGCATCCAACGGATCCCAAAAGAAAATGAGGGCGTCAATTTCCCCTTCGGCGATTTTGGCCCCAAGCTGCTGGTCACCGCCCAATGGGCCGCTTTGCATTTTGGTGATGTGCAGCTCCAGCTCCTTTTCCAACAGCCAGCCCGTCGTACCGGTGGCGTACAGTTTATGCCGCGAAAGCGCCTCGCGGTTGTATTTGGCCCATTCCAACAGGTCATCCTTTTTATGGTCGTGCGCCACCAAAGCAATGCTTTTGTGAACGGGAATCAAGGCAGTTTTATCGGTCATTACGTTTCCTCCGGGAAGTTTGCGAGGGGCGAGCATCTGTTCTTCATCCCTCATCCCTCTTCCTTCACCCTCACGTTTATAGCCGATGGTTGACTTTTATGCATCCCGGCTTACTATTGCGGCATGGAACCGATTGTGGGGCGGGTTGGCCCCTTTTTGATTTATGGGTACACGGCCGTTTTGGCAAGCAGTATAGCCTTGGCACTGGCGCTGACGCATTGGCTGACGCGCAGAACCCAAGCATTTGCAGCGATACCAGGTTGGATAGACGGCGTGCTGGCAGCATTGGTGGGAGCGTTCTTGGTAGGTCATGCCGGGTTTGTAGCGGGGGAATGGGCCTATTTTGTGGAACGGCCGTCACAAATCTGGCAGGTGTGGCGCGGCGGCTTTAGCTTTCATGGGGCACTGTTGGGTGGCGTAGCAGGCTTGTGGGTGTGGACGGTAGTGGGGCAGAAACGGCCGTTTGCCGCCTACGCCAATCTGCTTGCCCCTGCCCTTGCACTGGTGAATGCCGGGGGGTGGCTGGCGTGCTGGATGGAGGGATGCGCGTATGGGCGGGAAACCGTCTACACCGGGCAATGGTGGCACGACTGGCTTGCCGCCGACCTGCCCGACACCCTTGGCCTCTTCGCACTGCGCTACCAGACCCAATTGCTAGGAGCGGCATTAGGACTGTTGGCCCTGCTGCTCGCCCTGACTACCATCAAACGCGAAAAAGTGGGCGGCCTGTTTTGGCTGGTCTTGCTGCTAATTAGCATCAGCCACCTGCTAGTCAGCCTGCTGCGCGGCGACCCTGCACCGCAACTTGCTGGGGCACGCCTGGATACCTGGCTCAACGCATGGTTGGCACTCATCTCCGTGATACAATACTGGCGCGTGAAACGTGATACGTGAAACGTAATTCGCTTGCTCATGAGCGAACGAAAATCGTAAATCCAAAATCGTTCATCGTAAATTAGACTATGAAATTAAAAGTAGGACTGGCCCAAATGACGCCCAAATTGGGCGATGTGGAAGCAAATTTAGATTTGCATCTCAAAATGATTGAAGAAGCGTCAGAAAATGGCGTAGAGCTGCTCATCTTCCCGGAGCTTTCTCTCACGGGGTACCGGCTGCGCGATCTGGCTTTTAGCGTGGCTTTGAAGCCCAGCTACAAAGACCAGGTTTTCGCCAAGCTGCTGGACGCCAGCCGAGATATGGACATCGTGGTTGGGTTTGTAGAGGCTGACAAACGGCAAAAATTCTACATTGCCGCTGCCTATTTATCCGGCGGGGAGGTGGTGCATGTGCACCGCAAAGTATACCTGCCCACTTATGGCATGTTTGACGAGGGCCGCTATTTTGCCTGGGGAGATGCGGTGCGTGCATTCGATACCCGCTTTGGGCGTGTGGGCATCCTCATTTGCGAAGATTTCTGGCATGTGAGTACGCCGTATTTGCTGTGGCTGGATGGGGCAGATATGCTCATCCTCACCTCGGCGTCGCCGGGGCGTGGCGTGGCGACGGAGCAGAAGATTGGCAGTGCGCAATGGGTAGAGCATATCAACCAGGCCTATGCCAGCATGTTTACCAATTTTGTCATTCACACCAATCGCACCGGTTTTGAGGATGGGGTTACGTTTTGGGGCGGCTCGACAGTGTATGACCCGGAAGGGTATAAGCTGGCGCAAGGGCCTTATTATGAAGAAGCTTTGATAACGGCTAAGCTGGACTTGAATCAACTGCGGCGCACGCGTATCCGCCTGCCGCTGCTGCGTGATGAGCGGGTGCGCCTGACGACGCGGGAATTAGAGCGGATTTTAGGGAATGGGGATTAGAGATCTGGGATTGGAGATTGGCGCTGAAAGCTAATGGCTAACAGCTAATTGCTAAAGGACTTGTTATGAGTGACGAGAAGATTGTGGGGTTTGAGATACCAGAAGGGCATAAATCAGGGATTGTAACGTTGGTGGGGCGGCCAAACGTGGGCAAGAGTACGCTGATGAATGCGTTTATGCAGCAGAAAATCGCTATTGTGACGCCGCGCCCGCAAACCACGCGAGTACGTCAATTGGGGATTTTGACGGACCCACAATTTCAGATGATTTTTGTGGATACGCCGGGGTTGATGAAGCCGCGCCACAAGTTGGATGAGTTTATGGTGGAAACGGCCGTTGAAACTCTGGAAGACGCCGACGTGATTTTGTGGCTGGTGGATGCCAGCGAACCCGTAGGATATGGCGATCAGGCCATCGCGCAGCAGTTGACCGGATTGGGAACTGGCACGCCCATCATTTTAGCAATGAACAAAAGCGATTTACTGTCTGCCGAAGAGGTGATGCCCCGCACAGAGGAGTACTGCGCTTTGCTGCCGGACGCTGCCTGGATATTGTTTTCGGCAACGCAGGGAAACGGCCGTGATGAACTCTTCCAAATGCTGGTAGACGCGCTGCCAGAGGGGCCGCGCTATTATCCGCCAGAGCAAATCACCGATATTTTTGTGCGCGACATTGCCGGAGAACTGGTGCGAGAGCAAATTATGCTGCAAATGCGCGAGGAAATCCCTTATGGTGTGGCTGTGCAAGTAAATGAGTTCAAAGAGCGTGAAAATGGCACCATTTACATGAACGCTACCATATTGACTGAACGAAACAGCCACAAACAGATTATAATAGGGGCCAAGGGGAAGCAGTTGAAGGAATTGGGGGCAGCCGCACGCCAAGAGATTGAGGAATTGGTTGGTGGAAAGGTTTTCCTGGAATTGTGGGTAAAAGTGCAACCAAAGTGGCGGCGCGATGAAAAATCGCTGAAACGCCTGGGTTACAGCATCACTGGAACCAGTGGATAGGTACTGGTAATCGGCCGCCGGACGGCCGTCGATTGTCGCAGGAAAACTGGACACAAATAAATATGTCACAGATTTTAGTTTGGAATCTGTGTTTATTTGCATTTGTCGGTGTCCTGTTTTCACAGGAGAACCAAATGTACGAAGAGTTAATTGACCAGGGTCGTGAAGAGGGTCAGGGGGTAAGCCGACGGCAGTTTTTGAAGGTGGCCGGGCTGACGGCCGTTGCTGCGACAGCAACAGGAGCAGGAGCAGCGGTTATTGCACAGCGCACGGCCGTACCCGCACCTGTGCTCACTGTGCCGGAACCGGTTGTGCTGCCGGATTTATCAGTGAACCAGAGTGTGCCAGAACTGCTGGCTCAGTTAGCCACCGCAGAGTCGGAAATCCGCCGTCTGCGTACTTCGCTGGATGCCACGCAAACACAGTTGGCTGCTTATGATGAAGCTGGGGTGGAGAACGGCCGTTTGCACACAGAACTAGACCTGGCAAATGCGCGGGTGGCAACGCTGGTGGGACTGCTGGCACTGTATGAGCAGCTTGACGAAGTGGATATGAGTTCGGTGTGGCAGGATGGGTTGACGGCCGTTTCCAACAGCCTCGCAGACCTCATTGCAGATACGCCCTGGCTGAGTGAAGGTATTGCCGCCGGACGGCAAGCTCTGTTGGATGTGGAAGCGCATATCCCGCTGCTGCAAAACGGCCGTTACTGGCTCATTGCGCAACGGGACAAATTACGCGGCTATTATGAGGGGGTCAAAACTTTGTTGGAAACGGCCGTGTCCGCCGCCGGTTCTTTTCTGGAAATGCTCAATAGTTGGTTTCAAGATATTTTGAAATGGCTGCCGTTTGGGCTGGGTGAACGTGCCAGCGAAATCATGCAATCATTGGCAGATTTGCTAGGCGAAGTGCCACATACTATCAGCGGGCTGGATACGAATATCGCGCAGCCGCTGGCAGCCTGGCTGGACAGCGACAGCACGGAGACGCCCTTACAGCAAAATCTGATCAACCCATTGCGAGCTAATGTGTTGGATAAAGCAGAGCAGATTGTGAGTAAGACAAAGGTTGTGGAAGGTGTTTATCAAGAGGGGCTGGTGCAGCGGGTGGAAACGGCCGTTGCCAGCAGAAACCTCATTCGCACCCTCATTGCCGATTACCGTGAGCAAAACCAAATTTCATTGTAGCGGTTTTCACAAATCGAAAGAGGCTGCTCCGTACCATTGGGCATGGAGCAGCCTCTTTCGCTACTAACTCTCTTGACTAATCAGTTTCTTATCGTGGCAGCAAAACCCCGGTTGCCTCAACGCCAGCGCTGGTATGTACGTTAATGTAGAACTCGCCACTTTGTAAACCAGCCAGGAATTCGGCCTGGGTCATATTAATCATGGGGCCTGTAAGCGATCCAAACACCTTCAGAATGCCATTATCCATTGTACAATCGCTGCCTGCCGGTGCAGGTTCACCACATAGGGTTGCTACAATGCTGCCATCTGCCTTATGAATGTGTGCCCCCCAAGGCTGCTCAGTAAGGTCACGAACAGACATCATGTAGTTCACGCCATTTGGGGTGATAGCAACTACGGCCGACCCGGATGCGTTCCCATCAGCTCCTGGTGTCAATGCAGCTTTAAATATCTGTTTCGTTGCCAGGGCTGTTGCTGGAACAATCAGCAGCAACGCAATAACTACTAACAAAATGGTAACGCGCGTCTTTTTCATTTTCAACTCCTTATACAGAACCTAACCTTTCAACTATTAAACAAATCAGCCACGATATGGCGTGCAAAGAAGACCGTTCATCTCGCAAGGCTGCACAAGTGTAAGTATAGTAAGGCTTGCTTACAGTAAACCTTGCTATTTAGAAGAAATTTATTTGGGAATTGGGTACGGAGCTACACTACGAAGGTGGTTTGTCTAAGGGCGGCGCAACGGCCAGAAAATCTTGAGCAAATCGGTGACTGTAATGATTCAGCAGTTCGTTGACGCGTTCTAATGATGGGGAGGCGCAAACCAATCCAGCGTGATGCTTCTTGTGCAGGCGAAAGACGATTTCTGTTTCTTGATAGTGGGAGAGGTCAGGGTATTCTTGTTTTGCCAGACACACGAGTAGACCAGCATAATGTTTTTTATCATGGGGAATGGGATAAGGCTCCTGATGCACTAATGCAATCTCTAATTTAGCCCATTCTGCCCACAGGTTGATTCCGCTGGCGGCCTCTACTAACTGCTCAATATTGGCGCCGCCAACGCGTGCAGCGGTTTCAACGAAGTAAAAACGGCCGTCCACCGCGCTTTTAAGAAACTCCGTGTGAGAGGCGCCATTTTTGAGGCCAAATGTATGAAGGAGTTGGCGATTGAAGGTAAGTAGGGCTTCTGCGTCGGGGTCGTCTGTGGCGAGGCGACGGGTCATGAAGACACCGCCTTCGTGCGCCACACTCATCGGAGGACGGCCGTATTTGTGCGGCACAGCAAATACCACTTCGTTGTCATATACAATGGAATCGACGTGGTACACCTCGCCAGTAATAAACTGTTCCAGCAAGAAAAAGGACTGCTCATCACCCAATTGATCAAGCCAGCGCCAGACTTCTTCGCTATTGTGAACCATTTTGATGCCCATCGCCCCAGCCTCGGAGCGGGGTTTGAGCAACCAGGGCGGAGAAACACGCTGCATAAAGTCGCGCAAGGCATCGTAATTGAAAACGGCCGTAAACGCTGGTACAGCTAACCCACTAGCCTTAGCTTGCAAACGCATCGCTAATTTATCGCGGAAAAATCGGCTAGTTGATTCATTCAGTCCCTCCAGACGCAAATGCTCACGTAGGTGAGCGGCCGTTTCAACATCATAATCATCCAATGGCACAATGCGATCAACAGGCTGGCTGCGTACCAGGTAACTAACCGCGTATTCTATATCCGGCCGTTTAGACAATGTTGGCATATAAAACACTTCGTCAACACTCTCCCAAGGCCAGGGTTCTTCCCGTAGTTTTTCACGAGTCAACAGCAATACGCGAGCGCCCGCTTGTTTAGCGCCCACCAAAAAAGAAGTGCCCTTAAAGTAGCTCGCCAGGCACAAAATAGTTACTTGGTTGTTCTCAAGCATAACAATCCTCGTTAACCAATGAGTCCCCTAAAAAACCACGAAGAAAAAAATACGAAGGGCTTTTCCAGAAAGGCTTCGTGTTCTTCATGTCTTAGTGGTAACTTTTTTCAGCGCATTCAACCAATCCGTGTGAGTAAAATAAGAATCAGTGCAACAGCTAGAATAAGAACACTGACAATAATAAGAACTATAGACCAATCCAGTGTGCGCTTTCGACTTTGCGGAACAGGTGGTGTTTGAACAGGAGCAGCAGAAGGAACCTCATAAATCTCAGCTAATTCAGGCGATTGAGATACATTAATATCCGGGGCAACTTCCTGTAATAAGTCTATGGTGAGTTCAACATCTTCAGAAGATTCCATCGCTTCCGACAAGAAATTAACTAAATCATCATTCAGCCCTTCTTGCGCCAATTCCTCAACAGTCTCCCGTTCTTGGGGCAAACCGGGCATCTCGGTTTGTATTTCTGGAGGAGCAAGACGCTGAACCCACACCGGCAAATCTGTTTGTTTTTGTGTGGCAACTTCAGAACGTTTTTTTATATCTGCTAGAATGGGAGTTAAGGCAGAACGTCCTACGGGTTTTTCTGCCGGTTCAGGCTCTTTGCCCATGCCCTCTACATCCCGTGTCAAAAGATAATAGGAAGCCCTTTGCACATCAAATAACAGATGCCCGCCAGCTCGAACATGATCGCCATTTGCAACAGGCGTTTCACTAGATGCTCGTGCACTTAATAAGCAATGGATGGAATGTTCACCCTCAATCAAATCGAAGCCAACAGGGTACTGTGCGATATTTTGTCCTTCCTGTCCCTCACGATTCGATAAGTTTGTCACTTCCCCCATAACAAAAACAAGGCCAAGGGGCAACTCGGTCGGCAATTGTAATGCCAGACGAGAGTTCAAATGACTGACTGAAATATCCATGATTAAGTCACATTATAACCCGAGTTCAAAGTCGGGTGGAAACACGCCGTTATCACACCCTTGCTAAGGTGTTTCCACGATGATGCGGTAGGAAGTGTTATCTGGGGGCCATCCACTATAGATGCGTTTTACAACCACATAATAACGTCCGGCAGTGAGGTTTCGGGTAATGGTTTCATCAAGATTGCTAGGATTTTGGCTAACATCTAGTAAGAGTTTATTTGCGCCATACAGGGCCAGATCATAATTACTGGGATCGCCGTTGTTATACGGTATATCTGACAGGCGTATAGTAACGCCGCGATTGCTTGTCAGGTCAAAGTAGTATGTATCGAAGAAATCGTTGGTGTTATCAAACGTGTGGTATTGGGCCTGATTCAATGAAAGATGACGAGCTGTGCCAAGCGTGTCGTTAGGGGTCGCCATCTTCTCATTAAAGACGATAGGGAAAAACAAGCTGGGGACCGGTAGAAATAGTTTTTCTACTTGTGGCAAGACTGTGCCATATGCGCCACCATCGTTGCCACCCATTGACCATAGCTCATCACCCATAAATGTGCCGCGCGGCCAGGCATGGGCGGGATTGGTTTGGCTGCCACCTAAAGAGTAGGAAGCACCTAGTTCATACCAGGTATCGGTGTCGATATCGTAATATTCGGTGATTTCGACAGGGTTGCCTTCTCCATCTACACCGCCAAATACGTACCAACGGCCGTCCGGCCCCACCGCACTGCCAGCATTGTAACGAGGCACATTGAGGTCGCTAATAGGTGCCCAGCCTATGAGATAACGATAGCATTCACCATTGGTAAGCAGGATATTCTGCCCATCCTCATTCATGCCCAAGCCGCCGACAACGCATACACGGTCTTGCACCCAGGCGGCCGTGTGCGCAAAGCGGGCGGTTGTCAAGTTGGGAGGGAAGTCTTCTGACAAGGGCTGCCAATTCTCAACAGGTTGACCATTAAACATATCACGATAATAAAATACTTCATTGGAAGGAACAGCTGCATCACTAACGCCTGCCTCGATGGGTGGTTGGTCGGCAGTTCCACCGATATAAAGGTAGCCTGAGGCTCCACCGGGGAATTGGACGGGCACGGCCGTTCCCCATGCCAATGGTGCGCCACCCGGCCAGGGAGCCGTCGCCTTAGTTAGCCAGATTTGATTCGCAATGTCATATGCATAATGCGTGCCATTGTAACCCGCCCCAGTAAAGCCGCTGGGCATAAATATCTTACTGTTCACGACAGCAGCCGATGTGTTGGCGTATCCAGTGCCGGGCATCGCATCTAACGTCGTCCAGTTACCATTCTCCGTATTCAGCCGTTGCAGGCTGTTGGTCAACTCCGGCGTAACGCCCATGCTGGTTTCGCCACCAACAACATAGAGATATTTGCCATCGGCCACCACAACGTGACGGCTGCGCGGCAAAGGCATATTTCCTTGCAGCTCCCAACGTGAATCAATGGGGTCAATCAGCACGGCGATACTCAAATCTGAGCCATATACGTCGAACTGCCAATCTGCCACTTCAATATAGTAAGTTTCGCCCTTGCGTACATATACTGAGGTATGCGACGTAAAACCTTGATAATCATCATTGCAGGCCAACCCTACCAAATTCTCACTGCCACAAGAACCGGCGTACACAGCAACCACCGTATCATAGGTGCTGTAAAAGGTGTCAATTGTGACTTCCGCACTGTAGGGGGCAACGAACTTGTACCAAACGGTACGATAGCCCTGGGGACGAGATGGTGTTCCCCAGGCACAACCCAATACAGGATCGGTGCTTGATTCCTGGAAGGTGTTGATAGAGCCGGTGTGGTCGCCCCAGGGAAGTGACGGAATGAGGGTCGCAGATTCGCAAGAGTCGGCAGCGGCATTAATAGCGTAGGGAATCTCTGGGGCAGCAACAACAGGTGGAGATGTGCGGGTGGCAACGGCCGTTATCCCCAACACAACAGTTATGACAAGCAATAGTAATATTTGACGGCGCATACCATACCTCCAACAATCAATACAGATTGTACAGAGAGATGGGCGAAGGGCAAAGAATAAGAGAGCAAGCGGGCAGGTTGCCCCACCCGCTTGCCACGTATCTATGCAGCCTTACGCAGCGCCAGCCTCACCTCTTGGTCGCCCACCGGCACGGTTTGTTGGAACAGTGCATCTGCCAGCAAGCCCTCAGAGAGAGTCCGCGTCAGCGTCTCTTGCTTAACATAATCGGCGAAGTTTTGCAGGGCAGCGGCGACATCGCCAACGGCCGTATAGCCCAACTCAATGCGATCAGAAATCTCCAGCCCGGCCTCCTTACGCATATTGTTGATGGCCCGCACCAGATCACGAGCGTACCCTTCCTGCACCAGTTCCGGCGTCAACGCCGTGTCCACCGCAACAGTCACCCCTTTGTCACTGGCAACAGCCAGCCCACCACGAGACTCCGTTTGCACCAGCACATCGTCGCCGCCAAGCTCAACCGTCGCGCCATCTACAGTCAACGTCAGCGTGCCGCCCGCTTGCAGCGTCCGTGCCGCCTCTGCCGGGTCAAGCGCCATCAATACCTGCCGCACTTTGGGGAACAGCTTGCCAAACTTTGGCCCCAACGCCCGATTGTTGGGCATTAGCTTGTAATCAACCAACTCGCCGACTTCTGAAACTACTTCAATCTCTTTGACGTTGATTTCTTCTTGAAGGACGTCAACCAATTCTGCCAAATCTTGCTGCTCTTGCTGGCTGCCCACATTGATTCTAGCTTTGGCCAATGGCTGACGCAGTTTCACGTCGGCAGCACTGCGGGCAGAACGGCCGAGACTGGCGGCGTTGATTGCCAATCGCATCTTTGCCAGCAGCCGTTGATCCAGCGCGTCAGCAGCGGAGACAGGATAGAAGCAATGATGGACGCTGGCTGGAGCCGTCTCATCAACACCACGCACCAGATTCTGGTACATCTCCTCGGTAGCAAAGGGAATAAAGGGGGCCAGCAGTTTGACAAATTCGACAAGGACGTGATAAAGAGTAGCATAAGCAGCGTTTTTGTCGCTGTCGGCTTCGCTCTTCCAGAAACGGCGGCGCGAACGACGCACGTACCAGTTGGACACGTCATCTAGCAGCGCTTCCAAATGCTGCGTTGCCTTCTCAGCATCATAGACATCGAGCGCGGTGCGGACGGATACGGCCGTTTCCTTCACCCGCTCTACAACCCACCTGTCCAACTCAGCGTGCGCCGTCACTGATGACTGATGACTGTTTACTGAAAACTGTTCACTGCTCGGCTGCCAACCGTCCAAATTAGCATACGTCACAAAGAAAGCATACACATTCCATAGGGGGATGAGGAAGCGGCGGCGCGTGTCGTCGCCAACGTGGTAGCCGAAGCGCAGGTTTTGCTCCGGTTTGCAGCTTGCGTACAGCCAGCGCATGGTGTCCGCACCCATCCGGTCAGCGGCCTCATTGAACTCGATCATATTACCCCAGGATTTGTGCATATCACGGCCGTCTTCCGCTTGCAGCGTAGCATAGCCAAACAAGCTCTTGAACGGGCCAACGCCGTCCGCCATCAACGTACTTTGCGCCAGCAAGCTGTAGAACCAGTTGCGGAACTGGCCGGGGAAACTCTCACTAATCCAGTCAGCCGGGTACCACTTTTGCCAATAGTCAGGCTCCGTGCTGTAATGCACCGTGCTGATGCCGACAATGCCCGCATCCAGCCAGGGATTGCCTACATCTTTGATACGCTCGACGGTTGCGCCACAATTCGGGCAGGCAATCTTCACTGCATCAATGTGAGGACGGTGCGGCGTGTGCCCCTCGAACATTTCCCAGCCTTCCACAGCCTGCTCTTGCAGCTCTTCCCTGCTGCCAACCACATGGAAATGACCGCACTCGCCACATTCGTAAATGGGCAGTGCCAACCCGTAGTAGCGCTTTTTGCTGATCATCCAGTCGTGCATGTTACGCAGCCAATCCATCTCACGGTCATAACCGAAACCGGGATACCATTGGGCCTGATCCACCGAGTCCATGATTTGGTAGCGGAAACTGCGGGCTTTTTCTTCGGCCGTCACTTCTTCGCGGGGCTTATCATACAGGTCGCCCATGCTGATGAACCACTCGTCAACCAGCCGATACACTAATTCCTGACCACAGCGCCAGCAGTGCGGGTAACGGTGACTGTAACGTTGTTTACGGTAATAAACACCCTTTTCGTGCAGATTATCGAAAACGTCTGGGGCAACGTCGTGTGCGGAACGGCCGCTCAACCAATCGAATCCGTCTAAATAGATGCCATCCTCATTTAAGGGGGCGATGACCGGCAAATCATGCTCTTTGCTCAATTGGAAGTCTTCTGCACCGCAGCCAGGGGCGATGTGAACGATACCCGTACCCTCTTCTGAACCCACATCCTTCCAACTGATGACGCGATGGGTATACTCCGCTTCACCAAACGCCTCTTGCACAGCAGGCAGTTCGTCAAAGGGGCCGCTGTATTCCCAGCCCAGCAAATCCTCGCCCTTCATTTCCGCCAGGATTTCATTATTCTTGCCAATCAGCGAATTTTGCATCGCTTCTTTTGCCAGGTAATAGGTCCAACCATCCTCTGCTTTTACTTTGACGTAGGTCAGGTCTGGGCCAACGGCTGCGGCCACATTGCTGCTCAGTGTCCAGGGCGTGGTCGTCCACACTAGCAGCGCCTCTTGTTCGCGCCCCAGCAGCGGGAATTTGACGAAGACCGAGTCATGGGTAACGTCGTGATAGCCATCGGTGACGATTTCGTGCTGGCTGATACCAGTCCCGCAGCGGGCGCACCAGGGCATGACATCGCGCCCTTTGTACAGCCAGCCGCGCTCGTTCACCTTTTGCAGGAAGCGCCAGATTTGGTAGTTGTTCTCGTCGCTAAAGGTGAAATAGGAGCCTCCCATTTGCGGCATACCCAACTGCCCCACGACCTGCTCCACTGTGCCCGTAACGGGGCCATGTGTGCCCTGTACGGTCACTTCTTGCAGCGGGTCTTCCAACAGCAGTTCGCGCAGGCGGTTGAGTTCATCTACATCATTCCAGTCCATCCAGTAGCCCAGGCGCATGGACTGCTGCGTCTGCACGCCAGCGTATTTGAGGACGCGAGCCTTGCACAACTTCATAAATTCGGCCAGACCGTATGCCTCAATGTCACGCTTGTTCTTGAAGCCAAGCTCTTTTTCGACGTTGACTTCAACCCACAAGCCCTGGCAGTCAAAGCCGTTTTGCCAGCGCTGGTTCTTGCCGAGCATGGCGTTGTAACGTTGGTAAAGGTCTTTGTAGGTGCGCCCCCAGGCATGATGGGCGCCCATGGGGTTATTGGCGGTGATGGGGCCGTCAATGAAACTGAATGTGCCGTGTTCTTTTTCGCTTTCGGTGCGCAAGCGGCGCAGTTCGTTGAAGGCGTCGGTTTCTTGCCAGAATTTGAGGATTTCTTGTTCAAGTGCAACGAAGTCTACTTTGTTGGATACATCTTTGAAGGTCATAAGGAGTTCTCCTTTTGGGATTTACGATTTTTGATTTGCGATTGACGATTTTGGGGCCGTTCCGAGGAGGTGGGAACGGCCGTGATAATTCGTTTTTGACCATCCATCATCATTACATTACCTCATTGATAGCGAATATATTGCGTGGCAACGGCCGTTACCCCTTCCACATAATTTTCTATCTTCGCCATACCTAACGGCCAGCGCGATTCATCATAGCTGCGCTGAATGATGCGTATTTGCTCATCCCAGGCCAGTTTATACGGGACATATTTTCGCCGCTTGCCCGCCGCCTCCATTTCCATGTAGTCGGTGATGAGCATGTGATAATCAAAATTCACCACCTGCACGGTCAACGTGTCCGGCCCGCCAATTTGGCTTTGCAGGATGACGGCCGTCTTCGGCTCACCACCCCGCCATCCCGCAAAATGCAGCCCAGCCACCGATAGAAACCAGAAGCGGTATCCTTTGGGCGCTTCTACAATCTGCTCAAAGGATTGGTTATTGACGGTACGTGTGGCGGTTACGGCCGTTTCCTCCAACACCACATCGCCCACAATCGTCAACGCATCGCTCCAAAAGCGATATTTCAGGCGTTCAATCCGCTCCTCGGCATTGACGACCGCATGGTACAGGTAGGAATGACCGGATGCTGCTTCACGGGCATCCAGGTCTACGCGCAGAAAACGGTAGGTGTCAGCAACGGCCGTTAGCCGCCAACTCTCCACCGCCCCCGTCGGCACGCCATTCTGCTCAAAGCGATACCGCCCAGAAGCCAATATCTTTTCACGCGGTTGTTCCTGAATGATAAATCTCATGACGATTGACGATTTTTGATTGACGATTTACGGTTGCGAACCGCGTACAATCGTAAATCGTTAATTCTCCAACTCCACGTAAATCCTTTTGTTTATCTTGCCTTTGCTTTTGTAATCCACGATGCGCATACGGCCAACCTCGCGGGTATTGGCAACATGCGTGCCGCCATCAGCCTGCAAATCCAGGCCCACCAGTTCCACCGTGCGCACTTCCTGGATGCCTTCCGGCAGTAGGTTAATCTTCGTGCGGATCAAGTCGGGGATTTGGAAGGCTTCTTCGCGGGGTAAAATTTGTACCCGTGTCTCTCGCGCCGCCGCCACTTCCACATTAACCGCCGCCTCAATTTCAGCCACCAACTCCTGGCGCATCGTTTCAAATTCAAAATCCATGCGCCCCTTAAGCGGGTCCATATTGCCGCCCGTTACCTGTGCGCCATAATCGCGCCAAACCACGCCGCAGAGGATGTGCATGGCGGTGTGCGTGCGCATCAGTTGGTAGCGTCTGTCCCAATCGAGTTGGCCGGTAACGGCCGTGCCCACCTCTGGTAGCTCACCATCAATAAAATGCACGACCTGTCCAGCCACCTTTTTTACTTTGGTGATGGGATAGGTGTGGGAAACGGCCGTTAACCTCCCCACATCATTCGGTTGACCACCTCCGCCGGGATAAAACGCCGTGCGATCCAACATAACGCCACCCTCAACCTGCGCCGTTACCACCGCCTCAAACTCTTTTAAATACGCATCCGTCAGATAAAGTAAATCAGTCATCATTAGCCTTTAGCGATTAGCTGTTAGCAATTAGCTACAGACTAAAAGCTAACAGCTAATTGCTCAAATAAAAACGCCCTCGTCCACATTGGGACGAAGGCGCATTGCTTCGCGGTACCACCCAAATTCCTGACACAGTGCCAGGCACTCAGTCGGCAACTATCATTGCCGCGCCCCGATAACGTGGGACAAATCCGGCTGAGCCTACTTGAGGAAGCAATTAGCCGTTAGCTCTTAGCAATTAGCCAAAAGCTAACGGCTAAAATCTAGTTGCTAAAAGCTCGCCCTTTCAGTCAGCAGCTCCAGAGGGATTTTCAATCTATCACCAGTACCTGACTTCCACCGCCTCAGGCTCGCTTCCCTGGCCTATTCTGATTTACTCGTCTCTATCACAGCTTTTTCACAGAATTTTTTACTTACAGTGGAGAGGATTATGCCAAAATGAAGAAGCAAAGTCAACACAACGGTACTTTCGGATAACGCAAAAATGTAGACAAGCCTATGTGCTTGTGATAATCTTATATTTGACTGCAAGTAGCGTTGCGGCTAGTTCATTATAGGAATGCACAATGTCTTCTGATCAAGAACAAGTGGCTGATACTAAACAAACAACAGAGGAACCAATGAGTATCAACGCTGCCGGAAATGCAAACGAACGAAAGAAAGTAGTCTGTATTGAAGACGAACTGGAAATGATCGAGTTGGTCAAATTAATACTGGGACGGAATAAGTTCGATGTCACGGGTGCGGTTGGCGGAGAAGAAGGTTTGAAACGAATCACGGAAATCAAACCCGATCTTGTCCTGCTTGACCTGATGATGCCGGAAATGGATGGCTGGGAAGTTTATCAAAAAATGAAGGCTTCCGAGGAAATGCGTGACATTCCGGTTATTGTGGTGACAGCGAAAGCACAAAGTATCGACCGCGTGCTAGGCCTACATATTGCCCGGGTTAATGACTACATTACAAAACCGTTCGGCCCACAAGAGCTGCTAGAGAGTGTGGATCGCGTATTAAATCAAAGCTGAAGCTTAGCTATTCTCAATGATTGTGAAAGGTCTGCCACATGGTAGACCTTTTTTTGTGCGGAAAACTACCAACCGAGAAACCTGTCAAAACACACTAGAATTTGCTATACTGGGCAAATTCTTAGCGCGGTAGCAAACCGGCAAATACACAAAACTTTGAGGTGAACATTGCGCATTCGCTTTTGGGGAGTTCGTGGCACAATCCCCGTTCCCGGCCCTAGTACCATAAAAGTTGGCGGCAATACAGCCTGCATAGACATTCGCACATCAGATGACCAACTCATTATCATTGATGCAGGCTCAGGAATCCGCCGGTTAGGGCAGTTGCTACAACGCGAAAACCCAGGACGCATCGTTGGCAATATTCTCATTAGCCATACTCATTGGGACCACATACAAGGCCTTCCCTTTTTCGCACCCATTCTCGGCCGCAATAATCGCTTTGTCTTAGTTGGGCAAAAACGTGTCAACAAACGGCTCGAAGAAGTCCTGGCTGGACAATTCATTGAACCCTATTTACCTTTTGCCTACAAAACTCTTCCCGCAGACCTCATCGTCAAAGAAGTAGCAGGCGGCGAAACAATCGTCGTTGGAGAAAATACGGTTGTTCAAGTGGCAAACTTGAAACATCCTGGAGGGTGTCTTGGGTTTCGCATTGAAAATAACAACACGGTCTTCGCTTATTGCAGCGATGTAAGCCATCCTGATGGTGGATTTGACGAAAATGTACTCCAACTGGCACAAGGTGCAGATCTCCTCGTACATGACACGCACTTTGTTTCTATTGAAGAGCGTAACAAGTTTTCTGATTGGGGGCATAGTTGTTGGCTCGAAGCAGCTCAAGTCGCCATCGAAGCAAAGGTCAAAGCACTGGCCTTATTTCATTACAGCCCCGACATGAGTGATGATGAAGTGGAGGAAATCTTAACCAAAACCAGGAAGGTGTTCCCAAACACCATCATGTCGAGAGAAGGCCTTGAATTTCAATTGCCACTGGGCCAATCACTGCCTGGCTAATATCACTATTAACATTCTGGGTGAACAGCAGCAATTGCCTGCAAGAAATAATTGATTACAATAAGTAGGATTTTGCTCCTATATTGCAGTAGGGTTAATAAGATTATTGACTGGTGCATCATTCTTACATAGATACACACTGCGATAAATTAGTCTGCACTAAACACAAGAGGATAGGTTGACACAATCTGTTTTAGTAGTCGATGATGAGCCAATGGCACGCACTCTTTTGCGTCTGATGTTGGTTCGCGCTGGTTTTCAGGTTACTGAAGCAGAAGATGGTTATGATGCGCTAGCCAAGGTAAAAGGCATCCGTCCTGATCTAATCCTGTTGGACGTGATGATGCCAGGTATTGATGGGTTCGTTGTATGTGAAACTTTGCGGGGTGAAACCGAAACATCCGATCTGCCCATCATCATGCTTAGCGCCAAAACTGATTTGAATAGTATCAGCAAAGGCTTGCAAGTGGGAGCAACAAAATATCTGACAAAACCGATTTCGCCTGATGAATTAACAAGACATGTGCGAGACGCGTTGGAACAAAATCCGTTAGTCAATTAGGTATCTCAATTGACAATTGTGACAAAAGACACAATAATATCTTAATCTTTTTGGAGGCTTTGGAATATGCTGGTGAAGCGCATTATTTTGGTGGTAATCTCCCTGGCTGTTGGCGCAGGCGCAACGGCCGTTATTACGCTGCTCATTGGAACAACCCCAGCAGAGTATGGACTTATTTATTTCATGTTCACGTCCCTGTTTATTGGTATTGCTCTGGGGATTTGGTTGGATAAGTTTATGCAAACGGAGCTTCTCCCCAACTAAGGGTAGGCTTCGTGGAGTCGTTCATTAATAATTTCGAGGGCCTCAGCTACGCTGAATGGCCCTTTTTTGTTTTTATAATGGAGGTGGTAATTGCCTGGAAACGGCCGTATCCCACCTCAAATCCCACTAGTTCAAAAAGGAAAAATTATGTCAGCACAAATCATTGACGGCAAAGCAATAGCCGAAAAAGTACGAGAGGAAGTTCGTCAAGGCGTTGCCAACATGCAAGCGGAGCACAACTATGTACCCGGACTGGCAACCGTTCTAGTCGGGGAAGACCCCGCATCCGCCACCTATGTACGCAGCAAACAACGCACCTGTGAACAGTTGGGCATTCGTTCCATTGGACACCACATGCCTGCCGACTCCACTCAAGAAGAGGTAGAAACGCTGGTAAGACAGTTAAACGCCGATCCCAACGTAAACGGCATTTTGGTACAGCTTCCTCTGCCCAAACACCTGGACGAAGAGGCCATCCTAAACAGCATTGATCTGGAAAAAGACGTAGATGGATTCCATCCGGTAAACATTGGGCGGCTGGCAATGAAAGGTCGGAACCCCCTGTTCATCCCTTGCACGCCTGCTGGCTGTATGCGCTTGTTGTCAGAGACCGGTGTGGAATTAAATGGCGCAAATGCAGTCGTTTTGGGACGTTCCAATATTGTCGGGTTGCCAATGGCGATGCTGCTGCAAAAAGCCAACGCCACTGTGACCATTTGTCACAGCCGCACTAAAGACCTACCTGGCATGTTGCGGCAGGCAGATGTCGTCATCGCTGCTGTAGGCCGCACGGAAATGGTTACGGGCGATATGCTCAAGCCCGGCGCAGCGGTCATTGACGTGGGCATCAACCAAAAAGAGGATGCCACGCGCAAACGTGGCTACCGTCTGGTTGGCGATGTAGATTTCGAGTCTGCGAAGGAAGTGGCCGGTGCAATCACGCCCGTCCCCGGTGGTGTTGGCCCGATGACGATTGCGATGCTGATGGAGAATACGCTGCGTGCGGCAGAAATCTCATTAGCAAAGAAGTGATTGAGCGGTTAGTAGTTAGCTTTTAGCAAAGAGCAAAGAGCAACGAGTCAACAAGGTTCGTTGCTCTTTTTGCTAATGGCTAACAGCTAATCGCTCATGGCTTGTAAATCGTGCGGTGTGTTGATGTTAGTGAAGGAACGGCCGTCCTCATCCCACCGCTCAATCTCCTCTCGATCTACAAAACGAACAGACATACGTCCAAAAAAGCCGGTAATTTTTAACTGCTGCGCTTGCAGCTTCTCATACATGGCGGGCAGGCACGCCTTGCCGTACACAGCGTGCAACGGCTCCGGGAACTTCTCCCAGCGCGGCACAACAATGTCAGCCGTTTCCCGCAGCGAGATCATATATTGCAGCAACCCCCGATTGAGCCAGGGCATGTCGCAGGCAACGACCAGGGTGTGGGGATAGCTGGCATGATGTACGGCCGTATAAATTCCCCCCAGCGGCCCACAATCCGGTATCACGTCGCCGTATATTGGCAAACCTAAGTGTGCATACTCAGCCGGTTTATTTGTAATCAGGATCAGTTCATTCCCCAGATCAGCCACACGGTCGCGCACCCGCTCAATCAATGGCTGCCCCTCAAACAGCACAAACGATTTATCCCTACCCATGCGGCTGCTTTGCCCCCCAGCCATAATCGCCACCGTCACACCCATACCACACCTCGTGAAACAGTGGTCAGTAAGCAGTAACTGACCACTGACTACTGCTTACTGCCCCCATCCGTCGCCGCCAAAACCTCCTGCGCCAATGCCTGCATCACCTGCGCTTCCTCCCCATCCAGACCAATGCTGCGCCAATACGTCTCCAGCAACTCTGCCGGGGACAGACTCTCCACATTCGCTGTATCGCCCAACCGTGCCCGCTTTTCCACCTGGCGATGTTTTTGAATTTGGATGCTAAATGCACCCTGAAAATGCGCGTAAATCGCATTTTCGTCCAGCAGCGGTTCCCAATCGCGGGGATAACTAAGCCGCACGCGGCAAATGGCATCCTCTATCACCTCAGCCGGGGGAAGCTGCACCAACAAATCTTGCATAAAGGTATCGGCATTGCCAAGAACAATCTCTTTGTCATAAAAACGGCGCGTTGGCAGCGTCTCGAACTGCCAATCAGTATGCCCCTTGCTCACATTAGCCAGAACAAATCCCTTTTTCTCTTTGACTTCGCCAAAATCAATGCGCTCGATTGAGCCGGGATATACGACAGGGGGATGATTATCGCCATTCAAAGACTGCCGTTTGTGAATATGGCCGAGGGCCACGTAATCAAGGCGTCGGTCAAAGACGATACTGCCACTTAGCACCAATTCGCTGCCAAGCATGACGGCACGTTCGCTGCCGAATTTGGCTCCTTGCACACTGGCGTGTGCGGTGAGGATGAGAGGGAGGTCGGGAACGGCCGTATCCACCAATTTCCTGACCCCATCCGAAACGCGAGTTTCCAATTCCACAAGAATTTCGTCGTGGGACTTTCCAGCCGTTTCCTCACGGGTCATGAGTTGACTGCGCGAGACCCAGGGCACGGTAATGATTTGCACCGGCAAGCCCAACTCATCCGGCCCCAAGCGGCGGATGCGGTCGGCAACGTGGATGTGCGGCACATCCAGCGTATCAAATTCATGCAACGTATGGGCACGCCCGGACGCAGGCGATACATCGTGGTTCCCTACCAGCAACAACGTAGGGATACCAGCCTGCGAGAGACGCATGATACGCTTGCCCCATTCGCGCTGGAAGGTGGGGTGTGGATTGCGGTCTTTGTAAGCGTCCCCGGCAAAAATCACCAAGTCTACCGGCTCGGCCAGGGCGCGTTCTACGATGGCATCCAGAGAACGCAAGAAGTCTACGACACGAATGGGAAGGGCCGTGTTGGGATCGTGACGGCCGTAATTGGCAATGTCTATGTGGGCATCTGCAAAATGCAGCACACGGAGGGGTTTATTTATTGTCAAAAGTCCTCCTTCAATAGGGTCAAGTTTTAATCACACGTTACGACTCATCCATAATTTCCACACGACCAGTCATGCCGGGGCGCAGGGGGAGGTCGGTCGGTTCCAGGTCTATCATCACTGTGAAAACGGCCGCGTCCCCCACCGTGCCCGTCGCTTGCGGCACAATTCCCACTACCGTGCCTTGCAAAGGCTGCGTAGAGAAGGTTTTTAGCACAATTTCTGCGGGCTGCCCCGCCTGCATCTGCGCCAAATCGCGCTCACTGAGATTGCTAGTGTGGAACTGCAAATGATCGCTGTCCAGCAGCGTGACAATGGGCGTAGCCGCGCCAACTGTTGCGCCCACAGCCACATCCACGGAGAGGATTGTGCCATTCCAGGGGGCAACAAGTTGGGAATTATCCAGTGCGGATTGCGCTTGCTGTAAACTAAACTGCGCCTGCTCCAATGAGATTTGCGCCTGCGTCACGCTGAGGCGGGCGGCCGCTATCTCAGACGCTTTGGGGCCAGTCGTGGCTTGCTCCAGAGCTTGCTGGGCACTGAGAACGGAGGCATTGGCGGATACGGCCGTATCATTATTCAGCCCCACCACTGCCAGGTTGTATTGGGACCGCGCCACAGACAAATTCTCCTGCGCATACTGTAAATTGCGCGTCGCACCATCGCGCTCCGCTTCCAGAGCCGGTTTGCGCCAGGGGTCATTCAGCTCCCACTCGCGGCCAGGGTCAAAGGCTGTGTCGTAGGCTTCCTGCGCGTCGTCCACCTGGCGCTGCGCCTGATCCAGGTTCACTCGCGCCGAGGTCAAGCTGTTCCCGGCGGCGGCGTCACTGGCTTGCGCGTCTTCATAACCAGCTTGCGCAGCCGCGAGATTGGCTTCAGCCAGAGCAACGGCCGTTTCGTCTGCTTCCCACGCCATCAGATCATCCAACGATAACTGGGCCTGCGCCAGGCTGTTTTCGGCCTGCGCCACTTGCAGTTCAGCACTGGTGACGGCCTCTTGCAAGGCACTGTCATCTAGCGTGGCGACGACATCCCCGGCAGCCACGTAATCGCCAACATGGACATTAAGCTGCAAGAGACGGCCGTTCGCCTCAAACGACAACGGCAGCACGGGATTCACAGCCACAATCTGCCCATCGGCCAGCACCATCGTGCCACCGGCTGGTAAAGTGGTGGGGCGCGGTGTGGCGGTCGCGTTGGGGTCGGCAACGGCCGTTGCCGACCCAGGGCCTTCCACCACTGTGCCCTGACCACAGCCAACCAACAAAAAGAGTAATAACATCAAGAATAATGATTTTTTCATAGGAAAAACCTGTTACAGGTTGCAGGTTACAAGTAAATGTAACTTGTGTAACCTGCAACTTCCTCACTGCATTCGCAAAATATCCACCGCCTGCTTTTTCACAATGCGGCGTGCCGAAAAGGCCGCCCCCAGCACACTGGCAAGGACAACCATAAACACGATAAAAGGCATGACGGTGCTATCAATCGCAAAGGTGGTTGGTATTTGCTGGAGGGCACGCTGCCCATAAAAAGAGACGTAGCCCATGCTCGCCCCCGCAGCAATACCCGCCAACGCCGCGCCCAGGGTCATGGCTATCGCTTCCACGATGAGCATCCCTGTTAGTTCGCGGCGCAGCATCCCCACCGCTTTCATCATGCCAATTTCCAGCCGCCGCGCATAAATGGTGACGTAAATAACGGCAAAGACCCCAAAAACGGCCGTTGTAAACGAAATCACCGTCAGAACCAGCAAGAAAATACGTTGGGTTGCCTGCGCATCCGCGTTAAACTCCAATTGAATTTCCAGAAAACGCGTCCAAAAGCCATAATCCAGACCATACCGTTCACCCATCTCATTGGCGACGGCATGAATGTCAGCATCCGGGGTCAGCGTCGCCAGCACTTGCACAAAAATTGGGTCGTCTGGCAGGGGCAAAGGGTCGTTCAATTTGGTAACCAGGCTGCGGAAAGCGTCCACCGAGACCAGCACAGTGCTGCCATCCATCGCTTCCAGGCGGCTGCGGCCAATGCCGCTAAAGCCAGGAATACGCCGCGCAATACCGATGACATGGGCGTTCATCGTGTGATCCAGCCCTTCCCCTTGCAGCTTAACCGTACCGCCTAACTCGACCACTAACTGCTCAGCCAGCCCTTCGCTAATGATGACGGCGTTCGGGTCGTCCAACAGTTGGTTAAGCGAGTCGGGAGTACCTGCCGCAAATTCGATCATGTCACTGAAAAGGACGTCGGGCAGACGGCCGTCCACCCCCATCACCGTTACCCTTGCCGAACGCATTCCCACCGGATCGAATGCCCGCGATTCGTAACCATAGCTAATGCTCGCCATCTGATCAAAACCAGGCACAGTCCGCAAATCATTGTTGACAAAGCTCGGTTTGAGCCGCTCGCTGTTTGCGCCGCCCCCCCAATAGCCAAACGAACGCACATTAACCGGTGCGCCATTGTCCAACCGTGTACTGGTTTCGTAATTGGCATTTTCCAACGCTAGTTGGGTTGCCAAAAAACTGGGCAGCACACCACTAAACAGCACCAGCATGGAAATAAGCGTATTGCGCAGTTGACCGCGCCCCACGTTGCGCCGCGCAAAATAGGTAACGCGGGGGAAGATGAGCCGCATCACAAACAAAACGAAGCGTTCAAAGGGAATGGTCGTGATGAAGAACATCAGCCCTAATCCCAACACCAACAGCCCCAACGCCAACAGCACAAACATCACTTCCAGCGCCGGGCCGCCAAAGGCGTCCACCACCTGGAATCCGGCAATAAGGCCGAACACCAACATCAGGGTCACGCCAGCCAAAAAGATTTTGGCGTCGGGGCGGCGTTCGCGCAGTTGTGCCAAATCCTCTAGCTGGATATTGTCGGCCACGCCGGGGTTGATGGCGTGCATCACTTTGGTGCGGGCAGCATCTTGCGCCGGTTTCACGCTGCTGAGAATGAGAACAACGAATGCGGAGATGATGGCCGGCAAAATAGCGCCAATCGTTACCTGGGGTGACAAGCCTGAATTCAGGCCCTGCGCCAGCATCTGGTTCTTAATGATCGGCACGACGATGTAGGCGGTGATAAGCTGCCCCAACACAATGCCTAAACCAACGCCAATCGTCCCAATCACTAACACTTCGATGATGACGAGACGGAAGAGTAAATTGCGTTCGCTGCCCAAAATACGCAGCACGGCCATGTCGCGCCGCTGCTCCTGCACGTTGGTCATCACCAGTGTATGCACGAGCAGGCCGACGACGCCGAGGGAAATGAGGCCGTAGGTGTTGATGAGTGCTTGTACGGCGAGGAAGCCTTGTGCTGCACCATCCAGGGCGGATGCTTTGACCAGACTGTAGCGATACTCGTCGCCTAGTGCTGCTTGGACACTGCCAGCCACATCGCGCACCCGCAAAGCGGCCGTTTCGGCATTGTTGGTTTCGTAGAGGGCGGGGTCTACGGTGGCAACGAGGTTTTGGGCACGGCCGTTCAAACCCAACCAGTCTTGGGCATCACTCAGAGAAATGATCAGGCCACTGTGTACGCTGCTGTCGGTAACACCATCCTGCCGCACAATAGCCGCGACGGTGAAACGTTTGCTGGTACGCCGCTCACTGGCCCCGGCCAATTCTTCCTGGCCCTTTTCGCGCGGCAACGGGAAGCTGTAGGAAACGTCTACGGTATCGCCCAGGTTGAGGTCTAGGCTGAAGGCGGTGTCTTCAAAAACGGCCGCTTGCCCAGCGTCCAGAGGGTACTGCCCTTCGCTCACAATGACGAAGCCGACATCGTCCACAGCCGGGTCCAGAGCAAGCAATGTGCCGCGACCAATGTTCCCATTTACGTTCAGTTCAATATCGGTTTCGATGCGGGGATAAACGGCCGTGATCTTCTCATTTGCCGCCAACACCTGGGGGATCACCTCATCCACGTCCATAAATGGATCTAGGCTGGTGTCCAATTTGCTAAGGCCAATATCATAGCGGCCAACCGCACTGGCAATCAGGTCAACATTAGACTGGCGCACCGTCTCTACGGTGGCACTCATCGTCACAATCAGCCCTGTGCTCACCAGCAGCGACAAAATCATCAAAATTGTGCGCACCTTGCGCCGGGAAAAGTTCTTGAGAACGTACTTGATAACCATGTAATTTACGATTTGCGATTGCCGATTAACGATTAGACGATGCGGGAATCGTCAATCGTTAATTTCCTAATAACTTCCCATCACGCAGCTCGATGACACGGCTGGCAAATTCAGCCATGCGCGGGTCGTGGGTGACAAAGACAACAGTCATACCCTCTTTATTGAGGCTGGCAACCAGTTCCATGATGGCAAAGCCGGTCACAGAATCCAGGTCGCCGGTCATTTCATCGCCAATGAGAATGGGCGGGTTGTTGGCGAGGGCGCGAGCGATGGCCACGCGCTGCTGCTGTCCGCCAGAGAGTTCGCTGGGATAATGGTGGGCACGGTCGCCTAAGTCTACTTTTTCCAGCAGTTCATGGGCACGCTGCTGGCGGTCACGGCGGCTCATTCTTGCTAACACCATCGGTGCTTCTACATTTTCCTGAGCAGTGAAGTTACCCAGCAAGTTGTAGTTTTGGAAGATGAAGCCCATTCTTTGCAGGCGCAGGCGAGCCAGTTCATTTTCATTGAGGGACACTAAATTGTCGCCCTCAACCATGACGTGACCGCGGCTGGGTTCATCCAGCCCGCCCACAATGTTGAGCAGCGTCGTCTTGCCAGAGCCGCTTGGCCCCATCAGGCAGACAAATTCGCCGCGCTGAATTTCGAGGGAGACGCCGCGTAGGGCGGGCACAGCTTCTTTGCCCATGAGATAGGATTTGTGAATGTCGTCTACGATAATGATGGGTTCGCTCATATCAGTATCCAGTTGGTCAGTATGCAGTGATCAGTTCATTGGTTAAACAACGGTGACGGTGAATTTGGGACAGGGCATGATGGGTGATTAACGATATTCCGGGAAATGTTGTTGAATTTCGGAGAGGATCATGTTGCCCTCAGCTTCTTCAACGCTGCTGCCAAAACGGATGGTCTTGGCACCGTAATCGAAGGCAATGGCACCGCCGCCAAGCCCCCAAAAACGCAAACCGCCACGCAGGCTGTTGTAGGTCAGTGATTCGGGAGAGATGCGCAAATTGAGCAGATGTTTTTTCAGGTAGGTTTTACTGCGCCCGAAACTACCGATTTCATAACGAACAGTGATCCCTTCGCTGTTAATAGTTACTTTTTCCTGACCTTTAAGTTGCCAGATGAGCACGTATATAGCGAAAGCTCCTCCTATCGTCCAGAAAGTAAGCCAGATAAGCATAAATAAGCCACTCCCTAAATCAGCCACACCAACACTGCCTGTAAATAGTCTGGCAAGCAATGTACCACCGACACCCAGTTCACCAGCAGTCCAGCCCGCGAGCCACACACTGAGAAATAGGATCATATACCAGCGACGGTGAACGGGAATGGTAACTTCCAAGGCGTCGCCCAAGTTTTTGCTGCGATAGCGTGCGGTGGATGGGTTTACAACAGGCACAGTAGTCTCCTTACTTGATGAGTCATAACGATTTCTGTACGGTGAAAGGTGCGGGGAGGTCGCAAACGGCCGTTCCCCACCACTCAACAAAAAACGAAACTGTCAACCAGGCCAGGTTTGCTGGCACAAGGCGAGGATTTGTTGGGCAACGGCCGTTTCCACCATTGGCTCCTCCGCAGCAACAGCATGTACGGCAATGCCATATCCAGCATATTCACGAGCACATTCACGGGTAAAACCAGCAATCGCCGCCTGGCTGGCTGCATAAGCTGCATGGCCCTCAAACGCCGTTTGCGTTCCAGCGGTAGAGGTGATGTTCACAATCAAGCTCCCACGCTCGCCATTTTCATCGGCCATCACACGGCCCACAAGCTGACTCATAAAAAATGTCCCCTTCAGGTTCACATCCAGCGTGCGCTGCCAATCCCATTCATCCAGTTTGAGAATGGTGGATTTGGGCTTGACAGCCGCATTATTCACCAAAATATCCAGCCGCCCCCATTCGGCACGGGTGGTTTCCACCAGGTGAACGCACTGGAATTTGTTGGAGATGTCGGCGGGGATGGCAACGGCCGTTCCCCCCTCCCTGATAATCATTTGCGCCGTGCGTTCGGCGCGGTCCGGGTTGATATCGTTCACCGTCACCTTTGCGCCCGCCGCAGCCAGCGCCAGGGCAATGGCTGCGCCAACCCCTTTTCCGGCCCCGGTGACAATTGCCACTTTATCAGTCAATCGTAAGTCCATAGTTGAGTCTGCCGAAAAAAGGACGCTGATAAACGCGGATGACGCGGATTTACTCTGGAAATTCTTTGCGTTCTTCGCGCTCTTTGCGGTTTTTTCGGTGAAGTCATAGTTAAGCAGGTTTTTGTCCCGTGTGAATGGCAATCGTGCCAAACATAAACAGCTTGTAGCGCACATTCACCAGCCCAACCTGGCGCATCGCTTCGGCCAACTGCTCTGGACGCAAAAATTGCTGCGTGCTGTCCGGCAAATAGCGGTACGCATCGCCATTCCCCGTCACCAACTGCCCCAGCGTGGGAATGATGGTATTCAGGTGGATACGAATGAATGGCTTGAGCCAGTTATCCTTTGGTGGGCTGGATTCCAGGATAACGATATGCCCGCCCGCTTTAGTGACGCGCATCTGTTCACGCAGTGCACCGGGCACATCAATAACATTGCGCATGAGGAAACCGGACGTAACCGCATCAAAAACGTCACCGGAAAAAGGCAGAGCCAGCGTGTCCGCGCCCACCCACTGGATGGCGTGCCGTGCCGGGATGTGCTGTCCGGCACGCATCATCTCCACCGTAAAATCGCCACCCACCGCTTGCAGGCCGGGTGTTTGCTGCCAGCCTTCGTAAGCGATGTCTCCTGTGCCAGTGGCGATGTCCAGGAGACGGCCGTTCTGCGGCAGCCGCGCCTGTGCAATGACATATCGCCGCCACTTCAAATCTTGCCCAAACGTCATCAACCGGTTCATCGTGTCATAGCGGCCGGCGATGCGAGCAAACATATCTTGCACATACTGTGCGCGTTCTTCTCCTTGTAAATGTGCCATTATTCGCCCAGACTGAGGAAACTATCCAAATCGTAGTTACCACTGTTAAATTTAACAAGTTCGTTCCAGTTAATTGCGCCGTCTATGTCACAAAATTGAGTGATAAACTGGCCTGTGAATTTGTTAACAACCTGACCCCGCCCCCCCCCAAATGCTTCGTTATGCTCTTTAGCACGATATCCAATTGGCTCGATAATGTCTGTATACAGACTTTGATTGTTGCTTATTAACGTCCAAAAATTTTGACCAACAACTTTCAAATAACCATCTCTCGTATATGACGTGCGCGTTTTTCCATAACAAATCCCCAACACAGGTTCCACTCTAAGTCCGCCACGAGCTTGTTTTACACGAATGACTGCACTTCTTAAATCTTGAGCCAGTTTTTTGTGCTGTGAACTGTTGCCCCAATTCGGGCCGGACTTAATTGAAACGACAAAGTGTACGCCGCGATCAATAAATTCAAGGTCAATACCCTGAGCGGTGGATTTATGCCCTCCCGCTGTTTTGCCAGCAATGAAAACGGCTAACCCTTCAAGAAAATCGCCAAACAGCTTTTCTTCGGAGGATGAAAGGAATGCATCTAAAAGCCCCTCCATTAATTGTCCTGCTGTTGTAATGTGTTTGGCTTTGAATAAGTATGGATTTTTGCTCAACAGTTTTTTGAGGGTCAACTGCTCAAGGGAAGCTATTTTTCTTTGGTGAAAATCAATAATGTGCTGATTCACATACTGGCGAACATCATCTAACTCAAGTTGTTCCATTGGGACTATCCTGCTTGATTGAATAATCATTTGGTGATTCGAATAACCGCGGCTGGCTTATTTCAAGTCTGTCCTCTGCAATTCTGCAAAAGTCTTCGCTTATATCAATACCAATATAGTTTCGACCTAGAGTCTGAGCAGCAACTGCCGTTGTTCCTGACCCTACAAATGGATCAAGAACCAAATCTCCTTCCTCAGTAAATAACTTGATAAACCAATTTGGCAAATCTAAAGGGAAAGTGGCACTATGATTGCGATTAAAGCATTCTGTTGCCATGTGCAAGACATTTGTCGGATAAACCATATCCCGGCCAACCCAATTAGATACATTCTTACCAAAACCACTATTTACACTAGACTCATCCCTAACTTTATCTGTTTCACTAAGTTTGGCTAACCGGGTTTTTGCCCAATCCCCAACGGGAACCATCACTTCTTCCTGATACATATTAAATTTTCGTTGTTTATTAAATTGCAAGAGTCTTTCCCATGAGTCCCGAAAACGATTAGGCCACTTGCCAGGATAAGAATTTTTCTTATGCCACATAAACTCTTCTGTCCAAAGCCACCCTTGTTCGCGCATTTTTAATATTAGTTCAATAACATAGGTATGTCTCTCGCCTCGGACAACTCGTTCTTTAATATTCAGTATAAAAGTTCCTTTAGGTTTAAGAATACGCAAAAATTGTTCCGATCTAGGCAGGAACCAATCAACATATTTGTCAGGAGAAATACCACCATATGTATTTTTGCGTTGATCCGCATAAGGGGGGGAGGTAAAAATTAGATCAACCGAATTGTCAGGGAACGTTTGTAAAATTTCTTTGCAATCGCCTTGGATAATTTGGTTATTGAACACGCGATTTCTCCAATACACTTACAATACAAAAGGCATTTTTCTTCAAACATTTAGCCTGATGTATTTCCGCCGATTCTAATTCAGGAGGAAAGGGCATAGCAAGGTGTGTTTAGCACCAGCTCAGATTGTCACATATCCGATTCGTTTTCCTCATCAACGGCCGTATCCGTACCCAAACCATCCCAGGGCAGCACCTCGCGGGCTTTACTAGTTCCCGTAGGCGGGCCAATGATGCCTTGTTCTTCCATCGCATCCATGATGCGTGCGGCACGCGTGTAGCCAATACGGAAGCGACGCTGCAACAGTGAGGTGGATGCCTTGTTCAGCTTGCGCACCAGAGTGATGGCTTCGAGCATTAGGTCATCTTCATTTTCGTTTGTGGAAACAGTTTCTTCTTCGAGGGCTTGCAGTTCTTCCCACAACGGCCGTTGCCGTTCCTCCGGCTTCTCTTTGCGGGTCACATTCACTTGTGGTGGGGGGACAGGCTCCGCGGTTGTCGTGATTTCCAACGGCCGTGTCGGCTCCTCCTCCACTGGCGAATCAGTCTGCGCCTTCGCTTCCGCCTCGCGGGCCAGCGATTCACGTACAACGGGCGGTAATGGCGTAGGTCGTTCCGGCTCATCAGCTTCACGGGGAGTGATCGATTCGTGCGCCGGAATCAGGTTAAACCGTCGTGCCGTGCGCCAATACTCAATCAACTTGTCCAACTCCTCCGGGCTGACATAGGTACCTTGCAAGCGCACCGGGGACGCCGCATCTGGGCTTTGGAAGAGCATATCGCCCTGACCCAACAGTCGTTCCGCACCGGTGCTGTCCAAAATAACGCGGCTGTCTGTGCTGGAAGCAACAGCAAAGGCAATACGCGCCGGGAAGTTAGCCTTAATCAAGCCCGTGACCACATCGACAGACGGCCGTTGCGTGGCAATGACCATATGAATCCCCGTCGCCCGTGCCATTTGCGCCAACCGCGTGATGGACCGCTCCGTGTCCTCCGGGGCCAGCATCATCAAATCCGCCAACTCGTCAATAATGATGACGATGTACGGCAGCTTTTCTTTGTCCTTCGTCCGCGCAGTCTTTTTGTTGTAATCGGTGATATTACGTGCGCCTATTTCCGAAAACAGCTTGTAACGATGATCCATCTCGCGCAGCGCCCATTGCAGCGTACCAATGACGCGATCCATCTCCACCACCACCGGCGCGGCCAAATGCGGAATACCATTGTAACCGGTCAATTCCACCCGCTTGGGGTCAACCATCACCACCTTCAGCACATCTGGCGTATTCAGCAGCAGCAGCCCGGCAATGATGCTGTTCACACAGACCGATTTACCGGAGCCGGTCGTACCGGCGATGAGCAAATGTGGCATCGCAGCCAGATCAGCAGCAATGGGCTGCCCGGAGACATTTTGCCCCAGACCAATTGCCAAGGGTGACTTTTTGATGATTTTCTGGAATTCGGGCGCTTCCAACACATCGCGCAGCGATACAAGGACTTTACTGACATTGGGCACTTCGATGCCTACGTAGCCCTTGCCGGGTACGGGGGCCTGAATGCGAATGGAATGCGCCGCCAGGGCCAGGGCCAGGTCGTCGGCGAGGCTGGCAATTTTGCCCACCTTAACTTTGGTACGTTTGCCGCTGCGCATCTCAATGAAGTTGGGTTCCACGCCAAATTGGGTGATGGTCGGCCCCTGGTTGATCTCGACGACGGTCGCGGGCGCACCAAAGCTCTCTAGTGTATGTTCGATGACTTCTACTTGTTCACGGATGGAGGCGCTGTTGAGTTTCTGATCTGCGCCTGCTTCCAACATATCTGCCAACACGGGCAGCTTCCAAGATACATTGGCCGCATGACGCCCTAAAAAGATGGGCGTGGGGGCGGTCTCTGGTTCGGTCGGGGGTTCTGGTTTGGGTTGGCTGGGTTTACGACGAGTACGGCCGTTCTTGGGCTCTGGTTTAGCGGGGGTGGAAACGGCCGTTTCCGTTGGCGGCGATTCCGGCTCTGGCGGCGTAGCTGGCTGGTCAAGCGGCAGCGTGCGCTGAATCGCCTGCCCGCCATTACGCGCCGGATTCAGCGGGATTTCGCGCTCGGTGGGGGAAGCGGCAGTTTGCCGCATCTCCGCCAGCCCCTTCAAGAACAACCCCATATCCTCCCGTGTAATGCCGGAGGCGAGAATGCCGCCAATCACACCAAAAACGACAAATGTAAAGATAGCGCCCAGGTTGCCAATAGCGGCGACCAACGCGTAGACAAACAGCCCGCCCAGATAACCGCCCCCCTCCTGCACTCGTGCAATTTGCCATACATCCGTCAGCCCATTGTCGCGCATCAGCGTGACCATTGAAGCGAAGGATTCAAAAACGAGGAATAGGATGATGAAGCCAAGTACGCGGTAAACGGGAAGCTGTGGCGCTTGCTCCATGCCCCACAGCACCAGGTACAGTCCCACGCCCCCGGTAATCAAGGGCACGATGATGCCGCCCCAGCCAAAGACGCGCCACATCAGCCCGGAAAGGGAAGTGGTGAGTTCGCCTTGATTGGGAGACAGGAGGCTGAGGACAAGAAGAAGCGTTATAAATACGGTCGCAATCCCAAAGAGTAGCACCTTCTGCTGCACATTCAGACGCAGTTCCTGACGGGTGGGCTTGCTAGTTTTGCGCCGGGCAGAAGTCGTGCCGCTGCTTTTACGCCCGGAACGGGTTCCGGCAGAACGAGTTTTGCTGGAACTCGTTCCGCCGCGTGTTGTTTTTGTCCTTGCGTTTGCCTGTTTTTTCCTCGTTCCACTGGAGCGAGAAGTTGATTTTTTCTTTTGCGCCATAGCTCAAATGTTCCTGAATACGGGGGCATTATAACATGCTTGGGCAAGCAAAGCAGGAACGCATAGGAATATCCCCATCACACTGAATGAAAAAATATGAGCGGGACGTTCAACTCTCTGTCAGCGGCAAAAAAACAGTTAAAGGGTCTGCACTAAACCGCAAAGGGATTGCCCCCTGGTCTTGGTATGGATCAACGGTTCCCGTACCACCGTTAAACAACACATAACCATCAAGTTTAACGTCCTGAGGCACTGCCATCACTCCATAAGTGCTGCTATCTGTAAAGTTAGCGAGAATGGCATCTGCCCAACTGGGCGGTGGCGAAGCAGCAACGTCATCGCTAACCAGATGCACCATATCATGCGCTCCTAATTCTACAGAGACGTCCATAATGACCTCTCCATTGGAATTAATGCCCTGAACGGGAATGGTCTGGGTAATGTCTCCTGAATTGTAGAGAGTGATCACTGTAGCCGTTGCGGGATTATCTTGAGGGGAAAAGTAAACCAACCGCGAATCGGCGGTTGGTGCAAGCACGCTCACCTGTTCGCCAGAATCAAGCACAGGCAGCAGTTCATCGTTATCTGATGATGCTAATGGCTGTGAAAACACCGAGTTAGCTGACCGACTCATCATGAACCCGAAAACTGATAACAAAACCAGTAAGGCAATACCCGACATCCAATAATGCTTTTTCATGAGATGACCTCCAACGTGTGTAATATTCTTTGCGTCATTATATATGATGTCGTGGGTCATAGAAGGGGGATGGGCAACGGCCGTTCGCTCCCCAACAAAAAAGCCCGAGCAGTAATTCCCATCACCACCCAGGCCCTCAATTACCAACCACCAGCAACCAGCTACTAGCTACCAACCACCGTCAGCGGAATACTATCCACCACCGGAACCCGCTTCTCCACCGGCTGATGATGCTTCCGCTTCGGCACGGGTGGGCACTGCCACGCCTCAGGTTCCGTCTCCCGCCGCAAATCCCGGAGCTTCGGCAAAATACCACAGGCAAAACAATGATTGCGGCAGTCCACCCGCGTCTCCTGCTGCTGACTCATCAAATAATCCTGCGTCAAAAACTTCTTCGTCACCGCCACATCAATATGTTCCCACGGGAACACCTCATCAATCCGCCGCTTGCGATGCGTATAAAAATGCGCATCCAAACCCATTTCGTCCAGTGCTTCTCCCCAGGCATCCTGCTTAAAATGCTCCATCCAGGCGTCAAACTTCGCCCCCTTGCGCCACGCCAACTCCACCGCATTTGCCATACGCCGGTCACCCCGGCTGAGAAAGCCCTCAAACACCGACTCCTGCGGATTGTTCCAACGCAGCCGCAGCCCCGGCCCGCGAAACGCTTCCTTCAGCAAATCCAGCTTCTCATACACCTTCTCCGTCTCATCCATCGGCTCCCACTGAAACGGCGTATGTGGCTTAGGAATAAACGTACTCACCCCTACATTCACACTCGCTTTATTGCCATGAAACTTGCGCCCCTCCGCCAGCACAGCCTTTGCCAAATCAGCAATCGCCTGCACATCCTCCAACTCCTCTCGCGGATGCCCAATCATGAAATACAGCTTAATCGTGCGCCAGTCCCGCCGGTAAATCTCCCGCGCCGTCTCTAGCAACTCCTCGTGCGTCACAAACTTATTAATCGTGTTGCGCATCTTCTCCGTTGCTGCTTCTGGAGCCAATGTAAAACCCCCGCGACGGCCGTCCCCCAAATTATCCATCAACTGTGTAGACACCGACTCAATGCGCAGCGATGGCAGCGAAATATTCAGCCCCAAATGGCCGAACCGCTGCCCAATCTTCTCAGTCAACTCCAGCACATTCGTGTAATCGCTCGAAGACAGCGAGAGCAAGGCGATTTCTTCATAGCCGGTGCTTTCTAAAATCTGCTCCATCGCCGTTAATACTTCTTCCACCGGGCGTTCACGCACCGGGCGCGTTACCATCCCCGCGTGGCAAAACCGGCATCCGCGTGTACAGCCACGCATAATCTCAATGGGCGCACGATTATGCACCGTCTCTACAAAAGGAATGATGAAGTCCGTCACCGGCGGTGGCAGCACAGGCACAATCGTTTTCAACACTTTGGCGGGCGCTTCCGGCATCGTTGGCGTCACCGCCGCCACTGTGCCATCCTCATGGTAAGCCACGTCATAAAAACGCGGCACGTAGCAGCCCTCTATCTGTGCAATGTAGCGTAACTGCGTCTCCCGATCTAAATGGCTGGCAGCCTGCATCACGCCAATAATCTCCAGAATTGCCGCTTCCCCCTCGCCAATCACAAACACATCAATAAAGGGGGCCATTGGTTCCGGGTTGTAACACGCATGTCCCCCGGCCACAACCAGCGGGTAACTAGCATCACGATCCTCACTGCGTACCGGCATTCCCGCCAGGTCAATCAGGTTCAGCGCATTCGTGTACAACTGCTCATAGGGCAGCGTCATCGCCAGCATGTCAAACTCGCGGATAGGGTGCTTCGTCTCCAGCGAGAAGAGCGGAATAGCCTGCTCACGCATAATTTCTTCCATATCTGTCCACGGAGAATAGACGCGCTCGGCCAATAAGTTGCGATGCTTGTTCACCAAATCATAGAGAATCATCAACCCCAGGTTGGACATACCCAGGTCATAAATATCGGGGAAAGCAAAGGCGACCTTGTAATCAATTTCATCCCAATTTTTGACGACCTGATTGTATTCGCCACCGGTATACCGGCCCGGTTTAGCTACGCGGGGCAAGATACGCTCTAAAGCATTTTCAATTTGTGCAGATGTTTTCATGCATTACTCCAAACAAAATTTACGGGGCAAATCATATCTTTTTTGACGAGAACAGGCGACCTGTAGACGCGACTCTCGCCTTTCCTTCGCTGCGACTATTAGACAATTGCCTAACACGAGCTATAATCTAGCAACGTTGTCATCGTCAGGACGGCCGTTCCCGACCGCCCTCCAACTTCGGATGAAGCATGACCTTTCATCCCTCATCCTTCATCCCTCATCATTACAAAGGAGTTTCCCCGTGAGTGAAGACATGCGCTTTGACCGTTACTATCGCTACGATGAGCTGACCGCCTACCTGCAAGCCTGGGCGGACGAGTACGCCGCCATCTGCAAGCTAGACAGCCTGGGCAAAAGCTACGAAGGCCGCGACATCTGGGTGATGACCGTGACCCATTTCGCCAGCGGCCCCGCCGATAAAAAACCAGCGATGTGGGTGGATGGCAACATCCACGCCACCGAGGTGTCCGGCTCTACTGCTGCGCTGCATCTGCTGCACAAACTGCTAACGGAATACGGCCGTGACGAGCGCGTCACCCAAGCCCTTGACAGCCGCGCCTTCTACATTGTGCCCCGCCTCAACCCCGACGGTGCAGAGTGGGCGTTAGCCGACATCCCCAAGTATATCCGCAGCAGCACACGGCCGTATCCACGCATGGACAGCCTCGACGGACTGCACCAGGAAGATGTGGACAGCGACGGCCGTATCCTGCAAATGCGCCTGCGCGACCCCAATGGCAACTGGAAAATCCACCCCGACGACCCACGCATCATGATTCCCCGCGCCGCCGACGAGCCACCCGGCGGCAACTTCTACCGCATCATCCCCGAAGGGCGCATCCAAAACTACGATGGCGTCACCATCAATGCCGCGCCCAATCTGCAAGGGCTAGACCTCAACCGCCAATTCCCCATCCTTTGGGAACCCAACGAGCGCGGCGCAGGCCAATACCCCGGCAGCGAACCAGAGCCGCAAGCAGCCATGCGCTGGATTGTTGACCATCCCAACATCACCGGTTCCATCAGCTATCACACCTTTAGCGGCGTGTACCTGCGCCCGCCTACAAAGAGCGGCGACGACAGCCTGCCCACGCCCGACCTGCGTGCCTACCAACGACTGGGCGCAAAAGCCACAGAACTCACCGGCTATCCGGCCGTGTCTGTCTTCCACGACTTCAAATATGACCCCAAAGAATTCATCAAAGGTACATTTGACGACTGGATGTACGACCACCAGGGTATCTACGCCTGGACGTGTGAAATCTGGAGCGTACAGCGGCAAGCCGGTATCAAAGATTACAAATTTATGGACTGGTTCCGCGAACACCCGCAGGCCGATGATGAGGCCATCATGCGCTGGAATGATGAGGCGCTGGAGGGCAAAGGCTGGGTGGACTGGTACGAATTTGACCATCCGCAGCTTGGCCCAGTAGAGATTGGTGGCTGGGATTTCTTCAATGTCTGGCGCAATCCGCCGCGCCATTTGCTGGAAAAAGAGGTGTCGCCTTTGAGCGAGTTTGCGCTGTACCAATGCCTGGTTTCACCCAAACTAGAGTGGTATCAAGTAGATGTGCAGTCACAGGGCAACCTGCACTGGGTGCGGGCGGTAGTGCATAACACGGGCTGGCTGCCCAGCAATGTGAGCAAACGGGCGTTGGAGCAAAAGGTTGTGCGTGAGTTAGAAGTAGACATTGCCCTGCCGGACGGCGCAAAGTTGGTGACGGGCACCCCCAAAACGATGCTCGGGCAACTTGCCGGGCGCGATCAGCAGGCTGTTGCGCCAATCTGGGGTGGCGATGCCACCACTGAACGCGCCAAAGTGGAGTGGGTGATTGAGGCTGAGGCGGGCACGGCTGTTACCATCACAGCCACACACCAACGGGCGGGCACAATTCGCAAAGAGATTGAGTTGGGGTAATAAAATGTGTGACATGTGAAGCGTGAAACGTGAAAAGAAAGTCATCACGTTTCACGCTTCACGTTATGACTGGTCGCGGAGCAGGCTGCCGATGAAGCCGAGGAACAGACCCGCAGCCATGCCCAACAGGCCAACGGCCGTTTGCCTTTGCCAGGTGGGTGCCGGCCGTGGCTGCGATTCCTCCTCTAAAGGATAGAGCATCAGCGACGCTTCCACTTCCTCTATCGGCTCTGGTTCGGGCGTTTGGACATTGTTTTGCAGCAAGATGGCATGTTGCGACGGCCGTATCTTCGAGCCATACCGATTGGCATAAACCTGTGTAAACTCCGCGCCAAACATCAAAATCTGTGCCGAAATATAAATCCAAAACAGCACCACCACCAGCGAACTGGCTGCGCCATAAGCCGAGCCAACAGAACTGGTCGCCAAATACAGCCCAATCACATATTGACCAATCCCAAACAAAATAGAGGTGACAGCGCCACCAACCAGTGCATCTTTCCAGGCTACACTGGCATCGGGCAGGGTCTTAAAAATAATGGCAAACAGCAGGGTGAGCATGGTAAAGGTGGCTAAAAAGTTAATCAATGGCAAGGCAGCGCTGATATCCGCCCCTTGTGCTGCCAGGCGGCGGTTCACAGTGGTGAGAATGGTGGAAGTGAAAATAGCCGTCAACAACAAAAAGCCAATCCCCATCACCATTAAAATCGCCAAAAAGCGGGTTTTCAGCATGGCCCAAATGCCCTTATCAGGGCCGCGCGAGATGCCCCAAGTCATATTCAACGCTGTCTTTAACTGCCCAAATACGCCGGTCGCGCCCAAAAATAGCAAACCTGTGCTGATGATGGTAGCAAAAATCTCCCCGCTGCCCTGGCTGGCCGAACCAATTAAATTTTGGATGACGACAGCCGCTTCCGTGCCCACCGTTCCCTCAATGAGTCCAACTAACTCCCCTTTCACAGCCGCATCGCCAAAAACAAACCCGGCCACTGCCACAGCAATCACCAGCAGAGGGGCTAGCGAGAAAATGGTGTGGTACGCTAACGCTGCCGCAAGCAGCCCCCCTTTGTCCCGACCGTAGCTTACGGCCGTTTCCTTCACCAACTCAAATAGAATTTTGAGATACTTCATTGTTTAGTAGCCTGTCAGCTTGTCAGCATTTCAGCTTGTCAGCCTGATTGGCTAACTAGCTGATTGGCTGACTAGCTAATACAACTGCGCCGCCACGAATGGCGCCAGCGCATACGCTACGCCCAGCGCAAACGCATCCTGGCGCATCACCAGCCCGGCAGTCAATGCGCCCACAGCCCCACCCTTTTTACGCACATCTGTCTGGCCTAAAATATCATCCATCACGGGGCCGAGTTCTTCGCCCGCCAGCACCCGTTTGGCGATGGCTTCTGGTAGGGGCAAACGACCTGCGCCGCCAATTCCGGTACGGCCGTTTCCATCCACCACCACCACCCAGCCATGCAGCACCAGCCCAATTTCTTCCGGGTTCACACCCCCCTCCAGGCCGACCCCCAGGTCAGCATTCGCGGCGGCACGCGCAGCACGCGCCCGGTTACGCGCCCCGGCAAGCGACTCCGCATCACTCATCGGCATCTCGCTAACACCAGTCTCCACAGCCAGCGGCACAACCTCTGCCTCCGGCCAATGCCGCAGCGCCATGTCGCGCACGGCTGCCACCTTCACAGGATTTGTAGAACCAACTGCAATTCTCATTTATTCAATCTCAATCCGCGTCACTGCGTCAAAATCCAGGGATTCCCCACTACCCACGACTGTTTCTAGCGCCATCTGCGCCACTTTGAAAAACGCTTGCAAATCCACCACGCGATCCAGGTAATAGCGTGACAGCTCTTGCTCCTCCGGCGTTAGCTCTGCTTCGGCCTCTTTCAATTTTTCCACGCTCTCGCTGAGCACTTGCAGCGCAACTTGCACTTCGCGCTGCTCGCGGCTGCCCAGCACATTGCGAATGACTTGCCACAAGTCAGATTCGGCGGCGTAATATTTTTTGCGCTCACCGCGCATCCATACTTCTTTCGCCATGCCCCAACGCTCCAGTGCACGCATGTTCATGCTCACTGAGCCTTTGCTAATCTCAAGTCCATCTGCGAGATCGTCAAGGGATAGGGGATCGGGACTGAGGAGGAGGGTTCCATAAAGGCGACCCATCACATCACTAAAACCAAAAAAACGAGCGAGTCGCCCTAGTCCGGCGACGGTACTGTTGCTAACGGCCGTAAGACTATTGTGCATTGCTTTCCCCTGCGTTCAAAACATTTTGAAAGTAGAGAATAGCATAAATTTGGGGGGCGTCAACACTCATTCCAGAGGCCAAACAGGGCCATGTCCTTGCCCCATTTGCCACTGTGCGGCGCGTCGGATGGCTTGATGCGTCAAAGTATGCGCGTGGGAAACGGCCGTCCACATCCCCTCGCCTATTGCCAAAAATGCCGCTGTCGCCGCCGACAGGGTATCCCCTGCGCCGTGCGTGTTGGCAGTGTCTATGGCCTGGCTGGGAAGGTGGGTGATAGTACGGCCGTCGTAAAACACATTGTGCATCTCACCCCCCAGCCGCCCCGCTTTGAGCAGTACATTTCGCGGGCCGAGGGCGTGGAGGTGGGTAACGGCCGTTTCCATTTCCGTTACCGTTTTCAGCGTTAACCCGGTCAACAGTTCCGCCTCGCGGCGGTTGGGCGTGATTAATTCGGCCAGGGGAAACAATAACCGCAGATAGGCCTCGGTCACTTCGGGCGGAAACATGGCCTGTCCTTTGTGGTTCACCAGCACGGGGTCAACCACAAGATGAGGTACAGCGTACTGTTGCAGTGCTTCGGCAACGGCCGTGATGATTTCTACACGCCCCAAAAAGCCGGTTTTGACCGCGTTCGCGCCATAATCGGAGAGCACGGCCATCAATTGTGCGCTGATGAGGTCAGGCGGGGGATAGTGAACGGCCGTGATAGAGTGGGAGTTTTGGGCAGTAACGGCCGTAATCACTCCCATCCCATACACCCGCAGCGCCGCAAACGTCCGTAAATCCGCCGCCAACCCCGCCGCCCCGCCGCTGTCCGACCCGGCAATCGTCAATACTTTCGGTGGTTCAGAATCATTCATTGAAAATTCACCGCAAAGAACACAAAGAGCGCAAAGCCGGTTTTATCTTTGCGTCCTTTGCGCTCTTTGCGGTTAAATAAATCTGCCAGTAAAAGAGACGATTAATCTCTACAAAAAAAAGCCACCGACCAACTGGCCGATGGCTCCACATTTCATGTTTCACGCATCACGCTTACATATTGGCGACAATCGCCTCAGCAAACTGCGAGCAGCTCAACTTCGTTGCCCCTTCAATCTGGCGGTGCAAATCATACGTCACCGTCTTGTCTTGAATGGTCTTCGTCATCGCCTCTACAATCAAGTCAGCCGCTTCTTGCCAGCCCATGTACTCCAACATCATCACACCACTGAGGATGAGGCTACTGGGGTTCACTTTATCCTGACCTGCGTATTTGGGAGCCGTGCCGTGCGTCGCTTCAAACAAGGCTACGCCATCGCCAATATTGCCGCCGGGGGCCATGCCCAGGCCGCCCACCTGTGCCGCCGCCGCGTCACTCATGTAGTCGCCATTCAAGTTCAGCGTGGCGATGACTTCATACTCATCAGTACGCGTCAGCAATTGTTGCAGCATGTTATCGGCAATGCGGTCTTTGACCACAATTTTACCTTCGGGCACAACACCATCATAAGCGTCCCATAGTTCTTCTTCAGTAATGGTCACGTCGCCAAATTCATCTTTCGCCAGTTCGTAGCCCCAATTTTTGAAGGCACCTTCCGTGAACTTCATGATGTTGCCCTTGTGAACGATGGTCACGCTGCCGAGTTTATGGTCCACGGCATACTGAATGGCCTGACGCACCAACCGCTTGGTTCCAAACGCGCTGACAGGTTTGATGCCGATGGCGGAGTCCATACGGACGTTTTTGCCCAACTGCTCATTCATAAATTTGATCAGGGATTGGGCTTCGTCAGATTCGGCCAGCCATTCTACGCCGGAGTACACGTCTTCGGTGTTTTCGCGGTAGAGAATGATGTTCATCTTTTCTGGGTGGCGCATGGGGCTGGGTGTACCGGGGATGTAACGCACAGGGCGCACGCAGGCATATAAATCCAGTACCTGGCGCAGGGTCACGTTGAGGCTGCGGAAACCGCCGCCGATGGGAGTTGTGAGAGGGCCTTTGATGCCGACAACGTATTCACGCATAGCTTCAAAGGTTTCTTCAGGCATGTAGTTGCCGTCGTAAAGATTGGCTGCTTTTTCGCCAGAATAGATTTCCATCCAGGCGATTTTGCGCTTGCCGCCGTAGGCCTTCTCTACAGCCGCGTCCCACACTCGGATGGAGGCAGGGGTGATGTCTACGCCAATGCCGTCGCCTTCAATGAAAGCAACGATGGGATGGTCGGGGACGTGCAGTTTGCCATCTTCAAAGGTGATCTTTTCGCCGTCAGTGGGGACTTTGATGTTCTTGTATGCCATTTATTTTCTCCTATTCTTCAAATTTGCCTGCGCAGGGGAAAGAGCGTGCCACTTGTGGGATAAGGCATGTCTGGTTTGCGCTACGGCCGTTTCACTTGTAAATGTTTTGTATTTGAGGGACTCCCAATCAACCCCAAATAATTTAATTCTTGGCAAGATTATACCGTTGACTGGGCAAGTGTGCAGGTTTGCAAAAAGGCAAATTGCAAGCAGACAATTTATTCAATATTGTCCGCTTGCAATTTCATATTCTGCCCCGATACCTTCGCTATTCTAACCGCAGCCGATTGACACGAGGACGGAAAAGTTGATCCAGCGTTTTATTGATTTCATCTGAGCCAGCCTCCGCAGGCGCAGCAACAACCTGATATTGCGGGCTAACGGCTGAAATCGGCGACAAAATATCACGAATTTCTGTAAATTCAATATGACCCCAACAATCGGACATAATTTCGTAGCGTTGGGCACGCAGGAATTGCCCTACAGGCTTCCCCTGTTGGTCAAAATTAGGAGAAGCGCGGAACAGGCCAATCAAGGTAATCCCCCCTAATTCATTGCGTTCCACATCTACCCATTGAATTTGAGATAGGTAATCGCGTATTTCCAAAGCACGTTTTGCTTCCCAGGCTACTACCCGCGTCATATTGGCGACACTGTAGTAAATGGGGCGTGGTAAATGCAAGTTGATCTTGTTAGCATATTGTCGCGTTGCCCACCAGCCAAATAACATCGCTAACAAACTGGCGGTGAGAACATATTTGAACCAGGTTTTGAGAAACTCCTTATCAACACGCGGTGGCTGTGTGCTGGCAATAAACCGTTCCAAAACTGCTATCTCGTTGGCAATCTTGGGTATAAGTTCACTCTCTGGTTTTGTTTTAAGCACTTGAGTAGCTTCATCTAAAACATGATAAATGCGTGTATACCATCTTTCGTTTGTTTCTGGTTCGATTTTCAAGAGGGTTTCTAGCGCAACGGTTGCATTTTCGGCTGTATTCCATTTATTGGGTGGCGTTTTTTCAGCATTCAATGCGTCACCAATTTGAGCGTGGACTTGTTCGATCCGTTGTTGCAGAGTGGGCGAATCGGGTGGTGATATCAGGTTGGACAAATAATCAAACCCTAGCGGCACAGCGACGTAAATAAAGCCGGGCAGCACAAACACAAATACGGCCAACAAAATAAAAGCAACTCGTATGGGGGGCGAGATGGTAGATTGGCCGGGCACAATACCCTGTGCATTCCGGTGTTCACGCATACTCATCCACATGCGCGGCATAATTAATAGGGGAAGTAAACCGGACAGCAAAATGATTGTTACCAGCAAAGTCTGCTTGCCACTCTCTATTTTTTCCCCAAAGCGTGTAAGGCCAATGATGGGGATGGCAAGGGCAATAATTAAGCCTAATCCAATCGGCCAAAAGTTGATTAGCCTATCTAAGCACTTCTGGTTTTGGGGATGCAGAATGTGAACCCAATTGCGATTGTCAGCGCCGCAACGCGGGCAAGTGATGGGGATAGGCTCATTTTTGTTCTTGTCCTCGACATCATTCTCAGAGGTTGGAACGGCTGTATGTGGACGATTCTGTGGCTGAGTTTCCCGACGAGAGACTCGATCTAGATAACGCAAGAGTATACTGGGTTGCTCAACGGGAGGATGATGCCAGTTGTCTTGCTCACGCGTTGCTTCTTCTGGCCCTTCGGCCAGCGTGATGAGTTCTTTACACGCGACACACTCAATCTGTAAAGTGGCCCAGGAATCAGGAGCTTGTGGAGGTCGGAACATGAGAACCTACCAGTGATGAACGGCCGTACCCGGCCATCCATTCAATACTTACCACGCCAAATTTGCACGTACAACAATGCGTGAATTCCAAAACAAAAACAGTGATGCGGGGGGAAGGTTCCTCTCCTGAAACCTAGCAGATGCTTTTCACCCTACCCTTATGATCACGGCCGTTTTTGTTGGAACGTGGGTATAGCATACACTAAACTTCAGGTGAATTTCAAGGACTGTTTGGGCAAAATCGTGAAGTTGGAGGGAGTTCGTAGCAAATACGAGCATTTTTGTGTTTTTGGCTTATGAGTAAGCGAAAAGAGGGGCTTGGTTGCGACAGGGGAGGACTTGTACAATAGTTACATGGGAGTAGTTAGCTCTGCTAGGAACATGACATTTGTGAAACGTATGTCGGTTTTGCTGACATTGTTATTAGGGCTGGCAGCGTGCAACATTCAAGATTCCCGGCCAGATACGCTGCCGGGCATGACAGCAACAACGGCCGTTTCTCAAACAACCGCCTCTGCCAACACCTCCACACCAGCCACCGACACCCCTATCCCGCCGACAACGCAGCCAACCGCTATCCCCCCCACACTAACGCCAACGGCAACGGCCGTTCCCCCCGACCTGGCCATCGAATCCACAAACATCTTCCTCTACCCCTACCCCACCATTTACAGCGGCGACCGGGTTACATTTCAGGTACTGCCCTTTGTCCCAGACACCCTCAACCCCGGAAACGTGAACGTACTCGTCAGCGTAAACGGCCAGCCAATGGCCTCCGGCACACTCACCGGGCGCAACCTATCTGGGCAAGCCTCCGGGTTGTTTGAATGGGCCTGGGACACAAGCGAATTTATTGGCCCACAAGAGGTTGCCATCCTGTTAGACCCGGAAGACCGCATCCAAATTGGCGATGAAGACCCGGCTAACAATATTGTCTCCCTGGCTGTGAACATTTTGCCAGAAACCGCGCTGCCAGACCTGGAAGCAGATGCAGCATGGGTCACAGCCGAAAACGATTGCTGCCGGGTTCATGCCATCAGCGGCACAGCCGCCTATCGTGACCTGCCACAACTGCTGCGCACCATTGACACGGCCGTGCAACAAGCCAGCAGCACCGTCCACACCACCCTCGGCGATAAAATCGACATATATCTGATTGATCGCGTGATCGGCCAGGGCGGATATGCCGCTTCCGCCATCGTCATTTCCTACCTAGATCGCCAATATTCTGGGCGGGGGTTATCCGAAGTAGTCACCCATGAAACTGTTCATATTCTTGACCGTCAGTTTGCGCCACAGCGCATCACCTTTATGGCCGAAGGACTGGCCGTTTGGGCCACTGGCGGGCATTACAAACCAGAAGACATCGACCACCGTGCTTCGGCCCTGGTGGAAATGGGTGCATACATTCCCCTGGCGCAGCTCATTGATAATTTTTATCCGGTGCAGCACGAAATCGGCTATTTGGAGGCAGCAGCTTTTGTCAAATTCATGGTGGAGCGAGATGGATGGGAACGGTTCAAGGCGTTTTACAGTGATGTGACAGCCGATGACGCCCCCCTGTTGTCTGAAGCAGTGGACTTGAATTTGCAAATTTATTACGGCCGTTCCCTCGCCGAATTAGAGCAGGAATGGCAGGACTATCTCCTGCAAAAGCCACCCAGCAAAGACGACATTGACGATTTGCAAACCACGCTGCGTTACTACGACCTGATGCGTCGTTACCAACTCGAGTACGACCCCACAGCCTATTTCCTGACGGCCTGGCTGCCTTACCCGCAAGATGTGCTCGACAAAGGAAATCCAGCAGACTTTACACGCCATCCGCAAGAGGAAATCAATGTCGTGCTGGAAGTGATGTTTCAGGGAGTGGATGAGGCGCTGCGTGACGCCGATTACGGCCGTGCCAATGGCCTGCTAGACAGCATTACCCGCGTCATGGACAACGATGGCGCATTTCTCGACCCGTTGGGCATCAACTATCAACACATTGTGCAAAAGGCGACCCAACTTGGGTTTGAAGTGCAGCAAGTAACCATATCAGGAGATACGGCCGTTGCCACCGTCACCGCTCCACAAAACACCAACCTCATCCATTGGAACCTGGCACTGAAGGGCCAAAACTGGATCATCCTCTCCAACTGAGAAATAGTAGCTGGTAAATGGTAAACAACCACCAACTACCAGCCACTAGCAACCCACAACCACCTACCACTAACCAATTTTTGTGCTAAAATGCCAAAAGATTCAATTTATACCTACAACTTTGCAGTGCCCCTTTCCTGCAAAAGGATCGATCATGATAGAAGTTGAAATCGACAGCATCCGAATCAGCCTCGTCACCCAACACCGCATCGTCATGCTCAAAGAAATAGATGGCGAACGCCAGATACCCATCTGGATTGGCCCGTGCGAAGCAGATGCCATCACCATTGAGCTGCAAGACGTAAAAGTAGCCCGCCCCGTCACCCACGACCTGTTAAAAAACGTGATTAGCGAAATGGGCGGCCACATCTCTCATGTCCTTGTCAAAGAACTGCGTGACGGCATCTTCCATGCTCGGCTATATCTGGACGCCAACGGTACAGAAATGAACATTGACTGCCGCCCCTCCGATGCAATTGCCCTGGCTGTGCGCGTTAATGTCCCCATTTTTATTGCCGAGGAAGTGATGGACGAAGTTGGCATCCTCCCCGAAGCCGACATTCAAGAGCAAGAAAGCGCAGAGAGTGCCGATTCAGAAGCACCGGAAACACCAGATGCTTTCGCCGATTTTCTGAACACTCTGGACTTTGAGGACTTTGACGAGGAATAAAAAGCTGTTTTCAGAGTGATACTGACGACTTTTCTTGGGCGTAGTAAACGTGAAACGCAGGGAATCTTGCGTTTCACGTTTTAGTTTTTAACTTTATGAGCGAGATCGAACGCCTTCCCCCACATAGTGTAGAAGCTGAAGAAGCTGTTCTGGGTTCACTCCTGATCGATCCAGACGCAATTTTTGACGTTTCTAATTTCCTCAAGCCCGATTCCTTTTATCGTGTCAAAAACAAGTGGATTTACGAAGCCATTCTCAGCTTGAATGAGCGTCGTGAACCATTAGACCTGATCACGCTCACAGAAGAACTGCGCCGACGAGAACAATTAGAAGAGGTGGGCGGCGAAGCCTATGTCATTGGCCTGATTAATGCCGTGCCTACGTCTATCAATGCGGAGAGTTACGGCCGTGTCGTGGAGGCAACGGCCGTACGCCGCGCCATGATCAAAGTAGCCGGGGAAATCGCCAACCTCGCCTACAACGAAGCCGAAGACATCAACGTCGTCATCGATCGCGCCGAACAAAGCCTCTTCGGCATCAGCGAAGAACGCACCACCCGCGACCTCGTCCCCGTCAAACAAATCGCCAGCGAATACCTGGAGCGCATCCAAGAACTACACGCCCGCGGCGATGATGTCATCGGCGTGCCCACCGGCTTTGTAGACCTCGACCGCATACTCGGCGGCCTCAACAAATCCGACCTAATCATCTTGGCATCGAGACCCGGGATGGGTAAAACATCCCTTCAAAATGCCATAGTCCTCACCGCCGCCCGGCGCTACGGCAAGCGCATCGCCATGTTCAATCTAGAAATGTCCGGCGAGCAGCTTGTGCAACGCATGATCGCCGCTGAAACACGCATAGACTCGCAGCGCCTGCGCCGCGGCGATTTGCAAGAACACGAATGGCCCATTTTCATGGAAGCAATCGGCCGTCTCTCCGAAGCCCGCATCTTCATAGATGACACCCCCTCCATCACCCCCAACCAGCTACGCACCAAATGTCGCCGCCTTTACGCCGAACATGGGCTGGATTTAGTCATCATTGACTACCTGCAATTAATGCAAGCCGAACGCTCTACCAACAACCGCGTGCAAGAAATCAGCGAAATCTCCCGTGCCCTCAAAGGGTTGGCCCGCGAGCTAGATGTGCCTGTCGTCGCCGCCGCACAGCTCAGTCGCGCCGTCGAGCAGCGCCAGGACAAGCACCCGCAGCTCTCCGACCTGCGTGACTCCGGCAGCATCGAGCAAGACGCCGACATCGTGATGTTCATCTACCGTGATGAATATTACAATCCCGAGACCAGCGAGCGCCCCAACATCGCCGAAATCTCCATCGCCAAACACCGCAACGGCCCTACCGGAACCATAGACCTCTACTGGCACGGCCAACTCGCCACCTTCCGCAATCTCCAGCGCCAAGAAATCAACCTGTAATCAGTCATCGGTAATCAGTTACCAGTAATCAGTAATTGACAATTAACAATTGACAATTAACAATTGACCATTATGAAGGGCTTCCCTGGTTTTCCCGACGGCAAACTCCGTCTCACATCTGTTCCCAACCTCTTTTTCAGCGATTTGCTACCGCACATTGACACCCTCGCCGAACTAAAAGTGACGCTGTACGCTTTTTGGGCACTGACACAAAAAGAAGGCAAAGTGCGCTACCTGCGTTTAGCTGACTTTCTTAGCGACACCGAATTTGTGAAAGGGTTGGGGCCAAACCTGAAACTGGCAACCGATGCGCTGCTGGATGGCATTGAACGGGCAGTAGCACGCGGCACATTTTTGCATGTGAATGTAGAAAGCGCGGATGGTAAGTTAGACCTTTATTTTTTAAACACGGAGAAAGGACGGGCAGCTGTGGACGGCATTACTCGTGGAGAATGGCGTCCAAACCCCGACGAAGACGAGCCAATCTCTCTACTGGTGGAACGGCCGAACATCTTCGTCCTCTACGAGCAAAACATCGGCCCCCTCACTCCCATCATTGCCGATGAACTGCGTGACGCCGAGCAAACCTACCCCCTGCGCTGGGTTGAGGAAGCCATTCAACAAGCTGTTGCCAATAACGTGCGCAAATGGCGTTACGTGCTTGCCATTTTGGAACGATGGCGGCAAGAAGGAAAACAAGATGGAATCAGTCACCGAGATTCTCAAAAAGAACTACGATCCCAAATCCCTGAGGAATACCGGGACATCATCAAGCGCTAGTCCGGTGGATACGGGTCTGGGCAAAGCAGACTGCCCGCACTGCGGCGGACTCGGCTACGTCATCCCCGACGTGCCACCCATCGACCCGCGCTTTGGCCGCGCCGTCCCCTGCGCCTGCCGCGCCACCGAGCGCGAAATGGCCCGCATGGACAGCCTGATGCGCATGAGCCAGCTTGGGCACTTGCAGGGCTGCACCTTCGAGTCATTTCTGCCCGATGGGCACGGCATCACCCCGGCGCGGCAGCGCAATCTGCGCATGGCTTACGACATGGCGCTGCAATATGCTCAAGAGCCACAAGGTTGGCTGGTGTTCAAAGGCGGCTATGGCTGCGGCAAAACGCATCTAGCGGCGGCCATCGCCAATCACCGCCTGGCAATGGGGCATTCCGTGCTGTTTGTCAGCGTGCCAGATTTGCTTGACCATTTGCGGGCCACCTACGCGCCGGGATCGGCCATCAACTACGACCAACGCTTTGAGCAGGTGCGCAATGCACCACTGCTCATTTTGGATGATTTGGGCAGTCAGAGTAATACGGAGTGGGCACAGGAGAAGCTGTATCAGATATTTAATCACAGGTATAACGGCCGTCTTCCCACCATCATCACCACCAACCAGGAACTCGAATCCATCGAAATCCGCATCCAATCACGCATGGTAGACCCGGCGCTGGTACACATCATCCACATCGCCGCCCCCGACTTCCGCCGTGCGGGTGTCGATCAGGAACAGTCAGACCTCTCCACCCTGAATTTGCACCGCGACCAAACCTTTGATACCTTCGATTTGCGCCAGGGCGAACTACCGCGAGCGCAGGCAGAAAACTTGCGCCGCGCCTTTGACACGGCGAAAGAATTCGCCGAAGCGCCGCAGGATTGGCTGGTTCTCAACAGTGTGGGCTTTGGAAATGGCAAGACGCATCTGGCAGCGGCCGTTGCCAACCACATTGCCAATCAAGGGGAGCCGGTGCTGTTCATCATGGTTCCTGATCTGCTCGATCACCTACGGGCCACCTTCAACCCCAGCAGCGGCACACGCCTGGACAAGCGGTTTGACGAAGTAAAGACCGCCCCCCTGCTGGTACTAGACGACCTCGGCACAGAAAGCGCCACCGCCTGGGCGCGAGAAAAGCTATATCAGCTATTCAACTACCGCTACAATGCCCGCCTGCCCACCGTCATCACCACAGCCACCCCGGTAGATGAGCTAGACCCCCGTCTGGCAACGCGCATGTTAGATGGCAGCCGCTGCACTTTCTTTTTGCTCGAAATTCCCAGTTATCGCGGCGGCATCAAGCCCAAGCACACCCGCACAAGGAGAAGTTAACCAGTCTTTTGCTAACGGTTTATTTTCAAAACCATAGCCAAAATCTGATGAGGAAAAGATGATTTTCCACAATGGCCAAATTTTTCGCACCGCAACCGAAGCCCGTTGGGCTAGATCCTTCGAGTATCTTCAAGTGCCATATGAGTATGAGAAGCAAGTTTTCAAACTTGACGAGAGTTTTGATTACCTCCCTGATTTTTGGTTACCAGAACAGAACATTTGGATTGAAGTAAAAAAGGAGGTACCGAAGCTAGAAGAACGAGACAGGGCCATAATGCTATATGAAATAACCGGTAAAAAGGTGTACATTTTTGCAGGGTTTCCAAATGTTTTAAGTTTTTCAGATCCCATTAGGAATGGTGGGTATATTTATGAAATCTGTAATTTTGGAACATACGTTGTAGACGATAAAAACCCTGGTGCATGTATTCAATTTCCATCGAAAACCGCTAATGAAGCAATGATGCATGTGCTTGGATTAACAAAATCCGATAGCCCAATACAAGAAGATGAATTTCGTATGCTAACAGCGCGTTTTAACAAAGCAGCTAATTATGGAAATGAAAATTTTTCTTGGATTGATTATTGAGAATCAGAACTTCATGCGCGACAGTTAAGTAGTGAAAAATAGACGGGATGACAATGATAAATGACAACTTATTGCAAGAAGTGACACAAAGATTGGTTGAAGCATTTCAACCAGAACAGATTATGCTGTTTGGGTCACACGTTTGGGGAACGCCAACATCCAGCAGCGATTTGGACCTCATGGTCATAGTCACAGATAGCGCTTTATCAGATTATGAACGTGCAGTGCAAGGCCATCGCTCATTGAAAGGGTTGGGAATCGCCAAAGATGTCATTGTGCAAACCAGGGCCGAGTTCGACTTTTTTAAACAAGTGCGTGCATCCTTAGAATATAAAGTTGCTCAAGAGGGAAAGGTTTTATATGACCGACGCCAAAACGTTACTGGTACAAAATTGGCTAACCAAAGCGCAGCATGATTTAGAGTCTGCACGTGTTCTTGCGGCCAATGAACGGCCGTTGCTAGACACAGCTATTTATCATTGCCAACAAAGCGCAGAAAAAGCCGTCAAAGGATTCCTAGTTCACTGCGACGAACCCATCGAACGGGTTCATGATATTGAGGTATTGATTCGCAGCGCCATGCGCCACACGCCGGAATTTGCTGACTGGATAGAAGTTGGCATTCAGTTGACCCCCTATGCCAGAATCTATCGTTATCCAGGCTTTGCTATTGAACCAACAGCCAGCCAATTTAACCAAGCATTGGCAGCAGCAGATGGATTATATCAGTTTGTACTTTCACTATTGCCAGAAGCATATCAGCCAACCAGCAAATGACCTGATTGGCTGACATGCTGACTGGCTGAACCGTCTACGGTTGGGGAATGTACAAAAGTGTGCCCACCTCAATATGATTGGGATCGGGGATCGTGTTGGCATCGAGAATCTCTTGTACGGTGAGATTGTATTTCTCCGCGATGGTGGTCAGGTTTTCGCCAGGCTGAACAACGTGATCGATGGTGAACACGGCCGTTTCCTCCCCACTCCCCTCTTCTTCCGTCACCACCATCTCCTCCACCGCCGGAGCCGGATAACCAGCCTCAGCCTCAGCCGGAGCCGCCTCCTCAACCTCAACCGCAGCCCCTTCTTCCGTAATCAGCGGAATGATCACTTCAATGGGATAAGCCTCCTCAGCCGAACCGCCCGGTTCAGCCGCATCGACCGGTTCTGGCACAGCCTCTTGCGGCACAGGCGTCGCCATCCCCTCTCCCATTACCGCCGGGACAATGTGATTGAAGATATACGGCCGTAACAAAGCCACCACCGCTATCGCCCCCAACATAATCACCGCCAACACGCCAAATTTCACCCACTCGCTGCGCGGCGAGGGTTCTTCTGTCCCTTCTCTGCTCTCAAAATCCTCACTCATGATGTCTCCTTCTCAGTAGTGAACAGTGGTCAGTAGTCAGTAATCAGTGAGCAGTAGTATTTACTGCCCACTGATCACTGTCCACTGATTACTGACTAACACGGCCGTTTCCCGCGCCTGTTTGATGCAATCCGGTACAGCCAACCCACGATACGAACTACCCGTGACGAAAAACGGCCGTTCCAACACCTTTTCAATCTCCGCTACATGCTGCAAGTGCCCCACCGCCGCCTGCGGGTAACTATCCGGCCAACGCGCCACGCGGTAATCCAACGGTTCCGCCGTGATGTTTAGCAGCGCTGCCAGTTCCGTTTGCACCACTTGCAGCAATTCCGCCTCTGGCATCGTCGCCGTTTGCGGATCGCCGCCGCCAAAAAACACACGCAGCAGCGTATACCCCGCCGGAGCACGTGTCGGGATTTTTGCCGAGGTCCAAGTAATGGCATCAATACGCCGTTTTTCGCGGCGCGGAATCATCAGGCCGCGCATGTGCGCCGTATGCGCCACATCTGCATTCCGATACGCCAGCGAAACCGTGCCAATATTCACATGGCGGATTTCGGCCAGCTTTGCTGCCGCTTCCGGGGCCGCATCAGCCAACAGCGCGGCGGAAATATTCGCCGTCGTTGCCAAAATGATGGCGTCCGCCGTCAATTGCTCCCCATCGGCCAACGTGACGACGCCACGTCCATCGTCCGTGCGGCCCACCCGCATTACCGGCGCATTCAGTCGCAAATCGCCCTTTAATTGTGCGACCAACTCCTTCACCAATGCCTCCGCACCCGGCGCAAAACCAATGAAGCGGTACGGTGCGGGATTTTCTACCATCGCCGCTTGCTTGCGCCGCTCCCGCATCCGTGCAATCGAGCCTTTCACCAGACTGCCGTGCTCCTCCAATTCGCGCATCACCGGCGAGGTAACGAGAATGCTCTGCACCTCTGGGTTGGTGTTGTAAATGCCGCCCAGTACGGGGCCGATAAACTTCTCCAATGCCTCGCGCCCCAAGCGCCGTGTCACAAATTCGGCCAGCGATTCGTCTTGCCCATCGCGCCGCGCCGGAATGAATGGCTCCAGCAGCATCCGCAGCTTGCCACGCACACTGAGCAGAGGGGAGGTAATGAAGGCCGCCGGGTTAAGCGGCAGTTTCATCGGTTTGCCCCCGTCGAGGACATAGGTTCCAGATGCTTCGCCACCGGGGTCGATAACGGCCGTTTCCAACCCCAACTCACGAGTCAACTGCCAGGCTGCCGTTTTACGCGTCACAAAAGACTCTGGCCCGGCATCAATGATAAATTCACCGCCATCGAGGCCGGGCATCTGCTGTGTAAGCACCTTGCCACCCCATCGCTCACTGGCTTCAAGCACAGTCACGTGTACGTTGCTACCTGCCGTTTGTTGAAGTTCCCAGGCAGCACTCAGACCACTAATACCGCCACCGATAATGATCACGGCGGGAGCATGGTTAGATATTGCCATAATTTTTCCTGCTCAAACTGCTAAACCTCTTCGGGATTTTGCCACGAAGACTGAAGGTCACGAAAACAAACAAAAAAACTTCGTGTTCTTTTGGCCTTCGTGGTTTGTAATTATTTACAGAGATGATAGCCAATAAAGAGAGAGACTACAAAAGATCGTCTGATAGTTGACGTATCAACCAATTTAATTATAATATGGACTGTTGATTGGTGAATTGTTTTGATGATTGATTCACCAATCAACAAACTAACAAACGATACAAACCACGACGCCACTTAAATTAAGTGGCTTTGTTATGTAAGGAGATATAAACATGTTAAACAAAAAGTTTTTCAAAACAAAAGATGAATGTGAAGTGACATTTGAATTTGCAGCAGAAGAAGCCGCCTCCGTTGCTTTGGTTGGCGAGTTCAACGACTGGGAACCTATTGCCATGAAACGAGCCAAGGCTGCGGACAGCCCATTCCGCGCCAAAGTGCGTCTGCCCAAAGAAGGGCAATTCCAATTCCGTTACCTGGTAGATGGCGAGAGTTGGCAAAATGACGAAGCAGCCGATGCCTATTGGAAAAATGAGCACGGCAGCGACAACAGCGTTGTGTTTACAGCAGGCAACTAGCTGTTAGCAATGAGTGATGAGCGATTAACTCGCTCATCTTCAGAAGTAGATTAAGCTGGCGTACCTCCGGGTGCGCCAGTTTTCGTTTCCAGGGCTGCCCGCAGCCTTTGAGCGTGAGCAGATCTTTCAGTAGGAGGCATGAGGATGCGGTTTGTGGCAAGGGTGTGGTAGAAGTTGTCGTTGTGAAAGCGGGGGGTGACGTGGGTATGGTAGTGCCAAACATCCTGATTGCCAGCCGGTTCATTGTGCTGGCGGGTTGAAACGCCATCGCAGCGATAGATTTCCTTCATTGCCAGGGCTAGCCAGCGCACGACACGCTGAATGTCTATACCGTATTCGGGCGGGAGAGTGTAGACATTTTCGTAATGTTGGTTGGGGAAGATGAGCGTGTTGCCGGGGTTGTGGGGCCATTGGTGTGAGCCGATCACGGCCGTTACCCGCTCATCCTGATACACCACATCATCCACCTGTGAAATCACCGGCGGCACAAACTTTCCTTGCACAATCAGGCAAAACGGGCAAACATACCCCTCCGGGGCGTGACTATAATCGAATGTAGGCATAAAATTCTCCCATACTTATTTTTGTGAAACGTAAAACGTGAAAGGTTATCACGTTTTACGCTTCACGTTTCACACACCAGGGAATCATGCCATGAACCGACTTAATTGGGAAGCCATCACGCTGCAATTACAAAATCCATTTCGCGTATCGTATGGCGTCAGCACGACGCGGCAGGCCTTTTGGCTGCGTCTGGCCGGTGATGAAGGTTGGGGCGAGGGCACGATTCCACCCTATTATGGCGTGGAAACGGCCGATATGATTGTCTATTGGCAAACGGCCGTTTCCCATCCAACCCCCTTCCCTGATGACCCCGCCGACATTCCCGCCTGGGTGGGAACAGATGGCCCAGCGCCTGCCCGCTGCGCCCTTGATCTGGCCCTGCACGACCGCATTGGCCGTCAGCAGAACCAGCCCCTGTATGCCGTGTTGGGGCTGCCTCGTCCCAGTCCAAAAGCAACCTCCTTCACCATCGGCATGGCCGAGCCGGAGGAGATGGCACGGCTGGCGGCACAGGCCGCATCCTTCCCCATTCTCAAACTGAAACTGGGTGGGGAGAATGATGAAGCAAAGGTGGAGGCCGTGCGCCGCGCCCGCCCCGATGCCGAGCTGTGCGTAGATGCCAACGGCGGTTGGTCAGTAGATGAGGCGCTGCGGCTGGTGCAGATTTTGCCATCTTACGACGTTACTTTTGTGGAGCAGCCCGTCGCCAAAGGAGACGTTGCCGGTATGGGGCGCGTGCAGGCGTACACCCATTTGCCAGTGGTGGCCGACGAATCGCTGCAAACACTGGCAGACGTGGAACGGTTGGCGGCTGTTGGCGTGCAGGGCGTCAATTTGAAGCTGATGAAGTTGGGCGGATTAGCGCCCGGTTTGCATGTGCTGCACCGCGCTCAGGAATTGGGGATGCGCATTATGTTGGGCTGCATGGTGGAAACGTCACTGGGCGTGACGGCGATGGCACACCTGTCTGGGCTGGCAGAATGGCTAGATTTGGACGGGCCGCTGCTCATTGGCAATGACCCGTTTAGCGGGGTGACATTTGACAAGCAGGCGCGGCTGCATCTACCGCAACGCCCAGGTATTGGCGCAATCTTGCGCGAATAGGATGATAAATTGGTTCGCTTAAATTGAGAGGTGTGGGATGTTACAGGAAATTCAAAATGAATTGGTAGAAATTAAGCAGGATTTTGATGCACGCACGCAATTTTGTGAGGTAACGGCAACAGCATGGGAGAACGGCCGTTGTCAACTTGGCGGCAAAGTGTTAGACGGGGCGATATTGACGGCCGTTATCAACCAATTGACGATTCGTTTTCCCAGCGTGGACTTTGAAGCAACGGCCGTTGCCCTGCTGCGTCAGCCGCACATGCCCACGCTCACCGTTTGTACGAACCTCACTGGTTTGCACCGCCGCCCCTCGCGTATTAGCGAGCAAATGAACCAACTGCTGAATGGCTGGACGGTGGAACCCCTATTCACGGAGGGAAGCTGGACGTTTGTGCGTCAAATGGATGGCTATTTGGGCTGGGTGCAAAGTGGTTACTTGTGTGACCCGCCTGCGCCGCCGCCTACGCATATGGTTGGCAGCCCGGTTTGCCTGCTGTATACAAAGGCAGACGAGAGCACGCCATTGGTAGGGCGGGTGATGGGGAGCACGGCCGTTCACGCCACCATTGTTTCTGCAAATTGGGCACGGATCACGCTGGCAGGCGGACGAGTGGGGTTTGCGCGGTTGGATGGGTTACGGCCGTTAAATGCGCTACCTGGGGACGAGAACGGCCGTCGCCAGCAAATCATCGCCGCCGCCCGGCAGCTTCTTGGTGTGCCCTACCAATGGGGCGGCTGCACCGCGTTGGGCATAGATTGCTCTGGCCTCAGCCAGATGGCCTACCGCATGGCCGGTATCACCCTGCCCCGCGACGCAGATATGCAAATGGACGCGGGGCAGCCAGTGAAACCACCTTTCCAACCCGGCGATTTGCTCTTTTTTGGCAGCAGCCTGGGGCATCGTTCCATCTCACATGTGGGCATCAGCGTGGGCGGCTGGCACATCATTCACTCCTCCGGGCCGCGCAATGGTGTATATGAAGATGACGTGCAAACCGTAGACTGGCTGCGCGAGACATTTGTAGAGGCTTGTATTTATTTGTAAAATAATTTGCAAATACAAACATTGAAATGCACCTAAATATGGAGGGAAGGTATGCAACATAAAATCGTCTTGTCATTTCATTACTTCATTGTTCTTATATGGGGAGGAATATTTATTCTCCTTTCAGCCTGTTCAAAAGAACTGCCCCCAACACCGACCGCAACTTCTGAACCAACAATTACACCTAGCCTCACTCCTACACCAACCGAAACGCCAACTGTAACGCCTACGCCAGGGCCTCTTACTTCTTCGCAAGTATTCGAATCAGTTTCACCAGCCATTGCTTTTTTAGAAACTCCTGGCGGTACGGGTAGTGGCCTCCTTATCGAAGGAAACTACATACTAACTAACGCACATGTTGTTTGGCCTTTCGATGAAGTTCGGGTGGTATTCCCAAACAGCACCGAATATAAAAATGTACCTGTTTTTAATATGGACCTAATGGCTGATCTAGCTCTCGTTGGCCCCATAGATTTGGACATTTCTCCTGTTACATTAACCGATGGAGAAGCACTGATCGTAGGCAGCGATGTATATCTAATTGGATACCCTGGTGAAGTAGACAAGTTCCCTCAGCCAACTATTACTAGAGGACTCATCTCCCGAATCCGCGAATGGGATGCTATTCAAATGACCTACTTCCAATCCGATGCAACCATAGCTGGTGGACAAAGTGGCGGTGTGCTAGTTTCAAATATGGGCGATGTAATAGGAATTTCTGGTTTTCATTTTAGTGAAGTCGGGTTTGCATTGGTCGCTTCTGCTGGAGACATCAAGACTCGTCTTGAAGCAATGATAAATGGCGAAGACGTTGCTGGGTTAGGAAGATGGCATCTCCCAACAGCATCTGATGAAGGTATTACGAGCGGAACCGTCATACTCGACAGCTATTGGGATACAAAAACATACATTATTTACGAGCCAGTAGATACGGAAATCACTATAGAGCTTAATAGCCAAACAGGTGATGGCGGGTTCTTCGTTACCAGTATGTATGGATACCCTTTTACCAATGTAGATAATACTTACAGTGGATTTGAGCGAGAGACCATAACTATCCAGCAAGACGTCCCCTATTTTTTAGAAGTATTTCAAAGCTCTTCAGGCAGCGGTGTCTATCATCTTGAAAGCAGCCATACACTTTATCCGCTCGATGACATAGATGGAGAAGAAGGGCAAGCCACTTTTAGCGGGCACGAAAAACAAGGAACTATAGATTATCCAGGCGATCAAGATCCTTTCCAAATTCTGTTATCAAAAGACGACGTTATTAACATCCGAGTTGATTCGATCCTGATTGACCCTTTTATTCTTGTATTTCCTGAAGAACATATTACCAGCGCTGTTAGCGATGATGATAGTGGTGGGGGACTTTTTGGATTAAGTGCTGAACTTACCTTCAAGGCACTCCATGACGGCTTTTACTACATCGTTGTTATGGATAGTTATGGGGAAGGGGTAGGTGGATATTTCTTAAGTGTGGATGAGCCATATGAAGGCGCACCAACACCTGTTGCTCCAGAACCAACAGCAACGCCATCTGTTAGCGAGTTTGGGGATATGGTAACGTATGAAATACCCAATACACCATTCTCCATTCAACATCCTGTCGAATGGACTGATTCATTGAGAGGGGGGCCTTTTGATTCAATTTGTCAGGGGGTAACAGCCTGCTTTACAAGTCCCGATGACACGATGCTAATGTTAGTCTTAATTGAAGATCTGAAAAGTATTGGAATGAGTAATCTAACACTTGACGAGTATGTCGAATTAATTCTCTCTTCTATTGATTCAGAAGGGTTCTTCCGACTAACCTCCCGTGATGATTTTGTAACCAATCAGGGCATGAACGGCATAAAAATGATTTTCAATATGCAAGATATCTTAAAGGCAATACGTTTCATGTACCTGGAAGATGGGCTTGCTTTGAATATCACGTTTCTCATGCCACCTGATCATTATGAGGGATCGGAACCTTTGATAGAGTATCTATTGAACACATTTTCGGTTGGCAACTAACTAAATCATCTAACAGGTACAAGTTGGCCAGGCTTACATCTTGGATTATCTACGAGCGCGAGGGTTGAGCAGCGTGTTTAGGCCATCACCTAACAAATTCCAACCAATGCTGAACAGAATCAGCGCGGACGTGACGGGAACAAATGTCCACCAGTAACGCAGAGGGTTTCCACCAATGCCGATGACGTAATCACGGGCGGTGACGAGGATAACACCCCAAACAACATTGCCACCAATACCGATGAAGATAAAAGCGGAGGCCATAATCACCAGGCCGCCCACATCGCGGGCAGCCAGCACAATGGCTGGCGTAATGGCGTTCGGCAGCAGGTGACGGAAGAGGATCCGCGCATGGCTGGCACCAATGGATTCAGCAGCCTGGATATATTCGGTGGTTTTTAGCTGGCTGATAGTGCTGTTGACCAGCCGTGCGTAAGGCATCCAGGAGAACATGACCAAAGCGATCATCACGGGATCAATTTGCCAACGAGCAAGCAGGAGTTCCCAGGGGCGCAGGAGTTCGGGCATCATGAAGGGGTTGTTGATCTGTTGAAAGAAGAGGCGGCGGATGAGCCAAACAGCAGCGATGGGAGGGAAGGTGAGGAAAGCGTCGGTAATACGCATAAGGAGGCCGCCAAACCAGCCCCCGATGTATCCACTGAGTGCGCCAAGAATGACGCCAAGCACGGCCGTTGCCAACGTCACCAACAAGCCAAAACGCAGTGCCGAGCGTGTGCCCCAAATCAAAGAAAAGTAAACATCCCAGCGATAAGATGCATCTTGCCCTGGAATGAAACCAAACATGGGCAGATTGGTAATTTGTGGCACAGTTCCTAAAATGTTCTCCTCAGAAGGTGGCTCAGGGATGCGCTGAAAATTTTGCCCAACCACCTTGAAATACGACGGGTTGGCCGGGTCGGGCTGGGGAGCGAGGATAGGCGCGGCCAACGCAACCACTACAAACAGAGCGGTGATGACAACCGCCAAGCGATTTTGCCAGATACTCCAAAAGCGGCGAATGGTCATGATGCGATCTCCCCTTCGCGCAGGCGCGGGTCTGCGATGGCTTTAAGCAAATCGAGCACGATCATGATGGGCATTACCAGCAGCACGCTGTAGACGGCAAAGCCTAAGGCGAGCGGTGTGTCCGGGGTGAAAGCGCCAATTCCTTTGGTGATCAGTTCAGACAGCCCTTTGATGTTGAAAATGACTTCGACGACGAAAACGCCAGTGACAAGGGAAGCGGCAGAAAGGATGCTGCTGGTAAGGGCGGGCAGCAAGGCATTGCGAAAGGCGTGCCGCCAAACAACGGAGCGATTATACAACCCCCGCGCACGAGCGGAGGTGATGTATTCTTTGTCTATTTCTTCGATCATGGCGGCACGGGTGACGCGGCCCAAGGTGGCCCAATGGGCCAAGCTGAGGGTAAAGATGGGTAGGGCAAGGTGACGGAAAGCGTCGATAGTGATGTCGGGACGGCCGTTCAACAATCCATCCAGCGTGAGAAAACCAGTGTAAGGGGTAAACGTAGCGCGGCGCAAAGTCACGTCGAGAACGCCGCTGCGCCCTGTCGGGAACCAGCGCAGGCCGATGTAAAAAATAGACAGCAAAATCAGCCCCAGGATGAAGGGGGGGATGGATGTACCCAGAAAAGCCGTGAAGCGAAAAATGGCATCCGTGCGACCACCATGCCGCCATCCGGCAGCAACGCCGCTGATCAATCCCAAAGGAATAAGCAGCAATACGGAGTAAAGGGTCAGTTCGGCAGTGACGGGGGTGCGCAGCAGCAGCAGTTCCAGCACATCGGTGTTAAAGGTGGGACTCCAACCCCAGTCACCATGCAGCAGGTCGTTAACCCAGTTAGCGTATTGCACGGGGTAGGGCTTGTCTAATCCATGTTCGACGATGATGCGCTCAAGCATGGCTTGAATCTGTACGTCGGTGAGGATGCGCGGCTGGCGCGGTGGGAAGTAGAGGGCGGCGCGTTCCTCAGGAGGGGCAGTGACGATGAAAGCAAAGAGGACGGCCGTTATAACAAACAGCGTCAGGGGAATGGCTAGCAAACGGCGAATGAGGAATTTTAAGAATGTCATGTTTTTAATCTACTTCTTCGCAGCTTTCGAGGTATGTAGGGCTGATGCCGTTAAACCAACATTCGAGGGCGTAACGGCCGTCGCCCGACTCCGCCCGCATCAAAATGTAACTACCCTCGGCGGCCTGGCGCGTCATGAGCAGTTCGTCTGTGAAGTGTGCGCCTTGCGCGGCCAACCAGTCTGTCCATTCCGCAGACACTCTGGGCAGGCAGCCCTGGCAATCATCCGGCAGCGGCTCGCCTGTGAGCAGGTGTGCAAATCCTGCGGTATAGGGCTGGCTGGCATCTTCGCAAAATGACAACTGTTCATTCACCAAAAGGCACTTAATCCAGACACCACTCTCAAAATAGGCAACGACGACAATTGTGCCGGTGGCCTCATTTACTGATCCAATGTTTATGGTGTAACCGCCATCCAGTTGATCGCGCACGGCATTGATGCCCGCGTAGTTATTACCCTCTTCCAGCCCTAGTGCGAACAAATCCCCTTCGTAAGCGCGGGCCACCTGGATGGTGTGGTTAACCAATCCCAATGAAGTCCCAAATGGGTTGGGGAAAATGTTGCTGGTGATGGCTCCCGCTCCGGCAACAATGAGAAGCGGCAGAATAAACCGCAGCCAGGCTACCAATCCGGGACGGTGACCGCCCAAAAATTCGCGGCCAATATCTTGTAAGCGGGTTTCTTGAAATAGTGAAAGCAGGAATAAGGCCAGCGTCAGGAATAATCCTGTCAACAGGTATGTTACAAGTGGGATGGCTTCGGTAGATGGGTAAATGGGTAGGCCCCAAAAGCGGCGGTCGGCTAGCCAAACGGCCGTTGTTTGCAAAGTAGTCGAGGTATTGGCAATGATGATGGTGATAAGAACGGCCGTCACAACCCAACTTGGCACCGTGATCCAAAACTTGCGCAAGCGCACGGTGAGCCATCCCGCCAGGGTACAAACGAGCAAAATAAGCAAGCTGCTCATCCCCAGTCCGCCAAAAGGACGAGCTACTGGTAAATCTGCCAGACGATAGAACTCGCCGCCCCATGCCCCCAAAGAGATGGCAACCCCTACGAACAAGCCATTGAGCACCCCCAACCAAAGCAATAATCGTCCATGGGATGGCTTATCGCCCCATGCTTCTAAGTCATCCTGTGGCATCAATGGGTTTGTCGTCGCCATAGCCAGATAACTCCCACAAATAACAAACTGCCCACCATACCTAAGATCAAGGGTATCGCAATTATATCTGTATCACCGGAATTTATTGAAGCAGATACGGCCGTTGGCGTTGCTGTTGGCAATGGGCGCAAAGTCACGTCATAAACCGTTTCCTCGGTGAGTGTGATGCCGGCCCCCAGGCTGTTTTCTCGAAGCAGAAACGCAATAATCGCCAGATATTCCTCATCAGGCAAAGCCCCAGGGTACTCATAAGGCATGGCGGTGCGCACGTAGGCGTATAGCTGCCCGGCCGTCACAAAACGGCTCAGGGTGTTTTCACCAATCACTGCGGGAACGGTTTCGGGGAGAGTAAAGCCTTCTTCATACGGCCGTTTCCCATGGCAGCCCGAATTCCAGCAAAATTGATCTTCCATCGGATACTGCGCCCGCCATTCATCCGTCAAGCCCTGACCATGATCTCCATGACACGGCTGGCAGTTCAACCAAAACAGGTATGCGCCGTCATCGGCCTGCCCAGGGCTGGGCACTGTTGGCGGCGGAGCCAGCCGGTCAATAGTGGGTGTGGGGTCCTGAGCAAACAACAATGACCAACCCAATGCCAATGCACAAAAGGAGAGGAGGAGAGAGAGGAGGAGGAGGAACGGCCGTTTCTGCATCACAAAAATAAAGGCGGGACTCGTCAACGCCCGCCTTCTTCCAGTAACCGGTAAACAGGAACCTGTTTACCGGCTGCTGACTACCATTTATGATTCATCGTTTTCCGCGCAATTTCGGATCCAAAATATCTCGCAGAGCATCTCCCACCAGGTTCCAACCTAGCCCATAAAGCAGCAACGCCAGACCCGGATACACAATAATGAACCAATACCGATCCAGACTAAATATATAAGAACGGGCAAAACTAACAATCTGCCCCCAGTCCGTGTACCCTTCTTGCACACCAATGCCGAGGAAACTAAGTGCAGCAAAACTCAATACAATCGCACCCATATCTAAAGACAACACCACAAGCGTTGGGAAAATTGCATTTGGCAAGATATGGCGCAAAATCAAATGGAAATCATTTGCACCTGCTGCTTGCGCAGCCTGCACATAATCGCGCTCCTTCGTTGCTAAAATATCGCCACGCAGCAAACGTGCGTATCCTGTCCAGCCAAACACAATCAGAGCGATCGAGGCAGGCCAGATACTTCGTCCCAGCTTTGGCACCAAGATCGAAGCCAAAATCAAAGCACCAACCAGGAAGGGGAAAGCAATAAAAACCTCCACCACACGCATCAAGATTTCATCAACCCATCCCCCATAGTACCCGGCCAGAGAACCGACAAAAATCCCAATGATGGCTGACGACAAAACGACGATACCACCAATCATCAGCGCTGTGCGGCTACCCCAAATGACACCATAAAAGATATCATACTGCCCACTAGCGGTCCCCCATAAATGAACCCACTCCTCACGACCCGTTAGAGGCGTATACCAAAACGGAATTTCACCTGGAGCATTTCTTACCCATTCACTACCCGGCGCCTTCGGTTCTGGCCCAAAGCCATCACGGGGAATCAGTGTCGTATCCCAGGTTGCATTAGGAGGGGGAACAATAATAGGGGCAAATGCCGCTATCAAGATAAAGCCCAGAATAATTACCAAACCAGTTACAGATAAAGGATTGGTCAGAACCCCTTTGATCAGACGTGCCCACTCTGGGCCAACCAGCCGTTCCAGCCACCTTTGTTCCTGGAGATCTTGCTCATTGAGTGGAATAGTTGCCGGTGAAACAGATTTTGTACTTGCCGTCATCTTAACACTCTCTCCTCATTAACCCAATCGCACACGCGGATCCAATACCGCGTACATAACGTCCACCAGCAAATTCACGGAAACAAAGAGAAATGCTGTAAACAAAGCGTATGCCAGCATTGTCATCACGTCTAAACTGAGCGCAGCCGCAGCCGCAGCAGAACCAAGCCCAGGTATATCAAAAATGGTTTCTGTAATCACCACACCATTAAACAGCGATGCCACTGTTGAACCAGCGATAGTGGCAACGGGAATCAGTGCGTTCTTGCGTACGTGACGATTGGTTACGACTCGCTCGCTTAATCCTTTTGCTCTGGCTGTAGTAACATAGTCCTGGCGTAACGCCTCTAGCATCGAAGAACGTGTCACTTTTAGCAGCAGCGCCCAGGAAAGATAAGATAACGTGACCACCGGTAACACCATATGGCGTAGAGCATCCATAAAAATATCGAATCGTAGATTTAGAAGCGCATCAAGTGTGAGGAAACGCGTATAGTTTTCAAATCCAGGGCGAGTGACTTCTAATGAAAACTGCGTAGAGAGACGGCCGGGGGGAAACCAATTTAACTTTGCATAGAAAATGAGCAGCACCAGCAAACCAAAGACAAATGTTGGAAAGGAGTAGCCCAAAATGGCAAAGACTCGTGCACCCTGATCTATTGGCTCATTGTGATGCAGGGCGGCCTGCATCCCCAACCAGATGCCAATAACAACAATTGGCAACATACTAACTAAAGCCAGTTCAGCAGTTACAGGCAGCCTCCTTTTTAACAAATCAATGACCGGTTCACGTCCAGTACGCGAAAAACCTAAGTCACCGCGCAAAATTCCACCAAGAAGTTCGCCGGTTTCAGGGTCTTCTTTGCCCACCAACCAATGCCAGTATTGCACCAGGAAAGGGTCGTCCAGGCCATAGCGTCTGATAACGGCATCAATCTGGCCCTGGGTTTTGGGGAAATCTCGAATATATAGCGCCGAACGTTCCACCGGGCCTAAGAATTGCATCATGGCAAAGATGAGCATGGTAACGCCGATCATGATAACAGGTAAGATTAAAAGACGGCGAATGATATAGGCTGTCATAGGCTGCTCCTTAGTAAGGCAATTGAAAAATTGCCCTACAGGGGGTATAGGACAGGTATCCTATACCCCCTGTGGTTAGCACAAGCTAGCTTGTGCTAACCGGACATCAAACAACTAAACTCAATACAAACCTGGTTTATTCGCCCATAATGCCGTAGGCATAGTAGTAGCGACCAAACTCGGCCGGGTTGAAGTACCAATCTTCTACCCAACGCTGTTCGTATCTTACATCGGCTACCTGAGCCAATGTGATCTGGATAGCTTCGTCATGATGCAATTTCTGCAAGTCGAAGTAGATCTGCTCACGTTCGGCAGGATCGGCGGCCAATACACCAGCTGTGACCAATTCTTGGAACTGCGCTTTCAGATCATCAGGCAGCGCCTGGCGACCAGCATAGGTGCCAACGGTGAAGGGTTGTACCCAGTTGTGCGGGTCATGGATGTCTTCGATCCAGCCACTAGCAACCATAGGCAGTTGGCTGGCACGGAAAGCACGTAACATCGTCGGCCATGGCAGCCCAACGATTTCTACCTGGTACAACGGGTTGATCGCAGCCAGTTCGCTTTGCAGAATGGCGCCAATGGTTTGGCGGGTGGTGTTGCCGGTATTAAAGGCAACCTGGAAGCGGAACCCGGTTTCTGGCAGGACACCATTCCAAGCCAGTGCCATTTCTTCGGCACATTTATCGGGATCATAGGTGTACATTTCGCCATCGGGGTTGTAGCCTAACATGTCGAGGATGATGGGGCCGTTGTTGCGGACACCTTCGCCATTCAGTGCATCGGCGATGTAAGCATCGTAGTTGAAGCAATAGTTCATGGCCTTACGGACATGGACATCGGTGAAGAAGTCTGCCGGGATACCATTACCGTCCAGCTTGCCGCTGCCGATATAGGGGTTGTTGCCATCTTCGTCGGTGGTGACGTTGAAGGTCATGAAGACGTCAGTACGGCTGGTGCTGGGAAGACCACCCCATTTACGGAGACGGCCGTTCGGGTTTGCTTCATTTGGCGTACATTCACCAGTGCGGAAATCACAGGTCTCACCCACAAACTCATCTACCTGAGGACGGTTTGCAACGGGCACAGACACCCATTCAGCATCACCAGCTTGCAGCATAGCAAAACGGGTGCTCCATTCGTCAACCAACTGCACGATCACGGTCTGGATACGCGGTGCGCCACCAGGGCCACCTTCCCAAAGAGGTTCGGTTGCCCAATAACCATTGTTCGCTACCAAAACATAACCTTCACCCGGCGTCCAGCTCTCCAACATGTAGGGGCCAGTACCGTTGATGATGGCAGTCAGTTCATCATTTTCTGATCCAGGCGCATAGTAATCTTGCCAAGTCTCGCAAGAGCCATCCCAAGCACCATTATCAACTGCCCATTCTTTATCAATTGCTGTACCCCAGGTTTGGGCCAGGGTAGCGAGGAACGGCCCCCAAGGTTGGGCCAAATTGAAGGTCAGTGTACCTGCATCGTTGTCAGCTACTACAGCAGCCTTCACTTTCTCACAAACAGCCATCAATTCTTCCGGGGTCGCGTTGGCAATTAGCCCTTCGGGATCACCGTAATAAGCGCCGTCGGCGATTTCTTCGGTCACGTCACCGGAGGCATAGCCCAAAATCGGCTCCAACAGCAGCCATTGCGGCCCATTGGGGTCAGATTGCAGCAGACCGCGTTGGAAGGTGTATTCAAAGTCGCTGGCGGTGAGATCATTGCCATTGTGGAATGTAACACCGGAGCGAATATTAAAGATATAGGTCATGCCGTCTTCAGAAATACCACCGTTCTCCAGGCTGGGAACTTCCGTTGCCAACAGAGGAACATAGGTGGTGGCGTCGCCACCGTTGTAGCGAATCAACCCTTCCATGACGTTCTGGATCAAATTGCCGCTGGCAGTATCGTAAGCCAGGTTAGGATCCATCGTATCGATATCCCCAAAGGAGACTTCCGTATAGGTGGTCGGATCAGCCGGAGTCAAATCCATTTCTTCCCCACCTGCCGGCACTTCTACTGTTTCGACAACCGTCTCAACAATGGTTTCTGTAACGACACGGGTCACTTCTACCGATTCACCAGCCACTTCTACAGTTTCGGTAATAACACGGGTGACTTCTACAGGGACTTCTCTGGTTACTTCAATGGTCTCGGGTTGGCAGGCAACGAGTACGGCCGTAATAGCCAACAACAAAATCAACAACAAACCTACATTTCTGCTTTTCATTTAGAATCTCCTCCAAAACTTTTGAGATGCTTCTTGAAGTTCAACTTACCAATAACACAATCACATACATTACCTAATCAATTACTTACCAGTCTAGGCATCACCTCCTTTAATCACGGTATGCAGTCACAATCAAAAACATAAAGAGGGTAAAGGTTATTCTAATTCCATCAGAAACCTTCGACCTCTAAAAACAGACTATTAAACAAACTTCTCCGCATGGTGACAGGCCGCCATATGCGGCTTATTCTCCGTGCCCAAATTACGAAACTCAGGGTCTTCAACACGGCAAACATCTGTAGCATATCCACACCGGGGGTGAAAACGACAACCCGTAGGTGGATTCGCTGGACTGGGCACATCCCCTTCCAGAATAATGCGCTGCCGCTTTTCTTCTTTGAACGGATCTGGTATCGGAATCGCAGACAACAAAGCTTGAGTATACGGGTGCAGTGGATGGTCATACACCTCATCCCGCTCACTCAATTCAACAATACGCCCCAAGTACATAACCGCCACACGGTCACTAATATAGCGAACCATCGAAAGGTCGTGCGCAATAAACAAATAAGTTAACTCCAATTCTGATTTCAAATCATCAAGGAGATTAACCACTTGGGCCTGAATAGAAACATCCAAAGCGGAAATAGGTTCATCAGCCACAATAAATGAAGGATTCGTGGCTAACGCACGGGCAACGCCAATGCGCTGCCGTTGCCCGCCAGAAAACTCGTGCGGATAGCGATTAATAAAATAAGGATTCAAACCAACCAATTTGAGCAGCTCTTGTACACGTTCGCGGCGGCTAGCAGCATTGCCAATATTGTGAATCAAAAGCGGTTCACCAATGATGTTGCCCACAGTCATGCGCGGGTTCAGTGATGAATAGGGGTCTTGGAAAATCATCTGCATCCGGCGACGCTGTTTCCGCAGCTCTGAGCGCCCCATCTCAGTCAGGCTGTGCCCATTGAGGTACACGTCTCCATCTGTCGGGGAGAGCAGTTGTAGAATGGTACGACCGGTTGTTGACTTACCACAACCAGATTCACCAACCAACCCCAGCGTTTCCCCTTTAATAATGTTAAAGCTGACGCCATCCACAGCTTGCACAGCCCCTACCTGACGCTGCAACACGCCACGACGGATCGGAAAATGCTTTTTTAGGTTGCGAACTTCAATAAGAGGTTTAACCTCTGTTATCGAATCTTGTGAGGATGGTGTTCCATTGGAGGCAGTGTTTGTCTGGCTCATGCTACTTCTCCTATTGTCATCATTCTTTGCCGTGCATCTTGCCGTGCATTTTCCCAACGCCAACAAGCCGAGTAATGCTCTGGTGCGACCGGTTTCAAAGATGGGTTTTCCTCCCAACACTGGTCAACTGCATAGCGACAGCGCGGGGCAAAGGGGCAATGACGGGGTTCTTTTAGCAAATCAGGGGGAAGTCCCTGGATGGGAATTAACCGTTGTTTGGTTTTGGCATCTACTTTAGGCAAAGACTCTAGTAGGCCAAGTGTGTAGGGGTGACTGGTGTTTTGATAGAGTTCGTGGACAGGAGCCGTCTCAACAATAAAGCCAGAATACATGACAGCGACCTTCTCCACCAGGCTAGCCACGACACCCAGATCGTGGGTAATCCAGATGACGGCCATACCGATTTTCTCTTTTAGGCGTTTCACCAGATCAACAATTTGAGCTTGAATGGTTACGTCGAGAGCGGTTGTGGGTTCATCTGCAATCAGGATAGAGGGGTTACAAGAAAGCGCCATGGCAATACCGACACGCTGGCGCTGCCCACCGGAGAACTGATGGGGATAATCATTCAAACGATCAGCAGCATTCGGTAGGCCAACCATGCTCAGTAATTCGGCCGCCCGTTTCATGGCAGTTTCGTGGTCTATGCTCAGGTGCAGTTCCATGGCTTCGGTCATCTGGCGACCAATGGTGAGGACGGGGTTGAGGGACGTCATGGGGTCTTGGAAGACCATCGCAATTTCATGCCCGCGCACACGTCTCATTTCGGAGGGGGTCAATTTGAGGAGATCGCGCCCGCCGTAAATAACTTCCCCAGCTGTGACGCGACCAGGTGGATTTGGAATGAGACCCATTACAGAAAGGACACCAACCGACTTGCCAGAACCACTTTCCCCTACAATACCTAGCGACTCTCCCTCATTCAGCGTGTACGTGATGCCGTTAACAGCATGAACGATTCCTTCTTCTGTGAAGAAGCGAGTTTCCAAATTCCGAACCTCAAGCAAGTGGGTCATATCAATCCCATATCCTTTATGTTAAATATTGTTAAGTTTGTCTGCTTGTCGCTTAAAATTATAGCGACTATCGGCAAAAAGGGTACTTTTTAGGGTCATTTCACGGTTATTCGAGGCTAGAAAGCTAATCACAAACAGCCATCTAGTAAGGCTGCGTGGCGCTGTCGTTGGCGAATGAGGTGGTGTTTGTCTTCATTGACTAACACTTCTGCAGGGCGTAAACGGCCGTTATAATTAGAACTCATCGCGTACCCATAAGCGCCTGCCTGTAAAATCGCCAGATAATCACCGGGCTGCATGGGCGGCAACGGCCGTTCC
>JACKBX010000008.1 GCA_020634375.1 Ardenticatenaceae bacterium | reverse complement strand
TCGCGTTCGCGGATGATGGCGACGATTTCGCCATCGGCGGGGCTGACGACAAGGCCTGGCTTGGCGTCTGTTTGGCGGTTGGGGTCGCGGAAGAAGTAGAGGATGAGCAGCCATATTCCTGAACTGAGCAGGAAAAGGGCTTTGGTGAAGCCATTGTTGAAGCGGCGATGTAAGAGGAGGAAGAGGGTGGCAACGGCCGTTACCACGCCAATGGTTCCCTCGCCACCCTCTGCAAACGGCCATACTTTGTCTTGTCCGTATCGTTTCACAGTCAATCCTTTGGGTGTCAAGTGTTTAAGTTCCAGGTGTCAGGTTGTGTCGCTTGATGCCTGACCCCTTAACACCTGATGCACTAAACGCATTGTAACATGCTGCTAAATCAGGACAAATAGAGCGATAGTCGGATTCATCTTTCTGTGAGGGTACGGTTGCCAAACTATTTGACTACTTGACTACCCCCCTTATTTTCCCTTTGGTACACTTGCGCCATGAGCGAACGAAAATATTCTCCGGCCCTGGTGGGCATAATTGGATTGATTGTGGTGGTAACGGCCGTTGCCATTCTCTGGCGTGTGGTTAATGGTGATAGCAGCCTGCTGCGCAATGTTTCTGTGCAAAAGACTCTCATCACTCCCAATGCAGATCAGAATGAAGATGCAACAACCATTGCCTATGAGCTTTCACGGAATGCGGCCGTTTCCATTTACTTTGAGGATGAAGCCGGACAGCGCTACTACTTTCGGCAGCAGAAACCACGCGGCGCAGGCGAATATCGTGTCACCTTCAGCGGTGTGGTTGATGGCTACACTCTCCCTGGCGAAAGCATAGATGGAGATGTACAAACTCGGCTGTTGCCTGACGGTCTTTACACCTGGACAGTTGCCGCCACTGACGATAAAGGCATTACTGAAGAAGTGCAGGGACAACTAGAAATTGCCGACGCCGATCCCGTATTCCCCGAATTACGTGCCTTCTCCATTGATAAGCCTATCTTCACTCCTAACCGTGATGGCATTAGCGACCGTGCCCTCATCCAGTTTTTCCTCACCAAAGAGGTCGATCAACTGCGTGTCTTTTTGCAGGGGCCGGACGGCCTGGAGTACCCGGTAGAGGAGTTGGAACTGGACGTTCCGGCACGAGCAGAAGGTTGGCACTATTATGATTATGAGGGGGGCGTAGATGATGGCGCGACCCCACCACCAGATGGCACGTATCCAGTCGTTGTGGTGGCGCAGGATATTGAAGGACAGCGTATCCAGGTGGAAAATGAATTGACGATTCAATATGGTGGTGTGCCACGTGCACGCATTTTCCCGCCGCCTAATGGAGATACGCTGCAAATGAGTGCAACGGCCGTTGCCATTTGCGATACCCTCTATTTCACCATCACCGTCGAAAACTACGGTACAACCCCCATCCGTACCACCGGGCCAGAACCCGGAACCATCTACGACTCCGACTGGAACTACAACACCCTCGGCTGGCACACAGAATCCGGCGCATTCCGCCTCGCCATCGGCTACGAAAACGAGATCAGCAACTACCCCTACCGATGGGCTGTAGGTGGAGCAGACGACCTACAAGAAATAGATGGCTACACCTACCTCATGCCTGGAGAACGTGCCGTCGTTACTGGCGGTATTCGCCTTACCAACGTCTTTGGAGACCGTAATCCACAGCCCGTCTGGGCCGGCCTCATTCATGAAGACGTTGAAATTTCCGAATTCAACAACCGCGTAGACTCCCACTCAATTTTGGTAGACATCCCCGATGAAGCGCACATATCAGAATGCCCTGCCCGCGATATACCCATAAAACCGGTGGACGGTGATCAGTAAGCAGATCACCAATTACTATTCACCGATCACCGTTTGCTGGATCGTGACTTTTGTCATTGGGAGAGATGCTCTTCGTCACTCGTGGCGAATGTGGGCTTGTCTATACTGAATGATTGTGTGAAACTTGCAGGCAAGTTAAGCATCACTCTTTTCATGACCCACACAAATTTTATCGTTTACATTTTCATAAGTACACTTCTTTAGAGAAGGAGGAAGATCCGTGCAAAGAAAAGTTTTTGTATTCATAGTTGTTTTGAGTATGCTGTTGTTGGTCTTGGCCGCCTGTGGGGGCGAACCAGAACTAGGTACAGAGGACAACCCCATTGTGATGTCTTTTGTGCCCTCTGGTGATACCCAAGACATCATTGCCAGCGGCGACCAACTGGCGCAAATGATTTCCGACAAAACGGGGTTGGTCATTGAAGCCAACGTTGGTACAGACTTCGCCGCAGTACGGGAAGCGATGGGTGCAGGCCAGGCTCAAATTGGCTGGCTGAACACGTTCAATTACGTGCTGGCGAATGAAAAGTACGGTGTTGATGCTGCATTGGTGACAGAACGCTTTGGCAGCACCTCCTACAAAGGTCAAATCAACGTTCGTGCGGATAGTGGCATTGCTTCATTGGAAGATCTGAAAGGCAAGGTCTTTTGCTGGGTAGACCCCAACTCGACCTCTGGCTACATCATCCCCCGCATTATGCTGCTTGCCAATGGCATCGATCCCGATGCAGATTTTGCACAACAAATTGAAGCTGGTTCCCACAACAACGTCATTACACAGGTTTACAATGGCGATTGTGATGCAGGAGCAACCTTTGATGATGCACGTAGCTCGGTGGAAGAAGATTTGCCAGACGTAAAGGAAGTAGTGGTTGTGCTTGCTACGACGACAGACATCCCCAACGATAACGTGGCTTTCACGAAGGACTTCCCACAGGAAATGCGTGACCAAATTGTGGCTGCGCTGCTTGAGATTGCGGCTACGGAAGAAGGCAAAGATGCCCTGAACACGCTTTATTCCATTGCCGGGTTGCAAAGTGCGGATGACAGTTTCTATGATGGCTTCCGTGCTGATTTGAGCAAGGCGGGCATTGACATTGAGTCTCTAGCCCAGCAGTAGAATGATGAGTTGATGCTGGAAAGGGGGAGAGGGAAGCCTTTCCCCCTTTTTCTATAATGGGAAACCGAGTTTTTACCCAAAACTCGGTTTCTCTTGTCAAGGAGGTTGGGCTTGCTACGCGTTGAAAATCTGACCAAAGTATTTCCTAATGGTACGGTAGCGCTGAAAGATGTTTCGTTTGAAGTCGAGGATGGTGAATTTTTAGCTGTCATCGGCTTGAGCGGTTCTGGGAAGTCTACCCTTTTGCGTTGTATTAATCGGCTCATCGATCCCACCGAAGGCCGGGTTGTTTGGCATGATCAGGATGTGACGGCCGCACAAGGCAAAGACCTGCGTCGTGTTCGCCGCCAGATCGGCATGATTTTCCAACAGTTTAATTTGGTTAAACGCAGCAGTGTGATGACAAATGTGTTGTCTGGCCGATTAGGTTATGCACACCCTTGGGGGAGTTTGTTTCATCGTTTTCCGGCAGAAGATCATAAGCGAGCGATGGCGGCGTTAGAACGAGTGGGCATTGTTGACAAGGCTCATACGCGAGCCGACCAGCTTTCTGGCGGGCAGCAGCAGCGGGTGGGTATTGCACGGGCGTTGATGCAGGAACCGAACCTGATGCTGGCGGATGAACCGGTTGCCAGCCTGGACCCGGTGCTGGCTCACTCTATTTTGCAATATTTGGAACTTTTGAACCGCCAGGATGGAATTACAGTTTTGTGTAGTCTGCACTTTTTGGATTTAGTCCACCGTTATGCCACACGCGTGATTGGGTTAAAAGATGGCGAGTTAGTTTTTGATGGGGTGCCAGCCGATTTGACGCGCCAACGTTTCAAGGAAGTGTATGGCGAAGAGGCGGAAATGGTGACTGTCGGTGGTAACTTGCAAGATTAAAGGGGAGGAGCTGTGATGCAAACATCGAAGGGCGTCTCTTCTGTGGCAGCGTGGCAGGCGGCGTTATTCTCGTTATTGCTTCCGGGCAGTGGTCAATTTGTTTTGAAGCATCGTGTTCGCGGTGTGGGTGTGTTGGTTGCTATCCTGGTTTTGTTGGGATTGGTGCTGTGGGGTAGTGCCTGGGCTTTGTTGGCTCCGTTGTTGGCTATTTGGCTTTGGGCGGCCTGGGATGCGTTTCAGTTGGGTAACGGCCGTACCCCCGGCATCGGTATTCCTTTTCTTTTTGGCGCTATTATTGTCTATGGCATGGGCGTGCAGGCCACTGAGATACAGCCAGGCCGTTTGGTCAGCGGCTGGCCTTCTATGCTGCCCTATCTCAAAGCGCTGACACAGCCAGAATTATTTGAATATCCCACCGAAGATGTGGCGGGGCTGGTTCCCATTCAGGTTCCTTGCATTGACCCATTGCCAGAACCGGATCGACTGCCTACAGAAGACCCTAAGCTGACGATCAATACGGCCTGTACTTCTGTTGGCGACACGGTGCATGTATCTGGAGAGGGGTTCTTCCCTAATTTTGAAGGAGAGATTTGGTGGCTTAACCCCATTGGCGATGTGCAGCGCGTGATTGTGGATGGTGAGCCGGTTGTGTTTACGACAGATGAGAACGGCCGTTTCCAGATCGATATCAAAGCCCCCCTGGCCGTACCCGTTACCCAGCAGCCTGGCCCCGGCGAGACTCAAACCCACACCATTCGCGCCGAGCAGCACCGCCCCTACGGTTCCTTGCAAGAGACCCAAACCCTGAGCCTGGTACTGGAAAAAATTGGCGAAACCGTTGCCCTCGCCTTCATGGCGACCATTTTGGGTGTTATTTTCGCCGTGCCCCTCAGCTTCTTGGCGGCACGCAACCTGATGGAAGGCAACCGTGTCACCCGCTTCATTTACACTGTCACCCGCACCGTCCTCAACGTTATCCGCTCCATCGAGACCCTCATGTGGGCCATCGTATTTGCTGTGTGGGTGGGCTTGGGGCCGTTTGGCGGCACGTTGGCTTTGTGGCTGCATACTGTTGCTGCTTTGGGCAAGCTATATTCCGAAGCAATTGAAAGCATTGACCCCGGCCCGATTGAAGCGTTACGAGCGGCGGGGGCACGCGGGCCGCAAGTGGCTGTGTATGCTGTGCTGCCGCAAATATTCCCCACATTCACTTCCTTTACGCTGTATCGTTGGGACATCAATGTGCGTATGTCCACCGTTATTGGCCTGGTGAGTGATGCCGGTTTGGGCTTTCTTGTCATCCAGTGGATTCGCCTCAATCGTTTTTCGGCTATGGCAACGGCCATCATCGCCATTGTCTTGGTGATTGCCATTTTGGACTATGTGTCTGGCAAGCTGCGGCAGCGCATCATCGTTGGTTCGCCGGTAACGCGGGAAATCAGCCCAACGCGGCGTTTACTGACGCGCGGCGCGTTTGTGCTTGGCTTTGTGCTGGTCTTTGCCTGGTCGTGGCGTGTCTCGCAAATTGATCTGGTGGATTTGGTGCGTGGTGCACCCGATGGCTGGCGTTTGATTAAGGCGTTTGCTGTGCCGGATGTGACAGACCGGCCAGTCGAAGAGCAGTTGGTAACGGCCGTACTTCCCGTCCCCTGTGGCTCTGGCGAATCAAGCATTTCATCTATTAGCGGTGCAAGAGTCAACCTTTCCCTTTCCTGCGGTGATGTGGGCGATCCCCTCATCATCACCGGGCATGAACTGCCGCCCAATACGGATGTCTCCGTGCGTTGGGCCTTTGCCGATGACGCCTATTTGCGTATCCAATCCAATTGCTGCGAGACAGACGAGACAGGCTCGCTGCGTTTGGAAACCGCCATTCATCCCCTGATGGAAGTAGACCCTACTTCCGAGCGCAACGCGCCGGGGCAGGTCGTTATCACCTGGGATGAAGTCGTTGGTGGGCCGCAGATCAGCGAATCGCTCAAAACCGTCTTCAATCTCTCTCTGGTCACGCTGTTGATGGCCTTACTTGCCACCACATTGGGCGCGTTTTTTGCTATCCCCCTCAGCTTCTTTGCCGCCCGCAATGTTATGGGCGACACGCCGTTGGGGCGAGCCGTCTATTACGCATTCCGCACGTTATTCAATCTCTTCCGTTCTGTGGAGCCAATGATTTTGGTATTGATTTGTGCGGCCTGGGTGAGCGCCGGGCCTTTTGCTGGTGTATTGGCGCTGGCCCTGAACAACATCCCCAATCTAGGCAAACTATTTTCCGAGACAATCGAAGAAATTGATACCGGGCCGGTGGAGGCGCTTACGTCTGTGGGTGCGGGCAGGCTGCAAACACTGGTGTATGCGATTATCCCGCAGCTTGTCCCCAAGTTCCTGGCATTCATTTTGTACCAATGGGACATCAACATTCGCATGTCTACCGTCATTGGTTTTGTGGGCGGCGGCGGCATTGGACAGCAGTTCCGCTTGTGGGTGGGTCTGAACCAATACTCTGCTGCCGGGACGGCGACCTGGGCGATTGTGGTCATGGTCTGGAGTATGGATTATCTCAGCGCACGGGCGCGGGAAAAGTTGGTGTAATGAGCCTACGGAACAGTGAATAATTAATGATTTAATTATTCAGGGTCTTTCGGATTTCGCGGGGTTTGCCGTGAAACGTGAAGCGTGAAACGTGATGAACCGCTGGTTACGTTTCACGCCTTGATTACTCCATGGATTCCCAAAGAACCATTATTCACTGTTCACTATTCATTATTCATTGTTCCTAAATCATATTTCCTCGTTTCTGAACCATATTTCCTTATTGCTGAATGATTCACCCATAAGTCTTTATAATTGATACGCAGTGCATAATCATTTTCTCTCGTTGCTGAATCATTTTTCCTTGTTGCGGAATGATTTATCCATAAGTCTTTATGATTGCTACGGGGTGCGGAATGATTTCTCCTTGTTTCTAAACCATTTCCTCCCGTTGCTGAGTGATTTGCTGGGGATGTTTGGAGAGTTAGCTAAAGAGGGATGAGATTCGGGTAAGTATCATTGGCAGGGGATAGGGGTGACGATAAACTATTTTGACCCTTGAGATGAGAGATTGGCTAATCTCTATGATGAAAAGACAGGCAAGCGATGAAGAAACTCTTTTTCCTGACGTTGATGATAAGTATGCTGTTGGCGGCCTGTCAGCCGCAGGTTTTTTATGTGGAAGCAACCAGCGCAGCACCAGCTTTGGATAATGCAGGAACACCGGCCTCTTTGTCAGCACCGCAGGTGGTGGAAGTGACGCGGTTGGTTTCGCAAGAGGCAGCCCCCCCGGTGGAAGTGACGCGCATGGTGACGGTGACGGAGGAAGTGGCGGTAGAGGTGACGCGGTCGCCATTAGGGTCGGCGGAACGGCCGATTCAACTGCTTTTCCCGCCCACGTATAACAGCGCCATCATTACCAGCCGGGGACAGGTGTTGGCTGATGCGCTTGCCGGGGCGACAGGATTGCAGTTTGCCATTGGCGTGGTGGACAGTGAGCAGGCGCTGATTGATTTGATGTGCATGGCTCCAGTGGATACGGTAGGTGTGCTCTCGGCGATGGGGTATGTGCTGGCGAATGAGCAGTGTGGCGTACAGTTGGCGAATACGGCCGTTTCTAACGACGGCCGTACCTGGCAAACCGGCATGATCGTCACCCGGCGCGACAGCGGCCTTCTTGAGCTTACTGATTTAGCCGACCAAAGCTGGGCCGTGCCCGATTTGAACAGCCTGCCCAACTTCCTCTACTTCCAGGCCATGCTGCTGGATGCAGGCATCGCGCCGGGCGAAATAGTGCCTGTACAGGGCGATAACAGCGCGATGCTGTCTGTGTTCAACGGCGACGTAGACTTTGCCACTGCCACCTACATTCCACCTATTTTGCCCTATGAAGAGCAGGAATGGGTGTACGGTGAGGACAGCCCGGAATTGTGGCGGGCATTGGGCATTTCGCCCACACGCAGCCCGATTGGCTACGTGCTGGTGCTGGGCGAACCGCAGTACGGCGGCTATCGTCTGCGCGATGCTCGCTCCGGCATTTTTGATATTGAACCGGGCATTTATGACCAGACGCGTGTCATTACCTTAAGTGCGCAAATTCCAAACGAGGCAGTGGTACTGGGCGCAGACTTCCCGCTGGGGTTGGCGCGGCAGGTGACGGCGCTGCTAGCGGAATTTGGTGCATCGCAGGCGTGCGCAGAGTCGTTGTGTGCAGGTGATTTTTATGCCTGGGGTGGTCTTGCCCCGGCTGATGACGCCGCTTATGAACCGCTGCGTTTTGTGATTGAGACATTGGGATTGACTGAGGATGAGATTTGGGCATTACGTTAACTGTTAATTGTTCATTGCTAATTACTAATTGGATAAACCTGTGCTTGATGTAGCTGTCGTTATCGTTAGTTGGAATGTACGTGATTATCTGGGGCCTTGCTTGCGCTCGGTATTTGCGGATTTTCGCTTGTCTGGTTTGCATGGCGAAGTGTGGGTTGTGGATAATGCCTCGACGGACGGCACAGTGGAATTTGTGCGCAATGTGTTTCCGCAAGTGCATGTGCTGGCGAATGAGGAGAATGTGGGCTTTGGTGCGGCAAATAACCAGGGGATGCAGGCGGCTGCGGCCAGCAGCCCCCGCTTTTATTTTTTGCTGAACCCGGACACGCTGCTGCGCCCTGGAGCGCTGACGCACCTGGTTTCGTGCCTGGCTGAACGGCCGCACGCAGGGATTGCTGGGGCGCGGTTGGTGTATGGCAACGGCCGTTTCCAGCACAGTGCCTTCCGTTTCCCCGGCCTGGTTCAGCTTGTGTTTGATTTATTTTCGCTGCCCGCCCGGTTGTATGAGACACGATTGAACGGCCGTTACCCGCGCCGTTTTTACGAATCCCATCGCACTCCCTTCACCGTAGATTTTCCATTGGGCGCGACGATGATGGTGCGTGCGGCCGTTGCCGAAACGACTCACGGCTTTGACGAATCCTTCCACATGTACTGCGAAGAAATAGACTGGAGCTGGCGCGTGCGGCAGGCAGGCTGGAAGATTTATGCGGTTCCGGCGGCGGAAGTGGTGCATTTTGGCGGCGAGAGCACCCGCCAGATTCCAGCGCAGTCGGTGATTAACTTGTGGCGCAGCCGGGCGCAGCTTTATCACCGTCATCATAATCCGTTGACGCGGGCGATGGCGGCGCGGTTGGTGCGCTTGGGCATGGCAAAGAAAGCTGCCCAAACCAGCGATCCTGATTTGAAGCGTGCTTATCAGGAAGTGGTGCAGATTTGGGCGAATGAAAGCGGATAAGACGTGTCAGGTGTTTCGGTGTCAAGTATCAAGTACCTGGCACCTGACACGTTGACACCTGATACTAAAATCATGGAACTAACGGCCGTTATCCTCACCCTCAACGAATCCCAACATATTCAGGCGTGCATTGAAAGTCTGCGCTGGGCTGACCGCGTGCTGGTTTACGACAGCTTCAGCCAGGATGAGACGGCGTCGTTGGCGGAGATGGCAGGCGCAGACGTGCTGCAAAATCGCTTTGAGAATTATGCCCAACAGCGCAATGCCGCATTGAACAGCTTGCAGACGGATTGGGTGTTTTTTGTGGATGCAGATGAGCGCGGCACGCCGGAACTGGCGGAGGAGATTCGCTCCGTCATTGCATCGCGCCCGGAACGGGGTTGGTACGTGCCGCGCCATAATTACATTTTTGGCAAGCTAACGCGGGCGACGGGTTGGTATCCAGATTATCAACTGCGACTGTTTAAGCATGGCTGTGTGCATTATGAACGGCCGGTTCATGAGGTGGCGGTGGTAGATGGCGAAATGGGTCATTTGCAGCAGCCACTTATTCATTATAACTACCGCGACACGGCGCAATTCCACGCCAAACAGCGGGCTTATTCCACGTATGAGGCGACTATTTTGCACGAGGAAGGAGCACGTCCGCGTTTACATAACTTTATTTTGCAGCCGCTGCGCCAGTTTTGGTGGCGTTTTGTGACGCTGCGCGGTTACGTGGATGGCGCACATGGCCTGCGCTTGAGCCTGTACATGGCGTATTATGAGTGGGTGAAGTATCGTAAGCTCGCCTGGTTTTGGCGGAAACGGTGATGATGATGGTGGTGGGTGTTGATTGTACGTTTGCGGAGGATGGCGCGGTACGGGTGCGGCGGATGCTGCTGCACGGCCGTTGGCAATCTGTGGAGCAAGGGCGGCAGTGGTTGGATGGAAACGGCCGTCACGTCTTGATTATGCTGCCCAATAACCAGGTACGGGAATTGGTGCTGCGTTCTGATACGCTTTTGTGGGAGATAGATGGGGGTGGGGGGACGGCCGTTGCCTGATCGCTAACAGGAGCTGCGCTTGTGCTATAATATGGGGCGGTGTTAGTCGCCTACGGCAATATCAACAAAAAATAATGAATAACGAATTGAGAATAATGAATTGTGACGGGTCGCTCCATTTACAATTCACAATTAGTTGTTAATTATTCATTTACGGTAATCTCCAGTGGGGAGGCCGACTGTGAAGGTTAAGTCATGACAACGACTCCAGCTACCATATTACTTGTTGAAGACGATTCATCTATGTTGGAGGGTATGAGAGACCTGCTGACGCTGGTGGAATTGGGGGAGTATGATGTGCAGGTGGTGACGGCGGGAAACGGCCGTTTGGGGCTGGAGGCAATTATGCAACAGATTCCCGATCTCATCGTCTCGGATATCATGATGCCAGAAATGGACGGTTTTGAGTTTTTGCGACGTGTACGGCAAAATCCCAATTGGGTACACATTCCAGTGATTTTTCTTACCGCCAAGGGATCAAAGCAGGACATTCACAAGGGGCGTTCTAGCGGAGCAGACTTATATATTACCAAGCCCTTTAACAGCAATGAGTTTTTAGAATTGATACACAGCCAATTAGATCGCGCTTTCCAACTGAGCCAAACCCGGCAGGAAATTATGACCGGGTTAAAAAAAGACATTCTTCAAATTCTCAATCATGAATTTCGCACACCCCTGACATATGTAACTGCCTACTATGAGATGCTGGCCGACAGCATGAACCGTATGCAAGACGATGATAATTTTCAGGAATTTTTGCGCGGTATTCAGGTTGGGTGTGTGCGTTTAACCCGCCTGGTAGAAGATTTTATTCAGGTGTTGGAGATTCGTACCGGCGAGATGAAGAAGCGGTTCCAAGTGAATGCCCGACCGATCCGCAATTTACCAGAGTTGATTCGGGAAGCCGTTATAGATGTGCAGCCCAAATCGAATGATTTTGCTGTACAAATTCATTACCAACCAGAAACAGCATTGCCTCCTGTATTGGGTGATACATATGGTTTACAGCAGGTTTTTGTACGCTTGCTAGAAAATGCCGTGAAGTTTACCCACAGCCGTGTGCGGGGTGGGGGATGTGTATATCTAAAAACCCAGGTGGTTGATGGACAGGTACGCATTGCTTTTGTAGATGAAGGGGTAGGTTTTCCCCCGCAAATGAAAGAACGCCTCTTCGACCTGTTTTTCCAACATAATCGTGTGCAGTTGGAGCAGCAGGGTTCGGGCATTGGCCTGACCATTGCTAAAGCATGGGTTGATTTGCACGGTGGCACCATTGAGGCGGAAAATCGGGACGGCGGAGTGGGCAGTGTGTTTACGGTGATCTTGCCGGCTTACGAAGAGGGAATGGGTGTAACGGCCGTACAAGACACAGATGGCAATTTGCATCAGGCAAAAGTCTTGATCGTGGAAGACGACCCCCATTTGTTAGCAGGTTTGCAAGAACTGCTAGAGATTTCTGCTGGTAAATATCATTTGCATGTAGAGACGGCCGAAAACGGCCGTGTTGGTCTCGAAGTCCTGAACCGATACGAACCAGACCTCATTATCTCCGACATCATGATGCCCGAAATAGGGGGATTTGAATTTCTGGAAAAGGTACGCGAAAAGCCAGAATGGGTACAAATCCCCTTTATTTTCCTGACAGCAAAAGGAGAACACAGCGACATCCATCGCGGCTGGCGCAGCGGTGTGGAAGAATATATTACCAAGCCCTACGATAGCGATGAACTACTAGAACTTGTTACCACCCAACTAGACCGGCATTTCCAAAAACAGAGCGTCATTGCACAAGACTTCGACGGCCTAAAGCGCAGCATTCTCCAACTCATCACACCAGATTTTCGTTTGCCGCTTTCCGCAGTATCAAAATATTCTGACAAACTTATTTCGGGGATGGCGAATGTACATACCGATCAAGACTTAAAATACTCTCTGGGCAGTATCAAGGAAGGGAGTGTCAAATTGACGCGCCTGGTAGAGGATTTGATAGCGATGGCGGAGTTGGAGACAGGCGAAGCGGAGACGGCATTTGCCTTACGTGCGCAGCCCATCCGCGATATGGGGCTGCTTTTGTATGAGGCTGGACAAAAACAAATGCTCAGAGCGGGTCGTCAGGGCATTACAATTCATTGTGAAATGGATGAAGAGATGCCGCAGGTGTACAGCGATGGAGTGAGCATATCAACTAGTCTGATACGGTTTGTGGAGATTGTTGTCAGTTATTGTATTGAAGTGGGCTATCAGGGGGACTTGAAGTTGCAATCTGTGTGTATGGGGGATGAACTGCATCTTGTTGTGCATGTGCCTGTCCCCCTGTCTTCTGCATTGATTGATGCATTTACGGCAGCGTTGGATACGGCCGTTTCCTTCAACACCGACCCTGGTATTCGTATTTTGCGCGGCACTGTGGCTTTGCATAACGGCCGTCTCCTGCTCAACGACACCCTGGAAGGAACAGACATTGTCATTGCCCTGCCCATTTACCATCCAGAAAATGATGAGCAGCCTACCTTTGCCACGCATTGAAAAACACCTCTAGTTGCTTTACAATGAACCACAGAATTTAAGCAACTTTTGCACAAGCACCATGCCTGTTGCAACATCAGATTTGCTTGTACGTACAAATAATTGAATCCGTCCTGAATTCCAGCAAAAGGAGAACGAATTAAATGGCATCATTACTGGAAAAGACCCAAACCCTCATCCAGGCAAATTTGCACGAGATGGTTGACCGCGCCTTAGAGGCAAACTCCGTTGCCGTGATGAAACAATATGCACGCGATGCGGAAAAGAATCTGCAAGATTTAGAAGACGCCGCTGCCACTGTTGGCGGCGAAGTCAAAACCATGGAGCGCAAATATCTGGAATACAAGAAAAAGGCCGATCAACTCGACCGCAATATTGACGTTTTCCTGATGCAAGGCAAAGAGGATTTGGCCCGCGCTGCGCAAAACGAAATGAACTCCAATCGTCGTTTACAAGAGCAGTACCATGAACAGTGGGTACGGCAGAAGCGAGAATACGAAGCACTGCTAAATGCCCGGCTCAAGTTGCAAGCTCGTCTGAAAGAAATTCGCCAGGAACAACGCGAATTAGAGTCCTTGATGAAACTGGCGAAGTCGAAAGAGCAGACGGTGAAAACCATCAAAAGCCTGGACGACCTGGTAGGCGCTGGCGATGCCGATATGGCCCGCTTGGGCGAATCCATTCGCTCCCGCCTGGATAAAGCTTCTGCCCATGCGGAGATGTACGCCAGCCGCCTGGATACGCAAATGGACGATGTATTGGGCAAGGGCGAACTAGACATTCAACTAGAGGAACGGAAGCGGCGCCTGGGGTTAGCCCAACCCCCTTCGTTGGAATTAGAAGACGAGGGTGAAGACGCGGCGGCGATGAGTTCGGATATTTAATTCCTGGTAATCGATTTTCGATAAAAGGGGTAAAGGGATGAGACAGGATAAACATCCTGCCCCGTCCCTTTTTGCTTTATGGATGGCCCTGTGATGGACATGGCTAACGGAGATGTGCAGAGCTGGCTGCGGGATGGCGTTGCCGCAGTGAAGGCTGGCAATAAAATCGAGGCGCGGCGCTTGCTTTTGAAAGTGGTGGAGAGCGATGAACAGAATGAGCAGGCGTGGCTGTGGCTTTCTGGTGTTGTAGAAACAGACAATGACCGTCGTGTCTGCCTGGAAAATGTGTTGACGCTGAATCCGCAGCATGAATTGGCACGGCGTGGCCTGGAGAAGTTGGAACGAGCCGCACAAGTGGAAGCGGATGCTCGCATGGCGGATGCGGATATTGCAGACACACAAGCTGAGGATGCGGAAATTATTGTGCGCAAAGAGTATGCTCCTATTTCTCCGGCAGCGGCCGTTCTTTACCCAGAAAGGCAGGTGAAGGAGTGGCGTTATCGAGACCCCACGAATTTGCAGCAAGTGCCAGAGGTGGGGGTTGCCTCGGTTTCGACTTATGATGATGTGTGGTCGCGGGAAACGGCCGTATGCGGCTACTGTGCCCAAGAAATAGACGAAGATGCCAGCCAATGCCCGCGCTGCCAGCACAATCTCATAGAAAAACGATACCGCTACGAAAAGCCCAGCACCAATTTGCACCTCTTTTGGATTTTGCTGGCAGGGTTGGGTCAGTTTTTCCTCATCCAGGCCTTGTACGCCATGATCATTGAGCGCGTACTCTATGGCGCGATTTTGGCGGGTGTGTGGATGGTCGCCTTTTTAATCCTGGCTGTAGGAGTTTATTATCGGCAAACATGGGCACATATCGGCACGATTTTTGCGTGCGGGTTGCTGCTGTTGTTGGGGGTCATCAATGTTTTGTTACCCCTGGACTTTAGCACGTTGGAAGTGCAGTTGACGGGGATTGACCCATCCATCGCCAATTTTATCGGCCCTTTTGCTCAGGGTGGCGCAGGGATCATTCGCGCTTTGCAGATGGGTACGGCCGTTCTTGCCCTTATCTTTGCCTTCCTGCTCGTTACGCCCGATTTTGATAAGGTGGATGAACAGCTTCGCGCTCAGTTGGATAAGGGGCTGCAATATGGCAGCGATTATCATGCTGCGGCTCGGAAATATGTGCAAAAGGGGTTGTTGGCAACGGCCGTTCTTCACTGGCAGCGTGCGGCGGCGAAAGAACCACACCAACTTTTATATTTGCGTTACCTGGGAATGACCTACGCCCAACTTGGTTTTTACGAACGCAGTTTAGACACGTTCAATTCTGCCCTGCAATTTACGACTGACTCCGTCAAAAAAGAAGAATTCAAACAACTGATGCAAAAAGTATCTGCGAAACGTGAAGCGTGATGGGTTCCTTTCACGTTTCACCTTTCACGCTATAATCAAACGTCATGAGTGAAGCACGCGAAGCGCTCGAAGAAAGAGTACAAAAGGCGATTTTCCAAGAATCTATTTTCCGCTGGGAAAGCGCGGTGGTTATTTCCCTTACATTGCTGCTGACTGTACTGTCTCTCACAGGTTTGCCAGTCGTTAGCTTCATTCCCTGGTGGATATGGCTTATTGGCGGGCTGGTTTCAGAAGGGGGACTTGTTTACAGCAGTTTGTCCGATCCCAAATTTGGTGAAAAAGTGGCTGCTGGCCTGTTGCGCCATGACTTTGAACCGGAGCGTTTACGCGACAAGCAGTTGCAGCGCCAAATTAAGGACGCGTTAGAGTATCGGGGACGCATTGAAGAAGCTGTGCGCGGGCAGGGGGACTCGCTGTTGAAAGATGAGTTGACCCAAACTGGCGTGCAAATTGATGAATGGCTAGAGCATGTTTACCATCTGGCGCAGCGTATTGATCGCTATCGCCGCGACCAGCAAATTGTGGTGCGAGACAGAACACGGGCAGAAATGCGGCTGGCGCAGTTGCAGCAGGAGTTGGTGTTGGAGACGGATACGGCCGTAAAAGAAACCATCTCTACCACCATCGAAGGGCTGCAAAAGCAGATTGACACAGTGGAACGACTGCAAAACACCATTCAGCGTGCCGAATTGCAGCTTGAAAACACCCTGACTTCTTTGCGTACGATTTATTCGCAAACCATGCTGGTAGAGGCGAAGGACATTGACAGCAGTCGTGCCCGCCGCCTGCGCCATGAAATTTCCGAAGAAGTTAATGAATTGAATGATGTGCTGGTAGCGATGGATGAGGTATACACGACAAACGTAAGTGGCGAGTAGCGACTGTGCGTGCAAAATCCGCCACTCGTGCAGTTTGTCAAATTCGCCCCCCTCTGATAATATTTTCTGCTGGCAAAATAAAAAATTATGGAGAGAAGTGCAGCTATGAAAGTGCTGTTAAAAGTAGATGTAGAAAATCTTGGTTTTGCAGGTGAAGTTTTTAATGTAGCGGATGGTTACGGCCGTAATTTCCTCATCCCCAATGAACTGGCAGTAAAAGCCACGCCAAAAGTGATGAAACAAGCGGAAGTATGGCGCAAACGTGCTGAAACACGTCGTGCCGAGATTCGTGCTGAGTATGAAGCTCTTGCCGCACGGATTAAAGAAGTCACTCTGACCTTTACCGCCCGCGCTGGCGAAACAGGCAAACTGTATGGTTCCATCACGATGGCCCAGGTTGCTGATGCGCTAAACGAAGCATTGGGTACGGAAATCGACCGGCGCAAAGTTGGCGTAGAACCGCTGCGCCAACTTGGCAAACACCCCATTGTTGTGCGTTTAAGCGGGGATTTCCAGCCGGAATTGACCGTGATTGTTGCGGATGAGGCGGAACAGCCCGAAGCCGTTGAGGCACCTGCCGCAGAGGCTGAAGAGCTGGAAGTAGTTGCTGCGGCCGAGTAATCGACGCCTTTTGCAACCCGCTTTCATTCGAGAGTCACTGCTTTGTCAGTGACTTTTTTTCCAAATGGACGAGTTAGGACATGTCCTTCGTGAGGCCCGTGAAACTAAAGGTCTCACGTTAGCACAGGTAGAGGAACAAACGCGGATTAATCGCCGTTTTCTGGAGGCGTTGGAAAACGGCGATTATCAAGCGCTACCAACACCGGTGCACGTGCGTGGTTTTTTGCGAAATTATGCGCGGTTTTTGGGCCTCGATCCGCAGCCGTTGTTGGAACGGTATGAATTGGTGAAGGAGCATGTGGTGGAAACGGCCGTTTCCCCTACACCTTCAGATTTATTACCCCAAAAACCTCTTCCTCTGCGCGATGACCAGCCCTTTTTCGACCCCGTTAATTACGAAGTAGCCGATGGGCAGCAGCGCGATCCTCAATCCGTTCTGCGCCTGTTTATCATTCTTGCCCTTATCGCCACATTAGTCTTGGTTGCCAGCCGCGCTTTTTCCCTGTTCAGCAGCGAAGATAATACAAGTGCGCTTACTGATGGCATTAATGATGTATTGCAAAACCTGACCAACGGGGATGCGGTTGACCAGGCTACACCGGATGGGGCAGAAGAAGTTGATCCGCTTGCCCCTACAGAGGACGCCATTCTTAATACAAGCCGCAACGACTTTGGCGCGGCCAATCCAACGCCAACACCCACGCGCCCGCCGCTTCCGGCGACGATGGATACGATTAACCTACGCCTGGATATTACTGAGCGCACCTGGATGGAAGTGACGGTAGACGGCGATGTGCGCTTTAGCGGCATTGCCAAGCGTGGCGATGTGTACGAGTGGACGGCCGAAAGTGAAGTCACCTTACTCACCGGCAATGCTTTTGGCATTGTTGCCACCATCAACGAAGTGGAATTAGGGCGATTGGGCGGTTTCCAGGAAGCGCGAGAAGAAGTTTGGCGCACGACTGAATAACGTAAAACGTGAAGCGTGAAATGTGATGAATCTCTTTTCACGTTTTACGTTTCACACAGCGGTCTGAACAAGTCAAAACAACACTCCATGAGTAAACATAAACAAAAGAAACAGTTTTTTATGCTCAGCCTGGGTTGCAGCAAAAATACGGTTGACTCGGAGAGCATGGCCCGGCTGTTGATGAATGCCGGGTTTGATGGCACGGCCGATCCCGATGATGCCAGCGTCCTTATTGTCAATACCTGCGGCTTCATCGAGGAAGCGCGGCAGGAATCCATCGGCGCATTGCGTGAATTGGCAGAATTGAAGGGCAAGAACCAACTGCTGATTGCCGCAGGCTGCATGGCGCAACGCTACGGCGCGGAAGTAGTGGAGTGGGTTCCCGGCGTGGATGGCGTGATTGGCACGCGGCGCTGGATGGATATTGTGCCTTTTGTGCGCCAACTGCGCCGCAACAAGCACCCGGAACCGCTCTATCATTTGCCGGAGTCGGCGACGACGGTGGGCTTGGATGAGAAGGGGGTGCTGCGCACGGCCGTACAAGGGCGCAGCGCTTATCTCAAAATATCGGATGGTTGCAGACGGCCGTGCGCCTTTTGCGCCATCCCCCAAATCAAAGGCACACACGTTAGCCGCCCGCTAGAGGCCATCGTTGCCGAAGCCCTGGCCTTGCAAGAAGCAGGCATCCAAGAGCTGATCCTCATCGCCCAAGACACCACCGATTACGGACATGACTTGGGGCTGAAGAATGGTCTCAGCCAATTGCTGCGCATGATCACACAGGCTGCGCCAGACATTCCCTGGATTCGCCTGATGTACGCCTACCCCGGCTACGTCACCGACGAACTCATCGAGACAATGGCAACCTCGCCGCAAATATTGCCCTATGTGGATATTCCCTTGCAGCACGGCAGCCGCGAAACGCTAAAACGGATGCGCCGCCCCGCCAACATCGAGTGGGTCTACGGCACAGTGGAAAAGCTGCGCAAAGCAATGCCGCAGTTAGCCATTCGCACTACCTTCATCGTGGGCTACCCTGGGGAGACGGACGCCGAATTTGCGGAACTGAAGCAGTTTGTGCGAGACCTGGCCTTCGACCGCGTGGGCGCATTTACCTATTCTTACGAGGCTTCCACGCCGTCGGCGACGGTGGCGGCGCAAGTGCCGGAAGAGGTGAAAGAGGCGCGGCGCGATGAGTTGATGGCTTTGCAACAGCCCATTTCGCTGGCGAAAAATCAGGCGTTAGTGGGGCGCACATTGGATGTGCTGGTGGAAGGGCATGGCGACGGCATCAGTGTGGGACGTAGCTACCGCGATGCCCCGGAAATTGACGGGCTGGTCATCGTCCCCGGTGAGCTGCCCCTGGGCGAGATTGTGCCCATCCACATTGACGGGGCGATGGCCTACGACCTGACCGGTTCGCCAGTGTTCAGCAAGCAGTCACCAGCAACCAGCTACCAATTACCAGTTACCAATCGTCAATCGTAAATCGTCAATGTTATGAAAGCACATCTTGAGCAACACATTTTGTTAGGCCTATTGGCCGTGTTGGGTGTGACCTGGATATGGTATTCACAAGAACCTATGGATGATCCATTGGGTTTTGGTCTGACGGAAGCGCCGATTGTGGGACATTTAGCCCCAGATTTTACGCTGTCGGTGGTGGGGAGTGATGATGCGACGGTCACACTTTCTGAATTGACCAGCCGCAACGGGGGCGACGTGCCCGTTGTGCTGAATTTTTGGGCTAGTTGGTGCGGTCCTTGCCGTCTGGAAACGCCCCATTTCCAAGAGTTAAGCCTAACTTATCAGGATCAGGTTGCCATTTTGGGCATTAACCAGGGCGAATCGGCAGCAACGATTGCTGACTTTGGCGTCAGTTTTGGTTTGACGTATCCATTGTTGTACGATGCGGATAATGGTGTGAATGAAGCCTACGAAGTATTCAACTTGCCCACAACCATTTTTATTGACCGGTATGGTGTGGTGCGGGAAGTTTATGTGGGAGCGATTAGTCAGGCGGTGCTGCAAGAGCGCATTAATCGATTGGTGAAAGAGTAGGGGGTGCTATGTTTCCAACGTTGCACATTGGCCCATTATCCCTGCCAACAGCGGGGGTCATGTATATTTTGGGAGCGTATGCTGCACTGACGGCTATTGAACGGGCGGCTGGCTATTTGAGGCAAGATGCGGGACGCTTGTATAACCTGGCGGGTTTGTCTTTGCTGGCTGGTTTTGTTGGGGCGCGGCTGACGTTTGTGGTGATTTATTGGCCGGCGTTTCGCAATGATTTGCTGGGGATTGTGTGGCCGTTGAACAGTGGGTATGATCTGATGGGGGGGCTGGTGGTGGCGTTGGTGGCGGGGTTCTTTTACGGCCGTTTTCACCAACTTAACCCTTGGCCTACACTGGATGCGCTTGTGCCCGGCGTGCTTGTAGGGCTGTTGGCCGTCAGCCTGGCCGATTTTCTCGGCGGGCCGGGGTTTGGCGAGTTGACCAATATGCCCTGGGGCATCACGCAGTTCAGTGTGCGGCGGCATCCGGTGCAGATTTACGAGATATTGGCAGCGCTGCTAGCTTTGGGTAGTTGGTGGTATTTGCACCAGGATCGCCTGTTTGACGGGCAGCTATTTTTGTTGAGTACGGCTTTATACAGCGGCGGCCGTCTCATCACTGATGCGTTTCGTGAAAATGCGTGGTTATCTGCAAACGGTATCCATTTGTTGCAAGTTATTTGCCTGGCGTTGATGCTGCTCAGTTTGTACCTTCTGACGCAACGAGCAGAAACAGTAAACAGTAAACAGTAAACAGTTCACTGACTTACTGTTTACTGTTTACTGATTACTTGCCCCACTTCTCAGGCTTGGTTAAACTTCTTTTATGAGTTCCCGTATTCGCTTCATTTTTTGGTTGGTATTGTTGGTTGGCACGGCCGTTATCCTCTTTTTTGTGTTCCGGCGAGAGACACAGGCGGAATTTGGCCCAGCGGTGGCATTGTGTCCCGGCCCGGATCAATATGGTTACACCTGTGAACCGGGTAATAATTATGCCTATCTTGATGCAACGACGAACACGGCTTTGTACAGTGACGATGGCGTGACGGCCGTTGCTTTGCCATTCCCCTTCATTTTTTATGGCACAACCTATACCACGCTGCAAGCAAGCAGCAATGGCACGCTGCAACTTGGCAATGCTGGCTACCCTGAATATGGGAATCAATGCCTGGACAACGGCCCAATAGATTACATGGGAGATATGATTGCCCCGTTTTGGGATGATCTAGATTTGAGTTTTGCGGGGTATTTGGAAACGGCCGTCGTTGGCGATGCCCCTAACCGAATTTTTGTCATAGAATGGGACGGTGTTCCGCGCTACGGTGGTGACTTCACCGACACGCTGACCTTTGAAGTGCAATTGTTTGAGGCCAGCAACGACATCGTTTTCTTGTATCAGGATGTGAGCGTGCTGGAAGGAAACCGGGGCGGCAGCGCGACGGTAGGGTTGCAAAGCGCCGCGCAGGGTTTAACGTTGCAGCTTGGCTGTAACCAGCCAGTGCTGGGCGATGGCACGGGCATTGCTTTCCCACACCCTGTGGAACCGAATGAAGAAGTGGGGATGGAAACGGCCGTGCCCCCCACCATACCTGCCACATTGGCCGTCAAGGGCGTTGTCAACGATGTCATAATGGGTCTTTCCCAGCAAGAGTCGGATGTATTGGCGATGCTGCAATCGGATTGGCTTTTGCAAAATCCGCCGCTGCGTTTCTCCTGGCATGGATTGGATTTGACGGGAAACGGCCGTGATGACCTCCTCCTCCTTTGGCATGGCCCCAACGCTGACCCCTACCTGACACAAGTAGCCGTGTTAGCCGCCAATGCAGACCAAAGCTATACATCACTTCTGGATGTCCCCCTTTCGACGCGCACAGACCCCGTTCACCACATCTCGCTGGCTGAGACGGTTGACCTCACCGGCGATGGTGTGGCCGACGCCCTGCTGCGCGACGAGCAAAGTGGGCAGCTTTTCGCCATTACCACTGCCCCCGGCAGCTTGTCGCTGTTGCCTGTGCCTGGGCGCTGCAACAATCATCTCAATTTGATGGACAGCGATGAGGATGGGGTGATGGAGATTTGGCGGGATGGCTGTGGTGGAGACGGCCGTACCCTTACCGCATGGACAGGCACAGAATTCGCCATCAATTCCAAGTAAACACCTCGGATACAGCGTGACTGAAAATTCATAGAGGATACAGAGAAAATGCCCTGTACTCCCTGTACCCTATTTCCTACCCCCTCTTCAACTTTCCTCAAAAAAAGCACTTGCAAAGAGCGAATGAAAACGGTACTATGCTCTCGCTTTCAAGCAGACCATCCTCAAGAAACAATTACAATGTGACTGCTCAGGCCTACAGGGCATCAATTAGTGAGTTAATTGTTGTCAGCAACTTGAAACAAAGCAGGTTTTAAGAAGAGGTTACGAGCAGAGTTCGGAGAAAGAAGAATGTTTGAGTTTGAAATTAACGGTCAATACATTAATCGCAAAGGCGAATATACAGTTGTTGACATTTATCCACCCAAAATGCTGGTGAAATATGCCGATGGCAGCACGGCCGAACTCAATATGGCAATTCAAGCACGCATTTGGGAAAATATCCTGGTTGAGCAAGAAGCAGAAGCGGCCAAACGCAGTGCCCGTTCCAGCCGCAGCAGCAGCTCGAAAACCCAACACTTTATTAAAGCAATCAACCTGTCTTCGCCAACTGAGATGGCTTTTGCCGGATGGGCCGAGCGTGTGATCTTTGCCACACCCGAACAGGCGCAGAAAATTCAGCAAGGCGACCGCATCATTTACTATGCGTTGGAAACACAATCCTTTATTGCGGTGGCGACCATCACCAGCCCGGCTAATACGGCCGATCCCAAGGATTATTTTTACACGACGGACCTGGAAGAAGCTTATTTCTTCCCAGTGGATGTCGATGCTGCGGCCAATTCCCCGGAGAAGGGTGTGACTGATGATTCCGTAGAGATGGAAAGCCAGCCCAATTTCCGTAAGATGACACTGGCCCCGGAAAGCTATTTGCAAATCACAGAAGACGATTTTGAGTTATTGGCAGAAATCTTGACAGAGATTGCGGAAGAAGATGAGGATGATCTCGATGAGGATGAGTTTGTCGAGGAAGAAGAAGATTAAATGAATGAATACATTCTAGTTTGTGTGGCCTGGCCTTATGCCAATGCCGATATTCACCAGGGTAATGTCACCGGTTCTTATTTACCGGCAGATATTTACGCCCGTTTTCACCGCCTGCGTGGCAACCATGTGTTGATGGTGTCTGGCTCGGACAGCCATGGCACGCCGGTGACGGTGAAGGCGGAGGAGATGGGGAAGTCGGTGCCAGAGGTCTTTGATTATTATCACGGCCGTTTCCTTTCCCTCTTCCAAAAAATGGGCTTGGCCTACGACCTCTTCACCCACACAGACACCGAGAACCACTTTCAGGTCTCGCAAGACATGTTCCTCTCGCTGCTGGATAACGAATATCTTTACCGTAAAGTGACCAAGCAGATGTATTCGCCATCTTCCAATAAATTTCTGCCCGACCGCTACGTGGAAGGCACTTGCCCCAACTGCGGCTATCAACGGGCACGCGGCGACCAATGCGATAATTGCAACACCCTCTTTGAAAGCGCCGCCGAATTGATCAACCCACGCAGCAAGACCGACGACAGCGCCCTGGAACTGCGCGATACCGAGCATTTTTTCATTGACCTGCCCGCCATCGCCGAAGATGGTTTGCAAGCGTGGCTGCACGATGGCAAAGGTTACTGGCGTCCACAGGTAATCAATTTTGCACGCAACTTTGTTGATCAGGGTCTCATTGGCCGCGCCGTGACCCGCGATATGGACTGGGGCATTCCCGTGCCGGTGGATGGATACGGGGACAAGGTGCTGTACGTCTGGTTTGAGGCCGTGATTGGCTATTTATCGGCGGCGATTGAGTGGGCCAAAAACAATGGCACGCCGGATGCCTGGCGGCAGTGGTGGCAAAATCCCGATGCACGCACGGTTTATTTTATTGGTAAGGACAATATCCCTTTCCATTCTGTTTTTTGGCCTGCGCAGTTAATGGGGTCGAAGGGGTTGTACTCCGATGATCGCAGCCAGCCCTTGAACCTGCCCTATGACGTGCCCGCCAATGAATTTATGAATATGGAAGGGCGCAAAATCAGTGGCAGCATGAATTGGGGCGTGTGGATGCTGGATGCCCTGGAGCGGCACGACCCAGACCCACTGCGCTATTATTTGACGGCCGTTATGCCCGAAACCCGCGACTCCGACTGGAGTTGGCAGGGCTACGTGGAACGCAACAACAGCGAGTTGGTGGGTAACTGGGGCAACCTGGTGAACCGCGTGCTGAATATGACCAAGCGTTACTTCAAAGGCGAAGTACCCAACCCCGGCGAACTGACTGCAAAAGATCAGGCACTGTTGGACACCATTGACGCCGCATTTGACAGCGTGGCACAATTGTACGATGCCTGCAAATTCCGCGCGGTGGTGCAGGAGAATCTGCGCCTTTCCTCGCTGGTGAACCAGTATTTGGAAGAGACCAGCCCCTGGACAACGGCCAAAACGGATATGCAGGCGACAGCACGGTCATTGTATACTGCGTTGCAGGCCATCAATGGCTTGAAGGTGTTGTGGGCGCCCATTTTGCCGCATACCAGCCAGCAGTTGCACGAGCTATTGGGCGAAGCAGGTACACTATTTGGGCAGCAAAAAGTGGAGACATACCAGGAATCCACACGCAGTCATGTGGGGCTGACATACGACGGCACAAGCGCAGTAGGCATATGGTTGCGCGGGGAAGTGCCAGTTGGTCGCCAATTACCCAAGCCCAAACCGCTGTTTAAGAAGCTAGAACCCTCTGTTGCCGATGAAGAGTTGGCGCGGTTGGGGCCGAAGCCAGAATAGTTGTTGGCATTGTCATGTTTTTTGCGCCAATGTGATTAATTAGATAGTTCATCACGGGATCAATACGGTCAGTTTTTGCAGGGGACTGTTACAGTTCTTGGGTCTCAAAGGCGGCGAGGCTGCTAATGAGGAGCAGAATGATGAGCATGGCGTTGGCAACAAGGCTGCCTCCCTGGAAGGGCACGGCCGTTTCCAGCCCCAACTGACTGGCCCATGCCACCAAACTACCCGGTGCAAAAGGCGCAATTTGCGGAATGCTGCCCGCCAGCAGCAGCATGACTGCCCCTAACAAAGCAATCCCGGCTCCCGTGCCAATGTTGTTGGCTAGGGTGCTGGCGAGAAGGGTAACGGCCGTAAACGTCAATAACCACAGCAGCAGCAATCCATTTCCAGCCATAAACGCGCCAAATTGAAACGGCTCAAAAAGGATAGTGGTGTAATAGTAGGCTCCCAACGCCGCGATAAAAAATGCAGCAGCGTACAGCAGTCCTTGCGCCATGAACTTGCTCAGCAAAAACGCCCAACGCGGCAGCGGCTTGCTCAAGATGAGCGCCGCCTGTCCCTTGTCCTTTTCCCCGGCCACTGCCCCCATACCCAACAGCACGGCAATGATGAAGCCAAACTGCGTGATGTTTTTGATGTATTGGGTCATGGCGTCAACCCGTGTCGGTTCGGGAATGAGGTCGGCGAATTGCTCGGCCCCTTCAATCATCGTCAGCATTTGTGGCGTGAATTTGGCTAGCAGCGGCGACCCCAGGCCGAAGATGGTAAAGACAGCCAGCACCACCAACACGCGCCGTGTGCGCCACTGCTGCTGCATTTCTTTGCGCAGTGCCGCGCCAAACAGCCGCAGTTCTGTAGAGATTGGCTGAGTGGACGGCCGTTCCCCATTCACCGGCCACATGCGCCACAGCCACACCCCACCCGGCAGCAGCAGTGCCAGGAAGACCAGATAGAGCCAGCCCACTTGCGAGAGCGTTTGGGAGAGATAGACGGCCGTAAAATCAAACAAGGCATGATACAGCAGCGCCGCCAGGCCATAAAGCAGGTTGCGCTGTCGGAACGCCTGCCACACTAGCAGCGACAAAATGACGTGCAAGATCACAGCCAGCACTCGTTCCAGCAGACCCGCAAAGGGCTGCCAGGTGATGTGGCCCAGTGTTTGCAGTTGGCCGGAGAGGAAGGTCAATTGCTCGGCGGGCAGATTGAGCGTGGTCAGGTCTGTGCCGCGCATTGCCCACAGTGCAGAAAGCTGCGCGGCAGTGAGCGTGGCAATCAGGCCCATTGCCTCAATGCCGCCGTGTCCCAGCCCCACCATCAGCGCATCTTCACGGCGTTGTGCTGCGCCTTTGCGGAAGAGCAGCCAGTAACCAACGGCGCGGGCGGCCGTCTCGCACAACCCTGCCGACAAGCCGAGGATAACGGCCGTGCGCCAAAAATCAGGGTCACCACTGTTGACCGGCCCAATAATGCCCAGACTGGTGAGCCAGTTGTTCAGCGGCAGGTGGTATGCCTGCGAGGCGGCAAAGGTAGCCGCGCCCACGAGGAATAACCACCAGGGCACAACAAAGCGCCGCCGCAGCCAGATAACGGCCGTCAACGGCAGAAGGAGCATTAAGGAAATGGATAGGATGTATAGAGTCATAGGGCGTATCGGTTACAAGTTACAGCGTGTAACCTGTAACTTGTAACCTGCAACTTGTTACTCGCTTATCTGCAAAAAAATGTCTTCCAGCGACGGCCGTATCCATTCATAACGGTTCAGCACAATATCATGTGTGGCGAGGAGGGGCAGCAGGGCGCGTTTGGCTGCGCTCACGTCGCTGACGGTGATGCGCAATATGTTGTCCTCTTGCGTTGTGCCCAGCACCCAGGGCTGCGCCATTAATTGTGTTAGCAATGTTTCCGGCAGGGGTAGGGTAGTGCGGTCAATCTCCAGAGCGATGATGTTGGTTGCATACTGCGCTAGCAGCGCTTCGCGTTCCTGTACTAGCAGCAGGTCTCCTTTGTGGATGATGCCTACTGTATCACAAACGCGCTCCACGTCGGCCAAAATGTGGCTGGAGAGAAAGACCGTCACTCGCCCGCGCAGTGTGCTGATGAGTTCCAACACTTCGTAACGCCCCGCCGGGTCAAGGGCGCTGGTGGGTTCATCCAGAAAGAGCACCGGCGGCTCGTGCAGCAGCGCCTGGGCGATGCCTAGACGCTGTACCATGCCCCCGGAAAATCCGCCTATTTGCCGTTTGGCTGCTTCTTCCAACCCAACCAGGGCCAGCATGTCTGTGGAGCGTTTTTGGCGGGTACGGCCGTCCATCTGAAACAGCCGTCCCACGTAGTCGAGATAGTCCAGAGGTGTCATCCAGGTGTAAAAGGCGGGGTCTTGCGGCAGGTAGCCAAACTGGGCGCGGGCGGCGCTGTCGGCACGGGTGGTTTCTATGCCGTTAATCCAGGCACGGCCGTTGCTGGGGCGAGCCAGCCCGGTCAGCAGGCGAATGGTCGTCGTTTTGCCTGCCCCATTGCGCCCTAAAAAGCCGAAAATGGCCCCGGCGGGAATGGTCAAGTTTAACGATTTCAGCGCCTGCACGTCGCCATACGTGCGGCTGAGATTCTCGCAGCGAATGGCGAGGGGGCGTTCTGTGTCCACATCAGGCATCCTCGCGGCCCAATACGAAGTAGATGATGGGGCCGATAATGTTGACGAAGATGATGACCAGCGCCCAAGCCCATTTGGGGCCGCGTGTGGACGGCCGTTTCGACAAGTCAATCAGTGCAGTCACCATCAGAAGCAGTTGCACCACCACCAACGGAATCAGCAAAGGGATGAGTTCACGTAATTGTTCCATAGTGTATCTATTGTACTTGAAAGGGGGCGGGTGTCAGGTATCAAGTGTCAGGTGTGGAAGTGCCATGACACCTGACACCTAAACACCTGACTCATCCCACTTTGTGCTAAAATTGACCGCACTTACCAGAGGCGGTGAACAATTACCCTTCATCCCTCATTCTTCATCCTTATTTCAGGAGGTTTTATCTATGCCTGGAGTGATTGCCGCCGGTGGGCCAGAAACGGCCGTTGCCGGAGCCACTATTTTGCAGCAGGGAGGCAATGCCGTAGACGCCGCCGTTGCTGCCGCGTTTGCCTCATTCGTTGCTGAAACCGGCGTGGTTCATTTGGGGGGCAGCGGCATTGCCCACATTTACAGCCCGCAAACGGGGCGTTCTGTCGTGTACGACTTCTTCAGCAATATGCCTGGGTTGGGGCGAGAGGCCCTGCCTGCGCACATGGATTTTGCAGAAGTGATGATTGATTTTGGGGCGACGACGCAGCGTTTTCACCTGGGGCGGGCGTCAGTCGCTGTGCCGGGGAACATCGCCGGGCTGTGCCAGATGGCGGCGGACTTTGGGCGGCTGCCGTTGGCGCAGTTGCTGGAACCGGCTATTCAGTTGGCGCGGGATGGCGTGGCTATTCACCCTTTCCAAGCAGATACGTGTGATTTGCTGACGCCTCTGTACACACACACGGCGGGGATGCGCGAGATTTTTGCACGGAACGGCCGTATCATCCAACCTTACGAACACTTGCACATTCCACACCTGGCAGAAACGTTGGAAGCATTGGCGAAAGAGGGGGCGGATTTGGCGCGGAACGGCCGTCTGGCCCAGGCGATTTTGGATGACCAGGCAGCGCATGGTGGGCTGCTCACGGCTGAGGATTTGGCGCGGTATCGGGTACGGCCGTTGGAACCCATTCGCCTGCCATACCGCGAATACGAGATTTTGCTGCCGCCGCCCAGTTCTACCGGCGGCGTGCTCACCGCCTTTGCCCTGAAGCTGATGGCCGCGTTTGATGTGGCGCAGATGGCACATGGCTCGGCAGGCCACCTGCAACTACTGTTTGAGGTGATGTCGGCGGCAAACCGGGCGCGGCGTGATTGGGACATGTGGCAGGATTCCTTGCCCATTGACGAGGCGATGGCTCGTTTTTTGGCGGATGGCTATGTGTTTGGGTATGAGGCGGAAGTGCGGGCGGCGTTGCTTGGGAGACGGCCGTCGCCCACCACACCAGAACCCATTGGCCCCGGCAACACCAGCCATCTCAGCGTTGTGGACGCAGATGGGTTGGCCGTTAGTCTGACGACGACAGCGGGCGAGTCTGCCGGGTACGTGGTGCCGGGTACAGGCTACATTCCCAACAACATTTGCGGCGAAGCCGACCTGCACCCAGCAGGCTTCCACACCCGCCCGGCGGGGCAGCGCATCCCCACGATGATGACGCCGACCATTGTGCTACACAAGGGGCAGACCCGGCTTGTCCTCGGCAGCGGCGGCAGCGAGCGTATTCGCAGCGCCATTTTGCAGGTGCTGAATAATTTGTTGGACTATCACATGAAGCTGGACGAAGCGGTGAATATCCGTCGTGTTCATGTAGAGAACGGGGTATTGCAGTTAGAGGCTGGTTTTGATCTGGCAGCGGCAGCGGAATTGGAAGGATGGGGATATGCCGTGAATCGTTGGCAAAATCGCAGCATTTATTTTGGTGGAGCGCACTCGGTGTCGCGCACGCCTGCTGGCCGTTTGGTGTCTGCTGGCGATAATCGGCGGGGCGGGTCAACCGCAGAGGCTTGATAATGGGGCAGAATCCGCAATTGTTTGTAGGTAGATGCAAAATATTTGGTATAAAAGACAAATAATTTCAAAAAGTTGTTGACAAGTACAAAATAATTGGGTAAACTGTTCGCAGTGATGGGCGTTCGGTTGAAGTGCGGCATTTTATAGCCGCTGAATGGATGTCCCACATTTAGGAGAATTTTAGCGAATGCGTAAGTTATTGGAACATTGCCCCGCATGTGGGGGTGAAATGGTCGTTACTCAGATGGGCTGCACCCGGTGTGAGACTGTGGTGCTGGGGCAATTTCAGCCCAATATTTTTTCGCGCCTCGCCCCAGAGAGTTTGCATTTCCTGGAGATATTTGTGAAGAACAAGGGGAATGTGAAGGAAATGGAACGGGAAACTGGCTGGTCTTATTGGACGATTCGTAACCGGCTGAATGAGATTATTGAGGTGTTGGGTTTTGAGGCCGCAGAAGATAGTGATGACGATGTGGCGCAGCAGCGGCAGGAAATTTTGCTCCGATTGGAAAAAGATGAAATTGACGTAGACGAGGCATCGCTGCTGCTGCAAAAATTGCGCCCGTAGTTCTTTACCGCAAGCATTGTAACCCCTTTTGAGGACAGGTGAATAGGTAGGGTGAGAACGGCCGTCCCGGCTGTCGTTACCCTTTGCGTAAAGTTCAAATATTCTTCCACTCACGATAGCGATAGACATGCGCGTAGTTGGTAGTATTGAAAAGGAGACAATCATGAATGAGGAACGCAGACATGTGTTAGAGATGTTAGCTAATGGCAAGATTAATGCTGCGGAGGCAGCTAAGTTGTTGGATGCATTGGGTGTGGGGGGAACGGCCGTTCCCATGCCACCGCGCCCTGCAAAACTCCCCCCGATCCCGCCCCTGCCGCCTATTCCCTCTGTAGCTAAAGTGGCGCGTGTTCATCGTGTGAGAACTGCCCACAATTACCAGCGGATTACACCAGAGTATGCGGCCGCTATTGCCGATGCTGGGCTTCCAGATTTGCAGCAAGACGAATTGTGGCAGCTACAAATTCATCACGTCACGGCCGATTATGTGCGCCGCTTGCTGAAGCTCGATCTACCAGAGTTGACTGTTGACGATATTGTGCAGTTTGCCATTCATCACATTCAGCCCGATTACTTGCACGCTTTCCAAAAATTGGGCTTTTCTGACCTGACTACAGATGATATTGTGCAGTTTGGCGTTCACCACATTCAACCCGATTATGTAGCTCGTTTTCAGGCGATGGGGTTCACTGACCTTTCTACCGATGATGTAGTGCAGTTGGGCATTCACCATGTTCAACCTGAATTGGTAGAGGAGCTGCGGCAGTTGGGCCTGGATATGACGATTGATGAAGTGGTGGATTTGGGGATTCATCAGGTGCGGCCTGAGTTGGTCAGGCAAGTTTATAAGCTGGGATATGATGATGCCACTGTCGAGCAGATTGTTGACCTGGGGATTCATCATGTGACGGCGGAGTTCATCAAAGAGATACAGGGGTTTGGCTTGCCGGATTTGACCCTGGAACGGTTGGTAGATATGCGTATTCACCACGTTACGCCTGAATTCGTGGGGGAGATGGTGGCATTGGGCGTGCCAGTAACGGCCGTTTCTCTCATAGATTTGCGTATTCACGGGGCTAATGCGGCTGTGGTACGGCAACTGTCAGCTTTGAACCTGCCAGATTTAACGACAGAAATGTTAGTAGATATGCTGATTCATGGCGTCACCCCTGAGTTTGCTCAGTCAATTCTAGCTGCTGGCATAACGGCCGTAACCGCCGAAACATTAGTAGACATGCGCATTCACGACGTGACAGCGGCGTTTGCAGAAAAGGTAGTGCAGGCGCAGGGAGCGGTGTCGGCAGAAGAATTGGTGGACATGTGGATAAACAGTTAGCGAAGTAAACCATGTGCGTTTAAGAGCAGCAGGGTGCGCCTGCTGCTCTTTTTTTTGTTTAGGTGACTATTTTCCCCCGCGCATTCGTCTATTTCCAGATAGAATAGGTAGCAGGTAAACGTGTTGATTTCTTGTTAAGCCGCAACGTCTATTCAGCGGCGAAAAGACAAAGGAGCAAAGATGTTTGGCGAGTTGAAGCTACCGACGTTTCAAGTGGAAGTGATTATCCCCGGCTTTTTGGTACGTGCTGCCTTTCAACCTAAGGGAGACCTGCTGATTTTTCTGAATGACCAGCGTTATGATGTGGCGCATTTTGATGAGGTGGCGATGTATCCCATCATGCCGGATGCTCAGGTGAAGGGGATGAAGCAGGAAATGATGGTGCTAAACAAGAAATTCATTTCAGGCATTGCGTTGCTGGAAGAGGAACGTCTGGAGAATGTGATGATGCTGGCCTCGAAACGGCCGTTTGTCATCTACACCGAATGGTTTGCCATTCGCGGCAACCTTCACGTCAATGCTGATGCACGGAGCGATGACGTGTTCGACGAAACAAAAGACTTCTTCGCCATGACCGATGCCTCAATTTACCCTGTGCGTACCCTGCGCAAAGCCCCCACCCGCAAAGTGCCCTTATTGACTATCAATCGGCACGCTATCTACGCCTACCACCCCTATCAATCTGATGATAGATGATAGGGGCAACTAGAGTTAATGACTTACTTCTTTAGATGCGCCACAAATTTCTCGCGGAACTTCTTCACTTTAGGCGCAACCACAAACATACAATAAGGCTGATACTGATTATTCTCGTAATATTCCTGGTGATAATCCTCAGCCTCATAAAAAACATCCAGCGGGCTGACCTCCGTCACAATGGGAGCATCCCAGATACCTTCCGCTTCCAATTCCCGGATAACCCCTTCCGCCACCTGCTTCTGCGCCTCGTTATGGTAGAAAACAGCCGAACGATACTGCGGCCCCACATCATTCCCCTGCCGGTTTAACGTTGTTGGATCATGGATAGTAAAAAAGACCTGCAAAATCTCTTTGAGACTTACCTCATCTGGATTAAACGTCACCTGCACCACTTCTGCATGACCCGTCGTGCCAGTACACACGGCTTTATACGTTGGCTTAACGACATGCCCGCCAGCATAACCGGAGACCACATTACTGACGCCACGCATTTGATCATACACAGCTTCCAAACACCAAAAACAACCGCCCCCCAGCGTCGCCACTTCTAACTGATTCATAACATTATCCTTTTCAATGTGAAATGTGGTGGAGAAGCTCGCCTTTTCTCATCAATCAAAACACGATGACAAACGGGTCTAGACCGGATTAACAACAGGTCTAGACCGGATTGACAACGGGTCTAGACCGGATTGACAACGGGTCTAGACCGGATTGACAACGGGTCTAGACCGGATTGACAACGGGTCTAGACCGGATTGAGGACAGGCCTAATCTTCTTCCGTACCCACCGTAATTGTGCATAAGTAAAGGCAGGCAAGGAAGAATTCTTAGAGGGGGTTAATGTACGAAATTTACCAACAGCAAGGCACTATAGTGTATCCCAGGGCGTTAGAATTTCTGGCCCATTAGAAGTGATGACGATGGTATGTTCATATTGGGCAGAAAGTTGCCCATCCTTCGTGATAACCGTCCAGCCATCAGGCAGCAGCAGCCAGTCATGCTCACCGGCGTTGATCATTGGTTCAATGGTAAAGGTCATGCCGGGACGCAATTTAGGCCCATTGCCTGGCTGGCGCACATGTGAAACCGAGGGGGATTCGTGCAGCGCCCGACCAATGCCATGCCCGCCCCATTCCCGTACAACGGAAACGTCGTTCTGATCGGCAAAGCTGTTAATGGCTCGCCCAACGTCATTGAGATAGCCATTCATTTGCGCGGCTTCAATACCAACGTAGAGGGATTGTTTGGCAACGTCTAACAACCGCTGGGCCTGGGGAGAAATCTGGCCCACAGGGAAGGTCACACAGGCATCGCCGCAGAACCCTTTATATTTCAGGCCAATGTCAATGCCGATGATGTCGCCTTCTTTGAGGATGCGATTATTGGGCAGGCCGTGACAGATTTCGTGGTTAACTGAGGCGCAAATGACGCCAGGGAAAGGGGGATGTTCGGCAGAACTGCCCTGATACCCTTTGTAAAGTGGTTCTGCGCCTCGTTTGTAGATGTATGCTTCTACCATTTGGTCAAGCACTTTAATGTTGACGCCCGGTTGAATGTTTTCGCGCAGAAGAGCAAAGCAGTCGGCAACCATGTGGCCGGCTACGCGCATACGGGCGATGGCTTTGGGATTTTTTATTCGCATCATATTTTTCCTTGAAGGTATCAAATTATCAGCGGGGCGAGTATAGCATAGAAAAAAGCTCCCGACATTGCGCGGGGCTGCTGGTTGACTAGGGTTGTTTGGTGCGTAATCCGTATAGGCGTATGGTTTCTGGGTGCAGCAGCCATGCCAGCCCTAACAGGGGTTGAATGAGGGGAAAGTAGCCGTAATCTTTGCCGAAGAACTGCCAGACGTTGCGGCCGATCAACCCTGGATGTGTATAGCTCAGGATGCCAACCAGCAGGGCCAGGCATGTTTCCAGAGCAAGCACGATGAGGGAAACGCGCCACGCTTGGGCTGGAGCAATAGCCCGCCACCAGCGGGCCAGGATAAAGTTGCTGGGGGGTTTTGCTTTTGTTCTTTTGGGTTCTGGGCGGGGCTGTTTGGCGAAGCCAATGGCAGCAATGGTATATAGCAGAGCGCCAGTGAGTGTGATCCAGGGGGCGTTGCTGGGGTCGCCTTCAACTATCTGGTAAATGGCGCGGACGCCTGTTGACAGGGCGAGCACAGGGTAAGAGAGGGCAAGAATGGCACCGGCAGCGCGGATAAATCCGGCCATGGCGCTAATTGGTTCGGCGGGTTTGGGTTGATTGGATGGCTTGTTCATGGCGGGATTTTAGCACAGCGGGCAGGTGGTGGGCGAAAATAAGTAAACGGGGAGAGCTGGCGTTTCCTGTTTGGTGGGGGTGTTAAAATGCGGCTGGAGTGTGTGTATGTACCCGGAATTTGAACCACAACAGGATTTTAATCAAGGTTGGTCACGGCGTAAGCGGGTGGCTTTTGGGCTGCTATCGCTGCTGTTGGTGTTGACGCTGTTGCTGTCTGCTGTAGAGGCGATAATCTGGATGTGGACGCAGTGGCAAGAGGGACGGTTTGTACGCAGTGATGTACCCCCCACTGTGGTTGCAGAGGAGGAGGGGGATGTGCTGGCAACGGCCGTTTCCACCCCCACACCTGATTTATCCGCACTCCTGCCATTGACAGAGCTAGAAAATGACCGCATTGTGTTTATTGATAGCCGGGGCGAAATCGCTACCATTTCCCCGGATGGCAGTAATCTGCGCACACTCACCGACTCGGACAAACGTTTTCAATTTCCAGCATGGTCGCCCGATGGACAGTATGTAGCGGCTATTGGGAATAGCCGTCAGGGTTCTGGTATTTACGTTATCCACGATGTTGACGATGTTGATGAGCCGGATGAGCGGTATTTCAGTCGTTTACAAAACCCCGTTTATCTTTACTGGTCTCCTGATAGCAGCCAGTTGAGCTTTATTGCAAATGATTTAGAGGGGGAACTGGCATTGTACCTGGCCGCAGTTAGCGGCGAACGAGAAAGTCGTGTTTTGGGGACGGGCAGTCCCTTTTACTGGAATTGGACAGATGGTGGCGAGCGGCTTCTCATTCATTCCGGTGGCGCTGGGACAGATTCTCGTCTGGCCTTGTTGGATGCTTCTGGCGAGGTAGAGGATGAGGAGATTGCTCGCCCAGGTCTTTTTCAGGCTCCGGCTGTTTCAGGGGACGGCCGTTTCTGGGCATATGCTGAGGAGCAGCAGGGCGGATTGAGTTGGCTAACCATCTGGGATCGTGAATCGGATGAGGTGGAACGTTATCGTCATGCTGGTCTCATTGCCATGAGTTGGAATCCGGCAGCGAACCAGTTGGCGATGATTAGCGGACAGCCGGACTCGTTAGATTTTTACGGGCCGCTGCGCCTGTTGAACATGGAGACGGGAGATGTGCAGGTAATTAGTCGGGATTTGGTGTTGGGCTTCTTTTGGTCGCCGGACGGCCGTTACCTGGCCTACATTAGCGTGGCCGGGATGACGAATGACGTGCAGGCGGCAGGGAAGGGGAATGGATTGGCAAAAACGGCCGTTTCCCTCCCATTGGCCCAGCAAGATAACCCGCACCCCTTTTTGCTGCGTGTTGTCGATACAACCAGTGGCGAAGACCGCCTGTTGACGCAGTTCCAGCCCACCTTCATGTTTTTGGGGCAATTTTTGCCTTACTTTGATCAGTACACGCATAGTCACCAGCTATGGGCACCAGACGGCCGTGCTCTGGTCATGCCAATGCGGATGGACGGCCGTAATCAAGTTGTCGTCGTCCCCATAGACGGCGGCGAGCTTCACCCCATTGCCAATGGGGATATGCCCTTTTGGAGCCATCAATAGGGAGCCATTCCCAAAACGTAGAAACGTAAGCAAGTTTACAAAGCGGTTGTCTGGCGTCGTGCAGCCTGCAATAGGGCTGCATGGTAAGCTAAATGCTGGTTATATTTTCTTTGGAGGAAACGCATTTATGGTGGAGCAAATCATTCCACTCAACCAGCAACAGCAGCCCGTACAAATAACACCGCTATCTTACTGCCAGCAGTACGGCCGTTGTTATGCCTGGTTGAAAGGATTGTTAGATTATTGTTTGGTTGTGCCCGGTTTATTGTTTGCTGCACCTTTGATGCTGTTTATTGCCCTTTTGGTGAAATTGGATTCTCCTGGCCCAGTCATTTATCGGCGGCGTGTGTTGGGGCGGAACGGCCGTATCTTTGACGCCTACAAATTCCGCACCATGTACGTCAACGGCGAAGAGATTTTGAGTCAGTACCCACGCCTGAAAGCGGAATTAGACCGTAATTACAAGCTCAAATGCGACCCGCGTGTGACCCGTGTAGGAACTTTATTGCGCAAATTCAGTCTGGATGAACTGCCGCAGTTGCTCAACGTCTTGAAACGGGACATGTCCCTGATTGGCCCGCGCATTATCACGCCGGATGAAATTCAAAAATATGGGCAGTGGGGAGATACATTGCAAGAGGTCTTTCCGGGGTTGACGGGCTTGTGGCAAGTAAACGGCCGTTCCAACACCACCTACAACGAGCGCGTACACCTGGACATGACCTACATTCACAACTGGTCTATCTGGTTGGATGTGCAAATTGTCCTGCGCACAATTCCCGCCGTTCTGAAAGGAGACGGCGCTTACTAAAGCGGAATCGGCTAAACCTACCCGATAACAAACCACACACAAGCACATAACAGGATGGCAAAGGTGATAACACCCGGCCATCCTGTTTGTTTGTTCGCATACAGCAGACGCGGCGGCGCAAACAATACCCAGAATAAAGCCAACAGCGGCACCCCCCATCCCCAATTATTGAAACCAAATTGACTGGCTAATGCATGTAATTGGCTGGTTGCCAACAGCAGCAAACTGTTGCTCCCCACCAGGCCGATGACGCTGCCCCACACATGGCTGGCTTTGTTGGCAGCCATGCTGGGTATTATCGGAAAGGCGAGGATGAAGATGTAGAACATGGAGAGAAAGAGCCATGCACTGGGGCCAAAGACGAAGAGGGAGGAAGATGTCCCTTCGTCTAGTTGAGCGGGGCCGGCTTGCATAAAGATGTCAAAGTAGCCGAGTTGGTAGGAAACGGCCGTCATCATTCCCAGCCCAAACAACACAGCTAGTACCCAGCGTGCTTTTTGACCCAGCCACCACCCCAGCCAGTCAGGTAGCACGTCTCCTTGGGTAACCGGCTCTAATTTACGCAGCAAGAACACACTTGCTAGGAACAATAAATAAATAGTGACAAGTAACAGCGCATTGAGACCTGCCGGATGTTGCAATCGTTCACTGAGTGCCGGGGCCAGAAAGATGAGCAGCAACAGTGCTGTGCCATCAGCAAATAATGAGAGGGCAATGGTCAGATAAACATTCATGTTTGCCTTTGTTCTCCATAAAGTTAATGGGAGCTTACTCACTTGAGGGAAAAAAGCAAAAGGGCTTCATTCGATTCTGGCCTGGTACTTATTTGCTGGTATACTTTGCCCCGTTTTGGGTCAGCTAGTTTCTCAAGCTGACAAGCTAACACGAGGTAGATAACCATGAGATTAGGTATTATCGGTTTGCCCCAATCGGGCAAAACAACCGTATATAACGCACTGACTAAAGGGGACGCGCCTATTGGGCACAGCATGGGCGGCCGTTTCGATGTATTAACGACTGTTGTGGATGTGCAAGACCAGCGCATAGACATTCTCACTGAGATGTTTAACCCTAAAAAGACGACGTATGCTCGCATTACCTATACGGCCGTTGACGGCCTGCAAAAAGGCGCGGGCGAAAGCGGTGGCATGAGCGGCGAACTGCTCAACCACCTTTCCGGCCTGGACGGCTTTGTCCATGTGGTACGTGCCTTTGAAAGCGATCTGGTTCCACATCCCGATGGCAGTGTGGACGCAGCCCGCGATTTAGAAGCGCTGGACACCGAGTTTTTGCTCAACGACTTGAACATTGTGGAGCGTCGTGTCGAGAAATTGGAAAATGGTTTGCAGCGCGGGGCATTCAAAAATAAGGGCGAGGCGCAAAAAGAGCTAGCTCTGTTTCAACAGTTAAATGAAACGTTGGGGGAGGAACGGCCGTTGCGCACGCTGCAACTAGGCGACGAAGAACTAAAAATCCTGCGTGGTTATGGCCTGCTCACCCTCAAGCCAACCATCGTCTTGATCAACATTGGCGACGACCAGGAAGAAATCAGCCTGGATTACGAGCATCCGCAAACCATTGTTGCCGATCTGCGTGGCAAACTGGAAATGGAGCTGGCCCAACTTAGCCGGGATGATGACCTGGAGTCGTTAGAAATGTTCATGGAAGAGTACGGCGTGACTGAACTCAGCCTCGATAGATTGATTCGCCTCAGCTACGATCTGATGGGGCTGCAATCATTCTTCACGGTGGGAGAGGATGAGGTGCGGGCATGGACGGTGGCGCGGGGGGCAACGGCCGTTGAAGCCGCCGCCGTTATTCATACAGACCTCGCCAAAGGATTCATCCGTGCCGAAACTGTTGCCTACGACGACCTGATCGCTCTGGGAAGCATGGCTGCCGCACGTTCTGCAGGCAAACTACGTCAGGAAGGCAAAATCTACATCATGCAAGACGGCGACATCATCAGCGTCAAATTCAACATCTAAAAAGCCATAAAGATTGGTTCAATCTTCAAGATTGAACCAATCTCGCTTTGGGGGAACAGAAACGGCCGTTCCCACGTCATACCATCAGATTTAACGACATTTTACGCAGCCGTTACCCCTGGCTGCGGTATGATAGAAGACAGCTAAAGGCCAAGAGCTATTAGCTGAAGGAGAATGGTATGAAGGTTAGACATCTCGTTTGGTTATTGACAATTGCACTCCTGGTGTTGACAGCTTGTCAGGCCGTCACTATCGAACCGACACCTGTCTTGGTAATGCCCACGACAATGGCTCCCACACCTATTGTGCCCCCACTGGCTGAGGCTACTTTACCCCCTGTGCCCACCACCGCTATCTTGCCATCGCCCACACCGCCAGCAGCGGCAACGGCCGTTCCTAATCCCAACCCCGTGCCCACCCCATCCGCCTACCGTGTCGCCTTCGTCACAAGTGACGACACACTCAACGTGCGCTCTGGCCCTGGCGTAGACTTTGACATCGTAGGCGAATATGCACCACAAGCCGGTGACTTACAAATCACTGGTAGTGGACAAGAAGTGTCCGGCTCCACCTGGGTTCCGGTGACGGACGGCAGCATAACCGGCTGGGTTAACGGCCGTTTCCTCACCGCAGACATGCCCACCACAGATTTTTGCGAGGATGATGCCGTGACCACGCTGTTGGCGGAGTTGGCAACGGCCGTTACCAACCACGACAACGACAAACTGGCCCAACTGATCAACCCTGAACGGGGGCTGCGCGTGCGCGTCAACTGGTGGAATCCCGAAGTGCTCATTCGCGGCACAGACCGCGCCAATCTCTTTACCGCCACTGGCTCTTACGATTGGGGCGTGACTGATGGCAGCGGCAACCCTATTCGCGGCTCCTTTGCCAATGTCATTGTGCCCATGCTGGTAGATGATTTGCTGCCCGCCAGCGAAACCGGCTGCGACGAAATCTTATCTGGCGGTACGGCCGGATGGGTGCAGCTTCCCGAAGGCTACGACGCTATCCATTACGTTTCTCTTTACCGTCCCGCTGCGGACGATTCGGCTGGCCTTGATTGGGGTACGTGGGTTGTGGGCGTGGAATGGTGGAACGGCCGTTACACCATCAGCTACCTCGTTCACTTTGATTGGGAAATTTGACGTGAAACGTGAAGCGTGAAACGTGATGGTTTTTCACGTTTCACGCTTCACGTTTCATTCCCCCATCCCCGCAATCATCACCAAAAACACTCGCGTTTCCAGGTCGTTGTAGGTTGAGCGCGGCGCTTCCGCCCAGGCCACAACCTCCTGCCCCCCCTCCATTTTGACCATCACAAAGCCCCAAATTTCTTTGCCATCGCCATTGGTGTAGGCGAAGTCTACGCGCTGCCAGGGCACAGCGCCCAGGGCAAAACGGCGCGGTTCCTGCGCGGCAAAATCGCTGACGCCGTTGCCCGCGTCGCGCACCAGATTGGCAAGCGCTGTGTCCACATCCGCGCTGGCGGGACGCACGCGCAGGGCGACAAAGGTGTCGCGGTCGGCGCTGAAGCGCTGCCAGTCGTTGGTGGGCTGGTAGGTGAAATCGGCGGGCTGCGCTACGCTGAAATGCGCCAAATCGCGCTGCGCCCATTGGCCGGGCTGCACGCCAAACCCCGCCCCGGTGAACTGCCAGGAGGTGATGAGGGTGGTAACGGCCGTAATCGTCCCCTCCTCCCCCGCCAAAGGCCCATCCACATCCAGCACATACCCCGCGCCATTCTGCACAAACGTCACCAGCAGGCCGGTGCGCGGTGCGCCGTCCGCCCGCTCGTAGCCGTAGGCCGTGCGCAGGCCGCGCACCCCGGCCACATTCACATCATCCGTAAACAGCACATCCACCGCGCCGAAGTCGCGCAGCGCCTCTGCTTGCAGCGTGTTCGCCGTCGCCGCCCGCGAGAGGTCGGGATAGACCGTTAGCTGCAAAAAGGTCTGCGCCTCGGCATCGCTGCTGTAGAGGATGGATTGCGTGTAGACCGGCGTGTACCACGTCTCCGGGTAAAGAAATTGAAAGCCCAAATAGGGGTCGAGATAGGCGCGGAGGCCGGGCTGCGCCGCGCTGTTGTTGATGGTCAGGTCGGTGAAGGCGCTGGCCTGCTGCCCGGCGGCATTTTGCGCGGCAAAACCGAGGAAATAGCCGCCATCGGGCAGGGGCCGCCAATCAAAATAAAGCTGCGCGGCCTGATCAAAAAAGAGGCTGCCGCCGCTGGTGCGGGTGATGGCGTCGTTGTCGCCCAGGTAGTAGTCGTACACCTGGAATTCATCGCCGGGCGCGGGGGCGATTTCCGCTGCGCCGCCATCTTGCATCACCCAAAGGCGGGCCATTTGCCCGGTGCGCTGGTCGAATTCCAGGCTGGCGGGCGTGAATTCGGCGGCGGCGGCGGGGCGATATTGCCCTTGCACGGTGAACAGAGCGCTGCCCGATTCGGTGGGCCACATCACCACAAAGCCGCCATGTTCAAAGGCGTCGTACAGGTAGGTGACTTGTGTGTCCCAGACGAAAAAGTCTTCGTGCAGGCCGTCGCGCCATTGCCCAAGCTGGCTGCCATCGGGCAAATAGGTGGGTTCGGGGATGAGGCGGTCGTATTCCAGCAGGCGGCGACGGCCGTCGCCCTCATACAGCCCGCCCACCAGCATCACGTCGCCGATGTCGCGCCCCGCGACCTCGAAGTCGAGGTAGGCAGGCTGCTGCACATTCACGGTGTCGCGCAGCACGCTGACGAGGTTGATGGCCGGGGGCAGCGCGGCGGCCAGGCCCACATCGTAGTAGCTATTGAGGAAGCGGTTCCAGAGGGTGAGGTGGGTGGCACGGCCGTACTCTGGCCGGTACGTTTCTCGATTGCGCGGGAAATAGACGGCGACGCCGCCGCTGCCGCGCAATCCTGCGCCGCTGATGTTGGCGAGGGTGGCGTTGGCGAGGGCTTGCTGCACCTGCGCGGCGCTTTGCCGCACCAGTTCGTCGGGGCTGCGCTGGGCGAGGATGGCGGCGAATTGGCCCAGGTCAATGGCCGCGTATTGTTCGGCGTCGGCGGCGTAGGCACGGGCGTAGTTGGTAGCGCCGCTGCGCCCTTCGGCGACGGCGCTGGCGGCGAAGGTGGGGTCGTTGAGCAGGGCGGCGGCCATTGTTTCGACGGCAAAGGTGAGGTCGGGCAGGCGGCTGAGGTCAACGGCCGTCATGGTTACAAAGTCGTTGTCGAGGTAGGCAGTGTGGAAATCTTGTACAAGAGCTTCGGCGAGGGCGGCGCCATCCATGCCGGGGTTGGTGGCGAGATTGCTGAGGGTAGTCTGGTAGTCCCAGCCCTGGCCGGGGGTGAGTTCGGCGGAGGCGACGGCGTAGCGGGCGAAGGGCTGGATGGCTTGCAGTACGTCTAGCTGCCCCATGAGGCAGGCGTCGAAGGCGATGAGGTCGAGGGCGGGGAGGTTGGTTTGGGCGGTGGCTTGGGCAACGGCCGTTTCTAATTCTGGCAAGGTTAAACTGTCGGGTGTATCGCCATTGTCGAAGGCGAAGCCTTGCCAGCCCGCGCCGTGATCCCACAAAATGAGGGCGGTGTGGTTGGCGGGGTAGGTTTGCACGCCCCAGGTGATGAAGTCGGCCAGGGTTTGCGGGTCGCCCATGTTGACTGCGCCGAGTTCGGAGAGGGGGGCGGCTTCGCCGGGGGCGGCTTCGTTGGCGATGGCGTAGCGCGTGGCGCCGCTGTCGGGTTGGTCTAGCTGGACGAGGATGTTGACGGCCGTACTGCTCTGCGCCAGGGTCATTTCTTTGAGGTCGCGCAAGCTCTGCGCGGCCATGTTGTTGTCGGCGGCGATGTAGATGAGGAGGGTCCAGTCGGCGAGGGCGGGGTTGTAGGTGGGGATGGGTTGGGGAACGGCCGTTGCCGGGGCGGTGGGCAGCGGCGGCAGGGGGGTGTTGATGGGTGGCGTTGTGCTGGCGGGGTGGGGAGCGTTGGTGAGGGGAATGGGGGTTCCCGTGCCTTCATTGGTTTGTCTAAATTCACAAGCGGGCAGCAGCCAGCCCAACAGCAAGAGCAAAATGAACCAGTGTCGTCGCATGAAAACCCTCCGGGGATAAGGATGCAAGTGGGCAGTTTGCCTATTTGCAAAGCTGCCCACCTGCAAACTTATCACGGAAGGCGTTGCATGACAAAATGATCATGCGCCAGTCCTTATAAAGAGGGACTGGCGCATGATTTGAGAGGATTGGTTACTGATGGGTAGTGAACTGAAAGGGATGGTCGGTGTCATGTAGCTGAGGTTGACCCATCCGATACGGCCGTCTGTCAATTGCAGCTTGACCCATGTCGTTGTGGCATTGCGTCCTAACATATCGGCCGTTACGCCGTAGGTGAGCACAGTGATGACGGGATTGTTGACTCCAGGGCCGCTGCGCATATTTAGATAGGCGGCATTTGTCACTGTAGCTTTGCCGGTAGTGGTTGTTGGGCTGGGCGTTGTTTGCCCATCATTCCATACAGGCAGGCTGGAGATGTTGATGTTGGCTTGCAAATAGGCTGATTTACCACTAACCCAGGCTTGGGTATTGTTCCAGGTAATCATGACCCAATTTGCGTCGGCGCTGCGGTAGCCGACCAGGGGCACAACTTGCCCGTGTGTTAGCTGGCCGAGGATGGTGTAATTGATGCCAGGGCCAGTGCGCACATTGAGCAGTGCGCTGACGACCGTCCCGCTGCCGCTGCTGGGCACGGGCGTAGGGGCCGGTGTTGAACTGACGAGTGACCAGGATAATTGTATTTTTGCGCCGCCACCATGCTCGTAATATTCAAGCTGGATGGGGATTGTGCTGCCGCTGAGTGTGATGTCGCTGCTGAAGGTTTGCGGGGTGTGGTCGCTCCAGGCGTTGATGATTTGCTGCCCGTTGACCCAGAGGCGTACGCCATCGTCTGCAAAAACGCTGAAGCGATATGTGCCTGCATTGAAGGCCAGGCTGCGTGTCCAGCGGGCGGAGAAGTTGTCGGCGTTGATGCCGGTGGCTGGGGAGCCGCTGCCCCAATCGAAGTTGATTTGTGTATCGTCACGGGTGAGCACAGGATTGCCGCTGAGGGTGGCGTTGTTAAAGTATTCACCTTTCCAGGTTCCACTGTTGACCTGAATCCAGCTTAGATTGGCTTTTGCACCGCCCTGATTTTCGTAGTATTCCACTTGCACGGGGATGGAACCGCCGGGCAAGTCAATGTCGGCGGTGTAGGTGGCGCCATTGGCGTCGTGCCATTGGTCTATGATAAGGATGCTGTTGGCCCATACGCGTATGCCGTCATCGGCAACGGCCGTAAAGCGGTATTTGCCTGGGTTTAACGTCACATTACGTGTCCAGCGCACAGAGAACTGGTCGGCGGCTACCGTTCCCCACAGTGGCGAACCTGTGCCCCAATCGAAGTTGATTTGCGTGTCGTCGCGGGTGAGGACAGGGCTGCCGCTGAGGGTAATGTTGTTGAAATAGTCGCCTTTCCAGTCGCCAATGGGAATGGGGGCTGTGCCGCCGATGGGCGTCCAATTGAGTTTGGCAACGGCGTCTCCCCCTGCTTCGTAATATTCTACTTTGAGTTGGTGGTCGCCCGCGCTGACATAAATGTCGGCGCTGAGCGAGTGTACCTGGCTGTCCCACCAAGAATCGATGATGAGCACGTTGTCAAACCAGACGCGCATCCCGTCATCCATTGTAGCTGTGAAGCGGTAGCTGCCAGCTGAGACATTGAGTGTGCGCGTCCAACGAGCTGAGAACTGGTCTTTGTTTACGAGTGTGTTGGGTGTGCCATCACCCCAGTCGTGGTTGAGGTCGTTCTCTTGCTGTTGCAGCACGGGCGTGCCGCTGAGGGTTTTGTTGTTCCAATAAGATGCGTTCCAATTTGTGTTGGCGGCGTGGGTAACGGCCGTGCTATTCCACCACACAGAGCTTGCCAATATGATGAGCGCTGCTAGTACCCAATGAGATTTATGTCTTTTTACAAAGGTTTTAATATTCACGGTACATCTCCTTGTGCACCACAAAAAAAGAGTAGCGATTGGTTGGACGGCCGTGTAAGTGTTGTTGTCAATCACCCATCTTTTATTATATTGAACAGGGGGCGTGTGAGAATGGACGTTTGTACGATTTTTCCCCAACGATCAAGGTAGCAAAGCGTATTTTCTCTGGAAGCAATCAGCAGTTGTGAGAGGGAAGGCGGAAATTGGATTACGCAATTCGTGTAGGGTTATAATGGATATGTGAGAACAGAGATTTTGCAGACGAAATTGTATATTCCGCTGCCTAAGCCGACTTTGACACCGCGCCCGCATCTAGTCAAGCAGTTGAATGCCGGTTTGTCACGAAGAGTAATCGTTATCTCGGCTCCGGCCGGGTTTGGCAAAACGACTCTGTTGGCGGAATTTGGCACGCACATCATGGCCGATGCTGTTCCCGCCGCCCGCCGCTCACCACAGTTATGCTGGCTGTCGCTGGACGAATTTGACAACGATCCTGTTCGCTTCTGGATTCACTTTATCGCTGCTTTGCAAAAGAAGGGGCCGGAGTTAGGCAGCGACGCGCTGGCGATGCTCCAGGCGTCGCCGCAGGTTCCGCCTACTGAGGCGATGTTGACCAGCTTGATTAACGACATTGCCGGGGAACCGGATGCTTTTGCGCTGGTTCTGGATGATTATCACCTGATCACGGCGCAAACCATTCACGATGCGCTGGAATTTCTGATTTTGCATTTGCCGCCGCCGCCCACTGGTTTGACGTTGATTGTTGCCAGCCGCACAGACCCGCCGCTCCCCCTGTCTCGTTGGCGGGTGCAGGAGGAGTTGTTGGAACTGCGGGCGGTTGATTTGGCTTTTTCGGCGGCGGAAACGGCCGTTTACCTCAACAGTACCACCGGCCTGACCCTATCCAACCCGGAAGTCGCCGCCCTGACCGCCCGCACCGAAGGCTGGATAGCTGGGCTGCAAATGGCCGCCCTCTCCATTCAGAAACGCAGCCCGGAAACCGTCCCCGACTTCATCCGTTCCTTCACCGGCAGCCACTACTACATCCTGGATTACTTGACCGAAGAAGTTCTGCAACGGCAGCCGCCGCACATTCAAACCTTCCTGCTGTACACCTCCATCTTGAAACGCTTAAGCGCCCCGTTGTGCGACGCCCTCTTAAAGGATGAAGGCGGCGGGATGAAAGATGAAATTCATCCCTCATCCCTCATCCTTCATAATTTGGAACAGGCCAATCTGTTCATCGTGCCTTTGGACGACGAACGATGCTGGTATCGCTACCATCACCTGTTTGCCGACCTGCTCCGCACCCGGTTGACCGCGACCTGGCCCGAACGAGTTCCCATCTTGCACCAACGGGCCAGCGCCTGGTATGAAACGGCCGATTCCACCGAGGAAGCCATCGCCCACGCCTTCAAAACCGAAGATTATGAGCGCATCGCCCGCCTGGTGGAGAAATATGCCTGGAATATGCTGCATCAAAGCAAATACAATACGTTATTCGCGTGGATTGAGGCATTACCGACAGCAGTCGTCCAAACTCGACCCTGGTTGTGCGTCTACCAATCCTGGACGCACCATTGGGCCGGTTTGCGGGAAGAGGGAGAAGCCTGTTTGCGAACGGCCGAAGAATGGCTTGCCCGCGCCTCATCTGCCAACGCCGAGGAGATGGCCGACAGACAACTCATCGCCGGTTATATTGCTACTGTCCGCGCCCATTACGCGCTGACGCATGAAGAGATTCCCCGCGTGCTGGAGCAAGCCCAAAAAGCGCTGCGTCTCCTGCCCCCAGATGATTATTTCACGCGCAGCACGGCGGGCGTGGCTTTGGGCGGTGCCTACTGGGGCGTTGGGGACAGCGTTCAGGCAGAACAGACTTATGCCGAATGCGCGTCGAATGCCTTGTTGGGCGGCTATCCTTACCGGGCATCGTCGGCGCTTTGTTACCAGGGAATGCAGCAAGTAAAACAAGCCCGGCTGCGGCAAGCGCAAGAAACGTTTGAAGAGGCGTTGGCATTGGCAACTGGGCTGGAAGGCAGTTATTTCCCCAATGCCGGTTATCCGTTGGCAAAGTTGGGTGAACTGGCTTGCGAATGGGATGATTTGGCGATGGCACGCCAGTATGTTGATCAGGGCGTGGCGTTGTGTACGCAGTTGGGCCATGTTGATCTGATGGCGGAGGCATTGGTCGCCTTGGCCCGCGTCCAGTTGGCCCAGCAAGAGTTTGGCGGTGCGGCGGATACGATCCAGCAGGCGGATCGACTGGCGCAATCGTCGAAAGTAGACCCCTGGATTTATTGTTGGATGGATGACTGCCGGCTGCGCTTGTGGCTGGCAACGGGGCGGCGGGATGAGGTGGTTTACTGGATTGAGACATGCGGTTTGAGCTTGGATGATCCGTTTAGCTACCATTACGATTTGCATCATATCAATCTGGCACGGGCGTTGGTGGCGGTGGGGCGTCTGGATGAGGCGTTGGGGTTGTTGGGGAGATTATTGGTGGCGGCGGAAACGGCCGTTTGGCATCACGAAGCCATCAAAATTCTAAAATTGCAAGCGTTAACCTATCAGGCTAAAGGCGACGATGGGGAAGCATTGGCGGCGCTGGGCCGTGCGCTGGCACTGGCCGAGCCGGGTGGGTATGTGCGGAGCTTTGTGGATGAGAGGGAACCGATGGCGGAACTGCTGCGGGAGCACCCATCCAGTTACGCCAGTAAACTCTTGGCGGCATGGGGAGTCAACAATGCCGCGCTCATCGAGCCATTGAGCCAGCGCGAGTTAGAAGTTTTGCAGCTTTTGGCTGACGGGTTGTCCAACAAAGCCATTGCACAAACGTTGATCATCGCCGCCAGCACGGTCAAGAAACACCTCAAAAATATCTACCAAAAACTAAACGTTCACAGTCGCACGGAAGCCATTGCTCGCGCCCGCGAGTTGGGACTTTTTTAGCGCTATTGTTGCCAACTCCTAACTTCTGAACCCCATCCCAATACCCCTTTTGGGGACTGACATCGCCCACTCCCTTTGGCACACTATGGAAAAACTTGGGAGTGACGTATGTTAATCGAAACCGGAGGCCACCACGACCTCACCCTGACTGACCCGGCTTATTATCAAATTCGAGTACAAGGGAAGCTGGCCCCGCGTTGGATGGCATGGTTTGAGGGGTTGACGGTAACGGCCGTTGCCGACGAAACCATCTTATCTGGGACAGTAGCCGATCAATCCGCCCTGCACAGCCTGTTAGCCAAAATACGCGACCTGGGCCTCCCCTTAATTTCCGTCAACCGCATCTAATCTGGATGAAAAACGATGCCCTGAAAAAAGCTACCACAAAGGCACGAAGGGCACGAAGTTTCTCTGGTGAAATTCTTCGTGTCTTCTTTTCTTCATAGTTTTTCAATGGACACATTTTTCACAATGGAGGAATCATGTTCAAAAACAGAAAAGCAGAATCAGGAAAACCCAATTACATGGCCTTAAGCGTTGGCATTTGCTTGGCTTTGGGCGTTATTTTTGCCATGCTGGTAGGTATAGATGAGAACAGCAGCATTTTACCCATCGGCATCGGCATGGGCATGGCTATCGGCGCGGCGGTGGGAGCTATGCTGACCCGGCGCAGTCGGGGCGGATGAGGAGATAGGACGGCCGTTTCCGTTTCTCTTTTGGGCGTTTGTCATCTTGCCGGTTAGCCAATCACATTCCGGCAAAGCGGCAAATTGACATAATAACAAGAATTCATTAAGAGGAACAAAAAATCATGAAAACAGAATATACCATTGCTTACGTTGAAAAACCGGAAGAATCCGCCTGGGGCATCATCGGACGCGGCCTACATCAATACAACCAGCAGCAAGCTGGTGATAACAAATTTCAAACGTCGTTCAGTCTCCCAATGGAGAAATCGCCGGTGGCATCCTCGCCGAGTTGTAACGTAGATTTGATGTGGATTGAAGAAGAACTGCGCGGTCAAGGGTACGGGCATCGCCTAACACAGATCGAAAACGAAGCACGGAAACGAGGCGCAGAGCAGGTTTACCTGGACACTTTTAGCTTTCAAGCTCCCGAATTTTACAAACAACACGGCGATTTGAGCTCGAGATTATGGCCGAACTACAAGATTTTCCGGTAGGGCATCACACGGTATTTCTTGAGTAAACAACTGTAACGGAATATGAGCAAAAGTTCAACTTCTCCGAAGAAGTTGAACTTCTTTACCCCATAAAGCAGGAATTGTCCGAGTGAAAAATCATGAATCTACAGCAACTACGCATAAGCAGTATTTGTGTTTTGGGGTTGTTTTTTGCTCTCACGACAACGAGCCACGCACAGGAGGCTACCCCTCGATTTGAGCCGTCAGCCTGCCCAGTTGATGTGCCGGACAGCTCCCCCATTGATTGCGGCTACCTGGTTGTGCCGGAGAATTACGACGCGCCGGAAGGCAAGACCATCCGGCTGCCGATCATCATCATCCACAGCCGCAGTGGCAATCCCGCTCCCGATCCGGTTCTGTATACGGAAGGGGGGCCGGGGTACAGTTCGCTTGGTTCGGTGTGGTGGCTGGCTCAGTCTGGTTTTGTGAACAACCGGGATGTCGTCATTTTGGAGCAGCGCGGCAACGTTTACGCGCAGCCCAATCTGGCGTGCGATTTGGCGACTGCATGGGGAGATGAGGCGGGCAAGCCGTGTCTGGACAGTTTCATGAGCCAGGGGATTGACCTCAGCCAGTACACAACGGCCGTTATCGTAGAAGACATCCATGCGTTACGGCAGGTACTCGGCTATGACGCCTGGAATTTGTACGGCGGGTCTTACAGCACCCGGCTGATGCAGCTCACCATGCAGCGACACCCGGAAGGTGTTCGCTCTGTTATTTTGCAATCCGTCAGTTCGCTGACCGAAACGCGGTATGAACATGCCCCGGAACACGAGATGCGTGCCTTGCGGCAGATGCTGGATGATTGCGCCGCTGATCCGGCCTGTGCCGCTGCTTACCCTGACCTGGCGGCGCAGTTGAGTACGGCCGTTCACAATTTGAACGCCGCACCCGCCTCCTTTGAGTTGACAAACCCAGAAACCGGCGAGCTGGTTACGATAGCTGTCGATGGCTACCGATTTCTGGATTGGATGGTGACGGATGCGTTTTATGACCCGGCAAGGCCGCCGTACAAAACGGCGTACATGCCACTGCTCATTGATCAGGTGGCGCAGGGCAATGTGGAACTGCTGCGCCCGTGGCTGGACGATGAGATGAACGGCCGTTACAGGGATATCGCGTTTGCCTGGGGCTTGTACTTTGCCGTCAACTGTCAGGATGATGCGGGTGGTGTAACGGCGGAGATGATGGCGGCGCAAACGGCCGTTTATCCTCAGCTTGATGGCTACGTTCGGTGGGCTAGAGAGCTGGAAATCTGTGCCGACTGGGCACTGCCAGCAGCACCCCCGCTGCTTACCGACCCATTGACCAGCGACATTCCCACCCTGATTTTGGCGGGGTCGTACGATCCCATCACGCCGCCCGGTTGGGGGCAGGCCGTCGCCGCCAATTTGAGCCACAGTTATTTTTACGAGTTTCCGTCGGCAGGACACAACGTTGACCGTGACAATCCCTGCGCTCAACAGATTAAGCTGGCGTTTTTGGATGACCCAACGGCCGTACCCGACACAAGCTGCATGGCCGATGTGCCCGGCCCATCATTTCTTTTGCCCGACGATGTCGCCATCGCCCCCGGCTTTTACAACAGCATCAACGACATTGACATGGGAACCCCACGCGGCAAACCGCTGCTGGAATTTCTAACCGCAGTCAGTCTTATTTTGTTCTTGCTGGTCATGGTTTATTGGCTGGTTGCGGGTGTGGTCTGGCTGATTCGGCGCGACAAGCGTCCGGCGGTTCGGATGACACCGGTTTTGGCTGGGGTAACGGCCGTTGCCGGTTGGGCACTCGTCCTTCTGATTTCAGCAGTCAACCACACCCTTTCGCGCACGGATTACCTGCTGCTCCACTTTGGCCTGCCGCTGGATTATCCGCCGGTAACGGCCGTAGCCATCCTCGTCCCCCTGTTTATTGCCCTGACGATTGGGCTGGTCATTTTGGCAGCAGTGGACTGGAAACGGCGAGCGGGGTCTGCCTGGCAGCGCACATTCTTCACACTGGCAGCGGTGGCGGCCATCTTGTTTGCCGGTTTGATGATGCGTTGGGATTTACACACGCTGCTTTTTTAGCGCAGATTGGCACATGCAGTGAGGATACGAATACCCCCTTTGGGGACTGCGTTCCCCGTCTGCAAATGGCAAGATAAATGCAGGCCGCGAAGTCGCAAAGTCACTTCGCATAAAGGAAGAAAACGATGACTAACAACCCACAACCAACGGAACAAAACAAGAACACGAGCCTGGGAATGACCCTGGGCATGTTGTTTGGCGCAGCGATAGGCGTCGTCATTTGGCTGACCACCGATACCTTTGTCTTTTTCCCCGTTTTTATTGGTGCCGGGCTGTCCGTTGGACTGGCAATTGATGAGGCAGCGAAGGATAAGGATGAACGGGGAGCGTAGCAAGGAGAAAACGATGCACATCGTAGAAGTATCTCATTTAGCAAAACGATTTGGCGAAGTAACGGCCGTTGCCGACGTCTCATTTACCATTGAACCGGGCGAAATTTTTGGCCTGCTTGGCCCCAACGGCGCGGGCAAAACGACGACCATCCGCATGATGATGGACATCTTTCGTCCCGATGCGGGGGAGATTGCGGTGTTTGGCGGCGCACTGGATATGGCAAAAAAGCGGCGCATCGGTTACCTGCCGGAGGAGCGCGGTTTGTACAAAGACCAAAAGCTGGAGCCGACGCTCGTTTATCTGGCAACGTTGAAAGGGCTGGATGAGAAAGTGGCACGCCAACGGCTGGGCGAATGGCTGGAGCGGTTCGATTTGGCCGAACACCGCAGCAAGAAGGTGCAGGAACTGAGCAAGGGGATGCAGCAAAAGGCGCAAATCATCGCCACGCTGCTGCATGACCCTGACCTGATTGTGATTGATGAGCCGTTTTCGGGGCTTGATCCGGTGAATACGCGGCTGGTGAAGCAGGTGTTTGAGGAGCAGCGCGAGGCAGGCAAGGCAATCATCATGTCTACGCACCAGATGTACCAGGTGGAGGCGTTGTGTAACCGGATTGTGTTGATTGATAACGGCCGTTCCGTCCTCTACGGCCTTGTCAACGAAATCAAGCGGGATTTTGCCGGTAACGCCATCTTGCTGGAAGGCGAAGGCGATTTTGCGACTATCCCCGGCGTGCTGGAAACGCGCAAGCAAAACAACGGCACCTGGCACATGGCACTGGAGCTTGGCGTTGACCCGCAAGCCATCTTCCGCCATCTGGCTGCACAAAATGGCACGCGCATCGAGCGGTTTGAACTGGCCGAGCCATCGCTAGACGATATTTTTGTGAATGTGGTGAGCGGAAACAAGGAAGATTCGTAACAACTCACCACGAAGTTACAAAGAACACGAAGTTTTTCATCTTGTGTTCTTCGTGAACTTCATGTCTTTGTGGTTACGTTTGAAGGGACAACTCATGAACAACTTCTGGCTGATTGCCAAACATGAATACAAACGTATCGTCTTTCGCCGCGCGTTTTTGCTGATTACGCTGGCTGTGCCAATTGGCTTTGCCGCCTTGATTGGCCTCATCGCCATCGTCCAAGAGACGAAAAAGAGCGAACCGCAGCCCATTGGCTACGTGGATTATACGGGGATGGTCGAGCTTGCCCGCTATCCTGCGTCGGATGAAGGGATGACGCCGATTGTTGAATTTACAGACGAAACGGCCGCTCTCGACGCCCTCCAGCAGGAAGAAATTGCCGCCCTCTTTATCCTGCCCGATACCTACCCTGCCGCGCCGCAAACGGAACTGTACTATCTGGAAAATCCGCCCGACGGCAGCGCGTGGCGCGATTTCAACTTCTTTATCAGCCTCAATTTGCTGGCTTCATACCCGGAAGACGTGCGCCATCGGCTCATCGCGGGGGGTAACATCACCGTCTACGACATTGTGAGCGGGCGCGAATTTAGGGAAGATGGCACGATCAACGTCGTCTTTCCATTTATCGCCACCATTATCTTCTTTACCTCCACCATGATGGCGTCTGGCTACATGCTGGAAATTGTGGCCGACGAGAAGGAAAACCGGATGCTGGAGATGATGTTAACGGCCGTTTCTCCCGGTCAGCTCATTGGCGGCAAAGCGGTTGGCCTGCTCGCTGCCACATTAACCCAACTCACGGCGCACATCCTGATTTTGGCTGTCGGTTTGATCATCGCCACGCCCTACATCCCCACGTTGCAGCAGCTCGTTATTCCTTGGGGTTACGTGGGCGTGATGGCGCTCTTCTTCTTCCCCGCCTACGCCCTTATCGCCGCCATCATGATTGCCGCTGGCGGTATCTTGCCCGATGTGCAGCAAAGCCAGCAGATTGCAGGCGTCTTGAATCTGTTGTTTATTTTACCGCTTTTTTCGGTTGTCCTGATTTTTGAAAATGCAGGGTCGCCGCTGGTCGTCTTCCTCTCTCTTTTTCCCACGACGTCGTTTCTAACTATCTCGCTCCGTTGGGGTGTGGGGACGGTTCCGCTGTGGCAAATTGTCACCAGTTGGCTGATTTTGGTGACGACGACGGGGTTGATGCTGTGGACGGCCGTTAAAATTTTCCGCGCTGGCATGTTGCGCTACGGACAGAAATTGAACCTGAAAGGGGCTTTGGCAGCTTTACGAAGCTAAGGGGTTTATCATGCGACGAACAATCTGGTTGGTACTTAAACATGATGCAACGGCCGTTTTGCGCACGCCGACATTCTGGATCATGACCTTTCTCTTTCCCATCCTGTTGGTGGGCATGAACGCCTACGCCAGCATCATAGACAATCGCAGTTCACAGGCGGCGCAAGAAACGTCCGAAGACGCCTTTGCCGTCAAAGCGCCCGAAGATTTGCCCGGCATTGGCCTGGTAGACGACGCCGACATCATCCAAAGATGGCCCGACACCTTCCCATCCGACCTGCTCATCCGCTACGACGATGTGGCCGCCGCCCGCGCCGCGCTGGAAGCGGACGAAATCGAGCAGTACGTCCACATTCCCGCCGATTATATGACGGCGGGCGACATCGCCATCTACGACAAAAATTTTATGATCCGCGAAAGCGGCACGGGCATGGGGCTGGCCTTCGACAGCCGGAATGAGTGGGTGCTGCAACATCTCATCGACATGAATTTGGTGGAAAACGAGCAGTTTTTGATTTTGCTCCGCAATCCCGTCCCCACGACCTATGTGGATTGGCATCAACTGAATCCACCGCCGGAAACCAATGATGTAAATGACCGTGTTTTGGCCGAAATTGTTAGCAAAATCACGCCCTACATTTTCTACTTCCTCCTGCTCATCGGCAGCAGCTACCTCATGCGCAGCGTCGTCGCCGAGAAGGAGAATCGCACGGTGGAGGTGCTGCTGCTGAGCTTGCCGCCGCGCCAACTGTTGGTGGGCAAAATTTTGGCGATTAGCGTGGTGGTGGTCATTCAGGTGGCGATTTGGCTGGCGGGCGGCGCGTTTATTTTGAAGCGCGGCGCGGTGATGTTGAATGTGCCTGAATTTACGTTTGAACCGGGCTTTTTGGTGTGGGCGGTGTTGTATCTGATTGCTGGCTATCTGCTGTACGCTTCGGTGATGGCGGCCGTCGGCGCAATGGCGAATTCGGCCCGCGAAGGGGGGCAGATGATGTGGATTTTGATTTTGCCGCTGCTGCCAACGATGATGTTTGCCGATATGTTTGCATCGGAGCCGACTCATTGGCTGACGCTGACGTTGAGTTTGTTCCCCCTGAGTGCGCCCAGCGCGATGGTGACGCGGTTGGCGTTGGGGGCAGTTCCGCTGTGGCAAAATTTGCTCAGTTTGGCGGGCCTGGCGGCAACGACGTATCTGTTCATCTCGCTGGCGGCGCGGTTTTTCCGCTCGGATAATTTGCTATCGAGCGCGGCGTTTAAGCCGAAGGATTTGTTGACGGGGTGGAAATCGTAGTGGAGGGTGATGAGATGAGTGAGGGTATACAAACGGCCGTTTCCAAACCATCAAGCAAAGTCCAAACCATCATCGCGGCGGGGGGATTATTGGCGGGCGGGATAGCGATTTTTGTGTTTGGCAATCCCTATTATCGTGTCTTTCCCACCAACCGGAACCAGACGTATGCCGTTGGGCTGACAGTGTTTTCGTTGGTTCTGGCGTTGGTTTTTAGGCGAATTCCGTCGTTGGCGCGGTATGGGACGGCCGTTTATGCCCTATTCGTCGCGGCGGCGGTCACTGTCTCCCTGCAAACGGGGATGATTCGATTACATCACAGCGCGATGCTGCCGATGCAAAATCTGGCGATGGACAAGCTCTCGCAGTTTTTGATGATCGTGCCGATTTTGATGTCGCTTATATGCCTGGGGGGCGGCGACGCGGGTTCGATTTTCATCAAGTTGGGAGATTGGAAGCGCGGTTTGCGTTTTGGCTTGCTGTGGTTTGTCCTTTTTGGTGCGGCGGGGTTGGCGATTCAGTGGGGGGCGATGGATTTGGAGGCGTTGGTAACGGCCGTTCCCTACCTCCTCCTCTTTGTTTTTGCCAATGCGACGATGGAGGAGTTGTGGTTTCGGGGTATTTTTTTGCGGAGTTTTGAGGCGTTGATTGGGAGATGGGGGGCGGTGGTGGTAACGGCCGTACTCTTTGGCGCCTCCCACATTAACGCCACGTATGATTTCCCTGGCGGGAGCATCATCTTTGGGGTGGTGGTCTTTATTTTGGGCGCGGTTGGCGCGCACGCCATGCTCAAGGATGACAGTGTGATTGGCCCCATCCTGTTCCATGCTGGTTATGATTTGATGATTATTGTGCCAGTTATTAATTCGTTGTAGGGGCTTTTCGCAGACGGCCGTGTAAAAACAACTTATAATTCCCCAAGTTAATCTGGTTTCTTGCAGATAAAGCGATTCGTGGGCGGAAATAAAGCGCTGATAATGGGTGAATGTTTTGGTAGGAATAACAAGCCGATTTTGTAAATATGCAAAAGACCAAAAATATCTGACCGACTTTTTACTCGAATATCGTTCAGCAAATGATGTTCGGCTGTACCCTACGATTTGGCGCGTTCGTTTGTTGTTGACTTCACGAGTATGGGAACCAAACAAAGATGTCAGAATATGGCAAAATAGCACAGGGCAAATCGTTGGATTTGTCATGCTGTGGAGAAGACGACCAAATTCTCCCTATATCGTGCTTGACGGTTTTGCTCATCCAAAGTTTGTTACCAAAGAACTCTTGATGATGATGTTTGAGTGGGGTAATAAACGTGCGAAAGACATTGGATTAGAACAACACATGAATGTGACTGTATTTGCTAATGGCTTCTATCAAGATATTTTTGCCGAGCAATTACTAACCACATTCGGTTACACTCCGGTTGTACCGAATCCCGATGAGCATAACGTTTATTTATCAAAAACGTTGGATAACGAGATTCTCATTCCACCCTTACCAGATGGGTACACCATTCTCCGTTTACAAGAAACAAGCAGCTTGGAACAATATCAATCGTTGTCTAGCTTTGCCCAAGTAAATTCAGAACATCAGAAAGAGTTGCTAGAAAGCGACGAATACAGTCATTTTGTTATTGCCGATCAAGACGGGCAATTCGCAGCTTATTGTGAATGCTCAATTTGTCGCGCCGAATGGGACATCACAAATAATCGCATAGGTTGGATCGATTATGTTGAAACGAATCCCGCTTGTCAGAAACGTGGGTTTGGAGAAGCAGCTTTGCTGAGTGGATTGGCACAATTACGTGACTGGAACGCTGATACGGCTATGCTAATCACCATTAATACCAATATTCCCGCGATGAAGTTGTATGATAAAGTGGGATTTGAACCTGTGCCAATGACAGAACCGCGTAGATATGAAAAAGAAATTGTCTACTCGTCATAAAATGTACAAAGAACACCACACAGATTGTGACAATGAGGGCAACGGCCGTTCCCCCTCCCAATACTCCCTTTGGGGACTGACTCCTCCCTCAACAACTGAAATAATAGAATAAAAGACAGGGGCAGGAACGAAAACAAGTTTCCCCCTATTAGAGAAAGGGGCCAACATGAAATTTGCAAAATGGATTTTCCGAACGGCAGGCATATTTGGCTTGATTGTGATGATTCCTATGCTCTTTGTCGAGAATGTACTCGACCAGATAATGCCGCCAGCAGTCACTCATCCAGAGTTCTTTTACGGTTTCGTTATACTGAATATCTGCTGGCAGATTTTGTATCTCTTTCTGGCAAAAGACCCCATACGATTTCGCCCAATGATGATTCCGGCGTTCCTGGCGAAAGCAAGCGGGCCAGTTGCTTTATTGTGGCTGTATCTACAAAAGCGCATATCTAGTCAGTGGATGGCAACAATTATGATGGACAGCGTTTTTGCCATGCTGTTTCTGGTTTCGTATTGGGTAACAGGACGAGAAACCAACAACAAGCAGCCAGTTTATTAATGGCAAAAGAGCCACGCATCAGTTAACTTTTCAAGGAAGTAATCGACATGAAAGCTTTTCGTCGTCTTGCTGAAAGGCGGCCTGTGGGATTCGCCTTTTTGCTTTTACTCATCTGGGTTGTCATCGCTGGGCTTGTGAATGGGCTTGTCATTACGCTATTCAAAACATCCCTGGACAATCCCATAGCCCTTCAAGCGGGAAACCTGATCTCTACTTGTGTACTCCTCCTAATGGCGCAGAGTTTGGGTTGGTTTCATAAAATTGGCATTGCCAAATTGGGCGTGCCATCCATATGGCTTGTTACCTTCGCTTTAGCCATCTATATCGTTCTTGTTGGGTTTTACGCATTTTTTGAAGATTTCACATTTGCCTTCGGCACGCTCTATGCCACTCAAGAATCCCGCAATATATTGCTCCAGTCTCTACTGGCAGGTTTTGTGGAAGAGACAGTGTTTCGCGGTGTCTTGCTGTACGCATTCGTTCGAGTTTGGGGGAAAACCAGGCGGGGCATCATCGCCAGCGTTATGGTTCAAGCCGCTTTGTTCGGCGTGTTGCATAGTCTTCAGATATTTGCCGGGGTTACAACCGACGCGGCGATGGCAAATGTACTGGAAACATTTATCTTTGGCATTTTAACAGGCGCAGTTGTTCTTCTTGGAGGAACCATTTGGCCTGCTATTTTCTTGCATTTGGTATCAAATGCTTTCCTTCTCATCAAGGGCCTCTCTAGCCCTTGGATCGATCTCGCTTTCATAGGATATTTGCGGCAGGCTTCCATGGAAAGCTTTGTGGCCTTAATCTGTTTGTGGATTGTGCTAAAAAAGAAGCCTGCTCAGCATGTGTCTTTAAAGATGAATCTTGAAACGAGTACCAGCAAATGAAAATCATTCCAACGACACCCGCTCATTACCCCGGACTGGCTACGCTTTATAATGCCATTGATCCGGAAATGAATGTCTCCGCTTCGAACTTTGTCGAAGGAGACCGTTTGCGTGATCCTAAATTCAAGACCCAGCGTTGGGTCGCCATTGAAAAGGATGAGATTGTTGGGGCAGGGTATTACACCCAATCCAACTGGTTTGCCCATCCCCAAAAGTTCATGATTTGGATCGGCGTACATCCCAAGCACCAGAGGAGCGGCATTGGTTCTGCGCTTTATAAGACCATCATGCAGGGGTTACGGCCGTTCGATCCTATAGCCATACGAAGCCGCGCCACTGATGATAACCCGCACAGCATTCGCTTTCTGGAAAAACACGGCTTTCAGGAAGTTATCCGCGATATTCCATCCGAATTAGATGTTCAGGCTTTTGACCTGAGCCGCTTTACAGGCTTGGAGGATCGTTTCCGAGGTGATGGCATCGAAATCAAAACGCTGGCTGAGTTGGAAAATGACCCGGAGCGGAATCGCAAGCTGTATGATTTGGACTGGGAAATTAGCCTGTCTGTGCCGGGAGATTTGGCGGCTGGCATCGGGCGCAGGGGGCTTGATAAATATGTTGAGTATGCCATCACAGGGCAGTTTGCCCTCCCGGATGGCTTTTTTGTCGCCGTCAAGGGCGAAGAGTATATTGGATTAAGCCATGTTTTAGAGAATGAAAAAGACGTTTCGCTTTATCAGGGTTTAACGGGGGTTCAGCCTCAATATCGGCGCTGCGGAATTGGTTTGGCAATGAAAATACGGGGGATTGCGTATGCCCAGGTTTACGGATATAGCCTTATCGTGGCGGAGAATGATGCCAAAAATATCCCGATGCTGGCGATGAATGAACGGTTAGGTTTTTTACGGAAGCCCAGTTTGATTACCTACGAAAAGCAATGTCACTCTATGGAAAATTAGTCAAGAGTTTAGAAAATATGCCACAACCAGTACATAAATTGTGGCAATGGTTGTAACGGCCGTTCCCCCACCCAATACCCCCTTTGGGGACTGATTTTCCACCCGAAAACTGCCATAATAAACGGTATGAAACGGCCGTTGCCCATCCTCCTATTCATCAGTTTCCTTTTGCTGGCTGGGTGTCGTCAGGAGTTGGCAGATTGTCCGCCAGTTGTTTCCGTGCCGCGCAGTTCGCTTAACGGCCGTATCAGCACAGATTCTCCCATCCAATTCCCATTAGATGAGTACGCCGTGCTCGGCCCCTTTGAGGCGTCGAGCAGCTCTGGCGTTTTTGAGAATAAACGCCATGCGGCGGAGGATTTAGAAGCGTCGCCGGGAACGGCCGTGTACGCCATCGCCGACGGAGAAATCAGCTTCTCAGGTAAGGCCGGCGGTTACGGCTGGCTCATCATCATCGACCATCCCCAAACCAACACCTACTCGCTGTACGGCCATCTCAGCCCCAGCCGTTGGCACAGGGGAACTGGCCCCGTCGCCAAAGGCGATCTCATCGCCTACATCGGCGATTCCGACGAAAACGGCAGCAGCATCAAGTACGGCGAAATGACCCCGCACCTGCATTTTGGCATTCGGCAAGGGCAGCGCACCGATTACCCCAAAAACGGCGATTGGCGTTGGATGGCGGGCTGGACGACGGCCTGCCCCTCTGAAATTGGCTGGCTGCAGCCGTCCCAATTTATCCTCAATTATGAGACGATGAGCCAGCAGAATTGGCAGGCTCCGGCGGGAGCGGGTTGGCGGCGGTATTTGTTCCCAGGATTGTTAGCGGTGTGGTTTACGGCCGTTGCCGCCAACGGCTATCGTCTCTATCGCAACAAGAAACGTAATTTACAGGGAGAGAAATGATGCTGGGTAAAGAGAATTTTACACGCGCGTATGCGCTATCGTTATTTGTGGCGGCGATGACGGCCGTTGCTTCCATCATTGGGCTTTTGTACCAAACGGCCGTTTATCCCACCGAAGAACTGCGCCAAACCTACATCATCAACGATGTGCTGAACCTCATTGTGGGACTGCCCATTTTGCTCGGTTCGGTCTGGCTGGCCTGGCGCGGGCGGCTCGTGGGGCTGCTGCTATGGCCGGGTGGATTGTTGTATGGCCTGTACAATTACACCGCCTACTTTTTTGGCACACCGTTTGGTTGGGAGACGGCCGTTTACAGCCTCATTGTGCTTTTCAGCGCCTACGTCATTTTTGAGCTTCTCAAAAACAGCGACAAACAAGCCATCCAAACACAAATAGCCGACGCCATCCCCACAAAAACGACCGGCTGGCTGCTGCTGCTGTTTGGCGTTCTCTTTCTCCTCCGAGCGGCAGGCGTGATGATTGATGCCAGCGCCAAGCAAACAATCGTTCCGCTGACAGAACGGGGAACCCTGATTGCCGATATGCTCCTCTCCCTGCTGTGGATGGCGGGCGGCGTGTTACTTTTGCGGCGCAGCTCATGGGGGTATGTGAGCGGGTTAGGACTGCTGTTTGCGATTAGTATGTTGTTTGTCGGCCTCATTTTGCTGCTTTTGCTCCAGCCGATGATGACGGCCGTGCCATTTGTCCTGATGGACGTCGTGGTTGTGGCTGTCATGGGCTTGATTGTCTTTGTTCCCCTGGCTCTTTTTGTGCGCGGCGTTGTGCGTGCAGAGATGGTGTGATAACGGGTTTCCCCCGCCCAATACCCCTTTTGGGGACTGACTCTCCCTTCAATGAATGGCAAGATAATAACAACCAAAATAAAAAGCTAGGGCTAGAGCAAGAACAACCCTCTCGCTCTAGCTGCTGAAGGAGAAAACAATGTCAGCAAATCCAGTGGTATGGTGGGAATTGGCATCCCATGATGCCAAGAAAACGGTTGCTTTTTTGAATGACGTGTTCGACTGGGATTTGGAATTCGATGAGAGGTTGGGCTTTTTTATCATGCCTGCCAATGAGAACGACAAACAAGCATTTGGCGGCGGCGGCGTATTTACATTGAGTAAAGCCAAATTACCTTTCATGGCTCTTTACATGCGTGTGGAGGACATTGAAGCCAAAGCGCGTGCAGTGGAGGAGGCAGGTGGTTTTATTGTAGAAGCCCCCTTTGAAATCCAAAGCGGCACAAAAATCTGCTTGTTTAATGAGCCATCTGGCGTAACGTTTGCCATGATTCAATCAGTGGCAAAGACATAGGGAGTCTTAAAATGAAATACCGTGTACACCGATTTGATCTCCGCATGACGACAGATCAGAGTAAATTGGAACTATTTTTGAACAGTCTGGAAGGGGAAGTGGTGGCGATTATTCCCAACGTGACACCTGTTCCGGCTACGTTTGTCAATTTTTTGCTTATCGTCGAAAAGTTAGGCTGAACGGCCGTTTTTAATTAGCGGCATCATGCCATGTATCATCTGGACAGAATATGCATGAAGTGAATCTGCTGTTTGTGAATCTTCCTCCTGGTCGGTTGTGGGGAACGGCCGTACTTTTGAAACGGCCGTCCCCTCACCGCCCCCTATGCTGCTGATGGCATGATTTCCTTTCCGGCGTTGTTTTCCAGATAGAAAGAGGAGCCAGTTTTGCACAAACAAACATTCATCACTTTAGCCGTGCCCGGTCAATCGGCGTTGGATGCGCTGCTGTTAGCGGCCAGCATCCGCCGCTTTGCCGGGGCGTGGGCCGATAGTCCGATCTGGGTTTTCGTGCCTCAAGATGCCGGTCAGCTTTCCCTGGCAGAGGCTGCACAATTTGCCGAGCTGGGGGTGGACATTCTTCCTTTTGCGCTAGATACTGACATTGGGCAGTTTCCATTTGCGGCCAAAATTGGGGCAACGGCCGTTGCCGAAAACATGGCGCTCGGTCAAACAGAACTGCTCACCTGGCTGGATCGAGACACCATCGTCCTCAACGAACCGGCCGAATTCATGCTGCCGCCCGGCAAAGCGCTGGGCTATCGTCCCGTCCATCACCGGCTGATTGGCCCCGCTTGGGGTGAGCCACGCGATCCATTTTGGCAGTTAATTTACCAGCACTGCCGTGTCCCGGAAGGGCGAGATTTTCGCATGACAACGCACACCGGCGAAGCAACCGGGCCTTATTTTAATGCCGGGTCGTTCGTTGTGCGCCCAGAGCGGGGGCTGATGGCTCAATGGTTAGAGCGGTTCCAGCACTGTTATCGTTTGCCTGAGTTTGCCAATTTTTATGAGCAGGACGGCCGTTATGCCACTTTTATGCACCAGGCCGTGTTGACTGGCGTTTTGCTGCACGCTTTGACCCCAGATGAGATGCAGGAACTGAGCACCCGAATCAACTACCCGTTGCATTTACATGATGACATACCGGCTGATTTACGCCCAACGGCCGTCAACGAGTTAATGACTGTGCGCCATGAATCCATGTTCGAGATACCTGACTGGCAACGCCTGCCCATCGCCGAACCGCTAAAAAGCTGGCTGGCGGCACAGCCGAGATTGCAGAAACGGCCGTAAAAAACGATGAGGTCGGCAGGAGGAGTCATGTCTATTTGCCATAAAATTGTTGCTGTCATCGTCTTTGTTTTGACGCTGCCGGCTTGCCAAGATGCAGAGCCAACGGCCGTTCCCCCCACACCATCTCCCTCGCCACAGCCAGAACCAACGGCCGTTCCCCACACCATTGACGGCGTTCTTTCCCCCAACGAGTGGGCATCTGCCGAAATCGCCGCACTGTCTGACGGCAGCGAACTGTTCATGATGCAAGACGACACCTATTTGTACCTCGGCATCCGCTCTGCCACGCCGGAGATGATTGGGGCGAATGTTTTTGTTGAGCAAGATGGGCAGGTTCGGATTTTGCATACGTCGGCGGCTTTGGGCACGGCCGTTTACCAACAAAACGACGCCATCTGGCAGCAAACCCAAGATTTCGACTGGCAATGCCGCGACACCAGCGACAGCGCCGCCGCCCAAGCCGCACGCGCCGCTTATCTTGAGCAAAATCATTGGCTGGCCGCCAACTCCCGCATGGGAACACCCAACGAACTGGAATATCAAATCGAATGGACTGGCGACGTACAGCGCATTGCCGTCAGCGTTTTTCGCTCTACTGCCCCCGACGAGCGCGTCTTTTGGCCGGCGACGCTGAACGATGCCACCATCCAGCCCAATCCTGGCGGCTTGCCCGCCGAGATGGATTTTGCGCCTGAGCAATGGGCAGCAAAATATCGAGAGTAAGAAACATATGAATAGGAATAGGAAATAGACAATGAGTGATCAAACATCCCTTATCAGCAATGCGTTTCAAACCTTCATGAAAGAAGCACCTCAACACGCTCAAGCGTGGGGCAAAATGGCTCAAGAGATGGCACAGGCAAGCGCCTTGGATAAGAAAACAGCCGCTTTAGCCTATTTAGCAGTTCTTGCCGCCTTGCACCTGGAAAGTGGAATTCCTTTTCACGTCCAGTCCGCCAAACAATCAGGCGCTTCGCGGGAAGAAGTTATCAGCGCAATGTTAGTGGGATTACCCGCGGCCGGGCATGGGATTACGCAAGCCTTACCGATTGCGATGATGGCCTATGATGCCAACTGATGAACCGCACATCAAGTTTGCAAACTTGACTACCCGGAATAATGGAGGCTCAATGACCGAGCAACGGTATTGTGATTTTTGCGGTCGTCCAGAAGATGAATTGAAACGCATCCCAAACAGCTCTGCCAAATTGGAGCTTGGCGCAGATGGCCTGTGGGTCTGCGGCGACTGCCGTACCCGGCTTCAAAGCACCCCGGTAGGCCAACTGGATGAGTTTCTTGATGAGGCGGTCAAGGCGCTTATCGGCCAAAGCGTCGGCGCGATTTGCTACACATTGAATTTGCCCTATGAGCCGCCGTACCAGGCCATCATAGATGCGGCGTCGTTGATTGGGTACGACGAAGATTTGTATATGAGCGCCTGGTTGTTTGTGACTCAATGGCTTGATGGCACAACGGTTTGGCGAGCGGAGGATGGAAGGGGAACGGCCGTTGTCACCCCAGACGGCGCAGTGCATATTGAGACCGGCTAGAGGAGGTTGACAATGAAAAGACTAAGCGCTTTTATTTTTGCGATTCTACTGCTTGTCACGGGCTGCTCATCAACGCCGCCGCTCGCTTTGCCAGACACACAAGCACGCAACGAACTCGCCGCCGAAACCTTGCTCGACCCCGATTACGTGCCCGACAGCCCGGTGCATAATGGCTACTTCACTCTGCGCGAAGGCGCTGGCCCGGCCCTGCACAGCTTTAGCGGCACGCTGCGCGTGGATGAGTTTGTGATGCAGGACAGCATTCCCGCCGAGACGCCGCGTTCGGAAAGCGGCCGTTACTTCCCTGGTTTCACGGCCGAATTTTTCACCTACGATGATTACCTGGTTCCAGCCAATCGGGAAATTATGCTCAGTACCGGCGATAACAGCCGCTGGCAGCTTATCCTATCGCCGGGCAAGGTGTGGTCGGAGCCGGATGATGAAGGTTGGTCGCGGGCGTCGTTCCCCTTTGTCATGACCAGCCGCGCCTCCAACGATGCTCATAATGGGTTGGCGACGTTTCTTTATGATGACGGCCGTGTCTCACACGTCTACTTCCAAATCACGCAAGAAACGGCCGCCTGGAACCGCAACGATTACTGGGGACAAACTACGATGACCTACACGCCCGGCCCCATCGCCGATAAAACCGCGCAGCGCGAGCAATTTGCCGCTGAATTGGCGGCGCAAATCCCTATCCACCCCTGGTCAGAATTGGAGTCGCAGGTGGATGGCGACCTGCTGGCGGCGTTTAACGGCGGGCTGGATCCGGAAGACATCAGCGCCGCCGGGTTGATTATGGACGGCGTGATTTATTTGCAGCCAAGCGTGACCCGGCACGGCGAGTTCCCCTACCCTCGTTATATGCGGCATGGCGTATTTTCCGTCACCAAATCTATGGCGGCGGCTGTGGCTATGCTGCGGCTGGCCCAAAAATATGGCGATGAGGTGTTTGACCTGAAAATTGCCGATTATGTGGAGGTAACGGCCGTTCACGATGGCTGGGATGACGTCACCTTTGCCAACGCCTTGAGCATGGCGACTGGTGTGGGCGATTCAAAACTAGAGCGCACATCCGGCAACGTCACCGACGACGAAGACCAGGAGAAGTTTGGCAATTGGATGGAGATGGAATCTGCTGTCGAGAAACTGGCGGGGGCGTTTGCCTACAACAACTACCCCTGGGGGCCGGGCGAGGTGATGCGCTACAACTCCATCAACACCTTTGTGCTGGGCGCGGCGATGGATGCCTTCCTCAAAAGCAAAGAGGGGCCGGATGCCGACATTTGGCAGATGGTACTGGAGGAAGTGTACCGGCCCATTGGCATTTACCACGCACCCATCATGCGAACTTATGAGTTGGACGGCCGTCTCGGACTGCCCATTTTCGGTTACGGCCTATTTCCCACAGTGGACGACACGGCCAAAATCGCCATGCTGCTGCACAACGGCGGTCAGCACAATGGTGAGCAACTCCTCAGCCCCACCAAACTGGCGGAAGCGCTGTACCAGACAGACGAACAAGGTTTGCCGGTCAACCAGCGCAACCAATATGGCGAGACACGCTATCTGCTGTCGTTTTGGTCAATCGCTTACTGCGTAGAGGCTGGGAATTGTTTTCAGGCTCCGTACATGATGGGATACGGCGGCAATTTGACAATGCTGCTGCCCAATGGCGTCACCGCGTTTCGCTATGCCGACGCGCATAATTACGATGCGGGGCCGTTGGCTGATTTGGGCACGGCCGTTCACCCCATCCCGGCAAAATAACCACCCCAATTCCAAAAAACAAAAGCCGTACTGACAAAGTGCGGCTTTTTTGTTGGCGCAGCAGGTTTGGAACTTGGAGAATCGCATCGAAAATGATAGCATTTGTCCCCGTACCAAGAGAAACGAAGGTGAACATAAGTGACTGAATTGTTTGAAGCTGTCGGCAATATGCACATGCACACGCCCTACTCCGACGGGGAGGGATCGCACGCCGACATTGCAGACGCCGCGATTGCCGCCGGTTTGGATTTCATCATCGTCACCGACCACAACATTTGGCTGGAGGGGTTGGAAGGGTATTACGAGAATGAAAACGGCCGTGTCCTCATCCTCATCGGCGAAGAAGTGCATAACGTGCGCCGCGTGCCACAAGCCAGTCATTTTCTGGTCTATGGGGCAGAGCGCGAAATGTTTCCCTTTGCCGCCGACCCGCAGCGCTTGATCAACGAAACCAAAGCGGCAGGCGGCTATGGCTTCCTGGCGCACCCCATCGAGCGCCCTCCCGAACCGCTGCTGAACATGCCCAATCTGGGCTGGCACGATTGGGAGATTGAAGGGTATACGGGGCTGGAAATCTGGAACTACATGTCCAGTTTTGTGGATGAGATTAAGAAGCGGGTAGCCAAGCTGCCGTTGAGAATCGAGTTGTTGGGGAAGCTAACGGCCGTGCTCCTCGCCCTCAATCCGCAAAAATATATCATCGCGCCACCCGCCGAAACCCTCGCCCTGTGGGACAAACACCTCAGCGATGGCGAGCATATCTTTGCCGTTGGCAACAGCGACGCCCACGCCACCCCCATGAACTTTGGCCCCCTGCATCGCATTATCTTTCCCTACGAGTTTCTCTTTCGTGCCGTGAACACCCACATCCTTATCCCCGAACCCTTCAATGGCGACCTGGCGCACGATAAGCGCCTGGTGCTGCAAGCTGTTGGCCGGGGACACAGTTGGGTAGGGTACGACATGGCCCATCCCACCAAAGGCTTCCGTTTTACTGGGCAGGGCATTAACAAAGGCCAGATTGGCGACACCATTCGCCTGGATGTGGGCGCAACCCTGCAAATCAAGACGCCAGAAAAGGCACACATTAAACTGATTCATCGTGGGGCCGTTGTGGCCCAGGTAGAAAACGATACCCATCTCACCCACATCCCCGTCGAAGAAGGCGCCTATCGCGTTGAATGTACCATTCCCTACGCCGGCGCTGAACGCGGCTGGATTTATAGCAACCCTATCTTTCTTTATTGAAGATAGAGTGCAGAGATAGAGATAGAGTCATGGCGATTTCCACTCTATCTCTATCTCTCTACTCTATCTCTTCCCAAAGGTGGCCCATGAGAATCATCCGCGCACTCTTTCGTCTGACACTGACATTCCTGGCAATTGGTTTGGGCACGATTATCATTTTACTGTTGGCTCCTGTGCCGCTGCGGGTACGCGGTGTGCGTATCGCCGCCTGGCCCGTCAGGGGATTGGCGCGTTTCATCATTCCCCTTTACGACGTTCACCTGACCTGTGAAGAGCCGGAAAAGTTTCGCCAGCAGACCGGTTTTATCTTCCCCAATCACCTTTCTTATATGGATATTTTGTTGCTGGCCTCCATCTTGCCGGTGCGTTTTGTGAGCAAGGCCGATTTGCGCTCTTGGCCGTTCATTGGCTGGATTGCCATTGCCATTGACACGGTGTTTGTAGATCGCGCTGACAAAGCCTCGCGCCTGGAGGCGCGGCAGAAGTTGGCTAACAATGTGAGCTATTACCCGCCGATTGTGCTCTTTCCAGAGGGCGGGATTTCTAACAGTGGTGAGTTGCAGCCTTTCCGCTATGGCGCATTTGAGATTGCCGCACAGGGCAGCGTCTCGTATTTGCCCTGCGTCTTTTTGTATGACCGGCTGGACATCATTGGCTGGACGGATGAGCCGTTGATGACGGCTTTGTGGCGCATGGCAACGCACTCTGGGCCAATCCATGCCCGGCTGTATGCGCTGCGCCCGGTGCAGCCCACACTGGAAGATGACGCGCAGCAGTTGGCGCTGGAAGCGCACGGGGCGATGAATGCGGTGCTGAAGTACGCCGGTCGGGAAGGGGATGTGCTGGAGCCGGATATTTAGCGTGATGCGTGATCCGCTAACAAAAACGGCCGTACTGGATAAGCACGGCCGTTGCCTTCTCCCATTCACCATTCGCAATTCACCGTTTACCATTCACCATTCATCCGGCCGTTGCCCCCCAATAGTCAACAAAAAATGGGAACGGCCGTTTCTTACTCCTTTCCTGCTGTGATTGAGCAAGAACTGCCGTTTTCGGTATCGGTCAAGCAATCAATCTGGAGGTGTGCGTGGGTTCCCTTTTGCTAAGGCTGTGGTCGGCGTACTCTCGATAGAGAGAGGCCGTTGTAATAGCGGCTGTGGCATTGTGGATAACTGGAACCTCCCAATTATCCACAATGTCACCCACCTCAATAGAGATTGTAGACAGAGTATGGTGAACGACTATCCTCAGCAAGCTTTGAAAAAGGAAATTTTGTCAGAGGGAATGAAGGGTAAAAATTATCCTGAAATCACTCCCCAAACAGACATTATTAAAACAAACAGACAAATGCCGGTAACGAATATTGTTCCAATTCTTGCAAGCCAAAGAAATAGCTCTGAGCAGATCCATGTACTCATAAAATCTGAATCCCCATAAAATACCAAACCTTTCTTAGCCATTTCTTGAAATTTTCGAGGATTTCGCCATGCCAAGTACGCATAGTAGCCAAACCATAATGAAAGCGTCAATGACATCAAAAGTCGAAAAAGCAGATCATTGCTCATTTGTTTATCCACCTTTTATTTTGATATTGTTGCCTTTATTTGGTTTTTGCCAAAACCATGGTCGTGAAGAGCCAGCATCATAAAAAAGAAACGCCCCTGAAAAAGGTACCGCAGTAAAACCGGGTGTGAATACTCCGACCTGTAACGTTCCAAGGTTATTAGGGCCAGGCGAATGAGACATTGCACCCCCTGCTCCCGCGCCGCCCCCAGCACCTTCTGAGAGCCCAATTAGAGCCTTTTCCATTTCTGGTTCAGATAAAACCACCGGGATTAAATTAGAATCCACAACATCGCCACCTGTCAAACTTCCAGAAACTCCAGGGGAACCATATTGAAATCCCAAATTTATATAAATGTTCCCATACCTGTCTTTGATCAGCGAAAATGTTCCACCATAGCCCGGACCCGCTGAAAAAGTTCCTGAAACAAAATCAAACGCGGGTTGTGGTTCATAACAAGATTCCCAATACTGACACGGCCGTTCCCTATACATGTATTCATTCCTCATCCAACCTGTGGGTTCCGATTGAGCATTACGACTTGCCATCACTTGAGATGTGTATCCATAGTCAATATCGTAAGCCCTCATCAAGCCTTCGATAGAGGCAATATTAGCAGTCATCAATAATTCGGTCGTCCACTCATTCGGAAATACGCCATTCCCCCCTGGCCCATAGTGTAAATCAGAAAGGTAGTTCATGAGAGAAGACCACCCATCCATACAAGTTTGAAAATCTTCCGAGCCTGCCTGATAGTTCTCGACACAATGGCCGCTTGGGTCGATATATTTCAGGGGATTGTTCAGGGAATAGGTGTACCGGTTATACTGCTGTGGGTTTTGTGGGTCGGGCACAAGGGTGTCGGCACTCAGGAAGCGGCCAACCAACGGTGAATACCAGCGGGCGTTATAGTAGTACAGCCCCAAGTCGGCCATGTTCTCGCGTTGCCGGGTAAAGCCTCTATCCGTCACCTCATTTGGCCCGCTGCCTGTGCGATAGCCGCCAAAGGGCAGGTAGCGCGTCACAATCGGGGCGCTGACGCCACCGTCCCTTTGTATGGCGCTGGCGCTGCCTAGATGGTCGCTGTACAGGTAGAACAGGCCGTCGTTTGCAATGTCCAAGTCGCCGGTGACGCGCACGGCCACGGCTTGCCCTGCCAGGCTGTAAGTGCTGCGCTGAATCACATACTGCCCCCCTGATGGGGCGCTGCCTTCCTCCAGGCTGCTCATCGCCATGCCATCGCCTACCCACAAGTCGCCTTTAGGTATCTCAAGATCAAACCCGATTGTCACCGTTACAGAGCGAACGGCACTGCCGAAGGTGTTGGTACATGTCAGGGTATAGGTGCGGGAACCCCAGTCAAACCCTTTGAAGTTCTGGCTGCCGCTCAACGCTTTGTCGCCTGTCCAACTATCGGAGGCAGTACAGACTTTGGCCCCGCTGCTGCTCCAGGCCAGGGTGAAGCCGCTGTTGGGCGGAACAATTAAGTTGGTCTGTCCATTCGCCGTGAAGGTGACGGTGGGTTCGGAGACTATGCTAACGGTGACAGACACGGCCGTTTCTCCATAATCATTCTCACAAGTGAGCGTGTAGACCTGGCTGCCGCTGCCAAAGCCAGTCATACTCTGGCTGCCTGTCAGGGGCTTGTCATTCACCGTTCACCATTCACCATTCATCCGGCCGTTTCTCCATAATCATTCTCACAGGTGAGGGTATAGACCTGGCTGCCGCTGCCAAAGCCAGTCATACTCTGGCTGCCTGTCAGGGGCTTGTCATTCACTATTCACCGTTCACCATTCATCCGGCCGTTGGCCCATAATCATTCTCACAAGTGAGGGTATAGACCTGGCTGCTGCTGCCAAAACCATTCATGGTCTGGCTGCCTGATAGTCGCTTGTCATTCACCATTCATACGGCCGTTGGCCTGTGTCAATGGCACTATTTCTGCAGGCAATGGCTGCCATAAACCCGCCTCTTGCACTGCGGTTTGCAGCGCCTACTGCGCTGCGGTGAGGGGAATATCTTCAAGGTAAATGTGTCGCTTCATATGAGTTATCCTAACAAAAAAACGCCCGGCTTGATACCGGGCATTTTGGACTTTAACAATGTTCTGAAAGGGTGTCAAAGATTGGGGTGGGGAACGTTGGAACTGCCATATTGTGATTCACCGCCCTCTTGCAACACGAGTGCATCCGGTTGGGCGTGGTTTGGCACGACCGAAGACTGGCTCAGAAGATCATGCCCCAACGCATGAACGCGTTCCCATGCCCTAAGTTATTGGCTCGACATAGGGGCGCGGTCAGGAAACTGGCCCCAGCGCGTAGGGGAAGACCTTGTCAGAACATGATCGTTTTTCGTATGATCTTTTTCAGCAAAGTCAAGTTAACTTGTTAGGATATCATACCCGTCTTTGAGTGCCTGTAATCGAGCATTTCTCAGTCTGTCATTGGGCCTATTTCGGAGAAGTCTTCCCAGACCCTCAATTTCAATCTGAATAGCCTCAATATCTTCCTTTTTTTCAAAGCATTCCTCTAGACCATAAAGGTAGCCGTCTACATCAAGTAACGCCATTCGTAGATAGTGAACGATTTTAGATGGTGCACCGGAAGAATGGGAAAAAGATTTCTCTTGCCAATCTGGAGCGTTAAATATTTGTTCACAAATATCAAATCCTGCCTGGACACCAGCTATAAAATCCTTATCCCCATAATCCGGTTCCCAGGTGTGCAGTGTGTATTGGAAAATACGCAGGGGATACGATGTATTAAAGCGAACATGTTGGATGTGATTGCGTAGGGCGTTGACTTTACCCTCTGTTTCCATTGCATATGCTACTGCCTCATCCATGGCTGCTTTTTTCCCTTTGATGAATGCAAGTTCTTTCTCTAATTGCGGCCAGGCTTGCCCTTGTTTAATAGTCATATTGTTGATTCCTTTTTACGGTATGACAAAAACCTGAATTAATTCATTCCCCGCCATTGTATAATTCCACATTTCGCCATCATACCATTGTAAGATCCCATTTTGTACACGGTAACTATTGAGCCAACCTTGTGATAACTGATCCCATGCAGTCTGATTCACATACAAATGTACATCTGTATTCCCCATTGCACTTGGGTTTATATTAAATAAGCCATCTACTGTTTGTTGAAGCTGGGAGACAGCTTTATCAATGTTCATACCCTTTGATTCGCCTATCAGATAACGGCCATTTTTCGTGCCCAAAAAATCAGCTGACTCACCTCGAAGGCCTAATTGTGTTCGTACTTGTGTATCGCTCTCTGCATTAATCGTCCATCCGTCATTGCGTAAAAATTGCCGGATATAGTCTTCACGGGCTCTACCATACTGATTTTTGTTGGGATCATTATCAGGATCCCATTTTGGTGGAGGAGTGCTAGCTGTATAACCTGACAGTTGAACTAACGAAGCTTGAACTTGTTTTAGTGTATCATGAACGGCCCACATTATGTCTGGATGGTTATAAGCATAATTTACTCCTGCCCAAGTCATACCTACAAGAAGAGCATTCTGTAACATACCAAAGTCACTAAAGCCTCCATTTCCAACGTCCCCCCCGCCAATAACAAGAGCGCGTTCTTGTTTATGTCCAGTTGGATCAATGTATTTAAGCGGATTATTCAATCCGTAACTGTAACGATTGAAACTTTGCGGGTTAGCGGGGTCGGGCACAAGGGTGTCGGCACTCAGGAAGCGGCCAACCAACGGTGAATACCAACGGGCGTTATAGTAGTATAAGCCCAGGTCGGCCATGCTCTCTTTCTGTCCAGTGAAACCCCTGTCCGTCACATCATTTGGCCCGCTGCCCGTGCGGTAGCCGCCAAAGGGCAGGTAGCGCGTCACAATGGGGTCGCTGACGCCATCGTCCCTTTGTATGGCGCTGGCGCTGCCCAAGTGGTCGCTGTAGAGGTAGAACAGGCCGTCGTTTGCAATGTCCAAGTCGCCGGTGACGCGCACGGCGACGGCTTGCCCCGCCAGGAAGTAGGTGCTGCGCTGAATGGCAATCTGCCCCCCTGATGGGGCGCTGCCCTCCTCCAGGCTGCTCATCGCCATGCCATCGCCTACCCACAGGTCGCCTTCAGGTGTGTCCGGATCAAACCCTATTGTCACCGTTACAGAGCGAACGGTACTGCCGAAGGTGTTGGTACATGTCAGGGTATAGGTGCGAGAACCCCAGTCAAACCCTTTGAAGTTCTGGCTGCCGCTCAACGCTTTGTCGCCTGTCCAACTATCGGAAGCAGTACAAGTATGGGCATCACTGCTGCTCCAGGCCAGGGTGAAGCCGCTGTATGGGGGGACAATCAAGCTAGTCTGTCCATTGGCCGTGAAGGTGACGGTGGGTTCGGGGACAATGCTAACGGTGACAGAGACGGCCGTTTCTCCATAATCATTCTCACAAGTGAGCGTGTAGACCTGGCTGCCGCTGCCAAAGCCAGTCATACTCTGGCTGCCTGTCAGGGGCTTGTCATTCACCGTTCACCATTCACCATTCATCCGGCCGTTTCCCCATAATTATTCTCACAAGTGAGGGTGTAGACCTGGCTGCCGCTGCCAAAACCGGTCATACTCTGGCTGCCTGTCAGGTGCTTGTCATTCACCGTTCATTGTTCACTCTTGACGCACAGTCGTTACCGCCAGCGTCTGCCCCTATCGTTACACAGCACACAGGCCACCAGAGAAAAAAGGGGCACGGTGCGGACACCAGCCCCAGCTAACCGAAAAGCACACTACAAGTGAGTACACCAGGAACACCATGCCAGGGCAGGGGGCTTACTCCCAGACAAGCTATTAAAGTGAGCGCTTTTCCGAATACCAAATCCAATATGTAACAATAAAAGAAAATATTGGCTCTAATACAAGCCAAACCCGCCCCCCACCTCTCCCCCATGGGTCGTGAATAAGTTCCAGAGGGTTTACAATCATTTGCCATGAGAAATATACAATGGTTGAGAAAACAAAAACATATATAAACAGATTTATTGGATTTTGTAATGACCATGCTTTAAATATTATCCATTTATGTCTTATTTTTTCTAACATAAGCCACCCTTACCTTATTAAAAGCTTTATTGGTTTGCATAAAGTCTGATTTAATGCACCTTACATTGCTTAAGGGGAGTTGCAAAGCTGTTACTTGAAATTTTGTGTTTTGCTGAGTAACAGCTTCTGCTAAATATCCCTTTCTTTCTACTTTTTTAATTAAAGTATATTCAACAGGATTAAGTTGTCGATCTAAAATAATGAAGCTAAACATTGTTTTGCGTTATTTGTATGCTATAGAACCATCATCCTTTCTCCAATAGAATTCACCGCCACCCTCCCAAAATTCGATTAACACAGGCGCGTCATTATCTACATAGAACATCCATGCTTTTAATACTCGACCTGCTGAATCAAGCATTAGGGGTGCTGATATGGCATGAGCATTTAAACCGCTTCCCGTTATCTTATCACCCCACCAAAGGTCTTCTACTCCAATAGAAAGGGTAGTTGCACCAGCATCGATTTCAGATTGTAATATATTGGCTATTTGCGTTAAGGTGTTTGATGTTTCTTTCGCATTTTCCCCCAGAAGAAATGCACCTCCCGCAAGTCCCCCTCCTAGTAAACCACTAAAAGGTGTAGAGGCGAAGGCCGTTCCAGCCAACAAATTCATCCCCTGTCCTATATCATATACAATTTCTGATGTTCCAATATCTCCGTTACTACCCAACAAGTAGTCGATTAGCACTTGTGCCTGTTCTGCTGTTAATTCTATTTGTATTGAAAAATGCCCGCTTGGATCTGTAAACTTAAGAGGGTTGTCGAGAGCATAACTGTAGCGGTTCAATAGCTGTGGATTGGTCGGTCCGTTTGGAACCCCGTTTTCTTGTTTTTGTTTATCATTCCAAGTGTAAATCGGACCTAAACTAAATAGTTTTTGATTGTCATCGTTTATGGCTAAAAGCAAGTTTGTTTCATGAAAGTCTACAGTTAATTCTTGTCTTGCTTGCTGTGGCACAAGGGTGTCTGCGGAGGCAAACCTGCCTATGCTAGGCAAATAATACCGTGCCTGGTAATAGTACAATCCCAGCGACATATTTTCGCGCTGCCCAGTGAAACCCCTGTCCGTTACCTCATTTGGCCCGATGCCTGTGCGATAGCCGCCAAAGGGCAGGTAGCGCGTCACAATGGGGTCGCTGACGCCACCGTCCCTTTGTATGGCGCTGGCGCTGCCTAGATGGTCGCTGTAGAGGTAGAACAGGCCGTCGTTTGCAATGTCCAAGTCGCCGGTGACACGCACGGCGACGGCTTGCCCCGCCAGGAAGTAGGTGCTGCGCTGAATGGCAACCTGCCCCCCCGACGGAGCGCTGCCCTCCTCCAGGCTGCTCATCGCCATGCCATCGCCTACCCACAGGTCGCCTTCAGGTGTGTCCGGATCAAACCCGATTGTCACCGTTACAGAGCGAACGGTACTGCCGAAGGTGTTGGTACATGTCAGGGTATAGGTGCGAGAACCCCAGTCAAACCCTTTGAAGTTCTGGCTGCCGCTCAACGCTTTGTCGCCTGTCCAACTATCGGAGGCAGTACAGATTTTGGCCCCGCTGCTGCTCCCGGCCAGGGTGAAGCCGCTGTATGGGGGGACAATCAAGTTGGTCTGTCCATTGGCCGTGAAGGTGACGGTGGGTTCGGAGACTATGCTAACGGTGACAGACACGGCCGTTTCCCCCCAATCATTCGCGCAGGTGAGCGTATAGACCTGGCTGCCACGGCCAAAGCCAGTCATGAGGCCGTTGCCTTCACCCTATTGGCCAGCAGCCAGCCATCTGCCACGTCGTTGTCCACACTGGCGGCCAGGCCCACGCGCAGGCTGGCGGTGCCCGGTGGGGTGGTACAGAAGGTGGTAAGGAAGGATGGGAGTTTTCCTTCCCCCCCTGTTGATGGCAGGGGGCAACAATTATTATAGGAAATGATGTCTAACGAATAATTAAATATCGTCTTTGTCAAAAATACTATCAACGGTTATTGTCGTTAACAAACTGACAATGCTGAGAGACAATACTCCTGAAATGTAAATAACAAATGGTTTGTAGACAGCATTTGAAGAAAAACCAAATCCTTGAGCAAGTTTAGACGGTATAAACATCATACACTCAATTAGCGCACGATAGGTAATACTTGAATACTCATAATAATATGTATTGAATGTAAAAGACTCGGGAATCCAAATCGTATTTCTGAACATGCTATATTTAAAAAGGAGCAAAGGGAGTGCAACTATTGTCCAGGTAATAAAAAGTGCAAGATATATTGAGATCTTTTGCATCCAATCTTTTCTCGATTTTTTTAGTATGCTTGTGGGATTCCAAAATAAAAAAAGCATCGCGCAATAATATATAAATAGCTCGCCCCAAAACCTCCCTATCAAATCAATGAACGCAGAATTTGTGAGATTTTCAATAAAAGGAAATTGAAAAAAGAATATAGCTTCTTCAGTATTTTGTGTTTTCATCCAAGTAACTCCTCCCAACCCTATTCCAAAACCATAGCGCGTGGTAAGAGTAACCAGTAATTCGCCTGTTACTTGTGAATATGTGTCAGAATCGACCAATATAAAAATACTTGTGAAAAAATGCAGTTGCACTAATAACACCAAAATAATCAGCACAATAAAAACACTTTTTCTGACCTTGCTGTTAAAAATTTGCTCTGATTTCACCGGAAGATTTGCCGATGTCAAGTCATTTGAATCAATCATCATTTTTACCAATCCTTGCAGGTATTTACCGTGAAGTGAGGGTAACTTGTACAGCCTCTAATAATTTCACATAATTACCATTCAAGTATGCGTCTTCAACATCTTGGTAAGTTCTTGCTGTAGCAAGTGGGCCTGTGATAAGGATGTAACCACCTGGTAATGTGCTTCCCAAGTTTTCTACAAACACAGAATGGCTTCGGTTTATAGCGTATAGAGCGAAGGAATCTGCCCAAAATTCGCTTCTTGAATTACATGAATGTGACCTAAAGCAGAACCCATCCGAAACTAATGAACCTAAACCAAAAAAGCTTCTCTTCGCACCAACATTTTCTAGTACCGATTGACCTAGCCCTATTTCCCCTCCAGGATCAAAAACATGGCCTATTTCATGGATGATCCCAAAAATAGCGTCCATTGGCCGCTCTCCAAACACCAAGCGTGTTGTCAAATTAATTTTGAAGCTGTCAGAGTCGGTCCAAGGGCCCCTCACATCTTCAGATCGAATAAATCTATATTGCCCAACTTCAGCAGTCCAATTTGCAAAACCCAATTCTTGCAAAGTGCCTTTTACAGCCAGCAAGGCAGTTCTGAGCAATTCTAGCTCGCTTTTATTCCAGTGTTCCGAACTACCAAATACATCTACCCATCTTTGCCATCCTATATCTCCACAATCAAGATCATTGCAAAAGCCATCTTCATTTTCAAGATAGTCCCAACATTCATCAGCTTCTGTAGAACTACCTCTTGTTGCACAATGTCCTGATGGGTCTCGAAAATTGAGGGGATTATTTCGCACATAACTGTATCTATTAAAGCTTTGCGGATTGGCCGGGTCTGGAACCAGGGTATCGGCCGAAGCGAATCTGGCAATGCCAACGACAAAATAGCGGGCATTCATGTAGATGAGGCCCAGGTCGTTGCTGCCGCCGTTTTCGCCGCTTTTGTGCCCGGTAAAGCCCCGGTCGCTGATGGCACTTTGCCGAGCCGTGGGCGCGGCGCGGTAGTCGCCAAAGGGGTAGTAGCGCACTATATCGCCCACCGGGTTGCCCGCCGCGTCCGTCATGGCGCTGGCGCTGCCCAAATGGTCACTGTACAGGTAGAACAAGCCATTGTTTGCAATGTCCAAGTCGCCGGTGACGCGCACGGCCACCACGGTGGTTGAGCCTGCCGAAACCCCACCCAACATATAAACACCGCGCTGAATCACATCATCTTCCACCCACAAGTCGCCATACCGACACATTGCAAAAGAATAATCCACCTCACCTCCTGACAACTTCAAATCACCTGCAAAAGACCTTCAAATCAACTTCAAAATCTGCCCACGCCCCTTGACATCCCCCGCCGCCTTCATGCTATACTGCCCCCAGCTAAGTTGGGTACAGGGAATGCCATGCCTGGTCAAGCGTGGCAGCCGGTACACACAAACAACCATAACCAAATAAAGACAAGATGCTTTTACCCACAGCAATACGTCACACCATGACCGGATGTCCATTTGCAAGCCAGCCCAACGCTTCTGCAAGTCGGCCCAACGCTTCTGCAAGTCGGCCCAACGCTTCTGCAAGTCGGCCCAACGCTTCTGCAAGCCAGCCCAACGCTTCTGCAAGCCAGCCCAACGCTTCTGCAAGCCAGCCCAACGCTTCTGCAAGTCGGCCCAACGCTTCTGTAAGCCGGCCCAATGGTTCTGCAAGTCGGTTTAGCCATCGTTATTTCGTGGCGGGAAACGGCCGTTTCCTCCCACATAAAACCCAATAACAACTAGGAGATACAACACATGAGCAACATATCCATAGACCAGCAGCTCAACAACGCCCGCATCGCCATCAACAACGCCCTCAACAGCCCAGACATCCAGGCCGCCCTCACCCCCTTCAGCTACGACCCCACCCGCCTCAACGAAGCACTCACCCTCTACAACGAAGCCCGCGCCCTCGTCGAGCAGCAGCGGCAAGAATACGGCGAACAATACCAGGCATCCCAAGAATTCCAGGCCGCCTGGGATGCTGCCCAAACCGCCTACAACCGCAGCCACAAAATCGCCAAAGTCGCCTTCAAAAACAACCCCGACGCCCAAACCGCCCTCATGCTCAGCGGCACCCGCAAACGCAGCTTCCCCGGCTGGCTCACCCAGGCCCTCACCTTCTACGATGGCCTCCTCAACCCCGCCAACGCCCCTACCTGGCCGCCATCTCCCCCTACACCTACACCGCCGAAAAACTCCAGGCCGAACTCGACCTGGTACAAAAAGCCGCCCAACTAGATGAAACCCTTGACCGCGAAAAACGAGAAGCCCAACAAGCCACCAAAACCCGCGACACCAAACTAGACGACCTCAGCGAATGGCTCGCCGACTTCAAACTCATCGCCCAGGTTGCCCTCGCCGACACCCCCCAATCCCTCGAAGCCCTCGGCTTCGGCGCCATCGCCTGACCTCCCCCTCACAGGAACCGCGTTCCTCAGAAGGAACGCGGTTCCTAACCCCTCATTCCCAATTCACCATCCACCATTCATTATTCATTATTCATGCCCGGTTGCTTATCCCGCAGAGCAAGCTGTGCTAAAATCAGGGCATTGAATGACGCATGGCAGCATGTCGTGCGCTAAATTTTATGAGAGAGTAACTATGTTAAATCGTAAAAGACCTTTGGAACCACAACCTCGCGCTATTGTGATTGGCGCGTCTTCGGGCATTGGCGCAGCGCTGACGCGCAAGCTGGTGGCTGAGGGATATATTGTTGCGGCGTTGGCACGCCGTGTAGAGAAGCTAGAAATGGTGTGTGCAACGGCGAATGGCGCTGGCCCTGGTCATGCCATCCCCTATGAACACAACGTGACCGATTACGAAACCATCCCAGCCCTGTTCCAGTCCATCACCCGCGACTTGGGCGGGCTGGATGTCATTGCTTACGTGGCCGGAATGCAGCCGCCGGTCGCCCTGAACGAATATAATTTTGAGAAGGACGAGGCGATGGTGAAGGTGAATATGCTGGGGGCGATTGCCTGGCTGAACGAGGCGGCGATGCGCTTTGAGCGGGCAGAGGCCGGGCATATTCTAGGCGTCAGCTCGATTGCGGGCGACCGGGGGCGAGTTGGTTCGCCGGTGTACAATGCCAGCAAGGCCGGGCTGAACACATACCTGGAAGCGCTGCGGAACCGCTTGTCGCGGCATGGCGTGACGGTGACGACGATTAAGCCGGGCTTTGTGGATACGGTGCTGCTGGAAAATGCGCCAAAGACGTTTTGGGTCGTATCTACCGATGAGGCGGCGGCACAAATTTATCGGGCGCTGCGTTGGAAACTACAAACAGTGTATGTGCCATTGCGCTGGGCGTTGGTGGGTCTGGTGTTGCATCATATTCCGTCGTTTGTGTTTCGGCGGTTGAGTTTTTAGTAGCTGGTAGTGGGTTGCTGACGGCTAGTATCAGTAATCAGAAGTCAGTATTCAGTTTTCAGTAAGCATTTTCCAGAGATGGGCTAACCTGATAACTGTATACTGGTTACTGAAAACTAATGCTAAAAGCTAAGAGCTAATCGCTAAAAGCTAAAATGGTGACATGATGAATGTGAAAGATATAGAGGTGGGGGAAGGCACGGCCGTTTCCCTACAGAATCATTTAGAACGTGTGTGGTCGTGGGGTGGGGCGAGCAGTGGATTGTGTCATGTCTATCGCCCGACGACGTTGGAAGGGGTGCGGGGTGTTTTTGAGCTGGCGTATGCAAACGGCCGTACCGTTGGCCTGAAAGGCGGCGGCAACAGTTATGGCGACGCCTTCACCAACAGCGAAAACGTTGTGCTAGACCTGAGCCGCATGACCCGCATTTTAGATTGGAATCCAGAAACAGGCGTGGTGCATGTGGAGCCGGGGGTGACGATTGAAAAGCTGTGGCAGTACGTGCTGGGCGACGGCTGGTGGCCGCCCGTCGTCACAGGCACGATGAAGACGACCGTTGGCGGCTGTGCGGGCATGAATGTGCATGGCAAGAATGGCTGGCAGGTGGGGCCAATTGGCGACCACATCCTCTCCTTTGAGATGATGCTGCCCTCTGGCGAAATCTTATTGTGCAGCCGCGAGGAGAATGCGGATGTGTTCCACGCGGCAATTGGCGGGTTTGGCATGTTGGGGGTGTTTACGGGAATCATCCTGCAAATGAAGCGCGTCTATTCCGGCTACTTGGATGTGCGCACGGGTGCGCCTGCCAATTTGGGCGAGATGTTCAGCTTTTTTGAGGAGAATTTAGACCGCTCTAACTACATTGTGGGCTGGATTGACGCCTTTGCCAAAGGGGATGCGTTGGGGCGCGGCGATGCGCATTTGGCGAACTATTTACCACCGGGTGCAGACCCCAATCCGCAGGAGTCATTGTCATTAGACCATCAAAATATAGCGGATACCTTGTTTGGCCTGTTTCCCAAGTCGGCGATGTGGATGTTTATGCGGCCGCTGATGAATAATTTGGGTACGTCGCTGGTGAATACGGCAAAGTATTACGCCGGACGTATGGGGAATGGCAAGCAGTACCGGCAGACGCACGCCGCTTTCCATTTTTTGCTGGATTATGTGCCGCAGTGGAAGCGTTCTTACGGCGCGGGCGGCCTGATTCAATACCAACCGTTTATCCCGAAGGAGAATGCGCGGGAGGCGTTTGCAGAGATGCTGCGCACTTGTCAGAAGCATGACCTGCCGAATTACCTCACGGTGTTTAAGCGGCATCGCCCGGATGATTTTTTGATGTCGCATGGGCTGGATGGCTATTCACTGGCGATGGATTTCTTGATTACGGACGGCCGTCGTCCAACCCTGGCCGCGTTGGCAAAGGAGTTGGATGCGATTGTGTTGGCGGCAAACGGCCGTTTCTACTTTGCAAAGGACAGCACGCTGCGCCCGGAAGTGGCGCGAGCGTTCTTGGGGGCGGAGGCCATTGAGCAGTTTACGGCGTTGAAAGCACGCTGCGACCCGGATAATCTGTTACAGACGGATTTGTGGCGGCGGCTTTTTGTGGAGTAGAGGCAAGTGGCAAGTGGCAAGTTTGCAAACTTGCATACTTGCTACTTGCAAACTTGCCACTCCATAGGAGGTTATCATGTCCCGAACGGTGTTGTCGTTATTAGTGTTACTGGTGTTGTTGGGGGTGTCGTCGGCGTTAGCTCCGGCGGTGTTGGCGGAGCCGCAGGTTGAGGATGGACGGGAAACGGCCGTTACCGTCATCACCCAACAAGAATCGCCCCCAGATGAGCAGGCAACGACGGATGAAACGTCAGCGCTGCCGGAGGGGTTGAGCCGCATTTTTGCTTCATTGGGTCTCTACATTGTCACCATGTTTACGATGGCGATTGGCACGGAAATCGTGGTGGATGTGTTTAAGTTGGTTGTGGGGCTGCGCAGTAAGCCAACGGCGATGGAGACGTTGAATGATTATGAAAAGATGCTGCCGGGGACGCTGGAGAGCCTGGGGGTGGGGGCAGAGGCGCGAGCGCATCTTGAGGATCAGGTGAGTGCGCTGCGGGGTGTTTTGCAGCCGGTGTTTCAGGTGGAAACGGCCGTTGCTGCTCTAAAGCAAAAGGATTTTGACACGGCGCTGGCCGCGTTTAATAAGCAGAATCCACAGGTGGGTGCGGTGGAGGCAGCGCGGCAGGTGATTAAGCAGGGTGTGGAAACGGCCGTTGCCCAACTCAACAGCGCCACAGCTTTTGGCAACATCATCCCCGACAGTCTCGTCGCTGCCATCAATACCGAAATAGACCAGCTTGCTGACCAAGCAGCCAATATGACTCCCAACCAACTCTACCAAAAAAGTTTCACCCTCCTCATGGGAGAGTTGGCAGGCCCTATTAGTCAGTGGGCTGAGGTCCAATTCACTCAGTTGCGCAACCTCTCATATCAGCAAGCCCGCACTTTTTACGAACAGCAGCTCAAACCCCAAATCAACAATGCCGGGCTTGGAGAAAGTTTCCAACGTACTTTGACTCTACAAATCGAAGATTACCTCGAAAACATTCGTTTGAGTCATGAAGCCGACAAATACTTGGTTGCTATGAACAAAATGCTTCTCGAAGTAGAAAAACAACGGGATGAACTAGCTTCTATCTGGCGCAAAATATTGCGCGGAATTGGCAATTGGCTGGATGCGCGTATGTCACGCATCACGATTGGGCGCAAGAAATTGGATACCACCATAGACAAACCAGAAAACGCTGCCACCAAGCTCCTCGAAATTGAGCGTCGTGACAAAAAAGAAAGCAACGACCGTATCCAACAACTTCGCTTAGTTTCTGTCATTGTGGGGATCTTACTTGCCTACGCCCTCAAAATTGATTCCGCCGATCTTGTTGCGGACTTGCTGCCACCGGGTGCAAACTTCCTTTCAGCCATTCTCATTGCGCCTGACGATGCCTTTTTTGTTTGGCTAAGTGGCATGTTCCATATGCAACTACACGCGCTTACAGCAGGAATTGTCCTCACAGGCTTGGCTGCTAGCGCAGGCTCTGGCTTCTGGCATGACCAACTGTCACGCCTACAATCTGTACAAAAAGGCGTGGAGTCTGCTTATCAGGCTCTTCAACCCGTCGTCGCTCAGTTTCAGCCCCCAGCTAAAGAAAAAGATAGCAAATAATAAAAGGGGATGGTTTGTATACCATCCCCTTTTCTAGAAACCTTCCGGTTTTGTCGTTCTCGGCAGCGCTTCCCACTTTTCTATCAATTTACGTGCCGTATCTTCTGCCATGCCGTATCGATAAAAATAATTATGTTCGCCAGTTAATGTTTCCAGGCGCATATGAACGGCGCGGCTGTCATCAACCTCATATGCAACCGTAATTTTTCGACCCACCAATTTTCCAACCAGTGCCCAATACGATTTAGAAAAGGCATCTGTGTCTAGTAACTGACCATCGGCATTTTCTTGCCGTCCGGCAATCAGCTTATTTAAGCGCACAATGTATTTTTCTGCGGGTGCAACCCAATCTAATACTTCGGCTTCAAACACGGCACGAATATAATCGTTGTCAGGGAGTTTCCAAGCGAATTGCACTGCAAATGATTCACCGATATTGTAGTTTGCTTCAGGCATAGAGCTAGTTTAACGAATCTGATCATTAATGACAAAAAGGCTGCCACTTTTTTTAAAGCGACAGCCTTTTATAGTTAAGGGGTTGCAAGCTTACCGAATAGCCATTTCGGTATTCTTTTCAAACAAGTGCATATTATTCATGTCAAACAGCAATTCTACAGAGTTGCCGGTGTTGGCATTCATGCGCGTGTCTACCGTGCCTACAAAGCTAAATTTACCCGAATTCATGAACAAATGTAGTTCGTGCCCTAACAGCTCAATAATTTCGATGGTGGCCGTCAATGGTTGACCTAAAATATTGGGCGGTGCAAATTCTGGGGCGTGGACATGTTCTGGGCGGATACCAAAGACGACTTCTTTGCCGATATGTCCGTTGTACATGCTTTTGCGGTCTTCCGGAACTTCAACTCGGAAATCACCCGTGTCGATGAACAGTTTATTCTCTTCGCCTACCAGGGTGGCATCAAAGAAGTTCATGCTGGGGCTGCCGATAAAGCCAGCGACGAAGATATTATTAGGTACGTTATACAGGTTACGTGGGGTGTCAATTTGTTGCAGAATGCCATCGCTCAATACGGCGATGCGATCACCCATCGTCATGGCTTCCACTTGGTCATGGGTAACGTAAATGAATGTTGTTCCCAATCGCTTGTGCAGTTTGCTAATTTCGGCGCGGGCTGTAACGCGTAGTTTAGCGTCCAGATTAGAAAGAGGCTCGTCCATTAAGAATACGGCCGGTTCACGAACAATCGCACGACCTACTGCGACACGCTGCCGTTGTCCACCGGAGAGCGCTTTGGGTTTGCGGTCTAATAAGTTCTCTAGTCCCAAGATAGCGGCGGCTTCTTTTACGCGGCGATCAATTTCTGCTTTAGGTGTTTTGCGTAATTTAAGGCCAAATGCCATGTTGTCATAGACAGACATGTGGGGGTAGAGTGCATAGGACTGAAATACCATAGCGATGTCTCGATCTTTAGGTGGAACATCGTTTACGACACGGTCGCCAATTAGAATTTCACCTTCAGTGATTTCTTCAAGGCCAGCGAGCATACGTAAACTTGTAGATTTGCCGCAGCCAGAAGGCCCAACGAAGACGACGAATTCTTTGTCGGCGATTTCCATGTTTAAGTCAGTGATGACGGTGACATCGCCATAGCGTTTGTAAACATTGCGGTAGGTAACACTTGCCATTGAACCCTTCTCCTAGAATAAGTTGATGAAATTGAAACCAGAATACTTGCTTAGGCTATAGGATAATAGTGGATTTAATTAGAATTGTTTAAGGGCTACGCCCCCCTAAAACTATATCTGTCATATGTAAGGCTGTCAAGAAAACGAGGTGTTTTACAACAGATGGATAATTTGACCGGCTATGATTGCTCAGGTATAATTTTTTGTCGCTTTACAGGTGAGCGACAATTTTTGTTTGTACCATTTTAATTGCAGAAAAGTGGCGTGTGTTTTGCCGAATATGAGAATGATAATCTACAGGGCATTATGCCCTGGTTTTTTTGTCAAGGAGATTTAGTCAATGCCAAAACGTACATATCAACCCAAAATCCGCCGGCGTATGCGTGTGCATGGTTTTCGTGAACGTATGAGTACGCGGGGTGGTCGTAAGGTTTTGAAGAATCGCCGTGCAAAGGGCCGGCGTGTCTTGACGGTTAGTATGAATAATCATGTCAAGCGTATTAATTGGAATGCTACTTCTGCGACTGCTTACCGCTCTGTAAAGCGGTATGGCGGTGGCAAGTAGGCTGTTTGGGTTTAGGGTGGTCGCGCGGAGATTGAATGCTGCAAAAGAGAAACCGTTTGCGGCGCTCGTCCGATGTGCGGCAGGTCAGACAACGAGGTCAGAGTTGGCGTCATCCTCTGGCTGTTTTGATTGTCACAACTAATAATTGCGATGTGAGCCGCTTTGCTTTTGCTGCGAGTCGTGGTGTGGGCAAAGCGGTAATGCGTAATCGGGCAAAACGGTTGTTGCGAGAAGGAATCAGGTTGCACTTGACGGAGATTAGGGAAGGGTATGATTGTTTGTTTGTGGCTCGTTCGCAGACTGCAAGTGCCTCTTTTGGGGAAGTGGAAACGGCCGTTCTGAACCTGTTACATCGTGCCAACTTATGCAAGCCTGATGATTCGCGTGATGCTGAGGGAGTCTCGTTCCCATGAAACGCCCCATTTTGTGGTTGATTCATTTCTATCAAAGGCATATTTCGCCTGCTTTTCCCCCTAGCTGTCGCTTTCAACCAACTTGTTCTCATTATGGGTATGAGGCAATTGACAAGTATGGGGTGATGAAGGGCGGATGGCTTGCTATTAAGCGGATTAGTCGTTGTCACCCTTTTAACCCGGGTGGTTACGATCCTGTCCCATAATCTTTTTCCGTAAAGTCACGGAGGTAATTCGTTGTACGCAGCAAAACGGCCGTCTAAGCGGCCCGTCATCTTTATTCTAATTGTTGCTGCCTGGTTGTTGGCAGCTTGTGGCAGCCGACTTAGCAACGCTAACTGGCCTGGTTTGTCCGCTGAGGGAAATATCGTATACGTTGCCTTTGGCAACGGTGTGCTGGCTTATGACGTGGAAACGCAAAGTAACCAATGGGTGTTTTCGCCGCAGCCGGGACGGCTTTCTTTTTATGCTGCGCCCTCGGTTGAAGACGGCCGTGTGGTGGTTGGCGATTACGGTGTTTCACAAGGCATGTTTAGCCCCGGCGTTGTCGTCAGTGCATATGGGTTGAGTGCTGGTAGTGGCAGCACCCCAGATGAGCTTTGGGCCGCCAATCAAATCGCAGCCGACCGCATTGTGGCTCCACCTTTACAGGTTGGGGATCGGGTGTTTGTCGGCACGGCTGATAATCAGGTGGTGGCATTGGATGCCACAGACGGCCGTGAACTTTGGCGAAAGGAAACGGGGCACAGCATTTGGGGCCAGCCTTCGTACAAAGAAGGTGTTTTGTTTGTTACCTCAATGGACAAGAAAGTTTACGCTTTCGATGCCGAGAATGGCGACCTAGTTTGGGATCAGCCCACCGAGCTTGGCGGTGCCATTGCCAGCAAAGCCCTTGTAGATACGGATTTAATTTATGTGACCGCCTTTGACGGTAAACTTCATGCGATTTCACAGGCAACAGGCGAAATCAAATGGAGTGCGGAGGGGCAAGATTGGGTTTGGGGTGCGCCCGTGATGGAAGACGGCGTGGTGTATTTTGTGGATGCTGCCGGAAATATTTATGCGGTTGATGGGGTGAGTGGCAAACAACTTTGGACTCAAACGGTTGAGGGCACGGTACAGACAGCCCCCGCTATCGCTGATGGCGTATTGTATATCGCATCCGATAAGCAATCCGAATCAGACGCGGCAATAGTTACGGGCCTGCTGACTGCGATGTCTACGGATGGGGGCACTGTGTTGTGGCAACAGCAAACGGCCGTACCCATCTACACTGCGCCGGTTATTGTGGGTGAAGATGTGGTTGTTGCCGTACAGACTACTGATGATTTGCTCAACGCTTTTGACCGCAGCACCGGAACTAAGAAATGGGATGTTGCACTCCCGGATACATCGCAATAATCCTGCGCGACTGAAAGACGAGGACAGGTAATACCTATGTGGGACGCATTTATCACTATTATGGTCAACGCCTTATTGTTGCTTTATGACATATTGGGCAACAATTTTATTTTGGCCATCACCGTATTCACTATTTTGATTCGGGCAATCACACTGCCGCTGAACCTGCGGCAGCAGCGCTCCAGCATGAAGATGCAGGAAATCCAGCCGCAAATTCAAGCCATTCAGAAAAAATACAAAGACAATCCGCAGAAAATGCAGGAAGAGTTTCAAAAGATCGGCTATAACCCGGCAGATAGCCTTATGGGTTGTTTACCTTTGTTAATTCAGATGCCGATTCTGTTTGGACTGTACCAGGCGATTATTTCTGTATTGGGGTCCACGCCGCAAGCTGTGTTTGACCTTTCGCAGCGTGCGTTGTTAGGGGTTGATTTAACGGCACTCTTGCCTATACAGAACAAATTCTTGTGGCTGAACATGGCCCAGCCAGACCCGCTGTTGGTGCTGCCGCTGCTCGTTTTTGGCACGATGTTTTTGCAGCAAAAGCTGTTGACGCCGCAGACACAGAACAACAAGGATAATAAAAAAGGTCAGCAAGATAATCCGGCGGCTGCGATGACGCAGTCTATGACGTACACAATGCCGATTATGTTTGGCTTTGTCTCGCTGCAATTCCCGGCAGGTTTGTCTATTTACTTTATACTATCCAATGTGATTGGTATTGCGCAAGGTTTTTATATGCGTCGCACAATGCCGCCGCCAGAACCTAAAAAGATTGCACCTAAAGTAGAGCCGGTTGTTGAACCAGAGAGTAAGAAAGCGACAAGCAGCAACGGCCGTTCCTCTGGCAAGAAAAAGTCTGGCTCAAAGAAACGGCGTTCCGCAAAGCGCTAACTGCCATTAGAAAACCAGAACATGAGCAGGCATCCGATTTTGGGCATTGGCCAGGATCGGATGCCTTAGTCTAGTGAGAGTATGTGATGACTGATAGGAATAAGAAACGAGAGTATGAAGCACAGGGTAAGTCGGTGGAATCTGCTATTGATGCAGGTTTAGCTGCTCTAGGCGTTAAACTAGAAGATGTTGACGTAGAGGTTATTGATGAAGGTAGTCGGGGACTATTGGGCATTGGCAGCCGTGATGCAGTGGTTCACCTGACTGTGAAAGGAACCGTTTCCACGCCGCCTGCTGCGCCGCCAGCAAAACCTGCCGAATCCCCAGCTCCGCCAAAGCCAGAACCGGCCCCTGAACCTGAGCCTGTTGTAGAAACGGCCGTATCTGCCACTTCTCCGTCTGCCCCTGAGACCCCGGCTGCCGAAGTTGACACTGCCGAACCCGATGCACAAGAAGCTGCTGTAGCCAAAGAAATCCTCGAAAATCTACTGGACAAAATGCATGTCACTGCGACAGTTAGCCTCGACATCACCGAACCCGATGACCTCACCGGGCAGCGGGTTAACGTGCTGGATATTCAAGGCCAGGACCTTCGCGTTCTGATTGGTCAGCGCGGGGACACACTCAATGCGCTGCAATACATTTTGCGTTTGATGGTTGGGCATCGCTTGCAACAGCGTCCTTCCCTTGTCATTGATGTAGAGGGGTATCGGCAGCGCCGCGAAGCTGCCCTGTCCAAACTGGCCGAGCGTATGGCCCAGAAAGTCATTAGCCAAAAACGGCCGATTAGCCTTGAACCTATGCCTCCTTACGAACGGCGCATCATTCATATGACCCTGCGCGAACACCAAGAGGTTTACACACACAGTGTGGGCGAGGGCAAGCGCCGCAAAGTGCGCATTTTACCCAAATAAACAGGTATAAAAAAAGCCAGACCAACGGTCTGGCTTTTTTTGTACCCTAATAACTAAACTACAACACCACCAATTTCAAACTCGTCACGGCGCTGATTTTGGAGAGCGCGTCCAGCACGGCCGTTGGCGGCACACTATCCAGGTTAATGAAAGAGAGCGCCTCAGAGCCGGGCTGGTGACGACCCATGCGCCATTCGCCAATGTTTACGTCATAAGCGGCCAACATCGTCCCAATTTGCCCAATCACGCCGGGCACATCTTGATTTTGCATGACCAGCACCACTCCTTGCGGACGGGCGTCAAGTTGGTATTCATCGAATTGCACAATGCGCGGCTCAGCGCCTCCAAACAAGACCCCCGCCAACTTGCGGGAACCGCCTTCCCAGGTAACACGGCAGGTAATCAAATTCGCATAATCAATGGCCTCGATGCTCGTGGTTTGAGCAATAGAAAGACCCAATTTCTCAGCAATGACAGGCGCATTAATATAATTCAGCGGCCCGTCATCATATTTGGTATGCAATATCCCTTTTAGCAGTGCCGCTGCAATGGCTCGAATCAAGCCATCCACTGCGTCGCCATTCACTTGCACTTCTACATGTTGGATGGGATTGTCAGCAAGGCCAGCGTGCAGCTTGCCCAAAATCTCAGCCAGATTCATGTATGGGCGGATGGCGGCAAAGCCTGCGCCAACCTGGAAAGGCATATTGAGTGTGTTGCGAAAATCATCGCCGCGCAGGGCGTCAACGACTTGTTCCACAACTTCAATGGCGACGTTGCGCTGTGCCTCGACACTGCTGGCTCCCAAATGGGGCGTGTGCAGTACGTTGGGCAAGCCAACAAGCGGGTTGTCTTGTGGCGGTTCGACGCTGTACACATCCAGGGCCGCAGCTTTGACCTTGCCACTTTGCAGTGCCTTTGCCAGGGCAGCATCATCAATGAGCTTGCCGCGTGCGGCATTGATGAGGACAACGCCCTCTTTCATCTGCTCAATGGTGTCTTCGTTAATGATTTTGATGGTTTCGGGAGAAACGGCCGTATGCAAACTAATATAATCGACGGCGGGCAGTAGTTCGTCCAGGTCTACCAGAGTCACGCCTTTTTCGCGGCCTACTTCTTCGGAGACGTACGGGTCATAGGCCAGCACCTCCATGCCAAAGGCTTGAGCGCGTTCGGCCACCAGGCGGCCAATGCGCCCAAATCCGATGATGCCGAGGGATTTGCCATGTAATTGGGTTCCCACAAATTGCGAACGGTTCCATTCCCCGGCTTTAACAGAGGCATGGGCAACGGCCGTAAACCGGCTCACGGCCAGCATCAACGCCAATGTTTGCTCGGCTGTAGCAATATTATTGGCAGTGGGTGTGTTCATTACAATGATGCCGCGCATCGTGGCAGCGTCGACATCAATATTGTCAACGCCGATGCCCGCACGCCCCACCACCTTCAAATTAACACCTGCTGTCAGCACATCTGCGTCTACCTGTGTGCCGCTGCGAATAATGAGGGCATCATAGGGGGGAATAGTTGCCAGCAATTCCTCTTTGCTCAGTTTGGTTTTGACATCGTAAGTGACGCCTGTCATTTGGTCCAACCGCTCAAGTCCGGCTGTACCCAATTTATCTGAAATCAAAATTTTGAACATGGTTATTAGTGCCTCAGGCTGATAGCTTGTCAGCCATTCAGTCAGATTTTTATGCTAGAAATTCGTCTATGGCCGCAAATAGTTCTTCCATATCGTCCATTTGCAGGTCACCCATATGTGCAATGCGGAAAGTTTTATTTTTCAGCTTTGCTCCGTAGCCATTGGAAATGATCATGCCGTAACTGCGCAGGTGTTGATTCAGTGCAGGGATGTCAATGTTGAGGTTGTTATTGACGCAGGTGACAGTGGGAGATTCGTAGCCCGGCGTAGCAAATATTTCAAAGCCGCGTTCTTTGGCCCAGGCGATGGTGCGGTCACGCATAGCCAGATGGCGTGCATAGCGGTTGTCCATGCCTTCGTCCATCATGTCTGTTAGCTGCTGATCCAGGGCGTAGAGCAGGGAGATGGCTGGCGTGGCTGGCGTCTGGTTTTTCTGTAAGGATTTGTCCAGGGTGAGGAAGTCGAAGTAGTAACCGCGATTGGGTACGTTTTTGGCCTTTTCCATGGCGCGGTCGGAAACGGCCGCAAAGGCCAATCCGGCTGGCAAAGCAAATGCTTTTTGGCTGGATGTCAGTACTACGTCTAAATCCCAGGCGTCGAATTCCAAACGCGCTCCGGCTAACCCGCTGACGGCATCGACCAGAATCATGATTTCGTTGCCACCGGGCAGGGCACGCACGGCCGTTGCAATCTCTTTGATGGGGGTGAGCACGCCGGTGCTTGTTTCATTTTGCGTCAGGCAAACCGCGTCAAACTCACCACTTGCCAGTCGTTCCACAACCATGTCAGGTAGGATGGGCTGCCCCCATTCCACTTCTAATACTTCATTGGCCTTGCCGTTGGCTTCGGTCACTTGCCGCCAACGGTCGCTAAATGCACCGTTAACGCAGTTCAGTACCTTTTTACCAACGCAGTTGCGGATTGCGCCTTCCATAAATCCTGTGCCGGAAGAAGCGGAAATGAGTACACGGTTGTTGGTCATAAAGACCTGTTGCAGTTTCGGCTCAATGCTGCCGATCAGGTCAAGGCTTTCGGGCATTCGATGCCCGATCATCCAGGTAGTTTGGCTCTCCAAAATTTCTGGCCGAACTTCAGTGGGACCGGGAATGAATAGTTTGATGTGCGGCGTGGAAGGCGGCGTTGAATTTGGTTTTGAGTTGTTCATCGTTAAATGTTATTGCTCCTGTTTTGATTAGATTTAAGGCTTTGCTTGCAATGAGTTGGTCTTCAGTGGTTTGTAGTTGTATTAAAGCGGCGGGGCTGGCAGCCAGGGCAAGCAGGGGGGCGAGGCTGGCGCTGTGGATGAAGGCCGGGGCGTTGGCACGAACGCGTTCCCGGCTGATGACACCGCCGAAACCAACGAACAGGTCAACGGCCGTCCCTGCCATCAAGTCGCTGTATCCGTCACCAATGAGAAGTGAACGGCCGTGCTGCTCTCCCAACAATTCCCGCACAATCTGCGCCTTGCCATCGCTAACTGTCAGTGCGCCTTCATCATGCGCCAGGTAGCGGTCTTGGTCTGGGATGTTTTTCCACCAATGGCCGCTTAGTTGGTTATAATTAACACTCACGGCGCGAATGTTTTGACGGGGTACACCCAGATAGAGGCCAAACTCGACGACCGGTTCGGCTAATCCCCCACTAATAATGTAAACGTTGTGGCCCAGTGATTGTAAGGTGTGAATGACGGCCGTTGCATCTTCCACAACATGACGTTTATACACCTGGCGAATTTGACGCACTTGCTGCCGTGTTGGTTTCACCGCTTGCAGCCGCTTACCATACACATCCTCCAAGTCAAGCTCGCCATCCATTGCTGCCTGTGTTAGCACCTCCACCCGCCACCGCTTTCCCACAGACTCGGCCAGAATGTCAATCCCTTCTACCGTTGTCAGCGTTGAATCACAATCAAAAAAAATATGGTCATAATGAGGCCAGCGCATATTGTCCCTCAGTATATTTCAAACCATCGAACCCGGCACACAAAAAGGCGGGCCTGGATTTTCCAAGCCCGCCCATTTGTTAAAAGGTGTTTATGAATGATACGAGCTCATTCATAAACAACAGACATCTTACTGGATTTCAGACATCAGCTCATCCTGGGTTTCATTGGCCGTTTGGGTCAAATCATCCAGAGTGGCTTGTGCGTCTGCACCCTGCATAATGGCATTGAAAGCTTCTTGCGCGCCATCGCGGGTAGATTGGTAAGAAATCAATTGTGGTTCGTAATAAGAATACGGCAGCAGATCAACAGCTTGTGCCCACTGCGGGTTCTCATCAAAGTAACCAGCGAGGAATTCATTTGTCGCCTGGCGTGTTGGGAAATAACCACTGATTTGGTCCCATTGTGCTTGAATTTCTGGGGTGGTGAACCACTTGACGAAAATCCAGGCAGCCAACTGCTGTTCTGGTGTGGTTGCCGTAATCATGATGTCGCCACCATAGATGTTTTGTACTGGTTCTGGTGTGGTGTGCGGAATAGCTGTTACGCCCCAATTATCTGGTTCTGTGCCATTTTCTTCCGCTACCGTCAAAACATCGCCACCGTAGAATGGAATACCAGAGCTGGAACCCATTGCAAAAATAGCGCGGCGAGCTGCAAACTCAGGATTGGGATACCCTTCGGTGAAGAAGTAGGCGCAGCCATCATCCAACATGCCCTTCAAGAAGGTCATAGCCTCAACGGTTGCCGGGCCACTGTAGTTGTAGTGTGTGCCGTCTTCGGTCAACACATCGCCACCAAAGGCAAATGTCCAGGCTGCCACTGCGGAAGCATCATCACGCAGGATGAAACCACCCGTTCCGTCGCCGTTTGCTTCGGCTGCGGCACAGGCCATTGCCTTGAATTCATCCGGCGTGGTTGGCGGGCCATCGAAGCCGAGTTCTTCCAACCAGGTTTGGTTGTAGTACATCACTTCCATAGAGCGGTTGGGCGGGAAGCCCAGGCGCTGACCGCCAAAGGCCGGATGGATGCTTTGGTTGAAGAAGCTGGCGTAGAAGTCATCTTGTGCTGCGCCAAGGCCCCAGGTTGCATCACCTACGTAGGTGTTCAAGTCAGCCAAGGCATTGTTGAGTTGATAGAAAGCTTGGTCGTTTTGGTAACCAACAACGAGGGCGGCAGGCAGTTCACCAGCGGCCGTGCTGCTGTTCACTTTGTCACGGATGTCGTTGTAACTACCCTGGTTTTGGCCTTCTACAGTGATGCCACACGGGTTTGAATTGTTAAATTCATCAAGCAGCGGCAGCAGTTGTTCTTCACGCGAACCACTGTGGTTGTACCACCAAACGATAGAGACGTCAGAAGGATCAACACCTGCCAGCGGGCCATCAGTAGCGACAACACATTCGGAAAGGCCGTTTGCTTCAGCATCGACCATCATGGGTTCTTCGGCTGCCGGTTCTTCGGCTGCCGGTTCTTCGGCTGCTGGTTCTTCGGCTGCTGGTTCTTCGGCTGCTGGTTCTTCGGCTGCCGGTTCTTCGGCTGCTGGTTCTTCCATTGGCTCTTCAGCTGGTTGGTTGGCGGCTGGTTCGTTATTTGCCATATTGTTTCCACCACATGCAACGAGTAGCAGTGATAGAACCAGAACAAGCAACATTAACCATTTTGTTGTATTACGTTTTGACATTTTATTATTCTCCTCCGATATCGGATTTTCGGTTTTTCAATTGAATTTGTTTAAGTGTATATTTGTTTAAGTCTTATTATTTTTGTGTGTGCATCACCTCCTTAAGAGAAGAGACATTTCCATCTTGCTGATGGCAAGACTTATCCAAAATTTAACCTTTAAGGCCAGTTGTTGCAATCCCCTCTGTAAATTCTTTTTGTGTAAAGAAATAGACAAGAATAAGAGGGAGGATAGTGATAACTGCACCAGCCATTCGTAAATGAGCTAATGAGCCTGCCTCATCTAAAAATGAGAGGAGGCCGTAAGAGATAGGACGCCAATCGGGCGTTTGGGTAACAAGAATGGGCCAGGCCAAAGCATTCCATGAGCCAATGAAATTGAAGAGAACGATAGTGACAAGCGCGGCTCGTGAGAGGGGCATGACAACCCGTATTAAATAACGAAGATGACCCGCGCCATCAATTTGTGCCGAGTCCCACAATTCTTCGGGGATTTGCTGGAAGAATTGGCGCAGCAACAAAATACTGAATGCACTGGACATGAAAGGAATAGTTAGAGCAGGCCAGTTGTTGAACCATTTGAATGGGGTGATGCGGTCTAACCATATAACCGTAATGAAATTGGGAACCCAGGTAACCGCTTCCGGTAGAATGAGGGTGGAGAGCAGTAGGGCAAATAGAAAATTTTTGCCGGGGAATTCGATACGAGCAAAGGCGTAGGCTGCGGCTGTGCTAAAAATGACCTGTCCGCTGACGGTGATGAGGGCAAGCTTAATACTGTTCCAGAAATAAAGTCCAAAACTAGCTTCGTTCCAGGCGTCAATGTAATTGCTCCACTGTGGCGTTGAGGGCAGAAGTGCGCCCCCTGTTGCCTCAGTTAGATTCATCAGAGATACACTGATGGAAAACAGAAAGGGAATGATGGCTAAAAGACCACCAAAAACAAGGACGATATAGATAACAATTCGCCCAATGTCAACCCGTCGAGATTTAGGGTGTAGTTGGGTTTCGGGTGCATGTGTGGTGACAGGGATATTAGCCATAGAACACTCTCTTACTGGCAATGCGGTTGTTGATTACAGTTAGTCCCATCACGATGATGAGTAATAGTACGGCTAAGGCGGCAGCATAGCCGTATCGGGTATCGCGTTTCATGGCATCGAAGATGACGATGCTGGCGGTATCGGCCGTGCCTAGTGCGGCTCCAGTGCGCAAGACATAGATGTGATTGAAAGCTTTGAAGGTACCGATGACAGCCCATAAAGTCAGGAAATAAATGGTTGGGGATAGGAGGGGTAGGGTGATGTGTCGGAATTGTGACCATCGGTTCCCACCGTCAATGGATGCGGCTTCGTATAATTCGTGAGGAATTGCGCCCAAGCCAGCCAGGAGAATCACTGTGTTGAATCCGATGAAAGTCCAGACGCCAAAGAGAATGATGACGACAAGGGAAAGACTGGGGCCTGCTGCCCATGTAGGTAGTGTGACGCCATCACCGGCAATCATTTGGAAGATGCCCGTTGAGCCATTGAGCCAGGCTAGTGGTTCAAAACCAAAGGCAGTGATGATGCGGTTAATTGGGGCATCTACGCGGCCTGAGAAGAGGATGCGGAAGGAGGCGGCTGCGCCAACGGCCGGTGTGATGTATGGCAGGAAGAATATCATGCGGAAGAAGGATTTGCCTTTGATGTCTTGAAACAAAAAGGTGGCAAGCATCAGGGATACGGCAAATTGAATGGGGATGGAGCCAACTGAGTAGTAAACGGTATTGAGCAATCCTAAATACCAATCGTCATCCCCAGATAATGCGGCGGCAGGAAGTTCGCCAATTAGAACCCAGGCACCAATGATGAGAAGGCTGCCCGCGCCGAGGCGAATGAATGTCCCTGCGGTAGAGTCTTGATGGTTAGCGCTGCGCCAGATGAACCACGATAGGAGAAGTAGAACTAGTCCGGCGCTGATGGTGATGGTTTGTGTCCAAATTTCCAGGGTTTCGCCGCTTTCGGCGGCGGCGGTGTAGGCTGCCTGGACTTCGGTGAGGGTGAACCAGCCTAAAAATAGTGCGCCAATGATGAGGAGGGTAGACTGGAAAAATGTGGCTATATAGCTTGAGTTGCGGGGACTGCGAGGAAGAAGGCGGAGGAAGATGTAAATGAGGGCAAAGGCGATGAGAAAGATGATGACGGCCGTCCAAAATGGTCTTTGTATGTCTGGCTTTTGCCAAATTTCGGCCAGGAACCCTTTGAATAGCACGGCCGTTGTTTCTTCACTGCCTGCCTGTTTAGCTGCCCGCAGGCTTTCGGAAATGCCCAGGACTTCAGGCAGGATGATGTACACAAAGCGGACAAAGAGGGCCGTGCCAACTGCTAAAACAATGCCGGGTATGGTAAACAACCAGGGGCGTTCCTCATACTTCTTCGTCACATGCGTTTGTTTGATCAGCGCATTGACGGCCAAAAACAAGAAAATGACAGCCATCCAAAAACCCAGCACATAAGCTAGATTACCAATGGCCTTGGTGTAATTTCCTAATCCATCATATGTGCCGACAATTTTATTCAGACCTCTGAGGGTGCTTTGGTAAACCGAGAAGGCAAGGGGGAAAATACCAAAGGTGAATATAATCAGAAAAGCCGGAGTTATGAGGACGTAGGCTAAGACAACTTCTTTTAGAGTGCGTCCTCGCCTACCGGTGAAAATGCTAAGGGTGCGTTGATTAACGGCCGTTTCCGGGCCAGTTGCTGATTGAGTAGCCATGCGTTATCCCTCATCCTAACATTACACTACAACATTTACCATATCAGCGTGATTATAACATGGCTAATAATCAGGGCAATATTGGTGGCAAGTTAGAGACGGGATTGTTGTTAATATCCGAATAAGATTCAGTAAATAGGATGTTAACATGACCACCAACAAAAAAAGCCGGTGTGCATACCGGCTTCTTTCTTTTAGCTTCAATAGCAATTATTGGAATTGGGGATGGCGCATAACAGCATGAATTGTTTGTGCTTCTGAGTGTGCTGGCAGCCAGACTTGTCCTAAGTTTTCTACGTGCCAAGAGTTGTGTGACAGCAAAGAGTGATATGTTTCATCGCTGATAAAGGCTGCGGGGAAAGGCGTTTGTTGGTTCAAGTCCGAAATTTGTTGTGCCAAATTCAAGAGCGCATTGCCAGCAGAGTTTGATATTTGTAAGCCATTGGACGTTTGCTCCAAAGTGACAACACCTGTACTAATGCCAATTCCCAAGTGAATTGCCGGGTTGCCTGCGGCTAACCGATATTCGTTTGTCATTGCAATTTGATCAACCAGACTCAAAGCGGCGGTAATTGCTTGATGGGCAGCATTTTGCTGCGTCAAATCTCGATTGGCAAAAAGGGCCACCACTTTATCTGGGCTTACTTGCAGCACAAGTCCACCGTGAGCGGTGACGATGCTGCTTAAAGCTTTGTCGTACCCGGCACGGGACAAGTAACCGGTAGCTTTAGCTTGTTTGTAGGTTGTGGCGAAAAGGAGAGATGCAGGAATAGGTTTCGATAGATCCATATTATGTCGTAATGGAACGGCCGTATTCATGCTATTTGCATCATATGCCCCAAACAATTCTGCTACATAAAATTGGTTTAACTGCATGACCATATCGGCTCACTCCAAATTGATGATAGTAAACAAGCGTCTTCAATATTAAACCAATTGTACGCAGGGAAGGGATGCACCCGCAATGGGCTATTTGGGGTAGTACCGGGGAGGGATTGACGACTATCGTTGCTGGTTATTCACTTCCTTTCAGGGTCAATTGCAGCCCTTTTTGCAGTGACACGGCCGTTTCCCACCCCGTTAACTCTTTCGTCTGCACAGCATCGGCTGCCTGCACCGCATCTTCTCCGGGGCGACTGGGCAGCACGCCCGGCAACGGCCGTCCATTTCCCCCCACCAACGTGTAAATCTGTGCCACCACATCCGCCACAGAAGTTAAATACCCCGTGCCCAAATCCAGCGTCGCGCCCGGCATAAGCGATGCGCCTAACAATGCTGTCAATCCTGCGGCCACATCGCTGGCATAAATCCAGTCTCGCTGCTGTGTGCCTGCCGTCATTGGGAAATCCTGCCCGGCCAACGCCGCCCGTACGGCTGCGGCCACCAGCGTTTTTCCCGGCTGTCCTGGCCCATATGCCTGAAAAATCATGGCCCCGTGAATAGGCCAGCCCTGTGTGTGGGCATACATCTGGCAAAAGTTCCAACTGGCAGCCTTACTTGCCGCATACACGTTCATCGCGCTCAATTCCCCTGGTGTACGGGCCACAATGGCTTGCTGTATGTGCTGGCTTTTTTCAAAACAGGCCCGCAGTAAATTGACTGTGCCCGTGAGGTTGTGGCGCACGGCCGTTTCCACCCCCAAAAATGGATCCGTTGCCCCTGCTGCCGCCAAATGGATCACCGCCTCTGCCTCGGCTTCGCGCACAGCCCGCGCAGTTAGTTGAAAGTTGCGCAAATCGGCGTACACGGCCGTTACCTGCGTCCGCACCTTCGCCAACTCAGGCGTCAGCAAACCAGGATCGCTATACGGTTCCCGCAGCAGCAGCACCACCTCGTGTTTTGTTTCATTGAGCAAATGGGTAATGAGATGGCGACCAATAAACCCCGTTCCACCCGTGACCAAGACCCGCACGATCTACCTCCAAAAAGCTAACTGCCTAAATACGCTGCATACCAATCTATCGTTTCCTGCAAACCCTCTTCCAGTGAATAGCACGGCTGCCAACCCAACACCCTTCGCGTCTTTTCGACGCTCAGATATTGCGCCTGAATCTCATTGTGAGCCTCGTCAAGAATGATGGGGTGTAAGTCTGGGTAATTGGATAGCTGAATAATTGTTTCTACCATTTCCAACGCCGAAACCGGATGATCCGCGCCGAAATTAAATGCTTCACCACACACATCCGCACGATGCATATTTTCTGCCAATGTCAGGTAACCGCGCACCACGTCTTTAATGAACAGGTAATCCCGCTTCATCGTGCCATCAGAGCGTAAAATCGGCCGTTCGCCACGCAGCACGCTGCGCATTGTTCCCGGCACAATGCGGTTCCAATTCAAGTCGCCGCCGCCATACAGGTTGGCGCTGCGCGTCACCGCCACCCGTAAGTCATAGGTGTGCGCATAGGAGCGGGCAATCAAATCTGCACAACTCTTGGACACGTCATAAGGGTGTGCGCCCAGCAAGGGCGAATCTTCCCGATAGGGCAGTTCGGCGTGTGACCCGTAGGCTTTGTCGCTGCTGGCAGTGATGACGCGCTGCACGGTGGGGTTGTGCCGCGCCGCTTCCAACAACGTCCATGTGCCGCGAATGTTGGTCTCGAAGGTGGGGAGTGGTACACGATTGGCAACGCCGACCAGTGTCTGCGCTGCCAGGTGGAAGATGGTGTCAATTTCGTGGTGGGCGAGGGTTTGCTCCAGCAGTGCATAATCACGCACATCGCCATGTACTACGTCGATTTGGCTGATGAGGTTGTTCTGCCGCAGTAACGGCCGTACCGCATGGTTTCGCAGCAGCCCCACAACGTGTGCGCCTTTTGCCAACAGTTCGGCGGTCAGCCAGGAACCCACGTGCCCGGTGCAGCCAGTGACAAAAACGCGCTTGTTTCGCCAGAAGTCGTCCATGAGAGCTATGAGCTATCAGCTAAGAGCTAATAGCTGTTTACCATACTTTCCAGGGTTGATTTTGCTGCCAGTCATCTTTGAGCTTCAGCGCATCTTTGAGCGTTTTCATAGATTGCCAGTAGCCATTGTGCCGGTAAAGCATTAGATTTTGCGCCGCCATGAGGTCTGGCATGAGGTCGGTTTCCATCAGATTTTCATGGTAGTGCTGGCGAATGAGCGTCATAAATTCTGGCTCGAATAACATGAAGCCCCCGTTAACCCAGTAGGGCAGTTCCGGCTTCTCTTGAAATTCGGTGATGGTGCCATCTGCGTCTGCCTCAATCTTGCCATACTGTGAGGCAAAACGGATGCCGGTGACGGTTGCCATTTTGCCGTGCCGTGTGTGGAATACCTCCAATTCGCGTAAATTGATGTTGGCAACAGCTTCGCCGTAGGCGACAAAGAAACGGCCGTTCCCCAAATACGGCTCTAATTGCAACAGCCGTGCTGCCCGACCCGTTTCCAATCCCGTATCCACCATCGTCACTTCCCAGGGATCGTGTTCATATCCGCCGCCAAAGGTGAGGCGGGAACGGCCGTTCTCACTCTCCGCGCCCGCCAGATGAATCGTCGTATCCCGCGTCATCACCTCATATTCCAAAAAATAACGCCGTACCTGGTCGCCCATATGCCCCAGCGCCAGCACAAAGCGGTTATGCCCATAAGCCGAAAAGATGCGCATGACGTGCCACAGCAACGGCCGTCCGCCAATATCCACCAACTCCTTCTTCGTCAGAGTATTGCCAAAGCGTGTGCCGCTGCCGCCGCACATAATCACTACCGGGATGTTGTTCATAGTTGGATAGTTTTCAGTGGTCAGTAATCAGTGGTCAGTGGTTAGTGACTGTCAACTCACTTACTGATTACTGACCTACTAATTACTGACCTACTGGTTACTGACTCACTGAACACTGTTCACTGCCTCGCGCAAATGCTTCACAAACGGCGGATACACCACCCCCGCTTCCGTGACAATGCCCGTCACATAGCGGTGCGGCGTCACGTCAAAGGCCGGGTTGCGTGCCGAAATACCTTCTGGCGCAATGGATTTGCCAAATACACTCAGCACTTCGCTTGCGTCACGCTCTTCAATGGGGATCAGATCGCCATTTGCCAGGCTCAAATCAATGGTGCTGGTCGGCACGACAGGATAAAAAGGCACGCCGTTTTCTTTTGCTACCACTGCCAGTTTATATGTGCCGATTTTATTCGCTACGTCCCCATTAGCCGCCGTGCGGTCTGACCCTACCAGCACAATGTTTACCTGCCCGGTGCGCATAAAATGCCCGGCGGCGTTGTCGGCAATCAGGTCAAAGGGGATGCCGCGCTCTTTCAATTCCCAGGCGGTGAGGCGAGCGCCTTGCAAGCGTGGGCGTGTCTCGTCTACTAATACGTGAATGCGCTTACCTTGCTCGTGTGCAGCAAAAATGACGCCCAGTGCTGTGCCCCAATCCACCGTTGCTAACGCGCCAGTGTTGCAGTGGTGCAAAATGGTGTCCCCATCGCTGATTAGTTCCGCGCCATGATAGGCCATGCGCCGGTTGATTTCTACGTCTTCGTCGGCGATGTGCTGCGCTTCTTGCAGCAGTGCAGCACGGATATCGGCGGCGTTTTGTGCGGCTTGTCGCTGCCTTGCCACAGCCCAGGCCAGGTTAACGGCCGTTGGTCGGGCAGCATTCAGAGTGGCAGCGGCCGTTTCCAAATCACGCAGCAGGGTAGGGCGGTCTTTGGCCTGGCTTTGCTGCGCGGCCAGGGCCATGCCAAACCCCGCCGCCGCGCCAATGGCCGGTGCGCCACGCACGACCATATCTTTGATGGCACGGGCAACGGCCGTATAATCATCAAATTCCGCTACCTCAAATTCCCACGGCAGCAGGCGTTGGTCAATCATCTTCACTGTGCCGCGCTCATAATCCCAAAATACCGTTCTCATCATGCACCTCGTAGGGTTTGCAAGTTTTCTACTCGCCACTCGCTCACTTGTTTATAACACAGCGCTCCCCCCTCGCCAATCGGGGGATTGGAGTATAATTTTAGGCGAAGTGCCGCCTCATTCATAGTGGCTGGCAGGGGTCCGATATGCGTAAGAAGTTTTCATTTTGGCAATCGTTGGCTTTTCACAAACGTTGGTTTGTAATAGGTATTGGTATCAAGCGTTGGCTGCTGTTGTTGGGGTTGGGCGCGGCTGTTGCCGGTATGGGATTGGTTTACTTTATCCTGGTTTTATACCGCGAAAAGTTAATGTCGCACCGAGTTTACGACATTCTAACGCTGCAATTTTTACCGGTGGGGCTGCGTATTTTCTTGCCCGCGCTTGTGGGAGGATGTCTGATCCTCATTGCAGTCGTCCGTATTGGCAGCACGTTGGTTGCTCCCTTTCGATCAGATGACGAGCATGTGGTGGAATCTTTGTACGAGTTTCGCCGCCGGGGACGTGGGCCACACATTGTTGCCATTGGTGGCGGGACGGGTATGCCGGCCTTGCTGCGCGGTTTGCGTGAGTACACGCGCAATATTACCGCCATTGTTACAGTTGCAGATGATGGCGGCAGCAGCGGCCGTTTACGCCGCGAATTGGGAGTGCTGCCGCCGGGTGATTTTCGCAATAACATGGCGGCTCTTTCCCGTGACGAAGCGTTGATGACACAGGTGTTGCAGTATCGTTTTGGTAAAGGGGTGGTGGATGATGGGGCGGGGAACGGCCGTTCCGAACTCCAGGGTCACGCATTTGGCAACTTGCTGTTGGCCGCCCTCACCGGCATCATGGGCAGCTTTGACGAAGCGCTGCTGGCGGCAGAGCGGGTGTTGGCTGTACGTGGCCGTGTGCTCCCCTCCACGCTGGAGCAAGTCACCCTGGTTGCAGACGTGGCCGTTACAGACAGTGGCGACATTACCCGCCGCGTTGTTGGCGAATCTGCTATCCCAGAGGCAGGTGGCAAGATTGACCGTGTGTTGCTAGACCCTCAAGACGCCCGCGCTTACCCACCTGCGCTCCAGGCCATCTTTCAGGCAGATTTGATCGTGTTGGGGCCAGGCAGCTTGTATACCAGCATCTTGCCTAATTTGCTCGTTCAAGACCTGGCAAAAGCATTGCAGCGCAGCCGTGCTCTAAAAGTGTATGTGTGCAATCTTGCCACACAGCCGGGAGAGACGGATAATTACACAGTTGCTGATCACGTTAACACGATTTTGCAGCATACACCCGCCCGCGTGCTAGATGTTGTGTTAGCAAACGATAACCTTTCCATTCCCACACAAACCGGCGGTGGACATACCGTCTACGTACAACCCGTTGCACCCGCACAGGTGAAAATGATGACGACCGATTTGGTAGATCGTGACCACCCCTGGCGGCATGATAGTGCCAAGTTAGCAGCGTCAATCGTGGGACTTTTGGGTTAATGGGCATATAATCGTTGTCGTGACAACAAATTATGTGGAACAGCACATAGATTAGATGACATTTTACACCTGAGGTATCAAATTGTTTGGTGTATAATTCGTGTGATGTTGACACAAAAGGTTTTGGTTCTTTGAGAATTTGCGGGGTGACAGTGGCGTGAAACGTAAAGCGTGATGCGTGTCTGGAGAGGCATCATGTTTCATGCGTTACGCATCATGTCCTATGAAAATCTCGCAATTCGAAAGAGCTTTTTTACATATCAAAAGGAGATATATCTAATGACGATTAAAGTAGGTATTAATGGCTTTGGCCGCATTGGTCGGCAAGTTTACAAGGCGATTTACGAGAATTACCAGGGTGTGTTGGACGTTGAGGCTATCAATGACTTGATGCCTGTGGAAACCAACGCGCATTTGCTGAAGTATGATTCGACTTACGGCCGTTTCCCTGGTGAAGTCGAAGTAAAAGATGGCGACATCTACGTTGACGGCGAAAAACTGAAGAGCTATGCCGAGCGCGACCCTGCAAATCTGCCCTGGGGCGAGTTGGGCGTAGACATTGTGCTGGAATGCACCGGTATCTTCCGTGACGGCGCTACCGCTGGAAAGCACCTGGAAGCGGGGGCCAAGAAAGTGCTCATTTCTGCTCCTGGTAAAAATGTTGATGGCACCTTTGTCTTGGGCGTCAATGAAGAAACCTACGACCCGGCAACCCACAACGTCATTTCCAATGCAAGCTGCACCACCAACTGCCTGGCTCCGGCCACCAAAGTTTTGCAAGAGGCCTTTGGCATCAAGCGTGCCTTGATGACGACCATCCACGCCTTCACCAATGACCAACGTATTTTAGACGTGGCTCACAAAGATTTGCGCCGCGCCCGCACGGCCGCTGCCAACATCATCCCCACCACCACTGGCGCAGCCAAAGCTGTGGGTCTGGTGCTGCCGGAATTGGCCGGCAAAATCAACGGGATGGCTTTCCGTGTGCCCACCGTCACCGTTTCCGTGGTAGATATTACTGCCGAACTAGAAAAAGACGTGACGATCGAAGAGGTTAACGCTGCCTTGAAAGCAGCCTCCGAAAGCGAAGGCTGGTTGGGCAAGGTGTTGGATTATACCGATGAACCATTGGTATCTATGGACTTCAAAGGACACCCAGCTTCCTCCACCATTGATGCGCTTTCCACCGACGTGATGGATGGCAATTTGGTTAAGGTTGTCACCTGGTATGACAATGAATGGGGCTACTCCATGCGTCTGGCCGACCTGGCTGCATACGTTGCAGAACGCCTCTAATCAATTAACGGTTGACGATTGGCGATTTACGATTAGGATCACCGATCTAAAATCGTAAATCGTCAATCTAAAATCGTTAATCACATGGAACTCAAAGACCTCGAAGCCCGGATGCATGATTTTGTGCGTGGCAAGGGCTGGTACGACAAGAACTCCCCCAAATCCCAAACCCCTCGAAATTTGGCTGCCTCATTGGCAATTGAAGCTGCGGAAGTGCTGGAGCATTTTCAGTGGCGCGAAGATGTGAAGGACCGGCAGGCGTTGGCCGGTGAATTGGCTGATGTGGCGCTTTACCTGTTGCAGTTAGCCAGTGTAACGGATATTGACCTGGAGCAGGCGATACTGGATAAGCTGGCAGTAAATCATGAGCGTGAGTGGCCGGCTCCATGAATATTTTGGCCCTGAGCGACCGTGTGCTGGATTGGGTGTACAGTACGCAAGTGCGCGAGAATTACCCGAATGTTGATTTGATTATCGGCTGTGGGGATTTGCCTTTTTATTACCTGGATTTTTTGGTTTCTGCGTTGGATAAGCCGCTGGTGTATGTGTGTGGTAATCATGACCAGACGCCGCAGTATACGGCGGACGGCCGTACGCTCACACACGTTCAGGGGGGATTGGATTTACACGGGATGACGGCCGTTATCCACGACACACTTTTTGCTGGACTGGAAGGTTCCATCCGCTACCGTCCTGGCGCACGGCTGATGTACGACGAGGCTGAAATGCGTTTTCAGATTTCGCGGCTGCTACCGGGATTACTGCGCAATCGGGTGATGTACGGCCGTTTTCTGGACATTCTCGTCGCCCATTCCCCCCCCTTTGGCATTCACGACCGACCCGACCCGGCCCACACCGGCTTCAAAGCCTTCTTACCCTTCCTGCGCATCTTCAAACCCCGCTACATGCTGCACGGGCACATTCATCTTTACCGTCAGGACGCCATCCGCCAGACGCAGTTTGAGCAAACTACCATCATCAACGTCTACCCCCTGTATAAACTGGCCTACAAAGCGTAGCAAGTATGCAAACTTGCCTCTTGCAGACTTGCCCCTTGCCTTACACACGCGCCGAATGTTCCGCATGAATAAAGCGGCGCGTACCTGTTTCCGCACGCAGCAGCAGCGAATGAGTCTCTGCATAATTGCCGTGAAACTGCACTGGGCCAAGCAGCATACTATTCGTGACCCCGGTTGCCGCGAAGAAAACCTCATTCGTTTGGATGATTTCATCACAGGTCATAATGGCCTTCTCGTTTAGCCCGGCTTCTCGAATCTCGGCAATTTCTTCTGCACTTTGCGGCGCTAACCGCGCCAACATCCCTCCCTCCAGCGCTTTGACTGCGCAGGCGGCAATGACACCTTGCGAAGCCCCGCCAACACCCATCAGAATATCCACCCCTGATTCTGGTAAGGTGGCTAATAATGCCCCTTCCATATCGCCTTCATCACGCAAAATAATGCGTGCTCCGGCAGCGCGTACCTCTTCAATAAGGTCAACATGCCGTTTACGGTCTAATATTAGTACCGTGAGGTCTTGAACTGATTTGCGTTTGACGCGAGCGATGAGGGCTAGTGTCCAGGCTGCGGGTGCATCCATACACTCTGGCACCAACGCATGGGCAGCTTCTCGGTCTACGACTATTTTTTCCATATAAATAGCCGGGGCAGGTGACCACATTGTGCCTCGTGGGGCCATGCCAACAAGGGAAACCGCATCGGGCTGCCCTTTGATAACGAGTTTGGTTCCATCAATGGGATCGACGACAACGTCGAGTTCGGGGCCGTTCCCGGTGCCAACTTTGCTGCCGCTAAGGAGGCAGTCTGGTGTGCCTGGTCGTCCGCTTTCACTAATGACGATACGGCCGTTTATATTCAACGAATTCAATGCATCCGCCATCGCCCGGCTAGAATCACGGTGTGCCGCCTCATAATTGCCCGAACCTGTCCAGCGTGCTGCGGCTAAAGCCGTCGTTTCTGTCACCCGTACCAGGTCTAATCCAATATTGCGTGAAGGGATATATTTCACCATGTTGCTCCTCCGTAAACGGTAATTCGTCAACCGTTTACTATTCACTGTTTACTGCCCGATAGCCTCCAACATACCGGCTGCTTCCCACGCTACCAGACCACCCCGCAAAATAAGCACATTCATACAACCAATTTGTTGCAGCGCATAAGCAGCGCGGCGACTGCGCCGTCCACTGCGACACACCAACACAATTTGCCGGTCTGGAGGGAATTTCACATCATCCGCCAGTAGCTTCGGCAGCGGAATGGTCACAGCTTGGGGAATGTGTTTTTGGCGATATTCTCGCGGCTCACGTACATCTACGACCAAAGGAACTTGGTCACTGTGCATTTGTTCCCATAGTTTCTGCGGCGTAATTTCCATAACGCTGGTCGAGGGAATATCGGTCAGGTGTGGAATATGTGGCAGGTCTACACGTTTAGGCAAGTTTTGGCATTCTTTGAAAATCCTTACCGGACATTCGTAAATGCAAATGGCTGGGTCTAATACGTGATGGAAAATATGACTGATAATTTCGTCTTCGTCAGGGAAGTGATCAAATCCCAAGTGTTGATCGAAGCTGGTTGATTCCATGACGCGACGGATGCGGTGATCGACGCGTACCAGGAACACATCGCCGCCGCGATCACGGTATGAGCGCACAACGTTTTCTAGCATATGGATGCCGCTGAAATCTATATGGTTGACGTGGGTCATGCGAATAATCAGGTACTGCTGGCCCGGATTTTGTTCGGCAATTTCCAAAATGCTCTCTTCGACATGATTGACTGCGCCAAAATAGAGGTCGCCCATGATGTCGATAATGCTCAGTTGTGGGCAAGGTTCACGATCTGGTTGGTAGGAAAAATGGCGAAACTCGGGGTCGGGGATGACGGCGTGAACGCGGGGGACGCTGGTGCGCATGATGTACAGCGCAAAGGAGAGCAAAATGCCCGTGAGGACGGCGAATTCAATCGCCAGAAAAAGTGTGCCCACGAGTGTGACGACCATGATGACGGCGTCGCCACGAGTGCCGTGCCAGATGCGGCTGATCTCTTCGCGGTCAACCATGCCAACGGCCGTGAGAATGAGGACGCCAGATAGGGCTGCGCGGGGCAAGTAGGCGGCCAGCGGGGCTAAAATGATCATGGCGATTAGCAAAAAGACGCCGGAGAAGACGGCGGAGACGGGGGTTTTGGCGCCACTTTTGTAGTTGACGGCCGTTATCGAAAAAGAAGCCGCCACCGCATACCCCGAAAACAACCCGGAAGCAATATTTGCCATGCCTTGCCCCACAAACCCCTGGTTGCTGTCTAAGCGCTGCCCGGTTTGCGCTGCCAGCGACCGCGCAATCGCTACGGTTTGCACCAATCCAATAGCACCGACCGCCAGCGCCCCTGCCGATATTTTACTCATCAGATTCAGGTCTAATAACGGCAAATCGGCTAATGGGGGCAGGCTGGTGAAGCTGTCCGATGACGCTTACACCCGCCTGATCTAGTTTGAGCGCAAAGACCACCGTAGAGGCCAAAACCATACTGATGAGAGGCCGGCAGGCGGGAATTGATTCGTTTTACGATGAGGACGGCAAACATGGCCCGATGCCTACTGCGGCCGTTGGGCCATGTATATGGGTATAGTTTTGCGCCAATCCTTGTACGGTTTGCAGCACATTGTCACTGGAAAATGAGAGCCGCAGCAAGGGGCGCAATTTGATTGAGGCCAATGAGAATACCTGCACCAGTAGCAAATCCCACGACAACGGAATGGGAAACAAAGTTGACTAAGATGCCTAACCTTGCCAGCCCCATTACTAATTGAAATACACCAACCATCACAGCCATCATTCCGGCGGCAATGGCAAATTGGGCCGTGCCAGCAGGTACAATGCCGGTGAGCGAGGCGGCAACTAATAAGAAGAGCGTTGGTGGGGCCATTAACAATTTCGCTGTTGAAGCCCCATAATGCGCCTACGATGCCGCCGATAATGGCGGTATGAGGCCCATCTGCGGAGGCAGTTCGGCAATGATGGCGAAGGCAATAGCCAGGGTAGACGCACGACAGCGACCGTGAGGCCAGCTATGGTCGGAGCGTATATTGTCTTGTCATAGTCGCGGAATAGGCGGATCGGCCGTTGCAAATAGTATGAAATAGGCTCGAAAATAGCTGCCGCATTCAGCTTTGTTGCCCAGGTCTGCAATCATGGCTTGAACTCCTTTTCCTTGGCTGGGATATGCAGCGGCAGGCCAAACGGGGTTGGTTTGCAGAGCTGTGCAGAGTGTACGTCAGGCAAAAAAACGGCCGTCAAGCGAGGAAGTGTGCAAGCGGCAAGCGGCAAGTGTGCAAGTTTGCACGGCTAACGACCTGACTGGCTGACTATGACTGACTGATTCCTGCCATACTTACGGCATGAGACCTGTAATCAAACAATGGGTGATGGTGATGCGGCGGGGATGGACGGCCGTTTCTCCCGGTAAAACAGCGTGGCGCGGCAGCGGCTGCGGGGCTAACCCTGACCGCATTCGCCTTCTTGTTGGTATATACTTATGCCCTTTTGCCCTTTCAGTGGGTTAGCTTTTTGCGCTGGCGCTGCTGGCACTGCCCTTGTTGGCTGCTCTGGCGGTGGGCTGGCGCTGCTGGCATTGGTCTGGCTGCGGCGTTGGCCGCAGGTGATGATATGGGCCCGGTGGTAACGGCCGTTTCTGGGCACAACCTTTGTCGGCTACGATTTGCCTGCTTTGGCAACCATCGCTGCCTGGGTGGGCGTGATGGGGATGCTGGCCGGGGCAGGCACCGTTGTTTGTGGCGGGGAAATGGCGAGGAAACGGCCGTGCATCACACTATCACGCTCGTTGACTTGGTCGTTGGTTGGGCGGGGTTGTTGGGCGGCGTGGCGTGGCTGCTGTGGCCCGGCCCGCCGCTGCCGATGCTCGCCATCGCCGCGCAGCAGGGCGGCCCGGTGTCTCCGTTGGATTTGCCTGACCCGCAACCCGCCCCGTATGCCGTGCTCTCACGCTGACTTATGGCAGTGGAGACGACGACCGTCGTCCTGAATTTGGCGCAGAGGCCGATTTGTTGACTACCTCTGTCAATGGCGACCCATTCGTCAGCGGTTGGACGGACTTGCGCACGCGCTATTGGGGATTTGGCGAGACGGAGATGCCGCGGAACGGCTGTCTGGTATCCCGATGGCTCCGGCCCTTTCCCCTGCTGCTGATGGTACACGGCAATCACGACATGGCCGACTATTCCGATGGCGGCTACGCTTATTTGGGCGAACTGCTTGCCAGTCGCGGCTTCATCTTTGTTTCGGTGGATGAGAATTTTCTCAACAGCTCGGCGGTGGCGGATTGGCTGGGCGAAAAGCGTTTGAGCAGCGAAACGACGCTCGCGGCTGGTTGCTGCTGGAGCATTTGCGCTTGTGGCGTGATTGGAACGGCGACGCAGGCAACCCCTTTACCAGCGTGTGACCTGGAACAATATCGCCTTGCTCGGTCATTCACGCGGCGGGGAGGCGGTGGCGGTGGCTGCGGCGTTCAGTGGCTTGTCCCGCTACCCGGACAATGCCCGCGTGCAGTTTGATTACCATTTCAACATCCGCAGCGTGGTTGCCATTGCTCCGGTGGACGGCCAATACAAACCGGCGGACACGCCCGCCGCTGGCGGATGATCATTTGCTGCTGCACGGCTCGCACGACATGGACGTGACCTCGTTTGCGGGGATGCAGCAGTTTGATCGCGTGTCGTTTTCGGGCGAGGTGGGGTGGAAAACGGCCGTCACCATCTACGGAGCCAATCACGCCAATTTAACCAAAGCTGGGGCCGCGCGACACCCATTTTCCCCGCGCCAGCCTTTACAACTGGGCTAACCCATCCCCGCCGCCGAACAAGAGCAGATTGCTATGTTCATCGCCGCCTTTTGAGGCGACGCTGCACGGGCAAAGCGAGTACACCGCGCTGTTCCGCGATGCTCGCACGGGGCAGGCGTGGCTGCCGCCGGATGCGCTCATCCTCACGCGCTATGAGGATGCGCAGATGCGCTTCTTCGCCACGTTTGAAGAGGATATTGATGTGCTGACGACGAGCAGCGGGGGGTACGGCGTTGGGGCAGTATTTGACGACATGGGAGGAAGGGCCAGCCGCCGCAAAAGCGGGGCAAGCTGGCCTCGCAGGGTGTGCAGTTGGGCTGGCGTCCGCGCTCTGGCGAGGCGGCGTCTTACGCTGACGCTGCCGCCCGGCTTTGCCGTGCCGCCCAATGGCGAACTGGTTCTTTCGCTGGCCGGTGCGGAGGTGGCCGACCAGCCAATTGATTTGAGTGTGGAGGTGCGGGATGGGCGGGGGAAATGCCGTGCTGCCTCTCAGCCATTTTCGTTCCCCTGCAACCGCAACTGGAGGCGCAGTTGTGCTGCTGGCTTTATTTCAGCGATGCAAAAACGGCGGAGGCCGTATCGAGTCGTTGCCGCTGGCTGATTTTGCGGCGCTGAATGGGGAGTTGGATGTGGGGAGTGACGGCCGTTACCTTCCGCTTCGACCGCACCCCAGAGGGCAAAATATGGCTGGACAACATGGGCTTTCGCTCGCTGAGATTAATTCGCTCAGCATTAACGCCTGCGTAACCTGTTGCGAAAAAATCTGTGGGCGGACACCTGTTAAAACCACATACGATATTGGCAGATCGATCTGCCCAAACCTCGCATCCTCTTGCTTAAATCAGGTTTACGCTTTGATGGGCAGGGGTTTTGCCTGACGCAAACAAACAAAACGGCGACCAGCAAATGGTTGTAAAGTTTGAATTTTGCGATTTTTCTAAATGTACCAGCACCACCAGGAGAACCTTGGCTGTTTCACAAAATTTGCATGATATGATACACCATTTCCACACCAACAATCTCAACGAATGAAAACACAGCTACAAAACTGAAGATTCAATGCTTCTTAAATACTATGTGAGTGTAGCAATTGATTGAATTCTTATTAATGTCTGAAAAATCAATGGAATCATAACAATTAGGAAGAACAAATAAAAACAGCTAGAAATACTTTTGCCATGATTTTGTTTGTGATGCCATCAACCAACCTGAACAAAACAAGAAGACAGAGATTATCGAGAGCAAACCAAACTGTAACAAGAACAAAGGATAATTGAAATCGGAATTTGAACCAATAACTGACAAAGGTATTATTTCAAGAAATATCAGATCTTGATTTATATTCAAGCAAGCTATAGTCAAATATTTCCTACCATTAAAAATGTGATTGCTCAAAACAAATGTAAAAAATCTATAGTTCTTTGTTTTTCGTGCAAATGATGAGTTACTTCGATATTCATGGCTCCTGCCTTTAGTTTCTATTTAATTCACTTCGCTTAACAAACCGTTTCATGCGGCGCGATAAAAACCACCTTCATCGACCAATTACGTCAATCAGCCCGCCGCATAAAGGCATTCTACAAATGCGGATTGAACTAAGCCGGGGAACAAGGAAGGCGCGTTCCGTTTGGAGGATTAAAGTCTTCTCCAGACTGGCTTAACCCCAAAACGCGACCCATTCCAAGAGGGGAGCAGCTGGAAAGGTACGAAGTGCCGTCAATAGAAAATCATCTTTGCCAGCCGCGCAAACGAATAGGATGATACGCTGATCCTCCTTACATCCTCCCATCCTTCTTATCGCCAGAGTGGTTCAATTCTCCCAAATTGAATCACTCTAAACGCGGCGGACATGGCAAACGGCCGTAATAGAGACCGACACTTCAGAATACGCTGAACATTTTCAAAAGACCGCTGAACATCTTTCAAAAAGACGCTGAACATTTTCAAAAAGATGCTGAACTTTTTCAAAAAGATGAGCATCTCTCAGCCAAGAGATGCTCATCTTTTTGACGAGACTCCTAAATCTTATAATCTTTGGCAATATAGCATGAATGGAAGAGGGTGGTTCGCAGCGGTTTTCGGTTACAATCATGCCATGATTATACAACCCTCTCTACCCAATTGGCTGGGCAGTGTGCATCACGATGGCTCGGCCCTGTACGTTTCTGATCTGTATCCAAAGCTGGGCGACACCGTACAGGTACGCCTGCGTGTGGCCGCTGATGCGCCGGTGACGGCCGTTTACCTGCGCACCTTTCCCGATGGCGAACAAGCCCTTACCCCCATGCAGCGCGAAGAATCTGCGCTGCCGGTGCAATGGTGGACGGCCGTTCTGCCCATCACCCAACCCACCGTCCATTACCGCTTTTTGCTGCGTGCCAAAGATGGCGTCTGGTGGCACACGGCCGACGGTTCTTGTGCCGGTGTGCCCCTGGATAAGTTTGACTTTCGCTTGCTGGCCGATTATGAACCGGTGAGGTGGTTGGAAACGGCCGTTTTCTACCAAATCTTCCCCGACCGCTTCCACAACGGCGATCCCGCCGCCGACCCCCAACCTGACGAATTCGAGTTTCGCGGCAACCGCCCGCAAACCTACCCCTGGGGCCAGCCCCCGCCCGAAGATGCACTGCATCCCATCGTATTTTACGGGGGCGATTTGCCCGGCATCACGCAAAAGTTAGACTATTTGCAGCAGTTGGGCGTCAATGCCCTCTACCTCAACCCCATTTTTACCGCGCATTCCAACCACAAGTACGATGTGGCCGATTACGACCACGTAGACCCCCACTTTGGCGGTGATGAGGCGCTCATTGCCCTGCGCGAAGCACTCAGCGCACGCAAGATGCGTTATTTGCTAGATGTTGTGCCCAACCACTGCGGCTACTGGCATCCCTGGTTCCAAAATGCACGCGAAAACCCGGATGCACCCGAAGCGGAATTCTTCACCTTCAACCAACACCCTGACGACTATGCCTCCTGGTTGGGTGTGTGGATGCTGCCCAAACTGAACTATCGCAGCGCCGAACTACGCCGCCGCATTTACGCTGGTGAGGATGCGGTGTTCCGCCGCTGGCTGCGCCCGCCTTTTGCCGCTGATGGCTGGCGGGTAGATGTGGCTAATATGCTGGGACGGCAGGGCGCAACACAAATGGGTGTGGAAGTGACGCAGGGCATCCGCCGTGCCGTGAAGGAGACTCGTGCTGATGGCTATTTGCTGGGTGAGAATTTCTTTGACGCTACAGATGTCTTGCAAGATGGCGACCAGTGGGATGGCGTGATGAATTACGCCAGTTTTGGTACGCCGCTGCTGTATTGGCTCAGTGGTTATCGGCAGGGGGCGCACGGGCTGCACGAGTTAATTGAAACGGCCGTGCCCTGGCCCACTTTTGCGCTACTGGAGACATGGCAGCGTTACCTGGCGGCCATTCCCTGGGGTGTGGCTTTGCAGCAGTACAATTTGTTGGGCAGCCACGACACCCCGCGCATTCGCACATTGGTAGGCGAGAATGATGCCCTGCATCGGCTGGCTGTGGTTGTGTTGATGACGTATCCGGGTGTGCCAGCTTTATTTTATGGCGATGAGATCGGGCTGGTAGATCAGCCGGGCGTGAATTCGCGGGTTTGTATGCCCTGGGATGAAGCGGATTGGAACCAGGACTTGCTGGCGTTTTATCGGGAGATGGTGCATTTGCGGCGGGAAACGGCCGTGCTGCAAACGGGCGGCTTCCAACTGCTGCTGGCGGAGGCGGACACCTTTGCCTACCAGCGGGAAAGCGTGGATGAACGGGCCATTGTCATTGCTCACCGCACTGCTGCGCCACGTCCGGCGGGGCACATGCCTGTGGCGGATGCTGGCATTGCTGATGGTACACGGTTTGTGGAATTCTTCAGTGGGCAGGAGGCCATTGTGCAACATGGGGCGCTGCCACTGCCGCCGCTGCCGCAAGGGGCGACACTGTGGCTGCAAACGCCAGAGGCGCGGGGCGGAGATTGGTTTGAGAAGTGAAAGGTGAAGCGTGAAAGTCTCTTTTCACGTTTTACGCCTCACGTTTCACGTCAAGTACCTGGCAGCCCGCTAAACTGGGGTGGTCTTGTACTAGTGAGTGGGTTGGTACGCGGCGGATGGCGAGCAGCACGGCGAAGTCGCCTCCGGCAGCGATGAGCATGAGCGTGCCAAAGAGGGTGAGAAGCAATGAGCCGTTGATGACGCCCCAGGCGCCGGGCAGCAGCCCCAGCAGCAATCCCGGCAGTGCGGTGGCGATGCGGTAGGCACGGATGTCTATTGGGATGCGGCAGTGGGCGTAGGGGGCCAGCCCTTTCCAGCTAAAGCCGAATTTGACGGCCGTTCCCGGCACACCACCCACGATGACAAATCCAACGGCGTGCAGCAGTTCGTGCAACACAATGGCTCCGGCAAATGTGAGCAAGAGCTGCCAAACAGAGGGCAAAGCGGCCAGTTGCGCAGGGATAGTTGCCCCCCACAGCAGCCAGAATGGAGCGCCCAGAAGCGTCACAATGAGAGGCATGGTCAATAAGGCGACTGTATTCGCAGTTGACATGGAAAGTGTAGCATCATAGGCGACATCGTTTACGTCGTCATCGTTTTCTGGGGTAGGGGGTGGTGGGGAGAGTGTAGTTAGATCGGGCAAGGCCCAATCATCGCCTTCTTTATGGGCCAGGGCATGATCGAAAAAGTGGACAAGGCGTTGGCCGTATTCGTCGGGGTATGTTAGCCAGCCGCTGGCGTGACTGCTGTGGGGGATGTGCCAAATGGTTTTGGGTTCTGGGGTCGCTTCGTAAAAGCGTTGAATGATGCGCTGTTCAATGCCTTGCCCGGTGGAGATGTAGAGGGTGGGTTGGCTGAGTTTGGGCAGGATGGAGAGGGTGGTAGGTAATGGCCGTTGTCGTGTAAAGTGGATGATCATGGTCATGTAGTAGCGTTGCAGGGGCCAATTGAGAAAGCGGTCTATCACCCGCCGGGGGGCGGGGAAATCATCTAAAGTGGCAGGACTGGCGCCATCGGTGGCGATGGCGCGGATGGCGACGGTGTGGGCGGCGGCGTGCAGGGCAAAAAGGCCGCCAACGGAGACGCCAAAGACGCCAATGCCGCCAGGGGTGATGTCAGGGCGATGGTGCAGGTAGGTAACGGCCGTAAGCACATCATCCCGCTCCAATTCTCCCCGGCTAAAAGCACGGCCACCGCTGCTGCCATGCCGCCGCAAATCGAGCATGAGGATGCCGTAGCCAGCCTGTGCCAGCGCTTCGGCGTGGGCCATGACCGCGAGCCGATTGCCGCCGTGCCCGTGCAGCAGCAGAATGGCTGCGCCATTTTGCGAAGGAATGTACCAGCCTGCCAGGGGCACGCCGTCGCGGGCGGTGAGGGTGACATCTTCGTAATGCAGCCCGGCGTCAGCAGGTGTGCGCAGACTGATGCGGAAACGCGGCGGCCGTGTGAAAACAAAGGCAGCTTGCATGGGGCGCAGGATGATGAAGTAGATAATGGCAAAAACAGCTATTTTTGCTAAAAACATGACCATATTGTAGCGGGAGGATGGAGCCAGAGCTAGAGATAGAGATAGAGGGAAGGTTTTGCTAAAAGCTAATGGCTAAAAGCTATGGAGGTTCTTATGGCAGAAGGTGATTTGATTCCATTATTGCAGTATCGTGAGTATCCGGTAGAGGAGATGAAGCGGCGGGCGGCTGAATTTTATGCGGATATGAAGCGGCGGCGGACGGTGCGGCACTTTTCGGATAGACCGGTTCCGCGAGAGGTTATTGAGCATTGTATTTTGACAGCAGGGACGGCTCCGAATGGGGCGAATAAGCAGCCGTGGCGCTTTGTGGCGGTGAGTGATGCGGCGACGAAGCGCCACATTCGGGAGGCGGCGGAGGAAGAGGAACGGGCGTTTTATGGAGGGCGTGCGCCGGAGGAGTGGTTGGATGCGTTACGGCCGTTCCACACAGATTGGCGCAAGCCGTTTCTGGAAACTGCGCCCTATCTCATCGCCATTTTTGCGCAATCCTTCACGTATGATCAGGAGGGGGAGAAGATGAAGCATTACTACGTGCAGGAGTCGGTGGGCATTGCTACCGGCATGTTGATTGCGGCTGTCCATCATGCAGGGCTGGCGTCGCTGACGCACACGCCTAGCCCTATGAATTTTTTGAATGAGATTTTGGGCAGGCCGAAGTGGGAACGGCCGTATCTGTTACTGGTCGTGGGCTATCCGGCGAAGGATGCGCAAGTACCGGATATTAGCAAGAAATCTTTGGCGGACATTGCGGCGTTTGTGGAGTAGTTGGTTGCTGGTAGCTGGTGGTTAGTTACTGGTTGCAGGTTTCTGCATAGGGGCGAGTGGGGAAGAATTGCTGCCATTCGTCTTCGCTGAATTTGTAATCTGCGGTGGCACAGGCGGCTTTTACCAGGGTGTCCAGGTGTAAATTCCAGAGGTGGATGTTTTTCTCGCTGTTGTTTGCGGCGACGCTGCTGTTAGCGGCGATGAGCCATTGGCCGTTGGGGGAGAAGGCAACGGCCGTGAACGCTTTTCCCTCATTGACATCCATGCGGATTGGCGAGGTCGTGTTGAGTGCGTGTAAGTCCCACAAATCCAGGTGCGTGGCGTAGGCGGCAGCCAGCCATTGTGGTTCGGGGTCAAAGGCTAGTCCTAAGAGTGTGTTGCCGCTATCTGCCGCGCCGGATGGGGTTAGAATGCGTGGTTCGGTGGCAGGCTCGCCATCCGCAAAGGGCCAGAGGTGAACGGCCGTATCCTTCTCGCCGCCTATTGCCAGCCATTCAGTTTGGGGGCCAAAGCGTACCAGGTTCACGGTGCTGCTAACGGTGAGGGTTTGACGGGGTTTAGTTAGTTCGTTTGCGGACAGATCCCACAGGTAAGCGTTCTCGCTGTTGCCGTAGCTAAGCAGCCAACGGCCGTTGGGGCTGAGAATGAATTGGTCTGTACCAAAGGTGTCGGCATCCAGAGCGATGACTTGATCGAGGGTGTTGTTTTCTAGCGAAAAAAGCTGAATTGCGTTGTCTTGGTCATTGATGGCAAGCCATTCGGAGAGAAGGGAGGCGGAAGGAACGGCCGTTTCTGCCGCCAAAGTTCCGGTGAGGGTGTGCTGCGTGCCCAGAGCTAACACCTGCCAGATAGCGTGTTGAATGGAGGGAGGCGTGTCTGGGTCGTCGGCTACCAGATTGTAGGCTTCTACGGCCAACAGCAGGCCGATGTGTGGGTCGCGTTGGTACTCGTCTAGTGCGCGGGAGGCCAGGGTTCCGGCGAGGGTTAATTGGGTGTTTGTGTGGGCGATGGCGGTTTGGTGGGCAACGGCCGTTGCCGTTGCATAGCTTGCCGCTTCCCGTTCGTTGACCTGATTCATGAACAGTAACGAAACAACCACCCCAAAACTGATAAAAATGAGCAGCGGCAGCAGCAGCCTGCTCACCGAGGGCAAGGCTGCTGGCTGTGGGGCTTGTTGTCTGCGTCGTCTATTCATTACGAGATGCGGTTCATATGCTACTCGACGAAGATTTCGACACGTTCACCGTCTTCTTCATTGGTATAGTCGAATACTTTCCCCTGGCGGCCACTGCGGATGGCCTCCATCACGTCTTGATATTCCGCATTGTCAACTGTGTCGGGAATAAAACGAGCGCCCATCTTCATGCCCACGTTGACAAGACCCATTGGAATGTTGACGTTGACTTTGTTGCGACCGCTTGTCATATCGGTGACGCGGACGCGGAACCAGCGTGCGGGGCTGGTTCCGTGAAGGGGTTCGGCGCGTTCGCTTTGTTTGTTGCGGTCGAGTGCGCGAATTAATTCTGCGCCTTCGCTGGCGCTAATTTTGCCTTCTTCTATCATTTTTAGGATTTGCATTCGTTCTTCTGTACTAGCCATTGGATGACTCCTATGAGAATTATGAAGGGTGAAGAGTGAACGATGAATTAGATGTCCAAACGCATGTGCGTGAGTGTGCGACGCGGAGTGAAACGAGCTTCTTCGAGGAGTTGGTTGGTGATGTCGTCGTTATCCATATGGTGGATGATGATGTTACGTCGCGTCATGCTTTGTAATCGGCGGATGAGTTTGGCGAGTAACGGCCGTTCTAAATGACCACGCCAATTGGGGTGGATACGTAGGCTTAGGAAGTAGGGGCGACCCCATTCTGCGCTGATGGTGGCGAGGCCAGCGAGTTGACCGGCTGACGTGGTTGTGGCCCAGGTTTCTCGGAAACGACTGTATAGGAAGTCATTCATTGCACCCCATAATTTCCACCGATAATATTCTGGGGAGATGGGTTCCGGCCATGTCAGGTCTGGGTGTTGACTGGTGGTGTCCAGGCGATAGGCTGCCTGCCATTGCTGCTTGCGGAGGGGGGTGACGGCCGTTTTCGCCCCATCTGAGCGGTTGTCTGGCAAAGATTGCAAGCGTGAAATGGTGCTGCGCCATTCCGTCATCGTTCCCACTTTTAGAAAGCGCAGGTCTTCATATAGCTGGATGGCCGATGCGTTGTCTTTGACCACTTGCAATACCACCACATTTCCATGCCGCGCCCGTACTTGTTCCAATACAGATTGCATCAGTGTACGGGCAATGCCGCGTCGCCGATAATCGGGATGAACAGCTACGTTGGCAATGATGTGCCGCCCTGGGATTTTGGTGGCGATTAAGGTGACGTTGCCGATGATACGGCCGTTTTCTTGCCACACATACCCTGGAGGTAGGCGGCTTTGCTGCGAACCTAACCGCCAAAGAAAGGCCGGATTGCCATTGGGACTGTGGCGAATTGCCCGTCGCCCCTCAGAATCCAATTTCTCGCCAAAAGCAAGCTCTAAAAGGTCCGCCACCTGGGGGATGTCTTGTTTCAGGTTAATTGGGCGGGGGCCATTGGGCGGCCACTGAGGCGCAGGAACTGTGATAACCATGAGAATGCCATTTCAAGTTAGCAAGTACGCAAATTTGCAAGTATGCAAATGGTCTTGTCACTTGCATACTTGCCTTTTGCTCTTAGTTTAACTTGTAAAGGGCATCCTTGCCACAGTCCTTTATTTATTTTCCAAAGCCTCTAACAACGTGTTTGCCTCTTCTGGTGAGATAACACCTTGCTCCACCATTTTCAATATTTTGAGCTGCTCTTCTGGTGTCGCTCTTGGCCGGGGCGGACGTGGCGGCCTTGGTGGGTGGGGGGCGGCACGGTGATGATGGCGCTCGGCACGTTTGCGGGCGCGTTCGGCAGCTTGTTCAGCACGTCGGGCGGCTCTTTCCGCTTTTAGTGAGATTTTTTCGGCCATTCTTTGAGCGAAATCGCCACCAAATTTACCTTCTAATTCAGCGGTCAGACGCGCCATTTGCTCATTTACCTGGGCACTGATTTGCGCACCTAGCCCTTCTAGCTCTTCAAAGTCGAAGTTGAAATCGAAGTCTGAATCGCCAGTCTGGCGTTCTTCCCATTCTTCGCGGACAGCATAGAGTTCTTTGAGGATGATACGGCCGTTTGCATTCAGCGTGATCACAGGGCCATCTTCCCCAATATGACCTGTCAGCGACTGGTCTGTTTGTACAACCTCGTCGAGAGGTAGGCGGTTGAGCACTTTGGGCGCATTTGCTACCAAATTGACTGGTGTGTTAACCGGCCAGCGCAAGATAATGTCCCCTCCGGCCTGGAAGGCGTGTTTGCCAACGGCCAGTTCACCGTAAATACGCACATCGCCATAGATGTTGCCAATGTGTGTGGCGCCATCTAAAAAGCGCAGATTTGCATCACGGTGGCCGGCCTTGATGCTCACATCACCGGAAATTTGCCGCAAACCAATATCGCCGGATACGGTGTTGATGTCTACATCGCCGTTTATCAGGCGGGCCGACAAATCGCCGCTGACCTCGTTGAGGCTAACGCTCCCTACGTAGCGGAAGATAGCGTCGCCGTGAACACTTTCGGCTGTTACGCTGTCGTTGATGTGTTTGGCGGATAGGTCGCCGTTTACAGTGCCAACGGTTGCCTGCTCCAGGCTGACTAAAATGGCGTCACCGTTGACCACACCTAATGTCACGTCGCCTTGCAGGTTTTTGATGATGGTGTCGCCGTTGGCTGTTTGCACGGCGAGGTTGGTGAATTCGGGGACACGGAGAATGAGACGGCCGTTGCTGGTAATCGTCAGTCCGTCTTCTGTTGCATCCGTTTGCGCATCTTCAGCTTTTACTTGTACGGTAAGACGATCCCAACTTTTGACGATCAGTTCGCCCTGACAAACAGGAATGGTGATTAGTGGGGCTTTGCCTAGTTCAAATTCTTCTGCCATGATGCTGCCTCCCTATTCTAAATAAACTTGAACGTGTTCGTTGCTTTCTTCGTCGCGCACGTCCACTAAAATGCCGCTTTCGCCCTCAGCTAACATGCCCTGTAGTTCTTCTACATCCAGCCCGTCCATATCTGGCGCAAAATGGCTGGCAACAGTGAAGCCGAATTTCAACATACGGATGGGGATGTTGACACTAACTTTGCTTTTGCCAGTGTCTAATTTGTTGACCCGTACACGGAACCAGGCAGGTGTTTTTCCTGGCGCGATGTCGGGGGAAACGGCCGTAGCCTCTTTTTCAATTTCTACGACTGGTACTGGTTCTGCCGGAGGGGGCGGTGCTGCTGGCTCTTTGGCCTTGGCGAGCATCGCTGCGGCTTCGTCAACGGTGAGTTTGCCGTTGGCTAATAAATCTAATACCTCTTTACGATCATCTGTTGTCATGATATAACCTCCATATATCAGCAGGCACTCCGTTTCTGCTGTGTTGGGGTGCAAGGCGACCCAGATAGCCCTCTGAGTCTATGCCTTGCACCTTTCTTGATTAACCTGAATTGATGGGCCGTTGGGGAACGGCCGTGTATCCCATTTGCGTTAGTGCATCATAGAGCGGGGTGGGGTCTGCCATACGTAAAGCACCAAACCACCAGTCGCCATTTTGCCCTCGAAAAACATAACCGCCATCAGCATGACGTCCTTTGATAGGGATCAGTAACTGTGTTGGGGTCCCTACACGGGACATGGTATTGAATTGAATTGGTTCATCAAAGTACAATTCCAATACGAGTGAATCAGACGCGTAATCCTGCAAAGTTTGGTTTGATAGGCCAATTCCTACCAGGTCTGTATTGCCCAACTTGCTCAGCGATTCTTCTGTTGCGTCTGCAAGCACATTGAAATACGCATGTCCACTAGTTAGCACAGTACGCTGCCCCTGATCGACAACAACAATGCGGGCTGGCCTAACATTTGTGGCGCGTCCTTGAAACCAAAGCCAGTTGCCTGTATTAAACACATTTGTCATGTAAACAACGGCGACTCCTAGCAGTACTAACGTAAGCAACGGCTCCCAGATGCGAATCTTGCTGGGATGGTTCATAACTTACACTCTCCTTAGTCGTTGCCGCGAAGCAATTGCAATGCTTCTTCGGCCGATAAATTTCCAGTATTTAATTCTGCTAAAATTTCACGGCGGGTTTCTTCAGAGATTGGCCCCTTCTCTGGTTCACCTACTTCATAACCCATTGCATTAATCACCTCCGTCAGGCGGGCGCGCACCGCCGGATAGGACATGCCTAATTCTTGTTCCACCCGATTGATTTTGCCTTCGGAGCGAATGAAGATTTCTACAAATTGCAATTGTTCGGGAGCTAGTTGATATAACCTCCCCAGTGCAAATTGTCCTTCTAAAGTTGTGTCACAATTGCGGCAATGTAAGCGTGTGACACTTAAATCGTCATTGCATATGGGACATTTGCCAATTACCGGGTTCATGGATTTTTTTGCTCCTTCTTTGTGCCGATTGATGTTGAAAAATCGCATAAAATGCAAAAGTTCAACTTTTACCAAGAAAATTTTCTCTATACATGAATAATAAAAGAAAATTTACACAAGTCAAGATATTTTCTAAAGAATGGGCAAAAAATCTTTAGAAAGTTAAGTTTTGTGTCAGAAATATTTATTGAGCGTGTTTTAATTCTTGTAGGCCGAGGAAGGCAATGTAGCCAGATCCGATGAAGATTGAGAGGAGAAAGAAGATTGGCCCAAAGTTGCCACGCCAGATGGCGAGAATTAAGCCAATGCCTGCGTAGAGGGAAAGAATAATTTCGCCTATGATGACGGGATCGAAAGGGAGTTGATAGGGAATAGGTTTGACCGGGCCGCTTCCATTAACGCCTGCTTTGGGTGTGCGAATGAAAGCGTGGTTTTTGTTGAAGATCGCCTGAAGGATGGCGCGGGCGTTACTGAGGGTCATGCCAACTGCGATGAGTAATAAAATAGGTAGATAGGGCAGGCGTTTGTGCCAATCGGTATGCAGTGCTTGTTGACTGAGCATGAATAGAAGTGGTTGCCCAATCCCGGCGATGCTGAAGAAAATGAGTTGCGGGGGAAGGCGGTAGTCCAGATAGAGCATGGGGATTTGGGCAAGCAGCATGATGAGCAGGAAGATGTGTGTGGTATAACCGGCCATGGAGAGAAGGGCATATAAACGGGCTGTCAGGGTATGGTTTTTATCGTTGAGAATGGGACGGCCGTACTTCAGTAGACATTGCGTAGATCCTTTTGCCCATCGGGCCTGCTGCGTTTTGTAGGCCAGAATGCTGGTGGGGAGTTCGGCAGGTACTTCAACGTCATTGAGAAAACGAAACTCCCATTGTTTGATAACAGCCCGTGTGCTGAGACATAAATCTTCACAAACGGTATCATCCAGCCAACCACCAGCGTCCTCCAGGCAGGCTAATCGCCATATGCCGGCCGTGCCATTAAATTTGGGGAAGAGGTTTGCACGATGGCGGACCGTTTGTTCCATTGCAAAATGTTTGTCTAGCGCGATGGCTTGCGCACGAGTGAGGAAGGATGATTGTGCATTCAAGTGCCCCCATCGAGCCTGGATGGCTCCCAAACGCGGATTATTGTCGAAATGAGGAATGGTTTGGAGTAGAAAATCGGATTGAGGCTGGAAATCGGCGTCAAAAATGGCAACAAATTCACCAGTTGCTGTGTTGAGTGCATTTGCTAATGCACCAGCTTTGTAGCCGTGCCGTTTTGTGCGATGGATGAGGCTGATGTTGGCGCCTTGCCTGCGATGGTATTCAATCAGTTTTGCTGCAATTTGAGTGGTGTCGTCGGTGGAGTCGTCAATAACTTGTATTTGAAGTTTATGATGGGGGTATTGTAGGGCAACGGCCGTTTCTATCAGCCCTTTCACAACATACCGTTCATTATAAATAGGTAATTGCACCGTTACCGATGGCAAGCCTTCAGTTGGGACTTCTGGCGTGGGGAAAGTCTCATGACGATGATGCCAATAAAGCCACAATGTTAACAACCCTAACGTCCCAAACAATGACAATCCAGCGACAGAGAAAATATAAATACATTTTAAGAACGTAATCATTCAACATTGCCATCTATATTTGCTTGATTTGCTTGTTGGACAATTTTCTTTAGCCGTTTATTAAACGTACCGCGTGGCAACATGATTCGCCGTTGACAACCTTGACAAACCAGTCCAATATCTGCCCCTACACGCACGACTTTCCATTCAAAGCTGCCGCAAGGGTGTTTTTTACGCAACTGTACAATATCGCCCAAATGAACTTCAACAAACATAAGGTGCAAAAGTTAGCGCAGGATGGCTTTCTATGCAAGTTGAAGTGGCAGAACACTAATTTGGAAAATCACTTGCAAAACGGTTGCAAGCAGAAGGCGATTGCTGTATTATTTACAGTTTGTATACTTATTTATTGTTTGATAAGAGAATCGTTGACATATCGAAGATTGTTGATACAATCGCATCAATTATGTGAAGATGCACTGAATTTTCGAGAGCGTTGGCACCTGCTAAACGCTCTTTTATGTGTTTATAGCAAATGCCCCTGATTTCTGCATAAAACACATACTCATCCAATTGGGTTGGAGCTTATCATTTTTGGGAGGTTGATTAGGTGGAAACAACTAATTTCCGTTCGTTGCGCGTCAGTCTAGCATCCCCGGATCAAATACGTTCGTGGTCTTATGGTGAAGTTACTAAACCGGAGACAATAAACTACCGGCGTTTGCGCCCAGAGAAAGATGGCTTGTTCTGTGAAGCTATTTTTGGGCCAACACGGGATTGGCAATGTTACTGTGGCAAGTATAAGAATGTCCGGTATAAGGGGATTGTTTGTGACAAATGTGGGGTGGAGATTACTCGGTCTTCTGTGCGTCGTGAGCGGTTGGGTCATATTTCATTAGCCGCGCCCGTTGCCCATGTTTGGTATACACGCCGCGTGCCCAGTTACATGGGTATGTTGCTAAATATTTCTCGCCGCAACTTGGATCGCGTCCTTTATTTTGCACAATATGTTATTACGCATGTAGATGATGATGCTCGTCAAAGAGCGTTGAAACGGTTGCAAGAAGAATTGCAAGAAGCCGAATTGCAACTTGACTTCAAGTTGCAAGAGAAAACTGAGGAAGTAACTGGGGATGCCTCCACTCGCCTGGTAGATTTACGAGAGAAACTGGCGGGATTGAATGCTTCTTTTGATGACCGGTTGGCGACTGCTACAGATGAGGTTGTCCGAGAAGCAAAGGTGATGGAACAGCGGCTGGAGAATATGCTGGGCACGGCCGTTCCCGACACCATCAAACTGGGCGGCACCGTCATTGCTAAAGACGGGGAAACCATTGGCCGCGAGCATGTTGTCTTGGTTCAAGAGATCACGACAGAACGCCTTACCCAAGTACAAAAAGAAAGTGAAGAAGATCATCAAGCTGAAGTTGCTGCTCTGCAACGCGAACTGGCAGAATTGCAAGCTGAAGTTGATAACGTAGAAGACGACTTGCGGGAGCAGCTTGAACAGAAACTTGTTCGTATGCGCCAGCAAGCCCAGACGAATAAAGATTTGCTAGAGTCTTTAGTTCAAATGCAGTTCTTGAATGAGACCGAATATCGTGATCTCAAAAGCAAATTCGGCAATGTCTTCCGTGCAGGCATGGGGGCGGAAGCATTCTACGAAATTCTCAAGAACATGGATTTAGACAAATTGGCGCGTGACCTTTGGCGCGAAGTACGCACCACACGTTCCAAGCAGGCGGCTAAACGCGCCACCAAGCGCCTCCAAGTGGTTGAAGCGTTGCGTCAGAGTGGGAACCGTCCTGAGTGGATGATTTTGACTGTTTTACCCGTTATCCCCCCTGACTTGCGCCCAATGGTGCAGTTGGATGGCGGCCGTTTTGCCACCTCTGACTTGAATGACCTTTACCGCCGCGTCATTAACCGCAACAATCGCCTCAAGCGGTTGTTGGAATTAGGCGCACCGGACGTCATTGTGCGCAATGAAAAGCGTATGTTGCAGGAAGCGGTAGACAGCCTGATTGATAACAGCCAGCGCGGCAAGGCTCTAAGCCGCCGCGGACGGCGTGAACTAAAATCGCTGTCCGATATGCTGAAGGGTAAGAAAGGCCGTTTCCGCCGTAATTTGTTGGGTAAGCGTGTAGATTATTCGGGTCGTTCTGTGATCGTTGTTGGCCCCAAGCTGAAACTCGGTGAATGTGGCTTGCCCAAGACAATGGCGTTGGAACTCTTCCGCCCCTTTGTGATTAGCAAAGTGGTGCAGTATGGCTATGCCAGTAACGTGAAAGGGGCCAAGCGTTTCATTGAACGGCAGCCCCCAGAAGTTTGGGAAGTGCTTGAAGAGGTCATTCAGGGCCGCCCAATTCTGCTAAACCGTGCACCGACATTACATCGTCTTGGTATCCAGGCTTTCATGCCCAAACTGGTTGAGGGCAAAGCCATTCAGTTGCACCCGTTGGTTTGCTCCGCTTTCAACGCAGACTTTGACGGCGACCAAATGGCCGTCCATGTTCCTTTGTCGCAAAAAGCGGTCAAAGAAGCCAAAGATATGATGATGGCTACGCGGAACTTGCTCAAACCTGCGGATGGGCAGCCTATTGTTGGCCCATCTAAAGATATGGTTTTGGGTGTGTATTATTTAACTTTAATGCACGACGGCCGTCCCGGCGAGGGTCGAACATTTGGCAGCCTCAACGAAGTCGAAATGGCCTACGAATTAGGGTTGGTAGACATCCATGCACGCATCAAACTATATACCGATACCTATTTCGATGATAACCATAAACGGTATGACGATAACAAGCCGCGCCGCCGTTTCATTGAGACTTCCCCTGGACGTGTGTTATTCAATCGGGCACTACCTCCCGAATGGCGCTTTGTGAATCGCTTGTTGGATAAAGGTAGCATCAACGCACTGATCAATCGTGTATACCGTGCGCTAGGCGATGAAGTTACCATTGACCTGGTAGATAGCATCAAAGACATTGGCTTCAAATATGCCACCATCTCTGGCGTTACCGTTGCCGTGGCCGACCTCACCATTCCTGAAGAGCGCGATGGTATTCTTACCGATACGCGCAAGCGTGTAGATGAGATTGATCGCCAATATCGTCGTGGCTTGCTTACTGAAGAAGAACAATACCAACGTACCGTTGAACAATGGAACAATGCCAAAGACGAAATTGCGAAAGCCGTACGTGGGGCATTAGACCCTGCTGGCCCGATGGCTGTCATGGCCCTTTCCGGGGCTGGTAAAGGTGGATTCGGCCCCATTACCCAGCTAGCCGGTATGCGTGGTCTCATGGCTGACCCTAGCGGCCGTATCATTGTCGTTCCGATTCAGTCCAATTTCCGGCAAGGCCTAAACGCCATGGAATACTTCATTTCCACACATGGCGCTCGTAAAGGTCTGGCCGACACGGCTCTGCGTACAGCTGATGCTGGTTATCTGACCCGCCGTCTCGTTGACGTGGCACAAGATGTCATCGTCATGGCCAAAGATTGTGGCACAGACAAAGGTATTTGGATTCGCCGTTCAGATAATTTTGGCAAGCAAACATTGGCTGAACGAGTCTTGGGACGTGTTGCCGCAGCGCCGGTAACAGATCCAGAAACGGCCGAAATTATTATCAACACCGGGGAATATTACACCGATGTTATTGCTGACCGTGTCGATTCTACTGGCATTGAAGAGGTATACGTTTTCTCTCCAATGACCTGCGAATTACGCCGTGGTATTTGTTCTAAATGTTACGGTATTGACTTGGCTCGTGGTAAACCTGTGCAAATGGGTGTAGCTGTAGGTATTGTGGCTGCGCAATCCATTGGTGAACCAGGCACCCAATTGACCCTGCGTACATTCCATACTGGTGGTACAGCACAATCGGGTGGTGATATTACTCAGGGTTTGCCGCGTGTGGAAGAGTTGTTCGAGGCACGGCAGCGCCCCAAAGGCGAGGCCGTCATTACTGAGATTGGTGGCATTGCAGAAATACGAGTTATTGATGGCGTGCGCCACGTCTTTGTGACAGACAGCAAGATGGTGGATGACGAATATGAAATCCCTGATGGTTGGACCGTAAAAGCGCAAAGTGGCGATGAAGTGCAGGTTGGTGACATTTTGGCAGAGAATGATGCAGATGTTGTCACAGTTCGCCGTGCTGGACGGGTTCAGCTAGACAAAAATGGCTTGCGTGTTGTCTGGGAAAGCCGTGAAGAACAGGATTATGATATTCCAGCCGGTATGCGGATGCTCATTAGTGATGGGCAGCAGGTGACGCCTGGCGAACAGTTGACGGAAGGTTCTAAGAATCCTCACCGGGTGCTAGAGATTTTGGGCCGGGATGCGGTTACGCAGTATTTGCTGCGAGAAATGCAGCAAGTGTATCGCCCGCAAGGCCAAAATATTCATGATAAGCACTTTGAGGTGATCATTCGCAAGATGCTGAGCAAGGTTGTGATTACGGCCGCTGGTGACACGGAGATGCTGCCGGGAGAATTGATAGATGTGCCTCGCTTCCAGGAAACAAATGAACAGGTTGCGGAAGAAGGCGGGCAGCCAGCTCAGGCAGAGCCAGTCTTGCTGGGTATTACCAAAGCGTCTTTGAATACAGATAGCTTCCTGTCGGCGAGTTCATTCCAGCACACGATTCGTGTATTGGCTGGGGCAGCTATTGCCGGTAAAGAAGATGACTTGATTGGTCTGAAGGAAAACGTCATCATCGGTAAATTGATTCCTGCTGGTACAGGTTTTGATGTGTACAAGAAGCGGGAAGAGGAAAAGCAGCAGGTATTGGAAGAATTCGAACAAGACGCCCTTCTGGAACCAGTCGATTTTAGCAGTACATTAATTGATGATAATACAGGTGATGATGTGCTGGCGGCAATGATCGCTGCTGCTGCTGATGCCAAATTGTATGAAGAAGATGAAGAGTTTGAGGACGAGGAATAAATACGTTTGTCGAAGTAGATAATCGAAACAAAGCAATAAAAAAACCGCAGTTGATACTGCGGTTTTTTGTTGCTTTGTGAGTGGTTAAAAGTCGCGGGCTAAGAGCATGTGGGTTAGTTGGTGCAGCGCTCTTGCCGCTGGGCCGTTAGGATTGGCTGCCTGCAAATGATGTGAGGCGCTGTCTGAATATTCAACTGCTTGTTGGCGGGCGTAGTCGTGTGAACCGGCTGCGTTGAGGAGGGTGATTGCTTGTTGTACAAAAGCGGTGTCGGGATCAGATTGAGTGTATAGTTGACGCAGGTCAGGGCTGTGTTCTAAGCCATGCAGCACGGGGAGTGTTTTCTTTTTGGTGATGATGTCTGTGGCTGCTGATTTGCCAGTGCGTGATTCATCTCCCCAAATGCCGAGAATGTCGTCTATGACCTGGAAGGCGAGGCCGAGTTTGAGGCCGTATTGGTTGTAATGGGTGTTGGTTTGGGGGGCTGCCCCGGCAATGCGTGCGCCGAGTTCGGTGGAGAGGGAGATGAGCACGGCCGTTTTTCCCCCAATCATCTCCAAATATTCCGCCACACTGACCTGATCCCGCTTCTCAAAATCCATGTCGGCGTGCTGGCCTTGCGTGAGCTGCACACAGGTCTCGTCAAAGCGGCGCAGCGCTTGCACGACGATGGCCGGGTCTACGCCGCGTTCCTCCAATCGTGCCATTGCCAAATGTGCGATAGCAAACATGGCATCGCCAGCGTTAATGGCTTGCTCGATGCCCCAGATTTTCCACACGGTTTGACGGCCGCGCCGCGTGTCGCTGGCGTCTTCAATGTCATCATGGACGAGCGAGAAGTTGTGCAGGATTTCGATGGCGGCGGCGGCAGGCACGGCTTGCTGCCAGTCCCCGCCCGCAGCAGCGCAAGAGAGGAGGCAGAGTAACGGCCGTATCCGTTTGCCACTATTCACGACCGCAGGCTGCAACGCTTCATCCACCCAGCCCATGTGATACTGCATCATGCCATAAAACGAGTCTGGCTGCGTGCCATCGGCGTGCAGTACGGCCTGCATTTCCGCTTCGACGGCGGGGATCATTTCTTGAGAAAGGGTTTTGAGTTCGGTAGGCATAAGTTTCTCCTGTAGAAGTTTGCAAGTGGCAAGTTTGCAAGTTTGCAGGTCTTTTACTTGCATACCTGCCACTTGCAAACTTGCATACTTAAAACGACGTGTGCAGTGGTATTTGCGCCAATGCTTGCAGGTCGGTGGCCCCGGTGACAAACATGGTCACGCGCAGTTCGGCGGTGAGGGTCTCGGCGAGTTCGATGACGCCGGCGACGCCGCCCGTGTCGGCGGCGCGGAGGAAATCACCCGCCAGTCCGGCGATGTTGGCCCCCAGAGCGATGCACTTGGCGACTTCGATGCCGGTTTTGATGCCGCCGCTGGCGAAGATGGGCAGGTGTGGTGCGGCTTGATGGCATTGTTGCACAGAAACGGCCGTTGGAATCCCCCAATCCACAAACGCCCCCGCCACCCGTGCATGACGCGCCGTCGGAGCGCGGTACATCTCCACCTGGCTCCAGGACGTGCCGCCCGCGCCAGCCACGTCAATGGCAGCCACGCCTGCATCTGCCAGCCGCCGTGCCGTTTCCCCGGCAAAGCCCCAGCCGACCTCTTTGGCAATCACCGGCACGGGCAGTTGGCGGCAGATGGCCTCTACTTTTTGGTACAGCCCGGCAAAATTACCATCGCCTTCCGGCTGCACGGCCTCTTGCAGGGCGTTGAAGTGCAAAATGAGGGCGTCGGCTTCAATCATGTCTACGGCACGCTGGCAATGGCTGAGGCCGTAGCCATAATTGAGCTGCACCGCGCCCAGGTTGGCGAAGAGCAAAATGTCCGGGGCCACATCGCGCACGCGGTAGGTGTTTTCCAGGCTGGGGTCTTCAATGCCGGCACGCATGGAGCCGAGGCCCATCGCCATGCCGGTGTGCTGCGCCGCTTCCGCTAACACGCGGTTGATGGCCCGTGCTTTTTCTGTGCCGCCGGTCATGGAGGAGATGAGTAACGGCCGTTGCAGCACCTTCCCAAACAACGACAGCGACGTATCCACAGCGGCCATATCCAGTTCGGGCAAGGCCTGATGCATGAAAAAATATCGCTCCAGCCCCGTCGTCAACTGCTTAAACGTCACATCCTCTTCCAAATTGATACGAATGTGGTCTGCCTTGCGGCGTTCGTGAATATCGGGCTGGTCGCTGTTTGCGTCAGGTCTGCTCATATTGTTCTCCTTTGCGTAAAACGTAAAACGTGAAACGTGAAAAACCCTCATGTTTCACGTTTCACGTTTCACGGCAAAGTATAACCCCATTGTGGAGGTCTGCAATGCACTTCCAGAGCGCTGGAACCCCATTGCGGAGGTCTGCAATGCACTTCCAGAGCGCTGGAACCCCGTTGTGGAGGTCTGCAATGCACTTCCAGAGCGCTGGAACCCCATTGTGGAGGTCTGCAATGCACTTCCAGAGCGCTGGAACCCCATTGTGGAGGTCTACAATGCACTTCCAGAGCGCTGGAACCCATTGTCAGGCGCGATTGTGACATCGCATGACAAACTGGACGATTAAAAACCCTGCGCCTGCATGACGATTGGTACACGCCATTCGCCCCACTGGTTCCTCTACGATAGAATACGGCGGCTTTGAACATGACACCGCACAATTTGTAAATTACCAATTATGAAACGTGAAGCGCGAAACGTGAAGATTTTCTTTTCACGTTTCACGCTTCACGTTTCACACTACGGAGGCATTATGCGCGTTTTAATCACTGGGGCTGCCGGATTTCTCGGTTCTCATTTGAGCGACCGATTCATTAAAGAGGGTCATACCGTCATCGGGATGGACAACCTGATTACGGGCAACATGGACAACATCGCCCACCTATTTGGCAATGAAAAATTCTCGTTCATCAAGCACGATGTGAGCAATCACATTTATGTGTCGGGAGAGTTGGATGCGGTGCTGCATTTCGCATCCCCTGCCAGCCCGAATGATTACCTGGAGCATCCCATCCCCACGTTGAAGGTCGGCTCATTGGGCACACACAACACGCTGGGCTTGGCAAAAGTGAAGAATGCTCGCTACCTGCTGGCCTCCACCTCGGAGGTGTACGGCGACCCAGAGGTAAACCCGCAGCCGGAGACGTATTGGGGCAATGTGAACCCCATTGGCCCGCGTGGTGTGTATGATGAGGCGAAGCGCTTTTCTGAGGCGATGGTGCTAGCTTATCAGCGGTATCATGGGCTGGAGACGCGCATTGTGCGGATTTTCAACACGTATGGGCCACGTATGCGACTGCATGACGGCCGTGTTGTGCCCAACTTCATCTATCAAGCCCTGGTAGGCAAACCGCTGACCGTATATGGCGATGGCAGCCAGACGCGCTCCTTCCAGTATTACACCGATTTGGTTGAGGGCATTTACCGCCTACTCTTCTCGGCGGAAAAGCTGCCGGTAAACATTGGCAACCCCACAGAGATGACGATTTTGGAATTCGCGCAGCAGGTGGTGAAAGTGGCGGGCAGCAAGTCGGACATTTTGTTTACAGAGCCGGGGCAAGACCGCTTTACGGATGACCCCAAAGTACGCCGCCCGGACATCAGCAAGGCGCGGCGTGTGCTGCAATGGGAGCCGAAGGTTGGCCTGGAAGAAGGCTTGCAGCAGACGATTGAGTATTTCCGCAATCGTGTGTGAGAGTAGTCAGTAAACAGTAAACAGTAATCAGTAATCAGTAATCAGTAATCGGCGACTTCACTGACCACTGACCACTGAATACTGAATACTGAATACTGAATACTGAATACTGCAAATGACGGCAATGAGGTTGATGAAGCCCTGGTGGGCATTGGGGCTGGCGCTGCTGGCGGGGGTGGCGTTGGTGCGGCTGCCTCTGTTGTGGGCGGGGGCGTTGCTGGGGGGCACGGCCGTTCTCATCCTCTCCATCATTCAACCCCTGTTTGCAATGGGGCTGGCGCTGCTGCTGGCCCCTTTTGGCGCATACGAAGCCCGCGCCTTCACCGCCTCGCCGCTAGACAGCGGGCAACTGTTCTTTTTCTTCACGCTGGCTCTGTGGCTGGCGCGGGGAATGCGGCAGCGGCGCATAGTGCTGCCCAAAACCCCGCTCACTGTACCCCTGTTGCTGTTCATTTACATTACCCTCATCACTCTATTGGATGTGCCTTCGCTGTCGTTTGGCCTGAAAGAAGTGGCAAAGTGGGTGGAAATGCTGCTGCTGATCTGGATGGCGCTGGATTTGACGGCCGATCTACCCCCGCGACGCGCTCCCTGGATTTTGTTTGGCATGTTGGCGTTGGCGGCGTTGGGGCAGGGCTTGTTTGGCATTTACCAGTTTGTCTGGCGCGGTGAAGCACCGGAACATTTTATGGTACTCGGCCGTTTTTACCGCGCCTTCGGCACCTTTGACCAGCCAAACCCCTACGGCGGCTACATGAATTTGGCGGCGATGCTGTCGTTGGGTGCGTTGGTGGGAGTAGTCAGTAATCAGCGGTCAGTAATCAGTGGTCAGTGGCGCAAACTGGTTACTGCTTACTGGTTACTGCTTACTGATCACTGGATACTGATGACTGGTTTGGTAACGGCCGTTACCCTCACCGGCGTCCTCGTCTCATGGAGTCGGGGGGCGTGGCTGGGGTTGGTTGGGGGAACTGCCGTACTCGTCCTCTTTCTGCCGCGCAAACGATGGCAGGGCGCGGCGCTGCTGCTGGCGGCGGGCGTGGCACTGGGTGGGTTACTGCTCGTCGGCACGTATTTCAATCGCCTGCCTGCGGGCGTGATGGAACGCATTACTAGTGGCTTCACACAAGATTTATCCATGACAGACGTGCGTGGCGTGGACATCACCGACACCAACTTTGCGGTGGTGGAACGGCTGGCACATTGGCAGGCCGCTCTGGGCATGGCCCGCGACAACTTGTGGCTGGGCGTGGGCTTTGGCAATTATGAGCCAGTTTACCCGGACTACCGCCTGATCAATTGGGCTGCGCCATTGGGCCACGCGCACAACTATTACCTGAATTTATTGGCGGAAACGGGCGTGTTGGGATTGGCGGCGTATGTGTTGTTTTGGACGGCCGTTTTCTGGCAAAATATTGTCTTACTGCGGCGGTTGAACTGGCCGCAGCGCGGCCTGGCCCTCGGCCTGCTCGCCGCCTGGACTGCGCTGGCCGTCCACCAACTGGTAGACAAGCTCTACGTCAACAATATTTACATTCATCTGGGCGTCATGCTTGGATTGCAGCAGGTTTTATTTCGAGAAGTGAAACGTGATGCGTGAAACGTGAAAAACCTCTTTTCACGTTTCACGTTTCACGCATAAGGATTTAGCATGATTTCAATCTTCGCAAACCTGGCTGGCCGCTTTGGCATGAACCCCAAAGAGGCCGAGCGATTTCTCAAATTTATGGTCGTGGGCACAATTGGTTTTGTGGTCGATTTTGGCACGTTAACCCTGCTCAAAGAAACCACGCCATTGGCTACAGTCGTTGCCAACACCATTTCGTTTACGCTGGCCGTGATCAGCAATTTCACCTTCAATCGCTATTGGACGTATCCTGATTCGCGCTCCAAACCGCTGATGTCACAGTTGGGACAGTTTGCCGTTGTCAGCACCATTGGCCTGGTGATCAATAACCTCATTTTGGTTTCGCTAGAGGGGGTTTTTGATAGCTGGCTGGCAGATTGGGATGTCTTACCAATTCGTGGTTACATTCCAGCCAAAATGGTCGCAACGGTTGTCGTACTGTTTTGGAATTTCTTTATTAATCGCTATTGGACCTATAACGACGTGGAGTGATAGTGCGAATTGGCATTGATGTAACGTCTGCTGTTGTGCAGGGTGGGGGGATTGGTCGCTACACCCGTGAACTGGTGCGGGCGCTGGCCCAGCAGGATTCACCCTACGAATACCGCTTTTTTTCGGCGAAACGGCCGTCCATCCTCCCCGTCCCCAATCCCCTGCCCGAACAGGACGGCATTTCTTACCACCCCGCGCCGCTCAACGAACGCTGGCTGTACCGCCTTTGGTATCGCCTGCGGCTGCCGCTGCCCGTGCAATTAATCACCGGGCGGCTTGACCTTTTCCACTCGCCGGACTTTGTGCTGCCACCGGTCAGCGGCGGCATCCCCACGCTGCTCACCGTGCATGACCTCTCCTTCGCCCATTACCCGGAAGTCTTCCCGGAACCGCTGGTGCGCTATTTGAACACGGTCGTGCCTTGGTCAGTGGGGCGGGCCACACATATTTTGGCCGATTCGCAGGCCACAAAAGATGATTTGACCACGCTCTGGCATGTGCCCGCAGAGAAAATTACGGTGCTGTACAGCGGTGTTGACCCCCGTTTTCGTCCGGTGGAGTCGGGGGCGGTGATGACGGCCGTGCGCCAACGCTATCAACTCGGTGACGCGCCCTACATGTTGGCCGTCGGCACGGTGCAGCCGCGCAAAAATTACCAGATGCTGATCCGCGCCTTTGCGCCGCTGGCGGGCAAATTCCCGCACAACCTGATTATCGCCGGGGGCAAGGGTTGGTTGTATGACGAGATGATGGCCGAAGTGGGGCGGCAGGGCTTGGACGGCCGTGTCCATTTCATCGGCTTTGTGGACGATGACGATTTGCCCGCCCTGTACAGTGGTGCAGACTTGTACGTCTTCCCCAGCCTGTACGAGGGCTTTGGCCTGCCCCTGCTAGAGGCGATGGGCTGTGGCGTGCCCGTGCTCACGTCGAATGCTTCTAGTTTGCCAGAGGTGGCGGGGGCTGCGGCCGTGCAGCTTTCGCCACATGATGAAACGGCCTGGACAACGGCAATGGCAGAGCTTTTGGGTGATGATACGCGGCGTGTACAAATGGTTGCTGCCGGTTTTCGCCAGGCTCGCCAATTTAGCTGGGGCAAATCGGCCAAACAGCTATTAGCCATTTACGCAGATTTGTTGGGGAGTAGCTAGAGGATAGAGCTAGAGCTAGAGCTAGAGGAAGAAATACCCCTCTCGCTTATTGAGTCGAAAGGAATTCGGCGGCTACCCAGCCCGTTACCCCATTTGCCTCGACTTGCTGCCAGATGAGGCCATTTGTTTCTACCTGACCTTCTAACAAGATGACTATGCTGTCCGCTTTCAAAAAGGCGAGGATGTCGGCGTTTTGCTCTGGTGCCGCACGTAGGTTGAGACCATAGGGGGAGGTGATGACGGCCGTTACGGCCGTTGCTGTCGGCGTTGGCGTGATGGTTGCTGTGGGTGTGAGTGTAGCCGTGTCTGTGGGCAGCACCGTTGGCGTGCTGGTTGCTGTCGGCGTGAACGTTGGCGTGAGCGTGGGCGTAGACGTATGGGTCGCTGTGGGCGTAGGGCCGGGCGTTGCCGTAGAGGTGGGCGTCGGCGTATTCGTTGGCGTGGGCGGGATAAGCGGGTCCAACTCCGTCACCCGGATGACCGTCAGCGACAGTTCCAATTTGTCGAGAATATGTTCGCTGGTGAGCTGCACACCAATACTCTCTTGCAGTGCTTCTACTTGACTGTAAGGAATGTCTCGCGGCGAGCGGGCAATCACTTCCATTTTCAGGAAACCGCTGTCAAATGAAACAATGTGAGGTGTTTCCGCCAGTTCTGCACCGGTGACATCTGCCAACTTTTCTTCCGTTACCTGATAAATGCGAGCTTCCACTGCTGACGTTTGCGCCAATTGGTATGTGGTAATACCCAACAGTAGGGACACAATGACCAACAAAACAAAAGCCACGCGTGCGCTGCGCACCTGTACGACGCGTCGTTCTTTTTGCGTTTGCGGTGGGCGGAATCCCAATACGATGAACACCAGAGCCGTTGCCGAGCTGATGGCGACAAAGTTGGTGGTAAAAAGCAGCAGCGCCCCCAGCGCGTTGCGTATTTCCCCAGTGGTGAGGGAGATGCCGACGGCCGCCAGCGGCGGAACCAAAGCGGCGGCAATGGCAACACCGGGCAGCGCCCCGGCTGCATCTGAATGGCAGAGGGCGTAGGCTCCGGCCATCCCGGAAAAGAGGGCGATGGCGAGGTCTAACAAAGTGGGCTGGGTGCGGGCGAGGATTTCAGCAGTGGGCGCGTCTCCGATGCCCAGCAGTCCGGCCATCGCGCCAACCAAAATTGCCAGCAATACACCGCGAATGACCGCTCCCAGTGAGAGGCGTAAAAACCGTGCATCCCCCAAGACAATAGCCATGCCGCTGCCCACAATGGGAGACATGAGCGGGGCCACGAGCATAGCGCCAATGACGACAGCCGGGCTATTAACCAGCAGCCCTAGCGCGGCAATCATGGCGGAGAGGGCGATGAGAACGAAGAAGTCTGTGCTGGGGCGAGCGCTGCGGCGGATGCGGACGTAGGCGCTGGTACGCGCAGCTAAATCCATGCGTGGCAGCAGCGTTTGCAGCCGCCAACTGAGAGTGCCAACGAAGTTGCCGAAGCGGTTTTTGGGTTGGCGCACGATGATGACGGGGCGCTTGCTTTCGCGCACGACTGCGCCAGGGATGTCGCCGAAGAGGATGCGGTCTACGGTGCTTTCGCGGCTGGCGCCAATGATGACGAGGTCGTAGTTTTCGCTGGCGGCGTTGACGATGCCGCTGGTGATTCGTTGGGCAGGATAGAGTTTGGTTTGGATGTGGTCGCCGGCATCGATGAAGTTGAGGGTTTGGCGCAGGCGGGCACGCCCTAGGGCTTCTTCGTTTTCGCCGAGGTAGGTGGGGGCGACGTAGAGGGCGGTGAGGTTGATTTTGGGTGTGAGGGGCAGGAGCATGGAGAGGGCGTGGACGGAGTTTGGCCCGCCGGATGTGGGGATGAGGATGTGGTCTAAACGGCCGTCCATCTGATCCATGGTGGCCTGCTCACCACGCACGGCGGCAATGGCGCAGGGAACGCGGTTGGTGTTGAACCAATTGGGGCTGTCTGCATAGGCAAACAGCAGGTCTACGCTAGCTTGTTTGACGAGGTTGATGACGCCCTGCTCGTAGTCGCGGGACTCGATGATGAGGGGGTAGTAGGGGAAGTTGGGTGGAATGGTTTGGGCAGCTTCGTCGAGGGCGGCGTGGGCCTGGTTGAGTTGGTCGGGGGTGTTGCTGGGGATGATGACGGCCGTTAACAAAAACCCATTATTCGCATGAGCCAATGCTTGGGCCAACTGCCACGCCAGCCCTTCTACGACGCCGGGAGATAACAGCACCAATTCTCGCCAGCCCTGCGCATCAGGAAGCTGTCCATCGAGGATTTTCATAGTATGCAAGTATAGTGCATATTCATTCCGCTATAAAAGAAACCAAGTTTTTCGTCGGTAGTTTACTTTGGTTCGGGCAAACTACCGGCATCATCTTTGTTCTTTTCTGCCATGTACGCCATTACATAGTCGGGAATGGGCATGTCCGGGTCGGTGTAGTCGGCGGTGCTGGGGGTTTGGATGATTTGTTTCACTGGCAGAACGCCTGCCCACACAGGTAACATCTGGTCTTCACCGCTGTCCTTTGGTGGGCCGCTTCTTATTTTGGCTGAGGCGCTTTCTATAGAAATAGAGACGAGTGAGGTCGCTTTCAGTTCTGTTGTGGTGGGCTGACGTGCTGTTTGCCAAACCCCAGGCATGAGCTGTTCTGTGAGATGGGCCAGTGATTGCCATTTTTCGTCTTCGTTTTCGATGAGCCTGCCTTTGCCAAACAATACCACTGAACGATAGTTGACGGATTGATTGAATACGGTTTTTGCTAACACGATACCGTCCACAATGGTAATGGTGATGCTGACCACGTTGCCTGCCTGGATGTGGTTCAGCAATCGGCTTGTGGATGCACCATGAATGAGTAGCTGGTCATCTTTTCGGGCATGCAGTGCAGGAATGACGAATGGTTGCCCATCTTGAACGAAGGCGACGTGGCAGATCATGGCTTCATCAATGATTTGGTAAATGGTGGCTTTATCGTAATGTCCACGGTTGGGTTGTCGTTTGATGCGATTTTTGCTTTCTACTAGAAATGTTGACATGTGACCTCCAATGGTAAGGATGCATGATGAAGGGTGAAGGATGAATTTTCATCCCTTGCTAGAGGGCAGAGTGTTCATATTGCCTCTAGTAAAAATGCGGGTTCTTTGGGAACTCATGGGGTAATCAAGGCGTGAAACGTAAAACGTGAAACGTGACTAGAGGTTCATCACGTTCCACGCTTCACGTTTCACGGCAAACCCCGCGAAATCTGAAAGACCCAAAATGCGAAACGTTTGCAATCTGCCAATGACTATACCGCGATTGGAGGGGTTGGGCGATTGTTGGTGGGAAACGGCCGTTTCCCGCCATTCATGCTACAATTAGACAAATCTACATCTTCCCCAAAGAGGAACCATTGTGACAAAAGAACCCGGTTGGGCGCGCATTCGAGACATATCAGAAGGCACACTCATGGTCATCACCGACCTGCACGGTGATTGGGACGCTTACCAGCGTTACCGTGACCGCTTCTTACAACTCCACGACCAGGGCCATGCTGATTATTTCGTGATCACCGGCGACTTGATTCATTACAGCGGTGCGGCTGAAGAAGACCACTCGCTGGATATGGTGTTGGATGTGCTCAATATGCAGGCGACTCTGGGGGATCGTGTCATTTACTTGCTGGGGAATCACGAAATTCCACACATTTACAGCATTACTTTGCAAAAGGGGAAGCAGTTATACACACCGCCCTTTGAGGCTGCTTTAGGGCAGCATCGTCACCGTGTGCTGGCTTTATTCGACAGCTTGCCATTGTATGTGCGCACCGGGGGTGGAGTGAGCATTAGCCACGCGGGAGCGGCCCCTGTATTTAGTGACCAGACGAATGCCGCTCGCCTGTTCTTGTTTTCACACAAGCGCGTTTGGCGGGAAACGGCCGAATCTCTAACAGCAGACCTGCGCCCATCCTTACGCCGCGCCTTAGGCCGCAGCAGCAAACGTGCTTACGATGAGATTATCCGTGACTATTTTGCCGTCACCGGGCCAGATGACCCGCGATATGACCACTTTCTTATTGGGGCTGTCGCAACCACATCTCATCCTGATTTTCAATTGTTGTGGGAAGCGCTTTTTACACGGAATGAATTGCAATATGGTGAAGAAGCCTACGAGTTGATGCAGAAAAGCATGTTAGACGCGTTATCTCGACAGTTTGCCCCGCAGCGGGTGTTGGTATCTGGTCACATTGATTGCAAAGGGGGGTACAAGTTGGTGGGGGAAAGTCAATTGCGTTTTGCCAGTGCTAAACATGCGCATCCCCGTGAGTCAGGGGTTTATTTGCTGATAGATACGGCGAAACAGGTGAAAACGGCCGTAGAACTTATTCCAGATTTGGGGAACGTCTTTAGAGAAAGCCGGTAGTGCGCTGACTTTGCTCTTCGATAGCAGTCTGAAGCCTGCGGATGCGCTGTAGCAAGCTCTCATCCTGTAATTGTCTAGCCAGATAGGTCGCTTGCTCGGCATAAGACATGGCACGCGTCCATTTCTTTTGACGGTACAGCAACAGAGCTAGTTTATAAGTGAGTTCTGTTGTCAGCACCTTATCGTCAACCTCTTGCGCACGGGCCAGCGCCTTTTCCATATTACGGACGGCCTGCCAGCCACGACCCATACCATCCATTTGTTGATAGGCCAGAGCCAAATTCCCCTGTGAAACGGCCTCTGCCGAAACGTCTTCTTGCTCGCGGGCATGGGTTAGGGCTTTACGGTAATATTCTGCCGCTTTCTTGCCATCTTTTAGGTAGCGGTGTATATCGCCGAGACGATTGTAGGCATCCACGCTGGTAACTACATCCGCATGTTCCAAAGCGCGATTTAAGTACATTTCGCTCGCTTCTAATGCCGGGCGTGCTTGTTTGATTTTGGTGTACAGGGTGATGATGGCCGGTAAAACTTGTTTCTCGATGTCCCAATCTTCTGCAGTGTGTACGGCCGTTAGAAGCTGTTTGTAATATTGAATAGCTCGCCCACTATCCCCCCAGCTTTCATAAGCGCGGGCCAAAGCAAGCAGCGATTGGCGTTCGACAGCCAGATTGTGCATCTGTTGGGCCAGTCCCAACTCGCGCTTACGCAACTGCGCCGCGTGCATATAATCACCCAGACGGTGATGCACATCGCCCAATTTGCCTAGAATTTCCAGCATTTGCAGACGGTCGCCTAGCCCTTCGACGGCCGTTAGCGCCAACTCATATCGCTCTTGTGCCGGGCCTAGCTGGTGGTTTTGCACCTCAATATCTGCCAGACGTACCAGATTCCGCGCCTGTCTGCGGTGATCATTGCCTTCCTCTGCAATCGTTAATGCCTGTGTATAGTAATCTACCGCTTTATCCCCATACCCTAATTCCTGGTATAAAAACCCCAAATCACTGAGCGCTTCTCCCTCACTCACCCGATCACCCAGGCGGCGTGCTAGGCTCAATGTTTGGTGGAACAGCGCCACCGCTTCCTTCACTTCACCAGAGTGCAGATACACATGCCCCATACTGCTGAGAATGCTCTTTGTTCGTGCACGATCTTCAATCTTGCGTGCCAGCGCCAATGAGCGTTTATAGAACTCGACTGCACGAGGCACATTTCGCATTTGCCAATAGGTATCCCCTAAACTGTCCAATGCAGCCGCTTCCTTAAAAGGATCACCCAATTCATGGGCAATCTTTAGCTCCTCATTTTGGTGGCGAATGGCTCGCTCGACGTCTCCCATTTGCCGGTAAGCCCGACCTAAATCTCCCAGCGCCCGCCCTTCTTGAGCGCGGTCGCCAATTTCCCGTGCAATGGCGAGATGCTCGCCATGAAACTCAATGGCCCGGTCCGTGTATCCCAATGCGCGATACGCCCGTCCCAAATTGCCCAGCGCCGCTCCCTCTAATTCCAACGAGTTTTCCGTGCGCCCCGTCCATACTGCCTGCTCAAAATACATGATGGCGACAGACAGCTTGCCTAAATCCAGGTAAGAAAGCCCCATTGTGTTATAGGAATGCCCGGCGGCCAGCTTTTCTGCACGCGTTTCCGTCTCCGTAATCCGTTCTGGCGGCGGTTCCGTCAGCAGCACTTGCCGATACAGCCCTTCCAACTCTCGTTCCACATCGGCCCAATCGCGGAAGCGCTGTGTGCGATCAGTCATCATACATTTGCGCAGGAATAACGTTACCTCGCGGGGGACCTCTGGCGGCGGGGCTTTGACGCGCCCGCTCATGTGAATTTCCTGGATCGCTTCCCGCGAGTCGGCCAGGGCTGCAAACCGCCCCGTTATCATCTCGTACATGACGCAGCCCAGAGCATAAATATCAGCACGGGCATCTAGCGGCTGGCGCAACCATTGTTCTGGGGCCATGTAAAGCGGCGTGCCTGCTGCGCCTTGCGTGAGTTGTGTGCGTGTGTGGTTGTCTTTCCTGGTGGGTACTTCGTTAAATGTCACGTCTCCCAAAATGGAAAGGGTGCTGGCTAACCCAAAATCAGTGACGCGAGCCTGTCCATCATAACCAATGAGGACGTTCTCCGGTTTCAGGTCGCGGTGAACCAGGCCAGGGATTTTTTTGACGGCATATTTCATGCCGCGAGCAATGTGCAGGGCGAAGAGGAGGGATTGTTTGAGGGGCAACGGCCGTCCTGGACGCAGCCAGGCTCGCAGTGACGGTTTTTCCACCCCTTTGGGTTGTACCACCCACTCCAAGACCAGGTACACTTCCAGCCCATCCCCGATGCGTTCTACACGGTATGCGTGCACGATGTGTGGGTGACGCCCAATATCCACCCACATCGTTCCTTCGCGTAAAAACAAATCGCGTGCTTCACGATGGGATAGATACTTAGGCTTAAACGTCTTCAACGCTACAAGCTGACCCGTCAGATGATCCCGGCACAAATGCACCAGCGCCATGCCCCCGGACAAAGTTTGCACCACCTCATACCGCCCGGCAATCATCTGCGGCGGTTGTTCATCCGTTGGGGGCAAAGCCTGTAAATCAGGCACTTTAGAATCAGCTTGTTCGTTAGTCATTCGCATTGTGGTGAGTATCTCCCCGGAACCCTATGGGTTGTGGAGAAATAGTGTGGAATAAATTTGTTGCCGTATTCTACCATACCCCCCACACTCTATAAACCTGTTTTTTCACAGAGTCATATGGTAATTAGACCCATTGTACTAATGACGACAGGGGTAGCTCTCATTTATTATATGGATAGTTATTGGTATTTATTGGGAGTGCAAACGATGAATTTCTTGATTGGCTATTTTATTCTTTCCGCAATTTTCACTGTCTTCGTCGTCGCCGCATGCATGTTATCTTCGCAGTTAAGTCGCAAAGAACAGATGGTGGAAGTATATGTGCAACCAACGCAGCCTACAGCCTCAAGTATTCCTTCACACTCCTCTTGGTAAACCATCGCCGTCATCATCATTGCATGAGCCGCCGCAAGGCGGCTTTTTTTGTTCCAAATTCATCGCGTTATAATCCTCCGCATGGTTGATATTTTACAGAAATGGTCTCCTGGCGTGGTGTTGGGTTTGTTTTGTGCCCGTATTCTCGGCGAATGGCTAGGCCCTGGCGGCGTGATAGGGGCTGTGTTATTGGCGCTGGTTTGTGCGGTTGTGGGGGGGGTGTTGCTGCAGAAACGGCCGTTCTCCACCACCCAACCCCTGCTCATCCTCACCGCTTACGTCATTTACCCGGCGTATGATCCCTGGTTGGCGGGGCTGGTGGCGGGCGTAACGGCCGTTGCATGGGCAACTGGTCACTGGTCACTGGTTACTGGTTACTGGTCACTGGTCACTGGTCGTTGGTATGGCTGGCCGCTTGGGACTGGATTCTTCCTGCTCTATTGGCGCACATTGGCTCCGGGGCTGCTGCCCGCAGACAACGGCGAATTTCAGTTGGTGGCTGCGCAGTTAGGCGTGGCACACCCGCCGGGATTCTCGTTGTATACACTGCTGGCGCATGTGGCTGCACTGCTGCCGCTGGGCGCTTCGCCAGCCTATCGCGTCAATCTGCTCTCTGCGCTGATTGCCAGCCTGACGCTGGTGGTCGTATACGCCGCCATCCACCGTCTGACACACCGCCATCTGGCAGCCATGACGGGAACCATTGCCCTGGGCGGGGCTACCACCTTTTGGGCACAGGCTACCACCGCCAACATCCGCAGCCTCACCGCGTTGTTTGCGGCACTGATGCTGTACACACTGCTGCGCTTTTGGGAACTGCGCGATGAGCCGGATCGCCAGCACGCCGACCGTTGGCTGACGCTGTTTGCCCTGGCTCTGGGCTGGGGACTGACGCATCACGTCTCGCTGCTGTTTATGGGCGCGGTCTTTGGTTTCTTTGCGCTGTGGGTGGACCCGGCTATCTTGCGTGTGCCGCGACGGTGGATACGGCCGTTCCTTGCAGCGCTCAGCGGACTCATTCCCTTGCTTTATTTGCCCCTGCGTGCCCACAGTGGCGCACATGGCGCGACCCCTGGCCTGGCAACCTGGCAGGGCTTTCTCGATCACGTTTTGGCGCGGGGTTTCAGCGGTGACTTTTTCTACTTTATTGAACCGGCCGTGCTCTGGCAGCGGCTGCGCGTGATGGGTAATGTCCTTACCTTTCAGTTTTCGCCCTGGCTGCTGCTGGGAATGGTGGCGGGGATGCTTTGGCTGTTGTGGAAGAATCGCCCTATTGCCTGGCTGTTGGGCGGCTCGTTTGCGCTGCACACCTTCATCACCGCCACCTACCGCGCCCCGCAAACGGTGGAGTACATGCTGCCCGCCTATGTCCCGGCGGCGATGGCGCTTGGATTGTTGTTTTGGAGGGAAGGAACACAGAGAAACACAAAGGAGACACAGAGATTCACAGAGAGAAAACAGAGAAAAAATCTCTGTGAACCTCTGTGTAATCTCCGTGTCGCTTTGTGTTCCTTCTTCTTCATCATTGCTGTCGCACAGGTGATCGCTCATTACCCCAGCTATGCTGCGCTGCATGAGGATAGGGCGACCCGCGATTATGCCGCGCCGCTGCTGGCGCAGGCCCCGGCGGATACAGTTATTCTCGCCGATTGGCATTGGGTCACGCCGTTGTGGTATTTGCAGGAGGTGGAGGGGCAGCGCCCGGACGTGGCCGTTCGTTTTGTTTATCCGGAGGCTGACCTGTATGCCGATACTTGGGCACAGCGCATTGCTGCGGAGCTGGCCGCCGGGCACAATGTCATCGCCACGCATTTTGACGAGAATGCCTATCGTGATTTGCCACCTGCCGAGCCATTGCACGAGGCGTTTCTTTACCGCCAGGAGCCGTTAGCCAGCCTGCCCGATGGGTTTACGCCGCTGGATGTGACGTTGGGCGGCGCGGTGCATTTGCTGGGCTACCAATTGTCGGCGGCGGCGGTGCAGATTGGGCAGGAAACGGCCGTTACCCTGGCCTGGGAACCCCTTGCCGACTTACCCGTCCCGTTGTCGTTGTTTGCGCATGGGGTGGGGGGGGGCGGCCGTCTCATTGCCCAAGATGACCAAGTGGCACGACCCCAAGCCGATGGCATTACCCTGACGCAGTTACGCCTGACGCCGCGCCCCGGCACGCTGCCCGGCGATTACACCCTTGGCGTGGGTGCGTATGCCGCCGAGCCGTTGTTGGCTGAGGATGGGGGGGCGAGAACGGCCGTTACCACCCTTCATGTGCAGGCGATGGGGGAACGGCCGTACACTGCCAATCCCCTTTACCGCCCACTGGTGGGCGAGGGGCGCATACTCGTTGGTTACGATTGGGACACAACCCTGCCCGGTCAGAACCGCCTCTACTTGCATTGGCAGACGGCCGACGGCTTCGTGAGCGAAGTGCGCGATAATGTCACGCCGAAAGAGGTAGCCCTGCCGCCGTTTGTGGGCGCGTGGGGCGTGCCGCGTGCCCTGTGGAATTTGCGCGGCGAGTGGGTGAACAGCCAATACGTACCGTTGGGGCAGGGCATTGTCTGGTTGGGCGGCTTGCTCACCGAATTGGAATCGCCAGTGCAGGTGGCGCAGCAGTTTGGCAGCAGTCAGCCCGTCACCCGCGATTGGGTGGTTTCTGTGCGCCTGATTGGTTATGAGGCGGACGGCTTCCATTGGGCATGGACGGAGCAGGATGACGGCGTTCCAGCGATGGGGGCCATTCCCACGTTGAAGTGGATTGCCGCTTCACAAGTGCGCTCGCCGCACACCTTGCCCATCCATGAAGCCGCCCAGCCCGGCCAGCAAATTGGCGCCACACTGCGGCTGTATGATGCGTTTACGAATCGGCCGTTGCCCATTTTGGATGAGCGTATTACCAATCAGTTCCCCTGGATTCCATTGGGGCAGGTAGTGTGGCAGGAAGACTAAAACGGAAGGAGCCGGGGAGTCCTTTGCCCAATCAACAAAACCGTATACTCCGTTTGACACAGTGTGTGGTTTTGTTGGTTGGGCATTGATGGGGAATTGGCTGTGGCATTATTTGATATGATGTTGGGGGAAACGGCCGTTGCTACTTTATGCTACAATCACTTTATCTGTAATTGTCTGGAGTAATTGAAATGGCTCAAACCATTACCAAAGAACGCCTCAAACAAAAGATTGATCAGGTTCAGGATGAATATTTGGATATGCTGTATCAAATCATTCAAGTGTTTGAAGCATCCTCTCATCGTTTACCAGACAATGAAACGGCTGATGCAACCAGTTGGTTGCAATTCGTCGAGGAAACCTATGGCTCTTTTCAAGATGATCTAATTGAACGAGGGCTATAATGTACATAGAAAATGACTTGTAGAATATGAAAATTTATCTGGATACATGCAGCATACATCGCCCATTGGATAGCAAGAATCAGATACGGATTTTACTTGAAGCAGATGCCATATTAGGTATCTTGGCTTTATGCGATGCTGGAGACTTGGAACTAATTTCCTCAGAGGTTTTGCTTTTTGAAACCAACCGCAATCCAAATCCAATTCGTCGTGAACACGCACTTGCTACTTTAGCAAAAGCCAGCAAGTGGGTTCAAGTAAATGACGAGATTGAAACACGTGCCAGGGATTTTATAGCAGTCGGCATTAAACCACTTGATGCTTTACACTTATCATCAGCCGAAGCTGCTCGTGTTGATTACTTTTGTACTTGTGATGACCGTTTTTTGAAAAAGGCACAAAATATTAAACATCTTCACGTAAAAGTCGTTTCACCCATTGCCTTAATTGAGGAACTAGAAGCATGATAGCTGAAACCAAACCTTTAACACAAATTACTCAGGAAGCGATTCAAATCCTCTATCGGGAAATTGGCGTTGTGAATACGGTACGTTTTCTCAACCAATTTACCTCTGGATATGGCGATTATACGACCGAACGCGACCAGTTGTTCGCCGATTTAACTCTGGAAGAGATCGTGTCCGAAATCAAAGCCACCCGAAAATGACACTCCTCTCCCAACTCCAAGCGATTTGCGACGAATTCAACGGCCGTATCGCCCTCCACGCCCTCAATTTGCAAACCAACGCAGAAATCAGCGTCAACGACGCCGACGAACTGTACCCCACAGCCAGCGCCATCAAGCTGGCGGTGCTGACGACATTGATGCAGCAGGTGGAGGACGGCCGTTACACCCTCGATGCCCCGCTCATGATGCGCCGCGCCGACTACATCGAAGGCAGCGGCGTGCTGCGCTACCTCAGTCCAGGGTTGACCATGTCCTTGCGCGATTGGGCCTTCCTGATGATGCACATCTCCGATAACCTGGCGACCAACGTGTTGATAGACCACGTAGGGTTGCCAAACGTCGCCGCGTGGCTGGAGGCGCACCAGTTTGACGGCGTGCATCTTCATCACAAACTGGACTTTGCCGGGGTGCGGCAGGATCAGGATCACTTTGGCACAGCGTCGCCGCAAGGGTTGGGGCGTTTGCTCACGGCCGTCTTCCGCCACGAAATCATCTCCCCTGCCGCCTGCGACGAAATGCTGCGCATGATGGACAAAGTGGGGCAGGATAGGGTGGGGCGCTATTTGCCCTGGGAACCGTGGGAAGCGGAGGAACCGCCAGAGGGTAAGCTGCGCCTGGCCGGGAAAACCGGTTCATTTGTGGGTACGCGCACGCAAACGGCCGTTATCTGGCGCGGTGAGCGGGCTGCCATGCGCGGCTTTGTCCTCACCGTAATGAACCGCGACAACCCCGAACCGGAGACCTGGAGCATAGACGCTCCTGGCACGCTGATCATCGGTCGTATTGCTCGCGTGCTTTACGATCACTGGCTTGCACCCACTGCATCTCAATAATTAGCCAGCCTTTTATCATTCTATTGTGTCAATAATAAGAGGGGTTCAAGCTGCAAACTTGAACCCCTCTGCTATTTTTTGCAAATGGCTAATTGGTGACGCTTACGGCCGTCCGGGACGACCACCGCCACCCGGCCCGCTGCCACGAAAACCACCCATGCCCCCGCTCTCACCGGTGACAATACTGGAAATCGTGAAACTGGCAACCTGCGTTCCGCCCGAATAAGCGCCATCCGTGTAAAGGCCGTCCGTTGCCGTTCCGGTCGAACTGCCGCCGGTATACACCAGATACGTGCCGCCATTTTCCAGTTCAGGCGATGAAACCACAATCGTTTCATAGGATTTTGTCGGCGCAAACGTCACAATTTCCGTGCCATCCTCAGATTCGATATGGACAAGACTGCCCGCCGATTGCGTGGAAGTCATCATTTGTAAGACTGAGTATTGGGTCGAAGACGTGCTGGGCGACTGCGCCATCCCCGCGCTGCCCACGCCCACTAAGAACCCGCCATTGACCACAAGCGAACCGCCCACATCCAATGTGCCATTGTTATTCATGACCGGGCCATTGACGATGACAACGCCGCCATTCATCGTGCCTATCCCATTCGAGTCAATGCCGTCGCCGTCGGCGTCAACATAGAGATAGCCGCCGTTGATTTCCAGGTAATACTCGCTGGAGACCATTTCACCTGGGCCACCAAATCCCCCCTCGCCTTGACCACTGGAAACGTTAATACCATCGTCGCTGGACATCAGGCGAATGGTTCCATCATTGATGATGATGATGCCGCTTTCCAACCCTTCATACGATTGGGCGATGGTCAGAGCGCCGCCGTTGATAACCAGGGACGCATCGGCATGAACGCCATCATCAGCCGATCCCAGCAGAATGTCGCCGCCGTTGATGGTGATGCTGCCATTGGAATGGAGGCCGTCGTCGGCCGCGCCAATCAGAATGGTTCCGCCAGAAATGGTCAGGTCAAGGCCCGCTTTCAGCCCTTTGGCGCTGTCGGTGGCGCTGTGAATGCCGTTGCCAGCCGTGATGGCTAAATTGCCACCGCTGACTTGCAACTGGGTTTCAGCCTGGATACCGTCGAGTCCGGCCGTAATCTCCAACGCGCCGCCCTCAATCGAGACATAGCCCTTTTCCGCGTCCACATCATTATTGGACTGCATCCCATCTGCGCCCGCGTTGATCGTAATTGTCCCATCTAGCACCGCAATCGAATCCTTGCCCTTGATGCCATCGTTGGCAGCGTTTACGATGATTGTGCCGCCGGTAATCTTCAAATCGTCCTTGCTGGCAATGCCGTTGTTGAAATTGGCATTGACTGTCAGCGAGCCGCCGCCGTTAATCGTCAAATCGTCCTTACTAAAGATGGCGGCATTTGGCTCTTCCTCGACGGCATCTTCGTAAACGTAGTCGTCGCCGTCGGTGATGACGTTTTCTGTGCCGTCAGCCAGCGTGATGACGGTTTTGTCCGCATTGAGGATGTAAATGGGCGCGCTGGTTGCATTGGCAATGTCCACGCCGTTCAAAATGAGCGTGACGGTCTCTTTGTCTGCGGTGTCTACCCGGATTTGGCCGTCGTTTAGGCTGCCACTGATGCTGTAAGAACCGGCAGCGGTGATGGTGACGGCGCTGCCGTTGACCTCGGCCCCGGCCCCGACAACGGTGATGGCATTGCCTTCCAGGTTGATGGTGGTTGTATTGGCGTCGTTGACGGCCGTTTCCAAATCATCGTTGTCATATTCCACCGCAATGGGTTCGAGTGCGGTTGCGGATGTAGATTGGGTGGAAACGGCCGTGTCCGCCACCACATCAGACGCCGCAGCCGATTGAACGGCAGAGACAGCGCTTGAGGAAACGGCCGTGTCGCTAGAACAAGCCGCCAGTGTAAAAACAAGTATAGATAGTAATAATAATGTTATAAATTTCTTCATCGTCATAATTCCTTTCATTTATGAATTGATAATAGCGTGAGCAACCGGCACATCGCCGTGCTGCCCCTGATCATCTAGCAAAAATTCCTTTAATCGTTCAACTGCCTGCCGGTGAATCAAAATCGGCAAAAAAGCCTTGACCTTCGCGTCCTGATAGCCGAGTGAAACTTCAGCAACAACGCGGCCAACTTGTTCGCGGGATAGCTGTCCATCCAGGTCGCGCCATACCTTCTCGATAAGCAAATCGTCTACATCGTTTATCACACCATGCCGATTCGCTTCTGCGTCGTTCTGATGCAATTTCATAGACATGTTCATTCATCCTTTCACTGAAAAACCACGAAGAAAAGAAGATTTGAAGGACTTCGCCGCCGAAACTTCGTGCCCTTTGTGTCTTCGTGGTTATTTTTCGACGTACTCATTCTTATGAACGGCCGTTCGCAGCCAAAAATTCCGCAACATCATCCGCACGCTGGTACGCATGGTCAACCAACGTCTGCACCGCTTCGTTAAACGCCGTTGCGCCCACATCGGTAGCTGCGTAAGGCGCAATCAAATCCGCCATCGCCCGATAAGTCTCCGCCATATGGTCGGGATTAAACGGCCCGGCCACCGTTTCGGCCAGATAACCCACGTATTTTTCGTAATAAACAGGGTCGTCGAGCAGGTAACGAATCAGCGGCCAATTATCGCCAATATCTGTCTTGTCCAGCGTGACGCCGCGCCCCGGCCCACGTCCGCCGCCGCCCATTCCAACCGACATCGCCTCATTATGATCCCAGGAAATCCATTTGAACTGTCCCGAATCGGGATCATGATAAAGGTAATAGTTGTGACTCATGGAACCGTAAGCATCCCAATTCTGGATGACGGCGCTAATCGCCAGCCATTCCAAAAAATAGTCCACATCAAAGAGCGATTCCAGGTTGGCGCGCCACGCAGCCGGGTCGCTGATTCGCTGTTCGTCGTGCAGCACATCAAACAACGCTTCAAGGTCGCTCCAATCCGCTTCGTCTTCGTTATTTTCTTTTTCGAAGCTGTCTGCGATTTGGTTGTATGTTGACGCGGCAAAGCTGGCGGCGGAGCCTTCCGCTTCGTAGATGTTGCCATCGTCGCTGCCAAACACGCGCTCAACAACGGTATCGTCAATCACCTCGATGGCGGTGTACAAACCGAGCGAGACCGGCCCTTCGCCATAATCCAGGGTGATTTCGTAGAAGGCCGTTTCGGCTGCTGGCAGCCCAGCTTCGGCCAAAATGTCGGCGGTAACGGCATCGCGCAGGAAGGAGGCGTCGCTGAATCCATTGGCGAGAGACAACTGTTTGAAGCCGTAGAAGCGTTGATTGTCAATTTCAGGATACTCGTCCTCGAATTCGTCGAAGTCGAGCTTGAGCGGCAGTTTGGCATCGCCGCTGCGCCAGCCGCTGGTAAGCGACGAATTGCCTTTGTAGCGCACACCGACGTTGTTCCAGGTCAGGCCGTTGAATTCGATAGTCGCCGGAACCCACATGGGATTGTCCGGGGTCATGTCGCCGCCGCCAAAGCCGCCGCCGGGACGGCCGTTCCCGTCAAAATTATCTCTATCTGGCATTCCACCCTCTGGCGGTTGAAATCCCTCTGGAAAATCACCCGCTCCCGGTTGAGGCCGGTCGCCTTCCGGCGGTTGAAAATCGCCGGGGACCCCGCGTCCGCCTGCGTTTCCGCCTGTGCCTGCCTCGCCAAACAGGTCTACCATGTTCGCCTGCATCGCTGCCCAATCTTCGGGGGCAATGGTGATGGTGATCTGGTTGACCTGATCATCCGGGAAAACGACATCGTAGTTGGGATCGGCCTCGTTGCTATGGGTTTCGGTCGTCCAGCCTGCGGGGCGAACGGCCGTGTCCGAGCCTGTTGCTTCTTCTGTTGGGGATGAGACGGCCGTTTCATCATTTTGAGCCTCAGTAACAGCTTCAGCGCAAGCCGTCGTGCCAGCTATGAGCAAAAGACCAATTAGAATCCACAGCAACCCATTTTTGATACGCATATCCATTCACACTTCGACTAAGCAACGTAAGCAATGATTGGTAAATTGCCCAGCGCCAGCGCCAGAAAAGCCAAAACAAGAACAAACAAAAGAACAAAAGGAACGTTACGTTTGAATTTTAGACTCATGATAGTTACCTCAATGACTGTTACAAATCTGTATTGTTATAACCAGCGATTAGCGTGACCTTGTTATTGCCGCTCAACTCTTGAAGTTCAGCCAGGAACTGCGACACTTGATTGGCATGTTTCATGCCAATGCTGTAGGTGAGTTCAGTTAACATGCCGCTGTGAACAGAATCGGCGGCGATGAGTTCAGACGAATGGGTGTATTTGAGAAATACCCGGTCAAACAAAGAATCAAAAGGCGTCCCATTGGGAACCTGGATGCGTAAAATCTGGCTGGACATCTCGCGGGCAAACCAGTTCAGGCGAATCATCAATAAAATCGCCAGGCTAATCACAACGGCCGCAATCACCGCCAGCGTGTAAAATTGCGTGCCCACCGCCATGCCAATCGCCATCGTAAAGAAGATGAAGCCCACGTCGCGCGTCTCCTTCACCGCGTTCCGAAAACGAATGATGGACAAGGCGCCCACCAGAGAAAAAGCGCGGGCGATACTGGAGCCGACGATCATCATCACCAGGGCCACGACCATGCCATTTAACACCAGGGTAAACACAAAACTTTGCGTATACGATGTGCCGCGATGGGTAATCTGGTAAATCCAGCCGATGAACGCGCTTAGCGCAAAGCTCAGAACCAACACCAGCGCCACATCTATGACCGAAAACTCGCTGGTCAAATCTTGTACTTGTACGTTGAAAATATCCATGAACATCTCCACTAATTATTCTTGCCGCTTCCGACTTTCTACTTTTTGTCTCAGCGTGGTAAAAACCGAGAAAGTTGAGGCCAGCGTTTCTTGTGCGCTTTCGACAACTGGATTGCGCCATTGGGCCAACGGCATGTTTTGCGCCGCTTCGATGCTGCGGCAATATTTGCTGATGCGGGTAATCGGCAGGTTATGGTTGGCGATCATCTCCGTCAGCCAGTAGGGAACGCGCTCGTTGGCCTTAATTTCCATCACCACCCAATTGGGCGATAACATGGGCAGGTCGGACGGCCGTTCATGCAAATGCAGCGTTTGCGACTGAAAAGTCAGGTCAGTGTCGAATGTGACCCGCAGCCCCAAATCGTACTCCGTGCCCATGAAAGCCTGCCGGTCATAGCGCACGATACTCATCGGGCGCAGATTGTACTGCCATAAAAAGACGAATATCTCTTCGATGACGGCCTTGTCTTCCGGCGCGTAGTTGGGAATCTGGCGGTCATTGCACAAACGCAAAGCATCGCCATAAGGCAAGACGGCGCGCCGCTTTTGCGTGACGCGATCCACGCGCTGTTTGATTTCCAAAAAGACGGGCGTTTCTTCGGTGAGCATGTCGCCGGTCTCGTAACGGCGCATCCGCAGTTTACGGCGGAATTTGATACCGTTTTCTTTTTCCCAGTAACAGCGCAGGTTGGATGAATCGTAGTAGAGGCTGGAGAGGGCGTAACGGCCGTTATTATTGCCATGCTCATCAGGAACCATGTAATGACGCAGGCAGGTTTTGAACGCCTCGGCCTGCTTCAGCGTGATCACATATTTCAGTTCAAAGCGATTAAATTTGCGGATGGTGTGATTAAGATTGTTCATCATCGTTCAATATGTTAGAAGTGTTGGGGCCGTTTGCTCGCATATCTTTAACAAGCATCAGGCCGTGTTAACAGTATGTTAACGTAGTTTAGAGGAATATTTTTAGGGTTTCGTTTGGAGGTTATTTAGATATTGTTAAGAAGTGTGCCTGGGGGATTGTTGGCAGAAAAAAAGACGGCCGTTTACCTGAACGGCCGTCTCTCTCCTGAGACAATTTTAAATTGGCGGTGTTGGGGAAATAAGGATTAGGCTTCTTTCGATTTGCGCTTGACCCAGGCAAAAATCAGCAAACCCACCAACCCGATGAGCGACAGCAAGCCAAAGCCATCGCCAATTTGGGGATAGAGGCTGTTGACAGAGCCGATAGGGGTCAATACCATCTGTTCGTTGCTCCAGTCGCCGGCGGCATCATCTTCAAACATATCTACGCGGTTGACGATACGGCCGTATCCATCCGTCACCACTGACACGCCATCTCCTGTCTGGCGGAAAAGCGACACGCCATTTTCTACTGCGCGGAAAGTTGCCATGCCCGCATGAATATCCCGCACTTCCAGCCAATCATTTGAGGGAACAAAAAGCAAATCTACCTCTTGCTGACCGGCCTGCATCATCGTAACAGGGAAATCGGCGTCCCAACAAATGACGGCGCTTAATTTACCGTAAGGCGTTTCTACCGTTTGCAATTCACCGCTGCCGGGGAGAGAACCTTCAAATTGATTGCCGCCGTATTTCACATGTTCTAAAACCACATCGCCATTGGGATCAATTATGCGCACGATGTTGTGAAGCGGTTCCTCGCCTGCCGCGTCAAGCTGTGCTGTAGGCAAGACGATGTAGATACCTTCCGTTTGGGCCAGATGGGCGGCGTCGGTCAGCAACGTGTCAATCTCCTCGGCGAAGCCTACGCCCGCGCCTTCTTGTAAGACAACGATTTGCGCCCCTGCCTGTGCCATGCTCTGAATTTGGGCTAACTGCCGGGCGTTCATGTCGGCGGTAGCCTGGCGGAAGGCGTCTTCATCGCCATTGTTCAACAGCGTCATCATGGATCCCAGCCCGCCTTCGGGTAAGGAAAATCCGCCGATTTGGACTTCCTTTTGGGGCGTGTCGGCCATTGCCAAACGGCCGTAACTCCACCCCAAAATCAATGCCATCACGCCCAGATAAATTGCCAGACCACGTGTGATTGTGGCCCACTGCCAATTGTTTCCCCAGGCATAGCTCACTGTGCTGGCGAACCAATTGACGATGAAGGAAATGCCCCACAGGCCGGTGACGGCCGTCACTTGCATCAATGTCGTAAATCCTGTTTGCGAATACGCCGCCGCGCCAAAAGAACCAAACGGGCTGCCCGACGCGGAGAAAAAGTCAACGGCCGTCATGCTGATGGGGAAAACCAGCGTCAACCAGAAGGGGAAACGGCCGTCACGCACCCAGCGCCGGTGGTAAAGCCGATCCACCGCGTAAGGAATGAGTCCGATGGGGATTGTGGCGATGAAGAAAACGGGTTCGATCACCGCGCCCATGAAGTGCATGGCGGTGGCGTTGTGCCAGGCGAAGATGGTGGGAACGGCCGTTGCCAGCCACAACCATAAAAAGGCTCGCCCGCCCTTTTCACTATCCCGGTAAAATCGCAGCGCAAAAATCGGCGCAACCCAGGCCGCCGCCGGGAACTGCCAGCGGCCTGAAACAAAAAACGCCAGACCGGCAAAGATCGCTAACCATAAAAATCTCAATTTGTTTTGTTGAGGTCTCATCACGTTCTCCAAAGATTGAAAGTTGATTGATTCCAGTTCGCACTAAGGATAACGTTCGCCGGGCATGATGAAATGTGCCAGAGGTCATGCTCAGGTCATATTGAGGTCATACCTTTTTCAAATTGGGGCGTTCTATGGCAGTTGAGCGATGAATTCTTGGAATTGACGGCCGTTTCTTAACACCGGCCCATGTCCAAAACAAATAATTTCCGGGTTAAGCCGCGCCAATTTGCGTGCCGACTCTCGGTTTAACGCCGGGTCAACTGTGTAGCTGGGACGCGGCTCGCTTAAGCGCACTCGCCCCAACTCATTGGCGTGCGTCAACACATCCCCCACAATTAGCAGCCGATCCGATTCCCGCCAAAAAGCGATATGGGAAGGCGCGTGTCCCGGCGTGTCAATTACCCGAAACCCTGCCACCTCGTCGCCGTCACGTAAGGCGCGGCTCACCGGATGCCCCGGCCCGGCAAACAAACGCCTTGAGAGCGTAGCTATCCAGGTGTCGGGCGACTGGTCGGCCACATCACCACGTTCCATCGCCGCTACGCCTGCTTCCGGGCACCAAAGCGGAATGCCCAGCGCTTCGCAAACCGCATGGCTGGCCCCCTGGTGGTCAGGATGGACATGCGTGAGCGCATGAGCAGTCACGGTGTGCCCCCGCAACTGCCGCAAAATGCGTTTTTTATCCATGCGCGCGCCAGCGTCCACCAGCACATCGCCTACCAAATACACGTTAATGGCGTGCCTGGGAGATCCATCCAACAGGTAAACGTCGGCAGCGATTTGTTCCATGACTAATGGGACTCCGTCAAATAGGCCAGGGCTTCGCGTACGGCCGTTTCGCCATCACGCGGTGCATAGCCCAACTCCGTGCGCGCCTTGTTGATATTCATCTGCAACGCCTCGCCGTAATACATATCCACCTGACTGCGCAGCAGCATCGGTTCCGAACCAGTGATTTTCCCGCCCAGTTCCATTGCCGATGACATGATCTGCAACAAGAATTTGGGCATCCGGGGCGGCATCCGCAAGTTGGGGTTAAACTCTCTGGCTATTTCGATGAGGCGGCGCGTGCCCAACGGGTCTTTGGTGTTCATGAGGTAGCGTTCCCCGGAACGGCCGTTTTCTGCTGCTACAATCATCCCCGCCGCTACATCACGGGCGTCCACCATGTTGAAGTAAAAGTTCACGTCCACAAAAATTTCGCCCTGCAACGCCCTCTGCAAATAGCTCATCGTCGGCGTCAAGCGGTAACAATGCGGCCCGATAATGGCCCCCGGCAGCACCGATACCATATCCAGCCCCAATTCATCAGCCAGCCGCCAGGCCAACTGCTCCGACTCGGTTTTGGACTGCACGTAAGGATTGCCGTGAAAGTCAGTTTTCCAGGTACTTTCATCTACGGGGGAACGGCCGTTGTCCAACGTCACTTCCGAACTCACATACACCACGCGACGCACGCCCTTTTCGGCCGCCGCCTCCAACACATTGCGCGTCCCTTGCAAATTCGGCTCAATGATTTCCTTTTGTGGATCACGCGCCCAATGCCGGAACACGGCCGCCACCTGATACAGCGTGTCCACTCCCTCCATCGCCTTCAGCAGCGATGGCTTATCCATCAAATCCGCCTGGACAATTTCACAATCCAGCCCCGCAAACGGCTCCCGATTATTGGGATTCCGCACGCTGGCCCGCACCGTTTCACCCCGCGCCAACAAAGCGCGAACCAGGTTATTGCCAAGATGCCCATTCGCGCCGGTTATAAGATTAATTTTTGTCATTTTTATCCTTTTGTGATGATGATTCCTTATGCCATTCGTAGTCCCGCTCAACTTTCACAATGCGGGTTTTGTACGCCGCGTACCAAACATCACGCCCTTTCTGTTGAGCAACGAGATGCTCGGCATGTTGTTTCCATTGTTTGATGGACGCCAAATCTGCCCAATAGGAAACGGTGATGCCCGCTTCTTCTCTGGCTGATTCGACGCCCAGGTAGCCGGGTTGTTGGGCGGCTAATTGGAGCATGTGGACGGCCGTTTCCTCATATCCCGCATCCACATTTGTCCGCAGCGAAGTGAAAATAACCGCGTAATAAGGCGGCTCTGGCGTTTGGGCAATCACGTCTCATTCACCATTAAGACAATGCGCCCCTTTACGGCCGCCTCCTCAATCATTTTATGCGCTTCCACAGCATCTTCCAGCTTCATCCGCCGGGCGATGACCGGCTTGATTTTGCCCCGCGCCAACAAATCGAACAGCGCGGCCAAATCTTCGCGGAACCAACCCGGCTGTTTTTTACGCAGGTCGCCGATGGAATAGAAATGGGTAGCACGGCCGTTCGGCAGCAAATTCCACAACTTCACTTTCATGTACTCCAACGGCACACTGCCCCCCTTGCCCATTCCATTATCATAAAAACCATAAGCGACCAGCGTGCCGCCTTTCTTCAATGAGTCAAACGACCGCTTAAAATAAGCGTCGCCAATGGCGTCAAACACAGCATCCACACCGCCGTCAGCCTGCACACGGACCACAAAATCTTCCCTGCGGTAATCAATCGGGATGCCGCCCAACTGCTTGATTAGTTCATGCTTGGATGGGGAGGCTGTGCCATACATTTTCAAGTCTAACAGGCGGCCTAACTCCAACAGCGCCGTGCCGACGGCCCCGCCTGCGCCGTGAATCAAAATCGTTTGGCCGCGCTGCATTTTTGCCACCCGATGCAGCATCTGGTACGCAGTAACATAGGACAAGACCAGGCTCACGGCTTCCGCCGGGTCTAAGCCATCAGGCACAGGAACCAGCGAAGCGGCCGGTCGGCAAATATATTCGGCATACGCATCGGTCACGGTAAGATCGGCCACGGTTTGACCCACTTTGAAGGTGGAAACGGCCGTGCCCACCTTATCCACCACGCCCACCACGTCATACCCCGGCGCAAAAGGCGGCTCCTTCTTCAAGCCAAAATAGATGCCTTTCCTCACCAACGTATCGGTAAAACAAGCGCTTGTCGCCAGCGCCCTGATGCGTACCTCATCCGCCGCCGGTTCCGGCAGCGTCGCTTCCTCCACCACCTGCAAAACCTCCGGCCCGCCAAATTCCGTCATGATCACTCGTTGATAACCCATTTATTTCTCCAGTCTATGAATTTGCGAGTATGCAAGTTTGCAGGTTTGCAAGTGGTGAACATTCACTCGCAAACTCGCTACTCACAGACTCGCTATACCAATTTCAATCGTTTTGCCAGCATCGCTATTTCCGTCCGGTAAAGCACGCCAGAATTTTCTCGGCTCGTGTCCGGGTCAAAATGTCCAAAAATCTCCAGCGAAACCAACCCATGAATCAGGCCCCAATTGCTGAGAGCCAGATACACCAACTCCGGTTTGTCGTGATATTGAAACTTGTCAATCCAGGGTTGAAGCTGCGCTTGCAAAGTCGGCGTCATCGCTGCCTGTGCATCGGAAAAATCGCCTCGTCCACTGCTCTGAGCCGCATCCAAAACACCCAAAAAGACCATCATGCTGCGGGCGGCGATGGGGCCGGTTATCTCCGGCGGCGCTTCGTATTCGGGAATGGGGACGCCAAAAATCAAGGCATACTCCTGCGGGCTGGCCAAAGCCCAATCGCGGTAAGCGTAAGCAATGGCCGCCAACCGTCCGGCATGATCATCTACTTCGCAAGCATCGCGGGCCGCTTCCAAATCGTCGGCCAGGGAGTTGTAAGCATCCACGATGAGGGCCGTCACTAAATCGTCGCGGCTGGCGAAGTAGCGGTAGAGGGCTGGGCTGGTCATCCCCATCTCGCGGGCGATGGCGCGCAGCGAAAGCGCGGCGGCTCCTTTTTCAGCGATGTGTTGGCGGGCAATTTCTTTAATTTCGTCAATTGTGGCGGCGCGAACGCGCTCACGGCGTGTAGAAGTCATACTCTTGTTTGATGTGTAAATTTTAGTTATCTATCATTACTTTAGTTATATATGATAACATTTTAGTATGAGCATGTAGATTTGTCAAGAGAGTACAAAAGTCTGGCAGGCTTTTGTATTCTGAGGGCTTATGCAGATTGAGCCTGTCGAAGCCGATTTCGACAGGCTCAATCTGCGTAGATGCTGTGATGTTTACTCTTTCTCGCTCGCGGTGGAAACGGCCGGTTTCAAATTGACAATAAGCGCACCGACGGCCGCTAATACCAAGCCGATGATGGCGCGTGCGGCCAACGTTTCGCCCAGAAACAGCCAAGCCAGGACGGCAATCTGGATCAGCATGGTGTTGTTAACGATGCTCGATTCAACTGCCGACAAAACCTGGAGCGTCTTGTTCCACAACAGGAAGGCAAACGCTGTATTAACGGCCGCTAACCAGGCAATCACGCCCCATACGGACAGGGTGATATGTGGCAGTCCCTCGACGATTAAGCCTGCGCCTAGCAAAATGAGCGAGCCAACGCCCATGCTGATCACGGTGATGACTAGGGGCGGAATCTTGGCTTCGCGGTTGACCGATCGGCCCAGAACAGAGGCTGCGGCGTTAGCGCAAACGGTTAATCCGCCTAAAACGTAGCCCAGCCAACTGTTGTTGGAAACGGCCGTCGGCGAAAAATAAACGAGTGCGCCGCCGAGAAACAACGCCATCCCCCACCACTGCATCCGATTGGGCGTTTCTCGCAAAAAAAGGATGCCAAAAACAGCCACCAGCACAGTGGTGAAGTTGAGCATCAAACTGAACGTAACTGCTTCCAGGTGATCGAGGGTGACAAATTGACCGCCTTGAGTCAGTGTGTAAAACACCACGCCTAATCCGATCAGGCGTTTCCAATCGGTGGCCGTGAGGGTGCGGACGGCCGTTTTGTGTTTCCACAAGCCGGGGAGCAGCATAAGGAAGGCCATCGTGTACCGGAGACCGGCAAAGGTAAGCGGGGAAATCTCGCTGAGGGTGCGCTTAACCAACACCCAAGAGGTAGACCAGAGAAAGGTAACAAATAACGCCAGTAAAATGGCGCGTAAACGGGGAGAATTTTGCATCGCAGCGCTCCTTTTGGTAATCAGGGACGATAAAATAATCGCCTACCTAAACCCCTCCCGGCTTTTATCCGATAAGGTGCTACGCGCAAAGGCTTTTGTGACGCTCGGTCCAGACTTGCCGGAGCAACGGAACCCTAGTCACTCAGGGCGGCGAGAAGATTGTATGTGTGATGGGAACGGCCGTCAACTACTGCCCTCGCTTTCCTAAAAACCACCACGAAGGCACGAAGATTAGAAGAAACCTTCGTGCCTTCGTGGTAAATGTCTCTCATTCATTGTGGTGCATTGTGGCGTGTATTGTCTCCGCTCCGAAAAAGTCCAAAATCAAGCCATCCACCTGCTCCGGCAGCTCCGCTGCCATCAAATGTCCCGCTTCCACAACGTCCACCCGCACATCGGGAATATCTTGCACCAACGCCCGTGCCGCTTCCGGGTCGCCAACCAGATTATCCTGTTCGCCAAACACAAACAGCGTGGGCACAGTCAGTTGCTGCCGTTCCTCTGCCGGGATTGGCAGCGGCGCAACCTTCTTCGGCACCGATTCCGTCATAAACAGACGGAACCATTCGCCAAAAGCGTTATTTACCTGCGGATTGTCGCCAAACGCCCAGCGGAAGGTGCCTTCCTGAATTGTCTTAAGTGGAAACATTTGGGCAAACATAATCCGCATGACCGACTCGGTTGCTCCGGCGTATCCCATCGGCCCCAGCAGCGCCAACTTCTCCACCCGTTCCGGGTAATACAGCGCGTAATTGGTGCCAATAAATCCCCCTTCGGATGCGCCCACCACAAACGCTTTGTCCACCCCTAATTGTTCGGTGATTTCAGCATATAGGTCAGCCTGATCCTGTCGGGTTTGCAGAATGTTGTCCAGACTGGCGAACTCGCTTTTACCGGCATCGCCAATCAAATCAATGGCGTAGGTACGGTACTGCTCACTTAACTCGGCCACGTTAAACTCCCATGACCACCCGGCGACGCCCGAAGCGTGCAGCAGCAGCATGGGCGGCGCATCTTCCGGCCCACTGACGATGACGTGAACAACGCCGTATTCGGTATCCAGGAAAATGTCCTCATAAGGCACGGGCCAATCGGTCATCTTCTCGTCGTATAGGGCCATGAACTGCGCTTTTGCTTCCGGCGAGGCATAAATTGAGGTCACTTTTTGGCCGGTCAGCAGCCGCACAAAAACAAACAGCAGCACCACGATGAGTGCTCCGCGCAGCAGCGGATGCAGGGCGAAATTAAAGCGATTTAGCAGCAGTGAATTAACCGGTGGCAGACAAAGCAGCACGACCAGAAACAGCGCCAGCGCGTGCAGCCAATTGTGCAGCAGCAGCATAGAAGCAGTTAGTAGACCAAAGACAGCGGCGAAAATCCAACCTAAAACGATCCATACGATGCTCATCTTTTTTCTCCTTAAAATAGCTGATGGGTTAACGACGAAGGCACTTAAAAAACTTCGCGCCCTTCGTGGTAATTCTTTTGATTAAATCTCGGCAAGCATTTGTGAGAGGGCATTGCTTCCCAGCAGCCCCCACAGCACGGCAATGTTGACGGCGATTGCGCCTACCTTGTTGGGGAAGAGTGAGGCAAAGGCGTTCCAGAAGATGACCAGCGCGATCATCCCAACAACGGCCGAAACAATCGCCAGCCGCGGCCACCACTCATGCGGAACTACCCAATTGAACACGCCCATCCCGGCGGCAATGAAGCCAATGAGGGGAATTGCAAATAAGACAATGATAATGACGCGGGAGGCAGTGTCGCCCAGCACACTGTTGAGCAGCCAGGAACGGGTGTGCCAGTTTTCATTGCTAAAGATATTGAGGGCGGGGACGAAGGCCATTGCATGACCAATCCCGTGAATGATTAAGACTAAACCGGTAACAAGGCGAACTGTTGCAGTAGACATTTTTTCTCCTTTATCGTGAATGAGATTGACTGTTGATAGTTTTGACTTCGACCAATGCCAGGCCGAGGTCGCGGATTTTCATGAGGATGCCGTGCAGCGCGGCCTGGTCGGTGACGGGGCCGGTGAGGATGGTGTCGCCGTCAGCGGTGTGTTGTACGGTGAAGCCGTCGAAGGCGGCGGCGCTGTTGGGGCCGAGGTGGCTCTTGACGCGAATTTGGTAATGAGTTGTATTCATCATTTTGCCTCTCGTTATCCTCGCTTTTAGGATAGAAAATTGAGGCATTGTTGTAATCACACAAAGGTGTAATTCTGAACTTAAAAAGGTGTAATGGGGGATGGCTCGAAGGTGTAATTGGGAAGCAGCCGCAGAGAGCGCGGAGGGCACGGAGATAAGATGTGGAGTTCGGGAGGTTGTTAGATTAGATGGAGTTCACGGGCACGGGCGATGGCCTGGGTACGGCCGTTTACCCCCAACTTGTCGTAAATGTGCGTGGTATGCTTCTTCACCGTATTCAGCGACACAGTGAGTTCAACGGTGATTTGCTGGTTGCTCAAACCGGCAGCGATGAGGCGCAGCACATCCAATTCGCGCGGGCTGAGCGGCTCAACCCATGCGTCCACCGGCGCGGGCGCGGCATCGGGGAGGGTGTTGATCAAGGTTTGCACGGAATCGGTTTGTTCGCTGGCGGGCAGTTGGCGCAAAAACTGAGCCATTGGCGTGCCCAGTTCAACGAAAGTTTGTGTATACCCTTGCGGCAAAGTCAGCGCCAGGATGGGGCGCAGGGTGTCAAGAGCAACGGCCGTTTCCCCCTTCATCTGGTGAGCCAACGCCGCCAACAAACCCATCTCAATGACGCGGCTCATACGCCCGGCAGCCTGGGCTTGTGGGTATAAACATTCGTAAATTTCCAGCACCCCATCGGGCCGGTTTTGCGCCAGGGCGATGCGGGCCAATGACACCTGCTGCACTTCTTGAGCGATGACGGGCAGCTCGGCCAGCGGCAGGGGCGCGCCAAACAACGGCCGTGCTTCAGCCCAGGCAGCGGCCGTTCCCACATCCCCCACGTACAACCAAAACTGCACCGCACACGAGGCCATCTGCACGGCCGTGATGCGTGACAAATTGCGCCGGGCAGCCTCCTCCGCCTGATGCAGCACCGCCAGCGCACCGGCTTCATCGCCCAACGCCTGCCGCAGCCGCACCTGCGTACACAAGTCTTGCAGGGTGTTGTAGCCAATCCCCCCCTGCTGATTAAGCGCCAATCCGGTGGCGACGGCTTCTTCCGCCTGGGCCAGTTCGTGCCATTCCACATAAATGGCGGCCAACTTGAGGTAGCCATTCCCGGCAAAAGGCAGCGGCGCGGCCCGATTCTCCGTGCCCAGGGCGATGATTTCGCGGCAGGTGGCGGCCGATTGGCGCAGCTGCGCGGTGTGGAACTGCCCATCGGCCAGCACTTCCAGGGCGTGGGCCAGGAAAAAGGGATTGCGGCCCGTGCGGGCCAGCGTAACCGTTTCCTGGAACAGGCCCAGGGCGCGGCGGGTATCCCCGGCGAGACTGACGCCGAGGCCGAGGGCACTGGTGGCTCTGGCGCGGGCGGTGATGGCTTCGGGTGGCAGGCAGGCCAGCGCTTCTTCGGCGGCCTGGATAACCTGCGCCGGGTCTTCGCGGAAGAAGGCAGCGGTTGCCAGATAGGCAGCCAGTTCGCCGCGCAGAGCTTGCTGCTCCGGGGAGGGGGGCAGGGCCAACAGCGATTCCCGCGCCGCCAACAGCATCGTTTCTGCCTGGAGCACATCGCCTTTGAGGAAGATGGCCCACGCCTGGCGCATGTGTAAAGCGGGTCTGGCCTGGATGAGGAGCGCGGGAATTTGGCCCAGCCAGCGCTGCCAGGTGGCAACATGTCCCTGGGCCATGAGCGGGCGGTGCGCTTTGGTGACTAAATCAGCGACGCGCCGCCAATCTTCGCTGGCGATGGCGTGGCTGACGGCCGTTTCCCACATTTCCCGTTCTTCACACCAAAGGCTGGCACGGCCGTGCAGCGTGTGCAGTTGGTCCGGGGTGGCAGTGAGGCGCAGGTGGTTGTGCAGCAAATCGGCTAGTAAATGGTGGGTGCGGAACCAGGAACGGCCGTCGTCGAGCGGGGTGATGAACAGGTTTTGGCGCTGCAACTGCTCCAGGATGGTCTGACTGTCGCTGCGTCCGGTGACGGCGTCGCACAAGGGGGCGGACAGCCGGGACAAAATCGAGGTTTGCAGCAGGAATGTTTGCACGTCGTCCGGCTGCTGGTTGAGCACTTCTTCGGTGAGGTATTCGAGGATGTACTGGTGGCTGCCGCTGAAGCGGCTGACGAAGTCGCTTTTGTCGGCGCGGCCTTGTAGGGAAACGGCCGTTAAGTACAAACCGGTGATCCAGCCCTCGGTGCGGCTTTCCAGGGCGGCGACGTCGGCGGTGGACAGGGACAGCCCCATGCTCTCGCGCAGGAAAACGGCCGTTTCCGCCAAAGTAAAGCGCAGGTCGGCAGCACGAATCTCGTTGAGCTGACCGCGCGCACGCAGGCGGGGCAGCGGCAGCGGCGGGTCGGCGCGGGTGATGAGGACCAGGTGCAGCAATGGCGGTGCGTGGTCGAGCAGGAAGGCCAGCCCGTCGTGAATGGTGGGGTCGGCGATGAGGTGGTAGTCGTCGAGCACCAGGATGATGGGCTGCGCCAGTTGGGCCAGTTCGTTGAGCAGGCCGGTGAGCAGGGCGGGCGGCGGCGGCAGCGGCGTGGCGGTGAGCAGTTGTTGGGTGGATGCGCCAAGCTGCGAGGTAGATGTTTGCAAAGCGGCAACCACATATTGCCAGAAGCGGTTGGGGTCGTCGTCGTATTCGTCGAGGGAGAGCCAGGCGAATTGTGAATAAGGAACAACAAATTGTGAATTGTGAATCCAATCCGCGATGATGGTGGTTTTGCCGAATCCGGCGGGCGCGGAGATGAGGGTGAGGGTGTTGTTCAGTCCTGTGTTGAGCTTTTGGATGAGACGCGGGCGGGAGATACTGCTAGGGCGGTGTGGTGGAAGGTATAGTTTGGTTTGGAGGAGTGTGTCGGTCACAGCGCCATTATATGAGAAAGTGGGGTGAAGGAGAAGGAAAGGAGAAGGGGATTTTGCAGAAAATTACATCCTGGCAGGAGATAAATTTGAGCGTATTGAAACAACGGCCGTTTCATAATCCAGCCCCTTCTCATTTCCCATTGATTTGCGGCCAGTAATGTAGGGAACGGCCGTTGTCACACGGCTATGGTTCAATAACTTGCCAGCCCAATGCTTCGGCGGCGCTGACGCCATCTTCCGCAATTTGGGCGCGGTAATGCAGGCTTTCCGGGCAGCCACAACTCTGGCATACTGCAAAGTTTATCGAATGTTCGCTTTGCACATTCACACCAACTGCTTGCAATGCTTGAACAGCGGCTGGCAAGCTAATTTGCGGGCTGGCCTTGCATTGTTCGCCTGTTGCCAGGGTCATCCACACATACCCTGATGCCAACGGATATGTGGCCGGGTTTGGTAAAGAGAGCACGACCATTGGATAGCCATCAGCCGGGGCAGCCGCTGGCGGCTGCGGTGCAGGGTAACTATCTTGCGCATTGTCAGGGCCGGATGTATTGGCTGTGGCTGGGGTGACAGTGGGGCGGGTTGGTGAATCGGCAGGCGCTTCCAGGGGGGCGTCGGCCGGTGATTCCATATTTGTGGGAGCCGTGTTTGTTTGATTGGGTGTATTATTTTGTGGAGTATTGGTTGCACTGCCGCAGGCGGTTAGTGCTATCAATAACGTCAATGCCAGTAAAATCCATAAACTTTTTTTCATTGGTTTGTTGCTCCTCTAAACGTGCGAATTTTGGAATAGGTGGTTTATCTGCCTTGTTTTGCTTGTCTGATAAAACGTGAAGCATTTTACCTTGAAGTTTTTGAACGTGGTAGAATGCTCACCTATATTTTGTTTCATGGAGAGATTGTATGAAAAAATTGTCATTTTTATGGCTCATTCTCTTCTTGGCTGCTTGTGCACAAAGTGCGCCGGTTAATAACCAGGAAGTGGGTAGCGAGGAAGCGGCGGCAGATGTGGCTAATGCAACGGCCGTAAGTACACCAGGTGAAGTGGAAACGGCCGTCCCTGCCACAGCCCCCACAAATGGTGACACGATCACCCCGGCAACCACTGCAGAAGAAGCGGCCGTTATCCGCCCCGAAGATTGGGTCAGCGGCGCAGCCGACCCCCTCGTCACCATCATTGAATATGGCGACTTCCAGTGACCGGGCTGCGCAGGGTTTGCTCCCCTGCTGGGGCGTCTGGTAGACGCCTATCCCGATTATGTACAAGTTATCTATCGTCATTTCCCCCTGAATCAAATTCATCCCAACGCTCAAAAATCAGCAGAAGCTGCCGAAGCCGCCGGTGCGCAAGGCAAATTCTGGGAATATCACGACGCGTTATTTACACGGCAGAGTGAATGGTCTGGCAAGAGCCAGGAAGACGCACGGCAATATTACATTGATCTCGCCGATGAACTTGGCTTGGATGTGGGCCGCTTCACTGACGAACTGGATAGCGGGCTGTATGCCGCCCGCGTTTCTGCAATGGAACAGGAAGCCATGAACTTGGGCCTGCCCGGCACACCTTCTGCCATTATAGATGGGCAGATTGCCGCTGGTGATGGCCTGCCCCGCGACTATGCCGTGTGGGACTATTACATCAGCTCGACTATTGCTGTCTCCGAGTTAGCCGACCGCCAATACGATGCGCCATCGGAGATGACTATTGACGAGAATATGCTCTATTATGCGACTGTGCAGATGGAAAATGGCGACGAATTTGTGATTGAATTGCTGCCAAAATCTGCGCCGCAGACAGTTAACAGTTTCATCTTTTTGGCCCAAGAGGGTTGGTTTGATGGTGTAACCTTCCACCGCGTCATGCCGGATTTCGTGGCTCAAACTGGCGACCCATCTGGCACAGGGCTTGGTGGGCCAGGGTATACCATTCCCAATGAAATTGACCCTGACCTATCGCACAGCGAAGTCGGTGTGGTGGCAATGGCTAATTCTGGTGCAGATACTAATGGCAGCCAATGGTATGTGACGCTGGGGGATGCCAGTTTCCTGGATGGCAGCTACACGATTTTTGGCCGTGTGGTTGAAGGCATGGATGTTGTACAGGCGTTGACGCCGCGTGATCCCCAGGTTGACCCAACTGCCCCTTCTGGTGATAAAATAGAGCATGTCTCGATTGAGGTGGTGGAGCCTTAGTACTTAGTAATTGGTAATCAGTGGTCAGTAACCGGTTACTGACCACTGAGCATTGTTTACTGTAAATGGGGTGGTGATATGTTTGAGAAACGGCCGTTACTCTTCTTCTTCCTATTATTAATAATGGCTACCCTGGCTTGCACTGTACCAGGTATAAAGCCATCTGGCCCGGTAGCAACTCCCACGCCTGTGGGAGATACCCTTTCGTTTACCAACCCTGCTTATGCCACCAGCCTGGCCCCTGGTGAATTTGTTCTTGGCACGCAAATGCAATACGTCAAGCGCGAAGGGGACAACTTCAAAGTGACCATTGACGGCTTAGAAGCGACCAAACGCATTGGTGACTCGTTCATTTGGAATGGCGTGTTGGCTCCCGGCGTTTATGGTAACTACAATTTGCGCCTGACCACCGTCATTTTGGGTGATTTGCCTGTTGCTGGCTCAGTGGAAGTGACGGTTTTTTACCCTGCACCTGTCCAACTTGAGACGCTGCCTGATTTAAGTGAAGCTCTCACTTTCAATAACACCGTGATCAATTACCTGATTCCAGAAGGGCGACAAATACCAGGCACGACTCTGACGTATGATGCGATGGTAGAACAAGGTCAGGGCGACCAGGTGACACGGCAGGCGCAGCTTTCTGGCTTGTCAGGCTATCCATTACTTGCGGTAGGGGATTCGCTGCAATGGCAGGGCAGCTTGCTTAATAATGTTACCATCCGATACAACTTGCGTGTATTGGGTATCAGCGAAGATGGGCTGCGCCTGACAGGCACGGCCGATTTATGGGTAACACAATGAGGATGGCGTGCAGAGATAGAGGGAAGTTTCTCTCTATCTCTACATTTTATCTGTCTGGAGGACGACAATGAACCATGCAACAGAGCCTCGTCCGGCTAATCCGTTAGTTAGCCAAAATAGTTTTCGTACTCAGAGTTATATTTCCCGTTCAGCCCCTTCATTTTTAGATGCACGGGCGCATTTGCCAGAACCTGTTTTGCCGGAACGGCCGGAATGGGTAGAGATGTATTGGCGTGCCTGGGAATTAGCCTGGGGACATTTGAAGCGTCCCCAAAGCGGCAGCGGGTTTGTCGCCAATTACCTCAGTGCGGCGGGGAAGCCACACGTTTTTTTGTGGGATACGGCCTTTATGCTGCAATTTGGCGTGTACGGCCGTCGCGCCTTCGATTTTGTGTGTTCACTAGACAATTTTTATGCGCGACAGCATGAAGATGGTTTTATCTGCCGCGAGATTGACCCAGAGACTGGGCAAGATCATTACTATCCGTTTGACCCCGACAGCACCGGGCCAAATGTGCTAGCTTGGGCGGAGTGGCGGCACTATCGTGCTACCGGGGATGATGCGCGTATTGCCCAGATATTTTGGCCGTTGTTAGCCTATCATCAATGGTTCCGGGCAAACCGCACCTGGCAGAGTGGGCTGTATTGGGCCACCGGCAAGAGCAGCGGCATGAGCAACCAGCCGCGTGTGCCGGATAGCCGCAATCATCATCGCCATTGGAGTTGGGTGGATGCCAGTATGCAGGCAGCGCTGAACTGCCGCACGTTGGAACAAATGGCAACGCTGTTGCAAGAAAGTGAGTGGGCGCAGGCGTTGGCAGAAGAGCACACGCGATTGGCAAAGGTGATTAATACTTCGCTGTGGAGTGAGGAGGCGGCTTTTTACCAGGATGTAGATGGGAACGGCCGTTTCAGTCGCACAAAAAGCGTCGGGGCGTATTGGGGGCTGTCGGATAAGAAGCTCATTCCAAAGGATCGGTTGGATTTGTTCGTGCAGCATCTGCGCGATAGCTGGGCCTTTAATTTGCCGCATCGCGTGCCTTCGTTGTCGGCGGACAGCGACGGATACAATGCGCAAACGGGCCATTATTGGCGCGGAGCGGTGTGGGCGCAGACCAATTACATGCTTTTGAAGGGGCTGCGTACAGTAGGGCGGTATAAGTTGGCGCACGAGATTGCACTTAATCACCTGCAAAACGTCGCCGATGTGTACGTGCGCACCGATACGCTTTGGGACAACTATGCGCCAGAAACGGCCGCTCCCGGCGACCCGGCGCGTCCCAATTTTGTGGGTATGACTGGGCTGACGCCGATTTCAATGCTGCTAGAAGACATCATTGGCGTGGCGGTGGATTGGCCGCAGCGCCGTGTCATTTGGGATCGCCGTTTGCAGACAAACCAGCCTTATGGCGTGCGCAACTATCCGTTGGGCGAAGAGGGAACGCTGGAATTGCTAGGGGATGCGGCACAGATTTCTATCACAACGGACGTGCCATTTACGCTAGAGATTCGTGAAGTGGATGGACAAACTTTGCAAACGGCCGTGCCCGTTGGCACTACTGAAATTGACCTGACGTAATTGGGCGTGAAACGTAAAATGTGAAAAGAAATCCATCACGTTTCACGCATCTTTTCTCATGACCTCCCTCCGTATAGCCACCATCAACTTGCGAAACCGTGCTAACCGTTGGGCAGAACGCCGCCACTTGTTGGTGGCACAGTTAATGGACGCTGCCCCAGACTTGATTAGCTTGCAAGAGATTCATTTTCCCATTGGGCAGGGGCGCTGGCTGCGGAATCAGATCAACAATCGGCTGACAGGTTCCTCAAAACGGCCGTATCGTCTCATCCAAAAACGCAAAGCGCACCTAATCAATGGCTACTATGAAGGCGTGGGCATTCTCACCAAACTGCCGGTGCTGTACACGGATTGGGTGAATTTGGGGTATGGCGGTCGCGTGGCCTTGCGCGTGAATGTGGAACTCCCGTCGCGGCAGGCGTTGGATTTTGTGGCCGTGCATTTGCATCACACCGCGCATGACAAAGAGGCGCGGTTGGAGCAGGTGGTGAAGATGGCAGGATGGTTGAACGGCCGTCGCCGCATTTCACGCCAGGTGATCGCCGGGGATTTTAACGAGATACCCACTGGCCCCGCCATCCAATACATGAAACAAGGCTTTCGTTCGGCCGTTGCCGAGCGGTGGGGACATGAACCCCTGGCAACGTTCCCCACCGTGCTGCTGCCCGATGTCGATTGGGCAGGCTGTCTCGACTATATTTTCCTTTCTCCCGGCGCGGGCGTGGTGCAAGATGCCCGTATCTTTTGCCAACACCCTGCCGAAGACGACGACACACTTTACCCATCCGACCACGTTGGTCTGCTGGTAGATTTGCACTTGCCAGAGTGATGCACACATAACGTAAACCGTGTATAACAAAAGGATGGAGCGAGAGCCAAAGCTAGAAAAACCGTTTTCTCTAGCTCTGGCTCTCGCTGTAGCTTGGAGGAATAAATAATGACAGATACCAAACCTACCATTACCATTATTGCGCCGGTTTACAACGAGGAGCCGGTGCTGCCAGAACTGTACAAACGCATCAGCGCAATTATGGATGCGACTGACGATACCTGGGAACTGCTGCTGGTAGATGACGGCAGCCACGACCGTTCGGCAGAAATCATTGCTGAACTGCACGCCAATGACTTGCGTGTGAAGGGTCTTAGCTTTTCGCGCAATTTTGGCTTTCAGGAGGCAGTCACAGCCGGGCTGGATCATGCTCTGGGTGATGCGGTGGTGCTGACAGATGCCGATTTGCAAGACCCACCGGAAGTCATTCCCGAAATGATCGCCAAATGGCGTGAGGGGTATGATGTGGTGTACGGTGTGCGCGAAAGCCGCGAAGGGGAAACCTGGTTCAAGCTGGTGACGGCGAAATTGTTTTATCGCCTGATTCACCGCATTACCAGTGTAAATATTCCGCTGGATACGGGCGACTTCCGCTTGATGGACAGGCGCGTGGTCAATTCGCTGCGCAGCATGGGCGAGCGTAATCGCTTTTTGCGGGGGATGGTTCCCTGGGTGGGATTTCGGCAAACGGGCGTGACGTTTGTGCGTGCACCGCGCTTCGCCGGGGAGGCGAAGTACAATTCATTCCGGCGCATGTTCAAGTTTGCGATGAATGCCATCACCAGCTTTTCGTATGTGCCGCTGCAATTGGCAACGTATTTAGGATTTGTGATGGCTGCTATCAGTGGGGTGGCGATTTTGGCGGTGATTTTGCTGCGCCTTTTTGCACCGCATGAGCTAACAGGGCAGGCGACGACGCTGGTGGCGGTGTTGTTCCTGGGCGGCGTGCAGTTGATTAGCTTGGGGATTATTGGGGAGTACTTGGGCCGGATTTATGATGAGGTGAAGGGACGGCCGTTGTATCTGATTGATAAAACCTGGGGCATCAGAAAATGAGTTACAAGTTACAGGTTACAATTCTGATGTAACTTGTAACTATCCTCCTATTTCCGACATGACGCGGTTGAGGGGGATGACGTTTTGTTGCAGGCCATGCCCCCAGGGTTTCCACCAAATGCCTTCCAAAATGATGTCTGTCAATTCTTGGTCAGTGGCTCCATTGCGCAGCGGTTCCAGCAGGTTGACTTCTTTTTCGCGGAGGAGGCAGAGGCGGAGACGGCCGTCTGCCGTCAACCTGGCCCGCGTACAACTGGCACAAAACGGCTGCGTCACCGAACTGATAAAACCCAGCGTACCCATACTGCCTTCCAGTTGATACAGACTTGCTTCCCCGTCTAAGGCTCCCTCATTCACCGGCGACAGCGGCCCCAACGCCGCCGAAATTGTTTCACGCAGTTCCTCTTCGCTGACGACGCCCGCTTGTTGGAAATCGGCCACGTCGCCAAACGGCATCATCTCGATAAAGCGCACCTGCCAATCGTGATAGAATGTTAATCGCGCCAGGTCTACCACATCCTCTTTGTCATTGTAATTTCGCACCACAACTGCATTCAGCTTAATGCCCAACCCGGCCCGCTCCGAGGCTTCGATGCCTGCCCACACATCCTCCACATCACCCCAGCGCGTTATCTTTTTGAACTTTTCCGGGTTGATGGTGTCAATGCTCACATTTACCCGTTGCAAGCCTGCTTGTGCTAGTGGTTCTGCTAATTGCGGCAGCATGAGGCCGTTGGTGGTCATGGCGATGGTTTCTACGCCGGGTGTGCGTGCGATGCGCCCTACAATGTCTACGATATTGGCCCGCACAGTGGGTTCGCCACCCGTCAGGCGAAATTTGTGGAAGCCCAATGCGGCAAAGATGTGCACCAGGCGATCAATCTCATCATCTTGCAGCAGTTCTGCACGAGGGCGAAAGGTGATGTCTTCTGGCATACAGTAAACGCAGCGCAGATTGCACTTATCGGTTAAGGAGATGCGTAGATAGTTAATATTGCGGCCAAAACGATCGAATGCCATGATGCCCTCAGTTAGTGGGATTTTGCCAGGGTTGCCCCTATTTAGGGGGTGAAACCCTCGCCATTTGTAACGGGTACAATTATAACCCGGTTTCATATTTTTATGAAGTTTTTCTATTTTAGTCTGAAGGTTTTAGGGTAGCAGAGGAATGGTTCAATTTGTCTGATTGAACCATTCTGGCTTTTCGCTTGCTCTCATTCGCTGCGTACAAAGACATCATTGATAAAGCCGCTGATTTGGTTGCCGCCTTGCCAGACCCAATAGGATATGCCCGTGTCAACGAGGGTGTAGCAGGCGGGCAAGTTGGGGGTTTGGGAGAGTGTGAGAGGAACGCCGTCAACGAGGAAGGTGATGCTGTCGGGGGGGCGCTCGATGGTGAGTAGGTGGGGTTGGGAGGTGGCAACGGCTGTTTCTGTACTGAGGGCTTCTGTGCGCCAGTCTTCTAGGGGGAAAAATTCAAGCGCTCTAACAAAATCGGTTGCCAGTTCCAGGTGATAGCCGCGTTCTTCGCCGGAATCAGGGCATTGCCAGCGAGTGGTTAGTTGGAAGGGGCCGCCCATTTGATCAACTTGGACGGTCATGGCGATTCCTTTGATGCTGCTGTTTAATTGGATGAGGTGCAGCGCGGCTCCTTGATCCTGGTCGGCGGAGTTGGTGCAGGTGAATTGGAGACGGCCGTCTATCACCCCCATCTCGCACAATCCCTGTTCATCATTCAGCCGCCAATGTGTGTTTAGTGTGTCTGTGGTAGAGAAGTCATCGTACAGGGCGTAGCCATCGGGGGTGGTGACACAGCTCTCGTCGCGGGTGTTGGTCTGTTCGATGGCGAAGCCGCGCCGCAGGCTGTAGGGATAATCATAAGTCTCACCGGCGAAGGTGATGCGTAGGGTTCCGGGCTGCCATAGATCGTAGTATTGGATGGTGAAAACCCGTTTTGTGCCTGGAGGCGTTTCCAGGGGCAAGTCTCTGGAGAGTGTTTCTTCCTGGCCGTATGTGATGCCGAAGGTGACGTTGACGGCCGTTCCCACCGACACCTCCACCTTTGCCAACTCCCCCGGAAGCTGACCGCCCACCGTGCCTTCTTGGCTCACCGTCAGGCCGCCGCCCAACTCCATGACGGACGAGACCGTTTGCGAGCGGCTGATGGATTGCGTCAGGGGGTTGTCGCCGTTGCAGTTGTTTTGCGTCACTTCTTCGCTGAAAGACGGCCGTTTCTCCAACGGCGCATCCGAAGGCACAAGTTCGATCAGGGGCGGGTTAGTGGGGGGAACGGCCGTTGCCGTCACCGCGTCCGGGGCAGGTTCAGGGGAGGCGGCATTACCGCCGCAGGCAGCAAACAGGGCCACCGCCAACAGGATAACGAGTAAGAAATGAGGGGTATGGTTTTTCATGGGAGGCTCCTTGATTCACAGCAAATCTACAGCAGCCCAAATCTTACTTGATGGGCGGAGAGGTGCAACTATGGAGTGGGCTAGAGATTTGTCAAATCTGTAAGATTTGACAAATCTATGCATGCCATGCTGAAATAAATGCTACCAAGATTTTTTAATAACTACTGATTTAGAATAAATATGACTATTCTGAAATAACTAAAGATTAAAATAAAATAATTACTACTAAGATTTTTTAATAAAAAACCTAGTTAAAAGAATTAATACTATTCTATAATGAATAAATACTATACCTCACTTATTTTAGAATAGTTTTTTATTAAAAAATCTCAGTAAAAATAAAAAAAGAGTAGTATAGATAAATTCAGATTATTCTTTTATAATTTAAGTTAGGTATAAACTGTTTCAAAATAGTATAAATCATTTTTACTCAGTCTTTTATGACTTTAGAATGGTTTTAGAAAGGTTTCCATGAAAAAGAATCCCCCTATTGATGTTCAGCTTCAGGCGGCGCAGGTTGCTATTCATAATGCGCAGAGTATGGAGCAGGTGGCGGCGGCGCTGGCCCCGTTTGGCTATGATGCGGCGCGGTTGCAGGCGGCGGAGGGGCTGCTTGAGGAGACGAGAACGGCCGTTGGGGTGCAGGCGCTGGCATATGGCGAGCAGTATGAAGCAACGGCCGTTTTGCGGGCGGCGCGGGAGGAGGCGAACCGCGTGTATATGAATGCGGTGAAGATTGCGCGGATTGCGTTTAGGCAAGACGTGCAGGCGCGGGCAACGCTGCGGTTGGCAGGGCGTCGGGAGCAGGGGCTGGCTGGCTGGCTGGCGCAGGCGACGATGTTCTATCAGAATTTGTTGGATTCTCCGACGCTGCTGGCAGGGATGCGGCCGTTTGGGTATGACGAGGCGCAGTTAGCGGGGGAATTGGCGCTGGTGCGGGCAGTGGAGACGGCGAACCAGCGGCAGAAGGCGGCGAAGGGCGCGGCGCAGGCAGCGACGCAGGCGCGGGATGAGAAGCTGCGGGCGCTGCGGGTGTGGCTGTCGGATTTCTGGGTGATTGCGCCGATTGCACTGGCGGATCATTCGCAGTTGATGGAGTCGTTGGGGAAGGTGGTTCCGTAGGGGAGCGTGAAACGTGATGCGTGAAGCGTGAAAAACAGTCACGTTTTACGTTTCACGTTTTAGGGGTTGAAAAACTTTAGAAGTGGGAGAGACGGGATGATTTCATTCAGTAAGTATCACGGCGCAGGAAATGATTATCTGGTGGTGGATGGGGCGCTGGCGGAGATGTTGACGCCAGCCCGCATCCAAACCATTTGCGACCGGCATCGCGGCGCGGGCAGCGATGGCATTTTGCTGGGGCCGCTGCCCTCAGCACAGGCCGATTTTCGCCTGCAAATTTTTAATCCCGATGGCAGCGAGGCGGAGAAAAGCGGTAATGGCCTGCGCATTTTCTCGCGCTATTTGTGGGATAAGGGGCTGGTGGGCAATGCGCCCTTTACGCTGGAGACGGCTGGAGGCCTGGTGCGCTCGCAGGTGGCGGCGGACGGCCGTTCCGTCACCGTGCAAATGGGGCGCATCACCTTTTTGGATGAGCATGTGCTGCAAGAAGTGGTGTTGGCGGGACGGCCGTTCATGATTGCGGCCGTCTCCATTGGCAACCCGCACTGCGTGGCCGTGCTGGATACGGTAGATGCGGAGCTGGCGCACACCTACGGCCCGCTGTTGGAGCGGCATCCGCTGTTCCCCAAGCGTACCAACGTGCAGTTTTTGCAAGTGCTAGACCGCAACAACATCCGCATCGAGATTTGGGAGCGCGGCGCGGGGTATACGCTGTCGTCGGGCAGCAGTAGCTGTGCGGCGGCGGCGGTGGCGGTGAAGTTGGGGCTGTGTGATACGGCCGTTACCAGCCACATGCCCGGCGGCGAGATTGAGATTGAACTGGATGCAGATTTTGCAGCGACGATGTGGGGGCCGGTGACGGCCGTTTATGAGGGCGTGATGGCGGAGGAAACAATTAACAATTAACAAATGAAGCGCTTTTTGTTCATTGTTCATTGCTAATTGTTAATTGATCCCGGCTCATGGCTGCCAGCAGGGGGATGGTCAGCAGGTTGATGGCGGCCATGCCCACGAAAATCCAGTGGAAGTCTACGGTGTCAATCAGGCCGGTGGCGGCGGCCTGGCCGATGCCGGTTCCGACGTTGGAGATTGCCATGAAGATGGCGAACTGACCGGCGCCAATGCGCGGGTCGGTTTTGCTCATAGAGAGGGTGAGAAAGACCAGTTCCGCCGAGGCGAGGGCCACGCCCCACAGCAGGGTGATGGCGGCGATGTTTTGCAGATTGGCGACGGAGGCGATGAGGAGGAGGGTGAGGGATACGGCCGTTGCCGTCATATAACCAAACTGCCAGATACTCAGCCGCCGCCCAAACAGCGACCCGCTGAGGCCGCCCACGACCATGCCCAATCCGCCCAGCGCGGCCACATCCCCCACCTGCACCAGCGTGCCGCCCAATTCCTCATTGGCAAAGAGCATGATGATGGCGTTTGTGCCATAAATGGCGACCGAATAGACGATGGCGTACAGGGCGAAGCGGCCAATTTCGGGTCGCCACAACCCGCGCAGCGCCGCCCAAGAAAATTGCTGCGCCGCCGGACGCTCGGCGGGTTCGGGCATCCGCGCCAGCAGGGGCAGGGGCAGCAGGGCAAAGAGGATGACGAAGGCGAAGACGATTTGCCAGCCGGTGGCGGCAATGAGACGGCCGTACACCGCCGCCAACATCACAAATCCCAACGAGCGCCCCACCAGCATTGCCCCCTGCACCTGCTCGTGCTGGGCGCGGGGGGTCACGTCAATTGCCAGGCCGTCGGCCACCGTGTCATAAAAGGCCAGGCCAAAGGCGATGAACAGGGCGACGGCGATAAACAGCGGGTATTGCGCGACGGGGTGGATGAAGGCCGCGCCGCTTCCGCCAATGGCGATTGCCAGCAGCCCCAGGCGCATGTAGGGCGTGCGGTGTCCGCTGCCCAAGAGCGGCAGGTTCAGCGGCACTTTGTCACTGAGTAGGCCGATGGCGATTTTGAGGATGAAGGGCACGGCCAGCAGGCCATTGAGCAGCGATAGCTGCCCGGCCGTTGCCCCGGAGAGGCGCAGGTAGAGGTTGTTGAAGACGAGGACGTAGGCCAACATGCCCCCCTGTACAAAGTAGAGGAGGCCGAAGAAGAGGAGACGGCCGTTACGCGTGGCGGTGAGTGAGCGGAAGGAAAGGGTGTTAATGGTCAATCGTCAATTGCCAATGGTCAACGGCAAATTGCTCCTTTTCATGGTTTGTGGCGTTGCCGTGAAACGTGATGCGTGAAACGTGAAAGTTTTCTGGTCACGCATCACGTTTCACGTTTCACGGTTTCTATCCCAATTCCGCGCTGAAGATGCGGTCGAGGCGGAAGGTGCGCTGTTCGCGGCGCAGGTGGCAGTAGGCGACGAGGTAGCCCACGCCGTTGGTCTCGGTGGGGTAGAGGGGGGTGATTGTGCGGCGGGATTCGCCATGTTGGGGGGTGATGTAGAGGATGTGCAGGTTACGGCCGTTGCGCAGCGCCTCTTGAATCACCGGGGGCAAAAACAATTGCGGCGGGGGCGGCGTATAAATCGCGCCATCCTGTGCGTGCAGCAAATCGCCGACGGTGTGTAAATCGTATTTGTGCGCCAGTTCGCGGGTCATGCGGGTGAAGATTTCGGCCGTCATATACACATCGGCCAGAGCGCGGTGCGCCTGTCCCATGCGCACGCCCAATGTGCGGGCAATATTCCCCAGGCTGTTGCTGCCGAAGTAGAAAAAATTGCGTGCCAACGTCAGTGTGCAGAGCCAGGGATTAGGCAGTACAGGCTGCTGTAAAGCCGGATCAGGTGCATATCCAGAAATAAAAAGTTCCTGGCCGATAAATCCAGCATCGAAAACAGCATTATGTGCGACTAGCATCGCCCCATCTAGCAGGCGCAGTAGCTCAGGTGCAATCTCGGCAAAGCGGGGCTGCCCGCGCAGGTCGGCATCGCTGATGCCGTTGACGGCGCTGGCTTTGGCGTCCATGAGCCGGTCGGGGTAGATAAGCTGTGAGAATTCGGCAACGGTTTTGCCATCTTCCAGGCGTACGGCGCCAATTTCGACGACGCGATGACCTAGTGCCGGGTTCAGCCCGGTAGTTTCTGTGTCGAGGACGACGATGGGGATGGCGGATGGCCGTTGCTCCATAAAATCAAACATCGACCAATTGTACTACAAAAGAGCGGCCGGGTTTTTACTAAAACTTGGTTTCTGGTTGATTATCTCTTTTTGCTTGTCATACACCCCTATGCTATAATTTCCTCGCATAGCTTCTAGCATCGTATACGTGTGGTCAGAAAGTGGGCATTCCCCACTTTTTTGTTTTCTAATCAGATATAGCCGGGTCTGACCGGTCAAAAAATTACTTAGTGGAATGAGTTGATCGAATAAAATGAAGAGCGAATTTATTCTAGCATTCAACGAAATATGTGAATCACGTGGCCTGCCGAAAGAGGATGTTTTTGAGGCGCTGGAAACGGCCCTCGTTTCCGCCTTTCGGCGTGATGCAAACTTGAGCAGTCTGCAAAAAGTGACGGTGGAGATTGATCCCCGTACCGGTGAACCAACGATATTTACAGAAAAAGAAACTGTAGATTCAATCATTGATTCACGCACCGAAGTGCTGCTGGAGGAAGCCCAAAAAGCGGGTTATCCTGAGGCAGAGTTGGGTGATTTGGTGATGATTGACAGCACGACGGCCGATTTCGGCCGTATCGCTGCCCAAACTGCCAAACAGGTGCTGTTGCAACGTGTGCGCGAAGCACAACGGGAACACCTATTTGAGGATTTCTCAGGGCGCGAAGGCGAACTGGTGAACGGCACGGTGCAGAGCATTAGCGGTCAGCACATTACCATTGGCCTGGGCATGACCGAAGCGATTTTGCCGAAAAGCCAACAGGTGCAGGGTGAACGTTACCGCGCACATGACAAGATTCGTGTTTACATTCTGGAAGTGCGCCGTACCAATCGCGGCCCGCAAATTTTTGTCAGCCGTAATCACCGTAATTTGCTGCGCCGCCTTTTGGAATTGGAAGTGCCAGAGATTTATAACGGGCAGGTCGAGATTAAAAGCATTGCTCGTGAAGCTGGACAGCGTTCCAAAGTGGCTGTGCAGGCATTGCAGCCGGGCGTAGACCCGGTGGGTGCTTGTGTGGGTATGCGTGGCGTGCGCATTCAGAGCATTGTGCGTGAACTCAATGACGAGAAGATTGACGTGATTGAGTGGGATTCTGACCAGCGTGTGTTTATTGCGAAGGCGCTGAGTCCGGCGCGGGTGTCACAAGTCTTTTTGGAAGAGCACCCGGATGATGGCAAAACGGCCATTGTGATTGTGCCCGACGATCAACTTTCGCTGGCGATTGGCCGCGAAGGGCAAAATGCGCGATTGGCTGCCAAACTGACAGGCTGGCGCATTGACATCAAGAGCTTGACGGAAGCGGCCAAAGATTCGTTGGCGAATCTGGGGGATCCGGCTGTGCCCGCTCATGTAGCCAAGAATAAGCTGCTTGTTGAGCAGGTGGAACAAATTCTGGCGAAGAAGGCGGCGAACCGCCCGATTACATCGGAGGATTATCGCTCGTTAGACATGTTGGTGAGTCAGGTAGAAGGGAATATTGTGGCGGTGCGTGCGGCTCAGTATGAGGTGGTGCGCAAGGAACGGGCGATGGCTCGGCGCAATGTCCCTGTGGAGACCTGGAAGCTGCCGATTGATGAGATTGATTTCCCTGGCCGTATTCATAATTTGCTGTTGGATAATGGCGTTGAGACGGTGGGGGATGTGTTGTTCAATCTGGAAGTTGGCGATGAGGTGTTCCTGAATTTCAAGGGCTTTGGCGAGAAGATGCTGGAAACGGTACGCGAAATGACGGATGCTTACATGGCTCGCAAGCAAAGTGAATTGGCTGTTGCTGAACCAACCGCTGAGGTTGAGCCTGTAGAGGTCGTCGAAGAGCCAGAAGTGGTTGAGGTGGAAGCTGAAGCTGAAGCTGAGGTTGAGGTTGAAGTTGATGAGGTTGTGGCTGAGGAAGAGGAAGAAGTGGTTGAGGAAACGGCCGTTATCCCCGAACCAGAAGCCATTGTCGAAGCAGAAGCTGAGGCCGAAGAAGTAGAAGAACCACCTGTTGCCCCTGTCCCCGAACTGGATGACCTGTCTAAGCCTTTGATTGAGATTGAGACAGAAGAGGAAGAAGAGGAAGAGCCAACCATTGTGGTTGTACGACCGGCTGCGAAGAGCGAATCTGAAGAAGAAGCGGCAGACAAGCGACGGCGCAAAGGCCGTCAGCTTGTGTACGACGAAGAGTTAGGTGAGGTGGTTTCCAAACGGAAGCGTAAAGGCAGCCGCCGTCGTGAACAGTGGGAAGACTTCGACATCGAAGACCTGGACGACGAATTTTAGATCATTAATATTAAACCATGTATGAAATGTGAAACGTGAACGACTCAAAGATCACGTTTCACGTTTCGTGTTTCACGGTGGATGAACCAGAAAAAACAGAAACCACGCCGACAAAAGCACATTCCGCAACGCACTTGTGTTATTTGTCGCCAAAGGTTTGACAAGAGGCGGCTGACTCGGGTTGTACGCACGTCTGAGTCTGGTGTGGTGATAGATCCAACAGGCAAGCAGAACGGCCGTGGCGCTTATTTATGTGATCAATCTGCATGTTGGGAACAGGCATTGCGAGACACCCACCTGTTAAGCAAAGCCCTCCTCACGACCATTAGTGAAGAAGAATGGGCAGCCATTGCCGTTCATAAACCTGAATGAACAATAATAACTAGATAGTAATCATAAAATGGCGAAATGATACATGTGCAAAATGCCAGATGATTACTTCGTAGCGGCACAGTGTAAACCACCCTGGTTTACATTGCAGGAAGGAGAGCATGGCACAAACAAAAACAATTATCGAGTTACCTGACTTTGTCACTGTGCGAGAATTGGCAACGATCATGGACCGCAGCCCTATTGACGTGATTAAAGAGTTGATGGGCAATGGCATCATGGCCAATATAAACCAGCAAATAGACTTCGATACCGCTGCAATTGTGGCTGAGGAAATGGGCTTTGAAGCTATCCAATTCTCTGCCGTCCAAGAAGAAGAGGAAGAGGTCGTTGAAGAAAAGCTGGCATGGCGCAAGATTCTGGCAGAGGAAGATGAGTCTAAGCTGCAAAGCCGTCCCCCCGTCATCACCATGTTGGGGCATGTTGATCATGGCAAGACCTCGTTGTTGGACGTGATCCGGCAGGCAAATGTGCAGGCAGGGGAAGCTGGCGGCATTACACAGCATATTGGTGCATACCAGATTGTCCATGAGGGGCAGCCTATCACCTTTTTGGATACGCCGGGTCATGAGGCATTTACAGCTATGCGGGCCAGAGGTGCGCAAGCAACAGATATTGCTATTTTGGTTGTGGCTGCCGATGATGGGGTGATGCCCCAAACCCGTGAAGCAGCAGACCACGCTCGTGCTGCCCATGTACCAATCATTGTGGCTCTGAATAAGATTGACTTGCCTTCGGCAAATCCGCCGCGCGTGATGCAGCAGCTTAGCGAGATTGGCCTGGTTCCTGACGAATGGGATGGTGATACGATGGTTATCCCCGTTTCGGCCAAGGAACGTCTGGGCATGGAAGATTTGTTGGAAGCGATTTTGCTGGTAACAGAAGATTTGAATCCGCGTGCTAATCCGAATGCGTCTCCCACGGGCGTGGTTTTGGAGGCGCAAAAGGAGAAGGGGCGCGGTGTCGTGGCAACGCTGTTGGTGCAAAATGGTACGCTGAAGCATGGAGATACGCTGTTGGTAGATCATCATTACGGCCGTATCAAAGCCATGTTTGATTTCACTGGAAAGACCATTAAAAAGGCTGGGCCTTCGACCCCCGTTGCCGTTTCCGGCCTTAACGGCACTCCTGAAGCTGGCGATCAGTTTACTGTCGTTGCCAGTGAAAAAGAGGCACGCCGAATTGTGTCCGAGATAGAAACTGTTGCCGGGCCAGAGCGTCAGCGTCCCACCACCTTAGATGAATTCTTTGCCCGTTTGCAGCAGGGCGATACAAAAACCCTCTACCTTATTGTAAAGGCTGACGTACAGGGTTCGCTAGAACCCATTGTCAATTCTCTGGAAAAATTGAGCAATGATGAAGTCAGTGTAGAGATTCTACGTTCTGATACGGGCAGCGTGACCGAAAGCGATGTGATGCTAGCCTCTGCTTCTGATGCCGTTATTCTAGGTTTCAATGTGGGTGCAGACCCCATCGCCTATGCCGCTGCCAGCAGCGAACAGGTTGAAATCAAAAGCTACAACATCATTTATCACCTGATTGAAGATGTAGAAAAAGCGTTGAAAGGGATGCTGGAACCGACATACGAGCAGGTTGTCATTGGTCGTGCCGAGGTGCGCCAGACATTCAAGATTCGCAGTTTGGGCCGCATAGCGGGGTGCTTTATGCGTACTGGCGAGGCGCGCCGCAATGGTCAAGGACGTGTTATTCGTAATAAGAAGCTGATGTACTCCGGCAGCATAAGCAGCCTCAAGCATTTACAAGATAATGTGCGCGAAGTGAAAGCCGGTTTTGAATTTGGTGTACGCATTGGTGATTTTGATGATTATCAAGCTGGCGACATTATCGAATTCTTTGTTACCCAAAAAGTTGAAGTAGCATAAAAGAGTATTGTCGGTTGGTTTACTAACCGACTTACATACGAACAAAATGAGTAAGGTAAGACAGCAGCGAACGGCCGAACAAATCCAGTACATTTTGAGTGAACTCATGCAGCGCAGTATGGGCGATCCCCGGTTACACGGTGTGACAATTACGGAAGTTGTGATTGACCGTGAGTTGCAACACGCTGATATTTATGTAAATGCTCTGGGTGATGAATCACGAGAGGAAGAGGTTTTGGCTGCATTGCAACATGCAGTCGGATATTTGCGTCATGAATTGGCACAGCGAATGCAAGTGCGTACTATGCCGCAACTTCATTTTCGTTGGGATCCTAGATTGGCTCATGCAGAGACTGTGAACCGGATTTTGGATAGCCTGGATTTATCACCAGAAGAAGACGAAGAAGTCAGTAATCAGTAATTCAGTGGTCAGTGAACGGTGTGTTAGCCGCCTGATTCGCTGACAAGCTGACTGGCTGATTAGCTGACAGCTTAAAAGGAAATATTGTGTCAAAACTTGCGACGATTCGGCAGATGATAGCATCTGCCGAACGTATTTTAGTGGTCACTCACATTGGGCCAGATGGGGATGCGTTGGGGTCGCTAACGGCCGTTGGCACAGCACTCTCCCAATTTGGCAAAAACTACTCCCTGGTCTGCGACGACGGCGGATTGAGCCGCTTCCGTTATTTGCCCCTGGCAGACCAAATCCAAAAACAGCGCGATGGCAACACGAAATATGATTTGCTCATAGCCGTAGATTGCGGCGACGAAATGCGCATGGGTCAGGCCTATGCCACCTTGCCCGATCCCAAACCGCCAATCATTAATATTGATCATCACATTACCAACACGATGTTTGGCGATGTCAACCTGGTCAACCCCGACGCCACCTCAGCGGCCGAAGTGCTTTTCGGCCTGTTTGCCGAGATGGGGCTGGCACTGACCGATGACCTGGCTTTAAGCCTGCTCACCGGGTTGGTGACGGACACTTTGGGCTTCCGTACGGTTGGCGTGACCCCCACCACCATGAAAATCGCCAGCAAATTGATGGATGCAGGTGCAGACCTATCGCTCGTGACCATGCACGGGTTGAATTTGAAGCCGCTCTCTACCGTGCGTATGTGGCAAATTGGCCTGAACAACATGCGTAATGAAAACGGGCTGATTTGGACAACCATTGGCAAAGAAGAGTTGGCGGTGCTGGGATTAAATGGTGCCAGCAATGCTGGATTGGTGAATTTGTTAGCCGATATTGACGAAGCAGCTATCGGTGCGGTGCTGATGGAAACCAATGAGGGAACCGTGCGCGTAGGGTTCCGTTGCCGTCCACCGTACAATGTGGCCGAATTAGCCATGAATCTAGGCGGCGGCGGCCATCCATTGGCGGCAGGCTGCACGCTGGATGGGCCGCTAGATAAGGCGGAGTCGCTGGTGGTAGATATGTGCAAAGATGCCATTCGCCAGCAATCCAGAACAGTTGAATATGGGTGAGCCGGGCGAAAATGATGGCTGCCGGAGTTTTGAACATTGATAAGCTGCAGAGCATGACTTCTCATGATGTGGTGAGCCGTATTCGGCGTGTAAGCAACATGCGCCGGGTGGGCCATGCGGGTACGCTCGATCCGTTGGCGACGGGCGTGCTTTTGCTTTGTGTGGGCCGGGCAACGCGGCTGGTAGAATACTTGATGGGGCAGCCGAAGCAGTACATAACGACTGTGCGCCTGGGCCAGACAACTGATTCGTATGATGCAGAGGGGGATGTGGTGACGGAACGGCCGTACACCCACGTTACTACCACTCACATTGCCGCCGCCCTGGAGCCGTTTCGCGGCACAATCCAGCAGCAGCCGCCCATGTACTCGGCCATCAAAAAGGATGGGCAACCCCTCTACAAATTGGCGCGGCAGGGGAAAGAGGTGGAACGGCCGTCCCGCAGCGTCCACATCTACTCCCTGGAAATGACAGCCTGGGAACCCCCTCACCTCAGCCTCAGCGTGACCTGTTCCAGCGGCACATACATTCGCTCGTTGGCCCATGATTTGGGCGAGAGTTTGGGTTGTGGCGGGCACGTTACCGCGCTGCGACGCACGGCCGTTGGTGACTTTACACTGGCTACCGCCATCCCGCTGGATGCGCTGACGCCGGATAATTGGCTTGATTATTTGCTGCCATCGGAAACGGCCGTTGCCCATCTACCACGCCTGAATATTGCACAACAAAGCGCACAAAAATTACAAATGGGGCAGCAAATCATGCGTACCGCAGACCATCCCGCCGCTCCCCTTGTACGCATTTACACACCTGACGATCAATTCATCGGACTTGCTGTTGGCACAGACGAGAGCTGGCAGCCACATAAAATCTTTCAGGGGATTCATTAGGTATGAGTTTCTTGCATGTAAATCATCTTACCGAGGTAACGGAGCGCCGACCCACTTTTGTCGCGCTTGGTTCATTCGATGGCGTGCATCGCGGCCATCAAGAAGTCATTGGCAGCATGGTGAGGGCCGCCCGCGTACACGGCGCACGCGCCGCCGTGCTGACCTTTTTCCCACATCCCAAGCGCGTCATCCAAAACCTGACCGGCCCTTACTACATCACCCGCCTGGAAGACCGCGTGGCGCTGCTGGCCGAGATGGGTGTTGATCTTGTCATTACCCATCCGTTTGATGATGAAGTGCGCACCACTCGCGCCGCCGCCTTTGTGGATCAACTTCTGCATTATCTGGATATGCGCCAGATTTGGGGCGGCAATTTTGCTTTTGGCTATAAGCGGGAAGGGGACGTGCCCTTCTTGCGTGCGCTGGGTGCGGAGAAAGGTTTCACGGTGGAGTTAGTCAAGTCAATGGTGCAGGTGGGTGATGATTGGGTGAGCAGCAGCCGCATTCGCCGCTGTTTGCAGGCGGGGAATGTGACCGAGGTGAATTTGTGTTTGGGACGGCCGTATCACGTCACCGGCACAATCATTATGGGCGACCAGCGCGGACGCACAATTGGTTTTCCCACTGCCAACCTGGATGCGTGGGTCGAGCAACTGCTGCCTGCTAATGGTGTGTATGCCACTTATGCCTGGCTGGATGATACACGCTATGTGGCGGCCACCAACGTTGGCGTACGCCCCACCGTAAACGGCCGTGAACCTCGCGTCGAGGCCCATCTTTTAGATTTTGATGACGATATTTACGGTCAGGAACTGCGTGTAGAATTTGTAGAACGTATTCGTGCCGAGCAAAAATTCCCGGGATTAGATGCCCTGAAACAGCAAATTGCAGCGGATGTGGCCTATGTGCGGCAGACGTTGACGTGAAACGTGAAAAGAAGAGTATCACGTTTCACATCCCTTGACTTTCACCCCGTTATATCTATAATTTAGACATGTCTAAAAATCTATTGTTTAGCAATGGAGTAAGCGCATGGAAGAGTATGTAATCGAAACAAAGGGGTTGACGGTGTATTACGGCCGTCATCGCGGCATTGTAGACCTGAATTTACAAGTGCAGCGCGGCGAGGTCTATGGGTTCCTCGGCCCAAATGGGGCGGGCAAAACCACCACACAGCGCGTTTTACTGGATGTGATTCGCCCCACGCGGGGCAGTGCCACTATGTTTGGCATGGACTGTCAGCAGGAAGGTGTCAAAATCCGCGAGCATGTGAGTTACCTGCCCGGCGAGTTGAGCCTCTACCCCAATATGAGCGGGCGTGACTTTTTGCGCATGATGAGCACACTGCGTGGCAATGGTGCAGAACGGGCATACCGCCAGGAATTGTACGAACGTCTTGCTCTCGACCCTTCACGCAAAATGCGCGAGTATTCGCGGGGAAATAAGCAAAAAGTGGGTCTGGTGATGGCCTTTATGCATAAACCAGATTTGCTCATTTTGGATGAACCAACCAGTGGGCTTGATCCATTGGTGCAGCAGACGGTGCTGGATTTAGTGCGCGAGACGAAGGCGGACGGCCGTACCGTTTTCTTCTCCTCCCACATTCTTTCCGAAGTGCAGGAGGTGTGTGACCGTGTGGGCATCATTCGTGAGGGGCGGCTGGTGAAGACGGAGCGTGTGGAAACGCTGACGAAACAGCAGTTCAAGCGGCTGCGGCTCAATCTGGCACAAACTCCCTCTGTTGATGCCTTTGCCTTTGATGGCGTCATGGAGACGGCACGTGATGGCAATGAGGTAAATTTGGAGGTGCGGCAAAATTTGAATGCTGTGATGGAAACGGCCGTTTCCTACGGCATCATTGATATGGAAATGCCCCCCGTGACGCTGGAAGAAATCTTCCTGGCCTACTATGGAGGTAATGGCAATGCTTAACTTACTGTGGATTGAATTGAAGAAGCGGGGAACGGCCGTCGTCGGGTGGGGCGTTGGCATAGGCGCCTATCTCGCCTTGATTATGGCCATGTCGCCACAATTGGCCCCCCAATTTGCCAACATTGATTTAGCCTCTATCCCCATTTACCAGGCGTTTGGCATGAACGAAGACTTCAGCTTCGCAACCATTGCTGGCCTAATCGCTGTTTACGTTTCCTTTGTGGGACTAACCATTGCCATTTACGCCGTCCTCACCGGGGCCAGCGCCCTGGTGGGCGAAGAAGAAGATGGCACATTAGAGATTACGCTTTCCCTGCCCATGCCGCGTTGGCAAATTGTGCTGACCAAAGCCATTGCTATTGCAATCTCGCTGTTGGTTGTTTTGCTCATTGCTTTCCTCGGCTACCTGACCGTGTTTTCAGGCGTGGAAGCAGATTTGAACGGCGACATTACACTGAGTGAACTTTTCCAGAGTACCATTGAATCCTGGCCGCTGGCATTTCTATTTGCCATGTTTACAATGTTTATGGGCGCATACTTGCCACGTCGCGCCCACGCCCTCACAATGGGCTTGACTTTATTGATTGGTGGATACTTGTTTAACAATCTGGCAGAGCAAGCTGGGCCGTTGAAGGATTTCCGGCTCTATTTGCCCTTCTACTACAATGTGGGGGGCAGGGTTCTGACGGATGGCTTGGATTGGGGCAAGATGGCGACGCTGACAATTGCCGGGTTGGTTTTTCTGTTTCTGGCAGTTCTCAGTTTTCAGCGCCGGGATGTAACGGTGGGGCAGTGGCCCTGGGCAAGATTAAGGGGTAAAAGTCAGTAAGCAATAGGTGATCAAAAGGGGGGACGGCCGTTTTCGTGACGCCCGTCCCCCTTTTTTGTTCTAAGGTTGTTGCCAGACAATTGCGGGCAGATACAGGTATGAAACGGGAGGTGCGAAAAGTGCATAGCTGCCTGTGCTACACACGGCAACCTCAAGTTGGTTTTCGTCTGTGTTCAAGATAGGCGGAGTGGGTGGGCTGCACGTTTCTGCTGCATCGCTCCAACCGACTGCGGACTGGCGCATGAGGCTAAGACTGCTTTCGGACAGTCCGGTCAAGTTCGCCTCATTGTAGGCCAAGAAAATGGAAATGGAATGGCTAAAGGCAAAATTGGGGAGCCACTCTCCATTGCTATCAAATGCTTCTAAGCTGAAGGCATTGCCGACAAACCTCATACCTGCGGGTGGCACGGCCGTTTCCTGCGGCGTTAACAGCAGCGTAACGACATTGTTGACCGAACTTGGTGGGACTGTCACACTAATTACTTCTCCAGTCGGGTTAGTATAAGTTAATGTACCAGCCGAACGGGGCGTTATGGTGACGCTTTCCGCACCCACATGAACAGCCTCTGAATAGGTGCTGCTGCCGCCCTCATTTTCCGCCAGCAGCGTAACTGTGTAAACGCCAGTAGCCGTGTATGCATGTGTTGGCGCGACCTCACTAGACGTTGCGCCATCGCCAAAACCCCAGGTGTAGGTGATGGGATGGCTGCCAGTTGTAGTGTTGGTGAAGACGGCCGTTTCCCCTAAAGTCAGTGGTCCATTGTGAATGAAGGAGGCAACGGCCGTGTTAACCGTATCCGTGATAGGCACAAACATCGGCCCGGTGAAACACGGATAGGTTTCTGGGTTTGGTTCACCCGTTACTGTCCAGCAATATTCGTTGCCAGCAACAGAAGTGGCATTGCTCTGCGAGACGTACCACAGCACAATGTTCGTGTCAGTGAGCGGTTCATCATTTAAATAGAGGTGCGGCCCTTGCTGATAGTCGCCACCGGTGGCGCAGCAGTCGCCAATGATGGGCATGTCTGTGTCTCCTTCATTGGCGTGATGGGCTACCGCGTAGAAATAGGCGTTATCGCCCAGCCCGCCATCGTCATATTGTCCCACACCAGGCTCAATGTAGTAGCCTTCTCCGGTTTGGTCGGTAATGCGCCAGGGAGCGACAGTGAACGTATGCGGTTGGTTTGCCCAAAATTCGGTTGATTCTGCGACCCAATTGCTGCCATCCCATGAAGCAAGGGTGTCGTTGTCATCGCCATTGACAGCCACATCAATGCGTACAACGGGCCGATAAGTGGCCCCGCCACCACCACAGTCGCGCCCAAATGCACCGGCGACAACTCGGAAACGGCCGTCATCATAAAACTGGATATGCTGCTCATAGCGATAGTTGCAATTGTTGCCCCAATTGCTCATGCGGAAATCCTGCACGACCTCAAATCCAATCACGTCAAAGCCATCTTGGATGTCTATAATTTGAGTTTCGCCATAAGGCGAGATGGGAAAGCCGCCGCCGCCACCGCCACAGCCCGTGTAATCTTCAAACCCCCAACTGTTGTCTGCATAAGCGGCGTGCCATTCCACTAACTTGACGCTGGTCAGAGCCGGTACGCCATTGAATGAGGCATTGTACACGCGCAGGCCATCGGTGGGGGTGACTTCGTATGCCAAATCCCAACCATCGCGGGTGACGGTTCCGGGGGTGGTGCAGCCATAGGGAGCGGTGTAATGGACAGAGCCATTAGGCAGGTTGGGCTGCAATTCTGTCCAGGCCACATGCAGCAACTTTTCGTCGGTGAGATCTACAATGGCCCACAAATTACGTTCGCCGACCTCAAAGGTGGGGGCAACGCAAAGGTGGGTGAGGCAAGCAGAGTCTACCAGCCCGCCGTCTACGGGGGCCATGCTCACTTCAGTGGGGCGGAAGCCGAGGGCTTCAATCACATCCGGATGGTTGATGGCGATGCGGGTCGCCAAATCGGCCAGACGGCGGTTGATGCCGGGGTGGGTGTTGGGCATGTAGTACACATCTAGCACTTCAGCAGCGTCTGTGTCCACGATGGCGATGACAGCCGCGTTCTCATCAAAGTTGTAGAGTTCGACCTGGTAGCAGACGGCCGTTTCACAGGCGGCACTGCTTTCGGCATATTGCGCCCCAACGCTGCGCACGCCAAATACTTCTGAGCGAGAGCCAACCGTGTACGATTGCACACGGGCGTCGGAAAGGGCCAGGTCTTGTGCCAAAAGTTGTTCGGGGGATGGGTCGTTTGCCAATGGCAGTGCCCCAGACTTACCACGCACGCTCTTGGTAGGCACAATCAGATTGCTTGCGATCACCATGATCACGACAATAACCAGGGTGAGGATGCTGAGAAAACGGAAATTTTTCATGTTTGTACCTCGGCAATGGTGCAAACTATTTTGTTTGCGTTACACGTTATAGGGGATTTGCTGAGATATGAGTACGAATCTCTTTCCCAACAATTTAGTAGACGCCGCTAATTGTAGACCGGTTTAGTCCAATTTCAAAAAATAGCAGGGAGGAAAGGGCACAAACAAGTTGTCCCTAATTGGGGTCTTTGGGGGCTTGCCAGGCTGGCGACTTGTGAACGTGTACGACTTGCCACCCCTTGTCTGGGGTTTTGATGAGGACGCGACTTTCGTTGTGTGTGCGGTGGGTGATGCCCTGCTCCCCGGCGATGGTGAGCATGAAGGTGTAACTGACAACGGCCGTTGTAACGGCCGTTTCCCCATCCCCATATATCTGCAAGCGTGGCTCCAGCAAATCGTAGCGGAAATCGGTGTCCGTACCCGCCCAACTATGATCGATCATGAAAAAGTGAAAATCCAGCCCATCCTGGCGGTGTGGGGTCACAAACCATTCGTATAGGGACAGGTCTTCGCCGGTGGTTGCCTTGTACGTTTCCACGTTACGGGTGAAGACGCTTTGTAGATGCTGGTGTAGAAACTCCCAAATTTCTTTTTCTTGTTCGTTCATGCTCGTTGATCCAGGTATTGCAGGGCGAGCTGTACGCGCTCGTCTACGGTTTTCGCTTCGCGGGGCAAGTTTTGCAGGGCGGACTGCGCTTCGACAATGCTGAAACCGAGGCCGGTGAGGAAGTCGATGACATCGGCATCTACGTCGCTGACAAAGGACACGGCCGTTTCTAGTGAACTCAAGTCCAGTTTATCGCGCAGTTGGAACATGATGCGTTCGGCTGTTTTCTTGCCAATGCCAGGGACACGTTGCAGGACGGCCGTTTCCTCCCGCATAATGGCGCTTTTCAACAGTTCCGGGCTGAGCGTGCCCAAAATCGCCAAACCAACCTTTGGTCCCACGCCATTTACCCCCAGCAAAATCTCAAATAAATGCAGGTCTTCCTCTGTTTCAAAGCCGTACAGCGTCAACTCCGTTTCGCGCACAATCAAGTGTGTGTGCAGCTTGATGTGTCGTCCTGCACCGCCCACATCTTCCAACACCGTGCGCGGCACAAATACGCGCACACCTACACCGCCCACGCCGATGATCAGACTGGTCGTTTCGATTTTGAGGACATTCCCACTTAGAGAGGCAATCATAAGAAGTGTCAGGTGTTTGAGTGTCAGGTATTTCAGTATCAGGTATTTCAGTATCAGGTGTCAGGTAGCTACTTGACACCTAAACACCTGACACCTAGTCATACAACGATTCAAACCGTTGGTACTGATAATGGGTAATGGCTACGGCTAATCCGTCGGCGGCATCATCGGGGCGAGGTGTTTCTTCCAGGTCGAGCAGGTTGCGCACCATAAGCTGCACCTGCGCTTTATTAGCTTTGCCGTAGCCTGTCACTGCGTCTTTGATGCGTGGTGGGGAGTATTCGGCAATGGGGATGTTGGCGTTTGCCAGAGCTAGTAACAAAACACCCCGCGCCTGTCCCACGCTGATGGCGGTGGTGATGTTGCGCCCGAAAAAGACTTCTTCTACACCGGCGCTGTCGGGTTGATAGGTGTCGATGAGTTGGTTCAGTTCGCGGTAGATGACTTGCAGACGTTGCGGCGCATCGTCTTTGGGGCTGGTGGTGATGACGCCGTATGTAACGAGTTGGAAACGGCCGTCCACCACATCAATCACTCCATACCCCGTCGTCGCCGTGCCTGGGTCTAACCCGAGAATACGCATGAGTAAGGATGAAGGATGAAGGGTGAAGGATGAAATGCCGCCTTCATCCTTCATCCTTCATCCTTTTATTATTCCGCTTCTTCCATCTCGGCGATGGCTTCATCGGTGATGTCAAGCGCCGAATACACGTTCTGCACGTCATCCAGGTCTTCTAGTTTTTCAATTAGCCGCATGACCTGCATCGTTTCTGACACGCCTAATTCCATCGGAGTGTTCGGGTCATAAATTAAACTGGCTTCGTCTGCCTTGATCTCGGCTTCTTCCAACGCTTTTTGCACAGCCTGAAAATAATCTATGTCAACGTAAATTTCGGCCGTTTCGCTAAATTGCACATCATCAGCGCCCGCATCGGCTGCAACCAAGAATAGTTCATCTTGATCGACCTTTTCGGTGATGTTGATGTAGCCTTTGCGTGTGAACTGCCAGGCGACAGAGCCAGATTCAGCCAGGCTGCCACCATTTTTGCTGAGTGCGTGGCGCAAATCGGCCACAGCGCGGTTGCGGTTATCCGTCACCACTTCCACAATGATGCCTACACCATGCGGCCCATAGGCTTCGTAGACGTTTTCAACCAGTTCTAGCCCTTCCAATTCACCTGTGCCACGTTTAATGGCGCGGTCAATATTGTCTTTGGGCATATTGGCTGCTTTGGCTTTATCAACGGCTAGCCCCAGACGATTGTTGAATGCGGGATCGCCACCACCTTCGCGGGCAGCAATGGTGATTTCTTTGGCCAAACGTGTGAAGAGCTTGCCGCGTTTGGCGTCTACCGCCGCCTTTTTGTGCTTGATGGTGGACCATTTTGAATGTCCTGACATAATTTTTTCTCCAAAATGAAAGTGAATGCTACCTTTCGGTGGTGACTGACGATTATATCATACCTCTGATGGGATGTCGTGATGATTTTCTTTTCGCTCTTTACGTTTCACGCAGGGGCTTTTCCGGGGAAGAGTATGTCTGATGATTGCGGTGCATATTTTGCCACCATCTCACTGCTGATCTGGTTTTGCTGGCAAATCTCGGTGTAGAGTTGACCGCTTGTACGTAGTTCTCTTTCCTGTGTTTCTGGATTCATGGCGATGAGGCCAAATCGCTGCGTCCAGCCGCGATCCCACTCGAAGTTGTCTACCAGGCTCCAGTGGTAGTAGCCCATCACGGGAAAGCAAAAGCTGATTGCCCGCCAGACCTCGCGCAGGTGGGTGAGGATGAAGGACGGCCGTATCTCATCCTTTATATCCGGCACACCATTTTCTGTGATGTATATTGGCTTATCATAGCGCAGCACACTTTTGATCACCTGGAACAGCCCGTCGGGGTACACTTCGCCGTAGTTGCCATCGCTGACCACAGCGCCTGGTTCCCACTCTTCATGCAGCAGACCGCCCAGAGGCGGGAATTTGGCATAAAAGCGAGTGTAGTAGTTGATGCCGATGAAGTCGTAGGAACCGGCCAGGTGTGGGATTTGTCCTCGGCCAAAGGGGAAGCGGGAACGGCCGTTCGTCATGGCCTCCATCCACGCTTCGTTGTACAGCCAGTTCAGCCGTTTGGCCCACCAGCGAGCGGCTGTTCCCTGAGACGGCCGTGCGGCAAAAATAACCAGATTCTTTGCTACCCCCACCTGGGCCTCCGGCTGCCGTTCCTTGATTGTGTGGTATGCGGCCGCGTGGCAGCGCAATAAGTTGCGCAATGCCTGTCCGGCTGCGGGCCATCCCTTTTGCTGCGGTGCCGGGAATGTACCTTCCAGATAACGCATGAAGACGTACACGAGCGGTTCATTAATCGTCACCCACTTGGGTACAAGATCGCCCAATACCTCCACCACTTTGGCTGTGTAGCGTTGAAAGTAGTCTACGACAACGGCCGTGCCAAAATCCCCTTTCTCCACCAGCCACAACGGGTTTGTAAAATGATGCAGCGTCACCATCGGCTCAATGCCCCGATCATGCATCGCCTGCAAAATCTGGCGATAGCGCTCAAGGGCATTCTTATCAAAACGGCTCGGTTCTGGCTCAATACGGCTCCACTCCAGAGATAAACGGTGCGCATTTGTGCCCATTTCTGCCGCTTTATCCAAATCCGCTTCCGCATTCTCCCACCAGTTGCAAGCCAACCCAGAACGATGCTCTTGCAAGATATGCCCTGTGCCTTGCTCCCACTGCCACCAGTCGTTATTTGCGTTGTTGCCTTCTACTTGATGAGCGGCCGTTGCCGTACCCCATAAAAAATCAGAAGGGAAAAACATTGTCCCTGTTGCCATAGATGTCTCCTCGTTATGTGCCAAATTATACCCGGTGCGTGTGGGGAGCGGCTAACTTATAAATACGTAAGCCTGTCGTCCCATACAAATCCTTTGTTTAATTATTCCCCCCTTGTTATACTTAATTTTGTTGAGTTGTTTGGCTTAGCCTAAAAATTTTCTTTTGGCAATTGGCTAAGTCAATCAGAACAAAGCAGCAAAGCCAAGAGCATTGTCGGAGAGTTTAGTGAAAGACTTGGTTCCTATTAGCGGTTATTACTACCCCAATAAAATGGGACGAATCTTACTTGCTTCCATGGAAGAAGTGATGGGACGTAATGGCCTGAACGCGCTGCTAAATCTGGCGAATATGCCTCAGTTCATTCAAGAACCTCCCGCAGATAATCTGGAAAAACAATTCGACTTCGCCAATATTGCCAACCTCACCCAAAGTCTTGATGAAATTTATGGCCCGCGCGGCGGACGTGGTTTGGCCTTGCGTGGCGGACGAGCTATTTTTTCTCGCGGACTCAAACAGTTTGGTGCCCTTGCTGGTGTGGGCGATCTGGCATTCAAAATATTGCCCTTGCAAGCCAAACTGAAAATAGGCGTCCCCGCTGTCGCCCGAATCTTCAGTCAATTTAGTGATCAGACCAGCCGCGTTGAAGAATTTGATGATCATTTCTTGTATTACATTGATCGCTGTTCAATGTGTTGGGGACGTAAGGCTGATCGCCCGATTTGTTATATTGCCGTAGGTATTCTGCAAGAGTCATTGCGTTGGGTCAGTGGCGGATTGGAATTCCGTATCGAAGAAATAGAGTGTATAGCGATGGGCGCACGCTCGTGTGTCTTTAGAATTGACAAAGAGCCTATTAAATAACTAACTTCGTTGCCAGGCGGCGTTGTCAAATTTTTACATTGTTGGCTTTATTAACCTGCAAGCAGTACCTAGCAAATGATCTGCTTTGAGAAGCCAGCCCACAAGGGGAAGTAGTAGATGGCTGACGAACAGAAAAAACTCAAAATTTTTATTGTTGAGGATGATGCCGATTTATCGGACATGCTCACAGCGTATTTTCAGGTGCAGGGATACCAGGTGGCTTTTGCCGGACGTGGCGAAGAGGCTGTGCAAAAGATTAGCGATTTTATGCCTGATATTGCGATGTTGGATATTCGCTTGCCTGATATTGATGGGTATGAAGTGTGCCGCCGGTTGCGTGCTAATCGGCGTACACAGGATTTGCCGGTTATTTTTCTAACAGAGAAGCGAGAGCAAACGGATAAATTGGCTGGCCTGGAGTTGGGGGCGGTTGACTATATTACCAAGCCTTTTGACATTCAGGAACTGCGCTTGCGGGTACGTAATGCGCTGCGGCGTACCAGCCGCAGTAGTATGATGAATCCGGTGACGGGTTTGCCGGAAGGGTCTGCTATGCGGGAGCGTCTGGAAACGGCCGTGCAGGGTATGAACTGGGGGCTGGTGTTGGTGCAAATGCAAGGGCTGAACGCATTCCGAGATAGCTATGGCTTTGTGGCTGCCGATGATGTGTCGCGGGCGGTCGCTTTGATGTTGACCAATGCTGTGCAGGAAACCAGCCATGCGGATGATTTCCTGGGTCACCTGGATACAGGAGATTATGTTTTGGTTACGTCCGCATCGGAATGTAGCAAATTAGCGCGTCGGTGTGATATGCGATTGCAAGCATCGGTTCCATACTTTTACCCGGCATTGGAGAGACACCGTATTAAAGACATGGGCATTACAGACCGTTTGAATGTGCATGTTACGTTTCTCTCTTCAAATGATTATGAGTATACGGATATGGATTCGCTGCTGCGGACATTGGTGAATGGGGCGTAAATCGTTCCTCTCCCACATCCTCATCATTTTTGGATTTTTGCTGTTGCCCTTGCTGCTGTATGGGCCTGTGACTCTGGGCAGCAAGACGATGCTGCCGGTAGACAATCTGTTTCAGTGGGAACCCTGGGCATCTCAAGCTGCTAATTATGGCATTGACCAGCCACAAAACCCCTTACTGACTGATCTCATCATTGAAAATTACGCCTGGAAGCGGTTTGCTGTTAACGAAATCCGCAACGGCCGTATCCCCCTCTGGAATCCCGACTTATTCGCGGGCATGCCCTTCCTGGCAACAGGGCAGCATTCGATGCTGTACCCGTTTAGCTGGCTGTTTCTGTTTTTGCCGCTGACGAAGGCGTATGGCTGGTATGCGGTGAGTCAGGTGTGGCTGGCCGGGGTGCTGGCGTTTGTGTTTGGCCGCGTGCTGGGGATGCGCCGCGCCAGCGCGGTGATAGCTGGGCTGGTGTATCAGGGGAGCGGGTTTTTGTTGGCGAGCACGGCCGTTTTCCCCATGATCAGCGGCGCGGCGGCGTGGCTGCCTTTGCTGTTGGCCTGCATTGAATTAGTGATTAGAGATTGGAGATTGGAGATTGAAGCGCCAATCTCTAATCTCCAATCTCCAATCTCTAATCGCCCACGTCTGACCGTTTTGTGGGTTGCCGTTGGCAGCATTGCTCTCGGTCTACAAATTCTCGCCGGGCACATCGAAATCACCTACTACACCCTGCTCGTCATGGGCATCTATGCCCTGTGGCGATGGTTGGCAAGCGTCAAGCGTCCCCTTTCATCCTTCATCCTTCATCCTTCATCCCTCAAACCCCTCGGTTGGCTGCTCGGCATGGTACTCGTCGGCCTCATGCTCGGCGGCATCCAATTTGTGCCCTTTTTTGAGGTGGGTCAGGCCAACTTCCGCAGCGGCGAGACGACGCTGGCACAGGTGCGCAGCTACGCTTTCCCGGCGCGGCGGGCGCTGGCTTTTGTCATGCCCAACTTTTTTGGCAGTCCGGCGATGCAAAGTTATACGGATGCCTTCACCGGCAAAACCGTCGCCCTGCCCGGAACCAGCGAGTGGGGCATCAAAAATTATGTCGAAGGCGGCGCGTATTTAGGGATTTTGCCGCTGTTTTTAGTTTTGCTTAGTTTGTTTTCAGTAATCAGTAATCAGTGGTCAGTAGCCAGTGGTCAGTTACCAGCAACCAGCAACCAACAACCAACAACCAACGACCGCCGTGCGCAAACGGGCTTTTTTGCGGCGATGAGTGTGTTATCGTTGGCCTTCATTTTTGGCACGCCGTTGTATGCACTCATTTATTATGGCCTGCCTTTTGCCGACCAGATTCGCACACCGTTTCGTTGGGTGTTTCCGCTGTCGTTGTTTACGGCCGTACTCGCCGGCTTCGGCATGGATGTGTTGCAGAGATTAGAGATTAGAGATTGGAGATTGAGACGCCAACCGCCAATCTCTAATCTCCAATCTCTAATCTCTCTGCTAGCGGGGCTGGCTTTTTGGGGCGGGCTGCTGCTGATCGCGGGATTGTTCGCGTCGCGGGCGGCCTATGCCAGTGTGGAGCCATTGGTTGAGCGCCTGTTTCACGGATTGGCGCTGGCTGATTTGGCTTTTCCCGATGCGCGGGCATTTTACAGCTTCGAGTTTCGCCAACTATTCATTTTGGGGCTGATGTTGGTGGCGACGGGGACGGTATTGCGCGTCAGCCGCTGCCCCATTTACGTGCGCGGCATTCCCATTTGGCTGTTTATGGCGGCGGCGGCGCTGATGCTAGATTTGTTTGTGGCGAATGTGGGGTTTAATACGGCCGTTGATCCCGCCCTCCTCGACTACAAACCCGACTTGGTGCAATGGCTGGAACAGCAGCCCGGCGAGTGGCGCATTACCAGTTTTGCACCGCATGGCGACAAGCCCTTCAACGCCAATTCCGGCTGGCTGTACGACCTGCAAGACATTCGCGGCTACGATTCCATCATCCCCCGGCAGTTTGTGGATTATATGTCGGCCATCGAGCCGCAAAATGAGCTGCAATACAACCGCATCCAGCCCATCGTCAACTGGGAATCGCTGAACTCGCCGCTGCTGGATGTACTCAACGTCAAATACATCATCACCTCCGAAACGATTGACCTGCCCAAGCTGCAACTGGCGTGGCAGGGCGATGGCTTGCGCGTCTACGAAAATCTGGCGGTAGCCCCCCGTGCTTACACGCTGCCGCAAAGCAGCACCGTGCTGGCGGATGATGTCCTGGCGGCGCTGACGCAGTTTGACCCGCGCAATTATGTGGTGGTAGAGATTGGAGATTGGAAATTGCCTGTTTCTAATCTCCAATCTCCAATCTCCAATCTCTATTCCCCGGCCACAATTGACCACTATGACAACCGCGAGGTGCTGGTGAGCGCGGAGGCGGCGGAACCAGCGTGGCTTATCTTGAATGATAGTTATTTTGCGGGATGGAAGGCGTATGTACGGCCGTACAACACCACCGAATCCGACGAAATCGAAGTACCCATTACCCGCGTCAACGGCAACTTTCGCGGCGTGATGCTGGACGCGGGGCATTGGACAGTGCGCTTCCGCTACAGCCCCGCCAGCTTCCAGTTGGGCGGGCTGTTGAGTGCGATGGGTGTGATTGTGCTGCTGTTTGGGTTGGTGGTGTGGGGCTGGCAGGCCATCGTCAAACCGGATGCGGCGATGACGACCACGCGCAGCATCGCCAAAAACAGCGCCGCGCCGATGGCGCTCAACCTCTTCAACAAAGGCATCGAGTTTGTCTTTGCCATGTACTACCTGCGCGTGTTGGGGCCGGCCGACGCGGGCAGTTTTGCCACAGCCATCGCCGCCGCCGGTATTTTTGACATTCTTGCCAATTTTGGGCTGGACATTCTCGTCATCCGCGAGGTGTCGAAGGCGCGGGAGCAGGCCAGCAGTTATTTGCTGAATACGACTATTTTGCGTTTGGGCGCGGCCGTCTTTGCCAGCCTGCCCATGCTGGCGCTGGTCGCGGGCACGAATTTGTTCAGCAATCCCTTCACCCGCCCGGAAATTGTGGCAATTGGCTTCATCATGATTGGCATGGTCATTTCTGGCATGTCCAAAGGGGTGACGGGGCTGTTTTATGTCTACGAAAAGGCGGAGACGCCAGCGGCCGTGACCACCGTGACGACGATGATGAAGGTTGGCTTTGGCGTGGCGGCGCTGTTGTTGGGGATGGGTTTTGTGGGATTGGCGGCCGTTTCCATTCTCACCAACCTGATCACCCTGGGCATTTTAGGGATGTCGGCGTGGCGCAATTTTGCCCTGCCTGGCCCCTGGCAAGTGGACTGGCCTTTGCAGCGGCGCATGGTGCGCCTCGGCTTTCCGCTGATGCTGATTCATTTACTGCAAACGGTGTTCATTTCGGTGGATGTGTATTTGCTGCGCACGATGCTACCGAATGGCGAGGAGGTGGTGGGCTGGTACAGCAGCGCCTATAAATGGTTCAATGCGCTGCAAATTGTGCCCTCGTACTTCACGCTGGCGCTGTTCCCCATTATTTCGCGGGAAATTGAGCGCTCGGTGGAGGCAGCGCGGCGCATGTACCAGATGTCGCTGAAAATTATGCTGCTGTTGGCGCTGCCGATTGCCGCTATCACGACTTTTTTGGCCTATCCGCTGGTGGCGGTGCTGGGCGGCAGCGAGTTTTTGCCACACGGAGCCATCGCGCTGCAAATTGTGATCTGGTCAATCCCTATTGGCTGGCTGAACAGTGTGACCAATTATGTGCTGATTGCGCTGGGTTTGGAGCGGATGCAGCCGCGGGCCTTTGCCATTGCGGTGGGCTTTAACATTATCGCCAATGCGTTGTTTATCCGCGCTTACAGCTATGTGGCGGCTTCGGTGACGACGATTTTGTCGGAGGTGGTGCTGCTGCTGGTGTTTGAGTATTACTTGCGGAAGCGGATGCGGGGATTGGATTGGGGGCGGTTGGCGGTACGGCCGTTGCTCGTCACCGTGATCATGGTGGGGTTGATGTGGCTTGGGTATCAGGTGGTGGGGGTGGGAACGGCCGTGATCGGCATCATTGCCTATCCCATCGGCCTGTGGCTCTTCCGCGTTATTGGCGACGACGAGAAACAGATACTGCGGGCCACTTTGCCAACGGCCGTTACTCGGCGGCTGCGTTTCCTGAGTTGAGTATTTACATTCGGAATACCGTTTGTTATACTAACTTTATGCTGATTACAGGTGTAAAGGTGTAAAGATGGCAAATGTAAAAACTGCAATTTCTTTAGAGAGACCGTTGTTAGAACAGGTAGATGAGGCAGCGCAAGAGTTAGGCATTCCCCGCAGCCACTTGTTTGTGCTGGCCGTCGAAGAATTTCTGCAACGACGTGAAAACCAGCAGTTGCTAGATGCTATTAACGCAGCGTATGTTGACTCGCCTGATCCCGAAGAAGAAGCACGCATGGCTGCTATGCAGCGGAAACAGCGGGAGATGGTTGAAGGATCATGGTAATTAATCAAGGCGACGTTTTTTGGGTTGATTTGGGTACACCGGCAGGGTCAGAGCCTGGCTACTTGCACCCTTACGTTGTTATCCAGAACAACGCTTTTAACCACAGCCGGATCAATACGGTGTTGGTTTGCGCCCTTACTTCAAATTTACAAATCATGAAAGCTCCTGGAAATGTGCGATTGCAAAAAGGCGAGGCCAATTTACCTAAATCCAGTGTGGTCAATGTTTCGCAGTTGTACACGGTTAACAAACGTGATTTGACAGAAAAGATAGGAGTATTGTCAAAAGAACGTGTGCGGCAAATACTGGAAGGCTTGCGTTTGCTGACTGAACCGCGTGAGGTGGCATGAGGGAATCTGTTGAAGGTAAACGAAATGACCATTAAAAATGATGTCATCAGAAAATGTCAGTCTGTTCTTGAAAGTGAATACGGCACTCAATTCAAGGGTCTGATTTTGTACGGGTCTGTTGCCCGCAATCAGGCTGATGCGATGAGCGACATTGACTTGCTTGTTTTATTAAATACACCCTTCGATTATTTTGTGGAACTGCGTCACATCATTGATGTTTTATACCCTATCCAGTTGGAATCTGAGCAGCTTATTTCAGCTAGACCGGTGACGATACAAGAGTATGAGCGTGGCACGATTCAGCTTTACCGCAATGCTCGCCGTGAGGGAATAGCGGTATGACCTCAGAATACGAGCAAGAAATTGCTGCCAATTTGGAGCGGGCAGAGCGGTCTCTCCAGGCGGCGAGAGAATTGGTTAACAAAGGTTACTACGATTTTGCTGCGTCTCGTGCGTATTATGCTGCTTTTTATGGAGCTACGGCCGTATTGCTCAATGAAGGTTTGGAATTTAGCAAACACAGCGGCGTTATTGCTTCCATCCACCAACGATTTGTCAAAACAAGCAGGTTAAGTAAGGATCATGGCAAGAACTTAAACTGGCTTTTTGAAATACGAAATCTTGGCGATTATGGCGGTACGGCCCACGTATCTGGGTCACAGGCGGAGCAAGCCATTCAGGCTTCACAGGGCTTTTTTGCAGGCAATCAGGTCTTTGATTAGCGGCTAATCTTTCATGACCCGCCAACGTCTTGCACAGTTTACCCTTTTGCTCATTTTGCTGCTGGCCGCGGCGCTGCGGTTGGTTGGTCTCAACAACCTTTCTCCCCCTGGCATTGAACACGATGAAGTTGCTAATTGGCTGATTGACCGCTCCATTTTAGCGGGCGAACATGCCATTTATTTCACCCGTGCTTATGGGCACGAGGCTGGTTTTCATTATTTGCAGGCTGGATTTGTAGCTTTGTTGGGGGATAACGTGCTGGCGCTGCGCCTGCCTGCTGTTTTTGCCGGACTGCTGCTTGTCGCTGTCAGCTACGTCCTCACCCGCCGCCTGTTTGGTCGCCGTGAGGCGTTAATTTCCGCCGCGATTCTCGCTATTTTATTTTGGCCTACCTTTTATAGCCGCCTTGCCCTCCGCGCTATCACCCTACCTGTATTATCCGGCCTGTCTGCCTACTTTTGGTGGACTGCGTGGGAGAGAGGGGGTGAACAGTCACCCCGTCACCCTGTCACCTTGTCATTCCTTTTGCTGGCCTCTTCGCCGGACTGAGCTTCCACACCTACATGGCGGCACGTGCCGTGCCCATCTTTTATGGGTTGTGGACGGTGTATCTGGCTGTGTTTCATTGGCGGGAACTGCGGGCGCGGTGGCGCGATGTGGCTCTGTTTTGGCTGATCTATGCCCTGGTTGCCGTGCCGCTGGCGCTCTATTTGCTGTCTCATCCCGGCGCGGAGTTCCGCATTGGCGAAGTGGATGCGCCGCTGCGGGCGCTGCTGGCAGGAGATGTGCGCCCGGTTTTGCAAAATGCTTGGCTCATTTTGCGCGGCTTTTTATTTGAGGGCGATCCATTGTGGCGGCAAAATGTGGCGGCACGGCCGTTCTTCAACCCGTTTCTGGCGCTGCTGTTTTATGCGGGATTGGCGAAGTTGATATGGCGTTGGCGTACCCCCAAATATGGGTTTGTGTTGTTGTGGCTGGCCGTATCTATGACACCGAGCCTGGTTACGGCCGATGCCCCCAGCAGTATTCGCATGATCAATGCCCTGCCACTGCTGGCCATTCCCGTTGTCCAACTTATGCCCAGATTCGGTGAGTTTTCCACAGAAAAGCGTCGTTTTTCCACACAATTGGCCTATATATGGCTGGGTGTGGGGGTGGTGACCCAATTTATGGGGACGGCCGTTTCTATCTTTCATACCTGGCCCAACAACGAAGAAGTGCAATTTGTCTGGCAGGCAGCCCTGGCAGATATTGGGGGGTACGTGGATACGCATGAGGAGTTGGAAACGGCCGTGATCGCTGCCTGGTCTCCCGATACAATGGATGTGCCCTCCATGCAGTTGCTCACACGCCGCGAAGACATCGCTTTAAGCTATTTTGATCCAAGACAAGGAACATTGATTTTGCCGCAAGTGGTAGACGGTACATATCATCTTTTCCGGCCCACTATTTTGGAGCTAGACCCCTTTTGGGAAGCGTGGCTGGTGGCACAGGGCAGTACAGTGCAGCAGCAAAAGAACTTTGTCCATTATGCCATCCCCGCCGGGCTTGCAGTGCAGCCTGAATACAAAATGGACACGCTGTTTGGCGGGCAGTTCCGTCTGCTGGGATATGATCTGGTGCGGGACGGGGAGGAGCTAGTATTGACGAGTTATTGGCGGGTGGAGAAACGGCCGTCTTCCCCTGCCAGCGTATTTGTGCATGTATTGGACGGGGCGGGGGCAATGCTAACAAACGATGCCTGGTGGGATGCCGTCGATCCGCAGGGATTATGGTATTCGCATTGGCAGTCCGGCGATCTGATTCTTCAGCGGCACATCTTGCCATCGCAGACAAACGCGGTGCAACTGCGCATAGGCATTTTCGACCCTTACACTTGCGATCCTGGCCCCTGTCAGAATTTGCATACAGAAGCCGGGGCTGAGTTCCTGCTGATACCCCTTGAAGATTAGAAACGCGATAAGGTATCTACAAGGGCTTGTGTAGGTTTGACAGCCATTGTGCAATTCGTTACAATCTTGCCTTGTAGCCCCCTCTGTAACTGGGGGGTTTTTTGCGTCAGCAAAATGAAAGCGGGTCGCCTCCCGTTTTCCTTTTTCCTAGCAGTAAGTATTCAAAGCTGTGAGCCTTTTACTCACAAGAGGGGGCTGAGGTTTCGCCCAAGAAAATTAAAGACCACTTGAGGGATTGAATGCTTACTTCCTATTTGACTATATTTCCATTTATCGCGCAGGAGGCCTGGTAAATTTCATGGACACGATCTTTTTAGCGCAAAGCAGCAATTTGGAACGTACTCCCCTTCCCTGGATTTGGTGGTTAGCCCCAATCGGTGCAGTCTTAGCCTTGGTGTATGCCTGGATTTTCTATCGGCAGGTGATGCGAGAAAGCGAAGGCAATGCGAGCATGATAGAGATTGCGCAGGCTGTGCGCGAAGGCGCGATGGCCTATCTCAGCCGTCAATATCGCGTTGTTGGCATGGTTTTTGCAGCCCTTTTTGTCATTTTCGTGCTGTTGTCATTGTTAGGATTGCAAAACCCGATTGTGCCCGTCGCCTTTTTGACTGGCGGGTTGTTTTCCGCGTTATGTGGTTTCTTTGGTATGAAAACAGCTACCAATGCGGCCGCACGCGCTGCCCAGGCATCCAGCAACAGCCTGGACAGCGGTCTGAAAGTGGCGCTGCGGGCCGGAGCGGTGATGGGCCTTGTTGTTGTTGGTTTTGCTCTGCTAGACATTACGGCCTGGTTCCTCATCCTTTATTATGGCTTCCCGAAGTTTGCTCCCAATAGCTTCATTAGCATTGGCAACCCACTGCCGCAAATCACGGCGACGATGCTTAGTTTTGGCATGGGTGCATCAACGCAGGCTCTATTTGCCCGTGTGGGCGGTGGCATCTTCACCAAAGCAGCTGATGTGGGTGCGGACCTGGTTGGCAAGGTTGAGGCGGGTATTCCAGAGGACGACCCGCGTAACCCGGCGACGATTGCAGATAATGTGGGCGATAATGTAGGTGATGTGGCCGGCATGGGCGCGGACTTGTACGAGTCGTATGCGGGGTCTATTTTGGCAACGGCCGCTCTTGGTGTTGCGGCCGTTGTGGTTGCGGGGCAAGACTTTTTGAATGGCATGACCCAAATGGAAATGCAGCTTCGCTACATTGCTGCGCCGATGGTGTTGGCGGCGGTTGGCGTTGTCTTGTCTATTATGGGTGTATATCTGGTACGCACGCAAGAAGGGGCCAGTCAGGCACAGCTCATTAACGCCCTCAGCCGAGGGTTGTATGGCAGCTCTCTTGGCATTGCTATTTTATCGCTGCCGGTTGTTTTCATTTTGGAGCTACCGAATGCGTGGGCTGTGTGGGTTTCTATTTTGGTTGGGCTGATCGTGGGCATTATCGTTGGTAAGGCGACGGAGTATTACACTTCGCACGCTTATAAGCCGACGCGAGAGATTGCGCTGCAAGCCAGCAACAGTACCGCTACGTTATTGATTGAGGGGCTGGCTGTGGGGATGGAATCGGCTGGTATTCCTGTGATTGCGATTGTGGCTGGTATTTCCATTAGTTTTTATGTGATGGGTGGTGTGTCGAATATCTCGATGGGCTTGTATGGTGTGGGCATTGCTGCGGTGGGGATGCTTTCGACGTTGGGCTTTACACTGGCGACGGATGCGTATGGCCCGATTGCGGATAATGCTGGCGGTAATGCGGAAATGGCGGGGCTTGACCCCCGCGTGCGTGAGCGCACAGACCAGTTGGACGCGGTGGGGAATACCACGGCGGCAATGGGGAAGGGCTTTGCCATTGGTTCGGCAGCGTTGACTTCGTTGGCACTGTTGGCGGCTTATTTGGAGGAAGTGCGGTTGGCTTTGACCTTGCATGGTGGCGCGGAACTGCCGTTGGTAAACGGCCGTGCCATTGCCGAATGGACCATGCAAGACTTCATGACCCATTACAACGTTACCATCCTGAATCCGGCCGTGTTGATTGGCGTGTTCATTGGTGCGGCGACCGCCTTCTACTTCTCGGCGATGACGATGCGGGCGGTGGGGCGTGCAGCCGGCGATATGGTGGAAGAAGTACGCCGTCAATTCCGTGAAGATCATGGCATTTTGGCGGGTACGTCTCGCCCGGACTATGCACGCTGCGTCGAAATTAGCACATTGTCTGCGCAAAGAGAGATGGTTAAACCCTCTGTGCTGGCACTTTTGGTTCCGGTGATTGTGGGTGTTTTGTTTGGTGTGGCTGGGGTGCTGGGCCTGTTGTCGGGTACGCTGACAGCCGGTTTTGCGCTGGCTATTATGATGGCGAACTCTGGCGGGGCCTGGGACAATGCCAAGAAATATATCGAAGAAGGGCATCACGGCGGCAAGGGGTCTGAAGCGCACAAGGGGTCTGTGGTGGGTGATACCGTTGGCGACCCGTTCAAAGATACGTCTGGCCCATCGTTGAATATTTTGATCAAGTTGATGTCGATGGCTTCGGTGGTGTTTGCCGGGTTGGTGGCCTTTTTTGCAAATGGGCAGGGATTGATTTATATGTTGTTGGGCGGTTAACTGGTTGCTGGCTGCTAGAAGTTGGTTGCTGGTAAACGTTAATCGTTCATTGCAACTTGTTCATTGTAAGGGGTAGCAGGGCTGCCCCTTTTTTATTGGGGGGTGTGGTATAATGGGCCTTGAGTTATGTTGAATTGCAGGAGAGGAAGAGGTAAATGAGTACGGCTTTGGTTTATGCGCCAGCCCATGCCCATACATGGTGGAATCACCCGGAAAATCATGACCGACTGGCAAAATTGCTGCCCACGTTGGAGCGATTTGGTGTGTTGTCGGCATTGACGGCCGTTTCTCCCATTCCAGCTACGGTGCCACAACTGCGCCGGGTTCACGCCGCCAGCCTCATTGAGCGCATACGGGGCGAGGCGCAGCGAGGCGGCGGCCTGCTAGATCACGGTGATACATACGTTACCCCGGAGAGTTACGAACTAGCCTTGTTAGCGGCGGGTGGCGTCACGGCTGCGGTTGATGCCATGTTGAGTGGGCAGGTGCAAAATGGCATGGCTTTGGTGCGGCCTCCGGGCCATCATGCCGAAGTAAACCGTGCGGGCGGTTTCTGTTTGTTTAACAATGTGGCTGTGGCGGCTCGCCATGCCCAAGACACGTATGGTATACAGCGTGTCTTTATTGTGGATTTTGATGTGCATCATGGCAATGGCACACAGCACATTTTTTATCAGGATGAGAGTGTGTTGTTTGCTTCGCTGCACCTGTACATGCCTAACTATTTTTATCCGGGTATTGGTTCTTTGGGCGAAATAGGGCAGGGTAAGGGGAACGGATACACGGTGAATGTGCCATTGCCGCCGCATGTAGGGGATGTGGGATACGGCCGTGTCTTGCGCGAACTTATCCGTCCCAAGGCGGTAGATTTTGCCCCGGACTTGATTTTAGTTTCGGCGGGTTTTGATGCACATTGGCAAGACCCGTTGGCTTCTGCGGGACTAAGTCTGACTGGGTACGCTGGAATGGCTCGTGAATTGGTATCGCTGGCAGAGGATGTGTGTGACGGCCGTATCCTTTTTGTGCTGGAAGGCGGCTACCATCAAGATGTGTTGGCTTATGGCATTTTGAACGTGATTTACGCGTTGCTGGGTCGTGATGATTTGCATGATCCGCTAGGCCCGCAGCCCACTCCTGAGCAAGATGTGACTGATTTACTACAAAAACTCAAACGGCGACACTTGCCATATTAAGCTAAACTTTGCATAATATTTGTTTAAGTTGACGTAAGAATTAATTTTAGAGGGATTCTTGTGGCTACAACCGTTCTGCGTGATTATCTTGAACTGATTAACCAGCTTCTTGAAGACGGCCGTTACAACGAAGCAACACAGCACTGCCGCCACATCTTGCAACAATACCCACGCCATATTGACACTTACCGGGCGCTGGCAAACTCGTTGTTGGAGCAGCATATGTATGCGGATGCTGCGGACATTTTTCATCGTGTACTCAGCGCTGACCCCAATGACTTTATTTCTCACGTCGGGCTGGCGTTTATCCACCGCGAAGAGGGACATTTACCGGAAGCTGTTTGGCACATGGAACGTGCCTATGAGCTGGAACCCTACAATATACCGATTCAACAGGAATTGCATGGGCTGTACCGTACCCGTGATCGGAAGCATCAAACGGGGCCTTTGCCGCTGAATCAAAATGCGCTGGCACACCTTTATTTCCGTGGTGAAATGTATCAGATGGCGGCTGCGGAACTGCTGGCGCTGCGTGAGGAGAATGGCAGCCGGATTGACCAGGATGTGTTGCTGGCAGAAACATTGTGGCGAGATGGGCAGCGCATGGAGGCGGTAAATGTTTGCCTGCAAGTGTTGGAGAAGCTGCCTAATTGCATTCAGGTGAATGCCATCCTGGGAGAGATTTGGTTGGTGGCGGGGCGCATTGACGAAGCGCAGACATATTTGCAAACGTTGCAGGCGTTGACACAAGTCTCAAAGGCGGATTTGGACCCGGAAACGGCCGTTGGGCAAGCCTTCCAGACACTAGGCGCACCCTCATTGCCAGACCAGGTGACGGTGGAGAGCTTGAGCAGCTCGAATGGAGTTGCTAGCGATGTGGCTGATGTCGGCACGGATTGGGTTGAAGATGAAACCGTCACCGACGATGGTGAGATTTACTCCTGGCTGCAAGATATGGAATTTTCAGAGAGTGATGCAGCTCTAAAAGCAGCAGAACCACCTGAGGGTAAAAAAGGAACTGATTGGTTCTTGGATGAGATGCCGACGGCCACAGCTGCTGTGCCTGAGGAAGAGTGGCTGGCGGAGTTGGATTCTGGTGTGACTGCCGCCGACGATGACGAGCTAGTTAGTTCAGCGATGCTAGAAGCTGCGGATTTGTTTGCGGAAGAGGCTGAACCGCCGACTGGTGCTGTTGAAGAGATGCCAGATTGGTTGGCGACAACAACAACCGATGAGTTGGTGGCCATAGAGCTTGATGACGAAACGGCCGCAGATTGGTTGCGGGAGTTGGCGTCTGTGTCAGACGAGGAACCGGAATCTGCCACTGGCGGCACAGATTGGTTCAAAGATGAGGATGAGGAGTCAGATAAGCCGCAAACAGATTGGTTTGTGGATGAGGAAGCGTCAGAACCTGCTGCGGATGAGATGGATTGGCTTGAAGAAGCAGAGTCTGGGTTGGAGCCAGCTTATTTGGAATCTGGCGATATGGAGGATTGGTTTGGCGGAGATGAAGTGAAGGATGCGGAAACGGCCGTGCCTGATGAGTCCCCTGCCGAAGAGGGCGCCGTTCCTGGTTGGCTATTGACAGCACCATTGGGTGCTGCTGATGCAGAGGAAACGGCCGTGCCCGATGAAGTTGACGAAGGAGGAGTGCCCGCGTGGTTATTAACTGCGCCATTAGGCGCAGAGATGGCAGAAGCCTCCTCCGCTAAACGCGATTCCGAGCCAGAAAGCGCTCAATTAGCCGACGACGAATTTGATTGGCTTGCAGAAGAAATAGCAGAAGAGATAGATGCAGTTGCAGCATCTGAACCCTCTTTGGCAGACGAGGCACTAGACCTTACAGAGCTTTCCCAGTCTCCAGACTTGGCTACAGGCATGATGAGTACGGGGCAGGAAGAATTGCCCGATTGGTTGCTGAGCAGCGACCTGGGTATACCCGCCGAAGATGAAGAAGATGATGAGGATGAAGAAGAAGACGCTTTCATCTCAGAGCTTTTTGGCAGCTTAAATGCGAATTTGGTGGACGATGACTTGCTGATGGAAGAGACCGAGTTGCCATCAGAGGCCAGGGAGTCTGAGCCATCCTATCAGGAAATTGAAGATACCGTTGATGAGGATGATTTTGTTGGCATCGAGCTAGATCAGTTACTTGATGTTGCGGCAGATGAATCATTGCAAAGTGACGAGCTGCCCTCCTGGTTATTTGCTACCAGCTTAGGTGAATCTGATGAATTGGGGACTGGTGAGGTTGATCTCTCCCAATTAACTGAACAGCCGCAGCTTGCCACTGGCCCACTGGATGATGACGGTTTGCCAGATTGGCTGGATGCTTCAGAAGAAGATGAAGTTTTGCTAGAAGATGATCAGGAAGAGGAATTCGCAAGCGCATCTGAAATCGAGCCGCCGGAAATTGAAGAGTTGGATGCATTTGCTGCTGTAGATACGGCCGTTGATGTGACATTGGAAAAACAAGGTACAAGTTTACTCGATTGGCTGGCAGATGATCTTGAAGAGACCGGCGAAATGGAGGCAGCGGATATGGGCGATAAGGATGAGATGGCACAGGATATGCCAGAAATGCCCGAAGATGACTCGGAAGGCCTGGATGAAGCCTTTGATTGGTTAGAGCAATTGGATGCTTCAGAAGAACCTGAAGACGCACTGCTAGCGGCGGACGAACAGGAAGAACTTCCTGATTGGATGCAAGACCTTTCTCAAACGGCCGTCTCGGACGAATCAGAAACAACCGATCCAATCCTCACAGGCTTGTTGGAATCGGCACAAGCAGCCGAAGCAAGTCTGCCTGTGACTAATATGCTGGATTGGATGCAAGAAAGTGATGAGGAAGAACCAGATTGGGCGGAAGAAGAAACACCCGATGAAGATATGAGCGCCGAAGACAGCGATACGGCCGACACGGGAATGCTCTGGTTAGAAGCGATGGCTGCCGAACAAGAAGCAGAAGCAGAAGCAGAAATGGGTTCTACGGATTCTGCGGGTTCTGCGGATACGCTGGCCTGGCTGGATGAAGCAGACCAGGGGCCGGAGGTAGAAATGGATGCCGCCCCTGCCGAAGCTGCCGACGACGACGCATTGGCCTGGTTGGAAGGGTTCGAGTCTGAACCATCAGATGAACTCATTGAGGAAGATGCAGTGATGGAAGGCGTTGCGGATTGGTTGGGTGATTTGGCAACGGAGTCAGACTTGGCAGACGAGGAACCTGTTGATTGGGATGAGTTGGTTGAGGAAACGGCCGTTCACGATGCCCTGGCGCTCGATGAACTCGACTTCGTGGAAGAGGAAATGGCCGAATCTGGCGTGCTGGCGTTAGAAGAGTTGGGCGAAGCCGAAGCTGAAGCTGAGGATTGGCTGGCCGAGATGTTGGACGAAAGCGTGACAGAGGGCGTTGAAGAGTTAGCCCCGTTGGAACAGCCCGAAGAACAGGATGCCGAAGTTGACGATTGGCTGGCGGAAATTATTACTGAGGGCGAAGAAGAGATGTTCTCACTGGACGAACAACCTTCTATAGATGAAGAGCCAGCAGTTTTCGAAGAAACGGCCGTTCCCGACATGGCCTTCGCAGCGGCTCCCATTCCCGAAGAATTGGACGAAGGGCTGTTTGATGCAGAAGAAGTCGAAGACGTCATTTCCTGGCTGGATAGCCTTGATATAGGCGAGGAAACCGATTTGGATGAACTCGCTGCTGCGTTGCCGGATGTGGTGTCGCAAATCGACTCGTCCAGCGACGATCTGGATTTTGCCGAAGAAGAAGATGATGTTTTGGATTGGTTGGGGGATTTGGCGGAAGAGGCCGAAGAAACATTGGCGGCAGAAACGGCCGTTGCCGCAGATACTCTTGAGTTTGCCGAACTGGATGCCGAAGACGCCGATTTAGAAGAAGGCGATCTGGACTGGTTGGGCGACTTAGCTGAAGAGTCAGAAGAGGTGGCGGAAACGGCCGTTGCAGAAACAGAATCGACATTTGCCGAAACCGACGAGGTTCCCGAAATTGTCTTCCCCGAAGATGCCATGTTCCCCCGTGACGTAGGCGTGCCCACCGACGTGCCCGAAGAGCTAGATGACACGATGGCCTGGTTAGCCGAATTGGCCGCCGAGCAAGGCGTCTCTTTGGATACCACCGAATTCGTCGAAGAACCGGCAGTTGTTGAAGAAGAAGTGTCTGCTCCAGAACCCGAAACACCTGAAGAAATCCCTTCAGCCGAAATAGATGATGCGATGGCCTGGTTAGAGCAGTTAGCCGCCGAACAGGGCACGCCTATCGAACCGCTGCCTACGGTTGCCGACCGGGCATTAGCCGACACTATAGACCGACAGCCGGAACTCGGCCCGATTGATGAGGCAGAATTAGAAGTTGAGGTTGCTGAGCCTGAACTAATGGTAGAACCGGAACCGGTTGATGAAGTTGCTACGGCGTTAGACTGGCTCGCAGAGTTGGCGCTGGCCGATGTCAGCCTGGATGATATTGATACGAAAGATACGGTGGTGTCTGATCCGGCGGCGTCTGATTTGTCGGCAGCGTTGGATTGGGTTGAGCAGCAGTTTGCTGCACCGCCGGAGCCTGCTGTCCCGTCAGATTTTGACGTGGATCAGATTCCCGAAGACCCGGAACTGGCGTTAGCCTGGTTGGAAGGCATGGCGGATCGTGAAGATGAAGCAGACACGGCCGTTGCACCCCCATCTGAGAGGATCATGGAAGCGGAAGAAACGGCCGTATCCCCCGATTTAGCCGCCATCGAAGACGAATTGATTACTGCGATTCCCGATGATCCAGATGCAGCAATGGCCTGGCTGGAGGAACTGGCTGCACGCCCGGACGCAGTGCCTGTAGAAAGTGTTGACGACGTGCGTGAAGATATTGGCGGTGACGTCACCGCGGGCATGGACACCGAGATTGTTTTCCCCGAAGACGCCATGTTCCCCCGTGACGTGGGTGTGCCGACAGACGTGCCCGAAGAACTGGATGACACGATGAACTGGCTGCAAGACCTGATGGCTGAACAGGGCTTGTCAATGGAGGACTTGGGCGAGGCCAAAGAGGTGGAAAGTGTCGTTTCTAATGAGGTCATTGAGCCAGAAGCTGCTGCGCCAGTGGATGAATGGGTTGAGCCAGAAACGGCCGTGTCAGAATCACCTGCCATAGAAAGCGATGAGCCGGAAATTGTCTTCCCCGAAGATGCCATGTTCCCCCGTGACGTGGGTGTGCCGACAGACGTGCCTGAAGAACTGGATGACACGATGGATTGGCTGCAAGACCTGATGGCTGAACAGGGCCTTTCTATGGATGACTTGGTGGAAGCGGTGGAAGCCCCTGTGGCGGAAACGGCCGTTGCTCCAGAGCCAGTCGAAACAGTTGAAGAGATGGCCGATGACGTTGATCTCGAAGCCCTCTTCGCCACTAAAGCAGATTTAGAACCGGAAATGGAAGAAGTGACCGCATTGGAAGCCGTGTTGCCCTTGGAAGAAGATGAACCGGATACGGGCAGCCTGGATTGGTTGAGCGATCTTTCTGACGGAGATACGGATGACTACCTGGCCTCCGACACAGAAATCGGCGCCAGCGTAGATTTTGGCGAAGATTTAGCCCAGGCTGAACAAGAAGCCTTTGCAGAACTAGAATCCGAATTTAACATCAACGCGGAGCTAACCGAATCGTGGCCGGAGTGGTTGTCAACCGACAGCGAGGAGCCGCCCGGCATGGGTGAAACAGGCTGGCTGCGTTCCTTAGGTGAACCAGATGTCGCCAGTTGGTTGTCTGCCGAAGATGAAATAACGTCTTCCGGTGTTTTCGACAAACTGTCTTTGCCTGATACCGGCCCGTTGACCAGTGCCGCCTTTGATGTGGGAGCGCTGCCAGAGGTAGAACCAGGCGAATCGGCAGATTTGTCTGAACCGCAGTTGTCAGCTTCGTTTGTTTCGGTGGATGACGATAAATTGAATGCGGCGCGTGAAGCTGCTTCTAGCGGTGATGTGGATGAAGCCATGCAAGCGTATCAAGAATTGGTGGAAAGCGGGCAGGGTTTAAGCATTCTCATTGCTGATTTGGAAACGGCCGTGCAGCAACATCCCAAACAACCTGCCATGCGCCGCCTTCTAGGAGATGCCTACATGCGCAACGGGCAACTGCAAAAAGCGCTAGATACCTACCGTCAGGCGCTAGACATGATGTAAGTTTGAAAAATTGCTAGAATCGTTTATCATTTGGCGGTCAAAGAATCGCTTAAAAACAAAAAGGCAGCGCTTGCAAAGCTGCCTTTTTCTTTGTCTTTTAGAAGCCAGTTAGCGGGTCAGCCGGTCAGGTAATCAACCTGACAAGCTGAAATGCTGACTAGCTAAATTATTCAGTGGAGTAAAACATGGAACGTACATTGATTTTAGTAAAACCTGATGGTGTGCAGCGTGGTTTAGTTGGTGAGATTGTCGGCCGTTTCGAGCGGCGTGGTCTAAAACTGGCAGGCATGAAATTCATGCAAATGAGCCGCGAACTGGCGGAAACTCATTACGGCATTCACAAAGGCCGTCCCTTCTATGATGCCCTGGTGGACTACATCACCTCTGGGCCGATTGTGGCGATGGTCTGGGAAGGTAAAGACGCCATTGCCGCCGCCCGCGCCACAATGGGCGCAACCAACCCTGTCAGCGCCGCCCCCGGCACCATTCGTGGGGATTTCGGCATGGAAATCGGGCGTAACCTGGTACACGGCTCTGACAGTGTAGAAAATGGCATCAAAGAAACCAGCATCTTCTTTGATGAATCCGAACTCGTTACCTGGGATCGCGTCACCGATAGCTGGATCCGTGAGTAAGATGGCGTGAAACGTAAAACGTGAAACGTGACCAGAGATGTATCACGTTTCACGTTGTTATCATTCCGCAACTTTTTTATATAGGGGCAAGGCATCGCCTTGCCCCTACTGCATTTCCAATACAGTGTGTGCCTGGCTCCACAACTCTTCTAAATTGTAATAATTGCGTTTTTCGGGGGCGAAGACGTGGACGATTAAATCGCCAAAATCAACGAGCATCCAACCGCTTTGCGGGTCTCCCTCCACGCCTAAGGGAAGGGTACGAGCGTTTTTCTTTGCTTCTTCCGCGATGCCTTCGGTTAATGCACCTAATTGTCGGGCATTATCTCCATTGCATAACAAAAAGTAGTCGGCAAAAACGGCCTGGTCGCGGATATCTAGTAGCGTAATATCAGTTCCTTTCTTCTCCAAAATTGTGTCTACCAACAAATGAGCCAATTCTAAACTTTCCAGATAGCACCTCCGGGAGCTAGAGTGTAGAAATAGGGTTAGAGGAAAGAGTCACTCTAGCTCTATCTCTTTCCTCTAACTTTTGTGATTTTATCATGGGCTTTTAACGGGGGGCAACACTTGCCCTTTATCATCACTTTCCCTTACAATTCGCGCAGATGTTCTATTCATCCTTCATCCTTTCGATTAGGAGGTTTACAATGGCTTCGGTTCCCAATTATGAGATTCCACCGCGTGCTGTGCCGGAAAATGACGCGGGGTATTTTGAGAAGATTACGCAGGCGGTGTTCCAGGCTGGCTTTAGTTGGGCGGTGATTCGCGCCAAGTGGCCGAATTTTCAGCAAGCCTTCGCCGGGTTTGATGTGGACAAAGTGGCCGCATTCACGGAGGTGGATGTGGAGCGGTTGGTGGAGGATAAGGGGATTGTGAGGAACGGCCGTAAAATCCAGGCCACCATCCACAACGCCCGGCTCTGCCAGCAGCACATCCGCACACACGGCAGCTTCAAAAACTGGCTGAACACACTGGACAGAGACTACTACGTGCGTGAAAAACAGTTCTGCAAAGTATTCAAATTCATGGGGCCAATGGGCGCATTCTTTTTCTTTTGGTCGGTGGGCGAAGATGTGCCATCGTATGAGGAATGGCAAGCGCGGCGAGAAAAGTAGCAAGCGGCAAGTTTGCAGGTGGTGAGTGAGATGGGTTTTTTGCGGCAGACAGACAGGTACGAACCACAAACCTGGACAGTGAGCGAACTGACCAATTATATTCGTGATTTGTTCGAGGTGGATTTTCGCTTGCAAGATGTGGAATTGGAAGGCGAGATTTCCAACTTCACGCAGGCGCGGTCGGGGCATTTGTATTTCACGCTAAAGGATGCCAACGCGCAGCTCAAGTGCGTGATGTGGCGCAGCGCGGCGGAACGGCTGCGTTTGCTGCCGCAAGATGGGGACGCGGTGGTGGTACACGGCCGTATCTCCATCTACGAAGCAGGCGGCGTGTACCAACTCTACGCCGACCGCTTGCAGCCCGCCGGGCGCGGCGACCTGGCCCTGGCCTTCGAGCGCCTCAAACAGCAGTTGTCCGACGAGGGGTTGTTCGATGCGGCGCACAAGCAGCCCATCCCCGCTTTCCCGCGCAAAATCGGTATCGTCACCTCGGCGGATGCGGCGGCGCTGCGCGATATTCTTAACGTGCTGGCGCGGCGCTGGCCGCTGGTGCAGGTACTCATCGCGCCCACGCTGGTGCAGGGCAACGACGCCCCGCCGCAAATTGTACGAGCGCTGCGCTGGCTGGACGGCCGTACCGACATAGACACCATTCTCGTCTCTCGCGGCGGCGGCTCGATGGAGGATTTGTGGGCCTTCAACGACGAGCGCGTGGCGCGGGCCATCTTTGCCGCGCAGCACCCTATCATCAGCGGCGTGGGGCACGAGGTAGACTTCACTATCAGCGATTTTGTGGCCGATTTGCGTGCGCCCACTCCCTCGGCGGCGGCGGAATTGGCCGTGCCGGACATCGCCGAAATCGCGCCGCTGCTGGCGGGTGTGCAAGCCCATTTGCACGGCGTGATGGCCGATCACCTGGCACAAAAACAGCGGCAGGTGCAAACACTGTCCCGTCATCTCAGCCTGCTCAGTCCGCGTGGGCGCGTGGACAGTCATCGCCAACGGTTGGATATGCTGCACGGCCGTCTCGCCCAAGCCATGCAGCGCAAACTGGCAAAAGCCGAGGGGCGGTTAGCAGTGGTGCAGGCGCAGTTGGCGGCGGTGGGGCCGCTGGCAACCCTATCGCGGGGCTATGCTATTGTGCGTGATGCGGACGGCCGTGTCATTCGCAGCGTCGGCCAGGTAGCGGCAGGGGATGGGTTAGAGGTGCAGGTGGGGGACGGCCGTTTCCCGGTGCAGGTACAAAAAGCGTAGGCTAAACGGCGCGGTGTTACCCTTTGGGCTGGGGGTGACTGGGGGATAATTACCCTATGCTGATCTACGACATTCGCCATCTCACCCATACTTACCCCGGACAGACGACGCCAGCCAACGATGACGTGAGCCTACAAATTGCGCAGGGCGAGATTTTTGGCTTGCTGGGCGACAACGGCGCGGGCAAAAGCACGCTCGTTAAGCAGATGGTGAACCTGCTTGCGCCGACTGTGGGGGAGATTGTGTTTATGGCACGGCCGTTCCCCCCATCCGATCCCACCGCCATCTCCATGAACGTGGGCTACATGCCCCAAGACGGCCTGGCCTTCAACAGCCTCACCGTCGCCGAAACCCTCTACTTCACCGCCCATTTGCGCGGCCTCAGCCGGCGGGATGCTTGCCGCGAGCGCGAGCGCTTGCTGGAGATGTGGCAGCTTGGCCCATTGCGCGGGCGCATCCCCGGCAAACTCTCCGGCGGGCAGCGCCGCCTGCTGCAAATTGCGGCAACGATGGCCGGGCAGCCGCCCGTCCTCATCCTCGACGAGCCGACCAACCACCTCGATCCGCAACGGCGGCAGCAGGTGTGGCAGGCGCTGCGGCAGCTCAACCGCGACAATGGCACGACTATCATTTTCATCACGCACGACGCCATCGAAGCGGAGAAAATCATTCAGCGCGTGGGCATTATGAGCGCCGGGCGGCTGGTGGCGTTGGGCAAGCCCAGCGACTTGAAGCGGCAGGTGGATAATCAATTGCGCCTGGAACTGTTTTTCCCGCCGCAATCGCCGCCGCCGCTGCCCGCTAATTTGCGCTGCCATGAATTGGACGCCGGGCGTTGGCTGGTGTATTTGCGTAAGGAGGAGGCAACGGCCGTTCTCCACACCCTCGACCTGACCCAACTGGACGACTTCCGGCTGCATTCGGCCACGCTGGAGGATTTGTACATGCACTACGTGAATGGAGGGGAGCATGATTGAGCGGAAACGGCCGTCACCCCTCACCCAACTCCTTGACCTGATCCTTATCCAGCTTTCCAACTATCGCTGGTCGTGGCGGCGCATGGTCATCACCGGCATGGTTGCGCCGGTGATCAGCCTGCTCGCTCTGGGGTTGTTCGCCCGCGAAGCCGACCCCGCTGCCCTTACCTACGTTCTCACCGGCAGCGTGGTTTTGTCGCTGATGTTCGAGAATATGGGCAAGGTCTCCGGCAATTTCGCCTTTATGAAGGCGATGGGCACACTGGAATATTTTGCCACGCTGCCCGTGCAGCGATATATGGTCGTGCTGGCGACGCTCATTGCCTTCTTTCTCATGTCGCTGCCGGCCACGCTGGTGACGATTTTGGCCGGGCGTTTTTTGCTGGGCATCACCCTGTCGCCGCATCCGTTGGTGATGGTCGTGGTGTTGATGACGGCCGTACCCCTTGCCGCCCTCGGCGCCCTCATCGGCAGCGCCGCCCGCACCCCGGAGGATGCCGGATCAACCATCACCCTGCTCATTTTCTTGCTCACCGGCCTGGGGCCAGTCGTCATTCCCCCAAACCGGCTGCCCGCGCTGATGGTGCAAATCGGCCGACTTTCCCCCGCCACCTATGCCGCCTCCGCCCTGCGCCAGACGCTTATTGGGCCGGTTACGGGCCAGCTAGCCTGGGATTTGCTCTTTCTATCTCTACTAACGCTGCTGTTAGGCTGGGCCACCAGCCGCAAAATGACCTGGCGCTCCGCATAAGGGCAAGGCGGTTGGATGGAAACGGCCGTGCGCGTTTTGGGAGCGGTAGCCAACCGCCTCGCCCCTACCAAAATTGGGATTGTTGGAATGCGCCTCTAGCTCTCGCTCTTGCTCTAGCTCTGTCCTATAATAGACCCAGAATTAATGGAGAAATGCCATGTCTACACCTGTTGAAGAATTGACCTTTGAGGCGGCGCTGCAAGAGTTGGAATCTGTTGTGGCGCAGTTGGAAGCTGGCGATTTGACCCTGGAAGCATCAATGGCCTTGTTTGAGCGCGGCCAAAAGCTGGCCGAACGCTGCAACCTCCAACTTGAACAGGCCACATTGCGCGTGGAACAGCTAACGGCCGATGGCGAAATCATCGAGATGTGAGATGAGAGATTGGCAAGCTGCCCATTTCTAACTGGGATATGCAGTATAATGCCGCCCGGAAAACAAAAAACAGGAGTCATTGGACTGGAACACAGAGGGCACTGAGCATTCACAGAGAACAGAGAAAAAACTCTGTGATCTATGTGTCTTATTTCTCTGTGTCGCTCTGTGTCTTGTATAGATACAATCGTCAATCATGTGAGGGTTATTTTGTTTAAGAGTATTCGTGATTCACTGAAGCGCACAAGACAATCCGTATTTGGGCAAATCGTCGGCGTCCTGGGCATGGGCGAAATCACCGACGAGACCTGGGATGACTTGGAGGCGCTGCTCATCCAGGCAGACATGGGCGTGCCCACGACGCTGGAACTGGTAGATGCGATGCGCGAGCGCGTCGCCAAAGATGGCCTGTACCGTGCCGACCAGTTAGTTGGCGCCTTGAAACAAGAACTGCGGGCCATGCTCACCCTGCCGGAGAGCTTTTCTTTGGAAGAAAAGCGGTTGTTAACGGTGGTGATGGTTGTGGGCGTCAATGGCTCTGGCAAGACGACCAGCATTGGCAAACTGGCTCATCATTACCAGGGCCAGGGCAAGAAGGTGATGCTGGCCGCTGCGGACACATTCCGGGCGGCGGCCATTGACCAGCTAAAAATTTGGGGCGAACGGGCGGATGTGCCGGTGATTGCCGGGCAGCCGAATGGCGACCCCGGTGCGGTGGCGTATGATGGCATTCGTGCCAGCCGTGCGCGGGGCTATGATTTGCTGTTGATTGATACGGCCGGACGCTTGCACACCAAATTCAACTTGATGAAGGAGTTGGAAAAGGTGTATAGCGTGTGCCGTAAAAGTGTGCATCAGGCCCCGCACGAGGTGCTGCTGGTGCTGGATGCGCCGACGGGACAGAATGCGCTGATTCAGGCGCAGAAGTTCAAGGAGTCGGTGAATGTGACGGGAGTGCTGCTGACGAAATTGGACAGCACGGCTAAAGGCGGCATGGTGTTTGCCATTTACCGCGAATTGGGGCTGCCGGTGCGCTTTATTGGCACGGGCGAGAAAATCGAGGATTTGGCTCCCTTTGACCCGGATCAGTTTGTTGAGGGGTTGTTTGGGGATGAGTGATCAGTGGTCAGTGAGCAGTAATCAGTAGTCAGTAAGGGCAGGTAATCGTCAATCTAAAATCATAAATTGTCAATCCAAAAGGGGTTTTGAGAAATGGAAACAATCATTGCACAGTTAGAAGAGTTAAAAGAGACCGTTGATCATTTGCGGAGGCGGCTTTGACGTAGCCGCAAAACTTGAACGGATTGCAGAGTTGGATAAGCTGACGCTGGCGCCGGATTTTTGGAATGATTCGCAGCAGGCGCAGGTGGTGATGCGGGATTTGAACCGGCTGCGGGCGCAGGTTTCGGTGTGGCAGAAGTTGAGTAAGCACCTGACGGATACGCTGGAACTGGCGGAGTTGGGTGATGATGAGCTGTATGATGAGTTGGCTCATGAATTGGAAACGCTGCAAGAGGAGGTGGGGGAACTAGAGTTTCAGACGTTGTTTGCTGGCGAGTATGATCAGGAAGATGCGATTTTGGCGATTCATGCGGGGGCTGGCGGCACGGAGGCGCAGGATTGGGCGGAGATGTTGCAGCGGATGTTTATCCGTTGGGCGGAGCAGCATAAGTTTAAGATAGAGATTTTGGATTATAGCTCTGGCGATGAGGCAGGGTTGAAGAGTTGTTTGATGTCGGTGAAGGGGGATTATGTGTACGGCCGTCTCCGTTCCGAACGGGGTGTGCATCGCCTGGTACGCATTTCACCTTACGACTCATCCAGCCGCCGCCACACGTCGTTTGCGAAAGTGGAAGTGTGGCCGGATGTGGCCGAAGACATTGAGATTGAGATTGATGAGAAAGACCTGCGCATTGATCGTTTCCGCGCCAGCGGGGCGGGGGGACAGCACGTACAGAAGAATGAAACGGCCGTGCGCATCACCCACCTGCCCACCAACACCGTCGTCTCCTGCCAAAACCAGCGCTCGCTGACACAAAATATGCAAGTGGCGATGAGCATCCTCAAATCGCAGTTATTTGAGCTAGAGCGGCGCAAGCAAGAGGCGGAAATGGCGGCCCTGAAGGGCGAGGATGTGGATGCAGGCTGGGGCAGCCAGATTCGCTCCTACGTGCTGCACCCATACAAGATGGTCAAAGACCATCGCACCAATCACGAAGTAGGAAATGCACAGGCTGTTTTGGACGGCCGTTTAGATGATTTTATGGAGGCTTACTTGCGGTATAAAGTAGGCCACTCAACCTGAAAGGAGATTCCAGATGGCAAGCAAAGGTAGAGGTAAAAGTGGACCGAAAAGCGGCGTTTCGCGGGCTGGCGGAAGCAAAGGGCCTAAGTCGCGGCCACGTCCGGCTGTGCGTGCTAATGTCAAACGACAGCAAAGACAACAACGCCCCATGCCCAAGCCCCCGGCACGACGCCCCGTAACGCCGCGCCGTGCGGCTGGGGTTGCGGCAGGCGCAGCCGTCGGAGCGGCAGCCGCAGGTGCTGCCGCTGCGGGCGTGAATCTGGCCGAGCGTGTGCAGCAGATTCAAAGCGAATTTGCCTCGTTGGAAGGCCGGGCGCAGTTGGGCGATTTATATGATGCTATTGGCAACATTGATAAGCGCCTGTTGGATTTTCCGGTGAAGGTGGAGGCGCTGCGCAACCGGGGTTATGTTCACTCTGGCGATCTGGAAGATCGGTTGGAGGCGCTGGATGACAAATGGGACGAAATTCGCCCACGCGTGGAAGAGGCGTTGACTGACCATGTGCAGCGGTTGGATCGTGAATTGGACCAGGCAGAACGGACGGTTGATCGCTTGCAGGCAACATCTGCATCAATCCGCCTGGGTGAATCAATGGTGAACAGCCTGTCTCAACGGGTAACGGCGGCAACGGAAGCTGTTTCCGGTTTGTATGCTGCGGTTTCTGGCGATCTCGATAAGATGGACTGGGAATTAGGCCGTTTAGACAGCATGATGGATTTGATTGAAGCCTCGCCTAATATTCGGTTGGCTGAGGCTGAGGGGCCGTTGACGGCCGTTAAAGCCGATTGGCACCGCGATGGCGACAAAGGGCCGGAAGGCGTGCTCGTGCTAACCGACCTACGCTTGCTGTTTGAGGAGCGGGATGAAGTCGTGACCAAAAAACGCTTTGGCATTTTCAAAGCGGAATCTGAGATGGTGCAGGTCGTGCATATTGACGCACAGGTTAGCGAAATTCAAGAGGTCGAAGCAAAGGAAGAAGGCGGGTTCCTGGGAATGGGCAAAGATGACATTATTGAGCTAACCTTTGCCGCAACCGCGCCTGTTTCGCGGGCACGCTTCCATTTGAAAGGGCAAGATTCGGCTGATTGGGCCGTGCTCATCAAAAAAATACAGACTGGCGAAATTGACAATGACCGCGCAGACGAGTACGAGGATGATTTAGAGGCGTTAGAAGAAACGGCCGCATCCTTTCCAACCGCCTGCCCCAACTGCTTTGCGGCTGTGGAACCACCCGCACGTGGCGTTACCAGCGTTACCTGCGAGTTTTGCGGCACGGTGATTACACCTGAGAAATCGTAAAATATGAGATTGGGAGATGAGAGATTGCCAATCTCTTATCTCCAATCTCCTCTATTGAGGACGCTATGCAAGGACTTGATTTGGCTACATTTCTGGCGAGGGCTGTTGTGTTGTTGGTGGCCTTTACCATTCACGAATTGGCTCATGCGGTAACGGCTGACTGGCTGGGCGATTCTACGCCCCGGCATATGGGTCGTATTACGCTCAACCCTCTGGCTCATTTAGACCCTATTGGCACAATTGCTTTGTTGGTTGCCGGGTTTGGCTGGGCCAAGCCAGTCATGGTGAACCCGTACAATATGCGAGGCAATCCGCGCACATCTATGGCGATTGTAGCTGCTGCTGGGCCATTGTCTAATTTGCTCATGGCGGTGTTGTTTGTGCTGCCGATGCGTTTTGGTCTGGTCAGCATGGATGGGTTTTTAGGCAACACAGGGGGGCAGCTTATGCCATCTCTGTCCTTTTTGTTGGCGCAGTTTGTGTGGATTAACTTGATTTTGATGCTCTTTAATCTTATCCCGATTCCGCCGTTAGATGGGTATAAGGTGTTGACGGGGATTTTGCCGCCGGAAATGACTTATCGGTTGCGACCTTTAGAGCAGTATGGCTTTATGATTTTATTGGTGGTGGTTTTCCTGGTACCAAGTGTGTTGTCGGTTTTGGTGATGGAGCCGGCTACCTCGTTGTTGATTTATTTGTTGGGATTTTGACGTGGGGTTGGCGTACCGGGTTGGTCAATTTTGGCGGTTGTTGGCGGCCAGCCCTTTGGCTGTTGAAGCACAGCTAGTGGTAACGGCCGTGCTCAACCCCACACAGCAGCAGCTTTTTGCCCGCTTTACTCCCGGCGACCAGTGGCACAGCTACCAGGTTTTGCGCACGTTAGAAGAGGCCGGGCACACACACCCGGATTTGCAAGTGGCGGCGCTGCTGCACGACATAGGCAAGACACAGGCCCGGTTGACGTTGTGGGGGCGTACCTTGATTGTGTTAACACAGCACTTTTTTTCGGCGCAATTGGCAGTGTGGGGGCAGGGCACGGCGCAGGGTTGGAAACGGCCGTTCGTGATTAAAGCGCAGCATCCTGCCTGGGGCGCGGACATGGCCGCCGCCGCCGGGTGCAGCCCGCTGGCCGTGTCGTTGATTCGTCGCCATCAAGATGTTGTGCCAGAAACGGCCGTGAGCGAAGAAGATACGCTTTTGCGGCTGTTGCAATGGGCCGATGACCAAAACTGACGGAGTAAATACATGAAAGCACAAACTGTAAGTTTAATTGGACTCAATCGCATAACGGCATCTTTGGGCCTGGCTTTGAAACATAGCTCGTTGGAAATGCAAGTGATTGGCTATGATGCGGACAGCAATGTCACGCGGCTGGCTAAAGAGCAAATGGGAGCCATCGACAAAGCGGAATGGAACCTGCTCAATGCAGCCACGAAGGCTGATATTCTTGTGCTGGACTTGCCGCAACAAGAGTTGGAAGATGCACTGCAACTGATTGGCGGAGATGTGCAGCCCCACACATTGGTGTTGGATATGTCCAGCCTGAAGAGCCGGGGCGTGATGCTGGCGCAGCAGCATCTAAAACGGGGATATTACGTGGGTGTGCAGCCCGTGCTATCTGCATTACATATGGAGGATGGGCGGCTAGGTGTAGATGCGGCCAGGGCAGATTTGTTTAAGAATGGCATCTTTTGCTTGATGCCGGATGCTAATGTAGACCCAAAGGCGGTGGAAACGGCCGTTAACTTTGGTCGTATTTTAGGCGCTGCACCTTACTTTCTTGATCCGGTGGAGTATGACAATTTGCTGCAAGGGATAGGTACGATGCCAGCTCTGTTGGCTGCTGCCGCATTTAGTACGCTGCAACAGGCAACTGGCTGGCGTGACATTTTGCGCTTTGCAGATGCTCCTGTGGCGTTGGCAACGGCTTCTCTACAAACGGCATCGGAAACGGCCGTGCTGGCCTTGAACGATACCGCAGCCACACTGCGCTGGCTCGACGCTTTAATGACAGAATTGCAAGATTTCCGCCGTCTTATTCAACAAAAAGACCAAGAGACCTTCCAGGCAATCCTTGAAGATTTGCAAATCAAACGCGAAAAATGGCTGCACGATCGCACCAAAAATGATTGGGTCGAAATTGACGCGCCGAAAGTAGAAGGGCGGAGCATTTCTGAGCAAATGTTAGGCAGTTGGGTCACACGGCAGTTCAAGGACGACGATTAATGGCATCATCTGTTGGGGGGGACGAAACACCATTGCGCATTTTGATGATTGCGCCCACTTCCTTTTTTAGCGATTACGGGGGACACATCCGTATCCTTGAAGAGACGCGCAATCTACAAGCACTCGGTCATCAGGTCACAATCGTTACCTATTACAAAGGCGATGATTTGCCTGGCCTGGATATTCGCCGCACAGCCCCTTTGCCCTGGCATACAGATTACGAAGTAGGTTCTTCACGCCACAAAATCGCGTTTGATAGCTATCTTGCCGCGCAATCTTTCGTCGAAGCTTTGCGTGTGTGCCCCGATGTCATTCACGGGCACATGCACGAAGGGGCGTTGATTGGTGGGGTGCTTTCGCGGCTGCTGCGGGTTCCTCTGGTATTTGATTTTCAGGGTAGTCTGACCGGCGAGATGGTGGACCATAAATTTCTCGATCCCAATGGCAAAGTATACCCTTGGGTGCATCGCTTGGAGCGGACGATTACGCGACTGCCGCAGGCTATCTTGACCAGTTCTGTGCAAGCTAGAGAACTGCTGCAAAATGAGTTTCGTGTGCCTGTGGCGCGGATTCATCCGCTTCCCGATTGTGCGGATACAGTTCGTTTTGATCCGCAAAAATTCTCGCCGGAAGCACAGCAGACTTTGCGCCGACGTTTGCAGATTCCCCTGGATAGACAAATCGTTGTTTACCTGGGGTTGCTGACGGATTATCAGGGGATTCCGCATTTGTTGGAAGCGGGGATGCGATTGGTACAGGCTGGCGAGAATGTGCATCTTTTGGTGATGGGGTATCCCAATGTGCAGCATTACCAGCATATGGCGCTGCAATTGGGATTGGGTACTCATATTACATTTACCGGGAAGGTAGAGTATCGAGATGCACCCCTGTATCTGTCATTGGGAGATGTGGCTGTGGCACCAAAGATGTCGGCGACGGAGGGGAGTGGGAAGGTGCTGAATTATATGGCGATGGCGCAGCCGGTGGTGGCATATGATACGGCCGTTCACCGTGAATATTTAGTCGATTTGGGTGTGTATGCATCACCGGGTGATGTCGCTGGTTTTGCCCAAGCTATTGCTAATTTGCTGCATGATCCCAATCGCCGTGCTGTTTTAGGACAAAACTTACGGGAAAGAGCAATTCATCATTATAGTTGGGCAAATGCTGCGGCAAAAATAATAGAAATTTACAAGATGTTGACAGGTCAATAATAGGCTATTATAATTCTCGTTCGCATTATGCATATTTATAAAGGGTAACCCAAAGCAATTTTACACAACATTGTTGGGGTGCAGCATTGTGTTGCACCCCATGTTTGTGTGTTTGCGATCAAATAGTTTCAGAGTTTGCTGCCTACTGAAACTACCTAAATTTTAGGGAGCAGGTGAAAGTTAATGCCAATGAATGATCCGATTACACTTAAGACCTATGCCCGTACAACTGATCCCCTCGCGTTGCCGACATTAATTGACGTACAGTTATCATCATTTGATACGTTTATTAATGAAAGCTTGTCGGAACTGTTTGACGAGATTTCGCCTATTGAAAGTTTTAATGGCGATTTGAAGTTGTATTTTCCGTGCAATCGGCCAGAGGTCGATGGGTTTGATCTGAAGTACTGGTTTGGTGAACCGAAGTATAGTGTGGAAGAGTGTGTGGAGCGCGATATGAGTTATGCCGCTCCGCTCAATGTTTCGGTCATGCTTTACAGCGCTGACCTGGATCAGCCGATTGTGCAGGATATTTTTATGGGGGATTTCCCCTTGATGACGCGGGCTGGTACCTTCATTATTAATGGTACGGAGCGCGTTGTTGTTAGCCAGTTGATTCGCTCGCCGGGCGCTTATTTTGAGATTGAGGAAGAACGTACAACGGGACGGCCGTTGGCGATGGGGAAATTAATTCCTGATCGCGGTGCCTGGATGGAGTTTGAAACGCGCAAAACCGATTATCTGACTGTTAAGTTTAATCGTAAACGGACAGTTCCCGTGACGCTGTTTCTGCGGGCAATGGCTGCCGTGCCGGATGGCTTAGGCAAGCCGGTGCTGATTGATGGTACGGATGAGGAGATTTTGCAGCTTTTTGAGGATATTGATACGAATGCGGAGCATTTGTTTATCCAGGGAAGTATTGAGCAAGAGCCGCCTTGGGATCCGGAACGGCCGTTAACTGAGCAGGCACTCATTGAGTTCTATAAGCGTATGCGTCCTGGCGATCCGCCGACATTGGAGAATGCCAGCGAGTATTTGATTGAGCAATTGTACGACCAGCGGCGCTATGATCTGGCGCGAGTAGGGCGTTATAAACTGAACAAGCGGTTGAATTTGCATGACATCGTACCTTTGACCCATCGTACTATCACCCAACACGATATTGTGCAGGTGGTACGCCGTATGATCTTAATTAACAACGGCCTGGAAGGGGCCGATGATATTGATCACCTGGGCAATCGTCGTGTGAAGACGGTTGGGGAATTGCTGCAAGCGAAGCTGCGGGTTGGTTTGCGTCGCATGGAGCGTGTTGTGCGTGAGCGTATGTCTATTCGTGACAGTGACAATCTCACGCCGGTGTCTCTGATTAATATCCGCCCGGTTGTGGCTTCCATCCGTGAGTTTTTTGGTAGTTCGCAGTTGAGCCAGTTCATGGAACAGGCGAATCCGTTGTCAGAATTGACGCACAAACGTACATTGTCTGCATTAGGCCCGGGTGGTTTGCGTCGTGAACGTGCGGGCTTTGAGGTGCGTGATGTGCATCATAGTCATTACGGCCGTATTTGCCCCATTGAAACCCCGGAAGGGCCGAACATTGGGTTGATTGGTCGGTTGGCGAGTTACGGCCGTGTAAACAAATACGGCTTTATTGAGACCCCCTATCGCAAGGTGCGTAACAACATCTTGGCAGATAGTGATGAGCTGATCAATCATGATGCATTCGTCAATATTGTGCATCCCGAAACGGGTGAAATCCTTGTTTCTGCCGGAGAGACAATCACCGCAAATTTGGCAAAGGCTATCCGCCAGGCTGGCATTGAGAATGTGCAGGTCGTTCCCTACGTTACCGATGAAATCATTGAAATGACGGCAGACGAAGAAGACCATTACACAATTGCTCAAGCAAATTCCACGTTGGACGAACGAGGGCAGTTTGTAGAACGCCGTGTATCTGCTCGGCGCAATCAACAATTCCGTTTCTCCTCTATCCAACGTGTTGATTTCATGGATGTGGCCCCACGCCAAATTGTGGGTGTTTCGGCCGCACTTATTCCTTTCTTGGAACATGATGATGCTAATCGTGCTTTGATGGGGTCCAACATGCAACGTCAGGCTGTACCATTATTACAGCCGGATGTGCCTGTTGTGAGTACGGGAATGGAGCTTCAGGCGGCCTACAATTCTGGGCAGGTGGTCATTGCTCATGAGGATGGCGAGGTTGTAAGCGTCACCGGCGACAAAATTATAGTGCTTGAAGCGGCTGGGCCGCGTACCTATCACTTGCGGAAATACAATCGTTCTAACCAGAGCACATGTATCGATCAGCGCCCTGTTGTCGAGAAAGGACAACGGGTTGCTCAGGGCGAGGTGCTTGCTGATAGTTCTTCTACTAGTCAGGGGGAACTGGCACTAGGTCAAGATGTTGTCGTCGCTTTCCTTTCTTGGGAAGGTGGAAATTACGAGGATGCTATCTTGCTTAGCGAGAACATGGTTCGAGGAGATCGTTTCACGTCGGTTCACATTGAAAAGCATGAAGTTGAAGCGCGGGATACGAAATTAGGGCCAGAAGAAATAACTTATGACATTCCTAATGTAAGCGAAGACGCTTTGAAGGATTTAGACGAGCGCGGCATTATCCGTGTGGGTGCTGACGTTAAAGAGAATGACATTTTAGTTGGTAAGATTACCCCGAAGGGCGAGAAGGAACTTAGCCCGGAAGAGAAATTGCTTCGTGCAATTTTTGGTGATAAAGCTCGTGAAGTGAAAGATTCTAGCTTGCGTTTGCCTCATGGCGCTCGTGGTAAAGTGGTTGACGTTCAGGTTTTTAATCGGCAGCATGATCGGGATTTGCCTGCTGGTGTGGAAACGATGGTGCGTGTCAGTGTTGCCCAACGACGTAAGATTTCTGAGGGTGACAAAATGGCTGGCCGCCATGGGAACAAGGGTGTTATCTCGCAGGTTGTACCAGTTGAGGATATGCCTTTCCTGGCTGACGGAACACCTGTGGACATTATTCTTAGCCCGTTGGGTGTGCCTGGTCGTATGAATATTGGTCAGGTGCTTGAGACGCACTTGGGTTGGGCTGCTCATCGTTTGGGTTTCCGTGCGGTTACACCCGTTTTTGATGGGGCAACCGAACGTGAAATTGCGGCAGAGTTGTCTAGGGCATGGTTGGTTGATCGTGCTTGGACTGTTGTGACGGAGTGGGCATGGGATTGGCTTTCTGAAATGGAGTACGATCTCGAGAGCCTGAAGGATGAAAATGAGGCTCGCCGCCTATTTGTTACAGGTTGGCTGGGTGAGCAAGGTTATGATGTTGCTAAACTTGAGACAGAGTTGCATTATGCACGTCATGCTGTTGCTCGTGAATGGGTACGAAGCCGTAATTGGGACCCAGATGAGATTTTCCCGATTGATGCTCTGAATCTGCGAAAAGTGGATTGGGTTCCGTATAATGAGAAGGCGATTGAGGTCTGTACTCGAGAATGGTATGGGTATATGCTGAAGAAGTTCGGTGATGATTTGCCGGATGATGTACATGTTGATCCTTTGGAATCTGACTTGAGTACGTTGGAAGCTCTTTCAAACCGGATTATGATGTATACGCATGTGCCTCTGCCTTCGGTGGGGAAAGAGTATTTGGTGGATGGTAAAACGGGACGGCCGTTTGACCATCCAGTAACAGTTGGTGTCATTCATATGCTCAAGTTGGCTCACCTTGTGGAGGACAAAGTACATGCTCGTTCTACAGGGCCGTACTCTCTCGTTACACAACAACCACTTGGCGGTAAGGCGCAATTTGGCGGTCAGCGTTTTGGTGAGATGGAGGTATGGGCACTTGAAGCTTATGGGGCTGCATATACCTTACAAGAGATGTTGACGGTCAAATCGGACGATGTTCAGGGCCGTGTTAAGACCTATGAATCTATTGTCAAAGACGAACCTATTGAGGAACCAGGCGTACCTGCGTCATTCCGCGTACTCGTGAAAGAACTCCAGAGTTTGGGGTTGGCTGTTGAGGCTGTTACTGACTCAGGAGAGGTGATACGGTTTGGCAAAGAAGACGAAAAACGTGGCCGCCGCTGGACGGGAAACGATTTCATTGGCCTCTCCCGTCGTTAATTTGCACGTTGTGAACGGCGCTTAAAATCATTTAAATAGCATCTGTGTTGGTGACGGCCGTTTTGGTTGACAACAGATTGGTTTGTGCTAGAATACGCCTTCGTATGTATGCCAAATGAAGGAAGAGGGTGACCAGCTCTAAAACTTGCTGAGTTACCGAATTTTATAGAAGAATTTAGCTTGGAGGCCATCGAGTTTTGTATGAACTGCGATGGCCTCCATTTGTCGAAAGAAAATGGTGTGGCAGCTGTTTCTAGCCACATCATTGTTTTGTAAGCATTCTAGTAGTTGTTAGAGCGACAAAAGGAGAAAGAATAGCGTGCCCACAATAAATCAACTTGTACGCAAAGGGCGTAAAGCTCGGACAAAGAAGAGCACGGCCCCAGCGTTGCAGTGGACATTGAATTCCTTTAAGCAGCGTCGGACGCGGCAGCCAAAAGGTGCACCTCAAAAACGTGGTGTGTGTACCCAGGTGAAAACCATGACTCCGAAAAAACCTAACTCCGCTCTGCGAAAAGTGGCGCGTGTGCGCTTGACTAATGGTATAGAGGTGACAGCCTACATCCCTGGTGAGGGGCATTCTTTGCAAGACCACTCGGTAGTTTTAGTCCGTGGGGGTCGAGTGAAGGACTTGCCCGGTGTTCGTTATCACATTGTGCGTGGTACCTTGGATGCAGGTGGCGTTGATAAGAGAAAGAAGGCCCGTTCTAAATACGGTACCAGAGCGCCAAAATAAAAGTAATAGGGGATTGAGACATGCCAAGACGTTATCGTCCTGAAAAGCGCACGGTCGAACCTGATCTGCGTTATAACAATTTACACATAGCGATGTTCGTTAATCGACTCATGCGGGATGGCAAAAAAAGCACAGCCCAGCGAGTCATTTATGATAGTTTTACTATCATTGAAGATCGTGCGAAACGCAACCCAGTAGATGTTTTTGAAGACGCTCTGAAGAATGTGATGCCTCAAGTTGAGGTGAAACCGCGCCGTGTGGGTGGGGCGACTTATCAGGTTCCAATCCCTGTGGAATCAGAACGTCAAATCTCGTTGTCAATGCGTTGGATTCTAGCCGCCGCACGCAATCGTAGTGGTAGGTCTATGGCCGAAAAACTGGCGAACGAGTTTATGGATGCGGCTAACAATCAAGGCGCGGCCGTTAAGAAGCGGGATGATACGCACCGTATGGCTGAGGCGAACCGTGCATTCTCCCATTTCCGCTTCTAATCGTTTGAGGTCACTGTAGATGAGTCGCTTTTCATTAGACCGTGTTCGTAATATCGGCATTATTGCTCACATTGATGCAGGTAAGACGACAACAACAGAGCGTATCTTATACTATACTGGGCGCATCCATCGTATGGGCGAAGTTCACGATGGTACTGCAACCATGGATCACATGGTGCAGGAGCAAGAGCGCGGTATTACGATCACCTCTGCTGCCACAACCACATATTGGTTAGATCATCAGATCAATATTATTGATACACCTGGGCATATAGACTTCACAGCTGAAGTCCAACGTAGCCTGCGTGTATTAGATGGTGGGGTTGTAGTATTTGACGCTGTGGCTGGCGTTGAGCCGCAATCAGAAACTGTTTGGCGTCAGGCCGACGAATATCATGTTCCGCGTATTTGCTTTGTAAACAAAATGGATCGCATAGGCGCCGATTTCCAACGAACCATTCGGATGATTCGTGAACGTTTGGGAGCTAATCCGGTTGCGATTCAATGGCCCATTGGTGCTGAGTCAGACTTCCGTGGGATTGTGGATCTTCTAACCATGGAAGCTTTTGTCTGGGAAGAAGATGACCTGGGCGCACGCGCAGTTAAAGTGCCAATGCCGGATGAGGTTCGTGCAGATGCCGATAAGGCTCGTCAAGTCATTATAGAACACATTGTGGAAACAGATGATGATTTGATGATGCGTTACCTGGATGGCGAGGAAATCCAATTAGACGAATTGCGTCAAGCGTTGCGTAAAGCAACCATTCGCGGAGATGTCACACCGGTCCTCTGTGGCACGGCATTACGTAATAAAGGCGTTCAGCGTGTTTTGGATGCAATAGTTTATTACTTGCCTTCCCCTTTAGATGTCCCCCCAATAGATGGCTTAAACCCTTTTACCGGCAAAGAAGAAACACGGTCGCCTTCTGACGAGACACCTTTATCTGCCTTAGTATTTAAAATTGTAACGGACCCCTATGTTGGGAGATTAGCTTACTTCCGAGTGTATTCTGGTGTCTTGGAAAGCGGTTCATCTGTGCTGAATTCTACCAAAGATAAGAAAGAGCGAATTGGGCGTATTCTTCGTATGCATGCAGATCACCGCGAAGATCTAAAAGAAGTCCGTGCCGGAGATATTGCCGCTATTTTGGGCTTGAAACGTACCTTCACGGGTGAAACACTTTGTGATCAGTCGGCTCCTATTGTCTTGGAAGCTATTGATTTCCCTGAGCCGGTTATCATGATGGCAATAGAGCCGAAGAGTAATGCAGATCAAGATAAATTAGGGGTTGCGCTGAAGGCCTTGTCTGAAGAAGATCCTACCTTCCAGGTGCGTACTGATGAACAAACAGGACAAACAGTCCTGTTTGGGATGGGAGAATTACACCTGGAGGTTCTTGTAGACCGCATGCTGCGCGAGTTCAAGGTGGGTGCGAATATTGGCACACCTCGTGTTGCTTATCGTGAAACTATCACGCGGAAAATTGATAAGGCCGAAGGACGATTTGTTCGCCAGAGTGGCGGGCGCGGTCAGTATGGACATGTAATTATGCGTCTGGAACCTTTGACACCAGGCTCAGGGTTCGTTTTTGAAAATGCAATAGTTGGGGGCATTATCCCCAAGGAGTATATCAACCCAATTGAGTCGGGTATCCGTGAAGCACTTGACAGCGGCGTGTTGGCAGGCTATCCGTTGGTTGATATAAAGGCGACCATTTATGATGGTTCTTTCCATGAAGTAGATTCATCAGAAATGGCATTTAAGATTGCCGGGTCTATGGCTTTAAAAGATGGGGCACAAAAAGGAAACCCGGTTTTATTAGAGCCGATTATGTCGGTGGAGGTTGTCACTCCAGAGGATTATACAGGCGATGTCATTGGTAATCTTTCTTCCCGAAGGGGAATGATTGAAGGAATGGAAATGAGGACTGATGGTATTCAATCCATTCGAGCCAAAGTTCCATTGGCAGAGATGTTTGGTTATGCCACACGTCTGCGTTCCATGACTCAAGGGCGAGGCACCTTTACAATGGAATTTGACCATTATGCACCAGTTAGTGAAGAGATCGCTAGAACAGTGTTGCGTGGTGCTTGAGTTGATAGTTGTTTGTTGAGTTTTGAATAGATACCTAGTTTGCAGAGAGGGAAGTTATTATGGCCAAAGAGAAATTTGTACGCGAGAAGCCACATGTGAATGTCGGGACCATTGGTCACATTGACCATGGAAAAACCACCTTGACGGCAGCGATCACCAAGACCCTGTCGTTGAAAGGGTTTGCGGATTTTTCCGCTTTCGACCAAATTGATAACGCGCCAGAAGAAAAAGAGCGCGGTATCACCATTGCGATTTCCCATGTCGAGTACGAGACAGAAAATCGCCATTACGCACACGTAGACTGTCCGGGACACCGCGACTACATCAAAAACATGATTACCGGTGCAGCCCAGATGGATGGTGCCATTCTTGTCGTCGCCGCACCAGATGGCCCCATGCCACAGACACGCGAACACGTGCTGCTGGCTCGCCAGGTAGAAGTGCCAGCGATGGTCATCTTTCTGAACAAATGCGACATGATGGACGACGAGGAACTGCTGGAGCTGGTAGAGTTGGAACTGCGTGAACTGCTGGACAGCTACGAGTTCCCTGGGGATGAGACTCCCATTGTGCGCGGTAGTGCGCTGCAAGCGTTAGAATCAGACAGCAGCGACCCGGATGCACCAGTGTACGCTCCCATTTGGGAGTTGATGCGCGTGGTCGATGAGTACGTTCCCACCCCGGAGCGCGATGTGGACAAGCCCTTCCTGATGTCTATTGAGGATGTATTCAGCATCAAGGGACGCGGGACTGTGGTAACAGGCCGTGTGGACCGTGGTATATTGACTCCGAACACCGAAGTCGAGATCGTCGGTTTGAAAGAAGACATCCGCAAGGTAGTTGTGACTTCCATGGAAATGTTCCGCAAGACATTGGACAAGGTAGAAGCTGGTGACAACGCTGGTTTGCTGCTGCGCGGTGTGGCGCGAGACGAGGTTGAGCGTGGTCAGGTGTTGGCCAAGCCGGGGAGCATTACCCCGCACACGAAGTTCATGGGCGAAGTGTATGTTTTGCGCAAGGATGAAGGTGGGCGGCACAAGGCGTTCTTCCCTGGGTATCGGCCGCAGTTCTACATTCGGACGATGGATGTGACTGGCGAGATCACTCTGCCGGAGGGTGTTGAGATGGTGATGCCGGGTGACAATGTGAACCTGTTGGTAGAGTTGATCACTCCTGTGGCTTTGGAAGAGGGGCAGCGCTTTGCGATTCGAGAAGGTGGTTTGACGGTTGGTGCTGGTGTCATCACCCAAATCCTGGCGTAGTTTGAAATAAGGAGGCATTGTTTATGACGACAGTGCCTCTCTTTTTGAGGGTATTATGGCTAAGCAAAAAATCCGCATTCGTTTGAAAGCATATGACCACCGTGTTCTAGATCAGTCGGCAAAACGTATTGTTGGCACGGCCGAGCGTACTGGTGCGCATGTCGTGGGTCCGGTGCCGTTGCCTACACGTATTGAACGATTTACTGTACGTCGTAGCACATTTATTGATAAAGATTCTCATGAACATTTCGAGATTCGCACACATAAGCGTTTGATTGATGTGATCGATCCTGATTCAAAGACAATTGATACCTTGATGCGGTTGAATTTGCCTGCCGGTGTCGATATCGAAATCTCGATTTAAGAATTAATTTAGGGATGATGCAGCTCTTGCCTGGTAGTTGACAGTCCTGGGAGGTTTTAGTGAAAGGTTTACTAGGCATCAAACTGGGGATGACCCAGATTTTTGATGAGATGGGGGGTGTGACCCCTGTAACAATTGTTCAAGCTGGACCATGCTTTGTAGCACAGGTGAAGACTAAGGAATCTGATGGCTACGAGGCTATACAAATTGGATTTGGCGAAGTAAAAGAGAGACGTTTGACTCAGGGACAAAAGGGCCACTTGGGCTTATTGAAAACTGATAAGAAACACCTTCGTCGTAAGTCTAGTAGCGGGATTCCTGCAGTGCGCCATTTGCGCGAGTTTCGCACGGGGAATGCGGCTGAATATCAAGTTGGTCAAACTTTGACTGTGGAACAGTTTGAAGAGGGTGATCGGGTTGATGTGACAGGGAAAACCAAAGGTCGTGGATTTGCGGGTACGGTTAAGCGTTACGGCTTTGGTGGGGGTGTGAGAACTCATGGCCAGTCAGATCGCCACCGTGCACCTGGTTCGATTGGCGCGGCCTCTGGAACTGGTCATGTGTTTAAGGGCAAAAGAATGCCCGGTCATTATGGTAATGTACGTCATACAGAGCAGAATTTAGAAGTTGTGCGCATTGACGTTGAAAATAATTTGATTGCCATTAAGGGGGCTATCCCCGGCACTAAGGGCGATCTGGTGATTATTCGAGATTCTGCGAAGAGCTAGCGGAGGCGTTGTGATGAAAGTACCAGTTTACAACATGGCTGGCGAGGAAGTGAGCAGCGTCGATCTTCCCGCTGGCGTGTTTGATGCAGAGATAAATCGTGATTTGATGCACCAAGCATTGGTCCGCCAACTGGCTAATGCCCGGTTGGGAACGCATAAGGTTAAAGGTCGCTCGGAGGTAAATCGGACGACGGCCAAAGTTTATCGGCAGAAGGGCACTGGGCGGGCACGACATGGCAGTCGCCGCGCTCCTATTTTTGTTGGCGGTGGCGTTGCTCATGGGCCGCAGCCGCGTAAATATACTAAACAAATGCCTCGCAAGATGCGTCGCGCTGCGCTTCGTTCGGCATTAAGCGCAAAGGCGAGCAACGGGGACGTGGTTGTACTGGATGATATCCAGATGGATGCGCCGAAGACGAAAGAGATGGTGTTATTGATGGATCGCCTGGTATCAGGTGAAAGCACCTTGCTTTTGTTGTCTGGGCGTAACGAGTATGTGGAAAAATCTGCCCGTAATTTGCCGAATATGAAAACGTTGCGTGCGGGTTACTTGAATATCCGCGATTTGCTTGGTTACAACAAAATTGTTATGCCTTTGGCTGCCCTTGAGATCATTGATGGATTTCTTAATGTGGGCGACGAGGTGGTAGGAGAGGAGGCGTAAGCAATGCATTGGCGTGAAATTATTCGTCGGCCTGTTGTGACTGAGAAGAGCAACTTTATGGCTGATGAGTTGAATCAGTATACGTTTGTTGTCGATTCTCGGGCGAATAAGGTACAGATTAAACAGGCTGTTGAGTTGGCCTGGCCTGATGTGACTGTGGAAAAGGTCCGGGTATCTAATATGCCTGCCAAGCGTGCGCGTCGTTGGCGTAGTATGACGACCCGTAAAGTGGGTTGGAAGAAAGCGATTGTGACGCTGGCTTGGGGTGATAGCATTGATTTGTTTGAAGGTGTTTAAGTAGCGACCATTTAGTTGAGCAGGGATGAGGATTCCTGGTTTGTAGGGTGTTGTTCCTACTAGATTATGGGGTCTGCAATCCGTCTCTGGAGGTTTTATGCCAATTAAAGTTTATAAACCGACTTCCCCTGGTCGCCGCGATATGAGTGGGCAAACTTTTGAGGAGGTGACGCGTTCTTACCCAGAGCGTGGACTGACTCAGGGTTTGCGTAAACGTGGCGGCCGTAATTTCCGCGGTAAGGTTACGATTCGGCATCGTGGTGGTGGTCATAAGCGTCGGTATCGTTTGATTGATTTCAAACGGGATAAGTTTGATGTGCCGGCCCGTGTGGCTACGATTGAGTATGATCCGAACCGTTCTGCGCGGATTGCTTTGTTGTTTTATGCGGATGGTGAGAAGCGTTATATTATTGCGCCTCTTGGTTTGCGTGTTGATGATAAGGTGATGAGTGGCCCCAATGCTGAGATTCGGCCGGGGAACGCTTTACCATTGAATAGTATTCCACTAGGTACGCAGATTCATAATATTGAATTGCAGGAAGGTAAAGGTGGTCAGTTGGTGCGTTCGGCTGGTACGTCGGCGCAGTTGCTGGCTAAGGATCATCCGTTGTATGTGACGGTTCGTTTGCCTTCTGGTGAGGAGCGGTATGTTCCGAAGAACTGCTTGGCGACGATTGGTCAGGTGGGGAATGTGGAACATGGTAATGTGAAATTGGGTAAAGCGGGGCGTAAGCGCCACTTAGGTATCCGTCCGACGGTTCGTGGCTCGGCAATGAATCCGAACGATCACCCGCATGGTGGCGGTGAGGGTCGTTCGCCGATTGGTATGGCTGGGCCGAAGACGCCTTGGGGCCAACCGGCTCAGGGTAGACGGACGCGCCGCAATAAGCGCACGGATAAGTATATTTTCCGTCGTCGTTCTAAGAAGCGTCGGTAGGAGGTAAGAGGATGTCTCGTTCACTTAAGAAAGGGCCTTACATTGAACCTAAGTTGTTGGGTAAGGTTGAAGGTTTGAATAATTCTGGGCAGCGGCAGGTGGTTCGTACCTGGTCGCGGGCAAGCACGATTTTCCCGCAGATGGTTGGGCATACGATTGCTGTTTATGACGGCCGTCGCCATATTCCTATCTATATTACAGAAAATATGGTGGGGCATAAGTTGGGTGAATTTGCACCCACACGTACTTTCCGTGGGCATGTGCGAGCGGAGAAGAAGGGGCGTCGGTAATTATGGCTGAAGTATTTGAAGTCAGAGCTGTAGCAAAACATATCCCGATTGCAACGCAAAAAGTTCGCTTGGTGGTGAATGTTGTGCGGGGAATGGGCGCTGAGCAAGCGCTGGATACGCTGCGTTTTATGCCTCAGCGGTCTGCGGAACCGGTGTTCAAGCTAATCCAATCGGCTGTAGCAAATGCGGAAGAGAACTTCGGTTTGGAAATTGATGAACTCGTTGTTCACCGCATTTATGCTGATGAAGGGCCGCGTCATCGCAAGGCTCCTTATGGTGGGCGTTTTGCTGGACGGGGACGTTTCCGGCCGATTATGCGACGCTCGTCTCATATTACTGTTGTATTGGCTGAGCGGGAGATTGAGGATTAGTTATGACCGGCAGCAGTTTGCCTGCTGTCGACATGGAGGATGCTAAGTTGGGACGTAAAGTACATCCAGTAGGGTTCCGTCTGAAGGCTTTTCGTGATTGGAATACACGTTGGTTTGCCGAAGGTGAGCAGTATCGTGAGTTGCTGCATGAAGATTTTGTGATTCGCCGTATGGTTGAGAAGGAGTTGTCTTCTGCTGGTGTGTCACATTTGGAAGTTGAACGTGCCGCTCCGAATCAGGTGACGGTGACTGTCCATACTTCGCGGCCAGGGATTGTAATTGGCCGTAAAGGTGCCTCGGTAAAGGATCTGCGGGCTAAACTGCGGATGCTGACCGATAAGGCTGTCAAAGTGGAAGTTGAGGAAATTGCGCAGCCAGAAGCAGATGCGAAGTTGATTGCTGAGAATATTGCCAATCAATTGGAACGGCGTATTTCTCATAGCCGTGCTATGAAGCGTGCGGCCATGCAAGCGATGCGGCAAGGTGTCGAAGGGATTCGTATTGAAGTGGGTGGTCGCCTGGGCGGGTCGGAAATGGCTCGTAAAGAGAAAATTTGGGACGGCCGTGTGCCACGCAATACCCTTCGTGCGGATTTAGACTATGGTACGGCCGAAGCGCTCACTACCTTTGGGATGATTGGCGTTAAGGTATGGGTTTACCGTGGTGAGATTTTGCCGCAGAAGGCTGAGGCAACAGACGTTTATATTAGTGAGTAGGAATTGGAGTGATTAAACCATGTTAATGCCAAAGCGCGTGAAATATCGCAAACAATTCCGCGGGCGTATGAGAGGCCAGGCGAAGGGTGGCACCGAACTGTTACATGGCGAGTTTGGGCTACAGGCGTTAGAGCCAGGTTGGATCACCAGCCGTCAGATTGAGTCTGTTCGCCGTGCTATGGTTCGTCGGATGCGCCGTCGTGGTAAATATTGGATTCGGATTTTCCCGGATAAACCTGTCACAGCGAAACCTGCTGAAACCCGCATGGGTAAAGGTAAGGGTTCGGTTGATCATTGGGTTGCTGTTGTGAAACCGGGGCGTATTATGTTTGAAATAGCTGGTGTTCCGGCTGATATAGCCCGTGACGCACTGCTCTTGGGTAAATATAAGCTGCCTATCCGTACACAGCTTGTTTCACGAGAGGAGACGCTCTAATGTTAAATATTGTTGAATTACGTGAAATGAGCGGCGATAAGCTGAATGAGATGCTGGAGAATGCACGAGAAGAACTATTTAACTTGCGCTTTCAAAAGGCATCGGCACGGTTGGAAAATTATGCGCGTCTAAAGCATGTGAAGCGCGAGATTGCGCAGTTGGAGACGGTGTTGCATGCGCGGCAGGTTGCTAAAGAAACGGCCGTGAGCGAGCCAGAAATTGCCCAGGCATTGACCGGGAAAGAATGGAAAGCTACAGCCCGTTTCCAATACGAAGACAGTGCGTGGCGCGTCCAATTTGTTGATGGCGATGGCAGCGAGATCGCTGTTGCTATGGTGAATTTGAACAAAAAACACCCGCAGGGTCGCAAAGCACGGCAGTCTAAACAAGCACCGCGCCTGGTGACCAGCTATCAGATTGCAGGGTAGGTGAGAGATGAGAGAGCAAAGAAAGCGACTGATTGGTGTCGTAACCAGCGACAAAATGGACAAGACCGTGACTGTGGCTGTTACAACTGCCAAACGACATCCACGTTACGGAAAAGTTATGCGTTTGGTACGTAAATACAAAGCGCATGATGAAGAAAATGCATGTCAGTTGGGTGATCGGGTTCAGATCATTGAATCACGGCCAATCAGCCGACACAAGCGTTGGGCCGTCGTTTCCATCCTGGAACGCGCAAAATAGTTTGAGGAGAGTGGTAAACGATGATTCAACGAGAAAGTCGATTGACTGTAGCTGATAATTCTGGCGCTCGTGAACTGCTTGTCATTCAGGTGATGGGCGGCTCCAAACGGCGCTATGGTCGAGTAGGTGACGTTGTAACCGCAACGGTCAAGAAATCTGTGCCCAACTCGAACGTTAAGAAAAGTACAATTGTCAAGGCTGTGATTGTTCGGACAAAAAAGGAATATAAACGCGATGATGGCAGTTATATTCGTTTTGATGACAATGCGGCCGTGATCCTGGCGGCAGATGGAAAATCGCCGGTTGGTACTCGTATCTTTGGCCCGGTTGCTCGTGAACTGCGGGAGATGGGCTTTAGCCGAATTTTATCCCTGGCTCCAGAAGTACTGTAATGAGGATGTGATTGATCATGCGCATTAAAGAAAATGACCAGGTAGTTGTAATTTCAGGAAATGATAAGGGTCTGCGTGGCAAGGTGCTGCGTGTGTTACCCAAAAAGAATCGCGTTGTGGTTGCCGGGGTGAATGTAGTTAAAAAACACCAACGGCCAAAGCCCACAGGCGGACGTGGCGGACAAACCCAGGGCGGCATCATTGAATTTGAAGCAGCTATCGACGTGTCAAATGTCATGTTGGTAGACCCGGAAACCGATGAGCCGACTCGAATTGGGGTTCGCCGCACTGAAGACGGCCGTCGCATTCGTTACGCTAAGAAAAGTGGAGTAGCCCTCGATTGAGGTATAAATCAACACTCGGAGTGAGCCAGGTAGCCCTATACGTGAAAACAGATGCGTAGGCTGCCTGCCACTTAACTCGGAGGAGAACATGGCATTTAAGCCACTAAAAACCAGATATAAAGAAGACATCGTACCTGCACTGATGCAAGAATTTAATTACAGCAGCGTCATGCAGGTACCACGTATCACAAAAGTAGTTGTAAATGTCGGGCTTGGCGAAGCCCTCGACAATGCAAAAGCAATAGATTTCGCCGTTAACGACGTCACGGCAATCACCGGCCAAAAGCCCGTTATCACGAAAGCCAAAAAGTCCATCGCTGGCTTCAAGTTGCGCGAGGGGCGTTCCATTGGACTAAAAGTCACATTGCGTGGCGAACGGATGTGGAGCTTTCTGACACGGTTAATTCATGTTGCTTTACCTCGTACACGAGACTTCCAAGGGATTTCCCCCGATTCATTTGACGGGCGTGGAAATTACACCTTAGGGCTGCGCGAGCAGCTCATTTTCCCCGAAATTGATTACGACAAAATCGACAAAATTCGAGGCATGGAAGTCAGCATCGTTACGACAGCTGAAACAGATGAAGAAGGTCGGCACCTGTTAAGTATGTTGGATATGCCTTTCCGACAGACACAGGTTGAATAGTTCCCTCGGAAAAAATGGGAGAAAAATAAATGGCAAAAAAATCAATGATTGCCCGTGAAACAAAACGCAAATATCGCGTTCGCGTTCGTAATCGCTGTAATTTATGTGGTCGTCCTCGTGGGTATATGCGGCGCTTTGGCCTTTGCCGCATCTGTTTCCGCGAAGAAGCGCTGAAGGGTAATATTCCCGGCGTTGTTAAATCTAGTTGGTAGGATGAGGTGTAATTATGTCAATGAGTGATCCGATTGCTGATATGCTGACGCGTGTACGCAATGCGTTGCAACGGCAGCACCCTTCTGTTGCCATGCCTCATTCCAAAATGAAGGAAGCGGTAGCACAAGTTCTGCTTGATGAAGGCTATATTGACGGGTACGAAGTTATTCCCGGCAAACCACGAGCTACATTACAAATCAAGCTGAAATATGTGGGTGGTCGTCGTGACCGTCGCTCCGTCATAACAGGTTTGCAGCGCGTGAGTAAACCGGGACGGCGCATGTATGTAGGTAAAGATAATATTCCTTGGGTGTTAAGTGGCATGGGCGTTGCTATTGTCACGACATCTAAAGGGTTAATGACAGGGCAGAAAGCTCGCCAGCTTGGTATTGGTGGCGAAGTTATCTGCAAAGTTTGGTAGTGGGAGGTTTGGCATGTCACGAATTGGTAAAATGCCTATCCCTGTGCCGTCTGGTGTTAATGTAGACATTAAAGGCAGCACTGTGACTGTGAAAGGGCCTAAAGGGTCATTGACCCAAACCTTTCATGAGGAAATGACAATAGGGCAGGATGATGGCGTTCTCTCTGTGCAACGGCCGAGTGATTCCCGGCAGCATAGAGCTTTACACGGCTTAACCCGCGCTCTGTTGAATAATATGGTTGTTGGTGTGCATACAGGCTTTTCCAAAACCTTGCAAATAGAGGGTGTTGGTTATCGAGCTGAAATGCAGGGTGATGTTTTGGTCCTTAATGTAGGCTACTCACATCCTGTTCCCTTTGAGCCACCACAAGATGTAAAGTTTGCTGTTGAGAACCGTAGTAAAACAATTATTGTTTCGGGTATTGATAAGCAAGTTGTCGGCGAGTTGGCAGCGCGTATTCGCAAAACCCGCCCCCCAGAGCCGTATAAAGGCAAGGGGATTCGCTACGACAAAGAAATTATTCGACGCAAAGCCGGTAAGGCTGGCAAGGTATAATAGGGAGTTCCAGAATGTCTATTAAGTCGAGTAACATTGCTCGTAAGCGCCGCCATCAGCGTATCCGGATGAAGATTTCTGGGACGCCTGAACGGCCGCGTTTAAATATATTTCGTAGCCTGGGCCATATTTATGCACAGGTCATTGATGATGTTGCCGGTCACACGCTAGTGTCTGCTTCGACGATTGATAAGAAGTTGGCACCGAATTTAGCAGGTAAGACCAAGAAAGAACAGGCGACACTGGTTGGTAAAGCATTGGCTGAACGTGCAATTGAGGCTGGTGTTACGGAAGTCGTGTTTGATCGTGGTGGTTATTTATATCATGGTCGTGTACAGGCTTTGGCTGATGGCGCTCGTGAAGGCGGCCTGAAGTTCTAAATTCAGAGGAGAATGTAATGGGTCAAAGACGACAGGGTTTTCGTGACCAGGACCGCAACGAGTTTGATGAGCGTATTATTGACATTACGCGTGTTGCGAAGGTGATTAAAGGTGGCCGTCGCTTTGCGTTCCGTGTGACTGTGGTTGTGGGTGATAATAAAGGACGTGTTGGTGTTGGTATTGGTAAAGCACGTTCTGTCCCTGATGCCATCCGTAAGGCGCTCGAAGCGGCGCGGAAGAACATGGAACTGGTAGCAATGGTAGGGACCACTGTGCCACATGAGATTGTTGGGATTCATGGTGCTGCAAAAGTGTTGTTGAAGCCAGCATCCCCTGGTACGGGTGTTATTGCCGGTGGTGGTGTTCGTGCTGTTGTGGAAGCTGCCGGTTACAAAGATATTTTGTCCAAGTCATTGGGTAGTGCCAATGTTCTGAATGTGATGATGGCTACGATGGATGGCTTGCGTCGCATGAAGATGGTTAAGCAGGTAGCTGCCGACCGAGGTAAGGATGCCTCTGAGGTAATGCCGTTTTGGAGTCGGGAATAATGACTAAGTTACGGATTACGTATCAGAAGAGTGCAATTGGGTATAACGAGAAGCAAAAAGCGACGATTAAGGCTCTCGGGTTTCGGAAGTTGAATCAGACGGTGGAGCACGAGGATACGGCCGTTATTCGTGGCATGATCGACAAAGTGAGCCATCTGGTTCAAGTAGAAGAGGTAAAATAGCATGAAATTACACGATCTGCGTCCAAATCAAGGGGCGAAAAAGAAGCGCAAGCGAGTGGGTCGTGGTGCAGGCGCCGGTCAGGGCAAAACAGCCGGTCGTGGTACCAAAGGTCAAAAAGCACGCAGTGGTGGTGGTAAAGGCGTTTATTTTGAGGGCGGTCAGCTTCCTTTAGCACGTCGTTTGCCATACAAACGTGGTTTTACCAACATTCGCAAAATTTATTACACACCGGTTAACTTGAAAAGTCTGACCGAATTTGATTTTGGTGGTGAAGCTGTTACCCCAGAAGTATTGAATGAGATTGGCTTGCTAAAAAAGGCGACTGATCCAGTAGTCATTCTGGGAGATGGTGAATTGAGCACACCCTTAACGATCAAAGCACATCGTTTTTCGGTGTCAGCTAAGGAAAAGATTGAAGCTGCGGGTGGTACTATCGAGGTGCTTTCTATCTAACAGACCTGTCAGGGATTGAATGCCTGGCTGGGAGGAAAGAAGACAATGATTGAATCTGTACGTGCTGCCTTTTCGCTGCCCGACTTGCGTCGGCGAATTACATTCACCGTTATTATGCTGGTGATATATCGCCTGATTGCAAATATTCCGGTGCCCGGTGTAAACCTTGCTGCCTGGCTGCAATTCACCAGTCAGCAATCTGGTAACCAGGTCATCGACTTTTTGGATTTGCTTTCAGGTGGTGCGGTGCGCAATTTCTCTGTGATGGCAATGGGGGTGTATCCTTATATCACGGCCTCCATTATTATGCAGTTGTTGCAGCCGATTATTCCGCAATTGGAAGAGTTGGCGTCTGAAGGTGAATCTGGGCGTGATAAAATCAACCGGATTACCTACTATCTATCAGTACCCTTGACTTTCTTGCAAGCTATTGCTCAGGTTCGTTTGATTGGCATTAGTATTGGCGGTGGTACATCAGATGGTTTGGCAACGATCATGCCTAACTTTGGTTTTGGCGCTGCACAATTATTGCCGACAGCCACGACGCTTTTTGCTATGACTGGCGGTACGATGTTTGCTATTTGGATTGGTAACCGTATTACCGAAGAAGGTATTGGGCAAGGTATCTCCTTAATTATCTTTGGCGGCATTATCTCGCGGATTTTGCCAAACACGGCTCGCTTGTTCGCCATTGATGATATGACGGCTCGTATATTTACGGTATTAGCCTTTTTGACGATTACTGTGGCGACTGTGTTGGTGATTGTGGTGATTCAAGAAGGTCAACGACGTATCCCGGTGCAGTACGGCCGTCGTGTGCGTGGTCGTAAAGTTTACCAGGGGCAAAGTACCTTTGTTCCCTTGAAAGTAAACACCGCCGGTATGATCCCGATCATCTTTGCTCAGTCCATCCTCACCTTCCCGCCGCTGATTGCCAACTTCTTTGTCGGTGACATGTCTGTTGAGGGTAATTTCTTTCAAAATATTGCCCGGACGGTGAGTGGTTTTGGCAACAATACATTAACGCCAGAATCAGCTTCCTTCTACATTTACTGGATTGTTTATTTCCTGTTTGTCGTTGGATTCACCTTCTTTTACACGGATGTCATGGTGCAGCAGCAAAACTTGCCGCAAACGCTTCAACGGCAGGGTGGGTTCATACCGGGTATTCGCCCTGGGAAACGTACTGCTGATTATATTACGGCCGTTGTTCGCCGTATCACATTAGTTGGTGCATTGTTCTTGGGCTTAGTGGCTATTTTGCCTGGAATCATGGCTTTATTGGGTAATCTCCTACGCATTCAAGGTTTGGAACAAAGCGTACTTATTATTAGTGGTTCTGGTCTCATCATCGTCGTTGGTGTTGTCATTGACACAATGCGGCAGCTTGAGGCACAACTACTGATGCGTAATTACGAAGGATTTATCAAGTAATGAAATATATTGTCCTTATGGGAGCCCCCGGGGCCGGCAAAGGCACACAAGCGAAATTGCTGGAAAAACGCCTGGGTTTGCCTCAAGTGGCAACTGGGGACTTGTTTCGTCATAACCTTAATAACCAGACTGAGTTGGGAAAGCTGGCACAGACGTACATGGATAAAGGGAACCTTGTTCCAGATGAAGTAACCGTTGCTATGGTACGTCAGAGACTCTCTCAGCCAGATTGTGCCAACGGTGCAATCCTTGATGGCTTTCCCCGCACGTTAGCGCAGGCTGAGGCGTTGGATGCTTTGTTAGCAGAGTTTAACGGCCGTATCAATGCGGTCCCCTTCATTCATGTAGAAACTAGCGTTTTAATTGAGCGCTTGTTGAAACGTGCAGAAATTGAAGGACGTGCTGATGACAATGCGGAAACCATTCGAAACCGCATGAATGTATACCAGCATCAGACAGCGCCTCTGTTGGACTTCTATCGGAATCGAGGACTGTTAAAAGAGATCGATGGCGATCAATCAATCGAAGCTGTCCAAGAGACACTACGCCAAACCATTGAAAGCGCCTAAAATCTCAATTGTTGGACAGTTTTTGAGAAATATGAGAAACTAGTAGATCGGTCTGCCTGCGCTCAGCAAAACGAAAAAGCGCATCCTATTGGGCAGAATTTATAAAGGCAAACGTCTTTATTAGTGGAACGGAGTAGAGCAAATGAAAGTATCATCATCTGTTAAACGGCGTTGTCCAAAATGTAAGATTATTAAACGTCGCGGCGTTGTTCGTGTGATTTGTGTAGATCCCAATCACAAACAGCGTCAAGGATAAGAATGTAAGCAAGGTGTGGCTTATGAAGGCCAGGCTTTGAGGAGAATTAGCTGGAGGAATTATGGCTCGTATTGCTGGCGTTGACGTACCCCGTAACAAGCGGGTAGAGGTAAGCCTGACCTATATTTATGGTATTGGTCGGTCTGCCAGTCAGGAAATTTTAGGAAAAGCCGAGGTTAATCCTGATACACGGGTTAAAGATTTGTCGGAAGCAGAGATCATGCGTTTGCGGCAAGTGATTGATCAGGATTATATGGTTGAAGGTGACCTGCGTCGTGATGTGGCGATGAATATCAAGCGTCTACGGGAAATTGGTTGTTATCGTGGGCTGCGTCATCGTCGTCATCTGCCTGTACATGGTCAGCGTACAAAGACGAATGCGCGTACACGTAAAGGCCCGAAGAAGACTGTAGCTGGACGCGGTCGTCGTAAGGGTAAGTAATATTTGCTTGCCGGGTGCACCAGCCTGGCAACCATGAGGAGTTAAAATGGGACGACGTAGAAGACAAGCACAGGTACGTAAAAAAGCAAGGAAAATGGTGCCTCAAGGGCAGGCTCACATTTTTGCTACATTTAATAACACGATTGTTACCATTACGGACTTGAACGGAAATACAGTTTCTTGGGCCAGCGCTGGCAGCGCGGGTTTTAAGGGTTCGCGGAAAAGTACGCCTTATGCAGCTCGTCTGGCAAGCCAGAATGCAGCCCGCGAGGCGCAAGACAATGGCATGCAAGAAATGGACGTTATCGTAAAAGGGCCAGGCCCTGGACGTGAAGCGGCTATTCGTGCCTTGCAGGCGTCTGGTATCCGTGTGAAGTCTATTCAAGACGTGACGCCTGTGCCGCATAATGGCTGTCGGCCGCCGAAAAAGCGCCGCGTTTAATTTTTTATTGTTTTGAGAGGGATGAAAGGTTGCCACACCTGTAAACCTCTCATGAAATTACTTTTTGGAGGTAAAGAAAGTTGGCAAGGTATACAGGTCCTGTTTGTCGGCTTTGTCGCCGAGAAGGTGAAAAGCTGTTTTTGAAGGGGTCGCGTTGTTTGACTCCGAAGTGTTCTTTTGAACGCCGTTCTTACCCACCCGGACAGCATGGACGGGAAACTCAGTTCCGTCGTGGACGTGCATCTGACTACTTGTTGCAGTTACGTGAAAAGCAGAAGGCACGCCGTATTTATGGTGTTATGGAACGGCAGTTTAGGAATTATTTTAGACGATCTACGCAGCAGGTTGGCCTGACAGGTACAAATTTGTTGGTTCATCTGGAATGCCGCCTGGATAATGTGGTGTATCGTTTGGGTATGGCTAGTTCTCGTGCTCAGGCACGGCAGTTGGTGCAGCATGGGCATTTTATGCTAAACGGCCGTAAAACCAATGTGCCATCTGCGCTTGTGTCGGTCGGCGATCAGATTTCTATTCGCCCGGAAAGCCTGCAACGTCCCTATTTTAAGGAAATGCGGCAAGATTATGATGACCGCCAGATTCCTCGTTGGTTAACTGCAAATACTGGGGATTTGGTGGGTAGTGTGCTGCATCTACCTGCTCGTGATGATATTGATGTCCCATTGAACGAGCAGTTAATTGTTGAGTACTACTCCCGCTAATGTTTATGACCAAGTCTATTCAAAGGATTTTGGGAGGAGGTTTCGGTCTTGCCTATTAGTAACCTTGTTTTACCAAAAATTGATAGTACGGCTATGTCACAAGAATACGGCCGTTTTACCATTGCCCCTTTGGAACGTGGATATGGAGCGACTGTGGGGAATTCTCTCCGCCGTGTACTTATTTCTTCGCTTCCTGGTTCGGCAATCACATCTGTTCGCATCAGTGATGTACCGCATGAATTTTCTGCGATACCCCATGTACGCGAAGACATGATGCAACTTATTTTGAATTTGAAGCAGCTTCGCTTGCGTCTTTATGACACCGATACAGCCCGAATGCGGTTGGAGGTTCATGGAGCAGGCACTGTAACGGCCGCTGACATTCAAACACCACCAGAAGCAGAAATCGTCAATCCTGATTTGTATTTGTTCACCGTTGATTCGGATGAGGCTTTTCTTGAAATCGAGATGACGGCCGAAACAGGACGCGGCTTTTCTCCAGCTGAGGAGCGCGGCCGTTTGCCCATTGGCGAGCTTCCCGTAGATGCTATCTTTAGCCCTATTTTCCGCGTATCGTATGACGTAGAGAAGATGCGCGTAGGGCAGGATGCGGATTTTGATCGTCTGGTCATGCAGATTTGGACAGATGGCACTATTAAGCCTGAAGATGCATTAGCACAGTCCGCACAAATCATGATGCAATATATGCGCCCTCTGGCTGGTGTCAGCGAAGAAACATTCTTGCCGGTAGAGGAAGAAGAGGAAGAAGAAGCCATTCCGAATGAGGTTTACGATACACCTATTGAACACCTTGATTTGAGTGTGCGCGTCTTCAATTCCCTGAAACGTACCGGCATTACCAAAGTGGGTGAGATGCTGGAAATGTTGGAGCGTGGCGAAGAAACCATGCTTGCCATCCGCAACTTTGGTGAGAAGTCCCTGGACGAGCTAAAACAGCAACTGCGTGTTAAGGGATTCTTGGCTGACGACGAAGAGATGGGTTAACGGCCGTCTGACAGCACGGCCGTTTCCACTCAAGACATCTGGTAATCCAACCATTTGTTTTGACTTAGAAACGACAAAGTACGAGGAAAAACGATGCGACACAGAGTACATGGTCGCCGCTTGAACCGCGATGCGGCACACCGCAAAGCCCTGCGCCAAAATATGATTGCAGACTTACTCTGCCATGGAAAAATCGTAACAACTGAGGCAAAGGCACGCACTATTCGACCGGCGGCAGAAAAAATGATTACCCTTGCCAAACGCGGCATCGCAAATGGCAAAGAAAACCCAGTGCTAGAAGTCCACGCACGGCGATTAGCAGCGTCTCGGCTGCCTCGTTACCGCGTTACCCGCGATGATGACGGGGCACGAGAACAGGTAGATGTGGTTAAGCATCTCTTTAGCGAGATCGCACCACGTTATGCCGAGCGCCCAGGTGGATATACACGCATGGTCAAAATGGGCAAACGCCCCGGCGACAACGCCGATATGGCTGTGCTCATGTTGGTAGACAACGAGGAGTAATGTTTGCGGTCACACCGCACTGCACGGCGGTATCTCGCCCTGATCGAGTATGATGGTACGGCATATTATGGCTTTCAACGGCAGCGTAAAAGCCAGCCAACCATTCAGGGTGAGATAGAGCGTGCATTAACCCGGCTGACGAACCAGACCATTCCCGTTACAGGGTCTGGACGTACTGACCGGGGAGTACATGCAACAGGTCAGGTTATCAGCTTTGCCATTGAGTGGCAGCATGGTACAGAGACTTTACAGCGTGCGCTCAATGCAAACTTACCCGTTGATATTGTTGTTTTACAATTGGATGTAGTTGATTCAAATTTTCATCCACGCTTTGATGCCAAAAGTCGAGCGTACAAGTATTACATTTACAACCAAACCAATCGCAGCCCGCTGTACGGCCGTTACACCTGGCACGTGCGCAAGCCATTAAACATCGACAAAATGAACATGGCTGCCACAGCCCTGATCGGAACACATGACTTTGCTACTTTTGGCACACCCCCGCAGGGCAACAGTACAACACGTACATTGCTAAATGCTCATTGGTCATGGCAGGACAAATTGCTTGTATTCGACATCGAAGCGAACGCCTTCCTTTACCGCATGGTACGCAGCATTGTGGGCAGCCTGAAATTGGTTGGTGATGAAACCTGGACAATTGATGAATTTGAAGCTGCATTCAAGGCGTGCGACCGGGACCAATGTGGGACGGTTGCACCCCCGCAAGGACTTTATTTGACATCTGTAAAATACGGAGAAACCAGTGATCAGTAATCGGTAATCAGTTACCGGTAATTGGTTTACTGATTACTGTGTACCGTTTACTGAATACTGATTTAGGAGAAGGGGCATGAAAACCTTTGTAACAAAACCGGCTGAAGTAGAACGGCGCTGGTACGTGGTGGATGCCGAGGGCAAGACCCTGGGGCGTTTAGCGTCGCAAATCGCCGCCATTTTACGTGGAAAGCACAAGCCGATTTACAGCCCATCTGTGGATTGTGGCGATTTTGTTGTCGTCATCAATGCAGAAAAGATCGCTGTAACTGGGCAGCGAATGGAACAAAAAAGATATTATCGGCATTCCGGTTATCCGGGTGGTTTGCGGGAAATGACCCTGCGGCAGCAGTTAGAAAAACATCCCACACGGCCCATTGAAATTGCCGTGCGCGGTATGCTGCCTAAGAACCGTTTGGGACGCAAAATGATTAAGAAACTGAAGGTGTACGCTGGGTCGGAACATCCGCATCAAGCGCAGCAGCCTGAGATAATGGAGCTTTAGGGAGAAACTGATGGCTTACGAAGGAAGACAATATTACGAAGGTATTGGACGGCGTAAAACCTCTTCGGCTCGTGTGCGCATTTACATTGATGCAGAAAGCACTGGTTCTTTCATGGTTAATGGCAAGGATGTCAAAGAATTCTTTCCTCGTTTTGGGGACGTTGAGATTCTGTCTGGGCCACTGAATGACACAGAGCTGATGGGCAAGGTGGATGTGACTGTTTTGGTTGATGGTGGTGGTATCACCGGTCAAACAAGTGCTGTACGCCTGGGTTTGGCTCGCGCATTGGTAAAGTATGATGAAAACCTGCGCAGCCCTCTGCGTATGAATGGTCATCTGACCCGCGATGCTCGGATTAAGGAACGGAAGAAGCCAGGTCTGAAACGGGCACGTAAGGCTCCGACTTATACCAAGCGTTAATGGATTGACGATTGGTACGTGGCCTGGAAGTAGGCGTTTAGTGTAAAGAGATAATTGGGCGAGACAATGTGCTCGCCTTTTTGCTTTGGATGTGCAATGACGATAACGATTGTTGGATTAGGGCCGGGAAACGGCCGTACCCTCACCCTCCAAGCCTGGCAAACTCTCACTATGGCCGGGACTGTCTACCTGCGTACCAGCCGCCATCCGGCGGTTGATGACTTGCCCGCCGACCTCCAGCGCGTCAGCTTTGATGCCGTGTACGACACGGCCGAAATCTTCAATGAGGTTTATGACACCATCGTTGGTGAATTGCTGCGTTTGGGGCGTGAGAGTGATGTTTGTTACGCTGTGCCCGGCCATCCCTTTGTGGGCGAATCCACAGTGACACGATTGGTGGCGCGGGCAGAAGAAGCAGGCATTTCCCTTGCCTTTGTTGAGGGCTTGAGCTTCATAGAGCCAATGCTTACTGCCCTGCACCTGGATGCTTTGGATGGCGTGCAAATTTTCGATGCTATTGAGCTAACCACGTATCATTACCCGCCGTTGAATCCTGACGTACCTTTGCTGCTGGGGCAGGTATACAGCCGCATGTTAGCCAGCGAATTGAAAGAGGTGTTGACGGCCGTTTACCCTCCCGAACACCCCGTCCAACTCATTCACGGGGCGGGAACGGATGACGAACAAATCGAAGCTGTTCCTCTTTACGCCATAGACCACAGCCCGCACATTGACCACCTCACCAGCCTTCATATACCGGCATTGCCTTACAAAGCCTCCCTTTCTGCTCTGGCTGAAACTGTGGCTGTGCTGCGCAGCCCAAATGGCTGCCCTTGGGATCAGGAACAGACCCCGCAAAGTATGCGTGGTGACTTTTTGGAAGAAGCCACCGAGGTTTTGGACGCATTAGATGCTGATGACGTGGACAACCTGCGCGAAGAATTAGGCGACATGCTTTATCATTTAGTGATGCAGGCGCAGATGGCTGCCGAAGTCGAAGACTTTACCATGAGCGACATCATTGCTGGGATTGAGGCAAAACTCAAGCGGCGGCATCCCCATGTGTGGGGGGATTGGGAAGTAGCAGATACGGCCGAAGTGCTGCGCAATTGGGAGTGGCTGAAACAGCAGGAAAAAGAGGCCGTTCCCGCTTCTCTGCTGGATGGCATTCCCGTCTCTTTGCCCGCCCTGGCGCGGTCGCAAAAAATTCAGGGACGTGTCAGCCGCATTGGGTTTGATTGGCCGGACATAACCGGAGTCTGGGGTAAACTGGACGAGGAAATCGCTGAATTAAAGGCCGCGCCATCTCTAGAAGAGCGGTCGGCGGAATTGGGAGACGTGTTGTTTGTGCTGGTTAACTTGGCCCGCTGGCTGGATGTGGATGCGGAAACGGCGCTGCGTGAGGCGAACGGCCGTTTCACCCAACGCTTCCAAAAAATTGAGCAATTAGCTGCCCAGCGCAGCATCAAGTTAGAAGAGATCGATTTTGCCGCTCTCGATCTTTTGTGGGAAGAAGCTAAGGAATTACTTGCCAATGGCGAACCCTCTGCTAAAGTATAAATTGTGAATCTGTGTTGGAGGAGAAAACGTGACGGCCGTAATCATTGACATTTTACTACCGGCAATAGCCCTAATTAGCCTGGCAGTCGCCTTTTATTTTGTGCTGCGTGCATTCGGGCAGCGGCGACGCATTACTCGTCAAACCTATGGTGTAGGGCAAGTAGAAACGCGTCGAGCCGTGAAAAAAGACTTTTTGTACGCCATCACAGTTGCCAGTGTTGGCGCACTACTCTTAGGAGCTTGGGGCATTTTACTTTCCACAGGTGCAGCAGAACCGGCGATCACCAACACACCAACGCCAGCCGTTACCAAACCAGCAGCGGTAACGGCAACTGCCACACAACCTGTGCAGGAAACGACGCCGACGGTAGAAAGTACACCCACAATCAAGGCGACGGAAACATTTCCAGCACCCACTGCCACTCCCACCCTCACCCCCACGCCCGAACCTCTCACGGCCACCGTTAGCAGCGGCGTTGGCGTTTGGCTGCGTGCTGTGCCAAACTCAGAAGGCGAGCAACTTGAATGGGTATTGGATGGCACACAAGTCATTCTCTTGCCCGGCTACGAGACCGGCGAGCAATTCGAATGGCAGCAAGTACGCACGCCATCAGGTAATGAAGGATGGGTGGCCGTGCCGTTTATTCAGTACAGTAACCAGTGATCCGTGTTCAGTACACAGTAATCAGTTTCCTGACCACTGATTACTTCCAATTTTCAATCACCTGCTTAATTGTGCCTACAAAATAATCGGCCGTTGCCCCATCCAAAATGCGGTGATCAAAGGTGAAGCTAACAAAAGCCATTGGGCGGATGGCAATGGCGTCATTAATCACCTTCACGCGCTTCTCAATGATTCCCGTGCCCAAAATGCCACACTGCGGTTGATTGATAATCGGTGTAGCAAACAGGCTGCCCGATACCCCGTGATTGGTAATTGAAAATGTGCCGCCCTGCACATCCCCCGGCTTGAGCTGCTTGTGGCGAGCGCGGTGCGTCAGGTCGTTTACCGCACGGGCAATGCCCAACAGATTCAACGAATCCGCATTCTTGATTACCGGCACAATCAGTCCCTCTTCAATGGCTGCGGCCATGCCAATGTTGATTTCTTTTTTGAGAATGACGCCATCATCACTCCAAATGCTGTTAACCATAGGATGCTGTTTCAATGCTTCCACGGTCGCAGCCACAATGTAAGCGGTGAAGGTGAGATTGGCTCCATCTTGGGCAAATCGTGCCTTATGTGCAGCGCGATGAGCGGCAACGGCCGTAAAATCAAACTCAAATACCGTTGTGACATGTGGGCTGGTGTGTTTGCTGCGTACCATGTGTTCGGCAATGGCGCGGCGCATAGTCGTCAGCGGCACAAGCGTGTCCCCGGCTGTGGGCTGCTGCGGAGGAGCAGGGGAGCGGGGGGGCAGGGGAGCAGGGGCGATGGCTGGCTCTTCTTTGCCCATTGCTAATTGCTCATTGCTAACTGCTAACTGCTCCACATATGCCAGCACATCTTTTTTGGTGATACGGCCGTCTCGTCCTGTACCTGTCACCCTTGCTAAATCCACATGATGCTCGGCAGCGATGCGGCCTACAACCGGGCTGATGCGTCCCGTGTAGGGCTGCGTATGTCCGTTTGTGGCGTGTCCTGCCGCCGGGGCGACAATTGGCGGGGCAGGGGGTGAAGTCGTTGGTTGTGTGGTTACGGCCGTTTGTGTTGTTTCCGCTGGGGGGGCAGACGAGTTTACTTCTTCACCCGATTGGCCGATGATCGCCAACACTGTGCCTACGGGGACCGTCTTGCCTTCTGGAACAAGCGCTTCCAACAGCGTGCCCCCTTCTTCGGCCGTCACCTCAGTTGTGACCTTATCCGTCTCAATTTCCAGAACCGGCTCATACTTTGCTACGGCATCACCCGGCTGCTTTAACCAACGCGATACAGTACCCTCAATGACGCCTTCACCCATTTCGTGCAAAATAATCTTTGTTGCCATCATCACTCCTGAAGGTAGAGTGTAGAGATAGAGAAAGAACTTTCTTCACTCTATCTCTATACTCTATCTATTTGTAAAATATCGGATACCGTGCGGGTTCCGCTTCGTTCATCATCTCGTAGATTGCATCAAACACCGCTTCTACATTGGGTTTGGAGAAGTATGCGCCATCGGAGCCATAAGCGGGGCGGTGCGCGGTGGCGGAAAGAGTGCGCGGCTCGGAATCGAGATGCCAGTAGCCGCCCTGTTCTTCAATGACTTGCTGCATCATGTAGGCGGTGGTTCCGCCGGGTACGTCCTCGTCTAAAAAGAGGATGCGGTTGGTTTTTTGCAGGGATTGCAGGATACGGCCGTTTCTATCAAACGGCAGCAGCGATTGTACATCAAGCACCTCAGCCTCAATGCCCACCGTGCGCAGCTTTTCCGCAGCCGTCATGGCAATGCGGCAGCACGCGCCATACGTTACCACCGTCACATCATTGCCAGGGCGCAATACCTCAGGCATACCCAGTGGCACAGTAAATTCGGCAATGTTGTCCGGCAGCTTTTCCTTGAGGCGGTAGCCATTCAACACTTCTACCACTATCGCCGGGTCATCCCCTTGCAGCAGCGTGTTGTAAAATCCAGCAGCTTGTGTCATGTTACGCGGCACGAGTACATGCACGCCGCGTACCAAATTGATGATGCCGGCCATCGGCGAGCCGGCGTGCCACATTCCTTCCAGGCGGTGACCGCGTGTGCTGACAATGACGGGTGCTTTTTGCCCGCCAGCCGTGCGCCAACGCACTGTTGCCAGATCATCGGAGAGCAGTTGCAAGGCATATAGCAAATAATCCAGATATTGAATTTCGGCGATGGGACGCAGCCCACGCATTGCCAGACCAATGGCCTGGCCCAAAATGGTTGCCTCGCGGATGCCTGTGTCTGAGACACGCAGCGGGCCGTATTTTGCTTGCAGTCCGGCAAAAGTTTGGTTGACGCCGCCCAATCGTCCCACGTCCTCGCCAAAGGCCACTACGCGGGGATCTCGCGCAAGCATGGCGTCGAAGCAGGCATTGAGTACCTCAAAGCCGTTGACGAACGGAGATTGTGGCGAGTATACAGCCTTTGCTTCTGGCACATTTAGCGTGGATTCGGCGGAACTACTGTAGAGATGGCTGTCGTATGTTTGGTAGCCTTTTGCTCGCAGGTCGTCTCTCCAGGTGATGAGTTGTTGTTTGACGGGTGGGTTTTCGTGGCGGGTGGCAATCAGGACGTCGTGAATGGCGCTGATAATATCGCGGCGTAGGGGGTTGCGTTTGCTGAGTAGCTGCTGCCGTATTTGTGCCACGTCGGTGGGGCAATTGCAGTTGGATTCGATGGATTCGATGAGGTGTACGGCCGTTTGCGCATCCTCATAATTTTCTGACACAAATGCTTCCCATGCTTCCGTCCTGATTTTCTCCACTTTAGCGCGGGCTGCGTGTTCGATGTCGTCCAGTTCGCCGGGAGCGGCCAGCCCGCTTTCGATAATCCACTCGCGCATTTTGGCGATGCCGTCGAACGTTTCTTCCCATGCCAGCCGTTCTTTTGATTTGTATCGCTCGTGGCTGCCGGAGGTGGAGTGACCCTGGGGTTGTGTCATTTCAATGACGTGGATGATGGATGGGGTGTGGCTTTGGCGGGTAACGGCCGTTGCTTCCTGGTACGTCTTTACCAAAGCCGGGTAATCCCAGCCGCGCACCGTGTACAGATTAAACCCACTGTCAAGGCCCGGCTCCGTCTGGAAACCAGCCAGCAGTGCAGATAGGTTCTCTTTAGTGATTTGCTGTGCATTGGGGACAGAAATGCCGTACCCATCATCCCAAATGGAGATGATGGCCGGTGACTTCAAAACGCCGATAGCGTTGACCGATTCCCAAAACATACCCTCTGCACAGCTTGCGTTGCCGATTGTGCCAAAGGCGATTTCGCTGCCATGCCGTGAGAATTGTGTCAGATGATGCAGTTCGTCCAACTCACGGTACAGGCGTGAAGCGTAGGCTAACCCCACCAATCGCGGCATCTGTGATGCCGTCGGTGACACATCGGCAGAGGTGTTTTTCATGTCAGTCTGGCTTTTCCAACTACCATCGGAGTTGAGCAGGCGGGTGGCAAAGTGGGCATTCATTTGTCTGCCTGCGGAGTGAGGATCGGCAGAAACGGCCGTATGCGCATACAGTTGTGCAAAAAACTCACGGATATTCGACATCCCGGTGGCAAACATAAACGTCTGATCACGGTAATACCCCGACCGGAAATCACCCTTGCGAAACACACGGGCCATTGCCAATTGTGCTACTTCTTTGCCATCTCCAAAAATGCCGAATTTGGCGCGTCCACTAAAGACTTCCCGCCTCCCCACCAGACTGGTAAAACGACTTTCCAATGCTAACCGATAATCATCAAGAACATCGGCAACACGCAAACTAAGATCCGCTTCCTCCTCTCCAGGTACATCAACGGCTACATCTGCCATATTTTATTCCTCTTTGAAACTACTTAGAATAGCACCCCATCAACCGAGGGTAACTAACCTAAAAAAACTGCCAGTTACTATGAAAGCTACAATAAACTGTTTACCTCAGGGCTTACAGATGGAATTACAAAAATGCGATACTCAAGTGAAACAGCAGACTGGGATTGAAGAAACAAGCATTGCATCCATAAATTTCACGGTCTCCTTTATATGGGATTGAACAGTGGGCAAATTCTATCAGCCATTTTATCCCAAAGCGCCGTAAAACCTGAAACAAAATGGCAAATTCCCAGAGTATGTTTAACTTCTCAAGGTCAATGCCCCGCAGTTAAAGGCTATTGCGAAAGCCTCATTTGTGAAACAGATAGATAACCCAAGTTGCCGACTTTTAAGGCGGCAAAAGCCTACCGAATGCCATTTCGGGAGAGCCAAATGCCGCTTTGACAGAGCCAAATGCCGCTTTAACAGAGCCAAATGCTACTTTGACAGAGCCAAATACCGCTTTAACAGAGCCAAATGCCGCTTTGACAAAGCCAAATGCTACTTTGACAAAGCCGAATGCCGCTTTGACAGAGCCGAATGCCGCTTTGACAGAGCCAAATGCCGCTTTGACAGAGCCAAATGCCACTTTGACAAAGCCAAATGCTACTTTGACAAAGCCAAATGTTACTTTGACAAAGCCGAACACCATTTTGAGAGGGCCGAATGCCTCTTCGACGGTTACTACTAAAATCCGGTTAACTCGAGTTGCTACTTTGAAAGTTTAAGCACAAAAGCGTGTCATTTCGACCCGTTCGACTGCGCTCAGGGCAGTTTCTTCAAGGAGAAACCCCGATTACCTGGCAAAAAAGAGAAGGATTTCTCGGATGACCGCGAAATAACACTTATAGTGGCAACTCGAGTTAGATCGCAAAAAAAAGGGGATATTGCCTGAAAGACAACATCCCCTTGCAAATCAAGTGATTACAGGCGATTATTTTATGATTGGCGTAACCAGAAAATTGTCAAATTGGATGCGTACATTACCTTCACCCAGCGTCTCGACCATCAAACCAACATCCCCCTTACTAAAGGCATCATCAGTAACGCGCCCCACTTCCTGATCATTCACATAAAAAATCAGGTTGGCGCCCTCAGCTTCCACCTTCAGCTTGTTCATTTGCTCAAGCCCCTGGTTGATGGCACTAGACTCTACCCACCATTCACCAATGATAGGTTGAATCTCATCCTCGCCACCATTACGATAACGGCCGATCCACACGTAACCATCCCCGCTAATCTCAAACACATAAAAGTCATCCCGGTCATCATCCACACGGAACAACATACCATAACCATTGTTTAACGGGCCGTCTACTTGTGTCGCTTCCACCTCATAAGTCGCGTCGCCAAACTCTTTTCCAGCAGTCGTCCAGATAAACAAATTATCTGCTTTGACCAGCATATCAAATTTGCCATCTATTACCTGACCCTCAGCGTCCGCATCATTCCCAACGCGCCAACTGCCTGCCTCGTCAAATGTTTCTCGATAGACCGAGGCGCTGCCCAGGCAAGCAGTTAATGCAACCATTAGGATCAAGGCCAAAATCCCCACCGCTTTCATTCGCTGCATTACACAAAACTCCTTTCAAAGATTAAAGTTTGCAAGTGTACAAGTTTACTGGTTTGTAACCTGTAATTTGCTTGCTTGCAAACCATTCTATTTCATTGCCTCTAATACCAACTCTGCCACATCTTTCACTTGCATCGGGGAACCTTCTTCTCGGTTAGCATCATGCATCATAGTTCCGCAGAATGGACAACCTACAGCCAATGTTGTGGCTCCTGTACCATGCGCTTCCTGGAAGCGATTCATGCTCATTGCCTGTGTACCGTGCTCTTCCTCTTTCCACATTTGCGCCCCGCCTGCACCACAGCAAAAAGAATTGCTGCCGCTGCGTTCCATCTCCAATAGTTGGAAGCCAGCTTGTGCCAGCGCATCTCGTGGCGCATCTACCACACCGTTGTGGCGACCCAAATAGCAGGGATCGTGGAATGTGACCTTCTCCAATTTGCTGCCGTTTAATCGCAGCTTGCTTTTGCCCACCAAATCGGCAATCAACTGCGTATGGTGATAAGTTTGGTAATGACCGCCCAATTCGCCATATTCCTTGCCAATGGTTGTAAAACAGTGCGGGCAGCTTGTGACAATTTTGCGTTCATTGGCTTTGGCGCTATTCAGCGTGTCAATATTGCCCATCGCCATTTCATAATATAAATACTCATTTCCAGCGCGGCGGGCAGAATCGCCGGTGCAGGATTCTGCGTCACCTAACACGGCAAAACTAACACCCGCTTCGTGCATAATGGTAGCGACGGCGCGTACCGTTTGCTGCGCCTCCGGGTTGAATGCGCCCGCGCAGCCGACCCAAAGCAGGTATTCGTAGTCGGGGTTTTCGTCCACGGTGGGTACGTCAAAGTCCAGCGGTTTGGCCCATTCCATACGGCTTTCAGTAGACTGCCAGGGATTGCCGTTCCGTTCCATGCCCCGGAATGCTACTTGCAATTCGCTTGGGAATTCGCTCGCCATGAGAACCTGATCGCGGCGAATATCCAAAATGTCTAGCATGGGTGTGTTGCCAACGGGACAGGCATCAATACATGCACCGCAGGTGGTGCAAGCCCATACCGCGCTCTCGCTGATGGCAAAGTCCATGAGCGGTAGAGTATCTTCTGTGCCAGCAGCCAACGCAGTCATGTTTTCTTTGATGTGATAACGCTTGTTGACTTCTAGCGCGGCGGGGGACAACTCTTTGCCGGTGTTGTAAGCTGGACATGCTTCCTGGCAGCGGTTGCACATGATGCAGGCAAAGGCATCTACAAGGCGAGTTTGCTCCAGGTCAAAGAGGCTGGCTGCCCCAAACTGCTCAATAGATTCGTTTTCAAAATCCAGCGTTTTGACTTGCCCAAGATATGTGCGCTCTGGCGCAGTCATAAAATTGAAGGGGCCGACAAATAGATGAGCGTGTTTTGTGTATGGGAAGTATGGCAAGAAGAACAAGATGAGGCCGAGAGCGACCCACCAACCTACGCGCCAGGCAACGGTGAGGCCAAAGTCGCCGGTATTGGCGAAGAGGGTATTGGCGATGAGGGTGGCAAAAGGTTGGGCAGCATCGTTGCCATGTTGGGCAACCAGTGCCGATGCGCCAAAGAGACGGAAGCCAACGTGCAGTAGAATGAATACACCCACGACGAGAGAATCTTGCCAGACGCCGCCTGCGCGGGCTTTGGGCATCAGTTTGACGTTTTCGCGGATGGAAAGCACGGGGTCTTTGGCGGCGAAGCGGCGGATGAGGAAATAGAGGACGCCAACGAGGACAACGACGCTGAAGATGTCGGCTAAAAAGCGGAAGGCGTCGCCGAGGAAGTTGCCTTCGAGGAAATGAAACCCGGTGATCATGCCTTCCATTACGTCTATGGCGTTGACGAGGAAGTAGAAAATGAAGCCCCAGGCTACGCCGTAATGGAATACAGATGAGAGCTTTCGGCGGCGGATGAGGCGGCCTTGCCCCATGAGGGCGATGAATCCGTTCCAGATGCGTTGGCCGAGGTTGTCAAAATTGAGCTTTCCCTGGCCGCGCTGCACAATACGGAACATTTGCCCGAATGTGTTGTAGGTTGCCATCAGGGAGATAGCGACTAACAGGATGAACAAGAGCTTTTCTGTGTTTGTTAACATGCTGTTTCCCTCTTTGTCTTCAGATTGGTTCAATAGTGGAGATTGGTTCAATTTTTAGATTGCACCAATCTTGCCAAGTCTATCATAGGATGGTGGACAAAAAAAGCATACGGGGGAAATTTTACCGCAGATTTTGACGCGGTGCATTATGAGAGTTGCAAGTTGCAAGTGGCGAGTAGGCGAAGTTTACTTGCTTACTCGCCGTTCTTCCCTGACAAACTTGGTATAATCCTTCCATGCAACAGATATGGAAGTTGATCGTTGGATTGGCAGTGTTGGGGTTGGTGGTGGCATTATGCCCACCAACGACTTCGCTGTATGACTTGACTGGCGAAGAGGAATGGCCGGGGCAGTTGTTGGGGGTGGGGCATTGGTTGAATACGGCCGTGCGTCCCCAACCCCTCCTCGCTCCCGACAAAGTGACCAAGGGGGCCGGTCTTTTTGGTGTAAACACCTTTTTGCAGCAAGAAGCCGAACCAGCCAAGCGCGAGTTGTCCATGCAGTTGATCAGCGCGGCGGGTTTCCAGTTCATCCGCCAGGAATTCCCCTGGGAAGACATCGAGATTCACGGCAAAGGCGATTTTGTAGACCGGCGCAACGATTTGGATGGCGACGGCGTGGCGGATGAGGTGGATGCCTGGGCCAAGTACGACCAGATTGTGGATTTGGCCGAGCAGTACGATGTGCAGATTTTGGCCCGGCTGGACAACCCGCCGGCGTGGACCCGTGTCCTCACGGACACGATTGGCACGTATGCGCCGCCGGATGATTACGCGGATTTTGGCGATTTTGTGACGGCCGTTGCCCAACGCTACCAACACCGCATCACCTACTACCAGATTTGGAACGAGCCAAACGGCAATTTGGAATGGGGCAATCCCGACCTCAGCCCGGTCAACCCGGAGGCGTACACCGAGCTGCTTTGCCTGGCTTACCAGCGCATTAAAGCGGTAGACCCGCAGGCGGTGGTGCTGGCCGGGGCGCTAACGCCGACGATTGAGGTGAGCGGCCGTAACCTCAACGACCTCATCTTTTTGCAGCGCATGTACGCGGCCGGGGCGGGTGACTGCTTCGACATCATGTCGGCGCAGGGATACGGGCTGTTTTCTGGCCCCACCGACCAGCGGCTGCGCCCCACCGTGATCAATTACCCGCACCATTTGCTCATCCGCGATGTGATGGTGCGCAACGGCGATGCGGCGAAGCCGATTTGGGTTAGCGAGATGGCCTGGAATGCTGCCCCGGAACCGCTGCCCGCCAGTTACGGCCGTGTCACCGAGACGCAACAGGCCGCCTATGCCGTAGAAGCATACCAGCGGGCGGCCGCAGACTGGCCCTGGATTGGCGTGGTCAATTACTGGTTTTTCAAACGGGCGGCTGATTGGGAAAAGGATCAGTCCTGGTATTATTTTCGCCTGATGGAGCCGGACTTTACGCCGCTGCCCGCCTGGGATGCGCTGGCGGCGTATGCCAGCGCCAACCCGGTTGTGATGGCGATGCCGCGTTGGGTGGGGGTGTGGATGCGGGTACGGCCGTTCCTCTTCCTGCCCAGCCTTGCCATCCTTTTTTATGCCCTGCTGCGCCGCCTTGCCCCACGAGAGATTGGCGATTAGAGATTAGAGGCCGCAAGATGAAATTCACTCGATTAGTCGTCTATTTATTCATTATCCATTGTTCATTATTCATTATTTCTTGCGGCCAAAAGGAAACGGCCGACACTTTCCTACAACGTGCCCTCAATGCCCAGTCGACCGGCGATTATCAGAGCGCCATTGCGGCCTATAATCAGGCGGCCCAGTTGGCCCCGGATAATGCGGACATTTACCTGGGGCGGGGGGTGGCGTATTTGGAGATGGGGGCATATGAAACGGCCGTAACTGACTTTACCCACGCCCTTACCCTCTTCCCCGACGATGCCATCGTTTACAACTACCTGGGCACAGCACACAAACTGTCCGGCAACCTATCGCAGGCCATCGCCGATTTTACGCAGGCCATCGCTCTGGAACCGGAATTCGCCGCCGCTTACACCAATCGTGGCTCCGCTAATCGCCTTGCCGGGAATTTGGTCGCCGCAGAAAATGACTTGAATATCGCCCTGATGTTGGATCCCAACGATGACCAAGCCTATGCTGAACGTGGTGGTTTGTATGGGGAGCAGGGGCAGGTGGATTTGGCGCTCAGCGATTTGAACAAGGCGTTAGCCATTAACCCGCAAAACGCCCGCGCTTACAACAACCGAGGCATGATGTATCGTCTGACAGGGGATGCCCAGAAGGCGCTGGAGGATTACACCCGCGCCATCACCATTGACCCGACTTACGCGCATCCGTACTTGAACCGGGGTTTGCTGTTTGTGCAAGCGGGACAGCTTGAGAATGGCATTGCCGATTATGACCAGGCAATCACTCTGGAACCAGACAATGCAGAAGCTTTTGTCAATCGCGGGGCGGCGTATTTACGCCTGGGGGATGCGGGGCAGGCGTTGGCAGATTTGAATCAGGCGGTGATGTTGGCCCCGGAATTGGCTGTGGCGTATGTAAACCGGGGCAATGCCTATGCCGCAGCGGGGCAAACAGAAGCAGCACTGGCCGATTTGCGTCATTATCTGGAACTAGAACCGGATTCAGCGCTCGCGGAACAGGTGCAGGTGAAGATTACGGAGTTGGAGGAGTGAGAAGTTAGCAATTTTGCTAACGGGCCACTCTTTTGAGAGAGGTTAGCCGTGCATGGCTGGCCTGAGCGCAGATTAAGATAATGCCGAACGTGATCAATGTGTTGGTCAATAGGAAAAAGATAAGCTCTTCTAAAGGTAACACGTTGCCGATATAGATATTTAATGATTGTGCGGGGTCGATTGTCCATGTGCCCCAATGGATCGCCAGCGCGTCGGCAGCGCTAAGGTAAAGCGTGAGGGGGACAATGGACAGAAAGACGATGCGACGATTTTGCCACAAAATGTCGGCGCCAAAGCCCAATTGCAGCATGATAGGCGGCAGCGCCCACACCAGTTCCAGCGCGAGATAGGTTCCCGGCTGCCAACCTGTGATGAGGATGACGGCCGTTCCGAACCAAACCACGCCAAGCACCGCAACCGACCAGAGACGAATTCGTAATCCGTCATCCGTAACCGGTAATCCGTATGCCGTATTTTGCATTAAAAAATGGAGCCAAAGCCCGCCCAAAATGGGCTGTAAGATGAAGAAAGTGTACTCCTCAATGGGAACCCAACCTAGCGTGATGCCCGTCACCAGCGCCGGGTCGTACCACCAGACGCGCGTTGCCACAAGGTAATTATCCCAGGGCGTGGTGTAGATGAGGGCGACGAGGACGTGCAGAGCAATTGCCCAACTGACGGGCCAACTGCGGAGGGCGACGGCCGTTTCCCGCCCCCGACGTTTATCCCACCAGGCCAACCCCAGCAAAACCGCTATCGGAATCATCAAAAACCGAAGTAAAAAAACAAAATAACTCATTGCTGTCTCCGCCGAACGCGCAAAAAGACGCCGGGGCGAGGTTCCAGCGTCGCGCCCATGTACGGTTTGACCTTGCGGCCTACATCTTGCAGTTCAAACTGCTGCAAAATGCGAGCCAACACCACTTTGGCCTCTACCTGGGCGAAGGCCGCGCCGATGCAAGCCCGTGCCCCGCCGCCGAAAGGAATGTAAGTAAAGGCCGGCGGTTTTTTCGCGCCGCGCTCAAAGCGTTCCGGTCGGAATTCGTTAGGGGCTTCCCAGTAACGGCCGTCCCGATGCGAAAGATAAATAGAAGCCATCACCCGCGTTCCCGCCTTGAGTTGATACCCGGAAACGGCCGTGTCCGTCGCCACAATCCGATTCCCCACATGAATCGGTGGGTAGAGTCGCAGCGTCTCCTTAATTAGACTGTCCAGATACGGCAGTTGGCTCATGTGCGCTTCGCTGAGATCATCCTGACCCACAACGGCATCCACTTCCGCCACTGCCTGTGCCATCGCCTCCGGGTGCTTGCCCAGCAGATGCAGCGCCCAGGCCAGCAGCGCCGTACTCGTATCGTGCCCGGCAATCAACATTGTCAAAAGCTGGTCGCGGATCAGGTCATCGGTCATGTGTGGCAAACTGGCCAAATGGGTCAACAAATCATTGGCAATTGGCAATTGACCGTTAGCAATTGACAATTTTCTCTCCCGAATAATCCCAAACAAATATTCATCCATCGCCGCCAATGCCTTTTTATAACCAGGACGCGGCATGTCTGGCCAAACAATCCACAAGCCGGGAGAAATGTATTTGATAGCGCGTAAAATCGGCTGCCACATGCGCTCCATGTCGGGGCCAAACTCCACGTCCAGCAGCGTGCCCATGAAGACGAGCAGGGCGGCGCGGCGCATTTCCACCAGCATGTCCTGGACGGAGCCGTCGCGCCAATCGGCCAGGACGCGGTCGGTGTAGGTTTGCATAGCCGGGATGTGGAACATGACGTGACGCTTTTGCATGAGCGGTTCCATCTCGGCGCGGCGGGCGGCGTGGCTCTCGCCATCTTCCACCAGCAGGCCGTGCCGCAGCAGCTTTGTCACCGGGTCGGCGGGGCTGCGCCAGTGGAAATGCTGGCTCTGGCTGACCATGATTTGCCGGTTGCTGTTCGGGCCAACCATGACGGCCGGTTGGAAGCCAGGCAGCGTAATCTGGAAGGCCGGGCCGACTTCATCGCGCATGATGGACATGGCGGTGAGCAGGGAATGGTCGCGGGCCAATCCTTTGAGGACGCGCAGGCCGGTTTTAGGGGTGGCGATGGGGAGTCTCATAATTGTGAATTGTGAATGGAGAATTGTGAATTGTGGATGACGGCCGTTTCCAGCTGATGGCTCGTTGCGTGCTGGGGGCTGCTCATAATCAAACCCTCAACGATTTTGGAGGAGGAAAGCACGCCAGGCAGTCCCGCGCCGGGATGCGTGCCCGCGCCCACATAATACAGGTTCTCAAAATCCTCAGAGCGGTTATGCGGACGGAACCAGGCCGATTGGGTCAAAATCGGTTCGACGGAGAAGGCCGCGCCCCTGTAGCTGTTGAGCTGCGATTCAAAATGACGCGGGTCGATCATTTGCTCGGCGACGATGTTGGCCTGCAAATCGGGCAGGTAATTGTCTTCCAGGAACTGCATGATGGCGTCGCGGTAGGGTTTGGCCGCCTGCGCCCAATCTACATTTGCACCCAGGTGGGGAACCGGAGCCAGTACGTAAAACGCTTCGTGGCCGTCCGGGGCAATGCTGGGGTCGGTGAGCGTGGGCATGTGCAGATAGAGCGAAAAATCTTCGGGCAGTACTTTGTTTTTGAAGATGTCGGCCAGCAGCCCTTTGTATCGTTCGCCGAGGATGATGTTGTGGTGGGCCAGTTTGCCTTCGTGCCGATACAGCTTCTTCGTGCCAAAGTAGATGACGACGAGGGACATGCTGTAGCGGGTGAGCTTTTTCCAGCGGAAATCGCTGTTACGTAAGCTGCGCTTGTTGGCCGGGATGAGATTCATGTTGGTCCAGGCAACATCGGCGTTGGAGATGACATGGTCGGCGGTGTGGATGGTTCCATCAGCGAGGCGAATGCCGGTGGCGCGTTTGTCTTTGATGATGATTTCGGTTACTTCGGTATTGAGGTGGATACGGCCGTTCAACTCCTCAATCAGCCGCACCAACGCGTTCACCAACGCCCCTGTGCCGCCCATCGCATAGTGAATGCCCCATTCGCGTTCCAGATAGTGAATCATGGCGTAAATGGAGGAGGAATCAAACGGATTGCCGCCGATGAGCAGGGGATGGAAAGAAAAAACGCGGCGCAAAAACTCGTTATTAATGAATCGGGAAACGTATTTGTAAACCGATTTGTGCGATTGCAGTTTGATTAAATCGGGAGTGACTTTGAGCATGTCGGTGATGCTCAGGAAGGGCTTATCGGCCAGTTCCACGAACCCTTTTTGGAAGATGGCCTGAGTGGAGTCCATGAAACGGCCGTACCCCTCGGCGTCTTTTGGGTTGCGCTGGCGAATCTGGTTGGCAATGAAGTTGGCGTCGTCGTTGTAGTCGAACGGCCGTCCCGCATGGTCAAAAATACGGTAAAAGGGATCAAGCCGCTTAAACTCAACATAATCCTCGCACTTGCGCCCGGCCATCTCGAAAATCTCATCAAACATAAAAGGAGCCGTAATCACTGTTGGCCCGCCGTCAAATTTGAAGCCGTTTTGCTCAAACACGTAGGCGCGGCCGCCCGGCTTATCCTGTTTGTCAAAAATTTCTACGCGGTAGCCCTGCGCCGCCAATCGCGCCGCCGCACCTAATCCGCCAAATCCACTGCCGATGATGATTACTTTTTCTTTCATGAGTCTCCCTTGCCGATCAAGTTGACCAGCCAATGTCGTGTCGTTTCTATAGGTATCTTATCAGGATGTAGATAAATTGTCAATGTAAACTGTGCAATACATTGACAAAATCAAAATAGTTTGTTACGCTGTGATAGTAATTGGCGATTAGTTTCATTCCATATAAGAGGTGAATTTGATGCAACAAATACAGACATGGGAGCCGCATTTATTGTCGTTGGCTTATGAAGCAGTACAAGCTCCCCCCATGCATTTGCCCCGGATTAATCGTGAGCAACGGGCTTTGCAACATGCTTATGATTATTGTGATTCGCTTACGGCCGTTCACAGTCGTTCGTTCCATTTGGCATCGGGCCTGCTGCGCCAGGAGAAACGGCGTGCGGTGCGGGCATTGTATGCTTTCTGCCGCGTGACGGATGATATCGTAGACAACAACCCAGAAACGGCCGTTGCTGAACTGCAAACCTGGCATACCCATGCCTTCGCTGCCGAACCACCTGCCGACGATCTGGTTGCTGTCGCCTGGGCCGATGCGCGTACTCATTACCATGTGCCTGTGCGCTACGCCGAGCAGCTTGTTGAAGGCGTGGCCCGCGACCTGATCCAAACTCGTTATGAAACTTTCACCGATTTAGCTGCTTATGCTTATGGCGTAGCCTCCACTGTGGGCCTGATGAGTATGCACATCGTTGGCTATAGCGGGCCAGAGGCAATCCCCTATGCCATCAAGCTGGGGCTGGCGCTGCAAATGACCAATATTTTGCGGGATGTGGCCGAGGATTGGCAGCGTGGGCGTGTTTATTTGCCACAGGAGGAATTGGCCGCATTTGGCCTCTCAGATGGCACGATTGCCGATGGGCGTGTGACATCAGCGTGGCGTGACTTTATGCGCTTCCAAATCAGCCGTAACCGGCAGTTATATGCGGAAGCCTGGCCGGGAATTGGGATGCTGCATGGGGACGGCCGTTTTGCCATTGCCGCTGCCGCCGGACTATACCGTGCCATTCTCGAAGATATTGAACGCCACGATTACGATGTGTTCAGCCGCCGCGCCCATATCGGCGCTTTGGGCAAACTTCGCCGCCTGCCAGGATTATGGCGTGCTAGCCGTTAGAGAATTTGCGATTAACGATTTTGGATTGACGAGTAAAAACGATGCGTGATACGTGATACCTAACCAGAGGTGCGTTACATATCACGCATCACGCTTCATGGCGCACTCTATAAAATCTAAAAAACCGCAAATTTCCACCGCGCTTAATTTCATGCAATTTGCACACCTCTTACGCCTGCGATAGAATTCCCTGCCTTGTAAGTTTATTTTTGCACGAATGTTAGACAGGGTTTGCGCGATTAACGGTTAATCAGTCTGTTGATCTGCGAATCCTGTCTATTGTTGTGCATCAAGTGAAGGTCTGGCACAGTGTTTGAATCTTTAGGAAATCGTCTGCAATCTGTTTTTGATGGCTTGCAGCGCCGCGGTAAATTGACAGAAGCGGATGTAGACAAAGCGATGCGTGAAGTGCGCCTGGCTTTGTTAGAGGCGGACGTCAATTTTAAGGTTGTGAAAGAATTTGTGGCCCGAGTGCGGGAACGCGCTGTAGGCCATGAAGTGATGCGCAGCCTGACGCCGGGGCAGCAGGTGGTCAAAATTGTGCATGATGAGCTGATCACAACATTGGGCGAACCGGGCCGTTTGCAACTAGGCTTACAATCCCCAGCGGTGATTATGCTGGTGGGTTTGCAGGGTGCGGGCAAGACGACAATGGCTGGCAAGCTGGCGCTGCATTTGCGGAAGCAGGGGCGACGGCCGTTACTGGTAGCTGCTGACGTGTATCGTCCGGCCGCTATTGACCAATTGCAAACATTGGGTAAGCAGCTCGATATTCCCGTCTACGACGAGGGGCCGGAAGGCAACCCGGTGCAGGTTTGCGCCAATGGCGTGAAAGAAGCTGTGCGCACCGGCGCCACCACCGTTATTTTAGATACGGCTGGCCGTTTGAACATTGACGAGATGATGATGGACGAGATCAAGTCCATCAAGGGCAAAGTATCGCCTGTCGAGACTTTGCTTGTTGCTGATGCCATGACCGGGCAGCAAGCAGTGCGCGTGGCGACTGACTTTAATAATGCTGTCGAGATAACCGGCCTGATCATGACCAAGGTGGATGGTGATGCACGAGGTGGTGCAGCCATTTCCATGCGCGAAGTGACTGGCGTGCCCATTAAATTCTTGGGGACGGGCGAGAAACTGAGCGCGATTGAAGTTTTCCACCCTGATCGCCTGGCGAACCGCATTTTGGGCATGGGCGATGTGATGTCGCTGATTGAACGCGCCCAAGAAGAGATGGATCAGGAAGCGGCGCAGAAGGCGGGCGAAAAACTGATGAAGGGGGAGTTTGACCTGGATGACTTTTTGAAGCAGATGCAGCAGGTCAAACGCCTGGGGCCGATTGGGCAGTTGTTGGAAATGATTCCAGGTATGGGTAAAATGACCCGTGACGTGGATATGAGCAGCGCAGAAAAAGATATGAAGCGCATTGAAGCGATTATCCAGTCTATGACTTTTAAGGAACGGAAGAATCCGAAAATCATCAAGGCCAGCCGTAAGCGGCGTATTGCTGCGGGTTCTGGCACAACTGTGCAAGAGGTAAATGCGCTCTTGAAGCAGTTTCGAGAGATGCAAAAAATGATGAAGCAACTCCGTCATGGTAAGGGGCTGGGGGGACTCAGCGGCTTGCTGGGCGGGCGTTTATAATTTACCGGAGATCGGGGATTAGAGTCTGGAGTTTGAGGTTGTCGTCCTCAACCTGATGCTCTCCATTTTCTAAGTCTAATCTCTTCTCTCATAAAAATTAGATTTGAAATTAAATGGAGATAGTGAGATAGATCATGCTGCGAATTCGATTGAGCCGCACAGGTAAGAAAAGACAACCGAGTTACCGTGTTGTTGTTACGGATATTGAAGCGAAGCGGGACGGCCGTATTGTGGAACGTATTGGTCATTTTAACCCGCTGGTAGACCCAGCCGAGTATGCCATCAAAGAGGAACGGGCATTGTATTGGCTGAGTGTAGGGGCACAGCCTTCAGACGCTGTGCGTCGTTTGCTGGAGAAACAAGGTACGTTTGGCCGCCTGGCCCGTTTGCACGGCGGCGAGCCTCTGAAAGCGCTGGTGGCTGAGTATGAAGGTAAGCCATTAGACGCTGCCGAGGTGGTGGAGACGGCCGTTGCTGAAACGGCCGTTGCTGATGAAGAAGAATAATGAAAGAACTGGTTGAGTACATCGTCAAATCGCTGGTAGATCACCCTGATGACGTGTCTGTTGCTGAAATCGCAGAGCGCGGCGCGACCGTTTTAGAACTGAGCGTAGCCCGTGAAGACATGGGCCGGGTGATTGGCAAAGGCGGCCGTGTCATCAACTCCATTCGGGCGTTGGTAGACGTGCAGGCCGCCAAACTTGGACAGCGAGTGACACTGGAAATTATAGAATAAATATGTGAGTTTGGAGATTGGAGATACCTTCAATCTCCGCTCTTTATAGAGGATGCCTCTTGCCTGAGAAATCTTTTTCTTCGAGTCGTGCAGAGGATAAAAAAAGGCGAGGCTCGGTGGAACAATCCGCTGAGCCTCGTTTTTTGGTCATCGGCCAAATATTAAAGCCGCACGGCGTGCGTGGGGAAGTGCGTGTAAATCCGCAAACCTCGCAGCCAGAACGGTTCGATTGGCTGGAAATTGTCTATCTGGGCGAAACGAACCCCCAACCGGTAGAAGTAGAAAGCGTGCGCTTTCACAAAAATCTTATTTTGCTTAAATTGGTCGGATATGATAGCCGTGATGCAGTTGAATCGTTGCGGGGCCAATGGTTACAAGTAGCTGAGGAGGATGCTCTTCCTCTGGAAGAGGGCGAGTATTACCTCTATCAACTGCTTAATTTGGAAGTGTATACGGAAGATGGCGCACGCCTGGGTGTGTTGGTCGATGTGATTGAAACAGGGGCTAACAACGTCTTTGTCGTGCGGGGTAGTGGGGATGATTTGCTGCTGCCTGACACGGACGAGGTGATACGGGACATTGACTTTGAGAACGGCCGTATCACCGCCCACCTCCTGCCAGGGTTGTAAAGTTTATAAGTAGCAAGTATGCAAGTGGCATGTCATGGCACACTTGCGATATGTTTAATGAATGATGTCCGACTTGAAATATTGGATAGGGTTTAACATCGTCAAAGGCATTGGCCCGGCCAAACTTCAGGCGTTGCTTGACTATTTTGCTTCTCTCGAACAGGCGTGGCAGGCGAATCAGGCGCAGCTTGAGAAAATCGGCTTTGATCGCCGTGCTATCAAAAGCTTTTTTGAAACACGAGCCGCCTTAGACCTTGATGCCGCCCTGGCCCAGGTGCAAAAGCAGGGTGTGCAAGTCATCACCTGGGATTCGCTAGATTACCCCGCTTATTTGCGCGAGATTCCCAATGCGCCGCCGGTGTTGTATATGCACGGCGCACTGGATGAAGGCGACCGGTTGGCTGTTGCTGTGGTCGGCACGCGGCGATTGACGAGTTACGGCCGTAAAATTACTCATGATCTAGTTGTTGGCCTGGTCAACAATGGCGTGACCATTGTGAGCGGGCTGGCGCGTGGCATTGATGCCATTGCCCACAAAACAGCGTTGGAGATGAACGGCCGTACCATTGGTGTGCTCGGCTCTGGCTTAGACTGCATCTACCCATCCGAACATCGTCAACTGGCGCAGCAAATCGCCCAGGGACACGGCGCAGTCATCTCCGAATATGCGTTAGGCGTGCAGCCAGAGGCCAAAAACTTCCCCCCGCGCAACCGCGTCATCAGCGGGCTATCTTTAGGTGTCATTGTAATAGAAGCTGGTGAACGTTCCGGGGCACTGATTACATCCAACTTTGCACTGGAGCAAGGGCGCGAGGTATTTGCCGTTCCCGGAAACATCAATAGTCCGGCTAGCAAGGGTACCAACCATTTGATTCAGCAAGGGGCCAAACTGGTCACAAGTGTGGATGATGTGTTGGATGAACTGAATTTGAAGCTGGTAGTGGAGCAAACGGCCGTGCAGCTTGCCCTCCCCGAAACAGCAGAAGAAGCGGCCGTCATTGCCCATCTATCCGGTCAACCTACCCATGTTGATGAACTGTGCCGCGCCACCGGTCTGCCCACCGCCCTCGTCAGCAGCACCCTCACCATGATGGAACTCAAAGGTATGGTGCAGCAAGTAGGCGGCATGAACTACGTCCTGCGCGAATCAGGCAACACTTATCAGTAAAAAGTGATAAGGTGTGAAGTGTCAGGTATCAGTTGTCAAGTGCTGAATACCTGATGCCTAAACACCTGACACCTGATACCTCTTTTCAAGGGAGAAAACTATGAAAATCGTCATCTTTGCTGGTGGTTCTGGGCGTCGTTTGTGGCCCATCAGCCGCCAAAAATCGCCCAAGCAATTCGAGCCAATTATCGGCAATAAATCTACATTGCAACTGGCCGTTGACCGCGTATCAGGCACGTATGGGCTGCAAAATATCTTCATCTCCACCAACGAGCGTTACACTGACCTTATCCGCCAACAGTTGCCGGGGCTGCCTCCACAAAACGTCATCGGCGAACCCACGCGGCGCGACCTGGCTGCGGCCGTTGGGTTGGCAATGTCCCACCTCGCCCGCGCCACGCAATCCAACCTGGACGACGAACCGGTCGCCATTTTATGGGGGGACAATTATATGGACCATGTCCCCAATTTTTTACGGGTAATGGCAACGGCCGAATCCCTCCTTGCCGCAAAGCGAGCTAGCATCCTCTTCATTGGCGAGACGCCACGCTTCGCCAACGACAACCTGGGCTGGATTGGTTTGGGCGATAAACTGGGCGACATCAACGGCCAATCATACTATCGTTTCAAGTCGCTCACCTATCGGCCTCCGTTGGCCGTGTGCGAAAAGATGTTTGCGGAAAAGAGCCATGTGTGGAATACTGGCTACTTCGTGACGACTCTGGGTTATGTGCGCCGTCTTTACGAAGAATATCAGCCCATCATGTGGCAGCAGTTAGCACAAATTGAGGCGACTATTGGTCAGCCAGATTACACGCAAATGCTGCACGCCATCTATCCGCAAATGGAAGTGTTGAGCTTTGATGATGCGATTTTGCAGTACGTACCTGGCGAACAAGCGATGGTGCTGCACAGTGAAATGGGCTGGAGTGATCCCGGAACCTTGTATGCCCTGAAAGAGGCCATCAACCCAGACCCGGCAGCCAACGTGACCAAAGGGCTTGTTGTTACGGAGCAGACAAAGGATTGCCTGATCTACAATTACGAGGCTGGTAAATTGGTTGCGGCTGTTGGTGTTGAAGGCATGATCGTCATCAATACAGAAGATGCGATTTTAGTGGTGCATAAAGACCAAATCCCGTTGGTCAAAGCGTTAGTAAATGGGTTTGATGGTACGGATTTGGAATCGTATAGTTGATTGCTTATGAGTGATGAAAAATTAATAGGCTACTGCCTGAAATGTAAAGAAAAACGAGAAATACAAAACCCGCAAGCAGAATGGGCGAGCAATGGTTCGCCAGCCACGCGGGGTACCTGCCCGGTTTGCGGCACGACTATTTATAAGCGTGGGCACACAGCAGCTCATGACACCCTGCCTAAACCGGAAATCACGGCACGCCCGAAAAAGGCGAAGCGCAGTAAAACGAGCAAACGGGCAAGCGGCAAAAAGGGCAAAAAATCCTCTGTTTCCAAAAATCAAGTGCGCCGTGCTGGTAGGCTGGTTGTGGTAGAGTCCCCGGCTAAGGCAAAGACAATCGGCCGTTACCTGGGGCGTGGCTATGTGGTGAAGTCCAGCGTGGGCCATGTGCGCGACCTGCTTAAGTCGCGCCTGAGCGTGGACGTGGAGAATAATTTTGAGCCAGAGTACCGCGTGCCCAATGACAAGCGGCAGGTAGTAAAGGATTTGAAAGAGGCGGCGGCGAAGGCGAAGGAAATTTACCTGGCGACTGACCCTGACCGTGAGGGAGAGGCCATCGCCTGGCATGTGCTGGAATCGGCAGAAATGGACCCGGCGCGGACGAAGCGGGTAGTTTTCCACGAGATTACAAAGCCGGCAATTGAGGCTGCTTTTGCCACGCCGCGAGACATTGATATGGATCGCGTGGACGCGCAGCAAGCGCGACGCATTTTGGATCGCCTGGTGGGCTATAAGTTGAGTCCGCTGTTGTGGCGCAAGGTGCGTGGTCGTTTGTCGGCGGGGCGGGTGCAGTCTGTGGCTGTACGCCAGGTGGTGGAACGCGAACGGGAGATTGAGGCGTTTGTCTCTGAGGAGTATTGGACGCTGGCGGCAGAATTGAGTCAGCAGGCGGGGAATGGGGTGGAACGGCCGTCCTTCACCGCTAAATTCCACAAATTCAAGGGCGAAGACCCTGTGCTGCAAAGCCAGGCCGATGTGCAGCCCCACCTGGATGCCTTAGAAAAAGCCATTTGGACAGTGGGTGATGTGCGGCTGGGCAAGCGTACACGTCGTCCGGCTGCGCCATTCACCACCAGCACCATGCAGCAAGAGGCCTCGCGGCGGCTGAACTTTGGCGCGAGCAAAACCATGCGTGTGGCACAAAGCCTGTACGAAGGTGTGGACATTGGTGAAGAAGGCTCCACTGGTTTGATCACCTACATGCGTACTGACAGCGTGACCGTCTCCAAAGAGGCACAGGCTGAGGCGCGGGACTTTATCATTGAAGAGTGGGGCGCAGATAGTGTGCCGGACAGCCCGCCGATTTACAAGACGCGGGCGAAAGCGGCGCAAGAAGCGCACGAGGCGGTGCGTCCTACCTCTGTGCGGCGCACGCCAAAGAAGATGAAGCAGTTTTTGAAGCGGGATGAATACCGCCTGTATCGCCTGGTTTGGGAGCGCTTTGTTGCCAGCCAGATGGCATCGGCCATTTATGACACGGTATCGACGGATATTTGGGCGGGTGATGGGCAGGTTGCGGTTGAACAACGGCCGTATCTCTTCCGCGCCACTGGCTCGACCCTGCGATTTGCCGGGTTCCTGGCCCTTTACGAAGAGACGAAGTCTGAAGACGCCACCGACGAAAACGGCGACAGCACCGTACCATCTGACTTGACGAGCGGTGAACTACTGGATTTGTTGAAGCTGCTGCCAGAGCAGCACTTCACACAGCCGCCGCCGCGCTATACAGAGGCCACGTTGGTGAAGGCGCTAGAAGAACATGGAATCGGGCGTCCCAGCACGTATGCCGCTATCCTCTCGACCATTCAGCAGCGTGGTTACGTGGAACGACACGAAAAGCGGTTAGCTCCCACGGAAACGGGGCTGGTCGTTAACGATTTACTGGTGAAGCATTTCCCGCAGATTCTCTCGGTGAATTTTACGGCACGGCTGGAAGATGAATTGGATGAGATTGCCGAAGGTAAGCCCTGGGTTCCAGTATTGGCTGAGTTTTACAAAGATTTTTCGGGGAATTTAGAGAAGGCGGATGAAGCGATTCCAAAGATTGATTTGCGCGAGGAGCCTGAAGAAGTAGGCCGTGAATGCCCATTATGTGGTAGTCCGTTGCTGTATCGGCAGGGGCGGTACGGCCGTTTCATTGGTTGTAGCAACTTCCCCACCTGCCGCCACACCGAGCAAATCCTGGAAAAAATAGGCGTTGCCTGTCCCAACGATGGCGGCGATCTGGTAGTCAAGCGCACACGGCGCGGGCGCGTCTTTTACGGCTGTGCCAACTACCCGGACTGTGATTGGACCAGTTGGAAAAAACCCATTGCCCAACCCTGCCAAAAATGTGGCGGCCTGCTTGTGGAAATCAACAAAACGACGGCCGAATGCACCAAATGCGGTGAGCGGCAGCATGTGGAGCAGAAAGAAGCGGTTAGCAATTAGCTTTTAGCTGATAGCAAAAAAAGAGCCATCGTGTTAGACGCACGATGGCTCTTTTTGCTTCAAAGCTAATGGCTAAAAGCTAACCGCTAAAGGCTTCTTCGGTTACGGCCGTCTCCAACACCCCCACCATCTCATCCACCTGCGCCTCTGTCGTGATCAGCGGGGGGCCGAGCATGATCAGGTCGCCATTCTTGCCGTCGGCGACGCCTTGCGAGTAGTAGACAATCAGGCCCTGCTCGAAGGCCAGTTTGTGCAGTTTGGGAGCGAGTTTTTTGCTGGCGGGGAACGGCCGTTTCGTTTCCCAATCTTGCACCAGTTCCAGCGCCCAAAACAGGCCGCGCCCGCGAACATCGCCCACGTAGGGATGTTCGCTGAACGTGTGCTGTAACTTTTGGCCGAGATACGCGCCCACGCGGGCCGCATTCTCTACTAAATTTTCGCGCTGCATGATGTGCAGCGTCGCCAGCGCCGCCGCCGCGCCCACCGCATGATGGCTGAACGTGCCGCCGTGATTAAAGTCACCCAACTTTTCGTGAATGAGCTGCACATCTTCCCCTTTGGCGGCAATGAAGCCGGTGGGGAAGTAACCGCCCGCCACCCCTTTTGCGGTGACGAGGATATCTGGCTGCACATTCCAATGGTTGATGCCCCACCATTGGCCAGTGCGCCCCATGCCTACCAGTACCTCGTCGGCGATGAGCAGCACGCCATAGCGGTCGCAGATGTTGCGGAGGCGCGGCCAATAGTCGTCCGGGGGCGCGATGGCCCCCAGTCCCGCGCCGCTGATTGGCTCGGCGATGAAGGCGGCGACGCTGCTGGGGCCGGCGGCGAGGATGGCCTCTTCCAGCCGCGCCGCCAGTTCCGCGCCGCTGGCGGGATGGCGATAGGGGTAGGGATGCTGAATGTGAATGCCATCTTGCATCATGGGCAGGTAGGGCGTACGCATCCCTACACGCCCACTGGCCGCCAACGCGCCAAAAGTAGTGCCATGATAGCTTTGGCTGCGGCTGATGATGCGGTAACGGCCGTTCTCCCCCCGTGCCATCTGTATCTGCCGCGCTAGCTTAATTGCCCCCTCCACCACTTCCGAGCCGCTGCTGAGGGGGTAAATCCTGGCATTGGGCAGGGGCAGCAGTGGGGCAATTTCCGCCGCGTACTGCTCCAGCGCCCCGCTGGTAAACATGGTGGCGTGGACGTAGGCCGCCTTTTGTGCCTGTTCCTGCATGGCGGCCGTGATTTCGGAACGGCCGTGTCCCACATTTACCACCAGCGGCCCGCCAGAGCCGTCAATATACCGTTTCCCATTGGTATCCCACAGATAAATGCCCTCTCCGTGAGAAACTTCAGGCCGGGCATGGCCCATCTTGCGATAAAAAACGTGTCCGTTCATTGGATTGACGATTTTCGATTAACGATTGACGATTGATGCCACCCGCAACCGATCACTGACCACTGTTTACTGATTGCTCTTCCCCGTCTTCCAGCGCCATCTGTTCCTGCTCAATGGCCCCTACACCAAGCGGCTGCCATTTCTTGGCAATCTCGCCGCTGCGCAGGCGGTGTTCTGCGCCGCCGCGTGCCCGCGTTTCTGCAAAACCGGCCGGTTCGATGAACATTTGCTCGCCTTCCAGCAGCTTCACAATTCCTTCCTGCCCCGGTTCCGGGCGATGGGCGATAAGCGCTTCTTGATGCTGGATTTCCGTGGGATCGTAGTCGATTGGTTCGGTATAGGTGGTGATAAAGCCCTCGAAATTGCGCAGCACCACTTTGCCGGGCGCTTGCGCCAGCACGTAATTGGGGGCAACGGGGATTTTGCCGCCGCCGCCGGGCGCGTCTACGACGTAGGTGGGCACGGCGTAGCCGGAGGTGTGGCCGCGCAGCCCTTCCATGATTTCGATGCCTTTGCTGACGGTGGTGCGCAAATGGCCCGCACCTTCCACGAGATCGCATTGGTAGAGGTAGTACGGCCGTACGCGTATCTTCACCAAATCATGCACTAGCTTGCGCTGGATGTGCACCGAATCATTCACCCCTGCCAGCAGCACCGACTGGTTGCCCACCGGCACACCGGCTCGCGTCAGGCGGTCCATCGCTGCCGCCAATTCCGGCGTAATTTCCTTGGGATGATTGACGTGGATGTTAATCCACAGCGGATGATACTTTTGCACCATGTCGCAGAACTGCTGGTTCACGCGCATCGGCAAAAAGACGGGCACGCGGGAGCCAATGCGGATGATTTCGATGTGCGGGATGGCCCGCAGCCGCGAGAGAATCATCTCCAGCAGCTTGGGCGCCAGTACCATCGGGTCGCCGCCGGAGAGCAGCACGTCGCGGATTTGCGGCGTGCGCTCGATGTACTCGATTTGTGCGTCGAACTCTTTGCGGCTGAAGGTCTGCGTGGGGTCGCCGACGATGCGGCTGCGCGTGCAGTAGCGGCAGTAGCTGGCACATTGCGTCGTCACCAGCATCAGCACGCGGTCGGGGTAGCGGTGTACCAGTCCGGGTACGGGGGAGTGCTTGTCCTCGGCCAGCGAGTCTTCCATCATAGATTGGAAGGGCACCATCTCGCGGGCAGTGGGGATGATTTGCTTGCGCACGGGGCAGTGGGGGTCGTTGGGGTCAATCAGGCTGGCGAAATAGGGCGTGATGTCCACGCGGAACAGCCCTTTGGCGCTCAACGCCTCGCGCTCGGAGTCGGTGAGGTTGATGACCTTTTCCAGTTCGGCAACGGTGTTTAGGCGATGGCTCATTTGCCAGCGCCAGTCCATCCATTTTTCGTCGGGCACATCTTGCCAGTAGGGTGCGCGGGTGTGTACGGGTTCGGTCATGGGTTGCGTGGTTTGTGTTTCCATAAGTAAATGCTCCTGATAGGTGGGATTGTTAAGGTGTGAAACGTGATGCGTGAAACGTGAAAAGAGGTTCATCACGTTTCACGCATCACGTTTCACGTTTCACGTCTTCGTTAACGATACCGTCCTGCCGGGTCTAGCTGCTCGCGGATGATGGCGAGTTCGTCCGCGGTGGGCGGGGTAATTTCGCGCAGGTTGGGGGAGATGTGCAGGGGCCAGCCGACGAGGGCCTGGATGGATTCGGCCGTTTCCCCCTCTGCTACCTCAATCAACGTCATCTCCCGTTCGGCGTTGTCGAAGTCGAAGATGGCGCGGTCGGTGATGACGATTTGCGGGCCAGCGCCGGGCAGCCCCAGCGCTGGCCGTGCATCGCCGCCGTCCAGGTGGCCGGGGCTGGTGACAAAATCCAACTTTTGCACAAAGGCGCGTTTGCTGAGGCGCATAATCATGAAGATTTTCTTGGCGTTGATGGCAATTTCGCAGGCGCCGCCGGAGCCGGGCAGCCGTACTTTGGGCTGGGCATAATCGCCAACGACGGTGGTGTTGAGGTTGCCAAAGCGGTCAATTTGTGCGCCGCCCAGCAGGGCCACGTCCACTAATCCGCCTTGCAGATAAAGCATGAAGAGGTCGCTGATGTTGGTGACGGAGGTGGCGTCGCTGACCAGGGTGGGGTCGCCGATGGAGAGGGGTAGGCGGGCGGGGTGTGCGCCGAAGATGCCGCTTTCGTAGACGAGTTCCATGTCTGGGGAGTGGCTGCGGCGGGCGAGGTTGCAGGCGATGTTGGGCAGGCCGACGCCGACGAAGACGACGCGGTTGCCTTGCAGGGCGCGGGAGGCGTTGACGATCATGAGTTCGTTGGGGGTGTAGTCAGTGGTCATGGGAATCCTTTGGGAATGGTGAATTGCTAATTACTAATTGCTGATTGGTAGTTTATCAGAGAAGTGGGGGGAAGGGGAAATTTGTGTGTAGGGGTTTGGCGTCGCCAAACCCCTGTTGCGCCGGGCATGGCAGCGCCGGGCATGGCAGCGCCATGCCCCTACCGGGGCCAGGATTGGTTGAATGGGTTGGGCGGGGCATTGGGATGGAGTTTGTCGGCTTCCCAGTGGGTGGGGTTGTTGGTGATGTAGTGACGCACGGCCGTTGCATGGCGTTCGTTACGGATGACCTGCTCATAATAATTCCGCTGCCAGACAGATAGATCTTTGGTTTGGCGCAAGTCATTGATGGCATAAGTCACGGCCGCTTTGAATGCGCCAATGATTGTGCCCAATGCCCCCTTTTGTGGCTGTCCAAATTGGCGTGTGGGCACGGCCGTTTCTATCCCTGTGTTCATTATCCAGAAGAGGCCATGAAAATGATTGGGCATCACTTGATGTGTGTCTAGTTTGACATTGGGGCGCAGCACGGCCGTTTGCAACCATTCTCGTTCCACAATCTGGCCCCATTCATTCAAAACCATAGCGCCATTTTCAATGTGCCCAAAGATAGGTTGCCCATGTTTGCTGCATAGGGTGACGAAGTAGACGCCGTTCTGTGTGTAATCATATGCCTTTAACCGCACCGAACGGCGGTGATGTTTATGTGGATCGTATGTCATATGTTCCCCCTGTGCCGTCATGCCGAACGTCGTTGTACACAGGTTTGGCAACGCCAAACCCCTACAGACGGTGGCATGGTAGGGGCATGGCGTTGCCATGCCCGATGCCGCCATGCCCAATGTTGCCGCGACCGGGGTTTGGCAGCGCCAAACCCCTACAGGGTGGGCGGCTCCTCCAGCGTTTCCGTCACCGTCTCCTCCGGCGTAGCCGTATCCGACGAGAACGTAAAGCCATAACTGCGCATGACCCGCCGCTCACTTTCCTTGTCCAGGTGGGCGACGCTGAGGTTATAGCGCATATCACGCACCACATCCGCCAGCGTTTCATCCGCCTGCGGGCGCAGCGTCGCCACCGCCGCCTGAGCCAAATCATAAGCGCGGTCGGCCATCGGCACGCCATTGTACGCCTTCTGCGCCGCATCATAGGCAGTCTGGATTTCTGCTTGATTCGGTTCGCGCAGCCGTTCAAACCCCGCCGTAAACGCCTCATTATCCCCCGCCAGTACGTCTTGCCCGTAGCTCAACCAGGCTGATTGGCTGACGCCGGTAGGCGACTCGCCGCTTTCATTGAGACCATAATAGACAATCAGCGAAGCGGCCAACCCCTGCCGCCGGATGCGGCGTCTGGTACTCTCCCAGGCATCGCGGATATGCCATTCTAGCTGCTGTATCGCCTGGTCTTTGGCCGACACCGCCTGCATTCGCGCTGCCAACTTATCGCTCAGGGCATCCAGCGCTTTTTCCATCTGCTCTTGCAGCGTGGTGGCCGCTGCAAGGACATCCGGGCGGATATAGGCGCGTCCTTCCAGCGCATCCTGGGCGGCTATGGTGATGACCTGGGCCAACGTTTGCAGCCGACGAGCGTCGCTTCTAGGAGCTTCGTAACTGATACTCATAAGATTTCCTCCGGTTATGGTGGCGTTCTTGATTGAGCGCCTTGTTGATGTAAAGAGTGTCTTTAGCATGATGCACGAGACCCTCACCGACAGCGTTTAGTATATCATCAGGCAGCGGCCGTTTGCCAGATTTGGTTCGCTTTTGGGGGATTTGTGGGGGCAGCGCCAGTTCTACTTTGTTTTGGGGCGTTTTCGAATAGATTCAGCAGGGGTTGTACTGTGCCGCAATTGGCCCTGAATTGGCTCACCATGGGTTGCTTGATACAACAATCGGCTCTGAATTGGCTCAGGATAGGCTGCTAGATTCCACAACCCATGCTGAATAGATTCAGCATGGGTTGTAGGATGCTGCAATGGGCTATGAATTGATTCAGAATAGGTTGTAGGTGACTGCAATCGATGCTGAACGTATTCGACACAGGAGTAGGGGCATGGCGCTGCCATGCCCGATGCCGCCATGCCCAATGTTGCCGTGACCGGGGTTTGGCAGCGCCAAACCCCTACGGCAGGGCGGCTTCGATGCGCTGCAAAAAGCCGCGCACGTTTTTGGTATTGGGGTGTTCTGCGCCTAATGCGCGGAGGAAAATTTGATAGGTGCGTTGATAATAGTCTCGCGCCCCTATCAAATCCCCATCGTTTTCCGCCAGAACGCCCATCCACCAAAGGCTGGTGGCGGTGTCGGGGTGGTCGGGGCCGAGCGCTTTTTCTCTGATGTCCAGGGCGCGTTGGTAGTACGGCCGTGCCTCCGCCAGATTGCCCATCGCTTGCAGCAGCCCGCCGAGGTTGTTGAGGCTGGTGGCGGTGTCGGGGTGGTCGGGGCCGAGCGCTTTTTCTTTGATGTCCAGGGCGCGTTGGTAGGGTTCCCGTGCCTCCGCCAGCTCCCCCATCTCTCGCAGCAGGTAGCCGAGGTTGTTGAGGCTGGTGGCGGTGATTGGATGGTCTTTACCCAACGAAATTTCGTGAATTTCTAATGCTCGTTTTCGCAAAGGCAGGGCTTCTTCATATTTGCCCGTTGCTTCATAAATCCCTGCCAGATTGCCCGCGCTCATTCCGGTGTCGGGGTGGTCGGGGCCGAGCGCTTTTTCGCTGATGTCCAGGGCGCGTTGGTAGTACGGCCCAGCTCCCCATCGCTCGCAGCAGTGCGCCGAGGTTGTTGAGGCTGGTGGCGGTGTCGGGGTGGTCGGGGCCGAGTACCTTTTCTCTGATGTCCAAGGCGCGTTGGTAGTACGGCCGTGCCTCCGCCAGATTGCCCATCGCTTGCAGCAGGTAGCCGAGGTTGTTGAGGCTGAGGGCGGTGTCGGGGTGGTTGGGGCCGAGCGCTTTTTCTTTGATGTCCAGGGCGCGTTGGTAGTACGGCCGTGCCTCCGCCAGATTGCCCATCGCTTGCAGCAGTGCGCCGAGGCTATTGAGGCTGAGGGGCGGTGTCAGGGTGGTCGGGGCCGAGCGCTTTTTCTCTGATGTCCAGGGCGCGTTGGTAGTACGGCCGTGCCTCCGCCAGTTGACCCATCTCTTGCAGCAGTCCGCCGAGGTTGTTGAGGGCTGTGGCTGTCTCGCGATGATTTTCACCAAGTTTGCCTTCATAAATTTCTAAGACTCGCTCACGTAAAGGCTTGGCTTTTTCGTATTCACCTATTGCCACAAACAAGCCAGCCAGGTCATTCATGCTGGTGGCGGTGTCGGGGTGGTCGGGGCCGAGCGCTTTTTCGTGGATGTCCAGGGCGCGTTGGAAGTACGGCCGTGCCGCGGCCAGCTCCCCCATCGCTCGCAGCAGTGCGCCGAGGTTGTTGAGGCTGCGGGCGGTGCCGGGGTGGTCGGGGCCGAGCGCTTTTTCTCTGATGTCCAGGGCGCGTTGGAAGTACGGCCGAGTTCCCACGTAATCTCCCACAGCCCGGAGATGATAGCCCAAATTAGTGGCTAATGTCGCTCCCTTCTCAGCCTCCCGTTTCAGGGCCGCGTCGGTTACATGCCGTAAATGGATTTGCCAGCTTGCCAACCTGCCAGGGTAGCCAGACATGTTATCTGCATAAGCCTTGTCAATAACTGCTTGCTCCACCTCCGCCTGCGGTTCGCCGTCTGCCGCCTGGCTGCGGGCATAGGTGGCAATGGTGCGGTGCAGTTTCAACGCCCCACCCGCCTCCCCTTCCAGCAAGCCCAAATCCAGCAGGCGTTTCAGGGCGTCGTCGCCGTCGCGCTGGTCATCCAGTTGGGCGCAGGCCAGCAGCAGCGGGCGGGGTATCGGCTCGCCGGGGGCCAGGTAAGCGGCATAGGTCAGCAGCCGCTTTGCCAGGGGGTCAACGCCATCGCCCCCCAGCCTGTCCGCGCTCATGGCAATCGTCGCATCCAGCGAAAGGGCATGGTCGGTGGGGCTGTCGTCGCTGCCCCGCCCGCGCATAGAATCATGGCGCAGGGGGTGTTGGCGCAGCGCCTCCAGGTACGCCTGGGGGCTTTCGCTGTAGCCATATTCGCGCAAATAACTGCCCGCTAACTGCAAAGCCAGCGGCAAATCCCCCACCTCCTCAGCAATGGCGTCGTAGTCAGGGGAATCGGCCCCGGTAAGCCGCCGCAGCAAGGCCATACTTTGCGGTCTGGTCAATGTGTCCAGCTTGATGGTCTGCACCAGGTGGCCGCTCCACGCGGCGCGGCGGCTGGTCAGCAAAATGCGGCAGCGTCCCGCCTGCGGCCGCCATTGTTTCAGGAGTTTAGGGTCTTCGCAGTTGTCAAAGATAAGGAGGATGAGACGATTATCGCCCCACTCGTTAAGGGTTTGATTCACTTGCGCGACCAGGGGGTGTTGGGCAAAGGTGTCGGGGTTGACGGCCATCTTCAGGCCGCAGGCAGCAATTTCGGCGGGGATGCTCTCCGCTTCGGCAAAGCTAACCCAGTAAACATGGTGGTAATAGCGGCCAAAACGATAAGCATATTCAACCGCCAACTGGCTTTTCCCCATCCCACCAATGCCATGCGTCGTAATCGCCTGCGCCTCGCCATCGCTGGCATACAGCAGGCGGGCGGCCAGTTCATGCAGTTCATCCTCCCGCCCCACAAAGTGGGGGTTGCGCCCCAACTCCATCCGCGAGTACGGCGGAATCGCGCCAGGCGCGGGCAATTCCCCCTGCGGCGGCAGCGGCGGCGGTTCATGCGCCGCGCGTTCCGGGTAATAATGGTGATCATGCTTGTCACCCATCACCTTGTCGCCGCTAACTTTATCGCCCTGTACATAATCGCCGTTGATGTGGGTTTCGTTGCTCATCAATCCCTCCTATAACAAAATTGGGTAGGGGCGGGACGACCGGGAAAAGGTTTGTCTGGGCGCAATGCCTTGTCTCCTGGTCGTCTCGCCCGGTTATTGCCATCTGGTTGGGCGAGACGACGCGGAGAGAAGGGTGTTTGCTATGCCTAATCCTTTCCGCGTCGTCCCGCCCCTACCGGATCATGCTAGAAAATGGCGCTGGCCGCTTTGATGAGAGCGGCAATGATGGGCGTGGCTTTGAGGATAGCCGCGCCCGTCTTTGCCCCGGTTTCAATCGTCTTCGTCACCGCTTCCAGTTTGTTAGCAAGCCGGTCAGCGCGGGGGGTATCCTTCTTGGCCTCATCAAGCGCTTTGTCCAGGTCATCGGCGGCATCTTGCGCATCATCGGCATCGGCAAAGTCGCCATCGGCAATGGCTTTTGCCAGCATCGCCTGCAATGCTTGCAACTGCTGCCGGAAATCATCCTGGCTCTGCGGTGCAGCCTGGGTAATGGTCGTCACCGTCGCCGCTGCGCCGCGCCCAATGGCAACGCCGCTGCTGCCGCTGATATTGCCTACAGTAATTTTGTCGCCTGTTACTTTATCGCCTTCCACTTTATCTCCTCCTACAAAATCGCCCGCAACGTGAACGGTAATGCTCGTGCCGCTGCCAATCCCCACTGCGGGCAAAGGGGGCAGGGTATCGGTCATTTGCAACTGCACAAAGGGGCGGGTGCGGCGCACGTAAGCGGCGATGTCGTCAAGGCGGTTGTTGCGCTGGGCAAAGCCGAGCAGTTCCACCACCTTTTCTGTTTTGCCGCGCCCGCCGATGTCTTCGTAGTCAATGCCTAAATCGAAGCACATGGTATGCAGTTCGCTGTCGTTGTAATACTGGGTCAAGACCTGGCGTAGATGAACGGGGTCAATGTATTGGGACATGGAAACCTCCTGAGTAAGGATGACGGATGAAGGATGAATGGTTGTTTGTGATGGGGTGTTGTCCATGAGAAATTTTCTCTATCTCTATCCTCTATCTTCCATCTTCTATCTTCTATCCGCCTGTTTCAAGATAGTGTAAAGCAAGGGCGGCCAAATTTCCACTGATAATCACCCAAGCTGATCACAAACCGGATATTTGTTTACAAGAGGTTAACAAGTCTAATATTGCGCCGCTCCTATAAGTGGTTAATATATGGATATGTCCTATGGTTTTCCCACTACAATTGCAAGCGTTTACGCGATTCATAGACGTAGGTTGGTTGATTACGGCCGTTGCTGACCAGTTGCGGGAAAACCTTTCATTAATTAAGTGGTGTATTGTGCAAGCTGACTCACACCCTGGTATCCATACACCACAAACATCAAGTTTTGGAGGAAAAATGTTAGAACATCAAATTCATTCCCCCCTAAAGTGGCTTGTTTTCGCAATCTTACTGGCAGTGACATTGTTAGCAGGGTTGTTGGGATTAGGCCAAAGTGCTTTAGCAGCGCCGGAGGTGTCTGTATTAGGCCCAGGCGATATAGCCATTATTGGATTCAATTACGATACACCTGACGGGTTTGCATTCGTAACGCTTGTGGACCTTGATACTGGCACTGAAATTCGTTTCACTGATAGTGGTTGGACCGCTGCCGATGCGTTTCGCTGTTGTGAAGGTGCATACAAATATACGGCTCCCGCAGCCATTGCTGCCGGTACGGTTATCACATTCCCTTCAGCAGATTTTACCGTTGATAATGATGCAATTGTCGGTACAAATGGTCTTGCCCTTTCAACCAGCGGCGACCAAATATTGGCGTTTCAGGGAGCCTCGGACACGCCAACCTTTGTCTATGCGCTGAACAGTGAAGGTACAGGTTGGCAGGCTGATGCTACTAGCTCGAACACTTCTGCACTTCCGTTGGGTTTAACTGACGAAACCAGCGCGGTTGCTTTGATAGAGATAGACAATGCTGTATATACGGGCACGACAACCGGTACGCGGGATGCTTTGTTAGCCGCGATTAGTAATCCGGCTAACTGGGCTGGTAGTGATGTCGATTTGCAAGTGATGCCAACAGACCCCTTCACTGTTTTGTCGCCGAGCGCCGATTTGCAAATGAGTAAAACGGCCGTTCCCGATACCAACGTCATCTATCATAGCCTAGTAACCTACACCGTTGTCCTGGCAAATAACGGTAGTGTAACCGATACGGCCGTTTACGTCACCGACACCTTACCCGTCAGCACTACTTTCGCCAGTTGGGTCGAACAGCCCGCAGGCGCGGCCGTTATTGCCGACGAACTAACCTGGAATGGCGAAGTTGCGCCGAGCACGGCCGTTACCTTCACCTTCATTGTCACCCACACCGGGGATTATGGCGATGTGGTGGAGAATACGGCCGTTTACAGCGGCACAAGCGGCAGCGGCAGCAACGCCACCACCTTCACCGTTCAATCCCTCACCGGCGACATTACCTTTGTCTACCACGACCTGGAAGACGTGGTGCTGCCTGGGGAAGCGGTCTACCTGGCTGGTGACTTTAATGGTTGGAACCCCACTGCTCTGCTTTTGACCGCCGATGCGGCCAACGACGTTTTCACGGCGACTGTCCCCGCTCTATCGGCAGGAACGCATGAATATAAGTACATTGTCGATTCCGGCGGTTCACAGTGGGATTGGCTCAACACCAACAACCATTCCTATACAGTAGGCGGTACGGCAACCGTCAATGATTATCGTAATGTCACTGTCGGCTGGGCCAATTTGAATGGGCCATCCACCACTACAACCGACATGGATACAGCGACAGAGAATATTTATGGTCAGTTGTACATCAATAATGTGACCAATCCCTCCGGCGAAGGGCGTGGCCTTAAAGCAGAAGTTGGCTTTGGCACAGAAACAGACCCCGGCAATTGGGAGTGGTTCCCCATGTCCTTCAACACCCAACTTGGTAACAACGATGAATTCACTGGCGTCATGACCCCCACCATACCCGGCGTGTACTCTTACACGACTCGCTATGATGGGAACTGGGGTGTAGGAAATCCCAATGCCACCTGGACATATGGCGACCTCAACGGCATCCCCTTCGAATTGGCACAGACTGGGGTTATGACGGTTAACATCGTTACCGTCCCCATCGCCACCGCCCGCGCGGGTAGCAACGGCGAAACCTTTGCCATCTCCGGAACCGTCACCTATTTACCCGGCACATATAACTTTGCCGGGTGGGCCATCCAAGATGCCACCGGGGGCATTCCCATTTACGATACCTCACTCGTTCCTACCCTGAACTATGGCGACGTGGTACAGGTTGTCGGCGTTCGTGGTGCTTATAGCGGCGAAGAACAGTTAGGCTCCCTCAGCTATTACAACAACCTGGGCGCCGGCCCCGAAGTCACCCCCATCTCTTACACCACAAGCGCATTAGATGCGGGCAATGGCGAAGGCTGGATTGTCGAACTTGAAGGCACCATCTCTGATTTGACTGGCTGTTCCGGCAACTACGACTTCCTGGTAGATGATGGCTCTGGAGCCGTAACTGTCTACGTGGATGCCGATACAGGCGTCAACGTTTGCAACCTCGGCGCAGCCGATGGCGAATTGATTCATGTGGTTGGGTTCGCCACCCAATATAATACCCTCAATGAAATCAAACCGCGCCGTCTCAGTGATGTGCAAGTCCTACTGGATGCACCTGTCGTACTCAATACGTCTCCGGCAGACGGTGCTACTGGCGTTCTTACCGATACCTTGATTACGATCGATTTCAGCGAGCCAGTGTCTGTAACGACCTCATGGTTTGATATTAATTGCGCTATCAGTGGCAATGTTACGGGGGATGTGACATCTGGCCCGGCCGCTAGCTACACCATCACACCTACCACACCCTTTGTGAATGGCGAAATCTGCTTTGTCAACGTGTTGGCCGATCAAGTGACGGGTGTCGACAGTGGCGCGCCGATGGCTGGTGATTATGCTTTTAGCTTTACAGTTGGCACATTTGACCCAGGCGTATGCGGTGATCCAGCCACGCCCATCCACTTTGTGCAGGGTGCGGGCCTCGAATCGCCGCTAGTAGGCAGCAGTGTGGTGGTAGAAGGTGTTGTAGTTGGTGACTATCAGTCAACGCTCAACGGCTACTATATCCAAGAAGAAAATGCTGACTTTGACGGCGACACGATGACTTCGGAAGGTATCTTTGTTTACAATTCGACGGCCGTAAACGAAGGTGATGTTGTGCGTGTGCAAGGTTCGGTCAGCGAGTATCGCGGCCTGACTGAACTGGGAAGCGCCACCGTCAGCGTCTGCGGCACAGATACCGTTACCCCCACTGTTGTTACCCTACCATTGGCAGAAGCGGATGATTGGGAATACTACGAAGGCATGCTCATCGCCATCAATGATGAGTTGACTGTGACGAACAGCTACTACTTGGGCCGCTTTGGACAGGTACGCCTGAGCATTGGCGGTCGTCTGCCGCAGCCGACTAATGTGGTGTTGCCAGGACAAGATGCGCTCGACCTACAAGACCTTAACAACCGCAGCGGTGTGACCATTGACGATGCAAATCCGGCACAAAATGCCGATCCCATCGTGTACCCTGACCCGCAGTTGACTTTCACCAATACGCTGCGGGGCGGTGATGTGGTTTCCGGCGGCATTGTGGGTGTTGTAGATCATTACAACAATGATTCGTCCGATGATTACCGCGTCTTCCCGACAGAACCGGTGGTATTCGACCACGCTAATGCGCGTACGGCCGTACCGGAAGACACCAACAGCATGATTCAAGTTGCCAGCTTTAACGTCCTCAACTACTTCAGCACGATTGACGACAGTGGTCCCATTTGTGGGCCTTCGCAAGATATGGATTGCCGCGGCGCTGACAGTGCTGAGGAATTTGACCGTCAGCGTACCAAGATCATCAATGCCATCGTAGCGATGGATGCGGACATAGTGGGCCTGATGGAACTGGAAAATCACATCACCGATGATGCGTTACAAAATCTGGTAGATGGGCTGAACGCAGCTGCCGGCACTGGAACCTACGCATACATTGATACTGGTGTGATTGGCACAGACGCTATCAAAGTTGCTCTGATTTATCAACCGGCCAATGTCACACCTGTAGGTGATTACGTCATTCTGGATAGTTCAGTTGATCCGAACTTCATTGACACGCTGAACCGCCCGACGCTGATCCAAACGTTTGCCGAAAATACGACTGGCGAGATGGTCACGGTTGCGGTAAACCACCTGAAGTCCAAAGGGTCAGCTTGCGATGGCGACCCGGATACGGGTGATGGACAAGGTAACTGTAACCTGACGCGCACGGCCGCAGCACAGGCTTTGGTAGATTATCTGGTGACAGACCCGACCAACAGCGGCACAGACCGCTTCTTGATCATTGGCGACCTTAACTCATATGCGATGGAAGACCCAATTCAGACGATCGAAAGTGCTGGGTATACCAACCTGCTCACTCAATATCAGGGTGCAGATGCATATGGATACTCCTTTGATGGCCAATGGGGGTATTTGGATCATGCACTGGCGAGCACTGGCTTGCTGCCATTGGTGGTAGGCGCGACAGATTGGCATATTAACTCTGATGAGCCGGTTTCGTTGGATTACAATATGGAGTTCAAGACAACAAACCAACATGTTATTCTGTACGGTGAGGAACCATACCGTGCTTCTGACCATGACCCGGTGGTGATTGGACTGACCTTCCCCACACTGGAAATTACAAGCCCGACAGATGGAGCGGTGTTTACGGGTACGAACAATTCGGCTGTTTCTGTTCCGGTTATTATCACCACCACTAATTTCGTTATCCCCACTGATGGTCACTGGCACGTCTGGGTGGATGGTGTGCAAGTTGGCGTGGTGATGGATTACGCCACGACGGTAGACTTGCTGCCTGGTACACATGTCATCACAGCAGAATTGCGCAGCCCAACGCATGAACCCTTGGGTATTGTGGATTCGGTGGAAGTGACGGTGAATACAACGTATGAGTTGTATTTACCTGTGATCATGCAGGCGGATACGGCAACGGCCGTCGCTCCCACATCCACCAACAACTCCGGCTGGCTGGCAACTCTGTTCAGCTTGCCCATGATGTTGGTAGGTCTGCCATTGCGCCGTCGTTTCTTCAAATAAACGTTCTGGTGCATAGAAAATAAGAAAAAAGAGGTTGCAGCTGAATTGTTGCAACCTCTTTTTTCTTGTCAAGATGTAGCATTCCTTTACAATTTGCTCTGCTTGCCAGGCAGTAAGACTTATATGGCTAATAGTTTATTTGCACATCGTTAAAACAAGGAGTTTGCAAAGATGCAACGTCGTTACTTGAGTTTGGGATTATTGGGTTTGTTGGCAATTTTTTTACTGGTATTAAGTGGCGGGGGAACGGCCGTTGCCGCACCGCTTGATATAACTATTTTCATAAATGAAATCCATTATGATAATGCCAGTACCGACACTGGCGAAGCAGTCGAAGTCGCCGGGCCAACTGGTACTGACTTAAGCGGCTGGTCTATTGTTTTTTATAATGGTAATGGGGGGGCTTCTTATGGCACGGCGAACCTTTCTGGCACAATTCCAGATTTACAAAATGGTTGTGGTGTTGTATCGATTGCTTATAGTGGTATACAAAACGGTGCGCCCGATGGATTGGCTCTGGTTGATAGTGGAAACAATGTCATTCAATTCTTGAGCTATGAAGGCAGCTTTACGGCCATTGGCGGCCCCGCTGATGGCATGACAAGTGTAGATATTGGTGTAACGGAATCCGGCAGCACACCAGTAGGCGACTCCCTGCAGTTGAGCGGCACAGGGGCCATTTATGAGGACTTTACTTGGGCTACCTCATCTGCTGAGACTTTTGACGCTGTTAACACAGGACAAACATTTAATTGTAGTGGCGGTGGTGACACCGCTCCCAGCGTCAGCAGTACAAACCCAACTGATGGGGCAACGGCCGTGCCCGTGGACGCAGACCTCAGCATAACTTTCAGTGAAGCAGTCAATGTGGCTGGTGACTGGTTCCAAATTGCCTGCGCCAGCAGTGGCACGCGGATGGTTGCAGATACGGCCGTTTCCGGTGGCCCCACTGCCTTCACCATCAACCCAAACGCCGACTTTGCCGAGGGCGAAACCTGTACCGTCACCGTCTACGCTGCCCAGGTGACAGACCAGGACAGCGACGACCCGCCAGACAACATGGCCGCCGATTACATTTGGAACTTTACTACATTTACTGCCTCCGCGTGCGCGGCTGCAGACACACCCATCCACACCATTCAGGGCAGTGGCGCAGCCAGCCCCGAAGATAACAACATACATACTATTCAAGGCATTGTCGTTGGTGATTTTCAAGCCAGCGACATCAACGGCTTTTTTGTGCAGGAAGAAGACGCCGAGGCTGATGCAGACCCTCAAACATCCGAAGGTATCTTTGTCTACGAAGGCAGTAACAGCGTAGATGTGGCGATGGGCGATGAAGTGCAGGTCACGGGAACCATTGACGAATATTATACACTGACCGAACTGACTACCGTTACAGATGTACATGTGTGCAGTAGCGGTAACGCTATGCCCACAGCGGGCAGCATTACCTTACCGTTGGCAGCCACCAACGCTCTGGAGCAATACGAAGGGATGCGCGTCACCACCGCTCAAACTTGGACCGTAACAAACAGCTACTTTTTAGGGCGCGGCGGAGCATTAACCCTCTCCTATAACGACCGGCTGATGCAGCCTACTCAGGTAACGACCCCAGGCATGGCAGCTAACGCCTGGCAAGCCAGTAATAATCTCAACCAGATCATTTTGGATGAAGGCTCATTGATACAAAATCCTGATCCAATTGTTTATCCCGCACCGGGTGGGTTGAGCGCCAGCAACACCGTGCGCGGCGGTGATCAGGTCAGTGATTTGATAGGTGTTCTCACCTATAGCTATTATGGTTGGTCCGGGTCGTTGGATGCCTATCGCATTCATCCTACGCAAGCTCCCACATTCAGCAGCAGCAATTCTCGCCCGGCTACACCACCAGCCGTTGGCGGTACGCTAAAAGTGGCTACGTTTAACGTGCTCAACTACTTCAACACTTTCACCGGCTGTACGGCCGGTGTGAGCGGCGCAGCAATAGATTGTCGTGGCGCGGAAGACGCCACCGAATTCACCCGCCAGCGTGACAAAATCATCAACGCTATCGTGACACTTGACGCGGACGTGGTGGGTTTGATGGAAATCGAGAACGATGGCTACGGTGGTAGCAGTGCCATTGCCGATTTGGTAGATGGGTTGAATGCGGTGGCCGGTGCAGGCACGTATGCCTATGTGGATGCAGATGCGCTGATGGGCACGATCAATATTTTAGGCACAGATGCGATTAAGGTGGGGCTGTTGTATAAGCCGGGGACGGTGAGTTTGGTGGGGGATACGGCCGTGCTCAACTCCACTATAGACATCACTTTCCTTGATACCAAAAATCGCCCCACCCTTATCCAATCCTTCCAAGAAACGGCCAGTGGCGAAATTTTCACTGTTGCTGTCAACCACCTCAAATCCAAAGGTTCCGCCTGTGACGACGTGAGCGACCCAGATACCGGTGATGGGCAGGGTAATTGCAATCTCACCCGTGAGGCTGCGGCGCAGGCGATGGTCAACTATCTGGTAACAGATCCTACAAACGTCAGCGATCCAGACTTTTTGATCATTGGCGATCTGAACAGTTATGCAATGGAAGATCCCATTGTAGCAATTGAAGCCGCATCTTACACCAACCTTGCTAAGCTGTATGGCGATACCTATGGTTACAGTTTTGATGGACAATGGGGCACGCTGGATTATGCGCTGAGCAGTAGCAGCCTGACATCACAAGTGTCAAATGCACGGGGCTGGCACATCAACGCTGATGAACCAATTGTTCTGGATTACAACACCAATTTCAAATCAGCCGGGCAGATTGCCAGCCTTTACAATGCTGATGCGTACCGTGCTTCGGACCACGACCCGATAATAGTGGGACTTAACCTCACGCTTCCTCATGACGTAATCATCAACGAGGTTGATTATGATCAAGTGGGGACTGATACCGCCGAGTTTATCGAACTGAAAAATATTTCTACTGGAACAGTTAGCTTAAATGGGTATACGGTGGAATTAGTAAACGGTAGTGATGGTAGTGTTTATGAGACGATTACTCTTCCTGATGTTACCCTTGCCGCAGGGGCTTACTATCTGTTATGCGCTTCTAGTCCTCAAGTTACAAATTGCGATTGGACAGGTGCCTTTGCTTCCATTCAAAATGGTGCGCCAGATGCGATAGGTTTGCGCTATCAAGGATCGTTGGTGGATGCCTTGAGCTATGAAGGTAGTGTAGCGGGTTACACAGAAACATCTGCCACTGTAGCTGCTGATAGCAACAGCGTTATGGGTATTAGTATTTCCCGTTTCCCTGATGGGATAGATACTGATGACAACAGTGCGGACTTTAGCGCGCGCTGTATTACTCCAGGCACTGCTAACAGCAGCCAGACTGGTAGCTGTACGGTGGATTTTATGGAGGAATGCACTGTTTCCACCGGTACCCCAATATCTGTAGGCACAACGAATCCTATCGCATTAGAATTTACGGATTTGGGCAGCCCGGCCATTAGTTGTGTGCGAGTAATGTACTTTGGGTATGATCATCCAAATGCTTCCAGTGCGCTGCAAACGGGGGCGTATTGGCACATTGAAGCCATACCTTCTGATGCGGGTACGACGACGGCTTTTACATATGATTTGACATTGCCTTTTACAAACCCGGTGTACCCGGATGACAAGGTTTGTCGCTGGCTAGAGGGTGCTGGCTCTGGTTATGGCTGGGATTGTGAAGCTGGTGCGATTGGTGATTACACGGCGACAAACCTGACGCGGTCAGGTCTGCATGGCTTTTCAGATTGGGCAGTAGGTGATTATGTGGGGCCAACGGCCGTTACCCTGCAAACTCTCTCCACCCAACCCACAGCCGCCTGGCTGCCCTTGCTGGCGTTGATCGCGGGACTATTCTTTATCGTTATCGCTAAACGGAAACGGAACTAGCGGTTAGCATAGGGGCATGGCGTCGCCATGCCCCTTAATGTCGCCGCGCCACCACCTGCACTCGGAAATTTTTGTCTGGGTGCGGGGTAGGTGCGGGGTCAATTTTCAGGTCATAATTTCGTGGCGACATCTCCAACTGCACGGCGTGCAGCATCGTTGCCATTGTTAGAATCATCTCCACCTCGGCAAAGCCGGCCCCCAAACATGTGTGATGTCCCAATGCAAACGGTGCATATGCACCGGGTTGGCGATTTTCTTTGCGCTCCGGCAGGTAGCGGTCAATGTCGAAGGTGTATGGGTTTGGATAAAGCTCTGGCAGGTAATGGGGCACGGTGGTAGCAATGATCACCTGCTCCCCGGCAGGGACCGTGTGCCCGGCAAATTCAAATGATTCAACGGCCGTTCTCGTAATCGCCGGGGCAATCGGGTACATGCGCAGCGTCTCCAACGTCACGCGGTGCAGCACATCTACATTGCGCAGCATTGCTGGCGTGGGGATGCCGTCCGCAAACAACTCGTCAGCTTCGGCGGTGGCCCGCACTAAAATGTGTGGGTGCTTCAGCAGCGCGTAGAGCATAAAAGCCATTGTGCTAGAAACAGTATCTAGCCCGGCAATAAAGGGGCCGAGGATGGCCGGGCGCAGGTCACGCTCCGGTAAAAAGTCGGGGTCTTCGCGGGCTAGGGCGAGCACATCGTCAATGAGATCTGGGGGATGGGAAACGGCCGTATCCGGATCATGTGCCGCAATCACCTTATCTGCCAGTTCAAACGCACGCGCTTTCGCACGGCCGTATGCCGGCAAACGCAGCAAGGCTTGCGGGCGCATTCGCGTCACCTTTGTCAGCAGCAGCGTGCGCACAAAGACAATCATGTCATCCAAATACGCACGCGGCGAAAAATGAGCCGCTAACTGCCCCAACTGCTCCGTGATAATGCGCTGAATAGCATAATGAGCAGACAGTGCTTTGCCGCTGCCCCACTGCTGCAATTCGGCACGGGTAATGGCAACCACTTGCTCATAACTCCCATTGATTGCCGAACGTGAGTAACCACGCTGCTGCACCTTGCGAAAGCGAACATGGTCATCTCCATCCATGCTGATCAGCGACCGCAAAGCGCCCATTTCCTCATCTTGCTCATACCAAAAATCATGAGAGCTAAAAAGGCGGCGGCTCTCCTTTGTGGCGAACAGATTTGCCTCTACCCCGGCAATGACCGTATAAGAGCGGTTCAAGGCACGTACCCGAAAAATCGGCCCATGCTTAAGATATTGCCGCAGCAAAAAGTCGCGTATATCTTGAGCCATATCCAGAGCGTTGCCTAGCACAGGCAAGCCCGCAGTTACAGGAGGAAGAGAAGAGATTTGTTTTGTCATACGTCATACTACTAAGGTGCGTTGCATTTTTTGAAATGCGACGCACCTCTTAATTCAATCACCCAATGACAGGAAATCGCGGCCCATGAGCCGCCCGCGAATACGCTCCCAAATCTGGTCTAAATGCGCTCCATTTTGCACATAATCCAGGTTGTTTGTATCCACAATAAGCACAGGGCTGAGGCTAAAACTTTCTGACCATGCATCATACAACTCATTGAGCTGTTGCAAGTAAGCGTCGGAAATAGCGCGTTCGTAATCACGGCCGCGCTGCGCAATGCGCCGTCGCAGCGTGGGCACAGACGCCTTCAAATAAATGACCAGGTCTGGTGGGGGCAGCAGCATGGCTAGTGTCTGGTACAGGTCATGATAGGCAGACCAGTCGCGGTCGCTCATATGCCCTTGCACGTACAAATTTCGCGCAAATATTTCCGCGTCTTCATAGACGCTGCGGTCTTGAATGGCGGAGCGGGCGTGTTGCAGCAGTTGGTGATGCTGCTGTAATCGTCGGGAGAGGAAAAATACTTGGGAATGGAAGCTCCAATGGCGCATATCCTGGTAAAAATCGGCCAGGTAGGGGTTTTCTGTGACGGCTTCAAAGACCGGTTCCCACCCCAGCCGCTCGGCTAGCAGCCGTACCAGGGTGGATTTGCCCACGCCAATGTTGCCTGCGATGGTGATGAAGTATTTGGTCATGCTTTAGCGATGGGCTAAGAGCTTTTAGCTGTTAGCCAGTAGGGCTGAGACGGCGAAAAAGTGACAAATGCTGCCGCCCAGTACGAATAAATGCCAGATAGCATGATTATACGGTATCTTTTTGATCGCATAAAATAGGACGCCGATGGTGTAGACGACGCCGCCAGCGACAAGCCAGGTGACGCCGGGCGGAGGCACAGTTGCCAGCATTTGTTTGAAGGCGATGACGCACAGCCAACCCATCCCTACATAGGCTAGTGTGGAGAGAACTTCTAGTTTGTTGATGAAAAATATTTTGAAGATAATGCCGAGTAGGGCGATGCCCCAGACGATGCCAAAGAGCGTCCAGCCCCAGGGGCCGCGCAGGGCGGTGAGCAGGAAGGGGGTGTAGGTTCCGGCGATGAGTAGGTAGATGGAGGAGTGGTCTATGATGCGCAGAATGGGTCGTGCTTTGGGAATTTGGATGCTGTGGTAGAGGGTGGAGGCCATGTAGAGGATGATCAGGCTGGTTCCGTAGATGCTGAAGCTGACGATGTGCCAGGTTGTGCCGTAGAGCACGGCCGTTACCACCAACACCACTAGCCCAGCAATACTCAGCATGGCGCCAATGCCATGCGTGACACCGTTGGCGATTTCCTCGCCAAGTGTGTAATGTTCGTTGATTAGTTTCCGCGTTTGTTGGAGATAGGCTTTGGGTGACATACGGCCGTTCCTTTTTTATCTTATTTGTAACGGCCCTGACGCGGCGCGTCAACCATCTTTTGCCTAACACTTAGCTAACCTCAATAATTTTCTGATAACATAGGCTCTTAATGGATACAAACTTAACACCCGCAACAAAACACAATCGTATTGAAATGGCTGCCATCTTTGTGATGGGCATTTTGCTGCGGTTGCCTTTTATGTCTGCTACTGTGGACGATGCTTTCATCACGTTTCGCTACGTCCGCAATATCATTTCTGGCAATGGCTTTGTTTTTAATGTAGGGGAACGTGTTCTGGGCACAACCACGCCGTTTTACACGTTGTACATGGCTTTATGGGGTAGCCTGGGCCTCGATTTCATCACGATTGGAAAGCTGACCAATATCGCCGCTGATGCAGCTAGCGCGGTGCTGTTATTTGTGCTGATTCGTCGGGTGACAAATAGGGGGGTGGCCTGGACGGCCGTCCTCCTCATCCTCTGTTCCCCCTATAATTTGCAATACTCGGCCAGCGGCATGGAAACCGGCATCTACACCTTCATCATCATGCTCATCTTTTACCTGTATGCGCAAGAGCGATTTTATGCGCTGGCCGTGTTGGGAGGGCTGCTGATTTTGGTGCGCCCGGATGGGGTGTTGGCGCTTACGGCCGTTGCCCTGATGTGGCTGCTAGAGCGGCGCGGCCTGAAAGCAGGGCTGAAATATGCGCTGCTGGCCGCTGTGGTTGCGCTGCCCTGGCTGCTCTTTGCCACCTGGTATTTTGGCTCGCCCATCCCACATTCGGTTGCCGCCAAATCGCTCACGTATCGCTCGTCTTTGCCGCTGTATTGGCTGCGGATTTTATGGTTTGTCTTTGCGCAGCGCGGCGGCGCAGGCGGCGCGATCTTGATTTTTGCGCTGTTGGCGACGGGTGGGTTGTCGGTGTTTTTGCGGAATGCGTTACGGCCGTTGCGTCTCCATCTCCTCTGGCTGATCATTTACATCGGCATCTTCACCTTTTTCCAATCTGGTCGTTTCGGGTGGTACTATGCCCCCATCATGCCCCTGCTGTTCCTGTTTGTCGTTCTGGGCGGTTATGAATGGTTCCGGCAAAGCCAATGGCTGCCTGCCATGACGACTATCATGCGAAGCAAGCTGCGATATATTTTGGCAGCAGCGTTCATTGCTGTGCTGATTCCAGCGTTGGGTACGGCCGTCTACGGCGCATGGCAAGAGGCGCACAAAGAAGTCGTTAGCGAAGAGGTAGTGTGGCGGCCGTTAAGCCAGTGGATCAAAGAGAACTCCACGCCAGAGGCCGCCGTCGCTCTGGAATCCATTGGCGCAATTGGCTGGTACACCGAGCGATACATTTGGGATGAGGGCGGGCTAATTTCCGCCAAAGTGTACGCGCTCAACCAGGAAACGCCGGGCAACATCAACGTCGTTGGCCTGTTGCAAACCTATCATCCCGATTTTTACATTGCCTGGGACCCCTGGGAATTAAATGCCCGCTTCCCCGCGCCCGAAGACAAGGCCTGGTTTGCGGCCAATTACGCCGAGGTGGGAAAATACACCGGCAGCGGAAAAACGTGGACCTTATTCCGACTGCGTGATCGTTAAATTTGTTTGACTTCAATCCTATTTTCCCCTTGACTCTCACGCAGCGTCATCGTTTATAGTAACGGCCGTGAACAAATACGAGAACGCCTACACTGTCAGCCAACTGGCAAAAATGGCCGGGATTAGCGTGCGCACCCTGCACCACTACGACCACATCGGTCTGCTCAAGCCTTCATCGCGCACAGAAGCAGGCTACCGGCAGTACAACCAGCAAGACCTGCTGCGTTTACAGCAAATCCTTTTCTACAAAGAATTGGATGTGCCCTTGCAAGAAATCGGCAGCATTCTTGACGACCCCGATTTTGACCCTGTAGCTACACTGCACAGCCACAAACGGCGGCTGCAAGCCCGCGCCAACCGGCTGACACGCCTTCTCAAAACGATTGACAAAACCTTACACAAATTAGCGGAGGATGACACCATGAAAGATGAAGACTTGTACGCAGGATTTACGCCGGAACAAGCGGAGCGTTATGACCGCGAAGCGAAAGAGATGTGGGGCGCAGAGACGGTAGAAGCATCAAAAAAGCGGCTGCGCAAAATGAGCAAAGCGCAGTGGCAGGCCATTGGCGCAGAAGGGGATGCGGTTACACGCGGGTTGGCAGAATGGGTGGGGCATGATGTGGGGGAAACGGCCGTACAACACCTCATCGCCCGCCACTACACCTGGCTGTCCCACTTCTTCCAGCCATCCGCAGAAGCCTATCGCGGCATGAGCCAGATGTACGCTACACACCCAGAATTCCGCGCCTTCTACGAAAACTTTGCCCCCGGCCTGGCCGACTTCATGCAAGCAGCGATGACGTATTACGCGGATCATACGTTGAGAGATTAGAGATTGTGTAATGCCATTTCCCATCAAGGCGTTACATAATTATGGATTGCCTAAAAATGGAAAGCATATTAAACGTAACCTTTGTACGCGGAAACTTTGACGAAGTGATGCAGCAGGTGGTTGAACGAAATCGCCCGATTACTGTTGAAGAAGATGGAGAGCCACAAATTGTTATCGTTCCTTTTAGGGAATACGAACGATTAATGGGTGTATACACTAACGATAATGATGAATATTTGCTGGATCGGGCCAGGGCATTACGCCAACGCATTCGAGCGCGTTTGGGAGAAGAACAGTTGCCATTACCGGAAGAGTTGATAAGGGCAGGGAATTAAAAATTCACGAGGCGAAAATTGGGGATTAGCCTTGTTCAATCTCTAATTTTTACCGCCCCAACGCCTTTGCCACATGGTGAACGAGACGCTCGGCAACGGCCGTCTTACTTAACAACGGCATCTCCTCCACCACACCCGCACTGCTGAGCAGCACCACGCGGTTCGTGTCCACACCAAAGCCGGCATCCGGCTCCAGCACATCATTCACGGCGATAAAGTTTAGCCCCTTACGCAGCAGCTTTTGACGGCCGTACTCAAACGCATCATGCGTCTCCGCCGCAAAGCCCAGCGACACACGCGGGAACCCCGTGCGCTCCCGCCGCTCCTTCACCGCGCTCAGAATATCCAGCGTCACCTCCAGACCAATCGCCAACCCCCACTCATCCGTCTCCGTCTTTTTAATTTTATGCTCAGAGGTCTTGCCGGGGCGGAAATCGGCCACTGCTGCCACCATAAACAGCGCATCCGCATCTTTGATGGCCTCTAGCACAGCGTCCGCCATTTGCTGCGTCGTTTCCACATGCAGCGTATGAGCGCCATAGGGAATGGGCGCATGGATAGGGCCAGCCACCAGCGTCACCTGCGCCCCGGCATCCAGCGCCGCCTGCGCCACCGCCAACCCCTGCTTCCCCGTCGAGCGGTTGCTGATGAAGCGCACCGGGTCCATCGCTTCCCGCGTTGGGCCGGTAGAAACCACCACTTTCATGCCCGCCAACGGCCCATTTTTTGCCAATGCCAGGCGCACATGCGCCAGCAAATCGGCCGGTTCCAACATTCGCCCGCGCCCGGTCAGGCCAGAGGCCATGCGCCCTTCCGCCGGGCCAAGCACTGTCACACCCCGGTCGCGCAGCGTCAGCAGGTTGGCTCGCGTGGCCGGATGCTCAAACATGCCGCCGTCCATTGCCGGAGCGACCGACACAGGGCAGCGGGCGGCCAGGGCCGTCACCGTCAGCAGGTTGTCGGCGATGCCGTGCGCCAGCTTTGCCAGGGTGTTGGCGGTGGCCGGGGCGATGAGCAGGAGATCGGCCGTTTCGCCCAGCCCCACATGGCGCACATGCTCGTCCAAATCCCACATGCTGCTGAACACGGGCCGCCCCGTTACCGAGCGGAAGGCCAGCGGCGTGACAAAGCGCTGCGCCGCGTCGCTCATAATCACGTCCACCAGCGCCCCCGCCTGCGTCAGCTTGGAGGCCAGGTCAATGGCCTTGTAGCAGGCGATGGAGCCGGTTACGCCGAGGATGATTTTCTTGTTTTGTAAAAGGGTGATGGGTTCCATAGTTTTTCCTGAGGTTGGAGATTTGACAAATCTTGCCACGTTAAAAGCCGAAGGGACAGGTGTGATGGATGGGTTGCTACCTGGATTGTAAAGCCGAAGAAGTGGTTCAGCAATAAGGTGAAAAGTTAAATTCTCGCGGGGCATGGCGTCGCCATGCCCCTACTGGTAGGAAATACAAATCCTACTGGTAGGAAATACAAATCCTACTGGTAGGAAATACAAATCCTACTGGTAGGAAATGCAAATCCTACTGGTAGGAAATGTAAATCCTACTGGTAGGAAATGTAAATCCTACTGGTAGGAAATGTAAATCCTACTGGTAGGAAATGTAAATCCTACCGTAGGATTTATAAATCTCAAGCTGAGAAAAGTTTCGCCTTCGTCGATGGGAAAATACCCTATTTGCCGTTTGCTTATTATAATCTGCCGAAAGAAGCGGCGATTTTGCCGCTTGCAAACTTGCACACTTCTCCAAGGAGCCTTTTGTGACGAAACGACGCCGATTGTTAGGCCGATTAATTGTTTTGAATGTGGTTTTGTTGATGTTGAGCATCGCCTGGTATGGCAGCGGCAGCCGCCAGATTCAATTGGCGGTGGCAAAGAGCGGCCAAAGTTTTTATGCCTATACCTTGCCGAAAACGGCCGTCAACCCCACCTACGCCCGCAACATCCTTCTCGCCGACCCCGGAATGCGTGCCGCCATCAGCTCGCAGGACGTGGAATTCGTCAATGCCGTACCCCTCAGCGTGGGCGAGGCCCGCGCTTGGGCCGATCTCGGCTGCACGCCCGACAACTGCATTCAGGCCACCCTTTACAACCACACCAGCGGCGGCACGATTGAGGCGATTGTGCAGCAAGAAACCGCTGAAGTGCTGGCGAGTTGGTCAGACCCATACGGCCGTCCTGCCGGAACTCCCATCATCGCCGAACGAGCGCTAGACATCGCCGCCGCCGACCCCGATGTGCAAGCCCTGCTGGGCGACATCAAAAACGAGGCGCAGGTCATGGTTCCCATGTCCGGCTGGTTGGTGGATGACGCCTGCCGCACAGAATGGTGCGTAGACCTGACCTACAACGACCCGGTGGGCAGCGGCCGTATCGTCCACGTCTTTGTGAATATGGAACAGGACAGCCTGGCCCGCATTTTTTACACACGAGGCCGCGCCAGCCAAGCGAATACGGCCGTTCCCCCCATGCAGCGCTACGCCTACTCAGACGGCTGCAACGAGCAGTACGGCTGGAACGTCTGCTGGGAGATGACGGCGCACGATGGCGTCTTGTTTCGGGATGGGGTGTTTGACGGCCGTACCATCTTCTCCAGCATCAAAATCACCCAGGTCGAGGCCTGGTATCCAAGCTGGCCCGGCGGCTACCGTGACGAAATCGGCTTCTCCGCCTCCGTGCCGCCCTTCGGCGACACCCAAATCACCGACTTCGGCAACGGCTTCGAGGTGCGCCAACTCTTCACCGAATTCACCCATTGGCCCAACTGCATCTGCTGCTACCGCTACGAAGAAGTCCTGCGCTTCTATGACGATGGCTCCTTCGAGCCGCGCTTCGTTTCGCACGGCCCCGGCTGCGACGACCTCTCCATTTACCGCCCCTTCTGGCGCATCGACATGGACATAGACGGCCCTGAAGGAGACACCATTTCCCTTTGGCAAGATGGGCAATGGCAGGAGCCGCCCACCGAATTCGAGCTATACCCTGTTGTAGACGATACTGCCCCCGATGGCACACGGTTGGCCGTGCAAGATGGCGATTTGCTCTACACCTTCCAAATGTTTCTTACCGATCCTCTGGGATTAGATGAGGCCCGTCTCTTTGCACTGCAAAAGAAGGACGAGGAAGGTGTCGGCCCTGTTACCACCGGCCCCGGCGATACCTTTCAGCCGCCGCGCCAATGGTTGGATGGCGACCCGCTGCCCAATCAAGATGTGGTGGTCTGGTTTGTGCCCCTGCTGAAAACGCGCAAGACCGACCCGCTGTGGTGTTCGCCCGACCCCGAACCGGGCATTAATCAATGCGAGGGCATTTTGCGTATCGCTCCGGCGCAGGAATTGCGCGTGCCCACTTTGGCAGAATTGGAGATTGCGCGGGCCACGCCGGAGGCGACGGCGACGCCGGCCATCACCCCCACGCCCGCGCCCACGCCCACGCCGCGCCCCGTCACCGGCGAAGATGCCGCCGAATTGATTCTCAATTCGGGCTGTGGCGCGTGCCACACCATTGGCGCATTGGGCGAGGCGCACAAAGTCGGCCCCGACTTGACGCACATTGCCGATGTGGCCGGAGACCGTGTGCCCGGCCTCAGCGCCGCCGAGTACATTCGCCAATCGATCATGGAGCCAAATGCAGTGATTGCGCCGCAATGCCCCAACGGTGACTGTTTGGCGAACGTGATGCCCAAAGATTACGCCGAGCGGCTGACGCCAGAGCAGATTGATGCGATTGTGAATTATCTCCTGTTTGAGGTGAAAGATGCGCCGCAGGTGATTGGCAGTGATGCCGTTGCCAGTCCTAAAGCTGTTCCCGCTGCTAAAAGTGCTGTGCCTTCCCCTGGTGAGAGCAGTGCCCCGGCTATCGCCATTCAACTGCTGTTGGTAACGTTGGTGTTGCTGCTGACGCTGTTCCGACTGGCAAAGGAAAAAGGGGGGTAGTGTAACGGCCGTATCTACCTACGCCTGCTCATTTCGGTGGGCCACCCATGCTGCCCACAGCACTCGATGATGCAGCTGGCGCAAATACATCTCCTGTAAACCTGGATCATCATTCTGGCTCAGGTAAATTTGCATTTTCTCTGCGGCCAATTGCAGTGTCGTTTGTGCTGCTGCAATCAAATCAAGCGCCATCAACACATCCCACAGAAAATGAAACACGCGCATGGCGTTAATGGTGCCATCCAAATGAGGGTTTTCTTCCAGATAATCCAATACTTGCTGTGCGTAACGCGCTGCTTCTTTTTGCTCAACCTGCGCCAGCTTCAACCGCGCCAGGCCCGCCCAATCCTCTACCAGATGATGCGGTTGGTTGGTATCCTGGCGAATGGTCAATGCTTGTGTGTAATAGGTTTCCGCCAGCGCCAGTTGGCCTTGTGCCAGGGCTAACGCGCCCAATTCATTCAGGCTAATCCCTTCTCCATATGGGTCGCCAATCTCGCGGCGGATGGCTAGTGCCTGCTCAAAATAGGTCTTTGCCGCCTTATGATCGCCCTGATTCATGGCAATATGCCCCAAATTACTCAGGTTCATCCCTTCACCCCGCCGGTCGCCAATCTCACGGCAAAAAGCTAGCGTTTGCTGATGACAAGTTTGTGCCGCCGCATAATCGCCCTGTCTGCGCACTACCACCCCATAATTGTTGAGGCTGAGTTCTTCTCCGTAACGGTCTCCCAACTGGCGGCGGATGGCTATGGCCTGCTCATAATATTCCTTGGCGGCGATGTATTCCCCATGATAAAGGGAGATGTTCCCTAAACCGTGCAGGCAGCTTGCCAGTTGTTTAGGGTTGTCTCCTTCTTGAACTAGTTGCGTGCCGGTTTGGAATTGTTTTAGTGCCTGAGCATGGTGCCCTTGCCGCCACAAGGCCATTCCCCATTCCCAATATCCCTCGGAGACTAGACCTGTCTCGCCGCTCAGTTGGCCTTTTTGTACGGCCGTTTGTGCGCACACGATAGCCTGGGCATAGTCACCGGTTGCCTCGGCATAATTGGCCTGGCGTAAAGCAATTCTTGTCTGGTTGGTCATGTCTAATGCGGGGCTTAATGCGGCTAATTGAGCCAGGTCATGGCCTTGCGCTTCTCGATTTCCCTGCATGTCGTAAGTTTCTTCTCGTGCCAGCAGCAGTTGCAATCGCTTGTCGCTGTCCTTTGGTGATGTCAGTGCCAGCGCACGGCTGAAATAATCAATGGCGGCGTCATGCTCAAATTTATTAAGCGATTGGTGTCCGGCGGCAACCAGATAATGGCGTGCCCACTCTTGGGCTTTTTCCAAACCAAAATGGTAAGCGGTTTCATAATGATGGGCTAGATTGACAAAATAAAGAGGGAGTGCAGACGCATACAATAATTTGCTCGTTTCGGCTGCCAGGTAATGTAATTGGCGCAGTTGTGTGCGTAATTGCATCTCGTAGGCGGCATCACATAATAGGGCGTGTTTGAAGATATATTCTCGGGTGTTCAGTTGTGTCCAGATTTGTGCCTGTTCAGCGACGAATAATGCTTCGTCTATGTCTTCATGCAGCATTTGGGAAAGCAGGTAAGAATCAAACTGACGCCCTAAAACGGCCGCTGTTTGCACCACTTCTTTTACTTTTTGTGTTAAGCGATCTAGTCGGGCCACTAACAATGAATTGAGTGTGGGGGGCAGGTTGAAGGTGTCCAGGGATAGGGTTGCTGTAGGCTTTCCCGTGATAGTTGTGACTGGCAAGTATTGGTTGTCGCGCAAGTAGTATAAGATTTGTTGGGCAAACAGGGGATTGCCTTGAGCTTTGGTAATTAGTAGATCGTGTAACTGTTCATCAATGTTCATCCCCATTGTTTCTTGCGCCAGGTTGCGCAAAGTGACAGGGGGCAGGGCGCGGAGGTTGATCGTGAGAGTGGGTGTGTTGGGGGCGAGGGGATAGGTGGGGGAACGGCCGTGCTCATCATAACGTGACGAAATCAAAACCAGCAAAGGCACATCAGCGCCCTGTTTTGTAAGCAAGGGCAAGAATTCTTTTGAAGCTGTGTCGAATAAATGCCCGTCTTCTAACACAAGTACCACAGGTTGCCGCTGACACGCTGCACGCAGCAGCGTGCTAAGGGCAGCAAGCGTGTTGTGATGGCGACCTTGTGCATTCAATTGCTCATACAATGAGTTCGGCCAGTGCAATCCCAACAAAGCGCCCAGAAAAGATCGCGTGCGCTGCAATTCCTCCGAGAGGCCCTCAGCCTCTGGAATGTGTGACACAGCCGCCAGCAGTTCTTGGAAATAGTAGTCAAAGCTGGACTTGTTTTTTGTTTCGGTGGCGTCGGTCTCTTGCCTGAAATAGCGTCGCAGAAAATAAGCAAACGGGCGAAACATTTGGTGCAGCGGTGCATCACTTTCTCCTGTGAACCACTGCACCTGCGTTCCCAATATCTGGCTAAGTGTATGGATCAGGTGCGATTTGCCGATGCCTGCTTCGCCATAAATAATTGCCGTGCCGCCCTGCTGTTTGGCAAATAGCTCCTTAGCAAACCGTACTAATTGACGTAGTTCTGCTTCTCTCCCGACCAATTTTTGCGGGAAGACACGGTTGCTTGCCGCCCGTCCCTGCAAGCGATACGTGGGAATTTGTTGCGCGAAACCTTTGTAAGTTGCTTCGCCTAATGAGACAAAGTTGAATGTTGGGTGCAACGTCACTTCGCGTGAAACCAATATCTCTCCCCATTCTGCTTGCATCATGAGTCGTGCTGCCAGATTGACCACACTACCCATGCAGGTGTACTTGTCCCGCATTGCTGTGCCTACGTAGCCAGCATACACTGCGCCGGCAGCTATGCCCGCCCGCCAGGTTGCGGTGATTTCTGCACGTAAAGCGAGAACGAAATCGAGCGCCCGTTTTATGTTATTTTCGTGTGTGATGGGTGCGCCGAAGTAGACCAGGAAAAAGTCGCCCTTATCGCCGAAATCGGTTTCCACGAAGAACCCGCCAAAGCTGTCTGTTATGGCTATCACCCGTGTCAAGAAGCCATTGAGCGTGATGAAACTATCTATGTCGCAGAAGGAAATAAAGAGGGTGACGACGTAACGAAACTCGCCTTGCTGTGGCATGTGCCACAAAATTCGGGGAAAGAATTTGTTGGCGACTTGGGGGTCTATGTTTGAGGGTGGTTGGGGAGCCGGTTTGTGCAGAGCGGCCTCTGTCTGTGTATTTAGTAAACGGGTGTACGGCCGTACCATAGCCTGCAACAAAACCGCTTCCTTGGGCAATAATTGGCGGAGACGGCCGTCGAGAATGATTTCCCCAACCTGTGCCTGATGTTCTGCATGAGCGCACCCTTCAATAGCCGGGCCACGAAAAAAATAACTTTTGTGCGTTTCAGACCCCACAATCCCCCATTCCACTTGACCGGCTGACAGACCTTGCTTGATATTCAATGAAAAACTGTTCGAGCGCATAGGTTGCAAATCTTGATCATCAAAAATTCGCGCAATACGTAAAGCTGCCTGACAAGCTAACAAAGCGGTAGCAGCATCATGGTGGGGAAAGACAACAGTCAGTGCATCCCCAGCAAACAGAGTGACAAAGCCTCCATGTTCATAAATGATATGGATGATAGGCTCGAAGAGTTGGTTGATCATTCGGGCCAACTCCTCTGCTCCCTCTTTGCCGTCTTGCTTAAGAACCTGGGTAACGGCCGTAAAGCCTGGAATATCCATAAAAAGGGTGATAGCGTTTAGATAACCATGAAACTGGCCATTCTGATACTGCTCACATATGAAATGGGGAATGAGATTGTGCATCAGGCTTGTATCATTAAAGGCTTTATGAACGGAACTGTACAGTGGGTTAACACTTTCTGGTAACTTTCTACAATTTTAACACGATATAGCAGCAGGCCGTCAAATTTTTTCAAACAAACTGCAATTTGACCTGTGTAAATGCCACTTTCCTTGACCCATTGGAGAAATATGACATCATATTCTGCCAGCTTACGAATATGCGAGTCGTGACTTGATGATTCAGTATGAGAAAGGAGACGTTTATGCCCGCAACAAATATCGTTATTATCGGCGCAGGCAGCGCCAGCTTTGGCCCCACTACTCTTGCCACCCTCATTCGTGAACCACGATTGCGCGGTAGTCATCTCTCTCTGGTAGACCTGGACAAAGAGGCATTAGGCAACGTCACCCGCGTTGCGGAACGGATGAGCGACGCCTGGGGTGCAGAGATGATTACCCGCGCCAGTACGGAGCGTCGTGACCTGCTGCCCGGCGCAAACTTCGTCATCGTTTCCATCGAAGTGCCGCCCCGCGAAGAACTGTGGCGCATGGATTGGGAGATTCCCATCAAACATGGCCTACGCCAGCCCTATGGTGAAAACGGCGGCCCCGGCGGCTTGATGCACGCCTGCCGCCAGATTCCGCCCTTTATGGATATTGTGCGTGACATGGAAACGCTTTGTCCCGACGCCTGGCTGATTAACTTCAGCAATCCCCTGCCGCGCATCACGCGGGCGGTGACAAAGTACAGCAGCATCAAAACAGTGGGCAAATGCCATCAAATTGATGTGGGTTACGGTATTGTGGCTGTGCTGCTGCGCGAGCGATACGGCATTGATGTGCCCGATGGCGTGAACTTGCACTCCGACCCCGCCAATACGGGTACTATTCGCAGCATGGCAAATGCCGGGCGGCAGCACGTCCACATTAAATCTGCCGGACTCAATCACTTCATTTGGCTGCTGGATGTGCGCGATAAGCAGACGGGTGAGGATTTGTACCCGGCACTACGTGCGGCGTTGGCAGATGTGCCGCCCACACTGGAACCATTTTCAATGGATTTGTTTCGAGCGATGGATACCTGTCCGATTCCCGGTGATACGCATCTGGTGGAATACTTGCATCTGGCACATGATCCACTGGCAAAGCCCTGGGAGCGGTATGAAATTCCGTTGTATAACTGGGGCGATAACGAGGCGGTACGTGTCTATTTGCGTAATATGATGGCGCACATGGCAAACGGCTCGCTCTCGGTGGAGGGGATGAAGGAGGTGCACAGTGAGGGTGCAGCAGAGTTGATCGCCGCCATTGCCGGTGATGAGAATTATTACGATGAGACAGTGAACATTCCTAATCGGGGCGCCATTGCTAATTTGCCGGATGAGACGATTGTGGAGGTTCCGGCGGTGGTGAATGGGCTAGGCATTCAGGGGTTGGCGCTGGGCGAACTGCCTGCGCCCATTGCTGCGCTGCTGCGCCGTGAGGCGGACTTGGTGGAGATGGTGGTGGACACGGCCGTTTCTGGCAACCGTCATCTCGCCCTACAAACGCTTCTCCTCGACCCAATGATCAACGACATCAACCGTGCACGAGCCATTTTGGATGATTATTTGCGGGCTTTTGCAGCGTATTTACCGCAATTTTAGTAAGGATGAAGGATGAGGAGTGAAGGATGAAGGATAAGTCTCGGTCATTCGCTTCGTGGTTTTTTGTGGGGTTGATTGTGTTGGGCGTGGGGTTGCTTGGGTGGTCGCTGCGGCCCTCTGCGCTAGACGGGGAGGCGATTGCGGTGGCATCGGCGACGCCAGCAGGGGAGGTGCCTATCCCCACGCGCACGCCGCTGCCTGACGGGGAAGTGATGGCTGCTGCTTCGGTGACGCCGGTAACGGCCGTATTCACACAAACACCTCTCCCTACCAAAACACCGACCCCCACAAAAACCGCCACCCCCACGCAAACGCCCAGCAGGACGCCCGCGCCCAGCAGAACAGCACGTCCCACTTCCACTGCTACGCGTTTGCTGGCAACTGCCGTTTCTGCACCCACCGTTGCTGTTACGGAGACGGCCGTTGTGGTGGAAACGGCCGTGCCTACACCGACCCCCGAACCCCTGCCTACCAATACCCCCGTACCTGCACCTGCCAGCCCTGGCCCCATTGTCCCCGGCTACCACGAACGCTTTGGCGTGGTGGGCGGAAACAGCTCATTTGTGGCTGCGGTGGATGCCGGATTGCCTGTGGGGACATTCATGAATTGGCACGTAGACCCCACGCAGCCCATGCGCTACGGCGTGCGCTTTTGGCATACCATACGCCTCGGCCCTGGCGGCGTGCTGACCAACTGGGCAGATATCGACCGCGTTCTGGCTGAACAGCCGGGTGCAGTATGGGTCATCGGCAACGAGCCAGATGTGGTCGTGCAGGACAATCTCACGCCGCAGGCATACGCACGCATTTTCCATACCACCGTCAACTACATCAAAGGACGTGACCCCTCGGCCAAGATAGCCATTGCTGGGGTCTCGCAGCCTACGCCGCTGCGCATGGCCTACCTGGATATTGTGCTGGATACCTATCAAGCTGAGTACGGCACGCCCATGCCCATTGACATCTGGACAGTACACGCCTTTGTACTGCGCGAGGAGGCGGGTAGTTGGGGCGTGGGTATTCCGCCGGGGATGGGCGGCGCCGGGGCACGGCTCTACGAAATTAGCGACCATGGCAACCTGGACATCATCAAGCAAAATCTGGTGGAATTCCGGGCGTGGATGGCGGGGCGTGGGTATCAGGAACGGCCGTTAGCCGTCACAGAATATGGCATTGTCATGCCCCACGATTATGGTTTCTCGCCAGAGATGGTGGCAGATTTTATGGTGCGCAGTTTTGACTATTTTGTCAACGCCGGGAATGGCACGGGGTATGGGGCCGATAACGGCCGTCTCGTGCAGTGGTGGTTCTGGTTCAGCCTTTACGAAGGGCAGGAAGGCTACGGCACAGGCAACCTCTATGATGCCGCCACCAACCAGTTGACCCCGTTGGGCTGGACATTTGCCAATTACGTTGGTCAGTAATCAGTATTCAGTGGTCAGTAATCAGTGACCAGTTCACTGATTACTGATTACTGTTTACTGAATACTGACTACTGCTTACGGCCGTAACACAACCGGCAAATACAGCACCGAATTGCCCATCCCCACCACAAACGGATTCCCGTGATTCAGCACCAGCGCCACATTGCCGCTGGCATCCACAGCTTGCACAAAGAAATCTATTTGCCCGGAATGCAGCAGCGTGCCATTGGCCCATCCTGTGAGCGCGTCATAAGTCAGTTCCATCGCTTGCCATTCGGAGCTATAGCTGTCACGGTACACCACAACCACACGCGACTCTTTACCCACGCCCTCGCTGAGCAGGGCATCATCATCTGAAAGCAGCACGGCAAAGTTGATCGCGTTGTCTTGCTGGCTGGCATGAACCTGCCAGACCTGTGGCGCGACGAAATCAGTGTTGTCGATGGGAGTGTGATAGACCTCAAAGGTCAAGTTGGTGTACAGGCGCTGTGTGCCTATTTCGGGATTGGCGGCATCTGCTTTGAACTGCCCTGGTACAATGACAAGACGTTCGTGGGAACGGCCGTCTATCCCCTGAAAACGATTAATCGAACCCAGGCCCACCGGCGACCAGTAATCGCTGGCAAACAGCGGCTCGACAATGCTGTACGTGTCATCCGTCAGCACTCGTGACACGGCCGGGTCGAAGTTCGGCACATCCGTAAACGTGCCACCCAACAGCAGCACGCCGTGCGCAATCGTTCCCGGCACATTTATGTTGACGCTATCGCGGGGTTGAATGGGCCGCGCCCCAGCCACGTACACCTCATTTTCGCCAGCGATCGTATAATAATCGCCCAGCCCTGGTACAGTGTGCGCGGCAAAGTCATAGGCCAACGTGACCGTACTGGTGAACGTCTCCAGTGGGAGGCCATTAGGCGCGGCGGCGACAGATGGCCCGGCCAGGGATGTGGTTGTCGTCACTGGCATGTTGACCTGCATCATCGGCAGGCCGTACAGCGTCATAATCGCCATCACCTTTTCATCGTAATTGCTGAATGTGCCAGCAGCCATGCTGTTAAAGTATTGCTGTTTTGCCATGCGCAGCGCGTGCCCCACCGTTTGCGGCCCTTCGCTCCAGTCGCCCAGCGCGTCTACGAAGTTGGTCATTAGCAGTTCGGAGTAGGCTACGAGGTCGGAGTCGCCGTAGCCAAAGCCGGTGTTGCCAATGAGCGAGGCTTTTTGGCCGTTGAAGGCTTGCGGCCAATCGAAGACGAATGGCCCGGCGGGATTGTCGTCGGGCACGCTCAGCCCGGAGTGGCAGCCAACAGAGAAGGCCAGGATGCCAGCATAGTCGGTGGTGGCGGTGATTTGTGTGGCGTAGACGTCGTTGGGGTCGTTGGGGAAGAAGCGGTAATGCTCAAAGTGGGAGTTGAGCGAGATCAGGTCGGGCGCGACGGGCTGGGTGAAGAGGGTGTTGTTGAAGTCGGCGGCCGTCCAGGTGTTGTTGATCAGGTGGGTTTGGGCGGTGACGCCTTGTGCGGCGAGGGTGTTGGAAACGGCCGTTGCCTGGTCAATCAAGAAATCGTAGCCAGTGATCAGCGCGTCAGTCGGTTCCAGCACCGGGTCGAACAGGAAAGCGCGAATCAGCGCCACCATTTCGCTGGGCGTTTCCACCAGTCGGCCAATGGCAAGCTGCGGCAGGTAAAACTCGCGTCCTTTGTAGGGCAGCGGCGGCAGCGCGGCATAGTAATCATCTGTGAGCAGGAAGCGCAGTTCCATAGAACCAGACAGGGTCACGCTGGCAGCGGTGTCCGCGTATACGCGTTCATTTGCCACCAACGCCTCGTCGCGCACACGGCGGTAGGGAATGAGGCGGTCGTCACCGGCCAAGACCGTGTATTCCCAATTGGGGTACGCCGGAGCCAGATTGTAAATCAGCGATTTGATGTTGGCGGCGACGAAGTTGGCGGCCTGCGGGTTGCCGGGCTGGCTGTCCCACAGGGCATAGGCATCCTGGATGGCTGCGTAGTCGGCCAGGTCTATTACCACGCCGTTGGTCTGTGCATGGGCAGCGAGGCTGTCCAGGTAGTTGCGGAAGATGTTGGCATTAATAGGGTCGCTGCCGCTGTAGAATTGGTCGAGGCGTTGGCTGTTGTAGAAAATGACAGTGTGAACGGCCGTGTCCGTCATCGGCGTAGTAAACGTGGTGGGCACAGTTTGGGTGATGGGCGGGTACGGCCACACAGGCGGGCCAACCACTGCTTCAATCGTGTAATTTGTGCCCACAACCAGTGGGTTATGCGCCAGCACCGCCACGTAATACGTCCCCGCCAACTCGTGAACGTACTGCACCATTTGCTCATCTGCCAGCCCGGACTGCGCCGAGATGTTGACCAGGTCGCCAATGCCGCCATCCTGCCCAATGTTGGAGAATTGGCCGATGTTAGAGAACTGCCCGATGTTGGAGAACTGCCCAATATTGCTGAACTGGCCCAGGTCTGCCAGGTCGCCAATGTTGGAGAATTGGCCAATGTTGGAGAACTGCCCAATATTGCTGAACTGGCCGATGTTGGAGAATTGGCCGATGTTGCTGAACTGCCCCAAGTCGCGCAGTTGGCCCGTTTCTTCGTCAATGGCCGGGGCAAAGAGCAGCATGTCGTGGTCTTCGCTGAGGTTGCTGAGGGTGACGGTGAAGGTGGAGCCGGGTTCGGGCACGTATACGCGATACCACTGCACGGAATTGGTGATGGGGATGCTGTCTGTAATGGGGTTGTTGTCTTCTAGTTGGATGGCTCCGCTGCGGCTGGCAGGTTGGAAGCCGAGGTCGTGAACGAAGATGTCGCTGTCGAAGCCGAGGTCAACCGGTACAAAGTTTGCCCAGGATTGGAAGGCTACGAAACGGCCGTCATCCGACATCGCCGGAAAATCAGACAGCGCATTAATCTGGCTGCCATCAGACGCTTTGGAGACCAGTGCTGTCTCGCCGCTCTGCAAGTTGTGAGTAAATACATCACAGTTGCTGGTGGTGTCATTTGTTATCAGGTTCGTGGCGCAGGAGGCAAAGGTGACAGCCAATCCATTCCCGGCAATATCCGGGGCATAGGAGTAGTCGTTGGCCTCTGTGCCATCGGAGGCGACAGAGATGCGGCGCGTTAGCCCATCCACACGGTCGTGTACAAAGATGTCGCTGACCCCATTGGTGTCTGTGAGAACGAGGTTGCTCGCTTGCGATTCAAAGGTGATGTAACGGCCGTCATCCGAAATAGCGGCCTTCTCATAATTGATTTCAATGCCTGTCCAGTCATTTCCTTCCACGCCATTTGAGTTGACGGAGACGCGGCTGGTTTGCCCAAGCTGGCGGTCATGCACAAAGGCGTCGCTGACATCGTTGTTGTCATTGTCTACCAGCGTACCGGCAAAGGAGATGAAGGTTACAAAACGGCCGTCTGCCGAAATATCTGGAGCCATCGAATCAGAATCTCCCTGATTGCCATTTGTATGCACAGAGACTCGTGTCGTTTGCTTTGTCAGGTCATCGTAAACGAACACGTCATACATGCCATTCGTGTCACTGAGCACGATGTTGGCTGCCAGAGAATTGAAGGCGATGTAACGGCCGCTTGCGGACACGGCTACCTGGTCAAAAGGCGAAACCTGGGTGGGTTCTGCGCTATCAACTGTAATGGTAGGCCAGAATGTTTTGCCCGTGAGACGGTCATGGATGTAAAGCCCGCCTGCAAACAACTGCTGCCCGCTGCTGAGATTGGTAGCTGCCGAGGTAAAGACGACGAAACGGCCGTCTGCTGAAATATCCACATCATACGAAGGGCCATTGGCCTGTACGCCGTTGGAATCAACGGAGACGCGTGTGGTTTGCCCGGTGAGCATGTCATACACAAACACATCAGCCGCGTCATTGGTGTCGTTGACTACCAGGTCATTTGCAGTCGAGATGAAGGCCACGAAACGGCCGTTTGCGGAGATAGCCGGGTTGTTGGCATTGCCGTTTCCTTCCAGACCGGTCACGCCAAAGCGGGCAACGGCCGTGTCCACATCCGTACCACCTGCCAACAGCACCAAGCCATCCGGTTGCAAAACGGCATCATACGCAAAGCTGGTGCTATTTCCAATGTCCAGCAGCGCTTTACCACTGCTGGCATATGAATGATCCAGGAATCCATCCGGTGTGAATTGGGCCAGCGCCATATAGGTTGAAATGCCAGAGGCATCATAAGTGGAACCGGCAGCAAGGATACGGCCGTTCGGGCGCAGCATGACGGCATATGCCCATGCCCAGTCACCCCCAAAGCTGGCGGTTACAACCCCACTGGATTGTAAAACGGCTTCGCTTCCACGTTGTGGCAAAGGTGCTGAAATCTCAGGGCCAAACGTGGTATCCAACGAGCCATCGTTGTTGTATCGAGCGATGCCAAAATAACTCCCCATGTAATCACTGCGACTCACTTCCCCCGCGACCAGGATTTTGCCATCTGGTTGAATCAATACGTCGTTGATGATGTCATAACCGCTGTATACGTCTGTGTTGACGATACCGCCATCGCCAAACTGGGAGTCGAAACTACCATCCTCATTCAGCCGCAGCAGCATGAAATCGTCAGAGGAATTGCTGAGGTATCCACCTACCACAATTTTGCCATCTGGCTGCACAGCAACGGCCGTTGCTTCGCCACCAAATCCATCCGTGATTATGATTTGACCGCCATTGCCAAAGGCCGTGTCGAGATCACCGTTACTTCTGTAGCCGAGAATGGTGGGGAAGGAAACCTCACCACCACTGTCTGAAGAATAGCCGACGGCAATGATACGGCCGTCCGCAAGCACCGTCAGATCGGACAAGCTGTCATGTGGATAACTCAGCAAAACGCTATGTGTAATTACTCCCCCGCTGCCAAAGGTCGTATCTGGCGTGCCATCCTCGTTTAAGCGGGCCAAAGCGAAATAAGAATCATAGTTTTGATTCACGCTGGCTCCGCCCAACAGAATTTTGCCATCCGGCTGTACAGCCACTGCGTGAACCTGATCCTCGGTGAGACCGGCAAAATCAACGTAAGCGACGCCATTTATGCCAAAACCATTATCTGGACTGCCATCTGAGTTCATACGATTAATGGCAAACAATGCCAGTCCATTAGGGTCGGTAGCGTAGCTGGCAACAACAACCTTGCCATCATCCTGTAATGCCAGGGCCTTCGCCGAGTCGGGGCCGTTACCTAATGGCGTTAGCACTTTGCCATCGTCATCAAAGTTAGGATCGGGAGTGCCATCGGTAGCGTAGCGGGCAAGGGCAATGTTGGTGCCGCCTTGTCCGGCAACCACAAGTTCGCCACCGGGCTGTACAACTAACGCATTTGCCGTGTCATAACCCCCTGCAATATCTGTTTGTACATAGCCGATGCCGCCGCCAAAACTGTCATCCAAAAAACCGGTGCTAATGTAACGAGCAACAAAGAAATCGGCCGTGTTGAAATTGTCGAAAAAGCCCGTTACCACAATTTCCCCACTGGGAAGGACGGCGACGTCATGCACTATTTCATAGTATCCTGTCAGGTCGTTTTGTGTCAGACCGCCAGAACCAAAGTTGATGTCTAACGATCCGTCATCATTTAATTGAGCCAGGGCAACGTCGGAGAAGGAGCCGGTGTAACCGGCCAACACGATTTGGGTATCGTTTAAGGCAATGCCATAGGCGGCTTCGTCAAAGTTGCCAAAGTTTATCGTTACCAGGCCATCACTGCTGAAGAGTGGGTCGAGTGCGCCGTCGCTGGTGTAACGGGCTACGCCGAAGTTAGCGTCAAAGACGAGATTGCTGGAACCAGCTACTAAAATGTTGCCTGCCCCGTCGAAAATGATGTCGTAGGCGATGTCGGCGGCGGCGTTGAAATCGGTAATTGTGAATCCGCCCAAGCCAAATGTGGGGTCAGGGTTGCCGTCAACGTCGAGGGCGACGACGATAAAATCCTGGACTCCTGTCACATTGTCTGTTGTTCCGGCAATTAAAATGCGCCCGGCAGGATCGATGACCAGGGCCTGTCCTTCTTCGTTGCTAAGTCCCAGGTCAAAGATGGTGAATCCATTATCGCCAAAGCTGCCATCGGGGGTTCCGTCGGGAAGGAAGCGGGCGACTACGATGTCGTTATTCTGTCCGTTAAACCAGGTGCCGGCAATGACGATGCTATTGTCTTGTTGAATTGCCACGCCATTGGCAACATTGGCGCGGGGGTCAATGACTGTGCCGTCCACGCCAAAACTGGCATCTAAGGAACCATCTGGATTGTAGCGGACGATGGCAAGCGCGTTGGGTGTGTGATTTGCTGACCCGACGACGACGAGTTTGTCGTCGTTGGGCTGCTGTACCATATCGTTGGCGACGCTGTACCCATTGGAGAGGTCGGAGAGGACGTATCCGAGACCGCCGAAGGCAGGGTCTAAGGCTTGTCCACCCACAGAGGCGCGGATGGTGTCGCCTGCTGCGGTGGCTGTGTGGGCTTGCATAGTGCTGGCAGCAACGGCCGTTGCCGGTGCCTGACTGATGAGGAATAGGCCGGTGAGAACGGCCGTTCCCACCAACAGAGGTAACGTAATCGCCAAAAGACGAGATTTCATGCTTGTTGCTCCTTTTTAACCTGAACCGTGATCTTGTATAGGCTACGATGACTGAATGCTTGCTTGTAGGGTGCGAACGGCCGTGACATCCATAGACGCCGCCAATCGTTCAAACGTCTCCAACGCTGGAACCAAAAGCGCCAACGCCCGTTTCCGATTATTCAAACCGGCATACGCTTGCGCCAGCCAGAGACGGCTGCGGGCTAGCATATACTCCTCACCCGCTTCTTCCAAAATAGCGACACTTTGCGTCAGCCATTCCGCTGCTCCTTCAAAAGCATGTTGATTGATCGCAATTTCTCCCAACAGCGCACATGCGCCCCCCTCTTCGCCGCGCATTGCCAGCTCCCGCGCCAGGTGCAGCGCCTTCCTTGCGGCAGAGGATGCCTCGTACATCTTTCCTGCCAACAGCGCCGCTCGCCCCTGGTGGCGCAGCAGCTCAGGCAAAAACTCCCGCGTTTGCGTCTTTTGGAAATAGTCTTGTGCAGCGTTCAATGCCTGGTTGGCCTGCCCTAATTCTCGTCGCCGAATATAAGTTGCGCCCAGATTCATCTCTACGATGCCCAGCACATAATCCGACGCGGTAATTTTCCCCAGCGATTGCCGCGCTTCGCGGTAAAAGGCCAACGCTGCATCTAGTTGGCCGCGATTCAGCGCAATGCCGCCCAAATTGTTGTCCGCCATCGCCAGATTGTACACATCGCCAATTTGCTCAAATAAGCGCCGCGCTTCCTGGTAATCTTCATCAGCTTGCTGCCATTGACCCAGGTTGAAGTAGGCGTTTGCCACCAGATTGTGCGAGGTGGCTTGCCCGTACAAATCCCCTGCCTGCTGATATAAGCCATACGCCTGTTGAAAATGGGCAATCGCTTCCTGGCTGTCGCTACGCAGATATGTGATGCCCAGCAAATTATAGGCTCGCGCTCGCGCCGTGATCTCGCCCAACTGCTCGGCAATGGTCAATGCCTGGCGGCATTGGGCAATGGCCTGGTCATAATCGCCCTGGCGGATGTGAATCAGCCCGGCGATGAGTAAAAGTTGTGCCGACTCTGGTGTTTGCCGTTGTTGCAGTGACTCCAGGCCGCGTGCAATCCAGGCAAATGCCTGCTCATATGCGCCGCGCAGTTCAAATGAGCGGGCCATCCAACGACAAACGGCCGCTTGCGTATCCTGATCGCGCAAATTTGTTGCCAGGGCATAGGCGTTTTCTAGCTGCTTCTCTGCTTCTTCGTAGCGGCTGGTGTTCACCAGCAGTTCGCCCAGCGATGCCTGAATGACGAGCCGCGAATGCAAGGTGTCTTGTTCTGGCATATGGGTGGTGCATTCCAGCGCCTTTGTGAAATGGTCAATGGCTTCGTGATTGGCAAATAGCTGCCGTGCCTGCCAGCCTGCTTGAATCTGGTAGCGTAGGGCGATGGGCCAATCTTGCCCCACGTAAGCATGGTGGGCGATGACGGGCAAAATGCTTCGCGAATCCCCCCAACCGCCAGCCCGATTTGCTTCTAAATAATGGGCAATACGGCAATGGTATTCGCGCCGGGCACGCACGGCAAGGCTGCTGTAACAGACCTCTTGCATGAGGCCGTGCAAGAAGTTGTAGACCAGTTCGGGCGCACGCTGTGTTTCTTCAATGATTTCTGACTGCTGTAACTGCACCAGCCGCGGGGTGACGGTTTGTTCTTGTTCGCCGGTGCTGATGTTGGAGAGGACGTCATAGGGAAAGGTGCGGCCAACGATGGAGGCGATTTGGGCTGTCCAGCGATTGGGTTCGGGTAGGCGGTCGAGGCGAGCCATCATCACGCCTTGTAGGGTGTCTGGCACTTTGAGGCTGGCAACGTCTCCGACGATTTCCCATTGTCCGGTACGGCCGTTCACCAACATCTCATCGTTAATGAGAGCGCGTAGCACCTCTTCCAGATACAAAGGGTTGCCCTCAGTACGATCTAGCAGCAGGTCTTGCATTGCTAGAGGCCAGTCTGTCTTGCCAACGAGATTTTGCAGCAGGGCCTGGCTGCCGTCCCGTTCTAGCGGTTTGAGCGAGATCTCCGTGTGACAGAAGTTGAACTCGCGGGCTGCCTTTTCGCGGATGTCCCAACAACTTTTGTGCCGTTCCGGGCGGAAGATGAGCAGCCACATCATGGGAAGCTGGTTGACAACCGGCATCAAGAATTCGAGAAGTTGTGCAGAGGCGTGGTCTATCCAGTGGATGTCGTCAAGGACTAGAATGAGTGGATGGCCTTGTGCATAGGCCTCTAGCATGGCGCGTAGGGCGACGAAGGTGCGGCGCTGTAAGGCTTCGGCATCAAGGAAGCGAATCTTCTCTTGCAAACTGTCGTCAAGGGGTAAGTTGAGGAAGTTGGCGAGGTAGGGCAGGTTGGCGGCGATTTCGTTGGGGGGCCAGATTTCGTCGAGGGCGTGGCGCAAGGTATGCAGGGCTACATCTGGCTCTTCGTTGGCGTGCAGATTGATGGCTTGCCTCAGCAGTTCTTGGAATACCCAATAGCTGGCGGATTCCGTGTAGGAGAGGCAGCGTCCTTCGAGTATGTTTATGCCTTGTTTTGGGGAGATGTGTTGGCGCAGTTCTTCTACGAGACGAGATTTGCCCAGTCCGGCTTCGCCGAGGAGGGTGATGATTTGGCCGCGATTGTTGCGGAGGGAGGTAACGGCCGTTGCCAACTGCTGCCACTCTTTTGCCCGCCCGACCAGGGGCGAACGCATAGAACCGAGACCACGCACTGTTTCGGGGACGGCACGAGCGCCACGAACCGTGAAAATGGGTACAGGTTCACTTTTGCCTTTAAGCGAAACTTCCCCTTGCGGTTCCAGGTCAAGCATTGCCTGTACCTTGCGCCGCACATTGCTGCTGATAAGGATGGTCGTTGGTCGTTGGTCGTTGGTTGCTAGTTGTTGGTGGCCGGCGGCTGCCATCAAACGGGCAGAGAGATTGACTTGATCACCCATGACGGTGTACTCGTGGCGCCAATCTGAGCCAACGTACCCGGCGAACACGTAGCCATAGCTAATGCCAATGTGCTGCGAGAGGTGTAAATCAGGGAGATTGGCTTGTGGGGGTAGGGCGGTTTGTAGTTGGGAAAGAACGGTTTGCATTCCCAGTGCAGCGCGGGCGGCGCGTTCGGCATCATCTTCGTGGGCAATGGGTGCACCAAATAGCACGAGCAGCTTGTCGCCATGATCGTACAGGTCGATTTTGTTGATCACGCCGCCGTACTGTTCCAATGCCTGGGATGTGCTGACGAAGTAGTGATTGAGTGAAGCGACTATTTGCGCCTCTTGCCCTGGCCCTAAGCGGTCGGCAATCTTGCCCAGGCCGTGTACGTTGGCAAAGAGAATGCCGACGAGCCGGTGCTCTCCGGCTAGGCTGGGGGCGTTGGGATCGCTGGCAATGCGCGATAACAGGCCAACGGGCAGGTAAGGTGTGAGGGCGTCGAGCAGTGTGACGGCGTGACGTAGTGTGTCCAGGCTGGGATCGCTGTTGGGCAGCAGGTTGATGGGTGGCGGCGTTTGGGCGGCAATGGGATCGAGTTGGGTGATGAGAAGATAGTGGTTGTCGTGGGGCAGGGGAACGGCCGTGCAATTCACGTCAATGGCGGTGTAGGTGGCCTGATCTAGCAGTACTTGCCCGGCGCTGGCAGCCGATTCGGTGGCGGCGGTGGCATTGACATCTTGCCCAAAGAGAGCGTATTCCATGTTTTGCGGGGAACCCAGCTGCGCGGCAAAGAAGCGCCCTTTGTGCAGGCCCACTTTCATACGCAGGGGGAATGTGCCTTGCGATGTGCTGGTTTCGGCGAACTCGGACATGGCGTTTTGCATGTGCAAGGCGGCTTGGGCTGCGCGGGTGGCGCTGCTGTGCTGGAGGGGGCCGGTGTCGGGGGAGAACGGCCGTTCCGAGAACAATCCCAATAGGGCATCGCCGCCAAATTTGATTAGTTGGCCGCTGTACTTGTGCAAGATAGTCAACATCATGCTGAAGTAGCGGTTGACAACGGCCGTGATTTCCTCAGCGCCTTCGCGGCCAATACGGTTGAGGCGTTCGGACATGGCTGTGAAGCCGCTAATGTCGGCGAAGAGGAGTGTCCCGTCTACAAACTGACCGCTGGCGAGGCCGGGAACAGGGTTGTGCAACACGGATTCGACGACGTAATCTGGTAAATGGGAGGCCGTTGTTTCTAGCAGTGTTGTGAGGTGGGTCACGCAGGCACTGATTAAAGAAGTAGATGGAGAGGCAAAGTCTATTTGCAATGGTTCGATGAGGGCAGGGGGGAGGTAGATACGTAAGTGGTCGAGGTCGGTTTTGGAAAGGTGGCTGACGGGAAGGGCAGTCACGACAAGCGCACTGCCGCATTTGCCGCAAAATGCAAATCCTTCGGGGTTCGTAAATCCGCAATTAGTACAAATCATGGTTGTAGCTGTACTGGCAGACGAGAGGGTGTTTACGGCGAGTCATGCCAGGTTTGATATACTCTTTTTGGGCTAGACTGCTATGTTACGCAATACGCGATGAATTTGCCATTAACAGTATGTTAAGTATGCTGTAAAATCGTTAACGAGGTGAGGGTTATGCATGATAAACATCGTTTAGAACCAGGAAAGCATATCTGGCTTACAGACCTGCTGACAGCAGGGAAGGGCTTATATGAGGGGAATAAGGCAACGGCCGTTACCGAGTTCACAGCCGCCCGCAAAGAGCTAATTGAACTGCAAAATCGTTTTTACGCTGAAGACAAGCATAAACTATTGATTGTTTTTCAGGCGATGGATGCGGGTGGTAAAGATGGCACTATTCGCAGCGTGTTTCGCGGCGTGAATCCGCAGGGCGTGCGCGTGCATTCCTTCAAAGCACCGAGTAAAGTGGAGTTGGCGCATGACTTTTTGTGGCGAATCCATCAGGTCGTGCCCGCCAGGGGCATGATTGGCGTTTTCAATCGCTCCCATTACGAAGATGTGTTGGTGGTACGTGTGCATAACATCGTTCCGGAAACCGTGTGGCGGCCACGCTACGAATATATCAACCAGTTTGAAAAGTTGCTGCATGATAGTGGCACAACCATTCTCAAATTTTTCTTGTACATCTCCAAAGAAGAGCAGGCAGAGCGTTTTCAGGAGCGGTTGGACGACCCGCAGAAGCATTGGAAGTTTTCACTGGAAGATTTGGAAAAGCGCAAGTTTTGGGACGATTACATGGTCGCTTACGAGGAAATGCTTAATCGTTGCACGACGCCGTGGGCGCCCTGGCATGTCATCCCGGCTGATCAGAAATGGTATCGCAACCTGGCGATTACGCGCACCATTGTCAATACGTTGAAAGAATTAAATCCGCAATACCCAGAAAACACGGACGATTTAAGCCAAGTTGTCATTGAGTGATTTAGAGTTGTCAAATCTCTAAGATTTGACAACTCTCTGCGCTCTATTTTCACAGGAGTGAGAAATTGAAGATTAAATTTGATTACCGGTATCTTTTGTTGTTGGGTATCCCTGTTGCATTGTTGGCGGAGACATTGCATTTGGGGGACATTGTGCAATTTATAGCTGCGGCCGTAGGGATTATTCCATTGGCGGGTTACATTGGTGAGGCTACGGAAGAGTTGACGGTGTACACCGGCCCTCGGATTGGCGGCTTGCTCAATGCGACGCTGGGGAATGCAGCAGAATTGATCATCACCATCGTTGCCATTAAAGAGGGTGTGATCGATTTGGTAATCGCTTCCATTACAGGCTCTATTTTGGGTAATTTGCTGCTGGTGTTGGGGGTAGCGATTTTATTGGGTGGGATGCGTAACGGCACGCAGCAGTTTAGCCAGACGCAGGCAACGACGAATGCGACGATGCTGATGTTGGCTGTGGTGGCGTTGATGATTCCGGCGGTTTTTGGCGAATTTATTGATGCCAATCACCATGAGGCGCTGCAACCGTTTAGCCTGGTGGTGGCGGTGGTGATGATCCTTATTTATGCATTGGGGATTTATTATTCGTTTGTGGCGAGTGAGGAAGATACGTTGCTGACACGGCCGTCTGCACACGACACCCACAAAGCAGCCTGGTCTTTGCGAAAATCAGTGATTGTGCTGATTATTTCTACGTTGGCGATTGTCTTCATGAGCGAGTTGCTGGTAGCCTCAGTTGAGCATGTGGTAGCTGAGTTGGGTTGGAGCGAGTTTTTCGTTGGCATCATCATTGTGCCATTGGTGGGCAATGCCGCCGAGCATTTGGTGGCGGTGCAGGTAGCGCTAAAGAATCAGATGACATTGGCGATGGAGATTGCGCTGGGTTCTAGCTTGCAGATTGCCTTGTTTGTGGCCCCGCTGTTGATTATTGTGGCAGCGTTGATGGGGCAGGAGATGGCTTTTAGCTTTAACGTGTTTGAATTGGTGGCGCTGGCCTCTGCGGGATTGGTGGGGGTCTTTGCCTTTAAGGACGGCGAGTCTAATTGGCTGGAAGGGGCGCAGTTGCTGGCGTTATATCTGATTTTAGGGGTGGCATTTTACTTTATTTGATGGGGCCGGAAATTCGCTGTGTATCCGTACAAGAAAATAATGAATAATGAACTGTGAATTGAGAATGGTGAATGATAGGAGTCCTTCATTCACCATTCGTTATTAATTATTCATTGTTCATTGTTAGGTAATGTCTTGGCGACGGAACCAGAGCAGCAGCAGTGTGACGCCAATCGTGACCCATGCGGCCAAAACTATCAGGGAAAATTGCACACTGTCGGCCGGTGTATCGTTACCGAGCATGTAGACTAGCGTTTGGGTGGGGCCGTTAGATTCAACCCAACTTGTTAGATTGCCAATGTTGTAGATGGGGGTAAACCGATAAAGGTGGATGATTTCTACTTTGTCGAATAGCCCTCTGAGGGCAAGCAAAAGTAAGAGCAGGGAAGGTTCGAGGATGGAAATGGCAATGCCGACCATGACGCCGCCCAAAATGGTACGGGTGAGGATGGCTGCAAGCGCCGCATAAATGGCTGTGATCATCACGTTGAGGAAGGTGATGCTGGCCGAGAGCGTGTAGCTGCGCAAGAAGGTTTGCAGGGTGTCTGCGGTAAGGGCTGGGCCAAAGGATGCGTTTCCCACAAGGGCGCGTAGGCCTTCTCCGATGGCGAGAAAGATGGAAAGGAGGGCGAAGGCAAAGAGGATGAGGATGGCGAGGATGATGAATTTGCTGGCGAGAATGGGTACGCGGCGCTGGCGGGGGACGATGTTTTTCCAGGTTTGCCATTGATACTCACCAGCGAAGGAAACGGCCGTCAATCCCAACAAAAATATGCGACCAAGGGGGTTGTTGGGGAACTGCCACGTGTTAATCATGACAGTTGTCCATTCTAGCTGGCGGCCCGAAAGGCCTTGCCGCAGCGGCGGGAGCAAGAGGGTGAGAATGGGCAGCAAAACGGCGAGGGCCAGGCCGCCAATCGGAAAAATCCAGAGTAGCAGACCCGTTACCCAGCGATTCCCCACGGTTTTTTGCCATTCAGCTCGTAGAAGTTCACGCATGATGCTGTTCCTCCGAATGGTTGCCGGTCACTTCCAGGAAGAATGATTCCAGGCTTTGGTGGGAAAGGCGAATTTGGTAAATAGCGATGTCGTTGGCGACAAGTTGGCGCACGATGGCGGGTACATCGCTGCGGGAGGCGAGCAGAGTGAGGGAATGGGCATTGCTCTCTGTGATTGTCCAGGTTGGTTGCAAGACGGCCGTTGCCCGCGCCAGAGGTTCTGCTTCAATTTGTAAGTATGCTTGCTCAGACAGCAGTTCACGCACAGCTCCTTCACGCACAAGCTGACCCTGGTGGATGATAGCCACACGGTCACACATTTGCTCCACTTCGCTGAGGAGGTGACTGGAGAGAAACACCGTCTTGCCCTGCGTCTCTACCAGGGTACGAATGAAGGTGCGCATTTCCTGAATGCCTGCGGGATCGAGGCCGTTGGTTGGCTCATCCAAAATGACCAGCGCGGGGTCATTGAGCAGGGCGGCAGCCAATCCCAGACGCTGTTTCATACCGGTGGAGTAGCCCTTGACGAGGTGGTCGGCGCGGTCAGCCAGGCGCACTTGTGTCAATAAATTGTCGATGCGGGCAGCGTCATAATAGTTGCCGGTGCGGGCCAGCACTTCTAAATTCTTGCGTCCGCTGAGGAAGGGGTAAAAGGTGGCATTTTCGACCATGCCCCCCACTTGTTGCAGGGCAGCGTGGGTTTGTTGGACGGAACGGCCGTTCACGAACACCTCGCCGTGTGTGGGGCGGATCAGGTCTAAAATCATGCGGATGGTGGTGCTTTTGCCTGCGCCGTTTGGCCCCAAGAAGCCATAGACTTGACCGGCTGTCACTTCCAGGTTCACGCGTTGTACGGCCGTTACTAACTTCTTACCGCGTCCAAAAATCTTGCTCAAATTTTCAAAGCGTAGGGCAGGGGGTGATGTCATAGGACAGAGCCTTCTTCACTGGTTTCGGCATTGTCTTCGGGGATGGGTTCTTCAGCGATAGGGTCTGGCTCAGGAATGAGCGTTTCATCGTAAACGGCCGTTGCCGACGCTGGCGAATCTGCTTTGTAAGGGTCTACGTGTTGATTGCCACAGTACGGGCATAAATTCCAGTTCAATTCCATCAGCGAATTGCAGTCCGGGCACGCTTTTTTCAGGCGGGTGTGGCAGTGGGGGCAGAGAATCCAGTTGGGGTGGACGGTGCGCGAGCAGCCAGGGCAGGCTGGCCTCTCTTCGATTTCTTGCAGAAGCGCTTCCTCCTCTAAAGCCCGTTCATATGCCTCGGCCAATGTTTCTGGGGGACGCAAAATCAGGTAAATGATGATGCCTACGCCAGGGAGGACGGCCGTTAACAGCGCCGCCAACAATTGAGCAAACGGATCGCGGGAGCGTTGGCGCATATCCCGAAACGCCCAAATGATGAAACTGAGCCACAGGGCGGCAAAGAGTGCGCCCATCACTGCGGCCACAATGGTCAAATATGAGATGATGGTTTCTAACGAGGGTAAAGTCATATGAGTTTCTCCACCGATTCAGGCGAAGATTATAGCACAGGTAGTTTTGAAATTGATGGGTTGAGGGAAATTGGAGGAGATGTTATGGGGGGCATACGTCATGCGTCACAAAAAATAAGACGCATGACGTATGAGGGGCAGGGCTAATTAAAGCCTGTCGTTATCCGGCTGAACATGTTGCCAATTTGCGGCCCAAGCACAGTCAGAATGACGACGATGACGATGGCGACCAGGACGATTGCCATGCCATATTCTGTCATGCCTTGCCCTTCTTCCCGATGAAAAAATAACATGATGACACCTCCGTCAATGAATAAAAAAGAATAAGGCTCATGATTAACCAGCGTATCAAGAGGATGTATATGTTGTCAACAGGCCAATAGACCCAGAAGGGGGAAGAAAAGATGAGGAATTTGGTAACTGGTTGCTGGTTTAGGGGATGATGCAGGTGGTGAAGGTGAAGGTGTAGAGGGCTAGTTTGGGGGTCTGGAAGGTAAGGGTGAGTTCATGTTGCTCATAGTGGGGGTTGCGCACAAGCTGCATCATGCGCGGGTGTTCCACATGGACCAGGCTGACGTCATCGGCGGTGATGTGTACGTCTCGGCCCGCATTGCTGCTGTTCAGGTAACGGCCGTCCTGCTGCACCAGCACCCGCCCCCCTGTTCCCGCCGTCAGGCCCAACCGCAGCGCAACCGGGTCGGCCATCGGGCTGAGGACGGCATTAACGGTGGCTGCCTGGTAAGGCAGCACAATTTTGCCACCTGCCTGCCCGGCATAAGCCAATGCCTCTGGCCAGGCTTGCCACACGCCTTCCGCGTAAAATTGTCCTGGCTGCCGTTCGGTTGGTGGGGGGAGTTCGTAGAAAACGGCCGTGTCTGGCAAATAACCTGTAGGATTCCCTAATGCACCGCCAAACAGTCCGCCGCCCTGGTATCCGGCATAAAGCTCTGGCGTGGGCCGGTAGCAAACTGCGCCCGGTGCATCTTCTTCACGCAGGGGGGGCAGTGGGTCTGGTAAAGTGAGGCCGGGACTATGCTGGCGCAGCAGCAGTTGAATGGCGCGTTCGGTTTGCTGATAATGTCCTTCTCCCTGCTGGCGGTAGCGAATGTAGCCATCGGGGTCGGCCAGATATTTGGTGGGCCACGCTTTGTTGGCGAAGCGTTCCCAGTTTTGATAGCCGTTGTCGAGGAGGATGGGGTAGGGAATGTGGTGGTGGGTAACGGCCGTTTCCACTTGCTGCCGAATCTGCCCGAAGGCAAACTCCGGGCTGTGTATGCCAATGATGACCAACCCATGTGCCGCATACCGCTCATGCCAACGCACCAGGTAAGGCAGAGTGCGTATACAGTTCACACAGGAATAATCCCAAAAATCAATGAGTGCGATACGGCCGTGCAGACCTCGTTTAGAGAGCGGCTGCGGGGTATTTAACCAATCCCCAGGCGCAAATTCTGGCAAGCGAATAATGCGCGGTTCCAGAAGAGAATCATTCATCCGCATCATATATTTCAGGGTACAAATCCCTCATGCAATCCGGGCATATGCCATGCGTGAACTCGGCTTCAGAATGATTGCGAATATAAATAGATACATCTTGCCAGTAGCCCTCATCGTCACGGATTTTTTTGCATGAAGCGCAGATAGGCAGCAATCCACTCAGCCGATTGACTTGGGCCAGGGCTGATTGCAGTTCCGCAATGAGTCGTTCTCGTTCGGCTTCCGCCTGCTTGCGCTCGTGCAATTCTTGCTCAAGTTCGCTGCGTAAACGTGCATTTTCGACAGCCATTGCAGCGTGGTTGGCAAACATTACCAACAGGTCTAAGTCCTTTTGTGAGAATTGTTCTTCGCTGTGGCTTTTTAACATGTGGATGACGCCCGTAACATGGCCTTGCCAAATGAGAGGGGCGCTTAATATTGTCTGGAAGGGACGTTCATCCTCAAATATTTCAGCTCTATTCAACCATGTACGGTAATCATCAATGATGAGCGGTTCCCCACTTTGCGCCACGTGCCCTGCGGCCCCTTCACCGTAGTTAAGCACTGTGCCTGTAAAATCCCCTACTGTATTGTAACTGACAACGCAACGAACCTGGTGCTGTTCCGGCTCGGTCAGATACAGTCCGCCGCTGGTGGCTTGCAACAATGTGGCTGCACGTTCCACAATGATGTTCAACAGCACCGACAGCGGCTGCGGCGATGTGATATCGAGCAATGTCTCTTCTAACGCGGTCAACTCGTTAGTACGGGCGAGTAAGGCTTTGCTTGCTCGTTCACGCTCGGTAATATCGTGGATAATAGAAAAAAGCACTTCTCTGTTTTCTAATCCAATGGGAGATGAATGAACTTCTACTGTACGAATTTCGCCACTTGCTAAACGATGGGGAAAGATAAAGTAATTTCGCTTTTCTTGTATCGCTCTTTGCCGTTCCGACAAGACTTGCTCTGGAGGTAGCATGTTCAATTCGGTGATATTCATCGTACAGAGTTGGGATATTGAGTAACCGTAGAATTTTTTTGCAGCATGATTGGCATCAATAATTGTGCCTGATGCTGGTTCAATCAGCAGCATCACGGCCGCGTGGTTGGTGAACATTTTCTGAAAGCGTGCTTCATTTTTTTGCAGCGCTATTTCTGCCTTTCGGTGAGCTGTGATGTAATAATTTCTAATGGCGATGGCTGCTATAAGAAGCGCAGAGGTGATGATGATGAAGACTAGAAACGAATAGGTTGTGGCAAAGGAAACTTCAGGTAGGAAAAAGAACAGTGTTGTAAATAGGATAGATAGTGCGGCAACAATCGCTGTAACCCGAATGTTGAACAACATGCTTGCCAGTAAGATTGCTACAACTAGAAAGTTAAGCGCCAGCATTCGCTCGGTCATGGAGCCGGGAGCTGTGAGGATGATGGTGGTCACCATGAGCATCATCATGGCGATGAGTATGGTTGCGCCAATTCGATAGTATAGGGTACGGCTGAGCAGGTAGACGGCCGTAATCGCCACCACGATGCCGAGAGAGATAAGGGGGGCTGCTTGAAAGTCTGGGTTGGTCGTGACCCAAATGATGAGAAGGATGGTTCCAGCCCCAAGTAAGGCTATTGATAAAGCAGCCAATAAGCTTGCTTGCTGACGTTGTTCATCTTCCTCAATACTTGCAATGGGTTGGGTAAGATGCTCCCATAAATTTCTCCATTTGCTCAGAACATTCGTCAGAGACATGATGATTTTTCCTAATCCATGATTGTATGTGACGAAGCCATCCAACAAGTGTTAGATATTTCTGATTGAGAGTATATCATGTTGTATTTTGTTTCGTATTCCAGCGTGTGCAAACAGGAGCCGATCCCTAGCCCCAACGGGCTGCAATAGGTACGAATGTGCGCACTGCCTCTACCGGTTCCGCCATATCGGCCGTTTGGTAGATGTAGGTTTTGTTGCGGATGCTGCTAAACCCGGCGGGGCTGCCGTCTTTGTCCAGGGCAATGAGGTGCATCACGCTGATGAAACGGCCGTTCAACGCCCGCAAATCCACCATCGCTTCCGTACACGCCTCTGCAAGAGACATACCCATTTTCATATAGATCACAATACTGTGCGCAGTCGCCGCACGAATTGCCATTTCACCCATGCCTGTGCAGGCTGCTGCGCCGTAGCGGTTGTCGGCATAATTGCCCGCGCCAATGATCGGCGTGTCACCTAACCGACCAGGATACTTCCAGGCCCAGCCACTGGTGCTGACGCCGCAGGCAATGTCTCCGTGCATGTCTTGGGCAATGAAGTTGACCGTGCCCTTTGCCCGTTCTGGGTCGGTGGCAAGGCGCACCCAGTCTGCTAGAGTAATTTCTTGGGCGAGATTGGCAAAGGTTTCGGCGGGCATATCTTGCTTCAATCGTGCTGCCCAGATGTGACGCGCCTCTTCCGTAAGCAGATCTTGTTGTGTGAAGCCCATCTCGGTAGCAAAACGGGCCGCGCCATCCCCCACCAGCATCACATGTGGCAAGCGTTCCATCACTGCGCGGGCGATGGAGATGGGGTGTGCATACCCTTTGACGGCTCCGACAGCGCCAGTTTCCAGGGTACGGCCGTTCATAATGCTCGCATCCAGTTCTACTTCACCCAAAATATTGGGGTAGCCCCCATACCCAACTGTGTGGTCGTCGGGATTGGCTTCTACCAGACGGATGCCTGCTTCAACGGCGGCAACGGCCGTTCCCCCCTCTCGCAATACCCGCACTGCTTCTTGAATGCCCACCGATCCATTTGTGCTTGCAACAACAATCATAATCTTCTCCTTCAAACACCAGAAACCGGGTTTTTGCAAAAAACCCGGTTTCTAACTCTAATTAGAGATTAGAGATTGTGCAATTTCCAATCTCTACAAGATCATATCATGATTGCACTGAGAGGAAAGAATGGCAACAGAGCGAGTGAAGAAGCCACGTAAAGTGAGCGATGAGGAAGTTTACGAGACCATTATTCATATGTGCCGTGAGGCAGGATTGGCGGGTAGCGTGCGTCCAGAAGATGTGGCGCGGGTACTTTTACCTGAGCATTGGCAGACGATTTTGAAACGAGTGCGCTTGTTCAGCAAAAAGCTGGCGCAGAACGGCCGTATCTTCATCCTGCGCAAAGGAAAACCAGCCGACCCCGACGACTTTCGCGGGCTAATCCGCCTGCAAATTACCGAGGCTGGACTGCTTGACGACGAAGAAGAATAGGCAAACGTGGTTCCATGAAAAAAGCCCGAATGCCATACAGCATTCGGGCTTTTTTACTGCTTCCTGCTTACTGACAACTGCTCACTAGCTTTACGGTTTCAAAACCGTAGGCAGATAAAGCATATAGCCAGTTTGCACGGCCGTTGTCACATCCGTTACCTCAGCCATCACTGCATTGTTAAAGGCAGAGTATGCCGTCAGGGTAGTCGTGTCTACCGTATCTGGCGCAGCTCCGGCAGGAACCTGTACCACCACAGTGACAGTCACGACTTCACCGGGGTCTAATGTGGGATTAGCACTAGTAGAGACAATCCACTCTTGGTCAGAAACGGCCGTAATCACAAACGTATCCGTCCCATTGCCAGTATTTTGCAGTTGATGCGTGTAGGTAACGGCCGTACCCAGTTCTGCCAACTGCGGTGCTGCCGTCGCCAGGATCAGGTTCGCCACCTGATTTGCCGTTGTCGTGTAACTTGTGGCGTCGCTAACCGCATCGCTCAGGGAGGAGGCCACAGTGAGCGTGGTCACATCCGCGTCGCCAGCCAGTGCGCCAGCAGGGATGGTGACATCCACTTGCAGCGTCGTGCTCATACCTGCGCCCAACATGACCGGCTCAAAGCTGGTGTCCAGCCAGCCGGCGCTGGAGTTGGCGTCAATCGTGAAGGTGTCGGTGCTGTTGCCGGTGTTGCTGATTTGTAGATCGTACAACACTGTCATGCCGGGATCGTCGTTAGCTGCGTCATTGGCATTCAAGGAGACGCCAACGACATTTTGGATGGTGGTAACGGCCGTTAACGCATCCAGCGTCGCCAGATTTGTCACCGTGCCCGACATCACCGATTCATTTACCACGTCGAACGGCGTACCGGGTGAGTTCATTACCTGAACCTGGTAACTAACGTGAACGGTCTCACCACCAGGTACAGTGCCTTCCCACCAGACGCTGTTGCTGCCGACATCGTAGCCTGCACTGCCGCCATCCCAACCCAACGAGCTGTCCACATACTCGGTGTTAGCCGGGATGAGATCGCTGAGGGAGAGAACGGCCGTATCCTCCCCACCATTGTTTGCCAGCCAGATGTCATACGTCAGCACGTCGCCCACCCAGGCTTCAGACATATCTACCCACTTAGCCGAAGTTCCCAGGTTGGCGGGAGATACCGTTTGCCCATCGCCACCGGCCACCGGCTCCAGACCAATGTCCAGGTGAATGGGCGTGTCCACCACCGTCAGCACCGCGCTTTGGTAGGGTTGGTAGCCGGAGGCTTCCGCTTCGATGCGATACTTGCCGGGCGGGGTGAGGAAGCTGTAGTAACCGGCCTCCATTACACCATCATCCGTTGTCTCGTCAGTGATTTGTGGGTTGGTTTGACCGTAATATTCAGCGGGCCACACTTGCCACTCATCGCCTACCAGCACGTAAGCAGTGATCACGCCATCCAGAATCAGTGAATCAGTGATGGGCGAGCCGCCATCTACCAATGACTGGTCGTACAGGTAGCCGTCCGGGTCAATGAGGATGTACACCAGCAGTTCACGGGTGATAGTGCCGTCGCAGTCCCATTCCACCCACACATCATACGTGCTGTGTGGTTCGGCCAGCCACAGTCGGTAATTGGCCTGCCACTCATCGCCGCCAATATTGATCAGACTGACGGCGGGCAGGTCATAGGTGAATAATGCGTTTTCGGTCACTTCCAGATGTGTGTTCAGTGCGCCGGAGCAGGTCAGCCCCAGGCTCACGTCCAACAAGCGGTGCGGGATGGTGTACTTATTTGCTCGCACCACGCCGCGGCTAATGGTCGCGCCATCGGCGGTGATGGCTACAGTGTCTGTGTCCAGCGGCAGGTTGTGGTTCACCTCGAAGGTGGCCGTGTTGGAGTAGCCACTGCTGAGGCCTGCTTTTTGGGCAACGGCTGTTACGATATACGTGCCCTCATCCAACGCCAGTTCCACCGAGAACGTGCCGCTGATGTCGGCCGTGGTGGTCACAAGCAAGGTTGGTGCTGTGGGAGCATTGGCATTCAGTGCGCTGGTCAGATCCCACAACTCCACCACCGCTTCCGATGGCGCAAGCCCGGCGATGGTTGGTGTGCCATCGGCCACGCCCTGCGTTGGCTGCGTGATGATGGGGGCGAGGATGTCGTTCACCTGTTCCACACTGTCCGCAGTATTGTTGCCCAGGTCCACGTCCACGCCGCCAAACATGATGTCAGCAGTGTTAGTCACCGTGCCTGCGCCCACAATTTCGGCCGTGATTTCAATCTGGCCGCCCCACTGGTTGCCCACCAGGTTTGGCAGATTCCAGGTCAAGGTGCTGCCATTGGCCGTGTCTGGGGTTGGATTGGCAGAGATGAAACTGACTTCTGGCGGTAGCGTATCTGTGACGACGGCGCCGCTGGCGGGTGCGCCGCCCCAGTTGGCGTAGTCCACGTAGTAGTTGAAAGTTTCGCCAATAGCCGGTTCGCCGACGCCGAATTTGGTGATGGCCAGGTCTACGTCTTCGCGCACAGTGAGTTGATAGATGTAGCCATTGTTACCGGGGTAGGTATCGAGTTGGTCGCCGGACACTTCAACTTCATTAACCAGCGGTGTGCCGTGTGTCACACTAAGCGGAATGTAGGCGGTGACACGGATCACCTGCGGCGCACTGTTGCCAGGAATGGTTCCCAAATCCCAAATCAGCGTTTGTCCGCTAACCGCAGTCGGGGCGGGATTGGCGCTGATAAAGGTGACATCGGGCGGCAGGGTATCGACCAGCGTGGCTCCGGTGACGGGGAAGTAGCCCGCGTTACGCACGGTGATGGCGTAGATGATGTCGTTGCCGGGCTGTGGGCCGAGGCTGTCGGCGGCCAATGCTTTGCGCACGGTGAGGTCATAGGGATTGGCCGGTACGCGCCATTCTTCAATGTTCCAGGTGGCAGGGATGAAGGACGCGGGGCGGAAATTGAGAAGGGTGGGAACGGCCGTATCTACATGCAGCCGGTGCGCAACCGGCCAGATAGGTACTTGTGCGGTTTGCAGGGCCAGTTGATCGGCATAGAGTCCCTTTAGCGTGGCCGTATCCAATTCGGTTTGGGCTGCTAGCAGCAAGGCATCGTTAGCAGCATCGCGCCAACGGCCGCCCATATTGCCCCAATACCAGTAAGAATTGTAGCCATCGGGGATGCGGTCGCTGTGGAACATTTCATAGCCATAGGGGTCATATCGCTCGTCAAAGCCCCAGCCGGTGATGTAAGCGTCAATCACTCCACGCTGAATGTCATTCCAGTATTGGTTGTTGTCGTTGTTGGGGTAAGTAATGATGTTGACATCTATGCCCACGGCAGCCATGTTGGCCTGGAAGACGGCAGCCACATCCAAATATGCCTGGAAGCCGCCATCATATCCGGCAGCCAGATCAAACTGGAGTTCAACGCCGTCTTTGTCGCGGATGCCGTTGCTGTTGGTGTCTACCCATCCGGCGGCAGTGAGCATGGCCGCAGCTGCGGTGGGGTCGTAGTTGTACAGGCTCAGGGTGTCGCTGACCATGTAGTGGCTGGTTGGCAGCCAGCTATCGGCGACGAGGCCGTTGAAGATGTTGGGCGCGGCCTGAGCGCGGTCGAAGGCGGTGTAGATGGCCTGGCGCACGGCCGTTTCTTGGAAGTACGGCCGTTCCGTATTGGGCACAATGCTCCAGTAAGCGTTTTCCTCGCTTTCATAGATGGCAAGGCCGTAAGTGTCATAATCCGTTGGCATGTCCCAGGCGACATTGATGCTCGCGTCGGCTGCCCCGTCCACCACGCTGTAAAACGGGTGACTGGCGAAGAGGAAGCGTATCTGCGAGATACGTGGCAGGCCCAGGCTGCGTTTATGGTAGTTAGGATTGGCAATCAGATCGAGATGGCTACCAGGAACCCAATCAGTGACCATGTAAGGGCCATTGCCGACTGGATAGTGGGCAAATTCGCTGAGCCATTTCACGTCCAGCGGGTACTGCCCGGCCAGAGAATGTTCTGGCAGTAGGTAGGTAATTGCCAGCAGGTAGCTGGTGGGGAAAGCGCGGAATTCATAGGTGGCAACGGCCGTTAATGCATCCGGCGTTTCTATGGACTCAATCTTCGTGACATTACCCACTTCCGCCAGCCAAGTATCTGACCAGGGGGTAGGCTGGGAAAGCATTTCCCAGGTAAAACGGATGTCGGCGGAGGTCAACGGTGTGCCGTCTGACCAGAGCATTCCCGGTTTAAGGGTGTAAGTGACAACGAGGTGGTCATCAATGATGGCCGCGCTGCCACTGTCCAGCGTAGGAACCTGGGTGAGCAGTTCGCTCGTCCAGTTGCCGTCATCGTCCAGGCCGACTAACGGTTCGTACAAAGCAGCCAGGATTTGTTCAGCATTGAACTGCGCGTCCCAGAAGGTATTGCCGCCAGAGGAAAGGGCGTTGTAGTTGAAGGTATCGTTGGTTTTGATGGTGAACGGCCGTTCCGGCATCGTTCCCGCCGTCATTTGCAAATTCACCTCGTGGTCGCTGTTCGCGGCAACGGTTAGCGTATCTGTGACCAATCCGTAATCCCAATTGCCGCAAGTGCCAATGGCTTCCATCAGCGAATCACCAGCCCAGACACCTTCCAGATAGTAATTGCCGTTTTCATCCGTACAGCCCGAAGAAGCCACGTCACGATTGACGGCCGGGTCAATATTTCTGACGGCAACAAGGATGCCGCCAAGCGGGTCGCCGCTGCCGCTGTCAGTAATCTGACCATGAACCGTTGCCGTCCGCTCGATATTCATCGTCACCATCGTCGTGGTGGGCAATGGCGAGACCATAATCGGTGTAGCATCGGCATATTGGTGCACGCTGCTGTCCGGGTAGTAAGCCACCGGGATGTAATCTCCGGCAAACATCAGCCGATGCTCGCCCGCCGGGGCGTCAATGGTGAAGTAGCCGTCCGGTTGACTGTACCCTTCCCAAAAACCGTTTTCATTAACGGCGACGACGCGCAGCCCTTCGATGGGTGTTGTGCCATCACTTTCATACACGTACCCTTCAATTTGACCGCGCCAGGGCACTTCAAAGTCGAAGCCGCCGATCACGTCACCTTCTGCCAGGGGCAGCCGTGTTTGCCAACCCCAATCGTGACCACCGTAGCTAGTCCACATGCGGCCAGATTCCCAATCATCTACACGGATTTCATACCCATTGGTGGAAGGTGGCAGATTGGTAATGGTGTAGCAGCCATTTTCATCCGTTTGATTGCCATGATTCATTTCACCAGAATCGGCATTGACCCAGAGGTTGGCGATGGGCATACCGCCATCCGTAATGCAGCCGGTGATGGTGCCGCTAAAACCCAAATCGAAGTCCCAATTAGTGTGCTGCGCCAGGTCAAACTGGTGCGCCCATTTGTACATCAGGTCTGGCCCATCTGGGTAGGCGCTGACGCCCCAATAGCTGTCATAAATGGGCGGCACGGGCAAGATGTAGTTGCCGCTGGCATCGGTAGCGCGGTTTGTGCCGTACCAGATGCCATCCGTCTTCCACGCATTCACCCAGATGCCCTCATTGGAGTAACCGGGTGGTACGGTGATGTGCCCGGTGAGCCAAACACCAGGATCGAGGATGAAGTCGAGGCCGGGTGTAGTCATTTCGCTGGTGACGGAGACGAAGGTGGCCGCCGATAAGTCATACACGTCATTGTAATATTCGCGTACTAGCAGTTGACCGTTCTGGTCGGTGTCGGCCAGCACGGTGTAATCGCCGGGAGGGATAGGCCCGATGACGTAGTTGCCTGCGGCATCGGTATAGGTGTCGGCGACGTGGT
>JACKBX010000007.1 GCA_020634375.1 Ardenticatenaceae bacterium | reverse complement strand
CTGGCCCGTGTTGCCCCAGTAGATGATTTGTTAAGCAACACCACCGTCATGGTAGACAAAGCCTTTTGGAGTTGGGCGATATTGGCCGGATTATTAGGCGCCACCTTCTCCTCTGCGCTGGGTTCCCTGCTGGCTGCGCCACGTGTGCTGCAAGCCTTAAGCAGTCACGATGTGTTGCCAATGGGCCAGGTGCTGGCACGAGAAACGGCCGATCATGAACCGCGCAATGCCATGCTCCTCACCGGAGGCATCGTCTTTGTCACGCTGCTCTTTGCCTGGGCTGGCGGTGGGCTAAACGCCATTGCCCCCCTCATCACCATGTTCTTCCTCATCACCTATTTTTCCTTGAACGCAGTGATGCTCATTGAGCAAACCCTGGGCATGGTCAGCTTCCGCCCCACCTTTGCCATTCCTCGCATCGTGCCCTTTATTGGCATGATGGGCTGCCTGTTCGTTATGTTTTTAGTCAATCCTATCTTTAGTTTGGTGGCTATTCTCGTTACGTTGGGCATTTATGGTTATTTGCTGCGCCGCCACCTCAACAGCCCCTGGGAAGATGTGCGTAGCGGCCTCTTTTTGGCGTTGGCAAATTGGGCTGTGGAGCGCGTCAGCGCTATGCCGCCCTCGCCAGAGCGCACCTGGAGTCCCAACTTGCTGGTTCCCGTTGCCAGTGGCAAGCAGCTAACCGGCATTTTTCGATTTTTGCGGGCCATCGCCGCGCCGCAGGGGTCGGTGCGGGCGTTGGGCATTTATGCGCCGGGGCAAGCCCCGCGTGTAGCGGCATTGCCAGAACTGGTTGAGTCATTCAACCAGGATGGCATTGGTGGGCGGGCCATTATGCTGGAGGAAGCGGATTTTGCTACTGGCGTGCGGGCGACGATGGCTGTATTGAGCAGTAGTTATTTTCGCCCCAACATTTTGTTTCTCCCGGCACTCCCAGGTGCTGCTCAAATGGCGAACCGTGAGTCTTGGGTTGCCATGTTGGAACGTGCCGTAGAACGTCGTTTGGCGGTGGTGTTGTATGCTCAGGATGACGTGACGGCATTGGGACAGGAGCAGGTGATTAACGTTTGGGTGCGGGAGCAAGGGCCTGATTGGAAGTTGGCACTGCGGCTGACGAATCTGGACCTGGCGGTGCTGTTGGCATACCAGGTGGCGCGAAACTGGCACGGCCGTATCAACCTCTGCATGGTCGTGGATAATGACGAAACACAAGCCCTGGCCGAGCCTTTTTTGCATGAGCTGATTAGCCTGGCCCGTTTGCCCGCCAGCACGCGCATTCACATTTACCAGGGACGCTTTTGGGAATCGTTGCCCAAAGCGCCGCGTGCCGACCTGACCATTTTAGGATTGCAAACACACCCAGACCTGGATTTTGTGGCGCGGGCGGTTTCTGTTGTGGATGGAACTTGCGTGTTTGTGCGCGACTCCGGAGATGAGAGCGCTCTGGCATAGCAGGCCGAAGGAAGACAAGTATGAACGATACTGCTATAATTGACATAAATCACGCAGATGAGGCGACGCTGGCGGCTTTGCTGGGAATTGGCGAGGCCTTGGCGGCTCGCATCATCGAATACCGGGAAACGGTGCATCCTTTTGATGAGGTGATTGAGTTAACGGCCGTTCCCGGCATCTCGGAGCGCATGGTGCGGCAGTTTGCCGACCGGCTGACTGTAAGTGTGGTTGAAGGAGCAGACGACGATATGGATGACAGGCAAGACGATGAAGGTACGGCCGTACCCGCCATCGAACCCATTGAGCCAGAAACGGCCGTGCCCGCCGAACCGGCAGTAGAGGCCGAACCGGCTGAACCTGCTGTCGAAGATACACAAGACGAAGACGACACCCCCGAAGTAGAGCCAATCATTCTGCGCGAAACGGAGCCTGCCGCGCCAGAACCCGTTCTACCCACACTGCCTGCTGCCGCAGATGGGAAAGCACCCCCGTCGCAGCGGCGCGGCTGCGTGCTTATTACGTTGGGTGCATTAGTTGGCGCACTGCTGGGCATGGCCCTCACTTTGGGGGCGTTGCTGACGCTAAATAATGGTACGCTGCGTTTTGCTGAGGAGAACAGCCGTTTGCGCGGCGAAGTGTCTGTGTTGCAGCAGCGGGAGACGGAACTGGGGGCGCAGGTGGTGACGATGCAAGCTCAAGCTGGCGACGCCGGACGGGTGTTGGCAACGGCCGTTCCCATGCTGCAAGCCGTAGCAACCCAACAAGCCGCCGCTCAGGTCGATTTGGATACTTTAGGTGGAGATGTGGACGATTTGCAGGAAACGGCCGTCACCCTCGAAGAACGCATGGGTACTGTACTCGCTGCCGCTGAAGATTTCGACGCATTTTTGACCGGCCTGCGTGACCTGCTTTTTGAGTTGGAAGGCACGCCGCCCATCACCACCCCGCTGACAACGACACAGACGATAACGCCAACGGCAACACCGGCATCTGCGGACACTCAGACTGGCAGCACGGCCGTTCCCACGCCCACGCCCGTCGTGACCCACACGCCCACCCCACTGCCCACACGCACGCCGCGTCCCACAGCCACTCCCATCGGAACCCCCTAAACAATGAATAATGAACAATTAATTGTGAATGGCAAAGTGCTGGACAAGGACACGCCATAATTCATGATTCATTATTTTTCTAATCGCTCAAGGAGTATTTCATGAGTACACAAACCACCCGCCGCACATTCGGCACACGCCTGCTTTGGATTCTCAAAACAGTTTTTGTGACATTTTTGCTGTTAATTGTCATTCTCGCGTTGGCGGGCGGAGGCTATTGGGGCGTTTTGGAATTACAGCGCTCTTTTGACAGTGTGAATACACAAATTGGCGCGAATACACAAGCCGTTGAACTGCTGCGCAGTGATGTGAATGGCTTGATGGGTAACAGCCCAGAACAGCAGCAGCAGTTGACGGCGTTGCAATCTGATTTGGATGCGTTGAACGGCCGTCTCACTGATTTGGATACACGGCTGGCTGAACAAGACACGGCCGTTGCCGACCTCACCGCCGCAAACGAAGAACTGATTGCACGTACAGCCACTTTGGAAGATGGCCTGGTTGCCATGCAAGGCGACCTGATCACCAACACCACCCAGCTAGACACCCTCGGCGGTGATGTGGATGCTGTGCGTGCCGACGTGACCACGCTGGACAACCACGTCACCAATTTAGAGCAGGTTGTGGTCACTGCCGCCACTCAGGCCAGCGTTGCCATTGACAGCAGTCAGGTAGTCACCCTCACCGTTGACAATATGCAAGAAACGCTGATCCTTTTCCGTGCCTGGGAAATTGTGACGCGTGCTCGGCTGCGTTTGCTAGAAAATAATGCAGGATTGGCCGCCACTGATGCACAGCTTGCCGTGCAAATTCTTACCACATTAGCCATAAACGATGACAATCCGTTAACGGCCGTGCAAACACGCCTGGAACAAGCCTTAGCAAACCTACCCGGCAATCCCAGCGGCGCGGCGCAAGACCTGGAGCGTGCCTGGGACGAACTAGACCGCGTGCTGGCAGCACGCATGGGGCTGCCGGAACCGGTTGTTGTCGTGGAACCAACGCCGACTCCGACCCCGTAAAACGTGAAACGTGAAGAACTGCTTGTCACGGTTCACGCTTCACATTTCACGCCCTCGCTTGCCGCGCCGCGTGGGTCAACGTGTGCCACACGGCCCGATGATCCGCTTCATTGTCAAATGAAAGATAAATAGTGCGCGGTTTCGGCAGAGCCGCGCCTTCACCACTGCCGACAAAGTAAAGCAGAGAGGGATCGTTATAGTCGGGGCCAAATGTAACCAGAAATGTGACTGCCAGCGCTCGTCGCGGCTGGCGGCCAAAAATGAACCAGCCATTTTGCACCGTTTGCAATGTTTGCCCATTAAAAAACTGGTAGAGGTAACTTCCCGGAAGCTGTTCAACCATCAAAATATGCTCTCCCAGGGGGACGTGCCAGTATTCTGTGGGGCGGCGCAGCAGCACAAAATCTTCGCGCCCGGTGAGGCTGAAAACGCCGGTCGCACGCACGGTTACTTTTTGATTGGCGGGTATCGGCTCAAGCACTTCGTTGGAGGGTAGGGAGATGCTATCGTCGGGTACAAATTTATTGTACCCGGCTCGCGCACTGGCCCAAAATGCAGCTTGCAGCAGCAAAGCCAGCGCGATGAGGAGCAAGGTGATGATCAACGACCACCCTTGCCCGGCAACGAAGAATATCAACCCCAAAGAGAGGAGAATGAGCCAGGTACGGACACTAAATCCGAGGAAGCGACGGTAGCGCATCCAAAATGTCCAGGCATAGAGTCGGCCGAGGAGACGGTAGTAAGGTGAATCATCCATTTGTTAATCGCTCATTGCTCATGGTTCATTGCTAATTGTTTGCAGCATGTGGGGGTGGATACGGCCGTTGCTTGCCACCAATGAAGGACGCGGGGTGATGGTGAAGGGACGGCCGTCCATCTCCGTAACCACCCCGCCTGCTTCTTGCACCAGCAGCGCCCCGGCGGCAATGTCCCAACTGCTCAATTTGTATTCCCAGTAGCCATCTAAACGCCCGGCGGCCACGTAAGCCATATCCAATGCGGCTGCGCCGGCGCGGCGCACGCCCTGCACTTGCTTCAAAAACGCCCGCGTTTGTGCCAGGTTGTCGTGGCTGCTGTTGTGCCGGTCATAGGGGAAGCCAGTTGCCAGCAAACTATTTACCATGTCTGTTGCGCCGCTCACTTGCAGGCGGGTAGTCTGGCCGTTGCTCTGCAAAAACGCACCCTGGCCGCGCACGCCGTAAAAACATTCGTCACGCAGCGGGTCGTAAATGACCCCCAAAACCGGCTCGTCACCTTTGTAGCGGGCTATCGAGACACAGAACACGGGGAAACTGTGCGCGAAGTTGGTTGTGCCATCCAGTGGGTCAATGTACCAGACGTACTCGCCATTGTGATGATTTTGTCCGCTTTCCTCGGCGATGATGCGGTCGCCTGGAAAGGCGGTTTCCAATCGCTGCAAGATGATTTTCTCGGCAGCGGTATCGTATTGGGTTACCCAGTCAACGGCCGTACTCTTGCGCGTAATCTCTTTTCTTTGCCCGTACCCCTGGCGCAGCAGCGCCCCGGCTTCACGAGCAATCTCAATAGCTATGTCAACGTTGCTTTGTGTATCCATGTGCCTAATTGTGACGCAAGTGAAGAAGTGCGCAAGTAGATGGGGATTTCCAAAAGTCTCTCTGGTTTGGCCGCACAGGTGAAAGAACAGGCGACGGTTGTGTGGGGAGGGGGGCCGTTGCCAACAAAAAACAGTCAACAAAAAACAAAAAACTGGAAACGGCCGTTCCTCCCTCGTTGGCCATTGATCATTAGCTATTGGCAATTGTCAATTGACACGCTCCTCCCCCATTCATCATTCTCAATTCACCATTCATTATTAGTACGGCCGTTGACCTACATACACAGTGCCATTTCTGCGGGCAATAGCTGCCACAATTATTGGGAGGGGGACAGCAATTACCCGTCCAGGCTATGTGTACTTATAAAAATTCAAACACATTTTGACACGGGAATATAAATACGCTCACTTGGTGTCCTCAGATTCTCAAAGTTTCCTTGAACAAACTTCCTTTGCTCTTTGACAAAGGTTGATATATCTTCGACACTCAATATAGCTCTTTGTCCAAAATCCTTTAAGGTGTCCCCTCGTAAGCCTAATTGGATTGCCTTTCGTGTTAACTTTCTACCCGTTGGAGAATGGTCAGGGTCCCATTGCAATCGTACATCTGACTCAGCAATTGCCAATTCCCAATCTGCATGGGTACTGTAACTTGAAAGTGCAAAACTTGAGACCACAGCTTGTTCGAGGAGGCAATCGAAAAAGCTTCTCTTAAGACTAATTGCCAAAGTGATTTCCTGATTTGGTTTTGTGCCCCATCCCGATCGATACATCATCCATAAAAAACTTGTTTTGATCCAACTCATTCGAGAGTAGCTGAAATCACCCCCGAAATATTGATGTTTTGCTGCAAATAAACCAATAGAAGGCTTATATGCCTGATAGACAACAATTGCCTCTTTATCATACTGGGCCAGGATATGTTGACCTTCTGTTGGCCAGAGTTTTTGTTGTTGAGTGTATGGTTCTGTCAACATAGACTTCTCAATTTAGTAATTCGGATCAAGCTTTTCTAGATAATTTCTGGCAAGGGTAGCTATTTCCTCATGATTACTTTCAGATAATTTTTCTAGGTAAGGAACAGCTTCCATTTGCATCTCGGCAACCAGATAACGAATGGCTCTTTGCTGAATACCTATATCTCGATCGTGAAATAGTGATTGCAGAATTTTCTTTCGGGCTGCTGGCGTATTTAGCAAACAAAGCGCATTAAAAGTATTGTATCGAATAATGGGATAAGAGTCGTCAATCCGCCCATCACTATAAACTTCATCATTGTTATATTTGTCAACTATTTCTAATAGGTAAGGTTCTGCTCTTGAATCACCAATGTCACCTAGTGCCAGGGCTGATTTAGAAACCACATTATAGTCATCAGATTTAAGCGCCTCAATTAGATAAGGAACGGCCTTGGGATTCTTTGAATCCCCTAAGAATCTAGCAACCGTTTCCTTGTATAAATCCTCAGATTCTATCATGATTTGGCAAGCCGTGTCGATTGCTTCTTTGGTTGGCGTGTCAATAATAGTCCATAAAAGTTTATCAGAATATCTGGGACTTTTGTGGCGTTCTTGTTCAGGTAATTGAATCCATGTCTTGTAAGACTTCCAAAACAGGTTCAATATAAGTTGCGGATTTTTTTGGAAAGTCGTTTTCAAGAACATATTTGTTTTTTTGTTTTCCTGTTCTTGTTCCTTCCGGTTACCACGCAAAGATATCATTTTCTCATAATGGGTTTTAAGTATGTGAATAATTTCTTCTTCCACTGTCATCTGCATTCCTTCGATACATTAATACTTATTAACCGCCTCAATATAATCTATTTGATGTTCAAAATAAAGTTTATGTGTATTTGCTTGGAAGAAACCAATGGTTAATACTTCCTTTTCCTCCTTAAGTTGGAGATACTTGCTTCCGTCACCACTGTGAAATGTTTGGTATGATGTCACATCAAAATTAACTTCTCCCATCAACCATAATTTATTAACAGAAGTGTGTAGACGAGCATTTATAGGATTAGTTAAGTAATCAAATGTGCCAGGCTTAGTAAAAATTCGAAGAACGGTCATAGACGTGTTTTGTGCTGCGGCTGTTCTCATTGCCAGGTTATTCACATAATTAAGATCTTGAGATATGAAGTTTTCTTGACTCCGTTTATTGGGTGGTACCCACAGCTTACTATATTGGCCTGCTACTACCGAAAGGGTCTCTTTTGTTGGAATAAACCGGTAGAATATTTCATGGGCTTGGTCATCTCTAGGCCACCGTGGCCACCATGGGTCCACCTTCTTGCGCTCAGGTTCGGGTAGGCTATTGACGTGTGCCTCAGCGAGTTCATGAACTGTGTTAATTACGGTTGTACATGATTGAACTGCAACTGAAGCTTTTGGAAATGCCCTTTCAAGTGCACCATTGATATCTGGCAAATTTACAGAAATTTGCGGAGGATTGTTTGCAATGTGAATGGCTAGGGCAATGCCCCCAACAATCACAACACCTCCCACCACAACAATGCCACAAGCAAGAGGATTAGCAACACATAATGCCAATGCTCCTTCTGCCACAACTTCACCACTGGGATCAGTCAGGTTAATCGGGTTATTGTGTGCATAGCTGTAGCCATGTTGGGTAGCTGGCATAGTAGGAATGCCAGGGAATGGGTCGCGGGACATAAACACTTTCAGCGAAGGATTGTAATACCGTGCCCGCAGGTACACCAACCCGGTTGCCGCATCCTCCTGCTCTCCTGTGTAGCCGTATGTTGTGCCACTGCTGCCCGTTTGTACCAGCAGCTTGCCATATGGGTCGTAGGTGGTGGTGGTCTCAACCCCCTCGCCCACTATCTCCATGCGCACACTGCCCAGGCCATCAGCCAGCAGCACACGGCTCTCGCTGCCATCATCCTGGCTGATCAAGTCCAATCCAAACAGGTTGGCGGTAGTGGTTGCGCCATCGTTGGCTAGCAAGACCTGGGTTATGCCCAGAACTATGAAAGAGACCCTTTATCGTCTAGGGTAAACAATCATTTCTTCTTCCCCATGCTTCACACACTTCCCCCCATCCAATTATTTGCCAATTGTCATTGGATTGTTGAAGGGTGATGTCTTTTATCGACAAACTATAAAACGCATTAGAACATGGTAAAGAAACCAAAGAATCATAATTATAGGTGTTGCTTTCTTCCTCATATGACCTCTTGAGTGCTCCTAGTAAATAAGTATCCCCGTCTATAGGAATGGCACAATTGATAGCTTGGTGAGTAGCTATCAAGTTATCAAGCTGGCCCCATTCCTCATGAGCAACTAGCCTTCTGGCACTTCTTTCCCGGTTACGCATGAAGGACAAGGTAAAAACAGTTGCTACATCAGCCGGATCATCTCTATTCACAATAAACCAATACTCACCATTTTTTATCCAGAAGTAAGATATTACAAACGCAATCACTAGCAAAAGGACACCACCCCCTGCTATCTTAAAAAATCGTCTTGGTCTTTCCATTGTCAATGTCCTCGATGTTGCAGGCTCCAGCAAACAGATACAAGGCAATAATGTTTGTTGCAAGATGACACATCTTGCCCTCTGTTGACCTACAAATCACCTTCAAAAGAGCTTCAAATCGCCTACAAAATCCACCCAAATCCCTTGACGTCCTGTACAAGGGTTGCTCTGCAACTTACTCCTTCCCCCTTTGCAACTTTGCAACTTTGCAATACGATTAGCCCATGTGCTACTTGATTTACCTTTTCTTGTCCATTGTGTTGTTTGCTGGTTGCACGGCCGTTGCCCCACCTTCATTAGACGATCAACTGCAAACGGCCCTGGATGCACACCAGATCACACCGCTTGACCCTGGCCCGGTGCAAGACCCGGCCAAAGTTGCATTGGGGCAGGCGCTCTATTTTGACAAGCTGCTCAGCGGCAACCGCGACATCTCCTGCGCAACGTGCCACCATCCCACATTGGCTTCTGGGGATGGCTTGCATCTCTCTATTGGCACGGGCGGCACAGGGCTTGGCCCGCAGCGCATTTTAGGCTACCGGCGCGGCTTCATCGCTCGCAATGCCCCGGAGGTGTTCAATCGTGGCGCACCGCAGTGGACGACGATGTTTTGGGACAGCCGGGTGATGCTGCATGAGGACGGCCGTTTCACCACCCCCGCCGACGATCAACTGCCGCCTGGACTGGACAATGTGCTTGCTGCCCAGGCCATGTTTCCCGTGGTTGCCTCAGCAGAAATGCGCGGCACATATGGCGATCTCGACGTATACCAGCAGACCAATGAGCTGGGGCAGTACAGCGATGAGGATTACGAAGCCATTTGGGCAAGTGTGATGGCGCGGCTGCTGGCAAGCGAGGATTATGTCACCCTATTTGCCGCCGCTTATCCCGATGTGCCCGCAAATGAGTTGGGATTTGAGTATGCCGCCAACGCCATCGCCGCATTTGAAATAGATGCTTTTACGCTGCTCAACACCCCCTGGGATCAGTATCTGGCAGGAGATATGGCAGCTCTATCCGACGAGGCCAAACGAGGGGCCATGCTCTTTTATGGTGAGGCTGGCTGCGTGCGCTGCCACAGTGGCAGCTTGATGACTGATCAGACGGCGCACAACATCGCTGTGCCGCAGATTGGCCCCGGCAAAGGGGAAGAAGCGCCGCTGGACTTTGGTCGGGGACGCGAATTGGAGAGCCAGATTGGACGCTATGCCTTTCGCACACCACCGCTGCGTAACGTAGCTGTCACCGCACCCTATATGCACGATGGTGCGTACAACACGTTGCAGGAAGCGGTACGCCATCACCTTGACCCCGCCGAAGCGCTGCGCAATTATGACGAAACGATGTATCTTCCCCCTGACTTGTGGGGATCATTCCAGGATGACGACCGGCTGCTTGTGGAGATGCTGCGCACGCTAGATCCACAAGTGATGCCGCAACGGCCGTTAACCGACGCAGAAATCGCAGACTTGTTGGCTTTTCTGGAATCGTTGACGGATACGGCCGTTTACAACCTTGACTATCTCATCCCCGCCAGCGTTCCCAGCGGCCTACCGGTGAGCGATTAACAATGAGTCTGTTGCAAAAACCACGAAGCAAAGAAGCCATGAAGATTTTCCCCAGAGAAACTTCGTGTTCTTTTCGCCTTCGTGGTAGCTTTTTTCAAAGCATTCAGCCACGAGCAATGAGCAAATAACATCAGGTGCCACTGGCATACTTGCCACTTGCCTCTCTTACTCTTCTCGCAGCCATTCCATCACTTCTTGCACACGATAATGGCCGATGGCCGTGAAACCATCCAGCGCTTGCCGCGCTTTGTCGGCGGCACGTTCCTTGTCGCCGCTGCGGGCAGCGACCCGCGCCTGCCCATACTGCGCCACCGCCACCAACTCCTGGCTTTGCAGCACCCGCGCCAAATCAAACAGGCGGTTGAATGCCGCCTGTGCCGCCTCTAATTGGCCTCTTTGCAGCTTTAACTCTCCCCATTGGCTGAGGGCACGCCCCACCTGCCAGCGGTGGCCAATGTCTTCCGCCAATGAGAGCGCGGCGGCAAAATGCGCTTCGGCCGCAGCCTCATCACCCTGGATGAGCGCCAGCCCGCCCAGGCTGCGCCGCAAAACGATGCTGCGTTCCAGATGGCTAACGGCCGTTGCCCGCTCCAATGCCTGCCGATAATATGCCTCCGCCTGTGTAAAATCCCCCTGTTCCTCGGCAAGCGTGCCCAGCCCCCACAGCATGTCCGCAGAGGCTGCACTTTCCGCTTCGTCAGCGTAGATCAGGGACAGCCCCGCCTCGTAGAAATCTTCGGCGCGGGCCAGTTCGCCCTGCATATAAGCCTGCACACCCAGCCCACGCAAAAAGTCGCTGACAGCGCCACCCTGCCCAAGCTGCCGCGCCAGCGCCAGCCCTTCCTTGTAATAGGCATCGGCCAGCCCATAGTCGCCGCGTCGCGCCGCAAGCACGCCCAGGGCACGCAAGATGTGGCTGAGGGCGGCCTCGTTTTTTTGTTGGCGGGCCAGGTGCAGCGCTGCCTCGTAACGAGTTTCGGCTTCGATGTAGTCGCCGCGTCGCTGTGCCAGCCGCCCTTGTTGGTGGGCGAGTTGCAGGAGAAGGGCGGGGTTTTGCAGGTGAGTGACGGCCGTTTCCGCCCGCGCCAAATAATTCCCTGCCAATTCATACAATCCCCGCGCCTCTAAAAATGGGTAAAAGCCGACCACGCCCGCCGTAAAAGAGGCCCATTCGCCATGCATCTCTGCCAGATGCAGCGCCATCAGAATATTTTGCATTTCCAGTTCTAGCGCAGCGTAGTCGTGCTGATGTTGTTTGACATAATCGCCAAAATAAACGGCCAGTCGTTGGGCAATGGCCGATTCTTTTGGCTGTGTGGCCTCGTCTTGTTGTGCAGCATAATCCCGCAGCAAGGGGTGCGTGGCATAACGGCTGGGCTGCCCGGCGGGCACAGTCCGGCCCCGCTGCAACAAGGAGAGGCTGTACAACTGGCGCAGTAAATCTTGCGTTTTTTCAATGGGCAAATCGGCAGCAATGGTGGCGGCTTCGTCGCTGAAATCTTCGCCGCTAAAGTAGCTGATCTGGCGCAAAAAACGCTGCAAAAACGGCCGTTGCTCAGGGGGCAGCGTGTGCAAACTGGCATCAAAGGAGAGGTGGATGCTCTGGTTTTCGTAAGCCAGTTCAGCCAGCCGTCGCTGTCTTTGGCGCACGCGCTGCAAGAAATCGGCAGTAGACCAGCCGGGTTCGTAGGCCAGGCGGCTGGCGGCAATGTCGATGGCCTGAGGCAGATGGCCGAGCAGGTCGGCCAGTTCGCTGAGGGCGGGGCGTTCGGCGGCGGCGCGTTCCGGGCCAAGAATTTGGGCGAAGAGGGCGAGGGAGGTGGTGGGGGAGAGGAACGGCCGTAACTTCACCACCATCGCCCCGCGCAGCACAGCCAGATTTTGCCGCTGCGTCGTCACCAGCACGGCGCAGCGCCCGCCAGAAGGCAGCAATGGCTCAATTTGCTCACTGCTTTGGGCATTGTCCAGCACGATGAGGGCGTGTTTATGGGTCAATATGTCGCGCACCACACGGCTGCGGCCGTGCAAATCGGCATATGGGTTCACATCAACGCCATAAGCCCGCGCAATGGCACTGAGAATGGAGAGCGTATCGCTTGTGTCCAGCCGCGCCCAAAGAACGCCGTCGCGGAAGTGGTGGCGCAGTTGGTGGGCAAGATGCGCGGCCAGAGTGGTTTTGCCCACGCCGCTCATGCCCTGGATGCTGTAGGGCTGCGGGTGGTGGTCGGCTTGTAAGGCATGGCGCAGAATATCGAGTTCACTTTCGCGGCCCACAAAGGTAGGCAGGTCGCTCATGGCCTGGAAGGGGGTGCTGCTGACAGCAGGCGCGTTTTTAGCGATGGGCCAGGGTTTTAGCAGGGTGAGCAGTTCGGGATTGTCGTTAACCAGGCTGTGCAGGTCAGCGATGGGGGGATGCCCGGCGGCGATGAGTACCTGGTCTGCCTGGGATTGGTTGAGGTGCAGGACGGCCGTTAATCGCAGCAAATCATTGTAGCCACGCGGCCGTTTGACCCGGCCTTCCAGCCAGTTAACAATCGTTGGCTTAGGAATGCCAGTTAATTTTGCCAGTTGCCCAGTGGTATACCCGGATGCGCTCACAAACTTTCCCAGCACATCCGCAAAGTGAAAAGGGTTCGTATTCATCCCATTATTCTCTCAATTGATACATGTTTGATACAAATTGAGGCCAGTTTTCAACCGTTCTCTTGTCTATTCTAACAAATAGACCAAACCAGACAGGTTTCAAAAACCCGCTGGCTCAAAACGAGGAGGTAGAAACTAATGACCAACTATCTAATCCGGCGAGGATTCCAAATGATACTAGTTGTCATCATGGCGACCATTGCCATCTTTGGGCTGCTGAACGCCGTCCCGGGAGGGCCACTGTCCGGGCTTAACCTGGCGGCAGACGCCAAGAGCCGACTTAGCCCCGAAGACATCGCCCGCATCGAAGCCATGTTGGGACTGAACAAACCCTTCTATCTGTCATACCTCACCTGGCTGGGAGGAGAAGACTGGCTAGACGAAGTCGGGGCAGCGATTGGCAACCCTGGGCCAGCAGACAAGATGTGGGAAACCGGCACCTGGGTCGACTTCCAATCCCCCACCTGCAAAGAAGTCGGAGGCAACAACGACAATTGGAACGGAGTTGGGAACTCCCCCTGTCGGCGGGGCATTGTGCGCTGGGACTGGGGCACCTCCTGGTCACTGGCACGGGGGCAAGCCGTGACCAGCGTCATCGGGGCACGGGTGAAAAACACCGTCATCCTCATGGCCAGCGTCACCGTCATCTCCCTGCTCATCGCCATCCCCATCGGCATCATCTCCGCCGTCAAACAATACTCCAAACTCGACTACGTCGTCACCACCTTCAGCTTCTTCGGCACCGCCATGCCCGTCTTCTGGTTCGGGCTGCTGATGATCATCCTATTTGGGCTGAAATTCGGGGACTGGGGGCTGCCCACCTTTCCCACCGGAGACGTCTTCACCTCACGGGTGATGTCCGGGAGCATCCAAGACGTCCTCGGCGTGCAGCCCCGCTCCCTGGCCGACCGCATCGTCCACCTATTCCTGCCCGTGACCGTGCTGACCATGCTGTACCTGGCGGGGTGGAGCCGTTTCATGCGCTCCTCCATGCTCGAAGTACTGCGGCAAGACTACGTGCGCACCGCACGCGCCAAAGGACTGCGCGAGCGCGTCGTCATCCTCAAGCACGCGGCGCGGAACGCTTTGATTCCGCTGATCACCATCGTCGTTTTCCAAATCCCCGGCATCTTCAGCGGGGCGATTTTAACCGAGACCATCTTCAACTATCCAGGGATGGGACGGCTATTCATCGACGCCCTCAATCGGGACGACTGGCCAATCGTGATGGCCATCCTCTTCATCTCGGCCATCCTCGTCGTCATCGCCACCCTGGTAGGCGACATCCTATACACCGTCGTAGACCCACGCATCCGCTTTGAGTAAGGATGAAGGATGAAGGCTGAATCGAGTTGGTAATTCAGCGTTCAGCCTTCCCACAATTAGGAGAAAAACAATGTCCGTAGCCGAAATAGACGTCGATGCCCTGCAAGCCGAAGCCTTGCTGACAGACAAAGCCGAGCCACTGATAGTCACCTATTGGAACCGGCTGCGGCGGCATCGTCTCGCCACCGCAAGCCTGGTAACCCTCTTACTGATGATACTCACCGTCATAGCTGGCCCGATCATCATGGGACAGATGACCTACTACAACGTATCCAAAGGGGAAGACCTGACCTACACCCGCGACACCCAAGACCTGGCAGCGCGGAACGCCTCCCCCAGCGCCGAGCATCCATTGGGCACAGACGAACTAGGACGAGACGTGCTGTACCGGCTGCTAGTGGCCGGGCGACTATCCCTATTCATCGCCTTCACCGTCGTCTTCATCCAAGAGACCGTAGGGATGTTTCTGGGAGCGGTGTCCGGCTACTTCGGGGGGTGGGTAGACAACCTGATCCAGCGGGTTGTCGAATTCGTCATCATCCTACCCACCCTGCCGCTGCTGCTGACCCTGTCCTCCATTCTGCGCAACCTACGCATCACCTGGCTGCCGCCAGAGTGGAGCCAGGCGGTGGTGATTGTGACCATATTGAGCCTGTTTGGTTGGACAGGCTCGTGCCGATTGGCACGCGGGATGGTATTGAGCTTGCGCAACCAGGAATTCACAGAAGCGTCGAAGGCATTGGGGTTGAGCGACCTGCAAATCATTGTGCGGCACATGATGCCGAACGCCTTGCCGCCGATCATTGTGAGTGCGACGTTGGGATTGAGCGGGGTGATTCTGGTGGAGTCGGCGTTGAGCTTTTTGGGATTTGGGATACAGCAGCCGGTGGCGACGTGGGGGAACATGTTACAGAACGTGCAGAAGGACATGTTCACAGCGCCGTGGAAGGCATTGTATCCAGGGTTGATGATATTCTTGGCGTCGTTGGCGTTCAACTACTTGGGTGATGGGTTGCGTGATGCCCTGGACCCCCGACTGAAGTTGTAAGGGCAGGGTTCACGATTGCTGTGTACATCACGTAGTTGCCAGATGCCATTAAGTGGCCTGGCGTTTTCCAGGCAGAGGATTATGTGATGATTGAGTTAAAACATCCGAGACAAATTAGGGTGTGGGAACCGGTTGTGATGTTTGTTGCCATTGCCGTGTTGATTGTTTATGCAATAAACGTGTTGAATACGGAGGATTGGCTGTGGTTTCGGGCGCAAACGATTGATGCTACGCCGAATCGGATTGTGTTGATGGTAAATGGAGAGCGTGTTTTGATTCAACCGGGACATGCTGAGTATCAGGCTTTGGCAACGGCCGTGCAGACTGCCTTACAAGACTTCAGTAATACAGACCTGATCAACATAGATTTCAACGAGGAATCACTGACGTATTATGATAACAAGGGAGTCTTGCTTGAGCTTTATTATGACAACCCTATCAACTTTCATGCGGCATTCCGGGTGGGAAAGCCCACCCAGATTCTAATCCCGATTGAAGGGCGTCATGCAGGGTATGATTATTTCTTTCGTGGGGACAAAGGCATATGGTGGTTTGGGGCGATGCGTATGGCTGACTCGCTGCCGTTGTTTCAGACGCTGGCTGAATTAGGGTATATCAAGTGACATAGCTTGTGAATTATCCGTTCACAAAGTCTTCCCTCCTCTTCCTTTTTTTGAAGGCGTCCCATCTGGGGCGTCTTCGCTTTTTTATGCCCAGGCGCGACGCAGTAAATTGACCCAGTTTTCCCCCATAATCTTTGAAATATGGGCTTCTTCATAACCTTTTTCGTGCAGTTTGGCGGCGATGAGGGGTAGATCAGCGGCGGAGTTCATTTCGGCGGGGATGTCGGCTGCGCCAAAGCCGCCGTCAAAATCGCTGCCGATGCCGACATGGTCAGCATCGCCCAGCAGTTGGCAAATGTGGTCAATGTGCGCGACGACATCGTTGAGTGTGACCATGTTGTTGGGATTGCCTGTCTGGTAATCAGCTTTGAGGAATTTATTGAAGAGGACAATGCCGATGACGCCATTTCGCTCACCGAGTAGGCTGATTTGTTGATTGGAGAGGTGTCGGGGACGGCCGTCCACCAAATCCCTCACGTTGCTATGCGTCGCCACCACCGGGCCAGCGTAGCGTTCCAGCGTTTCTAGGCTGGCGCGTTCGCTCATGTGCGTCAGGTCGGCGATGAAGCGGAATTGAGCCATCACTTCCAACAGGCGGTGGCCTTCGCCGGTTAACCCTTCGCCGCTGCGCCAGGCCCCATGTGCATAGCGGGTGTCATCCCAGGCCAACCCAATCAACCGCAGGCCGCGTGCGTGCCAGAGTTCGGCCTCTTCTGGTTCGCGGATGGGGTCGGCCCCTTCCATGAGAGGCACAATGCCGAGAAGGGGCGGCTCCGCGCTGCCTGGTTCATGGCTGGCGATGACGGTGTCCAGGCTGGCGCTGTCTGTGACAAGGCGAATGGTGTCGTCCTCGTCGGCGAGGCGGTGATAGTAGTCGAGCTGCGCCATCGCCTGACGATGGGCTTGTTCGGCTGTGTGGTAAGTTTCGCCGCCATCCAGCCCCGTGACTTTGTAGGCGGCGGGCATGACAAAAAGTGTGCCAAAGACGAGGCCAACCCCACCCTTTTGCAGCTCAGGAATGGTGACGATGGGGATGCCGCGTGGCCCTGGTTTGGGGTTTTGGGCACGCAGTTTGGCGAGGGGTTGGCGCAGGTTACGGCCGTACACCAATTCGTTGTAAGCTAAGTCGAGGTGAGCATCTACTATCATTTCACCAATCCACGCAAGGTAGCCAGATTGACGGGATCCATTTCGATTTCACTGCCGTCGTCATCCGTTTCCGTTTTGGGCGTTTCCAAGTGGGCGGCGTGATTGGCCCAGTGCGGGTCGTTGAGGAAGTTGGCGAAACCTTCTGTGCCGATGAAGCCTTTACCAATGTGTTCGTGGCGGTCTTTGTGGGAGCCAAGTTCGTGCTGGCTGTCGTTGAAGTGGAAGAATTTGATTTGTTCCAGGCCGACGATGCGGTCGAACTCGGCCATGGTGGCGGCGTAGGCTTCGGGGCTGCGCAGGTCGTAGCCCGCAGCAAAGGCATGGCAGGTGTCGAAGCAAACGCCCAGGCGTGGATCATGTCCGGCTTCGTTGAGCAAATAGGCGAGATGCTCGAATTTGCCGCCGAGATTGGTGCCTTGCCCGGCCATGTTTTCCAGGCAAATGGTGGTGTCGGGGGCGGTTACGGCCGTTTCCGCCAACAATCGCTTCAATGCACAAGCAATATTTGCCAATCCTGTTTCTTCATCACTTTTCACGTAAGAACCGGGGTGGAAGTTAATCAGCGGAATACCCAATTGACCAGCGCGTTCCACTTCCACTTTGAGCGCCTGATACGACTTCTCCCACAAGGCTGCGTCTGGCGACCCGACATTGATGAGGTAACTGGCATGAATGGCTACCGGGTGAATCTGCTCAAATTCGGCGGCAGTCTGTTGGAATTTTTCAATATCTTGCGGTGTTAGCGGTTTTGCCTTCCACTGCCGATTGCTTTTGGTAAAAATCAAGATGGAATCGCAGCCTGTGTCATGACCGCGTTGAAAAGCCGTGTAAACACCACCGGCTGTGCTCATGTGTGCGCCCAGTCGCATAGAACCTCCTCGAAAATGTGTGAATTATGCAGGATGCAGGGTGATTATCATTGGTTACAGTGTATGTTGCATTGACGCGGTTGCGCCAAAGTAGCCGATGGACTCGGCTCCGTCAAGGGAGTATACGCCATCGCCAACGACGCGCCAGATTTTTTTGCCGCCCAGGTCTAGGATGAATTCTCCTTCCAAACGGCCGGTTGGCTCACCCTCAAGTGTGTAAAGAATGGTTCCTTCCAGATAAGCGAATTGTTCTCCTTTCCGGTCAATTAAGCCACGCATTTTAGGGTCTCCTACTGCAGAGAGTTGTCAAATCTTTGAGATTTGACAACTCTAAGCCTACGGGATAGTAAACGTTGCTTGAATCGTGCCTTCTGCATCTAGTAGGGTAACTCGTTCGCCGGATTGCCAGATGGGTTCTTCCAAGTCCCAGTACAGATCGGTGGAAGTATCCTGGCCGGCTTCGGTGTGGATGACGATGCCAGAGCCATCGCCGTACAGGGCGGTTGGATTGATAAATGTGTACACGTAGCCGTCTTCGTCGCGCAGGTTCCAATTTTGCAGCTCGACGATGCGGCTGCCTGCGTTGATGAGTTGTACGGCTTCTTCTGTCAGATCGCCTAGACCGTAAACGGCCGTAATCTGCAAATCAACTACCCCTTCTTCCTCTGCCGGAATGGTGGGGTTGGGTGATGGTAAGACATTGGGTTCCGGCGTCGCCGTCGGAGGGGGTGTAGGGGTGGGGATGCCGTTCACGGGAATCACCAGTTCTTGTCCCACCGCCAGCAAATTGGGGTTGTCCAGGTTATTGAAAGCAATCAGGTCGTCCATGGGTATGTCGTAGAATTGGCTGATGCTCATCAGGGTGTCACCGCTGCGTACAACGTGAACCGGCAGTTCGTCTTCCGGTTCTGGCGTGGCGCTGGGTTCCTCCTCTGCCTGGGTTTGTTCTTCGACGAGGGCGGCGGCTGTGGCGGCTGGAGCTGTGGATGCGGCAACGGCCGTTGCCTGCGCCACCACTTCCGGTTCCTGTTCCCGACTATCCCACCAATACAAAATCCCCAGTACCACCACTGCGGAAACCACAATATTAATCAAAATGAACGGCAACATGCGGCGAAAAGACATATAATCACTCCCAATATTTGTATTTATATTGTACAACAGCCATTCGTGAAACGTGAAACGCAAAGCATCACCTTGACGGATGACGCACAAAGGAAATTATGTCAACAACACCTGCTCGTCCACCCCTCCGTCAACTGCCCCGCAATGTTTGGATTGTCACCATCACTAGCTTCCTCACTGACATTTCTAGCGAAATGGTCTTGAATCTGCTGCCCCTCTTTTTAGCCAACGTGTTGGGTGTGCGTACCAATGTCATTGGCCTTATTGAAGGATTGGCTGAAAGTACCGCCAGTCTGCTCAAAATCCTCTCCGGTTGGATTTCTGACAAGTTGGGCCAGCGCAAAGGGCTGGCTGTTGTCGGGTATGGTCTCTCGTCCATCGCCAAGCCACTGCTGTATTTTGTTACCTCGTGGTGGGGCGTGCTGGCCGTGCGCTTTGGCGACCGCGTGGGCAAGGGCATCCGTACCGCGCCCCGTGATGCACTCATCGCCGACAGCATTGGCGAGGAACATCGTGGTCTGGCCTATGGGCTGCACCGCGCCGGAGACACAGCCGGGGCGATGATAGGTATTCTCATTGCGTTGGCGGTAGTCTGGTTTGCCCAGGCAGGTGATGTCAATTTGGAACGGCCGACTTTTCAGCGCGTGGTTTTGTTCAGCATTTTGCCGGCTGTGTTGGCCGTGTTGATTTTGGGATTTGGCGCACGGGAAGCGCAGGCAAAGAAGAAAGCGGAACTGCCCAAACTCACTTGGGCTGGTTTTGATCAACGGTTTCGCCGCTTTTTGCTGGTGTTGGTGTTGTTTACGCTAGGTAATTCGGCGGATGCGTTCCTCATTTTGCGGGCGCAAGAGCGTGGGCTGAGTGTGTTGGGCATTCTGGCGATGCTGGCGATGTTTAACCTGGTGTATGCGCTGCTGTCTGGGCCGCTGGGGTCTTTGTCGGATCGCATTGGCCGCGAACGGTTGATTACGGGGGGCTGGCTGGTGTACGGGGTGTTGTATCTGGGGTTTGCGCTGGCGGAAACGGCCGTACACATCTTCCTCCTCTATGCCCTTTATGGCGTCTACTATGCGGCGGTGGAGGGCACGGCCAAAGCGTTTGTGGCTGACATCGTATCCAAAGAGCAGCGCGGCACAGCATTTGGACTGTACAATGCGGCCGTTGGCATTGCCGTTTTGCCTGCCAGTCTGATCGCGGGCATTTTATGGCAGGGGCTGGGTGGATGGGCTGGTTTCGGCCCGGCGGCCCCTTTCATTTGGGGAGCGATGTTGGCGGGAACGGCCGTGCTCCTCTTCCGCACCTGGGTCATGACAGCAGTTGAATAACTGCCTCAAATCAGGGACAATTAGCAATTAGCAATGAACAATTTAACCTTCATCCTTCAACCTTCATCCTTACTTGGAGTGTCTTATGGCTGAATCCCTCAAAATTCTATTTCTCAGCGCCGAAGTAGCCCCCTTTGCCAAGACCGGCGGATTGGGTGATATTGGCGGCTCCCTGCCCAAAGCCTTGCACGCAATGGGTCACGATGTGCGCGTGATCATGCCCGCATACAAGAAAATAGAAGCGGGTTATCCGGGTGTTGAACCAATGGGGCACACCTTCCGCGTGCCCACTGGCGCAGGAGAAATTGAAGCGGGTGTGTTTGAAGGGCGATTACCGGGCAGTGATGTGCCCATCTACTTCATTGCTGAGCAGTACCTCTTCAACCGCGACACGCTGTATGGCTATTGGGATGACGTGTACCGCTACGCCTTTTTCAGCAAAGCGGCGCTGGAATTTGTGCGCACGCTGGACTGGCGGCCTGATTTGCTGCACGCGCACGATTGGCACACGGCTCCAGCCATCACCTGGCTGGCAACGGCCGGGCAAGCCGACGACTTCTTCCGTGGCGTGCCCAGCGTATTTACCATTCACAATCTGGCGCACCAGGGCAAAACCAACTGGCACGTTTTTAACTACCTGGGCATTGTCACACACTCGCTGGCCGAAGAGGCATACGACGAGGTGAATTTCATGGCACGGGGCATCTATCATGCCACAATGGTCAACACTGTCAGCCCCACGTATGCCCGCGAAATCACCACCCCCGAAGGCGGCGCGGGGCTGGATGCTCTGCTGCGCCATCGCCAATTTGACCTGCACGGTATTCTCAACGGCCTGGATTACGACGAATGGAATCCGGCCACAGATAAGCGGCTGGCGGCTAACTTTGATCTCGATCATATGAGAAACCGTATTGTCAACCGGCGAGCGTTGCAAGCGCGGGCCAATTTGCCGCAGGTGGATGATGTGCCGCTAGTGGCAATGATTACGCGGCTGGACTGGCAAAAAGGGCTGGACATCACCGGGGATGTGATTCATCGTTTGATGAATGGCTTTTCTGGCCCGGCACAGTTTGTGGTGTTGGGTACGGGCCAGCCAGAGTATGAGGGGATGTTTGCGCAAATTGCCAGTTATCACCGCGACAAAATGACCGCTTTTTTGGCCTACGATGCCAGTCTAGCCCCGTTGATTTATGCAGGCAGTGATATTTTCTTGATGCCGTCGCTGTTTGAGCCATGTGGTTTGGGGCAGCTCATCTCCATGCGTTATGGTAGTGTGCCTTTGGTGCGGGCCACTGGCGGCCTGGCGGACACAGTGCAAGACGGGGTGACGGGGTTCGCGTTCAATTATTACAGCAGTGATGCTTTCTGGCACGCATTGCAGCGGGCGATTTATTTTTACAACGTGGACAAAGATGCCTGGCGCAGTATTCAGCGGCGCGGCATGATGGCTGATTTTTCTTGGGATCGTTCGGCGAAGGGGTATCATCAATTGTATGAATGGGCCATTGCGCGGATGAGAGGGTATTGAGAAGGCAGAGGCGGAATTGGGGGACGGAGACTAGAAACTAGAAATTAACAGCTAAGGGCTAAAAGCTAATAGCTAAAAGGACTATAGTATGAGATTTGCACGTTCTTCCGGGGTTTTGGTGCACCCGACTTCGTTTCCCGGCCGATATGGGGTGGGAGATCTGGGCGATGCGGCGTATCGTTTTGTAGATTTTTTGGTAGAGGCACGGCAGTCGTTGTGGCAGATTTTGCCGTTGGGGCCAACAGGGTATGCGGATTCGCCGTACCAATGTTTTTCGGCGTTTGCCGGGAATCCGCTGTTGATTAGCCCGGACAGGCTGGTGGCGGAGGGGTTTTTGCCGGAAACGGCCGTTTCTTACGTCCCCCCATTCCCCAACGAGATTGTTGATTACGGCCCCGTCATTGCCTACAAAAACAGCCTGCTCACCCAGGCTTATGAGCATTTTAGTGGTAATGGCTCTGCTGACCATCATGAGGCGTTTGAGCAATTTTGTGGTGAACAAGCCTATTGGCTGGATGACTTTGCCCTCTTTATGGCTGTGAAAAATTATCATGCTGACCATGAAGGCGGCGTGTGGAACACCTGGCCGGCCGACATTGCCCGCCGCGAGCCAGCGGCCATGAAACAGTGGTCAGAAAAGCTGGCTGAGGAAGTGAGCCGCCACAAGTTCTTGCAGTTCCTCTTTTTCAGACAGTGGTTAGCGCTGAAGCAATACGCCAATGAGCGGGATATTCAAATTGTGGGCGACATCCCCATTTTTGTGGCTTACGACAGTGCAGATGTGTGGGCCAATCCTGATTTGTTTTTCTTGAATGAGGATGGCTCGCCGCAGTTCATTGCCGGGGTGCCGCCGGACTATTTCAGCGCAACCGGGCAGCGTTGGGGCAACCCATTGTACCGCTGGGCGCGTATGGCAAAGCAAGGGTACGCCTGGTGGGTGAAGCGCTTGCAAATGACGTTTACACAGGCAGACATTGTGCGTATCGACCATTTTCGTGGCTTTGATGCTTATTGGGAAATTCCGGCTGAGGAGCCGACGGCGATTAAAGGGCGTTGGGTGAAAGGGCCGGGTGCGGACTTTTTCCGCAAGATGCGCGAGCAGTTGGGCGACTTGCCGATTATTGCCGAGGATTTGGGGTTGATTACGCGGGAAGTGAAGGAACTGCGGGACGCTTTTGACTTTCCGGGGATGAAGATTTTGCAGTTTGCCTTTGGCGGAGAGCGAAACAGTGATTTTCTGCCGCATAATTTTGCCACGCCGAATTGTGTGGTTTACACTGGCACGCATGACAATGATACGACGGTGGGCTGGTATGCCAGTTCCGATGAGTGGGAGCGTGACCATGTGCGCCGTTATCTGGCGGTGGATGGGCGTAATGTGGCCTGGGATATGATTCGGCTGGCATGGATGTCGGTGGCGGATACGGCCGTTGCTACCATGCAAGACCTGATGCAGTTGGGCACGGAAGCGCGGATGAATTTCCCCGGCAAAACGGGCGGCTATTGGCGCTGGCGTTACACGCCGGAGATGCTGCACCAGGGCATTGCTTCTCGCCTGCACGAGTTGACGGAGTTGTACGGCCGTATTCCCTCTGAGCAGGCTGCCCCTGCGGAGGTGGTGATTGAGACGGAGGAAGTGTAGTCCAGTAACCCGTGTTCAGTATTCAGTAATCAGTACCGATTTTCTGAATACTGATTACTGAATACTGGTTTGACTTTCCCTTCTCTCTATGGCAAAATCTATCCGCTTTTGGCCCCTGTAGCTCAGCGGATAGAGCGTCGGCCTCCGAAGCCGGAAGCCCGTGTTCGAGTCACGGCAGGGGCACAAGAATGATATAGAAACGGCCGTACCTGATGGGGTACGGCCGTTTTTTTGCATTGCAAACTATAGTTTGCAATGTTATACTGCCAGTAAGAGAAAAGGGTGTTTATGCCAAAGGCCCAAAATGTCATTGTCTACCGCACTACTGCAGGCAGTGAACCATTCACAGACTGGCTCAATAGTTTGCGTGACCCTACCACTAGACGGTGTATTTTGAAGCGGCTGCTACGATTGGAGCAGGGCAATTACGGCGATTTCAAGCCGGTGGGTGAAGGCGTCAACGAGCTTCGTTTCTTTTTTGGTTCTGGCTATCGTGTTTATTTCGCCGAGGATGACGATACCATCATTGTCTTACTTTGTGGCGGAGATAAAGGTAGCCAGCGCCGAGATATTCAACAAGCGCAAGCCTATTGGCAGGAGTATCAAACTCATGACTAATTACCGCACTTTAGATGACGTTACCGTTGAATACTTTACCCAACATCCAGAGGAGATTGATAATTTCCTTAACGAAACCTTCGCGGATTACGCTCTCGATGGCGACTCTGCCGTATTGCTTTCGGCGCTGCGTATCATTGCCCGTGTGAAAGGCATTTCGGCAATGGCCGAGCAAGTGGGTATGACGCGCCAGGGCTTACAAAAGGCGCTTTCTGCCAGGGGGAACCCCCGCCTTGACAATATCAACGCCATTATGCGGGCGATGGGCTATCAACTGATGCCGATGCCGTATCGCTTAGAGAGTGCTGCTGTCTGAGGAGTCATTCCTGCCCCGCCAGATACTCCGCGCCAACCCAACCAACCTCCCCATCCGCTGTGCGCACCTGCCGCCAGGCGATGCCGTTGAGCATCGTGGGCGCGGTGTCTAGCAGTCCCACCACTGTACCCTCTGGCAAAATGACAATTTCCGCGCCGCCCGGTGATTGGCGCAGAGTCAGCCCTACTCCCTGCGTGCCGACGACGATGGCCTGTGGCACATCTGGCGTGGGTGGCGGGGCGGGCGTATCCTTGAGCTGCGGGGGGGTGTTGAGCACGGCCGTTCCATACGCATTCGGGTCATTAAAATGATCATACGCCAACTGCGAAATGCGCGTGAATAATGGAGACGCCACGTCCCATTCCAACCACGTTGGATAATAGAGAGCCAGCACCAAAATGTAGTCGCCGTGAGGTGAGTAGACGATGGCCGCGTCGCCGTAGGTGTCATCAATGTAGCCAATTTTGTGTGCAATGGTCACGCCGTCAGGCAGACCGGCTTCCAATAATTTCACCAGCTCATTCAGTTGCAGCATTTGCAGGATTTCACTGCATTCGCCCTGGGTTAGTTCGTCAGGGTAGGTGGCGAGGAGGGGGGAACGGCCGTTTTTCGCGCACGTATACAGCATTTGCAACATCGCTGCCAGGTCTGCGGCCGTCGTCTGGCGGTAGATGTCTGGGTGGGTGGTGATGTCCGTACGCTGATTGGCTGGCGTCAGGTACGTTTGCGGATAATCAGGCCGGGGATCAGAGTCATAGGGCACAGCCATAAATGTGTTATACAAGCCCAAATCACGCATGGATTGGGTGACAATGTCGGCCCCAATGTAACTGTTGGGCTGGCGGGCAATCGTTTGCAGCAGCAGATTGGCGGCAAAGTTGCTAGACAGCGCCGTCGTTTGCGTGATGAGCTTGTGTTCCTCTATATTCGGCGGGCCATCCAATACGCGGTAAACATTGATCAGGATCGGAATTTTGATCAGGCTCATCCCGGCGATGGCAAGGTTGGGATTGTGGCTGATTTCTTCACCGGTTTGCAGATTGCGCACAACATAGCTGCTGAGGCCATCAAAATCGGCCAATTCCTGCTCAATGGCGGCAGCGAGGTAAGCCAGTGATGGCGGCGCAGGCGTCGGCGTCACTGTGGAAGAGGGTGCCATTGTTGGCGGGGAGGTGGGGGACGCGGTAGGTTGCGAACTAGTAATTGCTAATTGCGAATTGTGACTAGAGGGTGTGCTGGTGTGGGTTGGCATAGGGCTGCTGGTAGTTTGTGTGGCAGGTTGCATTTGGCAGGCTACCAACAGCATGAGCAGAGTGATACTTGCAAAATATTTTGTACGACACATAGGCGGCAAAGATAGCGTGGGCCTTGCTGAATGACAACAATCCTCATCTCCCATTGCGGCAGATTGCAGCCATCACAGCGAGGCTAAATTGGTTGTATTAAGCGGAAAGATTTGCTATCCTTTCTTTGATCCCCGCATTAATCAAACCTTCTTGTTGATAATGGGGATGTGGAGCCGAAGCATTTTGTATAGACATGACGCACGCCGTACTGGTGAAATCTTGGTCTGCGTGCGTACATAAACGCAATAGCCTAACAGATCATGGTAGACATCTGCATGGTTTGCTATTGGCATGGTGGGAGCCATCCAATCCGGGTTTGCTTTTCCTTATGCTCTGCCAAAAGGAGAGAGCTATCGCATAAATATTTTCTTCAGACATTCGATTTCCCATTTTGATCTGGGCAATTGTTATGGCAGATCAAATGCTGTTGGAGTGATTTTGTCAATCGCGCTACTTTTATGAAGGAGAAAAAAGTTATGAACACAGTATCAATTCGTCGGTTGGGGATGTTTGTTCTGTTGATTTTGCTCGTGGCTGTGCCGGTGACGGCCGTTGCTGGAGTCAATGCGAACACACCGACGCAGGTGCGCGTGTATGTGGAATACGCCGCCGAGCACAGAGATGCGGCACACAGTGCGCTGGCCCGTGCCGGGGCGCAGTTCCATTATGAATTTACCGAATTGAACAGTTTTGCCGTCACCCTGCCAGAAGCCGCACTGAAGGGTATTCAGCGCAACCCGAACGTGGTGAGTGTTGATACCGACCCGGTGCGCCAGTTGGCTGGCCCGGCTGCTGGTGTGTCGTTGGCAGCGCAGTTGCAAACATTGACTGCGCAAGAGATCCCTTATGGGGTAACGGCCGTGCAAGCGCCAGACGTGTGGGCAGATGGCTACAATGGAGCCAACCGCAAGGTCTGCATCATCGACACCGGCTACTATCCGGGGCACGAAGACCTGCCCGATGACGTAGATGGCATCTCCCAGATAGATGGCGAGCTATTCACCGACGATGGTAATAGTCATGGCAGTCATGTAGCCGGTACGATTGTCGGCATCGACAATGAAGTTGGCGTCGTCGGCGTTGCTCCCGGCGTAGACCTATTTATCGTCAAAATCTTCGACTTTGATGGCCTCTGGGTTTCTACCGCCCACAGTTCTGACCTCGTTGCCGCCGCCTATGCTTGCGAAGGGGCTGGCGCCAACGTCATCAGCATGAGCCTGAGCGGGACACAGGCCACCGGCAAGGAAGAAAAGGCCTTTGCCGCTTTGTATGGTCGGGGCATCCTCTCTGTCGCCGCTGCCAGTAATGATGGCATTGACGAATACCATTACCCGGCCTCTTACCCATCAGTTATTTCCGTGGCAGCGGTGGACAGCGACAATGTGGTTGCTGACTTCTCGCAATTCAATGACGCTGTTGAGTTGGCTGCGCCGGGCGTGGCCGTGTTGAGTACCACCTCCTACGTTGCCACCGATGAGTTAGCCGTTGACGGCGTGACCTATGCCGCTCATGGTATTGAGTACAGTCCGTATGGTACGGCATCCGGCGTTTTGGTAGATGGTGGCCTGTGCGACGCAACCGGAGCCTGGGCAGATGCGGTCGTTTTGTGCGCTCGCGGCGACATCAGCTTTTACGATAAAGTGATGAATGTGCAAAATAGCGGTGGCACAGCGGCAGTCATTTACAACAATGAACCGGGCAATTTCTGGGGTACGCTGGGCGATGGTAACACATCATATATTCCGGGAATCAGTCTCAGCCAGGAAGATGGATTGTTCCTGGTTGCCAACAAGTTGGGATTCGTCGGTGACGTTACTCATTTGCTGGATTATCCGGCCAGCGGGTACGAGGCTTGGGATGGCACTTCGATGGCGACGCCGCATGTTTCGGCGGTGGCGGCGCTGATTTGGAGCGCGAATCCAACCTGGTCGAATGAGGCCATTCGCCTGGCGATGCAGCAAACGGCGTTGGATTTGGGTGATCCCGGACGGGATGTCCATTATGGCTTTGGTTTGGTGCAGGCCAAGGATGCGCTGGATTTGCTGCAAGCGGGCAGCGCCAGTATACATGTAGCTGACATTGCCATGAGCTACACGCTGCAAGGACGGAATTTTAATTTGCTGACGGCCGTTACCGTTGTTGATGAATATGGTGTGCCGGTCGCCGATGCAACTGTGTCTCTCCTGACGGAAACGCCGGGTGATACCGTGCTTGCTGACGTTGGCGTGACGGATGTTAATGGCACGGCCGTTTTCCTGTTACGTACCCGGCAGCCAGGTCTTTATGAAGTCACTGTCAGCGACGTGGTACATGCTGAATTAGATTATCTGCCCGCAGATAACGTGGAAACCAGCGATTCGCTAACCATTCTGCGTTAGCTGTAAATAAGCGTAACTCTTTTTATTGAAACGGCCGTTTCTTACGTGGGAAACGGCCGTTTTTGTTTAGGAGTAATAGATAGGGATTTGTGTGCGAGGTTGGGAAAGGGTTGTTAGAATTCGGCAAAGGTATTAAAAAAGCATTGGCAGCTTGCCGTTGCAGAGCAAGCCTAAACATGGAAAAGCGATAGACCTGGCATACACGCCAGGGCAGATGAGAGGGTATCCAAGTGAATTCACAACTCGGACTATTTGAAGAAAGACCGCAATACTTTGCCACGTTAGATGATTTGGTGGCACACATGATGAAGATGGAAGATGATCCACTGTTCCCAATGGGCACAAATATGGTCATTTATCGTGGCAATCCAGCGGCAAAACTCATGATCGTCGGTGAAGCGCCGGGTACAGAGGAAGACCGATTGGGTAAACCGTTTGTAGGGCGGTCGGGAAAATTGCTCGATCAGATTTTGCAGGCGGTGAACTTTGACCCGGAGCAAGATGTGTTTATTACCAATGCCGTGTTCCGTTTGCCGCCCGGTGATGGTGGCAAGCCGCTGCGCAAGCCAACTTCAGACGAAATTGCCTTTTACAAGCCGTATTTGCTAGAGATTATTCGCCTGATTGACCCGGTGATTATGCTGCTGACGGGTAACGTGGCGACGGAGTCGCTGCTGGGTCGGGTGGGGATTACGAAGCTGCGTGGACAGTGGTTTGATTGGAACGGCCGTCATGCCATGCCCATCTTCCACCCAGCCTACTTGCTGCGCAACCCATCCCGCAAGCCCGATCAGCCAAAAGCCCTCACCTGGCGCGATATTCAAGAAGCACGCCGCAAGTACGATGAAGTGGTGGTGGGAGGTTAAGCTCGTGACTGGCATGGAAAAGGGACGCCGTGGCTTGCCACCAGATCGTCTGAACCGCCTGGTATTGGTGGGTTTGACGCTGCTGTTTTTTTACCAATTGTACCGGGCGGTGACGCTGAATCTCTTTGCCGCCGATATTTGGAATGGCGGTGATTATCTCATTGACCGGTTTGGGGCTGTAAAGACGACAAATATCATTTTCCAGTTTGTATTGCTTGTCGTGTTGTTCGTTTTGCCTGATTTTCGGCGTAAATATCGCTTGATGCTGTTGGGGGTGGTGGCAGCGTGGTTAGGAACGGCCGTTGGTGGTGGTATTTGGCGTTGGTACGTGTACGTGTACAACGGCGCGGTAGGCATGCACACATATCTATTTAGCGAATTCCCCTGGCGCTGGGCCGTCATTGGCAGCAGCGTATTAGCCTGTGCCTCCACACTAATTTTTATTCTGGCTTTATTAACTGGAGAGCGCATAGACGGCTTGTTACAAGATGTGATTGGCTATTTGCCACGCAAGTTGCAGCAGATGGAGGAAGCGTGACCCATTCAGACAAGGCCGCCTTGCGCGGCGAACCGGGCTACGTGTGGCGTTCTGGGCAGGAGCGGCGGTTGAATATGGTGCGCCAATGGGTGCAGCTAGAGGATGCAACCATTTTTGACAATGGCTGCGGGCTGGGCACATGGCTGGATGCATTTGGCGCGTACAGCAGCCACTGCTTCGGCCTGGAAGTAGAGCAGGATCGCGCTGTGATGGCGCGGCAAACCGGTGCAGGCGTGGCCCTCGGTGTAGGCGAAACGCTGCCCTTCGCTGCCAACACCTTTGACTTCGTTTTTAGCAATGAGGTGATTGAACACGTTGATGATGATGCACGGTATGCGTCCGAAATGGTGCGCGTGACAAAACCAGGCGGGCGGATGCTCCTCTTTTGCCCCAATCGCTGGTATCCGGTGGAGCAGCATGGCATTTACTGGCGCGGCGAGTATCGCTTTGGCAATAAGCCGCTGGTCAACTACTTGCCTGATCCGCTGCGCAATAAATTGGCCCCACATGTACGGGCATATACAAGGCGGGGGCTGCTGCAACTGTTTGCCGAGCTGCCAGTGACGGCCGTTCATCACGGCGTCATCTTTGGCGGTTATGACAACATCGAAAACCGGCTGCCAGGATTGGGTAAGCTCATCAAAAAGATGCTGTACGCGGCGGAGAATACGCCATTTGCCGTGTTGGGACTATCGCATTTGCTGGTGCTGGAGAAACGGTGAAACAAGTGTCTTCCTGGTTTCTTACTTTTCTTTTTCCGATGCAGGATTATTGATTGGTAGCAGCGACCAAATAAACAACAAAATGAGTGCGATGAAGAGAAGCCAGTTCATGATAACCTTACTATAAACATCGTCAGAATCAGTTGCAATGGTTCTGTGGTGGGGGTGGTACTAAAGGCTTATACGGCCGTATTCCCCCAAACCGGCCTGCTCAATTACCATAACCACCCCAATTAACAAGACCAATCCCCTTGTTTTACCCTATTTGCCCTACTACAATCGAAATAAATGTTAACGACAGGATTGGTTCAATCGACGAGATTGAACCAATCTTAAATCACTTGAGGAGAGTGGAAAATGAGCAACAACGGAAATTCAAACGGTCAAAGTGAAGTAGGCAGTATCAAAGTCAAGCGTGGGCTGGCCCAAATGTTGAAAGGCGGCGTGATCATGGACGTGGTAACGCCAGAGCAAGCCATCATCGCCGAGGAAGCGGGCGCGGTGGCTGTCATGGCACTGGAGCGTGTCCCGGCAGACATTCGCCAGGATGGCGGCGTGGCCCGCATGTCAGACCCCGGCATGATTAAGGAGATCATCCAATCTGTCAGCATCCCGGTAATGGCAAAGGCCCGCATCGGCCATTTTGTAGAAGCGCAAATTTTGGAAGCCATTGGTGTGGATTACGTGGACGAGAGTGAAGTGCTGACCCCGGCGGACGAGGCGTATCACATCAACAAACACCCCTTCAAAATCCCCTTCGTTTGCGGCTGCCGCAACCTGGGCGAGGCGCTGCGGCGCATCGGCGAAGGCGCGGCCATGATTCGTACCAAAGGCGAAGCGGGCACAGGCGATGTTGTGGAAGCGGTACGCCATGCACGCACAGTCTTGGGCGATATTCGCCGCTTGCAAGCCATGCCTGACGAAGAACTGATGACTTACGCCAAAGAAATTGGCGCACCCTATGCGTTGGTAGCGGAAACGAAGGCATTGGGCCGCTTACCAGTGGTTAATTTTGCCGCTGGCGGCATTGCCACCCCGGCCGACGCCGCGCTGATGATGCAGATTGGCGTAGATGGCGTCTTTGTCGGCTCCGGTATCTTCAAGAGCGGCGATCCGGTCAAGCGGGCAAAGGCTATTGTGATGGCGACCACCCATTTCAACAATCCGCAAATCCTGGCGGAAGTGAGCGAGAATTTAGGTGAACCGATGGTTGGCATCAACGTCAGCAGCCTGCCGGAAAGCGAGCAATTGGCGGTGCGCGGCTGGTAGATTAGCGATTCAGCATTTTAGTCAGTCAGCATTTCAGTTTCTGCTGATTAGCTGACTGGCTGAGTTGCTGAAATGCTGGAGCGGGATAATGAGAATAGGGGTCTTGGCGCTGCAAGGTGCTTTCATTGAACATATCAAAATGCTGCGGGCGTTGGGGGTGGAGGCTGTGGAAGTGCGCCTGCCCGCAGATTTAGAAGGGCTGGATGGCCTGATTATTCCTGGCGGGGAGAGTACGACCATTGGTAAGCTGGCGGTGATGTATGGCTTGATGGAACCGCTGCGCCAGTTCGCTGCACAAAAACCGCTGTGGGGCACATGCGCGGGCATGATTTTTATGGCGAAGGAGATTGGCAACGGTTCGGCTGGGCGTGACCAACCACTGCTGGGTATTATGGATGTGGAAGTGGAACGGAATGCCTTTGGACGACAGGTCGATAGCTTTGAGGCGGGTCTGGATGTGTCGGTGTTTGCGAATGGGGATGGGGAACCGTTTCCCGCTGTTTTTATTCGTGCGCCGCGCCTGGTTGCGGCGAAGGGAGAAGCGTGGGTAATTGCAAAGTTGGCGGATGGCACGGCCGTTGCTGCCCAACAAGGCAAATGGCTTGTCACCTCTTTCCACCCGGAACTGACGGACGATTTACGCTTTCACAAGTACTTTCTCAGCCTGGTAGCCGAAGAAAAGTAAACAAAAAACAAGAAACAAAAAACGGAAAACCGAGCGCGTTTTCCGTTTTTTGTTTTCATCCTAGCCAGCGCTTGCGCCGTTTGTAATGTTTCACGTCGCGGTAGCTTTTACGCTCCCCAACAGAAGTCAGCCCCAAGTAAAATTCTTTGATGTCGGCATTTTGTGCCAACTGTTCTGCGGAGCCATCGAGGACGATACGGCCGTTCTCCATCACATACGCATAATCAGCCACTTGCAGAGCCACATTCGCATTTTGCTCCACCAACAAAATCGAAACCCCGGTCTCCTCGTTGTACTGCCGCACCATCTCAAAAATAGATTGCACCAGCAGCGGGGCCAGTCCCAATGATGGTTCATCCAGCAGCATCAGACGCGGCCTGGACATCAGTGCCCGGCCAATAGCCACCATTTGCTGCTCGCCGCCAGACAAATATCCGGCCGTGCGATTGCGCAGCTGCGGTAGAGCTGGGAAATACGTATACACTTGCTCCAGCGTGCGCCGGATTTCTGCCCGATTATTGGGATGGATTAATGCGCCAGTGAGCAGATTTTCTTCCGTCGTCAAATGCTGGAACAGCCGCCGCCCCTCCAATACCTGCACAATGCCCAGGCGCGTAATCTCTTCCGCCGCCAGTTTATCCAGCCGCTGCCCATCAAACTCAATACCACCCCGTGTGACGGCCCCATCCTCGCGCAGCAACAGCCCAGAGATGGACTTGAGTGTGGTCGTTTTACCCGCGCCATTTGCACCCAGCAGCGAGACAATCTGCCCCTTTTCCACCGCCAGCGAAATCCCACGCAAAACCAGGATCACATCACTATAAACGACTTCAATGTTGTTGACTGATAGCATTAGTTTCAGATAAAGGCAGAGTGTAGAGATAGGGAATTTCTCTATCTCTACATTCTGCACTCTACACTTTAATTATCAAATACAGGCCGCAGGTCAGGCATTTCTGTCCAATCTTGCAGCACGTTAAAGGCATCTGGCCCACCCTGAATCTGGCGGAGTTGCGAGAAGCGCGGCGCACGCACACCGTCAGAGTAATCCATGCGTACAACGCCATCCAGTGGTTCAACCGGCCCCATTGTGGTGAGGGCATCGTAAATTGCTTCACCAGTAAGGTTGTCGAAGCCAACCGTGTCGATGGCTTGCTCGATGGCCTTCACTGCCAGGTCCACACCGGCAACGAGCAGCAGGTAGCCAACATTTTGTGCTCCGGCCGTGCGCTCATTGGCCGTGAAGAGGCTTTGCGCATACTGAATGCCAGGATGATCGGCATCATTCCACCAGAGGTAGGGGAACGGGGAAATGAGGCCCGCTGCCAATGCTGGGTCGGAGACAAAGGCGTAGGTAGCCAAGTCCATTGCCCAGTTGCAGCCGCCGAGAATGAAGTCTTGTTGCAAACCGAGCGCACCCAGGCCATTCATTAATGCGGCTGGGCCAAAGGCCAATGAGTTCGTCCAAATAACATTGGCTCCGGCGGCTTGTGCATTTAAGATGGCGGTGGTGGTATCGGCCGTTGGCGAGAGGTCGTAAGTTTCTTCGGCCACAATTTCTACGCCCAGGCTTTCTGCGTAGGCACGGGTCTCATCGGTGAGAGCGCCTTGCCCAAATGCGCCCGGCCAGCTCAAATAAGCCAGCTTCACTTCGTCACCAGCGGTAGCAGGTTTGATCGTGTCCCAATTGGCGGTCACGTAGTCGAGGAAGTAACCAAATTGGTCGGGGTAAATGGGGCCGAGGCCAAAGGTATAACCGGAATCGGGGCCATAAAAACCAACGGCGCTTAACCCGGCGGAGAGATTGACGATTTTGTCTTCAGCAAAGCGGCTGGCAAGGGCTTCTACTTCGCCGGAGCCGTAGGTGATCATGATCATGGCGTTGTCATCTGCGCCAGTGAAGCGGTCGTAGGCGGCGACGGCTTCGTCCACGCTGCCGCCGGTGTCGGCGAACTGCACTTCAATGGTGGCACCGCGAATGCCGCCGTTCTCGTTGATGGCGGCAACGGCATCTTCCATGCCGAAGACCAGCGGGCCGGTGATGGCTGCATAGGGGCCGGAGAGATCGCCAAAGTGGTAGAAGGTGATGGTTTCGCCTTCTAGATTATCGGTGCGCATTTCTGCGGCCGGTTCTTCCATTGGCTCTTCAGTCGGCTCTGCCATAGGTTCTTCGGTTGGTTCTTCTGCGGCCGGTTCTTCCATTGGCTCCTCAGTGGGTTCTGCCATTGGTTCCTCGGTCGGTTCCGCCATCGGCTCTTCAGCCGGTTCTTCGGCTGCTGGCTGATTGGTGGTCGTGTTGGCTGGCGCTTCTGCCGGGCTGCCGCAAGCTGCCAGCAGTAATACACCGAGTAGAATGAACAGGGTTAGGGTTGTCCATTTTTTCATTATTCTTCCATCTCCTTTGATCAAGCTAATTATGGTTGCCTCTTAAGGGTTGTCTATTTGTTTTGTTTGCGCTGCTGCATCACCTCCTAACGGGCATACGGCCGTAATCGCCACGCCGCCTTAATTAATGTCCAACGATAAGCTAACCCCCTGGGTTCAAAGATGAGAAAGAGCATGAGGGCCAGGCCAAAGATTAACGGCCGTAACGCGGCCGTCGCGCCCCCGGCAATATCAGGCATCAGTGTGATTAAAATGGGCGTTAATACCGTTGCTAGTTCCTCTAGCAGCGTGACCAGCGTTGCGCCAAAAATCGGGCCCAAATTGCTGCCCAATCCGCCCACGACCAACATGCCCATAAACAGGATAGAGTCTATCAGCCCTACCGTTTGGGAATTGACGTGCCGCAGATTGTGCGCCAGCATCGCCCCGGCGACGCCAGCGTAAACGGCCGCAATAAAAAACGCCCGCAGCTTATACGCAAACAAGTTCACGCCCAGCAGTTCTGCTGCCAAATCATTGTCGCGCACGGAGATGAAGGCCCGCCCCAGGCGGCTGCGCGAAATATTGAGCGCCACCACTGTGCTGATGATCAGCACGACGAGGGTGATGTAGATGAATTCATTGGGGGTGGCGAAACGGTAGAGGCAGACGGCCGTCTCTGGGTCAAACGTCGTGCCCAAAAAACAAGTGTTGGCAATCACCGGCAGCTTGATAACCGGAACAGGGACATTCATGCCCTGTGCCCCATTCAACAAATTAGGGAACGTGTTCCGCGTTAACCAGGGAATGATAAATTGGGCGCTCAACGTCGCCATCACCAGATAAAACCCCTTGACTCGCAGCGAGGGCAGGCCGAACAATAAGCCGACCAATCCTGCGCCCAAGCCCGCCACCGGCAGCGCCAGGAAAAAGCTCCAGCCCGCCTGTCCTACCAGCAGCGCGGAAATGTACGCGCCCACCGTCATAAAGGCTGCCTGCCCCAGCGAAATCTGCCCGGTATAGCCGGTGAGGATGTTCAACCCCTGCACGGCAATGATGGCAATGCCAATGCGGTTGACCAGCGACACCGCCGGTTCCGGAGCGTAAGCGGGCAACGCGAACAGCGCCGCCAAAAAGAGCAGCAGCGCCACCCACTGCCAGCGCTTGCGGATGACGGACATATCTTGTTCGTAACTGGTATCAAAATCACCAGCCGGTCGCAAAACAGCCATGCGGTTTCCTTTTGTTTTGGAGATTAGAGATTGACGCCAATCTCTAATCTCTAAATTCTTTCGATGCGTTTTTGCCCGAATAACCCATCCGGGCGGATGACAAGGACGATGAGCAAGATAACATAGGGCACAATTTCGGTGGAATTGCGAATCGCTTGCGCCACTTCTGGCCCCATGAAAAAGTTGTTGTTGGGTAAGCCTACCAGCCCTTGCGCCAGACCGATAATCAAGCCGCCCAGCACCGCGCCGGGAATGGACTCTAATCCACCCAGCAGCACGGCCGGGAATGCGGCCAGCACCACAATGGAAAGGCTCAAATCCAGGCCGCTGGCGGTGGCAATGAGAACGCCGCCAATCGCAGCGATGATGCCAGCGATGGCCCAAGAGATGCCAAAGACGCGGTTGATGCGGATGCCGACGCTTTGCGCGGTTTCGTGGTCTTCGGCGGTGGCCCGCATGGAGAGGCCGGTGCGCGTGTATTGGAAGAAGAGCGCCAGCACAATCACGCAGACCATCGCCACAACAAAAGACCAGACGAGATTTTGCTTGAGGATGACGATGATGGGGTTGTCGTTGTAGGTGAAGGGCAGGGTGATGCGGTAGGGGTCGGTGATGGAGAAGATGACGGGGAAGTTGCGCTGCGTGGTGCCGAAGGTGAGGATGGTCAGCCCTTGCAGGAATTGACCCAGAGCCAGGGTCATGAGGATGATGGAGAGGAGCGGCTGCCCGGTCATGGGGCGCAGGGTGAGGCGCTCGATGAGCAGACCCAAGAGGATGGAGACGGCGAGTGCCAGGAGTACGGCCGTCCACAATGGCAGCCCCAACCCCTCATCCGCGCTAAACCACCAGGTCGTCATCGCCCCGATGAGCAGCATTTGACCGTGCGCAAAGTTGAAGATTTCCGACGACTTGAAAATCAGCACAATGCCCAGAGCGATGAGGGCGATTGGCCCGCCATTAAGCAGGCCGGTGATTGCAAATTGGGGAAGTAGCTGCCAGTTCATAAGCAAATTTTGAATGATGAATGCGGAATGCTAAATGTTCGCCGTTATTCAGCATTCCGCATTCATCATTCACCCTTTTTTTCCAGCGTAGCAATGGTTACAGATGTTTCGACGCTGCTTTCGCTGCCGTCTTGGTAGCGCACGGTGGCTTTCACATTGATGACATCGGAGCCATCGTACATGGCTTCGATGATGTCGGCGTATTTGTCGTAGAGGACGCCGCGGCGCAGTTTGCGCGAGCGGGTCATTTCCGCTTCGTCGGCGTCAAATTCTTTGTGCATGAGGACGTAACGTTGCACACGGCCGTTTACCGGCAAACTCTCATTCACTTCCGCCACCGCCTGGCTGATGAGCGCATACACCTCTGGCTTTTGCGAAAGGTCAATGAAGGTCGTGTAGCCCAGGCCGCGCCGCTCTGCCCAGTTGCCCACATTGCCAAAATCCATCACGATCAGCGCGGTAGCAAAATCGCGGTTGGAGCCGCCGACGGCCATCACATCGCGGATGTAGGGGCTGAATTTCAGCCGCCCTTCCACAAACTGCGGCGAAAAGCGCTCGCCATTCGCCAGGGTGATCATGTCCTTCACGCGGTCAAGGTAGATGAGATGACCGTCGTCGTCCACGTACCCGGCGTCGCCGGTGCGAAACCATTGGTTGCCGTCTTCGTCTGCCCACAAAGCGTCAGCGGTCGCCTCTGGATTTTTGTAATAGCCTTGAAAGACAACCGGCCCGGCAAGCATGATTTCGCCGGTGTCGGGGTGGATTTTGACGGCCGTTCCCGGCACAGGCTTGCCCACACTGGCAAACTTAATATCGCCATTGCGGTGCATCGTCAGCCCGCCCGTAACCTCGGTTGAGCCGTACACCTGCTTCAAATTGATGCCCAGCGCATGAAAAAAGCGCATCACATCCGGGCTGAGGGCCGCGCCGGCCGTGTACGCCGTGCGAATGCGCGATAGGCCCATTTTGTCGCGCAGCGGCGCGAAAACAGCCAAATCGCCCAACTTGTATGCCAATTGCAGCGCCGTGCTCGCATTTTCGTGGCCGAATTTCTTGTCTGCTACACGGTAGCCCACCGGCAAAAACCAATCAAACAACTTGCGATTCAGCCAGGTGGATTCTTTGATGCTCACCTGTACCATGCCTACCAGTGATTCCCACAGCCGCGAGTTGTAGAGAATGCCTTCGGGGGCAATCTCGCGCACGTTTTCGCGCACGGTCTCTGGCTCTTCGGGGAAGTTGATGATCATGCCGGTGTAGCAGTGCGGGGCAATGCCCAGTGCATGTTCGCCGATCCAGCCCAATGGCAGCAGGCTAACGTGGTTGTCGGTGTCGTAGCGGGGGTCTACTTCGTGGAAGAGTTCGGCGCTGGTCATCAAATTATGGTGACTGAGCATGGCCCCTTTGGGTAGGCCGGTTGTGCCAGATGTGTAGCAGAGAACGGCCGTGTCCCCCTCATTCCCCAGCCACACCTCCGTATCAAACCGTTCTGGTTCACTCTGTGCCAATTCCCGCCCCAACGCCTGCACCTCTGCAAACGAGATCAGCCAGGGGTCATCATAATGCCACAACCCCTTCTCATCCCAATAAATCACCCGCTTCATATGGGGTAGCTGCTCGCGGATTTCCAGCAGCTTATCACACTGCTCCTGGTCTTTTGCCAGCGCAAATGTGGAATCGCTGTGTGCGGCAATATAGGCTACCTCTTCGGAAATAGCATCTGTATAAATGCCTACTTGCGTTGCGCCGACCGCTAACAGCCCCAAATAGCCCCACAAATACTGCCGGTCATTATCGCCAATTGTGCAAACCTTATCTCCGCGTTGCACGCCCAGCACAATCAGACCCAGCGCAAAATCGCGTACGTTTTCATAGGAATCCTGCCACGAAAATTCGCGCCAGATGCCAAACTCTTTCTGGCGTAATGCAATTTTACTGACGCCATACGTTTGTACGCGCTGCAAAAAATATTGCGGGAGTGTTTGCGGATTACTCATTGACCATCGACCATTTTTACGCTTGCCCCAGGTAAGCTTGTATTACTTTGTCATCATTGCGGACTTCATCCGGTGTGCCAGCAGCAATTTTTTGCCCGAAATCCAGCACGACCACACGGTCAGAGATGTCCATGACCAATCCCATATCGTGTTCGATTAGCACAATGGTTGTGCCGCGTCGCTCGTGGATGTCTAAAATGAAGCGGGCCATGTCCTCTTTCTCTTCGACGTTCATGCCTGCCATGGGTTCATCCAGTAGCAAGAGTTCTGGTTCCAGCGCTAACGCACGACCCAATTCCACACGCTTGCGCAGACCATAGGACAGTGCGCCCACGATGGCTTTACGAATATGGGCAATCTCCAAAAAATCTATGATTTCTTCAACGTAAGTGCGGTGGGTGACTTCTTCGCGTTGAGCGCGACCCCAATACAACATGCTGTGCAGGCTGTTTTGCTGCATGTGGATGTGCCGGGCGGCCATCAGATTGTCTAGGGTGCTTAGTCCGGTGTAGAGAGCAATATTTTGGAATGTGCGGGCGATGCCCAGGGAAGCAATTTGATGGGTGGAGGTTTTGGTGAGGTCGCGTTGTTTGTAGAGGATGCGCCCTTTTTGTGGCCGGTAAAATCCGCTGATGCAGTTGAGCATGGAGGTTTTACCAGCTCCGTTTGGGCCAATAATAGCGAGGATTTCTCCTTGCTCTACATGAAAATTGACATCACATAAGGCAGCATTGCCGCCAAAGTAAAGTGAGACGTTGTCAACTTCTAAAAATTGAGCGCTTGGCGTCATGCTACCTCGGTTGCAGTGGTTTGATAATGTGCCTCAGAGTATGTACCCTAAAGCTCTGGGAAGTAATTGGTTTGCCCTATTTTTCCAGCTTCTCGCAAGAAACTGGATATTGTGTAGTTGACCAAAAAATATAAACGTAGTGGGTTACGTATGTTGAGATTGATTAGGGTGCTGCACAAATTATCACATTCATCGGCATATGGCAAGAAAAGGCTCTTTGCTTTTCTTGCTGCCCGAAAAACAAACATTGCGTATCTACAGGTGTACATAATATAATAGGCGCATTGTAAGGAGCGTCATTGCCTGAGATTGAAGCTGTTTTTACTGTTATTGGTGCATAAAGCAGACTACTCACAAATAAGAGCGAAGCTATGAGTGAAACAAACCCCCGCGCACAAAAGTTGGGAAATTTAGTTGAAGAGGCTCGTAAACATGCCGGGCGTTCTGTGGAAGAATGTGCGGCCGTCCTGCAATTATCGGACGATGCATTTGCTGCCATCGAAGCGGGGGAGCACCCTATTTCATTGCCTGATTTGGAAGTGCTATCGCTGTACTTGCATGTGCCAATGGGGTATTTTTGGGGTAGTGAAACGCTGGTTGCAAAGCCACACGTAGATTATATGAATATGGTAGCTTTGCGGCATCGGATGATAGGGGTGCTGTTGCGGCAATATCGCTTAAAAGAAAAACGCTCTGTACAAGAGCTGGCTGAGAAATTAGATGTGTCCCTCACTCAAATTGAGGCTTACGAATCGGGAAGCCAGCCAATACCTTATTTACATTTGGAAGCATTGGGTCGTTTTTTGGGCGTTTCTATTAGTGGTTTTTTGGATGCGGAGCACGGGCCATTAAGCCGGCATGAGGCGGAACTGCGTTTGGTGCGGCAGTTTGATGAGCTTTCACCGCAAATGCAGACGTTTCTTGCTAATCCGCAAAGTATGATTTATCTGGAAACCGCACAGCGCCTGAGCCAGATGGATGTGACGCATCTGCGCCAGATTGCAGAGAGTATTCTTGAAATCACCTGGTAGATGTCTCTCTCCAATTGGTTTGTTTGGCAAATGGCAGCGATAAAGGCTGCCATTTTCTGTATAGGCGGTAAGTTTGCGGTAGGCAAGCCCCCAATGTGCAAATTTGCCTGAGGAGTGTTCATCATGTCGGCTGATGTGTTAAAGGATGAGGGATTACATTTGTTTCAGGCGGGGGATTATGAGGGGGCGTTGGTGAAGTTTGAAACGGCCGTCTCTCTCTACGCTGCCGATGCTAACGAAGCGGGTCGAGCCGAAATGTGGAACAACATGGGTGTCATTCACCGTCTGCGCGGGCAGCGAGATGCAGCATTGGCTGTTCTGACCCAGGCGGCCGATGCCTTTGCACAATTGGGCGACGACAACCGTCAGGCGCAAGCACTGGGCAACCTGGGCGACTTGTACGCCGCCGCTAAAGATCAGACCGAAGCGGCCCGATGTTACAGTGATGCTGCCGCCCTTTTTGCTCAAGATGGCGATCGTGATAAGCAAAGCCAGGTACTGCGTGCCCTCAGCCTGATGCGCTTACGTCAGGGCCGCTTTGTGCAAGCAATGATGCATATGGAAGAAAGCCTGACGGTTAAACCACATGCTGGTTTCTTTGGTGGTATTTTTCGGGGAATGCTGCGTTTCGTGTTGAAGTTGATGGGAGCCAAGTGAACGGTAGCTCGTTCACTGTTTACCGTTTATTGGTCACTGGCCTCTATGCGCTGCACCAAATTTAGACCAATGATGGGACCGAGCCAGCCGCAGGGCATAACTAGCAGCGCCAGCCAGCCTATCGGGCCACTGGCTAAAAAACGGGCCGGTTCGGTGAGTACGGCACTGGGATCTAAACCAGCATTAATGGACAATTGAACAAATAGAGTTTGGCTGAAGAGTAGGATCACGGCCGTAATTACCAATACCGCCAACATCCGCCGCAGATTGCGCAGCCGCCACAAGCTCATTGCACCAATCATTGTTACAGACCAAAAAGTCATATACAGAGTAGGCATGACCCACCTCCTTTGCGCTAACCTTAACCAACGAACCAACTACGATTCTAAAGACGCCGCTCGCGTGCAAAAAGTTCCGGTTTTTTGGGATTTTGCGGGGTCCAAGAATTTCATTCATCATACGTCATACGTTCCCAGAAAATATTGACGGATGACGCATGATGCATGAACCATTACCCTATGAGTTCCCAATGAACCCAATTTCCCACACATTGGCAAAAGGATTGCTTCCATGAGTGACGCCGTATCATCCAGCCCCGTCGCCGGGCAACAACTTTCGCGCCGCACCAAGTTCATCTACAGTTTGGGCGATTGGGGTACGTCGTCAGCAACAGTGGCTCGCAACACCTTTTGGTTCATCTTTTTAACCAATGTGGTCGGAATTGGCGCGGGCCTGGCTGGTACGGTGGTGCTTATTGGCCGCATTTGGGACAGTATCAACGATCCATTGGTGGGGATGCTTAGTGATCGTATACAGACGCGCTGGGGGCGCAGACGGCCGTTTCTCCTCTTCGGTGCTGTACCCTTTGGTTTGGCCTTTTTTTTGATGTTTTACGTGCCCCCCATTCACAGCACGGCAGGGCTGGCCGTCTACTACAGCCTGGCCTTCTTGCTCTTCGATACGCTGTACACACTGGTTAACGTGCCTTACATCGCCCTCACACCGGAACTGACTGAGGACTTTGATGAGCGCAGTAACCTGGCAGGCTGGCGTATGGGCAGTTCCATTTTGGCGGCACTGGTTACGGCCGGAACCTTTACCCTGCTGGCGGAGGATGTCTTCGGCCAATGGCTGGGCGGCGATGCGGCGGCCATTCGCAGCGGCTATGCCCTGACGGCCGCTCTGTGGGGACTGACGCTGACCATCCCTCTGCTGATCCTCTTCAAATATATTGAGGAGCCAGAGCGCGAGCCGGACACAGACCCGTTACGGCCGTTGCAAACCTTCCGCGAAGTGTTCAGCAACCGGCCGTTTCGTTATGCGGCCGTCATTTATCTGCTCAGTTTCACCACCGTTGACGTGGTGCTGGTTGTCTTCGTGCGCTTTTTGGTAGATTACGTGCGCGTTGACCCCGGCTTTGATAACCTGCTGCTGGCGACGGTGCTGGCGTTGGCCTTTCTTAGTATGCCCATCGTGATAAAATTGATGCGCCGCTATGGAAAGCGCAACACCTATATTGGCAGCATGGTCTTTATGGCTATCGTGTTGGGCATTCTCAGCCAGGTGCCTCCGGGTGGGCAGAATGTGATGTTGGTAGCGGCCATCTTTGCCGGGATGGGCTACGGCGCGGCCAATGCCGTGCCCTGGGCCATCGTCGCCGACGTAGTAGAGGCCGACGAACTGCAAACCGGCAAGCGGCGCGAAGGCATTTACGCCGGCTACCTCGTCTTTTTCCGCAAAATGGCCTCCGCTTTTGCCATCTTTATGGTGGGGCAGTTGTTGGCCGCCAGCGGATTTGTCAGCAGCACCGGCGGCGGCGTGTACGTGCAGCAGCCGGAAAGCGCCCTGTTTATGCTGCGCTTGCTGGTCAGCGTCATCCCGGCGTTGATGCTGCTGTTCTCGGTGATGGTGGCCTGGCGTTACCCACTCAACCGCGAGCAGTTTTACGCTATTCAGCAAGAATTGTTGGCAAAGCGGGCGGCAAAAAAGTAGCGCCCATTTATGTTACACTTTGTGAATCTATGATAGGAGCAACAACGATGTCTAAACATCACCTTGGGGAAGTTTTCGGATTTCCTGTTGATAATTTATCAAATCGTGCCGAGCATTATCGGAAAAACAAGCTGTGCCCATACAACAATAAAGTTCCGTCTTGCACAAAAAGCAAAGCCAATGACCCCATTGGAGTATGTAGTATATTAGCGGATGGCGTTATGACGATTACTTGCCCTGTGCGGTTTAGGCAAGATTGGCAAGTTGTTTCTGATGCAGCGCAAGTTTTCTTCCCTGAAGGTACTAATTGGACGAGTTTGGGGGAAGTGCGATTAAATGATGCCGATGGCAATTCGGCCGGTAATGTTGATTTTGTGTTAGTTTCGTTTGATGATTATGGTCGGATTCTCGATTTTGGCGCACTAGAAATTCAGTCCGTTTATATTTCAGGTAACGTAAGCAACCCCTTCAAATATTACATGGAAGATCGTCCAAATAGAGCAAAAACAGACTATCCTTCCAATATGCGGCCGGATTTCCTTTCTTCATCACGAAAACGACTAATCCCTCAAATAATTTACAAAGGCAAAATTCTGAATGGGTGGGAGAAAAAGATAGCGGTTGCTTTACAAGACACTTTTTTTGAAACTTTGCCCGACTTACCTACAGTGGAACCCGAACATGCCGAATTGATTTGGCTTATTTATGGCCTTAATTTCGATGAGAAAGCTAATCAATACACGCTTTTCTTGAAAGAAACTATCTTTACTCAGTTCCAACCCTCATTAAATAAAATCACAACCCCTCCTGTTGGATCCCCCGACTCTTTTATAGAGTTACTGCAAGATAAATTGAATGAAGAGTTAGAGAAGGAGACACCGCCAGATACCATGTCGTTGACGGACATGTTTGTTGGTGGTGATAAGTTATATTGATATGCGTATTGATCAACAATTTGACGTTGACTTCGCCGACGAATTAGCAATTTTTGAGTCTTATAATAAGCATTTGTACCGGCCGAATACTTACCTACATAAATGGTGGGCGCGGCGCTGCGGCAGTACCTTTCGTACTATCTTAAAACATTTAGTAGAAGATGTGTCCAAGCAAAATTATTATACGGCCGGGGGACTAGAAGGCATGCTAATTCTTGATCCAATGATGGGGGGAGGCACAACGCTGCATGAAGCAATTCGTCTCGGCGCTAATGTCATTGGCGCAGACATTGATCCAATCCCCATACTTCAGGCAAGAGCTACGCTTTCTAAAGTTCCTCCGACTAACTTAAAAACAGCCTTCAACCATTTTTACAAGGCGTTGAGTGACAAACTGTCTCATTTGTATCAGATTACTTGCCCTCGCTGTGATTTGTCATACGAGTGGCAGTTTATGCTCTATGGATTACGCCGACATTGTGATTGTCGGGATGTATTAGCTGTTGATTCTTTTATTCTCAGGTATAACAGTGATGGCTCAATTATACAGATTGATCCCCAAACCCATTCCATTTTTCAGGGCGAGAAGCTACTGGCAGAGTCGCCTATAGATTGGTCACATTTGCCATTAATTGAAAAGTCAGACAAGGTTTGTGATCAATGTAAGAGTTCGTACCAGGATGATTTGCAAAGCCCGTATTATCAGCGTTATTTGCCTATTGCTGTTGCTGGCGAATGTCAGGAACATGGCTTTTTCTTCAACGCAATTAGTCAAATCGAATTAGATACGCTTGGGTATACAAACAAACAGCGTCCTTTATATCCATTTTCCCCTACTGATTTTGCGATTATGCCTGGCCCAAAATCAAAAAGCCTTTTGGACAGAAATATTGATAGTTATTTAGATGTTTACAACAGTCGACAGTTGATGTTTTTGAAAGAAGCTGTCGCAATATTGCCTGAATTTGATCCACTTGTTCGTTTGAATTTGGCCTTGTTGCTATCTACATCTTTGGAGTTCAATTCTTTGCTTTGTGGGTACAAAGGGGCAAAGAAAAGTCGTCCAGGTGCGATACGCCATACTTTTGCACATCATGCTTACTCTTTTCCATATACGGCCGCTGAAAATAATCCCATTTATCCCAAAAAATCTTCTGGTAATTTAAAGAATCTTTTTTACAGCCGTATTGTGCGGGGAAGGAAGTGGGCAAACTTGCCAGAAGAACGACGCATTGTAAAAGGGAAACCGCAAAAAGTGTTTATTGAGGGAGAGGTAGATTTAGGAACAGAATTTCATGATTTCCAAGACTTGACATCAGGCACCCGGCGTTTCATCCTGATTCAAGGATCATCAGTTAATTTAGATTTACCAGATAACAGCGTAGATTATGTTGTAACCGACCCTCCATATTTTGATAGTGTGCAATACAGTGATTTAGCTGCCTTTTTCCGGGTTTGGCTGCGGCAATTGTTACCAACGGATGCGGATTGGCACTATGAATTAGGGGATGCTGCGGTTGATCAACATGCCAATGGGAATGGGCAATATGATCGTGTTTTAGGTGATATTTTTTCAGAATGTCATCGAGTTTTGAAGGATAACGGCCGTCTCATTTTTACTTTTCATCATTGGAACCCAAAAGGATGGGCTGCATTAACTAAAACCTTGCAGCGAGCAGGTTTCATTTTAGTCAACCGGTATGTTGTTCATTCAGAAAACCCCTCATCTGTGCATATTGCCAATCAAAATGCTTTGCTTCATGATGTAATTTTGGTTTTAGCACCCATAGAATCACAGGCTAGGCGCGATTGGGTCATGCCCTATTTGGTAGATATGACAGATAGTCAGGCATTTTGTCAAGATTGCGGTACGGTGATGGGGTGGATGCTGAATGAGTGTTTGCCTGATGAAGTCATTGATGTTCGATGGTCAGGATTGTTATTACCAACTGCAACGCAATTACAATTATTAGAAAATGACTCTGGAAATTGAAAAACTATTAAAAGGTATAGATAGCATGGCCCAGGCAACGGCGCAGCGCCTGCAAGACCGCAAAAGCACGGCCGACGACCTGCTGCAAATTCTCGACCAATACGCCAGCGATTGGGTCGCCATTGAAGCCGCGCTTGATCATGCCCAACAACTGGCCGATCCCAAGCTGTACCGCTCTGCACGGCCGTTCGACCACATCCAACCCCTCAACGCCCAAATCAACCCGGCCGCGCCGCCAGCGCAGGCCATCATCGTCGCCACCGACGGCTCGCAAATCATGCCCGACCGCCACGCCGCCCACCTCTACTATCTGATCAATATTGGCGGCATCATCTATTTTTATGGTGGTTCCCGTGCGCCGCAGCCCTTCACCATTCCCGAACTGCATTACCCGGCCAACGACCAGGAAGCGGCACAGTTTGTGATGGGCAGCGGCGAGGTGAGCATCGCCCGCGATCTGCGCGAAATTGGCACATTGGCCGATACCGCCTGGAATTTGCGCGGCGGCGACCAACCCGTGCTGGCCGTTCTCGACCAACGGCTGCTCTACTGGCCCATCGGCGACATCGAAGCGCCACTCAATGATAAGGTGCTTGCATGGTTAAAAGGGATGACGAAGGTGCGCGATGCCGGGGCGCTGTTGGCGGGGTTTATTGATCGGCCGATGACGACGGCCGTTGTCACCCTGCTGCGTTCCCTTACCGGCCTCGGCGATCCCAAGTTTGATTGGAAATCGCTGGGCAAATCCGGCGCGGGCGGCGGCTTGAATGATGTCGCCCTCTTTCGCCGCCTGCTGGAGCCGGGGCAGCGCAGCAAAGTGTTCGTCAATGTCTCGCCGCCCAATGCCCGTTTTGCTGAACATGATCGCGCCAACGAAGTGTGCTTCTTCTATTTCCATTCCGGGCGGGGCATTGCGCGGGTGGATATTCCGCGTTGGGTAGCGGAGGATGAGGGGGGGGTAACTGCCGTACATGCCCTCCTGCACGACCAATGCCAGATACTTGGCGACTACCCCTACGTCATCGCCCGCGCCGATGAAATGGCCGTCGTTGGCCATCAAGACCATGAAGAACTCAACTTCATGATTGACCTGACCATGCAAAAATACGGCATTTCCAGCAGCCTGACCGCTAAACAAGGCAGCAAGGGGCTGGCCCGTGGCGGCAAAACCCGTTTTATGGGACCGTGAGAATGGTCAATTGTTAATCGCCAATGGTCAATTGTCAACAAAACAGATTGGCAATTGACCATTAGTAGTTGGTTATTGACAATTTGATTGACAAGGTGTTGTTATGACAAATATTGAATTTGGTCGAATATTACGCGCCAGCACCAGCGGTTTTGCTGTTGGCTGTCGTGTCAGCCAGTTGCAAGCGCCTGCCTTTGGTGGCCTGGTGAAGGCGCAGCCGGTGGATGCCCGCGAGGCTATCTATGGCCTCATTTATGACATGCACATTGACGATGACCCGCTGGTGCGGCGGCTGGTGTTGGCGGAAACGCCCAGCACAGAGCTGATCAATGACCAGCGCGAAAACCGTATGTTGCCCATTGAAATGAGCGTGTTGGCGGTGGGGTATCAGGTGCAGGGCAGCATCCGGCATGGTTTGCCGCCGCGCCCGCCGCTGAATTTGGACCCGGTGGAATTGGTGCGCGATCCGGCAGAAATTCGCGCTTTCACCAGTCAGTTGGGTTATTTGCGGCTGATTTTGCGGGCTAACAGCAACAATGTGCCCATTGACCAACTGCTGGTGGCGCATGTGCGCGATGTGTACCTGCTGCGCGGCGAGGATGTGGGGTGGGCAACGGCCGTTACCCAAGAAATCATCGAACTCCTGCGCAGCAACTACGACATGCTGGTCCCCACGCTAGAAGCGTTGAGCGATGCGTTGCCCGTTTTGCCGGTGATGGGGGGAAACTAGAACTATGAATGACCTCACTCAACCAATTGGCTACATTATCGGTGGCGGACTGAAAGAGGGGTTCCGCGTGCGGCTGACTGTGCCCGCCGAAACGGTGCAGGAAGGCAGCTTTGTCGTTTGCGACAGCGGCACATGGCGCTTTTATGGGCTGGTGACGGACTTGCAGCTTGGCGCAACCGACCCGCGCTTCGCTGACGAGCTATCAGAACGGATGCAGCCCGCCATCCAAAAGGCGCTGCTGGGCAAGACGCTGTACACCACGCTGGAGATGTACCCCACGCTGATGATGGATCGCGGCCCGGATGACCCCATCGCCAATATGGATTGGCTGGAGCAAGTGGAGAGTGGCGAGGTAGAACGGCCGTCACCCCGCCCAGTCCGTACCGTCCCCGCCCACCATGCTTTAGTACGGTTGGCAGATGAAGGGGACGTGGCCGAAATCTTCCCCGGCTCCTTCACCATCGGCACAACGACCACCGAACCCCATCACCCGGTGGGGCTGGATTTGGCAAAGCTGGTGAAGCGCAGCAGCGGCATTTTTGGCGCAACGGGTACGGGCAAGAGCTTCCTCACGCGCATGGTGCTGGCCGGTGTGATGAAGGAGCAGGTGGCGTCCGCGCTGGTTTTTGACATGCACAACGAGTACGCTTTTGATGACAGCGATACCGACCGAAATACGCGAGTTTGGGGGCTGAAGTCGCTGTTTGGGCAGCATGTGCAGGTGGCGGCGTTGGGCAAAGGGGCGCTGGTGCGCGGCCACACACCCGACTTCACGCTGGAACTGGCTCTCAGCGATTTCCAGACCAGCGACATTAACCTGCTGGCCGACACGCTCAATTTGACGGATACGGCCGCCGTCACCCTGAATGCGTTGGAGCGCGGATTTGGCCGCGATTGGTTCGCGCAGTTCATGAAGTTGGAACCGGGTGCGACAGAAACCTACACCACCGACTCCGGCAAAACGGTGACGGAACCGGCGGCGAATTCGGTGGCGGCGTGGGCACGGCAAAACAACGTCCATGAAAAGGCGGCGGAGGCGCTGCATCGCAAGCTGGCGTTGGTCAACGACCGCCCCTATGTGGTGGAGACCCCGGCCAGCGATGCGGTGTCGGCGATTGTGGATAAATTGGAAAACGGCCGTCACGTCATCCTCGGTTTTGGCGAATTTGACAACGACCTGGACTACCTGCTGGTGAGCAACATCCTCACGCGGCGCATCCGCCAGCATTGGGTGAAGAAAACGGAGGAGCATAAGACCATGGGCAGCGCCCCGCCACGCCCGTTGATGATTGCCATTGAGGAGGCGCACAAGCTGCTGAATCCGCACCTGGCCGGGCAGACCGCGTTTGGCATTATCGCCCGTGAATTGCGCAAATATTTTGTGACGCTGCTGGTGGTGGACCAACGGCCGTCCGGCATTGACGATGAAGTCATGTCCCAGCTAGGCACGCGCATCACCGGCTGGCTGGGCGATGAGGACGACATTCGCGCCGTGCTGACCGGCTTGGCCGGGCGCGAGCAGTTGCGCGGCATGTTGGCCCGCTTGCAGGAGAAGGAAGAGGTGCTGCTGCTGGGCTGGGGCGTGAAAATGCCCATCCCTGTGCGCTCGCGCCGCTACGATGAAGATTTTTATGATGAGATGCGCGGCCGCAAAAAGAAACCCTCCCGCGAGGTAAACCTGGACGACATTAATGCGGACTTATTTGGCTGATGCCCTGAAATGACGGATTTTATTTAACCGCAAAGGGCGCGAAGAACGCAAAGAAAATACCGGAGAAAAAACTTTGCGATCTTTGCGCCCTTCGCGCTGAGTTCTTAAATAAATCATGCACGAATTTGCGAACAACGAGTACCATACGCCGCCGGATATGCCCCGGGATTGGCTGGACAGGTTGGGGGGCAACGGCCGTCTCTTCTTCCACCTCCGTTTTGCCAGCATCATCATTCGGGCGCGGCGTGTGGTGGCGCGGGGGCGGTATGACCTGGCCGCGTGGACGGCCACGTCTTACGCCATTTTCAAGTTGATTGAGCGCAGCGGCGGCCGTTTTCACATCAGCGGCCTGGATTATTTACGCACCACGCCGGGGCCGGTGGTTATTGTCAGCAATCACATGAGTTCTTTGGAGAATGGCGTGACCATTTGCCTGGCTGCGCCGATCAAACCGCTGTCATTTGTGATCAAGGAGTCGCTCATTCGCTACCCGATTTTTGGCCCGGTGATGCGGGCGCGAGACCCCATTCCTGTGACGCGCACCAATCCCCGCGAGGATTTTCAGACGGTGCTGAATCGCGGCGCGGAGATGCTGCAAGCGGGCAAATCGGTGGTTGTTTACCCGGAGGGCACGCGCCGCAGTCTGTTTGATGCGCAGGAATTCAACAGTTTGGGCGTCAAATTGGCGAAGAAGGCGGGTGTGCCGGTTATCCCGCTGGCGGTGAAAACGGACTTTTGGGGGAATGGGGAGCATATGCGCGATTTTGGCCCCATTGACCGCAGCAAGCCGATTTATATGGCGTTTGGTGAGGCGGTGGAGGCGGTGGGCAACGGCCGTACCGCGCACCAGTCCTGCCTCGATTTCATTGGCGGCAAGCTGGCCTCTTGGGGCGTGCCCACCTCGCCGTAGCCTCTATCGGAACATCCCCGAATCCATTATAATGAATGGAGATAGAGGTAGAGATAGAGATAGAGACTCGTTCATTCTCTAGCATTCTTTTTATAAATCTCTGTGTCTTCTCTGTGTACTCTGTGTTCCTTCTTTAATAGGAGCCGCCATGAAAAAGGCAGACCGTTTTCTCATTGGAATTGTTATCGGTATTGTCTTATTGGTCGCCATCGCTGTCATCGTCACCTTGCGCCAGCCCCCGCCCACCTACCAGCCCGAAGAGTCGCCCGATGGTGTAGCTTACAATTACCTGTTAGCTTTGCAACAAAAGGAATATGCTCGCGCTTATGGCTATTTGTCCCCGGCGATACCCGGTTATCCCGCAAATAGCGACGCCTTTGCGCACACGGTACGCAGCTATTCCTGGTCGTTTCGCTTTGATGAGGACACGGCCGTTTCCATCTCCGACACGCAAATCAACGGGGATACGGCCGTTGCCCACGCCGCCATCACCCGATTTTCGCAAAACGAGCCATTCGGCGGCAACACCACCACAGCCACCTTCACGCTAGAGCTGCGCCGCGAAGCCGGAGCATGGAAAATCTGGTCAGGTACACGCTACTGGGCACGCTGCTGGGAAAACGAAACAGGCTGTAATTAGGGCGAGTTTGCAAGTGGCAAGTGACGAGTGGCGAGTCAATCGTTATTCCGCATTCCGCATTCAGAAGTCCGCATTCCCAAAGGGGGTCGTCATGATCGTAGTACGTCGTTGGTATATTCTGGCCGTCAGCGCCATCAGTTTGCAGTCCGTCACCTGGGCGATTATTTCCCTGCTGCGCGGCTTGCTCACGCCGGGGATTACCACACCGAAAACGGCCGTCGCCTTTGAAACGGCCGTCATCCTCGTGGGCCTGCCCATCTTTCTGGTGCATTGGTTGTGGGCACAGCGGTTAGCCGACCAAGACGAAGATGAGCAAACCTCTACCCTGCGCACGCTCTACCTGTATGGCATGATGGCTGGCTATCTCGCGCCATTTGCCGCCAACACCTTCAGCCTGCTGTATGCCGTCTGGCGCGAACTGTTGAATGCAGAGGTTCCCAGCTACATTTATTATCCGGTAGAGACCCTGAGTGACAGCGCCATTTACTACCCGGCAGCGATGGTCGTGTTGGCTATCTTTTGGTTTTATCAGCGGCATGTGTTGCAGCAGCACACACGGCATTACGCCGCAGAAACCACAGGACAGGCTACCGTGCGCCGCCTCTACGTCTTTGCCTTCAGCGCGGTGGGACTGGGCATGATCATTGGGGCTGTGGTGTCGCTGCTGAGTTGGCTGCTGTACAAAATTGGCACGCCGCCAACCTATGAAATCACAACGAGAACATTGGCAACCAAACTGACACGGTTATTGGTGGGCTTGGGGTTGTGGCTGCCGTTTTGGTTGTGGGCGCAGCGTTTGTTTCGCGGCGGGCAAGCCACGGAAACAGGCTCGGCCATGCGCAAGTTTTATCTGTACGCGGCCGTTTTTGTGGGTATGGTAACGGCCGTTGCCTCTGCCACCTCTATCCTCGCCGGGTTGCTAGCCTCCGCACTCAAAGCCTCGTTCAACGGCGACATCCGTGAGACGCTGCCGCCGCTGATAGTGATGGGCATTGTTTGGGCGTATCACGCTGTCACCCTCAACGCCGACGCTCGCCAAAGCACCGAAAAACCGCAGCAAGCCGGTATTCGCCGCCTTTACCTTTATCTGGTTGCCGGTGTGGGGCTGCTGGTACTGCTGGTAGGCGTGGGTGGCATCGTCAGCATGATCTTCTTTGTGTTGGATGGCGAGCCATTCGTCGGCGATGTGCGCCAGGGATTAGCCTGGTTTATCGCCGCCATCATCGCCGGGCTGCCGGTGTGGCTGCTGCCCTGGCGGCAAATTCAGGCTGCCGCTGTTGCCGAAGGTGCCGATGGGCAGGGCGAGCGTCAGGCATTAACCCGCAAAATTTACCTGTACCTGTTCATCTTCCTGGCAACGATGACGGTGTTGGGCACGGCCATTTACATTGTTTCGCAGTTGGTGGAGCTGCTGCTAGACGCCCGTACGACAGCACATTTGCTGCGTGATCTGGGCATGGCCCTGGCGTATGGCCTGATGGCTGTGGGCATTTGGCTGTATCACGGTTCTATTTTGCGTGGGGACGGCCGTATTGCCGAAGCAGAACAACACAGCGATTTAACGGCCGTGCGCGTCACCCTGATGCCCGGCGCACAACCAGATATGATGGCCCAATTACAGCAAGCCCTGGCAAAAAAACTGCCGGACATCACCCTGCAAATGGCGGGAGACGAATCGTCTGCCGCAGAGCCACAAGCTGCCGATGTCAACATGCTGATTCGCCCGGTGGCAGTGGGGCAGGATGATTGGACAACTTTGGCAGACAGTGCGGCGTACAAGTTGCTGATTCCCATGCCGCAGCCCAACAGCGTGTGGTTGGGTGTTTCGCATAAGGATGTGGACGATCTGGCAAAACAGGCGGCTCAGGCCATCGAGCAAATTGCCGCCGGAAAATCGGTGCATTTGGGCACTGGATTAGGTATTGGCGCGATCGTCGCTCTGGTCGTCGGCGGGTTGATTTTGCTGTTCACTTTCATTTCGCTGGTGATTTCACTGGTAAGTGAACTGTTCTTTTAGTCACTGGTTACTGAAAACTGCTTACTGGCTGCCTTCTGCAAACCAAAGGTCAATGTTGGACTGGGCCTGGCCTTGTACAATAGCATTGCCCTGGGGATAGGGGTCATCCCAGCCCGCGTGCTGCACCCAGCCAACGGCCGTACCCGCTCCATTATCTGACAGCAGTTCCAGGGTGTAGGGTTGGCCGGGCTGGAGGGGAACGGCCGTCTCAAACCCAAAGCGTACAGCACCCTCAAATCCAATGGGGATGGCGACTGGCTGGCTGCGGCCCAAAACTTGACCGTCCAGGCTGCCCTCATGCACGGCCGTTTGCAACACTGCCTCCTCTGCTCCGTTGACCTTAACCCACAACGCCACCACATCTAACATATTCTGGGTGGGTACAAAGCTCTGCCCAATGGGAGCCAACACGGACACATTCCACAACGCGCCCTGATACGCACTGCTGCTCTGGTCGGGCGTGAAGGTGTGTGTTGCGGTGAGAGGAACGGCCGTTACCGCCGTGACGGTTGCCGTTGCCGGTGTTGTGATGCGAGTTGGGGTGGTTGTTGGCGAAAGAGGGGCAGTGGTGGGGGTGACGGCCGTTGCCGTTTGCGTGGGGAGTTGTGGCGTGGGGGGAGTTGCCGCAGGCGGTGGCGGGCGGCGGCAAGCCGTCGCCATGAACAGCAGCCAGCAGAGGAGTAGGGGACGCGGTTTCATGATTGGGGGACAACTGTTGTTGTGGGAACGGCCGTCACAGTTTGCAGTGCCTCCTGCCGCAGCGCCTTTTCCTGCTCCGCTTGCAGCACGATGGGCGGAGCCGCCCGCACCTCGCAGTCCATGATGGGGCAGCGCTCGCAGGTTTCGTTGATGATCAGGTGCGGGATGGCCGGGTCGTTCAGGAAGCGTACCCGTTGTGCCAGGTCTGGCGTGATGCGGAAGCCAACGGTGACGCTGCTGTTCACCCCTGGCGACAGCACCAATGAGCGTGCAAACCCCAGCGCAATAAATTGGTCGTCGGCGTCGTGGAAGCGCGAAATGTGGATGCCGGGCAGCGGAAAACGATCCCAGTCGCCGCTTTGCTGCGCGGCTTGCATCTCTTGCAGCAGACGCGCTGAGAGCCAACGGCCGCAGTAATGTTCTTGCAGGCCAATGCCGCTGGGCACAAGCAGGTGGTTGAAGTTGAGGTGTTTGATTAGTTGGATACGGCCGTTCACGTCATGAAAGCGCAAAAAGTGAATCTTAATGTCAAAATGCTGCGGAATGAGTTCGCTAAAGCGGTAAAACAACATCTCCGGCGTCACGTCATAACGGGTGAGCATGTTTGCCAGAATGGTTGGCTGCCACGTTTCCAATGCGAAAAACTGCTCCAGGTCTGCCAAGAGAGCGGCTCGTGGAATGAGCAGCGCCCCGCCAAAATAGGCGGCCTTATAATCGTTGAGCAGTTGTTGGAACGACGTGATTTCATCGGGGGTGGAAGCCAGCGAACGTTCCTCTAGCCCTAAGTATTGGTAGCCCAATTCTCGCGCCAGCACGAATTTGATTTGCCGTGAAAAGAGATCCCCGTTTACCAACAGTGTGGGCGGCGGGCCAGGCAAAAATACAGAGCGGTATGCTGTTAATATGTCGTTGCTGGCAATGGTTGTATCGTCAATAACGTACCCATATTCTTCCTGCAAAATGCGCAGCAATGTTTCCTGGGTCGCGCCGTTATCGCCAATGCCATAAGCTGCGCCAAATTCGGCCACGAAATTGAGCGCGGCCTGCTCCAATTCTGGGAAGTGGTTTTCGTAAATTTCCTGGTAAGAGCGCAGCGCCGCCCGTAAAAAGTCTTCTTCTTGCAGGTCGTAGCGGCGGGCAATTTCCAGGATGGCGTGCAGCAGGGCGCTGGCTTTGTCCGGTTCACGGGTGAGCAAATTTACCAAATCGTCGGTCTCAAAGCCAAATTCGGCAAAGGGAAAGCGGCCAAGTAAGGAGGAGGAGAGGGCTGTTTCTAAATAGCTGAGGGACGGCCGTAACTTAATCGAAACCAGGTCGTCATACTCTTTACCCAATGCCGCCGCCAGCGCCAAAATTTTGTCGTTGCGTGGATACTTTCGCCCCCGCTCAATTTCTGTCAGATAAGAAGGAGACATGCTGGCCTGCTGCGCCAATTCGGTTAGCGATAATCCCGCTCCGCTGCGTGCCTGCCGTATTTTCATGCCAAAGATGATATTGACGAGATTGGCGCTCATTGGTTATCCTTTCCGTATGCTTTATGACACAGAGCGTCATAAAATCCGATTCTTTACAGAAACCGAGTTTTCGAATCCCTTGACAAACTCTGTTTCGCCTTTATACTTGTTTTCACTTGCAGCGAATTTTCGCTAATGGTGATTTTACACTATTTCTCAGGCCTGCGCCAGGACTTTCTGGCCTGCGCCAGAGGGTGAGCAATTTGGAGGTATTATGACAATTTCCACAGGAATGCAAATTTTAGGAGAAGTGCCCCCGGAATTTGGCGAAATTCTAACCCCGCAGGCGTTGGCTTTGGTTGCAAAGCTGGAGCGCACGCTGGGGCAAAGGCGGCGTGGCTTGCTGCAAATGCGGGTAGAGCGGCAGCTTGCCATTGATGCCGGGAAAATGCCAGACTTTTTGCCGGAAACAAAGCAAATCCGCGAGAGTGATTGGCAAGTCGCGCCCATTCCCGCCGATTTGCAAGACCGCCGTGTGGAAATCACCGGCCCGGTTGACCGCAAAATGGTGATTAATGCGCTGAATTCTGGGGCCAGTGTGTACATGGCGGATTTTGAAGATTCGCATTCCCCCACCTGGCAGGCCACGATTGAGGGGCAAATCAATTTGCGCGATGCTGTGCGCGAGACCATCACGTTCACAAATCCGAATGGTAAGTTTTATGAATTGGGTGAGGAAACGGCCGTGCTCATGGTACGCCCCCGCGGCTGGCATCTGGAAGAAAAACATGTGCTGTTGGATGGGCAACCTGTCTCTGCATCCTTGTTTGATTTCGCCCTATTCTTTTTCCACAATGTAAAAGCGCTGCTAGACAAAGGTACCGGCCCCTATTTTTACCTGCCCAAACTGGAAAGCCATCTGGAAGCCCGCCTTTGGAATGATGCCTTCAATCTGGCGCAAGATGAGTTGGACATTCCACGCGGCACAATCCGCGCTACCGTCCTCATCGAAAACATCCTCGCCACCTTTGAGATGGACGAGATTTTATGGGAGTTGAAAGACCATTCTGCTGGTTTGAACTGCGGCCGTTGGGACTACATCTTCAGCATGATTCGCAAATTCCGCAACCACCCCGAATTTGTGATGCCCAACCGTGCCCAAGTGACGATGACCACGCACATGATGCACTCCTACTCTCTGCTGACGATCAAAACCTGTCACCGACGCGGTATTCATGCTATGGGCGGCATGGCTGCGCAAATCCCCATCAAGGGCGATGATGCCGCAAACGAAGCGGCGCTGGAGAAGGTGCGTAAAGATAAGGAGCGCGAGGCCAAAGACGGGCACGACGGAACTTGGGTGGCGCATCCTGGCCTGGTTGCCATTGCCAAAGCGGAATTTGACCAGTACATGCCTACGCCCAACCAGATTCATGTGCGGCGTGATGACGTGCATGTGACCACACAAGATTTGCTGACTGTGCCGCAAGGCACGATCACGGAGGAGGGGCTGCGCATCAATATTGACGTGGGCATCCTTTACATGGCCTCTTGGCTGGATGGCAATGGTTGTGTGCCCATTTACAACCTGATGGAGGATGCGGCGACGGCCGAGATTTCCCGCTCGCAGTTGTGGCAGTGGGTGAATAATGAGAATGCGGTGTTGGAAGACGGCCGTCCTATCAATGCCGACCTCTACCGCGAAATGGCCCCGCAAGTGCTGGCCGACATCAAAACCCGCGTTGGCGCAGATGTTTACAACCAGGGCAAATATGAACTGGCTGCCGAGTTGTTTGAGAAGTTGATTACCGGTAAGGAATTTACCGATTTTCTCACGCTGTCTGCGTACGAATTCTTAAATTAAGAGATTAGAGATGAGGAATTAGAGATTGGTGCTTCCCGTAAGGCCAATCTCTAATGACCAATCGCTAATCTCCCCCAAAAGGAGATTCCCATGATTGACAAAAAAGAAGTACAAGCCTTGGAAAATAGTTGGCGTAATGATTCTCGTTGGAGTGGTATCAAGCGCCCTTATTCTGCCGAAGATGTGTTGCGTCTGCGTGGTTCCATCAAAATTGAATATACCTTGGCCCGCATGGGTGCCGAACGGTTGTGGAAACTGTTGAAGGAAGAACCCTACGTTCATGCCCTGGGCGCATTGAGCGGCAATCAGGCTGTGCAAATGGTGCAGGCTGGACTGAAGGCCATTTATCTTAGCGGTTGGCAGGTAGCGGCCGACGCTAACGTGGCCGCGCAAACTTACCCTGATCAGAGCCTTTATCCGGCGAACAGCGCCCCAATGCTGGCACAGCGCATCAACAACGCTTTGCGCCGTGCTGACCAGATTAATCACCTGGATGATGCCAATAGCACGTATTGGATGGCGCCCATTGTGGCCGACGCCGAGTCTGGTTTTGGCGGCAACCTGAATGCATATGAACTCATGCTGGCAATGATTGAGGCTGGTGCATCGGGTGTGCATTTTGAAGACCAGCTTTCATCTGCAAAGAAGTGCGGGCACATGGGCGGCAAGGTGCTGGTTCCCACCCGTGAGGCAGTGCAGAAGCTGATTTCGGCGCGGCTGGCAGCGGATGTGGCTGGCGTGCCCACGCTGGTTATTGCCCGCACGGATGCGAATGCCGCTGACTTGATTACTAGTGACATTGACGAAAATGATAAACCATTCCTTACTGGCGAGCGCACGGTGGAAGGTTTTCATCGCACGAAGGCGGGTATTACGCAGGCTATTAGCCGCGGGCTGGCCTATGCACCCTATGCAGATGTTGTGTGGTGCGAAACGGCACACCCGGATATTGAAGAGGCGCGGCAGTTTGCGGAAGCAATTCACGCTGAATTCCCCGGTAAGATGCTGGCGTATAACTGCTCCCCGTCCTTTAATTGGAAGCTGAATTTGGATGAGACAACCATTGCTACGTTCCAGCGAGAACTGGGGAAGATGGGGTATGCGTTCCAATTTGTGACGCTGGCCGGGTTCCATAGTTTGAATGCGAGCATGTTCCAGTTGGCCAGCGATTATCGCTCGCGGGGCATGGCGGCGTATGCAGACTTCCAGGAGAAGGAATTTGACTTGCACACGGATTATGGGTTTAAGGCGATTAAGCACCAGAGTTTTGTGGGCGCAGGTTATTATGATGAAATTCAGACAGTTGTGTCTCAGGGGGAGGTGTCTACGGCTGCGCTGAAGGGGTCAACGGAAGAGGAGCAGTTTGAAGCGGATTTGATTGAGGAGGTGACGCACGCGCACGCGCATGTGTGACTGGATAAAGCAGCGAGATAGATGAGAGGACGGCCGTTACCGACAACGGCCGTCCTTTTTTGTTATTCGGGCAGTTCGGCCAACATGTGCTGTGTCATTTGGCGATATTGTCGAATAATTTGTGTTGGGATGTGTGTCATTCTTCAATCACGGCGAAGTCGAGAACTTGCCAATACACTGGATAATTAGCGGAACGGAGGCTGATCCACTCTGGCACACCATACATCGGGTCCCAATTGAATTCTGTGCCATTGTCATTGATTTCGTCGTTGCGCAAGGCATCATGGGCGATGGCAAACAAACCGGGAACTGTGATTTGGTTTGGATCAATCTTTTGTATGATGCAGGTCTCTTTGGGGTTGCATTCCACGCTTTCTTCCACAACTGCGCCATCTTGCACGCGCAGGTGGTGCGTTTGGACGATGTTGCGTGGGCTGTTCACGTACAGTACGGAGAGGGTGTATTCATGAACGCCAGCGGCTTCCCAGAGTGCTTCTGCATCGTTGAGTTCTAACAGCCAGCGGGAAAGATTCTCGCTGCGGTTGCCTATTTGGGCGGCAATGGTAGCCTGGATGGAGGCTTGCAGTACCAATGAGGGGTCGGTTGTGGGGGTGGGAACGGCCGTTTCCGCATTACCAGCCCCACACCCTACGAGAATCAACAAACTGACCAGTACAAATAATCGTTTTGCCATGATTGCCATCTCCAATAAGCTGCTATATCCATATGACGCGCAACCGTGCCCAATTTGCCCCAATAAAAAAGGGCCTTGCGAACAAGGCCCTTGAATGTCACCATCTTTAGAATTAATCGCTTTCTATCACCGTGACTTGTGTCATCTTGTCGCCCTGACGGATGGCGTTGACCACGTCCATGCCATTGGTGACTTTGCCGAAAACTGTGTGACGGCCGTCCAAATGTGGCTGCGGCGAGTGCGTCACAAAAAACTGGCTGCCATTCGTATTCGGGCCAGCATTTGCCATCGACAAAAAGCCCGTGCCATGCTTCAAAGGGTTGCCCGTGAACTCATCCCCGAAGCGATACCCAGGGCCACCACGTCCTGTTCCCGTTGGGTCTCCACCCTGAATCACAAAATTACTAATCACCCGGTGAAAGGATACCCCATCATAAAACCCTTCACGGATCAAGAATACAAAATTATTGACTGTCTTAGGGGCATAATTCGGGTACAACTCAATCTCAATGGTGCCCTTATTCGTCACCATTTTCACCATATAAGATTTTTCGGTGTCAATCTGCATTTCTGGGGGATTCTTCCATTGCTTCGCCATAATCATCTCCTTAATTAGTTGCTGGTAGCTAGTAGTTGGTTGCTGGCCGCTGCCAGCAACCTGTTCACTGTTTACTGAATACCATTTACAGGTCAGTCTTCTTGAAAACGACGGTCTAACTCTTCCAAAACCCTGGCAGCTTCCACCAGCTTATCCAGCGGATTTTGCTCGCCCACAAAATAGCGATAGTCAGCGGGCATCACATCCAGGGTGCTTACCAATTCCTGATACTTTTCACGCAAGGAACGCTCTGGCACTTTGTACATGGCCGCAACATCTGCCAGCTTGCGCTGCGTAAAATTCACCTTGCCTACTGCATGAGTCAGCGCTGCCGCCCACAACTCTGGTTTGAGAATACGCAACTGTGTGCGCCCAATCGTAATGCGGTACTCCAGCCACATCTGTATCGCCTTGCCTATTTGCTGTACAGGTGTTTCATGTTTACGCAGGGTTTCAATCAACACCGTTTCCACTTCATCTAGTGCCGACGAGAACATGCGCTCAAACCGCTCGGCAATTTTCTCATCGGTTTCCGTGCGCAAATAATTACCCAAAGCGCTCATGGCTTGATGGTAATCGCTGCTGCGAGCAAAGGCGCGAGCCAGATTAAGATGATACTCTGGGTTATCGGGATCGGCGCGAATGGCCTGCTCGAATGCCGCGACAGCTTCGTCCACAGCCCAATTGGCATAATGCGCCAACCCTTCCTTATTTTTGCTTGCCGCGAGATGCGGATCCTTCTTTTTACTTGCCATGAAAAACCTGTTTTATGAACTAAGAGGCGATGTTACTGGCAGGCACTTCCGCCAGAATGATGGAATCGGCAACTTCTTGCTGGTTGTTTTCATAAGCCAGCACATGCTGCAATGCAGCGATGGCAACGGCCAGCATGGTGGGGTCTGGCTCATTGGTTGTCAGGTGTTGCAAAGCCAGATTGGGTTTTGTGATGAAGCGGATGAAGGCATTATCTTGATGTGCGGCCGTAAAGCGCAAAAACTCGTATCCCAACCCGGCAATAACCGGCAGCAGCACAATGCGGGACAGAATACGCGCCACAATGCCCAGTGGCGGCAGCAATGTGTAAATTAGAATGGAAAAGATAACGACGGTTAACAAAAAGGCCGTGCCGCAGCGTGGGTGTTCCAGCGAATAGTGGGCCACTATTTCAGGGGTGAGAGTAGCCCCGTCTTCATAAGCGTTGATGGTTTTATGCTCAGCTCCATGATAGCCGTATAGTCGTTTGATGTCGGGGATGAAGCCGATGCCCCAAATGTACCCGACCAGCAGCGCCAACCGCACCAATCCTTCAATCAAGTTGCTGATGATTTGCGTGCCCGTAGCAGGCAGCCATCGCTCGGCCAACCCGGCCACGAAGGCGGGGAAAACGAAGAACAGAAGGATGGAGAAACTGAGGGAGAAAAGCACCGTGCCCCATTGGGCTGGTCCTTCAAATACTTTGCCGGGTTCTCCGTTTTCATCGGTGGGTTTCTCGTCTTCTTCTAGGGCGACTTCGGCAGAGAACATCAGGCTTTTGATGCCTAATCCTAACGCATCCCACAGCAGGGTAAGGCCGCGCAGAAAGGGTAGCCGGGCAATGCGCCCGCCATAAATGCGGGCATCCAGGGGTTCTGTGTGGACGACGATTTCATTTTCGGGGTTGCGTACGGCAACAGCCAGGGCGCGGGAGCCGCGCATCATGACGCCTTCGATGACGGCCTGACCGCCGTAGTTAAATGTAGGTTGTGCCTCTTTTAAGGGGGCGTTTGTGTTTGACATGGTGTGCATTGTACAAAGTGGTTACAGGAGCGTCAAGGTAACTTAGTTCCGGTTCAATTTAGGGGCTGGAAGCTGGCAAGGATGTCGGCAAAACTGCTGGAAAGGCTGGGGTAACGGCCGTCTCCTGCACAAGCGGCTGCTAAATAAGCTGCATCATCCTGGGGGACAAACAACTGCTGACAGCGCAAGCTCTCGTTGGACACGAGAAGATGCAGAGTAAATTGGGCTTGGGGGGCGCGATTGAGATTGGTGGAAACGGCCGTATTCACCACTTCCACCTCCTCTCCTGACTGCGATACCATCTGCTGCGCCTGTTCTGGCGTGAGCACACTCAGTCGTTGACTGCGGGCCACAACCACAAAGCCATCATCTGCCGACACGGTGTCTCCCGACCCGGCTAACAGCAGCAGATCGGCATCTTCGGCGATGGCATGGAGGGGGTAGACGGCCGTTTCCCACCGGACGCTTTCGGCCAATGTGGTGGCAAATTGGCCGTCCGCCACATCCAACCATGCCCAGCCTTGCGGCAAATCCAGCGTGAAACTTTGGTCGGTTCCCGTCACCGGTATCCAGCGATTGCCCAGCCGGGTATCTGCGTTCACTGTCACCAACGGCTGCCGCCCCAACGAGCGCATCACCAACAGCAGCGCCACAATCAGTAGCAGTGTTAGTGTGCCGTACACGGCAATGGCCGTTAACTGGTACGGTTCTGCGTTATTTGCTTGGGTGGGTTGTGCAGCCAGCACTTTGCGCGGTTTTTCTGTTGGTGGCGGCTCAGCTTTTACTTCTGTTGCTAATTTCCAACCGCAGTGCCAGCAAACCGTGTCTGTGCTTAAAACAGGTTGTCCACAATTTTCGCATTGCTGTTTCATGTAGAAATTGTAACAGCAATTGGGGGTTTGCAAGTAGCAAGTGGCAGGTCGGGTGCGCGTGGGGTTGTCGTTGACTGACAAAATTCATTTGCTTGTTGCTTCCGAACCATTGCTTACTGCTCTTGAACCGTTGCTTACTGCTCCTGAACCGTTGCTTACTGCTCCTGAACCGTTGCTTACTGCTCCTGAACCGTTGCTTACTGCTCCTGAATCGCTGCTTACTGCTCCTGAATCGTTGCTTACTGCTCCTGAACCGCTGCTTACTGCTCCTGAACCGTTGCTTACTGTTCCTGAACCGCTGCTTACTGTTCCTGAACCGCTGCTTACTGCTCTTGAACCGTTGCTTGCCGCTCTTGAATTGCTGCTTAGGAACAAGTTAGCAGCTCTCAGATTTGTCAAATCTTTTGGGGGCGAAGGCGCGTGATTAAGGACTTACAGTTATTGTTTCAATCAAAAATGTGCTGTCTGGCTGTGGCTGGCTGTCGTTGCTAACGGGGAGACGCTGCAAGGTTGTGGGGTCGTAGAGGCCGATGCGTAGGGGGTAACGGCCGTCTGCCAACCCCGCCGGAATCGTGATCTCGTATTGGTCTTGAATGACCTCTTCCGTAGCCCAGAGATGTGTAGGATAGTCGCCGTTGAGCGGTGGGCGGTCGCCCTGCGCCAGTGGGGGCTGCCCTGCTTCTGCCAGGTGCAGCAGCGTGGTGTAGTCGCTGCCGGGTGGGGCGAAAACGCGCCAGGTTACATCAACGGTGATGGTTTCGCCGGGGTGGGCGGTGGTGGTGGAGAGGGTGACGGCCGTTAATGCCACCCCATCCCCAAACTGCGCCAGCGCAGGGCCGGTTTGCGGCCAACTCAAGGGTATAACCTTCACTTGCCCTACCTCCACACCGGCAGCATCGGCGTCAACCAGGCGCACAAAGAGCCGCGCCAACACCGGAGCAGTGACCTCCTCGTCCAGATACACGCCAAAGCGATCAGCGATGATGGCGTTCGCCGGCCAAAGGGTCGCGGGATACAGACCGCGCCCTTGATAGCTGTGTAGCTCCCCGATAAGGGTTAAATCACGACCAAATAATTCCAACTTGAAGGGCGTTGCAGAGTGTGGTGTGGTTTGTGCCTGCCAGTAGAGGGTGAGGAAGATCGGTTCGCCGGGTACGGCCGTTTCCGTTTCCATTTCTGCCCCCACCAAAGTCAATCCATCACCCATGTCCGTGCCTAACCGCTGTGCGCTGGCAGGCAGCGCATCCACAACCCGCGGCAGCGCGTAAACGGGGGTGATAACGAAGAGAAGGCAGTAAAGGGAAACGAGAGCAAGGGTGATGGGGAGCAGGGGGGCAAAGGGGCGGATGCGCCAGCGAGTGAGGCCGTAGGTGAGGGCCATTGCCAGGGGGATGATGGCGGGGAAGAGCAGGCGTCCCTGTGCGGCTTCGGTGCGCAGCATGAAGGTTAGCAGTCCAGCGTAGACGAGTAAAAACCAGGCAAGGTTTAGAATTGCTAATTGCCAATGGTCAATAGCCAATTGCCAACGCTTTGGTTGACCATTGGCCATTGACCATTGACCATTGACCATTGCTTTGAGTGTGCCGAGAACGGCCGTACCCACCACCCCATTCCACAGCCAAAACACCCAATCCGGCGGGCGCACATTAAACCAGCCGAAAATGGCAAACAACGACTGCCATAACCCGCCGCTTTCCGCCAACACCTGCCCTAGCGTGTACTCCCGGTCACCACCCGCAAAGTAGATAAAAACATTGGTGGCGGTGATGTCGCCGTACAACATCCAGTTGCGCCACCACAACCACCCGGCAATCAGCAAAATGGGCAAAATCAGGGAGAGTAAATTGCCAATTGCCAATCGCCAATGGTCAATGGTCAACGACCGGCGACCAGCCGCCAGCCACCAGCTACCAATCACTACTCCCACCGCATACACAGCCAGCAGAATGCCCGCATTTTTGCTGAGAGCAGCCAAACCAATAGTGATGCCAGTCATCAGTAAGCGGTAATCAGTATTCAGTAAGCGGTTTGACCGATCACTGACCACTGAATACTGATCACTGAATGCTAAAAGCTGGTAGGCGGCCGCCGAACTGAGGAACACAATCAACGCATCATTGGTGATGGAGGCGTGCAGGAAGTTGAATTGGGGCAAGAAGGCGATGACGGCCGTTCCTAACCACGCATATTCCGGTTCATGCGGCCAGATCAGGCGGGCGCTTTTGTAAATGAAGAGCAGCGTGCCCGCGCCCAGCAGCGTGGAAAAGATGCGCAGGATGTGCGCGGCCAATGCGTAGCCACGCCAGGGCCATGCCTCCAGCGGCGTGTGGATGGCGCGGTTGCGGTTGGTGAGGGCGCTGGCATCTCCCACCGAAGCGTAAGGGTTCAGCCAAACTTCATCGGCAGCGGCGCTGGTGTCCACCGGAGCGATGAGCAGCGCTCCCAGCGCGTAATAGAGTGGCGGCTGGGCAGCTTCTTGCTTGAGCAGATTGTCATCAGTGTCGGCACTGGCGATGGGCAGACGGCCGTTTTCTTTGATGGCAACGGCCGTGAAAAAATGCCAATGCTCATCTGGCGCTTCAAACAGGGGGTTCACCACACCATAGGCCAACGTTAGCAGCACATATGCCGCCAAAATGCCGTATAACGGCCGTTTGATTAACTCCCTCATATCCCCCCCCTAACGTTCTGGCACAGGCAGCAGCAGTTGGTCATCAACCTGCTGTTCCTGCTGCGTAAACACTGGCAAACGCAGCCCTGTGTCCGGGTCAAAAAAGCCAATCGCCAAGTGATAGCTGCCACTCTCTGCCTCCTGTGGCAATGTGAGCAGGAAAGAATCAGCAAGCACCTCGCTCGCTCGCCACCCCTTGGTGGGGCGTGTTCCCTCTACAGGAACCCAGTCAACCTGATCCACAATTTCTCCATTTTCATCAAGCAAATGGACAAAGACAAAATAATTGGTCGTGGGCTGAGCCATCACCTGCCAGTGCAGCGTCAGGGCCAGTTTATCAGCTTCGACTTGCATATCGTACCCATGCAGCGCAGCCAGATCGCCAAATTGCGCATCTGTGCGATAGGTTACTTCAGGCAAGGCGGTGATCAGCGGCCAGGGCTGCACATAAACTTCACCCCAGGTAACGTGCTGACTTTTCCAGAGCCGCCAGGCTGGTCGCCCTGACACAACATCATGATCCACCAAAAGCTGCCAGCGTAACTTATAACGCCCTGGCTCTGTTTCTGGCGGGAAATACAATCCGCTATTTTCCTTTAGCAGGGTGTCTGCGGGCAACTGTTCCAGCCAGCCCACCACCGGGGTATGTGTGTCCTGCCGCAAAATTGTGCCATCTGGGGCAATGACTTCTAGCGTGTATTGCAAGCCAGCGGTGGGAATGGGCTGGTCGGTCTGCCAGTAGAGGCTGAAGGGCAGGTTGTGGCCGGGCCGGACGGTTTCTTCGGGCATGGTCATTCCAGCCAGAGCCATCCCGTTGGCAAAATGGATGGCGTTGAGGGTGGGAAACGGCCGTTCCAAACGCACTGGCCACGCCGATTCAGGGGCGAGGGTTACGTGTGAAATCATTTGGGCTTCGCCCAGGGCGGTTTCTTCTGGGTCGGTGAAGGGCTGTGCCCATAGGGTGTAATCGCCGGGGGGAATGCCCAATGGCAGGGGCAACTGGTAGCTGCGTCGCGCAATGCCCTCTTCCGGCCAAAGGGCACCGCCGTTCAATTTTGCGCTGTATGCCGCCCATTCCGCATCATTTGGATCGCGCAGCGTCAGCCGCAGTTGGGTTGTCGCGTCTGGTGTGGGGCTGCTTTGCCAATACAGATTCATCCAAATGGTGGGCAAGGTGATGGGCGTGCTGAAGTCGGTGATGCCGACGAGTTGGGGCATGACATCCCAATTAATTGTGAGGGGGAGGGTGTGGGGAGGCAGCACAGGGAGTGTGGGAACGGCCGTGTCAAATGCAGTCAGGGCCACAAGCGTGGTGCGTGCGTGGGCAGTGTATTCATCAACCCGTAAGAGGTTGTTTTCCAGCCACGATTGAATCAAGTGGTCGTCATCGCGTTTGTCCGCAGGAGATTCTGGCATAAACCAGATGCGGTCATAGGTTTGGGCAAGTTGTGCCAGCTCTGGTTCTGTGCCTGTAGCACGGCGCGGATAAATGGGCAGTGCCGTGACCGCTAGATCATCGCGCTGTTGGTAATGCTCTTGAATGGGAAGCTGGATGGCATTGTTGTACACAACCACGTCATTGTCGCCCGCATGTTGATCTACGTAGCGAACAAGAGCGCGGAAGTCATCTTTAGCATAAGTGTTGTTAAAGAAGAGATTTTGCAAAGAAATAAAGGGGCCAACAAGGAGTGTGACGGCAGCTAACGTGGCGGCAGCAGCAAACATGATGCGTTTGTAACCTGCACCCTTGGATGCCGCCTGGCGACCCAACCAATGAAGGCCATAAGCGATTAGAATGAGGAAGGCTGGACTGCCAACCATGATGTGCCGCACTCCCTGATACATAGGCTTGAGCAGGGAACCGACCATCAATCCTAAAACAACAGCCAATAAATAGGCGAGCAGAAAGAGGCGCAGCCGTTGTGGACGGGCGGCAAATAGGCCAATCAGCAGCAGCGCAAATGCACCCAGGTCAAGCAACCTGGTCAGGAGCTGGGAAAAGTCTACCGTCATGCCCAGACCAAAGAAATGGACTACGTCTTGCAGCATGATGCCGGGTTGGACGTACTGATAATTGGCTTCTGCACCGGTGAAGAGGCGGGGTATGGTGAAGGGGACGATGGGAATGGCAACCAGCGTGGCCGCAATAGCTAATCCGATGATTTGTCTTTTGTATCCGCGCTGCCACAGCAGCCCGATGAGGAAGAGTGACTGGGCGGCGATGAGGAAAACGGCCGTATAATGTGTATACAATGCCAATCCCGTAAACAGCAAGTACAAAAACAGAGGCCGCCAGATTTTTTTGCTGGTGAGCACCCGCCAGAGGTGGTAAGCGGCGATGGCTGCCAGAAGGATGTACAAGGCATACATGCGGGCTTCTTTAGCATACCAAATTTGCAGAGGGTTGATAGCAGCGAGTAGAGCGATGATGAGGCCGAGGGGACGGCCGTTCAATTGTCGTCCGAACTGATAAAGCAGAGGGATAAGCAGCAAACTCGCCAGGACAGATGGGTAGCGAAAGGCAAAATCGCTGTTGCCAAATAAACGTCGGGTGACATGAATGAGAAGATAGTAAAGAGGTGGATGCGTATCTTGGGTAATACCTTCTTGAATGATGACACGATTACTCAAAATCTCGCTGACAGGGTACTCAGAGCGCAGGGATGTCAATCCCTCATCTGTCCAAAAGCCAAAGGTATCCAGGTGATAAACCCGCAGTGCAAATGACAAATAGAGTATGAAAATGAAGACAAAACTGAAAGCGACAGCCCGATGTGACTGTTTCCCTGTCTTTGACATAGGCTTACATTTTACAAACACCCCCCATAAATAGCTACCATCTCTAAATTTACTTGTGAATAATTGGACAAAAGCCCCTCGGTAAGGTAACATCGCCTAACCTACCAGGAGTGTGCCTGGGCATTTAGTTTGCTTCCTGGGTATAATCCTTAAAATTCACACTGAACATCTAATTGTCATAGTTGTCTGGGGCTTTTTTATCTCTCCTGGACACACTTAAAATCCCAAGCATACAGCACAAGCTCCGCAAGGAAATAATTTCGTGGATCAAACCATACAACTCCTGAAATCTTTAACTGAATCACATGGTATTCCCGGTTACGAAACAGAAATTCGTACACTGCTTCGTGACTACATGGCTCCGTTGGGCGAACTATCCCAGGATAAGCTGGGTAGTTTGATCTGTCATCAATCTGGCGACGGCCCCAAAGTGATGCTGGCTGGACACATGGATGAAATTGGCTTTATGGTGACGCACGTCACGAAAGAGGGTTTTGTCAAATTCCAACAGCTTGGCGGCTGGTGGGATCAGGTTTTGCTAGGGCATCGCGTGGTGATTAAGACGCGCAAAGGTGACGTGATTGGTGTGATCGGCGCGAAACCACCACATATGCTGCCCGCCGATGAGCGCAACAAGGTTGTGCAAAAGAAGGATATGTACATTGATATTGGGGCATCATCGCGGGATGAGGTAACGGCCGTTGGCATCAACATCGGCGATCCCATTGTGCCACACAGCGAATTTGTCGTGCTGGCAAATGAGAAAACCTACCTCTCCAAAGCCTTCGACAACCGCGTAGGTTGTGCCGTCGTCATTGATACACTGCGCCACTTCCAGCAAAATCCGGCCCCCAACGACCTCTACGGCGTGCAAACGGTGATGGAAGAGGTTGGTATTCGTGGTGCGACAACCAGCGCCCGTGCCGTCAACCCGGACGTAGCGATTATCCTGGAATCGGATATTGCCGGAGACGTGCCAGGTATTAAGGCAGAAGAATCAGACGTAAAATTAGGCGCTGGCCCCTCTTTACTCATGCTAGACTCACGCATGATTCCCAATACCAAGCTGCGTGACCTGGTGATTGATACGGCCGAATCTCTGAACATTCCCCTGCAATTCTCGGTGATTATGGGCGGCACGACAGATGGCGCGGCCGTTCATTTGCATGGCACAGGCGTGCCTACCATCGTTATTGGTGTTCCGGCGCGGCATATTCACAGCCACGGCGCGATCATTCATCGCAGCGATTATGATCATGCGGTAAAATTGGTAACGGCCGTTGTCGCTAAACTCGACGCCGCAACGGTAGAAAATCTAACAAAGTAATAATCGACAATCGTAAATTGTAAATCGTAAATCCCTAGGAGGTTGGTTCATGGCAACCCTTGCCCCAGACTTCAAAAACATTGCTGATTCCCTGTTAGGACAAATCGAGAAATTCGAGCACAAAGTCGAAACTCGCAGCGTCGGAAACGTCACCTCTGTTGGTGACGGGATTGCCCTCGTAAACGGATTGGCTGGCGTCAAGGCCAACGAGTTGGTGCAATTCGAGAACGGCGTAGCTGGTTTGGCTCTTAACCTGGAACCCGACAACGTCGGTGTCGTCATCATGGGCGACTACACTGGCATTGAGGTTGGTGATCAGGTACGCGCAACCGGGGAGATCGCCTCAGTTGCTGTTGGCGACGCCCTCATTGGTCGCGTTGTTGATGCACTTGGCAACCCGATTGATGGCAAAGGCCCCATCAACACCAATAAATTGCGCTCTATTCAGCGTATCGCACCCAGCGTCATCGAGCGTAAAGGTGTGGATACCCCGGTGCAAACCGGTATCATGTCCATTGACTCCATGTTCCCCATTGGCCGGGGCCAGCGCGAGTTAATCATTGGCGACCGCCAGACTGGTAAAACAGCTATCTGCTTGGACACCATCATCAACCAGAAAGGTTTGGATATGGTTTGTATCTATGTTGCCATTGGGCAGCGTATTGGACAGGTAGCGGCCGTTGTGGACATCCTGGAAAAATACGGCGCAATGGATTACACCGTCGTCGTCGTTGCTGGTGCATCCGATCCCGCCCCAATGCAATATTTTGCCCCATATGCTGGTTGTGCTATCGGCGAGGAATTCATGGATCAGGGTAAAGATGCCCTGGTAATTTATGATGACCTTTCCAAGCACGCCTGGGCTTACCGCCAGATGTCTCTGATCTTGCGCCGCCCGCCCGGCCGTGAAGCGTATCCTGGCGATATTTTCTCGCTGCATAGCCAATTGTTAGAACGCTCTGTGCGGTTGCGCGATGAGTGGGTCATTGTGGAAAAAGGTACAGAAGTAACCGGCGACACGATGGGTGTAGATGGCAAGCGCTATTTTGGTAATCTTGAAGAAGAAGAACTTGAAAAAGGGCTAGAAGCACTGGGCGACCATGACAAATACGAAGTCAAAAAGGTTCCTGGAACCGGCGGTTCCCTGACGGCGCTACCGATTATTGAAACACTGTTAGGCGATGTGTCCGCTTACATTCCCACTAATGTTATTTCCATTACTGATGGGCAGATTTTCTTGGAAACAGACTTGTTCAATGCTGGTCAGCGTCCGGCTATCAATACCGGTTTGTCTGTCTCTCGCGTTGGTAGTGCGGCGCAGAAGCGTGCTATGAGCAAGGTTGCTGGCGGCCTGAAGGCTGACCTTTCGCAGTACCGTGAGTTGGCCGCTTTTGCTCAGTTTGGTTCAGATTTGGACCCGGCAACGCAGCGCCAGTTGTCTCGCGGTGAGCGATTGATGGAAATTTTGAAGCAGCCACAGTACAGCCCATTGCCTTTGCACCATCAGGTGATGATTATTTATGCTGGTTCTCGCGGTTATCTGGATAAGGTAGAGGTTGCAAAGATTAATCAATGGATAGCTGACTTTGTGCGCTATATGGACACGGCACGTCCAGAGGTTGGTAAACCAATCTTGGAGAGCGGCGCATGGAATGACAGCATTGAGGCTGCGCTGAAAGAGGCGATTGCTGACTTTAATGCAACCTGGTCGGTTTAGTAATATCAGGGGTCATGTGTCATACACTTTGATACTTGAACACCTGACACCTTAGCACCTGAGACAAAGATATGGCTACTGAACGCGAACTAAACAAACGCATCAAGAGTATCAAGAATATTTCGCAGGTGACGAGCGCTTTAGCGGCCGTTTCTGCTTCTAAAGCAAGCCGTGCGCAAAAACAGGTTGAAGCAACCCGTGACTATGCCGGGAAAGCTTTTGAGATACTCAATAACCTGGCTTCGCAGCCGGAAGCGGCCCATCCATTACTGACTGTGCGCGAGAAAATACAAAATACAGGTCTCGTGCTCATTACGGGGGATCGCGGCTTAGCCGGGGCGTATAACACGAATATTATTAATCGAGTAGAGACGTTTATCAAGGCGTTGGATACGCCGGTGCAGATAATCGCTGTAGGGCGTAAAGGGCGGGATATCATGATCCGCCGGGGATATAATGTGGTGGCGACTTTTGAGAACCCGGATACGCCATCTATTTTAGATATTTCTCCCATTGCGCGAATTGTGACGGAAGATTATTTGTTGGGTAGGGTTGATCAGGTTTTTGTGGCCTATACGGATTTTATAAACCTGATTAATCGTCATCCCACGGTGAAGCAACTTTTGCCACTAAAACCTTTGGATTTTGAGGGGATGGCAGTGGCGGAGTATGTGCAGAGTGTGGATTTGAGCGGCGTTTCGCAGCGCACGTATACCTATGAACCCCAGCCGGAAGCGCTGTTGGATGCAGTTGTGCCCCGTTTTACGCAGTTGCAAGTATATCAATCTATTTTGGAAGCGTTGGCTAGTGAGCACAGTGCCCGAATGGTGGCGATGAATAATGCAACAGATAATGCGGGTGAGTTGATTGAAATTTTGACGCTTGAACGTAATAAGGCGCGGCAAACAAGTATTACCAGCGAGATTCTGGATATTGTTGGCGGCGCAGAAGCTCTTAACGGATAAATGAATGGATGTCAGGGGCAGATGTTTTGTTTGCCTGACATTTGATACTGACTATTGAGGAGGCTTACATGGCAACAGGTAAAATTACCGCCATTCGTGGTGTGGTTATTGATGTGGATTTTCCTGAAGGCGACTTGCCGGAGATTTTTGAAGCGTTGCACGTGGAGGGCCCGTCTGGCCGTCTCGTGCTGGAAGTACAGCAGCATTTAGGCGGCGGCGCGGTGCGCACCGTTGCTATGGGTTCTACGGATGGGTTGGCGCGTGGTACGGCCGTTCAAGCCACTGGCGATCCCATTAAAGTGCCCGTAGGTAAAGTGACCCTGGGACGTATTTTTGACGTGGTAGGGGAGGCTATTGACGGCCGTCCTACCCCCAAAGCCGACACCTATTACCCCATTCACCGGGCCGCTCCCGAATTCCAAGATCAAAGCACCAAAGCCGAGACCTTCGAGACCGGTATGAAAGTCGTTGATCTCATCGCCCCCTTCATCAAGGGTGGTAAAACCGGCATCTACGGCGGTGCTGGCGTGGGCAAAACCGTGACCATCGCCGAACTTATTCGTTCCGTAGCTCGTGAGCACGAAGGTGTTTCCATCTTCGCCGGCGTGGGCGAACGTACCCGTGAGGGTACAGACCTGTACTACGAAATGCAGGAATATGGCGTGATGGATTCGGTGGCTATGGTTTTTGGTCAGATGAATGAGACTCCTGGTGTACGCTTGCGCGTTGCGCTAACGGGTCTAGCAATGGCCGAGTACTTCCGCGATGAAGGGCGCGACGTATTGCTCTTTATTGACAACATCTTCCGCTACGTGTTGGCTGGTTCCGAGATGTCGGCATTGCTGGGTCGTATGCCCAGTGCTGTAGGCTACCAGCCCACCCTCGCCTCTGAGATGGGTGCGTTACAAGAGCGCATCACCTCTACCAAGAAAGGCTCCATTACCTCCATGCAGGCCATTTATGTGCCTGCCGATGACTACTCCGACCCCGCTCCGGTAGCAACCTTTGCTCACCTGGATGCGACCATTACTTTGGAACGCAGCGTGTTTGCAAAGGGTATCTTCCCTGCTGTTGACCCGCTTTCTTCCTCCAGCCGCGCTTTGCAGCCGGACATTGTGGGCGAAGAACATTACCGTACTGCCCGCGAAGTGAAGCAAGTTTTACAGACCTACAAGGACTTGCAGGACATTATCGCCATTCTCGGTATTGATGAGCTGAGTGAAGACCAGAAACTGCTGGTATCTCGTGCTCGTAAGATCGAGAAATTCCTGGGGCAGCCCATGTTTGTGGCCCAGAAATTCCATGGCTTGGAAGGGCAATATGTGCCTACCAGCGAAACAGTGCGCGGGTTCCGCGAAATTCTGGATGGTAAGCACGATGATGTGCCAGAGCAGGCATTTTACATGGTCGGCACGATTGATCATGCCCTTGCGAAAGCGGAACGGCTGCGGGAAACTGCATAACGTGAAACGTAAAGCGTGAAACGTGATGATTGGTTCATCACGTTTCACTTTTCACGCTTCACGCTTCAGGTGAAATTATGCCAATCCATTGTGATATTGTGACTCAAGAAAAAACCGTCTTCAGTGCAGATGTGGATGCGGTTAATTTACCTGGTTCGGAAGGCCGTCTGGGTATTTTGCCTAACCACACGCCGCTGCTCACCACGCTGGGGTTTGGCGAAGTTGTCGTACGCACGGCCGGGCAAGAGGAGTTTTTTGCAATTGGCGGCGGTCTGGCCGAAGTACAGCCAGATAAAGTGATCGTCCTCGCTGATTCAGCCGAACATGTTGAGGAAATTGACATCAAACGGGCAGAACAGGCCCGCGAACGCGCTTTGAAGCTTATGGAAGAAGGTGTGCCAGAAGACCCAGAACGGTATGCACAAATTCGTGCCTCTCTACAACGGGCGCAAATTCGTATTGATGTTGCCCGCCGCCGCCGTCGTCATCGCACTATGCCCACTGGCGCTTACCCTCCACAGCAAGAAAGCGAAGAGTAACAGAGGCTAATTGTGGCTCTTTTTACGCCTAATATTGCTATTGACCTGGGCACGGTGAATGTGTTGGTACATGCGCAGGGACGCGGCGTGGTTTTGCAAGAACCATCGGTCGTGGCGATCCAGGAAGATGGCAGCAAAACAATTATTGTGGAAGTGGGGCGAGCGGCGAAAGAGATGTACGGCCGTACATCTGAAGACCTGGAAGTGATGCGGCCGTTACGGGATGGCGTTATCGCCGACTACTTTGTCACCCAAAGTATGCTGGGGTATTTTATTGGCAAGGTGAGCGGCCGTATTCAATTGCGCCGCCCCATTGTAATGATTAGCGTGCCCTATGGTGTTACCAGCGTAGAGCGCCGCGCCGTCAAAGAAGCCGCTTTAGCTGCTGGCGCACGCGAAGTCCATCTTATCCCTGAACCGCTGGCGGCGGCCATTGGGGCAGGTTTGCCCATTGGCACACCCACCGGGAATATGGTGGTAGACATGGGCGGAGGGTCTACAGAAGCGGCCGTTATCTCCGTCAACGGCATTGTTTGCGCTGAATCCGTTCGCGTAGGCGGCGTTCACCTCGACGAAGCCATCATCGGCTACATCCGCAAAAAATACAATCTAGTTGTGGGTGAACCCACCGCGGAAGCTATTAAAATCAAAATTGGATCAGCCATCGAACTGGATAGCGAATTAGAAATGCAGGTACAAGGGCGCGATCAGGTCGCCGGATTGCCCAAAACCATCACGATTCGTTCTGGGGAAGTGGTTGAAGCGTTGGCCGAGCCTCTGACAGCTATCGTCAATGTGGTGCGTGCCGTTCTCGCCAAAACCCCACCTGAACTCTCATCAGACATTATAGATCGGGGCATGGCGCTTACCGGTGGTGGGGCACTGCTGCGTGAAATAGACACCCTACTTACCCGTGAAACAGGCGTGCCTGCCTACGTGGCTGACAACCCCATTGCTTGTACGGCTTTAGGCGCGGGTAAAGCGCTAGCAGAACTTCCCATTTTGCAGCGGAGTATCCCAGACCTGTAAATCGCCCTGATAAATATTGGATCAAAAAAGCCCTTGTCCTGTTGGAGAGGGCTTTTATTTTATCTGTGTAAGTTGTTAGGGTCAGGATTCTAGATAATAGCTCATGCGCTGTAATTCCGTAACCGGGTCACTGTAACTAATGTGTATGCCATCGGGGGCTGTCAGGTGGAGGGGGGCATAGCTGAGAACGGCTTTGATACCAGACCCAACCAGTCGATCTACGATTTCTTGTGCTGCGCGGGCTGGGGTTGCAATAATAGCAATGGCAATCTTATTGTTGCTAATCGTATCTTCCAACTCTTCCAGAGGTTGAACAACCATGCTATTGATTTCGTTTCCCACTTTGCCAGGAGCATTATCAAAGATCCAACGGATTTCAAAGCCACGTGGCTTGAAGCCATCGTAGTAAGCCAATGCCGTACCTAAAGAACCAGCACCTATTAAGGCTACGGGCCATACTGTTCCCAAATGCAAAATCTGGCGCAGTTGTTCAATCAAATAATTGATGTGGTATCCTGTTCCCTGCTTCCCAAATTCACCGAAATGAGACAGGTCTTTGCGTATTTGTGCTGAACTGATACCCAAATGTTGTCCCAGTTCGTGCGAAGACGTTGTCATTTTGTTACCTTCGTTTTGAAGGCGGCGTAATTCTCGGAGATAGATAGGCAAACGGCCGATTACAATGTCTGGGATGTTGTGAGTCACAATTTAGCGCCCTCTCAAGGTAATATCTTGGAAAACAGAAACCCGTGTAACTTTTCACAATTCTAACATAGGGAAAAACCAGTCGCAACACATGAGAATATGAAAGGGAAAAGCCAATATCGTTTGTTTTTCTGACTAACAGCAGTTTACCCTTAGCCGTTTGATAACTTGTTTGTGGACTCGATTTTAGCCTCTGCCTGCCTGTGGTACAATTTGCCAGTTGCTGGAGAGTGGTAAAGGGTAATTAGTTATCAACTATCAGCAACCGACTACCCATAACCAGACCTTACGGAGATAAAAATGACACCAGAAATCCGCATCGAAAACATTGCTGACTACGTAGGCCAGCGCGTGACCATTAAAGGTTGGCTCTATGCCAGCACGCGCAAAGGCAAGCTCATGTTTGCCCGCTTGCGGGACGGCAGCGGTATGACACAGGGCGTTGCATTCCGTCCTGAAATCGGCGATGAATTATTTGAAACCCTTAAACGGCTGGGGCAGGAATCTTCACTCATCGTTACTGGAACCGTGCGCGAGAATGAACGTGCTCCCGGCGTTCCTAAAGGGTACGAAATCAGCATCGAAGAAGCGGAAGTGGTGCAAGATGTGGCTGATTACCCCATCACGCCCAAAGATCATGGTGTGGAATTTCTGATGGATAACCGCCACCTTTGGCTGCGCTCCAGCCAGCAGTGGGCAATTATGCGTGTGCGCACCACCATCAAACGCGCCATCATCGACTTTTTGGATAACAACGGCTTCCTCAATATTGATACGCCCATCATCACCCCCAGCGCTGCGGAGGGAACCAGTACACTCTTTGAAGTGGGTTACTTTGATGAGCAGGCATATCTGGCACAAACTGGACAGCTTTACAACGAGGCCAACATCATGGCCTTTGGCAAAGTGTACTGTTTTGGTCCTACCTTCCGTGCCGAAAAGTCGAAAACGCGCCGTCATTTGGCGGAGTTTTGGATGGTAGAGCCGGAGATGGCCTATTTTGATCTGGATGATCTGATGGCCTTTGAGGAAGAGTTTGTTAGCCACATTGTGCAAACTACATTGCAGAAACGGCGCAACGAGTTGGAACTGTTAGGCCGTGACCTGACGATGCTGGAAAAAATCACGCCGCCCTTCCCACGCATTAGCTATGATGAGGCGGTTGAGCGCATCCACGCTATCCGCGAAGCGACGGATGACCCGGAATTGAAAGAACTACTGGCAATTGAATGGGGCGATGATTTTGGTTCGCCGCATGAGACGGAGCTGACAAAGCAGTTTGAGAAGCCGGTGTTTGTCTATGGCTACCCCAGCCAGGTGAAGGCGTTTTATATGGAACCCTGGCCTGGCCGCCCAGAGGTGTGTAAGAGCGTTGATTTGCTGGCCCCAGAGGGGTACGGTGAAATTATTGGCGGTAGTGAGCGTATGAGCGACCCGAATTTGCTTATTGAAGCTATCAAACGGCATGAACTGCCAGTGGAGCATTACCAGTGGTACGTGGATTTGCGCCAGTATGGCAGCGTGCCGCACAGTGGCTTTGGCTTGGGTTTGGAACGCACGGTGGCCTGGATTTGCGGCATTGATCACATCCGCCAAACCACTCCCTTCCCGCGCACGTTGAATCGGCTGTATCCGTAAGCTCGCACTTTCGCCAATTGAAGTTGGCAGTAACTTATAAATGCGCCCAAAACAGGATGGAAAATTAACGTTACCCCTGGGTTACCCATCGTCATGAACCAGACGTGATATTGTCGCCCGGTCAACCACACGCGAATCTTTGTCGGATCAGCTTTCTGGTGCTGTATCGCGGTAGTTTTGGTTGTTGGATCAGTTACTTTTTACCATTTATTCTCCGGTAGCTGAGCGAGAAAAGCTTGGCAACAAGCGATCAGCTGATATTTTATGGTCGTATGGTTTATGTTCGTGGGGTTTGTTTACATTCGAAATGAACTGGGTTGAGGGTTCAGATTTCGATCAAATCTCGTAGTGATTCGTTCTGGTGGTTTGCACAAGAAAATAAACGATTCCAAAATGTCGTTTTGGACTTGCATTAATCGCTTGAAAGTGACGATTCTTTTCATTATATATTTTCGCAATCTTTGGGGTTTGTGGCGGACGTCATGAGGTTTTGCAACCTGGATGCGGACGAAGTATAAACGTCAACTTTTTCGATTGTTGCAACAAATTCTGGATGCAGGAATGGCATATTGTATCAGGAGAATACGGATGGAGAACAGGAAGACAACTGTGTCCTCTTTATTTCAAACGCAAATATGCGGAGAACGGATTGCATCTTCTCAAGAGGCTATCAATTTCGTTGTTAACGAATTCGAGCGGACGCAATCGCAATGACATCATTGTAAAATTTGAACTCCTCGGCCTTGTTCGTGATACGTGGCTAATCCACAACCAGCTTATGCGAGACCTCTCGTAGGGCTGAGGCGATACTCTTATTGACGAGGCTCAACCTCAAGGAGAAAAACATCGGCCTCAGCTACTACGAGGGATTGTAGGTCAGTTCGCTGACCGTAACATCTTTATACAAGGAGAAGCCCCATGACAACGAGAACGGCGATGACAGGAGATATGAGGTTGGCTGCCACACGCAAAGAGCGTTGGGCGTGGTATTTGTACGATTTTGGCAATTCAGCGTATGCGGCCGTTGTGCTGTTGGCGGTTTACTCAGCCTATTTTCAGGGTACGGTGGTGGGTGGCGCGGAAGGGTCGCGGTTGTGGGGGCTGGCAGTAGGCATTGCCATGCTGGTGGTGGCGGTGACTTCGCCGGTGTTGGGGGCTGTTGCAGATTATTCGGGGTCAAAGAAGCAGTTTTTATTGTTTTACACGGTGATGGCGGTGTTGTTTACGGCCGCTCTCTTTTTTGCCAAGCCGGGATCGGTGGCAATTGGCATGGGCTTTTTTATTTTGGCGGAGATTGGCTACCGCAGTGCCCAAGTCTTTTACAATGGGCTGCTTCCGGAAATTGCCGCGCCAGAGGAGATTGGCCGGGTTTCGGGGAATGGCTGGGCCATTGGCACGGCGGGCGGCGTGATTTGCTTGCTGTTGGTGCTGCCGCTGATTGTGTTGCAGCAAAATGGGGTGATTCCGCTGGAAGGGACGTTGGTGGTGCGGTTGACATTGCTGATTACGGCCGTTTTCTTCGCCCTTTCCGCCATTCCCATCTTCCTTTGGCTGCCGGAACGTGCCAAAGGTAAGGTGCTGCCCCAGGGAGAAACCTACCTCAGCGTGGCCCTCAAGCAACTGCGCCGCACCTTTAGCAAAGCCCGCAGCTTCAAAGAATTCATCAAATACATGGTCGCCTTTTTGGTATACAACGACGGCGTGATCATGGCGCTGGACTTTGCAGCCATTATCGGCGCGGTGCTGTTTGGCATGAATCAGCAAGACCTGATCATCTTCGTCATTGTGGTGCAGATCACCAATGTTTTTGGCGCGTTTGCCTTTGGCCGCTGGGTGGACATCATTGGCGGCAAACACTCGCTGGCCTTGTCCATTGTGATTATGGTGGGGGCGGTGGCGGCGATGTTTTTTGCACAAAACAGCACCCAGTTTTTTATGATTGGCGCAGTGGCGGGCTTTGCGATGGCGGGTACACAGTCGGTGAGCCGCACGATGGTGGGCATGTTTGCGCCCGCCGGGCAAAGTGCGGAGTTTTATGGCTTTTTTGCGATGACGGGGCGCACGTCATCATTTATTGGCCCGGCTGTCTATGGGGCGTTGGCTTTTCGGGCGGCGCAATGGTATGAGCGGCAAGGGGAAACGGCCGTGCTCGCCGAACAATTAGGCCAGCGCATAGCCATCCTTTCTATTGCTGCTTTTCTGTTGGTGGGGCTGCTGCTCCTGGTTTTTGTCAATGAGGGGAAAGCACGCCAGACCGCCACGACCAGCGCTGCCGCCGCACCGGATCGCCAAGGCTAAACGCCTGGTTGTCGCGCCAAAAATCTTCGTTGGGCAATCCTGGCACATCTGCATTGAGCCGGTGGAAAATGTAGCGCGTGCGCAGCCCCGGATACGATAGCGAATCCAATTCACGGATGCGCTGGCGGTAACTTTCCAGGTGCAGTGTGGCCTCACCTGGCTCCACATTTAGCTCTTCTTGCAAGCAGCGCCAGGCGGCAGCGGCTATATCTTCTCCCGGTCGCATTTTTTCAGATGGCGGGATGAGGCGGGAACGGGAACGGCCGTCACCCAATTCCTGCTCTGCTTCGATGAGCAACTTTTCGCCGCGACTGATGATAATTTGCGCAATGTGCGAAATGCGCAGGGGCGGGTCTGCTTGCAGCACGCAGTCGCCATTTTGCAATTCTTCCCAGAGGCTGGCAATCGTTTTGGCGTCAGCCTGCCCCCATTGGCTGAGGTCAATGCCCTGCTCTTGCAGCCATGTTTGTAATTGGGTGAGGGTGTGGAAGGTGGGTGTGATCATGTTGAGATTGGAGATTAGAGATTGGCTAATCTCCAATCTTTTTTTGTAAGTATGCCTCGTAATGAGCTAGGTTGTCTGCGAAATTTTTGCGCCCAAAGCCCCAGCGCATGAAGGTGTCGTGGTAGCCAATGTATGGGCCGGGCAGGAAGAGAACACCAGCCTCCTCTGCCAGTTGGATGCAGTAGGTAGTGGTGGAGGGTACGGCCGTTTCTACCAATGCCACTGAACCGGCAGACGGCCGTCGCCAGGTAAACAACTGCGGCCAACGGGCAAAAAACGCGTCTGCTGCCTGCAAGTTTTGTGTAATGATGGCCACGTTGCGTGCCACCAACTTGTCATGCGCCCGCAGTGCGGCCATCGCCAAAAACTCGCTGGGCGTGGGTGGGCAAATGCTGGTGTAATGCTTCCAGTTGATCAGTGCCGCGCGGAGTGATTCATCACGCACCAGCAGCCAACCAGAGCGCAGCCCCGGCAGCCCTTGTGTTTTGGACAATCCCGATAACACGATGCTTTTTTCGTATTGGGTGATGGCGGAAGGGAGAGGGGAACGGCCGTCTAATTCCAATCCCCGGTACATCTCATCGCAAAATAGCCACACATCATGCTGCTGCGCCAGGGCGACGATTTGCGCGAATTCTTCGGGCGTGGGCAGCAGTCCAGTGGGGTTGTGCGGAAAGTTAACAATGAGCAGTTTAGTTTCGTCGGTGAGCAGGTTTGCTAGTTTGTTGAGATCGAGTTGGAAGGAAACGGCCGTTGCTTCAATCTCCCATCGGCTGACATTCCCGCTCACATGCTCTGCCACATTCAACAGCGAATTATACGCCGGGGTCAACACAACCACGTGATCTCCCGGTTCCAGCAGCGTCCGCATGGTCAGGTAAATACCCTCCTCTGGCGTTGCCAGTACCACCACATCTTGCGCCGTAACCGCGCCGCCAATTTGAGCCGCAACCAGCCCGCGTAAATCTGGATGTCCCTGAGATTCCGTATATCCCAACCATTGCGTGCCCAAATCGGCCATCGTCATGCCTGCTAGCTCAAGCAAATCGGTTACAGTCATGCTTTCACAGTCAGACGCACACAAAACATGTGGCGTCGCAAATTCATAAACGGCGAAAAAAAGTTCCACGTCAAAAGGAGCAATTTGCATCAGTTACCTCATTTGTGAATTGAATGGGCGGGCTAACCCTTATTGGATAGGAGATTTGCAATCGTGTCTGCCAATTCGGGCAAATAGAGAGGCTTTTGCAGAAAAGCGGTGGCTCCCTGGCGCAGGTAATAGTCTTCATCTCCAGGCATTGCCAGGGCAGTCCACATAATGATGGGTACGTCACGCAGATGAGTATTCTCGTGAATCAGGTTCAAGGTTTCCAAGCCGCCAACTTCTGGCATTTGCAAATCAAGCAAAATGAGGTCTGGTTGTGTTGTACGTGCTTGCTGTACCGCTTGCAGCCCTGTGTGCGCAACTACCAAACGATAACCTTGTGCCAACAAGTACGCAGAAATGGCCCGTGCATAAAGTTCGTTATCTTCAGCCAGCAAAATAGTTCTGGGTTCGACTGTTTGAGTTATTTTCCCTTCAAACGTTTCTACTTCTCTAACAATAGATTGACAGGGTAGGGCAACTGTGAGACGGCTGCCTTGTCCTACTTCGCTTTTAATGGCAAGACTGCCGCCATGTAATTCAGTGAGGTGATAAACAAGGGAGAGGCCAAGACCGGTGCCTTCATACTGCCGAGAGAGACCGCTGTCGAGCTGCACAAATGGTTTGGGGCCGTTGGGGCCGCTGAAAAGCTGACGCAGATCAGCAAGAGACATTCCAATACCCGTGTCCCAAACCGTGAAATAAGCAGTCGTGCGCCGGGTGTCAACGGTTACTTCTAGCCCTATTTTCCCGTTAGCAGGCGTGAATTTGATCGCGTTGTTCAATAAGTTAATCAAGATTTGTTGTACGCGTAGCTCATCACCCCATATGACATTGGCTGCTTTGCTTAAATCTAACAGTACTTGTATCTGTTTCTTGGCAGCCATTGTTTTGACGAGATCGATACAGGTGTGACACATGGCAGGAATGGGGATGGGGTACAGGTGGAGGGCGAGTTGTCCCGCTTCAATTTTGGCTATGTCGAGGATGTCGTTGATCAATTCTAGTAAGTGGTGGCCGCTGCGGACGATGGTGCGCAGTAAATCTTGTTGTTTGTCTGAAAGCGAGCCATATGCGCCTGTTTGCAGGACTTCTGTCATACCCAAGATGGCATTAAGCGGCGTGCGTAGTTCGTGGCTCATGCTGGCAAGGAATTCGTCGCGGGCACGCACGGCATGAACCAGTTGGGCGTTGGCGGCGCTGAGTTCTGCGGTGCGTTCTTTTACGTGTTCGGCCAGGTGAGCGCGTTCTATTTGCAGCGCAATCTCCACCTGTCGGCGTTCGTCTATTTCGCTGATGGCGCGAGAGTAAAGCTGCGCATTTTCTACGGCGATTGCTGCTTGTTGGGCAAAGGCCAGGGCGAATTTGGCGTCGCGGAGTGTGTAGTAGTTGGGTTGGGCTTTGTTGAGGTTGAGGACGCCAATGACGATGCCTTTGACAACCAGGGGAACGCCCAACCAACAGCGAGTGTTTTCGGTGTCGGGGAGTTTTTGCCAACGGGGGTCAACGGCCGTATCTGCAATGAGAACCGGAGCGCCAGTTTCAAGAACCTCGCGGATATGGGGAAAGGTAGTAAGCGAAACGGAGATTTCGGGTTGTTTGTTTCCCAAGTTTTGGCGGGCAACCAAAGTGAGAGCGTCATCCCGCATTAACATGACGGTGGCACTGTCATAGGGAATGACACGGATTAATTGTTCTAAAATGATGCTTAAAACCTGCTTCTGGTCTAAAGTGCCGACGAGTATACGCCCCACTTCTTGTAATGTTTCGGTCAATTGTCTTTGGGCGCGTTCTTTTTCTAGCAGACGTGCCTGGTGAATGGCAACGGCGACTGGCCGTGTTGCTTCATACACTAGTTCTAAAGCCGCATCATTGAAGGCCATTTGCTGTGTCGCGCCTAAATTGAGCAGCCCAACTATTTCGCCGCGCATGGTAAGCGGAATCATAATGTAGGAATAGACACCCTGTTCTGCCAGACTGCGTTCGAACGGCTCTGGTGATTGGAGTGCATTTAGGTTGTTAATGATACGAGATTGGCCTTCTGTCAAGACGCGCATGGCAGCTTCGTCACTGAATAAGGGATGTGTATGACAGTGGTCAAACGCTGCCTCACCGGAGTGTTGGGCTAATAAAATGCCACCGGGCTGATCAGGATCGAAGGCGATAATGCTGGCAAGATCGAAGGAGATTAATTGTTGTAGATGCTGCAAGGCTGTGTGAGCGATTTCTTCGGGCGAACGAGCAGCGAGGATAGCTTGCTCTAATTCGCGTAAGGCTTCCAGGCGTTGGATGTATTGGTTGAGGGTCGCGGCTGTTTTTTGTCGTTCGGTTGTGTCATGGAGAATGGCCGCAAAGTAGGTACGGCCGTTTTGCTCCAACCTCATGACTGATACTTCTGCTCTAAACTCTTGCCCATCGCGTGGCACACCGATTACCCCATCCTGTTTTGTAATGCGCTGCACTTGCAAACCTGAGCGCAAGAACTTCTCTATGTGTTGATTATGTTCATTGTGGTGTCGAAGTGGTATTAACAACGAAAGAGGCTTGCCCATTATCTCTGCACGTTGGTAGCCAAATAATGCCTCAGCCCCCGTGTTGAAATAGCAGATTCTTTGATCATCCTGGGCAACGATGACCGCATCTGTTGCTAATTCGGCGATTTCGGCAAATATTCCAGCATCCAGTGTAAACAACTCTTTTTCTTGCATTACCTGGTTAATTAGTTCGGGCAATCGCTGCAAATTGTTGGCCTTGTCTTGAATGGCGTGCCCTTGGATGGTGGCAAAGGGTAATTCTTCTAAAGGGTGTGATGAGGATGATAGCCAAACAAGTGGGGGCGTAACGGCCGTTTCTCCCGCTACCTGCTGCCATTGCTGCACCCACGTAGCCCCTTGCTGTATCGAATCATCTAAGACAACTACGTCATACTGACCCCCACTAAGTTGTTTTTGCAGCGAGTCAGGTGATGAGACAAAGTTCACACGCCAATCTGGTTGAGTTTGGCGCAGACCATCCATAATAGGCACAGCCCGATCAAGATTGGCAACTACTAATACTTGCAGCACGTTTCCTTTACAAAAATTACTAAAAACAACAGAAGGTTGCAGTTCTCAAGTATGCTACACAGGAACTACAAGGCTGCTTGAACGGCCGTGCGATACATCGCATCCTGTGCCGCAACACGCAAGCTATTTTGCGCATCCACCTGTCGTCCAACATCCAGATACAAAAGCCCCAATGTAAAGTGAGCTGCCGCCAGACTTAACCCACCCCTGATTGCTTTTTCATAACACGTAATAGCATCCGCCAATTGCCCTCGAGATTGAAAATCAATCCCCTGACCAATGAGCGCATCACGTTCCAATTTACTCAACCCTTCCCCCGTACCATAAAGTTCATCCTCATCTTCCTCATCACGGAATATCTCAGCAGCTAACTGTTCCTGCGCCTGGCGGCGGGCAAGCTCTACCGGGTCAACAGCCTCAGCCTTTGGTTGGACAGCCTGTCGTCGCTCCCCTTCCAAAACAGCCGCCATATGCCGCACCGTATCCGCCAGACTCATCTCCCCATCGGCAGCTTCAGCTTGAGGTTTTGATATATCTGGCTCCTCATCGGGGATTTCTGGTACAGCATCTTCGCCATACCGAATCAACTCAACAGCTTTTAGAATATCATCATTCTCAGGGTCAAGACGCAGCGCCGCTTTACACATTTGCAACGCCTTCTTCTTCTCGCCGCGCATATCTAATATGCGTGCAATCGCTAAATACTCCCGCACGGCCGCTGTGATGTTGTTCTGCCGTTGATACAGCATGGCTAGACGCCGGTGCGCCCCCAATAAATCGGGTTCTAACCGGATGGCACGCTGCCAATTGGCCTCGGCTTGCTCCAAATTGTTTTTGCGCATTTGGAGTTCGCCTGCTGCCATGTACGTTTGTCCGGCATCACTTAACTGTCCTAACCTTTCCTGCATATCGGCAACTTTATTTAGATAAATAATGTCACCACCAGAATAACGGGCGGCACGTTTGTATACATCTAAGGCCTTGTCCCATTGTTTTAGACCAGAGCAAGCCTGTCCCAACAGGCTATATGGCTCAGGTTTGCCAGGAAACTCTTGCAGCGCGACACGCAGCATACTAATCGCTTTTCGCCACTCCTGCCGCTGATTAAAAATTCTCGCACGTTTCAGAGCTTCTTCGTATTGGGTGCGATTCCCTGCCATGTTTGACCTCTTTAGGTGATTATCCAATTTTTGAACTGCACAGTTATTTGCCTTTGATGATAATGCACAGCCAACGACTAGGCAAGCGTCCGTGTCCTAATGATCCCATTTACATGATGGTGCTTATTTATTGCTCGCTGCATTCACTTTTGTGATCTCCCCGATGATGATATGGTCAGGAATGCAACTATATATTTGCAACCTTACAAATGGCATTTCCCAGGCTGGGGTGATGTTTTTACAGATGGAAATTTAGGGAGAGTTAAAGAGGGGTGAGCATGGTGGTGAGGATGATATTGCCTTGAGTAGCGAGTAGGCGTTGGCGCTTAAATCCCAGGGCTTCCCAACGTTCGAGATAATGGTGGGTAACGGTCTGGCTCTTCCGAATATGCAACCCCCAAGTTGCCAACTCTTCTTCGTTAGCTACCAACCATTGAATGGGTGTGTGGGCAGCCGCAAAACGTGCACGTGCTTTGGGGCTGTATTCCTGTGTCAGGATATCGCAGGCTAGAGTTGCACCGGGAAAGTGGGTGCGTAGTAGATGGAAAAGCTGGTGGATTTCTTCGGGATTCAGGAAGAAGAGGACGCCTTCAGCCATGAATAGGGTTTGGTGGGGAGGCACGGCCGTTTCCATGACCCGTTCTGTCCACCCTGCATCTAACATCGAAGCGGCCAGAAAATGATGATCGGCCGTTTCTTTGTCTACCAGTTTGCGAGCAGCAATGGCGGGTGGTAAGTCCAACTCAAACCATTGCATGCCGGGGCGGTGCAGCCGCTGGTAGCGGGTGCTCAACCCGGCCCCCAACTCAAGTACACAGGCAGGGGAATGCGCGTCAAGAAATTGGCAGCAGATGTCATCGTATAGTCGCGCACGCACGGCCGTTCCCAACTGAAAAATGGGACTGTATGCCATTTCCATCGCTTGTTGTGTTGCATCAGGAATTGATAACTGACTGTACCAATGTACCGCTTGCGGATCGGAAAGAATGGCATCGGAACGGCCGTGTTCCTCTGCCCGCGCCCGCAATGTGTACACTAATGTGCCCGGCAGGCCAGTTATTGGCGCATGAAAAGAAACCATAGCAATACCATCAACAGGAACCCCGTAAGAAAACCAGACCCTACCCCCAACCCCATCAGCAATGTAGGGCCAATCTGGTCTGTAAATAACGAGACACCAACCGCGCCAATCCCCGTCATGCCTAACGCTCCCGTCATCATGATCATGCAGCCGGGCAAACGGTCAGTATCCGGATCGCGCCGCCGCGCAATCAGAAATTCCACCAACGCACCAATTACCGCACTCACGGCCCCCACCATGAATCCTAACCAATATGGTGACATAAATTCTCCTGAAAAACATGAAGGATGAAGGATGAGGGATGAATTCTTTCGTGGTGGGCAATCGTCCATCATTCCCTGTAGAGTTAAGTTGTTTCCTGACTGGCCACGGGCCAAACATTACGGCCGTATTGTAGCACAAGAATCAATCAACAATTCATACCACTCTGGGGCGATATTGCAAAGCCTCGGCCAAATAGGCTGGCTGGATGGCCGCTTCGCCAGCCAGGTCCGCAATCGTGCGTGCCACCTTCAGCACACGATGAAAGGCACGGGCGCTGAGACCCATTTGCGCCATTGCGCTCTTCATCAGACGGTGGCTTGTTTCATCCAGAGCGCAAAATTCACGTACTTCGCTTGGCCCCATGTCAGCGTTGGTGAATAGCTCAGTTTCGGCAAAGCGGGATGCCTGTTGTTCTCGTGCTGCCTCCACGCGGGCGCGGATGCTGGCAGACGATTCGCCACGCTGCTGTGCTGTCAACTTTTCAAACTCAATGCGCGGCACGTCTACGTGCAAGTCGATGCGATCCATCAATGGCCCAGAGATACGCTTTTGGTAGCGCGTGATCATCACATTGGAACAGGTGCAGGCATGAACCGGGTCGCCATAATAGCCGCAGGGACAGGGGTTTTGCGCGGCAATAAGCATGAAGTTGGCCGGATACGTCACCGTGCCAGAGGCGCGGGAGATGGAGACTTCGCGGGGTTTGCCTTCTAATGGCTGGCGCAGCACTTCGATGAGGTTGGAGCCGAACTCTGGCAATTCATCGAGAAAAAGTACCCCTCTGTGAGCAAGGGAGATTTCGCCGGGACGCGGCCATGCGCCGCCGCCCACTAATCCAGCGTAGCTGATGGTGTGATGTGGGGAACGGAACGGCCGTTCCCGTACCAACGGCGTCTCCGGCGGCAGCAGCCCCGCCACACTGTAAATCTTCGTCACCTCCAGCGCTTCATCCACATTCATGCGCGGCAAAATGCTGGGTAACGACTTCGCCAACAGCGTTTTGCCCGCACCGGGCGGGCCAGACATCAGCAAATTATGCCCGCCAGCGGCGGACACTTCTAGCGCCCTCTTCACATGCTCCTGCCCCATGATATCGGCAAAGTCGGCCGCGTACAGCGGCTCCACGTCGAAGGCGTTTTGTAGGTTGACGGTGATGGGGGTTAACGGCCGTAACCCCGTCAAATGCCCCACTAACTCACTCAAACTCGTGACCGCCATCACCTCCACATCCGGCATCAGCGCCGCCTCCTCTGCATCAACGGCAGGCACAAACAAGCGCGTGTACCCCTGAGCGCGAGCCATCGCCGCCATTGGCAAAATGCCCTTTGTGTGCCGCGTCGTGCCATCCAACGAAAGCTCCCCCAAAAACAGCGCCTTCTCCAGCTTGTCCGTCCAGATTTGCTGCGTCGCCGCCAATACGCCCACTGCAATCGGTAAATCATACGCCGGGCCTTCCTTGCGCAAATCCGCCGGAGCCAAATTCACCGTAATGCGTCGGTTGCCGGGGAATTGCAGCCCGCTATTTTTGATTGCCGCATGAACGCGGTCACGGCTCTCGCGCACGGCCGCATCGGGCAGCCCCACAATGGCAAAATTGGGATAGCCATTGATCACGTCTACCTCAACTTCCACCATTTCCGCTTCCAACCCTACAATGGCGCAGCTTACAACTTTTGCTAACATGATGCCCCCCCCTAAAATTTCCAAATATCGTGTGTCAGAAAATGCTGGAAATCGTCGATTTCGCTACGCAATCGCGGATCCGTAACCATTTCTGGTCGAGGATCAACGTAATAAACGCCATTCAAACGGTTCAAAGCAACCGTGTATCCCAAGAAATGGTTGGTCTTGAAGGTAGAATTAATCCCAAAAATACTTCTTGCGCGACGCGCCCGCTGCACATCATGCAAAAATATGGCAATGACTTCAACTTCTCGACCAAGCAGTTTGGTGAGCAGAAATTTGTCCAGAAATATTTTGTCTATTCTGTCTTTGCTGGTGGTTTTGACGGAGCCAATGACCTCATTTGGATGCACGAATTCGGTTTCGGAAGCAAGAATAGCGCCTGTTTTGGCAAATACGAGGTCGAGTTCATAAGACATCGTGTAATCGGGCGATCCGGGAATGGACACAGCAATTGTGCGCGATTCGCAGTTGAATCCGATTTCTTGAATGATCAACTTGACCAAATTTTCAAACAATTGGCCGATCCGTTTCCGCGATTGGTTTGGATTATCAAAAGAATCGCCGATGCTGCCAATGCTTTGCTGCACTGTGTAGACAATGCGATTGATTTCATTGGCGCTCAAGAGTTGCTGTAAAGATGTATTGGCAGCCGCATTTTGCCCATACTTTTTCAGGTCAGCTAAAACAAACATGAATCGCTCGAACATGGCCTGAAATTCATCTGTTGACTCGATGAATAAATTGGAATTTAGAGGGCGGGTGATTTTGTGACCATAACTTTTACTGTATTGGTAAAAAATGTAACGGGGGTCGTTTGGTGAAACGATGCGAGTTGGCTGCGCACTCTCTAAAAAATTCAAGAATGCGTAAGATAAAATTTGGTAATCTTCGATTTTTCCGAAAGCGGTTGAGTCTTGGACACTGGCTTGCAAGTCCAGCAAGGTTAGGTGGGATGTCATCGAATTGATTTTCTCCGATTTGCGTTGTTTAGGTCGTGTTCAATCCATTTTTCTACCGGCCAATCTTTGACTAATTCGATGCGCTGAATGGCCCATTGGCAATATTCGGTGGAAAGGTCGCAGCCCATCCAGTTGCGCTTGAGTTGTTCGGCGGTAACGGCCGTTGTCCCCGAACCCAAAAACGGATCAACAACCAGATCACCCTCACGCGACGACGCCAAAACCAATTTGCGAAACAACTCCTCCGGCTTCTGCGTGGGATGCGGCGTTGTTTCGTGCATCCCATTACACGTTGTCGGAATTTCGATCACGTCGCGTGGTTTTGCCCCTCTAGGGTGAGGCTGCCAAACGTAATCACTCTTTTTCCCGTACTGGCTTGTTTCCGCCTGCGTGCGTTCCGGGTATTTCGTGGTATGAGCGCCATAAGGAATACGCACATCATCCGTGTTGAACGTGAATGCTTTACTTTTGCGAAAGTGCAAAATACTCTCGTGCGATCTACCCCAATCATCCCGCAAATTGGCTTTGTTCTTATAATGCCACACCAGCCAACGGCAACCCGTAAAAAATTGTAACGCTGGCAACTTTATGTCAGCCAATATCTCCGAGAATCCGCACACATACAAAGTGCCGTCTGCTTTTAGCGCCCGCGCCGCTTGTTCAATCCACCGCAAAGACCATTCAACATAGGCCTGTTGCGACTCAAAAGTATCCCATTCCGCTTTTTTGATGTTGTATGGCGGATCGGCAATGATCAAATCAACCGTTTCACTCTCAAGTGATGACAGCCACTGAATCGAATCGCCGACAAAAATCTTGCCACGCGGGTGACGATACAACAAACACGGCTCATTTTCACTCTGTCCCGGACTAAAAATCTCTCCTTTGCGCAAATCTTTTGCGGAAAAAAGCGATAACTGGATGTCAGGTGTATAGCGTAACGCTGGCTCTTTTAGCGCCTTTGACAAGGTTTCAGATGGATTGCTATCTCTGGTCATGAGAACGTCCAATTGATTCAGGAAAAGGGCTTCAACTGGTGAGTTTGTTCCGGCTGAAGCCTCCACTCCGGAACGGTACTTGCATAGCCTGTATGCTTATTATCCCGCAAAAAAACATTGCATCAAACGACTACTGTTCTTCGCAGCTCTCGTTTAGTTCATTCACCTGGCACAAAGTGTCCACAGAAGCCAGCAGCAGGATTTTATCCCCGGCGTGCAGCACACGGTCTAAGTCTGTGTGCATGTCTGCCTCATCGCCGCTTTGGTGGTAAACAACGGAGAGTTCGTGGTTTGTGGTAAGCTGTTTAACTGTCCAGCCTGCAAGCGGCGATTGGGGTGCAATCACCAATTCGCCCAGGTTGAGTAGGTCATCGCCCACGTAAAATGAGTGGCGGATGTTGAGGCGCAGGGCGGAGGCGGCAAAAATGGGCGCAGCCAGTGCAGAGGTGCTGAAGGCGGTGTGAATGCCGAAGCCTTTTTCTACACGCCGCGCCAGGTCGTTATCAAACATGCGCATGACCACTTTGATATCGGGGTTGATGTCACGGGCATCGAGAGCGATGTCGAGGTTGGTCAACTCGTCATTTGTGCAGGGAATAATGGCGTCAGCATGTTTGACACCCGCTTTGATGATGTTTTCGGAACGGTGGGCATTGCCGATGAGTAAGGGGATACCGAGATTTTTGACTTTTTCGACGAAACGGCCGTCCTCATCTGCTTCAATCGCCACCACTTCCCGATCAAACTTCAACAGCTCCAAAATGACGCGGTAGCCTACTTTGCCTGTTCCGCAAACAATGATGTGGTTTTTATATGTTGATGCCATAGCAATTTGCCATTTTTGGCCCCGGCTTTGCTTATTGAGCAGGGCGCTGCCAAAGCGCAGCACGCCATCCGCCACAGCTGCCAACCCTAAAACCGGAACCAGATAAAAAACAATCTGCAAATACCATTGCGACGGCAGTGGCAGCAGCGTCTCGAAAAAGATGAGGGCGAAAGTGGCGTGCAGTGCCTGCCCAAAAGAAGGCGAAGTTTGTGTGCCAGGATACACGTAAACGTAGTGAAAAATCAATGCCCCGCCAAGCAGAATGAGCACGAAAAGCAGCAGTGATCTCCACGATTCCAAAAGTAAAACGCGCAGATCACGGATTTGGGCGCGGAGCATGTGCTGGAATGGTGAGTGGCGTTTTTTCATGGAGCGATTAGCTTTTAGCCATTAGCCTTTGGCGATAAATTGCTATTTACCGTTCACGGATTACGGATTGCCTACCCAAACCAGTTGCAGGGGGCCAGATGAGTAGATTTGCCCGCAACGGCCGTCCACTTGCAAATTCGCTGTGCGGCCGTCCGTGCTAATGTCAATGACCGGATTCTCCACGCCCACACCGCTAACGATAAAATCCACTGTTTGCGCCAGAGCAAAATCGGTACCCGTCAGGTCAATATTGGCCGCTCCCAATGGCGCACTGCCTACGTTTCGGCTGCACCCTAGCGCACGGCCGTACTCACTCCACAAAACCGGATAGCCCACAGCCTCATCTGCCGACAGAACCGTATAACCAGGAACCGGCTCCAGGGTAGTGGCAAAAGTGTCGTCATTAGCGTCAATCGTTAACGCAACCGGGTCAAGGCGTATTTTTTGATAATGCGTCGTCAACGCCCCTTCGGGGTAAGCAATGAGCGCGTAGTTGAAAGCGCCGCCACTGTTGGGCAGCGTTAGATACTCGCGGGGATTTCCAGCCATGTCATGACAGTACACCGTCATGGGGACACTGGCATTGTTGCGCCAGTAAAGGGTTTGTTCGCCGTCGCCAATGGTTCGATTTGTTGCCCGTAGTTGGGCACAGCTTGCCGGAGGCAGCACGGGCGTTGGGGTAGGGGTTGGCAGCATGACGGTGGGGGTGAGGATGGGGGTGGCCTGTGCGGTGGCTGTTTGAGCAATGGCGGCAACGGCCGTTGCTGCCGCATCATCCCCCGGTTCCTGAGAAAACGCAGCCGCAAAAAAGGCTCCTGCCATACACAAGAAAAGGGCGATAACTAGCAAGGCCGCTCCCCATGTTGGCAGCCAGGGGCGCACCTCAACCTGTGCAAACAGGCTTTGTGGCAACTCTTGCCCTGCGGCCGTTAGACGTGCTTCAAAAGGATAAATGCGACTGTTCCCAACCAGCGGGCGTGATGGCCCGTTTGCAACAATCGTTACTATCTCTTCCTGCCCTGCGTCTACTGTAACAGCATGGCGGGTGCGATTGAATTGCAATTCGCCTGCGGGATCGCGCAAATTAATTTCGCAGCGGACAGGGTAAGCGCCCTCATTACGCAGCCAAAGCTGGCAATAGCCTTTCTCTTGCAACCGGGTTGGTTGTAAATGCGCCAGTAATTGGGTGGCTGCTGTACGGTAGGGGGGGCGAGACGTGAGTGGGGTTCCATTGGTTTTTTGACGGTAAAGGAGCACGGCCGTTCCTTCAAGCGTTGCCAGCCCTTCTTCACGTGGTACCACATCAACTAATGAGGAAAAATCGGGCGTATGTTCCTGAATAGGTTCTGTAGGTTTGTAACCAGATAACCAGTTCCAACGTCGGTCAGCAAACAACAAGGCCAGCCAAACCAGACCCACCAGCAATAGCGTCAGGCAAGCGCCTAACATCAGAGCAGGGAGAAAATCGGAAACGGCCGTCATACTTTCCAAAAGCATGGCCTGATTATACCTGTTGGGTAGACTGGTTGTAAACGCGCAGGCACATCCTCCCCATAATCTAATAACCTACGGCTGCCCGCCGTTCCTGGTTACAAGTCCAACCCCAGCCGATTTGCGGCCTGCTGGCACAAACTGCTGCCGCCAGCGGCCAACCATTCTTGCAACGTTGGACTTACTTCTAACCCGGCCTTGGCATCTGCATAAATGCCCGTCCCCCATGTGTAATAACGCTGCGTTTCTGGCAGCCAGTTGCTCCAACCGCTCAACGCTGCGGCTGGCCCGCCGTTATACCCGGCCAACGCCCGGCCAACATCCCCCTCCGTCAAGTCCAATACGTAGCTGTAAAAACTCAATCCGCGAAATGCATTGGTGTCAGGATTAAACGCATCCTCGCCCGCTTCAAAGTGAAAAGGCATCACCTGAAACAACCCCTGTGCGCCCGCATGAGAGAGCGCCTGTGGATCGCCGCAGGACTCGATTTGCATAATAGTGGCGGCAATGTCTGGATCAAGCCCGTGCTGCGCAGACCAGGCTACGATTTCCGATTCCCAATAGAGGACAGTAGGCGCGAAGATAGGCGAGAGTGTTCCCAGTGTTGTGGCGGCAGTGTTTGTAGAGGAGGTGTTGGTAACGGCCGTTTCCGCATTTCCATCCAATACCGATGCCATGTCTTCTGCATCAGTTCCAGACCCCATAAATACTGTGCCGCCCAGTACAACAACCAACAATACAAACGCCAAAATCATGAGCATACGCTGCCGCACAAATTGATCAGCATCTTGAGGTAAATCTGTTTTCTTGATGACAATAGGCGATTCGTTCAATGGTGTGTCTATGACTGTATAAGTAATGCTATATTCGTACAGGGCCATAGTTTACCTCAATATATACCAGACATCCGACTTCTACAGAGAAATCGGATGCCTTTATTCCATATAAACAGGATGTCATGAGAGAAGAGCACTCATTAACGACGTGGGCGAGCGTGTACACCAGCCGGGACGCGCCGGATAGCACCATTGGGGCGGGGTGGGCGCTGCCGCACTCGTGAGTTCTGCCGTTGTGGCAATGCTGGGCCACGCTGCTGCGGAGCAGGCTGTTCCATTGGCTGTGCTTGCGGTGCAGACGGCATGGCTGGACGCTGCCGATTCACAATCTCGCTAACTGGAGCCGCTTGCTTGCGCTGTGCAGCCTGCGTGACAGGTTGTGTCCTGACCGCTTGTGACTGCGGCATTCCTTCGCTGCTAAAGTCAAAGAGATGTTCACCGGCAACCGTAAACGCGCCAATGAATAAAATACGGGTCAACCACACCAACACGGCCACGAAAATAGGCACACTGCTCAACAGTTGTTCTCGTGTAAGCACTTCGTTGCCAAAACTGTGATTAAGCAGTGTTAGTGAAACTGCCCACCAGGTCATGATGGCATTCATAGTAGCGCCTAGCAACCATGCGCCCATTAAATACCAGACCTCTTTTGGCTCATCAACACCTTTTTCTGGCGTGAATAAACGAATTAGCCCGGCAAAGTCAATGGAACAAAAAGCAATGGCTAAAATACTCGCCCATTGCAGATTCAAAAAACGCACGTCACCTAACAAGTTGCGCAGCGCATATTGCGTTGTATCAAAGTTGAACATCTCGAAAGCTGCTAACGAGACCATCAAAATAACGCCGACCATTGCTTTGCGCGGTACAGAATTGCCCATTGCAGCTAAACGTACACTTAACTGATTTCCTCTTTGAAAATATTGTTCGTTTCTCATCACATCCAACTCCTCTTCTTGGGTTGCCTTTGACTAATCAACTCTTTTCCATCAAACAATTAAACAACTTCGGGAAAATCCCCTTGTGCAGATAGGGGTGTATGCATTACAATAGGAACGCATGTTCTATTTGTTGTTTCCCATCACCTATTAGGATGTTGTCGGGGTTTAGAAAGCAGTGAATTAATCACGAGATTAGCACTTACGTTCTAAAATGTCAAGCAATTTACACTATACTGTGTCATTACTTGTCATTTCCTGGGGTATGAGGTGTGGAAAGAATCATTTCACATTACCCGGTTCTCATTCTTCGCCCTTCATCCCTCATCCTTTATAATGGGGTCATGTTACTTATCCTCACCCATGAAAATGCTGATTTTGACGCGGTTGCGTCGCAATTAGCTGCTCATAAACTGTATCCAACAGGCATACCTCTGCTGCCGCGCCGTCTAAATCGCAACGTGCAGCAGTTTTTGACTTTGTATTGGAGTAATTTGCCTTTTATGCAGCCGGAGGATTGGCGCAAGAAACGGGTTGACGATTTGGTGCTGGTAGATACGCAGACTCCGCTCAGTGTGCGCGGCGTAGCCCGCCACCCTGCGGTGCGTGTTATTGATCATCACATCGGGCACGCCCCTAAACCGGGCTGGCATTACCAGGTAGAAGCAGTTGGTGCAACAACGACGCTGTTAGTGGAACGTTTGCAAACGGCCGGATTACGATTGCTGGCCGAAGAAGCTACTCTCCTTCTCTTGGGCATTTATGAAGATACCGGCTCGCTGACGTATGACACGACCACAGCCCGCGATGCGCAGGCAGCCGCGTGGCTGCTGGAGCAAGGGGCACAGCTCAATGTCGTGCGCCGTTTTCTCAATATCCCTCTGACGCCAGAACAACAAACGCTGTATGAGGCGCTGCAAACGGCCGTTGAATGGGTACGTATCGGGGGTCATCAAATCGCCGTTACCGCCGCAGCCACACCCAACGACTTCAACGACGAGATTTCATCCGTTGCACACCGCCTGCGCGACGCCCTACAACCAGTAGCCCTGTTTGTGCTGGTACAGATCGGGCAAGACGTGCAGCTTGTCGCTCGCAGCAGTGACGACTATGTAGATGTAGCCCGAATCGCCGGCGCTTTAGGCGGCGGGGGACACAGTCGCGCAGCCGCTGCCCTGGTTACTAAACAAAGTGTAATGGCTGTCAGACGGCGTGTGCTGCAACTGCTGCCAGATGTCGTGCAGCCACAAGATCGCGTGGCGCAAATCATGTCACATGGGGTACAGACCATCACCGCTGATACGATGGTGGCGGATGCGGCCATTCTCATGCAGCGCTTTGGCTACGAAGGCTACCCGGTGCTGGATGAAGCAGGCCAACGCTTGGTGGGGCTGTTAACACGGCGTGTGGTTGACCGCGCCGTTAACCACGATATGGCACGATTTCCCGTGCAACGGGTGATGAAGACGGGGTCGGTCACAGTACGGCCGTCCGATTCCATTGAACGCGTGCAGCAGTTGATGCTCAGTGAAGGGTGGGGACAAATTCCGGTTATCCCCGACGAGGCCACAGAAGACGGCCCCTGCCACCTGATTGGCATTGTCACACGCACAGACTTACTCAATCATTTGTTTCAACCGGTAGAGAAAACGGCCGTTGCCCACATGCGTGATCGCCTGGAGAAAAAACTCAGCCCGCCCATGTGGAATATGGTGCTGGCCGCCAGCGCCGCCGCCGCCGACCTGGATATGCCCCTCTACTTCGTCGGCGGGCTGGTGCGCGACCTGCTGCTGGACATCCCCGCCAAGGATTTAGACATGGTTGTCGAAGGGGACGCCATCGCCCTGGTGCGCCGCCTGCAAAAGCAGTTTGACGGGCAAGTACACACGCATCGCCGCTTTGGCACGGCAAAATGGTTCACCACGCCGGACATCTGGCAGGCCGTGTTGGGCAATGGCGAGATAAACGACCCGGTGCTGCTGCCCGATTCCATTGATTTCGTCACCGCCCGCACCGAGTTTTACCGCGAGCCATCGGCACTGCCGGAAGTGGAACGCGGTTCTATCAAACTGGATTTACACCGCCGCGATTTCACCATCAACACACTGGCTGTGCGTCTGGATGGGGCGCATCTGGGCGAACTGCTCGACTTTTACGGCGGACAGCGCGACCTGGCACAACGGCTGATTCGCGTGCTGCACAGCATCAGCTTTGTCGATGATCCCACGCGGATGCTGCGGGCCGTGCGCCTGGAGCAGCGGCTGGAGTTTGCCATTGAACCGCGCACCGCCGAACTGTTGATCGATGCTCTGCCTATGCTGGATCGCGTCACGGGGGATCGCATCCGCCACGAGATTGAGCTGGCGCTGCGCGAGACGCGCCCAGTGCGGGCGATGGCGCGGCTGGCGGAATTGGGCATTTTGGCGCAGATTCACCCACAGTTGGCATGGCCGTCACAAACGGCCGTTTCCTTTGCCCGTGTGTCGGCGCTGCTGATAGACCCTACCTGGCGGGCCGTGCTGCGCGGCGACTCGCCAGCCTTCGTTTATTTTGCGCTGTGGATGGCCGGGCTGCCACCGGAAGTGCAGGCTGGAACCATGCAGCGGCTGCGCGTGCGCAAGACCACGCGCGATGACGTAACCGCTGCCGCAGAATTGATGCACACACTGCACCAGATGACGGGCGATGAATGCCCCAGCGAGGTGGAACGTCGCTTACGGCCGTATCAGCCGCGTGTGCTGCTAGTCGGACGCGTGTCCATTGGCGCAGGGCCAATCGCCGATCTAGTGGAGCAGTATTACCGTGAGTGGCGGCTGGTGAAAACGGCCGTTAACGGCGACGATTTGCGGGCAATGGGTCACAAACCCGGCCCCGAATACGCCATCTGGCTGGATGCGCTGCTGGCGGCAAGGTTGGACGGCCGTGTGCATTCCCGCGAGGATGAGTTGGCGCTTTTGAAAGAGACTGTTCGTGAAACGTGATGCGTGAAACGTGAGAAACCGTCACGTTTCACGTATCACGCCTCACGCAATCGGGTATAATCCCCCGCTATGTTTGAATTTGACATTGATGCACAAGATGCCGGGAGCGGAGCGCGGAACGGCCGTTTCCATACCCCACACGGCATTATCGAAACCCCTGTCTTTGCGCCCGTCGGCACACAGGCTACCGTAAAAGCATTGCGCCCCAGCGACCTGCACGACCTGGGAGCATCTCTTGTACTCAGCAACACCTACCATCTCTATCTGCGCCCTGGCGATGAATTAGTGCGCGATATGGGCGGGCTGCACCAATTTATGCAGTGGCCTGGCCCCATCCTCACCGACAGCGGCGGCTTTCAGGTGTTCAGCCTCAGCAGCAGCCGCAAAATTGACGCGGATGGCGTTACCTTCCAATCGCACATTGACGGCAGCCGTCACCGTTTCACGCCGGAGCGCAGTGTTGCCATCCAGGAAAACCTGGGCGCGGACATCATCATGGCCTTCGACGAATGCCCACCTCCCAATGAGTATGAATACGTCAAACACTCCTTAACGCGCACCCACCCCTGGCTGCTGCGCTGCATAGAAGCCAAAACCCGCGATGACCAGGCGCTGTTCGGCATTGTGCAGGGCGGCATCTTCCCCGATTTGCGCGAGGAGAGCGCCCGTTTCATGATGGATCTGAACCTGCCCGGCTATGCCATTGGCGGGCTGGCTGTCGGCGAGACGAAAGCGGAAATGGCGGCTACGCTGGACGTGCTCAACCCCATCTTGCCACGCCACAAACCGCGCTATTTGATGGGCGTAGGCGCACCGGAAGATCTGGTCAATGGCGTCCTGCGCGGCGTGGATATATTTGACTGCGTGCTGCCAACGCGGCTGGCGCGGCACAATACGGTGATGGTGTTGGGCGGCAAGATGAACCTGCGTAATGCACAGTATGAACGCGATCCGCAGCCGCTGGATGGTACCTGTACCTGCTACACTTGCCAGCACTTCAGCCGCGCCTATCTGCGCCACCTCGTTAAGGCTAATGAGATTCTCGGCCACATTTTGCTAACCACACATAATGTTCACTTTTTGTTGGAATTGATGCGCCGTATTCGTGCTGCCATTGCTGCGGGCACGTTTAGGGCGTTTGCGGATGAGTTTTTGAGTCATTATGCGTGAAACGTGAAGCGTGAAACGTGATGAACCTTTTGTCACGTTTTACGCTTCACGTTTCACGCTCGAAGGATTACTTATGAGCATTCTTGAAGCAATTATTTTGGGAATTGTGCAGGGGGCGACGGAGTTTTTGCCCGTTTCCAGTTCCGGGCATCTGGTGCTGGTTCCGTACCTGCTGAAGTTGACGGAGCCAGGACTGACGATGATTGCCATTGTACACGAGGGCACGCTGTTGGCGGTGCTGGCCTATTTTCGGCGGGACATTTGGGAGATTGTAAAAGGGGTATTAGGTGGGCTGCGCCGCCGCCAACCGCTGGCAACGCCGGAATCCCGCCTGGGCTGGTTTATTGTGTTGGGATCGATCCCGGCGGCCGTGGTGGGCCTGTTGTTTGAGAGTTATTTTGAGGAGGTATTTGGTGCGCCAGCAGTGGCGGCGGGATTTTTGTTGGTAACGGCCGTCCTCCTCGTCATCGGCGAGCGGTTGATGTCCGGCAAAAAGACGCTGACGCACATTACCTGGCTGGATGCGCTGATCATTGGCGTGTTCCAAATGTTTGCGCTGTTCCCCGGCATCTCGCGCAGCGGCAGCACCATCACCGCTGGACTGATTCGCGGCTTTGACCGTGCAACGGCCGCCCGTTTCAGCTTCTTGCTAGGCATTCCCGCCATTTTGGGCGCGGGGCTGCTGGCCGTGTTCGACATTGTGCAGGCGGGCAACTTGGGCAGCCAATGGCCGACGATGCTGGCAGGATTTGTAGCCGCAGCCGTTTCTGGCTACGCTTGCATCCATTTCCTGCTCACCTGGCTGAAACAGCGCAGTCTGTATATTTTTGTGGTTTATGTTGTGCTGTTCAGCATTGTGTCTTTTGTAGCGATTAGCTTTTAGCAATTAGCTCTTAGCTGCCGTTCTGAGCTAATTGCTAAAAGCTAATCGCTAAAAGCTTTCCCATGCTCCCCCGCTCCCTTGCTCCCCTGCTTCTTTTGCTGCTGCTTTTGGGCTGCCAATCTGGGCCGCTGCCGCCGCCGCAGACCACGCCCGGCCCAGAACCGGTGATTTTGCGAGTGGGGGTGGCGGATACGGCCGTTTCTTACCCCGCCCTCGCCGCCAACCCGGACTATCACCTGCAACTTGTATCCGCCAACAACGACACGCTCTTTGCCGACCTGGCAGCAGGCAACCTGGATGCGCTGCTGGTACACACCATCCCGGAGAATGAGACGTTGTGGTTCAATCCGGTGGCGGTGGATGGGCTGGTGCTGGTCGTGCATCCCGACAACCCGGTGACGAATTTGACTCGTGGAGAGGTGCAGGCGGTGTTTAACGGCCGTATCAGCAACTGGTCAACGCTGGGCGGGCCAGACCTGCCCATCACCCTGGTCACCCGTGAACGCGGCTCCGGGGCGCGTACCATTTTCACGCAGCGCATTATGGCCGAGCAGCGGGTGAGTATTAACGCGGTGCTGGCGGCTGGCGATACGGCCGTGCAAGAGCAAGTGGCGGCCACGCCCGGCGCTATCGCGTATACCATGATGGGCGCGGCCAATGGCGTCAAGGTTTTGGAATTAGACGGCATCCCCGCCTTGCCCAACACTACTGCCGCTCAGGCTTACCCGCTCAGCGTGCCGCTGTATTTTGTTAGCCTGGTAGAACCACAGGGTGAACTGCGAGCCTGGCTGGCCTGGCTGCAATCGGATGAAGGGCAAACGGCCGTTGCCGGGGTGTATGGGCGAGTGTGGCGGTAATTGGGTAGTGTCAGTTCTAGCAATCGTTCAGAAATTGGGATTGAGTACTTGGGTAATTGGGGAGCTTGCTCCGCAGCCGCTGCTACATGCTCCTGAACCGTTGCTACATGCTCCTGAACCGTTGCTACGTGCTCCTGAATCGTTGCTACGTGCTCCTGAATCGTTGCTACGTGCTCCTGAACCGCTGCTACGTGCTCCTGAATCGTTGCTACGTGCTCCTGAACCGTTACTTCGTGCTCCGCAACCACTTTGGAATCTCTGGAAGTTCTGTAGCCGCGATTTCTTATCGCGCCTGGCAGAGCGGGGCAAGGATACCCCGGCTACATTCATCAACAGCACGTTGTCAGACGACGAATCTTTAACCTGGCAAGATGTGACCAATCTCCAAGATTGGTCACATCTGAGAACCACTAACAATTTTTACAGGGCCGCTTAACTTAATGCCGCTCGCAGCCACAAAGCCAGCACCAGATAAACAACCAACGCAAACACGGAAATAGCACCGGTTAATAGATATTTGAGAACACCCTGCATATCTGCACGCATCACTTTGAGGTTAATGACCATCGCCACAGCCCCCGTTATGCCGCCCAATGCACCACCCCCAAAGACAAGCACCAAAGGCAGCACGCTCCAAAGCAGTTGATACCACTTCAACGGTTCAACAACAGGTATCGTATTGCCATCAATCACCAATTGGGGCATGTCGAGTCCCATTGCGGAGGGCTTCCACTTCGCTATCACAACCTGTCCATCATCACGACGCAGTGCCATCTCGCCGCGTTTCTTCCCTTTGGGCGCAGGCTGTCCATTAATCAAGAGTTTTACCCCGGCAAAAAAACCTGGCGACTGCACTTCAACACGCTGCCCTTCAAACCCTTCTGGGTGAATCTGGTAGTTCATATCCATTCTCCTCAATGCTGAGAAACCGGGTTTTTCGCAAAAACCCGGTTTCTTTGTGTGTGTTTTTTGGGGGTGACGTTTCCCCCAGCGAATTTACTATAATTGGTGTGTAAAGCCCAAAAGAAGCTCTGGATAACGTGAAGTAAAAGTTGCCACCCGGCCATCCAATGAGTGGCTGTCAAACAAATGGGACGTGTGTCGTTAAGTCTCGTGCCTTTTGTCAGTCTGGCTGCAATCAGATGAGGGACAGGCGGTAATTGGGGAGCAGTACGGCCGTTAGCCACAGTAAAGTGACAGAAGAAAACGGGAAACAAAGCATAGTGCTGTTGAGAACAAATCCACTTTTAACATTAAGCGTAATATGATGCTTGTCACCCGAAACACATGTCAAAGCTCCCTTGAATAATCTACCCAAATCCCCCAAAATAAAACTTGTGCGTCAAGTACACGACATCTTTTTCCAAGACCTTTCAAAAAATCATATATAAGGAGCGAAGGAATGTTTACTCCAACCCCACTGAATTTGAAGTCGCCTGTTCCCAGCGATATTGAAATCGCGCAAGAGGCAACCCTCAAACCGATCACCCAAGTTGCAGAAGAACTGGGTTTGTTACCCGAAGAACTACAATTTTATGGCAATTACAAAGCCAAAGTCATCCTGAGCGTGCGTGATCGCCTGGCTGATCGCCCCAATGGTAAATACATTGACGTAACTGCCATTACCCCTACTCCCCTTGGTGAGGGAAAAACGACTACCACAGTTGGCTTAAGCCAGGCAATGGGTGCACACCTCGGTAAAAAAGTTGTTACCTGCATTCGTCAACCTTCTCAAGGGCCAACTTTTGGCATCAAGGGTGGCGCAGCGGGCGGTGGTTATTCGCAGATTATTCCCATGGAGGATTTCAACCTGCATCTGACGGGCGACATTCATGCGATCACGGCCGCTAACAACCTTTTGGCTGCGGCTATTGATGCCCGAATGCACCACGAATCTTACCAATCTGACGAGCGGCTTTTCAATGCTTTGTGTCCGCCGAACAAAAACGGAGAACGTAAATTCTCCCCCGTTATGCTGCGGCGTCTGCAAAAATTGGGTATTGATAAAACAGATCCCAACGAATTGACCAAAGAGGAAGTCAGCCGGTTTGCGCGTCTGGATATTGACCCGGATAGCATTACCTGGCGGCGTGTTGTAGATACCAATGACCGCTATTTGCGTGCCATTACCATTGGGCGCGGCCCCAAAGAAAAGTTCCAGCGTGAGACGGGGTATGACATTACCGTCGCTAGCGAGATTATGGCGATTTTGGCGTTGACGACTAGCCTGGCCGATATGCGTGAACGTTTGGGCAAAATGGTTATTGGTACAAGCCGTGCCGGCGAAGCGGTTACGGCCGATGATATTGGCGCTGGCGGTGCTTTGACTGTGCTGATGAAGGATGCCATTATGCCGACGCTGATGCAAACGCTTGAAGGAACGCCTGCATTGGTACACGCGGGGCCATTTGCCAACATTGCGCATGGCAATAGCTCTATTGTGGCCGACCAAATCGCCCTGAAATTGGTGGGCGAAGATGGTTACGTTCTCACTGAATCTGGATTTGGTGCGGATATTGGCATGGAGAAGTTCTTTAATATTAAGTGCCGTTACAGTGGCCTGATCCCGAATGCGGTGGTGTTGGTGGCTACGATTCGCGCTCTGAAGATGCACGGTGGCGGCCCGAAAGTGGTTGCGGGTAAGCCGCTTGATTCGGCTTACACAGAAGAGAACCTGGAGCTGCTGGAAAAGGGCTGCGTGAATATGGTTGTGCACATCAAAAATGCGCTGCGTTTTGGTATTCCGGTGGTGGTTGCTGTGAACCGCTTTAAGGATGATACGGAAGCCGAGGTTGAATTGGTGCGCAAGATCGCTATTGAGGCAGGCGCAGAAGATGCTGTGATGTCAAATCATTGGACGGAAGGCGGAAAGGGCGCGGTGGAGTTGGGTAAAGCGGTTATTGCAGCTTGTGAGAAGCCCAACGATTTTTCATTCCTCTATCCGCTGGAAATGGGCATCAAGGAAAAGATTGAGACGATTGCCAAAGAGATTTACGGGGCAGATGGCGTGGAGTTTTCACCGGAAGCTGAAAAGAAGGTGGAGTTGTACAATCGGTTGGGCTTTGCTGATCTGCCTATGTGTATGGCAAAGACGCATTTGAGTTTGAGTCATGATCCGACGTTGAAGGGCGCTCCGAAGGGATTTATTGTGCCAATTCGGGATATTCGTGCGAGTGTAGGCGCGGGGTTCTTGTACCCGTTGCTGGGTGAAATGAGCACGATGCCGGGCCTGCCGACACGTCCGGTTTTCTATGATGTGGATTTGGATCTGGAAACAGGAAAGGTTTTGGGACTGTTTTAGTTTTTGGTAGGTGATGGCGGGGAAGGGTAACGGCCGTTACCCTTCCCCGCTATTTATATTTCGCAGCACAGCCATCGTGGGTAGTTGCAAGAAAAAGATACTGCCCTGACCCTGCTGGCTTTCCACCCACACTCCCCCGCCATGTGCTTTGGCAATCGATTCAACCAAAGATAGCCCTAATCCCACCCCTTTTGAATCGTGGACGCCATTTGCCCCGCGATAAAATTTCTCGAAAATGTGCGGCAAATCTTCTGAAGAAATACCTGGCCCCTGATCTTTAACTTGGATTAAAACATACCCATCGTTTTCTTCAAGCAAAACGCTTATTTCAGAATTCTCAGGGGAATATTTAATGGCATTGTCAACGAGATTGCTAATGGCACTCTTCAACTGCATGAGATCACCCACGATGGGGGTAATAGGCGTGTTTGTTTTGTGAACCAGTTTAATTCTTTTCTCAAACGCACGATCTTGATATTCGACAATGACAGCCTGTGTTACCTGGCCCATATCACAGGGTTGGAATGTCTGTTGCAATGTATCGACTTTTGCCAGTTCCAACAATCCGTTCACTAAATCCATCATAAATCGGGTTGATTTTTGGATGCTGCTCACAAACAGCTGTTGTTGCTCGTTGAGGGTGCCTACGTCGCCCAAGGCATTGGCAAAGCCCATTACCGAGTTAAGTGGGGCACGCATATCGTGGGAGATGGTGGCAACAAAGTTGTCTTTGGCCCGGTCGAGTTCACGAGTTTTGGTTTTGTCGTAGAAAGTGTAGATACGGCCGTATTCCGGGATAGATACACTATGAATCCGCCAGGCAGACCCATCTACCAGCGTCACTTCGTGAGCCTGGTCCATCCCCTCTGTTGCCAATTTTGCTAGAGCTGTCGACAGTTCTGGGATTTGCACAGCCTGCGCAACGGCTAATCCAATCACATCAGGGGCTAATACTAACTGCTTTCGTGCTTGCTGGTTTAATAGCACCACATGATTTTGATTATCTGTAATCAGTGTCGGCATGTCTGTGTGGTCCAAAATGGCTGCGAGGTGATGTTTGCGTGTTTCCGCTTCCTCAAACAGCAAAGCATTTGTCACGGCAATGGCAACGGCCGCCGCGATTGTCAGTGCCCGTTCCACATCTCGATCATCAAAATCGCCGTCCAACTTATTCAAAAGCTGCAAAGCGCCAATGATACGGCCACCAAACGTGAGCGGTACGCACAACAACGACCTTGTTGTGAACCCCGTTACAGAATCTACTTCACGATAGTGAAGTTCGTGCCCGGTTACATGGTTGGTATATAACCATTTGCCGGTGTGCGCGACATATCCCACAAACCCTTTACCCAACGGCACTTCAAAACGTGCGAGCAGATCGTGAGGGGTTCCTACATTTGCCAATACCTTTAATGTTTGCCGGTGCTCATCTAGTAGCCACAGTGATGACGCTTCAATATTCCAGCTATCGTGCACTTGTTTGATTGTCAGGCGTATTACTTCGTCCAGGTCTAAGGTGGCCGTGATTGTACGCGTGATTTCAATCAAGGCGTTGAGTTCTTCCATCCCGGACATCAGGGCGCGGTCTGCGGCTTGGAATACCCGGGCATTTTCCAGGGCAATGGCTGCATAATCTGACAGGAAGGAGAGCAAAAATTCATCCCGACGGCTAAATGAACGACGGGCATGAATGTTTCGCACCTCTAACACGCCCATGGTGATGCCGCGCAAATTAAGAGGGACGTATAAGATGGCATAAGTGGGCGGCTCTGTTGTTTTTTGAGCAGGTTTTTTGCCTACGTTGGAATGGCGGAACGGCCGTCCCAAACGCATCACTTCTCCCACCTGCGATCCTTCAATTGGAATTTCCTGCGTATCATCCAGCCCATCATCTCCATAGGCCTGTAGGGCTGTTTCCGACTCATTAGTCAGCCAAATAGCGCACGCCTCCGCATTCGTTAAATATCTAGCCGCTTCTTGCACGCGCTGCATCACCTTATTGACATCCAGCAAAGAGGTGATGGCCTTGCCAATATTAAAAAGCGTATCCATTTCCTGGCCCTGGCGGCTCAATTCCACCTTCGTTCGCCGCAACTGCTCCGCCAATTCTTCCTTATCGTGCAGCAGTCGCGTTTCCACCAGCGCCCGGTCAATCGTTTCTATAATCTCGTCAATGGTAAACGGTTTAATCAGGTAATCTTTGGCCCCCAAACGAAATGCCTCAATGGCACTTAACTCTGACCCATACCCCGTCATCAACACGACAGGCGAATTCAAGCCTGCTTGCGCCATCTCCCGCAAGACATCAATACCTGTCATCTCTGGTAGATTGTAGTCCAGCATCACCAGGTCTGGCTTTCGTTCTTCGATTAATGTCAGTCCCGATTTGCCATCTGAGGCAGAGAGTGTTTCATAACCAAACGTAGGAAGCACGCGTTCAGTAAGGTGTTTGATGATTTCTTTGCTGTCGTCAATAACAAGGATGCATTCACCGCTCATAGGAAATTCTCAAAGCTGTCCCGACGAGTTTGTTCACGTCAATGCCGTTTAATAGTGCTATGTGCCAGGGAACTTCACAGATATAATACCATGCTGTTCACAAAAAATGTACATTGTGTGTCGTAACGGCCGTTCCCCATTCATCCCTGCCACTTCATACCACACAAGCTAAAAATTGGTAAAATTATAACATAGTGCTTCAATGCACTCCTGATCCACTACTTCCTAAAGCCAGACCCTGCAAAACCTTGTATGGTCTCATAAACGTGAAACGTAAAGCGTGAAACACCGTCAGGAATAAATCACATTTCATGTTTCACACCTCGTAAGGAAAAATCATGACACGGACAATTAAAGCCCCCACTGGAACCCAACTGAATTGCAAAGGCTGGCTGCAAGAAGCCGCCTACCGCATGTTACAAAACAACCTCGATCCCGAAGTAGCCGGCGACCCTGAGAACCTGATTGTCTACGGCGGGCGTGGTCGTGCTGCTCGCAATTGGGAAGCATTTGATGCCATCCTCGCCAGCCTGCGCGAACTGGAAAACGACGAAACCCTGCTCGTGCAAAGCGGCAAACCCGTCGCCGTCTTCCGCACCCACCCCGACGCGCCCCGCGTCCTCATTGCCAACTCCAACATCGTGCCCCATTGGGCCACGCAGGAAAATTTTGACAAATGGGAAGCGGAAGGGCTGATGATGTACGGGCAAATGACGGCCGGAAGCTGGATTTATATCGGCACGCAGGGCATTTTGCAGGGTACATACGAGACCTTTGGCGCGGCGGCGCGGCAGGAAGGCTGGCCGTCATTGGCGGGCAAATGGGTGCTCACCGCCGGGTTGGGCGAGATGGGCGGGGCGCAGCCGCTCGCCATCACCATGAACGGCGGCGTGGGGCTGCTGGTAGAAGTGGATGAATGGCGGGCGCGGCGGCGCATGGAACACCGCTACATTGATGAGGTTGCCGAAGGGCTGGAGGACGCTTTGCAGCGTGTGCAGTATTACGTGGAACGCAAAGAGCCGCGCTCGATTGGCCTCATCGGCAATGCCGCTGATGTGTACGCGGAACTGCTGGCCCGCGACATCCTGCCCGACATCGTCACCGACCAAACACCGGCGCACGATTATTTGGCCTATTTCCCGCACGACATGGATTTTGAAGAGGCGCGGGCACTGCGCGATACTGATCCAGCGGAGTTTATGCGCCGTTCTGGGCAATCTATGGCGAAGCAGTGCGCGGCGATGGTGGAGTTTCAAAAGCGCGGCGCAATTGTCTTTGACTACGGCAACAATTTGCGCCAACGGGCGTTTGATCATGGCGTGGCTGATGCGTTTAGTTATCCGGGGTTTATTCCGGCTTATATACGGCCGTTATTCTGCGAAGGTAAAGGGCCATTCCGCTGGGCCGCCCTCAGCGGCGACCCCAACGACATCTACGCCACCGACGAGGCCATTTTGGAGCTGTTCCCCGATGACGAACACCTGCACCGCTGGATCAAAATGGCGCAAGAGCAGGTGCATTTTCAGGGGCTGCCCGCCCGCATTTGCTGGCTGGGCTACGGTGAGCGGGCCAAAGCGGGGCTGAAATTCAACGAACTCGTCGCCAGCGGCAAAGTGAAGGCGCCCATCGTCATTGGCCGCGACCATTTGGATTCTGGCTCGGTTGCCAGCCCCAACCGCGAAACGGAAAGTATGAAAGATGGCTCGGACGCCATCGGCGATTGGCCGATTTTGAATGCCCTGATTAATGCCGTGAGCGGGGCGACGTGGGTCAGTTTTCATCATGGCGGGGGTGTGGGCATTGGCTACAGCTTGCACGCCGGGCAGGTGATTGTGGCCGATGGCACGCCGGAAGCGGCGGCGCGTTTGCAGCGGGTGCTGACGGTTGACCCTGGCATGGGTGTGGTGCGGCATGTGGATGCGGGTTATGAACGCGCTGTTGAGGTGGCAAAAGAGCGCGGTGTCAAGATTCCGATGATGAAGTGATGGATGGTTAAGGGTTAATTGTCAATTGAGAGGGAAGGGGTTGTGTGAACGGCCGTTTCCCTCTCACCTTTTAGGAGATAAGTAACCTTTCGCCCATTCTCCAAGGATTCAGAACAGAGAATCCACTGTAAACTGCTATAATGTTTTTTGTGGATGGGCAATACGTACTTTATTTTCTCTCTTTGTTCCTGGTCGGCATTATTTCCGCAGGTTTAGGTTATTATGCGCGGACAAAGTATCGTTTGCCGGGTTCTCGCTCGGTAATATCTGCTGCCCGCAAACGCGCTATCGCTAGTTTGAGCGATGGCGTTTTGGTGTTAGATGAAGACAATGTGGTCGTTGACCTGAACCCTGTTGCCGAAAATCTGATTGGACAGACAGCTTCTCAGCTTTTGGGGCGACCCATTGAAGACATCTTTTCTACTTATGCAGACTTGCTAGCTCGCTATCAGGGGGTGTCTGAAGCGCATGATGAAATTGAAATAGGTGATGGGGACGGCCGTCGCCTATTTGATTTGCACATATCATCTCTGTTTGATCACAGGCAAAAGCGGCGCGGATACCTGATTACCCTTCGTGATGTAACCAGTCAAAAGCAGTCGGAAGAAGCGCTGGATGTCAGCGAAGAGCGTTTTCGTCGTCTGACCTTTAGTTCACCAGATACCATTTATATTTTCAACCTCGCTACCCATCAGGTGGAATTCATTAACCGGGAAGAATTTTTAGGCTATACAATGGGCGAACTGCGTGCGCCAGGTTCCATCTTCGGCCAGGTTTACATGGATGACCGCGAGCGAGCGGCTGTTTTTTGGCAGCAGTTGACTGCCTGCCAGACAGAAGAAGTCCAATCTGTAGAATACCGTCTCCAGCATAAGGCCGGGCATTGGGAATGGATTCAGAATCGGGCCATGATTCTTTCTCGCACACCAGAAGGTGCCCCGCTTGAGGTTTTGGTTCTCTTAACGCTGATCACCGAAAGAAAGCAAATGCAAGCAGTGTTACAGGAGCGCGAGGCTCAATTTCAAAAATTGGTTGAGACAACGCGTGTGATTCCCTGGGTGGCTGACGCGGCAACGCTTCAATTTTCTTACGTGGGGCCACAGGCAAACAGTATATTGGGTTATGCGGTTGAAACCTGGTACGAGCCTGATTTTTGGTTGGAACATATTTATGCGGAGGATCGGGATCGCGTCATTCATTCTTACCAGGAGGTTGCCCAAAGCCAGAGTGATTTCGAGATTGAATACCGTATGGCCTCGGCAAACGGCCGTGTCCATTGGTTCCGCGATATGGTTACAGTTGAACATGGCAAGAACGGGCCAGAGATGCTGCGTGGTTTCATGATCGACATTACCGAGCGCAAGCAGGCCGAAGAGATGTTGAGTCAGGTAACGGCCGTGTCATTGAGCGCTATGGTTGTGGTGAACAGGGCCGGCAAGATCGTTTTTGCCAATAAATACATCAAAGTGTTATTTGGGTATGAACCGGAGGAATTAATCGGGCAATCACAAGAATGCCTGATTCCCGAACGCTATCATGAAACGCACAAGCAATTTCATGATAGGTATTTTGCACAACCGGTGATGGTGCCATTGGGAAGGGGGCGTGATTTGTACGGCCGTCGTCAGGACGGCAGCGAATTTCCCGCTGAGATTGCACTAAGCCCCATGATAAAAGATGATGAGCTGCTCGTTTTAGCGTCAATCATCGACATCACCGAACGCAAACAAGCTGAAGAAAAATTGTCCCAGCAGGAAGAATATTTGCGGATCCTCTTTGAGCAAACACCCATTGGCATCGTCACCATAAGCATGGAGGGAGCTATAACATCTGCCAATCCCCGCAGCCTGGAAATATTCGGTGCATCGGTCCCCAAAGATCTCGTTGGGTTGAATGTTTTTACATTTCCACGCTTAGCGAAAACAGGTATCAGTTCCATGTTGGCACAGTCATTGTCTACCGGCAAGATGGCTGAAATGGAGAGCTGGTACACTACCGTTTGGGAAAAGACCGTGTACGTCTTAGCCCGTGGAGTTCCCCACTTCAATAAGCAGGGTCAGCAAATTGGTCTTATTCTCTTGGTGGAAGACCTGACGCAGCGGATTAAAGCCGAAGAGGGAATGCGCCAGGCACAAAAGCTGGAAAGTCTGGGCTTATTGGCTGGCGGTATTGCCCACGATTTCAACAATCTGTTAGTAGCGATGTTGGGGCAAACATCACTTTCGTTGGCTAAAATGTCTTTAGAGAACTCAGCCCGGCCACATATTGAGAAAGCAATTACTGCGGCGGAACAAGCAGCCCGGTTGACCCAACAATTATTAGCCTATTCTGGGCGCGGTCAGTTCCAAATCGTAACACTCAACTTAAACGCGCTCATTGAGGAAAACTTACATCTTTTTGCTGCCACAATCCCCAAGCATATTCACCTACGGACAAAGCTAAACGAATCATTGCCCATGATACAGGCAGATATTGCACAGCTACAACAGTTGGTGATGAATCTGCTTATCAATGCAGCTGAAGCTATCGGCGACCAAACAGGAGCCATCACAATTGTTTCAGATACACAAGATGTGGATGTGACCAGCCAAAAATACTGGCTATATACAGTAACGCCACTCATTCCAGGCCCGTATGTTACATTGGAAGTACATGACGACGGCCCTGGTATGGCTCCAGAGATATTGGAAAAAGTATTTGATCCTTTCTTTACAACAAAAGAAAAAGGACATGGGTTAGGGTTAGCGGCCGTATTGGGGATTGTCAAGGGGCATAAAGGAGGTCTGACAGTTTATAGCGAAGTAGGCCGAGGCACGACTTTTAAGCTGCTGTTCCCGGCAAGCCTCGCAGACGAGATACCTCCACAAGCAAAGTCTCCGGCGAGATCACGAAAGGCCAAAGGTTTGGTGTTAGTGATTGATGATGAAGTGCATGTGCGTGAAGCCGTGACTGACATTTTGGGATTGGAAAACATTGAAGTTTTAGCAACATCAGATGGTAAAAGCGGCCTGGCTTTATATCAGAAGCACCGGGCAAAGATAGATTTGGTCTTGTTAGACCTTTCTATGCCGGGTTGGAGTGGGGAACAAACAATGCGCGAACTACGCCAAGCAAATCCAGAGGTTCGCATCATTCTTTCATCGGGCTACAACGAAACAGAAGCTACGCAACAGTTTACAGGCAAAGGATTGACGGGCTTCTTGCAAAAGCCGTATAGTGCCCGCCAACTTGTAGAGATGGTGGGACTTCATTTGTTAGCCGGGGGATTGCCGGGAGAATAATTGAGCCATATCCTAACTTGCCTGTTTGGTAGATGGCGATTGTGCTTGACGTATTAATTTTGGCAAATGAATCGCACGGTAACACAAAAGCTCCAACGCAAAAAACTGGCCGAACTACGCTCTGCACACAGGCCGGCCGTTTTGTTATCTGACTTTGGTGAAAGCCTGTTCTTTTGTGTGTGGGGGTTGACGAGCCCCCCTGAGAGTTTGCTATAATTGTCATGTAAAGCCCAAAAGAAGACCTGGATAACGTTACGCGAAAGTGGTCCGAGCAAAGCCTGATTTTACAAAATCAGGCTTTTTTTTCTAAAGGCAACTGTAAATTTTCCCACAACCTATATTATTTTCAGGAGATTGTAGCATGAGCAACAGTAACAAATTTATTGAGTTAGACGAAACCTATAGCGCCCATAATTATCACCCACTGGATGTAGTTGTTGAACGAGCCGAAGGCGTGTGGGTTTATGATGTAGACGGAAACAAATATCTGGATTGTCTCAGCGCTTATTCGGCGGTAAACCAGGGGCACTGTCACCCAGCCATTCAACAAGCGGCTGTCGAGCAAATGGGGCGTGTGACGCTGACGTCTCGTGCTTTCCGCAATGACCAGATGGGGCCGTTTGTGCAGGAACTGTGCGAGATGACAGGCTATGACATGGCCTTGCCCATGAACAGCGGGGCGGAAGCGGTGGAAACGGCCGTTAAATCTGCACGTAAATGGGGCTACCAGGTCAAGGGCGTGCCACAAAACCAGGCCGAAATCATCGTCTGCGAAGGCAACTTCGCCGGGCGCACCACCACTCTGATCAGTTTCTCCAGCGAGCCACAGTACAAAGAAGATTTTGGCCCGCACACTCCCGGCTTTGTGATGGTTCCTTACGGAGATGCTGCGGCCCTGGAAGCGGCGATCACGCCCAATACCGTCGCCTTTTTGGTGGAACCCATCCAGGGTGAAGGCGGCGTCGTCGTGCCGCCAGAAGGGTATCTGAAAGCGGCTGCCGACATTTGCGCCAAGCACAATGTCCTCTTCGTTGCCGATGAAATTCAGACGGGACTGGGGCGCACGGGCGCGTTGTTTGCTTGTGAGCACGAGGGTGTGCGCCCGGACATGATCACGGTGGGGAAGGCATTGAGCGGTGGCTTTTACCCGGTGTCCGCAGTGTTAGCCGACCGCGAAATTTTGGGCCTGTTTCGTCCTGGCGATCATGGCAGCACATTTGGCGGCAATCCATTAGGGTCGGCTATTGGCCGCGCTGCGCTGCGTGTTATCCGCGATGAGGATTTGGTGGCGCGTTCGCGTGAACTGGGCGCGTATTTTAAGGGCCGCCTGGAACGCATTGAAAGCGAGCATATCAAGTTGGTGCGTGGCAAGGGATTATTTATTGGTGTGGTGCTGAATGAGGCTGCACGGCCGTTCTGTGAAGCATTGCAAGAGCGCGGCATTCTCTGCAAAGAGACACACGTCAACGTCATCCGTTTTGCACCGCCGCTGGTGATCACCAAAGAAGAGATTGACTGGGCAATGAGCCACATTGAGCCGGTGCTGATGGGCGAATTGGAACCTGTGCCAGCTATATGAGAAAGTATTGGGCGTGAAACGTAAATTGTGAAACGTGAGAACTTTCTTTTCACGTTTCACGAATCACGTTTCACGTCTCCCCACGTTTATTGAACTGAGAGAGAAAATGATGCGAAAATTGATTGTTCCGATTCTTGTTGTTGTGTTGGTGGGCTTTTTTGTGCTGCGTTGGGTGGTGCAAAAGGTCAGCCCCGTGCCCCAGAGTTTGGGTGTGGAGAACGGCCGTTTCTCTCCCTGCCCATCTTCGCCCAACTGCGTCAGCACCTTTGCCAGTGATGAGCCGCATCACATTGACCCGCTGACCTTCAGCGTCAGCCTGCCGGAAGCCAAAGTGCGCATGTACAACGTGATTACGGCCATGCCCCGCGTCCACGTTATCAGCAACACTCCCAACTACATTCACGCTGAATACCGCTCCGCACTGTGGCGCTTTGTGGATGATGTAGAGTTCTACTTCGACGAAGAAAATGGCCTGATCCAGATGAAGTCAGCATCGCGCCTGGGCTACGCAGATGGCGGTGTGAACCGTGCGCGGATGAAGAAGATTGCGGCGCAGTTTGAGAATGGGGGATGAACGGCCGTTTCATGTACAATAGCGGCATCTTACAAAACCAGGATAATTTGATGACTCAAAACACCCCCCAATCTCTTCGTAATCTTGTTCTGTATGAAGTGTACGTGCGTAATCATGGCCGCGACGGCAACCTGGCCAACGTCACCCACGACCTGCCGCGCCTGAAAGAAATGGGCGTGGATGTGGTCTGGTTCATGCCCATTCACCCCATCGGCCAACTCAACAAAAAAGGGGAGTTGGGCTGCCCCTATTCCATTCAAGATTACCGCACCGTCAACCCAGAATATGGCACGAAGAAGGAATTTGAGGTGCTGTGCGAATACGCGCACGCCCTGGGCTTGAAGGTGATGATTGATGTGGTGTACAACCACACCAGCCACGACGCCTTGCTGCTGTCTGAACATCCTGAATGGTACCATCAAGATGAGAACGGCCGTCCCATCACCACCGTCCCCGAATGGAGCGACGTGATAGACCTGGACTACAGCCACGAGGCGTTGTGGGATTATCAGATCGAAACGCTGAAAATGTGGGCTGAGTTGGGCGTGGATGGTTTTCGCTGTGACGTAGCCTCCATTGTGCCACTGGATTTTTGGAAACGGGCACGGACGGCCGTTGCCCAGGTAAAATCCGACGTGATCTGGCTGGCCGAATCCGTGCATACCAGCTTTGTCATAGACCGCCGCCGCAATGGGCTGACCGCCCACTCCGATGGCGAAATCCACGAAGCCTTCGACCTCTCCTACGACTACGACATCTGGCCCATATGGGAAAAAGCCGTGGCTGACCCCGCCATGCTGCCCCTGTATGCCAGTTTGCTCTGGTATCAACAGGGTATTTATCCGGCGCACACCATCAAAATGCGCTGCGTAGAGAATCACGATCAGCCACGCATCATGCAGCGTGCGCCCAGCCGTGAGCAGGCGCTGGCCTGGACGGCATTCCAGGCGTTCAACGACGGCGCGTTTCTCATTTACGCCGGGCAGGAAGCGGAGAACACGCACACACCCGATCTCTTCAACGTGGATAAGGTGAAATGGGGCGAGTACAGCCTGCAATCGTTCCTGACACGCCTCTGCAAATTGAAGAAAGACCCGGTGCAGGTGCAGGGCCAATTTACGCTGCTGCAACATCAACCGGCGCTTTCGGCGCTGTGGCAAGCGGAGGATGAGGGCTTGTTTGGCGCGTTCAATGTTGGCGGCGTCACAGATGTGATGGCCTCTCCCCTGCCTGATGGCGTCTATGTTAATTTGCTGGATGACCGCCCGGTTGAGGTGCGTGATGGCGAGATGGCTGTGCCGGAAACGGCCGTAATTCTACGCTATCAGGGCAGCATTGACCCACAGCCGCATATGGCAAAGTCTTTGTTGATGTAAGGGAGCATTCACAGTGAGCGGCCGTAAAGAGTTAAAGGAATAGCGAAGGGTTCTCATGGTCATGCGGTTGGGTTTGTGAGAAACGGCCGTTGTAAAATCCAAGCTGTCCACACCATTCAAAAAGGAGCAGGTACAGCCGATGAAAATTGCCCAAAGAGCCACCCTGACATTGTTAACCCTCATTTTATTCATCCTTGCCTTCGTCACGATTCAAGGAAGCCGCAACCTCACTTGCGAATCCCCCCATATACTTGGGGCTGGCCTTTCACCCGCACAGCTCGTTAACGAAACCGTGTTAGCTTTGGGGGGATTGCCGCAAACAAATGTTGACCTGGGACTCATCCTGCACAATTGGGGTGGCAACCTTGCTCGGGAAGATGAAGCTGTCCAACCAATACCCCCCATATACCCTGTTAAAGAATGGTTTGTTGAACCAGCCTCACTGACAACCACACAGTTTAATTTTCAGGGGCTTCTCAACGATAGTTCTAAATACAGCTACCAGTTTGACGTTCACACAACCTATGAGAATGGGAAGATGGCGACCATTCACTGGTCATCGTGGGGATATGGAACCGCTGCCTGCCCTCTGCTTATCTCCACAGGTCAAGGCGAGCCGGGGAAACTAACCTTTACCCCCTAAAAACTGGCCTTTACCGAAGGACAAGCCTTTCACAGACTAATCTCAAGCCGCACCGCGATGTCATCCCCTTCTGCAAGGCTTTCCGCTTTGCGTATCATATCTTTGAGAGGAACCAGATAGCCGCCATCCTTGGGGATGAGCGAAGTCGTCCACCGTGTTTCGCCCACTTGAGCATGAACGGGGATGACGCCCCAGCCATACGTAACCAACCCCGAAACAGCTTTCAGTTCGCTGCTTTGCTCCGCCGGAACAGTGACGAAGTAATAGGGGGAAGGCCCGCGCCAATACCAAATTGTGCCATTGAATTCTAATATCATGGGGAGAGTATAGCAGGTAGTTGCCCGAAAGCTCTGGGATGCTGCCCGAAAGCTCTGGGATGCTGCCCGAAGGCTCTGGGATGCTGCCCGAAGGCTCTGGGATGCTGCCCGAAAGCTCTGGGATGCTGCCCGAAAGCTCTGGGATGCTGCCCGAAGGCTTTGGGATGCTGCCCTAACTTTTCGGGATGCTGCCCGGAAGCCTGGGGATGGTTCCCCATCACTTCGGGAAGGCCCCCAAGGGTTTGGGGTAGATGCCTGGAACCTTTGGGTTGGTTGCCATTGATTTCCCTACCGCCTTCCTCCGCTCGCGCTGCTTCTGCCGAATCGTAAGCATTTGGCAGTACAATAGCCGCATGAGCAGTTGGAGTCAGGTGACAAACCGCTTTACTATTCCGCAAAGCCGTACCGCCCGTATCATGACTAATGCCATCATTTGGGCTTTGTGGCTGTGGCTTTATTGGCCATTGGCGGCCTACCTGCGCGTTATTTTCTCTCGCGAAGATTTCCGCACCAACCAGATCATTCTCATTGGCATTGTCGTTCTCGTCATCAGCCGCGCCCGCAAAGAGGGCTGGCACTTTCCCTTCACCCGTTTGCCACAGGTGGCTCCGCTGCCCCTGGCGCTGGCGATGGGCGGCTCCATCGCTTACTTGCTGGCAGAGCGTTTTTTGGATGTGCATACGCTGGCCGCCAGCCTGTTTGGATTGGCAACGTATGGCCTGTTGGGGTTATGGCTTTCGCCACGCCGTTGGCGGCAGGGATTGCTCGCCGCGCTGCTGCTCATTGGCACGCTGCCCTTTGGCGATCATTTGCAAACGTTTGTGGGTTATCCGATGCGGATTGGCACGGCCGTTCTGGTACGCAATGGTCTGCATCTGTTTGGCATCCACACCGTCGGCGTCGATACCATCCTCGTCTTTGAGAATGGTGTTTCGCACATTGACGTGCCGTGCAGCGGTGTGAAGAGCTTGTGGACGGGAATGCTCTTTCTATTGGCGGCGACCTGGGTAGAGGAACGGCCGTTAACCCTGCGCTGGTTCGTAACGGCCGTCATCTTCGCCGGGCTGCTCTTCATCGCCAACCTGCTGCGCGTCGCCATCCTCGTCGTTGTTGGCGAGGTACTCAACCTGCCCCTGTTCGCCCAAATGCTGCACATCCCCCTCGGCGTCCTCGGCTTCATCGCCGCCTGCGCCGCCGCCGTCAAAATGCTAAGAGCAATTAGCAGTGAGCCATTAGCCATTCGCAACGAGCCATTCACAATTCACAATTCATTATTCAGTATTCAGTATTCATTCCCGCTTTTCCTGATTTCCTCCATCGCCCTCATGGCCCTGGCCTACACGCCGCGCCCGCAAACCGGGCTAACCCAAGCCGCGCAAGCATGGCCGTTCCCCGCAGAGATGGCCATCACGCCCCTGCCGCTAAAGCCCGATGAAGTGGACTGGCTGACCCGCGACGGCGCCGATTCCGCCGAGCGGCAGCAGTTTGCCTGGCGCGGCTACTCCGGCTCCATGATTCTGATCACCAGCCGTACTTGGCGTGCCCACCACCGCCCGGAGCGCTGCTTTGAGGTGTACGGGCTGACGCTGGACGACTCGCGCACCCATTTAGTCACGCCGCAAATACCGGTGCGCTTTGTAGAGTTGAGCGATGGGGACGGCCGTTACCAACACAGCGCCACTTACTGGTTCCAATCCGCTACACAAATCACCGACGATTACGGTACACGTATCTGGGCCGATTTGGCCCCGCAGCGTGACCGCTGGGTACTCGTCTCCATCCTGTTTGACGACACCGTAAATCCCAATGACCCCGATATTCAAGACCTCTACCTGGCCCTGCAACAAACCATCACCGACGGGCTAACAGCTAACCGCTAGAAGCGAATCGCTTCAAGGAGCTTCCGATGAAAACCTTTATCCGCAAATATTTTGACCGCCGCAAATGGGCCAAAGGGCTGTTTTGGGGCTGGAACATCATTTTCCTGGCCTTTATGCTGCTTGGTTTTGCGCCTACCGTGCTGCCAGACATGATCACGGCCGTGCAATCCCAAGACATCCCCGCCAGCTTCTTCGTCTACGCCGCTGTCCTCACGCTCATCCCCGTCTTCACGGTTGCACTTGGCTTTTGGCGGCTGCGCCACGACCCGGTACGCCTCTTCGTTCTGGGCTACGGCGTCGAAGGGCCGCTGATGTTGGTGCTGGCCGTGCGCTTCTTCATTGTGCAGCAAGCCACCCCCGCCATTACCCTCCTCCTCATTGTCGCCGCGCTGGGCATCTTTACCTTTTTGTGGCAACTGCTGGACACCCAAAAACAAGAGATTGGCGATCAGGGATTAGAGATTGAGCAATCGCCAATCTCTAATCCTCAATCTCCTTTACTAGCCCATTTGCGCCTCATCGGCATGACGCTGCTGCTGCTCATTGGCCTGTACACCAGCGTGTGGATTGCCTTTTACGCCCTGCCGTTGGGCGTGAAAGGGCTGTCATCCATCGGCGACTTTTTCAGAGAGCTTTGGCGCGAACTCAGCACGTTGGATTGGTCTACACTGCAATGGAGCCGGGTTCCCTTCAGTGTCTTGGGCATCATTCTCGTCATCTTCACCGGCGCGTTGGTGATCATGCTGCCCGTCGCCCTTTCCATCATTTACGGCACAACCTGGTGGCGCAGCGTGAAGGCAGTAGCAGCGGGTTACGGCCGTATCCGCGCAATGGGCCTGGCAACGGCCGTTACCCTCATCATCGCCATCCTCTTTACCTGGTCCCTGCGTCAGCCGCAGCAGCAAGCCTTTGCCCTGCTCGAAGAACCGCCCGCCACCCTGGCCGAAACCGAAGCGCTGCTCACTCAGGAAGATGTCATCCGGGAAGGGCTGCTCAACGCCTATCTGGCCCCCCATCGCTACCTCAGCGCGGTGGGCGAAGTGCGTCATATTGAGTATATGTACAAAGACATGCTCGGCTTCTCCATCAAGCAGGCGCAGCGCGTGCAGGCCATGTACGATGCCGTTGCCCGCCCGCTGCTCTACAATCCCGTCCACCCCCTGTCCCCCAACCGGGTTAGCTGGCAAAATACAGCACTGGTTCAGGAACCGCAGGAGGCGGCCGACCTCTACCTCAACTATTTCGATTTGCCCATCAACGAAGCCGAAAAAGACGCGGTAACGCAAGCGGCGCGTTCTACCTGGCTGGTTGATCAGGCTCGCGCTAATTGGCAGGAGGTAGATGACCGCGAAATCCACTTGACGCGCCAGGAATTGACAGTGACAGAGCATGGCGACTGGGCGGAGATGGAGTTGTACGAAGTGTATCGCAATCAAACCACGCAGCGGCAGGAGGTGGTCTATTATTTCAGCTTGCCAGAAACGGCCGTCATCACCGGCGTTTGGTTGGGCACCAGCGACAACCGTGCCGAACGCTTCGCCTATCAGGTTGCGCCACGCGGCGCGGCGCAAGCCGTTTACCGCAACGAAGTGCGCCGCAGCCTCGACCCCGCGCTGGTGGAACAAATCGGCCCCAGCCAGTACCGCCTGCGCGTCTTCCCCATTGAGCCAATGCGTTGGGATTGGGATGCAGAAGGCCAGCGTTCCACTCTGCAAGATGGCCCAGAACTGCACATGTGGCTCACCTGGCAGGTGATGGGAGTTGAAACGGAAGGTTGGCCGCTGCCCTATCTGGCACAAAAATTCAACGTCTATTGGGACGATGACAGCGTGCGTCTGATTAATGGCAAGGAAATGGATACGGCCAAAGAGGATTGGCTGCCGGCCATTCTGCCGAGCAGCGCCCCTATCACCTCGGTCGCCCACCGCGTAGATTTTGCCGACGGACAAACCGTTTTGATTACCCCACAAACGGCCGTTTCCCCCAATTTGGACAATTTGCACGTCGCCGTTGTGCTAGATCGCTCGCGCAGCATGGAACTATTAGCAGATACCGTACAATCTGCCCTGAGCCAACTGGCCGCATTCGACCCCGCCGCCGATGTGTACCTCACCGCCTCGCCGGTGCGCGGTGAAGCGCCCAGCCGCACCACGGTGGATGCGCTAGATGCGGCAAACATTCTCTACTTCGGTGGGCAAAACCCGGCGGAACTGCTGGCTCAGTTTAGCGATTTGAGCGCAGGTGAAAATTATGACGCCATTTTTGTACTGACGGATGGCACGGGCTATGAGTTGGGCGAGCCGGATGTGGCCTTCCCTGTACCGTCTGCCCCGGTGTGGATGGTGCATTTGGACGGGCGTTTCCCCATTGGCTACGATGATGCGACGTTAACGGCCGTGCAAGCCAGCGGCGGCGGCAGCGCGGGCAGTGTTTTCCAGGCGTTGACGCGCTTGCAAACCTCCCGCACCGGGCAGGGGGATGTGGTGGACGGCTATCTTTGGCGGGTGCTGCCCACCGCGCAGGCCCGTCCGGAATCGGTCGGCCCCCTCACCACGCACGCCAGCGACGACCCATTTGCAGCATTGGCCGCACGGCGCATCATCCTCTCGGAAATGGTTGCCCATCGCGGCCAGCTTGACGACGTAGCCACGCTGGACGCCCTACACGTACTGGCAATGGAACACGGCATTATTACCCCGTACTCTTCCATGATTGTGCTGGTTACAGAGCGGCAGCAGGAGTTGTTAGATAATCTCAGCGATGACCCAGACCGCTTTGACCGTGAGTTTGAAGCGATTGGCGACACAACCGGGCTGGCTGTTACCGGTGTGCCAGAGCCAGAGGAGTGGCTGCTGCTCGGCCTGGCGGTGCTGATGTTGGGCTGGTATGCGTGGAAGCGGAATGGGGAAACGGCCGTGATGCGCCATTCGTGAACCGTGAAGGGTAAAACGTGATGCTTATCTGATTGGATAGTTGCTATCGTGGAGTAGGTTTGCTAGAATGCTTACATTCGGTTAGAAAGTAAGATTTTTCAAGAGGTGATTCTGACTGTGGGTATCAAACTCTCATCAAAAGGGCAGCTCGTCATTCCCAAAAAAATCCGCCGCAAATTGGATTTGCAGCCAGGTACGGAATTCGCGGTTGAGGTGAGGCAAGGACAAATTATTTTACGGCCGTTGCTCAACCAAATCGCATTGGACAATATTCTGGATGAGATGCGCCAACTGGTTGGCGATGCTAATTTATTAGACGGCTTGGAAGCGGAGCACCGCAACGAAATTGAGCGAGACCGACAACGTGAATCAGCATTATCTACTGGATAGTTGGGCGATTTTGACCCTGCTCAATAAAGAAAATCCAGCCGCAGCGCGTGTGGAGGAATTGCTGCGGCTGGCCTCAGATGGGCAGATTCAATTGACGCTTTCAGTAATTAATTTGGGGGAATTGCTCTACATTTTTGGCCGTAAACACAGCCCTTCTGCGGCAGATAAATTGCTTTCTTATTTGAAACAACTGCCTATTCACATTTTGTCTGCGAATGAAGATCGTGTTCTCGCCGCCGCCCGCTTCAAAATGACGCACACGATTTCTTATGCCCATGCTTTTGCTGCTGCCTCTGCAATTGAGTTGCAAGCGATTTTGGTGACAGGTGACCCAGAGCTATTGTCTCTAGCCCAAGAACTTGAGTTGGAAGCGTTGAAACGTGAAGCGTGAAACGTGATGAACTAGTTTTCACGCTTCACGTTTTATTGCGCTTTCCACAGCCGCAGCAACTCCCCCTCCCGCTCTGGTTTCAGGCCATTGCGCCATTCGTAATCGGCGGGGCGGGTCGTCAGCCACTCCAGCGTTGCCTGTACTGTCTCTGCCAGCGGACGAAAGGTTAGCCCCGCCGCAATCGACTTGGTGCAGTCGAAAGCATCGAATCCCTCATACCCTTCGGGTGGAACCCACAGGGGCATTTCTGTGTATGCAGCAACTTCTTGCTCTTGCAAAAAGGCGTTGCTAACCCAGGTAAAGGTAGCGTCGCTGCCGCTGATCGCTTTGCAAGTATCCAGCACTTCGCTCATAGTCAGTTCGCCTGCCGGGCCAGTGGCATTGTGTGGGCCGCTCAAGCCCGCTTGCGTGGCACGAATTGTCCACTCGGCCAGATCGCGCACGTCGATGAATTGGGTACGGCCGTTCACATCTCCAGGGGCCAATACCTCTCCACCCTGCGCCACACGGTACGGCCAATAGCTAAAGCGGTCACTGAGGTCGTGCGGCCCCACAATCAGTCCGGCGCGAACGTGCAGCGCCCGCTGCGGCCCCATCGCCGCATCCACCGCTTTTTCGCACAACACTTTCAGCGGGCCATATGTTTCGCCGGTGATTTCTTCCACTGTTTCATCTTCCAGCGTACCCAGCGGCGCGTTCTCATCCATGCCTACAATACTGGGGTCGCTGTACACGGAGAGCGTGGAAATGAAGGTGTAATGGCCGACAACATCAGCAAGAAAACGCGCCGAATCGCCAACGAGACGCGGCACGTAACCGCAAGTATCTATCACTGCGTCCCACTGCCGCCCGGCAAGGACATCCAGGCCACCATCTCGGTCGCCGATGAGGGTTTCGATTTGCGGATAGAGTCCGGGGTTGCTTTGCCCGCGATTGAAGAGGGTGACGCTGTGCCCAGCGGCCAGCGCCGCATCTACCAGGGCACGGCCCAGAAATCTTGTGCCGCCAATAATGAGTAAGTTCATGCGTTTTCTCCTTTTTTGTAGAGGGTTGAGAAAGATAAGTCATTATCAAGGTTGTGTTTACGAGGGAAATAGGACGGCCGTTTGCACTTCACCGAGATGGACGACAGTCTGTTTGACCCCGGCTAAAGTCCGCAATTTTACATGGCTGGGCGCGGGGCCGAGTGCGATGATATACCCAATCCCCGCAGCGTGGGCGGCCTGGATGCCAGAGTAAGAATCTTCCACTACGATGCATTCTGCCGGAGCCAGCCCCAGTGCAGCCGCTGCGTTCAAATAAATGTCGGGAGCGGGCTTGTTGGGCATCGTGCCATCATCAAAGATGATTTTGTCCACCTTAAACCAGCGTGCCAGGTTCAAATGCTGCACAAAAAAGGCCAGGTTGATGGCCTCGGAGGCGGTGGCAATGGTGTGCGGCACATCGTGGGCAACCAACCAATCCAACAAACTAACCGCGCTGGGGGAAAGCTGGAAGCCATCACCCAAATCGAGACACATCTGACGGTAGATAGCTTCTTTTTGCTGTCCCAGCTTGTGGGCGGCGGTGTAGTCCAGGGTTTGCCCGGTGAGGTATTCGAGGATAGCATGATTGGAACGGCCGTGCATCTGCACCCTCATTTCTTCTACGGTAAATGGTTCGTCGCGCACCTGTCTCGCAAATTCAGCCCAAGCTTGTTCGTGGAGATGACTGTCCCACAACAGGACGCCATTAAAGTCAAAAATGATCCCTTTGTAAGTCATGCCTTTATTATCCGCAGATTTCGCAGATCAGGCAGATTTCCCGCTATAATCACCCCCATGCAACTGCCTGACCTCCTCTCTGCCCTGCGCCTGAACCGCGATTTTATGCGCGATGTGGTGGCCTGGGAACGACTGCGCCCCCGCCCAGCACAAACAGCCCCGATTGAGGCTCCCCTTTCCGAACGGCTGTTAGTAGCACTGCGCGAGCGCGGCATCGACCAATTTTTCACGCACCAGGCGGCGGCCATCAATGCTGTACAGCGCGGCGAAAATGTCGTCATCGCCACGGCAACCGCCTCTGGCAAATCATTGTGCTACACCGTGCCTGTTTTGCAGCGGCTGATCGAGCGCCCCAAAGCCCGCGCCCTCTATCTCTTCCCAACCAAAGCATTAGCCCACGATCAATTATCGGAAACGGCCGTCATCATCAGCAACGGCCGTCTTCCCGTAGAAGTCCACGGCTACGATGGCGACACGCCGCAAAGCCAGCGGCGCAAAGTGCGTGCCGCCGACGGCATCCTCATCACCAACCTGGACATGCTGCACGCGGGTATGCTGCCTTACCATCCCACCTGGCGCAATCTGCTGCGCGGCCTGGAATTTGTGGTGCTGGACGAGATTCATGCCTATACCGGCGTCTTTGGCAGCCATGTGGCCAATGTTGTGCGGCGGCTGCGGAGGCTGTGCGAATTTTATGGCAGCAGTCCGCAGTTCATTTGCTGCTCGGCAACCATTGCCAATCCGCAGGAGCACGCACAGCGGCTGGTAGGGGCGCCCTTTACGCTGGTGGATGAGGTGCAAAACGGCGCTCCCACGGGCGAGAAGCATTTCATCCTCTACAACCCGCCAATCATTGACGAAGAGTTGGGGCTGCGTGGGAGTTCGGTGCTGGCGGCCAAGGACACGGCCGTTACCTTTCTCGCTGAAAATGTGCAGACCATCGTCTTTGCCCGCGCCCGCCAAACGGTTGAGCTGCTGCTGACCTATATTCAAGATGAGCTGGCGTACATGGGCAAGGGGGAAACGGCCGTGACCGGTTATCGTGGCGGCTACCTGCCTCTGGAGCGGCGTGACATTGAGTTGGGGCTGCGCACAGGCAGCTTGCGCGGCGTCGTAGCCACCAACGCCCTGGAATTGGGCATCGACATCGGGCAGTTAGATGCGGCCGTGATTACCGGCTATCCCGGCTCCATCGCCTCGGTGTGGCAGCAGGCCGGGCGGGCCGGGCGGCGAGCCGCGCAGTCGGCGGCCGTGCTCATTGCCAGCAACAGCGCCCTTGACCAGTACATTTGCAACAACCCGCGCTACTTGTTTGGCCGCTCACCAGAACACGCGCTGACTAACCCCGACAATTTACGTATTTTGCTGCGCCACCTCGGCTGCGCGGCCTTTGAGCTGCCTTTTCGCAAGGGGGAAACTTTTGGCGGCTATGCACCCGTTGATCTACTGCTGGACGCTTTGCGAGAGGCGGGCGATTTGTACGAAACACGCGAGCAATACCATTGGCTGGGTGAAGGGCCGCCCTCTCATGCCGTGTCGCTGCGCACCAGCGGTGATAACACGGTGCTCATTCACGACATGGATGCGGACAATGCCATAATTGGCGAGATTGACCTGGAGAGCGTGCCCCTGCTGCTGTATGAGGGGGCGATTTATATGCACCAGGCACGCACGTATCTGGTTGAGTCGTTGGATTGGGACGGCCGTATCGCTCATGTGCGCCCGGTGGAAGTGGACTACTACACCCGTGCCAGCGTGGGCAGTACCATCCGCGCCTTGAGGCCAGAGGAAGAGACTTTAACGCAAAGGGGCAAAGAGCGAGAAGGGGCAAAGGAAGAAGAAAAAGGCGTTATGGGCTTACTGCGGGCGTGGGGGGATGTGACGGTGGTCACGCAGGCGACGGGCTACCGCAAGATTAAACGGTATACGCATGAGACGCTGGGCTTTGGCCTGATCGACCTGCCACAAATGACGCTGGAGACGAGCGGCTACTGGCTCATTTTTGGCGAGGCGCTGACGGAGAAGCTGTATGACCTGGGCATTTTGCTGCGGCCCAATGAGTATGGGCCAAATTGGCAGCGGCAGCGCAAGCTGGCTCTGGAACGGGATGGGTATCGCTGCCGCATGTGCGGCGCAGCAGGCAAAGACCCGTCCAGCGCGGCTCCCGCTGAAGGCTCGACGATATTGCATGTGCATCATGTACGGCCGTTCCGCGAATTCAACTACATCCCCGGCGAAAACGACCATGACAAAATTGCCAACGACGTGGACAACCTGCTGACGCTTTGCCCAAGCTGCCACCGCCAGGCCGAAGCCGGGCAGCAAACCCGCTCCGCATTGGGCGGATTAGGCTACGTGCTGCGCAATCTCGCCCCGCTCTTCCTCATGTGCGACCCTGGCGATATCCTTGTCAGCGTAGAAAGCCAGAGTCCGCTGACCAAAGCGCCGACGCTGGTCATTTACGAGCGTATAGCCGCCGGGGTGGGCTTTAGCCAGCGCTTGTACGAACTGCATGATGAACTGCTGCACAGCGCCCTGGAACTGGTTAGCACCTGCCGCTGCCGCGATGGCTGCCCGGCCTGCGTCGGCCCGCCCGGCGACATTGGCCCAGACACCAAGGATGTAACACGGCAGTTACTAAAGTTGTTGACTGTGTGAGAAAGATGCGGGTGTGATGTGTCAAAGTGTCATGTGCTAGGGTGTCAGGTGAATTCTGTAGGGAAGTAGGTGGCGCGGCGGGACGCTGCTGCCGTCGTTCTCCTATTCATCAACCCCGCCTGAGGTCTCAAAGGGGCATTTTTTTGAAATAGGACTTACGCAAAACCCTTCAATCACTGGAGATTGAGCCTGTCGAAATCGGCTTCGACAAGCTCAGCCTGCGTAAGTCCTGTTCCTTTTATTCATTGCAGTTGTGAATGAAGTTCACCTGTCCAGGCGTGGATGGCCTCCCAATCTCGATGGTCGCCGGCCGCCCACACGCCAAACAGCACGCTCAAGCGAAACTTCAGCCGGTTGCCAAACGACGGGACTTTGCTAATGTCTAACGCCCCGGCAAAGATTTCCTCGCTTAACGGCCGTGCCAACCGCTGCACCGGAGCCACCCACTTCATAATTTCAGGACGATATTTTTCACCATTCCGCATGGCTAAAGTCATGCACACCGTGAACATGGCAGCCGGCTTTTGCGCCAATAATGCCTGGTTCTTTTGCACGAACTGCATCGCCTCCGGCAGCCACTGCTGGCCTTGAATGGCGCTGCCAACGACCACTGCCCGGTAAGAAGCCAGGTCTTCGACCGCTTGCATAGGTAGCACATCCACCAGTGCGCCACCATCGGCCAGGGTTTTGCCAACTGCTTCGGCGACGCCGCGTGTTGAACCGGCGCGGGTGGCGTAAGTCACGAGGATTTTAGACGACATGATTATCACTCCTGTTTGTCAACGGCCGTTCCCATCCGAAAGAATGTACGGGCAAGCTGCACATACCAGATCATGTAACCGGGGAGCGAGAGGAAGAGCAAGATGAGGCCTATGCCGGGAATAAAGAAGAGGACAACGGCCGTATTTGTCACAATCCCCACGTAAGCCGTCGCTTTGCTAAAAACATGGCTGCGCAGCATCAAAATCGAGCTGATCAGCAGAGAAAAGCCGCCAAACAGCGTATTCATAAACCAACCCGTGCCATCAAAGAGCGCCAGCAGCGTTTCCGCCGCCGCCAGATAATGGCTTTGAGCCGCCTCGGTTGCCGCCCCCGCATACAAATCGCTGATGGCAAACAGTTCCATGATCGGCCTCGCCGGAATAATCCAAACGGCGGCCGCCAACCCCAGTGCTAATGCGATTAGCGCCACTGATTCATTAGCCGGTTTCAGCGCCGCGTATAAGGCCAGAAACAGGAATATCCCCAAAATATTGCCCACCACCAGCAGCAAATCCAGCCCAATCAATCCGGCCAATGGTTTGTCTTGCAGCAGCAGTAAAATGTTTTCCGTTGTTTCATGGCCGGGCAGGTAAGGCCAGAAAGGATAAACGGCAATGCTGAGAATAAGAACGATTTCGGAGGCAACGGTCGTTACCCCACCAACCTTATAGAGCATTTGCCAACGTGAATCAGCAGTTATCGTATCCATGAGATTTGAATTCCTTCTTATAACAATTCCGGCGACAGCAGCACAATATTGCCAACCACGCCACCACTTTCCAGCAGTTCGTTCGCTTTTCTGGCTTCCAGAATAGGAAACTTCGCGGCGATAAGCGGTTTAATCTCGCCCGCTTCAAGCAGCTTGAACAACGCCGTCCAATCTTCCTGAAACAGCTCTACCCCCAGGCGGTGTGTGCCGTAGCCGACAATTTTCTTGCCGTTAGGCAGCAAGTTGTAAAAGATGAGCTTAAGCACAAGCAGCAAAAAACGGCCGAAACTCTCCGGGCCGCCATAATGAATTAACCGCCCGCCGCGCCGCAGTACGGCCAGCCCGCGCCCAAAGACCTCCTCGCCCATGCCGTTAAAGACAAAATCAAGGCCGTCCGGTTCCGTCTGCCGGATCACTTCCACAAAATCTTGCGTGTGGTAATCAATGGGAACCGCGCCATACTCCATCAGCGTCTGGTGTTTGCCGGGAGAGGCCAGGCCAAACATGCGCAGCCCGGCGAGCTGTCCCAACTGCAAAAAGGCCGTGCCCACCCCACCGCTGGCCCCGATGATCAACACCTTGTCGCCTGTTTTCACCTGCGCCACCCGGTGCAAAATCTGGTAAGCCACCAGATAGTTCAGAATCAACGTCACTGTTTCGGCCGCATCCAGGCTGGCAGGAATATGTACCAGTTTATCGGCGGGCCAGTAAATCATTTCAGCATAGCCACCGAAGCTGGTCAGAGCCGCCACGCGGTCGCCGACGGCAAAGCCGGTGACGCCTTCACCCACAGCGTCCACCAGGCCGAGGATGCTGTAGCCAGGGGTAAAGGGGAGCTTGGGGAGAAACGGCCGTTTCCCCACCCTTACCGCCACGTCATCCTGGCAAACCGGCACGGCCTGGATTTTGACGCGCACCTCGCCAGCAGCCGGTGGACGCAGCTCATTTTCAATAATTTGCAGGGCATCTGGCCCGCCCCGTTTTGTCGCCACAACACTTTTATAGGTCATCACAGTCTCCATCGTCGTCACAGATGTCAACGACGCAGTCCAATCATAACGTAACCTCGCCATAAACACCTATGACTTTTCCCGCAAAAAATGTGTTCTTTCGCGCAAATCTCGCTATCATTAAGCGCATGAATGATCAAACTAACGCCTCCGAACCATTCAGCGTTTCCACTAACGTCCTCTCACAAATGTTCCTCTATCTCACCTCGCTGAACGTGGACGTGGATGGCTTTTTACGCTCATTGGGTGTTGATCCCGCCAGCGTTAAAAAGACAGACGCCTACCTGCCGGTGCAAACCTACCTGCGCATCCAGGACGAAGCTGCCCACCGCACAAATGACCCCTACTTTGGCCTGCACATGGGCGAATTTGCCGAGGCAGGAAGCTGGTTTATCCTCGGCTACATGATGATGAATTGCCAGACGTTGGGCGAGGCGTTTGAAAAATCGGGCCGGTATTCGCGCATCGTCGGCAACATGATCGAAGCCAAAGCCGAACTACGCTTTAACAAAATTAAAGTCGTCTTCTTTACGCCGCCGGGCGTGCCGCCAATGTCGCGCCACTGCTATGAATCTACTTTTTCCAGCAGCGTGCGCATGATGCGTTCGTTAACCGGCACCGACATCCATCCGCTGGAAGTGACATTTACCTACCCGGAACCGCCGGACACGGCCGAATACGAACGCATCTTCAACTGCCCTGTGCGTTTCGGCCAGAAAGAAAACAGGATGCTGCTTGATTGGGGCATCGTCAACACGCCCATTCTGCTGCCCAACCCGGAACTGCTGCGCTATTTTGAGAACTACGCCCAGGAATTTCTGGCGGACATGGATCGCCAAAACGAACACACCCGCACTGTCACCCGAATCATCCTGAACCGCCTGGATGACGAATCGCTGTCCATCGAAACTGTCGCCGATGAGATGGCGGTTAGTGTGCGCACGCTGCAAAACTATCTGAAAGATGAGGGCGTGGTTTTCAGCGACCTGCTCAAAGACATCCGCGAACGACTGGCGAAGAAATATCTGCGCGAAAATTATTCGGTGGCCGACATCACCTACCTGCTGGGCTTTTCGGAGCCAAGCGTATTTCGCAAGGCGTTCAAGCGCTGGTCAGGGGTAACGCCGGGGCAGTACCGGACGGGATCGTTTACGGCTGTTCCGCACAGCATGATCTCTTGATGGGCTACAATCAGGAAAGGAGCAAGCAAAATGCCAAAACAACATATCAACAACATTGACCTCTATTACGAAATCTCCGGTCAGGGCCAGCCTGTTGTTTTCATTCATGGCCTGGGTTCCAGCACTGGAGACTGGGAATTGCAGACACCTTTCTTTTCAAAGCAGTTTCAAGTGATTACCCTTGATGTACGCGGACATGGGCAGTCGCAGAAACCGCCCGGCCCCTATAGCATTCCCCTATTTGCCAGTGATGTGGCGGCATTCATCGAAGCGCTGGACATTGCGCCGGCACATATCGTGGGTATCTCCATGGGCGGGATGATCGCTTTCCAACTAGCCGTAGACAGACCCGACCTGATTCGGAGCATGGTTATTGTCAATTCTGGCCCGGAGGTCGTACCACATACGCTCAAAGAGTATTGGTTTGTCGCCTCTCGCTTGCTGCTCGTTTATTTGTTTAGTATGCGCAAGATAGGAGAAGTTATTGGGGGAGGATTGTTTCCCAAGCCAGAGCAAGTAAAGGCAAGGCAGCAATTCGTGGAACGTTGGGCGGAAAATGACAAGCGTGCTTACGTTGCCGCCATGCGTGCCATTGTGGGCTGGTCTGTCACGGAACATTTGCCAAAAATGAACACCCCTACACTCATCCTGACCGGCGACCGGGACAATACAACAGTTGAGGCGAAGGAAAAATACATGGCAAAATTGCCGCAGGCGGAATTAGTAGTTATCGAAAATTCTGGCCACGCGTCGCCTGTGGACCAGCCAGAGCTGTTCAATGAAGCGTTGATGGCTTATTTGGCAAAGCAGGCTAGTTGAGGCGGATGGTTTGTGTTTTTGGGTCTTTCGGAATTATTGCTGGGGAAGCAACCAACCGCCCACATACCGTGCAGCCGTAAAACTGGCCCAGGCCGTTACTGCCACAAGCTGCGCATCCCCTGGATGGCGGGCGCGAAATGGGGCCACCATCTTGTCGTCCACCTGAAACGGCGCAAAAGCGGCTAACAGCGCCAGCCGTCCCGCTGCTTTATCCGCTTCGGTCAGCGGTGAGATGGCCTCTTCGACCCAACTGCGGCTCAGGGGCATGGCATTGCCCCGCCAGTTGGCGATGTGCTGCTGCACCAGGGCGCGAACCGCTTCAGACAGGGTTTGCTGACCAGCGGCTTCGACAACGGCCGTCCACCGCCCAAACGCCTCGGCGACAACTGGCGACGACTGCGCCCAATTCATATCAGGGGGAAGTTCGGCTGCGGGCAAGAGAGACAAAGATGCCCCGGCCGTTTTGGGCCGTCGCACCGCCCGCGAAAAGAACCGCCCGGCAAACCAGGCCATCACACTCTTGAGCGGGGTACGATGCGCGGGCAATGGGCTTTCCGCCAGGAAAATGTCGGCCATGCGATTGATGTAGTGGTAGAGAACGGCCGTTCCCACCATCTCAGGCACATCTTCCGCAGCAAACGGTGGGGAGCGTAAAATCGGGTTGTCGGGAGAACGGGTTGCCTTGGCCCAGGCCATCATTCGCTGTGTTTTCGGTGTGGACTCATCCACGTGGGCGGCGCGGAGCATGATGGAATGGGCGTCAGTACAGTAGGGGCATTGGTTAAGTTGGGAAACGGCCGTTGCTACCGTTTCCTTCACGCCTCGAGGCACATGTCCACACAAAGTCGTCTCACGAGTAGCCATCCACACCCCGGGCAACAAATCGGGTACAGGCGCATGGCAAACAAATGGGTCTACCAATGCGCCAAAGTCCCGTCTAATTTGCCTGGCGATGGGGGGAGGAACGGCCGTTTGTCGAATATACTTGATCATCTTACTTATCGTTTTCTCCACATCGTCCTGTCACGGCACGATGACAAATGTAATCCTGTCGTTCTGTCAACTGAGACCTGCGCGTATTTGTCAAGCAACGGCCGTTGCCAACAACCCCATCACCTTTTCCACCAACGCATCCCCCTGGTAGACGCCGACAACACGGCCGTTTCCATCCAGCACCGCCACCCCAGCTTGCTTATCGACATCTTGCAGCCCCACCGCCTGTGTCACCGCGCCGTCCCAATCCGGCAAAATGACCACATACTCCTCCGGCTTCATGCCAGCAGGCAGCGCTGCTGCTGCTTCCTCGAATGATTTGCGCATCGCGCTCTCGGCAAAGCGACGGAACAGCTTGGGTAGATTGTGCAAGTCAACCATGCTGCCAATGAACACGCTGTCTGCCAGTGGGTACTGGGCGCGGACGGCCTGATTCACAGCCGCACTCGCCGCCGCCGTCTCTTGCGTGTGGAAAATCAACACAGACGGCCGTTTCAACTGCGTCAGCGTCACCTTGCGCTGCGACCCCGCAGTCGTCAGTGTGGTTGAGGGCAGCGTCGCATTCGTGTGGGGCAAAGTCGCCGCCGCAGCAGGTTCCTTTTCCACAACTGCTTCAAATTCTTCGTCCATCGCTGCCAGCAGTGGAACGGCCGTTTCCTCATCCAAATACGCCTTGGCTCGCTGCGCTACACTGCGCCCGGAAAGCAGCGCTGCGCTCATGCCGCCGCCATTCACCCAGGCACCCGCCAACAGCAAATTGGGGATGGGTGTCTTTTCACTCAGGCGATTCAAATACATATTCTCCACCGACTGCTCCGAGCCGTAGATGCTGCCGCCGGGGTTAAGGCTGTAGCGGTAGTTGGTCAGCGGCGTGCCAATTTCTACATATTTGATGGCGTCACGTAGGCCAGGAATAACCGCTTCGGCGCGGTCAATCAGCGCCTCGCCTGCTGCCTGCTTTAGCTCCAGGTACTGCGGATTTTGGCCGTATTTTTCGAGATTGCCACCCGTGCCCCATTGATTGGCATAATCCCAGGGAGCCAGCGTGGTGAGGGTGACGACGCTGCCGCCTTCCGGGGCACAGCCGGGGTCAGCCTGGTTGTAGTGGGAAATGATGATGCCGGTTTGCTCGAAACGGCCGTTTTGCATCGCCTCATAATCCTTCTCCACATCATACGTTTCCACCAAAAACAGCTCGTGATGCGGCCAGCCTTCTGCCAGCAAATCACGCTCCAGCCCAAGATAGACGACCAGACTGCCGGTAGCTGATTTTGCCAGTGCATCGGCCACTTTGGATGCATAGCTCGCTGGCAAATGCTCTTTGCCCACAAACTTGAGCAGCGTATCCGGCGCATTGGCGTTGCTGATGATCAGATCGGCTTCCACGCGCAGCCCTTTTTCAGTGGTAACGGCCGTTGCCATGCCATCCACCACCTCAATTCCCGTCACCGTCTGCCGATAACGCACCTCGCCGCCATACTTTTTCAGCGTCGCTTCCAGCGCCCGGCTCATCGCCATGCTGCCCCCCTCCGGGTAATAGGCGCCAAACAAATGGTAGCTCACCCAGGGGAAAATGAAGGTCGCCGCATTCAACTGGCTGGGCGGCAGGCCATAATACGCCCACAACGTCGAGATTGCGCCTTGCAGTTCCGGGTCTTGGATGTACTGATCCATAAATTCGCCCCAGCTTTGCCCCATCGCGCCCAGCATGTGCGGGTAATGGGCGGGCATTTCGTGGAGGGACGGCCGTCTGCCCAACTCGCCATCCTCCATAAAGCGCCGCACCTCAAAAAAGACCTGCATCATGGCGCTAAACAGTTGGCGAATGCCCGCCGCTTCTGCTGGGAAATGGCGAATCAGTTCCGCCTCATATTTCATTGGGTCGGCGTAGGCCACCACTTCATGTTTGGGAAAACGCACCGTGTAAAACGGATCCATGCGCTCAAACTTCACCTGCTCCAACACCTCCAATTCGCGCAGCGTAGGGTAAGCCCAGCCACCCGGCCCGGCTCCATCCAAGGCGTGCAAAGCTACCTCAAAGCGGTACTTGCCGCGCCGAAACTCGTGGGCATACCCGCCGGGCACGGTGTGGTGCTCCAACACCAGCACCCGCTTACCCGCCTTTGCCAGATACCCGGCGGCGCTCAAACCGCCTAATCCCGCGCCGATAACAACAACGTCAAATTTTTCTGTAGCCATTTTTATTTCTCCTGGTGATTTTGCTATGACTGCTGCGGATACGAAAACCCGTCTGCGTATTCACTTAGAACTTTCACTACTTTCAAAAGCCTGCGATCCGTGTAACGTCTACCAACGACCTGTATGTTTACCGGCAGCCCTGAACTGCCCAACCCAATTGGCATAGATACCACAGGGCTGTCAGTGGCGGTCAGGATTGTTGTGTATGCTTGCGTGACGACATAGTACGGCACATCAGCGCCATCCACTTTGACCGGCGTGTTGTAAATCCTAAAATCGCCGAAATGGCCGGTAGGTTTCTGGTGTTCGAGCGCAATTGTTGAACTCACCGGGCACAACCAGGCATCATAATCGCTCAAAAAATTGTCCATTTTGGTGATGTACCGGCTTTGCAGTTCAAATGCCTCCATCAATTTCTTCACCGAAATGGGGCCGACGATTTTGCGGTGCATCGGGATGTCCTTGACCGTTTTCTTGGAAACCCTATCCCCGATGGCACGCATCAAATTGGACATATCCAGATTGCTCTGCATCCCCACGAAGGCACTCCACAACTCCCAGATTTCTTCGTAATCCATGCCCTGCGGCTCGACTTTGTGAACCGCTGCCCCCGCTTCGGCCAATTTTGCCGCGAACCCGGCCAACTTCTCCTTGACTTCGCTGCTGACGGGCACGCCGCCAAAATCATCCATCCAGGCAATCTTAAGCCCCGAGACGTTCACGGCCTCGCCGTCATCGGGCAGCAGCGGCGCAACCTTGCGGTCGTAGGGATTTGGTTGAGCGAGAAGCTCCAACGCCAGGGCCAAGTCGTCTACGGAGCGCGCCAGGGGGCCGGGCACGGCCAGCGTGCGGAAGCCATTCACCTGCCCGGGCAAAGGCGGAATGTGACCCTCCATTGAGAGAACGCCGTGCGTGGGCTTGAAACCGTACACGCCGCAGTAGCTGGCCGGTAATCGGATTGAACCGGCCAGGTCGCTGCCAATAGAAAGTGAGGTCATACCGGCAGCCAGAGCGGTGGCGCAGCCGCCGCTGGAACCGGCCGGGGTGCGCTTTACGTCCCAGGGGTTGTTGGTCGCGCCGAAAATGGGGTTGAAGGTCTGCATATCCATCGCCAGCGTGGTGGTATTGGTCTTGCCCAGGATGATCGCACCGGCTTCTTTCAGGAGTTTAACGGGGACGGCATCTTCGTCGGCAACGTAATCTTTAAGTGGTTCATAGCCTGCGGTAACGCGCAGCCCTTTGACTTTGTAGGTGTCTTTAATGGTGATGGGAACACCGTGCAGCGGGCTGAGGGGTTCGCCATTGGCCTGTGCGCGGTCGGCTTGGTCGGCTGTGGCCAATGCCGCCGTTTTGTTGAGGGTGACGATGGCGTTGAACGTGGGATTGTGCTTCTCGATTTGCGCGAAACAGCTTTCCACGGCCTGCCGTGAAGTGAGTTCGCCATCACGGATTTTGGCAGCCAGTTCGCTGGCGGAAAGATAATTGATTGGTGTTTGCATTTGTTTTACCTCGATATTAGCTTTCAACCTTTTCGTCTTATCGCCACGCTTACCAACACTACCAGCGCTGCCACCATCAGCCAGCCAAACCAGTCGCCCCAACGGGTGTAGAGCGTTTGTCCCGGTGCGGTGAAGGTTTCGCCGACGATGATGCTGCGTTGGTTGATGGGGGCCTGGGCGATGATACGGCCGTACGGATCCACAACCAGCGACAGCCCATTCACCGTCCCTAACCCCATCGCCACCCGATTTTCCACGGCGCGAAACACGCCGTCCGAACCATGAAAGGGCGGGAAGGTGGCCGTGCCGCCGAAATCGTTGTCCATTGGCAGCAGCACAATTTTTGCACCGGAACGCGCCAGCTCACGCACAATCCACAGGCGATGCACGTCCCAGCAAACGCCGATGCCCACCTTGCCCTGCGGCGTGTCGAAGACGGGGAATTCGTTTGGCCCCGGCGCAAAGCCGTGTTCGGCTTCCCCAGAGGTGATGTTGATTTTGGCGCGACGGCCGTTTTCGCCAGATGAGGTGGTGAGAACGGCCGTATCGTGCATCCCCGTCACCGCATTCCACACCATATCCGTCACAATCGCCGCATCCATCTCCGCCGCCAACGCCTGCAACTGTGCCGCAAACACAGGATCGTCCGCGTTGGCAAACTCGTTCTCCGACCAGACGTAAAAGTCGGCGTCCACCTGCCGCGTCAAATCTGCGTCCACATCAAAAATCGCCTGCGACATTTCTGCCGAATCAGCCACATACCCCACATCCTCGCCCGAAAACTCGCTCTTTGCCTGAATGGCCGGGTCTTGATTGACCATATCCGTCAGCGCGGCAATGGTGAAGGTCTCCGCAGGCGCGTCGCCCATTGAGCGTGCGCCCCAGATGAGGATGAGGGCAACGGCCGTTAAGACAGTAATCAGTAATCGGTAATCAGTATTCAGTTTGTCTTCCACTGAAAACTGCTTACTGAACACTGAATACTGACCACTGACCACTGCCAGCACGCCAAACGCCAGCACCACGTTTACCAGCATCACCAAAAAACTGAGGCCGGGGAAGCCGGTGATGCTGAGAATTTGCAGGGCGGGCGGGAACTGCCATTGGCTTTTTGCCAGCAGCACAAACCACCAGTCGTTAATGACGGGGGCGATAAATTTGAGAAACTCAACGGCCGTCCACGCCACCGGCAGTGCAAACAGTTTCAGCGATTTGGGCAGGCGGTGGGTCAGCCAGACGCCCAGTTGCAGCATTCCAGCATAAAACGACCCCACCGCCACGATGAGAAAGTAGCCCAACGCGGGTGGGAAAATGTGTGGATACCAGTTATGCACGCCAATGGAAAAGATGAGGCCAAACGGCAGAGCCAGCGGGTAGACCTGCCGCGATTCGGCCGTTAGCAGCACAATCAGCACCGGCACAAGCGCAATCCAGCCCACCCACGGCACATCAAAGCCCGGCATCGACAGCGTCAGCAGCACGCCCGACAGTGCCGAAAGAGCCAAGCTTATTGGAAGAGTTAGAGGTTTTGTTTTGCGAGCCATTGGTCTAAGGTGGTTGCGGGTGTTCCCAGTGCGGTGTTTGCTGTGGGTTGGCCTGGTTCACCCACTTTTTCAAAGTAGGCCATCATGGCAACGGCCGTTTTCATCCCATCACTGCGCATCATCGTTGCCAGCAACTTTGCCATCCAAAAGGGCATGGAACCGGCTTTGATGTCGGGATGAGCGACGGCGCAGTAGCGGGTCAGGGCCTCCAGCATGGTCATTCCCTCCGGGCCGTACAGGATGAGCGTCTGGTTGGCGGCGCGGTCTGGCTGTTGGTAAACGGCCGTGACAATGCGAGCGTAGTCAGCGGCGGACAGCCAATGAAACGGCGTGGGCTGCTTGCCGATAATTGTCGCCCGGCCATCTTGCACAAACATTGGCAGCGATTCCATAAACCAGGTAGGCCGGAAAATGGTATAAGGAATGCCGCTGCGGCGGATGGCTTCTTCCGCCAAAAACTTGTAGTTGATGGTTTCAAACCAACGAGTTTCCTCGCTCACCGTTGCCCCAGAGATGTAAGTGATGTGGCGGATACCCTGCACTGCGGCCGTTTTTTCTAGTAGTTCAGCGACGATTTGTTCGGGACGGCCGTTCAGGTTAATGTGGACCCCTCTGCATCCGGCCAGTGCTTTGTCCAAATCGCTGCGGTTAGTGGGATCGCCAACCATCACTTCAACCGAATCGCCAAACAATTGGGCTGCCTTCGCTCCATTTCGGGTTAAAACGCGAACGGCAAAGCCTGCTTCGCGGAGTTGGTGGGTAACGGGCGCACCTAGTAATCCGGTTGCGCCAATGATCAAAATTTTTTCTTGCATGATTTAATCTCCGTATACTTTTTATTGATGTCGTTGGTAGCCAGTTTGATTGAGAAACCAGCGGGTGGTGTTGGGAAACAGCGTGTTTGTGCCTAAAACGACGCGCAGCATCAAGGGCGCCATCACCGTGCGCCGGTTGAAGCGAATGCCGCGCACAATGGCCGCCGCGGCCTGTTCGGCGGTAAGCGGTGGAATCATCGCTTGCGCGCCGGGTAAACGATCTTCACTGCCGGGGTTGTGTGTCCAAAACTCGCTTTCTACTTTGGCAAAAGCAACGAGCATGGTGCGTATCTGTGTGCCAAGTAGGTCTGCGCGCAAAGATTCGTTGAAGCCGCGCATGGCCCAACGCACCGCAGCGTAGGCTGTCGCTCCCGGCCAACTCATAAATCCAGCGATGGAACTCATGTTGATGACGAGGCCGCTGTTGCGCTGGAGCATGGCGGGCAAAAAGGCGCGGGTCATGTTGAAGGCGGCGAAGTAGGGCGCGGCCATCATGTCCTGGGCTTCTTCCATGCTGGTTTCATCGACGAAACGCCACTGCCCGGCCCCGGCATTGTTGAAGAGGATGTCGGGTGTGCCGTGAACGGCCGTAATTTCTGCCACCACCGCTCGCACGACTGCAACATCGGTCACGTCCAGCGGATACACATGCGCGTCGCCGCCATTGGTGCGGATGCGCTTGGCAACCTGTTCCAGCTTTGGCTCGGTGCGTGCGAGCAGGATGACTTGTGCGCCTTCTTTGGCTGCGGTAACGGCCGTTGCCGCCCCAATCCCACTCGATGCTCCGGTGATCAGCATTATTTTATGTTTCAAATCCATATTGCCCCTCATAAAAAATAATTTATATATAATTTTTTACATTCGCCTCAAAAAAAATGATCCACCAGGATCATTCAGTTTGTTCAATTAAAGCGATGGTTTCATCCAACCAGCGCACGGTCATTTCCTCAAATAGCTCACCATAATGACGGGTAGCATCCCACAGCAAAGCATCCTGGCTGTTGCCAACGATGGCCGCAAATTGTTCAATGATGGCTTTGGTCTCGGTTTTGTACAGTGCGGCCTGCTGCTGGTGCAGCCCACGTTGCAGATGCAACTGCGCCAATAATGTTTGCTTATCCACACTGCTGGAAAAGAAGAGTTTGAGCAGCAGCAGTTCCTTCTTGGGCTGTAAATCGGTGACGGCTTGTTCCAGCCATGCCTGCAAGGCGTTTTGTCCGGCAGGCATAATGGTGTAGATGCGGCGGTCGGGACGGCCGTCTTGCACTTCAACTTCGGAAGTCACAAATCCCTTCTCTTCCATCTTTTTCAGAGTCGTATAAATCTGGCTTTGTTTGGCGTGCCAAAAATTGGATGTAGAGACATCCATGAACTGCTTCAGTTCGTAACCCGTCATTGATTGGTAGTTGAGAAAACCCAATAGGGCAAATTCCAGAGACATTACTTCTTCCAATTGATTTCTGTTTATATATAATAATTTATATATTAACGATGATATGGGGATTTGTCAAGTCCAATTAGGCCAAAAGTGGGAAATGGTTGACAGTTTCGCCTTTTGACAACAAACTTAATTGTGTAACTCGTCATATTCAGCTCTCACCGGCTGTTGGTGATTGTGTCATTTGCTTGGAGGGGGAGGGAGGGCGTCACTGTTCCTAGCGGTACGGCCGTCTTCTTGTATAAACAGGAGTAAATGATAGCAATGCCTACTGAATCACAAGTTTTTGTGCATCCTGATGGCTATGTGGAAGTTACATTGGTCGGTATCGTTGGTGCATCACCCCTGACACAAATACTTGAAGAAGCTACCTCTTTGCTTGTCGAGCAAAGTCTTCGTTCTATTTTAGTGGACGGCCGTCACGGCCGTTTGGAACCAAACACGGCTACCCTGCTAGTTCTCTCAAAAATGGCCTCCATTCTCAATTTGCGGCGCATGGTTGTGTTAACCAGCAGCGATCCCAACGACCCAATGGCTATCGTGAGCACTGGGCGCGACAGGTTGAATAATTTGGTCAAGCTATTTTTTGGCATTCACATTCCCTACGTGAGTGACGAAGAGACCGCTCGCTCCCTGGTCCAACATTATGATGGCGAATGATGTTATGACAAGTTTGTAAGTGGCAAGTTCCGCCACCTGCAAACTTGCCACTTGCTTCTACCGTATCACAAGCGGCAGCATCACTTCGTGAACGGCCGTGCCATTTAACAAACTAAAATCGGCAAAATGATCAATTTGCATTGTCACCCGGTTGGTCTGCGTATCCACCACGTAACTGTCGGGAATTGTCTAGCTTTGCGTGGAGGTGCTGTAATAAGCCGGTTTGAGAACCTGTTCCAGCAAACCCAACGCATCCAATGACGCCTCATCATAACTGAAGCGAATCGTCACATTTTGGTTGAAGCTGCTGGTAATGGGCGTCCCCGTTTCATCGGTAGCGACGAAGGCGTAGCCATACTTATACAGCCGCGCATGGTGCTGGTGCGGGAAGGTGGCAATGGGCGTGATGTGTAGTGTCACCTGCCCCGTCACCGGCATGGTCCCGGCAGGGATGAAGATGTCCGTGCCATCGGCCAGGGCAATTTGCTGCGGCTGACCGGCTGAAATGCTGAACGGCTACAAGGAGTATTGACAGATGATTCTAGTTTCTGGATTGATTAATATTGAAACCACGCTGCGCGTGGAGCAATTTCCGCTGGCGTATGCGCCGGTGCATTACCCGTTTTGGGGCGTGCACAGTACGGTGTCCGGCGTGGGCTACAACATCGCCAGGGCACTGACTACGTTGGGCAATGACGTGCGCTTGCTCTCACTCATTGGCACAGATTTGTTAGGCAACGTGGTGCCGCAAACGCTGCAAGCGCAAGGTGTTGCGGCGGTGGATGTGCTGCCACTGCTGGCGGAAACGCCGCAGTCGGTGATTTTGTACGATGGCACAGGGCGGCGTCAAATTCATGTGGATTTGAAGGATGCGCAGGAACGGCCGTTCCCCTCCGACCATTTTGCTACCGCTTTAGCCGACTGCGACCTGGCTGTGCTGTGCAATGTGAATTGGAATCGGCCGTTTTTGCAGCAGGCGCGTCAGGCGGGCAAGCGCGTGGCGACGGATGTGCATACCATCAGCGATTTGGATGACCCGTACAACAGCGATTTTATGGCCGCCGCCGACATCTTGTTTATGAGCGACGAGCAGTTGCCGTGCAGCCCGGAGGAGTGGGCAGGGTGCGTGCAAGCTCGCTACGGCACGCCGATTGTCGTCATTGGTTTGGGCGGCGAGGGCGCTTTGTTGGCGGTGCTGGGGGATGGGTTTGTGGGGCGGGTTACGGCCGTTACCACCCGCTCTGTTGTTAACACCATTGGGGCTGGGGACGCGCTCTTTTCGGCGTTTAATCACCTGTATGCCCAAAGCGGCGATCCCTACGATGCCCTGCGGCAAGCGATGGTGTTTGCCTCGTATAAGATTGGGGAGAGCGGGGCAGCAGATGGATTTTTAACGGCCGTTGAATTAGACGAGTGGTCGCAAAAAGTGTACCGTACGTGATATTGCTGATTACTACATTTGTTTGTACCATCTTTGACGATGGTCATGCAGCCACGTCAATTTGAAGGTGTTATCCAATTTGCAGTTCTGAACTCAAGTTGAAGGAGATTAATTTGCCTGATCTGATCCCATTTCTTGATTTTGGCGGAGATGGTCCGCTGCTCCATTTTGCCCATGCCAACGCCTACCCGCCGGGCAGCTACCGCTCGTTTATCAATGAACTGCTGCCTCATTACCGCGTGCTGGCGATGCAGCAACGGCCGTTATGGCCCCACAGCGATCCCACCGAAATGACCAACTGGCAGCTCTTTGCTGACGACCTGATCCATTTTTTGGACCAACAAGGACTGCAAAATGTAATTGGCGTGGGGCATTCCATGGGCGGCGTGGCAACAATGCTGGCCGCACTGCAACGCCCCGACCTCTTCCGCGTCCTGGTGTTGGTTGAACCGGTATTTTTGCCGCCGCACATCTTGCAAATGACCGCCGCCAATCCCGACATAACTGCCCTGCTGCCTCTGGTGCAAAGCGCCCAACGACGGCGTAACCATTGGCCCAGCCGTCAGGCCGCTTTTGACCGGTTCCGTCGCAAGACGGTTTTCAAACGCTGGAGCGATGAGGCGTTGCAGGATTATGTTCATCATGCGGCGCGGGAAAATGGGGCTGAATTTACGCTGGCCTTTCCCCGCGAATGGGAGGCGCAAATTTACAGCCACCCGCCGTTGACTGTGTGGGATGACATCTCGCACGTTACACATCCCACGTTGGGTATCCGCGCTGCTGAATCGGATACGATTTACCCGGAACCGTGGCAGTTGTGGCAGCAAAAACAGCCTGCCGCGACCTTTGTACAAATTGAAGAGGCAGGGCATATGGTTCCTATGGAACGGCCGTCCCACCTCGCGGCCATCATTCACAATTACCTATCTCATATTTAAGTTGTCAAGTGCCAGGTAACGTGACACCCGACACCCAACCACCTGACACCCCCAAAGGAGTTCACATGAGTGACCTTATTCTCACCCACCAGCATGACACTGTGTTTGAAATTGTGCTGAACCGCCCAGAGAAGCGCAACGCGATCAATATGGAGATGTTTCGGGCATTTGATACGGCCGTTGCCACCGCCAACCGTACGCCTGGCTTACGTGCCGTCCTCATTCGCGGCGAGGGCAAAGTCTTTTCCGCCGGGATCGACGTCAGCGCATTGTTGGGGTTGGCACAGACCTACGGCCCGCACTGGCAAACACGGATGCGGGCCATCACCGACGAGTTTCAGGGCATCCTTACGCGGCTGGAACGGCTGGAAGTGCCCACTATTGCTTTGCTGCATGGCTACTGCCTGGGCTTATCTATGGAGTTGGCGCTGGCCTGCGACATGCGCATTGCCGCCGCAGGCACAAAGCTGGGCTTGCCGGAAACGCTGCTGGGCATCATCCCTGATGTGGGCGGCACCACGCGCCTGGCGCGATTGGCTGGCGTTGCCCGCGCCAAAGAGCTGATTTTTACCGGGCGGCATATTGACGCTGCTCAGGCAGAGCAGTGGGGACTGCTCAATTATGTGGTTTCGGCAGAGGAATTGGAGACGAAGGCGGCAAAATTGGTGGAAGAAATTAGCCAGGCTGCGCCGCTGGCCGTAGGCATGGCTAAGCGGGTGATTGATGGATTGGCGGACGTCGATCGCGGTTTGATGCTGGAAGGTTGGGCGCAAAGCCAGTTGTTCAGCAGCGAGGATTTTATGGAGGGGGCGCAGGCTTTTATGATGAAACGGCCGCCGCAGTGGAAAGGAAAGTGATCAGTGTTCAGTAACCGGTAATCAGTAAACAGTAACCGGTCACTGATTACTGTTTACTGACTGTTTCTTTCTCTGTGCGGCGCACGTCTTGCAGCAGGCGCTTGGCGTTGCCGTCATAGTCGCGCCAGTCTACCTCTTGGCGTACTAGTTTGAGTAGTACGGCCGTTAGTGTCAGGTTAACCGGTGTGGGCACGCCTACTTTTTGCCCGGCTTTAGCTACAGCGCCATTGTGGTATATGACTTCGCTCTGCCCTTTGTTTGACGACAAATCAATGTGAAACGATGGCATTTTCTCGCCGCGCCCTTTGGATACAATTTGGGTGAGGATGGGCTTGAGCAGCAGAACGGGACTGTGCCGCACACCAAAAACTAGCCGCGAGGTGGATGCGCCAGGTAAGTCAACCACTTTGAGCTTTAACTTTTTCATCACGGCCAGGGTTTCTTTCAACATGCGGATTTCCAAATCAAATAGAGGTGCGATTTTGTAGATGGCATCTGGCGAGCGGTTGAGGATGGCGGAGGTGGCGTTGCCGACCATGTTGAGCAAGGCCTTCGACCATTTCATGGCCTGGTAATCTGGCATGTTGAGGGTGGTGATGCCCGCGTCTTGGAAGAGGGAAACCCATTGGTTGATGTCTTGCCCTTTTTTGATTGGGGCCAGCGCCAGGCCGCGATCGCTGTGTTCGATGACGAGGCTGTTGGTGCTTTCGCGGCTGATGGGGGTGGTGACGGAAGCGGCAATGACGCGCTCTGCGCCATATTGCTGGATCAGCGGGGCTTCGGCGCCAATTCCATTTTGTACGGCGATGATGGGTGGGGGCTGGGTACAGAAGGCAACCAGGGGATCAATGGCCGCAGCAACGTCGTAGGCTTTCATTGCCATGATGATCAAATCATAGTTGACGCCGTCTTTGGTTAGCTTGAAGGCTTCGGCGATGGAGGTGTAGGCGGTGGGCTGGGTGCGGTTGGTACGGCCGTTTTCGGTGACAGAAAGCCCGTGTTCTTTGATTATGGAGGCTGCCACGTCACGTACAATAACGGCCGTATCGTGCCCTTGTTGGGACAGCCGCGCTGCGAGATAGCCCCCTACTGCACCTGCGCCGTAAACGAGTATTTTCATAGAGTCATCCAGTTAAAGCGGCAAGTTTGCAAGTGGCAAGTTACTTGCTTACTTGCTTGCTCCTAAGATGCTGCCGATAAAGTCGGGACGGCCGTTGACGAATGCGGTGATGTCTACGGCCGTTTTGCCGGCAAGCTGCACCGTCTGCAAAATCAGCCCGCCATCGCCTGTGAGGGCAATGGTTTGTGGGGAACCGCCCGCGTCGCGCTGCACAATTTGCCCTGGGGTTCCGGTGGGTAAACGGCCGTCTGCCACCTGTGCGTGCATAATTTTAAGCTGCCGTCCCTGCCAGGTGGTCAATGCGCCGGGCCAGGGGGTCATGGCGCGGATGTGCCGGTCGAGGGTGGTGGTCGTTTTGTTCCAATCAATTTGCCCCTCTTCTTTTTTGAGCATGGGGGCAAAGGTGGAAAGGTCATCATTTTGGGGGGTGGGCTGGATACGGCCGTTCACGATGTCATCCAGGTGCGCCCGCAGCATCGTTCCACCCAATTCCGCCAGGCGGTCGTGCAGCGTTTCGGCTGTGTCGTGAGCGTGAATGGGGGTGGCTTCTTGCACGTACATTGCGCCGGTGTCCAGTCCTACGTCCATTTGCATCAGCGTCACGCCGGTTTCATTGTCGCCGGAGAGCAGGGCGTAATGGATGGGAGCCGCGCCGCGCCAGCGTGGCAGCAGCGAAGCATGGATGTTGAGGCAGCCATGCGGTGGCAGGTTGAGGACGTGTGGTCGCAATATCTGCCCAAAGGCGGCGACAACGATGAGGTCGGGCTGCCAGTTGTGGAGGGGAACGGCCGTTTCTTCTTTGCGCAGCGATTTGGGTTGATAAACCGGGATGCCTGCCGCTTCTGCTGCAACTTTCACCGGGGAAGGCTGTAATCGTCGTCCACGCCCCGCCGGTCGGTCCGGCTGGGTGACAACGCCAACGACACTCTGCGTCTCAATAAGGGCTTGAAGGCTGGGTACGGCGAATTCCGGCGTTCCCATAAATACAATTCTTGTCATAATGTGGATTCTAACACGCGGCCTTCCGCTCTGGCAAATGCACACGCTTGATGTCTGGAGGTCTGTTTTGGCGCTGGCAGACGGGGTTCCAGCGCTCTGGAAGTGCGTTTGGGGGCTGGCAGATGGGGTTCCAGCGCTCTGGAAGTGCGTTTGGGGGCTGGCAGACGGGGTTCCAGCGCTCTGGAAGTGCATTTGTGGGCTGGTAGATGGGGTTCCAGCGCTCTGGAAGTGCGTTTGGGAGCTGGTAGATGGGGTTCCAGCGCTCTGGAAGTGCGTTTGGGAGCTGGCAGATGGGGTTCCAGCGCTCTGGAAGTGCATTTATGGGCTGGCAAACGGGGTTCCAGCGCGGGGGGATCGTTTGGTTGATTCGGAAATGGGATGGAGAACGGCCGTCATCGTCTGGCTAATGGGGATTACAACATGCGGCCTTCCGCTCTGGCGAATGACCTTTGCCATACGTTCACCTGAATTGATGCTTGCCTCTATTGACGGCAGGTAACATGTTCCATACAATGAGTGCCAATAATGCTATCCGTGCAAAATTGATAGGTGCGGATTGCTTTTCCCCGACTACATCTTCCCAAGTACCTGTTTTTTAGGTGGCAGATGGGTTTATAGGGAGTTTTATACAATTACTTATTTGGAGGAATATCTTATGAGCGATGATTTTAACATGCCAAATGATTCAGATAGTGGTGTAACAGATGATGACAAGTTGTGGGCGCTGCTGGCTTATGTCTTAACGCCAATTGTACCGCTCATTATTATGTTTATGGAAGATAAGAAAGCACGGCCGTTCCTGCGTGCGCACAATGGGCAAGCCCTGGCTTGGGGTGTCGTGACGATATTAGCCAGTGCACTCACCTCTTTTATCTGCGGGCTGCCAGGTCTGGTGCTTTGGCTGGTCGGCTGTTATTGGGGCTGGCAGGCATACCAGGGGCAAATGGTAACAATCCCCGTCATTACCGACTTCGTAAAGAACCAGGGCTGGGCATAACTCACCTTGTCAGGAGGTTAAAACGTGGATATTGCAAAGGCTTTTACATTTGTTACAGAAGATAAAAATTGGATGACCAAAATCGGCATTGGCGTTGGCATTGTGCTGCTTTCCATGCTGTTGTTGGGCATTCCAATGCTGCTTTTGGTGGGGTATCAACTCGCCATCACCCGCAATGTGATGAATGGTGAGAAGGAACCGCTGCCAGAATGGGATAATTTCGGCCAATATTTTATGGATGGCCTATATATCACCCTGGCACGATTGATTTATACGTCCCCGTTCCTGATCCTGGTTTGCATCGGGGTTTTGGTGACTGTTGTTCCGGCGATGGGCGCGGGGAGCGGAAGTGATGAGTTGGCCGGGTTGTTGGCGGGTACGGCCGTTGTCGTCTGGCTGTTGCTGGCTTGCGTCGGGCTGTTGTTTGGCCTGGCTTTGTTCTTCATTGCGCCGGCCATCAGCCTGCAATACGTGCGCACCAATGACTTTAGCGCCTGCCTGCGTTTTGGTGAAGTGATTGGTATTGCACGCGACAATATTGGCGACATCACCATCGTGGCACTTGTCCTCATTGTGGCTAACTTTGTACTGCAAGCCGTCATTGGATCACTTGCAGCGACGGGCTGCGGCTTGATCATTGCCATTCCCCTGGCCTGGGTTGTTTTTCCCTGGCTGGCAATGAGCGGTGGTCATATGTATGGGCAAATCGCGGCAAAGATTGAAGGGAAGGGTATGGCGTTTTAGGATGTAACAGGTTACAGGTTACAAGTTACACCTATCTGTAACCTGTAACCTGTAACTTGCAACCTGTAACCCAATAAAAAAGACAGAGGCGCGTCCTGTTGGATGCGCCTCTGTTGTTGGGGGGAAAGGAAGAGGAGGATTCGTTATTTTTTGAGGTCAGGCTCGTCGTCAGTAGGGAGGGTGTCGAGGACGGCCGTTACCTTTGCTTCATTTTCATACACATTGATCGTTGATTCTACGCCATACGGGTAACTTTTCATGCCAAATTGAGTCAGCGCCACTGCACCCAATCCCGTTGCCAACATGACACCCGTGATGAGTCCTTCGCCAAATACAAAGGGAATTGCACCCAGCATATTGACCACAAACGTGAGGATGAGTGTGCCAACGGCCGTCACCACCGCAGTGCGACGCCCTTCCAATTTGAGCGGCCCGGACAGCCACTGCCCTACCAAGCTACCCAGCGCAATCCAACCGAAGAGCAGCCCCGCTGTCAGCCCCAGCGCCAGTACGAAAATGACGCCAAAGCCGAGGATGCCGATGCAGATGATAAGCAAGATGGCAGAAATAATGCTGAGAAGGGCAATCAGCGAGGGGACGGCAACGGCCGTTAACACCCCCACGCCGCCGCTGGCAAATGGTTTTTGCCGCAGCGTTGTTTGCACCCGGCCCAAGTGGTCTGGCAGCAGCGAGGCCACAGCAAAGGCCAGCGCAGCCATCAGCAAACCACTCATCACCGCTTCCGCAAAATTGGTGAAGAAGTTATCCCGATGCGGCATGTCCACGCGTACATCGGAGGGAGCGGTGCGCACCATTTCGGCGATGCCGGGGATATTAGACAGCGCCGGAATGAAGCCGGGCAGGTCATCTACCGTTGTGCAGCGCAGCCCAGATTCTGTGTTGTCAGTTAGGGTTCCGTTCATCAGCACACACTCGCCGTTGAGAACGGCCGTGCTTTCGGCCGTCAAATCCCCATTAAACAACACCAGGTCGCCATTAACTGTGCCTGCCACACGGGCATCTCCATTAAACAGGGTCACATTCCCATTAACTGTTGCCCCTTCCGTTACATCCAGGCTGTCATCGAATAAAACTACATCATTATTGATCGTCTCACTAGACTCCACCACTGTATCCAATGGCGGGGCAGCTAAAACAATACTGGTCGGTACGGCCAGGATCAGGAACAAAATTACCATGAGAGTTAGTCGTTTCATGTTATAGACTCCTTGAATCATTTGCCTTGTACCTTCCGCAATCTGTTAATTTCTACGTTCATTTCCACCACACAAAGCATTTTGCGTTTCCGCTTACATACTCATTCACAAATTATCGACTGACAGAGCGAGCCGGACTGAGATTGGGAATACCCAATAACTGCCGGTATACACCGCTCCATACAACAACAAACCCGACCATCACAAACAACCAACCGAAGATGATAGGGTTCTCCGATATAAACTGCCCCATTGCACCAAACAGGGCGCTGACAACTGTGCCAATTACCTCAAGCGTATGTGCCAGCGATTGCAACAAACTGCGCAGGACACCCGGCTCATTAATGACAGCGCCATACCGCCGCACAGCCCACGTGCCAAACAACAGTGGCAGCACACCACTGAACAACAGCACCGCGTAAATCGCGCCGATTAACCAGGCACGGTACCGCCGGTTGGGCAGCCTCGCTAGAGTGCGCTGCGCAAAATCAGCCGCCGGGGCCAGCATTGGGGTCTGCCGAAACAGAGCATCAATAGCTGTCAACGCCTGCCATTCGCGTTCGCAAGGGGGACACGCACGCAGGTGAGATTCCAACAACTGACGCTGTTCTGCTGCAAGCTCACCATCGAGCGCGTCCATCATCATTAAGGTATATTCTTCATGTTCCATCATTAGCTCCTCTTCTCTTTTTATTAAGCAGCTACACTGACTGTTTCAGGTTGGGCATTTAGGCCAAAGCCTGCACTGACGTCAGCCAATTGGCGGCGTGCCCGGAATAAACGGGACTTGATGGCACTGACGCTGGTGTCCATCACATCCGCAATTTCGTCGTAAGAAAGGTCATACCAATAGCGCAAGACAACAGCTTGTCGGTAATCTTCGGGCAGTTCTTGTAACAACGCCTGCACCGTTTCCTGTTGTTCACTGAGCATCAACTGCGCCTCAGGCCCTTTGGCATTGTCGGAATGAAGGGCCGGATGAGGCGGCAAGGGTTCGTCAATAGACAAAAGCAATGCACGCCGCTTGCGTATCAGGTCAATGCAGTAGTTTGATGTAATTGACAGCATCCACGTGCTAAATTTGTGGGCCGGGTTGTAAGTCTCCAGCCGGGTGTAGGCGCGGATGAATGCCTCTTGCGCTGCTTCTTCTGCTTCGCCTGCGTTATTTAACATGCGATAGGCCAGATTGAATACCGGTCCTTGGTACGCTTCAATAAGCTGCCCAAAAGCCGCTTTGTCGCCTTTTCTAGCTTGTTCTAGCCAAACTTGTTCCTCGTTCAACTTCCAATCTCCTGACTATTCACCCTATATTACGCAGGTTGTGAAGGAAGGTTGCAGTTTTCAGTATTCGGTAAGCAGTATTCAGTAAGCAGTATTCAGTGGTCAGTGAATCAGCGAACATTTACTGACTTACTGACTTACTGACTTACTGACTACTGACTTACTGACCACTGTTTACTGTGCGAGGTAGTCTTCGAGGGCGTTGACGTTTGCGGGGAGGGTGATGGGGGTTTGGGCCTGGCTAACGGCCGTGCCAGGGTCCTTTAATCCATGTCCGGTGAGGATACAGACGGCTGTTTTTCCCACCGGGTCTATTTCGCCGAGGGCAATTTGCTGCTGCAAGGCGGCCACGCCAGTCGCTGAGGCCGGCTCCACAAAGATGCCTTCCAACTTTGCCAGTTTGTGCCAGCTTGCCAGGATGTCGTCGTCGGTAACGGCCGTAATCATGCCATCCGACTCATCCAGTGCAGCCAAAGCCTGCTGCCAACGCGCCGGGTTGCCAATGCGAATGGCAGTAGCAATCGTTTCTGGGTGCTCCACCACCTTGCCGGTGACAATAGGCGCAGACCCGGCAGCTTGCCCGCCTAAAATGCGCGGCAGCCCTTTGCCGTACTGTTGGTAGCCCATCCAATAAGCAGTGATATTGCCCGCATTGCCCACCGGTAAGCAGTGCCAGTCTGGCGCACGGCCGTTAAGCTGGTCGCAAATCTCGAAAGAGCCGGTCTTTTGCCCCTCCAGCCGCCAGGGGTTGATTGAGTTCACCAGGGCGATGGGCTGGCGCTGCACAATCTCGCGCACCATGTCCAGGCCATCGTCAAATGAGCCGTCAATACTAATCACCTCAGCACCATAGGCGAGGCTGGCGGCCAGTTTGCCCAGGGCGATTTTGCCCTCTGGCACAAGCACCAGGCAGCGCAGCCCAGCGCGAGCCGAATAGGCGGCAGCGCTGGCAGCAGTGTTGCCCGTGCTGGCGCAAATCACCGTTTTTGCGCCTTCGGCTACGGCTTGGGTGATGGCGGCCGTCATCCCCCGATCTTTGAAAGAGCCAGTGGGATTCAACCCTTCATATTTCAAATAGAGCTTTAGCCCGGCTTTGGGCGCAATGGCCTCTGCCAGCCGGTCGGCACGGATGAGGGGTGTGTTCCCTTCGTTAAGTGTGATAATTGGCGTCTCTGCGCTAAACGGCAGATACGCCCGATATGCGTTGATTACACCTTTCCAAGTCATGTTGTTTCCTGTTTGATTAATGAGATTAGGGATTGCTCAGTCGCCAATCTCCAGTCTTTAATCTCTTGATTGGGCGATTGTAGCAGAAAAAAAGAGGCGCAGCCTGCGCCGCGCCTCTTTACTGGTGACTGCTTACTGATAACTGTCCCCTAATTGCCGCCTGGAATGACCAGGGTTTGCCCCGCATAAATGACGTAAGGAGATTCCAGGTCGTTGGCCTCAGCAATAGTAGGCCAGGCAACACCGTATTGCAGGGAGATGAGATAGAGTGTTTCGCCGGGCTGTACGGTGTGGGTGAACTGTGGCGTAGGGCCAGAAGCCTCGACGGGGATTTTCAGGACTTGCCCAACAAGTATTTGGTTGGGATTGACGATACCGTTGGCCTCAGCAATTTGCACCCAGGTGATGCCGTACATCAGGCCAATGCGGTAGAGGTTATCACTAACTTGAACGGTGTAAGTGGTTTCGGTGAGGGGGGAGGGTGTGGGTTCTGGTGTGGGTTGGCTTGCAGCTTGTTCGGTTGTGGTCAGGTTGAGAACCTGGCCTTCTTTGATGTCGTTGGGATTGGTGAGGCTGTTGATTTCGGCCAGTGTGACCCAGCTAATGCCGTATTGTAAGCCGATGCGGTAGAGGTTTTCTCCGGCGGCAACGGTATGGGTGGTGGCAGTGGTCGTGGCGGTTGTGTCAACGGCCGTTTCTGTTGTGTCTGCTTCAATATCCGTTTCGGTTGTTTCTTCTTGCGGTTTACTGGTATCTGTGGTTTCGGCCGACTCTTCAACGGCTTCTTCGGTCTCTTCTGTGGCAGTTTCGGCTGCTTCTGGCACAGGTGTCGCTTCTTCCTCTGGTTCTACACGAGGGGTGTCGGCAACGGCCGTGTCTTCCACGACCGGTGCCGGGTATGATTCTTCGGAGGCGGGGGCTGTCTCAGTGTCGGTGCTGGTTTCGTTGGTGACGGCCGTTTCTTCTGTGGACTCGTTAACGGCCGTGTTCGCCGTTTCATTGGTTGTTGTTTCGTCAGATTGATTATTGCTGCTGGAGAACGGCCGTACACAGGCCGAAAGTAGCAGCATCACCACCAATAACATCGCTAATAAACTAGACAAACGTCGTTGAGACATCATTTCACACCTCCATGCAAACACAAACCTGTAAGTGCCACGCCCGCTGACAGCAAGCAAAAAAATGCGGGTAAACTGGCATTATGTTTTGTTAAATATAGCAGAGCGGGAAAGTTTCTACAAACAACCAGTTCGCAATTAACAATTAGCAATGAGTAATGAGTAAAGCCGGGGGGATGCCATTACCAAGCCAGTGAAATGATGGCGCAAAGCCAGTAAGACAACGATGTAAAGCCAGTGATTTGAACAAGAAAAGCCAGTGAAACGGGTGCATCTCGCTGGCTCTATATCATGTTTATAATGACTTTGGTAAAAACCCGTGAATTTTGCCAGTTGATTAACAAGTGGCACATCTGTGGATATAATTGATTATCGTTACCCGGCCCTACCTGTTATTTTGAAAGGAGTTGCGCATGTCCACAATCAAAACATTCACACTTGATTTAGATGCCTTGCAGTTTGTACACAGCGGTTTGGCTCGTCCAGAAAACGTCTTGGCGGAACGGGATGGCACGCTTTGGATGCCCGATTCCCGTGGCTCACTCACCCGCATTGACCCTGATGGCACGATGACAACAGTTGGTAGCGTGGGTGGCGAAAGCAATGGCTTTGCTCTCAGCCCAGATGGCCAGTTTTTCTACGTGGCCCATTTAGGAAATGGCTATGTGTATAAAATGGATCGCGCCGGAAACCACGAGATTATACTTAACGAAATGGACGGGAAACCTCTTGGCCCAGCCAACGATGTGATTTTCGATAGCCAGGGCCGGATGTGGATTTCCATATCCACACGTGCAAACCCCTGGTTTTTAGCTGCCGCTGCTCCTCGGCCAGATGGCTACATCATTTTATGGGATGAGAACGGGCCGCGCATTGTTGCCGATGGCATTTATTTCACCAACGAGATTCGGCTCAATGCGGACGAAAGCTACCTCTACGTAGCCGAAACCATGAAAGCACGCATGATTCGTTTCCCCGTCAATCCCGACGGTAGTTTGGGCGAACGAGAAGTGGTTGGGCCAGATAATTTGGGAGAAGGGGCCTACGTGGATGGCTTTGCGCTGGATCAAGAAGGCAATGTATGGGTTGCCACCATTGTGCGCAATGGATTGATGATTATCACCCCAGATGGACATGCCCACACGGTTTTTGAAGATGTGAACGCAGCACCATTAGCTCACGCTATCACAAAAGTGAACGCGAACGCACTTGCTCCAGAAGAGTTATTCGCGTGCGTGGGGCCACGTTTGCAGTTCCCAACCAGTGTCACATTTGCCGGGCCAGATTTGCGTACGGTTTATATGGGGTCACTGGCAATGCCACATCTTGTTTCGTTTGAATCACCAATACCCGGACTACCGCCATTACATTGGACGGGATCAATCACGCCTGATAGCTAAGACCGCACCTGGATTTATGAAGTCTGCCTTTGTTATGCTAATTTGTGAAGGCAGACTTCGTGTTTGTAATCACAAATGAATTTGTCAGGCGGTTGCTTACCGATACACCCGCGCCACATCATTGCGTAGGTCAACGTAAATGGGGTGCAAGCAGGTAATGATGTCTGCCAAATGTTGCGCTACCCGTGCCTGATATTCTGTTGTCAATTCCTCATCGGGATACACTTCGTAAATTTTTGTCCAGCCCTTATCCCACATCTCTGCTTCAATGGACTCACCTAATGTAGCCTTGATCTCAAACAAATGCCGCCGAAAACCAGTAAGTAAGTGGCGGTTAAGCTGCTTGTCTCTTGCTTCACAATGAAAGCCTAACTCCCAACCACGCCCACCACGTACCCGTGAAACCTCATAATGTAAGCGTTGTTCTCCGTAGTGAAATTGCACCAGCCAGCCCCACGGCTGCTTTGCTTTAATACCCTGTAAAGCGGGTGGCAGCAGCGGTACAACAACGGCCGGAAGCGTCTGCAAAAATTTGGTTTGCGACAGGGCGGTCATGAGAGGATAGGTTTGTCTCCTGCAAGTAAGTATCGTGTGCCCCGCCCCTTGCCCACGCGCTGCAAAATCCCCTTTTCCACCATTTCGCTCAAGTCTCGGTGGGCCTGGCTTCGTGAAATTTCTGCCAGACCCATGTACTCTTGCATGGTAATGTTCCCCTTTTCTCTTGTGTGCAGTAACGCTTGTTCTTGGCGATCAAGTAAGTCGCTGATCAGGGCAGGGTGTCTTTGCGCCAGGTCTGCAAAGGCATGCAGCAATCTTTCTTGACCTAACTCTTTGGCTATGTTTTTGCCTTCTTCAAAGAAGACCTTTGCCGAGGGCCAATTGCCCGTTTCTGCAAATGCTTCTGAGAGGTCGTAGCAAATGCCGCCGCGCCAGTTCAGGTTTTTTGTTGCCAGCAAGATATTGTATGCTTCTCTGTAATGTGAAATGGCTTCCTGATACATGCCTTGAAAAGAATAGCAGTCGCCAATCCCTTTGATACTTAGCCCTCTCATTTGAGCATTGCCCGCTTTTTTTGCCAGACTGCTGCTTTTTTGTAAGTAGTCCAGGCCAGGCTGGTATCGTTTTGACCAAAGGTAATCGCAGCCGAGATTGTAGGCGGTCTTGGTCATCAAATCGACGTTTTTGGTTTCGCTTGCTGCTAACCATGCTTGTTGGCGATAGACAATGGCTGCTTCTGGTTTTTGCATGTGGTGGGCCAGTTCGGCTCTGGCATTGTAAAGGTCAGACCAGGTGGAGCGGTCTTCTGGGCCGATGGTACGCAAAATTTGTTCGGTGCGATCCAAGTCTAACTCGGCTTTGTGCCAATCGGGGCGTTCTTGTATATATATCCAGGAACGGTCGATGTAAATGTGCGTCAGCAGTTTCATTAGTATGACGTTTGGTGTTTCGTAGTGGGCGAGAAGGTTGCGCTCAACCAAATCAACGCAGTAGGCGAAATGGGCTAGTGATTCATCCAGGTTGTAGCGCTGCAAAACTTTGGCGCGGAGGTAATAGGCTTCGGCTTTGGTTTGGACATTGGTAGCTGATAATGCTTCGCCGTATTCAGCAATGGCTGTTTCGATGTCTTCTAAATATTCGGCTACTTTGCCTGCGACTATTTTTAGCTGCGCCCAGATATTGGGGTTGTCTGCCAATTCGTTAAACCGGAACTGGGTTAGTAGCGTTCTCAACCCTTCGACTTGTAATTTGTCGAAGATGGATGGCCGATGTTGGATCAATACGGTGGCGGCCTGGTGGTATTCATTGGCTTGGCGAAAATGGCGTGCTGCTTCCAAATAGGTTTGCACGTCGAGGTAAAGCTGTGCGGCGGCGGAATGCCATTTGCTTCGTTCTTCGGGCGAAAGCAGGTCGGTGAGGTGGGGGTAGACGATGGGGTTGAGACGAACGGCCGTTAACAATTCATCGCGTTGCACCAGGTGAGCTTCCAGCAGATTGTGGAGACAAGAAGTCACGTCAATGTTTGGCGCAAGGCTGTATACCCATTCAGTGGGAACAAATTCTTCTGGGTTGAAGATAGTGAGCAAGCGGAGCAGTTTTTGCTCTCCGGAAGCCTGCCGTTGATAGCGATCAATGACAGAAAAACGGTGGCGTTCTTCCAACTCTCGTGCGGCAATTATTTCCTCATGAAGGATTTTTGCCATTGCGTTGATAGCCTGGGGACGCCAGCCACTGTAAAAGGTCTGTTCGGCAATTGCCATGCGCTCGGCCAAATCAGACACGCGATGCCCTTCAATGTAAAAGTTGTAGAGGATATTGTAATGACGCCAGGAACTACTCAACCAATCGTTCGGGCCACCGGGATTCAGTTTTTCGATTCCCCAGCGCAGCATGACTTGCAAAGCTTGGGCGCGGGAATCGCCGGTGACTGGTTCGCCTGGGAGAAAATAGGGTTCGACTAATGTACTGTGTGCCAGGGGAGAATCTGCCAGGGCCAGCCAATCACCCTCGCGGTATCTTTTCAACGCATCGCCAACAATTGCCTCAAACTCAAGCTGTGGAAGCTGAACAAGGTCGATTCTTTCTTGTTTGTTGACTGGCCCCAGTTGTCCGGGGGAGGGTTTGCCCTGAATGATGGCTTCTAATTCGGCGGCGACTAAACGCATACTACCGATGCGTTGGTCGCGTTCCTTGACCAGCATGTGCTGAATGAGGTTGTTAAGCGCTTCGGGGAGGTCTGGGCGAATGCTCATCAAGTCTGACAAGGGATGGCGGAAGATGGCGGTGAGGGTTGCCATGAGCGTGTCACCTGCAAAGGGAACTTTCCCGGCGAGCATTTCATAAAGCAGAATGCCGAAGGCCCAGATGTCGGCGCGTTCGTCTAGTTTTTCGCCGTTGCAGGCTTCGGGGCTGAGGTATTGGGGGGTGCCTACCCACATGCCGGTTTGGGTGAGGTAGCCGCTGTCGGCCATGCTGGCAACGCCGAAGTCGGTTAATTTGGGTGTGCCAACGGCCGTTAACAACACATTCGCCGGTTTCAAATCGCGGTGGATGATGCGCAGGTGATGGGTACGGCTGAGGGCGTCTGCCAATTCCAGAGCGATTCGCAAAACCTGGCGGATGGGGAGCTGGCGTTCTTTGTCGAGAAATTGGCGCAGGTTGCCACCGTCAACAAATTCGACGATGAGATAGTGACGGCCGTTCTCCTCCAAAGCGGCAATCATTTGCACAATATTAGGGTGGTTCAGCTTGCGTAACGCTTCCGCTTCCCGACGAAAACGGGTTACCGTTTCCGGGTTTGTCGTCACCAATTCTGGGTTGAGCGCCTTAATCGCTACCGTGTCTCCAGTAAGCGAATCTCGCCCCCGATAAACAGCGCCCATACCGCCACGACCCAACAAATCATCTTCCGTGTCGGCGATGACGAAGCGTCCAGCAATGGTTTCAGATACAGACATTCAGTGAAACCCCAATCATGGGTGCAACAGGCATTTGTGAATATAACAAACAACAATGCCCGGAGACCCGGTGAGCAATTATGTGGTTATGGTACTGCCTGATGCAAAAAAATATTCGTCCTCGTTCCTGCTAAGTATAGTATGCTAACCCTACCGAAAAGCCAAGACCAAGAGGGTGAAATTTCTGTGAGTTGTTACTGTGGTTTTATGGGTAATCATCCCATAAATGTGTATTCGGCATACAAATCGTCCCAATAATGCCGCAATTGGATAGGATTGTTTATAGAAGACAGGCGTTTTTACAGAGGGAATTTGATTTTTGGCGATTCTTTTTTGTGATACGCTATATTTGGCGAATCAGCAGTAACATTTGCTTTCTGGTTCGCCTAGTATGCTTTGGCTAGGTTTTGTTGCCTGATTGAAGTGTGTTTGTCCTGTTCCCAGGCCATTGCGTACAACAACTGCATTTTGATGACATGCTGGGTACGGAGATTTGGAACGGTTTCCGTTTCCTGGTTAATGTTGCTAAACATTGCATCTTGATGCTTGGAATTGTAGGGTTGGCCTGCGATTTAAAAATGGAAGAGGATGATTTGAGGGAGACAATCATGAAGAACTATAACCACAAACCTGATGTTCGCGAGCGGTTCTGGGTTTTCTTGCTGCCTGTTTTGTTTGTTACCCTGTGGTTTGTTGGAGGCAGGGCTTTGCTTGTTCATCCTGCTTCTTCCCTGAATGCGCTGCCCTATGTGCAAAATCTGGAATCCCAGTTTGGCAGCTTGCAATCACCTTTCGCACCAACTGATGATGCGTTGCTGGCTGTCTATGTGCTGGCTTATGATAACGGCCGTAACAGCACCCTGACCATGAACCTGACCAACGTCTACACAGATACGGTGCAAGGCATTGTCTCGGCAACGGAGGGGATGGCGGGGGTAACGGCCATCATCCTCGCTGATCTGGATCAATATGGGGACACACACATTCTGGTCGCGCAAAATGGCACGGCCGTTCCCATTGCCGAACTGCCCGACACCAGCGGCACATTAAACCCGGAAATTAGTGAATACGACACGGCCGACGGCGCTACACTGGGCGGTTTTTTGATGTGGGCGAGAGAAACATATCCCGCAGACAAGACCATCCTGTCATACGTCGGGCATGGCGCACCATTAGCGCCAGTTTCATATCCCCCCATCGCAGAAATTTTGGCAGACCCGAATACCGACACACGCGCCCCCACCGCCTTCACCTTACCGTTTCGCATTGGCGCAAACCCCGACTTTACCGACCATCACGCCGAAGACCTGAACGACACTTATTCTCACTTGCTGTCGCCGCATGATTTAGCCCTGGCATTAAGCATGGGAACTGCAAATGGCACAGACCCCATTGAAGTCATTGATTTAGTGCATTGCTTTGCCGCTTCCATTGAAGAACTATATGAGGTTGCCCCCTATGCTGCCATGACCGTTGCCGCTCCCAACTACGCCTTCTTCGACCCGGCTATGCCCGGCACAGCCCTCTCAGATATCGACCCAGCAATGCCCCCCGTAGAGATGGCAAACTCAATCATGGCAAATTACTTTGCCACCATCCCCCCTAATGAGCACCCGCATGTATTGGTTTCCGTGGATAACAGCCAAATTCCCGCCATTAAAACTCAATGGGACGCGCTGGCAACTGCATTGATGGACAGCTTTGCTAATAATGCCACAGCAACGGCTACGGGCTTGCAGGCGGCTTACCAGTACACAGGTCTAAACAATGGTCTTTATGACACAACATTCTGCGAAGAGACCCCGGATTATGCGTTGGCTGCGCCAGATGCATTGGCCGACATCGGCGGTTTTTCCTTTGCCTTGCAACTTCAATTTGGCATTTTATCTAACGTAGGCACTGCGGCACAAGATGTCATTAATGCTCTCAACCAGGCAATTAATGCCAAATCCAATCAAAATGGTCAGCCTTGGTGGGACCCTGATCCAGATGACTGGAGTTTTAACGGCGCTTACGGTATTGCCGTTTTTGCGCCTTTCCAGCCTATGGTTATAGATGGCACGCCATTTCAGGCTTGGCAATCCCTTTGGTATACCGATACCACATTAATCGCCGAAGACGTGACGATTGGCTCCGATGTGGTCAACATTGAGAACCCCTATCCCTACAGTTTCATTGCCCGTGTGGGTGACAGTGCAACCTGGGCAGATGTGCTTGACACCTATTGGCGGCAAAGTAATACGCATCCCGGTATCGATATTGCCACTGGCCTGTGCCTGCCCGAAATCCGTGAAATTGAGGAGATGGATGTGCGCTTGACTGGAGGGGATTTAACCGATTCCATTCAGGCGGGAACCAGCCTGGAATACATGTTGACGGTGACGAATAAGACGAATTTGGTGGGGACTAATGTGCGTCTCACAGACACATTACCAGCGGAATTGACGTTTACGGCCGTTTCCTCCTCCTTCTCTGCCTGTCAATACAACGACGGCCTCGTCACCTGCAATTGGCCTAACCTGGAACCACATCAAACCGTCACGGCCGTTATCTCCGCAGACATCCCCCTGGCAGTTGAAGGTTTGATCGCCAACCATGCTGAAGTAACGGTAGATGACGAGACCCGCGTCTATGATAACCGGCACACCGAAGAAACCAACATCACCACCGCCTGGACGTTGGGTTTGCAAACCAGTGCCAGCGCGGATCAGGGCGTGGAAGGGGATGTGGTGATGTACACGGCCGTTATCGAAAACACCGGCATCGGCGACATCAGCAACGCCATTCTCACCCGCCTTTGGACATCACGACTGGCTTTGGCTGGCCCCATCACCATCGAACCGGCCAACATGGGGCAGCCCGGCACAGGCTCCGATCTGGCGATCATACCCGCGCTTGCCCCTGGCGAAGTAGTCACCGTGACATTCCCGCTGCAACTACTGGATGGCCCTGCCAATGCCTCTGGCAGCGTATCCCTTCTCAGCAGCGAAGTAGACGACGCCGTGATCAGTGCCGTTTTGATGCGCATCATCAATCAAGCGCCCATCGCGCTGGATGACGCTTACAGCGTGTTGCAAGGTGGTGTGTTGTCTGTTCCCGCTCCCGGCCTTTTGAGTAATGACAGTGACGTCCCCGACGACACCTTGTTTGCTCTGTCGGGCGATGGTCCAGCGCATGGCACGCTGCTGCTGCAAAACGATGGCTCTTTCACCTACATGCCTGAAGCCGGATATACAGGGCCAGATAGTTTCGTTTACGTCGCCACTGACGAGGACGGCGGGACATCTAGTGGCATCGTCACGATTGAAGTGCTGCACGTCCTTTACTTGCCCGCTCTGTTTGCCGAACACTAAGGCAGACTGGCAACCCAATTACTCTGATTCGCCGCCCCAAAGACGGCCGTTTCCCGTATAATAACGGGTAATGCCCGGACGGTAATCATGTGTAGAGGTTGCCATGCCTGATAAACAGCATACTTTTGGTCAATTCACCACCCCGCTTGACGTAGCAGACATTCTCATGGGTTTTTGCCTGCGCCGCCCCACAGACCGCCTACTTGATCCCGGCTGCGGTCATGGGGCATTGTTGGCTCGCGCCGCCCAATGGCAAGATTGGTTAACAGCCCGCCCCAAAGACATCCCCCCTCATTCTTTGTGGGGCGTAGAATTGGATGAGGCAACGGCCGTTCATGCCCGTGCCCAACTTCCTCAGGCCACCATTTTGGCTGGCAACTTCTTTGCTCTGGCGCTGCAAGCCCTTACCCCACAAACCCCCTTTGATGCCATCATTGGCAACCCGCCATACACTCGCGCCGAATGGATTGATCGGCTATCAACCGACGCAGCCCGGCAGCTTGCCTTCGCTTGGGGAGCCAGCGGCGAAGAGCCGCGCCTCATCCCCCCAGAGTTGACCGCACAGTTAGACCGGCGTACCGGCTTGCATGGCTATTTTCTCTTGCACAGCGCCTCTTTCTTACGAGAGGGCGGACGCTTGGGGTTTATTGTACCCAATAGCTGGCTGGATGTGGCTTATGGCACGGCGCTCAAGCAGTTTTTGCTCGACCATTTCAAAGTCGTCGCCGTGGTGGAATCAGGCATTGAGCGTTGGTTCAACACGGCCAAAGTGAACACCTGCCTGCTGGCACTGGAAAAATGCAGCGGCCCCAATCGGCGGGCAGCGAATGTGGTGCGGTTGGTGCGTTTGAAACGGCCGTTAGCCAATCTCTTCCCTGCTCCCCAAGATGATTACCGCCGTATGCAAGTCGTGGAGCGGCTTATCACCCGCTTGCTTGCCAGTCATGATGCTGACAATGCTGACTTTACTGTGCGCGTACAGCCCCAGGCTGATCTATCCGCCTCTGCTCGTTGGGGCATGATGCTGCGTGCTCCAACCGTGCTGCGGAAACCAGGTGTGGGCAAACTGCCGCCGTTGAAAAAGTGGGCCATCATCCAGCGCGGCCATACAACCGGGGCCAACAACTTCTTTTACCTCAGCCCAAAAGATGTGCAGAAGTGGGGCATTGAGCCGCAGTTTCGCCACCCGCTGCTGAAGTCTTTGCGCGGCATGGGAAAGCTGCGCCTGTCTGTGGACGACTGTCGCCATGACCTGTTGGTGATTCCGCCTGCGGCAAATTTGCAGGGAACGGCCGTTGCCGACTACATTGCCTGGGGAGAAGATCAGGGGGTTCATCTGCGCCGCACCTGCGTGGCACGCCACCCCTGGTATAGCTTGCCCGCGCAACCTTCGGCACAGTTGGTTTTCCCAAAGGGCATTTGGCGGCGGTACAGTACGCCGCTGCTAGACACGCCGCTGCCCATTGACCAGCAGCTTTACCAGATTCGTTTGGCGGTGGGCGTGCCGCTGCTGGCGGCTGCGGCGCTGCTGAACAGTACCTGGTTTATGCTGCAATGCGAATTGCGCGGTCGGGTTAACTTTGGCGCGGGACTGCTTTGGCTGGCTCGCTACGAACTGGCAGATGCACGGTTGCCAGACCCACGCACATTGTCGCCGCTGCAAATCAACCACTTGTCTGACTTGTTTACAGTGTTGGCGGAACGGCCGTGCCAACCCATCGAAACAGAATTGTCACAACCAGACCGGCAGGCGTTGGATACGGCCGTGTTTGACATTTTAGGATTAGATGAGGGAGAGCAAACGGCCGTGTATACTGCCCTGCTAGATCGTGTGCAAACCCGCCGCCGCGCTGCTTAAGAGTTTCACCCTTCCCTTGCCCCATGCAAATTTTCACGCATAATTCCCCATGACACACTGCGTAGAACAGAGGCATCCCTTACAATAACGGGGTGACTGAAAAAGGTATGAGCGACCCCCTGCTGCAAAAATACGATACCGTATATGAGAAACTGGTGCCTGCCTACGGAATGCCTACCTGGCGGCAGCACCTTCCCCCAGTTGACGAGTTAGTCAGCACCATCTTGTCACAATCCACCTCCGACACCAACCGCGATAAAGGGTTTGATGCCCTGAAAGCGCATTACCCTGATTGGTTTAGCGTGATGAATGCGCCGGAAGCCGAGGTTATTGAAACCATTCGCCCCGCAGGATTGGCAAACCAAAAAGGCCCACGCATCCAGGCGGCGCTGCGCACCGTGTATGAGCAGCGCGGGGCCATTTCGCTGGACTTTTTGGCAGATATGCCACTAAACGAGGCCGCCGATTGGCTGACCCACATCAAAGGAGTTGGCCCCAAAACGGCCGCTATCATTTTGCTGTTTGCGTTTGGCCGCCCTGCTTTTCCGGTGGACACGCACGTTCATCGCATTACCCAGCGTCTTGGCTTGATCGGCCCGCATGTTTCCGCGGAAAAAGCGCATAAGATTTTTGCCCAATTAGATCGCCCACAAACCTTTTATGCCATGCACTTGAATTTGATTCGACACGGCCGTGAGGTGTGTCGTGCTCGCAGTCCACGCTGCGAAATTTGTCCGTTGCAAACAGAATGTAATTATTTCCAGCACGAACCATGATGCGCTATTTCTTCACGTTTTACGCTTCACGTTTCATGCTTTACACCCAATTGAGATGCTTATGAGTGAGCAAACAAAGAATCAACAAGCCCGGTTAGCTGCTTTGTACGAAGTGAGTTCTCAACTTGGCACATCACTGGATTTATCCGAAGTGCTGAATCAGGTTATGGACGCCATTATCAAACTGACGGGGGCAGAACGCAGTTTCCTGGTTTTGTTTGATGATGTGACGAACCAATTGAAGGTGATGGCAGCCCGCAATGTGGATCAGGAAACGATTGATGGCAGCCAAATGGAAATTAGCCGCACTGTGGTGGAGCAAGCGGCCGTTACTGGTGAAGGCATTCTTACCAACAACGCTCAGGAAGATGAGCGTTTTTCCGGTCAACAAAGTGTGGTGGGCTACCAACTTCGCTCTATCATGTGCGCACCGTTACGGGCGCGGGGGCGCACTATTGGTGCAGCCTACGTGGATAACCGCCTGTTCAGCGGTGTGTTCCAGCAGGAAGACCTGGATTTGTTGATTACGTTTGCAAATCAGGCTGCGATTGCCATTGAAAATGCCCGCCTGTTTACGCAAACGGATCAGGCACTTGACCGGCGTGTGCAAGAGTTGTCTTTGTTTCAGCGCCTTGACCAGCAGCTTAACAAGTCGTTAGATCTGAACCGCGTGTTGGGGTTGGCGTTGGATTGGGCTTTGGCGCATACGGAAGCAGATGGCGGCTCTATTGGCTTGATGGAGCAGGTCGAGGAGACAGACGAAAGGGTGTTGCGTTTGTTGGCGCACAAGGGGAGCCACGAAATTGAGGATGGCGGGGTAGTTCCGGCCACGCATCCAATTCTGGCGCAAGTGTTGGCGCAGGGGGAGTCGATTGTCACCCGCGATGTCACGCTGGCGCAGTCTATTGATGGCTCGCCATCTCGTGTCCAGCTTGTTGTGCCGGTGAAACGTGAAGGGACGATCACCGGGCTGATTACGTTAGAGAGTCATCGGCTTAATGCGATTGCTCAGGATGATGTGGAATTTGTAGAGCGGTTGGCGGATCGTGCGGCCGTTGCGTTGGAGAATTCGCGCTTGTATGAAGAAATTCACGCAGCGAACAAGGCAAAGAGTGAGTTTGTTTCGTTGGTGACGCATGAACTGCGCCTCCCCATGACGTCCATCAAGGGGTACACGGATTTGATGGTGAGTGGGATGACGGGTGAATTGAATGATCAGCAGAAGCAATTTATGGAGGTCATTCGCCGTAACCTGAATCGCATGAATCGCCTGATTAGTGACTTGTCGGATATTAATCGCATTGAAAGCGGCCGTATGAAGTTTGAAATGCGTGATTTTTATGTGCAGGATGTGGTGGAGGATGTGTCTGAGAGTTTGCAAGAAGCGATTGCTGGTCGCCAACAGCGTTTGACGCTTGAGGTGCCCTCCGATTTGCCCCCGGTACACGCAGACCCGGCACGGATCAGCCAGGTACTTTCTAATTTGATGAGTAATGCGCATAAGTATACGCAGGAGCGCGGGCATATACTGGTGAAGGCACAGCAGAACGGCCGTTTCCTCACCGTTTCCGTCATGGATAATGGCGTAGGCATTTCTGAGGAAGACCAGGCAAAATTATTTACCCAATTTTTCCGTGCAGAAAGCCGCGAGGTACGTGAGCAGCAAGGGTGGGGACTTGGCTTGTCTATTGTGAAGAAAATGGTCGAAGCGCAAGGTGGAGAAATTAGCTTTGTCAGCCAATTAGGGAAAGGAAGCCGCTTTACCTTTACCGTCCCACTGGTTGAGGAAGCGGTCAATTAAGCGTGGGAACTCTGCACCTGTAGACAGTCAACGGTATAATGGGCATATGGACGAACCAACACAAGGATACAAATTATTACTCAGCTACGAAATTAGCACCAATGCCATGCAAGATTATTACCAGTTTTTGATGGGGCAGTATGTGCCGACAATGCAGGGCATGGGTTTTCAGATGAGTGAAGCGTGGCATACAGCTTATGGGGCTATGCCAAATCGGCTGTTGGGCTTTGTCTGCCGTGATCGTCAAGCGGTGGATGCTTTGCTATCTAGTGAAAGCTGGCATGATTTGAATGAACAGTTGGGGGAATTTGTGGCGGATTTTAACTATAAAGTGATTCCCTATCGCGGCGGTTTTCAATTTTAGCAACACCATCATGTCAAAATTCAAGCTGCTCATTTACCAGGAACTTAGTCGCCGCATTCGTGGGAAACTGCTGTGGTTGGGCGTGATTTTCCTGGCTCTGGGCGTATATGATTTGTTTGTGCAGCCCGTGTTGGGCCGAGTCTGGTATGCAGTATGGGCCGCTGCTGCTGTGGTGGCGCTGCTGTGGTTGTATTATGGACTGCTGATGCGTCGTGCCGCTTTGTTTGTACGACCTGAAAGTTTAGTTCTGCGTGGGCCGTTGCGAAAGGTGAAGATTAGTTACGGCCGTATCGACACCGCTACCACCACCAAAATAGCCAAACACTTCTCCCGCGAATCATTAAAAGGGCAGGATTGGGCTATGGTAGAGCCGTTTTACCACCTGACCTGTGTCTTTGTAGAAATGAACAGTTTTCCCCGCGCATTCACACGCCGCCGACTTTGGTTCTCCCGTCTCCTTTTTAGCCCTATGCGCCCGGGCTTGCTTATTGTTGTCGAAGATTGGATGAATCTGAGCCGCGCTATTGATAAGGCGCGGAATGAATGGCATGAAAAACGACGCAGCAATGAGAAGGGCGATAAGCGCTCCCTTGCCGCGCAAATCCTCGATTATTAGCCCCCTTTCCAGTTTGCCCCATCCTAATTGGAACCAATACGGCCGTTCCTTCGTTATACAGGTGTCAATTCAAAACGACGAAGGAGAACCAATGAAAATCAAAACTTTAATAAGCATATTCTTTTTACTAGTAACATTAGCTGCCTGTACCCCGGCAACAGATGAGAACCTCACCACCAACGATCAGCCAGACGCGGGTCAGGCAGAACCAGCCCATGATAATCCGGTAAGCAGCGATGATACGGCCGTTCGCCCTGAACCCACCACCGAAATAAAAGAGGATACCGTTATCAAAGAAGCCGTGTTAAATGGAATGCAGGTGCTGATTTTAGAATCATTCCCAGTACAGATAAATGTACAGGTTGGCGGTATTTTGTCCGATGGCTGCACGAGCTTTGGCCCCGTACAAGTGGAACAAGTCAAAGACACTTTCTACGTCACGGTGCAAACCACTCGGCCGGCAGATCGCATGTGTACTCAAGTCGTTTCCTTCTTTGAGGAAACTATTTCGCTGGATGTGCTTGGTTTGCCCGCCGGAAAGTACACTGTGGATGTGAATGGGCTGACCGATACCTTTGAATTGAGCGTTGACAACGTGGCTCCCAGCGAGAACAATTAACAGTTAACAAGGAACACCCGTCAAGATGCCCCAGCCCCTCGCTGGGGCTTTTGTTTTCCCCATAAACTGGCTACAATGCGGGCATGGATTTGTTCAAGCACGGCCGTCAAGCCCAAATTCAGCAGGAAGCCCCACTCGCTCACCGCATGCGCCCCCGTACCCTCGATGAATACGCGGGGCAGCAGCACATCGTTGGGCCAGGTCGGCTGCTGCGCCGCGCCATTCAGGCCGATCAGCTTTCCAGCCTCATTTTCTACGGCCCACCCGGAACCGGTAAAACCACCCTGGCGATGGTCATCGCCAACAGCACACAGAGCCATTTCATCACCATCAATGCCGTTCTCGCTGGCGTCAAAGAAATCCGCGAAGCAATCGCCAGCGCCCTGGAGCGGCGCGAATTGTATGGGCAGCGCACCACCCTCTTTGTGGATGAGGTGCATCGCTGGAACAAAGCCCAACAAGATGCTTTGCTGCCTCACGTTGAAAACGGAACCATCATTCTCATTGGCGCAACCACCGAAAACCCGTATTTTGAAGTAAATAAGGCACTGGTCAGCCGCAGCCGCATCTTCCAGCTCAAACCGCTGACTGAGGATGACTTGCTGCAAATTGCGCGGCAAGCCCTGGCAGATGCAGAGCGCGGCTACGGGGCGTTACCTGTCCACATTGACGACGATGCCCTGGCGCATTTGGTGGATGTTGCCAATGGTGATGCGCGTGGTGTGTTGAATGCTCTGGAATTGGCTGTGGAAACGACGGGGCGCGGGGAGGACGGCCGTATCCACATCACCCTCGCCGTCGCCGAAGAATCCATCCAACGCCGCGCCGTCCTCTACGATAAAGAAGGCGACGTCCATTACGACACCATCTCCGCCTTCATCAAAAGCCTGCGCGGTTCTGACCCCGACGCTGCCCTCTACTGGATGGCGAAGATGATTTACGCTGGCGAAGACCCGCGCTTTATCTTCCGGCGCATGGGCATTTTGGCCGGGGAAGATGTGGGTATGGCCGATCCCCAAGCGATGGGCGTGGTCATGAGTTGTTGGGAAGCGTTCGAGCGCATCGGTATGCCCGAAGGTCGATTTCATCTGGCACTGGCCGCCACCTACCTGGCAACCGCGCCCAAATCCAACAGCGCCTTCGCCTTTTTTGATGCGCTGGCGGCCGTCGAAAAAGAGCGGGAATCCGACGTGCCCAATCATTTGAAGGATGGCAACCGCGATAAAGAAGGCTTCGGGCACGGCGAAGGCTATTTGTACCCGCACGCCTACCGTGACCATTGGGTGGCGCAGCAATATCTGCCGCAAAGTTTGCAGGGCAAGCTCTTCTATCAGCCCAGTGACCAGGGGTACGAGCGGCAGATTCGGGACGAGGTGGCGCGGCGGCGCGAGGCGCAGTTGGCAGCCATGTTGGAGACTGATGATTGGGGATTGGAGATTGGCGAGATTCTTTCGACCAGTCCCGAAAACAAGGCGAAAGATGCGTGGTTGCAGCGCACAATTTCGCGGGTGGGGGAGAATCTGGCGCATCAGCGGGAACGGCTGTTTGAGTTGGCGGCCGTGCAGCGGCATCATTTGTTGCTGGATGTGAATGCGGGCAGTGGGCTGCTGACGTGGGAGGCGGTGCGCCGCGCCCCGGAGGGCGGCGTGTGGGCATTGGCTGCGGATGCAGCGGCGGGTGAAGCGTTACGTCAGATGGCGGAGAAGCTGCCAGAATTGGAACGGCCGTCTATCCTCATTGGCTCCCCCTCCGAACTAAACTACTTACTCGAACTGCGCAGTGAAACCAACTTGGAGTTCGACCGCATCCTCGCCCGCAACCTCTTGCAATTGGCTATTGACGATTGGCAATTGACCATTGGCAATTTGGCGGGTTGGTTGGCAGATGACGGCCGTCTCTGCCTCATTCAAACCGTCCCTCGGCACACGCAGCGCTTGTACAATCTGGTGCAGTGGCCCGATGCCGCTCTGCGTGACAAAGTGGCTGCTGCCGAGGAGGCCATTTACCACGATGAAACTGACTCGCTGGTGAATTGGGATGAGGGGGATGTGACGGCCTGGTTGGAAACGGCCAATTTTGCTGTGCAAACTCACTTAGAACGGCAAACCGAGCAGCGGCAGATGACGTCAGCGCATTTACAGCGTTGGTTTGCGCTTGATGGTAGAGCAGAGCGACCCAGTTATGGTCAGCGTTTGCAAGCCGCCGGATTGAGCGCAACGGCCGTGCAGCAAGTCTCGAAATTATATGTGCGGCAACTGCAAGACCAGGTTGTGACATGGGAAACGGCCGTGCTTTACGCTATCGGCAAGCCAATCGAGGCACACCACAAAAATACGGTATAATTTGCCTACAGCACTCTTACCACATCGAAGAGGAGATTACCGGTTAGATAACGGTAACTAACAACATGACACGACCCGATTTCAAACAAGAAGCCCAGGCACTATTTGACGACATGGTCGCTTTACGACGCGACTTCCATATGCACCCCGAACTAGGATTCCAAGAACACCGCACGTCAGGTATTGTGGCCGATACTTTGGCTGGCTTGGGCATGGAAGTACAGCGCGGCGTCGGCCAGACCGGCGTCGTTGGCTTGCTAGAAGGAGCAAAACCCGGCCCAGTGGTGATGATGCGTTTTGATATGGATGCGCTGCCCATCCAGGAAGAAAGCGACATTCCTTACGCTTCGCAAAATCCCGGTGTGATGCACGCCTGTGGGCATGATGGGCATACCGCTATGGGCCTGACCCTGGCCCGCATCATGACCAAATATCAAGACCAAATTGCCGGGACACTCAAGTTTGTTTTTCAGCCTGCCGAGGAAGGGTTAGGCGGGGCATTTGCCATGATCGCGGATGGTGTGTTGGAAAATCCCCGCCCGGATGTTGCTTTTGCCATGCACGTATGGACGGCTACCCCTTATGGCAAAGTGCGCGTGCGCAGCGGCCCGGTCATGGCCTCCTCTAGTGTTTTTTCGATTACGGTGCAAGGGCGGGGCGGGCATGGCGCTGCGCCGCACCAGGCCAATGACCCGATTCTGGCGGCGGCACATATTGTTACAGCGTTGCAGAGCATTGTCAGCCGCAATACAAATCCGCAGGACAGCGTGGTGGTTTCCATCGGGCAGTTTTCCGCCGGTACAACCTTCAACGTCATTCCTGATAAGGCGATGTTGAAAGGCACGGTGCGTAGTTATAACGAGGAATTACATCGTCAGACTTACCGCCGTATTTTGGAAATGGCCGTTAACATGGCGACGGCCTTTAGCTGTGAAGCACACATGGAGACGCTGGCAATTGTGGCGGCTGTGAATAATGCCGAGGAACCGACAACGGCCGTTTACGACGCCGCTGCACATGTCATGGGTGAAGAAAATATTTTGGATGAGCGCACGATGGCTTCTGAAGATATGGGTTACATGTTGGAAGAGGTGCCGGGTTGTTATTTCTTTGTGGGGGGACAAAACGAGGAATTGGGGTTTGATTACCCGCATCACCACCCCAAGTTTAATTTTGATGAGCGGGCGTTGGTTGATGGCGTCGCTGTGATGGCAAACGCCGCTGCCAATTATGTGATGAAGAATAACGCATGAACGTCGTTTGTTTGGCCGGGGGGACGGGCGGTGCGAAACTGGCTGATGGCCTGGCACAAATTCTGTCGCCTGCGGAATTAACCATTGTCGTGAATACTGGCGATGATTTTCGCCAGTCTGGGTTGTTGGTTTGCCCCGATCTGGACGCGGTGATGGCGATGTTGGCGGGTGTGAATGCGGAGCGCGAGGCTGAGAGCTGGTATTCGCTGCGTTCGCAATGGTTGGCGGAGGGGAGGTCGTTAACGGCCGTTACCCACTACCTTTGTCAGCAAGTCCACATCCAGCACAACTTGCTGCCCATGAGCGACCATCCTGTGCCGACGGAAATTGTGACCGCAGACGGCCGTACCCTTTCCGTCCACGCCTGGTTTACGCAAGAAGACAGCCCTGCCGTCGCCCAGATGCGCTTTCCCGACAATGCACGAGCCACGCCTCAGGTGATGAAGCGCCTGGAACGCGCCGATTTGGTGATTATTGCTCCATCTAACCCATTTGTGAGCATTGACCCTATTCTCAACGTCTACCCCATTCGCGCCATGCTGGAGGACATCCCACAAGCAGTGATTGCCGTTGCCCCTATGCTTGACGAAACCTTAGGGAAGATGATGCAGGGGATGGGGATGGATGTGGCAGTGACGGCCGTTGCCAATCACTACGGTGATCTCATTGACGGCTTCATATACGACCTACAACAAGCGGTAGAACTGGATCATGCAGGCATCACAACCCTGTGTGTAAACACACTTATGCAAACGGCTGACGACCGGTGTCGTTTGGCTCAAAATGTGCTCAACTTCGCACAGCAATTCGTCATTCACAATTCATAATTCATCGTTCACAATTCACAATTCTGGAGGTTCCCATGTCAAAAGACCGCGTAGCCCTGTATCTGCAAGATGCTCATTCCCTGCAAGAAGGAATGGAGTTGGTGCAATATGCTGAAGAAAAAGGCTTTGAAGCCGTGTGGCAGGCGGAAAGCCGTCTGGTACGAGACGCAATTGTGCCGATGGCCGCCTTTGCGGCCGTGACCAAGAAAATCAAAGTCGCCAGCGGCGTGACCAACAACTGGACACGCAATATTGGCCTGCTGGCAGCTACTTTCCTCACCCTGGACGATTTGGCGCAGGATCGCATTATCTGCGGTATTGGCGCATGGTGGGACCCGTTGGCAAGCAAGGTGGGCATCGACCGGCGTAAGCCGCTATCCGCCATGCGTGAGACGGTTGAGGTGTTTCGTCGCCTGCTCAACATGGAAAATGTGACCCATTTTGGTGAGTTTCATCATGTGGATGGCATTCAATTGGATGTGGTACACGGCCGTCGGGAACCACGCAACGTCCCCGTCTACATCGGCGCAACCGGCATGAAAATGATGGAAATGGCCGGTGAAATAGGGGATGGCGTCTGCCTCAATTACCTTGTCAATCCCAAATACAATTTGCAAGCGATGGATGCTCTGGAGCGCGGCGCAAAAAAGGCGGGACGTTCCATTGACGACATTGATCGGCCACAGCTCATGATTTGCTCGGTGGATAATGACCGCAAAAAGGCGCTGGATGGCGCACGCAAGATGATCACCCAATATCTGGGCCAGCAGCCGCATTTGATGAAGGCCAGCGGCGTTAGCCAGGAATTGTTGGATGAGATTCATCAGGTGTTGACGTGGCCTGCCACCGACGAACAGATTGAAGCAGCCATGCACATTGTGCCTGATGATGTGGTGCAGATGTGTACCGCTGCTGGTTCTCCAGAAGAGGTGAAGGCAAAGGTGCGGGAATATGTGGATAATGGCTGCACTTGCCCCATCCTCTACCCGTTGGGCGATGCCAAACTGATGATTGATATTTTCGCGGACGGATACAGCAGTTAAAAGCGGCAAGTTTGCAAGTGGTAAGTTTGCAAGAGGCCATCGGCGGGCAGCTGGTGGCCTTTTTTGCTTTGTTGGGGATGGAACTTTTTCGACAGAATGAGCGTAATACAGTTGACATCGACGGGAACGTAGGTGAAGTATAGTTTTTCCATACGCCGGGCGACGAGTCTGAAGGCGGTCTGGCAGAGATAATGTAGAAAATCTGAAACGGAGAAGCACAATGTTAGCTCAATTTATTCCCAACTCGTCAATTAGTGAAACTCGAAATGGTGCGTCAGCGCCGATGTTGGTTACGGCCGTTTCTGGTCTCGCCTTAGGTGCACTCTTCACCTGGCTGCTGCCGATGGCTGGTATTGCTGCATTAGGGCTTTGGTTGTTGGGGATGGGCATTGCCATGCTGGCTGTGGGATTGTCTACTGTGCATCGCCCCGGCGAGTCTTTGTGGGGGCTGGTGTTTGCGGGGCAGGTTTTGGGGGTAACGGCCGTTGCCCTTCTCCTTATTGCAGCCTAAACGGATTACAGTCCTGAGTAAAAGCAACGCTCATACCTCTTTTGAGGTGTGAGCGTTTTTATTTACCCTCTAAAACAGCGCAAGCTCCGGGTGGGGGGCCCGGAGCTTACAAAGGTTAGGAAGGAGGAGGAAAACGAGTTCGCTTATTAGCAACTAGCATATGTTTTCTTCCGGCTGAAGTAAATAGGAATTTTAGACTATGACGCCAGAGCTATGTGTCATCATCGAAACGGGAATTATCCAACTGATCTAGGAATTTGTCTTCCGAATTGGTTGAGAATGGAGGCGTGTTATTGGCTGCATCTGCTGCTTCAGATGCCTTGTCTGCCGCTTCTAGCAACTCGTAAGGAACACGGCGTACGAATTTCCACTTGCCACAATGCGGGCAGCGATCCAAGCGTGCCACAATAAGCTTGAGGCTCCACAGGTGGATCGCATAAGGGCGATTACAGTTTGGGCAAATCGTACCACCTAAAGACTCACTGATGGCTGGTTTTCCGGTTTCGCGGCGACCACGATTAACAAACCAGGAGGCAAAGATGCGTCCGGCCAAAGATAACACCACAATGGGGATAACGATCCAGTAAATAATGCGGTTGGTAGTTTCTTTGCCAACAAATTCGCGGGTGATGCGGTTGGATGAGAGTTCACGGCCGTTACTTGTATACCCCACCGCACTCATCGTGTGCGTACCAATGGCGTAGGTGTCCGTTTGAAATTGCAAGCGGAAAGGCGCTTCTGTATCTTCGCCAATTGGCTCGCCATCCAGTAAAAACACCACCCGCTCCAGGTCATCGGGGCCAGTAACACGATATGAAAAGCGGCCTTGAATCTGGATACCGGAGTTGTAGCCAAAATCGCGGCTCAGTTTCAGACTAAGGCTGTCATCTTCTTGGGCTAACAGGGAGGCTGGCAGCAGCAGGATAAGCAAAAGTGAGAGAGAGAGTCGGTGTTTCATAGGTGGAGATTAGAGATTAGAGATTGCAGATGGGCTAATCGCCAATCTCTAATCTCTAATCTCTGAAGCGGGCTGCATCAAAGCGATGAGGTCATCAACACGATTGCGCCGATAGAGGTAGAGGAGGAATTCGCGTACTTTTTCTTTTTTACTGCCAGCGCCCAATTGCTCCCAATCAATGCCTAGTTGGGTGGACATATATGCTAAATCGTCAAGTGTGTAATAGGCTAGCAGGTATTGGCGAAGAATGGTGGGCGGCGAGGCGACGTTGATTTTTTCGAGGCGCGGCAGATGTTCGGGTGGAGTGGGGGTGAGAATGCGCTCAACAGCCAGGGCGAGGGCGGCCGTTTGCTCGCGCTCTTCGGCCAGATTCATGATGTTGATGATCAGGTGGTTCATGTCTTGATGCAGGGTCATGACTTCGGTTTCATTGATGCTCAAGTCAAACATGAGGTCGAGCACGTCTTCGCGGCCAAATCGTCCGCGAATCTGGTCGTATAGCATTTGGCGGTCAAATGCTGTTCCCGCTGGCGTGGATTTGGGAGCCGAGAGGGTAGGTGCTTCTGGTAGGGCTGTAGCGATGACGGGTTCGGGTTGTGGTTGGGGTGGTGTGAGATACGGCCGTAACACACCCCATAACCAGATTGCTGCGCCAGCAAACAAAATGCCAGTCATTACCGGATAAAAGAAACCCAACTCGCTCTGCATTTCTGGACGGCCAAACGTGCCCAGGAATGTGTCCAACAGCACGGCCGTTGTCACTGTGAGTAGGCCAATTCCCCATATCAGGCTGGGCCGTCGCAAAAACATCACCAAAAAGATTAGAACTACGAGCAATTTTAAGACTAGTAAAATCGTCATACATGCGATTGTAGCACTCACACACCGCAGTGCAACGTCATTGGCTGAACCAGATGCGGGTGGTATCATCATTTTGTATGGATGATGGTAGGATGTATCGAAGCGTTTTGTTGTTTGTCATGATGTTGCTTTCTGCGTGCAGCGCGGCGGCAGCACAGCCTACGTCGGCACTGCTGCCCACGCGGGCGGTTGTGGCAGGGATTTCTGAAGTGGCGGGAATTGTGGGAACGGCCGTTCCCCCCAACAACCTTCCTCCAACCTGGACACCCATTCCCACCATCCTCGGAAGCACCCCTGCGCCGCAAGACACCCCGACCCCCGTTCCCCTCGAATCACCTGCTGCCACTCCCTTCCTGCCCACAAATACACCCCGGCCAACCCGTACCCCCACGCCCACCGCTACCAGTGCCGTCATCGCCACTGCTACCCGCTACATCAGCCAAATCCCGACCCAGACATACAGCAACGAACTTGGCCTCAGTAAACTGGGTTTGCACGTCATTCGCAATAACGATGCCAGAATTAACGAGTTTGTGCGCGTAGGGCAGCCTTCCGTAATTAAGGCGATGGACAATTTTGGCTACGTGGCCGAGATTAAAGCACTTTCGCCACGCACCATTGTCGTGGGCCGCGTGAACCACGCTGCACAAAATTATGCAGGCACGCCAGAGGACGCTGCACGCGATTTTGTTGAGGCGCAGTTGGACCAATATTTGGCAAATCCGGCCGTAGATTATTGGGAAGGATGGAATGAACCCGATCCCAACATGAACAATATGCCCTGGTTCACCCGGTTTGAACAAGAACGCGTGCGCTTGCTGGCGCAATATGGGCTGCGTGCGGCCGTTGGCGGGTTTCCGGCTGGTGTGCCGGAATTAGATGAATTTGCTCTATTCCTACCGGCCATTCAAACAGCACTGGAATATCACGGTATTCTGACACTGCACGAATACAGCGCCCCGGATATGACCTATCTATACGGTGATCCGCTGCCTGGTTATCCAGCTTACCCTGATCGCGGTTCGCTTACGTTTCGTTACCGTTGGTATTATAAAGAGTTGCTGGAGCCGGCCGGTCTAGTCATTCCTCTGGTTATTTCGGAGGCCGGTATTGATGGCATTATTGGCAATCGCCCTGGCCCGGATGGCACAGGTTGGCGGTTCTTTCAGAATTATTGGGTGGGGCAAGGCTGGGGGGCTACAGGGCCGGAGGCGTTTATTAACCAGCTTGCCTGGTATGACAATGGTGTGCGCCAGGATGGCTATGTGATTGGTTTCACGGTTTTTACGGCTGGCGGGCTTGGGCAATGGCTAGAATATGACATCAACGAGATTTTGCCTGAGCTAACGGCTTACGTGGTCAGCCAGCAATAATTTCTCGCAACGGAAACGGCCGTTTCACGTACAAAAGATAGCGAAGAATTAGACAATAAAAGAAGGAATATACCCATGAACGATGACAAATCCATACAGGTTCGCAAAGACCCCGGCTTTTGGCGCGAAATCTGGCAGCAAATCCGGTTGGTCTTTCGCCTGATTGCCGATCCAGAAGTCCCCATCTACTTGAAAATTGTGCCGTTCATCACCCTCATCTATTTAATTATCCCCATTGATTTGCTGCCAGACGTGGCTCCCGTATTGGGGCAAATTGATGATGTGGCCTTTTTGTTGGCGGGGTCAAAAATCTTTTTGGAATTGGTTCCCCCGCACATCATTGCCCGGCACATGCAAGAAATTCGGCAGCGGGATGGCTATTTTACGGGGGAAATGACCGTTTCCGACACAACCCCACCTCTGGAAGACACCATCATCATCGACAGTGAACACGAGATCATTCTGGAAGACGACGAAACCAACTAAAACTAACAAAAAAGACCGGCTAGCCCGGTCTTTTGTTTAATAGAAGCCCAACATCTCCATCAGCGGGTCTCCCCACCAATAATACGCCGATAGCAAAAACGCACAGCAGCAAGCTAACAGCAGCACAATGGTAACAGCAACCCAGGTAATCGTGCGCTTGCGCTTTTTATCTTGTTCGCTGGGGCCAGCAGGAACAAATGGCTGCCCGGTTGGTATCGGCCCGGTTAGGGTGGGGGATGGTGAATAGGGCTGCTCCGGCATGTCAGCAGGTGTGAATTCCGCTTCTGGCGGAGCCAGTTCCCCGGTAGGCGGCAGCGGGGTGGATATGATCGGTTCGGCGGGGGTATCGGCGGGGAACTCATCGGCAACGGCCGTTTCCTCCTCCACACCGACGGCCATATCCTCAGAAATCTTCTCGTACACCAGCGCCACACTACTGCCTAAAATGATGGTTTGTCCCGATTGCAGTGTATACGGTTCACCGCTTAACCGCTGCCCATTGACAAACGTGCCATTGGTGCTGCCCAAGTCTTGAATTTTGTAATCCCCATTCTCATCGCGGGCCATACGTGCATGTTGCCGGGAGATTTCCGGGTCGGGCAAAGCAATATCACTCATGGGGTCACGCCCAATCGTGATGATGCTGGCGTCTAGAGAAAATGTTTGTCCAATGCGTGGGCCACGTTGCACAAGAAGGTGATAAATGTCGGCCATATGTTTGTCCTCATATGTTATATGTGATTATGTCTTGTAATTGTACTCGATTAGGCAAGTGGGCGCGAGATGGGCGCCAGCAACCAGTCACCGTTACCGATTGCGGCGACGCAGCAATTGAGGCAGCATTTTGGCTTCACGGATGTTCAACAACAGCACCATCAGCGCATAAGTTAGCAAACCCGCCAGCCCGGCAGCGACAACCAGCAGCAGTTTACCAGTGAATGTGGATGGCAGCATAGGTCTAATGAAAACGGCCGTTCCCCACGCCATCAATCCCGTTACCCCAGCCGCAGCCAGCGATTTTAACGTAACCGTCATCACCCCATAACGGCCCAGCCCGCCCAACTGCCGCCACAGCAGCCAGACCATCAGCGTCGTATGCACCACATGCTTTACCGCATCAGCTACCATTAAGCTCAACAGCCCGTTGCCGAGTGTATCCAATCCGGCGAAGCCTTCCAGCCCCATTGCCTGCCCAATCGTGTATCCCACATGGCCTAGTGGTGTGCGGAAGAGAACGGCCGTGCCCAAATAAATCACAATACTCACCACCCCCACCAGTGCCGGGCGCAGCGTATCCTTCCGGGCATAAGAAGCAAAAACCAACATTTGGTCAACGGCCGCAAAAGGCAACCCAAAGAGATAAGTGCGCAGCGCCAGCGCCGTCACCAACGTGTTTTGCGGCACAAACTTCCCATGCTCAAACAACAGCGCCACAATAGGTACGGCCAGTGCAAACAAGCCCGCCGTCGCTGGCAAAATCAGGGCAATAACCAGGCGGATACCTTCGGCCATCGTTTGTTTGAATGTATCAAGCTCACCCAATGCCTGCCGCGACAGAGTAGGCAGCGTAGCTACCGAAAGCGCGGTCACAATCAACCCTAGAGGAAATTGGTATAGCGTAGTGGCATATTTCATATATGCCAACGAATCATCGCCAATGCGTGTGGCTAAATTGATACTGAGTGCGACGGCTAACTGCGTGATGATCAGGCCGCCAATGATGGGCGCGTAAAGCTGCAAAATACGGCGAATGGCCGGATGCTGCCAGTTCAAATTCCAGCGCAGCCGCGACTGCCCCAATGCAGGCCATTGCAGCAAGATTTGTAACAGTGACCCGGCCAGCAGTCCCCATACCAGGCTATCGACATGTGCCGGGCGCAGCAGAGCGCTGGCAACAACCGCGCCATTGAGTACCGCGCCCATAAAAGCTGGAATGGTAAATCGTTTGAGGGCGTAAAGCAGGCCAGTGAGAATGCTGGCGATGCTCATGAAGAAGACGGCAGGTGTGGCAAGACGCATCAGGCGTACGGCCGTTTCCGTCAACGAAACATCGGCGAAATTCCGTGCCCCAATCAGCCAGGCTACCTGGGGCGTAAAAACCTCGACCATGCCTACCACCAGCAGCAGCAGCACGGTTGCCGCGCTCAATACCATACTGAGAACATGCCACAACTCTTCACGCCGTTCTTTGGCCGCATATTCGCTGAACACCGGAACTAGCGAAGAATTGACCATGCCGCCAATGATCAGGTCAAACAAGCTAACGGGAATGTAGGCGGCCACTTCATAGGCAGCAAGGAGACCTGTTGCGCCAAATAAATTGGCTTTAACTGTCTCACGCGCCAGGCCCAAAATGCGGCTGGCAACATTGCCTATCGCCAGGATGGCTGCTGCTTTAACGACGCCGCCGCTTCCTTCGCGCAGCGAGTTTGCCTGTGACAAGGATTCTTCAGATGGAGGTATGTTTGTTTTTTGCAACTTGTGCCTTTGGTGGGATTGGAGACGGCTGGCTTCAGCCGGGGCGGTTTTGGCCGCGAGTCTGGAGATTGTCGGCAAATGGGGTCTCCAATCTCCAATCTCTCATCTCCAGCGCTGGCATTCTAGCTGAGTGTGGGGTGGGGGGCAAAAACGGGAGGGGTACGGGATAGGGGCGTTTGCCCTGCGGGTGGCGAGCTTGCATAAAAAAACGGCCGTCTGGATGCTCCAGACGGCCGTTTCATGATCACGATAACTGCTTACCAGCGGCGACCACCACTATCAGGGTAATCATTGCGCCGATCACCGTAGTTATCACGCCGGTTTCGATTGTCCCGACGGTAACCACCGCCACCGCCCCGGTTTTCCCGTGGGCGGGCTTCATTGATACGCAGGTTTCGACCATCAATCTCTTTGCCGTCCAGGGCGGCAATTGCGGCGTCTGCGGCCGAGGGGTCCATCTCGACAAAGCAAAAACCGCGGAATCGACCTGTATCCCGATCTGTGATCCAGGCTACCGATTCTACACTACCATATTCTGCAAACAGGTCTCTCACCTGCGTCTCTGTCGCTTGAAAGGACAGATTTCCTACATAAATCTTCTTCGACAAGGGAGCACTTTCTCCAAAATACTAGACCCATGCTTGAGTGATATATTGCATATCATCAAACATGGCATACCTAACAGACAGGAATAGCTTACCTCTAACTTGTCAAATTGTCCACTCAAAGCAAAACGGCCGTCCCAAACTTAAGCAGTTTTGAAACGGCCGTTTCCATACTTCTATTTAATAGTTGTTGCTAAATCAGGCGTTCGGCTGATTACCAGCGGCGATCATTACCGCCACCAAAATCATTCGAGCGATCAAAGTTATCACGGCGTTGACCGCCACGTTGACCACCGCCACCACCGCGATAGCCACCGCCACCGCGACGCGGACCGCCACCACCACCACGTTCTTCACGAGGCCGGGCTTCATTCACGCGTAAATTACGTCCATCTACTTCTTGACCGTCCAATGCTTCAATGGCTGCATCGGCTCCCGACGCCATTTCCACAAAGCAGAACCCACGAAAACGCCCTGTATCACGGTCAGTGATCATGGCAACGGACTCTACTGCACCATACTCTTCAAACAGGTTGCGTACCTGATCTTCTGTCGCATTGAACGACAGATTCCCTACATAAATTTTCTTCGACAAATGGACACTTTCTCCAAAAAGCTAAATTCACTATGCCTGACCAATAACGGCCGTACAAGTGTCGTGTAAATACTAGGCGGTAGCATATCCAAATTTTTTATTTTGCCCACAAATTGCACAAACTTGCAGTTTGCTCCTGCTAGAGCAACCCTGTATCATCGCCAGAGTATCGGAAATCTGGAGAATAAAATGAACCAAACTGAAACAGGCCATACGGATGTGGCCGAACGACAAGAAGCAAACGCCTCACCCGAATCCCAGGCGTTGCCCGAAGTAACCTATGATGATTTACCCGAATCCTGGCAGCAGGCGATGGCTCGCGCTGGCTGGACTTCGTTGATGCCGGTGCAGGCCAAAGCCATGCCTTACGTGATGGCCGGGCGCGATTTGATGGTGCAGTCGCGCACGGGCAGCGGCAAAACCGGCGCCTTTGTCATGCCCATTTTGGAGCGTATCAATCCCTTGCAAAACGCGTGCCAGGCATTGGTGCTGGTTCCCACGCGGGAATTAGCCGTGCAAGTTGCCACCGATGCCCGCACCTTAGCTGGAGAGGATGGTGTGCGTGTAACGGCCGTTTACGGCGGCGTGGGTTACGGTGCACAATTAGATGCCTTTCGCAAAGGGGCGCATCTGGTTGTCGGCACACCAGGCCGTGTTCTCGACCACTTGCTGCGCCGTTCCCTGAATTTGGACAAGCTAAAAATCCTCGTTTTTGATGAAGCCGACCGCCTGCTCTCCATGGGTTTTTACCCCGATATGCGCGAAGTGCAGCGCTATCTGCCAGAAAAGGGCGTGGATGGTTATATGTTTTCCGCCACCTTCCCACCCCGCGTGCGCGGTTTGGCAGAGCAGTTCTTGCACAAGCCCGATTTTCTGGGCCTCAGCAGCGACAATGTACATGTCGTGGAGACGGAACACGTCTTTTACACCGTGCCCGGCATGGACAAAGACCGCAGCCTGGTACGCCTCATTGAAGTGGAAAACCCAGACTCAGCTATCATCTTTTGCAATACAAAGGCAAAAGTACATTATGTGGCCGTTGTGTTACAGCGTTTTGGTTACGATGCCGACGAGTTAAGCGCAGACCTTTCACAGAATGACCGCGAAAAGGTGCTGAACCGCGTGCGTGCTGGCTCGCTGCGTTTTCTCATTGCCACAGATGTGGCGGCGCGGGGCATTGACATCCCGGAATTGTCACACGTCATTCAGTATGAGCCGCCAGAGGATTCAGAATTGTATATTCACCGTGCGGGGCGCACCGGGCGTGCCGGGGCCAGCGGCGAGGCCATCTCGCTGGTGGATGTGGTGGAGCGCACAAAATTGCGCCGTATTGCGCAAAAGTATGAGATTGATTTGTTGGAACGGCCGTTGCCCAGCGATGAAGATGTAGCCGCAGTCGTGGCCGAGCGGGCCACCGTGCTGCTGGAAACTAAGCTGCGCACCCGCGACAAACTGCAAGCGGAGCGGATGCAGCGCTTTGTCCCTCTGGCACGCAGCCTCAGCGAAGGCGAGGATGGGCTGGCACTGCTGGCAATGCTGCTGGATGACGAGTACCAACAGGCTGTACACACGCCGCCGCCCTTACCAAAACCATCTGCCTCGCATGAACGGAAGGGAGACGGCCGTAAGCGATCCGGACGTCGCAAGCGCCGTCGCTAGATATGACTGACACAATCACCCTTATTGCTACGGCCAAGTTTGGTTTGGAGAATGTCGTCCGGGAGGAGTTGGCGGGACTGGGTTACGGGCGTCTGCGCGTGTTTGATGGCGGCGTGGAATTGGATGCGGCGCTGGCGGATATTCCCCGGCTGAATTTGTGGCTGCGCAGCGCGGACCGTGTGCTGTTGAAGGTGGCGGAGTTTGAGGCACGCACGTTTGACGAGTTGTTTGAGCAGACGAAGGCGCTGCCCTGGGAGGAGTGGATTGGGGTGGACGGCCGTTTCCCCATCATCGCCAAATCAGTCCAATCCCTCCTACGCAGCGCCCGCTCTTGCCAATCCATCGTGAAAAAGGCGGTCGTCGAGCGGCTGAAAGCGCATTATCATACAGACTGGTTCCCGGAAACGGGCGCAGAATACGTCATTCAGGTGTCTGTGCGCTACGATGTGGTGACGCTGACGCTGGACACCTCTGGCGCGGGGCTGCACAAGCGCGGCTACCGCGCCGCAGCGGTGGAAGCGCCGCTGAAAGAGACCTTTGCCGCAGGATTGGTGCTGCTCAGTCAGTGGCAGCCCGGCGAATTGCTGATTGACCCGATGTGCGGCTCCGGCACGATTTTGATTGAGGCGGCGCTGCTGGCGCGGAATATTGCCCCCGGTTTGCAGCGCGACTTTGCCGCCGAGGACTGGCCCATCATCCCCAAAACGGTGTGGCGCGAAGCGCGGGAAACGGCACGAGCGGCGCAGCTCCCGCCAACGGAGGGGTTGATTGCCGGGTATGATGTGATGGAAACGGCCGTGCTCCTCTCCCAAGCCAACGCGCAAAAAGCAGGTGTGGCCGATGACATCACCTTCGCGCAAAAGGATGTGCGCGACCTGTGGATTGACCGGCAGAACGGCGTCCTCATCTCCAACCCGCCTTATGGCGTGCGCATGGATGAATTCCAGGCCATCAACCAGGTGTATATCTCGCTCAACAAGACATTCCGCAAAAAGTGGGGCTGGTCAGTCAATATTTTGACCGCCGATGAGAAGTTCCCCGATTATTTCAAGCGTTCTCGCCCTGACCGAGCGCGGCGATTTTATAACGGCCGTATCCCCGTCCACTACTACCAATACGACGCCAAACCCTGACCCTGGCTGTTTATGTTACAATCTTTATGTTCATATATCGGCTTATCGTGTGACACAGGAGATTTGTCAAATCTCAAAGATTTGACAAATCTGAACCGGAGAAAATCATGCGCATTGAAAAAGGCTTGATGGTGGCATTGGGTTATGGCAAATATTTCCGTTCGGACAGTATTGTGGGCTTTGAACCGATTGAGGAGGGGGAAGGGCGTGGCCCTGGCAAGCGCACGCGCGTCTTCATTGAGGGACAGGCAGAGCCATTCACCGCTTCGCGCACGGAAGGCACGATTTTGCGGGATATGGTGTCGTCATCCGGCGAAGTAGCCCGCGCTCAAGAGCAGTATCAATTATTGGTGGATATTTTGGAGACGGTTCAGGAAATCAATCCCATGCTGCGCACCATTATCCGCGAGCAGGGTAAATGGGATCTCAATCGGCTGGAGCGCCGTATTCGGGAGACATTGCATGAGGGTGGGGAGTAGGGGAGTACGGCCGTTACTGGTCAAGTAATTCCGGTGGGACAAGAGCCTGAATCTTAATAGTTGCGTTGGGAAGTGATTGCTCAATCACATTCCAAACCTCATCAATGTCTACATGATCATAAGCGTGGATAAGAATGTCGCGCATTCCGGCCATTTGCCGCCAGGGTATATCAGGGTTTGCCATGCGCAGTTCCTCGGATAATCGTTTTGTCGCTTCCCCAATAATTTCGAGTTGGCGGATGACGGCCGACTGTGTTTTTAGGTCGTCATCAAACGCAAGTCTATCCATGCCATGTGTGAAATCTTGGATGAGCCGCGCTGCTTTCAGTATATCCAGCAGGTAGCTCGCATCACGATGAGGCATAAATCACCTGTGCCGATTCCAGAATTTCTTTGCGCCGGATATGGTTCTGACTGCGCTCAATACCCCGCTTGCTGACTAAATCTACCTCCCGGTTGAGCATGGCTTTGAGTTCCGATTGCATGTCAACATGATCAAACAGTGTCCAACGCGCTGCCGGGTCAAATGTTACCAGTGCATCCACATCGCTGTCCGGTCGAAAATCATTGCGGATGGCCGACCCAAACAGCGCAAATTCGATAATTTGCCATTTTTCGCAGAATGCCGCTAGTTTTTCTTTGGACAGTAGACTTGCCATGTGATTGGTCATTTTGAAAATCTCCTATTGGTAGTATACGGGGAAGCGCACGGCCGTTCAATACCCCCATCATTTTATCATCCACTTATGACTTCTGGCGTCCAACTTCATGACGTTTGCCACTAGACCGGCTGTATACCCTTTCGGAAAATGGGCGGGAATTGGAGACCGCCATGAACAAAAGTTGGCAAACACATCTGTTTGAGCCGAAGCGTGTACTGGCAAACTGGGGATGGCTTGCCCTGATTAGCATCCTGCTGATTGGCTGCACCGCTTCGCCATCTCCCATTCCAACTGCCACACCTTATACGCCAGACAGCTACGAAGGCCGCCTGCTCAGTCAGGGTTATGTGCTCCTGGCAGCCAATACCGGCGAGATTTTCGCCGACGAATCCACGATGACGCAGCAAGAATTTGGCGCAGAGAAGTACCGCCAGGTGTGCATGGCCTGTCACGGCGATTGGGGGCAGGGGCTGACGCCGGAATGGCGGGCGCAGTGGGGAGATGATGGCAACTGCTGGCAATCCCACTGCCACGCCTCAAATCACCCCGCTAATGGCTTTGAACTGCCGCAAGTTGTGCCCGCGTTGTCCAAATCTAGCGATATGGCCGGCATCAAAAATGCCGCCGAGCTGCAGCAGGTGATTTATGAGACGATGCCCTGGTGGAATCCCGGCTTTGTGACGGAGGAGGAGTCCTGGGCTATTGCCGCCTTTTTGATGGAATCTCGCGGCGAATTGGGGCTGGATGTGACGCTGGATGCCAGTAATGCGCAGGTGTACCAATTGCATACGCCGTATCAGCCGCCGCAGAATGTGTACCCGACGGTGTTTGGGGTGTTGGGGCTGCTGTTGGTGGCAACGGCCGTCCTCATCAAACCGCATCATGGCTAAACGAGCGAGCTTTTTTCACCACCTGCACCCGCCGCACATTCCCGTACGGGAGGGGCGTTGGCGCTATACATTTGGGCTGGGGGGAACGGCCGTCTACCTCTTCATCCTCCTCGCCCTCACCGGAACCCTCGAAGTCTTCTACTACATCCCCAGCGCTGCTGAGGCCAACCCATCCTTGCAAAGCATGATCACCTTTGTGCCCTATGGCTGGCTGGTGCGCAGCCTGCATTATTGGGCGGCACAGGCGATGGTCGTTATCAGCGTGCTGCATTTGCTGCGCGTGGTCTTTACCGGGGCATACAAACGGCCGCGCCAATTCAACTGGCTGCTGGGATTGGGGCTGCTGGTGCTGCTGCTGCTGGCAAACTTCACCGGCTACGCCCTGCGCTGGGACGCCGACATCGCCTGGGCGCTGATGGTCGGCACAAATTTACTGCGCAGCATTCCCCTCATCGGGCCAGATTTGTACGGCATGGCGGTGGGCAGCAGCGAAATTGGCGCGGCGACGGTGGTGCGGCTGTATGGCTGGCATCTCTTTGGCCTGATATTGGCGATTTTGTTCCTCATTGGCTGGCACATCTTCCGCGTGCGGCGCGATGGCGGCATTTCACGGGCAAAACCGCGAGAGGCGTCCATTCACCGCGATGAACTGGTGCGGCGAGAAGCGATTGGCGCGTTGGCGGTGACGATTGTGCTGTTGGTGGTGGCGCTGCTGTTCCCGCCGGCGCTGGGGGAAGCGGCCGATTTCGGCCATCTGCCCCCCGAAGCGAGCGCACCCTGGTTTTTCTTGTGGGTGCAGCAGTTGCTGCGCCTGGGGCCGCCGCTGTGGATGGGCGTGATTGTGCCGCTGGCGCTGCTGGCTGTGCTGGCGCTGCTGCCCTATGCCGTTGACCGCCGCGCTGAGGGGGTGGGCATTTGGTTCAGCCGCGAGGGGCGCGTAGCGCAATGGCTGGTTGTTTTGGTGATGGCTTTTGTGTTGGGCTTTATCCTGTTGGGGGCGACGTGAAACGAATCACTTTTTCGCGGCGGCAGGCGCTGCGCGGCAGTTTGGCTTTGTCGGGCTTGTTGGTGTTGAATGCGGTGCGCAAGTTTTTGGGCTATCAGGAGCCAACCACCGAGGTGCGGCAGTTGACGTTGGATGTGCCGGAGGCGTATGCGTTGGGCAGCGCTACGGCCGTTCCCGGCGGCCACTGCTGGATTGTGCGGGATGCGGGCGGGGTGTATGCGGTGACGGCCGTTTGCACCCATCTTGGCTGTTTGGTGAATGAGGACGAGGCGGGGTTTGCCTGTCCGTGTCACGGCAGCCGTTTTCGGTTGGATGGGGGGGTGACGCATGGGCCGGCGGTACGGCCGTTGGCCCACCTCGCCGTCAGCCGCACGGCAGAGGGGCTGCTGCGAGTGGATATGACGCAGCAGGTTGCGGTGACGGAACGGCTGGTGGTAGGGTAGATTGTGAGCCTTCCCATCCCAGGCAATATTCTACGTCGGCATTCAGGGCGCGGGTGAGGCGGTTGGCGAGCTGCGGGTCATTCAAGCGCAGGCAGCACTCAAAATTGGTGCGCAGCGCCCAACGGTCAATGTTGGCCGAGCCGAAGAGAATGTCGTTTTGGTCGTTCCACGCTTCTTTGGCGTGCATGTAGCCTTCTGTGTAGCGGTAAATGAATGCGCCGGAGTGGGTTAGCTCCCGACAGAGGCGGCGATTGGCGACATCAATCAGCGGCACGCGGGTGTGGTGGGAGAAGAGGATGTGAATCCGCACGCCGTTTTCGGCCTGGCTGAGGAGGGCGTTCATGATTTCGCTGTCGGGCAAAAAGTACCAGCTTCGTAGGTAAACGGCCGTTTTCGCCGACAAAATCAAATCCAGCAGCGCCCGGCGGATGTCCCGGCGGTGTCCGGGCAGGGTTAGCAGCAGGGGGATGCCGCCCAATTCCAGTTCTGTTGGCTGCGTGGCCGCTGGTGCGCCACCGCCAAACTGTCGCAAATAGCGGTGCAACTGCACCAGCCCATCGCCCAAATCCCCTTCCATGCGCACATTGCTGTCGCGCCAGCCGGTGTAATGGTCGCCAATGTTGGAGCCGCCCATGAAGGCGATGCGGTTATCAATGGTGCAGAATTTGCAGTGCAGGCGGTTCAGTTGGCTCAGGCGACGGCCGTTCGGGCGGAACAGCGTTACCTGTACCCCAGACCCGGCCAACTGCGCCAGCAACTGCCGATTGCGCCAGCCATTGCGGGCGTTGTCCAGGTAGAGACCGGCCTCATCAATTAGCAGGTGAACGGTGACGCCGTTGGCCGCTTTTTGTGCCAGCAGATGGCCGAATTGCTGTGCCCAATGCCCATCGTCGAAGGCGTAGTAGGCCATGTGAATGCTGCTGCTCGCCTGGGCGATGGCGGCGTACAGGCTGGTATAAAATTCGTGGACATTCGTGAATAAGTGCTTGTTCATGACTACCCCTTTGGAAATGCGGAATGTGGAATGCTGAATCAATCGTTGCAATCTATTGCGCTTAGTGACTGCCGAAAATTTTGCGCCAGGCGATGAACATGATGATGGTGGCAATGGCGATGCCAATCCAGACGCCGAGGGAGAGTTGGAAGCCGTAGGCGCCGATGGCCGTCATCAGCATGACGCCGGGGAAGCGGCCAAGCAGATTGGCGATGAAGAAGCGGCGAGGCGAGAGCGAACTCAGCCCGGCGACGTAGTTCATCACGTCGGAGGGGAAGATGGGCAGCATGAAGGCGAACATGAAGAAGAGCATCCCTTTTTGCGCGGACATGTCGTACCATTTGTTGAGCAGATTGACCGGGGCCAGGCGTTCGACTAACGGCCGTCCCGCCCACCGTGCCAGCAAAAAAGCCAACTGGCTGCCCAACACCGTCGCCGCTAGGCTGATACTGAAAGCGAAGGCAAAATTGTAGACATAACCGCCGCCAATCATCAGGGCGTGGCCGGGGATGGCGGCGACAATTACTTGCAGCACCAACACGATGCTCAACAGCAGCGGAGCCAGCAGGCCAAACTGCTGCAAATAGGCGGCGACCGCTTCCCGGTCTCTGACCACTTGCAAAATGGCGATGAGCGGTTCGCGCAGCCACCACAAGAGGGCGATGGAGATGAGGACGGCCGTTGCCTGCAACAATCGTTTAACCGGACTGCGTTTCCAGTCCAACATGGCGGCTTGAGCAAAAGGAATGTTCGTGAACATGAGCTTACTCTCCGGGGGGCGGCAGGCGGGAACGGCCGTGCCTGCGGCAATCTCGATCTATTCAATTCCGATAGATAAAAGTGAAAAAGTTGTGGGCGTCCTTGATACTATTAGTATGCCTGACTGGCGGGGGAATTACCTGGCTGTAAAGACCTGTTTATGGAAGTGAATCTACCGATTTTGGAAGATCGCAGATTTGACAAATTTTGGAAATTTGTCAAATCTTGCGGCGGTTAGACCAATGCTGGCGCTTCATTGCCGGCGGCGGTGATCGCCTGCCGCAAATCCGTCGTCAATAACACCAAAATGCCAAAGGCGAAGAAGGCGATAATCGGCAGCATGGCCGTGCGCGAACTGCCGGTGAGCTGCACCGTCAGGCCAAAAACCAGGGGGCCAATCCACGATGTGCCGCGCTCGCTGATTTCGTACAGGCTGAAATAGGCGGCCTCTTGATGGCGCGGCGTCATTTTGGCAAACATGGAGCGGCTGAGAGCCTGCGAACTGCCCAGCACCAACGCCTCGAAAAAGGCCCAGCTCCACACTTGTCTCGGCGTTTGCAGCCAGCCAAAGGCGTAAACAATCAGCCCCGTCCAGCCGATGAGGGTAAGGATGACGGTGGCCTTTGCGCCAATGCGCTGCGCCAGGCGATTGAAGAGGATGGCGCCGATGGCGGCGACAAATTGAATGAGCAAAATGACGCCGACAAGCTGCTCTGGCCCCATGCCGATTTCGCTGGCGGCAAAGATGGCGGCGACGGTGTTCACGGTTTGGATGCCGTCGTTGTAAATGAGGTAGGCGAGCAGAAAGCGCAGGGTGAGGGGGTGCTGGTTTTTCATTTCGCGCAGGGTGTTGAAGAATTGGTGCAGGCTGTGGGTGATGGGGTTGGTGTTGGCGGGCAGGGGAACGGCCGTGCGCCTGACCACCAATCGCCGCTGCGGGTACAACCATGTGAACAGCAGCCACCACAGCCCGGCGCTGCCGAGGGAGAGACGCACGGCAACGGCCGTGTCATCCACCAGTTGGAACAGCGCCAAATTCAAAGCCAGCAGCAAGCCGCCGCCCACATAGCCATAGGCAAAGCCCTTTGAGCTGATGCTGTCTTGCTCTTGCGGTGTGGCTAAATCAGGCAGGTAGGCATTGTAAAAGACCACCCCCGCGCCAAATGAGAAGTTTGCCACAATGAATAACAAGCCGCCCAACAGAGCCAGATTGCCTTGCACAAATACCAGCAGCATGGTTGCTGTTGCGCCGATGTAAGCGAACAGCAGCAGCAGGCGCTTTTTGAGGTTGGTGTAATCGGCCAGCGCCCCTAAAAAGGGCAGAAAAAGTACCTGTAAAATGACGGAGATGGAGACGCAGAAGGGGTAAAAGGCATCGGCTTCGATGGCATACGCGCCTAGTTGCAGGGTTTCTTCGGGGCTGGCGGCGATGAGGGCGGCCAGGTATGGGCCGAGGAAGGCGGTGACAACTGTGGTGCTGAACGCGGAATTGGCCCAATCATACATGGCCCAACCGGTGATTTCGCGCTGTTTGTTCATGACTGCCCCTTTTGAACTTGATTTCGTTCTCAATGGATACGGCCGTTCATTCATCATGATACCGTATAATAGAGATGAGCGGCGATTTAATCAGCCATTATCGGCAATTGGGCTTACCAATTTGAGTAGGTGAACGAAAATGGAGCGCAGGCGTCTCGTCTGCACCTGGCGAACGGGACGTTCGCGCTCCTATTTGACGAAGGAGGTTGGCGCATGGATCGCAAAGATTTTGGCAGTCTGGTCGCAGCATTGCGCAAGGAACAGTACGATGAGGGCGGGGAGCGTCTGACGCAGGCGAATCTGGCGCGGTTGTGCCAGCAAATTGACCCTCAGAGCCAGCTTGGCGACGTGGTGATTGGCAAAATTGAGCGCGGCGAGCGCGTGAATTTGGACGAGCAAACGCTGCTCAATCTGGCCGATGCCTTGAAGCTGACGATTGGCGAGCGGCGCGTCTTCTTTTTGTTAGCCACCGGGCTGGATCACCCGCAAATTTACCCGTCGGTGGGAGAGGATACGGCCGTTCTCGCCCAAGTATTGGCGATGTTGGAGAGCATCCGCCTGCCCGCCCTGCTGCTAGATCGCTATTTGGACATCATCGCTGTGAACTCGCTGCTGCTGCCCCTGTACCAGCTTCCGCAGGCGGCGCTGCGCCAACGCACGCAAAAACCGGGCGGCGCCAATTTGCTGGACTTCATTTTCTCCGCCGATTTTGCGGCAATGCGGCAGCAAATGCCGCCGCAAGTATGGCATCGCTTTGCGGTGGGGAACGTGATTTATTTTCGTCGGGTTTCACTCCCTTACCGCATGACCGATTATTTTGCCTCGCTGCTGGCCCACTTGCGGCGCAATCGAGAGTTCCGCTGGTTTTGGGAGCAGGTGTTTTATGAGGATAAGCTGTATTTTGTGGGCGGGGAGTCTTTCCAAATGGGGTCGGCGGAGACGGGGCGCTATCGCTTTCTCACCGCGCCGTTGGTGACGGTGACGCCGTATGGCAATCTGGAGATTTTGGCGCATATTCCGCGCGACCGGGCAACGGCCGTTGCCTTTTGTGAGATGGAGCAGGTGGGGGGAACGGCCGTGCATCAGCTTGCGCCCTGGCCGGAGAAGGCGTGGTAGTAACGAGGACTGAGAATGAGCGTAACGGCCGTTTTCATTCTCATCTCTTGCTCTTTCCCTTGTGCTATACTAACGCCACAATCAATTCAGTTCTGAATTAATCAGGAGATATTGATAATGGAAACAATTTACAAGTTGCCATTAGTGCTAGAACCACAACCTGAAGGGGGCTATACCATCACTTGCCCATTGCTGCCCGAACTGATCACTGAAGCCGACACGTTAGACGAGGTTATGCCTCATGTTGCCGACGCCCTGGAAGCCATCATTGAGGCATTTCAGGATTTAGGTAAACCATTACCATCTGCCTTGCAGCCATTAAATCGCCAGACTACTCTGTGGGCTGAAACGTTAGTGCCGGTGATGAGTTAAGCTCGTGAAATACCGCGATGTTGCCCGCAAACTGTACGCACTGGGATGTGAGGAATTGCCGCGTCGTAGCGGCGGCTCACATCGCAAATGGCATAATCCCGCTAACGGCCGTATAGCCCCTATACCAGACTGGGGAGCCAAAGATTTGAAGCTGGGCACATTGCGCAGCATTGTGCGTCAGCTAGACCTGGATTGGCAAGAGTTTAATCAGGCGTAACGGCCGTTCCTCCCCTATGCTATACTAACCCTCATCCCAACTGAATAAGCCATCATCTATCATGCGCCAGCGTATGATGGATGACGCAGGAGAATGATGCAAGCAATAGCCCCTTATTCCCCCACCAACAAAATTCGCATTGTCACCGCCGGCAGCCTCTTCGACGGCCACGACGCGGCGATCAACATCATGCGCCGCATCTTGCAAAGCTCCGGCGGCGAGGTGATCCACCTGGGCCATAACCGCAGCGTGCATGAGATAGTGAACACGGCCGTACAAGAAGACGCCCAGGCCATTGCCATCACCAGCTACCAGGGCGGGCATCTCGAATTCTTCAAATATATGTACGACCTCCTGCGCGAGCAGGGCTGCGGCCACATCAAAATCTTTGGCGGCGGCGGCGGCACGATTTTGCCCGACGAAGCCGCCGAATTACACGCCTACGGCATCACGCGCATCTACTCGCCTGACGACGGCCGTTCCCTGGGCTTGCAAGGCATGATCAACGACCTGCTGCAACAGGCCGACTTCCCCACCGGCAAACTCGACGTGGACAAATGGAAGGATGCCATCGCAGAAGCGTATGATCGCATGGCGGGGAATGGGGAGGGCACGGCCGTTTTGCACGAAGTCAAACAGTGGGTGACGGCGCGGGCATTGGGCAGGCTCATCTCTGCTGTGGAAAATGAACCCGAATTAGTTGAACCGATTATGCAAGAAGTTCACCGCAGATTGGAAGGGCTGCCGCCCGTGCCCGTTCTCGGCATCACCGGCACGGGCGGCGCGGGCAAATCGTCGCTGGTGGATGAGTTGGTGCGCCGCTTTCTGCTCGACTTCCCCGACAAAGAGATCGCCATCGTCAGCGTAGACCCCTCCAAGCGGCGCACCGGTGGGGCGCTGCTTGGCGACCGCATCCGCATGAACAGCGTTTACAACGAGCGCGTCTACATGCGCTCGCTGGCGACGCGGCAGAGCAACCTGGCCCTCTCGCGCCACATCCGCGAAATTTTGGCGATTTTGCAGACGGCGCAGTTTGATTTGATTGTTTTGGAGACTTCCGGCATCGGCCAATCGGACACGGAAATTGTGGATTTTGCCGACACGACTTTGTATGTGATGACGCCGGAGTACGGCGCAGCGACGCAGTTGGAGAAGATTGACATGCTCGACTTCGCCGACGTGATTGCCGTCAACAAATTCGACAAGCGCGGGGCGCAGGACGCGCTGCGTGATGTGAAGAAGCAGTACCAGCGCAATCATCAGCAGTGGGATAAACCGGTGGATGAGATGCCGGTTTATGGCACGATTGCCAGCCAGTTTAACGACCCCGGCACAAACCGGCTGTACCGCGCCGTGATGTGCGCCATCAGGCAACGGACGGGCGCGGATTTGGAACCGCATTTGCAGCCCGGCGAGGAGATGTCGGAAAAGATTTACGTCATCCCGCCCGCCCGTGTGCGCTATTTGAGTGAAATTGCGGAGACGATTCGCGGGTACGGCCGTTGGGCTGAATCACAGGCCGCCATTGCCGATAAATTGTACGGGGTGCGGCAGGCGATCACGGCCGTGCAAGCCGCCAAGCGCACCGACAGCGACAAACTCGCCCAAGAATTGGAGGCGCTGCACGCGCAAATCAGCCTTGATTTAGACCGGCACAACCAGCAGATTTTGGACAATTGGGCCGACAAAAAGGCACAGTACGCCGGGGACGAATACGTCTACCGTGTGCGCGGGCGCGACATTCGCGTGCCGACGAAGACGGAATCGCTGGCGCATACCAAAGTGCCGAAGGTGACGCTGCCGCGCTACCAGGGCTGGGGCGATATTTTGCGCTGGTCGCTGCAAGAAAATGTGCCCGGCGAATTCCCGTACACGGCCGGCGTTTTCCCCTTCAAGCGCACCGCCGAAGACCCGACGCGCATGTTTGCCGGGGAGGGCGGCCCGGAGCGCACCAATAAACGCTTCCACTACGTCTCGCTGGGGATGCCCGCCAAGCGGCTGTCTACGGCCTTCGATTCGGTGACGCTGTATGGCGAAGACCCGGCGCATCGCCCGGATATTTATGGCAAGGTGGGTAATTCTGGCGTCTCCATCGCCAGTTTGGATGATGCCAAGCGGCTGTACAGCGGCTTTAACCTCTGCGACCCGGCCACGTCGGTGAGCATGACGATTAACGGCCCGGCGCCGACGATGCTGGCGTTTTTCTTGAATACGGCCGTTGACCAACAATGCGAACGCTACATCCGCGAACACGGATTGGAAGGCGAGGTGGAGAAGAAGCTGGTGGCATTGTATGATGCGCGGGGGTTAGAACGGCCGTCCTATCACGGCGACCTGCCCGAAGGCAACGATGGCCTGGGGCTGCTGCTGCTCGGCTTGACGGGCGATCAGGTGCTGCCGCCGGACGTTTACGCCGAAATTAAGGCGCGGGCGTTGTCCACCGCACGGGGCACGGTGCAGGCCGACATCCTCAAAGAAGATCAGGCGCAAAACACCTGTATCTTCTCCACCGAATTTGCGCTGCGGTTGATGGGCGACATCCAGCAATATTTCATTGACCATCGCGTGCGCAACTTCTACAGTGTCTCCATTTCTGGCTACCACATCGCCGAGGCGGGGGCCAATCCCATCACGCAGTTGGCCTTTACGCTGGCGAATGGCTTCACGTTTGCCGAGTATTATCTGGCGCGGGGCATGGACGTGAACGAGTTTGCGCACAATTTCTCCTTCTTTTTCTCCAATGGCATGGATCCGGAATATGCGGTGATTGGCCGCGTGGCGCGGCGCATTTGGGCGAAGGCAATGAAGCTCAAATACGGGGCCGATGAGCGGGCGCAGAAGTTGAAGTACCATATTCAGACGAGCGGCCGTTCCTTGCACGCGCAGGAAATCGGCTTCAACGACATCCGCACCACTTTGCAGGCGCTTTATGCCATCTACGACAATTGCAATTCGCTGCATACCAACGCCTACGACGAGGCCATCACCACGCCCACAGAGGAATCGGTGCGGCGGGCGATGGCGATTCAGTTGATCATCAACAAGGAGTTGGGGCTGGCGAAAAACGAGAACCCGATGCAAGGCTCGTTCATCATTGAGGAGTTGACCGATTTGGTGGAGGAGGCGGTGTTGGTGGAGTTTGACCGCATTACGGAGCGGGGCGGGGTGCTGGGGGCGATGGAGACGATGTACCAGCGCGGCAAAATTCAGGAGGAGTCGCTCTATTATGAGCAGCTCAAGCACACGGGCGAGCTGCCGATTATTGGCGTGAACACGTTCCTCTCGGATGAGGGTTCGCCGACGATTATCCCGCAGGAGGTGATTCGCTCGACGACGGAGGAGAAGGAGCGGCAGATTGCGGAGGTGGCGGCTTTGCAGGCGTGGCAGCCGGAGAAGGCGGCGGCGCAGTTGCAAGCGCTGCAAGCGGCGGCCGTTCACAATGAAAATATGTTTGCGGCGCTGATGGAGGCGGTGAAGGTCTGTTCGCTGGGGCAGATTACGGGGGCGTTGTATGCGGTGGGGGGCCAGTACAGAAGAAATATGTGAGAGGATAGAAGGGGCAACGGCCGTTCCCCATACCCTCTGAAAGTCGAAGCTAAACCAGAAAAACAAAAATGGCGCAGCGGATCACATCCCACTGCGCCATTCTGATTGATAGGGCGAGACTTCGTTACTTCACTTCACTCGTGCGCGTCCCTCCCGCTTGCTCATACTCATTGCTATCCTTGCCATAAGCAACCCCGACCCCGGCCAACATCCGCGCCGAGAGGGAAGCCACCCTCTTCTCGCTCGCTTTCAGATCGTTGAGAATGCCATCCAACTCCGAAAGCCGGGTATTGTAGGTATCCAACAAGGTTTGCAGCTCATTCAGCGAAGCGCGATAGCTTTCAATTGTCAAGCCGTGCCCCAAGTCCAGGGCCGAATTGATTGATTCCAAAGCCGCTGCGCGGATTTGAGCTGATTGCAAAATGGTTGAACTTCTTTTCTGGCGTGCCATTGTGTGGTTCTCCTTATAACGAGACGAATAAAATAATCAGCAACATAGGCCGAAATTTTAGCATGAACAATGGACAAATAGGAAGCCTTTTCAGAAAAATTCCTTCAAAAAACAATTTTGCCTTAGCCATAAGTTCTATACATCTGAACAAAAGCAACTTTTGCTTTCATAAAAACGACTTTTATTTTGATACATACAGTTTTTGCTTTAGCATATACAACTTTGACCTTCACATATATAGCTTTTATCTTTACACGCACAAATTTTATCTTTACGTGCACAGCTTTTGCTTTTATATGTACAGCTTTTGTCTTTACAAAAACAGCTTTTGTCTTTATGAAAATAGCTTTTGCCCTCACAAAAATCGTCTCAATTCGGGGCAATCCTCCAGAAGGTTCCTTTGTTTACTGGGGATTAGAGACTGTTCGGTGTCTAGTCTCCAAATTTCCAGCCAAGTGCGACATGATTCTTATACAGGTGAAGGCAAACGGCCGTTCCCCCCACATCCCCAATCCTCTCATGAAGCGTGAAGGCTTAAAACGGCAGTTCCCGTTGTACAATACCCCCATCTTATCCGCTGCCCCATTTCATATCAGGAGTAAACCCCATGAAAATTGGATTACAAATCCCTAGCTTTACCTGGCCTGGCGGGCCTGCCGCCCTGGCCCCCAAACTAAGCGAAATTGCCACCGTTGCTGAAGATGCAGGCTTCCACAGTATTTGGGTGATGGACCACTTCTTCCAGCTCGACCCTATGCTTGGCAATGCCGACGAGCCAATGCTGGAAAGTTACAGCGCCCTCACCTATCTGGCGGCTAAAACCAGCCGCGTCAAACTGGGCGCATTGGTTACAGGCGTCAATTACCGGCAGCCCGCACTCCTGATTAAACAAGTGACCAACCTCGATGTGCTCTCCGGCGGGCGGGCTTACTTTGGTATTGGCGCAGCCTGGTATGATCGTGAGGCTCACGGCCTGGGCTTTCCCTTTCCCGCAACCAAAGTGCGCTTTGAATGGCTTGAAGAGACCTTGCAGTTGGCCCATCAAATGTGGTCGGGAGAGGTACAGCCTTTCAATGGCAAGCATTTTCAACTGCCGGAGCCGATTTGCCAGCCGCAGCCCGTTGCGCAGCCCCATCCGCCTATCCTGATCGGCGGTATGGGCGAGGTGAAGACATTGCGCTTTGTGGCCCAATATGCCGATGCTTGCAATATGTTTGCTGGTGTGGGCCGCGATGTGCTGAAGCGCAAGTTGGATGTGCTGCAAGAACATTGCCAGACAGTGGGACGGCCGTATTCCGCCATCGAAAAAACCGCCCTGACCTCTGCCTACTTGGGCGTGGCTACCGCCGAATCCAACCGCACGCCGGGTGAAATCATCGACACTTGTCGTACCTTAGCCGACCTGGGTTTCAGTCATGTGATTTTTAATATGCCGGTGAATGTGCATGAAATTACGCCGCTGGAGGTGTTTGGTCGTGAGATTATGCCTGTGGTAGCAGACTTTTAAGTTGAGTTGTTTGTGAAACGGCCGTTACCGAACTAGAGGCTCCGATTCAATCACAATGAAACCATCCTCCCACACCTCACAGCAAAAATCCGTTACAATAGACCACGCAACCAAACAAGTACAAAGGAGATGACCCCATGCAGATGAAAAAATTGCAACTCGCATCACAAACCGTTGCCTATTATGAAAGCGGCGGAGATGGGCAGCCTGTGCTGCTCATCCATGGCAACTCCGCTTCTGGCCTCACCTTTCGCCACCAACTGGAGAGCGAACTGGGCAACACACATCGCCTGATCGCCCTCGACCTGCCCGGACATGGCGATTCCGACCCCGCGCCCGATTCATCTGCCTATGGGATGCCCGGCTATGCGGCCGTCGTTGCCGAAGCTGCCGAAGCGTTGGGAATGGCTGACGCTGTGCTGGTGGGCTGGAGTTTGGGCGGGCACATCGCGCTGGAGGCGCATAATTATTTACCCCAGGCCAAAGGTTTTGTGATTTATGGCACGCCACCGTTGGCCTTCCCGCCAGACATGGCGAATGCGTTTTTGCCTAATCCGGCGGTGAATGTGGGCTTTACGGCCGTTGTCAGCGAAGCCGACGCCCTGACCTATGCCACCTCCTTTTTTGCGCCCAACGCGGAGATAGACCCGGCCCCCTTCATCGCCGACATTTTGCGCACCGATGGCAATGCGCGGGTGGGGTTGGCGGCCAGCATCAAGCCGGATGGCTACCAGGATGAGGTGGCGATTGTGGCGAATTTGACACGGCCGTTAGCCATCCTACACGGCGCAGAAGAACAGCTCGTTAGCGAACCCTACATCAGCAGCCTGACCATGCCCACCCTGTGGCGTGGCCGTGTGCAAATCATCCCCGGTGCTGGACACGCACCCCATTGGGAACAACCACAAGCATTTAACAATTTATTGACCAATTTCCTGGCCGAGATTGGCTGACGATAGGTTATTTTGATGGAAAAACGATACACCATTTCAATCGAGTATTGCGTTCCCTGAAATTACTGCAATCGAGCCGTCCGTGTGGCGGAAGATTTGCTTTCACATTACCAGCATGTCATCAAAGAATTGACCTTTATCACGGGCAGCAAGGGTGCTTTTGATGTGATTGTCAATGGCGACCTCATCTTTTCAAAAAAGCAGTTGAGCCGCCATGCCGAACCGGGTGAAGTGCTGGCGCGATTCAAAGAATTAGTTGGCCCAAACACCCCCATCTACCCCCAATAAACAAAAAACGGGAAACAATCAAGCCATTGTTTCCCGTTTTTTTGTTCCCTGTTTTTTTTGTTTAGGTGATCCAGTCGCGGTTATGCGCATCCCAGGTGCGGTGAGCATAGCTGCGCTGGCATTGGCGGCAAATCAGCGCGGAATCCGTCTCGCCACTGCTGCGCCAGCGCCAGCGTACTGTGGTGAGATGGCGACGGCAAGTGGGTTGATAGCACACTGGGCATGTGTCGCCTTCTTCTAACGCTGTTTCACCGGCACGCTGAGCAAAGGGTTCTTGTTGACAGAGGTAGCAGTATCGGACAGCCATAGGATTGTAGAGGTTGAATGGCGAACGGCCGTTCACGATTCATAATGATAAAAACCGACGCCCGTCTTTTTACCAAGCTGTCCGGCTAATACCATGCGTTTAAGCAAAGGGGAAGGGCGGTAGCGATCCTCGCCCCATTCTTGAAAAAGACCCGTCATTACCCCTAGAATGGTGTCCAGGCCAATGTAGTCGGCCCAGGCTAGCGGGCCGCGAGGGTAATTGGTGCCAAGCTGCATGGCCTGGTCAATGTCTGCGGCCGCTGCCACACCTTCCATCAAGGCGCTGGCTGCTTCGTTGACGATGCAGCAGAGGGTGCGGGCGCGTATTAAACCGGGGCCGTCGGCGGTTACGGCCGTTTCTAACCCCACGCCCTGCCAAAACTGCTGCGCCTGCTCAAATGCCGGCTCTCCCGTTTGCAATGCTCGCGCCAACTCCACGGCATCACCAGACTGCACAGGGGGCAGCACGCCAAACCCCACGACACGCGCCGGGTTTGCTGCCCAGGCAGCCGCTTGTGTGGCGCTGGTATTCAGCGCTGAGGTCAGGATGAGTGCTTCGTCTGGCAGTGCCTGACTGAGTGCTTGTAAGAGGTGTTGTTTGGTGACGGCCGTTTCATGGTGCAGTTCAATCGCCACATCAGTTGCCTCCAGGCTAGCCAGTACCTCCGCACTTTCTTCAGCGCTCAAAAAATCTTCCACCAGGTACAGCGTGGTATCATGCCCTGCCGCCACACACAATTCGCCTACTTCTTGCAAAAAGGGCATTTCTCCGGCAATGAAAACTTTCATAAACAGAATCCTAAAGCAATTTATCGGTAAAAGCAGGCAAAGCGGCCGTTCCTCCTGTGTGCCAGAATAACACCGTTTGACCGCGTGTAAAAGCACCCCAACGAATCAAATCAATGAGACCACCCATTGCCCGACCCGTATAAACTGGGTCTAACAAGATGCCTTCAAGCTGTGCCAACAGGCGCACTGCTTCGCGCTCAATCTCGCTGACGACGCCATACCCGCCGCCCAGATAATCGTCGTTGACATTCACCTTGCCCGCTACAGACGGAACGCCAATACCCAAGTGAGTGGCGGTTGCTGTGGAAAGGGCCGCCACGCGATTTTGCAGTGCGGCAGCTTCCGACGATACGCTCATGCCCAAAATCTGGCCGCGAAAATCATACACCTCTGCACCGAGTACCATGCCAGCCTGTGTACCGCCGCTGCCACTGGCGATGACAATAAAATCAATGTTGGTATTGGTCGCCGCAAGTTGTTGGGTGAGTTCTTCCATTGCCAGGACGTACCCAGTTGCCCCCACAACATTGGAACCGCCTAGAGGGATTTGATAGGGACTGCGCCCCATAGCGTGCAATTCGGCACTGATATTGCCCATCACGCTGGCACATTCTTGATCCCCTGCCCAATAGAAGTGAGCGCCTAACAGATCGTTTAATAGCAAATTGCCCGTGATTGTCTCTGGGGATGTTCCTTTGAGGACGAGGCTGCACCCCAGTCCATATTGGGCGGCGGCGGCGGCTGTTTGGCGGCAGTGGTTGCTTTGGGCCGCACCGGTGGTAATGAGGTGGTCGCAGCCTTTTGCCAATGCTTCTGCCAGCAGAAATTCAAGTTTGCGAGCCTTGTTGCCGCCGGTTGCCAAGCCAGTTTGATCGTCGCGCTTGATGTAGAGGGTGGGGCCGCCTAAATGTTTGCTCAATCGTTCCAGAGGTTGAATAGGGGTGGGAAGTTGAGCCAGGTGGACGCGATTTGGGTAGTTGGGCTTTTTTATACTGTTCATCTTGGGTGTTGATTATAACCGCTTCGGAAACGGCCGTCAGCACCCAAATAAAAAAAGCCCCGTCACTATTGTGACGGGGCTTTTTTGGGTCAATAAGTTTGCTTAGGCAAGACCGTTGGTGATACGGCTGAACACGTTACCAATCTGCGGGCCAAGCAGCGTTAGAATGGCGATGATAACAACAGCTACCAAAACCAGAACCAGTGCGTACTCAACCAAACCTTGACCTTGCTCACGATTTAAAAACAACATTTCATACCTCCGTGTATGTATAGAAAATATAATAATGTGGTTATCATACACTTTTAATCTTGACATCGCAATAGTGCTTCCGTACTGGGAGGAGAACGATTGTGTTGCTATTTGTTCGTTCTATTGTGCTTAAGCATGCAATTGCCCTGAGAATGATTGAGGCATTGATGACAAGTATAGGCGAGGATGATAGAGTACGCCTTGAGATTTTTGTGGAGGATTTAGTTTGTGAATCAGCACTTAATGGCGGATGAGCCAGATGATATTTTGAAAGAGGGTTGGCTGTACAAAGTGATGGTCATATTTGCTACAGTGGATAACTGGCCGGGTTGGTTGGTCCTGTTGATGATGCCGATTTGGGCGGTGATGACGGCCGTTACCTGGCAAATCGTCGGCATCCAGACCCCCATCAGTCTGGCAGCCGGTGGCACACTTTTGTTGGCGCTGGGCCTGGATGCGGCGATGCTGATCAGCCTGCCACGTCGCGGCCTCTCTTTTGGGCCGTGGGAATCACAGTTTGTGCTGTTGGGGCTGCTGCGTACTGCGGCAGCTTTGGCGTTGTCCGTATTAAGTTGGTTAATCGGGGGATGGGGAGCATTGGTTTTTCTCATTGCGCTGCAAGTGGGGGCAACGGCCGCCGCCATTTGGGGCTATCTCATCGAGCCGTTCCGCGTGGGGCTGACCGAGTGGACGCTGACCACCGACCGCCTCCCGGCCGCGGCACGGCCGTTGCGCATCCTACACATCACCGACCTGCACATAGAACGAGCGACGAAACGGGAAACGGCCGTGCTGCAAATCGCCCAACAAACCAACCCCGATCTCATCCTCATCACCGGCGATTACGTGAGCCTCTCTTACAACACAGACCCCATCACCCACCGGCAAGTGCGCGAGTTTTTGCAGCAATTACATGCGCCGCACGGCGTTTTTGCCACACTAGGCAGCATCACCGTTGATTTGCGCGAGCAGGTTGTGCCCATTTTTGATGGCCTGCCCATCCCTCTCATGCGCCAGGAATGGCGGGCGGTGGATTTGGGCGAAGGGCGGCAGGTCGTCCTGTTGGGCATGGATTGCACGCACCATTTGCCCACAGACCGGGCGCGGCTGGCAAACCTGCACGCCAGCGCCCCCAACAGCGTACCGCAAATTTTGCTCTATCATTCGCCGGAGCTGATGCCGGAAGCGGCCGTTCACGGCATAGACCTCTACCTTTGCGGACACACACACGGCGGGCAAGTGCGCCTGCCGCTCATCGGCCCGCTGCTCACCAGCTCGCAGCTAGGGCGGCGCTACGTCATGGGTTTGTACAAAGAGGCGCGTACCCACCTCTACGTCAGTCGTGGATTAGGCTTAGAAGGCATGAGCGCTCCCCGCGTGCGCTTCCTGTCCCCCCCGGAACTCACCCTCATCACTGTGCAAGGGAAGTAAAGCAAGTAGCAAGTATGCAAGGAACAAACTTGCATACTTGCCTCTTGCACACTTGCAAACTTCTTACGCCAACGCCGCCCACACCTCTAGTTTGGCGCGGACGCGGCGGATGACTTCATTGGTGAAGGCGTCCGTGTTGGCTGTGCCGCCGATGTCGGCCGTGCGGATGCCATCGTAGGCCGCTTCCAGCGTGGCTTCGTAGATGGCGCGGCTGGCCCGCTTGAGCGGCTCCTCTTTCATCAACGAGAACAGCCCGGCTGAGGCCAAAATCATCGCCATCGGATTGGCGCGGTTCAAGCCTTGCAGGGATGGCGCCGTGCCGTGCGGCGCTTCCGCCATCGCGCAGTCAATTGTGCCCGCATCATCCACCGAAATGACCATAGATTCCGATCCGGCGATGGAGCCGAACATTTGCAGCACCATGTCCGAAATCAGGTCGCCATCGCGGTTGAGCGAGGGGATGACCAGCGGCTCGCCGGTGGTTGCCAGCAGCAGCGCCAGTGTGGCGTCAATGAGCTGCGGCTCGTAGCGCACATCGCGGTAGCGGGCGGCGGCGGCGTCCATTTCCTCTTTGAACATGCCCTCGTACACCGGGCTGACGGTGAATTTGGGGCCGCCAAAGACTTTTGCGCCGGTGCGCCGTGCATGTTGAAAGGCATATTCGGCGACGGCGCGGCAGACGCGGCGGGAAATTTTCTCCGTGCGGTAGGCCATTTCGTCGGGGCCGCTGCCCTCGCGCCATTCCTTTGCGCCGTAGGCGTCGTCGCGGGCCATGCGTACCACGCTGATGGGGGAGTAGATACCGCCCACCGGCCGCACGCCGGGGATGCGCCGCCCGGTACGCAAAATCACTTCGGCGTCCATCGCTTCGCGCAAGATGGCGTTGGGGCTGCCCACATCGCCGGGGGTTTCGGGGGTGATGGTGGCCGCTTTAAGGCCAACCTTGTATTGACGTAGGGCTTCGCCTGCATCGTAAACAACCTGGTTGTTGGTTTTGCGGCGATTTTCCAGACTGAGGTCGAAGCGCAAAAATTCTAGCTCGTAATTGATGATACCGGGTTCGATGACGCGCAGAGCTTCTTCGAGAAGCTCTTGCCCGGTTTGGTCACCTTCTAAAATGACAATGGTTCTGCTCATGATGTTTCTCCTTAAGAAAGAGGGACACGGAGTACGCAGAGTAGACACAGAGATTCACAGAGAGATAACAGGGAAAATTTGTGTTTTTTGCGTGGTCCCAATTGCATTGATTGTTTGTCAACGGGGCATGGCGTCGCCATGCCCCTACACTTGTTTGGCTCGTAAAAAGTTTAGGTATTTGGGCATGGCGACGGTGTAGAGCCAGTACAAAATGGGCCGGACGGGGTAATCCCAGGCGCCAATGTGCCGCACGACTTGCCCGTTGAATCCTTTTTTGAAGCGCCAAACGCCCCACATACGGTCGGTTTCGTCGAAGTGGTCGGGGGCGCCCCAGAAGTCGTAAACCGTTGCGCCCTGGGCCTTTGCCCAGCGGATGGCTTCCCATTGCAGGAGGTGGTTGGGCATTCGCTGCCGTTCCTGGTCGGTGGATGCGCCGTACATGTAGATGACGCGACGGCCGTACCGCACCAACACCACCGCAGCAATCGCCTGCCCCTCAAACTCGGCGATGAGCGGCTGGGCCATGCCCTGTTGGTAAAAGGCGTTCCAGATGTCGAGGTAGTAGTCGAGGGGGCGGATGGTGAAGCCATCGCGCACGGCCGTTTCGCGGTACATCTCGCCAATTTGGGCAAAATCGGCGGGGCTGCCGGAGCGCACGGTGATGCCTTTGCGGGCGGCGAGGCGGATGTTGTAGCGGGTTTTGCTGTGCATCGCTGCCAGCAAATCGTCCTCGTCCAATTCCAGAGGCAGTTCGACGGTGTTGCGGAATTGAATCTGATCGTTGGAGAAGCGCCAGCCGCGCTGCTGCAATTCTTTGATGAACCGGCCGCCAATGGGCGACGGCCGTAACGCTTCTTCATCTTCACCCCAGGCTTTCACCACTTCTGGGTCAATTTTGATGAAGATGGCACGTTCGCGCCGCGCTATTTTTTCGAGCTGCGCCAGCGCTTGTGTGCGCAGGGCGGGGTCGTTGTAGCTGAGGATGGGGCCGCGTGGCACGTAGAGGATGCAGAAGGGGGTGCGGGGTAACGGCCGTTTCAGAATCATCGCCGCTGCCAGGGGTTCCCAACTGCCCTCGGCGATGGTCATGAGCGAGGGCAGCGCCTGCCAGCCCCAGCGGGATTTGAAGTCGCCCCATGTCCAGCTTTGCAGCGGATGGGGATTGGATAATTTGCCCAGTGCTTGTTCCCAGGTCACTGGAGAGCTTTCGCGTTTGAAGGTAGATGCGCGGTATTGCATAAAAATGGTCAATTGCCAATGGTCAATGGTCAATTGCCAACCGTTGGCAATTGGCTATTGACTATTAACTATTGGCAATTTTTTATCTCCGTCTCCATTGGTAGAGCTTGTACGTGCGGGGATTATAGATGCGGTCAACTGCGCCGACGGTGCGGCGGATGTCGCCGCCGAAGCCGCGCTTGAAGCGGTAAACGCCCCACAGTCCGTCGCTGCGCTCGCTGAATTGTGCTTCGAGTTCGTCGGGCGTGGCGTCGGGGATGCCCCAGAGGTCGTAGCTAGTGCAACCGCGTTCTTTGGCCCATTGGATGGCGGCCCACTGCACGGCGTAGTTGGGCATACGGTTGCGTTCTTCGTTGCTGCTGGCGCCATAGAGATAAGCAGCGCGGGGGCCGTTTTTGAAGACCATGACGGCGGATAACGGCCGTCCCTCAAATTCCGCCAGCAGCAGCGCCACATCATCCGGGGCAAAGACTTCGTAGGCGCGTTTGTAGTAATCGGTGGCGTGGACGCCGAAGCCGTCGCGCTCGCCGGTGAGGCGCATCAGTTGGGCGAAGGCGGGCAGGTCTGTGGCCGTGCCCTGGCGCACGGTGATCTCTTTGCGCTCGGCGAGGCGGATGTTGTAGCGGGTTTTTTGTTTCATGGCGGCGAGGATGGTGTCGAGTGACGGCCGTAAATCCAACAGCATGGTGCGCGGCGGCTGAATGGTGTCGGCTGTCGCTTGCAAATCATATTCCTGGCAAATGGCCTGCCATTGTGCTGCCGGGCACTCATCTTGCCACAGCAGCGGCTCCAATTTGACAAAGCCGATACGCCGTTGGTAAGCGGCCAGGTCGAGTTGATGAAATAACACGCGTACCTGCTCTGCATTTTGCCAGTTCACCAGTGGGCCGTGTGGCAGGTAGCCAATTCGTGCCAATCCGAAAGCCGCCGATTTGATCAGCATTTGCGCTCCGGCTTGTAGCTTGCCATCTTGCCGCAGCCAGATGCGCTGCGATGACCAGCCAAAGTTGTTTTTGAGACGTGCCCAAGCTGTTGTTTGCAGTAAGCTGCCATGTGGGTGTGCGGCTACAAAGTCGTCCCATTCAGCATCATTTTCTGTGTAGGGTTGTTCCCCTAATTCAAACCATTTATCGAACATAGCGTGGGATTATACCTGAGGATCGGGGATTAGGGGCTTGTGGATTTTGTAGTGTGCAATGTAAACCGTGAAACGTGATGAATCTCTTGTCACGTTTCACGCTTCACGTTTCATTACACCTTTTTGTGTTACAATTTGCCAACTATTTTTCGGGGTTAAGCACATGAGTCAAATACACTTACTTTACCAGCTACAACAGATTGATTCCGAGTTTCAAGATAAGCGGCAGCGGTTGGCGGAAGTGCTGCATGCCCAAAAGGAAACGGAGGAGTTGTTGGCGGCGAGGAAGAGGGCGGAAACGGCCGTTGCCCAATTGCAAACCTGGCAAGGCCAGCGCCAAAATCTAACCCTGGAACTGGATAGCATCAACAGCAAGGCGAAACGCTCTGAGCAGCGTCTTTACTCCGGTAATGTCAAAAATCCCAAAGAACTGTCTGACTTGCAACACGAAATTGCCTCATTAGGCCGTCGTCGCGGCGCGCTGGAGGATGAAATTTTGGAAGCGATGATCATGATTGAGGATGCTGAGACGGAAAAAGCCGAAGCAGATGAGCAGTTGGCGGCCATCACCGCCCATTGGGAGAAAAGCCAGGCTCATTTGAAGAAAGAACAAAATGAACTGGCTTTGCGCTTGCATACTTTAAATGAACAGCGCAAACAGCTTGCACCGCGTATTGATGCGACGCAGGTGGCGCAGTATGAGCAGTTGCGGCAAAAGAAGCATGGGCTGGCGGTGGCTGGTTTGAAGCAGAATATGTGCATGGGCTGTCGTTTGACGGTTTCTGCCAACAAGATGAAGGAAGCGCAGGAAGGGAAGCTGGTTTATTGTGGGGGTTGTGGTCGTATTTTGTATCCAATTTGAGGAGGAAACGGCCGTGTCAGAGTCAGAGTCGGAATCAATGCACCATCAAACTTACCGGCGGAGACGGTCTCGGCGAGGAAGGAAGCGCGGGGGAACGGCCGTTTCATCTTGGATAAAGCGCAGCGGCTTAGATACTCTCATCGTGTTGCTGTTCCTATTAGCTATCTTTGGCCTCTCAGACCCGTTTTCGCATATGGATTGGGCACGCCACGAGAGTAATTTACTATTTAACTGGTTCGTTTTCCAGGGTGGTGTACAGCATTTGGGTGGAGCCGCACTGGTTGTGGCGGTTGTATTAGGTGTTTTGCGTCTACGTTGGCGCATTAACCATCATCAGGCATGGTGGGCGCGTGGTTGTCCACAATGTGGCAAGACCAACCTCTCCCGTATCCACCGCACACGGCTGGATAAATTGTTAAGCAGTTTGGGTATTCCCGTGCGCCGCTACATTTGCCGCGAATGTCACTGGCAGGGCGCACGCATTGACGAAAGCCGTATTGACCGGTGAGTGGCAAGCGGCAAGTTTGCAAGCTTAATCGCAAATCATTACAGATAATAAGTGATGCCCAGCGCATCCATCAGGGCGATGGCGGCGGGGGCAACAAAGAGGGCGGGTAGCAAATTAGCGGCGCGAATTTGCTTGATGTCCAACAGGCGAAAAGCGATTGAAAGCAGCACCACGCCGCCGGTAGCCGTTAGCTCCGTAATCATCGGCTCTGTAAAAATATTGCTGCCCAGGCTTGCCAGCAGAGAAATCCCCCCCTGAAACCCCAAAATGACGAGGATGGAGGCCAGGACGCCTGGCCCCAATGTGGTGGCAAAAGCCAGCGCCGCAAAACCATCCAGCATCGCTTTGATGGCTAACTTCGTGAAATCGCCCGTTAGCCCATCTTCGATAGCCCCCTGAATGGTCAACGGCCCCACGCAAAAGACGAGGCTGGCGGTGACAAAGCCCTCCACGAAACGGCTGGCGCTGCCGCCTTCGCCGCGTACCATCAGATGGCGCAGCCATTCGCCAAATCGTTCTAGTTTTTCTTCCAGGTTCAGCGCTTCGCCAATCAGCGCCCCAATGAGCAGGCTGCCGAGGACGATGAGTGGGTTTTTGGTGACGAGGCCGCTGCTGATGGCGATGGCAAGTGTAAAGAGGCCGAGGGCGGCGAAGATGGTTTCTTGCATTCGCTGTGGAAAACGGCCGCCCACAAATGAGCCAATTGTGCCGCCGATGAGGACGGTGAGAGCGTTTATCAGGGTTCCGATCATGGTTGTGTCCTTTTGTAGAGATTGGAGATTAGCGATTGCGCAATCGCTAATCTCCAATCTCCAATCATAACCCGGCACACACGAATTTCAATGTTCGCTTTTGATGCGGCCGTCATTTGCTGCTAACTGCTTAATATCCCTACTTTGCGTTACAATAAGCTGCATGAAAATTGAACGCATAGACTTGTACCACATCAGTCAGCCCCTGGTCAGCAACTTCGCCACCAGCTTCGGTTCCCAGCGACAGCGGGATTGCCTGATTGCAACCCTTCATAGTGAGGGTTTGACTGCTTGGGGGGAGTGTGTTGCCACAAATGATCCCGGCTACAGCTATGAGACGGTGTATACAGCGTGGCATATCATCTCGGATTTTTTGATTCCGGCGATGGTGGGGCGAGAACTGCAAGAGCCAGAGGATTTGGCAGGCTGGTTCAAGCATGTGCGCGGACATCCCCTGGCCAAGGCTTGCTTGGAACAAGCGGCCTGGGATTTGACAGCGCAGCGTGATGGTGTTTCCTTTGCACAGAAGCTGGCTGCTCCTTATGCCGATGGCCCCCGCGAACGGGTGAAAGTGGGTGTCAGTATTGGCATTCAATCCTCGGTTATGGAGACAATAGGGGTGATTGAGACGTATTTGGTGCAGGGATACGGCCGTGTCAAACTCAAAATCAAACCCGGTCATGATGTGGGCCTGGTGCGTGCTGCCCGCGCTGCCTATCCTGACTTGCCCATCATGGTAGATGCCAACTCCGCTTATACTTTGGACGATGTTGCCACGTTACAACGACTAGATGACCTGGACTTGCTTATGCTGGAGCAGCCCCTTGGTTACGAAGATATATACGACCACAGCTTACTGCATCCACAAATCCAGACGCCACTGTGTCTGGATGAGAGCATTCACTCTGCCGATCATGCGCGTTACGCCATTGCCCTGGATGCTTGCGACATCATCAACGTGAAGCCGGCCCGTGTTGGCGGCTGGGCGGAAGCGCGACGTGTTCATGATTTAGGTGTGCAGGCCGGGCTTAGCCTATGGGTAGGTGGGATGTTGGAAACAGGGATCGGCCGTGCAGCACAGTTGGCCCTCGCTTCCCTGCCTGGTTTCACTCTGCCGGGTGATATTTCTGCTAGCAACCGCTATTATGTGCCTGATATTACTGCCCCTTTCAGATTAAACCCGGAAGATAGCACCATCACCGTGCCCACAAAACCAGGCCTCGGTGTGGAGGTGGATTTGGCACAGTTGGAGAGGGTGACACTGCGTCGGAGTACCAGTAAGCAGTAATCAGTGAGCAGCAGGCGGTGAACGGTGACTGACTGTCAGCTAATCGTTAACAGCTAAGCTATAGGAGAACCTCATGTTTGAAGACCAAACCATTGCATTTATCGGCGCCGGAGTTATGGGTGAGGCCATGATTCGCGGTTTGTTGAGCCAAAATATTGTTGAACCAACACAAATTATTGCCTCAGACCCCTGGGAAGAACGATTGGCCTATTTGAAGGAGCAGTATGCTATTCATGTGACCACAAAAAATATGGAAGCGGCCGAAGCGGGGCAGGTTGTCGTCTTATCTATCAAGCCGCAAACGCTGGACAAAGTGCTGCCGGATATTCGTGGGCATTTGCGACGGCGGGATTTGCTGCTTTCGATTTTGGCGGGTATGCCCATTCGCAACCTGGCAAATGGCACGGCGCACGCTTCGGTGGTGCGGGCCATGCCCAATACTCCGGCGCAAATTGGGCAAGGGATTACGGTGTGGACGGCCACGCCAGAAGTGGACGACACGCACAAGCAGCAGGCGCAGGCGATTTTGGGGTCGCTGGGCGAAGAGATTTTTATGGATGATGAGCGTTACCTGGACATGGCGACGGCGCTCAGCGGCACAGGGCCAGCGTATGTGTTTATGGTCATGGAGGCGATGATTGACGCGGGGGTGCATTTGGGCTTTTCGCGGCATATTGCCACGCAGTTGGTGTTTCAGACGATGAGTGGGTCTGTGGAATATGCGGCGCAGTCGGGCAAGCATGTGGCGGAGCTGCGTAATCAGGTAACGTCTCCGGGGGGCACGACGGCGTCCGCGCTGTATCATTTGGAGAAGGGGGGGCTGCGTACGGTGTTGTCGCGGGGCATTTGGGCGGCGTATGAACGCTCGGTGGAGCTGGGGCGCGGCCAAAAAGAGGAACACGTGGAGTAAGGATGAAGGGTGAGGGCTGAAGGATGGATGTGAGTGATGTGAAACGGGGTGGGGAACGTAAAGGGGTTTCTTCTTTCATCTTTCATCCTTCATCCCTCATCCTTTTTTTGTTCTTCTCGGCGTTATATTTTGCGACAGCATCGGGGATTACGAGTAGTAATGACGGTAGCCATTATGCGTTGACGCGGGCGTTGGCGGAGTACGGCCGTTTCCAACTCTCTCCCTTCGATAATTATGCAGAGGGGAATGACGTGGCGATTGTGGACGGCCGTCTTTACAGTGATAGGCCGCCGGGAACGGCCGTGACCGCCGTACTCTTTTACTTAATCGGCCAGAAATTGCCAGAGCCGTTGTCCCCACTGCCCTCCCGCCACGATGCCGAGAACCCTGCACTGCCCTATGTGCTGCTGCTGCCCGCCTGGGCCGGGGCGGGAACCATTGTGTTGCTCTACTTGCTGCTGCGCCGCCAGGGGGTGGGCGAAGCGGCGGCGCTGCTGGCTTGCATCACCTTCGGCCTGGGCACAGCCCATTGGAAGTACAGCAGTGTCCTGTTTTCTCATGCCCTCTCTTCCTTTTTGATTATGCTGGCAATTTATCTGGCGTTGGGGCTGGCGCGGCGGCCGGATGTGCCCTGGCTGCGTTATGCGTTTTTGGGGTTCGTCCTCGGTTGGAGCGTGGTGGTGGAGTATTCTAATGGGCTGTTAGTGTTATTAGTGGGGTTGTTTGTGTTGGGGTGGGGTGTACGGCCGTTTCACCCCCGCCGTTTTGCCCTCACCCTGATCCCCTTTGCCCTGGCCGGGCTGCTGCCTGCGGCCTTTTTAGGCTATTACAACCATGCCAATTTTGGCAGCCCCTTCACACTGTCGTATGCCTATGCGCTCAACTATCCCTGGGCGGGCGAGTTTGGCAGCACGTTTAGCGTGCCGCTGCTGCCGGGGCTAAAGGCGATGCTCTATTTTGACGAGAGCGGCGGCTGGTGCGGCGGCACTTGTTATAACCAGGGCTTGTTTTTGCTGTCGCCGATATTGCTGCTGGCGCTGCCTGGCTTTGGGTGGTATGTGCGGCGGAATAGGCGAGATTTTGTGCTGACGACGGCCGTCTTTCTCACCTACCTGCTCCTTTTTTCCAAGCATTACACGGCGCACGGGTTCACGGCGGACGGCCGTTACCTGGTTCCCTTTCTCGGCTTGCTGGCTATCCCGTTGGCGTATTTTTGGGAATGGGTGTTGGCGTTGGGGAACGGCCGTCGCGCCGTTATCGTGCAGCTTGTGGCATATGGCCTATTCTTCTTATCCCTGCGTAACATCGTTCTGCACATTGGCTTTTCCTACAATTACACCCTCGATTTGAGCCAGCTTGACCCCATGATTGCCAGCCCCCAAAACTGGTGCTATCTGCTTGATACACTGCTGCCTAATCGCGGTAACTTACCTCTGTTAGCATTGGCAGATTTTGGCCTGCTAATATTGTGGTACATAGTAAGGTTGTCGCGCCGTTGGCTGTGGGTATACTTGCAAACTTCTATAAAAATCTAAATCAATTTGCTCAGAGAAGGAGGAGGAAATGCCTTTTAGAGGAAGTGATCGTGTCTTAAAACCATATGTGATTGGTAGTTTAATAGTTATTGGGCTTATATATGCCTTTTTAGCTTATCAGGTTGCTGATGAACCACATAACATAGCTAAATTTGGAATAGCTGGCGCTGATATTTTTGCGGGGATGGAGAAAGTTGATACATATTTGATACGCGATTTGAAAGGAACGGTGAATATTTCACGTCCGGGGCGATTTATTCTATACACGACTGTTCAACCTGATCCACAAGTAGAAGTAGAAATTTACTCGGATGGTACGGGAGAACAAATAACAACCAAACCAAATTCGCGTTTTGGTAGCATTGTGGTAGATGAAAATGATCCCAGTATAGGCGAGCCTATGGCTATGTCAATTCCCGCATGGACATTCTCTGTTAAGAAAAGTGGTGTGTATCGGGTATTGGTGATACCCCAAAAAGATACAACGCCCTCTCTTATCCTCGTGCGTATCAGCCGAGATGTGAGGATATTTAATTATGTGTTTATGACAATTGGCTCTATTGTTTTGTTGGTTCTGATTGTGTTAGCCACAAATGCTGTTTATCATTTTCGGAACAAGAAACAATTGGAAGTGAATGAAGAGCACTATCAGGATAACCGAGCGAAATGGGATAAATTTAGGGAATAAGTAGAATGGCGATTGAAAAGCTCCCTATCATTGATGTGAGAATTGACTCAATAGAGTGGTGAGTTGTGGAAGTTATGCTAAAATCGCCGATTGTCAGGGCGCAATTCACATTGCGCCCTTTTCATGGAAGAAACTTAGAGAAGAAGCAGGGTAGTTGTATGGATACCCTGCGGAGGAATCGCATGAACTTGAAGAAAACAATCGCTTTTCTGGTTATGGGGATGGTGTTGGTTACGGCCGTCATCACCGTAGCACGACCCGCTGCCGCCCAGTCAAGTCCTAATTTACTTGTCAACCCCGGTTTTGAAGAGGGGCATCATCATCAAGACGGCATTGCCGAAATAACCGTACCCGATGGGTATCGGATGCATTGGGTAGATGGTGTAGCCTTTTTTGACTCCTATAATGGGCTGCCCGCGCTTCGCCCGGAAACAGTAGTATGGGATGCCGCCGGTGGGATCCCCGTAGGTGAAGAAGTTCTCTGGCGTGATGGTCAGTTTACACTCAAGATTTTTAAGAGTTGGGCGCCTTTATATGCTGGTTTGTCACAAGACGTGAGTGGTTTGGAAGTGGGGCGGCGGTATCAACTGGTAGCCCCCGTTTATACAGATATTTATGATTGGGAAGGGCAAAAAGTGTATCCGGCTGATGCAACACACGGGCAAGTTCGCCTGGGCGCTAGCCCGGTTGGTGCAGCCTGGCGCGATGAAGCCGCGATTGCTTACTCAGGCTGGTTCGCGTCAACTTATGGCGATTACGGCATTTTTGCGTATGAATTTACAGCCACGCAGTCTGACATGACGGTGTGGATTGACGTAAAAGGTAACTATCCACATAGTAACAATGGCTTTTTCATGGACACGCTTGGATTGTATGCGCTTGATGCAACAGCACCAGTCTCGTCGGGCGGTGGTAGTGCGGCTCCAGTCGTACCGGCTGGCCCAACCTCTACACCGTTGCCGCCACCTACGCCTCGCGCAGATGGTTCCGTTGTTCATGTGGTGCAGTCTGGGGACACGATGTGGACAATTGCCAATCAATATGCTGCTGCAATGGGGATGACGCCGGAAGAGGCGCTGCCAGCCATTCAGGAGTTAAATAATAATCCAGCGTTTCTTTCCGTTGGGCAGGAATTGGTTATCGTACCTGCTAATCTGGCGGCTGAACCGGCTCCAGTTGTTGAAGAGACGCCTGTTGTTGAAGAAGCACCTGCCGAAGAGGTAACACCAGAAGCAGAGACAACTGAAGAGACCGGAGCGGGGCCGGATACGGCCGTTGCTGGTGGCAGCGCTGACCTCCCAGAGCCAGAACCCATTGCCGCCGCTGAACCCGCCAAAGCCACCATTTGCGTGTCTGTATTTAGCGACGACAACGGCGATGGCGTTTTGAATCAAGGTACAGAAGGGCTGCTGGCTGATGCAGCGATCACTGTTTCACGGAGTGGCGAAACGGTTGTGACCTATGTAACGGATGGTTTGCACGACGAGCAGTGCTTTGAAGACCTGGAATCAGATACTTATCAAGTACAATTTTTCCCGCCAGCCGATTACATGGCCACAACGGATGATAGTTGGGCTGTAGCTGTGAGCGGCGGCGTGCAAATGCCGGTGAGTTTTGGCGCTCAGTTTAGCCCTGCGGCTGAGGCTGTTGTCGCTGATGCAGGTGCAACAGATACGACGGGTGGGGAAGAAACGGCCGTTACCGCTGAAACCCCCGCTGAAGATGCCACCGTTGAACCGGCCGATACCGGTTCCAACATTGGCATGATCATCATTGGTGTGGCCGTCTTCTTGGTTGTTCTCGCTGCCATTGGCATTGCCCTACTGCGCCGTGCGTAGCTGGTGGCGGGTAGCTGGCAATCGTCAATCGAAAATCGTAAATAAACCGGGTCAGTTTGCGCAAAACTGTCCCGGTTTTGTATTCATCGTCACCCTATCGTGCCCTTTCCGTTTGTTCTGCGCATAGCAGCCCCGCATTAGGTGGTTTACACTGGGGAGAAATGGTCAATTGTCAATAGCCAATTGTCAATTGCCAACCATCAATCGTCAATCGAAAATTATAAATCGTCAATCCCAAGGGGCATTATTATGTATCAACCAGATCAACCAACACCTCCTACTCCAGCGCCGCGACGGCGCGGCTGTTTGGGCCGCGTATTTATCGGCGGCATTCTCTTATTAGCTGTGATTGTCTTTGCCGGTATCCTCATCGCCGGAACCCTCATTTATGCCAATTTTTCTGGTGAAATTGAGGCGGGCATTACCAAATTGGACGACGCCCGCAACCGCGAAACCTTCGAGACCACCATCATCACCGACCGCAACGGGCAGAAATTGTGGGAGATTTTTGGCGAGGGCAAGCGCACGGCCATCACCTTGCAGCAAATACCGTCGTATCTGTTGCAGGCCACCGTTTCCGTCGAAGATGACACCTTTTATGAGAACATCGGCCTTGATGCGCCCTCGTTGGTGGCGGCGCTGATCGCCAATTTGCGCAACCAGGATGAGCGTCCAGTGGGGGGCAGTACCATCACCCAACAGTTGGTGCGGCACATTGTGTTTGATTATGAGGAGCGCACGGCCGTTTCCTACAACCGCAAAACCAAAGAGATCATCTTCGCCTGGGTGATGACCCGCAACTACAGCAAAGAAGAAATCTTGCAGATGTACCTCAACGAAATCTACTACGGCAACCTGGCCTACGGCGTAGAAGCGGCGTCGCAGACCTACTTTGGCAAACCCGCCGCCGATTTATCGCTGGCCGAGGCCACGCTGCTGACGGGACTGCCGCAAAGCCCCGTTGACCTCGACCCCTTCACTAATTTTGAGGCGGCCAAAGAGCGGCAGTGGCTGGTGCTGAATTTGATGGCTGGCGAGGGCTACATCACCCAAGAGCAGGTGTTGGCAACCTATCAGGAGCCGTTGAGCTTTGCGCAGCAGTCGGTTAGTTTGGCCGCGCCGCATTTTGCCGTGTACGTGCGCCAACTGCTGGAAGACCAGTTTGGCGCGGAGATGGTTGCCAACGGCGGCCTGCGCGTGACGACGACCCTCGATTTGGCTTACCAAAGTTTGGCCGAGCAGTTGGCGCGGCGGCATGTGGCCGCCGTCGGCCCGGAACACAATCTGACCAATGCGGCCCTCATCGCCCTGAAACCGGGCACGGGCGAGATTTTGGCGATGCTGGGCAGTGTGGATTATCACGACGACGCCATTGACGGCCGTGTCAACGTCACCCTCTCCCCGCAGCAGCCGGGCAGCTCCATCAAGCCGCTGACCTACGCCGCCGCGCTCTCCCCGGTAGATGGCGGCAAACCGGCCTGGACGGCCGCCGACATTTTGTGGGATGTGCCGGTGGAGTATGGGCAAGTGGATGGCAGCAGCTATGAGCCGGTGAATTATGACGGCCGTTTCCACGGCCCCGTGCGTTTGCGCACCGCATTAGCCAACAGCTACAACATCCCCGCCGTGCTGACGCTGCAAGACGTGGGGCTGCCGCGCTATATCGAGTTTGCGCGACAAATGGGCATCAGCAGTTGGCAGGATGACCCCAGTCGTTACGGGCTTTCGCTGACGTTGGGCGGCGGCGAAGTGACGCCGCTGGAACTGGCCTCGGCGTATGCCGTCTTTGCCAACAACGGCCAAAAAGTGCCGCCGGTCGCCATTTTGCGTGTGGAAAAGAGCAACGGCGAAGTGTTGTACGAGTATCAGCCGCCCGCCGCCGAGCAGGCGCTTGATCCTCGCGTGGCTTACCTCATCAGCGATATTTTGGACGACGACGCGGCGCGGGTTCCGGCAATGGGGCGCGACAATCCGCTGGATTTGCCCTTTGCGGCGGCGGCGAAGACGGGTACGACGAATGATTTCCGCGACAACTGGACGATGGGTTACACGCCGGGTCTGGTGGTGGGGGTGTGGACGGGCAACACGGACAACAGCGAGATGCTGCACATCAGCGGGCTGACGGGCGCAGCGCCGCTGTGGCATGATTTTATGCTGGCGGTATACGGCGACGCGGCGTTGCAGCAATCGCTGCTGGTGAATGGCGCGGCTCCGACAAGTGAGTTTGTGCCGCCGAGTGGGTTGGAGAAACGGCCGTTATGCGCCCTTTCCTCCATCACCATTGGGGCCACCGACTGCACGCAAAGCGGCAGTGAGTGGTTCCTCACGGAGTCGCTGGCGGCGGACGACACGCCCGCCGCGCCGGATGTGGTGCAGTGGCAGCAGGTGGAACCGGCGGTGTGGCGGATGACGGCCGTCCCCCTGCCGCCCGTGCCCATTGAGGTGGCTGATGTAGATGCGCCGCCGTCGCAGTTGTTTTGTCAGTTTGTGGAGGGAACGGCCGTTGCCACCTTGCCGCCCGATGCCCAACCGCAGCTTTTTCTCGCTGCGCCGCGCAATGAGCAGAGCTTGAAGGGGGCGCACGAGTGGGCGCAGGCGAATAACATCGCCATTGTGCCGACTACGCCGTGCAATGAGGAACTATTGGCGCTGGCCCGCGACCCGAATGCGCCCGCGATCTGGCGCATTGTCACGCCGCGCAATGGCGAGGCGGTGAGTGGGGTTTTGCCGATTGTGGGGACGGCGGATTTTGATACGGCCGTTGTCCAATTCTACAAAATCGAACTGGGCATTCCCGACGGCAATAACGTGAACTGGGTGACGTTGGGCGAGACGCACAACACCCCCGTCGTCAATGGCACGCTAGAAATGCTGCACGCCGACGGCCTGCCCCCCGGCGTTTATTACTTGCGCCTCATTGTTGTCAAAGACAGCAACTACGTGGGCGAGCCATACACCATCGAAATCACCATCCAGCCATCGTAGTGGTGGAGCGCAGATAAATAGTTGGCGTGGAGGGAGGCTTTAGCCGATTGCGTTTCGGCTAAAGCCTCCCTCCAGGCAAAAACATGAACCAACTATTTGTAACTGTACGAGGCGGCTCATGATGCCTTCGGGAGTTCCCGAACCTATGCTGAGGCTGCTCACGATACCCTCGGTGGTCGCTGAACTTATGCTGAGGCGGCTCATAATACCTTCGGGAGTTCCCGAACCTATACTGAGGCAGCTCATGATGCCTTCAGAAATCCCCGAATCTATGCTGAGGCTGCTCATAATACCCTCGGCGGTCGCCGAACCTATGCTGAGGCGGCTCATTTTATTGTTCTCCGCGCTTTTCACGTAAAATCAAAAAAGGTTTTTTCGGATTTCATTGGATGAATGCCGCATGGGGCATGGCGTCGCCATGCCCTTACCACATGCACCAATTACCCCGCGAAAAACCAAAGAACCTCAAAAAACTCAGTTTCTTCTCTATTGCGTCACCTTTTCGTAATATTTAACTCATCTACCGATTAAGAATGCGGCTTATAGTAGAATGACTTGAGAATCATTACGCACGAGCAACCGCGTTCCTCCAAAGGAACGTGGTTGCTGAAGAAAGAGGAAGGCTATGTTAATCAAAAAACGCACAGGCATTGAAATCCCATCATCTGAAATTACCCCGGAACACCTTTATCATTCTCGGCGCCAATTTATGAAGGGCGCGGCGGCATTGTCTGCTTCGGCGCTGTTGGCTGCGGCGTGCAGTCCGCAAGCTGCTGATGTCCCTCGTGGCAGTGCAGATAGCGGCGATGCCGCAGATCAGGCTCCTGGCGAGGTGTCTACAACAACGGATGAGTTGGGAGATCCGTTAAATGATTATGACGACGTGATTTCCTATAACAATTATTATGAATTCACCACAGATAAGGATACGGTGGCATTCATGGCGGAGGATTTTGTGACCTCGCCCTGGCAGGTGGAAGTAGGGGGGATGGTGCGTAATCCTGGCGTGTACGATATTGAGGACTTGCGCACAAAGTTTGACCAGGAAGAGCGAATTTACCGCTTGCGCTGTGTCGAAGCCTGGTCAATGGTCATTCCCTGGATGGGTTTTCCGCTGAGTAAACTGCTGGCAGAAGTTGAGCCTTTTCCGGAAGCGACGCATGTGCGTTTTGAGACGATCTATGACCCTGAGCAACTGCCTGGGCAGAAGCGCGGCGGGTTCAAATGGCCTTACGTGGAAGGGCTGCGTTTGGATGAGGCGCAGCATGATCTGGCGATTTTGGCGACTGGTTTGTATGGCAAAGAGTTGCTGCCGCAAAATGGCGCTCCTGTGCGGCTGGTTGTACCCTGGAAATATGGCTTCAAAAGCATTAAGTCCATTGTGAAGATTGAACTGGTTGATTATCAACCTACATCTTTGTGGATGGATGCCGCCCCGAATGAATATGGTTTTTATGCTAACGTGAACCCGGAGGTTCCGCATCCGCGCTGGTCGCAGGCTACGGAACGGCGTATTGGCGAGTTGGGCCGCCGGGAGACGTTGAAGTTTAATGGGTATGAGGAGCAAGTTGCTGGATTGTATGCGGGTGAGGATTTGCGCGAAAATTTTTAGAACGTGGTACGGGGGACAGCATTCGTTAGTAGAGGGTTGTTTGGGCGTACCACCTATTGAATGAGCAAGTGGCAAACTTGCTGAATTAAATTACGGGGATTTATGATGAAACTGGATAGAAAAACAAAGGCCAATATTTTGCGCTGGACAGCACATGTGGTGGCGTTGCTGCCGCTGGCAATCATTATCTGGCGATATTATACGGGGCAATTGACTGCTGATCCCATTCGGGATATTACGCTGCGGACGGGGTGGGCGGCGATTGTTTTGCTAGTGGCGTCGTTGGCGTGTACGCCTTTGAATATTGTATTTGGTTGGAAGCAGGTGCTGCCTTTGCGACGGCCGTTAGGTCTTTACGCCTTCCTCTACGTGAGTTTGCACCTGCTCACCTTTGTCTATCTCGATTATGGGTTGGTGTGGGGCTTGATTCAAGAAGCGATTTTTGATAAGCGATATGCGTTAGTGGGCCTTGCCGCCTTCTTGATTTTGCTGCCACTGGCGCTCACATCCTCGAAGTGGTCTATGCGGAAATTGGGCAAGAACTGGAAGCGGCTGCACAAGTGGGTGTACCTGGCTGGTGTTTTAGCCGTTGTGCATTATTTTTGGTTGGTGAAAAATGTGTACACGCAGCCGATTATTTTTGCCGTAATTTTGGGTGGGCTGCTGCTGCTGCGCGTGTCACCTGTGAAGCAGCAGGTGATTCGTTGGCGGCAGGCGGCTCGCAAGCGGCTGCGGGTTTTGACGACTTCTTAATGGGATTGCTGAAGGGTGGGGAACGGCCGTTGCATGAGTAACGGCCGTTCCCCATCGCTACTTACTCCTCGTGCCCATTCCGCGCTTCCTGGCGCAACATCATACCCAATAACCCTTCCACCAGGCCATTGCTACTGCCATTCCCATTGCTTACAGCAACGTCAGGAACCACACGTACATTCCGTTCACCCACAATTTGCATCAGTTGCAGCGTTGTAAAGCCAGCCTCTCCCAGCGCTTCTACGCCGGAGCGATAGACTTCCGCTTTCGCCTGCCCAATCTTGCGCACAGCGTCAGCCTCACCGGCAGCCGTGAGCCGTGTTGCCTGTGCCTCACCGTTAGCTCGCCGAATTTCAGCTTTAGCTTGCAATTCCGCAATCTCCACACCCTGCTCCGAGCGTACCATATCTTCCTGAATGTCTGCCATTGATGTGGCTCGTACCAGATCTTGCCGTTGCTCCTGAGCCAACTTCTGCACTTCATACGTTTTTCGCTGCTCTTCAGCGATCTTGCGGTTCGTTTGCGTTTCCATCAATGTTTCCGGCGGAGTGATGTCCCCGATGAGTGTATCCAATGCCTGCACGTCATACGCGCTGATGGCCCGGCGAATATGAACGGTTGCCTCGCTTTGCCGCTCACTGCGGTCACTCAAAAAGTCCAGCACTGTATACTCCTGTGCCGAGTTGCGGAAGTAGTTGCCTACAATGGGTTGCAGTACATGATCTACCAAATTTTGCACCGATCCCACCCGCGAGATCACCTTGGGCGCGTCTGGCGCACCAATATGGATGATTTGTGCCACGTCCAAGTTGAAAGCAAAGCCATCCTTGGAACGTACCGTGATAGGTGACAGGTGTTGGTCATATTGATGTGCTTCTGTGCGTTTAGCCCAATTCAAGACAATATTGGTTGTGGGAACCAACTCCACTTTCATCACCCGCACATTGAGCGGGTGCTTACCAGGGTAAAGTGGTGTTACCCACACACCCTTGTGCCCCGGTTCAACCAAATTGCCATGCTTAAAGGCTTCGCCGCTCACATCGCGGTGTGCCTTGCCTACATAGGCGATCACAATGCCCACATGCCCAATTGGGATTTCCGTCATCGGTACCTGTTCGATAAAGACAAACCAGGGGTTGAGGTTCCACGAGCCAGAGAGCAGTACTTGTTCTTGCAAACCACGCCGCCCGCCATTGTCCAGAAATATTTGCGCATTCTGAAAACTGTTGTGCCCATCAATGACCGGGCCGGCAATTTCACCATCATCAATAGATTGCCCATCCAGTGTGGTGACAATGCCGATGCGGTCTGGTTGGATGGTGTAGACGTGCAATTGGCGCGGATCCATATCGTGTCTTTCGGAATTTCTGGCCGTAATGACAGTGAACAAAGCGGTATTGATGCGGTATGATCCGGCTGTGAGAATCCCTAATTGCCGTCCCTTTTCGCCGCCGTTTTGTAAAAACTTGCGGGCATCCTGGAAATTGTGGCAGGGTACAGTTCGCCCTAATATATGGTCGGGTGGAATTGGGGTACCATCGGCGGCTACAATCAGGCCAATTTGACCTTGTGGGATGATGGTGATGGGGGCTTTGCGTACCGTGAAGCGCCAGGGATAGTAGCCGAAGTGCCAGCCAGGGGCCAGCGTGTCAGCCTGATACCCTGCTTCTCCTTTAAGGGCGATGAGCTTGCCAGGAGGGAGTCGTGTGCCAAATTTCTTGACGACGATACCGACATCGCTTTCGCCGATGATGACCAATCCCAAAATAGAACGTGCAGAGAGAAGGAGTCCGGCAATAGCCAACACCCCCGTGAATAAAACAACCAGTATGGTTGTTGGTGTCGTAAACATGTTGTGCCTTTCCTGATACAGGTAAACAAAAAACATCTGCTGATGCCTGTATCTGCACCAGCTTATAAATGGTGTAGCTAATCAAAACTTACGCAGCGAAATACGCTGTGTGTGAGGGATATTCAAATTTTGGCGTAAATGGGAAAACGCACGTTTAAATCACGGGGGTAAATGTGTATTAGCCATGTCCAACCACCACCGGGGCTGTTAAATACCGCCAATTCTGCCCCTGAGGAACTGGCTGTCTGCATGTGCAGTTTTCGTTCATGAAAAGAGAAGCCATCTTTTTGGCTTCCCTATATGCAGGGATATTAGCCTATATTTGACTGTTTTGTCAATATCTGGCGCTGCATTTCCGAAAACTTTTTACGTAATGCCATACGATGTATCTATCAATTATGTTTCAAATCGTGCGCTGTGGGTTGGGATGGGCGGGCCGTATTTGTACAAATGTGACATCTTCACGTTTCTTTAGCTTAAAACTTTGATTTCCTACCTTCACACGGGGGGGGCTTTGGTGTATACTGAGGCAAATTGTGGTAGAAAGTGGGGCAAAATGGGAGATAGGGGTATTATTTCCCTGCAAAAACCACATTGAAGTGGGGTAAACAAAACATATGTTCTAATTTTTGATTACCTCTCAAACTGAGATTTACCTCAATTGGATTGTCATTATCATGTTTTTGGGCGAATACACGCACACGATTGACGATAAGGGTAGACTGACGATTCCGGCAAAGTTCCGGGGATTGTTGGCTGCTGGGTTGGTGGTGACGCGGGGCTTTGACCAGAACTTGATGGCGTTTTCGTTAGATGAGTGGCAAAGTCTGGCACAGCGTATTGCGGAACGGCCGTTAGCCGATGAGGATGTTCGTGCATTCCGGCGGCGTGTCTTTTCCGGCGCTGTAGATTTGTCACCTGATCGACAAGGACGTATTTTGGTGCCGCCATACCTGCGTGAATTTGCCGGCATTGATGGCGATGTCGTCATTGCCGGCATGTTCAACTATTTGGAACTGTGGAGTGCAGAGGCATGGCAGGCTGTGCGCCAATCTGTAGAAAATAACAGCGATGCCAGTCGCTGGGAGGACTTGGGAATCTAAGAATTTACGATTTTTGATTGATAGCCCTGAATCGTCAATCGCTAATCGTCAATCGTCAATCGCATGGCTCATATTCCCGTTCTCTACCAAGAAGTGTTAGACCTGCTGCGGCCTTTGCCAAACGGCCGTTACATTGACGGTACAGTTGGCGCTGGCGGACACACCGCAGGGTTACTTGAGAAATCCGCGCCCACCGGGCGCGTTTTGGCCTTTGACCGCGATCCCGAAGCGGTATTGTTTGCACAGGAAAAGCTGGCCTCCTTTGGCAAACGAGTCACCTTTGTCAATGCTAGCTACGCTGAGATGGGCACATTGGCTCCAGCACACGGGTTTGAGCAGGTAGATGGCATTTTGCTTGACCTGGGCTTGTCTTCCCGGCAGTTGGATGACAGTGAGCGCGGTTTTTCGTTTATGCGCGAAGGGCCATTAGATATGCGGTTTGATTCTACACAAGGTGAAACGGCCGCAGACCTGGTTAACAATTTAGCAGAAGCAGACCTGGCGGATATTTTCTGGCGTTATGGCGAAGAGAAGCAAAGTCGCAAGATTGCCAGAGTAGTGGTGCAGAAACGGCCGTTCCACACCACCACTCAGCTTGCCGACACCATTGCTCAAGCCATTCGCCAACGCGGGCGCATTCACCCCGCTACTTTGGTCTTTCAGGCATTGCGCATTGCGGTTAATGGCGAGCTGGATGCGGTAGAAAACGGTGTGCAGACGGCCGTTACCCTCCTCAAATCGGGCGGACGGTTGGCCGTTATTAGCTTTCACTCGTTGGAAGACCGCTTTGTTAAGCAGTATTTCCGGCAGCTTGCCCAAGATTGTGTTTGCCCGCCAACCCAGCCAGTTTGCACCTGTGATGCTCATGCGACAGTGCGGTTGGTGACACGGAAGGCGGTGAAGGCAACGGCCGTTGAAATCGCAGACAATCCCCGCAGCCGCAGCGCCCGGTTGCGCGTAATTGAAAAATTAGAGATTAGCATGGGTCAGTAATCAGTAGACTTGTTTTCACAGTCTGCACTGATTACTCTAATCTCAATCTTGGAGAAAACGTGGTACAGGAAAAAGTGGCCGATCAACAACACCTCCCTGCACGCAAAGCGCGAGAATCCCTGCGCCGTTTGAATTGGCTCACCGAGGCTCAGGCAGCCTTGGGATGGGGCGTTATTCTCATTCTCGCAGCTTTGCTGGGCGTTATTTACCTGAGCCAGGCCAGCCGTATTGCCACGGTAGGGCGGCGCGTGCAAATCTTGCAAAACACCCTCGACACCTTACACCGCGAAAACGCTACCCTGGAACGCAAAATTGCTGAAGCACAATCTCTGGAACGTTTGCAAGCAGAAGCGGCACGCATGGGATTCCTTCCCGCAGACCCGGAGGCCATCGAATACATCATTGTGACAGATTATCCGCCTGACACGTTTGCCATCCCAGAACCAGAAAGCGCTCCTGTACCGCCGCCAGTTGAAAGTATGGGCGAAGCCTTGTGGTTTACAGCACGCGGCAGCATTACCGGTTTTATGCGTGGAGAATCAGGCGAATGAGTGAGTGATAAAGAACGATGAATAAAAGCCAGCTTAGACGACTATGGGTTGTCCTCATTGCTTTGATATTTGCGACCGTGATTATCGTCGGTCGCTTATTTGCGTTTCAGATTGTGCAGGGCAAAGAATGGGCAGAGCGCACCAGCGATGAGATGTATGTCATTGCGCAGCCAGAGCGCGGCGTTATTTATGATCGCAACGGGGCTGTGCTGGCAGCAAATGGCTCCGATTACCAGGTCAGTGTATCGCCCAACATCGTCTACGACCCAGAGGAATTGTCGGCTGCGCTTTCATCCATTTTGCAACGGCCGCAGCTAGAGATTCAGGCCATCTTGCAAGAAAATATTCCCTATTACATGTTGGAAGGGCGTGTGTCGCCAGAAGTGGCTGATCTCATTCGCACACTGCCTTACGATGGCGTGCAGGTAGACCCATTGCCGCGTCGCTTTTATCCTCAAGGCGAGTTGATGTGCCATATTTTGGGTTACGTGGACTTTGATGGTAATGGCGGTTCCGGGCTGGAAGGCTATTACCAATCAGATTTGGCGGGAGAAGCTGCTGGTGTAGTGATGAATATCTCGCCGCTAACCAGCCAGGAAAGCGTGATAGCCCGTCAAGGTTCTGACTTGGTGCTGACTATAGACCGTACAGTGCAGTATTTGGTAGAGCAATCTTTGCAGCGTGGTGTTCAAGAATATGCAGCGACCGGCGGCACAATTATTGTGATGGAACCAAGCACCGGGGCGATTTTGGCAATGGCAAGCACGCCCTGCTTTTCGCCGTATAACTTTTATGATTTTGACGAGGGACTGTTATTAGACCCGATTGTCAGTAAACAGTATGAGCCGGGTTCGGTGATGAAGCTCATCACAATGGCTTCCGCATTGGATTCTGGTACGGTGACGCCGCAAAGCACCTACTACGATGCCGGTGTGCTGGAGGTGGGCGGTCACTTGACTTACAACTGGGATCGCAGCGCACCGGGCACGGTGGATATGACCACACTGTTGGCGCGTTCGCTTAACGTAGGTGCGGCCACATTGGCGACCTGGATGGGGCCGGAAACGTTTTATAACTATTTCCAACGGTTTGGTTTTGGGAAACCGACGGGAATTGATTTGATGGCGGAGATTGGCGGTACGATGGCGCTGCCGGGCAGCGAATTGTGGACAGATGCGCAGTTAGCGACAAATGCTTATGGGCAGGGTTTGGCGACGACGCCGCTGCAAATGATTACGGCCGTTTCTGCACTAGCTAACAAGGGCTACCTGATGCAGCCCTATCTGGTGCAGGAGCGTCGTGGCCCCAATGGCACCTTCACGCACGAGCCGACCGTTCTCAGCCATCCCATCAGCGAGGAAGCGGCGCAGCAGGTGACGACTATGGCGGTAGCGGCCGTTGCCCACGAAGTCTACGAAGCCCAAATAGATGGCTACACCATCGCCGGGAAAACCGGCACGGCGCAGATACCGGAGTCATATGGCTATAACCCAGACGATACCATCGCCTCCTTTATCGGCTGGCTGCCCGCTGACGCGCCGGAAATCATTGTGTTGGTCAAGTTGGATCGCCCGCAGGTATCGCCCTGGGGTTCCACTACCGCCGCGCCGCTGTTTGCGGAACTGGCGAAAGAGTTGGTCGTGCTGCTGGGCATCCCGCCGGACAATGTGCGGTTGCAATCGGATGTGACGGCGGCAAGGCAGCAATAAAAGAGATTAGAGATCAGAGATTGGAGATTGGACTCGCCATCTAATCTCTAATCTCTATTCTCTAATCTCTAATCTCAATTATGTTAACACTCGCTCACTTTCTCGAAACATTCTTGCCCTATCAGGCGACCGGCGCGGAGCCGGTGATTTCGTCTGTGGTGGTGGACAGCCGGGAGGCGGGGCCGGGCAGTTTGTTCGTGGCTTTTGCCGGTGAGCAGGCGGATGGGCATGATTTTGTGGCGCAGGCGTTTGCGCAGGGGGCGGTGGCGGCGATTGTGGAACGGCCGTTACCCAATCACCCCACTCTCGACACCCGCAGCGGCCAACCGGCTGGCCCCGTAGATTTTTCGCAGCCGCTGTGCCTGTTGGTCGAGAGTTCGCTGACCGCGTTGCAGCAGGCGGCAAAGGCGTGGCGGGCCAAATTTAACGTGCGCGTGGTGGGCATTACCGGCAGTGTGGGCAAAACGACGACCAAAGAGATGACTTATTCCGTGTTGGCGCAGCAGTTCTGCACGCTCAAATCGCCGGGCAATCGCAACAACGAAATCGGCCTGCCGCTGACGCTGCTGGAACTGCGCCCGGAACACGAGCGCGTGGTGTTGGAAATGGGCATGTATGTCCCCGGCGAAATCGCTCTGCTTTGCGATCTGGCACGGCCGTCCGTTGGCGTTGTGACCATGATTGGCCCCGTACACATGGAGCGCGTGGGCAGCATGGAAGGCATTGTCCGCGCCAAGCAGGAATTGGTGGAGGCGCTGCCCGCTGACGGCGTGGCGATTCTCAACCGCGATGACGAGCGTGTGATGAGCATGGCCGCGCACACCGCTGCGCGGGTTTTTACCTATGGCCTGCATCCTAACGCCGATTTGTGGGCGTCTGATATTCGCTCGATGGGCTTGAAGGGCATGCAGTTTACGCTGAATTATGCTGGCGAATCGTGGCCGGTGAAGGCCCCGGTGTTGGGGCGACACAGTGTGCATACGGCGATGCGGGCAACGGCCGTTGCTCTCGCCGAAGGTATGTCTTGGGAAGCGATCATCGCCGGGCTGACGCAAATGCAGCCGCAGCTTCGCCTGGTGGCTGTGCCCGGCCCGCAAGACTCGTTGATCATAGACGACACCTATAATTCCAGCCCCGATTCGGCGCTGGCGGCATTGAATTTATTGCATGATTTGGACGGCCGTAAACTGGCCGTTCTCGGCGACATGCTGGAATTGGGCGCGGTGGAAGAGGAATCGCACCGCCTGGTGGGGCGGCGCGTGGCCGATGTGGCGGATGTGCTGCTGGCTGTGGGGCAGCGCGGCCGTTGGATAGCGGAAGAAGCGCTCAAGGTGGGCATGTCCCCCCTGCGGGTGCATATGGCGGATGATGTGGAAACGGCCGTGCCCCTCCTGCAATCCCTCATTCGCCCCAAAGACACCATTTTGATCAAAGGCTCTTTAGGAATGCGCATGGATCGCATGGTAGATGCGCTTAGTAAAGAAATGACGTGATGCGTGAATCGTGAAACGTGAAACGTGATGCGCTTCTTTTCACGTTTCACGCATCACGTTTCACGCTCTAAAAAGGCTCACACAGGATTTTCTATGGCATTTGCACTAACCGTCGGCGGCGTCACCTTTTTAATGGCAGTCATCTGGGGCAGCCCCCTGGTGGAACTAATGCGCCGCTTCAAATTAGGGGCGCAGATTCGCATTGACGGCCCGCAGACACACATGACCAAAATGGGCACGCCCACCATGGGCGGCATCCTCATCGTCGCCTGGACGGTGCTGGTGAGCATTGTGGTCAACATCGTGCAGATTGTGCAAGCCCTGACCATCGCCGAAAGCATCCTCATCCCATTGGGCGTGTTGATTGCCTACGCTGTTTTGGGCGGTATTGATGATTACATGGGGCTGCATCCCCAGCCGCATGGCGAAAAAGGGATGCGTGCCCGCGTCAAAATCTGGTTTCAACTGAGTATTGCATTGATTGCGGCTCTGCTCATCTACTTCGTCGTCAACAAAGGGCGCGGCCTGATGGCAATCCCCACCGTACCGGTGCTGGTGGATATTGGCATTTTCTACATTCCCATCGCCATCGTCGTCATCACCGGCACGGCCAATGCCGTAAACATCACCGACGGGCTGGATGGGTTGGCGGGCATCATAGCCGCCACTGCGTTTGCCGCCTACGGCATTATCGCGTTGGTGCAAGATCAACAATTTTTGGTGGTTTTTGCCTTTACCGTTGTCGGCGCTTGTTTTGCTTTTTTATGGTTCAATGCCAAGCCCGCGCAGATGTTTATGGGTGATGTGGGCGCACAGGCGTTGGGCGGCGCATTGGGCGTGCTGGCCCTGATGACCAATCAATGGCTCATTTTGCCGATCATCGCTGTTGTGCCCATTGCCACCATGCTTTCCAGCACCTTGCAAGTGCTTTATTTCAAGGCTACCGGCGGCAAACGGCTCTTCAAAATGGCGCCCCTGCATCACCATTTTGAGCTGCTCGGCTGGAGTGAAACGCAAATTGTGCAGCGCTGGTGGCTCATCGGCATTTTGGCGGCCATGATTGGGATTGCGCTGGCGCTGGTGTAGCGATTAGCTGTTAGCTTTTAGCAATTAGCTAAACCGCTAATTGCTAATTGCTAATTGCTAATTGCTAATTGCTAACATGGACGATTTACGCGGTAAACGATTGGTCATTTTGGGGCTGGCGCGGCAGGGGCAGGCGTTGGCACGGTTTGCGGCAGAGGTCGGGGCGCAGGTGGTGGTTTCGGATTTGCGCTCGCCGCAACAACTGGCAGGCATTATGCAGCAGTTGGCCGATCTGGAAATTGAGTATGTATTGGGAGAACATCCGATGAGTTTATTGGAAAAGGCTGATGTGCTGGCGATTAGTGGCGGTGTGCCCGCCGATGCGCCGCTGGTACAGGAAGCAGAGCGGCGAGGCGTGTTGGTGACGAATGATTCGCAGGAGTTTGTGCGCCGCGCCCCCGCCGATGTGATCGGCATTACTGGTTCGGCGGGCAAGACGACGACGACGGCGCTGACGGGCGTGATGGGCATGACGGCCGGACGCCGTACCTGGGTGGGTGGCAACATCGGCCGCCCGCTGATTGCCGATTTGCACAAAATGGCCGCTGAGGACATGGTGGTGCAGGAGTTGTCCAGCTTCCAACTTGAGATTTGGAACCAAAGCCCGCATGTGGCGGCCGTGCTGAACATCACGCCCAATCATTTGGACCGCCACAAGACGATGGCGGCGTATGCCGGAGCGAAATCGAATATTTTGCGCCATCAAAGCGCAGATGACGTGGCCGTGTTGTGCGCCGATGATCCCGGCTCAATGGCTTTGTCTTTGCTGGCAAAGGGGCGGCTGCGGTTGTTCAGCCTGCGCCGAGAGGTGGCGGACGGCGCGTTTGTGCGCGATGGGCAGGTGTGGCTGCGGAATGGACATGAAACGGCCGTACTACCCATCAGCGAAATCCCGTTGCCAGGGCAGCACAATGTGCTGAATGTGCTGGCGGCCGTCACGCTGGCCGATTCAGTGGGCATTGCCCCGGAAGCGATGGCGCAGGCTGTGCGCTCGTTTCAGGGGGTGGAGCACCGGCTAGAGCGGGTGGCGGTGGTGAATGGCGTACAGTTTATCAATGATTCGATTGCTACCGCGCCGGAGCGGGTGCTGGCGGCGCTGGCCTCTTTTTCGCAGCCGCTTGTGCTGCTGGCGGGCGGTAAAGATAAGGATATGGTCTGGGATGAGTGGACGCGCCGGGTAACAGCCCAGGTGAAGCATGTGGTGTTGTTTGGCGCGTTGGCAGAGATGTTGGCGGAACGGCTGACGGCCGTTCATTACACCCACTTTACACGAGTAGAGACATTGGCGGAGGCGGTAGATGTGGCGGTGGAAACGGCCGTGCCCAACGACATCGTCCTCCTCTCCCCCGGCGGAACCAGCTTCGATGCGTTCCCAGATTTTGCAGCGCGGGGCGAGGCGTTCCGCGAAATGGTGAGACAGTTGTGATGCGTAAAACGTGAAGCGTGAAACGTGAAAAGAAGATCGTTACGTTTCACGTATCACGTTTTACGAATGAGGTAACGATGGCAACAGTAAACGTCGTGAGAAAACGCAGCAATCGGGTAATGCCCGCCATTCGCTTCCAGTTTGATTACTGGCTGATGTTGGCTGTGGCTGGGCTGTTGGTCGTAGGGATGCTGATGGTATTTAGCACCACCTTCGATTACGGCATTCTCTTTAAGAATGAAGCTACCTATTACATTGAGCGGCAAATGTGGGCGTTACTGCTGGGTTTGTTAGCCATCATCTTCATCATGCAATTTGATTATCATGCGCTGCGCCGCATTTCTGTGCCTTTCCTTGTCATTACGTTGGTGGCGCTGTTTTTCCTGCTGGTTTTTGGCGAGGCGATCTTTGGAGCACGGCGCGGCATTTTTGAAGGCTCTTACCAACCCTCGGAGGTGGCAAAGCTGGCGACGATTTTGTACATCGCGCATTGGCTTTCCACCAAGGGCGACCGCATTAAGATTTTGACCTATGGGCTGCTACCGTTTTCGGTGATTACCGGCGTCGTGTGTGCCCTCATTGTGCAGCAGCCTGATTTGAGTACGGCCGCGCTCATCGCCCTGGTTAGCTTTACACTCTTTTTCATCGCTGGGGCTGATTGGCGGCAGTTTGGTTTGGCAGGCGCGTTGGGTGGCACGGTATTCCTCTTTTTGATGCTGACCCTGCCTCACGCACGGAATCGGGTGGATGATTTTACGATTGCGCTGCGCGACCCGGAGCAGGCAAGCTGGCATGTACGGCAGTCGCTCATTGCCCTGGGGCGCGGCGGCTGGACGGGCGTTGGCCTGGGTGAAAGTACGCAGAAGTTTGGCCCGCTGCCTGCCGCGCACACGGACGGTGTGTTTGCCGTGTTGGGCGAGGAATTGGGGCTGCTGGGCACATTATTGGTGATTGGTTTGTTGGCGATGTTGGTGTGGCGCGGTGTGCGGGCGGCGCAGCGGGCGCGGGACAGCTATGGCTTTTTGTTGGCGCTGGGTATTACGTCTTGGCTGGCGTATCAGGCGTTGATTAATATTGCGGTGATTACGGCCGTTATCCCCTTCACCGGCATCCCTTTACCCTTTCTCAGTTACGGCGGCTCGTCCCTGCTTTTTTCGCTGATTGGCGTGGGTATTTTGCTCAACATTTCCCGTGATGCGGCCATGACCAGCCGCATCCAACCGCCGCGGCGACAGCCAGCTAAGAAGCAAAAACCATGAAAGTGCTTATTTGCGCTGGCGGTACGGGCGGTGGTATTTACCCCGCTCTTGCCGTAGCTACCGAACTGATGCGCAGCGGTGTGCCCAACGAAGATATTTTGTGGGTGGGCACACGCGGCGAAATGGAAGAAGAACTGGTTCCGCGAGCCGGTCTTCATTTGCAGATGATTCGTGGCGGGGCCATTGTTGGCGTCCCGCCTCATGTGATGATGATGAATGCAGCAAAGTTAACCTGGAGCATTGGTACAGCCTCGCGCATCATGCGGCAGTTTAAGCCGGATGTGATGTTCATGACTGGCGGCTACATGGCTGCGCCGGTCTCGCTGGCGGCACGGCTGCATGGCGTACCCATCAGCATCTATTTGCCGGATGTGGAACCGGGTTCCTCCATCAAAGCGGTGATGCCGTTGGCGCAGAAAGTGGCTTGCACCACCGAAGGCTCTCGCGCTTATGTCCCGGCGCAGAAGATGGTTGTCACCGGCTATCCGGTGCGACCAGAACTGCGAGCAGCGGCGGCAATGAGCCAGGAAGAAGCGCTGGCGCAGTTTGATTTGCAGCCGGGGCGTCCCACGCTGTTTGTTTTTGGCGGCAGTCGTGGTGCATTAAACATTAACCGGGCATTGATGGCCGGGCTGCCCACACTTTTGCAGCAGATTCAAGTCATTCACATTAGTGGCACGCTTACGTGGTCGCAGGTGGAGGCGAATTTGGTGAATTTGTCGCAGGAGGAGCGGGCGTTTTACCGGCCGTATCCTTATTTGCACGAGCGTATGGGTGCGGCGTTCCGCGCTGCTGACCTGGTGTTGGCGCGGGCTGGGGCCAGTATGTTGGGTGAAACGCCTGCTTTTGGCCTGCCCTCTATTTTGGTTCCGCTGGCCTGGGCGTGGCGCTACCAAAAGGTGAATGCGGATTTTTTGACGGAGCGCGGTACGGCCGTGCAGTTGACCGATGAAACGCTGCCAGACAAATTAGTGCCCACCGTGCTGGATTTGTTGGGTGACAAAACCCGCCTGGCAACCATGCGAACCGCTGCGCAAGCGCTGGATATTCCTGATGCAACGGCGAAACTGGCGCAGGTGGTGATGGAATGTGGAAGGAAGGCTGTCCATGATTAGTATTTCGGTTGTTGTCGTCCTCATCATGCTATTGTTTGGCGTGGTTGGCTATTTGCGCGGGTGGCAGCGTGAAGTGATAGCGCTTTCTGGTCTGATTGCTTCGGTGGCGCTGCTGCAATGGTTTGGCGTGCCGATTGTGGATATTGTTGGCCGCTTTACTGGGATGCCAGATAACTGCGCCATTGATCCTCTGATTCAATGTAAGCAGGAGTTTTGGATTCAAGCAGTGCTCCATGCGGTGATGGCCTTCTTTAGTTTTCAGGTGGTGACGCGGATTGCCTTTCAAGTGGTGGGATCGCGGGCGGGTGACCGCCTGCGGGCAACTTTTGAGAAGCAGATTATTGGCGCGGGCGTGGGTCTGTTGAATGGGTATTTGTTGGCGGGGACGATGTGGGGTTTTTTGGAATACCAGTTGTCGGCTGCCGGATATCAGCGTTTGCAGCAGGGCCTGGCGGGCGCGGGCCAATGTTTGCAGGGGTATATGTTTGATTTGTCGGTGATTACACGGCCGTTAACCGCCTGTGACCCTGTTGTAACTTCGTTGGCCGATTATCTGCCGATGGGCATTTTCTCGCCGACATTATGGTTGTTGGCATTTTTTATTATTTTCTTTGTGGTGATTGTGGCGTTGATTTAGGGATTGGGTAGTGATGGCAAAGCCGAAATCGAAAAGTGACGTACCAACATTTGTGCTGCGGCCAGGGATGCACTTGCATCTGGTGGGGATTGGCGGCGCGGGTATTTCAGCGATTGCGCAGGTGTTGTTGGGGCGTGGCTTTGTGGTCTCGGGGTCGGATATGCAGATGAATGACTTGACGGCCGTTCTCCAAGCCGAGGGTGCAATGATTTTTGAGGGACACGCAGCGGAGCATATAGCCGGAGCGGAAGCGTTGGTGATCTCCTCGGCTGTGCCGGAGAGCAACCCAGAGGTGGCGGCAGCGCGTGCGGTCAATATTCCTGTGCTCAAGCGGGCGGACTTTTTGGGCCACCTGATGGCCGATAACATCGGCGTGGCGGTGGCCGGCTCGCACGGCAAGACGACGACGACGGGAATGATTGCGCAGATTTTGCTGGATGGCGGCCTGGACCCGACGGTGATTGTGGGCGGGGTGCTGCCGGGATTGGGCAGCAACGGCCGTTTCGGACACGGTGGCTTCTTCGTCATCGAGGCCGATGAGTACGACCATATGTTTTTAGGGCTGCGCCCGGAAGTGGCCGTGATTATGAACATCGAGCATGACCACCCGGACATTTACCCCACGCGGGAAAGTTATCTGACGGCGTTTGCGGATTTTGCACGGCTGCTGCCACAAAACGGCCGTCTCATTGTCAATGTGGACGACTCCGGTGTGCGTGATTTGCTGGCGCAGTTGACCCTACCCGGTGTGGAAATTACCACTTTTAGCGTGTCGGGAAACGGCCGTGCGCGTCCCGCTGATTTTCAGGCGTTGGATGTGCGACCTAATCCATTGGGCGGCATGGATTTTGTGGTGGAGCAGGAAGGGCAGCTTGTGGGGCTGGCGCGGCTGCGCGTGCCTGGTTTGCACAACGTCAGCAATGCGTTGGCGGCCGTCATCGTCGCGCTGGATGCGGGCGTGGATTTTCATGTAATCCGGCAAACGCTGGCGGACTTTGGCGGCGTGGGGCGGCGTTTTCAGGTGCAGGGCGAAGTGGGGCAGGTGACGGTCATTGACGATTACGCCCATCACCCCACAGAGATTCGGGCGACGTTGGCGGCGGCGCGGCAGCGGTTTTCGGGGCGGCGTATTTGGGCAGTGTGGCAGCCGCACACTTACAGCCGCACGAAATTGTATTTGCAAGAATTCGCCGCTAGTTTTGCAGATGCTGACCGGGTGGTGGCGCTGGATATTTACCGCAGTCGGGAGACGGATACGTTGGGGATGGATACGGCCGTTGTCGTCAACGCCATGCAGCACCCCAACGCCATCCACATCCCGCAGCGCGAAGATGCCGCCGCCTATATTTTGGATCGCGTGCTGCCCGACGATGTGATTCTGACGCTGGGCGCGGGCGACGGGCAGGCGGTAGGCGAGTGGATTTTGGATGGGTTGAGAAAGCGATTGGGTAATTAGAGATTGGAGATTGCGTCAATCTCTAATCTTCGCAAGGAAGGGCGCATGAATGTGAGTACGTCATTACGAGCAGTGGAGCGGTTCCGTGAGGTGTTTGGCGATCAGTTGCAGATTAACTTACCGCTGTCGCGGTACACCTCGGCGCGTGTGGGCGGCCCGGCAGAGTTATTTCTGGTGGTGAACAATGCGGCGGAATTGGAAACGGCCGTTGAACTCGCCTACTTGCAACGCATCTCCTACTTCATTTTAGGTGGCGGCTCCAATATTTTAGTCTCGGATAAAGGTATTCATGGGCTGGTCATTTTGAACAAAGCCAAAACAGTCAGCTTTCGGCACACCGGGGCCAGCGTAGTTTGCACGGCCGAATCTGGTGCAAACCTCTCGTCGTTGGCGCGGCAGTGCATTGCCAAAGGGCTGGGCGGACTAGAATGGGCTGTGGGCGTGCCTGGCACGGTAGGCGGCGCAGTCGTCGGCAATTCCGGCGCGCATGGCTCTGACATGAACAGCCACTTGCTGGCGGCGACCATTTGGGAGCCAGGGCGCGGCACGCGTATTTATCGCAACGACGAAATGCAATATGCCTATCGTGACAGTGTGCTGAAGCGTGAACAGGGCAAAGACATCTGGCGGCGCGTGGTCTTGTCGGCGGAAATAGAATTGATGCTGGAAGCGCCAGAAGTATTAGCTGCCCGCGCCGATGCCTTTACCAGCCACCGCAAACAAAGCCAGCCCGGCGGCGCAAGCTGTGGCTCCATGTTTAAGAACCCGGAGAATTTTTACGCTGGTTATTTGATTGAAACGGCCGGGCTGAAAGGGTTCCGTGTTGGTGGAGCGCAGATTTCGGAAAAGCACGCTAATTTCTTCGTCAATGATGACGAGGCAACGGCAGAAGATATTCGCACGCTGTTTGCCGAAGCCTGGAATTCTGTGCGCGAACAGTTCAATTTGGAAATGGAATTGGAAGTGGAGTTGGTAGGCGATTGGGAATTTGATTAATGGCCAATAGCCAATGATCAATTGCCAATTGTCAACAGGATGCGCTTTTCATTGACAATTGGCTATTGGCTATTAGCCATTGGCAATTTGAACAGAAATGATGACTGAAGAATCGAAAGTAACGCAGAAAATACGAGTTGGGGTCATTTTTGGCGGGCGGTCTGGCGAGCATGAGGTTTCGCTGCAATCGGCGCGGTCGGTGATGGGCGCGTTGGATGAGGCGAAGTATGAAGTGGTGCCGGTGGGCATTACCAAGGACGGCCGTTGGGTGACAGGTGATGTAGTAGCGGCGCTGGCCGAAGGGCTGGATACCGCCCGCCCCGCCACACTGCTGCCCGATCCGCAGGCATCGGCGTTGATGCAGGTGGAAATGGAAGCGGCGAAACCTGCCGCACTTTCGGAAGTGGCCCAGTTGGACGTGATTTTCCCGGTGCTGCACGGCCCTTACGGTGAGGATGGCACGGTGCAGGGTTTGTTGGAACTGGCCGGTTTGCCCTATGTCGGCGCAGGCGTGGTTGGCTCGGCGGTGGGTATGGACAAGGCCATCTTCAAGTATGTGATGGCGGCGAACGGGCTGCCGCTGCTGCCCTGGCTGCTGTTTACGAGAGGGGATTGGCGGGAACGGCCGTCCCACACCCTCGATGAAATCGAAGCCAAACTGCACTACCCGGTCTTCACCAAGCCTGCCAATTTAGGCTCCAGCGTGGGCATTCGCAAATGTCACGACCGCGCAGAATTGGAGCAGGGCATGGCCGAGGCTGCCGATTATGACCGGCGTATTGTTGTGGAGCAGGGTATTGATGCCCGCGAGCTAGAAATTTCTGTGCTGGGCAATGACGACCCCATTGCCAGCGTGGTGGGCGAGGTACGGCCGCGCCGCGAATTTTATGATTACACGGCTAAATACCTGCTCGAACCAGACTCGGATGAGTATTCCGAACTACTTATCCCGGCAGAGGTTCCCGCAGACACGGCGGAAGCCCTGCGAACGCTGGCTGTCCAAGCGTATAAAGCAATTGATTGTGCTGGATTGGGCCGCGTGGACTTGCTGCTGGATAAGGATAGCGGCGAGATTTATGTTAACGAAATTAATACTATCCCTGGTTTTACACGCATTTCTATGTATCCCAAGTTGTGGGAAGCGACGGGGATGAGTTACCCAGAACTGTTGGATCGCCTCATTTCTTTGGCGATAGAGCGGGCGGATGAGAAAGGAAAGACGCGAACGAGACGAGAGGAATAATGGTCAATTGACAATAGTCGGTGGCCAATTGCTAACAGCTAATTGCTAAGAGCTATGAAAAGACAATCATCACGTTCACAAAACAATGGCAAGCGTTTGCGGAAACAGCCAACCATGCGGCGGATGCAAACGGCTCATGTGGTGCATGGGCCGAGGCTGCAAGTGCCACGCAAGGTGCGGCGGCGTCGCAGCCGCAGTAGTAATCGCCCGGCGCAGGCTTCATGGACGGCCGTTAAACAGGTCATCTTTTCGCCACGCTGGATCAGCCTGAGTTTGCTGGCGTTGATGATTTTTGCGCTGTATTTAGTGGGCATGGATGTGAATTTTTACTTGACCAGCGTTCCCGTGGAAGGGGCGGCATCCATTCCGCCAGCGGAAATTGTGGCGGCGAGCGGCCTGGGTGGCAATCATGTGTTTGCTGTGAACCCAACGCAGGCGGCGGATCACATTGCCGCCGTGCCGGGGATTGTCTCGGCGACGGTGACGTTAAGTTGGCCGAATGAGGTGTTAATTCAGGTCAAGGAAGAGTCGCCGATTGCGGTGTGGCAGGAAGGCGGTTTGGATTATTGGGTCACTGAGGACGGCCGTCTCGTCCCGTCACGCGGTATGGCGTCGGGGCTGCTGCAAATTGTGTCGCAGCGGGCAGCCGCTCCGGTGGTTGTACAGGATGAGGAAGAAGGTGATGGGGAAACGGCCGTTGCCCAACCCGCAATTTCCTTCATTCCCGACGATGTACTCAGCGGGGCATTGCAGTTACGCCAACTGCGCCCCAATATTAGCAGGCTTTATTACCGCCCTGCAGAAGGGTTGGTGTATGAAGACGGCCGTGGCTGGGAAGCCTACTTTGGCACAGGTACAGATATGGCCCAAAAACTTGTTGTCTACGAAACCATCATCGATGACTTGCTGGCACGCGGGCTAACCCCGGTGTACGTCAGCGTCAGCAACCAAGAGAAACCTTATTACCGGGCAAACGGCGGTTAGTAAGCAGTAATCAGTGGTCAGTAAGCAGTAGATAGGCCACTGAATACTGAATACCGTTTTCGAGAGATGTCATGGAAGAAATCATTTTTGCACTAGACATTGGCACAACCAAGGTATGTGCCCTGGTAGGTGCGGTGCGAGAGCGGCAGCTTCAAATCATCGGCCTGGGCGTGCAGCCCTCACGTGGGCTGCGCAAGGGCATGGTTGTGGATGTGAACGAGGCGGCCAACGCTATCGCCAAAGCGGTGGAAGCGGCCGAACAAACGTCGGGCTACCACCTTTCCCAAGCCTTTGTAAGCATGGCTGGAGAACACATTGGCTGCACCAACAGCCGTGGTGCGGTTGCTATCAGCCGCAGCGATTCTGGCGTATCCACACAAGATATTGAGCGTGCGCTGGATGCGGCGCAAGCCATTCCTGTGCCGCACAATCGCCAGATTGTCCATCTCATCCCGCGCAGCTACACCATTGACGAGCAAGATGGCGTGCGCAGCCCAGTAGGGATGCACGGCTTTCGGCTGGAGGTGGAAGCACATATTGTCACGGCTTCGTCTTCAGCTTTGCAAAACCTCACCGCTTGCACAGACAACGTGGGCATTCATACAAATGAATACGTTCTCAACGCCATCGCCTCCGCCGAAGCAGTGTTGGAGGCGAACGAGCGCGAGATGGGCGTGATTGTGGCCGATATTGGCGGTGGCACAACGGATATTGCCCTGTATATGCAAGGCAACGTGTGGCATACCAAAGTGATTCCGGTGGGCGGCTACCACATTACCAACGACATTGCGATTGGCTTGCGTGCTCCTTATGAGGTAGCAGAAGAGGTGAAGATTCGCTACGGAGACTGCCGCCCAGATGAAATTGACCCGGACTATGTGTTTACAGTGGAACCATTTGGCGGCGAAAAAATCCAGGTAGGGCGACAGGACTTGGCGCGAGTGGTGGAAGCGCGAGTGGAAGAAATTTTCCAGCTTATTTTGAAAGAAATTCAACATTCCGGTTACGATGGCTTGTTGCCCGCAGGCATTGTGCTGACCGGCGGGTCGGCACAGGTTCGCGGGATCGCGCAAGTGGCGGAGCGGGTGTTGAATGTGCCAGCACGGGTGGCCGTGCCGCGTAATTTGGTGGGTCTGGTTGATTCATTGCAAAGTCCGGCATATGCCACAGGTGTGGGTTTGCTGCGCTGGGCGATGAGTGGGCAGAATGCGTACCGGCCTCGGCCAAATCAACCGGGACAGTGGTCGCGGCGATTTGGTGGGATTTTGCGGGCATTGTTGCCTGATGATAATTGAGATTGGCGACTGGAGATTAGAGATTAGGGGTTGAGTTGGCTTAATTTCCAGTTTATAGAAAGTTGACATGATTTAAGAGTTTATATGCAGAGGGGTAAAGATATGAGTAACACAAAGCAAGTACAACGTATGCCAGCAGCCGAAGGCTCGGCTCTCATTCGTGTGATTGGCGTGGGCGGCGGCGGCGGCAATGCAGTCAATCGCATGATTGAGGAGAATATTGCTGGGGTTGATTTCATTACCATCAATACGGATAGTCAGGCATTGGTGGGCAGCCTTGCGCGACGGCAGATTCAAATTGGTGAACGAACGACGCGCGGCCTGGGTTCGGGAGGCAATCCCGATGTGGGCGCAAAGGCAGCTGAGGAGTCTTTGGACATGCTGCATGAGGCGCTGCACGGTTCAGATATGGTGTTTGTGACGGCCGGTATGGGCGGCGGCACGGGCACGGGTGCGGCTCCGATTGTGGCGAAGGCAGCCCGGGAAGAGGGTGCGTTGACGATTGGGGTGGTGACACGGCCGTTCATGTTTGAAGGTTCGCAGCGGATGCGTGCTGCTGAGGCAGGCATTGAGCAGCTTAAAGAGCATGTGGATACGTTGATCGTCATCCCCAATGATCGGCTGCTGGAAATGGCCGACAAGCGCATGTCGCTGTTGGATTCCTTCCGCATGGCCGATGACGTGCTGCGCCAGGGTATTCAGGGTATCAGTGAACTGATTACGGTGCCTGGCCTGATCAACCTGGACTTTGCCGATGTGCAGACCATTATGTCAATGGGCGGTGCGGCGCTGATGGCAGTAGGGCATGGCTCCGGCGATGACCGCGCACAACAAGCCGCTGAACAGGCGCTGTCCAGCCGTCTGCTAGATGTGACGATTGATGGCGCACGCGGTATCCTGTTCAATGTTACGGGCGGTAAAGATTTGGGTTTGTACGAAATTAATCAGGCGGCGGCTATCATCCGTGAGACGGCGCATCCCGATGTAAATTTGATTTTTGGCGCGGTGATTGATGAGTCGATGCAGGATGAGATTCGCATTACGGTGATTGCCACTGGTTTTGAGCATTCGGTGCCAAGTATCCGGCAAATGGCGCGGCCTGTTGATCGCCGTCCGGCCCGCCCGACAACGGCTCCGGTGACATCTGCACAACAGAAACGGCCGTCACCTGCTCCAACTCCCCGCCGCACCGAATCCCCGTTTTCCCCCACTGATCTCGACATTCCTGCATTTTTGCGTAAGCGGAATTAAGGAAATGAGATTGGAGACTGTATGGTCTCCAATCCCCTGATTCCCCTGCTACAGCAGTAGCAAGTTTTAAGGTTTTTTCACGGGTCGCTTGCTTGTCATGCATCTATCCCTATGTTATAATTCGCCCTTAGTTGTACCAGATGTGGGGGTATTTTTGCGAGTGACCCCTGTATTTGGCGGTATCGCTAAGATTTCAAGCAAATGCCCCATAATTGGGTTTTAAGGACAGATTGAGAGGGTAGCGGTGAAATGCCCATACTGTAACAATAAGAAAACAAGGGTCATAGATACCAGCCACGACACTCGCGGAGGGACGCGACGGCGACGGGTATGCGATAAATGTGACCGGCGTTTTAGTTCTTATGAACGGCCGATTTTGGCGACACCATTGTTGGTGAAGCGGGATGGTACACGCGAAGAATTTGACCGGGATAAACTGATTGGCGGGCTGCGAGTTTCTTGTGCCAAACGCCCGGTGGCAGCCTCGGACATTGACCGTATTGCCGGGGAAATTGAGGCTGAATTGCAACAAATGGGGCGCTCAGAAGTGCCCAGCCGTTCGGTGGGGGATAAAGTCATCAGTAAGCTGAAAGAGCTGGATGAAGTGGCTTATATTCGTTATGCCATTGTGTATTTGCAGCTTGATGATCTCGAATCCATACGTCACGAAATAGATCGCTTGCTAAACGAGTAAATACGGCTTCGGCCAATGCAGTATGCAGTGCATAGCTTATGCGCTGCATTTTTTGTGCTCACTAAAATTAATTTAAGGAGAAGGGTTCATGTCGGGTAATCAAGATAAGCGTAGTGTTATTAGTAAGCAGTCACGTAATGGATTAAATGGAACAAATGGTGCGGTTCCTGTAAATGGACATAGCATTTATTTTAAGGTAGCCGTGCCGGAACAGATTGTAAAGCGGGACGGCCGTATCGTCCCCTTTGATACCGAACGCATTGAAAACGCTCTTCGCAAATGTTTTGCCAGCCTGGAAAATGAGCCTCACACCTCCGTTGAAGACCTCGCGCAGCAAGTGATTAATGTGGTTGCTGCCAAATACGACCTGCCCACTGTAGAAAAAGTGCAAGACATTGTAGAAATGGCGCTGCAAGCAGCAGGCGAATATGATGCTGCCAAGCACTACATTCTCTATCGCGCCGAACACGCCAAGATGCGCACGCGCCGCCCTGTGCCGGATGACGTGCGCGATGCCTTTGCCCAATCCGACAAATATTTCCCCACGCAATTACAAAAATTCCAGTTTTATGACAAGTATTCTCGTTTTAATTATGAACTGGGCCGCCGCGAGACCTGGATTGAAACGGTGGATCGCGCAGTTGATTTTTTGAAGGAGCTTTCTGATTATCGGCTGCCGACCGAGACATATGAACGAGTGCGTCAGGGCATTTTGCAAATGAAGGTGATGCCATCCATGCGGCTGTTGGCAATGGCTGGCCCCGCCGCCCGGCGTAATAACATTGCTATTTACAACTGTTCTTACATGCCAGTGGACAGCATTAATTCGTTTGTGGAAGCATTGGTCATTTCTATGAGTGGCTGTGGCGTGGGCTTTTCGGTGGAAAGCCAGTATGTGGAGCAGTTCCCTAGGATTGCGCGGCAGAAGGGGAACCCGGTGCAAACCTTTGTAATTCCCGATTCGTCTGAGGGATGGGCGCAGGCGGTGCGTGTTGGTTTGGAAGCGTGGTTTGTGGGCGATGATGTGGTGTTTGATTATTCGCAGGTGCGCCCGGCGGGGGTGCCGCTGCGGGTGAAGGGCGGACGTGCTTCTGGCCCGGAACCTTTGCGCAAGATGTTGGATTTTGCGCGGACGCGTATTTTGGCACGGCAGGGGAGTTTTTTACGGCCGTTAGATGCGCATGACATTATGTGTGCGGTGGGCGATGCGGCTGTTTCTGGAGGCGTGCGGCGCACGGCAATGATCTCCTTGTTTGACTATGATGACCAGGAAATGCGGCATTGCAAAGATGGCGATTTCTGGCGTAACAACAGCCAGCGCTGGAATGCAAACAATTCGGCGGTGTGGCCGGAGCGGGAGTTAGATCAGGCGGAGATTACGCGCTTTGTGTTAGATATGGTGGAATCTGGTCGTGGCGAGCCGGGTATTTTTAACCGGCGGGCTGCTGTGAAAGGGCAGCCGGAACGGCGGAAGTCGGCCGTGTTTGGTACAAACCCGTGCGGAGAGATTATTTTACGGCCGTATCAATTTTGCAATCTCACCAGCATCGTTGCTCGCCACGACGATACATTGGAGACGCTGTCTGAGAAAGCCGAACTCGCTACCATCATCGGCACGATCCAGTCTATGGCAACCCATTTCCCCGGACTGCGCCCTATATGGAAACAAAACTGCGTTGAAGAACGGCTGCTTGGTGTAGATTTGAATGGACAAATGGATAGCCCTGCTGCTCAAGACCCTGCCGTGCAAGAGCAACTACAGAAAGTTGTGTTCGAAACAAATCGTTCGTTAGCTGCCCAACTAGATATCAATCAGTCTGCGGCTACAACTTGTGTCAAGCCATCCGGTAATTCTTCGCAGCTACTTAACTCATCTTCCGGGCTACATTCACGCTGGGCGCCTTACTATATACGCAATGTGCGTGTTGGCACTCACACACCTGTGCTCAAGGTCTTGCATGATGCCGGCGTGCCAATGGATCCAGAAAATGGACAGACCCGTGAAAACGCTAATACATGGGTAATTCATTTCCCTGTCAAATCCCCTGAGCAGGCCATTACCCGCAGCCAGCGTTCAGCTATTGAGCAGTGTGAATATTGGCTGCAAAATAAGACTCACTATACAGAACATAATCCTAGCGTTACCATTACTTATCAATCGGATGAAGTCATAGATATGATCAAGTGGATTTGGGAGCATCAGGAAAAAGTTGGTGGAATGGCTTTCCTACCTGCGTTTGATGCACAGTATGACCAAATGCCGTATGTGGAAATCACAAAAGAGCATTACGAACAGCTAAGTAAAGATTTCCCAGAGATTGATTTTTCTAAGATTTACCGTTATGAGGAAGAAGATTTGACCACGGCCGCACAAGAGGTTGCATGCATGGCTGGTGGGTGTGATGTTTAATGTATACACAGTAAAGACCTGCGAAATGTCAGATTGATGCATGATGACTTCATCATTGCTCAATAAATTTCGCCGGTCTGATAGTGATAGTCTTAAATTCCCATATACTTACGAATTAAAGATGTTACGATAGAAAAGTTGTAAGATAAAGGGGGTATTATGCAATGGGCTTTAAGACTTGTTGACAAGACTGAGGAATTTATCCATAATATCCAGAAGTGTCCAAGAGGATAGTCCGCACACTTGCACTAATTCTCTTTGAGCCTAATTAGAAGATTGTACTGAATGAGGATGCAAAAGGAGCAAGAAATGAAATCATTGAAGAATATACATGTTCAGGAGAAATCTCAGGAACAACGTGCGGCTTATGAAGCACCAGCTATTATTTATGAAACAATAATTACTACCCGTGCAGGTTCGCCATTGTCATTAGACGTACAAGACCCTGATGGTGTCGATCCCGCAGATTTGTTTGGCAATTAATTGGAATCTGTTATTTTGGGAGGGGCCACACATTTGCTGTGGCCTTTTTATTTTTACCAAGAATTGGATAGCTGAGTTACTTTCCTTTTACAAACCTAATTATTGATGAATAAAGAGCCAGCTTCTCAAAGCTGGCTCTTTTTGTTTAGGGGAGCGTCCCTGGATTGGGGAAGGGCCAGATACGAAAATCATAACTGCAATCGTTTGTGTCTCGCCAGTAAGGGTAGCGTTCCAGGCTGTTGTTGGAAGTGGGGACGAGGGGGCAACTGGTAACGCCAGGATAAGTGCCCGTGCCATAGGTTACAACGTCAATTGTCTGATCGAGGGTGTTGCGCAGGATGACTTCGTCGCCTTGATTGCCTAGTTGTAGGAAGGTGGCAGGGTCGCCCCAAGTGGGATCGTCGATGAGATTGGGTACGGCCGTGACCGTCTCCAATATCTCAAAATCAGGGTAGAAGCCATACTCATCCCAAAATGCCGAAGCTGTCGTGGCAATGACCAGTGTTTGTTGCGCCAGGATAAATGTGCCTGCCGGGAAACGGCGTACATCTTCAAAATCAGCGCGGTTCACGGCATCCCCCAGCCCATAACCGCCCAAGTCAATTGCATAATAAGTTGGATTCACCAACTCAATAAACTCGGCATCGTCCAGACCGGGCGGATCATAGAGTATTTCGCCGATGAGCGGGTAGGTAGCTGGGCCGATGTAATCTTTGTAGAGCAGGGGCATGTAGAGGCGGTGCGGCCAATCACGTTCGAACATAGCTGCCAGCAGCACGTAAGCCTCGTCTGATTGTACCTGGACGGCAAGTTCGCGGTTGCCTTTACTGGCTTGTTCCGTGCCGTTGATGCTGCCGATGTGGATATAGCCTTGCCCGTTGATCTGCGCCAGCACCATTTTATTGTGAATGCCCAACCCGGTTGGATTGTGGCGTGCGCAGGTGAGGTGCAAATGCTCTTGCTGCGCGATTTCTTGGACGTAGTGGCAGGTAGCATCATTGCTGGTGGCGCTGTTGTCGTCGAAGAATTCATCAAGGAGGATGCGTACGGTTGCGCCGCGTCGTGCGGCATCGATGTATGCTTCCAGGCGTGGATTGGGGTCGTCGGTGGGGTTGCTGGTGGATGGCCCCCAATACGACCGTTCCTCCAACTGTTCTACCAATAACGTGTCACCCTCCCCGACGCGGTTGACCAGGCCGAGCAAACTGTCCACGTTGCGTAGGCTGTTTTCTGGAGATTGCACGATTTCAAAGGAGAAGCTACCGTTGAACACGGCCGTTTCCGGGAAATATACTGGGTACGTGATGCCACCGGTGACGGTGATGGGCACAAAGCCCGGCGACGGCGGGCCATAATCCGGCGAACCTGCGTTCCATTGCAGCAAATCGGCGTGGTTTGTGGGGTCGAAGTCGGCAGCGAAGATGGCGGTGACGTGCTGCACCACACCCGGCGCATCCGTGATGAAGACCACACCGCGCCGCCCCCAGGTTCCGTCGCTCTTATCATCATAGGGCAAACTGTTAGGGCTGAGGTTTTCGCTGCTGATGATCACCTGACGGCCGTCAATCAACACAAACTTGGCGTGTAAATAACGATAACGGTCGGCGATGTCGGCGGGATCGTCGTTGATCATGAACCAGCACGCGCCATTGGCCGCTGCAATTTGAGCGCAAATGTACTTTTCTTGATCCGTCAGACCGCCGGGAGGATCGCCTTCCAGCAGCACAGTGACGGAAACGCTACGATCGGTGGCACGCACCAGCGCATCGGCAATACCCAGGTTTTCGAAGGTGTGGCTCTCAATGTGGATGGTTTGCGTGGCTGCATCCAGCGCGGCAATGACAGCATCATAGGCATTATCTGGCGCAATGGCAATGGTGATAGTTCCTGTTTCTGTGATCTGTTGTGTGAAGAAGAATTGCTCTAAATTCCAGCCAGGGTATCGTACTTTACGGCCGTTCCACACATCCCCCGTCCACGATGCCCAATCAGCGGCGGTATTCGTGTCTGGCACGGGCAGCCCTGTTAGCGGCTCCAGCCGTCGGTAGAGGATTTGTCCTTTTGCGCCGAACAGCCCGCCAGCAGTATAGGGGATGACGGCCGTTCCCGACCAACCTGCGTGAGCCGTGTTGCCATCTTCATAAACCAGCACATCTTGGATGAGGCTTGCGTCATTGCTGAGGATGACTTCATCACCGTCATTGCTGAAGCCGGGCCAGGAGGGCATGGTCACATCGGGGAGGAAGCCAAAGGTGTGAGTGAAGGCGTTTGTATTTTTTGCTAGCCAGATGATGGTTCCTGGCGGGAGAATGGTGTTAGCAGGGATGACGGCCGTGCTCGTGCCATTACTGAGCCGCCAGTTGCCCAGATTCACCGGGGTTTGCCCCACATTACGCAAGGCAATGGCTTCATCCTGATCGCCCGTGTCTTCAATGCCATCATAGTAGGCAGCGTCGATGAGGACGTTGGGCGGGATGCCGCTGTCAATTTGGGTGACGGCCGTTGCTACATTATTCGCCGTGTTTGTTTCTATGGAAATGGTACTTGCCAGCAGTTGGTTAGTAATGACACCGGTGACACTAGGAGCGATTTGTGCAGAGAGAGTGAAGGTGAGGGTCGCCCCGCCGGGTAAATCACCCGCCTGCCAGATGAGCAGTGGCGGGGTATGCGTTATAAGCAGGCCGCTGTCGTCGCTCAAATAGGTGAGCCAGCCAGGTAGTGTATCGGTCAGGGTGACGGCCGTTGCCGTCAGATTGCCATTATTGCGCAGGCTGATCTGATAGGTGATGGGTGTGTTGGCAACGGCCGTGAGCGGCCCTTGTTTGCTCGTTACCAGGTCAACCCCCTCCGCGCCCCAGGTTGAATTGTTGGCCTTGGGTGTGCCTTGTAATGGATTGCCATCCGCATCCAGCCCGTTGACGGTGATGCCATCATTATCAGCCCAACTGCTATCACCGGGAACGGCCGTGTGACTGATGCGTTCCATACTGGTGTAATCTGGGCTGCCACTGCCCGCAGGCCATGCCCCGCCATCAGCGTTGGCGCTGTCAATAACCTGTCCCCCATCGTCCCGTAGAGTTAGACCATCGCTGGTGTTGTTCAAGTCGCCGGTGAAAAACTGGTCTGCGGGGATGTCGCTGACGCTGTTGTCGTCAGTCCGTTCGAGCAGAAAGAAGCCGCTTGCGGGAATGGTGCCATTCAGAATGATGGACGGCACACCATCGTTTGCAGTGAGTGTCCAGTTGGTGAGGGTGATGGGAACGGCCGTGTTGTTGTACAGTTCAATCCACTCATCAGCAGACCCTGCGGTCGTGCCACCCCAGGCTACTTCGCTGATGATCACATCTTGCGGATTATGCAGTGTAACAGATGGGTTTGAAAAAGTTGTTGTCCATTGGAGCAAGATAACGACAGGGAACATAAAAGCAAACAAAAGCCAAAGCACACGCTGGGGCATAGCCCACCTCCTGGCAAAAATCTGCCTAAAAAAGAAAAGACGCAATTAATTGGATACCCTAGTTATACCGAGAAAGGGCAAGAGATTCAAGAAGGAAGTAAGGATGACGGAGAGAGGGGATGTTAAAGGGGCATTTCCAGTTCGATTTCGTCACGGATGGGGATGTTGTTAGAACCTAACAAGGGGATAGATGGTTTGCGTTGTCTGGACTGGGTGATGGCGTGGCGATGGATTCGAGCTAATTCAAAGCCGCGTTTTTGGTAGAAGCCGAGGGCATGCAGGTTGTCGTTGGTGGTGATTAGCCAGAGTTTGGTGCAATTGGCTTGGCGAGCGGCGTGTTGCACGGCCGTTACCAATGCCGACCCAATGCCCATCCCCGGTTGCAAGCTGTCCAACGTCACAATCTCACATGCTGCGCCATCCATGTGATACGTCACCAATCCGACAGGCAGGCTATCTTTCTCGGCCAGGAAGCCGGGGAGCATGTGTGGATAATAAATGTCGCCATGCGCCACAACTAGATTTGCCCCCCACTGCTGGATGATAAACATTTCTATCCATTGGACATCTTCCGCGGTCGTTGCTCTGATGAGGAAATCCGACATTTATAACAGCCCATTAGCCCGCAGCGTCAACAACGCTTCTACTGTGACCCAGCCACGCATGTCTGCTTCAAAGCTGCCATCCTCATTTTGGTAAGCGCGAAGGGCATGGTTCATAGTTATCTCTCCTGAAAATAGTTTGCAGATGTTATTGAATAATTTACTCGGCAATTGCCGCTTCTTGAATGAGTCGAATCACTTTCTCTGGTTGACGTGTCGAGAAGGATATATCTTGGACAGGGCCAACCTTACGTTTGAACGCTATGACCACTCTAGGATATTCAAGGAAATTGAATGAGGCACGGTATCGCTTGCGAATACTCATGAAGTGGATACCGGCACCACCCATTCTCATTAACGGGGGGATGCTATCGAATTGGCAATCAGCAATATTATTTAGAGGGACTGTCCACGTGAAGATGCCAAACGTGAGCTTTAATGACTGTGAGTTAAGCCGGATCAAGAGGGTTCTGAAGTTCAGCGAATAAAAGAGGAAGAGGCCAAAGAGGCAAATGAAAACGACGGCAAGGGCATCCAGACTGCTGCTTGCGTGCCAGATAAATAGTAAGAGAAAGATGGTGGCAAGGGCAATGAATAATGCTTCTGTCTTATTCGAAGTGAACTTTTCCTGGTATATCAGGTTATTTGTTGGGGTTACTTTCTGATTACGGAGTGACATAGTTTTTAATCGACAATATGAAACGATGATATACTATTTTTCAGAGCATAACACGGGCTGAAAAAAGGTGTCAATGGCCTGTTATTTTGCCTGGCATTGGGCAGGTAATACTTACCTGAATTGGGTCAATTGAATCGTCAGAAAGTGGCTATGCTGGTAGGCATTAATAGCGGTGGGCTGCGTTAATGAAAATGAGATCAAGGAAATGGCCTTTCTCTTCAACATTAACTATGAAGACCTGGATGGTGCAAATCGGCGAGTTAAAACTTCTTCACTCATCAATTATTGCAAATGCACATGACGATTGGATGAACTGGTTAAATTATGTCAGGAAAGGCGGGTGGAGTAAGGCGTCGCCTTGCCTCTACAGGTGTGCAGCCGCGTTTCATGGCCTTGATTGAGAATTGGGGGGAACGGCCGTATAATCACGTTATGAAAGCAGGACAAGCCATCGGGCGTTATGAAATCATCAAAGAAATCGGCCGAGGCGGGATGGCCGTCGTTTACCTGGCATTGGACCCATATATGCAGCGCCAGGTTGCCATCAAAGTGCTGCCGCGCCAGTTCACCTTCGAGAGCCAGTTCCGCGAACGCTTCATGCGTGAAGCACAAATGATTGCCGCGTTAGAGCATCCGGCGATTGTGCCCGTGTATGACTTTGGCGAGCATGACGACCAGCCGTTTTTGGTGATGCGCTATATGGCTGGCGGCTCGCTGCGCCAGCGGTTGAATGGCTCGCTGCCCTTCGCCCAAACCGAGCAGATTTTGCAGCGATTGGCCCCGGCGCTAGACCGTGCTCACCAGCGCGGCATCATTCACCGCGACTTGAAGCCGGAAAATGTGCTGTTTGACGAGGAAGATCGCGCCTATCTCTCTGATTTTGGCATTGCGCGAATGGCAGAGGCGACGCAGACGATGACGATTGTGGGCACGCCAGCCTATATGAGTCCAGAACAGGTGCAGGGGGATCAAAAGCTGGACGGCCGCAGCGACCTGTATGCGCTGGGGGTGGTTTTATTTGAGCTGCTGACCGGGCAGCCGCCCTATACCGCGCCCACGCCCACGAAGTTGATGCTGAAGCATATTTTGGAGCCTGTCCCGGAGATTTGCACCATTAATCCGGGCTTGCCGCAGGTGTACGAGGGCTTTGTTCAGCAGGTGATGGCGAAGGAGCGCGGGGAACGGTTTGCCACGGGCGCAGCGCTGGCAGCGGCGTTTACGCAGTTGGCAGCGGCTCCAACGATTCCGGCGGCTGGGACAACGGCCGTTCCGGATCAAACCATTGTGGAGCCGCCCGCTTTTATGGATAGGCCGACGATTGTGGACGAAGACCTGCCACCCTTGCGCCTATGCTGACGCCGCCAACACCGCCCACCGCACCGACTATGGTTGCCGGGCAGCAGCGGCGCTTGCCTGCCTGGGGTTGGGCTATTGTGGGCATTGTGCTGCTGGCTCTGTTGGGCGGTGGGGCATTTGCATTGTTCGGCAGAGATCAGGCAACATCTACAGCGGAAACAGCCGTCAGCACCACGCCTGCGGCCGCGCTGCTCGCCACACCGCGCGGGACGATGACCACGGCAGCCCCGGCGGCGGCAGCGATTCTGGCAACGAGTGCGGTAGAGACGGGGGCGATTGAAACGGCCGTGCCCACGCTCATCGCGGACATGCCGGAACTGCAATCCACTACCCGCCCCACGGCTACCACCGACCCCATAGAAGTGGCCTGGCAGTCGTCTGCCCATGCGGACGCGGCGGCGGAAGCGTTTGTGCATTGGAATGGGGATGACCCGGCGGAGATACCTACTACCTGTGCCCGCTGCCACAGCACGCCGGGATTTCTGGATTATGTGGGCGCAGATGGCAGCGAAGCGCTGGTTGTGGATGAAGCGGCCCCCGTTGGCACGGTGATTACTTGTGATGTGTGTCATCATACGGCCGTTGAAACCCTCAGCGAAGTCATCATGCCCTCTGGCATTCAACTGCAAGGGCTGGGGCAGGAAGCCGTCTGTATGCAATGCCACCAAGGGCGCAGTTCCACAGTGAACATCAACGAACGGACAGGTGGGTTGGACGATGACGAAATAAGCGGTGATCTGGGCTTCGTCAACATCCACTACTACGCGGCGGCAGCCAGCCTATTTGGCACAGAGGCAATGGGCGCATATGAATATGACTGGTCCGGGTACGTGGGGCGCTATGAGCATGTCAGCGACTACAATGCCTGCATTGAATGCCATGATGCCCATACGCTCACGGTACGGGCGCAGGATTGTGCCGAGTGCCATGAAGGCGCAGATACGGTAGGGGAACTGCATCGCATTCGCTACTATGAGGAAGATTGGGATGGCGATGGGGACATCACGGAAGGGGCTGCCGGCGAGATTGATACCATGCGCGATGCCTTGCTAGAAGCGCTGCAAGCCTATGCCAATGATTGGATAGGTACGCCCATCGGCTACGATGCCACAACTTACCCTTATTTTTTATTGACAGTGACGATGACGGCCTCATTAGTGCAGATGAAGGTGATCGTTACATAGATTGGACGCCGCGGCTGTTACGAGCCACCTATAATTACCAGTTTTCCATCAAAGACCCCGGCTTGTTTGCCCACAACCCGCTTTATGCGCTGCAAATTCTCTACGATTCTATTGAAGACCTGGGGAGATACAAGCGGCATGATACGGCCGTGATGACGCCCGGCAAAGAGGGAAATGACGTCCGGTGAACAGGGCTGAAAGAAATGTGGTTTTAGGGGCAACGGCCGTTCCCCTTCCTCTCCCTTGTGATACAATTCGGAACTACCGTTCTATTATCATTTTCATCCTTCATCCCTCACCCTTCATCCTTACTTAGAGGTATTTCATGCCTGAATTCCAACTCAAATCCGATTTTCAACCGATGGGCGACCAGCCCGAAGCCATTACCCAACTCATCAACGGCCTCGAAACCGGGCAGCACTTCCAAACCTTGCTGGGCGCAACGGGAACCGGCAAAACCTTCACCATCGCCAATCTCATCCAGCAGACGCAGCGCCCGACCCTGGTCATTGCCCATAACAAAACGCTGGCGGCGCAGCTTTACAGCGAGTTCCGCGACTTTTTCCCCAACAACGCCGTCGCTTACTTTGTCAGCTACTATGACTACTACCAGCCGGAAGCCTACGTGCCGCGCCATGACCTCTATATTGAAAAAAGAAACACAAATCAACGACGAAATTGATCGGCTGCGCCTGCTGGCGACGGCCAACCTCATGTCTCGCCGCGACGTGATTATTGTCGCCTCGGTTTCCTGCATCTACGGCATTGGCAATCCGGAGGCGTGGGGCAAGGTTACGGTGAAGCTGGAACGGGGTAAGACGTATCGTCGCGACACCATTTTGCGTCATCTGGTAGACATCCAATATGACCGCAATGATCTGGATTTGCGGCGCGGCACGTTTCGCGTACGCGGCGACACGCTGCAAATTTTTCCCCGCTTATGCGGAAACGGCCTACACACTGGAGTTTTGGGGCGACGAGATTGAACGCATCGCCGAATTCGACTCGCTGACTGGTGAAGTGCTGACAGAACATGCCAGCGTGGAAATTTTTCCGGCGCGACAGTTTATCACCGACGAAGATAAGATGGCTGGAGCTATTAACAATATTGAGACGGAATTGACGGAGCGCATTGCCTATTTCAAGGAGCGCAAGATGCTGCTGGAGGCGCAGCGCATTGAGCAGCGCACCATGTACGACCTGGAGATGTTGAAGGAGGTGGGCTACACGTCAGGGGGTGGAGAATTATAGTCGGCATTTGGACGGCCGTTCCGAAGGCGAACCGCCCTGGACACTGCTCGATTACTTCCCTGCCGACTACCTGCTCATCTTGGACGAAAGCCACATGACGGTGCCACAGGTGCGTGGCATGTACGCTGGCGACCGCAGCCGCAAGCAGACGTTGGTGGATTATGGCTTCCGCTTGCCTAGCGCTCTGGATAATCGCCCGCTCAATTTTGACGAATTCGAGCAGCGTATTAACCAGGTCATCTTCACTAGTGCCACGCCTGGCCCGTATGAGATGGAACATTCGAAGCAAGTGGTGCGCCAGGTAATTCGCCCCACAGGCATCCTCGACCCGGAGGTAGAGGTGCGCCCGGTGCGCGGTCAGGTGGATGATTTGTTGGGCGAGATTAACAAGCGAACGGCCGTTGGGCAGCGCATCCTCGTCACCACCTCACCAAGCGCATGGCCGAAGACCTCAGCGACTACCTCCTAGAAATGGGCGTCAAAGTCCATTACCTGCACTCTGAAGTCCACACCATCGAGCGTACCGAAATCTTGCGCGATTTGCGCATGGGCGTGTTCGATGTGGTTGTGGGCATCAACTTGCTGCGCGAAGGGCTAGACCTGCCGGAAGTCTCCCTGGTCGCCATTTTGGATGCGGACAAGGAAGGGTTCCTGCGCTCCGAAACCGCCCTCATTCAGACCATTGGCCGCGCTGCCCGCCATATCGAGGGCAAGGTGATCATGTACGCCGACAAAATTACACGCTCCATGCAGGCCGCCCTGGACGAGACCAATCGCCGCCGCGAAAAACAAATGGTCTACAACCAGGAGCACGGCATTGAGCCGCGCAGCATCATGAAAGCAGTGCATGACCTCACCCGTGACATTGCCGAGCATCATGCCGAGGAAGAGGCGCTGGCCGTTGCGGAGAGGAAAGCGCAATACACGACGACGGCCGATTTGCCCAAAGATGAACTGCATAAGATGCTCAAGGAGCTGGAGCGGCAGATGAAGCAGGCGGCGCAAAGCCTGGAGTTTGAGAAAGCGGCCGTTTTGCGCGACCAGATCGTGGAACTGCGGCAAATTATGGTCTTGAAGGAAGCGGGTGGCAGTGCTGACATGCCAGAATGGGAGAAAATGCGGCTGTTGGATGAGGCCGGTATCAATTATGATTTGGGGGATTAAGGCTGTCTATCCAGCATCTGAGGTAAGAGGCCATATCTGGCGATGCTGCCTGATATAGGTCTGTCAACCGCCGCACTTTCCCTTCCCAGACAGCTTGTGCGCCAATGGCGCAGGCCAAATCGCAGGCTTGTTGTAGATGGGTTACGGCCGTTTCCCAATCCCCCACACACAGCCATGTTTTCGCAATCCCCAGCATGGCCCGCCAGCAGCGCGAACGGGTTGGCAGATTAGCGATTTGCTCTGCAGCGAGGTAACTCTGCCACTGTTCTCTGGCGGCGACCAAATCGCCTTGTGCTAGCTTCAGGTATCCCAAATGGAAAAATGCCTGCTGGCGAAGACCATTGTAAAATCTTTCATTCGGCACATTGGATAGGACGGCCGTTAACCGGGTTTCCGCCGCCTCAAGACGACCTTCCGCCAAAGCGAAACGGCCGTTTGCCAATTCAACCAGAAGCGAATGCCATTGAATCGATAACTTCTCGGCCGTTTCTTGCATTTCTTGCAGCAAGGCGCGGGCTTCGTCGAATCGGTTTTCGGCCGTCAAAATTGTAACCAGGACGGCCGTTGCCAAAATGAGATGGGGTGGATCGTCAAAAGCGCGAATGATGCCAATGCTCTTTTCCGCCAATTCGCGGGCGGCTTGCAGATTCCCCATGTGATACTCATGGTCGCTGCCAATGAAATATAGATGCCCCTCGTTGCGGCGGTCATTGCCTGCCGCAGCCAACGCCAACGCTTGTTCCCGATAAGTGAGCGCGGTCGCATAGTCTGGCGCGGTGACACAAAGATTGCGGAGAATCATTCCTTGCCGCTCCAGATTGCCCGCCTGCTCATAAATTTTCAGACTGCGTTCCCAATATTGCTGGGCCGTTGGCAAGTCACGGGTGTAAATGATGTTTGCCAGCGTGTGCAGCGCCTGCGCCAACTCAATGCTGCTCGTTTGCGTGTCTAAAATGGCTAAACTGCAACGGAGAAGCTGTTCGGCCGCGTCGTAATCTTCGTGCAAAAGCCATGTGAAACTGCCCTGTTGTGCCAGAATACGGCCGTAAACCCACCGCAAAGTCTCATCGTCATTCTGAACCTGCTCAAGCTGCTTCGCCGCCGCGGCCATCACCGCCAACCCATCCCGCACCAACGAGGGCAAAAAGTAAAACAGGTACATACTTCCCAACATCTGGTTTAAGCTGTCCCCATGCCGGGCAGACAACGCCCACTCCCACGCAGTACGAATATTGTCGATCTCCCGCTGCATCTGCTTGAGTGTGGTTGTTACCTCATCGCCAGCCCGCAGGCACGGCTCGTACCCGGCCAGCAGTTGGGCGTAGTATTGGCCATGCCACTGCCGGGCATCGCCGGCTCGTTCTGCCAGATGGCTGGCGGCATATTGCCGCAATAATTCGTGCATTTCGTAGTAAACGGCCGTTTCTGCATTGAACTGATGATGCCGCAGCAGCGACTTATCCACTAGCGCCGCCAGCAGCGACCAATCCGTCCCCGTCACCTGGCATGCCGCGTCTACCGAAAATGGGCCGCGAAACACGGACAACTGCGCCAATGTTTGTCGTTCCGCGGCAGACAACCTCGCCCAGGTCTGGTCGAAAACGGCGTGCATACTGCGCTGCCGGGCGGGCAAATCTTGCTGACGTGTATGCAAAATGTCCAGATTGTTGGCAATTTCGGCGGCGATGGCGGCTGGCGTTTGCACGCGCATCCACATCGCCGCTAACTCCAGAGCCAACGGCATCCCTTCTACCAATTGGCAAATCTGGATAATGGCCTGCTGGTCGGCAGCGGACGGTTGGAAATCGGGACGCGCTTGCTTGGCGGCTTGCAGAAAAAGCTGGGGAGCACTGAAGGTGTGGTCGTTGGTTTTGTTGTCTTGGGGTAGGGTAGGCCGGTGAGAGAAACGGCCGTTCCCAGCGCGTGTTCAATCGTTCCCGTGACGTAACCAGCAATTTAACCTGCGGTGCACGCGCCAACATAGCCAGTAGGAGGAGATGTCCGGCAAAAGCTGTTCGTAATTATCCAGAACCAGCAACAATTCCTTCTCAGTCAGTGCATCTAGCAAATAATCGGCGGCCAATTTGTGGCTTTGATGCGGCTCAATGAAGCCGTGACTGCCCAAAGGCCTCGACCATCGTCGTTGCCAACAAGGCCGGTGATGTGATCGGAGCCAACGACACGAAGGCGACGCCATCCAGAAACGTGCCCGTTTGTCCAGCAGCAACGGCCGTTGCCAGGCGCGTCTTGCCCATACCGCCCGCAGCCACAATCGTCACCAAGCGATTTTCGGGCGCGGCCAACAGCGCCGTCAATTCCGCTAATTCTGCTTCTCGGCCTACAAATAGGGTCGGCTGCGGCGGCAAATTATGCCGGGGGCGTTCCCGCAAAGCGCGAATGCGCTCCGCCAGCGCAGCAGTGGCCTGGGTGGGGTCAATATGCAGCTCATCGGCCAAAATCTGGCGGCAGCGTTCATACTGCGCCAGCGCCCCGTTGAAATCGCCGCTGCGAGCCAGCAGCAGCATCACCTGCCGGTGTGCGTGTTCCTGCCAGGTATCCAGAGCCAACAATTTGCGGGCGAAGGTCAGCGCACGGCCGTATTCCCCCAACTGGTTATGGTGGTCAATGAGCCGTTGGGTGGCAAGGCTTAACTGCCGCTGCCAATGTTCGCGCTGGGTAAGCAGCCATGTCTCGAATTCCGGGGACTCATTAAAGTAAAAACCGCGACAAAATTCGCCGTGTGTATGGGAAACGGCCGTTGCCAGCGCTGCCACATTATCTGCCGCCAAAGCCGCTTGCAAGGCCAGCACATCCACCCAGCAGTCAGCCTGGGGCTGGAACTGCGCCGTTTGCCGTGTCGTCTCCCAGCAACCCGGCAGTAATTTGTTCAAATAACTCAACACCCAACGCAAATTGGCGCGACCACGTTCCGGGTTGTCCGGCCAGATTAGCTCCACCAATTCACTGCGTGGCACAGCCTGTGGCTGGCAAACCAGATACACCAGCAAAGCCACCGCCCGGTGACTGCGAAACTGATCCACAGTTCCTGCTTCGCCCTGAATGCGGACTGTGTTCATTAAAAAGAGTAGTTGGCTCGAATTTGTCATTTTCAGAGATTGGAGATTAGGTCAATCTCTAATCCCCAGTAAACGATCTGTAAACGATTATCAATAGACTGGTACAAGATGCAAGCAAAAGGACAAGATTCACAGGCAAGCGATAAACGCCAGGCGTATTTGGTGCGTTGTTGGCAAGAGGCAGACGCCCGTTGGCGGTATTCAGTAGAGGCGGTAGACGGCCGTTCCCTACCCCGGCGCGGCTTTTCCAGCCAGAACGACCTGCTTATCTACCTGCAAAATATCCTGCCCAGTCAAAATAACAAATTGTGAATACGGAGCCACTTCACTATTCACAATTCATTATTCATTATTATTGGAGGTAGATTATGTTAACAGATTGGCAAATTGGTAAATCGCGTCACGGCCGTTTCCTACGCGCCCTATTCCTCATTTTTATCCTGGTCGGGAGCCTGACCGCTCTCGTGCTCACCGCGTCTGGACAAGAAGGGAGCAGCAACGCACCCGAAAATCTGTCCGCTCCGGTCGCGCCGGCAGGCAACGCCTATGGCGACTACCTGCCCACAGAAATGAGCTACCAGGGCCAGATCGTAGACGGCAGCGGTGTGCCCCAGGTCGGCAGCTATGCCATGCAGTTTGGCGTTTACGGCCCGCCCCCCACCTACACCCTACGCTACACCGAAATCCAAACCATCGCCACCGACCCGGATGGATTATTCAACGTCATGATTGGCGCGGTGCAGCCTGGATTGGATATTGCCCTGGCTGGCGGCGACGCCTGGCTGCAAGTTCAGTTAGACGGCGAGATTCTCGCCCCGTTGCAGCCCATCGGAACCGTGCCCTATGCCCAGTATGCGCAAAAGCTGGTTGGTGGTACTGGCGCATTCAGCGCTATAGGTGGTGGAGACCTCATTCAGGCTTCTGGTGATTACGCGGCCGTTTCTGGCGGGTACGATAACATCGCGTCGGGTTACGGAGCCACTATCGGCGGCGGCCGTTACAATCGAGCGGCCGGTGGAGATAGCGTTATCGCTGGGGGTTCTTTTAACTCCGCCTACGCAGACGCAGGCGTAGCGACCATTGGCGGCGGGTTTAACAATACGGTTACAGACACAGCCACAACGATTGCAGGTGGCTATAACAACTCAGCACAAGCCACCTACTCTTCCATTGGCGGCGGTATTGACAACATCACCGCAGGGGACAACAGCGTCATCGGCGGAGGGTCGCAAAATACAACCACGGGCCTGGGATCAACCATTGGCGGCGGTTTCGGGCATAATGCAGATGGACAATATGCCACGATTGGCGGCGGGGAAGAAAATTTAGCCAATGGGTATGCCGCATCTGTCGCTGGTGGCAGGCTAAATTCGGCGGCTGGTTACATGTCAGCTATTCCCGGTGGCGTCAGCAACTATGCCAGCGGCAACAGTAGTCTGGCCGCTGGCGCATTCGCGTCTGCCGTCCATGACCATGCGTTTGTCTGGAGCGACGGAACCACCATCTCCTTCGCTTCCACCGATGCCAATCAATTCCTCATCCACGCCACTGGCGGCATGGGTGTCAATACCAATGCGCCACAAAGCCAACTGCATGTGGTAGATACCCTGAACGGGAATGCCACTGACCTGAGCGCCCACGTAGCAACCATTGAAAATGATTCTACCGATACCAGCCCCGACGTTTTGGCGCTGGTCGCTGGTGCTGCCAATCCTGGCGGTAGTGTCAACTACGTCACCTTCTTCGACAGCAGCGGAGCCATTGCCGCCATTGAAGGCAACGGCAGCGGCGGGGTGGCTTACGTCACCAGCGGTGCAGACCTGGCTGAGTATCTACCACTGCACACGGCCGTTTCCCACACACCAGAACCGGGAACCGTATTAGGACTAACAAGCGATGGCCTACACCTGAACACCGCAGATGCACAGCGCGTATGGGTCGTTTCCAGCGCCGCCGGATTTGTGGGCAATGCCGCCGCAAAGGTGCAAGATGATATGGCGCTGGTTGCCTTTATGGGACAGGTTCCGGTGCGCGTGCGCGGGCCGGTGCGGGCTGGCGATTTGCTGGTCGCCTCGGGATTGGGGGATGGAACGGCCGTTTCTATTACCCCCGCCCAACTCACCCCCGCCCTGGCCAACCAGATCGTCGGGCAGGCAATGGAAAGCAGCAGCGGCAGCGGCGTCTCCCTGGTCAACACGCTCGTCGGCCAGCCCAACGACGCTTTCTGGGCGGCTCAGTTGGCCGATACCCAATCTCAACTGGCTGACCTGGAAGCGCGGCTGACTGCCTTAGAAGCGGCGTTAAACAGCCAGACAGGAGCCAACAATGAGTAAACGACACTTTTACGCATGGGCAGCCTTGTTCCTGGTGCTGCTCTTTGGCGGAACGGCCGTTCTCCTCAGATCCGCCCCGCAAACCAACGCCATGCCCCTGGCCCATCTCGTCAACCCGGACGGCACGCTAAACCTGGACACGGGCTACACGGGAACCATTGATCCCACCGGATGGGAGATGACGCTGGATGAAAACGGCCGTCCTACCTTCGCCCCCGCCGCCATTACTGATACCGGCGCCTGGGACACCGCCTACGGCGCACCCGGAACCGGTCTGGCAAGCAGCGGCGACCACGGCGTCTATGCCCTCGCGGCTGACAGTCAAGGCAACCTCTACATCGGCGGCGACTTTACGATTGCCGGCGACCAGGATGCCCGCAACCTCGCCATGTGGGATGGCAGCGCCTGGCATCCCGTCGGCTTGGGAACCAGCAGTGCCGTCCGTGCGCTGGCCGTAGATAGTAACGACCATCTCTACGTCGGCGGCGACTTCATCTACGTCACCGACAGCGGCGGCACAGACCTGTACGCCTACCGCATCGCCAAATGGGACGGCAGCAGTTGGGGCCTGTTGGGAGATGATGCCGGTTCTGGCGGCAATGGACTCAACAACAACGTCTATGCCCTGACGGTAGATGCCAGCGACAATCTCTACATTGGCGGGCAGTTCACCACCGCCTACAACGCTAGCGGCAGCAGCGTCAGCGTCAACTACATTGCCAAATGGGATGGCAGCAGTTGGTCCGCGTTAGGCGCAGACAGCGGCGCTGTGGGCAACGGCGTCAACCACATTGTCAATGCTTTGGCATTGGACGGCAATCTACTTTACGTCGGCGGCGCATTCACCACCGCCTACAACAGCAGCGTCAGCTCTCTGGACACCAATTACATCGCCGCCTGGGATACCGATGGCAGCGTCTGGTCGGCTTTGGGCGCAGGCAGCGGCGCAACAGGCAACGGCGTCAACAATGCGGTCAGGGCATTAGCCATCGCCCCCAACGGCGACTTATACCTCGGTGGCAACTTTACTATTGCCTATGATGACGTGGGGAGCGACGTGCCAACCCGTTACCTGGCACATTGGGATGGCGCAGCATGGGACAGCGGCCCCGTTAGCGATGGCGTTGACTACATCGTGGACGCGCTCGCTTTTGATGGCGACCAACTCATCTTCGGCGGCAGTTTTACCCATCTAATGATGGATAACAGCGATGCAAATCGCGTCGCTTCTTTTGATACGACGACAGAGACCTGGGGCCTTCTTGGCGCTGACCAAAATGGGGGCATAGCCTCTACCCCGGTGCGTGGCAACGGGGTCAACGCAGGGGTGGTGACAGCCCTGCTCGTTCACAACGGCAGCGTATACCTCGGCGGCGGCGACCAGATTGTTCAAGGCCCATTCCGCGCTTACAACAGCCAGACCAGCGCGGTCGGTTTTGATGCCATCGCCCGCTGGGATGGTTCCTGGCACGCTTTGAGCAATGCCCAAACGCAGGGAGCGAACTCGCGCGGCGCAAGCGGCGGGGCAGCCGTCCGAGCCATGGCGCTGGATAGTCAGGGCAATCTCTACGTTGGCGGCCTCTTCTCGGCCATTGGCAATCTGAGCGCCAACGGTCTTGCTCGTTGGGATGGCAGCGCCTGGCATGTGGTGGGCGGCGACAGCGGCGACAAAGGCAATGGCGTGGATGGCTCCGTCTATGCCCTGGCTGTGGACAGCGCCGATAACTTGTACGTCGGCGGCGGCTTCTACTATGCGTTTAGTGATTCCACGAGCGGAACGGGTGTTTCTGCCAATCAAATTGCCAAATGGGATGGTAGTACTTGGACAGCTTTGGGCGCAGGCAGTGGCTTATCGGACAACGGTCTTAACAGTACGGTCTACGCTTTGGCTGTTGATGCTAATGACAATCTGGCTGTGGGCGGCGCTTTTACCACGGCCTACAACGACACGGGCAATCATGTGAGCGCGAATTATGTTGTCTTGTGGAATGGAACAAGTTGGGCCGCATTGGGCGCAGACAGCGGCGGCAGCGGCAATGGCGTGTCTCATGCGGTGCAGGCATTATTGTGGCAAGGCGGCAATTTGTATGTGGGCGGTGCGTTTACGACGGCATACAACAGCAGTGTCAGCAATGTGACGGCAAACCGGATTGCCCTCTGGGATGGCAGCAGTTGGGCAATGTTGGGCGGCGGCCTTAATGGCGTTGTGTACGCCCTGGCGCTTGACGGTACAGATCTGTATGTGGGCGGTAGTTTTACCCAAGCTGACGGTGTTGACGCCAACAAAGTTGCTCGTTGGGATGGGGCTGTGTGGTCGCCGCTTGGCGCAGGCAGCGGTGTAACCGGCAATGGGCTTAACGAGGCCGTTTATGCCCTGAATCTGAGCGCGGATGGGTCGCTGCTGTTGGTGGGCGGCGCGTTTACAGCGGCTTACAACGATGTGGGCAGCAGCGTGGCGGCCAACCGGCTGGCGGCCTGGGATTTTAATGCCAGTGCCTGGTCTGCTTTTGGCAATGGGCTGGATGGGACTGTATTTGGCGTCCAATCTGTGGCGGGCGACGTTTGGACGGGGGGGCAGTTTAGGCACGCCGACAACTATCCCTCGACTTTCGTGGCACGGTGGTTGTCTGATGCATTGGTGGCAGATGTGGCGGTGAGTAAAACGGCCGTTCCTACCACCCTAACTGTCGGCGAGACGGCTGTGTACACCCTCACGATTAGCAATGCCGGACCCATCAGCAGCGCCAATGTGGTTCTGACGGACACGCTCTCGCTTTCTGCGCAAATGGTCATTTCGCCTACCACCAGCCAGGGGGCGTGTACGGCCGTTGCCAACCCCTTGTGGATAATCCAGTGCGATTTGGGCGACCTTCAGGTTAGCAATGTAGTCACAGTTTCCTACGCCGTCGCCCCGGATGCGAGCGGTTCACTGGTCAACACTGTCCTCGCCGCCGGAGAAACGGCCGATCCCGACATCAACAACAACGTGGCGCAAGTGACGGTTACGGTGGAAGAAATACCGCCCACGCCCACAGCGACACCGCAGCCAAGCAGTCTTTCTCTCAGTAGATCCGTTTTGGGCAGCACTGGCAGTGTGGGGACGGGAACATCACTGCGATTAAACAGCACGTTGGGACAGAGCAGCCCCATCAGCGGCGTGGAAGGCAGCATGCGCACGCTGGGTAGCGGCTACTGGGGCGCGACCTTACCCATTTTGCGGATGCCCGGCGGCGACAGCCTGAACTGGCAGGCGATAGACCTGACCTTCCCACCGCTGCCGCCCGGCAGCACTGTCTGGCTTATCCCTCAGGTGGGTGCGGTAGACAATCTGGACGAAAACAGTGCCGCTGCCGGTATCAGCTTCCACGTCGAGGTTTATGATGACGGGGGGACGCCGCTAACCAACTTCACCGAACCGTACACGGTGACGGTCAATTATGAGGACAACGACTGGCAAAGTGCAGGGATTGTGGATGAAGCGACGCTGACGCTGGTTTACTGGGATGAGGGTGAGGCCACATGGCAGGATACACATCCCTGTTCCGGCTGTGTGTTGGATACGGCCGACAATCAACTAATCACGCTGCTAGACCATGCGACGGAATTTGCGGTGGTCGGGCAAACAGCAAGTGGCGAAACGGTTTTCTTGCCGGTGGTGATACGGCCGTAAAAACCGAACCTGGTGACAACACGGTTTGCCGGCCCGAACTAACGGCCGTTGCCTATCACCATAACGCTCAACCTGATCTCTCCCAGGCATCACGTATCGCCGAATGCCATGAGACTGCTTCAAAAAACGTGAGTTGGTAATCTGGGTTTTCTATCATTTGGCTTTGCTGCATAAGCCGGGAATAGGCATCATGCAAAATGGCATTGGCACGATTGTCCTGATTTGCAATTAATACTTGATAGCTTATCAGGTAATTTTGAAACGCATACTCTGTGCCAGAAAAGTCGCCACCATTCTCCAAATAGGTCATCACGTCGGCCAATGCGGTCAGGGCGCTTCGATGATCCCCTTGCACCAGATAAAGATGAGATAGATGCGTGGTGGCTTCCATTAGATTTTTCGGTTCATGAGTGGTTTGCCATAGTGAGATAGCCGATTTCAGTGCCATTTCAGCCTGGGACGGCCGTTTCATACCCATCCAGGTGATACCGATACTCGTTAGGGCTGCCGCTTCACCAGATTTGTCGCCGATCTCTTTAGAAATTGCCAGACTACGTTGATGATATGCCAGCGCCGTTTCATACTGTTTCTGAATATAGGCAACAACTCCCATATTCACCAGAGTGGTAGCCTCCCCCTCTCGGTCATTGACTTCCCGCCGGATTTTTAAGCTTGCTTCCAAGTAGTGTATGGCTTGCTCAAATTGCCCCAGGTTTATAGCAACCATGCCTAGATTATTGAGCGCCCTTCCCAGGCTAGGCTTGTCACCCATTTCCTGTGCCATAGCCAGACTTTGTTCATGATAACGGATGGCCTGTTCGTAAAGTCCCTGCAAGCGGGCGATAATGCCCAAATTTCCCAAGATCACACCAGATCGAGAGCGTGTGCCAATGTCCTGCTCTATTTGCAAACTTTGTTCAAAGTATCGGACAGCCTGTTCATAGTTCTCTTGCTTCCAGGCAACAAGCCCCAGATTGTTTAACACGGCGCTTTGACCCGACCAAATTCCCATCCCCTGATATATGCCTAAGCTCTGCTCATAGTAATGTATCGCTTGCGCATACAATCCTTGATACCAGGCGATAACCCCCAAACTGTTTAAGATGTTTACTCTTATATTCTGGTCACCCGTTGTTTTGACGACAACTAAGCCTTGTTGTAGATATTCATTGGCCTGATCATATAAACCTTGCCGCCAAAAAATTGTACCCAACGCGTCTAGTAATTGTCCTTCATCAATTCGATTTTCTGATTCTTGTGCCAGGGTCAGCGCTTGCTGAAAATAATCTTGAGCCGTTGCATAATCGCCGCGGGCTTCAGCGATATGGCCTAAACTGAACAGTGCCTGTGATTTTTCCCGGTGTAACGCCGGATCGCGTTGGGCAAATTGGAGACTAGCTTCGCTGTGCGTTTGACTTTCATCTAACTTTCCTGCTGATACTAATATTTGGGCTAACTGGAAATGTGCTCTGGCTTGTAATAAATTGTCATTAAGTTCTTCACCAAACCGCAAAGCTTTTTGGGATGGAGTTGTTATTTTGTCCGACCCTATCGTTCGCATGACGAAAAAGCCCTGTTCAATATAAAGTAGGCCTAACAGCATTTGAACTGGTGTTGTCATGGGTTCCTGCTCAAATACGGTGATTGCCTGGGCCAACATATTTTGCGCTTCGTAGAATAAGCCAGCCAATCGGTAAAGTATAGAAAGTCCTTCAACAGCTTTGCCGAGAGCGTATATTTCTTTGTGGGCAATGGCCCACTGCCAGGCCATGCGTATGTTGGGCATGTCGGCATATAATTCTTCGGTTGTTTGTATGCCTTGACTTAACTGCTGTTGATACTGGGGTAACAGATTCAAATAGTACAAACTATGTTTTTCGTGTACTAACGCCGTATCTGTTTGTTGTACCAATTTGGCAGATGCATACTGGCGGATCAGTGTGTGCATCTCAAAGCGCCGGTTGGGTTTTGACTGTAACAGGGACTTGTTGGCGAGGGCAATGAGATGTGTCAGGGAGGAATTGGTGATGGTTTGAACGGCCGTAACCGAAAAATCCCCCTGAAAAACAGAACAATAAGCCAATGCCTGTGCCTCCGAAGGAGAAAGCAATTGCCAAGAATACTCAAACACAGCGTGAATGCTTTGATGTCTTGACGATACACCATGCATTGTTGTAGACAAAACACTGTAATTTTGGCGAATCTCCGCCGCGATAGTCGCACAATCCTGCCACTTTGTGAGGGTGGCAGCAATTTCAATAGCCAAAGGATTCCCGTGAACCAGTTTACAAACGTCAATCACCGCAGCTATGTTACTGCTATCCAACGTGAAACCCGTCCCCAAACGAGACGCCCGTTCCGTGAACAATTGAATGCTGCTTGATGTCATCCATTGTGCCCTATCCTGCATCTCTGCCATCTCGGGCACAGATAACCCCTTCAAGGGAACAACATATTCCGCCAAAAGATCCAATCTCTCACGGGAAGTAACAAGAATCATTAAATAGGGCAATTGCTCCAATAATTCTATAACAAGCGAAACACCAGGCATCAAGTGCTCAAAGTTATCCAAAATCAGAAGCGCCCGTTGTGTATGCAGATAGCGGATGACTTGCTCAAGAGGTGACGACATGTCGTGAAATTGCATATTAATTGCATCGCCAATGGCATAAGCAATATGATTCTTCAGAGATTGTTCATCTCCTTCTTCTAGTACAATGTCAGCCAGTGATACAAACCAAACACCATTGGGAAAATGAGGAAGAGTTTGTCTGGTTGCTTCTAGTGCCAGTCGTGTTTTACCAATGCCCCCTTCTCCAAACAACGTAACCAGAGGATAGTTAGGCTCTTGCAGCTTCGAGACCACAAGCGCCAGCTCCGCTTCTCGCCCCCAACAAGGCGTTAATGACCGAGGCAAGTTATGAACGCGCTTTGTTGGGCGATTCTCCTTCCCGCTACTGCTCCCCCTATTAAACTGCCCACTGCGAATGCGATCATATAACTTCTGAGTTTGGGATGTTGGCTCAACGCCAAATTCGTCAGCCAACACTTGGCGGCACGTCTCGTATTGAGCCAAAGCCGCACCACGTTGATTGGTAAGCGCCAGTATGGTCATGCGCTGCTGATGGGCAGCCTCACTCCAGGGTTCAAGTTGTAACAACCGTTGGGTTGTTGCCAACCCAATAGACCAATTCTGTTCCTTTATCGCCCGCTCAACCAGGTTTGCCATGCCTTTCAAAGCCAGCATATGTAAACGTTCCCGCTCCATCATCATCCAATCTTCAAAAAATGGAGCGCCTGTGATATGAAACCCGGCTAGAAACTCGCCCTGGTATTTTTCAATTGCCTGGCGCAAATTATTCATATTTGCGTTTGGGTCGAAAAGCGTATTCTCAAATAAAGCAACATCCAAAAAATAGGAGCTTTCTTGATTAAAGGCGATGGTTTGATGTGAAATGAAAAGGTAATCTCCCAGTTGTTTTTTTAGAGCGGGTAAAATGTTTCGTAAATATTTCAGTGCCACCTTATCTGGCACTTGCGACCATAACATAGAAGCAATCCAGACGCGATCATACGTTTGCCCTGTTACAGCCAGATAAAATAAAAGAGCTTGTGCCTTTTTGGGTAAATTTGTGCCTATTATTTGATTATCCAATTCAATGTTTGGAGGGCCGAGCAATCGTATAGATAGGCTTCCCATGACGATTATCTACTCCTTACAACTTTTTATGGCGTTTCGTCATCTTTTTTATGGCGTCTTAAAGGCGTCTATTTGTTACTCTATCCAAAAAGTTTAATGTTTCCAAAAAATTTGGTCAAAGTAACTCCCTATTAACCTATAAATGATCCTTAAGGATACAGGGTGATAATTTGAAAAACAGCAGGAATTCGTATCAAGTATATATTGTGCGTTACTGGCGTGAAGATGAGTTGCCAATTGGTCAAAGCAATTCACGTTTGCTGCTAGAAATTCCGCAGACCGGGGAACGGTATGGTTTTACACAGGCAGAAGCATTGCTAATGTCATTGCAACAACAGTTGCAGGCACATATTGAGGGTGAAGAGGGAGGAGCTCATGATAATAAATGAAAGTAGAGAATCGATGGCGCTCGTTTGATCTAGTTACTATTGGTGATGTATTGAGAGATATTGGTTATGAGGGCAACACACAAAGAAGCTGAAGACTCCCCTGACACCTTGACTGTTGGCAATCTGCGCATTGATAGACAGCGCCATTTGGTGACTATCTCTGGGCAAGAGGTTGTGCTATCACCCACAGAATTTGATATATTGCTTTACTTGGTGGAGGAAGCTCCGAAAGTGATCTCTCCACAAATATTGATGCAGCATCTTTATGAGTATGAAGCAGATTCTCATGAAGCCAGTTCTGTTATTCGCAATAATATTTATCGCATTCGTTCCAAGCTGAAAAAGATTTCTGGTAAAAACGATATCATTCGCACGGTTCGCGGTGTGGGTTATGCGGTGAATCTGCCAAAGAAAACGGGTTCGGGCGAAGCGCAAATGGTTGACGGCCGTTACCAGCTAGAGGATCTCATCGGGCAAGGAGGGGCAGCCAGTGTCTACAAAGCATACCAACAAAGCCTCGACCGCTACGTAGCCATCAAAATCCTGCACCCCATCTTACTCAAAAACACCTCTTTCCAAGAGAGATTCCGCATGGAAGCTCGCCACATGGCCAACCTTTATCACCAAAACATCATTCAAGTTTATGACTTTGGTAATCAAGGCAACAATTACTACATTGTCATGGAACTTGTGGAAGGAGAAACATTAGAAGAGAAACTACACAGATTAGAAAGCAAACAACAGAGACTACCTTTACCTCAAGCCATCCAAATCATACAGGAAATAGGCAGTGCGTTAGCCTATGCCCACCAACAAGGGATCATGCACCGAGATATTAAGCCTGACAATATCATGGTCACATCTGATAATCGCATTGTATTGACGGATTTCGGATTGGCAAAACTGGTTGCAGCCCCGCACATAACCGCCGAAGGAAACATGAGCGGCACTCCAAACTACATGGCCCCTGAACAAATTCGAGGGGCATCGGTAGATACTCGCGTAGATATTTATGGTTTGGGTGTGGTCATGTACCGGTTAATCACTGGACGTTTGCCCTTTGCTGCCCAAAGTGCGATACAAGTCATGTTCCAGCATATTAAGGAAATGCCGCAATTGCCCGGCTCGTTAGTTCCTGATTTGCCAGAGGAACTTGAATTTATTATTCTGAAAGCGTTGGCTAAACACCCAGATGAACGCTATCAGACAATGGAAGAGTTGTTAGCCGATCTCAATAACCCTCAAAATGTAAGCGGCAAACTAGCTTATCTCCTTCCCATATTTGAAACACAATCATTACCTCCACATCATTTACCGGCCCCATTGACCCCCTTTATTCCACGAGAAAAAGAAGTATCAGCCATCAAAACCAGGTTAGCACAGCCAAATATTCGTTTATTGACTCTGGTAGGTATTGGCGGCGTGGGAAAAACCAGGCTTGTTTTGGAGGTGGGCAAAAATATTTTACCAATATTTGACGATGGCGTTTTCTTTATTGACTTGACTACCGTGCAAAGGCCAGCGCTTTTACCTGGGATGATTGGGCAGCTTGTCAACATGGCTGAGGAAGGTGAGGCATCTATCAAAGAGCAGTTATTGGCTTACTTGAGCAAGCGGCGACTGCTGCTAATTTTCGATAACTTTGAACATATTTTGGACGCGGCCCCGTTGGTTAGTGAAATTTTAACAGCTGCGCCCCAATGCAAGATTTTAACGACCAGCCGAGAGCCGCTTCGTTTGTACGGAGAAACTCTTTTTCCAATTGATCCCCTTCCTTTGCCTGATTTACGGCAGCAGATACCCTATGATGATTTGGTCGATTATACGGCCGTTCAACTATTCACTACTCGTGCACAAGCTGTCGTGCCTGATTTTGCTGTTACACCAGAGAATATTTACCAAATCGCTGAACTTTGTATTCAATTGGATGGCCTACCTCTGGCTTTAGAACTGGCAGCCAGTCAAGTTTATACTTACTCACTCACACAATTAATCGCCCAACTACAGAACCGCCTGTCTTTCTTAGTAGATGGGCCACGCGACCGTTCTGCTCGCCAACAAACCATGCGGGGAGCCATAGAATGGAGCTATGCTTTGTTGACTGAAAAAGAACAACTAGCATTTCGCCAATTGGGTATTTTTGCGGGGTCATTCTCTGCGGAAGCGGCACAAGAACTTATCGGGGATATAGACCTGGATAGGTTGGTGCAAAAAAGCCTATTACGGCAAAAAACAGGGAACGAGGGACAACCCCTATATTGGATGCTGCAAGTGCTCCGTGAATACGCCCTGGAACAACTTGAAACTGATACGGGTTTCAAGGATTTACAAAAAAGGTACGCCGCTTTTTACCTTGACTTCGCAGAAACGGCCGAACCGCATCTTACCGGACCCAATCAAGATATCTGGCTGGCCCGGCTGGAAGAGGCACACGATAATTTCCGCTCCATCTTGCACTTCAATCTGGAAGCTGAAACAAGTGAAACGGCCGTGCGTCTGGGCGGCATCTTATGGCGACTATGGGCTGCATATAGCTACCTAAGCGAAGGAACACTCTGGCTAGAAGAAATTATGCGTCAAACAATACCTTCCCAAACCAGGCTACAAGCCAAAGTATTGTTAGGTGCTGGTCGTTTAGCCCTATTCCAACAAAAATTAACCAGAGCCGCCCAACTTTTCCATCAAAGCCTGCACCTCTACCAGGTACTGCAAGACCGGGTAGCCCAGGCCATGCTTTTAAACAGCCTGGGTGAAATCGCTTTACAGCAATCATTCTACGATCAGGCAGACAAACTATTCCACGAAGCCCTAACCATCTATGAAGCGCAAACAGACAAAGCCGGTATTGGACAGACCCTTTCCCATTTGGGTCAACTGGCTTTTTATCAGGGGCAACATGAACAAGCTAATATACTTCTTTTGCAAAGCCTGGAATTAGCAGAGCAAGTAGGCGCACCGGAAGCCATAGCTATCACACTCAACGGACTGGGTGAAATCGCCCGTTTACAAAAGCGCTATAAAGCAGCGATGGCCTTTTACGAACGGTCTTTGACCTTATGTCAGCAGCTAAATTATAAAATGAATCAGGCGTTGGTGCTCCACAATTTAGGTCAGGTACAATTAGCCCAAGAAAATTTCCAAGAAGCCGCATCCTTATTCCGCAAAAGCCTGAGTTTACTGACAACCATGGAAGAAAAAATATATATCGGCTGGAATATGGCCGGTTTAGGAGCTGCCCTTCTAAACATGGACAATATCAGACACGCCGTACGCTTGTTTGGGGCAACCGATGCACTCTTCAAAAAATTTGGTGGGCAACTAGACGTTCCTGATCAGCTTGTTTACGATCATTTCTTGGCAAAATCTAAACAGAAACTAACTGAAGTATCCTGGCAACAAGCATGGTACGAAGGGCAAACCATGCCCATTGAAAACGAACTCCTGAATATTATTGCTTTAACTCCGTTACTCCCCCAAACCAACTCAAGCTACTAACGCACATACCAGAAGTCCAGACGCCACGTTTATGCAAACAGGTATTGCAATTCTTTTCGCATATGAGCAGCCATTTCAGGAGGAAGTTTCTGCTCTTGCGTCTGTTCCAGAAGAGGCTTCAATTCATCAACCGCTTTGGTTGCATAATACCGAACCATGCCTGTCTTGCTTTCTGAACCAAAAATCACAGCTAACAGATAATCTTCATTAATGCCATGAGCATAAATATTGTAATTGGGGCCTTCGTGATAACTGGATTTAAAAATCGAATTATTCCCTAATAACTTAGCTAGTTCTGTGGCGGCCATAAAATTGGCCGCAACCAGGGCGCCAATTCCGGCAATGTCCGGTTCATGTATTTGCCCAGCACTCCCCAACGTATAACCACTGGCGCTTAATAACAAGACTGCACGAGCATTCGCATGAACTTTCAGGTCGTCAATAGGCCGACAAGACCCTTTGTCGAGTCGGTTTTCATCAGCACAAAAAGAACGCTCCCTTTCATAAATATTACCAACTGCCTTTTTCACAATTTCACGAATTTGCTTGATTTTGATTGGCTTATCAATGTAGCCATCCAACTTCAAACTGCGTAACGCTTCTGGCAGCTTGGATGAACTATACGCAGTCATCATGATGATCTGTGTATCCGGAGACAGTTTGCGGATGTGTTGAGCTAAGGTAACGCCATCCATAACTGGCATCATGTAGTCCGTAATAACAAGGTCATAGGTATGTTGGCGAATCTTTTCTAGGGCGTCACTGCCATCACTGGCCGTGTGAAAGGTATAATTGTCACCTAAGGCCCGAAGGCTTTTAATGAGGACAACGATGAGGTCGGGCTCGTCATCCACAAGTAATACAAATTTCGTTGTGGATTGTTTCATTTTTCTCTACTCGTTTGGGTATTGTGTTAGAACATCAGAGGCAACTCTGCGAATATCCTCTAACTTGAAAGGTTTTTGTAACAAGCGTTGCACACCGGCTAACAAGGCTGTTTGCTGTAAATGCTCATCAATATAAGCTGAAATCAGGATGATTTTCGTTTGCGGGGCAATTTGGCGGATTTGATGAGTCAATGTCAGACCATCAGCTACAGGCATTTTATAATCGGTAATGATTAAATCAAAGATTTGTTGTTTGCATAACTTAATAGCAATGGCTCCATCCCTTGCCGTGGTAACTGTGCAGTTAAGCAAACTTTCCAATCCCTCTTTGAGGGCAAGGGCTATCGGTTCTTCATCGTCAACAACCAAGATGCGTTTATGTGAGTTTTTTCCCCTATCAGTCGTTTTCGTTAGATTGGTCAAAGGTAACTTGACGCTAAACGAATTTCCAAGTTCGGGTATGTTAATCATGATGATTTTTCCTTCATGTGCTTCAATGATTACTTTGATAACTAACCAGATGCAGGGGCTAGCAGTGAAAACCGGCTAAAACCTCCACAGTGGACGCGTTAGCCGGTCTCAATTCACAGAATAAACGCACACAACTATGTACTTAAATCAAGATACGTGTACGTAAGCGTGTAATATTTCGCCTTCCATGCCGGAAACGGATACAGAATCTAGCTGAATACCTACAATTGACAGAAGAATCGTGCGAGCAGTCGCTGCTGCATTCCCCTGGCTAGTGTAAACAATTGTCTCTGTGTGATATTCGCCCGATGGTGCATCGTTATATAGGGTGAAGGTTTCAACGGCCGTTGGCCAACTAGGTGTAGCAATACTAGCTACTAAGGAAACATCTTGTGGCACATGCAAGATGTAATCAACGTGTTCAACCTGCCAGGGTAAAACACTAATATCAGCACTCAAATCCAGAGTCATGCCATTAGATAGGAGAACAACCGGATCGCTGCGACATCTCATCCAGGCAGCCGAAGCGAGACTCACAGAACTAAACATTACAAGTAATGACAAAACAACTGATAACAATTTGCGGCGATGAAGCATGATGTATTCCTCTTAAATTTTCTTCCAAGAATCTTCCAGTAAAACTATTCAAGGTGGAGTATACATCTAAATTCTGATTTGAATGTCACACTTTTGTCTCAGGTACAAATAGCCTTACAAGGGGGGAATCATCTCATCTTCTAAGCGACTTGGTGTTCTGGCGAACTTCGGGGAATGCTATAGTTAATGAGCAACTTATGCAAACCCAGTTTGCCAAATTGAGCAAAGCGATAACAAAACGAGAACCAGTAAATTGCTTAAACCTGTCAGGCCAACCATCTCGTTGTAAAATACGCACGCGGTTGGGCAGCAGCCGGGCGCGTTTTATTACAGAATTGCTTGCGTAAAGTAGAGGTTGATCAGCCATGAAAGTTGTCATCATTGCTAAGACAAAGCAGGGAATGGGAGTGCGTATCGATGGGTTGTCGTTTGACGGCCGTTTCCTCCCCTTCACCCCTGCCAACCCAGCCGACTACGCCATTGGCGATGTGTGGGAAGTCGAAACAACCGGCAGCGACGTAAACCCACAGCGCAAACTGCCGCCCATGAGTGACGTGACCGCCTTTGTCCAGCGTCACTACCCGCCGCACGAGGGCCGCCTGGACACCCTGCCGCAAAATCCCAACTCGCCCGACCTCGCTTTTTGGATTTGTGATCAGCCTTTAGTGTGGGATGAGAACGGCCGTTACCACCCCTTCGATTTTATTGGCCTACAAGAGCCACTGGCTGAAATTCCCGCCGGAACATTACTCGCTTTGGAAGTGGGCCGCGCCATCAAACTGTGCGGCTGGTATTTGCCACAGCCCATTGATGAGTGGGGGTGGGGGATAGAGCGAGAGCGAGAGTTAGAGCTAGAGGAATGGTCGCCGGTGGATGTGCTGCCGGAGGTGGTGATTCCGGGTGCAGAGAAACGGCCGTTAACGCTGGAAACGGCGCAGGACCTGCTCAAGTCAGTATTTGGCTACGATGAATTTCGGCCATTGCAAGCAGACATTGTCCAAAATATTCTGCAAAAGCGGGATACGGTGGCTATCATGCCCACCGGCAGCGGAAAGTCACTCTGTTACCAGCTTCCGGCGCTCATGTTTGATGGCCTGACCGTTGTCGTTTCGCCGCTGATTTCGTTGATGGAGGATCAGGTCAGCCAGTTGAGAGAGTTGGGAGTCACGGCCGTTTACCTCAACAGCACCCTCAGCTACGAACAACACCGCTACACCACCCAACAAATCCGGCAGGGGCAGGTCAAACTGCTCTACGTTGCCCCCGAAACCCTGCTGCGCCCGGAAACGTTGGCGCTGCTCGACGGGGGCCGCGTCGCCTGCCTGGCCATTGACGAGAGCCACTGCATCTCCGCCTGGGGTCACGATTTCCGCCCTGAATATCGCCAGCTTATCACCGTGCGCCAGCGGCTGCCGCAAGCCGTCTGCATCGCCCTGACCGCCACCGCCACGCCGCGCGTCCGCCGTGACATCCGCCAATCGTTGGGTTTAGACCAGGCCAACGAATTCCTGGCTAGCTTCAACCGCGAAAACCTCTTCCTGGAAGTCCAGCCCAAAACCGATGGCCTGCGCCAGGTCTTAGACTTCCTGGCCGACCATCGTGATCAATCGGGCATCATTTACTGCGCCACGCGCAAGCAGGTGGACACGCTGACCGACCAGCTAGCGGCCAGTGGCTGGTCGGTTTTGCCCTATCATGCCGGGCTGGATGATGCCACGCGCCGCCGCCACCAACGCCAATTTACCCGCGACGATGTGGCTATCATGGTCGCCACCATTGCCTTTGGCATGGGCATCGACAAATCCAACGTGCGTTTCGTCGCCCATTATGATTTGCCCAAAAACCTGGAAAGTTATTACCAGCAAATTGGCCGCGCCGGCCGCGATGGGTTACGTGCCGATTGCCTGCTGCTGTTCAGCTACAGCGACGTGCAAACCATCAACTACTTCATCAATCAGCAAGCCCCGGCAGAACAAAAGGGTGCGGCCGCCCGGCTGCAAGCGATGATTGGGTTTGCCGAGACGACGCTGTGCCGGAGACGGCCGTTACTCGAATACTTTGGCGAAACCTACGACGCTGATTCTTGCGAGATGTGCGACAACTGCCTGGCTGAAGATGAGGAGTTGATTGACGTGACCATTCCGGCGCAAAAATTCCTCTCCTGCGTCAAGCGTACCGGCGAGATTTTTGGCATGACGCACATCATTGATGTGCTGCGTGGCTCACAATCGCAGAGGGTATTGCAGCGACGGCACAATGAGTTGTCTACTTATGGGATTGGCACGGAGTTTTCCAAAAAACAGTGGCAGCATCTGGCGCGGCAGTTTATCCAGCAGGGGTTGATGACGCAGGACATGGAGCATGGCAGCCTGAAATTGACGCCGAAAGCGTATGCCGTTTTCAAGGGAGAAGTGGTGATGGGGACGGTGCAGGAGGAGGAGAGGAGGCGGGTGGAGGAACGGCCGTTACCCCTCGACCATGATGCCGCTCTCTTTGCCCAACTGCGAGCCAAACGGAAAGAACTGGCCGATGAAGGCAGCGTGCCGCCCTACGTCATTTTCTCTGACCGTTCGCTGGTGGAAATGGCTGCTTACTTCCCGCAATCCCGCGCCAATTTTGCCACAATCTATGGTGTGGGTCAGGCCAAGCTGGAAAAGTACGCCGATGGCTTCTTGCCCATCATCCAGGCGCACTGCCAGGCCAATCAAATTGCAGAGAAGCCTAAAACTGCGGCTTCTCCCACTCAGCCGCAGGAGGGCCTCCCGCCGCGTACGCTGGAAATTGGGCAGGCTTACAATGCGGGGCAGTCGGTGGCGGAGATAACGGCCGTGCTCAATATCCAACAGCGCACCGTCATCGGCCACCTGTACAAGTACGCTCAGGCCGGCTACCCGCTGCGTGCTGATGGCTTCCGCGAAATGTCGCAGTTATCAAACGCGATGCAAGAAAAAGTGGTCGCCGCCTACGCCGAGTTGGGCACAGATTTCCTGCGCCCGGTTTACGAGGCATTGGATGAGACGGTTGACTGGGACGAGTTGCACATTTTGCGCCTGTATATCCTGAGCCAGAACGAGTAGAACATTAACTAGCCCAAGTTGCCACCATCAAAGATGGGTAGCTTGAATAGTCCAGGTAGCCTCATTACAGTTATGGTAGCAACCCAAACCGTAAAAAGGAGACTACCATGGACAATGAAATCTTAACAATTTACTGCCTTTGTGACGATCTTTTGATCAGCGTTAACCATCATGACCATCCCCGTTGTCTGATGTCCAGCTCAGAAGTGATGGCAGTGGCCTTGACTGCCGTTTTGCACTGCGGCGGGAACTATGCCCTGGCCCGATACTGGTTGCATAAACCAGACTTAGTGCCCGTCATGTTGAGCAAGAGCCGCTTCAGCCGTCGCTTGTATCGGGTCGAGCATCATTTCATGCTTCTCTTTTACCTGTTGGCCGAAGTCTGGAAAGATAACAACGACCGCCAGATTTACTTGATAGACACCTTTCCTGTCCCGGTCTGCGATAACAGGCGCATCAAGCGCAATCGTATCTATGGTCGAGAAGAATATCGTGGTTACAAACCGAGTAAAAAACGTTACTTCTATGGTTTAAAGGTGCATCTCCTGGTTACCCAAACCGGCCAACCGGTGGAATTTCTCCTCTCGCCAGGTTCTGTGGGAGATGTCAGTGGCCTGCAAGGCTTTGATTTTGACTTACCGCAAGACGCTATCGTTATCGGCGATAAAGCCTACAACTTATATTGGCTGGAAGATGTCATGGCCGAAGCCGGGTTAACGTTGTTGCCGGTTCGTAAGAAAACCAGCAGACGACCGCTTGAACCTTGGGAACGGGGCCTCCAACATCAGTGTCGCCAACAGGTTGAAACAACAGGCAGTTTGATTGAACGGAAGTTACCGAAATCTATTCATGCGACCAATGCTGAAGGCTTTGAGTTGAAGGTTAAGCTTTTTGTCATTGGTCTCAGCATTGGCCAAATGTTAAAGTAGCAACTTGAGTTAACTACCTATTTGGATGCGCAAGGGAACGGCCGTAAAATCCCCAAACCATCATTTCCACTCTTTGTGACGAGGTAAACATCAATGCCTGACTGGCAGCTATTTATTCTTCCGGCACTGGCCGTTTTTGTACTGCTCTACTATTTGATTTTGTTGGGTCGCGTCATGCTCTTGAGCATCCGCAGCCGTTCCTGGCCCCAGGCCGAGGGGCGCATGATCACGTCCAAAGCAGGGAAATCCCGCCATGCCAACCCGTTGTCCATGCGTCACGAAGTCAATTTGGAGTATGCCTACACAGTGGATGGGCAGCGGTATACAAGTAACGTGATTTCTTTTGGGGACACGGCCGTTAACCGACTCAATTTCCGCCTGCGCAGCAAACGGGCTGCCGAAAAAATTGTGCGCCAATTTCCATCTCGCAGCACAGTTACTGTCTATTACAATCCGCAAGACCCAGTCCAGGCCACTTTGCAGCCCGGCATCCAATTGAGTGACTTGATTTTCACTCTGGTTACATTGCTGATCCCGCTGTTGATGTTTGTCGTTATCCTCGTGCTGGCTTTCAGTCCACCTGTCTGAAATTGAAGTAAGCGTCGCACCCCTTTCTCACGTGTTATGCTATACTTCACGCGCAATCGGCTGTGGCAACGGCCGTACATGGAGACAGGCAATGGAAAATATTCTCAATTCCGATCAAGAAGAATTGTTAAAACGCACCCGCGATGTATTGGGACAACTGCGTGACATATTAGCGGATACGACCGCGCCCCCTGAAGATCGCACCGCACTGGCCGAGTCCATTCGCCAACTAGACGAACTTTTCTTGCTGGTGTTGGCCGGCGAATTCAACTCCGGCAAGTCCTCCTTCATCAACGCCCTCGTCGGCCAGCCGCTGCTGGTGGAGGGCGTCACCCCCACCACCAGCCAGATTTACCTGCTGAAATACGGCGATAAAGCCGAGCAAAAGCCCGTTGAAAAAGGGGTGTGGGAGCAAACCGCCCCGGTAGACATCCTCAAAGAAATTGTGATTGTGGACACGCCGGGAACCAACGCCATTTTGCGCGAACATGAGGCATTGACGGCCGAATTCATCCCGCGCAGCGATTTGGTGCTGTTCATCACCTCGGCGGATCGGCCGTTTACGGAAAGCGAGCGCAATTTCCTCACCCAAATCCGCGATTGGGGCAAGAAAATCATTCTCGTCGTCAACAAAGTAGACATCCTTGCCAGCGACGCAGAGAAGGAGCAGGTCATCGCCTTTGTCACCAACTCCGCCCGCAATCTGGTGGGTGATGTGCAAGCCGTGTACGCCGTCTCCTCCAAGCTGGCAAAAGAAGCCAAAGCAGGCAACCCGCGTGTGTGGCCGTCCAGCGGGTTTGAACCGTTGGAACAGTATATTTATGAGACGTTGGATGACGACGGCCGTTTTCGCCTCAAACTGCTCAATCCCCTGGGCGTCGGGCACAAACTGGTACGAAAGCAACTTGACCAGGTAGAAAACGACCTGGCCTTCCTGCAAGAAGATCGCCAGCTTTTAGACGACATCGCCGGGCAAATGACCTACTACAGCGACGACATGCAGCGCAATTTCAAAGCCCGCCTCAGCGAACTCAACAGCATCCTCTTTGAAATGGAAAAGCGTGGCAACGAGTTTTTCGACGACATGATTCGCATTGCTCGCATCCCCGATCTCGTTCGCGCCAAAAATGTGGAACGCGCTTTTGAAGAAGAGGTTGTGGGCGACACACCCCAGCAGCTAGAACGGCGCGTCAGCGAGTTGATTGACTGGATGGTGGAACAGGATTTGCGGCAGTGGACGGCCGTTGCCGACCACCTGGCCCAACGACGCGACGACCAGCGCAACCGCATTGTCGGCGAGGGCGGCCCCCGCGAGGGCACACTGGCCTATGATCGCCAGCGGCTCATCGACTCTATTGGCGCAGCCACGCGCCGCGCCATTGAGACTTACGACAAAGATCGGGAAGCAGAGGAAATGGCAGAATCGGCAAGGACGGCCGTTGTCAACACTGGTTTAGCGGGCGTAGGCGTCACGCTCGGCGTCGCCATTGCTGTGGCCGCTCACGTGGTTTGGTTGGATGTCACCGGTGTTTTGGCTGGTGTCGCCGCTGCCGCGCTGGGCTTCCTCATTCTGCCTGCCCGCCGCCGCAAAGCCAAACAAGAACTGTCAGAAAAACTGGCTGACTTGCGCGGCAAACTGGTTAGCAGTCTCACCGAGCAGTTCGACCGCGAAATGCGCCGCGGCACACAACGCATCGAGGATACAGTGGCCCCATTCGGCCGTTTCGTTCGCGCCGAATACGACAAAATCGACCAACAGCGCAATCACCTCGACGAATTGGAAGCACACGTCATCGGTCTACAAGCACAATTAAAGCGTGATGCGTGACGTTTTTTCACGTTTCACGCATCACGTTTCACGCTTTGATCAAGCCCCAATACGCTGACTTTCTTACCCCATCCCCGCTTTGCGACGGCCTTGTTCAGCCAGTTCCGTTGTATTCTCCGCAATGCGGAAAATCACAATAATCAACTCTGTCCAGGCCCGCGCCATAATGATGTAAATGAGAGCGATAATGGGCGTGCCGCATAGCAAGCCCAATCCACGTAAAAATCCACCCCGGCTAAAAATGCTCACAACCGCGCTGACCATGCCACCCAAAAAGGCAATGGCAATAATGATCAACAGCAGCCCGTACAAAATCTTAACCAGTTTCGTCGTGATAAACTCGCTGAACGAAAAGTCCAGCAATGCTGCAAAAAAGCCCTTTGGATCATCCATACCAATCTCCTATTTGCGTTGATTTTGAATCATCGGCCAGATGACGCCGCCAATCGCGCCAAATACCAGCCCGGACAAACCAAAACCGCAAACGCACAACAGCGTTGCCGCTGTACCACTGGCTAACGCATCACCAATATTTGAAGAAAAAGCCGTGCCAACAGCTGAAGATAAACCGGAAAAAACTCCCAAAATCAGCCCGCTGGCTCCACCAGACAAAGCACCTCCTATGGCGCTGGTCGTCATGTCCTCTTCGCCGGGGGCAAAGTAGCCATACGCAATCCCAGCACCAACGGGAATGAGAAAGCCACCACACACCAGACAAATGGCAACCACCTGCCCTAAAAAGGGAATCAACGACACCAACCCTAATAGGATGGCAACGCCTGCCGCTGCTGCACCTGCTTTAATGACGCTCTGCATATGAATATTTTCCATTTGTTCCTCCAAAAAATAAGGGTGAATGATGAAGGATGAAAGATGAGTGGGCTTCCTCTGCCCATTCTCTCTCCATCCCTTATCTTTAATTTAGGCCGGGAATGCCGACCATGGTTCCGGTAAGGTTCCAGCGCAGGATGCTGACAGCGCTGAGTTCGATGATGGCAAAAATAATGGCGAGGGTGAGGGGCACGGCCGTTTCCCACCAATGCACCGCTCGTCCATCCCGCCGTAGCAAAATAAGGCCCAAAATCACATTCACAGAACCCAACGTTAGCAGCAATCCGACCGTGCTGATCAACGCCATGACATATAAAATAACTGGCTGATTGCTGAGTGTGAGCAGTATCACGAATCCCGCCACCAGCAGAAGCTGTCCCAACTCTGTCCATGTGCCCAGCATCGGCTGGCGCACATATTGTCGCCACAACGTCTGTGCCAACGCCGGGAACAAGAAACTGCCCATTGCCAATCCTGTACCTGTACCTGTAAGCAAGCGCAGCCAATTATGCGGTGTGTACACATGCGGCGCATCGGGGAAAAAGTGCAGGTAAGAGTTCACCCCATCCAGCCCCATGATTACAATAAACCCGCCTAACACCAGCAGCAACTTTAGAGGGGGGAGTTCTGTACGGCGCATCCGACCCGTCAGCCAAAATGTGGCAAAAGCGATCATCACTCCCAAATACATGCCTGTGCAGCGTGCGCACAATGGTAATTGCCGCCCGGCGATGGTAAAGGAACGGTCGGTAATACGGTGACAAACAGCATACCCCAACCAATCCGCCCCATCCAAGATGACAGGGTGTTCCAAATGCCCCGGCTCGGTGATTGTGTAAAAGCCCATCAACACCAGCGCCAATCCTGCCGCAGCCAACGCTAGCCAACGCCGGTTGGAAGGATGAGGGATGAAGGATGGAAGATGAATTTTCATGCGTCGCCGTGAGTCGCGTTTATAAGGTGGAGTGGACATTTTCTTGAGGTCGTTTTGACGGTACAATAAACGTCATTAGTGACTGATTATAGCATAAGAGCGAGGGGATGGAGATAGTGGCAGAAGATTTTTCTTCCCCTATCTTTCACCTTTCATCCTTTTAAGGAGTACACGATGCCAAAATCGCCATCAGCTTTTTACCAACCTGCCACATTACCGGAGGCCCTGCAACTTCTGGCGAAGCCAGATGTGCTGCCATTGGCAGGCGGCACAAAATTGCTTGCCGGGGATGTGCAGGGCGCGGTAGTGGATTTGCAAAAGTTGGGGTTAACGGCCGTTACCCGCAACACCCACACCCTCACCATTGGTGCAACGCTGCCCCTGGCAGAATTGACCAAAGCATTGCCAGATGACGACACCAGCCCAACGGCGCTGCTGCGGCAAGCCATCACCCTGGCGGGGCCAAACACCTATCGCAATGCCGCCACCCTCGGCGGGACGATTGCCAGCCGTCTGCCCGATAGTGAACTACTGGCGGCGCTCCTGGTTTTGGATGCTGTGCTGACGCTGCACACCCCAGACCTGGCGCAGATGTCGTTAGCCGAGTATCTGGCGGCTGAGGAACGGCCGTCCGGGCTGATCACCGCCGTCACCCTGGCTTGGGAAACAGGGCTGGGCCGCAGCGAACGAGTGGCACGCACGCCCCGCGATTATCCCATTGTGTCTGTGACCTTCTGGCAGTTACAAAATGGGGCTGTACGCCTGGCGGGAACGGGGATGCAGGAACGGCCGTGCCGCCTCACTACTGCCGAAGCAAAGTTGGTAGACGGGCTGACGCCGGAAGCCATCGCTCAGGCCGGGCAAGCTGCCCAGTCTGCCGCCACCCATCCCGGCGATTTTCGTGGTGATGCAGCCTATCGTGCAGAAATGACGGCCGTGCTCATCCAAAGGGTTTGCAAGTAAGCAAGTGGCAAGTTTGCAAGTTGGAGGACTTGCACACTTGTAAACTTGCCACTACGATTACAGTGCCAAGCTAGCCGGGTGATCGCGGCAGTGGGTCTACGGGCTGCGCTGCTGAGGAAAGTCCGCACTCCATAGAGCACGGTGCCGGCTAACAGCCGGGCGGGGCGACCCGATGGCAAGTGCAACAGAGAGGTGTATTGCTCCGCAGCAGTTTCGGCTGCTGCCAGCGAGGGTGAAACGGTGGTGTAAGAGACCACCGGCAGTGGCAGTAATGTCGCTGGCCAGGCAAACCCCACCGGGAGCAAAGCCAAGCAGAATGAAGGGTGGTTGGTTCGCCAATCACTCGCGGGGCTGCTCGCTCCGTCAAACATTCGGGTAGGCTGCAAGAGGGCATCAGTAATGGTGCTCCCAGATAGATGATCACCACCCTGCCTGACAGGGGACAGAATGCGGCTTATAGGCTAACTTGGTAATAGGAAGCAAGTGGCAAGTTTGCAAGTGGCAAGTAAAAGACTTGCACACTTGCAAACTTGCTACTTTCAAGTAAATGATGATTCAGGTACTATTTGTTTGTTTAGGCAATATTTGTCGTTCGCCAATGGCCGAAGCTATCTTCCAGAAATTGGTGGATGATGCTGGTTTGAGCGACACAATTGAAGTGGACTCAGCAGGGACAGGCTCGTGGCACGCGGGGGAAAAGGCGCACAGTGGGACTCGGCGCATATTAGCCCAGCACGGTATTCATTATGACGGCCGTGCCCGCCAGATTACTGACCGTGACATGACTCCACAAACCTACGTCATAGCTATGGACCAAAACAACGTCAGCGATTTGAAGCGACGTTTTGGTGATCACCCCCGTTTGTATCGCTTACTGGATTTTGCCACATCCACCACAGAGAAGAGTGTGCCAGACCCCTATTACACTGGCAACTTTGAATATGTATACCGTCTCGTAGAGGATGGTTGTTGTGGGCTGTTGGCAAAAATCCGCAAAAACGAAAGCATCTAAAAGCAAGAACTGGAGGCGTTTTCCCTCTAGCTCTTGTTCTAGCTATCAAGGAGGATGAATGGAACGCGAACGTGATGTCATTGTTGTGGGGGCTGGGCCAGCGGGAGCAACAACAGCAACGATCTTAACACAGCAAGGATATGACGTACTGTTGTTAGACCGTAAAGCTTTTCCCCGTGACAAGACGTGTGGTGATGCGGTTCCTGCCGGGGCCATTGGCATTTTGTACCGTTTGGGGTTGCAAGAGAAGGTGGAAACGGCCGTTTCCCGTGGCGAACTCTATCCATTGACGGGAATGCGCCTGGTTTCACCTAGCGGCCACACGATGCAAGCAGAATTTCACAAAGGGGAGTCAGGCACAGACTCCTACGTTGCTCCCCGCCTGTATTTTGATGCCCTCATTCAACAACATGCGGTTGAGTCTGGGGCAGAATTCCAGCAAGCCCAGGTAACAGGGCCAGTGGTGGAAGACGGCCGTGTCATTGGCGTGCGTGCCAAAGCCAATGGGAACAGCAAAACCTGGCAAGCCAAAGTCGTCGTTGGCGCAGATGGCGTGACCTCCAGCATCACACGAGCACTGCGCCCTAAAACAGCCCAACACATAGACAAACACCGGGCTGTTGCCCTTCGCGCCTACATAGACGACATAGAAATTTATCCCGGTGAAGTAGAATTCTATCTGTACAACGAAATTCTACCTGGCTATGCTTGGGTATTCCCAACTGGCGAGCACAGCGCCAACATTGGCTTAGGGATGCGTCTTGACCATTTCCGCGGCAGAAAGCAAAGTTTGGAAGAGATGCTGCGCCAGTTTCTCGCCATGCCCGTTATCAAAAAACGGCTGAAAGAAGGCGGCAAACTGCGCAACATGGCTACCTGGCAATTAAATTTTGGCTCGCAAAAACAGTTACAGCATGTTTATGAGGGGGCCATTTTAGTGGGTGATGCGGCTGGTTTTATTAACCCGCTCACAGGGGGGGGCATTCACAACAGCCTGGTTTCGGCTCAACTGGCGGCAAAAACGATACACAATGCTTTGGCACAGCGGGACACATCACGGAAGTCAATGCTAGGCTATGAGCAGGAATGCCACGATGCGCTATGGGACAATATGAAGCGTTCATTCAATATTCAGCGCACACTGCTGCGTTTTCCATCCCTGGTAGACTGGTTGGTGAAATGGTCGGGGGAAAATAGTTCACTGGCGAAAACTTTTTTGACGAAATTGTAAGAAGAAGCAAGCTGCCACCCTGCTCTTATAAAGAAAAAGCCCGCAATTTGCGGGCTTGTTTTTATTTGATTCTGCTTTTAATAGGGGCCAAAGCTGCGCTGGGAAATGACCTTTTTCGCCTGCGGCCCCTTTCCCTGATCAACTAGATCGAATTCAACGCGGTCGCCTTCATACAGATTGCGATAACCATCACCTTCGATAGCTGAGTAATGCACAAATACTTCTTGCTCACCATCATCTGGATTAATGAATCCGTACCCCTTTAATCGACTAAACCACTTCACAATGCCGGTGCGTCTGTCCATTCTATTACCTCCACTACGTTTTACAGACCGAGGGGAATAGCGACCGGCTTCTACATGAGGAGAAAGCACCATTCATTTGAATGGTGCCTTGTCCTGGAGCAATACCGATACATACTATTCACAAATACCAATACACCTTAAGAACTGGGTATAAGTTAACATGGGCGATGGGGGGTGTCCATGAAGGGGGCGTGAAAGAAAGTGGAAGGGAAACCGGGTTTAGTTTGGCAACATTGAACCCATTTACGGCCGTTGCCGTAGGGTAGCTTCAATGAGGAAAGTACGTGCACCCGTGTCGCTGAATCCGAGGGTTTGAGCCAGATGGAGGGAGGCGGTGTTTTCGGGTGAGACGGCATAGAGAGGGGTACGGCCGTTTGCCAACAAATACTGCACCATTGCTGCTACCACACTGCGCCCCCATCCACGCCGCCGAAAACGGGACTGCACATTGACGGCAATTTCGCCGAAGGCCGGAGATTGCCAGTTGAGATGGGCCGAGGCGGCCACTTCATGATTCGCCGCCTCAGAGCGCACGACAAAACGCGGCAGCCCGTTTGCACTTTGGCTTTGCGTTACCAACACATTGAGCATTGGCTCAAAGCGCTCAGGCGACAGCGCGTATATATGCAAATGATCTTCAATTTGGATGTCAAAGAGAGCCTGGATGAGGGGATAGATTTCTTCTGGTGCACTGAGGAAGACGGCCGTTCCCGGTGACAACGCCCGGTAAATCAGGTCTACCCCTGCATCCATATCCAACGGCGGCAAGCGCAGCGTGATCAACGGACGAAACAAATCCATGCCTGTGCGCGAGATGGCAACATATCCTGTTGCTACCTGCGCTCCTTCCGGGTGGATGACCAGCCGAGTCCGCGAATCAGGATGATGGAAGGCAAAAAAGTCATCCATCGCATCTCGTGGTTGGCGGGGGTCCAGCAACGGCCGTATCGCCCGACGTAGTTCAGGCAGCGACATTGGCCTCGTCTTCTGCCAGCATCAACAACGCTTCCAGAGCAACGCGAATGCCTCTTGCCACCCCATCCTGTACCACTTGCCGGTGTGGTGCGTACTCCTCTATGCTTTCGCCTGTATGCAGCACATTCCCATCAACCGCCAGCACCGCGCCCGTTTGCACGCGCCGCAAGCTGCCCACCAGGAACAGTGCGGCACATTCCATCTCCACCGCTTGTACACCCGCCGCCGACAGCGCAGCATAATCAGGAGTATGGGGCGTTTGGACGCCAGCATAAAAATTGTCGCGGGTTAAGATGATGCCGCTGTAATAGCCTGTCCCATCCAACCTTGCAGTGCGTTGCAGCACGGCCGTTACGTTGGGGTCTGCCACAGCAGGGAATCCATCTGGCACAGTCTCACGGCCGTATCCGGTATGTTGCACGGCGGCTGTAGCTACCACCAGATCGCCCGGCTGAATAGACTCTTGCAAAGCGCCACACGTGCCTACCCGGATGATTTGCTTTGCGCCAGCAACAATCAATTCTTCAAAGGCAAGGGCTGCGCCCGGCGCACCAATGCCATGAGAACAAACCGTTATAGGCACATCTCGATAAATCCCCCGGTAAGCACGGTACTCACGCCGTTCACTGAGCAGCCGCGCATCATCGAGATGCGCGGCAATCTTATCCGCTCGCGCCGGGTCACCGCAAACCAATACAGCCGGGCTGACTGCCCCAACTTCCAGTCCAGTAACAGGTAAAATTCTTGATGTCATGATTGTAACCGTGATGTAGATGATGACGGCCGTTGACCGCTATTGGAAAGGTATCGGTTCTGGTGAGTTGTCGAGAATAGTCTCAATCTGAGCCATCACGTCATCGGTCAGCAGTTCGACAACATCCAGTGCCTGCATATTGTCTACCACCTGTTCCGGCCGTGATGCACCAGTGATGACAGTGCTGACGTTAGGATTTTTCAAGCACCAGGCCAGTGCCAGACGAGCTGTGCTGGTTCCTAATTCTTCGGCTAATTGTGTTAATTGGCGAGTTTTAGCCAGTCGGAGCTGCCCTTCTTCGTTCTCAAACATCTCACGCAGCCATTCGTACCCTTTCAAGTTAATGCGTGAATCGTCGGGGGCACCATCGTTGTATTTGCCGGTTAGCATCCCCGAAGCCAGCGGCGACCAGATGGTTGTGCCTAAACCAACAGCGTCGTAGAGACGGCCGTACTCCACCTCAAAACGATAGCGGTGGAACATATTATACTGTGGCTGCTCCATCGTCGGCGGAATAAGGTGATGCTGCCGAGCCACACTGTGCGCCTCCATAATCTGCTGTGCCGACCATTCCGACGTTCCCCAATACAACACCTTGCCCTGTTGAATCAGGTTCGTCATCGTCCACACCAGTTCTTCCATCGGCACTTCTGGGTCTGGGCGATGGCAAAAATAGAGGTCAAGGTAATCCACCTGTAACCGTTCCATTGCTTGATGGCACGCTTCAACGACATGCTTACGGCTCAAACCGCGCTGCGTAGGTTTGGGATTAGGGATAGCCCCCCACATCACCTTGCTGGAAAGAATATAAGAGTCCCGGCGCCAACCCGTTTTTTGCAGGGCTTCCCCCATGACGAGTTCAGCCTGCCCATGTGCATAAATCTCCGCATTATCAAAAAAATTGACACCGGCATCATAAGCGGCTGTCATGCTTTGCTTAGCTGCTTCCACAGCCATCTGATTGCTAAATGTAACCCATGCGCCAAAAGAAAGTGCGCTTACTTTAAGACCAGACTTACCTAAACGACGATACTCCATTGTTTACTCCTTGTATGAGGCGATAAGTAATTATTGTGATCATTGATCATAATTCAGCATGAGTTTACCGACCTGATAAGCAGTTCGCAACCTGTGTCAACCGTTGACGCACCACATGGAGCGACATATACTGTTGATAGCAATCTGCTGCTCTGCCAGTGGCGGTACAGTAGATACTCATTTTCAATTTTTCCCAACTTTTACACGAGTTTGAAGAGGCAGAAAAACGAAGATTGTCGCTTTGAACTCCCACACCTGAAGGAGGTTATGGTGGCTCTTACACTCACTTTCCACGGACATGCAACATTTTCGTTAGACATTGATGGTACTCATGTTGTCGTTGACCCTTTCTTTGCACCCAATAACCCAATGGCAAAGAAAACAGCCGCAGACATCTCTGCTGATTATATTTTGCAAACGCACGGTCATGGTGACCATATTGCTGACACCGTGCCATTGGCGCAGCGCACCGGGGCATTGGTCATCGCCAACTTTGAGATTGCTAACTGGCTGGGTGCAAAAGGCGTGGAGAAAGTCCACCCGCAGCATTTGGGCGGTGGCTACAATCACCCTATTGGTTACGTGAAAATGACCCCCGCACTGCATGGTTCTGGCCTGCCAGATGGCAGTTATGGCGGGATGCCAGGCGGCTTTTTGCTGCACGTAGCGGGGAAGAAGGTGTATTTTTCGGGGGATACGGCCGTATTCTCCGACATGAAACTCATTGGCGATGCCGGCATCGATCTGGCTGTCCTACCCATTGGCGACAACTTCACCATGGGGCCAGACGACTCCCTCCTTGCCATCAAATTCCTGCGTCCTAAAGTCGTCGTTCCCTGCCACTACAACACCTGGCCACCCATCGAACAAGATGCTGCTGCCTGGGCAGAACGAGTCCATGCAGAAACGGATGCAACCCCCATTGTCCTCAACGCCGAAGAGTCCTACACGCTTTGACACACGCTAGAAACAAGTGTTAATATTCCCTCAAAAGGATGGCGTTTCACGTCATCCTTTCATCATTAATTTAAGGAGAAAGAAATGCATAAAAAATTGTATTGGCTAACTATCTTGGTTTTACTGCTTGGTTTACTGGTCGCTTGTGGCGGCAAAAATGAAGAAACCACAGCAAACACAACCAACGACACACCAGCCAACACCCAAGAAAATACGGCAGAGGCACCTGCTGATGCAGAATCAACAACAGTCGAGGAGCCAGCCGCCCAACCAGCAGAAGAACCTGCGGCAGAAGAGCCAGCAGCAGAAGAGCCAACGGCGGTTGAAGAACCGGCAGCAGAAGAATCTACCACAGAGGAAATTGAGGCATTAGACGTTGCCAGCATAACCGATGAGTCCCAATTTAACAGCTATAGTTACGTTTTTATCTTTAGTACGACCACTACTAACGACGCAGGCGAAGAATCCGTCCAATCTGTTACGGCCGACATCAAATTCGTAAAAGAACCGCCCACAAGCAGTTTTGTCATGAACATGGAAGGGTTTGAAGAAGAAATGGGTGACTTCGGCCAAATCAGTGTCACCCAAATCGGCGATACATCATACACCATCATCCCCGGTTTGGGCTGCATCTCATCCCCAGCCACCACAGATGATCCCTTTGCCGATATGAGCGATGCGTTCTCCCCGGACACCATGCTCGAAGACATGGATGTTTCCCAGGTGAAGCGCGTACGCCCCAACGAAAATATCAACGGCATCGAAGTTCGCCACTACACATTTGATCAAGACCTGCTAAACATGGACGTAGAAGCTGGACAGGAGTTTGATTACGCCGAGGGGCACATCTACGTTGCCGAAGATGGCGGTTACCTGGTCAGCATGGTCATGGATGTTTCCGGCAGTGGGTTTAGCTTTATGGGTGAAAGCGGCACAGACACACCAGAAACTGTCCACTTTGAATATACATTAGTCAGCATTGACGAACCCTTGGACATCACGCTTCCCGCCGAATGTGAAGCATCTGCGGCAGATAGTGACTATCCCATGCTAGACGATGCTTCCGAAGTTAGTTCTTTTGCTGGAATCGTGAGTTATCACTCCGATGCCACATTAGAAGATGCCATTTCTTTTTATGAAGCGGAACTGGCAGCTTTAGGCTACACAAAAGATGAGGATGGGTCATTTGTCGTCAGTGGCTCTGCCATTTTAGTCTTCACACAAGAAGGTGCAGATACTATCAATCTCATCATCAACACTGAAGATTCTGGCGGCATTTCCGTCACGCTCACCGCAGGCGAATAACTCCACCAATATATTCAAATAAAAAAAGCCTCGGCATTTTGCCGAGGCTTTTTTGCTTCTGCTCTCTCTTTTATGCTGTTGTAGCGGTTTCTCACTGACAACTAACTGCTACTCGTTACTTTTCTCTGGTTTATTAAGCAAACCTGTTATCAAATCCACGGGTACAGGGAAAATGGTTGTTGTGTTTTGTTCGACGCCAATTTCCACTAGGGTTTGTAAATAGCGCAGTGTCATCGCCCCCGGTTCCGTAGCAATGACGCGGGCGGCTTCTGCTAGCTGTGTAGAAGCCTGGAATTCACCTTCGGCGTGGATGACTTTGGCGCGGCGTTCCCGTTCAGCTTCTGCCTGACGCGCCATCGCACGCACCATTTGTGAGTTGAGTTCCACATCCTTGATTTCAACAATGGAAACTTTGACCCCCCAAGGCTCTGTGGCTTCATCAATGATATGCTGCAAGGTTTCGTTGATGGTTTCGCGTTCTTGTAAGAGCTGATCCAGGCTGGACTGCCCGATGACATTACGCAAACTGGTTTGGGCAATTTGCCAGGTGGCACGACGGTAGTCTTCGATCTGGATAACCGCATCAACCGGGTTAATAACGCGGAAGTAGACGACGGCATTGACCTTTACGGTTACATTATCGGCGGTGATTGCTTCTTGAGCTGGAACATCCAGGGTCACAGTTCGCAAATCTACTTTGAACATGCGGTCTACGATGGGGATAATGAAGAAGAGGCCTGGGCCTTTTGCGCCCATGACACGCCCCAAACGGAAAATGACGCCGCGTTCGTACTCTTGTACGATGCGTACAGAAGCAGCAATGAGGCCAATTGCACCAACGCCCACAAAGCAAAGCAATGGTAATAAGCCTGCGAGTAAGTTATTCATGATTATCTCCTTTTGGCTTGTTTGTAACAGATGTTTGAGTTTGCATACGCTTTAATCATTATACATTGTACACATCTTACAAAAGAAATGTTCTGCAATTCTGGTAACTTAACCATATGATTAACAGCTTGTTTTCCCTATACTGTTAACAGGCTTGCGCTGAAATGCGCGGTTCAGTGGGAAATAGTGGGAATCCAAGAAGGGTGGCACATATGTGACCGCCCTTTTTGGGTTTTAGGGGGTTTTACCAATCCGGCGACTGCCAGTCATTCTGCATTGTAGTTAGTTGTTGGCGAAACTTGTCGGGGATGGGAAAGGTTTTCTCGCTAACGTAATCATACATCACTAAGACTGAGCGGGCTGTGGCAATGAGACGGCCGTTCTCCACCACAATCTCGTGCAACATATCAAAACTCTTATTCCCCAGGCGGGAAACCCCCGTGCCAATCAACAGCATCTCGCCAAACAGGGCTGGCGACAGATAGCGCACCGTTGCTTCTGCCAAAATGATGGGCAGTTCACGTAAGTGACCCACCTCTTGCAGCGTGGTCATAAACTTGATACGCGCCGTCTCCAAATAGCTGAGATAGACGGCATTGTTTACGTGCCCCATCGCATCAATATCTCGAAATGCCACCTCGATCCGCGTGGTGTGGGGGAATGGTGTTGCGCTTGGTTTCATGAATGGATTTTTTCCTTTTTCAATTACCGCAAAGGGCGCGAAGAGCGCAAAGAAAATATCGTCAATTGCTGCACCTGTCGCGGTCAATCTGTTTTGCTTTCCAGTTTTGGAATTGTGCCCCATTCTACCACGACAGCAGTACATGGTTTCATCATTTTCTTAAGCAGCAATGGTACACTAGACGCCAGTGAAGAGTGGAGATTTGTCAAATCTCAAAGATTTGACAAATCTCTGTAGAGGAGCAGCTATGCGTGTATTAGTCGTAGAGGATGAACCGAGTATTGCTAAATTTGTGCAGCAAGGGCTGACGGAGGCCGGGTATGCGGTGGATTTGGTGGAGAACGGCCGTACCGCCCTAGACTACGCCCTCACCGCCGAATACGATGCCTACATTCTCGACATCATGCTGCCGGGGATGAACGGGCTAGAGCTGCTGCGCGAACTGCGCCGCCAGGGGCACAAGACACCCACCCTCATGCTCACCGCCCGCGACACAGTAGACGACCGCGTAAGCGGCCTGGACGCCGGGGCCGACGACTATTTGGTCAAGCCATTCGCCTTCCCCGAACTGCTGGCACGGGTGCGGGCGCTGCTGCGACGGCCGCCGCTGCAAACAGGCACAGTCATTCAGGTGGCGGATTTGGCGATGGATACAGCCAGGCGAGAAGTGAAACGGGGCGGGAACCCCATCGAACTCAGCCCCCGCGAGTATGCCGTGCTGGAATACCTCATGCGCCATCCCCACCAGGTGCTTACCCGCACCCAAATTGGCGAACACGTTTGGAACTTCGATTTTTACAACGAGTCCAACGTCGTAGATGTGTACATTGGCTACCTGCGCCGCAAAATTGACAAAGACAGCGACCAGCCGCTGATTACAACCATTCGCGGCGTAGGCTACCGGATTGGAGAGTAGAGAGTAGTGGTCAGTATTCAGTAATCAGTGGTCAGTAATCCAACTGATTACTGTTCACACCAATTTCTTATGAAAAAATCGCGCATACGGCCGTCTCAACTCCCCCTACAATATCGCCTCACCCTCTGGTATTTGCTGACGCTCGGCGTCATTTTGCTGCTGTTTGCTATCTTTTTGTACCTGCAATTACGCGCTAATTTGCTGAAACAATTGGACGCTTCATTGCAATTGGTCGCCACGCAAATGCTCGTTGTGGATGAGGAGGGGCAGTTAGCATTTCAGGATGCGCTCAGTTTGCCCGAACGCGCCGCCGCAGAAGGGGATTTTGCCGTGTATCTGGCGGGCGAAGATGGGCAGGTTTGGGACAGGGCGGGCACGGCCGTACTCACCCCCCTCTTTTGGCCGCCACAACCCGACCCCGCCACCTATTTCTCCGGCGATGACAACTGGCGCGTCCTCAGCCAGCCCATCCGCGCCGGGGATACCGCCGGATGGCTGCAGGTCATTGGCGACATGGATCCCGTCAACGATGTATTGGACAGTTTGCTCACGCTGATGTTTGTTGGCGGGCCGTTGGTATTGGTTTTGGCCGGAATCGGCGGCTTTTTTATGGCCGGACGCGCCCTGCATCCCATTGACCGCATGACGCGCACGGCGCAAACCATCACTGCCAGCGATCTGAACCAGCGCATTGCCTACGAAGGGCCGGCGGACGAGGTGGGGCGATTGGCGCAGACCTTTGACACGATGCTCGACCGCCTGCAAACGGCGTTTGAGCGTGAGCGCCAGTTCACCGGCGACGCGGCGCACGAACTGCGCACGCCGTTGGCGGCGTTGAAGGGGCGCATTGGCGTCACCCTCAGCCAATCGCGCCCGCCGCAAGCCTATGTGGAGACATTGCAAGAGATGGAGCAGCAGGTTGACCGGCTGATTCGCTTGAGCGGCGATCTGCTTTTCATGGCGCGGCTGGATCAGGGGCGGATGGCGCGAACGATGGAGCGCATTGATGTGGGGGATTTTTTGGGGGCGGTGGTGGATCAGATACGGCCGTTAGCCGCCGCCAAATCCATCACCCTCACCGAAGACATCCCTGCCGGGCTGACGCTGCACGGGGATATGGATTTGCTTATCCGCCTGTTTCTCAATTTGCTGGACAATGCCGTGAAATATACGCCGGGGCACGGCCGTATCGCCATCACCGCGCAAAAGACGGAAACGGCCGTTGCCATTGCCATCAGCGACAGCGGCCCTGGCATCCCGCCAGAGCATTTGCCGCACCTTTTTGAGCGTTTTTACCGTGTTGAGGGCAGCCGGGGGCGCGGCGCAGGGCCGGGCGGCGCCGGGCTGGGGTTGGCGATTGCTCATGAGATTGTGCGGAAGCATGACGGCCGTCTCACCGTCCACAGCGAAGTAGGGCAGGGCACAACCTTCACCATCCACTTACCTGTCACTCAAATTTGAAAGATTTCCACAACATCTCTAGCCCGTTCGCCCTGCTGCTTGTCCAGCGTGATTAACTTTTCCCCCAACGCTTCAGCCAATGCCACATAAACAGCATCACACCCCCTGATTTGATAATCAGCCGCAATAACCGCCGCTCTATTCGCCAACGGCATGGAAACGGGGACAATTTTAGCAAAGGGGGCTGTTGCCAACGTTTGCACAACCTCTTTGGCTATTTCTGGCAAGTTATAAGCGCGGCTAAGAGGAGCCGCTACCTCGCTGAGGAGTATGGCGGGCGCTGAAAAACAGTCTCCTGAACTGGCTAGAGCGATCAGCCACGCTTTACTGGCTTCATGACGCGGGTCGTTGGGAAGCATACCGGACAGAATAACGCTGGCATCTACAACGGCCATTGGCTTTCCTCCTCTCTCATTTCGGCCAGAATTTCCACCGCTGATTTTGCCATTGGGTTGCCCTTTGCCAGCTTTGCGCCCAGTTCCAATAAATTCTCCATCGCTGCCAACGATTTTTGTTTTTGTAACGCTTCTGTATCGTTTGCCTGGATTGGGCGCAGGATGGCAACGGGTTGACCATGATGGGTAATTACATATTCCATCGCTTGTTCACGTACCTGACGCACAATGTTAGACGTTTGATTTTTCAGTTCTCGTATACCAATTTCTTGTGCCATAATCTTTCTCCCATTTGTGGCTACAGGGTAGTCACAAGCGGCAGTTTTGTCAAGCTCGTTCTTAAATCCATTTCATCGTTTTCTTAAAGTCGGCTGTTAATCTGAACGCTATAGTAACTTGTCAGATTGGTTTAATTTTCAAAATTGAACCAATCTTATAATAGACCAAAGGATGGTGATTATGATGAAAACGAAAAAACGATGGATGATTACGGCCGTTCTAGCGGTTCTCTTGTTGGGCGCGGTGGCCGTTGGCGTTTTTAATGGCTCGCCCGCGCTGGCGCAGTCTGCCAATGGCGATGCGGGTGAAGTTGAAACGCACGACGCCGACGACGCCAACGAAGGGCCGGATGTACCCATCACCGGCGCTGCTCTGGAGCAGGCCAGCGCCGCCGCCCTGAACTACATCGGCGAAGGGCGCGTGACGGAGACGGAAGTGGGCGACGAGGAAGGGTATTATGAAGTGGAGATTACGAAGGAGAACGGCCGTCAAGTAGACGTTCACCTCGACGAAAACTTCAACATACTCGGCCACGAAGATTAAGGCAATAACATAAGATTGGTTCAATCTTCAAGATTGAACCAATCTCGCTTACCCGCCCTACAGCAAAAAGTTCCAGGTGTGCAGCGACCAGAGCAAGGCCAATCCCCAAACCGTTAAAAAGGAATAAAAGAGGCGCGTGCCGACCGACCAAAAGCGTTTGCGCCAGGCAACGGCCGTCCACCCCACCATCGCCACCCCCAAAATCCCGGCCAACACAGGCAGCGCCGCCGCCGATTGTAACCAGTCAGGCGTGCCAAGAAACAGATTAGGGACGCCAAAAGCGGGGTTCACATCGCTTAAAAGCGCCAGCCATATGAGCAGAAACAGCCAGTATGCCAGGCCAAATAAACTGGCGGTGAAGCGGGCCAGCCGCGCCAACATAGGCTGTTTTTCCTTCTTCACCATTCCGGCCACAAAGGCCCTGAACCAACTCAGCATCGTGAACAGGAAAATGGCCGCGCCGCCGAGCAAAATCAGCAGGTGCAAATTGGGGTTTTCGTACCAGCGGGCTTTGATGAAGACGAAGGGAATGGGCGGCGAGAGGGTGATACGGCCGTCCCCATCCTCCTTCAACACGATCTCCCGATCCGGGTCATCCACGCCTTGCAGCAAGCCCGGTTCCACCTCCACATATTGGCGCGTTTCCCCTTCCAGCGTAACCAACACATGGTTATTTTCATCTACGCTCACCGCAACCGGGGCCAGCAGCGAGAGAAACTTCTCGTATCCGCTGAAGTTGCTGCGGGCGTAGTAATAGCTGCCCGTGTACTGGGGAATGCGCGTGGCAAAATCGGATGGGGGTGTGGGCACGGCCGTTTCCGCCGCCGGGAAATAATGGTCGGCAAACGCCATAGCAACGGCATCGGGCACACTTGCGCCGCCGGTGGCATTGGTGGAAATGTACAGCCCCAAGTTTTGCTCCGGTATCAAGTAGAGGCCGGTATGGAACAACAGCGTGTCGCCATTGTGCGAAATGACGCGCTGGCCGTTGATGGTGTTTTCAAAGAAGCCATAGGCCATGCCATCCATGCGCGGGTCGGGCGCGTAGAGTTGGCTGTGCATCAATTGCGCCGTGTCTTCGTTGAGGATTTGGGCGTTGGCGTAACGGCCGTTCTGCAAATGTGCCGTCATAAACTTCGCCATCTCCAACCCCGTCGCGCTCAAAGAGCCGGCCGGATAGGCCACGACATATTCAAAACCACCCTGCACATAGCCGCCATTGACATAATTGTAGCCGCTCGCCATCTCCCCGGCCAACTCTGGCGGCAGCGGTTGGCGAAACGTGGCTTGCGTCATCCCCAGCGGCGCAAAAATGTTTTGTTCAACATAGGCATAAAAGGGCATCCCCGACACACGCTCCACGATATACCCGGCCAGCGCCGTGCCATAATTGGAATATGCGCCCACTTCTCCCGGCGGAAAAACCCGCGCCGGAATGTGGTTTTTCAGCATTTCTTCCAGTGTCGCCACTTCATCGGGATTGGTTTTGAACAGACCTTCGCCTGAATCCTCAAAACCTGGCGTGTGCGCCATCAGGTTTTTCAGGGTGATGGGTTGGGCAAAGCTGGCGGGAATGGTGAAGTCCAGATACTCGTTCACATCCGCGTCCAGCGACAGTTTGCCCTGCTCGACGAGCTGCATAACGGCCGTCCACACAAATAATTTCGAGACTGAGCCGGGGCGGAACAGCGTGGTTTGCGGGTCAACCGGCGTCAGCGATTCCAGGTCGGCGTAGCCATACCCTTTGGCAAAGAAAACCTCGCCATCCTGCACCACGACCACAACCGCGCCGGGGACATGGTTGGTCGTCATTTGAGCCGCCATCATGCCATCCATAAACGCTTCCAGTTCAGATGGGTTCATGGTTAGCGCATCTTGCTGCGCAGCCACAGGCGCTGCGCCCCAAAATGAAGCTGTGAGCAGTAGAAACAGGGTAAAAACGATGATGGTTGTACGGTGATTCATAGATGGTTCCTCGATCTGTTTTGTAAATTAGGTCTTTCGGATTTTGCGGGGTTTACCATGAAACATGAAACGTGAAACGTGATGCGTAACCGGAGAGGCATCACGTTTCACGTTTCACGCTGCAATTACCCCGCGAATTCCCAAAGAGCCTGTAAATTTTGCCTCTTTACGGGATGGATCGAGATAGGTTTCGCAAATTCATCAGGCGATTTTTGAAGTGATGATGATCTATGCGGATGTCACGGCCGTTTGGTACGCTCTCAGCAAATCCGGGTCATCAATCGAGCCGTGATGATGCACTTGCCGCCAGCCCAGTTCCGCTCCCAGGTAGTGAAAGACTCGCGTGGTGCGGATGTGTAGGGGGAGGGTGACGCCGCCATTGAACCAATCTGAGAGATTATTCCTGCTTGACAATATAATAAATACATATATTATATATACGTATATTATTTTTAAGGAGAAAATTTATGTGGACTGCGGAACATACCATCGTGACCGATGCGTCAAAAGAAGCCGTGTGGCAGCTTTGGGCTGATGCCGAGAATTGGAAGGTGTGGGACAAAGGCGTAGAATGGTGCCGGATGGAGGGCGAGTTCAAAGTCGGGACGCAATACATGCTTAAACCGGTAGGCGGCCCGAAGGTGAAGGCCATTATCACGGAGTGCCAGCCGTTTAAGCGTTTTGTGGATGTGACCAACCTGCCATTGGCAAAGATGGCCTTTGCCCATGAACTTGTGGAGGAAAAAGATGGGCTGCATGTCACCCATCGCGTGACGATTACAGGGCCGTTGAGTTTTTTGTTCGCGCAGCTCATCGGCAAGGATACGGCGAGAGATTTGCCTGAAACGATGGGCAGGCTGGCGCGGATGGCGAAGGAGTCCGTATGAGTACGCGCTATTGGGTCATTGTCGCCTCTAAAAATCATGTGATGAATGGCGCGCGCTGGGGCATTGCCCAGGCGAATCATGGCAAGGCGGCCCCGCTGAAGCGGATGCAGGTTGGCGATGGGGTGTTGTATTATTCGCCAAAGGTTGAATTTGAGGGGGATGAGAAGTTGCAAGCGTTTACGGCCGTTGCCTACGTCACCGGCGAATCAGTCTATCAATTCGACATGGGCGGCGGGTTCGTCCCGTATCGCCGCGATGTGGCCTATCTGGACTGTGTGGATGCGCCGATTCGGCCGCTCATTCCCGCGCTGACGTTTATTGAGGATAAATCGCGTTGGGGTTATCTGTTTCGTTATGGCTTTTTCGAGATTCCCAAAGCGGATTTTGAGTTGATCGCCAGCCAGATGTTGGTGGAGAAGCGTGATGCCTGATGATGTATTTCAGTTTGAACGGGCGGAAGACAGCCCTGGTTTTTCGCTTTGGCAGGTTTCGAGTTTGTGGCAGAGAAGGATTAATGCGGGGTTACGGCCGTTTAACCTCACCCACGCGCAGTTTGTCTTACTCGCTTCATTGATGTGGCTTGCCGACAACGAGACCCCGCTAACGCAGGCGCAGCTTGCCAGCCACGCCCAAATGGACACGATGATGACCTCCAATGTGCTGCGAACATTGGAAGCCAAAGGGCTGCTTACCCGCGACGCGCATCCCACCGACATGCGGGCGAAGTCGCTGACCATTACCGACGCGGGGCGTGCCCTCGCCGCGGAGACTGTGCGCGTGGTGGAAACGATAGACCGCGAGTTTTTTGACAAGCTCGGCGCGAATGTGCAGCGGTTTAACCAGGATTTGCAGGCGCTAATTGCGGAAAACCGGGACGCGGCGTAATTACAAGCAGTCCCCACTAAGCAGTAGTATGGTCGTGCCACTGATCCTACGGCAAGAAGTGGGCTTCTTTCCTACGGAGATGATAGTGGAAACGCCGCGACGCAGGTGAAACCAACCGGCGCTTGCGGTTCACTCCAGTTATATTCATCTACATACAATGTGACTGTCGTATCGCCAACGGTCAGTACGTAAATATCCAAGATGATGTCATTGTACGGTAGTGAACCGGCCCGTTCATATAAAATCGACTCGCCATTTGACCCCAGCAAATTATCCAGGTAGGCGCGTTCTCGTGACGGTCCTTCAAATGCACCGCCACCTACCTGGATAGCATTTGCTTCGGTATACCCATAGGTAGCGTCTGTGGAAATGACGCAAGGGCTAATCGCCCCAGAATTGTCGTCGCCGCTATCGGCTGCGGCATTGGGCAAGAATTGTACCGATTCCATCATGGCAGCAAAAGCAGGCATGCCTTGAATAAGCCACACTTCAGAATCTCTGGACACGGCAATGGCGAAAAAAGCCTGATTGTCAATTGGGTTAATAAACAGAGCCTGTCCCACAAACGGCTTATCAAACAATTCGCCGTTAACATCTGCGGCTGTACCCTCATCCATTCCTACCTGCATGGCGTAGGAACCTCCTAATTCATAGACGCCGCCTGCATTTCCCACAAAATCGGCCACAAGTTCATCAAGCAGCTCTATATCACTTTTGCCAGCTAGATATGCCTCAGCATCAGGCACCCCCACGATGTTCAGCAGAATGACATCAGCTTCGTCGGACATGGATACAAGCCCAAAATCCGCAGTATTGCTCACTTCTGATTCATATCCTTTTGCCGGCTGAAAAGAAAAACCACCACTCGCTACAATGACCGGATCACCTAATACAATTTCCGGCAAGGCGGTTGGCGTAGGAGTATAGGTAGCCGTTGGTGTACTAGTATGTGTGGGCAAGGGTGTACTGGTCGGGGTAGCAGTAGCTGCTGGAGTAGGCGTGTCGGTAGGAATCGGGGTAGGCGTTTGCGTTGTGGTGGGCGATGAAGTCGTAGTAGGTTGGGATACGGCCGTTTGTGTAGGTTGTACTTCTCCAGCGCAAGCTGCCAGCGTTAACAAAACAACCACAAATACACTTAGTGAAAGAAATCGGACTGGACTCATTTTATTCCCTCCTGAACTCAAAATGACATAAATCTTGCCTTGAAAAACCTATAGAAAAATATCAAAACGACTAATTATGTAAAATCACAAGATGAAATCTAACCATTCGGAATATAGTCAAATCCAAAATATAGTCAAATTTTGGCAGACCATTTCTGGAGTGAGAATTGCTGCAATCAGATATTCATTTCAGTCCTTTTCAAAGAATCTATCGCACTCATCCTTCACCGTTTTCTTAAATTTCTCCGTTACGATGGGTTCAGTCTACAAGATTGAACCTATTTTGTTTTGAACGGAGGAATCAACTGGTGATTAGACAACAAACACAAACGGCAACGGCCGTACCCCCCAACGACCACACGGCCGATAACGGCCGTCCCATCCTCACCGCCCAAAACCTGCATAAATCCTACGATGGCGTACCCGCTCTGCGCGGCCTCACCTTTTCGTTGCAGGCCGGGCGCATTCTGGGCTTTTTGGGGCCAAACGGCGCGGGCAAAACCACCGCCATTCGCATTTTGACGACGATTTTTGCAGCATCATCCGGCGATTTTTTCGTGGATGGCATCGGTTCGCAAAAGCCGCAGCAAATCCGCCAGAAAATTGGCGTACTGCCGGAGAGCGCGGGCTTTCCCAAGCAGATGACGGCCGTCGCCTACCTCACCTACTTTGGACAGCATTACGGCCGTTCCGCCGCCAATGCCAAAGCCAACGCCCTGGCCCTGTTGCAAGAAGTGGGATTGAGCAAACGCGCCAACTCCCTCGTCGGCAGCTACAGCCGGGGGATGCGCCAGCGGCTAGGCATCGCCCGCGCCCTCGTCAACGACCCCGTCGTCGTCTTCCTCGACGAGCCGACGCTGGGGCTAGACCCGCGTGGCAAAAAAGAGCTGCTGGCGCTGGTCAGACGCATTGCCAGCGAACGCCATGCTGGTGTTGTCTTTTGTAGTCATCTGCTTTCCGAAGTGGAAGAGATTTGCGACGATGTGGTGATCATGCGCGAGGGGCAGGTGGTGGCCGCCGGGCCGGTGCAAGAGGTGTTGGCGCAGGGCAGCCGCCCCCTCATCCGCTTGCGCGTGCTGCCGGAACAGGTAACGGCCGTGCAGCAGATGCTCATCAACGCCCCCGGCGTGGCTGCCATTTTTGCCAATGGCAGCGCCAATGGGATGCTCGAACTGCAAATCGTCAACGACATCGCCAAAAATTCCGGCGCAGACGTACAGCTCAAAAATCACATTCTACAAACCCTGCTGCAAGCCAATATCACCCCCCTCAATTTCGACGCCGACAGCGGCAGCCGCTTGCAAGACATCTTCTTTCAACTCACGGAGGAACCCCGCTCATGACCCAAACAACCCAAAGCGAATCTCGCACGCCCGGCTGGTGGATTGTCGCCAAAAAAGAGTTGGCCGATATGTGGATGGGTGGCCGCGCCATGATTTTGATGATTTTGTTCAGCGTGCTGCTGGGCATCGTTTCCTTTTTGCTGGCAACCAACAGCGAGATGAAGCTGCTGCCACCGCTGGAAATGCTGTTCATGACCATCCAAAACACCATTGCCGTCGGCCTGTTTGTGGGCATGTTAATCGGCGCAGACAGCATCAGCGGCGAACGGGAACGCGCCTCATTGGAAGGGCTGCTGCTGGTTCCCACCAGCCGCCGCCAGATTGTGGCCGGTAAATTCATCGCCGCGCTCTCGCCCTGGCCGGTGGCCTTGCTTTTGGCGACCGTGCATCTGAGCATTCTTGCGCCCAACCCGGCGGCGTTCAAATTGGCGCTGCTGCTGGGCGGCGCGATGGGCAGCCTGCTGGTCATCAGCTTTACCGGCTTTGGCGTCCTGCTGAGTTTATGGTCGGATTCCAACCGCACCAGCCTGTTTGTCAGCTTGTTTATCTCCATCATGTTTCTGATTCCTACGCAGTTCCCCGGCACGGCGCAAACCGGGTTTATGGGGCAGTTGGTCAAGCGCATTAACCCGATGGAATCGGTGAATCATTTTGTGGAGAAGCTGCTGGTGAATAACCGCACGTTTGCGGAGATGGCTTCCTGGACGGCCGCGCCCATCCTCTTCGCTATCATTGTGTTCGTGGTTTTGTTTGGGCATTCGGCTCCCCGGCTGGCGTTGGAGGCGAAGAAGGCACGGCCGTCCCTGCCATCATGGGTTAAAAAGTTGAATTGGAAGCGGGTGGGGGGAACGGCCGTACTCCTCGTCGCCCTCCTCTTCACCACCTTTGCCCCGGCCAACGCGCAGGCCAACGAACAGCTACAAATCACCATTGACCAGGCTTACCGCGAAGTGAAAACCGGCGACTCCACCGAAGTGCAGACGGTGGTGCATTATGACGGCACAGAGATGTCTACGCCGATGGTGGTGGCGCTGAATATCGTCAACATCGGCGCAGGCGAACCGGTTGACCCGGAAGATTGGGCGCCGGAACGGTCGCAAGATGTGGAACCATTAATGCCGGGGGAAACGGCCGTGCAGCACTGGACGATCAACGCCATCCTCGAAGGCGATTACATGATCTACCTCACCGTCATTCCCATGCCACGCGGCGCGGGCGGAACCAGCCAGCCCGTCTCCAGCCCCGGCATCCATCTCGTGGTGTCACTCTATTCGCCGCTCAATCCCGGCGGCGTGCTACCGGTGGCGCTGGGGCTGCCCGTCGGCCTGCTGGCAATCTTCGGTTGGCAAAAAGTTCAGTTGCAAAAACGCAAAGAGGGGTAAAAAAGGGGGGCGTTATTCTGAAAATTGCCGTGAAACGTGAAGCGTGAAACGTGATGAACCTCTTTTTCACGTTTCACGCTTCACGTTTCACGCTCCTACTTCTCGTACCCGTGCGGGTGTTTCTGATGCCAATCCCAGGCCATTTCCATAATCTGGCGCAGTTCTGGGTATTGCGGTTTCCAGTCCAAATCATGGTTAATCGTCTCGCTGCTGGCGATGAGAATGTCCGGGTCGCCGGCGCGGCGCGGCCCAATCTCCGCCGGGATGGGATGCCCCGTCACTTCTCGCGCCGTCTCGATGACCTGCTTGACGCTGAAGCCACGGCCGTTGCCCAAATTGTACTTGCGGCTGCCCCCATCCAGCGCCCGCATCGCCCGAATATGCGCATCCGCCAGGTCAGCCACATGGATATAGTCGCGCACACAAGTGCCGTCCGGCGTGTTGTAATCATCGCCAAAAATGATGATCTTCTCGCGCTGGCCCAGCGCCACTTGCAGCACCAGGGGGATGAGGTGCGTTTCCGGGGTGTGATCTTCGCCGCGCACGGCCGTTGCCCCACACGCATTAAAATAGCGCAAACAGGCATAGCGAAAATCATACAGCCGATCCATCCAATATAGATACCGCTCCAAAATATACTTCGATTCGCCATAGGGACTGCCGGGCACAATGCGCTCATTCTCGTCAATGGGCATCCGCTCCGGGTCATCAAATAGATTGGCCGTCGAGGACAAAATGAAGCGGCGCACGCCATGTTCCACCGCGCTCTCAATCAAATTCGAGCCATTGACCACATTGTCGCGCAGATACATAAACGGCTTTTGCACCGACTCGCCCACCAGCGTGTAGGAAGCGAAGTGCATAATGCCATCGGGCTTATGCTCGCGCATCACCGCATCAATCGCGGCGCGGTCGGCCAAATCCCCCTGCACAAAAGCCGCATCAGGATGCACCGCATCTCGATGCCCCTGGTACAGGTTATCGAACACCACCACCGAATCACCCGCCTCAATCAACTTCTCAACAGCGATACTGCCAATATACCCGGCCCCGCCGGTCACTAAAATCTTCATCGAATCATTTCCCCTTTCTTAATAAACTTGGGAGCGTGGGCAGCTTGCCCGCCTGCTGCGGACAGGCTGTCCGCGCTCCATTTAGACATTCCTTTTGACTTCGGGCATCTTCCCGAACCTTTCGGGTTGCTTTCCCAAGCCTTCGGGCATCATCCCCAAGCCTTCGGGTTGCTTCCCAAGACCTCCGGGCAACTGCCTCGACCTTTCGGGCAGCTTCCCCAAGTTTCCGGGAAACTGCCCCAACCTTCCGGGCAGTTTCCCCAAGCCTTCGGGCAGATGCCCAAGCCTTTCGGGTCAAATGCCAGTCACATGATTGCCATCTTAACTTACAGTGCCAATAACGACCATACGCAAAGCCTGCGGTTGGTAGCTGGTTACTGGTTGCTGGTGGCTGGTGGCTGGTTTCCGCCCACTGACCACTGATTACTGATTACTGCCTACTGCCCATTGGCAACAATTCCGCCAACTGCTGCACTACATACGTTGGGCGGATGTCCGAGGCTGCTGCTGTGGCGGCATCTGTTGCCCCGGTGAGGGTGAGGGCGGCGGACATGCCCGCTTGCAAGCCCATCAATACATCCGTTTCCAGGCGGTCGCCGGTCATCAGGCAGGCTTGCGGTGGCAGGCCAAGCAGCCGCAGCACCGCCTCAGCCATATAGCGCGATGGCTTGCCCACCACCGCCTCAACCGGGCTGTTGGTGCAGGCTTCAACGGCCGCAATCATCGCTGCTGCATCCGGTTCGCCGCCGCCGGGCACAGGGCAGTAGCGGTCAGCGTTCGTGGCATAAAAATGCGCCCCGGCGCGGATAGCGTCAAAGGCGATTTGCAGCTTGCGATAATCAAAGGTGCGGTCAAAGCTGGCAATCACTGCGTCCACCCGCCGCGCTTCGTCCGTCAGTGTAAACCCGGCGCGGCGCAGCTCATTCTCCAGCGATGCCTCGCCGATGACAAAGAGGGCTGCACCGGGCAGCCGCTGCTGCAAAAAATCCACCATCACAGCCGAAGAGTTGATCACATCTTGCGGCGGGGTGGGCAGCCCCAGGCGCGTCAGCCGGGCGGCGTACTCTTCGCGGGTGCGTGTGGGGTTGTTGGAGAGAAAGACGGTGCGCTTGCCCTGGTCGCGGAGGTGGGTGATGGTGGGTACGGCCGTTGGCAGCGCCGCATCCCCCAAATAAACCGTGCCATCCAGGTCAAAAATATAGGCATCATAGAGGTGGGAGGGTCTGTTCATACACGCCATTATAATGCCCGTGAAACGAAAAACGTGAAACGCGATCCCTTTTGGGTCACGTTTCACGTTTTATGTTTCACGCCAAACAAGGGCAAACCGGCGGCCTGCCCCTACCAACTACCGATTGGCGTAAGCATTCATCACACTGTTGCGGCTGGAATCCTGGGTTTGGCCGGGGTCGCGCATATCGGTGGTGTGACACCAGCCGGTTTTGTGCCCCATATTATTCGCCCCAGAAAGCTGCCCAGCCCATTTTTCAATCACACCGTCATCCGGGTCATTCAAAAACAGGTCGGTGGCGATGTTGCAGTAATCATAACGCCACCATTTATCCGTGAAGGAGGTGGTGTGGTAATAAACGCGGCTGCGTGCCCACGAGGGAACGCCAGACAGCCACAGCGCCGCGCCATCATAGGTCAAATCCCAATTCGTGCCGCAGCCTGCGCCAAACAAGTCGCCCAGCAGCGCCAGATTGCCCGCCAGCGCCGTGCCCTGGTAGGGCGTACCCACCGACTGGATCAGGCGCGAACCGGAGGAATAGTCCAGGCCGCTCCAGTAGTAGGTGTAAAGGTGCAGCGAAGCCGCTCCGCCCTGGCTGTGGGCAATCGCCCCAAAGGAGGAGTAGTTGTTGCCGAAGTTTTTAATCAACTGCGCGAATTGATCGTGCGAGCGATTTTGGTTCAGGTCGGAGAAGACGGCGTAGCTGCTGAACTGGTTGGTCGGCCAGGTGTTGGCCCCGGAGCAGTAGCCATGAATGAGCATGACTACGCCGGCGTTGGGGGCGTGGGCTGGCGCGGCGGGCGCTTCGCCCATGAGCATGTCATCGGTGATGGTGACGACGCTGGCAGAGGCGGCGGCGGGCAACTCGCGGAAGTTGACGCTGAGACGCTCTAGCTGAGCCAACGGAATGGCGGTGTCCAGGTCTTGGACGCGGATGTTGCGCAGTTCAAAGGGGGCGGCGGCTTCGGCGAGGGAAATCCAACGGCCGTCCAACGTCAATGGCAGGGTGATGCTGCTGCCGCGCTCTTGCTGGCTCGGCGTGGTGATGCCGCCAATCCAGGCCACGGGAACCATCTCGCCATCTTTGCCCGTACCCCAAACCTCGGCAAAGGCGGTGACGTTGGGCAAGTTGGCTGTCAGGGCTGTGCCGCGCAGGTTGATGGTCAGGCGGGTGTCATCTGCCGCCACCGCGCTGACGGTGCGGTTGGTGAGGCTGAGGGCGGGGGCGATGATGGGGAAGGCGTGTTCGCTGGTGCGGGCGAAGGGTTCGCCTTTGACGGTGGTTCCCTCAACTTTGACTTGTGCGGTATAAGACCCAACGGTTTCTGCGGTGAAGGTTGCGCCAAAGATGCCATCGTTTGCGGCGCCGTCGGCGTGACGGCCGTCATCAAACATCACCAACTCTTGCGCCAGCCCATCCGGGGTTTGCACCGACATGACGGCTTCGCTAATGATGCCGTTGACGGGCACGGGGGCGCCGGTTTCGGCGGCGGTGCTGTTGTCGTAGGCGTATGTGACCAGCCCAACTTCGCTGCCCGTCAACAAGTGATGGGTGCTGAGATGGGTGTAGAGTTGGTAGGGGCTGTCGCTGGAGGCGACGAGGTATCCGGCAACGGCCGTTTCCTGCACGCCATCCGTCGTCACTTGCACACGCCAATTACCAGGGGCGTACCCGGCAAACGTATACAGTTCACCATCAAAGCTGGCAGATTCCATGCCCATTGTCACCGTCTGGCCGTTGGCACGATCCAACGAGGCCAATTTGCCGCTGCCGGGCGTTTGCACGGCCAGTTGCCAATTTTGCGCATCAGGGGCGAAGAAGGCCAGCGACATATTGTCGCCGCTCATTGCCACTTCACCCGACCAGGTTGCTTGCCCATTCTCTGCCGGTTCCAGAGTGATGGGCAGCATGGCGGAGTGGGAACGCACGCCCAGTTGGGCGGGGTCTGGCAGATTTAGGCTGCCATCCAACACTTCGCTGGGCGGGGCGGCAATTTGCTTGACGGCCGTTCCTTGCACTGCGTCTGCTTGCGGCGCGGCCGTTCCTGTTGCCACAATGAGCATACTTAACAAAATGGCAAGTACGATGAACAAATAACGTTTCTTGAACATGGGCATTTCCTCCTTTGGAAATATAGGGTAATTGGGTTTTATCGTCCGGCAGGACGCCGTACACATATTAGGTTGATGGAGGGGACTACGTTTGGATCGCGCAAAATTGTAACGTACATGAACTCATGTTGCCAATCGAATTCCCCCTTGTACAATCAGGTTGGAAAGGCAGGTGGAGTTTTCAGTGATCAGTAATCAGTATTCAGTGTCTTTACTTCTGATAACTGGTTACTGACCACTGATTACTCGTATTCAATTATTTATGAAGGGACAAAATCACTCAAAGAAAGTGCGGGCATTTATTGCCCTTCATTTGCCAGAAGCGGCAAAAGCGGAACTGGAGTTAGTGGCTGATGTGTTGGCAGGGCAAATGCCACCGCGCAGTGTACGCTGGGTAAAGCCACATCTCATGCACCTGACGCTGCGCTTTTTAGGGGATACGGCCGTTTCCGACCTCCCCGCTCTTTACGCCGCACTTGATGAAATTGCTGCCGCACATCAGCCCATCACCCTGCACCTGGCTAATCTGGGCTGCTTCCCTAATCGCAGCCGCCCTCGTGTGATTTGGGCAGGGCTGGATGGGGAGGTAACGGCCGTGCAAGCCTTACAAGCAGCCATTGAGCAGGCGGTATGCAACCTGGGCTTTCCGCCGGAGGACAAGCCCTTTAATCCGCATCTGACATTGGGCCGAGTGAAGGACGGCCGTCTGCTGCGCGGCGTTGAGTGGGGAACAACCGTAAAAAAGATCAGCGTGCCGGTAACGGCCGTTCACCTCATGCAAAGCGACCTGCGCCCTGGCGGCCCCATTTACACCGTGCGACATACTAGCCAATTAACAATGAGCAATGAACAATGAACAAAATGTTTTTGCTCATTGCTCATTGCTAATTGCTCATCGTTCCTATGCAAGAATTTAGTGTTAATCTCGACTTTCAGACTGACCAGCGCACGGCCGTGCGCTGGCTGCTTTCGCACATCGGCCATCACAAATGGTTTGTGCTGCTCATGTTTTTAGGCGCGGTGGGGAATGCCGCTCTCGCGGCCGTCGTCCCCGTTTTCATAGGCACGGCGTTTGATGGCGCGATGGCAACCCCTGCCGACACCCGCGCCATTGGCACAGCCGCCATCGGCATCATCGTCAGCCAGGCCGTGCGTGCTGTGCTGCAATTGGGGCGCAACTTCTCCAGTTCTCTCATCGGCGAACGGCTGGAACGCGACATCCGCCAGGAACTATACGCCAGCCTGCTGGGTAAAAGCATGACCTTTCACGATTTGCAGCCCGTTGGCGATACGATGGCCCGCGCCACCAACGACGTTCACGAAGTGAACCTGATGCTCAACCCCGGCATCAACCTCGTTGTTGGCTCGGCCAATTTTATGATCATGCCCCTGCTCTTTGCGCCGCGTTATCATTGGACGCTCATTGCCGCGCCGCTTTTCTTTATCTTTACTTACATCCTTGCCCTGGCCCGTTACCTGCACGTTCTCAACCCGATAACGGAGCGTGTGCGCCGTACGTTTGGGCACATGAACAGCCGGTTGGCGGAAGCGATTGACGGCATTGAACTGGTGAAGGGATCGGCGCAAGAGGCACAGGAAATTACGCTGTTTGCAGAAAATGCGTGGGCTTACCGTGACGGCGCAGTTGATCAGGGCAAGATCGAGGCGCGGTTTTTGCCGCTGCTGCTGTTGGGTATTACCCAGGCAGCAGGCTTTGCTCACGCGTTAATTTTGGCCCGGAATGGCATCATTGCGGTTGGTGATGTGGTGGCCTACATGGGCCTGCTTTCCCTCTTTGGATTCCCCACCTTCATCTCCCTCACCGCCTATTCTCGCATTTCGTTGGGCACGGCCGGGGCGCGGCGCATTTTGGAATTGATGCAGCGCGAGACTTTGCTGGATGAGAATAGCAGTGGCATGGACCAATCGCTTAAAGGGGCGGTGCGCTTTGAGAATGTCACTTTCAGTTATGCAGATAGCTCACCCGTGCTGCACGATGTTAGCTTTGCGGTGCAGCCGGGGATGACGGTTGCCATCGTCGGGCAGACGGGTTCGGGCAAGAGTAGTTTGGCGAAGCTGATTAACCGCACGTATGATGTGGGAAACGGCCGTGTCCTCCTCGATGACATTGATACCCGTGACTGGAGCCTGGCCGCACTGCGCCGGCAAATCTCTATTATCGAGCAAGACATTTTCCTTTTCTCACGTTCCATCGCTGACAATATCGCTTTTGGCTGCCCTGATGCCACCCGCGAAACGGTGATTGCTGCCGCAAAAGCGGCGCAGGCGCATGAGTTCATCCTCAATTTTAAGGATGGCTATGATACGGTGATTGGCGAGCGTGGGGTGACGCTTTCTGGCGGGCAGCGGCAGCGGCTGGCGCTGGCGCGGGCTTTTCTGACGAAGCCGCAAATCCTCATTTTGGATGACTCAACGAGTGCGGTGGACAGTGCGACGGAGGATTTGATTCAGCGGGCGATTCAGGAAGCGGCGACGAATCGCACGACGTTTTTGATTACGCATCGCCTTTCGCAGATTCGCTGGGCTGATTTGGTGTTGGTGCTGCGGAACGGCCGTCTCGAAGCCAGCGGTAACCACGATACGCTCATGGCGGAGTCCCCTGCTTACCGGCGCATATTTGAGACGATGGATGATTGAATCCGTTTTGACTTTATCAATTTCCTTGCACCAGCACGATGCCATTGCCCGATGGGTCTGTGAGATGCCAGCCTTGTGCGCTTTGGGTGACGGGGATGGCGGCGTTGTCTAATCGCTGCAATAGATGGGGGAGGTGTACGGCCGTTACCCGAATCTCATACCATTGCAAACCCAAGTCGTCCGGTGAGGGTGGTGGTGCGCCGACTCCATTCCAGGTATTCACGCCCAGATGATGATGGTAGCCGCCTGTGGAGAGGAAGCTGGCTCCCGCACCGTAACGTGCGACCAAATCAAAGCCCAAGATGTCACGGTAAAACTGTTCGGCTTCTGGGATGCTGGCAACGTGCAGGTGCATATGTCCCATTACTGTGCCTGCTGGCAGCCCCTGCCATGTCTGCTGTGGCACGTGCAGCAATGAATCGAACAAACTGGCTACGTCGAGCGGGTCTACAGTCATTTTGAGACGGCCGTCCTCCCATACCCACTCCTCATGCGGCCTGTCCCGATAAATCTCAATGCCGTGCCCGTCTGGGTCAGACAGGTAAATGGCTTCGCTGACCGCGTGGTCAGACATGCCACTGAGCATCGTTTGCTTCTCTGCAAAATGACGCAGCGTAAAGGCCAGGTCTGTGCGCGAAGGCAGCAGCAGCGCGTAATGATATAGGCCCGTCGTACCAAACGCTTTGCGTGCGCCGCGCTTCTCTTCTAAGCGCAGCAAATCCGCGCCGCCAACGCCTAAATAAGCGACGTCGTCTTCGCGGCGGTGCAGCCGCAATCCAATATGCTCCTGGTAATAAGCCAGGGAATCGTCTAAATTAGCAACCGTTAAGGCAACTGTGCCAATGGTCATGGTGGGGAATTGATTTTGGTTCATTTTACCGCCTTTTTTTGATGCCGTTTGGAACCGGATTTTCTCCTGAAAGTGGGGGTGTTGAGGGCTTTTGACGCTGCTTTACACCCTTTTGCAAACATGTTATACTCCTGCATGATATTATGTTACGTTAACTTGAGTAGAGTTGACAAATGATAGGCAGATTAATCTGCTCGTATCGATTCATCTGGCAGCACTTTCGAAGAGAGCTATCTACATGTACGAACGAAACCCTGTTCAAGTTAGCGTAGATGATGAAACTTTTCTTGATCAGGTTGCCGGTGCAATTTGCCGTTATGGTTTGCGTTTTCCAGCGCTGCTCGCCCTTCAAACCGGCCATCCTGCTACTTTTTTAGGCGGGCAACTTTTGTGGGTGGCCCAACCTGCACTCTCCCTTTTCCTGCCAACCCATCTTGTCCGCCGTATGGCAGCGCTGCTTGAGGACCCTCAGGCGGTTTGCGCTTTGGTAACACGCCTGGAATCCATGTCTGGAGTCTTGCATGAGTGAATTGGTTTTAACGGTTGGAACAATTGGCGTCACAGTGATCTTGCTGTTGGTTTTGACGTGGCTGGTGCGACGAGGACGGTTGGTGATGTTACGGCCGTTACCCGCATACACCCAACTAAAAGACCAGGCCGGTTTAGCAGTGGAAAGTGGCAGCCAACTCCATCTCACTTTGGGGCGCGCCGGGTTGACCAGCACAGCCACCCCCACCAGCGTGGCCGCGTTGACAGTGCTGGATGCAGTAGCAAAGGATGGCTGTGCTAACGGCACACCGCCACTGGCAACGGTGGGTGAGGGCACGCTGCTGCCTGCCGCGCAAGCCAGTTTGCTAAAAGCGTATAACGAAGCGCAATACACCAGTGGCTTTGAACCGGGTGCAGCACAGTTTATCGCTGCGGATACAGACCCGTTTACCTATGCGGGTGGTGTCACCAGTGTCATTCATCAGGATAATGTGAGCAACAGCGTGGCAGTGGGGCGTTTCGGCTCTGAATTGGCCTTGATTATGGCGGCTGGGGAACGGCAGCAAATGAACCAAATTGTGGGCACAGATGATCCGCTGGCATTGGCATTGGGCACGGCCGTTTCCCCAAATGTCCTCATTGGTGAAGAATTGCTAGCCTCTGGCGCATACCTGGAAGGAAAACCCAGCCAACTTGCCAGCGTCCAAACCCAAGATATTTTACGTATTCTCATTGCGCTAACTTTGTTGGGCATGGCCCTTTACCAACTCTTCACTGCCTGAAACGCACCATTATGTTAATATTGCGAGACGCTGTATGAGATTGGTTCAATCTTAAACCAATCTCGACTAAGTTTAAGTCATGATTAAACGAAGTATTCCTGTAGCAATTGCCGTTGCCGTTGGGCTGCTCACTTTTATAGGGCTGTTGTTAAACTTGCCCCAATTGAGCCGTTTGCTGTTAACCTGGGCCAGCTTTTTGGCCGCAGTAGCCTTATTGGTGGGGGTGCTAAACCTGTTTGGTGTTCATGCCAACCGTTTGCTAAAAGGAAATGGTTACAGTGGTGTTTTGGCTTTGAGCATGGCAGCGGTATTCGTCCTGGCGATCACAGACTGGCGTGGTATCACTACGGATGGTGTGTCGACTGTTTTTAATTGGGTACAGTTTCCGCTGGAGGCGGCGCTGTCCTCATTACTGGCGTTTTTGTTGTTGTTCGCTGGGGCACAGCTTTTGCGACGGCAGCGAAATATTGGCGGTGTCCTCTTTCTACTAACAGCACTGCTTGTACTATTAAGTACAGCGCTGGCAACTAGCCGCTTTATTCCTGGCAGACTGGCAGAGACCTTTGGCGCGGTGCGGGAAGTGATTACGACAATTTTTGTAACAGCAGGCATGAGAGGCATTTTGTTGGGTGTGGCCCTGGGCACGATTACGCTGGGGATTCGCCTGCTGGTTGGTGTGGAACGGCCGTATAACAAATGAGTAACGAAGTCATTTGCAAAAACTGTCAAACAGCAAACCCACTGGGCAGCAAGTTCTGCAATCGATGTGGTGAACGACTGCCTCTCAGCACTAAAATCCTTTGCCCACATTGCAACACGCCCAACCCCCGCAACCATCTGTATTGCGACAATTGTGGTCGCCGTTTATCAGAAGAAACGCTGCCCGAAGAACCCAAGCCCGAAGAAAAACAATCCGGGCGTGAGATGTTCAACTTGCCGGCGCGCCCCCCTGGCATGACAGGACCTCTTGATTCGCAACAATTAAAAGAATGGTGGAATGCCCATAAAAGCGGAGAGGATGACCAACAACCCATTCAAGAATTCCATTCACTGGAAGACATTTCGCCCCTGAAAAAAACCACCGACGAGTTACCAACCTGGCTCGTAGATAAACTGGATTCCTCTGATCCTGGCTTTGAACCTCCCAGAGAAATTACAACAGACCATTTTCTCGAACTACTGAAAACCAAAGGGTCGCCAGAAGGGGAAGAATCTGACGAGATTGACAGCGCCACTTCCCGTGCGGATTTACCTGATTGGCTGCAAGACGTAGCTCCTTCCACAAGTCAACTAGAAAGTGAGACAGGCGAATCCAAACCGCGACGGGATTCGGGACTTTTGCCTAGCGATTGGTTGGCAGACCTCAGTGACGAGGATGAAGATGAGCCGGAGACGATTGATAGCTGGGGGCAGGAAAAAGCTGCTTCAGATATTCCAGACTGGCTAGCCGATTTTCGTGAAACACAATCAGAAACATCGTCCGAGCTGCCAATTGTGGCAGATAAGTGGGATGATGAAGATGAGGTGGTTCCTCCTTCAGGCGTATTCGACATGAGCGAGTTTGCCGAAGATGTATTTGGGGGAACAGACTTGCCTGACTGGTTGGACAGTGAAGAAACGCTAGAAGAAGCGGAAGAGACTTCTCAAGAACGCGATGGGAAACAGGTGTCGGGGCTTTTTCAATCCGATGAATTTGCTCAAGAAGTGAAAGATACTTTGGGCAAAGAATTACCTGATTGGCTCCACGAATCCGATGACCAACAAGGGGAAGACATTGCGCCTGATGTGGTTGCATCTGAAACAGCAAAAGAAAATCTTCATGCGTGGCTGGATGAGTTAGACGAAACGGATGAAGAAGAACAAGAAGAGGGCGAGAGTCCAGAAGCTGGTGAACCTGACTTAGAAGAAGAACCATCAGATTGGCTGGCCGAGCTAGGGCCTGCTTATACAGCTGAACTCAAACCCAACAAAGTGGAAAGTGACGAACTGCCAGACTGGTTATCTGAACTGGGGCCACCCCAAACGAACATTTTACCGGATTCGGCGGAGCTTGTGTCATTGCCACAAGAATCAGGGCCATTGTCTGATTTTTTGCCGGACATTGATGAGAGTGTGTTCCCAGATTGGATGGAGGAAGAAGAACCAGAACCTGATTCAGAAATGGGTGAAGCTGGAGAAACGGCCGTTACCGATACAACTACCGTCACCGACACAGACACAACCGAAGATGATAGCGAATTAGACGAACTTGAACCGGACATCTCTCTGGCAGAAGACCCCGACTGGCTGGCCGAACTTTCCGCACTCAGCCCAGAAGCCCTGACAGCAGAGCTAACCCCGCCAGACGAGGAAGAATTCGTTGAGTATGAAGAAATAGAAGCAGAAGCAACGGCCGTTCCCCCTATCACTCCGCCCACCTTTAGCGATGATACCCCGCCATCAGAAATGCCCGTTTTCACAGGCTTGTTGGATAGCGAGCCTGGCACACAAACAGAAGCTGTTGAACCCACAGAGAAAGATTATTTTGAGGACATCTTTGATTTCGATGAGGATGAAGTAAACGAAGAAGTCCCCGAATGGCTCACCCAACTAGGTCTACCTCCAACCGACTCTAAATCCGAGCCATATGAAAGCGACCAACTGGATAGCGACAGCAGCCTGGTTGCCGGAGACTTGCCTGAATGGATTGCCAGTATGCGGCCTGGCCCAGAGGAGCATGTCAGTTCAATGCCTGGATTGAGCGCGTCTCCGCTTGCCGAAGCTGATTTCGCGGATATTCCAGATGAATTGATTGGCGCAGACTTGCCGGACTGGCTAGGAGATGCTCCTGCCGCCGTTAGTCCAGAACAGCCTCAACCAACGTCCGAAGAACGCACCCTCGCCGATATTCCTGATTGGCTGCAATTCAAAGAAGAGGAAGAAGCAAAGGATTTATTCGATTCAAACGTAGAGGATATAGCGGGCGAATTAACCGCTCTGCTGGACGCATTACCCCCTGCCCATCATCCCATGGACGATCTGGCGAAGGCCGAACTGCCGGACTGGATACAGGCCATGAAGCCGCGAGAATTAACCGCAGAAGGGCCAGAACAACCGGAACGGCCGTTACAAGAAACCGGCCCCCTCTCCGGCATTCGCGGCGTTATCGACATCGAACCCATCATAGCCACCCCCCACGAAGGGAATGGTGCCTTTACCGTGCCTGCCTTCACAGCAACGCCAGCCCAACAAGAACACGCCACCCTGCTGCGCCAGATACAAGCCAATTTGCAGGAACACGCACGAGCCATTGACACACAAGGCGTAGCAGGCACATCCCTCCTCACCCGCACCTTGCTTGCCATTTTGCTATTGGCAGCCATTCTGACCGGCCTATTCGGCCCCAATATGCAGAGGCTGCCTGCTCCTTCTGTTGGAGTGGAAAACACCTACGCTATGTTAGAAATGGCCGCAGGCAAGTCAGTCATTGTCGCTTTTGAATACACACCGGCTATGGCCGCCGAACTAAATACACAAGCAGAAGTGTTATTAGCACAACTGGCCGCCAATGGCAGCCCCATCATCACCGTCAGCCAATATGCCGCCGGACTGGCCCTGGCCGATGCACACACTGCGGACATGGACGTGACTTCGTTGGGCCTCGTCCCCGGTGAAGCCATTGGTCTGCGCGAGCTAGGCCATTGTCTGGATGCTGGCGAAGGGTGCGCCACACTGGTCGGACATACGCTGGATACTGATACTCGCAGCCAATTAGCTGATGTAGGATTGATCATCATCCTCACTGGCGAACGTACCAGCCTGCTAAATTGGATTGAGCAGGTGGGCACGGCGAGCAAACTGCCATTGGTAGCGGGCGTGACCCAGGCATTAGAACCGGTTGCCGCACCCTATGCCGCCTCAGAACAGTTACAGGGTGTTGTGGCCGGGTTGGCAGACACGGCCGTTTATCCCCAAACCACCGCCAACACAGATACAGCGGCACAACTCAACGCCCAACATCTGGCCCAACTATTGGCTGCATTCGTTTTGTTGATTGGCGGATTTGTCTCAGCATTTTCAAGGAAGAAGCAGGCATAGCATGAACAACGATCTCATCGGCCTGATTATCGGGTTCCTTCTCACCATCTTCATCTACAGTTATATCTGGGGTGATAACCCCCTGTATCGTCTTGCCGTGCATATTCTAGTCGGCGTCAGCGCTGCTTATGCAGCCGTTGTCGTTGTAGATAAGCTGCTGCTGCCCTTTTACCGTGACCTGCAAGACACCCCCTCCGATCTAGCTTTGATCACTGGATTAGTGCCGCTGCTTTTGGGGCTGCTGTTGGTCTTAAAACGCCTACCGCGTTTGGCCTGGATGGGCACGGGTACAATGGCACTGCTCATTGGCGTGGGGGCAGCCGTGTCGCTCATGGGTGCGTTGACGGGGACGCTGCTGCCGCAAATAACGGCCGTTGCCCACCCCAATCCGCTTGTTAATCTGGTGATTACATTGTTGACGGCCGTTACCCTGCTCACCTTTACCTTCAGCGCCAAAGCCAAAAACAATAGTGAATGGAAACGGCCGTGGTGGCAGCAAATAGGTCAAGGCATCCTCATGATCACCTTTGGCGCACTGTTTGCCAGCGTCCTTAACACTAGCTTTATTTTGCTCATCGAACGCATCAGCTACTTCGCGGCCCAAGTTACCCAACTGCTATCATGACCGAACGAGAGACCACACCACCTACTCGCCCAGAGTCCTACCTCATTGCCGAATGCGGCAATACCTACACCACCGTCTTACTCTTCGACGTTGTTGACGGCTGTTATCGCCTCATCGGGCGAAGCACCGCACCCACAACCATCATCACCCCCTGGTCTAATCTTGCGGAAGGCATTCAAGAAGCCATCACCCGCCTCGCCGATGCCACCGGACGACGCCTGATCAGCAACAAAAAGCTTGTCACGCCGGCACGAGATGATAGCTCTGGCGTAGACCACTTCATTTTTATTGTCAGCGCAGCCGCACCCCTGAACACGATTCTCGTTGGCCTGTCAGAAGATGTCAGCCTGACCAGCGCCAGACGCGCTTTACACACTGTTTATGCCAACGAAGTAGATACGTTCGGCCTTGCTGATTCGCGCAACGAAGAGGAACAGGTCGCGGCTATTATTGCCCACAAACCAGACCTTATTTTCCTCACCGGCGGCACAGATGGCGGCGCCGATCAACGGCTGGCAAATTTCGCACGCACCGTTAGCCTGGGCGTGAACATGCTCATGGGCGCAAAGCAAGTGTCGGTTTTGTATGCAGGCAATATCAAACTGCGCGAGCAAATCAAACAGATTATGGGCGAGATTGTGCCCCTGCACGTTGCGGCAAACGTGCGCCCCAATTTGCAAACCGAGCAGTTAGATGATGCCGCGCAAATGATTGGCGAGGTCTATGAAAAGCTGAAAATTAGAGAGCTGCCGGGCATTCACATCATTCGTGAGTGGAGCCAATATGCACCGCTGCCAACTGCACGGGCATTTGCTAGCATCGTGCAATATTTTGCGGCGATGCAGCCGTCTGGGGCGCGTGTTTTGGGCCTGGAAGTAGGCACAGAAAGCGTTGTCCTGGTTTCGGCAACGGCCGATCAAGCAGACCTGACCATTCGCAGTGATTTGGGCATGGGGCGGCCCATTAGCAATTTGCTAAAACATAGCAAAGCATCTGCTATTGCCAGGTGGACGGCGGAACAAATTGATGATGAAACGGTGCGAGACTATATCTATAACAAGGCGCTGCATCCACAGACAATGGCTATGTCTGAGAGTGATTTACACTTGGAGCAGGCTATTGTCCGGGAATTGATTCGCACGGCCGTCTGCGACACACCATTAGATTGGCAAATAGCTGACCCATCTCCGGCTCCGTTCCGTATGTTGCTGCTGCGCGGATTGGCCTTCAACACCATGCCGCGCCTGGGGCAGGTTGTTGCCACCGTGCTGGATGCGTTGCAGCCCACCGGTATTTTTGGCATCGCACTGGACGAGTTAGGTGTGCTGCCTGCGTTGGGCGCATTGTCGGCGCTGGAACCGATGGCGGCCGTACAAACGCTGGAGTCGAAGGTGCTGACCGATTTGGGCTGGGTGGTTGTGCCCGTTGGTAGGGGACAGTCCGGGCAAAAGGTGCTGCACGTCAGCATCGAATCGGAAGACCAGCAGACGCAGTATGAAGGGGACGTTGAATTTGGCACGCTGGAGGTCTTTTTCTTGAATAAGGGCCGCTCAAAAGTAACGCTGAAACCGGAACGGCGGTTTGATATTGGCTTGGGGCCGGGTAAAGGAACTACGATTCACGTTTCGAGTGGGCGTGTGGGGTTGGTGGTGGATGCACGCGGACGGCCGTTGCAACTGCCACAAGATGAGATAGCCCGCCGCAGCCTAATCCGGCAGTGGTATTTCGACATGGGTGGGTAACGACGACGCATGAAGATTTTGACACGAACAACCATCATGAAATCGCAGCTACGACTGCGCCGCGAGCGAATGCTGCCCGAACCGGGCGACGTGGTAGTCAGCCCCGGTCAGGAGGTATCACCGGTGCAGGTGGTGGCGCGTACCCATCGCCCCACGCGATTCCGCATTGTGCCCGCCAGCGAATTATGGCACATTTCCCCAGATGAAGTGGTGGAGTATTTGCAGGTCTCGGAGGGAACGGCCGTGCAGCAAGGCGATGTGCTGCTGCAAAAAAAGCAGCTATTGGGCAAGAAAACGCTAGAATCGCCCATTGAAGGCACATTTTTTGGTGTGAATCACGGCCGTCTCATTTTTCAACAGTACGAGTGGTTTGAACTGCGGGCTTTGGTCAATGCACGCGTCGTCAACGCCATCCCCAAGCGGGGGATTGTGCTGGAGATTGTTGGTACGCAAATTCAAGGTGTGTGGGGATCAGGTAAAGAGGGATACGGCCGTCTCAAAATGCGAGCCACCGCTGAAACCAATCCCCTGCTCAAGGATGAAATCAGCGATGTAGAGGGGGCTATTGTGGTTGCGGCTGTTGTGAACAATCTGGACATCCTGCGCCATTTGCAGCAAGAAGGGGCCAGCGGCCTTATTGTTGGCAGCCTGACCGCCAACGTCCATACCAAAGCCGCATCAATAGGCCTACCCATCATCATCACCGATGGCGTTGGCACACAAGGCATGGCCCGCAGCGTGTTCGACCTGCTGCGCGACCATGAAGGCCATGATGTAGCTCTATTTGCACGAAAGCCCGACTATTGGGGCAATCGACCAGAAATTATTATATCTCATGACGCTGCTGGCGGAGCCTCTGATACGCCAGGCGCTTACCATCCCCCGGTTGTCGGACAGCGTGTACGCATTTTACGCGCTCCTTACCAAAGCCAGGTAGGCGAAATTATCCATCTGTACCAGCATTTGCGCGGAACCGAACTGGGTATGAAGGCTCACGGAGCGGATGTCAAACTTGCGGATGGGTCTGTCATATTTGTCCCTTACGCCAACCTGGATACAATCGTTTAGCTAGAGGCTAGGGGTTCAGAGATGAGAGTGTCCCTCTAGCTCTACCCTCTAGCTACTCAAGAAGGAGGACATGATGTCTGAAGGCTTTATCATAGAAGAAGAAGGTAGTGCAGATTCATCAAATCGTCGCCCATTTTTTGTTGCTGTGGGTGTTCTTACCGTTACGCTTATTATTGCCGCTCTCTGCGTTGGCATTGCTTTGCGTGGCGGCAATGGTGACAATGGCGGGGGCAATGATGCCGCCGTACAAACGCGTGTTGCTGAAAATGAGATTATCGCTGTCACCAACACGGCCGTTGCCATCACCATCGAATCTATGACGGTGGAAGCGATGACACGAGAAGCCATGCCCACGGAAACCCTGGTTCCCACCAATACGCCAGTGCCTACCAACACCCCTGCGCCCACCAATACCCCGGTGGTTGCCGAGGCAGCAAGCACAGAACAGCCAGAAGTCGAGGGAACGACCGACTTTAGCGTTGTAAGTGGGGGCAGCACGCCTACGCCCATTGCCCTGGCAAGCGGCGGCAGTGGCACAACTGGCGGCGGTGGTGGCACATTGCCGGACACTGGTTTTGAGACGGTGTGGGGCGCACTATTGGCAGCCGTTGTGTTGATTGGCGTTTTCGTTGGCGCACGCCGTTTGCGCAGCAGCTAAATTAGTGGCCAGTAAGCAGTTATCAGTAAGGCCGGGCTTATGCCCGGCCTTTTTCATCCTTCACCCTTTATCCCTCACCCTTACAAATTGGGTACAATGACGCGGAAGAGCGCCCAAACGTCCAACCCGACCAGGGCCAACGCCAGGCCCCACGGCCATAACTGCAACAAAATGGGCCAGCGCGTCTGCAACGGCCGTATCCATCCCCCAACCCCCACAGCCACACCTATGCCAATGGGAATCAGCGCTGGAAACAGGTAGCGCCCCTGGTGCTGAATGAAGGTGATGTTGTAAACCACATGTACACCCAGAGTCAGCAAAAATAACAGCATGAGAATGAGAGATTGGAGATTGGAGATTGGAGATTGGCGACGGTTTTGGAAAAAGTGTAGAAGTAGGCCAGAAATGGCAACGGCCGTAAATGCCCACAACAGCGGATACACCCAGCCCGGATTCAACATCGGCAGCGCCATCCAGCCAAATTGCCCCCAAAAGCTGTGAAAGGTTGTCTGCACAAGCTGCCACATGGCACTTGCTAACCCCACTTCAGCCACTAAATCGGCTGTGCGTGGCTGTCCCACGACCACAGCATCATGTGCCGCTTTGCCCAGCACGTCCAGCCCGCCGTACAGGGCCAGATTCCGCCCCCACCACAATGTCCCCAACAGAAAAGCGGGCACAAAAACCCACAACCCCGCTTGCACAAGATCACGCCACTTGCCCCAATAACGCCACAACAAAGCAGCAGCGATGACGGCCGTTAGCGAATACACCGTCCCCTTCGTCAAAAATCCTAAACCCAACAGCACCCCCAACAACAACGCTCGCCCTTTCCCAATCTCCAATCTCCAATCCCCAATCCCCACCAATAAAAACAATATTCCCGCAATCAGCAGCTCCGCCAACGCATCATTGTTCACCGAGGCGAGAATGGACAGGTGCTGCGGCAAAAAGGCGGCGAAAACGGCCGTGCCCACAGCCACCTCCCGGCGTTCTGGAAACAAACGCCCGGCCACAGCATACGCCAGAGCCACCAATCCTGCCCCCAACAATACAGAAACCAGCCGCAGCGCCAGCAAAGAGCCGCCCGTCAACCAGAAAACCGGCGTCAGCAGCAGATAGTAAAGCGGCGGCTGCCAATCCTCATACGTGATAAGTGACACGTCATACTCTGGCGCAAACCCAGAGCCAATCGCCTCGTTTTTATACGCCTCATCATAATCACCCAATTCCATCACCGGGAGATGCCCCGCCGCCAACTGCCGCACATAATTGTAGTGAGCGGGTTCATCAGGAGCCTGCCAATCAGGCGTGTAAACTGCAAACAGCACCCCTAACAACAAATAAGCCGACAAAATGATTACAAGTGGAAACCGTTTAGACTGTAGCATGGCAAAATCATAGCCCAACAAGTGCAAAAGGTGAAACATTGGACACATTTCACATTTCACGTTTCATACAGACTTGGGTACAATATTGTGCCATGAGGTTTTTGACAGCCGGACAATACACAGACACAAGGGAACCTGATGGGCACTAATTGCAGTTGTCTACTTTTCTATACTTGCCCCTTACGCCAGCTACAAGATTTTCTTGTAGTTGTGCAGCCAACCACATATCCGAGACTATAAAAACTCCCCTCAACACACCTGACGGGAGTTTTTCTTTTGAGGAAACCCATGACAACAAATACCTTTTGCATCGAAATCAAACCACGCTCAGGAGAAAACCAAAGCAGCCCCCATCTGCACGCCGCCCATCAATTGGGTTATACACAACTGACCGACTGCTACGCCACCCGTCTCGTCTTCCTGCAAGGGAATATCACTCCCGACAATGCCACCCGACTTGCAGAAGAACTGCTAACCGATCCCGTCACTGAAGAGTTCTCAATAGTCAATAATCAATTGACAATTGACAACGAAACCCTGTTGACCATTGACCATTGGCCATTGCCAATTAACCGTTTTATTGATGTCACCCTGCTCCCCGGCGTCACCGACCCGCCAGCCGCCAGCCTGCACCATGCCGCCCATCTGTTGGGCATCACCGGGCTGGAACGTGCCGCTAGCGGACAGCGCCACATCCTCAGCGGCGATTTGGATGAGGCCACACAGCAGGCGCTAGCCCGCGAAATATTTGCCAACCCCGTCATCCAACGCTTTACACTCAATGAGGCCATTACCCCGCCCTTTTTCGCCTATCAGGAAGCAGATGACACGGTAGACATCATCGCCATTCGTGATGCTGAAGACGATGTGCTGCTCACCATCAGCCAGCAGCGCCGCCTGGCTCTCGACCTGGCAGAGATGCAGGCCATCCGCGCCTATTACCAAAGTGAAAAACGCGATCCCAGCGACGTGGAACTGGAAATGCTGGCGCAAACCTGGAGCGAGCACTGCGTTCACAAAACTTTCAAAGCATTAATCGAGTATACCGGCCCTGACGGGCAAACAGAAATGATAGACGGCATCCTCAAGCAGTATATCCGCGCCGCCACAGAACAAATTGACAAGCCCTGGGTGCGCTCTGCCTTTGTAGACAATGCTGGCATCATCGCCTTTGACGAGCAGTTTGACTTGGCCTTTAAGGCAGAAACGCACAATCACCCCTCTGCTCTGGAGCCGTTTGGCGGCGCAAACACCGGCGTCGGCGGCGTGGTGCGCGATGTGATTGGCGTTAGCGCCCGCCCCATCGCCAACACGGATGTACTCTGCTTTGGCCCGCCAGACATGGCCCACGACGAGTTACCGGCAGGGGTGCTGCACCCGGCACGCATCGCCGATGGCGTGGTCAACGGCATTGAGGATTACGGTAATAAAATGGGGATTCCTACAGTGAACGGCTCCATCCATTATCATCCCGGTTATACCGCTAACCCGCTGGTTTTTTGCGGCTGCCTGGGTATTTTGCCGCGTGATTCCCACCCCACGGAAGTGCAGCCTGGCGACTTGATAGTGGCGATTGGCGGCCGCACCGGACGCGACGGCCTACGTGGGGCTACTTTCTCCAGTATGGAAATGGATGTGCAGACGAGTGAGATTGCAGGAACGGCCGTGCAAATTGGCAATCCCATCATGGAAAAACAGGTGCAAGAAGTAGTGCTGCAAGCGCGTGACGAACAGCTCTACAGCGCCATCACCGACTGCGGCGCAGGCGGCTTCAGCTCTGCCGTGGGCGAAATGGCCGAGCACATGGGCGCACAGGTGCAGTTGCAAGACGTCAAGCTCAAATATCCCGGCCTGCGCCCCTGGGAAATCTGGCTGAGTGAAGCCCAAGAACGCATGGTGCTGGCCGTGCCCCCCGCCAACTTACCGCGCCTGCAAGCCATTTGCGCCGGGCAAGATGTGGAAGCAACCATCCTGGGTACGTTTGTTCCCAGCGGCCGTATGGAAATCTTCTACGGTGAGCGCAAAGTGGGCGACCTGAGCATGGACTTTCTGCACAATGGCCTCCCGCGGCGGCAGTTGACGGCCGTCTGGCAAGGGAGCAAGGGGGCAGAGGAGCAGGGGAGCGGAGGGGAAAAAATCTCCTCTGCTCAGGCGCTGCTGCACCTGCTGGCTCACCCCGACATTCGCTCCAAAGAAAGTGTGATTCGCAAATATGACCACGAGGTACAGGGGGGAACGGCCGTTAAACCCCTCACCGGCACCGCCAATCACGGCCCATCAGATGCGGCCGTCATCGTCCCCATCAATTCACAATTCATCATTCACAATTCATCATTCGCAGTTCAAAAAGGGGCTGCTCTCTCCAACGGCATTTGCCCCGCTTACACCGACCACGACCCTTACAAAATGGCCTACGCTGCCATTGACGAGGCCCTGCGCAACGTCGTCGCTGTCGGAGCAGATCCCGACCAGGTATCCATCCTCGATAATTTCTGCTGGGGCAATCCCAATCTGCCCGACCGCCTGGGCAGCCTGGTGCGCACAGCCCAAGGCTGCTACGATGCCGCCATCGCCTACCAAACCCCCTTCATCAGCGGTAAAGACAGCCTGAACAACGAGTACACCGGTGCAGATGGCGCAAAACATGCCATCCCCGGCACGCTGCTCATCTCCGCGCTGGGCATTGTGCCCGACGTCAACAAGACCAGCAGCATGGACTTAAAACAGGCGGGGAGCTTCCTCATCGTCGTTGGTGAAACCGGCGCAGAATTAGGCGGCAGCCATTATGGCATGGTTGGCGGCGAGATACGGCCGCAGCACCAACACGTTCCCAAGCCCGTGCCCAACGCTCTCACCCATTTCCGCAAGCTGCACCAGGCCATCCAGGCCGGGATCGTGCAGGCGTGCCACGATTGCAGCGAAGGGGGCATCGCCGTGGCGCTGGCCGAGATGTGCCTGGCAGGCGGATTGGGCATAGAAGCTAAGTTAATGAGCATCCCCCGCGACCCATATTGGGCTTACTCTGCTGACGATGCCATCCTCTTCAGCGAAAGTCTCAGCCGGTTTCTGATTGAAGTGCGCCCAAGCGATATGCCGCAGCTTGACCAGATTCTGGCTGACGTACCGTATAACTGCATCGGCGTTATTGGCGGCAATGCGCTGCGCATCTCTTCTGCAACGGGAGAGGCGGTCATCAATTTGCCACTGCATGAGTTGGAAGAGGCGTGGCACGGTCATGTTCCAGAAAGTAGTGATCCGTTTTCAGTAATCAGTAAGTCGATTGAATACCACTCACCGATTACTGATTACCGTCCACTGATTACCGATTCTCGCCCCAAAGTGCTCATCCTGCACGCCAACGGCACAAACCGTGACCATGATGCGGCGCTGGCGGTGGAGTTGGCAGGCGGCACGCCAGAGGTGGTGCATATCAATCAGCTATTAGCAGGGGGGCGGCGGCTGTTGGATTACGGGATGCTGATTGTACCCGGTGGATTTTCCTATGGCGATGACCTCGGTGCGGGTGTGTTGTGGTCGGTGGATTTGCAGTATCGGCTGAATGAACAGATGCGAGAGTTTGCGGGAAACGGCCGTCCGGTACTCGGTATCTGCAACGGCTTCCAGGTTTTGGTCAAAGCAGGATTGTTGCAATTGCCAATTGCCAATGGTCAATCGTCAATAGCCAACCGCAACGTCACCTTGACCTATAATCAGTCTGGTCATTTTGAATGCCGCTGGGTTTATTTGCAACCGCATCCAGCCAGCCTCAGCATTTTCACCAACGGGCTGGAGGAACCCATCTACTGCCCTGTTGCACACGGCGAAGGTCGCCTGGCCGTGAAGGATGAAGCGACTCTGGCAGCCCTACAAGCCCAAAACCTGATCCCGCTCCAATACTCAGTGCCCAGTAATCAGTATTCAGTAAACAGCAATCAATCTCCACTCCCCTACCCGGCGAACCCTAACGGCTCCGTGCTAGACATTGCCGCGTTGTGCAACCCGGCGGGCAACGTCATGGGGCTGATGCCACATCCCGAAAATCACATTTTCCCCTGGCAGCACCCCCGCTACCATCGTGGCGAACGAGGCATGAGTGGGCTGGCTTTGTTTGTCAATGGAATCCAGTTTGCTCATAAGGGACAATAAATATATGGTCAAATCAAAACAACAACTCACTATGTTGGCCCTGTGGCCCTGGGTGCTTCTCATTCTTTTGCTGATAACGCTGCCTTACCTGCTGGCCTGGCTTGCTGCGCCAGCAGGGCAGGTGTTTAATGGCTCGTTTGTCAATCACGATGATCTTCCTGTTTATCTATCAGCCATGCGTCAGGGAAAAGATGGCATGTGGCTGTACAATTTCACCTCGACGCCGGAACCCTGGCAGCCGCGCCTGATGCTGCTGCCCTATCTACTTTGGGGGAAATTAGTACAACCCAGTGCAGAAACGGCCGTTCTCTCTTTTCACATCCTTCGCCTGCTTTGCGTCCTCTTTGCCCTGTTCGCACTCCTTTTTTGGGTGCGGCAAGCCTTCCCCAACAAACCGCAACTGCAAAAAACAGCCTGGATATTCATCACGTTGGGCGGCGGGTTGGGCTGGTTGGTAAACGTCTTTTGGCCGGGCAGCGGCAGAATTGCCCCAGACCTCTATTCGCCAGAATGGACGGGGTTTATGGATTTCTTTCACACGCCCCATTTTGCCTTGGGACTGGGACTGGAAGCGCTGACATTTGGCCTGGTTCTGAAGCTGCAAAATAGCACTCATCCCTGGCGGGTGGCGGGGGAAACGGCCGTCGTTGCCATGCTTGCCGGTTTGACCTACGTTTACCACGTACCCATTTTAGGGTTGGTTATCGGAGCGTTCATGCTCATGCGTGCCGTGCAGCAGCGCCGCGTTCCCTGGGCAGAATGGCTGCGAGCAGGTGTTATACTCACTCCCCTCTTGCCGCTGTTATTTTATTATGCTGTGTGGGTTAACCAAGACCCCTATTTTGCACAATACGCCCAGCAAGAACACGTCATTCAGCCACCACCGCTGTCGGGCACACTCATTGGCTGGGGGATACTTGCCATCCTGGCGTTGTTTGCCTTGCGGGCGCAAGTGCGGCGGATGTATTCGTCCCTTCCATTCATCTGGCTTTGGGCGGGCATGAACTGCCTGGCACTGTATTTGCCCACTGTGCAATTTACCGGGCGCTTTTCGTTGGGGTTGTTTGTGCCCATAGCAACTTTGGCAGCGGTTGGCCTGGAGGAGGGGCTGCTGCCACGTTTGCAGCAGGGGCGTTTCTTCCAAAGTTTTTCCCGCTATACGCCTACTCCTTTGGCATCATTACGGCGGGTGTTTATAACGGCCGTGCTTCCCACCGCCCTCATCATCCCTATTTGGACAGCAAGAGGCGCACAGCAGTCAGCAGGGTTTCCCTATTACATGCCGCAAAGCGAAGTACAGGCCATGATTTGGCTTGGTGAACACTCCACGACCACTGATGTGTACCTATCCGATTACCCCATTGCCAATTACTTACTACGAGTCGCCCCTGGGCATACCTTTGGCGGACACCTCGACCATACAACCAATTTGGCAGAGAAACTTGCCAATGTGCAGCAATTTTGGAATCAACAAACCCCTGCTACCTGGCGCAGCGACTTTATCCAACAGTGGGGGATCACATATATTTACCAGGGCGCGTTTGAGCAAAACCTGATGCAAGGCTCAATCACGCCACCGGGCGAATTGGTCTACGACCATGCGGGTGTCCGTATTTACCAGGTGCAAACAAACTGAATCAAGTGACGAGAGGTGGATTATGTTAACGCATGAAGACCTACTGGCAGCCATTCCCTATTGTTTAAGTGGCACAGATTTTTCTGAATTGGGCGAGAAATACGAAGGCAAAGTACGTGACGTGTATCTGCAAGCAGGAAAGCGTATGCTGGTAACGACAGACCGCATTTCTGCCTTTGATCGCGTACTGGGATTGATTCCGTACAAAGGGCAAGTGTTGAATCAGTTAAGCGCGTGGTGGTTTGAGAACACGGCCGATCTTGTGCCCAATCACGTCATCAGCGTGCCTGATCCCAACGTGACCATTGCCCACGAAGCGCAGCCACTGCCGATTGAAGTCATTGTGCGCGGCTACATCACCGGTGTCACCAAAACATCCTTGTGGTATTTGTACGAGCAAGGAGAGCGACAGCCTTATGGCATTTCGCTGCCGGATGACCTGCGCAAAAATGACCCGCTGCCGCAGCCCATCATCACGCCCACAACCAAAGCGGAACAAGGCGGGCACGATGAGCGCATTACTAAAGAGGAAATTGTGGCGCGGGGCATTGTGTCGGCAAAGTTGTGGGAAGAAATAGAGGTGGCGGCGCTGGCGTTGTTTGCGCGTGGGCAGGTGTTGGCCCGTAAGGCAGGGCTGATTTTGGTGGATACGAAATATGAGATGGGGTTGGTGAACGGCCGTCTCACCCTCATTGACGAAATTCACACCCCCGACTCCAGTCGCTACTGGCTGGCAGACAGTTACCAGCCCGGCGTCACGCCGGAAAACTTCGACAAGGAGTTTATGCGCAAATGGTTCGCCGCCCAAGGCTATCGCGGCGATGGGATACCTCCCACCATGCCTCCAAACTTTATCGCCCAAGTCGCCGCACGCTACATGACGGCATACGAGAAGCTGACTGGACAAGCATTTGTGCCCGGAGAGCAGCCAGTTGTGGACAGGATCAGGAAGAATTTAACGCAAAGGGGCAAAGGATGACTGAACAAATATTAGTAGGCGTTATTATGGGCAGCACATCTGACTGGGAAACGATGCGCCATGCAACGGAAACACTAGAGGAGTTCGGTGTGCCCTTTGAGGCAAGAGTGGTTTCTGCGCACCGCACACCGGGGTGGATGGCCGAATATGCAGCAACGGCCGTTTCCCGTGGTCTCGAAGTGATCATTGCCGGGGCTGGCGGGGCCGCCCACCTGCCGGGCATGACCGCCGCGCACACCGTGCTGCCCGTCCTCGGCGTGCCCGTGCAAAGCCGGGCGCTGAATGGCTTGGACTCGCTCCTCTCCATTGTACAAATGCCCGGCGGCGTATCTGTGGGCACAATGGCAATCGGCAAATCAGGCGCGAAAAACGCTGCCCTGCTGGCCATTGCCATCTTGGGCAACAAATACCCTGAATATCGCCAAAAACTCGAACATTTTCGCCAGGCACAAACAGAAAAAGTTCTGAGCGACACTTTGCCGCCTGAAAAATAGTCACGAGACCATTAAACCAATGACTCCTATACAAGCCGTTTTTCTGACGACACTCCTCGTGGCGTTACTTATCAGCATACTCATCATGTACAAACTATCGCAAAGATTGTTTGCTCAACGTGCCATGCCAACTTTATTCGATAGGGGGAAACGGGCAGTGTTTGTCCTCGTTTCGGCACCACTCTCTCTTTGGCTTCTGCTTATTTTGCTTTCTGCCATTTCTATTCTGCTCATTTTTGTCATCTATCCCTGGATAGTAGAGACCCATGCCCTTCACTTCTTAACCGGCAACTGCTATTTTCCAGAATACGCCAATGGGATTTTAATAGCACCGACCTCTTGGCAATATCAACAAGAATCGTCCACCATTGATTCCGTTGAAGATGTTAAGAACTACTACGAAAATATGCTTAACCCAAGACAAGATTTTTCTGGTTTTCGCCTGCTAGAAGACAACCATATCTGGACAGTAACGGATAATAGCAAAAACGGTAATAATGACTATCTATTTGCCTGTTATGCCCGGCACAGCAATAAATCAACAGGTGAAACCGCCTGTATTTATGTCTATGAAAATTCGGAAACAAGAATCAAAACAAACTGGCAGCTTACACCCGTAGATTTTCCGCCAGTAGATTGCCAGGCGTGGTTATCAAATGAGCAATAAAATCCTTCCCCCTGCCACCATTGGCATCCTCGGCAGCGGCCAACTTGGGCGCATGTTAACCATTGCCGCCCGGCAAATGGGCTACCGCATCCATGTCCTTTCACCAGACAGCGATTCGCCGACGGGCCAGATTGCTGACAAGGAATTTGCCGCCGCCTATGAGGATTTAGATGCGGTGCAGCACTTCGCCCAAAGTGTGGACGTGGTGACGTATGAATTTGAGAATGTTCCAACGCAAACGGCCGTTGCCTGCCAAGAATTCGCCCCCCTCCGCCCCGGCGCAAACGTCTTACACGTCGCCCAAAATCGCCTGCGCGAAAAACAATTCTTCGTCGCTCAAGGCTTACCCACCGCGCCATTTGCGGAAGTAACCTCGTTAGAAACCTTGCTGACTGGATTAGAAAAAATCGGCACCCCCGCCATCCTCAAAACCGCCACTTCCGGCTATGATGGTAAAGGGCAGGTGCTAATTGCCAATGGTCAATCGCCAATGGTCAATCGCCAACCGTCAATCGCCAATCGCCAATCTCTTGCTGCAAATGCCTGGGAGGCCATCCACCACCAACCCGCCATTTTGGAAGGATTTGTGGAATTTGAGCGCGAGGTTTCGATGGTGGCCGCACGCGGGCTGGACGGTTCTTTCGCCCATTACGGCCAGATCGAAAACAGCCACGTTCACCACATTCTGGACATTTCGCAGGCTCCGGCGGACGTGCCGCCAGGGGTCACGCAGGAAGCCGTTCGCCTGACGCGGGCCGTGCTGGAAGGGCTGGACGTGGTGGGAGTGTTGTGCGTGGAGTTCTTTTTGTTGGGAAACGGCCGTCTCCTGCTCAACGAAATCGCTCCCCGACCACACAACTCCGGCCACCTGACCATCGAAGCGTGCGTCACCAGCCAATTTGAGCAGCAACTGCGTGCCATTTGCGGCCTGCCTTTGGGCAGCACCCGCTACCTGCGTGCTGCCGCCATGGCCAACTTGCTTGGCGACTTGTGGTTTCCTGCCAACGACCAGCAGTCAGAACCCAGCAACCACCCTGATTGGACGGCCGTACTTACCCACCCCCACGTCAAACTGCACCTCTACGGCAAAGCCGAAGCCCGCCCCGGCCGCAAAATGGGGCACATCACCGCCCTGGCCAATATCGCCACGGAAGCGGCGACCATTGTGCGCGAAGCAAGAGCAAAACTGAATACCGAATACTGATTACCGGCTTTTGCTTCCTGCCGATTTTCAAGAGAAGAGGAGAAGAGTATGGACACATTTTCCGACGACAAAGCCCACGACGAATGTGGCGTTGTGGGCGTGTATGGGCCGGGGCGTGACGTAGCGCGGCTGGCCTTTTTTGGACTGTATGCCTTGCAGCATCGTGGGCAGGAAAGCGCGGGCATTGCCTCCAGCGACGGCCGTACCGCACACATTCACAAAGGCATGGGTCTCGTGGCGCAAGTCTTCAACGAAGACAACCTGCGTCCGCTCAAAGGCCATCTGGCAATTGGCCAAAACCGCTACTCCACCACCGGCTCCTCCAACCTGCGCAACGCCCAACCCTACCTCATCGAGACCATGTACGGGCCGCTGGGCGTGGCCCACAATGGCAATCTAACCAATGCCCGTACCTTGCGCAAAAAACTACTGGAGCGCGGCGTTGGCCTCTCCTCCACCTCCGACAGCGAAGTTATTACACAAATGCTTGCAGCTCCCGCCAGCACCTGGGCTGAACCGCTCGGTAACGGGGCAGAAGAAAATCGCTGGGTGGCGCGACTTCGCAGCCTGATGGCCGTCGCCGAAGGAGCCTATTCACTAACCATCCTCACGCGGCACGCCATCTACGGCGTGCGCGATCCCCTGGGCCTGCGCCCGCTGTGCATCGGCCAATTGGACACCGGTGGGCACATACTCGCCTCCGAATCCAGCGCCTTGCACACCATCGGCGCAAAATACCTGCGTGAAGTAGAACCAGGGGAAATTGTGCAGCTAGATGGCAGCGGATTGACTTCCTTTGTGGGCAAACCATCTCCACAAAAAGCATTGTGCATCTTTGAATACGTCTACTTCGCCCGCCCCGACTCCCATTTTGAAGGACAGGTGGTGCACAATGTGCGCCAGCAAATGGGGCGGCAGTTAGCAAAAGAAACCGGGATTGAAGCCGACATCGTCGTCGGTGTACCTGACTCTGCCACGCCTCATGCCATTGGCTACAGTCAAGAATCCGGGCTGCCCTATACCGAAGGGCTGACCAAAAACCGCTATATTGGCCGCACCTTCATCCAGCCGGATAACCAACTGCGCAAAGTGGGCATCTCGCTGAAATACAACCCTTTGACCACCAACCTGGAGGGCAAGCGTGTGGTGCTCATTGACGATTCCATCGTACGCGGCAACACCGCCGGGCCGCTGGTACAACTCATCCGCGATGGCGGCGCAACTGAGGTACATGTGCGTGTGGCCTCGCCGCCGGTACGCCATCCCTGCTTCATGGGTGTGGATATGGCAACCTATAAGCAGCTTATCGCCCACAAACTGGATATTGAAGGCATTCGGCAGCGCATTGGCGCAGATAGTTTGGATTATTTGAGCCTGGCAGGGTTGGAAACGGCCGTGCGCGACGCCATCGGCAAAGATACAGGGCACTGCACCGCCTGCTTCAGCGGTCAATATCCCATCGACATCCCCGACTGGCTCTTCGAAGAAGACCGCGACAAGGTCATGTTTGAGGGCATGTGGGGTGATTAAAGGAAGTTACAGGTTACAAGTTACAAAGGGGACGGGTTACATGGCATCATTTCGGAATTATGAGGAATGGTTGGAACAAGTTCCACAAAATTTAAAGTCTGACCCATTATGGGTTTTTGAAACATACCGAACGGCTTTATTTTTCACTGACTTAGCCTGGTTCGATTGCGAGAAATTGATAGCAGATTCACGAGGGAAGGCAATTGCAAATCAACTTATTCGTAGTGCTGGTTCGATTTCTGCCAACATAGAAGAGGGATATGGACGCGGTTATGGCAAGGATTATGCCAGATTCTTAAGAATCGCTCTTGGTTCCGCCAGAGAATCACGCGGTTGGTACTTTCGCGGACGGCATATGCTTGAGGAAAGTTTACTACAACATCGGTTGAATTTGTTGGATGAAATTATTAAAGGGCTTGTTATTGCGGCCAAACAGCAGAGTAGAAAGTAGCAGGTTACAAGTTACAGGTTACAGGCAAAATGTAACTTGCAACCTGTAACTTGTAACCAAAAAACAATTATGAATAAACTAAAAATACTTATCGTTGGGTCTGGTGGCCGGGAACATGCGTTGGCATGGAAGCTGGCGCAGTCGCTACGCGTGGGTGAGATTTTTATTGCGCCGGGAAATGCAGGCACGGCCGTTCATGGCACAAACCTCCCCATTGGGGTCGAAGACATTGACGGACTGGCACGATGGGCCAGGGAAAACGAGATTGACCTGACTGTAGTCGGGCCAGAAGTGCCACTGGCACTGGGCATCGTGGATGCGTTTCACGCTGCCGAACTGTCCATTTTTGGGCCAACGCAGGCCGCCGCGCAGCTAGAAGCCTCCAAAGCTTTTGCAAAACAGTTCATGCAGGAGGTGGGCATCCCTACGGCCGTTTTCTCCACCCATACCAACTATGACGAAGCGCTCAAGGCACTGCGGGAGATGGCCTCATCCAATGGCGTTGTCGTCAAAGCCAGCGGGCTGGCCGCCGGTAAAGGCGTCATTGTTTGCAACACGCAAGCAGAAGCGGAGGCGGCACTGCGTGACATCATGCAAGAGCGGGCTTTTGGTGCATCCGGCGATGAAGTGATTATTGAGGAGCGTCTGAGCGGGCCGGAGGTGTCTGTGCTGGCCTTTTGTGATGGGGCAACGGCCGTTCCCCTCTCCCCCGCCCGCGACCATAAACGCGCTTACGATGGCGACCGGGGGCCCAACACCGGCGGCATGGGCGTCTATGCCCCGCCCCCAGACGTAGACGCCGCGCTGCTAGATGAAATCATGCACACCGTCATTAGCCCCGCCGTACAGGGCATGGCGCAGCGCGGCACGCCCTACGTTGGCGTGCTCTATGCTGGGCTGATGCTGACGGAAAGCGGGCCAAAGGTGCTGGAGTTCAACTGCCGCTTTGGCGACCCGGAAACGCAGGTGATTTTGCCCTTGCTCGATGGTGACCTGGCAGAAATTATGTTCGCCTGCGTCGCCGGAAATCTAAAGCCAGAGATGGTGCGCGTCAAGTCGGGCGTGGCGGCGGCTGTGGTAATGGCCGCACCCGGCTATCCCGGCAGTTATCCCAAGGGGCTGCCCATCACCCTGGGCACAGTGCCAGCGGACGTGCTGGTCTTCCACGCGGGCACGCAGCGCGTTGCCGGCCAACTTGTTAGCAGCGGTGGCCGTGTGTTGGCAGTGAGTGCGCTGGGTGATGAGTTGGAAACGGCCGTTGCCCGTGCCTATGCTGGGGTACAAACGATTCATTTTGAAGGGGCGCATTACCGCACAGATATTGGTAGATGAATGGGACAGGTTACAGGTTGCAAGTTACATTGGAAGAACACCATGTAACCTGCAACTTGTAACTTGCAACCGGAGAACATGATGACAGAAAAACAAAGCGCCTATGCCCAGGCTGGCGTAGACATCGCCGCCGGGCAAAAAGCGACAGAACTGATGAAAACGGCCGTTCACGCCACCTTTGGCCCGGAAGTGTTGTCCGGCGTGGGCAGCTTTGGCGGGCTGTTTGCCATCAGCAAGCTCAAAGAGATGGCAGAGCCGGTACTCGTCGCCTCCACCGATGGCGTAGGCACAAAAACGATGGTCGCCGCCCAAATGGGACGATGGGGCAGCATCGGCCAGGATATTGTCAACCACTGCATCAACGATATTTTGGTGCAGGGCGCTGTGCCGCTCTTCTTCATGGATTACGTGGCCTCGTCACGGCTGGATCCGCAGCAAATTGCCACGGTGGTAGGCGGAGCGGCGCAGGCGTGCCGCGCGGCGGGCTGTGCCTTGCTCGGCGGGGAAACGGCGGAAATGCCTGGCGTCTACCAGCCCGGTGAATTAGACTTGGTGGGCACCATTGTTGGCGTGGTAGAGCGGGCGACATTGATTGACGGCCGTCGCATCCAGGCCGGTGACGTGATCTTGGGGCTACCCTCGTCCGGGCCGCATACCAACGGGTACACACTAGCCCGTTCCGTGCTCTCCAACCTGGATTGGCACACACCCCACGCGGACTTAGGCCAATCCATTGGCGAGGCGCTGCTGGCCGTGCATCGGTCATATTTGCATGAAGTACAGGCGCTGTGGGCGGCGGGCGTAGATGTGCGCGGGTTGGCACACATCACCGGCGGCGGGCTGGTAGACAATCCACCGCGCATCTTCCCAGAGGGCCTGGGGGCCATCCTGCGGCGCGGAAGTTGGCCCGTGCCGCCTATTTTTGATCTGATTCAGCGGTCAGGGGCCATTGACGATGCGGAAATGGTTCATGTCTTTAACATGGGGCTGGGGATGCTGGTGATTGTGCCACCGGAAGATGCGGGTAAAGCACAGACGGTATTGGGCGGGGTGCCCATTGTTGGCGAAATATCTAACCATGTCAGAGGAGTTCGTATTGATGGCAGCTAATCAACCGTCCATTGTCGTGATGATTTCTGGCTCCGGCACTAATTTGCAGGCATTGATTGATGCCGTGGCAAACGGCCGTCTCCCGGCAAAAATTGTGGGCGTCGTCAGCAACCGCAAGGCCGCATATGGGCTGGCGCGTGCAGAGCAGGCAGGCATTTCCACGCGCTATCTGCCCTTCAAGCCATACAAAGATGTGGGCAAAAGCCGCGACGCCTACGACGCCGATTTAGCCGCAGAAGTGGCTGCCTTTCAACCGGATTTGATTGTGCTCGCAGGCTGGATGCATATACTCAGCCCGATCTTTCTTAACCAGTTTGCCGGGCGGGTGATTAATTTGCACCCCGCGCTGCCAGGCCAATTCGCCGGAACGCACGCCATTGAACGAGCCTACGACGCGTTCCAGCGCGGCGAAATCGAACACAGCGGCTGCATGGTGCATGTTGCCATTCCAGAGGTAGATGCTGGCGAAGTGGTGGTCTCGCGGCAGGTATACATTCACAAAGAGGATACGCTGGCAGACTTTGAGGCACGCATGCACGAAGCGGAACACGAACTCATCGTCATTGCTGCGGATCGGGCGCTAATGCGCCAGCAGGGGGTTACGGCCACGAACATGCTGGCGCGTGTGGATGCAGCGTGGGTACAGTGGCAGGCATTGCTGGCGCAAATCTCCGCCGCACACTTGACGGAACCTGCTTTGTCCGGCGGCTGGGCGGTGAAGGATGTCATCGCTCACCTTGCCTGGTTTGAGCGTGAGATGGCCGACTTGATCAACCAGCGGGCACTGGTGGGATCGGATTTGTGGCTGTTGTCCATAGATGAACAGAATGCGGTCATTTATGAGCAGAATCGGGAACGGCCGTTGCCCGACATCCAAGCTGAAGCCGCCCAATCACACGCCGACATGCGGGCGGCGCTGCTTACCCTGGACGCCGCCGCACTGCAAGATGCCGCCTACTTTACACATATGCCTTCTGATTGGCGTCCCTGGGAAGTCATTGCGGGCAACAGTTATGAGCATTACTTAGATCATATGCCATCCATTCGCCATTGGTTAGCAACAACGTTTGGGGGTAGAAATGACTGATTCCGCAACCCCCGCAATGGATCTCAACGCAGCGCACAAATATTTTGCCGCGCATTGTTTTAATGGTGCATGGGAATACATGGACAAGCCGCAGCGCACAGTGGCAGAAAATGAGCAGATGCTTGCTCTAGCGATGACCTCACATTGGCACTGGATGCAGCGCGAGGATTACACACCGGTGAAGGCATCTATTTCTTACTGGCAGCTTTCTCGCATTTTTGTGCTGCTGAGACAGGCGGAAAATGCTCGCCATTATGCTCAACGCAGCCTGGATGTTTTGCCTGCCAACGGGACGCTGCCTTTTTATCACGGGTATGCCTATGAGGCGTTAGCTCGCGCTGCGGCACTGGCGCAAGACCGCCCGGCAATGGAAGCGGCTCTTGCCCAGGCACAAGAATTTGCCCTGGCTGTTCCAAAAGAAAGCAATCGTAAAGCGTTATTGGCAGATTTAGAAGCCATCGGATATAGCTAAAGGCTCACAAAAGCCTATTTGACATCCTACTGTCACCCTCTTACACTTTTCCCATGCTAACTATTGGTGAGCTGGCAAAGCGTGTGGGGATGCGCTCCTCCGCCCTGCGCTATTACGAACAAGAAGGGCTGCTGACGCCGGACGGCCGTTCCCCATCAGGATACCGTCTCTACAACCCCACCGCCGAGCAGCGTCTGCGCCTCATCCACCGCGCCCAACGCCTCGGCTTCTCATTGGCCGACATCCGCACCTTGCTGCACGCCTGGGATACCGGCCATCTTAGCAGCGCCGACCTCATTCGCACTGCCGAAGATCGCCACCTGGCCCTGGAACGGCAGCTAACCGAACTGCTCATTCTCAAACACGAGCTAGAACTCTTTTTGCAAGACCTGCATCATCAACATGAGCGGCCCGGCGACGATGCCCTCTTCGCCTCTCTATTGGAGCGCGTTTGCGCCAACCCCCTCTCACAGCCTCCGGCGCAGACTATGCTGGACTGGCTGGCCCGTTACACCGGTTGTGTCCTCACCTCTGATGCTGCGGGCACACTATTGCAGCAGCTAGCCGGGCAGCATGTCCACATCTGGCAAGAGGATGACGCTTATCATATTTTAGTTGTAAGTGGGGATACGGCCGTTGCCACCGCCCTACAAAAACTCGCCCAACTCGAAGCCAATTGCCAGGTACACCAAACCCTCACCCCCGAATTCCTCTACGACGACGAAGGCTATCACCTCATCGCCCGCGGCGAAAACGCCTTCATCTTCGCCCGCCTCTTCCTCGCCTTGGAGTCAGTAAGTAGTAAGCAGTAAGCAGTATTCAGTAATCAGTAAACAGAAAATGACCACTGAATACTGCTTGACCTTCAACCCCACTTCAAGGTTTATAATAGCCGCATGGCAACCGAAACCCGCGAACAAACCTTTCACGTTACCGGTATGGACTGCGCAAGCTGCGCCACCAACATCGAAAAAGGCGTCGCCCGGCTCGACGGCGTCACCCTCAGCAGCATCAGCTTCACCACTGAACTGTTGCGCGTCGAGGGTAACATCCCCCCGGAGCGCATCGTCGCCCGCGTGCGCGAATTGGGCTACGATATAGTCGATCCCGCCGCCGAAACAACGGCCGACCAGCCTACCACACAGCGCAACTTCCTGCGTTTCCTCTGGCAGCGGCAAGATACGCGGCTGGCCTTGCTGGGGGCACTGCTCATCCTGCCCAGCCTACTTTTTAACGAATTGCTGCCCATGCTCGGCTGGCAGCATCCTCTGCTCAACCTCACTTCCATCGCAGCAATGGCAGTGGCGGGCTACCCTATCGCTCGCAGTGCCATGCGAACCCTGCGCATCAACCATGAAATCAACATCAATTTGCTGATGACGATTGCCGCCGTCGGCGCGGTGATCATTGGTGCATTCACCGAGGCCGGGTTAGTGATGGTGCTCTTTGCGCTAGGGGAAGCTCTGGAAGGTTATACGGCCGCCCGTGCCCGCGATTCTATCCGTCAATTGATGGAACTGGCCCCCAACGAGGCCATCGTGCTACGCCCCTGCATAGATTGCGCCGGCCATATGGGGCAAGATGGCTACACCGGTGGCCCCTGTCCCTTTTGCGGATTAGAGGAGCATCGTGTGCCTGTGTCTGATTTGCGCGTGGGCGAGACGATTATTGTTAAACCGGGCGAGCGGCTGCCGATGGACGGCCGTATTCTTTCCGGCTACTCGGCTATCAACCAGGCCCCCATCACTGGCGAAAGCCGCCTGGTGGATAAGGCTCCCGGTGACAGTGTGCTTGCCAGCAGCATCAACGGCGCGGGCACGTTGGAGGTCGAAGTGACCCATCTCGCCAGCGACAACACCATCGCCCGCCTGATTCAGATGGTGGAGGAGGCGCAAGAAAAACGCGCTCCGGCGCAGCGTTTTGTAGACCAATTCGCCAAATATTACACGCCAGCCGTGGTGCTGATTGCCGCGCTGGTCGCTATTGTGCCGCCGCTTTTTTGGAGTGTGCCATTTTGGGGTGAGCAGGGCTGGCTGTACCGCGCCCTGGCGATGTTGGTCGTCGCTTGCCCTTGCGCCCTCGTGATCAGTACACCCGTCAGCCTGATCAGCGCCATCAGCAATGGGGCGCGGCACGGCGTGTTGGTGAAGGGTGGGGCATTTTTGGAGGAATTGAACCGCGTACAGGCCATCGCCTTCGATAAAACGGGCACGCTGACGCAGGGGAAACCGGCGGTGGTAGAGGCGCGGGCTGTGGATTGTATGACGGAGCATAACGGCCGTTGCCCCCACTGTGATGATTTATTGGCCCTGGCCGGGGCGCTGGAGCAGCGCAGCGAGCATCCGCTGGCGCAGGCGGTGGTACGCGCCGCCGCAGAGCGCGGTGTGCTGTCCCGCTACGCCGCAGCAGCAGACGTGCAGGCGCTCACCGGGCGCGGCGTTGTGGGGATGGTGAACGGCCGTGCCATCACCATTGGCAGTCACGCTTATTTTGATGACCATGCCGCTCACGCCGCGCATTGTGCCGCGCTGGAAGCGGCGCAATCTGCCGGGTACACCACCATGTTGGTCAGCGCGGGTGAGGCGTATCAAGGGTATATTGCTGTGGCGGATGCGGTGCGGGGCAGCAGTGGGACGGCCGTTGCCGCCCTGCGCCAGCTTGGTCTGCAACATCTGGTCATGCTCACCGGCGACAATGAGGTGACGGCGGCGCAAATTGCCCGCGAAGTGGGGGTAACGGCCGTGCGGGCGAATTGTTTGCCGGAGGAGAAGGTAACGGCCGTGCGCGAACTCATGCAGCAGGTTGGGGCGGTGGCGATGGTCGGCGACGGCATCAACGATACGCCCGCCCTGGCGACGGCCAACGTGGGCATTGCCATCGGCAACACCGCGCAAGCCATGGAAACGGCCGACATCGTACTCATGGGCGACGATTTGACGCAGCTTCCCTTTGCCATCCGTCTGGCGCGGGCGACGATGCGCACGATTTACGCCAATGTCGCCTTTAGCATTGGCATTAAACTGGCCTTTTTTGTACTGGTGTTGGTAGGGTTGGGTAGTATGTGGCTGGCTGTTTTTGCCGACATGGGCGCATCGCTCTTGGTGACGTTGAATGGGATGCGCTTGAACGTCATGCGTAATCCGTGAAGCGTGAAACGTGAAAAGAAGGCCATTACGCTTCACGTTTCACGCCCAATCTGTTACCATTCCCCCAAAACAACACCGAGGTAACGATTGATGGGCTTTCTGAAAAAACTATTCAAATCTGACACAAAACCGGTGGTGACGGTGGTTTCTGGGTTGCCGCGCTCCGGCACTTCGATGATGATGAAGATGCTCGACGCCGGGGGGATTTCGCCGGTGCAGGATGGCATTCGCACGGCCGACACCGATAATCCCAAGGGTTACTACGAGTTTGAGCGCGTCAAGCAGCTCGACAAAGGGGACAAAGCCTGGGTTGCCGATGCACAGGGCAAGGCGGTGAAGGTGATTTCGGCGCTGCTGAAGCATTTACCAGATGATTATCAGTACCGCGTGATTTTTGTGCGCCGCAACATGCCGGAGATTTTGGCCTCGCAGCGCAAAATGCTGGTGCGGCGCGGTGAAGACGCGGACAAAATGGACGATGCGCAAATGGCCGCTTTGTTTGAGAAGCATGTGGCCGATGTGGAGCGCTGGCTGGCACAGCAGCCCAATATGCAAACGCTGTACGTCCATTACAGCGAGGTGCTGGCCGACCCACTGTCGCATATTGCTAAAATTAATGCATTTTGCGGTGGCGCATTAAATGAGGAAGCAATGGCGAGTGTCGTAGACCCGGATTTGTATCGGAATAGGGCGGGGGGGAAAAATAATTAATAATGAGTATGAATTGTTAATTGAAAGGGGGCTGTGGCCCCCTTTTTTGTTGTGAGTAGAAGATGAAAATGGTTGCAAAAACGGCCGTCCCTGCTAAAATTTAACCATAGTTAAAAATTAATATATATGCAGTTAAATTAACCTATAAAAATATCTTAAAATATGACATGTGACTATTTTAAGGCTTGCTTAAAAAGTGAGAATTATGAACAACAAACCTAATCATCATGAAGACGAAAGCAGTTGTATTGAGGTTATTGATCATGCAGCGGCAGACAAAATGGGAGTTGTGGGCGTGAGCGTCGATACTGAAAAACAAACCATGTCTCTTGACTATGATCCTGAACAAATATCTGAGGAAGGATTGAACGAAATTGTGCGGCAAGTTGCCCCAGAATTGCAGGAGCGTTGGCGCACTTGTACCATGCGTTTGGGTAAGCGTGGTGGTCGTGCCTGTGAATCTTGTGCGGTTACTTTGGAGCGGCGCTTGAGTGATATGCCTGGGGTGCGCCGCGCCACAGCCAGTTATATGGGTGGCGTTCTCAGCGTGACGTATGACGGGCAGCTTATTTCGCCGGATGACATTGCACACGAGGTGCGCGGTATGGGATTGCCTGTAGAGCCATCTGCTTGCGATGTCATTCCTGAAGCAGAGACAGAAGAAGCGGAAGAAGTATTGACAGGCATGGCGGCCGTGTGGGGTTGGCTGGAAGATCATCATGCGGAGGCCTGGTTTACGGCCGTTACCCTCATCACCATGATCTTAGGCTTCATTGGCGAACGATTGGAATGGCCGCTGCTGTTGGTCAACAGTTTATTTGTTGTGGCCTATGCGGCTGGTGGCATATTCGGGCTGCGTGCGGGGCTGCAATCCCTCATGGACCGCACCATTGACGTGGATTTGCTCATGATTTTGGCGGCAGTGGGTGCGGCATTAGTCGGCCAGCCATTTGAAGGGGCGATGCTGCTCTTCCTCTTCTCGCTTTCCAATGTGCTGCAAGACTTTGCAATGGAGAAGACACGCAGCGCGATTTCGGCATTGATGGAACTGCGTCCGGCAACGGCCAATGTGCGTCGTGGCGAGCAAATTGTGACGCTGTCCATTGAGCGCATCAACATTGGTGACCGCATCATTGTCAAACCGGGTGAGCGTATTGCCCTGGACGGCGTAGTGGTGGATGGTGAGAGCAGCGTTGATCAAGCATCCATCACCGGGGAATCTATGCCGGTGGATAAACAGCCCGGCGACACGGTCTTTGCCGGAACCATTAACAAAAATGGCAGCCTGGAAGTAGGCGTGACGCGATTGGCGAAAGACTCGACCATTGCCAAGTTGATCAAGCTGGTGGAAGAGGCGCAAAGCGAGAAGGCGGAAACGCAGCGATTTATTGATACGGCCGAGCAATATTATGCCCTCGGTGTGATTATTTTGACGCTGCTGGCGATTGCCATTCCCAATGTCTTTTTGGGCGAGGCGTTTAGCGTGTCGTTCTATCGGGCGATGACGATTATGGTGGCGGCCTCTCCCTGTGCGTTGGTGATTAGCACGCCGGCAACGGTATTGTCGGCGATTGGTAATGGGGCGCGGCGCGGCATTTTGTTTAAGGGTGGCGTGTACGTGGAGAATGCGGCGACGGTGAAGGTGGTGGCCTTTGATAAAACGGGCACGCTGACGGCCGGTAAACCGGAAGTGACGGATGTGGTGGCTTTGCCGGGTTGGACGGGCACGGAGGATGCGCTGTTGGCATTAGTTGCCAGCGCCGAATCGCGTTCGGAGCACCCGCTGGCACAAGCTGCCGTGGGTGCGGCGCGGGAGCGCGGCCTGGCAGTGCAGGAGCCGGAGATGTTCCAGGCGGTGACGGGTAAGGGTGTTGAGGCCCGCGTGGGTAATGTGCAGGTTCACATTGGTAATGCGCGTTATTTTGAGGGGTTGGATGTGATGGTGGAGGGGTTGGAAACGGCCGTTGCCACCACCACGCGCTTACAAGATGAAGGGAAAACGGCCGTTGCCATCGCCCAAATTGATGAGGCCGGACAGGCACACATGCTCGGCGCCGTCGCCTTTGCCGATAAGATTCGCCCCGATGCGCCGAAAGTGGTGCAGTCATTGCGGGCTAATGGTATTGAACAAGTGGTTATGCTCACCGGTGACAACCAACGCGTCGCGGAACGCATTGCTGCTGAGGTGGGTGTGGATGCTGTTTATGCTGACCTGCTGCCGGAAGACAAAGTAAACGCCATTAAAGAGGTGAACGAGAAATACGGCCCGGTGGCAATGGTGGGCGACGGGGTGAATGATGCTCCGGCGCTGGCGACGGCAACCATCGGCATTGCCATGGGCGCGGCAGGCACAGACGTGGCCCTGGAAACGGCCGATGTGGTGCTGATGTCCGACGACTTGCACAATATCCCGTACATGATTGGCCTGAGCCATAAAACACGGCGCACGCTGTGGGTCAATTTGGGCTTTGCCCTGTTTATGATTGTGCTGATGCTGGCGACAATTTTTATCTCTGACTTGCCGCTGCCGGCCGCTGTGGTGGGGCATGAGGGGGGCACGGTGCTGGTGTCGTTGAACGGGCTGCGGCTGTTAGCGTATCGGGGGCGCTGAGAGATTTGGAGATCGGTGATGAGAGAGTGACTGGTCTCACTCTCTCATCTCCAGGCCCGCCATACCCATAATTTTTCTAGTAGATGAGGGTATGGTGGCCGCCATACCCATCACTTTTCCAGTAGTTGGGGGTCTGGGGGCCACCATACCCATTACTTTTCCAGTAGTTGGGGGTCTGGGGGCCACCATACCCATCACTTTTCCAGCAGATGGGGGTCTGGGGGCCACCATACCCGCAACTTTTCCAGAAGTTGGTGGTCTGGTGACCGCCATACCCATCACTTTTCCAGAAGTTGGTGGTCTGGCGACTGCCTGCTATACTTTTTGCCATCTTATTTATCCATGTTTGGGACTTTGCGGGGGTGAATTCCGGTTGTCGCGCTTGCTGGGAAAATAAACTTCGTTTGGTTCCAGCGCAAAAAAGGAGTGGATATGCCTACTTATCGTGCCCCATATAGTGATCCTACCCGTTTAGCTTTTATGAAGAAGGCGCTAGAAGCCGCCGCGCAAGATGCCGCGCTGGGCGTTTCTTATGCCGACGCCGCCTTTATGGCCGAATTCACGGCCCATTATGAGGCGTATGACGAGGCTTACGTGAAGGTGCAGGCCACACTTTCCGCCCGCGTGCGCGAAACGGCCGAAAGCGTGGCCGCGCTAGAGCGGTTGAAGATGTTCATCAGCCACGCCTGGTACAGCGTCTACCATCGGAAACAGCGGCTCGATCTGCCCGATGCGGTGTTGGAATTTTACTTGTTGAATGCAGATGGCAGCCGCCCGTCGTTGAGTACGCGCACGGAGTGGGAGGCGATGGCCGACCATCTTGTTCAGGGAGATGCGGCGGCGGTTCTGGCTGGATATGCGGCGATGGCGGAGCCAACGGCCGTTGAACTGCAAGCCGCCCTCGACGCTTCCATCGCTGAAGCGGGTGACGTGATCCGCACTGACCGCGAGTATGACGAGGCGCAAGAGTTCCTGGCAACTTTCCGGGCCAAAGCGGATGACTATATCCGCGAACTGCGCGATTTGATCCTCTTTGGCACGCGCAAAAAGGAGCCGCCCAGCCAACGGCGCATCCTGCGGAGCTATGGGGCGGAGTATCGGTACGCGCCGGGTGAGCAGGTGGATGAGGGGGATGTGACGGCCGTTGTTGATCCCACCGCATAAGCATTCCGCTTTACGCCATAAATCGGGGAGTTATGCCGAACAACAATTCCGCATAACTCCCTAAATTTCATCTTATACAGACAATTTAGCGGCTTTTTCATCCGTATTCTATACTTATACCGAAAAAAGTTCGGCATAAGGTGAATTTCAGGGGTTTATACCGAACATCATTCGGCATAATAAATGTTATGTGCCAAAGTGTAAATTCAAGTCTATGGAAGCAGTGATATTCATTGGTATTCAAGCAACAGGAAAATCATCCTTTTTCAAAGCAAAGTTCTTTGATACCCATATTCGTATCAATCTTGATATGCTTAATACACGCCATCGGGAAAAACTTCTCCTTCAGGCTTGTCTGGAAATGAAGCAGCCTTTCGTAGTGGATAATACAAACTCTACCCTAGAGGATAGAATACGGTATATTTCTGCTGCTAAAGAAGCTGGATTCAGAATCATTGGCTATTATTTTCAATCTAAGCTGCAAGATGCTGTCCAACGCAATAGCTCAAGACCTCCTTCAAATCAAATCCCACATGTTGGCATTCGCAGCACCTATTCAAAACTCGTTTTACCCTCACTTGCCGAAGGTTTTGATGCGTTATACTATGTCACTCTAGAACCTAATCAAGATTTCATAGTGGATGAGTGGCAAGATGAAGTTTGATGATTTAGATCAGAAAATGAGGGTTTTTGAAACGGCTCATGACCTTTATGTACTTCCTGAACTCTACATAGTCGCCAGAATCGACGGTCGTTCTTTTACACGATTGACAAAAGAGGTTCATCAATTTGAAGCACCCTTTGATTTGAAATTTCGTGATTACATGGTGGCTACAACCAAGCACTTGATGAACTGCGGGTTTCGAGTCATTTACGGCTATACCCAAAGTGATGAGATTTCTTTATTGTTTCATTTTCATGAAGACAGTTTTGGTCGAAAAGTCAGAAAATACAATTCCGTCCTAGCTGGTGAAGCCAGTGCCCAGTTTTCTGTCTTGCTCGGTGATGTTGCCAGTTTCGATTGTCGGATTATCCAGTTGCCAAACTCAAGTCTTGTCGTTGACTATTTCCGTTGGCGCAATGAGGATGCTTTCCGGAATGCCTTGAATGCTCACTGTTATTGGGTGCTACGAAGCGATGGCAAATTGCCACAATCGGCTACAAATGCGCTTCATAAACTTTCGGTGAGTGACAAAAATGAACTTCTGTTTCAGCATGGCATCAATTTTAATGATCTACCTGCCTGGCAAAAGAGAGGATCAGGATTGTATTGGGAAACCTATGAAAAACAGGGTGAAAATCCAATTACTGGAGAATCTGTGATGGCTCAAAGAAGGCGTATAAAAATCGACTTTGAGTTGCCAATGAAAGATGATTACGGGGCATTCATTGAAACACTTCTCCAAGATTCTGGAATTGACACATAACAAAACTTCCACCTGACCACGAGCACGGGGTTCATTTGGTTTTTTCGTCCGGTGACAGTAAAGTTGTCTCGGCAGTCAGGTTGCTGGCTTCTGCTTGCGGCCGGTGAAGTAAACGTTAAACGGCCGTTCCCCAACCCCACAAAAACAATGAATACCCCCAACTACGGCCGGGGCGCCTCCAGCAGAGGCCGACACGGGTCAAAGTCTGCGCCGAGGCGCACCGTGTAGTTGGTCGGGTACTCCGTGTTCCCTTGCAGGGCAATGGCATCGCTGCGCCGGCCGAAAACCCAGGCCACAACCCAGCTAAACGCGCCTTTGTCATTGGGGGCGTGCAGAGTGATGCTGGTGGTGGGCGGGTCGGGTTCGCCGCTGGGGGTAAAAACGGGGATGATGCCGAACCAGGCCAGGTTTTCGGCGGCCAGTTTGTAGCGATTTTCGTCTTGGGTAATGATTTCCACAGTTAACGGCCGTCCCCCCCGATTCAACGCCGACGGCTGCAACAACTGTGCAAACACCGGCTGCGCCGCCTCCCATTGGATGAGCTGCACGGCCGCGCCCGAACTAGGCACCGTCCAACTCTGAAAGGCGCTATACGGCAGCGTCAGATGGCGGATGCCATTATCGCGGATGGCGGGGGCGAGGGCGGCTAATTCCAGAACGGCCGTCAACCCCAAATCCGTTTCCACAGATTGGCGATACGCATCCCACAGGGTGGGCACTTGCGGGATGAGGTCACGGTTCAACCCTTGCTCCAGCATGGCGTGAATGATTTGCTGCTGGCGGCGGCCGCGCTGGAAATCGCTGGTGGTGCGCCGTGAACGCGCATACCACAGGGCCAAATCGCCATCCATCAAATAAACGCCCGGTTCCAGCGTAAACTGCTCCCAATTTTCTTCCACTGTTTGGTCAAGCTCCGGTGATTTCAGCCGCCAATCGCGCAGCGGGCAGGTGACGGGTACTTCTACGCCGCCCAAAGCATTGATGGCCTCTTTGAAGCCGCTGAAGCCGATGCGCACGTAGTTGTCTATGGGCACGCCGAAATTCCACAGCAGCGTATCGCGCAGCAGCCCTTTGCCGCCGTCGGGATAATCCATGCTGAAGCCGTGCGGCAGCACTTGATTGATGCGCACCATTTGCCAGCCGGGTGCGGGCACGTACAGGTCGCGGGGCAGCGAGAGCATGGTCGCAGTTTTGGTCTGCTTGTTGATGGCAACGAGGATGATGCTGTCGGTACGGCCGCCGCTGGTGTCGTCGCCATCGTTGCCCAGCAGGGCGATGAGGGTGATGTCGTCGGGGATGGCGAAGGTGGGGACGGGGGTGGGCACGGCCGTTTCCGGCGTGGGCAGCGTGGCATCCAGGTTGGGGTAGGGGAAGGGCGTAGGTGTGATGGTGGGCGTGCTGCTGGGGCTGGGTGTGACTGTGGGCGTGGCACTGGGCGTAGGTGTGAAGGTGGCCGTATTTGTGGGGCGCGGCGTGAAGGTAGGCGGCAGCGTCGCTGGGGGACGTGTGATCGATGGCGTGGCTGATGGTTGCAGCGCAATGGGTTCATTTGTGGGTATGAGTGTGGGTAAGGAGCCTGCATTTGAGGCAAAACTGCACCCTGTTAACCAAAATATTCCCAACAGATAGAGGAGTTTGTTGATTTTCATAGGAGATTTCATGAGCGCAGGCTCAACACCATCAATGAAAATTTTTACCACGAAGGCACGAAGGGCACGAAGTTTTTTCTTCTTTCCTTCGTGTCTTTGTGGTTATTTTCGAAGGAGCGGTAAGTTGCAAGTAGTAAGTAGAAGACTCGCTCACTCGTATACTCAAAAGTCCAGTGGAATGACGAACAGCGCCTGCGCATAGCCGTTTGTGTCGGTGGGAGTGATGGCAAGGAAACGGCCGTCCGGCGACACGCGCCCGCCCAGATATTGTCCGGCGTACTCATCCGGGATTTGCACCGTTGCCACATGGCGACACTCCGGTAGGCTGTACAACTCCACCGTGTTGGCGCTGCCGGTGATGTGCAGGTAGAGGGTGCTCTGTGGGGTGAAGCCGGGTGCGTAGCAGGGGCTGTCAGCCATCGGTACAAAGGGTTGGTTAACGGCCGTAATTTGCCGCGCCAGCCCATCATCCGTTGAGATGAGGCCAGAGGAAGCCAGGTAATAATTTGTGATGCCAAGCTGTTCAACGGCCGCACTGTCGCTGTGGTAAATTTGCGCGGGGATGCCATCGTCAAACCATTGCAGACCACTGAGAAGGATGTGGTACGTGCTACTTTCCTGATCCACGTAGGTGGCGGCAATGGGCGACATCTGGTCGCGCACAAATTCCAGGCCAAAGAGGGGGAGCAACGGCCGTATCTCCCCGTCTACATTCATCAAAAATGGCCCCTGATCCAGACTCACTGTGACCACAAACTCGGTGGGGCTAATCCATTCCGGGCCACCAAAGGCACCGTCTACAGCGTGGGCTGGTTCCCAATCGTGACGAGCGATGATTTGGCCGTTGGTTATATCTACTACACGGGAGCCACCGATGGGATTGCGGTCGCCGGTGTAGTTGCCCGCCAGGGTGATGGCAAGGTACGTGCCATCGGGCGACCAAACGAGATTGTTCATGCTGTCGGGTGTCACCTCTGGAATGAGCGTGATGGCCTGAGTTTGCCAGTTGTAAAACAGGTAGCTGTTTTGTGAGGTCAGCAGCAGCAGGCTTTGGTCTGGGCTGAGGCTTTCGATGCGGCTAAGGGGTTCGGGGAAAACGGCCGTCAAATCCACATCGCCGCCGCAGGGCATGGCAGATTGTAGGACACGGCCGTCCTGTGTCAGCACAAAAAATGAGCCGTCGGGCAGCCAGGTAAACTGCTGTCCCTTGCCCGGCCCTTCGTAGGAAAACGTGCCGCTGAGCGGGTACTGCTGGCAGATTGCACCGGTGGCGCTGTCGTAAAGTGTGAAGGTGCCTTCGGCGGCGCCGGGTGGGCCAGGACTGGCGTCGAGTTGTTCTTGCGTGTAGATGAAGTAGGCCAGGTAACGGCCGTCCGGCGACCAACCTTGCAGCCGTACCGCACCGTCATCAAAAATGGGTGGTTCGGTGATGGCGATTATGTTGCTGTTTGGTGTGGGGATGGGCAGCGGTGTCGGCGCTGCTGCTGGTGTGGGCGTTATCCAGGGCACATGGGGCGTGGGGGTGGGATAGGGGCGGCTGCCATCGGCGATGGGGCTGCCGAGAACGTTGGTGAGAATGGCAACGGTTGCCGTATCCGTTCCCACGTAGTTGATAATCAGGGTGTCTTGTGCCCAAAAGTGCGGGAAAGGTTCACCATCCAAATAAATATTGGTTGTCACATCTCCTTCCGTTAGGGTGAGGCTGAAGCCATCGGGCGCGAGAGCGTCGCTGATGCGCTGGCGGGTAGCTAGGGTAGGGAAGGTGATGACACGCACGGTGCTGCCATTGATGGTGAGACGAACTGTGCCGGTGGCGCCGTCGAAAAAACCAGGTTCATCTCCTTCATTGTGGATGATGGCTCCGGTTTGCTCTAGTTGAGTAATGAGGGTGGCAACGGCGTCTGGGGTGGAGGGTACGGCCGTTTCCTGCACAGCCACTTCTCGGGTCGCCGTAAGCGGTTCCAGGGTTGGCGTGCAGGCCATCAATAAACTGATTGTCATCAGCAGCCAAAACAATTTGCGTACTTGGGATTGAACATAAAATAACATACATCACCTCGAAGACTTGAGTCTATTGGGTGCAGTATGTCATGAATGGCAGACGATTGCTTGACGCCTCGCCGCCGCGAAGCCAGCTACCAGCCACCAACAACCAGCGACTACTCACCGATAACGGCCGTAAACCATTCCAAAATAAAAGCCGCTTCTGGAATTGTCAGATATTGGGTTATCGCATCTCGATAGGCGGTCAAGTATTGAGTTAGCGCTTCATCTGGTAAGGGGTATTTGAAATTGAATAACAGCCCCCGTATCCAGTCGATGTTAGCCCCTAGCAAGTTGATATTGCCCAATGTGAGGGCGGCTGTCATGTTTTGGTGTAGTTCCACGTTAGCGACTTGTACCCAGTCGGCGGGGATGGTGTACGGGGCGAGGGTGTGATGTACGGCCGTTGTAATTTCACCCCAATGCTGCTGATATGCGGCGAGCGCGATCCGGTGCGTTTCGGTCGCCCGTTGTACCGGGGGAAAGGGATCGGCTGACTGAAACAACTTTTCCACCAAAAGCGGTGCGTCCTCTAGTTTGTTGAGGAAATGGCCGGGGATATGTTGGCGCACAGCGGGAAGCTGATGAAACACAGCGCCGCCAAAGGTTAGAGGTACATTGTTTGCTTGCAAGAAGTCGGCCATTTCCAACATCGTACCGGCTGTGTGCAGTGTTTGTGCAGAGAGGATAACCAGGTGGGGCTGGATGGTATCCAATGCCTCTTGCAATTGGTGTAATGGCACGTTGGCCCCCAGGTAAACCACGTCCCAGCCGCGACGGCGCAGCAGCAGCGTGAGCAGCAGAGCGCCAAAGGTGTGTTGTTCTTGTGGCGGGCAAGCGATGAGGATACGGCCGTGCCGTGTAGCCCGCACCATAGACGTTAACAATGCCTCAAGTTGGCGCACCGCCAACTCCGAAGCGAAATGTTCCTGCTGCACCGTAGCTTCCCCACGATACCAACTCTCGCCTATCGCTGCCAACCCTTTTTGCAATACTTCCTGGCTTACTAACTCAACCGGATAAATAGCATATGCTTGCGTGAGAATCTGGTGCGCTTCATATTCATTGAACTGTAGACATGCCTGTATCCATGCCTCCCGTGCCTGTACAATCATGTCTCCAGAAATTTGCAATGGCGATGTCAATGGTGGCTTGTTAACAGAACTCAACAAGGGGTCTTGGCCGGTTTCCTGCAACTGTTTCAGCATTTTCACGGCGCGGCTGATACTCATTCCCTCTACCTGGCGGCCCATAAGCCATTTCACTAGTGCAATGTCGTACTCAGAGTAGAGCCGATGGCCGCCGTCCGTGCGTTGTGGGTCGGGCAAACCATAGCGGCGTTCCCATGCCCGTAGGGTGTCTGGCTTGATGCCGGTTTCTTGCACGATGACCTTCATGTTGAAAGCGGGTGTGGTGATAGGTTGAATCATCCTATTTTGCTCCAATTCCAATTAGCGTGTTTATACGGGTATCTTATCAACTTGCCTATATTTTGTCCATATTTTGAACACGAATCGGCTGCTTTGTACTACTTACGAGATGCAGAACTGTTCAGTATACTAATACCGGGAGAGAAAGAAACCGGGTTTTTCACAAAGACTTGGTTGCTCTTCATTGCTACTTGCAAGGAGGATGGCGACATGGAAAACGCAGGTAAATACATTCTGGCAATTGACTTGGGTACATCGGGGCCGAAGGTGGTTTTGGCGACGCCGATGGGCCGTATTGTGGGAGCAAGTGTGACAGAAACGCCCGTGATTTTTTTGCCGGATGGTGGGGTGGAGCAAGACCCGGAGGCGTGGTGGCAGGCTGTTGTGCAGGGAACGCGGCAGGTGTTGGCGGAAACGGCCGTTTCCCCCCAACAAATCGCCGCCATTTCTTGCACCGCCCAATGGTCAGGAACCGTCGCCGTAGACGCCGCGGGCAAGCCCTTGATGAACGCCATCATCTGGATGGACACACGCGGCGAGCCATACGTCAAACAAATCACCGACGGCTTGATTCGCGTATCCGGCTATGGCGTGCATAAAATTGTGCCCTGGCTGCGCCTTACCGGGGGGATGCCCACGCACGCGGGCAAAGACCCCATCGCCCACATCCTCTACATTCAAGACAAGCATCCCGACATATTTGCGGCCACACACAAATTCCTGGAACCCAAAGATTACCTCAACTTGCGTCTCGCCGGGCGATTTGCCGCCTCATATGATTCCATTATCCTGCACTGGCTGACGGACAACCGCGACATCAACCGCATTACCTACAGCGACAAGCTGCTGCGCATGGCTGGCCTGCCCCGCGAAAAGTTCCCCGATTTGCGCCCCGCGGTAGACATACTGGGGCCGCTGCACCCGGCTGCTGCTGCCGATTTAGGGTTGAGCACGGACGTACAGGTAGTGATGGGCACGCCGGACTTGCATTCGGCGGCGCTAGGGTCGGGCGCAGTGCAAGATTATGCCGGGCATATTTATATTGGCACATCCTGCTGGATTACCTGTCACGTGCCATTTAAGAAAACCGATATTTTTACCAACATTGCCTCGCTGCCCTCGCCCATTCCGGGGCGGTATTTTGTGGCGGATGAGCAGGAGGTGGGCGGGGCGGCGCTGGCCTTTTTGCAGAAGAACCTCTTTTTTGCACAGGATGCGCTGCTGCAAACGGCCGTTCCCCCCAACATCTACCCGCTCATGGACGAAATCGCGGCGGGCGTCCCCGCAGGCAGCGACGGCCTCATCTTCACCCCCTGGCTGGTGGGCGAGCGCACGCCGGTGGAAGACCACCTGGTACGCGGTGGCTTTTACAATTTGCAGTTGCAGCACACGCGGGCGCACCTGGTGCGGGCAGCATTGGAAGGAGTGGCGTTGAATGCACGGTGGTTGTTGGGGGCGGTGGAACGGTTTGTCAAACGGCCGTTTCCCCATCTCAACTTCATCGGTGGCGGGGCGCAGTCTGCCCTGTGGAGCCAAATTTTGGCCGACGTCCTAAATCGCCCCATCCGGCAGATGGTTGACCCCATTCAGGCCAACGCTCGCGGTGCGGCTATCCTCGCCGGGGTAGCCCTGGGCTACACCACCTTTGACGCCGTTGCTGAACAGGTGGCGGTGACGCAAGAATATCAACCTAACCCTGCCAACCGCGCCATCTACAATGAAATGTATGCTGCTTTTCGAGACATTTACAAGCGCAATCGGTCTATTTATGCGCGGTTGAATACGTGACCATCCATTCTCAAAGGGACTTTGCAATTTGCCGTGCGCTGCGGGCGCACTTACAATTTAGCTATGCAACTTTATTTGATTCGACACGCACAATCGGAAAATAACGCGCTGTGGGCGCGGACAGAAAGCAGTAACGGCCGTTCCCCAGACCCGCTGCTCACAGAAACAGGCCAACAGCAGGCGGAGCATTTGGCGCGGTACATTGCCAATCATGGAAATGGTACGGCCGTATCTGAGCGAGGCCAACAACACAACCGCGACGGCTACCACTTTACCCACCTTTACACCAGCCTGATGCAGCGGGCCATTGCCACCGGCAGCGCCATTGCCGCCCAAACCAATCTGCCCCTGGTTGTCTGGGAAATTGTGCATGAGTTTGGCGGCATTTACGAACAAGATCACGAAACCGATGAGCGGATTGGGCTGCCCGGCCCTAATCGCGCCTTCTTTGAGGCACACTACCCGCAGCTTGTTTTGCCGGATTCGCTAGGGGATGAGGGGTGGTGGCAACGGCCGTATGAACCGCTCGAAGAAACCATGATCCGCGCCAAAACCTTCCTCGCTGAGTTGCAACAGCGGCATGAACCGGTAGACCAGGTCGCCATCATTACGCATGGCGGCTTTTTCACGGCGGTCGTTCGTACCCTGTTGGGTTTCTCTACTCTTGAGAAGCGCGAAGGGGAGAATCGCATCTGGCTTCATGCCAACAATACTTCCATCACCCGCCTGGATTTTGACGACGACCACGTGGAATTGGTCTATTTGAACCGGCTCGATCACCTGCCTACCCATCTCATCACGTAATCATAGCGTGAAAAGGGATCACGTTTCACGCCCCAAATATTGACTCGGCCGAAAAAAGCTACCACAAAGGCACGATGGACACGAAGTTTCTCTGGGGAAATTCTTCGTGTCTTCTTTTCTTCGTGGCTTTTTCGGTGAGCTCAAATATTAAACGAATGATAACAACGCTTTGACACAGCTTTAACACCTCTCTGCTACGCTTCCGCCGAGAGGTGAAAGATGATAGAGATTGATTTAGTACAAGAAGAAAATCTGCGTTACAGAGAAGAACTGGTTGGTTTACGGCAAGCGATTATTCAGGCTGATCCAATGGTGTTGGTGGACGGCCGTTTCGAGCAAATGATCACTTCCCCTGTCAACGTGATCCCCATTGCCCAACAACTGATTGCTGCGATGCGCCAACGCCGCGTTCCGGCGTGAGAAAAGTGTCAGGTGCAAATGTGTCAAGTGTCAGGTAAGAATACTTGTACGTGACACCTGACACCTAAACACTTGAACTTAAAATCCCTGTAGTAACGCGACATGGCCGCGCAGGCTGTCTGCCATTTTGGCAATGCTGATACTTTCCCCGGCGATGTGCGCCTGCTCTTCTTCGGCGGGGGAATAACCGATGATGGGGATGTGATAGGGTACAAAATGACGGCCGTCCGTAGCAAACTGGTAACTGGTTAAAGCGGGTTCGCGGCCCATGCCCTCGGTAATCAGCGCCCGTGCTTGCTGCACCACCTCGCTTTCTGGCGGCGTGTAATAGCCATAAATGGTGTCGTCGCCAGAAGGGACATCACCCGCCCAGGCAGGGTTAATGGTGATAGGCCAATCACCTGCTAACTGTTGGATAAACGTTTGCAGGCTGTTGGCGCTTTCGCTGGCTGTGCGGAAATCGAGCAGCACACGGCTCCAGGCTGGCGTCACATTTTGGCTTTTGGTGTCTACTTCGATGATGGTGGGGGTGACTGTGGTGGAGCCTAGTAGGGGGTGAACGCCGAGGCTGTCTTTGGCGGCGGTCAATTTTTGCAAAAAGTCGGCGAGGGCGTAGTTGGGATTTTGCCCTTTGTGGGGGACGCTGGCATGGACGGAACGGCCGTTAAACTGCACCCAATATTGCATAATCCCACGATGCCCCAGGGCCAGATTGTTATCGGAAGGCTCGCCTAAGATAACCAGGGCGACCTCGTAATCTTTATGCGCCACCCAAAATTTAGCTCCTGCGCCGCCAATTTCCTCTTGCACCACGCCGGTAAAGACCACGTCACGTGGCGGACGCACGCCCATGCGCCGCAGCGCGGCCATGCCGTACACTTGCACAGCCAGCGGCCCTTTGATGTCTGCTGCGCCTCTGCCAATGATACGGTCATCCACAATTTCCCCGGAATAAGGTGGCACAGGCCATAGGCTGGGGTCTCCAGGGTCAACGTGGTCGAGGTGCGTGTTCAGTACCAATGTGGGAAGCGTGCGGTCTTGGCCGTAGATACGGCCGTACACATTCCCGGCCTCATCTCCCCATACCTCATCAAAATCTAAGGCCCGCATTTCAACAGCGATCAACGCCGCAATCTCTCCCTCCGCAAAAGGCATACTTGGCATGTGAATTAGCCGTTGTGTAAAAGCCACACAATCGGCCAGCAGTTGTTCCCAATCCATTTTAGATCTCCTGAACGAGAGTAAGCACTAATTCTCTAGCTGATAGCTTAACAAAGTGGCGCAAAAAGAGTAACCAACCCGCTTGAACACATTCGCGGCCGTTTCTGTATCAACCAGCATGAAGGCCACGTCTACCTGGCGGGCAAAAGCAACCTGTGTCATGTAGCCGGTAAGGTAGGCCGCAAAGCCGCGCCGCCGAAATGCAGGCAACGTGGTCACGCCCACCAATTCCGTCACATTCTCGTGGATTTCGCCGAACATACCGGCCGCCACCGCTTCCCGGTTTAGCCGCAGGACAAAGGCGCGGTCGGTCATGAGTGAGTGCTGGAAGGTGAGGGCATCAGTTCCACCAGCGCGAGCCATCTCAGGATTAAAGCCTAATTCACGAGTTGGCAGCTCGCTGTGTACGTCATCCGCCGAAAATTGCTGTGACAGGATAATGGTAGAAAGGCCAGGCATGGAAGGTGCTGGCCTATAGGTAGCGGGGGTGCAGGCCAACACAGTGCGTTTTTCGATTTGCCGGAACCCCAGGTTTTTCAGGGCCAGGGGCAAGGTGGGAGCAAATGTATCTAAAAACTGCACACGCGCTGTGCGTTCTTGCTGCTGGCAGGTGGCAATGATTTGTTCTAATGCGACCTGCCAATTAGACTGGTTTTGGTAGGGCAGTGCGGCCGTGATCACGTCATGGGCTTCTGTGCGGCGCAAATATAGTTGAAAAGGAGGCACATCAATGATGGTGTGCTGACGATACTTCGTGTGCAGGTAATTTTGGATGCGTTGGGTCAGGGTCGTCATGGTTCTATTTTGTCATGGTTTGACGCCCGTTACCATAGTTCATTGGTCAGTGGCAATGAGCTTGAGAACGGCCGTCACATTCAGCAATGTCTTAGGTATCAACGAAGCGGGCAGGCAGAACTCCTGATCCTTACTTCCGTCAGGGTTGCGTTCCGAACTATGGGCATTGCCACCAGCAACACCCAACCCATCAATACAAGGGACGGCAAACCAGAAATGATTGCCATCGCTCAGACCTCCCCGGTCTTCCGGTTCCACGCGCAGCCCCAGCTCTGCTCCTGCTTCTTGCCAGATGTGCAGCAGCTTGTTCGTGGCATCGTTAATAGGCCAGGGCAGCGTGCGCCGTTCCAGCGTGACCGTCACGCGGCAGGGGTAGCCATCGTCCACACTTTGCACAGTGGAAAGTTCACTGAGGGCCATGATTTTTTCAATCGTTTCCTCGTACACATCTGGATCAAAAGTCCGCATTTCCAGCCGTGCCTGGGCAAAATGGGGCACGCGATTTGTCACTGTGCCGCCCTTCACCACGCCCACATTAACCGTGACCTGCCGCTCATAATCTGTGAGCGCGGCCAGCCGCTGGATGACTTCGGCCATTTGCACAATGGCGTTCGCGCCAAGCGTGTGGGCGCTGCCGGCGTGCGAGGACTTGCCCTCAACCGCCACATTAAAGACCCCCATGCCTTTGCGCGAGCGCACAACCCAGAATTCCTGATTGTCATCATTCATGTAGCCGCCCTCAAAAATGAGTGCGCCTAATGTTTGGGGGTCTTCTAGTCGTTGGCGGCAGAGTTCGCCAAAATCATCGGCCAGGTCTTCTTCGGAGGAGTCGATGAGCAGCACCCAGGTCACATCATCATACAGAGCAGGGTGCAAGGCGCGAATGGCATCAAGCATCATGTAAATGGCTATGGTGCCCCCTTTGATGTCTACCGTGCCGGGGCCATAAATGCGATCCCCTTCTTCGCGCCAATGAAAGTCATTGCGGATTTCTTCGTCGGGGGGGAATACTGTGTCCAGGTGCGAGATGCAGCCAATTTTGCGTCCTGATTTGCCAGGGCGGGTAAGGACGAGATGTTGGCCGAAGTTGGGGTGTGCGGAGGGAATGAATTCGGCCGTAAAGCCCAGTTCCGCAAATAGTTCGGCGGTTAGCTGGCCCAGTTGGTTCACGCCCGCAGCGTTGGCGGTAAAGCTGTTGATGGCAACCATTTGCCGCAGCAAATCCAGGTAAAAAGGTAGTTTTTGGGTCAAAAACTGGTGTGATTCGGTGGGGAATTGTGTATGGCTCATTGCTGTTCCTCTTTGATGGATGGGCAGCATGAACCGCCCAATACCTAATTTCTATCACAACAATTAGCAATTAACAATGAACAAAGGTCAGGGCTGTTTTATAATTTTCCTTGCTGATTATCATTTCTGATGAAGATTGGCCGGGGGAATATGTCAGGTTGGGTGATTTTGGCTCTTTCTGGATTAAGTGTAAGACGGAGGCGAGCGAAACCCCGGAGGGTGTGACCCGTCACCATGTGGCTGGCCTCATTCCACGATTCACTCCTGGCAAGGAGTTTTAGGTCAATCTGAAGAATGTGACGTTTGAGATGAAGTGGGCTGTCCATGCAGAGTGGTTCAATTTGCGCGATTGAACCACTCTAGACACGTTTAACAACGTGTCCAGGCATGTTTTCGAGATAGTTTAGTTACCTTGATTGGGGGGTAGAGAACGGCCGTGCCATTGTTAAGATACGGCCGTTTCGGTGACAAGTAGCTTGGTTAGTACGTCAGCACACGAGGCAGCGCCTTCGCTTGTTCAACCCAGTCTGCCACTTGATTCTCTGTGGGGATTTTACGAACCAGGTTCTTTTCCTCATTTGTTGCTTTGAGCGCGGCGTAGAGATTGCTTGCATTACGGTGCGCCAGCTCCGGCACAGTATCTACGCCAGCCGCTTCCAATAAGTCGGCGTATTCGCTGCCAATGCCCTTAATACGTGCCAGGTCTGCGCGATTTGCCCATTTCAAAATCAGCTTACCGCTAATCCCGGTGGCTTCGGCCAGGGCTTTGCGTCCGGCGGGTGAGGCGCATTTTTCCAGCAAGGCTTCCGTCGTGGCAACACCATGCTCGGCCAATATTTGGGCATAAGTTGCGCCGATTCCTTCAATATCTGCAATGTTTGTCATGTCATTCTCCTATTAGTGAAAAGGGGTTTCCTATCCTTATTGAATCAGGTTTGCACTATTTTATCACAGGGGCAAGCGTTTACCTGGGGATAATCTGGAAGCTATGCCAGACGATGTTGCCCGGCAATATATCTACCCTTATAATCTTTCCTGTCGTGTAGGGGGGAACGCGTCCCCTCTCAAATCAACCCTTTATTCCATATAGGAGGCACGCCATGAGCGTCAAATATAATGTTGTTGAGCGGGGCAATCCATCGGATGCAACTGCGCCCAAGAAGTATTACCCTTCGCCGGTTGCTACAGACAGTATAGACTTGCGGCAGATGATCAAGCGGGCGGCAGAGATGTCTACCGTCAGTATGCCGGATGCCATCGCTGTCATTGAGGCGATGCTGATTATCATCCCTGATGAGATTGGCCGGGGGAATATTGTCAGGCTGGGTGATTTTGGCTCTTTCTGGATTAAGTTCAAGACGGAGGCGAGCGAAACCCCGGAAGATGTGACCAGCCACAATGTGACTGGCCTCATCCCGCGATTCACCCCTGGCAAAGAGTTCAGGGTCAATTTGAAGAATGTGACGTTTGAGAAGAAGTAGGCTGTACATGTAGAGTGGTTCAATCTCGCAGATTGAACCACTCTAGACCCGTTGTTAAACGTGTCTAGACCGGACGACAATCCTGTCTAGACACGATTGCAATCCGGTCTAGACAGGATTTGTAACGGGTCTAGACACGTTTTTGGGGCGGTTTAGTTGGTCGAGATTTGGGTGATGGTACGGCCGTTGCCAAACTCGAATGATGGATAGCTTTTTGTCAGGTAATGCGACAATTGGGACAATGTGGATAGGACTAGACCATCCAATCGTCATAGAGGATTGAAAATGTCAAAGAGAACCCCAAACATCTTTTTCGGCGATTCTGGTTTCAGCACACTTAACTGGCATTTCGTTTCCCCTCTTTTTTTGTTAGTCATGTTGCTTTTAGTGGTCGCCTGTGCTCCAACAATGAATATTAACAACAATAGCCCTGCTGGAACTTTGCAGCCTTTGGATGAGAATAATAGTTTCAAGAATCCTCTCATCCGTGCTACACGGACTCCATTACCGACTATTCAACCCAAACCGGATTTTGTCCTAGAGGTGTCTCCACCCGAATCTATGTCTATCCCATATGGTATTTACCGCTTTCAACATCCCGATATAATAGCTTATGGTCTTGTTGATTTAGAAGATGCCTGGAATTATGGCTATAAGTCAGAAATATGTGTGGATGTAGACTTGGGCGAGCTAGTCCAACCAGGAGACAATCTTGCACTGGATGATGATACTAGAGAACGCTTTCAGCTAATTGTGGATGGAAACATCATTTTAGTAGAAGGTAGTAGGGGATATAGTGGGGGGGTATTAGTACTTGATTCATTAACAGACTTTGAAACGACATGGGGGACATATACTATATTTTGTTGGTTTGCTCCTTTGGAGCCAGGGACACATGAGGTTACTCTCAAGTTTCAACAAACATCTGGAGATATTCAAGCGTATTCCTGGCAATTTGCCTTAACAAATAAACTATCACCGCGTATGCCACCCACTTTGCCCACTGTGCAAAGTACGCCGGTTCCATAAGTTTTAGTGAAGATGGCTAAAAGAACAGCATTGGGTACATGTTGGCTTGATATAACGAGACTTATTTTTGTTACCTGGCATTTGGATATGATCATCACAGAAACTAAACGCCTCCTCCTGCGGCAATTTCACGCCTTCGACAGCGATGCAATGGAGCGCGTATTTGGCGATGCCGAAGTGATGCGGTTTGGCCCAGGCGTACAAAGCAAAGCCTGGGTGCGCGATTGGCTGCGCTGGTGCAGGGAAGAGAATTACCAAAAGTTGGGGTTTGGCCCCTGGGCGGTCGTCGCAAAAGACTTGGGGCAGGTCATCGGTTACTGTGGCCTGTTTTACTTCGCGGATATAGACGGCCGTTCCGAAATCGAAATGGGTTACAGGCTGGCCCGCTCCTTTTGGGGCTGTGGGTATGCGACTGAGGCAGTAACGGCCGTGCGCGATTATGCCTTTACCATCCTCTGCCTGCCCCGTCTTGTGGCCCTCATTGACCCGCAAAACACCGCCTCCCTGCGCGTCGCTGCCAAAGCGGGGATGTACTACGAAAAAGACATGATGCTGGAGGGGTATACGCACCCGGATTTGTTGGTTGTCATCGAAAGCCCGATTTACAAATAGCTACTATAATGTTCTCATGGCTGAAAATGGTCAGCCCATTTTAGTTTCGAGAGAATGCAAATCAACCTATGACTACTGACGACAAAAAAATTATCTATTCCATGATCCGGGTGGGCAAAATTGTGCCGCCCAACAAAGAAGTGCTGCGTGACATCTCGCTCTCCTATTTTTATGGGGCAAAGATTGGCGTGCTGGGGCTGAATGGCGCAGGTAAATCAACCTTGCTGCGCATTATGGCCGGGGTGGACAGCGATTTTTTGGGGGAAACGGCCGTATCCCCCGGCTACACCATCGGTTACCTGGAACAAGAACCGCAGCTCGACGAAAGCAAAACTGTGCGTGAAATCGTTGAAGAGGGCGTGCAAGAAGTCATGGACGCCCTGCAAGCGTTCGACGCACTCAACCTGCGCTTTGGCGAACCCCTCAGCGACGATGAGATGAACGACCTCATCGAAGAGCAGGGCAAGCTGCAAGACAAACTCGACCACATGGGCGCGTGGGATATTGACAGCCGCCTGGAATTGGCGATGGATGCGTTGCGCTGCCCACCGGGGGAAACGGCCGTACCCACCCTCTCCGGCGGCGAACGTCGCCGCGTCGCCCTCTGCCGCTTGCTGCTCAAAAAGCCCGACATCCTCCTCCTCGACGAACCCACCAACCACCTCGACGCCGAAACCGTCGCCTGGCTGGAAAAACACCTGCAAGAATACGCCGGAACCGTCATCGCCGTCACCCACGACCGCTACTTTTTAGACAACGTAGCCGGGTGGATTCTGGAGCTAGATCGCGGCTACGGCATCCCCTGGAAAGGCAACTACTCCTCCTGGTTGGCGCAAAAGCAAGACCGCCTGGCCCAAGAGAAAAAAGTCGAAACGCAGCGCATCAAAACCCTGGAACGTGAACTCGAATGGGTCAACACCAGCCCCAAAGGGCGGCAGGCCAAATCCAAAGCCCGCATCAACGCCTACACCACATTGTTGGAGCAGGGCATCGAAAAAGCGCAGGAAGATTTGCAGATTTACATCCCGCCAGGGCCGCGCCTGGGCGACATCGTGGTGCGGGCCAATGGCGTGCGCAAAGCGTTCGACGATTTGCTCCTCTACGAAAACCTCGCCTTTGATTTGCCCGCCGGGGCCATCGTCGGCATCATCGGGCCGAATGGCGCGGGCAAAACCACGCTGTTCCGCATGATTGTGGGGCAAGAGCAGCCAGACGAGGGCAGCCTGCGTGTTGGCGATACGGTCACGTTGGCCTACGTTGACCAATCCCGCGATACGCTAAATGCGGACAACACCGTCTGGCAGGAGATTTCTGAGGGCGACGACCACATCCAACTGGGCACACGGCGCATGAATTCGCGGGCGTATGTCGGCCGTTTCAACTTCACTGGCTCCGACCAGCAAAAGAAGGTGGGCGACCTCTCCGGCGGCGAGCGCAACCGCGTGCATCTGGCGAAGATGCTCAAGTCTGGGGCCAACCTGCTGCTGCTAGATGAACCAACCAACGACCTGGACGTGAACACGCTGCGGGCGTTGGAGGAAGGGCTGCTCAATTTTGCGGGATCGGCCGTGATCATCTCGCATGACCGCTGGTTTTTAGACCGCGTTGCCACGCATATTCTCGCCTTTGAGGGGGATAGCGAAGCTCGTTGGTTCATCGGCAGCTACAGCGAATACGAAGCCGACCGCCGCAAACGCCTCGGCGCCGCCGCCGACCGCCCGCACCGCATTACTTATCGCAAGCTGACAAGATAGAGGGGCATGGCGTCGCCATGCCCCTACTACACACTATCTATGGAGGAGATGATGATTGTAGGCATGGATCATGTGCAGTTGGCGATGCCGCCGGGGGAAGAAGCGGCGGCGCGTCATTTTTATGGCGAGTTGTTGGGCTTGGATGAGGTGGTGAAGCCGCAGCCTTTGCAGGCACGGGGCGGCTGCTGGTTTGCCGGGCCGGGCACGTACATTCACTTGGGCGTGCAGGCGAATTTTGTGCCAGCACGCAAGGCGCATCCTGCGCTACTGGCGGCGGATTTGTCGGCATTGTTTGCCAAATTGGAGGCGGCGGGTGTGCCCGTGCAGTGGGATGATGCGCTGCCGGATGTGCGCCGTTTTTATGCCTTTGATCCGTTTGGCAATCGCCTGGAATTGGTTCAAGATGGGGAAGGGTTGAGTCAAAGGGGCTAACATGAGACTGAACTCGCTGAAAGGAAAATGCTATGATAGTTGTGCGTTGTGAATGGTGTGGAGAAGACCCCTTGTATGTGCAGTACCACGATGAGGAGTGGGGCGTGCCCGTTTATGATGATCGCCAGCTTTTTGCCAAGCTTATTTTGGATGGCGCACAGGCGGGTTTAAGCTGGATTACCATTTTGCGTAAGCAGGAAAATTATTGGCAGGCGTTTGACCAGTTCGATGCTGAGAAGATAGCACGCTACGATGAAACGAAAATCGCGGAGCTGCTGCAAAACCCCGGTATTGTGCGCAATCGTCTCAAGGTGCAGGCCGCTGTGAAGAACGCACGCGGGTATTTAGACATTCTGGAAAAGGAAGGCTCTTTCAGTGATTTTCTGTGGGGGTTTGTGGACGGCCGTCCCATTCAAAATCAGTGGCATTCCTTGCAACAAGTCCCGGCAGAAACGGCCGTATCCCAGGCGATGAGCAAAGCACTGAAAAAACGAGGCTTCAATTTCGTTGGGCCAACCATTTGCTACGCTTTTATGCAGGCGGTGGGCATGGTCAATGACCACGTTACGAGTTGTTTCCGCTATGAGCAAGTTAAAAGGCACGGCCGTTAGGGAAACGGCTTGCCGGTTATCGGGTTAAATCGTTACAGAATCGGCGGAATTCACAATCTATGCACTGTGCTAAAGAAGCGGCTGGCCCTGGCACGCGCTGGTTATGTGCAATATCATGCATCGTTTCCAGGGACTTATCTAATTGCCGCCGCAGTGCTGGCGTAAAACGCACTTCCACCGCTTTTTTGCCCGGAATGAGGTAAAGGAAGCCGCGCTTTACCTGACGTTCCTCTTTGGGGTCGGCCAATTCCAGCAAACGGCCGTAAGCCATCAATTGCAGTTTGTAATGTTTGCCCACCCGCTTGGCGTGTTTGAAATCGACGGGGATGAGTTCAACGGCCGTTTGGATTACCATATCCACCTCGCCAGAAAGCATCAAACCCGTATTGAGCAGGGGCACATTAAAAAAACGCTCACCCTCATCCAGCCCGTAAGCACGTAAACTGCGCCGCTTCTCCCACCCTTCGCTGCGCAAATGCGCTTCAATACCCGCTTCCATTTTATACGTCACTGGCCTCACCTGTGGCAGCACCGTTTGATAATACAAAATACGTGGGCAGTACACATACTGCTTCAACGCCGTTACCTGAAAAGTAAAAGGCAAATCTTCCATCTGCAAATCCTTAGCCTACCAAGAAGCGTGACGTTGGCTCGCATCCTTGTACAGAACGGGCTTGCCAATCCTTTTGGCACAATGGCAGCAGCATCACATGCCCTTCCTCATCCCCCAGTAAATTGGTTGCTTTCAAGAACAACTCCTCCTGTAAATTGCGTGAAAGATCACCAGAAAATACGCTGTACTGCACCCGATCCAGGCCATAATCCAGGCAGGCGTCAGCAATCTTTGTCCGAATCCGGTCACTGGTAATATCGTAAAGGAGCAGACAGCGCATAGCTTCCTATGGAAATAGTGCTTACCAACGGGCCACAAATGGCAAAAAGACATCCCGCTCGCCGCGCAAGAAAGTCGCCAGGCGGCGTGCCTGCTGCTGGATAATCACACGCAGTGGGTAACGCTTTTCCTCGTACTTCTCGCTGCTTTCCAATCGCGCCAGGATTTTTTCGGCCAATTGTCGTCGCGTTGGTTGTGTTAATAGGCCGCGCTCGTCCTGTTCCAATGCCATGCCGCGATTGACCAGGCCCAACACAGTACGGTCTACTACCGGGCTGCGAAATGGTTCAATAAAATCCAGTACCAGGCTGGGTTTGCCTGGGCGGTCTACATGAATGAACCCGCCATAGGGGTCTAATCCGGCGAGCACCAGTGCCCGCTCTATCTGGCTGTAGAGGATGCCGTAGCCGTAGTTAAGAGCGCTGTTGAATGGGTCTCGTGCGCCACGCCCACGACGCCCCGGCCAATGCAAAGCCTCTGGCAGCACCAGACCAATGCCCTGCCAAAATTTGTTAGCGGCACGCCCCTCAATGGATAGCAGTTGCCCTCTCACGTCGTCCATGATGTTTTCGTCGTAATGAGCTGCCTGCCGCCAACCGTCTAATTCTTCCAAATGATCGCGTACCTCTAAAGCCAGCAGGCGCAGTTCTTCATAAATGGCGGGCGCGGTTTCTTTGCGGTACTTGGCAACGTATTTAAGCAGGGTGGCCTGGTTTTCGAGTTTGCCCAAAGCCAACGCGGCAGCAAGGTTGATGGCTTGTGGTGTGTTATAGGCCATCAATTGGGCGCGGCGGGTGAGGACGGTGCCAATCAGTCCGGCGCTGTAGAGGCTGGCGTAGGGTGTGCCTGTGCCGCTGAGGAAGTGGATGGGGATGCCTAGCTCGGTGCAGGCACGCACGGCGTCGGCGGAGATGGAGACGCCGCTGCTGGCGATGGTGACGGTTTCCAGATGGAGCAGGGGGGCCTGGGCCAACACTTCTTTGGCCTGGGTGATTTTGAGCCGTCCCTGGTATTTGCCGATGTGGCTGCCGAATTCTTCGGCGATGAGGTGTTGGATGATGGGCATGGAAGCCTCCTGAATAATGAATGGTGAGTAATGAATTTTTAAGTGTGAATGATGGTAGGGTAGCAGACGGCCGTGCTGAAAATGGAAACAGGTCGGTTTGAAAATTGATTTTGTTTGTTTCCGTACTGGAATCAATGGGCTGGCATCCTCCGGGTAAATCACATTCTCGGAGGTGTAACGTGTTCGGAGATAAGCAAGATAAGTTAGCGAGGTTGTTCTCGATCCGCAATATGGTTCATAGAGCTAAAGATGGTATTTCGCAGGCAGAGTTAGCACGGCAATTAAAAGTGTCACGTTCGACGATTACGAAGGATATGGGCATTGTTGAGGAGGAAACGGGGGCGCAGTTTTGGGAAGATGATGACGGCCGTTTGCACTGGTATGAGTAGCAGGGGGACGTGATGACCAAGCCAGATAGTTTCATTATTACTAACCACGCCCGTCGCCGAATGGCACAAAGAAATGTGTCGGAGGCGCAAATATCGTTTATACTTAGCTACGGTGAGGAGATACATTGTGCTGGGGCCAGACTCGTGCATTTGCGGCACAAAGACATTCCCCAACCATTTAGAAAAGTAAATGAATTTACCCGGCTAATAGGTAGTACAGTGGTAATGAGCATCACAGAACCGGTTATTATGACAGTGTGGCGTAATCGTCGTCGTGGTTTGCGCCATATTCACCACAAGCCGTCTTATTCCTGCTAATGTATGCGCCGAATCCTGAAAGGATCAATTTCCGAGATTCGGCGTTTGTGTTTCCATTTTTGGCGGAATGATTTTGTAAACTGGGTGTGGAGGTTTCAATGAGCAGAGCATCAGGACGTACAGAACGATTGCGATTATTGGAGAAACGATATTTACAGGGCGCTTATACCGACGAGGAGTTGGCTGAAATAGTCGAGGTAGAAAGCCGCGCTACTATTTATAAAGATCGCAAATTGCTCATGGCTCAGGATATTCCCTTTATTGAAGTTCAACGGGGACGCTGGAAGATTGATCGCAGCCAATATATGTCCAATTTGCGGGTTAGTGTATGGGAGAATGCGCTGCTGTATTTGATGGCCCGTAAAGCAGCCCGGCAAACTCGTTTCCCCAATCCGCATGTGGTCAGTTTGTTGCAAAGCGTCGCCATTACGTTGAACCAGCCCTTGATGGACCGGCTGCTGCGCTCAACAGATTTTATTCCGAAGGCGGATGAGGGGGAGGGGGATACGGCCGTTCTCGAAAAAGTCATCACTTGTTGGATAGAGCAGCGCAAAATCCGCATTCGCTACCAGGGGTTGCAGTCGCGCAAAACCACCGTTCACCTGGTCAATCCTTATTTGCTGGAGCCATCTTTGTGGGACGACAGCATTTATCTGGTGGGTTACAGCGAGACGATGGACAAGATCATCCCTTTCAAGTTGAACCGTATCCAAAAGGCCGCCGATACCACGCAGCCCATCATTTTCCCCAAATCATTCAATGAATCGGAGTTTATTCGTAATGTGTGGAGCATTTGGGATGGTGATGGGGAGTTAGTGACGGTGAAGTTGAAGTTTCGGGGGAAAACGGCCGTGCGTCGCGTGCAAGAAAGCGTGTGGCATCCCAACCAGGCGGAGCCGGAGCTGCTGCCTAATGGCGACCTAATTTGGAGTACGCAGGTAGCCGAATGGCGGGAGATGCTGCCCTGGATTCGTGGTTGGGGTGCGGATTGTGAGGTGTTGGAGCCGGTTGAATTGCGAGAAACCTTGATGGGTGAAGCCAAAGCAATAGCTGAACAATATGGCTGGCATGTCTCCACTAACCATTCAAATCAATCATCTGTGATTGATGACTTTTTTGGAGGGTAGATGTCAATTCTTTATAGGTATCAACAAAAAATCAAAGATCTGATTCTCGAAGGACGCTCAATTATCTTGCAAGCCCCCACCGGTGCTGGCAAGACGCTTGCCGCACTTGCCCCATTTATTGAGAATTATTGGAGTGCTTCACATCAGTATTTTCCCAGAAAATGTGTTTACGCTGTCCCAATGCGCGTACTGGCGAATCAATTTTACATTGAATACGAAGGCCTTAAAGAGCGCTATCAGCGTTTGCACAAACGAAGTTTCGACCAATACCCGCTTGAAATTTTGAGGCAAACGGGTGAATACAAGGAAGACCGTGAATTTCGCGCCGACATGACGTTTGCTACAATTGATCAGGTGTTGAGCGGCTGGTTGATGACCCCTTACAGTTTACCCAATCGGTTGGGTAACTTGAACGCGGGTGCGTTTGTGGGCAGTTATCTTATCTTTGATGAATTTCATCTTTTTGACCCCGATTCAACATTGCCCACTACCTTGCACATGTTGAAGGTGTTGAATGGCATCAGCCCGTTTGTGTTGATGACAGCGACATTCTCCAAAGAGATGTTAGAAAAGTTAGCCCATCATCTGAATGCGGAGGCGTTTTTGCTGACAGATGAAATGTTGGCCGAGATTCCGGCACAAAAGAAGGAACGTAAGTTTTACACAACGGCCGTTCCCCTCACGTTCAAAAATGATGACAAACAAGTGCTGGCTGAGGAAACGGCCGTTGCCCACATCCTGCAAACCCATCAACGCCAGACCATTGAGAAGCCGCGCACCCTCGTCGTGTGTAACCAGGTGGAGCGGGCGCAAGCCATCTCCACCGCCCTGCGCGAGCAAAAACCAGATGGCGTGACCGTGCGCCTGCTGCACAGCCGCTTTCTCAAAGAAGATCGGCAAACAATTGAAGATTTTGTCCGCGATGAATTTCAAAAGGATACAGAAAAGCGCACCGTCCCCAGCCTCATCGTGGTGGCGACGCAGGTGGTGGAAGTGGGGTTGGATATGAGCGCGGCCGTTTTGCATACGGAATTGGCTCCCGCCGCTTCTGTTTTGCAGCGGGCCGGACGCTGCGCCCGCTACCCGGGCGAGTCGGGGCAGGTGTATGTCTATCCGTTAGATGAAGATGGGTATGCGCCGTATCATGGCACACATGCCAAGCAGCAGTGCGATTTGACGTGGGATTGGTTGGCAGAAAATCAAGACCGCCATCTGGCATTTGCCGACGAGCAGGCGCTCATCAACCATGCCCACACGGCCAGCGATAACATGATTCTCAACAGCGTATTTGGCGCAGAATATGAACATACGACAGCAATTTGGGCGGCGTGGCGCGGCGAAACGGATCGCGGCGAAGCGCGGAAGCTGATCCGCGACATTCAATCCATTTCCGTTGCCGTTCATGCCCATCCAGACCAGTTGGCTGCCGCGCCTTTTAAGGCGGACAGCTTTTCTTTGCATCCCGGCACATTGCAAGGCAAATTTGCCCAGTGGAAAGATGCGAATGAAGCGCTTGACCCTGGTTTTGACGAAGGGCATTTAGATTGGTTAATCTGCAAACTGGTGGAAGATAAGGCAACGGATGAGGATGCGGCGCAGAGCAATCAGCCCATCCGTTACGGGTTCAAAAAGGCGACATCAAAATATGATTTACATGCTCCTTTGCTGGTTATCAATCCCGCTTTGGTGGGCTATTCTTCAGAATTGGGGCTAACTTTGTACAAGGGGGAGCATTATGAATGTGACGTGCCAGAAACGGCCGTTACCACCTACACCCCCTACGGCTACAAGCTAGAAAGCTATTACCGCCACATCGAACTGGTGCATCAGGCATTTTCAGAAGAAGCGGCTCCATTCAGCGCAGCGGCGGAGCGGTTGGAAAAGGCCTACGGCTGGCGCAGCGGCATCATTACCGAGATGGCGCATTTGGTGATGGCGGTGCATGACGTGGGTAAGCTAAGTCAGGGCTGGCAAGGGTGGGCGCAAACATGGCAAGAAGCCATCGGCATGGGAGAGCTTACTTTTCCTGCCGCCCACACGGATTACGATCCGACGAATCCCGCGCATAAGGTTAAGGTGGGTAAGCGGCCGTCTCACGCCGTTGAAAGCGCGTTGGCCTCATTCCCGATTTTGCAGGGATTGCCTGCTTCCGAGATGGAGAAATATCAACCATTGCTGCGGGCGGCATTTACGGCCGTTGCCCGCCATCACGCCCCCTTTTCCTCACAACCGGCCAGTTACCAACTCATCCCCAACTATATGCGGGAAATTGAAAATACATTACAATTATTGTCCAATAACGTGCAGCAATTGTGTCAAAATGCCGCAGCCTATCCAAAAGCGAATGCCAATGATGTTTCCGACTTTATCGAAGGTTTGCTAATTAATCCGCGCGATGAGCGGGACGTTTGCAGCTACATGCTGCTCGTCCGCGCCTTGCGTACTGCCGATCAAAAAGGTACAGAAAAAGGCAGTAGATAAACAAAACCTCAAAGGTTTCTAAAAACCTTTGAGGTTTATAACTGTACTCTCTAACGAGTCACAGGGGGCGATTTTATCGCCAGTACAAAAACATTAAAGTTTCAGTATCGCCTACGCGGATCTATTGAAACAACAATACAGAAAAATTCAACACTTGACAAGCTCAAAATCATCCCTTAGAATTTTAGTAATTGACTTTTACGCAGTAATAAAACATTAAAGGGATAAAAATGAGCATATTGAATAACAACTCGCACCTTCAGATTCATAGCAGACTTGTGGACAGTGCATATCATTTAATACGAGGTTCGGAGTTAATGAATTCAATTGATGATCCATCAGGAGTTTCGCCAATGATAGCAGGGTTGATAAGCAAAATAAAACCATTAACTCAACAAATTAAACCATCTTCCAAACAGCTTGATTATTATTTGACACAGGATACCAACAATGATTGAACATTTTTACGTTGACAAAACCACCGGAACCTTTGCCGATGAATTATTGACGGCCGGGTTTGTACGCTTGCTGGAAAATCTACTTTTTCGGCAGGGCGTCACCGACCCGGATATTCTGCAGACGGATTACGGCCATTATTACCACATTCAGGTAACGCCGGCGCTGGACACGGAGCGGCTGGGAGCAGACATGCTGCCCTTGCCGATGGCCCCCATTTTGCGAACGGCAAAAAATCGCAAAAGCCTGCCCGATTTGCCCGACAATCCCAATTATGTTGCCGATTATGAAGCTGAAAAGGAAAAGCGGTCTGCATTTTTTGCTTCCTATGGCGTGCTGGAGGGCACGCTCAAACGGGCATATGCCATCGGCGACGATGATAACTTCCCTTTCGCCTCTATGCCGTCCCCGCCGCATGAACATTGGTCGGTGTTTTCGCTGCTCAATGCGCCGCCGATGCCCATCAACGGCTACAACCAACTGCTGACCCAATGGCTGGAAGTCGGCGAAGCAGGGGAGATGGGTGCGGTTTGCCGTTTGCTATGTGATTTATTCAGCCAGACGCCGAATGATTTGGAAACGGCCGTTAATACCTGGAAATCACTCGCCAAACCGCATAAATGGTCAGACCAGGCCACTGCCAGCCAATTCTTCAACCCCTCGCAAGGCAAGGGCATCAACAAACCGCTGCCCAATGGTGTTGGCTTGGGCAACCTGAAAAACTTCTGGCTGCTGGAATGGTTAAAAGCGGTTGGCTTTTACCACATCGCTTTTACCGGACGGGTGAAAGGTTCCGATGACCGCAAAACGTATGTGCCGTCGGCGGGGCGTTCCAGCCTGCGAGCGCGGGAGATTGTACAACGCGAGTTTAGCAAGAAGATGCGCTTTAGCGAAACGGCCGTGCGTGCCGACATCCTCACCATCATCCGCTACGTGCAAGCGTTCATCAAACAAGTTGAAGCGGCGCGCTCCGGCAAAGAAATTGACCCGGTGTTTGCCATGATGATGAAAGATGCGCAACGGCCGTCCGACTTCCTGCGCGGTTTTCATGTTGTTTACTACAAAAGTTTAGGCACAGCCGCCGCTACCATGAATATCGCCTTCCTCAATCTGCCCGGCTGGATAGAAATCCGCCAGCCGGAAGACGTCACCATCTTTCAAGAAATTCTGGAAGAACAAGAAAACATCGTGCGCCAATTCGCCGAAAACAAAGGGGAAGAAATAGACCTTTTGCAAAAGTTCCGCGACTTCATCGTCGCCGACAACCTCGACCCATTTTTTGAGTTTACCACTGCCTACAGCAGTTGGATTATTAGTCAGGGGGAAAACAAGGGAGGATTCCCACCCCGCAGATTTACCGTTAACAACTTAAGGAGACTCATTATGAGCAACGATCCGCAGTTAAGCCCCATTTTAGAGTCGGAAGGCTTTCGCAACATCGCTTATGCCATCCGCCAAAGCACAGTCATCGCCCAATATCGCAAAAAAGAAGGCGACCGGCGTTATGATGTGCGGTATGGATTAGGGCGTGATTTAGTGCGCCAATCCCAATATCCGGCTGAGTTCATCGCCGCCCTGAGCGACTTTTTGCACAAATACAATGCCGAAAACGCGCAGGTGATGGAAACGCGCTCCGGCCCTTACCGGCGCAGCGTCAGAACCAACGATATTGAAGAAATTACCCGGCTCATTGATAAATACGGCCCCGATGTTATTGCCAAATTGCTTGTTGCATTTGGTTATGCACGCACGCCGCGCCAGGAAACAGACGAACAAGGAGATGAACAAGAATGAAACGAACGGCCGTTAGTTCCAGCAACCTGGCTTCAGTTGGATACGATCCCGAAAGCCAGATTTTAGAAATCGAATTTAACAGTGGGCGCGTGTACCAATACTTTGATGTGCCCCAAGATGAGTATGATGGCTTGATGAATGCAGATTCACACGGCCGTTATTTCAACCAAAACATACGTGACAATTATCGTTATACAAGAATTCGTTAAGGAGATAATCTCGTGTCAATTTACTCAGTTTCACTTTCTGCTCAACTCACCCTGGATATGCACAGCCTGAACAATGAAGGTGGTGAAGGTAATCAGATTCAAACCCGCATGGTCAATATTGTTGATGGCAACGGCCGTTTACAAAACGTCAACGCCATCTCCGGCGACATGATCAAACACATTTTGGCCGAACATCTACACCGCGTGGCAACGGCCAGCGGACTGCCGCTGTGCGCCGGCTGCCGCACCTTCAACGCCAACCGCATCAGCGCCGATGAAACCTATATGGACGACATCGCCGAGAAAAGCGACGCCGAATCGTTAAGCCTGATGCTGCAAACCTGCGCGATGGATGATATGTTGGGCAATCTCATCACCGCCGGTTCAAAATCATTGCCGCGCAAATCGGTAGTGGAATTTGGCTGGGTCGTTGGCCTCCCCGAATCCACCCGCTCCGATAGCTACTTCCATGTCAAATATGCCAACGAACGCAGCGATAAAAAACGGGATGAAGACAGTGAAGAAGGTACGCGCAAAGCCAATTTGGGACAGGCGATTTTCCACCGTCCGGCCAACAGTGGTATTTACGCGCTGGTCGCCACCATTGAAGCCGCACGGATTGGCTTTAACGACATCACCCACGAATACGTCATCAGCGAAGAAGAGCGGCAGGCGCGGTTTAAGGCGCTGCTGGAAGCGCTGCTTTACACACTGGTAGAACCGGCGGGGGCCATGCGCGGTACGCAGGCGCCGCACATCGTAGATGTGGCCGGTGTGCTCACCGTCAGCCAGGATGTGATTCCTGCGCCCACCCTCAGCCCCATCAAGGAAGGCTATAACGAGCAGTTGGCTCAACTGTGCAACACTCTCAACGGCATCCGCGCCAATGCCTTGACATCCCACCAATTTACTTCGTTGGCAGAATATGCCGAAAAGGTGAGCGGTTTGATGGCCGATGCGCCGTTTACCATGCGTTATGCAGGTTAACGATCATGGACTGGCTAAAAGCAAGTTACCAACCGACAACGCTGTTTAGCTTACGGCCGTCCTGGGCCACGTCCAGCGGCGGTAAAAGCTTACTCTTGCCGTCTCCCTATGCCCTAAAGCTGGCTGTGCTGGATGTGGCCCTGCGCACCAGCGGCCGTGGGCCAGGCGAAGCGGCCTGGCCCTGGATTCGAGATTTGCAGATCGGGATTCAACTGCCCTTGCAAATCGTCGTCACGAACCTGTTTGCTAAAATCCTGCGCCAAAAGGAATTCAAAGGCAAGAAAGAGGCAAAAGAAGCGTTTATCGCTCAAGCAATTGCAGATGGTAATTGGCCTTTTCAAAGCACAATCGCGTATCGCGAGTATGTGTACCACCCGGAGCCAATCCATCTGGCCTTTGGTGTGCCAGAAGAGAAAGCTGCGCAGTTAAAGGAATGGCTGGCGCAAATCAATTATCTGGGCAAACGAGGGGGCTTTATGCAGTTATTGGCTGAACCGGAGGCCATTGAGAGTGCAGACGCCTTCATCCTACTGACTGCGGAGGCTGCCCAATTCCCTAAAATGGGGCTGGTACAGCAGTTGGACGACTGTGACCCAAAGATGAAGTTTGAGCAGGTGGATATTTACAACAGCAAACGGCCGTTACGCATCACTCGCCACATCATCCTGCCCTACCGGCTCAAAAAGTCCAGCCGCTCCTATTCCCTGTATGAACAGGCAGCAGGGTAGCGAGAAAACCATCCACACAAAATCATACAACTCCGCCCTCTGACTCTATGTCAGAAGGGCGGAGCTTGCCTGTTGAGTTCAGGAAAGTACGCCAAATGACCAACCTACAAATCACCCACCTCCGCTTCGACTGCATCGCCACCACGCCCATCAAACTAGGCGGGCACTATGCTGGCAACAACCTGCGCAACGCCCTCGCCAACGTCATGCGCCGTGCCACCTGTCCAGAAACCAACCGCCGCGGCGACCCCACACCAGAACACGCCGCTACTTGCCCTGCCTGCTGGCTCCTTGCCGCCAACCTCGACCCCGGAACCATCGTCCGCGCCTACGCCCTCATCCCTCCCATCCCCCCGCGATACGACCTCTCCCCTGGTGACGCCTTTAGCTTCGGCCTCACCCTGTTCGGAGAAGGCTTCCGCTACCTGCCCTACTTCGTTCTCGCCATCAATGAAATGGGCCAGAGTGAAGGCGTTGGCCCGGGGCGGCGCGAAGGGTTGGGACGCTTTGACGTGGTGGGGATGACGGCCGTAGACCCCCTGCGTGGTGACGCGCAGCCACTGCTTGATCCACAGAAGAATCTCGTACATGTGCCCACCATTCACGTAGATTGGACGGCCGTGACCCACATCTCCCAACTGCATCTACAACAACTGCCCGCCAACAACGAACTCACCATCCATTACTTCACGCCTATGCGCCTGGAGGAAAAACAACGGCTTTACAAAGTCCCTGACTTTTCCGTTTTCTTTCGCCGCGCCCTCTACCGCATTGACGAGCTGAACCGGCAGTTTGCCGGAGAGGAACGGCGGCCACCGGCGCAAATTGCCCGGTTACATGCAGCCGCCGACCATGTGCGCCTGGTGGATTCTGAGGTAGCATGGCACGAATTGTGGAGTCGTTCTAATCGTAAACGGACTAAGACGCCCCTGAGTGGATTGACGGGAACGGCCGTTTACTATAGTCCTGACTGGACGCTGCTCATGCCCTGGCTCACCCTCGGCCAGGCCACCCAAAGCGGAAAATCAGTTGTCAAAGGTAACGGTGTTTACGCTCTCGACGGTGGCAGTTGGCCGTTATACTGGGATTGGATGCAGGCCAATAGCCTGTTACAATAGCTTCGCAAATCCCCCCCGGAAACCAACAAAAAGTGATTTGCGAAAAAAGCGTGTTAACAATCAAATAGATGGGCATCATTCTTAAAAAACGGGCTTCAAATTTGCGTTCTACACAGCGGAACGGCCGTGATAGTTTCAAAATGACCTGATAAAATCCAGGAAAACGGCGGGATCACCCCAAACGAATCACCAGAGATTACTGAAACAGCGGTTTTTTTATTTTCTATAGCTTTACAGAGTTTGGATCACCCCAAACGAATCACCAGAGATTACTGAAACACAAACAAACTTAATTGATACCAAACAGCAGAAACGGATCACCCCTAACGAATCCAGAGATTGCCGACTCAGCCGTCAAACGCCGCTGGCCTGGATCACCCAAAGAATCCGATACAAACGCGCTTTGGGCAATCGCGACGTGCGCATGGATCACCCCAAACGAATCACCAGAGATTACTGCCGTCGCAAACGCACGGTTGTGGAACTGGATACCCGAATCACCAAGATTCACAACACCCAGCGCCCTACGTGCTGTGCCACGATCACACGAATCACCAGAGATTACTGAAACTCTGTTCACGACCATTTCATGGATCACACGCAAATTCGAAACGCCACGCGTGTTCAAAAACGATGGTGGATCACTCAGAGATTACTGAAACACTTTTAGCGATTGGCCGAATCTGGTGGATCACCAAACAATCACCAGATTACTGAAAAACGTGATGGCTCGGATCAGATCACCGTTCCTGGATGTGTATGCGCTTTGGCTGCGGCTCGGATCACCCCAAACGAATCACCAGAGATTACTGACATAAACTTTTAGCGTGGCCGCAATCTGGTTGGATCTACCAACGAATCACAGATTACTGAAACGCTGAACGACGGTGCGGGTGCACTCGAGGATCACCCAAACAATCATCTGAACGGCGGGCGAAGCTAGGATATGGATCACAGATCACCAGAGATTACTGAAACCCGGGTATTCGACACATCAAAGCAGATGGATCCCAAACGAATCAGAGTTCGAAACGTACTAGCTACGGCGCATTGGGATCACCCCAAACGAATCACCAGAGATTACTGAAACTTCATCAGCACGCCATTGAATTGATGGATCACTCAAATGAAACTGACGCCGACGAGGAACCTGGTTCCGCTGGATCCAAACAATCACAAGTTTGAAACTATTCAGGGCACTGGTATCAACCTTTGGATCACCCCAAACGATCCCAATTTGACGCGCGAGCGACATATTCGCCTGATCACACGAATCACCAGAGTTCACTTTCTATTCCGCCATCAATGATCACCACGATCCGTTACTGACCGGGTTTGCAGCTAGCTGGCATGCTGGATCAACGAATCCAATTACGAACTTGTGCGCGTTGGGGTGACGCGGATCACCCAAACGAATCACCGAGATTACTGAAACAGCGGTTTTTATTTTCTATAGCTTTACAGAGTTTGGATCACCCAAACGAATCACCAGAATTACTGAAACACAAACAAACTTATTGATACCAAACAGCAGAAACGGATCACCCAAACGAATCACCAGAGTTACTGAAACATTACAATTCTTACCGCCTCCGGCTCGTCAACATTGGATCACCCCAAACGAATCACCAGAGATTACTGAAACCTGCGCATTCGTAGCGATACGCAGAATGGACGGGGCGGATCACCCCAAACGAATCACCAGAGATTACTGAAACTTTTGCCCGGAATGGGGATATAAAGGCAATCCGTCGGATCACCCCAAACGAATCACCAGAGATTACTGAAACAACGATTTAATGTACGACCCCTCGCAAGAAGCGAGCGGATCACCCCAAACGAATCACCAGAGATTACTGAAACTTCACCAGCGAGGCGTACGCCTTCGCTGGTGCAGATGGATCACCCCAAACGAATCACCAGAGATTACTGAAACTTGTGTAAAACGGCCGTCCACAGTAAGCGCAGGAGAGGATCACCCCAAACGAATCACCAGAGATTACTGAAACGGAAACGGCCGTTGACCTGGCTCTGGAAGCTGGAGCGGGATCACCCCAAACGAATCACCAGAGATTACTGAAACTGCGTGACGCCATCCGCGACTATCGTGGCACGGTGGAGGATCACCCCAAACGAATCACCAGAGATTACTGAAACTCACGGGCTCACGACCTGGCGCAACATTTACTGGCCGGGATCACCCCAAACGAATCACCAGAGATTACTGAAACGCACAATTTGCCGCGTTACCTTCACATCCTCTGGCGGGGATCACCCCAAACGAATCACCAGAGATTACTGAAACAAGAGCGCTGACCGCTCTTGCCGGTGAAAACATGCAGGATCACCCCAAACGAATCACCAGAGATTACTGAAACTTGCTGCCTGGGGCGGTTAACTCCCAGGACTTGGAGGATCACCCCAAACGAATCACCAGAGATTACTGAAACAACTCCCCGATGACATCATTGCTCAGATTGAATTTGGGATCACCCCAAACGAATCACCAGAGATTACTGAAACAGCGTCACCGGGTCGTGGTGGGCGCTGGCATCAGCGGATCACCCCAAACGAATCACCAGAGATTACTGAAACAGTTGAGGATAAACCAAACATTACAGTTGTTCCACGGATCACCCCAAACGAATCACCAGAGATTACTGAAACGTGTCTCTGATTTACCGACTTCCTCTTGCAGGTCATGGATCACCCCAAACGAATCACCAGAGATTACTGAAACTAACCACCGTCGCGGCTGTCGGCCGTGAGGTGTACGGATCACCCCAAACGAATCACCAGAGATTACTGAAACACTTTTCCTACCGAGATGATGCGCAAGCGATTGACGGATCACCCCAAACGAATCACCAGAGATTACTGAAACAAATGAAAATAGTTCGTTCCATCATGAAGAGGCTGGGATCACCCCAAACGAATCACCAGAGATTACTGAAACTTGCCACAATGATGTCCTCCCTGTGGGCAAAACACGGATCACCCCAAACGAATCACCAGAGATTACTGAAACGGCTAAAACCAAGCGTGGTAAGGCTAGGGAGATGAGGATCACCCCAAACGAATCACCAGAGATTACTGAAACTTGTATGCTTCTTTGTACTCTTGAATCAGGTCATCGGCGGATCACCCCAAACGAATCACCAGAGATTACTGAAACTTGTATGCTTCTTTGTACTCTTGAATCAGGTCATCGGGATCACCCCAAACGAATCACCAGAGATTACTGAAACTCGAAACAACCGGTGTAAAATAAATCTGATTGATGGATCACCCCAAACGAATCACCAGAGATTACTGAAACTTCCATTCTGGGTAGGAGTAATCGTGGCACACCAGAGGATCACCCCAAACGAATCACCAGAGATTACTGAAACGGTGTAAACGACGGCCGGGGCTGACCAAACACCAGCAGGATCACCCCAAACGAATCACCAGAGATTACTGAAACAAGACTAGTGCAGACACACACCGCGCCTTGACATCGTGGGATCACCCCAAACGAATCACCAGAGATTACTGAAACCTGCATCATCCCATTGCACGAATGCACCCCACTTTGGATCACCCCAAACGAATCACCAGAGATTACTGAAACCGTTTCTACCATTAGAACACCGCCATCTTCGACGAGGATCACCCCAAACGAATCACCAGAGATTACTGAAACGGCTGCGAAATTCCAGGAGGTCATGGATTGGTTGAGGATCACCCCAAACGAATCACCAGAGATTACTGAAACATTGTATACAACAAGCAAGGCTTATGACAGTGTACTGGATCACCCCAAACGAATCACCAGAGATTACTGAAACTTTTGCAACTTGTGGCCGCAATTCTGGCAGATACTTGGATCACCCCAAACGAATCACCAGAGATTACTGAAACGCTTGCTGGCATTGCACAAGCTGAATATTCAATATGGATCACCCCAAACGAATCACCAGAGATTACTGAAACGTCCTCTTCGGAGAAGAATGCCGGGTAAAGTCCATGGATCACCCCAAACGAATCACCAGAGATTACTGAAACTGGTTGCCCAGGCTGCGGCGCTTGGTGAGGGTGGCATGGATCACCCCAAACGAATCACCAGAGATTACTGAAACTCTTTAGGTTCCAGTTTGTAGGCTTCTTTGCTTTCGGATCACCCCAAACGAATCACCAGAGATTACTGAAACCTATGTGGTGGGCATGGCCGGGCTGGGCGTCCACGGGATCACCCCAAACGAATCACCAGAGATTACTGAAACGGTAGTCTCCGTGTCCACAATCAGCCAATCGTCAGATGGGATCACCCCAAACGAATCACCAGAGATTACTGAAACAGCGCACTGCACATCTGGCCGACTGATGCAAATATACGGATCACCCCAAACGAATCACCAGAGATTACTGAAACACCGGACACTTTGTGGCCAATGTCATGGGTCAGGTGGGATCACCCCAAACGAATCACCAGAGATTACTGAAACTGCTGGAAGCAATTGAGGTGGCTCCCGGCCAGTATGGGATCACCCCAAACGAATCACCAGAGATTACTGAAACGGTTGGCAGGCGGAGAATTGAGCAGGTAATCAGAAAAGGATCACCCCAAACGAATCACCAGAGATTACTGAAACTATTGTCTGGAACACGACTGCCTGCTTCAGGCGTGGGATCACCCCAAACGAATCACCAGAGATTACTGAAACTTCGTGTCCAAATCGCTTGTACGTTTTGTGATCAACGGGATCACCCCAAACGAATCACCAGAGATTACTGAAACGTACACCCAGCGCCAGTCAGACCAGCCGTAGGAGTGGATCACCCCAAACGAATCACCAGAGATTACTGAAACATCTGTACTGGTTGACACATCACAATAAACAAATACGGATCACCCCAAACGAATCACCAGAGATTACTGAAACATCATTTTAGCGAGTTCCTTACCACCAACACCTGCGGATCACCCCAAACGAATCACCAGAGATTACTGAAACGACATAAAATAATGAATACAAATAATCACCCAATGTGGATCACCCCAAACGAATCACCAGAGATTACTGAAACCGGAGCAATACGCCGAGGCCAAACAGAAAATTAAAGGATCACCCCAAACGAATCACCAGAGATTACTGAAACACGCCTAAAACTGTGGTAGTGGCACGCCTTAGCCGAGGATCACCCCAAACGAATCACCAGAGATTACTGAAACTTTGTAATTATGGGCTACTAATAGCGTTTCATGTAGGATCACCCCAAACGAATCACCAGAGATTACTGAAACTCCCCGCGCACTGGCTATCGGTGCGATGCGTAAAGGATCACCCCAAACGAATCACCAGAGATTATTGAAACTCTGAATGATGTTCAGATGGAAATGTACGAACGTCGGATCACCCCAAACGAATCACCAGAGATTACTGAAACGCCTCATTATCGCTGCGTCTGATGATTTATTTGAGGGATCACCCCAAACGAATCACCAGAGATTACTGAAACTTGGCACATTTACCACAGATAATATTCCTAGCCAAAGGGATCACCCCAAACGAATCACCAGAGATTACTGAAACCGCAAAGATGATGGTTAGCCGGTAGACAAAACATTGGATCACCCCAAACGAATCACCAGAGATTACTGAAACTTGCTTTACTGTGCCAAAGCTAATTGTTAAATCTGTGGATCACCCCAAACGAATCACCAGAGATTACTGAAACATCGGGTATGGGCATTCGCTGGTCGTTGCCGGGTGGGGATCACCCCAAACGAATCACCAGAGATTACTGAAACGCAGACCCGTTCAAATTAGGCGCGGCAGGTTTAGGGATCACCCCAAACGAATCACCAGAGATTACTGAAACTATTCGGCGGCAACAGCGTTGTTAGCCGCCGCTGCGGATCACCCCAAACGAATCACCAGAGATTACTGAAACGCCATTTACCAACAATCTCCATAGAGGCCACAATAGGATCACCCCAAACGAATCACCAGAGATTACTGAAACATCACCAGATGGCGATTGCGATACCCTGGACGACTGGATCACCCCAAACGAATCACCAGAGATTACTGAAACAATCGGCGCACATTTGCCCCAGCAGCCGCAACTGGGGATCACCCCAAACGAATCACCAGAGATTACTGAAACAGTGGCGATGATATTTGTCTCAATCACCACACTGTGGATCACCCCAAACGAATCACCAGAGATTACTGAAACACTGGCGAACGGTTGGCAGGGGAATCCAGCCGTAATGGATCACCCCAAACGAATCACCAGAGATTACTGAAACAAAAATTGTCATTCGTCGCCTGCTGCAAAGGCGAATGGATCACCCCAAACGAATCACCAGAGATTACTGAAACGGTATAATCTACTCAGCGTATGCGCCGTTCGGCGTGGATCACCCCAAACGAATCACCAGAGATTACTGAAACTCGCCTCCCGGCGTATTGTGCCGCCGGGAGGCTTTGGATCACCCCAAACGAATCACCAGAGATTACTGAAACGTTATATCAAGCGCCCGCATCGCCTCAAGCCGTCGGGATCACCCCAAACGAATCACCAGAGATTACTGAAACGTTGTGCTAGTAAGCGTCAAGGTTGTAGCACTTGCGGGGATCACCCCAAACGAATCACCAGAGATTACTGAAACACCATTTACCAGCAATCTCCACAAAGGCCATAATAAGGGATCACCCCAAACGAATCACCAGAGATTACTGAAACATAAATTTTCCACGGCTCCAAATCACCATTTTCAGCGGATCACCCCAAACGAATCACCAGAGATTACTGAAACTTTTTCACCATATCTGTCATATTATCTTGGTTTGTGGATCACCCCAAACGAATCACCAGAGATTACTGAAACTGTAAAAGCCAGTGTCGGGAGCGCCCCTTGTTTTAGGATCACCCCAAACGAATCACCAGAGATTACTGAAACCTGGCTTGTCGGCGTTCCCCCGGTGGCGCTGTAAAGGGATCACCCCAAACGAATCACCAGAGATTACTGAAACTCAGCCGATGGGTGAACGGCCATAACTCCCCCACCCGGATCACCCCAAACGAATCACCAGAGATTACTGAAACTCGTCGGTAAATATCTTAATGAGGCGTTCTAATAGGGATCACCCCAAACGAATCACCAGAGATTACTGAAACAGCGAATTGTGAAACATGTCTAAATCCAGGCTTAGGATCACCCCAAACGAATCACCAGAGATTACTGAAACTCAAGCCGTGCAAAAGGCGGCAATGCAGGGCTTGGTGGATCACCCCAAACGAATCACCAGAGATTACTGAAACGTCGCTGATGCGGCCTCACGCGCCAATCTCGCTTCTGGATCACCCCAAACGAATCACCAGAGATTACTGAAACTTACCTCGTCGGCAATGGCTTGCTTCAGTTCTTCAGGATCACCCCAAACGAATCACCAGAGATTACTGAAACGTATTGACGACAACTTGCGTACATATCACGGCTTTAGGATCACCCCAAACGAATCACCAGAGATTACTGAAACTCGAATCCGGTAGAAGTGGCGATATTTTGAGATTGGATCACCCCAAACGAATCACCAGAGATTACTGAAACTTGTACGGAAATCCGATGGCGCGGTGAAACTGGGCGGATCACCCCAAACGAATCACCAGAGATTACTGAAACATCTTGAGGAGATTAAGTTATGGCAAGCGCGGTTTAGATCACCCCAAACGAATCACCAGAGATTACTGAAACGCTCATCATCCAGCGTCCACGCGCCATTCAAAAACGGATCACCCCAAACGAATCACCAGAGATTACTGAAACCGAAAGCATCGAAGAAGTTGTGACGAATCCTAATAAGGATCACCCCAAACGAATCACCAGAGATTACTGAAACCGGAATAATGTAGCGCCATTTCTTCGTTTGTCATGGGATCACCCCAAACGAATCACCAGAGATTACTGAAACAACGGCCGAATATCGGGACGCAGTTCCCAAAGGAGGGATCACCCCAAACGAATCACCAGAGATTACTGAAACGCTATCTCCGCCTGGTCTGCTACAAACTGCATAATGGATCACCCCAAACGAATCACCAGAGATTACTGAAACATGGCTTGCCGGTTGAGCGCGGCCGTAAACCGGGCAAGGATCACCCCAAACGAATCACCAGAGATTACTGAAACGCAAACATAAACAGGCTGACCAGAAAAAACAAAAGCGGATCACCCCAAACGAATCACCAGAGATTACTGAAACCCGTACATTGGTACGGATTTGGTGATGATGCCAATGGATCACCCCAAACGAATCACCAGAGATTACTGAAACGCAAATCATAGACATTTGAGGGGTTGTAAACGAGCGGGATCACCCCAAACGAATCACCAGAGATTACTGAAACTGGGAAACGAAATATCTAACCGACAAAGGTAATGGGGATCACCCCAAACGAATCACCAGAGATTACTGAAACTCGTATTGCACTTGACGATGTGCGATTGGAAAGGTGGATCACCCCAAACGAATCACCAGAGATTACTGAAACCGTACATTGGTACGGATTTGGTGATGATGCCAATCGGATCACCCCAAACGAATCACCAGAGATTACTGAAACATTAAGGAAATGCCTATTGATATGTACAATCATGGAGGATCACCCCAAACGAATCACCAGAGATTACTGAAACATCTCATAATCAATCGCATCAACAAATCCACCATAAGGATCACCCCAAACGAATCACCAGAGATTACTGAAACTTCATCGGCAGCGGCACAACCGCAAAAATGGCAATGGGATCACCCCAAACGAATCACCAGAGATTACTGAAACCTGGGTATGGGTGGTTGAATTTGAGGCGGTGCGCCGGATCACCCCAAACGAATCACCAGAGATTACTGAAACATGATGAAGCCGCGCCGTCTTGTGATGACTGAAGGAGGATCACCCCAAACGAATCACCAGAGATTACTGAAACGTCAGATAGATTTAGGATGTGGGAAAGACAGGGCGCGGATCACCCCAAACGAATCACCAGAGATTACTGAAACTGTCGCTGGCATCCTGGCTATTGTGGTCAATTCTGGGATCACCCCAAACGAATCACCAGAGATTACTGAAACAAGAGCACGGACAAATCCTGTCCATGTTGTGTACCGGATCACCCCAAACGAATCACCAGAGATTACTGAAACACACACTTCGACCTCGAAGAGGTCAATCAGTATGTTGGATCACCCCAAACGAATCACCAGAGATTACTGAAACGCAATGATGGCTGTACTTCTAATTATGTCCGCATGGGGATCACCCCAAACGAATCACCAGAGATTACTGAAACCAAACTCTTCCAGTTTCACCAATAAGCACAACACCGGGGATCACCCCAAACGAATCACCAGAGATTACTGAAACGTTTTTTCCTCCAGGACATCCGCATGATTGGCTGCGGATCACCCCAAACGAATCACCAGAGATTACTGAAACAGGCAAGCATCATCATTATTGATGGTGTCATTGATGATCACCCCAAACGAATCACCAGAGATTACTGAAACTTCATGACATTTGAGCTTTCACTGATTGCGTTGATAGATCACCCCAAACGAATCACCAGAGATTACTGAAACATGCCTCACGCAGCAGCAGCGCCGGGTCTTCTGGCGGATCACCCCAAACGAATCACCAGAGATTACTGAAACACTATCTGGCGTTACACCAACCATAGCGAAGACATGATCACCCCAAACGAATCACCAGAGATTAATGAAACTGATAATAGTCGCATATCAGGCCGGGTTCCTTCCGGCGATCACCCCAAACGAATCACCAGAGATTACTGAAACACAATCTGACCAGTGTCAGAATCAACCATTCTATCGATCACCCCAAACGAATCACCAGAGATTACTGAAACGGACGAAGAAAATATTTGATAATACACTATGCACCGATCACCCCAAACGAATCACCAGAGATTACTGAAACCGCAATAGCTAGACCGAGCACAACGGTAACAAATTGATCACCCCAAACGAATCACCAGAGATTACTGAAACAAGCAGGGGGTCAACGGCATTTCCCAACAAATCCCGATCACCCCAAACGAATCACCAGAGATTACTGAAACGCTATTTCGGCCATAATAGCGGAAAGATTTATGGGGATCACCCCAAACGAATCACCAGAGATTACTGAAACTACCGATGATTTGACGGTTGATTTTGCAAGACAATGATCACCCCAAACGAATCACCAGAGATTACTGAAACTTTATGCCGAATCCACCATCCTGCAATGCCGTCTTGATCACCCCAAACGAATCACCAGAGATTACTGAAACAATCCCCAGCACCATCAGCCGCCAATCAAACATCCGATCACCCCAAACGAATCACCAGAGATTACTGAAACACCTTTTGCGGGGCTTGCTTGCCGTTTTTTTCGACGATCACCCCAAACGAATCACCAGAGATTACTGAAACGTAATGGCTGGACGGCCGCAATGTGGCAGGCACAGGATCACCCCAAACGAATCACCAGAGATTACTGAAACGCCTGTACCAGCCGATGCGCCAGCAGCAAGCGGGGGATCACCCCAAACGAATCACCAGAGATTACTGAAACTCTTCCGGCGGTGGAAACGGCCGTTACCTGTGGCGGGATCACCCCAAACGAATCACCAGAGATTACTGAAACGCCAAAGTCCTTTACGTTTATTCCCAGCTATGTGAGATCACCCCAAACGAATCACCAGAGATTACTGAAACTGAAGATGGCAATCTGGAGGAATGATGACAAGCAAGATCACCCCAAACGAATCACCAGAGATTACTGAAACAGACTCTTCCAGTTTCACCAATGAGCACAACACCAGATCACCCCAAACGAATCACCAGAGATTACTGAAACAACAACAGCTTTAAGCAGACGTGGCGAAAAACAGCGATCACCCCAAACGAATCACCAGAGATTACTGAAACTGGCCCTGGTTGGCGCGGTGCGACGGCCGTACGCGGATCACCCCAAACGAATCACCAGAGATTACTGAAACCTGGAATCCATCTAGCGCCTGACGCACCAGGTAGCGATCACCCCAAACGAATCACCAGAGATTACTGAAACTACAAAGGCGCATTCTCGCCGACGCTAACGGTTGGGATCACCCCAAACGAATCACCAGAGATTACTGAAACTCGGCTTTGGTTCACTGTTCACCTATGGCAATTGGGATCACCCCAAACGAATCACCAGAGATTACTGAAACTTCGGGGTGACGATAGAGACAGAGTTATGGAATTAGGATCACCCCAAACGAATCACCAGAGATTACTGAAACTCGTCCGTGGCCTGGGTGATGAGCGTATTCAGATAGGATCACCCCAAACGAATCACCAGAGATTACTGAAACTGCCATTGTACTGCATGATGTTATTGAGCTGCGCTGATCACCCCAAACGAATCACCAGAGATTACTGAAACAGGTCAATATCGTCGTCGTCACCGCCACCCCAAACGGATCACCCCAAACGAATCACCAGAGATTACTGAAACTTTTCTACTTGCTATATCTCCTAGCGTTTTTTCTTGATCACCCCAAACGAATCACCAGAGATTACTGAAACACTTGGGAATGGCAGCTTCGCCACTCCAGCATTTAGATCACCCCAAACGAATCACCAGAGATTACTGAAACAACAAAAAATCTGGCGAAACGTGCAACGCATCACAGATCACCCCAAACGAATCACCAGAGATTACTGAAACCCGGAGTGGGGGGGCGAGCGCGGAGGCGCAGGAAGCGATCACCCCAAACGAATCACCAGAGATTACTGAAACCTCGATGTCTGGTAAGGATATGTCAAGGAGGATAAGATCACCCCAAACGAATCACCAGAGATTACTGAAACTTGCTGGGGCTGCAAAAATCATATCTACGGACAGCGATCACCCCAAACGAATCACCAGAGATTACTGAAACTCTGGCTCTGTGTCTCCTGTCGCGTTCCTTACACTGATCACCCCAAACGAATCACCAGAGATTACTGAAACAAAACCGGGACAGACGCTATAACATCATGGAGACGGGATCACCCCAAACGAATCACCAGAGATTACTGAAACGGCGACTAGGTGCGTCGGGCGTTGGATTTGGCGAAGGATCACCCCAAACGAATCACCAGAGATTACTGAAACAGGTAGCAACAATGACATTGGATGAAATCAACGACGATCACCCCAAACGAATCACCAGAGATTACTGAAACATGTGTTGCATGTTGTGTACGGGGTGATTGTGTATGGATCACCCCAAACGAATCCCCAGAGATTACTGAAACCTGTGATGCTTTTGTTTACTAAAGACAAGACTGTTGATCACCCCAAACGAATCACCAGAGATTACTGAAACTTCCATGTTTGCAGAATGAATCGCCCCCGTCCTGTAGATCACCCCAAACGAATCACCAGAGATTACTGAAACATCCTTCTTCGGAAAGTGACAAATATATAGACCATGATCACCCCAAACGAATCACCAGAGATTACTGAAACTGCATTATGCCGTCAACCGCCCCATTGCCGCCCTCAGATCACCCCAAACGAATCACCAGAGATTACTGAAACAACCTACCCCAATCGGCAGCAGCACAACCAATAGCGATCACCCCAAACGAATCACCAGAGATTACTGAAACTCCATCTTACCGGAGAACCAGCAGCACCAATATATGATCACCCCAAACGAATCACCAGAGATTACTGAAACGATTGCTGTGACTGCGGTTTATTGGGCTGGTCGGCGATCACCCCAAACGAATCACCAGAGATTACTGAAACTCTTTGATACCGGAAACAGCATCTATCACATCGCCGCGATCACCCCAAACGAATCACCAGAGATTACTGAAACAATAGAAAATCAAGACTACCAACTAGCGGAACATCCGATCACCCCAAACGAATCACCAGAGATTACTGAAACAAAATTCATTTCAACTCTCCTTTTGCGCCAAAAACGATCACCCCAAACGAATCACCAGAGATTACTGAAACAATGCTCTTCCAATCAGTTTAATTAAGTTCATTTTGATCACCCCAAACGAATCACCAGAGATTACTGAAACTGCTTTCACGTCAGCCCAGGAGGCGGCCCAATACGGATCACCCCAAACGAATCACCAGAGATTACTGAAACTTTCAAAGCTGTTCGCGCCATGCTCATATGAAATACGTGATCACCCCAAACGAATCACCAGAGATTACTGAAACGTCTGAGCGATGATTTCGTGCGCCAGCCCATATTTGGATCACCCCAAACGAATCACCAGAGATTACTGAAACATTGTGCCAGTGCTCCAAACAGACCAGCCATAGCGATATGATCACCCCAAACGAATCACCAGAGATTACTGAAACATTGTTCCCTGATTAGGAGTAAGGACATGCAAAAAGGATCACCCCAAACGAATCACCAGAGATTACTGAAACAGCGTTACGTCTCCTTGCTATTCGACTATCCGACGATCACCCCAAACGAATCACCAGAGATTACTGAAACACTCCTGCCATCCGGCAATCCACCAAGCTTGAAGATCACCCCAAACGAATCACCAGAGATTACTGAAACCTGTTAGTACGGGGCATAAAGCGTCTACTAAGATCACCCCCAAACGAATCACCAGAGATTACTGAAACACCGTCTCAATAGTAAACGGGGCTGCTCATAGACTGATCACCCCAAACGAATCACCAGAGATTACTGAAACTGATACGGAAGATGGTTAAGAAACCTATGTTTGGGATCACCCCAAACGAATCACCAGAGATTACTGAAACCCGGCCAACTGGCGCGTTCCAGGTTTTAAGCGGGCGATCACCCCAAACGAATCACCAGAGATTACTGAAACTGGAATAAGGAGCGGTGGTTAGGTGCAGGCGAAGATCACCCCAAACGAATCACCAGAGATTACTGAAACACAATTTTTCAGACCTTTCCCTGTTAGTAACGATCACCCCAAACGAATCACCAGAGATTACTGAAACAAAAACGGCCTACACTGCGTTAAAAACAAAATAGCGATCACCCCAAACGAATCACCAGAGATTACTGAAACAGCAAATTGAACAGCCCCGGAACGGACACACTGCCGATCACCCCAAACGAATCACCAGAGATTACTGAAACACAATTTTTCAGACCTTTCCCTGTTAGTAACGATCACCCCAAACGAATCACCAGAGATTACTGAAACTAGTTGGCAATCGTACTACTGCGGCGGCGGCATAAAGATCACCCCAAACGAATCACCAGAGATTACTGAAACTAGTTGGCAATCGTACTACTGCGGCGGCGGCATAAGATCACCCCAAACGAATCACCAGAGATTACTGAAACTATCGGAGTTTCCCACCACCCGATAGTACCATCTTGATCACCCCAAACGAATCACCAGAGATTACTGAAACAGCATCCGGCGTGGTAACGGCCGTCTTTTGATGGATGCAATCACCCCAAACGAATCACCAGAGATTACTGAAACTGGGGGATGGCACCGGCGGCGGGACGCGTTGGCTGGCAATCACCCCAAACGAATCACCAGAGATTACTGAAACGTGTAACGACGCCAGACAAGCAATTCAGAAAGAGGACAATCACCCCAAACGAATCACCAGAGATTACTGAAACGTGTAACGACGCCAGACAAGCAATTCAGAAAGAGGCAATCACCCCAAACGAATCACCAGAGATTACTGAAACGTGCGGGCCTTGCACTCTTCGATATTTGTGAAGGTCAATCACCCCAAACGAATCACCAGAGATTACTGAAACGCGTTGAATTATTCTTCAGCGATCACAAAAAGACGGCCAATCACCCCAAACGAATCACCAGAGATTACTGAAACAATACATCCAATCTTCAAGTATCCACTCCAGGGTGCCAATCACCCCAAACGAATCACCAGAGATTACTGAAACTGCATGACGGCGGTTTCGGCATTGAAGTGGGGGGATCAATCACCCCAAACGAATCACCAGAGATTACTGAAACAGAAGCCGATGGGTAGGCGGTATGTGCGCGTCGTCGCAATCACCCCAAACGAATCACCAGAGATTACTGAAACGTGACATTCTCTAGCTCATACGCACTGGCAATCTGGCAATCACCCCAAACGAATCACCAGAGATTACTGAAACGCTCTGAGCGGGGGGAGCGGGCTTGTGCCCGCTCAGCAATCACCCCAAACGAATCACCAGAGATTACTGAAACAGGTGGAGCGGATGCCATAAACCACATCTATGACACAATCACCCCAAACGAATCACCAGAGATTACTGAAACTGGAGATGGCTAGTGTGTTTGATATGGAGACGGCTCAATCACCCCAAACGAATCACCAGAGATTACTGAAACATTGGCGGGAACGGCCGCGGATTGGGCATGTGGATCAATCACCCCAAACGAATCACCAGAGATTACTGAAACAACCGTCTTGCCCATCTCTGCCGCCGCCTGGGTTGGGATCACCCCAAACGAATCACCAGAGATTACTGAAACAGGCAGGCCGTCAGGCTATCCGTTTCCAGGTAGCGCGATCACCCCAAACGAATCACCAGAGATTACTGAAACAGTCTGATCATCCTGTCTAGCCCATCCGCAAACGCAGATCACTGTAGTGCGGTCACTTTATTGGACACAATTTAGGTGGATAAGAGAGACGCCTGCCGCCAATAAAACTCTTGCTCAAACTCCAAGGGCGTCATGTAGTTGAGCGACGAATGCGGCCGGGCTCGCGTGTACTCTACTTCAAGATAATGCCGCAGTTGGCGGCGTAAGTCAACCAGCGAGTCGTATTCCGAATAAGCGATATGTTCCTCCTTTACTGTCCGAATAAATCGTTCAACCAAGCCATTCTGTGTCGGGCAGCCGGCATCAGACATGCTCATGGTTGTATCTCTAGCCTGGAGCATCTCAACATGGTCTGTGACGGCATACTGTCGGCCTTGGTCGGAATGAAAGAATGTTGGCGTACCTGTTTGCAAAGCCATTTGCAGCGCAGGCAGGGTCAACGCCTCGCAAGTGAGCATCTCTTCCAGATGCCAGCCACGAACAGCTCTGGTGTAAGCGTCCAAAATCACTGCCAGATACAAGAATTGACGACCATAGCGCAAGTAGGTGATGTCACCTACCCAAATATGATTCGGGGAAACGGCCGTTACATCTTGAATCACGTTAGGAAAACGTGGGTGCGAATGGTTGCTATCAGTGGTGATAATCCGGCCTGCCGACCGCGTCCGCTTCATTTGGCGCAAAATCCGGCGAACGGCCCGTTCGCTGACAATCCATTTGTCGCGTCGCAAACGAGCCAGCAGCATTCGGTAGCCCAGATAAGGTCTGAGTGCCAAATGCCGTTCAATGGCTTTCACCAATTCTGGATCATCCTCTTGACGCTGAGACTGATAGTAATAGGTGCTGGATGGCAAATCCAACAATTGACACAGGTAGCGCACAGGATGTTCAGCCGACAGTTGCTTTATCATCTTCCGTTTTTGTGTGGTGTCGAGTTGAGCTGCGTCTCGAACTTTTTTAGCACTTCATTCTCCAGCGCCAGCCGACCGACAAGTCTTTCCAAACCAGCAATGCGTTGGTCGCGTTCGGCTAATTCCTGGGTTCGCAAATCAGCGGAACGGAACACATCAGAGCCTTGTTCAAGGAAAGCTTGTTCCCATTTGTACAGCAACGATTTGGTGATGTCGTTTTCGCGGGCAATCTCGGTGCGTGTCTGTTCGCCGCGTAAAGATTCGACGACCAGCTTGAATTTGAATTCTGGTGCGTGTTTGCGTAGTTTTCTTCTGGGCATTTTTGAACCCCTTATTGTCTCAGTTTACACTGATTTAGGTGTCCAATAAAACGCCCGCATTACAGACTTTCGCTTACGCGACCTGAATGGCCGGAATACGTGGAGAACGCAACTCAGTTCGCAGGTAGTCGGTAAACAAGTCAGCTTTCACTTGATAAATGGTTTTCTGTAACTCAAACGCTTTCACTTTCATGGTTAGCCAGGCGTGATAACAACAGGCCAGATGATTCCGTTGCGACCGTTGCTTACGGCATTGACATTTTTCGCTGCCAGCGAGTTGCTTTAGTTCTCGATGAAACTGCTCGACCTCCCAACGCACGTCGTTCGCCTCTTGAGCGACCTGCGCGGTACGGGTCGAGTCCAGGTCATTGGTGATGACCCAATTAATGTCGCCGTTTGTGGCCACCAGCTTGAACAGTCTTACTTTGAAAGGAACCTTATTGAGTTTGACAACGATGCCATCTCGCATTTGCTCTGCCGTCCACTTGATTGCGTCAAGATGTATGTAACCATCTTCTTTGTTCAAACTCACCAAGCGATTGGACTTGAGGACGGTGTAAAAGGTCAAGCCCAACCGGTGAACGAGTTTGAGATTCTGCCAGGAAGCATACCAACTATCGAACAGGACGGTGCGGGCTTTGATTTGCTTATCGCCAATCGCATGGCGCAACATCTCTCGAAAGTGATCATTTTTCGTTTTGCCATCGTGCTTTTTGGCATAGATGCGGAAATCAATGGGATAAAACTGCCCTTTGCCATCGGTGTGCAGCAAATTGACGACTCCTATTCCCCGCACCAATCCGCCTTCAGCTCCGCTGTATTGTCGTTTCACCAACTCAATCGATTGCGAGTACTGTTTGTTTTGTACGCTGTCATCGATGATGAGATAGGCTTCCGGTTCATCTTTAATCAAGGGTTGTGTCAGTTCCCAAAGGTGCCGTGCAGTCAAACGCTCCTGTCTCAAATAGTCTGTGACAACATCATGACTAACATTATCCAAATGGTCAGCCAAATTGGAGCAGGTGTAATTGACTGGCGTGCTGATCAGGTATTCAACGTATTTCATGCGCGTAATCATGAATCAATTTTCGCTCATTTTTGAGCTAAAGCGAAAGTCCTAATATTGAAAGATAATGAGAAAGACG
>JACKBX010000006.1 GCA_020634375.1 Ardenticatenaceae bacterium | reverse complement strand
AAAATCCGGTCGTGCCGTTGATTTGACAGCTCCCGTAATACGGTTGCGTTCACCCATCTTCAAAATCGGGCGCGGTTTAATACTGCGGCTGCCAGTCGTCGTTTCCTTCAAACGCAGCTTCTTGGTAGAGCCAATAGCTGTTGTCACAACAATCAACGTCTCCAGGTCGCCAATGAGCACGGCAACAACCTCATTAGCATCTTTGGGTAAACGAACATTAATCACACCTTGCCCGTAACGCCCTTGTGTCGGATATTCAGACATGGCGGTTGCTTTTGCCAAACCATTGTCTGTGACGCTAAAGACATATTCCTCAGGTTTTACCACATCCATCGCCACCAGTCCATCTGCTTCGTTTGCCAGTTTGATGCCCATCACACCACCCGCGGGCAAACCCATCGAGCGGACATCACTTTCCTTAAAACGAATGACCTGCCCGGCGGCCGTTGCCAGCATCACCTCTTCTTCGCCACTGGTCAGCACAGCCCAGCCCAAGGCATCATCATTGGACACATTTATCACGGTGAATGGTTCTGTGGTGATGCCGGGCAAATCATCCAGCGCCACCCGCTTGACAACCCCGGCTAAGGTAGTCAGGAAGAGGTAACCTTGCGCGGAGAACGGCCGTATCAAAGCCGCAGCCAAATAATCCCGCCGCGTCAACCCCGTCAGGTCCGCCCAATGCGTCCCCGTCCCTAGCTCCCGTGCCTGTGGAAGCTGATACACCGGCAAACTCACCGCCTGCCCATCCGCCGCAAACAAATACAGAATATCCTGCGTATTCGCTTCAAGCAGCGCCTTCGGCTGCTCCACAGGCTTGCGCGGCACATCCACCATCTCCGGCGTTGTCGTCCGCGCCAGCGTCCCCTTCTCCCCAATCATCACCCAAACCTGCTCATCCGGCAGCAAATCCGAGGCACTAAACACCGGGCTGTCCGTCGAGTCAACAATCTGCGTGCGGCGTACATCTGCATACTCATCCTTCACCGCTAGCAGTTCATCCTTCACCACACTACGCATCAAATCCGGGCGAGAAAGCAGCCGCTCCAAATAAGCAATTAGCTTTATCTTTTCCTGATGCTCTTCCTCTATTTTCCGCCGTTCCAACGCTGCCAGCCGCCGCAGTTGCATATCCAAAACAGCCTGCGCCTGCACCTGCGACAACTTGAACTTCTTCATCAAATTTGTCCGCGCCGTCTCCACCGTGCGCGAACGACGAATGGTATCAATCACCTCATCTAAATTATCCAACGCAATCAACAACCCTTCCAAAATGTGTGCCCGATTGCGAGCCTTCTCTAAATCATATTCGCTGCGCCGCCGCACTACTTCCAAACGATGCTCTAAATACACCCGCAACGCCTGCTTTAACGTGAGGATACGCGGTTCGCCATTCACCAACGCCAGCAGCGAAATGCTGAACGTACTCTGCATCGGCGTCAGACGGAACAAATCCACCAACACTTCTTCTGGCTCCACATTGCGCGTCGTCTCAAGAATGATCCGCATTCCATTACGGTCCGATTCGTCACGCAAATCGGTCAGGCCTTCAATCTTGCCATCACGGTGCAAATCCGCAATGCGCCCTAACAAATTGGTTTTGTTGGCTTGATAGGGCAACTCTGTAATCACGATGCGCGATTTATTGCGTCCCATCTGCTCAATGTGCGCTTTTGCCCGTACCGTAATACGCCCTCGGCCAGTAGCATAAGCATGGGCAATGGCATCCGTTTCATCATCCTGCCCGCGATGGCGGAAAATTAGCCCGCCAGTGGGAAAGTCCGGCCCTTTGATGAACTGCATTAAATCGGCTACGGAAACATCATCCAACTGTTCCCACTTATCCAACAAATAAGTCAGCGCATTGACAACTTCACCAAGATTGTGCGGCGGGATGCTGGTCGCCATGCCAACAGCAATACCGGAAGAGCCATTTACCAATAAATTGGGGATTGTCGCCGGTAAAACGGCCGGTTCTTGCAATGAGTCGTCGAAATTAGTGGTGTAATCAACGGTGTCTTTGGCAATGTCTTCCAGCATGTCGTAGCCCATTTTGGACATGCGGGCCTCGGTGTAACGCATGGCAGCGGCAGCATCGCCATCAATGGAGCCGAAATTCCCCTGCCCGTCTACCAGACAGTAGCGCATGGAGAAGTCTTGGGCCATGCGCACCATCGCATCGTATACGGACTGGTCGCCATGCGGATGATATTTACCAAGCACTTCCCCCACCACTCTGGCGGACTTTCTGTAGGGGGTGTCTGGGCGCAGCCCCATATCGTACATGGCATACAAAATACGCCGCTGCACCGGTTTCAGGCCATCGCGGGCATCTGGCAGCGCCCGCGATACAATCACGCTCATAGCGTAGCTGAGATACGATTCGCGCATCTCTTGGTCAATGTCTATTTTTCTAACGAGTCCTATTTCCATGTTTACCCGAAGTTGCTTGACGGCCGTTCTTAGTGTGACAGCCAAGCCCAAATTGTAGGAATTTTGTTCTAAAGCCAAATGCAAATATAGGGAATTTGTAATATCCTGTCAAACAAAAAGAGAGGGTTAGATCAGCCCCCCATCAGCCACGCCCACCTTCACTAAACATCTTCAAGAAACGCAAAGGATTTCTATTCACGTTTTGCGCTTCATATTTCATTCTTTGTGCCCTGGATGGATTTCCTCTGGATCAGGTAAACCATAAGCACCAGCCTTCAACACCTTGAGCGACAAAAGGGCGCACTTGACACGGGCCATGCTCAGCTGAACGCCAATCAATTCCAGCAGCGTCTCTTTGGGAAATGCTTTCACCTCATCCAGAGTCAGACCCTTGATTTCTTCAGTGAGTAAAGAGGCAGAAGCCTGGCTAATTGCGCAGCCATCACCACTCCAGGCAACCTCAGCCACACGGTTTTGCTCATCCAGGCGCACATCAATGCGAATAACATCACCACAAAGCGGATTGTCCTCTTCGTAGGAAAAATCGGCCGGGTCTAACTCCCCATAGTTGAGGGGATTCTCATACAGGTCAATAATTTGTTCACGATACATACTACTATCCATTGGTACACCTCTTGCGCCAGGCGGATTACCGTTATTATACCGGTTCTGGCAAATTTGCAGCTAGAACTAGAGATGGAGTTGCGCATCTTCCTCTATCTCTAGTTAGCTCTAACTCTAGCTTTTTTGCATTACAAACGGAAAATCTGGCGCACACGATGCAGCCCTTCAACAAGACGATCAATTTCGGCGGGCGTTGTGTACAAATAAAAACTGGCCCTGGTGGTGGCCGCCAGTCCTAGTTTTTTGTGCAGGGGCATCGCACAATGATGCCCAGCACGTACAGCAATACCGTCCTTGTCGAGAAGTTCAGCAATATCGTGCGGATGTAATTTTTCCAGGGTAAAGGCGGCAACACCCGCTTTTTGCGAGGCCGGTGGCCCCCAAACTTTCAACCCCGGCACTTCACTTAATGCTTCCAAAGCATAGTGCGTTAGATATTGTTCGTAAGCGTGTATTTCGGCCATGCCTACATGGGTCAAATAGTCCACTGTGGCCCCCAAGCCGATGCCTTCAGCAATGCTGGGTGTACCGGCCTCAAATTTCCAGGGTAGGTCATTCCAGGTAGATTTTTCTAAAGTAACGCGGCGAATCATGTCGCCGCCGCCCATGAAGGGAGGCATGGCCTCTAACAGTTCCCGCTTGCCGTAAAGTACGCCGATACCAGTTGGCCCACACATTTTATGCCCAGAAAAGGCGAGGAAATCGCAATCAAAATCCTGCACGTCTATTGGCATGTGGGGCACGGCTTGAGCTGCATCAATCATGGTCATTGCGCCCACTGCTTTAGCGGCCGCGATGAGCTGCTTGACGGGGTTGATGGTTCCAAAGACGTTGGAAACGGCCGTAAACGAGAAAATCTTCGTGCGCTCCGTCAACAACTCAGCCAGGTTCGAGAGGTCTAGTACACCATTTTCATCAAACGGCACATAGCGCACAACGGCCCCTTTGCGCTGCGCCAACAACTGCCAGGGCACGATGTTCGCGTGATGCTCCATCTCCGTCAGTAAAATCTCATCGCCCGCGCTGATATTGGCTTCGCCCCAACTATACGCCACCAAATTAAAGCCCTCAGTGGCATTGCGCACAAAAATCACCTCGGCGGCATCCTGTGCATTGATGAAACGCGCTACTTTAGCACGCGCCGCCTCGTAGGCATTGGTGGCATCTTCGCTCAAACGATAAATGCCGCGATGTACGTTGGCATTGTAAGTGCGTAGATAGGTGTCCATCGCTTCAAGAACGGCCGTTGGCTTCTGTGACGAAGCAGCACTATCCAAAAACACCAGCGGCACATCAGGATAGCTCTCTACAGTCAAAATCGGGAAATCAGCGCGAATTTTTGCAACGTCTAACATAAACTCATCTCGGTAATAGGGGATTGATAGTTGGAGATTGAAAGGCTCAATCACCAACCATTATTTTTGTAGGAGATTAACCAAGAACAGAGGGATTGGCAAGCAGGAAATAAAAAAAGCCGGGAGTTACCCCGGCTCGTTTCGTTACGCTTGCTTCGAAGGATTCTCGATGGGAACCCCCACCAAATTCCCCCACTCCGTCCACGAACCATCGTAATTGCGCACGTTGGGGTAGCCCAACAAGTAGGTGAGGACAAACCAGGTATGCGAACTACGCTCACCAATACGGCAATAAGCGATGACGTTGTTGTCCGGGCGCAGTCCTTTTTCTGTTTCGTAGATGGCGCGGAGGTCAACGGCCGTCTTAAACGTCCCATCCTCGGCCACCGCACGGCTCCAGGGCACGCTCGCCGCCCCTTTAATGTGGCCGCCGCGCAAAGCCCCCTCTTGCGGAGAGCCGGGCATATGCAGCAGTTCGCCGCTAAATTCTTGCGGGCTGCGCACATCCACCAACGGCTGCCCCGCATTTACATGCGCCAGCACCTGGTCGCGGAAGGCACGAATTTTGTAATCGGCGCGGGCAGCAGGCACATAATTCGTGGCCGCAAAACTTGGTTTCTCCCGTGTCAACTCGCGCCCTTCATCCAGCCATTTTTTACGGCCGCCATCCATAATTCGGCAGTTCTGATGCCCAAAGAGCTTGAAAACCCAAAAAGCATAGCAAGCCCACCAATTATTTTTGTCGCCATAAAACACGACGGTCGTGTCATTCTGGATGCCGTTCCGTGACATCAGTGCGGCAAATTCAGCCTCACTCAAATAATCGCGGCGGATAGCATCATTCAAATCAGCAATCCAATCAATGTGCGCAGCGTTGGGAATGTGCCCGGTGCTGTACAATAACAGGTCTTCGTTGGACTCCACCAGGCGCACCTGATCGGTGTTGTGCAGGTTTTGCGCAACCCAATCTGTGCTGACTAACACCTCTGGGTGGATATATCCTTTGTCACTCATCACACACCTTCCCATCAAAAACCCGCCAGATTGAGTAACCTGACGGGTTTGGTTTACATGTTAATTTTTTCGACAATGCGTCCAAAAATGCGGTCACGAATGCCTTCAAAGGGGATACGGCGCATGAGTGGATCGAAGAAACCTTGTACGGACATTTCAACGGCCGTATTACGTGGAATCCCGCGGCTCATCAAGTAAAAAATCTCTTCCGGGTCCAGCTTGCCAATGGCTGACGCATGGGTACATTTCACGTCATCCGCTTCAATTTCCAGGCCAGGAATTGAATCGGCGCGGGCAGTTCTGTCCAGCATCAAGTTACGGTTAGCCTGAAACCCATCAATCTTTTGCGAACCGGGCAGTGCTTTGATCATGCCCTGCCACACGGTGCGCGACCGATCTTTCAGCGCTCCTTTGTAGAGCAAATCGCTGACGGTGTTGCCGGCGTTGTGATTTTGCTGGGTGTCCAAATCGAGATGTTGACGGCCGTTCGTGAAGAAAATGCCCGACATCCGACCCCATGAGCCTGGCTGATCCAGTTCCATTGTCTGGAACGCTTTGGTGAGGCGCGTGCCCATCATGCTCGTCACCCAGTCCAGCTTGCCGTCGCGCCCTACGCGACCGCGCTCGTGGTTGAACTGCCACATATTTGCACCAAAATCTTGCAGGCCGGCATAGATCAGGTTGGCGTTATCGCCCACCAGCAGTTCAACGACGCCATTGTGAAAACCTTGCGCGTCGCTGTTGCCAGAGGCGTATTCGTCCATAAAAATGGCCTCAGATCCGACTTCTAAAACAACCAGCGTATGTGTAAAGGTACGGCCGTTCTCATTCCACAACACCGAGTGCAGGGGGGCGGCTGCTTTTGTGTTTTTAGGCACGTAGAGGAATGTGCCGCCGCGCCAAAATGCGCCGTGCAATGCCGCAAATTTGCCCTCGCTCACAGACACGCCCTCGGTCATGAAGTATTTTTGCACGAGATCGGGGTGTTGGGAAACGGCCGTGTGCATATCACAAAAAATCACACCCTGCGCCTGCAATGCCTCGCTTAATTCATAATCACGTGTTACGCCATCCACCTGCAGCAAATTGCCGCCGGTTTCATCGGCTGTCAACTGCTGATTCAAAAAAGAAGGCAGCGCCGCATCCGTAGCCGCATCCCCGTTAATAGAAGGGCCAAATTCATCAAATTTCATCTGGCGCAGATTCGTCCGCCGCCAGGCTTCATCCTTTGTCGTCGGCATCGGCGTATTTTCATAAATCTCAAAGGCCTTCAGCCGAAACTCAAGCATCCATTCGGGTTCATTCAGGGATGCCGATAGTTTTTGTACTGCTTCTTTGGTAAATGTATTCATAGCAAAATAATGAATAATGAATAGTGAACGATTAATTATTAATCATTCGTTATTCATTATTTCTTTATCCAATCGATCCTTCCATTTGCAACTGAATCAACCGGTTCATTTCAATGGCGTACTCCATTGGCAGTTCCTTGACCAGCGGATCCAGGAAACCATTTACAATCATTGAAATCGCCATCTGTTCGGAAATACCTCGGCTCATCAGGTAAAACAACTGCTCTTCACCGACCTTACTCACCGACGCTTCATGACCAATGGTCACATCTTGCTCGTCAATCTCAATATAGGGATAGGTATCGGAACGGCTGTGCTCATCCAACAAGAGTGCATCACAAACCACGTTGGACTTCACATTGTCCGACCCTTCTTTCACCTTGAGCAAGCCACGATATGAGGAACGGCCGCCCTTTTGACAAATCGATTTGGAAATGATGCGGCTGGTGGTATTAGGTGCTAAATGGACAACCTTGCCCCCCGCGTCTTGCTGCTGTCCCTCAGAAGCAAAAGCGATAGACAAAACCTCGCCATGCGCTCCTTCGCCTCTCAAAAATACGGACGGGTATTTCATCGTAATTTTCGAGCCAAGATTGGCATCCACCCATTCCATCGTGGCATTTTCTTCGGCGATGGCCCGCTGCGTCACCAAATTGTAGACGTTGGTAGACCAGTTTTGAATGGTGGAGTAACGGCAGCGTGCCCCTTTCTTAACATAAATCTCAATGACGCCTGAATGGAAAGAATCGGAGGAGTAAATGGGTGCAGTACAGCCCTCAACATAGTGAACGTATGCGCCCTCATCCACGATAATCAGCGTGCGCTCGAACTGCCCCATATTTTTGGCGTTGATGCGGAAGTAAGCCTGTAGTGGCATTTCCACATGCACCCCAGGCGGCACATAGATAAAGCTGCCACCTGACCAAACGGCCGTGTTCAACGCCGAGAATTTGTTGTCGGTGTAGGGAATAATCGTGTTGAAATATTGCTTCACCAGGTCAGGATGTTTTTGTAACGCATCATCCATCCCCAGAAAAATCACGCCCTGCTCTTCCAACTCTTTCTTGATGTTGTGGTAAATCATTTCTGATTCATATTGGGCGCCAACACCAGAAAGGAATTTTTGCTCTGCTTCAGGAATACCCAGTTTATCAAATGTATTTTTGATGCTATCAGGCACATCATCCCAAGAATCACTCTGATCATTCGTTGGTTTGATGTAGTAATAGATGTCATCAAAATCAATTTGGTGCAGGTCAGGCCCCCATTCGGGCAACGGCCGTTGCAAATAATGTTCGTACCCCTTCAACCGAAACTCAAGCATCCATTCCGGTTCATTTTTCATCTTAGAAATGGCACGGACAATCTCTTCAGTCAGCCCCTTTTCAGCCTTAAAAACATAATCTTCAACATCAGAAAATCCGTACTTCTCAGCATAATCCTGATTGACGTCAGCAACGATTTCCTCTTCTGTCAATTCACGTGTTACATCAGCCATATCAGGCCTCCTCTAACGCACCGTGCTTTTCACGAATCCAATCGTACCCGCGCTCTTCCAGTTTCAATGCCAAATCGGGGCCACCGCTTTCCACGATACGGCCGTTCAACATAATATGCACATAGTCCGGGTTAATATAATTCAAAATCCGCTGGTAATGCGTAATGACCAAAATACCCATGCCCAACTCTTCCTTCAACCGCATCGCACCTTCAGACACAATACGCAGCGCATCAATATCCAGGCCAGAATCCGTCTCATCCATAATGGCAATCTTCGGTTCCACCGTCGCCATTTGCAGAATCTCCACCCGTTTCTTCTCGCCACCCGAAAAACCTTCATTCAGGTAACGGCCAGCAAACTTATGATCAATCCCCAACATATCCATCTTTTCCTTTAACAAACGACGGAAAGCGGGAATAGAAATTCCCTTATCCTCAGGATTAACAGCCTGGCGACGTGAATTAATCGTCTGACGCAAAAACTTAGCCAATGTCACTCCCGGCACCGATGCCGGGTACTGAAACGCCAAAAACAGCCCAGCACGCGAACGCTCATCGGCTTCCATTTCCAGCAAATCTTCACCACCAAAAATTGCCTGCCCGGCGCTTGGTTCGTAAGCTGGATGTCCGGCCAGTGTATAGGCCAGCGTACTTTTTCCTGAGCCATTTGGCCCCATTAACGCATGAACTTCGCCAGACTTGATAAGCAAATCAATGCCCTTAAGAATTGGCTGATCGCCAATAGATACATGCAGATTCTTGACTTCTAAAGCGGTCATTACGGTTTGTCAGCTCCTATAAAAAATTAGACATGCCCTTCCAATGGACAAGATATTAACCTCTATTTTAACGTGTGAATTCTAACACACCCGTTTAGCCTCGTCAATATTTATGATAAAAATAATAATAATAGCAAGAATTGACAATTTCCCCACCCATTGCTATAATCCGAAACGAGTGTAACCTGTTTAGTAAGGGATTCTAATGGTGAAAATAACAGGCAATAACCATAGAAAAAGCACAAGAGAGATAATATTAGAGACTATTAAAGCTTCACGGCAAGCAAAGGTAGAAGACTTGGCTGAAGCAGCAAATGTCTCACCTGTTACAGTTCGCCATCACCTCAACTCATTACAGGCAGAAGGGCTGATTGAGTCGAACAGTGTACGCCGCAAAGTAGGCAGACCCTACTATGTCTACAGCCTTAGCGAACAAGGCCAGGAATTATTCCCCAAACGATATGTACGCCTCACTACACGTCTGCTTGAAGAACTAAAAGCCGTCATGCCCAGCGAGGCTATCGATCAAGTATTCAAAGGCGTTGTGCAAACTGTTGTGGACGACCATCGGCCCTATTTTGAAGGGCAGCCCATTGAAAAACGCCTGGACTATTTGGTCAGCTTATTAGAAGAAGAAGGTTTTCTGGCTCGGTGGGAAAAGACTGAAGATGGGTACAGCCTCACGGAATATAACTGCCCATACTATTCCATTGGTCAGGAACACATTGAAATTTGTACTTTTGATACGGAGCTAATAGCCCATGTGGTACAAGCGCCTATCCGACAACACAGTTGCATGGTACAAGGAGCCGATTGCTGTCAATTCTCAATTGCAGACGCGACAGCCAATTCATAACGAGGGGTAACATGATCGTCAGTAAAGAAGAAGAGCTTCTGGAAACATTACGGAGTGTCATTGATCCAGAAATTGGCCTCAACATTGTAGAATTAGGTTTAGTTAGAAACCTAGAAATTGACGAAGAGAAAAATTCTGCCAAGATCACCATGATTTTGACAACACCTTTTTGCCCATATGGGCCGCAGCTTATTGAGCAGGTACGTCTTGTAGGCAACAGTGTAATGGACGGCAACGTGGAAGTAGAAGTTGGCACCGAATTGTGGGATCCTTCCATGATGGAGGAGGGTGCTGGTGGAGACTGGGGCCTTTTCTAGTTTTACAAGCAAAAACTCAAGTAAAAAGCGCCATAAACGGCGCTTTTTTATTTGTGAGCAAAAACGCGCTGCCCAGCACGAATACGTTTGAGTTTATGGCTAAATACGCGCCCCTCCAGGTAACGGTAAGCTATGCCATAAGGTATTCGCCACAAGTCGGAGGGTAAGTATTGCCCGCTGGGGGGAAGGCCTCGAAGTTCATGCAGCAGTTCGTCGAGTGAATAACCCATTTGCCCCAGGCGCTCCGAGCCGAGGGTGCGCAAGTAACGGCCGCTCCACATTTTACGCAGCGGGTTTGCTAACGTTCGTTTCCACTTTTGCAAGGGTTCACGGTTAAGTGTGTGATACTGTGCCATCCCCACCATGTCGCCTGTCTGGCCTTGCAGCGAAACCTGGGCAAATGTATCCAATATGCGGCGCTCAAATGGTAGCTGCAAATAGGTAAAAATGCGTTCCATCTCTACTTCTGGTTGTGTGAGCAAATCCTCATAACGCAGTGCGTGTACTTGGGCGGCATATTTCTCATGCACGGCCGTTAACTGCATCACTCCTTCATACAAGCGCACATCATGCTCGAACAGATTCCAACGGCCGTTCTTCCACGACTCCATCAACGAAGCGGCCACAGCCAGCGGGTTGCGCCAAAGAAAGATGACCCTGGCCTCAGGAAACATTTGTATAACTTCTTCTGCTATCTGGTGATAGGCAGCGGCTTTGTCTACAAAGTAAGTGACATTCTCTCCGGCTGCACGGCCGTACAAACGCAGCGCCATGTCTCGAATCTCCGCCAGGTAGGCGGCTGTACCGCCCGGCAAATTGCGGCAAAACTCCTGAATTGCCCAGGCCGTGAACGCATGATTGTACTCGCTAAACACGCCCTGCTCCCGCAGCGAATACAAAAATGGCAGCAGCAAATGAGATTCCGAAACCGTCGCGATGTGCGCATCGGCGGCCAGCAGCCGCTGCAACAAAGTAGACCCGGAGCGCGGCAAGGAAAAGATAAATATAGGCGTCGGTTGACTGCTCAAGACTGCACCTCAGACGCGTTCGTGCTGGCCCACTCTTCGTAAGCCGACGAAACGTACAGGAATTGGTTTCCAATCAACTCGTTCAACTCCTGGAACTCGCGGGAAGTTTCCCGTTTGATACGCATATCGGGGCTTTGGTTGATGACCTGCAAATATTTTTTGTAGTCCTCAGAATGCGTATGATAGTTCTCTTCTTGCACAGCACGCACCGTGCGTGCCGCAAAATCGCCTAAAAATTTGTAGTGGAAGAGAACGGCCGTTACATCCGCAATTCGCGCATCACGTACAAAATGCTCATCCACAAACAAAGGCTTCAGCTTGCCATCCAGGAAAAATAGCGGGTGCTTGGTGAGCACAAAGCGAATCTCATCCGGGGCAAACAACGTGCGGCGGATGCCGCCAAAATACGCCTTCAACGCATCCGTCGGCAGGTGATTGCGAGGGAAATAATAATCCATGCGCACCACGTCGCTGATATCATAGCAGCGGTACAAGGCCATCAAGTCATCATCCACGTCGCTGACAACTTCCGTCAAAGGCTTATCCGAGAACATGTCGAGCATGTAGGCGATTACGGCCGTATAACCCCGCTCCCGTAAATACCCCAACCAGGCTCCCAGACTAACCTGCTGCGAAAACGGGTAATCAAGCAGTTCGTCAATATCCACATACAGCGCCCAACGCTGCGGCTGTGCAAAACGGCGCACCAGGTAATGGCGCATCGCCATCTTGTAGCGCCGAAACGGCAGCCGGGCACGCAAAATCGTGACCCCAGGATACTGATGCGCCAGTTCCACCGTGCGGTCTATTGAGCCATTATCCAGCAAGAAAATATGCTTAACGCCTAGCCGGGCATAATGCTGTATAAAGGAATTGACGTACAGCTCACCATCTCGCGCCAAACAGAGCACAATCAATTCGTCGGCAGCGTAGGGCACATCCAACGGCCCGGACACATGCTCAACCACACGGCTTACCGTGAAAATCTGTAACGGCCGTAGCACGTAAATCGCCCACGCCTTCTGCAATCGATCCCAACTCTTTCGCCATATACCCATTAGCCACTCGCCCAACCAGTATCAACAATCAGAAGCCAGTATTCAGTTATCAACAAGCATCTTCCAAAGGCAGTCCATACTGATTACTGTCTACTGATTACTGAACACTGAACACCAAAGACCTACACTAATCAACAACCAGGCGTCGGAACCTTGCTTCCAATTCCGGGAAATAACGTTCCCACACCAGCAATGACAACATCCGCGCCCGCGCCCGCATCATATACCCCTCGCGCACCTGCTGCGAGGCCATCAACGTCTGCAAATGGTGGGTCAGCATCTCCAGGTCTCCCGGTTCATGCAGGCAACCGCAACGGCCGTCCTCCAATTGATACGCCAATGCCCCCGAAATCCCGGCCACAATCGCCCCGCCAAAAAACATCGCTTCCGTAATCGTCGTCGGCATCCCCTCCCCCTCCGAAGTCAGCGCAAAAATGGAGACCTCTCGATAACGACGATACAAAGCCTCTCTGCTCAGTCCTGGCAAAAAGCGCACCTGCTCATCCAAACCACTGGATGATACCAACTCCGCGATTAGCTGCCCGTACTCCGGCGAATCCGGCAGTCCGCGAATTTCCAACGTCCATTTCGGAAACTGCGCGGCCAGGCGGCTAAAAGCAGCAATCAAATCATGCACCCGCTTGCGTTCCACCAGGCGGCCTGCATACAAAATAACCGGTTCTCGCTGCGGCGCAAAGCCCTCTGTCTGCCAACGCGCTTCAATCGCCTCCAGGTCTCGCTGCCAGAGGCAAAACGGCACCTGCCGCACCTCTGGCCGCCGCGTGTATCGTTTCGCGGCCGCAAACGCATCGGGGCATTCGGCCAGGATCAGGTCGGCATTGCGCAGCAGCGGCCCATAGCGCACAGCTTCCCACAAGCGCGTGCGCCACGTTGCCCCAGAACGATGCACATACGTATCCAGCGCCAGCGCATAAGGGCTGCCAAACAACCATTTCGCCAGCAGCAGCCCATAACAATGCCAATCCCAAACAAACGACAACACCACATGCTGCCGCCGTTTGTGCAACAGCGATGCAGCTAATTTTAACAAGGTCGCTTTCTTGTTCAGCCCCGCTATTTTGCGCAGCGGCACCTGCCCCCAGGCCAACTCTACACCAGCATTCGCTGCCGTGCCCATTGTCTGAATGTCCACCGCCCAGCCCAATTCCACAAACGCCTTGCAAATGAGGTAAGGCGCCCGCATTTCGCCCGTTTTATCAAAGTGTTGAATGGCGTAGGTCAGCCGGGGTTTATCTGCTGTTGTCTGCTGCATCAGTGAAAGTCTCTCCCCACGTGATGGGTACGCACGGCCCGCCAAAAGTCCGGGGCAAAGAGAAAACGGCCGCTGCGCAACAAGGCTGCCGCCGTATAGCCACCTCGTTTAACGGCCGTTCCCCAGTGCCGTTGACGCAGATTGTAAATCATCGTCGTCAGGTAAGCGTGAAAGATACGGCCGTGCCAAAATCCACTATCCGCCGAGGATTGTAACCGCGCAAACGCTGCTGGCTGCGCCAGAATCTGGTCACGGCTCCAGCGCACCCACACCGGCCCCTGCTCGTAATCCGTGGCGCTGCCCCACGCTTGTCCGCGCAAAATACAGGCTACGTCCTGCGCCGTCCCGGCGAAGTCTCCCGTCAAGGCTACACGCCGCGCCAAATCCAGGTCTTCCGTGACGTGTATGGCGGGATTGAATGCACCGGCAGCCAAAAACACCGTGGCGCGAATGAGGGAGGCTTGAATGGGCAGCCAATACCCGGCAACCATTTGCACAAAACAATTGCCATCGCGGTTCAGATAAATGGAACCAACCGGCTTACCCTGCGGGTCTTCAAAGCGGGCACGGCCGTACAACCAGGCTGCTTGCGGTTTCTGTGCGGCCAACATTTGCAAAGCGGTCAATGCGCCAGGCAGAAGCCAGTCATCGTCATCCAAAAAATGTAAGTAGTCGCCTCTGGCAGCAGCCGCTCCCGTGTTACGAGCAATGCTTTTTTCCTGCTGCTCCGTTTGCAAAAGACGTACTCGCGCATCCGCCTGCCACGCCGCTGCGGGCAACGGCCGTCCCGAATCATTCACCACAATCACTTCATGGTCAGCCGGGTCAAAATCTTGCACCAGCACACTTTCCACCGCACGTGCCAACGTCTCGCGGCCAATCGTTGGAATGATGGTTGAGCAAAACAGGGTCATAAGACAATAGTATACGCTTTCCAGGTATAATGCAGTCAAATGAAAAATCATCGTTTCGCTCTTTTATTCCTCATCATCTTTCTAGGCGCTACTGGATTGGCCTTTTTCCTGCACGGGGCTGCCGCAGCAAGCTCCCATTTACCCCGCAATCCTTTCGCTAAAAATCAAGCCTTATTACCACATCAACATCTCCTCCCTCACGAAAAAACCCGCCTCATCATCACCTTTTATGAAAGCGCCAACCTGGCACGACAATCCCTGCCCACCGAGGAAACCGCTCGCCGCACAGAAATCATTGCGCGGTTGCAAGCAACGGCCGTAACCAGCCAACAAGCCATCTACCCCCTGCTACACCAACTACAAGCCGCCGGGCACATCAGCCGCGTGCAGCCCTTTTGGATTAGCAACATCATGGCCATCACCGCCGACAATGAAGCCGCCGCCCAGCTTGCCGCGCACCCCGCCGTCGCGGCCGTACGCCCTGAAACAACCTGGCAATTCGATGACATTACCCCGCACGACATTCTCACACGCCCCGTCCCCCTCAGCAGCAATGCCCGCAGTATGACCAGCGGTGAACTCACCTGGGGCGTAAGCCGCATCCGTGCCAACTATGTTTGGGATGGTCTGGGCATTGATGGCAGTGGCATCACTGTGGCGATTATGGACAGCGGCGTGGATTGGCAACACCCCGACCTGCTGCCTGCCTATCGCGGCAATTTGGGCGGCGGCGTTTACCAACACGAAGGCAACTGGTATCACGCTGTCTACACTGACATTACTGAGCCAATCGACTCGCTCTGGCACGGCACGCACGTTGCCGGAACGGCCGTTGGGCAAAACGGCATTGGTGTTGCTCCCGGCGCACAGTGGATCGCCGTCTCCATCGCCGATAACAACGGCACTCTCTACGAGAGCGCCATCCATGCCGGATTCCAATGGTTGTTGGCTCCCGCTGGCGATCCCGCTCTCGCGCCGGACATCATCAACTGCTCCTGGGGCAGCAGCAACCCCTACTGGGATGCACTTATCAGCGACATCAACGCGCTGGAAACGGCCGACATCATTTCTGTCTTTTCTGCCGGCAACAGCGGCCCATTTGCAGGTACGATCAATTCACCGGCTAGCTACACCAACACCCTGGCCGTTGCTGCCAGCGATGAGCAGGAAAACGTGGCCTGGTTTTCCTCACGGGGGCCATCTCCCCTAACCAACCAGCTCAAGCCCCACATTGCCGCCCCTGGCACACATATCCTCTCGGCCTATCTCAATGACGGCTATGCTTACGCCAACGGCACATCAATGGCTGCGCCACATGTCAGTGGCGCGCTGGCATTGCTGCTCTCAGCTAATCCGTCTTTGAGTAAAGAAGCTGTCTGGCAGCGACTGGCGGACACGGCCGTTCCCATCAACCCACCCCACCCCAACGACGACAGCGGCTGGGGGCGTTTGGATGCGTACACGGCCGTTCTGCCCGACGCCGACGCCGGAACCCTGCAAGGAACCGTGCGGCAAAATGGCCTGCCATTACCCGGTGTGGTACTGACTATCACCAACAGCAGCGGGCAACATTTCCGCTTTGACAATGATGAGGCAGGCAGCTACCAAATTACGCTGCTGCCCGGCAGCTATACGCTGGACGTGTCTGCTTTTGGCTACCATTCACAGCACATTAGCAACATCACACTACTGCTCAACCAAACCGTCCTACAAGATTTCAACATGGTCGCGCTACCCTCAGGCAGTATTCAAGGTACGGTACGAGAAGTTGGCACGAACACGCCGATTACAGCTACCCTTTCCGCTGAGGGTACGCCGATTACGGCCGTTGCCGACACCAACGGCCAATACGCCCTTACTCTACCTGCCGGGGACTACCACATTACCGTTTCACACAATGGGCACCGTCTGCTGCGAACGGCCGTGACCATCCCAGCAGATGGCAGCGTCAATCGCTCGTTCCAACTCACACCCGCCCCCACGCTGCTGCTCGTTGACGCCGGACAATGGTATTACAACTCACAAATCACCCCCTTCCAAAATGCCATCGCCGACCTCAGATACGTTGCAGATTTATGGACAATACGCAACCCCTACAGTGACATTCCTCCCCATACCAGTCTCGCCCCCTACGATTACGTGATGTGGGCTGACCCGGATGCCTCCCCCGGCTACGTTTCCGCAGATTATGACTTAACCGAATACATGGATAATGGCGGGCGTCTTTTGGTCAGTGGGCAGAACGTCGCCCTATATGACGACAACAGCTTCATGCCGGCTTATTGGTGGTATAGTTATCTACACGGCACGTACCTGGGCAAAATGACCGACACGCCGCTGCCTACTATCAGTGGCGTAGATGGCACACATTTTGCCGGGTTAACCATGACATTGGCCGGACCAGAAAGCGACACAGCGCAAATCCCTGACCGTACGCAGCCAGCTAAAAACAGCCTCACCACACCCATTTTGCGCTTTAGTGATGGCGATGCTGTCGGGTTACAGGCTGGTTTATGCGAAGAATATCGCATTGTCTACTTTGGCTTTGGCCTGGAAGGCGTAACAGACGCAGCGGCGCGATCAGGCTTGCTGGAACGCAGTTTCACTTATTTCCAATCCGACTATCCTTTAGTGGCACTGCAATGGCATAGCCCTGATGTAGATGAATATGCTATACCAGGGCAAGCACACGGATACTGGCTGACGCTTGCCAATCACAGCGAAACGCTCACGGACACATTTAATATCACCACAGACAGTGATGAGTGGGCGACCTCCATCCTGACGCCAACGATGACGCTGGGGCCTTGTACGTTGGGGCAAACGGCCGTTACCGTCACAGTCCCATCGCAGGTGGAAGGGGGGATGGTGCATGAGGTACGGGTAACGGCCGTTTCCAACACCGACCCCACTATCTCCGACACCCTTACCCTGCGCCATCAGACCCCCAACGACATCCTGCTGGTAGACGATGACCGCTGGTACGAATACGAAGAACGCTACATGCAGCCCTTAGCCAACCTCGGCGTCATCTACGACGTGTGGGACACTACGCAGCGCGGCAGTCCAGCGCTAGACTTTCTGCGCCAGTATGACATGATCCTCTGGTTCACCGGATATGATTGGTTCCAACCCATCACGGCACAAGAGCGAGCCAACCTGGAAACATACCTATCAGAAGGAGGGCGGCTCTTCCTCAGCAGCCAGGATTACCTGTACTACAACCGGAACAGCACATTGAGCCACCAGTATTTGGGGGCGTTAACCTATGACGAATCCATCACGCCCACGCAAGTATACGTTGGGCAACATCCCGCTTTGCCAGATTCCCTGGGCGGGCCTTATACGCTGAACTATGGGCGGGCCAAAAACTTTAGCGACAGTGTGTTACCTGCATCGCACAGCGAGGCCATTGCCTGGAACGAGCAAGGCTCGGCCACAGCGCTAGCAACCAGCGGCATGTCTGCCAACGGCCGTAACTGGCGCACCATTTTTTGGAGCCTGCCCTTTGAATTTTTGACGGATACGGTACGCTCAGAAGCAATGCAGGGCATGATGGGCTGGCTGAGTGACCTGGGGGAAACGACATTTGAGGTGGATCAGCGCACAGTGGCCCCGCTGGAATGGCGCACGTACACACTAACGGTACGACCGTTGCCCAATGCCCCTCTCAGCCACGTTACCCTAACGAATACAATTCCGCCAGGGTTATCCGTTTTCCTACCCGCGCTGCCTCCAGATGTCGTTTACGATCCTGGCACACGCACGTTAACCTGGGCCGGCGTGCTGCAAGGGGGCGATGCGTTCCAATTACGCTATCAGGCGCTGCTCTATCAAACCCCGCCAGCAGGAACCCGCCTGGAAAATCGAGTGACACTGACTTATGACCATCACCAGTTCCACTTTGACCGCACAGCGACGGTATGGGTGGACGCGCCGGACTTGTCTGGCTCGTGGCTAGCTGCGGAAACAGCTATGCAAGCGTCTACGCAGTGGGTGACATATACGCTGTTTGTGAACAATACGGGAGTACGAGCGGCTGAGGGGGTCACGGCCGTTCTGCCTCTGCCGCCAACCCTTATCCCTCTCACCCAAACCTTAACCAGCAGCGCCGGGGAAACGGCCGTTGTCGCAGGGCGTGTAACGTGGCATGGGGATGTGGCTGCCGGGGAAGTGGTTATGGTGTCACTGGTCGCACAGCGTCCGATAAACTTGAGAACGGAGTGGCTGCAAACAACGGCCGTATTGGATGATCATGTGACGAACGTGGTGATGGCAACGGCCGTTACGCATCTGCCGCCTTATACCAACCATCTACCCATCATCCGGCGATAAAAAGCGCTTTCAGTGATTGGGTCACCAATTTTTATACGATTCGCTGTGCTTGCGATACTCAATCAACGGCTCGCCCATCAGCTTGTGCTCCAAAATGATGTCGCACACTTCCTCCAACGCCGACACCCAATGGTACGCTTCCTCCAACGTCTGACCGATGGCAAAGCAACCATGCCCGCGCTGCATCACAATCTTGTAACCGCGCAGCGCCTCAGACACCTTTTCGGCCATCTCTTTGGAGCCAGAAGCCATTTCCACCGTCACCACCGGAATCTTACGCAGCAGGTAAGAGCCTTCGTTATCAATGGGAATAATCTCATCCCGGCTGAGGCTGAGAACAATAGCTGTGCGCGGATGAGCATGAACCACCGCCAGCGCCGACGTTTTTTCGTAGATGGCGCGGTGTACGATTAACTCGGTACTGGCGCGGATGATGCCGCTGTCTTTGCCGCGAAAGCTGGTTTCCACAAAATCGGTGCGTTTTAGGCGACCAAACTGCGCTCCGCGCCGCTTAATGATGATTTTGTCGCCAACGCGCACGCTCATGTTGCCGCCATGCGAACTGGTTAGCCCGGTCACAAAAATATCGCGGCCAATGTCGCGGAATTCTTCGTAAAGACTTTGATCAATCACAGCTACTCCGTAGCAAATAATGAATAATTAATAATGAATTGAGAAGGGTGAATATTCACAATTAATTATTGATTATTTCAAATTGTCTAATCCTAATTCTCTCAGTTTCTCCGGCTTGGGCACGCCGTTTTTGTCCCAGCCGCGAAAAGCGTAATATTCTTCGAGCATGGGCGCCAGCCGAGCGGTGTGGCCTTTGCTAGGGCCATCGCTCACCGGTTCGTTGAGCAGGCGGTCGGGCAAGGTGTCATCGGCCTGGGTGAAGCCTTCGCGCAGGTTGTAGAGGCGTTCCAGTGTCCAGACGCGCTCGCCTACTATCATCAGGTCGTCGGCGGTGTAGGGGATGCCGGTAACGGCCGTTAACACTCGTGCAAAAAACTCCTCCGCCACCGCCATATTGGCAAACTTGCAATAAACCAGGCTGTCAATCACCGCCGCCGAATGCTGGTGAACCGACACAATCCCCGCCTTGCCCTGCGTGGCAAACCGATCAAGCAAGCGCGGCAGCGCCAGTACTTCCGGCCCCAACATATTGCCCGTTTCGTGGCACGCGCCCCGGTTCGAGGTGGCATACACCAGCCCCTGCCCTTGCATTCCGCGCGGGTCGTAGGCCGGCAGTTCCAACTTCTTCACCGTCATCGAAAGTTCCGGCGCACCGTATTTGGCCGCCAGCCGGTAGCTGCCTTCGGCCATCTCGTCGCCCAGACCGCGCCGGTAAGCCGTGTCTCGAATCAGGTCGTGCAGCCGGTCGGCGCGGCCAAAGCCCAGGTCGGCATCAACCAGCCCCTTTTCGGCCAGTTCCATCGCACAGCCAACGGTGTTGCCCATCGAGATGGTGTCCAGGCCGAGGTCGTTGCACAAATAATTGGCCTCGGTAATCACTTCTAAATCATCAATGCCGCACTGTGCCCCAAATGCCCACGACGATTCAAACTCCGGCCCTTCCCCTTCTTTGCCGCTTGTCGTCTTGGTGATGCGCGTGCAAGCAATGGGGCAGGCCCAACACGCCTGTTTTTTGACCAGGATGTTGTCGGTAATCGCTTCGCCGCTGATGTCGTCAGCCCCTTCAAATTGGGACTGCTGGAAATTGCGGGTGGGTAATGCGCCAATTTCGTTGACGACGTTCATGACAACGGCCGTGCCAAATTCCGGCAGCGCTTGCGAAGTGAGCGGGCTGGCCTTGAGCAGTTTCCCCGTCTCATAAGACAAAAACTTGAACTGCTCCTTGTCCTCAGGCTCGTTTTTCTCCTTGCCTTCCACGACGATGGCCTTCAAATTTTTGCTGCCCATCACCGCGCCAGGGCCGCCCCGCGCCAGCGAACGTTCTTTGTCGTTCATAATGGCCGCGATACGCACCAGATTTTCGCCCGCCGGGCCAATGCACAGCACGTTACGCTTGTTACGGCTCTGGCCCAATGCTTCGGTGGTCTCGAAAACGGTTTTGCCCCACAGATGGCTGGCGTCTTTAACGGCCGTGCCCTCCGGCGTAATCTCAATCATCACCGGCGTTTCCGCTTTGCCACGCACAATAAGCACATCATAACCCGTGCGCTTAAACTGCATCCCCCACCAGCCGCCACTGTTAGCGTGCAAAATCGTCCCCGTCAGCGGGCTTTTGCTGCTGACATTAAAACGGTTGCTGGTCTGCGATGCACTGGCCGTTATCGGCCCAGTCGTAAAAATAAGCACGTTCTCCGGCGACAACGGTTCAACTTCCGGCCCGACCAAATCCCACAGCAGCCGCGCCCCCAGCCCACGCCCGCCCAAAAACAAACGCGCCATCTCCATATCCAGCGGCACAGTTTGAATGCTGCCACTGCTCAAATCAATATCCAGTATTTTCCCTGCCCAACCTTGCATAATTTAGTCTCGTAGTCGTTCGTCTTCTAGTCTCGTAGTCTCTAGCAAAAAACTTCGTGTCCCTTCGACGTTGCTCAGGACAAGCCTTCGCGCCTTCGTGGTTTCCTCTTCCTACATCTTCACCGCGCCCGAAGTCAACCCGGCAATAAACGTCTTCATCGAAAAAACAAACAACAAAATCAAAGGAATCGAAGCAATCACCGATGCCGCCATTGCCTGCCCCGGTTCCGGCACATTCATCCCATCAATAAACGTCACCAATTGCAGCGCCACCGTGCGAATCTCCGGGTTGCTCAACACCAGCGACGGCCAGGCATAATCATTCCAGTGCAGCCACACCTCAAAAATGCCCATCGCGCTAATAATCGGCCACGACAAAGGCAGCACCAACTTAGAATAAATCGCCAAATGCCCTGCCCCATCCAACCGCGCCGATTCAAACATCTCCTCCGGCAGCCCGGAAAAAAACGTGTAAAATACCAAAATCACCAGGCTCTGATGCGCCGTGTAAGGTAAAATTGCCGCCCACATCGTATTGAGAATATCCAACTTCACAACCAGCATGAATGATGGCACTAAAATCACGGAACTGGGAATTGCCAGAACAGCCAGAATCAAGTAAAAGATCAGTTGACGACCCGGAAAAGTATAACGCGCCAATGCGTAGGCCGTCAAAGAGCCAAATAACAAAATAAAAATCGTAGATGTCCCAATAATGATGATGTTATTGAGATAAGAACGGGACATAAACTCCCAAGCCACCTGGTAATTTTCAAGATGCAGCGGGAATGATGGCAGCATGGGATTGGCGGCATACTGGCTGTAGCTCTTCATGGAAATGACCAGCATCACAAAAATTGGGAAGAGTGTGGGAATTGCCAGCGCAGCCAGGATGATGTACGAAAGATAATAATTGTGCCAGCGGAATCGTTTTTGGGTCATCAGATTGCCTCCTCGCCAGAACGTGTCAGGCGCAGTTGAATCAACGTTACCACCAACACAAATGCAAACAGCACCATCCCGATGGCCGACCCATATCCCAGATTAAAATCACGCGAGATAGTGTGATACATCCGCAAACCGGGAACCATACTCGACCAACCGGGACCGCCATCCGTCATAATCAGCGGCAGCTCAAAGCTGCGCAGCCAATAAATCACCGTCAACAGCACCAACAGTCGCATTTGCCCACGAATTAAGGGCAGTTCGACCTTAAAAAAGCGTCGAATGCTGCTGGCCCCATCCACAACGGCCGCATCCAACAACTCTTGTGGGATATTTTGCAGCCCAGCCAGGTAAATGAGGAAATTCAACCCGGCAATCCAGGGGAAATTGGTGAACATCAGCGCATACAACACCACATCCCGGTCGCCCAACCAGGCCCGCGTCCACTCGCTCAGCCCGATCAAGTTCAGCATGATGTTAATGCCACCATCCAAAGAATACATCCAACGCCACACCATAATCGTCACCACCATCGGCACAATCATGGGGAAAACAAACACCACACGCAGCCAATACTGCACCCGTTTATGAGGCAAATGGAATATCAACGCCGCCGCCAACAGCGGCATCGTGATCACCACCACCACATTAAACAGCGTAAGCTGCAATAAATTGCTGGCCGAAGCAATTAACCGCTTGTCGGCCAGGATTTTTTCGTAATTTTCCCAGCCAATCCAGGTGCTGCCCTTCACCGTCCAAAAGGTAAAGGAGGTGAAAAAGCCAGAAATCGCCGGATAGTAAATGAATATCAGCAAAAACAGCAGAGTGGGCAGAATAAGCAGATAAAGTGGCGCTATCCGACGGAAGCTTAGTCGCCAGCGATGCGGTTCGTCTACAACTTCGCTAACAGCAGTAGCCGGTTGAGATGGGATCATAGGGGTTTCCATAAGGAGACTCCAAAAACGATAGATTTGCTTAATGTAGGCTCTCTGGGATTTTTACCACGAAGACACGAAGATTTGAAGTTTTCTTCGTGATCTTCGTGCCTTCGTGGTGAATTCTTAGGCTATTCCCAGGTATCAGCTTCCCATTCGGGATGCTCGCGGATGGCCTGATCTGCGGCATCTTCCATAATGAACTGGAGTTCTGCCATTGCCTCGTCGAGCGTCAACGCATCGCCCAGGTAATCTTGCATGAGTTTCAAGACCTGAGTATTGACATCTTGGCCTAAGGTCGCGTAATCGAAACCACGCACGCCGTTTTCATACGCACCTGGCTCAAAGAAACCGCGCATCATGATCCAGGTTTCCGGCTGGTCGGGATACACTTCTTCAATAGGTGTACCCGGATCAAAACAGGGGATGGGCTGCTGAGAGCACCAATAATCCAGCTGCGCCGGGGCGGTGGTAAATTGGGCCAGATCAAGCGCCATCTCGAATTTACCGTTTTCGACGGTGGTCTGCGGAATCATCAAGAATTGGCTGCCACTGGCCGGCGCGCCCAGATTACCAACACGTCGGTTTTGCGCTCCGGTTGCCAGATCGGTCGTTTCTGCGGTGATGGATGGCAGGTAAAAAGTACCCCATTCAAAGGTGATGTCCGGGTTACCTGCGTAACGGCCGATCCACAAATTCATCATGTGGCTCATGGCTACTTCACCCTGCGCAAAGGGGTCGCCTTCAGGTGGCGGAGCCAGGAAGCCTTCTTGCCAGTAGGGCGACCAATCTTTCATCAACTGCCACACTTCCATGTGACGCGGATCGTCGGCGCGGAATTCACCTAGTTTGATGCAGCGTGCCATCTCTTTGTCGCTGATGTGGTTGGTGGGCGGCTCAATATCGCAGGCTTTAATGACTTCATCTAACAGTTGCTCATTGGCTTGCATGAGCGGCCAGCCGATAAGCCAACCCAACGGCCCGGCCATTGGTTGGAAGAAAGGCGTGTAACCACCATCCTTCAGCTTTTGCTGGATGTCCATGAATTCGGCCCAGGTGGTTGGCGGTTCGACGCTAACATCATCAAACATGGTTTTGTTGTAGATGATGGTGGTAACACCGGTGTCGCCGGACTGCGTTGGCCCAACAAAGAAATATTCCTCGTTGGCGCTGGCGTAATCTTTTAGCACCTGCCCGTCAAAGGGGAAGTCGTCCCACCAGGTGGGGTTGTCGCTGTAGGGATTTGGCTCTTGCAAATAGGGCGTCAAATCAACGATCAAGTCGGGGTCTTTGTAGGTGTCGTTAGGGAAGTAAATCATGACCACGTCGGGCAGCGTACCGGCAGCCATATTGGTGGCAATCCAGTTGAAACGGTCAGGAACGGTGGTGCCGCCAATGAGTTCGTATTTAAGGTCAACATTGGGGTGCTGGTCGTTCCATTGCTGCAAGATTTCGTGGTAGGAATAAGCGGAGTGGTTGGGGTCGGCATCAATCTGGCCCCAAATGGCGAGGGTAAGCTCTCCTTCAAATTCGGCCATGGCTTCTTCGGCTGCTGGCTCTTCGGCTGCGGGGGCATCCTCTTCGGTAACGGCCGTATCTGGAGCCTCTGCTACCGGTTCTTCCGAAGTACCATTACCGCCACAGGCTGCCAGGAGCAGCGCCAACATCAAACCAATCAGTAAAAATAGAACAGGGAAACGGATGTGTGTTCTTCGCATCTCTCCTCCAAAAGTCATTTATCGTCAAAAAAGATTAAATCAACTCGTTCGATTGTTAAGCAGCCACTTACGGAGATCAACTCATCAACACCTCCTTCCCAGAGGGGACAAACTAATGCCATTAGGCCATATGTTAGCATACAAAAAATGAAAAAGTCAATAAATTGCGCAAATTTAATAAGCTAAACGAAAGCAATTGACAACTAAACGAAAACACCTATAATAATTTCTGAGCGTGCAGAGGATATGTTTTCGGAAAAGGGGACAGCATGACCCAGCGACCAAACATCGTTTTCATCTTCGCCGATGAGTGGCGGGCGCAGGCCACTGGCTACAACGGCGACCCGAACTGCGAAACGGCCGTTTTGGACGATTTGGCCGCGCACAGTATCAACGTCACCCACGCCGTTTCAGGGTGTCCGGTTTGCAGCCCGTATCGCGGCAGCTTGATGACGGGCCTCTATCCGCAAACCAACGGCGTCTACATCAACGACGTCGAACTCGACCCAGACCATTATTCCATTGCCCGCGCCTTTCATGATGGCGGCTACAACACCGCTTACATCGGCAAATGGCATCTCTACGGCAGCCCTGATGGCAAATACGGCCGTCGCCAATCCCCCGTCCCCCGTCACTACCAGCTTGGATTTGACACTTGGAAAGGGTTTGAATGCAACCACAACTACAACGACTCCTCCTACTTCTTCAATGACGACCCCACACCGCACCGCTGGGAAGGTTACGACGCTTTCGCCCAGAGCCGCGAGGCCGCCGACTACATTCATGCTCGCGCCCAAGATGAACGGCCGTTCCTGCTCATGCTCTCCTGGGGACCACCCCACTTTCCGCTGCACACCGCCCCGGAAACATACCGCCGCCGCTACCAGGATCGCCCCATTACCCTGCGAGACAACGTGCCCCCGGAACGGCGCGAAAAAGCAACCCACGATTTGCGCGGCTACTACGCCCATATCGCCGCCTTGGATGACTGCCTGGCCGTCGTGCGCGACGCCGTAAACGACGCCGGGATTGCCCAAAACACCCTCTTCATCTTCACCGCCGATCATGGCGACATGCTTGAATGCCAGGGTATGCAAACCAAAGGCTACCCCTGGGAAGAATCCATCTGCGTGCCGTTTTTGCTGCGCTGGCCGAAGTTGCACGGCAGCGCAGGGCGCGAACTGGCCCTGCCCATAGATGCGCCGGACATCATGCCGACCTTACTGGGGCTGTGCGGCCTGCCGGTTCCCGTCGGCGTTCAGGGACGCGACTGGTCACCCTATTTTCGGGACGAATGCCAACCGACCGGCGAAGAAGCGGCTTTGTTGAACATGACGGCCGTTTTCTGGGAAACGCTCCACAACAATATCAAGCCCTATCGCGGGTTACGCACCGCCCGCTACACTTACGTCCGCAGCCTGGACGGCCCCTGGCTGCTTTACGACAACGAGGCAGACCCGTATCAGATGAACAATCTGATAAACGATCCCGCGTATCAGGTGTTGCAGTCACAGCTTGAATCCCGCCTGCAAGCACGGTTGGCGGAACTGGACGATCGCCTTTTAGACGGCCGTTTTTACCTGGAGCGCGATGGCCTGACACATTATCAAGAAGTCAACCGCGACAAAGTGGCGGAGATTTGGCGGCGTTGGACGCAAAAAGAATAGATTTCACCACGAAGACACGAAGATGAGAAGAAAAAACTTCGTGCCCTTCCTATCTTCGTGGTTATTTCAGGATAAATCATGAGTGAGTTGCTTTTTGTAGATTCAGATGGCTTACAAATTGCGGTAGAAGTTATCGGCGAAGGACGGCCGTTAATCTGGGCGCATGGTCTCTCCGGCTGGCGGCAAAGCGGCATCAACAAATTTAAACATCTGGCCGACCCGTATCAGATCATTGCCTTTGATCAACGCGGCCACGCCGATTCCAGCCCCGTCACCGACCCGGCCATGTACGACCCGGCACGTATGGCCGGCGACATGGCCGCCATTTTGGACGCGCTCGGCTGTGAACGGGCCATCGTCGGCGGTGAGTCGATGGGCGCGGCGACGGCACTCACCTTTGCCCTGACCTGGCCAGAGCGTGTAGAGGCGCTGCTGCTTATCTCCCCTGCGTTTGGCGACCAGCCCAACGAACAAGGGGATATTACGCGGGGCAACGGCCGCTTCATCCTGGAGCATGGCATGGAGGCGTTTTTGGAGAAAACGGCCGTTGAACAGCGCCAAATGGGGATGCCCGAAGACCTCATCACCTACCTACGCGAAGTACGTAACAGCCACCAGCCGGAAAGTCTGGCGACCGCCTTCTTGAGCGTCATCGAATGGGTGCTGTTCGACGACATCACCACGCTGTCCACGCTCGACATGCCCGTTTACATCGCTGCCTGGCCCAACGACCCGCTGCACCCGTTCTCCCTGGCCGAACGCATGGCCGCCGCCATCCCCAACGCCCACATGGAAACCATCCCATCCATCATGGAATTTTTCCTCAATCCCGAAGGCTTAGGCGACAGGTGTCATCAGTTCTTAAAAGAAAATAACCACGAAGACACGAAGGACACGAAGATTTAAAAACTTCATTTCTTCGTGTCTTCGTGGTAGAAAAACAATGACTAGACCAAACATCCTTTTTATCCACTCCGATCAGCACCGCTACGACTGCGTAGGCGTAAACGGGCATCCGCTGCTGCAAACCCCCCACCTGGATAGATTGGCCACCGAAGGCATCAACTTTCATCAGGCGTACACGCCCATTCCTCTTTGTACGCCAGCAAGAGTGAGCCTGCTTACCGGCCAATGGCCCACCGAACATCTCGCCATCTCCAACTGGCACAGCGAAGCGCCGCGCCCGCCCCGCGAAGGGCTGCCCAGCTTCAGCCAAGCGCTGCGCGACGGCGGCTATTGGCTGGGCCACATCGCCAAATGGCACGTCCATCCCACGAAAGGCGCACTCGATTACGGTTTTCATGAGTACGTGATTGAGGAAGGGCCATTTAAGGGCGCGCAAGATTACGGTTTCCACAAATCCGAAGTTGATAAAACGGCACTCTCTTACGACGCCTGGCGCGAGGCGCAAGGCATCCCGCCGCGCCCGCGCAAACGGGGCTGGCTGGGCGAAGTAGACCCCCACATCACGCCAGAACAATCGCGGCTGGCCTGGGGCGCGGATCAAGTTATCCGCATGTTAACTGAACATGGCGGAGAAGAAACGCCTTTCTTCATCCGCTGGGACCCCAGCGAGCCGCACCTGCCCAACGTTGTGCCGGAACCTTATTACTCGATGTACCCGCCGGAGCAAATCCCGCCCTGGCCCAGTTTCCCCGACACGTTTGCAGGCAAGCCCTACATCCAGGCGCAGCAGTTGCGCACCTGGGGCGTGGACGGCTGGACATGGGAAGATTGGGCGCAGGTGGTCAGTGCCTATTTTGGCGAAATCAGCCTGATGGATGCCCAAATCGGCCGTATTTTGGACAAGTTGGACGAAATGGGATTGACTGAAAATACGCTGGTCATCTATACCACAGACCACGGTGACATGTGCGGCGGGCACGGCATGTTGGACAAGCATTTCATCATGTACGATGACGTGACGCACATTCCGCTGCTGATGCGCTGGCCGGAACGCATCCCGGCGGGCACGGTTAGCAACGCTTTTGTCTCGCACAGCATTGACCTGGCGGTGACGTTTTGCGAGGTGGCGGACGTGCCCGTGCCGGAGACGTTTAGTGGCCGCAGCTTGCTGCCGATGATGACGGGTGTGGGGGGAAACGGCCGTTCCGACATCCTCTCCATGTATCACGGCAACCTCTTTGGCATGTACAGCCAGCGCATGGTGCGTGACCTCAACTGGAAATACGTCTGGAACGCCACCGCCGAAGACGAACTGTACGACATGCAAAACGATCCCGGCGAACTGCATAATCTGGCGACCGACCCCGCTCACCGCGACGAACTGGCCCGCCTGCGCCGCCGCTTGCTCGCCTGGATGGAAGAAACACACGATTTACTGCTCAACCCCTGGACGCGGAAGCAATTATTGGAGAATGTGAAGGTGTAGGAAAGGAAACCACGAAGACACGAAGAACACGAAGTTTTTCTTCTTTCCTTCGTGACTTTGTGGTAAGAAAAATGAGCGACACACTAGGCTACAAACGCCTCATCATGGATTATCATTTCTCCGACTTTGTGCCGGGGACGTTGGCCGAGGCCGACGCCAACGACACCGTTCACGCCTGTGTGCAAACCGGGGCGGACTCAGTGCTGGTGTATGCCAAAGACCATTGGGGCAACTGCTACTATGCCACCGACCAGTACCCGCGCCATCCCAACGTGCCCCAGGATTTGTTTGGCGAGATTTTGGCCGGATTAGCGGCAGAGGGCATCACCGGCTACGCTTATTTCAGCGTCGGCTGGGACGAACACGCCGTCCGCGCCCATCCCGATTGGGCCATGCGCTGCGCTGACGGCGCCCCCCTCCGCCGTGGCGCGCCACCCGACGACCAAACGACCGGACGCTGGACATTCCTCTGTCTGAACTCGCCATACCGTGATTATGCGCTGGATCAGATTCGGGAAATTGTGGCTCAGTATGACTTTCCGGCGCTGTTTTTGGACATCGTGTTTTTACTGCCGCATTATCCGCCCTGCACCTGCGACCACTGCCGCGCTTTGTGGGCCAAGATCCACGACAACGCCTTGCCAGACACCATCACGCCCGAATTTTTAGACTTTGCTTTTGCTGAATACGGCCGTTTCTTCCGCCAGGTCAAAGCCATCATCGCCGCCTCTGGCAAGTCAATCCAAATCACCCACAACTTTGGCCTGCCCTACGACGAAGACGACTACGTTGCCTTTGAGATTAACCCGCTGGGACGCAACTATTTGCGCGGCAGCGCCTCAGCTAAAATCATGCGGGCGGAGGCCAACGGCCGTTCCGTTGAACTGATCGGCCATCGTTTTAACCAGGATTGGGACTTCACCACCAAATCGCCCGTGTTGATGCGCTGGGAAGCGGCCACCACGCTGGCCCACAACTGCGCCTTGATGTGGGTGGATCAGCCGAACATGAACGGCCGTTTCGACCCCAAAGCCATCGCCGCCATCAACTCCTCATTTGAAGTGGTAGACGACCTGCGACCGCACCTGGCGGACAGTACGCCTTACGCCGAAATCGCCCTGCTCTACCCCACGCGCAGCATCCTGCTCAATCCCGCCGAGGAGCAGGATTTTGTCGGCGCCTACCGGCTGTTGACCGAACTGCACTGGCCGTTTGACGTGGTGACGGAGGACTCGCTGAGTCAAACGAAAAAACCACGAAGAGAAGAAGACACGAAGAATTTCCCTGAAGAAACTTCGTGCCCTTCGTGCCTTCGTGGTGACTCTTCTCAGGGCACTCACACGCTCACGACCAATAAGTTACACAATTACCAATTACTCATTATTCCCACCGCCCACTTTTTACTGCCACAGACGCAAACGGCCGTTACCCACTACCTCCAAAACGGCGGCCACCTCTTCTTCACCGGCAGCACGGCCGGCGGGCTGGGTTTGGTAGAAATAGGCGATCCGCTGCCCCATCCCGCCAGCTTCATCCTGCCCGACGCCGCGTTTAAGCTGCACAGCGCCCACCTGCGCGTCACGGAGTCCTGGCAGTTCACCGCGCGGGGGGAAACGGCCGTTCACGCCACCACCGTCCTCCCCAACATCACCGTCACCGGGGAGCAATGGGTATCGCACAACGTCGCGCCGGGCGCGGAAACGGGCTTGGCCGCAGTGGTGAGTGGTGAAATGGGAAACGGCCGTTACACCTACGCCGCCCCCCGCCTTTTTGCCGAAACGATGCGCCAAAACCTACCCGCCATCAAACATTTTCTGACCGCGCTGCTGCGCCAACTGGCTGCGCCTACCATCTGGGTGGAAGCGCCCGGCGCGGTGGAGGCCACCTTCAATCGTCAGGGCGACGAGTGGGTGGTTTGCCTGATCAACGGGCTAACCGGACGCGCCGCGCAAGGCGGCGTCCTTTATTTGCAGCAAACCCCGGACTACCTCACAATAGATGAGGTCATTCCCATCCACAACATACAAGTTTGTGTTCGAGACAGACTCATTCTCGACGCTGAAGATAAAGATGGCAATGCTTTAACGATTACCGGGGGGGAAACGGCCGTTTCTGCTATTACCCTGAACCAACTAGATCAATACAACCTCATTCGTATGGAACTGGGAGGATAAATATGTTAATGCCAGAGCGCCAAAATCAGATTATAGAAATCCTGCAAGACCGCCAAACCGTCACCGTTGCCGAATTGAGCGAGATGCTTGATGTCTCCTCCGTGACAGTGCGCAGCGACCTGCGGCAGTTGGCCGATCAGGGCCGCATCCAGCGCACACATGGCGGCGCGACGCTGTCCGGGGAACGTGCCCGCCAGGAGTACACTTTCGCTGCTCGCCAACAGTTACACGCGGCACGCAAGCAAGCCATCGGCGAACTGGCCGCCACCCTGGTCAGCCCGATGGAATCCATTTTGCTGGACGCCAGCACGACGTCGTTAGCTGTTGGCACAGCCATCAAACGCCAGCCCGATTTGGTGGATTTGACCGTCGTCTGCACCGGCGTTTGGACGGCGATGGAAATGTTAGGCTTCCCCAACATCAACGTGATGCTGGCTGGCGGCCATCTACGCACCACCACCGGCTCCATCACCGGCTCCATCGCCCATGAAATGCTGCGCAACTTCCACATCCAAAAAGCATTTTTAGGCGCGTGGGGCTTATCCTTAAACGAAGGGCTGACCGATACTAATTTGCAAGAAGTGGAATTAAAACGCTGCATTGTGGATCGCAGTCACGAAGTGATTGCGGTCGTAGACGGCAGCAAATTTGGTCAGATTGGACTGGCTTCCTTTGCTTCGGCGCATAAATTGACGCATATCGTCACCGATGATTCCGCGCCGCCCGATCAAATTCAAGCCTTCCGGGATGAAGGTATTGAGGTGTTAGTGGCTCAGACGTAATGCACTTATAAGCGCCCTGAAGAAGTTACCACGAAGACACGAAGGGCACGAAGTTTTTTTGAAAGCATTCTTCGTGTCTTCTTTTCTTCGTGGTTTTTAGCAAGCACATTTATCAGGTGAGAGTTTGTAGGCATAATAAGGAGAGTGTCCCATGAGTACAGAGCTTTGGCGCTGGAGCGCCACCGATTTGGCAAAAGCGATTCGGGAAAAGAAAGTGTCGAGTCAAGAAGTGGTACAGGCGCATTTGGATCGGATAACGGCCGTTAACGACTCCCTCAACGCCGTCACCATTGTCCTGGCCGAAGAAGCATTGCAAATGGCTGCCGCAGCCGACAAGGCCGTCGCCGCCGGTGACGAATTAGGCCCTCTGCACGGTGTCCCGGTCACAGTGAAAGAAAACATTGACCTCACCGGCACGGCAACGACGCAGGGCGTGCCCGCCTTTGCCCAGGCCGTGCCGCCGGTAGACGCGCCGCACATCACCCAGATGAAAAAGGCAGGCGTCATTCCCATTGGTCGCACCAATTTGCCTGAATTTGGCCTGCGCTGGCACACCGACAACGATCTGCGCGGCGCAACCCGCAACCCCTGGGACGCCTCGCGGACGCCGGGCGGTTCCAGCGCCGGGGAAGCGGTCGCCCTGGCAACCGGCATGACGCCTTTGGGCCTGGGTAATGATTATGGCGGTTCACTGCGCTGGCCGTCGCAATGCAGCGGCACGGCCGCTATCCGGCCAACGCTGGGGCGCGTGCCGTATGCCTCAGCCCTGGCCCCGGCCGAGGATATGCTGACGCTGCAATTGTTCGGCGTGCAGGGGCCGATGGCTCGCCACGTCAAGGATTTGCGGGTGGCGTTGGCGGCGATGAGCGGCGCTGACCCACGTGATCCCTGGTGGACACCGGCCCCACTGTCCGGCCCGGCGGGCGCAAAACCAATCAAGGTGGCGGTGACGAAGGACCCCGGTGGATTGGGCGTGGATACGGCCGTTGCCGCCGGTATCGACAAAGCAGCCCAGGCATTGGCCGACGCCGGGTATAAAGTTGAAGAGATTGAGCCGCCGCTTGTGGCCGAAGCGCATGGCATGTGGGCGCACCTGGCAACCACCGAAATCAACACCCTGGTTTTGCCGATGATTCAGCCCATCATCTCGGCCGATTCGGGGACATTTTTGCAAATTGTATCCGAACTTTACCCGCCGCTAGATTTGGCCGGGTACGCATTTACGCTGGCGGATCGCAACCGCGCCGCCCGCGCCTGGGCGCAGTTCCTGGCCGAATATCCGATTGTGATTGGGCCGGTGAGCGCCCGTTTGCCGTTTAAGGTGGGAGGCGATCTGCAAAAGGAATCGCTGGCCGAATTTGTCACTTCGCTGCGGCTGGTGACGACGATGAGTTTGCTTGGTTTACCGGCGGCCGTTGTGCCGGTCGGCGTCATTGACGGATTGCCGCAAGGTGTGCAAATCATCGGGGCGCGTTATCGAGAAGATATGTGCCTGGATGCCGCCGAAGCCATCGAGCAGCAGTTAGGCGTCGTCACGCCGATTGACCCTAAATGGTAAGAACTGGAAACCACGAAGACACGAAGTAAAGAAGATAAAAACTTCGTGCCCTTCGTGTCTTCGTGGTAAGAATTTGCAATGGAATATAAACAACTTGGCCGCACCGACTTGAATGTTTCCCGCATTTGCCTGGGCACAGCGCAGTTTGGCTGGACGGCCGATAAACCGACGACTTTTACCATTCTGTCAGAATTTGTGGAGCAGGGCGGCAGCTTTTTGGATACGGCCGACGCCTACTCTTTTTGGGCCAAAGACAATCCTGGCGGCGTGTCTGAGCAGTGGATTGGCGACTGGTTCAAACAAAGTGGGCTGCGCCGCGATCAGTTTATCATCGCTACCAAAGTCGGGTTACGCATGTGGGAAGGGGCGGATGGAGCCGGATTGAACCGCGCTCACATCATGCGCGCCGCCGAAGAAAGCCTGCGCCGCCTGCAAGTGGAGACAATTGACCTGTATCTGGCGCATTGGCCCGATGATGCGGTTCCCATTGAAGAGACGCTGCGGGCATTTGACGATTTGGTGCAGCAGGGCAAAGTGCGTGTGGTGGGCTGTTCTAATTACAGCGCGGCGCAGTTACGGGCGGCGCTGGATACCGGCAGCGCCAATGGGTTGGCCCGTTTCGATGTGGTGCAGCCCGAATACAACCTGATGCGCCGCAAGGAGTATGAAGGGGCGTTGATGGATTTATATGCGGCGGAACAGCTTGGCGTCATGACTTACAGTTCGCTGGCGCGGGGCTTTTTGGCCGGTAAATATCGTCCGGGCACCGCCGTTACCGCACAAGCCATGAGCCGGGAAACGTTACGGCCGTATCTCACTCCCCGCTGCTTTGCCGTTTTAGATGAACTGGAACGGGTGGCCCTGGCACGCGGCGCGACGATGACGCAAACGGCCGTTGCCTGGATACTCGCCAATCCCACCATCACCTCGGCCATCATGGGAGCCAGCACGGTGACGCAGCTTCATAAAACATTGGCCGGAGCCGATTTCCGGCTCTCCGCATCCGACAAAGCGGCGCTGGACGACGCTACCGCCTGGATTCTGGCCGAAGGCGTCCCCCAACCCGACATGGATGCATTGTTAGGATTGTAAACATGAACGATTGCAGAAAACATCACCACGAAGACACGAAGGGCACGAAGTTTTTCTTCTTTTCTTCGTGTCTTCGTGGTTATCTCTTCCGGGAGAACCCTCTATGAGTCAGGAAATTTTGGCCCAACTGGTGGCGATGTCCCGCAGTTTGGGCGAACCGGCCCGCGATTATGTGATTTTAGGTGAAGGCAACACCTCGGCACGAGCCAATGACGAGACGTTTTGGGTCAAGGCCAGCGGTACGCAGCTTCACGGTATTGACGAGGCCGGGTTTGTGCGCGTGCGCTTTGCACCCATCCTGGCCCTGCTGGATGCGGGCGAGGTCAGCGACGAACAGGTGAAGGATGAGTTGGCCGGGGCGGTAGTGGGTTTTGTGGGGAAACGACCGTCTGTGGAAACGGCCGTTCACGCGGCGGCGCTCACCGTCGGCCAGGCTCGATTTGTGGGGCATACGCATCCAACGGCCGTTAACGCCATCCTCTGCTCTCAACAAGCCGAAGCCGCCCTCGCGGGACGACTTTTCCCCGACGAAATTGTTGTGTGCGGCCCGGTCCCGATCTACCTGCCTTACATTGACCCCGGTGTGCCGTTGGCTCGCGCTGTCGGGCAGGCCATCCAACGCCATCAAGAAAACTACGGCGAATCACCCAAAGTGATTTTGCTGCAAAATCATGGCCTGTTTGTGTTGGGACAATCGGCGCAAGAAGTGGAAAACGTGACGGCGATGATGGTGAAGACGGCGCGAATTTTGGTCGGAACCTATGCGCTGGGCGGCCCCCGTTTTTTAACGCCAGAGGCCGCTGCCCGCATTCGCACCCGCCCCGACGAGGCGTATCGTCAACGACAACTTGATTAATGATAGTGAGGAGCTAGCAAATAATGAAAGAACATTTTCGCATTGCTTCGAATGGCCTGGAACTAGCTGTAGAAAGTTTTGGGGCTGGCCCACCGCTCATTTTTGCGCATGGGTTGACAGGCAATCGCCATTTCACCCGGTTGCAGTTGGCTCCTCTGGCTGACCAGTATCGCATCGTTATTTACGACCAACGCGGTCATTGTGATTCTTCCCCGATAACTGACCCAACTTTATATGACCCGGTGCAGATGGCTGAAGATATGACGGCCGTTCTCGACGCGCTCGGTATTGAAAAAGCCATCGTGGGCGGTGAGTCTATGGGCGCGGCGACAACGCTGCTCTTTGCCTTGCGCCACCCGGAGCGCGTGGAAAAGCTGCTGCTAACCGCCCCTGCTTTTGGCGACGAACCCAACCCGGCCACCGCCGACATCCAGCAAATGGGAGAAACGATTGCTCAATTGGGACTGGAACGCTTTTTGCAGCAGGCCGCCATCCGCCAGCGTGACGAATTGAAATGGTCGCCAGTAGTGATTGAGCGCGTGAGGCAAATGCAAGGCTCTCATAATACAAACAGTTTGGCTTTGGCTTGCCAGACCGTCATCAAATGGCAAATTTTGCATGACCTGACGGCGCTGTCCACACTGAACTGCCCCGTCTGCATCCTGGCCTGGCCGGGCGATGTTCTGCATCCGCTGTCATTGGCACAGCGGTATGCCGCCACCCTGCCCAATGCGGTTCTGGAAATGCTGCCGCCGCTGCCAGGGCTGTTTGAAAATCCGCAGATGGTGGGAGAGATTTACGGCCGTTTCCTGCAATCATCTTTTCCCCCCCACCCCGCTGAATCTATCGTTCAATTACATCCAAATGGATACGTAGAAATCGTACTCGTGGGTATTGTAGAAGGGGCGCAATTACAAAAGCTCTTGAACAAGATGAATGGGTTGTTTCAAGAATATGGCCCCTGTAATGTATTGGTTGACGGCCGTTACGGCCGTTTGGGGCGCGACCCAGGTACACTATTGACGTTAGCAAAATGGAAACCAGATAGCCACTTGCAGCAAATGATCATTCTCACAGACAGTAACCTTTACAGCAAAACAACCATCGTCGGCACAGGACAAGGTATCGTGCCCAGCATGACCACTTTATCGTTGGGCGCCAAGCCAATCTACACCAGTGACGAAGCCCAGGCACGGCAAATGGCAACAGAACCTGAAATGGATTGGCTGTCACGCAAAGGCCAGTTAATTGAATGAATAATTATCAGCCCATCCTCAATCGCACCGATTGGATTTGGCGGCGGCGCGGCGTCCATGCGATTCCGTTTGGAACCGGCGGATTGGGCCACGCCGACGAGCGCAATCGTTATGTCTACTTTAGGCGAACTTTTACGGTTGACGGCTCTGTAGAAGCGGCGAATGTGTTTGTGTCGGCCGACGGCCGTTACCAGCTATTCGTGAACGGCCGTCTCGTTGGGCGCGGCCCGGCCCGCAATCACCCGGCCCATCAGCAAGCCGATCCCTACAACCTGGCTCCTTATTTGCAGCCGGGACGTAATGTAATTGCCGCGCTCGTTCATTCATACGGCCGTGAAACCGCCTGGTACGAACTACCTCATTGGGAACAGTCACGCGCTTTTGGCAGCGGGGGATTTTATTTGCAGGGAGATTTGACCTGGGCAGGGGAGCAGGGGAGCGGCGACCAAAGGTCGCTTGGCGCAGGGGAGATTTGTTTGGATACCGGCGCGGCGTGGCGCTGTTTGGAATCTGAGGCGTGGCAGCGGGATGTGCCGTCGGGCAGTTTGGGATTCATTGAGATTTACGATGCTCGCCGTGCACCGCAGGGCTGGACAGAAGCGGATTTTGACGATTCTGGCTGGGGCGAAGCCGAGGTTTTGCGCGTGCCAGGGCGTAATTTTGTCAACGACATCGTGCCGTTCCCCAATTTGCGCCCCCGCGATATTCCCCATTTGTTTGAGGAGATTCGGCGGCCAACGGCCGTTCTCACCATCGCCGAAGTCAAAAATGCCCCCCCAGCCGCTGACATCGCCACTTTGTTTGAGCAGGAAACCCTGCTCCCCCTCGCCCACTGCCAGGGAGATGGGTTGGACACGGTGTTGAGTGAGGAAGGAACGGCCGTTCTCACCACCACCCCACAGCACAGCGTCACCTTCGTCATAGATTTTGGCCGCACCGTCACCGGACGGCTGCGTTTTGATGTAGACGGAGCGGCCGGCACGATTCTCGATTTTACCCACAGCGAACGATTGCATGAAGACGGCCGTGTCCACATCCACGCCGGTATTCCCAGTTTCGATATCAAGCAAGCCCACCGCCTCATCCTGCACGACGGGCGGCAAACCTGGGAAGCGTTTGAGTGGGCCGGATTTCGCTACGTGCAGGTCACAGTACGCCATCCAATCTCCAATCCCCAATCTCTAATCTCTAATCTCCAAATCCACAGCATCGCCATCAACCACACCGGCTATCCCGTGCAAGAGCGCGGCCAATTTGCCTGCTCCGACGAGCGGCTCAACCGCGTCTGGCAGGTGGGGCGCAACACATTGCGTCTCTGTATGCACGACGCCTATATTGACTGCCCTTCCCGCGAGCAGCGGCAGTGGATGGGCGACGGCTACGTGGAAATGTTGATCAACTTTGCTGCGTTTGGCGACACGGCGCTGGCGGCTCGGCTGCTGCGCCAGATCGCCCAATCGCAGCTTGCCGACGGCCTGACGATGATGTGCGCCCCCGGCGATTTTGCCGTCAAACGTTTCATCAACATCCCCGATTTCACGCTGTACTGGCTGATGGCGTTGGAGAAATACACGCTGTACAGCGGCGACGCAACGTTGACCCGCGAATTGTATCCGGCGGCGGCGCGGGCCATTGGCTGGTTTGAGCAATATCTCAATGCCGATGATTTGCTGGCCGATGTACCGCATTGGATTTTTCATTGACTGGGCCGAACTGGATAAACGCGGTCAGGTCACGGCGTTGAATGCCCAATTTGTGGCGGCTTTGCGAACGGCCGTCACCCTGGTTGATAATGCTGACTACGCGCAAGACAGCGCCTGCTGGCAGCAGTTAGCCGACCGCGTAACGGCAGCCATCAACCGCCACCTCTGGGACGAGGAGCGCGGCGTTTATGTGGATGCGCGGGGCAGTCGCCGGGTAAGCCAGCAGAGCAATGCGGCCGTCATCGCTTTTGATGTGGCTCCGCCATCGCGCTGGGAGCGCATCTTAGACGCCATTTTAGACCCGGAGCGGGTTTTGCTCACGCGCATGGGCGAGCGGGAAACGACGTATGACAATTTTGATGAGGAAAGACATGTGGTGATGGCGCAGCCCTTCTTTGCCCACCATCTGCACCGCGCCATCAGCAAGGCCGGACGGCCCGACGCGCTGTTGGACAACATCCGCCGCCATTGGGGCGCACTGGTAGATGCCGGAGACGACACGTTCCGCGAGACGTGGCAAATTGACGAGTTAACCAGTTTGTGCCATGCGTTTTCGGCTACGCCCACGTTTGACCTTTCGACAGATGTGCTGGGAATTATGCCGCTGCAAGCGGGATTCGGCCATTTCCGCGTTGCGCCGCAGCCGGCAGACCTGGCCTGGGCACGCGGCACTTTCCCCACTCCGCACGGGATGATTGAGGTGGACTGGCGGGTTGAGAACGGCCGTTTCCAACTCAACCTCACCGTTCCTGACAACACAACAGCAGAAGTGATTTTACCGGGAGAAACGGCCGTGATACTCAAACCAGGCCAATATCAACTATAGGCGTAAAATAGCGACAGAACATGAAGTTAATGTTCATCAGTGTATTCAAACCATAAGGAGAAAACATGACAGATCATCACATTCCTCAAACAATGGGGCAACAGTTTGGCCGCCGTTCCTGGGCAGAACCCTGGAAAATCAAAATGGTTGAACCCATTCACATGATCAGCCGCGAACAGCGAGAACAGGCAGCCGCAGATGCTGGCTACAACACCTTCCTGCTGCGCTCTGCCGACGTGTACATTGACCTGCTCACCGACAGCGGCACCAGCGCCATGAGCGACCGCCAATGGGCGGGCATGATGTTGGGCGACGAAGCGTATGCGGGCAGCGTCAACTTCTACCATCTGGAAGAAGCCATCCAGACTTACTACGGCTACCGCTACATTGTGCCCACGCATCAGGGGCGCGGCGCGGAACACCTTATTAGCCAGGCCGTCATCAAAAAGGGACAATTTGTGCCCGGCAATATGTACTTCACCACCACGCGGCTGCATCAGGAGCTGGCTGGTGGCACCTTTGTCGATGTCATTATTGACGAAGCGCACGATCCGACCAGCCTGCACCCGTTCAAGGGCAATGTAGACCTGGATAAAGTACAGGCGCTCATTGACCGCGAAGGAGCAGATAATATTGCCTACATCAGCCTGGCGGGTACGGTGAATATGGCCGGTGGGCAGCCGGTGAGCATGGCTAATGTCCGCGCCCTGCGCGAATTGTGCGACCGGCACGGCATCCGCGTTTATCTGGACGCCACACGCATGGTGGAAAATTGCTTCTTCATTCAAGAGCGGGAAGAGGGGTATGCTGATAAACCGATTGCCGCTATCCTGAAAGAGTTTTGCAGCTACACAGATGGCGCGTGGATGAGCGCCAAGAAAGACAATCTGGTGAACATCGGCGGCTGGCTGGCAGTGAATCACGAAGATGTGTTTGACCTGGCACGGAACATGGTGGTGGTTTACGAAGGGCTGCACACCTATGGGGGCATGGCTGGGCGTGACATGGAAGCGTTGGCATTAGGCATCGTTGAGTCAGTGCAAGATGAGCATGTGCAAGCGCGGGTAGGCCAGGTGCGCTACTTGGGCGAACTGCTGACGGATTGGGGCGTTCCTATTGTGCAGCCAGTGGGCGGTCACGCCATTTTTTTGGATGCGAAACGCTTTTACCCACACATCCCACAAAATCAGTTCCCGTCGCAAACGCTGGCGGCGGAGTTGTACCTGGATTCCGGGGTGCGCAGCATGGAACGGGGCGTGGTCAGCGCCGGGCGTGACCCGAAAACGGGCGACCATCGTTATCCGGCGCTGGAGCTAACGCGGCTGACGATTCCACGCCGGGTGTACACGCAAGCGCACATGGACGTGGTAGCGGAGTCGGTCAAGGCAATTTATGACAACCGCGAGCAAACGCACGGCTTGAAGATGGTATATGAGCCGCAGTATCTGCGCTTTTTCCAGGCGCGGTTTGAGCGAATCTAACGGAAACCACGAAGACACGAAGGCTTGTCCTGAGCAACGCCGAAGGGACACGAAGTTTTTCTTCTAATCTTCGTGCCTTCGTGGTGATCAAAAGGAACCGGTATGGCGATTTGGTTGAATCAACACGATATTGAATCGGTTTTGACGATGGAGGCGGCGATCACGGCCGTTGAATCCGCATTCCGTCAACTGGCCCTGGGCAAGACCGTGATGCCGCCGCGATTGGGCTTTGCCGGAAATGGCGGTGGCGGCGCAGCCATGCCAGCCTTCATCGGCGGTGACAATGGCGGGCTGGGTATCAAAGTAGTGACGCTGTTTGGCGGCAATGCGGCCAAGGGTCTGCCGGTGGTGAATGGCACGCTGCTCTTGCTGGAACCGGATACGGGACGGCTGTTGGCAGTGATGGATGCGGGATATTTGACGGCCGTTCGTACAGGTGCAGTGGGTGGCGTAGCCGCCAAATATTTAGCGCGTGAAGACGCAAAGGAGGTGACTATTTTTGGCGCAGGTGTGCAAGCACAAACACAGTTGATGGCGGCTTGTGCAGTACGCCCTATTGAGCGGGTGCAGGTGGTGGAGTTGAATCGGGAAACGGCCGTGCGCTTTGCCGCTGAAATGAGCGCGAAGTTGAACATTGACGTAAGTGTGGCCGAAGATGTGCAGCAAGCGGTTGCCGCCGCTGACATTTTGGTGACAGCAACCACAGCCCACGAGCCGATTTTTGATGGCAACTGGCTGCGTTCCGGCGTCCACATTAACGGTATTGGCTCCCATGCGGCGCAGTGGCGGGAATTGGATAGTACGGCCGTTGCCCGCGCCAAAATCATCACCGACCAAACTGCCGCTTGCCTCGCCGAAGCAGGTGACTTAATCATCCCGCTGCAAGATGGCACTATCAACAAGGGCAACATTCATGCTGAATTGGGCCAGCTTATCACCGGCGAAAAACCAGGCCGGGAAAGTGGAGAAGAAATCACGCTATTTAAATCCGTAGGGCTGGCTATCCAAGATGTAGCCGCAGCATCTAAGGTTTACCACCTGGCAATCGCTGCGGGCATTGGACAGCAGCTTAACAATTAGCACTTTACCAGTTAGATTCTTACACAACTTACGAGAAACCCTCGTGCAAAGACGCAAGGATGTTTCCTTTGCGCTTTTATACGAGGAATTGGCTCTAGCTTATCCAGGTTAGGATGAATAAGGAAGAAGCGAACATGACAGCAAAAGAAACATTTGAAGGATTAATTGCAGCTTTTGAGTCAAAGAATTTGGAAAGCGTAATGAAGTATTTTGCGGAGGATGCCGTATTGTACGATCCGCATTATCCGGTACCACGTATGATGGGCACGGCTGCCATTCGGCAAGGTATGGAATGGGGATTGGGCAATATGGAAAAGCCAGGGTTTGCCATTCGCCATTATTGGGATGATGGGCGCGTTGGTGCAGCAGAGTTGGACACGCACCACGTCTTCAAAGGCGGGATGGAATTAAAAATCGATCAGGTATTTGTTTTTGAAGTGGAAGGCAATAAATTCAAGCGGATGCAATCCTATGTACCCTACAGCCCGCCAGGCATCAGCGGTTTACTGACAAAGGTGACGCGGCTGATATGGCGGCTGCAAGGGAAACTCAAATGAAACGGCCGATTCACACGGACAAAGGCGCGCAGCCAATTGGCCCCTATTCGCAAGGAATTGTGACGGCCGGGCCGCAGCTTTATGTTTCCGGGCAGGGGCCATTGGACCCGGCCACCGGGCGGCCGATAGATGGCGATTTTGCGGCCCAGGCGGAACGCGCGTTTGCCAATGTGCAGGCCATTGTGGAAGCGGCCGGGGCAACGATGGCCGATGTGGTGAAGGTGACGGTGTATCTGACGGACTGGGCAAATTTTGGGGCGATGAATGAGGTGTACGGCCGTTACTTCCCCCAACCCTATCCCGCACGCACCCCCGTACAAACCACCCTGCCCGCCGGATTGATCATGGTAGATGCAGTTGTCGCATTGCGAGAAGAGGAGAGTTAACCACGAAGACACGAAGAAAAGAAGGTAAAACTTCGTGCCCTTCGTGTCTTCGTGGTAAATGTTTTTTAGGAGGTAGAAATGATTGCTGAGAAGTCGAGACGTTATAAGTTGTCGTTGTTTTTCATTCTGTATTTTGTACAGGGCGTGCTGTTTGCCTACATGTCGCTGTTTCATAAACCCTATCTGGACAGCGAAGGCATTACCGCCGACCAGATTGCCTGGCTGAACGTGGTAGCTCTGCTGCCCTTCATTCTCAAAATCTTTTTTGGCATTATCAGCGACCGGGTGAATCTGTTGGGGCGCGGGCACCGGCTGCCCTACATCATTCTAGGCATTGTGTTGAGCGTGATTGCCTTTGCCGCGCTGGCTTTTATCGCACCGGGTAAGAACCTCGTCCTGTTTGGTGCGATGCTGACTATTTTTATCTTCAGCATTGCCCTGATGGATTCGTCGGCTGACGGGTTGGCAGTGGATACGACGGCCAGCAGCGACCGGCAGGCGGTGCAGGCTTCGATGTTGGTGGGACGCTTCGGGGCCATCATTATTATGGCGTTGGTGTTTGGCGCAGTGGCGCAGCGTATGGGATACACGGCCGCTTTTTTGATTACGGCCGTCTTCCTGGCATTGCCCCTCTTCTGGCTACTCCCCCTGCGCGAACCAGCCGAACGTCCGGCAGACCAGGCATTTGAGTGGGGCGCGCTGCGCCAGATTCTCACGCCATCGTATGGCGTGGTGGCGCTGTTATCGCTGGCCTTTGGCGCGTTTGTGGTCGGCGTCGTCGGGCTGTTTACCTACTACATGAGCAAGGAGTTGGGCGCGAACAGCGACCAGGTGGGACTGTACGGAGCCGTTAACAGCCTGGGCATCATCATTGGCGCGGCCGTTTCCGTGCCTTTGCTGCGCCGTTATCCGCAGTTTGGGGTGCGTGTGGGCCTGTTTTTGTTGTGGAGCGTGGCGCTGTTTGCTTGGAGCACCGGCCCTTCTCTCGGCATGTCATTTGTTATCGGCGGATTTGCCGGGCTTATTTTTGGCATGATTAACACGATTTATCTGAGCATTGCCATGGAGCGGACTCAGGCTAAAGCGGCGGGCACGATATTCGCACTGACAATGGCGCTGTTGAATGTGGGACTGGCCGGCGGCGACGCCATTTTTACCAGCCTGACGGACAACATCGGGTTTAGTTCGGTCTTTTTGCTGCAAAGTGGCTTGAGCCTGCTGCTGCTACTGCTTTTGTGGGCGGTGCAGCGAACGGAATCGGCGTAAAAAAATATAACCACGAAGCCACGAAGAAAAGAAGGAATATCTTCGTGTCCTTCGTGCCTTCGTGGTAATCCAAAAACAAAGAGAGATTTTTATGGATGCAACACAATTACATCGAGACAGTATCATCATTGACGGCCTGAATGCCAGTTGGTTTTTTAGTGATGCAGTGATTGAACGAATTCATGCAGGGGGAATTACGGCCGTAAACGCCACCATCTCCGCCTGGCACAAGCCCGACGAAGCCCTGGAGATGATTCGGCAAATGAAACAACAGGTGGAAAAACACGGCCGTATCGCCACACAGGTACGTTCTGTGGCCGACATTCACGCCGCCAAAACGGCCGGAAAAACCGGCTTCATCTTCGGCTTTCAAGACACCAATCCCATTGCCGATAGGCTGGAACTGTTGAAAACCTACTACGACTTAGGCGTGCGTATTATCCAGCTCACCTACAACTTCGAGAACCTGGTTGGCTTTGGCTGTCAGGCCCCGGAAGATAAAGGGTTAACCGCATTTGGCAAAGAGGTCGTCGCCGAGATGAACCGGTTGGGGCTGCTCATTGACGTATCGCACTGCGGGCCGCAAACCACGCTTGACGCCATCGAACTTTCGGATGGCCCAATCGCGATCACCCATGCCAACGCGATCACGCAGTTCGCCCATCCACGTAACAAAACTGACGAGGCGATCAAAGCGTGTGCGGCCAAAGGCGGCGTCATCGGGGCGGTTTCCTTCCCGGCCATGCTCACAAACAATCTTCCGGCAAAGGTTGAAGATTATGTAGCCGCCATTGATTATCTGGTGCAACTCGTCGGGCCTGACCATGTGGCGCTGGGGCCAGATTTTATGGAAGAAATGCCTAAAGAAGTCTCGGCAGCCGTTCTGCAAGGGCTGCCGGTGGATGTAGCCACGTTCATGCAAGAAATGCCGCCAGTACAAAACTTTGCTTCGGCTGCCGAGACGGGCAATGTCACGGCCGCATTGCTGGCAAATGGCTATTCCGCCGCCGATACGCAAAAAATCATGGGCGGGAACTGGCTGCGGTTGTATGAGCAGGTTTGGAAGTAAGAAGAAGAGTTAACCACGAAGACACGAAGGACACGAAGATTAAAATTTGGTAACTATCTAGTCGAGGGCTGAGCTTGTCGAAGCCCGGCTCCGCCTTCGACAAGCTCAGGCTTCACCTGAATAATCACAAAATTTATCTTCTTTTCTTCGTGTCTTCGTGGTAAAGGTTTTTTCATGACCACAACGACAAATTTTCTGGCGTTTGACCTGGGCGCGGAGAGCGGGCGTGCGATTTTGGGCCGGTTTGATGGCGAGCGGCTGGCGCTGACGGAGGCGCACCGGTTTGCTAATGTGCCGGTGCGTCTACCGGATGGCCTGCATTGGGATGTGCTGCGGCTGTGGCACGAAATTCAGCAAGGGCTGACCCTGACCCAGCAGCAGGCGGAATTGGCGGGCATCGGGCTGGATACCTGGGGTGTGGATTTTGCGCTGCTGGATAAGGCGGGGACGCTGCTGGGCAATCCGTTTCATTACCGCGACGGCCGTACCGACACCATGCTCGACGAAGCGTTCCGGCGGGCAGGCAAACAAGCCATTTTTGACCACACCGGCATCCAGTTCATGTCCATCAACACGCTTTACCAACTGCTGTCAATGGTCGTAGCCGACTCGCCCGCGATGGAAATGGCGCACACCTTCCTCACCATTCCCGACCTGTTCAATTATTGGCTAACCGGGCGCAAAGTGAGCGAGTTCACTATTGCCACGACGACGCAGTGTTACGACCCGCTGCAAGGCAATTGGGCAACCTCTCTGTTGACTCAGTTGGGCATCCCCAGCCACATCTTCCCGGAAATTGTGCCGCCGGGCACGGTGTTGGGGGATTTACGAGCTGAATGGGGGGTTCCCGTTCCTGTGATTGCGCCCGCCTGCCATGATACGGGGTCGGCGGTAACGGCCGTGCCTGCGGTTGGCGAGCGTTTTGCCTGGATTAGCTCTGGCACCTGGTCAATTATGGGGGCAGAGGTGGAACGGGCGGTGATTGACGGCCGTTCCCTCACCGCCAACATGACCAACGAAGGGGGCGTTAATGGCACATTCCGCTTTTCGCGCAACATCATGGGGCTGTGGCTGGTGCAGGAATGCCGCCGCGCCTGGGCGCAGCAGGGCGACGATTTTACTTATGAAGCGTTGACACAAATGGCCGCCGCTGCCCCACCGCTCGCCGCTGTCATTGATCCCGATGACGCCGATTTTCTCAAGCCGGGCGACATGCCCGCGCGGATTCAAGCCTACTGTCAGCGCACCGGGCAGGCTGTGCCAGAAAGTCGGGGCGCGATTGTGCGCTGCGCGTTGGAAAGTCTGGCACTGAAATATCGCTGGGTGTTAGACCAGTTGGAAACGATTTTGGGCTATCAGCTAGACCCCATTCACATCATCGGCGGCGGCACGCAAAACAAGTTGTTGAATCAGTTTACGGCTGATGCGACCGGGCGGCAGGTGATTACGGGGCCGGTGGAGGCAACGGCCGTTGGCAATGTACTGGTGCAGGCGATGGCGTTGGGGCACATCGGCTCATTGGCCGAGGGCCGGGCGCTGGTGCGCCGCTCGTTTGCGGTGGACGTGTATGAACCGGCTGTGGATAGGAAGATGGGGGATGAGGGATACGGCCGGTTGTTGAAGTTACTTAAAGAGGATTAACCACGAAGACACGAAGGAAAGAAGGGAAAAACTTCGTGTCCTTCGTGCCTTTGTGGCTATATTCTTCACCACGAAGACACGAAGAATTGAAGGAGTAGAAGATGAAGAAGATGGCAAAGCCAGTTTTGTCGGCCAGGGGTGAGGCGGTTGCAAGAGGAATTGTGGATGCTGCATTTACAGTTCACAAAGCGTTGGAGCCAGGGTTGCTGGAACGAGTTTATGAAGCATGTTTTTGTCATGAGTTGGGAAAGAGAAAGTTAGCATACAAACGCCAGGTCACAGTTCCCATTCAATATGACGGCCTCGAATTTGAAGAAGGGTTTCGGATTGACGTGCTGGTGGAGGAGTTCGCTATTTGTGAACTAAAAGCGGTGGAGACAATGCATCCTGTGTTTCAGGCACAACTTATGAGTTACATGAAATTGGCCGACAAGCGGCTTGGTTTCCTCATAAATTTCCATGTGCCGTTGATCAAACAAGGGATTAAACGAATTGTGATTTAGGAATAATAACCACGAAGTCACGAAAATAAGAAGGGGAAAAACTTCGTGTCCTTCGTGTCTTCGTGGTGAAAAAAGAGATAACCACGAAGGTATGAAGAAAAGAAGGGGAAAAACTTCGAGCCCTTCGTGTCTTCGTGGTAAAGATCGTAAGGAGAGACCATGAACGATTATCAGGCAGCGTATGACTTATTGGCCGAGCAGTTGGAGAAAGAGGGGGTGGACGTAACGGCCGTAAAATCCGCCCTCAAAACACAGCACATCGAAACGCCAAGCTGGGGCTACGCCAACAGCGGCACCCGCTTCAAAGCCTTCGCCTGGCGCGGCGCGGCCACCACCACCCATCAAAAACTCGACGACGCGGCGATGGTACACAAAATGACCGGCATCGCCCCCACCGTCGCCGTCCACATCCCCTGGGACAAGCCGGAAGACGACGATTACGACGCCATGTGCCAATACGCCGAAGCGCAGGGCATCCGCATTGGCGCAGTCAATCCCAACGTTTTTCAGGATGATGTGTACCGGCTGGGATCATTGGGCAACCCGGAAGCGGCCGTCCGCGAGCAAGCGCTGGATCACATTCTGGAATGCTGCGAAATCATGCCCAAGCTCAAGAGCGACATTCTGAGCCTTTGGTTCGCCGATGGTACAAATTACGCCGGGCAAGACAATCTACGCAAGCGCAAACACCGCTTCGAGCAAAATCTGCAAGTTGCTTACAAAAATTTACCGCCCAATTCGCGCATGTTGATTGAGTACAAATTCTTTGAACCCGCCTTTTACAGCACCGATATTCCCGATTGGGGCACGGCCTACGCCTGGTGTTTGAAATTGGGGCCAGAGGCACAAGTTTTGGTAGATTTGGGACATCACGCGCAGGGGGTCAATATCGAGCAAATCGTGGCCTTTTTGCTGGACGAAGGGCGGTTGGGCGGCTTCCACTTCAACAATCGCAAATATGCCGATGATGATTTGATTGTGGGCAGCGTCAATCCGTATGAATTGTTCCTGATTTTCAACGAGTTAACGGCCGCAGCCCAGGGAAGCGAAGAACCGGCCCGCACCACCGCGCAGCAAGTGGCCTACATGATTGACCAAAATCACAACGTGGAAGGTAAGATGGCGCCGATGATTCAATCGGTTTTGAACTGCCAGGAGGCGTATGCGAAGTCGCTGCTGGTTCCGCGCCAGAAATTGGCGGACGCCCAGCAAGCGGGCGAGGTGCTGGCAGCGCATCGTATTTTGACGGATGCGTATCGGGTGGATGTACGGCCGTTATTGGCCCAAGTCCGCGCCGAAATGGGCGTGCCGATTGATCCCATTGCTGCCTATGGGGAAAGCGGCTACGAAGACAAAATCGGGGACGAACGCGGATTGTCTACGCCAAGCGGCGGCTTCCAATAACATCATTACGTCATTACGTCCACAAAAAAACCACAAAGACACGAAGGGCACGAAAAAATAGCCAGGGAAGCTTCATGCTCTTTGTGTCTTTGTAATATAGTTTTAAGGGGCAGCGTCAATTTTCAGTAACGGCCGTGTCAATCCAACGGGCAGCCGTCACTTTTAGCAAATCCTTCACCGCCACCTTCACATTCAGTCCCTTTTGCGCCGCGCTGATGTAGATGTGGGAATATGCCCGTGCCACCACATCCAGGTAAATGGTAAAGCCCTTGTTGACCAACACCAGCGGTGAAATGCCCCCAACTTGTAATCCCGTCAAAGCCTCCGCCTCGGCGTGAGTTGCCATTTTCAGTTTTTTAGCACCCACAGCCTTTGCCAATTTCTTCAAATCAAGCTGGCGGTCAGCAGAAATCATCACCAGCATAGGTTTGGCTTTGGGGACGCCAACTAGGGGCTGCACAACCAGCGTCTTGAACACCTGCCCTGGCGGAATGCCTTTCAATTCGGCAATCTCAGCTGCATCACGCATGGTATTGGGGTATTCAATGACCTCGTAAGGCACTTTTTTGCCTTCGAGGAATTTCATTGCCAGAGTTTTATTCATCATTCTAACCATTTTTAAACTGTCTCTTCTACTTTTTCATTCATAATATCATGTCATACTATAGGGCATTTTTAATCATCAGGTTAGGAAAAGGAAACCTATTGGCGGGCCTACGGCCGTTTCTTTACAAACTACCATCACTAATAACACAATACCAATATGATTGGTTTATTCTTTTTGCTGGTAGGCAGCACAATCATTTTGTACAATCGTCGTCAACTTTACAAACTCCATTGAGCAATGAGGCACTCACAATGAAATCAAGATTTGCTTTTACTTTTATCATTATCTTGGGACTTCTAACAACAATTATCGTCACCGTGTCGGCTGCAACCTACATTACCAATAGAACAACTGGTGGTTTATCACCCAACTCTCCAGTTAACCTCAACCCTGGCTGGCGTTTTTGGGCGCAATCGGACACTGTTTCTGGAGATGCAATTTGCGTTGAAGTTCATCCAGTAGGCGACACAGATGTCAATTACATTCGTACCCAATGCGCGTATGATGATATAAGTGGGCCGCCCAACTCCAACTGGCGCTGCGATGTTTTTACGGGAGGCGTACCCGTTGAATTTCAAAGTAAAACAATAGAATATCAATTCCACACTGCCAACTACGATACTAATTGCCAAACAAACACTTATCTTTATACAGGGTTTAACTGGACGTTTAACACAGGACCAACGGCCGTTACCCTCCAAACCCTCAACACAAGCCAACCAACCAGCTCAACGCTGCTCCTCATCATCGTACTCAGCGCACTGGGCCTGACCTCAGCCGTGTTCGTCTCTAAAAACACAGCGATGTTGCATCGAAAACACAGGTGATTTGAATCAAAAACACGTGAGTTTTCGATCAAAAACTCACGTGTTTTTGGAAAAAACTCCTGTGTTTTTTAGCAAAACACAGGAGTTTTTTTATTCCACCAAAAGTTCCTTCAATTACTTCTTACCGTACTCCGCCAAAAAGCGAATACTTGTCTTGATGCCCCGGTAAAAATTGGGCAAATAATAGCGCTCATTGGGTGCATGGATTTTATCTGTAGGTAAGCCAAAACCCATCAGAACCGTCTCGATTCCCAGGTGCTGCTGGAACTCTCCCACCACGGGGATAGAACCACCTTCACGCATGAGCACCGGCTCTTTGCCAAAGGCCTCTTTATAAGCAACGCGGGCGGCCTGCATCGCCGGAATGTGATAATCGGTGATGCTGGCAGGTGCACCGTGACCAGATTGAAAGGTGACTTTGATGCTGGGCGGAACCAGGGAGCGCACGTACTCTTCAAATAGTTGTCGAATTTCTGCCGGGTTTTGGTCGGGCACGAGACGCATGGAGATTTTGGCGTGGACGGTGGAAGGCAGAACAGTTTTGCCGCCAGGGCCAGTGTAACCGCCGATGATGCCATGCACGTCTAACGTGGGTCGTGCACCGAGGCGCTCGACCAGCGTGTAGTCTGGTTCACCCCAGGCTTCGGGGGCACCGGTTTCGGCCAGCCAGGCAGATTCGTCCAGGGGCAGTTGGGCCAGGAGTGCGCGTTCTTCGTCGCTTAACGGCCGTACCCGATCATAAAACCCCGGAATCAGCACATGCCCCTGCTCATCCTTCAATCCGGCAATGATGTGGCCCAGCACATTGAGCGGGTTGTTGATGCCGCCGCCAAAGCTGCCAGAGTGCAGGTCGCGGCCCGGCCCGGTGAGGTCCATCAACACGTAACACATGCCGCGCAAGCCATAAACAATAGCCGGCTGATTGGGGCTAAGAATGGCCGTATCCGATACCAGGGCAATGTCGGCTGCCAGCAGCTCCTTGTTTTGCGGAATAAAGGCCGATAGGCTGGCCCCACCACTTTCCTCTTCCCCTTCAACGATGAATTTAACGTTGATGGGCAAACGGCCGTTCGTCTGCAAATACGCCTCCACCGCCTTCACATGAATATAAACCTGCCCTTTATCATCAGCCGCGCCGCGTGCATAAAGGTAGTCATCTTTGACAGTTGGCTCAAAAGGAGGCGTTTCCCACAAATCAAACGGCTCGGCGGGCTGCACATCATAATGGCCGTAAATGAGTACGGTTGGCGCATCAGCCCCAGCGTGCAGCCAATCGGCATAAACTAAAGGGTGTTTGGGCGTTTTGATGAGGCGCACATTTTCCATGCCAGCCTCAGTGAGGGCGTCGGCAAACCATTGGGCAGCAACGGCCGTATCTCCATCATGCTGCGGCTGTGTGCTGACACTGGGAATACGCAAAAACGCTTTCAACTCATCCAGGTACCGTCCCTGGTTTTCTTTGGCAAAGGTAATTGGATCTGACATATTAAACTCCTACGCAAAATGTAAATAACGATGATAAGTCATGAAGGGGGCTTGCTTCTCAGGTTTATCGCCGAATACCCAAAAGAGTGCCCAATAACAAAAAAACAGCAATGATGGCAAAGAGCAGCCCCATTCCCAAAATCATGTAGCTGCTCCAGGTAACGCCTGGCTCCAGTACGGCCGTTGCCGGGTCAGCAGGGTCATAATACACCGTCACAGCCTGCCCAGTCGGGTAACGAGACACAATTTCCTCGGCATGGCTGCGATTACTGCTGCCATATTGCCCAAAACTCACCGTATCTTCGTTATAACGCTGGTCGTCTACCACATAAGCAAAACGCACTTCCGCGTGATATGTCGTGCCATCGTCATCATGATCGGTGCGAATGGACGAAGCAGTAATCTCCCCACTGATTGAAGGCCAGCTTTCGCTTACCTGCGCGTTTTGCAAAATGCGCCAACCCCACCAGGAAAGACCTATCCCTACGGCAAAGAAAATCACTCCTAACAATACGGTAATGAAGCAACCTGAACTGCTTCCTCTTGTTCGCCAGCGCATAGGGCCTCCAATCAATTAAGCAACAGATTTCTCTAAGTAATCTCATAGCTGTTAAAAAACAAGGTAAGGTATAATGCCCTAACCCCAATCGAGCAAATTATACCGATGAGATGATGAATCGTACAGGAGAAATAATGTTTCGGCACAAGTTAATTTTTGTTCTACTCGCAGGCATCTTTGTGACATTATCCCTTTTGGGCAGTAACCTGATGGCGGCAAGTGAAACGGCCGTTCCCACCCAACACATCCCCGACCCCGCCAACATCACCCTGCAAAACGCCTTTCCCGGCCTCACTTTCCCTAGCCCTACCGACATCACCCACGCCAACGACAACCGTCTCTTCATCGTGCAGCAAAGCGGCATCATACGTGTCATCCCCTTGGGCAGCAGCAGCGCCAACCCCTTCCTCAACATCGAAGAACGCGTGCAATTCGGCGGCGAACAAGGGCTGCTCGGCCTCGCCTTTCACCCCAACTACCCCGACACTCCCTACTTCTACGTCAACTACACCAACAACAGCGGCGATACCCATATCTCCCGCTTCAGCGTCACCGCTGATCCCAATGTAGCCGACCCAGACAGTGAACTCATCCTCCTCACCGTTGACCAACCCTTTGCCAATCACAACGGCGGCGACCTCAACTTTGGCCCTGATGGCTACCTATACATCGCCCTGGGCGATGGCGGTTCCGGCGGCGATCCCAATGACAACGGGCAAAATCTCAACACGTTCTTGGGCAAACTACTACGCATTGATGTAGATGGCGGTGGTTTGCCCCCCGACTGCTACCGCAGCGGCAATTACACCATTCCTGCCGACAATCCCTTTGTAAATGATGACACAGCATGTAACGAAATCTGGGCATATGGCCTGCGCAACCCCTGGCGTTTTAGCTTCGACCGCGACAGCGGCGACCTATTCATCGCTGACGTGGGGCAAAATACCTGGGAAGAAATAGACGTGCAGCCCGTCGCCAGCCCCGGCGGCGTGAATTACGGCTGGCGCTGTTACGAGGGCAATCACCCCTATAACCTCACTGGCTGCGGCCCAGAATCGAACTATACGTTCCCGGTGTATGAATATCAGCATGTGAACGGCCGTTGCTCCATCACCGGTGGCTTTCTCTATCGCGGTATACAATTCCCCGATTTGCAGGGCAGTTATCTCTACGCCGATTACTGCTCCGGTGAAATTTGGGGGCTGACACAAGCTGGCGAAACCTGGAGCAGCACGCTGCTGGAACAAATAGGCTTCGGCATCACCACCTTTGGCGAGGATGCCTGCGGCGGCATTTACGTGAACCAAAGCAGCACCATTTACCGTGTAGTGGACAGCGCCGCGCCGGCTGCATCCAATATCTGTCTTAGCAAAAGCGGCCCGGAAACGGCCGACTATGCCGCGCCCATCACCTACACGTTGCACCTGAATAACACCGGCAATGCCGCCGCCACTGACCTGGCAGTGACGGATTTGCTGCCGCAATACGCCAACTACGTCAGCGGCGGTGTGCTAGATTCGGACACGGTAACGTGGACGCTGCCCACGCTGGGGGTGAATGATACGGCCGTTCTCCACCTCGTCGTCACAGCCACGCAAACAATTACCAATGAAACCTATGCCTTCACCGCCAATGGGGGAGTTACGGGTAACGGCCGTCATCCTGTCACTACCCTCATCCAACCACCCAATCTCACCATCAACAAAACCGCCCCGGCCACCGTAGACCCTGGCGTACCCTTCACCTACACGCTCACCGTACAAAACCAGCACAGCTATGCTGTGACCGGGCTGCTAATCACGGACACGCTGCCCGCAGGCACCACATATATCGGCGGTGGCACGTTAGACAACGGCATCGTTTCCTGGTCAGCACCTGCACTCGCCCCTGCCGAGAGTTTAACAGTGACTTTTGCGGTGACGACAGAGGATACGGCCGTTAACGATGACTATGGCTTACATCTGCCCGAAGGGTACACTTATTTAGGTAATTCCCCCGTCATCACCTTCATCGCACCAGAATACGTGTACATGCCACTCATCTTGCAATTGCCAACCAGCGAATAGCGTCACCTGGTTTGTGTCTAACAGAACAATGTTGCCTGCAAGCCCTGGGATAAATTACACTTTCCCCAGTATTTTCATTCATCACACTGGCAAATGCTGCCCAGCATTGCAACGCACCACAATTTACCCAATAAGTTGACCAACTGCGGTTGAATACAATTGAATAGAAAAGAGGAGAAAGCATGACCAGTTCCCCCACCCCCCCATCTGGAATTCTTGCCGAACACACTGTAAAACCAGGCGAAACATTAAGTCATATTGCCTTGCAGTATTATGGCACGGCCGTTCGCGCCAAATGGATGGCAATCTACGAAGCGAATCGTGAGAAAATCGGCCCCAACTACGCCATGATTCGCCCTGGGCAGCGCCTAAAAATCCCCGTCCTCCTATCCGACGCACCTCCGAGCAAAATCATCGCCGAATACGAAGTTGTACCCGGCGACACCCTCAGCCACATCGCCCTCTGGCACTATGGCACAGCCGCCCGCGCCCAATGGATGAAAATTTACGAGGCCAACCGCCCGCAAATCGGCAAAGACCCCGGTCTCATCCGCCCCGGCCAAATCTTGCAAATCCCTGATCCCAACGATGGCTCCTGGTTTATGCGCAGCGACAAGCCCATGCAGCTCACCTTCAAAAACCAGGGGGCAATGCAGTGCGATATTTATTGGGTCAATTTTGAAGGAATAGAGATATGGCGTGGCAGCGTAGAGATGGGCGGCAACCTCACGCTAGACACTTACGAGACACACCAGTGGGTGGCACGCGATGCGGGCAGCCACATGGTCATTGCCGCCACCGTCGCCGTGCGCCGCCATCCCACCTTTGTCATTGATACCGACCACCTGCGCTCGCCGCGTGACCTCGGCCCGGCCATCTCCATTGTTGCCATCAATTACACCAGTCTCGCCGTTGACCTGTATCAGGTTGGCCCAACCGGGCAGGAAACGCTGCTGCATTCGCTGAACCCGGATGACGACGCGGGCATTGTACAAACGCATGTGAATGCGGTACTGCGCGTGCGCGATCATGATTCGCAGGAAGAGGTGAATCTGTTTGTCGTCAGCGCCGACAGGCGGCGGGAGTATATGGTTGGCGGGGCAGTGTTTGACGGTAACCCGCAAACGACGCTGGAGATTTATAATGACACGGGGTTGGCTGTGGGCGTTTATCGGGAGGTTGAGGATGGGCACGGCCGTTCCCAACAAAAATACCACCGCACCATCGGCCCCTTCCAATACGTCTACCAGCAAACCTACGCCACCCACACCTGGGTCTTCCGCGACCAGCACAGTGGCCGTGAAGTGGGCCGCGCCATTGCCGCAGCCACGCCCAACAGCCAGACGCGCATCATCCCCGAAAACTTGCGCTCCGCCGGGGGCAGCCAGCCCGTCACCCACCTGACCATACACAACCACATCGGCCCCTGGATTGACATTCACAAAGTGGACGCCAAAGGCGTGCGCCATCTCATCGCTGGCGGCATTGCCCCCGAAAACAGCTACACCTATGACAGCAAAATGACTTTATTCGTCGGCGATGTGCTGCTGATCAGTGAACAATCGTCGGGCAGCAGAGTGGCGCAGTACATCCTCGGCGCAGACAGCAACGAGTTTGATGTAACGCTGAAAACGGTGACGGCCTATCCCAACGGCACGATCGAGCTGTACAACACCGCCCCCCTGCAAGCGGAAATCCACTACTTTGACGACGAGGGCAAAGCATGGCAGGCGGGCACGCTGCACCCCGGCCAACGCGCCATTTTCCCCACCGACGCCTCAACGCCCTGGATGGCCTCATCAAAAGGGCTGCCGCTGGGCATCTGGTTTGGTCTTGAAGGAGATCACGGCTATCAGATTACCGCGCACGGCTGGCGCTCGCGCTCGGATATGCCTCCGGCGACGGTGACGCTGCTGAATGACACGCATTATGACGTGGAGGCGTTTACGCTGGATACGGAGGGCGAGGCGCATGTGGTGGGCACGGCCGTTCCCAACACCACCCTCGCCATCACCGCCACCTTGTATACGGCCGTGCGCCTGCGCGACGCCGCAACCGGCGCAACCCTGCTCATGCTCGTCATCAACCAAGACGGGCAAGTCTACAACCTGGCCGAGCATCTCATCGTCACCGGCGAGCGCGAAGGCGGCATCCTCTTCCCCGGCGAAATCGCCCTCTTTAGCGAAGAAGATTTCAAAGGCAATGCTTGGATTGTGCGCACCAGCTTCGCCAATCTCGCCCAGGTGCAAACACTCGGCTCCCTCAACGACACCGTCTCCTCCATCAAAGTAGGGCCGGGAACCGGCGTCACCCTTTACGAAGACCCCTCTTTTGGCGGCAAACGCGAAGATTACTTTGTCAACATCAGCGCCCTAAACGCCCTAGATGACAAAGTATCCTCCCTCAAAATCTGGACGTATGCCGGTGGCGGCACGGCCGGTATTCAAGCCACCACCGGCATCTGGAACCGCAAACTCAGCCTTGACCTCGATTATCAATACATCGTCGGCGAACTTTCCATCCCCGAACCCTTTCAACATCCCGAAGCGCTCCCCGGCGGCGCGATCTCTTTTTTGGCTGATCTCAACGCGCATTTCCGAGAACGCTTGCAACGCGGCTCGGTCAACTGGTCTGATTTGGAGCAGGTCAGGGCGCTGGTGCATGAGGTGTTGAATTGGGAACGGCCGTTACCCACCCTCCCCGCCTGGGCAAACGACCCCGATGTCCTGCGCTACATCGCCTACTGGTGGCGCATCCGCGAAACCAATCTGGGCCAATACCACACCGGCAAAGAAAAGGCCAAACAAGCTGCCTACCGCGTCAGGCAAAACAGGCCACTCAGCCCGGATGAAGAGCTAATGCTGGCATCAGAATTAGAAAGAACGTGCCAACAAATCATCGAGCAAAGCCCCACCAGCATCCCCTACGTGCCCAGTTATCATTTTGAATCGCAAGCCCGCTTCTATCGCTGCATCGTCAGCTTCCCGCCAGAGGTGACACAGGTCAAAATCACTGCGCTGGGCGAAACCAAAGTGAGCTTCGGCGGTACGTTTACCCCTATCTCTGCCACATTTCCTTATACCAGCACTCTCAATGCCACCGGTAAATTAACCATGCTGCTGCTGGCCGACAGTATCGGTAAACCAGTGCTAAAGCTGCAAACGAACACGATGGCCGACAACGAAGCGTTTCTGGTCTATCCCGACGCGGAGATTTACCGCAATTTCAACCAGCTCGACAAAAATGCCATGTGGCAAGCAAAGGATGAGATTGGCGTCACCGGCAGCGAGGCTACCTGCCAGGCGGTGGAGCAAGCGCTGCGTAATGTCTCGGCGGCGATTTCGTATGCGCAGCCGGACAGTACGCAAAACAGGGTGCAGATTGACGGCCGTCACATGGAATACCAACAATGGGTCATGCGCTTCGGGGACGATCCTCGCTTCATCCCCGTAGGGCAAGAAGGCTACAACGACACCATCGCCAAAGCCAAGTTGATTGACGCCACCACCGCCCAGGGCTGGGACGATTTCGTCAACTTTTGGGAGGATGTCGGCGACGCCATTGTGGACGCTGGCGAAGCCGTCGTTGGCGGCATCGAATGGGTTGGCGTGCAGGTTTATGACAACATCATCGTCCCCGCGACCACCGTAGCGCAAGAGGTCATCAAAAAGGCGGTTGAATATGGGCAAGCGGCCGTCAACATCGTCGCCAAATTCGGCGAAAGTGCGCTCAATTATATTGAAAAAATGGGCACAACCGCCTTCAACACCCTCATGACCCTCGGCGAAAGCACCTGGGATGCGCTGATGGCCCTGCCCGACAAAGGGCTGCTGGCCCTGGCCGATCTGGGCACAAAAGCGCTCAACACCCTCATCGAAGCAGGCGAAGATGTGGTCAAATTCACCGCCCAACTTGGCAAAGAAGGGCTAAACGCCCTGAAAAGCATGGGCCAACTGGGGATGCAGCTCGCTCTGGAGATCAAACAAGGCGTGCAAAACGCCGGGCAATTCATGGCCGACATGCTCAGCAGCATCTCCCCCGAACTGGGCAAAGCGCTAGAAATGACGATCAGCATCGGCGGCGAGGCGATGAAGTTTGTGATCAACCTCGGCCAGCAAGCGGGCAAGCTAGTGACAACGGTGGTCAATAAATTGGGCGTTCTCGCTGGCAGATTTATTGCCTGGATTGCCACCCCCTTTGGCTGGGATGACGTGCTGCAAACCCAAGAAACACTGACCAAACTGGTGAACGATGCCCTCGCCAAAGCGATTGATTTCATCCCCGATGCGCTGGATACGGCGCTGCTCGCCTCCTGGCAGCAAGCCAGCGCCCAAATGAAACGGCTGCTCGATGCCAGCGGCATCCCCACACCGCCCAAGCCCCTCGGCATTGACAACATGGCGAACCGCATGAAGTCCGAATTAGGCGGTATGGATCAGTTCCAATGGCTGATGTCGCAGTTGGGCGACCTGCTGCCCGACGCTACCGCCGGTCTGAGTGTGGATGATTTGCTGGACGATGAGGCCATGCAGGCCATTGACGAACTGCAAACGCTGGCGCAGGATGTGTCGTTGGCGACGTTTAATCAGGATTTGGAACGGCCGTTACAAAACATCCTCGCCGCGCAAAACGCCCTCACCAACCCCCACGACATCCCACAAATCATCCTCGGCCAACTACTCGGCCCCATGCGTGCCTTCGCCGACCAACTGCTCGACCTGATCGAACGAGCGCTGCGGCTCCTGATCAAACTCTTCCGCGCCCTGCTCCGCGCCGCGCAGCGCCTGATCAACACCGAAATAGACCTGCCCGGACTCAACGGCTTCATCGAAGGGCTGACCGGCGAAGCGCCCACCATTTTGAACATGGCAACCCTGCTCATGGCAATTCCCGTCACCGCCCTCGCTGGCCCCACCACCGCCACCGTTCCCTCACTAGCATTAAACGCAGACAACCAATCATTGAAAAACATGTTAGCCGGGCTTTATGGCGGAGCAAGAATTGTCAGCGGCGTCACCGGCCCCGTCGCCGATTTGACCGAAGAAAGCGTCAAAAGCTGGGCATTCACCAATTGGATCGTCAACCTCATCGCCCAAGTCACATCGCAGCCCAACATTGTGGATGACAGTTGGGAACAAACGGCCGAACACGCTGGTGAATTCTTCGCCGTTTCACTCAATGCGCCGGGCTACGGAGACCGTCTTGGCAGTTTCATCTGGTTCATGCAGTGGGGCACATTTGGGCTGGGCACATTGGCTACCGTCGGCAGCTTCATCAAAAAAACAAAGGGCGCAGCCGAAGGGTTCAACCTATTTTTATCGGCCATCACCTGCGGCATCGGCGTGTTCCAACTTGTCACCACCATCGGCCTGGTCAGCGAAGGCGGCTCGGATGACGAAAAAGACGCCGCCGACATCATCGGCTGCATTCCCGCCATCGTCGCCCCGGCAACGGCCGTTGACGAACCCGACACCAAAGCCCTGGGCTGGACCATCACCTCACTGGCAAGTTTTGTCGAGGGCGGGCTGCGCATGGATTTGGCAAACGCATGAGTGCGCCAGCCTCCGCCGAACTGCGCCAACTTGGCGTAGAAGCGTTGTGGCGGCAAGGGTTAAGCGGGCAAGGGGTCGGCGTCGGCCATCTCGACAGCGGCGTCGCCCCACACCCGGCCTTGCACGGCCGTATCACCCGCTTCCTGCACATCAACGAGAACGGCCGTGCCCAGCCCAACACACCCCCCTTCGACTCCGGCAAACATGGCACACACACCGCCGGCCTCATTTGCGGCGGTGCGGCAGAGGGCACGGCCGTTGGCGTCGCGCCGCAGGCCAACCTCTACAGCGCCGCCGTCATTGATGGCGGACACACCATTCTGCGCATCCTGCGCGGCCTCTGCTGGCTGGCCGAACAGCCCGTGCGCGTCACCAATCTGCCGTTGGGCATCCCCGCCCACCACCCCGTCTTCCGCGAAGCCATCGCTGCCCTGCGGCAGCGCGGCATTTTGCCCATCGCCGCCATCGGCAATCGCGGCGCGGGGCGCTTCCACTCCCCCGGCGGCTACGACAACGTGTTATCCGTCGGCGCAACCAACGGCAGCGGGCAGGTCGCCTCGTTTTGCGGCAGCCGCAACACGCCGCAAACCCTCATCGCCCTCAAGCCAGATGTGCTGGCTCCGGGCCGCTCAATTCGCTCGCTGCATCCCAACGGCCGTACCCAATCGCTCACCGGCACATCCATGTCCAGCGCCACCGTCGCCGGAATCGCCGCCCTGTTATTTGAAGCCTGCCCCGCCGCCAGCGTGCGCCAGGTGGAAATGGCGCTCATTAACGCAACACAGCCGGTGGAAACGGCCGTCCCCCATCGCAGCCGCGCCGGATTGGTGAACGCACCTGCCGCCCTGGCCTATTTGCAAGCCGGGTACGCGCCCGATGAACCGCCGCAAGAAATAGAGGACGGCCGTTTCAACGGCCGTTTCCTCGACCCCCATCTGCGCCACCAATTTTTTTACAAAGGGGAAACGGCCGTGCTGCCCGCCATCATCGGCGTCAGTGGCGCATTTGGCGAGATTGCCGCCGCTATCAGCACCCAAGTTGGCGAAGCCCCCGCCGCTAGCGAAACCCTGCCGCCCACATCGTTGACCCTCGTCCATGCCAGCGTCCGCTGGCTGCAAACCCTGCTCACCCACCCCGCCGTCACCCTCGCCAGCGCAGTGGATGTAGATTTGACGGCCGTCCTCTTCTGAAAATGCGTAGAGATTTGTCAAATCTTAAAGATTTGACAAATCTAAGGCTCATAATCCTCCCCACCTTTATAATCACCCACGTGATCACACTAACCCAAATATCCCGCCGCTGGCTCAAAATCGCCGCACTGGCACTGATTGGTACGGCCGTTGCCTACGCCGCCTACACCACCCTGCGCACCCTCAACGACCCGCGCAGCCAAACCTTTGTGCAATGGGCCTCTGGCAGCCCCGCCGATCGCGCCAGCCTGATCACCGTGCAGCGCGAAGCCTGCCCCGACGCCCCCTTCATCCTCCCCGCCGATGGCTTCATCGGCCTGCTCTACGCCGACCCACGCGGCCCCTATTCCAACAGCCACCCACACCAGGGCATTGACATTTTCAGCGATGCCGAGCCAGGGCTGACGCCGGTCTACGCCGCCTACGATGGCTACATCACCCGCGAGGCAAACTGGAAAAGCAGCCTCATCCAGCGCGTGCCCGACGACCCGCTGCACCCCGGTCAGCAAATCTGGCTGTACTACACGCACATGGCCGACCGCGCCGGCAACGACTTCATCGAAGATGCCTTTGCGCCGGGCACGCACGAGTTTTTTGTGGGGCAGGGCACGCTGCTGGGCTACACGGGCGATTACAACGGCAGTTCCCCGCGCACAGTTTGGACACATCTGCATTTTTCGGTTGTGCGTGATGATGGCAACGGCCGTTACACCAACGAACTTGAATTCGACAACACCCTCGACCCCTCACCCTACCTGGGCATGAGCCTCAACTATACCTGCGCCCCGGAGGCCGACGGCTGCACGGCCGTTCCCACCTGCACCACCCATGAATAAACCACACGCCCTCTTCACCCTCCTGTTGCTGCTACTGGCTGGCTGTACCGGCCCCGCCCCGCAATCTGTGGCTGATTTGCCCACACGAGCGGCAACGGCCGTCCCCCTGCCCACCGCCCTGCCTACCAACACGGCCGTTCCCATCCCGCCAACCTTCACCCCCGTGCCCACTGCTTTGCCCAGCGATACGCCTACCGTCACCCCCATACCAACGGCGACGGCAACAGCAACGGCCGTGCCAACCAGTACGGCCGTGCCCTATGGCTACAGCACCATCCTCGGCTACTCCGCAGGCGGGCACCCCATCACCGCCTACCAGCTAGGCAACGGTCCCGACCAAGTTCTCTTCATCGGCGGCATACACGGCGGCTACGAATGGAACTCCATTCTCGTCACCTACCGCGCCCTCGACTACTTCCTCGAAAACCCCGACGCCATCCCCGCCAACATCACCCTCACCATCATCCCCGCCGCCAACCCCGACGGCCAGTTTGCCGTCACCGGCCTGGAAGGACGCTTCACCGCCGCCGATGTCGCCACCGATACGTTTCCCGGCCGTTTCAACGCCAACAATGTAGACCTCAACCGCAATTGGGACTGCAACTGGGAACCCACCGGCCTCTGGCGCAACCAGGAAGTGAGCGCTGGCGCCTACCCCTTCTCCGAACCGGAAAACGTCATTTTGCGCGATTTCATCCTGGCAAAGAACCCCGTCGCCACCATCTTCTATCACAGCGCCTTCTACGCCGTCTTCACTGCTGGCTGCCCAGATACGCTGCCCGCCTCCCGCGAAATCGCCGATGTGTACGCTTATGCCGCCAATTACCCCGTTTACGAACAGTTCACCAGCTACCCCATCACCGGCGACGCCGGAGATTGGCTGGCAACGCAGGGCATTGCCTCCTTCACCGTCGAACTGACGAACCATACCGACCTGGATTGGCCGCAAAATTTGTATGGCATGTTGGCCCTGCTCGATTATTTCGCACAGGAGTAGCGTGAAACGTAAAACGTGAAACGTGAGGAATTTTCACGTTTCACGTTTTCACGCAATTCAACCTGGACTAACACGGTCAACATTTGCTACACTACAGCATCATTCAGCATTCATCATTCCACCTTCATCATTCCGTCACCAAAAAGGAGATTTTTGCCCATGAGCCAGCCAACCTGGATTGGACAAACGCTAAACGGCCGTTATCGCATCGAAGAACTGCTCGGTCAGGGTGGCATGTCCGCCGTCTACAAAGCCACAGACCCCAACCTGCGCCGCGTCGTCGCCATCAAACTGATCCACAGCCACCTGTCCAACAACCCCAACTTTGTGCGCCGCTTTGAAGAAGAAGCCGCCGCCGTCGCCCAACTGCGCCATCCTAACATCGTGCAAGTCTTTGACTTCAACCACGACGGCGAAACCTACTACATCGTCTTTGAATTTGTGCCCGGTGAAACCTTGCAGGCTCGTTTGGCACGACTGAGCAAAAACGGCCGTACCCTGCCCCTCAACGAAACCCTCCAAATAGCCGCCAGCATGGGCGATGCCCTAGACTACGCCCACAAACGCGGCCTGGTTCACCGCGACATCAAGCCCGCCAACATCATGCTCAACGTCCACAACGAAGCCATCCTCACCGACTTTGGCATCGTCAAAATCACCGGCGGCACGCAGCACACCGCCACCGGTGCAGTGCTGGGCACGGCGCAATACATGTCGCCGGAGCAGATTCGCGGCACCACGATAGACGCCCGCTCGGACATCTACTCACTGGGTGTGGCCCTCTTTGAGATGGTCGGTGGCCGTCCGCCTTTCACCGCCGACTCTGCCATGTCGCTGATGATGATGCATGTCACCGACCCCGTGCCCGACCTGCACAACATCCGCCCGGACACGCCGCCCGGACTGGTTGCCATCATCGAAAAAGCGCTGGCAAAAGACCCGGCACAGCGTTACCAATCTGCCGCGCAAATGGTGGGCGATTTGCGCCAGGTGCAGATGGGGCAGCCACCGCGCACGGCCGTCGCGCCTGCGGCCGTCGCCCCGCCAAATGCTGGCCGAACAATGGTAGAAGATGGCGGCCGAACTGTGGTAGAAACGGCCGTTCCCGTCACCCCGCCCTCCTATCCTACCGAAGTTGTCCCCTTTGAAACGCCACAGCCCGTGCCCATGCGCCCGGCAGCCGCCAATCCCTCTCCCGCCAAAACCGGCAACCGTAATTGGATGATTGCTGGCGGCGTTGTCGGCGTACTGATTATCATCGCTGCCATTTTAGGTTTCAGTGGCGTGTTCGGCGGCGGTGATAAAGATGGCACGCCGGTGGCAACACAGCAAGTTGCAGGTGGCGGCACGGCCGTTGCCGCTGTTGACTCTACCGCCACGACACGCCCACAGGCAACCGCTACGTTGGCTCCCACAGCCGCCGCGACAGCCACCCCCGAATCCACTGCCACGACTGAACCGACGGCCACGAATACGGCCGTGCCCTCTCCCACCAATCCACCGACAGCTACACCCACCGCCACCGTGCCACCGGGCCTGTTTGTGCGTATCAACGGCATCACCCTCAACGAATCTGGCGCATACGTAGTGGATTACGAAACCTTTGAGTTCACCGAGCAGTTACCAGGCGTACACATCCATTTCTTCTTCAACACCGTTACCCAAGAAAACGCAGGCATGCCCGGCAGTGGCCCCTGGATTTTGTACGGTGGGCCGCGCCCCTTCACGCAATACACGGTCAATGATCGTCCCGCCACGGCTACACAAATGTGCGCCCTGGTCGCCAACGCAGACCATTCTGTGCAGTACAATACGGGCAATTGCTTTGATTTACCTGGCGGATAATGGATGCGTATATGAGTGGCGTGTATGCGAATATACCCGCCACTCATCACCTACCGTACATTATGCTACAATGAAGCATCATTGAGTTTGGACGCCAAAGGAGCCGATTAATGGAATGGGGTCACTAGTCGATAAGGTTCGCCGCATTTTTTATATTTTTGCCCCGCTGCTTTTTTTACTGTTTTGCCTGGCGCTTATTAATGGGTGGTTTGCCATTGATAGGGAAACGGCGACAGAAACGGCCGTTCCAATCGCAAACGAGCCGCAAACAACAGAAGATGGGGACATAGCAGCAACCGTCCCTGCCACAAGCACCCCCATCCCATCAGCGACACCGCAGCCCAGCGCTACACCACAACCCACACTCCCACCAGATGCACAAATCAAACTGTATGGGCCGCCCAGTGAAGCACTGTTTCGTGTGGAGGATGTACTATCATTTTACTGGCAGTGGTCATTGCCACTGAATGAAGGTCAGTTTTTTCAAGTGGTTTTATTTACTGAAGCAGGAGAATATACTCTGGGCACCATCGCCGAGCCGAATTTGGGTACACAATATCGCCTGAATACTAACGCACAAGCGGCAGCAACGGCCGTATCCGCTCAATGGCAGGTACAATTAATCAACGAAAACGGGGATATTCTGCGGAGCAGCGAGTCCCGAACCATCCGGTTCCTCGCTCCATAAAATAATGGCTATCGATTTTAACGGTCAGACGATTGGGCAGTATCGGGTACAAGAGCTGGTCAAAGAACGCTTGAACAGCTCTCTCTACGTGGCCGACGATAGCAAATCTCACAAACCGGTCTTTCTGGAAATATTGCATACTACCGCTGAAGAAAACGCAGACCTCGCCGGACAGTTCCAGCGACGCATGACCACAATCTCCCAATTGCAACATCCCCACATTGCCCCTGTGCTTCATACCAGCCAGACAGATGAGAAACGGCCGTACGCCATCATCAAACACGCCCCCGGCAGCTTCCTCGACACGCAATTTGCAGAATGGCACGCCAATAATTCCTGGCCCGATCCCACTGCCGCCTTACAATTCATCCGCCACATTGCCGATGCCCTCACCGTTGCTCACCCGGCAGGCATCATTCACCATGACCTACGCCCCGCTAACATTCTGCTGCAACCTGACGGCACACCGCTCCTCATAGACCTGGGCATCCCTATCCGTAACATTCCTACTGAATTACACATCAAGCCAGGGCAGGTGCATCACCTCGACTACGCATCACCGGAGCAGCAAAGCGGGCAGCCCCTTAGCGGCCCCAGCAACATCTATTCGTTGGGCATTATGTTGTATGAAATGCTAGCTGGGGCAAAGCCAGCCATTCCCATCTCGCAATGGAGCATCTTTGAGCAGCACTTACTGCCACAAGAAACACCCTTGCAAGAAGTACGCGGCGACCTGACTCCCAAAACGTATAAACTGGTCAAAAATTGCCTCTGGCGGCAAGAGTGGAATCGTTACGAAACGGTGCAGCAAATGCTGACTGCGCTAGACACGGCCGTTTCCGCCGAACAAAATCCCCGCCCCCTCAAAAAAACAAAACCCACCTCCAAACCACGCCCCTGGCTCCTCTACGGCGGCATCGTCATCGCCCTCCTCATCGTCGCCGCCATCGTCTTCCTTCTGATTAGGTAAGCGTGAAACGCGATCATTTTCTTATCACGTTTCACGCCTCACGTTTCATAAAAAATCCCTACAGCCCCAAAATGCTCCGCGCAATGACTAATCGTTGAATCTCACTCGTGCCCTCGCCAATCGTCATCAGGCGCGTGTCACGGTACATGCGCTCCACCTCAAACTCGCGGCTGTAGCCATACCCACCGTGAACCTGTATCGCATTGCGGCAAACCCGCTCGCTGACCTCGGTGGCGAACAGCTTCGCCATCGCCGCCTCCTGCGTATACCGCTGCCCCGAAGCCTTCTTCGCCGCCGCCCAATAGACCATCAGCCGCGCCGCCTGAATCTCCGTCGCCGCATCGGCCAGCATCCACTGCACCGCCTGATGATGGGCAATCGGTTTGCCAAAGGTCTCGCGTTCGTGGGCATATTTCAGCGCCGCCTCATAAGCGGCCTGCGCCAGCCCAACGGCCAACGCGCCAATGCTCACACGGCCGCTGTCCAGCGTCGCCAATGTCTGGTGCAAACCACGCCCTTCCGTGCCCAGCACATTTTCTAAGGGCACGCGCACATTATCAAAGGTGACGGCGTGCGTGGGTGAGCCTTTCAGCCCCATTTTTTTCTCCGCCGGGGCAATGGTCACGCCCGCTGTGCCGGTGGGCACGAGGATGTGGCTGAGACTGCGGCTGCCCCCGGCGCGGTCGCTGCGCACCAGCACCACCATCAAATCGGAAATGGAAGCGTTGGTCATCCACATTTTGCTGCCATCAATAATCCAGGAGTCACCCTCTTTAACGGCCGTTGTCCGCACCCCGCCTTGCAAATCAGACCCCGCGCCCGGTTCCGTTAGCGAAAGGCAAGCCAACTTACCCTCGCCCGTTGCCAGCTTCGGCAGCCAAGCCTGCTTCTGCGCCTCGGAACCATAAGCCACCACCGGCCCCAGCGCCAGCCCATTATGCGCCGACACCGCTAGCGCCGTCGAACCGCAGCCCCAGGCCAGCTCTTCAATGGCAATCGCCGCGCTGATGGGGTCAACGCCTGCGCCGCCATATTCCTCCGGCACTTCCAACCCAAGCAGCCCTATCGGCCCCATTTTATGGACGGCCGTCCAATTAAATTCACCTGACTCATCCGTATGGCGAGCCATCGGCTTCACTTCCTTCGCCACAAATTCATGCACAAAATGGCGAAATTCACGCTGTTCAGCATTCAGTTCAAAGTTCATCGTACCTCCTACTAATGGGAAAATGTGAGAAAGTTGCAGGTTACAAGTTACAGATCACCTGTTTGTAACCTGTAACTTGTCTACATGCCGCTTGCGGCCAATGTTAACAAAAGCAATTGCCCCAGACCAGCGGGTAAATCAGATGGATCCAGGTACTCATCCAAACGGTGAACGTTCGCAGAACGAGCCAAACCCACGCATACACCGGGAATACCCTGGCTGAGCGGGATATTGGTATCGGTGCTGCCCGCGAAATATTCTATTTTCTCTCGCCCGACCTGCCGCAGTGCGGCTTCTGCCCAAGTCACCAGGAGGGCATCACGAGGAATAGACCCCGCTGGGCGGTCGCCAACAAGGGTAAAGGTAACGGCCGCTTCTGGAAAACGCACCTGCAAATCTGCGGCCAACTGCCGCACTTGCGTCTCTAAGGCTTGTAATGCAATCACATCCTCTGAACGCAAATCCAGCCACAAGCTGGCCGACTGTGCAATGCTGTTGATGGACTGCCCGCCCTGCACCACACCCACGTTGTACGTCGTACGTGGCGATTCGGGAACCTTGATTTGGTCAATGGCGGCAATCAGGTGGCTCATGACGTGAATGGCGCTGGTACGGCCGAAGCTGCCCCAAGAATGGCCGCCCGGCGCTTGAAAATCAAGACGGAAGCGGCGCACGCCAATAGCCTGGTGACAGACGAAACCGAAAATGCCACCTTCAACGACAATGTAACGGCCGTTGCTCCCAAATCGCTGCACCACCGCCCGCATCCCGCGCAAATCCCCCATGCCTTCCTCGCCCACATTCGCCACAAACCAGAGGTCGGCCGCCGGATGCAGGCCATGTGCCCATAAGCTCTTCGCCAGCGTAATCAGGCCAGCCACGCCGGTAGAATTGTCGCCAATGCCAGGGCCATAAATGGAGCCATTCTCTTGACGAATGGTCAGGTCTGTTTCTTGCGGGAACACGGTGTCTGTGTGTGCGCTGAGGATGACAGGGGGTAAGTGCGAGTTGGTGCCAGGGAAACGGCCGTACACATTATGCAGATCATCTTCCTGCACATCCACCAGTCCCGCTGTGGCAAATTGCTGTGCCACAAAATGCGCCCGCTGCCCCTCAGCAAACGTCGGTGCGGGAATTTGCTGCACCTGAATAATCAGGTCAATGATCTCATCTAATTGTGAAGTAAAGGAAGCTAACGCGGCTTGAACAGGTTTTTGTCTAGCAATGGCAGCAATGTCAGTCATCGGTATCCTTCATAAAAAATAGGTTCGGATTTTGCAGAGTTCAAGCTGAAACGTGATGCGTGAAACGTGACTAAAAAGGCATCACGCTTCACGTTTTACGTTTCACGCTTATTCGCGGGTAATGGGGCGCACTAGCAGAAAGCCAATCATGGCAATGATCAGGCCAAGATGCAGGCAGAAATTACTCTCCACAAACCAACCGCTGTTTGGGCCGGGGAAAATTTGCAAAATAAAGTTAAGCACAATTAACAGTAAGCCCAATATCGGCAGCACACCGGGATACTGGGCAAAGAAATCGCTCAACCAGTCGAGAAATCTGTTCATCCGTTCGTCGAAACTCATTGAATGCCTCACTTAATGCAGGGGCATGGCAATGCCATTCCCCTACTCATCAACCACCATGTACAGTTTGAAATAGGGGAACAGGCGAGGAGGAAGACGGCCGTACACCTCCACCCCATCACTCCCATGCTCCTCGCCATCAACCTGGCCGCGTTCGTACAACATCGCCAGCAAATCACCGCGCTTGTACGGCAGCTTGACGTGCAGCGGCTGCAAATATTGCACCATCGCCGCCTCAACGGCCACCATTAACTCGTCAAAACCCAACCGCTTCCTGGCCGAAACCAGCACCGCCGGACCAAAAAGCTCCAGGTCGTGCAGCGGGTCTGCGTCATCCGGCAACAAGTCAATCTTATTTAGCGCCATCACCACCGGCAAATCATCTACTTCTAGCTCCGCCAGCGTATCCTCAACCGCTTCAATTTGCGCCGCCGCCTGCGGATGGGTCACATCCACCACATGCAGCAGCACATCCGCATCCTGAATTTCCTCCAGCGTAGCGCGGAAAGCGGCCACAATCTGCGTGGGCAATTTCTGAATAAACCCAACCGTATCCGTGAACAAGACCTCACGGCCACCCGGCATCTGCACGCGGCGCGTGGTAGGGTCAAGCGTAGCAAAGAGCATGTCCGCCTCCAACACATCCGCGCCGCTAATGGCGTTGAGCAGCGTCGATTTTCCAGCGTTGGTGTAGCCTACAATGGCGACGACGCGCAGTTCAGTTTGCTGCCGCTTGGCACGATGGCGGCTGCGACGAGCACGCACCGCTTCCAATTGCTCTTTGAGATGGGCAATGCGCCGCCCAATTTCGCGGCGGTCTACTTCGAGCTGCGTCTCACCGGGGCCGCGCAAGCCAACACCACCGCTAGCCCCGCCAGCACGACCGCCAGCCTGTCGCGCCAGGTGTGTCCACATGCGTGTCAGGCGCGGCAGCCGATATTCTAGCTGCGCCAGTTCAACTTGCAGTTTGCCCTCGTGCGTCTGGGCGTGCAGGGCAAAGATGTCCAAAATGAGCGCGGTGCGGTCAAGCAGTTTGATCTCTTCGCCAAATATTTTCTCCAGTTCGCGCTGGTGGCGCGGCGAGAGTTCATCGTCGAAGATAATCACGCCAGCATCGAGTTCTTCGACCAGCATTTGCACTTCTTCGATTTTACCTGCGCCAATGTAAGTGGCGGGATTGGGTCTGTCTAGCCGTTGGATGGCTTGCCCCACCACGTCAATACCGGCGGTGTCGGCCAGCCGCGCCAGTTCTTCCAAGCTTTCTTCTACGGGGAGCAACGGCCGTTCCTGCTTTAATTCCACGCCAATCAAAAACGCCCGCTCACGCGGTGACTGGGTGGGAAATGTGTCGGGTTTGGTAGTAATGGAAAACTCCTTTTCAGTATTCAGTGATCAATATTCAGTGGTCAGTGGTCAGTAAAACATTAACTGAATACTGACCTACTGATTACTGTCTTCACTCCGCCAATCCTGTCACCTGCATGGCGCGGGGGTGCTCAACAAGGTACTCATAAGTAACCGCTTGTTCCGCTCCGGCAGGCAAAGTGAGGTGCCATTCCAGCAGATTGAGATCGCTTTGTTTGGCGGGGGCAGGTTGGGCATTCTCCAGCCTGACCTTAATTTGCTCGTGGCGGGGCACGGGGATGTGATCGTGAAGTTCTAGTTGTACGGCCGTCTCCAACAAATTCTTCGCCGTCATCTTGTAGCCATAGCGAAGCTGACGATTATCCTTCAACAGCCGCTTATCCACGTCGCGCCGCGCTAACTCACGCTCAATGGTGATGCGCTCCTCCACGCCCAGCAGCAGTTCCAACTCCCCATTCGTGGGCACGTACTCCAGCTTCGTCTGCCCGATGAACTCCTCATCCACAAAGAGGCTGGCAGAACCAGCAAGCAGCGGGCTGGGACTGTCGTTGGTCAGCGTGGCGCGGCGGAAAACGGCGTCCGTATGCTTGGGCACAGCCAGATAATCCACCTTAGGCGCAAACTCAAACTCGCTGACGGTGGTTTTGTGCGGCGAGCCATCGCCGGGAATGTCTACAGAGCCACCCACTTTGAAGGAAACGGCCGTGCCCCCACTCTGCACCTCGGCCACCGCCACTTCTGCCACCACTGGCTGCGGTTCCGGCGGTGCGGCGTCAGCAAAGAGCATCGCGTCTTCCCTATCCATAGCCGGGGCAGGAGCCTCCGCCCGCATACGTTTCCCGGTCGGCGCACTCTTTTTTGCCATCACTTGAGGCTGCCATTCATCCACAAACCAGGGACGCAGTTCCGGCAGTCGTTGGTTCAGCGCCGGACGCGCCGTCGAAACAGTCACGGCCACATCCGGCCAATCTTGCCCGGTATTCTGGAAAATTTCAGCGATATAGCTAACCGCCAATCGGGGTGCGTCGCCGTTAGTCAAGAAGCGCACATCGTACAAGGGTCGCCACCCAGCCTTACGCACCACAAAGCTCAACGAGAGGGTGAAGTCGCCTTCGCTCAGGGCTTCCACATCCATATTGGCCTGGTAACGTTCACGCGGGCGGGCCGATTGCAGCGCTTTCAATTCACGGCGCAGTTTGTCTAACTGGCGGTTCAGTTCCCGCTGTTGTTGGTCTAATTCACGGGTGGCTGCGCGGATACGGCCGTCCTCCTCCTGCAAAAAGGTCAGCAATGTACTCTGCTGCGCCACGTCAATACGTCCTCGCGCCAGCCCTTTGGCAAACTCGGCTGTAGATTGACGCAAGCCATCCAAATACTTTGCCTGTGCCAGCCAGCCTGTTTTATCATCTTGCAAAGTGCGCAGGTCATCTTCCAACTGCTCAATCTGCTGCTCCAGTTCGCGCACCTTTTCAGAAGGCGTCTCTGTGTAATGATGGCGGGAGACATCTACACCCAACAAACGTACTTTCGCCGTACCCTGCCCCATCACACGCACAGATTCCGTCTCCATGAGCAGCGGCAGTTCATCTACCTGCAAACGATGCACGCCCGGCTTAATCATACACTCCCCACGCAGCGTCACCCGCGCCCGGTCTGGATATACGGTCACGTCTGTGACTGTGCTTTCAACTGTTATGTCCATCAATCCTCCAAATAGTAAGGATGAAGGTGAGGGATGAAGGATGAACAGCCTTCTTTCATCCCTTACCCTTCATCTCTCATCCTTTCCTAACTCCATCCTTCCGGCATTTCCATTAACAGGGGGATTTCCAAATGGAAGATACTGCCAGGACAGGTTTCTTCGTCGCAGCCAGGGCTTTCTACCCAAATACGGCCGCCGTGTGCTTCCACAATCCCTTTGGCAATGGGCAAGCCCAATCCCGGCCCACCACCCTTAAACTTGGTTTTACCAGATGAATGCAAACTGACATCAGTCACGCTGGTGAACTTGCTAAAAATCAAGTCAAAGTTCTCCCGATCAATGCCAATGCCAGTATCTGCAATTTGTACGTCAATATATCCTGCTATCGTGCCCGTGGCCTCTTCCTGACGGGTAAGTACGCCAGTTACAGTGACGCGCCCTCCATCAGGCGTGTATTTCAGGCCATTCAGCAGCACTTTAGAAAAGGCTTTGAGTAAATGCTCTGGATCACCATAAACACGTTCCTCCACCGGCAGCGGCATAATCACCAGGTCAACACGCCGCTGACCAAAGTGTTTATCCAGCTTGTCGGCGGCCATCAAAATGACCTTCTCCAGATAAAACTCTTGGTACTTCAACTCAACCTGGTGCATATCAATCAAGGATACGTCGATGATGTCGGCGATAATTTCATTCATACGCCGTGTGCCATTGCCCAGCCCTTCCACGTACAGGCGCAATTGTGAATCGGGGGCTGTTTCGGCACGCAGGATGTTGGCATACCCCTCCAAAATAGTGAGCGGGGTTCTCAATTCGTGCGCAGCAACGCCAATGAAGCTGGCTTTGGTTCTTTCGACGTGTTCCATTTGGTGACGCAGATCGGCCATATGCTCCAACATGGACGCACGATGAATATCGCTGGCGAGTTGGGTCACTTCGATAAGGGCATAGCTAAAGAGTTCGTCTAATTGCATCCAGCGATTCAGGGTTTCTTCTGGCGGGTGCTGTTCTTTAAGTGCCTTGACGACCTCTTGTTTGAGTACGCGCAGCAGTGTGACCCAATCGTTGGCAAAGGGGGCATCGTGACCAACATTGGTCAGCGCCCAGTTTTGTATTGCCAGGAGCTGCACTTCGTGGGCAGAGTGCGCATTGTCGGCAACCAGGTGCAAGAAATCGGCCACATCTTCCACATCTGGCAGCATGTTCGGCGCACGGTAAAGAATCGCTCTACACAGCGCGTCGGTCTGATTGTGCAGCCATTGTGTCAAAGATTGAGCCATAAGGATGAAGGGTGAAGAGTGAAGGATGAACCGTTTACTGATTACCGATCACTGAATCACCGTTTACTGATAACTGATTACTGTTCACTGCCAATTGTTCACGATAGCGTATGCCATTGGCACGGGTGAAGCGGCGCAGGGAAGTCAGCGCCCGCTCGCTGTACCAACGGTAGCGGTCTGCTTTGCCGGTTTTGCCGGGCGGCGGCGGGAAGAGGCCAAAGTTAGCCTTCATGGGTTGGAAGCCTTTTGCTTCGGCGTGGGTAATGTAGTGATGCAGTGCTCCCAGCATGGTGTTGGTGGGGAAGATGACGGGCATTTGCCCGTGCAGCAGGCGGGCGGCATTGATGCCGGCGAGCAGCCCGGAGGCGGCGTTGCCCATGTATCCTTCGACGCCGACGATTTGCCCGGCAAAGAAGAGGTCGGTACGGCCGCGATATTGCAAAGTAGGCTGCAAAAGCTGTGGTGCGTTGATGTAGGTGTTGCGGTGCATCATGCCATAACGCATAAATTCGGCGTTTTCCAGGCCGGGAATGAGGCGCAGCACGCGGCGCTGATCGCCCCATTTGAGGTTGGTCTGGAAGCCGACAATATTGTAGAGGGAGCCGACGAGGTTGTCCTGGCGCAGTTGCACGACGGCGTACGGCCGTTTCCCATTTCGCGGGTCGATCAAACCAACGGGGCGCATGGGGCCAAAGGCTAGCGAATCTTCGCCGCGCCCGGCCATCACTTCAATGGGCATACAGCCCTCGAAGAAGTGTGGGTCTTCTTGCTCGAATTGGCGCAGGGTGATGGTTTCGGCTTGGAGGAGGGCGGCGTGGAAACGGCCGTACTCCTCTTTCGTCATTGGGCAGTTGAGATAGTCGCCTTCTTCCTGCTCGCCTTTATCGTAGCGGGACTGGCGGAAGGCCACATCCAAATTGACGGTGTCGTAGTTGACGATGGGCGAGAGGGCGTCATAAAAGTAGAGATACTGCTGCCCGGTTAGCTGGCTGATGCTCTCTGTGAGCGCGGATGAGGTAAGCGGACCACTGGCGATGATGCAGGGGGTGTGGGGAACGGCCGTGGCTTCTTCGCGCACGAGTTCGATGTTGGGATGGGCGGCGATACGTTCTGTGACCAGCGCGGCAAAGTTGTTTCTATCTACAGCGAGGGAGGAACCGGCGGGAACGGCCGTTTCCTCCGCACAGGCCAAAATCAACGATCCTAGTCCGCGCAGCTCCGCTTTCAGCAGGCCGGGCGCTTTATGCGGCAGCGACGATCCCAGCGAATTACTGCACACCAGTTCCGCCAGCCTGTCGGAAACGTGCGCTGGGGTGCTGCGCTGCGGGCGCATCTCATACAGACGCACTTGTACGCCCAGCTCTGCTGCCTGCCACGCTGCTTCTGATCCAGCTAATCCGCCGCCAATAACGATGAGTTCTTCTAACATGGGGTAATTTTATCACAGTGAAACCTGATGCGTGAAACGTAACGTTAAGTGCAAAGGGCAAATCTTGAAACATGCAAACGAGATTTGACATGAGTTTTTGTGATGACTATAATTCGGACACTTCCTGCGGCTATGGTGTAGCGGTAACACAGCAGCTTCCCAAGCTGTTATCTCGGGTTCGAGTCCCGATAGCCGCTTTCAAAGACAATCATTACAAACCCATTACATTCTGAGCTGAGAACGGCCGTTATTCAATATAGAAATTGAGAACGGTCGTTTTTCCTTTTTCCTTCGCGTCACTCATTTTTCATCTCGTAAATTCGGAAGAATGGTAGACTTCGCCGGGTATGGCTTGATTTTCTGCCCTGATTTGCTATCGTTAGGCAAAAGTTCCTTTCCTTCCCAATTAGCAGGAGCATGACTACATGACTATCTCACCAACAATTTCGGCTGAAGAATTGACAGCCATCGTTAATGGATACCACGGCAATCCTTTTGCCGTGCTTGGCCCTCACCCTTATGAAGAAAATGCTGTCGTTCGCGCTTTTTTGCCCCATGCTGCACAGGTACAAGTTTTGCTGGATGGCGAGCCGGCGGACATGCAGCGAGTACATCCTAACGGTTTCTATGAGGTAATTTTGCCGGGGCGGACATTGCCACTAGATTATCGCTTGCGCGTGACCACGCATGACGGGATGACATATGAAGCAGATGACCCCTATTCTTTTCCGCCGCTGCTCACAGATTTTGACGAATACTTGTTAGCTCAGGGCACACATTTGCATGTGTATGAGCGCATGGGGGCACACCTGGCTGAAGTGAACGGCCGTACCGGTGTCCGTTTTGCCGTGTGGGCGCCCAGCGCCTTGCGCGTCAGCGTAGTAGGCAATTTCAACAATTGGGACGGCCGTCGCCATCCTATGCGCTTCTACCACAACAGCGGCATATGGGAACTCTTCATTCCCGGCCTCGGCGAAGGCGAACTATACAAATACGAAATCAAAACCCGCTATCAAGACTACATGGTCACAAAAACCGACCCGGTGGGCTTCTTCAGCGAAATGCGTCCTAACACCGCCTCCATAGTCTGGGACATCAACAAATACCAATGGCAAGACGCAGATTGGCTAACGCAGCGGTCTGCACTTCAGGGACTAAATGCCCCTATCAGCGTTTATGAAGTGCATCTTGGCTCCTGGAAACTCAAACCAGATGGCGATGGATGGGGATGGCTAACCTACCGCGATATGGCGGATCAACTCGTCTCCTACGTCAAAGAGATGGGCTATACGCACATTGAACTACTGCCTGTCGCCGAACATCCTTTTGATGGTTCGTGGGGCTATCAGGTCACGGGGTATTTTGCACCTACCAGCCGCTTTGGTACGCCAGAAGATTTCATGTATTTTGTAGATGCCTGCCATCAAGCAGGCATCGGCGTCATATTGGACTGGGTCCCCGCGCACTTCCCCACCGACCAGCACGGCCTCAGTTTTTTTGATGGCACACACCTTTACGAACATTCCGACCCACGCAAGGGGGCACACCCGGATTGGGGAACATTGATTTTTAATTACGGCCGTTACGAAGTACGCCAATTCCTCATCAGCAACGCCATCTTTTGGGCCGACAAATACCACATTGACGGCCTGCGCGTGGACGCTGTAGCCTCCATGCTCTACCTCGACTTCTCCCGCGAATCAGGCGAATGGGTCGCCAATCGCTACGGTGGCCGCGAAAATCTGGAAGCCATCGAATTCATCCGCGCCTTCAACGACCGCCTGCACGAACTCTACCCCGACGTGATTACCATCGCCGAGGAGTCCACCGCCTGGGGCAGTGTCACCAAACCGCCCAGCAACGGCGGGCTGGGCTTCAATTACAAATGGAACATGGGCTGGATGCACGACACCCTACGCTACATGAGCAACGAGCCCGTGCATCGCGCCTATCACCAGGGCACACTTACCTTCTCCCTGCTCTACGCCTTCAGCGAAAACTTCATGCTGCCCTTCTCCCATGATGAAGTTGTCCACCTCAAACGAAGCATGTTAGACAAAATGCCCGGCGATTTATGGCAAAAATTCGCTAATCTGCGCCTGTTGTACGGCTATCAATGGGCACATCCCGGCAAGAAGCTGCTGTTTATGGGCAGCGAATTCGGCCAATGGCGCGAGTGGAGCGAAGCACGCAGTTTGGATTGGCACTTGCTGGAACAGGACGACAAACATCAGGGCTTGCAACTATTGATGAAGGAATTGAACCACCTTTACGCTAATGAAGCCGCATTACACGAAGAAGATAATTCCTGGGAAGGGTTCCAGTGGATTGATTTCCGCGATGGGCAGCGCAGTATTTTAGCCTTTGCGCGTATTGCCCCCAGCAGCGGCGAACAGGTTCTGGTTGTTTGCAATTTCACACCGGTCGTGCGCGACGATTACCGTCTGGGCGTTCCCAAAGCTGGAGATTACAGAGAAATCTTGAACAGCGATGCCCAACAGTACGGCGGCACAGGCATTGTGAACAGTGAACCGATGACCAGCGAGCCAACAGCCTGGCAAGAACAACCGCATTCCATCCGCCTGACGCTGCCGCCGCTCGGCATTGTCTACCTTAAAAGAAGCTAGAGCAAGAGCTAGAGGGTAGCCTTCTCTTCCTCTAGCTCTACACTCTATCCTTTCCTAACTATGAACGATTTGTATCCCCTCTTGTTTAGCCCGGTTTTGAAGGATTATGTATGGGGTGGGCGCAATTTGGAATTGTTATTTGACCGGACACTGCCACTAGGCATTATTGCCGAAAGTTGGGAGATCGCAGCACATCCTGATGGGGCTTCTGTTGTGCGGAACGGCCGTTTCGCTAACCAAACCCTCCCCCAAGTCCACCAACAACTTGGCCTGGAACTGCTAGGCACAAACAGCCAATGGGCACAAGAGCGCGGCAAATTCCCTTTGCTGATCAAGCTATTGGATGCACAACAAAACCTTTCTGTGCAAGTTCATCCCAATGATGATTATGCACAAAAGCATGAAAGCAACGAACTCGGCAAGTCAGAAATGTGGGTGGTGCTGCACGCCCAGCCAGATGCCGCCATTATTTACGGCGTAACGGAAGGCACAACCCCCGACAAGTTCCGTCAAGCTATTGCCGATGGCAAGCTGGAACCCTATTTGCATCGCGTCTCCGTCCGTACTGGCGATGTCGTTTGTGTACCTGCGGGCACACTGCACGCCATCCTCGGCGGCACAGTCATTGCCGAAATTCAACAAAACTCAAACACCACGTACCGCGTGTACGATTGGAATCGAAAGACGACGGGTAAACCGCGCCCGCTGCATGTTGACAAAGCACTGGATGTGATCAACTTTGCTCAAGTAGAACCATCATTGTGCCAACCAGAACTAGTCAGCGACGAGGAAGGCGTCAAGCAGTTTCGGTTGTGTGCCAATCGCTATTTTGTGACGGAGCGGGTAGAAATGGCTGCTGGCAGTGAATGGCATGGGGTATGCGACGGCCGTACCTTTGAAATATGGGGCTGTGTGGCAGGAACGGCCGTGCTCAACCACACTCCCCTCCCTGCCATCTCCTTCACCTTGCTGCCTGCCGCCCTTGGCCCCTTCACCGTACAAGCAGCAACATCCGCCACCTTACTGAGAACATACGTGATGTAATTTGCACATAATGCGCGAACAGAAACCCATCATGTACAAATACCTTGCTATCCACTCAACTTTCGGATAAAAATACGTCCACACGTCTATTAGACAATCGTCTAACCGCGCAAGCTAGGAGTAATCATGACCACAAAATATGAAACTTTGTTAGAAAAAGTACATCAAATTCACGACATTGATAAAGCTATGGGCGTACTAAGCTGGGATCGAGAAACCAACATGCCCCCTAAGGGAATTCGAGCACGTATTGACCAAATGACAACCCTGCGCCAGTTGTCATACAACCTCTTTGTCTCCGATGAAATGGGCGAATTGATTGAAGCCGCCGCAGAAGAAGTCAAGGAGTATCCCTACGACAGCAACGAAGCAAGCCTGCTGCGGTATTTGCAGCGCCATTATGCTAACGAGCGCAAACTCACACCGGAGTACGTCAAACACGCCTCTGAAGTCAGCGGGCAGGCACGTCCGGCCTGGGTAAAAGCGCGGGCAGAGAACAATTTCGCTGAATTCCAACCCTGGCTGGAGCAGGTTGTAGAATTGTGCCAGGATTTGGCCGAAATGTATGGCTATGAAGACGAGGCATATGACGCACTGCTGGACAAATACGAAACGGGCATGAAAACGGCCGATGTACGCTCCATCTTTGCTGGCGTAAAAGAAGAACTTGTACCGCTGCGCCAGGCAGTCGAGGCCAGGAATGATGCGGTGGATGATTCGCTGGTACACCAGCCGTTTGACACCGAGAAGCAAAAGGCATTCGTGCGCCACATTACCGCCGCTGTGGGCTACGATTACGAACGCGGTCACCTGGGGACGGTCGTTCACCCCTTCGCAACCAGTTTCACACGAGACGACGCCCGTATTACCACGCGCTGGTATCCTGACTTCTTGAATCCGGCCGTATTTGGCGGCTTGCATGAATCTGGTCATGCCATGTATGAGCAAGGCACACACCCTGACCTGTATCGCACGCCGTTGGCACGCGGCACATCGTTAGGCATCCACGAATCGCAATCACGGATGATTGAAAATATTGTGGGGCGCAGCCGAGGCTTTTGGCAGGCACATTTCCCTAAACTGCAAGAGATGTTCCCAACACAATTAGGCGGGCACACCGCCGAGGCATTTTATCGGGCGGTCAATAAGGCTCAACCATCGTACATTCGCGTGGAAGCGGATGAACTGACCTACAATTTCCATATTATTTTGCGCTTTGAATTAGAACAGGCCATGTTGAACGGCGACCTGCTTCCAGCAGATTTACCAACAGCATGGAATGACAAAATGAAGGAACTGCTGGGGGTTGTACCGCCAACGGATTCGCAGGGCTGTCTGCAAGATGTGCATTGGACGCGACCCGGTTTTGGCTATTTCCCGACGTATGCGTTGGGGAATTTGTATGCGGCACAGTTTTATGAAACGGCCGTCGCCCAACACCCCGAAATTGCTGATGAAATGGCACAGGGCAAAACCACCGCTTTGCTCAGTTGGCTGCGCGAGAATATTCACCAGCACGGCCGTAAATTCACCCCTGGCGAACTGGTACAGCGCGTCACCGGGCAGCCCCTCAGTTCAGCGGCATTCATGCGCTACGCTACAGTCAAATTTAGCGAGTTGTACGGACTGTAAAAACAAAGTTAAACTGCAAAGAACGCAAAGGGCGCAAAGTTTTTCTCTTATTCTTTGCGCCCTTTGCGTTCTTTGCGGTTAATTCTTGTGAAAAATACGCAGCACCACATTCAGCAGCACAGACCCCAGCAAGCTCACCAACAACATAGTCGCCAGCGGGAAAAAGAGCTTCACCTTTTCCGTCTCAATGCGGATGTCGCCGGGCAAATGACCCAGCCAGGGGAAAAAGCGAGCGGCCACCAGCACCAGCACACCCGCCAACACAATCACCAGTCCAATAATAATGAGCAAACGACCAAATTCTATCATCTGAATTAGATAGAGATAGAGTCGAGAGATAGAGTGGAGAACTTTTCTCTATCTTTATCTCTGCACTCTACACTCAAAACAATTTACCCTGTTGGGGGGTAGTATTAGGCGTATAGTCAATTCCCAAATGTTTGTAAGCGTGCGGCGTCGCCACACGGCCGCGTGGCGTGCGCTCCAAAAAGCCCAATTGCAATAAATACGGTTCCACCACATCCATAATGGTGTCCGGCTCCTCGCTGATGGATGCGCCAATGGTTTCTAGCCCTACCGGGCCGCCGCCAAATTTCTCGATGATGGCTCGCAGCACGCGGCGGTCTAGTTCATCCAATCCCAATGGGTCAATTTCTAGGAGGTTGAGGGCGGCAACGGCCGTTTCCTGTGTAATCTCCCCCTCCGCCCGCACCTGCGCATAATCGCGCACACGGCGCAGCAGACGCAGCGCCACACGCGGCGTCCCCCGCGCCCGCCGCGCAATCTCCGTCGCTCCTTCCGGCATAATGGGCACGCCCAAAATTCCCGCACCCCGCGTGACAATATGCTCCATCGCCGGTAACTCATAAAAGTCCATGCGATAGGCCGCACCAAACCGCGCCCGCAGCGGTGCCGTAATCAACGCCAACCGCGTCGTCGCCCCAATCACCGTAAATTTGGGCAGCTTCAGGCGCACATTTTTCGCGCCCGGCCCCTTCCCCACCACAATATCCAGCACAAAATCTTCCATTGCCGGATACAAAATCTCCTCCACCGCCCGCCCCAGCCGATGCACCTCATCAATAAACAAAATGTCCCCGGCACGCATATTCGTCAAAATCGCCGCCAAATCACCCGCCCGTTCAATGGCCGGGCCGGCCGTAATGCGCACATTCACATTCATCTCATTGGCAACCACATGCGCCAGGGTTGTTTTGCCCAAACCGGGCGGGCCATGAAAGAGGATGTGGTCAAGCGGCTCCTGCCGCGCCTGCGCCGCCTCAATCAAAATGGCAAGATTGGCCTTCATCTTCTCTTGTCCAGTGAATTCAACCAATCGCTGCGGCCGCAGCACACCGGCAAGACGGGTATCTTCCGATTGTGTTTGGGGGGAAATTTGTCGTTTGGGCGGGATTTTGTCACTCATCACGGCGATTATACGTCATGATGAGACATGACGCATAAGATAACGTTGCAAGAGACCTACAAATAATCTGTGGCATCTCACTGGCGTCTTGTCTCCGTCCCACTGGCTTCTCATCATCATCCTACTGGCTTCTCATCATCATCCTACTGGCTTCTCATCTCCGCCCTACTGGCAGAAGCCAATCACCAGCCGCAAAAAAACCGGGTTCCTGAGAGAAACCCGGCCTTTCACGTTTTACGTTTCACGTTTCACGCCCTACTTCTGCTGCAAAAACTGATTCGTAAACGCCTGCGACACATCCACCGGCGCAGCGATGGCGTCATAAGTCAGCAGCATATCGGCCAGCGCCTGGTATTGGTCAGATGTTTGCCAACCCACCCCATTCGCCTCCGTCACCGGCGAGGTAAAGTCCGCCAATTCCGCATCCAGCATAAAGCGCATTAGTTCTGGGTCTGCGCCCTCGGCGTATTTCAGCGTGATCTGCACCGCTTCGTCCGGGTTCTCCTGCGCGTAAGCGATGCCGCGCATCGCCGCCCGCATAAACCGCGCCAACATCTCCGGGTTCTCAGCGATTAGCTCCTCCGTCGCCACATAGGTCAGCCCCAGTGTGGGTACGCCATAATCGGCCGCATCCCACTGCACCAAATCGTACCCCCAACTGCGCAGCGTAAACGGCTCATTTGATTTGTACACCGGATACACATCCACCAGCCCTTCCACCAGCACACGCGGGTCAAAGCCCACATTCACCAGTTCCACGTCATCCTCATTGACGCCAGTTGCCTCCATAATGGCAAATAAATCCGGCGGCGGCGTGCCCTTAAAGCCCACCAGATGCCCTTCCCAATCGGCGGGCGTGGCAATGCCGGAATCGGCCAGGGCGACAAACGCCTGCTGCCCGCGCTGCCCAATCAGGCCAATGGAGACCAACGGCAGCCCCGGATCAGCGCGACGTTTGAGCAGCACGGCCGCATCCTGCGTCGTCACCTGCACCTCACCGGCGGCCAGCAGTTGCAAATGCTCGCCCCCGCCCGCCGAGTGCTGGATGTCCACCGTCAGCCCTTCGTCGGCAAAAAAGCCCTTCTCCTGCGCCACGTACACGCCCACAAACGGCAAATTCGCCTGCGGCTTGAACCCGGCCATAAACGTCATCGTCATTGGCTCCGGCTCCTTTGCGCAGCCAGCCAGCAATAAGAATAGAATGATTAATATGTATCGTTTCATTGTGTTCTTCTCCTTTTTCAGTATTCAGTGGTCAGTAAACAGTATTCAGTAGTCAGTAATCAGTATTCAGTGAGCGGCAAACTGCTTACTGAATACTGATTACTGATTACTGCTCGCCAATCTCCTCCCACGACAACCGCCCCTCCAACCGCATCACACCCTGATAAAGTGAGGTAGAGAGGATGGTAAGGACGAAAACGGCCGCAAACAATCCCGGCATGTTCAGGTTGGCATACGCCAGCCACATCTGCCGCCCCAAGCCGCTGGACGCACCCATCCACTCCGCCACCACAGCGGCAATCATCGCCAATGGCGTGACCACTTTCAGCGCGGCAAAGAGATACGGCCGTGCGCCCGGCCAACGTGCATACCAAAAAATCTCACGGGGGCTGGCATCCAGAGAGCGCAAATACTCCACAATCGCCTCATCCACATCACGGAAGCCGCTAAGGGCATTGACCAGCACCGGGAAAAAGGTGAGCAGCGCCGTGACCACCACCTTTGGCGCGGGGCCAAAGCCCAGCCAGATGGTGAGGATGGGCGCAATGGCAATCACCGGCGTGGACTTGACCAGAATCGCCAATGACAGCACGCCCTGTTCCAGCCGCGCCCAAAAGGTGATGAGAACGGCGAGGCTGAGGCCAACGGCCGTTCCCAACACCAACCCCGTCATCGCCTCCGCCAGGGTCACGCCGCCCGCCGCCAGCAGCGTCTGCCAGTGCGCGGCCAAATAGCGCACAATTGCCGACGGGCCAGGAACCAGGTAGACGGGGGTTTGCAGAAGAGTGACGGCCGTTTCCCACCCCGCCAGCACCAGTCCCACCAGCAGCACAGCCACCACCCGCCCAGATGGGGCGCGGAGACGGAAAGGCACAGAGGCACGGCGCGGTATGGAGGCTGGGGGGTTAGACACGGCCGTTGCCCTCCGCTTGCAAAATAGACCGTGCGCGACGCAGCACATCTTGAAACGCCGGAGCCGTATCATCGCGGGGATGCGGCAGCGTCACGGGGATGTCGCCGCAAATCATTCCGGGGCGCGGCGAAAGCAAAATGATGCGGTCAGAGAGGCGCACTGCCTCTGCTAGATGATGTGTTACCCACAGCACCGTTGGCCGAAACTGCCGCCACAGCGCCAACAGTTCACCGCCCAACGACTCGCGGGTCAGCTCGTCCAGCGCGGCAAATGGCTCATCCATCAGCCACAGTGACGCGCCAATCGCCAGCATCCGCGCCAGCGCCGCCCGCTGCTGCATCCCGCCAGAAAGCGTGTGCGGATAAGCGTCGGCAAACTCGAACAAACCCACCAGTTTCAATAACTCATCAGGGGAATAATGAATAATGAATTGTGAATCATTAATTGTTAATTGTTCATTATTCATTGTTAATTGTTGTGGTAACAATACGTTTTGGCGCACGGTGCGCCAGGGCAGCAGCGCGGGACGCTGCGCCATCCAGCCAATTTGCTTTTGCGCCCGCAGCTGCTGCGGCGGCCGTCCGCCCAGCAGCGCTTCCCCGGCGGATGGCGTGAGCAGCCCCGCCGCCAGCCGCAGCAGCGTAGATTTGCCGCAGCCGCTCGGCCCGACAATACTCACAAACGCCCCCGGCTGCACCGCCAGCTCCACCTCGCGCAGCGCCACCAACGCGCCAAACACCTGCGTCACATTGCGAAACTGTACATCAACTCCATTCATAAATTAGCTCTTAGCTTTTAGCTCTTAGCTTTTGCGTGATGGGACACCTTTCACAATTCACAATTCACTATTCGCAATTCATTATTCATTATTCATCACCCTTCCCAACCCCCGGTAGCCGCTGATTTTCTCTGGCAGGATGCGAAATGCCTGCCAGCCGGCGATGTCTTGAAATTCGGCGCGGCCGCTGGCGCTTTGGCCAAGGTAGTGGCTGGCTAATCGCTGCCGCAAACCAACTAACCCACCGGGCACGGCCGTTTCTGCCACAGCTTCCACCTCTCCCACCACCAATGCGCGGCGTAGCGGCGGCCAGGGTTCGTCCACCGTGAGGGAGACACGGCCGTTCTCGCGCACATAGCCCTGCCAATACGCCCCCGGCGACGCCGCCAACCAAAGGAAACGGCCGTCCCACTCGTACCACAGCGGCACAACATGCGGCGTGCCGTCGGGACGCAGACAGGCCAACCGCGCCCCCCAGGGCTGGCGCAAAAACTGGTCAATCTCTTTGCGGCTGAGGGGGGTAGTCGGCTCCAGCGCGTCGCCAGAAGCCCAACCGTAGGGCTGGTACACCGGTGCGCCAAGGCGGTAAGAAAGGCGGGCGGCCGTTTGGCGCAGGGTGTGAGTGAGGGTGGGAACGGCCGTTTGCCGATAAACCGGCAGCGCAATTTGCAAAGCCGCCACTGGGCGCACACCATCCGCACAAATGGGGCAGGCTAATTCCAACAGGTCGTCTGTTTGCCGCTGCGCCAATCCGCTTTGGCGAACCTGGCGCAGGATTTCGGGGGCGTCGGGCGCGTCGGGCTGGCCTGCCAGCAGCGCCAGCCCGGCGGCGCTGGTGTCGGCGGGGCGGCGTTCGCCCGCCGGGTAGACCACGCGCACCGTTTGCTGGCTCTCGCGCTGGGCGACGACGATGATGTCGCTGCCTTCAAGAATGGTGAGGACGGCCGTTTCCGACAACGCGGCAATCTCCGCATCAGCATGAAACGCCTCCACCATGCGGTCGAGGCGGCGCGACTGGCCGGGCAGCAGGGCAAACAACGCCGCACCCAACCGGTATGGACCGCGTTCATCGGGCTGCTCTACATAGCGATGCGCTTTGAGGGTGTTGAGTAAAGCAAAGAGGGTGCTGCGCGACAATTGCATTTGCTGCGCCAGTTCTCCAGCCATCAGGCCATCTGGCGCAGCAGCTAATGTTTCCAGCAAGGTGATAGCCCGTTCAACAGCAGGCACTTGACGATCATAATCCATAAAAATGTCCGGTATATAGGATAGGCATCCATTATACCGGACAAACAATGATGGACAATGACAAAAAGGGATTGAAGTAGCCGAAAAGTATGTGACGGGCGCTTCAGTTTGATTGATATGCCAGTTTTCGATTTTGACGGCGGGCCAATTCACTGGTGTAACGACGCCCAAGCGTATCGGCATGTTGATTGGCCCAATCAGTGAGACGGGTTGTGCCGGTGGGCGGCGTGTCTACGTGCAGCAGGTCGGCCATCAGCCCAGCAATTTCTTCCCGCGTGACCAACACATCCTTCACCATTTTGCCCACAATCCAGCTTACAGCGTAGCCCAACCCTGGAGGGATAGAGATCATAGGGCACGGTTTGCCAATCGTTTGCCCAACTTGCTGCACCAGCTCGCGGTAAGTAAAGGTTTCAGGACCAATGGCATTGACGACGACGTTGTCGCGGTGAGCGCCATGTGTAACGGCTAACTGCGCTAAATCATCCACGTAGATGGGCTGCACACGGTACTGCCCGTCGCCAAAGACGCCGAAAATGGGAAAGGTGCGCAGCATCCAGGCGATGTTGTTGATCAGGATGTCTTCTTTGCCGAAGAGGACGGTGGGACGCAGGATAGCATAGGAGAGGCCTGAGGCTATTAGCGCGTTTTCCAGCCGCGCTTTGCCATTGAAATATTCCAGCGGGGAATCGGGCGAGGGATTGGTGATGCTGACGTGAACGACGCGCTGTACCCCGGCGGCTTGGGCGGCTTTGAAGAGAGCGAGGGTGTTGGTTACGGCCGTTTCATGCCCAAACTCGCCATAATTGAACCGCACCCAATAGGTGTTGTACAGCACATCCACCCCGCGCAGTGATTCCGTCAACTGCGCCACATCATTAAACTGCAAAGGGTAAGCGGTGACTTTGTCACCAAAGGGGTTGGGGCGATGCAGCGAATTGGTCAATGTGATGACGCGGTGGCCTGCGGTGAGCAAGCGCTGCGCGATGTATTTACCAGAGTAGCCAAATGCGCCGGTAACGGCATGTAATTCAGTCATGATTTTACCTCCAGATATTGGGATGCAGGTGCCAGGTATCCAGTGTCAAGGTACGTTACCTGACACCTGATACATAAACACATGATACTTATTGACGTTGGGGAAATCTGCGGATGCTCATTGGGTACGGCCGAACAACCGCTCCAATGTACCGGCCCGCAAGTTGTCCAATGCCACCACCATAGCCACCAGGCTGTCCAGGCTGCGAAAGAAGCCCTGCATGGTCTTCATGCGTTCACGGTAGAAGACGGCCGTTTCGTCGGAGGGGGTGTCGGTAACGGCCGTTTCCACTATCTCCAGGCTCTCATCCACCATCCGCAAAGCGCGATCAAACTCCCCCTTCTCACGTTCGCGCAGCAGCCCGCGCACCACCTTCCAAAAATCCGTCTCTGCCACGTAATAATCTTTGCGGTCGCCAAGCTGCACATGCTTGTGAATCAGGCCCAGGCGCTCTAGCCGCCGTACATGTGTACTCACTGCGCCTTTACTCACGCCCACCTCTTCCACCAGCTCATCCAATGTGATCGGCCTGGGTGAAAGGTACGTTGCGCCAAAGATAGCCCCTAATGCTTTGGGAAAACCCCAAAAGCTGCTAATGCGGCTCATGCTATGCACAAAGTTCTCTTTTGCAGTAGAAAGCGAATCGTTCATTTTTGATATCCTTATCGTTTAGTATAAACTAAACGTAGTTTACAACAAAAACAGTGCTTGTCAAGCACTTATTGTCTCAGCCCCATCATCGTTCTATACTCCGCCCTCATGATTGCCTTCAATGAGCTGTTACAAGTGATTCTCAACACCATCGTGCCAATCTTTTTGATCATTGGCATCACCATGCTAGTTAGTCGCAGCAAACAAATGGATGTGGGCACACTGTCCCGCATATCTATTTACATTTTTAGCCCTGCCCTGGTGCTGACCAGCATCTCCCAAACGCAATTAGACACGGCCGAATTAGGGTCGCTGATGGCAGCGACCCTTGTTGCCTGCCTGGTTTTGGTGGTATTGGGCACTCTGGCAGCACGCGGTCTGCGCTTTAATCGGGAAATTGCCAGTTCCTTTGCTCTGGCTGTCTTTGTGATGAACTCGGTCAATTTTGGCTTTCCCTTCATCGAGTTTGCTTTTGGCCCACAGGGATTGGAACCGGCCATTGCTTTTTCGGTCGGGCAAGGGCTGATGGCCTACTTGCTGGGTACTTATGTGGCATCGCGGGGACGGGCTGGATTTAAGACGGCCGTGCGCAACGCCCTTACCATTCCCATGCCCTACGCCTTCATCGTCGCAATGGCCTTCAATTTAACAGACACCCCCATTCCCCCTGCCATCATGCAAGCCGCCGATGTACTTGGCAAAGGCATCATCCCTGTCATGCTCGTGGTACTCAGCTTGCAACTACGCGGCGCACGCCTGCGCGGTCAGTGGCAGGCCATTGCTTGGGCTACCCTCATGCGCTACGGGCTGGGTGTGCTGGTTGGCATCGCCATCGCTGCCCTATTTGGCTTGCAGGGCCTGAGTCGCCAGGTCTTCATTTTGGAGATGAGTATGCCTGCCGGAGTTCTCAGCGGTGTACTCTCCACTGAGTTTGGCGGCGACCCAGAATTTGCCGCCTCAGTCATTTTAGTAACAACCCTCACCAGCGCCGTTTTCCTCAGTGCGTTGTTAATGTGGCTAAATGGATGAATTTTGTGCGGAAACGGCCGTTCCCCGTTACAATTCCCCTTCATGACCTACCTCCACAAATTGCAAGCTGTTCAACAACAAAATAACTCCTGGCTGTGCATTGGTTTAGACCCCGACCCGGTACGTCTGCGTGTGGACGTATTCAAATGGGATGATCCTGTGCTGCCCTTCAACAAAGCGATTATTGACGCCACGGCCGACCTCGTTTGCGCTTACAAACCCAATTTAGGCTTTTATTTGCAATGGGGTGCGGCAGGCATCATCGCCCTGGAACGCACCATCGCCTACATTCCCGGCCATATCCCTGTCATTTTAGACTGCAAAACAGGGGACATCGGCCACACGCAAGCTGCGTGGGCACGCGGCCTGTTTGATGAATGGGATGTAGACGCCATCACCGTGAACCCCTACGTGGGCGCAGAGGCCGTACTGCCGGTCATTGGCAATCGCCCTGACAAGGCCGTTTATCTGCTAGCGCGTACTTCCAACCCCAGCGCTGCCGATTTCCAGGGAGATTTAGCCACTGGGCAAGGACTATCGGCCACTGTACTGCGCCAAAGTCAGCAGTGGCAAACGGGTGGACATTTGGGCTATGTAGTCGGCGCAACTTACCCAGAAGAGTTGGCTATGGCGCGACAGCTTGCGCCAGCCGCCAACTTTCTGATTCCGGGCATTGGGGCACAGGGTGGGAGTTTGGCAACGGCCGTTACACACGGCCCAGACCCCATTTGCGGCCCTGTCATCAGCGCCAGCCGCAGCATTATCTATGCCGCGCTCAGCCCACAATTTGCCGATGCCGCACGCACAGCAGCCCAAACATTACGCGACGAAATAAACAAAATGAGAGGCAAGTAACAAATGACGAGTTGCATTGATAAACTTGCCAGCGAATAAGCTGCAAACTTGCAAACTCCAGGTACAATACCCTATCCATTTCCCGTTTATATGTTCGATGAAAGGAGAAAATGACCATGTTGAACCTCGCAACCCTATTAGAAACAAGCGTGCAAGAGCTGCCACAAAAAACGGCCGTCGTCTTTGGCGATACCCGTTTGAGCTATGCACAAATTAATGGTGCAGCCAACCAGATTGCCAACGGCCTTAAAGCGGCTGGCATCGAAAAAGGGGATAAGGTAGCCCTATCCTGCCCTAACCTTCCCTACTTCCCGATGGTTTACTACGGCATACTCAAGGCAGGCGCGACCGTTGTACCATTAAATGTGTTATTGAAACGACGCGAAATCGCTTATCATCTCAAAGATTCCGATGCAAAAGCCTACTTCTGCTTTGAAGGCACACCTCAATTACCCATGGGGCAAGAGGCATGGGCCGGTTTTAATGAAGTGGAAGGTTGCGAAAACTTCTGGTTAATTACGGGGAACCCCGCCGCGCCTTCTCCCATTGAGGGTGCCAAAACATTGGGCCAAATGATGGCAACCCAATCTCCTGTTTTTGACACGGTGCAGACAGATGCGTTAGATACGGCCGTTATCCTCTACACATCCGGCACCACCGGCCAACCCAAGGGAGCCGAACTCAGCCACAGCAACATCATCATGAACGCCTTCGTCGTGCGTGAACTCTTCAAACAGCAACCAAATGATGTGCAGCTTGTCACCCTCCCCCTCTTCCACAGCTTCGGCCAAACCGTGCAGTTAAACGCCGGTTTTCTCGGCGGGCACACCCTCGTCTTCCTCGCCCGCTTTGATCCGGAAGCCGCTTTCAAAGCACTGCAAGACGAAAACGTGACCGTCTTTTGCGGCGTCCCCACCATGTATTGGGCTTTGCTCAATTACCCCGACGCCGAAAAATTCGACCTGAAGAAAATCTCCAAAACGCTGCGTTTAGGCGTCTCTGGTGGCGCGTCCTTGCCCGTCGAAGTGATCAAAGGCGTAGAAGAGCGGTTCAGCATTCCCATTCTGGAAGGGTATGGTCTATCCGAAACTTCTCCTGTCGCTTCCTTCTTGCGCATGGATATGGAACGCAAACCCGGCTCCATCGGTGTACCCATTTGGGGTATAGAAATGCGCGTGGTAGACGAAAACGATAACGACGTACCAACCGGCGAATCAGGTGAAATCATCATTCGTGGGCATAACGTGATGAAAGGTTACTACAAACGTCCTGAAGAATCGGCAAAGGCGTTCAAAAATGGCTGGTTCCATACCGGCGACGTAGCTCGCAAAGACGAAGATGGTTATTACTACATCGTAGACCGCATCAAAGACATGATCATTCGCGGCGGCTACAACGTCTATCCTCGTGAAATTGAAGAAACATTGATGGCGCACCCGGAGGTGTCATTAGCGGCTGTCATTGGCGTGCCCCATGACGAATACGGCCAGGAAATCAAGGCATTTGTTGTCCCCAAGGAAGGTACCAACCCTGATCCGGCCGCTCTTGTGGCATGGAGCAAAGAAAATATGGCAGCTTATAAATACCCGCGCATCATCGAAGTCCGCGACACGCTGCCGATGACGGCAACAGGCAAGATTTTGAAGACAGAACTGCGCCAAAATTAGCCAGTAACCAATAAATCGTAATCGGATTTTTCGTGAAACGTAAAACGTGAAACGTGATGAATTTCTTGTCACGTTTCACGTTTTACATTTCACACCTTGTCACATATGTTTGAAAATGCCCTACAACTCTACGCTCTCGTCCTTTATAAAAATGACCCTGCTCGGATCACAAAAGTTGGTAAAAAGATTGAGATTGAGACGGCGAACGGCCGTTTCTCTGTCCGCCCCAAAGACATTACCCTACTGCACCCAGGGCCGCTCACCAATCTAACGCAGCTTGCTATGCCAGACATGGCAGAGGACGATGTGCAAATGGCCTGGGAACTGCTCTCTGGGGGCACAACCACCCTGGCAGAACTGACTGAACTCATCTACGAAGCGTTCACGCCGCAGACAGCGTGGGCAGCGTGGCAGCTAGTGGCCGATGGCCTCTACTTCAGCGGCACGCCAGACGAAATACTGGCGCACATGGCCATGCGGGTATTGGCTGAAGAAGAAACCCGTGCCGCCAAAGCCGCTGAACAAGAAGCATGGGAAGCATTTTTGGCGCGGATGCAAAAAGGCGAATACACAGAAGAGGATGCCCCCTATCTGAATGAAATCGCCAATTTCGCACGCGGGCAGCAGGAGCGCAGCAAAGTGCTGCGAGCATTGGGCGAAAAAGAGGAACCGGAACACGCCCATGCTCTGCTGCTGAAATTGGGCTATTGGGACGCATGGGTAAACCCCTACCCGGCACGATTAGGCGCACCTACTACTGATCCCGATGTACCTCTCCCCGCGCTGCTCGACGAAGAACGGCGCGACCTGACTCATCTGCCTGCCTTTGCCATTGATGATGAGGGCAATCAAGACCCCGATGATGCCTTGAGTTGGGATGACGGTGTTTTGTGGGTACATATCGCCGATGTCGCCGCCCTCATTCCGCCGGACAGCGCCGCCGATTTAGAGGCGCGAGGGCGCGGCGCAAACCTTTATTTGCCAGAAGGGACGGTGTACATGCTGCCCCCGGCGGCCACCGCGCAGTTGGCCCTTGGTCTGAGTGATGTATCCCCGGCATTTTCCTTTGCCCTGTCGCTCACCCCAGAAGGGGGCGTGACGCTGGTCGAGGCTGTGCCCAGTTGGGTGCGTGCGACACGCCTCACCTATGCTGAGGCGGAGGAGCAGCTAACGGAGGAACCCTTTGCGGCGCTGCTGGCGGCATCGCAGGCGTACACGGCGCAGCGCATTGCCAATGGCGCAGTGGAGATTGATTTGCCAGAAGTGCGGGTGAAGGTGGTAGATGGTGTGGTGGAGATACGGCCGTTACCCAACCTGCACAGCCGCGAACTGGTGCGTGACGCCATGCTCATGACCGGCGAAGCAGTGGCCCGCTTTGCCCTGCAAAACCAGATTCCACTGCCCTTCACCGTGCAAGACCCGCCGCTGCCCGCCGATAATTTGCCGGATGGACTGGCGGGCGAGTTTGCGCGGCGCAAATTAATGCAGCGCAGCCAACAAAGCAGCATACCCGGCGCTCATGCCGGGTTGGGCCTGCCACTGTATGTACAGTGTACCAGCCCGCTGCGCCGCTACCTGGATTTAGTGGCGCACCAGCAGCTTCGCGCCTTTTTACGCGGTGAAGCTGTGCTGGATGAACAAGCGCTGATGGCCCGTGTGGGCGCGGCGGATGCTGTCAGCGGCAGTGTGCGTGCGGCGGAACGCCTCTCGATTGCCCATTGGACAATGGTTTACTTGCAGCAGCACTCAGAATGGGTTGGAGAAGGTGTCGTGGTGGAGCAGAAGGGGAAGCGAAGTGTGGTATTGATTCCGGCGTTGGCGTGGGATGGACGGGTATCGGGGGAACGGCCGTTAAACAGCGCCGTATCCCTGCAACTAACCGGGGTAAACCTCCCCCAACGCGAAGCCTTTTTCCGCACAGCCTGATCCCGCATTCGCCAACTACAAACAGAGATAGAGATACACATCCCTCAACTTAGACCGCTGGCTGGGCGACCAATACCTGCACCCCATTGAGACACGGGAATGGTTGGAGCAGATTTTGGGGATTGAGAATTGATGCCTGATTGAGAGTGGGAAGAAAGGAAAGGTGGGGCACGGCCGTCATCCCTCAAACTTACAAGCAGAATTGGGGCTTTGGCTGGTAAGGAGGTTATAAGAAGGTTGTAAGGAGGATCGTCATACCTTTTCGTGACCAAATGAGCTACGTGAGGATTAATCTGTTTACTGATGCCAGCTTTGCCGACGGCCGTTTTTACCGCCCGCTGCACGGTACTTTCATGTAAGTGGAGTCTCATCAAAAAGATGAGCATCTCTTGGCTGAGAGATGCTCATCTTTTTGAAAATGTTCAGCATCTTTTTGAAAATGTTCAGCGTCTTTTTTGAAAAGATGGCGGTCTCTTGTGTGGGGAAGGAACGGCCGTTTGCCATGTCCGCCGCGTTTAGATTGGTTCAATTTGGGAAATTGAACCAATCTGGCGGTGAGGAGGATGTAAGGAGGATCAGCGTATCATCCTATTCGTTTTTGCGTGGCTGGCAAAGATGATTTTCTATTGACGGCTTTTCGTACCTTTAGCTATACTTTGCTTGGGAACGGGTCGCGTTTTGGGGATTAAGCCAGTCTGGAGAAGACCTTAATCCTCAAACGGAACGTCTTCCTTGTTCCCCGGCTTAGTTCAACCAAGCATTCGTAGAATGCCTTTATGCGGCGGCTGACGCACTGGTCGATGAAGGTCGTTTTTTATCGCGCCGCATGAAACGCTTATTTCGTTAGGCAGCTTATGTAAAGTTGCGTTGTGCCGAGCATGAAAAATCTTGGTAAGCAAAGGCCGTTCTGCAAACCAAAAAGCCACCCTAACGAGGCTTCAAGCTGACGCGCCAAAGGAAACGAGCGCGTAGCTTAAGCAACTGAACGGCGGACATCCATATTATATTTCTTCAGAATATCTTTGGAGGGCATTCACAATGAATGAAGTACAAGTTACAGAGTATATCCAGGAATCAGAAATCAGACTAAGCCAGTTGGTTAGAAGGCAGTTTGCCTTTATGACAGTTGCAACGTTGCTACCTACGATTATTTTGCTTTTAGTGTTAACTTTGGTACCGAGACTAGCCAATACTCAAGGAAACACATCATTATTAAATGAGTTACAAAGCTCGAATCAACAGTTGTCAGATATTTCACAAACACTCTTAAGGAATTCTCCAACCGTGACGGACACGCAAAATGCTTTATCAATCATATTACTACAAGCAAATCTACATAAGGAAGCAATAGCAGAATTAGATTCAATCACCAAGCAGCCATCAGTGGAAACACAATCCCTAATTCAAGTTATAGGAAGTGCTGCAATTCTCGCACTACTTGGGGCGTTGGGAATTCAAAGATTACAAAATATTGACACGGAGATTAATAACCTGCGTTCGTCTATGTTTGCTCAATCGGAAGCTCGCTCAAAAGCAATTAAGGAAAATTTGCAATCTCAAATTGGTGATGAGGTGCAAAATCGATTTGAATCCGCAAAGGTAGAGTTAGAGACATTATCAGGGACAGCGGATTTGTTAAGAAAGCAATTTGGGACAGATAGCCAGCAAATGTTGGACAATTTATCAACTGAAATTGATAGTGTAAAAACTGATTTGAATAATATGCTAGAAATTGTTAGCCAGTATCCTTGGCTAAAATCAAAGGAAGACTTTGATACAGCAAGCCAGATACAATATCTTAGTTCAGTTCAACAAGCCCACGATTTAGCTGTAAGCTTTCGTACCAAAAAGGACAACTTATCAGCTCGGCACGCCTTAGAAGTTATCATTGAAAACAAATTACCTGGTGGACACAATGATTTTCACAATGCATTCAGTGAAGCTATGAGGCTCAACGAAAACCGATTGGGATTAGAAATTGCAAAGTTGGGTTTGCAGAGTTTTCCAGATCAATATGATTTGATTGCTGATGCGGCGCGTGGCTACCAGACACTTGGCAAAGTTAATGAAGCGCGGGATCTCATTGAAGATTGGAGGAAACGCAAGCCGCAGGAGTTTACGAGGAGTTGGCGTCCTGTCGTATTTTACGAAGATCTGTTTGATTCACTTGAAATTACTCAAGAAGATAGTCAGAAGTTAATCGAGGCGTTCGCGGAGGTGATCGAAAAATCTCCATACGAAATAAAACCCTGGAGCGAATACGCTAGTTTCATTGAAAAATCGGGAGATATTGAGCAAGCAGAAGAAATTCTTAGGAAGGGAATTAGTTTCAACCCGTTTAGCCAACAACTTAATTATGTGATGGGTGAATTGCTTCTAAAACAGGGGCGTGCAGAAGAATCCTTAACATTCTTAGATCAAGCTTTTAGAAACGATTATCAAAAACAGTATCAACATGATGTCAATCAATTTGCAGTGAGAGCTACTCTTGCTCAAGCTTGTGAGGCAACTGAAAATTATGATCGAGCCCAGCTACTATATTCTAGCATCATAAATAGCAGTGATCCAGATGCCCTAAGAACAATCAAAACATACGCAACAAATCGAATAGAAATAATAGAATTGATTCAAGGGCAGATACCAAGTGCTTCACATCAAACCCAACAAGGGCAAATCGAGGAATTGGTTTCTCAAATCACTATTGCAGCAATTGCAGCTTTAAATGGACAAATTGATCGCAATGAATTAGCTAATCAAACTTCACAGCTTGCAGAAAAGGTACTTGAGGGAGAGGTGGACGGTTCTGAATGGCAGAAAGCAGGTCAATTCTTTGAAGCAGTTGTGGCTATTCTTGAAAGTAGAGAACCCAATAAAGTATCAGAAGAGTATTCCTCAATAATAAATACCATTTTGGAGGCTAATAAAGCCAACGATGCTGAGTCGGATGCCGCCTAACAAAGCTTGCAGCCGACGCGAAGCGCGGCTGAAGCGGGCGTTAGGCTGCAATCAATTTTCCCCAGCGCGAAGTACATTTTCGCGTTATTTGATGTGTGCCGCACTTGCCGCAACGGGGTACGTATGGTAACATCTTCGTCGCATTTATGGCGGCTGTGGTGTAGGGGTTAACACGTCTGGTTGTGGCCCAGAAGATCGTGGGTTCAAATCCCACCAGTCGCCCAAGGCTGATAGTTTAGAGGCTGTCAGCCTTTTTGTTTGGAAGGGGAAGAAGTGCCCATATTCAAGCCGTGTGTAACTGACTCGTTGTTCAAACTTGAGGTGTTTTATGTCTCCCGATCTGGCTGGTTTCAAAATTGGACATGCAACTGATGATGAATTTCATACAGGCTGCACCGTCATTTTATGCCCGGAACAAACGATTGGCAGCGTTGATGTGCGTGGCCCGGCTCCTGGTACACGGGAAACGGCCTTGTTGGCTCCTGATAAGCCCATTCATTATGCCAATGCAGTGCTGCTAACGGGTGGCAGCGCCTTTGGGCTGTCTGCGGCCGATGGCGTGATGCGTTATTTGGGTGAGCATGGTATTGGGCATGTCACACCGATTCGCCCCATTCCAATTGTGCCTGCAGCCGTCGTATTTGACCTCGGTTTCAGCCAGGGACGGCGATTCCCAGATGCGGAAATGGGATATGCGGCCTGCGTTCAGGCGATTAACGGGCCAATTGGGCAAGGGAATATTGGGGCTGGCGCGGGTGTTACGATAGGTAAATGGGGCGGTTTTGAACATATGATGAAAGGGGGCTTTGGCCTGTCTGTTTTGCAGGAAGGTGAGTTGGTGGTGGGGGCAACGGCCGTTACCAACCCCGTCGGTGATATTCTTGCAGCAGATGGCACTGTGCTGGCTGGCGCACGTAAATCAGATGGCGGCTGGTTGGCTGACGACTATCCTTTGCGCTTTGTCTCACAGGAACGTTTGCCGCAGATGGGTACAAACACGACGCTAACGGCCGTTTTTAGCAACGCCAAACTAACCCTGCCGGAAGTCAATCGCCTGGCACAGCGCTCTCATGATGGCATGGCGGTTGCCATTCGCCCCATCCACAGTACACACGATGGCGATACAGCGTTTGCCCTGGCATCCGGCCAGGTGGATGCGCCGTTTGAATTAGTCGCAGCGATGGCGGTAACGGCCGTTACCGAAGCCATTCGCAATGCTGTGCGCCACGCACAAACGCTGCTTGGCGTCCCTGGACTGGCCGGGTAATATGCCATTTCCTTTTCACGCGTTGGGGTATTCTCGCAATCCTTTTGGGGCGCTGACCGACGAGGAGTGGACGGCCGTTGCTATTCTCCCCCAGGCCATTTGTGATGTGCTGCCGCATGGCTGCCGCCATGTGCAGGTATTGGGGCCAAAAGGGGCAGGGAAATCAACCACGCTGCGCAAAATGGCGGCAGAATTACGCGCCGGGAGACGGCGTGCCGTGTATGAATATCTGCCAGAGGGGCAGCATTATTTCAGCACAAACTTGCACGACGTAGAGATTTTTTGCCTGGATGAGGTGCAGCGGCTGAACTGGTGGTATTTGCTGCGGTTGGTCAGGTGGGGTGGCACGCAGGGGCGGTTGATTTTGGGCAGTCATCGGGATCTGACAAAGTGGTTTGGATGGCAACGGCCGTTCCTCACCACCTTCTACTTGCCCGATCTCATCACCCGTGACCATTGGCAAAAAGCCATCACCGCGAGGCTGCGCTACTTTGCAATTAAAGAAAATCCCCACACCCTTTCTGCCGAAGAGATCAAGCAACTCTATGAAAAATTCGGCGCGGACATGCGTGAAGGGGAATATTATTTGTACGAGGTCTGGCAGAAGGGAATAAAGGATTTACGCCTGACGATTGATGATTGACAATTACCAGGTGCTTTCTGAGGTGGGGGTGGCAGACGGCCGTAACACAATCACCTCTGAATGCTGCGGGTCTTTGGCCCAGCGCACATCCAATTGAGCAGTGACAGTCCACACAATGCTGATGTAGTGGCCGTCGTAGCTCCAGGGCGACGCCGGCAGCACAAAATCAAACTCGCGCGTCATCGGCCTCCCCGCACTCAACGTCCCCTGAAACAAATCGCGTGTTTCCACTTTTTGCGTAAAACGCGTCCCCCGACCCTCTGTGTGCCAACCTAAATGGACATACAGATGCTCACAATTGACATCACTATCCGGCATAATCATCACAGTACCGCGCAGCATTTTCCCCGGCGAAAAAGTTGTATAATCCGTCCCGCCATCATCTCGATGTAAAGTGATACTGATGTCTGCTTTTGCCATGTGTCTTACCTTTTCCGTGAAATGTGAAAGTTCATCACGTCTCACATCTTATGCCATTTCTGGCACAACATCCAGGTCAATTTGCTCCACAAAATCTGGCAGCCGGGGCACGCTCATTTTCATGCGCAAAATCCATTGCAGCTTATTGCGGCGCACATCCAAATTGTGCATCCCATCCGGCGGAATCTGGAATTCGTAGGTCTGGTTGATAAGGCTGCCCGCCTGAAAAGAACCGCCTGGTTCTGTGCGTTCATCTATCATATGGTCATGTGTGACTGTGCGTGTATCTGTGCCCTGCTGATAGGTTGCTGTTTCACGGAAAATAAGCTGTAAGTGAATCTCGCCAACGGTTACATCCCGTTTGAACGTATGCAGGTAGCTCACAGTGAAGGTTTCGCCAACACGTAGGGTGGTATTGGACAGGAGAATTTCGGGCTTGCCAATACGCGCCCGCGTATAGGCGACCAACAACGCATAACCCAGAATAGCCACGCCAATGGCGACAAACAGTCCCCCAATCAATATGCCCGTCATCTCGCCATCACGCAGAGCAATCAGGAAGATAGGCAAGGAGATGGCAAGCCAAAATACGGCAAACGCTGCAAAACAACCGGGACGATTTTGAGAAACAGAGACTCGTTTTTCTTTGAACATAAGATTTGAAAGGAAATAATGGGGAAATACTTAACCTGTTATTTGCCCAAGAGTCCATTAAAGAAAGCGACGATTTGTTCACCGAGAGCGGGAATGTTGTAGCCACCCTCTTGAATAATAACCATTGGCAAGTTAAAGGCTCCAATGCGTGCGCCAATCTTGGGCAGGGTGTCTACAGTTAACTGAAAGCTGCCTGCGGGATCGCCCGCTATGATGTCTAGCCCCAAGGAAATGACGAGTATATCGGGTACGAAAAGCCGGACTTTGCTCAGGGCTTCATCCAGGGTACGCAAGTAAAGCGCTTCGTCGGTGTGGCGCGGCAGCGGGTAATTGAAGTTGTAACTACGGCCTGGGCCATCACCGTATTCATCGCCGTGTCCCCAAAAGAAGGGGTATTCGTTGAAGGGGTCGGCGTGGAGTGAGCAGTAGAGGACGTCGGAACGGCCGTAAAATATTTCCTGTGTGCCATTGCCATGATGGTAATCCACATCCACAATGGCAACGCGCTGACCCTGCTGCACCAACCAATTTGCCGTGATAGCGGCATTGTTCAAATAGCAGTAGCCGCCATACATATTACTGGCAGCATGATGACCGGGAGGGCGGCAAAGGGCATAGGTCACTTTTTGACTACCTGCATAAGCCAGTGCGGCGGCACTGACGGCCGTTTGCGCACTCCAATACGCCACATCCCAGGTATGAGCCAAAATGGGGGTAGACGAATCGAAACAGTAATAACCCACCATTCCCCAAAGTGAGCGGGGAATGCGATTGGATTGGGGACGCACGCTGTACGTATGGGGAATAAGCGGTAGTGAGGTTTTTTCTTCTTGCCACAGGCGATAACCATGCTGCAACAAGTTCAACATGCCATAATCATGCACATCGCCAATGGGTTCGATGCCGAAATCGCCGGGGGCGATAATAGGCCCAAATGCAGCCGCCTTGATTGCCTCATACAAAACGGTAGCACGCCGTGGAACTTCGAGGGACAGATCGTTGTCAGGCGAATTAGCTTGAGGAAGTTGGCCGGGATCGTGACGGTTATGACCAGCGTCGTAAAATGTGTGCATCCGAGACCTCTCAGGTCAAATCTCTGGCGAATTGGTTGCTGCTACTTTACACCGGTTACGCAATAATACACACAATTAAACACTGATTTTAGCGATTAGCCAAGTCCTTCCAGATACTCCAACACACGCTGACGGATGCCATCACGCACTTCACGGAAAACGGCCGTGCGCTCCTCCTCCGTGCCACTAGCCTTTGCCGGGTCTACAAAGCTGATATGTACCACCTTGCCCTGCCCCAGCCAAAGCGGGCAATTCTCCGCCGCATCATCGCAGACGGTGATCACAAGATCGAAGGGGGTCTGGCGATAAACATCGGCCATTTTTGATTCGTGCTGGCTGATGTCGATGCCCCATTCAGCCAATACCTGAATGGCAAGGGGATGGACATACCCGGCAGGCTGCGTACCTGCGGAATAGGCTTCCCATTGGTCACCTAAAAAGTGATTGGTCAATCCCTGAGCCATATGGCTACGGCAGGAATTACCGGTGCAAAGAAAGAGAATGCGCTTTTTGAGCATAGGGACTCCTTGAGAGTTTGCAAGTTACAGGTTATAGATTACAGGTTACACAGTTGCTTGTGTGTTCATTGCCAGGCGGGCAGGAAGCCGGGGCTGACCAGTTCGCGCAGGTTGCCGGTTGCAATTTCTAGCAGCCAAATGCCGGGTTCAGCCTGGGGGTCGTTCAGGTTGAAGCGTTGGAAGAGGAGGAAACGGCCGTCTCCCGACCAATTCGGCGGGCCAACATTCCAGGCAGGGTCAGCACTCAAGGGATGGGCGTCGCTGCCATCAGCACGCATCAACCAAAGCTGGCGAGCCGAGCCAGTGCGAACCTGCCGCCGTCCAAACGCAATCCACGCCCCATCAGAAGACCAGGTAGGCGCGCTGTCCTCAATCACCACATCTGCACTCAATTGGCGGCTTCTCCCACTCGTCAGATCGAACAAAAAGAGATGGGTTGCCGTGTTGGCATGACTGTGCTCTTCCTCGCTGTGTTCGTCTGCGGTGGCAGGCAAAGCAACAGGATTAAGAGCGCTGTAAAGCAGGCTTTGGCTGTCTGGGTTCCAGGCGACGGGCGTGCCAGTGACGCTGGCGATGAAATGGGAACGACCGTCTGCAAAATGATACAGCCACACCCCCTCATCTGCTGGAGAAACATAAGCAATCCACGCCCCATCCGGGGAAAGGCGCGGTGCGGCTGCGTAGGTATCTTCTTCCAGCACGGGCACGGTATCACCGTTAACGGTATCCAGCCACCAAATACGCGGCAAGGTGGGAATGCCATTTTCATCTAATGCCCGCCGCTCGTAAATGAGACGACGGCCGTCGGGCGCCCAAACGAGATGATGGCAGGCGGCATCGGTACAGGTGAGAAGGGGTTGTGGGGTACGGCCGTTCCGCATCAGCCAAATTGTCTCCTCACCCAACTCAGCAGCAGCGAGGCTGGTGGTAAAGGCAAGATGCTCCCCATTTGGCGATACCGCAAAGCCAGTGACAGGCTCCTGTGAAGCCGTCATTTGGTGCGTCGTCTCATCTGCCAGATCAAACTGGAATAACTGGGTGATGTCTTTAGAATCGGCCGCTAAATAATAAACAGACACACCATCATCAGCCGTGTAGCTGCGCCACCACAATAGCCCCAAGATAGCCACCGCCATCACCAATAGGGCGACAACGGCCGTTTTGAATCGCAACCTACCGTCTACTAGCAACCTCACCGCCCCACAAATGGCGGCGCTTCCAATTCGCTATCCATTTCGCGGTATACCCCTTCCACCATGTAAACCACCCATTCGCAAATATTGATCACGCGGTCAGCCGCCCGCTCCAGATTATGCAGCGCCCAAGAAAGCGTGTTGACCTGTTCAACCATTTCTGGCTTTTGCATAATGGCTTGCAATAATTGCAAGTAAATTTGATTGTACAGTTCGTCAACAACATCATCCTCTGGCGGAATCTGGCGAGCCAGCGCCGCATCTCGTTCCGCGAAGGCAGTCAGGGAATTGTGCAGCATTTCGCGTGATTTTTCGGCCATCGGCGAAAAATCACGCAGCAATGCCGGGTTTATAGGAGTCTCTTGCAGCATCAAGCTAATCTTGGCAATGCCTTTCACGTAATCATGGATGCGCTCTAATTCGCCAACAATTTCGATAATGGCCGCAATGCGGCGCATGTCTCCGGCAAAGGGCTGTTGGGTCGCAATAAGGGTCAGGGCGTCTAACCCAATCTTGATGCGTGCAGCGTTGATGTCTTCATCGGCGTGAATCAGCATTCGGGCTGTGCGTGCGTCGAATTGCTGCAAGGTGGTAACGGCCGTTATCAAATTTTCCTCTACCTCACTGCCCAGTTGCAGAATCTGATTTTGCAGCGCCTGTAAGTCACGATCAAACAATGTTCGTGGCATGTCAACTCCATTTCTGGCTCAGTCGTCCAGCATCTTTTTGCAGCCTCATTATTTTATATGATACTGCTTTCTTTATTTTTTCGTCTATAGATTTGCCGCATTACCCAAAGCGGCCAGTGATATACTGTTCGGTTAGCTCGTTTTGTGGAGTGGTGAAGATGTCAGGAGTACGGTCGTATTCCACCAAATACCCAGCCCGATCCCTATCCATATTAAAAAAAGCAGTGTAATCAGAAGCGCGAGCCGCCTGCTGCATATTATGCGTCACAATGATAATAGTGTACTTTTCCTTCAAATCCTGAATCAACTCTTCAATACGCAGCGTAGCCACCGGGTCCAGTGCCGAGGTTGGCTCATCCATCAAAATGATGTCTGGCTTGACAGCGACGGTGCGGGCAATGCAAAGGCGCTGCTGCTGCCCGCCGGAAAGTGAATAGCCGCTTTCATTCAGCTTATCCTTCACCTCATCCCACAAAGCAGCTTGCCGCAGTGAGCTTTCTACCAGTTCATCCATATCTCCCTTATACCCATTGATGCGGGCTCCCCAGGCCACATTTTCATAAATTGACTTAGGGAATGGATTGGGTTTTTGGAACACCATACCAATGCGACGCCGAATTTCTACCGGGTCCACATCGTTGTCATAAATATTGTTACCGTGATAAAGAATTTCGCCTTCGACACGGGCTGTAGTCACCAAGTCATTCATGCGATTAAATGAGCGCAGCACTGTACTTTTGCCACAACCAGATGGGCCGATAAAAGCGGTGATGGCGTTCCGTTTTACTTTGAGCGAAATGTCCTTCACAGCACGGAAATTGCCATAATAAACATGCATGTTGCGTGCTTCGACAGCCAGATTGCCGTTGTTGAAGCTGTTTGGATTTGGCATCATATTGAACTCTCCTTGAGATTGACCATCAAATTGCCGCCTCTGTTTTTCGGCCAATGGCACGGGCAATCAATGTCAGCAACAAAACCAGCAGCATCAGCTCAAGAGCGCCGGCCCAGGCCCTGGCATGGGCTGGCTCGAACGGACCGCGAGCCTCATTAAAAATGATCAATGGCAGAGCCGCTTGTGGGCTGCCCAGTAATTCGGGCACGATCTTGAAGGCGCCAAGCGCTGTGAGCAGCAGCGGGGCGGTTTCTCCAGCGGCGCGGGCAACGGCCAGCATGGAAGCGGTAATCAAACCACTACCGGCCGTAGGCAATACAATCTGCATGACCACCTGCCAGCGCCGGGCGCCCAGACCGTAAGCAGCGTTACGTAGGTCGTCGGGGACCAGCCGGATGACTTCCTCCGAGGCGCGGGCAATAATCGGGATCATGAGCAGACTTAAGGCCAATCCGCCTGCCAGCGTCGAGAAACCCCCACCACCCTGGACAAGAATTGTGTAAATAAACAAACCGACAAAGATGGATGGTACGCCGGTCATCACATCGGTAAAAAATTGGATAAATGGCACCAGCTTGCTGTCGGAGTATTCCACCACGTAGGTTGCCGTGGCGACCCCTAACGGGACGGCGATGATTGAGGCAATCGCTACCATATACAGCGTGCCAACCAGGCCGTTCAGGTAGCCGCCGCCCTCCCGGATGAGCGAGATGTTCTGAACCGAGGTGAGGAACTCAATGTTCATTGCGCTGGCGCCGCGCCGGATCACCTCAAACAGGATCAAGGCGAGAGGAGTCAGCGCCAGCAGAATGGCAAGGAACAGAATGCCTTCCATTATCTGACTTTTGCGTTTGCGGGCAGCATAGTTTCCGGACATTTTAGAAGCACCAAGCGTAAATCGTTTCTGGCTACTGTTTGTTTCTGTTGATGTTGTTGTGATACTCATACGGCGGCATCTCCTGCGATACGGCCGCCGGTGGCCCAAATGACCAGTCTAGCAACCATATTGACGATGACGGTAATCACAAACAGAACGACGCCAACGCCAAGCAGCGCTTTAATGTTTTCGGGCGAGGCCTCCTGAAATGTGATGGCAATCACGCCGGCCATGGATTGCCCGCCCTGGAAGAGGGTGGTTGGCATCTGCTCTGAACCGCCAATCAGCATGGCGACGGCGACGGTTTCGCCCAGAGCACGGCCTAATCCGAGCATGGTCGCCCCGATGACCCCCGGTCTTGCCCTGGGCAAGACGATGGCACGGATCATTTCCCAGCGGGTCGATCCCAGGGCATAGGCTCCTTGAATTTCGGCAATAGGTGTTTTAGACATGACTTCGCGGGTAACGGCCGTAATAATCGGCAGCACCATAATCGCCAACACGATACCGGCTGTAGCATAGTTGTAAGTCACTACAGGGCCGTCCAAGAAGGGAACAACTTCCCCAAGCGTATCCGCAATGAGTTTCAACACCGGGCGAATAAAAATCGGGATAAAGAAAAGTAACCCCCACAAACCGTAGACGACGCTGGGCACGGCCGCTAACAGATCAATGGCGTAAGCAAGCGGGCGGCCGATGGTCGGCCGTGCAATATTGGTTAGATAAAGGCTACAGCCAACAGCCAGCGGAACAGCAATCAGGAGAGCGATACCGGAGGTGATCAACGTACCCAAAATGAACGACAGAGCGCCGTATGAGCCAGTTATTTCCGTTCGGGAAATACCAGGGTCCCAGCCAGCACTGGTGATAAACGACCAACCGGAGTGGGCAAACACCGGCCAGGCATTTATCGTTGTGGAAATAAGCATAGCCGCAAGAATAATGAGCACACTCGCACCAGCCAGAGCCAGGGCACGTTGAAACCAGACATCCTCTGAGGACTTACCTCTCCTGCTTATTGCTGGCCTTTGAAATACATTTGCATCAGAACTCATGAATCCTCCCCTTAAAAGAGTAGGCAAGTGGAGCTTAAAATAAGCCCCACTTGCGGATCATGCCTAGCTTATAAACGGTATTATTTAGTTTTCAGAATTGATCATGTCTACTTTTTCAAGGGCGCGGGCTTCCAGAGAGGAAGACAGCGGCGAGTAGAGCAGTTCTTCAGCCAGGGCATCGCCTTCGGTCAGTGTCCAGGTCAGGTAATCCTTGAGCATGACGGCCGTGTTGTCTTCGTAGCCACAGGTCCAGGCCAATACCCAGGTAGCACCAGCGATGGGATAACCTTCACCGCCCACGCCCAAGATATTAAAACGCAGGTCGTCAGGAATGGTAATGCCATCCGCAGCGGCGGCAGTTGATTCCAGCGTCGGAGTGACGGCATTGCCGTCTGCATTGACCATATCGGCAACCGGGATACCGTTGGTGAGGGCATAAGACAGTTCAATGTAGCCAATTGCGCCGGGGTTCTGTTGAATTTGAGCGGCAACGCCGTCGTTCTTCTCGCCACCGACAGAGCTGGGAGCCGGCCATTCAACTTCTTTGCCATGACCAACTTCGTTGCCCCACTGCTCAGAAACATCGCTCAGATAAGTGGTGAAAATGCTGGTCGTTCCGGAGCCGTCAGAACGATGGGCGACGATAATATCCTCGGAGGGCAGAGATGCATCGGGGTTCAGTTCGGCAATTGCCGGGTCATCCCAACTGGTAATGTTGCCCAGGAAGATGTCGGCCAGAACTGGGCCGGACAAGGTCAGTCCATCAACGCCATCCAGGTTATAACCAATTGATACTGCACCAAACACAGTTGGAATATGCACAGGCTCACAGCCACGAGCATCAGTTGCGGCGGCGAGTTCCTCGTCGGTGAGGAACGCATCGCTGCCACCGAAGTCGGTTTGCTGCCCGATGAACTGCTCAACACCACCACCAGAGCCGATGGATTGGTAGTTGATACTCACGTCGGGCTGGACGTTGCCAGTGTATTCGGCGATCCATTCCAGGTAGATTGGAGCCGGGAAGGACGCACCAGCACCCAACAGTTCGCCAGAGAGCATCGCGGTTTCTTCTGTGGATGCTGCATCAGTCGCAGGCTGTTCGCTAGTTGGTTGCTCCGCAGCAGGCTCTTCCACAGTAGTGGAATTGCCGCCGCAGGCGGCTAACACAAGCGCAACTAGCAGTAAAACAATAATCCATTTTGTACGCATTTTTTCTTCTCCTAAAAGTGTGATGTGAATGTAGACCTCAATATAATTTAGTCACGTCACCCAATTTATCGTGAAGAATTTAACGATTAATGCGCAGTTGGTTAATGTTCGGCTATGGTTCTGTAAACAGCCTATTAAGAACATGGCGCGTAGCGTTAACGAATTGTTAACAACAAACGTTTGTTAACAATTAACCTGTCCAGTACAATGCGCACGATACCTTTCTAAATCATCACGGTTACAAATCGACAATGAAAAAACGATACTTGGGCAATCAAAAACAGCATCGCTTCAGCTTGTTTTTGTTCCTTCTCCTACTTGTTTTGACTGCTTGCGGCAATGCTGCCTCCGGCAGTGAATCAGCTAACGACACAGATACGGCCGTTTCCCCCTCCGCCTCCAAAGCCATCCAAAACAAAGGCTCAGACACCCTCGTCAACATCGCCCTCGCCTGGGCCGAAGCCTACCGCGAAGTAGACCCCTCCGTCTCCATCGCCGTCACCGGCGGCGGCTCCGGCACTGGCATCGCCGCCCTGATTAATGGCACGGTAGACATCGCCAACGCCTCCAGAGCGATGAAAGACAGCGAAATTGAAGAAGCGCGGGCAAACGGCATCGAGCCGGTAGAGCATGTCGTCGCCATTGACGCGCTCGCCGTCATCCTGCACCCCGATAACCCCGTCAGCCAACTCACCATCCCCCAACTGGCAGACATTTACACCGGCCGCATCACCAACTGGAAAGATGTGGGCGGCAACGATGCGCCCATCGTCCTGCTCTCCCGCGAAACGAATTCCGGCACACACGTCTACTTTTTAGAAGAGGTAGTACGGCGGGGCGAAAAGGACAACGAGGACATTTTCGCCCCGCAAACGCTGCTCATGCCCTCGTCGGTAGGCATCACCAGCGAACTGCGGCGCAACCCCAACGCCATAGGCTACGACGGCCTGGGCTACGTGGACCCGGCGCACGAAAAGGTGCTGGCAATCGCCGCAGACGCGGACAGCCCCTATGTGCTGCCCACCGTCGCAACGGCCTCCGCCGAAGAATACCCCCTGGCACGCAACCTGTACATGTACACCGCCGGCGAGCCGCAAGGCGCGGTGGCAGAGTATCTAACCTGGATTTTAGGCCCCGCCGGGCAAGAAATTGTGGCGAAGTTAGGCTTCGTCCCATTGCCGTAGTGAGCGAGTTTGCAAACTTGCTTACTTGCAAACTTCCCCTGGAGATTCACCTATGACAACAAGTAAGGCAGAAAACGGCCGTAACCTCAAAGAAGCCATCATCGAAGGGCTAATCTGGTTTTCCGGCATTTCCGCCATTCTAATCATCGCCCTCATCTTCATCTTTTTGCTCAAAGAGGGCGCACCCGCCTTTGTCAATGTGCCCATTAGCAGCCTATTGGGGCGGCGCTGGTATCCCATCGAAGACCTCTTCGGCCTGCTGCCGCTGCTCATCGGCTCGCTGCTGGTGACAGTGGGAGCGGTGGTCATTGCCGTGCCGTTGGGGTTGATTACGGCCGTCTACCTCGGCGAATTTGCCCCCACCTGGCAGCGCGAACTGCTCAAGCCCCTCATCGAAGTGCTGGCCGGAATCCCCTCCATCGTGTTGGGCTTTTTGGGTTGGGTGGTGCTGGCTCCGCTGGTGCAAAATATGGGCGCATCCACCGGCCTCACCGCCTTCACCGGGGCGCTCATTCTGGCTTACATGTCCCTGCCCACCATCATCAGCATCACCGAAGATGCGCTGTACGCCGTGCCCAACGAGTACCGTGATGGTGCGCTGGCAATTGGCGCGACGCAATGGCAAACCATCTGGCGCGTGGTGCTGCCCGCCGCCCGCTCCGGCATCGTCATTGCCGTGATGCTGGGCATTGGCCGCGCCATCGGCGAAACAATGGCCGTGATGATGGTTACAGGCAACGCCGCCAACATCCCCAGTTGGCGCACAGGGTTGTTTTTTCAGCCGGTACGCACGATGACGGCGACCATCGCCGCAGAAATGGGTGAGGTGGCGCAAGGCAGTGTGCATTACAGTGTGCTGTTTGGCATTGGCATTGTGCTGTTTTTGATTACGTTCGCCATTAATTCCCTGGCAACGCGCTTTGTCAGCGGCGGCGACGGCCGTGCCACACGGCGGAGGGCGCAGTTATGACCCGGCAGCAATCGCAAAAAGTGGCGACGGTGTTGGTAACGGCCGTTGCCATCATCGTCATCTTGCCCATTTTCCTGGTATTGGTCTACATCTTTGCCCAGGGCTGGAGCGCACTCAGTTGGGAGTTCTTCACACAGCCACCGCGCAATGGCATGACGGAGGGCGGCCTGTTACCCGCCATTTTGGGGACATTGTTTTTGACATTGGGAACGGCCGTTGCCTCCATCCCCCTCGGCATTGGCGCCGCCATTTATCTGGCCGAATACGCCCCCAACAACCGTCTCACGCGCCTCATCCGCCTTGCCATCGTCAATCTCGCCGGCATCCCCTCCATCGTCTACGGCCTTTTTGGATTAGGCGCATTCGTCCTCTTCCTCAACTTCGGCACATCCATTCTCGCCGGTTCGCTCACCCTCGGCCTCATGACCCTGCCCGTCATCATCAGCACCGCCGAAGAAGCCATCCTCTCCGTACCCTCCGAGTTTCGCATCGTCAGCCTCAGCCTGGGAGCCACCCGCTGGCAAACCATCCGCAACCAGGTGCTGCCCCACGCGCTGCCCGGCATTCTCACCGGCATCATCCTCGGCCTCAGCCGCGCCGCTGGCGAAACCGCCCCCATCCTCTTCACCGTCGCCGCCTTCTACCTGCCCGAACTGCCTAAATCCATCTTTGACCAGACAATGGCCCTGCCCTACCACCTCTACGTCATCTCCACGCAAGTGCCGGGGATGCCGCTGCAAATCCAGTACGGCACAGCCCTGGTACTGCTGCTCATCGTCCTCACCCTGACGCTGGTTGCCACCGTTGTGCGCACGATCATGCGGCGGCGGCGGCAGTGGTAAGGGGGACTACCACATCCATGACTGCAAAAATTCACATTCACGACCTCTCATTCACCTACCCCGACGGCACACAAGCGCTACGCCACATTAATCTGGACATCCAGCCCCAGCAGCTATTTGTCCTCTTTGGCCCATCGCGCAGCGGCAAAAGCACTTTGCTGCGCCTGCTCAATCGCCTCTCCGACCTGCTGCCAGACACACAGCGCAGCGGAGATATTTTGCTGGATGGCGCGGACATTTTCGCCCGCAGTGTCAATGTTTTTGAGCTGCGCCGCCGCGTCAGCATGGTTTTTGCCATCCCCACGCCGCTGCCCGGCTCCATCTACGATAATCTGGTTTATGGCCTGCGCATGGCAGGCATACGTGATCAGGCCACGCTGGACGAACGCGCCGAAACATCTCTGCGGCAGGCAGCGCTGTGGGATGAAGTCAAAGACCGCCTGCAAGATTCGGCGTTTGCGCTATCCGGCGGACAGAAACAGCGTTTGTGCCTGGCTCGCAGCTTGGCTTTGCGACCAGAAATCATCTTGCTGGATAACCCCACCTCTGGCCTCGACCCGATTTCAACGGCACAGGTGGAGCAATCGCTGTATAAGTTGAAACAGCAATACACCATCATCATGGTTCCGCACAGTGTGCAGCAAGCGGCGCGGGTGGGCGACCAAGTCGCCTTTTTGCTAGACGGCGAAGTCATTGAAGTGGGCGACCAATCGCGCATTTTTGTGAACCCGCAAGACCAGCGCACAGAAGATTATGTAACCGGCCGTTTTGGGTAAAGTCAAAAGCTATGGAAAACAAAATCGAAGTTCGGCAGTTCAATTTTTATTATGGGGACTTTCAGGCACTGATTGACCTGAATGTACCCATTCGCGCCAACCAAATTACAGCCTTAATTGGCCCGTCGGGATGCGGTAAGTCTACTTTTTTGCGCTCACTGAACCGTATGAATGACACCATCTCCATCGCACGCGCAGAGGGTGAAGTGCTGCTGGACGGTAAGAATATTTATGATGCGGATGTGGATGTGGTGGATTTGCGCCATCGCGTAGGTATGGTATTTCAACGGCCGAATCCCTTCCCACAAAGCATTTACAACAATGTGGCCTTTGGCCCTCGCGTATTGGGTACGGCAAAAGGCAGCAGTTTAGACGATGTGGTAGTAGAAAGCCTGAAAGGGGCGGCGCTGTGGGAAGAGGTACAGGACAAGCTCTACGAACCGGCACAAGCGTTGAATCCGGGGCAACAGCAGCGGCTGTGCATTGCCCGCGCCATTGCCGTGCAGCCAGAAGTCATTTTGATGGATGAGCCATGTTCGGCGCTGGACCCGGTTGCCACGCTGCGGGTTGAGGATTTAATGCGCCAACTGTCGAAAAATTACACGATTGTGATTGTGACGCACAACATGCAACAAGCGGCCCGCGCCTCAGACTGGACGGGCTTTTTCTGGCTGGGCCGTCTGGTTGAGTTCGGCAAAACGGGTGATTTGTTTACGAATCCGCAGGAGGAATTGACGGAATCGTACATCACCGGCAGGCAGGGGTAAGCGTGAATCGCCCTATATGTTGATGTTGAGGGCGCTGCCTGATTCGTAGCGACGGAGGCCGAGGTAGAATACGGCCGTTCCCACCCCCCACACCACCACCACCGCGCCAAACAACCCGGCCAGCAGCAATCCACTGCGCGTCTTCACCACCTGCACCGGAACCGCACCAATAAAAGCCGCCGGCAGCAGCGTAAACAGCAAAAAGCGAGCCAGTCCCGAAAACAACGTATTGGGATACAACGTGAACGTCAAAATCGCATTGGTCAACTGCTGGCTGAGATAACGAGCATTGCCCAAATAGAAGGCCAGCGACCCGGTGATAACAGAAAATCCCACAAACATCAATCCCGCCAGTACACTGCTAACCACAAACAGCAGAATATCCAACGGATGGAAGCGCCCGGTAAACATATATGCCACCACGCCAAAAGCCAGATCGCCAATGGTGGAAACGCTCATGCGCGAAAAGATGACATGCAGCAGCAAATTGCGCGGCAAGACCAGGTAGTAATCCAGCCGCCCCTGCGCGATGAGATAAGCAAGATTGGCGCCGCTGTTGGCAGCAAACATAAACCCGATGCCATAGCCCAATGTGGCGATGGCAAAGAGCAGGTAAATGTCGTCCATCTCGTAGCCGCGCACCGCGCCAAACTGGTTGAAGAAAATCAGCCAAAAGACGAAGTAGATGCCGTTGTTAATGAACATGCCCACTATTTGCGTGATGAAACTGGCGCGGTATTCCATCGCCGAGGAGAGGTTGACGGCCGTCAACGCCCGCAAGAAAGTTAGTTCAGCTTTTAGTTGTTTCATGATCAATCTCCGTGACCAGTAATCAGTGGTCAGTAATCAGTGACCAGATACTGAATACTGAACACTGCTTACCGACTCACCCGCCATTCACCGCCAACCGCTGCGTGGCCCAACGATATTGTGCCCACAACAATAATCCCAAAATTGCCAGCCAGACCATTTGCAGCAGCAAAATTTGCCAAAACTGCGCCCAACTGAAGGCCACAAACAGCTTCGCCGGGGCATATGTTGTCAGGTTGAAGGGCAGCACGCGGGCGATGCGCTGCAACCAGTCGGGCAGAAAATCTACGGGGATGAGCAAGCCACCCAAAATGAAGATCAGCTTTTGGTAGATGAGGCGCAGCGAAAAGGTATCTTCCATCACAAAGGCCATCAGGCCAATCATGCTGGCGATGCAGAAATCCACGAGCAATCCCAGCCCCATGACCAGCGCCACCAGCGGCAGGTGCGCCACGTTGACGGTGGGCAGCCCGGCAAAGTGCAGGGCGACGGGTGCCCCCAGCACAAAGACGAGGAACATTTTCACGGCCGTTTCCCCCAACCCATTGGCAAAATGATAGGCAAGATAGTTGTACGGCCGTACCAACGTATACGCAATCGAGCCATCCTTCACCTCATCCGAAATCGCCTGATCATGGCGGAACTTACCCAGCTCCACCACCTCCGCCAGCAAGAAGTACCAGATGGTATTTGCCAGCGTCAGCCCGGCGATGTCTGGTGTTTGGCGTGTCTCGTAAACGGCCGTCCACAACTGCGCAAAAATATACATAATCAGCAAAATAAACACAGCGCGTCCCATCGCATCCCACAAATACGCCAATTGATTCTGCAAATTCGTCTGCATAATCGCGCCATACTTCACGCCAGTTGATCGCCATTGCATTCTCATGTCAGACCTCCCAATTCAGCGATTCACCCCATTGAATCGCACACACATTCCCATTACACTATGAGGAAGAAACAGGGAGCCAATCTGCTTTTCTTCCCCATACCCTGTCATTCATTCAACTCCGATAGTGCGTCGCATCCAACATCATCCCCACCAATGGAGGCGTGCGTCATGAATCTGGTACATCCTTCTCCATCCCTTTCCCAAAGACGGCCAAACCGTTTGCGCAACATCATCGAAAGGCTGCTCATCTCTATCATGCCCATCATCCTCTTTTTCGCCTTGTTAGAATTCATCGCCTATCGCTGGGAGCAAAAGACAGCCCAGGGGCCATTAGGCTGGACGCTGGTCGCCTCGCGCCGGATGCCTACGGTGCGGTTTGGGAGTGCGGAACGGCCGTACAACCTCCTCACCGCCAACCAAACCTACAACTGGGAAGGCATACCCGTCCACATCAACACACAAGGGCTGCGAGATGACGAAATCGCCACCCCCAAACCGCCCAACACCATCCGCATCCTCAACCTCGGCGATTCCGTCGCCTTCGGCTGGGAAGTGCGCCAGGAAGAAACCTATGGCAACCTGTTGGAAGAGGCGCTCAATGCCCAAAATGACGGCCTGCATTACGAAGTGATCAACGCCGGCGTGCCAGGCTGGAATTTGTGCGCCGAAACCAACTACCTCTTGCAAGAAGGACTCGCCTACCAGCCCAACCTCATTTTGCTCGACATCACCGTTGTCAACGACATTTGCAGCCTCACCGTGACCGAACCAAAAGCAACCCTGTTCACCTGGCTGCGTGACCACACCTACAGTTGGCCCTTCCTCACCACCGAAATCCGCTTTTTGCTGGCGCGAAAAGTCGGGCCAGAAGCCATCCCCGTCCTCAATCCGCCGCTGCAAGCCGAAGCCTACTACCCCCTCAGCGCCAACAGCGAATTGTGGGACAAAGTGTGGCAGCACATCGTCATCATGCAGCAGGCCGCCCAACAACAGGGCATTGACCTGATTTTGGTCGTGTTTCCCACCGCCTACCAGGTCAACAGCGCCCACCATCCCACCATCCCGCAAGACATTCTGACGGCGCGGGCAGCCGAGGCGCAAATCCCGCTGGTAGACATGCTGCCCATCTTCAAGAAAACCTGTGAAGAGGCGGGCGGCGACGCCTGCGAAGGGTACGAAAATCTGCTCTTCGCCGACGTGTGGATGCACCCCAATGCCCTGGGGCATCAGCTTACGGCCGAGGCCCTCTTCACGCAGGAATTTACGCACTAATCACCGTCTCTTGCTGGTAAATCTCGCGGATGATCTCCTCCAGCGGCGGGTCGGCGATGTTGATGTCCTGGCAAGGTTTGGTGGCGATGAGCCGCTGCACCACCTGCTCGACGGGGACTTGACGGCCGTCAAACTCCAACTTCACGCCATACGCCCCCTGCTTCAGCACATGCACGCCCGGCATGGCAAAGGGCGCGTCCAACGGCTGGGCAAAGCGCACGTCAATGATTTTGCGCGTCAGATACTGCCGCTTCAAAACAGACGTGCGATCATCGAAAATGAGACGGCCGTGATTGATCACCACCACCCGCTTCGACAAACTCTCCACATCCCCGGCGTCGTGGCTGGTGAGGAAAATCGTCACCCCTTCCGTCTCATTCAAGTGGCGGATAGCGTCGCGGATTTGCTGCTTGGCAACCACATCCAGCCCAATCGTCGGCTCATCCAAAAAGATGATGCGCGGGCGATGCAGCAGCGAGGCAGCAATCTCGCACTTCATGCGCTGTCCCAGGCTCAATTTGCGCACCGGCGTTTGCAGCAAATGCTCAATCTGAAACGCCTCCACCAAAAAATCGCGCCGCTTCTGATACGCGCCCATGTCCAGCTCGTAAATGCGGGCGAACAGGCGGAAGGTATCCTCCGGCGGCAGGTGATACCAAAGTTGCGGTTTTTGCCCAAAGACGGAACCAATGGAGTAAGCTAGCTTGCGCCGGTCTTTCCAGGGCGTCAGCCCCAGCACGCTGGCCTCGCCGCCGCTGGGGAACAAAATACCGGTCAGCATCTTGATCGTAGTGGATTTGCCCGCGCCATTTGGCCCAATGAAGGCCAGCAGTTCCCCTTCTTCCAGCGTGAAATTGATGTCGGAAACGGCCGTAACCTGCCGCATCTCCGGCTTCCACACCGCCCGCAGGCTGCCCGCCAGTCCCGGCGCCTTTTGCTTCAACGAAAACCGCTTCTCCAAGCCATGCGCGGCGATGGCAAACCCGTTTCCCTGTCCAGTTGTCATACAATCACCTCCTAGTGCGTGAAACGTGAGGCGTGAAACGTGAAAAGAGCTTCATCACGTTTCACGTTTTACGCAAAATAAAAAGGACGCGATGGTGGTTCATCGCGCCCTTGAGAATACTTGTCAATTGGAGTTATCGTTACTCGCTAAACCTCAGCATCCTGCCACGCCCAAACCACCGATGCGGTATTACCAATACTATCGCACATCGGGAGATAACTTTGAACTGTAGCAGACCAAATCATGTGTAACATCGTGCCGGGATGGTAACATGCCCGCATAAGGGGTGTCAAGCACGCCGGGTTAAAATCCGGTTATGCTTTCCGACCCACATACAAAAGATGGTCGGCAGCGCCGTGCAGCGCCGGGTCTTGCCCCAGCCGGTAGTTCAACGACACCCACTCCTCCCACAACTCGCCCTGCAACCCATTGATGTGCTGCTCGTGACCGGCCACAACGCCTTCACAGCCAATGACCGCCAATGTCTCAAAGCCCTGGCTTTCTAGCAACGGCCGTACCTCATCCGGGTGCGCAAAATACGAGTTGGGAAAACTGTTCCCCGGCAGCGCTGGATTCTGCCCCGTCTGCAAAATCATCGCCGCCCGCTCGGCGTGGTTGATAATCCAATCGCCATATCCCTTCGCAGCCATATCCCGAAATGGCGCAAAGCGGGTGATGAAAGCGGCAAAGATGAGGCCGACCGGTTTGAGGATCGTGTGGGTTTGGGCAACGGCCGTTTCCCGCTCCGCCAAATCCAGCAGATGATACAAAGGGCCAAACAACAGCGCCGCATCAAAAGAGATTGGCGGCAGCGGCAGTTGCAGCGCATTGCCATGCAGCGCCCCCGCCAATGTCACGCCTGCCGCCTGTGCTTTCTTCTGCGCCAGCGCCAGGTTCCCCCGCGACAAGTCCAACAGTGTCACACGGTATCCAGCTTGCGCTAAAGCAATGGCGTAACGCCCTGGCCCGCCGCCTATGTCGGCAACGGCCGTTGGCGGCAATGGCAAATACGCCTGCAACGCCCGCCACGTCACCGCAAACTCCGTGCGATGCCGATCCAGCCGCTCCCACTCCCGCTGCGGGTCACTGTCATAAAGCTGCTCAACTGGATTCATTACTACCTCCTGAATTATTGACAAACCTTTATATACATTCTACATTATGGTTTGTCATAAGTCGCCGGAGGATCGCAAAATATTGTAAGCGTCAATCCGTGCAGTCAAACTATATTGAACATTTGGAGGAAATAAAAAATGATACGAGTAGAAAAATGCAAAGGTTGTAATGGAACTGGCGCAGTAGTTTGTCCAATTTGTAATGGGAAAGGGGAAATTCGCAAAAAAAAGGGGCTTGGGGGTGAGCTTGGAATGGGTGATCAGACTGAATGCCAAGATTGCCATGGGACGGGAAAGTTACTGTGCCAATTGTGTGGTGGAGTGGGTAAAATTCAGGTAAATATACCCCTATAAATGAAAAAATGGACAGCAACAATTTCCAAAGGGTTGGCTCCACTTCAAACACTCACGTAGGGCGGAACTTTGAAATCACGGCAAAAAACTACTTCCAACAGCATGGCATATCATTAGATAGAAATTATGCAGTGCGTTTGGGGGTGAATATAAAAAAGAAGAACCGACAGTTTGATCTCGGCTCTGACGATCCGTCAATTCTTGTCGAGTGTAAATCACATCGGTGGACTCAAGGCGGAAACATACCAAGTGCAAAAATGACTGTATGGAATGAAGCCATGTATTACTTCTATTTGGCTCCAAAAAGGTTTCGTAAGGTGCTATTCGTTCTACATGACTTCAGCGAGAAGCGGAATGAAACTCTCGCTGCCTATTATGTGAGAAATTATGGACACCTGATCCCAATTGATGTGGAGATCCTTGAATACAACGAGATAAGTAGAGAAGTCATAAGCATTCCCACATTAGCGTCAACCTGATCACACTACTTTGCCTCACCAGGAAAACCGATACTTCACCCCCTCCTCCGTTTTCACTTCGCGCCAGCCGTAGCTGCCCAGGCGCACATCAGAACGGCGGCCAAAGGCGCGTAGCTGATCGGCGATGGCATCCCCGGCAACGGCCGTTACCTCATCAAACTAAATCCACCGTATTCACCCCCAGCTTGCGGGCCACATGGTGAAAGACAGCCAGCCCCACCTCCACGTTGCGCTTGGGCGGGATAGTGTAATTGGAAACGGCCGTACCCACCAACCCCCACAGCAGCCATTCCCGCTCCCCATTCCGCATCGCCAGCGTCGCCGCACGATGCCCAAAAATACCAAACAGCGACCGCTGCTCCGGGGCCAGCGCCTGCTGGAACTGTTCCCGTTCCTCCGGCGCAGCCACCAACAGCCGCATCGCCATCGCCGCCAGCCGCTCATCCGCCTCCGCAGGCAGCGGCTGGCGATAATAGGCCATCACCTGCATCTGCCCCAAATAAGCCAGCGCCTCCTCCATAAAACCGTGAAAAGCGTTGCCGTTCTGCATAAACTCCCTGCTTTCGTGAAACGTGAAGCGTGAAACGTGACGAATTTCTTCTCACGTTTCACGCTTCACGCATCACGTTTATTTGCCGCTATGCTCAATCAAACTCTTGCCCGTCATCTCCGCTGGCTGTTCCACACCCATCAACTCCAGCAACGTGGGCGACACATCCGCCAAAATGCCGCGTGGTTTCATGTTCAAGTAGCCGTCGTACCCAATCACAAAAAAGGCCACCGGCTGCGTGGTGTGATAGGTGTGCGGCTTGCCCGTGTACAGGTCAATCATACGGTCACAGTTGCCATGATCGGCGGTGACGCAGGCCACGCCGCCCTTCGCCACAATCGCTTCCACCAACCGCCCGGCGCACTCGTCTACCGCTTCCACCGCTTTGATGGCCGCTTCCAGCACGCCCGTATGCCCCACCATATCCGGGTTGGCAAAATTCACCAGAATAAAGTCATCGTCGTGTTCCCGCACACGTTTGATCACAGCCTCTACCAACGGGCGTGCGCTCATTTCCGGCTGCAAATCATACGTGGGCACTTTCGGCGACGGCTCCAAATGGCGCTCCTCGCCCGCGTACATCGTCTCCACGCCGCCGTTAAAGAAATAGGTGACGTGCGCGTACTTTTCCGTCTCGGCGGCATGGAACTGCGTCAGCCCCTTTTCGCTGAGTACCTGCGCCAGCGTGTTCACAATCGCCTGCTCTGGGAAGGCCACATGGACGGGGTAATGGTCGTCGTAGTTGGTCATGGTAACGATGAAGAGGTCTTCGATAAACGGCCGTGCAAACCCCTCAAACGCCCTATCCGTAAAAATCGTCACCGGCTGGCGCATACGATCAGCGCGGAAATTGTAAAAAATCAAGCTGTCGCCCGGCTTCACAGTCACATCGCGCTCAGTGTCAATGGCAACCGGTAGCACAAACTCATCCGTCACCCCCTCCGCATGGGATTGGGTAATGGCTTCGCGGGCGGAAACGGCCGTGCGCCCCTCATGCCCCTGGTGATTGGCGATGACCTCATAGCCCATCTGCGTGCGCGGCCAACGCTTATCGCGGTCCATCGTGTAATAACGACCGCTCACCGAGGCCACCGTCACCGGTTTCGAGTACGCTTCCAGGTCATTCAAAAAATCCTCACTGCTTTCCGGGGGTGTGTCACGGCCGTCCGTAATCAAATGCAGCACCGGCTCCAGCCCGCCCTCATTCACCAGATCCAATATGGCATACAAATGGCTGCTGTGGCTGTGAACCCCGCCGGGACCAAACAGCCCAATCACATGCACCTTACCCCCCTTCTCTTTCGCCGATTCAACCGCTCCCACCAGCGCCGGCGTTTGGGCAAACGAGCCATTGCGAATGGCTAAATTAATGCGCGTCAGGTCTTGATAAATAATGCGCCCTGCGCCCAAATTCATATGCCCCACTTCAGAATTGCCCATCTGTCCATCGGGCAGCCCCACCGCCTCGCCTGACGCATCCAGCACGCTGCGTTCTAATTCACGATTCCATTTGTCATAGTTTGGCGTATTGCCCAGCACAACGGCATTGCCTGCGGCATTTTCACGAATCCCCCAACCATCCAAAATGATCAGGGCAACCGGTTTATAATTTTTCATAAGATTGACTCCTTATTTTTGGTCGTACTTTAACACAAAAAAAGGCGGCAGACCTTCGTCTACCGCCTCTCTGGCTCCTCAGGTTGGACTCGAACCAACAACCCTGCGGTTAACAGCCGCATGCTCTGCCATTGAGCTACTGAGGAACAGCGATGGGAATTATACCAAAGGTAGTTGCCGCGTCAAGAGGTTTTTGTGTTTTTTTCCACAAAGGAGGTGGGGGTGGAAACGGCCGTTACCACATTCCGCAGCACGCCAATTCCTGCCACCTCACTCTCCAGTACATCGCCAGGGCGCAAGAACTCTGGCGGGGTACGGGCAAAGCCTACACCTTCCGGCGTGCCAGTGGCAATGATGTCACCGGGCAGCAGCGTCATCCCTTTAGAAAGATAGGCGATGATGGCAGGGATGTCGAAAATCATGAAACGCGTGTTGCCATCTTGCTTGGTTTCGCCATTCACGCGGGATGTGATGCGTAGATTTTGCGGCGCATCTAGTTCGTCAGGGGTGACAATCCAGGGACCGGTGGGACAGGCACCATCCAGGCTTTTGCCCTTGAAATATTGCTTGCCGTTCATTTGCAGGTCACGGGCACTGATGTCGTTGAGCACAGTGTAGCCAAACACGTACTCCAGTGCCTCTTCTGCGGGGATGTTTTTGCCCTGCTTGCCAATGATGATGGCAAGCTCTACTTCCCAATCTATTTCGCTGGAAACGGCCGTATCAAACGGAATCGGATCATAGGGGCCAGAAACGGCCGTCGTCGCCTTCGTGAAGATAATAGGCGTCGTTGGCAACGATGCCTGCCGCCCTTTGGCCGCATAAGATTCAATGGCGTGTTCGGCATAATTCAGACCCAGGCACATCACATTGCGGCGCGGATTGGGGATGGGTGCAAGCAGGCGCAGCTCAGAAAGCGGGGTGGAAACGGCCGTTTCCGTTGCCAACACCACCTCTACCGCAGCCAGACCCGCCGCGCCTTGTGCAATTAATGTTAACATGTCGGAAGCAACGGCCGTTAAATCCACCACGCCATCGCCCCATACTGCACCCAATTTGACCGCGCCATTCAGTTCATAAGTTACCAGCTTCAATGCAATCCTCCGAAAAGCTATTAGCGGTTAGCTTTTAGCTATTAGCAAGAGAGAAGAGGAGACTTCAGCCAATTTCGGCTGAAGCCTCCCTTCCTACTATCAATCGTCAATCGTTAGCGGCGGCCCACAATTTTGGCGATGCCCCGCCCTACCCAAACCTCTTCGGCAAACTGCGGGTTACTGGCGGAGGCTACAAAATACGTCACGCCTTGTACCATCGGCCGTTTCTGCAACTCCGACCAAAACGTGATGTACTCCGTACCCTTGCGCGTAGCTGACGTGCCACTCTTATTATTGCTGGCCTCCGTTACCCAAATCGGCTCCTCGCGGAAGCGGGAAATGTAATCATCCAACACCCCCAACGCCGTTGCCATCGGATACACATTTGACCAGTAAATATGCACACCCAGCCCATCGGCCGCTTCCACAGCGTCGCGGCAGGCTTCAATAAATTCCACATGATCCATCTTCAGATTGCGCACAGACGCCCCCGGCGACAACCCCGGAAAGATGAAACGCATCCCCGGCAGTTCCTTGCGGAAGAGGTCAAGCACTTGCAGCCACCATTGCGTAAAGGCTGCGCCATCTTTCCATGTGCTGCCCATGCCTTCCGGCACAAGATTCGGCTCGTTGTGCAATTCAATCACCACATCTTTGCCCTGCAAAAAACCCAACGTGCGCTTTGTATCACCAATCGTATCGTTGAAAAACTGCTGCGGGCTGATATTGCGCCCACCAAAATCGAGGAAGGCCCGCACAATCCAACTAACACTGGGGTGATTGGCAGCCAATTTTGCCACCGATTCCGGGTTGTGGAAGGAAAGCAGCTTAATGATGCCAGGTCGCATCACCTTAAATTCTTCAATTTCAGCAGCGGTGATGGTGGGGTCGGCGGAGGCGTGCAGGCCCAATTTGGCCTGCCCCAGCGTGGCCGGTTCCGGTTGATTTTGCGGCGGTGTGGGTGAATGATTGGGGCTGGTGGGGCTGATGACGGGCGCGGCGGAAAAGGGTAATTGCAGCACATCATCATCCACACGCACAGGGGTATACTCGCCCTGCGCTGCGCCGGTGACAATCATGGAGGCGTTGGCGGGCACAAAGCCAATGTTGTTACCATTGCGTCGCGGCGCGTCGCGCAAGTTGATGCCAAACTGCCCGGCAGTTGCCATGCCGCCTGCTACGGTGATTTGCGCGGTGAAAGCCCAACCCGGCGTGGTGTCGTGAATGGGCGTGGGCGTTGGAGGTAGCGTGGTGCTTGCGGGCAATGGCTGCGGTTGAGTGGTGGTGGGCAACGGCCGTACCAGCCCGGTGATGTCGCTAGGACGCACTTGCACAGGAGTATATTCGCCCTGTGCCTGCCCGGCGACGATGGCTTGTGCGCCTTCGTTGAAGAGACCGATGCTGGCGGCCGTGCGATTGGGAGCGGCACGCAAATTTGTACCAAAACGCCCAGATGTGGCCTCGCCGCCGGCAATGGTCAGATTTTGGGTCCAGGCCCAACCCAGCACGCTGTCGCTGGGAACTGTAGGGGTTGCTGGCGGCGTGGTGGGGGTTGTTCCCGCTTCAGGAATGTTGATGGGGCCGGAGAAATCGCTTTTACGCACTTGCAGAGGCAGGTATTCACCGCTGCTTGCCCCGGTGATGGTGACAATCGTGCCGCCTTTAACCAGGCCGATGTTGGACGCGCCGCGGCGGGGTTCGGCTCGCAAGTTGATGCCAAACTGCCCGACGGTAGCCTGATTGCCGCGTACGGTTAAATTGCTGGTAAAGCCCCAGCCAGTAACCGTTTCGGTGGAGGGGGTTGTAGGTGCAGGCGGGGTAGGTGGTGGCGTAGGCTCGCCATTTACCAGGGCTACGGTGGGCACTTTGATAGGGGTGTACAAAGCGCGGTTTGCGCCGGTGACGATGACAATGGTGTCTTCTTCGACGAGGTCGATGAGACGGCCGTTTACGCTGGGTGTTTCGCGCAAATTAATGCCGCCAGAACCAATTTGGGCCAGATTCCCTTTGATGGTGATGGCGCTGGTGTAGGCCCAACCCTCTGTGTAAGGGCCAGCAGGCGTTTGCCAGCCCATCAGCGGCAACAGAAAAGGCGTTGGGTCAAGATAGCCTGCGGGCCAGCCGGAAAGTTGTGCCCCTTTTTGCTTGAGGGTGAGGTGTAGATGATCGCCAAAGCTGTTGCCAGTATTGTCGGCGAGGCCAATCAGGTCGCCAGCTTTTACTTCGTCACCAACTTTGACAAGGGCCTGGTGAAAATGGGCGTAGATGGTCTCGTAATCATCCTGGTGGCTGATGCGTACATGAACGCCGTAAGCATGTTTGCTATTCGGGTCTGTTTGTACCATTTTGACTGTGCCGGGGGCAACGGCGAAAATTTTGCTGCCATGAGTCGCTCTGATGTCTACACCTTCGTGTCCGGGAAGGTGAAATTGGGCGTAATTTTCTGGATTCGCGCCGAATTGTTGGGTGATAGTGCGGAATTCGGTGGGCCATGCCTCAAATTTGAAATCACTCATGGGGATACTCCTTCTTTTGGGGATTGGGATTTAAGAACAGTGTAGCACAGATTTTGGATTTGCGATTGTTTGGTGGCTGGTAGTTGGTAGCTAGTTGCTGGTGGCTGGTTACTGGCTGCTGGTGAAGAGTTGATCGAAGCCGAGAGGGACAAGTTGAATGAAGCAGTTTCCAGGGGCGAGGGGCAGAGGACGGCCGTCGAGATCGGTGAAGGAGAGCATGTCGGTGGGGGTTTGGCGCTGCCAACGGCCGTCTATGCGCTGCCCATCACGGAAAATGGAGGCCGGGCCTTCGCCCCAAATCTGGATTTGGATGGAGTTGTGCCCGCCGCCAGCGCTATCTTCGAGAATGTCGGTTTCGGCGTGGTAGGCAGCGATGACGATGATGTTGCGGAAGCTGAGCTGCTGTCCGGTGTTGGCGTCGAGATGGGGTTCGCCGTCTGTCCAGCGTGTGTAACGGCCGTTGCCCACATTATAAAACCAGGTGACGTATGTGCCGCCATAATCCAGTTCAAGTTGGCTGACTGGTTCTCCGGGGAAAAGAGGAGTGTCACGAAAAGTCATGCTATTAACAAATTGCGGCGGCGTGTTTTGCTCGCGCAAGTCAAGCAAGTAACGTAAAGTGGGCGTATCGCTGAAGAGCGTGTGCTCCACAGCCCTATCGGGTGCTTCGATGCGGTAGAAACCACCATGCGCAAAATCTGGGGAGATGATGCGCTCGAAGAAATCGCTCTCGCGGAACATGAGCCGCACGGGGCCGGCAGAACCAGAGTAAGCGAAAGCGGCATCGTACATGAGGGGAATTTCCAGGTCAATGAGGCGACCACTGCGAATGGGGCCAACGGGATCGGCATCCTGGCTGTAGAAAACGGCCGTAAATCGCGTCACATTGCCCTCGGCGTAATGCTCAAACACGAGGTCAGCGCTGTTGAGTCCCGCCTGCGGGCGCACTAGAGGCGGGTAGTTGGAGATTTTGACGGCAATAGGTCTGCGGGCGAGAATGGCGGGGTCGCTGACGGTTTCGCCTGTGAGCGGGTTCACGTCTGGAGGAAAGTCTGTAGGGCCGATGAGGCCAGTGTAGACGGGGGTTGCTGTGGCGACAGGTGTATGGGTGGGTGGCACGGCCGTTGCCGTTGGGATGGGCGTTGGCGTAGCTGGCGGTGTACTTGTTGGCGCAAGCGTGCTCGTGGACGATGGCACAGGTGTTTGTGCGGAGGCTGGACTAGCAATGGGAGAGGAAAGAGGTGTGGGGGGAACGGCCGTTGCCTGACTGCAACCAATCAGCAACAGTCCTATAAATACAAGCCAGATATACCTCATGAGATTAACGATTTTAGATTGATTTGGGGGATTGGAACGAATCAACGAGTACGGCGCTGCCAATAATCTTTCAGCGTCAAATCGGTCATATCATCATCAGAGGCCAGGAAATCCAGAAGCAAGCGGTTGAACTTAGCCGTTTCTTGCAGCATGGGAAAATGATTGCAGTTATCAATACCCACGTAGTAACGATTATTGCCGGGCCGCTGCAAGTGTTCGTAATCCCCTGACGGGGGTTTAACGATAGCATCCTCTTCGCCAAAAATAAGCAAGATAGGCCGCTCGCACTCATCCAGATCAGCAACAAAGTTCGTGTTCTGCAATTCATTGGCCAGGTTGTTCATTGCATCCTGGTCCGTTTTACGCACTTCTGAGTCAATCTCTGAGAAACTATTGGCCTTGCCCAAAACTTTGGAGACGAAAGAATCAGGCTGAGAGTTAGCGAGGCGGGCGTTAATATATCCACCATTAATGGGTAGGGAAACCGTTACCAGTTTGTTAACCAACTCTGGATTTTTCTTGGTGTAGCGCAAGGCAACGGCCGCCCCTAAGGCATGACCAACTAACGTAACCGGAGTGGCAATGCCTAATTTATCAATAAATTGGTCAAGCATCTCCTCATAAGCCTGGAGGGAATACATACCTTTGGCCTTGCTCGAATCGCCAAAACCCCAAAGATCGAAAGCAAACACACGATGCCGCGCAGAAAGACCTTGCATCGTCGGCCACCAATACCGCCAGGAACCCAGCCAACCATGAATGAACACCAGTGGGTGTCCACGGCCAAGAACCTCGTAATGGATCAAGTTACTGCCGACGGTCGTGATGCTCATATTGAATTACTCGGCATACTCCTGCAAGACGCGATTGATTGTGCCAATTAAATCGTCCGGCGCAAAGGGTTTCAAAATATAGTCAACGGCTCCGGCTTGCAATCCGGTGGCAATTTCTGCCTCTTGTCCTTTTGCAGAGAGGAAGATAACAGGGATGTCACGGGTCTTTTCGATCTCTTTGAGTTTGGCGCAGGCCTGGTAGCCGGTCATACGCGGCATGCGCACGTCCATTAAGATCAGTTCGAAATCGTCGGCAAGCGCAGCTTCGACGGCTACTTGCCCGTCTTCCGCGCTGGTTACGTCAAATCCGTTGAACTGCAATGTCAGTACGATTAGTTCACGAATGTCGTTGTCATCTTCTGCAATGAGAATCTTTGTCATACTGTTTCCTGTCTGTATCACGCAGTTGGTTTGTTGCTCTCTACTGCAATGGGTAGATTAAAGGTAAATGTGCTGCCAACGCCTGGTTCGCTCTGCAAGGTGAGTGTCCCGCCGTGCATTTCTACCAGGCTGCGGACTATGGCAAGCCCTAAACCGGTTCCGGGTACTTTTTGTACGTCTTCTGATTCGGCGCGGTAGAAGCGGTCAAAGATGCGACCCTGGTCTTCTGCGGCGATGCCTATACCGGTATCGTGAACGCTGATGTAGACGTAACGGCCGTTTGCCTCAGCAGATAAGCTAATTTCACCATATTCCGGGGTATAGTTGAATGCGTTATCAAGTAAATTAGTCAACACTTGCATGATACGCCTGCGATCCATGTTGACCATTGGTAAGGTTGGCGGGGTATCCGCTTTGACAGTGATCGTTTTACCTTCGTGTTGAATACGGCCGTGCAAGTGACCTTCCACAATCTGTTCAATCAATAACGAAACATCTGCCGGGCGTAGATCAAGTGTGGTTTTACCTGTTTCAATACGCGAAATATCTAGCAGGTCATTGACCAACATATGCAATCGGTCAGCATTGTTCTTGATAACTTTCAAATATCGCTGTTGTGAATCACTCATTTTTCCAGCGGCCCCCATCAGCATCAAATCCACATAGCCCTTGATAGATGTCATGGGAGTGCGTAGCTCATGGGATACGGTGGAAACAAACTCGCTCTTCAAACGATCTAATTCAACCTCTTTGGTAATGTCACGGAAGATGGACACCGTGCCAAAGAATTGTTTGCCGGTCAAAACCGGTGAGAGATGAACACTAACGACTTTGTTTTCAAAATTCAGTTGTTCATCAATATAAGTCCATTGCTCAATGCGGTCTGCATTTTTTGCCCATTGACGAATAGTAGCCAGCCAGGAGTTTTCTGTTTGTCCATATAGACCAAGAAATTCGTTAATGGATTTGCCCAATAATGTTTTTCGCGGAATACCTAAAATAGAACTGGCCGGTAGATTCGCTAATATAATTTTGTGGTCTTGATCGGCAACAATAACGCCATCGGCGATACTTTCTAAAATAGCCTGGTTTTTGGCTGTTTCAATTTGTTCCAAATGCAGTGTTGCGCCCAAACGCTCGGCCTGATCACGAATGAGCAAGTAAAGGTTTGCGTTGCTGATGGCATTGGCAACTTGAATGGCAGCAGCTTCTACCAGGTCTAACTGCTGCATGGTGAAGGCGTTGGGCTTGATGTGGAAGAGCATAAGGACGCCAATGACTTCTTCTCCTGTCATCAGCGGCACAGCCAATACGGAACGGTGTTCTTCGCTGGACGGCCGTTTCACCCAACGAGGGTCTTTTCGTGTGTCATGCACAATCACAGAAGAGCGATTTTCAATCATCCAACCGGCCAGACCCTCATCACGCATCATACCACTTGGCAGCCCTTTATGGGAAATTGCCATCTCTGTGCCAATGGCCGATCGGAACATCAACTCGCCAGTTTCTGGATCGATCAACAAAATCACACCCTGGCTGGCATGGACAGCTTCATTGACCAGGTGCAGAGCCTGACTCAGCACACGATCCTGATCCAGGCTGGCAGATAATTCCGAAGTAATGCGTAAAAGAACCTTAACGCGATTACTTTCCTCGTTCAAATCTTGGGTGCGTTTAGCAACGCGAGAATCCAGTTCTTCATTGAGCTGCCGCAGTTCGGCAAAGAGTTGGGCATTTTTCAGGGCAATAGTCGTTTGCGCACCAAAAATAGTCGCTTTGGCAACGTCCTGTTCGCCGAAGCGGTGGGGGGTATGCGTGTCAATTAGCACCAACACGCCAACAATGTTCCCCTCTTGCTCCAACGGTACACCTAGCGCGGCCTGAATGGTATCGCGTTGGGGTAGCTTGAAGCGAACGTCTTTGACCCGGCTAATGTCATTCACAAACATTGCTTGCCCTGTTTGAGCAATATGATTGACAAATACGTTTGCCTCTGACATGTTCACAGAGCGGCCAATAAAAGCATCTTCTGCATGACCTTTGGCTGCCCGCCCAATAAATTTCTCTTTCTTACGCAGCCAAATGTAAGCACCGTCCACATTAAAGATACGCAGGCTTTCGCTGCAAATGAGATTCAAGACGGTTTCGAGATCAAGTGTGAAGTTGAGCGCCAAAGTGACGTTACCTAACGCGTTGTAAAAACGCTCGCGCTCAAAAGTTTCGGCGAAGATGAAGGCGGTCTCTAAAGCAATGTTGGCCTGGTTACAGATGGCAACGAGCAGGTCCAGGTCGCTTTGATTGACCTGGGTTTTGCCACGCCGGGTAACGGCCGTTACGCCAAATGGCGACTCCGCTAATGAAATGGGTAAAAGAATGGTTGTGCAAATTTCATCGTCTGCCAGCCATGCGGGCTTGTAAGGCAATGGAGACTCTGCGGCAACGGCCGTCACAACGACCGGTTCCATTGTTTCCAGCGCTTTTACCAAAATAGGATACGCTTCTGAGACAGCAAATAGGGAATCGGGGCTGGCTTCCTGATCAAGCACAGGTGAGAAATCTTCTAGCACCTTCAAACTATCTATATCAGGCAGCCATTGGTAAACCGTGTAACCATCGGCCTGCACAGCACGCATCAAATGCTGGCCCAACAAAGAAATAACTCTGTCTTTCTCTAACGTATGCGCGAATTCTTTGCTAACCTGGAAAAGTGTCTCTAACTCGCGGCTGCGCCCCAAAGTTTCTGCAACCAGCTTTGTATTCTCGATTGCAGAAGCGGCAAACTGAGCATAGAGTTCGACAGTTTGTAAGGTGGCGGCATTGGGACGACGGCCGTTTCGGGGTTCATCCAATCCCAATAACCCAATCTTGCGTTGCTGCCTATCCAACAAAGGAACAGCCAACACATCATGGGAATGCCAACTATCAGGATGAGTTTGTATGTTATTTGCTCCTAACATCCTGCCGCCAAAATACTCATGAGACCATTCACTGTCGCCGGGCACAAAAAAGCAAGTGCCACGACGGAAACGTTCCCCTTCTTCGCTGCTAAAAAGCTGCTCCCAAACAGCAATGGGGAGTAAATGATCCTTTAAAAATGCTTTTTCTTTATCTGTAAAGCCTGCTGTAATCATTTTTGTGGGGTTGAAATCCTCATCTCGTAATGTGAGAACCACCCGATTCCAACCACTCACCATCAAGCCATCTACAATCAAACGTAACTTTTTATCAAAATCCTGTTCACTGCTAATGCGGGTAAAAGCTGCCAACTGTTGGATCATGTCAGCAGATTGCTCTTTTACGTTTAACGTTACCTGTACAAAGTCACCCGAAATAGGCTGCCATGGGTGAACTCGAACTTCTAACATCCCTTGCGCAAAAGGTAAAATCAACCCCGTAACAGTTTCCGACAATGTTTGCCAGTTATCATCTGGGGCTATAACTTGAAAAAGTTCATCAAGTGTGGCAAATTCCTGCTCACTTGCCAATAAGGCAAACGCCGCATCATTGGTGTAAACAATATCTCCATTACTCGTGGCGATAATGACACCTTCATGAAGGCGGTCAAGAATGCTCCAAGTTAAGGCCGAGGTCAATTTCGATTCCATGATAATTGCTTAACCCCAGCTCCTCTTACCAATACACATTATGAAAAGTTAAGTACCAATACTAATAAACTACTGACCCGTTTTTAACTTGTCGTCTGATCCAATCGGCGCAGTTCAGCGGCCGTTTCCGTAATCTCACGAATATCTGTAAAGCGTTGTGTTTTATCTGAGACAACACCAATTGAAAGCCGCATCAGTGGGCTTATCGTGCCATCAGCTAATTCAATACCACCCTGCTCACGATGAATGAAATTGTAATGTGATTGCACTCCTTCACTAAAGCGCTCACGCAGCACGTCCACCATCTCAGACACGTTAGGGGCTTTCGTAATAATGATGAAAGTATCGTTGCTGGCATGACCAATAAAATCGTCTAGTGTCCCTTTTGCATCCACTATCTCATTAAGAATCATCGCCGTAAATCGTAAAACTTCGTCTCCAGCCACGAAGCCATACTCATCATTAAAGGGTCCCATATGATCAATGCCCACAAGAACCAAAGACCAATCGCCAGAACGCATAAGCCCTCGCAGTTGGTCTTCAATCAACCGCCCGCTTGGTAAGCCAGTCTTGGGATCGGTCATATTGAGTCGCTGGTGCGTGCGTATAGCTGTACGCACGCGCAATTTTAGCTCTTCAATATCAAAGGGCTTGGTAATGTAATCATCTGCCCCCAATTCCAAACCAGCTATGCGGTCGCTACGTTCATCTCTTTGTGTTAAGAAGATAATGGGGATATGGCTGGTGCGGGTTGTGGTACGCAGTTCACGACATACAGTGTACCCGTCCATATCTGGCAGCATAATGTCCAAGACAATGAGATCCGGAAGCTGTTTCCGGCATTGATCGAGGGCATCATTACCACGCGCCGCCACTTCCACTTGATAACCTTGACCCGTGAAGAAAATGCGCAGCATGTTGGAAATGTCAAAATCGTCTTCTACTACTAAAATTCGGCCGTTACTCATGAGCTTCTCCCTTAGCTTTTTATAAGGGTACTGGATTTATAAATGCTAGTCTGTGAATTTATTGTTGATGTTCATGGCAAGGTACTCGACTGACTGTAAGCACGCACTTTTACAATATCTGCTTCGCTTACGGCCCTTTCAAAACTACGGAAACCACCCAGCTTAAAACCATGCCTGCTGGCGATTTTATCAATTGTCAGGACTTGTGACAATTTTATGTCTTTTCCTAATGTGTAGGACTCATAACGTTGTTCCAGAGCCAGGGCCATTGTCTCTGCCATACAAGCATAAGCCATCTGGGGTGGAAACCCAAAGTCAAAACCAAAGTCGACCGCACCAGGAACCTGTACCATACCACCTTCAATCACCAGTACGTCCGGGCGTTGTTCGGCTACTTGCCGGGAAACGTCACGAGGACGTGCCACATCACAAACCACAGCGCCTTGCCGCAAATGCTGCGGCTCGATCACAGTATCTACCGCGCTGGTTACAGTGATGATGAGGTGGGCATGTCTAAGTTCGTCAATATCGGCCGTCCAAGTAACATCAGTACCGCTCACCTGACGTATATTTTCTGCTATTTGTCGCAACCTGTCTTCGCGCCGCCCAATTAATACTATGTGTGCAGCTTGTGTTGCGAGCATTTGCGCACACACATTTCCGATGGCACCAGTTGCCCCAACGATGGCTACGGTTGCTCTCGCTATAGGAATGTTGATCTGACGGGCAGCTTCCAGAATCGCCTGCACAGCAATGGCAATGGTGTAGCTGTCTCCTGTTGTAACAGGGATGTGCATTTGTTTGGCAATACTCACTCCGCCGTCACCTACAACGGAGGTGTATGCACCCAGCCCTAAGATTTTCGCGCCTAATTTTTCTGCCAAACGCCCGGTCTGGATGATCTTTTTGTAGACAATTCCAGGGGGGAGGGTCATCATGCGCCTGGGTGTTAGAGGGCAAGCGATGAACCAACCGGAAAGGGAACGGCCGTTCCCCTCAGACCGAATCCCCGAAATCTCAGAAATAAAAACTGGTGGAAAAAACAAGGAGAGAAAATCAATCAGCCAGACAGGCAACTTACCTAAAGCAGGATACTTTCGGCTAACATCCCGTTTCGGATCAATAGGATGAATAATAAACGCAAACGTATCCTCACACATAACGCCATACTTCACAACGCATCATTTCTCTTACTTAGCACGAGGGTATAAATGTGGGTAAGGATAACGTTCTACATGCTCATGGTGATCGCTCTCTTCATAATAAACATTTTTAGTAATATGCTGCCTATCATGAGATGCCAATAGCACGACATCAGACTCAACTGTGCGAGCAGGATAAATAATCAATCCCGAACTCAAGCGACAATGATGCCCAACACAACCACCTAAAATCAAAAGATTCGTCGCTTCCAAAGTCCCTTCCGGACCAGCCGTCTTCAACGGTTGCCCCCCCACAGCGCTCGCCGTCTCTCCAACACTTTCCGCTTCTAAACTACCGCTCAAAATATTAAAATCTGTAAAAGTCGTCCCGGCGCCAATAAATGAATCACGTCCGACAACACACAGTTGCAAGCACGTATTTTGCGCAACCATCGTATTTTCCATCATGGTCGTCATAAATAACGCAGCACGGAAAGGTAAAAAACAACCATCACTAACCACACTCAACATCAACTGACAACCTTGCGAAATATTCACATTATTGCCAATAATGCAGTTATCAATGACCGCCCCCGCCCCAATTGTCACATTATCCCCTATCGTCGTCGGCCCATGAATAACCGCAGACGGATCAATCGTAACATTCCGTCCAATCTTCACCATCTCAGAACAAGCCAAAACCTGACGTTGTTCCACAATCGCCCGAAAAAGGATCCTCAACTTATACCGCCAATCCTCGTTGATCTGATCCTCATATTTTGCACCCCGTCCAAAAACACCAAAGAGAATATCAGCCACAAACAAATGCACCCAATTCTCAATAATCACAAACGCTTTTCTCGGCAGTTGATAAACCAGATCGCCCACTTCTGTCGCCATATAGGGCGGAATGTGATAATAACCACGCTCTCTGGCCTCTGAGTCAACAACAAGTGGTTTCGCCACCACACTTTGCGATACCCCCTGTGGCAAATACCACATATTTGCCAAATACAAATCACCTTGCCGAATAAGCGAACTTGCTAAGGGCCTTACATGTTGATCAATAGCCGGGTCATCAATCCGAAAAGCCAAACGCACTGGCTTTCCCCCTGCTCGTCCACGACTAATAAACTCCTCAATCAATTCCCTGTTAAAAAACAAGTTATCTCGATGCACAAAACATTCCACTGGTTCATTTTCAATTGTTTGCGCGAATTGCCAATTGGGATATTCCCGCTCTTCCGTTGTATAGTCAGCTAATATATCACGCTGCCACAACCAAAGCGGCTTATTTTGAACCCGCAAATCCCGTGCCGGTTCATTAAACGGAGCAATATGGGAGCTTTCCGTGAGAATGATACGCCGCATAAGTTTCGTCACTCAAAAAATTGCTGCTACTTTCATCAATCAATCGGTTTCTTCGAGATAACAATCGTGCATGAATCGTCTCCGCAAGCTATACAACTCACTTCTTCAACACGAAATCGCTTACCCCGACTTACCCAGTCCAAACTCTGTTCCAATAATCCAACAGCTAAATGACAACATGGCTTCTCCGATGTACGCTGCCAACACATAGGACAAGTCTCAATAACCCACAAGTAACCACGCGAATCTTCCCCCAAACGAACCCTTTGATCCGTAAACTTATTAAAAGTCTCAGCAAAAACTTCTAATCCTATCTTGATTTTCATGCCCAATGGGAGAATACGACTCGCAAGATCAGTAATACCTAAAACAGGTGCAAATTCCTTTAATGCATATTTCCAGGTTTCACGTCCGGCACGTAATGCTAACCCCCGTCCCCCCCGCTCACCAAACATATCGTCCAAAGCTTGTTGAATCGCGCTTACTTCCTCAAATGTAAAATCCAAACTCAGATTATTGGGAGGATAGTTATTAACTAAATCATGGAGATGGGCAAGATTAAGAACAGCATTTACCCCATGACGTCCCATAATTTCTTCCATAGCCGTCAGGATAATGCGTCCCATTTTGTTAGGGTAATGATAATTCAATTCCAGGGCTACGTTGGCGACTTCATTCACGCGTAACCTCAACTTCTGCTTCTAACTTGGCATCTTGTAAAAATGAGTCCAAGGCGCTTAAGAAATTCTCTGGTTCATCCACCATAGGAAAATGGCGAGAAGAATGCATCATTGACACCTGATTGTCCAAAACATTGTCACATAACATTTTGGCATTATTAGGAGACACAATATTATCTCTTGTACCATAAATACCCATTGTTGGAATTTTTAATGAAGGCAAGTCAGCACGTAAATCTGTTTCGCGTAAATCTCCTATGCTGCGAAAGAAAGATTCCATTGTGGTACGTTGTACGTCACGAAAAATCATGTTTCGTACCTTTTTAGAATCCCGTGCCAACAGAATCCGCATGATGGATCGTAACATAATAGGATAACGCCATACGAGTTTGGCAATTGCCCCATAACCTGCAAGTTGTAAAAAGGGGTTTAGCGAACGGCCGACAACAGGAGAGCCCACAACAGCAACCTTGCTTACTCGTTCTGGATACGTTAGGGCCATCTGCAAAGCAACAGTCCCCCCCATAGAATGTCCCAAAATAGGCGTTTGTTGAATACCTAAGGTTTCCATGAATTGGTAAACCATTTCAACATAGCTGCTGATTTGAAAAGATGTGGTAGATGTTAGAGTACCTGTAGCAGAATCCCCAAACCCCCAAAAATCCAGTGCATAAACGCGATAGATACCAGTTTTGGCTAAAGCAATCATGGAATCGCGCCAGACATCCCATGAATTAATCCAACCATGCAACAAAATTACTGGCTGACCACGCCCGATAGACTCGTAATGTAGAATACCTTGTTCTGTAACGATAGAACTCACGCGAACCTCAACGTTGCTTACAGGTGTTATCCGTAACCATCCTCACATTGTTTGCAAAAACCATGTTAAGGTGTCTTTGATTGAGGCCTTCTACAATAAAATGGTCACAATCAGGCTGGCTTCTTCCAAAGATAGTAGCATTAGCCCTGAGCAAAGGCTGTGAAAAGCAGGTAAAGGAGAAGTAAACAGAGCGTAAACACTCCTCTGTTACAGATCAAGCGTTATCCTCTTCGTCCAATTGCTCTAAGATCGAATAGAGAAGTTCAAGCAAAATATTCTTGACACTTTCCTTATCAATAGCAACACAAGGCAATATTTTTACCTCTGGACGCAGACGCAAAATAATACGGAGATCTTCAGGGTCCCAAGCATCTTCCTGATCTTGTTTGTTAGCCGCCACAACATAAGGTGTAGCTGCATAACTCTCAAATGTCTCCAAAATGCGCTTCGCTTCTCGGAAAGTTTCTGGTTTTGTGCTATCGACCATAACAACAAAACCTAACATCCCTTGCGAGAGAATGTCCCACATAAAATCGAAGCGGCGCTGCCCTGGCGTACCAAAAAGATAGAGAACTAAATCTTCATCAACGGTAATACGACCAAAATCCATAGCTACGGTTGTGCTTTCTTTTATCTTTTCCGCGCTGCTGGATATTTTACGCTCGGTAGAAACAACATCTATTTCACTAATCGTGCCAATAAATTCAGTTTTTCCCGATGAAAACGGGCCTGTGATGACCATTTTGACAGCTTGCATAGAAATTATACCTTCACTACATGTATGAAAACGCTTAGACGCTCCTGACCGGATCTTTTAATTATCGTAATACAAATGAATCGTGCGAGGTAAGCGCCAGAAATGATAAAATCTTAGGTAAATAATTACCCGGTACTCTTTAAAGGCTCCGAATACGATCTATCAAACGAGTAACCACAGAACGCTTTTCGGCTGGGGATTGTTCTTTGGTTTCTGATTTTGCACGGCGTGTTCCCTTGACCGGCTCTTCTGTAGCTGGTTTGGGTTTTGGTGCACGTACAAACTCAACCAAGCCTGCTTGCAACATCCCATAAACAATACGCCGAATTTCGAAGTCACTAAGATTATTAGCTCTGGCAATCTGTCTTATGGAATTGCGTGGATTAATAAAAGAGACAACACGCCATTCTTCAACAGTTAAATTGATATTTCTTAGGCGTGCATCAGGGCGATCAGTAAAGCGGAGCGAGGTATCTAAATCTGGAATTTCTTCCTGTAGAATCTCCCACTCTTTTAATCGCCGACTCCCCTCCATAATGATGCTTTCTAGATCGATAGGGATGGTTATTTGTTCCGGTGGGGGAAGTTTGTTTGCATCAAACCGAAAAAGGCCATCAACCCATGTAAAGAGTTTATAAACTACATCTAAAACATACTGCCTTACGCTTTGGATGATGTCGCTTTGGGTTACATATCCCGCTTGTACAAGTAGGTGTCCTAGTTGCTTGTCGCTAGTACCTCTTGCTTTAGTTTCAATGATACGGGCTTGCTCTTCTGATAACTTGCCAGCGTTTCGCAGGATTTTAGCAAGATTCCCATTCTCATTGCCCATATGTGCGTAAATCAGTTTGCCTTCACGAAACGAAACATGGGCAATTTCATTACCTTGTATCGTTAAAGTCCCGGTTTTGCGAGCAAGGTTTATCAGGTTCAGTAATTGAGTTGTGGAGAAATCGCGCAAATTCCCTTTTAGGGCCATGATTTATATTCTTTTCCTGGCATTCTGTAAATTTATGGGTTTATTGAGGCTGCCTCGCTTTAGATCAGAGTTATTTATAGGTAATAGCAAGGTATCTTTGCTAATATAGCAAATCCTTTCCATGCTAGATTGACATATAGAAAGGTATACGATGGGCATTATACATGCTGCAAAAACTCAAGTCAAACAGGTAGGGTAAACGGGATGGGCTAATTTTATGGGCATTGATAACAGAGTTATACAGTAGCCAATTACCGTAAAGCGCTGAGTTGGAAGGGTTGGTTGAGCAGGGTAAAGACGGCCGTATCTGCGGTTAACGGCCGTTGATAAGTCACCACAAAATTAACTGACTGCCCAGCATTTACCGACCAGGGAAAAGCCGGATTTGTAGCCAGCAACAAATATGTAGCTCCGTCATTGGTGCGCAAAGAGACGTCCTGTTCAGACACAACAACCAATTGATCGCCCAAATTAATAACCTGCCCCGCCAACATCAAACTAGTTCCATCTGGTGAAACCGTAGCACTTTGCAACATGACAGACGCACTCGCCGCAGCACTAGAGCCACCAGGGAAAGGAACAGCTACCGTAACTTGGCTGCCTGTGTTAGCACGGCGTACAACCCAATTCAGTGTCTCGCCAGTCAATCCTATTGGCACTTGATATCCCACCGTCGCTTGCACAATCTGATTTGCATTCAAAAATCCGCTGAGCGGCGGGTTATTTCCCAATTGACTGGCAATCCCGCTCAAGGCATATTGGTTTCCCAATTCATCCAACAGCAACATCTGTAAATTACCCGTATCCAAAGCGGTCAGCGCTAAATTTTGCAGTTGGTAATCGATTAGGACAAAGGCAAATCCCTGTGGTATCTCAGGACGATCAGGAATGTAGGTTGCACCAGTGACGGTCACTTGCAGATTTTCTAATTGGGCTGTCTCACCCAAAGAGAAAACGTCACCCGCACCGCTGCTACTGGCTTCAGGAACAACATATGTGCCATGCACAATCAAGCGCTCCTGATTATCCCCGCGCAGTAAAGCTAATGTAATGCCAGGAGAAGTCTGAGTAAATATGTCCCGATCATTTGCCGCGTACAAGTCACGGCTGTCAAAGACAAAACGATATTGTGTACCAGCTCGCGTATTTAAGACAATTTCATCTCCAGGGACTAGCTGTTCAAGCAATGCCTTATTATCATTGGAATAGGGAATGCCTAGCACGTAATTAATGATGGAACCGTAAACCCACACGGCCGTTCCTTCCCCCACACCTTCTGCCGACCAAAGACCATCTGCGGTAAGCGTTTGCGACTGAACTGTGTAGGAACGGCCGTCCACTTGCAATGACACCGGCATATCCATTGTTACCGTCACCGTAGATGAATCACTCACCCCCACAACCAATGCATCCCCACTACCACCCTGATCAACCGGGCTTACCGCAAACGGGGTAGCTGTGCCCCCTTCTGCCACATCCCCCCCACCAGCATTCAAAGAACGCAATAGCAACACACCAAACACAATAATCAAGATCACACCCACGATAGCGATTGCAATCAAAACAGTGAGACCACGATTCGCAGACAGTTTTTGCCAAAAGCCCTCTTGTTGCTCGTCAGGTTGTTGTTGCTCGTCAGACATGGAGGTTCCTTTTTTATGAGTATTAGAAGGCAAAATCGAATCAGGGAATGCCAATAGGCAGCGGCTGCGGCGCAATACGCACCAAAATCGTTGCGCTGCCACCTACCACTACTTGATTGTAATTTAAAAATGGCACAGATACGCGCACAGCCCCGGCTGTTGTGATCGAGGTAAAGCTCACTGTTCCTGCTTCATTTGTGGAACCAAAAGCCAGTAACCCCCCCGTCGCATTGTCATACAAAGTCACAGCTAATTCCTGCACACCTTCATTTAACTCTGGCAAATAATTGTAATTAGAATCGTAGTACACCGTCACATTAATCGCCACATTCTGCTGTCCCCCGCCAACAGGTGTAGAAGTCGGCAATGGCTGAATCTGAATCACGGGGGGCGTAGGTGTGGGCGCAGGCGTCAAAAAAGAGAAATCAATCGGCGTCGGCGTCGGCAAGAAAGTCGGGACCGCTAAAGGAGTTACAGTGGGCTGCACACCTCCGCCAGAAGAGGGGGGCGCAACATAAACCGTCGTTGGGGATGGTGTTGGTGTCGGAGTAGAAATAGAGGCAATGCACTCTATATCATATTGGTGCAAAGCCGATTCTTCATAAGGAGGTGGCACTCTAGGCCCTATTTCGATATAAAGCCAGCCCGTGTATGGAGCAAGAATACTTAACTGGCTGCCATAATCTCCCGGTGCTTTATTGTCATTCCCTAGATTCGGCTGAAAATCACCCCCATTTAAATCCAGAAAAATCATGTTGGTGTCGGCATAATCATTCACGTAAGTATCACAAACGTAAAATGTTCCCTGACGCATCCACACCTTATACATGTCTGTGTCTTGTGAACTGCCGTATACAGGTACTAAACTCATACCTGTATAACCGTTTCCTTCACCAACTTCCAAGACACATGCAGTAGCAATGGTGCTGTTGTATTCACACTCATCGGCCCCAGGTACAGGTGTCTGGCTGGGGGTAGGTGTTGGCGTTGCCAGTTCTGTCACCTGGATGCAGTATGTTTTGTTAGATGGATCAGATGGGTCACGGTTAATAACGCGGGCATAATAGAAGCCATCCGTATTAACAGAAATGATGACCAATGAACTGCGATTGCCAATACCTGGCGCATCGTCATTTTGCCCAATGACATTCCCGTTCACGTCGTAAACGGTCATCACGGTATCCAGCCCGGGAGTAAGATTACTGGTGGCTATTTGGTAGGTAGAACCAGCTTTACCCACGAAGCGGAACCAGTCCTCGTCCCCGGTGGGCCACAGGGTGATGCTGCACGTTGCCGAAGCACCAGCCGCAATGGTGTAGGCTTCGCCCAGGGTATTATTTGGCTCATATGCATCCACAAATATAGATGGGGTTGCATTGGGGGTGGCAGTGGGTGCGCTTTCGTTGTCGTCTATAAAAATCTGGAGCACGGATGGGGTGCCTATAGTCACACTAACGGGGTCTAATAGGCGCAGGTAAAAGTATTCGTTGGTTGTTCCTTCATAAACACTATCATCAATAATAGGCAAAGGAACTGTTTGCGTCAGGGTGTTTGCCGGAAAGGTGAGAGTACCGCTTGTATTGCTATAATCCACGCCGCCTGCGGCCGTCCCACTTAGGGTAGCATAATCGACACTGACATCAAAAGCGGCCGTTGCATCCAGACTAACGGTAACATTGACAATACCAGCATCTTCATTGACGGTTAATTGGCTATTGGCAAATGCTACCTCTGGAACCTGTGAAGGGGCAGCCTGAACATTGGGCTGAGCCATCATAAAAAATAGCGCAAAAACTAAAACGGGCACAACTACTATAAATAGGCTTGTCCCAATTCGGAAGTTTTTTGCAAAATGGGTAGTGTTCATGTATGGCCTTCGTTTCACTTTTTGACCGTCTGTCCGGTTGGTAAGGAGTCTGTTCAGAGGTTGATACCCGGCAACGTCAATATGCTTTGTTTTCTTGATCAAACTCGTTCTTGTATTGTGAAGATTATAAGAATTGTTCTATATAACGGCAAATTATGCCAAAGCGGGGTTTCTTCTCATATTAAGAAACCCCGCTTTGTATTGAAAACGGCCGTATCCAATTACCTTACTTACTTTTTCTCTTCTGTACTCGCCAACACCTCGTCTACCAAACCATATTCCTGGGCCTGTTGAGCACTCATGTAAATATCGCGGTCAGTGTCTTTAGCGATCTGCTCAACCGGTTTTCCGGTGTGATGACTCAGAATCTGATTCAAGGATGTGCGCAGGCGCAAAATTTCCTGCGCTTGAATGGCAATATCCGAAGCCTGCCCGCGTGCACCGCCCAAAGGTTGATGCATGTGAATGGTAGAATTGGGTAAAGCGTAGCGCATCCCTTGGGTCCCGGCGGCAAGCAAGACCGTACCAAAACTAGCCGTGTAACCAACCGCTACGGTAGAGACAGGGCAGTGGATCTGCTGCATCGTGTCATAAATCGCCATCCCCGCATAAACCTGCCCACCAGGGCAGCTAATATACATGCGAATTGGCTTTTCCGGATCATCACTCTCTAAATAGAGCATTTGCGCCACAATCGCGCTGGCAACCATGTCATCAATGGGAAAACCCAAAACAATAATCCTGTTTTTGAACAACAATGAGAACACATCCGTTGCCCATTCTGTCCGCCCCGATGTTTCAACGACTCGTGGATTCAGCAAGACCGGTGAGTCCATCATTTATTTGTCTCCTTTCATCTAACAAACGCAAATCAATTGATAATGAGCCAATCATTGGCATAGACGGCTGAGTGTAACGGCCGTTCATTAGATTTGCGTTATTCTTCTTCCTCACTCGCCTCATCTTCATTTTCAGGATCAGCCAGGTCCGGTGCAGCACCTTCAAAGATAGCCTTGATCCGTTCAAAGAGCTTCTCGTGCAGCACTTCACCACTGATCGAATCAAAACCTGAGCTTTCATAATATTGGCGCATACTATTGCGGAGGTCTTCACTTTCAAATTTACTGATGCGCTCTTCAATAATCGCGTCAACATCTTCCATCTGCACTTTTATTTTTTCTGCCAAAACCAGCTCACGAATAACCAAGCCTCGTTGCAGACGAGTTACTGCCGAATCCCGAAAACCATCACGTAAAATGTCTTCAGACATCCCTTGCATTTGCAAATAATCATCCCATTCCCAGCCAGAATAACGCGCCTGTGTCTTGAACGTCTCAATCATATCGTCCAATTCCATCTCCACAGCCGCTGGTGGATAGACAATCTCTGCCTCTTCCAGCAATTTATCCGTCATGTCATCTACCAGGTCTTGCTTAGCCTGAGATTCAGCCGCGCGAAGCAAATTATCTTGCGTTTCTGTACGCAAATCTTCCAGCGTCTCGTAATCGCCTTCCTGCTGCGCCAATTCATCATTCAATTCTGGCAGTTCACGGGATTGCACATTCAAGACCGTGACGTCAAAGGTTGCTTCTTTTCCCGCCAATTCTTCATCGTTGTAATCATCCGGGAAAGTGAAGCTAAACGTGGTTTGCTCACCGGCGGAAAGACCCAGCACATTCTCAACAAAGGGGGTATCTGGATAGACTTTTGTGGCATCCATCACCAAGTCAATTTGCTCTTCCGCAAAAATGACTCGCTCGGCGGGCACGGCCGTTTCCCCCTCACCTTCTTCATCTTGCGCTTCCGCTTCATCAGCAGCCTCAACAGCTTCCACTTCCTCAGCCGCCAGTTTGCCCATTCCACTCAACGTCACCATATCGCCAGCCTCAGCAGCGCGATCAACCGTTTCCAGCGTTTGGTGCTTGCCACGAATCTGCTCCAGTGCCTCTTCAACCGCTTCATCCGTGATCACAACTGGCTCCACGTCCTGCCGCAGCACGCGATAGTCTCCCAACTTCACTGTGGGGCGCAGCGGAATTGTGAACTTGAGCACCAAAGGCTCTAATTCCATATCAGTTAGTTCAGGACGGCCGTAAACCTCATCCTCATCCACATCAGCCATCGTCTCTTCAAAAATGGCAGGCACAATTTCATCAATCGTTTCACCCCGCAGCGCGTCACGCCCAACCCGGTTCACAATAACCTGATAAGGCGCCTTCCCCTGGCGGAACCCAGGAATACGAAAATCCTTCGCCAACTTCTTAGCTGTCTGGCGCATCGCCTTTGCCACGCGCTCCTCGGCCACTTCAACCGTCAAAAGCAACTGCCGCTGCGTATCTTCTTCCTTATGAATCGTTAGTGTCACAGGTGTACCTCTCTCAAATAAAACAGGGTCTTTTGGATTTTGTGGGGTTTGCCATGAAACGTAAAACATGAAACGTGATACGAGAAGATTCACGCTTCACGTTAATCCACAAGACCCCAAATATCATTCTTAATCAAATAGCTGGATGTAAAAAAGAAGCGTTGCTCAGGCAACGCTTACCGGATTATCAAAGTGGGGATGGAGGGACTCGAACCCACACGCCTTACGGCACATGATTCTAAGTCATGCGCGTCTGCCAATTCCGCCACATCCCCAGCGACTGACGATTATACCACCGGGGAACTCTTTGCCAAGTCACTTGCACGAGCACATCATAACAATTTATACTCCCAAAAAAGTTTGCAAGCAGGCAAGTTGCAAGCGTGCAAATGTTAATTTGCCACTTGTGCGCCTGCACCTTCCCAAAGGAGCTTCCCATGTCCACACTGCTCGTCAAAAATGCTGCAATTGTTGTCACGATGGATGCGCAGCGCCGCGAAATAGCGAACGGCGGCCTTTTCATCCGCAACAACATCATTGAACAAGTCGGCCCTACAGAAACACTACCCCAAACGGCCGATACCATCCTCGACCTCGCCAACCACATCGTCTTACCCGGTCTCGTTAACACCCATCACCATCTCTATCAAACCCTCACTCGCGTGATGGCCCAAGACAACAACCTGTTTGATTGGCTGACCACCCTCTACCCCATTTGGGCCAACCTCACCGATGAGGCCATTTACGTTAGCACCCTCACCGGCTTAGCTGAATTAATGCTCTCCGGCTGCACCACCAGCAGCGACCACCTTTACATCTTCCCCAACGACTGCACGTTGGACAGCCAAATCCGCGCTGCGCAAGAAATCGGGATGCGCTTTCACGCCGCACGCGGTTCCATGTCCCTCGGCGAAAGCAAAGGCGGCCTGCCCCCAGACCGCGTCACTGAAGACGAAGCCTTCATCCTCAAAGACAGCCAGCGTTTGATTGAGCAGTATAACGACAACGGCCGTTACGCCATGATGCGCGTCGTCTTAGCCCCCTGTTCCCCCTTCTCCGTCACCCCCGACCTGATGCGCGAATCCGCCAACCTGGCACGCGCCTACAACGTGCGCCTGCACACCCACCTCGCTGAAACGCTGGAAGAAGAAGAATTCTGCCTGCAAACCTTCGGTAAACGGCCAGTCGAATACGTGCAATCCCTCGGCTGGACGGGCAACGACGTGTGGCACGCTCACTGCATCCACATGAGCCATGACGAAATAGACCTCTTCGGCCAAACCGGAACTGGCGTAGCGCACTGCCCCAACAGCAACATGCGTCTCGCTAGCGGCATCGCCCCGCTGCTCAGTTGGCGTGCAACCGGCGTCCCCGTTGGGCTGGGCGTGGATGGCTCAGCCTCCAACGACGGCAGCCACCTATTAAATGAAGCACGGCAGGCCATGCTGCTGCAACGCGTCGCTCCAGACCGCTACCTCAGCGAAAAGCCGGGCGGGCGCGGCGGCTTTGGCGGCAAACCAGATGCCATGTCTGCGCGGCAGGCTTTGGAATTGGCAACATTGGGCGGAGCGGCCGTTCTGGGTCGCAATGATATTGGTGCTTTAGCCCCCGGCATGGCTGCTGATTTTATTGCCATCAACCTCAACCAGTTGGCCTACACCGGCTCCCTGCACGATCCGGTTGCTGCCGTCGTCTTCAACCAGGCACAAAACGTAGATTACTCCGTGATCAATGGCAAAGTGGTAGTAGAAAATGGAAATCTGACCACCCTAAACCTCACACCCCACATCCAACGCCACAACGAAATCGCTCGCGACATGATACGCAATAAGTGAAACGTAAAACGTGAAACGTGACAACTGAATTGTTTCACGTTTCACGCATCACGTTTCACGCTAAAAATTAGTTCCCTTATGAATATTGGTACTACGGGCATTATCTTCAACGAATTCACACAAATTCTACTCATCCAGCGCGATGACACGCGCACCTGGGCGCCGCCAGGCGGCGCATTGGAAGCGGGTGAATTACCCGACGAAGGGGTCGCCCGCGAAGTGCGCGAAGAAACGGGTCTAATTGTGTACCCGGTACGGCTGGTTGGCCTTTATTTTTCGCCGGATAAGCCTGATGGCTCGCTGCTCTTTTCGTTCCGCTGCATTCAACGCGGCGGCGAAATCGAGACTTCTGAGGAGTCGCCGCAAGTTGGCTGGTTCAAGACACGGCCGTTCCCCAATCGAGTCCTCGGCTTCCACCGCCAGCGTATTCAAGACGCATTCCACCATCGCGGCGGCCCTCCTATCTGGTATGCGCGGAAACGTGGTTGGCGGCAACGTGTTGCCTGGTTTTTGCTGCGGCACATCGTGTACCGCTACAAAGATTGGCAGTTGGCACGAAACGGCCGTCCTCCCTACCAACCACCACCCAACTGGGAAACCGGAGCCTTCGCCGTCATCCGCAACGAACAGGGGCAAGTCTTGTGGGTCAAGCGCACAGACCGCGACGTATGGAACCTGCCCGGCGGCGGCGCACTAAAAAATGAAGCACCCTGGGAAACGGCCGTGCGCGAAACTCATGAAGAAACCGGCCTACAAATCACCCCCATCCACCTCAGCGGCGTATATCTCTACGACGCGCAGAATCACCTTACCTTCACCTTCACCGCTGACATAACAGGCGGCTCCCTAACCCCAGGGCCAGAAGCAGCCGAATTCGCCTACTTCACCCCCGGAGAGGAGCCGCCCAATAGTGTGCAACAGCACATCGAGCGCGTCCAGGATGCCATCGCGCCAGGTGACGTGACCCGCTTCAAAAAGCAGCCTGGCCCAGAATTGGTAATCGGCAACCAGTAACTTACTGTACGCTCACCAACGACCAATTATCAATAAACCAACCATTATTCGCTAGCGCATAGCGGCCGCGCAAAGCCACTCCCACTTGCACCGTTTGCGCACTATTAATAGTAAAGGTATACGTCAACATGTTCCGCTGCCCAAAGGCAGGCAGAAGCCAATCGCTACCTCCCCCACCGACAATAAAACGCACCTCGCCAGACAATGGATCAGAAGCCCAAACCTTCTGTCCATTCTCATAACCGCTTACCAAGTCAGGAAACACATTAATGGTAAACCGATACGTGCCCGGTTGTAACGCAACATTTGTCAATAAGCGTGTGCTAATGGCACCCGCTCCCTTGAAAATCTTGACTGTATATTGTCCATCCCAAATGAAAAGGGGCTGCTCCTGCGGTGGCAAAAAGCCGGCAGATAAAACTCGCGTTTCCGGGCGCACAAAATCACTCCAGGGGGCAGAATCAAAGGGGTTCGTTCCCTGAACATACTCCAAGTACCAGCTATTCGGCAGTTGCAATTCTGCAATGCCATTTTGATTGTACCAACCTCCTTCAAAGGAGGGGTTTGGCAGCAAGTTGATGCCGGTAGGCGCGGGAGCAGGCACGGGCGTAGGGGCAGCAGGCGGTTCAGGTGTTGGATTGGCTATGGGGGGATTCACCGGCACGCTGCTGCCGGGGATAACCAATACTTGCCCCACGTAAATAATGTTCAGATTGCTGATGCCATTTGCCAGTGCCAGCGCCTGTGTACTCACACCATAATTCAGGGCGATGCGTGTCAATGTGTCACCGGGCTGCACAGTGTAGGTGCTGCCACTCGTTTGCACCGGTGGGGCGGGCGTAGGAACAGGCGCAGATGTCTCCGTTCCGGGAATCGTCAGCACCTGACCAACATAAATTAAATTGGGGTTGACGATGTTGTTAGCTTGCGCAATGGCGGTTATGCTGCTGCCGTAACGCTGCGCAATCGCATTGAGGGTGTCTCCAGGCTGAACGGTGTATGTCGTATCGGCAAAGAGGGGAACGGCCGTTACCCACCACACTACCACCATCAAAATAAACAAACCTTTCTTCATACCAAACCTCCTATCGGGTCATTATCTTTCAAGTCTAGCAGTTCCCAACAGCAAGAACGGTAAATTGCTCGTAAAAGTTCTTTAACAAGCTATCACCTTCTCTTTATCTTTTTCTTACCCAAATGGGGAAAATAGGCAACATAACACAATTACAGTACCTATGGAGGTAACATGAAAAAAACGACCTTGTTTGTAACTTTACTGATTTTGCTTGCATTGACCGCTTGTACCAGTGCAAGTGCTTCTGCCACCACTGCCGACACCGCACTAGCAGCCAACACAACCCAAGAAGTAGCAGCCCCCGCTGCCGCCCCAGTCATCCAATCTGATGGCCCGGTGGCCGATCCGCTCTTGTCTGAGCAAGACACCCTCATCAACCTGTATGAGCGCGTCAACCCTTCGGTGGTTAGTATTCAAGTGACCAGCAGCAGCAACAGCTTGAGCGGCTTGCCAGAAGATCACCCAGACCTGCCCGACAATTTCCCCGATTTACCCATCGATCCACAAGCTATCCCCCAGCAATCGCAAGGGTCTGGATTCATTTATGACACGGATGGGCACATCATCACCAACAACCACGTCATCGCCGATGCCACAGACATCACTGTCATCTTTTGGGATGGCACAGAAGCAGATGCAACTTTAGTAGGCACAGACCCGGACTCTGACGTAGCTGTCATCCAGGTAGAAGACGCAGACCCGGCTATGCTGCAACCCGTCCCCGTGGGTGATTCAGAGGCGTTGAAGGTTGGGCAGTTTGTCATTGCCATTGGCAATCCCTTTGGGCTGGCAAACTCCATGACCACCGGCATTGTTTCCGGGTTGGGGCGTATGCTGCCAGCAGGCACGACCTTTGCTAACGGCGTAGGCTTCACCATTCCCGACATTATTCAAACAGATGCGGCCATTAACCCCGGCAATTCTGGCGGCCCACTGCTGAACCTGTCCGGCGAGGTTATCGGCATCAACACGGCCATTGAATCGCCGGTGCGTGCTTCTTCGGGAATTGGCTATGCTGTTCCGGCAAAAACGATTAGTCAGGTGGTACCAGATTTGATTGCAAACGGCCGTGTCCAACATCCCTGGCTTGGCGTGCGCGGCGGCACACTGGACAGCGACATGGTTGAAGCGATGAGCTTACCCAACGGTCAGCGCGGCGTCATCATCACCGAAGTCCTTGAAGACGGCCCGGCGGCAAACAGCGATTTGCAAGGCGGCGATCACGAAGTTCAAGTCAACGGCCTGACAGTCAGCGCAGGCGGTGATATTATTATCGCCATTGACGACCAACCCGTCGCCGAATTTGACGACCTGCTCACCTACATCGTGCAAGACACCACCGTTGGGCAAACTGTGACCCTCACCGTGCTGCGCGATGGCGAACAGCAAACAATTGATGTGACATTGGAAGCACGGCCGTCCAATTAAAAACGTGAAGCGTAAAACGTGAAATAAAAAGAGCGTAAAGCATGGGTCTTTGCGCTCTTTTTTGGCAATAGATTTGTCAAATCTTGAAGATTTGACAAATCTCTGCATCACGTTGCGTTTAATTTCCACAGGAGGAATGCCGGATGATTGAAGTCACTCAACTTAATAAATCTTATGGCTCCGTTCAGGCACTCAAAGACGTCAGTTTCAACATCGCCGAGGGCGAAATTATTGGGCTGCTGGGGCCAAACGGCGCTGGTAAGACCACGATCATCAAAACTCTGACCGGCTACTTGCAACCCGACAGCGGCCAGATCATTGTGGATGGGCTAGATGTACTCACCCACACCGAAGAAGTGCAAGAGCGCATTGGTTATTTGCCAGAAAACGCGCCTCTCTACCCCGAACTCAGCGTGCAAACCTATCTAAAAATGATGGCCGGACTGCGCCAGATTCCTGAAACAGACGTGCCCGCCCGCGTCTCTGAAGCAGTGATTGCTGCGGGACTGACCGAGCACCTGACGCGCCCCATTGGCGAACTGAGCAAGGGCTACCGCCAGCGCGTGGGATTGGCGCAGGCCATTTTGCACCGCCCGCGCCTGCTCATCTTGGATGAGCCGACAGTGGGACTAGACCCCACGCAAATTGTGGAAATCCGCAACCTGATCCAGCGCCTCTCGCAGCACAGCACCATCCTCTTTTCCACGCACATTTTGCCAGAGGTAGAGGTATTGTGCGACCGGGTCATCATCCTGATGCGCGGCGAGGTGAAGGTGGACGCGACGCTGGCAGAACTGGCAGGCACAAACAGCGCCATCCTCACACTGGACAGTGCCAGCGATGACGTGCCACAAGTTCTGACCGAGCTGGAAGGCATTGAAACAGTGGAACTGCTGCCCGCAACTAATGGACATGCTAGCTACCGGGTGCAGGGCACGGCCGTTACCGACCTCACCCCCACCATCTACCGCGCCGCCGCACATCACGGCTGGCCCGTCCGCGAACTACGCCGCGACGTGCAGACGCTGGAAGCGGTGTTTAACCAATTAGCGATATGACGGCGTGAAACGTGATGCGTGAAACGTGAAAGGCTTTCACGTTTCACGTTTCGCGTTTTACGTTTCACGGAGCAACTATGAAACGCCAAATCCTTGCCATCACCCAAAAAGAGCTAAATAGCTACTTTGGCTCACCGCTGGCGATCATTTTTCTGGGCACGTTCCTGGCAGCGGTGTTGTTCATTTTCTTTACCATCGAGACCTTTTTTGCACGGGGAATTGCCGACATACGGCCGTTATTCCGCTGGATGCCCATTCTCCTCATCTTCCTCCTGGCCGCGCTAACCATGCGCCAGTGGAGCGAAGAACAGCGCTCCGGCACACAAGAACTGCTGCTCACCCTGCCCGTCAGCCCACTGCGGCTGGTGCTGGGCAAATTCCTCGCCGTCATGACGCTGATTGCCCTGGCCCTGGCGCTAACCCTGCCACTACCGGTCACGGTGGGTATCTTGGGCAACCTGGACTGGGGGCCAGTCATTGGCGGCTACCTCGCCGCCCTGCTGATGGCCGCCGCCTATGCCGCTATCGGCCTCTTTGTCTCCTCGCGCACGGATAACCAGATTGTGGCCCTGATCACCACGGTGATTGTGGGCGGCTTGTTTTACGTGATAGGCACGCGGGGGATTACGGATTTTGTGGGCGACGGCCGTTTCAGTGAACTGCTCTGGTCAATCGGCACCGGCAGCCGCTTCGAGAGCATTCAGCGCGGCGTGATTGACTTGCGCGACCTCGTCTACTACCTTTCGCTGACGGCGCTGTTCCTCACGCTAAACACCGTGTCGCTGGACTCGGTACGCTGGAGCGATAAGCAAGCAGCCTACCGCAAGCGCGTACAACTCACGACGGGCCTCATCGCCGTGAACCTGGTGCTACTCAACGTTTGGCTGTACCCGCTGCACGGGCTGCGCCTGGACTTGACGGCACAAAAGGAATATAGCCTCTCGCAAACAACCAAAGACCTGTTCGCCAATTTGCAAGAGCCGCTGCTGATTCGCGCCTACATCAGCGAAAAGACGCACCCACTGCTCTCGCCACTGATTCCCCAAGTGAAGGATATGCTGCGCGAGTATGAGATTGCGGGGAACGGCCGTATCACCACCGAAGTCGTCGATCCCCAAGAAGACCCCGACATCGAAGCCGAGGCCAACCAAACCTACGGCATCCAGCCCACGCCCATGCAAAGCGCCGGACGCTACGAAGCCTCCGTCGTCAATGCCTACTTCGACATTCTGATCCGCTATGGCGATCAGACCATCGTCCTCAACTTTCAGGATTTAGCCGAATTCAACCTATTGCCTGACGGAACCTACGACATCCAACTACGCAACCTGGAATACGACCTGACACGCAGCATCAAAAAGGTGGTGTACGGCTTCCAGAGCATTGATTCTGTGCTGGCCGCTCTGCCCCAGCCGGTACAACTTATCCTCTACATCACACCCGACGCCCTGCCCGACTGGTTGGTGGAAACCATGCAAAACACGCAAAAAGTGGCCGGGGAAATTGCAAATACCTCCAACGGAAAACTGACCTTTGACGTGATTAATGTGGACGACCCCAACAGCCCGGTCAGCCGCCAGGATTTGGTAGACCAGTACAGCCTGCAAGCCTTCCCAGTGGATTTCTTTGGCACACAAACCTATTATGCACACATGCTGCTGGTCAACGGTGACCAGGGACATGTCATCTACCCCTCCGGCGAGCAGACCGAGGCGGAAGTGCGCAGCATGATCGAAACCTCCCTTAAGCGTACCTCCACCGGCTTTTTGAAGGTGGCTGGGCTGTGGACGCCACCCACTGACCCCTTGAGCGACCCGGTTTTGGGCGAGGTAATGCAGCCGCTCTCCTCCTATCAAGCATTGGCCGACCAGTTGGCACAAGAGTACACGCTGCGGGCAGTTGACCTTGCCACCGGGCAAGTGCCTACGGACATAGACGTACTGGTTGTCGTAGAGCCAGTGGATTTAACAAATGTGGAACTGTATGCCATTGATCAATACCTGATGCGCGGCGGTTCGGTGGTGCTGGCAGCCAATAATTACCGCCTGGTCTATGACAGTTACCAGGGAATGCTGGCGCTCACGCCCATCACCGGCGGCGTGCAGGATTTGCTGGCCCATTACGGCGTAGATGTGCCGGATGAATTGGTGTTGGATACGCAAAATTCGCCGTTCCCACTGCCGATTGTGCGCACGGTGGGCGGCTCGCAGGTGCAGGAATTCCAGGCAATCGATTACCCGCTGCTGATTGATGTGCGTCCAGATGGCATGAGTGACACCAGTCCCATTGTCAGCAATCTAGCGGCGGCAACGTTGAGTTTTGCTTCCCCGGTGCTGCTGGATGAGGCGAAAAATGCGGGGCGGGAAACGGCCGTACTCCTACAATCCAGCGACAACTCCTGGACAACCACCATCTCCGAAATCAACCCAGACTATGACCTCTACCCAAACATTGGCTTCCCACTATCGCCGGAGCAGCATCCCTACCCGTTGGCAGTCTCCGTGCAGGGCGCGTTCGACAGCTACTTTGCCGGGCAGCCTAACCCCATCCAGGCCGCAGCCGAAGCGGTCGGCGCAACGCCACCAACCACTCAGCCCACCATTGAGCATTCCGCAGGATCGGCACGGCTGATTGTGATTGGCAGCCCGGTCTTTATGGAAGACAACGTGAGCAACTTGATGGCGCAAATTTCCGGCGACCTTTACCTGAACAACTTGCAATTGATGCAGAATTCAGTGGACTGGGCGGTCGAAGACCTGGATTTGCTGGCGATTCGCAGCCGGGGGAATGCCTCTCACGTGCTGCAACCACTGGATGCGCAAGAGCAATCATTTTGGGAAGTGGCAAATTACGTCGTTGCGCTGGCAGCGCTGGTAGGCGTCTACTTTGCCTGGCGCACCCGCCGCCGCAGCGAACAACCAATGACAATAATCAATAATGAATAATGAATAATGAATTGAGAATGGTGAATGATGTGCTGTCATTCACCATTCATTATTAATCGTTCATTATTCATTATTCCTGAGGGATTTCATGACAAAACTACAACGCATATTAATCGGACTATTGATTGTGCAGGTCATCCTCGCCGGGGTGGTATTGTGGCCGCGTGGGGTGGCAGCCGTGGCAAAGGAACCGCTGTTTCCCGGACTGAATGCAGACAATGTGGTGCGGCTGACCATCGCAGGCAATGAGGGCAGCAGCGTGGAACTGGCCCGCCAGGGGGATGCGTGGGTGTTAGCCAATGGCGGTGATTATCCGGCCATTGGAGAGTCTATCACGGCCGTCATTGCCAAAATTGCCGCCGCGCAAACAGACCGCCTGGTGGCGCAAACGGCCGTCAGCCAAAAACAACTACAAGTCGCCGACGATGACTTTGTGCGGCATGTGACCTTGGAAACAAGCGACGGCGAAACATTTGAGTTCTACATGGGGTCTGCACCTTCGACGAGTACGACGCATGTACGCCGTGCGGGAGAAGAGGCCACCTATCTCGTTGCAAATTTGAATGTGTGGGAGATCAGCCAGCTTGCCAGCAGTTGGGTGGACACTGCTTATGTGGAACTGGATGAGGCAACGGTAACGGCCGTTACCCTGCAAAACGCCAACGGCACCTTCACCTTCCACAAAACCGGCCCTGACGAATGGGTGATGGATGACCTGGCCGCCGACGAGACGTTTAATCGCGGCAACTTCAACCTTATTCTCAATCGCGGGGCGAGTTTGCGTTTGACACGGCCGTTGGGCAAAGAAGCCCAACCCGCCTATGGCATGGATACACCCCAGGCCAGCCTGACGCTGACCGTAGAAAGCGACAACGCATCTGGCGTATACACGCTGGACGTAGGCACAGCGCTAGAAAATGGCAACGCCGTTGTCAAATGGTCTGGCTCGCCGTATTACGCCGAGGTCTCGCCCTTTACGGTGGAGAACTTGCTCAACTTTGGCCGCAGCGACTTTTTGGAAGTGCCTACGCCGGAAGCTGAGACGGGCGGTTAGCGATTAGAGATTAGGGATCAGCTAATCTCCAATCTCCTCCAAAATCATGGCAATCTTCAAAAAAGACAAACCAGATCACGCCGGCTTTTATACGGCCGTTCCCTCCCCCACCGTGTCCGAAAATGAGATGACCGTCGTCAAAATGGGCGGCAAAAAGATCATCCTCACCCGCTGGCAAGGGCAGCTTGTGGCCTTTGACCACGCCTGCCCCCATGCCGCCGCCGACCTCTCCCAGGGAGAACTACATCGCGGCAAGGTGATCTGCCCAGATCACGAATATAAGTTTGATGTGGGAAACGGCCGTATCCTCTACCCTCCCGATGAAAACTACTGCCTCAAACGCTACCCCGTCAAAGAAGAAGGCGGTCACGTCAAGGTCAAAATAGCCAAAATGTGAACCTGACAAAAGGTGTCATGATTCCCCCTTACCCTTGAGAAAAGAGAGGTGAGATTGCCAATTGTCAACCAATCTCCAATTCCTAATCTCCAAAAGGGTAAGGGTATGACCGACTTCCAATTAGTTTCCGACTACAAACCAACAGGCGACCAACCGCAGGCCATTACCGGGCTGGTGGCGGGTTTGAGCGATGGCTTGCAGCAGCAAATATTGCTAGGAGCCACCGGCACGGGAAAAACCTTCACCATCGCCAACGTCATCCAGCAAACGCAGCGCCCTACGCTGATTTTGGCGCACAATAAGACCCTGGCGGCGCAGCTTTATGCCGAGTTCAAGAGCTTTTTCCCGCACAACGCCGTCAGCTATTTTGTCAGCTACTACGATTATTACCAGCCAGAAGCGTACATCCCGCGTACCGACACTTATATCGAAAAGACGACGCAAATCAACGCGGAAATTGAGCGGATGCGGCTGTCGGCAACGCAGGCGCTGGCTACGCGGCGCGACGTGATCGTCATCGCCAGTGTGAGCGCGATTTATTCGCTGGGCGACCCGGTGAAGTACCATCAGGCACACGTCTACTTCCAGGTGGGACAGGTGGCACGGCGCGACAAGACACTGCGGCGGCTGGTGGGCATTTACTACGAGCGCAACGATTATGACCTGGCTTATAATGCGTTTCGCGTGCGGGGCAGTGTGCTGGAGGTACGGCCGTCCTATGCCGCCAACGCCTATCGCATCGAGTTCTGGGGGGATGAGGTGGAGCGCATCACGGAAATCGACCCGACGACGGGTGAGGTGGTGGGGGAGTTGGCAGAGCTGCTGATCCACCCGGCACGTCATTTTGTGACCAGCCAGGAAGATGTGGAAACGGCCGTTGCCCACATCGAAGCCGAGTTAGACGAGCACTTAGCCATTCTCAAGCGCGAGAACAAGCTGCTGGAAGCCTACCGCCTGGAGCAGCGCACCCGCTACGACATCGAAATGCTGCGCGAGATGGGCTATTGCAACGGCAGCGAGAACTACACCCGCCACTTTTACGGCCGTCCTGCTGGCGCACCGCCCTGGACGTTACTCGATTACTTCCCCGACGACTTCCTGCTTGTGGTAGACGAAAGCCACATGACGCTGCCCCAGGTGCGGGCCATGTATCGCGGCGACCGTCACCGCAAACAAACCCTGGTGGATTACGGCTTTCGCCTGCCCAGCGCCCTCGACAATCGCCCCCTCACCTTTGCCGAATGGGAAGAGCGGCTCTACCAGGTGATTTATACCTCTGCTACGCCTGGCCCCTACGAATACGAACACACCGGTCGTGTCGTGGAGCAAATCATCCGTCCTACCGGGCTGGTAGACCCACAGGTGGTTGTGCGTCCCGTGCGCGGGCAGGTAGATGACCTGCTCTTTGAGGTAAAGCAGCGCGTCAATTTGGGACAACGGGCGCTGATCACAACGCTAACTAAGCGCATGGCGGAAGACCTGGCCGATTACCTGACAGAGATGGGTCTTAACGTGCATTATCTGCACAGCGAAGTAGACACGTTGGAACGGGTGGACATTCTGCAAGACCTGCGGCGCGGTGTGTATGATGCTGTCGTCGGCATCAATCTGCTGCGCGAAGGGCTGGATTTGCCAGAGGTATCGCTGGTGGCGATTTTGGATGCGGACAAGGAAGGCTTTTTGCGCTCGGATACAGCGCTGATCCAGACGATTGGCCGGGCAGCGCGGCACGCGGCAGGCACGGTGATTATGTATGCCGACCATGTGACGGCCTCTATGCAGCGGGCGCTGGATGAGACGGAGCGCCGTCGCGCCAAACAGTTGGCTTACAATGAAAAGCACGGCATCACGCCGCGTACCATTGCCAAAGGAATTGAGGAAATTATGTGGGCAAAGGGGGAGGAAGCAGGAAAACTCGCCGCAACAGCTATCTCCGAACCCGCACCCTCTTACGCTGACAATGAGCTGTTGGCACGACTTGACGAGTTGGAGAGTGCAATGAAAACGGCCGCTGCTCTACTAGAGTTTGAGAGAGCGGCCGCTTTACGTGATCAGATTCAGGCGCTGCGAGCACAATCAGTCGTTAGCCAGCCAGCAGTCGCATAAGAACAACTAAGATCAGCCCACCAAAAAACAGCAGTGGAATGAAAAAGAATCCAAATGAAAGGGGACGGCGAAAGAAGAACGGCCGTCCCCGCCACATTGGGCCTCCACGATACGGACGCATAGGGGGTCGAAAACCAGGTCTACCACGCATGATTATTTCTCCTAATGAGGGTATGACGGCATCATACCCTAGCTGAAAGTGACGTTTATTCCTGAATAAACATCACCTTTTTTTTGTTGTTTGTTGAAAACAGTATGGCACGAATTTGTAAAGGAAGTATGAACGAGGTGTAAAAGCGCGGTAAAAGTAGGTAGCAACTGTTATTTCCCTAAACGACAGTTCCCCTGGCATTTGCGAATGCCAGGGGAACCAAACCATCTTCCATCCTCTACCAAAAGAAAAGTTAAATAAAAATAATTTGCGCGTCCTCGCTCATTTCCATGAAATCGGTCGCGCCAACAACACCCTCTACGCGCTCGTAAATATCTTCCGTATTCATCATGTGCATGTCGTGGAACATATCCACCGACATCTTGCAAGCATATAACATGCCTCCCGCGTCGGCGATCATGTCCAGGAATTCCTGTACGCCCGGAAAGTCGAGTTTGGCAATCTCGCGTTTCATAACGGCCGTTGCCACATTTGTCATCCCTGGCAACCCACCCACCGAATTAGGGATCGGCATACTGGGATTGCCAATTGGCACAAACTTCAGATGATTCATCTTCTTCTTGTTAATAATATCCAGTCCCCAAAAGGTGAAAAACAGCGTCACATCAATACCTTCCATCAACGCCGCATTCGCCAAAATCAGACCCGGATACGCCATATCTAGCGTCCCTTTCGAGCAAATAATGCACAGTTTCCGTTCCTTATCCTCAAACATTGCCTATCTCCTTTTTGTTTAGAGATAGAATGTAAAGAGACTCTTTATCTCTATACTCTATCTCTTATCTCTATTTCCTAAATACAACCCGATGGCTTCTTCAAACCCGCCACGTAAGCCACTTTCTTGGCTGGGCCTTTGGGGAACAATTGGTACAAATCCTTCGTCGGCACACCGCCTACCGTTGTAATCCGGCGCAGTGTCGGCGCATCCCCTTGCGCTTCATAGTCCGTCCGACAGAAATTGATGACCTTCCAGTGCGCATCCGTCAGTGTAATCCCTATGTCAGATGCCAAAGCCTCTGCAACCTGTTGATCCCACTGCTTGTAATCAGCCATATATCCATCTGCATCAAACTCAATCGCCTTACCTGCAATCTCTTTTGTACTCATGATCATACTCTCCATTTTTTGTTTAATTCTCCGAAACAGTGCGCAGCACCGATAACGTTTTTGCCAATCCCCGTTTCACCGCCGGATCATTCAACTGGCGCAAAATGCTCATCATCGAAACATTTTCCTGCGGTTCTTCCTCACGAATGACACTAGCCGTGTTGCGCATCATCGTCATAATTTCTGGCTGCGTCATCTCTTTCACCGTCTGCAAAATCAACACCACATTCTCACCCAACAGTCGCACATCTTCTTCAGAAAACGACGTGACAATGCGATCAAGAATATCCATGCCACCCCGCGCAAAGGCGAAGTACCCTTTGTGCTCCATCTCCTCCAGCCGATTCATCAACGCCAGAAACGCATCTTGAGTTAATGGGCTGGCATCCTGCCACAACGCCCCCATACTTTCCATCTGGTCTAACATCTGCTCCAGATTGCGCGTGTTGCGCATCAGCCGCTTGAAAAGCCGCAGCACATCTTCTAGCTGCACGTAATTTTCCACCTCTTCAAGTTGCCGCACCGATACCCGAAACACGTCATTAGCAATGGGCGTCAGGTCATTTTTCAGATCGTCCCATTCCTGGCGTTTGCTCTTTTGGATGCGGGCTTCTTCCGCCAAAAAGGCAACTTGCGCCGTCAGAGCATCTATCTTTTGGTTGAGTTCAGCTATCATTTCGTCGCTCATATCTGGCCTCCTAGCTCCACTTTCCGGCCATAGACATCTGCGCCGTAATGGGCATCTCCTTGCCTTTAAGCAAGATGTTCCAATACATCCAGCGGAACATCATCTTGCCCCAATGATTCATCTCTGATTCTTGCAGCAACGAAAAGGGGCCGATGCCCGGCAGTGGGAATTTACCGGGCAGCGGTTCCACGTCGTAGTTAAAGTCAATTAAAATGCCTTTACCAAACCCAGACTCAATGAAACAGTTGGCGTGCCCGTCAAACTGTTCTGTCATCTCCTGCCCGTCAATGTAGCGCAAGAAATTTTCGACAAAAACTTCTGCGGCAAAGTGGGCTACAGAACCGGCTTTGGAAGTGGGCAAACCCGCCGCATCGCCCAAAGCAAAGATGTTGTCGTATTCAGCGTGGAGGAAGGTGTGTTTGTCTACTGGTACATGATTGAGTTCATCCCCCAATCCAGAACGGCCGATCACATCCGCCCCCTTGTTCACCGGCACAACCACCAGCAAGTCATAGGGAACTTCCTGCTCATCATATGAATGCAGTACGTTCTGTTCTGAGTCTACCCGTTCTGTATAAAACTCTGGCACAATCTTGATATTCTTCTCTTCCAGAATGTTGCCAAGCAACTGACCGGCACGGGGTTTTGTAAAAGCGCCGGGCAGCGGCGTTGCCAGCGTTAATTCCACTTTGTCGCGCATGCCCTTCTCGTGGAAATACCAATCGGCCAGGAAAATGAACTCCAGCGGCGCAACCGGGCACTTATAGGGCAGCTCCATAATGCTGACGACCAATTTACCGCCCTGCCAGGTACGCAAATGTTTGGTTAGCGCCACCGCGCCATCAAAAGTGTAAAAGTCGTGGATATTCTTGCGCCAGGAAGCATCCGTTAGACCGGGTGTTTCTTCTGGACGAGGGTGTGTGCCGGTAGCGATGATCAAGTAATCATATTGCAGATGGCGGTTGTCCTTGGCGATGCGCACGCGATTGTGTTCCGGCTCAATCAACTCGATTTCGGAAACAATCATATCCACTCCTGAGGGGATGAAATCACGCTTTGGTTTGATGACGTCATTTTCGCCATAAATGCCAAAGGGTATGAACAGAAATCCCGGTTGATAATAGTGAGTCTCGTTTTGATCAACGAGGGTGATTTTCCATTCGTCGCGGCTTAACACGTGACTCAACTTGTTTGCTATCATGGTACCGGCTGTGCCAGCGCCTAAAATCAACAACTTCTTCATTTTTCTCTCCTATAAGACTGTCAACTCGGCAATTGCTTGCAACCGCCCGACCAACTGTTTTCGCTCATCAACAATGTGGGCGATGATGTTGGCAATTTGCGGGAGAAAAGTTAATACTTTCGTTTGCTGTACCTTGTCGAGATAATAAACTTGTTCCAGATCTTCGCGGATGACGGCTTCATTGACGCTGAATTCCTGCGCCATACCTGCGATTTCGGTATCTGAGGGGGGCCAATTGGTTGGAGCAATGCAGCCCGTCACGACCATTCCTTTTAGTTCCGTACCTACGCGAATCATGCTACGTGCACATAACAGCCCCAAATGACTGCGGCGATATTGTGGCTCCAGCGAAATAACGCTGGCGAGGTCTTGCCAACTTTGCACACAGCGCTGTAAGGATTCGTCACTGGTGATGACGGCATCGAACAAACCACACGGGTTACTGGCCTGCGTGATGGGGTTCCCTTCCATATCTGTAACAACCAGCATGGTTTCTAGTGAGGCTGCAAAGCTATCTTGAATGAGCTGGACGCATTCGGCCGGCAGTAATGTAGCCAGGTCATTTTGTGTAGGTTGTGGGGGAACGGCCGTCCGTGACCCCTTCACCGCAGTCATGGTTGGGGCAACCGTTATTTGTCCCTGAAACCACCCTTCTATTTGTTCAGATGGGAAGCGCCATTGTTTACCCACTTTGATTGCGGGCAAACGGCCGTCCTCTGCCATGCGATAAACAGTTGAACGGTCTACTTGCAACAAATCCTGAACTTCTTTAGCTGTGAGCATGTCCGCCATCATGTACCCCTTTGTGAAAAATTACACATGATCGGATACATCATAATTCGTTCTCATATCAGGCAGTAGTGACATTTGTCAGCATGGTATGTGACAGATGTCATATCATGCATCATCTGCATTACCCGTTCCATATGCACAATATGCATATTATGCATACAGTGCAAACAGGGTGATTTCTTGCCCAAATTTGCTCAAACGCGCCGTGAGAAAGAGGGGGGTTGATGAAACGCATCACATCACTTTGCTTTCTATTGCCGATCATGCTGTCACCCAGGGAACATCCTTTCTCGTAGAAATGCAGAAGCGATACGGCCGTAACCAATAACACATCCAGCGAAAAATAGTGTAAACTCCACAGATTCCTACAAGTTTCATTTTGGCATAACTCGTTAGAAAACGAAAAGGCTCTGGCATGATACCTTTAACAATGGCTGTAGAACTCAAAAACGCTGGGTTAGTCTGGAAAGCAGATATTCATGATTTCTTCGGCATCCCCGACCGGGGTTTGGATGATCGCGTCTTTGTGATCAGCGAACTCATGGCTAACCTGGATATTTTTCGCGGTTGGCCTGTCGTCACATTTCATGGCGGGGCCGAATGGGCACTAGATTACATCTTCACAACTGAAGTCGTCTGGATACCTACAGAAAGTCAACTGCGCCAGGAACTTGAAAACATCCTGCTCGGCGAAGCTGAACTGCAATTGCAGCTTACCCTGCTCAATCAGGGATACCGCTGCGACATCGTTTACCAGGAACACCCCCTTTCCTTTTCTGCTCCTACTCCAGGCGAAGCCTATGGGCAAGCCTTGCTGCACATTCTGCACACATTGCCTGAAAATCAGTAAAATCCTGAATTTATAGAAAGCTCGCCGAGTTTTCTGCAAACTAATAGGTCTTGTATAATAACCACATGAAAAGCTCGACTAATCGTTTAGGGGTACTACCCTCATTAATATTGGGTGCAGCTTTATGCGCCATTGGCTTGCTGACACTCACCCAAATTGTGGATAACTGGTGGCCTATGGATGTGGCGCGTATTGACCTTATCCGTGATACCGGGTTAGGTCGTATTGATGCCCCCACACTGCTGGATGCCTCCAGGCAAGACATCATTATCGCATTTTTAGGGGCAGTCCTGGTCACGATCACTGGCCTGGCTTTGCCTCTCACATATTTTTTGAATAAACGATTTGGTCGGGAAACACGGTTTCCACCCTTTCTCGTCACGCTGCGCCAAGCGATGTGGGTAGGCTTGTGGGGTGCTTTTTGTACATTTTTGCAAATGAATCGCGCCTTTGGAGTGGCTATCGCGCTGCTGGTGGCATTCTTTTTCTTGCTCATTGAAGCAATGCTGCAAATTCGTACGCAGGTAACAGAAGTGGTTTCTTAACTGTATGGACAATGTGACACCAATCGAAAAGCAACAACTTTTACAAGAACTGCCCAGTATTGACCGGCTGCTGCGTTTACCTGTAACCATTGATTTGATGGCGGAGTACGGCCGTTCCCTCACCCTGGAATTCCTGCGAAACACCCTCAATGACACGCGGCAGGCCGTTCTGAACGGCACACGGCACGAGATTCCTGCCAATGCCATGCTGGTACAAATAACCCGCGAAAGGTTGGCCGAAATACTGCTGCCCACGCTGCGCCCGGTGATTAATGCCACTGGCGTTATTGTGCATACCAACCTGGGCCGCGCTCCCCTGAGTCAAGCAACGCGGCAAGCTATGAAAACGGCCGTGCAGAATTATGCCACCCTCGAATACGATTTGGCAGCCGGGCAGCGCGGCTCCCGTTCCATCCACGCTGAAGCACTGCTCACACGCCTGCTGCAAACGAAAGCGGCAACTGTGGTAAATAACAATGCAGCGGCCGTTCTCTTAATGCTGTCCACGCTCTGTCAGGGGCAGGAAGTGATCATCAGTCGCGGGCAGTTGGTAGAAATTGGGGGCGGCTTCCGCGTGCCCGATGTGATGGCCCAGTCTGGGGCAAAGTTGGTGGAAGTAGGCACAACCAACCGCACCCACCTGCGTGATTACGCCGCGGCCATCAACGACAACACAGCCGCCATTTTGGTGGCGCATCATTCCAATTTTAAGATTGTGGGCTTTACCACCGAACCAACATTGGCAGAATTGGCAAAATTGGCACAGCAGCATAGCATTTTACTGCTGTATGATCAGGGCAGCGGCGCAGTTTTGGACACCAGCCCCTACGGCATTGAGCATGAGCCTACCGTGCAAGAAGGGCTGGAAGCAGGTTGTGATGTTGTCACGTTTAGCGGCGATAAACTGCTGGGTGGGCCACAGGCTGGCATTTTGTGTGGCCGTGCCGATTTAATTGCACGCATCAAAAAGCACCCTCTGGCGCGGGCTGTACGCGCCGATAAGATGTGCCTGTCTGGTCTGGCGGCAACCTTAACGCATTATTTGATGGATAGGGCTTTGGAAGAGATTCCGGTCTGGCAAATGATTGCACGGCCGTTCACAGACATTGCCGCCACAGCCAATACCTGGGCGGCTCGATTGCAATCACAGGGCATACAAGCAACTGCCATAAATGGGTTCTCAACTGTGGGCGGGGGTAGTCTGCCGGGGTCGAGCATCGCCACGCGATTGGTTGCCATTACACACCACAATGTGGATGAGCTAGCAGCCCAACTGCGCCAGCAGCAGATACCGATTATTGGCCGCATTCAGGACGGCCGTTTTCTACTAGACCCACGCACCGTCTTACCACATCAGGAAGAAACCCTGCTCCACACACTTAACCGTCATTGTGTTTAACCCGCTTGTGTGACGCACTTATCAGCCCGATCTTCCCGACATAGTACAATGAAGTAGAGTGAAGAGGACAACTCCATGCAACACCCCGAACAATTAACACGCATTCTGGCGATTGAGACTTCATGCGATGAAACGTCTGCGGCCATCGTTGAAGGTGGCACGCGCATTCTGAGCAATGTTATTGCCAGCCAGATAGACTTACATGCCCAATTTGGTGGTGTATTTCCCGAAGTCGCCTCACGGCGACATATTGAGGTGATTTACCCGGTTATCGAACAGGCCATGCAAGAAGCGCACATTGGTTTTGATGACCTGGACTGCATCGCCGTGACAGTTGGGCCGGGATTGGTCGGTTCGCTGTTAGTGGGTGTTAATACCGCAAAAGGGTTGGCCTTAGCCCGAAGTAAACCGTTTCTTGGCATTAACCATATTGAAGGGCATATTTACTCGCTATGGTTGACGGAAGATGCTCAATCAATTGAGTTTCCTGTTTTAACGTTGGTGGTTAGCGGTGGGCATACAGAGTTGTTTTTAATGCATGATCACGGCCGTTACCAACACCTGGGCGGCACATTAGACGATGCTGCCGGGGAAGCCTTTGATAAAGTGGGGCGGCTGCTGGGACTGCCTTTTCCCGGTGGCCCAGCCATTGATCGAATCTCGGCACAGGGAAATCCGGCAGCATTCCATTTCCCCCGTGCAGTGATGACGGATGAGTATGGCTATAATTTCAGCTTTAGTGGCTTGAAAACGGCCGTCATGCGCCAGGTAAAACGGTATGATCCAGATCGGCTGCCGGTGGCTGACATGGCTGCCAGTTTCCAGGCTGCGGTTGTGGATGCGCTGGTCACAAAAACGGTACAAGCGGCAAAAGATCATGGCGTAACGGCCGTACACATAGCAGGCGGTGTCTCCGCGAATCGCGCTTTACGCATGGCAATGAGCGCTGCGCTGGATATTCCCGTGCGTTATCCCCCACTCATTCTTTGTACAGATAACGCCGCCATGATTGGGGCCGCAGCACACTGGCATTTTGTAAACGGCCGTCGGGATCAACTAAATCTGGATGTGATCCCCAGTTTACAACTGGCTTCAGTATGATTTTACAAGCCCATTGATAGGATATTTGTACTAGTCAAATGGTTAAACACCTAGAATATACTGCTTGGCTAACGTAAAATACATGTAGATCACATGATGTAATCAAAAAACGACAGATTCCATAAATTTGTCAATTGCGCAGCCCATGATCTCCAAAGAAACAAGGGCATTTATGAACGTCTCGACAACAAACCCGGACACAACACAAGACCAACGAGCGGCAGAGCGTCTGCAAATGCTGTACTCCGTTCACGAGTTGCTCAAGCAAGTCGAAGCGGAAGGGCTGAAAATCAACACCATCCTGCCGGAAGTGCTAAAAATGGCCGCGCAACAACTTGATGCCTCTGACGGCAGCATCATTGTAGTTAACTCAGATCTGGAAATTGAGCATGTCTGGTTTACACATGGCAATCCGACCGAGACATTTATAGATGACATTATGAGTCACGGTTTGGCTGGTTGGGTTATCCGCACGCAACGGCCGTACGTCATTTCTGATACGTGCAATGACGAACATTGGCTTCCGCGCCCCGGACACGTTACCACCACGGAACCCTGGTCTGTTATTTGCACGCCATTTATGAGCCGCAAACGTGCCATTGGAGCGCTCACCATTCATAAGCCAGGAGCGTCCCAATTTGACGACCAAGATTTAAGCCTGTTGACTGCAATATCAAACCAGGCGGCCATTACCATAGAAAATGCTCGTCTGCTGGAGCAATCACGGCGACAGCTTCGTGTCACAGACTTACTTTTTGAAGCCAGTAAAGTCATTAACTCTTCTCTGGACATCAACGAGATCATGAAATTGCTCTTGGCACAGATGAATGACTTGCTAAATGCCGAGGCCATCTCTATTGCTCTGGTAGATTATCAGACGAATGAATTAGTGTATCGTGTGGCCGAGGGGATTGGCAGCGACAAAATCATAGGGTTGAGCTTGCCCTCAAACCAAGGAATCTCTGGCTGGGTAATGGAGCACAATAAGGCGCTGTTAGTCGCCGACGCAGCAAATGATGAGCGATTTAGTGTGCAAGCAGACCAGCGAACAGGACATCCTACACGAGCAATGATTTGCGCCCCTATTCATTCCAAAGGAAATGTATTGGGTACAGTCCAGGCCATTAATCCCACAAAAAAAACATTCACCCGGCAAGATTTAGATTTACTCGTAAACCTGGCAAATATTGCCAGCAGCGCCATTGCGAATGCGCAGCAGTTTGCACGCACACAAGCTGCGGAAGCCCGGTATACGGGCTTGTTCCAAGATAGTATTGATCCTATTTTGTTAACGGACTTGAACGGCCGTATCGTCGAAGCCAACGAACGTGCATTTGAATTTTTCAGCTATACCAGAAACGAACTACTAGGCAAAGTCATTGCCGATCTACATCCCCAAGACACACAATTACCTACCGCACAAAACATCAAAACCAACGAGGTTAAACACTTTTTCAGCCAGGCAGTAACAAGTTGCAAAAGCTTCATTCACGTTGAAGTCTACGTAAAATGCACACTGTTCAATGATGGCGAGCTGCTTCAATGGATTCATCACGATATTTCCCAACAAATAGAGTTGGAAACAATGCGCGATGACCTGACGGCCATGCTCTTTCATGACTTGCAAAGCCCTTTGGGCAACGTCATCTCCAGCCTGGAATTAATGCGCTATGAAGTACACGATGAGATTGCGCTCTCCATTTTAGATATTGCCACCCGCAGCAGCCATCGGCTGCAAACCCTGATACGCTCTTTGCTAGACATCAATCAGCTTGAAGCAGGCCATCCGGTGCGTACTCAGGAAGCTGTTTCTGTCGGTTCGCTTTTTGAGTATGTTTGGGAAGTGGAACAGCCCAACTTGCAAAGACGAAACATCATACTCAATCAAGAGTTTGCCGCGGACACCCCGCAGTTGCTTGTAGATGAAGACATGATTCGCCGGGTGTTGATCAATCTGGTTGACAATGCCATCAAGCACAGCCGTACCAGTCAACAAATCACTTTGAGCGCCAAACGAGAAAATGACAAGCAGTTACTCATTTGCATTAGTGATCAGGGGGTGGGCATTCCTGCAGAATTTCGTACTAAGATTTTTGAGAAGTTCCAGCGAGTCAATAAAGAGGGAAGTTCTAAAGGGCTGGGGCTAGGATTGGCTTTTTGCCGTTTAGCGGTAGAAGCGCATGGCGGGCGCATCTGGGTTGATGATGCTCCCGGAGGAGGTGCTCGCTTCTGTTTCACATTACCTATAACACAGGTTTAATATCGGCAACAGTTTCCCCCGATTGTGATCGGCCTTTCGTCCCCTTTCTCGTGTAGAATAGGGGACGTTTTATTTGAATGGGGATATGTTTATGAGATCGTATTATCAAGATGCTTATACAACCGAATTCACCGCAACTATTGTTGAACAAGTGATCGAGAACGGCCGTACTGCCATCATCTTGGACAAAACTTACTTCTACCCCACCTCTGGTGGGCAGCCCCACGACACGGGCACACTGGATGGCGCTGCGGTACTAGATGTGTCGGTACGGGAATCAGATGGCACAATTCTGCATTGGTTGGCTATAAATGGCGAGCGTACATGGGAAGTAGGAACGGCCGTTTCTGCCAGCATCCATTGGCCGCGCCGCTTCGACCACATGCAACAACACAGCGGGCAGCACATCCTGTCCCGCGCCTTCATTCAAGTCGCCAATGCCCACACCATCAGCTTCCATCTTAGCGCAGAAAGCGTCACTATCGATCTAGACACCGAATCTCTAAACCCCGCCCAAATTCGTACTGTCGAAGAGTTAGCTAACCAAATCGTATGGGAAAATCGCCCCATCCACATCCGAGAAGTGACTCTGGCAGAAGCAAAGCAGCTCAACTTGCGCAAACTTCCTCCTACGCTCCAAGACAAGCTGCGCTTGATCGACATTGAAGACTTCGACCTCACCGCCTGCGGCGGCACACACGTAACCCGCACCGGTGCTGTTGGATTAATCAAAATTACCAGGTTGGAGAAGATACGCGGGCAAGTGCGTGTTGTTTTTTGTTGTGGTGGTCGTGCGCTGCGCGATTATGACAGCAAAAACGAGACCCTCATGGAAATGGGCACGCTGCTAACTACAGGCCACACTGAATTTCCACAGACTATCCAACGGCTGCAAGACGAACTCAAAGAAGCCAATCGCACGATAAAAAAGCAGGCTGACACCTTGTTGACCCTGGAAGCAGAACGGTTATTGGCAGCAGGGCAACAATTGGGCAAACTAACTGTGGTTTTAGAGGTGACGACGGAAAAGAACCCCGGCCAACTGCGTGTTTTGGCGAATCTGATCACGCAGCATCCAGGCGTTGTGGCGTTATTGGGATTGGCTGGAGAGAAATCATTTTTGCTCTTTAGCCGCGCTGCTGATTCGCCGGGGGATATGAATGCGTTGTTGCAAGAAACGTTGCAATCCATTGGCGGGCGTGGTGGGGGAACGGCCGTTACCGCACAAGGTGGCGGAGCACCCATCAGCCCCGAACAACTCCACACCGTTTTCAAGACGATAATCAAAAAGTTGTAACCAATCGATAGTTTGGATAGTTACCACATTGAGGTAAAATCAAGCTGCTAGTATCAACACACTCAGGATAGCGTCATCGCCTACAATAAAGCTTGAAATGGGAAGAAAGAGAAAAGAAACATGAATTATCCAAAAGGCACTGCAACCGAAGCCCTGCGGCTTGTTCCCTTCTTCACCAAAATGCAGCAAGATGAAGCAGAGGATTTGGCAAACCGCCTCGTTCTCCGTCGTTTCAACGCCGGGCAAATCATCTTTCACCATGGCGATCCCGGTGGGCTTCTTTACATCATCAGCAAAGGCAAAGTCAAAATCACCCATTCCACGCCAGAAGGGCAAGAGGCCCTTCTCGCCATTTTAGGAGCAGGTGACTTCTTCGGCGAGCTTGCCCTTCTTGATGACTCACCTCGCTCTGCTACTGCCGAATCCTTAGAACTTACCGAAACCCTCACACTGCACCGGGACGATTTTTTGCGTTACATTAGCCATAACCCAGACTTCTCGAAACACGTCTTGCAAACGATGGCCCACCATATCCGCCGCCTCAACAACCAAATTAGCGACATCTTCTTCCTTGACTTACCGGGTCGGTTAGCCCGCACATTACTGCAACTGGCCGAACAGCACGGCAAAGTCACAGAAGAAGGTATCCTCATTGACCTTTCTCTAACCCAAACCGATCTCGCGGAAATGACTGGGGCGACTCGCGTCAGCGTCAACAAAGCCTTGGGACGGTTCCGGCGAGCCAAATGGGTTAAAACTCAGGGGCGGCGCTTTATCATTATAGATGCAGATGCCCTGCAAAATCTCATTCAAATTTCGGGCGGGTCGCTGTATTAAGCCCATTACGCTCCATAATTTAATAGGTACCCGGCAGAGCTGGCAGTTGCCAACCCTGATTTCGGCGCGGAAAGTTTTATGCACCATTACTGCCCATCTAAATACGGCCGTATCGCCTACACCGACCATCACCCCCACCCAACTGACCATACCCTCATCTTCGTCCACGGCCTACCCACCGCAAAAGAACTCTGGTTCCCCACCCTTTCACATTTACACCCACACTTCCGCACCATCACGCTGGATTTACACGACTACGGCGAAAGCGACAAACTGCCTCAATTTACCGCCAAACGTATAGGCAAAGGACTAACCCACCAGCAGCGTGCCGACGCCCTGGACGAGCTGCGTGCTCACTTGCAATTAGAGCAATTCATCCTTGTTACCCACGACCTCGGCTCTTCAGTTAGCATAGATTACATAGGCAAATATGCACAGCATGTGCAAAAACTCATCATTCTCAGCCCTCCTGTTTACCCCGAATTCAAAGAACCACTTATTGTCAAACTCGTGCGCATCCCCTATTTAGGCGAGTTACTCGTGCAAATAGGTCAAAAATTGCTGCTCAATGTAGGCATCAAACGAGGTCTCGTCCACAAAAACCGATACACGCCAGAATTACAAAAAGCCCTCAGTCATGCCTTTGCCGGAACAGAAGGGCGGGCAGCACTACTGCGTAACTTGCGATGGGGCCGCCCAAGAACTTTTTTCAAAAATTACCCGGCTATTATCAAATCCATCACAGCCCCCACACTGATCATCCAGGGCAAACAAGACCCATATATTCCTTTCAGCCAGGTATTACGCCTGCACCATAATATTCGCCATTCTCGCCTGCGCTTTATTGAAGATGGCGCACATTTTCTACCCATTGACACACCTCACCAGGTCGCCCAAGCCATCAACCAATTTTTAACGCCATGAAAAATTTGAGGGGAGCTGACACAAAAAATGCCAGACAGGTTAGTTTCCGCTAGAATTCGGCGCTTGATTAGCGTATATCTTGATCTCACTTACTGCTAAAGTAGCAATTACGCCCATTTCATTCTTGCTGTGTATAAAGAACGGGCAATCTTACGACATATAACAAACAACGATGACATTGGACGAACAAGAAAGCACAACAACAGAAGAACCTTTGACGGAAACGGCCGTTCCCCCCACCCGCACCTTCACCTGGGAAAATCTCGCTGTCATCTTCCTGTTCCTCATCCTCGCCCTGGCCGCCCTCTTCCGCTTCAGCGGTCTGAATTGGGACGAAGCCTATCACCTGCACCCCGACGAACGCTTCCTCACCGACACCGCCAGCCTGCTGCGCCCCGTCGAAAACCCGCTCGACTATTTACACACATCCACCTCCACGCTCAATCCCTACAACGTTGGCAAAACCCTCTTCGTCTACGGTAACTTCCCCATGACCGTCACCCGCTACGTCGGCGAATGGGTCAACGATGTTTGCACCAATTTCGATTTGGCCTGCGATTACGCCTACAACAGCTACAACGGCATTCACATCGTTGGCCGCATCCTTGCCGGCCTCATGGATTTACTCGCCGTCGCCTTTCTATTCCTGCTGGGTCGCCGCCTGTACGACTGGCGCATCGGCTTGCTGGCAGCCCTGCTGCAAGCCCTCGCCGTCATGCCCATCCAGCAGTCCCACTTCTTCACCATGGACACCTGGGCTTCCGGGCTGACGGTGGTGACGTTGTATACGGCCGTGCGTGCCGCCGGATTCCAACACAACAACAAATCCACCAAGTCGCAGCCCATCAATTACCTCTGGTACATCCTTTTCGGCATTATGCTTGGCCTCACCATTGCCTCCCGCGTCAACGTCGCGCCACTTGGCCTCACCATTGGCCTCGCCGGCCTCATTTGGCTGGCGCGGCGCGGATATACTTTGCGCGACTGGCTGCGCTGGGGCCATTGGTCTATTGCCCAATCCCTTGATTTTCAGCGCATCACCCTCGCCGGGATGCTCGCCATCATCTTCACCCTGCTCACCTTCCGTCTGGCCCAACCCTACGCCTTCACCGATGCCGAACTCGCCCGCCAAACCGTTCTGCAAGAAACCGGCCTCGAACCTGGCCCGATGGAAACCTTCGTGCGCAGCATGGTTGGCCTCAACCCACAGTTCATGGCAAATATGGACGAAATCCAGAGGCTGCAAGCACCAGAAGCCAGCTTTCCGCCTGCACTGCAATGGACAGACCGCGCTGCCATTCTCTTTCCCCTCAGCAACATGGTGCTGTATGGCATGGGCATCACCGCCGCCATTGCCGCCTGGATGGGCACATTATGGACATTGTGGCGCATCGCCCGCTTCCGCCCCGATTGGACGGCACACCTCATCCCCGTAAGTTGGACGTTGATTTATTTCCTATTTATGGGTACGCGCTGGGTCAAATCCATCCGCTATTTCCTGCCCATCTACCCCACCCTCTTTCTACTGGCGGCGTGGGCCGTGTTTGCGCTGGCGCAGCGGTGGCGCAGCAAGGGAGCAAGGGAGCAAGGGAGTGGAGGAGATAGCGCATCTCCTCTGCCCACCCTTACCCTCATCCTCCTCGTCGTGCTGCCCAGCCTGTTGTGGGCCAGTTCGTTTGTGCAGATTTACCGCAATCCCGTCACCCGCGTGGCCGCATCCGACTGGATTTTTGAGAATGTGCCCAGTGGGGCCACGCTGCTTTATGAAACAAACGGCGAAACCCGCGAACTTAATTTGCCCCTGAAGTTTTTTGACTTATATGCCAATGGTATCCCCTTGACGTTGGGCTTTACCATGCCGGAAGATGGCACGGCCGTTGCCATCCGCTTCAACTACCTCTCTGATGCCGACTACACACCAGACAGCAGCGACGCCGAACTGCTGCGTGTACGTTTGGATGACGATACGGCCGTCGAACACCCCCTAGACCTGGGCGACCGCGAACAAGCCATCACCCTGGAACTCACCCCCACTCCGCTGGCCGCAGACAGCTTCCACCAAATCGTTGCCGAGGCTGGCGAAGGCGGCCCCATCCGCGCCAACACCAGCATCCTCATGAACGAGCATTGGGATGATTTGCTGCCAATTAGCACCAACGGCCGTAACGCCTACGGCAGCTACTACACCGAAGTCAGCGGCGGCCAGCGCCCCGTCACCGGGCAAGACAACGACGACAAACGGCGCGAAATCCTGCAATGGCTCGACGAAGCCGACTACCTCATGATCAGCAGCCAACGCTCCATCTGGAGCGTCCCTCGTCTGCCGCTCATGTACCCCATGATGAACAACTATTACGAGTGGCTGTTCGACGGCACACTCGGCTTTGAACTGGTAGCGCAGTTCCACGCCACCCACGAACTCGGCCCGCTGTACTTCGACGACACCGCCGGAGCCGCCAGTTGGGGCGCTCCGCCCAACATCGGCTGGCCTGCGCCCCCCGAATGGGCCGCCGAAGAAGCGTTCAGCGTCTACGACCACCCGCCGGTGTGGATTTTCAAAAAGACCGACGCCTACAGCCACGAAAACACAGCGGCATTATTCGGCGCAATTGATGTCAGCAACCCCATTTTCATGAACCCGCTGCAAGCGACGCAAGCGCCGGACGGCCTGCTGCTAACGGCCAAACAATGGCTGACGCAGCGTGCCGGGGGCACGTTCCGCGACATTTTCGCAGTGGACGGGGCGCTGAACCAGCATCCGGCGTTGGCGGCGCTGGTGTGGTGGACGGCCGTCATCCTGCTCGGTTGGCTGGCATTTCCCATCACCTTTGTCGTACTGCGCGGCCTGCCAGACAGGGGCTACGCTCTGGCGCGGATTTTCGCCCTGCTCTTCATCGCCTATTTTGGCTGGATTTTCGCCAGTTATGATGTGCTGCCGAATACGCGGGGGACGTTGTTGGGGGGTACGGCCGTACTCACCCTCATCTCCCTCCTCCTCTTTTTGCGCCATCGCCGCGCCATGCTGCAATGGCTCCGCGCCAACCTGCGCATCATCGCCATCGAAGAACTGGTCGGCGTCGGGCTGTTCCTGCTGATGATCGCCATCCGCCTCGGCAACCCCGACGTGTGGGACGTGATTTGGGGCGGCGAAAAACCGATGGACATGAGTTTCTTTACGGCCGTACTCAAATCCACCACCTTCCCCCCCTACGACCCCTGGTACGCAGGCGGCTACATCAACTACTACTACTGGGGCTACGTCTTCGTCGGCAGCCTCACCAAACTCCTCGGCATCATCCCCGCCCTGGCCTACAACCTCATTCTGCCCATGCTGTTTAGTTTTACAGGATTGGGCGTTTTCTCCATTGCCTATAATTTAGTAGCGATTAGAGATCAGAGATTAGAGATTGACGGCCGTTCATCGCACCAAACTCCAATCTCCAATCTCCAATCTCCAATCTCTAAACACGCCCTCGCCGCCGGCCTCATCGCCATGAGCCTCGCCGTACTGCTGGGCAATCTCGCCGAAGTGGGCGTACTCACGGGGGCATGGCAGCGTGCTGGTGATGCCGCATTGGGCGACATTCCCGTCGTCGGCGGGCTGGTGCAAACGCTGGACGGCGGCATCAAAGTGCTGGGCGGCCAACCCGCGCCCATCTACACCGGCGACTGGTTCTGGACGGCCACCCGCATTCTCAACGTCAATCCCGGCGAGACCCAGCCCATCACCGAGTTCCCCTTCTTCACCTTCCTCTACGGCGACCTGCACGCGCACATGATGTCCCTGCCGCTGACGGTTTTGGCCCTCGGCTGGGCGGTGGCGCTGGTGTTGGGGATTAGAGATTGGGGATTAGAGATTGACGGCCGTTCGCAGCATCAATCTCCAATCTCCAATCTCCAATCTCTCATGCAATTACTCTTCGGGGCGCTGGCAATTGGCTCCCTGCGGGCCACCAACACCTGGGATTGGCCCACCTATCTGGTGATTGGCGGGCTGGCGTTGACATATACCGTCTGGCGGCGTACACCAACCGCCAATCCCCAATCTCTCATCTCCAAACTCCTGCAATCCGGCCTGCTGGCCGCGCTGCTCTTCGGCCTCTCCGTCCTCGCCTTCTGGCCCTTCGCCGACCATTACGGCACGGCTTACAACAGCGTCTCCCTGTGGCCCGGCAGCTACACCTACGTCAGTCGCTATTTCGTGGTATATGGCCTGTTCCTGCTCTTCGTCGTCACCCATCTCGCCCGCGAATTCCGCGCCTGGACGCGCACCTGGACATTTGACGGCCTGCGCCGCTTTGAACCGGCGGGCGTCGCCCTCCTTCTGGCATTATTTGCTTACGTGCTGCTGCTGTTTGCGCTCATGGTGCGCGGCTATTACATTGCGCCCATCGTGCTGACGTTGGTCGTTGCCTCCGGGCTGCTGGGCTTGCGGCGCGATTTGCCTGCGGCGCGGCGCATTGTCCTCATCCTTATCTCCTCTGCGCTGGCGCTGACACTGGCAGTGGAAATTGTGGTGTTGGACGGCGACATCGGGCGCATGAATACGGTGTTCAAGTTTTACATGCAAGTGTGGATTTTGTTGAGTGTGGTCGGTGGGGTGACGGCCGTATGGGCATACCCATCCATCCAACGACGCAGCAAACTCACCCGGCGCACCTGGCAAACGGCGCTGGGCATATTATTGTTTGCCGCCTTCCTCTACCCCGTGCTGGCGACCCAGGCCAAGTGGGCCATCCGCATGAGCAAAGACGCGCCGCACACGCTAAACGGCATGGACTTCATGCCCTACACCTCCTATGGCGATACCAACAACTCGACTATCTCCCTCGATTATGATTATGAGGCCATCCAGTGGATGTACCGCAATATTGATGGCTCGCCGGTGATTGTGGAAGGGCATAATCATAACAATGGCGGCTTCAGCGAGTACCGCTCCATCACCAGCCGCGTGGCGATGTACACGGGACTGCCCACCGTCGTCGGCTGGGATTGGCACGAGCGGCAGCAGCGTTCCACCGTGCCCGGCTGGATGATTACCAACCGCATCACCGATGTGAACAATTTCTACAACACGACCAGCATCCAAGAGGCGCTAAACTTTTTGCAAAAGTACGACGTGGATTATATTTACGCCGGGCAGTTGGAATGGGTCTATTACAGCCCGGATGGAATGAACAAATTCGACATCATGACCGAGGCGGGCTACCTGGAAGAGGTGTACCGCAATCGGGGTGTGAGTATTTACCGCGTGATGGATAAATAACCCTGTAACCTGTAACCTGTAACCTGTTACAAGTTACAGGTTACATTGAAAAGACTTATGCTGACATTTTCTGACATTTTCGCGGCATTTCGTTGGTGGGCAGCGCTCATGGTGTTGGGCACGGCCGTTACCCCCCTCACCTTTACCCTTTTTCGCAAACTGCCCGACCGGGGCTATGCCTTTACCAAAATGGTGGGGCTGCTGCTGGTTAGCTACCTGTTTTGGCTGTTAAGCAGCATTGGGCTGCTGGATAATAACCTGGGCGGGATTTTGGTGAGTGTGGGGCTGGTCACGGCCGTTTCCAAATGGGTATATTCATTACAAAGAAACAAAGAAACAGAGAGAGAAAGCCTTTTAGAATGGCTGCGCAGCCATCGCGGGCAGGTCATCCTCACTGAAGCGGTGTTCCTGCTCATCTTTGTCCTGTGGGTGTGGGTGCGGGCGCACAATCCGTCCATCCTCAATACGGAAAAGCCGATGGACTTCGCCTTTCTTAACGGCATTGGTCGCAGCCCGACGATGCCGCCGCTCGATCCCTGGCTTTCCGGGTTTGCCATCAGCTATTACTATTTTGGCTACGTGATGACTTCTGTATTGGCGCGATTAACGGCCGTTCCCACAACCATCGCCTTCAATCTCAGCCTGGCCTGGCTGATTGCAGGCACAGCCACCGGCGCATTCGGCCTCATCTACAACTTAATCATTGGCATTAATCGCAAAGATACAAAGACCGCAGAGAAAGAAACCACTACCCCCAACCGCAGTCTTGCCATTGCCTTCGGCCTTCTTGCCGCCATTGCTTTGCCGTTGGCGGGCAACCAGGAAATCACGCTGGAAATACTCAATGCCAACCGCGTTGGCTCGAATGCCTTCTGGCAGTGGCTGGATGTGCGCAATCTGGAAGAGCTTCCGCCCCAACCCGATCCCGCCCTCTCCAGTACAGAAATACCGCGCTACGAAACCGGCGTCTGGTGGTGGTGGCGCTCCTCACGGGTGATCAATGAACACCATCTTTCCGGCCGTCTTGAAGAGGGGCTGGAACCTATTGCCGAATTCCCCGCTTTCAGCTTTGGCCTGGGCGACATGCACCCCCATGTACTGGCGCTGCCCTTTGCCTTTCTCAGTCTGGCGGTAGCGTATTTGTGGTTCCTGGAATCGGGCAATTTACGATTAACGACTGACGATTTACGATTGGCGAACCTGAAATCGTCAATCGTTAATCGTCAATCGTCAATCCTTTGGTTTTTCACTGTGCTGGTTCTCGGCGGGCTGTCATTTTTGAATACCTGGGACATCCTCCCACATTTGTTTATGGTGCTGGGCGCGTATGTGCTGGCAAGGCGACGGCAGGAAGGCTGGCATAAGGGGTTATGGTCGCAAGCATTTTTGTTGGCCGTATCATTGGTGATGGGTGCGGTTTTAGCTTATTTGCCCTTCTTCCTGGGTTTCAAATCGCAGGCTGGCGCACCGTATTTGCTGCCAATGCTGATGCGTCCTACGCGGCTGGTACACTTTTTGGTGATTTTCATCATGCCCTTGAGCAGTATTGTGCTGCTGTTGCTGGCATTGGCGGTAAGGCGGCGTTTTCGTGGCTGGCAGATGGGCGTGGGCACGGTCGTTTCCCTCCTCATCGCCCTCTTGCTGCTCATGTTCCTGCTCAGTTGGGTCATTGCCAGCAGCCCGGATGGCGCAGGCCGCGTAACCGGCCTGGCTAACGAATTAGGTGTTCCCCTGACTGCACGACCGGCAACGGCCGTTGCCTTTGGCTGGGGTCTGCGTGCTGTGTTCGCCCTGCTGCCCGTCATCCTCGCTGCCCGCCTCACCTACCCAGCCCTCACCCTGTTCTTACTCGCCATCGTCGCCCTGGTGGTCATGCTCTGGCAAAAAGAGCAAGGGAGCAAGGGAGCAGGGGAGCAGGGGAACGATTCTTCTCCCCTGCCCTTCGTATTGCTGCTCATCCTCACCGGAGTGCTGCTCACCTTGGGGCCAGAATTTGTCTATTTGCGTGACAATTTCGGGATGCGCTTGAACACGATTTTTAAGTTTTATTATCAGGCGTGGGTGTTGTTTGGCGTGGCCGGGTTGTTTGCCATTGCCTATATGTGGCAGCATTTTCGCAAGGGATTGGGAGCGATTGTGCCGGGATTGGCAACGGCCGTTTACCTCTCCTTCTTTGCCATCTCCCTGCTGTTTCCCTATTACATGGCCCGCTCCCGTGCCATCGAGTACGGCGGGCCGCTGACGGCCGAAAATCGCCCCGCGCTCACGCTCGACGGGCTGGACTTTTTGGTGCGCTCGCAGCCTGCCGAGTATGCCGCAATTACGTGGCTGCGCGATAATGTGGGTGGCACGCCGGTTATTTTGGAGGCGGTGGGCGGGCAGTATTCAGATTACGGCCGTATCGCCGCCAGCACCGGACTCCCCACCGTATTGGGCTGGGCCGGGCACGAATACCAGTGGCGCGGCAGTACACCCGAACCAAGTGAGCGCGAAGAAGCCATCCGCCAAATTTATAGCAACCCTGATTGGGAAATCACGACTGAGCTGCTCAACCGCTACAATGTAGCGTACATCGTTGTTGGCCCACGCGAACTTTATACCTACGGCTCATTGACCGCCGAAAAATTCAATCCACTGCCCATTGCCTACCGCCTCGGCGATGTAACCATTTACCAGTGGAAATAGAGCTATTAGCAGTTAGCTTTTAGCTAAGAGCTAACAGCTATCCTAGGGATTTATGAATTTAGCAATGCCACAAAATAACCAAAAGATTTCCTGGTGGCAACGGCTGACCATTGCCGACGGGCTGTTTCTGCTCATTGGGGTGGCAGCGGCCATTTTGCGCTTTGCGGAATTGGGGCATATTCCCCTATCGCCAGCGGAAGCAGCAGGAGCATTGGGCGTATGGCAGTTTTGGCAGCCCGATACGGCCGTCATCACCGTGCAAAGTCCGGCCTATTTCACCCTCACGGCGCTGCTCACACAACTTTTTGGCTTTTCCGACGCGGTAATGCGTGCCGTACCTGTGCTGTTTGGCGTAGGGTTGACCCTGCTGCCCTGGCTGCTGCGACGGCAGTTGGGCAACATGGGTGCGCTGGTTACAAGTTTGCTGTTGGCGGTTTCGCCGCTGGCTGCTATCACAGCACGCACAGCGAATGGTGACGCCATCGCCCTATTTGCGCTGCTGCTGTTCTTTGCGGCGTGGCTGCGCTACGAAGAAAGCGAGGAGTTACGCTGGTTTTATGCCATGATGGGCGCAGTTGCCCTGGGATTGACGAGCAGCGCTCTGTTTTATGGCGGGCTGTTGACGCTGTTGCTCACGCACCGGCTGGATGGGGCGCTGCTAGGGCCATATGATTACACCTGGCCGCGCCGGGGTATTTGGCAAAAGGCAGGCGCCTTCGGGTTGGTCGTTTTCCTGGCTTTGGGGTCGCTGTTTCTCTGGCATCTGCCTGCGCTGGGCAGCACGGCCAGCTTATTGGGTGATTGGGTACGCAGCTTTGGCTTTTCCGGCGGGCTGGATGCGCTCATCAACCCCCTGCTGACGCTGGTACGCTACGAAATCGTTTTGCTGCCTCTGGGTTTGATGGCGATGCTGTGGCTGTTGAAGAGTAACGGCCGTCTCCCCAATTTTATGATGCTGTGGGCCGTGCTGCTGCTGGTATTGTTGGCGCTGCAATGGGGCAATCCATCCATTGCCCTGCTGCTGATGCTGCCGGGCTATCTGCTGCTGGGGCAAATGGCCGACGACGTGCTGCAAGGGTTAGATGACCCGCTGACCTGGATTTTCACTATCGGGCTGGTGCTACTGGGTGCGTTGATGTTTGTGAATATAGCCCGCTTTGCACGATTAGTCAGCTACAGCGCGGAAGATTTGAGTAATATGTGGCTGGCGTTGTTTGTGTTTGTGTTTACGGCCGTTACCGTCTACTTCTTTTGGGCCTGGGCACAGCGTCCCACCTATCAAGCCCTCATTCTTGCTGCACTGGTGCTGTTTGGCTTTTACCAGTGGGGCACGGCGTGGTGGTTGGGTCATGACGCAGCCAACGACGTACGCGAGCGCTGGGTACAAGCTCCCGCTACCGATGACGATGTCCCCGTGCTAATCCACACTATCCAAGAAATTTCTAGCCAGGCCAGCGGCAGCGATGTGGGCGTAGACATTCTCAACAGCGTAGACAGCCCTGTGCTGCATTGGTACCTGCGGCAGTTCCCCCAGTTAACGATGGCGAATGCCGTGCCTCTGAACACGCAAACGGGTATCGTCATCACGCTGCAAAACATAGAAGCAGGCTTTGGTAGTGATTATTTCGGCAGCGATTTTGGCCTGCTGCGCACTGGGCTTGTGCCAGAGTCGTTGGGCAGTCCACTGCCAACATTGGACACCATACGCTGGTGGTTTTTCCACGATTCCCACGCCATTGCAACCGAAGAGCGCGTGGTTCTGTGGATTCGCACGGATTTGGTGCAACCATAACGTACATGTAGTTAGACGTCAGATGTATATCACTTGACATCTGACGCTGAAATATCTGACACTGAAACTATGACCGAGCAATCTCTTCTCACCTGGCCGACAAACGCGGCTCCTGTCTATGCAGATGAGCATGTGCAAGCGTTAATTTCGCGCTGCCTGGCAGGAGAGGATGGAGCCTATGCGGCACTGTACCAGGAATATGCAGGCATGATTTACCGCCTGACATACAGTCTGCTGCAACACAAAGAAGACGCGGAAGAAGTGCTGCAAGATAGTTTTGAGTACGCCTTCCGCCGTTTAAGTCATTACAACCCGCATAAATCTTCTTTTAAGACGTGGCTGTACCAGATTGCCATCAGCCGCAGCCGCAACAAGCGCCGCCGTAAATGGCTGCCAACGCTTTCGTTGGGGCAGCTTGTGGGGCAGGATGTAACAGACCCTCACGCGCCGCAGCCGGATGAGTTGGCGGCGTTGAATGAGACGCAGCAAATGGTGTGGCAAGCGTTGGGACAGTTGTCGGTGAAATTGCGGGAAACGGCCGTGCTGCGCTACTATGCAGGTCTGAGTTACGGTGAAATCAGCGGCATTCTTGGCATTCCTGCCAAAACAGCCGAGTCCCGGATGCGTCTGGCGATTAAGGCGCTGCGGGAAATTTTGGGGGATGAAGGGTAACTGGTTACTGGCTACTGATTACTGATTACTGATTACTGGTTGTTGGTAGCTGGCTGAGGTTTTTTGATAGTTAAGGTGTATATCTTGATGATGGAACAAGAATTGATTTCTCAGGATGACATGAAATTGGCGCAGTTGGTACGGGAAACGCTGCACGCGGCAACACAGCCGCAGCCAGAGCAGTTGGCGCGTTTGATGCCGCCAATCCCGCGCCGCAAGACAGCGCAGTTAACGTGGCAGCGGCAGTGGGCGGCGCTGGCCGCCTGTGCAATTTTATTACTGAGTGGTATGGGCGTCTTTTTTACACGGCAGCAAGGCTGGGTGATGCCCATTTCGCCGACAACGCTGTCTGTAACGGCAACGACGACGCAGACGCAAACACCGGTTGCCACGCTGGCAGAAACAATGAATACTTCTCCTGATCGTGTTTTGCCTCAACAAACGGTGGCTGCGCTAACGGCCGTACAATCTGCCGCCGTCGCCACACCTTCGCCAAATCCAACACCGGAACAATTTGCAATTAACAAGTGACAATGAGCAATTAGCCATATGAGTGAACTAACCACAACGCCGAGTGAACAAAAGAGTGATTTTCTCTCACGGCCGCTGCTGGCCGTGATGAGTCTGGATTGGGAAAAGGTGATTTACATCACCTTTATTGTGCTGGCAATTATCACGCGCTTTTGGGACCTGGGCAGCCGGGTGATGAGCCATGATGAAAGCCTGCACACGCAGTATTCGTACCAATTTTATGATGGGCAGGGATTCGCCCACACGCCATTGATGCATGGGCCATTTTTGTTTCATATTACGGCCGTTTCCTACTGGCTGCTTGGCGACAGCGACTTTGCCGCCCGTGCTCCGGTAGCTTTGTTCGGTGTGCTGTTGGTCGTGCTGCCCTATCTGCTGCGTCGCTGGATTGGCCGCGTGGGAGCATTGTTTGCCAGTTTCATCTTCCTGATTTCGCCCTATGTGGTGTATTACTCCCGCTACATCCGCCACGATGTGTACGTCATTGTTTGGGCGTTGATCATCGTGATCAGCATGTGGTTTTACCTGCGCGACCGCGAGGAAAAGTATCTCTGGTGGTTTGCTGCTGGTAATGCGCTGATGTTCTCAACGAAGGAAGTGTCCTTCATTTACGTTGCTATCTTTGGCAGCTTTTTGGCGCTGCGCTTATTTGGTCAAGTCATCGCGGCTAAGTGGCTGCGTTCCCGCTGGGCAGCGCTGCGAATGCCGCTATTGGTGGTGGCCTTGGGTCTGGTACTGGCGGCAGGCGGCTTTCTAGTAGAACGGGCGGCAACGGCCGTTCCCACCACCGCCACGCCCACCGAGACAAGCGAAGGCTTTGCCTTAGACCCCAACGCCGCAACTACCGCCGCCACCCAAGCCACCGATGAAAGACATCTTGGCGGCTGGATTGTCATTGGCGGCATCAGCGTTCTCATTGCCGGGCTGCTTTTGATAGTCAACGCCCTGCGCCCGCACATCGACAAGTACCCTGAATTCGATTTGATCATGCTCTTTTCCACGCTGCTGCTGCCGCTTGTCTCACCTCTTTTTACCTTTTTGGCAGGGTGGAATCCGCGAGACTACAGTTACAGTACGTGCATGTTAGCCGGTCAGGAAACTATGTCCCCGGCGCGGCTTTTCTTTTTGCGCCTGGGACAACCACAGTGCCGCAGCGCCTTTTTTGACTCCGGGTTGGTACATAGTGGTGGTTTTCTCGTTGTCACGCTCATCGTAAGCATATTGGTGGGGCTGTGGTGGCATCGACGACGTTGGGTGGTAACGGCCGTCATCTTCCACACAATTTTCGTCATCCTCTACACATCCGTCTTCACCAATTTAGGCGGCTGGGCCAGCGGCATGGTTGGTTCATTAGGATACTGGTTGGAACAGCAAGACGTACAGCGCGGCAGTCAACCCTGGTTTTATTACTTCTTTGTGATGCCCTTCTACGAATTTCTGCCCGTTCTCTTTTCCTATCTTGCCATGCGACTGTGGGCCACCCAACAAAAACTCAACCGCATTGTGGGTTACTGGCTGAGTACGGCCTTGCTAGCGCTGTTGGCATACAGTCTGGTGCGCTGGCTGTATGAAGCCGCTACAGGCGCGGCACTGGTGACGACAGCGGAAGCAGGCACAAGCAGCAGTACCATTGGCATCATGGCTGCCGTTGTTGTGCTGGGTGTGAGCATCCTATTTTGGTTTTTTGCCTGGCGCGACCGGCTGCAACAAGAGTATGAGACAAAATCTCTCTTTCGTTTAATTGATGGCACGCAGTTGATGGGGTTTGTACCCTTTCTCACCTGGTGGCTTTTGTTAACCTGGGCAGCTTACAGCTACGCCGGGGAGAAAATGCCCTGGTTGAGTATCCATTTTGTCATCCCGATGGCGTTCCTGGCGGGCTGGTACTTTAATGAGAAATTGAAGGATGTGAATCCCCGTGCGTTTTTCTCGCGTGAACCGATGCTGTTTTGGGGGCTGACGGCCGTTTTCATCATCGCCGTTTTCCTGGTTATCTCCCCCCTGTGGCTGGGCAAACTCCAGTTGGGTGATCAGCAGGTGCAGAATTTGCAAATCGTCGGTCGCTTTCTGGGGAGTTTGTTAGCGGCAACGGCCGTCTTCTGGGGCTGGCGTGAAGTGCGAGAGCGCGTCGAGCCATCACTGCGTAAACCGGCCATCCTCTTGGCATGGTTTGCCATCCTCAGCCTGCTTACCATCCGTTTTGCCTACATGTCCTCCTTTCCCAACGCCGACTACACCACCGAATTTATGGTCTATGCACATGGCGCACCAGCTACTAAAAACATCGTCATGGAACAGTTAGAAGAGCTGTCTATGCGTTTGTATGGCGACAAAAGCATTAAGGTCGCCTTCAGCGCTGACGTTTCCTGGCCCTTCACCTGGTATCTGCGCGACTATCCGCAGCGTGTATTTTACGGTGAAGCGCCCTCTCACAGCCTGAACGATTCCCCTGTGATTATTGTGGGACGCAATGACTGGGAGAAGACGGAACCGTATCTGGGCAACAATTACGAATACCGTGCTTACACCTTCCTCTGGTGGCCGATGGAAGAGTATCGTCACGTCTCGTGGAATGCGATTTTTGGCAATCCCAACGCAGAGATATTGGGACAGGAAAAGCGTGGATTGGGCAACGCGGGTGTGCGCGAAGCCTTATACAACATTTTCTTCTATCGGGATTACACCAGGTATCAAGAGGTGTTTGGCGGGAAGTATACAACCAGTGAATGGCCGCTGCGCCATGAACTACGCCTATATATTCGTAAAGATGTACTGGCAAATCTGTGGGACTATGGCGTTGGCCCGGTGTATGCAGAAGGATTGACTGACCCGTATACAGAGGGAGAACTGCTGCCGGTTCCATCAATGGTGATTAATGAGCCGGGTGTCCCAGGTGTGCAGCCGGGGCAGTTGAATGCGCCGCGTAATGTGGCGGTAGGCACGGACGGCCGTATCTACGTCGCCGACTCCGGCAATCATCGTATTCAGGTCTTTGACGCGCAGGGCAATTACGTCACTGGCTGGGGTGAATTTGGTGCAGCGCCAGGGCAATTCAACGAACCCTGGGGGCTGGCAGTTGATGATTCGTTTGTGTACGTAACAGATACGTGGAATCATCGCGTACAAAAGTTCACGCTGGAGGGCGGCTTTGTGGCTGCATATGGGCAAAGTGGCACAGTTGATGCTGACACCACTTCGTTGGGTGTATTCTTTGGGCCGCGTTCGATTGTGCTGCTGCCTGATAACCGCCTATTAGTAACAGACACAGGCAATCACAGAATGCAGGTGTTAACCCGCGACGGGGAATTCCTCCAACAGGTTGGCAGTTTTGGCAATCAGCCGGGACAGCTCAATGAACCCGTAGGACTGGCTGTAGGGCCAGACGGCTCACTGTTTTTGGCGGATACGTGGAACGGCCGTATCCAACAATTCACGCCCGATTTCATTCCCATCTTTGAATGGCCGGTCAATGCCTGGCTGGGGCAGTCCATTGTCAACAAACCCTATCTGGCAGTAGACAGCGTAGGGCGCGTCTACGTCACCGACCCAGAAGCGTATCGTGTGCTCATTTTTAACAGCAATGGAGACTACCTGGCCCGCTTCGGCAAATATGGCACAGACATCAACAGCCTGGCACTGCCCAACGGCATTGCCATTGATGCACAAAACAACATTTACATTGCTGACGCCGATAATCACCGCATCGTGAAGTACGATGCTATCTTTGGCGCACCGCCGCTGCCAGAGCCAGTTGAAGAAGTGCCAGTGGAGGATGCGCCCGTTGAAGAACAAATCGAACCCTCCCCCACGCCAACCAACTAATTAGAACCCCGGTTTTCTGAAAACCGGGGTTCTGAACGCGCTCTTTTTACGCCCTTATCGGCTCGTACAAATCAAAAACATGTTCTTCCATTGGTGCATCTGGCGAACTGAGCAGCTCTTCCAGGCATTGACCGGGTGCAGTTTCATAATCGCTCGCTTCCACCCAGACCATTAACTCCTGCCACATGCGGCTAATGGCATCCAGCCCCTTGAATCGTGCCACGACAAACAACCCGCCGGGCATCTCCTTGATTTCGATACCGTCACTCCCGGTCTGCACATCTGAGCCTATTGTCATCCACTGCTCATACCCGTATTCCACGCTGGCAGGGGATGGGCCAGGGTTATTAAAGCCAAAGAATCGTGGATGATATGGCCCATCAAGTTGCCCATTTGCCCGTGCCCAGGTTAACAACTTCTCCCAAGCAATCTCTTCTGGATTTTTGCCGAATCCGTGTGCGACGGCAACCCGTGCCGGTTCTAGTTGAATCAAACGTACTTCTAACTGGTTCATGTGAGGCTCTCCTTGTGTCAATCTTTGTGTCTAACGGCCGTTCCCATCAACCCTATCATATTCACAAATCATGACATCTGCTGTCACCTTTTCAAAAACAAATCTGCCAGATACCATGAATGGCAACAACTCAGTGAGCTAGTATCAGTAGCTCACTGAGTAAGTATTGTTAGCTCACTGAGTAAGTGTTGTTAGCTCAGTGAGTAAGTGTTGCTAGCTCAGTGAGTAAGTATTGCTAGCTCAGTGAGATAGGATGGCTACCTCACTGAGACAAGGCAACTAACTCACTGAGATAAAGTGGTCAACTCACTGAGACAAAAATATTCCAGAGGAACGTATGCATCCAACCCCTTATCCTGACGTCAATCTTGTTCTGCAACGACTGCTAACAGAAGCACAAAGCATCTTAGGCAAACAATTTATCGGCCTGTATCTGTATGGCTCACTGTCCAGCGGGGATTTCAATCCGCAGAGCAGTGACGTAGATTTTGTCATTGTCACCCATAGTATTCTTCCGGCGGCAACAGTATCTGCACTGGAAACCATGCATCAACAACTGGCAGCCAGCGGCTTAAAATGGGCGGCAAAACTGGAAGGATCGTATATGCCAAAAGATTCGCTGCGCCGCTACAATCCAGAGGCAACCCCTTGCCCGCAAATTAATGAAGGGCGCTTTTATGTCGCCGGACATGGGCATGATTGGATCATTCAACGGCACATTATACGTGAGTGGGGAGTGGTTGTTTCTGGGCCACCGCTGCGCCCGCTAATTGACCCCGTACAACCAGAGGATTTACGCCGAGCAGTGCGAGGCATTTTGCAGGAATGGTGGGCGCCGATGCTGCAAGATGCCTCATGGCTGCAACGCCGCGATTATCAGGCGTTTGCCGTGCTGACAATGTGCCGGGCGCTGTATACGCTTGCGTTTGGCGCAGTCGCCTCGAAGCCGGTGTCGGCGCGGTGGGCAATGAGAGAACTGGGTGAGGAATGGACGGGCGTCATTCAACGCGCATTCAGTTGGCCGCAAGAACCGCAGCCAGATGAACTGGAAGCAACGATCAATCTGATTCGGTACACCTGTGAATAACTGATCGCTTTCTGATCGATTTTATGCTACTGTGAATGTCTGAACTATTGATCTCCAGGGATCAGCTAACCTGGGAAGCCTTTTTCAACTTGGAGGACACAATCATGAATCTGTTACATCTGAGTCATTGCCTGCGGCGGAATGGCTGTGTACGGCCGTTCCTGCTTTCACTGCTTGTCATCCTGCTGCTAGCAGGGTGTGGCGGCGGAGAAGAAACCACAACTAGTACAACCAACACAGGAGAAAACACCGTCCCACCCACAAGCGAAGCACCCCAAGAACCGACCACCCCACCACCAACAGCAACACCCATTCCCGAACCCACGCTGACAGCCGAAGAACATGTTGAGCGTGGGCAAGACTTAGCCAGAGCAAAAAATTACGATGAGGCCATCATCGAGTTGCAGGCATCTCTTGAGCAAGAAGCAGATAACGTCGATGCGCTCGCCATTCTGGGCGGTATTTACGTCAATCTGGAACAACCGGAAGAAGCTGCAAATGTCTTAAACCAGGCCCTCACCATTGAGCCAGACCATCCGCTGGCATTATCTAATCTGTGCAGCGCTCTGGCACTGCAAGGCGCGGCGAATGCCCTTGCGACTTGTGAACGAGCCATCGCCATAGCCCCAGATAACGACGACGTTTACAATGCGCTGGGCATTATTTATGGAAAGCAGCAAATGTTTGACGAAGCAATAGCCGCTTATTTGCAAGCAATTGAGATCAAACCAGAACACGAATGGGCGCACAACAATCTAGGCCGCACTTATGTAGATATGGGTCGGTACGATGAGGGCATTGTAGAACTGAATGAAGCGGCACGAATTACGCCCGACAACGCAATGACACATTACAATCTGGGACTGGCATATGCCAATCTGGCGATGTACGCAGATGCAATTCCTGAATATGAGGAAGCGCTGCGCCTCAAACCCAGTATGGTCCTGACGTACATTGACATGGCGGTTGTATACACGCGTATGGAACAGTATGCAGATGCGATTGCCAGTTTTGAGACATACCTGGAAGTGGTTCCAGATGCAGATAACCGCACGGCCGTTGAAGACGAAATTGCTCGTCTACAAGGCATCAATCTGATCAATGAAGCGATTGCTACAGCGGGAACGGTGGACTTCGCCAATCCGGCGTCTGTGCTCATAGCCGTGTTTGATGCAGCCGCCAGCGGCGATTACACGAACCTGGCTGGCTTGTGCGACCCGCTGGGCGAAAATGACGGCGATACGGCACTGATTTGTGAGATTACTCCCGAACACGACATGGCAGGGGATTTTGCAGCTTATTTTGGCAACGGCCGTATCAATGGCAACCTGCTCATCGACGGCGACCACGCCGAACTCCCCTTCCTCTTTGGGCCAGACAGCGACCAGGATGAAACCATGAATTTCATTCTGCGCGATGGAAAGTGGTATTTGTTTGACTTTTAGAGGGTGAGGTTTTCTGAGGCTGGCGTGAAACGTGATGCGTGACCAACAGTACGTCACGCATCACGTTTCACGTTTTACGTTTCACGAATTCTGCATCCGCAAATCGAGGCTTTTTTGTGTGGGGACACGGCCGTTCCCATTGCCATTCCCGTTCTGATACCCGTTGACGTGGCCCCGCGCCACTGTACCGATGGGTTCTTTGACCGGGGTGGGAGCCATTTGCAAAACGGCCGTTGCCCACGTCAACCCTGCGCCAAAGCTGACCATCAACAGCTTATCATGCGGCTTAATACGGCCGCTTTCCAATCCTTCCGTCAGCGCCACAGGAATAGCTGCGGCAGACGTGTTGGCATAGTTCTCAATGTTGATGATGAAGCGTTCCAGAGGAAGGCCCAAACTTTTTGCCGCCGCCTGAATAATACGCATATTGGCCTGATGCGGAATGAACCAATCAATTTCATCCAGCATCAAATTGGCCTGCTCCAGTACCTTGCGCACGCTGCGATCCATCACACGAGTGGCAAACTTGAACACTTCACGGCCGTTCATGCGCAAATAGTGCCGCCCTTCGGCAAATGTCGTCTCGTTCACCGGCTCCGCTGACCCCATCGCGTGGACAATGAGATGTTCGCCACCGCTGCCGTCAGAACCCAGTTCAAAGCTCTCAATGCCGCAAGGATCGTGGCTGGGCTGCATCACGACTGCACCCGCCGCATCGCCAAAGAGAACGGCCGTTGCCCGATCATCCCAATCCACAAAACGGCTGAGTAACTCTACCCCCACAATCAGCACATTATTGTAACTGCCACTTTGAATGAACTGCTGCGCTGTGACCAGCCCATAAAGGAAGCCGGTGCAGCCCGTGACCAGCACAAAGGCGGGCACATTCCCCGCGCCCAGCATATGCTGTACCTGACTAGAAACGGGAGGGGTTAAATAGTCAGGTGTGGAGGTGGCGACAATAATCAAGTCGAGGTCGGCAGGATCGAGTTGGGCCTTGTTCAGAGCCGCAATACTGGCCTGTACAGCCATCGTTGCCGTCGTCTCATCCGGCGCAGCAATATGGCGCTGGTGAATGCCGGTACGCGGCACAATCCAGTCATGGCTGGTATCCATCATTTTTTCTAAATCGTAATTGGTGAGCACTTTTTCGGGGGCATAAGCGCCCCAGCCCGTAATACGGCCGTAACGAGTTTGCATATTCCTTTCTCCTTCTTCCATCAGTTCAGGGGTAGAAACACCGGTGGGGAGGAAAAGTTGCAAGTTTGCAAGTGTGCAAACTTGCCGCTTGCACACTTGCCTACTCGGTTACGGCCGTATCTGGAACACCCCGCCGCTTAACTGGTCTAACAAATACAAATCCCCATTCACATCTTCGCCAAAACTAGAAGGGTTGCCTGCGCCCTGGTAGACAACGTGCGACTGCCAGGAACCATCGCCGTTAGGAATCAAACTCCAAACAGTGCCCTGGCAATAATCGGCGGCAAAATAATTGCCGTAAAAGTCTAAGTATTGCATACCTCGATAAACGTACCCTCCTGTGATCGAGCAGCCCAATTCATGCCCATACTCAAAAATCGGTAGGACAAGCCCGGTTTGATCACACGTATCGCTTTCAAAGCAGTGTGTGGCCTCCATCACATTCCAGCCATAATTTTCGCCGCCCGTGCTGCCGACCGGCTGCACATCCACCTCTTCCCACAAATTCTGACCTACGTCAGCAATGTATAAATCGTGGGTCAAACGATCGAAGCTGAAACGCCAGGGGTTACGCAAGCCATAGGCCCAAATCTCATTCCGTGCGGTGTCGTCATTAACAAAGGGGTTATCGGCAGGAATGGCGTAGCCACCAGGGTTAAAATCTACGTCCAGGCGTAGGAGTTTACCCAACAGATTGCTCAAATCCTGCCCGGCAAGCAGGGGGTCATTGGCTGCGCCGCCATCACCCATGCCCAGATAAAGATAGCCATCTGGGCCAAACTGAAGCTGCCCACCATTATGATTGGCATAGGGCTGGTGGATAGTTAGCAGCACCTGCTCGCTGCCGTAGGCGGCCACGTTGGGATTATCTGCGTTCACCTGCCAACGGCTGACAACGGTATCTCCTCCGGTGTTGGTGTAGTTAATAAAAAAGGTGCCATTTTCGGCGTAGTTGGGATGAAAAGCCACACTAAGCAGCCCTTGCTCCAACTCGGTTGACCCCACTTTATCAACGATGTAGAGGAAGGGTTCGGGCAGTACCACGCCATCCTGAATGATGCGGATAACGCCGTGCTGCTCGGTGACAAACAAACGGCCGTCTCCAGCGTGAGTCAGGTAGGTGGGCTTGAAGAAATTGTAATCTGTGACGCGAGCGAGGGTGATGCTGGTAACGGCCGTTACCGGTATCGGCGTCTCCGTAGGCGTGGGCGTCATGGTCGGTGTGGGCGGCACGGCCGTATCCTGCGGCACAGGGGTTTCTGTTGATGTTGCGATGGGAACGGCCGTTTGCGTCGCAACAATGGGCGCAGTCGGCAAAGGCGGCAATGGCGTTGCCGTCGCCTTAATCGTAGGCGGTGGCGTTTCCACCACCTCATTCGTCCCGCACGCCGCTAATAGCAGCACTCCCACCAAAATCCAGATAATTCGATTCATAGCAATTTACGATTTGTGATTAATGATTGACGATTGGCGCTTACTGATTACTGCTAACTGACCACTGGTCATTGACCACCGCTTTCCGCCAACCGCTTACCATACTGCGCTTGATAATACGCTTTGAACTCGCCGCTCTTAATTTTGCGCCACCACCATTCATTGGCTTGGTACCACTGTGCCGTCTGATGAATCGCTTCCTCTGCGGTGTGGCGCGGCTCCCAACCCAGGGCACGGATTTTGGCAATGTCCAGGCTGTAACGGCGATCGTGCCCCGGCCTATCTTCAACGTGGCGAATCAGGCTGCGCGGTGCATCCAGTGCATCCAGCAAAATTTCCACCATGCGCATATTTTCCATTTCTACGCCGGTGCCAATATTGTAAGCCTCGCCCAGGACGCCTTTGTGCAGCACCAGATCAATCGCTTCGCAGTGATCGAGCACATACTGATATTCACGCATCTGACGGCCGTCGCCATACACCGGCAATGGCAGCCCATCAATCGCATTTGTAGAGAAGAGCGGCACCACCTTTTCCGGGTACTGATACGGGCCAATATTGTTCGACCCCCGCGTAATCGTCACCGGCAGGCCATAGGTCACAAAATAAGCGTTGACCATCAGGTCTGCGCTGGCCTTGCTGGCCGCATACGGGCTGCGCGGATCAAGTTTGTCCGTTTCTTTGCTCGATTGGCCGTGCGGAATGTGGCCGTATACCTCATCCGTGCTAATCTGATGATAGCGTTCCAGACCAAACTGCTTGGCCGCCTCCAATAACACATACGTGCCGTACACGCTGGTCTGAATGAAAGCATCCGGGTCCATGATCGAGCGGTCTACATGGGTCTCGGCGGCAAAATTGACGATGGTATCAATGTCGTACTGCTGAATGGCCTGCGCTACCGTTGCCGCATCACAAATATCCCCTTTCACAAAATGGTAATGGGGATTGTCGGACACTTCCAACAGGTTATCCAGGTTCCCGGCATACGTCAGCTTATCGTAAACAACAATATTGTATTCCGGGTATTTATCGAGCATGTAAATGACAAAATTGGAACCGATGAACCCTGCGCCACCGGTGACGAGTAGATTTTTCACTGTGTTAACCTCGCTTATTGGAATTTTGAACGATGAATGCTGATCGCTGAATTTGGTTAGCATAGCAGCAATGCATTGAGATGTGTCTTACGCTTTTGCCCCGTCTGCCCCACTATTCTTCTGCACAAACCAGTTGATAAGCCTGCTGGCAATACTGATGGAAGGTGGTATTTGTGGCAAATTGTCTGGTGTATACCAACCGGCGTCTTCCATTTCCGCTTCTTCCAACACAATCTCACCTCCGGCGTACTCAGCCGTAAAAGCAACCATCAGCGAATCGGGGAAGGGCCAGGGCTGGCTGCCAAAGTAACGGATGTTTTTGATTTCGACGCTGGTCTCTTCGCGGACTTCGCGGGCAACGGCCGTTTCCAACGTCTCGCCCGGCTCCACAAACCCCGCCAACACACTATACAGCCCCGGCGGATGCCGATGCGAGCGGGCCAGCAGCAGCTTATTACCATCCGGTTCCGACTTCTCCACGGCCATAATCACCGCCGGAGAGATGCGCGGATAAATGGTACGGCCGCACTGTGGGCACTTCTTCGCCCGTTCGTGCGTCTGATTTTCTGTGCGCCCGCCGCACTGCCCGCAAAACTGTGTGGCGCGATCCCAATCTACAATTTGCACGGCCCGCCCCGCCAGCCAAACCAACTGCTCATCTAACAAACTAAACAATCGGCGCAGACGGTGAAACGCCATGCCCTGCGGCACGGCCGTTTCCGCATCCACTTCTGCGCAAAAAGCATGAAAGCCATTATCCGGGTCTGTGCAATAGCCCAAATACTGCTGGCGCAGCGGCATCAAAGCCAACTCGGCCGGGTCAGGCAAAAAAGGGAGTCGTGCCTGCCCATCATCCATATACACCAGCAGCCGCGAACCCTTGAAAATAAACCAGTAGGCGGCTCCAGAAAAATGAGCAGGTGGTGTAATGGCCGAGACAAATCCTTTATTCATGTAGTTTCCTATCGGAGGGGATAGAGTGCAGAGATAGAGCTAAGGGAATGACGCTTGCCCCTCTATCTCTATCTCTAACCTCTATCTCTATGGGTACGGGTCTGTGGTTGGTATGGCGCTGGGAATGGGGCTTGGGTTGGGGCCAGGATAGCCTCCGCCGCCACCAGACGGGAGTGTGGGAACAGGCGTCACCGGCGTTGGCGTTGTGCCGGGAATAAATGTCGCTGTCGGTGTGGCGGTGCTGGTTGGCGTGGGCGTGGGTGGTGTGCCCGTCACAGTGGGCAGCAGTGTGCCAGTGGGCGTGGCGCTGGCCGTCGGCGTGGCGGTTCCGGCAGTAGCATCCGGCGTGGGCGTGATGGTCGGCGTGGCCGAAGCGGTTGGTGTGGTTGAGGGAGTTGGCGTTCCAGCAACGGCCGTTGGCTCTGCCCCATCTTCAGTTGGCGACAAAGACGGCACAGTGGGAGTGAGTTCACCCGGTTCCACCGTTAACCCATCGGCTCCCGCATCCACCAGCGTGCCACCAAAATTAGGCAGCGGATTAGGCTGTACAATCTGCGTCACTTCCAAATACCAGACCGTCTCTACCGCAGGTTCCTTGCCGCAGCCTAGCGGCCCCACGTAGCGCTGCCAAATCCCCTCAATCGTCATCGACGTTCCTTCGGGAACGAGGCGCACAATCGGCTCAAACCCCCGTGCATTTAACTGCAAGGCATCGGCAACCAGTCCCCAGCGAAATGTTGGCCCGCTGTACGGCAGGCAGTTGGGCGGGCTGATACGCGCAAAATCACCCGTCACACGAATACGCTGGCCCAGCAAACTGGCCGGGTCGTTATTGAGTTGATCAAATGTCACCAATAAGGGCTGGCCGTTGACCACTAATTCTACGGGCACGGCCGTTGGGCGCAGCGGCTTGAGAGGGCGATTACCAATACCGCTATAGGGCCACAGCAGCAGCGCGATGATGACCAGCACCACAAACCCGCCCCCTATCAGTAGGGCACGTTTGTTGAGTTGGCGGTCATCGTTCATCGGTTCGCTCATCGCAAGTTGATTCTCGGTAATTGTGTGCCGCGATGGTGTACCCACCATTCGGCGACTAAAATGATAACGGCAAGAGCCAGAAGCCAGGGCCACAATTCACGCTGGCCTACGTCTCCGGCAACGGCCGTTTCCACTTCCACCTGCCCCACATGAATAGCCGCCTGCGGGGCAATGGCCGACTCCGCCGGGCTAAATAAATTCACGGCAAAAGAGCCTGCCGGACGATCACCGGATGGACTGTTTGCCAGTCCGCCATCGCGCAGGGTCACATTGTACAATCCCGGCGCATCCGTTTCCGTAAAGATGAGATCATCCTCACCTACCACGGCTCGCCAGGTCTGACCATTTGGCTTTTGCACGGCAACGGCCGTTGTGCTCGCCCCGGCCGTCAAACGAACAGGATCACCCGGCTGCAAACCGGTGGGCGCATCAAAGGCCCGCCCAGGACTAAGCCAGCCTGTAATATTAGCCATTAAAATGGGAAATGCAATTTGCAGGGGCAGGTCAGAGTCCCGCAGGTCAAAGGTGAAGAGAGCAATGCGATGCCCATCGCGCTCCCCGGTGAGGATCAGCGGGCCGCCTTCGGCCTGCACTAAGGGCTGCGCCCAGGCCGCACTCACCTGCTTCGCTTCACGGACGTGGACATTGCGCCAATCCACAAACTCTAACAGCGGCGTATCCACCAACCGTACCGCCACCGTATCCGAAAAGATGCCGGTCACGCTGTAAAAATCGCCAGCGCTGCTGGCTGCCGTCTCGCCAAAGGGCGGGTTGATGATCAACATGTCGGCGGCGGGGATGGGGTCGGGCAGCGCTGCCCCATCAAACACGTAGAGGTCAAAATTTTCGGCGGTGATGATCTCGCTGCCGGGCGTGGTTTTGAAGGCTTCAATGCCGGGCAGCACGCTGTAAACCTGCTCCAAAAAGAGGTTGCCCTCGGTGACAAGCAGCGTGCGGTTGCTGATGCCGCCCTCATGCACGGCCCAGGCGCGATCATCCAGCGGCAAGTAATCGCCCTCGTTTTCGCTGAGATGGGCTTCGATGGTGGCGGTTTCGTTGGGCAGTTCCCAGGTGGTGTTGGCCGTGCTGCCCGCCGGGACGCTGATGCGCCGCGAATCGAACAGGGTGCCATCGACGGTGATGTTGAGAAGGGCTTCGCGGTCAACTGTACCCATGTTGGCAACGCTGGCAAACAACTGCACGGCCGTTTCCGTGTCCCGTGTCGCCAAAGCAGTAAGGCCCAGGTTTTCCGCGCTGCTGCCAATGGGCAAGTAAATGGGTGTGGTGGGCAGCGGCGGCAGGTCGGCGGGCAGGCCGCCATCAGAGACAACCACAATTTGCGCATCGCGGAAGCCCTGCGCCGCGCCAGAGGCCAGGGCAAAGGCGGCAGCCCAATCGGCGGCAGCGGGGTCGGGCGAGGTATCCATGAGCGCGTTGCGCAGCAGGGTTTTGTCGCCGGTGGCGGCGGCCAGTACCTGTGGCGTCTGTCCCACGCGGATAATCGTCATCTGGCTGCTCCCGCCCAGGTCGTTAATCAGCCGCTCCACTTCGACCCTGGCGGCATCAAAGCGTGTGGGTTCAACGTCGCTGGACAGCATGGAGGCGGAGGCATCGAGCAGGACGACGACGCTGCCGCTGACGACGCTGGGGACGGGCAGGAACGGCCGTGCCAGGGCCAGTACCAGCGCCGCCAAAATGAGCAGTTGCAAAATGAGCAGCAAATTGCGGCGCAATTTTTGCCAGGGGGCATTGGCTTCGCGGTCGCGCAGCAGCTTTTGCCAGAGCAGGGTGCTGCTCACCAGCACTTCGCGCCGCCGCAGGCGCAGCATGTACATGATGATGATGGGCACGGCCAGCAGGCCGAGGAGGAGGAAGAGGGGGGTCAGGAAGGACAAGGGCTTCTATTCCCAAATAACCATGCCTTGATAATTCAAATTAGCCCAAAGTGGCACAAAGGACGATGGGCTTATTTTCAGCCTATCTGCCAATGTAGGATCGAGGCAGACAATGGCATCGTCTTCAATGCCAATGATGACAAGCGCATGAAGTCTAGTACGGCCGTGCGGCAAATCTTGGGCACGAAGAAACACGATTAAAGGCCACTCTACAGCCAGAATGTCCTTCATTCTCTCGATGGTTGCATTTTCAAACCACAAAGCATGGTAGCCCAATGTTTCCAAACCGGAAACGACTTGATCGGGCTGTGTACCCAGAAAGGGAATCGTTTTGAATGTCAGCGCCAATTCTGCTTCATCATGTTCATGGCCAAAGTAAGCCAAAATCATGCGGGCACAGGCAGGCACGCAAGTGTAATTGTACGCTTGTTGATAATGAGGAACGGGGAGAATCATTTATCTTGATAGGCGCTAATGGCTGTTTTACGCATTACTTCTGGTGTGGTAGATTGACCGGGCAAAAGGTGTCCGGTTAATGAGAAGGCCAGTTGGCCCAATGGAATGTCAAGCCCTGCGCCATAAACATCTATCCACCAAAGCTCTTTTTCGGCAATGACTTGGACGGTCACGGCATCTCCCAGGTTTGTTAACAGGTATTGCAGAGCGAGGTTTTCAATATCCTGGCGGTTGGGCAATACCGGGGTAATGTGAATACCATGTTCGTCTAATTCCAAAGTGACACGCGCACCCGGTTGCAACCCGTAGCGGGATACGAGAGGTAGAGGTATTTGTAAACCATCAGCATTAATGACCTGACGAATTTTTTCCATACTTGTCGCTCCTTTTACGCTATTGTACACCATAGCCAGGATGATTTGCTTGGATAAGGGAAACCATTAATCCCTCCCCGGTTTCAGGCACACGGAACGAGGTATGCCAGTGACAAGTGACCTACCTGCTTGCCACTTGCCACTTGCAAACTTACCCCTTATGAAGGCACCACCCAGCCCAACTGCTCTAGCTGCTGCGGCGAATCGGACAGGGCAATTTCGGCAATGACCTTATAGTCGGCTATCCATCGATCCAGCTCATCCAGCTTGGCATCGCGGAATTCGGTGGCCTCCTGCGCTTCGCCACGCTCCCGATCTTGTGTGGCTTTGGCCGCTTGCACCGCCTGCACCAACGCCGACTCCGCCTCTAGTTTGGCCTGGTCATACCCATAAGCGGCCAGAGCCGTCATCAGGTCGGGCGTGCCCAGCAAATTTATGTAGAACGTGGTCGCCTGCTCCAGCCAGCCGCTGATACTCTTCTTACGGCTGCCGGTTAAGCCTAAGGTTTTCTGCGCTTTGGTCTTGCCGTTAAAGGCCACGCGGCAGATTTTGAGGGTGCGTTTATAGGCCAGGTCGGCGGCGTCCCAGGCCGCTTGCAGGGTGGCGGTAGCTTCGTACTGCTCGCCGTATTCCCGTTTTTGCGCCGCCACCAGGGCCATCACCTCGTCGTAGAGGGCGCGGGCCGTTTGCAGGCGGGCCTGGTCGTAGCCCATGAGGGTGACGGCCTCCAGGATGGCCGGGCTGTGCAGGCTGTTGTCAATGGCTACCTGGGCCTCTAACAAACGCTGATCGATACTTTTCGCTGGTCTTGTCATGATAAACCTCCCAATAGGTTGATTGTTGCCTCGTGTTAGATTGGTTCAATCTGGCAGATTGAACCAATCTTCCGGGCAAATGGTTATCCGGTTTCAATGGAAACCGGTTGAAAAACGCTTCTGGATGACTGCTTAATGCTCCTGAGTCGTTGCTTACCGCTCCTGAACGACTGCTTATTGCTCCTGGGTCGTTGCTTAATGCTCCTGGATGACTGCTTAACGCTCCTGGGTTGTTGCTTAATGCTCCTGAATGACTGCTTAACGCTCCTGGGTTGTTGCTTAATGCTCCTGAATGACTGCTTAATGTTCCTGGGTAACTGCTTGATGCTTCTGAATGATTGCTTGATGCTCCTGGGCGATTTTGACGAGGATTTTAGGGGAGGTACGGCCGTTTGGCAAAAGATTGGTCAAATCTTGAAGATTTGACCAATCTCCGCAACTGCTACGGAGCCGCCACCGGTTCCAAGCGCGCCCAGGCAAGCCAGGCCCAGGGTGACGTGGGGTATTGGTGGATGAGGGTGAGGTAGGTGGCGACGGCCGTTTCCTCCTCGCCGCTCAGTTCATAGTAGTAGCCCAGCAGGTAGGTGAGATGTTGAATGTAGGGCTGCACCTCTGCATCATCGGCAGGTAGGTAAGTAAGCAGGTTAGCGATTTTTTCGGGGATGTCGGGGTCGGATTGGGTAAGCACGGCCGTTTGTATCTCTGCTACCAACCCCCATTCACTCAGATGACCGGTAGCCTGGAGCAATATTCTACGCCATGTGGGAGAATTGGTGGGCCTTGTAGCAAAATCGGCTTTTGTTATTTCTGTTAACGGCCGTTTATCAACAGAACCCACATCACAATAGGAAAGGAGTATATCAAAACCAAATTGTTCATTCTCAAATTGCACAAGAAAAGGATGAGATACTATAGGCATTGATCCCCCAGTACATTGATCCTCCTGACTCAACCTACCAATAATATAGAATTGACCATTATCATTACGAATCTCGTATTCAAAGCCTTCCTTACATTCAAAACATGCTGTAGTAAAAATGATGGGCTTTAATCCCCCATCTATCTGATCTAACAATGTTAAGTAAACATCCCCCTGTTCGACTAGACCAAACCACTCCTCTTCGGGGTCATCATCAATATTGACCGTTCCGTAATCTAAAAAATCGAAACCATGTTGGGCAAGACTGTCTTTAGGATGTTGTGAGAGGGGCAAAGTTAAAGCAGCTAATCGCTCTTGAACCACTTGCGGAAATGGGCATATAGCATTTCGGTTTATATTTTCACTGCCAGGGCCAAAATAACCAGTAACGGAACCTGCGTAAATATAATCACGGATGCCCGTCTGTTCGGCCAGTTCGGGTAATTGATAAAGCTGCCAGCATACATCTAACAAATCACCGCCATTCTCAGCATAAAGGTTTCGCACCAGCAGTGCAAAGGTGACCTCATCCGGCAAATTGCTTAATTCGTTAAACGCTTGCCTAGCTCCGGTCACGTCGTTTTGTTCCAGGTAAGCCATCGCCAAATGAAAATATCCCAACGCCAGGTAATCGGCAGATGGGGCAGTTTCTAGCGATAGTTGATTCAAGGCAAATTCAAGCAGCTCTACTCGGCTCTTTTCCGCAAGCACCTTATCGGAATACCAGCTACTGGGGGTTATGGCATGAAACATGGCGCATTCAGGCGTTTCGGGCGTCTCGTTTGATGGCGAGAGGGAGAATTGAGGCGTCCCATCTTGCCAACTATAAATATCTACTTCGTTCCAGGCACAGTCAAAATTAACTTCATGGGGCGTTGTGACCTGAATGTCTACAATGCCATCTCCCGTAAAATCAGCAACCTCGAAAACAGGCACTGGCTTAAATTTGGCAACGGTCATATCAATTTCATCAAGCGCATAAAAGCCAGAACCATTCCAGGTGTAAACATTAATTGACCCATGTGTGCCGCCTAAAAAGTACCCTTGCATAGCCTGCAAAATTTCAACATGACCGTCACCGGTAAAGTCATAATCAAAGTCAACTTGGGCAATGTCATCATACTGCCAAGTGTTCACTGGTATTATCGTATTGGGAAGGATTGCATACTGCCCAGACGAATCCACCATAAGCGGTATTACACCTAAAATGTCTAAAGCACCTGCTTCTACTTCTACCAACCACTCATTAGAACCATCTTCATTCAAATCAACTGCTTTAGGATTAAGTGTCACAAGTGAGATATTAATACGCTTTCCATCTTCAAAGCTGATGTTGTTTTCATTGAGTCTGGCGATAACGGCCGTTTCCAACAAAGGCCATATCTCTTCACTCTGATAATAGCCCTCTCCATGGTCTAATATCCCATGCACAACTATGCTCAGGTCGCCTGCCCCATTTGGAAAACTATGGGTAAAATCGAAGGAAAGAAAAGGGAGAAAGTAAAATAGTAACACGCTTCGATCAGGGACTTCCCGTTCTGCATATAGCCAATCGCGGACAAATTCATAGGATGGCGTTTTCAAGCCATACGTTATCGTTTCATCTACCGAAACCGCAGAAAGCATGGACAAATCGAGAATATCTACCGGCGGGCTTGGCGGGGTGATGGTGGGGGTAGGCACGGCCGTTTCCGTAGCAACGGCCGTTGGCATTGGCGTCCAGGCTGGCGTGAGTGTTGTGGTAGCAGGGGGTTGAGTGGGGGTGGGAACGGCCGTTGCGCCTGCAACCTTCTCCTTTCCCCCACAAGCAGCCAACAGCACAACAAACAACACAGCAAACAAAGAAATCTTTTTCATAGACCCCTCCCCATAAAACAACATTCTGACAGTTGAATTAGACAAAATTCCTCTCACGTTTCACGTTTCACGCTTTATTTTAGCACACCCTTCACCCGCAAAGTCTGCATCACCAGCTTCTCCCAGGGAACGGCCGTCACCACCGGAATATAATGCACATGCCGCCCGGCACAGTAGCTGCCAATCTCCGCCAGCCAGCCGCCCAGCCGCTCGCGGTACAGCGCCAGCGTCGTCGGGTCGAGGGTAATTTCCGCGTCCGCGCCCGTCTCCACATCCACCAGCTTCAAGTCGCCGCCCAACGGCGGCTCCATCTCGTCCGGGCTGAGCAGATGCAGCAAGCCCACCTCGTACCCCCGCGCCTGCAAGGCATTCAAACCCTCCTGGTAGCCATTGGGCGAGAGTAAATCGGAGAGCACAAAGAGCAGCCCCGGACGCCGCCCACGCAGCGCATAATCGCGCAGTGACACATTGAGGTCGGTGATGCCCGCCGCCGTGTCACTCTCCAAAAAGCGCAGCAGGCGCAGGCTGTTCTGCGCCCCGCGAAACGGCCCCCAACGCTGGTCGCCATCGCTGTGCAGCAGCGTCACCGTGAGCAAATCCCCGGCGGTGAGGGCGATGTGCCCCAACGCACCCGCCAGCCGCAGAGCATAAGCTAACTTATTAGCAGACTGCATACTGACTACTGGCGACTGATTACTCTCTTCCCCCGGCCAGTTCATGCTGGCGCTGGCGTCTACGAGCAAATGCACGGCGAGGTCTTCTTCTTCTTCAAGGAGCTTGATGAACGGCCGTTCCAACCGCGCATACACATTCCAATCCAGCCGCCGCAGGTCATCCCCCTGCACATAATTGCGGTAATCGGCAAACTCAATGGACGTGCCGCGCTTGCTGCTGCGGCGGTCGCCCTTCATCGCGCCCACACGCACCCGCTCGGCCACGAGGGTCAGTTGTTCCAGTTTGCGGAGGGTAGATTCGTCAAATAAGTGCATGGTATTGGTTATTAATTGCTGGTTGATAGTACCAGTAATCAGAAGTCAGTATTCAGTATTCAGTATTCAGTTGTCAGTAAGCGTTTCCCAGAGTTAGGCCAACCTGATAACTGTATACTGATTACTGAAAACTAATACTAGTTGTTGGTAAATGTGACCGTTTACTGAACACTGATTACTGAACACCGTTTGCCGCCAGGTGGGCCAGCAGCAGCAGTTGAAACAAGCGGCCCAACAGCACCGCCTTTGCCGGGCCGGGCACGGCGTCATCATGCACAGGAGCCAGCAGGCGATCGAGAACCTGGCGGCGCTGCGCGGGGTCGGCGTCCGGCTGAAGCTGCGCGGAGAGCTGCCACAAGGCGCGGTACACGTACCAACCGGCATTACGATAAACAGACACAATTTCCGTCTCCGCCGCTTTGACATACTGCCGCGAGGCCAGCACCATTAGCCCCTCGCTGATGCCGCCCGCCAGCAAACGCTTCCACAAGTTCGCCAGGTCGTCGGTCTCCAGCAGGTTTTGCAGGGCCACGCCGCCCACCGCGCCAATGTCGAACATCGTCGCCAGATGGCTGTACTCGCGGGCGCTCATGCTGGCGCTGAGTTCGTTAAGGAAGACAAAGTATTGGTCGAGCACGCCCAGCAGCGGCGCGCCGGGCGCGTACCCGGCTTGCAGCCAATCGGCCCGCAATGTGCAAAGGGTGTCGCAAGAAGGGGTGGAGAAGACGGCCGTTAGTGTATCGTTCATATCCAGTTCCGTTTCAGTATTTAGTGGTCAGTATTCAGTATTCAGTGGTCAGTGAATGACTGCCTACTGATTACTGATTACTGAATACTGCTCACTCTCTCTTCACTTGCTCAATCAAATCTCCCACCACATCATCCGCCTTCACGCCCTGCGCCTGGCCCTCGAAGTTGAGCAGCAGGCGATGGCGCAGCGCAGCAGGAGCAACGGCCGTCACATCATCAAAACTGACATTGAGACGGCCGTCCAGCAGTGCCGTAATCTTCGACCCTAACACCAACGCCTGCGCCCCGCGCGGGCTGGAGCCATAGCGCACATAGTCATTGACCATGCTGGATGGGCTGCTGCCGGGGTGCGTAGCCACAATCAGGCGGCTAACGTAGGCGGTGACGTGGCTGGGGATGGGGATTTGCCGCGCTAACTGCTGCATGGCGAGGATGGTTTCGCCGGAAACGGCCGTTTCCGCTTGCGGCGTCTCCTTCCCCGTCGTGCGCAGCACAATCTCCGTCAGCTCTTCCTCCGTAGGAAAGCCTACATTCACTTTGAACAAAAAGCGGTCAAGCTGCGCTTCCGGCAAGGGGTACGTCCCCTCCTGCTCAATAGGATTCTGCGTTGCCAACACAAAGAACGGCTCCGGCAGGCGATATGTCTCATTGGCAACTGTCACCGTATGCTCCTGCATCGCCTCCAGCAGCGCCGACTGCGTTTTCGGCGTGGCGCGGTTGATTTCGTCCGCCAAAATCAGGTTCGCAAACACCGGGCCAGACTGAAAGCGAAAAGCGCGGTGGCCGCTCTCATCCTCGTCCATGATATCCGTGCCGGTGATGTCGGCCGGCATCAGGTCAGGCGTGAACTGGATGCGGCTAAATTCCAAACTCAGCGCCTGCGCCAGCGTGCGGATGAGCATTGTCTTGCCCAGCCCCGGTACGCCCTCCAGCAGCACATGCCCGCCGGACAACACGCCCACTAACACTGTGCGCACAACTTCCCGCTGCCCCACAATCACTTTGCCAATTTGGGATTCGATGGAAACGGCCGTTTCCCGAAAATTCGCTACTGTCAATTCTGGTGAATCTATCATGTATATCCTTTGTGTTGGGGCACTGATTAACACAGATTCGCACGGATTTTTTTCCATCCGTGTTCATCCACGACAACCCGTGCCCCATTTACGATTCCCTAGATGAATAATCCCGAATATAGCCTTTCATATCAAGTAGCCGGGGTATCCTTACCCCTCTCCCGCTTCGTCAAGCGCGATAAGAAATCGCGGCTACTAGGGTTCTAACGAAGAAAAATAATCCCGAATATAGCCTTTCATACCAAGAGGAATGTAATCATCGGAGAGAGCCTCATAAGCGGCATCGCGGTAGTCGCCGAAGACCTGATTGTAAGGGACGGTACTGCCTTCGTTGGTGAATTCGGTGGGCGTTTCGCTGAGCAGGCCGCCGCACTGTGCGGGGTTGGCAATGCATTCGGCAGGCAGTTCCACGTCTATACCCGTCTCGCCGCTGAGGTCTACCAGGTCGGGCACAAAGACGTTTTCGGCATGACCACCGCCGGGGCCAGGGCCACCTGTACCCGTGCCTTGCTCACTGCCGCTGCCCTGCCCGCTGCCGTTACCGCTGTCTTGACCCTGGCCTTGTCCTGAGCCTTGCCCTTGTCCCTGACCCTGTTGGCCCTGCTGACTCGATTGACCCGATTGGCCCGACTGACCGGGCTGGCTTGACTGCCCCTGCTGCCCGGCCTGGGCCACGGCCTGCCGCCCCTGCTGCAACTGCCCGGCAGCAGATTGTGCCTGCTGCGCGGCGGCAGACTGCTGCGCACGCTGCTGCAAGGTTCCAGATGCTTGCTGCAAGGCTTGCTGCGCAGCCGCTACGTCCCCATCTTGCAGGGCTGCGGCGGCGTCGGCCAACTGCTGGGCCAATTCACTGTCCACATCTTGCAGAGATTGTGCTGTCTCAGCTAAATCTTGTGCTAACTGCGCCTGCTCCTCAACGGAAAGGTCGGGCAAATTGTCGGCAAGCTGCGCCATTGCCGCGCCAGCCTGGGATAGCTGGCCGTTTTGCAGCGCATTGCCCAGCGAACCAGCATTTTGGTTATCGGCCAGCGGCTGCCCGGCTTCCTGCAAACGCTGCTGCAAATTATCGGTGCTCAACTGTTCACCTAGCGCCCGCAGTTCAGCTTCGGCTTCGGAGAGAGTGGCAACAGTCTGTTCCTGGCTGGCGCTGCCGGGGTCTAATGATTCCAGCGCATTTTGGATGGGGTCGAGCAGTTCTTCGCGCTCTTCGTCGCTCAGCTCGGGGTTATTGAGGATTTCTTGCTCAAGCGCTTCGAGGGCTTGCACCTGCTCTTCAATGCTCTGGCGCACGGCGCGGCTTTGTTTGAGGGCGGTTTCCTGGGGGTTGGGCAGGAGCACGGCCGCACCTAACACCACCACCGCCAGCAAAATCATCAACCAATCGCGCCGCACAAAGGAAAAGGGGAGCCCTGCTTTGGCGTCCACACGCACGGCCGTTTGCAAGGCATCTACCAACTGCTGCTGTGCTAGGGGGGCGGGAACGGTTAGCACGCCCTGGGAGATTTCAACGGCCGTACTTGCTCGTTCACGTAAGCCAAACTGCCGGTCGGCAAAACGGGCCTGCTGCAAGGGTGTGGCCCGCCGCGCCAGCATCACAATCAACGTAACCAACAGCCCCACTACACCCAAAATGAGCGCGGTGTACCCCACCTGGGCGTTGTCGAGAAACGGCCGTAGCCGTGCCACCGTCGCCAGCACAACCGCCAGCAGCAGCCCCGCCAGCAAGCCACGCGGCCCCCACAGCAGCAGATCACGACGTTGTTTACGGCCGTGCCAGGTTCGCAACAAAGCGATTAGTTGAGTAAATTCAGCATCCATCAAAATTCAGGCGTGGCGTGAAAAATCATCACGTTTCACGTCTCACGTTTTACGATTTCGCTACCCGGCGCACACGCCGCACTGTCAGCCAATAAAACAGCCGTGCCAACAGTAAATAAATCACGACAAACAACAGCCAGGGCGAAAAAAACCAAAATTGATGCCCGCCAAAATTTTGCTTGAAAAAAAACAACGTGTTTTCCTCTAACAAAAACACCTCGCTGGCAATGAGCGTAGCAGGCAAATTAAAGGCCATCAAGACAAATGCACCATATGCCAGCGCGGCTTCTGCCACCCAGCTCAAGGTTGACGTAGTGAAAAACAATGGCCCCAAAAAGCCAGTCATTAACAAAAAAATCACGGGCAGTCCCAATGTAAAAAAGATGGCTCCGCCAAAGGTGGCGACACTAGCCGCCAGTGTGCTGCGCAATGATGCTGAACAAAAGAGGCCAAAAATTGCAAACGTCACGGCGGCAATGACAATAATGATTTGCGAAACGACCAACTCCTCCCAGGACAGCCCACCTAGCAAAAAGGCAATGCTTTGCAACGGAATGGAAGCCACAATGAGCAGCAGCACGTAACCCAACGCCGATTGCAATTTACCCATGACAAACCAGTTGGCAGGCAGCAAGGTTGTGCGCAGCAGGTCAAAGGTTTGCCGCTCTTTTTCCCCGGTGATGGCTCCGGCAGTGAAGGCGGGGGCGATGAAGATCGCCAGCAGCACTTCCACGCCAACTACCGCCGCAAAGACGACTTTGCCCGCCTGTCGGGGATCAGGGCCGTAGGGTTGGTTGGATGAGGAAGCGTAGGCCAGGTAGATGAGGGTGATGAGCAAACTCATCACGCCCAAATAGATAGTGAGAACAACAAAGGCACGCCGTCCGCGCATACGGCTGCGCAGTTCTTTCATGGTGACGGGGTTGTCTCGAAACATGCGTAGTCGGGGTAATTTGGTCGTAGGTTGAATTGATTCGGTCATAGTTTATCCGTGTAGATAGAGTGTAGAGATAGAGACGGTTGTTATTCCTCTGTCTCTACACTCTATCCTCTAGCTTAACAAAGAGGGCGGCAGCGGTGATGAGGATTGCCAGGGTGTAAACGGCCGTTGGCAGCAGCGTACTCGTCAACAAGATCATGTCCGTACGGTGCAAGGCGTTAAAAATGAGCGCCCACACAGCGGAATTGTTCAACAGCTTTAAGAGCAGAACGGCCGTATAACTGATAACCAAAGCCATCATCGCCGAGCGCAGCCCCAGCGAACTCCACATGCCCACCAGCGCCGCAAAGATGATTTCCAGCCACGGCCGTACCACCGTCCCTAATCCCAACAGCCAGCCCCACAACGCATAAGCTGGCGAAGCCAACGTCATGCTGCACGCCATGATCATGCCTTGAAACAAGCTGACGACGAATAACATCCACCAAAGCAGCCGTAACCGCGCCAATGCACCTAACATTTTCGCCAATACAAGCTGCCGCTGCGAAAGTGGCGTCATACGCAAAATGTCCCACGTGCCCTGCGTGCGTTCCAGGCTAATGGAAGGCGCAATTAATGCGGGAACCATCAACATGCCAAACAGCGTCAACGCCGACAAAGCCATGCCCGGCAGGCACATCAAGCACCACACAATCATCAGGTCTTCATCCCCGGCATACAACGCCGGGTTGCTTGATGCGCCGCAAATACCGAGCACAATCACCCCCATAATTGCTAGAGGGGAATAACGGCGCAGTAAATCGTAGTAGGGATTGGGTTTACCGCCCAACCCGCCCTTTTCGCGCACGTAAACCGGGTGCTGCTTCAGCGCCTGCCACTGCGAAAAAGGGGTCAATTGACAATGCCTTTTGTCACTTGCAAGAATACATCCTCCAAGTCACCTGTCTCTTCACTAAATGCAATGATGGGTAATCCTTGCCCTACCAACCCTGCCAGCAGGTCGCTCAAGGCAGCATCGTCGCCGCTAAAGTCTATGCGCAGGGTATCTGGTGGCAGTTCCAGATCGGCCGTGCCATTGATGCTTTGTATGTACGGCCGTGTCAACAAATACTCCTGCAATGGCGTCACATCACCCAGCGTGCGGATTTGGATGAGGCGATGTGTGCGAAGCTGCTTTTTCATCTCCGTCATATCGCCGTGCGCCACCAGCCGCCCTGCCTCCACAATGCCGATGCTCGTACACACATCAGCCACCTCAGACAGGATGTGCGAAGAGAAAAAGATGGTTTTGCCCATGTTCTTCAATTCGCGCAGCAGTTCACGGATTTCGATGCGGGCACGGGGGTCTAAACCACTGGCTGGCTCGTCCAAAATGAGCACTTGCGGATCATGGGTGAGGGTACGCGCCAGGCAAAGGCGCTGTTTCATGCCCCGGCTCAGGCTTTCTACATAGGCTTCCTTTTTATGCTGCAAATCTACCAATGCCAGCAAATCATCCACCATACCGGAGCGGGCGTTGACAGGAATTTCGTAACAGGCGGCAAAGAAATCGAGATATTCCCACACCTTCATGTCTTCGTACACGCCGAAAAAGTCAGGCATGTAACCAATGGCGCGGCGCACGCCACGCGGGTCGTCGGTAACGGAATGTCCAGCTACCCACGCCTTGCCACTGGTAGGGCGCAGCAGTGTGGTGAGAATGCGCATGGTTGTGGTTTTGCCTGCCCCATTTGGGCCAATGAAACCGAAAACCGCGCCCTCTTCGATCTGCAAATCCAACTCGTTTAGGGCGGTGAGGTCGCCGTATTGTTTGGTCAGTCCTTGCGTTTCAATAATTGTTGCCATAGTTTTTTAGATAGCGTGTAGAGATAGAGTGCAGCAATTCGAGCCTTCTCTATCTCTGCACTCTACACTCCCTATCTGATCGTGCCGGTGAGCAGAGGGTAAACTTCGCGGATTCCGATGCCGTATTCGCTGGTGCGCAAGCGCAAGCGCACTTCATTGTTGGTGCCCAGGAAACGGCCGTACTCCTCCACCTCCATCACACCCCACGCCACGCCATTCAACTGCACCCATGTCTCTTTTTGCCAATCCCACACATACAGCGAAGGGGGCAGTGTCACCGGAGGTGTTTGTTGGGATTCCATCACAATTTCGAACTGCGTCACCGTCATCCCCTGAAATTCCGACCAGGGCACATAAGAAAAATCTACGGAGCCATTGTTGAGATATAGATTTTGTATGGAGGCTTCATACACATTATTCTGGTCTATGACCGACCACTGTAACAGTGGCAGCGGCAAAGACACATCATTGCCCTGCACCAAATTTTGGCTCAAGGGCGTTTCTAACAAATACAACGTGGTTGCCATCGTCTTATACTCGACCTCTTCCAGACGAACGGCCGTTTGCGGTTCTTCCGTCCAGGCAATGAGCGTTGCCGCATTCGTAGGTACAGCAAACGAGGGCAAAGCATAATCACTGTTATCAATGGCCTGCAACATCTGCCAACGAGGGAAGACCTGTGGATCATCATAATAATCTGACGTACCTAGAATGGTTTCGGCATTCGTACTCAGAGGTGCGCCCCCTACCCATCCTGGCCCCAAATAACTGACCGGGGCCGCAGATGAGGTCAGACTAGTCGTCAACGATGTGCCAAGTGCTTTGGAGGTGGTGACAGATGCGCCAGGGGCTATATCACCAATTGAAACAGCCTGATGACCAAGCAAAAATACGGCGTTTTGCAACATCAGGTCACTGTTATTTTGCACAGTAATATTGAGCATGATGTCGCTGCCATCTACATCCAGGCTGGCCTGGGTAATAATGGGCGGGCCATCCTGATAACCATAGGCGACAAAGGTTTCCATACCGCTCACGTCCACACGCACATCTTTAATGACCAGATCGCTGCTGCGAGAAATGGAACCAATGTTGCCGCTGCTACTCATTGAGCCAAAGTTCTGATCAAAGGGGCGTACCATTGCGTCACCGGGCAAAATGAGGTCGTATGTATCGCGCTGGGGGGAGTAAAGGCCCAGCAAACTTTGGACGCGCACCGGCTCTCCGCCGGTACGGCCGTACACGACCGACATCTGATTAAGAATGACCTCATTCCCCTTGAGCTGAAAGCCTGTGAAATACGCACCCAGGCTGAACACCAAGACCAACGCAGGTACAGTTACCCAGGCTAATTCACGCCGCCCGCGACGCTTCAGCATCCGATAATTGATTGGCCCGATGACGAGAACGTAAATGAGCAAGAATATAGCCATCGTCAGCACAGAAGGCAGCGCCAACGAAGGCAAGCTGGTGACGGCTGACCGCGCTGAATAGCTGTTCTGGAACCCATTCCACCAATAAGGATGCACAGGAACGGCCGTTGCCACCCCTTGCCACAACACCTCACTACCATCCCAATCAACCAGGGGAGCCAGTTTGGGATCCAACGCCAGGAAATAAACCTGGCCGCGCCCCCAACTGTGCCGCGCTAACAAAGGCAATCCTGCTTCGTGGAACAGCAAGTCGCCGCTGCGCAGGCTGCTGGTTGCCACCAGGTAAGGGCCGGGATCACGAAAAGGCACACCCGTCTGCGCCGCAAATTCAGGTAGGTCGGCCACAGATTCGCTGCCGCTGAGGGTGACGGGAAGCATGTCGGTGAAAGCGGCCGTTGTTTTTTGCCAACCCGCCCCACCAGTCACAACCAATTGCCCACCAGTGCGCACCCAACGATCCAGCGCTTCTTGCTGTTTGGCCGAAAGTTGGCCCGTATCTACATCATTAAAAATAAGCACGTCTAGCGAATTCCAGGCAACGGCCGCTTCTGGCAGTTCGCTTATGTCCAAAAAAGCAACGGACGCGTTGGTCTTGCTGCCGGGTATATCCTCCAAGAATTCCAATTCGCCGGGGTCTGAACTGACAACGCCATAAAGTAGGGAATTCTCTCCCTGCTGGCTGAGGATGTTGGCAGTTACTTCGCTCACAAGACGGCCGTTGCCATCTCGCAATTCCACTCGCGGCGCACCTATGACAATGGGCACATCCACGTAAAGCGTTACCCGCTTGTTAGATTGGGTGGGTAAGCTAACAGGCGCTGTGTAAAGAACCTGGTCTCCCACACTGGAAGAGCCAATGGCTACGCGCAGCTCGCCCTCAATAGCTGGGCCGTTGTTGGCAACCGTCACCTGGATGGGAAACCAGGCAGATTGTTTGTAATAACCATCAAATCCGGCGCGGGCGCTCATAGCAATACCCTCACCCTCTTCCTGAGCGGCAGCCGGTTGGCTTCCCAACATTGCAGACATCAGTATGAGCAGCACAAAAATTAGGCTAAATCGTTTTTGTCTCATCATGTTTGTATTACGCGCACGCCTCAGAGAAAATTCCGCTCTAACGGAACTCAATCGAGTATGCCTCAATGGGTGCATCGGGACGGCTCTGTTCGATCCAGGCAACGGCTTTCTCTAGCAGGCCATGCAAGTATCCAGCATCATTGCCTATTGTCACCAGTCCAATAACGGCCGTTTGCCAGACATCATGGTGATCGATTTCGGCCGTGGCAACATTGAACTGCTTAGGTAAACGGTTGACAATGAATTTAACAATGCTGCGTTTATCCTTCAGGGAGTAAACACCGTCCAGGCTTAATTTTATAACACAGGTGGCGACTAACATGGAACAATTGTCTCCAAACTGGGGGACTGTGCAAGTTAGATTGCCTACGATAAAACGGCGTAACGATGACGGAAACGGTTTATAATAAGCAACCGAATCAAACGCTAACAAGTTTGAATGGTTTTTGCAGACCATCGAAAGGCTAACTACGATGAACAACAAACTAACCTTGATTATCTTTGCCTGCTTTACCCTCTTTGTGATTGCTGTGCGTGCGGCAATGGCTTCCTGGTTTCCCGGAAATGAGTTTGCAGATGTACGGCACATGTTTTTTACGGGCCTGGTCTGTGTAGGCGCGGTTGCGGCCGGGTTTGGGACAATAGGTTGGCAACTGTCGCAAAGTGTCCGCGTGCGACGCGCAAAGGAACGGAAAAAGATGGGAATGGAAACGGCCGTACCCACCACCACCACTACTCCACCGCAACCCAAGCCATCTCGCCCTAAAAAAAGCCCCTTCCCTCCCGGCAGCATCGGCGATGTCAGTTCCCGCATCGGCTACGACGTGCGCGATCTACTCATAGCCGGTTTCGACCACAGCGACATCGCCGACCTGGAAACCGGACGCATCACCCTGGATGAACTATTCAAACGAGGTCCGCGCAAAACATGATGAAAGTGTCAAGCAGCAAGTCTTTCACTTGCCACCTACAAACTTATCTCTCCGTATAGAATGGTGAGAAATTCCGCAGATTCGGGTAAAGTAGATACATGGAGTTAAATGATGAGTAATCAGTCTGGAAATCAAACAAACTCTGAAAAGAAAAACGGCGGTTGCTTACGGCAAGGCGCTTATTTTTTCATGATCATCTTCTTCCTGGTTGCCTCAGTTATTGGCATTGTCGTTATTGTTGGCGCTGTCCGCGTAGGACAAGGTGTGCAGCGCGTCAGCGAAGCAATTGATCCCGTTGGGGATTTTGTCCGCCAACTGGTCGTGCCCGTCACACCAGAGATTTTACCGTCATCGGCCTTCGTTCTGCGCGGTATTCAAGATGAGTCCCGACTCATCACGCTGGAAGCGCAGTACCGCGAGACCTTCATTGGACGACGCAACGATGAAACTCTCTGGGGCCTGCTTGGCGAAAAACTCATCTTTGAAGCCTATGGCACAGTCGTCGTCGGCGTTGACCTTGCACAAATGGCCGAGGGCGACTTGCTTGTTGTTGCCCCAGACACAGTTTGGGTCAGACTGCCCGAAGCCGAAATTTTTGACGATCTACCCGTTTTGGACACAGAACTTTCATACGTGGCCGACCGTGATACGGGGCTGCTCACTCGTGCCGACCCAGAACTGGAAACGGAGGTGCGTCGCGTTGCCGAACGGGAAATTTTGGCAATCGCTGCGGAAAGCGACTTGTTGAACAGAGCAAACACCAATGCTCAAGCTGAACTAAAAAAAATCATTGAGGCGTTAGGGTTTACAAACGTGGTTTTCTTTGACGATGAGTTTCCACCGGTAACACCTTATGCCCAACCTGTACCCAAAGGCTATACGGTTTCCACACCAGAAGCGCCATAAATTCATTATCGACTGACAATGGCAGTTCGCCATTCTCCGATTTATGACACTTTACCAACGACTTATTTTCCCTTTGTTAAAACAGATGGATCCGGAACGGGTGCATGATCGCACGCTGGCGGCTTTGCAGATTGCGCAGAACCGCCGGATAGGTCACTGGCTGCTGCGGCATATTGCTGGAGAAATCCCATCGCAGCCTGTGCAAGCATTTGGTCTTACTTTTCCCAATGTACTGGGTATTGCCGCCGGTTTTGATAAAGATGTGCGTGTAGCGCGGGGATTGGGGCTGCTGGGTTTTGGGCATGTGGAGGTGGGCACGCTGACGCCAAAACCACAGGAAGGCAATCCGCGCCCGCGCATTTTCCGCCTGCCGGAAGATGACGCGCTGATTAACCGCATGGGCTTTCCAAATGGGGGCGTGGTCACGGCCGTTTCTCGTCTACACATCCTCACCCAACAAAAAAAGGGCTTGATTGTGGGCGTCAGCCTGGGCAAGCAAAAGCCGACCCCGCTAGCAGATGCCGCGCTAGATTACATGCAAGTCATGCGGGCTGTCTACAAATATGCCGATTATCTGGCCGTCAATATAAGCTCCCCCAACACGCCTGGCCTGCGTGAACTGCAAGGCGGTGACTATTTAGCAAACTTGTTGCAGACGCTGCGCGTGGAAAACGAGGTGTTAGCAGGGCGATATGGTGTGAAGAAACGGCCGTTGCTCATCAAAATTGCCCCCGACCTCACTTGGGCCGACCTTGATACTATCCTCGATACGGCCCTTGCCCAAGAGATGGATGGCATTATCGCCACAAACACCACCCTCAGCCGCATTGGTCTAACCAGCCCTCATCAAAAAGAGAGCGGCGGGTTAAGTGGACGGCCGTTACGCGACCCCAGCAACGCCATCATCCGCTACATAGCCCAACAAACCAATGGCGCACTCCCCATCATCGGCGTGGGCGGCGTGCGCACCGCCCGCGACGTACATGCCAAACTAAATGCCGGAGCCACTCTTGTCCAACTCTACACCGGCCTCATCTACGAAGGCCCCGACATCGCCGGGCGAATCTTACGCACCTTACCCACAAACACGCTTTCTACGGCATCCCCCAAATAATGACCGTACCATCTTCGCTGCTGGAGGCCAACTGAGAGCCATCCGGTGACCAATCCAGCCCAATAACAGCCTGTTGATGTCCGGTCAATGTGCCCACTTCCCGCCAGGTTTCAGAATCCCATAAGCGAATGGCGTTATCCCATCCCCCCGTTGCCAAATAGATGCCGTCAGGCGACCAGGCGACGCCAGCAATGAGTTCGTTGTGCCCACTTAATTGGGTCACTTGTTCACCACTCTCGGCATTCCAAATACGAATAGTCTGATCAAAACTAACCGACGCCAAAAAATCGCCATCCGGTGACCAGGCAATACCGCGCACTGTATCCTCATGCCCAACCAATGGCAGTTTGCTAAGCGACTGATCCTCCATCTCCCAAATATAAACCTGTTGATCATCACCGCTGGTTGCCAGGTTATCCCCATCCGGCGACCAGGCAACGGCCGTTACCTCACCATCATGCGCCGCCCAATCCAACACAATAGCATCCTCATCCACATTCCACACCCAAACGTGCCCCTCATAATCCCCCATTGCCAATAAAGGCTGCGTGGGGTGCCAGCTTAAGCTGCTGACGGCCGTATCCTCATTTTGCCACTGCTTTGCAAGCGTCCTCGACTCCGCATCCCACAAATTAACCCAAGAATCCTCCCCGGCAGACGCAATAAATGCCATCGTTGGCGACCAGGCAACGGCCGTTACCCCATATTCATGCGCGGGCCAGGCCCCAATCGCCTCTCCCGATGCCGCACGCCACACCCGCACCGTAGAATCAGCGCCTGCTGCCGCCAAAAACACACCATTTGGCGACCAGGACAAATCCCACAAACTATTCGTATGCTCCCGCAAAATCGTCTCGTCTGCACCATCTCTCGAAAGAACCAGCAATGATCCATCCTCAGCCGACAACACCAACCGCTGTACCTCATCCAGCCAGGCCACATCAAAGAGGGTGCTGGTTGATTCCGCCAACAGATGCTCTTCCCAACCTTCGACCACATTCCACATCAGAGCCGCGCCGTTGCCCCCCACCGTCACCAGAAAATCGCTGTCAGGAATCCAGGCCGCACCGTACACGCCATACTCGTGTCCTTCCAGCGCATACAATTCTTCGCCAGTGCTCGTGTTCCACAAGCGCACAGTGGAGTCCTCTTCACCACCGCATGAGGCCAACAGCGCCCCATCTGGCGACCAGGAAACACAGTTGGCACTTTCCTCATGACCTGCCAACTGCATCACCTCGGCTTGACTTGCCGCATCCCAAATGTGAATGATGCCCGGCTCACCGGTGGCAGCCAGTTGTGCCCCATCCAGCGACCAGGCCAAATCACGAATCGTCTCATCGGGCAGTTCGATGACGGCCGTGCGCTGCCGCCGCGCCACATCCCACAATTCAACCGCCGGATACCAGGTCGTCGCCGCCAACATCCCATTTGACGACCAGGCCACGTTTGTGTATTGGTCATCGCCGCGCAGCGTGAAAAGCGTTTCCGCAGAAGCCACATCCCACACCCGAATAGTCTGATCCCAACTGGCCGAAGCCAACTGCGTGCCATCCGGCGACCAGGCCACATCCCACACAATATCCGTGTGCCCGGTCAGCAAAGCCTGCGGCTCAAATGTGCTGCCATCGTACAGCCACACGCCCAGGCTGCCCCCCACTGCCAATGTTTGCCCATCCGGGCTGGCGGCAATGACATTCACCGTACCGCGCCCCAAACGCTGCAAGGCCGCCAGGTCATCAACAAACACGGTAACTGTGGATGGCGGTGCGCCCGGTGTCAGGACATCTGGCGTTTGAGTGGGAGGAACGGCCGTTCCTCCCCCATCCCTGCCCCAAATAACCCAGGCTCCACCCAACACGATCACCGCCAGCAGCAGCCCGATAACACCCCAAGCCCAGGCGGGCAATCGCCCCTTTTCCAGATGCTTCGCGGCAGGAGGTTGTTTGGCGGTGGGTTGTGGTGCGGCAACGGCCGTTTTCGCTGGCGGCGGCCCTTGTAGTGACTGTGCCCGTGCAGACACGGTCTCCTGCACAATCCCTGTCAACGTCTGCGCCACCTCGCTGGCCCGTGCATACCGTTCCGTTACATCCTTTGCCATCGCCCGCGCAATCACAAATTCACAGGTTGGCGGCAAATCAGGTTTCACATCCAAAATACGCGGCGTCGGCTCCGTCATTTGCTTCACCAGCACCATTGCCGGTGTGTCAGCATCGTAGGGGCGCTTGCCGGTCAGCATTTCAAAGAGGATGATGCCCAGCGCGTAAATGTCGGAACGGCCGTCCACCTCCTGCCCCTGAATTTGCTCTGGACTCATGTAGGCTGGTGTGCCCACAATGCCACTGCCCGTCAGCGTCGCGCTAGATTCCACCAACCGCGCAATGCCAAAGTCGGCCAGGTACGCCTCGCCGTACTGATCAAACAAAATATTACCCGGCTTCAAATCACGGTGAACCACACCGGCCTCGTGTGCGCGATCCAACGCGCTGCCCACCCGCGCCAAAATCCGCGCCACCTCGCTCACGGGCAATGGCCCCTCAGCAATACGGTCTGCCAATGAATCGCCTGCCATCAAGCGCATGACTAAAAATGGCAGCCCATCATCCTCGCCAAAATCGTAGACAGGGACAATGGCTGGATGTTCTAATGCAGCAATCGTCTCTGCCTCTCGCTGAAAGCGTGCCCGGAACATCGGGTCGTGGTTAAATTCGCGGGGCAGGACCTTGAGGGCAACTTCTCGCTTGAAATGGGGATCGTAGGCGCGGTAGACGGTTGCCATTCCACCGCGACCCAGTTCTGCTAACAATTGATAACGGCCGATTTTTTCAGGTGTCATAGGGGCATTGTACAATACGGCCGTTTCCACCGTAAAGAGCCATAATTTACACGCAAACACATTGCTGCGACATTAGCAAAGATGGGTATAATAACGGCGTAAGGCTTCCATCAGGCTGCACATTCTCAAGTCAATACGACCCCCACCTTCACAACCAATGCCCTGGCGAAGCCTGTAACCAACAACCAGTTACCAATAACTAGCTACCAGCAACTAGCTGCCAGCAACCCATTATCGGTAACAAACTCACATATTTCCCGTAGGAGGCAATAATGACCGAACGATTCAAAGTAACCTACTCGACGCTGGCAAGCCCAGACCCCAAATTACACCAACTTTACGACGAAGCCGTAGAGCGTGCCAAAGCCAATTTTGGCAAGAACTACCCCCTGTTCATCAATGGCGAAGAACGGTTCGCCGAAAAAACATTTGAAAAACGCAGCCCCGTCAACCTGGATTGGATGATGGGGACGTTCCAATACGGTACAGAGCAAGACGTCAATGATGCTGTTGCCGCCGCTCGCGCTGCTTTTCCAGCCTGGAGCGGCCGTCCCTGGCAAGAGCGCGTCGCCATCATGCGCAAAGCCGCCGACCTCATCAGTGACCGCCTCTTCGACATGGGCGCCAACATGAGCCTGGAAATCGGCAAAAACCGCCTGGAAGCGCTGGGCGATGTGGAAGAAACGGCCGACCTCATCCGCTACAACTGCGATGCCGTCGAGAAAAACAACAACTTCAACTTTCCCCTGCTCACCGAGAGCGACAAACACCACAACCGCAGCGTCCTCAAGCCCTACGGTGTGTGGGTAGTCATCTCCCCCTTCAACTTCCCCGGCGCACTGGCTGGCGGCCCTGCCGGAGCCGCCCTGATCGCCGGGAACACCGTCATCCTCAAGCCCGCCACCGACACCCCGCTGACCGCCTGGTTCCTCACCGAATGCTTCCGTGATGCCGGTGTGCCCGCTGGCGTGTTTAACTTTGTGACTGGAAGCGGCCGTGTCGTTGGGCAAGCCCTACTCGATCACCCCAGCGTAGATGGCGTGACCTTCACCGGCAGCTACGATGTCGGTATGCACATCCTGCGCACCTTCTCCACCGCCAAATACCCGCGCCCCGTCATCGCCGAGATGGGCGGCAAAAACCCGACCATCATCAGCAAAAAAGCCGACCTGGACAAAGCCGCAATGGGCGTGATGCGCTCCGCATTTGGCCTACAAGGGCAGAAATGCTCCGCCTGCTCCCGTGTCTACGTCCACGCTGATGTGAAGGACACCTTCATGAGCAAACTGCTGGAAGTAACCAGGCAAATCAACGTTGGCGACCCCACCATCAAAGACAATTGGATGGGGCCGGTTGCCAACAAGGGCGCTTACGAAGATTACAAGAAATTTGTGGCCGACCTACGCGAAGGCGGCAAAATCGTGCACGGCGGGGAATTGCTGGAAGGCAATGGCTACTTTGTCGCCCCCACCATTGTAGACGATCTGCCAGAAGAACATTACCTCTGGAAGCATGAGATGTTCCTGCCTATCGTCACCATCGCCCCCTTCACCGATTTGGATGATGCGATGGCCCGCGCCAATGACGTGGAATATGGCCTCACGGCCGGGTTCTTCAGCGAAGATGACGACGAAGTGCAGTGGTGGCTGGACAATATTCAGGCTGGTGTCCTCTACGTGAACCGCGCCAGCGGCGCAACCACCGGCGCATGGCCGGGCTACCAATCCTTTGGCGGCTGGAAGGGCAGCGGCTCCACCGGCAAGGCGGCTGGCAGTTTCTACTACATTCAGCAGTATATGCACGAGCAGAGCCAGACGGTGGTGGATTAGCGTTTAGCTTTTAGCAATTAGCTGTTAGCACGATTCTTGCTAACAGCTAATTGCTTTCTTAAAAAGGCGTGTCATGAGGGATTATAAGCAGTTTTTGGTTTGGCAGAAGGGTCATGAGTTGACGTTAGCCATTTACAAAAACACCGAGGGCTTCCCCAAACAAGAACAATATGGTTTGACGAGTCAAATCAGGCGGGCGGCGTACTCTATTCCTGCCAATATCGCCGAAGGGGCTGGCCGGATTAGTGAAACTGAGTTTGCACGATTTTTGGAAATTGCGTTGGGGTCTGCAAATGAAGTTTCTTATTTCTTCCTTCTGGCTCATGACCTAAACTACTTTCAAACCTCAATTTATCATCAACTATCCACAAATATTGACGAAATTCAGCGCATGTTACGCGCTTTCATTACAAAGCTAAAGGCTAAAAGCTAATAGCTAACAGCTAACTATGAACAATAAACTTCTGACAATGTCGGAGGCGGTAAGCCGGTTCGTGAACGATGGTGACTCGGTTGCGATTGAGGGGTTTACCGCCTTTATTGGTTTTGCCGCAGGGCATGAGATGATTCGCCAGCGCAAGCAGGATTTGACGCTGATCCGCATGACGCCGGATTTGATTTATGACCAGATGGTGGCGGCTGGGGTGGCGCGGAAGATGATTTTTAGCTACCTGGGGAATCCGGGGGTGGGCAGCCTGTATGCGATCCGCCGCGCTGTGGAGAAGGGTATGCCACGGCCGTTAGAAATCGAAGAATACTCGCACTTTGGCATGGTCGGGCGGTACATCGCCGGAGCCAGCAACCTGCCCTTTTTCCCGCTGCGCAGCTACACCGGCAGCGATATGCCTGCCGCCAATCCCAACATCAAATTTGTGCAAAGCCCCTATGGAGATGGCGAAATTGCTGTTGTGCCGCCGCTGAAGCCAGATGTGGCCTTTTTGCACGCACAGCGTGCCGATGCACAGGGCAACACGCAGTTGTGGGGGCTGCTGGGAATGCAAAAGGAAATCGCCTTCGCCGCGAAAAAGGTGGTGGTGGTGGTGGAAGAAGTGGTGGATGAGGAAGTCATCCGCCGCGACCCGAACCGCACGCTGATTCCAGGGCTGGTAGTGAATGCGGTGGTGCATGAGCCGTACGGCGCACATCCCAGCTATGTGCAGGGCTACTATGACCGCGATAATGCCTTTTACCTGGATTGGAGCGAACGCTCAAAGACGGTAGAGGACACGGAGGCGTGGCTGGCGGAATGGGTGTATGGCGTATCCAACCGGGCAGCTTATTTGCAAAAGCTGGGCCAGGAACGGCTGGATAGCTTGAATGCGGGGGAGATGTGGTCAGAGGCTGTGAATTACGGCCGTTACGACTAATCTCACAAAGCGGCACAAAAAATTTGTGGGGAGCAAGGAGAATAATCAGATGGAAACCCCCAAAGTATTTTTGAGCGTTGGGCGCACATCTAATGCGGATCAGGAAGCCTTTGTGCAAGCCATTGAGCGGTATTTGCAAACAAATGGCATGATGCCGCAAACGGTGGGGCGCACATATTTTTCTAGCCAACAACCCCTTGTCGCCGTCACCGAATTGATGAAGGAATGCGTCGGCACCATTATCCTGGCCTATGAGCGCATGTACACGCCAGAAGCCACTGAAAAACGAGGCAGCGAGCAAGAAAAGAAATGGACTGAAGTCGTTCTGCCAACTGTGTGGAATCAAATTGAAGCCACCGTCGCTTACACACTGGGGCATCCATTATTGGTTGTCGTGGGGCACGGTGTTAAAAGCGAGGGACTGCTAGAAAAAGGTTATGATTGGTATGTGAAATGGGCAAACATTAACGCCAACATCATTGCAGACCCTGAATTCGTGGGCATGTTTGCGGATTGGAAAAAGCGCACGGAAACGTACTGGGCAGAGAAGACGGGGGGCACGGCCGTTGCCGCCCCACTCCCTTCCGCCAGCCCAACCGACAGAAGTCAACTCACCCGCCTGCGGCAAATGCTGACCTCTCGCTTCAACGAGAGCGACCTGAAACTGATTACCTATGATCTAGGGTTGGATTATTCAGATTTACCTGGTGACGAGTTTCGCTTGAAAGCACTGCAACTGGTTGACGAAATGAATCGTCGCAACCGCCTAAATGATTTAATCACCCTGGCAAAACAGTTGCGTCCAGAAATTGATTGGAAGTTGGAAGGATAACTAATGAAACTTGATGAATTTAGCCGTACCTATCTCACCCTCACTCTTGAAATAGACAAACATATTGATGGCTACATAGACGCTTACACTGGCCCTGCCGACCTCAAAACGGCCGTCTCCGCCACACCCAAACGCGAACCCACCGCCCTACTGGATGACCTGGCCTGGCTGCAAGCCAACATCCCCACTGAGGATGTGGCGCGGGCTGACTATGTAACGGCCGTCCTCACCGCCCTCCAATGCACCCTCCACCTGCTGCGCGGCGACGACGTGCCCTATTTGGATGAAGTCCAGCGACTGTACGACATCCGCCCCAGCCTGGTGGACGAAGCCGAATTCAGCGCCGCACACAACGAACTGGACACCCTGCTGCCCGGCAGCGCCCCCCTACCCGACCGGTTGGACACACACCGCAAACAGTACTATTTGCCCCAAGAAAAAGTGCTGCCCATGCTGGAACTGGCCCGCGAAGAAGCCCGCCGCCGCACATTGTCTCTCCTTGACCTGCCCGCCGACAACGGCGTGGATATTACGCTGACCAGCAGCCAACCCTGGAGTGCCTATAACTGGTTCAAGGGGGACGGCCGTTCCCACATCGAATTCAACACCGACAACCCCATCTCTGCGCTGGGCCTGATCAGCACCTTCGCCCACGAAGGCTACCCTGGCCACCACACCGAGCATCTACTCAAAGAGCAAAAATTTGTGCATGAACTGGGCTACGGCGAGATGGCCGCCGCCCTGCTGCACTCGCCATCAGCAGTGATTGCCGAGGGGATTGCCACAACGGCCGTCGAAATCATCTTCCCTGATCACAGCCATCACCAATGGACGCTGGACGTGCTGCTGCCCGCCGCCGGATTGACAGCCATAGACACCGCCGAAACCTTGCGGCGTCTTGCCCGCGCCCAGCGCATGACCCGCTACGTCAACGGCAACGCCGCTATCCTCTACCACACCGGCCAACTCAGCAAAGAGCAAACGATTGAGTACATCCAAACCTATGGCCTGAGTACGCCGCAGCGTGCCGCGCACAGCTTCAGCTTCATCAGCCATCCGCTCTTCCGCTCCTATCTCTTTACTTATACTTACGGCTACGATCTTATCGTCCAGGCCGCGCCAGATGGCAACAAGTGGCCCATTTTCCGGCGTTTGCTGGTGGAACAAATACGGCCGTCACAATTAAAGGTTTAGAGTTGTCAAACCTCTGAGATTTGACAACTCTCCGCATCACTTTGTGGTTTATTTTAGGAGGAAAACCCCCATGCTAAAGCCCCGCCAACCCGTACCTGACCTGACCGTTTCTACCCTTGACGGCCGTTCCTGGACACTCAGCGCTCAACAGCCGCAGCACTTCACCATGCTCGCCTTTTATCGCGGCCTGCACTGCCCTGTGTGCAAGCGCTATCTCATGGATCTCAACCGCAAAGCAGCAGACTTCAACCAACGCGGTGTGATCACCCTTGCCCTCAGCAGCGACACCGCCGAACGCGCCGCCGCCGCTCAAAGTGAATGGGGATTGGACAACCTCACCATTGGCTATGGGCTGACCATTGAAAAAGCCCGCGAGTGGGGTCTTTTCATCTCCACCAGCCGAGGTAAGACGTCTCTTGGCATTTTGGAACCACCCCTATTTAGCGAACCCGGCCTCTTTCTCATCCGCCCGGATATGACCCTCTACGCGGCCCTCATCCAAACCATGCCCTTTGCCCGGCCCATGTTTGCCGAAGTGCTTTCCGGCCTCGACTTTATCATCGCCAACGACTATCCAGCTCGCGGCGAAGCCTGATAATTAACGGCCGTACACGGCTGGCGTACGGCCGTTTCCATATATCGGCTTACCGATTGACATCTACCTTATTCTCTTTTACTCTTTGAAACAGGGGGCATTGCAAAGAAAACACATAAGGAGTATGCAGTGAGTGATAACGCACGGTTTGTGGCAGACCTGACGATCCCAGATGATACAGAATTAGCGGCAGGAACAAATTTTGTCAAGGCGTGGCGTATTGAAAACAATGGTGATACCGCCTGGGAGCAGGGGTATCATCTCGTTTTTTTTAGCGGCGAGGCAATGGCAGAAATATTAGGCCACCCCATTCCGCCAACCCAGCCCGGCCAAACGGCCGATCTCACGCTCATCCTCACTGCTCCCGAAACACCGGGGACTCACATTTCTCATTGGCGATTACAAAATGCACAGGGCAACTGGTTTGGCGAGGTGATGTATGCCCGCATTCAAGTGCCAGGAGAAACGCATCCGGTGGATGATGGCGTGAGCGACGGCCGTTACCTGACCGACATCACCATCCCCGACGGCAGTCTCCTCACCAGCGGGGCCACTTTCGTCAAAACTTGGCGCGTACAAAACAGCGGCGAGACAACCTGGCACGACCAGTATCACTTAGTCCACATCGGCGGCGAGCCGATGACAACACAAACCAGCCAACCATTAGCCACAGCCGCCCCCGGCGCAGAAGTAGATGTCTCTGTCACCCTTACCACGCCAGAAGAGAACGGCCGTTACCTCAGCCGCTGGCGAATGCAAGACCCGCAAGGCCAACGTTTCGGGCAAGTCCTCTTCCTCGACATCAACGTCATCCGCGAACAAACAACCCAATGGGAATTCAACCCCGCCCTGTGGCGCAGCACCATTTGGGCCATCACCAGCATTTTTGAAAGCGGACAACCTGAAGGCAACCCCGCCGCCTACCAAAACACAGACGCAGGCATCATCAGCTACGGCAAACACCAGGCCACCCTGCAATCAGGAACTTTGCGCCACGTCATAGATGCCTACTTGCTGCGCAGCGACAGCCCCACCAGCTTCGCCATCCAACAAGAATACGCCGCCCGCATCGCCGCCCGCGACGCCAGTCTGCGCAGCGACCCACGCCTCAAACAACTCCTCATCACCGCCGCCAGCGAGCAGGCTATGATAGATGCCCAAGACGATGTCTTCGAGCAGCGCTTTTACCAACCTGCTGTTACCCAGGCCCGCTTACACAATTTAGGCAGTCCACTCGGCCTGGCTTGCCTATACGACACCAATATTCAGGGCGGCCTCTTCACCCTCCTGCCACAAACTAAAAGCCAATTAGGCAGCATCGTCGGCGACAATGGGTTTGAAGGCCCCATTGACGAGCAAACCTTCATCAATACCTTCCTTGATTTACGTGAAGCACGACTACTTCGACTGGCTGACGAAGCCCAGGCGCGTGGCGAACAAGTACAAGCCCAGGCCCTACGCACCTCCACATTTCGCGTTGAGGAATACCGCAAACTCCTCCGTGCCAACAACTTAACTCTTGAAGGGGACCTGAATATTCGCGGGCGCATTGTGCCCGGTATTGTGTTTACTGATGATTGACCCTTATGTTACAAGTTACCGGGGACAGATTGCGTCGGACTGCAACTCGTAACCTGAAACTTGTACCCCAAAAATTGGAGGTAGTACATTGAAAGCATTTAACAAGATTGGATTCCACACCAGTATTGGCGGCAACCCCTCAGGCATCGGTGAACACCTACGCACTTTAGATCAGGCTAACATCCCCTTTTTCATCAAAGCAGCCGACTCCATGACCGGCCTATTCGATGCCCAGCAGCTCATTTATGCGCGGGGCAACAACGACATCGGTCATACGCTCGTTTTTCGCCGCTCTATTCCTGGTGCACATGGGCAACCGCCGTCCGGGGCAGCCGATGTGCCAGACTATACCAAAGAGCCAGAAGCAGCCGCCGCAGATCATTGGCAATGGCATCGTGATAACTTACCTTCTGAATTAGACCCGAAACTGGTTTGGATAGAAACCATCAACGAACTGCGCAAAGAAGTGTCGGAGTCTGATTGGATTGGCAAATTTGCCTTTTTCACCGGGCAAATGGCAATGGCTGATGGCTTCAAGTTCTCAGCCTTTGGCTATTCTACAGGCACGCCGGATGAAGGAGCCTGGGAAACGGATGGTATGCTGCAATACTTGGAATTATGCCAACAGCATCCAAATCAATTGTCTGTAGCATTACACGAATACAGCTTGAAGGTAGACAATATTTGGTTTTTACGTAACGATCACGTTGGCCGTTTCCAAAAGCTGTTTGCAACCTGTGACAAACATCACATCAAACGACCAAAAGTGTTGATGACGGAGTGGGGTTGGACCCACGAACGTGTGCCCGTTCCAGAGGTCGCTATCGCGCATATCCGCGAAGTGGGTGAATTGTATGCGCAATACCCGGAAATTTTAGGCGGAGCAATCTGGTATTTGGGACCAAAATTCGGCGGGATAGCCAACCTTGCGCAAAAGTTGATCCAGCCCGTGACGGAGTTTACATTACAGCACCGTTTTGATGTGCCAGATGTGGTGGAAACAATACCGCCGCCGCGCCCGCCCGTGACCATTGTCCAGCCGCCGACGACAATGACAGCCGGTTCTGTGACTGCAAACGGCCGTTTCATCCGCGACGTAACCATTCCTGACGACATGCCCATAACAGCCGGTGATACCTTCACCAAAACCTGGGGTGTAGAAAATAACGGCCGTGCTCCCTGGGACGCAGGTTACAAACTCATCCACGTTGGCGGCACAAAAATGCACACCGTCACCAGCGTACCGCTGCCCGCCACCGCTTCCGGCGCACAAACCAACATCTCCGTAGACATGATCGCCCCCGCCACACCTGGAACCTACTTCAGCGATTGGCGCTTCCAAGATGATAAAGGCCAATTCTTCGGCGACATCATGTACGTGCGCATCCTCTCCGAGGCCGCACCCGCGCCGACCACCGGCATCAGCGACGGCAAATTTGTAGCCGACCTGACCATCCCCGACGACACCAACATCGAACCGGGGCAAACCTTCACCAAAAGCTGGCGTGTACGCAATAATGGAACCCGTCCTTGGGGCGCTGGCTTCAAACTAGAATTTGTCGGCGGCACGAACATGGCACAGCAAATCAGCGTGCCATTGCCTGCAACCGCCCCCGGCGCACAAGCAGACATCTCCATTAAGATGACCGCCCCCGCTGCCCCCGGTATGCACTTCTCCGACTACCGCATGAAAGATGAAAACGGCAACCCCTTTGGCGAAATCATTTACGTGCGCATTCAAGTTCCTTCTCCAGCAGGGGTATCGTTGGCAACACCCCTGTCGCAGCGCGATCCGCAGTGGGCAAGCGAGCTGCTGGGTCATCCCGGTTCACCCAAAACCATTGGCGAATGGGGCTGCATGATGACCTGTTTTACAATGGTGGCAACCACTTACGGCCGTTCCACCAACCCCTCCCAATTCAACCACGCCATGATCACCAACGGCGGCTACCTCAACGGCTATTTGACCAAGTGGAACGCCCTCAGCAACGTCTACAAAGACATCGTATACATGGGCAAAGTAGATGGCGGTGCGCCAGATATGATCAACCGCATCAACGCCAGCCTAGCAGCGGGCAACCCAGTCACCATCTTGGTAGACTTCACCCGCGACACCCCCTACTCAGACAACGACCAGCACTGGGTGCTCATTGTTGGGCGCGATGGCGACGATTATCGCATCAACGATCCCTGGCTGCTGCCAGCACAAGAGGCGTCATTGCGTGATCGGTACGGCCGTACCGGCAAACCCCTACGCGATGCCATCCGTTCCGCCATTTTCTACCGCAGCACCAAACCCGTCACGCCGCCCACACAGCCGCCATCCACCCCCATCAGCCAACTAGAGCGCGGCATGAACATCAACCCCGACGCACCCAACAGCAACCCCATGGACAACGACGACCTCAAGGGGCTAGAGTGGGTACGCTTCGTCTTCAAACTGGCCGCCCGCGACAATCCCACCGAGCGCGACGACATCCAAAAAGCATTTGCACAATATGACACCATTGTGCGCAAATACAACGCAATGGGTGTGAACTCACTCATTGTGCTAAACCAGGAAACGGTGTGGGGACGCGCCCCCTGGGCAGGCAACAATGACTGGAGTGGTTACGGGGATGATCTGGCAGCCGTTGCCAGTCAGATTGCCAAACGCTACCGTCGCTATGGCGAGAAAGTAGCCTACGAAATCTGGAATGAGGGCGACTTGCCCAACAATCCCGCCTCAGTTTTTGTGCCCCCGGCACAGTTTGCAACAGTGTTGAAAAAAGTGGCAGCCGCCATTCGTGCCGAGTCGCCACAATCACCACTGGTCTTTGGCGGGCTGGCAACCGGGCCGCAGCAAGGCATTGATTACCTGAAGGCATGCAAGCAAGCGTTGAATGGCCCCTGGCCTGTGGACGCGATTGGGGTGCATCCTTACGGCCGTTACGCCACCAAAGCCCCCTTCGATTGGGGCAGCCACTTTGGCACACTTGGCGAAGCATTCGAGATGTACCGCAATCAGATACCCGACATCCCCTTCTGGATCACAGAAATTGGGGTCGCCGCAGACAGCGAAATTGGCCCCGCCAACTACCCGCAAATTGGCGACTACATTAAGGATGTCTACAAGCACGTCGAGCAGCGTTACACAGACCTGGTTCCCGTCATCATCTGGTTTGCCTGGTCAGACTGGATGCGCAATGCCGGCATTGTGCGCCACGATGGGCAGCGCAAAGACCACGTCTACGCCGCCTTCCGCGCCATGCGCAACCGCGAATTGTAACGATCATGTAGGGGCGAATCGCTGGTTCGCCCCTATTGCTTCCTCGTTACCATCCACACCCCCAAAACGATGATGCCACTGCCGCTAATTTGCAACCAGGTAGGGATTTCGTGGAAATAAACCACAGCCATTACCGCTGACGCAGCAACCGAAAACTGCATCAGGACAGAGAGGTACGTTGCCGGAAAGTGGCGGATGGCGAAATTAATAGGCAAATGCCCCGCCAATTGAGCAACAAGGGTAATTACCAGCACCCACAAATACCCGTGCGCTGAGTATCCCAGCAGCGACGTGCGAGTGAAAATAAGAAAAACGACCGCGACCACCGTCGCTGCCGCAAACAACACCCAGGTATAAGCCAAAAAAGGAAGTTTATCTCGCAGCTTGCGCCCAATGATCAGGTAGCAGCTAATGGTCACGGCATTGAGCAGCGAGAGACCCGCGCCAAAATAGGGGCGCTGCCCTACCTCAAAAGCAGCAGCGCCACCCAAAGCCACAACAGCGCTGCCGACCAATGTCAGGGTCAATCCCCACCACACTCGCCGCGAAAATGCCGCGTGTAATACGACAATTTCCAGAATAATCGTCCACAATGGAGAAGTGCGCCGCAGTACGCTCGACACCAAGATGCTCGTGTTTTCCAATGCGAAGAAAAGGAGGAAGAGGCCAAATGCGTGAAACGCACCTGCCGTTAATGCCCACAACCAATCCTGGTAGGATAGGGTTTTCAGAGCTGCGGCGTGACGCTGCCAGACAAAGGGAGCCAAAACCAGGGTTCCCACTATCAAACGCAAGGTCACAATGGAAAGTGAAGGGACACCTTCAGCTTGAGCAAAGCGAATGAAAATGGGGGTGGTTGTGGCTGCCACTGTAACTAATGCCACAGCGGCCCATGCCTGGGTTGGTTTGCTGATTGCAATGGAAGCCATGAAAGGGAATTATAAAGGCGGAATGGTAAATGATGGATGCAGAAAAAGAAGAGGCTAATTCATCATTCATCATTCGCCATTCAAAATTACTATCGTGCCTGCCGAGCCATCGACACGAATGAGTTGTCCGGTTTGTAAGCGCGTCGTTGCCTCGTGCACACTAACGACGGCGGGAATGCCATATTCCCGGGCCACAACCGAACCGTGTGTCATCATGCCACCCACTTCCATCACCAGGCCCCCCGCCGCGAGAAACAATGGCGTCCATGCCGGGTCCGTGGCCGGGCAAACCAGAATCTCACCAGGCGCAAGCTGTGCCCCATTGGGGGACAGTACCACACGCACGCGCCCTTCCACCACACCCGGTGAGACAGGACTGCCCACCAGGTCGCCTTCTGCGCCTGCACCCATGCCATCGTAAAAAGCGTGCCCATCACTGAGCATCAAGCGCGGAATTTGCCGCCGCTTGAGTTCGCGGGCATTGGCAGCGCGACGTTCCTGCACAACGGCCGTCCATCCCGCCACTTCCCCCTCCGCAATTCGCCGCAGCTCGGCTGGCGTCAGGAAATTGACATCATCAGCGCGGGATAGCACCCCCTGCGCAGCCAACTGCGCCCCCTGTTCCAACAGCGCAGCACGGATGAAACCAAATAGGCGAATCACCACAAATTTTGGCGTTTCGCGCATCCCGGCCAGGGCACGCATCCGGCTGGCGGCAAAGCGGGCAAGGCGTGCCTTCAGCCAGCCGCGCCGCGTATGCCGCAGCGCCTTTACCAGTTCGGCAACGGCCGTTTCCGCCCCCTTTGCCCCCTCTGCAAACATCATATCCGGGGCCTGCGCCGCAGGAATATGCAAGTAGCTGCGCAGCGTTTCCATCACCGGCTGCGGCGTCTCGCGCCAGCGTGGCCGACCCAGATCAATCTCGCCCACCCCGCGCATCCCGTAGTCATCCAGGAATTGGGAGACGGCCGTTTGCGCCACACCCGGCAGTTCCCCCCGCAAAAAAGCCTCTGCCAGCGCCGCCGCAGCCTGCGTTTCAAATGCCGCCCGCGACGCCTCATCCGCAGCAATGGCTTGCGCCGCGCCCCACAACCGCAAATCCATCTCCGTCGTCACATTGTGCGGCAGCCCCCGCGTCAGCGCCAGCGCATTCATCCCCACCCCCTGCGCCAACTTCGTCAGCAGCGTCAGCATGGACATGCCGCCCATAATCAACGGCAGCAGCGTGGGAAATAATGATCCAAAACTAACGGCCGTAATCACATCATACACATCCAACACTTCCGCCAATGTCGTCGCCCGCCGCAAGCGCATCGCCCAATCCGTCAAAGCTACATCAGATTTTTGTAGCGCAAGCGCCCGTCGCTTGTGTGGATGGCGCAAAGCGCGAATGAAATGATGCATAATCGGTCGAAAGAAACGAGCAATCAGCACAAATGTGTGCAGACGGAACCAGTGGCGCTGCGGCAGCAAGCGCGGATCATCCCAAAGCGCCTCAATGCCCTGCACCACACCCGAATCTATAAAGCGCAAAAACCCACGCGCCAGCTTGCGCCCTATCGGGTGGCGCATCAGCGTCGTGATGTTCACGAACATGCGCTCACCGGCGATGTAGGCCACACGCTGCGTTTCGGCTGTGCGCGGCAGACCAAACGAGGTCGCCAGCCCGGCCATCATCGCCTTGAGCGTGCCCTGCCCCAGCGGGGTAATTGGCTCCATCACGCCCTGCACAGCGGCAAAAGAGAACAACATTTGCAGTGGCCCGTCCACCGGCAGCCCTTCAATCAACGGATAGAGCGAGGTGATGGGGCGCGATTGTAACAAATGCAGTTTGCCATCCGCCCAGCCCCACTCAATATCTTGCGGAAACTGGTAACGGTCGGCCACCTGCCGCCCCAACTGTGCTAATTCGGCAATCACCGCATCAGGGATGGCTTGCTGTTGTGCGGCGTCGGCGCTGATGGTTTGTGTGCCACCGCCAGCTTGCCCCACAATGGCAAGTGCTTTTGCGCCAAGGGTTTTGTGCAGGATACGGCCGTTCCCATCCACCACATACTGGTCCGGCTCCACCTGTCCTGACACCAACGCTTCACCCAACCCCAACGTGGCATCAATTACCATCTCCGTGCGCGTGCCATTCAGCGGATTCGCCGTGAACAGCACGCCAGACGCCTCGCTGGGAACCATTTGCTGCACCACCACCGCCAGCGCTACATCATCATGGTCAATGCCATTGCGCGTGCGGTAGCCAATGGCCCGCGCCGTCCACAAACTGCCCCAGCAGTCTACCACCGCTTTGTGCAATGCCTCCACGCCGACGATGTTGAGGTAGGTATCCTGCTGCCCGGCAAAGGACAGGTCAGGCAAGTCTTCGGCGGTGGCAGAAGAGCGCACAGCTACCGGCCCACCTTCCAGCGCGGCATAAGCCTGCTCAATGGCCTGTGCCAGTTCAACGCTCATTGCGCTGGCTGCAAATTGGGCGCGGATGGCTGCTGATGCGTTTTGCAAAGCGGTCGGATTATCCAACTCCAAGTCCCGCAAGGCGTGGTCGATGGCCTCTTGCAAGTGATGGTTTTGCACAAAGGCGCGGTAAGCAGCGGTGGTAATTAGAAAGCCGCCTGGCACAGGAAAGCCCCATTGTGCCAATTTCGCCAGATTGGCGCCTTTGCCGCCGACATTGTTAAGTTGTGCCTGAGAAGAATTGAAGGGGAGAATGGGAAGCGTGGTCATAAACAAGTTCCTTGAAAAAAGTTACAGGTTGCAAGTTTCAGGTGCTTATAAATGTATCATGGAACCTGTCACTTGTAACCCCTTTGCCGCATAAAACAGGGTCAGCCCCGCCTGGAGGCTGACCCTGTTATGGTTTTGATCGAGGATGGGTAAATAGTTGCCAACTATCGGTATTTTTCGCGGAGGGCGCGTTCGACACGGCGTTGGTCGTCGCGTTTGGCTACGTCTTGCCGTTTGTCGTATTTGTGTTTGCCTCGCGCCAGGGCAAATTCTAATTTTGCACAGCCGTTTTTCAAATACATGCGTGTAGGAATGAGGGTGAGGCCTTTTTGCTGTACGGCCGTAATCAACCTGTTAATTTGCCGCCGATGCAGCAGCAGTTTACGTGACCGTGTGGGTTCGTGGTTTTCGCGGTTGCCGTGCTCATATTGAGCAATATTCGCCTCTACAAGAAACAATTCATTGCCGCGCTCCTGCACAAAACTGCGCTGCAAGCTAACGCGATGAGCGCGAACCGATTTGATTTCCGTACCCGTCAACACCATGCCTGCTTCAAATAATTCCAGCAGTTCATAATCGTGCCGGGCGCGGCGGTTTTTGGCGACGATGCTGATGCCGTCTTGACCTTGTGTCTTAGCCATAGTTGTTGGCGTGAAACGTGATGTGTGAAACGTGAAAAACATGTTTCACGCATGGTGCTTCACGGCTATTGTCCATTTTGTAGGTATTCAATCGCTCGCTGCAATTGCACATCCTCATCGCTGCCAAATTCTACATCTAGCGGCATTTCCACCTCGATGTCGGGGGTGATGCCGTTGTCGCTGATGCTGATGTTGTCCGGTGTGTACCAACGAGCAATGGTCACACGCAGTTCGCCACCATTGGAAAGGGTGTAAACTTGCTGCACGGAGCCTTTGCCAAAGGAGGTTTCGCCAATGAGGGTTGCACGGCCGTTATCTCGCAACGCGCCTGCCACAATTTCCGAGGCGCTAGCGCTGCCTTGATTGATCAAGACAACCATCGGTATCTTTTCTGCAAAATCACCAGTCTCCGCCGTGAATGTCTCATCCAACCCCTGGTTATTACGCTCCAACAGCACCACCGACTCCGGCAGGAAGAAATCGGCAATTTCAATGGATTGGTTGAGAAAACCACCGGGATTATTGCGCAAATCTAAAATCAAACCGTTGGGGTTTTGCGCCAGCAAAACGCTTAATTCGGCCATCATCCGTTCCGCCGCCACCTGATTAAACTCCAGGAGCGAGATGTAAGCGATGTTATCAGGCAGCATTTCCGCTTCTACGACAGGCACTTCAAAGCGCGTGCGTGTGATGGTGAAGAAAATGGGTTCTTCCTCGTCCGCACGCACGATTTCCAGGGTTACGTCAGTCCCTTCTGGGCCGCGTACCATGAGCAGCACTTCATCGAAGCTCATGCCTATGACATTTTGTCCATCCACGCCGATGACAATGTCGCCAGGCTGCAACCCGGCTAAATCGGCAGGCTGATCTTTGATGGGAGTGACAATCTCGACGAGTCCATCTTCGTTTTCTTGCACAAACGCGCCAATGCCGGAAACAGAACCACCCATGTCTTCGCGCATACGAGCCGCCACATCTGGGGTGATGTAGCGGGTATATGGGTCATCTAACGTGTCCAGGGAACCGCTAACAAGCGCGTTGATTAGGGCTTCTTCTGGTGGCAGTGTGCCATCGAAACGATCTTCGACAAGGTTCCAAACTTCGTAAAGCAACTCCAGGTCTGCTTTCTCGATGTCGGTGTAAGGTTCGGTGGGTTGTTCCTGGGCCTGAGGCACGGCCGTTTCCGTTCCTGGTTCCAGTGTTGGCGCACTGCTTACATTGTCGCCAGCCTGCCCAGTAGCATCTTCCGCGCTCTCCGCTGGTTCTGTGTCGTCGTTGGTGATGGCTGGCTCCGTGTTTTCGGGGGAAACGGCCGTTTCTTCATAGACCACCACACCCTCCACCGCTTGCCCCGGCTCAGAATTAGCTGCGGAATCACGCCCAACAACAAAACTACCCAGCGCAAAGCCAGCCACGCCCACACACACACATACAAACAGCGCCGCCAACGTCCCGGCCCCAATCGCTAACCAGTTACGGTTTTTCTTTCCCACTTCAGTTCCATATTCCGACATCATCAACCTCTTAAAACAATGAACAATGAACAATTAGCAAATGTTCATTGTTCATCGTTAATTGTTCATCGTTAATTCTTCAATTGCCTGGTTCAGCATCACGTCACGATTCAAATCAATATCTTCTTGTGTCACTTCCACCAACACATCCGGCGTTAAGCCCTGCTGATCAATTTGATGGCCGTTTGGTGTAAACCACCGTGCAGATGTCACGTGCACCGATGAACCATCACTCAAATCAAAAACAAGCTGAACCGATCCCTTGCCAAATGTTTGTTGACCAATCAGCACCGCTCGCCCGTGATCTTGCAAAGCTCCGGCCAAAATCTCGGAGGCGCTGGCCGTGCCACCATCCACCAAGACAATCAACGGTATATCTGGGGCAATGGTCTCGCCACTGACTTTTTCTTCCCGTTCTCCTTCACGGCGGCTCTGCTGTGTAACCACAACCCCCGCATCCAGAAAATGGCTGGCCACATCTACAGCGGCCGTTAATAAGCCACCACCATTACCACGCAAATCCAGAATTAAACCCTCAGCACCCTGGTCTAGCAAATCTTCCAATGCTGCTTTCACCTCGTTGCCGCTCTCTCCGCTAAAGCGCGTCAATTGAATGTAGCCAATGGGCATGTCCGTATCTAACATACGGTAGCTAACCGAGGGAATGAGAATGTCATCGCGCATCACAGAGACATCTACGGATTCTGTATCGCCAGGGTGAATGACGGTGAGGATAACGGCCGTACCCTTCTCCCCGCGTATCATGTCCGCAATCTCTTGCACAGTCATTTCCGGAGTAATCATCATACCATCAACCGCCACCAACACATCGCCCGTTAGAATACCGGCGATTTCGGCAGGGTTCCCCGGAATCGGCTCCAGTAAAACATCCCCACCCTCTTCAGGGCGACGGATATACGCGCCCACGCCGCCAAAAGACCCACGCAGCGAATCCCTTTCCTGATCACGTACCACCGGCTCAATAAAAACCGTGTAAGGATCATTCAATGATTGCATCACGCCGCGAATGGCTGCATAAGTCATTGCCTGATCATCCGGCAAATCCCCAATAAAATTGCTTTGCACCAGATTCCACGCTTCCCAAAAAACATCAAAAGGCTGTCGTTGGCGGACTAATGTGCCACCGCTGCGCAACTCTATAAAATCATTGGTGAAATACCCGGCCACAAAAGCACTGGCAGCCAGTAAAGCAAGCAACAATATCGTGACTATTTTTCGTGTTTGGTTTGTCATCATTAAATGCGAAAGATTAGAGACTGGCCAACAACTCTAATCTCCAATCTCCAGAGTACCTGCGCCGGATTGTAACACAGGTGTTTGGCAAGGCAATCTACGGTATAATGCGCTCATAAAACGCAAAGCGTACACAGAAAAACGCCAATCACCACCCAATTAACGCTGAGCGTTTCGATACAAAGTTGGAGTCTGGCAACATCATCACACAAAAGGGCGAGCTGCTGGCTCGCCCTTAGCAAAAGATCAGACCCCAATACGAAGGAAGAGAAGAAAGACGATCATGATAGCCAGGTTATGGCGAATTGTGCTTGCAGCAAGTCTGCTGTTTTCATATTGGTTGCCAACCGTGCAGCAAACCGCAGCACAATCTGAGGCTACCCCAACAAATAATGAATTAAGCGCACAATCCCTGATGGCCGAGATGAGCGTTGCCGAACGCGTCGGCCAATTGTTTTTAGTCACGTTTCAGGGCGACCAGGCACCAAACAGCAGTGATATTGCCGATCTCATTACCAATTATCATGTGGGTGGGGTCGTGCTGCTGGCACAAAATGACAATATCACCGGGTATGGTGATTTGCAAAACGCGCCTTTGCAGGTAACGGAACTGGTGAACAGCCTGCAAGAATTGGCGTTAACAGGTGGAGCAGTGACTGTTGGTGAGGAAACGGCCGTAGACGCCGACGCCATCCCCCCATCCCCCACACCTGCCCCCGAATACACCCCCATCCCCCTATTCATCGCCACCAACTACGAAGGACAGCCAGCCCCCACCGAAATCTTAAATGGCCTGACACAAGTACCAACCAACATGACCATTGGTGCAACCTGGCAGCCCACCTACGCACAAACAGTTGGGCAAATTGTCGGGCGAGATTTATCTGCACTGGGCATCAACATGATCTTTGGCCCGGTACTAGACGTGCTGGAAAACCCTATACCCAGCAGCGCCGCCGATTTAGGCGTGCGCTCCTTTGGCGGCGATCCCTACTGGGTGGGCCTGATGGGCAAAGCATATACCACCGGCATCCACATCGGCAGCGACAACCGCATGGCCGTCGTTGCCAAGCACTTCCCCGGCAACGGCAGCAGCGACCGCCCCATTTACCTGGAAGTGCCTACCGTGCGCAAATCGCTGGAGCAGCTCAAGCAAATCGAGCTGGCCCCGTTTTTCGCCGTGACCAATGCGGTCAATTCTCCAGAAGCCATTGCCGATGGGTTGTTAACCACACACATTCGCTATCAGGGGTTCCAGGGCAACATCCGCGCCACCACAGTACCTGTCAGTTTTGACCCACAAGCGTTAACAACATTAATGGGACTGCCAGAATTCAGCACGTGGCGCACAAATGGCGGCGTCATTGTCTCCGACGCGTTGGGAGTGCGCAGCGTCGAACGATTTTATGACGACACAGAGCAAGAATTCCCGCACCGCCGCGTCGCAAAAGATGCGCTATTGGCCGGTAACGACCTGCTTTACCTGGCAGATTTTGCCCTGGGCAGCGAAGATTATGCGGCAGAACTGGCAAACACAAAAGATACGATTCTGTGGTTCCGCGATAAGTATGTCACTGACCCTTCTTTTCAGTTGCGGGTGGATGAAGCAGTGCTGCGAATTTTGCAATTGAAGTTGCGCTTGTATGGCGATAACTTTGCATTGGAAAATGTGCAGCGGGATGTAGAAAGTCTAACGGCCGTTACTGCCACCACCGCCAGCAACCCAGCCATCTCCGAACTGACACAAACGGCCGTCACCCTCATCTCCCCCAGCCCTGCCGAATTGGTAGAACGGCTACCCAGTCCTCCTGGCGCAGACGACCAAATCATCATCTTCACCGATCAACGTCCTGCCCAACAATGCAACACCTGTGTGCCACAACCCTTAATTAGCCGGACAGCCCTAGAAGAACGCATATTGGCATTGTACGGCCCCAATGCCAGCGGACAAGTACAGGCAGATCATATCCGCAGCTTCTCATTTGCCGACTTGAGTGCATTTCTCTCTGCTGGCCCAGGAGTGATTGTGCCGCCCAGCGGCACACCAGAGCCAGACGACACCGTATTGCCAGAAGACATCACCCCTTCTCCGCAGCCCACTGCTACCCCGCCGCCCGAATATTGGGTACAAGAATGGCTGCGCGATGCCTCCTGGATTATCCTTGCCATGCAAAACAACACGACAGAATCCCAGGCATTGCAGCGGCTGCTGGCCGAGCGCACCGACATTTTACGTGACCGCAAAATCATCGTCTTTGCTTACGATGCACCCTATTACCTGGATACCACCGAAATCAGCAAACTATCTGCGTATTACGGTATCTTTGGCAGCAGCAGCGCGGCTATTGATGCTTCGGTACGAGCGCTGTTTCAAGAACTGCCACTCAGCGGCAAACTGCCTGTCTCCGTCAGCAGCATTGGTTATGATTTGTTTCAACAAACCTTGCCTGCACCGGATCAAGTTTTGACGCTGTTTATCGTCAGTCCTAGTGGTGTTATACAGTCCCCTCCCAGCGAAGAACCGCTCAGTGCTTCTGTAGGGGAAACCCTGCGGCTGCAAACAGGTGTGATATTAGACCACAACGGTAACCGTGTGCCTGATGGCACAGTGGTGCAATTTATTCAGCAAGATCGCATTCAGGGGTTGGTTAGCATCATCGGAGAACGGGCTACGGTAAATGGTGTGGCGACGTTTGATTATGTACTGGAAGCGCGGACGGGGCAGTTTCGGATTACGGCCGTTTCTGGCGATGCGCACCAATCCCAAGAAGTAAACATCGTCATCGGCGACAGCGCCCAAGTGACCATTATCACCCCCACGCCGCTGCCTACGCCCACAGCCACACCTACCAACACCCCTACGCCTGTGCCCACACAAACACTCATACCCACTCCCCTGCCCAGCGCCACACCGCTGCCCCCGCCGGAACCGCCCACAGAGCCGGGTGTACTCATCGAATGGGCAGCCATTCAAATGCTGATTACCATGCTGTCCGGTCTGATGTTGATTGGCGTATTTGCGCTGCTGTGGGGCCGTCACCAGCAAACGGCCGTCAGCCAACGCATTAACGGCTTACTTTGGGGCATCATCGGCGGACTGCTGGCTTACAATTATTTTGGACTGGGGCTGCCAGGAACGGCCGTGCTGCAAAACCTCAATAGTTGGGCCGGGCTGCTCATCACCCTGTTCGGTGGGGCAGCGGGGCTGCTGCTGCGCCAACTTGTGAACAGCAATCGGTAAACGGCAACCCGTTAACTGATTACTGTCTACTGATTACTGATTACTGTCTACCGATTACCGTTCACTGCTCGCGCCCATCTTCACGAATAAGCGGAATATCATCCCACGAACAAGGGTCTTCCACCGGTTCAATGTGAATCAAAATAGAAACAGGGCTGATAACTGCACGCAAATCTCGCTCCATCACTTCCACCAGATTATGCCCCTCCTGCACCGTCCACTCCCCCGGAACCTGCACATGCACCGACACAAACCGCTGCGCTCCGGCGCGGCGCGTGCGCAAGGCATGGTACTCAATCTCCCGTTGGCGCTGATATTGGTTGAGAACGGCCGTCACCCGCTCCAACTCCCCCTCCGGCAGCGCCGTATCCATCAACCCCATCACCGACTCGCGCACCAGACGCACGCCAGAAAAAATAATCTGCACCGCCACCACAATGGCAATCACCGGGTCTAGCCACTGCCACCCGGTCAACGAAACAGCAGCTACCGCCACGACGACACCGCCAGAAGTCCACACATCCGTCATCAAATGTTTCGCATCTGCCACCAGCGTTACCGAATCATACTTGCGCCCGGCACGCAGCAGCACTTGCGCCACTACACCATTCAAAACGGCCGCCACCACCGAGACAATCAAGCCCACACCCACTTGCTCCAACGGCTGCAAATTAAACAGCCGCTGCACCGCCGAAAAAGCAATCGTCCCCGCAGCAATCACAATCAGCACTCCCTCCACGCCGCTGGAAAAATACTCCGCCTTGTCATGGCCGTAGGCATGTTCATCGTCGGGGGGCTGCGCCGCCACTGTTAGCACAATCAGGGCAATGATGGCTGCCACCAGGTTAACACCCGACTCTAACGCATCGGACAACAGCCCCACCGAACCGGTGAGGTAGTAAGCAGTAAATTTGAGCAGAATTGTGAGCACGGCCGTTCCAATGGACAGCCATGCAAAGCGTGTAAGTTCCCGTCTAGCTTGCATCATGGTCACATTTTACCCGAAATGTGTGTGGTGGTACGATACGCTCATCTTACCAATCTGGAGACTGATACAGGATGACCCCCCAACCGCAGCCCCGTATACTTATTTGCGACCCTATTGCCGCAGAAGGCGTAGCCCTGCTGCGCGAATTTGCCGACGTAGACATTTCCCCCAACTTATCTTCAACAGAACTACTTGCCGTAATTGGCAGCTACGAGGCCATGATTGTACGCAGCGCCACACGGGTTAGCCGTGCGGTTATTGAGCAAGCGCAGAAGTTAAAGGTGATTGGCCGTGCAGGTTCAGGACTGGATACAATTGATACGGCCGTTGCCGCAGCACGCGGCATCGCCGTTGTCAACAGCCCCGACGCCAACACACTCGCCGTTGCCGAACACACCCTGGCCCTCATGCTGGCCCTGGCCCGCCGCCTGCCCCGCGCCGATTGGGGACTGAAAGCGGGCAAATGGGAGAAAAAGCAGTTCATGGGCACAGGTTTGGCGGGCAAAACATTGGGATTGATAGGCTTTGGGCGGATTGGGCGGCAGGTAGCCGTACGCGCCCGCGCATTTGACATGAAAATTCTCGTCAATCAGCGCCGTTTTACGCCGGAGTTGGGGCTGGCAGAGGGGGTAACGGCCGTTGACCTACTAGACCTCTTACCTGCCGCCGATTTTGTATCCCTGCACCTACCCTTTACCCCAGACACAGCAGGCATGATTGGCGCGGCTCAGTTGGCGTTGATGAAAACCAGCGCCTACCTGATTAACACGGCACGCGGCGGCCTAATTGATGAGGATGCGCTGTTGTCAGCTTTGGATGACGGCCGTATCGCCGGAGCCGCATTAGACGTATTTGCTAGCGAACCGGCCATCGACAGCAAACTAGCACAACACGAACGGGTCATCGCCACGCCGCACATCGCTGCCAGCACCGTAGATGCCCAGGTCGCCGCAGCCGTGACCATCGCCGAAAAAATCAGGGAAGTTTTGGAGGGATGAAGGGTGAAAAATGAGGGATGAAACGTGATACCTTGTCATTCACGTTTCACATCAAACATTGCGAAAGTCTGTGACTAATGCCCAGGGGTCGGGCTGCGTGGCCGCTTCGCCACCAGCGCGGCGAGGGGCGCTTTTGCCGCCGCCCAACAGCAGTTCCAACGCGGCAACCGCCAGCCATTCCTCTTCACCCGGTTCGGGGCGCGGGTTCCAGTCAGCCATATGCTCGACAAGATAGTTGGTGGTTGTACGGCCGTCCACAAAATGCTCTTCCGTCAAAATCGCCAACAGGTATGGGATGTTGGTCGTCACGCCCAACACAACCGTCTCTTGCAGCGCCCGCACCATTTTGCGCACTGCCTCGGCGCGGTCATGCCCCCAGGTGATAATCTTCGCCAGCATCGGGTCATAATAGGGCGTCACTTCTGCGCCAGTGGCAATGCCATCATCCACACGCACGCCAGGGCCAGTGGGCGGACGATACAACGCAATCTTGCCGATAGAGGGCAAGAAATTGTGCGCCGGGTCTTCCGCATACACACGGCATTCAATGGCATGACCGCGCTGCTGGATGTCCGCCTGCTGATAGGGCAATGGCTCACCTGTGGCAATGCGGATTTGCCACGCAGCCAAATCCAGCCCTGTGACCAACTCCGTCACCGGATGCTCCACCTGCAAACGGGTATTCATCTCCAGAAAATAGAAACGGCCGTCACCATCCACAATAAATTCTACCGTCCCCGCACTGACGTAACCGGCAGCCGACGCCAAAGAAACGGCCGCTTCTGCCATACGCCGCCGCAAATCCTCATCTTGCACCGCCGGAGCCGGGCTTTCTTCCACAATTTTCTGATGCCGCCGCTGGATGGAACACTCACGCTCAAACAGATGCAGCACACGGCCGTGCTGGTCGGCCAAAATCTGAATCTCAACGTGATGAATTTCGCTAAAATACTTCTCCACCAAAATGTGGTCATCGCCAAAAGCTGACTGCGCCTCGCGCCGCGCCGCCTGCACTGCATCGCCAAACTTGCCATCCGACCAAACCACGCGCATCCCCTTGCCGCCGCCGCCAGCGCTGGCCTTGATCAGCACAGGATAGCCCATCGCCGAAGCGGCCGTTTTCAACTCCGCATCACTTTTGCCTGCACCATCCACGCCTGGAACCACTGGCACCTCCGCCCGCTGCGCCAACACGCGTGCCGCTGCCTTGCTGCCCATCATTTCCATCGCTGCCGCGCTGGGGCCAATAAAGATGATGCCCGCCGCTGCACATGCCCGTGCAAAATCGGCATTCTCGCTGAGGAAGCCATAGCCGGGGTGAATGGCTTCTGCGCCACACAACTGAACCACGTCCAACACCTTTTGCTGATTCAGATAGGAGTCAACGGCCGTTACCCCCCCCAACGGATAGCTCTCATCCGCCAGCCGCACCCAAGGCGCGTCCGCATCCGCCTCGGAGTAAATGGCGACCGACGCCACCCCCAATTCACGACAGGCCAGAAAAATGCGCCGGGCAATTTCGCCCCGGTTTGCAACAAGAATTTTATTAAACATATTTACGCTTTTTGAAACTGTAATTTGTTTCGGTATGTTCTGTAACAATCATAACATGCTGGTTTCAGCATTGTTGCTGAATGTTCTTTTCCACACACATGACAATACTTTTCTTGGTAGTCAGGGTTTTCAAACCGTTTCCAAACTTTGTAACAAGAATAACAATACGGCGTCTGTGGGTTTAATCTAATAGATTGTTTACACCGTATACAAAAACCTTTTTCTGGCAATTCTTCAGTAGATGTAGAGCCTGTCTTTTTAGCATCTTCATATAGCTGATGACATTCTCGACATAATACCGTTATATCTTCTGGCAACTCATAACCTAAACGCTCATAGGTTCGATGATGCGCGTCTAATTGCACTTCTGCGCGGGAACGATTACAAACTTGACAACGATTACCAGCACGAGCCTTCGCTTCTTCCGCTTTTTGACGCCATTCCGAGGACTTGATATATGTTCTATAGTCTACTAAACTCGTTTGCCGTCCAGCAGATTCTTTAGGTTTTCTATTTTCTTTAGCTATCCACTCATTTAACAAGATTTGCGTTTTTGCTTCAACAACAGCCAATTGCTCAAGCAAACCATCAACGTCTGAATCAATCTTCTGGTAAGCAATGATCGATTGGTCCCTCTCATCAGTAAGTTGGTCTTGGGTTTGTTTATGCTTTGTTGATTTTCCAAGAAAAATAGCTGCCAGAGAACCACTTATAGAAGCTTTTCGTGCTACTTGCTGTTCATCCCTAACTATATTAATGTCTACTTCAAGTGCCCTCTTAAGTTGCCAAAGTTTGTTTTGGGAGTTTCGTATCTTCGTCAAAGTTAGGTGCACTTGTGCAAACGAAGAGGTATTAAATTCAAGCTTATTGAGGCCTATTTCAGCAATTTTGTTACGGTATTCTTGCGGAGATGTCATCTACAATTATTACTCACTGCGAATGGTTTTATTAACACGTCAACCATTACTATACTTTTCTAGCCAGAATTGGGCAAAATCAACGGCCGTCCGTACCCCAAACAAGCGGCATACAGCCGACCCTACCTTGCCAACGGTAACTTCGCCCGTTTCCTCAAATGCGGCCCCGATTTCGGGGAAACACTCATCGTCAATGGCGATGTCCGCGTAGGTAGCCCACACAGCACGGCCGTTTACCGAGATAGATGCGCCTTGTGTCATGAACGGCCGTACCCCTGTGCGATACTCCGCCAAATGAAACGAGGTGTTGGTAGCAAAGCCCGTGCCTAAAAACAACACGGAACCATCCAAATCATACAACCGTGCCAACGGCGAACCTTCGCCCAAGCTGTATTCCAGCGTGTGATTGGCAGTAACAAAGGCCGCTTCCTTACCCCACGCTGCAAATGACACCTGCGGGTGACTGCTGCGCAGCACATCCGGCCAGGTGCGAAACAATTCCGCCATTTTGCCCATGCTCCGCGTTGGCGTCAGGCGCGGGTCAAATGCAGGCATAGTGTCCCGAATGATTTGCTGCCAGGAGCGCGGCACCGGCGGAGCTACCCACAAATGCGGGTCAGAATAATCACTGGAATGAGCAGGCATCACCAATGTACCGTCCGGCGTGAGCACATCTTGTAATGCCTGTATCACGGCGACCGGCCCGCCATTAACCCAGCCCAACGATTTCAGCGAGGCGTGTACCAGCAGCGTCATGCCGGCTCGCACGCCTAATGCTTGCAAATCAGCAGCCAAACTTTGCCGCGTGCGCGGCCATTCGGCCTGCTGCATGGTCTCTTCCTCGTGTTTGATTGCGCGTTCTCTTGCCATGTTTTTAGTGATCAGTGGTCAGTTGCCAGTTGGGTTTTCGTTTTTCTAAAAAGGCGCTCATGCCTTCGCGGCCTTCGTCGCTGGCGCGGCGCTGGGCAATGAGGCTGGATGTGTAGTCGCGCACGGCCGTTTTCGGCTGGTAGGCCACCGTGCGGATAAGGTCTTTAACGGCCGTTTGCGCCCCCGGAGCCGCCAACAACAACTGCGCCACCCGCTCAGCCACCTTCGCGTCCAATTCCTCTTCAGGCACAACGTAGTTCACCAGTCCGATTTCTTTGGCCCGCTGCGCATCAAAGCGTTCACCGGTGAGGAAAAGCTCACGGCCGTTGCCTACGCCAATTTTTGCCAGCACAAACGGGGAAATGACGGCGGGCACAATGCCCAACCGCGCCTCGCTAAAGGCAAACTTCGCCCACTGCACCGCCACCACCATGTCGCAGCAGCTCACCAACCCCACGCCGCCGCCAATCGCCGCGCCATTGATGCGGCCAATAACCGGCTTTGGACAGCTATCCACTGCCGCCATCAAATCAAAAATAGCCTCACCATCGGCCACGTTTTGCGCAAAGGTGTAATCCGCTGCCGCCCGCATGGCATTGAGGTCAGCTCCGGCACAAAAGGAACGGCCGTTCCCCGTCAGCACCACCACGCGCACATCTGGTTGGTTGGAGAGGGTGTGGAAGACGGCCGTTAACTCCCCAATCATCTCCGGATTCATCGCATTATGGCTTTCCGGCCGGTTCAACGCCACCGTTAACACCGCCCCATCTTGCTCTACAGTAACCATCTTTTACCTCAGTAATCAGTAACCCACAATCGTCAAGCGTCAATCGCCAATCGTCAATAAAAAACGCCCCCCGATTTTAACGGGAGGCGTTACAAAATCCAATTACCAGCTACTAACTGTCAACCGCCAACAACTAATCACCCATTTCCACCAACGGCTCCACATCCGGCAGCATACTCTCATTCATCAGCTTCTCGAACTCAGCCCGATCTAGTGTCTCCACTTCCATCAGTTTATTCGCCAGATTCTCCATTTTGTGGCGGTTCTCGCGGATAATAGTCAAGGCCCGTGCATAATTATCCTCAAGCATACGCCGTACTTCCGCGTCAATGGCCTGCGCCGCTTCCTCACTGTAATCGCGGTTCATTCCCCAGCCCATATCTCGGCCTAAAAATGGATTATGAGAACCGCCGCCATATGTGGGCAAACCCAGTTTGTCCGACATACCATATTCCATCACCATCGCCCGCGCCATGCGTGTGGCCTGCTGCAAATCATTAGATGCACCCGTCGTAATACGGCCAAAGAAAATTTCCTCTGCCGCACGACCGCCTAAAGCCATCGAAATGCGATCATCAAAATATTCACGGCTGTACACAAAACGGTCTTCCGGCAGCGGCATCACATACCCGCCCGCACGGCCACGCGGCACAATCGTAATCTTCTGTACTGGGTCTGTGTTCAGCAAATGAAAACTGACCACTGCGTGCCCTGCTTCGTGATAAGCCACCGTCTCTTTGTCCTCTGGGCTCATCACACGACTCTTGCGTTCTGGCCCCATCACCACACGGTCAAAAGCATCTTGGAACTCCAAAAGGCCAATGGTGCGACGGTTGCGCCGTGCAGCAAAAATAGCCGCCTCATTAATCAGGTTCTCCAGGTCTGCGCCAGAGAATCCAGCCGTCAGCCGCGCCATGTCGTCAAAACTAACCTCTTTGGCAATCGGCTTGCCCCGCGCATGGACTTTCAAAATCATCTCGCGCCCTTTGATGTCTGGCAAGTCTACAAATACTTTGCGGTCAAAGCGTCCGGGACGCAGCAGCGCCGGGTCGAGCACGTCTGCACGGTTAGTGGCAGCCATCACAATGACGTTGGTCTCGTTGTCGAAGCCGTCCATCTCCACCAAAATCTGGTTGAGGGTTTGCTCGCGCTCATCATGACCGCCACCCAAACCCGCGCCACGCTGACGACCGACGGCATCAATTTCGTCCACAAAGACAATGGAGGGGGCAGACTGCTTCGCTTTATCGAAGAGGTCGCGCACACGACTGGCGCCCACACCCACAAACATTTCCACAAACTCAGAGCCAGAGATATGAAAGAAGGGTACACCAGCTTCCCCAGCCACCGCACGAGCCAACAATGTTTTACCCGTTCCGGGCGGGCCAACCATGAGCACGCCTTTGGGAATGCGTGCGCCGACCTGCACAAATTTCTCCGGTTCACGCAAGAATTGCACCACTTCTTGCAGCTCTTGTTTGGCTTCTTCCACACCGGCTACATCTTCAAAGGTGACGGTGGGACGATTGGCATCGTTCAGGTTTTTGGCGCGGCTGCGGCCAAAACCAAAGATGCTGTTGCCCCCGCCGCCTTGCATTTGGCGGAAACCCCGCGAGAAAATCCAGATTAACAACAAGAATGGGCCAATGGTCAGGACGATGCTCAGAACATTCTGCCACACTGTCTGGTCATTAATGACTGTTTCAACATTGTTTTCTTGCAAAACGTCGTAGGTGACGCCGTAATAGGCCAGTGTTTCTTCCAGGCTGCCCCGTGAATCAACGGTTGTGCTCATTTCTGTGCCATCTGTCATGAGCAATTGTAGGCGGCTGCCGGTTAATGAAACCTGTTCTACGTCACCTGCTCGAATATGATCCATCGCTTCTGTGAGATCAATGTGCGATGCGCTGGCAACGCGATTATTCAGGAAAAAGTTCACTCCCAAGATAACGGCGAACAAGCCTAGAATCCAAACCCAGGCAGGAATGCCCGGTCGCTGTTCGGTGTTGGGATTTTGATCATCCATAGTTTAGTTGTGCTCCTCATGCAATCTGGTTCAATGTGGTCGGCTTGGTTGGTCAAGATTGATTAAACCCAGAAATTATTCAATGCCTATTATATGCGCTAATCTGGAATGTTACATATTGGTTGCTGACTGCTGGTTATACGTCATGTGTCATTGGGTTGTGGGGGTGGGACGGCCGTACACGCACTGGTACAGGAACCAACGCAGGGGTCGGTTCAGGAGCAAACATGGCAACCATTGCCAGCTTCAGTTTTTGCCGGGCGTATTGCAGTCGTTTTTTGACAGTGGTCAGAGGTAGTTCTAATGTGCGTGCTATCTCTTTTTGCGAGTAGCCACCCAGGTAAAACATCTTGGTGATTTCCCGTTCCCCTTCTGGTAAGGACTGTACGGCCGTCATCACCTTTTCGTGCAATTCCAATGCCTCCAGGTGGGCGGCCATGCTCTCCTCATCGGCAGGCAGTTCTGGAATGTCGTCTATCGAGCTTGTGACAAGCTGTTTACCGCGCACCAACCGATAAGATTGGCTCAATACAATTTGGCGAAACCAGGCAGCAAACGCATCTACATGCTGCAATTGACCTAAATTTTGATAGGCAGTCACAAACGCCTCTTGCACGGCGTCTTGTGCCAAATGGCTATCGTACAAAATGGAATAAGCCCAACGATAAGCTGCTTCTTGAAAGCGATTAACCAGTTGGGCAAAGGCTTCATGCCGTTGGGCCACTTGGGAGCCGCGTGCTTGTTCTACCAATGCTGTCAGTTCGTTCATTTTCCGCACCTAAAAATATAGAGCCATTTTTACTACAAAAGGTGACAAGTTCGTCCGTTTTGACTCATCAATGTGTTGTACCATTATGACGATGTGACTCCAAGTTCGCTTTCGTTTTTCTTATGCTTGACTTACCCATTTCATTATGTTGAGAGTTTGTGTAAAATAAGACCATGCGATCTCGTTATGGCAACAAGCCTTTGCAAAGGGAACGGCCGTTTCCCATTCAAATGTTGGGACACAACTTGCCCATCCTACTTTTCCTGATTCTCGCGGTAGCGGGAATGGGAGCCGTCTACTGGTTTTTCAGCCCAGTAGACAGCAGTAGCAGCGCGGCCGAAGCACTGGCTATCAACGATTTAGACGGCGGCTTATCTGCTCCCATTTATAAAACAGTCCCAGACAAACCCGTGCTGCAACGGCTGGCGCAAAGTCCTGGCCCCCTGCGTGTGGGCATTATCGTCGGCCATCGCAACAATGACAGCGGAGCAGTTTGTGATGATGGGCTGACCGAATTAGACGTAAACAGCGACATTGCCCAGCAAGTTTACGCACAACTACTCGCCAAAGGAATTCACACCGATTTATTGGATGAATTTGACCCCTTGATGCAAGATTATTATGCAACTGCATTGATCTCGATTCATGCCGATTCGTGTGATTACATCAACGACCTGGCAACGGGCTTCAAGGTTGCGGGGTCATCGTATACAAATTCCAGCCAGCTTTCCATCTGTGTGGAGCAGGCTTACTATGACACCACAGAAATGTTTTACCACGAGAATACCATTACACCGCACATGACCGATTACCACGCATTCCGCGAAATTGCGCCCGGTGTGCCCGCTATCATCATTGAAACGGGCTTTCTTAATCTGGATCGCGATATGCTTACGACGGAATCATATAAACCAGCAAATGGTATCACCAATGGTATTCTCTGTTTTTTGGGTAGATCGTGAACGGGAGCTAGAGGTATCTGGCTTACATGATGCGTGAAGATAATAAACAACTCATTCAAGCTGCGCAGGCAGCCATTAAGCAAGGGCAAAAATCGCAAGCACGCCGCTTGTTACAGCAGGTCTTGCAGCAAGACCCGCAAAATTACGTGGGTTGGCTGTTGCTTGCCAGTGTAACACCCAATCCGCATACAACATTGGAATATATTTTGCGGGCGGAAAAGCTGAATCCCACTTCGGCTACAGTGCAAAAGGCTAAGCAGTGGGCACAAGCGCAACTACCTCCTGAAGCAGATGATGGGGCGGAAACGGCCGTCACACCCTTCTGGCAGCGCCCAGCTTTAAGGTGGGGCGCTCTGGCTGCGGCCGTTCTCCTCATCTTGGCCCTACTCAGCCTGTCCTTGTGGAACCAGTTCACTCCGCAAGAAGATGCCATCGCCGCCAGCGTAGCCGCCGACACAGTCATCGTTACCACAGGTACGCCGGCCCCGGCAGAGTCTGGTGAATTGCAAGTGATTGCCGCCAGCGTTTCTGGCACAGGAGAAGAAATCAACTCAGAAGAGCCAGTTAGTAGTGCAGAAACGGCCGTCATCCACGCTGCATCAGCCACTCCTGTACCACCAGCCATCCACCCCAAGCGGATCAATGCCCAGGCCAGCGCTCCCCGCCCGACCTGGACATTAACACCGGTTCCCACGCCGACCCCTCTCCCCACCAACACCCCCATGCCCACTTTCACTGCGCCGCAAAACAGCGGCAACGGCCGTCCCTTTGGTGTTGGCCCCAATGAACGCTGGGTTGATGTCAACCTGACCACGCAAACCCTGGTCGCCTACGAAGGGGATACCGTCGCTTTGAGTACAGCCATCTCCAGCGGAACCTGGCAGCACCCCACCGTTACCGGCCAATTTCGCATCTATATTGCATTCACCAGCCAAACCATGGACGGCCGTCGCCTCGGTTACGACTACTACCTGGAAAACGTCCCCTACGTCATGTACTTCTACGAAGACTACGCCCTACACGGCACATTCTGGCATAACAACTTCGGTACACCCATGAGTCATGGCTGCGTTAACATGCGCACCTCAGACGCAGAATGGTTGTACAACTGGGTCAGCATCGGAACGCTCGTTAACGTTCACTATTGAGCCTCCCAAAACAACCCAAACATAAACGAAATTACAGGAACTTCGTGAAACTTCAGCATATTTCAAGTATACTCATGATACGTCGTACTTAACTTTAAGAGAGGAGTTATTTGATTATGCCTGTTTCCCGTGAACGTCGCGGTCATAATGTTGTTTACACGATTACCGGCCCTTTCGATGAAATAGCAGCGAACGAATATCAAGACCTCAATGCGATTGATTACAACACAATTGGAAATGCGCTGGGAGCAATCATTGATGCCCGCCATGCCTATGTCACAGTGCGAGGACTACGTGCTATTCAAAAACGGCTCGGCAACGTCGTTTTCGATGTACCCGTTGCCTTCATTGGCTACCAAGACAGCGTATTTGCCACTTTCATGCGCGGCCTAGAAATTTTGACCAGCCGTGGCAGTAAAAAGCGATTTCAATTTGTCAACAATGTGGATGAAGCAGTTCGATGGATTGATGAATGGTTTGAACTCAACAAAAAAGACCGTCTCTCTCTTGTAGGGCAAGTTACTACCAAAATTGAACCGCTAAATCCTGACAGACCCAATGAGTCAGAAACACCTTAAACTCGCTTTAACTTACTCATTACTATTCAATCATCGCTCAGATCATCTGGGCAAAATCAACACAACTAGATAACCTCAAGCCCGATGTATGAAACGATAGCTGAACATCGGGCTTTTTATTGTTACGAATGACTTCCCAACCCAACCTCCCGAAGATTATCTTCGAAGCGCCCATCTTATGGGATAGACCTCTGGGAGGTTTCCTTCAGGAGAGGAAATTATGCCCTTAAATATTGTTATTGGCGCTCAATGGGGTGATGAAGGCAAAGGCCGCATTACAGACTTACTCGCAGCCCAGGCAGACATGGTTGTCCGCTACAGCGGCGGCGACAATGCTGGCCATACAGTCACAATCGGGGATGAGGTATTCAAATTACACCTCATCCCATCCGGTATTATTCACGATACTGCAAACTGCCTCATCGGTAATGGCGTTGTGGTCAACCCCAAAGTTATGCTGCATGAAATGGACGCTCTGGCCAAACGTGGCATAGATGTCAGCCCAGCCTGTTTGAAACTCAGCGAAAACGCCCATCTCATTACCCCGGCGCACATTGCTCTGGACAAGGCACGAGAAATGCAGCGCGGCGAAGGGGCCATTGGCACAACTTTGCGCGGCATTGGCCCGGCCTACACAGATAAGGCCAGCCGCCAGGGCATTCGCGCCGGGCTGATGGCAAACCCGGAAGAGTTGGCGGATGCCATTCACACACATGTTGCCACACATAATGAAGTGCTGACCAAAATTTATGGCGCGGATGCACTAGATACAGACGCGGTCGCAGCAGAGTATGCGGCTTACGCACAACGATTGGCCCCTTATCTGGTTGATGGCTCGATTTTGCTGGATGAAGCATTGCGAGACGGCCGTTCCATCCTCGCCGAAGGCGCACAAGGCACATTACTTGACATTGATCACGGAACCTACCCCTTCGTCACCAGTTCCTCGCCGACGGCAGGTGGCGCACTAACCGGACTTGGCGTCGGCCCCAAGCAAGTGGGACAAATCATCGGCGTCGCCAAAGCCTTCACCACCCGCGTCGGCAGCGGCCCCTTTCCCACCGAACTGAGCGGCAGCATCGCCGCCCGCCTGCGCGGAACTGGCGAAAATCCCTGGGATGAATACGGCACCACCACCGGACGGCCACGTCGCGTAGGTTGGCTCGACCTCGTCATTTTGCGTCATGCCCAGCGCATCAACAGCCTCACCGACCTGGCCCTGACCAAGCTGGACATTCTCAGTGGCATCCCGGAATTACAGGTGTGCGTGGCCTATGAACTGGACGGCCGTCGCCTCACCCACTTCCCCACCGACCTCAACACCCTCGCCCGCTGCCGTCCCATTTACCAAACCCTGCCCGGCTGGCACGAAGACATCATGCCCATCCGCACCTTCTCTGGCCTGCCCGCCAACGCCCAAAACTACGTCAACTTCATCACCGATCAACTTGGCATTCCCGCCAGCATCATCTCCGTCGGCCCTGCCCGCGAGCAAACGATTAGCTTTTAGCAATTAGCGATTAGCTTTTAGCTATCGCCTCTTTGCTAATGGCTAACAGCTAAAAGCTAACCGCCCACAGGAGTTTTTATGTCACCTTACGATTACGACACCATTGTTATCGGTTCTGGGGCTGGGGGGCTGGCAACGGCCGTTGCCCTCGCCCAATCCGGTCAAAAAGTGCTGGTCTGCGAACAGCACGAAGTCCCCGGCGGCTGGACACACTCCTTCACCCTCGAAGGCTACCGCTTCAGCCCCGGCGTCCATTACATCGGCGGCATCGGCCCCGGCGGGCACATGCGCCGCATCTACGAAGGGCTGGGCGTCTCCCAAGACCTGCCCTTCTGCGAACTCAACCCCGACGGCTACGACCACATCCTCGCCGGTGGCGAGCGTTTTGACATCCCCAAAGGGCGCGAGCGCTTCGCCGCCCGCCTCAAAGAACGCTTCCCCCACGAAGCGGCGGGCATTGATGGCTACCTGCAAACCATTGACAAGCTGCAAAGCGACCTGCACCGCGCCAACAGCGTGGGCGGCATACTGCAAGCGCGTACCCTGCTGCGCTGGGGCTTCCGCACCGGGCAGGCGGCCATTGACCATTTTGTGCAAGACCCCTTCCTCAAGGCCATCCTCTCGGCGCAGTCCGGCGATCATGGGCTGCCGCCCTCGATGGTTTCCGCGCCGGTGCATATGGGCATCACCAACCACTACTTTGAGGGCGGCTATTACCCCCTCGGCGGGGCGTTTGCCATCCCCCGCGCCTTTGTGCGTGCGCTAAAACGGGCAGGCGGCGAGATTCGGTTGAGTACGGCCGTACAACGCATCCTCCTGCAAAATGGCAAAGTCACCGGCGTACAACTCGCCGATGGCAGCGCCCTCACCGCGCAAAACGTGGTCAGCAACGCCGACCCGGAGATGACCTTCGGCAAGCTCATTGGCCGCGAAAACCTCCCCTGGCGGCTGCGGCGCAAAGTCAACCGCGCCGACTACTCCGTCTCCGCCATCAGCCTCTTCTTTGCCGTAGACATGGACTTACGCGCCGCCGGGCTGGACTCCGGCAACCTCTGGTTCTACCGCCACAACAACGTAGACCAGCTTTACAAAGAGGGGTTAGCGGGCAAAATCATGCACGCCGACCGCGCCGATGGCCTCTTCCTCACCGTGACCACCCTCAAAGACCCCAGCAAAATGCACAGCGGCCATCACACCTTAGAAGCGTTCTGCTTCACCAACTACGCCCCCTTTGCCAAATGGGCCAATCAGCCCGAAGGCAATCGCGGCGCAGAATACAGCGCCCTCAAATCGCAGCTTGCCGACAAAATGCTGGCGACCATTGACGAGATTGTGCCCGGCATCCGCGAGCATGTAGTCTTTTGCGATTTGGGCACGCCGCTGACCAACCAGCATTATTTGGCGGCGCACCAGGGCAATCTGTACGGAACCGCCAAAAGCCCCTTCCAAATGGGGCCGCTGGCCTTCCCCATCAAAGCGCCGCTGGATGGGCTGTGGCTCTGCGGAGCCAGCACCCTCTCGCACGGCGTGGCCGGCGCCACCGCCTCCGGGCTGGCCGCCGCCAAAGGCATTCTGCGCTGCCGCACCAGCGATTTGCTGCAACAAAACGGCCCGGAACTGCAAATCTACCCCTCGGAAGACATCAGCCAGTGGCCGGATGAGTTGCAGGCAAAAATTGCCTTGCGGAACACAAAATAGGGTTAGATTTGTCAAATCTTGAAGATTTGACAAATCTTTGCCTACCCTGCCAACCTTTCTGAGGAAATAGCCAATGATTGTTGACAGCTTCAAATTTTTGCCGCGATTGATCGCCACGTTTTATCAAATGACGGAGCGCGAGCCGCAGCAGCCCATTCCCTGGACGCCGCTGGCGAAACCGCTGGCGGCGTGCAAGTTTGGATTGGTGACGTCGGCGGGATTGTATTTGAAGGGGGTGCAACGGCCGTTCGACACCGAACGAGAACGCGCCGAACCAATCTGGGGCGACCCCACCTACCGCGCCATCCCCGCAGACACCCCGCAAGCGGCGTTGGCCGTCAGCCACCTGCACTTGAATACGGCGGACATCGAGCAGGATGTGAATATTGTGCTGCCGCTGCGCCGTTTTCAGGAATTGGCGGCGGCGGGCAAGATTGGCGGGCTGGCGGATGCGCATTACTCGTTCATGGGCTATCAGGGCTTCCCGCCGGAGGCAACGGCCTGGGCGGAGCAGTACGGACCAGAGATAGCAGCCCGTTTCAAGCAAGAAAAGGTGGACTGCGTGCTGCTCACCCCCGCCTGACCGGACTGCGCCATTAACGTGCCCGTGTTGGCACGGACGTTAGAGGCAGCCGGACTCAGCACCGTTTTGGTGACGATGATGCCGTATTGGGCGGAGAAAGTGGGAGCGCCGCGCACCCTGGCAGTGGAATTCCCCTTTGGGCATATGCTGGGGCAGCCGCACAATGTCGCGCAGCAGATGGGGATCATTGCAGAGGCGTTGGGGGTGTTGGAGACGGCCGTTACCCCCGGCACAATCATCCACTCCCCCGCCGCCTGGCCCCAGCCCCTCTCTGAAGCGATAAGGGGGTGGCAACCGGAACGGCCGTCCCCCATCATTGCTGAACTGACCCCCAAATTCCGCGAAATGCTGCGCCGGAAGAGAAAGTAAACAGTAATCAGTCGGCAGTTCCGAAGTCGGCGCAGGCCGACTTTGCCATCGTAGCCCGCGATTTCAATCGCCGGGTTTGCAAATCGCAAATCAATCTTGACCAGCCACTAAAAGCTATGGTAGACTGTCGGGGCTTATACAAGCAAACAAATAAAACCTTATGGAGGTACTTACGTGATGCAAAAAGAGAATTTAACCATTGTCACCCAATTAAATGTGCGTTGTGTAAGTACATCTGCCCGCCACTAACCAGCTACTAGCTACCAACAACTAGCAACCAGCTCCCCCAAATGCGGCCACAGGTGTACGAAATCTGTGGCTTTTTGCTGCCTACCCGCCAGCCCCCGGCCACCGGTCACAACGCGACTCGTGGCCTTTTTTGATCCGATGCGTAAAACGTGATGCGTCATCAATAGACTTGGTAAAAGCCACGAGATTAATGGAACTCGTGGCTTTTTTTATTGGCAATTAACAATGAGTAAGACAAATTATGAATCACGTTTCACGTTTTACGGATTACGAATTACCCATTTGCGAGGAAAACACAGTGAATCGTCAACTTTACGATTTTGAGAAGTACGAACCCTACGAAGAAGAATTTAACCCCTTGCACACAGACCGGCAGGCGCGGCGCAAGCGCAAGCCGCGTGTGAATCCCAAAATGGCGCAGGCTGTGCAAGCAGTCGATGTGGCCGAGACAATTGGGTTGGAAGGGGGCTTTGAAATCAGCTATACCCCTTCCAAACATGAAGCGGGCTGGCTGCTGGAATCGCTGCGCGACTTTTACAACCAGGAATTGATTAGCGATGTAGTGGCGTTAGTGAAGGGTGGCAAAGAGGCCAGCATTTACCGCTGTACGGCGCATCCGGCAACTGGCGAGACGTGGCTGGCAGCGAAAGTGTACCGCCCGCGTATGTTCCGCAATTTGCGCAATGACCACGCTTACCGGCAAGGGCGAGTGACGTTGGGGGATAACGGCCGTGCCATTGACCCCAAAGACACCCGCCTGCAAAAAGCCATCGGCCAAAAAACCACCCTGGGCGAACAAATCTCCCACACCTCCTGGCTGATGTACGAGTACACTACGCTGGAACTGCTGTATGCCGAGGGCGCGGCCGTGCCCAAACCCATCGCCGCCAGCAGCAACGCCATCCTCATGCAGTTCGTGGGCGATGAATACGGCGCGGCCCCGGCGCTGAATGAGATTGACCCGGAACCCGACGAGGCGCAGGCGCTTTTTGACGAAACGATGCGCAACATTGAGCTGATGCTGGCAAACGGCCGTGTCCACGGCGACCTCTCCGCCTACAACATCCTCTATTGGGATGGCGACATCACCCTCATAGACTTTCCGCAAGTGGTGAACAGCCACGTCACGCGGGACACGCATGTGTGGGGCAGCGCCGTCAACCCAGAAGCCTACGCCATTTTGCAGCGCGACGTGACCCGCATCTGCGACTATTTCCAACGCTACGGCATCCGCCACAACCCCGTCACCCTCAGCCGCGCCCTCTGGCGGCGCTACACAGACAACGACCCGATGAAGCGCAAGGCGGACGAGTCGCGGTGGGAGGGGAGAGATTTAGAGATTGGAGATTAGAGATTGAGCCAATCTCCAATCTCTAATCTCCAATCTCTCTTGAGGAAAGAATGGAAGACACAAATATCAAACAATCTCTAAAAATGCTCTGGCGTTACTTACGGCCGTATCGCCGCAAAGTCACGCTGCTGGGGTTGTTGGTGCTGGGCAGCATTGGGCTGCAACTGCTGGCCCCGCAGACTATTCGCCGCTTTTTGGATGCGGCGCAGGCGGGCGCTGAGGGGCGGGTGTTGACGGGAACGGCCGTTGCCTTCTTCATCATCGTCCTCAGCCAGAAACTCATCAGCCTGCTCAGCACCTACGTCGGCGAAGATTTGGGCTGGGCCGCCACCAACAACCTGCGCGTGGAGCTTGCCGCGCACGTACTACGCCTCGACATGGGCTTCCACAAACTGCGCACCCCCGGCGAACTCATCGAGCGGGTAGACGGCGACATCAGCACCCTGGCCGAGTCCTTCTCCGCGCTGGTCGTGCAAATGTTCGGCAACAGCCTGCTCCTCATCGGCGTGCTGCTCCTCATCTTTTACCAATCGTGGGTTTACGGCCTCATTGGGATGATCTACGTTTTGCTCATGTTCGGCGTGCAACGCGCCATCCGCCCCCAAGTTGTCAGAGTGGCCGGCGCTGTGCGCCAGGGTTACGCCGAATTAGCCGGTTATCTCGGCGAGCGCTTATCGGGCACAGAAGACATCCGCGCCAACGGCGGCGAAGCCTACGTGATGGCCCGCCTCTATCCCATCATGGCCCACATCACCCACTGGCGGCTGCGCGATGACTGGCTGGGCGGCCTGAGCTTTACCAGCAGCTACATGCTCTATGTTTTTGCGCTGGCGGCAACGCTGGCGCTGGCTGGCAATGCTTATTTGCAAGGAAACATGAGCATCGGCACGGTTTACCTGATGGTCTATTACGTGGGCTTGTTGGAAAGTCCGCTCAAATATATTCGCCGCCAGGTGTCGCAATTGCAACGCGCTTATGCCGGGATTGGCCGGATTAATGCGTTTTTTCAGATTGAGGCGGGGGTGAGGGAAACGGCCGTTGCCCATCTCCCCACCGCCGCGCCCACCATTCGTTTTGAAAACGTCTCCTTTATGTACAAAGACAAATTGCCAATGGCTAATAGCCAATTGTCAATTGCCAATGAGCAATCTCCAATCTCTAATCTCCAATCTCAAACGGTTCTGCACCATATCACTTTTGAATTGGAAGCTGGCAAAACGCTCGGCATCTTGGGGCGCACGGGCAGCGGCAAAACCACGCTGACGCGGCTGCTGTTCCGGCTGTACGATGTGGATGAAGGCGCAATTCGGCTGGATGGCGTGAACATCAGCGATGTCGCCTTGTCCGATTTGCGGCAGCATGTGGGCATGGTCACGCAAGACGTGCAGTTGTTCGCCGCCACCGTCCGCGACAATCTGACGCTGTTCCGCAATTATGACCCGCAGCAAGCCCCCATTAGCGATGGGCAAATCGTCGCCGCGCTGGAAACGCTGGGGCTGGGCGATTGGCTGCACGCGCTGCCCAATGGCCTGGACACGATGCTGCAAGCGGATGGTAAAGGGCTGTCGGCAGGCGAGGCGCAGTTGTTGGCCTTCACTCGCGTCTTTTTGCGCGACCCGCGCCTCATCATTTTGGATGAAGCCTCGTCCCGGCTGGACCCGGCGACGGAGCAGTTGTTGGAGCGGGCGATTGAACGCTTGCTGCGTAATCGCACGGCCGTCATCATTGCTCATCGACTGGGCACCGTGCAGCGGGCGGATGATATTTTGATTTTGCAGAACGGGGGTATCGTTGAACACGGCCGTCGCACCGACCTGGCCGCCAACCCAACCAGCCGCTTCTCCCAACTCCTACAAACCGGCATGGAGGAGGCATTACAGTGATCATTAACCAGTCATCAGTTATCAGTTATCAGTTATCAGTTTGGAAGGGAACGTGGGCGCTAATCCGCTACCGGCCTGGCTTTTTCTGGCTCAGTGTGGCGGCAGCGGTGTATGCGTTTGGAATGCGTACCGTACCTGGCTGGCTGCAAAAGCTGTTTTTCGACCGGCTGACGGGGGAAGCAAGCGTTGCCCTCAACCTGCCCACCATCCTGGCCTTGATTGTTGCCATTGAAGCATCACGCATGATTGTGGACGTGGGCGGCAATCTGTCGGCGGCGAAAGTGCGGCTGGCGGGGCAGACGCTGCTGCGCAAAAATGTGGTGCAAAACATCCTGCGCAAGCCGGGTGCGCTGCCGCTGCCCATCTCCATCGGCGATGCGCTCAATCGGCTGGATCATGATCTCGCCGATTATGGCGATTTCCCCACCTGGATTCCCGAAATTGCCGGGCACGCGGCGTTTACGCTGTTTGCGTTGGTGATTATGGCGCGGATTGATGGGCTGATTACGGCCGTTGCCGTTCTGCCCCTCATCGGCGTCTTTTTCCTCAACCGCTTCGCCTGGGAGCGGCTCATGCGCTATCACCGCGAAAGCCGCGAAGGAGACAGCGCCGTCACCAGCTTTTTGGGCGAACTGTTTGGCGCAATTCAAGCCGTCAAGGTCGCCAACGCCGAATCATCGGCCATGTACTATCTGGAAAAACTAAGCGACGAGCGGCGGCGGCGCAATGTGCGTCGCGGCACATTTTCGGCAATGGCCTTCTCCGTCGCCGACCATATGGGCGATGTGGCTGTGGCGGTAATGGTCTTGCTAACCGGGGCGGCAATGGCGCGGGGCGATTTCACCGTCGGCGATTTTGCCTTGTTCAGCAGCTACCTCTTCTTCGTCGCCCGCTTCCCGGCCAACTTTGGCAGCTATCTCTCGGAAATTGCCAGCCAGCGCGTGGTGCTAGATCGCGTCCAGGCCATGCACCCCGATGCGCCGCCGGAAAGTATTGTGGAACATGGGTCGATTTATGAAGGCGCGTATAAGCAGGGCGAGTTTGCAAGTGGCAAGTTTGCAAGTTTGCAAGTGGCAAATTCTGCCGAGCGTTTGGAAAGGCTGGAAATTAAAGGGTTAAGTTATCAGTATTCAGTGGTCAGTAATCAGTTGTCAGATGATCCATCACTGATTACTGATAACCGATTATTGAACACTGGCATTGCCAATGTCTCTTTCACGCTGCCGCGTGGCAGCTTCACCGTCATCACCGGGCGGATTGGCGCGGGCAAGACGACGCTGCTGCGGGTTTTGCTGGGGCTGCTGCCAATGGATGGCGGCGAAATTCGTTGGAATGGCGAAGTGGTTGCTGATCCGGCAGCGTTTTTTGTGCCGCCGCGCTCGGCATACACGCCGCAGATTCCGCATCTGTTCAGTATGCCTTTGCGGGAAAATATTCTGCTGGGGCTGCCGCCGCAAGCTGTGGATGTGGACAGCGCCATCCACCGCGCTGTGCTGGAAGCGGATGTGGCGCAGTTAGAACATGGCCTGGACACCATTGTCGGGCCACGCGGTGTACGGCTGTCTGGCGGGCAGGTGCAGCGCACCGCCGCCGCCCGCATGTTTGTGCGCAGCGCAGAACTGCTGGTGTTCGATGACCTCTCCAGTGCGCTGGATGTGGAGACGGAAACATTGTTGTGGGAAAGGCTTTTAGCGGGGAAGCAGGGGAGCAGGGGAGCAAGGAGAATCTCCTTGCTCCCCTGCTCCCCTGCTCTCTACCTGTTTGTTGTGTCGCATCGGCGGGCGGCGCTGCGGCGGGCGGATCAGATTTTGGTATTGGAGAACGGCCGTCTTGCGGCGCAAGGCACGCTAGACGAGTTGTTAGTGCATTCAGATGTAATGCAGGAGTTATGGCATGGAAAAGCAAATGGAGATGAATGATGTATTTGTGGCTGACGCACCCGATGTGGCCGGGCTGCATTTTCGCGGCTTTCTCGGCGAGTCGGATTACCCAAAGATGGTGGCCGTGATCACAGCCAGCCTGGAAGCTGATGGCATGGAGTGGGCTATCTCGGTAGAGGATACGGCCCGTGATTATGCCCACATGAGCAATTGTGACCCGTTTACGGACATGATTTTTGCAGAGGTGGATGGCGAAGTGGTGGGATACGGCCGTTGCTGGCACGATCAGCTTCTCGACAAAACCCGCGTCTACAGCCACTTCGCCTATCTGCATCCAAATTGGCGAGACATGGGCATCCGCCGCGCCATGACGCGCTACCTGGAACAACGGCTGCACGACATCGCCGCCGATGAACCGGACGATGGGCCAAAAGTCTATCAATGTTGGGCGTCTGATGGCGCAAAACATTGGGAAGCGCTTCTGCAAAGTGAAGGGTATGAAGCAATCCGTTACGGCTACGACATGGTGCGGCCCAATCTGGAGGACATCCCTGACCGGCCACTGCCGGATGGGTTGGAGATGCGCCCGGCGGATTTGTCGCAGTGGCGGCAAATTTGGGAAGCGGCGCGTGAAGCGTTCCGCGACCATTGGGGCGCACGCGAATGGACAGAAGAAAACTTTGTGGAATGGCGGGAACATCCCACTTTTAACCCAGCCCTATGGCAGGTGGCCTGGGATGGTGATGAGGTAGCTGGTGGGGTGCTGACGTTTATTGATGAGCAGGAGAATGAGGAATACGGCCGTTTACGCGGCTACACCGAAACCATTTTCACGAGACGGCCGTGGCGCAAGCGCGGTCTGGCACACGCCCTCATTGCCCACAGTTTGCAACGGCAAAAAGAGCTGGGCATGACCGAAAGCGCCCTCGGCGTGGACGCAGAAAACCTCAGCGGAGCGCTCAACATTTACAAAAGTATGGGCTTTGAAATTGCAAAGCGGGCAGCGACGTATCGGAAGGCGATCAGCTAGTCAGCATTTCAGCCAGTCAGCCTGACAAGCTGACTGGCTAAGGAGCAATCATGGCAGTTAGCAAAAAAGGGCGGCGGAAAGTGAATTATAAAGGGCGAGAGTACCTCTGGTATGTACAAGAGGCAACGCAAAAACTGCCGGACGAGAGCGGGTTCGTGGAGCCGGTTAAAGAACGGTATCTGCGCATCTTCGACACGAAGAAGCAGTTCATCATTGCCTATCGTATCCCGGAGCCGCGTGATGCGTTTGCACTGCTGAAAATTGAGGGCATACAGTTCCCGCGCCAACCGGGCGCAAGGCAATTGGAGATGCCACGCTGGAAGCACGACAGCAAACGCTACCCTACCGCCGACTTTGTGCGCCGCTTGATTGACTGGTGCATGACGCCAACAAACGAGTGATTCAACAAGAGGTAAACAATTTGACGAAAAGTAAGAAACAGAAACAACGCTTAAAAGAACGACAGCGAGAGGCGTGGCAGGCACAAAAAGCGCAGCGCAAAACGGTGCGGCATAACACGGCCGCCAATCAGGAAAAACACCGCAGCGATTGGCAGCCTTTGCAGCCCAATGAGTTCGGGGTGGTGGCGGACCGGCGCATTATGCCGCGTGATGAGTTGGAACGGCGCGAGCAGGTAGAAATGCTATCGGCGCAAGCCGTCGCCAGCGATTTTGATGAGGCAGGATGGCAGCAGTTGGCCGCCGATTCGCCTTATGCACTGGGTATTGTCATTGAGGTTAGCCGGGGGTTGTGCCGGGTTGCCTTGAATGATGAGATTCTCGTCTGCGATTGGCGCGGTGCGCTGATTGCCGAGCAAACGGGCTATACCAACATTGTCGCTGTTGGGGATCGCGTGTTAGTGAGCCAACAGGAAGAGGGGCGCGGTTTTGTGCAGGAAGTGCTGCCGCGCCGCAGTGGATTGGGGCGTGCCGATCCCTTTTACGGCCATTTGCGCCAGCTTTTGACGGCGAATGTCGATCAGGTCTTGATTGTGGCCGCGTGGCGCGAGCCGCATTTGTGGCTGCAAATGGTGGATGAGTATCTGATTGGCGCGGAACGCAATAACCTATCGGGGATTGTCTGCATTAACAAAATTGACCTGGCCGATGATATGGCGGAGGTAGATACGTTGTTACGGCCGTATCAAACTCTCAACCATCGCGTCCTGTACACCAGTGCGGTAACGGGCGAGGGAATTGGGGAGTTGACGGCCGTGCTGCGCCACAAAACCACCGTGCTGGCCGGGCTGGCCGGCGTGGGCAAATCTACGCTGCTCAACACCATTGATCCTGACCTGAATCTGCGCACGGCCCGCATCAGCAACATGCCCAGCCGCGAGGGGCGGCACACCACCACGCAGGCCGTCATGTATCCGCTGCGGCCGCTCAATGGCTATGTCATTGACACGCCGGGCATTAAAGATATGGGGCTGCTGGGGCTTGAAGCGGATGACTTGCTCGACTTCTACCCGGACATTGCCGACTTTGCTGTGCAGTGCCGTTTTAGTGACTGCCGCCATGATAGCGAGCCGGGTTGTGCGGTGCAGGATGGGGTGGCAAACGGCCGTATTGCCTCCTGGCGCTTCGAGAATTATGTCAAACTATATAATCAATTGGGAGATTAGCGATTCGTCAATCCCCATTTTACAGAAGGAAATAGGGGCTTTCGGATTTTAGGGAGTGAAACGTGAATCCTTTCTGGTCACGCATCACGTTTCACGTTTTACGCTGCGATTACCCCTCAAATTCCCAAAGAGAAGGAAACAACACCTATCATGAACATCTGGAAATTTTTCGACATCACACATAAAGAACATATCATTTGCAACCCCAGCAGTTTGCAGAAGTTTGCGCGGCTGGTGGAACTGCTGCGGCTGCCACCAAATGCAAAGGTGCTGGAGTTGGCTTGCGGCAAGGCGGAGCTGCTGGCGCAAATTGCGAAGAGGTATGAGGTAACGGCCGTTGGCGTAGACACCTCCCCCTACTGCATCCGCGACGCCCAAGCAAAACTGGCCGAGCGAGCGCCACACGTTGACATCACTCTGCTGGAAATGGACGGCGCAAAGTACACGCCGGATGCACCAGAAAGTTTCGATCTGACGGTATGCCTGGGCGCAAGCTGGATTTTTAACGGGCACAAAGGGACGCTGACCGCGCTGCAAGCGATGACTAAACCGGGCGGGCTGATTGCCGTTGGCGAGCCGTACTGGTTGCAAGAACCTGACCCCGAATACCTGCAAATGGCGAATATGAAGGCGGATATGTTTGGTACGCACTATGAGAATGCCACTGTTGGGCAGACGTTGGGGCTAAAATTGCTGTATACGCTTGTTAGCAATCAGGACGATTGGGATACTTACGAATCTTTACAGTGGTACGCGAGCGAAAATTATGCGCTGGCCCATGCAGATGATCCTGATGTGCCGGAACTGTTGGAGCGAGTACGTGATCAAAAGCGTGAATATTTGCAATACGGCCGTGCCACGCTGGGATGGGCGATATACTTATTCCGCAAGTGAAACGTGAAGCGTGAAACGTGAATAAAAAGGTATCACGTTTCACGTTTCACGTTTCACGCATCACGGCTCGCAAAGGACACCCGTTTTATGGACACCTTAGCTATTTTAGCGCTGTATGATGAACAAGAGCGACGGCAGGGGACGCACTCCCTGTACCGCCGCGAAGAGACGCCCGATGTGGTGCGCCACATTTGCACGCTGCCCAATCGGTTGCATTTTGTGATTTATAGCCAGTTGACGGCCGTTACCGCCAACCGCGTTATCCAAGAGCAAATCACCTACTTCCAAAGCATTGGCGGAAGCGGGCTGGAGTGGAAAGTGTACGACCACGACCAACCGTCCGACCTGAAAGAGCGCCTCAGCGCACACGGCTTTGAGCCGGATGAGGCCGAAGGGCTGCTGGTACTAGACATGGAAGAAGCGCCCGACAGCTATTGGCAGCCGGTCACGGCCGATGTACGCCGCGTGACCACCATTGTCCAAATACGCGACATCGTTGCCATTCAGCAGCAAGTTTGGGGCCACGATTTTCACTGGCTGGAAGAGCAGCTCAGTGAATTTTTGAAAGAGCCGGAACAGTGGAGCGTGTATCTGGTTTACCTGGATGGCAAGCCGGTTTGTGGCGCGTGGGCGTCCTTTCCACCGGGCAGCCAGTTTGCCGGGATGTGGGGCGGAGCGACTTTGGTGGATTATCGAGGAAGGGGGGCGTATACGGCCGTTGTCAACACCCGCGCCCAAGAAGCCCGGCAGCGCGGCTACCGCTTCCTCATGATTGACGCCAGCGATATGAGCCGCGCCATCTTGCAAAAACGCGGCTTCCGTTTTCTCACCAACACCTATCCCTACACCTGGAAGCCATAAAGAGGCTAAAATACACGCCAAATAAAAACCAGGAGATAAGCTCATGAAAAACACCCATTATCAACGCCTTCTCTGGAGCTTTTTGCTCGTATTAATTGTCGGGCTGGCAGCTTGCGGCAACAACGAATATTACGACTATTACAATGCTTCCGGCCCCGAAGATTGCGACCCCGGCGACGAATACGATCCCAATGAAGAAGTATGCTACGTCATTGATGACAGCAGTTACAATGACGGCAGTTATGATGAAGAAGCGGACTATTCCGACGAAGAGTACAACGACGGCTACTACGAAACGGCCGAAGACTGCTACCCTGACGAAGTGTACGACCCCGTAGACCAGCTTTGCTATCTCGCCGATGACGCCGATACCGAATACGGCAGCATTTTGGACGACGTTTTTGGCATGTTCGGCAATGAAGACAACCAATACCAAGACCTGCAAGAAATGGGCGAGGACGCCATCATCGTCTATGCCGTTAATGGCAACGAGATTAGCGTGCTGGACACGCCTGATGTGCAGGCCGACTGGCAAGGCTACCAGGATGACACAGCCACCCACCAAGCCATTTGGGAATATTTCAGCAACCTCATCCCCGCAGACCAGCGCGACTATGTGAGCAAGTTCTACATTTTTACGGATGGCGTGGAGAATGTGTATGCGGCCGTTGAACAAGACCCGGACGACCCGATGAAATGGGCGCTGGCCGTAGACATTGTGGATGCGGGCAATCAGCAGGAATTGACTTACAGCCTGATTCACGAATTCGGCCATTTACTAACGCTAAACGACCATCAGGTAGACCTGGACACCGACCTGTTTTACCAGCAAGATGACGAGGAATTGTATGACGAAACGGCCGCTTCCTGCCCCACCTTTTTCCCCGGCGAAGGATGCAGCCATGCCAACTCCTACATCAACCAGTTCTACCAACGCTTCTGGACTGATTTAGAAGACGAATACCTCGACATTCAAGCCATTGAGGACGAGGGCGAATACGAAGATGCGGTGTACGCTTTTTATGAGCGTCACCCCGACCAGTTTGTCACCGACTACGCCGCCACCAATCCCGGCGAAGACATCGCCGAATCGTGGACGGCCTTTGTGCTACAACCCCGTCCCAGCGGCAGCAGCATCGCCGACCAAAAGGTGCAGTTTTTCTACGATTACCCGGAATTGGTGCAACTGCGCGAGGAAATTGTAGCCCGCACTTTCTCGCGGCTGCGCCGTTAGTAGCAAAGTGCGACGCACCTTGAAGGTGCGTCGCACTTATTGGACTATCTCGATGGAAAAAGCGATTCGGGAGCGATTTAATGAAGCCATTTTAAGCGAGGCGCGGCAGCGTTATGGCGTTGCCGCCGACCAGATGACGTTGCTGGATGGCTTCGAGAGCTTCATGTACGAATATGCGCAAGACGGCCGTGCATACATCCTACGCCTGGGTCACAGTCGCCGCCGCTCGCCAGAATTGATTCGCGGCGAAGTGAACTGGATCAACTATCTGGCGGCGGGCGGCGCGGGCGTGGCAAAAGCTGTGCTGTCGGCCAACGGCCAATTGGTGGAAGAAATCCCTGATGGGCAGGGAGGCGCGTTTTTGGCGACGGCTTTTGTGAAGGCGCAAGGCGGCCCGGTGTGGCAAATGGGCGGTTGGACGGATGCGTTGATGGTTGAGTACGGCCGTCTCCTCGGCCGCATCCACCATCTCAGCAAAAGCTACACCCCCCACCCCAACGGCAAGCGGGGCCAATGGCAAGACCGCAACAATCTGGGGTTGGAGGAGATTATTCCGACGGGGGAAACGGCCGTACTCCAGCGCTACCACGACCTCATGACCCATCTCGCCACCCTGCCCGAAACCCCCGACGGCTACGGCATGATTCACCAAGATGCCCACGCCGGAAACTTTTTTGTGGACGAAGCGGGGCACATCACCCTCTTCGACTTTGACGACTGCTGCTACGGCCATTTTGCCTACGATTTGGCGATGGTGCTGTTCTACGCCATCACCAATCACCCGGAACCAGTGACATTTGGCACGCACTTTTGGCAGCAATTTCTGCACGGATATGATCAGGAAAATGAACTAGACCACGCCTGGCTACGCGACGTGCCCTACTTTATGAAGCTGCGCGAGATTGACCTCTACGCCATCATCACCCGCGACTTTGACAGCCTGGCAGGAGATAGATGGGCGCAAACTTTTATGCACGGCCGTAAAGAGCGCATCGAAGCGGGCATGCCGTATGTGGCGATGGATTTTGGAGGTTAGCGATGATGCACGAATTAACGCCACCTGATTTTGCCAAAACACGGCCGTTATTCACCCCCCTCTCCCACTGCCTGACCATTGACGCCATTTTGACGGGAACGACAACAGGGCGGGTATGGGTGGATGATGTGCGTGTGCCGGAAACGGCCGTCTGCTGGGCAAACCACCGCGTTTATGCGGGCGGGCGCGAACGGCCGCAACTGGCGGCTTTTTTTGCCGACACTTTTGTGCCCATCGCCCAGGCTGACGGGCGTGAAGGCGTCACCCTGCACCTGCCTCCTGATTGGCACAGCGATGTGGCCGATTTCTTCCCGCAGACCTACCCCGCGCAGCGGCCCCGCTTCTACTTTCGCCAAGATGCACGGCAGCGCGAATGGCCGCTAACCGTGCCGCCCGATGTGGCCCTGCGCCCGGTAGACGCGGCGCTGCTGGCCGACCCATCCATCACCAATCTCGATTATGTGACCGAGGAGATGCTGTCGGAACGGCCGTCCATCGCCGCCTTTCTTGCCAACAGCTTTGGCCGCTGTCTGGTGCATGAAAACAAGATTGTGGGTTGGTGCATGTCCGAGTACAACACCGGGCCGCGCTGCGAATTGGGCATTGAAACGGCCGTACCTTTCCGGCGGCGCGGGCTGGCAACCTTGATGGCAACGGGAACCATCCGCCACGCGCTGGCGCAAGGTGTGTATGACATCGGCTGGCTCTGCTGGGCCGACAACACGCCCTCCATCGCTACCGCCAAAAAGCTGGGCTTCCACCAAACCGCATACGATGAGGCAGTATACAGCGTGAGTTTTAATCCGGCGGTCGCCCTGGGCGTGCGCGGCAACGGCCATTTGCTGGCCGGGCGCTATGCACAAGCGCTGGCCGATTACCAACAAGCCATGCAACAAGCTACTGTGCCGGGCTGGGTGTTTTGGAATACGGCCGTTACCCACCTCAAACTCAACCAACCCCAAGATGCCTTTGCCTATCTGCGGCAAGCCATTGCCGCCGGGTTCAATGACCGCGCATTCATGCTCAACTCACCGCACTGGCAGCCTTATCACGATACAGAGGAGTGGACGGCCGTACTGCAAACTCTGGACGAACAAGAGCAATGAAAATAAGGCTCTTGGGGAACTCGTGGGGTAATCAAGGCGTGAAACGTAATGAACCTCTGGTCACGTTTCACGGCAAATCCCGCGAAATCCGAAAGACCCGAAAATAATATGGCTAAACCAAACAGCCAGAAGCCAACTGCACCCCGGTTTGGCAAAGAAATTTCACTACGGTATAATTTTATGCTGGCTAGGAAGTACGACGTACTCGGCACGGCGGCTTGCTGGCTAAATCAAATAACTTGTGGAGGACACAAACCATGCCATTAGAACAGGCAGAAAAAGCCGAATTGATAAAAGAATTTGGCAGCGCCGAAGGCGATACCGGTTCGGCAGAAGTACAAATCGCCATTTTCGACAAACGTATTCACCAATTGCAGGAACACCTGCGTATGCACAAACACGATGAAAGCTCCCGTCGCGGGTTGCTCAAATTGGTTGGTAAGCGCCGCCGGATGCTGCGCTACCTGAGCAAGAAAGACCCAGAAAAGTATCGCGCACTCATTAAGCGATTGGGGCTGCGTCGTTAAAAAGCATGAACCCGACGAGTAGATGGTCTGTCAAGTGGACAGCATCTACTCGTCGCTTTTTATCGGCGGGGCAAGGTTGGCTTAGGTATTGGGAATTGCCCCATAGCGGCAAAGGTTATGAGCTAATTCCCAGTCCCTAACCCCCCATTTGCCCCACATCATTTCGTTCAACAGCATAACAAACAACCGGGCAATGCTATGTTGGCTTGTCCCTTTTTCTGCACCTTGCTGTGTTCACTGAACGAAATTAATACATTCTTGGAGAATTTACATGAATCCTGATCATATTTTTACAACGACGGTCGGCAATAAAGAAGTGACCTTTGCCACCGGCAAGTTGGCCGAGCAGGCTGGCGGCGCTATCACCATTCGCCTGGGCGATAGTATGCTGCTGGCAACGGCCACCATGTCCAAAAACATCCGTGAAGGGCTGGATTTCTTTCCCCTCAGCGTAGAGTACGAAGAAAAAATGTACGCCGCTGGCCGTATCCCTGGCAGTTTTTTCCGTCGTGAAGGCCGTCCCACAACCGAGGCCATTCTCACGGCACGGCTCACAGATCGGCCCCTGCGTCCCCTTTTTCCCGATGGGATGCGTAACGAGGTGCAGGTCATCGTTACCACACTCTCCTCAGATAGCATCCACCACCTGGACATCATGGCTGTAAATGCTGCCAGCGCCGCCCTCACTATTTCCGACATTCCTTGGAATGGCCCGATTGGTGCGGTGCGCGTGGGGCACATCAACGGCGAATTTGTCATTGACCCCACCACTGAAGAAATGGTAGATAGTATCCTTGACCTGCGTATGGCCGGAACCCGTGACGCCATCATTATGGTGGAAGCAGGCGCACATGAGGCCACTGAGGAAATGGTGCTTGAGGCGCTTGAATTAGGCCATCAGGCGATTCAGCCGCTGCTGGATGTGCAAGAGGAAATGCGTGCCTCTGTAGGTAAACCCAAATTTGAGGTGTCATTAGAGTCCAATGACGAGAGCCTGGCCGCACAGGTCAAAGAACGTTTGGGAGATCGTATTCGCAACCTGGTTGTGGAAAACACAGAGCGTCACGACCGAAATGAAGCAGCCGATGCGCTTCGTGAAGAGATTGTTACCAGCTTTATGGAGATGGACCCGCCAGTAGACTCGAAGGCGGTACGCGAAATCTTTGCCTATGAACTAAAGATGGCGATTCGCAATCGCATTTTATATGAAGGGATCCGCCCGGATGGGAGAGATTCTGTAACGATACGGCCGTTATCCTCCGAAGTAGGCATCAGCCCCAAAGCACACGGCTCTGGCCTGTTCCGTCGCGGTCAAACCCAGGTACTCTCCATCGTTGCCCTGGGAACCCCCCGCGAAGCCCAGAAACTCGACGGCCTTTCACCCGAAGAAAGCCAACGCTACATGCACCACTACAACTTCCCTCCCTTCTCCACCGGCGAAACCTGGCCCCTGCGTGGCCCCAAACGGCGCGAGATTGGGCACGGCGCACTGGCAGGCAACGCCCTGCGCCCCATGATCCCCAGTGAAGAAGAATTCCCCTACGCCATCCGCGTCGTCTCCGAGGTGCTTTCCTCCAACGGCAGCACCAGCCAGGCCAGCGTCTGCGCCTCCACATTAGCGCTCATGGACTGCGGTGTGCCTATCAAGCGCCCCGTTGCTGGTGTGGCGATGGGCCTCATCAGCGATGGCGCAAAATACGCCATCCTCACTGACATTCAAGGGTTGGAAGACCACCTGGGCGACATGGACTTCAAAGTCGCCGGAACCAGCGACGGCATCACCGCGCTGCAAATGGACATCAAAATCAGCGGCCTCTCCCGTGAAATCATGGCCGAAGCGCTGGAACAAGCCCGTGTTGGCCGGATGCAAATTCTGGACTCCATGCTGCAAACCATCGCCACGCCACGAGAAGAACTAAACCCCAATGCTCCACGTATGACCTCCCTGAAGATTGACCCGGATAAAATCGGGGCCATTATCGGCAAGGGCGGTGCCACCATCCGTAGCCTGGAAGAAACCTACGAGGTCTCCATTGACATTAAAGAAGACGGTACAGTGTTTGTGGCAGGTGTAGATGGCCCCAAGGCTGACGAAGCGGTAGAGATGATCAACATCCTCGCAGCCGGACCAGAGCCAGGCAAAATCTACACGGGCAAGGTTGTCCGCATTACCGACTTTGGTGCATTTGTAGAGATTATTCCCGGCACTGATGGGTTGGTACACATCTCCCAAATTTCACCCGAACGCATCAACCGTGTGGAAGATGCGCTGCAAATGGGTGACGAGGCGATGGTCATGGTAACGGCCGTAGACCCAGAAGGCAAAGTACGCCTGTCACGCCGCGCCGTTATCGAAGGCTGGACACTGGAAGAAGCCCGTGAACAGGACTCTGGTGGTCGTAGCAGCCGTGGCGGCAACCGGGGAGATCGCGGTGGACGCAGCCGTGATAATCGTGGTCGTGGCGGCAACCGCGATGACCGCAGACGCCGCAATGATTAATTGATGGTTTTTAGATTTGACAAATCTCCAAGATTTGTCAAATCTTACCCAAAGGCCCCAGGATACCCTGGGGCTTTTTTGTATGGACGCATTGGGTATAATTCCAAAAGCAGGGTTAAACCCGAAATATCATGCTTTAATATTTAAACTTAAGGAGATTAAAATGGACAACAATCACAATGACAACGATGAGATGTTGGCGGAGAGCGACAACTTTGCCGTATGGCGCAGCGAAGAAATAGACGACGTACTCTATCACATTGAGATGGGAGGGATTACGCTGCACCTTACTTCGGAAGAATGGGATGAGTTTTCAATTCTAATTAAATCGGCATCGTAATGGGGGTAGGGACATGGCGACGCCATGCCCCTACGATGGAGGGTACAAATGGATGAGACAGTCGCGTATGTGCCAATGATTCGGGATATGGCAGAAGAGAATCGCCCCCGTGAACGGTTAATGCGTGTCGGCGCACAGGCTGTATCAACGGCCGAATTACTGGCTATCATCTTGCGCACGGGGGTTGGGGGAGAAAATGTACTGCGATTGGCGGAGCGTCTTTTGAGTGAGTTCCGTGATTTACCGGGACTGGCGCGGGCAACGGTGGCCGAATTGACACGAGTCAAGGGCATTGGCCCGGCAAAGGCCGTTGAGATGAAAGCCGCGTTGGAAGTAGGGCGACGACTGATGGCAAGCGCACCGCAGGAAAAGCCACGCGTCACTTCACCCGCAGATGCGGCGAATTTGCTGATGTCAGAAATGATGTTTTTGGAACAAGAACATTTGCGGCTGATTTTGCTGGATACGCGCAACGGCGTATTGAGTATACCCACCATTTACAAGGGCAGCTTGAATACGTCGGTGGTGAGGATTGGGGAGTTGTTTCGCGCAGCTTTGCGGGAGAATGCAGCGGCTTTTATTGTGGTGCATAATCACCCGTCGGGCGACCCATCGCCTTCGCCAGAGGATGTGGCCGTGACGCGGCAAATTGCGCAAGCGGGCAAACTGCTGGATATTTCGCTGCTTGACCACATTGTGATAGGTCATCAGCGGTATGTTTCTTTGAAGGAACGTGGACTAGGGTTTGATGGATAGAAGAGTGTGCAAGTGGCAAGTAGGCAAGCGGCAAGTAAGACTTGCAAACTTGCACACTCCCGTAGGGTTAAGATATGGCACGGACTGAATTGTTGTTGAATGGGAAGTTAGGTGAGCCGTTTTTTGAGCATCAGAATGATGGAAAGCTGCGCACGGCCGTTGCCTGGGCGCCATGGTGGTCATCTGCGCAAGAAGGCGACCCGCATTGGAAAAACCGGCAGCCGGGCTTCAGCCTGTACACGCTGGATGGGCAGGCGGTGCAGCAAGTTAGCAGCCCCTTTAGCGCCCACGTAGGCGGGCTGTGGCAGCAAGTTCCATCCGCTGTGGGCAATGAATACGAGTTGACGGTGGAAGCGCAGGCATGGTCGAGTGAAGACACGGCCGTTGCCAGCCAACTCGAAGCCAGCGACGTGAATTTGCAAATAGGCATTGACCCCACCGGCGGGCTAGACCCATTCAGCCCATTGATTGTGTGGAGTGAAAAAACGCAGCCGTTAAGCCATTGGGAGACGCTGCACGTCACGGCCGTTTCTGAAGCCAACATCATCACCATCTACCTGAAATCCGCGCCCAACCTGCCGAAACGGCAGCAGTCCGTTTTCTGGCGTGACGCTTTTCTGCGACCCATTGGCCCGCACAAGCGGCTGCTGAACATCGTCGGCAGTGGAGACACACACATCACACTAGAACCAGACCGACCACAGCCCGGCGACCGCATCAGCGCGACTATCTCCTCTACCCGCAGCCACGACACGGTTGAATTACTGGTTAAACAACCGGATTTTGCGGGAACGGCCGTTCCCACAGAGGTTAGCGTTCTTTCCCGCGGGCGCACCCTGGATGAAGGGCGCACCATCTGGCGCTACGAATTCAACGCAGACCGAGATGGATTGTACGAAGTGCGTTTTGTGGGTAGTGGCGGAGCGCGTTTACTGGCTTTGCGGCTGCTGCAAGCGGCCCGCGAAGTGCAAATTGTGCCTGCCGGCACACCCCGCGAAAGTTACCGGCGGGTTTACGTGCTGCTGCCGCCCACAGCCGACCCCAAATGGTTCACAGCAGCAGCACGAGGAGCTTTTGACGGCCGTTTCACTATCGGATTCTCCGCCGACGACGCGGGCATTGGCGATTTGAAACACCGCCATGTGTTAGCAGTGAACCCACACCACTGGCCGCAAGTGCTCACAGAAGCATGGTTCCAACAGCATTATCCTGGCACGACATTTACGGCCGTTGTCGCCAACTCCCCCGAAGATTTAGAAGCGTGGCTAAAAAATTGGATGGACGAATAAGAAGTTTGCAGGTTCGCAAGTGGCAAGTTTACAAGTCTTTTACCTGCCACTTGCAGACTTGCTACTTATCACCCCTACTCCACCAACTGTTCCTCCGCCAACAACGAAATATCCAAAATTTCAACGGCAAAGCTGTGCCCGGAAGCCATCACACTGATGCTTTTAATGCGGCGCGGCGGTAAAAAACCTTTGCGCTGCAATTCCGAAATCAGGTCCGCTTGAAACAAGAAAAGCTGCCCCAACGGAACCTGATAATGCTCAAACCGGGGCGGCGGACAGGACACACACACATCCGGCGGCCCATCCGGGCCAATTTCACCACTGGCATAAAAGCCCTGCTGCCACACCTGCGGATTGCCATCCACATCATCATAATCAATGCGCACAATCACCGGGCACTCGCTGCCCACCGTGCCGCACACGCCCAACGATTGGTCGCGGATGCGCAGGTTGATTTCCAACAACAGCATCTCAAAATCAGTGACATCCTGGTTGATAAGCTGGCGCACCCCCACATCAGCATGACCTTCGCCAGTCCGTGTGATTTGCAAGCCAGCCTCGCCAAAAATCTCGGCAATGTCTATTTGTCCCACAGGTTGATCAGACCGCTCCACAGTCCAGGCTAACTGCACCCAACGAGACCAACGATCACGAAAGCTGCCATTTTGCACCAAGTCCCGCTCCGGGGGCAATGGCCCGGCGGGGGCTGCATTCAGGGCAATCTCTGCCCGTTGTGTGGAGTTAAGGATGAGCGATTCGCCTTGTGCACGCACATCCAGGCTGCCCTGCTGCACCGTCACCTGGGTCATTTCATTGTTGACGTCCAGAGAGTATTCGCCCGGTTCGCGGACGTATACAATGCCATGCGGGGTGTTCAGGATGATCAGGTACGGCCGTTCCCCCACATCAGCCACTACCAAACGGATGCGTCCGCCAGTCAGCGTTGCGGCAAAACTTAACGGCTTATCACTCGACTCAAAGCGCGGCGCTTCTGCGGTCGTAATGCGCACACTCGTTGTGCCATAAAGCTGCAAACGCGCCAACGCCTCTGTTGTGTTTTCTGCCGGATAAACCAGCAGCAAGCCCGTCGCCGTCGCATCCGTCAAGACCGTTTCACCGGGATTAACCGCCTGTGGCGCTTCGCCCGGCAAAGCTGCACGCGGCGGCCCCACAGCACTGTCAATGCTCACTGTGCCCTGGTTAGACTGCGCCAATACGGGCAGCAAATCAGTCGTATCCTGCACATACGCGATTGTCAGCCAGGGAATGGCAATTGCAATGGCGATAAATACAACGAATCCACCAAATAACACAAACCAGGCCAATCGCTGCCGCTTTTGGGCAAAAACTTCCGATGTTCCATTCATAACCAACGCACCTCGAAGCGGTAAAATTCGCCAGATGGGGCAAACCAGCGGCTTTCTACCCGGCTGACGTGGGCAGCCGGGGAACCGCGATGCAGGTAGGTCTCAAATTCTTGCAGGACGTCTTCTGGCCCCTCAGCGACAACGCGCACAGCGCCATCAGCCTGGTTAGCTACCCACCCTACTAAATTAAGCCGCCCGGCCTCGCGTTGGGTGTAATAACGGAAACTGACGCCTTGAACACGGCCGTACACGGTTGCTTCTAATCGTTTCATAACTCGTAACAACTTGCGCAACGTGTCCAGACACGATTGTGATCCGGTCTAGACACGATTGTCATCCGGTCTAGACCCGTTTGTCATCCGGTCTAGACCCGTTTGTCATCTGGTCTAGATTGGTTCAATCTGGCAGAGTAAACCAATCTGTGGATGGGCTGATTATACCTGACAGGCCCATTCGGTTCATGCGGTCGGCCTACGGGGACGCTACGGATTGCAGGGCGGGTACGCGGCTGCATCCAACGGCCAGGCGGCAGCGTGCCAATCCAGGTATTCAGCAATATGATCTAGCCAGTACCATTCGTTATGCCCGCCCTCATTCATATGCACATCGTGGGCAATGCCTGCCTCTGTTAATGATTCATGCAGTGTCTTTTGCCCGAAGTAGAGGAAGTCCTTCTCCCCCCAATCTAGCCAAATACGCATATCGGTCAAATCCGCTTCGGCGTAGGTGGACAGGGGGTTGTACTCTGCTTTGTCTGTTTCATAGCGCAGGTGGCTGCTGTGCCCAGACACGGAGGTGAAGAGGTCGGTATGGCGAAAGGCGATCATCAACGCCCAATAGCCGCCACGCGAGATGCCGCCAATGCTGCGCCCGGCAGGCTCGGCCCAGGTGCAAAAGGTCTGGTCAATATAGGGCAGCAGGGCGTTGACGGTGATGCCTTCAATGCTGCGCTCGCCGCCGGAGGTTTTGTTGCCCAGGTCGTCGTTGTAGGGCATGATGACGATGAAGGGTGGGTAACGGCCGTCCGCAATCCCCTCATCTACTAATTGTGGCAGCCCCAAGTCTGCCCAATGGCTGTCCGTCTGGATGGAGCCGTGAAAGAGGTAAAGCACCGGGTAAGTGCGCCCCTGCTGGCCGTAACAGGGGGGCAAATAGGCAGTGTAATAACGCCAGCCCATCTCGCTGGGGTAGCCGCTGCGAAAGAGAATGCCCGTGCCATCGCAAGCCACAGAACCGGGAGGTTCTTCCAAATAAGGCGCTTGCACGAACCCGCCGACCATATAGTCGGGCACAGGATTGGGCGTGGGCGTGCTGGTCGCCGTGGGCGTTGCCGTCGCTGTGGGTGTGGTTGTGGGTGTGGGTGTGTTGGTAGCGGTGGGCGATGGCGTGACGGTAGGCGTCCATGTAGGGGGCACGGCTGATGGTGTTGCCGTCAGCGTGGGCGGCAAAGCAGCCAGCGGCACAGATGTAGGGACAGATTCAACCGGGGTAGCACAGCCGGCTAACAGCCATGCTGCTAACAAGACCATCACCCCAACTATCATTGGGCAGCGCAACTTGTAAGCCATTCATCCTCCAAGGCCCTGTTGTTTGCGCCGTAACCGCGCCAGCCGATGCTCTAACTCTCCGCGTACTATGCCGAAGCGGTGTGTGCCCCAACTTTGTGCCAGGGTCATGGCCTGCTCCGTCCACTGAACGGCCGTGTCCAAATCAACCTGATGCCATTCATAATATTTTGCCAGCTCAACATGCGCTTCTACTGTGTCAAAACTGGTGGCGGCCATTTGCTGCCAGAAGGGCACGGCTTCATCGCGCCGATCTTGCCGTTTTAACAGCAACCCCAGGCGGCCTAACGCCTGGTGGTATATCTCCAGGGGTAGGTCGCCTGCCAGCGCCATGCGCAAGCTGGCTTCCGCAGCATCGTGCAAGCCAGTGTCGGCCTGCCACTTGCCCAGGCTGTATTGGTCAATGGGGTGCGGGTTGGCGGCGGTCTGGGCAGTGAGCCGGGTCATGCGCGTGGCGAGTGTGACCATGGAAAGCATGTCGATTTGGTTGTGGTAAAAGACGCGGAGCAGCTCGCGGGCATCGCCGGAGCGTAGGTACTCCTGGTAAAGGCTGGGAATGAGCCAGCCGGGAATATCTTCTTGGGTGCGGTGTACGCCTAACAGGGTTTTTTCTAGTGAACTGAGGGCACAGGAACCAAGACGGGTGCGCCAGAGGCGGCGGGCGGGGTGCAGCAGGTCAATGTGTGGTTTATCTAGCAAATCGCTGAACATGCGGTTGATGAGGTAACGGCCGTCTAGCAGGGGGAGGTCGAAGGAACGGCCGTTAAACGTCACCAGCCCTTCTTTGTCCGCCAGCAGGTCGTTGAGCAGCGTCAACATCGCTGCTTCATCACCATGATCGCGCAAAAAGTATTGCCGCACTACAAAGGCATCGTCGGCAAAGAAGGCCACGCCGACCATGAAGGCCAACGTGCCCGCCCCGGCAAGCCCGGTGGTTTCTGTATCCAAAAAGAGAAAGTGACGGAAGTTCAGGTCGCGCAACTGCTCATCTTGCAGTGAGGTGTGTTCCGGTGACAGCTCCAGCAATTCACCTAACAGGTCATCGCCGTGACGGTAAGTCAAAGGATATACGCGGTCTACAATGAAACAGGAGCCAACGGCCGTTTCGATGACTTCTCCACCGGGCAGCAATGCCTCTAGCACGGGGATGTCATCATCATCTCCGGCCACAGGCGGGCGGAAACTGACCGGCTGCTCTTCGGCTGGCATGGGCAAGGGCGCATACGGTTTGGGAGGCGGGATTTTCAAATCTCGCGCTCCTTTTTTAACGCCCAAGCGGCGCAGTTTTTCCTGCAAACTTTCGTCCATCGGGGGGATTGTATGCACAGGCAACAGAGCAAGCAAACAATGACAAGAATGACACTCAAACCCTAAATTGACCGGTTTTTCAAAAAAACGGTTCTTTGGGAACTCATCGGGTAATCAAGGCGTGAAACGTAAAACGTGAAACGTGACCAGCGGTTCATTACGTTTCACGCTTCACGGTAAACTCCGCGAAATCTGAAAAACCCAAAAAACTTGTCTGCATTGCGTCCAATGGAACGGGACAGCTTTTAAGGTTACAATAACTGGGCTAGGGAGTTTGCTGATGACGCCAGAAAGGAGAATGAAGGCTTTGCGATGGGTTTTGTGTGGTTTATGCTTTGTATTGTTCATGGTTAGTTGCAGCGGGAGCCAGGCGGGGATGGTGGATACGGCCGTTCCCAGTTCCCAGGCCACATCCAATGCGTTGAGTACGGCCATTGTTGCCAGCGCCGAACCACCCATAGACCTTGCCGCGCTCCAGAACGACTTACAAGAAGCTGAGAGCCGGTGGCAATCACAAAACATCGTCCGCTACAGCATTAATGTCAGTTATGGTCAGCCCCACATAAGCACACAAAAGTTAAGCCTTACTGTCGAAAACGGCCAGGTCGTAGATTCCAAACATACTTGCTATCCACAAACTAATTGCACGTTGCAGCAAATAGACCCGCAAGAATACACGGTCAAGAATTTGTTTAATGCTGCTCATAATGTCATTGCGTTGGGGGAAGTGGAAGATATGACCTTCAACCAAACCTACGGCTATCCTAACGCCATCATCTACGAAGATGCGTTTTGGACAACCGACTCCTTCCAAGTATTAGACCCATAAGCCAATTCACCTCTTACTTTTCAACATACCAAGGAAATACATCGTGATTCGATTAATTGCCCGCAAAGTCATCATTATCCTTATCATTTTGCCGATTTTGAATGTTGTAGGCTTCTATTATGCTTTGGCCCATCCTCGCTTATCCGCCCCAACCATTGGCACAGTGGAAACGGCCGATGTATCTTATCTTCCTTATGTGCGTGGTCTTCTCGCTGGTGATTTGGGGCAGGTGGGGCGGTTGTCTGTTGCCAGCATTATCGCCACGCCGATTAAGAACAGCCTTGTCCTTCTGTCTATTGCGCTGGTAACGGCCGTTCTCCTGGGACTAATCTTCGGCTTTCTCTCCATTTCCCCCCGTACCCGGCGCATCTCCCCTCAGGCATTAGTCGTCTTATCGGCGGGTTCATCCATGCCCGGTTTTTTGCTGGGTGGCGTCATCTTGTCTGCAATGGTTTACCGCACACTATACAGCGGGGCACGCGCCACCCTCATCCCCCTGAGCGGTTATGGCCTAGACGAACACCTGATTTTACCCGTTCTCGTGCTGGCAATTCAGCCAGCCATGTACATTGCCAAGATCACTGCCGGACTGCTGGAACATGAATTACAGCAAGATTACGTGCGTGTAGCCCGCAGCAAGGGACTGGGCTGGTTCCGGCTCATGTGGCAGCACGCATGGCCCAACATGCTTGCACCCATCATGCTCACCATAGGTGAATCCATGCGCCTGATGGTTGGCGCATTAGTCATCGTTGAAGCCATCTTTGTCTGGCCGGGAATTGGCCGGATTTTCCTCTACACCATTGGCCTGCGCCTGGACTCCCGCCCCCCCGGCGCTTTCTTTGGCGATCCTTACTTGTTAGCCAGCATTGCCGTCATTTTGGGCGGGCTGCTGTTACTGGCTGATCTACTGGCAAATGTCCTGGCCTATGCCTTTGACCCCCGGTTATCTACCGACAGCGAAGAACAGGCAGCCTTAGCCTGAAAGGTACACAGCTATGAAGCAATATCGCAGCCGCAACTATCCTTTATACATTGGTTTTGTGCTCAGTGCTTTTTTCGTGTTAGTAGCCCTGGTCGGCCCATCACTCGCTCCACAAGACCCTCTGGAGCAGTTTAATGACGTTCTGTTCATTGGCGACCGTTCCTACATTCCTTCTCGCAATCCAATTCCACCATTTCGCCTGGAAATGTTTCCGCTGGGTACAGATAATGCGGGCCGGGACTTGCTCAGTCGTCTGCTCAATGCAGTACGCCCCACACTCATTCTCAGTGTGACCATTGTGGTAGTGCGCTTGTTGATTGGCACATCATTAGGGCTTCTGGCTGGTTGGTATCAGCGGGCAGAACGGTTGATTGATACGTTGGTGGGAATTAGTCTCTCGGTTCCCATTTTGCTCTTTGCGCTGGCGGCCATTTCGTTTATTGGACACAAAACATTGCCGACATTTATCTTGGCTCTAACGGTGACAGGGTGGGCGAATACGGCCGTTTTCGTCAAAAACAGCACCCGCACCACCATGCAAGCCCCATACATCGAAGGGGCACGCGCCGTCGGCGTCAAACCATTGGGCATCTTGCGCTACTATATCTTGCCGCAACTGTGGACAGCTTTACCCGCCCTCCTCGCCTTCGAGCTAGGGGCCGTCATACTGGTTATTGCGGAGCTTGGCTTTCTCGGCATCTTTATCGGCGAGGCCTACGTCATCATTGGCGAGTCTGCCAACACTGCCGGAACTGTTGCCCTGGGACTCACAGCGGGCACGGCCGAACTTGCCCAAATGCTCTCCGATTTCTGGTCAAAAATGATTCATTCTCCCTGGGAAGTGGTATTCGTTGCCCTGGCTATCTTTCTGCAAATATTCGCCTTTAACATGCTTGGCGAAGGGCTGCGGCGACAAATGGACATCACTCGACCCGGTCGCGCCCGCTGGCGCAATCGGCTAATCAGGCAAGAATAAGAACCAGCAAGTCCACTTGCAAGCTTGCCATTTGCAACCTGCAAACCACATGAGGAACACCCATGACCCATTTGCTCGAAGTAAAAGACCTCATTACCCGTTTCTATACCGAAGAAGGCACCATCCACGCCGTGAATGGTATTAGTTATACGCTAGATCGCGGCGAAACAATGGCCCTGGTTGGCGAAAGCGGCTGCGGCAAATCCGTCAGCGCTCTTTCTTTGTTAGGGCTTGTGCCCAATCCACCCGGCAAAGTTGAAGGCGGCAGCGTCTTATTTGAGGGCAACAATTTGACCCAATTGCCAGAACGCGATTTGCGTCACATTCGTGGCCGCGAAATCGCCATGATATTTCAAGACCCGATGACGTCATTAAACCCGGTGCGTACCATTGGCAGCCAGATGGCCGAAGGGTTGAAGTTACACCTGGGGCTGGGTGATAAGGATGCCCGCCAACGCACCATTGAAATGTTGAATTTGGTAGGCATTCCCGACGCGGCCAACCGGTTAAAGGATTACCCTCACCAATTCTCCGGCGGACAGAGGCAGCGCATCATGATCGCTATGGCCCTTTCTTGCAATCCGGCAGTCTTGATTGCCGATGAGCCAACAACCGCGTTGGATGTGACCATTCAGGCGCAAATTGTTTCATTGGTGAAGAATTTGCGTGAAAAGCTGGGCATGGCTGTGTTGTGGATTACGCATGACATGGGCGTAGTCGCTGGCCTGGTGGACAAAGTGGCGGTGATGTACGCTGGCTTTATTGTGGAAATGGCCCCGGTGCGGGCGTTGTACAAAGCCACAGCACACCCCTATACGCTGGGCTTGTTAGAATCGCTGCCAACCATTGACAACCATGAAAATCAGCGATTAATTCCCATTGAAGGAACACCGCCAAATGGGCACGTAAAGCCAACGCATTGCCCCTTTGCGGAACGCTGTCGCTTTGCAGTGGAGCAATGCTGGCAAGAGAATCCCCCTCTGATTCCAGTGGGCACGCATCATACGGCCGCTTGCTGGCGTTGGGATGTCGTACAAAGTGGATACGTGGAGACAAAAAACGATGAGTGACAGCAACGATGCAACAAAGAAGCTGATTGAAGTTCGTGGTTTGAAAAAGCATTTTCCCATCCGACGGGGATTGGCCCGCCGCCAAATTGGGGCGGTGAAGGCAGTGGATGGCCTGGATTTTGCTATTTATGAAGGGGAAACGTTGGGTCTTGTGGGCGAGAGCGGCTGTGGCAAGTCCACAACGGGGCGGCTCATTTTGCAGTTGCTGCATCCAACGGCGGGGGAGGTGCTGCTGAACGGCCGTAACCTGACCACCCTCTCCCCCACAGAGCTGCGCCAGACCCGCCGCGATATGCAAATCATCTTCCAAGACCCCTATGCTTCGCTCAACCCGCGCATGACCATTGGCGAAATTGTAGGCGAACCCTTGCGCGTCCATGACGTGGGCAATGCTGTGTCTCGCAAAAATCGTGTTGCTGAACTTCTGAATATGGTGGGGCTGGACTCTCGATTTGACGGCCGTTACCCACACGAATTTTCCGGTGGACAGCGGCAGCGGGTAGGCATTGCCCGCGCCCTGGCTTCCAACCCCCGCTTCATTGTGGCCGATGAGCCTATGTCGGCGTTGGACGTGTCCATTCAGGCGCAAATTGTGAATTTGCTGGATGATTTGAAGCGGCAATTGGGGCTGACGTACTTGTTCATTTCCCACGACCTATCTATGGTGCGCTATCTCAGTGACCGTGTTGCGGTGATGTATCTAGGGCAAATTGTGGAAATGGGCGGGCGTAGTGCGGTGTATGAACGGCCGTTGCACCCCTATACCCAGGGCTTGCTGGCCGCCATTCCCGTGCCCGATCCGGACAAAGAAGCGCGACGGCAGCACGCTATTTTGCAGGGCGATGTGCCCAATCCTGCCAACCCACCCCAGGCGTGCCGCTTCCATCCACGCTGCCCCCTGGCAACTGAACTATGCCAGCAAGAAACCCCCGTTTTCCGCAACCTGGGCGACCCCGACGCCGCACACTGGGTTGCCTGTCATCACGCACAGTAACAAACTGCCTACTAGTACCCTGGTACTGATTCTGCCTCTTTTCATGCCTTTTTCATAGCTGGTAAAATATAATTCCCATAGGTTAGCCTGAAAGAGGCGGAATGATTGCAAATTATCTCGACACGTTGATAGTCGCTACCTCTGCTATCGCACATTTTGTTGCCGCGTTACTGGCGCTTGTTCGCCCTGCCTATCGGCGTGGTTTTGCGCGTCTGCTGGTGGGCTACCTGACGGCCGTTGGCATCTGGGAATTGGGATTGTTGCTGCCCGCCGGCGCCATGCAAGAACGTCTGGTAGCGTATGGGTTCTTGCTGTTAGCCTTTTATTTCTTGTACCTCACACAGGGGTTTTTACGGGTAGATGACAGTCTGGAACGCCCCTGGTTGATAGGGGGAGCAGTCACGCTGCTGGTGCTCATTATCTTGGATGTGCTTGCGGCATCATTGACGTGGCAGGTGCTGCGTTCTGTGTGGTTGATTGCTCTGCTTTTGGTGTGGGGAGGTTTGTGGGGGCGAACGGCCGTCTTCACCATCCGCGCCTACCGAGACACCGAACGCCGCCCCTTGCATCGTAACCGCATCAGTTATTGGCTGCTCGTCATCCTGCTGATCATTGTCGCAGACCTGGCTGCACTTACTGGCAGCCTGACTCTGGCAACCATCTTACGCTTGTTGGCAACTATTCTTGCCGCGTATGCCAGCCTCACCTACCGGTTAATTGACCTCGGCCTTGTGCTAGATCGCATTCTCAGCCACCTTTTAGCCGTCATCGTCATTGGTTTGCTTTACGAGGGAGGCTACATTTATTTGAGTGAATTTGCACCAGCCGGGGTTTCGCCCACACTGTCTGGCGCCGGGTTGGTGATGCTGCTTGTCCTGCTCTTTCAGCCCATACAACATGGCATCCAAAGCCTGGTTGCCCGCCTCATGGCCGAAAATAAGTATGATACGAATCGTACGTTGCGCGAATACAGCCAGACCATCAGCAACATTGTAGATTTGACTGAGTTGGAGGGAACGGCCGTACGCCTCATCAGCGAAGCAATGGAGATCAGCTACGGAACCCTCTACCTGATAGACACCGGGGAAGACTTGGTAGGGCGCAGCGTCTACCAATTGATCAGCGTACATGGATTTGGCGCAGACAAACTGGTGTTGGGTTCGTTTACCGCCAACAGCCCTGTAGCCGACTACCTGGCTAAAGAACGTCGCCCCTTGATGCAATTTGATATTGATTTACAACCCCGTTTTCAAGAAGTGGAGCAGTTAGAACGAGAATGGCTGGCCGATCTCGGTGTCGAGATTTTTGTGCCGATTTGTGTGCAAGATCGCTGGATAGGCTTGCTGGGCCTGGGGCCAAAAGTGGCTGGGACGCGCTATTATGACCATGATTTGCTGCTATTGAGTACGCTTGCTGATCAGACGGCCGTTGCCCTAGAAAACGCCCGCCTCGTTGCGGACCTGGTACGCCTCAACCGCGACTTGCAGAACGCATACGCCAGCCTGGAACAAGCCAACCAACAACTCCAAGAGCGCGACCAACTCAAAAGCGATTTCATTGGCGTCATTAGTCACGAACTGCGCACCCCCTTTGCGCACATTGGCTTTGCTTTGCAGTTAATTGAGCAGCATGGGCTAGACAGCCTGTCCACTGCCCAACGCGAAGAATTTAACAATTTGCAGCAGGGTGTTAAAAGCGCCCATGATATGGTAGAAAATCTGGTGAAATTCGCTTCCTTTGTGAAGAAGCAAGGGGCCTTACGTTGTTCGGAGTTCGATTTTGCCGAGTTGGTGGTCGAGGTGGTACGGCCGTTACAACCCCTCGCCGCCAATAAAAACATCCAACTTCACCTCGATGAAAATGGTGCTTCTCTCTCCGTTTCGGCTGACCGGGATCGCCTGACCGACGCCATTCATCACCTCGTACACAACGCCATCAAATTCACCCCCGAAGGCGGGCAGATACATGTACGCATGTGGCAGAAAAACGCACACACATCCTTTGAGGTACAAGATACCGGGTGTGGCATTCCCGATGGCAAACTAGCAGAACTGTGGGACGGCTTCGCGCAAATCGCCGACCCTCTGAAACGCGGCACAGAAGGAATTGGGTTAGGGTTAACTCTTGTTAAGTACACGGCCCTGGCACACAATGGCGACGTTTTCGCCCACAGCGCCAAAAGCATTGGCAGTCTCTTCGGCTTCACCTTTCCCTCGGAACAAGAATGAATGACGAACACGGAATAGAATTGTCCCCACATAACGGCCCCGAGATTTTAAGACGAGGAACAACCAAACGAGCTTGAGGAACAACCAAACGAACTTGAGGAACGACTAAACGAGCTTGAGGAACGACTAAACGAGCCTGAGGAACAACCAAACGAGCCTGAGGAACAACTAAACGAGTCTGAGGAACGACTAAACGAGTCTGAGGAACGACTAAACGAGTCTGAGGAACGACTAAACGAGTCTGAGGAACGACTAAACGAGTCTGAGGAACGACTGAACCAGTCTAATAGTAAGTTATCCACCTGCATTGACAAACTGCTGCGCATATAGTGCCAGCAGCGCCAACATCCCCAGCACAAAGTTGTAGCCAAAATGCACGAAAATCGCCACGCTAGTGTTTGTTCGTTGGCGGATGTGGCCCAGTACCAGGCCAATAATAAGCACCACCAGCGTAATGGGCGTGATGCCGTATTGTACGTGCGCTACTGCAAATAAGACGGCCGTAAACCACACCCCAAACACCGGTTGCAACGCCCCTCGGAACAAAATCTCCTCACCCATGCCTGCGGCCAGCGCCAACACAAACCATTCCCAAACCGTGTCCAGGCCGCTGAACAACTCGCCGCTAATGCTGTCTACCAGTTCCGATTGCGCCGGGTCAATCAACGCCCAGATTGCCCCTGCCACCCACTGCACCAGAACCAGAATAACAATCCAGCGAATCCCCATGCGAATTTGCGCACCAGTGATGGGCAGCAATCCCAGCCGTTCTGATAAGGCGTGTCCGTTGCGGCGTATAAGCAATCCCACGCCGAACAGCGCCAGCAGTACAAACAATGCCTGTTGCACAACCAAATCGCCAATGTCTGCTGCTTGCGCGGTGACGGCCATCTCCGTCAGTCCGCCCTGTGTCAGGGTGAGCAGCGTATTCCCAACCAGAAACCCGCTGAAATAGAGGGCGAGTGTATGCACGGCCGTTTCCGGGTTAAACGGCAGCCAACGCGCCAAAAACTGGCGCACGCCACGCAAACTAACCAGCACCCCCCAGCCACCCATCAAGCCAATCGCCGCGCCCGCTGCTGGGAAATTATCCAACAGCAGCCCGCCCTGTGTGCGCAGCACTTCAATGGCTTCTGGCGAAAGCAAGGCGAGCAAAATGCCACTAAAGATAATGGGCAAATTAAAAACAAGCAGAACGCGGTCAAAAAGAATATTGAACGTAGGATTGTTTTGCTGGGTTAGCCAATTAGCCAGCAGCACAAGAGCGACAATAAAAAGTAAAATCAAATAAAGGGACATGCTTCTGTTATACCATGCTCATAAAATTAGTCACTCCCCAATTTTTGCACTGAATACCCAATTTGCTATAATATGCACCGTTCGGGGCATGGCGCAGCCTGGTAGCGCGCTTCAATGGGGTTGAAGAGGTCGTGGGTTCGAGTCCCGCTGCCCCGACTAGAATGAATTAAACGCCGCGTATCGGTTCCCGACGCGGCGTTTTCTTTTGTCATCAAAGACTGTGAGGAAGAAGCCATGAGTAAAGAGAAGGCCGTACAAGTGCAAAATACAGTGGGATGGTTATTGCTGATGGTTGGCATCATCTTGGGTGGCATTGCGCTGTGGGCTGAATTTTTGGGGCTGGACTTTACGCCCGGATTTGGCATGGTGCAAATGCTGCAACTGCTGTTGGCCCTGACCAGCCTGACGCTAGCTGGGTTTATTTTTTTGCGCCAGCGTCGCCCTGCTGATGCGCCGCGCTCGTTGCAAGCAGATATTGGGATACGGTTGGCGGCAACAGGATTGGTTTTTACTTATATTTCCGGGTTATCTGATTTGATTGGTATTGGCACACACGTTGCCGCAAATGAGTTTGAACGGCCGTTTGTGGGGCCATTACAATTAGGCGGCATCGCTTTAGGGGTGTTCGCCATTATCGCTGGGCTGGTTTTGTATCATACCAGTCGCGGCGCTCGTTCTTCTTCTTCATTAGACTTTTTGGCAAATGGGGACTCTGAAACATAGATGAGCCAGACGTTTGCGCGTGTTATCCCCAGATATTTACTTCGTGTTGGAACGGCCGTACATTCTCATAGAAAAAACGGAAAAGACGCGCATCAGACGCGTTTTTTTTTGTACCCACCACCGCAGCCACAAAGTGAATGCTCTGGTTGGGCGGCTTCTTTATAGCAGAATACCCCCGCACGGACTCGAACCATGATCGCCCGCTTAGGAGGCGGGTGCTCTATCCATTGAGCTACGAGGGCGGAAAAATTAACAATGAATAATGAACAATTAACAAATTTGCTCATTGCTAATTGCTCAAGATTATAACAAAGGATGGGAATGGGATCGAAAATGGACATGCTGCCGATTTTTGTGTATGGGACGCTGCTGCCGGAGCAGCCGAATGCGTATTTGTGGGAGGGCACGGCCGTTTCCCAACAACCGGCTGTGCTCCAGAACGGCCGTCTCTATGACATGGGCCACTACCCGATGCTCATTGAGGAAGGGAACGAAGCTGTACAGGGCATGGCACTCGCCATCCGCCCCACTGACTACGAAGAGGTGTTAGACGCGCTGGATGAATTAGAGGGTTTTGACCCTTCCAACCCGGCTGATTGCGCGTATGTACGCTTACATCGGGAGGTGACGGTAAGCAACGGCCGTACCCTGCAAGCATGGGTCTACATTGGGCAAGCGCGGTTTGTGAACGGCCGTGCCCCCATTCCCAACGGAGATTGGGCAACCTACGCCGCCACCAAAGGCAACGAACTCGACGATTGGTGGCAAGGCATCGATTCCGTAGCAGGACTGCATTAAAGAAGTGGCAAGCTGCCTCTGGTTGTCGGTACTTGCAAATCTGCATACTTACCACTTGCAACTCGCATTTGTAAAAATTTGCCAGCCAGCCCGAAATGGATACTATTATTCGTTGAGGTATCCACTAAAATTCCCACCCCATAATTAACAACCACGAGTAACTCCTAAGACCAAAAGGGTTTATTATTACCAATAATTGGATAGTGGCGTTCTTTGATTTTCTCGCCAACAAAGATGAACAGAACAATCATTGACGCCAAACCACGAACGGAAACCCACAAACTATCTGGCTGCAAAATCTTGTAGATGCAACCATAAAAATGGATGAAGCAAACGATGAAAAGAATAGCAGTCCTAACAAGTGGGGGCGATGCCCAGGGAATGAACGCCGCAGTGCGTTCTGTGGTGCGCAACGCCCTTGATAAAGGAATAGAAACGTACGCCATCTATGAAGGCTATCAGGGCATGGTTGATGGGGGGAACAGCATCCGCCCTATTGGCTGGAATGAGGTGGGCGGCATTTTGCAGCAAGGGGGAACTGTCATCGGTTCGGCCCGTTGCCAACGCTTTCGGGAACGGGACGGCCGTCTCCAGGCCGCATACAATCTCGTCAGCAATGGCATCGAGGGGCTGATCATCATCGGCGGTGATGGCAGCCTGACCGGGGCGCACATCCTGCAAAAAGAATGGGCCGAATTGCTGCAAGAACTCGTCGCCACCGGAAAAATTGACGCAGAAACGGCCGTACACCACGAAACCCCGGCCATCGTCGGCATGGTTGGCTCCATAGACAACGACATGCACGGCACAGACATGACCATTGGCGCAGACACCGCCCTGCATCGCATTGTAGACGCCATAGACGCCATCACCAGCACCGCCGCCAGCCACCAGCGCACCTTCGTCATCGAAGTGATGGGACGGCGCTGCGGCTACCTGGCCCTGATGAGCGCCCTCGCCACCGGCGCAGACTGGGTGCTTATCCCCGAAGCTCCGCCCGACGTAGACGATTGGGAATCCAAACTGTGCGAATCGCTGCACCAGGGGCGCGAAGTAGGCCGCCGCGACAGCATCGTCGTCGTTGCCGAAGGCGCCCAAGACCGTCACGGCAACCCCATCACCAGCCAATATATCAAGCAGGTGTTGGAAGAGCAGCTTGGCGAAGATACACGCATCACCGTGCTGGGGCATGTACAGCGCGGCGGCTCGCCCAGCGCCTTTGACCGCAATCTCAGTTCGCTGTGCGGCGCAGATGCAGTGGACGCCATCCTCACGCAAGAGGCGCATGTGGAGCCGTTGGTTATCGGCATTCAGGGTAACAAAATCACGCGCACGCCGCTGAGCCACTGCCTGCAAAAAACCTGGGGCGTGGCGGAAGCAATCAAAGCGAATGACTACGAGCAGGCAATGGCCTTACGCGGGCGCAGTTTTGCCGAATCGTTCCGCATTGTACGCACGCTCGTGCGGGCAGTGCCCCACCCCGCCCAACCCGGACAACGCCGCTTGCGAATCGCCGTGATGCACGCCGGTGGCCCAGCGCCAGGTATGAATACGGCCGTGCGTGCTGCCGTGCGCCTGGGCATTGACAACGGCCACATCATGCTGGGGATACAAAACGGCTTCCATGGCCTCATCGAAGATGAAATCCGCGAATTAAACTGGATGTCTGTGGCCGGGTACAGCATACGCGGCGGAGCAGAATTAGGTACAAATCGCTATTCCCCATCGGGCCGCGACTTTTACGCCATTGCCCGCAACCTGGAAAAGCACGACATTCAAGGGCTGCTGATTATTGGCGGCTGGACAGGCTATCATGCAGCCATAGATATGTATCGCCAGCGCGAACATTTCCCCGCCTTCGACATCCCCATTGTGGTGATGCCAGCAACCATCAACAACAATGTCCCCGGCACAGACTTGTGCATTGGCGCAGACACAGCCCTCAACAACATTGTGCAAGCAGTAGATAAAATCAAGCAATCGGCCGTCGCTTCTCGCCGCACGTTCATTGTGGAAGTGATGGGGCGTTACTGTGGTTATCTGGCCCTGATGAGTGCAATGGCAACTGGGGCCGAGCGCGTCTACATCCACGAAGAAGGCGTCACCCTCAAAGACTTGGTGGAGGATGTTGACCAGTTGAACACCGGCTTCAAACGTGGCAAACGGCTGGGCCTGATCATTCGCAATGAGATGGCAAATGAAATTTACTCGACCAGTTTTATGAACGCGCTTTTTGAAGAGGAGGGAGGCGATTTGTTTGATGTGCGGCAGGCTATTTTGGGACACATGCAGCAGGGCGGCGATCCGTCACCCTTTGATCGTATTCTGGCTACGCGCATGGCTGCACGCTGCATCAACCTTTTAGAAGAGCAAATTGGCACAGGGGAACCGATGAGCGCCTGCATTGGTCAAGTTGGCGGTGATATGCGGTTCACTGATTTGCAAGATATTCCCCGCTTAATGGACGCACAGTTTACGCGCCCCAAAACGCAGTGGTGGATGGATTTGCGGCCAGTGGCGAAACTTCTGGCTCAACCAGCGCCGGGAGCAAGAAATGGTAAAAAATCTAGGAGAAAGGAGTAAACAATGAAGATAGGTATTTTAACAGGTGGTGGCGATGTTCCTGGTCTGAACCCCACAATTAAAGCGGTTGTAAACCGGGCAACGGCCGAAGGACATGAGGTGGTTGGCATCCGGCGCGGCTGGGGCGGGCTGCTGCATTTTAACCCAGAGGACCCGGAAAGTGAGAGCAAGAATTTGCTGCCGCTGGATAATCAAACGGTACGCACGATTGACCGTACCGGCGGGACGTTTTTGCACACCAGCCGCACGAACCCTAGCAAGGTACGGCCGTCTGACGTGCCAGATTTTTTGCTTGACCCAAAACATATTGAGGCGGAAGAACATGACCCACGCCCGCGCGATTTTACACCGCATGTGCTGCGTAACCTGGAACACCTGGGTATCCAAACGCTAATCCCCATTGGCGGTGATGATACGTTGAGCTATGGCGAACGGCTGCACAGCGAGGGTTTTCCCGTAGTAGCTATTCCCAAAACGATGGACAACGATGTATATGGCACAGATTACTGTGTGGGGTTTAGCACGGCCGTTACCCGCAGCGTCCAGTTCATCCACCAATTACGCACCAGCACCGGCTCTCACGAACGCATTGCCGTTGTCGAGCTGTTTGGGCGCAATAGTGGCGAAACCAGCCTCGTCAGTTCCTACCTGGCCGGGGTTGACCGCGCCGTCATCTCCGAAGTGCCCTTCGACCCAGAAAAGTTGGCCGAACTGGTCATGCGTGATAAACGCAGCAACCCCAGCAACTACGTCATGGTCACAATTAGCGAAGGGGCGCACATGCAGGGTGGCAAAGTCGTGGAATTTGGCGAGACAGATGCTTACGGCCACCGCAAGTTGGGCGGCATCGGCGAAATCACCGGCGAAGCCCTGAAAACCCTGACCGGCGAGAACATCATCAACCAGCGCCTGGGCTACCTGATGCGTTCCGGCGCTCCAGACGCGCTCGACTTGATGGTCGCAGTGAACTTCGCCAATATGGCGATGGACTTGATTCTCACAGGCGTCAGCGGGCGCATGGTGGCGCTGCGCGATGGCACGTACACGCACATCCCCATGAGCACCGTCACCAGCGGTGTGAAGCGCGTGGATGTAGATGAGTTGTATGATGTAAAGGAGTATCGGCCCAAGGTGCGGCACGTTTTGGGTAAGCCCATGTTCTTGTATTGATACGCATTCAGCGTGAAATGTGAAACGTAAAACGTGAAAGGAGGGTTTTCACGTTTTACGTTTCACGGCAATCATCCAATTTTCCAAAATCCTTCCTGCCACCTCCGTTAACATTACCTATATTTGCTTGACAGGTTTCCACGCACACAACTACAATGATGGTAGTTGCTTGCGCCTCAAATTTTTCAGCAAATAAGCATTGCCATCCCAAACAAATTCAGGCGCAATATACGGGAGCAGCAACGAATTTAACAATCATGTAAGACAACAGGCCGAATGAACTATCGAGACTATTACAAAATTTTAGGCGTCTCCAAAAACGCCTCTGAAAAAGAAATCAAGCGTGCCTATCGTAGCCTGGCACGCCAGTATCACCCGGACAAAAACCCCAACAATAAGCAGGCAGAAGAAAAATTCAAAGAAATTAATGAAGCCTATGAAGTATTAGGTAATGCGGATAACCGCGCCAAGTACGATCAGTTGGGAAGCAATTATCATCAGTACCGCCAGATGGGTGGCAACCCCAATGACTTTGACTTTTCGCAATGGTTTAACAGTGCGCAAACTGGCGGGCAGGGTGCACAATATGTTGATCTGGGAGACTTGTTTGGTGGCAGCAGCGGCGGCTTCTCCGATTTCTTCACCTCTATTTTTGGTGGCAATCGCACGACTACTCAGGGTATGGGACGGCGTGTTCCAAATCTGGATATCGAACAATCTGTTACGATTACGTTGGAAGAGGCCTATCAGGGAACTCGGCGCACGTTTAGCCAAAATGGGGAGCAGTTTACAGCCAGAATCCCGGCAGGAGCACAATCGGGTACAAAGGTGCGTTTGCGCGGCAAAGGGTACGCAGATCAGGGACGGATGGGTGATTTATTCCTGGTGATTGATGTGATGCCGCATAAGTTGTTTGCGCGAGAGGGAGACAATTTGCTGGTGACGGTGGATGTGGATGTATTAACGGCCGTACTCGGCGGCAAAGTCACTGTCCCCACCCTGGACGGAAACGTCAAACTCACCATTCCCCCTGGTACACAAGGCGGGCAAACCTTTCGTCTCTCTGGCAAAGGAATGCCTCGGCTGCGTGACAAAGAGCAATACGGCGACTTACTGGCAACCATGCGCATCCGCATCCCTACCATTCTCAGCGATGCCGAACGCACACTTTACACACAGCTAGCCAATCTCACCCAAACCCCAGCCAATTAAACTGGAACCAACTTACCTAAACCTTATGAATCGAATCTCTCGACATTATCCGCTATACCTATTTATCGCTACCCTTTTTCTTACAGCACTGGCCTGTCAGGCTCCAGAACGCTTCACGGCCACCCAACCAGACCAGGAAGCGATCATTCAAGCGGCCGTCGCCACCATCGAAGCAGAGCAAAGTGGCCCCCTGCCTGCAACCTTCACCAGCAGCAGTCTGGCCGCAGCCGATACCAGTTTAGAAAGTGTGTTAGTGAGCCTGTACCAGCAAGCCACGCCCTCGGTTGTCCATATTTTTGTGCGTGATTTTGGCATTACGTTAGGCAGTGGCAGCGGTTTTGTCTTTGACACTGAAGGACACATTGTTACCAACAACCATGTCGTCACAGATGGTTCGGAGTTCGAGGTAGCTTTTGCTGATGGCTCTCGCGCCCTGGCAACTCTGGTGGGCACAGACGTAGACAGTGATCTGGCCGTCATTAAGGTAGATGCGAATGACTTGCCACCTAATACGCAACCAATTCCTCTGGGTGATTCGGATGCGGTGTTGGCCGGACAGTTTGTGATTGCGATTGGCAACCCGTTTGGCGAAGTCAGTTCAATGTCTGTAGGCATTATCAGTGGTCTGGGACGCACTTTGGAATCACAACGCACCCCGGAAGAGGGCAACGGCCGTTACTCTCTCCCCAAAGTCCTGCAAACCGACGCCGCCATCAATCCTGGCAACTCCGGCGGCCCCCTGCTCAACCTCAGCGGCGAAGTCATTGGTGTGAACAGCGCCATTCTTACCCTCACCGGAACCAACTCCGGCGTTGGCTTTTCCATCCCAGTAGCGGCCGTGCAGCGCATCATCCCCACTCTCATTGCCGAAGGCAGCTACACCTATCCATACATTGGCATCAACATGGCCGAACCCTTGAGTGTAGAGGCACTCGATGAACTGGGGCTGCCCGCACAAGGTGTCTACGTTACTCGCGTCGTCCCTGGCACACCGGCAGACGAGGCTGGATTGCTTGGCAATCCGGGGCCGGGCGGCGACTATATCACCGCCATTAATGGCGAACCCGTTCGTGATTCAAGCGAATTGATCAGCTATTTAGTTTTTGAAACGGAGGTGGGACAAACTATTGAACTAACTGTTATTCGTAATAATCAAAAGGTCACTGTGCCGCTTATTTTGGGGGCACGGCCGTAATGACAAGCTATTAGCTGTTAGCTGTTAGCGCTAGCTACCAGCAACCAACTACCAAATGACGCAGGAGGTCACATGTTTACTCAAGAGCTGTTGCAAGAACTCGTTTCCTACAACCCACCCCAGGGTAATGTACTCAGCCTGTATCTCGACACAGACAGTACGCAACAGTCCATTGACACCATCAAACTGCAAGCCAAAGGCCTACTTAAGGAGGTGCAAGCAAACCACAATCAGGAAACAACCGCTATTGAACGTTATCTGGACCACAGCTTTGATTGGTCTAAACCTGGGCTTGCGCTTTTCTCCGCAGCGGATGGAGATTTCTTCCGAGCCTATCCGGTAGCCGTTTCCTTTCGCAACCGACTGCGTGTAGGGCAAAAACCCTACCTGAAACCCCTGGCCCATTTCTTTGATTACTATGCCCATTATGGCGTTGTGTTAGTCGATCGCCTGGGTGCACGCTTTTTTGAATTCCACCTGGGCGAACTCCAGGACACTGCCGGATTCATGGGCGAAGATGTGCGCAAACTCAAAAAAGGCGGCGGCTCGTCGGCAGTAGGGATGCGCGGCGGGCAAGGCGGCGGACGCCACGAAAGCGAAGTAGCGCAGCGCAATTTGCGCGATTCCGCCGAATCTGCCGACGCCTTTTTCCGTGAAAAACAAGTGCGTCGCCTGTTCCTCTGCGGCACACCGGAGACGGTGGCCCAATTCCGGGGCTATCTCTCCAAACAATTGCAAAGCTGCATTGCCGCCACCTGCGCGATGGATATGAACGCGGGCGAGCATGAGGTTCGCGCCCGCTCATTACAAATGCTGCGGCAAAACAACGAAGAGCGCGAGCAAGAACTGGTCGCCAATGTGCTGAATGCGGCAGCGGCGGGTGGCAGCGCCACGCTTGGTTTGGATGACACGCTGCAAGCGATCTGCGACAAGCGGATTCAACTGCTGGTGTTGAGCGATGGCTACCGCACCCCCGGCTATGTGCATGAAGAGTCTGGCTACGTGGTGGCAAATCTGGCAAAAAGCCCGTTGAGCGATAAGGAGTTAACGGCCGTTTCCGACATCATTGATACGGCCGTCACCTTCACCCTCGCCCAGGGCGGGCGCATCGAAGTCATCAACGGCAACTCAGACCTGGAAGCAGCCGGTCGCATTGGAGCGATGCTGCGGTATTAGTGTTCAGTGATCAGTAACCAGTGATCAGTAGTCAGTAAATAGTAAACGGGATGCGGGGAAACCTGCATCCCGTTTTTTTTACCCCGTCACCCCATCAACTCTTCCCACTCCGCTAGCAGCTCCGCTACCTGCGCCTCGGCTTCGGCGTGTTCGGCTTGTAGTTTGGTGATGAGGGGGTCGTCGGCGGTGGCAACGGCCGTTTCCAACTGCATCTCTAATTCCGCCAGCCACGCCTCCGCTTCCGCCAGTTCCTCGTCTAATTCGCCCACCCGCGCTTCCCAGCTTTGCGCCTTCGGCTTCTTTTTGCGCTTCGGCCTGGCGCTGGCAGGCGGCGGCGCGATGTTCTCCACCCAGCTCACATCGGGCGGTGGCGCAGCGGCGGCGGTTTGCGGCAGCAGCACTTTGGCCTGCGCCGCGTCGCCCGCTTCCTCTGGCGGCTCGCCATCGCGCAGGCCGAGGAAGGCGGCATAATTACCCTCAAAGATGTGGAGACGGCCGTCCTTACCCCCATCCCCCGGCTGCACCTCCCAAATCTGCGTTGCCAGCCGGTTCACCAGATAGCGGTCGTGCGAAACCAGCAGAACCGTGCCATCAAACAACTCCAGCACCGCCTGCACCACCTCTTGCGCCGGAATATCCAGATGATTGGTCGGCTCATCCAGCAGCAGCACATTCGCGCCCTGTCGCGCCAAAATCGCCAGAGCCAACCGCCCGCGCTCGCCGCCGCTCAATTCGCGCACACGCTTAAAGACATCATCGCCGCGAAAGAGATACTGCGCCAGATAGCGCCGCGCTTCTGGCTCTTCCATCTCCACATGCGCCCGCAGTTCATCCAGCACACGCCGCGCCGCATTCAACTGCTCGTGCGCCTGGGCAAAGTAGCCAATCTGCACATTGTCGCCCCAAAAAATGTCGCCGCGCAACGGGGGGATTTCGCCGAGCAGGGTGCGCAGCAGCGTGGTTTTGCCGCTGCCGTTGGGGCCAATCAGCGCCGCGCAATCTTCGCGCTCTAGCTTGATTTTGTCGCAGGTGAAAAGCGGTGCGCCGGGGTAGCCAATTTGCAGCTTTTTGGCTCGCAGCGCTACACGGCCGCTGCGCTCATCACTCTGCAACTTAATATTCAGCCGGGGCGGGCGATCATCCGGGGGACGCAGCGCCCGCAGGCGGGCATCGGCCTCATTGATGGTAAAGGTGCGCACGCGGCCACCAATTTCCAGCCAGCTTTTGTTCTCTTTGCCCAGCACGCCGACCTGCTCGATCAGCACAATGTCGCGGGTGAGGCGTTTCATCTTGCCTTTGGCGATGTCGGTTTTGCCGCCGGCGATGTGCCGCCGCGCCCAATCTAGTTCCTGTTCCAAGCGCTCTTTTTCGGCCAAGAAAACAGCCTGCTCGCGCTCCCAACGCTCTTGCCGCTGCTGTAAGTAGGCGGTGTAGTTGCCTTTGTAGCTCTCTACGCCGCTGCGCCGCATCTCCCACATCTGGTTGACCACGCGGTCGAGAAAGTAGCGGTCGTGGCTGACGATGAGCAGGGCGCCGGGCCAATTGTGCAGGGTGCGCTCCAGCCATTCTACGGCGTCTATGTCCAGGTGATTGGTCGGCTCGTCGAGGATGAGCAGGTCGGGTTTTTCGAGCAGCAGCCGCCCCAGCAGGACGCGCGTCTTTTGCCCGCCGCTGAGGTGGTTGAGCGGCGTGTCCCATTGCTCTTGGGGGAAGCCCAACCCTTGCAGGACGCGCTTGATGTCTACCTGGTAATCGTAGCCGCCGCTGTGTTCGTAGGTGTGTTGGATACGGCCGTACTCATCCAACACATCCTCCCTGCTCTCCCCGGCCGCCATGAGCGCTTCCAATTCGCGCAGCCGCGCCGCCATCTGCTGCAAATCGGCAAAGACGGTGAGCATTTCGGCGAAGATGGAATGGTCAAGCCCGGAAAAGGTCAGCGCCGCTTCCTGGCGCAGATAGCCCAGGGCGAGGTCGCGGCTGCGCACGATGCTGCCTGTTTCGGGTTCTTGCAAGCCCGCCAAAATAAGCAGCAGGGTGGTTTTGCCCACGCCATTGGGGCCAACCAGCCCGATGCGCTCTTTGGGGTTGATGGCGACGCTGACATCGCTAAATAAATCTTCTGCGCCAAATGCCTGGCTGAGGTCGGTTGCGGTGAGGATGCTCATGGGGGAATGATAGCGGGAAAATTGTCAATTGCTAATGGTCAATTATCAATGGTCAACCGAGCCGTTGACCATTGACAATTGGCAATTGACCATTGACCATTATTCATCCACCTGGCTATACCTTCTAGCGAGGTGGATTTTGTCGGTATCCAGGTAGATATTGTCTTCATCCACCTGGATATTGCTTCCATCCACCTGGATATTGCTTCCATCCAGGTGGATGTTGCTTCCATCCAGGTGGATATTGTCTCCATCCAGGTGGATGTTACGTCCATCCAGGTGGATTTTGTCGGCATCCAGACGGATGTTGCTTCCATCCAGCAACAAAACGACTCCATCAACCAATCTCTAATCTCTAATCTCCATTTCCCCACGCACATCTGGGTCTGTTTCGCGGCGGATGGCCTGGGCAACGGCCGTTTCCGCCACCTTACCGCCAATCTGCCGCAAGGCCCAGGCCGCGTGACCACGCAATAAGGGTTCGGGGTCGGAGAGGAGGGTGATGAGGGGGGGCACGGCCGTTTCACTGCCCCAATTCCCCGCCGCCACACAAGCGTTGCGCAGCAGGCCGCGCCGCTTGATGCGCTTGATGGGGCTGTGCGCGAATCGCGCCGCAAAGCTGGCCTCATCCAGCACCAAAATTTCCAGCAAAGGCGGCGCGGCGGCATCCCAATCTTGGGCGTAAAAGCTGCTTTCGGCGGTGGGCTGGGCGAAACGATTGAAGGGGCAGACCGATTGGCAGACATCGCAGCCGTAAATCCAGTTGCCGAGCAACGGCCGTAGCTCCTGCGGAATCCAGCCTTTCAACTCAATCGTCAAATACGAGATGCAGCGCCGCGCATCCAGCACATATGGCTGCGGGAAGGCGTGGGTGGGGCAGGCGTCCAGGCAGCGGTGGCATGTGCCGCAAGAGGGGGATTGGAGATCAGAGATTGGAGATTGGCGTTCTAATCCCCAATCTCCAATCTCCACCGTCGTCAACATCTCGCCGAGGAAGAACCACGAACCGCGCCGGGGGTGAATGAGCATGGTGTTTTTGCCGGTGAAGCCGAGCACGGCCGTTTCCGCATGATCACGCTCCAAAATCGCCCCGGTATCCACATAAACACGGTGGCGCACGCCCCCGCCAACCTGCGCCGCCAGCCAGGCCGCCAGCGCCTCCAGGCGCGGCGTCATCACGTCATGATAATCCGCACCCCAGGCATAGTTGGAGATGCGGCCACGGCTGGGGTCTTGGGCAATGGCGTCCGGCGGGCGCATGGTGTAATAGTCCAACCCCACGCAGACCAGTGAACGCACGCCGGGTAAAATCACACCCAAATCCTGGCGGCGAATGATTCTGTCGGGGCGGGCGAGGTAGGTCATACGGCCGTACATCTCCCCCTCCACCCAACGCATGTACGCATCCAGCCGCCGCGCTGGCACAGCCGGAATCACCCCCGCCATGCTAAACCCCAGGCGGCGAGCTTCCTCTTTCAATTGAGCCAGTAATGTGGTGTGCATGGGGGAATTATAGCAAGTTTGTAAGTTTGCAAGTGGCAAACTTGCCACTTGCAAACTTGCTCCCCCTTACTCTGTGGTATAATGCCGCTCTAGCTATTGACATCTATTTTGCAGAGGAGGCAGAACAAGACATGAGTGATTCAGGATTGAACATCGCAGTAGAATCGCTGAAGCGAGTTGACTTAGTAACAGCATCGGGCCGGATAGACAGCAATAATGCCCACGAGTTTGATTCCGTGCTCAAAGGGGTTATAGATGACGGCCGTCATAACATCGTCTTAGAGCTGTCCGGTGTCAATTACATGAGCAGCGCTGGCCTGCGTGCAATGGTTTCCGCTTTGCGCGAATGCAAAAAACATCGCGGTGATGTACGCCTGGCTAACGTCTCAGAGCGTGTGGAAGAAGTGTTGTCCCTGGCTGGCCTCAACACCCTCTTCCAAGAGTTTGAAGATTCAACGGCTGCGGTTGGCAGCTTCTAGCATGAAACGCAAAACGTGAAACGTGAAAAGAAACGTATCACGTTTCACGTTTTACATGCAGGTTTATGGGAAATAAACACATCCTGACCGTTCCTGGTCGTTATGATCAAATCCGCAAAGTTGTTACCTTTGTGGCAGAGGGTGCGGGAGAGGCAGGATTAGATGAAGATGCTGTATTTCACGTCGAATTGTGCTGCGACGAAGCCTGCACCAATATTATCGAACACGCTTACGGGGGCGAAAATCAGGGCAAAATCACAGTGAGCTATGAGGCAGCGGCCGATTCCTTCACCATCACATTGCAAGATAACGGCCATTCCTTCAACCCCCAAGCCATTCCTCCGCCACCTCTTCCGCCTGTCCAACCAACGGCCGATTTAACTTCCGAGGAAATCATCAAAAATCTAAAAATTGGCGGCTTAGGCATCCACTTCATGCGCAAATTGATGGATGAAGTCCACTTCAGCTTTGAAACCAACGGGGGCAACACCCTCGTCATGGTGAAAAAGCTCTCCCCAAGAGGCAAGTGATGAGTGTCTGGCAGCAAGTTACTTCCACAGAAAACCAAATCTGGCTTATCGGTGTTCGGGGGCGACTAGACCAAAACCTGACGCCGCAGCTAGAAAATAACCTGAATACGCTATTGGCTGATGGCGTCCAGTTTTTGGTTGTAGACCTTGATGAGGTCACATATATCAACAGCGGCGGCTTGCGCTGCCTGGTAAGCGGCTGGCGCAAATGCAAACGGCAAGATGGCAATTTGGTGCTGTGCAATTTGAACGGCCGTCTCCGAGAAATCTTCATCATGGTTGGCTTCGACAATGTATTTGACATCTATCCCACCCGTCAGGAAGCGCAACAAGCCATCCTCGCTGCGGCGGAGGAAAGAGATTAGAGATTAACCTGTTCCCCAGTCCCTAATCCCCAACTATGAACACCCTCTCCTGGCCCTCCTTTTCCTTTGCCCTGCTTTTTGCCTCGCTGGCATTGAGCAGTTACGTATTGTGGCGGCGCTATCAGTCACGCCGCCTGTTGATGCAGCGCGTAGCCGAATTGGAAGACCTGAGCGCAGCAGGCCGGGCCATTGTCGTTTCAGAATTAGACGTAGGAGCATTATGCGCACTCATCGCCCAAGAAGCAGGCAAAGTCATTGATAACCGCACTTTCCAGGTAGGATTATTCGACGGCCCATTTTACGAAATCTTGTTTTGGGTGGTGAACGGGGAGCGGCAACCCACACCCCAATCCTTTGACATCAGCGCCGAAACCGGCATTGTCGGCTGGGTGCGCGAGAGCAAACAAGCTCTGCTCGTGCGCGATTTTCAGCGTGAACTGGCCGATTTGCCAGCCACACCACGCTATATCAGCGAAACACCACCGCGCTCGGCCATCTTCATCCCCCTCATCAGTGGTGAAAGTGTCTTGGGCATTGTCGCTGCACAAAGCACCCAACCCAACCGCTTCAAAGAAGAAGACCTGCGCCGTCTGATGATTCTGGCGAATCAAGCGGGAGCGGCTATCGCCAATGCGCAGCTCTTTGAACAGGTGCAAATGCGTGCCGCTCACCTGGAACTGGTACGCAAAATTGCGCGGCAAGCCAACGCTGTGCAAGACTTGGAAGAGATTTTCAGCCAGGTGGTGCAGCTTACCCAGGAGATGTTTGGTTTTCATGCCGTACATATTTTTGGCATTGACGAGGTCACCGGTGAATCAGTGTTGAAGGCCAGCAGCAGCACGCAGCAACCCGACAGCCTACGCCTGAAACCACAGCAGGGTATTGTGGGCACGGCCGTTTCCAGCCGCCAGACCATCATCGCCAACAATACCCGCGAAGACGGCCGTTACTACCCCGGAAACGAGAAAAACGACCGCACCCTCTCCGAAATCGCCGTGCCCCTCCTGGTTAACGAGCGCGTCCTGGGCGTGCTTGACGTTCACAGTGACAGCGTAGGCACATTCACACCCTCGGAACAAACGGTGCTGGAGGCATTGGCAGCCGAAGTTGCCAGCGCCATCCACCAGGCGCGGCAGCTTGCCAACCAGCAGGAACGCGCCTGGCTGACCACCGCGCAATTGCAAGTAGCTGCCGCCCTCAGCAGCAGCGGCAGCCTGGAAGAAATCGTGGCTGCCATCACGCAGTTGACGCCCATTTTGTTGGGCAGCCAGGTCTGCGGGCTGCTGCTGTGGGATGAGGAGATGGGGGTTTACAAAACGGCCGTTCAGCCAAACACCCCCGATCACCTGCCCAAACAATTCGCCATCGGCGATTGGCCCGCACTAGACGCTGTACATGTTGGGCATGACATGCTTGTGACGCAAACCATTCCCGCCGCTGTGCGCCGCTGCCTGCCGCCCAAGAAACAACATGCTTTGCGACTGACCCCCCTCACCACCCAGTCACAAATGCTGGGCGTCATGCTGCTTGACGAATACACCCTCACCAACTCTGGCAAGCAGGCGCGGCAGCTAGAATTACTGCGCAACATCGCCGAACAGACTGGTCGCGCCCTGGAAAATGCATATTTGCGCCTGGCGCAGCAGGAAGAAGCGTGGGTTAACACTGTGCTGCTGCAAGTAGCCGAAGCCGTTAACAGCCGCATTGACCTGAATGAAATTCTCAATACGATTGTGCGGCTGGTTCCCATGCTGGTGGGGGTGGAATCCATCATCATCCTCATTTGGGATGAGGAACGCAGCCTGTTTCATGCTGGCCCCAGTCACGGCGTCAGCAGCATGGGGCGCGGTCTCATCGAAACTCTGGAAATCGCCCCCGATGATATGCCTATTCTGGCAGAAGCGGCCAATGCGCTGCTGCCCCGCGCCAGTTATGTGATTAATCAACCGCCGCCCTGGCTGGAGAAGGTATTGAGTACGCCGACCGCGCATCTTTTCCCGCTGAATGCGCGGCAGCATTTGGTTGGCGTCATGCTGGTGGGCACAAATGACCGTGAACTCACATCCCGCCGCCTCAATATTTTGAATGGGATTGCGCATCAGGCAGCAACGGCCGTTGTCAACAACCACCTCTATCAGGAAGAAGCCGAGCGCGACCGGCTGGCGCAAGAACTCCACGTTGCCCATCAGATACAGTCCAGCCTCATTCCCCAAGGCAGCCCCGACATCCCCGGATGCAGCGTCGCCAGTTTTTGGCAAGCCGCCCGCAGCATCAGCGGCGATTTCTACGACTTCATCCCCCTGCGCGATGGCACCTGGGGCATCGTCATTGCCGATGTAGCCGACAAAGGCATTCCTGCCGCGCTCTTCATGGCATTGTGCCGTACTATTTTGCGCACCGTCGCCCTCAATCGCTCTGACCCCGCAGAAGTTCTGATGCGCGTCAACGAAATCATTGATTCCGAGGCGCAATCCGACCTCTTTGTGACCATTTTTTACGCCGTATGGCATCCACAAAACCAGACATTAGTTTATGCCAATGGCGGACACAATCCCCCCATGCTGCTTAATGCAAAGGGCAACTCGCAACTCCTCAGCGGCAATGGCATGGCCTTGGGTGTGTTACCCGACATCACTATTGAATCACGCAAAATCAAACTCAAACCAAACGACACACTACTCTTTTACACCGATGGCGTCACCGAAGCGATGAATGAAGATTACGATGAATTCGGCATGGAACGAATGCGCATGGCCGCCTTTGCTGCGCAAAATGGCAACGCCTCTGGCATTGTGGAAGCCATCACTGAAAGCATCCGTCATCACGCCGGAGAAACGCCGCAATTCGACGATATTACGCTGGTCGTACTCAAACGATGCAAGACAAAAAACACAACAAGAAGGATTTCATGAGCAAGCCCCCTCTCTCCCCCCGCCCCACACAAGATGAACAATTACTGGCTGCCCCCTATGAGGCTGAAGAATCATTTACGCAAACCGACACCTGGCGCGTATTCCGCATCATGGGTGAATTTGTTGCCGGGTTTGATACGTTGGCGGGCTTAGGGCCAGCGGTGACGATTTTCGGCTCGGCACGCACCAAACCGGACAGCCCGCAGTTTCAACAAGCGGTGGAAACGGCGCGGCTGCTGGGCGAAGCAGGATTCGGCATCATCACCGGGGGCGGCCCTGGCATCATGCAAGCAGGCAACCGGGGAGCGCGGCTGGCCGGTGCGCCTTCCATTGGCCTAAATATCGAACTGCCCTTTGAACAGCATTTGAACCCTGATGTGGATTTGTCGGTGGACTTCCATTACTTTTTTGTGCGCAAGACGATGCTGGTGAAGTATGCGCAGGCATTTGTCATTTTTCCCGGCGGTTTTGGCACAATGGACGAGTTGTTTGAGGCTATTACGTTGATTCAAACAGGGAAAATACGCAATTTCCCGGTGGTGTTGTTTGATTCGGCGTACTGGCAAGGGTTGTTGGACTGGGTGCGCAACACGCTGTTGGCTGAGGGTAAAATCGCTCCCGCCGACCTGGATTTGCTGATGGTCGCCGATTCCCCGGAAGAGGTGCGCGACATGATTGTGCAAGCGATGGGGGAACCGCACACGCGCACGGAACAGGAAGCGGAAGCGCGGGAAGCGACTCGGCAGGCATTTGTGAGTGGTTAGCGATTAGCAGTTAGCAGTTAGCAATGAACGGCCGTCCCCACCCAACAACCAATCACGTATCACGCATCACGTTTCACGTCTTCTGTTGCCTATTTTTTGTTCTTTTGTTGTCCGGCTGTGAACGGCCGTCCGCCACCACAGCCCCCGTCGCTCTCTCTAACCCTGTCCCGCAGGCGGTCACGCCAACACTGGCCCCTACCGGCACGCCCCTGCCGCTGCCAACCGAGACGCCGGTTCCGGCGACGGCCGTACCTACCGCCACCGCCACGGCAACGCCCATCTACCTCGGCGAAGCCTCCCCCGCTTGCGGCCAACTGCTGCCCATTTTGCCCGCCGATGTCCCCGCCACCGCCGCCATCAACCCTGACAGCGATGCCATGACCGCACTGCGTGCCCGCATCCCGGACGCGGCACTGCCTGCCCTGCTGCAACTGCTGGCCGAGCCGAGCAGTGTGGGGCTGGCCGCCTACCGCATCGGGCAGGAAGCCGATGGCGCTTACTGGAATGCCGACGTGCCCATGCCCCTGGCCTCCGTAGTGAAAGTGATTCATTTGGTAGCGTATGCGGAAGCGGTGGCTGCTGGCGAACTAGACCCGCTCACGGCCGTTCCCCTCTCAGACCTTGAGCAATTTTATTTGCCGGGGCTGGACTTGGGCGCACACGAGCGGGCGGTGGCAGAACTGACGGAGAACGGCCGTACCTTTGGCGACCCGCCCCACATTTTACTAGAAGAAGTGCCCTGGATGATGATCCGCCACAGTTCTAATGCGGCGATGGATTATTTGCACATGCTGCTGGGCCAGGCACGCATTGAGGAAACGGCCGTTGCCCTCAACCTCACCAGCCAAACCGCGCCCTGTCCCTTTGTGGGGCAGTTTTTGGCGATGGGCAACTACACCCGCAGCGGCGATGACCAAACGGCCGTGCTGGACTTCATCGCCAACCCGGAAGAATACGGCCGTGCGGCCATGCTCCTCACCGATGCCTACAGCAGCGACCCCGATTTCCGCGCCGCGCAGCAAGCCTGGCGCAGCGACACGCGCCGCCCCACCGGCAGTACACAGCGCCTCTTCACCGAAACCCTCAACCCACATGGCAGCGCCGGGGATTATGCGGCATTGATGGCCCGCATTGCCCTCAACGGCATGAGCAATGGCGACAGCAGCTATCTTGTGCGCCGCTACCTGGAATGGCCGATGCAGTTTAGCGACAATCAGGAATTGTTCACCAATTTGGGCTACAAAAATGGCTCTTTGCCCGGCGTACTGACCACCGTTTACTATGCCTACCCCATTGACGATGCCACGCCGGTTGTCGTCGCCCTGTTTTTTCACAATTTGGATGGCAGCGTTTACCGCGAATGGCGTCGCTCGCTGCCCCATGATGAGTTTGCTCGCTGGCTGCTGTATGACCCGCAAGCGATTGCTGTCCTGCGGGATGTGTTACAATGAGTTGGTAATTGGTAGCTAGTAGCTGGTAGCTGGTGGGAAGTATAGGAAACGAGATGGACAACAAAATAAGTATTGGTAAGTTTTTGTGGGTGTTATTATTGATTGCAATTATGTGGGGAATGGTAGCATCAAGTATTACCTTGTTGGAAGCCGATGGACAAGAATATTTGTATTTGCCATATATTGTTTCCCCTCCTCTTCCCCCCCTCCCCGAACTACTAAACCCATCGTTCGAAAATGGCTGGACAGACATGCCACCAGCGCCAGCTCAGCAACCGAATGATTGGACTCTTAGTTGGGTTGAGCCTGGCGGTACACTTTATGATTCAAATGATACTGCTACTGCCATCCCAGAATGTGTTCATAAACTTTCCGAGGATCTACCTCCTGACGAACAGCTTGGTGGCCCAAACGCATTAATACTTGATGGAGATACAACTTATAAGTGTTTCCAATTTTATGAATCTTTTGGCGCTGAATTAAGGCAAACAATAACTGGTTTAGAACCAAATCGTGATTGGATTTTAGTAGTCCCCATACAAGTTCATTTGCATGGTGACACTTACGAGTACTCAGCAGAATCAGGCGTTTGGGTAAATGGGGTTGGTTCGTGGGCTAACGGTGGATTGATGGGTGATCGGCAATGGTATGAACATCATATACCATTCACTGTTAGAGGAGATGGGTCTATCGAGATCGTTATTCGCTTTAAGAGTAAGTATCCTTATCCGAAAGATTTCTTCATTGATGCTCTAAGAGTAGAACGGCCGTAACCTTGCATCACACCCCCTAAAATTATGGCAAAAAAAGCTGTTCTTCTTTTAGGAGTACGGCTTTTTTATAAAATCGCGCCATCGGGGATCTCTATTTGTTGGCCCGTTTCATTAACCAGACGCACCTCGCCTTGTGCGATGACGTTACGGCCGAATTTGTAGTCCCCTGTGACAGAAAAGTGTGTGCAGTCCACCAGGGAGGGCGGGCCATAGGGGAAGCGTGCATCCAGGTCGGAGATGAATTTATAGTAACGGCCGTCCAACGCCACCACAAACCCATCCAGCGTGCGCGGCTCAATGTGAAACGCATCCGTGAGCACATAGGCATCGGAGCGCACCGCCAACAAATCATCCGTCTTTTTCACCGGGGCAAAGCGCGTGCGCGGAACCCGCACGGCCTGCGCTCCAGCAAATACCTCAATGGCCGATCCCATCGCCGTTTCCAATTGATAGACAGGTGTGGAACGGCCGTCACGCGGGTCAACCGTCTTGGCATTGCGAATCATCGGCAAGCCCAGCATATTGCCGCGCTCCGCCAGCACCTGCTGCAACGTGGGCAAATGCAGCCACAAGTTATTGGTGTTGAAATATTGATGCCGCGCAATATTTTGAAACTGCGCCCGGTCATCCGCCGGACACTGCGCCGACTCGCGCAAGATAAACTGCCCGTCGCGCTGCGCCAGATGTCCCCCCTTTTTGTCCATCTCCGTGCGGTCAGCCACCTCCATCATGAAGGGGAAGTGGTTGACGGCAAAATAGCCCAACAGCGTCACATCTATCACCGCCCCCAAGTTATCGGCATTGGAGACAAAGGCATACTCGTACCCGGCCTGCCGCAGCGCGGCCAATGCGCCGCTGGTCAGCAGTGCCGTGTAAATGTCGCCATGCCCCGGTGGACACCATTCTAACTGCGGGTCTTGCGGCCAACTCGCCGGGGTCAGGTCGGCCTGGGTCACTTTGGGCGCTTTGTGCTGTACAAAACTGAGCGGTAAGTCACTTTCCAGCCCCGCATAACTTCGCAGCAGTGCCAGGGAATCCGCCTCGGTGGCAAAGCTGTTCATCAACATCAGGGGCACGCCCGCCTGCAACGCCTGCCGGGCAATGATGTCTAAAAAGGAGAGACCATCACGCACGGGCAGCAAAGACTTGGCCTGCGCCAACCCCATGCTGGTGCCCAAGCCGCCGTTGAGTTTGATGACGGCCGTTTTCGCCAACACACCCTCGCCCACAGCCGCCAACTCCTCTGGCAGCGTTTCCATATCCGGCAGCGTTTCTACCGGCGTGATGTCCGCTTCAGCAATCAACCCCGTGCGACCCTGCACAAGTTGGGCGTAATAAGAAGCAAATGTTTCGATAAAGAGTTCTGGCAAATCAGCCGCACGCATTCGGGCAGCAAAGGGGGCAAATTGTGGGGAAGAAAGCATGAAAACCTCAGGGAACAATGAATAGTGAATAATGAACAATTAACAAATGGTGCTTGTTCATTGTTCATTATTCATTGTTAATTTCTCTAGCAGAGAACGAGCATCGCGGTCTTGCGGATTGGCCTGGATAGCACGGCGGAACCAGTAGATGGCCTGCTCCGTATCTTTGCGGTCACGGTAAATCAGGCCCAGATTATAGGCCACACTGGGCGCGGCGGGATTCAAATCCAGCGCCTTCTCAAAGGCAGCAATGGCCTTGATCTGCTCGGCATCACGGGCCAACACCGGATTACCTAAATGGGCTGCGCCCAGGTTAATCCAAACCATCGTGTTTTCCGGCGCGGTTTCAGTCAGGGGTTCCAATATGGCTAAGGCCTGCGCGAATTTCTTGGTGAGAATATAGGCTCCACTCAAATTGATAGCTGCATCAACGTGTGTGGCGTCTAATTTGCAAGCCTGCTCCAGATGAGGCAGCGCCTCTTGCGGATTATTTTGGTGCAGCAGTTCGGTTCCGCGCCGAAAGGCCGCATCAAATTCGGTGGTTGTTTGTTGTTTGTTTTTGTAAGGGTTGGTAACTACTTTTCGTTTGCGTGCTTTCATAGGGTTACAAGATTCAAGTTACAAGTTACAGGTTGCATCAGCGGCGGGAGGGCGAAAGCATCAACAAGGCCGTGACGCCAAATCCCGCCAGAATTAATAAAAATACCAGGCCATTTTCCAGCCAAAACTGCACAAATGGAGAGCGCGGCTGTTCGCTGCGCAGCCATTCCTGGCTTAATTCCTCCAGTGAGAGGCCCAGGGTGCGGGAAACGGCCGTATCGCAATCAGCCCCATCCGCCACTGCCAACACCATCTCTTGCAAGGCATCATTGCCATAATTGGCCTGAATATACTGCACCAAAGCGTAGCTTTGCGCGTAAGCCAGCACGGCATCTGCTTCGCTGGCAGGGAACACCGTACAAAGTTGGTCAAAGGGCAGGGTAGTTTGGTCGGCAACGGCCGTTTCCAACACAAGATCATAAGTTGGATTAGGCGCACTCTCGGCCAACGTCGCCAGCCCTTCATTCAGCCAGAGAGGCAGCGCATCATACTGCGGCCCAATGGCGCGGTATAACAGATGATGAACCAGTTCGTGGGGCAAACTTTGGCCCAAATCGGTGGCGGCGGTGCGGGGGTTAACGGCCGTTACCAAAATCACCCCTAGTTCCGGGTGCGCATGTGCGCCCACCCAATCACGCCCTGTCAGGCGCAGCGCCGCACGTAAATCAGCCGACGTGGGGTACAGGTACACCCGCAAAGCATCATCCTCAACCGCTGGCAGCAGCTCCTGCAAACGAGGCCGCGCATCCGCAATAATGTCCAAAGCCAGTTGCCCCAACGCGGGATCATCGCCCGTCCAATGCACAGTAACGCTATCATCCGTGACGGTCTGCCAATTGAATTGGTCGTCTTCGTAAACCAATGTTTGCTCTGGAACCGTCAGCAAACCGCCTGTCTCTGTTGTCAGTACCCACCAGTAGGTAACAGTTGTAAAAGGGGCCAACCGCAGTTGCGTCAGGTCTACCGCATGGGAGACAACAAGGCTTTTATCTTGCTCAAAAACAACTTCTTGGGAAAAGGCGGTAGGAAATTCAGGGGCAGCGATGAAGAGGGTAACGGCCGTTACCTGCGGCACATCCTCCGCCACCAAATAAAACTGCATCCCCTGCCCAAACTCATATTCGGCTGACGAAGTAAACAATGGCTCCTGCGCGGCCGTTCTGCCCGGCAAGGCCAATAAAAACAAGATACTCGTCAGCAAAAATAGGGTGATCGCTCGCGTCACGGTTACAACCCCAAGAATGTAATCATTGCCGCCAACGTCAGCGGACTTAGCAGCGTCGCCACGACTACGATACTCGTAACGGCCGAAGGCTGCAAGTCAAACTCCGTCGCCAAAATAATCGTGAACACAGCCGGAGGCATACTTGCTTCAATGATAGATGTAGACCGTCCCAACCCTTCTAGCCCTAATAGCAACGCCATACCCATCGCGATCAATGGCGCGATGAGCAAACGCAAAGTGATGGTTGGCAAAGCCAGCCGCAGCGTTGCCCGGCCCTGCAAATCCGCCATTTGCATCCCCAAAACCAACAGCATCACTGGAATCGCACCTGTTCCGGCCACTTCGATGCCACGCAGCAGCGACGTGGGCAGTGTAATCTGGAAACTGTAAACTAAAATCGCTAACACGGCCGCATAAATGGGCGGCATCCGCCACAAACGTGCCAACGCCTGCCGCCACGTCAATTGCCCAGTCGAGGCCAGGAAAATGCCAAAGGTATACAGGATGACCGTACTCGTTGTATAAAACACAACAGCCCGCGCCAATCCGGGATCGCCATAACGCAGGTGGTTCAAAGTCAGACCGTAATTGCCGCCATTCACAAACATCACCATCACCAAAAGTGCGACCGTTTCCGTTCGCCCCAGGCGCATAACTTTAGCCGCTACCCAACCCAACACGCCCATCGTGAGCACATTAAACACGGTAAACCCGGCCAATCCCAGCAGTTCATTTCCGGTCAATTGGGTGCCCACGAGTGAAGAAAAAACAAGGCACGGGCTGAGGCAATAAAAAACAGCGCGGGAAAGGGTTTGTTTGTTCAGCCCCGCCCAACGCTGTAAGGCATAACCAAATCCGGCTACGATGAAAATGGGAACAATATTTTGGGTTAAAACGGCGATGATGTTGTTCAAGATTTTCCGTGAAGCGAGAAAGGTGAAAGATGAAACGTGAAAATTCTTCACGCATCACCTTTCACCTTTCACGCAATGAGTTCCTCATCGTCAAAATCGCTGCCGGAGAAGTCTAGCATTTCCAGTTCGCCGCCTATCCAGTCCATCTCCTCTAACGCTTCCGCGACAGCCTCGTGCAAACGGGCAAAGTGTTCATCCTCGCCCATTTGCACCAGCATCTTATGTGCTTTCTCGCTGCCAATATTGCCTAAAGCCTCCACAACAGTCAGCGCTATTTCCAAGTCTTCTTCAACGGCTAGATGAGCTAAAGTAGGCAGAGCATCTTCATGTCCAATGCTCCCAGCGGCGCGTGCGGCTTCTACACGCATGTTGGCATCTTCGCTGCGCATGGCAACAAGCAGGTCGGGAATCCAACGCTCATCGGCGCTGCTGCCCATAGCAAAAACAGCACTGAGACGCATGTCCGGGTCGTTGCCAGCATAGGCTTCTTGAATGAGTGTGGCTATGCGCGGGTGGTCGGCTGCACCAAGCGCTTCGAGGGCGGCACGTTTGACGGGAACGGCCGTATCCACCCCATCATATGCCGTCAACAACGCCTCCACAATACGCGGAGACATCGTGCGTGGAATCTCCCCCCACTCCGCCATCAGGATGAAATGGGCCAGTGCACTGGCTGCCGCTGCTTGCACCTCCACTGACTCATCTTGCTGCAATAAGGTGATAATCGGCCCAACCAACCGTAAATTCGTCTGGTCCCATAATCCATCAAGCGCAGCAACACGCACAGCAGGCAGCGCATCATCAAAGCAAAAGGCAAACACCGGGGAAAAATTAACCACGTAATTTTCTTCAGAGATGTCGACCAAATGGCGCACAATGACACGACGGCGGCTGTCATCTACGGCAGGCCAGCGCTCTTTGAAGAGCGCAAAATCCGCCTCAGCCATATCGGATAAACGAAACAACAAAGGCACGGAGACCGTTTCATCCATAAAAAGCGAGTCTAGTGCCGAGGAAAAGGGTATTTTTTGTTCGGGATCCATCATCATATAAAGCCTGTTTATTGTAGAAATGGGAATTGAATAATTGACGAGAGGTCAGAAATTGGAAATTAGCTAGTTTCCAATCTCTGGCCTCCGTTTCATCTTATTGTAGAGGGACAACCGGATGAATGATGTCTTGCACAATCATCAACACCATTAACCCTAACAGAAAAAGCATACCCACAACGTGAACCATCCCTTCACGTTCTGGCTCAATGCGACGGCCACGCACCGCTTCGATGAGTACAAAGAGGATGCGTCCGCCATCTAGTGCGGGAATAGGCAGCAGATTGGTCAGACCCAAAGCGATGCTAATGAATGCAGTGATGTTCAGCATCGGGAACAAGGTGTTATTGGCTGCGGAGGCCTCCACCATTTGTCCAGCCACCTGACTAATGCCAACCACGCTAAGAGGACGGGCTTCGCTAGGGGAAATTTCGCCGCGAAGAAGCATGGTAGGCACACGTACAAATAAGGTGATGTATTCCCAAATGGACTGCATGGAACCTTGCATGGATGCCAGGAATCCGCGCTGTAATCGGTCTTGGGAAACCTCAAAGGATGCGCCTAATGGCCCAGCGCTAAATTGACCGGGGGCAGCAGGCATAACGGTTGTCTCAAAAGTTTGACCGCCACGACCGATGAGCAGGGGAACAGCCTCCCCCACGTTTGCCTCCAGCAGAGTTGTAAGGTCTTCGCTTGTGCCAACGTAGGCATCGCCTACCTGGATAATAACGTCACCAGGTTGAAGCCCAGCTTGCGCGGCAGGGGATTGGGGAGCAACGGCCGTTACTCCCACCGTTGAATAAGTTAACTGCACACCCAACGGCCCTTCTACGGCCGCATCATATTCACCAATGCGGCGGGGGATAACCGTTATTGGCAGCAACTCGCTGTTGCGCTTAACCACCAATTCCACAGGCTGCCCACCATTCTCATACATCGGGTTGGCAATCGAGCTAGAATTAAGCGCAGCCTGCCCATCCACTTCAATGAAAAAGTCACCCGCCTGCAAACCGGCAACTTCTGCCGGGGAACCAGGATCAACCCCGCCCACAGCAACAGCCGGTGGGCCAATGAGATAAGCTCCCCACCAAATCAAAAAAGCCATAATAAAGTTAGCACCCGCACCAGCTATCAATACAAAAAATCTAGCCCTTTTGGATGCCGCAGCCAACCCACCAGCTACATTGGGATCATCTTCGCCGGCTGGACGCACAAAGCCGCCCAAAGGAATCCAGTTAAGTGTAAACAGTGTCCCTTTGCGCTTGGCAATGACTGCTGCACGCGGCGGCAGGCCAAAACCAAATTCTTCTACGCGGATATTTGAGAGACGAGCGGCTATAAAATGCCCTAATTCGTGAATGAGTACAATCGGCGTGAGCACGATAAAAAAGCCGCCAATCGCCCATAGTGTGTTTTCAAAAGCCATAATTCCCTAATTCCATCCTGGTCAGCATCTTTATGGCCCACCGTATTCCTGTATTTACTTTCCAGTGGACATCTGACAGGTAACAAGATTATACGTCCCGATAGAGAGGCAAAGCAACTTACACCCTTCTGATCTTACTCCACTCTAACAAGCTAGACGAAATAGTTATGCCATTTACCATTGAAAAGCGAAACGGCCGTTACCATCACATGATAACGGCCGTTTTCACGCCAAAAGCCCTATCAATAGTAGGCTATCAATTTCGTGAGATGGGCAGCCCCGCCATCATCCAGCCGGATGTCCCACCGACCAAATTATAAACCGTCTCATACCCATTGCGGCCCAGCAAAGCAGCAGCCGATTGGCTGCGATTACCGGTCGCACACACCACAGCTATGGGACGGCCGTTCTTCTCAATCTCACCCAGCCGCGCCGAAATCTGTCCCAATGGAATCGAAAGCGCATCTGGAATATGACCCGACTGAAACTCCCAGGATTCGCGCACATCCACCACAACCGGCCGGTCTCCATTCCCATTCGTGATCAGGTTATTCAACTCATGCGCGTCAATATCCTGAATATCGCCACTCGTCACAGGCAGCCCTAACGCTTCCCAGGCCTCCAGGCTATCCGCCAGATACCCAAGAACCTTTTCATAACCAACACGCGCCAGGCTATAAACCGCTTCACGATATTGTGCTTCATCAGCCACAACCAACACAATCGGAATGTGCGGTGGCAGCACATAACCAATACGGTTGCTCAACTGATTATCCGCTTCCAAATGGACGGCCCCCGGCACATGACGCTGCACAAACTCTGCCTTAGAACGCAAATCCAGCATCGCCGCGCCACGTTGAAAATGAGGCAGCGATTCTTCAACGGTCAACGCATTGGCGGCCACTGCACCCAATGGCGTTGGGCCTTGCCGGTTTAGTTTCTTAATGAGACTGTGATTTCCAGGCTGCTCCGGCAAATTGTTAATATCATAATCCACAAACTCATCACGGCTGCGCGGAGCCAACGCGGGATTAAAGCGGCGTTCGTAACCAAGCGTCGTGCTCTTCATGGAACCAATAGACTTGCCACATAAAGACCCAGCCCCATGACCCGGCAAAATCAGCAAACTATCATCCTGCTGCAACAATTTGTGGAACAGGCTGTCGTGCATATCCCCGGCTAATTGGCGAGCTGCCTCCAAACCCACCAGGTCTGGGCGACCAATATCACCCACAAATAAGGTATCACCAGTAAAAGCTAGCCACGGCTCTTCGCTACGCGTGGTATCAGACACCAACAACGTAATGCTCTCAGGAGTATGTCCAGGGGTGTGCATCACATCCAGGCGCACATTGCCCAATTTGATGCTGTCGCCATCCTGCAAGGTTTCATCGGCGAAAGCAGCGCCAGCCGCGTCGTGGACATAAATTTTAGCGCCAGTACGCCGAGCTAAATCGGTGTTGCCCGAAACATGATCAGCATGAAGGTGCGTTTCGATAATATGTGTAATTTGCAAGCCGCGTTCTTGTGCCGTATCCAGATATTTTTGCACATCACGGTCAGGATCAATCACGGCCGCTACACCTTGAGATTCACAGCCAATCAGATAGGAAGCGCAGCCCAGCCCTTCGATAAAAAATTGTTGGTTAAACATTAATTACTCCTCTATGTCGTTCTTTTGGAAAATGACCAAGTAATAGTTTTTATTATATTTATAATTTTAATTAAAGGAACCTCGTCAGGGAACCCCTAACCTGCTTATAATGGGTATAAATAATTTTTATGGGTCAGATGCAACAATGATTGATCTATACAAACTAGAGATTTTTAACGCAGTGGCAATGGAAGGCAGCTTCAGTCAGGCGGCCAGGAAATTAACCTTGACGCAGCCAGCAATCAGCCATCATATGCGTGATTTAGAAGCCAGCCTGAATACGACTTTGTTTGAGCGCGGCGCACGCGGCGTGACGTTGACACCGGCCGGGGAATCGCTGCTTGATTATACGCGCTGCATCTTGCAATTGGTGGCCGAAGCGCAAAATGCTGTGCAGCAAGTGGATGCATTGGCAAATGGACAGGTACGCCTGGGGGCAACACCAGACGCTGGTTTTTATTTGCTACCACAGTGGATGCAATCTTTTCACGGCCGTTTCCCCAGCCTGACTACATCTCTCATGACGGCAAACTCTTCGCGCATTGTCACGGCCGTTGCCGCCAACGAGCTGGACATCGGGTTTGTGGAAGGAGAAGTCAGCGTAGCGCCACCGCTGCAAATGGCTGTCTTGCAGCCGGTGCAGCTTCTTGCCGTTATGGGTGAACAACATGCGTGGTGGGGAGAAACGGCCGTATCCATCCACGACCTTGCCAATCATCCGGCAGTTTTACGACCACCCGGCAGCCACACCCATACCTGGATTCAACGGGTGTTGTCGCAGCACAACATCACCTTGCACGTTGTCGCCGAATTCGACAATCCCGAATCGCTAAAAAGCGCCGTGGCAGCCGGATTGGGGTTCACCATCCTGCCAGAGTGGGCGGTTGCCAACGGCAATGAGCGCCTGCAAGCCTTACCCATCACCGGAGCCAATTTCAGCCGCACGCTCAAGCTGGTCTGGCAAGAGGAACGGCCGTTAACACGGCCATCGCAAGCCTTCCTCATCCATCTATCCGACCAATTCCCCACCCTGACCCGCTTCGCCCAAACCAACTACAAAATTGACTTGGGTCTGCCCAGCCGTCGCGCCTATCGCGCCAGCCATGATTGCAAAGCTTGCTAATGCAATCCTTTCTCTCCTTGACTCTCCAGCAACTGGACAGTTTATAATCAACTCAACCTCTTAACCTAAAAGGAACTCAATATGGAAAAGGTTGATTACAAAAAAGAACTCAAGCATTTATATCGGCCATCAGCCAAAGTAGTAACTGTCGTAGACGTGCCAGAGATGACCTATCTCATGATTGATGGCACAGGAAATCCCAACACGACGCCATTTTTCCAGGAAGCGACGGAAGCGTTATTCGCTGTTTCCTATCAGCTCAAATTCATGATCAAAAAAGGAGAGCAGCCAGTTGATTATGGCGTCATGCCATTAGAAGGACTGTGGTGGGCTGATGACATGACCCAATTCAACGTAGAGAAAAAGGGGGACTGGCTGTGGACATTGATGATGATGCAGCCAACCTACGTAACACCTGCCCTGTACGCCGAAGCAATTGCACAGGTGAAAAAGAAAAAGAACCCGGCGGCGCTGCCTCTGATGCGTTTAACAGCATATGCCGAAGGGCAATCAGCGCAAATCATGCACCTGGGGCCATTTTCCGAAGAAGGGCCAACCATTGCCCGCCTTCATGACTTCATTGCCAGCAACGGCAGCAAAATATCTGGCAAACATCATGAAATTTATCTCAGCGACATTCGCCGCGCCGCGCCGGAAAAATGGAAAACGGTGATCAGACAGCCGTTTAGGTAATCAGCCAGTCAGCTAGTCAGTAGTCAGGCTGACATGCTGACCGGCTGCCCCGTTACTCTATCATGTTTAAGATTGGTGAGTTTTCTAAATTGAGCCGGGTTCCGGTTAAAACGCTGCGTTACTACCATCAGATCGGACTGTTGGAACCGGCTCACATTGATGATTTTACGGGGTATCGTTATTACACGGCCGTTCAACTCACCCATCTCAACCACATCTTGGTGCTCAAAGACCTGGGATTCTCCCTGGAGCAAATTAGCCTGCTGCTGGACGATGATCTCTCGCCGCCGCAAATTCGTGGAATGCTGCGCCTAAAACGGCTTGAATTAGCACAACAAATTGCGGAAGAGCAAGCGCGGCTGGTGCGTTTAGATGAGCAGCTCACACAATTTGAAAAGGGAGCTAATATGCCCGCGTACGAAGTTATTATCAAGCAAGTAGGTAATATGCACATTGCCGGTTTGCGCGACGTGATAGCCAATTACCAGAGCATTGGCCCATTGTATGACACGCTATTCGCCACATTGAAACAACATAACATTTCGCCCATTGGCCCAGCAATGGGCATCTACTACGACGAAGAATATAAAGAGAGCGATGTCGAGGTAGAAGCGGCCATCCCCGTTACCAGGGGCAGCTTGCCCGCAGGCCGTGTTGTCATTCGTGAACTGCCCGGTGCGGAAGTGGCTTCACTGGTGCGACAAGGCCCCTATGATGAGTCTGCCCCTGCCTATCAGGCCATCATGAGTTGGATCGAAGCCAACGGCTACCACATCATCGGCCCCAATCGGGAGCTATACTTACGAGGCACAGAAGCAGGCATCCCTCCAGCCGAGTTTGTCACAGAGATTCAATTTCCAGTCGCCAAAATAACTTGAACTTTTACGGCCAGTAGGGTAAATGTGACGGATTCGTTGCCCAGGCGATGACATCTGTCACTATCTTCCCCGGTATTATGTACAGTAACATACCTATAAGGAGCAAGGGCTATGAAGAAACGAACCCTTTACTTGTTACTGTTCATTTTGCCAGCTATGGCATGTCAATTATTCACGGGTGCAGAAGGCACGGCCGTTCCCCCCACCAGCGACACCATCATCATCCCCACTGCCCTCAATCCACCGCCAACCCTGAACGCTACACAGACGGTAACGCCAGAAACGGCCGTTTCCGCCACAGCCACGCCCACCATCACCCCCACCCCCTGCACCTACGCCACCGTCTACCTGGCAGACGTCACCATCCCTGACGATACAGAACTCGCACCCGGCACAGCCTTCACCAAAACCTGGCTCATTCGCAACAGCGGCAACTGCACCCTGCCCGATGGCACAATATGGGCTTATGCCGATGGCGAGCGCATGAATGGTGCGGCATCCAATCCCATGCCCAATCTCGCCCCCAACGCCACCGCCGAAATCTCCGTAGACCTCATTGCACCGCAAACGCCGGGCACATACACCGGCTACTGGCAGGTCAAGCTGCCTAATGGCGTAACTTTGCCCACGCGTTACTTCGTGCGCATCATCGTACCTGCCGCCACACCAACCCCAACCGCCACGACACCTGCCCTTACTGCCCCCACCATCACCTACTTCCGCAGCAGCATTAACATGCCCGACCCTGGCGACACCATCCAACTAGAATGGGATACCACCAACAGCGAACAAGTCACCATTTACCGTATTTATGGCGGGCAGTTAGGCACATTTTGGACATTGGAGCCAACAGGCGTTATGAGCTACACTATTAATGCCAGCGAGCGCAACACTATTAGCTTTGCTCTCTACGCCAGTCGTGTAGGTTATGATGGCTACGCGCAGGACACACTCGAAATCCCGCTCACCTGCCCCAACGAATGGTTCTTCACCCCTGCTCCAGATGAGTGTGCCGCGCAAGACACGCTCATTTCTGCGGGTGCAGAGCAGCCTTTTGAGCATGGCGTGATGATTTGGGTACAGGAGCTAGACCGCATTTACGTGCTGTATGACGACGAGGGCAATGGGGAATGGAATGCCTTCACTGATGAATGGGACCCCGGCGAGCCAGAAAATGACCCCAGCATCAACCCGCCGCCAGGACTATACCAGCCGCAGCGCGGCTTCGGGTTGGTGTGGCGAGAACAACCAGACATGCAAACGCGGCTGGGCTGGGCGACTGCGCCGGAAACATCTTTCACCACAGCCTACCAAACTACGGCCCGTTTCAAGTATAATGAGACGTTTCTGCAAGCGCTGGATGGCGGTGTGTGTCATTTGCTGCCAGAGCGCAGCGCGTGGGAGAAATTAGGCAACTAGCAAGATTTTTCAACCGGTAATCTATGAACACTTCTTTGTCGGAAACGGCCGTTATCCGTGGACTCCGCGACTATGCCAACAAGGTACGGCTGTTTCGGCGCAACGCCCGCCTGTACCTGCTCGTCACCATCATCAATGGGTTAGCGTATGGCATCTATCGCCTGCTGTTCAACTTCTACGTCCTCAGCCTGGGCTACGACGAAGCCCTGTTGGGGCAGTTGCTCACCACCTCTAGCCTCGTAGCCCTACTTAGTGCGTTACCCGCCGGATACGTCAGCGACCGGCTGGGACGCAAACCGGCGCTGCTCATCGCCAGCCTGGCAACCTCGCTGGCGGTGGGTGGCATGGTCATCTGGCCCACCGTCCTCAGCTTTTATGCCATGAACGTGATCATGGGGATGGCGCAAAGTCTGGCAGGCGTCACCTTTGGCCCCTTTCTCATGGAAAACAGCGGGGAGGAAGAGCGCACGTACCTGTTCTCATTTAGCCTGGGACTGCAAACCATCGCCGGGTTTGCCGGCAACTGGCTGGGCGGGCAAATGCCAACCTGGATGGGCAGTCTGGTAAATGTAGGGGCTACAAGTGCTACAGCGTATGGATGGTCGGTAACGGCCGTTACCTTCATCAGCCTCTTCGCCCTTCTCCCCATCTTCCTGCTGCGCATACGTCCCAAATCAAACGACGGAACAGACAAACCGCCCATCTCCCCTTTCCAATATGCACGACAAAATCCCCGGCTGCTGCTCAAGCTCATCTCCCCCATGCTCGTCACCTCCTTGGGAGCCGGACTGCTCATGCCCTTCATGAACGTCTTCTTCCGCAACACCTTTAACAGTTCGGACAGCACCATCGGCACACTGTTTGCCACCGGCTCCTTCTTCATGGGCGTAGGGCTGTTGGCCGCCCCGCCACTCGCCGACCGCTTTGGCAAAATGCGCATTGTCGTCGCTACACAAGCGCTCTCCATTCCTTTCCTGGCGCTGATGGGCTTTGCGCCCTGGTTTGGCATTGCCGCAGCCGCCTACCTCATTCGTCTGGCGCTAATGAATATGAGCAATCCCGTCTATCAGGCATTTGTGATGGAACAAGTAGACGAAGATGCACGGGCCACTGTTGCCAGCCTGGTGAGCATGAGTTGGAACGTGGGCTGGGCATTCAGCCCTACCCTCAGCGGATGGCTGCAAGTAAATTATGGCTTTAACCCCGTTTACCTGGGAACCATCGCCACCTATATCATCGCCATCTACCTATATTGGCGCTTTTTTGTGCGGAAACAAGAGGGATTAGGGATTGGAGATTGACCTTCTCCAGTCTCTAATCCCTAACCTAGACAAGCCAGAAAAGAATTTAACGCAAAGGCACAAAGATGGAAAGCGGCAAAGAGAGAGACAGAAAAGCCTTTGCGTCTCTGACCCTTTGCATCTTTACGTTAAAAATGCTTGCTCACTGTGCAAGCATCTGATTTGAAAGGTACTAATTTCTGGAGAAAGTTATGTTTGGAATAGACATTCCTCCATTAACCTGGAGTGTTTTAGGCGCGGCAGGCTGGATTTTCCTGCTGCGCGTGATTGGCGTCAGCCTGAGTACTGTGCGTGTGCTGGTCATGATGCGCGGTAAAAAGTTGGCCTCAGTCATCATGGGCTTTTTTGAGGTGCTGGTTTACGTCATTGCCATTGGGCAAGTTGTCAACAACCTCTCCAACATCTGGAACATCCTCGGCTACTGCCTGGGGTTCAGCGTGGGTACACTGGCAGGAATGTGGCTAGATGAACGCACTGCCAGTGGCTTTTCAACAGTGCGCGTCGTCTCTCGCTATAATGGGCAGCGCATTGCCGAGGTGATTCGGGGTGCCGGGTATGGGGCAACAGTGGAATGGGGATACGGCCGTGAGGGCAGTGTGGGCATGGTACTCGCCATTGTCCGCCGCCAGGAAGTAGACGAGGTTTGTCGTTTGGCAGATGAGATTGACCCCAAAGCATTTGTCTCTATTGACGAAACGCGAGCTGTACGGCGCGGTTATATGCACCTGGCACAACGGGAGAAATAAGCGAGATTGGCAAAACATCGAGACACTGAATACGGGCAGGAACTTTACGACAGTTTGAAGCGCATCTCTGCTGGTGCGCCGCTGCCGCTGGACGGCCGTCTCTCATTCTTCCTTGAATTAGGGTCTGTGCGCGAGCGGGAGCTGCGCAAAATGAAGAAGTTTCGCTTTCAACTGCTGCACCGCTGGCTTGTGGAACATATACGGCCGTGCCGCGTCGCCGACATTGGCGGGGGCAAAGGGCTGCTGGCTTACCTCTTGCAGCAAAGCGGCTGGCAAGCCAGCGTCATTGATCCCGTGCCCCAATCACTGCCAGACAAATACAAAGACATCGCCAGCGGAGCACGCGTGCGTATCGCCCCCACCGAACGCGTGCCGCACATAGACAGCCCCTTTGAAACACACCTGGGCCGCCATTTTGATTTGCTGATTGGCATGCACGCACACGGCAGCAATGTCAAAGTCATTGACGCCGCGCTGCAATATGGCTGCGGCTTTGTGCTGTTCCCCTGCTGCGTCATTGACGAGCCATTTTACCCGCCGCTAGGCGTCTCCTGGCTGGAAAGCGTAGCCGGGTATGCCGTGCAGCAAGGGCTTGCCGTGCAGCCTTTCCGTCTCAACTTTAAGGGGCAGAATATTGGGCTAATTAGTCCAGGAAGATGCGAGGTCAGGATGAAGGATGAGGGATGAAAAGAAGGATGTCCTAAAAAACACAAGTGTTTTTAGAAAAATCTCTTGTGTTTTTTGGAAAAACACTTGTCTTTTTGGAAAAAACACTTGTGTTTTGGGTCTAAAACACAAGTGTTTTTAGGGTGAAACACTTGTGTTTTGGAGCAAGCGTGCAAAAAGTTCTCAAAATACCCCTACTCCCTTTCATTCCTCATCCTTCCAACGCCCCCAGCACAATAGGCAGCAACTGCTTCTTCCGCGACACCACACCTTCCGCTTTTAGCGTGCCGTCGGGCAAGTGTGGATAGGGCAGCACTTCCAACTGCGGCAGCAGCTTTGTCAGCAGCAAGCGGCTAGAACCGCGCACGACGTCTGTCACCATCAGCATCGAAAAATCCAATGCCTTCGACTCGCACAAATGCAGCAGTGCTTCCTGCAAAGCCTCGCGGTGTTCCTCTAGCTGTGCAAAATTCGTCACTTCTACTTGGGCAATGCCAAAATGCAGACCGCCCGCATCGTACAGCTTGAAATCGGCACTGACAATCTCTGACGGAGCGCGGAAGGTCAGGCCAGCGCCCGCTTGCAGCACCTGCTCGCCAAACGACTTCACTGTCTCCCCTTCCAGCACAGACCCACCCATAAAAGCCCATCGCGCCAGGCGGTCTGCGGCGCTGTGGTCGCGGGAGGTGGTCGTGGGTGAGGTGAGCAGCAGCGTGTCGGAGACCAGCCCGGCCAGCAGCAGTCCGGCCAGCGTTGGCGGGGCACTCAGGCCTGCTTCATCAATGCGCTCGGAGACCAGGGTGCAGGTGCTGCCCACCACGTCAACGGTAAAGCGGATGGGGGTATGTGTGGAGGGGTTGCCCAGGCGGTGATGGTCGAGGATTTCCAGCAAGTCGGCCTCGTCTAATGCGCCTAGCGCCTGCCGCGATTCGTTGTGGTCAACTAAAATGAGCTGCAAACGTGGTGGATTGAGGGCGTCACGCTGGCGACAGACACCGCCATAGCTGCCATGTTCATCAACTGCCCAAAACTCGGTGCGTTCTTCGCGTAAAATGCGCGGCAGGGCATCGCGGATGCGGCTGTTGAGTTGGAAGCGGGGCACGTCCGTGTCGCACGCTTCGCTGCAAGGCACGTCCAGCAATTCACCAATGCGCATTTCTTCGCGGCGGGGGCTGGCCCCTACGGAACGCTTGAGGAAGTCGAACAGGCTGAGGACGGTGACGAGGCCGTAGGGTGTGCCATCGGGGTTGATGATGGGGGCAATGCCGCCTGTACGGTTGGCAATGGCCCAGGCATCGCGTAACGGCCGTTCCGGGGTCGTCGTATTATAACGATGCGTGATAGAGTCGAAGCGAGGGGAAGCATCTGGCAGCAGCAGCGGCGGCTCCAATTGCAGGCGGTTCAGCACCCAGGTTGTTTGCGGGTTCAGTTGTCCGGCACGGGCGGCAATCACCTCCGCCTCTAGTTGATCATGCAGCAGCCAGGCATAGCCCATTGCTGCGGCAATCGAATCCGTATCCGGGTTAGCATGGCCTATCACATAAATGCGGTTATTTTGGGGCATCGTGTTCCATCCAGAATATGGGAATTTCAAACTATATCTACAACCATTTTTAGCCTGTTCCCATCGCTTTGTCCACCTAATTTCTTATACGCGAAAGTGGAAGAAGCGTGTATAGTAACTAGCAGAATATGAACGTCTATTGGCTTTATGTCATTTACCTCTGCATCATTCTTGCCGCAGCCACCATCAATCTTAGCATCGCAGTATATGCCTGGCATCATCGGCAGCAGCCGAACATGGGCAGTTTTATGCTCCTCATGTTCAATTTAGGCAGCTACGGTTTGTTCAACTTTCTCGTCATTGTCGCGCCCACAGAGGCCAGCACGTTGTTTATTGCAAAACTAGGCTACCTCAGCGTCGTATTGCTGCCTATAACGTGGTTATCTTTCACTCTCCAGTATACCGGTCAGACGGAACGACTTCGCCCGCACAATATCATCTTGTTTTCTTTGCTACCAGTCGTCACCTATTTGCTCACATTAACCAACGATTGGCACGGTTGGATATGGCGCAGTTACGACTTTGCCCCAATAGGAGCCTTTGTACTGTTCAATGTCACCTTCGGTACATGGGGCTGGATATTTTACACTTATGTGTACATGGCAATGCTGGCAGGTATTGGCATGTTACTGCGGTTTATGCGGCACACGTCTGCTTTTTACAAGCGGCAAGCAATCATACTGGTAGCCGCTGCCTTGCTCCCTTTTTTAGTCAATGTGCTCTTTGTTTATGGAGTCTTTCCTGAAGTGAAGGTAGATTTTACGGCCTTGGGCTTTTCATTTTCGGGCCTCATCATCGCCTGGGAGTTGCTGCACAATGCCTTGTTTGAATTTTTGCCCGTTGCCCGTGACTTATTAATAGAAAAGATGCGTGAAGGGGTGATTGTGCTGACGGCGGACAACCGGATCGCGGACATGAATCTGGCAACGCAAAAGATGTTGGGAGTCACGGCTGAAACAGCATTGGGCAAGCCGCTCACAGAGATTATGCCAAACCTGGAGATTGATCTCACCTCGCTTGATGATGGGGAACGGCCGTACCCCACAATCAACCACATAACCAACCAACAATATCAAACCCTGGAAATCAGCATCACCCCCCTGCTGCTAAAAAACAGCCTGTTTTCAGGGTGGTTGATCATCCTACGCGACATTACAGATCGGCAAAACGCGGAGTTTGCTTTGCAACGGCGCGTGCGCGAATTGGAAGCCGTTGCTTCCGTTTCGGCGGCGCTGCGTACCGCTGAAACGGTTGAAGAAATGCTGCCGCTGGTGCTCGACCAGTCTACGCAAGTAATCAAAGCCGCATTTGGCAGCATCTACTTGCTGGAACCAAACAGCGATATTCTTACACTTCGAGCCATGTACCCCGATAGCCACCCTATGGTGGGGGTGAAACATCAGTTAGGCAAAGGTATCACAGGACATGTGGCTGCCACTGGACAAATTTATATGACGCTTGATGTGAGGCAAGACCCTATGGCGCAAATCTTGCCCCAAGAAGCAGATCTGGTGAAAGCAACCTCGCTGCGCAGCCAGATTTCGCTGCCGCTGCAAGTGCAGGATGAGATTTTTGGCGTCGTTCACTGGGGTTTGGGGGAGAAACGGCCGTTTACCAGCGGCGAAATTCGCCTTGCCCAAGCCATTGCCGACATCGCCGCCAACGCTATCAATCGCGCAATGGTTGTTAGCGGTTTGGAAAGAGAAATTGCTGCACGCACGGCCATTATTCGTGCAGAAGAAGGCGTTCGCACCACTATCCTCAACAGTGTGCAAGACGCCATTTTGATGATCGACCTGAATTACATCATCAATTATGCGAACCCCGCGTTTGCCGCTCTCACCGGTTACACTCCAGAAGAACTCCTCAATAAAAATGGCAAATCTATTCTGACACAAATGATGGATGAGGACGATTGGCAATCGTTGCTCATGGCAACAGCACAAACCCGCGTCTTGAAACAAGAGGTCCAACTCAAGCATAATTCTGGGCGCGTTTATGACGCGTTGCTCATCGTTTCCCCCATGCAAGGAGACGACGGGAAGGTGACGGGGTTTGTACTCAGCCATCAAGACATCACCCGGCGCAAAGAGTTGGAGCGTGCCCGCAGTCAATTCATGGTGAATGTCTCGCACGAGCTGCGAACACCCGTGACAAATATTCGACTTTACACAGACCTGCTGCGGATGGCAAAGCCAGATAAGCGCGAGCAATACTTGCAAGTATTGGCAGACCAAAGCAAACGGCTATCCCATTTAGTACAAGACATTTTGGAAATGACTGCCTTAGATAGTGGTGATGCCGTGCGCGAGTGGCAGCCAATTTCTCTGGTTACGCTTGTTAATCAGGCCGTGCAATTTTGCACCGAGAAGGCACAAACAAATCATGTGATCCTGCGTCAAACTCCTTTTCCAAATAACCTGCCAATTATTTACGGAGATGAGAGACGCCTTTCGCAAGCGTTGACTGAATTAATTACAAATGCGATTACGTTTAGTCCTACAGGGGATGAAGTGACGATAACGACGGCCGTTACCAGTGAAACGGCCGTTTCCACCCAAAAACGCCCCGGTGTTACCATTACCATACAAGATAATGGGCCGGGCGTGTCCCTCGAAGAATACACCCACATCTTTGAACGCTTTTATCGAGGCGACCATACTGCAGCAGGGCACATTCCCGGCACAGGCTTAGGCCTGAGTATTGTCACAGCCATTGTACAGGCGCACGGGGGCCAGGTTATGGTGCAAAGCGTTGACGAGAGAGGGGGCTGTTTTGCTATCTGGCTGCCACAAAATCAGGCATTGGTTGACTGACAAATCTCAGATTTCTACCACAAAGAGGGCAAAGAACGCAGAGTTTTTTCCTTCTATTTTCCTCAGCGCCCTCTGCGATTAAATAGATTCTGTCAGTCAGGCCAAGATAAAGACCAACCACAACCCGCTGACAATCTCCACGCCTGTTTCTAAAAAGCCGAAACGCTTAACATTGTCTACCGGGTGCACCCGTGCGGCTGCCCACAACGCACGCAGTAAAACACCGATGAAGGGAATGGTCATGAGCACGGCCGTTTCCCACGAAATCGGCGTAAAAAATCCCAACGCCAGCACCAGAAGTACCCCAAAGAGATGAGCTACCACCAGACCGGAACGACGTGTTGCCCGCCCATGCGTATCGGCAATGCGCTGACGAACATAGAGAGCACCCACAACATTTTGCACGGCCAAAAGCACCCACAAGATCACGGCCGTATTGCTTAAGGAACCGGTCGCAGCAATATGAGCGGCGGGCGCGGTCATGGCAAGGGCTGCGGCCCCGCTCATTTCCATACCCAGCGAACGAATACCGCTACGGCCGTACCGGGCGGCTGTCACATAGAGCACAAAGATTACAATTAATGGCAAGACTAACCACAACAAGGCTGTCCGGCCCATGAAGAGGAGAATGAGGTTGCAAAGTACGGCCGTTCCCCCCAACAAAACCATCCAGGTCAATGCCAGCGGGCCATCAGCGCGGCGGGCTTTGCCACGCCGCACACGCAGCCAGACAGTCGTTGGTTGGCGCATCAGAAACGTGGTCAAGGCAGCCAGCAACGTAAGAATAACTGGTAAATTGATAGTTTGGGAAACGGCCGTGCCCACCGCAAAAGGAACGAACAACCAGGCCCAAGAACCATGTTCTGTAGGCAAAACCAATTGCTTGCGAAACAAAGCAGCTATGCTAAAGGAAGCTGTTCTCTCTTGAGTCATCGTTACCTCAATAAATCGTTTCACACTATTCTACAGTCCAACCGTCCAGGCACAAAAAAAGCCCCCCGAAAACGGGGGGCCTTTCAGATGTGACTATCCCCTTTGGGAGAGATGTCACCCAGGCGCATGCTTTGGATTAGGGCGCAGGAACGTCATCAAAGTCCCAGGGCTCGTTCCAATACCCCATATCAGCTGCCCGCTCCATTTTGCCATTGTGTACCATCTCTTCATTCAGGTTGCCAACGCCAGGATTTTGACCCATGTGATGGGCAAAAGCTATGTTGCTAACCGAGAGGAACAATGACAACAAGAGCAAAACGGCCAATATCATCCAAATTCGCTTTTGTTTCTTCATCATCATAAATGGCTCCTATTCCCAGAGAGGGTTGCAGCCCTGTGCACAACCCTTATTTATGAAGACGTATGAAAACGATTTGAGATACGGCCGTTTCCAAAACTCGTCAAATTCGTCTAATCTGCCAGGTCGCTCACATCCTCTTCCGCAGCCATTTCAGCCGCTTCCGTGGGCCGATGATGATGAATTTCCACCTGAGGCACCACATTTTGTGCAAACTCCCGCGTGCCATAAATATTCAACTGTTCAAACAAAAACGCAAACTGATCTTCCAAGGCCTGCCCAATTTTCGCCTGCCCGTCTGCCGGTAAATCCCACCACTGCTGCTTAAAAGCGCCAATCGCCCGCTTCCGCGCTGAATAAAGCACCTGCTCCTCTGTCTTCCCCGGCTTCCATTCATTCTTATGGTGTTCACGCAGGTAATCATAAGCGGCATCCACCACATCTTGCGGCAGGTTGTCGTAAATCATATTCTGGAAATTCGTCGCCAAATGAATCTCCACCGTGCCAATTTCCGGGAACTTGCCAAACGCGTCGGCAGGCAGCGTGGATGCGCCATGCTGCACAGCGCCACCCAAACCATAGCTGTCACGGGCGGTCTTGCTCAAGTCATGCAGTGTATTGAAGTCCACCTTCACATCCGCCAGCGTGCCATCAGGCAGCACCACACCGCCATGACTGGTTCCCGTTTGCACAGAAATCTTGGAGATGCCGCTGAGTTCACCCAATTCCCGCAAATAGCCCTGCATAAAAGCGTCTAGCTCTTCTACCGTCGAGTTTTTGTGCCCCACTTCGCCAATCTCGCCGCCCAAAGAAATGGTAACGCCATCCGGTTCCAGGCTGCGGGCATGTTGTGTCAGTTCCGCACAGAGCGTGTAATTTAGCTTTTGCTGCTCGTCCAGTGTGGGAAAGCTGAGGTCTACCAACGTAGAGGTGTCGATGTCGATGTTGTAAAATCCAGCGTCCACCGCCTCGGCCATCAAATCTTTGACGGCCTGCACCTCGGTCGTGGGGTCGCTGCCATAACGGGCAGCGGAAATCTGAAAGTGATCGCCCTGAATGAAAACGGGGCCACGATACCCTTCACGCATGGCTGCCGCCAATACGCAAGCTGTGTATTCGGCGGGGCGCTGGTCGGTGTAGCCAATCTCGGAACGGGCAATTTCAAAGAGCATGGACCCGGCGTTGTGCTTGTTGGCCGCACGGAAGACGGCACGGGAGGTGTTGTAGTTCATGGCGCGAATGTTCATGGCGGGCACGGTGAAGTTGTGGGGCACGTCGCCCCGCCCAACGGCCATGTACAGCTCGTGAATGGATGCGGGGTAGACGCCAACGGTTTGCCCGATTTCCCAAATGAGCCAGCGAGCGGTGTCGCGGGCCAGGGGATTGCCGAACACGGCCGTATAGGCCAACCCATCCATCTTCTCTGGTAAATGCATTTCATCAACGCCGGTTATCGAATCGCCGGACACAGCCACGGCCCCATCCAAATAAGCCAGCAGTTCTTGTACAGACATTGCTTTCATGATTATCTCCTTCATTTAATTGATAGCGACTCGCGCTTAGCTAATCGCCGTTAGCTTTTCCCATAATGGCGGCCCCATGAGCAGCAGCCCAATGATCACCGCACCAATTGCGCCCAAGAGGACAGCGGCCGCAGCCACATCTTTGGCAATTTTTGCCAGAGGGTGCGGGTCTGGCATTGCCATGTCCACGACGGCTTCAACGGCCGTATTCATAAACTCGGCCATCCACACCACCATGACGGTTAAGATGAGCACAGCCCAATCACGGCGGGGCAGCCGCAGCCAAAAGGCCACGATAAACACCGCCACAGAAACCAGGCCATGAATCCAGGCATTGTGCTGCGTGCGCAAGACAAACCACCACCCGTCAAAGGCGTAGCGAAAGCTGCGGGCGCGGCTGTAGAATTCGGCACGTCCCAACTCGACGAGATCATGATTCGGTGGGTGTGACATGAGATAGTCCTAGCTGGGTGAGCACGGCCGTCTGCGCCGCCCACATTGCCTCTTTTTCCGCAGGCGTGCCATGATCATGGCCTAATAAATGCAGCACGCCATGAATGACCAACAGTTGCAGTTCTTCCACCAGGGCATGTCCGGCCTGTGCCGCCTGCCGTTCCGCATAAGGCACAGAAATAGCAATATCGCCCAAATAGACCGCTTCCATCCCTGGCATGGTTTCCCCGGCAGGGAAACTAAGTACGTCAGTGGGTTTATCTTCGTGGCGGAAACTGCGGTTAAGTTCCTGAACGGCCGTATCGTCAGTTAGCAGGCAGGTTATCATTCCCTGGAGTTGGTTTTGATGGCGCAGGGTGGCCGTAACAGCCGTTTCCAGCAGCCCCAAAACCTCTTCAGGCACATCAACTTCTCGCTCAAAATCAACTTCGATATCAGCCATGGGTTTCCTGGTTTTCAGCTTCCAAAGCAGATTGTGTGTTTCCTTCCCGCCCATTGGGGACTGCCGACAACGCCTCGTCAAGCCGCTGTGCAGCAGGGCTCGCCGGGATTTCTATCGGGTTTGCAACAGGGGCAGGAGAGGGCGCGGGAACGGCCGTTGCTGGCACAGCAACCGGCACATTGCCAACCTCCAACTCCTCATTCCCCGGATACTTAACCCGCACATGGAACCGTCCCTTCAGCGTTTCAATAAAAGATGCACGGATAACCTGAATATCCCCCAGCGTCAACCCCGATCGATTCAATTGGCCCTCTGTAACATGCTCGTCAATCAGGCCATTCACCAACTTTTCGATGGCCTTCTCCGTGCTGGGATGCAGGGCGCTAGATGTGGCTTCAACCGAATCCGCCATCATCACAATGCCTGTCTCCCGTGAGCGGGGGCGCGGTCCGGCGTAACGCAGCTTATCTTTGTCCACGCGGCTCTCATCCCCATCCGCCAGAGCTAACGCCTTCAAATAAAAACCCTTCACAATCCGAGTCCCATGATGTTCGGCAATAAAATCACGGATACGATGTGGCAACCGGTATTTCTTTGCCAACTCCAGGCCATCGGAAACATGATTTACAATGATACGAGCGCTGCTGTACGGATCCAGCGCATCGTGAGGGTTGTTGCCTTCCTGGTTTTCAGTGAAAAAAGGCGGCCGTTTCATTTTGCCAATGTCATGGTAAAACGCACCCACCCGCACTAGGGCGCTGTTTGTGCCACGCACGCGCTCTGCGGCCTGCTCTGCTAAATTGGCAACCATGATGCTGTGATGATACGTGCCGGGAGCACGGCGCAGCAGTTCTTGCAGCAATGGATGATCCAGGCGGGATAATTCCTGCAACTGTAAAATCGTGATGACGCCAAACATGCCTCCCACCAGGAAAAGGCCAAGTAGCGTCAGCGCGGCGGAAAGGACGCCGTTGCCCAATCCATAAAGCAGCTCTTGCAAAATCGTGAGAATATCGCCATCTTGCGGCAACTGAAAAATGATGATGACGGCGATGTGGCCCACTGCCGCAGCAAGTCCAGCGCGGAAAAAGGCGTTAACACGCTGCGCGTCTCGCAGCAGCAGCACGGCCATTAACCCGCCCGCACCAATGTACATGCTCAACTCCAGCGAGTTTGGCGCAATGAAGCCAATTTCCACCGCCATCATGATGGTGATGAGTGCCGAAAGGCGGGCGTCGAAAACGACGGAAAGCAGCATTGCAAGGGTGGCGATGGGGAACCAGTACACCAGATAAGGGGGACCAGAAATGATGAGACGTGCGGCTATGGTAAAGATGAAGACAAAAATAACGAGGGCGGAAAGGTAACGGCCGTTTGTGTAAGCCAGGTCGTAAAACTGCTGCCAGTATAAAGTCACAATCACCACGCCCAACAATGAAGCCATAAAAATGCTGCCCACATCCCGCCAATCTGTCTCCGCTTGCAACAGCCCCAACTGCTCCAGCATTTCAATGTCTAGCTCGCTGATAATGTCCCCGGCGCGAATGACGCGCTGCCCCTCGGTAATTGTGCGCGTCACCGGGTTCACCGCCGACACAGCTTCCGTGCGCTTTTCCGCTGTCGCTTCTTCATTCAAAAAGACATTGGACACAATGAATTGATACGCCAGTTTGGTGACAATGTTGTCTTGTATTGGTGTTAGCACCAAACTGGGACGGCGGGCCAGTCGCTTGTAATCGCTCAACTGGTCTTCGCGGATTTCCTGGCTCATCAATTCTTCGATCACGGTCAGGACGGCATCTTTGGCCTCCGCGTAATCATCAGGATTCAGCCCCAACAGGTCTGTGCCTACTTGATCTTCCACCTCTAAGCCATCAATGGCCTGCAAGTAACCTAACTTGGCGTCGGATGTAGCATAAGTATCGCCACGCACGACTTCAACGAAGGCAAAGATGGCGCGTGCCGTGCTCAATTGTGCTCGTCCAATGCTGGGGTCTAGCGTTGTGTATACGTCAGCTACGCTGGCCCGTGCCTGCTCCACTGCCTGCGCAGTGAGCACATCACTGGTGTAGGTGATGGAGCGCGGGGCAAGAATGTCGTTGGCGGCGGGTAATCCTAATGTGACATCCACATTGGACGGCCGTACCAAATTAAAGGAAAGGATGAGGGTGATGGCGATGGCCATTGCCAGGGCAAAAAGCCATAAAAATGAACTACGGGCGACACGCCGCCACCAGGGGGTTTCTACTGAATCCATGTGATTGTTTGGGGGGAATCGTGGTTAATTAACGTATTCTCCCTACTGCAAAAGCTCGCGTACCACCTCGTTGACGAGACGGCCGTCCGCCTTACCTTTCACTTGCGGCATCAGGCGACCCATGATCTGCCCCATGCCATTGGCGCCAGTGATGTTCAATTGGGCGATGACGCCTGCTGCCAATTCCTTGATTTCAGCACGGCTCATCATTTGTGGCAAATAGCTCTCAATAATGGCGAGTTCTGCTTTTTCAACATCCGCCAGGTCTGTGCGGTTTGCTTTTTCATAGTCGGCGATGCTTTCGCGGCGCTGCTTGGCCTGTTTGGTGAGAACGGCCGTCACCCCTGCATTATCCAGAGACACTTGGTCGTCCACTTCCACCTGCTTAATAGCAGCCAATACCATGCGCAGCGTGTCTCGCTTTTCATTATCGCCTGCACGCATCGCTGCGCCCATATCGCTTGTTAATTGTTCTTTCAAAGTCATTGTTTTCCTCCAATCTGGTACGAATTGTAACACTGAATCCGTAAACCGTAATCCGTTACCCGTCTATCGCCTGCGGTTTATAGTTTACGATTTTGCCAACACCGTATACAAACTCAAATTTCCTTCCTTGCCATCGCTGGCAAATTGGTGCAGGATGGTAAGGTTCGCTTTTTGGGCAAGCACGGCCGTTTCCGCCGTATCCACCTGGCAAACATAGCGCAGCCCAAACCCACTGCGCTGCCAGGTAAGCAAGTAGTCGTTGGCTTCCACATCCTCTACAGAAAGACCCACTTCGGCCCAGTCGCGCACTTTGCGGCGCTGGCGCGGGCTGTTCATAAACTGCCAATTGGAGAGAATGATACGGCCGTTTTCTGCCAGGTGCGCCGCCATTTCTTGCAACAAAGTGACACGGTTAATGTGGCCGGGCACGTGCTGCATCGCCGCCAGGCAAGCCACGACATCAAATTGCTCCAGCCCTTGCAAAAAGTTGGGCTGGCTCATGTCTACCTGCTGAAAACGGCCGTGCGGCACAAGTTCCCGCGCCTTTTGCAGCAAATCCACACTGAAATCCACGCCGGTATAGCTGCTGATTTTTTGCTGTGCGAAGAGGTAGTGTCCGAAACGGCCGTTGCCACAGCCCACGTCCAGCAAAGACCCTGCGCCCGCAGGCAGCCAATCCAACAACCGCGCAAAACCAGGCTGTGGCGTGCCCCGGCTCTCCGCAAACGGGTCAGCCAGAGTGTTGTAAAATTGCCTGTTCAGGTCGCGTAATTGTCGGGCAATTTCTGGTTTCACTCAAATTCCTCGTCACGAACAACTGTAGATTTGTCAAATCTTGAAGATTTGACAAATCTCTGTGTCACTGTCTTGGCTACTAAAATCCAAAGCGGCGCAGTATGCGCTCCACCGATGAGACATAGCTACCACCGAAAAGACGCACATGAACCAGCAGCGGATAGAGGTTGTAAATGTCGCGCCGCTCTTCAAAAAAACCAGGCGGAATGGGGCGCAGTTCGTGGTAACGCACAAAAAAGGGTTGGCCGAATGTGCCAAACAAGGTAGTGAAAGCCAACTCAATTTCAGGATGGCCGTAGTAGATGGCCGGGTCAACAAAGCCGGTGACACGGCCGTTCTGCGCCAATACATTTGTCGTCCACACATCGCCGTGCAGCAGGGACGGCCGTTCCGGTTCCACCAGCCACTCATCCAGCCGCCCGCAAAATGCCTTCACACGACGCAGCACAGAAGCGGGCAGCCGCCCGGCACGCACACCTTCTTGCCCCATGTATAGCAAGCGCTGCTCGCGAAAAAAGTCCAACCAGGAGTCTGTCCAGGGGTTGGGCTGATGTAGGCCGCCAATTAAGGTGTCTTGCTCCAGCCCAAATGCCGGTGCAGAAATGGCGTGCAGCGCAGCCAGCAGTTCGGCGGCGTGGGTTTGCGCGGCGTCGTTAAAATGGCTCTGCCCCGGCAAAAAGCGCATGAGCAGCAGATGGGGCGCGGCGTGTAGTACCTCTGGCACAGGCAAGCTGCTGTGTGCGCTCAGGTAGCGCAGCATGTACCCTTCAATGTCGAGCTTGGGGGTACGGCCGTCGTCAGCCTTTAGCACAAGCTGCGTGCCATCGGCCAAACGCACACGATACACCTGCCCAATGCAGCCGCCGCTGAGGGGGACGATGTCGGCAACAGACTGTCCAGTCAAGTTGGTGACGTTTTCGCGTAAATCCATTGAGGAGATAGAGATAGCGTGTAGAGATAGAGTGGTCTCTATCTCTACACGCTACACTGCTGGTTACGGCCGTTTCACGACCAAATTATCAAATGCTACTTGCAAGCCGGTTTGCCCAAACGTTCCGGCATCCAGGGCAATGGTTCCGGCCACATATTGATTGTCTGATACCTGCTGCACCAGCACATCATTCACATAAAAATGCATGGCCGTCCCAACAGCCTCTACGCGCAATTGGTTGACCGCGCCCAATCCTTGATTGATGGCCGGTGTCTCCGTCCAATCGTTCACAAAGCGCGTCCAACTGCCATCAGGGCTGCGTCGTTCGACCACGTACATGCCGCTGCTGGTAATGTCAAAGCGGTAGAATTGCTCGGCATTTTGCATACGGAATAAAATGCCGTAGCTGCCTTGCACATCGCCCGCTATCTGCCGGGCATCAACGGTGAGAGTGAAATCGCTAAAAATGGGTTCGGGCAGCGTGGCAAATTGTAAAGTTGCCGGGGTGTCTATTTCGATGATGAGTTGTTCGTCGAGAACGGCCGTGCGCCCCGACGCATCTCCTTCCACCTGCCAGGGGCCGGTGCTGCCCACCGAAAAGTTGTCCAGAAACAACACGTTTGGGTCATCGGCTGTCGGCACGCTGCTATTTTGGGCGCAGGCTGTCAACCATCCTATTGCCAACAAAAAGGCAATCCATCGTTTCACGAGGCAACCCCTTTATGGCGCGATGACGCTGAAATTATCGAATTGGACAACGGCCGTGCCCGGTTCCAGCGTACTTACGCCCAACCCTACGTCACCTGTCACAAAAGTGGGATCCGTCGTCTCAAACAATGGCAGCCCATTCACAGACAAACTCAGCGTATTGCCAATACAACCCACCCGAATCTGGTTCGTCGCCACCCCCTGATTGATAAAATCGGAAGGTTGGTACACAGCCTCGTCAGTTAAGTAAGTCACTTGCTCGCTACCACTCTGGTATTTACCAATGGTGTAATACCCATCGCCGCTAATGAGGAAAACGTAAAAATTCTCTTCATTTTGATAACGACAAATAACGCCATAAGCATTATTATTCGGGCCGCTCATTTGCCGTGCCTGCACCGTAATAATGACGTCGTCAAAATTTTGGCCTGGGTTCGTCCACCAAATTTTCCCAGCCTGACTAGTGCTGATGCGCAAAACACCCTCTTCTACCGCAGCCACCGCGCCGCCCTGATTGTACACGGCCCAGCCACATTCCCGCTCACCGCCAAAATCATCCTGAAACAGCGTGCCACTGCCCTGGCAATCATCCGGCCCGGGATTTGCCAGATTACATGACGCTAACATCAGTATGCCGACCAGAAAGATCAACAAAAAGGTCATCCTGCGCATAAGAATTCCTCCACAAAATAGGTGTGGTTATATGCCATATTTATGGTCGTTACTTGCGGATTTACTTGGACGTATCTTCCAATTTACGCTGCAAATTATCTATATCATGCAACAAATCATTTTGTTGCCGAGAGCTATACAAGTACACTGCGTAGCTTGCAAGCCATAAGATGCTGATGACAACAGCAATTAAAGTAAGATTCTCAAACATACCCGTTCTCCTTTCTCCTTTAGTTGGCAAAGAGTGTACCGAAAAAGCAAAAAACTGGCACACGCTGTGCCAGTTTTGAAATGATACAAAGAGAAACCGAGCTTTGGGGAAAAGCCCGGTTTCTGTGGCTGTTATTTTGCGTACCCAACTGCTCGCGTTTCGCGGATGACAGTTACCTGAATCTGCCCCGGATATTGCATACTATCTTCAATGGTCTTGGCGATGTCTTTTGACAGCCGCATAGCGCCGAGGTCGTCAATTTGGCCGGGTTTCACCAAAATGCGGATTTCGCGCCCAGCTTGTAAGGCATACGCGCTTTCTACACCGTTGAAGGAAGTGGCTATTTCTTCTAGTGTACGCACACGTTTGATGTAGTTCTCCAGGCTTTCGCGCCGCGCCCCAGGGCGTGCCCCGGAAATAGCGTCTGCCGCTTCAACGATAATAGCTTCTACTGTTTCTTGCTCTGCTTCATGATGATGCGAAGCAACGGCATTGATCACGACTTTGGGAACGCGGAAGCGTTTGATAAATTCCGCTCCCAACATGGCATGGGTTCCTTCTTGATCGTGATCCATAGCCTTACCAATATCGTGCAGCAAGGCGCCCATTTTGGCGTACTCGATGTTGGCTCCCAGTTCGGCAGCTAACATGGCCGCCAGCTTGGAGGCTTCTACAGAGTGGTAAAGTTGGTTTTGCCCATAGGAGGTGCGGTATTTTAGACGCCCTAACATCCTAAGAATTTGGGGATGCAAGCCGTGTACGTTCGCTTCGTATGCAGCCTGTTCGCCAGCTTCTTTGATGACTTGTTCAACTTCGCTGTTTGCATCTTTAATCAGTTTTTCGATACGTGCAGGATGGATACGGCCGTCCGTGATCAATTTTGCCATCGCACGACGCGCAACTTCGCGGCGCACGGGATCGAAGCTAGAGATGGTGACAGCTTCAGGAGTATCATCCACGACAATATCAACGCCAGCCGCCTGCTCAAATGCGCGGATATTACGACCGCTGCGGCCAATAATGCGCCCCTTCATTTCCTCATTGGGCAGAGGCACAACAGACACCACCAGCTCCGCCACCTGATCACTGGCAACGCGCTGGATTGCCATCGCAATCAACTTACGCGCTTTTTCTTCGGCCGTTTCACGGGCTTCATCCTCGATTTCCCGCATACGGCGAGCCATATCTTGCCGCGCTTCTTTTTCTACAGCCTCCAGCAGCACCTGTTTCGCGTCATCGGTAGACATGTTGGAAATTTCTTCCAACTTCACCCGGTGTTCTTCTTCGACCTGATCTAATTGATTTTGCCGCCGATCCATCTTGCTCTGGCGCTTATTCAGCATTTGTTCGCGTGCTTCCAATCGCTTGGCTTGTTTATCCTGCTTCTCGCCGCGTCGGTCAATCCGTTCTTCAGCTCGTGCCAGGTCTTGGTAACGACGTTCTGTTACCTTCTCTGCTTCTAAACGCAATTCCTGCGCTTCCTTGCGAGCTTCGCCCAATAATTGTTCTGCTTCTTGCTCTGCCCTCTCCCGCTTTTGAGCAATTTCTTTTGCCACAGCCTCATAAGCTGCGTCAGTACGGGGTTTCAGATAAAACCATAATCCGACCCCGGCTGCTGCGCCGCCGATGATCACGCCGATGATAAACCACACTATAGACATTGGATTCTCCTTGATGTATGGCAGTGCCAGGATCAGTTTTCAGTGGTCAGTTACCGGAGCTGCGATTGTCGATCACTGATTACTGGTTACTAATTACTGATTACTGGCTTTCGCGCCATACTTGTTCCGTTACCTCTCTAATGATTTCGTAGTGAAAGCCACGTCTTTGTAGAAAACCAGCCATTTTTTTGCGGAAATCCTCTTCCGGCAGATTGTGCCATTGCGGTGCTTTTTGTTCTGCAATTTTTCTTGCCGAACTGACTTCATCTACTTGTGCAAGCGCCGCTTCAATTGTTTCCCGGCTAATACCTTTTTGCATCAATTCCTGACGCAAAGCCATCTGGCTGCGTGGCTTAAAAGCCTCTCTCTGGTCTACCCAATAACGGGTAAAAGCTGCATCATCTAGCAGCTCAACTTCTTGCAGGCGAGTAACAACGCGATCAACGAGAAGCTCGTCATATCCTTTGCGCTGCAATCTCAACCGAATTTCAGCCACGCTGCGTGGCCGTTGACCAATCAGGCGCACAGCACTCTCTTTTGCTTTCACAAAATCGTCTTGCGCCTGTAGTTGTTGAATTTCAGATGGGGATAGTTCCTGGCCTAACCGTAGCGAAACGGCCGTCTCCGCAGCAAGTCCAAAAGCAAACTCACCATCAAGAAAGACGTTAACGCGGTCTGTATTCCGCTTTTGTGCTGTTAAGGCCGTAATTTTTCCCATGCTGTACACAATAAAACAATAAGCCGTGACATCGCTGCCACGGCTTGTCGTAAGGTTTTGGGTTTCGGTTGCAGATTTCTCTGCACAAGCAATTTAGTTACTCATTGCCTGTTCTAGCTGATTGTGTAACGGCCGTTCTCCAGGTAATTCAGCTCATCCTCTGTCAAAAAACAAAACAGCACACATCCCATAAAGATGAACATTACTTCTGAACAGCAAAACGCTTATACTCAAAACAGGCCGTCTCATGGCGGCCAAATCGCGTATCGTTTTGGGTTCTGTTACGCATCTCCCACCGGAGCTACGTCATCCAATTACAACATCAAAACTGCCAAACCAGCAGTTATACAGCTAGGTTTCCGCGAAACAAACTCAATCCCAAAGATCAAGCGTTACAACTTGTCAAAACCTGTGGCAGGGCTTTCATCATCATGACCCTCATTCTGAACATACAGCCTGTCAGAATTCGAGCCATAAAGTAGAAAACCAACTAAGCATTATCAACTTGTAGAGGTTGCAACCCTACTTTCTGCCGAATCAAGTCATCCAACTCTATCAACAGCTCAGGGTTTTCGCCCAAATAGGCCTTGGCGTTCTCTCGCCCCTGACCCAGCAGCATTTCCCCATAACGGAAATAAGCCCCGCGCTTATCGAGCAAGCCATATTCCACACCCAGGTCTAATACATCACCTGTTTTAGAAATGCCTTCATTATACATAATGTCAAATTCGCATTCGGTAAAGGGGGGTGCAACCTTGTTCTTCTTCACCTTTACACGCGTGCGATTGCCAGTGACATCCCCGCCCGTTTTGATACTTTGGATACGACGAATGTCCATCCGCACAGATGCATAAAACTTCAGTGCATTACCGCCACTTGTCGTTTCCGGATTGCCAAACATCACGCCAATTTTCTGGCGCAGTTGGTTGGTAAAAATAACAACCGTGTTCGTCTGTTTGATGGCCCCAGACAGCTTCCGCAATGCCTGAGACATCAATCTGGCTTGCAAACCAACATGGGCATCGCCCATTTCACCCTCGATCTCCGCTCGTGGCACTAATGCAGCTACTGAGTCCACCACAACAACATCCATTGTGCCGGAGCGAATGAGAGCATCGGCAATTTCCAGAGCTTGCTCGCCCGTATCTGGTTGCGATACATAGAGATTATCTACATCAACGCCACACCGCGCCGCATAGACAGGATCAAGTGCATGTTCCATATCAATGAAGGCACAGATGCCGTCCATACGCTGTGCTTCGGCTATGATGTGTTGGCACAAAGTGGTTTTACCAGATGATTCTGGGCCGTAAATTTCGATCACACGGCCACGCGGCACACCACCCACACCAAGGGCAATATCTAAAGCCAAAGAACCGGTTGGGATTGATTCGACTTGTAAATGCAACGCATCTCCGAGCCTCATAATAACCCCTTCCCCAAAACGCTTGGTTAAGGTTGCCAGTGTGTTTTCGAGTGTCCGATCTCGGCCTTGTTTGCCCATAATTCTCCAGGAATCAAATTATTTTTTCCCGTTATGTAGTGTACAATAGCGCTATGGAAATGGCAAACCATTGGACTCCGCCGAATTCGTTGGCAGCAACCATCCGTGTCGCTGAAATAAATGATAAGCCAGACATTATGTATTTGCTACAACATTCGCGGTATCAACACTTGCATCTGGATTGGCAACCACCGGCAGATTGGGTAGGGAAACAAGGGTTTGTGGTCTTGCCGCAAACGGAACCAGCAAAGCAAACATTGGCAAATCGTTTGTTCGCTGCTCCTCCGCGACTGGCGGCTTGTTTAGCGGCCGTAGCGGATCCAGTTCCGGCAGCATGGGTGCGTGTGGCCTGTCTGGGGAATGTGTCTGCACCGAAAGAAGTGTTAGCTGCGCTATTGGAAGAGGTGGTTAGTAAATTGCGGGGCACGGCCGTTTCTGAATTAGGTTGGCTAGCTGTAGACTCCTGGCCGAATCAGTGGCTGCCCACGCTGAACTTTTATATCGCTAATGAAATCGAAACTTATGTAAAGATCGGAAAGGGCATCCCCAGGGTACCTTTACCTGGTGGTCTCACCATTCGTCGCGCCCACCCTGACGATATGGTAACATTGGCAAAAATCGAAGCAGATGCTTTTACTCCTCTATGGAGACACAGCGCTTCAGGCTTGGGCATGGCCTATCGGCAAGCATTTAGTTTTGATGTGGCTGAATGGAACGACCGTATCGTTGGCTTTCAATTCAGCACACGCAACCATAACAGCGCCCACCTGGCACGCATGACAGTAACACCCGATGCCCAACAATCAGGCATAGGCAGTGCATTACTAACCAACGCTCTACAAACATACCAACAACACAACTTACACTACATCTCCCTGAACACTCAGATAGACAACAAACCATCCCAAAAACTATATACAAAGTTTGGATTCCAACCACGCGGGCAACATCTACCCGTATGGGTTCGACAAATCAATTAGTCAACCCATCAAAGTACAAAAGGAGACCCCCATGAGTGATCAGCAAACCGTCATCATTCCCGAAGATGCCCCCTATGTGAATGCGCTTTTGCTGCAAATGCTGCGTGGCGTAGAAGAGGTTTTGGGTGAAAATGGGCTAAATGCTGTCTTGCGCAGCAGTGGCTTAGAACGGTATATCGGCAATCCGCCAGCAAACAATCTGGAATATGGGATTCAGGCAAAGGAGTATGCCCGCCTAAATGCCGCAGTAGAAGAATTCACAGGGCGGGCGGGCAAAGGAATGTTGCAAAGAATCGGCCGTTCCTCTTTCCGGTGGGCTATTCAAGAACAATCGGCCGTGATGGGGTTGGCAGGCATTGCGTTAAAAGCATTGCCACAGCGTCTACGGATGCGTGCCATTCTTTTGGCTATTCGCAAAGGTTTAATGGATAGTGTTGAATTCGGCAAAATTGATGTCAAAGAAGAAAATGGGGTGCTAGTTTTTATTGACTATGCTTGCGTTATTTGCCACACACGGCACAACGATAAGCCTATTTGCCATCAATACATTGGCACATTAAGCGAAGCTATGGCATTTGCAACTGGGAAAGATGCGCGTAGTTTTGAAGTGATAGAGACCCATTGTAAAGCAAAGGGAGATGGCTTTTGCCGCTTTGAAATCCAAGAGGCTCGTTGACCCATGGCACGACACGTATTAAATGAGGAAGAGCTTCAGACCGCTTTGCGAAAACTACCCGGTTGGACGGTTCAAAATGGCAAGTTGTCGAAAACATTCAAATTCAATTCTTTCGCAGCGGCCATTGGCTGGATGGTCAGCGTTGCTATTTATGCTGACAAAATGAACCATCACCCTGAATGGTCTAATGTGTATAACCGCGTGGCGGTAAATCTGGTCACGCATGATTTGGATAATGCTATTAGCAGTTGGGATGTGGCATTGGCAGAAAAAATGGAAGCGTTGGCGAATTGAGATGAAAACACATGCAAAAGCCATCTTATGATAATAAAAAAGCACTCCTTTTGGAGTGCTTTTTCTAGTAGCGGGGACAGGATTCGAACCTGTGACCTCCGGGTTATGAGCCCGACGAGCTGCCTCTGCTCTACCCCGCATCGATGGATGAGCATTATAACAAGGGCAGTGTAATTGTCAAGATGGATTTTATGTTTTATGCACGCATGTTTGAATTGTTGTATATTTTCCACTGGAATCTTTTCATTTGAGTTAGTCATGCGGTGACATAGGAGACAAATTATTGTGAAGAAAATTGGTCTGATTATTGGCCGAGAATGGGATTGGCCTGCTGCATTTATGACGGCCGTTAACGAACATCACGAACACGTCCAGGCAGAATTGGTTAAATTGGGCGGAACTTTTATGGATACGGCCGTTGCCTATGACCTGATCATTGACCGCATGTCCCATGAAATCCCCTACTATCGCACCTACCTAAAATATGCGCGTGCAAAGGGTTGTTACATCGTCAACAATCCGTTTAGCTGGTCAGCAGACGATAAGTTTTACGGCACAACACTCACCAATCACCTCGGTCTACGTTCACCCAAAACTGTGGCCTTGCCTAATAAAGAAATAGAGCAAGATACCCTCCCGGAAAGTTTTCGCAATCTCTCCTATCCCTTGGACTGGCAAGGCATTATTGATTATGTGGGGCTTCCCGCCATTTTCAAAGATGCACGCAGCGGCGGGCGACGGCGAGTTTTCCGCGTTCATAGTGTGGAGGAGTTGATTCAATGCTATGACGGCAGCGGCGCTCAAACAATGGTGCTGCAAGAGTTAGTGGAATCAGATCAGCATGTTCACTGCTTTGTTATCGGCCAAAAAGATATGCTGCTTTTGCAATATTTACCCGTAGACGGCCGTTACACACCCCACATCCTTCCCACAGGTACACCACACAACCAGGCATTACTGCAAGCCGCCCTTTCACTCACACAAGCGTATCAATACGACATGAATATGGTCGAATTCGTCATCAAGGATGGCGAGCCATTCGTGATCAACAGCACCAACCCCGCTCCCGAAATCAGCAAAACATTGATGACACCCGACCAATTTAATTGGTTAGTAGAAAAGAGTGTCGAAATGGCGCTGGAACGTCTGGAACGGCCGTTACCCCAACAAGCTATCTACCCATTTAACCAAACCACCCCCTAACCCATGTCACATTCACAAAAAGTTACTTCCTTCACGCTTCATAGCGTGTTATAATTACCGGCCGAAATAGTTGATGCAACAACTATTTCAATTAAGCAAAACATAGAGAAGAGAATTACAATAAACGAGGTAAAGATTCATGATACCCCCTACCGACAAACTCCCAGAGAAGATCAATCGTCTCAACGAATTAGCCCTCAACCTCTGGTGGAGTTGGACACCAGAAGCACGCGAACTGTTTCGTCGCCTGGATTACCCTTTATGGCGCGACACAGAACACAACCCTGTACAAATGCTGCGTCTTCTCAGCCCAGAAGACCTACAAAAAGCAGCCGAAGACGCTGCCTTCATCCGCCTTTACAACAAAGTCATGCTCAAATATGACCAGGAAATGGCAAACGGTCATACCTGGTTTCACATAACCTACCCCGAACACAAAAATAAAATCATCGCCTACTTCTCCTTTGAATTTGGCTTACACAACTCTCTGCCAATCTATTCCGGCGGCCTGGGCATCCTCTCCGGCGACCATGCCAAAGAGACCAGCGATCTGGGCCTGCCCTTTGTTGGCATAGGATTCATGTACCCTCAAGGTTACTTCCGCCAACGGCTCCCTTCCCATGGTTGGCAAGAAGCCATCTACAAACAATTAGATATGAGCCAGGCCCCCATTCGTTTAGTTCGTGATGACAACGGCAACGAAAAATTGGTAGACGTTAATTTGGGGGGACGACGCGTATTTGCTCGCATTTGGCATGTACAAGTAGGACGAACTAATCTGTACCTGATGGATACAGACGTAGACGAAAATGATCCCTGGGACCGCGAACTCTCTGCACGCCTCTACTCTGGTGACAGCGAAATGCGGATTCGCCAAGAAATTATGTTAGGTATCGGTGGCGTCAGAGTCTTGCGAACATTAGGCATCGACGCTTACGTCTACCATATGAATGAAGGCCATTCAGCATTTTTATTGTTAGAGCTTTTACGCGAAAAAGTCACCGCTGGGACACCTTTTGAGGAAGCAGTACGGCAGGTACAACAACAATCCGTTTTCACCACTCACACCCCTGTTCCTGCTGGACACGACGCGTTTGCTTTTCATATGATTGACCAATATTTCCGAGGTCTTTGGGAAGAACTGGGCATCAGCCGCGAACAATTCCTTAACTTAGGTGGACACCAAGAAGAATGGGGCATTGCCTTCAACATGACTGTACTGGCTCTGCGCCTGTCAGGGTTAAGCAATGGCGTCAGCAAACTGCACGGCGAAGTCTCACGCAACATGTGGCAAGAAGTATGGCCCGATAGACCTGTTGATGAAATTCCTATTACATCAATCACCAATGGCGTTCACGTTCCGTCGTGGATTTCAAGCGAAATGAGCCAACTCTTCTCCAAATATTTGGGGCCAGACTGGCGAGAGCATCACGATGAAGCCGCTATTTGGGAGCGTCTGGCAGACATCCCAGACGAAGAATTGTGGCATCTACATTTGAACATGAAACGGAAGATGATTAGCTACTTCCAGGAGCATGTGCGGCGAAACTGGGTTCATGGCAGCCACGATCCAACGCAAGTTCTGACTGGCGGTACGTTGCTAGAACCCACAGCACTAACAATTGGCTTTGCACGACGGTTCGCCACTTATAAACGAGCGACACTCATTTTCCGTGACCTGGAACGGTTGAAAAAGCTCCTCCTAGATGTCCACCGTCCGGTGCAAATTGTTTTTGCTGGCAAGGCACACCCGGCAGACGATCCAGGCAAACATCTGATTCAGTATGTCTACAACATGGCCAAGAATAATCAACTTGGCGGGCGCATTGCCTTCATCGAAGATTACAATATGCACATGGCTCGTTATCTGGTGCAGGGCGTTGACATCTGGCTGAATACGCCACGCCGCCCCCGCGAAGCCAGCGGAACCAGTGGTATGAAAGCGGCTTTGAATGGTGTACCGAATTTGAGCATCGTGGATGGTTGGTGGGCTGAAGGCTATAATGGCGCAAATGGCTGGTCAATTGGTGGCGGACAAGCCTTTGATAATCCAGATGTGCAGGACGAACATGATGCCAATTCGATTTACCAGCTTCTGGAAGACGAGATTGTGCCGCTATTTTATAATCGAGATCGAGATGGTATTCCACGTGGGTGGATTGAGATTGTACGTGAATCAATCCGTTCCAATGCGGCTCAGTTTAGTATGCGCCGGATGATTAAGGAATACACAACAGAAATGTATTTGAAGGCGATTGATAATCAATCGCTTTAAGCAAAAAGTGTATAGGATTATTGGAAGCGTGAAGCAATTTGTGCTTCACGTTTCTCTTTTCTAGGTTTATGAGACGCTGGTTTCGCAAAATTGTTTATTTGGTCGCTTTATTGCTCTGGATGAGCCTGATCAGTTTGCCGTTTTTTGCTGTGCTGGTAGCGTCACGCGGCGAGGTTCATTTGAGGAATGCACGGGTGTTTTTAGTGCAAGAGCGTGATCTGCAAGGGGTGGGTATTGATTGGCAACGGCCGTTACCCCCCTCCCTGAACTTGTCCCCATCATCTACCTGCACCAAAACAAACGTCACCTACCTGATGTGGGAAGGCCAGGCAGAAAACACAGCCTATTGCTCCTGCGACGACAGCGGCATCATCTCCTGTCCCCCATAAACCCACTCTGCCTGGCCATCGCGCACAACGATGATTCTATCGGGTAGGCCAGGGAATCCACCTTGATAGGACGGAATGGTGAAATTCGGGCACGGGCAGCGGCGGAAAACCGATTCCAGCAATGATTGCCAACCCTAACCGCAAGGACAAACCAACAAATATGTCAATATCACGCTGGCTGGATAACGTAGGATGGACGGCTGGCAGCCAAAATCCCAGCACGGCCGTCAGTCCGCCCAGCAAAATCATGCCGGCCCAAACAATCCAGTCAAAATGGCGTGCCGATTGGGGCCGCTTGTAACCAAGTGCGCCCATAATCCCCGTTGTTAATCCACCGGCGTAACATACCCCAAATACAAATGATTCGAGGGCGCTGGATGCAACGGCCGTTCCCCCACCAATAGAGAAAACCCAGGCGTCAATCAAAAGCCAGTAAATCGCTCCCAGCAACCCGCCAACCGGCAGGAGCAAGTAGCGCCCCACCTGACCCAATTTCCCCCCGCCGCGATATAAATCCAGAGCGTACAAACCAATTGCCAATCCCAACCCGATGCTGCCGCCCCAAACTATTTCCAACCATAAACCCGGCTCGTGCGGAGGCGGGTAGCCGGGGCTGATGCCGTAAGTCCACACCGCCAGCAGGAGTAACGTTCCTGCAAAGGCAGCAGCTATCCGGGTCATGAAGAATGCTGTGGGAGAAACGGCCGTTTCCCCCACAGCAGCCATTGATTCCGACACGTTGGTAAAAATCGTTTGCAGCACGCTATCCGGGTCGGGGTATCGTCCACTCACGAGCAGCGTTTTGGCCCATGCGCGTTCCAATCCCGCCTCCTCTTTGCCCAACCGCGCCATCATCTCCAACGCCTCATCGTTTTGCGGCCGGAAACGCCCCTGCCGCATCATACGCAGCGACGATTCGCTGTAATGGATGCGGTCAGCGACAAAACGATTGGCTGTTTCAATATCTCCCTTGAACCTGGCTCCAGCTAACGTGTAAACCAACCGATTTACCTGCTCCCCAAATCGAACCCATTCCTGCATGGTCATTCTCCGCCATCACAATGGCAATTGGCTGATCATTATCATTATTGATAGCGGATTATAACACGCAAAATCCCAACAATATCACTATTGCTAGTCGTGCAGACTTATGATGCCAGGCAGTTATGAGTGCAAATTCACAATTTACTATCCATCATTCACTATTCATTATTTTCACAAGAGCGGGTTTGGCAACGGCCGTCATCGTCACCGCTGCAATCTGGTTTGGCTACTTTTACCACCCCTACGATCAAGAAACCGCCTGCGACGACATCCCTGCCAACAGCGTCGTCCTCGTTTCTGGATTTGATTACCGTTTGGGGGCAGACGGGGAACTGCTGCCTGGCGCGGGTAATCAATTTTTAGCTCAGAAATTGGTTGATTGTGCTGGGCGATTAACGGCCGTCGTCACCCAACAAGCCGTTATCGAAGCGCTCATCGAGCAGGGTGTGCTGCGCGAAGGGAAACTAAACGGCGTCCCCGTATACGCCATGCACCAGCATTGCGCCGCTACGCCGGTACGAACCTTGTCGTCCCTCCAATGCGCCCTGCATCGCCTGTCGCCGCTGCCCAACCAACTGGTCGTTTTGGCGCACGACAAACACCAGCAACGAGTTGTACAGGATTTGCGCTCAATTTTTGACGGCGAAATTATCGAGTGGCAAGTAATTGACGCCCCTTACGCCACAGAAAACCCACTCGCCCCCTTTTGTTGGGCGCTGCGAGAACTATTTCTCGCCAGACCAGCCGAGGCGTTTTTGCGCTGGGCCGGACAACAACCGCAATTGGCTCCATTAACCATGCCCATTGTGAATGTATTGGGCGGGTTCGACTGTCCCGAACATATTGAGACTAAGGAGAAAATTATGCTTGAAACGGAAGTCGATCACGAAAATGATGATTTGGACGAGGCACGCCGCCATTGGGAAGGCATCCACAATGACGAAGCGGCCCAGTATCGAGTGATGTTTGAAGATACGAGCAACAAAGAGTTAGCTGCTTGTTGTCTTTTGCCGGGGGTGGCAGCAACGGCCGTAACCCTAGCAATAATATTCGGTCTCTACCGGCTAATCCTGACCCTGTTTTAACAAAGGAAAAATAAACGATGAACAAAAACCTACTGATTGGATTCACGCTGTTGGGAACGCTCCTCATAACATGGCTGGTAAACCCCGTCAGCGCAACCCAAACAAACACACCCACAGCCGGGCATTGGCAAATCGAAACCGTAGACGCCTCCGATTGCTGGTTTCCCTCCCTGGCCTTAAACGACGCCGGTGAGCCGCGCATCAGCTACGGTGCATTAGGCGAACTCAAATACGCCCAACACAACGGGGTCAGCTGGGAACTTGAATTTGTCGAAATTCAGCCCGGCTCAACCGGCTGGTATTCCTCTTTAGCTCTCGATTCAGACACGCCGCATATCAGCTACTACTCCCCCTACAGCAATTCGCTAATGTACGCGATTTATATTGATAGCAGTTGGCAAATTCAGGCCATAGGCGACAGCTACGATTATGGCGGACAGACATCACTCGCTCTGGACAACGGCCGTTTGCCACATATTGCCTACTGGGACGCCACCAACCTAACCATCAAATATGCCTATTACGACGGCGCTGATTGGCAATTTGAAGCCGTAACCACCATGTCCGGCAGCGGTCAGGACGTATCACTGGCGTTAACGTTGGACACGGCCAATCAGCCGCATCTTTGCTATTACGATTATGAAAACGGCAGCTTGAAATATGCCTCCCGCAATGGAGTTGGCTGGCAGTTTGAAACCGTAGACAACGACGTATTCTACAATGGGCAAGATTGCGATATAGCTCTGGACGCTCAAAATCGCCCCCACATTGGCTACCGCAATTTGGCGCTGCGCTATGCCCGCCGTGATGGCGGCTCGTGGCAATCTACCGTTGTAGACGACGATTTCTTTGCCGGAGATGGCTTGTCGCTGGCTCTGGACAGCGCCGGACAACCTCACATCAGCTACACCGATTGGCCCGTTCCCGAACATGAAGTGCGCTACGCTTTCCTCGCCGGAGGGCATTGGTGGATCGAGACGGTGGATGCCGTTCCCAGCGGGCAGAGTTTTGCCCAAACATCATTGGCGCTAGACGCCGATGATCGGCCGCACATCGGTTATTGGCAGGTAGGCGAGTCTAGTGCCCTCAAATACGCAGTCAGGGATGCGGCTCCGGCCATTAACCAGGTTTATCTACCTGTGATTGTGCGGTAGGCTTAGTAGCCTTGTGTTAACTTAGCGAGATTTGACAAATTTTCGGAGGTTTGTCAAATCTCAGAACCACCAACTTGTTCCAGTTTTCCTGCGTGGCTTTCGTGTCTTCGTGGTTAAATTCCAAAGAGGCACAATTGTTACCCCTGGCAAAAACAGGACGGTAGCTTTTTTAAGGCACTCAATTATTGTTTTGCATAATTGTGGTACAATGTGGGCAAAAATCGTGTGATAATAAACGATGACACTCCCAACACCAACTATTCCTGAACAAAAACCAGCTTACGAGCCAACATCTAGTCAGCTTGAACGAGAATCCTCCTTAAATCGCTTCAATTGGATGTTCGTTTACATACCCGTCATTCTAGCCGGGCTTATCGTTATGGGTATTGTCTTCTGGATGATTTGGGCCGCACTGACGGCCAGTCAGGAAGATCATGTGCTCAGTCTGCTATCAGGCCTGGCAGACATCACCCTTATCTTCTTTGTTATCTTGCCATCCATGCTGCTGTGCGCTGTTGGGCCAGCCTTGTTGGCACTCATTGCCTCTCGCACAAGTAAGCGCATGAAACTAGAGCCAGCGCAACGACGCAGCAAACTCCAAGTGCTGCTCTGGCGTTTAGACAAACTAGTGGAAACCGTACAAACCAGGCTGCGAGATTCTTATCTGGATAGCGCAGCAAAACCAGTTATTAAGGGACACGCCATTTCCGCTGCTTTGCGGGCAACGGCCGTTTCCCTCAGCAAGCTATTTCGCTCCAAAAAAGGATAAACCATGTCACAACTGACAACAGAAACAACCTCAAGTTGGAAAACCAAACTACTCATAACAGGCGCCCTTGCAGGCGCACTTCTCGGTTTAGCAACCGCGTACCTGCTGGCACGCACAGCCGAAGAAAACAAAGGGGGGCCGCCTGCAGTGAATACCGTTGACGCATTAAAAGCCAGCATCGGTCTCATTGGTATCATTCGCAGCATCGCTGCCTTAGGAGATGGCAAATAACGTCTGCTCCATCCGACGAATGTAAAACCGCCGGTCATCACCGGCGATTTTGCTAAAAGGCCAACAAGTGACCTATGACAAAAGTTATCGTCGTTGACGACGATCCCACAAATGTAACGCTGACCCAAATGCTGCTAGAGCTAGATGGATTCACCGTTACAGCCTGCACCAACCTCCAACAGGCTATGCAAGCCACACAAGAAGGTGCAGACGCTTACGTTGTAGATGTAAATCTGTCACGCGGTGAAAGCGGGCTGGACTTTTTAACGGCCGTTCGCGCTGGCGAAACCCCCGCCTCCAAAGATGTCATCTTCATCATCACATCGGGCGACCACAGACGCAAACGAGAAGCCAAAGAAGCTGGAGCCAGCAAATTCCTATTAAAACCATATCCACCAGAAGGCCTCTCCACCATCATTAATGAACTTATTGCCGGAGAACAGAATGGCTAAACGAGGCGGACGCCGCAGCACCACACACAAACAACCATCGCGTCAATGGCGGCGCATGGACTTACATTTACACACCCCAGCATCCAACGATTATCAAGAACCCCACATCACATACCTGGACATTTTGCGACAGGCCGAAATACGTGGCCTGGACATCATCGCACTAACAGACCACAATACCGTTGCTGGATTTGGCACATTGAAAAAAGAGCTAGAACAGCTCCTATGGCTCGAAGAAATTGGACGGATCGAAGCCGACGAACAGCGTCGTTTGGAAGAATATCGTCGCCTTCTCAACAAAATCCTTGTCCTGCCAGGCTTTGAATTTACCGCCACATTTGGCTTCCATATTCTAGGCATATTTCCACCAGAAACACCGGTAAGCTTTTTAGAGCATTTGCTGCTCACACTCAATGTGCCCCTGGACTCGCTTTATGAAGGCAGTTCCACCGTTGGCGCAACATCGGATGTACTGGCCGCCTACCGCATCATCCATGAAGCGGGCGGCATTGTCATTGCCGCACACGCCAATTCTGGAAATGGCGTCATGCTGCGCGGGCTTGATTTTGGTGGGCAAACACGCATTGCCTACACCCAAGACCCGTACCTGCATGTATTGGAAGTAACCGACTTGGAGAAACGCGGTCGTTATACCACGCGCCGCTTCTTTGATGGCTCGAAGCCAGAATACCCACGCCCGATGCGCTGCATCCAAGGATCAGATGCACACCGTCTGATGCGCAGCAGCGAGAACCCCAAAAACCTGGGCATTGGCGACCGTGTGACGGAAGTGCTGCTGGGCGAGGTCAGCTTCAATGCATTGGCGACCGCCCTAAAAGGCAATGACTTTTCCTTGACACGGCCGTATCGCGGCCCGGCCAAACCCATTGACTTTGTACAACTGGCGCGGGAAGAAGGCGAGTCCATCGTGCAATCGTTCCACGCCAGCATGACCCAGCGTGGCGGCTATCAGGATCGCATCTTGCAAGATATTTGCGCCATGTCAAACAGCAACGGCGGCACGGTATACATTGGCATCTCCAATGACCCCAAAGAGGAGCCGTTGGGGGTGCGTGACCATCATAAAGCGATTGAGCGGTTGGAAACGGCCGTTTCCAACCACTTCAGCCCCGAACCCAACATCCAACTCGACAGCCTGCCCTCCCAGGGCAAACGCATCGTGCGCGTCATTGTGCAGCCCGGCACAGAAGTGCCTTACGCCATCGACCAAAATCGCTTTTACATCCGCGACGACTCCGGCACAAATTTGGCTGTACGCGATGAAATTGTGCAGCTCATCCACAAAGGATTGGGGGCGACGGGCGAAACGGCCGTTGTCGCCCCAGCCATCATCCCCCCACCCATCCCTGCCATTCCCCAGCCCAAACCAGCGAACGAAAGCGTCAGCGAAATACCACGTACCGGTGTCGAAATAGCCAGCAGCGAAAAGCGCGATGGCGCTATCTACCACACCGTCCGCGACCTGCGTAATGGCAGCCTGATCAAAAACGTCACCAAGTCCTCTGCCCGCAAACTCTGGCGCTACGCCATCACCCAAACCGAGTCGGGAGCCATCAAACCAGACAAACTGCGCTGGTACGGCAACAAAGCCCTGGTAGACCGGCGGCAAAAAGGGGATAACGTCTGGTACGACCTGGCTATGCGCGACCCAGACAAGAATATCCACATTTACTTCGGCGTCACCGACAGTGGCCTGGATGAAGAATGGCTGCCCGTTGTTGGTGAATGATTGAACCCAGAGAGTTGTCAAATCTTAAAGATTTGACAACTCTAAAATGATATGCAAATTGGTATCCTCACCATCAGCGACCGGGGCGCGTCCGGGGAATATGAAGACCGCAGCGGCCCCATTATTCAGCAGATTTTGCACGGCCGTTTCCCCCATTGGCCCGTCACCCACCAAACCATCGTCCCCGACGAGCGCGACACCATCGCCCAAACCCTGCGCGAGTGGTGCGATGCTGGTCTTGCCCTCATCCTCACCACCGGCGGAACGGGTTTCGCCCCCCGCGACGTCACCCCCGAAGCGACCAAAGCCGTCATTGAACGAGAAACCCCCGGCATCAGCGAAGCACTGCGTGCCGAAAGCCTCAAAATCACGCGGCACGCCATGCTCTCCCGCGCCATCTCCGGCATACGCGGCCAGACCCTGATCATCAACTTGCCCGGCAGCCCCAAAGCCGTGCGCGAAAACCTGGCCGTGCTGCTGCCCATCTTGCCCCATGCACTGGAACTCCTCACCAACACCCCCGGCACAGAAAGTCAACATCGCACTGTTTAGCTATTAGCCATTAGCTTTTAGCGATTAGCAAGAAGCTAATGGGTTGATTCCTGACTGAAAGTGGATAAACCACAGCTTGTTTTATTGGTTTTCACACTGTCTTATTGAATTATGACACTGTCATATTTGATTATGACTGTGTCAAACTACAGAAAAGTCGTAGAGATTGGGTGAACTTGTACGAGAGAAATGATGAGATGGTGGCTGTAAACGAACAAGAGCCAGGTTGACAGCCTGGCTCTTGTCCTGAGAAGAGGGTCCCTGAGAGGAGGAGAAGAGAAAGAGAAGTAATCTCGGTATATCTGATGTTAAGGGGTAACGGCCGTTTCCAATCCTGCCACAATCTGCGATAAAGAGAGTGCGTCGGCTATGCCGTTCACGGGCAGCATATCTTCTTGTGCCCAACCCCATACCGCCATAGATGACAGCGTACTATAAGCAGTCAGGTCTAGCTGCAAGGGGGTAATCGAAACATACCCTTGCGCCAATGCTCCCACATCCGTACCCGTTTCCGGCACGCCAGTTGGCACATCCCCGCCAATCCAATAGTAATCATTGCCGCGTGGGTCTTGCCGTTTGTCTAATCGGTCACGGTACACACGCTGCCCCTGCCGTGTCAAGCGAATGCCTTTTAAGTGGTCAACTGGTATGTAGGGTACATTGACGTTCAAAAATATCCCTTTGGGTAATTGAATTTGGGTCAAAGTACGCACAACAAAACGAGCCACGCGAGCGGCCATGTCATAATCAATATCGCCCAAATCACTGCGTCCCGCATCCAACGAGACAGCAATGCTGGGAATATGCCAGATAATGCCTTCCATCGCCGCCGTCACTGTACCGGAGTAAGTGACGTCTTGCCCCAGGTTTGCCATGGGGTTGATGCCGGACACAATCAGGTCTACTTTTTTAGGAAGCAGCCCCATCACGCCTAATGCCACGCAGTCGGATGGAGCGCCATCACTGGTGAGGGCAGCAGTGCCATCCGCCAATTTGACCTGGCGCACGCGCAACGGCCGTTTCAGCGTCTTCACATGCCCACCCCCAGACCAATCATGGTCTGGAGCAATGACACTCACTTCGCCAACCTGCCGCATCGCCTGTACAAGAGCCAGCAGCCCCGGTGCGGTAATGCCATCATCGTTTGTCACCAAAATGTGCATCTGATTTCCTGCCCTTTTTGAATTGCCGCCATCATACCCCCACATCATTAACAGCACTTTAAGCACCTGTTATCATCTTGCTAAGATTCACCCCTCACCTTTCATCCTTTCTTTGCCCCTCCTCCACGCCAATGTTACACTCCCCACCCTATGGAAACAACAACCCTTGTCCTCAAGCCGGGCCGCGAAAAGCCCGTACTCAATCGCCACCCCTGGGTATTCTCCGGGGCCATTGCCCGCGTCAGCGGCAGCCCCACGCCGGGTGATGTGGTAGAGGTGGTGGATGTGGACGGCCGTTCCCTGGCCCACGCCTACTACAACCCCCACTCCCAAATCCGCGCCCGCATCCTCACCTGGGACGAACACACCCCAATAGACGACGCCTTTTGGCGACAGCAAATCCAACGCGCCATCAACGGTCGTCAACAACTCAACCTCGAACCCGTCACCAACGCCTACCGCCTCATCCACGCCGAAGCAGACGGGCTGCCCGGCTTCATCGTAGACAAATACGGCGACTACCTCGTCATGCAGTGCCTCACCCTGGGCATAGACCGCCGCAAAGAAGCGCTTGCCGCCATCCTCGCCGACCTGCTGCACCCACGCGGCATCCTCGAACGCTCCGACGCCGACGTGCGCCAAAAAGAAGGGCTGCCGCAGCAAACCGGCCTCCTCTGGGGCAGCGCCCCGCCCGACGAAGTGCAGATTTTGGAGAATGGACACCGCTTCGGCGTCAACCTGCACGAGGGGCACAAAACCGGCTTCTACCTCGACCAGCGTGACAATCGCGCCCTATTGGGGCAGCCGCACTTTGTCTCTGGCAAAGAAATCCTCAACGTCTTTGCCTACACCGGCGGCTTCGCCATTTACGCCGCCGCGCACGACGCTGGCCCCATCATCAACCTGGACACCTCCGTGCCCGCCCTTACGCAAGCTGAGCGCAATATCGAACTCAATGGGTATTCGCGCCCCGATGACGTGTATCTGCTCGGCGATGCTTTCCAAGTGCTGCGTGATTATCGGGATAACGGCCGTCAATTCGACATCATCATCCTCGACCCGCCCAAATTCGCCCACAGCCAGCGCGACGTGCAGCGGGCCACACGCGGCTACAAAGACCTCAACTGGTTGGCGCTGCGCCTGCTGCCTCCCGGCGGCATCCTCGCCACCTTCTCCTGCTCCGGCCTGATCAGCGCCGACCTCTTCCAAAAAGTCGTCTTTGGCGCGGCCGTAGACGCCCACCGCGAAGTCCAAATTCTGCACACCCTCAGCCAGGGGCCAGACCATCCCATCCTGCTCACCTTCCCCGAATCCGCCTATCTGAAGGGCTTACTCTGCCGCGTCTGGTAAAATTGGGCGAGTTGCAGGTTACAAGTTACACACCCCATGTAACCTGCAACTTGTAACATGCAACTTATCTTATGAAACTAAAACGTCTCGTCCTGCAAGGATACAAAACATTCGCCAGTAAATCCGAGTTCTTTTTTGATGATGGCATCACGGCCGTTGTCGGCCCCAACGGCAGCGGCAAAAGCAACATCGCCGACGCCCTGCGCTGGGTGCTGGGCGAACAGAGCTACAGCTCCCTGCGCGGCAAGCGTACCACCGACATGATTTTTGCTGGCAGCGAAAAACGCGCCCGCGCGGGCATGGCCCAAGCCATCCTCACCCTGGACAACAGCGACGGCTGGCTGCCCATTGATTACACCGAAGTCGAAATTGGCCGCCGCGCCTACCGCTCCGGCGAAAACGAATACCTGCTCAACGGCCAAAAAGTGCGCCTCAAAGACATCACCGACCTGCTGGCGACCAGCGGGTTGGCCGAGCGCACCTACACCATCATCGGCCAGGGCCTCATTGACCAGGCCCTCTCCCTCCGCGCCGAAGAGCGCCGCGCCCTCTTTGAAGAGGCGGCGGGCATCAACCATTACAAAATCCGCCGCGCCACAACCATCCGCCAATTGGAAGAGACGCAGCACAATTTGCAGCGTGTGCATGACATTTTGGCGGAAATTCAGCCGCGCCTCACTTCGCTGAAACGGCAGGCCACCCGCGCCCGCAATTACGAGCAGGTGTTGGCCGATTTGCGCCATTTGCTGCGCATCTGGTACGGCTTCCGCTGGGAGAAGGCCAAAGATAAGCTGCGCTTGGCGCGGGAAACGGCCGTCTCCACCGAACGCACCTGGCAAGACAGCCGTCAACAACTCCTCGTGCAGCAAGAAAACATGAACGACCTGCGCCAGCGCATCAACCGCCGCCAGCAGCAGTCCGCCGACCTGCAAAGCCAGCGCGACGACCTGCGCGACCAGCTTGAACGCGCCCGCCGCGAAGTCGCCATTTTGCACGAACGCCGCCAATCCCTGCACCGCCAGACGGCCGACATCGAGCAAGAACTGCCCCTGCTGGAACAGCAGCGTGCCGCCGCCGCCGCCGATTTGGAACTGGCGACTGCCGAACTCGTCACCGCGCAATCCAGCCTGCAAAGTGAGCAGGTCAGCCTGCAAACCTTCAACGCCAGCTTCCAAACCCAGCAGGCGGCAATTAATAAGTGGCAAACGGCCGTACAAGCCGCCGAAAAATCCCACCGCGCCGCGCAAAACCGCCTCGCCCAATCCGAAGGGCAGTTGGCGCAGTTGCGCGAACGCCTGCAAGAAGAGCAGGGCAAACGCGCCGCCGCCGAGAGCGACCGCGAGAGCGAACGTCTGCACGCCGAACTGGCCGACCTCGCCGCGCAAATGGACAAGCTGCAAGCCGCCGCCGATTCTGCCCAAGCCGCCGCCGATGAACTGCGCGACAAACGCATCGCCCAGCAAAATCAGCGCCAAGACCTGATCAACCATCTCAAACAACTGCGCCGTCAATCCCGCGATGCTGGCGACGAGTTGAACCGGCGGCAAAAAGAGGTCGCCCGCCTGGAAACGCGGGTGGAAATGCTCGACCAAATGCGCCACAAAGAGACAAAAGCCCCCGCCGACGTGACCGTTTTGGGGCGATTGGCGCAGTTTCTCACCATCCCGCAGGCGTATGAGACGGCCGTTTCCGCCGCCCTACAAACCCGCCTCGCCACCCTCCTTCTGCCCGACCCCGACCATCTCTGGCGCATGTTGGCGAGCAAAGCCCCCTTCAGCGCCGCCGCCCTCGCCGATTTGCAGCCGCCGCCCTCGCCGCCGCTGCCGCAGGGTGATGGCGTGATTGGTTGGGCCAGTGAACTCGTCACCTGCCAGCCGCAGGCACGGCCGTTAGCCCAACTCCTCCTCGGCCACATTCTACTGGCACAAGATGACCGCGCCGCCTATCGTCTGGCGCAATCGCTTGGGGTTACGGCCGTTTCGTTGGATGGCCTGGTCGCTCATGCCGGGGGGTTGGTGGAAGTGGTCGGCCGTTCCCCACAAACCGACATCCTCGCCCGCGAAGCGGAATGGCGGGGGGGTAAGGATGAATTAGGAAGGATGAGGGATGAATTGGCTGATAGGGAAAGCCGGTTTGCCAAAGAGAATGGGGAAATTCAGGGGATGCAGGAGCAGGTAGATGCGCTGCAAAATGAGGAGCGTCGGCTGGGGCGGTTGGAGAATGAGGCCGGGCAGCGTGTGGCGCAGGCACAGCGCAATCTTGACCGTGCGCGGCAGCAGCAGACTTATTTGCAGCGTCAACAGGAGACGCTGGCGCGGCGGGCGGAGGCGCAGCAGCAGGAGTTTGCCCGCTTGCAGGAGCGCATCGTGCAGGCGGAGGCCGGGCTGGCCGGGCTGCGTGATGAGGTGGTGGGGGAGGAAACGGCCGTCACCCACGCCCGCCAGCAGTTAGACGCCCTCCCCGTTGCCGAGGCCAGCCAGCAGCGGATCAGTTTACGGCAAAGCATTGCCGCCGCGCAGACGATTGTGGCGGGAAGGACGGCCGTTGTAGACAGCCGCAGCGCCACCCTCAAACAAGTCGAAACACAAATCCGCCGCCTGCAAGACCGGGGAGCCGCTTTGCAAAACCAACAGCAGCAGTTGGCAACGGCCGACGAAGAAGCCACCCGCCAGCGCCTCCAGCAGCGCCTCGACGACCTCACCGCCCAGCTAGAACCAACGCGCCGCGCCCTCAACGAACACCGCCAGGAAATGCGCCAGTTTGAGGAGCAAATGGCCGCCATCCAGCGCCGCACAATGGAACTGGAAACGCACTACACCCAGGCGCAAGTCAAACTCTCGCAGGAAGAAAATCACATTGAAGGGCTGCAAGAGCGCATCAAAGCCGACCTGGGCATTGTCGCCCTGGCCTACGACGAAGAGCAGACCGGCCCCACGCCGCTGCCCATCAGCGAAGTGGTAGACCAGCTTCCCAGCGTCAGCGAACTGCCCGCCGACATTGAAGAAACCATCCACAACTATCGCGGCCAAATGCAGCGCATGGGCGCCATCAACCCCGATGCCCCAGAGGAATACGAATCTACCCAAGAACGCTACGATTTTCTCACGCAGCAGGTGGAGGATTTGAACCAGACTGAGAAGCAGTTGCGCGAAGTCATTGCTGAATTGGATGAGCTGACTTCAAAGGCGTTTGCGGAGACAGTACAAAAGGTCAACGATGTCTTCGGCGACACCTTCACGCAGTTGTTTGATGGCGGCGCGGCGCGACTCGTCCTCACCGACCCCGACGATTTGACGATTAGCGGCGTGGACATCATCGCCCGCCTGCCCAACCGCCGCGAGCAAGGATTGGGCCTTCTCTCCGGCGGCGAGCGGTCGCTGACGGCCGCAGCCCTCATCTTCAGCCTGCTCAAAGTCTCGCCCACGCCCTTCTGCGTCATGGACGAGGTGGACGCAGCGCTGGACGAGGCCAACGTCAACCGCTTCCGCGACCTGCTGCGCGAATTGAGCCTGAACACGCAGTTCGTCGTCATTACCCATAACCGAGGCACATTTGAGGCTGCCGACATCGCTTATGGGATTACTCTAAGACCTGATGGAGCAAGCGAGGCCGTTTCCGTTGACATCAAAGAACTTTTGAAACAGGGCACACTGCTGTAAATGGTGTCATGCTGAGTCTCAGAAGCATCCCGTATACATACCTTGCACAAGAGGTCGAGAGATTCTTCGCTCAGAATGACACTATTATGCGCGTTAGATGTTGTTAAGGTGGAGGGGAGGCTTTAGCCGAAAATCAATCGGCTAAAGCCTCCCCTCCAAATAGACCTATATATGCTATCCCTCCGAAATCATCATTGACAAGTGCATAATCATACGCATAATTTTATGTATGCGAATTAGTTGGCACGAACCTAAACGACAAATCACCCTCAATAAACGGGGTTTAGACTTTAATGATGCAGAACAAGTCTTTTTAGGCGCTACTTTTACTTTTGAGGATGATCGTAAGGATTACGGTGAACAGCGTTGGGTCACACTTGGTCTGTTGCGAGAAAAAGTCGTGGTGATTGTGCATACCGAATCTGAAGACGAAATTCGTGTCATTTCTATGCGTGAGGCAGATAAAGATGAACAAATCCTATACTTTTCCAACTTTTGATGACGAAGACGACTATCCAAAAATCACACAAAGCGACCTGGATCGCGCTACATTCCGGGTAGGCTTAAAGCCTGCTCCGCGCAAACAGCGGGTAACGATTATGTTAGATTCTGTGCTGATTGAATATTTTCGGGCTAGGGCAGGTGGTCGCGGCTATCAGACGTTAATCAATGACGCATTACGGCAAGCTATTGAACGCGAGGAATTAGAAGATACTTTACGGCGAGTTATTCGTGAAGAGAGGGGAAAATACGAAGCGGTGATGGCAAAAGCGCCAGATATTGATCCCGATGAAGATGATGCACCATTGTAGGAGCGCAAACGTCATGCGTTCTGTTTCAGCAATTTCAGAGCGGATAGGAGTCGAGGCTTTAGCCGGTCTTCACGCACCGGCTAAAGCCTCGACTCCTTACATGACAGGAATTTTTGGCGCACGATATTTCACGCATCACTCATGCCGCAGCGCCATGACGGGGTCTAGTTTGGCGGCGCGGGCGGCGGGGTATAGGCCAGCGATGACGCCGATGAAGGTGGCAAAGGCCATTGCGCCAAGCGCCAGCCAGAGGGGGACGACGGACAACTGCCCCACGCCGGTGACACCTTCATTGATGAGATAGCGGTGGCCGATCCAGTCTACTAATCGCCCTAGCAGTGTGCCAAAAATGAGGCCGAAGAAGCCGCCAATCAGTCCAATCATGCCCGCTTCAACGGTAAAGAGGCGGCGGATTTCGCGGGCGGATGCGCCCAGTGCTTTGAGGACGCCAATTTCGCGGGTGCGCTCGTAGATGGCCATCATCATGGTGTTGGCGACGCCGAGGGCGGCGACGAGCAGCGCCAGCCCGCCCACTGAACCGAGCAGGGCTTGCATGAGGGACAAGACCTGGTTGGCAACGTCGAGAATGGCGTCGAGTGATTGCACGTTGTAGCCAATGTCTTTGAGGGTGGCGGACACGGCCGTTACCACCCCCAAATCCGTCGTCCGCACCACCAACTGATCATACCCCTGCCGCGCCAAAAAATCGGGGTCATCGTACCACCAGGCGATCATTGCCTCTCGTTCCGCCACGCCCACATCCAGCGAGCGTGTGGAAAAGCCATCTTGGATGCCGACGGCCGTTGTGCTGAAATCGGCCGTCTCGCCACGCGGCAATGTCAGCGTCAGCGTCAGCGAATCGCCGACCAAATCGTCGTAGCTTTCGCCCTCGGCCAGCAATTTGTCGGCCAGCCCCACCGGGAGAATGGCCCCGGCGCGGTTCTCGGTTAAGTCTGTGCCCGCCACCATGTCGGAGCGTCCCGGCGGGCCAAAGCGGAAGGGCATCCCTTCGCCGCCGGAAATGTAGACGGGCAGGGTCACATCGCCGCGAGTGAGGGTGATGTCCATGCCCGACGGCAGCCCCAAAATCGGCGTTACGCTGACGACATTGGGCAAGGCGGCGATGTTGGCGACGGCTTGCGGCGTCAGCGGATTCTCAATTTGCGGGTCGGCGAAGGGGTCGAAGCCATCTGATTCGGCATAGCGCGGGCTGACAAACAGGTTTTCCAGGCCGATGGTCTCGAAATTGCGCTGCACTTCGCGCTGTACGCCGACGCCGAAGGAGACCATTGCCACGAGGGTGACGATACCGATGAGGACGCCGCCCGCCGTCAGCACATTGCGCACTGGCCGCCGTCCCAGGTTGCGCAGCGCCGTTTGGATGATGTCTTTGGCGGTTAGTTTGGACGCGGAGTTACGCGGAGAGGCGGAGGTTCGCGGAGAGGGGGAAGAGGAGGAATTCAATCCTCTCTCCTCTATCTCGGCAATTTGGCCGTCGTGGAGGCGCACAATGCGGTCGGCGTAGGCGGCTACGTCCGGGTCGTGGGTGACGACGACGAGGGTGATGCCTTGCTCGCGGTTCAACGATTGCAACAGGGACATGATGTCGTTGCCAGTGGCGCTGTCGAGGTTGCCGGTGGGTTCGTCGGCGAGGATGAGGCCGGGGTTGTGGATGAGGGCACGGGCTACGGCCGTCCTCTGCTGCTCGCCGCCCGACAATTCCGCAGGGTAATGGTCGAGGCGGTGGCCTAAACCGACCCGTTCCAACAAGGCGCGGGCGCGGGCTTGCCGTTCCTCTTTGGGCACGCCTGCCAGCATCAGGGGCACGGCTACATTTTCGACGGCCGTGAGGCGCGGCAGCAGGTTGAAGCTCTGAAAGATGAAGCCTATCTGCTCTTTGCGGTGGCGGGTGAGGGTTACATCATCCACTTCGTGCAGCGGTGTGCCATTTAGCCACAGTTCGCCGGACGAGGGACGGTCGAGGCCGCCCAACAAATTGAGCAGCGTGGATTTGCCAGAGCCGGACGGCCCGACCAATGCTACGAATTCGCCGGGGGTGATGGTCAAATCAATGCCGCGCAGGGCTTGCACGGCCGTTTCGCCCCGCTGGAAATGTCGTTCCAGGGATGATAGTTTGATTGTTTCGCTCATGGGGAGATTGGGGATTAGAGATTGGAGATTAGAGATTGGCGACAGGAAGTCGCTTCAATCTCCAATCTCCAATCTCATTTTTAATGAAGAGATTCTGCTACGGCCAGCGCATCGGCGGCAGAGATGTCGCCGCCGACCCAGAAGGTGAGTTCGCCTTCGCTCCAGGTGAGGAGGGTGCGGCTGCCGGCGGCGTCGCTGAAGAGGGTGGCCTCGGCGCCGCGCACGGTCACGGTTTCGGTGGCAGTCGCTTCGGCGGGGGCGTCAATGGGCAGGGATGGCCCTTGCGCCACGTAGAAGGATTTGCCGTCGGCGAGGCTGTAGCGTTGTACGGCCGTTCCCCGCACCTCCATTTCCTCTGCCAAACGCGCCCCGCCGGGCAGATAGGCAGGGGAGAGGGGGGTGAATTCGACGGCCGTTTCTGCCGCCTGATTCGCATACGCTTCCTCAGCCATTGCCACTAAATCGGCGGCCTGAATCACCTCTGCGCCTTCGGGAATGGCGAAGGTGAAGATACTGTTGTCGAAATTGGTGTTGATTTCTGCTACGGAAGTGGTGATGCGGCCAGAGCCGAGAGCGCCCTCGGCGTATTCTGCGCCCAGCGGCAATTGGTCATCGGTGCGCAGCCAGAGGTTGATGTAGCCGCCCGCAGCGCGTACTTCGTCGGGCATCTGCTCCGGGATGGGCACGAGACGCAGTTGGTAGGCGTTGTTATCGCCCATTTCCACGCTGCCATCGCGCTCGACAGTGAAATATTCCAGCAGTTTGGCGATGGCTTCTTCGGGCGTTTCGGGCACGTCCATTTCTTCGGGGTTGAAGGATTCAGGGTCAAATCCTTCGGGCATCATGCCTTCGGGGAGCATCCCTTCAGGGATACCGCTGCCATCGTGCGGGAATTGGCCTTCGTATTCGGCCATTTTCTCTTGCATCAGTTCGGCCATTTCTGTGAATGTGCCGGTGACGACGCTGTTGCTGTGTGGGTCGTAGAGCCAGAAGGTTGTGCCATCGGTAACGGCCGTTACCCCCACAAACTCTGCTTCACTCGCATCCAACACTTCCAGGCGTGCGCCCGGTTCGCCGTTTGGCCCCACAGCCAGCTTGCCCCACACCTCCACCGTGCCGCTGAGACTTTGGTCGGGCAATTCCGCTTCCACAGTGACAACAGCATGGCCGTCGGTGATGGTTTCCAGCGTGTGCAGCGAATTAGTCAGTAGTTCCTGAGCATTGGGTATCATCATCGCCGCCGTCAGCCCTACGCTGACGGCCAAGAGTAACAGGGTGAAAACGATGATTGTGGTTCGTTTTTTACTATTCATCTGATCTCCTTCAGAGCAGGTGCAAGCACTTGCGCCTGCTGTTCTTTTATTTTACATCATTTTTAGGGCCGGTAGGAGGGGGCCTATGCCTGCCCACCTACCCAACCAGGGCTATTACAGGAGTATGCCTGTACTATCATTCTAAAAAACACCGTCTTACTCTCATTTGTGACACAGATTTCCTTCTTCTATTAAATAAGGCGTCGATTATTTTCAAGCCCTTGCGTTTCCCACAAATTCCACACCGGGATACAATACGCTGTTCAAATTTTACAAGGGTGCGGGATGAGCCTCACCCATACACAAGACAACAGACACTGTCATACCCCACAATGAATGAAAATGGGACGCAGATGGGCACGGACTTTTCTTTATGTGCTCTCTGGATTGCTCTATATTATTTTATGTTTGAAGGAGATAGTAACTTATGAAGATTGTCACTGACAGCGGCGCAGACTTGCCGTTAGCAGAGGCGGAGGCGCTAGACATCACGGTTGCGCCTTTGTTTATTCAGTTCCCGGAAGGCGAGATCAAATCGTCCGACATTGAACATGATGCATTCTATGATCGTTTGGAAGCGATGGTTCCTGATGTGCCAACCACAGCCCAGCCATCACCGGGCATGTTTGGCGAAATATATACGAAACTGGCCGCGAAAGGGGAAGAGATTTTATCGGTTCACATTTCCTCTGGCTTAAGTGGCACGCTGCAATCAGCCAGGTTGGGCAGCGAAGCGGTTGTGGATACGGCCGTTAACCTCATAGACAGCCTCACCCTTTCTGGCGCACAGCGTTTTCAGGTGCTTGCCGCAGCCTGGGCGGCACAAGCTGGTTGGAGCAAAGAAGCGATCATTGAACAGCTAGACCGCATCCGTGCCGCCTCCGAAATCATTTACACGCTAGAAACATTAGATTATTTGGCGCGAGGCGGGCGTATTGGCCGCGTGCAGGCACTGGCCGGGTCGCTGCTCAAACTCAAGCCGATCATCAAGGTGGACAAAGCGGATGGCAAGTACACGTCAGTGGGCAAAAGCCGTACCCTCAAAAAGGCGATGGCCCTGATGGTTGACCACCTGGCCCAAACTTATGGCAGCACGCCGCTGTGGGTTTCTGTGCTGCACGGCCGTATGCCAGAGCAGGCACAAGCTCTCGTTGAAGCCATGAAAGCACAACTTTCGGTGGGCAAGCTAGAGATTTTGCGCGTTTCGCCGGTGTTGGGTGTGCATACCGGGCCGGGGGTTGTGGGCACGGCCGTTCTCCCTCTCGACTTAGTATCTGGGCTGCTGCCGGGCTAATCTAGCACAGCCACGTGTGATGTAGGCAGCGGAAAGGCGCCAGATGCCTTTCCGCCAGACCTATTAATCGGTCACGGCCGTTTCCCATATATTAAAGATCACACCAAACGGGTCTTGGATATAGCAGTCCTGGCCCTTGCCGCGCCAGCGCAGGACTTTGCATCCATGAGCCAGCAGTTCGTCTCGCGCCTGTTCCAGGTCGGGAACAAACAGTTCCATGACAGGGCCGCTGATTTCCTGATCTTCGATGATGAAGAGGTTGATGGGGTCGGCGTCCAGGTCGGCCAGGTCAGGGTCGCTGGAGCGATTGGCAAAGCCGAGTACGTCTGAATAAAACGCCACAGCCTCGGCTGTTTGTGGGGTTCTGACAGCGATGTTGGGACTCATTTTGTATTTCATGACGTATTTCCTTATACAGTAACCATAGCAATCAAACTGCTTACACAAGAATGATTCAATCTACATGGGTAGCTTCTCCGTAGACCTTACTCGCCAGTTCCTCCCCCAACAGCAGACTGGCCAACTTGCGCCGTAGTTCTTCTGCCGTCGCCTGGGGATATTGGGCGCGTAAGCCCGTCAGCGCCAGTGTGCGCACAGAAGCGTTTAGCTGGGCCAGCATGTTCATCTTTTGGGTAGGACTGGCCTGCCGCCACAACTGGATTTGCAAGGCTTCCATTTTGGGGTGAGTGTCATCATACAGCGCAGTCATGGAATATCTCCTACACAAGAATGGTTCAATCTGCGGAGATTGAACCATTCTAAACTAAATACTTTCTTTCAATGCGCGTTCCAGCAAACCACCAACCTGGAGTTCGTCTGCCCATTTCCGCAGATAAACCAGGTCTAAGTCGTTGGCGCGGGTTTTGATGATGCCAAGAATATCGCGCCATTGACGGTCAGACACTTCACCACCCATGCGAAACCATTCTAGCTTGGAAAGAATTGTATCTTCCGGGCTGGCAAATTTTGCGCTGGCTTCTATCTCGAAAGTGAACGTTTGCCTTTGGGCACGGGAAAGTTGGGATTGCAAGAAAGGGTGTGGGGAGGGAATAAAGACATCTACTTTGAAAAAGGTCTCGCGGTGGATGATGTTAAAACTGCTGTTTCGCTGGATAGATGCGGCAATCATCTCATCGTCCACGTAGAATTCATCTTGTAAAGCAGCGACAAACGGCCGTACATGTCCCATCTCCATTTCGGCCACAATATCCGCATCTTGTGTGGCTCGCACCATGCCATACAGCGCAGAGGCCAGCGAGCCACCGATGAGATAAGGCACATGGAGTTTTTCAAACACGGCCGTTACCTTCAACGTGACCTCGATAGGCTCATTCTGCATGGGTAGCTTCTCCGTAGACCTTACTCGCCAGTTCCTCCCCCAACAGCAGACCGGCTAACTTGCGCCGTAGTTCTTCTGCCGTCGCCTGGGGATATTGGGCGCGTAAGCCCGTCAGCGCCAGTGTGCGCACAGAAGCGTTTAGCTGGGCCAGCATGTTCATCTTTTGGGTAGGACTGGCCTGCCGCCACAATTGGATTTGCAGGGCTTCCATTTTAGGATGCGTGTCATCATACAGTGCGGTCATGGAATATCTCCTACACAAGAATGGTTCAATCTGCGGAGATTGAACCATTCTAAATGCTGCTCTGGCGGATTTGTTTTTGCCATACCATCGTTCTCCCACCACCCATTCCTTCACACAATACAACTGGTAGAGACAGGCATACGGCCGTTCCCTTGTCGTCGCTATTTGCCACAAATTGAAGACTAGGCTAAGTGGAAACTTATAATTTTAACCCGCATCGTAACGATTAACGGTTGCTATGATTTGCTCGGCATAGTCGTAAATATTATCTATACCATCAATCGCCATTCTCTGTTCCTGCTTATCTTCGCCAAGAACACCAAGATACCATTGAGTTCTATTGAAATGTAATCGACAAATTGGTTTGCGGTTGTTGTCATCCAGGAGAATGCCACAATAACTCTTCGTATCCCGCATGTGTACCCGCTTAATGTCAATCACATCACGTAAAATGGACTTCACAGCAAAGAAGCCCTCTATTTCATCTTTCGTGGTTACAATCTCGCGTGATGGGTCTGAAACATCTTCTTCTTCCAGTTCCGATTCGGATTCTTCGGCAAGTGGTGAAGCACTAATAGGCGGTTGGTCTGGACCTTGTATTGCGGATTGTAAGCGTTCGTTGATCTGATCATTTAAGAAACGCCTTAATGCTTGTCGAGTGATTTCAGTAAATTGTTCTCGAACAGGTTGAGTCATTCGCCCAGAGTAAACTTGCGAGGCAAAAAAGCGCATAAAACCTTCGGATGGGGTTTCAAATTCTTGAGCAATGATTTTTCTAATAGCATCGGTATATTTCAACTCGCTGGCAGTTGTCATTATCTCATCAAGATCGAAGGTTGATTTTGTAAATTTTTTGAGTTCAACGACTGTTCGCTCCCGCACGTCTAACATGTTAAATTCAAAGAAAGGTTTGTCATCCATCCGATTGGGAGCGTCCAAATCTGAATAAAAGCGATAAAGAATACCATTTGTCAACACACCAAAACGAACTTCTGGTACAGCAGTAAAGTAACGATGTAACTGAGAGGCATGTTCCTTATTCAAGTCTGCCCCTGACCACTTACATTCAAAGAGGATAATAGGCTTGCTATCTTTCATAATGGCATAGTCCACCTTCTCACCCTTCTTTGTGCCAATGTCAGCAGTAAATTCAGGGACTACTTCAGTTGGGTCAAAAACATCATATCCCAAAGCATTAATGAACGGCATAATGAGTGCGTTCTTTGTCGCTTCTTCGGTTTGGCAATAATCTAATTGCGTCGGAACACGGCTAGCTAAATTACGGATTCTATCAATGAAATCCATCTTCTTTACCTCCTCTCAGGCTTACGTAAATCAACACATTCTCTCAATAAAACTTGCTTAATAATACTATTTTATAATAACTCAGTAGAAGTTAGACGAAAACTCTTGAGCTTTCCTTCAAAAACACAAGTGTTTTTGAAAAAATCACTTATCTTTTTTGGAAAAACACTTGTGTTTTGGGGTAATAAGCGAAATGTGCTTACCTAACGGTTCCTCCACACAAACCACCTAAAAACTCCTGAGCTTTCACCCTAAAACACGTGAGATTGTGAGCAAAAACTCCTGAGTTTTTTGAAAAATCTCGTGAGTTTTTTTGAAAATCTCAGGAGTTTTTTGCCAAAACACAGGAGTTTTTACAAGCGGTTTACTTGGCCTTCTCAAAGACCACATCGTCCAGCATCTTCTTGAACGCTGGGCCGGGAGTGAAGCGCACGCCTACCTTCTTGATATTGCGTACTGTCACCTCCTCGGCTGTTGCCGCGCCCTCGGTGCTGATCGTCAAGCGAAATGTGCCAAACTCGCCCAAATCCACTATTTTCCCGTCAGCCAGGTGCTTGGGGATGAGATTCAGCAAGTTCGTCATGGAACCATCCATATCAGCATCGCTCAATGTGGAACGGTCGGCAGCCTCTAGCGCCAGATCACGCTGTTTAGAACGGCCGTCCGTCTGCAACGATGGGTAATACTTACGCGGACCTTGTCTGTCTTGGGGGTTCACTTTCTCAATAACCTTATATCTTGCGGGCATAATGCCACCTCCTTAAAAGAAATTGATTGTGTTGCACGGATTGGCGCTCCCAATTTTGCGACTATCCGGCGACCTGTAACAAAACATAATGTAAATGGAACACAGGCGTTTGTCAATGACTTTAGAGGTGAAGAGGCTGGAGATTAGAGATTGTGGCCGATCAATCGCCAATCTCGAATCTCGTTTTACGAATCACCCATTCCTGACTATACTAATGCTCAGGGGAACCCTCTGTTTAGTTAACATCGTTCGTTAGTGACTGTTCTTTAGGGATTCAGGCGTGAAGCGTGAAACGTCAAACGTGAAAAGAAGCCCCTCACGTTTCACGCATCACGTTTCATGCCTCATTCCCAAAGACCTCAGTAATTACCCATAAAGGAGACAGCAATGGCAGACGAGAAGAAAATGGTTGGTGACGTATACTACCCGGCGCCAGAAGTCATTCAAAGCGCCCACATCAAAGACTATGAAAAAGTCCATGCGGAAGCGACGGCCGATTTAGCCGGATTCTGGGGTAAGATAGCCACTGAAAATTACGAATGGTACAAGCCCTGGGAGACGGTGCTGGACGACAGCAATGCCCCCTTCTACAAATGGTTTGTGGGCGCCAAAGTCAACATCATCCACAATGCCCTAGACCGGCACATGCGCACGGCCGTGCGCAACAAAGCCGCCCTCATCTTTGAAGGCGAAAAAGGCGACACCCAGGTCTACACCTACCAACAGCTCAACTACGAAGTCAGTAAATTCGCCAGCGTGCTGCGCTCCATGGGCGTGGGCAAAGGCGACCGCGTCACCATCTACATGGGCCGCATCCCCCAACTGATGATTGCCATGCTCGCCTGCGCCAAAATCGGGGCGATGCACTCCGTCGTCTATGGCGGCTTTTCGACTGAGGCATTGCACGGCCGTATCGAAGACAGCGAATCCAAAGTCCTTGTCACCGCCGACGGCGCCTGGCTGCGCGGCAGCATTGTGCCCCTCAAAGAAATCGCCAACGACGCCGTGAAACGCGCCGGAACCATCCAGGCCGTCATCTGCGTCAAACGCACCGGCCAAGACGTGGAAATGGTACACGGCCGTGACCATTGGTATCACGACCTCATGGCCCTGCCCATCGCCGACCCCAACGCCAAGACCGAAGTCATGGACGCCGAAGACCCCCTCTTCATCCTCTACACCTCCGGCACAACCGGCAAACCCAAAGCCATCCTGCACACACACGGCGGCTACATGGTCTGGACAAGCACCACCCTCAAATGGGTCTTCGACCTCAAACCCGATGATGTCTGGTGGTGCGCCGCCGACCCCGGCTGGATTACCGGCCACAGCTACATCGTCTACGCCCCCCTCGTGCTAGGCATGACCAGCTTCATGTACGAAGGCGCACCCAACCACCCCTACCCAGACCGCTGGTGGTCAATGGTTGCCAAATACGGTGTCAGTGTGCTCTACACCGCCCCCACCGCCATTCGCGGCCTCATGCGCTTTGGCGAAAGCTGGCCCAACCGCCACGACCTCTCCAGTCTGCGCCTCCTCGGTTCCGTCGGCGAACCCATCAATCCAGAGGCGTGGCGCTGGTATCACCGCGTCATCGGCAAAGAAAACTGCCCCATCATGGATACCTGGTGGCAAACAGAAACCGGCGGCTTCATGATTACGCCGCTGCCCTCTGTGCCCCTCAAGCCCGGTTCCGCCACCCGCGCCTTTCCCGGCGTACAAATTGACGTGGTAGATGAAGAAGGCGACCCGGTAGCCGCCAACGAGGAAGGCTATCTCGTCATCCAAAGCCCCTGGCCGGGTATGCTGCGCACCATCTTCGGCGACCCCGACCGCTATGTGCAGCAATATTGGAGCCGCTTTGCCGAGCAAGGCTGGTACTTGCCCGGCGACAGCGCCAAGAAGGACGAGGACGGCTACATTTGGGTCATTGGCCGTATTGATGACGTCATCAAAGTCTCCGGCTACCGCCTGGGCACGGCCGAAATAGAAAGCGCCCTGGTCAGTCATGAATCCGTCGCCGAAGCCGCCTGCATTGGCGTACCCGACGAGCTGCGCGGCAACATCATCAAGGCTTACTGCATCCTGCGCCAGGGCTGGGAAGGCAGCGAAAAGCTGGAGATGACGCTGAAAGACCACGTTGGGCACGAGATGGGGCCAATTGCCAAGCCGTCTACGGTTGAATTTGTAGACAGCCTGCCGAAGACGCGCTCCGGCAAAATTATGCGCCGCGTCCTCAAAGCGCGGGCGCTGGGCCAGGATGTTGGAGATTTGTCTACGCTGGCAGATTAGCGTAACGAGAAACCGGGTTTTTCGGGAAAACCCGGTTTCTATCAGAGCAAAATACAAAAAAGGCGCTGCAAGGTTAAGACTTTGCAGCGCCTTTTTTGTATTTTGCCAAATGTGAAGGCCAGATGCTGAAGCGTCTGGCTATGCAATGACGCCCGATCAATCGGGCTTTGTCTATTGCGCAAATGTTAATAACTATCAAATTGGTTCTTAATATTTTCCGAACATGGCTTTTGTAAACTTCTCAACGTTGCTAAACAAACGATGTAAGGAGATAGATATATGCAAAATCGGAAACGTTTAACCAATATGTTGATAGCGGGCACGCTGACTGTGTTCGCGCTGACGATTTTCCTGGCTTTTCGCGGCGGGGAAACGGCCGTTGCTGAAACCACCATCCCTGAACAAACGGCCGTCGTCGAACTAAGCGGCGACAACAGTGCAGACATCGCCGCCCTCCAGGCACAAATCGAAGGCCTGCAAGCACAAAACGCGGAACTGCGCACGGCCGTTACCACCCTGCAAGAACGCGAAGTCGAATACCAAAACCAGATCGAAATCGCCAACCAAACCATCAACGAACTTTCGGCGCAAAACGGCAGCTTCGTCATGACCGAAGGCCGCCCCGCTCACGGTGGGCACAATCACTAACGGTCACAAATCCTCCTCCGGTGGGGGCATGGCGTTGCCATGCCCCCTACTCAACAAAAGGTGAAACTGATGAATACACAAAAAAGTAAATCCAATACCCATCTGCGCAAGATGAAAATGACCTTGGCGGCGGGTGGCCTGATGGCGACGCTAATCGGTGCAGGTCTGCTAGGCAAGCAGGTAGAAACGGCCGTCACAAGCACCGCCACCACCAACATCACATCCACTACTACCACAACCAGCAGCATCGACACCAGTATGCCGCCGGAATTAGACCTGAACCTGGAAGCCATTCCTACTGTCGCCGCCCCCACATTCCGCAGCATGGCTATGGCAAACGGCCGTTCCTCCGGGTAAACACATGAATTGGCAAGCACACCCCGCCCACTGGCACAGCCACACCTTTCGCGCAATGGGCTGCGAAATGGCGGTCTGGATCGAGCTGAAGAACGCGGACACGGCTGCTGCTCTGCTGCAAGAGGCTGAAGCACTCTTCCGCAGCGCCGAGCGCCGCCTCAGCCGCTTCGACGCCGCCAGCGAACTCTCGCAGCTCAACGCCCAGCCTGGTGTGTGGACGGCCGTTTCCGAAACAACATGGCAGGTCATCACACAAGCTCTCTTCCTGGCCCGCGAAACTGGCGGTCTGTTCGACCCCACCCATCTTACGGCATTGGAAGCAGCCGGGTACACGCGCTCTTTCGAGCAACTGGCAGAGGTGTCTGGGGTGAATGGGACGGCAACGGCCGTTGCCACCTTCAACCAATGGCAAACGGTGCAGCTCAGTGCAGAAAGCAGAGCCATCTGGCTGCCGCCGGGCGTCAAGCTCGATTTGGGCGGCATCGCCAAAGGGTACACCGCGCAGCAAGTGGTCAACTTCCTCTCCGAGTGGGGGCCATGCCTGGTAGACGCCAGCGGCGATCTCACCGCCGGGGCTGCGCCTGCTGATTGGCCGGGCTGGCCGGTTGCCGTGCTCACGCCCTACACCGGCGCGGATGAACCCCGCGAAGAGCTGTTCCCACTGTGGCTGGTGGAGGGCACAATGGCAACCTCTGGCATTGATTACCGCCGCTGGCAGCGGAACGGCCGTGCTGCCCACCACCTCATTGACCCGCGCACCAGTCTGCCCGCCGAAACCGACTTATTGACAGCGACCGTATTGGCAAAAACGGCCGTGCGTGCCGAAGCCTGGGCCACAGCCGCATTGGTTGCAGGAACGGAAGTGGCCCGGCAGCGTCTCACCGCCATCAACCTGGCCGCCGCCCTCATCGATCAAAACGGGGGCCTGTTTGCCACACCTGCCCTTGAACCCTTTCTCACACTTGAAACGACACAACCGATATAAGTCGTCATTCTAAGCCGAAGGCGAAGCATGACATAGTACACCGTTAAATAAGTTCTGTGATGTTTTATCAAGCGAGGACTGAGCTTGTCGAAGTCCGGGTTTCGACAGGCTCAACCCTCATTGGAATGTTAGGTTTCTAATATAACAGTGTAATAGATTAAAGGTGAACCCATGTCCACAATCATCAATAACGAAACCATCTGGTATTTAGTCCGCTCCAGCGGCACAGTTGCCTACCTTTTCCTGGCCGCCTCCACCATTTGGGGGCTAGTCATCAGCAGCCGCTTCCTCAAAGAGATTGTGCCGGGGCCGCTTTCGCTGGCAATGCACAACTATCTTTCCTGGAATGCCATCGGCCTCACCGTGCTGCACGCCATCCTGCTGCTCTTCACCGGCTTCATGGACTACTCAATCATCAACCTGCTCGTCCCTTTCACCGGACCATACAGCCCCTTCTGGGTGGGCATCGGCATCATCGGCCTGTATCTCATGATTCTGACCACGCTGACGTTTTACGTGCGCAGCCGCATCAGCTACCGCGCCTTCCACGTCATCCACTATCTCACCTATGCCGCGTTTGTGATGTCGCTGCTGCACAGTTGGTTTGCCGGTACAGATACGCCTGCGTTAGAAATGACGTACCTCGTCACCGGACTGCTTGTCCTTTTCTTGACGGTCTATCGCATTTTGGAGGCGTTGAGCAGCCGCAAAAAAATGCTTGCCAACGATGTCCTTGTGGAAGCAAACTGACTCCATCTTATATGAAGGATAACGGCCGTTTACACATCCGTCTGAAAGCGTTAGACTAATCAAGTCAACTCATTCGCCCATTCACACGGAGGTAAACATGAACCAACTTCCCGAAACGATGACGGCCGTTATCCTCGAATCCTACAGCGGCGTCACAGCACTGCATGTGGAGCAGCGCCCACTCCCCAAACCAGGGCCACATGAGGTATTGGTCAAAGTCGCGGCCTCGTCCATCAATCCCTCTGACCTTTCATTCATCGAAGGCATGTACGGCTTCCGCAAACCCACGCCGGTTGTACCCGGCTTTGAGGGGGCAGGTACAGTTGTTGCTGGTGGCGCAAGCAGTGGTCTGATGGGCCGCTATCTCATGGGCAAACGGGTAGCCTGCATTAGTCAAAGCGAAGGGGACGGTGTTTGGGCTGAATATGTGGCAACGGCCGTTAACTACGCCCTGCCTCTGGATGACAGCGTGAGTTTAGAACAGGGGGCAATGTCGGTGGTGAATCCGCTAACGGCCGTTGCCCTCATCGAAATCGCGCAAAACGCCGGGCACAAAACCATTGTCAACACCGCTGCCGCTGGCGCGTTGGGGCAAATGATTAACCGGCTCGGCCAAAGCGCCGGCATCCGCGTGATCAACATTGTGCGCCGTGACACCCAAGTCGAACTGCTCCAGCAGCGCGGGGCAGACATCGTACTCAACAGCAGCAGCCCCGACTTTGCCCAGCAGCTTCACGACGCCTGCCATCAGCACCGCGCCCGCCTGGCATTTGACGCCATTGCCGGGCCAATGACCCTGCAACTGCTGGAAGCGATGCCCATACACGGCAAAGTCACCGTTTACGGCGGCCTTTCTCTACAACCATCTATGGTGTCACCCGCGCACACCATCTTTCAAAGCAAAAGCGTGGATGGCTTTTGGTTGAGCAAGTGGCTGGCAAAAAAGAACCCGCTGCAAAGCCTGCTTATCTGGCGGCGCACGCAAAAATTGATCACCACAACACTTCAATCTGAAATCCGCGCCCGGTATTCGCTGCAAGATGCGCCCAAAGCGGTGCTGGCCTACCAAGAACAAATGACGGGTGGAAAAGTGCTGATTGTTCCCGCATAAGCGGTATAATCAGCTCATGAAAAACGCTACCCGCCTCAGTTCTGCTCTGCTGTTAATTGTCCTCACCATCCTGGTCAACACCCTGCCGCGCACGCTGGCGCAAAGCTCAGCATCCGGTACACAACCCGTCAAATTCGAGACGGCCGATGCCTATTTGCTTGTCGAATTTCTCGATGATGACCTGGTGCATTTTGAAAGCGGTATTGGGGCTGGCCCGGCGGCGGGCACGGCCGTTGCCACCACCCCCATGATTGCCAAAACCGATTACTCTGGCCCCAGCCAATTCAATGATGACGGGCAGGGCACGCTGACAACGGCCGCTTTGCAAGTCACAGTAGACCCGCAAACGCTGTGCAGCACGGTGGTAGACCTGACCCGCGAGCCGAATTTGTTGCTAACGGCCGTTTGCCCCCAAGACCTCGACCAGCGCAAAAAAAACCTGACCATTGACCCCCAAACCATGCAAAATGTCTACGGCCTGGGCGAGCAGTTCCGCACCCCCGGCGAACCAAATGGTGATTGGGTTGGCAGCCAGCGCACAGGCGGCATCGTCGGCAACGAGATGACCGGGTTCAGCGGCGGCGCGGTAGGCAATGCGCAGTTCCCCATCATGTATGCCTTGGGCAAAGGCCGCGACAACTACGCTCTCTTTGTGGACGTGGTTTACAAACAGGAATGGGATTTCACCAGCAGTCCCTGGACAATGACGACAGCCGCCGATCCGCTGCGCTGGTATGTCCTCAGCGGCCCCGATTTGCCTGATTTGCGCAGTGATTACCTGGAATTGACGGGACGGCCGTCCGTACCCCCAAAAACACTGTTTGGCCTGTGGGTCTCCGAATACGGCTACGACAACTGGGCCGAGTTGGACGACAAACGACAAACACTCGACAAAAACAAATTCCCACAAGACGGTTTTGTTCTGGATTTGCAATGGTTTGGTGATGTTAGTTCCCCCAGCCAAATGGGGTCTATCAGTTGGGATTTGGAAAACTTCCCCGATCCAGCCGCCAAAATCGCGCAGTTGGCCGACGAAGAAGGGCTGGGTCTTATCCTCATCGAAGAATCCTACGTAGATCAGGGCCTCGCCAACTTCGGGCGCATGGCCAGCCAGAGCTACCTGGTCAAAAGCTGCGAAACGTGCGGCCCGGCCGTCATGCCGCCCGCGTGGTGGGGCACAGGCGGCATGGTCGATTGGACAAACGAAGCCGGAGCCGCATTTTGGCACGACACCAACCGCCAACCACTGGTGGACATGGGCGTCACCGGCCATTGGACAGACCTCGGCGAACCGGAAATGTTTGCGCCCAACAGTTGGTACGTCGGGCTGCCGGGACTTAACCTGCACGATCAGGCGGCCAATCACAACATCTACAATTTGAAGTGGGCGGAGAGTATTTACCAGGGCTACCAACGCAATGAAGTGGCGCAGCGCACGGCTATTCTCAGCCGCTCTGGAACCAGCGGCATCCAACGCTACGGCGCAGCCATGTGGTCGGCAGACATCGGCTCCAATTTTGACAGCCTGGCCGCACACATGAATGCACAAATGCATATGTCGTTCTCCGGCATGGACTATTTTGGCTCTGACATTGGCGGCTTCCATCGCGGCAACATCAGCGAAGCAGAGCTGGATGAGCTGTACACGGTCTGGTTTGCCAACAGCACCCTGCTGGATGTGCCGGTACGGCCGCACACCGAAAACCTGTGCAACTGTAAAGAAACTGCCCCCGACCGCGTGGGTGATTTGGCAAGCAACCTGGCAAATCTCCGCCTGCGCTATGCTCTCTCGCCCTACCTTTATTCATTGGCGCATCGTGCCTATCTGGCTGGAGAGCCGGTTGTGCCGCCGCTTGTTTTCTATTTTCAAGAGGACGTAAATACGCGGGAACTGGGCGACCACAAATTGCTTGGTGAGAATATATTGGTGCGCACGGTGACGGAACCGGGGGTAACGGCCGTTCCCGTTTACTTACCCGCCGGACAATGGGTTGACTTCTACAGCGGAACCTGGGTCAACAGCAGCGGCGAATGGCTGGGAGGCGTGCCCGTTGTGGATGGCGAACTGTTCCATCTGCCGTTGTTCCTGCGTGCCGGGGCCATTGTGCCGCGCATGGCTGTGGACGAACAAACGATGAACCTGGCCGGGATGCGCCGTGATGGGTCTGTGCGCGATGAACTGATCCTACAAATCGTGCCCGCGCCGCAGGCCAGCACTTTTACTCTGTACGAGGATGACGGCCGTACCACAGCCTACCAATCTGGCGCAGTACGCACCACCGAACTCAGCCAGCAATGGACAAATACGGACATCGCCATCACCATTGGCGCGGCCAACGGCCAATATGATGGCGCAGTGACGGAACGGAACAATGTGCTGCAAGTAGCCCTGAACGGCGAATCCGTCAGTGCGGTTTTGTTGGATGGGGAATCACTGCCTGCCCTGACAACACAGGCCGAGTTTGAGGCAGCAGAACGGGGCTGGTATCGGGGGGAGACGGCCGTTTACGCCAAATCAGGCGTGCAGCCGGTGGACACAGCAAAAAAGTTCATCATGCAAATGAGCGAACAGACTACCGGAGAAGAAGTCACAGTAACACCCCCACCACCGGAAACCGAGCCGCGCTTTCTATCCATATTCCCCAGCACATTTACCTGGGTGGCGCTGTTTATCCTGCTTGCCTTCATCGGGGGAGCCATCTATCTGCGACAGCGCAAATCTTGAGCCACAGATACGATCACGTACCTGTATCCATCACAACAGGGGAGTTGCTCAATAGCTGAAGGTATAATCTAGCTCCCAGGCGACCAAATACATTGCGTGCGGCGCGAATCTCAGCTTCGGCTTTTTCAAATTGCTCGGATTCCCAATACACTTCCCCGGCAGCAGCAGATAGTAAGGCGCTCTCTAGCTCATCCGTTGTCTGTGCTAAAAGAGCCTTCGCTTTGTCAACACACTCCTGCGCTGTAGCGAGATCGCCCAACTTGAGCCGTGCCTGCGCAGCCACGCGCCACCCGGCCGCTTCATAGCTCAAATTACCCACCTCGTCCGCCAGTTGCGCTGCTTGTTCTGCTTTAGCCAGCGCCTCTGCCAGTCGCCCTTGAGCTAAAAATATTTCGGCCTGTATGCGGTACATGTATGCCAGCAGATCAAGCGCCCCCAGGTTTAGCGCTTCTGTAATACCGGCTTCTATCATTTGTAACGCATCCGGGAGTTCTCCGCGAAACAGCAACACGCTTGCCAACCCATCATAGGCAGACGCGCTGTGGTAAGGCATTTGGAACTGTTGCGAAATCTTTAGGCTTTCTTGCAAGTAGCTTTCAGCCTCTTCCAAATCGCCCTGATCGCGCAACAAGTTTCCGAGATTATTTTGTGTGATGATCATGCCTTTTACATCACCAATCTCTTGGCGTAAGGCAAGTGAGCGCTTGAAGAAGGAAAGCGCCTTGTGCCAATGTCCGGCTACAAAAGCCAGGACACCCAGGTTGCTCAATGTAGATGCGACCCCCCAGGAGTACCCCATTTGTTCACGCAGTACCATTGCCCGCGTGGTGTGATGCAGGGCGGTGCGCCAATCTCCCTGGCGATAAAAAATGCCGCCCAACAAATTTTCTACTGAAGCAAGTTCACCAAGATCGTCTGCCTTTTGCGCGTAATCGAGTGCTGCTTCACATGCTTTTTGTGCCTCTATAAATTCGCCTTGTGCCCAGAAGAGCCATGCTTTTCCGGTCAGGATCCGCGATGCTTCTGCTTTGAGAACGGCCGTATCCGGGTCGCCCAAACTAGTCAGAGCTGCCTCGTAATATTCACGAGCTTTGTTATACTCGCCGCGCAACTGGGCCGTTTGCGCCAAATGCCAGTAAAGTGCAGATACCTGTTCCTGCGAAAAATCGCCTGTTTCGGCCAGGGGAAAAATGGAATGCAAAATATCCGACGATTCATCATAACGGCCGATCAGCCGATAGACATCACCCAGGCCAACAGCCATACGCCACTGCCAATTAGGATCAACTTGCTCAAGGGACTGCATCAACTTCGCTGCCTGGCGAAAATGTGTTTGCGCTTCCTCATTTGCATAGCGTATGGCAGCCTGCTCTCCGGCCGTCAATAAATAGGGGATCGCTTTTTTCTGCCGTCCGGCTCGCAAAAAATGATAAGCCAGTTCAACCGCGTGTTCATCGGTGCTGCCCACCCATTGGTGTTCCAAAAGCAGCGCTGTCTGCTCGTGCAACCGCTGACGGCTGGCCTGAGACATGGAATCATAAACGACTGATTCAAATAATGCGTGCGCAAAACACCACTGATTGTTGCTCTTTCCCGGTGTGATGATCAGGCGCGAAGCAAGCTGTTGCAAATCCGCCTGGGCTTGGGGATTTTTGGTCACACGCATGAGCAGGATGGCATCAAATTCACGTCCAATAACAGCCGCGCCCCGTATGGTTTCCATGAGTTCAGGAGGCAGGTCTTCCAATCGGGCACGGATCAACGCATCAAGCGATGAGGGGAGTTTGATTTCTTGCAGGTCTAAGTCGGCGGCGATTTGCCAACGGCCGTCCTCATAAACCACGTAATCGCGCTCAACAAACATGCGCACAAATTCTTCAATAAAATACGGATTCCCCTCGCTGCGTTCAACGATCAGATTTACGACATCCGCCGGTAAATCAGTTGCAGCAAACAGGTCTTGCACCAGCGCACGGCCGTCCGCAGCAGACAAGCGCGGCAGCAGCAAATGGATCGTTTGTCCGGGGAAAAGCCCCTGCAACTGAAGCAAACGTTCATGCGTTGCATCGCCACCCTGACGACGCTGCGCACCCACAAAAAGAATGGGGTGCGTCGTAACCATCGGCGCAATGAACATCAACAATTCAGCAGAGATCGAATCAATCCACTGTAAATTATCAAGAATGAGCACCACCGATTGTTTCTTCGCCAGGGATTGGAACAAGGTGCGCACCGCAACAAAAATTTGCCGCCGCAACTGGTCTGGTTCCAACTTCTGCAAACGTAAGCCTTCCAATCCAACTGGCTGCAAACTTAACAGCATTTCCAGATAAGGCAGCACGGCCTCTTGTTCACCCAACGACCACGAAGCCATCACCTTGCGTATTTTTTGTTGCGCCTCTTCGGGCGTATCTGTCAGTTGCAAATGGAAGACCCGGGCAAATAAATCTGCAAAGAGGTGAAATGGTTTGTTGGCATGGTGCAGCGAACAAGCGCCCGTCCATATCAGACGATCCGGCGTTGTCACGGCCTTGTAAAATTCATGGGTTAACCGGCTCTTCCCCACGCCGGCCTCGCCATCCAGCAGCAGCAGTCCGCCCATGCCACGCGCCAGATTCAAAGAAAGGCTCAACATTTGTCGCAGCACGGCATCACGACCTACAAAGCGGCTCTGACGATCCTCAAAACCCCGACGCGAAGTTGGTTTGGGCCGCAGCGAAACCAATTCCCACAGCACGCCCAACAATTGCGGCGCAACGACGGGCTGATAATTTACCAGGCGATGCGTGTGCTGGTGTATAGATTCCGTTACCCAAATTTTCCCCGCCGGAGCTTGAGAAGCCATCCGCTGCACCCGGTGTAATAAATCGCCTAGAATGACTAAATCAGGGTTTCGCCGTCCGCCCCTGGGATTGACAACCACGGCTCCCTGGCTCATGCCAATGTGTGCCTGCATGTTGAGAGCTACCTGCGTTTGCTGCAAATGTTGAAGGATGTCATAGGCTGCTTGCACTGCATTTTCCGCGTCATGTTCATGGGCAATCGGCGCCCCAAAAATTGCCTCCAGCCCTTCGGGATGCTGCCGGGCATGCCCCTGGTGTTTCTGTACAATGGTTGTCATCGCTGGGAGAACGGCCGTCATCACCGAAAAAACGGCTTCTTCACTGGCATGGGGTGGAAAACCCAGGCTTACCCATAAAATGGTTGCTGTACGGCGTTCGCCAAGTGGAAGTTTGGAAATAGAAACGGCCGTTTCCCCCTTCACCAGTCCCGCCGGCCAATCGCTCTGCAATTCTGCCAGTAATTCTTCCGCACGTATCAAGTCATGAGCCGCACCCAAGCGGCGGAATAAGCCAATTGCCTCCTGCAACACCTGCTGCGTTTGCTTGTACTGTCCTTCCTGACCAGGTACGGCATGTCGGCTCAACGCACGGTACAAACCACCCAATTCCAGCAGTGCCAACCCCTGACGATAAGGGTCTCGAATTTGGCGGGACATTTCCAGAGATTCGCGCAGGCGTGTTTCTGCTTCCTGCGTGTTCCCTTCTGCCAGATACAGGACGCCCAGCGTCCGCGAACTGTCTGCGGCGAGGTCTGTCAGGCCCAGAGGGTTGGCGATATTGAGTGATTCAACGGCCGTTTGCAACCCCTGTGCCACATCTCCCCGCGCCGCCTCCACCAATGCACGTATGCGTAATGCATGAGCCTGGCTGTCCTGACTGCCCACTTCCCGCGCCAATTTCAAAGACGCATCAACATGCTGCGAACTGCCTGCCACATCCCCTTGAAGCAAGGCCAATTCCCCCTGCGTTGCGTGCACTTCCGTCAGCCCCCAATTATCGCCCAGGCGCTCAAAAATGCGCTGGCTCTCGGCCAAGTCTGCCTGCGCCTGCGCAAAATCGCCCATTTGCAGCCGCAATTGTGCCAGATTCGCCAAACTCAAAGCCTGGCGTTGAATGTCCCCAATTTCCTGGCGCAATTGCAAAGCCTGCTCCCAGTAAGTAAGCGTTTTGTGCCATTTGCCTTGCTGCGCATACAAAACACCCAGATTACTATACGCATTGGCTGTGCCCCACACATAGCCCAAGCGGTTATAAGGCTCCAGGCTCTGGCCCACATAAAAAATGGCTTCATCCAAATTACCTTGCTGCCAGGTAATACCGCCCAACGTATTGTAAAGGTCTGCTACCGCCACCAGGTCTTGCGCTTTGCGAATGTCAATTTCCGTTGTACCCATGTGCGCCAGGGCAAAAGCAGAATCCAACTGCCCCTGGCGCATACGCACAAAGGCCAGCCGCTCAACCAACCCCAACCAAATGTCGGTGTGTTCTTCGCGGCCCACGTCACCCAACGCCTCGACACCAGCCTCTAAATGAAAGATGGCCTCTTCGTAAGTGCCTTCGCGCACGTACACGTCGGCGAGTTCGCGCAGCCCGTTAACCAACAGGGGAAGCAAATCGCTGCTTTCGGCTACAATGCTCCAACGCAAAAATGCCTGCAAGGCATCGGAAAGGATTTCTCGCGCTTCGTTGAACTCGCCTAGCTGCTTGAGGGATTGCCCTAACCCAATACGAGTGCGGAAATAGGTACTGTTGTAAGTGTTCGACGGGGTGTCGAGTAGGGTGAGGATATGGCGATAGTGGTGTACGGCCGTTTCATTAGCATACCGTCGGGCGGCATTGTCCGCCGCCTCCAACAGATAATGAATAGCCCGGTCCGTTTGCGTACTGCGATCATAATGATAAGCCAGCAGCTCCACTTTTTCGTCTGGCGTCCACTGTGTGCCCGTTTCAATGATCAGGGCTATACGTTCGTGCAACTGGCGCTGTTCCTGTGGCAGCAGCGTCTCGTAAATCGTTTCTTGAATCAGGCTGTGCCGGAAAACGCAACCCGGCTGATCACCAAACGATTGTGGCAGCAAGAAAAGGCGATCTTCCGCTTCCCGCAAATGAGCTTGCAATATCGCAGGATCGCCATCATAAAGCTGTGCCAACAGGGAGAGTGGAAACTCAGCCCCGAACACGGCCGCTTTTTGCAATGTTTGGCGAACCTCTACGGCAAGGCTATCAAAACGAGCCAGTATCAAGCCACGCAGGGTATCGGGAATCTGAGATAGCAGGTCTGATGCTGTTTCGCTGGGTTGCCACACACCATCTTGCTGAACCAATCCATCTTCTTCAATGAGAATGCGGATAATTTCTTCGGTATAAAAGGGATTGCCAGCAGCCCGACGGGCAATATCGGTTTTGAGATCATCTACCTCTGGGGCAGCCGGGTGCAGTAGTTGGGTGACTAGCTCATATCCATCGCTGGCCGTCAGCGGGGCCAGGGCGATGTGGTTGAATGGCATCCCGGTTTGCTGCATAACGGCCGTTAACGGCCCCAAAATCTCATCCACGCCATTCCGCGAAACCAACAAAAGCAGCAGCGGCACATGGGCAGCACTTTGGATCAAGTGCTGCAAAAATTCACCGGACGTGGCATCAATCCAGTGTAAGTCTTCAAACACAATCACGACAGGCGTTAAAGCAGCTTCGGCCAATACAACGCGCCGCAGTGCGGCAAACGTCAGGCGCTGCAACATACCGGCGTCAGACACGCGCAGCCGCAAATCCCCTTCAGCATCATCCTGCTTCAAGCCTAACAAATAGGTCAGATACGGCCACACATCTTCTACCCACAAGTCCAGTTCTTGCAGGTAAGCACGCAAACTATCAAACTGGGTGGTGGCGGGGTCGTTATCTGTCACGCCAATCAGGCTGCGCAAGATGTTGGCCGTCACCCAATAGGGGCGGGAACGTGCATAGGAAAGGCTCCAACCTTCGTAAACGGCCGTGCCCCGTCCCGCCTGCCCCTGCAAAACCTTACGCAGTTCCAAAACCAGGCGACTTTTTCCCACCCCCGAATCACCAGAAAGCAAAACTGCCGCCGGTTCCCCAGCCTGCCGCACAGCATCCACCGCAGCTAGCAACTGCTGCAAAACAGGTTCCCGACCAATGAATGCACCCTGTATTCCCCGCAATCTGGGCACACGACCAATGCGCTTGCGTTCACTCAACGCCGCAAAATCCGATTTTTGAGCATCAGAAATAGGGGAGGCTTTTGGGGTATCCTCAGATTGAAAATCAGCAATTATTAGATGTCCACAATGGTTGCAAAATTTACTATTTGGGGGAACAGCTTGTTGACACGCGGGACAAACCAACGCCAGAGGGAAATCACACCTCACACAAGTCATGGCGTCTGGTTGGTTGACAAAACCGCAGTGCGCACAAGTCAGCATAAGATTTCCAGTACCAGCCCTTACGGAACAACAGGGCTTTATCCATCAGCCATTATGCATTACTTCCGCTATTTCTGCCACTGAAACAAAGGCCTGACAGATTACAAAAACCCTGTCAGGCCCATCAAGCAATTTAGGAATCTCGTTCCCGCAAGTGTGGAAACAATAACACTTCGCGGATGGTGGTTTTGTCTGTAAACAACATTGTCAGGCGATCGACACCTGTGCCAAAACCGCCGTTGGGCGGCATTCCGTAGCGCATGGCCCGCAGATAATCCTCGTCAATCGGATTCGACTCTTCCTCATCCGCACCATACATCTCTTGCAACATCTCAAATCGCTGCCGTTGATCAATGGGATCATTCAATTCGGTGAAAGCATTGCCCATTTCCATACCGGCAATAAAAAACTCAAACCGTTCTACATGCAGGGGGTCGTTGGGAATGGCTTTTGCCAATGGTGAAATGTCTCGTGGATACTGGGTGATGAAGGTGGGTTGTATCAGGTTCGGCTCAACAAAATCGCCCAGCAACCCATCAATCAGTTTGCCCCAACTGGCGTTGGGCGGGGTCTGTGTTGCAACACCGCGCTCTTGGCCCATGCGCTGAATAGCCTGTGCCAAACTTTCCGCATCGGTGTAATTGGCGTAATCAATGCCAGTGAACTCCAAAATCGCTTCGCGCATGGAAATGCGATTCCAGGGTGGGGCCAGGTTAATTTGCCGCTCCTGGTAAGTAATGGTTGTGCTGCCGGTTAGCTCTTGGGCAATATAAGCAAGCATGTTTTCGGTATGAACCATCACATCATTGTAATCCCAATAGGCGGCGTAGAATTCCATTTGTGTAAATTCGGGATTGTGTTTGAAGCTGACACCTTCGTTGCGGAAGTCGCGGCCAATCTCGTAGACGCGCTCAATGCCACCGACCAACAATCGTTTCAGGTATAGTTCAAAGGAGATGCGCAGGTAGAGTTCTTGTTTGAGCTGGTTGTGGTAGGTGGTGAACGGCCGTGCCGCAGCCCCCCCATACAACGGTTGCAAAATCGGCGTCTCCACCTCCAAAAAGCCAGACTCATCCATGAAACGGCGCATGGCACTAATGAGTTTGGCGCGGGTGCGGAACACCTCGCGCACCTCCGGGTTCACGGCCAGGTCTGCGTAGCGTTGCCGGTAACGCTCTTCCACGTCGGCAAAGGCACTGTAGCGCACCAGCTCTCCATCCACCTCTTGTTCTTTCACCACCGGCAGGGGGCTGATGGCTTTGCTCAACAGCCGCCATGCGCTCACGCGCACGCTCACTTCGCCACTGCGCGTTTGGAAGAGTTCACCGGTGGCCTGCACAAAATCGCCCAAGTCTAGCAGTTTGCGAAAGATGCGGTGGGATTCTTCACCCACTTCATCGCGGCGCAAAAAGAGTTGAATACGGCCGTGTCCATCGCCAATATGTGCAAACACCGTCTTGCCCATGTCGCGCATACTCAACAGCCGCCCGGCCACTGTCACCGTGATAGGAGTCGCCTCATCAAAAGAAGTTAGCGCCTCTGCGGACGTATGTGTGCGCGATACCCGCAGTGGATACGGTTCAATGCCCGCATCCTGTAAGTGAGTCAATTTCTCCAGTCGTTTTTCTTCCAAGGGGGATGGTTGCCAACTCATTTCACACCTTCTCCTAATCTGGATAAGCCAGACAAGAATTCAACTTAAATTTCTGCAAAAAAAAGCCCGTGCCGGGCACGGGCTGTTCATCACTTTCGGAAAGGTTGCTTACGATTCAATATTCACAACCTGGAATTCCGTGACGCCGCGCGGGGCATTGATGCGTACTATGTCACCTTTCTTAGCGCCCAAGAGCGCCTTACCCAGCGGGCTTTCATTTGAGATACGCCCCTCAACCGGGTCGGCCTCAGCCGCACCAACCAAATGGTAACGCTCTTCCTCGTCACTGCCCACTTCGGTAACGGTCACAAAATCGCCAATGCGCACGTAGTCAAAATTGCGATTCGCGCCATCCTCGATGATCTGATAATTATTGAGGATGTCTTCCAGTTCTTGAATGCGTCCTTCGAGGAAAGATTGTGCATTGCGAGCAGCTTCTAATTCGGCATTATCTACAAAATCATCGTCCTGCCCGTCTTCAAAAGCACGGTGCAACCGGTCTGCAACTTCTTCACGACCAATAGTACGCAAATGCTCAAGCTCACTTGTTAGCTTGTCTAAACCGGCCGGTGTCAGCAAGTGTGGTTTTATTTGTGTCATCAATTCACCCAAATTAACAGGAAACCGCTGGGTAAACAGCGGCATACAATTCCTATCGTGTCAGAGATTTTAAGCGCAACATTATACCAATAACCCCTTTGGCAATCAACCACAGTTTTTCACGCACAGGTTTGCCGCGTTTGCTGGCAATCGGTTACACTTTGGCCGGTCTTTTGGATTTTGAGGATTTCACGTTTTCTATAAAGATCACTTTTGTAAATTGAGGACGTTTATGATCACAAAACGACAATTGGGTTTGATTCTTCTAGCAATGGGTATATTTGGCGTCATCGCTATTTTTGCGGTTGATTGGTTGGGCGCAGGCGATTTTCAGGGGATTGGCCCAGCGCAGCGAATTGCTTTATTGGCAGCCGCTGTTGTGGCTCTGTTAGGGTTAACGTTGTTACCTTTGGGGGATCGGCCAGCATGATTGTCTCTCCCCCTTCTAATAAGTGGGAAACGGCCGTTTCCTACCTCCCCCGCATTCTCATCAGCATCGCCTTGTTGGCCTTTGTGGGCTACCTCATCGTCTACGCCATCTATGCTGTCAACCTGTTCCGCTTCCCCTTTGACTACGACCAGGGCGAAGGGTTCGAGTTGATGGACACCGTCCTGTTCAGCGAGGGCGAGTGGCCTTACCGGGATAACGACCATTACCCCTTCTATTCCTCCAATTACCCGCCCTTGTTTCATGTGGTTACTGTGCCGTTGGTGTGGCTGTTTGGGCCGCAGTATTGGACGGGGCGATTGGTTTCGTGGTTGGGCACATTGGTAACGGCCGTTGCCATTGCCTGGGGTGTGCAGCGCCAAAGCAAGCGAAAACGATGGTGGCTTTCGGCGTTGGCGGGGCTGGCCTTTCTCGCTTCCAATTACATCTACCACGTCGGGCCGCTGTTCCGGCAGCACCTGTTCATGGTGATGTTTGAGACGTTGGCAGTGGTTTACCTGACCGCTACAGTGGATCGGGAAGAGCGTGACGGCCGTTACCATCCCAAACAGCTGCTCATCGTCATGCTGCTGCTGTTGGCGGCGGGATACACCAAGCAGCTTGCTTACGCCACTGTTGCCGCTGTCTTCCTCTTCCTCTTTTTACGGCAAACAAAGCGAGCCATCCTGTGGGCTATCCCCTTTGCCGCCGTAACTGGCCTCATTTTCTGGTGGATTAACATTTCGACGGATAACTGGTGGCTGGTGAACACCGTCACTGCCAATCTGAACCCCTTCATCAAAGAGCAGGCCATTGGCCTGTTCAAGCAGTGGTTTAAACTGCACACAGTCATCACAACCATAGCCATATTGTTTGCCGTGTATCAGTTTTACTTCGAGCGGCTATCGGCATACTCGGTGTGGTTTGTGTTGGCGATGCTAAACAGCATCACTGCGGGAAAATGGGGCGCAGGCGAATCGTATTTTGCCACGGCCATCGCCGCAAGCTGCATCCTCACCGGGCTGGCGCTGAACCGGGCGCTGGATTGGGCAGAGCAAAAGGGATGGAAGTGGGAAACGGCCGTGCTTACCCTCATCGCCCTGCTCTGGTTGGTGCAAGCAGGCAAGGTCTTCCACATGCCCACCCATACACCCACATTAGCAGCCATTGCCCAAGCCCTCGGCCAACCCAGTGAAGTTGCCATTGCGCCGCAAACCTCCTGCTCCGCGCCACGCGATCCGGAACCGGTCTATTACGTGGATTCGGCGGGCGTATCGCTGTTGGGGCGACCTCCCAGTGCCGCAGACACCGCCGCCGGAATTGCCATTGCTGATAAGATATTGGAGGGTGAAACGGCCGCTTTCAGTGAAGATGCCGGGTTCAACTTCTACGTCGGGCGTGACATTGTCACCAACCCAACGCAGTTGCTCAACCTCTACCAAAACAATGCCGTAGACCTGACCGACATGTTGACCATGCTCGACGAGCAGTCATTCGACACCATCATTTTACGCGCCCAATTCTACCCTCCGCCCGTTCTCGACATGATCGGGCAGCGTTACGCCACCACCGACCTGATCGAGATGAATGGTTTCGTTTACTGCGTCATGCGGCCAGTAAAAAGTAGTCGGTAAACAGTGGTCAGTAGCCAGTAAACGGTAAATCTGATCGCACCCGATTACTGAAAACTGATTACTGATTACTGAAGTTTCGGCTATAATGAAAAGCGGTAAGGGAAAGGCATTGGTATGACAGATAATTCCGCAATGATAGAACAGATGCCGCAAACCATTGGTCGCTACATCATTAAGGATGTCATCGGCCAAGGAGGGATGGGCGCTGTTTATCTGGGGTATGATCCCCAAATTGAGCGGAATGTAGCTGTCAAAATTTTGCCCCGCGAACTGCTGCATGATCCTATGTTCCAAATGCGTTTTGAGCGCGAAGCAAAGGCGATTGCAGTATTAGACCACCCTGCGGTTGTGCCTGTGCATGATTTTGGCAAAGACCAGGATCAACCGTACATTGTGATGCGCTACATGAGCGGCGGCACGCTGTCTAAACGGCTGAAGGGCCGCCCCATGTCCATGACGGAAACGCTGCAAATTTTGCGGCGCATTGGCCCTGCACTGGATGAAGCACACAAATTGGGGATTTTTCACCGCGACATCAAGCCCAGCAATATTTTGTTCGACAAGTATGGGCACGCCTATTTGTCGGATTTTGGCATGGTGCGGCTGGATGCGCCGTCTGAATTAACTGGCTCTCATGCGGCCGTAGGCACGCCGGGTTACATGAGTCCAGAACAGATTCGCGGGCTGGAGATTGACGGCCGTAGCGACCTGTATGGCTTGGGAGTGGTGTTGTTCGAGATGATGACCGGGAAACGGCCGTATCGTGCCGAAACCCCAGCTATGATGATCGTCAAACAAATTACCGATCCCGTGCCACGCATCCGCCAAATCAACAACAATCTGCCCCGCGAATACGATGTCATCATTCACCGACTGATGGCAAAAGAACCCAATGACCGCCCCAAAACAGCCGCGCAAGTCATCAAAATGTTGTCTTCGGCCATGAGCGCGATCAACAATCCCGAACAACCCTTACCGCGCTTCACCGACAGCCAGCCAGAAAACAGCACGCCACCTGCAACCGAAATTGTGCGGGCCATCAGCAAACCGCCCTTCCAAGCCCCGCCCGAGACCAAATCGTTAGCCGTCTTTGGCCTGCGCACCCCGGAAGAAATAGCAGCCAGCGCGGCTGACGAAAATGCCCTGGACATTTACTGCCCACATTGCAACAAAATCATCGATCTGCACGGGCAGCACGATCCCATTCACTGTGATTACTGCCAGCATGATTTTGACATTGAAGGGCACCTCTGCCCAAACTGCTACACCTACCACACCGACAAAAGCACCCTGTGCGTCAATTGTGACACGCCTCTGAGCCGAATTTGCCAGGAATGCTACACCAGCAATTGGCCGGGTGCAGAAAAGTGCAAACAATGCGGCACGTCGCTGGACATCTTCTCGTTTTTGCAGGTTCCTGGCAAGCAAGGAACGGTTGACCGGCTGCGACGGCAGCAAAAGCAAGCCGAAGCATTGAAAATAGCGGAAGCGCAGGCTTCTGAGCGACGTATGGCGGAACTGCAAAACGTGGAGGGTGAACGCCAGCGTTATGTGCAGGGTCGCCAGCAAAAGAAGACACGTAAAGACCGTTCGTTATTAGTGATGATGGTAACGGCCGTTACTATCATCACCATCCTCCTCATCCTCTACATTGCATTTGGATCCCCTGCATGAGTGCCCCAACCTACCAGCTTGATTTGCCACTCTTTAGCGGGCCGCTCGATTTACTCCTGCACCTCATTGAACGCCAAGAACTAGACATTACCGTCATCTCTCTGGCCCAGGTAACGACACAATACCTGGAACAAGTAGAAAAAATGCGGGATAGTGGCAACGGCAGCCGCATGGAACACCTCATTGATTTCATCGTCATTGGGGCGCGGCTGGCGCTGATCAAAAGCCGGGCGCTGCTGCCCCAAACCCCCATCCAACCCTTTGGCGAAGAGGAAGAGGAAGACCCGGCGGAGGCATTGCTGCGGCAATTGCGGGAATACAAGCGATTCAAGGCGGCGGCACAATGGCTAAAAGGGCGGGAAGAGGCCGGGCTGCGCACGCATCTGCGCGTGGCTCCGCCACCACGCCTGGATAAGCGTCTGGACCTCAGCGATGTAACGCTGGATGCGCTTATTCGAGCGGTGAAAGATGTGCTGGCACGCACGGAAACGTTGGAAGAGAGTATCTCGTTGGTGCAGCCGCGCCAGATTACCATTGAGGGGCAAATTAAGAAGCTGCGGCACAGGCTGGTGGAGAAACGGCCGTTCCTCTTCACAGACATCCTCTCCAAAAAAGTGACCCGCGTGGAAATTGCCATCACCCTGTTGGCTACTTTGGAATTGATCAAGCGGCGGGAAGTAACGGCCGTGCAGCCCACCCTCTTCGGCCCCATCGAAATCCACCCAGCTGACCAGCAACCAGCAACCAGCGACTAGTCACTTCTGGTATAATTCCTCAAACAACGGCAAGTCTGACACAATAGACATGGCTGCATTATGAACTCTATTACCCATTTATTTACAGAGCATCTGGACGTCGTTTTCTTCCTCTATGGACTGGCATTCTTCAGCATGGGGCTGGCCGTCATGCTGGAATCAGGCCGCTCGTCCGAGTTTCGTCTGGCGCGGGCAATGGGGTCACTAGCAGCCTTCGGCATTTTGCACGGCATCCACGAATGGCTGGAAATGTTTCAGCGCTGGGGCAAATTTGACAATCTCACCCCAGAACAGCTTTTCTTCTTAAATGGCATTCGCATGGGAGCCTTAGTACTCTCATTCTTGTTCCTGGTTATCTTTGGCATTCGCCTCATTTTTTCCAATCGCGGCACAGTTAAAAATGAATACTCGCTGGCAATGATTGCCGCAGGCAGTTTGGCCGCTTTTTGGTTGGGCAGCGTCGTGCTAACGCGTTTGGTCTACCAGCCATCCCCAACAGAGCTGGTAAAGGCAGCCGATGTGCTGGCACGCTACATCGCCGGTATTCCTGGCGCGATATTGGCGGCATGGGCTATTGTGCTAGAACAACGCGCTTTCAAGGCTCGTGGAATGCCAGACTTTGGACGGGCATTGTGGTGGGCAGCAATTGCTATCTTGCTCTATGGTGTCGTGGGGCAGTTTTTTACTACGCCCAGCTTTTTATTTCCGGCCAACGTCATCAATGCCGATGTCTTCCAAAAGTGGTTTGATTTTCCTGTTCAATTGTTTCGCGCTGTCATGGCGGCAATCATGGCTTTATTCGTGATTCGAGCCTTACGTGCATTTGAGTTGGAAAGTCAGCAAAGATTGGCAATGGCTAACGAGGCCCGCTTATCTGCGCAGCAAGAAGCGCTGGAAACCCAACGACAGGCACGCCGCGAAACGGAACAACTGAACCAGGCATTGCAAACGGCCGTGCAAGACCTCACTGTCTTATTCGGCCTGTCACGCAGCCTTTCCGCCACTCTCAGCAGAGAACAACTGCTGCAAAACGTCGTCCTGCAAATTTTCGACAACCTGCCCCGCATCGATGGCGGCCTCATCTTGCTCCGCGAGCGGGCCGAAGAGCCGGGTAAAATCGTCACCATGTCTGGCTTTGAGGGTAGAATTACGCCAGAAGACCCAGACAACTGCGGCCTCAACCGTGCCTACAAACTGGGTGACTTTGTACTCTCCACCGGACAAATCGCCATTTGTGATACGCAAAACATCATTCCATTGGGAAACACAGATGATTTGATTCTCGACCAATACGACAACACGCCAATTACCAACGCGCAAACCGTTGGCGTCCCCCTGATCATCCAAGAAGAGTTGATGGGCAGTCTTGTATTAAGCGCATGGACAACCAAATCCCCCTTCACCGTGCGTGACCTATATTTGATCAGCACAGTCGCCGGACAATTGGGTATTGCCCTGACCAACGCCCATCTCTACGAAGAAGTACAGGCCCGCGAAGCGCTGCGTGGAGAACTGCTACACCAGGTTGTAACAGCACAAGAAAATGAACGACAGCGTATTGCGCGAGAATTACATGATGGCACGGGGCAGACACTGACCGCTCTGGGACTGGGTTTGGCTGCGGCAATGGAAAGTGCCCGCCAAAAAGCAAACAACAATCTGGACAACCAACTCCATGATTTGCGCGTGATCAGCGCACAAGCTTTGCAAGAGGTACATGACGTGATTGCGGATTTGCGCCCCAGCCTGCTAGACAATTTGGGGCTGATTTCGGCGCTGCGCAGCCAGGTACATGATCTTGAGAAGCGCACCCATATTCGCGCAACGCTCGTGGTCAGCGGGGAACGCCGCCGCCTGCGCTCGGCGCTGGAGACGGTGGTTTTTCGCATCGCCCAAGAAGCGCTGACGAACGTGACTAAACATGCCCGTGCCCAGTCAGTGACAGTGAACCTGCATTTTGAGCCGCACTTGTTAGCCTTACGGGTGACAGATGACGGGCGCGGGTTTGCACCAGAGGACGCATTACATAATCGGAAGAAAAACCGTCAGGCATGGGGGCTTTTAGGGATGCAAGAGCGAGCGGCGCTGGTGGGTGGCTCGTGCAATATTATGGCGCAACCGGGAATGGGCACAACGATTGAAGTGACTGTACCATTGCAAGGCGAGGAAATGACTTATGCCGAAGATCAAGTTAATGCTGGTTGATGATCATGCGCTTGTACGCTCAGGGATTCGGATGCTGCTGCAAGCGCAGTCGGACATGGAGATTGTGGCCGAGGTGGAGTCCGGCGAGGAAGCGGTGGCTAAAACACAGGATTTGCGACCCAATGTGGTGTTGATGGATGTGGAAATGCCGGATATGAATGGCATTGAAGCGACGCGATTGATTAAGGAAGGTGTGCCGGAAACGGCCGTTCTCGCGCTCACCATGTACGAAGACGACCAGTATTTTTTTGAAATGCTGAAAGCGGGAGCTTCTGGCTATGTCCCCAAACGAGCCGCGCCGGATGAATTAGTCACAGCCATTCGCACAGTCAGCCAGGGCGGGGTTTTTCTGTACCCGTCTCTAGCGGCCCGGCTGGTAAAAGATTACTTATATCGAGATGAAGAGGAAGAAGAAAGCGGGGATGTGCTCACACCGCGCGAGCAAGAGGTACTGGTGTTAATTGCCGAAGGGCTGACAAATGCAGAGATTGGTGAAAAGTTGGTGATCAGCGTTAAAACGGTAGATCGTCATCGGGAAAATATCATGCGTAAGCTGAATATGCACAGCCGCATTGACCTGGTGAAATATGCGATTAAGAAGGGGCTAATTGACCTGGAAGAATAAAAAAAGCCGGACAAATTGTCCGGCTTTTTTCGTCAGGCGTGTGCCTGTTGGTAAATGGGGCAACCAGGGCAATCAGCAGGCAGTGTGCCTTCAAATTGCTGACGGGTGGCCCAACAAGGAGTGGCACGATGCTGGTATGCCGGACAATTATCACGGCGTGCCGGATCGCATTTGCGGGTGAGCCAGCAGGGGAGTGCAGGCAGTGATGGTTTTTTGGTGGCGGGAACGGCCGTTACCACTTCTGGTTTCGGCTCAGCAGTTGCCATCTCCATTTGCCGCTCATCCTCAGCTTCCCACCGGTCAACCAAACGATTCATGAGATAGCCCAGCGCCGCCGTCATCAATAGAGGCACTACGCATCGCAGAGCAAAAAGCCCTATCATGACGGCCGTTGCCTGAAATTCATTCATCATGCACCTTCATTCTCAATATCAAAGTTCAATCGCCTGCCATCACAACTTGTGGCACAGGCACATCCTCTTCAGCAACATCTTCATGATTGACCACTTTCAGGTAACGTACACCCAGCGTAAAGGCCAACAAACCATAAGCAATGACGCCAGCGCCAGCCGCAATTTCCACCAAAGAGGGAATGTAACGCGTATATTGCGGCGTCAGTCCTTGCGGCAAATAGTTGAATACCACCAACTGCCCCACCATATTTGTATCCCACCGGTAAGCCACCAACCCACCAACAATCAAGAACAGGGCCAGCAAATGCAGCCGCTGCTGACTACGCAAACGATCACTCAGCAGAATGATCATGGGCAGTAAAATGCCGAGGAATATTTCACCCATCCAGAAGTTAAGTGCCAATGGGCCTTGCGTGAGCATGTTCAAGCCTTCAGTGCGAGCCGGTTCGTAGGTGTAGCTCATTGCCAATACGTCCCAAAAACGCAAGTACAGGTAAGCAACCAACACCCATCCCACAAATTTAGAAACTTGATCAAGCAGTTCCGGCTTGATAATGGCACGAGGTGTCAAACGACCGGCAATATGGGAAGCCAGGACGGTCATTGCCGGGCCAGCGGCCATTGCCGAAACGATGAAGAGGACGGGCAGCCCAGGCCGATACCAGATGGGGCGGGCCTTGAGGACACCGTAGGTTGCGCCGAGTGAAGATTGGTGCAACAAGGACAACCCCAGGCCGATGACGGCAAAAATGGGAGCAAAGTGGTGGATGCTTTGCAGTTTTTCGGCCAGATTGGGCCAGCGTTCTTGCATCCAATCGCTGCCGCCGAACATGGGCAGCACTTCTAAGACGAGGACGGTGAGGTAGAAGGTGACGCACATGGTCACTTCCCACAGGGGTGAATGGACGTTCCAAAAGGCGACGGCGTGCCAAAAGCGGTCGGGGCGGCCAATGTCGAGCAGCAGGGTCATGACGGCCATGCTGTAACCGATGAGACCGATGAAAACGGCCGTGCGTGCCACCGGCTGCAAACGTTTAATCTTCAGCAAATACACGGCCGCCGACAAAAGAAAGGCTCCCGCACCCAGAGCGATGGACGATAGGTCAATAGAAATCCATAGTCCCCAAGGAACGAGGTCTGTGAGATTGGTGACAACCAATCCGCGAATGAAGATCAGCGCTGCGGCTCCCAGCCCAGAGATGATTAGGACGACTAAAAAGATAACCCACCAGGTAAATGGTTTAGCTAGTGTAGTTAGGCGTTGTTTGAACATGTTACGCCCTCCTTATTGGTGTCTCGAACAGGCAAGTAGTAAACGCGGGGGTCTGTGCCCAGGTCTTCGCGCAAACGGTAAGATGGATTTTCGGCCAATGCCTGGCTCACAATCGAGTTCGGGTCGTTCAAATCGCCGAACATGCGTGCGCCGGTGGGGCAAGCCATCACACAGGCCGGTGTGGCCGCAGGGTCTACGCCGGGGGTCAGCCCTTGCGCCAACCCGCGATCAATGCGCTGGTAACAGAAGGAGCATTTTTCTACAACGCCGCGTGGACGTCGTTCTACTTCGGGCTGGCCCCAGGTGGGAACAGCGGGGTTTTCACCCTCAAAGGTTTCCCAATTGAAGGAACGAGCGCCGTAAGGGCAGGCCATTTCGCAGTAGCGGCAGCCAATGCAGCGGTCGTAGTCCATCATCACGATGCCATCGGGGCGCTGGTAGTTGGCGGACACGGGACAAATGTGAACGCAGGGGGCGTCGCCACACTGCATACAGGGAATGGGCAAAAATACGTCTTTTGTGCCTTCGGATTCTAATTGGATGACGCGTGTCCAACTGATGTCGGGGGATACATCGTTATTTGCGCGGCAAGCCATTGTGCAATATTCACAGCCGGTACACTTGGATTGGTCGATGACCATTGCCCAACGGTGCGGGCTGGTTTCGGCTGTGTCGGCAGCGCCGTGTTGTTTGCGGGTCATGCCTGCGGCAACGGCCGTTGTCGCCAGTCCGGCTGCGCCAATTTTGAGGAAGTCACGTCGTTTGAGAGTTGTTGCTGTCATGATGTCACTTCTCCTTAGCGCCCACCGCGGCGACGGCGATAGATACCTTCAACCCAAGGGGCCAGCATCATGCCAAAGATGAGGCCAAACCCAGCCGGAACCAGATAAGTGAGGGGGCCGTTGGCGCTGGCTGGCTGGCTGGTGAGGTATGGCTCGGCGGCATAGGCCACGCCGGATTGTGCGGTATGGACAACAGAATCAGTGGCAAATAGTTGTTCGCAAGAGACCTCTGTGGCGGAAACGGCCGTCGTATCTGCCATGCCAATCTCGCTCATTGCTGAATCAGTCACCATCGGCGCGTGCATTTCCTGATCGTGGCATTGATTGCAAGTAGCCAAATCAACCTGGAATGTATGTTCCCGTCGGCCGTGTCCCTCGCCCAATTCGGTGTCGGAGACATTCAAGTGGCAGTCTGTACAAAGCAGCCCCTCAGCAGCGTGAGCTGTAAATTCATAAAAATACGATTCTTCATTATGACAAGCAATACACAATTCCTGTACGCTGCCGGTTTTGAGTTCAGTCGTATGTGGGTTGTGGCAGCGATTGCAGGCCATTTCGCTTTGGCTGTGTTCGCTAACCTGCCATTCAGCATGGGTGTCTACGTGACACGTGCCACACGCCCGTGATGAAACATCGGTGGGCATGACTTGTTCTGGGTGATGGCTGCTGTTGTCAGGCAGTTGGTGACACGCGGCACAAGTAATACCATCCTCTTCCCAGGTTCCTGTTTCTGCATCAAAGCCAGTGGTGTGGCAAGCCAAACAGTCCACTGGGCTTCCGGCATTCAACCAGGCTTCCTGAAATATCGGATCGGTGACGGCTTGTCCATGTGCGCTTTCTTCCCAATGCTGTTGAATGCTTTCATGGCATTCCTGACAATCATCTGGCAAGGGCACTTGGGCAAGCGGCATGGCTTTGCTAGCTGTTACGGTTACAAAAACCAACAGCGCAGCAAAGCCGGTTACGATGATGAATTTTTTCCAATGTGATAGCATGAGCCTCTCCTAGGGGTTGAATCTTGTGTTACTGGCTGGTAACTGTGCGGAATCCTCCTTGAACGATCATCCGACTGTTTTTCTCTGGGTCAATCGGAGAGCGTTTGAGGTTACGGCCGTTAGAATGCTGCGTCGCAATGTCGTTCTTGCCGCGCTCCCAAATAGAGCACGATGGCAACGGGAACGGCAATCCGAATAACAAATAAACCAATCATGACGAGTATGGGTTGCATTATGTACCTCCTTTTCAGGTAACATATTTTTCGAGTAATATCTTCAATTGTTAGTTTAGGCGGGTGGGATACGGCCGTAAATCGGGGGCTTTGCTCATTTTTGTGATGGGTATATAATCTTTACTTATATTGCGCTCATGAAAGATAAGCGCCCTTAACCACAAAAACACATCCCTCATTGGCGGTTCCATGCGGTCTCTTACCTACGTCAATATGCATGTATATGAGGGATTTACCCGATACTATCAATAACAATCAACTGAACACGACCAAGACCAGGTAACATCCCCATTTGTTTGATGGGTTAGTTACCTCATCATCTATAGGTCGCTGTACGAGTAAAAGCCGGGAGCCTTGTTGCCTTTTTTGTAACGTACTGGCCGCTTTAACGAGAGCAGCCAGCGAGTTTATTAACCGTCATACTCATATACGGAAGGTGCATCATGAGCTTCAAAACGATTTCCAAAGGCTTTCTCTTATTGTTTGTCGTCTTATTAGTTGCCTGTCGCGGGCAAACGGGGCCAGAAGGGCCAGTGGGGCCAGCCGGTGCGTCGGGGCCAATGGGGCCGGTAGGCCCGGCCGGTGAGGATGCTACTGCCAGCCAAACGTATATTGGCGCAGAAACCTGTGGCGATTGCCATGAAGACATTTATGCCCGATTCAATTTATCCGCCCACCCTAATGCCCTCAAAGAAATAGAAGACACGCAACCGCAGTTCCCCTATGATGATGTCACTGGTGGTGTTTCTGAACCGCCAGAAGGATATGCTTGGTCTGATATTGCTTTTGTCATTGGGGGATTTGGCTGGAAGGCCAGGTTTGTGGGTAATGATGGTTATCTTGTTGCCGGTGATGTAGAGGCTCTTACACAATATAACTTTGCCAATGAAGATGTGGACGCAGATGCTGGATGGGTGGCTGGGCACGTTGCAGAACAAGAAATCTTTGATTGCGCACGCTGCCACACAACTGGATATGCGCCACAAGGACATCAGGATAATTTGGAGGGGGTGGCGGGTACATGGGCTTTCAGCGGTGTGCAGTGTGAAGCATGTCATGGCCCTGGCAGCCGCCATGCGGCTGACCCGTATGGGGTGGCAATGCGTGTGGATCGGTCATCGCAGTTGTGTGGGCATTGTCATTCGCGGGAGGAAACGGCCGTTATAGACGCCGCCGATGGCTTTGAACAACAATATGTCCACTACGATGGTTTCTACAATAGCAAACACTTTGCCCTCTCCTGCGTCACCTGTCACGATCCTCACAGTAGTGTTTTGTATCCCGACGAAACCGTGAATCCTACCGGCGGCATCATGCAGCAATGCGAATCGTGTCACTGGCAAGAAGATGCTGTGCAAAACAACCGCAAACACTTAGGGGTAGATTGCACCGACTGCCACATGCCGCCAATGGGTCTTTCTGCTCAAGGTAATTTAGAGACCTTCACCGGGGATTTGCATACGCATCAATTTTCAATTAATCCAAACCCTGATGCGCCACAATTTTCGGCTGATGGCACTCAAGAAATGCCCTACATCACGCTTTCTTATGCCTGCAAACATTGCCATAATGGCGAATATGCGCCTGATCTAGATTTGCAGACGTTGGCAAATGTAGCAAGTGGTTATCATACGCCGCCCACGCCAACGCCAGAACCATCACCTACCCCTGAACCTGAAGCAACGGCAACGCCCACGCCATAACATGCTAATTTCTCTGAGGGCAACTAAACCTTGTCAAGCAAATGTTCATGATAAAAGAGGTAAATGATTATGCGTAGATTATTTTCCGCTCTCAAACGGTTTTTCTTTCCTCCGGCTGGAACCTCGATATGGATACGGGCTTTGCCTTTTATCATCTTAGGCATACTTACCATTGGCATTATTTCTGGCACGGTTTATGGCTGGACATACACAAATTCTTCGGAATTTTGTGGGACGACTTGTCATACAATGCCGCCAGAGTACAGCGCTTATCAGCGATCACCTCATGCGCGGGTGGCCTGCGTAGAATGCCATATTGGCCGTGATGTGGTGACAACGCAGTTTTCACGAAAGGCCGGTGATTTACGGCACGTTTATCTGACATTGACACAGGATTATGAATTTCCTATCTTTTCTCGTGCCATGCGGCCGGCGCGGGAATCTTGCGAAACGTGCCATTTCCCAGAGAAATTTTCGGATGACAGTTTGCGTGAAATTCAGAGCTATGAGAGTGATCAGGCAAATACAAAGGAGAGCATTTTCCTTGTCTTAAAAACGGGTGGCGGCAGCAAGCGTGAAGGTTTGGGGCGTGGCATTCATTGGCATGTTGAAAATGAGGTCTGGTATTTGGCTACCGATTATTTGGAACAAGATATTCCTTATGTGCGTGTGGTCAACGATGATGGTAGTGTCACGGAGTATTATGATATTGCCTCTGGTTTAACGCCTGATGATGTCGCCGGACAATTTTTGGAACGTGTGGATTGCATTACTTGCCACAACCGCATC
>JACKBX010000005.1 GCA_020634375.1 Ardenticatenaceae bacterium | reverse complement strand
GCGGGCGATGACATCGTGTGGCTGGATGTGGATTTAGGGCCGTTTGCCGGGCAGGCTGGGGCGCTGCATTTGGTGACTGCGGCGGAGGCTGGCACGCCAGAGGGTGTGTGGCTGATGCCGCAACTTTTGGCGGAAACGGATTGGCTGCTGACAGCATTATCGGAAACGGCCGTGCCGGTTGACGCAATTTTTAATGAGCAGGTAGCCCTGGCTGGCTACGAAGTGCAGTCGCAAGGCGACCAGATGCAAGTGACCCTTTACTGGCAGGCGTTGACCCCATTGGAGGCATATGCGACCGTTTTTGTTCATGCGTTGGATGCCAACCAGAATATTTTGGCGCAAAGTGATGCTCAGCCGGTGCAGAACAGTTATCCGCTGCCGCTGTGGCCGCCCGGCGTGGTTGTGGCCGATACTCATATTTTACCCCCAACGGACGTGACGCAGTTGGGCGTGGGACTGTATGATCCGGTGACGTTTGTTAATTGGTCGCTGGTGGATGGCGGGGTGACGGTGGCAAACGGCCGTTTGCTGCTGCCGATCGTGGAGCCTGTACCATGAAAGCGCAGTTACAAACGCTCTTGCGCTCAGCTGGAGCGCGACAGGGAGCGCTGATGGCAGGGGCCACGCTGCTGGCTGGCGGTTTTGATTACGTGACGCAGGTAATGGTGGGGCGGCTGCTGGCAGATGAGATTGCTGTGTTTTTGGCGGTAACGGCCGTGCTGCAAGTGGTTGTTCATTCCACCAATGTCATTCGCAACGTGGTTGCTTATTACAGCGCAGAATTGTCTGTGCAGTCCCAGCCAGAGGCAGGCATTGGGGCATTTTTGCGGCGGCGCTGGCGTTGGGCGCTGCGTTGGGGAACGGTGGCGCTGCTGGTGGCGCTGGCGCTTAGCCCAATTCTAGGGCGTCTGCTGCACATTGGGACGTTATCACCGTTGTGGGCGGGGGCATTGGCGGTGCTGCTGCTATTTTTGCGCCCGGTGACGGATGGTGCGCTGCAAGGGGTGCAGCATTTTTGGGGATTGGGCAGCGTGCAAGTGGCGCAGTCGCTGCTGCGGCTGCTGCTGGCTCCGCTGCTTATCTGGCTGGGCTGGCGTTCGTTTGGCGCGATTTTGTCGCTGCCGTTGGCGATGACGGGGGCGCTGCTGTTGGGGATGTGGTGGTTACGGCCGTATTTTCGTGCGGCACCGTCCGCTGCGCCGGTTCCGCGTGTAAGCTGGCAATATTCGGCGGCGACGTTGGTGGGGCTGCTGGCCTTTGCCCTGATGATTAATCTGGACGCAATGATTGTGCAGGCGCGTTTTGCCGAGGGAATAGCCAATAATTACGGCCCGGTCATTACGCTGGGAAAGATGAATTTGTTTGTGCCCTTGGGGTTGGGGTTGGTACTGTTTCCTAAGGCCACACAGCGCCATGCCAGCGGGCAGGATGCAAGGCCAGTGCTTCTGCTAACGCTGGCGGCGACGCTGCTGCCGGGGTTGGCCCTGACGTTGCTTTATTTTCTTTATCCCGGCATGATAGTGTCCCTGGTTTTTGGCGCGGGGACGTATGCCGACCCTGGCATGGTGTTGGGGTTGGTAGGCGCGGCAACGACGCTGTTTGCTGGAGCGAATATTTGGTTGAATTATGCGTTGTCGCTCAAGCGAAATGGATATGTTTATTTGCTGGCAGCGGTGGTGGTGGCGGAGTTGGCTGCGCTGCTTTTGTTGGCTGTGTCGGTAACGGCCGTTGCAACGATTATGCTCATGGCCGGGCTGGCGGCCAATCTGGCCGGGCTGGTAACAACACTGCGCAGATGAGAATGGTTGAATCTTGATGGTGACTATGGCAAAAATATCAGCTTCGGTGGGCATTACCGCTCACAATGAAGAAGCGAATATTGGCAAATTACTGGATTTGATGCTGGCGCAGGAACTACAAACGGTAGCCATCGCTGAGATTTTGGTGGTAGCCAGTGGCTGCACTGATGGCACGGAAGCGATTGTGCAAGAATATGCGGAACGGAACGGCCGTATCCGCTTGTTGGTACAGCAAAAACGAGAAGGGAAGGCGTCGGCCATTAACTTGTTTATGCGCGAGGCCGGTGCAGAGGTATTGGTGCTGTCCAGCGCCGATTTGCAGCCGGAAGTGGACGTGGTGGAGAAACTGGTACGGCCGTTTGCCGACCCAGAAATGGGCATGACCAACTGCCGCCCCCTGCCGGTGAATGACAAGGCGACCTTCATGGGCTTTACCGCCCATTTGCTGTGGGATTTGCACCACGTTATCAATGCTTCTGGTGGTTTCAAGGCGGGAGAGATGATCGCGTTCCGCAAGGCGTTTACGCGGATTCCGCAGCATACGGCCGTAGACGAGGCCAGCATTGAGCCAATTATGCGTGGGCAGGGCTACCAGGTGCAGTACGTGCCGCAGGCCATTGTCTACAACAAAGGCCCGGACACCGTGGCCGACTTTTTGCGCCAGCGCCGCCGCATTTATGCCGGGCATCTCGATGTGCGTGAGAGCCTGGGTTATGCCGTCAGCACCATGTCGGGCACGACGGTTTTGCGGGCGCTGCTGCGTCATCTGGATTGGCGACCACGCCCCTTTGCCTGGACGATGGCGGTGGTAGGGTTGGAAGTATACGGCCGTTACCTTGGTTGGCGCGATTACAAGAGCAAACGCAATCATACCGTTTGGGAGATTGCGACCACAACAAAGGAATTAGGAAAATGATTTGTAACTTGTAGCCACTAGCGGGTTACGGGTTACAGGTTACAGCTTTTATGAAATCAATGTTAGGCGTGCTGGCACGCATCCCCCTTTTTCAGGCATATCGCCGTTTGGGGTGGCCGAAGATGCTGCCCCTCAATATAACCCTGTCTCCTTCACCCAAGTGCAACTCCCGCTGTCTCACCTGCAATATTTGGATGAAACGGGAGAATGAGCTGACGCTGGAGGAGTGGGACAAGGTGCTGGCTTCATTGGGCACGACCCCTTATTGGTTTACCATCAGCGGTGGTGAACCGTTGATGTATCCTCATGTGGTAGAACTGGCGAAGCTGGCTTACAAGCATTGCCAACCCGGCATCATCAACATCCCCACCAATGGCATTCTCAACAGCGGCCCGGAGCGTGTTCGTGCTATTTTGGAAGCGTGCCCGGAGAGCCAACTAATCATCAACCTTTCTTTGGATGGTGTTGGCGAGAAGCATGACTTTATTCGTGGCGTAGCCGGTAACTTTGAGAAGTTTGAGGAGCGGCTGGAGCAGTATTTGGCGCTGCGTGACGAGTTCCCCAATTTTGCCGTGGGCATTCATTCGGTGGTCTCGGTGTTCAGCGTTGGTCATCTGGATGAGCTGATTGCCTATGCCGACCAATCCCGTGCGGACCAATTCATCACTGAAATTGCCGAGCCGCGCGTGGAGTTGGACACGGTGGGGCTGCCGATTACGCCCAGTTCGGAGCAGTATGCCGCAGCCATTAATCAGCTCATCGCCTATGTGAACAGCAAGCGTTACAAAGGCGTGTCACGCATTACAGAAGCGTTCCGCGTGGAGTATTACAAGCTGGTAAAGAAAATTTTGGACGAGCAGGATCAGGTGATTGACTGCTATGCGGGCTGGGCCAGCGCCCAAATTTATGCCGATGGCACGGTGTGGCCTTGCTGTGTACGCGCTGATAACCTGGGTAATTTGCGTGAACACAACTATGACTTTGGCGAAATCTGGTTTGGTGAAGCGATTAAAGAGGTGCGTGGCAGTATTGCTGCCAAGGAGTGCCACTGCCCATTGGCTAATGCATCTTACACCAATATGTTGATGGATGTGCCCACCGTGACGCGTGTGGGCACCAAGGTGATTACGCCGGATTCGATTCGCGTCAGGGGTAAATGAGATGGCTTTTGATTGGTTGAAGGATTTTCATCAGGAAACGGAAAAGCCGGAGAATTATGCGGAAAAGACGCTGGCTGCATATCGGCTGGGAATGCGTGCCAAAGGCTCCATTGTCGGTGTGCGCGTGGTGCGGGATAAACAAGGGTGTGTGGCTTGCCAAAAGTTGGATGAAACGGCCGTTTACCACCCCGATGACGCACCCCATCTGCCATTACCGAACTGCACAAAAGGCCGTAAATGCGGCTGCGTCTATCGTCCGGTAATGGCCTACGAGGTTAAAGATTAACAGACGATGGGCAAGTGTGTAGCAATCACAGGAGCGACGGGGTTTGTCGGGGGAGCGCTGGCGCGAGAACTGGCGCAGCAGGGGCATGAATTGCGTCTGCTGGCCCGCGCTAATTCTGACCGCAGTGGGTTGGCGGGCATGGCCGTTGACTGGCAGGTTGGCGACGTGCTGCAAGCGGACACGCTGCCTGATTTGGTGCGCGGCGTGGATTGGGTTATTCATGCGGCAGGAATGTTAGGGCAGGCCGGTGTGCCGGAATCAGCCTATCACCAACTGCATGTAGAGGGGACGCGGCATTTGTTAACGGCCGTTGCCCGACACAATCCCGGCGCCCGCGTTCTTTACGTCAGCAGCCCCGGCGTGCTGGGGCCAATTGATGGCCCGCCCGCTGATGAAACTGCGCTGCTGGCTCCCAGCAATCCCTACGAGCGCAGCAAAGCTGCTGCCGAGCAGGTGGCGTTGGATTTTGCCGCCAACGGTTTAGACGTTGTCATTGCTCGCCCGGAATTTATTTACGGCCCTGGCGATTTGCATGTGTTGGGCTTGTTCCAGGCGGTGCAGCGCGGCATGTTTTTTACCATCGATGGTGGGCGGGCTGTGTGCCATCCTACCTTTATTGCCGATGCCGTGGCGGGGATGATAGGGTGTCTGCTTAACGGCCGTTCGGCACACGTTTACCATATTACTGGCCCACGCCCGGTTAGCTTTCGTGAATTGGGCGATACAATTGCGGCCGCGTTGGGCGTGCGCTCCCCCTGGTTGTCGCTGCCCAAGCCGTTGGCGTTGCTGGCGGCTGCCACTCTGGAAGTGATGGGCAAAGTGACCGGCATCACGCCGCCGCTGAGCCGCACGGGCGTGGCCTTTTTTAGTGAAAACCGCCGTTTCTCCTGGCAAAAAGCGCATGACCAATTGGGCTACACGCCGCAGTTCGACCTGGCGCAAGGTGTGGCGGAGACGGTGGGTTGGTACCAAAAGCAGGAACTGCTTTAATTGTCAATTGTTAATGGTCAGTGGTTAATTGCTAACGAGTTGACCATTGGCCATTGATTATTGACCATTGATAATTATTTATGTTAAATTCTCTATCTATTAAATCTCTCTACGCGCTGGCGCTGGCTGAAGGCGAGGGCGTGGGCACTGCTTATGAATATTTTGCCAAGCGGCTGGTGCTGCGAAACTGGCTGCGGCAACGGCCGTTGCACGTTCTCATTGCCGGACTGCCGCAAAAATATGGCAGCAGCCTGGATTTTGTGCAGCTTGCTGCCGAAACCGGCGCAGCGCTGACCATTGTGGACGAGCGGCAAGAGGCACTGGATAAGGCGCGTGCCAGTCTGGAATCTGCACAGCAGGCGGGCTGGTTAACGGCCGTGTCTCCCACCTTTGTTTTGAGTGCAGATTTGGGCAGCCTGGCCGAACTGGAACCGCACTATGACCTGGTTTTGTCCTCAGAAGTTTTGCAACGATTAGATGACTCGACCCGGCAAACTTATGTGGAACGGGTGCTGGATGTGGGAACGGCCGTTGCCCTCTTTTGCCCCAACAAGGCGAATGACGCCCATGTCGGCATTTCCGGGTTGGATGGGCTGCATTTGCAAGCGCTGCGGGCGCTCGTGCCTCCTCGCCCCATCGATCGGTCTGGTTACATTGATATGCCGCCGTTTCCGCCGGGTATCACGCGCAGCGAAACGCAGCGGGAGCAAGCCAGCAGCGGCACACTGGAAGGGATTGCCATGTGGGGCCTGGGCATCTACGCACGGTTGGAGAACTGGGTCCCGGCTGCTCTGCGTCGTCGCCAATCCCACATCGTTTACTCGTTGGTGAGCCGTCGGTAAATGTCCAATTTGCCATCCGTTATGCGTAAGCTGCAATCCCGGTTTCGCTTTGACCCTGGCTATCTGGTGGTGTTGGCGATAGTTATATTAGTGCTGTGGCCTTTTCTGAGCCGGGCCAGTTTACCCTCCGAAACAGACGCTGAACTGCACATTTTTCGCCTTGCGGAACTAAGCTCTCTGGTACAGGGTGGCGAGTTTTATCCACGTTGGGCGCCTGACTTTTATCACGGTTATGGGTATCCGATTTTCAATTACTATGCGCCGCTGACTTATTACCTGGGCGTGCCAATCACGCTGCTGCCTGGGCTGGATGCGGTAGACGGCGTGAAGTTTGTTTTTGTGTTGGGGCTGCTGGGAGCGGCTTTTGGCATGTATGGCTTTGTGCGTGATAACTGGGGGCGTGCGGCGGGGTATGTGGCTACGGCCGTTTATCTCTATGCGCCCTACGTGCAGTACATTGATCCCCATGCGCGGGGTGTACTGCCGGAGTCATTCAGCCTGGGCATGTTTCCGCTGGCGTTGTGGGCTTTGGACAGGCTGCGGCGTGAACGCACGGCATGGCGGGTGGGTACGGCCGTTATTTTCGTTGCTGCTCTCGTTCTCAGTCATAACCTGATGGGTATGTTCTTTTTTGGCGTGCTGCTTGCCTGGGCGGGATGGCAGGTGGCAAGCAGCAAGTTTACAAGCGGCAAGTGGCGAGTAAAAGACGCGCAAACTCGCAGACTCGCAAACGCGCCTTTTGACGCGCTTTTTCTTGGCTTTCTGCTGGCTGCTTTTTTCTGGCTGCCGGTGCTTTTAGAACGCAATGCCGTGAATTTGACCACGCTCATTGGCGCGGGAGACAACTACGACTTTCGCACGCATTTTCTCTCTTGGGCAGAACTGTTGGCGGTGACACACCGTCTGGATTGGGGCGCGACGGAGCCGTTTTTTGCCTTTAATTTGGGTGTGGCGCAGTGGATGTTGGGAGGCTTGGGCGTGATCATGCTGCTGCTGCGCCGCACTCGTCGTATGGCGCAGGTGGCTTTTTTTGCGCTCTCTGCGTTCTTTTTGTTGTTCATGATGCTGCCTGTTTCCACCTTTGTTTGGGATGCGATACCGATTTTGCCGTACTTCCAGTTTCCGTGGCGTTTGTTGGGGGCGGCGGTGGCTGTGTTAGCGATTTTGGCTGGGGCGGGGCTGGCGGCGTTGTTGGATGTGGGGCGAAACTGGTCTGGGCGTGTGCGGGCGGGGGTAACGGCCGTTGCCGTTGCCCTCCCGATTTTGTTGGGACTGCCTCTGACCCAGCCCGCGCCCTGGCCTGATTTTGGCGAGCCATCTTTGCTGCGCATGTCATTGATTGAGCATACGGGTCGTTGGCTGGGTACAACATCTACAGCCGACTATGTGCCCGTTACTGTAGAGGTGATTCCAGCGCGGCGCGGAAATGTTGTGCGTGGTTTTGATACCAATGAGCCATTAGATCGGGTGAATCGGCCTACGTTGCCAGAGGAAGTGTCGGTTGTTTCTACCGAACTTAGTCCGCTCCATTTCCATTATGATGTGATGGCTCCTCGTGCTTTTTTGCTGCGCCTTTTCCTCTTTGATTATCCCGGTTGGACGGTACGCGTGGATGGTGAGGTGGTGGACACGGAACTGGCGCGACCAGAAGGGTTCATCGTCGTGCCCGTATCCGCTGGGGAGCATGTTGTCGATGTGCGTTTTGCAGATACGCCGGCACGCACGCTGGCCTGGGTGATTTCGGGGATGGCGCTGTTGATGACGGCCGTTGTGGCCTGGCAAAGTCGTCGCTCACGATTGGAAAGTGACCAGAGGCATGGATTACTGGTTACGGTTGATCGATTGCAGATGACTGATTGGGTGGTGTTGACGGCCGTTATCGTGATAACGGCCGTGACTCTATTCATTCTTAATCCTTTGGGTGTGCTGCATCTTCAATCGACAGGATATGTGGCAGAGTTGGCAGAAACGGCCGTGTTCGCCGATTTTGATGGTCAGATTGCCCTTATTGGGTACGATACCAACGCCACGCAGGCGCAATCTGGTGATACTTTGCAAGTGAATTTGTATTGGAAAGCCCAGCAGCCCCAGGACATTAACTACCGCGTTTTTGTCCACGTTTTAGCGCCAGATGGTTATTTGTCAGCCCAATCTGACAAGCTCAATCCCGGCGATTTTCCTACACGCCGCTGGCCTTTGGATAAATATGTTTTAGATGACTATACAATCAGCCTGCCAATGGGTTTGGCTCCTGGTTCATACACTGTGATGGCAGGGCTGTGGGATGCCGCCAGCGGGCAGCGCCTGCCTGTGCAGGATGCTGATGGCACTTTTGTTGGTGATCACTTCCCTTTGTTCACCCTGGAAATAAATGAGTTGGAGGAAAAATAATGAGTGAGATTGAAATACGGCCGTTGAAATTATCTGATTTACTAGCTGTGGCCCGGTTGGTAGTGGGCTATTCAACGCATGAAATATACGTGGTTGAAAAACAAGAATCCCCTGAGCAGACCGTTGTTTCTTTGCGATTGGAGGCGGTGCCAGAGCCGTATACACGAGAATTTACGACAGATGAAGAGACAATGGCCATCTACCGCGATTTGTTGCGGGGCGACTATTGCTTTGGTGTATACAAAGGTGAGCAATTAGTAGCCATCACAATGGCTGAATACCATGCCTGGAACCGCACCTTTTGGATATGGGAATTTCATGTGGAGGAAAGCCATCGTGGGCAGGGCATTGGTCGCCAGTTGATGGAGTTTATGTGTCATCAAGCATATGAAGCCGGAGCACGGGTGGTGCTGGTGGAAACACAGAATACAAACGTGCCTGCCATCCGTTTTTATCGTGCTCTGGGCTTTGCCATTGAGGGTCTTGACCTGTCTTATTATGATCCTGAGAGCTTAGATGTTGGCGATGAAATCGCCGTTTTTATGAAGCGGCATGTGGAATAGAAAGCGGTTAGTGTTATTTGTTCGTTTGTAGTACGCTATGGCAATGACTGCCTGACGAGGTAGGAACGGCCGTTTTACCCAACCTCCACCCTCCGTTATAATACCCCCCTGTGTTAAGCAAGTTCGATAGCAAGGTGGTTAGCATATTGTGCGATAAACAGACTAACTAACCCGTAAACCAAATTTATAAGGAAGAAAATATGCCCAAAGCATTAATTACCGGTTTTACAGGCCAGGACGGTTCCTATCTGGCTGAACTTTTACTCTCCCAAGGATACGACGTTGTTGGTATGGTGCGGCGCACCAGCACCATACACTACCACCGTGTTGAACACATTCAAGACAAAATCACCGTCGTTCCTGGCGACTTATTAGATCAGGTTTCCCTCATTCACATCCTCGAAGAACACAAACCTGACGAAGTATACAATCTGGCGGCGCAGAGCTTTGTACAAACCTCGTGGAGCCAACCCGTCTTCACCGGCGAAGTTACCGCCCTCGGCGTGACGCGCCTGCTGGATGCCATACGCTTGGTTGACCCCAAGATTCGCTATTATCAGGCCAGCTCCAGCGAAATGTTTGGCAAGGTGGTTGAAGTACCCCAAAAAGAAAGTACCCCTTTCTACCCGCGCAGCCCTTATGGCGTAGCCAAAGTGTACGGTCATTGGATTACAGTCAATTACCGTGAAAGTTATGACTTGCACGCTACTTCCGGCATCCTTTTTAACCATGAATCACCGCGCCGAGGCATTGAATTTGTCACGCGAAAAATCACCTACCATGTGGCAAAAATCAAGCTAGGTCTGGCCGATGAAATTCGGCTGGGCAACCTGGATGCACGGCGCGATTGGGGGTATGCAGGCGATTATGTGAAAGCCATGTGGCTGATGTTGCAGCAAGATGAGCCACGAGATTACGTCATCGCTACTGGCGACACCCATTCTGTCGAGGAGTTTTTGCAGGAAGCCTTCAGCTATGTTGACCTGGATTGGCATGATTATGTGGTGCAAGACCCGCGCTTTATGCGCCCCGCCGAAGTTGACCTGTTGGTGGGCGATCCTAGCAAGGCTGGGAAGGAATTGGGTTGGGAGCCGACCGTTTCTTTCCGAGAGCTAGTACGTATGATGGTAGACTCTGATATCAAGCTGTTGCAGGATGGCGGCACACCGATGTAATGTATTTGCAACCTGTAACTTGTAACCGGTTACAAGTTACAGGTTGCAGGATGGGAGAGTGACGAATGCAAATCAAATTTGGTACAGATGGCTGGCGGGCGCGGATTGCGGATGATTATACATTTGACAATGTGCGGCGGGTGGCGCAGGGTTTTGCGCGATATATGCAGCAGGAAGGGCTGGCGGAAAAGGGTGTGGCTATTGGCCATGACCGCCGCTTTCAGGCGGAGCATTTTGCCGCAGCCACTGCCGAAGTGCTGGCGGGTAATGGCATTCAGGTATGGCTGACGGATGGCGCAACGCCAACGCCAGCCATTTCTTTTTCGGTGGTGGACAAAGGCGCGGGCGGCGGCATCAATATTACGGCCAGCCATAACCCGGCGACGGATTGCGGCTTTAAGGTGCGTGATCCGTTGGGCGGGGCGCTGCCACCGCAGGCGCTGAAGAAGGTGGAGGCGGTGATTCCCGATGATATGGCGGAGGTGCAGCGGGTGAAGTTGGCGGATGGGGTGAGTGACGGCCGTATCCAACTCTTCGATGCCGCCCCAGCCTACACGCAACGGCTGTTGAGCCTGGTAGATGTGCAGCCGATCAAAGATGCGGGGTTTAAGGTGTTGGTAGACCCGATGTGGGGCAACGGCGCGGGCTGGTTTGAGAAATTGATTGGCGGTGGCAAGACCACCATTCACGAAGTCCACAGCGAGCGCAACCCGGTGTTCCCGCATATGACGCGCCCGGAGCCGATTCCGCCGAACGTGGATCACGGCCTGAGTTTTGTGCAGCAGGTGGGCGCGGATGTAGCCATCATCAATGATGGCGACGCGGATAGATTGGGGGTGGGGGATGAGTACGGCCGTTTCATAGACCAACTGCGCGTGTACGGGCTGCTCGGCTACTACTTTTTGGAGCTGCGTGGCGAGCGTGGCCCCATCGTCAAAACCATCTCTACCACCAAAATGCTGAATAAGCTGGGCAAGCTGTACGGTGTGCCCGTGCATGAAACCGGCGTCGGTTTCAAATACATTGCGCCGAAAATGGTGGAAGTGGACGCGATGATTGGCGGCGAGGAGAGCGGCGGCTACGCCTTCCGGCAGCATGTGCCAGAGCGGGATGGCTTGCTGGCGGGGCTGTTTGTGCTGGATATGATGGTGCGCACTGGGAAACGGCCGTCGCAATTGCTAGAAACGCTGTTCGAGAAAGTGGGCGCACATTTTTACGACCGCATTGATTCCACCTTTGACGCGGCGCGCAAAGCGGAAATTCTGGCGAATGTCGCCAGCGCCCGCCCCGCCACCGTTGGCGGCCTGAAGGTCACGGACATCGTGACTGTTGACGGGCATCAGTTCATTATGGAAGACGGCGGCTGGCTGTTGGTGCGCTTCAGCGGCACGGAGCCGATTATTCGCGTGTACTGCGAAACCACGCACGAAGATCGCGTGCAGGATATTTTGCAGGATGGGATGAAGATTGCGGGATTGGTGAACAGTAATCAGTAATCAGTGAGTCAGTAATCAGTGAGTCAGTAATCAGTGAATCAGTAAGCGGTTGACTGATTACTGAATACTGAACACTGAATACTTCCGACGGAGGAGAGATGGCAGAGCAGAAGGCATTCCAAGATTACTACCCCGAAGAGGTGGCGCATTGTTATGGGTGCGGGCGGCTGAATCCGCACGGGCATCAGATCAAGAGTTATTGGGAGGGGGATGAGGCGGTGGCGCATTTTAAGCCGGAACCGTACCATACGGCCGTACCCGGTTACGTCTACGGCGGCCTCATTGCTTCGTTGATTGATTGTCACAGTACGGGCACGGCCGCTGCTGCTGCCTATCGCGCTGAGGGGCGCGAGATGGATACCGAGCCGATTTTGCGTTTTCTCACCGCCTCACTGAAGGTGGACTATCTCAAGCCCACGCCCAATGGCGGCACGCTGACCCTCCGCGCCCGCGCCACCGAAGTGAAGGGGCGCAAAGTGGTGGTGGAGTCCTCGCTGTATGCCGGCGATCTGGAATGTGCGCGGGGCTATGTGGTTTGTGTGCAGGTTCCAGAGGAATTCATGCTGGAATTGCTGCGGAAGGCAGCGTAACTAAATTGGTCAAATCTCAAAGATTTGACCAATTTGCCTCCGAGCTATGCTCATAGACACCCACTGCCATCTCGACTTTGACCGTTTTGACGATGACCGCGACGCGATTGTAGCGCGGGCGACGGCGGCGGGTGTGACGCGCATCATCATTCCGGCGCTGGATTTGCAGAATTCGCGCACGGCGCAGTCGTTGGCCGAACGATATGAGGGGGTGTTTACGGCCGTTGGCGTCCACCCCAATTCCTCGGCGGCGTGGCGGGATGAGTGGCTGGGCGTGCTGCGCGATTTGGCGCAGCACGACAAAGTGGTGGCAATTGGCGAAATCGGCCTCGATTATCATTGGGACGATTCGCCCAAGGCGGTGCAGCATCGCGCCCTGGCTTTGCAGCTTGAATTAGCGGCGGAATTGGCGTTGCCAGTGATCATCCACAACCGCGAGTCTAGCGCGGATGTGATCCGGCTGCTGCGCCAGTCGCCGCTGGCGGGGCGGGAGAATGCCGGGGTGTTGCATTCGTTTTCGGCGGATTGGGATACGGCCGTTGCTGCCTTAGACATGGGTTTTTATCTCGGTTTTACGGGGCCGATCACCTTCAAAAAGGCGGATGATTTGCGCGAGATTGCTGCCAAAGTGCCACTGGATCGCATTTTGGTGGAGACGGATGCTCCATTCCTGACGCCGCATCCGTACCGTGGCAAGCGCAATGAACCGGCCTATGTGGCGTATGTGGCCGAGAAGTTGGCGGCGGTGCGGGGGATGGAAACGGCCGTACTCGCCCAGCATACCACGCAAAACGCCCTGCGCCTCTTCTCCCGTATGAAAGAAGCGTAAGGGCATGGCGTCGCCATGCCCTTACCATTCCCCAGTATATGACCAATCTCCAATCTCCTGATTTGTCCATCATCATCGTCAACTGGAATGTGCGCGAGCTGCTGCGAGCTTGTTTGCAGTCCATTGAGCGCGGGCGCGGGGCGCTGGATGTGGAGGTTATCGTTGTGGACAGCGCTTCTAGCGACGACAGCGTAGCGATGCTGCAAACGGACTTTCCCTGGGTGCGGCTGATTGCCTGCGAGGAGAATGTGGGCTTTCCGAAGGGGAATAATTTGGGGCTGGCGGCGGCAAACGGCCGTTACCTCTACTTGCTCAACCCCGACACAGAAATTGTGGGCGACGCCCTCAGCGTGATGGTGGGGTACATGGTGCAGCATCCCGATGTGGGCGTGGTGGGGGCACAGTTGTTGTATGCGGACGGCCGTATCCAATCCTCGCGCCGCCGTTTTCCCACTGTGATGACCGGGTTGTTTGAAAGCACCTGGCTGCAACCGCTGGCGCCGCGCAAGCTGCTGCGCGATTATTACGCCGAAGACCTGCCCGACGACCAGACCGCCGATGTAGATTGGGTGATGGGAGCGAGTATGCTGGCGCGGCGTGAGGTGGTTGAGCAGGTGGGCGGCATGGATGAGGCGTATTTCATGTACTCGGAGGAGTTGGACTGGTGCCGCCGTATCAAGGACGCGGGCTGGCGCGTGGTCTACTTGCCACAGGCGCAGGTTATTCACCACGAGGGCAAGAGCAGTGAACAGGCGGTGACGGCGCGGCACGTTAACTTTAATCGTGCCAAACTGCGTTATTTTCGTAAGTATCACGGCCGTTCCGCTGCCACACTCATCCGCATCGTGCTGCTCAAAAATTATGCCCTGCAATTATTGTTGGAAGGAGGGAAAGGGGTGTTGGGTCATAAACGGCCGTTACGTTGGCAGCGCGTCCGCGCCTACTGGCAAGTCCTCCGCACCGGCCTGCCCCCTCGGTGAGAAGTGGGCAACAGACAGTAATCAGTGGTCAGTAATCAGTGGTCAGTGGGCTGACCAGCCACCAACAACCAATAACCTCTACTTGACAGAATGCACAGAAAAAAGGACACTGATGACAAATTATTTCATTCATTCACCATTCCCTGCGCGAGGTAGTTATCATGAGTGCAAAAAGAATAACCATTGAATTACCGGATAATATATTTACAGAGCTTGCCGGTGTAGCGAAAGCAGCAAGTTTGCCGGTGGAAGAAGTCATTTTACAAAGTATCCGCACGGGTATGCCGCCGACATTGAATAAAGTGCCTACCGCTTTTCACAAAGAGCTGCTGGCGCTAAACAAACTCAGTGACCGCGATTTGATCCGCGTTGTTGAAGGGGAATTGGTTCCCAAAAGCGCCGACGACGAGCAGCACCGCAAAGCCGATTTTGTGTCGCTGCGGCGTATTTATGCCTTGTCGCTGCTGAAATGGCGCGGACATCCGGTTCCCATGCCGTATGAGTCGCTGGTTAGTTAACGTCTATTTTTGAGTTAAGACCGTGAAACGTGATGCGTGAAACGTGAATAAACAACCGTCACGTTTCACGTTTCACGTTTCACGTTTCACGTTTTACGTTTTCTACGATGCCGCGAATTGGCCTAATCACCGGGGAGTACCCGCCAATGGAAGGGGGCGTTGGCGCGTTTACGCAGGAGTTGGCGCAAGCATTAGCTGCCAATGGTCATGAGATTCACATTCTTACCAGTCGGGAAGCACGCCCGGCAACGGCCGTCCATCACCCCAGCGCCCTCCGTCAACCCACCCAACTAGACTTTGCCCAACTGTATCCCTTCATTCACAAATGGCGCTGGCCGTCCTTAACGGCCGTTGCCGAATGGGTGATGCGCTACAATTTGGATGTCGTCAACATCCAATATCAGGCCGCCGCCTACAACATGCGTAGCCCGGCGATCAACTTTTTGCCCTGGCGTTTGCGGGGATTGGTTAAAACCGTCGTTACCTTTCACGATTTGCGTGTGCCTTACCTGTTTCCCAAGGCGGGGCGGTTGCGGCAAACGGCCGTGCATTTCATGGCGCGGCAGGCACATGGCGTCATTGTCACCAATCAGGCCGATTACCAGGCGCTGACCTCCAACTTGCAAACTCCCGTGCGCCAGATTCCCATCGGCAGCAATATTGCCACGCACACACCCAGCGCCGCAGAGGTAACGGCCGTGCGCCAATCCCTCCATCTGCAAGCGGGTGACTTTCTCCTCGGCTACTTCGGCTTTCTCAACGAGAGCAAAGGGGCGGACACCTTGATTGATGCGTTGGCGCAAATGGATACGGCCGTACATCTCGTTTTCATTGGCGGGCAAACGGGCAGCAGCGACCCCACTAATCAGGCATTTCTGGCGCAGCTTCAATCGCAAATTGCCCGGTTGGGGCTGACCGGGCGCGTGCATTGGAGCGGCTTTTTGCCCGACCCACAGGTGTCCGCTTACCTGCACGCCGCCGATTTGATGGCGATGCCTTACCGCGATGGCGTGTCGCTGCGGCGGGGGACGTTGATGGCGGTGTTGGCGCACGGTCGTCCCCTGGTAACGACCTATCCCACCGTGCCCGTACCGGAATTGAAACATGGTGAAACCATGTGGCTGGTTCCGCCGGACGATGCCTTTGAACTGGCCGAGGCGGTGCGGGCGCTGCAAGCCAATGCGGAACTGCGGCAGGCATTGGGCAGCGGCGCGGCACAAGTCGCTGATCAGTTTTCGTGGGAACGCATCGCAGAGCAAACGGCCGATTGGTTATTGCAAGACTTTGGAAATTGACGTACCGTGAAACGTGATGCGTGATGCGTGACCAGAAAGGCATCACGTTTCACGCATCACGCGATTCTTTTACGGAGAAATAAACTCATGAACTACGTCTACCTCTCACCTCATTTTCCACCCAATTATTTGGCCTTTTCACAGCGGCTCAACGAGTTGGGCGTGCGCGTGCTAGGGCTGGCCGATGAGCCGTATGAGCAGTTGCACCCGGACTTAACGGCCGTCCTCAGCGAATATTACCGCGTGCGCGACATGCACCATTACGATGATTTGCTGCGTGCCCTGGGCTACTTCACACACCAGCACGGCAAAATTGACCGCATCGAATCGCACAACGAGTATTGGCTGGAAACCGAAGCGCGGCTGCGCACCGACTTCAACGTCAGCGGCTACAAAATCAGCGACATGCCGCGCATCAAGCGCAAATCGTTGATGAAGCGGGTCTTTGTGGAGGCAGGCGTTCCGGTTGCGCCGGGGTTGTTGATGCAGTCCGCCGCCGAAGCCCGCGCCTTTGCCGCCGAGATGGGCTACCCCATCATCGCCAAACCGGATATTGGCGTGGGCGCAAACGAGACATACAAGCTGCATTCGGCGCACGAACTGGAGGCGTTTTTGGCGCGGCAGCCGCAGGGCTATTTGCTGGAACCGTTCATTGATGGCACGATTCAGTCGTTTGATGGGTTAACTGATCAGGACGGCCGTATCGTCTTTCACACCGTACACCAATATGGCGATGGCGTGCTGGAAATCATCAGCCAGCAGCTAGACGCCTTTTACTACTCGCTGCGCGACATCCCGCCCGATTTGGCCGAGATGGGACAGCGGGCGGTGCAGGCGTTTGGCGTGCGCGAACGCTTCTTCCACTTTGAATTTTTCCGCCAGCGCGATGGCAGCCTGATTGCATTGGAGGCCAATTTGCGGCCGCCGGGCGGCTTCACCACCGATATGTTCAATTTTGCCAACAACATGGATGTGTACCGCGAGTATGCCAATGTGGTCGTGGACAATCGTTTTGAGGCGGGGGTGGAACGGCCGTACCACTGCGCCTACATCGCCCGGCGGCAAGGCAAGCCCTATGTCCACAGCCATGAGGACATCCTCGCCGCCTTTGGCGAGCGCATCGCCGCCCACCAACCCGTCACCGGCATCATCAGCGTCGGCATGGGCAACTACGGCTATCTGGCGCGTTCCCCCTTTGAGGAGGAAATCTGGGAAATGGCCGATTTCATTCGGCGGGTACGGTAATCAGTGAGCAGTGTTCAGTAATCAGTGAACAGTGTTCGGTTCACCATTCACCATTCACCATTCACCATTCCATGTTTCCCTCTGCATTTGTCCGCATCACTTTGGAACTGCACGGCCGTACCGGGCAAACATGGCTCGATAACCTGCCCAACTTCCTGGCCGAGTATGCGCAGCGCTGGCGGCTGACGCTGCTGCCGCCGTTCCCCAATCTGACTTACAACTATGTTGCTCCGGCGGTGCGTGAAGATGGCACGGCCGTTGTCCTCAAAGTTGGCATCATCAACCCCGAATTACAGAGCGAAATAGCCGCGCTGGACCATTATGCCGGGCGCGGCGCGGTGCGCCTGCTGCAAGCCGACGCGGAGAATGGCATCTTTTTGTTGCAGCGCGTGCAGCCCGGCCACTCCCTCGTGCCCTTGCAGCAAACGGATGATGACGCCGCCACGCGCATCGCTGCCGAGGTGATGCGGCAGTTGTGGCGACCGGCCCCGCCTGCGCCGTATTCGTTTCCTACGGTGGCGCATTGGGCGGCGGGGTTGGGGCGGTTGCGGGAACGGTTTGACGGCCGTACTGGCCCCTTCGACGCGCAATTAATAGAAACGGCCGAATCTCTCTTCGCCGACCTGCTGGCTTCCAGCGCCGAACCGGTGCTGCTGCATGGCGACCTGCATCACGACAATATTCTCGCGGCGGGCGACGGCTGGCTGGCAATTGACCCCAAAGGGGTGATTGGCGAACCGGCGTATGAAGTGGGGGCGCTGCTGCGCAATTTCTGGCGCGGCGGGGAAACGACGGCGGAGATACGGCGAATGCTGGCCCGCCGCATCGCCATTTTTAGCGAAATGCTAGGCTTTGACCGCCAGCGCCTGGCCGCGTGGGGTGCGGCGCAAGCGGTGCTGTCCGCATGGTGGAGCTATGAGGATCATGGGCACGGCTGGGAGTGGGGAACGGCCGTAGCCGAAGCTCTCCTACCGCAAATTGAAAGCTAAAAGAGGAGCCTCTTTTTCGCTACTCCGCCATCAACGCCAGGATAGCCGCTTCTGTTTCTGCATATGCTCCTTCGCCGATGTGCTGATAGCGAATGTGGCCTTGCTTGTCAATCAGGTAAAGCGTCGGCCAGAAGCGTTGGTTGTACGCGCTCCAGGTCACACGGTTATTGTCAATGGCGACCGGGTAGGGCACGTCTAGCCGTTGGGTAGCGTCCACTACATTGTCATAATCGCGCTCGTAACTGAATTCTGGATAATGCACGCTGATCACGGTGAACTCATCGCCGTGATAGCTTTCATACCATTCCCTGACCCAGGGAATCACCCGTTGGCAGTTAATTCAGCCAAATGTCCAAAACTCGACCAGCACCACCTTGCCGCGTTGTGATGCCAGCGTCAGTGGTTCATCCGTGTTGATCCACACGTCGTTGGTGATTTCTGGCGCAGGGCCGAGGTCGGGTAAATCTGGCATGACGGCCTCCTGTATCGGCTCGTTTGCTGGCGTGCAAGCGGACACCAGCAGCATCAAAATCAGGATAAAAAGGGGCGTTTGTATTTTGCTATTCATACCATGCTCCTAAATGGGAGCGAGGACTGCCACCCGCCGTTGCGGGCAAGCTGCACGCGCTCCAGTTTTGTAGGGCATTATAAAGAAAAGAGCGCAACCTTCCGGTCACGCTCTCATCAAATCATCAGTTTGCGGCGAAGGATGTCATCCTTCATCCTTACTTACAGTGGCCAGTCGCGCAGCATTCGCTCTGTTTCTTCGGAATGGCCGGATTCATCGCGCACCATGTCTTCTAACTGCACGGCTAAGCCTTTGTCGCCATATGCATCTGCTTCTTGGGCACGCTGCGTGTAATCTTTTGCTGCTTGCTGTTCAGCCGCTAAGATAGCTTGTAGCATTTCATGGTTGCTATGTGCGGCGGGGACGGGGCGGGGTTCTGTGGTGGGTTCACCGCCCAACGCTACGATTTTGTTGGCGAGGAATTGAGCATGAAGCTGCTCGTCAGCAACTTCGGTGAGGAAGAATTGAGCCAATTGGGGGCGGTAGGGGCCGGTGGCTTTTGCGGCGTAGGTGATGTATTGGATGATGGCTCCTAATTCACCAGCTAAATCTTCATTTAAGTTTTTGATTAGGGTTTGCTTGTCCATCGTTTGTCTCCTTTATGGTCTGGGTCTGGATATGTTACGTTTATATTCTACTTCGCCCATTTCCTTTTTCCTATGCAATCCCCCGATGCTTAATTGGTCATTCACAAATTAGTGATGGTGGTGTCGCTGTCACTCGCAGCATGGTGCCGCTGTTGCTCACAGCATGGTGTCGCTGTTGCTCACAGCATGGTGTCGCTGTTGCTCACAGCATGGTGCCGCTGTTGCTCACAGCATGGTGCCGCTGTTGCTCACAGCATGGTGCCGCTGTTGCTCACAGCATGGTGTCGCTGTTGCTTACAGCAGGGTGTTGTTGAGGGTGTTACCGGGGCATTAACCAGATTTTGTCTGGCGGGAGGTGGAGGCTGATAGGGCTGCCATCGCAAATGCGGTGTTGCAGGCTGGCATCGGCAATGACTTCCAGTGGGGACTGATCGGGGTCGCTGGTGGCGATTTTGAAGCGGGTGTGGGTTCCGGCGTAGATGTGGCTGAGGACACGGCCGTTCACCCTATCTTCTTCGCCATTTGCACATAACCGGATATTTTCCGGGCGAATGGTGAGCATGACCGGGCCATCGGGCTGGCTGCTGCGACATGAGGGGATGAAGGCGCCTACGGCCGTTTCTACTTGCGCTCCCCATTTATGGCCGGGGATGAAATTGACGCCGCCAAAAAAGCGGGCGATGGGGATGGATAACGGCCGTTCATAAAAATCCTCTGGCGGCCCTACCTGCTGCAACTCGCCGCCAAAAATCAGAGCAATTTGGTCGGCGAGAATGACCGCCTCCTCCTGGTCATGTGTGACGAAGATGGTGGTGATGCCGAGCTGCCGCTGAATGCTGAAAATGAGGTCGCGCATCTCATTGCGCAGGTGTGCGTCCAGGTTAGAGAGTGGTTCATCTAGCAGCAGCACCTTTGGCTCCACCACCAGGGCGCGGGCCAGGGCAACGCGCTGCTGCTGCCCACCTGACAGCTCATTGGGCCGCCGTTTTTCAAAGCCGGGCAGCTTCACCAGTTCCAGCATGGCGGCTACACGCTGGCGGATGGTGTTTTTATCTACGCCGCGCATTTTCAGGCCAAAGCCCACGTTGTCGGCGACGTTCATGGTAGGGAAGAGCATGTGGTTTTGAAAGGCCATCACCGCGCCTCGTTTTTCAGCGGGGATGGGGAGGATGGAATGGCCGTCAAATGCAATCTCGCCATCACCTGGGGCAAGCAGCCCGGCAATCATCCTGAGTACGGTGGTCTTGCCACAGCCAGAGGGGCCAAGCAAGGCTGTAATCTTGCCGCAGGGCGCGGTCAGAGAAAGGTCGGACACGGCACGGTAACGGCCGTCATACGATTTACTGAGATGAGTGAGTGTGACTTCGGTCATGAGGAGTTACAGGTTACAGGTTACAGGTTACAAGAAATGTAACATGCAACTTGTAACTATTATAGTTTTCCAATCCCGCCAATAGCGGCCTGTTCCCCCGTCAGGTAGCGCGAGGTGAACAGCAAAAAGAGGATGGCAGGAGCGATAAAAACAATAGAGAGCGCGGCGGTGATGGGATGGTCGCCGCTGTTGGCAAAAGAAAAGAGCAAAATGGGCAGCGTAATCACCTGCCCGCCGCCAATAAGCAGGGTGAGCAGGTATTGGCTCCAGGAGATGATGAAGGCGAAGAGGCTGCCCACGATGAGGCCGGGAAAGATGATGGGCAGGGTGACGTGCCAGAAGATTTGCCATTGATTGGCGCCCAGTGTGCGTGCTTGTCCCTCGTAATCGACATTGTAATTGGCAAATGTGCTGGCAAGAATCAGCACCAGGTAGGGCATCACGGGGATGAGATGGACGAGAATGACGCCCGGCAGGGTGTCGGAGAGGCCATAGTAGATGAAGGCTACATGGATGCCCATCGCTACGGCAATGGCGGGCACGATGGTGGGGGCGAGGATGAGGAACTGCACGGCCGTTTTCCCACGAAACCGGTACAGCCCCAGCGCTCGTCCGGCAGGGATGCTGATGACGAGGGAGAGGAGGGTAACGGCCGTTGCCACGCCCACACTGTACCCCAACGCGGGCAGCACCCGCGACGAGGGCGCAAAGACATAGCGCCACGCTCGCAAACTCCACATTTCCGGCAGCATGTCTGGGAAATACCAGCGGAAACTCACCGACCAGATCAGTAGTGGAATGAGTGGTAGCAACATTCCCAACACAATGGCGCCGCGTGTGATGGCGCGAATCCGTTCAAAGCGCATGGCTTGCCTTTCGACGTTTACGGAAATAGCGCACACCCAGCCAAAGCAAGATGAGTGCGTCAATAGCATGTTCAATAGGCGCGAAAATTTGCGCTCCGTACCGCCTGTCCCAATAGCTAACCGGCGCGGGAAAACGATATGTCCAGTTCAGGGGGAAGAAGAGCAGCGGCCCATCGTTGACGTGTGTGAAAATGTCAATGAGGCTGTGCAGCCCGCAGCCGATGGCAAACCACAGCAACGGCCGTCCCCACCGTTTACCCTGGCGCAGCGCCACCACGCCGATTCCGGCATACAACAGGATGAGCAGCGGCGCGTGCAGCAAACTGTGCAGGCTTATCCACCAGGGATTGTTGAAGTAAAGCATGTCGTAAGCTGCGTCAAACGCGCCTTCTGCCGGGGCCGGATTGAGCCAGCGGCGGTTAACCATGTAGCCAATCGTGAGCAGAAAGAGAGGCAGGTCAGGCAGCACAGAGCCAAGAAGTAGGGTTGTGCCAGAAGCGTCTCGTTTCTTCAGCCGCACTTGCAATACCTTTGTTAGCAAAAAATGGGAATACGTTTGCATGACTTACGTAACAACCATCGTATGATCTTCCAGCGCCGGTATCGGGCTAAATCCATTTTAACCTGTTCGATGCCGGTATTGCTGTCGTTGCTGCCATGCCAGCACCGGTGCAGCGTAGCGAATCTTTTCCCGTGCACCAAAGCGGGCCAATTCCAGCAGGGACATATCCTCGAAAAAGTGAGCGCGGTACGCACCGCTGCCCATGAAGCCAGTTTGTGGATTGAGTAGGCTGAGGCGGATTTTGTTTTTGGGCAGGTAGGTTTTGCCGCGCAGCAGAGCGCGGAATGGCTCCGGCATCCAGTCTACCCCAGCGTAAATGGCATGGATGGCGGCGATGGTTTCGTCTACGGCCGTTTCATCCGTCACATCCACCGCTTCAATCAGGCTGTCAACTTGTTCCGCCAGCGTGTCAAACTCGGCGAAGCCGCCGCCCACGAGCTTGAGTTCCACCAACCGCTGGTAATAGGCGTCGCGGTTTGTGCCTGCCTGGGCGCGGATCATATTCAGCCGCAGATATTCCGTGTAAGCGCCCATCAGCCACTGCACGGCATACACCTGCCACAGCTTGTAATTGCCAAATGACTTGAAGCTGTTGGCGATGAGACGGTCGGCGGAACGGATGAAGGCACAGCTTACCTTCTCCAGCGGCATGAAGGCGGCGGCGGAGTAATCCCCGCTTTGTTTGGCTTGCAGCAGCAGGTGGGCGAGGAGGGAAACGGCCGTTAACGAACCATACAATCCCTTTGAATATAACGGGTCAATAAAGCCGACAGCGTGCCCCAACAGCGCCCAGCGGTCGCCCACCACCTGCTTGGCTGTGTACTGAATGCGCCCCGTGCGCGTCCAGTCACGCACTGCCTGCGCCCCTTTGAACTGTACCGCCACTGTGGGGAACCGCTCGATGAAGCTAAAGAACTCTTCTTCTGGTGATTGGTCGGCGGGCAAGGGATGACGGCGCGGGTCTAGCAGCAGCCCCACACTGCACAGCGGATTGCTGCTGGTCTCGTGGTTGTCGAAGGGAATGACCCACAGCCAGCCGCCATCAAAAACGTGGTGCAGCGTGCCCTCAGACATGCGGAAGGGCAGCCCGTAGGCCGCCTGCAAGCCGCCTACCTGATGATAGTCCGGCACGTTGACCATGTGCGTGAAAAGGGCGCGGGACTGCGTGCGCAGATGATGGTCGCGCAGGTTAAATTTGTCGGCCAACAAGGATTTGTAGCCGCCTGCGTCTACCACGTACTCAGCCGTGTAGACGGCCCCTTTGGTTGTGATCACTTCCACGCGGTCTGGATGCAGGGCGATGTCTTGCACGGGGGTGTTTTGCAGCACGGCTGCGCCGTAGGAAACGGCCGTTGTCATCATAAAATAGTCCGTGTCCTGGCGGTAGAGGTGCAGTTCGTGGCCGTGCGGCTCTTTGGGGATAATCGCTTGCAGCGTGCGCTGCTTGTCGTGTGGCTGCCCCGGCGTGTGGTGCAAAAAGCCAAAGTGCCGTTTTACGCCGTGCGTTGTGCCATAAAACGCGGCGAAGTTCTCCGAGCTGAAATAGGCCAGTTCTGGCACGTCGTATAAATCAGCCAACGCCCGCATTGTTTCCGACGTTTCCAAAATCAGCGATTCACCGATGGAAAAGCGCGGGTGGCTTTTGGCCTCAAAGATGACGACCTTCATACCCTGCCGCGCCAGGACAGCACCCAACACCGACCCGGCAATACCGGAACCGATGATGGCAACGTCAAAAGTGAGGGAGTGTTTCATGAGGAGTATCCTTTATGTTGAGTGTGCAAGTGGTAAGTGGCCTTTGGTTGTCGGTACTTGCACACTTGCATACCTGCACACATTCTATGAGTCTTTTTGTCGCGGCGCGGTCAGCCGCATGTAGGTAAAGATGAGGGCGATGCTGATGAAGGTGATGATCATACTCATGGCCATTGCTTCGGGACGGCCGTTCAAATCCACATCGGTATAACTGCGATAAGCCAGCACCGGCAGCGCCGAAGGATAACGCTGTCCCAAGAGCAGCGGCACTTCAAATGCGCCAAAGGTGAAGGCGAAGACGAGAATGGAGGCCGACAACACGCCGGGGCGAATCAGGGGGAGGATGACGTGGCGAAAACGCTGCCAGCGATTGGCGCCCAGATTACGGGCTACATCTTCATAGGCGCTGCCCGCCGATTGCAGGGCTGCCAGCACGATGATACCGGTAAAGCTGGTGGTTTTCCACACGTATTCCAGAATGATGCCCAGCGCATAACGGTCGTAGACTAGTGCTGGAAATTGCGCCGGTTCGCTGATTAGCCCCACGAGATAGGCGATGCGGGCCAGGAACCCGCTTTGGCTAAAGAGAAAGAGGATGCCGATAGCGCCGACGAGGTGGGGGATGGGGATGTTCAATTGGAAAATGAAGGTGGCGATGCGTTGACCGCGCAGGGCGGGATGTTGGATCGTGTGCCGCAAGGCCAGGGCGCTGATGATGGCGAGGAGGGTGGAAACGGCCGTGCTCGCCAAAGCAATCCACAACGTCAACAGCAGCGACTGCCAAAACGCCTCCATGCTAAAAATGTGCCGGTACGCTGCCAGCGACAGCGACCGCTGCTCCAAAAAGGGCAAATAGCCCAGGCTTTGCAGCAGGGCTAATAACACACCCCCGCCAAACAACAGTACGATGACTGCCAGGGCAGGGGCCAGCATGAGGGGAATGTGCCACCGTTTTCTCATAACTGTCGGTTAGTTTAGCAGAGGTGCGGGGGAGCAGAGGAGCAAAGGAGAAAGAATTTATCTCCCCTGCTCTCCCGCTCCCTTGCTATTTCTGCAACACGTCCGCTTCCCATGCCTGTTCCATCGCTGTCAGCCAGGGGGCTTGCAGTTCCGGCAGGCGGGCGGCGGCCAACTCTTCGGTGGAGAGGGTGGCCGCGCCGCGAGGGATGGCGTCAAACTCGGCTTGCTGCGCGGCGGGCAGCAGGGCCGGGTCGAGTACGGGCAAGTCACCCCAGTTTTCCGGTTGGGCCTTGCTCAACTGCGCGGCAGGCGAGAGCAGGAAATTGGCGACGACCATCGCGGCCGCTTTGTGCGGCGAGTTGGTGGGGATGGCTACGTAATGCGTGTTGGCGATGGTGCCGCTGTCGAAGACAAAGGTGCGGGTGGTTTCGGGGTAACGGCCGTTCTCGATCAGACTGCTTGCTTCTGCGGGATTATAGGCCATGTCAAAATACACCTCGCCATTGGCAAACAAATCTTGCAGCCGGGCATGATTTTCCGGGTACGTTTGCCCTTCACGCCAGAGGAACGGTTCAATATCGTTCAGCGCTTGCCAGCAGGCCGGCAGCTTTTCGTCAAAAAGCGCCTGGTCAAACTCGCCTAAAAGCTGTTCGTGACCGTCTGCGGCCCAGTAGCAGATGTGGCGCATGAAGGCGCTGCCGGTGAAGTCCGGCGGAGCGGGGTAGGTGAACTTGCCAGGATTGGCTTCTATCCATGCCAGCAGCTCTTCGACGGTGCGCGGCGGTTCCGGCACTTTGGCGCTGTCGTAAACCATCACAAACTGCGCCTTGCCGTAGGGTGATTCATAGCCATCCACCGGATAACCGAAGTCGTTTGCTACACTGGGGTCATTCTGGTTGACGTAGGCGCTGTTGGGCAAGAACTGCGCCCAATTGCCGTAGAGCAAGTCGCCCTGGCGCATGGTGCGGAAGTTTTCGCCATTGACCCATACCAGGTCAACGGTTCCGTCTGTATCTCGTCCCGCTTCTTTCTCGCCCAGCACTTTGTTGATGTACTCGGTGGCATCGCTGACGGGGATCATGTTCAGGGTGACGCCGTACTGTTCTTGCACGGCCGTTGCCACATACTCTGTTACCCAGGCATTGATTAAATCGCTGCCGCCCCACATGTAGAAGTTGACTTCTTGCCCGTTGGCCTCGGCTACAATGTCGGCCCAGGTGCTGGCGTCATAACCGGGCGGGGGCGCGGCTCCCTCTGGTGCGCTTTCGACGCTGGCCGGTTCGCTGTCGGCGGGCATGTTGGCGTTGCTGGTAACGGCCGTTTCCCCATTTCCTTCATTCACATTAGCCGCTGGGGCATTGCTGCCACAAGCTGCTAACAATAACAGAACAATCAACAAAAAAGCGTATCGTTTCAACATCCTCTCCTTTATTTTGTGGGGCATGGCAACGCCATGCCCCTACTTTATGACCTTGTCCAAGACAACCAGCGATTAAATAATTTTGCGACAAAGGGCGTCAGACGGGTGCGATTCCAGGCGTCGGCCGCTTTGCGAATCGCTTCGGCCTGCGTCGGATAGGGGTGAATTACCTGCGACAGTGTGGATAGTCCAGACCCAGAAACCATCGCCAGCGTGATTTCGCTAATCATTTCACCCGCATGGCGAGCAACAATCGTTGCCCCCAGAATCTTATATGTGCCTTTCTTGACGTGTACCTTCACAAACCCTTCGCGCTCGCCATCGGCGCGGCCCCGGTCTGTGTCGCCCATACTGATGGTGTAGGTGTCCATTTCAAAGCCCTGCTCTGCGGCGTCGCGGGGATACATGCCCACGTGAGCTACTTCCGGGTCAGTATACGTCACCCAGGGAATGATGAGGTCGCTGAATTTCTTGCGTCCCATGAACAGGGCGTTTTGCAGCACGATGCGTGAGGCGGCATCGGCAGTGTGTGTGAACTGGTATTTCAAAGCCACATCCCCGGCGGCAAAGATGTCTTTGTTGCTGGTTTGCAGCCGGTCGTTGACTTCCACGCCCTTTTTGTGATAGGCCACGCCTGCCGCTTCCAGGTTCAGCCCTTCGATATTGGGCGCTCGACCAACGGCAAGCAGGATGTGGGACACGGCCGTTTCTTGCACCACACCATCACGTTCAAAAACAATCACCTTCTCATCCCCACGCACCTGCACTTCTTTGATGCCCACGCCCAGATTCAACGTCAGGCCGTCTTGCAATAGGGATTCCTGCACAATGGCTGCCGCGTCTTCATCTTCGCGCCCCAGCACCTGGGGCAAGATGTCGAAGACCGTCACCTGGCTGCCAAACCGTTGGAATGACTGCGCCATCTCCGCGCCAATTGGCCCGGCACCAATGACGGCCAGGTGCGGCGGCAGTTCGGTCAGTTCATAAAAGATGTTTTCATTGGTCAAGAAACCCGCCTCTTTCAGTCCTGGAATGGGAATGAAGGCCGGGCGCGAACCGGTGGCGATGACGGCTTTCTTGAATTCGATGGTTTTACCGTCTACCTCAAAGGTGTGCGGGCCGGTAAACTGCCCTGCGCCCAGAAACAGGTCAATGCCCAGGTCACGGAAGCGGTAAGCGGAGTCGTGGTGGCTGATTTCGGCGCGAAGCTGGCGCATCCGGGCCATGACTGCGCCAAAGTCGGCGGTGACGCCGTCCGGCACGTGGACGCCTAATTCGGCTGCGCGGCGCACGTCGCCAACGACTTTGGCGGAGCGGATGATGGTTTTGGAGGGCACGCAGCCCACGTTGAGACAGTCGCCGCCGAGGAAACCTTTTTCCACAAGCGCGACTTTGGCTCCCACGCCGACTGCGCCTGCTGCCGCCACCAGTCCCGCCGACCCGCCGCCAATGACGAGGAGATTGTAACGGCCGTTCGGCATGGGATTCTGCCAGTCTGGGGGATGTGCGTGGCTAATCCACTCTTCGTTGTGGGCATCACGCGGGTGAATGGTGACATGATGAACAGGTTGTTCTTGAGTGTTCTGCTTCAGTTGAGTACTCATTATTTGCTCCTGTAATAAGGCTTATCAGGTTTAAGTAGGTGTCTTGCGATATTCCCCGCCGGGATAAATTTTTATCCCGGCGGGGAACTTATCCTTTCCCGGCGGGGAACTTATCCTTTCCCGGCGGGGAACTTATCCTTTCCCGGCGGGGAACTTATCCTTTCCCGGCGGGGAACTTATCCTTTCCCGGCGGGGAACTTATCCTTTCCCGGCGGGGAACTTATCCTTTCCCGGCGGGGAACTTATCCTTTCCCGGCGGGGAACTTATCCTTTCCCGGCGGGGAACTTATCCTTTCCCGGCGGGGAACTTATCCTTTCCCGGCGGGGAACTTATCCTTTCCCGGCGGGGAACTTACCGTTCTTTGGGGCATGGCAGCGCCATGCCCCTACAGAGGTCATGATTGGGTGTTTGGGTCTGGTGCGGCTTCGCGGCGTTTCAGGAACCGTGAAAGGGCAATGCTAATCACTATCAAGCCGATTGATAGGCCCAAGGCCCAGGGATTGACCGAAATTTCACCATTGAGTAGTGCATCTAGCGTGCCAAACGAGCCGCCCAACAACACAAAGGAGATAGTGCCAGGGATAGAGCCAATGATGGTAGCTAATAGAAATGCCTTCCAGTCAATGCGTAGGAATCCAGCCACGTAATGCACCAGGTCATAGGGCAGGAAGAGCAGGCGCATGAGCAGCACCGTTTCAAAGCTGTTGTCGCGCATTCGTTGGGCGTAACGCTGCACCAATCCGGCGCTTTCTTCTGAATCAAGCAGCCCTTTGCCAAAGTACTGCCCCACAAAAAAGGCCAGCAGGGCAGAACTGTTGCTGCCGATAATGGTGTAGAGGATGCCGATTGGCCCAAATAAGAAGCCGGAGAGCAGCGTGACCAGCGTGGCGGGGAAGAAGATGAGCGGGCGTAGGATGTAGAGCGCAATGTAGATGAGCGGTCCCCACGCTGTGCTGGTGAGTAGATTTGCCACCTGGCGGATGCTATCTGCGGCCGTCAGGTTGTTAGCGCGAGTGTAGGCCCAATAGCTGCCTATTAATCCCAGCCAAAAAATGAGGGCAACGAGCTTGACGCCGTGTTTGCGTAAAAAGGATGTTCTTTTCACTGGTTGAGTCGAGGCTGACATGGGTTCTCCAATGGGTATAGCATTTATGCAAAAGCAAGCCATACCTTTAGTCTTATTGACTTATATTACCAGGGAGAAGTGTATGGTAAAGGGGGGCAACTACCGTGAGCCAGCTTACATTAACAGTTATTTGAAACGGCTCAATTATTTTTGTTCGTTTTCTGGCTGATGAAGTTCATCTATTTTTCATATGACTTTCGTTACTTGTTCTGTTTGCTTGTTAACTATAACTTAACCTTGTTAGGAAGTGGTACCTGTTGGGGAGCCTGAGTTGATTAGCTCAACTTATTAGAGCCGAACATCGGAGGAAACGATGAAACACAAGGGCTTCTCTCTATTGGCCGTCCTCATTATTCTTGTTGCCATTTTTGGTCTAAGTAATTTAATTTCCGTCTTTGCCTGGACACCTGCTCCAGTCGATGCAGATTACCTGGTGCGGATGCCTGGTACGCAGCCAGATTCGCTTAACCCAATAAATGACTCGGCGCAATGCGGCTGCCATAATTTTGATGACACGGTTGAGCCTGAATTTAATTGGCAAGGCTCTATGATGGCGCAGGCGTCTCGTGATTTTCTATTTTGGACGACGATGACGGTCGCTGCGCAAGATTCTATTTGGGCTGTTGGCAATCCAAATGCTACGGATATTTGTCTTCGCTGTCATTTCCCCTTGGGGTGGGTAAACGGCCGTTCTGATCCCACAAACGCTGCTGATATGACCGGCAGCGACTATGATGGTGTGCAATGTACCATATGCCATTATATGTTTGACCCCTTCTTTACGGACACCGCCGCAGGCGCACGGGAAGGCAATGATTGGGCTGGATATTGGGATGAAGCCAATGTCATAGCTACGCCATCAAGCGTTAAAGCTGCTGAAACCTTGGCTGCGGATCAGGCTTTGGCTGGGGGGATTCTGTATTTCAATGGCGATCCATTTTTCACGGCGGGTCAACCACCAGCTACGTACACTGAAAGTGGAAGCGGACAATACTTTTTAGATACTCAGGATCGCCGTCGCGGATCGTTTGCTGACGCGAGTCCCAATCACGCCGCTTTATATAGTCGTTATCATAAAAGTAAGTATTTTTGTGGAACCTGCCACGATATATCCAACCCGGTATTACGAAACCTCGAAGTTTACCCTGGTGGTCCTGGCCCTAGTGATACACTTCCTTCAGAGACCGAACCCGCTTATTCCTACTATCACGTCGAACGCACTTTCTCAGAGTTTATGCTTTCGGACTATGGTCAACAAGATGGCGCGGCAGGCGTTGGCCCCTTTGCTCCCGCTGTTTTCGAGACATCACAGCCAGGCAACAATATCGCTACCTGTCAGGATTGCCACATGCAAGACGTGACAGGGAAAGGGGCAAATCAAGGGATTGTTAGACCTACAGACAGTGTGGAACACCCGAACAGTGGTCAGCCACTTCACGATTTGACTGGTGGTAGTGTCTGGGTGCCTTCTATTCTGGCGAGTGCAGATAGCCATTCAACCAATCATGATGTAGTTAATGAGGATTTATTGGACTCAGGGCTTCATGATATTACGGTCGATATGACAGCTGGCATGGGGCTTGTGCCAGATGCCTTACTAGCCGGAGCCGATCGTTCGTTGCAGATGTTGCAAATGGCGGCGGCTATTGAGACGGTTCGTTATAGTCCCTCTAGTGGCAATCTCGATTTTGAAGTACATAACTATACGGGGCACAAGTTGATTTCAGGCTTTCCTGAAGGCCGCCGCATGTTTATTAACATTAAGTATTATGATGCCGACGGTAATTTGCTTTACGAGATAAATCCCTATGACACGGCTGCTCATACGTTGAAGGGACTAACAGGCTACACTTATTTTGACCCAGATGGTGTGCTGCCCGCACCGCTTCCGCTTTCGGGTGATGAGCATTATGTGGACGAATTGGTGTATGAGATGCATGGCAGCAGCATTGGCCTGACGGGTGAATCGGAGACGTTTCATTTTGTGTTGAGTAACGGCCGTTACAAGGATAACCGCCTTCCACCGAAAGGCTTCCGTATTAATGAAGCTGCTGCACGCTTGTCTGAACCCGTTTGGGAAGGCAGTTCGGCTTTGGATTACTTTACAGCCGCAGAGTATGCTGGTGGATACGATTACGTGAATATGAACAACGATTTTGGCATTACAGTGCCTGGAGCGATGACCGTAACCGTCTCTCTAAATTACCAGACTACGAGCCGTGAATACATTGAGTTTCTACGTAATGAAATCAATGGCACAGGGACGTTAACGCTGAGTGGGACTGGCGCTGGCGGTGATGACCCTTATTTGATTCAAAGCGCTCAAGAACCAAGCGCAACATTTTTTGCCGGTTTACGTGATTGGGGTGACGTGATGTGGGGATTATGGACGCATAATGCTAGTTTGCCCGGCGCTGCACCTATTGAAATGGCTGTTGGGGAATGGGATCCTTCTAGTACAACGGCCGTAACCCTCGCGGATGCACAAACATTCGGCCAACAAACCAATACGCTTTTGTGGGCTTTGTCTTTGGTGATTTTGGGAGGGATAACGGCCGTTATCCTGCGGCAGCGAACAAAATACCAGAGTTAATCAGGTCACGAAGTAAAACTCTTACATCAAACGCCAGGTCGCAATATCTAAGCGGCCTGGCGTTTTTATGTGGCGAGGATTAATTTTCTTAATGGTGAGTATTACATAGTTGGCGCACGGCCGTTTTCATTCCCGCATTAATCGCAAAGTGTTCGTCCAAAAAGGTCAACGCAGCCAGGGCTGATTCACGGTTCTTGTTGTAGCCCTGGAGAAGGGCAGGCAAGATTTGCGCCATGTTGGGGTAGCGCTGCTCAAAGCGGCGGTCGGCGTTGAAGGGGTCGGCGTGGGCGTTGGTGGCTTCTTGCAGCCGCGCTGCCAGTTCAACGATACGGTCAACGGCGTGGCCCTGGATGAAGCGCAGGGCGGACAGCCGTTCGCCGCGCTGCTCGCGCAGCAGGCCAACGTATAGGTTCGTCAGTGCTTCGCCGAGGAGGTAGCTGGTAGACGGCCGTTCCCTCTCCCCACTTCTATAAATCGGCACAGCAATCGCCTCATCTACCCCGTCCGCCTTCCATACCACTCTGCCAGGGGCAAAGGGAATGTGCGCCAGTTCCGCCTCTTCAAACACGGCAAACTCGCAAAATACGCCATCGGCATAGAGGAGTTTGTAGCCGTCTACCGTGTTCATAAAAGCATAGGCGACGGGGGCAACATCGCTCAACCAGGACAAGTTCTCAAGATAATGTGCCTTGCTGCCAGCTTTCACAATCGCAAAAAAGTCGAGGTCGGAAAAGGCATCCAGCCTGTCCAATTCCCGGCCCACAGACCCCAGGCCAATCAGGGCCAGGGCCGTATCTCTCTTCGCTAAAGATTCGCCAATCGCGTTTAATCGATTTAGTAAAAATGTGGTTTTATTCATTAGCTGACAAATTCAAGTCGGTGCAAATGGTGGGGAGGTAATTCTCGGCAGCTTGTTGGCCGAGGGCGACGAGGTCGTCGCGTTTGCCGAAACTGGTGTATGTTTTGCCGGAAAGGTTGGGGGTGATGAGGACATCAGCCCCTTCTAGCCCACCGGAATGCTCGACCATGATTTCAACGGCCGTCAATCCCCTACCTAATGGTCCCAACAAGGGCCAACGCGGGGCGTGCTGGAACACGTCCACGGCAATCACGTACTCTGCGCCCATGCTGCGGGCTACGTCAATGGGCAGGTTGTTGGAGACGCCGCCATCGCAGAGGAAACGGCCGTTCAACTCCTTCGGTTCCACCACACCAGGCACAGAACAACTGGCGCGAATGGCCGGAGCCAGCGGGCCACTATCCAACACCACTGGGCGGCCTGTTTCCATATCTGTAGCGATGGCGGCAAAACGTACCGCCAGGTCTTCAAAATGCAGATGACCAAACATACGTGTCAGCCACACTTCCAACCGGTCAAAAGAAAGCAGTCCATCCGTAGAGAGTGTAGGCCGGGCAAGGTGCTGCCAGTTCATTTGCCCGGCCATGCCGGCAATCGTGTCCGCATTCATGCCAGCGGCATAGGCTGCGCCGATGATGGTTCCCACGCTGGCCCCGGTTACGATGTCGATGGGGACTTGGGCGTTTTCTAATGCCATAAGCACGCCCAAATGAGAGAAACCGCGCACGACGCCGCCGCTAAGAACGAGAGCTGTGGTTTTACGGCCGTTTTCCATCGTAAAAGTTTGCGAGTAGCGAGTGGTGAGTTTGCGAGTGGCTAACAAGCCACCAGCTACCAACAACCAACTACCACTTCGTATCCAACCCTTTGCTGCAATTCACCAACTCAATGGCAGCTTTAGGCGTTTTCATAATTTTCATTAAGTTACCCTTCAGCTTCAACTGACGACCAGTGAGCGCACGAATCGGATCAAGCTGACCTTGAATCACTCGCTTCCAGGTTGCTATGGGTGCGGCAAGTTGGAATTCCGCATTCACTTCGCTGTTGCTGTCTAGCTGGCGGGCATTGCGGCACTCTCCATGCCACAAATCCATGTACAAATAACCATTTCCGCCTGGGTTCTCAATCACAAAAATGAGATCGCCTTCCCATTTGGCGGCCGCTTGTTTATAAGCAGCGCTTTGGTTTAATTCTGTACACAACGCCTTTACCCACTCGTCACTGGGAAATGGAATACTCATGAGAATAGCCTCCTTCTGGTTGGGTTAATGAATAATCAATGCGCGTATTATACAGTGAAATGGGATGGGTGAAACATGATTGGCGTTTCCTCGCGTTTCACATCTGTTGAATAGATCCTTCAAATATGATAAGCTCACAAGCAGAAATTATCCCCTTGCGAGGTTGAGATACGGAATGATTCGCTAAATTCACCCCTTTTTAGTCTTTGGTAATTGGTTGCTGGCAACTGGTTGTTGGTTGCTGGTAACTGACCACTGATCACTGGCTACTGTTTATTGGTACTCAAGAGGTGAATATGCTTACCGTACATCAACTGGCGAAATCCTTTACCCTTACTCCACTTTTCAACAATGTAACTTTTAGCATCAATCTCGGCGACCGGGTAGGCCTGGTTGGCCCGAACGGCTGTGGAAAAACCACGCTGCTGCGCATGATTATGGGCGAGGAGACGGCCGATTCCGGCCATGTGACTTATCATCCTGGATTGCGCGTGGGTTATCTCTCGCAGGGCTTTGAGTTGGATGGGGCAACGGCCGTTGCCGACATCATTGGTCGCGCCGCCGGAGACCCCACCGTGCTGGAAACCGAACTGTTCACGCTGGCGCAAGCCCTCGCCGAGCGCCCCGACGATGCTGCTTTACAGCAGCAGTACGACGCCGTACTCTACCGCATCAGCGCCGCTGATACGGGGCGGGCGGCCAGCATCCTTGCCGGGTTGGGCCTGGATGATGTGCCGCCAGACATGCCGGTCGGCTATTTGAGCGGTGGGCAAAAGACGCGCCTGAATCTGGCTCTGGTGCTGCTGGATAACCCACAGTTGTTATTGCTAGACGAACCAACCAATCACCTGGACATTGGCATGTTGGAATGGTTGGAAGCGTGGCTGGCTGGCTTTCCCGGCGGCGTCCTCATCGTTTCTCATGACCGCACTTTTTTGGACCGTGTAGTCACACGTATTTTGGCGATGGACCCGCAGCAAACGGCCGTGCGTGAGTTTGCCGGCAATTACAGCGATTACGCGGCCCAAGTTAAGCTGGAGCAAGAAAAGCAGTGGGCAGCCTACCATGACCAGCAGACAGAAATTCGCCGTGTGAAGCAGGATATTGCTCGCGCTAAAGAGCAGGCAGCCAACACCGAGCGGCAAGTCAAGTCTGTGAGTATTGGCGGTATCAAAGAAGGCAAAGACCATTATCTGAGATTAGCCAAGAAAGTGGCGCAAAAGGGGAAATCGCGGGAGAGAAAACTGGAGCGTTACCTGGATTCGGAGGAGCGCGTGGACAAACCAACTCGTTCGCGCAAGATGCGCCTGGATTTTGCGGAAATGGCGCATTTGGGGCAGTCTGTGCTGGAGCTGGTGGATTTGAGTGTGGGCTATGATGTGGAACGGCCGTTGCTGCACCAATTACGCCTGTCTGTCCACCCAGATGCCCGCATCATCATTACCGGGCCAAATGGCAGTGGCAAAACCACCTTGCTGCGCACCCTCGCCGGGCTGCTGCCGCCGCTCGCCGGGCATGTGCAGCGCGGCCCCAGCGTCCACCTGGGCTACATGACGCAGGAGCAAACGGGTCTTGACCCGGCGCTGTCCCCGTTGCAGACCGTGCGCCATGCTTTTGAGAATGAAACGGCCGTGCGCACCTTCCTCTCCTATTTCCTCTTCACTGGTGAAGAACCCTTGAAGCTCAACAGCCAACTAAGTTATGGACAGCGGGCACGATTAGAACTGGCGCAAATGATTGTCGCTGGCTGCAACGTGCTGCTGTTGGACGAGCCAATCAATCACCTGGACATTCCTTCGCGCACACAATTTGAGGAAGCGTTGGCTAATTTTGACGGAACCGTGCTGGCGGTCGTGCATGATCGCTATTTCATTGAGCGGTTTGCCACAGAGATTTGGTGGGTGGAAGAGGGGGCTGTTCGGCGGACATTGTAGGGTCATGGGGCTTGGCGTTGCCAAGCCCCTACAGTTTGGTTATTCAACCACGGTTTCTTTGGCGCGGGCAGCGTCAATAGCTTGCTGCATTTCAGGGTAATGGTTACGTACATGCCCGGCAAATCCAAACAAGGTTTGCGCAACGCCAAAATAAGTGGCTTTGCGGGCAACCAACTCGTCCGGTAAGTTGGCGACGATGGCGAGGGTTTCATCCAGCGCATGTTTGAAGGCGTCGGCCATTGCTGCGAAGGTGTAGACTTCGGTGTAGGCTTTTGTCCAGGCGCGGGGGTTGTTGGGCCAGCCATTGAGAGTGTTACCGTCCATGTTGCTGGCGATGGCCATGTGCATTCCACGCTCGCTGGTGATCAGGTGGGCTAGAATTTCTTTGGCGCTCCACTGGTCGTCGTTTGGATGACTGGCTTCCTCTTCGCTGGCGTTGGCAACGATGTCGTCCAGGTCTGCGGCGAGGGTTGTGTATTGGCTGCGTAACTGCTCGGCCAATTCAGCGGGTTTGTCGGGGACATTGGGGGCGGGCCGTTTTGTCAGGGTGAGGTTGGCAGTGTGCTTGTTGCCGTCACGATAAAACTCGGTGGCAAGTACGTCGCCGGGCTTGCGCTGGCTGAGCACGGATTGGATGGCTGGGAAGGTGATGAGCGGTGTGTCATCCAGGCTGGTGATGATGTCCTGGTTTTGCAGCCCGGCGGCTGCGGCTCCGGTTTCGGGCATCGTCCCGGTGATGCGGACGCCGCCTTCTATATCGAGGCCAAGCGTTTTAGCTTCTTCGGCTGATACGAGTCCGCCGATCAAGATGCCGAGGAACGGCCGTTCATAAATCCGCCGGTCTAATCCTGTTTCCAAAACCTGTTTCAGATTTGCCAGGCTGCTGCTCCAGCCTTCGTCAATTTGCTTGCGGGTGAACTTCCAGCCATTCCCTTTACCGATTTGCTTGTGTTTGAGGGTGATGTGGGTGGCGTCATCTGTTTCTTCGAGTTTGATTTGTACGGCCGTTTCCCCTGGTTCGCCGCGTCCGCGCCAGGTAAATGCAATTCGTTTGTTTTCTTTCAACTTGGTGAATTCACCTACCGCGTAGTAGTTCGACTGGTTCCAGGTGAGAAATAGCGTGTCACCTACCTGTGCTGACACCTGGGCATTGTTGCATAACCATTGCGTCAAAGCGGTTTGGTTGGTGAAGGCATGATAAACGGCTGCTGCTGGGGCTTGCACCGTTACCTCATAGGTCATTGTAGATTTTTTAGACATAGCTGCTCCTTTTTATGGGTTTACGAGTCCACAAGTAGTGAGTTTGCGAGCCGTTTACTTGCCATGCGTAGACTTGCCACTTGCTTATCTGCAATTATTGTAATTGCTGCGTCTAGTGTGTTGCAAGCGGAGTCATAATGACAATGTGCATGACACTTGCCGCGCCGTCTTTGCCAACGTATCATTAGGGTAATGAACTGTTTCCACCGTGTATTTAAGGAGATGAATATTGCATGAATGCCAATGTGATCCACGTGCAAAAGTGGCCTTACACTACCATTCCCAACGAGGAAGCCTTGCGCAGTATTTTGGCGGCGGAGGAATTGGAGCCTGAACTTTGGACGGCTGAACCAGGAGATGTGTACCATGCACAAACTCTGGATTACGGCCGTGTCATTTACGTTTTACAGGGTTCGATTACTTTTGGTTTCCCCATTGAAGCGGAGCCAACTACGTTACATGCTGGCGACCGGCTAGATTTACCGGCAGGCGTGCCGCACAATGCCGCTGTTGGCTTTGATGGTGTTACCTGTCTGGAAGCCCATCGTGAGCAGTAACCAGTAACCAGTTACCAGCTACCAATAACCAACTACCAAAGAGGAGTTCCCATGTTTGATACCTTACCCACAACCGCCCAGGCATTTATGGATTGGCCCTGGGAGAAAATTGAACCGTATTATGCAGAATTAGCGGAACGGCCGTTAACACCCGACACCGTTCACCAATGGCTACTAGACTGGAGCAGCCTCACCAAACTTGTTTCAGAACGCTTTTCCCGTTTGCATGTCGCCAAGACCATAGACACCACCGACGAAGCCGTCGAAAAAGCCTTCAACGACTTTCTGGAAACTGTTTTCCTCGCCGCCCAATCCGCAGAGCAAACGCTGAACGTGAGACTGCTGCAAAGCGGATTAGAGCCAGATAACATGGCCGTCCCCCTGAGCAAAATACGCGCCGACGTCGAAATCTTCCGCGAAGAAAACCTGCCCCTGATGAACGAAGAGAAAAAACTGGACGCCGCCTACGACAAAATCATTGGCGCACAAACGATTGAATGGGCTGGCGAAGAGCGCACATTGACTGGCCTCAAGCCCTTCTTCAACACGCCTGACCGTGCTGTGCGCGAACAAATCTGGCGGCAAAAATCGGCCCGCCAATTGCAAGACCGCGAAGCGATTAATGCCAATTGGCGCAAGCTGATTGAACTGCGTATCCAACAAGCCGCCAACGCCGGATTTGGCAAAGATTACCGCGCCTTTCGTTGGCAGATGTTGAAACGCTTTGCTTACACGCCAGAGGACAGCAAAGCATTTGCGCAGGCCATTGAAGAAGTGGTCGTGCCCGCTGCCTCGCGCATTTATGCGCAGTACCACAGCGATTTGGGTGTGGAGAGCCTGCGTCCCTGGGATGTGGACGATGATAAGGATTTGCTGTTTTCCCCGCCGTTACGGCCGTATGAAAACCCCGATGATCTCGATGCCAAAGCGGCCGCCATTTTCCAGCGTGTAGACCCGCAATTGGGCAGTTATTTTGAGACAATGCGCAGCGAAAAACTGCTCGATTTGCCCAATCGCAAGGGCAAAGCGCCGGGTGGGTATTGTACGGCGTTTCCGGTAGCGCAACGGCCGTTCATCTTCATGAATGCCATTGGCTCATCACGGGATGTGACCACCATGCTGCACGAAGCGGGACATGCCTTCCACGTATTTGAGCGCACAAAGCTGCCCTACGTGCCGCAAATGCGGACCGATATGGAGTTCAACGAGGTCGCTTCAATGGCGATGGAACTGTTGTCCGCGCCCTATTTGGCCGCTGGCGAAGGCGGCTATTATTCCGAAGTAGATGCCGCACGGCATCGCATCCAGCATTTGCAAAAAATCATTCACTTTTGGCCGTACATGGCTGTTGTGGATTTGTTCCAGCATTGGGTGTACGAGAACATGGAAGCGGCGTTGGATGCCGCCAACTGCGACGCCGTTTGGGCTGATTTGTGGCGGCGTTATATGCCCGGCATTGATTGGGACGGTTTTGCGGATGAAATGGCGACTGGCTGGCAGCGCAAGCAGCATATTCACGGCTCGCCGTTCTACTATGTGGAATATGGCATGGCGCAGGTGGGGGCTATTCAGGTTTGGCGCAATGCCCTGAATGACCAGGCAGGAGCAGTCGCCCGTTACCGTCAGGCATTGGCGAAGGGCGGCACCGTGACCCTGCCCGAACTATATGAGACGGCCGGGGCTACCTTTGCTTTTACTGTGCCCGTGATGCAGGAAGCGGTGGCACTATTGGAAAAGACGATTGCGGAGTTGGAAGCGACACTGCCGTAAATTGAAATGTGAAGCGTGAAACGTGATGACTACCCTTTCACATTTTACGCTTCACGCTTCACGTTTCCCATGAGCGACTTACTCTTCCTCAAATTAGGCGGTTCCCTGCTTACAGATAAAACGGCCGTCGAATCCCCACGTCCCACAGTTATTGCCCGGTTGGCAGAGGAGATTGCTGCTGCGCGAGCGGAACGGCCGTCCCTGCGGCTGCTCTTGGGGCATGGCAGTGGCTCTTTTGGGCATGTGGCGGCAGCAGAGCATGGTACGCGGCAGAGTGTGCAGACGGTGGCGCAGTGGCATGGCTTTGCTCATGTGAGCGCGGCGGCGGCGCGATTGAACCGCATTATCACGGAGGCGCTGCTGGCGGCGGGTGTGCCTGCCATCAGCTTGCAACCGTCGGCGTCGGCGGTGTGTACGGGGGGGCGTATTGTGCAGTTGGCGGCGGAACCGGTGATGGCGGCACTAGATGCTGGATTGCTCCCTGTAGTTTACGGAGATGTGGCTTTTGACACGCAGCAGGGGGGGACGATTATTTCCACGGAAGAGGTGTTGTCGTTTTTGGCGGGGGTGTTGCCGGAACGGCCGTCCTGGCTGCTGTTAGCGGGGGAGACGCCTGGTGTATTAGGGACAGACGGCGCGGTTATCCCATCCATCACTCAGGCCAATTTCGCGGAAATCGAACCGGCATTAGGCCAGTCACGGGGTACGGATGTGACTGGCGGCATGGCGAGCAAGGTACAGCAAATGCTGCAACTTGCTCATGCACACGCCGGACTGCAAATGCGTATTTTCTCTGGGCTGGAACCGGGGAATTTGCGGCAGTTGTTGGTGTTGCCGGAAACGGCCGTGGGAACGGTCATCAGTGACCAATAACCAGTATTCAGTATTCAGTATTCAGTGGTCAGTAGGGCGCTACTGATTACTGACCACTGAATACTGATCGCTGACCACTATTCACTTTCTTCAATCAGCGTGTACTTCAACTCAATGGGCATGACCTGGTTCAACATTCCCTGTGCCGGGCAGTAGCGTTTTTCTGAAAGCTCAATCGAGCGTTCGGCTGCGGCTGGGTCGAGGTTACGGCCGTAAAAAATATACTCAATCACCGCTTTAGTAAATACTTTTGGGTGTTGTTCTGCTTGTTCCAGATGGGTTTTCACTTCAAACCGTGTTACGTCTTGCCGCTTCTTCTTCATAATGGAAATGACGTCCATCGCTGTGCAGCCGACCAAACCCATCGCTATGAGTTCCATAGGGCGGAAGCCGCCGTTATCACCGCCAACGCCTGTGTCGGCATCTAGTTCAACGGTGAAGCCGCTGTTGGCCGTGCCGGTAAAGCTCATATTTCCATTCCAAACTACTGATGCTTCCATGTTTCATTTGCTCCTTTTTGTATTGCGGAGGACACGCCTCCGTTGGGGGTGTTATCAGGTGAAGCAGCCGCCTTCGGCAATTTTATTGCAGCGATTGCACACGAGAAGGAATAGGCCATCGTAGTGAAGCTCGCCTTCATGACAGAAGGGGCAGGTATCGCCTGCTTTTGGGGTTGTTAGCAGACAAAGATCACCGGGTTGGGTGTCTTCTTTGGCAGAGACGGTCATTTGCGGAACGGCCGTTTCCGCAGCTTCTTCGCTCTTTTTCCACCAATACTGTTTGCTGCCCGTTTGCATATCACCCATATTTATCTGATAGTACCGTCAGCGCTGGCCTTACGCCAGCCTTTGGGCGCTCATCTCCTATTTAGATGCAGGGCTGTGCTTTTTGTGACCGGAAGCAACTCTGTTATAATGCCGCGTCTTATGAGTGAATCTGCAAACACACCGCAGGAACCGGCGCTTTCGTCCGAACCGCGCCGTTGTCCAAACTGCGATACGGTTGTTGATGAGGGAGCTACCCAATGCTTGATGTGTGGAGAAGAACTGCCTGTTGTCGTTCCTCCCACACCGGAGCCGCTGCCCGATTCTGCCCCGCAGCTTGAGGCCGCACAGTCTGCCTCTCCTGCTGTTGAAGAAGCCAAAGTGGAGCAGGAACGGCCGTCCCGCCCCCGCTCCTCTGCAAAACCGCGAGATTGGCATATGATGGGTGTGCGTTGGATGACGGCCGTGTTTGCCCTCTTCATCCTCATCATCAGCGCCCTGATTTTGCGCTTTCAATCGCCTGGTATTGCTGTGGCCTTGTTCCCCAGCGTGACGCCCATCCCGCCTACTCCCAGCCACACACCCACCTGGACACCCTGGCCCACCGAAACCCCGCGTCCCAGTGCCACGCCAACCCTCACCCTTACCCCTGCCCCAACTGTGACGCCAGAACCACCGCTTTCTCATGAAGTGGTCAGCGGCGAAACCCTTATTGGCTTATCTTTGCGCTATCGCGTGTCGATGGAAAGTATCGCCAGCAGCAATGGGTTTACGGTAGATACACCGATTCAATTGGGCCAAACATTGCTCATCCCCTGGCCGACGGCCACGCCGCCTTTGGTCCCGGTAGCCGAAGAAATTAACGGCGAGGTGGTGATTGCCGATCCGACGGATTGCCAACGGCATGAAGTGGAATATGGTGATTCTATATCGGGGATTGCGGCACGGTACGACATTGATTTCAACTTGTTCTTGCAAGTGAACCGCCTGACCAATGATACGATCTTGCAGCGTGGCGACACGCTTTGCATTCCTGAGATTATTTATGGCGGCAATTTGCCACCGACGCCGGGGCCGTCGCCAACGCCTTCGCCGACTGCGCCTTTGCCGGGGCCGTACTTGCTGTATCCCGCCAACGGAACTGTGATTGAGCCGCCGCAAGATGGGTTTACTTTGCAGTGGGCGGCCGTGAAAGACCTGGGTGCGGAAGAATGGTATATGGTGGAACTGCTCGATTTGGATGCAGTTGATCAGCCGCCCTATCGTGCCTTCACACGGGATACTGCTTTTCATGTGCCATCGGATTGGCGGCCGGATATGGTTGAAACGCATTTGTTCCGCTGGCGGGTGAGTATTGTGCAGGTGACGGGCCACCGCAGCGATGGGCAGTTTATTTATACCTATGGCGGGGAAACTAGTGAGGACGGATCGTTTTCCTGGTTGGGCGCGGTGCCTACGCCCACACCCACACCGACGGCTACGCCAACTTTAACGCCTACACTTGATAGTCAGTAACCAGTAACCAGTAGTCAGTAGTCAGTAACCAGTTATCAGTAGTTGGTTATCGATTATATTTCCCGCAGAAATGGGTTCCATTTGCGTTCTTCACCGATGGTAGTGGCGGGGCCATGCCCGGATAGGACGTGTGTTTCGTCGGGCAGTGTCAGCAGTTTTTCCTGAATGGTTTGAATGAGCAGTTCGTAATCACCGCCGTCCAAATCGGTACGGCCGATTCCCTGTTGGAAGAGTACATCGCCGTCAAATACGACCTCATGCTCTGGCAAGTAGAAGCTGACGTGCCCTGGGGCGTGGCCGGGTGTGTAAATGACGGTCACGTCGCAGTTGCCTATGGTGATGACTTGCCCATCGCTGAGCATTTCGTCGGGGGGAGGCGGAGCGGGAATGCGTAATTGGAATAGGGCGGCTTGCATGGTTGCCATTTGCAGCAGGGGGATGGCGTCGGGGTGGATGTAAATGGGGGCGTTAATGACGCCTTTGAGTTCGGCCAGCCCGCCTATGTGGTCGAAGTGGCTGTGGGTGAGGAGGATGTGGGTGATTTCCCAGCCTTGTTCGTCGGCGGTGGCGGCAATGGCACGGCCGTTCCATGCAGGATCGATAATGGCTGCTTGCATGGTCTGTTCGCAGCCTAATAAATAGCAGTTGGTTTGTAGGGGGCCTAATGGCAGTTGCAGGATTTTGATCATCAATGCCTCCACGATAAGCGTAGATAGCCTGTGATTATAAACGCTTCAAAGGGGAATGGGTAATTTGGGAGGGGTGGGGGCTGAAGGGTGATTTCGTGTGCGCTACCAGTAAGCGTACAAGAGGGGTAAAATTGAAGGTGCGGGATGGGTCGGCAACGGCCGTATCCCCACCACTTTCCCAACATTTCACACTGAAAGGAGCGATTCATGCGCGAAAAAGTCATCTTAATTACAGGAGCCGCCGGTGAAATCGGGCAGGCCCTGGTGCAGCAGCTTTCGGCCAATGGCGCCAACAACAAACTCCTCACGATGGACTTGCAAGCCATGCCCGACGACCTTCAGGGCAAGAGCACACACATTGTCGGCGACATCCTTGATGAACGTCTATTTGCACGATTAGTCACCCAGTACGATTTTGACGTTATTTTCCATCTGGCGGCCCTGCTCTCTACACGGGCGGAGTTTTCCCCAGAATTGGCGCACCGCGTCAACGTGGATGGCACGCTCGTCCTGTTGAAGATGGCCGCAGAGCAATCCCAGGCACGTAACCGTCCGGTCTTGTTTATGTTTCCCAGCTCCATTGCGGCTTATGGGATACCCAGCCTGGAGATAAAAGCACGCGACCAACTTGTGCGCGAATGGGATTGGAATATGCCCACAACCATGTATGGCTGCAACAAGTTGTACTGCGAGCAGCTTGGCGCTTATTTTAGCCACCATTACCAGCAGTTGTCGGTTAACCGCCCGGTGATGATTGATTTCCGCAGCCTGCGCTTTCCTGGCTTAATCAGCGCCTTTACCCTACCCACCGGGGGCACGACGGATTACGGCCCAGAAATGATTCATGCGGCAGCACAAGGCAAGCCTTATGCCTGCTTTGTGCGTTCAGACAGCCACCTGCCGTTTATGGCGATGCCAGATGCTGTCAAGTCGCTGCTGCTGCTGGCGAGAGCGCCACGAGAAGCGCTGACGCGGGATGTGTATAACGTGACTGGGTTCAGTATTTCTACAGAAGAGATACGGGAACGGGTCATGAATGCGTTTCCCGATGCGGAGATTAGCTATGAGATTGACTCGCGGCGGCAGGGAATTGTGGATAGTTGGCCTGCGGGGATTAATGATAATGCCGCACGGCGTGACTGGGGCTGGAAACCAGACTATGACGCGGCGCGGGCGTTTGATGAGTATTTGATTCCGAATATTATGAAACGCTACCAGAAAGGATAGAGCTAGAGCGAGAGATAGAGGCAAGCGTGCACCCCTCTATCTCTAGCTCTAGCCTCTAGCTTAATGGTTGACGCATTCGCGGAGGGCGCGGATATTGCGTGTGGGGGTGGTGGTCATAATCACACAGCCGGTTCCTAGCATCAGGCGACGGCCGTTCGTCTGTTGAATGGCGTCCCGTGCTTCATCCAATACACCACTTGGCTCTTCCTGGTGCATGGTCCACTGGCTGATGCCACCGCTGGCGGCGCGGCGGATACGCGTCAGCCCATCTTCCAGAGTTACGGAGGTCTCACGGTCATGCCAGTTTACAAAGTGTACGGGGTAGTTTGCTACCAGGTCAAACATAATGTCTGTACTGTGTACATGCAGCATATTGCACCACAAATCCTGCACGGCTGAAAGCACTTGCAAATCATACACGCGGCCAAACGTAATAAACTCATCCCGACTGAGCAGCGGGTAGCGGGCGTGCTGCACTGCATAAAAAATGCCGCTAATGCCCGCCATTTTAGCCGCTTCCACAAAGCGCAGCGTCGTTTCTGTGATCACTTCTAGTCCCTGGTGAAACTCGCCAGGATTTTCGCGCAGATGCGTACTCACTCTTTCTTGCCCCGCTAGATGCTTGGCCTGGGATAATGGCGAGAAGATTGTGGCAATAAAGGGTACTCGTTCATGCACCGCGCCATTGATTTGTTTCAGGGCTTCGAGTTGTTCACCCAGCATTCCCCGGTACGGGTCTAGCGGTTGCAGTTTAAGCCAATCTTCAGGCTCGCGGACGGGGTAGAAGGTGGTTTCGCGGGTTCCTTCGATGTGCCCAACCCAACGGTCTTTGACGCCCCAGTCAATGACAGGATAACTGCTGGCAGGGCCAATCTTTAGCAGATCCCAATCGTAATCCTGCTGCCATTTGATATGTGCTGCCGCAAGCGCGGTAGCGTCCTGATCGTCTCCCGGCCAATGCCGCCATAGGGCTATTGGAAGTCGGTCTGGTTGTTCCCCAGCAATGACTGCCTCTAATCGTTGGCGTTTGCTCCAATCCGCCATTTGTTTGACTCCTTTAACTGTTTAGCCTGGGGAAATGTTACAGAAAGGAGGCATTTCCCTACGCATTGAACAGTTCATTCTGGTTTTTAATAATTTCAGGGTGGATTACGCTTTGTTGGCGTGTTTAAACGTATTTGGACAATGATACCTGTCGTTGCCCTTTGCTGCCAAATGATAGGCAAAAGATGAGAACAAAAGTTGACCGATTTATTCGTCTAATGAATATACTCGGCTTTGCAAGTGTGCAAGTACCGATAATCAGAGGCCACTTGCTTACTTGCCAATAATAGAGGTGATTGTCATGATAGGTAAACGCTTTTCTTTTACGTTATTGATGGGATTGTTGCTGTTGCTGGTGGCTTGTGGCGGGATGGAAAATGCCGCACCGTCTGTGACACCTGCGGGGGTGGATGTTCGTGAAGTCCCAACAGAAGAGGTGGCAGCGGCAACGGCCGTTCCCACCCCAACATCATCCCCAGCCCAGCCTGTCTCGCCCACTGCCACCCCTGCTGCTTCCCAGTGGGACGGCTTGTCATTAGAAGAATTCTTCAACCAATCTTACTATGCCCTGCTGCTGCGTAGTCCCCAACTTGTGACCGAAGCGGGGCTGGTACAGGCGTTTGAGACGGACAACAACCGACTTAACAATCTCTCTGATGACTATATCCGCGAGACACAGGCATTGGAAACGGCCGTACTCGACCAACTGCACACCTACGACCGCGACTCATTGCCCCCCGACCAGCAGCTATCCTACGACATTTACGAGTGGTACCTCACTGACCTCGTGGCCGGACATGAATTCATGTACAACGACTACCCCGTCAGCTTCTTCATCACCAGCGTACATCAAGACACGCTGCAATTCTTCACGGACATTCACCCCATCACCAATAAGCAGGATGTGGAAGATTATATCGCTCGGCTTTCACAGGTAGGCGACCAGTTTGCACAGCTTATTGATGGCTTGCAGCGGCGCGAGGAAGCGGGGGTAGTGCTGCCGCGTTGGGCCATTAACTGGACGATGGGCGGCATCAACGACATCGCTCGCAACAGCCCGCAGCGCACGCCCTTTTACACCACGTTGGAGATGAAGATGATGCCTCTTAGCAGCATCACGCCAGAAGATCAGGCGGCGTTGCTGGCAGAGGCAGAGGAGGTGATTGGAACGGCCGTCATCCCCGCCTATCAAGCCCTGGCCGACACCCTCACCGCGCAGCGGGCCATCGCCACCGACGAAGACGGCATCTGGAAATTCCCCAATGGCGAGGCTTATTACAACTACCTGCTGCGCCACTACTCCACCACCGACATGACCGCCGACGACATTCACCAGTTGGGCTTGCAAGAAGTTGAGCGCATCCAGGCCGAGACGGCCGTGCTGTTTGCCGAACTTGGCTACCCTGCCGATGAGAGCTTGCCAGAATTGATGGCACGGGTGGCGCGTGATGGCGGCACACTTTATGGCGACGACATCGTGGCCGAATACGAGGCCATCATCAGCGAAGCAGAACAAAATGTAGGGCCAGCCTTTGACCTGCGTCCGCAGGCAGACGTGATCGTCATCGGTGTGCCCTATGGCGGTTACTATGTGCGCCCGGCGGTAGATGGTTCGCGTCCCGGCGCATTTTACGCCACCTATCAGGGTTCGGAGGCGGTGTATGGCATGGCTACGCTGGCCTATCACGAAGCCGTGCCGGGGCATCATTTCCAGCTTGCCATCATGCAAGAATTGCAAGGGCTGCCGTCTTTCCGCAATGGCATCAGCTTCACCGCCTATACCGAGGGCTGGGCGCTGTACGCAGAGCAGTTGGCCTATGAATTGGGCTTTTATGAGGGGGATGCGTATGGCAATATCGGCCGTTTGCAGGCGGAGCTGTTCCGCGCCGTGCGCCTGGTGGTAGATACAGGCATTCACACACAGGGCTGGACATTTGACGAGGCAGTGGATTACATGATGGCAAACACCGGCTATCCACGCGGCATGGTGGAAGGGCAGATTGCGCGGTACATTGTCTGGCCGGGGCAGGCTGTGGCCTACAAAATCGGCATGATGGAGATTTTGGCGCAGCGGCAAAAGGCACAGGATGCGCTGGGCGATGCCTTTGATTTGCGCGAGTTCCACAATGTTGTGCTGGCAAACGGCAGTATGCCATTGGAGATTCTGTCGCAGGTGGTAGACGAATACATAAGGATGAAGGGTGAAGGATGAAAGGAGGGGAGGCTTTAGCCGATTTTTATGTTTCGGCTAAAGCCTCCCCTCCAAATTGTAGCCAGTAGGACATCAACGAGAAGCCAGTAGGACATCAACGAGAAGCCAGTAGGACATCAACGAGAAGCCAGTAGGACATCAACGAGAAGCCAGTAGGACATCAACGAGAAGCCAGTAGGGCATCAACGAGAAGCCAGTAGGACATCAACGAGAAGCCAGTAGGACGTCAACGAGAAGCCAGTAGGACGTCAACGAGAAGCCATTTCATCCTTCACCCCTCATCCTTCATCCTTACTCCAGCGCCATTTTCATCAGTACTTCGCCGTCGTGGACTTCGCCGGTTTCAATGAAGCCGCATTTGCTGTAGAAGTCGCGTGGCCCCTGGGGGTGGGGCACGTAGCTGACCAGCAGTTCTTTGGCATTGGGGCGGGTGCGCACGTAATCCACAAGCAGGCTGATGGCCGCACGGCCGTATCCCCGACCCTGATACGGCGCAGCCATCATATACCGCCACAAAAAATACTCTGGCTTTTCCACATTGTCATACAACAACAAAAAGCCCACCGGCGTTTTGCCTGAGTACACGGCGCGGGACCAGGCATGTTTGTTGAAGTGCGCCTGCGCCAGCGAAAGCGCATTCGGCGCTACAAGCATATCCTGCGGGTCTGTCAGCGTATCGCTGAGGCGGCAAATGCCGCGCACTGTTTTCACATTGATTTCTTGCAGCGTCACCGGCTCTTGCGGCCCAAAATGCTCGTGCAGCAGCGGCGCAAGCTGCGTTGCTGTCTCGCTCAGCGTTTGCCCATCCAGCAAGCCTGTCGCCTGCTTAAGCAAGTGCAGGTTCATTTCCCACCAATGCGTTTCCACCGTTTCGGCGGTGATTTCGGCGACCAATTGTTTAAGGGAAACGGCCGTCAAATACTGATCAAGCCCCGCCAATTGTGGCAGCAGTGGGCCGAGTTCGTCAATCATCGTTTGTAATGTGGCTTTGATGGTGGGAGAAACGGCCGTACACTCTTTCACCATCTCCTCTAATTTTTGTGGTTGATACCATTCAGTTATCATTTTTTATCCTTTCTCCTTTTTCGCAGCCCGTCCACCCCTTTCATCATATCCTCGCCAAAAAAGCCTAGCATCTCCAGCGCCAGCGAATGGTCAAAGATTGGCCCCGCTTGCAACAGCCACTGATTCAGCGCCCGCTTCGTGAAGCGAATGGCGTGGCGCGGCCCGGTTGCCAGATTTTCCGCTACCTCTTGCGCCTTCGCCAGCACATCCTCATCCGGCACACAGAGGCTGACCAGGCCGATACGCTCTGCCTCTTTGCCGCTGATAAAGTCACTCGTCATCAGATAATACTTGGCCTTAGCCATGCCCACCAGCAGTGGCCAAATGATGGCGGCATGGTCGCCCGCCGCCACGCCCATGCGCACATGCCCATCTGCCAGCCGCGCATTTTCGGCGGCAATGCTGATGTCGGCCAGCAGCGCCACGACCAGCCCCGCGCCCACCGCCGCGCCGTTGATGGCCGAGACAATCGGCTTGCCACAGCGCAGCATGTTGTACACCAGTTCTCGTGCTTCATCCAAGATGCGCAGCACCTCATCGTAGTTGCGGTACGCCTCCTCTACCATCTGTAAATCGCCCCCGGCAGAAAAAGCCCGCCCTGCGCCAGTGACAACGACCACATGCACATCTGGGTCGCGGTCAATGGTTTGCCACACCTCTACCAGTTCGGTGTGCAGACGGACGTTAGCTGCATTTAAGACTTCTGGGCGATTGAGCGTTACCCAGAGGATGTGCGGTTCGCGCTTCTCGAATAAAATATGCTGGAATTCGTGGTATTGCATAGGCGGGTTCCTTTTTGCGTGAAACGTAAAACGTGATGCGTGAGACCATAATTCGTGGCATTGTAACAGCGCAAAACGGCCATGTCACGTTTCACGCATCACGTTTCACGAGGAGTAGATAACAATGATGTTTGTGCGTATTATCGTGGGCCTGACTGGGCTGGCGCTGGTGGTGATGACGGTGGTTGCGGCGGTGAAGACCTTTGTGCTGCCACGCGGTGTAAATGTATGGCTGACGCAAACAATTTTTCACGGCATTAACAAGCTGTTCCGGCTGCGGGCAAAAAAGGCGAAGAGCTACGAAGAGGTAGACCGGGTGATGGCGATGTATGCGCCGCTGGCGTTGGTGATGATGCCAGCAGTGATGTTGTCGCTCATTTTGCTGGGGTACATGGGCTTGTTTTGGGCGCTGGATATGGCGTCGGTAACGGCCGTTTTCAAACTCAGCGGTTCCTCTCTACTCACATTGGGCTACGAGTCCGGCGGTACCATCTGGCACAAGCTGCTGGAGTTTTCCGAGGCAATGATTGGGTTGATTATGGTGGCGCTGCTGATTGCTTACCTGCCCACCATTTACAGCGCATTTGCGAAGCGGGAAACGGCCGTTGCCCTCCTTGAAGCCTATGCGGGAACACCGCCATCTGCCCAGGAAATGCTGCTGCGTGTCAACCGCATTGGCGAACTGAAAAGCCTGCGTGAGGTGTGGGTGCTGTGGCAGGTTTGGTTTGCCGAGATTGAAGAGAGCCATACATCGTTGGCCCCGCTCTCCTTCTTCCGCTCGCCGCAGCCCGACCGCTCCTGGATTACGGCCAGCGGGGCGGTGTTGGATTGCGCCGCGCTGGTTCTTTCCACCGTGGATATACCCTGGGATGCGAATGCGGCCGTTTGCATCCGCAACGGCTACATCGCCCTGCGCCGCATTGCCGACTTTTTCGGCGTTGCGTACAATCCTCATCCTACAGCTAACGATCCCATCAGTATTAGTCGTAACGAGTATGATAGTTTGTATGACTTGTTGGCAGCGCAAAATCTGCCGCTAAAATCGGATCGAGAGCAGGCCTGGCGTGATTTCGCCGGGTGGCGTGTGAATTACGACACGGTGTTGCTGCGCCTTGCCAGTCTGACCATGGCTCCCTTTGCTCCCTGGTCATCTGATCGCTCACCACTGCCCTAATTTTCATCCTTCATCCCTCAGCCTTCATCCTTTTTAAGAGAGGTAATTATGCAAAATCCTCCCCCATTTGATCCGCAGTCCGTCATCCTGGAGGGGCAGGTTGTTCGTCTGGAACCACTGTCGCTAGATCATGTATCTGACTTGCTAGTACATGCTCAGGATGAAGACATCTGGCGCTACCTGCCTTATGGCCTTTTGAACAGTGAAGCACGGTTGGCTGCACATGTGCGAAGCCTGCTGCAAAAACAGGTGGGAGGCAGCGAGATCCCGTTTGCCGTTATTTACCGCGAGAGTGGGCAGGCCGTTGGCATGACGCGCTACATGGACATTCGGCGGGCACATCGCAGCCTGGAGATTGGCGGGACGTGGTATGGAGTGGCGTATCAGCGTACGGCCGTTAACACCGAAAGTAAATACCTTCTGCTGCGTCACGCCTTTGAAGTCCTCGGCTGCATCCGCGTGCAGATCAAGACAGACGCCCGTAATCTACGTTCGCAGCGGGCCATTGAGCGTATTGGCGCTGTGCGTGAGGGCCTGCTGCGCCAGCACGTAATCATGCCAGACGGCTACCTGCGCGACACCATTTACTACAGCATTCTGGATAAAGAATGGCCGCACGTAAAAGAAGCTAGAGGATGGAGCTAGAGGCAAAGGCGCACCCTCGTTTCTCTATTTAGCTCTACGCGCCCGCTATACCTGACAAAAGGTGTCAGGTTTAAGGCGTACACTAGCCTATGCAATCCCCCCTCACTCATGGTACAATGAGAACGGAATTTAGAACGCATGTTTGGGGAGATTGGGGAGTGGAAACTTATACATTCAAGGGAGATAGAAGATATGGAATACGGATATACAATTATTTATGTTCCATCAGTAGAGGATGCTTTGGATTTTTATGCGCGAGCTTTTGGCTTCGATGTCAAGTTTGTCCATGAATCCAAAACCTATGGTGAATTGAATACAGGCAAAACAACATTAGCTTTTGCCTCCCATGAAATGGGGGAGATGAACCTCGGAAGTCAATATTCAAAAGGCAACCTTAACGAGAAGCCTTTTGGTATCGAATTGGCGTTTGTGACAGAAGATGTTTTTGCTGCTTTCGACAAAGCGGTTGAGGTTGGGGCCGTGCCCCTTCAATTACCAGTCGAAAAACCATGGGGGCAGGTGGTAGGTTATGTTCGGGCGGTTGATGGTTCAGTGATTGAACTTTGTTCGCCAATTAACGACTAACAAGATGTTATGTACGAGAAAAGGAACTACTGGTATGGATATAGTTGGAAATGCTGAGGTAGCGGAGGTGTTCAGGAATTATCCGGAACATATGCGGAAAAACTTACTGTTTCTCCGCCAATTGGTTTTGGATACCGCGTCAGAGACAGAAGGCGTTGATACAGTGGAAGAAACGCTCAAATGGGGAGAACCTAGTTTCGTCACAAGAAGTGGCAGCACAGTTAGAATAAACTGGAAAAAATCAAGCCCACATCAGTACGCAATATATTTCCATTGTAAAACCAGGTTGATTGAGGTATTCAAAGAACTCTATAGAGATAAATTTAAGTTTGAAGGCAATCGGGCGATTGTGTTTGACGAAGATGACGAAATACCAGTAGATGAATTAAAACATTGCATCTCATTGTCTCTTACTTACCATACCCGAAAACATCTCCCAATGCTGGGCATATAAAGAGTCTGACAATCGCATGTACTTGGATAGCATAATATGGAACCAAAACATATTTTTGTGCGCGGCGCACAACAGCATAACCTCAAACATATTGATGTAACCATTCCCCGCAACCAGTTTGTCGTCCTCACTGGCGTCAGTGGCAGCGGCAAATCTTCCCTGGCCTTCGACACCATTTATGCCGAAGGCCAGCGCCGTTACGTGGAAAGCCTATCCTCTTTTGCGCGGCAGTTTATTGGGCAAATGGAGAAGCCCAAAGTGGATGCTATCACTGGCCTCAGTCCGGCCATTGCCATCGAACAGAAAGCGGTGAGCAAGAACCCGCGTTCCACGGTAGGCACGGTTACGGAAGTGATGGATTATTTGCGTGTGCTCTTTGCGCGTACAGGCGAGCCGCACTGCCCACAGTGTGGGCGGCTGGTACAGCCGCAGTCGCCGCAGCAAATTGCGATACAGCTTGCGGCGCTGCCCGCCGGGACAAAGTTTCAACTGCTGGCGCCCATTGCACAAAACCGCAAGGGCACGCATTTGGAGGCGCTGAAAGAAGCGCGGCAGCAGGGTTTTGTCCGCGCTCGTGTGAACGGCGAGATGGTAGATTTGTCGGGCAAGCTGCCAAAGCTGGATAAGAAGGCCAAACACACGATTGAACTGGTGGTAGACCGGCTGCAAACGCCAGAAGTGGGCGATGCTACATTTACAACACGCTTAACCGACTCGGTGGAGACGACGCTGCGAGCGGGGGAGGGCACGTTGATTGCTGACCTGGGCACGGAAGAGCTGCTGCTGAGCGAGCATAATGCCTGTCCGCACTGTGGCATCAGCTTCCCGGAGTTGTCGCCGCAGTTGTTCAGCTTTAACTCGCCGTTGGGCATGTGCCCGGATTGCAATGGTATCGGCACGCAGATGCTGGTGGACCCGGACTTGATTGTGGAAGACCCGGCGCTGTCTATTATGGACGGCGGGCTGCGCTGGTATGGCAACGTGCGCAAGAAGAAGAATAAGTGGACGACTTCGCAGTTGGTGGCGATTGCGGAGCATTACGGCATAGACTTGGATACTCCCTGGCAGGATTTGCCGCAGCGTTTTCGGCACATCTTGTTTTACGGGTCGGGGGATGAGAAGATTCATTTTAAGTATGCAAATGAAACGGAAGTCAGTTCGTGGCAGGGGGAGAGCCGACGGCCGATTAAAGGCATTATCCATCATATTAACCGCCTGTTTCGCCAGACAAGCTCTGATTACACGCGCCGCTGGTATGCCAGTTTTATGAGCCAACGGCCGTGTCCCACCTGTGAGGGAACCCGTTTGCGTCCTGAGGCGCGGGCGGTGCGTGTGGGGGGCAAGACGCTCACCGAAGTTAGCAGCATGGCGATTGATGAGGCGTATGCGTGGGTGACATCTTTGAATCGTAATCCGTTGTCCGTAAACGGTCAGTTGTTATCCGTAAACGGCAACCTGTTATCTGCAAACGGTAAGCAAGCGGCGATGAACGGATTACAGATAACGGATCACGGTTTACAACTGACGGAGGAACAGTTCGAGATTGCCGAGGAAGTACTGAAGGAAATCCGGGATCGACTGCAATTTATGCTGAATGTGGGGCTGCATTACCTCACGCTGGATCGTCCTGCGCCGTCGTTGTCGGGCGGCGAGGGGCAGCGCATTCGCCTTGCCAGCCAGATTGGCTGCGGCCTGGTGGGCGTGCTGTATATTTTGGATGAGCCGTCTATTGGGCTGCATGCCCGTGATAATCGTGCCCTGATTGAGACGCTGCACCAATTACGAGATATGGGCAATACGGTGCTGGTGGTGGAGCATGACGAGGAGACGATGCGTGACGCGGATTGGCTGATTGACCTGGGGCCGGGTGCTGGCGTGAAGGGCGGTGAGGTGATGGCCGCAGGTACGCCGCAGCAGGTGGCGGCTGATCCGCATTCGTTGACAGGCCGGTATCTGTCTGGGGTGCAGCAGGTGTTTGCGCCGAACGGCCGTTCCCGACGCATTCCCACGAACGGCAGCCTGAAACTGGTGGGCGCTCGCCTGCACAACCTCAAAAACATCACGGTAGAGTTTCCTTTGGGCACGATGATTTGCGTCACGGGTGTGAGTGGCAGCGGCAAAAGCAGCCTGGTAGCCGAGACATTGGAACCGGCGCTGGCTCGCGCTTTGAACCGCGCCCAGACCACACCCGGCCCGCATGATCGGTTGCTGGGGCTGGAACACCTGGATAAGGTAATCAATATCACGCAAGACCCAATTGGGCGCACGCCGCGCTCGAACCCGGCTACCTACATTAAGCTGTTTGACGAGATTCGCAAGGTGTTTACGGCCACGCCAGAGGCGAAGATTCGTGGCTATAAGCCGGGACGCTTTAGCTTTAACGTGAAGGGCGGGCGCTGTGATGCCTGCGCCGGGTACGGACAGCGCAAGGTGGAGATGCACTTTTTGGCAGATGTATGGGTGACGTGTCGGGAGTGTAACGGCCGTCGTTTTAACCGCGAAACCCTGGCCGTGACTTACAAAGGCAAAACCATCGCCGACGTGCTGGACATGGATGTGCAAGAAGCGCTGGAGTTCTTTGCTGCCCATCCCAAGATTGCACGCCAGTTACAAACTTTGCACGATGTGGGGTTGGATTACATCAAATTGGGGCAAAGTGCCTTGACGTTAAGCGGTGGCGAGGCACAGCGTATCAAATTGGCAAAAGAACTGAGCAAGGTGGCTACCGGGCGCACGGTTTATATTTTGGATGAGCCAACGACAGGATTACATTTTGCCGACATCCAAAAGCTGCTGGATGTGCTGCACCGATTGGTAGATGCAGGCAACACAGTAATTGTTATTGAGCATAACTTAGATGTGATTAAAACGGCCGATTACCTTGTAGACCTGGGGCCAGAGGGGGGAGACAATGGTGGGCGGGTTATTGCGACCGGCACGCCTGAGGAAATTGCGCAAATCAATGCTGGATATACGGGTAAGTTCCTGCGCAGAACACTGGCGCTGCCGCTATTTGTATAAAATGGATCGTGGAAAACCCGCGGCGTATCATGGTTTACTTGTTACGATTCATGCAGGGTAGCAGCCAGACTCAGTAATAACCACCACAAAAACCCTGGCCTTGCGCCCAATGCAATCGTATCTAAAATGCCAAAAAACCAGCCACCAATTAGTGCTCCTGCCAGGCCAATGATGAGCACTCGCTGCTCTTTTTGGCTTGCCTGCTTCCAACTTTGCCAGATCAGGGTTCCATTAATCAACCACAAGGCTAGATAAGCGATTAAACCTGGAAGGCCCAGGTCTAGCCCTGCCTGAAGCAAATGGTTATGGGCATGGGCGATGTCCGTGTCTGGTGAAACCAGGAATAGGGGGTAGAGGATGTGAACCACGCGGCGAAAGCCGTTCATGCTCATGCCGGTGAAGGGGAAGTCTTCCAATCCGTAAACGGCGCGTGACCAGATTTCAAGCCGCCCATCCATGCCGAGTTCACTCAAACCGGGGTCATTTTCGTTTGTTGGATCAGCGGTTCCCGGCAGGATGGTGTCCAGATTGAGGGTGAGGAGTAGCAGTAGGGCAATGAGGACGGCCGTTCCTGCCAACCAGCGCCCCCATTTTCCTGACATGACTAGCATGACGATGATGCTGATGCCGAAACTGGCAATGCCACCGCGGGAAAAGGTTCCGGCAAGAACCAACATGGATGTGAGGCTGATGCCTGCTAGCACCAGGAGTATAAATTTGTGTTCTTGCCATAACTTTGCGCCCAGGCCAACGAGCAGTGCCAGTGCCAGAGGGGCAATCCAGTTCATGATGCCAGCCAGTTCATTGGCATTCACGCCGCTTACTGTGCCCGGAAGTTGGGTAACGGCCGTTGGCAGCCAATCTTGCACTCGATTTAAGGGACTCAATGGGCCAACCCAACGCATTCCTATCGCGCCAATTCCAGCCATAGCCGTTCCTGTCAGTAGAACAAAGCCCACTACATGCCATTGCCCTTGCTTGTGAGTTTGGGCATAGGTAACGGCCGTAAAAAACAAAGCCATCCCCATGACCAATCCCGCAATTTTGGGAAAACTCAACTGCATGTCGAACGTAGCATACAGACTGACCAATGCCATCACTGCCATGAGCAAAATAGCCCCGTTAAATGCAGTGCGGGGTAAAAATTGTCGGGTTGCCAGCCAACGCAGCAGCCAAAGTAAAGGAATCCCTAACAGAGCGAGGCTGCGCCATCCTGAAGGAAATAACAACGCAGGCAGCAACAGCAAATACCACACCCATTCCCAGGCTGCAACACGATAAAGCGCTCGTTTGATAAATCCACTCATACCAGGAGGATAATAGCTCTGGGCCTCACGATTGACAAGATCGCTTGCATTGCGTGATGAATATGGAAAATTCACCTATTTATGGCTTGCAACCCTCCTTTTTATCCTTATAATGTCCTATAACAAATGTTAAATTTTTTAGCTCTGGCCAGTTAGCAAATAGGGCCACACATACAAAGAGGGTTCATGCAAGAAACCGCAATTCTTTTGGTGGAGGGAAAGCAGGCAGGTACAGCCTCCCTTGCCTTTGCGCTGGAAAAAGCGGGTTATCAATTCCGTGCAGTGAATACGGGTTCTTCTGCTTTCCAGTGGATCGAAGAACATGGCATTCCCAACCTGGTTATCTTTGATTCATCGGCAATGCGTTCCAGTGGGACACGTACTTGTCGGCGGCTGCGGCGCATTGTCAATGACTCTCCTATTATCCATTGTCGTGCGGCCGGCGTGCCAGAAGACGGGCAAGCTGAGGCAGACATTTATTTGGAACATCCATTTACGGCCAGAAAATTGTTGAATCGTGTTCGCGCACTGCTGCCTGCTGATGCAAAAAAAGAAGAAATCATCCGCTGCGGACATTTGACTATTTATTGTTCCAAGCGCTCGGTTGAAGTGGGGAGCAGGGGTGAACAGCGTTTGACTCCTAAATTGTTGCAATTATTAGTTGAATTCATTCGTCATCCAGAAGTGGTTATTGACCGCCGCCAGTTGATGCAAAATGTGTGGAAAACCGATTATATTGGTGACACGCGCACCTTAGATGTTCACATTCGTTGGGTGCGGGAGTGCATTGAGGAAGACCCCGCGAAGCCTAAATTGCTACGAACAGTTCGTGGAAAAGGGTACATTTTCCGCCCATCACTGTTGATCCCTGATGATGAAGTTGTTGAATCATAAGGAAGGGAAATGTTTTAGATATTGAAAACGGCCGTCCCTACCAAACGGCCGTTTTTTTGTGCAATGTATCACTTCCTGACCCATTCCAATCCACCTATGCGCCGCCTGGAATTAGGGGGCGGCTTTGTAGAGAAAAACGGCCTGTGGCGCTTTGTGCTGCCGCCCCTTTCCTCCGGGTATGCAGATGCACAGATTGATGATTACGGCCGTTCAGAGAACAAGCATCCCCCTTCTCGCCGTCACTACCCCTGGAACCCCGGAACACACCTGAAAATACGTGCCCGTTTCTCCCACGACGTAAGCAGTTTGCGTGGTACGGCTGGTTTTGGCTTCTGGAATGCACCCTTTGGTGATCCCACTGTTCGTTGGCCTGCCTTGCCGCAGGCAGCCTGGTTTTTCTTCGCCTCTGCGCCTACCGATTTACCGTTGGCTCCATTGGGCAGCGTGGGGCGCGGCTGGTTTGCGGCCACATTGGATGCCTCATCTCGCCGTGCATTAGCATTCATCCCCCTGGCTCCTGCCGTGCTGCTGCTCAACCAGTTTCCGCGCCTGCGGCAGCGCATTTGGCCGGCCGTGCAGCAGCGATTAGGCATGAGCTTTGCTGCGCTTCCTGTAAACATGACAGATTGGCATACTTACGAATTGCATTGGCAGCCATTTGGCAGCACTTTTGTGGTGGATGACGCTGTTATTTTGCAGACGCGGCACAGTCCTCATGGCTCCCTCGGCTTTGTTTGTTGGCTGGATAATCAGTATCTGGTCGCAACGGCAAACGGCCGTTTCTCATCCGGCACACTCCCCATCACCGAAACGCAGTGGATGGAGGTAGAGAGATTGGAGATTAGCCATTAGAGATTGCCAAATCCCTAATCTTTACGTCCTATTATAATTCCCTCTCGCAGCCGAAAAGTAATCCCTTTTGCTGTTTGTTGTGGACGCAAAAAGGCACGCGCTGCTTCTGGCGCGTGCAGCAGCATGGCCCGCAGATAGCGCTGCATCACGGCATCGTGCCGCTTGGCCCAAAACCCGAAGTCCATTTGTTTGTCCAGCGTTTCCCTATGTGTAACCGTTAAACCTGCTGTCACAAACGCTTCTCGCCATTCCGTGAGGGTGAGGCAACGGCCGTGACTGGGGTCGCGCAGTTTTTCAAAAGCATTCACATAATCACCAGCATATCCACCCGGAACCACATTATCCACAATCGCCAGTGTACCGCCGGGGCGCAGCACCCGTGCCGCTTCACTCAGAAATTGCGCTAAATCGCCAAAATGATGGGGTGCAATGCGGCACGTGACTAGATCGAAGGCAGCGTTGGCGTAGGGTAGGCTTTCCGCGTCGGCAAATTCAACGGTGACGTTGCTGAGCTTGCGCACGGCCGTTTCCTTTTTCGCCAGCGCCAGCATTTCAGCGGTGATGTCTGTGGCAAAGACATGGGCAACGTGGGGGGCAAAGGCAAAGGCGGTGTGCCCAACGGCCGTTGCCACATCCAACACTCGCCAATCTGCTTGCGGGGCGACCAATTCCACCAGCCGTGCCAGGCTCGCTCCCAACTTATGTACCTTACTCTCGGCATAAGCCTGCGCATTTTTGCCAAATTGCTCTTGAATGAGGGTTTTGTCTTGCATAAAAATCTCCTGCGTGAAACGTAAAACGTGAAACGTGATGCGCTTCTTTTCACGTTTCACGTTTCACGCATCACGCATCACGTTTCACGTTTTTCAAAATCGCTTCCGCTACCGCCCGCAAACTTTGCTGTCGCTCCCGCGCATACTTTTGCATGGCCTGGTACGCGGCTTCTTCACTCAAGCCTTCGGCCATCAGCCGTCCTTTGGCGCGGTCGATGAGCTTGCGCGATTCTAACGAATCGGCTAATTCGCCAGCGCGGGCGGCTAATGCCTGCGTCTCGGCAAAGCGTTTGCGGGCAACGGCAATGGCGGCGGCGAGCGCTTCTTCTTGAATGGGTTTGATCAAATAGCCGTGAATCGGCAGGTCCGTTGCCTGGTCAATCAATTCGGATTCGCTGAAAGCGGTGAGGATGAGTACTGGCATGGGGTGGCGCTGCCCAATGATTTTGGCTGCTTGCAAGCCATCGGTGAAGGGCATTTTGATGTCGAGAATGGCGAGGTCAGGTGTGTGGCGTTCCAGCAGGCGCAGGGCTTCACGGCCGTTGACGGCCGTCAATACCTCGTGACCCATGTGCTGTAACATGGACTTCAATCCCATACGGATGATAGATTCGTCGTCGGCAATGAGGATGTGCATGTTACTCCTAGATAGGTGTCAGGTGTTTAGGTGTCAAGTGTCAGGCGAATTGGTTACTTGAGGCTTGACACTTCAACACCTGACACTTTGATACCTGACACCCTTTCAACAGCGCGGGGCATACGAATGCTGACTTCCGTGCCGCCGTCGCCGGGTTGATTGTAGCGAATACGGCCGTTCAAATCTTCCACGACCAATGTTTCCACAATTTCCAGCCCCAAGTGGCGCTCAAACTCAGTGGACATGCCCACGCCATCATCGCGCACCAGCACAATCAAATCATCTGGGCCGCGCCCCAGCGAAACGGTGACATGGCCCTGTCTGCGCCCCACAAAGGCGTGTTCCAGCGCGTTTTGCACTAATTCGTTGACGGCGAGGGTGACGGCCGTTGCTGCCTTGCTGGGCAACAGCAGTTGTTCGCCAAGCACCGTGAGCGTAATTTGTCGTTCTGCTGCACCGCTCATGTCCGCTGTCATGCGCGTGATACGCCGCAGCGCATCGGCCACATCCACCAGGGTAAACCCCTGCTCCGACAATACCTCGTGGACGGTGGCAATGCTTTGCACACGGTGGATGTTGGTCAGCAAAACCTGCCGTGTATCTAAATGTTCTGCGTCCGGTAGCTGCAACTGCATCAACATCGCTACTGTCTGCAAATTATTTTTGATGCGATGGTGCATTTCGCGGACGACGGCGGCGTTGGTTACCAGCCGCGCATTTTCAATTGCCAGCGCAGTTTGGTTGGCGAGGGTTGCCAGCAGCGCTCGCTGCTTGTTGCTGAAGTCGGTCTGCTCATAGCTGTAGCAGTTGAGCACGCCAATCACGCGATCACGCACGCTGAGAGGGACGGAGAGTAGAGAAATGAAGCCTTCGGCGGCGGCCATGTCTGGGCGCAAGTAACGGCCGTCCGCTTGCAAATCGGGTACGTAAATGGGCTGCCCGCTTTTCGCCACCTGCCCGGTAATGCCTGCGCCCATTGGCACAGGGGGCTGCTCGCGGTAAAAGGGGCTGGCTTGTTTTGCCGAATGCAGCTCCAGTTGTTCCCCGGTTTCATTGAGGAGGAAGATGGCGCAAACGGCCGTACCTCCACCCGTACTCATGGTTTGCGCCGCCATCTCCGTGACCACATCCAAAATATCGCCCAAATATTGTGGCGATGTGACTACTTCGCTGAGTTCTGCCAACGCTTGCAGTTCTGCAATTTGCCGTGTCTGGTCATCATACAACTGCGCCTTTGCCAGCGCTCCGGCAGCCAGTTCGCCAATGAGCGACAAAATGTCAATTTCGTCCCCGGAAAATTCGCGCCGTGCCAATGTTTGTACGTTCATCGCGCCGATGACACGCTTGTCAATGCGTAGGGGCATTGCCAGCAGAGATTGGAATTCCATTTCCCGCGCCTCTTCCACACGCTTGAAGCGGGGATGCTGCTGCGCATTTGCGGCGTGAACGGGAGCGTTTAATTGCACGGCGTAGCCGGTCATGCCCTCGCCGACGGCCAGCGTGGCCCGCCCTAGTGCCCGCCGTGCCAGTCCGGTTGTGGCCCGTAGCCGTAGCTGACGGCCGTCTGGGTCCAATAGGTAAATGGTGCAGGAATCTACGTGCATCACTTCCGTCGTTTTGCGGGCAATCAGGTCGAGGGTGGTGTCCAAATCCCAGGCCGCACTCAGCGCTCGCGCAATCTCGCGCAGCGCCGTTACTGCTTGGGGGCGTGTGGTTGTGCTGGTAGGCATAGGTCTATTGTAAGACAAAAAGAGGGAATAGAGTTGTCAAATCTTTAGGGCTTACGCAATTACCGGAGATTGAGCCTGTCGAAATCGGCTTCGATAAGCTCAGCCTGCGTAAGTCCTAATCTTTAAAGATTCGACAACTTCCCGACAAAAAACACGCCCAGACCGGTTTTCAGTCTGGGCGTGTGCTCATCCGGCGGTCTGCCGGTTAGGGAGAGCCAGCGTTATTTGATGAATAACATTTCCTGATAAGTGGGCAGCGGCCACAAGTCATCGGGAACTACGCCTTCCAGGCTGTCGGCGCAGGTGCGCACGGCGTTCATGGCGGGCAGCACGATGTCGCACATATGTCGTGATTCGTTTAACAGGTCATGGCTTTCATGTTCCAATGTTTTTTCCAGAGCGTCCAGGCTGGCCAGTAGTTCGTTGCTGCAACTTGCTACCTTGCCTAATACGGTGATGTCTGGCTCTATTCCAGCAGCTTTGAGATGGGCAACGGCCGTTCCCAGTTCGTTCTGATAGCGCACAGCGGCAGGATAAATCATCGTCCGCCCCATGCGCAGCATCAGCCGCGCCTCTACCTGCACCGCATTCACATATTGTTCCAACTTTACATCCTGGCGGCTTTCCATCTCTCGCTTGGACAGGACATTGTATTTGTCAAACAGTTCAATCACTTCTGGCCTGGTCATGACTGGCAGCGCATCTGCGGAAGTGCGTAGATTGGGCAGCCCTCGCTCGAACTCAGCCTCTTTGTGCCATGCTTCGGAATAGCCATCACCGTTGAAGATAATACGGCCGTGTTTCACCATAATCTCGCGCAGCACCGTTTCAATCGCCTCATCCAAATCATCGGCCCCTTCCAATGTTGTGGCAACGTAGTCCAGCGACTCAGCCACAATTGTGTTCAGGGCCATCAGTGGCGAAGCAATAGACTGGTTCGAGGCTACAGCACGGAATTCAAACTTGTTACCCGTGAAGGCGAAGGGGCTGGTGCGATTGCGGTCGCCAGAGTGACGCGGCAGCGGCGGCAGTGTATCCACACCAATTTCCAGCACGCCTTGCTGCTTCGAGGAAGTGGGCTTACCCGTCTTAATTTGCTCAAACACATCCGTCAACTGGTCACCCAGGAAAATAGAGATAATGGCTGGCGGCGCTTCATTTGCCCCCAATCGATGGTCGTTCCCCGCTGAGGCCACAACCGAACGCAGCAGTGGTGCATATTTATCTACCGCACGGATAACGGCCGCAGCAAACAGCAAAAAGCGCTTATTATCATGCGGCGTATCACCTGGCTCTAGCAAATTGCCCAATGTGGCATTTCCAAACGAGAAATTGACATGCTTACCAGAACCATTCACGCCAGCGAATGGCTTCTCATGCGTCAGGCATTCCATGCCATACTTTTGCGCAACCCGCTTCAACGTCAGCATAACCAACTGTTGGTGGTCCGTTGCAACATTGGCATTTTCATAGACTGGGGCCATCTCATACTGACCAGGTGCTACTTCGTTATGGCGTGTCTTCACCGGCACGCCCAGTTTGAAAAGTTCGCGTTCCGTCTCCAACATACAGGCCAGCACTCGCTCCGGGATTGCCCCGAAGTAATGGTCATCAAATTCCTGACCCTTGGGTGGCTTGGCGCCAAACAGGGTGCGCCCAGCATTGATCAAATCAGGGCGTGCCAGATAAAAGTGTTGGTCAATTAAGAAGTATTCTTGCTCTGGCCCGGCCGTTGCTGTGACAATTGCACCATCATCATGGCCCAACAGCTTGAGAATGCGCTGTGCCTGCTCGTTCAACGCTTTCATGGAGCGCAAAACGGGGGTTTTCTTGTCTAACGCTTCGCCTGTCCAAGAAACAAATGCGGTAGGGATACACAGGGTTGTGCCATTTGGATTTTCCAAAATGTATGCCGGGCTGGTCACGTCCCAGGCAGTGTAGCCGCGTGCCTCAAAAGTGGGGCGGATGCCACCAGTGGGGAAACTGGAGCCGTCCGGTTCACCCTGAATTAACTGGTCGCCACTAAACTCGGCAATGGCTTTGCCATCGCCATTGGGCGAGAGGAAGCTGTCGTGTTTTTCGGCCGTTAACCCGGTTAGCGGGTAGAAGACGTGGGCATAATGGGTAGCCCCTTTCTCAATGGCCCAGTCTTTCATCGCCGCGGCCACAACATCGGCCGTAGACGTATCTAGCTTTTTGCCCTTGGTGATTGTTTCCATAATGGATTTGTATACACCCTTGGGCAGGCGCTTCTTCATTTCCGCCGATGTGAAGACGTTGACAGCGAAGAGATCGCCAGTAGGCGTGTCTGCAAAGCTCAACGGTTCAGAAATCGGCTTATAGTTCACAACGGCCGAGATGGCCTTTAATCTTGCTTCGTTACCACTCATGATTTTTTACTCTCCCTATTTGAGTATATTTGCCAGACTGTTCGCTTCTTTTACGGCCGTCTGGCGCTGGTAAATAAATTTTGGTGACAGTCCCCACAGAGGAGACTGTCACCTGGATATACAAACTAATCTGTAGCTGATGGGATTGCACCTGACAAACCGGCCAACTCTTTTGTGCCATCGTTGTTGATGAATTCGGGATAGGAACCAATGCCATGATAGGATTCATCAATCCCTGCGTCTTCTACTTCCGGCTTTACACGTAGGCCAATGACTTTGTCAATGACAAAGAACATCACAAAAGCTAGTGGCAGTGTCCAGAGTGTGCAAGCAACCAGCCCTATTGCTTGAATGCCTAACTGGGTAAGCCCGCCACCGTGCAGCAGTCCCACACCATCCGTAGCCCAAATACCTATGGCCAGTGTGCCGAAGATGCCATTTAGACCGTGTACTGGAAATGCGCCAACGGGATCATCAATTCGTAGTTTTTCCATCAAGTCTACACCGAAATAGGTGATGACTCCGGCGAAAATGCCAATCATCAGGGCTGCCTGTGGGGTGACAAAGGCGCATGGTGCCGTGATGGCAACCAGGCCGCCTAACGCGCCATTAAATGCCATGCTTACGTCCCATTTGCGGGTGTAAATATAGGCCAGGGCCATTGCGGTGATGGCGCCGGTGGTGGCAGCAAAGTCGGTGGTGACGACAATTAAGGAAATTGCGCCGGGTTCAGCATTAAGCTGGCTGCCGGGATTGAAGCCGAACCAGCCTAACCAAAGGATGAAGGTGCCTAATGCAGCCAGGGCGATGTTATGCCCGCGAATGGTGTGTCCAAATTTCTTGTCTTTACGCTTGCCCAGCATGATTGTGCCTGCCAGACCGACGTATGCGCCAACCAGATGAACGACGGAGGAGCCAGCAAAGTCCATGTAGCCCATTTCGGCCAGCCAGCCGCCGCCCCAAACCCAATGCCCAAAGATGGGGTAGATGATCAGACCGGTGAGGAAGCTGTAAGCGAGGTCAGCTTTGAAGTCGGTGCGTTCGGCCATCAGCCCGGAGGCGATGGTGGAGGCAGCGGCGCAAAAGGCGAACTGGAAGAAGAAAAAGGCAAGGGTGGGGATGGTTAGTCCGGGATAAATGTCGGGCATTCCATTTAGGAAGAACCATTCTGTGCCGATAAAGCCGTTGCCGCTGCTAAACATGAGGCCGAAACCGAGGATGATGAAGCCCATTGTGGTCATGGTGGTGTCCATGAGGTTTTCGGCCATGATGTTGACGACGTTTTTGGAGCGGACGAAGCCTGCTTCCAGGAAACCAAATCCGGCTTGCATGAAGAAGACGAGGAAGGCGGCGAATAATACCCAAACGGTGTCTACGGCGGACACGGCCGTTTCCCCACCATCTTGCGCCAACACAGTTCGGGATAGCCCAAAGACCAGTATCAGAGCCAGCATGGCATTGATAATTCGGCGGAAAATACGCAAATTGTGCTTTGTCATGTCTCAATTCTCTCCTTTTTGCTTTGATTACGGCCGTTTCCAGAAAGTTGGCGCCTTATCCCTGTAAACAAAAAAACGCCTCTGTACACAAACATTGCTTGTGTACAGAGGCGTCTTGGCCTCAAATAAGTATCCTATTTTCCCTGTAATTCGCAGCCGACCCGCGAATTAACTTGATGTTACCGAATTATCAAATTTGAATCAATGCGCGATACTATCATAAATATTGCGAACTATTTCGTGCAATCTGTCTAATGCAGAACTTTAGCAGAAATTTTTATAATGACAAAACTAGATGGTAAGCGAACATACCCCGCAAGCCATACGTAGTTTCCCACTTAAAGTTTATTCCCACACACCTGAGCTAACTTTTGATTAGTTAACCGGCACAGCTTCCTATGCAAATAGAAGCGGTTGGCCATGTACATTACCATTTGGGCACATTTTCTTGTGCCCACACACAGCGGTTTGCAGAGGAGAGAGGAAATGAATAAGCAGCATGAATGGGAAACGGCCGTATCCATCCCATCCTATTCCCCAAAACCCCAAGGCCTTTATCACCCCCAGTTTGAGCATGACGCCTGCGGAACCGGTTTCATTGCTCACCTGCGCGGCGAAAAATCGTACGCACTGGTGCAGCAAGCCCTGACCATCTTGCAAAACCTCGACCATCGCGGCGCACGCGGCAGCGATCCGGATACCGGCGATGGCGCAGGCATCCTTTTGCAAATCCCCCACCAATTTTTCCAAGAAGTTTGTCCCGAAAATAATATAGACTTGCCTGAACCCGGCCAATACGGCGTGGGCGTGTTCTTCCTACCTCAAGATAAGGAACAGCGCCGACTGCGGGAAGCAATTCTGGATGACCTCATTGTCAGCCGTAGGCAGCAAGTGCTGGGCTGGCGCACCGTGCCGACCGACAACCGCACTTTAGGCCGCGCTGCCCGTGACAGCGAGCCTGTTGTGCGTCAGGTATTCATCAGGCGCAGCCCCAGCCTCGACGATGTTGCCTTTGAGCGTGTTTTGTACCTTATTCGGAGGCAGGCAGAAAGAGCCGGACGGCGTATGGCTGCCCGCAGCCCGTTGCCTGCTGAGCAACTGCGTTTTTATGCCGCCAGCCTATCGTCGCGCACCCTAGTTTACAAAGGAATGCTCACCCCAGCGCAGCTTCCCGCTTACTATCCCGACCTGAGCCACCCGGCTATGACCACTGGTTTGGCTCTCGTGCATTCCCGTTTTAGCACGAATACTTTTCCCAGTTGGGAGCGGGCGCATCCCAATCGCTACATGATCCACAACGGCGAGATTAACACGCTGCGCGGCAATGTGAATTGGATGCACGCCCGTGCTGCGCTGTTGGAGTCGGAACCATTTGGCGACGATCTACGCTATGCGCTGCCAATCATCGATCCCGATGGCAGTGATTCGGCGATGTTTGACAATGTGCTGGAGTTTTTGGTGCTGAACGGCCGTTCCCTGGCCCACGCCATGATGATGATGATCCCCGAACCCTGGCAGAAACACCAGGACATGGCCCCCGAACGCCGCGCTTTTTATGAATTCCACGCCTGCCTCACCGAACCCTGGGATGGCCCCGCCTCCATCGCCTTCTCCGATGGCGTGCAGATTGGCGCGGTGTTGGATAGGAATGGCTTACGGCCGTCGCGCTACATCGTCACCGAAGACGACCGCGTGATTATGGCTTCCGAAGTGGGCGTGCTGGACGTGCCGCCGCAAAGCGTGCGCTACAAAGGGCGTTTGCAGCCGGGCCGTATGCTGCTGGTAGACACCCAGCAAGGTCGCATCATCAGCGATGAAGAAATCAAACGACAAATAGCACAGCAGCAGCCCTACCAGCAGTGGCTGCAACAGCACATGCTCACGTTAGATGATTTGCCAATCACGCAAGAAGAAACCCGGTTCCTTTCAGAAACCGGGTTTCTCACGTTAACCCAATTGCAGCAAGCCTTTGGCTACACCTTTGAGGAACTGCGCCTGCTGATTACGCCAATGGCTCAAAAAGGGGTTGAGGCGTTAGGGGCAATGGGCAATGATACGCCCCTGGCTGTCCTCTCTGACAAGCCGCAGCCGCTTTACAATTACTTTAAGCAGCTCTTTGCGCAGGTCACAAACCCACCTATTGATGCCCTGCGTGAAGAACTAATCACCGGCACAGAGGTTTTTCTTGGTTCCGATGGCAATTTGCTGCATCCAACCCCGGAAAGCTGCCGCCGTATCAAACTTAAGCACCCCATCCTCACTAATGATGAGCTGAACCGGCTGCGCCATTTGCACCAGCCCGGCTTCAAAACGGCGACGCTGCCCATCCTTTTCCCCATTGCCGATGGGGTGGATGGGTTGGAATGGGCGCTGAAAAAGCTGTTTGCCGAGGCGAATGCGGCCGTTGAGGATGGCGTCAATCTGCTCATCCTCTCCGACCGGGGTGTGGATGACAAGCAGGCGGCTATCCCCGCGCTGCTGGCCGCCTCCGGGCTGCACCATCACCTCATCCGCACTGGCGCACGGGCGCGGGTCAGCCTGATGTTGGAATCGGGCGAACCGCGTGAGGTGCATCATTACGCCGTTCTCATCGGCTATGGCGTGGAAGCGATTAACCCCTATCTGGCCTACGAAACCATCAGCGACAGCATCGCCAAAGGGCTGATCAGCGGCGTGGGTGTGGACGAGGCCATTCACAAGTACATCAAAGCGGTGGTGAAGGGCGTGGTGAAGGTCATCTCCAAAATGGGCATCTCCACCATGCAAAGCTACCACAGCGCCCAAATTTTTGAGGCGTTGGGTTTGAGCCAGGAGTTGGTGAACCGCTATTTCACGCGCACGCCCACACGCATTGGTGGCATTGATTTGGCCGTGCTGTATGAAGAGGTGCGGCTGCGGCATGAGAGCGCTTTCCCGGAACGGCCGTCCAATGGACACGCACTTCCCGCAGGCGGCCGTTACCAATGGCGCGAAGACGGCGAAAGCCATCTCTTCAACCCGTACACCGTTCACAAACTGCAACATGCCGTGCGCGATGGCGATTACGCCGCCTTCAAAGAGTATTCGGCGGCGATCAATTCGCATAATCAGCAAGTGTCCACACTGCGCGGGCTGCTAGAATTCAAGTTTGCCGCCGAACCCGTGCCGTTGGATGAGGTCGAGCCGGTGGAATCCATCTGCCGCCGTTTCAAGACGGGGGCGATGTCATACGGCTCCATCAGCCAGGAGGCGCATGAGGCGCTGGCCGTTGCCATGAATCGCATCGGCGGCAAGAGCAACACCGGCGAGGGCGGCGAGGACCCGGCCCGCCACCGCGACAACCGTAACAGCGCGATTAAACAAGTGGCAAGCGGCCGTTTCGGTGTTACCAGCGAATATTTAGTCAGCGCCGAGGAAATCCAAATCAAAATGGCGCAGGGCGCGAAGCCGGGCGAGGGTGGGCAGTTGCCGGGGCGCAAGGTCTATCCCTGGGTTGCCAAAGTACGCCATTCCACCCCCGGCGTCGGCCTCATCTCGCCGCCGCCGCATCACGACATTTACTCCATCGAAGACCTGGCGCAGCTTATTTTTGACCTGAAAAATGCCAATCCGCAGGCGCGGATTAACGTGAAGCTGGTTTCCGAGGTGGGTGTGGGTACGATTGCCGCCGGGGTTGCCAAAGGCAAGGCCGATGTGATCCTGATCAGTGGCTACGATGGCGGCACAGGCGCATCGCCCAAGACCAGCATTATGCACGCTGGCCTGCCCTGGGAATTGGGACTGGCGGAGACGCACCAAACGCTGCGGCTCAACAATTTGCGCAGCCGCGTGCGTTTGGAAACGGACGGTCAGCTCAAAACGGGGCGCGATGTGGTGGTTGCCGCGCTGTTGGGCGCGGAGGAATACGGTTTTGCCACCGCGCCGTTGGTTTCGTTGGGCTGCGTGATGATGCGTGTCTGCCACATGGACACCTGCCCGGTGGGCGTGGCGACGCAGAACCCGGCGCTGCGGGCGAAATTCAAAGGCGATCCGCAGCATGTGGTGAATTTCATGCACTTTATCGCTGAGGAGATGCGCGAATTGATGACGCAGTTGGGCTTCCGCACGGTGGACGAGATGATTGGCCGCACGGATATGCTGGAAGCGCAGCCGGCGGCGGCGCATTGGAAGGCCAGCGGTGTGGATTTGAATGCGATTTTGTGGCGACCGGGAAACAGGAACACAGAGTTACACAGAGGCGACACGGAGATTCACAGAGAGAAGAGGGAGGGGGAGGGGTGTCGGATTATGCAGGAGCATGGGTTGGAGAAGACGTTGGATTACCGCGTGCTGCTGGATGTGTGCAAGCCTGCTTTGCAGGATGGGCGGCAGGTTTATAAACGGCTGCCGATTCGCAACGGCGACCGCACGGTGGGGACGATGGTGGGCAGCGAGCTGACGCGGCGTTATGGCGCAGCGGGGCTGCCGGATGACACCATTTATCTGCAATTTCGGGGATCGGCGGGGCAGAGTTTTGGCGCGTTTGTGCCGCAGGGTATGACGCTGGAATTGGAAGGGGATGCGAATGATTATATCGGCAAGGGGCTGTCCGGCGGGCGGGTGATTGTGTATCCGCCACGTGAAGCGACGTTTGTGGCCGAGGATAATGTGATTATTGGTAATGTCGCTTTTTACGGGGCGACGAGCGGCGAGGCGTTTATTCGCGGTGTGGCCGGGGAGCGGTTTTGTGTACGGAATAGTGGGGTAACGGCCGTCGTCGAAGGCGTTGGCGATCATGGCTGCGAGTATATGACCGGCGGGCGCGTGGTTGTGCTGGGCCATACCGGGCGCAACTTTGCTGCTGGCATGTCCGGCGGCGTGGCCTATGTGCTGGATACGGCTGGGGACTTTGCCCGTTGCTGCAATCAGGACATGGTAGACCTGGAACCGCTGACTGACCCCGGCGAAATCGCCGACCTGCACGGCCTGATTGTGCAGCATGCAGCGCTGACGGGTAGTTCGCTGGCAGCAGGCATTCTCTCTTCGTGGAAAGAAACAAGCCGCTGCTTTGTGAAGGTCTTGCCCCGTGACTACCGGCGTATGCTGGAGAAGTTTGCGGAGATGGAAGCGACCGGCCTCAGCGGTGATGAGGCGGTGATGGCGGCTTTTGAGGCGAATAAAAACGATCTGGCACGAGTGACGGGGAATTAGGAAGGAAAACATCATGGCGAAACCGACGGGTTTTATGGAATATGAACGAGAGGTGGGGGAGGAACGGCCGTTAACCGAGCGCGTTCGTGATTGGCAGCCGATTCACCTGCATCACGACGAGGCAAAATTGCATACGCAGGCGGCACGCTGCATGGATTGCGGCATTCCCTTCTGCCACAAGGGGCAGATTATCAATGGCATGACCAGCGGCTGCCCCATCAACAACCTCATCCCGGAGTGGAATGATTTGGTTTACCAGGGGCTGTGGCGCGAGGCGTATGACCGTTTGAGCAAAACCAATAACTTTCCCGAATTCACCGGGCTGGTTTGCCCCGCGCCGTGCGAGGCGGCCTGCACTTTGGGCATTACCAACCCGCCGGTGACGATTAAAAACATCGAGTACGCCATCATTGAAAAGGCATATGCCGAGGGTTGGGTACAGCTGGAGATTCCGGCGCGACGCACGGGCAAAAAAGTGGCGGTGATTGGTTCTGGCCCGGCGGGGCTGGCCTGCGCTGACCAGCTTAACCGCGTGGGGCACAGCGTCACCGTGTATGAGCGGGCTGACCGCATTGGCGGCCTGCTGATGTATGGCATCCCCAATATGAAGCTGGACAAGCAACTGGTGCAGCGGCGGATTGATGTGATGGCGGCGGCGGGCATCACCTTCCTCACCAATCAAGAGGTGGGGCGTGATGTGTCTGCGGAAGCGCTGCAAGCGGAGTACGATGCCATTGTCCTTTGCACCGGGGCAACGCGCCCCCGCGATATGGCCGCGCCGGGCCGCGAGGCGGCGGGCATCCATTTTGCGGTGGATTATTTGCATGGAAATACGAAGGCGCTTTTGGACAGTGATCAGTACTCAGTGGGCAGTAGTCAGTTTATTTCTGCTGCCGGAAAGGATGTGATTGTAATTGGCGGCGGGGATACGGGCACGGATTGTGTGGCGTCGGCGCTGCGGCAGGGGTGTCGCAGTTTGACGCAGTTTGAGATTTTGCCGCAGCCGCCGTTGAGCCGCCCGGCGAATAATCCCTGGCCGCAGTGGCCGCGCACGCTGAAAACGGATTACGGGCAGGAGGAGGCGGCGGCGCTGTTTGGCACAGACCCGCGCCAGTTTTGCGTGATGACGAAGCGCTTTGTGGCGGATGAGGCGGGGCAGCTTACCGCCGTGCAAACGGTGCAGGTGGAGTGGGCGTCGAATGGGGACGGCCGTCCTCATTTGCATGAAATCCCTGGCACAGAAAAGATGTGGCCGGCGCAGCTTGTGCTGCTGGCGATGGGCTTTTTAGGGCCGGAGAATCCGCTGCTGGCGCAGTTGGGTGTGGCGCAGGATGGGCAGAATGTGGGGGCGGGGTACGGCCGTTTCCAGACCAACATCCCGCACATTTTTGCTGCCGGGGATGCGCGGCGCGGTCAAAGCCTGGTGGTTTGGGCGATCAATGAAGGGCGCGGCGCGGCGCGGGAGGTTGATCGCTGGCTGATGGGCAAGACGGATTTGAGTTAGCCAATTGTGATTTGGGTTTAGCGTTACCACTGGCTTCGTTAATAAAGTAACCGACAATGCGAATTGTTTCCGGGGAGCCAACATTATTTAGGGGCAGGCTAAGTTCCAGGTAGTTGCCGCCGTCATTGTCAGAAATTGAACCGCTGTAGGCCGTTCCAGCCCAGGCGGCTCCATCCCATTGGTTGAGTTGGGTGAAACCTTCATCTGTGCACGCTTACAGAAAATAATTGGCGGCAAAGGGCAGCCTTTAATTTTGGTTGTTGAATGTGGCAGCATAATTTATTCCGTTGAACTATGACGGGTGAGTATAAATGGATCGTTTTTGGATCGTTCTTCCTATACGATAACACTCTAGCTATTTACAAGGAGAGAACGTGAAACGAACAAATCGAATATACAAGATAACATCTGCCCTAGTGACGCTTTCATTATTGCTGCAATTATTCATTCCCATCATAAGCTGGCCGGGAGCAACGGCCGTTCACGCCACCCCATCCTCATTAACAATTGACAATTCACAATCGACCATTGACAATTTTCCCAACCCCATCGCCATCGCCCGCGCCCAATCCAGCTACCAGGCTGGTGGCGACCTCACCGTTACCTACACCGTCCGCAACAACCACAGCGCTGCCAACCTGCCCGAAATAGCGCCTGGCCTTAACGTCACCGATACCGTCGCCGCCCTTAGCGGATTCGATCCCCTCGCCGACCCCAACACCTTGCGTAACGTCATCGTCAGTGCCGAGCTAACCAACGGTGCCGCCTTTCTCGACGGCTCCATTTGGCCAGACAGCGACGGCAGCCAACTGCTGTTTGCCCTCGGCGACATCGCCCCCCGCGCCGACGCGACCTTCACCGTCACCATAAGCGCCCCCACCGCTGCTGCTGACTTTTTAGAACTAGATAACGGCGCGATGGTTTATGGCACATTTCAAGGTCGGATGGCAACGGCCGTTGCCCCACCCATCCGTCTCGCCCCTGATGGTTTTGCCGACTGGCTCATCAAAACACCCGACGCCGACCGCGACGATGAGGCCATGCTCTTTCAAGTCGCCCAAATCGGCGACGATCCCCTGGCTCTGTTCGACTTTGTGCAAGATCTAAACTACGAAGCCTACGATGGTTCCCTGCGCGGCACACGCGGCGCTTTGTGGAGCGCAGCGGGCAACAGCGCCGACCAATCCAGCCTGCTCATCGCCATGTTGCGTGCAACCGGCGTCCCCGCCCGCTACCGGCACGGCATCCTGCCCCTGGCTGACGCACAAACACTTATCACCGGCATGTTTGACGACCCCGTCGCCATTCGCGGGAACGTACCTGCGGGAACGGCCGTTAGCGACCCCATCAACGACCCCGAATTATTAGCCATCGCCCAAGACCATTGGTGGGTAGAAGCGTACCTGCCCGACAGCGGTTGGACTGATTTAGACCCCACCATCGCTGCCGCCGCGCCCGGCGATCTCTTCGCCGCTCCCGCCACAGACGGCAGCGACCAAATTGCCGAACTGCCCGACGCCATCCGCCACAAACTCTCTTTTACATTGGATGTCGAAAAATACGGCAGCTTCCCCATCGGCGGCTTGAATCTAACGCGGAACACCGTTTTAACCGCCACCATCCCCACCGCCCAGGCGGCCGGCGTCCCTGTCAAAATCGCCTTCTCCGTCCAATCGCAATCATTAAACGGGTTAATTTTTTCCTCCCACGAACACACCTACACCCCCTATCTAACTTATGGCGACAGCGCCGAAACCATTTTCGGCAGTTCCTTCCAGGATTTGCTCACCTCGTTTCCCCTGGCGACCCACTACACTACCGCCATTTGGCTGGATGTGACCTCTACTGCGCCCGACGGCCGTACCGACACCTACCAACGCACCATCAAAGATTTAATTGGCATAGACGTGCGCCAGGGTGGAGCCGTCCAATTAGAGCCGCGTGGCGACGCCCCCCTCATCAAATCCAGCGACTTGATTCAAGTACAGCCCATCCCCAACAGCGCCTATCCCGCCGACGAGGCCGACCGTATCATCCACAGCATCTTCCATCAAGTCCCTACCATGATAGACGCCTATAACGCCTATTCGCAGTTGGATGACACCTCCCCGCCAGCCGATATTTTCGCTTTTACCGACGACCAACTACCCGCATTGTACGATGCCCAATTTACCCAGCTCGATCTGATGAGTGCCCTGTTCCAATACAGCACCACCTGGGAAGGCGAAGCCATCAACGCCGAAACCATGCTGGTCAAATCGTATCCCGACCGGCCCAAGCTGATTCTCAGCAGCCAAATCGGCTTTGATGATGGTAGCTTGCAAACTTCGTTTGAGCTGCTCAACATTAATGAACGGGCGATTGGCTACCCCGGCCAAAATCTGGAAGCGGTCAAAAGCGCCAACTTCTTACGCACCACCAGCGAAAAAACGCAGGAATACAATCTGCTTGAACAATTCTTGCCCGGCCAGGCGCGTTCCGCTGTGGGCACGTTGATCGCCGCCGCTGAACAAGGCATTCCCACCCACTTTATCACCGCCGAAAATCTGGCCGATCTGAATGACCTGAACATTCCCGACGAGACCAAAGCCCGTATCGCCAACTATGTCAGCGATGGTTCGCTGGTATCCGTACCTGAGCAAATGGTGTCCATGCCCTACGGCGCAGATATTGGTTTTATGGTTGTCGCTTCCGATGGCAATGCCAGCTATGTCAATGCCGACGGCTATAAAGCATCTATCATGTACGCATTGATCAATCAAGAAGTGATCGTTGCCGCCCTCATCGAAGGGTCTGGACTGGCTTCTGTAGGCGGATTCATGGCCTATATCTTTACATTTTTTGCGGAAGCGTTCGTGGTTTTCCTCGACTTACCGCCAACGGGACTCGGCGACTGGCCCAGCGCTATCGCTGGCGGCGGCCCTGGCGGCGGCGGTAAAGGCCTATTGCTCGGTCTGATTTTGGCGTCCAAGTCGGCGCTGATTACCACATTAGGCGCTTGCGGTATCTCGCCTAATCCGCCAGGGTGTCAGTTAGGCTCCTTAGCCGGATATGGCTTTGTGGTGACTGGGGTGATCGCCTCTTTGGTTGGCGGCGCGCTCGACCCATCGCTGCCTGATTTTTGGGTGAGCGATTTGCCATTGCTTGAGCCAACCAGGGTGAGTACGGTGACGGTAACGGCCGTTCCCACCCTCTCTGGCCCTGTCAACCTAAACATCACCGCCGGGCATTACTGGGGATCGTCATCCAGCTTGTCCAGCGATTGGGCCAGCAGCCACACGCAAACCGCTGCCTTTGACACGCTATCTGCCACCGCAGACGTATTCCGCGACGGCACGCCGCTGGGCAGCGGCAGTTTTACGGCAGTAGACGGCCGTATCCAATTCAACGACTCCGCCCGCCAATGGACGCTCACTAGCAGCGGCAGCGCCGCCGGATATGGTTCTGCTGCCAACGGCCTGGCCATCGCCCAGGTCGGCGATTACGCCGCCACTGCCAGCGGCAGCCCTGCCCTAACCGGGTGGCTACGCAGCGCCACCGCTGCCCTCAACGACGCGCCCATCGCCGGGACGCTGGACATTGTGTTTAACAGCGATGCCGCGCTCGTTGGCTCCGGAGCCGCCCCATCGCCCCATTTTGCCGCCGCGCACACGCTGGAACTGACGCAAGGTCAATTTTTAGCCAGCGACATTGACGGCGGGACGATTAGCGTAGGTGGAACGGCCGTTAACAACGTCCAATCCATCGCCCTCAGCAACTACACCGGCGCTGTCGCCCTGTCTGACAGCGGCGACGTAGACCAAATTAGCCTCAACGGCGACGCCGACTTCTTTGCCCTCACCGCCGCCGCCGACACGACCAACGCAGTCGTCAACGACGGCATCCTCATCACGCCCGATTTGCTCAGCAACTACAACGATATCTACACCGTTACCGTCAGCGTGCCCGATGGCTGGACGACGGGTGACATCTCTGGTGGCATCCTTGTTACCCCCACTGCCAAAGCAGAGACGGGCAGCGCCGCCGTTCTGGTTACGGCTCAATCTGCCACTCATCCCGACCTCTTCTCGTCGGCCATTGTCTTGTTGACGCTGGCTGAAAATCAGGCCGTAGATGTAACGGTCGTTCCCGACCCATTGGTCACTGTGCCAATGGGAACGGTGCAAGGCTCCAATTACGACCTGCCTTTGACGCTGAACCATGCGGGAGACGGTCGTGCCGAAATATCCGGAGCCGCCTTCAACGTCATGGTTCGCAACGATTCCACCGCCGCCGCCACATTTGATCTCTTTGTGGCTGGCTTGCCCGCTGGCTGGGCTGTGTGGAGCCAGGGCAGCGGCGACCAAACCAGCCTGACGCTGGCCTCCGGAGCGCAGCAAGCCATCGGGCTGTACGTTGTGCCGCCCGCCGCTCCGCTGCCAACGGCCGGAACCAGCTACCCCTTCACCGTCACCGCTACCGATCAAACCAATGGCAGCGTCACCGACAGTGACAGCGGCGCGTTCACCATGCCCGCGCTTCCCTTCCCCTACCTGACGGCCGATTCGCTGGTCTACACCGCCGCCCCCGACGAACTCGTTGCCATTCCTGTGATGCTGCAAAATGTGGGCAACGCGGCCGCCTCATTCCCCATCACGGTCACGGTGCGAAACAATCATTTCAGCACGGCGAATGTGGCCGATGCCGTCCTGCTCTCGGACGCGGCGCTGGACACAGGCGTATTGGCTCCCAACGCCGGTTTCACCACCGAAATGGTCATCACCACCACCGGCACTGTGCCGGGGGATGTCTTCTTTGTTGAAGCACGCAGCGCAGCGGGCGAGTATGAACCAACGGCAATGACGGCCGTCGAAATCGTCAGCCCGCTCACCAGTTCCCTTTACCAGGCGGGCAATTCTTGCAACCTGGGCAGCGACGCGCTCACAGCCTCGTTTGACGCGCTGGCCTATGCTGTCACCCATCTGGAAAATAGCTGCAACGCGGGCGATTGCGATTTAGGCTGGCGGGATGCGGCCGTCACTGCGGCACAAAACGTGGCTTTGTACACCCGTGAAGCCAATCGGGCGTTGAGCTATGAGGCGATTGAAGCGATTGCCGCTGATATGGCCATCCACACAGACCCCGCCGATTTGCAGGCAGATATGGCTGCACTGGGCGATGCGGTGACGCATCTCAGTCTGGAATTGTGTGATTTGGAAGAACATCAGGTATCGGCTCGTTTTACGCCTTATGTGGATGCAGTTTTGCTGGGCGATAGTGCCAGCTTTTTGCTGGATGTGACCAATGAAGGCACGCTTTCCACTACTTACGCCATCACCGTTACTGGCTTGCCAGATGGCGACCAGTTTTTCAATGAAACCATCGCGGCAGGCAACACGGCGAATTTGCCGGTGAACTCAACTCCGGCAGTGCTGGGGACGTTTGATGTGGCGGCGGAGATTACGGCCGTCGGCCCCTTCACCCTCACACCCCACGACGCGGCCGTTGCCCGCCTCAACGTGGTAGACAAATTCATCCAGGTCACCCAGGTTGTCGCCGACCCGCCCTTTGTGGAGACAGGGGTTAGTTCCACGACGATCAGCGTGGAAATCGCCAATATCTCTGGTGTGGCGCAGGATGGGAATGCGCGGACGGCCGTCATCGCCTCCAACAACGCCATTTCCTTTACTCAGGACATCCCCCTGACTGCTTTAGCAGGCAATCCCCGCTGGTACGAACTGGCAACCGTAGACACCTCTGGCTGGAACGAAGGAACCTACACCGTCACCGTAGACATTCTGGACGATGGTGATGCGCTCATCCCCGACGGCAGCGGCTACAGCTTCTTTACCGTCGGGCAGGGGCTGGCAGCCAGTCAATCCATTTCGCCTACCATCGTTGCACCCGGCAATGTCACCGTGACCACCGTCATTACAACAGAGTTGACGCAGGTGAGTTTGCCAGTAGCCCCGTTGGTTGTTTCGGGGGGATTAGGGGCTGAGGATCAGGGGCTGGAAAGCTATCCGGTGACAATGACTGCGTCGATCACACGGCCGTTAACCCCCATCTACACCGTGCCCATGACAGAGACAGCGGAAACGGAAACGGAAACAGAAACGGCCGTTTCTGCAAACGCATCACCGGCAGACAGCCCATCGTCAATCTTGTCACTTGACATTAATTCCATCTACACTCGCACCGAACAATCCGAACCGGCCGTTGTTTATACGGGCACCTGGACAAGCCAGACCGCCTCCTTTGCCAGCGGCGGCGGCTACTACCAGGCCAATGCAGCCGGCGAAACGGCGGCCTTCACCTTTAGCGGTGACTGGCTCAATATTGGCTTTATCGCTGGCCGAACCGGTGGACAAGCGGAGGTGTTTATTGACGGCGTGAGCCAGGGTGTCGTGGATTTGTATCGGCGGCTGGATGGAACGGCCGTTAGTTACATCTATGACAACCTGATCAACGACACCCACACCGTCACCGTCACCGCCTTGAGTACAACCAACCCCTACGCCACCAATGATTACATCCGGCTCGACTACTTTGACATCACCAACAGCAGTTCCGCTCTGCCCGATGGCACGTTTGAGCAAAGTGATGTGCGCAGTATTTTGGCAGGGGGCTGGGTTACATACACCAATCCCATTGCCAGCGGCGGCAGCTACGTCAGCGACAACGCCAGCAACGTCTGGTTCCCCTTTTCCGGCGATAGTTTCAGCTACCATACCCTGCTCGGCAGCGGAGCGGGACACACCCGCCTGTACGTTGACGGCCAATTCCTGACCGATTTACGCACCTTCAACTACGACGCCATCACCCGCACTTACTCCTTCGATGGCTTCGGCCCTGGCCCACATCTGCTGCAAGTCAGCGCCTATCGTGGCAACACAAATGTGGACGCGTTCACCACGCCAGGCATCCCCCCCTTTGACGACCCCAATCCCATCGGCAGTTACATGCGCTATGAGGAAGATCACCCTGCCTGGCTGTATAACGGCGTCCCCTACACCCAAACTGCTGGCTCTTGGACCAGTCGTAGTTATGGCGTGGGGCAATTGTCTAGCGATGATCGGGTTCTCTTTTCATCAGCAGCGGGTAACACGGCCGTTATCACCGTCAACGGCCAATGGATCAATCTGGGGCTGGGCGGTAGTTCCGATGCTGGCAGCGCCGACATCTACCTCGATGGCGTCTACCAACGCACCGTTGACCTGTACCGCCGCCTTAACAGCGTGACCAACGAGATTTTCCCCAGCCTCACGCCCGGCAACCACACCATCAGCGTGACCGTCAACGGCAACGGCCGTGTCTGGCTCGATTATGTAGACGTGTGGGATGGGACAACGCTGCCCGACGGCGCTTTTGAGGAGTATCCCGGGCGCCTCTACCTCAGCGGCGGTTGGAGCCGCATTGATGATGTTGATGCCATCAACGGCAGCTATCTCCGCAACAGCGACGGAACCGTCTGGTTCCCCTTCACCGGCGACAGCGTGAGTTACCGTGCCTTTGCCTACAGTGGGGCCGATAACGGCCGTCTCTATCTCGACGACCAATTCATCGGCACACTAGACCTCTTCAGCAGCGAGGACATCAGCCGCACCTTCTCCTTTGAGGGCTTAGGGTCTGGCGTTCACATCCTGCGGCTGGAACAACATCGCAACAACCTCACCCTCGAAGATTTCACCACGCCCGGCAGCGCTCCCTACTACACGCCGCCCGCAGAAACCGGCATCACCCGCTACGAAGAAGACCATCCCGCCCTGCGCTACAACGGCGTCCCCTACACCCAAACCGTCGCCAGTTGGAGCGCCCCTGTTTTTGAACGGTTTGCCAGCTCGGGCTACTACGTCGAATCGGCGCAGGCGGGCGACACCGCCAGCCTCACCTTCGACGGAACTTGGGTAGGTATCGGCTTCATCAGCGCACGCACGCGCGGTATGGCCGACATCCATCTGGATGGCAGCCTGATAGACACCGTAGACCTCTACAATCGCCCCGAAGATACCGCCAGCGTCTACTATGGCGGCCTCGCCAGCGGCAGCCACACCATCACCGTCACCGTCCGCGCCGACAACAACCCTTACGCCGACGGCAGCGAGATAGCCATTGATTACTTCGACGTTTGGGATGGCGCTGCCGAAACGGACGGAACTTTTGAAGAAAGCGACCGTGACCGGCTGATTTACAGCTACGGTTGGGCGCAGGTGGACGAAGTGGCCGCCAGCGCTGGCAGTTTTGCCTACGCCGATTCTAATAGTACCGTCTGGTTCCCCTTCACTGGCGATTCCGTCACTTACCAAGCCTGGGCCAAGCGGAACAGCCACGAGGTGGAAATTCGTATTGACGGTGTGCCGATGAACCAGAACGATAACGGCCGTTTCGACATCTTTGCCGACAGCCCGATCACCGAAACCATCTCCTTCACAGGTCTGGGTGACGGCCCGCATATGATGGAAGTGCGCTATTATCGTTACGATGCCACCATCGACGCCTTCATCGCGCCCGGCGTCGCCCCCTTCTACGAAGAGCCGCCCGCGTCCACCGCCATTGTCCGTTACGAAGAAGACCATCCCGCCCTGCGCTACAACGGCTTCCCCTACCCGCAAACGGACTATTGTTCCAATTGTTGGATAATGGATGCGGAACCGCCGAGCAGCAATGCGTACACGGCCAGAACCAATCAGGTAGGGGATTGGGTGGAACTGACATTTGACGGCCGTTGGGCTGGCGTGGGGTTTGGCGAATCGAATGGCATAGCCGAAGTTTTCATAGATGGTTCCTCTGTCATCACGGTAGACCTGTCCACTTATGAGGATGTGGGCAGCGTTTATTTTGATAACTTGATGACGGGGACGCATACCATTTCGGTAACGGCCGTTTCCGGCCCCATCTTCTTCGACTACTTCGACGTGTGGAACGGCGGCGCAATGGGCGAAGGCTGGTTCGACGCCGACTTAGACGACCACAACAGCCCCTTCCACTATTCCGAACTCAATTCCTGGCTCACACAATATCCAACGCCTACCCATGACCGCATTGTTTTTGCGCGTGATGGTGATGTCGTACGCCGCCTCCCATCTGGGCACAACACGCATCTATGGTTCGGCTTCACCGGCAACGACCTCATGCTCCTGCCCGTGCAAAGAAGCGGCAAAGAAGTAGAGGTATTCATTGATGGCGTCAGCCAGGGCGTAGTCGATTTAACCCCTGAATACACCGCTCAACCCATCGCCCTCTACTACACCGACCTGGGCGATGGCCCCCACATGGTACATCTCAACGCCGTGGGCGACCCCTACCTTGATGCCTTCCAGGTCAACCCACCCAACTTCCTGCCCTACACGCCCGTTGTAGAATGGATGAGTACCGCCCCCACCGACGTATATACCACCACAGTCGCCAATAACGGCCTGCTCAGTTCCGCCGCCATCGGCGATTTGGATGGCGATGGGCTGGTAGAAATCGTTTCCCCAGCATCCAACGGGCAGCTTTACGTCTATCGCGGCGACGGGCAAGATGCAGGTGGCGGCTCGCCCATCATCTGGCAAAGCGACCTTGTTGGCGCAGGCGCGGAACCATCGCTGGCCGATTTGGACGGCGACGGCAACGCTGAAATCATCGTCATGGGCACAGAGGGCACGGCCGCTTTCCATCATGACGGCTCCGTTTACTGGTTCACCGACACCATCAAATCCGTACGCTTTGATGCGGGTTGGGCCGGTTCCTCCATCGCCAACCTTGATTTGGAGCCAGGGCCGGAAATTGTTTTGGCGGCCAATAACGATGCGCTGTACGTGCTCGACCATGATGGGACGGTGTTGTTCAGCGACCCAACCGGCAATTTCCCAGCCGTGCCGGTGCTGGCCGATGTCACTGGCGACGGCTTCCCAGACATTCTCTTTGCCCAGGATAAAACCCTGACCGCCTACGATGCCTTCAACGGGTTCAACATCGCCTGGACACGGACGAATACCTACACTGGCGATGTCTCACAAGCATTTGGCTCGCCGGCCGTTGTCGATGTAGACGGCAAACAACCCGGCGGCGACGATGGCCCGGAAGTGATCATCAACTGGGGGCATTACATTGATGTGTTGGATGCCGACGGGACGCTGTTGTGGAACTACTATCTGGGTGTTGACAGCTACGATCATCCCAGCCCTATCACCGTCGCCGATGTGGATGGCGATAATGAAATTGAAATTCTGACTGCTTCTGCCGACTCAGGGATTGTGACCAGCCATCATCTGTTGGTGGTACTGAATGCCGATGGCACATTGTTGTGGAGCCAGGAAATGGGCGATACGACCGCCTCCGCATCCGGCGTCGCCACGCAAGATTTGGACGGCGACGGCGTGTGGGAAGTGCTTTGGAATGGTATGAATGAGGGATTCACGATTATGAATGGCCCCACAGGCGAGAAGCTGTTCAATGAGGAACTGACCGAATCGAATACGTTTGTAGATTACCCGGTGGTGGGAGATGTGGATGGCGACGGTTACGCAGAGATTGTGACTGGCGGCCATCACGGCCTGTATGTCATTGGGCATGATGAGGTGTGGGGAGATTCACGGCCGTTATGGAACCAACACAATTATCACGTCACCAACATCAACGACGATTGGAGCGTGCCGGTGAGCGAACCCAATGCGTGGGACATCCACAACACCTACCGCACCCAAACGCCAGACCGCAACCCGACGCCCGCCTACCAGGTTGCTATTACCTACACCGAAGGCATCGCCAATGTCACCGTCTTGACCGACACCGCCTCCATCAGCATGACGGCAACGCCGCCTACCTACACCTGGTCGTACTATCAGGAATGGTACAACCCGGTACTGACGACAACGTTTGACAGCCTGCTAACTGACATGCAGCCGGGCGAAGTACGGATGGTGTCGCAAGGCACGCAAATCGCGTATCGGCTGCCCAGCGGTATCAATTACCTGACTTTGCCGCCGCTGTTTGTGGCTGCGCCGCGCATCGTAACGATAGCTCCGGCGGAAACGACCGCGCCAGCGGGCAGCGTTGTGACCTTCACCCTGAACCTGTCTAATCCCGACCTGAGTAACGGCGATACTTACGCCTTGTCGCTGTCCGGCGTTCCGGCTGAATGGGCGACGTATCCGACCAGCGTCAACTTGGCAGCGGGGGAGGAAACGACGGCAACGTTAACTCTCGCCATTCCCGCCAACACAGGCCCCGACACCCTGCCCGTCATCATGGATGTGACAAACGGGGCTGCCGGAACCGACCAGGCGATGGCGCTGCTCACCATCATAGATGGCGTGGATGTATCTATTGTGCCGGGAGTGCAAACGGCCGTTCCCCACACCCCCATCACGTACACCCTCACCGTCCACAATCTGGAAAGCGTGCAGCGAACATACACTTTTTCGGCAACGGGAACGGCCGTTCTGACCCTGCCCACGCTGCTGACAGTTGACGGCGGTAGTTCGGCGGCGGTTGACTTTGCGGTGACGGCCGTTAATTCCGGCCCACACCCCTTCACCATCATCGCCACCGCTGATTCCGGCGCGGCAGACAGTGCCAATGCCGTTTTGAATGCGTTTACCAGTCCGCAAGCTGGATTGAGCTTAACGCCTGATCCCGCGTTGACGGGGCCGGGGAGTACGACGGCCATCACGCTCACCGTCACCAATCTGGGCGATTTGGCGGAAACATTCGATTTAGATGTGACCCTGCCCACGGGCTGGGAACACCAGTTACAGCGCAATGGCAACGCCATCAGCGAGGTATTCCTTCCGGCTGGCGCGTTTAATACGATGGACTTAACGTTATTAGTGACGCCGGACGGTGGTGCAGTGGCTGGCGATTATGAGGTAGGCGTAACGGCAACCGCGCAAAGTGTCAATGCCCTTGCCGGAAGCATTACCGGGACTGTGCAGGTTTCTAGTCTGGGTGTGCAAATTGAGATTGTGGCTGGCCCGACGATGCTTGATCCAACGGACAGCGGTGTTTGGGACATTGAAGTGACCAACACCGGCAGCGCAGCCGAAACGTTTGATCTACAAATCGCTGGCCTGTTTGCTCTAGTAGGGCAGCTCTCGGCGGATTCGGTCACGCTCAACCCAGGCCAGGTGCAAACGGTGCAGTTGACGGCCGACAATCTGGATTTCATGATGCCAGGTGCGGCTGAGTTGATTGCGGCGGCAACGTCGCAAACGGAAAGCGCCATACAAAGCCAGGACAAGATGGACGTGACCTTCACCAACTACGAAGCGGTTGCCGTTACCTGGGAACCGCCGGAACAAACGATCCAGACGTTGACGGGTCAGTTCACGCTTATCATCAGCAACACGGGCAATGTGGTGACGACGTTTGATATTGCCTTCAACACGCCCGGTGGCGTGAGCGTGGAGGCGGCTAACCAACTGCTCATTCCGGCGCATGGTGTCGCCAGAATTCCGGTTGCTGTCACGGCCACGGGCGGCGGTATGTTTGATATTGAAGCAGTAGTAATGTCTGTGAGTGGAAATGCTGTGGGGATGGAAACGGCCGTTTTGACAGTGGAAACGGATGTATTGATATATATCCCTATCCTCCTCAACAATCCATAACACAACCGATAAGCCGGGCACTTTTTTAGTGCCCGGCATTTATTTGATATTTGCTGCAAAAGCCAACGACCAGTGCCTAAGCCGGTTTTGCCATCGGGCAGCGGGTGCTGCTTGTGTAGTCACCGGAAGGCAACCTGCTGCGGGACTGCATGAGGCCAATCGAAAGTGGGGGATGCGTGTATTTAGCAGGGCTGCTTGCGCTTTGGCAAACTGGCGCGTTTCCCACATGGCCGTGAATTAATGGAAGGAGGCACTGCCCAGCATGTGGGAACTGTCGGTCAGCTTTGCCAGTCGTAGTGAGTCGCGGAACTGCTGGGTGGCGGTCTCGTGTTCGTCGCTAAAGAAGTAGAGCGTGCCAGCTAGTCGCGCAGGTGTGCTTCAACGGCCGTTTACTAGAACGCGTGAGTGGGTTGGGGAATGGTCTGTAGACGCTTGGCGTGTCTGGGATTATTGGGAAGTGCAAGATGGGGAGTACGGCCGTACTCCCCATCTTGCACTTCCCAATGGCAAATATGCTTGGTTCAGCGTTCAGGGCCGGTGTTGTGTTGATCCGAAAACAGCTTCATATGTCTTCCTTTTCGATTGATGTATGAGGACGATAACCGGCCCAACGTTCGTTTGTTTGCGTTTCCAAAAATGCCAGTAAACTGGGCAAATCAGGGAAACGGTGTTGTTCGCCTGTATGTGGATTTTGTAAAGAGGCGTGCCAGGTAGCGGAACGGCCGTTTCGCCACAGGCGAATCATAAATGACAAGTACTGAGAGGAGGCAAAGAGATTGGGAGACAAGGAGACACGATGGGACTTGTTAACGTCTCGTACCCTTTCGCCTCAGCCACAACATACCAACATCCTTCGGGTAGATACCAACTATACTGGCCGGCGTCATTGGTGTATTGATAATGAATGTAAGGCGACATGATAGCAATATTGGTGTTGACAATCATGCCCTCGTTGGTTGGGCCGGGCGGCATAGGGAAAACGCGCCTGGCGCAGCAAGCGGCGCGTGGCAAACTCGGCGATTTTTTGGATGGCGTGTGGTTAGTCCCTTTGGCTTCGCTGGATAATGAGGCGGATTTGGTCACGGCCGTTGCGCAGGCCATTGATTTCACCTTTTCCGGGGCGGGTAGCCCGCAAGCGCAGTTGCTCCAATACCTGCGCCGCAAAGAAATGCTGCTGGTGCTGGACAATTTTGAACAACTGCTAACCGACGGCCGTATCCCCCTCGTCACTGAAATTTTGGCGCAAGCTCCCCAGGTCAAACTACTGGTTACGTCGCAGGAGCGGTTGAACGTGCAGGCCGAATCGCTGCTGGAACTAAACGGGCTGCCCTATCCCTCTGTCACGAACGACAATGAGGCGGCAGATTACCCGGCCATCCAATTGTTTGCTGACCGGGCGCGGCGTCTGAAACCGGATTGTGCGTTGGATGTGACGGCCGTTAGCCACATTTGCCAGCTTGTAGAGGGTTTGCCGTTGGCGTTGGAACTGGCAGCGGCATGGATTCGCGTGTTGCCGCTTGCCGAAATCGCCGCCGAGATTGAGCAAGGCTTAGATTTCCTCACCTCGCCCCTGCGCGATGCACCTGACCGCCATCGCAGCGTACGTATCTTGTTTGAAGGGTCGTGGCAAATAAGCAATGTTAACGAGCAACAGGAATCCTTTTTGTCATTCTTTGAGAAAGTGATCTCTTAGCTCGTCTATAGAAAATGACGACAATGGTATTTAAGGCTAGAATTGAAGCCTTAAATCTTTTCTGGAACAACCATAAAAGGAGACTCTCATGACTCAACCTCTCGCTTCCGCGCTTAAACCGATAGCCGATACTATTCGCGTGCTGGTGATGGATGCAGTACAGCGGGCGAATTCTGGTCACCCCGGTATGCCGATGGGCATGGCCGATGTTGCCTCGTTACTCTGGGCAAAATATTTAAAATTTGATCCCCGGCATCCGCAATGGCCGGATCGAGATCGCTTTATCCTCTCGGCGGGGCATGGCAGTATGCTGTTGTACGCTTTACTGCACCTTAGCGGCTATGATTTGCCGATGGAGGAGTTGCAGAATTTTCGACAGTGGGGCAGCCGCACGCCAGGGCATCCTGAACATGGGCACACGGTAGGTGTGGAGACGACGACTGGCCCGCTGGGGCAAGGCATTTCTAATGCGGTGGGTTTTGCAATGGCAGAGCAGTGGCTGGCGCAAAAATTTAATCGCCCTGAGTTTCCGATGGTGGATCATCGTACATTTGTGATTGCCGGGGATGGCGATTTGATGGAAGGAATATCTCATGAGGCAGCGGCGCTGGCTGGGCATCTGGGCCTGAGCAAGCTGATTGTGCTGTACGATGACAATGGCATCAGCATTGATGGCAAGACGACGCTGGCGTTTACAGAAGATGTGCTGGCACGATTTGCGGCGTATGGTTGGCACGCGGCGCGGGCAGATGGACATGATGTAGAGACGGTGAAGGCGGCATTGGATGAGGCATTGGCAGATGAGGAACGGCCGTCCCTCATTGCTTGCCGCACTATTATTGGTTTTGGCAGCCCCAACCGGGCTGGTACTTCCAAGGCACACGGCGAGCCGTTGGGTGAAGAAGAAATACGCCTGACCCGCGAGAATTTGGGCCTGCCGCAAGAGAAATTCTGGACAGATCCGCGAGCGTATGAGCTGTTGGGTACGGCAGGTACATTGGGCGCGGCAAAGCACCATGCCTGGAGTGATTTGTTGGCGCAGTATGAAGCAGCCTACCCAGAACTGGCGGCAGAATTCAAGCGCATGATGCACGGTGAACTGCCGCAGGGCTGGGAAGCGGCAGCGATGCCGGAGTTCGGCAAGCCGATTGCCACCCGCGCCGCATCTGGGCAGGTGCTGAATGCCTTTGCGCGGGTTGTGCCAGAACTGCTGGGTGGCTCGGCTGACTTGACCGGCTCAAATAAGACGGATTTGAAGGGGGAGGCAGACGTGCAGAAGGGGCATTGGGACGGCCGTTACCTGCGTTTTGGCGTGCGCGAGCATGGGATGGGCGCAATCATGAACGGCATGGCTCTGCATGGCGGCATCATTCCCTATGGCGGCACCTTCCTGGTCTTCTCCGATTACATGCGTCCGGCGGTGCGCCTGGCGGCGCTGATGGAACAGCAGGTGATTTACGTGTTTACGCATGATTCTATTGGCCTGGGTGAAGATGGCCCGACGCACCAGCCCATTGAGCAGTTGGCGGCGCTGCGGGCGATCCCGAATTTGGTTGTCCTTCGTCCGGCGGATGCGTGGGAAACGGCCGTTGCCTGGCAAACAGCCATTGCCCGACGGAACGGCCCTACCGCGCTGGCTCTGACGCGGCAAAACCTGCCTGTACTAGACCGCGCTGTGGCCCAAGGCGCAGCCAAAGGCGGCTATGTTTTGGCTGATGCAGCTAATCCGCAGGTGATATTGCTGGGGTCCGGCTCCGAAGTACAGATTGCTCTGGATGCACAAAAACTGCTGGCGGAAAAGGGTGTTTCTGCCCGTGTGGTTTCCATGCCTAGTTGGGAACTGTTTGATGCGCAGCCGCAGGATTACCGTGACAGCGTGCTGCCTCCAACCGTGACCGCCCGCGTGGCTATTGAAGCAGGCGTGACTTTGGGCTGGCAGCGTTACGTGGGCAGCGACGGCGCGGTGATTGGTATCGATCATTTTGGCGCGTCTGCTCCCTTTGAGCGTATTTACGCCGAATTTGGCCTGACGCCACAGGCGATGGTTGCTGCCGCATTGGAGATGGTGGGCTGATCATGGTGCATAAAGTGAAATTAGCGCCCTCTATCCTTTCGGCTGATTTTGCGCGGCTGGGGGAGCAGGTGGCAGAGGCGCTTGACGCAGGGGTGGAGTACATTCACGTTGATGTGATGGATGGGCATTTTGTGCCGAATATCACGATTGGGCCGCTGATTGTGAAGGCGTTACGGCCGTTAACCACCACAAAAGGCGCGGTCATGGATGTACATCTGATGATCGAAAATCCAGACAGATATGTGGAAGCTTTTGCTGCTGCCGGGGCGGACATGATCACCGTGCATGTCGAAGCGGCGACCCATTTGCACCGCACAGTGCAAGCTATCCACGAGTTGGGTGTGAAGGCCGGAGTGACACTGAACCCGGCCACGCCGCTGGCTACACTGGAGGAGATTTTGCCTTATGTGGAGTTGGTGCTGATCATGTCTGTCAATCCGGGATTTGGCGGGCAGAGTTATATTCCTACCAGCACAGCCAAGATTCGCCGCTTGCGCCAGATGCTAGATGCTATTGGTTCTGCTGCTGATTTGGAGGTAGATGGCGGCGTTAAACCAGGTAATGCCGCAGAAATAGTTGCAGCGGGAGCGAATGTCTTGGTGGCGGGCAGCGCCATTTTTAATAAAAATAAATCTATTGCGGAGAATATTCGGGATTTTCGCAGTCGGTTGGCTTAAAAAATATTAAGGTTATCTTTGGCTTTCCATGTTTGCGGTGGGCAGCCAGATGCGGAAGACGCTGCCTTGATCGGGCGTGCTTTCGACTTCAATACGGCCGTGATGCTGGTTCACAACTTGCTGGACAATAGATAATCCTAGCCCAAAGCCCGGTGTTGAATGAGCTACATCTTGTCTCCAGAAGCGTTCAAAAATGCGCGGCATAATTTCTTCTGAAATGCCGATACCGTCATCACAAGTTTCAAAGATGACCCACCCATTTTGTTGAAATGTCCGTACTCCGACAGAACAGTTATCCGGCGAGTATCGCAGGGCATTATCAATGAGTTGTTTGATTGCCGCAGCCAAAAACTCATCACTAGCATGAATGTCTGGCAAGTTTGGCGGCAGATGTAATTGGATGGTGCGGCACCTTAAATCTGGTTGCTCCATCATCTTGCTAACGGTGTTTTTGATGAGCGTGTTGAGATTGGTGGGAGCCAAATCTACTGGTGTGTCGCTGTCTAGTTGGGACATGAGCAGCAACATTTCCAGCAAACGATTGATTCGCCAGATTTGTGTATCGGCACGATGGGCGTATTTTTGTCGTTTTTCCGGGTCGTTTGTTTGAGCCAATAAATACAGGGATGTACTGATGACGGATAGGGGGGTGCGAAATTCGTGTGATGTGTTGGTGATAAATTGGGTGAGTAAGCGCACGCGTTCTTGTTCCAAAGTGAGCTCGCGTGCTTGTTGTTCTGCTTGTTTGCGTTGGCTAATATCGCGGACGACGCTTTGAATGTGAAGGGGACGGCCGTTTTCGTCGTACACCAGTTCGGCTGTGATTTCCACAGGAACTACATCGCCGTTTTTCTTGCGGAAGAGGCGTTCGTACTGGGGGATATGCTCCCCGTGCAGAATGCGTTGACGAGCTTGTTCACTGGATTGAGGCTCGGCAGATAATTCCTTGACTGACAAATTTTGAATTTCTTCAGTAGTATATCCCAACAAGTCGGCGGCGCGGCGATTGGCAGCAACATGCTGCCCTTCCAAAGTCAAAATAAAGACGGCATCGTGCGTTTGTTCAAACAAGGCACGGTAACGTACATCATCTAAGGTGATTTGGTTAATAAAACGGTGATAGACGAGAGCGATGGCAACTATGATTGTTGATGCGGATGCGGAAAATGTTAATAGGGCAAACACGACACGTGCAGGAACGTCAGGAACAAAGAAGAAGACGGCAAAGTTGAGCGAGCATAAACTGGCGACTATGAGCGTGGCTTTGGTGCTTAGTAGTAGGCTGGCAAGAAGGACGGCCACGATCAGCGCGTTTAGTATCATCATCCGCGATACAATTGAGCCATTTGTGATGAGTATGACGCTGTTGACAACGAAGAAGATTGAACTGATGAGGGCAATGGTGGCAGTATGTGTATGGTTTGTATAAGCCAGCAGATGGACAATTGCCAGAATGCTGAAAATGCTGAGGGCAATGATTGGGGCTGTGCTTAACTCGGGATTTGAAACTAGCCAGAAAAGTAAAATGAGGAGGGTACCAGGCCAGAGCAATTTCAATATATTGCAGAGCAAGTCTGTCTGGCGGGCATAGGTTTCTGATTGGGAGGCGCTCCCTGCACGGCCGTATGTGTCCCAAAAACTACGCCACTTGTTGAGAATGGTTGCAATAAAAGGCATGGTATACAGGTTCTGGTGAACGGCAAATTTGTTAATCATTTTCCGAGATCATCATTGAATAATAAGACCATTTCCAAGAATCTGCTTATAGTTGATTATATTCATCAACGTTACATTCGGCGTTACAGGGTGGTTTGCCAATAATTTAATGTTTGGATTTGTTGAATGAGTAGGGGGGGAGGTGATTGTATATGTTGAGGGAGTTTTTTGGGAAGCTGCCCAAGATGGCATCAAATATTATTCTGGCGCTTCAGTATGAGAGTGGCGAGTTTGAGCACTCGCCACTCTCACCTAATTACATCTCTGCCGGTTTCAGTAAAGATAGCGTATTGCCCGTTGGGTCTTTGAACATTGCCATTGTGCCCACCCCTGGAATGTCAATATCCGGTGAAACCCGCTGCCCCCCATTGGCTTCAACTTTCTCCATACTTGCCTCGATGTTATCGGTGTTGATGTAAATGACGACTTGTCCGGCTGGATACTCGTCAGACACATTGTTGAAACCACCACCAGGCCCGCCTTCGCCAGAAGTGAACGTGGTGTAATTCATTTCCGGGAATGACTGTATCTGCCAGTCGAAAACGGCCGTATAAAACTTGGCGGCTTCTTCATGATTATTTGCAGACAACTCAATATGAACAATCGGGTGAGACATAGCATTTCTCCATTTGGGGTAGTTGTTGCGCCGTGGGGGGATGCAAAGGGAGGCGCACAGGGTTAATAAATACACCTGAATTGTAGCACGAATGTTCTAAATTGCAAGCCGGTTAAGCGGATTGCTGCCGTTCGTTGGCAGTGAGGTGGGAATATGGGATGATAAAATATGGGTGGATGTGGGTATATTTTTCAAGGGGGTTGCAATGAGCGATTCGCCGAGACTGAGCAGCGCAGTTTATCGTTGGAGTTGGCTGATTGTGGTGTTGTTTGGACTGTTGATTGGGGTTGGGATGATGTTGCCCAAAGGGACAAATCCTTGTTTGCGCTGGGTAGGAGTGGGGGTGCTATTTTGGGCGGCGGTGTTCACGTTTTGGCCGTTTGCGTTATTGGCTCGTCACGGCCGTTCCCCAGCAAACCAACCTTATTATGAGACAACGGCCGTTGCCGAACACAGCTTATATGCCCTGGTGCGCCATCCTCAATACCTCGGCTACATCTTGCTTTTTGCGGGGTTTGCCCTGTTGCAACAACATGGGCTGTCTGTTTTGTTGGCAATGGGTGGCATTGCCTTGCTTGCCGTCATGACCGTGCAAGAGGAAACGCTTTGTTTGCGGCAGTTTGGGGAGCCGTACGCCGTTTACTGCCAGCGCGTACCGCGCTTCAATGTGTTGTGGGGAACCGTCCAATACCTGCGCAGGCGCTTGGCGAAAAAATAATCATGGCACGTACACATACTCAACCCGTAACTGATAAGCCCCATTACTAGGTGTACCCAAATAGTTATAAACCTGAACGAAGTACCGCCCAGGATAGACCATTGCGGTTAGAGCGGCCTCATCTATATTGCCGTATTGCCCTGAATAGCCAAGCACATTCATGTCTTTGTCTCGAATGACGAGATCGTAATCCTGGCCTGCGGGAATGTTTGTCAGGGTGGCATAGATGGTATAAGGCCAGTCCATGTTGAAGTAGTAATAATCATTACGCGAGTCGCCAGCCGGGAAATTACCCGTCACCGTTTCATGAGAGTGGATAGGGCCATTGGCTTGAGCAGCATTGTCATTTGGCTCTTGTGAATGGAATGGAAGCTGCACGATAGGGAGAAGTATGAGCGCTGGCGTGGGTGTGGGCGGATACGGCGTAGGAGTTGGGGAAGGTGTTGCGGATGGGGTTGGGGTTAACGAGGGGGTAAGCGTTACTTCTGCGGTGGGGGCTGCGGGTGTGGGCGTGCTTGGTGTGGGTGAGTTGATGGGGATAGGCGTATTGGTTGGGGTGACGGTGGCTTCACAAAAGGCTCCCAGCGCGATATTGGCTTCTCCCGGCGTGTCGCACAACAAAAAGAAGTCCTGGTTGTTGTAATTGCTGTCGCTGCCATCTGGGTAACGGCTGATTCCAGCATATGCTTCGTTGGGGTCGTCTTCTATGCCGCTGCCAGACCCTTCCACGTAGCCAGGGACGCTTCCTTCGTAGCTTACGGTGTCTACAATTGTGCTGTCCAGCAGCAGCGCAGCCGCGTCTGGTGAGCCATTTTGAATGAGGTTGGACGTGGGGGAGACGTACCAGTCGCAGTCAGGCATAGTTAGGGGATTGGCGCAAATGGTAAAGTAACCGGATGCGGGAATGGAGACGGCCGGTAGGGTAATGGTCTGGTATACCTCCTCGTTATATCCATTTACCAGTTTGATAACGTAGTCGGCGGCGAACACGGCCGTTTCCCCTGTATTTTTTAGCTCAATATATTCTGCCGTATCTGTGCCTGGTTGGTCATAATCGATCTCGTTGATGATTAGCCCCCCAGTGGCTGGGGCGGAATCAACTTGCGCCAGGCGCAGCGAATTTGTGGTAAGTATGGCAAACAAGATAAACGTGAAAAGGATAAGTGGCCCTTTTTTGAACATGGATTGGCTCCTATTTGGGCGCTAGGGTTCCGGCGGAGCTTTTGTAGGTGAAGGGATGGGGGTCGGTGGCGGCGGCTCCGGCGTGGAAGTGGGTACGATCGGTTCGGGAGTCGGCGGCGGCGGCGTGTTGGTATGTATGGCGGGGGGCGGTGTATATTCGTTTGCGCCAGCAGCTTGCTGTGTGGGTTTCAGGGTTGCTGTCATGGTTGGCGTTGCTGTAGGCACGGCCGTTTCTGTCACAGTTGGCGTCAGCGTCGGCGTTGCTGATGGGGGAATGGGCGTTTGGCTGGGTTCCGAGGTTGGCGTTTCAGTTGCACGGCCGTTCGGCATCGTTTCAACTTGTGTAGGGAGAGGGGGACTGGGAGTTGGTGTAGGCTGTTGTAAAACGAAAACAACCAGCAAAACGACCAGGGCAACGATGATGACTAGCGCAAGCACCAAAAGTCCGGCAAATAAAAATTGAGAAGGCCCGCCATTTCTTAAATCTGTACTGCTTTTGCGATAAAAATAATGATCAACTTGCGGCACAAGGTCTTGTTCTAATTGCGTGATTTCTAGTGGCGAAACAGGCCATTGCTCCTGCGGGCGTGCCTGTCGTGCCCAATTTAATAAGACCGCGAGACGCCTTTGCCGCGATATATTGCGCAGCAAATCATAGACTTTCTCGGTTTTTGTATCCCCGGCTAACTCTTCATAATCAATTTGCAGCTCCTGGCAAAGCTCTTTAATTTCTGAGAGGTTGTAACTCTTCTTAAACCGGTGGCAAAATTCAGTGGCGTTCATATATGGCTCCATTCGGCTCTGGAAAAATTATAACATAAACCGCCAGCCTCTTTGTGGAAAGGGAGGTGTGAGAAAGAAGAGGTGCTGTTGCTGATGCCCAAACCTTAGTTTCTGCTGATTGCTGGCTCTGCAACGCGGCATCTCGGATAGAATACGGCCTGGAGAAACACTATGTCTAAACGTTATTTGTTGATTGTTCTTACGCTGGCGTTGTTGGGATTTGGCTGCCAATTGGCAACGGCCGTTACCACCCCCACAGCCGCCCCCGCACCCACAGCGACCCCCCTTATCCTCGTTGCCACGCCCACCCCCCTCAGTGACGACGTACTTGCCCCGCTTGATGTGGAAGAACAGCTCATCACCAATTTGTATGAGCGGGTTGGCCCGTCTGTGGTTCACGTCACTGCCCGCGTTGTGACCATGAATTTTTTCTTTGGGCCGCAGTCTAGCGAAGGCACAGGTTCCGGCTTTGTCTACGACACCGAAGGGCACATCATTACCAACAATCACGTAGTCGAGAATGCAGAAAGCCTGGAAGTGACCTTTTCTGACGACACATCTTTGCCTGCCGAAGTGGTTGGCATTGATCCGGCCAATGATTTAGCGGTGCTGAAAGTGGATTTGCCTCCGGAGCATCTCTTTCCCATTTCGTTGGGCAGTTCGGCAGAGGTGCGCGTGGGGCAGCGGGCCATTGCTATTGGCAACCCCTTTGGCTTGGATCGCACGTTGACGACGGGCGTGGTTAGTGCATTGGGACGGCCGTTACAAACCGACACCGACAGCTACATTTATGAGGTCATCCAAACCGATGCCGCCATCAACCCTGGCAATTCCGGTGGGCCACTGCTCAACTCGCGTGGCGATCTGATTGGCGTGAACACTGCCATTCAGCAAGGTGCGGAGGGGATCGGGTTTGCCATCCCGGTAGATACCGTCAAACGGGTTGTGCCTGCGCTTATCGAGCAGGGCTTTTACCCGCATCCCTGGCTGGGTTTCCTCGGTTACTCCATCACCCCGGAACTGGCAGATGTGGCAGATTTACCGGTGGAACAGGGGATTTTGATTGCCCAGTTGTATCGCGGCAGCCCGGCAGAGGCGGTTGGCGTGCAAGGGGCAACGCAGCAAAGTATTGTGGGCAACCGGCGTATTTATTTGGGTGGAGATGTGTTAACAGCCGTTAATAACACCCCCATCACAGATTGGAACAGCTTGCAGCAATATCTGGAGCTAAATACTCAGGTGGGGGATGTGGTGACACTGACACTGCTGCGTGACGGCCGTTCGCTGGAACTTTCTATCACATTGGCGGCACAACCGCAGTAAATAATTGGAGACTAGAGATTGGAGATTATCCAGTCTCTAGTCTCCGTTTTGGGGATTATTTGTTGGGCAAAATCCCTCGTTCGTAAAGTGCGGCTAGAATTTGCTCGACAATCTCATCCACACTTTGAATGTCTGTTTCGACGACGAGTTCTGCATTTTCTGGCTCTTCGTAGGGCGAGGAAATGCCGGTGAAATCGGCTATCTCGCCAGCGATGGCCTTGGCGTAGAAGCCTTTGGTATCGCGGCGCTTGACCACGTCCAGGTCGCACTTGACGTAGATTTCTAGGAAACGGCCGTCTGGAACCAATCCCCTTGCAAACCGACGATCAGCCGTAAACGGCGAAATAAAGCAAGCCAGGGTCACATTGCCATGCGCAAACGAGAGCTTGGCCAGTTCGCTTGCGCGGCGGATATTCTCCTGCCGGTCAGCGCTGCTAAAACCCAGGTCGCCGTTTAGCCCGTGCCGCAAATTGTCGCCATCCAGGTACGTGGTATGCACGCCATCCGCAAAGAGGCGTTGTTCCAGCTTCTTAGCAATCGTAGATTTACCGGAGCCAGACAAACCGGTGAACCAGAGAACGGCCGCTTTATGTCCATTCCGCTCTTCCCGCTGCGCCAGGCTAATCCCCTCTTGCTCCCAGACCACGTTACTTGACTTGGGTCGGGATGGCGATGTATCCACTTCGCCTTCACGGAGTTGATCCACATTGCGCGACTTGCCGCGAATCATACCTGCCGCCACTGTATTATTGGTCGCTGGGTCGATTAGAATAAAACTACCCGTTGCCCTGTTAATTTGATAGCGGTCATAATAAAGCGGTTGCGTCGTGGTCAATTGAATACGCCCAATTTCATTCAACTTCAACGACTCTGCATCCTCGCGGTGCATCGTGTCCACGTCAATCTTGTAATTCAGTTCTGAGATGAAACCGCTCACGAGCCGGGTGGTGTGCTGTACCCAATATTGGCCGCGTGGTTTCATTGGCTCTTCGCTCATCCAGCAAAGAGTGGCATCCACACGGTTGCTCTTTTGCGGCAGGTTGTTTGTGCGCACAATCATATCCCCACGGCTGATGTCAATTTCATCCTCCAATGTCAGGACAATAGAATCACCTACATTAGCTGCATCCAGCTCGCCATCAGAGGTGACAACGGATTCTACTTTGCTAGAGAGACCGGAGGGCAAAATAACCACTTCCTCGCCTTTGGCAATGCGCCCGGAAGCAATTTGCCCAGCGTAACCACGGAAGTTCTGGTTGGGGCGCAGCACATACTGCACCGGATAACGAAAATCGACATTGTTCAGGCTTGCACCCACGTTTACATTTTCCAGGTGATGCAGCAAAGTGGGGCCATCATACCAGGGCATCTTCTCGCTTTTTTCCACCACATTGTCGCCACGCAGCGCAGAGACAGGAATGAATGTCACGTCTTGCACGTTGAGCAGGTGCGCGAACTCAGTGTAATCTTGCACAATTTGCTCATACACATCCTGCGCGTAGTCAACAAGGTCCATCTTATTAATCGCCACAACCAGGTGCGGGATGCGCAGCAGTGTTGCTAAAAAGCCGTGTCGTTTGGACTGCGTGAGTACCCCCTTGCGGGCATCAATGAGGATGATTGCCAGTTCCGCTGTGGACGCACCGGTGACCATGTTTCGCGTGTACTGGATGTGACCGGGCGTGTCGGCGATGATGAATTTGCGTTTGGGCGTGGCGAAGTAGCGGTAAGCCACGTCGATGGTGATTTTTTGTTCGCGTTCGGCACGCAGCCCATCAGTGAGGAGGGCCAGGTCTACTTCTTCGTCGCCTCGGTTCTCGCTGGCACGTTCCACTGCTTCCATTTGGTCTTCAAAAATGGATTTGGAATCGTACAGCATACGGCCGATCAGCGTGCTTTTACCATCATCAACGCTGCCCGCCGTGGTGAAGCGTAGTAGTTCGATTTGTTGGGTTTTATCTGTCATATTGTTTTATTCCGTAGTTGGTAAACGGTATTCAGTAATCAGTAATCAGTAATCGGTTACTGGTCACTGATTACTGTTCACTGTCTACTAAAAGTAACCTGCCTTTTTGCGGTCTTCCATGGCGGCTTCTGAGCGTTTGTCGTCGGCGCGGGCGCCGCGTTCGGTGACGCGGGCGGAGGCTACTTCAGCCACGATGTCATCAATGGTTCCGGCGGCGGACTCAACTGCACCGGTGCAGGTCATATCGCCGATGGTGCGGAAGCGGATGATGCGGCGCTCAACTTGCTCGTTGCCAACGGGGTAAACCACATCGGAGGTGGCTAGCAGAACGCCGTCGCGGTTGATGATGTCGCGTTCGTGGGAGAAGTAGAGGGAGGGCAATTCGATTTGTTCTAGCTGTAGATATTGCCACACGTCTAGCTCTGTCCAGTTGCTGATGGGGAAGACGCGGAAGTTTTCGTTGGGCTTTTTACGGCCGTTATACAAGTTCCACAACTCCGGTCGCTGATTCTTGGGATCCCACTGCCCAAACTCGTCGCGGTGCGAGAAAAAGCGTTCTTTAGCGCGAGCCTTTTCCTCGTCGCGGCGAGCGCCGCCAATGGCCGCGTCCACTTTGAACTCGGCCAGCGCGTCTAGCAGTGTGACCGTTTGCAGCCCATTGCGGCTGGCATAAGGGCCGGTTTCTTCGACGACGCGCCCCTGGTCGATGCTGTCTTGCACGTAGCGCACCACCAACCGCGCCCCGATTTTTTCCATCAAGGCATCGCGGAATTCCAGTGTTTCTGGAAAATTGTGGCCGGTATCCACATGTAAAAAGGTGAAGGGGATGGGGGCAGGGTGGAAGGCTTTGCGTGCCAGGTGGGCGAGGATGATAGAATCTTTGCCACCAGAGAAGAGGAGGTACGGCCGTTCAAACTGTGCCGCCACCTCGCGCATCACATAGATTGCCTCGGATTCGAGGATTTTCAGATGATTGTAGAGCATAAAAATTTCCTTGGTCAAAATTTGGCGGTATTGCGGCACGGGAAAACTTCCGGGCGACCACCAATACTTGAGTAAATCCTGACTTTCTTACGAAAGCAATTAAATGTCGCTTGTCAATGGGGTTTACCGAACAGGTTTGTCAGCAAACAGCGGCTAGTATAGGGAATTTAGGCAATTTTGCACGAAATAGTTGGCCGCAGGTGCGACCAACTGTTTTAACATTGAGATTCCCTATTTCAGCGAAACGCGGAAATTATGCCATCAATGCATTTCATCTCTTCTGGAGAAGGGGTGCCTGGTGCTGGAGACGATACCGGTACAATATCAAACCGATCAACCCCATTAGTAGAGAGGAGAGAATGCCTTCCGTCCCTGGCGAAAGCAAGACACCGGCAAAGTTGCGTTTTAGAATCATAAATCCGCCAGAGACCAGGGATAGACTGATGGCATTAGCGACGTTGTGCAGCAGCCAGGCCGGCCAGACTGACCCGCTCAGCAGGCGCAGCTCGCCATAGGCCAGGGCGTGAAAGGGCAAAACGAGGAATGCGGACAGGATAAAGACTGGTATGCTCAAGGGCGTATGTGAGGTCAATACTTCCTTATCTAAAAAATATAAATAATAAGGGATGTGCCAGCCCGCCCAGATAAAACCGGTCAATGTGGCGTTGAGTAGGGGGTGCAGTTTTAGTGCGTTGAAGCGTGGTGTGAGATAGCCGCGCCAGGCAAATTCCTCAAAGAGGTTCTTGACCATTGAGCCGCCGAACGTTGCTGCCGCCAGACTGAGAAATGCCCCTAATCCTTGGGCGGCAAAACCGGAAAGGTCAATTGCTCGGAAAGTGGCTCCCAGCACGATCACCAGCAGGGTGACAAGGGGAATGATGAGCAAGGCAGCGAGATACCAACGCCAGCCTGTTTTCAGGTTGAGCTTGAATCCAGCATCCTGCCAGCCATCACCGCCAAAGGCGCGTAAGAGTAGGCCGGTGACCAGTGGTGAGGCCAGCCAGATGAGCGCCCCCAGCCCCTGCATGGGGTTGGCTGGCGGGTTCAGTCGGTCTACAGCGATACCAACAAAGCCGCCGCCGAGGGAAACGGCCGTAAATATAATCAGATTGCGTGTTGTTTTAGACATTGTTCTCGTGATTATCTCCTATCAATATGGCCAGGTTGGCCGGGGAATAATTGCCAGTTTGCAGCCGCTCGATCACTGAGCGCAGCCAGTTTAACGCCGACTGATCGCTGGTAATGCCATACTCCAGCGTGAACACACTTAGAGCCAGGGCACGCGGATTATTAGCCTGATCGATTCTATCTAGCGAGGCGGTATATATCTCGGCATAAAGCGCCAACCGTTCTTCAATAGCTTGCGCTTCATGCTGTAAGACGTTCAGTAGTTCATCGTCAGTCAGATTACCGCCAAAAAACACCTGAATCAGCGACGCTTCCCGATAATCTTGCGGGGGAAGTGGGGTGGATAGCCAGTGATGCAGTTCCGCACGGCCGTTTTCGGTGATGTGATACAGCTTCATATCCAGCCGCTCTGCTCGTTCAACTACGTCAATCTCAACCAAGCCATCTTCAGCCAGCGCCGCCAGAGTGCGGTAAATTTGACTCTGATTGGCAGGCCAGAAATGGCGCACCGAATTATCAAATGCTTTTTTCAGGTCGTAACCTGTTAATGGCTCAGGAGCAAAGGATAAGAAGCCTAGAATAGCATGTTTTAGGGACATAATCGCCTTTGTGTTAAGACACAGAATATATAATACTGATACTATAGTATCAGTATTATATATTCTGTGCAATATTGCGTCAATCCCTGAATGCTAATAAAGAGGCAGAGCCAGCAGTATCATGATGCCGTATATGTTGTACCGGAAAGAGTTCTGCCGTTTCCTGCAAATCGTGTCAAAAGTCGTAAGGAGAATCGTAAACTATCCCTCTTATTTTTAAGGAGGGCGTTTAGGGTGAGATGCTCTATCGTAATTTGATTTATCTCTATCCACAGTAAATATTGTCTACTCAGGCAAAGATGCAAAAAAATAGATTTGGGGAGCCATTGAGATGTATCGGTATCTTGAATGGCGGTGCGGTCATTGTCTTTGTACGGTGATCAATCGCTTGACTCGTAATGGTAGAAAGGATTAGTCAATGGACACGTTTGAGATGACTCGATTTTTGGGAAACCATCGCCACAGACAAGCGACGGCCGTTTTCATATTTCTGGCAATTTTGCTATTTGGGGGGCCAATTCGCTCCAGTTTCGCCGAGACTATCATTAATGTGAACACCTTCGATGACCTGAAACAGGGCAGCGATGGGATGTGTTCTTTACGCGAGGCGGTGATTGCCGCCAATACCGATAGACGCTCAGGTAATCGCAATGGGGAATGCGTGGCTGGTGATGGCGCGGATACCATTGTGCTGCCTGCGGGAACCTATCAGCTAACGCGCACGGATAACGGCCAGGAGAATGCGGCGGCAACGGGCGATTTGGACTTGCTCGACACTGTGACCCTTGAAGGCGTGGGGGCAGATGTGACTATCATTGAAGGCGTGGGCCTGCATGACCGCATTGTGCATGTAATTGATGGCACGGCCGTTATCACTGGCATCACCATGCGGCAGGGCAACGTACCCGGCAGCGGCGGCGGCGTCTATGTGGAGAGCGATTTGACGTTAACGGCTGTCACCATCTCCGAAAACATCGCCTCCGACAATGCAGGCGGCATTTTTGTGGCGGACACCGGCACACTCACCATGAGCGACAGCGCCATTTGGGGGAATATGGCTCCCGGTTTTGGCGGCGGGCTGTGGGTACAAGGGCAGGCTGCCCTGAGCAACGTGACCATCAGCGGCAATGCCAGTGGTCAGGCGGGGGGCGGGCTGAGCAATGCAGGCACGACTTCGTTGAATTTTGTGACCATTGCCGGGAACACGGCCGTTTCCGGCAGCAGCTTGCAAAATCAAAGCGGCAATGTATCCGTGAGCAACAGCATCCTCAGCGGAAGTTGTGCGGGCGAGTGGCAATCGCTGGGCCACAACCTGATTCAAGACGGTGCGGGCTGCGCCGTCAGCGCGGCGGCGGGCGACCTCATCGGGCCAGACCCGCTGCTGGACAGCCTAAGTGATAACGGCGGGCCGACGCCCACCCACGCTTTGCTGGCGGGCAGCCCGGCCATTGATGGCGCGGACAGCCTCGCCTGTCTGCCCGCCGATCAGCGCGGCGTGACCCGGCCCATTGGCGCAAGCTGCGATATGGGCGCGTTTGAAACGGACGACCCGCCGCAATTTGAGCCAACGCTGGCTGTGAATACGGCCGTTGACGAAGACGACGGCTTCTGCACCTATCAGCACTGCTCCCTGCGCGAGGCCATCAACGCCGCCAACGCTTCGGCGACGATGAACGCCATTCACTTCAACATTCCTGGCGATGCGCTGCCGGTGATTGAACTGACCGCGCCCTTGCCCGCCATTACCGACCCGGTGACGATTGACGGCACGACGCAGACTGCGGGATGGGTGGTGGTGGACGGCCGTCAGGCTGGCCCCAACGCCGACGGATTGACGATCACGGCGGGCGGCACTATCGTGCGCGGCCTGCAATTTTTGCACTTTGCCGGAAACGGAATTGTCATTTCTACCAATGGCAACAACCTCATCGCAGGCAACGTCATTGCTGAAAATGGCGGCAGCGGCGTGGTCGTGCTGGACAGCACAGAAAACCGGCTGAGTGGCAACGATATTCATGATAATGGGGGATTGAGTATTGATTTGGCTGGCGACGGCCGTTCCGCCAACGACAAAGACGACGCCGACAACGGCGCCAATGAGCTGCAAAACTACCCGGTTTTGATTGCCGCCGTTCCCGACACTGATTTGTCCGTGACTGGCTTGCTGAACAGCGACGCCAACACAACCTACACCATCGAACTGTTTGCCGGGGTGACGTGCGCCTTCTTTGGCGGCGGCAGCCAGACCTTCCTGGGCACGACGCAGGCCAGCACCAACGCTTTTGGCAGCACATACTTCCGCGCCGATGGGCTGCCGCTGCCCGCCGATGCCCATTTTGTGACGGCGACGGCCACCGACCCGCAGGGCAACACCTCGGAACTGTCGGATTGCCTCTCCATTGGCCCGAACAATACCTCGTGGCCCAATGCGCTGGAACTGCCTGTGGCGGGTGATTTGACGGAAACGGCCGTTGCCCAATACCTCGACCGCTTCGGCCAATCCCGCTGGTACAAATTCCCCATCCAGCCAAACAGCCAGGTCATCGTCACCCTCACCGACCTGCCCGCCAACTACGACCTCACCATCTACCGTGACATCCGCGCCGTGTACGACTCCCTGCTCGACCCGCAGGTGGACGATCTGGCCCTGTTGGGCGCGGAATTCGCGCCGGATGTATTCAGCCCGGAAGTGTTTAGTCCCGAAGTATTCAGTCCAGAGGTATTCAGCCCGGAAGCGTACAGCCCGGAAGTGTTTAGTCCCGAAGTATTCAGCCCGGAGGTATTCAGTCCTGAAGTGTTCAGTCCCGAAGTATTCAGTCCTGAAGTATTCAGCCCGGAGGTGTTTAGCCCGGATGCTTTCAGCCCAGAGGTTTTTAGCCCGGAAGTATTCAGTCCAGAAGTGTTCAGCCCGGAAGTATTTAGCCCGGAAGTGTTCAGTCCTGAAGTTTTTTCCAGTGCGCAGATGCGCAGTTTGTTGGGCGTGTCCGCGTTTAATGGCACGGCCAGCGAGGGCATTCGCCTCAATACCTGGAATCACACCGGCTATTTTTATGTGCGTGTGCGCGGCTCCAATGGCGTATTTAGCCAGCAGCAGCCCTTCCAACTGCATGTGTCTATGCTGTCGCAGTTGTGCAATGATGTGCAGCCCATTACCACGCCGCATACGTGGGAAACGGCCGTAGCCGACTACAAAACCGTTATCCTCACCGACATGGCGCGGATGGCGGGCAGCGACGCCGAAAAAGCACTGCTGCAACAACGCCTCAACGAATTGGCCGCACGGCCGGAAGTGGCCGGGGTCATCGTTGATTTGGGCGCGGACGCCAAAGTGGCTGCGGCCAATGCCCAGGCAGACCAGCACACCGCCTGTCCCTACGCTAAAAACCTGGTAGCCGACGCCGTGAAGGAATTGGTGGATGGCTATTGGGCGCAAAATCCGTTGGAATATGTGGTCATTGTGGGCGGCGATGGCGTCGTGCCCTTCTTCCGCTATGCCGATAATGCCAACCTTGCCAGCGAGAGTAACTATGTGCCCCCGGTGCGCGATACCTCGGCGTCGCAGGCCAGTTTGCGCCTGGCGTATGTGTTGGGGCAAGATGCGTATGGGGCACGCACGGCCGTTTCCTTCAAAAATTCCGCTATCCCTGTGCCTGTATTGGGTGTGGGGCGGGTGGTGGAGACGGCTGGGGAAGCAACGGCCGTACTCGACGCCTACCTTTCTACAACGGATGGCATTGTCACGCCCGCAACGCCAGCGCTTGTCACCGGCTACGACTTTTTGACCGACGCCGCCCTGGCCGTGCAGACTGAGCTAGAAGCGGGAACCGGCCTCGCCGCCGACACCCTGATTACGCCCGCCCACTTGTCCCCCGCCGACCCCTCCGCGTGGACGGCCGACGACTTGCGCACGGCGCTGCTCGGTGGTCGGCATGATCTAGCCTTCCTCGCCGGACACTTCAGCGCCAGCGGCGCATTGGCCGCCGATTACAGCAGCCGCGTCACAGCGGCGGAGTTGGCTGCCGCGCCTGTGGATTTGCGCAACGCCGTATTCTTCAGCGCGGGCTGCCACGTCTCTTACAATTTGGTTGATGCTGATGGTGTACCCTTTGTCACCGAGGGGCCAGATTGGGCGCAGGTATTTGCGCAGCACGGGGCCGCGCTCATTGGCGGCACGGGCTACCAGTACGGCGACACCGATTACCTGGAATACAGCGAACGGCTTTATCTGACTTTTAGCCAGCAATTGCGCACCGGTTCTGGGCCGGTGTCGTTGGGCGCGGCGTTGGCGGCGGCCAAGCAGACCTATCTGGCGGAGACGCCGCAAATGCGCGGCATCCATCAAAAGGCGGTGATTGAAGCGGCATTATTTGGCCTGCCCATGTTGCAAATTGATATGCCGGGGCAGCGATTGACGCCGCCCGACGAGACATCGCTCATCAGCAGCACAACCGCATTTGTCAGCAATCCGGGGCAGACGTTGGGCATGACTTATGCCGATCTCGTGGTGACGCCGCAGTTTGAGGAACACAATGTGCTGCTGCGCAATATTCAGGATAACTCGCAGGTGACGGCGACCTATCTCTCGGCAGAGGATGGCGTTGTGACCAATCCCTCGGAGCCGGCGCTGCCGTTGGAGATGTTGAATGTGACTGTGCCCAACACCGTTTTGCGCGGCGTGGGCTTCCGCGGCGGTTCGTTCACCGATTTGGCGGGCGTGCTGCCGTTGACGGGCGCACCGGCGACGGAAATTCGCGGCGTCCATGCGCCGTTTGTGGCCGAGTTTTTCTATCCGGTGCAGATGTGGCGGGCCAATTACTATGATTTTCTCGCTGATCCGGTGCAGGGGCAGACGAATCTGGCGCTGACGCCTGCGCAGTACCGCTCGGCTGCGCCGGGGGCGACGACGGGTACGCTGCGCCGGTATGACAATCTGGATTTGCGCCTGTATTACAGTGATGATGTGACTACTTATGGCGGGGATAGCACACCTGCGTTGTCTGCGCCGCCGACGATTGTGCAGGTCACGGCCGTTCCCATCAACGACGCCGTGCAATTCCAACTGGTGGTGCTGGGTAATCCGGCGGCGGGCATTCAAGAGGTGTGGGTGACGTATACGGCCGTAACCGGGCCGCTGGCCGGGCAATGGCAGTCACTCGACCTGAGCCAAAGCGCCGACAATTCCACCGTCTGGGAAGGGACGCTGCCCTTAAACGGCGCTGATCCCGGCGATTTGCGCTTCATTGCCCAGGCGGTGAATGGCGTGGGGTTGGTGAGCATGGCCGCCAACGTCAGCGAAAGCTACCGCGTTAACTTGGGCATGAACCAGCCCGATCCAGAGCCAACGTCGCTGGCAGTGGCCCTTTCTGCGCCGGAGGCCAGCGGCGCGTATGGCAGCAGCGCCTCCTTTAGTGCCACGCTGTCCAGTGGCGGGCAGCCAATTCCTGGACAGCCTTTGACCTTCCGCTTGGGGCTGCAAAGCCAGCAAGCCGTCACCGATGAAAATGGCGAGGCGACGGTGCAGTTTACCCTGTTGGGCTGGCCGGATGTTTACACCGTGCGCGTTTCCTATGCGGGTACAGCGCTTTATGCCCCGGCAACGGCCGAGGATACTTTTGAAATCACACGGCAGGATACGATGCTGACTTTGAGTCAGGATGCAACGGATGCCAGTTTGATCACGGCGACGCTGGCGGACGCAACCGGGCGGCGGCTGAAAGAGAAGACGATCATTTTTGTGGTGACGGGCGCGAATGGCTCACTGACGCGGGCGGTGATTACGGATTATGCGGGCCGCGCCCGGTTGGGGGATGTATCGGAACTGCCGCCCGGCGATTACACGGTTTATGCTTATTTCAATGGCACGATTACGACGAGTACGGGGGAGGTGTTGGTGTTGGATGACGGCCGTTACAATCCCTCATCCGCTGTGGATAGCTTCACCATTGCCAATACACCGCCGCAATGCGGTGGCGCAACCAGCAGCGTGTCCACCATTTGGCCCTTGAACAAGGACTTTGTGGCCGTGAATGTGCTAAACATTAGCGATCCTGATGGCGACCCTTGGACGATTCTGATTACGGGTATTTATCAGGATGAACCGGTGCAGCGCGGTAATCGCCACATAGATGGGTATGGGCTGGGCACGGATACGGCGTATGTGCGGGCTGAACGTGATGGCAATGGCGACGGCCGTGTGTATCATATCTTCTTCACCGCCGCCGATCCCTTTGGTGGGTCTTGCAGCGGCGAACTGCGCCTGCCGACCATTGAGCATGATCAGGATGCGGATATCGATGTCATTGATGGTGGCGCACTTTATGATTCAACGGGCGCAAACTAACCAGACGGTTTAGTTATTCGTATAATGAATGACCAAGACCTGGGTGGGTGAAACCAACCAGGTCTTGCTTTTTTGATTTGGCGTATGATGTTATAGTGGCGGGAAATGGAGAAACTTGCAGCATATATCCCAATGGATTGGCGGCAGGCGCTTTCGCTGAAAGTTGACCTGTCTGGTCGCACGCACGGAGCGGCTCTATTTGCCGATATTTCTGGCTTTACTCCTTTGACGGAGGGTCTGGCGCGAGTGCTTGGGCCGCAGCGCGGCGCTGAGGAACTCGCCTCCTATATTAATCGCGTTTACGATGCGCTGATTGCAGAACTGCATCGCTATGGGGGCAGTGTGATCAGCTTTGCCGGGGATTCGATTACCTGTTGGCTGGAGGGGGATGACGGCCGTCGTGCTACAGCGTGTGCGTTAGCCATGCAGCAGGCCATGAGCCAGTTTGAGACAGTGACGGCTCCGGGTGATATGACGGTGTCGTTGGCGGTGAAAACGGCCGTTGCCGTCGGTTCCGCCCGTCGGTTCCTGGTTGGTGATCCGCAAATGCAGATTATCGACGTTCTCGCCGGTTCCCTGCTTGACGAACTAATCGAAGCCGAACATCATGCCAATAAAGGCGAAGTGGTCCTTGCCCCATCCGCCACCAAAGCATTAAGTGGGCAAATCATCGTGAGTGCAGTACGAAATACAGATGAGCGGGAGTTTGCCGTTATCAACGCATTATCCCTTCACGTTGCTGCCAACCCCTGGCCTTCGTTACTTGATGAAACGTTTACCGACGAAGATGTTCGCCCCTGGCTGCTGCCGCCTGTTTACGAGCGTTTGCGCAGCGGACAGGGTGAATTTTTGGCCGAATTACGCCCCGCAGTTGCTTTATTCATGCGTTTCGAGGGCATTCACTACGATGATGATCCTGATGCCCCTAAAAAGCTGGATGACTTCATCCGACAGGTGCAAAATATCATCGCTCAGTACGAAGGCAGCTTGTTACAGCTAACTATTGGTGATAAAGGCAGCTATTTATACGCGGCTTTTGGTGCGCCCATCGCTCATGAAGATGATGCACTGCGTGCAGCCACAGCCGCAATGGCATTACGCGATCTTGCAGTTTCATTGGAATATATAACTGTCATTCAACAAGGCATTGCTGCCGGCCGTATGCGTACCGGCGCTTATGGTGGTGGTATGCGTCGTACTTACGGCGCAATTGGTGATGCGGTGAACCTTGCTGCCCGGCTCATGCAATCTGCTGCTTCAGGCCAAATTTTGGTTGGCTCAACCGTTTATAACGGACTAAAAAACGAGTTTGATTGGCAGCAATTACCTTCAATTGCGGTTAAAGGGAAAACGGAGAAGGTTGAAGTAGCCGCGCTGATACGCCCGCACAAGCAAACAACTGCCAACTTACAGGGGTCTCGATATGCGGTTCCAATGGTTGGCCGTGAGGGGGAATTGGGCATTTTGCAGCAAAAGTTGTCGTTGGCATGGCAAGGTAAGGGGCAAATTGTAGCCATTACCGGGGAGGCGGGCATTGGCAAGTCTCGGTTGGTGGCAGAGGTGATGCGGGTAACGGCCGTGCAAGAAACAATGAGCTTCGGTGGGGCATGTCAATCCTATGCTATGAACACCGGTTACTTTGTCTGGCAACAAATTTGGCATAAATTCTTCAAATTACAGAACAACTGGTCAGTAGAACGCCAACTATCTCAGCTTGCTATCACGCTGAAAGAAATTGATCCAGGATTTCTCCCGCGTTTGCCATTGTTAGGGCCTGTTTTAAATTTGCCGATCCCTGACAATGAACTAACCCGTTCTTTTGACGCTGCTTTGCGCAAAATGTCACTGGAATCATTATTAGTAGATTGTTTGCGTTCACGAGCTTGCGAAGAACCAATGCTCTTTGTATTAGAAGATTGCCATTGGCTAGACCCACTGTCCCACGATTTGCTGGAAGTGCTTGGGCGGGCGATTGTAGATTTGCCGGTGGTTTTTTTGTTATCTTACCGGCCAGTGACCATTCAGCGGCTTCAGGAGCCACGAGTCAGCCAACTGCCCTACACATCAGAGATTCAGCTAACAGAATTCTCTCCAGAGGAAGCAAAACAACTCATTGAATTAAAATTGCACCAATTTTATGGCCCGATGGCGGAGATTCCCCAAGATGTAGTGGAAAATATTACAGTGCGTTCGGAAGGGAATCCATTCTATATCGAAGAACTGGTCAATTATTTACAGGATCGCAAGATACCGATCGACGCACTACGCTCTTTAGAGGTACTTGATTTACCCACCAGTTTGCACAGCTTGATATTGAGTCGTATTGACCAACTAACGGAAAGTCAGAAAGGTGTTATTAAAGTTGCCAGTGTGATAGGCCGGATATTCCCAGCAGCTATGCTGTGGGGTGCTTATCCGCAGTTGGGCAATGTGGAGCGGATTAAACAGGACTTGCACGTGTTGAGCCAGCTTGACTTGACACCTCAGGATGCTCCTGAACCTGAGTTAACTTATCTCTTCAAGAATATTATCACGCAGGAAGTGGCTTATGAGAACTTGCCTTTTTCGATGCGAGCTTCCTTGCATGAAGCGATTGGGTTTTATCTTGAGGAGACGTATCAGAATGGGCTAGACAGGGTGGTGAATTTGCTGGCGTTTCATTTTGAACGTAGCCGTAATGAGGCAAAAAAGTGCAAGTATCTGCTGCGGGCTGGTGAATTAGCTCAGGCAAGTTACGCAAATGAAGCGGCAATTGAATATTATCGGCGGGCGATTCCGTTGTTACCGGCGGAGGAGCGGGTACCGGTGATGCTTAAGCTGGGTGATGTTTTGCAACTTGTCGGACAATGGCCAGAAGCAGAGGAATTATATGGTGAAGCGTTGACCTTGGCCCGACAACTGGGTGATTTGGCCGGGCGAGCTTGGAGCCAGACGGCGATTGCCGAGCATATGCGTAAACAGGGGAAGTATGAAGAAGCGGCCGTTCACCTGTTACGCGCACAGTCAAACTTTGAGGAATTGGAAGATAAAGCGGGTGTGGGACAAGTGCTGCACAATGCTGGGACGTTAGCTGCGCAGCGTGGCGATTATGAAGCGGCGTGGAATTTGTGGCAAGAAAGCCTGGCAATTAGAAGAACTTTGAATGACGAGCAGAATATTGGCAGTCTATTAAGCAATATGGGTATTGTTGCACGCTACCAGGAAGATTATGAATTAGCACAGCAATTGTACGAGGAAAGTTTAGCAATGCGGCGGCGATTGGGGGATCGTTGGGCCATTGCGGTTTCGCTCAATAACTTGGGATTGTTGGCCTTGCACGTAGGCGATTTGCAGACGGCACGACAACGCTTAGAAGAAACAGTAGAGTTACAGCGGGAAGTAGGGGGACGCTGGTATCTGGCAAATGCACTGCATGATCTGGCAAATGTAACCCGTGAAGAAGGGGATTACCCTGCGGCTCGTTCTTTATACCAGGAAAGTTTGCGGATGAACCAGATTTTGGGGGATAAGCGTGCGGTTGCTTATTTGTTAGAAGATATTTGTGTGCTTGATCTTGCTGAGAATGATCCTATGCGGGCGCTTACGCTTTGCGCGGCGGCAACTGAGTTGCGGCAGAATATTGGTGCGTTATTACCGCCAACCGATCTAGAAAAGTTACAGGACAGGATGGAACGCGCTGTGCAAATGGTGGGGGAAGAACAGAGAATGAAGGCGCGTCAGCAAGGGATGGGAATGACGCTGCAAGATGCTGTGTCTTATGCTTTAGGTAGATAAGACAATCCTTCGAACTAGTCAGCTAAACGGCCGTTTGCGCAACTCCCCAACGTAATTTGATATGATTCTAGTCGCATGTCGTTTTGCTCATGCTGGCAGTCATGAGAGGAATGTGTTTTTCAAGGCAAAATATGCAACTTGCAGGCGTGGGCAACGGCCGTTACCCACGCCTGCCTCTAGCTTGTCATAAATATGATTCGTGTGCTACTTAATGGTCTATTATCTACCCACGCTTGCTGACAATAGTAACGATGGAGGCCATCGCCAACATCACCAAATTCACTTTGTGAGGATAATAATCCCTTTTTGAATCCTTTTTACTATTTTCTCGTTATCTTTAACAGAAAAGCTTCGCAGCGAAGGAAGACATAACATGCAAATAGACGATAGGGTGTTGGTGCAGCGTGCGCAGCAAGGAAACACGCAAGCCATCGGCGCACTGTATGATCGACACCACCATCATATTTTTCGCTTTGTCTGGTCGCGCACAAATAACCAGGCATTAGCTGAAGATTTAACGGGTGAGGTATTTACACGCATGGTGACACATTTGCCCCAATATCAAACAAGAGGTGTACCCTTTCGCGCCTGGCTTTATCGTATTGCCCGTAATCTGATCGTTGACCACCAGCGCCAGCACAATCAACACACCATCGTCGATATTGAACAGGCCGCCAATCTTAGTGTTGATGAGGATGATCCGATGGCACTTACTGAAACAGCCCTAACAAGAGAAACCTTGCAGCATGCACTGGGAAAACTTGACCCGGTGCAGCGCGAAGTCATTGAATTGCGTTTTCTGCTGGGATTATCCTTGCAGGAAGTGGCCCAAACCCTTGATAAAACAGTTTCTGCTGTCAAATCATTACAACATCGCGGGCTTAAATCCCTGCGTCGCACTCTCGCCACATTGGAGATAAGATCATGAGTGAATCTGAAGAATTATTACAAGCTCGTTTAGAAGAATTAGAAGCAGGCGTACCGCTGGAGCAAGCGCAGATCAATTTGCCGCCAGAAGAAGCAGAGTTGCTGCAATTGGCAACGACACTGCGCACGATGGAAGCGCCAGAACGCATCGCGTCCAAAGTAACGGAGCAGCGCAGGGCTTTGCTTGCATTGGCTCAACAGCAGCAAACCTCGCAAAATTCAGCGGTCCATGCAGGTTTGTCATGGCAAGCATTGTGGGCCTGGTTGTTGGGGAACAAGCAATGGGTGGCGGTGGGCGTTACGGCCGTTCTCATCATCGTCGCTGGCATTGGCCTATGGCCAGGAGCGGACACGGCCGTTTCCCCCGAAGCAACCCTCTCTGTAGCCGATGCAGCAACGCCTCTGGCTAATCAGGATGAAGCAGAGCCATCTGCCATTCCTGCTCTGGCTCCTGCTGCGTCCACTGCCTCGGATACTGCCCAATACACGGCATTCATCCCCTCATTGCAAACCAACCTTGTCAGTGATGCACAGCACGCTGCCTTGTCTCAACCCACTGGATTGGTTGAAGTGCAGCGTGCAGATGGTACGTGGACGGCCGTTTCTTACAACACCTCCCTCAGCGCCGGGCAGCGTGTACGTACCGGCAATCTGTCTAGCGTCAGTCTGCATTTCTTTGATGGCAGCCAGGCCAGCCTTGGCCCCAACAGCGAAATCAGTCTGGATACCGTTGATGCCCAACGGGCAGGTACAGGCTTCCGTACCGTCGTTCTCACGCTGGCCTATGGTGACAGCGAACACCAGGTACAGTTCCGTCACGACAGCGGCTCGCGCTACGAAGTGCAAACAGCCAGCGGTAGCGGCATCGCTCGCGGCACACGCTTCCGCGTTACGGCCAGCAACGACGGCGCAGCAACCTATGCTGTGCAGGAAGGACGTGTGGACGTCACCAATGCGAATCGTACTGTGCAGGTTACGGCTATGCAGCAAACTACCTTCACCAACAGCGAGCCGCCTGAGGATCCCACATTCCTCGTCACGGGCGAGGGCATCGTCACGGAAATAGGTGAGATTTGGGTCATTGCCGGGCAATCCTTTGCCGTTACTGACACCACGGTGATTGAAGGTGATCCGCAAGTGGGCGATATTGTGCGCGTCGAGGCTCATTTGCAAGATGATGGGCCACCCCTGGCCGACTACATCACGCTGTTGCAACCCGCTCCGGACAACCGCTTCCATCTCACCGGCATTGTAGATAGTATCGGAGGGGATGCCTGGGTGATTGCCGGACAAACCATCGCCATTAGCACAACCACCGACATTGACGAAGATATTGTTGTTGGCGACCGCGTTTACGTGGCAGGCGTTATTTTGCCGGGCGGCGAGCTACAGGCGGAAACTATTGAGCGCCTGGGAGATGACGAGCCGTATCCCTTTGCCTTTACCGGCGTGGTGCAAGCCATCGGCGATGATACCTGGATGATTTCTGGTAATGAGATCACGATTACCGAGACGACAGGCATTGAACCGGGTATTGTGGTGGGCGATTTGGTACACGTGACGGGTTTCATTTTGGATGATGATACCTGGCTGGCTGATGAAATCACGCTGGTGACGGCCGTTGACGCCACCTTTACCATCAGCGGTATTTTGGAAAGCATGGATCCCTGGGTTGTGGCCGGGCTGCCTTTTGAAGTCGAATCTTGGACAGTGATTGATCCAGAGATGGCGGTTGGCGATTTGGTACGGGTGAACGGCCGTATCCGCAGCGACGGCACCTGGGTTGCCACAGAAATCGAGCGGCTGGATGATGATACCCTGTTGCAAATTATCTTTGTGGGCACGGTTGATGGTATGGCTCCCTGGGTTGTCAGCGGGCTGCCCTTGGTCACGGATGAGGAGTCTCTGATTGACGATGACATTGCCGTGGGCGATCTGGTACGGGTAACGGCCGTCATCCGCAACGATGGCACCTGGTTGGCAACGCGTATTGAGCAGTTGGACACCGTGATTGAACCGGGCTGTGTGGCGATAACGGCCGTCATCACCGGCATCAATGGCGACCAAATCATCCTCAGCAATGGACAGACCTACATTCTTGGCGAAGACATTGTGATTGATGGCGAGATTCAAGTAGGCAGCGTTGTGCTCATCATTGCTTGCGCCAATGACGATGGCACCATCACCATCATCTCCATTACCGTTATCTACACGCCGCCAGTGGAACCGCCGTTGCCACCTGGCCCACCCCCGGAAGATGACGATGACGATAATGGCACTGTCTACGTGACAATTTGTCATAAACCTGGCACACCGGCGGAGAAAACCATGACGTTGCCTCAATCTGCATTGGATGGGCATCTTGGTCATGGCGACACCCTCGGCCCTTGCCCCTAACCATTTGATGTATTGAATACGCTTATTTATGCAAAAAGGCGAGCCAATGGCCCGCCTTTTTCTATTTTAACCAACGATTTTAGTTGAACATTATACCATTACTTTGTCGCTGTTTGCTGTTCCCACAATTGCCGGGTGATGTCGATGTGGCCCATGTGTTGGGCGGTGTGTTCCAGTGCGTGCATTAGAGACCAGGCCACGCGGAAGGAACGGCCGTGCTGCCCTGAGAAAACTTCTCGCTCCAGGTCGTCATGGGTCAGATTGACTAAGACCTGCGTGCTGTGAGCCAGGGTATCTTGCAAAAGCTGCTGCAAACCGGCGGCAGTGAATTGGTCAGCGGTAAATTCATCGGCGCGTACACGCCCGGATGGGTCTTGCTGCACCATATCACCCATCCAAAAGCGCTCGGCTCCAGCCGTGTGGGTGACTAACACACCTATGGAGTTCATATCCTGCCCTGGCTGCCAGCGCAAGGCTTCCGGTGGCAGCCCTTCAATGGTGGTAGCAATGCTGTGGTGCAGGGCTTGTAGTCTCTCCAAATAATCGGCAAATAAGGGGGGCATATCCATTTTTACTTCCTGTTCTATTCACTGTGACTGCCGGAAACGGCCGTTACCAATCCTAGCACAATATAAATACTGCCAGACAGCGTGCGCTGCGTGCGTTGGAAACGGTCATTCCGCTTCAAGTAGCCGCCCATCGTTCCTGCCAGCAGCGCGTACATACCATCACTGAGTATTGCCAATCCCACAAAGATGCAGCCCAGGAGAAAGATTTGCAGCGTCATTGAGCCGCGTGCCGGATCGGCAAATTGAGGCAGAAAAGCAAAGAAAAAGAGAGCCGTCTTAGGATTCAACAGGTTGACCACAACACCCTGACGGAAAATTTGCCCCAATGGCTGTGGCGGCGGCGCTTCGGTCATCACTTCTGGCTGTGGCGTGAGCAAGGTGCGGATGCCCAGGTAAATGAGGTAAGCCGCGCCCAAGTATTTGACGGCGCTAAACGCTAACGCCGAGGATACAAGCAGAGCCGACACCCCCAGAGACGCGGCGGCAATATGAAATAATGCGCCCGTGTTGATGCCCAGTACGGAGACAATACCTGCCAGTCGCCCCTGGTCAATGCTACGAGCGACGATATACATCACCGCAGGGCCGGGTGTAACCAGCAGCGCCAGCGCGGCGGCAATAAAAATGGTGAGGGTAGATGGATTGAGCATAAGAAGGCGTGAATTGTGAACGCGTGAAATGTGATGGACAACTTCGTTGATTCACATTTCACGCTTCACGTTTCATTTCAAATACGTCTCAAACCAGCGCAATATGTGGTTGAGGCGAGTAATACGGCGGTCGGTGCGGCCAACGCGGGAAAGGCCGTGTGGCTCGTCGGGGAAAAGTACCAGTTCGGTGTCTACGCCCAGCGTTTTCAGGGCTACGTACATTTGCTCACCCTGTTCCTGAGCCACGCGCATGTCCATCTGACTGTGGATGATCAGGGTGGGGGTGTTGCAGTCGCCAACGTATTTGAGCGGGGAGCCTTTCCAGTAAACTTCCAGGTTGTCGAAGGGGGGCTGGTCGTCGCCATAGGTTTGCTGGAATGACCAGTTGAAATCGCTGCTGCCCCACATGCTGATGAAGTTGCTGAGGCTGCGCTGCGTGACGGCGGCGGCAAATAAATCGCTGCGGCCCACGATGAGGTTCGTCATGTAGCCGCCGTAGCTGCCGCCAGTAACGCCCATGCGTTCTGGGTCAATGTAGGGCTGCTGTTTCATGTACTCGGCCCAATCAATCACGTCGTCGTAGTCTACTGTGCCCCAGGCGTGCCAGATGGCTTTGCTGTGGGCGTTGCCATAGCCCTGCCCGCCACGTGGGTTGCTGAAGTAGACGACGTAGCCGTGCGCGGCGAGGAAGTAGAATTCATGCATGAAGGTACGGCCGTACTGCGTTTGTGGCCCGCCGTGAATTTCCAAAATGGAGGGGTACTGCTGCGATGGGTCGAAATCGGGCGGGTAGAGAATCCAGCCGTGCAGCGTGTAGCCATCGCGTGCCTCAAACCACAGCTCTTCCATCTCGCCCATATCCAGGCGGCGCATCCAGCTTTCGTTGAGCTGGGTTAATTTGCGCTCACGGCCTTTCTCCAGGTTGAATGTGTACAGTTGGCCGGGCATTTCCATTGTGTTGAGTGTGTAGGCTACTGTTTTGCCGGTGGCATCCAAGGTGAAGTTTTCGATGACGCCGGGGGTTTCAATGACGCGGTTGATTTCGCCGCTGCTGACGTTGACGGACATCAACGCTGTGTCGCCCTGTTGGCTGACCTGGAAATAGAGGGTCTGCCCATCGGGAGACCAGGTGGGCGGCATAAGTGTGCCAGTTCCGGTGTCGCCGCCAGTGACGTGGTTGACGTGTAGGTCGGCCGCCTCGGTTAGATTTTTGGCTGGGCTGCTGCCATCTACCGGTACAATCCACAGGCTGATATTTTTCCACCACACTCCTTTGCCTTCTGTACCCAAATAGGCCAGGAAACGGCCGTCCGGCGAAAACGCGGGCATAAATTTGGGGCCAGTTGGCGTGGGGATGGTCTGCATCTCGCCGCCCGCTGAAGGCATGATGTACAGCTCTCCCAAATCTGGTTCCATGTCCGGGTCTTCGCTGCGGTTGGAAGCGAAGGCCACCCATTCGCCGTCCGGCGACCAGGCAAGATCGTTTTCATCGTAGCGATCATCGGGGGTAAGCTGTGTAGCTTTGCCGCTTTTTGCGTCGATGATCCAGAGGTGCCAATATTCGTTGTCTGGCTGGTAGCCAGCGCCATCCAATTTGAAGAAGGTGCGGTTGGCATAATGGCGGGCGACGATACCCAGTTTTTTCTTTTGCTCGTCCTGCTCGCGTTCCAGGCTTTCTTTGTCTTTTTTGCGGAAGGCGCAAAGCAAGTTTTTGCCGTCTGGCGACCATTGGAAGCCGCCAATGCTGCCCTTGAGGTCGGTTAACGGCCGTGCTTCCCCGCCATCCACCGGAATGAGGTAGATTTGTGCGGACTTTCCGTCTTTTCGGTTGGAGAGGAAGGCGATCTGGCTGCCATCGGGCGACCAGCGGGGGCTGCTGTCTACGTGGTCGCCATAGGTGAATTGGCGCGGTTTGCCACCGCGTGTGGGGTAGAGCCAAAGGTTGCTGTATTTCTTCTCGGTTTTCTGGTCTACGTGGCGCACGGAAATGATGGTGGAACGGCCGTCCGGCGCAATCCTGGCATCCGTGATGTGTTCAAAGCGGTATAAATCTTCGGCCGTGATCAGGCGTTTATTTTTAGCAGGCATATTGTTGCTCCTGTTTTCATTTTCAGTCGTCAGTGGATCAGCAAATCAATGAAAAGATAGCGAATTGAAGCCGAAAATGCTGATAAGTTAAATATGATAGCCTGCTGATACCAGGTGGTCAATGATTATGATTCGGTGGTTTGTTCAGCAGGTTGGCTTGTTGTGCCTAATCGGCTGTGTCATTCCAAATAGTCAACATTTCGCGGTGGGCGGGAATGGCATCTAAAAATGATTGGCGTTGCTCATCACGCGTAATGAGGTTTGCCATTTTCATCAGCAATTTGTGGCCTGCGGCCAATAGTTCGGCTGCACGGCCGTCTTCGACGGCCTGAAAGCAGCGGAAACCTGTCAGATACACACGTATACGCTCGTGAGTGTCTGGCAGGTTCGGGTCTTTTTGTGTAGCTTGCCAGATCGCCTCGCTGTATTCACGTATTTGGCTGGCATTTTGTTGTGCCAGAGCAATGCGTGCTAGCCCGGCTGTTGGCTCTAAATGCATGGTTTCTTGCTTGAGTTCCCGGCGTATGGCTAATGCTTTGTGATAGTGAGATGTGGCATCGTCAAAACGTCCCAGGGCCACGAAGGCATGGGCAAGCCAAGTATGCGCCCACGCTTCGAAATGTGGCGCTTTGACTTCTTTTAACATGGCAATGGCACGCAGGCCGTAGGCAACGGCCGTTTCCTGCTCACCTAATTGGTGATGCAACAACGTCAGGTTGACCAAAACGGCCGCCTCCATCGTGCGTTCTTCAACCTGGCGGCTGGTAGACAACGCACGCCCCACATACCATTGCGCCTGCATAAAGTCCCCCATATCCCGCAGTGCAACAGACAAATTTAGCAGCGCCACACCCATACCTTGCTGGTTGCCATGCTGCTGCCAGATAGCTAACGACTCTTGATAATACTCAAAAGCTTGGCTGTATTCGCCTATCATGTAATGCAAGTTGCCGGTATTTGCCAGCACCCGCGCCAGACGGTCCCGGTTGCCAGTTGCGCGGAAGATGGTTAACGCTTGTTTGTAGCAAGCCCGGCTGCCGCCCAATTCGCCCAGGCGGTGGGCCACAATCCCGGCATCATTCAGGGTGATGCCCAGCCCTTCCTGGTCATCTAGTGTTTTGTAACGCTGCCACGCTTCAGCAATGAGGTCTTGTGCCTCTTGAAAATGCCCTTGCCGCCACATGGCTCGTCCCCAGGCCAGGTATCCGGTGGCAGTAGTCTGTTCGGTTTTGCTCAACCTCACACATTTTTCGGCGGCTTCTGCTGCCAATGGGTATTTGCTGGTGTAATTGGCATAATGCGCCTGACGGCCGTAAGCGACGGCCGTCTTCTCATCATCCTGCAATCTTGCCACCAGGGCAAACAACGCTTCCAGATCCGTCTCCTGCTCTGCTCGCTTTCCTTGAATGTCATGCACTCCTTCCAGGTGCAGCAGCAGCGTGTACTGCGTTTCAGCATCTTCTGGTTCTGTGAGGTCAAGTGCCCGTGATAGATAATGCTCGGCTTCTGTATGGGCAAAAACACCCGCTGCCTGAACGCCAGCTTGCATGGCATAATGCCGTTCCTTTTGCCAATTACCCGCTTGCCCATAATGGTAGGCCAATTCACCCAAATGCGTTGCCATTTCTGCGGTGTACAACTTTTCCAAAGCTTGTGCTGCTGCCAGATGTAATTCGCGGCGGCGTGCATGAAGCTGCATATCGTAAGCGGCATCACGCAGCAGCGCATGTTTGAACAGATAACGAAGCTGGCTAACAGCGACCCAAATAGCTGCTCGTTCCGCATCTTGAATATGCGCCAGCAGATTTTTATCTCTTTGCAACATGGTTGCCAGAAGCTGCACGTCAAATTCGCGCCCTAGAACGGCCGCTTGTTGCACCACCTCCTTCACATCTTGCGAAAGGCGGTCCAAACGGGCTACCAGGATAGCGCGTACATCTGCTGGGATGAGCGGTGTCGTGCGCCCCGGCGTGACAGCCTGGTCGAGTTGATTTTGCTCTGATAAATAGAGCAGAATTTGCTCGGCAAAAAATGGATTGCCATCGGAGCGTTCGACTAGTAACTGTACCAATTCGGGTGTGGGCGCATGGCCCAACGTGCTGGCTGCCAGTTCCGCTAATCCCGCCTTGCTCAGTGGGTTCAAATCAATGATGTCGCTAACCACATCATCCAGGGCAAAGTGGGGAGGGATTAAGTCCGTTCGTCCGGTGAGAAGAATGGCAATCGGATAATTGGCGGCTGCCTGGACAAACTGCTTCAAAAACTGCCAGGATTCCTGGTCTAACCAATGCACATCTTCAATGTGCAAAACAAGCGGTTGGCGCTGGCTTTCGGCAATGAGCAGCATTTGTAAAGCCAGTAAGGTGTTGATGAAGCGGCTGTCGGTGCTTGTTTGTTCGTAAGCCGGATCGTGGATGGGCAGGTCAAGCAGCGATTGCAAACAAGAACGTAGTTGGTTCAGTTCTTCGCGTTTTGCAGAGTTGGGGACGGACGTTAGCAAATCATCAAATTTATTTGTGAAGTATGTCAGGTTTTGAGCAAGTGTGTGTGTGGCGTCTTGTTGAAAATATTCTCTCAGCAGTTGGCGGAATGGGCTGAAGGATTGGTGCAAGATTTCATCGGTTTGGCAAGTAAACCATTGCCAATGGCTGGTGTCATGGGCTGGGCCACGGTTGATTTGTGTGCGGAATTCGCTGATGAGGCGGCTTTTGCCAATGCCTGCTTCCCCGCGAATGAGAAGGACACCGGCGAAACGGCCGTTCTCCACCGGATGCACCCAAGCTGCCAGACGCGCCAGTTCACGCTGCCGCGCTACCATGCGGCCCTGATAGAGGACACGCGTAGAGGCCCGCCGATTCAGCAGCGCATATACGGGCAGTGGTTCAGGAAACCCTTTGAAGGTGAAACGCCCCTGCTGCTCGACGATGAATGCCGATGATGCGCGTTCGGCTACATTTTTATCCAGCCAGATTTGACCCCAAGGGGCATTGGTCATGAGCCGTGAGGCCAGGTTCACGCCGCGCCCGTAGCAGCTGTATTCCTGGCGCAGGCTGGAGGAGCCGACGAAGCCAGCATACATGAGCCGGTAGCTGATGCCGGCACGGAAGGGCACGGCCGTTTGCTCACGTAGTTGCAATACAAACCCCAATACCCGCTCAATATCATTTTCGTAGCTGGTAGGCATTCCCCAAAAAAGCAGCAGGTTACAGCCCTTATCACCAAAATGAACCGTGTTGAGATACCCCCCATAGCGTGTTTGCAAGGCATAGACATTTTGCACAAAGGCATTGAGCTGTGCATTGCTCTCAACATCTTGCAACTGCAAGAAGAGTGTGATTACATGCCGATATTCTCCTCGCATGGGCTGCTGCAAAATGCTGCGAGGCACGAAGGTTGTTAGCAAATCGTGGTCAATGGGAACGGCATAGGTGGGTTGGGGCGGCGGCAGGGGAATGTGCACGGCCGTTACCCGCCAATAATCCTCCACCACCACTTCTACGGTCACTTGTGTGCCCAACTGCTGGCGCAGCTTTTCGCTAATGATCAAGTCATTTTTTTGCGCTACCTGTTCCCCCATGCCGCACTCATCAATAGCCGGGCCACGAAAATAATAGGCATGATTGAGCTGACCCAAATGCTGCATGTCCTCAAATTCTTGTTCGCCGATAATGCCCCATTCCACTTCGCCAACGGCTAACCCAATTTTAATGGCGAAGGTGAACAGGCCATGAACCGTCTGGCGTGTAGGGCGCTGCTGCATGATTTGTTGGATAGCGATTCCGGCAGCTAATGCCCGCAGTGTTGTTGGTTGGCTGCTCAGACTTTCAGGCGCAATGCTGAAATTTGCGCTGTCTCCGCTAATTCTGGGGAAAATGGCCGTAAAGGCATCTCCGGCAAACCCTGAAATGAAACCGCCTTGCGCATAGACTGCTTCCACGAGCGGGTCAAAGATGGATTGCATCACATCGGCCATTGCTTCACCGCCGGTCATGCTTTGCTGCATAAATATGTTGCTGGTGGCTGTGAACCCAGAGATGTCGATGAAAAGCGTGGCTGCCTGAAAACGGCCGTTAAATTGCCCGCGAACAAACTGCTCAAGAATGAAGTGAGGTGCAAGATTATGCATAGGTGTGTAGAGATGGAGCGTAAAAGGGTTTTGTCCGTCTTCGTACTCTATCTGATTCGTATGAGCCAGCAAATTTGGCCATCGTCAACCCAGGAAATTTCCCGATTACTGGGGCCAAACGTGCGGCGCACGCCGCGTAGAAGCTGCTGCAACCGTTGGGCAAAGGGGGGGAGATCGGCAGCGGGGCGCTGCCAGTTCCGCAGCCGGGGTAAATCCAGTACGTCTTCATTGGCAGGCGCTGCTGTGTCTGTTTTGTTTGTGGCGTGAGTAACGGCCGTCCCTGTCATCTGCGCCGTCACCATTTCCATTACCAGCACATCGCGCCGTAAATCTTGCTCGTGGGCCAGCGCTGCTGACCATACCGCGCACAGCGCGGCACTGGTGGCCTGCGCATCAGCAAAATCAACGTGCAACTGAGCAAGACAGAGCGCCACCAATCCGGCATCGTCCCCATCCGGCGTGGCAAATGCAGCACGCACGGCCGTTGGCTTATCCAATCTTGGGAAGTGAATGCCTGCGAGCAGGGTTTCGTGCAGCCAGGTTGAGTCTGGGGTTGAGATACGGCCGTTTCTCCGCTCAATAACCTGCTCGGCTAACAGCAGCCGGTACAGGTCATCCAGCAAAATGCCGCCGTTGGGCACAGGCAGCCCCCGACTGCGAGCCACATCTAGCAGCCGTCCCTTGCTGCCAATTGGATGCTTGCGCGAACGCCGCGAACCCAGCCAGATGAAGGGGATTGTTGCCATGCTGCAAGTTTAACAACAAACCAAAGAGCCGTCATATCGAAGGGGTTTGTAACGTGTAACCTGTAACATGTTACATGTTACATTAATTGCCAATTGCTTATTGCTCCTTATAATTTCCATCATGCGTAAACTTTGGCAGCGTTATTGTTTTCCTTTGGGTGCGGCGACGGCCGTTCTCTTCGCCACACTACTTTACTGGCCGACGCTGCGCCTGCCCATCATTTATGATTCCATCCTGCACATTCGTATTGTTAAAGGGTTGAACTTGGCAACTGTGTGGCTGCCGACGCAGGCGTTTGGCTTTTATCGGCCGTTTACGTTCGTGCCCATTCTGCTAATTAAAGCGATGTTTGGCTATTATCCGGCGTGGCTGTTTCACGCCATGAATGTGGTCCAGCACGCTGCTAACGCCGGGCTGTTGATCTGGCTGACATGGCGTTTGTGGGGCAGCGGACAACGGGCGCTGCTGGCCGGGGTGATTTTTGCCGTTTACCCTTTTTCGTATCAGGCGGTGGCTGTGTATGGGCACAATGTCCACCCTGCCATTACCGGGCTGCTGCTGCTGGGGCTGCATAGTTATCTGTCTGCTTTGCGCACAGGACAAAATCGCTGGTGGTGGCTGACGGCCGTCCTCTTCCTCATCAGCCTGCTCACCCATGAAACGGCCGTATTGTTTGGCGTGTTTGCCTTTTTGGTGCAGTGGAACGAAACTGGCGAGTGGGGGGTGGGGATACGGCCGTTCCGCTTCAATTGGCGTGCGCCCTGGTTGTGGTTTTTACTGGCGGGTATGGCTTATCTGGTGGCCTACCAGTTCTTCCCCATAGACCGCGCCCCGCAAGCTGCCACCTCTGGTGAAGCTGATTGGGTGTTGAGTGGATTATATTTGTTGCAAGGGCTGGTGTTTCCGGCGGCGTGGTTTGCCCATTTTGGTGTGAACGGCCGTTTCCTCATCCTTGGCGGCATTGTGTTGGTTGGCGGCACAAGCCTGTGGCTGCTGCGCAAACAGGAAAACCGCGCTGCACTGGCTCTGGCTTGGGGTTGGTGGGGGCTGGCTGCTGCACTTATTGGGTTAGCGCTGCCTGTTGGGTATTTGCTGCATGGCCCGCGACTGCTCTATTTGTCCTCGGTGGGGGTGGCTGTGTTGTGGGCGCTGCTGCTAGAGCCATTGTTGGCGGCGCGGCGTTGGGCGTGGCTGGGAACGGCCGTATTCATTTTCATCCTTCTCAGCAGCGGCCAGTTTGTCGATCAGCACCTGACAGATTACGCTCGCCTCACCGCGCCGGTGCATACCATCGCCAGCGAAATGGCCGATAAACCGCCCACGGACGGCATTCTCGTTGTCAATTTGCCGGGGTGGTTGGACGAACCTCAGCCCACGTATGCCATCGGTGTCGAATTTGTTTCCATGCTTGGTAACTACCTTTTTGTAGAGGAACTGCTTGGCGAAAATCTCCGCGTCAATCACCCTGCTCAAGCGGTCGCACTGCCAACGCTGCTGCAAGAAGTGCCTTATGGGTACGGCTTGCACAAGCAAACCGACTTGCAAGCGGTGCAATGGGGACAGGGCGGCACGCAGCACGTTTTCATCATTTCCTATTTGCCCGATGGCCCTCAGGCACGGTATGTGGGTGCGGTGCAGGCGGATTCAGAACAGGCTTCCCCGATTGCATCGTTTGGTCCGTACCAATTATTGCAAACGGCCGTTACCCCTGCTGCGGATGGTGGTACGGCCGTTGCCACCACCTGGCGCTTGACAGATGCTGTACCGGCTACGACCTCCCTCTTCTTGCAGGCATTGGATGCTCAGGGGCAGCTTGTTGCACAGTCTGATGGCCCGCCGTTAGGTCTGCCCCCGAATTTGTTTGATACGACTGGCTTCCTTTTGCATGATGTGCGCCATTTGCCGCCCACTGTTATGCCGCCCGCCACGTTTCTTCTCGGCGTTTATGACTACCTGGATGGCAATCGTTTCCCGGCGTTTGATGCACAGGAACGGCCGTTGCCCGACAATGCCCTACGACTAGAAGAGTAAAATCCAGGCGCTTACACGCCAACATCGGCAAAAATAATGAATTGTGTCGTGTCATCGTCCAGCGCCCTATTCACCATTCACAATTAGTTATTCATTATTCATTATTTCTCTGGTTTCCCGCCTTCTTGCTGCGCTGCCTTCCCTATGGTAAGATAAATCAATAGAACAAGCGGTCTAAGAAGGGGTAATCCAATGACACGTTTAGCGAATCGCACGGCACGACTGCGGGAAATAGAGGACTTGTTGTTGATGACGCCCAATGGGTTGAGCGTGAATGAGATTAGCGAAAAGCTGGAAGTCAACCGGCGTACCATTTACCGCGACCTGGAATTTTTGGAGGGGCAGGGGGTGCCATTGTGGCAGAGCAACGGCCGTTACGGCATCAATCGTACTCGCTACCTGGCAAACGTGCGCCTCGGCTTTCACGAGGCATTGACATTGGTGATGGCCGGGCTGCTACTCTCGCGCACCGTAGATGAGCGTAACCCGCACGTCATTGCCGCACTGCAAAAATTGGCAGGCATTTTGCCACCTTCTTTGCTCGACCATTTACAGCGAGCAATCGAGCGCGTGCGTCAGCGTCAGGGCAATCAACGGCAATCGGCCGTTTTGGAGACCATTGCCGAGGGGTGGGGCACAGGGCACAAAGTGAAGGTGGGCTACCGTTCGCCGCGCAGTGGACTGCTGCGGCAGCGCGTCATCTCCCCCTATGCCATCGAGCCGACGCCCTCCGGTTTTTACATTATTTGCCACGACGAATGGGCGGAAGACCTGCGCACGTTCAAGCTGGATCGCCTGGAGAGCGCCATGCTGCTGAAAAAGCGCTATACCATCCCCGAATCATTTGATTTGGAAGCGCACCTGGCGACGGGGTGGCGCATCATGGCCGGGGATGAGAAAAATGAGGTGGTTTTGCGGTTTACTCCAGAGATGATGTCGCGGGTGTATGAACGGCAGTGGCATCCTTCGCAAACGCTGGAAGAACTGCCAGAAGGGGGCTGCTTGCTGCGCGTGCAGGTGGCACGCCCAGAGGAGATGCAGCCCTGGATTCGTAGTTGGGGTTCGGCCGTTGAGGTGCTGGAGCCAGCCTGGCTGCGGGCGCAAATTGCCGCCGACTTGCGCCGTGCTGTCGCGCAATATTAGGTTTGTTAGCTGGTCGGCTAGTCAGCATGTCAGGCTGACTGACTGATTGCTAAAAAATTGCCCACATTCTATTAAAACAGGATAATGAACCCTAACTGGCGTTTTTGGTAGGGGCGAGCTGTCGGCTCGCCCTTCCGCTTGATTGCCATCACAATGTCGCCAGATTCTTGAGGTTCGTGATGAAGCTAACGATTGCATTGGGACAAATGAATGTACAGTTGGGCAATCCGCAAGCGAATCTGCAAAAGGTGGCCGAGTTTGCAGCGCAGGCTGCGGACATGGGCGCGGATTGGCTGCTGCTGCCAGAGTTGTGGTCAACCGGGTATGACTTGCAGCGGGCGAAGGAGTATGCAACGGCCGTCACACACGGTATCTTTGCAGAAACGGCCGTCCTTGCCCGCAATCATCGGCTGGCTATCATCGGTTCCTGTTTATCTGATTTGGGTGAGGGGCGGGTGGGGAATACGGCCGTTTACCACAACCCCGCTGGTGAAATACAGGCCACTTACAGCAAAACCCACCTCTTCCGCTTGATGGACGAAGACCAATACCTTACTGTTGGAGATGCGCTAACGCCCGTGGAGACGGCGTGGGGCAAAGCGGGGCTGGCAATCTGCTACGACTTGCGTTTCCCGGAACTGTTCCGCTGGTATGCGCTGCGCGGGGCGCGGCTGATGCTGCTCCCGGCAGAGTGGCCGCAGCCGCGATTGGCGCATTGGCGCACGCTGCTGCAAGCTCGCGCCATTGAGAATCAGCTTTTTGTGGCGGCTTGCAACCGTGTGGGCGAGGCAAATGGACAGATATTTTTCGGCCATTCGTGCGTTGTTGACCCTTGGGGGGAGGTGGTGTTGGAGATGAGTGAGGATGAGGGGGTGGCAACGGCCGTACTCGATCTCAGCATGGTAGATAACGTGCGTGCCCAAATCCCTGTTTTTGCTGACCGCCGTCCCGATTTATATGGAGAGATTGGAGAATAGAGATTGGTTCAATCTCCAAGATTGAATCAATCTACTGCAAAAGGATACCCATGACCGAATCAACTATTCCTGGCTTTCGCAGCGTGCCCCGCACTGGCGTCATCTATGTGATGCACCGCGCCGAGCAGCGCGGCTTCCGCTACAACAACCCCGATTGGGCTAATTTGGGCCAGGGCGCACCAGAAACCGGCCCACTGCCTGGTTCTCCACCGCGTGTTGACCAAATCAGCATCAACCCCAATCACCACGAGTACGGCCCCATCACCGGGCAGATTACCCTGCGGCAAAAGGTGGCCGACCTGTACAACCACCTTTACCGGCAAGGCAAGCCATCGCAGTACACCTACGAGAATGTCAGCATTTCCGGCGGCGGGCGCGTGGCGCTTACACGCTTGGCGGCGGCGTTGGGCAACATCAACATGGGCCACTTTTTGCCCGATTACACCGCTTACGAGGAATTGCTGAGTGTATTCAAAGCGTTTATCCCCATCCCTATTTTGCTGGATTCTGATCAGCATTATCGTGCTGATTTGGGCAAGCTAAAGCGGGAAATTATGGGGCGCGGCTTGCAGGCATTGCTGGCAAGTAATCCGTGCAATCCCACCGGGCAAGTGACGGAGGGGGAGGATTTGCGCGATTGGGTGCAAATGGCGCGGGAATATCGTTGTTCGTTGATTTTGGATGAATTTTACTCGCATTACGTTTATACCGGTGCGGCTGATGGCCCACCTAAACTGGTGTCGGCAGCGGCTTACGTGGAGGACGTGAACCGTGACCCGGTGATTGTGGTGGATGGCCTGACAAAGAATTGGCGTTACCCCGGCTGGCGCATTAGCTGGACGGTGGGGCCGAAAGAGGTGATTAACACCATTGCCAGTGCCGGTTCATTTTTAGATGGCGGAGCAAATAACCCTTTTCAGCGGCATGTGCTGGACTTGCTTGACCCGGCATTGGTGATGCAGGAAACGGCCGCAACCCAATCTGAATTTCGCAAAAAGCGTGATTATATGATGGCGCGGCTGCACCAGATGGGCATTCAGGTGGAGGCGGAGCCGCAGGGCACGTTTTATTGCTGGGCCAATTTATCGGAACTGCCGCCGCCCATTAACGAGGGGATGCCCTTTTTTCAGGCTGGGCTGGAGGAGCGGGTGATTACGGTTCCGGGGTTATTTTTTGACGTGAACCCGGAGAAACGCCGCTCGTTTGCCCGCTATCGCCACTACTGCCGCATTAGCTTTGGCCCGGAGATGGAGAAACTTGAGCAGGGATTGGATGGGCTGGAGCGTGTGATTGCGAAGTACGGGTAGTGAGTGGTGAATTGTTAATTGCTAATTGGTCATTGCTAATTGTATGAGCGTGTTGATTTTTGCGAATGGGGATATTGAAGGGGTGGAGTGGATACGGCCGTATCTCACCCCACCTCACACCATCATTGCTGCCGACGGAGGAACCCGCCATTTATTGGCGTTGGGAATATTTCCGGATGTGGTAGTTGGGGACATGGACTCGCTTTCGCCGGAGGTGGCTGCGTGGTTGGAAACGGCCGTTGTGCAGCACATCCGCTTCCCGGTGCAAAAGGACGAGACAGACCTGGAACTGGCACTATTACACGCTGCCGCACAGTATGAGGGCGACATCCTCGTCTTTGGCGCCTTTGGCGGGCGCGTGGATCAGGCATTGGGCAATATATTTTTGCTGGCGCATCCAACTCTGTACGGCCGTTGCGTGGAATTGGTAGACCGTTTCCAGCGGCTGCGTCTCATCAACGCGGCGGACGGAGTGGCAGAGGTGCACGGCCGTTCTGGCGACACCCTCTCCCTCATTCCGTTAGGCGTGGATGTGCAAATTCGGGCAACGACTGGGCTGGCCTGGTCTTTGCAGCAAGAGACGTTGGCTTTTGGCCCGGCTCGTGGCATCAGCAACCAGATGACGGCTGACGTGGCAACGATTGCGGTGGGGTACGGCCGTCTCATTTGCATTCACACCCGGCAGGAGTGGGGGCGGTAGTCAGTAGCGAGTGTCCAGCAACCAACAACCAATAACTATTTGACTGATTACCGAATACTGATTACTGTTCCCTGCTTATCAAAATAGGCGGTCGCAGCACCCGCCTTAAAATAAAACAAAGGAGAATCTTTGACATGAGTGCAGTAGTACAACAGGAAAGGTCGCCGTCTGGCGGACGGCCGTTAACCCGCGCAGAGCAATCTCGTCAGGTAGCGGTTCACCTTCCCAAAATCGCCGTCGTTGTGGTGGCGGCCTATATCGGTGCGCAAATGCTCGCCGATATCACCAGCCTGAAAATTGGTCTGGTCGCTGGGCTGGCTGTGGATATGGGGACATTCATTTACCCCATTACCTTTACCCTGCGCGATGTGGTGCATAAATTATTGGGCAAACGCAATGCGCAAACCCTGGTGATTACCGCCGGGGTGATTAATTTGGTGATGGCGGCGTATTTGGCGTGGACGGCCGTTGTGCCCAGCGATCCAGCGTGGGGGTTGGGGGCAGAATACAGCGCTATTCTTGGTCCGTTGTGGCGTATCGTCATTGCCTCTATTTTGGCTGAAGTCGTTAGTGAATTGGTGGACACGGAAGTCTACCACTGGTTCGTGACCAAAATTACACGCCGTTACCAATGGGCACGCGTGCTGGTCAGCAACAGTGTCAGTGTGCCCATTGATAATGTCATTTTTGCCATCGGCGCATTTGGCCCCCTGCCCTTTTTGCAAAATCATTTCCTGACTTTGCCCTGGGCAGTGGTCTGGCAAATCTTCATCTTTAATTTGTTGATTAAGTATGGGGTGACTCTGGTTAGTTTGCCCTTTATTTATCTTTCGCCTGACCGTGACTGGTCACAGGATGAATAGAGTGTTAGGTTATTAGGTGTCAGGTGTCTAGTACCAAATACCAGACACCTGACACTGTTTCCCTTACGGAAGCGTGCAGCCCCCTTCAATATAATTATCTGGATCAATGTATAGATGGCGCGACATGTCGGTCGCGGAGCCATCGTCAATGACGCGTACTTCCTGGTTGTAGGCGGCGCAGCGGCGTGCCTGTGCAAAGTAGATGGCAGGCCAGGGGCCGCGAAACTCGGTGGCTTGCCCGCCGGGTTGGTCTAGCACCAGCATGGTGTAAGGGCCTCCGGCCCCGCCATAAGGCCACAGGCGTACGGTGCAGCGCCATTCTGTGTTGATGTATTCGCAGCCAAAAATTTCAAATCCGTAACCTAGTTCTTCCAACTGTTCGGGTGTGGCTGTGGCAACCGGTGTGGGGGGTGTGGTTGGGGTGGGTGTAGTTGGAATGTAGGCGGAGAAGCTAAATTCGATGGGCGGGCCGAAAGGGTTGCCGGTGGCATCAATCAACTGCCAGGTGCTGTTGTAGAGGGCGGCTGTATCAGGGGCGACGAAGCTGGCTGTGAGGGTGATTTCTCCTGAGGTGGGAACGGCCGTTTCCAACGGAATTGGCCCGTTATCATACCCGAAATCCTCACCCTCTACATAGTCCCATTGTAAGCTGGCAGGCCAGGGGCAGGTGCCGCTGTTGCGTAGTGTCCAGTTTGCTGGGAATGTGCTGCTTACCGGGGCGGCTGTGAAGCGGGTGCTGCTGTAGGTGTAGGCAACGACCAACTCTGCATCAATGGTGCAGTTTGCGAGGTAAGCGGTTGTGGCGTCTATTGTGGGGCTGGGTGTAGCCGTAATCGTGGGTGTTCTTGAAGGGGTTGGTGTGGCGGTGCGGCCAGCTTCTTCTGTGAGGACTATAGCCATAGCTACGGTTGCATCTACGTCCGGCGTTCTTGTGGGCGGAGATGTGTTGGTTGGCTGTGGTGTCGCTGTTAGGGTGGGTGTGGTGGTAGCCGCAGATGATACAGCGGCAATGGGGGTGGTTTCTGTGGTGTCATCGCCGCTGAACAGCCCAAAGACGCCAGCGGCAATGGCGGCGATGATGATGATGCCGACGAGGCCGTAAAGCCAGTACGGCCGTTTCTTGGCCGCTTCTTCTGTGGGGATGGCAACGGCCGTGTCGCCAGGAACAGTGACGCTGATTTGGCCTGATTTGGTATCTATCGCCGCATTAGAAACGGCCGTGCCCATGACGGCCGTGCGGTGAGCGCCAGGTTCAAATATGGGGACGGCCGTTCCACCACCTTCGCCGGTCAGGTCTGCATATTGCAACGCTGCTACGAGTTCTCCGGCAGATTGGTAGCGGTCATCGGGATTTTTTGCCAATGCCTTGAGAACGACATCTTGTAACCCAAGAGGCACGTCAGGATTAAAAGTGGCTGGTATGGGAACCGGGTCATTGACGTGCTGCATGACGATAGCTAACGGCGTATCAGCATCAAAGGGCAGCCGCCCTGTGACCATTTGGAAGAGCAGCGCTCCCAATGAATAAATGTCGGAACGGGCGTCGCCTGGTTTGCCCAAGGCTTGCTCCGGGGACATGTAGGCAGGTGTGCCAATGAGTGCGCCGGTTGCCGTGTAAGCCATGGATTGCCCACCTACCAGTTTGACGATGCCGAAATCGGTAAGGATGGCATGACCCTGGTCGTTGAGCATGATGTTGGCCGGTTTAACATCGCGGTGGATCATGCTGCGATGATGAGCATAATCCAGGGCGCTGGCAACTTCTATGCCAATTTGTACGGCCGTTTCCAACGGCAGCCGTTCTTCATTTTTTGCTAATTCTTGCAGCTTATCTTTTAGCGTGCCCCCGCTGATGTACTCCATCACCAGGTAATAAGTATTCTCGCCATAAACGTCGAAGTCGTATACGCCAACGATGTTGGGATGGTTCATGGCAGCCATTGCCCGCGCTTCACGTTTGAAGCGATTTAGAAAGTCTTCCTCTGAAACGAGGAAGGCGTGCATAAGTTTAATGGCTACGTCACGCCCTAAGTTTTCCTGGTGAGCCAGATAAACCTCAGCCATACCGCCGCGCCCTAACCGGCGAATGATTTTGTATTTACCGCCAAGTACGATGCCTTCTAGTGTGTCGCTCATAATGATAAGAGTATACCTGTTTTGCGAAATGGGTCATAGTGAGGAATCCGTGAACGAGTAGGCGAGTTTGCAAGTAGGAAATATACCTTTTACCTTTGACTCTGCCGAAAAAACCACGAAGAAAAGAAGACACGAAGAATTTTTCTATAGAAACTTCGTGCCCCTCGTGCCTTCGTGGTGGTGTTTTTCGGTGCACTCACCTTTTTACTCTTTGCTGTTTGCGGCACGGAGTTGACCGCATCCGGCGGCGATGTCTATGCCGCGTCGCTGTCGCACGGTGCTGGGGAGGTTGTGGTTGGCAAGGATGGCCTGGAATTGTTGAACGGCCGTTTCCCGTGCCGGTTCGCCATCAAACTCCAACGTCGGGTTGAGTGGAATCAAATTCACATGGGCATCCATGCCTTGCAAAAGCTGTCCCAGAGCATGAGCCTGTTCCGGCGTGTCATTTTGTCCGGCGATGAGCGTCCACTCAAAAAAGATGCGTCGTTTGCGCCGGGCCGTGTATTCCTGGCAGGCATCCATCAATTCTGCCAGCGGCCAACGTTTTGCGATGGGGATGAGTGCTTGCCGTTCGGCATCGGTGGCGGCGTGCAGGCTGACTGCCAGGCGGAACGGCCGTTTATCAGCCGCCAATCGGCGAATGCCGGGAACCACACCAACTGTACTGACGGTGATGTGCTTGGGGGCAATTGTCAGCCCTTTGTGGTCGGTCAAAATGTCAATGGCTTGCATGGTATTATCGTAATTGTGCAGCGGTTCACCCATGCCCATGAACACGATATTGCGCAGCGTATCATCTTGGGCCGCCAGCATATGCTGCACATGCAGCACCTGCGCCACAATTTCGCCGGGTGTCAGATGGCGGAAGAAGCCCATTTGCCCGGTGGCACAAAAAATACAGCCCATTGCACAGCCTGCCTGTGTGCTGACGCAGGCGGTAGCACGAGGTGTGCCATCCCGCCCTTCAAAATTCATCAACACCGTTTCAATTGTTTGACCATCGGCTAGACGCAGCAGGACTTTATGTGTGTAACCATCACTGCTATCGGTGGCGGCAGCAATGGAGAGTTGTTGCAGAGAAGCGCGGGTAGTTAGTATCTGGCGCAGGTCTTCGCGGAGAGCGGGCATAGCGGCAAAGTCGGTCAAGCGTTCACGATAAAGGTATGACCATAACTGTGCTGCATAATAACCGCTGTATCCCCAATCTGCTAGCAGGGCGGTTAGCTGCTCTTGTGTTAGGTCGTAGAGGTTGATGGTATCGCTTTGTTCTCTCAAAGTCATGAGGTGATTGTAGCGGAGAATGCAAAAATGTGGGTACGGTTTTTAGGCTCTTTGGGAACTCGTGGGTAATCAAGGCGTGAAACGTAAAACGTGAAACGTGACCAGTGGTTCATCACGTTAGGACGAGAAACAGATCGGGACACGATTAGAAACGGATCAGGACACGATTGGAAACAGATCAGGACACGATTGGAAACAGATCGGGACACGATTAGAAACGGATCGGGAGAGGATTGGAAACGGATCAGGAGAGGATTAACAATAGGTCTGGATATGTTTGGCAGGCATGACCTTCGCTTTGTTTGCGGTGTCGTTGCAAACGCAGTGAAGACTGTGTCGAGTGAATGATTGTTCCCCCCTTAGTTGGCTGCGGGTAAGGTGAAGTGGAAACGGCTGCCTTGTCCGATGACGCTTTCTGCACCCACCTGGCCGCCAAGCCTGGTGATGATGCGCTGTACAATGGATAGTCCTATGCCATGTCCTTCTACTTTTGTTGAATGGTCAATTCGGGTGAAGGGGGTGAATAGCTGCTTGAGTTGGTCGGGGCTTAACCCGGCTCCATTATCTTGAATCCAGAAACGGACCATGCCATCTGTTGGAGGGCTGCTGCCGATTTCGATGATGGGGGGGCTGCCCCCGTATTTGATGGCGTTGCTGAGGTAGTTGACCCACACTTCTTCAATCCAGGGAGCATAACCGAGGGCGGGGGGCCATGTGGACGGCCGTTTCAGTTGCACCTGGTATTCCGCCATTAACTCGCTTAGACGTGCCTCCGCCTCAAGTAGGACGGCCGTTGTATTGAGCGTATGCAGGGGAACATTCTCCAGGCGTACGCTGGCTAACAGGAGCAATCCATCAATAATAGACTTCATTTTTTCGCCGCTCGTGCGAATATGTTGTGTGAGTTGAGTAATTTGTTCTGGCGGGAACTGAAGATGTTCCATTTCTAGCAATTCGGCAAAACCAATAATCGAGCCGAGAGGGGTTTTCAAGTCGTGGGCGACGGTATGCGCGTAAGCATTGAGTTCGGCTGTCAAATGTTCGTATTCGCGGATTTGCGTTTGCAAATTTTCTTGTAAGTGGCGTAGACGCAAGTGGGTGTTGACACGGGCCAGCACCTCTTCGTACTGCGCCGGTTTTGTGATGTAATCTACAGCGCCAGCAGCAAATCCTTTTACCTTATCTGTGGTGTCGTTTAGGGCAGTCATCAAGATAACCGGAATATCTTGGGTGACAGGGTCGGCTTGTAAACGGCGACAGGTTTCAAAGCCATCTATACCGGGCATGAGTATATCAAGCAAAATGATGTCTGGTTTGGCGAGAATACCGCGCTCTATCGCACTTTCGCCATTTTCGGCGATCAATACTTTGAAGCCTTTTTCATGCAGGAAAGTGAAGAGAACGTTGAGATTTGTAGGATTGTCATCGACAATAAGGATCGTTTCTGTTGGGGATATTTGCTGGTTCATGCTTCGTTGTCGTGTTCAATGTAATGCTGCAATACTGTACACATTTTATCAATCTGGAAACTTTCCATCAGTTCGCGGAATTGCATGATAAATGTATTGTGGTTTGCAGTTGTTTCTTCCAATGTGTCCAGTTGTTCTTGGAGGGCGGCAATGTCGCCTAATTTGGCGGCCGTGTGCAATTGTTCCAAAACTTCTCGTGGGGGTGGGGCGGCTAGAGGAGGACGGGATGAGGTGCTGCTGCTTATCGTTTCGGTGACGGTATCTGCCGCGATAATGGCGAGATCAATATCGAACCAGAATTGACTACCGACACCGGGTATACTTTGCACTATCAACGTACTGCCCATGATCTGAACCAGGTGTTGGCTGATGGCTAATCCTAGTCCTGTGCCTTCTGCATGATATTGTCTATTTGCCTGTTGGAAGGGTGCAAATATTTCTTCAAGTTCTTCTGCGGCGATGCCGACGCCTGTGTCTTCGACAAGAAAGCGGATGGTTTGCAGTTTGCTTGTATCAGGATGACCTACTTTGAGGGTGATGGTTCCAGATGGCGTAAATTTGATGGCGTTGTCGAGGAGATTGAGGAGAACTTGACGCAAACGTACTTCGTCGCCGTATACGGCCGTTACCAGCGTGCCACTGGGTTCGTCTCGTACAAAATCATACGGCACAAACTCAAAAACCAGCCCCTTTTGCTGCACTTTGACACGGATAATATCGCTGATATTTTGTAGGAATGCAGGAAAGTGAAACGGCTTGCGAAGCAGGGCCATTTCTCCAGCCTCGATTTTTGAGAGGTCAAGGATGTCATTAATTAGTGTGAGAAGATGCTGTCCACTGCTTTGGATGATTCTCAGGCCTTCTTGCTGTTGCTTGCTAAGAGGGTTTTGCTTGGCTAGCATTTGTGCATAGCCAAGAATGGCGTGCAGTGGGGTACGCAGTTCATGGCTCATGTTGGCGAGAAAAGTGCTTTTGGCTTCATTGGCAGCTTCGGCCGCCTCTTTTGCTTCTTGCAGTGCGGCTTCTGTGCGCTGCCGTTCAGTAACTTCTTGACTTAATTGTTTGCTTCGTAACTGCCAGCTTTGGATTGTGGCACGTAACTGACTGGTCATGCTGTTAAAGGTAACGGCTAGTTTCCCAATTTCATCATTGGCGAAAACGGGTGCCTGGGCTGTCAGGTCGCCTGCGGCAATGCGCTCGGCCACGTAGTTGAGGCGGGAAATAGGGTAGCTTAGCCACCTGGTTATGTACAGGGAGGCAAGGATGATGATGATGCCCGTTATCGTAGCTACCAGCAAGATTGTGCGGATGGCCTGCGCAACTGGCGCTAAAAAATCTGCTTGGGGCTGTGCGTAAACAATGTACCAGGGAGCTTTTTGCAATGGGGCAACAGCGATTTCCTCAAGGGTGCCGTCGTCATCAATTTCGGCGTGGAAAAATGGTTGGTTGGCAGCATTGTCCAGACCGGCTTGAAACGCTGGCAGGTTTGTGGCTAAGGATTCTGGAGGGAGGTTGGGTAAACGGCCGTTGGCATGTAATTCGGCTTGTTTTTCAGCATCCAGTGGGACAACCGTCTTAAAAATCAAATTCGGTTGGTTGTCATGAGAGAGACGTAAATAATTTTCATCTAACAACACAGCAAAGGAATGCGGCCCAACCATCCCGTGCCCTTCATATACGATGTCTTGTAGAATAGCTATGCTGTAGCGCAGCCGCAGTACACCCGCGATTTGCCCATAAGCATTGTGTACGGGACTGCTAAAGCAGAAATACACATCGCCAACGGTGCGGGCAAATTTCACGGAAGACATGTAGGGTAATCCCAGACGCAGCGGCTCTTGTACGCAGTCATCGTCCAACTCGTTTTGGTTGATATTAGGGGTAAATGTATCCAGTAAATTGATGCCGTTTTGATCGATGAGGGCATACGATGAAATGTACAGAAAATCTTTGAGACGAAGTGCTTCTAATGTTTCGCCCGCTTTTGTTTCTTCCAGACTTCCCGCTCGTTCTTCGGTTGGCAGTGAGATGAACTCAACTATTTCTGGCAAGCGTGCTTCGGCTCGCAGGGCGTCCAGATTGCTGTCAATAAATACGTCAAGGGAAACGGCCGTGCGGGAGGCCGCAGCATACAAAGCCTGATGAGCCCGGTCTCGCAGCGCATCGCTCATGATATTCAAGTAAAGCAGAGAAAGGGGGCCAAATGCTAACAGCGCAATTGCCAAAAATGCCACCATTAATTTGGTTCGTACTGCGCTGCTTTGCAGCCAACTGCGCAATCGTCTCACTATTGCAACACCTCTTCAGCTTTTGCCTGGGCCTCGTCCATAATCTCGATAATCGGGCGTTCTGTAGTCAAGATTTCGGCCAACATTTCATTGTATATTTCCCACAACAATTGTGGTTCTTTACGCCATTGGGGCAAGATTTCCAGATTTGGCGTTTCTAACAATTGGTCGATAAAAGCCTGCTCTGCTGGTGTGACCATAGGACGCAGCCGGGTCAGGGCGCTGCGGGTTGCGGGCAGCCGCCCCAGTGATGGGTAAACTAAATCTTGCACGTCGTCACGCACCAAAAAATGCACCCATTCCATTGCCAGGTCTTGATGTTGGCTTTGTTGCAGTACGGCGTAAATGACATTGCCGACGACCATGCTGGCCGCACGGCCGTTCTCTGGCACAGGTATGGGCGAGTAGCGGCAATCTTCGCATCCTATATCTTTTGCCCACTGCGGATGCCAACTTCCGGCAATTTGATAGGCCGATAATCCTCGGAACAACTGCTCATAAACTTGCCCTTCGTGGGGATTAAAGGCCAGCCCTGGTGGAGCAGAACGGTGTAATTCTCGAATAAATTCCATGACCTGTATGGCTTGCGGATTATTGAAATAAGGTTCTGTGCAATTGTTGCGGCATATTGGGGCATCAACTTGGGCTAGAAAGGCGGCCACCCGGAATATCCCGCCTATTGTAGATGATTCTCCTGGGCCTTGCAGTGTGTAGCCATAATACTCACCATTGCCTACGGCCGTTATCTGCTGCACTTCGGCTAACAATTCATCCCAGGTTTGTGGCGGGTTGTCGCAGTCCAGGCCGGCTGCCTCAACAACGGCGCAGTTGCGCTCAAAGCCGAAGACGCCAGTGAATGCCGATAGCCCGTAAATGTGCCCCTCATATTCGGCGGCTTTGTAGGTTCCGGGAATTAGATTGTCTACGTCTTCTGCCATCACGTTGTCCAGTGGAACCAATGCGCCCAACTCGGCAAAAAGTTGGAAGTAGTTTTCGCCCACGACAATATCTGGTGGTGTACCAGCCAACAACGCATTGAAGAGATTTTGTTGCAAGGCAGTGTCCCAGCCATGATATTCGATGCGCACGGTAACGCCAGGATGCTCTTTCTCAAACTGTTCTTTGAGATAACGGCCGTACGCGCCAGCACCATCCGGGTCTGTACTGATGGCATTTTGTGTAAAGTACTCGGCCCATACCACTAATTCCACCGGCTCATCTGCTGCTGTCTGTACAGGTGTGGGAGTGGGCACGGCCGTTTCCGGTGTGCTCGTTTGACAAGCTGCCAACAAAACGACCCATACAATCCCAATCAACCAGCCTCGTAAACGCTTTATTCTCTTTTTCATCTACATGATTGCTCCAGCCCGTGCCCAGCCCTTCGGAAACAGGCTTTCTAACAAGCCTTGTCGGGCACGGTACACGCCTACTCCCAATGGAATGCCCTGATAGCGCACCAAGGCGTATCCAGTTCCATTACAAACGGCCGTTTGCTGTGCCAACAAACCGCAATCCTGGCGTGCCAGATATGCCTGTGCCTGCTCCGGCTCCAGGTCTACCACCTGCCGCGTAGCATAACGGCCAAACAACTGCGCCGCCCCCGTCGTCCACTTTGGATATTTGCCATCAATGTGCATGAAAAACATCCCAACGGCATCTGGTTGAGGCCGGGAAACCGATTGGTGATTGCGGTTAACCAGATACAATCGTTTACGGCTCCAACGAATCAAATGATACGGCTCAAATTGAGCTGAGTCTATCCCATAATGGTCACCTATCATTGAAAGCCAGGGTTCCCGTTCGCTGGTAAATGTTGGCGGTTCGACCGTTTCCGGAGCGGCTGTGTCCGGCTGTTTTTGCAGCACAGCAACAAAAAATCCGCCCGTGTCATTTTGATGAGGCCACACACGCAGCGCATGATGCAGCGATTCGTCCAGCGTTTGCCCTTGCCAATGCGTAACGCCGGGTGAGGCTGTAAAGCCAGGAATAGCAGCCGGTTGCATTTGCACCTTCTCCCCAAATTCGCGCAAAATGGCATCCACCACCAGTTCGTTTTCTTCGGGGGCAAAGGTGCAGGTCGCGTAGACAATGCGCCCTCCGGGGCGGCATAGCTGCACGGCCTTGCGCAATAGCGCACGCTGCGTGCCCACCAATTTTTGTGAATTGACACCCGTGTTGGCGAAGATGCCATTGTCTTTGCGGCAGGTTCCTTCACAAGTGCAAGGAGCGTCCACCAACACCCTGTCAAATGGGCCTGCTTGCCGGGGGAAATTCCCGCCATCGTAGACGGTGGTGGTGACGTTGTAGATGCCCAGGCGGTCTAACGTATGGCGAGTAGCCCGCATCCGCCCAATATTGCGGTCATTGGCGATGACGCTGCCGCTGTTACGCATAGCCAGGCTGATTTGCGCTGTTTTATTACCAGGTGCGGCGCACAAATCAAGAGTGCGCTCGCCAAGTTGGGGATCGAGCAGGGTGATGGGCAGCAAGGAGACTTCCTCTTGCACATGGTAGAGTCCGGCGAGATAAGTCCAATGCAGACCCGAAGGAAAATCGGGGGGAAGGCGGAAGGCGCCAGGGAGCCAGGGTAATGGCTGTGCTTCCAGGTTGTTTGGCAGCAGTTTGAGCAAGCTGTCTGGGGTGGTTTTGATAGGATTGGCCCAAATGGTTGTGGGCAACGGCCGTTGCACAGCTTCTTGAAAGGCCTTCCATTCATGTATCAAGGGTTTGTAGCGTTCAAAATAATCAGACATGAAAAATAGATGAGGTTAGGGTCGAGCAAAACGCATCTTGCTGCGGCGGCTGAGGACGATGCGTTCTGCCGTATAAATGACGAGGGCTACCCAAATGAGGCTGTAACCAATGAGTCGTTCCGGGGGAAATGGTTCGCCGTAGACGAGTACGCCAATGAGAAACTGCCCGGTTGGGGCGATGTATTGCAAAATACCGAGGGTCGTGAGGGTAACACGATGCGCGGCTGTGCCAAACCAGAGTAAGGGCAGTGCCGTTGCTGCTCCAACCAGTGAGACCAACAGGTTGGTAGAAAAGGTAGTGTGGGGGAAAACGGCCGTGCCCGATACCTCCAAATAAATCAGGTAGGCTAATGCCGGTAAAAACATCAGGCCCATTTCTAGCGACAACCCTTCAATGGATTCTAGCGGCGCTTTTTTGCGCAGCAGCCCATAAGTGCCAAAAGTCAGGGCAAGCACCAGGCCAATCCAGGGCAGAGAGCCAAAGGTGATGGTCAGGTACAGCACGCCAATGGTGGCTGAGGCAACGGCGATGAGCTGCCAGGGACGCAGCCGCTCGCCTAGAAAGAACACACCCATCAGCACATTCACCAATGGGCTGATGAAGTACCCCAGGCTGGCTTCCACGATAAATCCGGCATTGACAGCCCAGATATACACCCACCAATTGATGGCAAGGAGAACGGCCGTCACAAGATACGTGAGCAGCAGACGTTTGTTCCGCAAAGTTGGGCGCAGCCAACCCCATTGACGACGATAGCCCAAAAGCAGCAGCAAAAACAGCAGTGACCACACCATGCGATGCCCTAGAATTTCCAGGGCAGGCAGTGCTTGAATGGCCTTCCAATAAACTGGTAGAAGACCCCAGGCGGTATAAGCTGCAATTCCGTATAGTAACCCTTTGTTATCCATAAGTTGTCCGTTTTGCTGCCCTACCCATCCAGCGGAAGTGAGTTTACATGACTTTACTGCTTCATGCACAGGTCGGTTGACGGCCGTTCCCCAATCGTAGCATCCGCGCATGTGACCCGCCCCCTATTTGCCGGTAAAATCAGACCCCTATGGTCGAAAAACGCATCTTAGCCCTGATTTTGGGCCTGTTTATCCTTTTGGGCGCAATCTACGCATTCGTAACGCCTGTTTTCGAGGCTTCCGACGAACTATGGCACTACCCCATGATTCGTCACCTGGCAGGTGGCAATCCATTGCCCGTGCAAGCCTTTAACCCTGATGAGGCTGGCCCGTGGAAGCAAGAAGCCAGCCAACCTCCCCTGTATTATTACCTCGGTGCAGCGCTTACATTTGGCATTGATACGAGCGATATGGAAGCGATACGCTGGCTCAACCCGCACGTAGACAACGGCGTGATTACTGTGGATGGCAATACCAACCTGACCATTCACGACCCGGCTGCCAATCCCTGGCAGGGTACGCTGCTGGCGGTGCGCATTGTGCGCTTGTTTTCTGTGCTGCTGGGTGCAGTGACCGTTTACCTCACCTATTTACTGGGTAAAACCGTTGCTCCACAGCGCAGCGACATTGCCTTGGGCGCGGCGGCCTTCAACGCCTTTTTGCCCATGTTTCTCTTCATCAGCGGCGCGGTGAACAACGATAACCTGGCGATTCCGCTGGCTTCGTTGGGCGTGCTGCTGATGATTAATGGAATGATGAATGCGGAACGCGGAATGGTGAATGAAGAGCGGCATTCATCATTCTCCATTCCGCATTTATCATTCACCATTTACTGTTTACTGTTAGGCGTGGTCATTGGGCTTGCAGTGTTGACGAAGCAGGGGACGTTTGCGCTGCTGCCGTTGGCGTGGGGAACCTTATTTGTGTTACGCTGGCGGGTGGGGGAAAACAAAAAACAAGAAACAGATAACAAAAAATTGAAAACTGGTTACTGGCAGTGGCTGGCGCGAGCAGTGCTGGAATCGCTGGGGTATTTTGCGGTGGTGCTGCTGCCGGTGCTGCTGATTGCGGGCTGGTGGTATTGGCGCAATATTCAGCTTTATGGTGATTTTTTGGGCTGGAATGCATTTATTGCCGTGTTGGGGTCGCGGGCACAGCCAGCCTCGCTGGCGCAGTTGTGGGATGAGCGGTTTGGTTTTATGATGGCCTTTTGGGGGCTTTTTGGCGGCGTCAACATTCCCATGAGCCTGTGGATTTACCGCGTGCTGAATGGTGTGGTTATTGTGGCGGTGGTGGGTTTTGCTGTGTATGCAGTTAAAGAGATTAGAGATTGGGGATTGGAGATGGCGCGTTGGCGGTTTAATCTCCAGTCTTTCATTTCCAATCTCATGGCTTTTGTGGAACGATTTTTTCCACTGGTGCTGCTGTTGTTGTTTGCAACGGCCGTTATCCTCGGTCTCATCCAGTGGGCGACGACAACGTGGTCGAGCCAGGGGCGGCTGGTGTTTACGGCGCTGTCGGCATTGAGTGTGCTGGTGATGGTGGGGCTGGTGGGTTGGCTGCCGCAGCGCATTGGGCAGTGGGTGGTTGGGCTTTTGGCCGGGTTCATGTTTGTGGTGGCTGCGGCCGCGCCCTGGCTGTGGATTCGCCCGGCGTACCAGGCGGACGCGTATAGTCCGCCGCGCCCGTATGCGTTGACAACGGTAAACGTAGTGTTTGGCGATGTGATGCGCCTGACTGGTTTTTCTGTGCAGCCGCAAGAGTTGGCGGGGACGGCCGTTACTCCTTCCCAGTTTGTGGACGTGACCCTGCAATGGGAAGTGTTGCAGCCAATAGACAGGGATTGGAGCGTTTTTGTACATTTAACGGATATGCTAATAGGCGTCCCTATTGCACAACGCGATATGTACCCTGGGCAAGGCTTGCGTTCCACTAGCTTGTTGCATCCAGGAGAGAAGTTTGTCACATTTTATCGCTTGTTTGTGCCAGAGACGGCCTATGCCCACGCTTTTTTGAGGGTGAATGTGGGATTGTATGATTTGGCCAGTGGCGAGCGGCTGGTGGCAGATACTGGCGATGATGCTGTGCCTCTGACCGTATTGGAATTAAACCCCGGTGAGGGGGCTTTCCCGAATCCAACCAATATCAATTTTATGGATGAAGTGCAGTTAATGGGGTATATGTTGGAACCGCGTTTGGTGCACGCGGGTGAAGACGCGGTCGTGACGTTGTATGTACAGGCGAAACGGCCGTTGACCACTGACTACAGCTTTTCCGTGCAGGCCGTGAAACTGCCGGACACCACACGCTGGGGCAGCCATGACGTGGGGCAACCGACGAGTACCTGGCTGCCGGGGGAAACGCACACGTTGGAGATACCTATCATCCTGGCGGAAGATACGCCGCAGGGCGTGTATCCGCTGCTGCTGATTTTGTACCATCAGGCTGAGGATGGCAGCTTCCCTAAATTGCAATTGGTGACGGAAGACGGCCGTATCACCCAGGAGGATTTCTTGCAATTAACTCAAATTCGAGTGGAAAATGATTGAACAAATTCATGCAATTAATCATGGTTTGGATTTGCGGTTTCCTGAAGGACGTGACCCTTTCCAGATCATAACCCGACTTGCTGAAGAATGTGGCGAATTGGCGGCGCAGGTCAACCATTTTGAGGGCGGCGGCGTGAAGCGGCAAAAGCATGGCGAACCGGATAAAATGAAGCTCGCAAAAGAGGTGATGGATGTGCTACGCTGCGCACTACAAGTGGCTGCCTATTACCACGTTGAAGCAGAATTGGATGCGGTTGTGCAGGCATCTTTTGATACCATGATACGAGAAGGGTGGATTCAGTGAAGGCTGTTACTGTGAGACAAGAAAACAAACATCGCTTTTCGCTCTGGCTGGGCGTGGGGATAGGGGGAACGGCCGTGCTGGCGGGTCTTGTTTTGGCTTATGGCGGCCCGTTGGCGGCTGCCGCTTTACTGCTTGCCGGGGCTGCCGCTGTCATCGTGCTGCGTGACATTGAGATTGGCTTTTGGGGTGTGATCGCTGTTGTTTGCCTGCTGCCCTTTGCTACGCTGCCCATTGATATTGGCATCACGCCCACTTTTTTGGATGTAGCCATTGGTGCGGTTGTCGGTATTTGGCTGCTGCGTATTGTTACCGGGCAGCAGCGTACCATTGTTACCGGCCCTGTGACATTGCCGCTAATTATTTTTATCTTGACGGCCGTTTTCTCCTTCATCTTTGGTTTGGCTAATGGCCCCCTTACGCCCACACTGCTGCGTAAATTTGCGGAACTGCTGTTGAGCCTGGGTTTTGTCATCGTCATTGTCGATTATTGCCGCAATTGGGAGCGTCTGGAGCGTTTGGTAAAAGTCATCGTCATGGCTGGGGCTGCGGCTTCATTGATTGCCATTGTTTTCTGGCTGCTGCCCGAAGATACGGCCAATACGCTGCTGAATATGTTGCAGCGATTGGGCTACCCTGGTGGCTGGGTCATCCGTTATATCGAGGAAAACCCAGAGCTATCGGAGCGGGCAATCGGCACATCTGTTGATCCGAATGTGTTGGGTGGACTGCTGTTGATGATTGGGGCATTGGCGGGACCACAAGTGGTGGCGAAACGGCCGTTCTTCCCACGTTGGTTAGCGGTGGGCTTGTTCGGCATCATTCTCTTGGCGCTCATCCTCACCTTTTCACGCGGGGCAATGGTGGGATTGGTTGCGGGATTGGGCTTCGTTGCCCTGGTGCGCTATCGACGGCTCATTCCTTATATGGCTGTGGGCGGACTGCTGCTTTTGCTGCTGCCTATTGCGCAGGAGTACATTGCCCGTTTTGTGGAAGGTATTCAGGGCGCTGATTTGGCGACGCAGATGCGGTTTGGCGAATATAAAGATGCGCTGACGCTGATTGCCCGCTATCCTGTTTTTGGCGTCGGTTTTGCAGGGACGCCGGACATTGATTTGTATTTGGGCGTCGCCAATGTGTATTTCACCATCGCACAGTTGATGGGGCTGGTGGGGTTGGGCATCTTTTTGGCGGTGATGGGTACGGTTTTCGGGTATGCTTTTTTGCACCGTCAGCAGTTTAAGCAGTTGCCGCAGATGGACCCGGTTTGGCTGGGTCTGCATGGGGCGTTGATGGGTGGTTTGGTGGCGGGCATTTTTGACCATTACCTGTTTAATTTGGAGTTTCATCACGCGGTAACTGCATTTTGGCTGTTGGTAGGGTTGGCCGTTGCAGCGACGCGGTTAGGCGTGGAGGAAAGCAAGCAATCAGGTGTTGTCGCCTGAAATAATTGAGTAGATGATTTTTTTGCGAATTTTTTACTGTGTGGGATGATGCCCATGATTGAATCACTCTGCTATAATGAGAGTGCTCAACGGTATTAGTGGGGTGGTGTCGCAAACCGCCTTGGGAGGTGATTAGATGCGAAAATACATTTTTTTGTTTTTATTATTGAGTATGCTAGTAGGCTGTGGCGGCTCCGGCAATAATGGCAACGAGTTGCCGACAATGATGCCAACTCAGGTGATAGATGAATCACCTCGTACAGAAGCGACGCCAGACCCCGGTTTGCCGCCGACGTGGACGCCAATTCCTCAAGATGTTGAGGGGCATATTTTTGACGTAGGTGGGGGCGAGACGGCCGTTGGCACACGATTCATCTATACAGTTCAGCGAGGCGATACGCTAGGAATAATTGCGGCACGGTATAGTGTAACCGTTGCAGATTTAGTGGCTTTGAATAACATTACAAACCCTAATGTTATTGAAGTAGGGCAACAATTAATTATTCCCGTCAGTGGAGAGTAATAGGTTGTTCTGTTAAGGTAAAAAAAAGCCCGCTTGATGAGCGGGCTTTTCCAGTTTATTATCACATAACTCAGGTTGCAACTTCGCCCAGAGCTGTTTCTTTTGCTGCCTCTTCATCAGGATGTCGCAGGACAACTTTGTCGTCCTCTTTATTTAAGTCTACAACGACAGTTTCTCCATGTTTAAATTTGCCAGCTAAAACGGTGTCTGATAAGAGGTCTTCAACTTCTGTTTGAATCAGGCGGCGTAACGGCCGTGCTCCAAACTCAGGATCATATCCCCGTTCTGCCAACCAATCCCGTGCCTCTGAAGAAACTTCCAACGTCAGTTCATAATCAACCAGCCGCTCGTTTACCTCACTCAAAATAATATCCACAATCTTACGAATATCACTTTGAGCCAACTGCCGAAAGACCACAATACTATCGACGCGGTTAATAAACTCTGGACGGAAATTACGTTTTAACTCATCCAGCAGCTTCTTCTGCATTTCCCGGTAGCTTTCTTCAGCGACCACAGCTTCGTCTCGTTGGAACGAAAACCCTAAATTAGGCCCACGTTTGATTGTATCGGCACCAACATTAGAGGTCATAATAATCATCGCATTACGGAAATTCACCTTTTGCCCTTTGGCATCAGACAAATGTCCTTCTTCCATAATTTGCAGCAGAATATTAAAAGCCTCTGGATGCGCTTTTTCAATTTCATCGAAGACAACAATCGAGTAGGGGCGTCGGCGAATTGCTTCCGTCAACTGCCCCGCGTCATCATACCCTACATATCCAGGGGGCGAGCCAATCAGGCGGGCAACATTGTGGCGTTCCATGAACTCTGACATATCGAGCTGAATCAAGGCCTCATCGCTGCCGAAAAGGAAATTCGCCAGCGCTTTTGTCAATTCCGTTTTTCCTACCCCCGTTGGCCCCAAGAAAATGAAAGAACCAATCGGCCGTCGCGGATCCTTTAGCCCGGCCCGCGCACGGCGTACGGCTTTAGAAATTGCTTGTATAGCTTCATTTTGGCCGACAATATTCTTTTGTAACTCCTCTTCCATACGCAGCAACCGCGCCGACTCTTCCTCTGTAAACTGATAGACGGGAATCCCAGTCCACATAGCCAGCACTTCTGCAATGTCTTCAGCGGTAACACTGGTTTCGCTGTCTGGCTCTGTGCTGCCAGCACGCAGTTGGTCTAGTTTTCGCTGCAATTCCTCTTCCCGTTCACTTAGCTCAGCAGCGTATTCGGTTTGCTCGCTTTCCAGTGCTTTGTCCCGCTCATCGCGAATATCTCGCAATTCATCATACGCTTCGCGGATGTCTGCTGGTTGTGGCAGTCGATACATGCGCACACGGGAAGCACTTTCGTCAATCAAGTCAATCGCCTTATCTGGTAGGAAGCGATCTGTGACGTATCGGGTAGAGAGGTTAACGGCCGCTTCTATCGCGTCCTCAGTAATGAACAAATTATGGTGCTGTTCATATGCGCCCTTGATGCCTTTGAGAATTTCGACAGCTTCCTCAGGGGATGGTTCATCTACGTACACTGGTTGGAAGCGGCGTTCCAAGGCTGCATCACTTTCAATGTATTTGCGGTACTCATCCAGCGTCGTTGCGCCAATGGTTTGAAGTTCGCCGCGAGCAAGCGCCGGTTTTAAGATGTTCGCAGCATCAACAGAACTGCCTGCAGAACCAGCTCCCACTAGCATGTGAACCTCGTCAATGAACAATATGGCGTCGCTTGATTTCAATTCTTCAATGACGCGCTTCAAGCGCTCTTCGAATTGGCCACGATACATTGTGCCTGCTACCAGGCTGCCCACGTCAAGTTGCAGCACCCGTTTTTCGTGCAGTGTCTCTGGGACTTTCCCAGCCACAATACGTTGAGCCAACCCCTCAATAATGGCTGTTTTGCCAACACCTGGCTGCCCAATTAGGGCGGGATTATTCTTGGTACGGCGGGCCAGAATTTGAATGACCCGTTCGATTTCCGTTTGGCGACCAATGACCGGATCGAGCTTCCCTTCTTCAGCCATGCTGGTTAAGTCTGTTGCCAACTGATCAACCATTGGTGTCTTGCTTTTTTCTTTCTTTGTCCGGCGACCGGTCGTAGATTGTGGTTCGGCAGCGGCGACAGGGCTTTCTTTCAACATACGTCGGGTCTGGCGACGGATTTGCTCTGCGCTGATTCCAAACTTGCGCAGCACATCAATGGCTAACCCTTCATTTTGGCGAGCCAACCCCAAGAGCAAATGCTCGGTACTGATATAATGTTGTCCCATGCGGCGGGCTTCTTCGACTGCCAATTCCAGCACGCGCTTGGTGCTTGGTGACAGTTCGATTTTAGTGAAGGGTGTACGAGTGCCTGACCCACCGGAAAGACGTTCAACCATAGCCTGCACACGGTTAAGGTCCAATCCTAATTCTCGGAGAACCTTTCCTGCAACACCACCTTCTTCGCGCAGCAAACCAATGAGGACATGCTCGCTGCCGATGTAACTATGGTTCAGCCGTTCAGCCTCTTCTTGTGCCAGACTTAAGACGCGGCGAGCGCGTTGTGTAAATCGTTCCCAATTTTTGGAATTCACTGGCTTCACCTCGATTTGTAGCTAATCTACATAAAAAAATAACCAATACTTTATACAAAAAACCCCAAAAAACGCACTTTAAGCCTATATATCTCCAGGCGGCGTTTATTGGGGTCTTGGTCGTAAGGAGACGTTGTTAATTGCTAGCCAGCATAGCCATATCTGTTTCCAGATATTTGATAGAGTCTACTTGTTTGAGACTTAGACCAAGCTGACGTTGATCGGCTGCAATGCGAATGATACGAACCGTTACCGTGTCGTCTGGTTTGACTATTTCGCGCGGATGGTTGACATGACCTTCTGCCAGTTCTGATACATGAATCAGTCCTTCCAGTTCGTAATCGTCGTTGATCCGTGCAAAGGCGCCAAATTTCGTTAATTTTGTGATTATTGCTTCAATAAGCTGCCCTTCCGTATATAAGCTTTCTATGACTGTCCAGGGATCAGTTTCGAGCTGCTTCATGCTTAAAGCAATACGTTGTTGCTCAGGATCGATGCTGAGAACGGCAACTTTGATTTCATCTCCTACTTTCAGAATATCCGCAGGAGTTTTGACTCGTTTCCAACTTAGTTCGGATAGATGGACGAGTCCTTCGATTCCGCCAATATCTACGAATGCCCCATATCCAGTCAGGTTAATGACACGGCCGTCCACAATATCATCGGGCTTTATCTTGTCTAATAACTCCTGACGTTGGCTCTCGCGGCGTTCCCGGCTGGCTGCTCGTTCTGACATAATCAGACGACCACGTTGGCGATCAACTTCCAGCACTTTAGCTGTTAGTTTTTTGCCGACCATTTTTTGCAGCCTTTCGGGGTTAATCGTCCTATCCGGAAAACGACTTGAGTCTAGCTGTGAATTAGGGATAAAAGCACGTAGCTGTCCCATACGCAAAATGACGCCACCGCGATTAAAACCGAGAATTGTCCCAGTATATGCTTTTTTCTCGGCTAAATAATTTTGAGCCAATTTCCAATCTTCTTCTTCGGCTGCTTTTGTGTAAGACACAATAACATTGCCGTTGGCATCTTCAGGATTTACCACGAAGACGGTTATTTCCTCTCCGACGGTAAAATCATCACGAACGGCCTGATCAAGCTTGTCATATTCTTGGTTGGGAATGAGACCTTCGGACTTGGCCCCAATATCAACGAGAAGCTCGTGTGGACGTTTTTCGACAATCCAACCTTGTCTGATTTCGCCAGATGTTGGTAAATTAAACTCTTGCTCTAGTAAAAAATCCATGGGGTGGCTTTCTTGCCCGACCCCCGTTTGTGTAGACGAATCCATTATCTTCAGTGTACCCCCTACAGTGTACATCATGGGTTTTGATCGAATTATACTGAGTTTGATGCTATTGGCAATAAAACCTTCACCTCGCTAATGTCGTTCATATAGTGGGGTTTGTTGCAGGCAAAAAGGCACTGAAGTTAGGCGATGCTCATCTTTTTTCAAATCTCCGTTGACAGATTACTTTTCTTTGTTATTATCCCCTCCCATGAGCAACACGAATCAGATATTTCCCCGTCGTTTGCGTCGTCGCCGCCAGACTCCCGGTCTGGTGTTTTGTGTTGTCTGATTTGTAGTTTGCAAAATCAAGTAAAGGCAGCCCGCCAGACCGGAATCGGTTGGCGGGTTTTTTGTTGTTGGGAGACTGAATATTGAAGATTGGGAGATTGGTAGAATGATTAAAGCTGGAATTTTTGGTGCAACAGGATATACCGGATGGGAGTTGGTGAAAATTTTGCAGCGGCACCCGCAAGCGGAAATTGGGTTTGTGACCTCGACCTCGCAGGCCGAACGGCCGTTATCCACCATCTATCCCACTGCACCAGACTTGATCTTGGTCGCGCCGCAGGATGCCCCATTAAATGAAGTGGATGTGGCTTTCCTCTGTCTGCCTCATGGTGCGGCGGCAGAAACGGCCGTTACCTGCCTCAACGCTGGCCTGACGGTGATCGACCTCAGTGCGGACTTTCGCCTCAGAGATGTGGCCGCGTATGAGCAGTGGTACAAGACTATTCACCCCGCACCGGAATTGTTGGAGACGGCCGTTTACGGCCTCACCGAATTTGCACGCTCCCAACTTCCCGGAGCCAAACTCATTGCCAACCCCGGCTGCTACCCTACCAGCATCCTGCTTGCGGCGCAGCCCCTGCTTGCCGCTGATGCCATTGCCGGAACCTTGATTGTCGACAGCAAATCCGGTGTTTCTGGCGCTGGGCGTTCCCCCAAGCAAAACACGCATTTTGTGGAAGTGGCGGACAATTTCTCGCCGTATAACATTGGGCAGGTACACCGCCATTGGCCGGAAATTGTTCAGGGTTTAGGTTTCTGGCACGCTAGCCCGCCCGACCTTGTTTTCTCGCCGCACCTGCTGCCTGTGCCGCGCGGCATCTTGTCTACTATTTATGCCCCGCTCAAACCGGGCTGGCAGTTATCTGAACTGCATCAATTGTTTAGCGAAACCTATGCCGACGAACCTTTTGTGCAGGTGCTGCCTTTAGGCAGTCTGGCAACGCTGGCTCACGTCAATTACACCAATCGTTGTGCCATTGGCCTTGCCCAGGCTGGTGATACGCTTATTGTGACTTCAGCCATTGATAATTTGATTAAAGGTGCGGCCGGACAGGCAGTGCAAAATATGAATGTGGCGTTGGGATTGAAGGAAACGGCGGGGCTGGAGTAGAACGTATGCAAGTAATCAAAATCGGCGGCAATGAATTAGGTGAATTAAGTTTTAGAGAGGGGTTGGCAACGGCCGTTTCCCAACTCGCACTCCCCGTCATCCTCGTACACGGGGGCGGCAAAGCCATCGCCGACATGCAAGAGAAACTAGGCTTACAGCCTGTTAAAGTAGACGGCGTGCGCGTTACGGATGCGGCTTCTTTAGACGTGGCGCAGATGGTACTATCTGGACAGGCAAACAAGTACATCGTTGCCGCACTGCTGGCCGCAGGTGTGCAAGCTGTTGGCCTTAGCGGAGTGGATGGCGGGTTGCTGCGTTGTGCACCCAAGCAGCACCCCACTGTTGACCTGGGCTATGTGGGCGAGATTATGCAGGTCAACACCGCCTTGCTACATACCTTGCTTGCCGCCAATATCACCCCCGTTATCTCGCCGATTTCTTTAGGGTTGGCGGATGGGCAGATTTATAATGTAAATGCTGACGAAGCCGCCAGCGCCATCGCCCGCGCTATGCAGGCTGACTTGCTCACTTTTGTCTCTAATGTGCCCGGTGTATTGGGCCAGAAAGGGCAGTTAATTGACAGCCTGACGGAGCCGCAAACAAACGATCTCATTGCCGAGGGCATCATTCATGGCGGCATGATTCCCAAGGTGCAAGCCGCGCTACAGGTTATCAGTCAGGGCATCCCGCAGGTTCGCATTGTGAATTTGGCTGGATTGGGAGCTGGCGGCGGCACAATTTTTACGAAGAGTTTTTAAATCTCTAAGATTTGATAACTCTCTGCATAAAGGAGTGAATTCATTGAACAAAGACCAAATCATTTCCGCAGAAAAGCAGTACGTGTTACAGACCTACGTCCGCCCGGATGTGGTGTTTACGCATGGCAAGGGTGTGTATCTGTATGATAGTGAAGGCAACGAGTACCTGGATTTTGCCTCTGGTATTGCCGTGACGGCGTTGGGACACAGCGACCCGGAATGGGCACAGGCGGTTAGTGAGCAGGCAGAATTACTCACACACGTCAGCAATCTGTACCATACGGAGCCTCAAGTAGAATTGGCCCGGCGGCTGGTGGAAAACTCCTTTGCTGATCGGGTTTTCTTTTGCAATTCTGGCACGGAGGCCAATGAGGCCGCGATTAAGTTTGCACGCAAATGGGCGAAGCAAGCGAACCCGTCTAAAACGAAGGTTGTCGCGTTTACGGGGGGCTTTCACGGCCGTTCCATTGGCGCACTCTCCGTCACCTACAAAGCGAAATACCGCGAACCATTCGCCCCGCTGATGCCCGATGTGACTTTTGCTCCCTTCAACGATTTGGAGATGGCCGAGGAGGCCATTGACGACCAGACCTGTGCTGTGATTGTAGAGCCTGTGCAGGGCGAGGGCGGTGTGAACCCGGCGCGGTTTGAGTTTTTACCCTGGCTGCGCCAGTTGTGTGACCGGCATAACGCGCTGCTGATTTTTGATGAGGTGCAGTGCGGGCTGGGGCGCAGTGGCAAGCTGTGGGCGCACGAGTTGTACGGTGTGATGCCGGACATCATGACGCTGGCAAAGCCATTGGCGGGCGGGCTGCCCATTGGCGCGGTGCTGCTCACAAAGCAAGTAGCGTCTGTGCTGCAACCGGGTGATCACGGCAGCACCTTTGCTGCTGGCCCGCTGGTGACGCGGGCGGCATCAGTCGTCTTTGACCGTATCAATCAGCCAGGCTTTCTAGCCGATGTGGCTGAGAAGGGGCAATATTTGAAGGAGCAGTTATGGCAGTTGTCTAAGGATCAAATTGCCAATGTACGTGGTGCGGGCTTGCTGGTGGGGGTGGAATTGCGCCAGTCTGTTGCGCCTGTTATCGCTGCCGCCCGCGCCAAAGGGTTGATTGTGATTAATGCCGGGGAAACTGTGCTGCGTTTGGCCCCGCCATTGATTGTGACGAAAGAACAGATTGATACGGTCGTTGCCATTCTCAAAGATGTTCTGTCAAGCTAGAGAAGGTCTTGCCTCTAGCTCCATCCTACTATGTATATTCGTCAAGCCACTGAACACGATGTTCGCGCCATTTTGCGCCTGGTAAATGCCCATGTGCGGCGCGGCGATTTGCTGCCGCGTACTGCTCTGTCCATCCGTGAGACATTGGATGATTGGCTGATAGCCGAAGCCCCTAACGGCGACCTGGCGGCTTGTGTCTCGCTGCTTTATTACACTCCGGCTTTGGCGGAGGTGCGCTCATTAGCCGTAGCGGACGAGGTGAAGGGGCAGGGATACGGCCGTACTATTCTCAAGGCATTAGTAGAGAAAGCTCGCTTGTGCAATGTGCCCACACTCTTTGCCCTCACCCGCGCCGTTGGCTTTTTTGAGAAGGCGGGCTTTTCTGTCACCAACAAGGCCCGTTTCCCGGAAAAGGTGTACCGTGACTGCCAGTTTTGCCCCATTCAACATGCATGTGACGAAACGGCCGTTATCTTGAAATTAAGCAATTAGCAATTAACAATGAACAATGAACAATGAACAAGGAAAGGAAGATGGCAGGTAGAGGGTCTCGTGGGCAGGAAATTTGTGATCGTTCGCGGGCTTTTGCCTTGCGCATTGTTCATATGTATCAGGAAATTGGCAAGCACGATGTGGGGCGCATATTGGGGCAGCAATTGCTGCGTTCTGGCACATCTATCGGCGCAAACGTTGAGGAGGCTCAGGCCGCACACAGCGACAAGGATTTTTTATTCAAGATGACGATTGCGTTAAAGGAGGCAAGAGAAACACGCTATTGGCTATTACTATTAAAAGATTCGGCCATTTTCCCGGCTGCCAAATTTGATGAGATATTAGATGAGGTAGAACAACTCATCCGCATTATTTACACCATTACTCGTAATACAAAACAAAATATGCAATGAAACCATATTGTTCATTGTTCATTACTAATTGCTAATTGAAGGAGAAAAAGATGTCCAAGAAACAGAAAGTAAACAAAGTCGTTTTGGCTTATTCCGGTGGTCTCGATACCTCCGTGATTGTGCCCTGGTTGAAAGAAAATTATGGCTGCGAAGTCATCGCCTTTTGTGCCGATATTGGGCAGGGTGGTGAGGAACTGTCTGGGCTTGAGAAAAAGGCCTTGGACAGCGGTGCTAGCAAGGTGTATGTAGAAGATTTACGCCACGAGTTTGCCAAAGATTTCCTCATGCCGATGATGCAGTCTGGCGCTATTTATGAGCGTCAATATTTATTGGGTACTTCCATTGCACGGCCGTTAATTGCCAAGTGGCAAGTTGCCATCGCCGAAGCTGAAGGGGCCGATGCCGTCGCTCATGGCGCTACCGGCAAAGGCAATGACCAGGTGCGTTTTGAGTTAACCTACAAGGCCCTCAATCCTACGCTGAAAGTGATTGCACCCTGGCGTGAATGGGACATTCGCTCTCGTGAGGATGCGCTGGCTTATGCCAAGAAGCATAACGTGCCCGTCGTACACACGGAAAAATCCATTTACAGTCGTGACCGCAACATGTGGCACCTTTCCCACGAAGGTGGCATTTTGGAGAATCCAGCTAACGAACCGGAAGAGCCGATGTTCCAATGGACAACCTCTCCAGAAAATGCACCGGATGAGCCAGAAGTGGTGAAGATTGACTTCGAGAAGGGCATTCCTGTCGCAGTGAATGATGTGTCGCTGCCCCCGGCTGCCCTAATTGAGAAGTTGAACGAATTAGGCGCAAAACATGGTGTGGGACGGGTTGACCTGGTTGAGAACCGGTTGGTGGGAATGAAGTCTCGCGGTGTGTATGAGACGCCGGGCGGCACAATTTTGTATGCCGCACACCGTGAATTAGAGTCATTGACACTGGATCGAGACACATTGCATTATAAAGAAGAAATGGCTGTACGGTATGCAGAACTGGTTTATTACGGCAAGTGGTACACATTTTTGCGTGAAGCCCTGCAATCGTTTGTGGAGAAGACACAGGAAACCGTGACGGGTTGGGTGAAGGTGAAACTTTATAAGGGGAACGTGATTGTGGTCGGCCGTTCCAGCCTGGAAAGCCTGTACCGTGAAGATTTTGCCACTTTTGGTAAGGAAGATGTGTACGACCAATCAGATGCTGTGGGTTTCATCACGCTCTTTGGGTTGCAAATGAAGGTGCGAGCGATGATGGAAGTGAGCGACGGCGGCAAGACACGCTATTCCGCCCCGGATTACAGCAAATTCAAAAGAGATTAGGAATTGGCGATTAGAGATTGATGCACTTGTAGAGGCTTTAGCCAGGGCGTAGTTTTCCCTGGCTAAAGCTTCCCTCTCTCCAAAGATAATGCTATGGAAGTTTTAACGAATGGTACTGTAACTTCTCCGATTGGGTTTATGGCAACGGCCGTTCCTGCCCAAATCAAATATTCTGACCGCCTTGACCTGGCGTTGCTGGTTAGCGAACAAGACTGTGCTGCTGCGGGGGTGTTCACACAAAACCAGGTGGCTGCCGCCCCGGTGCTGGTCGATCAAGAGACATTGGTGGTGAACAACGGCCGTATTCGAGCCATCGTCGCTAATGCAGGGAACGCTAATGCCTGCACCGGTAAACATGGCCTGGCTGATGCCCGCTTGACCCAAACCGCAGCCGCCTTTGAATTGGGCTGCGAAGCCGACCAGGTTTTGTTGCTCTCCACGGGCGTGATTGGCGTGCCTCTGCCTATGGACAAAATGCAGACCGGCATTTACGCGGCGGCAGCAGATTTACAGCGCAGGAACGATGAGAACGCGGCGAAAGAAGAGGGTGGTTTACTGGCGGCACGGGCGATTATGACGACGGACACACGTCCCAAACACCTGGCGCTGCAAGTTGAATTATCAAATGGAACAGTAACAATTGGCGGCATGGCCAAGGGTGCGGGCATGATTCACCCGAACATGGCGACGATGCTGGGTGTGTTGACGACGGATGCCGCCATTGCCCCCGATTTGCTGCAAACCCTGCTCAAACAGGCGGTGGACGTAAGTTTCAATCGTATTTCGGTGGATGGCGATACCAGCACCAATGACACCGTGCTTTTGCTGGCAAACGGGGCCAGCGGCATTGATGTCGCAGAAGCGGCTGATCACGCTGTCTTTTTAGGGGGATTGACACATATTTGCACGCAGTTGGCGCAAATGATTGTGCGCGATGGTGAAGGGGCGACCAAATTTGCTGCTATTCAAGTGACGGGTGCGGCCTCGCAAGCTGATGCTCATGCGATTGCCAATACCATTGCCACATCGCCACTGGTGAAGACGGCGTTGGCGGGTAGCGACCCTAATTGGGGGCGTATCCTGGCGGCAGCGGGCCGTGCAGGTGTGGCTTTTGACCAGCAACAGACGGCGTTGTGGGTAAGCAATCCTGGCGGCGCAGCCCTGCAACTGGTGGCCGAGGGCATGCCCACTGCTTATGCCGAGGCGAATGCGGCGGCTGTTTTTGCGCAGGCGGATATTGACATTGTGTTGAGTGTGGGCGGTGGAACGGCCGTTGCCACCGTCTGGACAACCGACCTGACCCACGATTACGTCACCATCAACGCTGACTATCGCACCTAAACCACAAAGAGGGGAGGTTTTTGCGAAAACCTCCCCTAAAGGCAAAAAAGTTACAGTTCTTGAGGGAAAAGATGAGCAAACTGTGGGGTGGTCGTTTCCAAAAACCAACGGCCGAATTAGTACGCAAATTTAATGACAGCTTGCCCTTTGACGTGCGGCTGGTAGATGAAGATATTCGCGGCAGTATGGCCTGGGCGCGGGGATTGGTCGGCGCGGGCGTGCTCACACCGCATGAGGCACAAACCCTGGTAGATGGGTTGGCGCAGGTGCAGCAGGAATTTACCGCCGGGCAGTTTGCCTTTGCCCCAGGAGATGAGGATGTGCATACGGCCGTTGAACGTCGTCTGACCGAAATAGTGGGCGCGGTTGGCGGGAAACTGCATACCGGGCGCAGCCGCAACGACCAGGTCGCCACCGATTTCCGCTTGTGGGTGATGGGCGCTGTGGATGCGCTGTTGCTGCATGTTGCCCATTTGCAAGAGGCGCTCATTGCCAGCGCGGAAGCTAATTTGCACACGCCTATGCCTGGCTACACCCATTTGCAGCACGCCCAGCCCGTCACCTGGGGGCATTGGATTTTGTCTCATTTTTGGCCGTTGCAGCGGGATACCGTGCGGTTGGTCGGTGTGCGCGATATGGCTTCCGAATTACCGTTGGGGTCTGCGGCGCTGGCGGGCACGGCTTATCCTGTTGACCGCGAATTTTTGGCGCGGGAATTGGGCTTTACCGGCGTCAGCCAAAACAGCCTGGATGCCGTTTCCAATCGTGATTTTGCCGCCGATTTTCTGTATGCGGCAGCGCTGATTGGCCTGCATCTCAGCCGCTTGTCGGAGCAGTTGATTTTGTTTAGCAGCAGCGAGTTTGGTTTTGTGCGCCTGGATGATGCTTACAGCACCGGTTCCAGCCTGATGCCGCAAAAGAAGAACCCGGACACCCTGGAGTTGACGCGGGGCAAGGCGGGACGGCTAATTGGCAGCCTGACCGGGCTGCTGGCAACGCTGAAGGGGCTGCCTTCCAGTTATGACAAGGATTTGCAAGAGGATAAGGAGCCGCTGTTTGATGCTTTTGACACATTAGAGGTGGTGCTGCCAGTGATGACGGCCGTCATCAGCACCCTCATGCTGCGCCCAGAGCGTATGGCAGCCCAACTAGAGCCAACCCTGCTGGCAACTGACCTGGCCGACTACCTGGTAAAACGTGGTGTGCCTTTCCGCGAGGCGCACCATTTGGTGGGGCAGGTGGTGCAGGCTGGAGAGGAGCGCGGCGTGCCGCTTACCGCTCTGGCCCTGGCCGATTTGCAGGCCATCAGCCTGCATTTTGGGGCAGACGTGCTGACCGTCTTTGACGTAGCTACTTCGTTAGCCAGCCGCAATGTGACTGGCGGAACAGGCCCGGATGCTTTGCAAGAGCAGGTGATGGCAGCGAAAACGGCCGTAAAATGAACACCAATAACCCCATTAGCCAAACCGTGCAGATTTCTAGTGGTGATATTGAGTATGTTTTTGTCGGCAGCGGCCCAACCATACTCATATCTCACGGTACATTGGGCGGATACGATCAGGCTTTGGCTATCTCCCAACTGTTTGATTATGAATCGTTCAGCTTCCTTTGTGTATCCAGAGCCGGGTATCTCAATTCTTCCCCTGCGACAGGTTTTACGGCCGAAGACCAGGCGCGGTCTTATAAGGAATTACTTGACCATTTGGGGATTGCAAAGGCTGCGATTTTGGGTACGTCGGGTGGCGCTCCGTCTGCCATTCGTTTTGCTCAGGATTTTCCTGAACAATGTTGGGCTTTGCTTTTAATCTCGTCAATTTTGCAAACGCCTGACTTACCACTGATGTTTCGCACGGCCGTTCGTGTACAAAGTTTGATAATGGGATTTGATCCGTTGTGGGTGATTACCTATAAGTATGGATTGCGAATGTTGGCGCAATCAAACGGCGTACAGGCCACGCAAGCAAAGATGGCGCTGAAAAACCCCCACTTAAAAAAAGTCATCCAAGGTATTTACAAACCAATTACAACAGCCAGTTTGCGGCGGAAAGGGCTGCAATTAGACGATGCCCAAATTCAATCGCTTCCACCTGTAGAAAATTATGACATTCATGTGCCGACCTATATCAGTCATGCAGTCAATGACCCTCTGGCTCCGGTGAAAGATGCAGCGCAACTAGCAAATTTGATTCCCAATGCAGAATATCACGAGTTTTCTGACGGTGGTCATATCTTTTTCGTGATTCATAGTAAGCGGATTGTTCCAGACGTTGAACGTTTTTTGCGAACCCATACTCCAGATTAGGTGCTCTATTGAATGGAATGGATGAAAATCACAAGTTAGAATTGACCACCCTGTCATACATAATATGCGCCACACCACGTTCAGGAAGCACATTGCTGTGTGAAGCTTTGCGGAACAGCGCCTTAGCAGGAAATCCAGATGAATATTTTGGCCCGATGCACATCAATCGGTGGAACAAAATATGGAAAACAAAATCCAAAAACGAATACCTTGGAAAAGTAATAGAACAGGGTCGTGGAATAAATGGCGTTCTGGGCCTCAAAGTAATGCGTGTGTATTGGCAAAATGTCATTGAGTTTCTTCAGGAGACTACAAAACTGCCAAATTCCTCAGAAAGTGACATCCTAACCCACTGTTTTCCGAATTTGCGTTACATTTGGATAACCCGCCGCAACAAAGTCCGGCAGGCAATATCATGGATGAAATTTCTACAAGGGGCAGCTTGGTTTTGGGAAGATGAAGAACCGCAACTAATCAGGGGGTTGGAATTTAAGCCAGATGTAATTCGGGAATTCATTATGCAAACTGTGAGTCATGGAACTGCATGGCAAGAATATTTCAAACAAAACGGGATTCAGCCATACATAGTTGTGTATGAAGATTTTGTGTCTGCATATGAAAAGACGGCAAAGGAAATACTAGAATATCTTGGAATACATTACCATGAAGAAATATTGTTCGGTGAGCGGCGTTTGAAGCAACAAGCGGATGCGTTGACGGAAGAATGGGTACATAGATACCTTGAAATGCATCGAGATACAGAAAGAATGTGAGTTTGGATGGAAGCATCCTCTGAGAGCAGCCTGGCGTTGCACATTGGCAAAGGTTTGGCACTTCTCTCATCCTCCTCTTTTTTGTTGACAACGGCCGTCCCTGCTATCATCCTCCCCATATGAAGCGAAAAATCACGATTAGTGTCCTCATCAGCCTATGTCTGCTGATTTTTTTGCACGGGAGCCAACCCTCTGTATCCGCCCAAGACCCCGCGTCACAGGTTCTCCAATTAGTCAACCAGGTACGCGCCAATTATGGTTTGAGCGGATTTACCTACAACGCTCGATTAGCCGCAGCCGCGCAAGAACAAGCTAACTGGATGGCCGTCAATACCCAATACGTTCACAATCATGGCGGTTCCACACCGCAGACCCGCGCCGAATCCGCCGGTTACGTGGGTTACGTTTCTGAGAACATCGTTGGCGGCACGAATCTAACACCGCAGCAAGGCGTGGTTTGGTGGCAAAACAGTCCCGTACATTTCAACACCATGATTTCCACGCGTTATGTGGAGGCGGGCGTTGGTGTCGCTTATGGCCCTGATCAGAACTTTTACGTGCTGGTTGTGGGCAAACCCTCGGACAGCCCACCGGTGCAGCAGGTAGCGCAGCCAGAAACAGCGCCCGCCTATGTTGCCCCTATTATTTTGGCGCAGCCGGGGGAAGATGGCTCCATTGTACACAAAGTGCTAACAGGGCAGACGTTGTGGGCCATTGCCGCCCGCTATGAAGTGCCGCTGCAAACGCTGCTGCTGTACAACAATCTCGCCGAGGATGCTTTTTTACAGCCGGGGGATGAGCTGCTGATCCAGTTGGCGGAAGGGCAGTCCCCCCCGCCCACGCCTACGCCACCGGCCACGCATGTTGTGCGCGAGGGAGAGACGGCGTGGACGATTGCCGCCCGTTACCGCCTGAGTTTGGATGAGATTTTGTGGCTGAATGGCTTGTCGGAGGACAGCATTTTGCGTCCTGGCGATGAGGTGGTCATTCGCCTGCTGCCAGGGCAATCGCCGCCGCCTACGCCGACGCCACAGTTGACACACATTGTGCACAGTGGGGATACGCTGTGGGGTGTGGCGCTGGCCTACGGGCTGTCGTTGGATCAACTTTTGGCCTGGAACGGGCTGGATCAGAATGCGTTGATTGTGGAGGGGCAGGCGTTGTATATCCGGGCGACGGAAACGCCTGTACCTACACCGACACCTACATTTACGCCGATGCCGCCAGATACGCCTGTGCCTACGGCAACGGCCGTCCTCAATGCCGTTATTGCCTCTTCAACTCGTACAACCCCGGTTGCGCCGCCCGCTGTGGAGGGAACGGCCGTTGCCCAAACGCCCGCCGCATTCTCAGAAGCTAAACCCGGTGGATTTGGTTCGGCCATGCTCATTGGCAGCGTCATTGCGGCGGTTGGGCTGTTGGCCCTGGCAGTCGTGGCTGTGGTAGCCATTCGCCGAGCATTGTAAATCTCACACTTTCTTGTCGCGTTTTCACTCTTTTTTGCACTGAAACCAGGTTAGAAATCGTTCATTTTTCTCTGTTGACACTCATGACGCGCTGTGTTATAAAATGACCAGATGATGCGCTGCGTCATTGTGCAAATTTACCAATTCGTGCGATTCACCATCGTGACGCCGCTGAGGGAAGTTCATGAATCAGATTTACCTGGGGTTGGGTACCAACCTGGGGCAGCGAGAGCAAAATGTAAAAAATGCGCTGACCGGATTGGCCCATTTTTGTACAGTAACGGCCGTTTCCCCCCTCTACGAAACCTTAGCCTGGGGCGTTACGTCACAGCCCTCTTTCCTGAACTTTTGTGCTGCCGCCCAAACAAATTTGGCTCCGCACACGCTGCTCACACAGTTGAAACAACTAGAAAAAACAATGGGACGAACCCCAACATATCGCTGGGGGCCGCGTCTCATTGATATAGACATCTTGTTTTACAACGATTTAATCCTGAATGATGATCGGCTGACCATTCCTCACCCCCAGCTTGCCGAACGGGCTTTTGTGTTAGTTCCGCTGGCGCACATTGCCGCCAGCGTGCGCCATCCACAAACCGGTAAAAGCGTAGAGGAAATGGTAACGGCCGTCGATCAATCTTCCGTCAATTATTACGCTCCTGCACCCTGGCCTCTGGAGAACTAATGTGACATACGAATCGCACCTATTCCAACCTGCACCGTCTGATGACCCATTCACCTGGGGCGAACGTACCTATATCATGGGTATTCTCAACGCGACCCCAGACAGCTTCTCCGGCGATGGCCTTTTAGATGAACCAGCTCTTGCCATACAACGTGCCGTCGCCCAGGCACAGCAATTTGTTGCCGATGGCGCCGACATCATTGACGTAGGCGGCGAAAGCACCCGCCCCGGCAGCACGCCCATCCATCCCTCCGAAGAAATTCAACGCATCATTCCTTTGATCGAAGCCATTCGTCAAGTATCAGACGTACCCATTTCTGTAGATACATATCGCGCGGTGGTGGCTGAAGCCACCCTGAAAGCGGGCGCAAATTGGGTTAATGACGTGTGGGGCTTGCGTATGGATTCAGATATGGTGCGCGTGGTAGCCCAGGCTGGCTGCCCGGTTGTCATTATGCACAATCGCAGCAAGCCGAAGAACGTAGCCCAGGAAGAGCGGCTGGGTGGACGCTACGTAGGCATTGAATATGACAATTTGCTGACCGACGTGCAGCGTGAACTGTCGGAAAGCATTGAATTGGCCCTGGCAAATGGAGTTAGTGATGGGCAAATCATCATTGATCCCGGCATTGGGTTTGGCAAAACAGTGCGTCAAAATTTGCAGTTACTTAATGATCTTGATCAGTTTTTGGATATGGGTTATCCCATTTTAGTTGGCCCCTCGCGTAAGTCATTTATTGGTTATACGCTGGACTTGCCGCCAGAAGAGCGTGTAGAAGGTACAGCCGCAACCATTGCCATTGCTATTGATCGGGGAGCAGACATCATTCGTGTGCATGATGTGCGCCATATGGCGCGTGTTGCACGCATGGTAGACAGTATCGTTCGTTAATTTAGCCGGTCAGGCTGTCAGTTTGTCAGGCTGACTAGCTGACCTGGCTGAAATGCTGATTAGCTAACAAACAAGGAGCTATTACATGTTAGACTTCCGTCTGGATGAAGAACAACAAATGCTAGTAGATGCGATTTCCCGCTTCGCAAAGGAGCGGGTGCGCAAGGTGTACCGGGATGCGGAGGAAGACGGCGCAATTCCTGCTGAAGTCGTGCAGTCGGGTTGGGAGATGGGTATGCTGCCCACTGCCATCCCTGAGGCATATGGTGGGTTTGGTGAGTATTCGGCCGTAACCGGCGTATTGGCTGCGGAGGAATTTGCCTGGGGCGACCTGGCAGTTTCTTTGCAAATTATGCTGCCTAACTTGGTTGCCATTCCGTTGATGCTGGCGGGTACAGATGCGCAAAAGGAAGCATATTTGCCGGGCTTTTGTGATGAACGGCCGCCGCGCATGACGGCTGCGCTCACAGAGCCGGTGGTGCAGTTTGACCCATATAAGCTGGGGACAACGGCCGTTGCCGACAGCGATAATTACATCCTCAATGGCACTAAAACATACGTACCTCTGGCGGGGGACGCCGATCTCATTCTTGTGTACGCCAACGAGGCAGGCCAAACCCAAGGCTTTCTGGTTCCAGCCGGTATAGATGGCCTGACCATTGCGGCGCAAGACAAACTCATGGGGGTAAGAGCCTTACCCACTTATACCGTCAAGCTAGAAAATATACACGTCCCTGCTGAAAATAAATTAGGCGGCGTGGAAGGTTGCAACTTCCAACTCATTCTCAATCACAGCCGCGTGGCGTTGGGGGCAGCGGCCGTTGGCGTGGCTCGCGCTGGGTACGAATACGCCCGCGAATATGCCAAGCAGCGCGTGCAGTTCGGCGAACCCATTGCTCACCGCCAGTCCATTGCCTTTATGTTGGCCGACATGGCAACCGACGTGGATTCCGCCCGCCTGCTGGTGTGGGAGGCAGCCTGGCTGTTGGATAAAGGCAAAGACGCCACCCGCGAAATCACGGTGATGAAGCAATACGTTGATCAACTTGTGGTTAACGTGGCTGACCGTGCGGTGCAGGCTCTGGGTGGTTACGGTTACATCCGCGAATATCCGGTTGAATTGTGGCTGCGCAACGCACGTGGCTTTGCGACCTTTGACGGATTGGCAATAGTATGATGGTAATCAGTAAACAGTAAATCAGGTACGGTAGACTGACTACTGATCACCGAGTACTGATTACTGAAAATGGAGTTTTCCCATGATAGATTTTGAAATCCCCGATTTCATTAAGAATCAACAGCAGCTCATCAAGATGGTGGCGGAGCAGGCGATGCGGCCGTTTTCCCGCCAATTGGATGAGCATGAGCATGAACGGCCGCAAGCATTTGTGAATATGACCTGGCCTTTTACGCAGCAAATGATGCAGCGCAGCCTGAAGCCATTGATGCATAATGGCAATGGCAACGGTCATGCGCCGAAAAAGGAGCGCACAGGGCCGGATTACTCCGCGCTGGCGCTCATTTTTATGATTGAGCAGTTGAGTTGGGGTGACGCCGGGCAGTATTTGTGCCTGCCGCACCCGATGTTGGGCGGTGCGGCCGTGCAGTCGGCGGGCACGCCGGAGCAGCAGGTGCGCTTCCTGAAGCGCTTCACGGAAGGCACGCCAAAATGGGGTGCGATGGCAATCACAGAGGCGGACGCCGGGTCTGATAATTCTTCGATGCGGACGACGGCCGTACTCGACCCCGACACCCACGAATGGATACTCAACGGCGAGAAAATCTTCATCACCAGCGGCAAGCTGGCGCTGGAAGAGTCCGACGGTATCTGCGTAGTTTGGGCGACGGTTGATCCCAAGGCTGGACGGGCAGGCATTAAGTCCTTTGTGGTGGAAGGGCACACGCCAGGCGTGTCTATTGCCAAGCAAGAGCATAAGCTGGGCATCCGCGCCAGTGACACCGTTGCCTTGCATTTTGATAACGTGCGCGTGCCTTATGAGAATCTGTTGGGCAGCGCCGAAGTAGCACAAAAGAAAAGCAGCAAAGGTTTCCAGGGAGCGATGAAGACCTTTGATTCCTCCCGACCCGCAGTAGCGGCCAGCGCTATGGGCATTGCCCGTGCGGCATTGGAATTTGTGATTGCGCGGCTGAAGGAGGAAGGCATTGAGGTCGACTATACCAAGCCGAAGCACCAGTTAACGGCCGTTGAACGTGACATCATGGAAATGGAAGCTCGTTACAAGGCAGGCTGGCTGCTTACCTTGCGGGCTACGGCGCAAATGGCGCACGGTGAAAGCAACCGCCTGGAAGCCAGCATGTGCAAATATCGTGCTGGAGAAGCCGTTACCTGGATTACACAGAAGGCGGTAGAATTACTTGGCCCCTTAGGGTATTCACGGGAATTGCTCGCCGAAAAATGGATGCGCGACGCTAAAATCAACGACATTTACGAAGGTACAAAGCAGATTAACCAACTGATTGTGGCGCGGAGCATTCTTGGCTACAGCCGCCGCGAACTGAAGTAGTAATCAGTATTCAGTAAACAGTAATCGGTAGTTAGTCTTTGGTGGGTTATGCAGTTTACTGAACACTGAATACTGATTACTGAATACTGACTAACGACCACTGACCAGAAAGGAGAAACAGATGACCTATCGCATTGAAAAAGCAGCCATCATCGGCGCAGGAACAATGGGCGGCGGCATCGCCGCTCACCTGGCGAATATTGGCATTCCTGTGGTGCTGTTGGACATTCCCACGCCCAACCTCAGCGATGCAGAGAAGGATGATCCTAAGGCGCGTAACCGCCTGGTGCAATCGCTGTATGACCGCATGGCAAAAGCCAAGCCCGCCAACCTGGCTCGCAAAGACCGCGCCGACCTGATCACCATCGGCAATACGGAAGATGATTTTGACAAAATCGCCGATGCAGACTGGATTATTGAGGTAATTATTGAGCAGCTAGGCCCTAAACAAGCATTGATGGAACGCATCGAAGCGATACGCAAGCCGGGGGCCATCATCAGCAGCAACACGTCAGGCATTCCGATTAATGAGATTGCAGACGGCCGTTCCGATGAATTCAAAGCGCACTTCTTGGGTACACACTTCTTCAACCCGCCACGCTACCTCAAACTGTTGGAAGTGATCCCCACCCCGGATACCGCGCCAGAAGTACTAAACTACATGATTTCCTTTAGCCGCGACGTGTTGGGCAAAGGGGTTGTCGTCTGCAAAGACACGCCCAACTTCATCGGCAACCGCTTCTTCGCCGTCGCCGCCTCCTATGGTATTGAGTATGCCATCAAAGAGGGCTACTCCGTCTCCGAAATTGACGCCATCACCGGGCCGCTGATCGGCCATCCCAAAACCGCCACCTTCCGCCTGATGGATTTGGTGGGGTTGGATGTGATGGGTCATGTCAATCGCAATTTGTACGAGGGCATCCCCCACGATCCCTACAAAGAAATCCTGCACGCTGAAAACGTCTCCGGTGTGATCAACAAAATGCTGGAAAACAAATGGCTGGGCAACAAAACCGACCAAGGCTTTTATAAGAAAGTGATGGTCAACGGCCAGCGCGAATTTTGGACGCTAGACCCGGCGACGATGGATTACGTGGCTCCGGAAAAAGTGCGCTTCGACAGTGTGGGCGCGGTGCGCAAAGTGGAAGATTTAGGCCAACGGCTGCGCCAACTGCTGCAATTTGACGACCGCGCCGCTAATTATGCCCGTGACGTGCTGTACTATGGCTTTGCTTACGCCGGACACGTTGCCCCGGAGATTGCCTACAAACTTAGCGACGTAGATGATGCTATGCGCTGGGGTTTCAGTCATGAAGCCGGCCCCTTTGAGATGTGGGACATGCTTGGCGTGGCGGAAACCATCGAAAAAATGGAAGCTGCTGGCCTGGAAGTGGCCGATTGGGTGAAGGAAATGCTCGCTGCCGGACACGACAGCTTCTACAAAAATGGCAGCGTTTATGATTGGGAGAGCCAAAGTTACAAACTGCAAGATGTAGACAAAAACATCATCGTTGTTTCTGACCTGCACGCAGCGGGCAAGGAATTGGCCCGCAATGCCAGCGCCAGTCTGCTGGACATGGGCGATGGCGTCTTGCTCTACGAATTCCACGCCAAGATGAACGCCATTGATGACCAGATTATTGCCATGGGCCACCAGGCTTTGGAAAAACTGGACAGTGATTTTGAGGCGATGGTGATCGGCAACGGCGCGGATAACTTCTGTGTGGGTGCAAACTTGTTTGCGGTGGGTGTGGCTGCGGCTTCCGGCATGTGGGATCAGCTTGACCAGATGATTCGCGGGTTGCAATCGCTGACGTTTAATTTGCGCCACGCGCCGAAACCGGTGGTAACGGCCGTGCAAGGCATGGCTCTTGGCGGCGGCGTAGAAATGGCGATGGCCGGTTGGGAAGCGGTAGCCGCACACGAGAGCTACATGGGCCTCGTCGAGTTTGGCGTCGGCCTGATTCCCGCGGGCGGGGGTTGTAAAGAGACACTGCGCCGTAAGGTCAATCCCACCATGCGCATGGCTAACGCCGATGTGCTGGCCCCATTGCAAGCCGGCTTCGAGCAAATTGCCCTGGCGAAGGTAGGCACCAGTGTTTGGGAAAACCGCGAGTTGGGCTACGTATTGGATACCGATACAGTTGTCATGAATGCCGACCACCGGCTGGCAAAAGCCAAGCAGCGGGCGCTGCAACTGGTTGCCGCCGGAGCACGTCCGCCGCAAGTGGAAAAGATTTATGCCGCCGGGCGCGATGCGTTGGCCGCATTGAAATTGGGTGTGCAATCTCTGGTGTGGGGTGGCTATGCCAGTGAGCATGATCAGATCATTGCCAACAAACTGGCTTTTATCCTCACGGGCGGTGATCTCAGCGCCCCGGCCTGGGTTGACCCCTGGTACATTCTTGACCTGGAGCGGGAAGCGTTCCTCTCCCTGTTGGGCGAGCAAAAGACCCGCGACCGCATGACACATATGCTGCAAACCGGCAAACCGTTACGCAATTAGCCATTAGCAATTAGCTGTTAGTCGTTAGCAAATAGCCGTTGGCTAAATGCTAAAAGCTAATTGCTAACAGCTTTGGGAGAAAAAACATGACACGAGAAGCTGTAATTGTGGCCGGATTGAGAACGGCCGTAGGGAAATCAAAGCGGGGCACTACCCGCAATTGGCGTTCTGATGAGATGGCGGCGGCGGTCATTCAGGCGTTGATGAAAAAGCTAGATGGCCTGGACCCGGCGCTGATTGATGATGTGGTGATGGGCTGTGCCATGCCAGAGAGTTCACAAGGGTTGAATTTCGGCCGCTCTATTGCCATCCGTGCCGGACTGCCCGTCAGCGTTCCCGGCATGACTGTCAACCGCTTCTGCTCTAGCGGCCTACAAACCATTGCCATAGCTGCCGAGCGCATCATCGCCAATGGCGCAGACGTGATCATTGCCGGTGGTGCAGAAACCATGAGCCTGGTGCCGATGACGGGCTACCGCATCAGCCCCAACCCCTGGCTAGCAGACAATGCGCCAGAGGTGTACATGGGTATGGGCCTCACGGCTGAACAAGTCGCCAAAGAATTTGAGGTCAGCCGCCAGGCGCAAGATGAATTTGCGCTGCATAGTCACCAGAAAGCGGGCGCGGCTCTTGAAAAAGGGTTGTTCAAAGATGAGATTGTGCCTCTGGAAATTGAAGAAGTGACTGCCGGCCCCAATGGGCCGCAGCGCAAAACCATCGTCTTCGACACCGATGAGCATGTGCGCCCAGATACCAGTGTGGAAGCATTGGCCAAGCTGCGCCCCGTCTTCAAGGTGGGCGGCAGCGTGACAGCAGGCAACTCATCCCCACTAAGCGACGGGGCGGCCGCCGTAGTGGTGATGGAGCGCAAGAAGGCTGAGGAATTGGGCTTCCAGCCCTTGCTGCGTTTTGTGGGTTTTAATGTGGGCGGTGTGCGCCCAGAAGTGATGGGTATTGGGCCGGTAGTGGCCGTGCCGCGTGTGTTGCAGCGCACCGGATTCAAGTTGGAAGACATCGGCCTCATTGAGCTAAACGAAGCGTTTGCAGCGCAGTCAGTAGCCGTGATTCGGGAGTTGGGCTTGAATGAGGCGATCACCAATGTCAACGGCGGGGCTATTGCTCTGGGGCATCCACTGGGCTGCACGGGGGCAAAGCTGACGGTGCAGATCATGCACGAGATGATGCGCCGCGACACGAAGTACGGTATGGTTACAATGTGCATCGGCGGCGGTATGGGTGCGGCCGGTATCTTTGAGAATCTGACTTGAGTTTGTTGAGCAAGAAAAAGGTTGGTTCCTAACGCCTAAAATCAGGTACAAATGACGAGGGAGAGGTTTTTTGACCCCTCCCTTTTTTGTTGGTTGGTGGAGCAGTGGATAATCCAGAGATGAACGGCCGTTCCGGACAGTGTTATATGGGGCCGATTGTGCTGGAAAACGGCCGTACCCTTTGGTTCCGCACAATCGCCTTGGCTATTTAGATAGCGAAGAAGTAATATTAGATTATTACGCCCAGGTGGTTGATTCTCCTTTGATTTTGGCCTACGCTACACTGGCAACACATGATTAATCAAACCGCTGTACCCGTACCTATTCGTGCCTTTCATATCATGACCAAGCCCTCCGGGGCGATTTGCAATCTGGATTGCAAATATTGTTACTTCCTATCCAAGGAAACGATGTACCCTGGCAGTAGCTTTCGCATGACGGATGAACTGCTGGAGACGTTTGTCGAACAGTACATTGAATCGCAGAAAGTGTCGGAAGTGACCTTTGCCTGGCAGGGCGGCGAACCGACATTGATGGGGATCGATTTCTTCAAGAGGGTTATCCACTATCAGCAAAAACATGCCAAACCGGGCATGGCCATCCACAATGCGTTGCAAACTAATGGCACGCTGCTAGACGACGATTGGTGTCAATTCTTCAAAGCGCACAACTTTCTTATTGGCATTAGTATTGATGGACCGAAAGAATTACATGATAAGTACCGGGTGAACAAGGGAGGCGGGGGCAGCTTCAAGCAGGTGATGCGCGGCTGGCGGCTACTGGTAGAGCACGGCGTGGAGTACAACGTGCTCTGCACCGTTCATGCTGCCAACCAGGATCGTCCGCTGGAGGTGTATCGCTTTTTCCGTGATGAACTGAAAACGCAATTTATCCAGTTCATCCCTATTGTCGAACGAGCCACTACCCAAATTTTGCAGTTGGCTAATATTGGCTGGAGTGAACGGGATGGGGGGGAACGGCCGTTGTACACCCAATCAGGCTCGCTCGTCACCAAACGCTCGGTGGATGCCCAAAAGTACGGCGACTTTCTCAAGATCGTTTTTGATGAGTGGGTGCGGCATGATGTGGGGCAGGTGTATGTGCAAATGTTCGATGTGGCGCTGGGCGCGTGGTTGGGTCAACCGGGCAGCTTATGTATTTTTGCGCCCACCTGCGGGATGGCTCTGGCCTTGGAACATAACGGTGATTTGTTTAGTTGCGACCACTTCGTGGAGCCAAACTATCTGCTGGGTAACATCCAAAGTGCTCATATGATGGAACTGGTCGCTTCAGAAAAGCAGCGGCAGTTTGGTCAGGATAAAATGGACAGCTTGCCTCGCTACTGCCGCGATTGTGAAGTGCGCTTTGCCTGTCATGGTGGTTGCCCCAAAAATCGCTTCATCCACACGCCAGACGGCGAACCAGGATTGAATTATCTATGTTCGGGCTACAAGTCCTTCTTCAATTATGTGGATCGGCCCATGAAAATGATGGTTAATCTGCTGCGTCAGCGCCGCGCCCCGGCAGAAATCATGGCAATGATGGCTATTGAGGATGAGAAACATCGGAAAGAAGCCTTTTCCCAGGCAAGACGAAACGATCCCTGTCCTTGTGGCAGTGGTAAAAAGTTTAAGCGTTGTCACGGCCGTTAGGGTTTTACAGTAGCCCAATACAAAAAGAAAAACACGCCCCGTCACTTTTTAGCTTTGGGGCGTGTTTTTCCCTTGACTTGATGTCTATAGCCAGGGCATAGCCCCGGACTTTTCCCTACTCATCTTCTTGTGCTTCCGCCGCTGGGGCGGGCACAAAACGCTTCATTTGTTTGACAGACACCTTAATTGTCTTGCGGCAGTTTACGCATTCTACGCCATGATATTTTTGTCGCTTTTCTTCAGCTTCCCTGACCGCAAAAACCAGATAGTCGCGTGTCAGGTTAAAAGCGTGACGACAATATGGACAACGAACATTCATCACAAGCCTCCTTTACTCGGTTATGTGAAGAAGATAACTTGATTGTAAATCAAAACCGCTTTGCAAGACAAGCAAGTCGCATTTTGGGTGCACAATATCTTCCGCTGTCCTTTGGAGAATCTACTTGCTGAATGCCTGTTAAGAAACAGGTGACTATCCTATTAATTCCCCTGCATATTTCTATTACACGTTTTACAATTTGCTGTACCTGCTGCCTGCTTTCAGCAAGATGGCAAACCAGGTCAACGGACTTCACCATATATTTGCAAAAATAAATTGTCGTAACTCCTTTCCCGAAACCTGATGGTGGATTGAGTAGGTTTTCGGGAAATGAATCGTCTCACTTAGGCGATGAAGGATCCATCATGGACTTAGCCGGGCATATTAGTGCAGCCGCACTTGCTGATATGCTGCGAAGTAGCATCCAACAAGGCCAACCCCCAACGCTTGCTGTCACCAGCAACAGTATGATGCCGCTGTTGATGCGCGGTGATGAGGTGACGTTGACGGCTCTGCCTTCCGAAGCGCCGCTTCCTGGTGACGTGATCACGTTTCTGTCCGGGCAAAGTTTGGTGACGCATCGGTTTTGGCGCACTGACTTGCGGAACGGCCGTACATATTGGCTAACAAGAGGCGACCGCCCTTTACAATTTGACCCGCCATTCCTGCCGGAGCAGGCCATTGGCCGGGTGGATGCACGTCATCGGAACGGCCGTACCTTATTCCTCTCCAGCGGTGCAGGCGCAAAACTAAACCGTCACCTGGCAGCCCTGGCGCAGTGGGAACAACGCCGCCATCCCAATCGGTTACTGCACCGTCTTTTGTTGGCCTGGGCATTTGTTGTCAGCAGCATTGCCAGCCTGGTGGCCGCAATCGAAAATCGAAAATCATAAATTCTATGCGTTTGAACCGAATGCTCATTCTCAGTGTATTAGCCAGTCTGACCATTATTTTTCTCGTCGGAGCGGCGGCGTTTGCCTTTGTGGGTGAATTAGACATCTTTCACGAAAGCGTTGCCGGGTTGAAGGTACGGCCGTTTCCCAAAGGTGACATTCCCAACGGCCTGCGCCTGACAGTTTACGAAAGTGGCATTGCTGCTGTCACCAGCCGCGATTTACAAGCGGCTAACATGCGATTCGATACTCTCTCTGCGGATGAACTGAGCTTGACCCGTGAAGGCCGCTCCGTACCCTTTTATGTGCAAGGCAGCGGAACAGATGCCACACTTTACTTCTTTGCTCAGGCCATTACCAATACGCTGGAAGCGCCTGCCGTTTACTTGTTAACTTTGGGCCAGGGCAGCGCCATGCAGCAAAAGAAAGCCGCTCCCACCGGCTCTGGTTCGTCTTTGGTGCAGCAGCAATATTTTTGGGAAGAAAACAGCACTTTCCTAACGCATACCAATGGAGATGACATTTGGCTGGGGCCGCTGCTGTTGGCCCCGGAGGAGTGGACATTAGACCTTAGCAGCATTTCTCCCAGCGGTGGTGCAGGGGCGTTGACCATTCGCTTGTGGTCTAGCACGCAAGATGTGCCAAACCCTGATCATCATTTGCAAGTGCTGTTGAACGGCCGTCAACTAGCCAACTGGTATTGGGACGGCGTGCAACAAGAAACCATCACTTTGCCACTGGATGAGGGAGTGCTGGATGCGGCTGGCGCGAATATCCTCACCCTGCGTACCCCAGGCGATACGGGTGCGGCCGGCGAAGCGCTATATTTGGATTGGATTCGCCTGCAATATGAGACGCAAGTTACAACAGGCAGCAAACAAGTCTTGTTCACCAGCAGCGCGTCTAATGTGTTGGTGCACAACGCAGATGCCAGCCTAATGATATTTGATGTGACGGATGAAAATGCCCCATTGCTGTTGCAACATGCAGGTTTAGAGGGGACTGATCTCACGTTTGCTGGAACGGGGCAAGTCTATGTGGTTTTGCGCCCAAACCAGGCTGTGCGGCCAACTATTAGTGCTGCGCCGGTTTGGAAAGATTCTTTGCGTCGCTCCGAACGTGGTGCAGATTACATTGCCATTGTTGCTGATGTAGATGGTTTTGCGGAGGCATTGGAACTGTTATTAGTTTATCGGCAGGAGCAGGGGCTGCGGGTAACGGCCGTTTCCCTCCAACAAATCTATGACGAATTTGGGTACGGGCAGCAAAGCCCCGCCGCCATCCGCCACTTTTTGACATACGCCACGCAGAATTGGATGTCGCCTGCGCCGCGCTACGTGCTGCTGGTCGGTGATGCCTCTTACGATGTTCCCACCGCCCCTGGTGCTCATGTAGCCAGTGGCAATTTACTGCCCACATCGCTGGTTCCCATCAGCTATAACGGCTACGTTGCCAGTGATACCTGGTTTGCCTTAGAAGATAGCAGCGTGCCTCAAATGGCAATCGGCCGTTTCCCGGTGCAAACCGTTGCCGAACTGATGACAATGGTCAACAAAACCATTGCCTACGAAACCGCCCCCGTCAATGATCGAGACTGGCCCGACAGCGCATTGCTGGTGGCAGATGATGATGAACCTATATTCGACAGCCAGTCAGACACACTGTCTGCGGAACTAAAAGCAAATGGCTACAGCGTGCATGACTTGCACATGACGGACAACGACAACATCCGTTATGAAATTGTCAGCGCCATCAATCAGGGCGTGGGGTTTTTAAACTATGTGGGGCATGGGAATGAACGCGTTTGGGGCGATGAGTTTGTCTTCCACATTGATGACGTGCGAATGCTTAAGAATGGAGGGCGGTTGCCGGTTTTTACGACATTTACGTGTAGTAATGGTGCATTTGCGCTGCCGGATACGGATTCCCTGGCAGAGGCATTGCTGCGAGCAGATAATGGTGGAGCGGTAGCTGTGATAGCCCCGTCTGGGCGAATGCCTGCGTCGCACACGCCCCCTTTGGCGCAATACTTTTACAGCGCTTTGTTGGACGGCGGCGCGGAAACGGTGGGCGATGCTTTTTTAGCGATGAAATCAGCAGAAGTGGACGAGCCTTATAATATGGATGTCTTGCATCTTGTGAATTTACTGGGCGATCCCGCCTTGCACATTCGGAAACCAATGAGCAATGATCAATGAACAATTGGCAATGAGCAATGAGAGGTGCCCCATTGTTCATTGTTTAATTACTCATTGTTCATTGTTTGTGCTTGTGTGATCCAGTCTGCGGGGTCGGCGGCGTGCCATTCTTTGAGTTGGGTAATTTGGGCAATGCGTTCGGGCGATTGCGCGGCCAGGGCGGCAAAGGTGTGGATGCCGGCTTCTTGTAGGCGGTGGGCATAGACAGGGCCAATGCCGTGAATGGCGGTGAGGTCGTCGGGGGTGGTTGATTGCGTGAGGGGTGTGGCGGGGGAAACGGCCGTTTCCATTTCACCATCTTCTGGCAATAAGCGCACCCGTGCCTTGACCTTCGCCAATTCATCTAATAAATCCAACGCACCTTCTTCTGCCGATGTGCTTTTCTGCCAATACCACACAGCAACACCCGCCAAAAATGCCAGCAAAAAACCCAACCAGAAACTTTTGCTCATTTTCTCTTTCATTATCGTCCCTCATTTACCAGTTTATTTGGTGCTTTCAGTATACACGAAGAACCGTTTCATGAAACGGCAGATTCTGCACAAAGATGATACACTTGTTAAACATCGGCCAACTTCCATTGATGCCTAACAACTATGACCCTTTCCCCATTCATCAGAGCCGCAGGCTGGTGTACACTTGTGTGGAGGAGTGTTGATCATGATGGATATAAGTAGTGCAAACTCTAACCCGGCAACGATTTTGGTTGTTGAAGACAACAAGATGATCGCCAGAGAGTTGTTCATCCTTCTAAGTCGTGCCGGATACCATGTCATTACCGAAAATAATGGGCCTGATGCATTGGAAACAGCCAAAATCAGCAAGCCAGATATTGTTCTGCTTGATGTGATGATGCCTGATATGAACGGTTTTGAAGTATGCCAGCATCTGCGGGAAGATTCGGCAACTTATGACCTGCCTGTTATTTTTATGACTGCGTTAGACGACCCAGAAAGTAAAGTGCGTGGTTTTGAATTGGGAGCTATTGATTATGTGACTAAACCAGTTCATAATGCTGAACTTCAGGCGCGGCTCACAACCCATCTTACCCTAATTAACTTGCGCAAAGGATTGCAGCGCGAAGTCCAGGAGCGGGAAAAACTGATTGTGGAACTTGATGCTTATGCTCACACCGTTGCACATGACCTGAAGGGTACGATGAATAATGTCATTGGTTTTGCGCATATGTTGGTCAAAAATGGTGACGCCTTGTCGTACGAAACCCGCAATCAGGCGCTTGAAACGATTATGCAGCACAGTTACAAAATGCGGGACATTATTGATGGCTTGCTGCTTCTTGCCAATGTTCGTCAGGAGGATATTGAGACGGAAGACGTTGATATGGCCGTGCTGATCAAAGAAACGCAGGAACGGCTGAGTATGGAAATTGGGGCAACTCATGCCGTGATTACTGTACCTGAGGTGTGGCTAACGGCCGTTGGCTACGCCCCCTGGATTGAAGAAGTATGGTTCAATTACTTGAGCAATGCGATCAAATATGGGGGGACGCCACCCCAAATTTGGGTGGGAGCGGAGGAAGCAGAAGAGGGATTTAATCGCTATTGGGTGCGAGATAATGGTTCCGGTGTACTGCCGGGAGACCGCAAGAAGGTTTTTCAGCCATTTACACGTATCCACCGAAATGACGTTCAGGGACATGGTTTGGGGCTATCAATTGTTCAGCGCATCGTCGAAAAGTTGGGTGGGCAGGTTGGCATTGTTGGGGAACCGGGTGAGGGGGCAACCTTTTTCTTCACTTTGCCTGCTGCATCGTAGCTTTGCGCTGCTCTTTTATTGGAGAGAAAACGATGGCAAAAATCGGCCGTTTCATGGGTGGTGTTGGCGCATTGATTTGGTATCCGCCGGATGATGCATATTTGCTGCTGCGACGTGCTGCCAGCAAAGATTATGCAGGCGGGGTATGGGAGTGTGTCACCGGGCGGGTGGATCAGGGGGAGGGATTTATTGAGGCGCTGCACCGTGAGGTGCGCGAGGAGATTGGCATTGACGTGCAGATCGCTTACTTCTTAGGGACAACGCATTTTTATCGCGGCACGGCCGTTCCCCAAAACGAACTCATCGGCGTGGTCTTTGTCTGCGTGGCGGATGAGCCGGGCAAGATTCGCCTGAGCGCGGAGCATGATGCCTACCAGTGGGTAACGGCTGACACCGTTCAGACAATCCTCTCCGCTACAGACCCAAGCACGCAATGGGCGCTCCGTGTCATTGCCCGTGCTGCTGCCCTCCGTCAGCACGTTACCCCCGACCTGTTGGCCTATCAAGAGAAACTAGATTTTGAATTAGGTTAATTTTGAGGTGAAATGTGCTGGCGGTCACGTTTCAAGCCAGCTTGAAGTCGGAAACCAGCCGCTGCAGCAGCCCGAAATGTTTGGCTGCGTACCCCTCATCTAGCCAGCGCCGCCCGTAGTGGTGCGTCACGGCCCCGGCGTGAATACCCATCACCCAAAGCTGGCGCAGCACCACGAAGCGCAGCACGGCGGGCAGGGTGTTCATGGGTAACGGCCGTTCCCGTTCATACCCCTCCAAAAATGCCAGCCATGTACGCTGCCGCTTCTGCTCCGATGAGGCAAAGAGATAGCGGCTCCACAAAAACGTCGCCAGGTCATAAGCGCGGCAGCCATAGCCGAAACAGTCAAAATCAAACAATGTCGCTTCCCCATCTTCTGTGAAATGCACGTTTTCTGAGTGTAGATCGCCGTGACAAAGACCGGAGAAAGGTGGCTCGCAGGGCAGCTCCACCAGCCAACGCTCCAATCTTTCACCTAATCGTGCAAGCATGTCTAATTCAGCCGATTTCTCTCCCCATATGGCTTGAATGTTGCGCAATGGCTCATGAATGAAGTAGGTCTCATCAAACTTGGGACGCGGGTAAGTGAGTTCCAGGCTATCGGTCAGGCTGTGTAAACGGCCTGCTATCTGGCCGAGGGTGCGGCTTTGGGAAACGGCCGTATCCTTCACCATTATTCCCGGTGCGGCTGCAAATAACACTGCCAAACGCACTCCCTCTGGTGCATCCCATTCTTGCACCCACTCCCCCATTGCATCTGCTATTGGGACGGACACGGGCAAGCCCGCCTCCGTTAATCGCATCAGCAAGTCTATTTCTGCTTGCACCGCCTCGCTGCTGCGCCAGCCGTGTCGGTAAACCCGTAAGCAGTAGTGACGGCCGTTGCCCCCCACAACCCAATACGTGTCGTTTAGCCCTTGGCGAAAAAAGGAACAAGAGGCCGCGCCGCCCAAATCATAGGCCGCTGACAGGTGTTGAGCGACCGCTTCTGGTTGAAAAATGGAGGTCAGCACAGGTAATGAGGGCATCTCATCCATCCTTTTTGCAAACTGTGTCGTTCCAGCTTGTGATTATTGTAACATGAAGGAATGAGGAAACGGCCGTAAAAACACCTCATGCCTGCTTGACAAACCCCCGTTTGACTTTACACTTCTTTTTTCTTTATCCTTCATAATTTATAGAGGAGTAACCCGTGTCTGAACATTTACTTATTGGAGTAGCAACAATTATTATCTTGGGTGTCAGCGCCCAGTGGTTTGCATGGCGACTACGCCTGCCTTCCATTTTGCTGCTGCTGCTATTTGGCTTTCTTGCTGGCCCTGTTACTCACTTGATTAACCCAGATGAACTACTGGGTGAGCTGCTCTTCCCGGTTGTTTCTATCGCCGTTGCTGTCATTTTGTTTGAGGGCGGGCTGACCCTGCGCTTTAGCGAACTGCCCCGTGTGGCCGATGTTATTTTCCGGCTGATTAGTGTGGGGGCGCTGTTGACCTGGGTGACAACGGCCGTTGCCGCACACATCATCACCGGCCTCGACTGGGCGTTGTCAGGGCTGCTTGGTGCCATTCTCGTCGTCACCGGGCCAACCGTCATAGGCCCGCTGCTGCGCCAGGTGCGGCCCAAAGGCGAAGTGGGCGCTGTCCTCAAATGGGAAGGCATCCTCATCGATCCGGTGGGCGCGGTGCTGGCCGTGCTGGTCTTTGAAGCCATCATTGAAGGGAACTTGACTCAAGTTCCAGGGGCTGTGCTGCTGGGCATTGGACAAACCATCTTCATCGGCGTTGTTGGCGGATTAGTATTTGCTGGCACACTCATTTTGTTCATGCGTCGTTATTGGATTCCCGACCATTTACAAAATGGCGTTGCGCTGCTGCTGGCTGTTAGCTCCTTTGTCCTCTCAAATGCGCTGCACCCAGAGTCAGGCTTGCTCACCGTCACCGTGATGGGTGTAGTTTTGGCAAATCAGCAATCCGTTTCCATTCGCCATATCGTCGAGTTCAAAGAAAACCTAACGGTTTTGCTGATTGGCTTTTTATTTATTTTGTTGGCTTCTCGTTTGCAATTAACAGATTTGGCAAATTTGGGGTGGGGCAGTTTGCTGTTTTTGCTGGTGCTGATTGGCGTGATACGGCCGTTGTCCGTCCTTGTTTCCACCTTTCGCTCTCGCCTTGATTTACGTTCGCGCATCTTCCTTACCTGGATGGCCCCGCGTGGTATTGTCGCCGCCTCCGTCGCCTCCGTCTTCTCATTTGAACTGGTCGAAGCCGGACATGAAGGCGCAGAATTTATCGTACCCCTCACCTTTCTCGTCATCGTCGGCTCTGTTCTCTTTTATGGCCTCACCGCTGGCCCCGTTGCTCGCCGCCTGGGTTTGGCCGAGTTGAATCCGCAGGGCTTGCTGTTTGTGGGCGGTCATGCGTTGGCGCGGCGGCTGGCAACGGCCGTACAAGAGCTAGGCTTTCGCGTCGTCCTCATCGACACCAATTGGCAAAACATCGTTGCCGGGCAGATGGAAGGGCTAGACATGCACCACGGCGACGCCCTCTCCGAAGATGTGCTGGAGGAGTGCGAGTTTGACGGCATTGGCCGCCTGCTGGCGCTCACCTCCAACAATGAGGTGAATTCACTGGCTGCGCTGCACTTCCCAGAGGTGTTTGGCCGGGCGGCCGTGTATCAGCTTCCGTTGGGGGCGCGTAATGTGGCCGAAAAGTTGCAGAATAAGCCGTCGCACTTGCGCGGCCGTTTTCTCTTTAATGCTCAGGCCACCTATCATGAATTGATGAAACGCTTCAACGATGGCGCAACGGTCAAAGTGACGGCCCTCACCCCACAGTTCACCTATGAAGATTATCAGGCGCATTATGGCAATGAGGCGCTGCCGTTGATGCTGTTGAACGGCCGTAACGAACTCCTCCTCTTCACCGTCAACGATCCTCCTGTGCCGCGCCCCGGCCACCGCCTGATCAGCCTCGTCCCCACCAAAGTGGCATAAAAAGGAACCGCGTTCCTTCTGAGGAACGCGGTTCCCAAAAACTCACATTTCTTACTCACGGATTGGCAACGGCCGTTACCACCCCCACAATCCCCGCCAAATTCGCCTCCCAATCCACCGTCTCGTAATCCGCCAGCAGCGGCGCGATAGCCGGGATGCCCTGGCTGTCCAGCCAATCGGTCACATCGCCGGTGACGGTAGTCAGGCTGATGATACCTGCTTCATAACCGGCCGCATCGGCATAAACCTGCGCCAGTTCTTCGGAGATGGAGACGCCATTGCAAACGCCGGGGACGGCAATTTGCCCTTTCGCCTCAAAGACAATCACGGCCGTTGCTTCAATCTCCAAAACAAAATCGCGTAACGCTTGCGTTTCCGGTTCGGAGAACGCCGCCGCGCCGCCGGAGATGGCCTGATTGCGCCACGTCGCTTCTGCGCTCCAGTTGCAGCCCCAGTTGCGGTTCAGGTCTACGCCGTTGCCGTTGGTACGGCCGTTCACCGTCTCCACACCGCCGCCCACACTGTCTGGGTTCAGGGTCGGAATCACATACAGGCTCACGTTTGCGGGCAGTTCGTCGCTGTGCTGCGTGAAGTAGGCAATCGCCTCCTCCGCCACCGTTACCGTAGAGGGCGCAAACCCGGCGTGCATCCCGCCGACGAGCAGCACGGCCGTTTCCCCCCAGCCAATCCGCGTCGCCATAATCTCCTGCCCATTCGCCGACTGCCCGATGGACTGCGTGGTCACAGTGGGCGTCGCCTCTGGCGTCGGTTGCGGCGTTGGCTGCGGCGTTGGTTCCGGGGTGGGTGTGGGTTCCGTCGCCACTGGCTGCGGCATCTCGCCCGGTGCGTACACCGTGAACAAGCTGCCCGCGCCACGGCCGTACACCTCCGGGAAGTAGAATTCTTGTCCGGTGGGCGGGATGGCGCGGAACTCGCCCACCGTGCTGGCGCGGACGAGATAGACGTACTCATACGTGCCTGCGGGCAGATAATCGGCGGAAATCGCTACCTTTTCGTCGCGCAGCTCCACATGGTCGAAGTACCACCAGCCATAGCCGCGCTGCCAGAAATCTTCGGGGTCGTAGCGCTGCGGCGCACCCACCTGCTGGCTGGTGAGCAGCGAAGTGTCTACCGCTTCCAGCCCGGCGGGCAGATAATCTTCGATGAGGGCGTAGTGCAGCGCATGCGGCACGACGATGGTCAGCCGCGCCAGGAAGGTCTCGCCCAACTCCGCTTCTGTGACCGGTGTTTCGCGGTCGTCGGGGCGGTAGTAGCTGCGCGAGAGGATGAGGCCGCGATCAAGCGGCAGCACTTCTTCTACCGGCAGCCAGATGTTGAGATGGGCCGTGTAGTAGAGATTGCCGTCGCCCTCCGTGCGCCCAATTGCCAGCCGATTCAGCCCGTCGGTGAGCAGTTCGGTCACATCTTTTTGCAGGGTGAGGGTGTCGCGCACGGTGTCGGCGGTCACGTCGGCCGTCGCCAGTAGTTGGCCGTTGAAGGCCACTTCGTACTGGTAATCTGGCTGCAATTCGCCGCTGACAATCAGCCAATCGGTGAGGGACATCAGCGTCCATGCCGTTTCTTGGGTGCTGGCCCAACGGCCGTTCACGCGACTATCCATCAACCAGCGCACGGCATTGACCACCACCGGGTTGTCCGGCTGCAATTTAATCATCGTGTCCAGCACGATAGACGTTGTGCGCGTGTCCGTATTCCAGTTCCAATAATCGCGCTGCGCCTCCTCCCAGTGCGTGCCCGTAGCCGAGAAAATGGCCGTGCTGATGAAGTCGGCGGCTATCGTTTCCAGGCGCGGGTCGGCGTCATCCATAAGCATGATGGCCTGCGCCAGATAAGCGCGGGCGTACAGGTCGAGGTTCTCGCGGATTTGGTAGAGGCGGCTTATTTCGCCGGGGGCCAATTCTCCGGCGCGGGCCAGCACGTAGAGCAGGTAGGCTTGACGGTTGTTTTTGTAACGGCCGTTCAACTCGTCCACATTCGGCAAATTAGTGCGCAAATAGCGCGTGCCGCGAGTGATCACGCCATTATCCACATCGTACCCGGCGGCGCGGGCCTCCACGAGCGCCTGCACCACGTAGGCGGAGACCAGCGTATTCGTGCGCTCGCCATCCCACCAGGGCCAGCCGCCGTCGGCGCGTTGGCGGCTGTACAGCTTTTGCAGGGCGATGTTCACCTGCGCCTGCAAATTGCGCTCCAGCGTGGGGTTGCTGATGCCCGCCGCCCGCAGCGCGTTCGTCGTCAGCACATTGGGCAGGAAGCGCGAGACCACCTGCTCGGTGCATTCATATTCGTAATGTTCGAGATAATCCAGCCCGTCGGCCATCGCCGCCACCAGCGAGGGGGCCATTTCGATGGTCAGTGTGCCGTTGCTGGGCGTGTAGTCGGGGAAGATGGGTAACGCGATGGACTCGACGACGGCGCCGCCATCCAACAACTGCCCGGATGTGCCCACCGTTTCCGGCACTTCGTACTTGTAGACGGGGATGCCTTGCCCCTCCAGCGTGCCCAGGGTGGGGCGGCTGGCGTCGCTGTACTCGCCCGCATTGACGCTGAACACAAAGTCCACGCGCTCCACGTCGTTGACGACGACATTCCAATAGACCACGCCCTGCTGCCGGGCGGGGATTTCAATCACCTGTGTGTCCGGGTTGTGCAGGGTTACGCCTTCGGCTTGCAGGGTGACGTTGGCGCTGAGGGGTTGGTCGGTGTTGTTGTGGACGGCCGTACCCACCCGCGCCTCATCGCCCACCACAAAAAAGCGCGGCGTCAGCGGGCTGACCAGCACCGGCTTCGTGGTCACGATGTCGTGCGTCGCTTGCCCCACTTTGGTGTCCTCCGTCACCGCCCGCGCATCCATGCGCCACGTCGTCAGGTTGTCCGGCAGGGTGATGGAGACCGTCGCCTCGCCGTTGGCGTCCGTCGTGATTTGGCCGCGCCAGTAAGCGGTGTCCGGGAAATCCTCGCGGATGGTCATGATGCCAAAGTCGCCGCCGCCGCCGCCGCCGCCTTTGATTTGCTCCTGCAATTCGGCGTTGTAGGCATCCATGTTGCGCGTCAGCAGCAGCGCCGTCATCACACTCAGCCATTGGTCGGAGTAGAAGTAGTCGAGGATGGGGCGGCTGTTGTCGCTGGCAATGGAGAGGGCGGCCAAATCAGCCAGCGCCAGCGAGAGTTCCGCCTGCACGGGGTTGCCCTCATAATCACGCACGCGCACGGTGAACTGCACCGTATCACGCGGCCCCAGCGTCTCGTGGTCGGGGATGATGTCTATCGTCAATTCCTGCTCTTCGCGCTCGACGGTGAACTGCACCATACCTACTTTGAAGTCCGGCGAGGGGTTGGTTTCGTCTACCCCCTTCATCACCATCACGCTGACAAAGACATTGGGGGCCATGTCGCCGGTGATGGGCAGGCGCAGAATGGTGGAATTGTTGGTGAGATGGATGGTTTGGTAATCTTTGATGTGGCCGCGCTCGATGGTGACGAGGGCGTAGCTTTCGCCCTGGAAGGGGGAGGCGATAAGCAGTTCGGCGGTGTCGCCGGGGCTGTAGCTGTCGCGGTCGGCAATGAGTTCGAAGCTGTGGTCGTTGAGCCGCCGCCAGGAGACGTAGTTGCCGCCGCTGACCCAGACGTAGGTGGAGGCGACGGCCGTTTTCCCATCCACATCTCTCGCCCGCACATAGGCGCGGAAGACGCCGCCGTTGGGCGGGGTGAAGGCGATGGAAGCACGGCCGTTGCCATCCAATGTCACGGCATCAAACGAGGCGGCGGGAATTTCTTCTACCGACGTGCGCCAGATGAGTTCGCCAGCGTCGTTTTCTTCCTGCACGCTGTACCAGCGTCGCTCTACAATCTCTACGGAGACAATTTGGTTGGCGACCGGCTCGCCATCCCAATCAACGGCGGCGAGGTCGAAGGCCATCTCATCGCCGGCTGTGCCCACGTAGCGGTCGGGGCGGATGCCGGGGTAGACGCGGCTGGCGTGGACGGTAACGTTGCTGCGCCCGCTGACCTGGTTGCTCGCCAGGTCTGTCACCGTTGCTTCGATGGTGAAGGTTTTGCTGCCAGAGTCGGCGGCTAATTCGGCGGGGAGGGTGATGGTGTAACGGCCGTTGCCATCCGTCGTGCCCGATCCAGAGGCGACCGTCTCGCCATAATCGTAGCCGTAGTAGCCGTAATAGTAGTAGCCAGTATCCCGCGTATCATTGTTGAAGCTGTAGCGGCTGAGATTGCCGCCGGGGTTGAAGCTGTAATCGGTAGCTTGCGCGACCCAATCCACCGTGCCATCCACCACCACGCCGCCGGAGAAAAAGGTGGCGTCAACGGTCACATCAATCGTTTCGCCGTCGGCCACGTCTGTGGCCGGGGTGTCTACCGTTACCTGGAAGGTGGGTTTGCGGTATTCGGCCACATCAAAATAGCCGTAGCCAATGTCACGGCCGTTGGCCTCCACGCCGATGTAGTAGCTGCCCAGCGCCGCCTCGCTGTCCAACTCGAACTGCGCCGTGAATGTGCCAAACTCGGACAGCGGCAGCGTCTCTCGGTACACTTCGCCGTTGAATGAGTTGATGGTGACGAGCGCTTCATGATAAGTTGGCAGGCTGTAGGATAGGTCGTCGTTGATGCGCACCACGCCTTTGAAGGAGACGGTCTGGTCGGGGCGATAGATGGGGCGGTCGGTGTAGATGTAGGCGGTGGGCTGGTTTTGCTGCACGTAATAGTTGGTGCTGATGCCAAAATCATACGGCTCTACGCCATCCGTCCAATCGTGGATGGCGAGGCCGTACACGCCTTTTCCTTCGGCGACGGCGTAGTAGCGTTGGCGGTAATTGGTGGTGTCGAGGGTGAGGTTGTCCCAATAGATGACGCCGTTGGCGTCCGTTTCGCCGCTGCTGACGGCCGTGAAGCCGCTGCTGTAGAGGGTGACGGGCACACCGGCCAATGGCGCACCGCTGTCCAGGCCTGTGACCCAAATGAGGGCTTCGCTGCCGGTGGTTTTGAGGGTGACGTTGGCGTTTGCCATGATTAATGGCTGTGCCTGCAAATGCACGGCATCATGCTGTACCTGCGGCGAATCTAGCGTGAGGAAGTAGAGGCCGGGTTGCAGGGCGCTGCCATCGGCGGCGGCGATGTCGTAGCGTTTGTAGGTGAGGGTGTTGAGGGGGGGAGTGACGGCCGTATCCTGCTGCCAGATCAGGCGGTCATTGCCGGGGACAAAGTTCACATCCGTCAGCCCGCCGTAGAGCAAATCGTCAAATTCCCCGGCGGTGATGCGGTACAGGGCGGCGTTCAACTCGTTGGCGTTGCGGTACGCGGCCCAGGCGGCGGTGGAACCGCCTGCGCGGTACAGTCCCAAACGGCCGGGCAAATTGAAATAGGCGATGGGGGCGTAAGCGGCGGTGGTGAACTGCACTGTTTGCCCGGCGGTGATGGCGTTGCCGTAGAGGTCGGTCATGCCGGGCAGGATTTGCACGGTATAGCGCGTGGAAGGTTGCAAGCCATAGAAGCGGTAGCTGTAGTCCCATTCGCTGTAGTAGCCCTGGTCGTCGTCCAGCGGCGGGTCAAAAATCACTTTGTCGGCCAGTGTGGAAAAGCGCATGGGCGAAGTGAATTGGATTTGGAAACCGCTGGAGAAGCGGTCTTGCACTTCGCCATCGGCGGGGTCGGTGAAGAAGATTTCCGGGGTGAGGTAGGTCTTGGCCCGCCACGTTAGCCCCTGGCGCAGGGTTCCGCCGCTGGCGGATTGGGCGCTGTTGTCCAGATTGAAGGTGTACCATGTGCCCAAGTCTAGCAACTGCGTGGGGGTGATGGTGAGGGTGGTGGCGTTGGCGTTCCAACCGGCCACGTAGGGGGCGTTTTGTGCGGCATCAGAGGTGAGGGAGACGGCCGTTTCCGTGCTAGCTTTATCCATCGGCTGCGAAAAGAGGACGGAAATGGGTTGATCGAGCGGCAGATAGCGGTACTCGCTGCGTGGGCTGCTGGTCAGTCCTGGCAGGCTGAGGTAGCGGTAGGTGGGGGCAGTGGTGACAAATGACCAGTCGTAGTCGGCGGCCATCACTGCGCCGGTGGCGCTGAGTTCGTTAACGGCGGCGGCGTTGACGCGGGCGCTGTAGCGCACGCTGCCGCTCCAGGCCACGTCGGGGCGGAAAACATAGACGGAGGTATTGATCCATTCGCCGCTGCCGCTGACAGGCGGGTCGAAGCTGAGGAGGCTGGCGGTGAGTGATTGGAAGGTGGTGTCGGGATTTTGCAGCCCTTCCTGGTTGACTTGCAGGGGGATGACGGGGCGGTTGAAGATGACGGTAACGGCCGTGTCAATGGCTACGTCGCTGCCATCGGGGGCGGGGGATACCTGGCTGACGGCGAGGTCGCCGATGGTGTAGAAGGAGAGGGTGAGCCCTTCGAGGAGTGATTGGCCGGTGGCGGAAACGGCCGTGTCGCCCAGCAGCAGGCGGTATTCGCTGTCTGGCTTGAGGTTGGCGGTGGGCTTGAAGCGCAAAATGCGCGTCTGCGGCCAGCTTAGTTCGCCGGGGATGGGGTTGCCGTCGGGGTCGGTGACTTGTACGGCCGTGTCGGTGGCGGCTGCGTCCATGGGCTGGTCGAAGTAGACCTCGAAGCTGCCGTCGAGCGGGGCTTCTTCGCCGAGGGCGGGGTTTTGGCCGATGACGGCCGGGGCCAGCGGGGAGGTGTCGTTGAGGGAGATGATGCCGAGGCCGGCGGGGGTTGGCGGGGGGGATGGGGGTGATGGTGGGAGGGTGTGGGGAACGGCCGTTTCCGACGCTATTTCCGGGGTGGGCGTGGCTTCATCTTTGCGGCAGCTCACGCTGAAAATCAACAAGAAAACAAGCCATAAGAGGGCGCTCGTTCGTTTGGGGGACATAAATCGCTCCTGTAGAAAACAGTCCGCACATGACACCGATTTTGCAGATTGACCGGAGTACAATCTGCAAAATGAACATCATCAGCGGGCTTATGCGTTGTTAATGACAGGATTTATTATAGCGTAGGTTTAGTAGCGATGTTGCACGATTGGATGATGACCGGACTACAAAGTTTTCAAGATGCCCTGGATGGGATTTGATTTTTTGCCTAACGCCCGCTTCAGCCGCGATTCGCGTCGGCTGCAAGCCCTGTTAGGCGGCAATAGTTCAACCCACCTTGACAATACGAAACCCTGCACTTGCTCCTCTCTGTGAAGGGTCGAAACCTCGTCGGAAGTCTGTGCGGAAATGCTTCACCATACGTTCTCGGAAGGAGCCTCCTCGCAGAACCCGTTCAAGTTTTCCATTTTCAAATCTATCAGAACACCACTCCCAAGCATTGCCGCTCAAATCAAAAACTCCATAGATACTTGCCCCATCAGGATAGTTGTCTACAGGTGTTAATTGATCTGCGTGGGGCGGATCATAATGATTGCACAGATTCTTAATCCATGACTCTCCCCATGGATACGCAGAATTGGAGTTTCCTTGTGCTGAACGTTGCCATTGCGCCTCTTTTGGCAGACTAACATTGTCACCTGTCTTATGGCTCAACCATTGGCAAAATGCCAGACATTCATACCAAGATATATTTGTCCGCGGCAATTCGCTTTCTTCAAATTCTGGAAGGATACTGTTGGGATGCTGTGCTTTCCAAGTTCTCAAGTCTGAAGATGATTCCCACCATCGGTTATTTGAATAGCCATTTGGATCGTCCAGAAAAACTTGATACTGGGCATTTGTTATTGGATACTTTGAAATCTGAAACGATGGTACAGTGATTTGCTTTTGAATTTGTCTCCTTCTTTTGATCAACTTCAAAGTGACGAGACCTTGAGGGATTGTGATCCACTCAAAGGGTGCTGGAAGTAGAAATCTTGTATATTGTGATTTTTCCTTATAGTTGACCCAAACAAGGTTAATTTGATGAAACTCTCGATTTTCTTTATGCAAACCTTCAAAGCGTTGCCAAACTTCTTCAATTGGTATAGCACGACCACCCGCGCCAAATTCTGGTCTAGGAGACTTGCTCTGCATAACGATCCCACATACAGCTCCAGTACGCTCATTTAGGATCGCAGACCCACTTGTGCCATGCAGAACAGGTGTGTTATCAATTGAAAAAGTCTCTCCAGAATTTGCTCTACCTCCAAGTGTTGCAAGATACTCTTCACCTCTATCCGTATATTTCATTTTTGATTCGTCTCTTACTGACGGGAAACCAAAGAATACAAGGGGATCACGTCGCTCACGCTCTGGATTCGCAAAGACACAAGGATGCCCTAGAATCTTCGATTCTAGCAGTGCAATATCGGGATACGTTTCGTCAGTCACTTGCAAAATATTTGCCAAATATTGCTTATCACCCCACTCTACAGATAGTTGAAAGCCTCTATTTCCATGTTTTTCTGCTAATTGCGCCCCAAAATTAACAACATGGGCGCATGTAACAATTCGCTGAGGTGCAACGAAAAAACCTGATCCAATGGCTATGTAGTTTTTGGTAATGTCAGTTTGCACAAGAATATTTATGCGAACTGTACACTTTTGTAGTTGATCGGCAAGGGCAGACATTAAGTATTGTAAATTTCTAGTTTGACGGCTCTTTGTCTTTGTTTGAAACTTTCTTATCTTTTTCCCATTCAAGAGATATTTTCAAATTGGCTTTCCCAGTGCCTTTTACTAAAATTGCTGTCAGTTTGCCCGCCTCTACTCCTGCTTCTATTCCGAATTCAATAGTAGCCTTATCTGGCTTCACTGAGTCGATGGCGCTCCCTATGCTCTGGGCGATCTCACGAATTGAATCTGCAAATTCTCGAAAACTCAGATTGTATGCAGAACTTACCTTTACTTCCCCTGCTACATTTGTGACTTCGACTGAAACAGTCCTTCCACTATCCAATTCAACAGGTATTCTTTCTGTGAATTCATCCATCGGTTACCTCCATTATCCTTTTAGATAGAATCCAATTCATTTCGTGTCAGAGCATCTTCATAGTAAGCGACCGCTGCATCTTTCATAGATGTTATTGTCCAAGCGTTAAGCCCAGCTGCAACTGCTGCACCGGCAAAAGGAATAAAGCCTGCGAACGCACGTACCCCGATTCTAGCTCCGAAGCGCGATGCAGTTTTTGTCGCAACTTTTTTGCTTATTCCTTTTGTGACCGCTTTCTTACTTTGCTTGATGGCACTTTTACGAGCCATTTTTGATGCTGATTTTTGGGCAGCTTTCTTTACTGCGCCTTGTCCTGCTCGATTCGTAGTAGATGAGGCAGCATGTGTTGCCACAATTTCTGTTATCTTTGCGATTTTCAAGTCTGTGATTGAATAGGCCATCAATTGCGCAACTGTTAAAGTTCGGAATAATAGTAGCTCGCCCTCGCGTTCTGCTTTCTCGACTAAGTTATCTGCATGATCCCTACCTTCTTCAGTTGCAAAGTAATGAACAACATCAACGCCGACAGCCCGATATGTGATGTTGCGCCGATCATACTTTGATTGATCGCCCCAAATAGCTAGGATGTTTTCTAGGTCTGACATTTCTTCACTCTCATGAGGAACAGCTTCCAGAATCTCCCCAACGCCCCAACCAAGACGTGCGGACTTGTGTAAAAGTAATCCGATGTCTGCAACCATCGTTGCGCCATGCAAACCAGGTAATATCGAACTGGCCGCACCTGTCGCAGCAACTATGTTGCGTTCTTGGTTTACCCAACCGCTAATTGATGAGAATTTGCTTGCATCTGCTACAGCTTTAGGATAGTTGTTACCGAGCCGATAATCGTTCAATTGGTTGGAAATAAAATCAACTAGCTGGTCTTGGAATCCCATTTTTTACTCCTTAAATGATGTATCACCTAATTAAACAAAATGTCCGCTGTTCAGTTGCTTAAGCTGCACGCTCGTTTCCCTTTGACGCGTCAGCTTTAAGCTGTTGTTAGGGCGGCGTTTTGGTTTGTAGAACGGCCTTAAATTACCATAATTTTTGATGCTCGGCACAACGCAACTTTACATAAGCCGCCCTAACGCCTGCTTAACCTGTCGCGAGCGGTGAACCAACAACTCGGCCATTTACCAAATAGTTCCAAAAAAGATCGATCTCGCGGTCAGGTTAAAGCACTGTTGGGCGGCTATTTACCAGAACCTTGCCCAACCAATCTGACTAACAATAACCAAAGCCTTTGGCATAGCGCAGATCCTTTGCGTTGGCGATAAGTGTTGGTAACTTATGGTGTAAGATAAGCAAACCTTGCGCCACATGCCCGAGCCGAAGGCGGGCCAAATGACTTGCTAGTTCCTAGTTATTGCACCAGAAATTGACGGATAAATTGTCTCTTCGTACTCTTCTCTTGTGTTTTGCACACACGCACTACCATCAGAATTACAATCTTCTTCAACGATTATTCGATAAACATCAACAGGTTCATAAATAACTATTATTGAATAAGTCCCATCGTTTGGCAAAGTAACATTTTCATTGATTTGCGCGGTTAAGCCAACCATATCTGTGGAAGCGTACATGCGCTGGATAGTATTGCCGCTAGGATCGATTAGCTGAAATTCTACATCCCCTTGGATAGTTGCATAAATTTGTATATTCTCTCCTGCTGAGCCAGAAAACATGATTGTTTCATTTCCAGCTAGTGGTTCTTGAATTTCAATATATAGAGGTAAGTTACTAGACGAACCTGAATTTACTAAATCACCTGTGGGGGGGGCTTCAACTTGAGTTTGCTGAGTGTTAGATAATATATTGACAGGCCAAAAGCGTATAATATTATCCTCTCCTATGGAGGCTAACATTGAACCATCAGGGAACCAAACCAATGAAGAAATTTCTTCTTCGGTTATGAAGGTGTTATCAATTTCCCCATCGGTCCAATTCGTCAAATATATACCATCCTTACCAGTGAAAGCAATAGTTGAATGCTCTGGTGACCAAGCTATCTTCCCTGGATGAAATATATTTCCCAAGTCGACTGCATTAGTTAATAGTTTGGGACGACCATTTTTATGAACATTAAATAGAGTATATACGGAGTTATTAGTGTCAGTATATGCAATAGCTTCTGAATAAAAAGTTGACCAAGTAAAGTTTTGAGCGAGTCCCTCGCCATGTAAAATTATCTCTTTTAGCAATGAGCCATGAGCATCCCATAACATAAACTGCCTAGTACTCATTGAAGCTACATATGTGCCAGCAGAAGACCAACCAATAGCACGAATTTCACTCCCATGATCGCTCGTTCTAATAAGACTCCCAGTTGAAATTTCCCACCACTGTAGTTTTTCTTCATGGCTAGATACGATAAATTTACTATCAGGGGACCAAGCTATATTTTTGTTATAGCCAATTAATTCATCTTTGATCTCGCCGGTTCTAGGATCCCATAATGTAATCTCTCCTTCATCGCTAAGGGAAGTTTTTCCTGTTCCTGATGCGAGTGTGTTGCCATCAGGTGACCATGCTAAAGAGTATATGTAGTTAGAATGCCTAAATTCGTTTAAAAGTTTTCCGCTTTGAACGTCCCATATCCATATCTTGTTTTGTTCGTTATCATCCCTTCCTGCCGCAGCAATGATTTTACCATCAGGTGACAAAGTAATTAAATCTGCTGTACCAGGAACTAAAATATCTTCTGCTAATAACCACGACACATTATCAACACTGTCTTCTTCTTGGATAGAAGACAGTGAATCTGTTGAATCTATAACAATATGGTTATCATTTGAGGTGCGAGGCTCATTGCATGCAACAAGCGTGATTAAAATTAGAGACATAATAAATAACATTTTATTTTTCATTAACGATATTTCTCCATGATAGTTGGTATCATACTTATATCAGGTCAAAAAGAAACGTTTTCGACTCCCTTTACCTGAGAATAGCATGCGTCTTTTAATATTGGATTTTTGATAAAATACCTAACATAAAGTAGAGATTTGTAAACCTCTACTCGACTGCGAATCAATTTTCACGACAAATGCGTGAATTAACTTGGGGTTTGGGCAACTTATAGTTTTTACCCGAACCTCAAGTTAATTCGCCCAACGAAATAAGCGTTTCATGCGGCGCGATAAAAAACGACCTTCATCGACCAGTGCGTCAGCCGCCGTATAAAGGCATTCTACGAATGCTTGGTTGAACTAAGCCGGGAACAAGGAAGGCGTTCCGTTTGAGGATTAAGGTCTTCTCCAGACTGGCTTAACCCCAAAACGCGACCCATTCTGAGGCAAAGTATAGCTAAAGGTACGAAAAGCCGCCAATAGAAAATCACCTTTGCCAGCCACGCAAAAACGAATAGGAAGATACGCTGATGCTCCTTACATCCTCCTTATCGCCAGATTGGTTCAATTTCCCAAATTGAACCAATCTAAACGCGGCGGACATGACAAACGGCCGTTCCTTCCCCACACAAGAGACCGCCATCTTTTCAAAAAAGACGCTGAACTTTTTCAAAAAGATGCTGAACATTTTCAAAAAGATGAGCATCTCTCAGCCAAGAGATGCTCATCTTTTTGATGAGACCCCACTTACATGAAAGTACCGTGCAGCGGGCGGTAAAAACGGCCGTCGGCAAAGCTGGCATCAGTAAACAGATTAACGCGGGGTTGGGCGGCTTATTGTATTAGAAGATAGGATTGGATAAAGCGGAGAATGGGTTCGCACTCATCCGGTATTGCTTCATCTAAACGACCTGCTGCCACAGGGATCATCCAATTAATGATTTTTTCCTTCGATACACCAGGATTTAGTACAAGATAATGTCTAATATATGTTTGATAAAAAATCCCTCGCCACATATTGATAATCCTGCGCATTGCCCAACTACCATATGGCACTTGCCCAAACTTGAGAATAATACATGTTCTAGCAACATCGCTGTGAGGGTGACCTTGCTGTGCTGTCATCCAATCAATAATTACCGGGCCGTTGTTTGTGATAAGCACTTGGTCAGGGTGAAAGTCAAAATGGCACAAAGTGTTTCCATCAGGAAGTTCGTCAAGCAACTTAAGTACACTGGCTTTTATGTCAGGCGACAAGCTTTTCAACTGCTGGATAACGCCAGCAAGAGCGTTTCGCTGAGATGGAAGACCATTTACTTTATTTTTGTGTATTTCTGTATGGAGTTCAGCTAACTGCCTTGCAAAATGAAATAGCATCCAAGGTCTTGCTGTCGATAGTTTTAGCATGGATGGGCCATTCACCCGCTCATAGATAATTCCTTGTCGCCCTTTAATTTCTATACTTTTGAGTGCCTTTGGGGATGGGATGGGCATTGATGCTATGAAGTTAGCAATCTCAATCTCTTGCTGTATCCAAGGGGATGGACACCAGTCATAGAAAAGCTTAATGACACGATCTTCATCCAAGGCATATACTTCGGCTGTCCGCCCTTCTGCTATTAATTGACCTAACGAAGTGTCCATTGATTTTTGCTGTTCCTTACTGATAGCAATGTTGATTAGCCGCACAACGAAATAAGCATTTCATGCGGTGCGGTGAAACCTGAAAACCTTTGTTTCACTCATCAATCCCCAAAATCTGCTCCAGCCATTCCCGTGTCTCCACGGGGCGCAGGTATTGGCCGATGTAGTGGTCGCCCAGCCAAAGGTCAAAATGGATATGTGTATCCGGCTTGCCGGTGAGCAGCGAGGAGGGTGTGCCACTGTTTCCCACTGTGCCCAGCAGTTGCCCCTGGATCACGGCCGTTCCCGTCACCACCCCGCCCGCAACACTCTCCAAATGCGCATACCGCGAGAGCAGCCCACCCTCATGCTGCACCCACACCTGCCGCCCACGATAAAAGTCCAGCGCCGCGTCAGAGGTGTAGCCGAGTGATTGCGTCTCGCTGTCCCAAGCGGCAAAGTCGTAGGTGTCGGGGTCGGTGTAGTCCAGTGTGGCGCGGACGACCGTACCGTCGGCAACGGCCGTTACCTCAGCCCCCCGTCGCCAATACAAATCAATCCCCTGATGCACCCCCAGGCGATAATGGCGCGGCGCACCGGGCAATTGCAAATCACGCTGCGGCAGCGTGATGCCAATGGGCAGGCGCAGCGGTGGCAGCGCGGCAAACAGCGCCGGATCATGCGGCTGCGGCCCGACGAGCATGGCCGTACTTTCCACCCAATCCCGTCGCCCTGGCTCATTCACAAAATAAAGCGCATCCCGCCCGGCCAGGATGAGACGGCCGTCACCGGCCCACATCGCGCTCGTTTCCGGCGGCGACTGGATGACCGCTTGCAGCGCCCCCGTTTGTGGCTGCAAAACCAGGATGCGCTCCCCGGCCTGATCTAGCACGTAAACGGCCGTTTCCGTTGCCGCTACCTGTCGCGGCTGCTCAATGCTGATGTTGGGGCGGAAGGCGGGGCGGCTGGCGGTGTGCTGGTACGCATTTAGCAGCCCGGCGCGGCTGTCCATTTCGCGCAGCAGCACATAGACATTTTCACCCTGCACGGCCACATCCACGCCGCGACTGTCGGGCAGCAGCCAGCCCGCGTCCCCCTCTGCGGCGGCGTATCGTTTGACGTAGTTGTAGTTGGTGTCCAGCAGGAAACGGCCGTTGCCCACCCCCGCCAGCGCCACATAATAATGATTGGCCGAATCGAGGCGCGGCGCACGGTCGTAGCGGTCAATGCGCCAACTTTGCGCCGCAAAATCGTAAGCGTACACATCCCCGGCGCGGTCTAACGCCAGCAGTTCGCTGTCCGTCACGGCCAAATCCAGCGGCTCCAGCACGCGCACGCCCTCGATGGCCTGCCCCGGCTCCAGCAAAATGGCCGGGGGCTGTGGCGCAGTCAGGTTGATGGCAAGCACGCGCCCGGCATCGAGCAGGTAAGCGGTATCGCCGCGCACATCCAGCGCCAGCGGGTGGATGAAGCTGTTGGCCGTAAACTGCCACACGCCGCTGTTGGCGTCGGATACGGCCGTCACATCCAGCCCATACGCCGCAGCCTTTTCCGCCAACTCCGCATCAACAGGATTACTAATGCTGGGCGGCGGCGGGGTTGCCGTTGGCGGCGGCGTAGGGCTGTTGGTTGGTTGAATGGTGGGCTGTGCGCTGGGTTGGATCAGCGGCGGCGGTAGGGTTGGTTGAGTAGTGTGTTGGGGGATGGGGACGGCCGTTTCAAGGGAAACGGCCGTACTCGCATCCGAACGACTGACCGGATTTGAGCAGCCAATCAACAAGGCCAGCATCGCCATCAAAAAAACAAAATATCGCAAAATATCTCTACCTCAAAAAGGAGTCGAGGCTTTAGCCGGTGCGTAATTCCAGTTCGGCTAAAGCCTCCCCTCCGGATAGTGGGGGATTATGGCGGATATGAAGGGTTGTGCAACATAGGCAGCGTGTTATACTGTCAGGGCTTGATAGGTTGGATACCGATTTGAACGTGAAACGTGAAAACTTTTTACGTTTCACGCTTCACGTTTCACTTGGAAATAATTGTGCGTATTTTAGCAATAGTCAACGGCGAATACGGCCGTCGCCACGTCACCAATATCCAAACACACGGCCCGGCGGAATGGCAGCTCCACACCTGGGAAGCGCCCGCCTTTTACCCGCCGGTCATTGATTACCCCGAAGATTACTTGCCGCCCGACCTGCCCGCCGCCGAACTGGTGTTGTCCTTTGCCGAGCATAAAGGCGTGGCCGAACTGCTGCCGGATGTGGCCGAAATGGTGGGGGCAACGGCCGTCCTCGCCCCCATAGATAACGAAGCATGGCTGCCACGCGGCCTGGCGCGGCAGTTGCACGGCTGGCTGGCGCAAATCGGCGTGGCCTGCGCTACGCCCAAGCCGCTCTGCTCCCTCACCGAACACGACTACGGCGTGGCGCGGCGCAAGCGTGTACCCTATGACAACCCCCTCATCGCCGGGTTTGCCCGCTATTTTGGGCAGCCCCGCCTGCAAATTGCGGTGGATGAGGAGACGCGGGTGGTAACGGCCGTCACCATCCACCGCGATGCCGTCTGCGGCTGCGCCCGCCACGTCGCCGCCGGGCTGATTGGCGTATCGGCGGATGACGCCGCCGAAAAAGCGGGTCTGCTGCACCACCACTACCCCTGCCTGGCGAGCATGGGCATTGACCCCGATTTCAACGATACGCTCATGCACGTATCGGGTAATGTATTGAAGGATGAAGTGGCGCAGGCAGTACGGCCGTACCGCCGCATCACCTATATTTCACCGGGAAAACGAAGCGAGACGTGAAACGTGAAGCGTGAAACGTGAAGAACCATCACGTTTCACGCTTCACGTTTCACGCCAAAACAGGAGTACAAAATGTCCGAAAACAACAACAACAAAACCGAAGACCCCAAACCCGAACCGCAAGATGTGATTGTGCAAACGCAGCACAGCGTCACCATTAGTGGGCAAGAAATCGCCTACACGGTGACGACAGGAACCATTGTGCTGAAAGAAGAAGAGGAAAAGGAAGAAAAGGCCGAGGGCGAAAAGGCGAAGGCGGCGATTTTCTTTGTGGCTTATACCAAGAATGAGGTGGATGATGTGGCCGCACGGCCGTTAACCTTCAGCTTCAACGGCGGTCCCGGCTCCTCATCGGTGTGGCTGCATTTGGGCGTGCTGGGGCCGCGCCGCGTAGACAACCACGACGTAGACAGCCCCATCCTGCCGCCCTACCGCCTCGTGGATAACGAATTCTCGCTGCTCGACGAAACCGACCTCGTTTTCATTGACCCGGTGGGCACGGGCTACAGCCGTGCCGTCCCCGGCGAAAAGCCGAAGCAGTTCTACGACTTCAAAAAGGACATCGAGTCCGTTGGCGATTTCATCCGCCTGTATACCACCCGCTACCAGCGCTGGAACTCGCCCAAGTTTTTGATTGGCGAGAGCTACGGCACAACCCGTTCCGCCGGGCTGTCCGGCTATTTGCAGGAGCGGCACGGCATGTACCTCAACGGCATCATGCTCATCTCGTCCATTCTCAGCTTCCAAACCGCCCATTTTGAGTTTGGCAACGACCTGCCCTACATCCTCTTTTTGCCCACTTATGCGGCGACGGCGTGGTATCACGGCCGTCTTGCCCCCGACCTGCAAGCCGATTTGCCCAAAACGCTGGCCGAGGCGGAAGCCTTCGCCATGAATGAGTACACCCTGGCCTTGATGAAGGGCGCGTCGTTGGCAGATGAGGAACGGCCGTCCATCATCCAAAAACTGGCGCGGTACACCGGCTTATCCGAGGCATTCATCGAACGCGCCAACTTGCGCATCGAAATCTTCCGCTTCTGCAAAGAGCTGCTGCGCGAGCAGCGGCGCACAGTGGGGCGGCTGGACACGCGCTACATTGGCATAGACCGCGACGCTGCCGGTGAATTTTTCGAGGGCGACCCCAGCTATGCCGCCATTTTGGGGCCATACACTGCCACCTTCAACGACTACATCCGCCGCGAACTAGAATTTGAGAGCGATTTGCCCTACGAAATCTTGAGCTTCAAGGTCTTCCCGGCGTGGCAGTACGCGCAAAATCAAAACTCCTTTGTGAACGTGGCCGAGACATTGCGCAAAGCCATGACCATGAACCCGGCCCTGCAAGTGCATGTCGCCAATGGCTATTACGATTTAGCCACGCCCTACATGGCAACCCGCTACACCTTCGACCACCTCGAATTAGACCGCAGTCTGCAAAGCAATCTCAGCATGAGCTTCTACGAAGCCGGTCACATGATGTACGTTCACGAGCCATCGCTGGCGCAGTTGAAGGAGAATTTGGCGGCGTTTATGCACAGTGCGAGCGGTGTTTAACTGGCAGTTGCTTCTAATGCTGGATTTGTGCGGCGGTCGGCCAGACGAAGGCCCAGGATAATTGCCAGGAAGTAACCGGCGTACCCCAGCACTTCTGTTAGCGAGGGATTGCCATTGTAGCCAAAGAGGGCGGTGAGCAGCAGCCCGGCGGTTGATTTCTCGTGCAGGATGTGATTCATATCCCAAACGTGTTCAATGATGCCGGGAATCAGGCCCACTTCGTTAAACTCATGGATGCCGTGTGCAAATAATCCAGCGGCAAATAGGATGAGCAGCACGCTTGTAACCTGGAAGAAGCGACGTAGATTGAGGCGTACTGAGGCGGCAAAAAGCAGCCAGCCAAGCAAGGCGGCTGCGGCTAACCCGGTCAATCCACCGATGAGGGCTTGTTGGGCACTGCTGGTCATAGCAGCGGCGGTGAGAAACAGGGCGGTTTCGATGCCTTCGCGGACGACGGCGAAGAAGGAGATGGCGAACAGCCCCCATTTGCCACCCTGCACGAGTGCGGATTGTACGTCTGCTTGCAGGCTGGTTTGTACCTGCCGTCCTTGTCTCGCCATCCAAAAAATCATCCAGGTGAGGACGGCGCTGGCGAGGAACATGGTGATGCCTTCGAAGAGTTGCTCGGCGGTTCCTTCGAGTTCTGCGCCAATCCAGTGCAAAATGAAGGCGGCGATGAGGGAAACGGCCGTTGCCATCCCCACACCCGCCCAAACCGTTGGGACAAACTGCTGGCGGTTCATTTTCTTGAGGACACCCAGGGCCAATCCCACAATGAGGGCTGCTTCTAGCCCTTCACGTAAAGCAAGTAGAAAACTTGGAATCATACGATACTCCTTTGGTTGCTGGTAGTTAGTTGTTGGTAGCTAGTTTATTATGGGGGAACCTGGAAAGGGAAACAATGGCGGGGGTTAAGTTGGAGTTTGATGGATGATCAAGCAAAGAAAAGCGGCCGTTAACTTCTTGGTTAACGGCCGCATGATCAATAAGTTAACTGTAGTTAAGTTTAGGCTGTTATGTCGTCGCCTTTGAGGATGGCATTCACCTCGGCAGTTTCAACGGCCGTCAACGCCCAATCAGCCGCCTTGGCATTCGCTTGCAGATGTTCCAGCTTCGTTAGCCCAGAGATGACCGAGCAAACGGTGGGCTGCGCCAGCAGCCAGGCGTGCGCCAATTCCGCCATTGTGTGCCCGCGCTCCTCAGCCCAGGCGCTCAATGTCTCGACGATGGTGAAGTTGGCGTCGGTCATGTATGCCTGCACATAGCTGCTGCGCTCGCCGCGTGAGCCTGCGGGTGCGCCACTTTCGCGGCGGTACTTGCCGGTAAGGAAGCCTCCCGCTAGTGGGAAGTAGGGGATGAATCCCACGTTGTGTTCCTGGCAGTAGGGGATCACTTCTTTTTCAACTTCGCGCTCCAGCATGTGGTAGTGCGATTGTACGGTGACAAACGAGGCCCAGCCCTGAAATTCGGCCAGCAGGTTGGCTTTTGCTAGCTGCCAGGCGGCATACGCGGATGCGCCGATGTAACGTACTTTGCCGCTGCTGACTAGATCATCCAATGTTCGCATGGTTTCTTGGATGGGGGTGGTGGCATCCCAACGGTGCATTTGGTAGAGGTCGATGTGGTCGCTTTGCAAGCGGCGCAAGCTGGCTTCCACACCGTTCATGATGTGGTAGCGGGATGCGCCATAGTCGTTGGGGCGGTCGCCGGTTTTGAAGTAGACTTTTGTGGCGACGACGAAGTTGTCCCACTTGCCTTTTAGCGCGTGACCGAGGGTTTCTTCGGAACGGCCGTTTTGGTACACATCGGCCGTATCAATCAAATTAATTCCCAACTCCTGTGCCGCGCCAATTACGCGGTTCACCCCATCCTGATCTACTGGGCCACCGAACTGGTTTGTGCCCATGCCGATCACGGAAACACGCACGCCGCTGTTGCCTAGTTGACGATATTCCATCCTGTACTCCTGTGAAAATAAACCTCAGAGTTGTCAAATCTTTAAGATTTGACAACTCTGATTGAATTTTAGTCTCTTTGCTCGTATACAAAATGACGCACGCGCTCGGCAACGGCCGTTGGGTCAACCTTTACCCGTGCCAGGCCCAGCTCAATCGCTTTGCGGGTTACTGCTTCGGCAACGGCCGGGGCCACCGAGAAGTCCGTGCCCTTCGGAATAATCCAATCAGACCGCAAATCCTTCGTCTCTACCAAACCGGCGATGGCTTGCGCCGCCGCAATCTTCATCTCATCCGTGATATTGCGCACGCGGCTGTCCAATGCGCCGCGGAAAATGCCGGGGAAGGCCAGGGAATTGTTCACCTGATTCGGCAAATCGCTGCGGCCGGTTGCTACAATACTCGCACCTGCTTCCAAAGCCAGGTCGGGCATAATCTCTGGTGTGGGATTTGCCAGACCAAAGATGAAGGGGTCTTTCGCCATCCCTTTGACCATTTCTGGCTTTAGCGCCCCGGCAACAGAAAGGCCGATAAACACATCGCGCCCTTGTACCGCTTTTGCTAGATCGCCCTTGACCTTTTCTTGGTTCGTGACTTCGGCCATTTCCTCTTTGATCCAGTTGAGACCTTTGCGACCTTTGTAAATTGTGCCCTTGCTGTCCAGCATAATTACGTCTCTGAGTCCCATTGCCATCAACAGTTTGGTCACAGCGATGGCCGATGCGCCCGCGCCGTTGACGACGACGGCGAGGTCGCCGATTTGCTTGCCGGTCAGGCGGCAGGCGTTCATGATACCGGCTAATACGACAACGGCCGTACCGTGCTGATCATCGTGGAAAATTGGAATATCCGTCTCTTCGCGCAGTTTGTTTTCAATGTAGAAGCAGCGCGGAGCGCTAATGTCTTCCAGATTAATGCCGCCAAATGTTGGCTCCAGCCGCTTCACAATCTCGACAATTTCATCTGGGTCTTGCGTGCTTACGCAAATGGGGAATGCCTCCACGCCAGCGAAGGTGTGGAATAAAATGGCCTTTCCTTCCATCACGGGTAGAGCGGCGCGGCCACCAATGTTGCCTAGGCCAAGAACGGCCGTGCCATCACTCACCACCCCTACCAGATTGCTGCGCGGTGTCAGCTCAAACACCTCACTGGGATTCGCTTGAATGATTTTTGCCGGTTCCATTGCCTGCGGCATCAGATAAAACTGCTTCAAAATCCGTTCATCTTTCACCGGCAGCTTGCTGTAAATTTCCAGCAAACCCTGGAAACGCTCATGCTGCTCCAGCGATTCCTCCGAAACAGTCATTTCCTTGCTGCTCTTCGGTGGAATGGGGAAATGCCCCTCGTACACAAAACGCCGTGTGCGTTCGGCAATATCTGCTGGGTTTATTTCTGGATTGCGTGCGCAACCTGCTTGAATGACCGCTTCAGCAACGGCCGCTGCTACCGTTGGTGCAACGCTGTAGTCCAGCACTTTGGGGTAAATATAGTCTGGATTCAACTCGTCATCGCTGATACTAGAAGCAATCGCTTCTGCGGCGGCAATGTGCGCCGAAACGGGGAAATGGCTCGCCCGCGCATCCAACAGCCCGCGGAAAATGCCGGGCACGACAACGGAAATGTCCATCTGATTGGGGTAGGTGGAGTGGGATGTGGCAACAACGGCCGCGCCCGCAGCCCGCGCCTTTTGCGGTGTCATCTCCAATGGCGAGGCAAAGGTGAAGAGAATCGGGTCGGCGGCCATGCTTTTGATCACATCGGCCGTCAATTTGCCACTATTGGCAAAGCCAACATACGCATCTGCGCCTTTCAGCATCTCTACCAGATCGCCCTGTTCATTATCCGGGTTGCTGTGCTGTGCAATTTCCCATTTGGCCCAGTTCATGTTCAATGGGCGGTACTTGTAAATGGCCCCCTGTTGGTCGCAAACGATGACCTTGCTCAAGCCATATTCATAGAGCAAATTAGCTGTACCCAATCCGGCTGTGCCCGCGCCATTGATCACAATGCGCATTTGCGTTAGCTCTTTGCCCACCAGCCGGGCGGCATTGATCATACCGGCCAGCACGCCAATGCCTACGCCTTCACGGTGATTGTTCAGCACCGGGATATTGAGGGAGCGTTCCAGCAAATTGGTGACGGCCAGTCCGCGTGGAGAAGCAATGTCTTCTACGCTGATTGCACCAAAGGTCGGGCCTAAATTCAACACGGTGTTGACAATCTCTTCCGTGCTGTTGCTTTTCAGCGCCAGCGGCAGTGCATCTACACCAGCAAAGTTTTTCATGATCACGGCTTTGCTTTCTAGCACAGGCAAAATTGCCTCTGGCCCAATATTGCCCATGCCAAAAGCAGAAGAACCGTCAGATACGATGGCGATAGTATTGCCGCGGCAAGTTACGTCGAAGCTCCGCTTGGGTTCGCGGGCGATTTCTAAACAAGGTTCGGCCACGCCGGGCGTGTAGACCAGACTGAGTGCGATGCTATCGCGGACTTGCACCTTGCTGCGTACGCCAATGAGGCCGCCATGACGTCGCCGATACTGTATGCCTTCACTTTCCTGTTGGGGAGTGGGATTTTTAGCCATTTGTTTCTCCTTAATGTATGGGATGCAACAGGTACTGTTACTATGTTTGCTGCTCCCAGTGATAGTACGGTACAAGTGTGCTTTTTGTGGAGTACCCTGTCAGGTGTCAAATGTCATGATAGTGGGTGCTGAGTGTCAGGTGTGGCGCAGAAAATTTTATGCTTGTCACCATACCGTCCTGTCACGTATACTCAGGAACCATGATCAAGATAGCAAGCTCTGTAAAAATCTCGTTCAACTTTCCGGCCAATTGGGAGACAGCTTTTCAATATTACAGCGATATTCCCCGACTGGTGACTCATTTGCCGCATATCAGACTTGTTCCGATGGAAACGGCTGCCGAGAATGAGTACCGCCTCTGGTACAACACAGTCGAGTTGGGACGTTACCACATTCACGTTTACTGTGATGTTTGCGTGGAATTGGACTGGGAGCAGCGAATCATTCGTCTGCTACCGATCCAAAATTTCCCGGCAATACCGACAAAAGTGACGGTGAATGCAACCAGTACGCGTGGCTATTACAGTAGTGAAGGGCGCTTTCTGGTGATAGATGACAAGGCGACGCGGATTGAGTATTCGCTGAGTATGAAAGCGACGCCGCCCCGTCCAAAGGGGATGAAGTTTGTGCCGGGGAAAATTGTAGATGCGGTGGCGCAAAATATTACGACAAATCGCATGAAAGAGATTGCCGATGGGTTTATTGAGAGTTCCGTGCAGGGATTCCCACAATGGAAGGATGAGGGGTGAAGGATGAAGGGATGTCCTTCACCTGTTTTGCCAATTTAGCCACTGGTTCCCAACAACCAGCAACTAGCTACCCGCCGCCAACACCCGGTTGTCGCCAACGCGGCGAGTTGTTTTGATGTCGTCCAGATGTTCTAGTAGGGCAATGGCGTATTTGCGGCTGGTGTTAAGCAGGTCGCGGACTTGGGCGGCGTTGATGGTTTGTCTTTCTTGTAGATAACGCACAATTTTTGCCGTGTATTGTTCATATTCGGCTTTGGCGTAAACGACTTCTGCATTTAACGGCCGTAACTCTCCCAAATCCACCAATGCCAGGTACACCGCCTCGCCAGCCTCTGCTCGCGCCTCTTTGACACTAGGCGAGTTCACGCCCGCAGTGGTAAAGCGGCGCAGCAGCGCATCCGCAGTGGCTTGTTGTTCTGTGGAAAAGCGAATGGCGTGCCCCGGTATATGAATGAAACCCCCTGCTTCGCGGACGGTATCGGCAGTTACTGCTGTAGCCAGCAGGGGGTTGAAAATAGCGGGGTTCAGGCGCAGTCGGCTGCGTAGTTCTTCGCGGGGGATGCCAAGCCGTAATGGATTTTCGTGATGATAAATTTTTACCAATTGTTGCAGCTTGTCTTGTCGCTGCTGCCACCCGGCACGAGTGAGTAGGTTTTGCTCGATTTGGACGATTTGTTGGGTGTTACGCAGTTCTTTCAGGTTGATGACGGCCGTTTCCTCATCCATCCCCGCCTGTGCCAACAACTTCTTAACCGTTGTCGGTTCCAGCCGCGCTAATGCTTGCAGTAGCAGTTCTGCCGGTGTGCCCTGCGCCAGTGTTTGCAGCCGCTGTACCACTTCTGGGCGGAAGCGGCGGTGTTTGCGTCCCGGATGCGGGTCTAAAATGTGCCCGCCACCCAGAGTTGCGCCGGGGGACGGCCGTCGCAAAATAAACCGGTCGCCGCGTGCAGCCGCCACAGGTTCGCTCAGTTCCAATTGCAGCCAACCCTCTTCGCCAGGGTTAATTTGCGGCTGGCCCAAAACGCGTGTGCGTGCCAATACTTCTTTCGCACCCACAAACAACTTCACTTCCACATTGTGTTTCAACGGCGCGTCGGCGTCTGGCAGATGGCGGTACGCTGCATCTAGCAAAATAGTGCTGCCGACGACGCCCGGCGCAGCTACGACATCTCCGCGATTAACTTCATCTTTGTCAATACCAGTGAGATTGATAGCGACGCGGCTGCCAGGAAAAGCCACATCGCGCTTGAGTTTGTGGGTTTGCAGGCCGCGAATGCGTCCTTTTTTACCGGATGGCTGAATTTCGATGGCGTCTCCGAGTTGGAAACGGCCGTCAATTAATGTCCCTGTGACCACTGTGCCAAACCCAGAGAGACTGAAAACGCGGTCAATTGAGAGACGAGGACGGCCGTTGTCTGGGCGGGGAGGTGTTGCTTGCAGCCGTTCCCACAAAACCCGTTTCAAGTCTGCAATCCCCAAGCCCGTTCGCGCCGAAATCGGCACAATAGGCGCATCTGCCAGCACAGTACCTGCCAGCACATCATGTAAATCTAACTGTACCAGTTCCAGCCAATCTGGTTCTGTTACCAAGTCCACCTTTGTCAGTGCCACCACACCACCGCGCACCTCTAGCAAATCCAAAATTGCCAGATGTTCACTTGTTTGTGGCATCACCCCTTCATCGGCAGCCACCACAAATAGCGCCAGGTCAATGCCGCCCACACCCGCCAGCATATTTTCAATAAAATCACGGTGTCCCGGCACATCTACAATGCCCACTTCTGAGGCTGCATCCCCTTCGCCAAGCGTAATCCAGGCAAAGCCCAGATCAATCGTCATCTCGCGTTCTTTTTCTTCTGCGAGACGATCTGGATCAATGCCGGTCAACGCTTCTATAAGCGTTGATTTACCATGATCAACGTGTCCTGCTGTGCCAATTACAAACATAATAGGGAATGGGGAACGCTAAATGCTGAATGAAAACATTCAATTCAGCGTTCAGACTTCATCATTCTTCACGAACGGGTACGAAAGCTGGCTGACGGCGGCGGTTAGGGTCTTGCTTGCGTGCCTTCTCGATTTCTTCCAACCAGATGAGGGGGAACTTTTTCAAAGCGTCAGCTTGGGCAGTTTGTACGCGCCACATCAAGTCTCTGTCCTGTTCTATTTGCTCCAGCAATTCCGTGATGCTCAGGAACTGCTCATTTGTCTGGCGGCTTTGGCGGTCTGCCATGTGCCAACGCTGCTCGGTTTCGACTTCGTAAGATTTTAGGCGACGCTCAATTTCCTGCACAAAATTGTCCCAGCGTGATTGCATGCGATGTGTTTCGATTCGTAGGGATTCATTTGCTTCGCGCTGCTGCTGCTCAATTTGTTTTTGCCATTCCGTCATGGTTTGCAAAGCCATTTTTGCTTCTTTGTATTGATCAGAAAAAGTAACCCATTCTTTGGCAAAGCGATTGATTGTGTCGCTGTGTTCATCTAACAAATAGCGCCAGTTTTCAAGCTGCTTGTTGCGTTCGTGTTCGCCCAATTGAATCTGATTGGCCCAGCTTTCCATACGTTCATAAATTTCATCACGAATGGTAGTGAGGGGTTGTACAGTGGTATCCAGGCGGGCAATATTACCGTGCAGCGCATCTAATCGTTCATAAACAGCGTTCCAGCGCTTGTTTACTTTTAATAAGTTTGTTTGGATGTCGGCAATATTACGGTTGTTTTGCCGTTCTTTTTCCTCGATGAAGGCATAATTGCGTTCCCATTCTTCGAGTTTGTTATTTAGCAGGGAAATCTGTCCTTTTTGTGAGCCAATAAGATTGGCTAGACGAGATTCCTCAGCCTGGCGCAGTTCCATATCATGTTGTAATCGGGAGATGCCGGGCAGCTCTTTGCGGATGTCGGCGATTTCACGGGCGGTATTTTCGTGTTCAATGCGCCGCAGCCGGTCGAGTTCCCCTTCGGATTTGATGCGGCGCTGGTCATATTGCTCAATCAGGGCTACCAATTCATCTTTGAATTGGTCGAGTTGGGTGTCAATCTGTGACAGTCGATTGAGTTGGCTGGTGAGACCGGTCAGCCGTCCTTCTAGTTCTTGGATGCGTTGTTCGCGTCCATGCAGTTCGCGCTCTTGGAGGGCGAATTGTTGCTCTACTTCAGCTAATTTGCGGTTGGTTTTGCGGCGTTCGCCATCTAACCATTCCATTCGGTCTTGCAGCTCTTTTAATGTGACAGAATTATCAGTTGTTGCCATCGTCTGTCTCCTGTGAAAATTTTGAAGGATGAGGGATGAAGGATGAAATTTCCTGTGCAGAGCCTCAGTTTAGAGAGCATTATAGCTTGCGAGTGGCGAGTGGCAAACCAACAACTAACAAACTTGCGGACTTGCAAACTTGCCACTTGCTACTTGCAAACTTACAATGGCATTCATGCATATTGGAATTGACGCACGTTTGCCGTATTATCAGATGGGTGGGATTAGCCAGTCGGTTTTGCACTTGTTGCCGACGTTGGCAGCGCTTGATCGGGGGAATCGGTATACGGTGTTTCATTTGGGGCGAGACGGCCGTACCTACACCCCCTCTGCTCCCAACTTCCAGCGCCGCGACCTGTACACACCCTGCCATCACCGCCTGGAACGGTGGGCGCTGGGCGCGGAACTGCTGCCACACCGCCTGGATGTGCTGCACAGCCCCGACTTCATCCCCCCGGCGCTGGGCGCAAAACGGCGTATCATCACTGTGCATGATTTGAACTTCATTTATTACCCTCAGTTTCTTACGGAGGACAGCCTGCGTTATTACAATGGGCAGATTCAGTGGGCGTGCCAAACGGCCGATCACATTGCCGCCGACAGCCACGCCACACGCCAGGATTTGATTGAGCAGTTGAATGTGCCGCCGGAGAAGGTAACGGCCGTTCATCTGGCCGCCAATCCGCTGTATGAGTACGAGTACACCGAGGTAGAGATTGCCGCGACGCTAGCGAAACACAATCTGCCGCGAGGGTTCATCCTCTTTGTGGGTACACTGGAGCCGCGCAAAAACCTGCCCACACTCATCCGCGCCTATGCGCTGCTGCGCGAGATGGGCGTGGATGTGCCACTTATTTTGGTGGGCGGCAAGGGCTGGATTTACGACGAGATTTTTGCCACGATTACCGAATTAGGGTTACGTGAGTATGTGCGCCATCTGCCCGGCATTTTTGACGAAGAGCTGGCGCATCTGTACCATGCGGCGGGTGTGCTGGTGACGCCTTCTTTTTACGAGGGCTTTGGTCTGCCTGCACTGGAGGCACAGCATTGTGGCTGCCCGACAGTGGTCAGCCGTCGCGGCTCGTTGCCGGAGATTGTGGGGCCGCAGGGGACGATGGTGGACGAGCCGGAGGACGCAGCAGCGTGGGCGCAGGTAATTGAGCGCGTGTTGAGTGACAGCCAGCTTCGGGCAGAGATGGTAGCGCGGGGCTATGAGCAGGCGAAGGGGTTTACGTGGGAGAGTACGGCCGTGCAGACCTTGCGTCTGTACCAGGGGGACAAGTAACTGTGGCATCTGTTTTATTACTTACCCCCCAGCTACCTTATCCACCACACCAGGGAACCAGCCTGCGTAACTACCACATCATTCGCGGACTGGCAGAGCGACACGCCGTCACACTGCTCAGTTTTTTGGAAGAGAACCAGTCGGTTGCAAAAGAGGCTATTGCGCCATTGGTGGCCTTGTGCCAGCGTATTGAGACTGTGCCGGTGCCGCCGCGCAGCACGGCCGTTCGCCTTCGCCAACTTCTCACCACCCGCCGCCCAGACATGGCCCACCGTTTGTACAGCCCTGCCTTCAATCAAAAATTGCGCCAATTGTTGGCACAAAATCAGTTTGATATTGTGCAAATTGAAGGCATCGAATTGGCGCGGGCGATAGAAATCGTTCGCGCCATCAGCCCGCAGAGCAAAATTGTGTTCGACGACCACAATGCAGAAACGGAATTGCAGCGGCGCAATTTGCTCACTGATTTGCGCAATCCGCGCCGCTGGGTGGCGGCAGCCTATTCGGCTGTGCAGGTGGCTCGCCTGCGTCGCTTTGAGCGTTGGGCCTGCCAATCAGCGGATGCTGTGACTTGTGTTTCGGACTCAGATCGGCTGCATTTAGCTGCACTGGTTAATCGTCAATTGCCAATGGCTGTTATCCCTAATTGCATTGACGTAGAGGCGTATCAAGATTTGTCCAATCTTCAAGATTGGACAAATCTGCGGCGATACGATTTGATATTTGTGGGCAAGATGGATTACCGGCCGAATGTGGACGCGGTGTTGTGGTTTGCTGATGAAGTGTGGCTGAAGATTAAGGTGGAACGGCCGTCTGCGACCTGGGCCATCGTTGGCCAAAAACCTCATGCGCGGTTGGAGCGATTGCAGGAATTGGACGGCGTGACGCTGACAGGGTGGGTGGATAGTGTGCAGCCTTATTTGGCAGGAGCGACCGTTTTCTTGATGCCTTTTCGCGTAGGCAGCGGTACACGTCTCAAACTCATTGAGGCGATGGCCGCAGGCAAGGCCATTGTAAGCACACCCATTGGCGTTGAGGGGTTTCCGGTGCAACATGGCCGTGAGATTTTGTTGGGGGAGACAGCGGAGGAGTTGGCAACGGCCGTTCTGCACTTGTTACAAAATCCTGACGAACGGGAGCGGTTGGGGCGGGCTGCTCGCATGTTTGCCCGACAATACGACTGGCGCGTGGTTGTGCCGCAGTTTGATGAAATTTATGCGCGAATTTTGTGAGAGGATACAAGTTACAGGTTACATATTATGATGTAACTTGAAACTTGTAACCAGAATGAGCGCATTAATGGCGGGTAGGACACCACTGATTGGCTCACGGTAAGACCAGCCCAACACATCAATCATGATGTAATCCAGCATGGCCCACAGGCCAAAGCAGGCGATGGCAAAGAGCAGCACGGCCAGCCCGATGCTGATTAGAAAGCAGCCCTGAGCGCAGCCAAAACTGCTGCTGGGCATGGTGCGCACTTTGGAACGGCCGTTTCCCTGGGAACGGCCGTCATCAGCGGGGTGTCCATCCGTCACCACTTCCCCTTCAACCGCTTCATTTAATGAAGGACTGTCTACTTCGCCGTGTCCGGTGCAGCCGTAAGCGGCGCATTTGTTGCCATTGGCTCGCCAGCACTGTGTATGGTGGCGGGTAGCGTCATCTGGACAGACAACGATTTCGTCGCCCGGCGCGAAGGGTTCTTTGCACAAGGCGCACGCCTCGCCGAGGAAGGGAGAGCGTTTATCGATGGTGATGGGGGGAATCATGGGGTGTTGAGGTGTCCGGTATTTTAGTGTCAAGTGTCGGGTATCACAGTGTCACGTACTTGATACCTGACACCTTTTATTCATCCAGCCCAATGCGAATTTGGTCAAGGAGCCACTGCCAGAGGCGGCGCAGCAGGCTGGGGCGACGTAGTTGCTCTACTTGTCGCCGCTGCTCGTGCTTCAGTTCTTGTGTGCGACGGCTTGAGCGGTCAGGTGTACGGCCGTTTGGCGAGGGCATGGTTGGTATATCGCTGTGGCGGATAATGAGTTCTGGTTTGGTGGGACGGCCGTATACAAAATACTGAGTGTGGTCACATCCCAAAATGGCGCATTTGCCACCGCTTTGCTCCCAGCAAGCGCGGTGATACAGCGTCTTGCAATTGCCGCAAACAACGGGTGTCAGCGCTGGCTCTGCCGGGTGGTTCTCCACTGGGCTGGCACAGATAGGGCAGTGTAAACTGAGGCGGTTGGCCTCGTCAATATCATCCAACGAAATGTGGATGGGCGGATTTTCTTGCTCGGTCATATTAGCGTAAGCGTAAAACGGAATCAGGCGCAGGTCAAGATAGTAGCTGGTAACTGGTAATGGGTCACTGGTTTACCATGCTGCTGCCCAAGTGGGCCAGGGGAAATCATAGCGGTTCACCTTGGCATGATGGCGATCCCAGCAGAAGAAGCCACTCGTTCTGGCAATGGGATCCAGCACTAACGCGACGTGCCATTTTTGGATGAAGAAATTTTGGTGAATGAATTGGTCCATCCCTGAAAGGAAAATGCCAAAGCCGGGGTGCGTATGATACCAGCCTACCATAATGGCCGATTCATCAGGGTAACGCTGCCAGAGTTGGTCATTCATGTAACGCCAGCTCTCTGGGGTGTAGGTGACGCTGGCCCCTTGCATGACGGTGTGTTTGGCGATGATGGTGTCGGTGATGTAGACGTTGTAACGGCCGTCCGGCTGTTTTTCCGGGTGGGGGCCAACTAAGACACCCGCTACCTCGCGGCTGGGGCTGCTAAGAGCGTGTGCCTGTGCTTGCCGTAAAGCAGGCTCTTCTATGAAAATGTTTGTGGAAGCCCAACTGGCGCGGCTGAGAGGCAGCCGCTGCCCGGCAATGCGTACCTGTGGACGTGGCGGCAGTTGGGGCTGCTTGACAGATTCTAGTGCTTCTGCCTCGTCTGCGTATACTGGCTCCGACTCGGAAACGATGACTTCTGGCGTTTCTGGTGTGGGAGGGGGCGTTGTTTCTGTTGAAGCAGTTGGTTCTGGTGCGGGTTCCGCTTCTTGTGGAACGGCCGTTTCTTCTTCAGCTTCTGTTTCTTCAACCGCCGCTTCTTCAGATACGGTTGGCTCATCCATTGTTTCCGGGGCATCTTCTGCCTCTACTGAGACCTCGGTTGTCAAAACAATGGCGCGTTCTGCCCAATCTGCCAGTGCTTGCTCGCCATCTTGCGCGATAAGCACCACTTCTACCTGCACCGTTTCATCTGTGTGCAGCTCTAGCAGGTTGATGTGCTGATATGTTTCCCATACTTCCGCTTCCCAAGTGTTGGCAAAGGTTTGCAGTTCGGCAAGCGTGCAGTCGCGCAGCAATTTGGCTCCGGCGGGCAGTGCTACCGATTCATCTGGCAGTACACGCACCGAGGCGGTGGCTGTCTTGTCGGTTCCCGGCAGAGAGATGGTGATCATGGCGGCGTAGGCGGTTGGGTTTTCGTTCATAGGGTTATCAGGTGTCATATGTTTAAGTGTTCAGTATCAGTAGTTACGGCCGCATCTCCACATTTATCTGGCAAAGGGCAGATTGATTGAGGCGGACGTTGTTGCGGTCAACGGCCGTTAACCGCATTTCGTATACACCCGGCAGGTAATCGGTCATTTTCCACAAAGCCAACTGTCCCAAATCCGTATTGCCTCTTTGGCTGTCGAGCAATGTCCATGTCTCTGTACCGGCGGGGCGAACTTCAACGCGATAGCGGGCTGCATCCGGGTAATTGGCTGTGCCAATGATGCGCAAGGTGTCGCTGCTGGAAACGGCCGTGCCTGTCACCGGTGACAAAATGCGCAGACGTGCATCAGGGCAAGCGGCCACGTTGGTTGATTGCAAGGCCTGCTCGGAAAGGCTTATCGCTACTGTTTCAAGCTGGTTGACTTTTGCCGCCAACGGCAAAATGCCACCGATGAGCAAAATAAAACTCAGAACCAGCCCAAACAACCCAACCAACAGCCCGACACGCGGCGGCACACCGAGGATGGCGGGCATTGGGCTGCTGGGTGCGTACACGCCGCTTTGGGGCATGGCTTCGTCGCTTTCGTGAGAGCCATCATACCAAACGGCCGTGCGCACCACCTTCCAGGGCATCAACGGTTCCGCTTGCTGTTCCAGCAGCTCGTAGCAGCCAGAGAATGGGGCGAGCTGGCCGTTTATCCAGCCAAAAAAACCAGCTTCCAGCGAATCCGGGTCTACAACTAGACCCACATGCCAGGGCAGTGTAAACGCTGCCGCATGAACCACCACATCATCGCTGGAATAAAACACTCCCAGTGCTGGATGCGTGTGGAACCAACCCACCATATCCAGATTTGGATATTTCTCAGCCCGGTCTTGCTGTAACTGTGTCCACGTATCGGCATTAAACGTAAAATGAACCGGCCCATGATCGCCGCTCACTGCTGGCAGCGCAGCCCGAATTTCAACAAATACTTTATCCTCGTAGCGATATGCTTTTCCCAGCAGTGCGCCTCCCAATTCTGTTTGCAAATTGCTGTTGGCGTGGTCGGACACCTGTTGGATGGCTTGCTGCCCGATGATGATATAAGGTTGTCCGGGGACGGGTTGTTCCCGGTGCAGCCAACACTTATCGGTCAAAGGGGGTTGGTGCACCGGCAGATTGCTGCGGTCAATGTATTGTTGGTTAGCGCGAGAAGTTGGTGCTTCTGGTGGTTTGTTGTTGGATTGGGCTTGTTCAGAGAATGTTGATGCCGAAGTCATCCTCTTCCTCCTCTCCTAGCACAATCAGGTCTTCCAGCGACTGCCCTTTCAGAGCGCGGTTGTCTATTGGGAAGAGGGTTTTGCGGCGCAGTGCCCAGGCGGCAGCCTTTGAATTCATGGGATCGCGTGGCTCGTAGTTTTTGTACTGTACCATTTCTCCCATGGTCAACAACAGTTCGTCTAAAGTTTTTGCGGGCCACCATGCCCCAATACACACCGCACCGGTTACATGAATGTTAGGGTGGAAAATGGGGGTCAACCACTTTAGCTGGGGTTGCTTAAGCGGGTACTCAGCATGTAAGTAAATGCTGACCTCGTGGACGTTGCGGTAAATGGGATCGCCAGTGGGTTTAATTGCTTCAACACCACGACAGGTAAAACGCACCAGGTATTTATCTGGTGGGTCATTTTCCGTTTGTAGCACATGAATCAGCTCGCTGCGATTCACGAGTTCACGAACCAGATTGTAGTCATTCCGCAAACGGTTTTCACGAATGTCGAACATGGGGGTTCCTTGTTCAGTAATCAGTAATCAGTTGTCGGTATACAGTTATCAGCAGTTTTTACCTTATGGTAAAGGCTGCTGACCACTGATCACTAACTACTGATCACTGATTACTGGCTTCTGTTAACTGGTACTAGCCTGCGGTTACTTCCGGGAACAGGCTCAAAATATCGTCGTCTTGCACACCGGCATCTTGCAAGGATTCGTCGTCAGCCAGACGTTTGCCGGATGAACGATGATCCAGGCGATAGGTGATGGGGTTAGCCCCTTGACTGGTGGGTAGTCCCATTTTGCTGACCAGTGCGGGGATTAGCCGCCGCATCGGTACGTCATTGGGGAGTTCGACCGGGGTCTTTTTGGAACCGGTGGGATCATAAATAATTACTTTAGTGCTTGCCATTTGTTCATAGCCTCCATTAGGTTGTTAAAACAGTCAAAGTTCAATACGCAGGTTTCTACTTCAGGTTGCGATATTTGACGAATAGTTTGGTATCAGGCGAAGCTGAAGAAGGTTTCTTTATCGCCTGTTAGCTCGAAATAGGCGTGTTTGCTGCCATTGCGGCCACGTATAATTGCCAGCGCGGGCAAGTCCATTTGTGCCAGGGTGCGGGTCAGGTAGGGTTCGTCCCCGGTGACCCGGTGGGTGAGGCGCATGTCTCGACGGCCGTTACACATCGGACAAGTTGCTTCATTTTCATACAATCGGGCCATCTTCTTGAAGATAGGTTCCTCTTTATCACAGGTAGGGCAGTACATGCCGGTTACAATCTCACCATCAAACTCTAGTATAGCCTCATTACCCAATTTTGTGCGGGCAATGGCAAGCAGTTCTTGCAATGTTGTACTGTTACTGTGAGCTTCAGGCAATTCGATAATTGGATCAAGCACAGAGTGACTGAGACACCCCTTTTTCTCGGGATACTCGGTGGTGTAAATGTCGTTGGTCAGCCCATTGATCATGATTGCTTTGCCCGGCTGCACTTCCATGCCGTGAATGATTTTCAATGCCTCTTGTGTTTGAAAGGCGGCGACAATGGAGGCGCTGGTGGGTGTGGTGGGGACTTTGCCTTGCAGTAGATTTTGCCGTGCCAGCAGCGGGCAAGAATAGCGCAGCCCAATGATTTGGTAATCCTGATCGGTGAGGGTGCATTCGTAGCACGCGCCCTGACCGGGCCAGAAGACGCGCACGATGCCCATCAGTTCTTGAATGGCGCCATCAATCCAGGGCTTTTGGATGGCCCAGCTAAAGCGGTTGATGGAGAGACGCGCTTCGCGGTTGTCCAAACAGCCGACGATGGCGTCTACGTGGCGGAACACGCCCAGTCCCATTTCGAAGTTGATATCGCCATGCCAGGCCATGACGTTGACGTCGGGATTGAGTTCTTTAACGGCCGTTGCCGCAGCATCTACTTTGCGACGGCCGTTATCCGTTGTGCGGAACAACACTGACCGGCTGAGATTGCTATCCTCGATGGTGTCGAAGTCGCAAATAAGCAGATTACCGATGCCCATCAGGGCCAGATTCTTCAACACTTCATTGCCCAGGGCGCCTGCACCGATGACCATCACAGTTGCATTGCGTACAACCTCCTGTTTCCACCAGCTAATGTAGCCAAATGTATGGTATCGGTCAGAATCGGGATCGGTGATGATGATGGTTTCTTCGCTCATAGAGTTTCCTTGTTTAGAAGATGAGCGTGAAACGTAATGAATTCCTTTTCACGTTTCACGTTTATAAAGTATCTCGCGCTCCATTACGTACCAGACTAGGAAAAGTCGCTCTTTCGTTATTTGGCTCCGGGGGCGCTCATAAAGTTTTGGGTGATCAGCAGCACGCCGCTGGGGGCATAGGCCACGCCGATGCCTACGTGCGTCCATACAGGATTGAGCAGATTGCCACGGTGGTTGGTCAAACTGCGTGGCTGTTTCATGAAGGCGTGATGGACATCGTAAATGCCTTGTTGGCTATGGCTGTTGGGGCCGTAAACAATACCGATATTTTCTCCGCAGGCCAGGTATGTGATGCCGTATTGTCCTAATCGCTGCGCGGCCGTTACCCCTTCCGGGCTGGTGTGATCAATGTATTGCCGCTGCTGCATGTCTTGTGAATGGCCACGAGCGACGGCCGTCAGCCCCGTGTGCCAGCGTAAATTGACGGTTTTCAACCAGCCGGGCAGGTGTGCAGCGCGGGCCTGGTTGATCAGGCCAAACATGAGTTGTTCCAGTTGGGCGAGGTTGGGGGAGGTGATGGGCTGAGGGGGAACGACCGTTAAATCCTCCTCAGTAATTTGCAAAACCTGCCCTGCACTGGTTAGCTGGGAAGATGGCGCGGAGGCGGGTAAATCATCCGCATAGATTACCAACGCCTCCGTCAGCACAGGCGCAGCCCGCACTGTTTGTTGGGCTTGTTCAATGTCTTCCTCAGTCAATTTCAGCCAATCACCCATGAGGGAATTCGAAATGATGAATGCGGAATGCTGAATGGAACTGCTTTATTCAGCATTCCGCATTCATTATTCATCATTTTTCAACTTGCGGTAAAACGGCAGCACAAACTCCGTGCGGTCGGCGTGCAGTGTGATGGATTTGCGCTCCGTGTCGCCGCCCAAGTCTCGCGGCCAGGTTATATCCACATCGTAAGTTAGCCCAGAATTCAGGCGCACTGGCAGTTCGCAGAGGAATTTGCCGTCGCGGTTTGTTGTTCCAGCAACAAAACTGCGCACCCCTTTGCAGGTCACTTTGATTTGCAGGCCGTACACGCCGGGGCCATCGGGATATTCGGTAACGCGCACACGCAGTTTGGTGCTTTTCATCTGTTCGCGGCCTCGGCCAAAAAATTGCCGCACGTTGTCACTGAAGTTAGTAGAAGCAGCGGCGTTTGGCTGCGGCGTAACTACCCGACTGCGGATGTGCGCTGTTTGCGAGCGGTCGGGGCGTTCCGGCCGAATTTGGTCTTCGGTGATGCGGATGGGAGGCATCCGTGTGACGTTCTGCGCTGTGTTGCCCGGTAGTTCATCTGGAGTGATGGCTAATGGGTCATTGCGCTCTACTGGGGGCGATGGGTTCTCTTCTGGCGAAACGTGCAATGTTTCGCGGGCCATCTCCGGGTAGTTTACGGGGATGGGCGGGCGGAAGTATGGTGGCAGCGGCGCAATCGTGCCATCTGGCTGCATCTGTTCCAGATTGGGCGGGCCTGCTTGAGGGGCAGAATACGCTAGTTTACGTGCTAGTTTGTCGCGGTCGGTGGCGCTGCGCTGGACTTGCTGCCGCAGCAAGAATGCGGCTCGTTTGACAAGTTGTCCCGCAGGGCTGTATTCGCCGGGTGGGGCAGCGGGGTCTAGCTGGTACAGCGGATACTCGCTTTTCCAGGCAAAGGCGGCAACAGTGAGGGATAGCCAAGAGATTGGAGCTTGGGGATTGGAAGTTTGTACGTGGGCTGCCGCTGCTCCAATGGCCTGGACTTCGGACTCGTCGGCCAGGTTGGTTTCGTTGAGTAGGTCGTAGAGGGTGAGGCGCACGGCCGTTTCAGGGGTGCTTCCCGTCTCCCAATCCACCAATTTGCTGAAACTATGCAGTGTCGGATCATCTATTACATTTGCCGCTCTCAGCAGCGCCTTTGCCCGCGACTCTGTAAAGTCAGGTACAGGCTCATCACTCTGATTGAGGTCTGCAATCAACCACTCGCACAAACGCGCTGCGAAAAGCTGTAAGTGAGTATCAGGTAGAGCCTGGATGAGGGTTAAGGCTGATTCTTCCATGAGTATCCCTTTTCTGATGCGTGAAACGCGATGACTTTTTATCGCGTTTCACGCATCAAGTTTTCATCCTAAATTGCCAAACTGGTTTCTAATTTCTCTAGCCCTTCCCAAACGCGCATCAACTCTTCCAAATCGGAAACCGATTCCAGGTCTACGGCCATTGCTTCGCGCAGTTCTGGCTCTTGTAGTTTGCGGTCGTGGTTTTTCAGCATGGGTTTGACGATGTGGTTGTTGAAGTCCCGTTCTGCTTTGGTTGCTTCTAGCCAGAAGAGGCGGCGCAGGCGTGGCATTAATTCGTCGTCACTGAATAAGTCGTTGATGATCTCGCCAAAGATGCGGTTGATTTTGACAGAGATATTGTCTAGTTTGTCAGCGTAGCTCATCTCCAGATCGGCGGGGGCTGCGGGGCCGTTATCGCCGGGGAAACTGATGGCGATGTCTGCTTCAGGTGTGGCAGGAACGTCAAGAATGTTGATCTGGATTTCTTCTTCGGGTTCGGCAACGGCCGTTGCCTCTTCCGTCGCATGTGCTGCGGGCATGCTGGCGACAATTTCGCGCCGTACTGCATCCACACCATGTAAGGCTACATCCAGCAGTCGTTCATTGCTGGGCAATGCCAGCTCTTGCTCGCCCGCCTCCAGCTTGTGGTTGATAGAGCGTTCCGGCTTCATCAATTCGTACATCGTTGCTTGCTGGCACACATGGCGGAAATTCGCGCCGACACGGTTGACAACGGCCTCGTATGCTTCATTGAGCGACACACCGCCATTGCCGGGCAATGAATACGTATATTCTTGCCCGTAGCTGGCCCGTTCCAACCGTGCATAAATCTCGTGAGCTTCCAGTGTACGCTGCAACTCGTCGGCAATCACATTTGCCATCTGCGGCATAAACTGGCTCACTGAATCTTGCATTACCAACTCAACTTGATAGAGAATGCGCTTGATGGGCACTTCAATGCCGCTAGTTCCCCAGACGAGGTTGTCGTAGGTTACATCGCGGTCGTCCCAATGCTCGGTTCCATAGCTATCAAGCAGCGTCTCTACTTCGCGTTGGATGGCGTCTTGCACCATGCCCTTGACACCATTGAATGTGGGCCGGAGTAGGGTGCGGAAACGGTCGTCGCTGTTGGTGCGGGAGCTTAGTTCCAATAAGGCATTGTGGAAAGCGCGGGGAAGTTCCTTGTTTTGCCGCCGCAGTACGTTTTCATAGCGCCGTTCCTGCAACTGCTCCCAGCTATTTGCAAAAGGTGGATGCACACCGCGTGCCGCCAACTGCTTTTCATAGTAGAAGCGCAGGCTTTGCAGGGCGTTGCGAATGCGTGTGGATGCTTCGCGCAGTTGGCTGCGCACGCGCTCCGTTTTGATGAAAGTGACCAGCCGTTCACGCAGCAGGGGTACTTCGCTTAATTTGAGCAATGCTTCTTTTGTATCTGTATCTAATGGGTCGCCGAGGTTGACGTTGCCCAATTGATCCTTGAAGGTTTTGAGGATGCGCTCGGTTTCGCTGGCGAATTCATCGGGGGCGTTTTCGGGGTCTTGTACGTATAGGGCGGGCGGAGCCATCACCAAAAAGTAGGGGCGGTTCAGTCCCCGGTCACGGTAACGTTCCCAATAGTTGGGGGCGATGTAGCGGGTTACTTCCTTTACTTCCAATTCTGCCTCTGGTAGACCGGAGTTGAGGCGGTCGAATGCCTGGCGGATGTTGGCGCCATTCACAGCAAGGAAAATTTTGCTGGCGGCTTCGTCCAAATCCCCGCCGCTGAGACCGAAGAGGCGATTTTCTTTAATCCAATTGACAGCAGAGAGTGATTTCAGTTCGTCTACGCGCTGCCGTCCGGCATCGGTGACGAGGACGATCATGGCATCTTCGCGCTTCATTTCTTCCAGGGTAATGGCTTCGTGCAGTTTCATGCCTGCGCCCAGACCAGGCACGTCTACGATGCGCAAATAGCCGTTCATGAGGAGGCTGGGCATTCCTGTTTTGGGATGTATTTTGAAGGTGGCGGATTTGATTAGGCGAATTTGACGCTGGTTGCTGCCTTTGAAGCCATCTTCACGCAAGTGTTTGTAGGAGTCTTCATTTTCTAATGCCAGGCTTTGTGGCAGTGGGGTGCCCGCTTTGAAGAGTTCTTTGTTGTTGTCGTAAGAGGCAATGCAGTCGAGAAGGATTTCCAGGTATTCGTCGCGCTCGGTTTTGGCGTTGTCTTTGCTGTCTTCAATAATTTGTTTGATGTCGGTGGCGGCTTGCTCGCGCTCGCCGTCGTTGGTGATGTCGAAGCTGTCTAGTTCGGCTAACTGACAGAGACGGCGGACGCGCTCGGCAAATTCGTCACGGCTCCAGTAGTTGAGGGTGAGGGATTCGGCTTCGCCTTCTTTGGCTTGTTCGATGTAGACGATGGTGCCGGTAACGGCCGTTACTGCCCCCGTTGGCAGCAGATTCCGGCCCAGCAGCGCATTAATCAAAGTGCTTTTACCTACGCCCGTTCCTCCGAAGAATACGAGGGTATACGTGCGTTGCGCCAGGATTTTTTGCGCTTCATCAATGCTGAATTGTGCCTGGGGTACGGCACGAATTAGATAATCGCGGGTTTGATCAATACTGCGTTGCAGCTCGACCCATTGAGCTACTTGGGGGGGGCTAATGTGCGGCAGGGTTTCGAGTGTTTGCTGCAATTCTACATATCTGTCAGTTTGTTTTTTTGAACTCATTGTGCTTTCCCTTTTTTAGAGGTTAATTTTCCGGTGTGTTGGTGACAGTGTTGAAGATAATTGTGTTCACATTGTACAACACATCCCCTTATACGGGAGGTGATTGAAAAGGTTGCAAGGGGATGTTTGTATTTGCTTTTGGGTTGTTTAAGACATTTCTAACTTGATTGTGGAGATGCTCTGTGATATTCTGCTGGTATGACGCAATGCGTCATCTGGAGATTGTTATTATGAACGGCCGTAAACATGACAACTACATTATTACAACTCAGAACGGACTTCAGGTACGGGTACGGCGTCTTCAATCAGACGACGTGCCATATTTGCTTGAGATATTTGAGCAGATGAGTTCCAACAGTCGTTATCATCGTTTTAATCAGGCTGTGGATAACGTGAGTGAGGAGATGAAACTCCGGGAAGCTGAACGTATTGCTGGAAGTGATTTGCTCAGGGGAGAAGGACTCATTGCTTTTGCAGATATGCCAGAGATGCCTGATGTGACCATTGGTGCTGCACGTTATGTTTGTGTGGGAGATGGCGTAGCCGAGGCTGCTATGTCAGTGATTGATGCTGTACAAAAGCAGGGAATTGGTACAGAGCTGATGTTGATGCTGACAGAATTAGCGAAGGCTTATGGGGTACGCCAGTTGATTGCAGATGTGCGCAATGATAATGAAGCAATCCGAACGATCTTGCACCGTATGCCATATGAGGTGAGGTGGGTTCGTGATGGGATGTTTTCGCAGGTATTTGTGGATTTGACGAGACCAAAACTGCAAGAGCAGAACGAGCGGGGAGTGAGTACGGCCGTTTCTTAAAAGCCCCGGTTCATTGAAACAATTTTTGCCAAACAACGTATAATCTACCGTGCAGTTGGCACGCTTGGCGGCCAACTGCAAATCATTGATTTTGTTTACTTATCTCAAATTGGAGAGTTTCATGCGAATTATCCTTTATTTAGGAAAAGGCGGTGTGGGGAAGACAACGGTGGCAGCAGCAACGGCCGTACGCAGTGCCGAACTAGGTTACAAAACACTCGTTGCCAGCACAGACATTGCCCATAGCCTGGCCGACTCCTTCGACGTGCCTCTTTCAGACCGACCTGTAGAAGTTGCCCCAAATCTGTGGGCACAAGAAATCAGCGTTGTGGCCGACATTCACAATCATTGGGGCACATTGCAAAACTTCGTTTCTGGCCTCATTGTGGGGCAAGGGATCAACAATGTCATTGCCGACGAACTGTCAGCCATTCCTGGTATGGATGAGATTGTGGCACTGCTGCACATCAACAAGCAGGCCACCGAACGCAACTTTGAGCGTGTAATCATTGACGCCGCGCCAACTGGCGAAACCATCCGCTTGCTGACTATGCCCGACACCTTTCGCTGGTACACCGGGCATATCAACCGCTTTGAGCGCGGCGTGGTACGCGCCCTGAAGCCATTTGCCGGACGGCTGCTGCAAGGTCCGGCAGAAGTGCTAGAGGCGCTGAATAAATTGGATGCGGCCACGGCCGAATTACGTGCCACCCTCAGCGATCCTGAAATCGCCAGTTATCGCGTGGTGTTGCAGCCAGAAAAAATGGTCATCCGCGAGGCAGAGCGTGCAGTCAGTTACTTAGGTTTGTTCAATTACCCGGTGGACAGTGTGGTCATCAACCGTATTTTGCCAGAATCGGCGGCAGAAGGTGCGTTTTATGCCCAACGTCGTGAGTTACAGACACGCTATTTGGAAATGATCGAAAATAATTTCAGCCCGCTTCCCTTGTGGCGTGTGCCCTATTATGCGCATGAGGTGGTGGGTGTGGAAGCGCTCTCGCAATTGGCAAATGATTGCTTTGGCGAGCATGACCCGGCGGATATTTTCTATCGCGGTTCTGTGCAGGATGTGGTGGAAACGGCCGATGGTGGTTATCAACTACGAATCCCTATGCCCTTTGTGAGCAGTGACGCTGTGAAGTTGCGTAAGCGTGGGGATGAGTTATTTATCACCATTGGTAATTTTAAGCGGGAAATGATTTTGCCGACTGTATTGGCAAAGCGCAAAGCCGTAGGCGGGCGCTTGTTGGAAGGGGTGTTGGAAGTCGATTTTCAGCCCCAGGTTGAAGAAGGCGCAGTTTAAGCCTGCTGTCTTGTCTGCAACTTTGCCCTGATATGCCCGTATTGGGCAGCAGATTTGGCAAATTGGTTGCACCGCTTGTAGGCGGTGCAGTAAAGGAGATGACTCTAATCATGACTATGCATGAAGAAGCTATGGAATTTGAAGAAACAATTAATGTAGAAGAGGAAGCCGCTCCTGAGCCAGGGAACACTTGGACAGAAGAGGTCGTGGTAGCTGGTGAGGATTTGCTGGGTTTTGTGAAGAATTTGGTGAAGGAAACGGCCGTGCGTCGTCTCGTCATCAAAAATGAAAAACGGCACATTCATCTGGAAATCCCGTTGGCATTGGGTGTGGTTGGGATTGCCTGGCTGCCGGTCTTTTCGGCCGTTGCCCTCATTGCGGCATTGGTAACGGACTGCACCATTTTAGTGGAGCGTGCCGTTGATGAACCGGTTGAGAAGGAGCCGGAAACGGCCGTTGAATAACCCTAACTTTTAATTTTGCCCTTTCCTTTCCCTATACCGCCAGTGAGTCGAAACACTCATTGGCGGTTTCTTGTTGGGTAGAGTCACGATTATTGTCAATACTAGCTGCTGCCAGTTATACTCCCCGCATGAGACAGGTCTTGATCACCCGATCCGGCCCCCCGGAAGTACTGCAATTAAGAGAATCACCAGACCCCTTGCCGCGAAATGGCGAAGTGCGGATTCGCGTCGAAGCGAGCGGCATTAATTTCGCCGATATATTGGGGCGGATGGGGATGTATGGGGATGCCCCGGCAATGCCTTACGTCCCTGGCTACGAAGTTGCTGGCGTTGTGGATGCCATAGGGCAGGGAGTGCTAGATTTGCGGGAAGGAGACAATGTCTTAGCGCTAACCCGTTTTGGTGGTTACAGCGATATGGTTTGTGTGCCATATAAGCAGGTTTTCCCACGTTTGGATTGGATGAGTGCGCGAGATGGCGCAGCTATACCGGCAGCTTATTTAACCGCATACGTTAGCCTGGTGGTAATGGGCGCTGTGCGTCCTGGTGATCGTGTCTTGATCCACAATGCCGGAGGGAGTGTTGGGCTGGCAGCGTTAACCATCTGCAAAATTTTGGGCGCAGTGACATATGGCACCGCTTCCCCGCATAAACTTGATTTTTTGCGAGAACAAGGTTTGCAGCACGCAATTGATTATCGTAATCATGATTATGAGCAGGTGTTGTTAGATTTAACGGGTGGGAAAGGTGTGCAGCTTGTACTTGATTCACTGGGTGGGCGGCACTGGTATAAAAATTATCGCTTGCTGATGCCGACTGGGCGTTTAGTATTGTTGGGTGCAAGCAGCCGGGTGGGTGGCAAGCGACGTTCGTGGTGGCGGACTTTGCGTTTGTTGGCGCAAATGCCTTTTTACACACCGGCCAAACTGATAGCAGATAATCGAGCTGTCATTGGCGTGAATATTGGTCATTTGTGGGATGAGACGGATTTATTGCAGACGTGGATGCAGCAAATTGTGAATTGGTATGATGAAGCGTTGTTTCGCCCACACATTGACCGTACGTTCCCGTTGGCGGAAGCGGCAGAGGCCCATCATTATGTGCAGGATCGCCGTAATTTGGGGAAGGTGTTATTGGTTCCATAGGGCGCAGGGTATTGCCAGTACGCCCTATGGACATAAGGGTTGATTATTTGCGGCGGCGGATTTCTAATGTGATGCCAGCAAAGACGAGGCCGAGACCGGAAACGGCCGTTGCCATCAACACCCCTGCACCAACCGGATCGCCAGAAGTGGGGAGATAAACACGTGCTTGTGATGCCTTTTGCACGCAGAAGAACAAACCGTTGATTGCCGGGCTTTGCGCGTCAACCGGAGCATAAATGGGGTTTTCTGATGTGACAACCCAGTCCGCTGTAGGTTTGGCGGTTAGTTTCCAGTAGCTAAAACCGGCAGCATAAAGGCCAAATGCCCCGTCTGCGCTGCTGTACATGGTGAGTACCGTCTTTTCATCACTGCTGACAAATTCAACGTCTATATTTGCCACCGGAACTTCACCCGCAACACCGGTGTCTACGCAACGGCCGTCACCATCAACATCTTCATAAATCACACCCATAATTGTGCCGCGTGGTTGGCCTGGCTCTTGTGCCTGGATGACACCCGCAAAGAGTCCCAACAACAGAATCAACACCACTGTAACTGCAAATGATTTCTTCATGCCAATTGCCTCCAAAACTTAATCGCCAATAAAACTTACGAATGATCCGGTTGAGCCACAATGACCAACCGGTGAGAGTTACTTGTGTAAGGCCAACACGTAATCAGAGTAATGCGCTCGTCAGCCGTAGGTTCAATCCATTTCGCATTTTCCAGGCGTACTTCCAGCGGCTCACCACGCTCCGGCAGGATTTCCTTAGTCGTAACATGATAAGTATATGCCTGGTTTTTATCATACAGAGTAATCTCGTCTCCCTCTTCCAAATCAACAAGACTGCCGAAAACCTCACCATAAATGTTGTGGTGGCCGTTTAGAACCGTGTTTCCATTAACACCCAACCGGGCGCTGTTGCTGTGCCATCCAGCCAGGAACCCTGCCGGAACCTGCCACTGATAGTAGCTTTCACCATCGTCCCCAGTCATTTGCTCCAGATTTACACTGACAATGCCTGCATCCAGATCAATGGATGGAATGACAATGCGCAAAGGTTGCCCGGCAAGTGGGTCGGTCACAACAGCATCAGCAGCCGAGACAAAATAGTCGGGATATATTTCTTCGTTTGGGGTTTCAGAAAGAAGAACAGGACTTTCTGCTGTGGGCGGGATGTCGGGAACCACAGCCAAGGCCATACGCGTCGGAATTGGCCCCTCTTGTGGTAAATAGGGTTCAATCATACGGTAAACGGATGCAGGCATCATAGCTGGAGCCAGTACCCATATTGCTAACACACCCACCACAATGATGCCGCCCAGAGTAATGAGCACAACACTGGGGGGAACAATGACTTCTTGAGAATCGGCTGTTTTTCCAGACATGCCGTTAGTATAATCAACAATCGCGCTTATGTAAACATTAGGTCAGGAAAGTTCGATTCCCCAAACCTGTTTCAGCAGTTCTGGCAATGCTGTGCCAGACGGCCGTGCTAGCACAAAATCCATATATTGCGTCAAAGGCGTAGCTTGCGGGTTCACCTCCACTGTGACCGCTTTGGCCTGCATCGCCTCCACCGGCAGCGAGGCGGCTGGCTGCACCAGCGCCGATGTGCCCACCGACAAAAACACATCACACTGCCGCGCGGCACGTATTGCCTGATTCAAGGCCATAAACGGTAGGCTTTCCCCAAACCAAACCACATCCGGGCGCAAAAGACCGCCACAGCGCGGGCAGCGCGGTGGCACCTCCCCCGTTTCTGCCCACTCCGTCACAGTCTCCCCATCCTCAAAGCACTTGGTCTGCATAATATTGCCGTGCAATTCAATGGGGGTGAGGCTGCCTGCACGTTGGTGCAGCCCATCTACATTTTGCGTAATCAGCGTGAATTTAGGCAGCAGCTTTTCCATTTCTGCCAGGGCAAAATGGCCGGGATTCGGTTCCGCATTTGTCACTAATTCCCGTCGCCAGATATACCACTCCCACACTAATTTTGGGTTGCGACGGAATGCTTGCGGCGTTGCCAATTCCTGCGGATCGTACTGTGCCCATAGGCCGGTTTGCGCCTCTCGAAAAGTGGGCACACCGCTCTCTGCCGAAGTGCCTGCGCCAGTGAGAACGACTATATGTTGCGCATTGCGTAAAACCTTGCGTAATTCGTCAGGAATCAAGTCTTTCATGGCATTCCCTTTTCGTTCTAAATAGCATCCAAGATTGCTTTTGCTAATGAAAAGTAAATTAGCAGGCCGGTAGCGTCCACAATGGTGGCAATCATGGGGCCGCTGATGACGGTGGGGTCAATTTTCACGCGGTCGGCGACAATGGGAATGATGGTAGCGACGGTGGTTGACCAGATGACAACGGCCGGAAGTGTGAGTGCCACGACAATGGCAACCTCGTAGCCCGTGCCCCAAAGCAAGGCGCGACCAATACCCACCAATCCCATCACCACGCCTAAGATGAGACCCACAGAGACTTCGCGCCGCCATGCTTGCCAGAGGTTGCCAAGTTTTACTTCGTCCAAGGTGATGGCGCGGATAATGGTGGCAACGGTTTGCGACCCAGCATTACCGCCTGTGCCGGTGATGAGGGTGATGAAGAAGCCCAGGGCGACGACGACGTCTAATTCGTGTTGAAAATAACGAATGACTTCTCCGGAAAGGGTGGAAGCGACAAACAGCAGCAGCAGCCAGCCAATGCGTTTGCGCACAATTTGGAAAATTGAAACGGCGAAATAGGGTTGGTCTAATGGTTCGGAACCACCCAGCCGTTGGATGTCTTCTGTGACCTCTTCCTCGAAAATGTCGAGTACATCATCTACCGTGACCACGCCGAGGAGACGGCCGTCCTCATCCACCACCGGAATCGCATAATAATCATAGCGGGCGACCATTTCAGCCAACTCCTCCTGATCAGCTGTGGCTGGTGCTGCTACCACCTTTTCACTCATAATTGATTCAATCGTTGCATCGGCCCGCGCCATAATGAGTTCACGCAGCGGCACAACGCCTAAAAGCCGATCATCGCGGTCAACCACATAGAGGTAGTGCAGCGTTTCGGCATCTTCCAGCGAACGTAAGAATTCAAAAGTTTCATTGACTGTCCATTGGCGGCGGAGGGCAGCCACATTTCGCGTCATCAAACGCCCAGCCGTTTCCTCTTCATAGGCTAGAATTTCCTGAACTTCAGCCGCTTCCTCTGGTTCCATGAGGCCAATAAGTCGCTCGGACACTGGCTCTGGCAGGTCTTCCAGGAATTCAGCGGCATCATCCATAGGCAGCGTGTCCAGCAGGTCTGCCAGGCGTTCATCGTCTACTTTTTCTACTAATTCTTGGCGAATGATACTGCCCGTCTCATCCAGCACTTCGCTCGCCGCTTCCAGAGAGAGCAATTCAAAGACGGTTACAGCTTCATCTGCGTTGAGTTCATCCATTAAGTCGGCAATATCAGCAGGGTGAACGCGAGCTAGAAGATTGCGCAAGTCATCAAATTGGCTAGCGATAATAAGTTGTTCGATTTCTTCAGGAAGTGGGAGTATGTATTTCTCGTCCATGTCTGCCTCCTTTGTGGAGAATCGTTCTCAGCAGAATTTAGTAGTTGGCTGGCAAGAGATGGGCCAGCTTTGAGTACACGAGCGTGCGTATTGATAGAAAAGAGCGGTGGGTTGGGCTTGAAAACAGGAGGATGTCGGCTTATTATCGGGTCGTAATCCTCGCTTGGATTAGTCCAGCCCTTGATTATAGCAGACTCGTTGCGAACGGGAATGGCAACGCAAATATAGATTTTTGATGCATATGAGAGGTGACATCATGAGTTGGATTGAAGAATTGGGCCTGGCTGTTTTAATCATTGTGCTGGCCTGGTTATTGAGTTGGCTGTCAAAATCTGAAACGCTGACTAGCTGAAGTGCTGTATAATGCAATCACATTCAACACTGGAGGTAAAAGATGACACACCCCATTATTGGTTGGGAAAAAGAGACCCCGGTTCCAGAGAATTATTATTTCAATGCGTATCTGAATGCGCGGAACGGCCGTCTCCACTTTGAAGACCTCGACTTAGCCCAACTCTTTTTAGGGGACGGCCCAGACCAGGGACTTGGTCGCACGCTGCCTAGCCCGCTAGAAATCATCTACTTGCCCGTGATCCGCCATCGCATAGACCAGATGCGGCATATTTTTGCCGACGTGATTGCTGAGGTGGGGTACGACGGCCGTTTCCACTACACCTACGCCTCCAAAGCCAACGCCGCCGAAGAAGTCATCCGCACCACACTGGGCGCAGGCACCCACCACGAAATGTCCTCCACCGTAGACATAGACATCGCCCAGCACATGATCCGGCGTGGCCTACTTACCCCTGATCGCATGATCATTTGCAACGGCTTCAAACCTGCCGGGTCCGACTATGCTGCCAACATTCTGCGCCTCAAGCGTGACCATGACCAACTCATCCCCGTCATCGAAGACCTCAGCGAAATCTCACCGCTGCTTGAGTCTGGCCTTTCTTTTGATGTGGGGCTGCGGCAAAAAAGCTACGGTCACAACACCACCGAGGCCGAAATTGAAGCAGCTAACTCCCGTTTTGGCCTCAATTTGGAGGCACTGTGGAAAGCAGCCGATTACATTGCTGCCGCGCCCAATCTCAACCTTGTTCTCTACCACTACATGGTCGGCAGCCAGATTACCAACGGCGATGAATTTCTCTCCTACCTCAAGCCAGGTATCGAGTTATATGCGCGTCTACGTCAACACACTCCCACGCTGCGCATCTTTGATTTTGGCGGCGGGATGCCCGTGCCCATGACGCTCAATTTTGAGTTTGATTATTACGGATTTGTGCGCCAATTGTTAACCACCATGCAAGATGTATGCGGCCGTTACAATGTGCCTGTTCCCGACATTATGGGTGAATTTGGTCGGTACACCACTTCCGAACATGGCGCACACCTTTTCAAAATTATCACGGCTAAAGAGAATCAGTCTAAATATCCCTGGTACATCATGGATGGCTCCATCATGAGTTCCTTCCCCGATAGCTGGGCGCTGAGTGAGCATTTCATTGTCTTGCCCCTTACCAATTTGGACAAGCCTTTCCAACGGGTACAGCTTGGCGGCATCACCTGCGACAGCGATGATGTGTACCCGCCCAAACCCAGTCACTCGCCCCTCTATTTACCGGTAGATACCGACAATCTTTACATTGGCTTCTTCAGCATTGGGGCCTATCAAGAAATGCTTGGCGGCGTGCGCGGCAGCAAGCATTGTGTGCTGCCAGAGGCGAATGAGTTGATTGTGGATCGGGAAGGGGAGAACGGCCGTTACAAATTCCAACTCCTCGCCGGCCAATCTGCTGGCGACGTGCTGCGCAACTTAGGCTACCATATCTAAACCATGCAACAACCCGCATTATTTCCCGTAAGGGTGTTTACTTAATGAAACGTAAAAGGTGATGATTTTTCACGTTTCACGCTTTACGTTTCACGCATTAAAGGAGCAGAGAATGGATAGGACACGTATTATCTTCATCGCTATTATTGGCCTTGCCTTGATGGCTGTTTGTGGCGTAGTCGCTTATAACTTGATTACCCCAGATGAGTCGCTTGTGGATGGCACGGCCGTTGCCGACGCCACCCCCGGCTCATCCTCATCATCCAGCACCCCCACCGTGCGCCTCGACAGCCCCGAACCCATTTGGGGGCCAAACAACGACGCCCACAGCGACCTGCCCGCTTACATCTGCGGCGCAGACGCCTTTGGCAGCTACTTCACCCTCCAGCAAATGCAAATGAGCGGTACAGACATCGAAAACGGCTTCCGTCTCGGCATCATCCCCTTCGATTTGAATGATGATTACGCCATCTCCGAAGAACAGCGCACCGCCCTGCTCGATTCCGGGCAGTGGAACTGCCTGCTCACCACGTTGGATTCCGTAGCCCTCTCCAGCCCCGGTGTCATCACCGCCATCGTGGACGAGAGCGCCGGTGCTGACCAACTGTGGGGCCGCGACGTGCCCACCATCAACGACCTCAAAGGGCAGCGCATCACCTTCTCACGCGGCAGCGTCGGCGAATATTTCGTTTACTACGCGCTCTCCATTGCCCAACTAAGCCCTCGTTCCGACGTCACCCTTGTGCCACAGGACAGCGTAGCCGATGCCGTAGCCGCTTTCAACGAAGGGCAAGCTGATGTGGTTTCCGGCTGGGAACCAGACATTTACGATGCTGAAAGCAGCGGCGGCGCACCCCTGCTCAGTTCCAACCAGTTACGCATCGTCATTGATGTGATTGTCACCTCGCGCCAATCGTTGAACAGCAATGCCGAACTGGTGCAAAATTTCCACAATGCCTGGTTTGCCACCCTAAAAGCACAAACCGAAGGATTTGACACGGCTGCCTCCCAAATTGCAGCATGGGGTAACAACGACTGGAGCTACGTTTACGAAGAATCCGCCAGCGACGACTTCCGCCTCTGGCTAGAAAGCGTGGCACAGGCAGACCTCGGTGATAATGCCTTCGTCATGCGCGACACGCGCCCCATCATCAACCGTCTGCAAATTGCCCGTCGTGTTTGGGCCGCCTCTGATCTCTCCGTGCCCGCCGACGACGTGACGGCATTGGTCGAGCCGAGCTATGTGCTGCGTGCCGCCGATCAGGCCAGCTTGCAGCCCCTTGCCAACCCCGTCAACGACACCTTCTCCATCTCCGCGCAGCTGGACCTGACCGATGTTGCCACCGGTGATGCGGCCACATTGGCCGTGCTGCCCTGCCGCACCTTCGTCTTCCTGCCCGAATCTACTGAATTGACGCTGGAATCGCGCCGCATTTTGGACAACTGCGTTGTTCCCACGCTTTCGCAAAGCGTTGGTCTCTTCTTGCGTGTCAAAGGCTCCTCGGCATGGCCTGCCAATGATCCGCCCTGGACGGAAGATGACATTTTGGAAGTGGCAGAAGGCCGGGCCCAATCGGTGGTGGATTATCTGGTGTCGCAGGGCATTGACCCGGCGCGTTTCATCGTTGAAGCTGAACTGCCGCCCGTAGAACACCGCAACACAGACGACGCCAATATTCAAGAAAGCGACCGCTTTGTGGAATTGACGCTGGTCACGTCAGGACGATAAGAAATTGTCAATAGTCAATGGTCAATAGCCAATTGCTAATGGCTCATTGCTAATTGCTAAAGGCTTAATATGAAATTCAAAAATTTTCGTGGCATGGCGCTGCTGTTTGCCCTGTTGAGTCTGACGACGCTGGCTTGTGGTTTGTTCGACGATGGGGCTGAGGACATTCCGCGTAATGCGGCGGTGGTTAATGTGGTGGCAAATACAAGTTTGAAAGCGTGGTTGGAAACGGCCGTTCCTAATTTCAACGCTAGCGAAACCGAAAATGCTGCTGGCGACCCCGTTTACGTTGTGGTTGAGTACACCGAATCTGGGCAAGCCGTCACCCAAATGGCTGGCGGCACGGATGTGGCTTTGTGGCTGCCCGAAGAGCAAGTGTGGGTCAATCTGCTGGCCGACCAGGGCAACGGCAGCTTCCAAAATGATTGTGTCAGCGTGGTCGAAAGCCCACTGGTGATTGGCATGTGGCGCTCTGTGGCCGAGGCATTAGGTTGGCCCGGCCTGCCATTAGGCTGGCTGGACATTGGCAGCCTCGCCGCCGACCCCTCCGCCTGGAACTATTATAGCGGCGGCGAGTTGGGCGATACCTTCCGCCTGGGGCATACGCACCCCGGCCTCTCCGGTTCCGGCGCAAGTACGCTGTTGGCATTGGTGCAGTCCGCGCAGTCTAAAACGGATGCGGTGACAATTGAGGATATTCAGCAGCCGATTGTGCAGGCGTCTGTGGGCGCGTTTGAAGGTGGCGTCACCTGGTTCAGCGCCAGCACGGATGCGCTGGCGGATACCATGCAGCAGCGTGGCGTGAATTACCTGACGGCGGCGGTGATGTATGAGAATACGGCCGTTTACTACGGAAACGGCGACATCGTACCTATCTATCCCCTCGAAGGGACGTTTATGGCAACGCATCCCGCCTGCCTGAATGCGGCAGCGGACAGCACGGCACAAGAGGGGGCGCAGATGTTCCGTGATTATTTGCTGGATGTTGAGGGACAGGAAACGGCCGTGTCCGTTGGCTTACGCCCCGTCAACAGCGCTGTCAGCGTGGGCGCACCATTGGATGAGGCGCACGGTGTTGATTTGGCACAACCTGCTATTGTCTTCAACAGCCCCAGCGTCGCTGCCATTTATGGTGTGCAGGATGTGTGGGCTGCTGCCCGCAAAGACGTGAATCTGGTCATGCTGCTGGATACCTCTGGCAGTATGCGTGGCAGCAAAATGGACAACATGCGCACGGCCGCCGAGCAGTTTGTGGAGCAAATGGGCGACGACGATTACATTACCCTCATTGCCTTTGCCACTGAGCCAATCTTGTTGGTGCAGCATGTGCAGGTTGGCCCCAATCGCCAAAAAATCATCGGCACCATTGCCCGGTTAGAAGCGTCCGGCGATACAACATTGTTCGATGCTATTGGTGACGGCGCAGCCATGATTGCCGAAACGACGCAATCAGATACGACGAATGCGCTGGTAGTGCTGACCGATGGGCAGGACACACGCAGCTATCGCTACAGTTTCAATGATGCCCTGGTGCAAGCGGCGGCTGCAAATAATACAACGGTCTTTACCATTGCCTATGGTACGGATGCGGATGAGGATGTGCTTTCTGCTCTGGCTGCCAGCGCGAACGGCAACTTTTACCTGGGCGATGAGGCCAGCATTGCTGCTATTTATGAGGAAATGTCGGCGGCTTTCGGCGGCAACGTCGGCGTTGGCCGATAATCATTTATGTAACGTGTAATGTGTAACCTGTAACAGGTTACACGTTACAGCAGGAAGGCAACGGTGACGCCCACTATCAAGATGAGGGCGAAGCCGGGCAGAAAGACGCGGCGCAGGGTGGGGGAGCCGCTGGTGAGGACAATGCCGCCTTTAACGGCCGTATTCGACATCGCCGCCAGCACAATTGCCCGCGACGCCGTGTGCATGTCCAGCGTGCCGTTGCTGCTCAATTCCGTGACCGACAGCGTGATCGCGTCCACGTCTGCCAGCCCGGAGAGGATGCTAGAGAGATACAACCCCGTGCTGCCAAAGTACAACTCTGCGGCACGGGATGCCAGTAAAATCACTCCGTAGATCAGCCCAAACGTAATCGCTGGCCCTAATTCAAAGGGGTTGGAGACATTTACTTCCCCTGCTTCTCCGCCGTGTGGCGCAAAGTAGAGGTAAGCGCCATAGGCCAACCCCGCTCCTGCTGCGGCAGCAATTGGTATCCACACGACGCTGAGTAACGGCCGGTAGACAGCCCCTACTTCTACTAGAATGCGCACAAACATGACTGTCCAGGCTAGAGTGATGGCGAGGGCGAATGGTTTGGCGAGACGGCCGTCGCTGTGGCTGCGCTGCGCAAAACTGAGCGTTGTTGCCGTGCTGGAAGCTAATCCACCCAAAATCCCCGTCAGCCCGATACCGCGCTGCGACCCCACAATCTTGATCATCACATAACCCAAAAAGCTGATGCCGGAAATCAGCACCACCATCAGCCAGATTTTGTAAGGGTTCAGCACGTCAAAGGGCGGCGGCCCAAAAGAGTGATTGGGCAGGACGGGCAGGATAACGGCCGTGATGATGGCAAACTTCAGCGTCGCCAGCACATCTTCGCGGGTGATGCGCTCGGCAAAGCGGTGCAGCTCAAATTTCAGTGAGAGCAAAGCCATTGTGATGACACCCAAAGCAACGGCTAACTCCATTTCATCCCAAAAGCAGAGCGACCCCACGAGAATGATGAGCAAGGCGGCCACTTCCGTGGTCATGCCCATTTCGCCACGCCAGGCGGTTGTGAAGTAGCTGATGGCGATGAGGCCGCCAACAGGGAGGATGATGCCGATATAGACCCAGGGGAATGCTAATAAATGGGCAAGGTAAGCCGCTGTGCAGCCTGTCAGGGACAACAGGGCGAATGTGCGTACGCCTGCGGCCGTTTTTTGGTCTGGTTTGTCGGAGACATCGTAGGAATGTTCGCGCTGCAAGCCAACGAGAATGCCGATGACGAGCGCCACGCCAAAACGGTAGAAGAGAGTGTGTTGTTCCATAAATAGAGTGTACTGATTCGCGGTGCGGTGTCAATCCTCGTCACGCCAGGTCATATGGGGGATGTGACCTGGTCATGACTTCTGGCACATCAATCATGACCCCGCATTACCGTATACTGACATCATCACTTCAAAACGAGCAATCAAGAGACTTTGACAGACTTTTTTACGAATTAAGAAACGGAGATAGGACATGAAAACGAAACGGAATGACGTGGTTGGTGGCATTTTATTAGTGGGCTTTGGCCTGATGGCTTTGCTGGGGCAGTTTGTTGATTTTTCGGATACCTTGGGCATGATGATTTTGCCAGTTATCGCCGCTGTTTTTTTGATTGCGGGCATATTTACCCGGAATGCGGGGTTTATCATCCCCGGCGGCATCATTGGCGGTATCGCTTTGGGGACGCTGTTGATTACCGGGCCGTTTAGCCAGGTTGGGGGTGACGTAGAGGGTGGGATTTTCATGTTGTCCTTTGCAGCGGGATGGGCGTTGATCACGGTGTTAACGGCCGTATTCACCCAAAAACCGCAGTGGTGGCCCCTCATCCCTGGTGGCATCATGGCCGTCATCGGCACAGGCATTCTTTTTGGCGGCGTCTTCATGACGGTGCTGGCCTTCGTGGGCAAAATCTGGCCTGTCTTCCTCATCTTGGGGGGCGTGGCCTTGCTGTGGCAGTCCCGCCACATCAATGAAAAGTCGTTGGAAATGTAGGACGTGAAGCGTGAAACGTGAAAAGAAATTTGTCACGTTTCACGCTTCACGTTTCACTATTCGAGGAGCGAATGAACATGAACGAACCAATTTTAATGACAGATAATTTGCGCAAAGCGTTTGGCGATAATGAAGCGGTAAAAGGGGTTTCTTTTAGCGTGCTGCGTGGTGAGATTTTCAGCTTATTGGGACCGAATGGGGCAGGGAAGACGACGACTATTTCTATGTTGAGCTGTTTGCTGGAACCTACATCGGGAACGGCCGTTATCGGTGGTCACTCCATCACCAACGACAACCTGCGCGTGCGTGAACTCATCGGCATTGTGCCCCAGGAAATTGCCCTCTACGACGAATTGACAGCGCGGCAAAACCTGGTCTTTTGGGGGCAAATGTACAACCTCAGCGGTAAGGCATTGAAAGCACGCATTGACGAAGTGCTGGAGCAAGTCAATCTCACAGACCGCGCCAACGACCGCGTTGGTACATTCTCCGGCGGCATGAAGCGGCGCATCAACATTGCCGCTGGACTGCTGCACAAGCCGCAACTGTTGTTCATGGATGAGCCAACAGTAGGTATCGACCCACAAAGCCGCCGCCGCATTTTGGACATGGTTAAAGAGCTGCGTGATCAGGGTATGACTGTCCTCTATACCACCCATTACATGGAAGAAGCCGAAGAATTGAGCGACCGCGTGGGCATTATTGATCATGGCGAACTGATTGCGGTGGGCACACAGGCCGAATTGACGAAGACCATCGGCCAGCAAGAAACACTGCGGCTGCATTTGGGTGAAGGCTTTACCGGTGAAGAGCAGGTGCATCTGTTTGAAGATTTACCGGGTGTACTGGCAGTTACGGCGTTAAATGGTGAGGTTGCTCTATCGGTGACGGAGGCAGAAGAGGCACTGCCGGGCGCAATCAGCAGGGCTAACGGTGCAGGTGTGCCGGTGCGTACTATTGACATTGAAGAGCCGAATCTGGAAGCGGTGTTCCTGCACCTCACCGGACGAGCGCTCAGAGATTGACGATTGACGATTCGGTTGGCAATCAATCGTCAATCGAAAATCGTTAATCCCCAAAGGGGGTAATACCATGAAAAAAGTATGGGCAATTAGTTGGAAGGATTTGTTGGTGCTGTTTCGTGATCGGGGAGCATTGATTTTGATGTTGGCTGCGCCATTTGCGCTGACTTTAGGCCTAGGTCTGGTTTCGGGAGCGTTTTCGGATAATAACAGTACGGGCACAGGACTGGCTGATATTCCATTGGCGGTGGTGAACCTGGATGATGGAGAGCTGGGGCAGGCGTTGGTTGATACGTTGTCCAGCGCGGACCTGGCGGACTTGCTGCAACCGGTGGAGATGACGGACACGGCCGTTGCCCGCCAACAGGTGGAAGCAGACGAACTGGCTGCATTGGTTGTCATCCCTGCTGGTTTTACGGCTAGCATTATTCCACAGGGCATGGGCGGGACAATGGCTGTGGAAACGGCCGTTGAAGTGTACGCCAGCCCTGCACGTCCCATCAGCGCCAGTGTGGTTGAGGGCGTGGTGCAAAATTTTGTGAACCGCGTTGATATGGGCGTTGTCAGCACAGAAGTGGCAATGACACAGTTAGTAATGAATGGCATCGTGCCCTTTGATCAAGTGCAGGCGGCCAGCCAGGAGATTGGGCAGCGGCAAATGATGCAAGATGATCTGTCGCAGGTGATCGAGATTCGGCAGGAAACGGCCGTAACCGATCCCGCAAACACCTTCAACACCCTGGCTTACTTTGCCCCCGGCATGGCAATCGTTTTTCTCATGTACACCGTCTCGTTGGGTGGGCGCAGCTTCTTAGATGAGCGCAGCGGTGGCACACTGGCCCGCTTGCTGGCGACGCCTTCCAGCAGCACCCAGGTATTGGGAGGCAAAGTGCTGGGCATCTTCCTCAGCGGCGTGGTGCAGGTTGGCGTGCTTATTTTGGCCAGTACCCTATTCTTCAGCCTTTACTGGGGTGATGCGTTAGGCGTGATATTGCTCGTGCTCACCGTTGCTTTTGCGGCAACGGGTTGGGGACTGCTGCTGGCCTCCTTTGCCAAAACGCCAGCGCAGGTCAGCACCTATGGTACAGCTTTGATGCTTATCTTCGGCGTATTGGGCGGCGGCTTTGCTTATATGCCCCGCGTTGGCCTGGTTGGTGTGCTGGGCAAACTCACTCCCAATGCCTGGGCGCTGGATGGATTTCTAAACTTGCACCAGGGCGGCACGCTGTCCGACATTACAACAGAATTGCTTGCCTTAGCGGTGATGGGTCTGGTCTTATTTGGTGCAGCGGTACTACTTTTCAACCGTCGCTCAGAGTCATTGGTGAGATAGGGTGTGGCGTGTAGAGATAGAGAAAGCCTACTTGTGATAGATAGCCTCTATCTCCCCCTCTAAACGCTATCTCTATCAGGAGAAATACGATGTTACAAAAAATATTTGCCATGATTTGGAAAGATACAATTGTGCGCTTTTCAAACAAATCAGAGCTGTTGTTCTTCTTGATTTTGCCGGTGGTGTTCACAGCGTTAATGGGCGGTATTCTAACCCCAGAACCGGATGTAGATGCTCGTGTGCCGCTGCTGTTGGTGAATGAGGACAGCAGTGCCCTGGCCGCTAGCCTGCAAGATGCGTTGGCACAATCGGACACGGTGCAGGTGCAGGAGATGGCTCTGGCGGAGGCGGAAACGGCCTTTACTGATGAAGAGGCTGCGGCGCTGCTGCTAATTCCGGCGGGTTTTGGCGAGGCGGTGATGGCTGGGGAAACGGCCGTACTCGACCTGCGTCAGCAACCCAACAACAGTGATGGGGATGCGGCGGGCGAGGCGGTGCGGACGGCCGTTAGCGCCATCAGCCAACCCGTTGCTGCCGCCCGCAGCGCGGTGGAAGAAGCCGAAAGCCATCGCGCCTTTGCCAGCGTAGCTGCTCGTGATGTCTTCTTCGCTAGCAGTTTGGAGATGGCTCAAGACTTGCTGCAAGATACCCCGGAGCGCATTGTGCTTACTCAGCCAGAATCATCCAATGTGGATGTTGATGACTACGATCCGGCGGCGCAGTCCTCAGCCGGACAGCTTGTGACCTGGGTTTTCATCCCTTTGCTGGGCGTCTCTGCTTTCCTGGCCTACGAACGCACTCAGGGAACCCTGCGCCGATTGTTGACCACACCCACGCGTAAAGCCACCTTTTTACTGGGCAGCATTTCCAGCAATTATGTGCAAGCGTTGGTACAGATGGCGATTCTTGTTGCTTTTGGTGTCTTTGTGATGAAGGTGAATTGGGGGCAGTCGCTGCCTGCGCTGGCTGTGCTGCTCCTCGCTTTTGGGCTGGCGGCTGTGGCCTTTGGCGTGATGTTGGGCACGTTTGTGAAGACGACCAATCAGGCCAGCAACCTCAGCATTATGCTGGGCATGGTGATGGCGCTGTTGGGCGGCTGCTGGTGGCCGGCTGAATTGTTTCCACCGGCGATGCAAACGGCCGTTAAAATCCTACCGACCGCCTGGGTGATGCAAGGGATGACCGACTTAATCCGGCGTGGTCAGGGTCTGGCCGGTATCCTGCCGGAGGCGGGCGTGCTGCTTGGCTTCGCCGTCGTCTTCTTTGTCCTCGGCGTTTGGCGCTTCCGGTTTGAGTAAGCGGACGGCTGCGACTGTGAATAGGTCTAGCAGGGTGGTAACGGCCGTTTCCCACACCCTCCCTCAAAAAGATACGCATCTCTCGATCAAAAGATACGCATCTCTTAAGTAAAAGATGCGCATCTCTCAACCAAGAGATGCGCATCTCTTTTTCTGTGCGTAGTTGGTTGGCGAATGTGAGACGAAAATAAGCTTCGCGCTGCGGCAGGTTGTTGCCGGTTCTTATGCCGATTGCTTGAGTAGGGCAATCAGTGCTGCCGGGCTTATAATCGGCACGAGACCACTCTGGAAATCGCGTGCATTCCGCGTAACAAAGAAATTGGCCCCGGCATTCATGGCAGCAGCCATTTGCACCGCGTCCTCAAAATCCTTCCAGCCCCAAGAGATTGCTTTACGAATGACGGCGTCGTCTACTGTAGCAATGGTGAATACGTCTAGCAGGGTGGTTAGAGTGGCAACGGCCGTTTCCCGATTCCGCAGCCGGCTGACCACATAAAACAAGGTGGTAACGCTGTGGGCTGCCAGCCAACCGCTCACTTCCTGGCGGGCAACTGCATCCAGCACACGCGCCGATTCCTCATAAAAGGGTTGGCGATTTTGAATCACATCAATGATGACATTCAAATCCACCATGATTTGCAAGTTATTCGCCATACTTTTTCACCAGATAATCGCCGTACATGCTTTCAACGTCCACCCCTTCAGGCAAAACGCCGGTCAGTTGGCGTACAAGCGGGGTATGTTCTGGCTCATCTGTTTCTTTTAAGTTGGAAAAGAAAGTTTCTACTAATTCAGAGACAGAGCTATTATGTTTGGCAGCATACTGCTTGGCTTGTTCAATAAGCCGTTGATTCAATCGTAATGTTAATTTCTTTTTTTCTTGAATTGCCATATTTGTTAACCATCCTTTGCCGTATAATTTAGCATAAATGTATACGGCAATCAATCTCAACGGCCGTTCCCCACCCAACGCCCCACTTGCCTGGCAAAGAGACGCCCGTCTGTTAAGCGAGAGACGCCCGTCTCATGCCCAAGAGACGCCCGTCTTTTTACTTGTCACTCGCAAACTTGCAAACTTGCAACTGCGTGGCAAAATCCCCTTCATGAACCAAGACAAATTACTACGAAACAGCGTTATTTTTATGGTGGTGGGCATCTCTTTTATCGCTGCTCTTTATATGATGACTCAGGGCGGTTCGGAGATTGTCAGTGAGCCGTTGGCAAGTGTGCCGTTGACTGATGTAGCAGAAACGGCCGTTCTCTTCGAGATTGTGCCGCAGCAGTCCGAGGTGCAGTTTGCCTTGGATGAAACCCTACGCGGCAGCGACATCACCGTCGTGGGGCGCACCAATCAGGTGGCGGGGCAAATCGCCGCTGACTTTGCCGACCTGAGCACCGCGCAGGTGGGCGTGATCAAGGTGAATGCCCGCACGCTGGCAACGGACAATGAGTTTCGCAATACAGCCCTGCGAGGCCATATTTTGCAGGCCGATGATTATGAGTACATCACGTTTACGCCAACGGCCGTTTCCGGGCTGCCCGCCAGCATCAACAGCGGCGAAACCGCCACCTTCACCATCACCGGCGATTTAACCATTCGAGAGGTCACGCAGGAAGTGGTGTTTGATGCGGAAGTAACGGCCGTTTCCCCCACACAACTCAGTGGCAGCGCCAGCACGGCCGTTAATCGTGCCGACTTCAACCTTACCATTCCCTCAGCCCCCGGCGTCGCCAACGTGGGAGAAGTCGTGCAGTTACACATTGATTTCGTAGCCGTCCCCTCAGACAATAATGAATAGTGAACGATGAATAATAAATTGTAAATTTTTATTACGGCCTGAAAAGGCCCCCTTTGGGTTTCGATTAGAAACTATATTCGCGTGGAAGGTGTTCATCGCTTGAATTCTGTCTGACGATGGCGTAAGCTACAAGGGTGACAACTTCACAATTCATTATTAATTATTCACTATTCATTACTCATTACTCATTACTTTCCCACGTAATCTATCGGCAACTTTTTGTCGATGTTAGCGCGTAAGCGCCTACTTATCCATCCTATACTCAAGGAGCTGAACCAATGTCAGACCGTAAAAAAGTTTCCTTACCTACCCTTTTTACTAAGGTCGCCAAAAGTGAGCCAATCACCTGGCTGACTTGCTATGATTATCCGACTGCTTATTTTCAAGAGCAGGCGGGTATTGACATGATTTTGGTGGGTGACAGCCTGGGCATGACCATGCTCGGTTACGACAGCACGCTGCCTGTGACCATGAATGATATGATCCGGCACACGCAAGCGGTGCGGCGCGGCGCTCCCAATGCTTTCCTCATTGGTGATATGCCGTACATGAGCTACCAGGCTAGTAATGAAACGGCCGTACTCAATGCCGGTCGCTTCATGGCCGAAGCCGGGTGTGACGCCATCAAACTAGAAGGGGGCCGCGAAATGGCCCCGCGCATCGCCGCCATTGCCGCCGCCGGGATTCCTGCGTTTGGGCATTTAGGGCTTACCCCGCAAAGCGCCAGCGCTCTCGGCGGCTTTCGTTTGCAGGGCAAGTCGGCCCTACAAGCGCAAAAAATCATTGAAGATGCCAAGATTTTGGAAGAGGCAGGGGCCATCGGCGTGTTGCTAGAGCTTGTGCCCGACCGCGTGTGTCAGCTCATCACCGAGCGTGCCGAAGACTGCATCATCATGAGTCTGGGGTCTGGCCCCGATGCACACGGGCAGTTACTCATTTACCATGACCTCTTTGGCCTCTACCCCAAATTTACGCCGCGTATGGCAAAAGTTTACGGCAACGCTGGCGAGGTCATCCAAAACGGCCTCATCCAATACGTGCAAGAAGTACAAAACAAACAATTCCCCGAACCGAAAAACTACTTCGGCATGAAAGACGCCGAGTACGACGAATTGAAAAAGTTGCTTGGATAGAGGCAAGTGGCAAGTAGGCAAGTGATTTTGTACTTGCACACTTGCCCGCTTGCAAACTTGCATACTGCGAAAGGAGATTCCCATGACCACTGATTTGCGAGAGAGACTGCGCATATCCCCCGAAAAATTGGATGCCATCAATGAAATTTTGCTCAACCCAGACATGCGCGTGGTGAATGACGTGCTGGCAGTCGTGGCAAAATATGGCACGCCAGAAGAGATTAACGCCAAAGCAGATGAAGCCGGCAAGCTGGAAAATCTATTAAAACAAGTTGAAGCAAGCAATCCAGAATACCGCGCCGACCTGCAATGGTTGATGGAGCAGCGTGATAACGGCGCTTTCATTAGCGTGGCAGATTACCGCCGCAAGCTGCTGGGCGGCAAAGCTGACGAGATGTCGTTTGCCGACGAGTTTGCTGTGACGTTGGAAGTGAGCGCTTTACAGTATTTCCCCTGGCTGATTACGGCCGCAAAAGAGGCCATTGCCAACCAAACACTGATGCCCGGCCGTTTTATCCGGGTGCGCAAGATGAAGGAACAGGAGGCAGATGGAGATTTGCCCGCTGTTGCTGCCGGATTGAAAATCATTGGGGCCAGTTACGTGGATACGCTGGATACCAAAGGCACGGACGGGTCTAACATCCATTTAGGTGGCCCAGATACCATTACCGGCTATTTTGGCGGTGTGGGGCAGCCCAATGCTCATGCTTTGAAATGGTTGGATGAGTACCTTTACTATTACACTAACTACGGCATCCGTCAGGTGCTCAACGTGAATCCAGGCACGGTGCTGGTGGGCTATTTATTGCACCGCCTGGGCGTGGATATCGAGTTCAAGATTTCGGTGTTTATGGGTAATGACAATCCTTATGCCGCATTGTGGACGCTGCTGGGCGCAAAGCTTTTTGCCCGCGACGATGGCACGTCGCCGCTGATTGGCTTCAATTGGAGCAATTCGGTGAACAACGAGACGATGGAAATCACGGCACAGTTCCGCAAGGCGTTGGGCTTTGAAGAGGTGGTGCGCTTCGAGCATCACATCACGGAGACATTTAAGAACATCGTGCGCCAGCCGTATAATCGCCGCGATGAGTTAGTGGAACTGGCTGATCACGTTGCCAATATTTCTGCCAAACATGAAGGTGGTGATCCGGCACTGGACGAAACCCGAGAGCATCCTTCGGATATTCTGGATTATTTCCGCGACAAAGAAGAGATTATTGCTGCGGGGGATTGGGCGTATCTGGAGCGTAATTTCTTGGATAAGATGGCTGCCTGCAATGAAACGGCCGTTGCCCTGACCAAACAAGGGCTTTCCTTTATTGCCGCAGAGCATTTGCACTGAGTGGTATCAGGTGCTTAGGTGTCAGGTGTCAAGTACCTGACACCTAAATACCCGACACTTATTCATACAGCCGCACCTGGAGCTTGTAAAATTCCGTCACGCTCACCAGCCGGGCGTGCCTGTCGAACCAGGCTATGTTTCTCTGTTGGCTGTCCGTGTCTGCTTCGTGGATGATGAGCCAGATACGGCCGTTGCCCGCCACCAACTCTTGCAACACCGCCTCATCCGCGCCAAAAGCAAGCCCCGTTTGCGGCAGCGCATCCTGATTGTAGTAATTGAACGGAATTCTCATATAAGAAGGCTCCAAAACCACCTGATCGCCGCTTTGTTGGTTTGCTGTGATAAAGGTATTCATTTCACGCCAGTCTGGTTTAGGCACAAAAGCCACGTTGACAAGTGAAGCCAGCAGCGAAAGAGCCAGTATCGGCGTCAGCCATTTAGCCGATTGCGGCTGCCAGGGCCAAAACCAGGCAAAACCAAGCAGCACGACAGGCCAAAATAAGATCAATTGGCGTTTCAGCGTATATCCCCTTGGCCAAACCATCAAGACCAGCATGGCTGCATACCCTATCACCAACAATATTTGCACGCCGCGATGCGCTGGCAAATTTTGGAACGTGTTGCTTTTGCGTATCGCTTTTGTCAGGTAATAAGTTAGCAGTAAACTGATGAGAATGGCTGCCAGCCCGCCAAAAACGATCAGAAGATAGACCTGGTTGGCATCTGGCAAGAAATTCAGCCGCGTGGTTAATAGCGAGGCGACGTAATTGTGGTCGCCGCGGGCTATATCCAAAAAGCGCTGCATGGCGGGGGATTGCAGCCAGGGCCAATAAGCGGTGAGGGATGTGGCAACGGCCGTTAGAATCGCAATTGTCCCTGCCCAAGACGCCTGTTTAGCTGCCCATGAAGCCATGAGCAGCAGCAGCACCAGGGGAATGATGAAGACGGCAAAGTAGTGCAGATAAAGCCCGCCCGTGAGACTGATCATGAGGGCAACCCACCAGAACACATGAAACTGATTGCGCAGGTATGCAGCAGCAAGCATGGCAACTAGCCCCAGCAGCCCAAGCAGTGCATAGGGGCGAGCCTCTTGCGCGTACCATACCAGCAGTGGCGAAAATGCCATCAGTGCGACGGCAGTGGTTGCCGCTTCTTTGCCGAGCAGCTTTTTGCCCAGCAGGTAAAGCAAAGGGATGCTGAGGGCAGAGGGGATGACGGCGAGCAGCCGCAAGGTGGCCTCATCTTCTCCCAACTCCGCCCATTGTTCCAGAGCCATGTAAAAGAGAGGCGGGTGGTATCCTTCCCCTTTGCCTTCCCAGAGGACACCCTGGCCTAAGTGAGAGACACGCAAGGCATTGGCTTCATCGAGCCAAAAACTTTTGCTGCCCAACAAGGTCAAACGCAGCAGTGTCCCGGCTAGCAGCAGAACGATGAGCGCCCATTTGATGGTTCTGTTGGCGTATAAATTGGACATAGATTTTGAAGGCGCGTGGGCTTTACGTGCGTTTGATGACGATGATACCAACGATACCGATTAAAATGAGAATGGCGCCCGCAATTGGCAATAAACTGGAATGGCCGTCACTCCCGTCATTATCAGCCAGTGGTACGGCCGTTGCCAACGAGGCAGTCCCGCTAATCGGTTCAGGCGTGCCACTGATTGAAGTGGCGGTTGGATTTGAATTGGCGGGAGCGGGCGGGGCTGGCGGTGTTTCGGTAGGAGAATTGACCGCTGCTGCTGCCATTTCAGTTTCCAGTGTTTCGGTTGGCAGTGCTGTGTTGACAGGAGATGGCGTCACGGAGGGGGGAACGGCCGTTGCCGTACTTGTACTCGTTGGTTCTGGGGTAGCTGTGGCACAATCGGTTTGCGGCGTTGGTTCCCACAAAGGCCCTGGCGTAGGTGTGTTGCCATCCAGCGCGGGGGCGGCTACCAACGGTACGTTGCCCGTGTAGCCTTGCACCGTGACGGTAAAATCAGCAACCCATCCTTCGCTGCCATCTGCCAGGGAAATAAACCACCATTCTGCGAACTCGGCGCGTCCAGCAATGGCGCGTACTTCTCCAGTAAAAAGTGTGCTCAAAATGTCATAATCTGTGCCGGGGCCGCTGCGCACGTTGATATTGTTCAGCGCTTGCACGGTCGGTGGTTCGCCACATGCTTCCGCAGTGGGGAGAAGGGTGCCGGGGTCTATGGTGGGGGGAACGGCCGTAAACGTCATCGTCGGCTGGGGTACTGGCGTATCTGTTGCCGCTGGTGGCGATGTTGGTTGTGCCGGTGGATTAGTGGGATTGGGGCGCGGTGTATTGGTTGCTGTCGCCGGGCCTGGCGTGGGCGTGCGAGAAGGGATGGTCGCCACTTGCGCGTCTACACGCTGGATACGATTCAAATGCCATTGGGCGGCAAACAAAGTAATCAAGAACAAAGCCGTAATTGTGATTCGCTTTAACATACTCCTCCACCTCATCATGGTTGATACGTTATTTGCAGATGCAGGTCGCTATCTTGCTGGATGGCGAAAGTGATGGTTGTATCTGTCGTTTCCAAAGGTTGTGGATTCACCGACACCACAGATGCGCCTGAGGGTAATTGTATCACGACTTGCAGCGTTTGCGCGGGCGTGCCTGCTTGTTTGTAGACAGTCAATTGGTACTGCTCCTGTCCGTTTACTGACCGGATTACGCTGACGGGTAATTGGTAGGTGTAACTGTTGGTCAGGGTTTGTGTGCGGGGCAGCAAAAAGGCATCGGCAATGACAGCTAGCGGCACGGGTTCGGCAATAATTTGTGCCGGTTTTTGCCAACTTTGTCCGGTAAATAAGGTTTCGCCGGGAATGTCGTGCTGCGGGCCATTTAGTAATAGTGTGTCTAGCGGTGCATAAATTCGCACGTAATCCCAGTAGCAGGTGTTCACGCGGTCTGTGTAACTGATGCCTGCGGTATAGGGCGTGCCCTGATAGCATGGTTCGGTTTGTGCCGTTCCGTTGTGCTGGTAGGTCACGTCAAGTTGGGCTTGCCGGTTGCTCAGATTTACGTGGTAGTTGATCTGGCGCTCGATAAGCGAATTGACTTTGTTGTAGCCAACATTGGTATCTATTACACTGAGTACGTCTTGCCCAGTTTCATTTTGCAAACGGCCGTCCCACCCCACCGCATCTAACACAGCCGCCTCTACTGGATCGCGCATGTATAGTTGCAGGTGTTTGTTGGTAACGGCCGTTTCCACCGCCTGTAACAAGTTAATAGGGTCAATACTGCCGAAATCCTCTGTCACCTTATTCAAAATAGCCTGAGCAAACTCGCCAATAAATCCTTTACGTCCCACAATCCATTCTGAGATATTTTCCCCTTCTGCAATACCCCAGGCCGCTTGCATCACCTCGATCACATTTTGCGCGTTAATGGTCACATCTTCCCCAGGGATATGCACAGCCCCCAATGCACTCATCAATATCTGAATGCCCCGCTGGTCTGTGGCGATAACGCCATCCAACATGGACACATCTTGCCCATAGCTGTACAAATCAAGCGCCATTTGCGCCGATGTGGGGAAATCCGGCCAGAAATTAGCATCACGAAACAAGAAAAGTTCCAGTCCCATGAGGTCATAAAGCGGCTGCGGTGGGAATGCGTAGGGCTTTGTTCGCCAATCGTTAATGTAGTACGGGTCTTCGTGGAAAAACACCTGGGTGATTTGGCCGTTTTGCACGGTTAAGACACCCGCTCCCGTGATGAAGCCCCCTGTTGGGCGTAGTTCATCTTCGTTTTGCGCCAAAATGAGATAGGTGCGTGCGCCCTCTGTGCCCAGCATGGTCGGCGCAATTTGGGCTAATTGTAAGCCATCTTGCGCCAGCGATTGGTAAGCATCAACCGCTTCGAGCAGGGTGCGCACGCGCCAGGGTAAATCAGTCGGGTCGCCCAGCTCCGTTCGGGCCGCAGCGTAGCGATCAAAGGCATTGGCCGCAGCCGCCAAATCAGGGCGGGCCATGTCCAAAACGGCAACCAGTCCAGCCAGTTTGTCTGTGCCGCCCAAGGCCTCGTTTTGCAGGATTGTCAGCCCTGGTTTGAGGCCGCGTATGGCGTAAGCGGCCGTTTCTATTCCGGCGTCAGCCATATCCAACAAGGGCGTGGCCTTGACCAGCAGCGGTCCCACTTTGGGCAGCCAACCTAGATATGGGGTGATGGGAAGGAAAACGGCCGTTTCCTGCTTAATCACCAATAAATCTTCCCGTACCCCCATGATCAATGCTTCGGCGGCATCGGGATCAACGGCCGTCGGCCCATTAGCCAGCAGCGTTTCTACCTCCGCTTGCTGTGCCAACAGCGAAGTTGCCGCACGATAAATGCGCCATGTTTTCAGGCCCATCCAGGCCACAATCAACAGCACGCCCAATAAAATGAGCCAGCGCAAAAGAGGATGTTGTCTAATAGTCATAGTGTTTTGAAAGAGATTGAAGATTAAGACTTAAATCAATCTCTAATCTCTAATTCTCAATCTCCATTTTTTCCCACAAGTCTACTGTCAAAATTGCCCTCTGCCCGCCATTGGCCTGACGAAAACCTTCCAGATCATCCACCGATAAGTGACGCAGGTCGGGATGCTGCGCCTGTAATCGTGCGCGATACCAATCAAAGGCAAAAAGATTTTTATCCACCAATATCACGTCAGGGCGTAGGCCCTCAACCGTTTGAAAATACCAGAGGGCGAAGATGCTTTCGTTACCCGGTGTGAGCAAAATAGCTTCATTGGGTGCTTCTTCTAAGACGGTGATGGCAAACGGCCGTACCCCCGCATCACCTCGCAGATTTTGCCCGTTGAAGTTTAGCAAAAGCAGCGCCAGCGGCAACAGCCAGCCCCATCGCCCCAATTGGCGCAGGATTGGGGCCAGCAGCAAAACTAACAGTAACACACCTGGCAGCAGCAGTGCCGCCGCATCCAGCGTATTGTAAAAGAAGGCGTAGAGAAAGTAGAGGAAGAAAGTGGCAAGTAGCAAGTAGGTAGGTTTGCAAGTAAGCAGGTTTGCAGGTTTGTTACTTGCCCCCTGCCACTTGCAAACTTGCAAACTCGCCATCCCCCCTGCCGCTAGCAGCGCCCACTCGCGCAGGCGCGGCAGCCATTGTGCGGCGGGTGAAGCGAAGGCGTTAGGATGGTAAATGCGCCCGCTTACGAGCCACCACCATCCCTGCCACGTTGTTGGGTTCCCCCACACGACGGGACTGCTGCCATACGCAAACAAGGGCAGCAGTAAAAAAGGGGTCAATCCTGCTAGCAGCCCCACGCCTAGTTTGGGCCAGTTTCGTGTCGGAACTAATGCCAATGCCAGGGGAATGAGGAAAGCGCTGGTGAGGTGGGTGGTCAGGCTGAGGCCGAGGAGGAGGCCTGTTAGCGGATACGGCCGTTCCCCCAAAAGCGCCCACAAAAACAATGCCACCAGCAGCACATTCAGCCCATACACCTCCGCAATCACCGCCTGCCCCCAGACAAATGAGGTGAAAGCGAATGTTAAACCAGTAATCAGTGACCAGTAATCGGTATTCAGTAATCGGTAATCAGTATTCAGTTTGCTGCCCACTGAATACTGACCACTGACTACTGCTACCACGCCTGCTGCCAACGCCACGCACACAGCCGAAAATAAATTGAAGCGAAAAACGGCCGTGCCAATGGGAATGAAGCTGATAAATTTGCCCAAAAGGACGTAAGTAGGGTAGCCAGGTGGATGGGGCACGCCCAAAGTGACAGCGGCGGTGATGAGTTCCCCGCCATCTCCGCCAAAGTGCGCCCAGATTAGGTCTGGAGCCAGAGTGAACAAGTAGACCAGCAGGGCGAGCAGCGTGGTTGATAGAAATACGTGGCGACTGACCCAAAATAATGGATTGTGAAGCCGGTTCGTCATCCTACTTGATCGTTGTGGCGCACAAAAATTCACAATTTCCAATTCATTATTAATTATTCATTATTTGTTACGGCCGTACATGCCCATCCCCATATCCCACCCACTTATACGTCGTCAGCTCTTCCAACCCCATTGGGCCGCGAGCGTGCAGTTTTTGCGTACTTACCGCCACTTCCGCCCCCAGGCCAAACTGCCCGCCGTCATTAAAGCGCGTGCTGGCATTCACAAAAACAGCCGACGAACTCAGTGCATTCACAAACTGCGTGGCGTGTGCCCAATTGTTGGTGAGAATACTCTCTGTATGCTCCGTTGTATGATTTTGGATAAAAGCAATAGCCTCATCAACATCTGCTACCAGATGCACGCCCAAAATCAGCGACAGCCACTCCTGGTCAAAATCGCCAGGGCCAGCTTTTAACACGGTGGCATTGTGTTCTTCGCTGTACTGCTCCAACAAATCATACGCCTCACTGGTTGCACGCAATTCTACACCCCGTTCTGCCATGCGCCGCGCCATCATTGGCAAAAACTGTTCCGCCACATTGGGATGCACCAGCAGCGTGTCCAGCGCATTGCACACGCTGGGGCGCTGAACTTTGCTGTTTTCTACAATGTCTACTGCACGTTCCAGGTCTGCACTTTCATCCACAAAAATATGGCAAATGCCGATACCACCCGTGATCACAGGGATGGTGCTTTGCTCTTTGCACAAGCGGTGCAGGGCATTGCCGCCGCGTGGAATAATCATATCTACGTATTTGTCCAGCTTTAGCAGTTCCGTTACCAGGGCACGGTCGGGATTGTCAATGTATTGCACACTGGCGGCGGGTAAATCCACTTTTTGCAACGCCGTTTGGATGACCTGCACCAGCGCCAGATTGCTGCGCAAAGTTTCGCTGCCGCCGCGCAAAATGGCAGCATTGCCAGTTTTCAGGCTGAGGGTGGCAATGTCAATGGTGACATTGGGACGGGCTTCGTAAATGACGCCGAGGACGCCAATAGGGATGCGGCGGCGGCTGAGACGCATGCCATTGGGCAGCATTCGGCTTTCTAGTTCGCTGCCAACGGGATCGGGTAAAGCTGCTACTTTGCGCGTGTCGGCGGCAAGCGCGGCGATGCGTGCAGGTGTGAGCAGCAGCCGGTCAAGCAGGGCGTCACTCAAGCCTTTTGCTTTACCGTCGGCAATGTCCAGCGCATTTTGTGCCAAAATTACTTCCTGTTGTGTCTCGATTTCATCGGCAATGGCAAGTAGTGCTTCGTTTTTGCGGGCTGTTGGCAGGATGGCAAGCTGGCGGCTGGCTGCTTTTGCGGCAATGCCCAGCGTAGTTAAGTCGGTCATGGGTTTCTCCTTTTGGAATTGCCAATGGTCAATAGCCAATTGTCAATGAGGGGACCGTTGACAATTGACCATTAGCTATTGACAATGATCATGTCGTTGCGATGGACGGCAACAGGGCCGTAAGCGTAGCCCAATTCATCAACTATCGTGTCAGAATGCTGTCCGGCGATGCGGCGCAGGTCTTCACTGCTGTAGCGGGTAATGCCACGAGCCAGTTCTTTGCCCTGTGTGCTGAGAATTGAGACGGTATCACCGCGCTGAAAGATGCCTTCTACGTGGATGATGCCAGCGGGGAGGAGGGAACGGCCGTTTCTCTCTAACGCCTTTTGTGCCCCGTCATCAATCATCAGTTTACCAACTGGTTTCGGTCCGGCAAATATCCAGCGTTTGCGGTTTTCTAGTGGATTCTCCAGCGCGGGGAAGCGTGTGCCAATTTGCTCTCCGCTGACAGCCCGCAAAATGACATTGGGAGCTTGTCCGGCGGCGATCATCACATCTGTTCCAGCACGGCGAGCAGCATCGGCCGCTTGCAGTTTGGTTGCCATGCCGCCTACTCCCAACCCAGTGACGCTGCCTCCGGCTAATGTGCGCAGGGTTTCGTCAATGGTATGTACTTCGGGAATGAGCTCCGCATCCGGGTTGGTACGCGGATCGGCAGTGAAGAGGCCCGGCTGGTCGGTCAGCAGCATCAGTAAGTCCGCCTCGGCAAGGATGGCGACCAGTGCAGAGAGGTTGTCATTGTCGCCTACTTTGATTTCTTCGGTGGCAACGGCGTCATTTTCATTGAAGATGGGGATAATGCGATGTTCCAGCAAGGTTTGCACGGTATCTCGCGCATTGAGGAAACGGCTGCGGTTCTGCACGTCACTGCGTGTGAGCAGGATTTGGCCGACGTGGATATTGTAAATCTCGAAGAAACGTTCCCACATGAACATGAGACGGCTTTGGCCGACGGCCGCCAGCATTTGTTTGTTGGTAACAGTAGGCAGCAGACTAGGGAATTCCAGCCGTTCGCGCCCGGCAGCGATGGCTCCAGAGGAGCAGATGATGATTTCTTTGCCTTGCGCGTACAATTGGGCGCACTGCCGCACCAATTCAACCATGTGCGGCTGGTCAAAGTGCGGTGTGCCGCCGGTGAGAACGCTTGTGCCAAGTTTGATAACGATTCGTTGATACATATTGTTAGCGATTCAGCTTGTCAGGCTGTCAGCTTGTCAGCCTGATTAGCTGAAATGCTGAGAAGCTGACAGACTATAAATGATTTTGGCGTATTGTGCCTGGGGTTTCTGACGAATGAGGTTACGAATAGGGTTCACTGTAACTTGTAACCTGTTATAAGTTACAAGTTACAGGTTGGTTGTTGTTGGTGAAATGGGCCGTGCGATGCGCCAGGCGTAGCCAATGCCGAGGGCGAGGGCGCGCACGGCGAGGTAAAAGGGGGAGGCAAGGGCAACGGCCGTATCCTTCGGCCACACTTTTTGTACAAAAGGTAAAGTGGTTGCCAGGAATCCGCCGAGGGAGAGGCCGAGTAGGAAAAGGAAGGGGGGGAAGAGGAGAGAGAGAACGGCCGTGCCCAGCATCAGCCCCATCAATCCCACTTGCAGCTTCATGACCTGTGGCGTGTACGAATCTTCCTTTTGCCGCTCCGGGAAAAAGTTGACCGCTTGCCCGGCCCAATAACCGTTGAGCACCTTCTTCCAAAAGTAGGTGCGAACCGTGTGCGCGTGCAGGTGGCAGACCAGCGCCTCCGGTTGAAAAACCATCTCGTACCCGGCGGCGGCAACGCGATAAGAAAGCTCTCGATCTTCGGCAACAGGAAAGCGTTCGTCAAAGCCGCCTACTTCCAGCAGCACAGCGCGACGGTAAGCAGCCGAGTAGGTATCCACAAAGCTAATGCGCGGGAACTCGCGCAGCTTGTCGTATTTATCTTCGTATTCCGCTTGCACAAAGCGGGCAGTGAGTTGTGGCTGTCGCGTACAATACACGCCCTTCGTGGCACTGATGGTTGCGTCATCGCGCAGCGGTGCAGTGATTTGTTCCAGCCAATCTGGCTGGGGCGTGCAGTCTGCATCGGTGAAGCAGATGATGTCGCCCTGCGCCTGGCGGATGCCGACGTTACGAGCTGCGGCTTGCCCGCCATTTTTTGATTGATACAGCACCGTTGCGCCCATCTCGGTGGCTAACTGCCCCGTGCCATCGTTGGAGCCATCATCAATCACAATGATTTCGTACTGTTCGTGGGAGATGGTTTGTTGGTGTAATGCGGTCAAACAATTGCCCAGCGTGTGCCGGGCATTATAGGCGGGAATGATGATGGAGTATTGAATGGTCATGAGGGGGGATTATACAGGAAGAGGGGGATAAAGTGGATGTTTGGAGGTTGATTTGCCATCATGCCCGTGTGAAAAAGTTAACACGGGCGTGCTGGCAAATTAACACCGGGGTATGAAAAAATTAACACCAGGGTGTGAGAAATGTGACACTAGGGTATGAAAAAATTGATACTGGGGTGTCAGAAATTTGACACGGGGGTGTTAATTTGTTGGTGAGCCTGTGCGAGTTTGTTTGCAAGCCTGCTACTCCTTGTTTGCCCGCCAATCTGTGCGGGTGAGGGCCAGCGCACCGAAGATGAGCTTGGGCAGGTCTACAACAAGGTGGAAGGTGATGGCGTAGCTGAAGGCCAGGGCTTCATCCATCAGGCCAAATTGACGGAGCATGAACATGACGGCGAATTCGACAATGCCAAGCCCGGCGGGAGTTGGCAGAGGGATAGACCCGGCAACGAGCAAGATGACGTTGATCAGGGCTGCTTCTTTGAGACCGTAGGGCAGGCCGAAGGCGGGAAAGATGGCCCAGGGTGTGAGGGTGGCAAGCAGGGCAATGGCGGCGCTGGCTGCGAGGAGGGTCAGGTTGGCGCGATGGCTGCGCAGAGCGGTTAGCCCTTCCAGCCCGGAGACACCCCAACTAAGCAGACGATGGCCGAGAAAATCGGGTAATCGCCGAGAGATAACCCGCAGTAGTTTAATGATGAGTTCGGTCTGGTAGGCAAGCAAATAGAGGAGGACGAGAACGGCCGTTGCCACACCACCCAATAAAAATCCCCGCTCCGTCATAAAGTCCGGCAGCACGACAAAGGGGAGAAGGATGAGCAAGGTGAAGATGAGCATGACCAAGTCGAGTGTTTTCTCGACGAGGAGCGTGCCCAGGGCACGCATTTTGCTTAGACCTGTGGCACGGGAGAGGGCGTAGACGCGGGCGAGTTCGCCGATGCGCAGGAAGGGAACGGCCGTGTTCACAAACTGCCCCAACATCATGGCCCAAAAGGCGGCGGGGGCGGGGGGGCGTTGTTCGGGCGGGTGAAAGAGCAGCCGCCAACGGATTGTTTTGACGGCGAGGGTGAGGAGGATGACGGCCGTGCCCAGTGCCACGTACCAGCCATTTGCCTGCCGCAGCGCCCGGCCGATTTCTGCCAGCGTGATTTGGCGGGTGACATACCACAGCCCCCCAATCATCAGCCCCAGGCCGAGCAGGAAGTTGATGCGGCGCAGCCAGCGGCGGCGGACTTTACCGGAAGCGAGCATGGGAGCAGGGGGGCGGGGGGGCAAGGGAGCGGATTCATCTCCCTTGCCCCCTTGCAAGTCTAATTCATCCATTCGCATCTCCACTAACAATTAACAGGCTTATGCAGCTAATTTTTGACTTTCATGGTGATTAATTGGGTGCAGTGGCAGGCAAGGTATCAGTTACCACGTGCTGAAGCCCAAAACGGGCATTGCACCCAATGACTGTCGCTTGGGTTGTGACCACATACTCTTCTGATGGCAAAACGGTCATATAAATTGACTTACATTGCTCTATCGTCAAGGCATTCAACTCTTCTTCTGTCCCGCAGCCGCCAACCATAAGAGTGCTAGTCCAAAATCCTTCATTGTTAGTTGTACCATCACAGATTGAGCCGGGTTTGTAGTAGTTGGCATTCATGCAAATGTCGGATAAAGGGGTTTCGTTATTGTTTTTACCATTGCCATCTGCATCTTCCCATACCAAAGCAGTTACACCTGAATCGCCACATTCCTCAATGTATTCAGTTGCAGTGGGCAATGGTGTTGGATTCGCTGCGGGTGTTGGTAGTGTCTCACTGAAACCCAAAGCACAGCTTGTTAAGCCTATTAGGGACACAATCATTGTCAAGGCTGTAATCTGTAAACGCATAGTCAACACCTTTGGTCAAATCTGTTGCATTGACTAAAGATCTTTGTTAATTGCTCATTTTTCATTGTTAATTGGCAGCGGGGCGCATAATCAGAGCGCTGGGGTCGCCAAAAAGGGTAAAGGTGTCGCTGATCTCACGCAAACCTTCATTGTCAACATTTAGAGAGCGATGGGCATCCAACACGGCATCGCCGATGCGTGTGTAGGCGGGGTCTTGCAAATCCTGCAAAAGCGTGTTGGCAAAGACCTCTTGCTGCGAGGATAAAGTGAGGCTGGTCGCGGCAATTAGCAGGACAGGGCCTTCTGGTTGGCGCATCATTTGTTCGGTCAAAGACAGTTCTGTGGGATGGGCAAAAAGCCCAGAGAGGCAGGTTAGCTGAATGACAATAGAAGGCGTGTTTAATTGTAGGTCGTCAACGGCTTCTTCATTGAGCACATCCTCTTTGCCCCAACGGCGCACGCTGCCGTGCCCCACGTAAGTGGTGAGCCATGCACCTTCGTTCCAACGGGCGACAACTTCATCAGCGGTTGCACCATTAAGCAAAGTCATATCGGTGATGCCGCTGCCATTAGCCAGGCGAGAGGCCATGTCTGCAAATTGCGCCTCTGTGCCATCGGCGGCGAAGAGGGCTTGGGCGGCGGGCTGCTCTTGTTCTTGGGCGATGGTGCGGGCGGCGAGGCTGCGCACGTCGTCGAGCGTGTCTACGGGCCAGCGGCCAACGGCGAGGTCGGGCTGCATGTCGCCGTCTACATCGACGAGGCGGGTGTCGCTGACAGTTTCACCGCTAAAGGCAACGGGAACGATGAAGGGGGGGATGATGTTTGTCGGCGCTGTGCCGCCATAGTTACGGTAATCGGTGGTGGCGTCGCCGACGAGGAGGAGGTAGCGGGGTTTGGGGTCTTGCCAGTTGGTGGCGGCGTATTGCACAAAGGCGAGGATGCTGTCGGGGGTGGCATCGCCTGCACCAAATTCGTCGTAAATTTCGGCAACGGGCAGGAGGGCGACGGTCAGCCCTTGCGCTTCACGGGCGGCGATGAGGTCGTCGAGGCCGGGTGCGAGGGCGTCTGTGGTGATGATCAGCAGGTCGGCCTGGTTGGCGGTGTTGTGCCAGTCGGAGGTGCGTAACGGCCGTATCTCTTGCGGCTGCCGGAACCCAGACGGGCCAATGGCGGCGATGTGCCTGTCTGGTGTGGCAGTGAGGCAGGCTTGTTTGCTGCCGCAGTCTGCGCCGGTTAGCTGTACGGGTGTGGTCGGGTTGGTGACGTCAAAGAGGGTGGGCGTGCCGCTGAAGCCATCAAGGGTGATGCTGCCTGCTGCGCCCGTGAAGGTGAGTCGGTCGTTGACGGCCGTTGCCGGAGCCATGTAATCTAGTTCCACCCAATTGAGGGAGGCAATGTCTACTACAACCGCGCCTGCGGGAGTGTTGTCCAACGTCAGGTGATTGTTGCCGGTTTTGAGCAGCCCGGCGGGTACGGCGACTTCGGCCGTGTAATATGTTTCGCCGTCCCAGGTGACAGTCTCAAGTTTTTGGTCGTTGAGGATGAGGTCGAAGTCGTGGTCGGGATCAACCTGGTAGTCCTGGCTGATGCCCCATAAGCGCAAGCGCATGGTGGCAGGGCCGCTGCCTACGCTGGGCAGGTTGAGGGTGAGGTCGGCCTTTTGTTGCAGGCCGATTTCTTGCCAGAACCAGAGGTCGCTGTCGTCGTCTTGGCGGGCCTGGGCCAGATATTCGTTGTTTTCTTCGAGGTGTAGGGTTTGCGGGATTTCGTCGAGGGGGGCGGCGGTTTCGGTGGAAACGGCCGTTTCCGTCATCATTTCGCCCGCTTCACCCGTTGTCAAAATGTAGGGGCGAGTGGCGGTGTAGCGGTTGCTGGGGGCCTGCCCGTAGAAGATGAGTTGGTTGTCTTGAATGAGGATGGGAACGGCCGTGTCCCCTTGTGTGAGACGCAGATTGGCAGCATCCAGCGTATCGACAATCATGCCAGCATCTTGCAGCGCCGATAAGGTGACGTGGTAAATGCCATCGGTGGTAATGCCCAGCCGAACAGCACTGCTGCTGACTTCACCCGTAATTTCTGGTGGATTGTCTGTTTTACGGCAGGCGAGCAAAAGGAACAAAAGGAGTAGAAGAGAGAGAAATTTATTGGACTTCATGAAGGAAGAATAATGAATTGTGAATGGTAAATGGTGAATTGCTAATTGTTTGAGCGGTCTTGTTTACGGGTGAACAAAAGAATGGAACCGACAACGCTGCCGACGAACAGCAACAGTGCTAGCAAGAATCCAGTCCATAAAAGCATACGACCTTCCTCTGCGCCCGCCGGCTCGCTTTGGACGGCGGGCGGCGGGGTGGCAATGGTTTGAATTGGCGGAATGTAAGCGCGGTCGCTGCCGATGGGAATGGGAGATGGCGTGGGAGGGGCAGCGTATCCTTCTTGAGCATAGGCGACCGGCACGCCAACGGTTATGTGGTTATCTGGCGTGGCGAGCATGGGCGGTAAGTTAAGTGGGTCTGGTGTGGCGGTGGGCGAGGTTTCTTCTGTCGTCAGTTGGATGGGTTGCGTCCCGGATTGATTTGAGGTGTCACCCGGTGTGGGGGTGGGGAAGCGGGTGCTGGTGGGCTGGGGTGTGGAAACGGCCGTGCTCAATGGTGTCACATCTTCCTTTAAGGGTGTAGGAGATGGGATGCGTGTGCCGCTGGTTGTGGCGATTGGCGTTGGCGTAGCCGTATTACTTGATTGCGTTCTAGTTGGCGTGGGTGTTGATGTGTTGCTGTTTTGTGGCACGGGCGTATTGGTGGGGTTGCTGCCGCCAATGACAATTGGCGTGGCCGTTGGCCCTGTTAGGGTAACGGTTTCCGAGTCGAGTTCGATTTCATCGCCATCCGTTTCAAGTTCGTACAATTTGTAGGTGTAGGTGTTGTAGTTAACGGCCGTGTTATCTACCACCTCATAATCTGCACCAAAAACCGTGCCTCCTTCACCTGGAACAATGCCAATATTGTCCAAGTCAACGAGGTCGCCGTTGTGTTCGCGCCGTAAAAAGAAACCGGCCAGGTCTAACTCTGTGTCTGTTGTCCATTCCAGCCGCACGGCATTATCCAGTGGGGTGACGTCGAAAGAGGCCAGTGTGACATTGATCGGGGCAATTTGCGCATGAACGGCCAGGGTCATGGCAATGAGCGCTAGCAAACTAATGATGCCAGCAGTAAATCGCCAATGAAGGATGTGGTGGGTGCGCATAATAATAAAAGCCCTCAGTTAGGGTCGGAGAATGGTTGGTAAGTAAATGTAAAGGGTCTCCCAATAAATTGTAACATCAATCTGGTCTGTATTATCGTTAAAATTCAAGTCCAGGCTGGAACTATCTACTGTTGCTGTTACGGTGATGGAGCCAACAGGTGCGGTATCGGAGACAATGGCCGTAACCGTGAGTGTAACCGCTTCATTTTCGGGTAAGGATGATAGCACATTCAGTGTAAACAGCCCGCTTGTCTGGTCTGACGTGTAACTAATGGGCACGGTAGAAGATGCGTCCACAAATGCCAGTTCTGGGGGCATTGTGCCGCTGATCATGGGGTACGCAGGGTAGAGTGCCTGATTTTCAATTGTGAGGGTGAAGGTGACAAAAGAACTGGGGGTAGCGTTAAGTGGGGTAGCATTCATTTGCAGGTTGAGGTCGGGGCGGTATAGGTGCATGGCTGGGTCGCCTTGCAGGGTGAAGCTGTAGATTTCTGCTTGTTGGTAGCCACCGAGATAGTACATGAATTTGGCATACATAGCGGCATCGCCAACGGCCGTATACCCCTCCTCAAAAACGCCGTTGTAGAAGTGGCTGAGTAAAGCTGTGTGTTCTGAGGTGGTGCCTAGCCCTGTGCTAGACCAGTGTGCGGCCGTGCCGCGGCTGCCTATTCCCATGTCGAAATCGAGTTTTAAGAAGGTCTCAGCTAAACCTGGTAGGCCAGGATAGGTGAAGTAACCATCCAGGCAATCTGCGCTAATAATGACTATTGGCTTATTGAAATTGTTCCAAAAGTCAATGGTATCAACTGTGAGTAGATTGGGGTTGCCTGCCCAGCCCCAAGGGCTGCCGTGACCACGATAATTGAGGATGGAGATGCCATTGCTGACGGCCGTTTGCATGGCAAGTCGCACTTCGTCCGTGCTTTCCTCCAGGGTAATGTCTTCATTTTCTACGATGCAAAGTTTTTCTGTAGTAAACGTGGCAGGGAAGAGATCGGAGACGATTTGATTTTCGTCACAGAAGAAGCCACCATCATCGTCGTTGTCTGCGGCAAAGGTGATCCGGTTGTGCTGCGGCCAGGTTGTGGGGCTGGCCTGATTTTGCTCATATTGCATGATTTTGTAAACGGCCGTCTCTGCATCAACGGCCGTGGCTGCGGCAATGCGACCAATTGCCATATCCGGCAATATATCATCCCCAGAGACCATGACCAGGGTATGATCAGATGGGATTAGACCCTGATAAGGGTCTTTGAAAATCAAGTCGGTGAGCAGGTAGGTTGGTTCCAGGGGATCAAAACCAGATTGGCAGCCCGCCAGACATTCTTTATTCAGAGGATTGAACGTTGTATCACCAAAGAGGACAACGTAGGCGGGACGCTCATCCCAACTGCCGTAGGCGTGTGCTAGATAGCTGCGAATGGCTCCCGGTGTTGCCAGTCCATAGCCATACTGGTCGATCACGTCAGCAATATCTACAACCTGGGTGCTGAGGCCACCATAGAATGGATCGGAGCGGTGCGATGCTAGGTCAATGGCGGAAGTGATGAAGTCGGCGTGGCTGATGGCGATCCAGGCCGCGCCCCCGCTGAATGGTTCCAAACTTGGTGGTGTGTAGGAGGTGATGCTGATCGGTTGGCGCAGGTTGGCAGTAGTTGTGGCGATAAAGGCGGCATTGTCGTCGTGGGTGCGGCCAATTTGATAGGTGTAGGTGGAAACGGCCGTGTTACTAATCGCTCCATTCATCTCAATGGCTACTGGAGCTAGTCGGTTACTAATATCCCAGACCAGTGCTTGATCACTGCCAAAACCCGCTACCTGAAACTCATGCGTGCCTGTGTACGGGGCTGTAAAAATGAGTTCGTCAGTCAATGCCGTTAACTGGCGCATGTAATCCACCGTAACGCGATTGATGTAAATCACTTCTGATAAACTGCCGCTGCCTGCGGCCGTGAGAGATGTGTAATGGAACGCATTTGCCATATGCTGCAAAGCCGTAATTGGTACGGTAGCTGTTATGTTGGCGTTCCAATAGCGGGGCAGCGTCGCCTCACCATAATTAGGGTCATCATTAATGGACACACGACCTACATAATCAATTTGATTCTTGATGGTCATGACCTCGGCCAATATTTGGGCATCAGGGCCAGATAGGAGCGGGTGCGGCAAGGTAATGGTGTATGTCTTGGTTATGGGGTTAGCATTGCTTTTAGAAATGCGATCCATGTACCAGGCATCAGGGTCATTGGGGAACAAGGCCCAAAGGCTGGTCTGGGTATGATACATGTATTGTTCTGGTGTATCGACGGTAATGCTTTCGGGGAAGCTGTCAATGATGTCGTGGCCTTGTCCAGCTTCGTTGGTAGCGGTGATGATATGGCTGCTGCTGCCGTTGGCCCACAACCAGTAGACGTTTTGCGTACCCACGTATTGCTTTTCGGCGCGAGGGCCATCAAACGCCCAACCGTAGAAGCGGATTTTGTCAGCATCGTCGAAAACGGTGTCGCCGTTATCAATGAGTTGAAAGGCGACGGGTTCACCGCGGTAGAGCATCTCCAAGGTGGCGGGGTCTGTGTTGTCTACGTCCATTCCGGCGGTACGCATGTCCGCGCCGCTGATTTCGTAAATGCCATCTTGATCGAGGGTGATTTTGTAGGTTTCCTGACCAACGGGTAGGGCAGTGGCGGGAGCATCCAGCACATTTTGCGGCAGGTGATGCCAACTGCTGGCCTGCTCATAATTGAGGATGGCGCTGTCAAGACCGGGGTTGTAACGGCCGTCTCCCACATTCCCTTTACTTATATCTTCCCCGCTAAATGTCAGGGTGACGTTTAGTTCAGGGGTCTGTTCCAGCAACCCGGCTACTGGATTGTAGCGCAGGGGGTAGAGAGTGAGGCGAACGAGACGCAGGTCGCCGTAATACATGGGGTCGGAGAGGGTGTAGCGGACTGCCGGATAAATGGCGTTTTGCTTGTAAACGGCCGTATCCTCACGATAGATAGGTTGGCTGAGGTCATGAGCCATCATTTCTGAGGATAAGTCATCATAAATGGGTTCATGAGTCGGGACGGGTTGGAGGTGGGGAACGGCAGTTTCAATGATTTGGGATGTGTTTACTGCGACGGCTACGTTTGCGTCAGGAGGTAAGGCGATGTAGGTGGCGTAAAATGGTAAGTCGGGCGCTCCGGTTTCCTGTGTACGGAAATTCAGACCGGATACTTCTGGTGTGCCGTCGGTTGTGGTTGCTGTGGGCGTATGCAGTGTAAAAGTCAGCCCCTGATTATTTGTAGTGTGTAGGGTGATGTGAGCAGATTTAACGGCCGTTGCTGCATGAGCAGCTCGAACGGGTGTGCTTGCTGCGCCGAGCCATGTTACCAGCAGCACGATAAACATAGTGGCTATCAAGCCAGAAGAGAGCGCGTACTTTTTTGGCATAAACAACTCCATTATTCGCGGAAAACCTCCCCTGATTCCCATGACCAGGGGAGGTTGAATCTTACCATTCTTGCTGTTTTCAACCTACCAGGCTAATAAGCCACGGGCTGTCAGTTCAGAGACAAAGCTTTGCAAATCTTCACTTGCCTGGGTAGGTGTTACCTCATAGATGGTGATTAAGCTTTCACGAATGGCTGCTAGCGACTTGTTTTCTGCCAGCATTTGCCAGATGAGAGTTCCACTCCCGTTGAGGACACGTACTTTGCCTGCTTTGGGCGTGACGACAATGGCGTTATCATCTAATGTGCGCCAGATGATCTCTGGAGCAATGTGGGGACCGCTTTCTTCGTTCATAAATTTCTATCTTCTTTAAGACCCGTTACAATGAGGGCCAGTCCTACGATGGCGCTTACTGCGGTGATAACGGCCGTCCACAACGTGAGGTAAGGGATTTTGGCAGTAAAAACATCGCTGTCATAACGATTTGCCTGCCCATCGTACTCGATTTCTTCTATCATGTAGTAAAAAGTTTGCCCAACTTCAATAGTGTCATCAACATATGTGTAAGATGCACCCGAAACATCTTCTCCATGACTGGGAATCAGGCCATCCTGGTTAACTAGCGTTGAAATATCCTCAGAACTGGTACCACGATAAATATTAAACCCGGCTGTTTGGATTTCAGTGGCTGTTTCCCAGTGCACCTTTAGAGTGGGGTTGGCAAGTTGATAAGCCAGATTGGCAGCCGCCAAAATCAGCCATAGACTTCCTAATGCGATGAGCAGCCGAGACGATTGCTTTTGCTGTATGGTTGTTTGTGCCATTACCGCTTGATTAACCCAGCCAGCCAATTGGGTCGTTTGCCTGACCCATTTTTTGTTCGTTTGCGATTATCTTGTTCGTAGGCACCGTAGTAGTGGTAATAATAGTAGTAGTAATCGTAATAGTACCCGCTGCGCCCAGGCCGTAGACGATTCATGACAACGCCAAACATATTGGAGCTTGTTTTTTGTAAACGCTGAACAGCTTGAATGAAGGTGTCTCGCCGGGTGTTTCCTGTATCAATGACGAGCATGGTTCCGTCTACTTGCGGGGCGAGAATAGATGCATCGGCGACGGTCAAGGCTGGGGGGGTATCGTAAACGATGACGTCGGCAACCTCGCGTAGTTCCGCCAGCACTTGAGACATACGTTGAGAGTTGAGCAGTTCGGCTGGGTTTGGCGGAATGGGACCGCTGCACATGACTTGTAGGCCACGAATGGGGGTTGATTGGATGTGGCTGATAACGGCCGTTTTCTGGTCCAATAGCGCCGTTGTCAGTCCCTGATTATTGGGTAAGCCAAAAATCTTATGCTGTACCGGACGGCGCAAATCCGCGTCAACGACAATGACCTTCTTGCCAGCCTGCGCCAGCACCGCTGCCAAATTAGCAACCGTTGTAGATTTACCCTCTCCCGGCGACGAACTGGTAATTAGCACATCTTGCAGCTCTTTGTCAATGGCCGAAAAACTGAGATTCGTGCGCAGTACACGGTACGCTTCCGAAACCGGATCACGGGGCCGGATGTGAGTGATAATACGGTCGCCGGGTTGTTCGCCTTTGATGAAGGCAATTGCTCCCAAAGTGGATAATCCAGTATCTTCCATCACCTGGTCGGGGGTTTTCACCGTATCATCCAGGTACTCTATCAGGAAGATGATGCCTAATGCCAACATACCGCCAACGGCCGCTGCCAACAGTGTGTTGCTCATGGTACGGGGGCGAATAGGACTGGTTGGTAGGGCAGCCGGTTCAATCGGCTGAATGTTATTACTTTCCTGAATTTGAGAGACTTGCAAATCATTTAATTCATTAAATGCTTCAGTGTATCTAAGGCGGGCTTCGTTCCGCTGCGTTTCAAGCCGAGAAAGAGCGGCTATCTCTTCGGGTGTTTCCACTCCTTCTAAAGCGCTAATTTGCCGATCTAAGTCTTCAATTTCATCGCCAATTTCTGTGATGCGTTTTTCCCAATTTGCAATGGGTTCTGCATAGCGTTGGCTTTCACGAGTTAGATTTTGCTCGATAAAGACTTGGCCTATCGTATTGGCAATGTTGGCTGCCCGTGCCGCATCTGTATCTTCTACACTGATTTCCAGAATTTGCGTTTCTTGTGGCGCATTAACTGTAATTTTAGATTTGAGTTGGTTAACTGTCAGAGGGAGTTCCAGGCGAGAGATGGTTTCTTCCATCACTTTATTTGTGCTCATGATTTGCACATATGTTTGGGCAAGGCGCTGCTCTGTCAAAATTTGACTGTATTCGTTGCTGCTGCCTGCCCCTGGCGCTTCATCAATCAGAAAACGTGCTTCAGCACGATAGACAGGTGTGGTGTTTTTGCTAACAAGAAAGGCAGTTCCACTAGCGACGATGACGCCGAGAATGATGATCCATGCCCATCGCCAAATAAGCGCAATGTATCTCTTGATTTCCATATAGACTTTGCTCCTGTGGTATCACTTACCAATCTTGAAGATGTTGACAAAGCTTACCAGGGTGAAAATGGCCCAGGTTGTAGTTTCCCAGATTGTTTGACTGGTTCCTGTTAGCCCGATACCCACCAGGGTTAAAGCAACCCAAAAAAATCTTTGAAAAGAGACTTGGTTGAGTTGGATTTTAAGTTGCCGATTTTCTTGAGATGCCAACCAGTAATGATAGCTAAAAGCGGCGAGGAGTACGGCTAACCCTAATATCCAAAAGCTGTTGATGAAGATCGAGAACCAGTTTATCACCTGATGAAGTATAACATATGCTAGAATTGCTCAAAATTGCTCTTAAGTCCTGATTATTTTGGTTTGGCTGAGTTACAATTTGGATTACAAGGTAGGAATTATGGCGAAACAACGGGTACAGTACGTTTGTCAATCTTGTGGGCGGACAACGCCATCTTATATGGGACGATGCCCAAAGTGTGGTGAGTTTGGGACAATGCAAGAGGAGGTGGTGGTGACGGAAACGGCCGTCTCCCACAAATCCCCTCGTTCGGTTAGCCGCTTCAACAGCACTCCCCAGCGGCTGAATGAAATCACCTCCGATCAATTTGCACGTATGACCTTGCCTATTGCTGAGTTTTCCCGTGTATTGGGTGGTGGTATCGTGCCCGGTTCATTAGTTTTGGTTGGCGGCGACCCCGGCATAGGTAAGTCCACCTTGCTGCTGGATGTGGCAGCGATGATTGCCAACCAATATGGCCCGACACTATATGTTTCTGGTGAGGAGAGTGCGCAACAAATCAAGATGCGTGCCGAGCGAATGCAAGTAAAGGCGCATGACCTTTACCTTGTGACCGAGACCAACCTCACCGCCATCTTCGGCCATATTCAAAACGTCGCTCCGGTGATGGTGATTATTGACAGTATTCAGACGACATTCACGGAAGAGCTAAATTCTTCGGCTGGCAGTGTGAGTCAGGTGCGCGAGTGTGCCAGCCGTTTGCAAGAATTGGCAAAAGGCTCCGGCGTGGCGGTATTTTTGGTGGGGCATGTGACCAAAGAGGGGGCGATTGCCGGGCCGCGTGTGCTGGAGCATATTGTGGATACGGTATTGTATTTGGGCGGCGATCCGTTTCATCGTTACCGGCTGCTGCGCGGGGTGAAAAACCGCTTTGGCGCAACCAGTGAAGTGGGCGTGTTTGAGATGGTGGCCGCGGGAATGAAGGAAGTGCCCAACCCCTCGGAGGCGTTTTTGGCGGAGCGGCAGGTGAATGCGCCGGGGTCGGCTATTGCGGTGACGGTGGAGGGAACACGGCCGTTACTTGTAGAAATTCAAGCCCTGGGCACGGCCACCACGTTTTCTAACCCACGCCGCACGGCTAATGGGGTGGATTATAACCGGCTGCTGCTGTTGACGGCCGTTCTCACCAAGCGCGTGAATATGCCCATGCACGATAAAGATGTTTTTGTGAATGTGGTGGGAGGATTGCAAGTAGATGAACCGGCGGTTGATTTGGCGGTGGCGGTATCCATTGCCAGCAGCGTGAAAGATAAGCCCGTTCACGCAGATATGGCTTTTGTCGGGGAAATTGGGCTGAGTGGAGAATTACGTGCCGTCAGCCAATTAGACACACGGTTGAAGGAGGCGGCAAAATTGGGCTTCAAACGCTGTATTATTCCGCGTCCCACACGCAAACAGGTTGGCGATTTCCCCAATGGCCTGGAAGTTATTGGCTGCCGTTCCCTGCATGAAGCAATTCAACATGCTCTGATAGGGTAGATAGAGAGGATTGATACCTCTCTATCTCTACCCTATATCTTTACTTCTTTTGCCCCAAGTAAATGAAGATGGCGGCGGTGAGGGCAATCAGCCCAATGATGCCTAAAATGAGGGGCAGTAGACTGGCAAAGTTGGGTGCGCTGCTCGTGGCAGCAGGAGTTTCTGTGGCTGCGGGTGTTGCGGTGGAGGGTACGGCCGTTGCTGTTTCTGTCGCTGTTGGTTGCAGCGTTGCTGTGGCTGTGGGTGGGGCAGAGGTAGGGGAAGGGGGAGGGCTGGAAACGGCCGTACTCGTCTCATTTGGTAGATTAGCTGAACCTCCCGTTTCCTGCGGTTGTGGTCGGGAGCCAACCACCACTTCCTGGCCGACCGTGAGTAATGACGTGTTGTTCAGCCCGCTGGCCGCATACAATTCGTCCAAGGTCAGATCATACGTGGTGGCAATGGAGATGAGTGTGTCGCCACTGTTGACAATGTGGACGATACGGCCGTCAGGTTTCACGCGTGCTTGAGGATAACCAGGCAGGGACGTTGAGCCATCGGGAAATGCCGAATAGCCTAAAATGAGTATCTGTCCCACGCTCAAAATGGCGTCCTGTGTCAGGTTGTTGTAAGCGTACAGATTTGCCACCGGAATACCAAAGCGGTCAGCAATATTAATAAGCGTGTCCCCAGCGGTGACTGTGTAAAGGATACGGCCGTCTTCCTGTGGCGTGGGCGAGGCAACCGGTGTGGGCGTGCTGGTTGATGTGGGTGTCAATGTGGGCGTGGGAGTATTGCTAGGCGTAGGTGTAATCGTTGGTGTCGGCGACGGCCCCGGTGTATAGGTGGGCAAAGGCGGAGCAGTTGGTGCGGCCGTGGGCGGTGGCGGTACTTCAATCGTGCCCGCCTTATATGCTGCACTTAACTGTGCCGTTAATTCCAAATAGTAGTTACCAAACTCCACACTCGGTTCAATATTACTCCCTTCCGGCCACTCATTGTACGAGGTGATGATGAGCATGTCTGGCGAGCTGGCTGCCGCACCACCAAAGCTGCTTCGGTAATACGCACCATCCGCCCGATCCCGGTAGAAGGCAGCATCGCCGCGACCAAGCAGCGTATCATCCCAGCCGGGCATGGCGGTGGCAACCCAGTATTTGTAGCCGCCGTATGCAGCAGCGGCGGCGCGAGTATTAGCGGCAAAGGATGCGGCCGTTCCCGCAGGATTGTCTGACCAGGCAATGTTGTACAGATGCAGCCCATCAAACACGCTGAGATAGGCACTGTTCGTACCCTCTGCAATCCAAATACTGTTGTGGTCAGGATCAACGGCATCGCGGATGGTGAGCCATTCGTCTACGCCAAGCAGCCAATTGGCCCAAAAAAAGATGACCGGTTTACCATCTACTCGTAAGTAGGCAGGGTGCTGTGCGTGTGTGCTAAGCAATGTGCGTAAGGCATTGATACGGTCATCATTGTTGGCAAAGAAGGGACTGCCAGCTTCAAAATCTACAGCCGCCTTGAATCCACTGGCACTGGCGATATTCAGCAGGGTTTGGAAATTGGTTTCAGTCTGGTTGTTTTCAACTTGCGGTCCGTACCAGCTTTGCACAAAGCCATCAATGCCGGCAGATTGTGCCTCGCCAACTTGCCGTTGAATGGTTCCCGAATCGAAAGAGTAGTAGGGTTGCACAGGTTGAAAGGGGGTGCGCCCTGGCCCAAATGAGTCGGGGCTGAACCAACTATAATAGAAGGCTAGCACCAGCCGGGTTTGGCCCTGTGCCTGGCTGTGGTCGGGGCGGTGCAGACCTGTAATCAGAACCAGCAGCAGAAGGGGGAGCAGACGTAAGGTGGATGTCCGTTTTTGTGTCATATAATTTTACCAATTTGCGTGGCCGGTAATGAACCACAAGTCGACGATATTATACTGGCCTGATACCCGCGTCAAAAAAGCTCATGAAATGCCCTTGTCTGAGCTGAGAATTATGGTATGATTTTGGGCTGTTGCGCAGCACTATAAAAATTCAATACTGTTTAGTTGCTGCTTTCCGCCCTCATTGCGGCAGGTGACATGCTCCAGTGCCGTCATCTATCAATAAGTGGGGGCAACAACTCGCTAGAGTCATTCCAAGGAAAGGAGGTTAATGCAACGTGCGAGATTACGAAATCATTATTATTTTACAACCTGAATTAGAGGATGAAGCACGCGATAGCTTGCTTGAGCGTATTCAGGGTTGGATTGCGCCCGATGGGGCTGAAGCTAGCAGTCTGCAAGCAGACCATTGGGGTATGCGGCAGATGGCGTATGCGATCAGAAAGTTCAATCGTGGCTTTTATGCGTATTATGAAGCCCAGGTTGCGCCAGAGCGCATTGCGGAAATTGAGCGCAATTTGCAATACACTGAAGATGTTTTGCGTTATATGTTTGTGCGTAAAGAGAGCTAGTTTTTGGTGAGCCTATCCAATGAGCCGATCCATGCCTAAGGGTTTGAACAAGGTCATGATTATTGGCTGTTTGGATGGCGAACCGGAACTGCGTTTTGCGCCTGGCGGTCAGGCTGTTGCTTCGTTTAGTGTGGCTATTCCATATGCCTGGTCTTCGCCAAATGGGGGAGACCAGGAAGAAACGGATTGGTTTAATGTAGTAGCCTGGGGCAGCCTGGCAGAGACTTGTGCTCAACAGTTATGCAACGGTCAACAAGTTTACATTGAGGGCCGTCTACAAACTCGTAGCTGGGAAGATCACGCCGGACGGAGACATTTTCGGACAGAAGTTGTGGCGCAGACGATGATTGCGCTATCAGATAACGTTTAGAGGATTGAAAGTTAGACAAGCGAGGGCTTGTATTTTGCAGCGCGATACTTTGCGCGTGGAGGTTTTGAAGCATGGCAGCAGGTTCAGCACCTAGAAGAAAGTTTCGTAGAAGAAGGAAGATTTGCGCTTTTTGCGTGGATCATGTGAAAGAGATCGATTACAAGCAAGCAGATATGTTGGGGCGGTATATTAATGAGTACGGCCGTATTCGTCCCCGTCGGCAAAATGGCACTTGTGCTAAACATCAACGTGCCCTTGCTGTAGCAGTTAAGCGTGCCCGTCACATTGCGTTACTTCCCTTTGTGTCAGAGTAAACAGGGCGCATCAGGCAATCAAGGATCAACGAGGATATGTGTAAACGCAGATTATTGTAATCTGCGTTTGTTTTGTATGAGGACCGGGCAATCATTTGGCCTGGGCTTGTGAGTGGTTTTGTTATGGCCAAGAAGAACGAGAAGAAAGCAGTAGAAGAACGTGAGTCGCGTAAAGAGATTTTGCGCAAGCGGAAGCACGAAGAACAAATGCGCCAGGTTCGTATTGGCGTTTTTGGTGTTGTTGGATTATTGATTTTGGTAATTGTGATTGGGTTGGTGAATGAGTTGGTCATTATCCCCAATCGTCCTGTGGCTGAAGTAAATGGCGAGGCAATTACACTACGAGATTGGCAAAAACGTGTGCGTTATGAACGGGCGCAGCGCATCATTTTTTTGGAAAATCAATATGATGCCTTTGGGGGCAACGTAGGCATTATTCAACAGTTTGCGGGGCAGACAATTAATGAGTTGTTGGACTCTGAAGCGTTGGCGCAAAATACGTTGGATCTGATGGTTCAGGAACAAATTGTGCGTCAGGCAGCCGAAGCTAGAGGTATTACGGTAACGGATGCGGACGTGGACGAGACAATTGGGGAGTTGTTTGGCTATTATGGCGGTGGGTTGCCGACGCCTGTGCCTACAGCTACGGAAGCACCCGTCCCGACCCCTTCTCTGACGCCTATTCCCACGCCGGTGATTACGGATGTTGTGCCAACGGCCGTTCCCCTTCCAACTGAAACTGCTGGCCCAACTGCCACCCCCCGTCCCACATCCACACCTGTTACCGAAGAGGCCTACAATGATCTCATTGGTGAATTAATTGGCAGTTTCAAAGATTATGGAGTGGATGAGGCGACTTACCATGAAGTGGTACGCACCCAAATTTACTACGAGCGCCTGGCTGATGCGCTGGCTGAAGAAAATGGGATACTCACGGAAGCTGAACACGCCAGTGTTTACCTCCTGGGTTTCGATACGGAGGCTGATGCCAATGAAGCGTTGGCGATGATGGCAGAGGCGGAAGATGGCTATTTAACAGTGTGGAACATTGTTAAAAGCACACCTGCGGATGCTGAAGCGCCTGCTTTTCCCGGCGCTTCGGCGAATGAGAACCTTTGGCGCACGCAGACTGACCTGGGGGATTTGTACGGAACGGCCGTTGCCGATGCCGCCTTCTCTTTGCCCATTGGTGAAACCAGTGACGTGATTGTGCGTGATGATATAGACCCGGCTCGTTATTATCTTATTCAGGTAAGCGGGCGCGAAGTACGTGAACTGCCGCAGACGACTTTGGATCAGGAGAAAAATCAATTGGTCAGTGATTTGATTGATGCTCAGATGGAAAGCGGTGTGCAGCTCATGGAAAATTGGCGGAATCGCATTCCCACACAGCCGCTGCTTGACCCGAAATTCTTGGCACAGCCAACGGCCGTACCTGCTACACTGCCTGCTGAGAGTGGAAGCGACGGTACACAGTAAACGGCACGTAATAAACTCAAAATAAAAAGGCCAGAGTGTTTTGTACCCTGGCCTTTTTTTTATTCTACCGGAACAATTTTCGCCGGATAGTCGCAGCGCTTTTGCTAAAATTCCCCCAGAGATATGGCTTGTTCCAGGCTAGAATTCCAATGGCAACCCAGCCGACAATACTAAAAACAACAAAGGTAACGGCCGTAACCTCCATACCTGCAAACTTCGTAGTGGCGTACCCCGTGACCCATTCAACCACATTTGTTACCAAAATAGTCGCAGCCATTGCCAAAATGCCAATGCCAATACCGGCAACAGCGCCGACAAGCATGGCGCCAACAGTGTATCCGAATCGTGTTAATTCCGGCTGTAATAGCTGCTGCAAAGCAGGCGGAAGCGCCCTTAAACTTACCCGTTCCCCAGATTGATACCGTTGAATCAGGCGATAAAAATAATTGCGTTGCTGCGAATCCTCTACATGTTCAAAAGAAAGGTACAATTGTTCACCATTTTCGATGACATATTGACGCGACTCCGCTTTTTCATCTAGCATGTGCCGCACTTGCATTTGCACCTCCGGGTGCAAAATGCGTAATAACTTCCTTTCAGAAACAAGTTGATCAATTTCAGCAGTGGTCGGAAGCGGCATAGATATGATAGGCTTTTCTTTTATATCCATAAGTCAAATCTCTCCACAAAGCCCCAATATCACACTCTATAGAAGATTATTCACGTTTTTCATGTGCCCTGTCAAGGTGACAAATTTGCTACAGGTCGAAAAGATTTGCTCTTGCAAACAACCAGCAATTCTGCATTCAGGGAAACCTAACTTTGTTCGCCCCTCGTAGGTGAGCGTGTTATAATTTTCACGCACTTTTATAGTCCTGTTTTGTTGAGGCGAACCCTGTTCGCCTTTCTATTTGTTTGTAATCAGCCTTTTGTATCCAGATCAGTTGCTGGATACATGGGCCATCCCACTGTTATAAAGGAGTTATCTGTGAATCTGCACGAATATCAGGCAAAACGACTCTTTGCCGAACATGGCGTGCCCATTCCCAATGGCGAAGTGGCGCGAAGCGAAGAAGAAGCTCGTCAAATTGCTGCCGATTTGGGTGGTCACGTTGTTGTCAAAGCTCAGGTGCATACTGGCGGGCGCGGTAAGGCTGGCGGTGTCAAACTGGCACACAGCCCTGAAGAGGCAGCGGCAGCAGCCCACCAAATCTTGGGCATGGATATTAAAGGGCTTACCGTTCACCAAGTTTTGGTAGATGAACTTGCCCCTGGCGGCATAGACCAGGAAATTTACCTGGCTGTCCTTATTGATCGCGCCAAACGTCGCCCCATGATCATGGCTTCTGCGGCTGGTGGTATGGACATCGAGCAAGTTGCCGAAGAAACCCCAGAGAAGATCATCAAAGTCCATGTAGACCCATTTTTGGGTGTAAAGGGCTACCAATCTAACTATATCGCCGGGAAAATGGGATTGCCTCGTGAGCTTTGGCGAGATTTCCACAAAATCACAAGCAGTCTTTATAGCTGTTTCAAGGCCAACGATGCCTCTCTAACCGAAATTAACCCGTTGGTTATTACGGGCGAAGGCAAGCTGATGGCGGTAGATGGCAAGATGTCTATTGATGATAACAGTCTATTCCGGCTGCCTGCCATTGTGGAGATGCGCGATACAAGCGAAGAACCGGAAGCAGAGCAGAAAGCTCGTGAAGCAGGCATCAATTTTATTAAGCTGGATGGCAATATTGGTTGTATGGTTAATGGCGCTGGCCTGGCGATGACGACAATGGATGTGACCAAGCTCTTTGGCGGCGCACCGGCCAATTTCCTGGATATTGGCGGCGGCGCGAAGGCGGAGCAGGTGGCAACAGCACTGCGCCTTATTTTGTCAGATGAGAATGTGGAAGCGGTGTTGATCAATATCTTTGGTGGCATTACTCGTGGTGATGAGGTGGCAAAGGGGATTATTGCTGCCTTAGAACAGGTCAAGACAGATATTCCATTTGTTGTGCGCCTGGCAGGCACGAATGCTGCTGAGGGGATGGCTATTTTGGCGGATGCAGAGATGGAAACGGCCGTTACCCTCTCCGATGCTGCACAAAAAGCTGTCGCCCTGACAAAGGAGGCCAAATAACATGAGCATTCTCATTGACAAAAATACACGACTTGTCGTTTCCGGTATTACTGGGCGTGAAGGCAGCTTCCACACCGCGCAAATGATGGAATACGGAACCAATGTGGTAGCTGGCGTGACCCCTGGAAAAGGAGGCCAAGTTTTTGAGGCAGATGGGCAAGAAGTGCCGGTTTTCGACACTATCGCCGAAGCCGTTGACGAAACCGGAGCCAACACCTCCATGATTATCGTTCCCGCTCGCTTTGCGGTGGACGCTATTTATGAAGCAGCCGATGCTGGCGTCGATCTCATCGTTTGCCTCACCGAGTACATTCCAGTGATGGATATGATTGGAGCGCGAGCCTATTTGGATGCTAAGGGCATCCGCTTGCTTGGCCCCAATTGCCCTGGCTTGCTAACACCGGGACAGAGCAAAGTGGGCTTCATCCCTGGCAGTATTGCTATGCCGGGGCCGGTTGGTGTTGTCTCCAAGAGTGGCACGCTGACTTACGAGGTGATTGACGCACTGACCCGTTTGGGCATTGGGCAGACCACTTGCGTAGGCATTGGCGGCGATCCTATCAACGGCACAGATTTTATTGATGTGCTGAAGTTGTTCGAGGCTGACCCGGACACGAAACACATTGTTATGATTGGCGAGATTGGCGGCAATCTGGAAGAGCAAGCGGCAGCGTTCATCAAAGAGCATGTTTCTAAGCCGGTTACTTCCTTTATTGCCGGGCGTACCGCACCGCCTGGACGGCGCATGGGTCATGCTGGCGCTATCATTGAAGGCAAGAGTGGTACGGCCGAAGGCAAGATTGCCGCTTTGCGTGATGCTGGTATTCCGGTGGCAGATAATCCTGACGACATCGCCCGCATTGTGGCGGAGCGCATGGGTATGTAACAAATGAAACGCGAAGCGTGAAACGTGATGGACTATTCTGTCACGTTTCACGTTTCACGTTTCACGCTTCTTGTATGCGTGTCATTGCCGGCCGAGCGAAAGGGCGCAAATTAAAGAAGGTTCCGGGTGATACCACACGGCCAATTATGGATCGTGTGAAGGAGAACCTGTTTAATATTTTGGGCCGTGATGTGGAGGGTACACGTTGGCTGGACTTGTTTGCAGGCACGGGGCAGGTTGGCATTGAGGCATTAAGCCGGGGGGCGGAGCATGTATTGTTTGTGGATACGGCCGTTCCTGCCATCCGCACCATCAGAGACAACTTACAGCATACAGGGCTGGCAGCGCAGGCGAAAGTGGTGCAAAGGAATGCATTTGCCTTTTTGCAGCAAGAACCAGCGCAAAAGTTTGATGTGATTTACGTCGCTCCGCCGCAGTATAAGGGGATTTGGGCTGAGGTGTTAAAGGTGGTGGGGGAACGGCCGTTAACCTACCTCACACCCACCGGTATCATCATCATACAAATTGACCCGAAAGAGTACGAAGAACTCCCCTTAGAAACGCTCTCTCTCTATGACCAGCGGAAGTACGGCAATACGCAATTAGATTTCTATGAAATTGCCAATGGTCAATAAGCTAATTGCTCATTGTTACTTGAATGACGCAGGAGCCGGTCGTGTTGCCTTCCTGGTCAACGGCCGTTAGCCTCACCAAATACGGCCCTGAGGCCCAATCCCCTAAATCAGCATTCCCCAAAAAACTATTATTGACAGGTTGGTCAATGGCTCGACCTAGCAGCGAGGCCCATTGGCCGTTTGTTTGTGGGCCGTTGGCTTCTAGTGTGTAGTAGCCAAAGTTGGGCGTGTTTGCTGTGCCAGTGAAGGAGATGACGCCGCTGACCACGCTGCCATCACCCGGTTCGATGATGTTGAGGTTGACGCGGCAGCCGACGAAAGGTGTGGGAGTGGCTTCGGGCACGGCCGTTTCAGTAGGAACGGCCGTTGCGTCTTCATCAACAGGGGGAATCGTGCCAGCCAGGGTAACAGTTGGTGCGATGACGCCGGTTGGGGTGGGGGGAACGGCCGTGTTCAACGGTGTTGGTGAAGATAATGGCGTTGCAAAAATATCAGGGGTTGGTGTCGGCGGCGTCAATAATTCTGGCGGTAGGGTTGGCGCGATGCTAGCATTCACAAAAAACACAAATCCCGCCAGCATTCCCAGTATAAGCAAAAAAACAACTGCGTTATTGCGCATCCGCGAGCCAGTTTCACGCTCCAGCCCAAAAATAGCTTGGCGCAAAATCCGCTGTGCTCGAAACAACTCGCTGCCATACCAGAACAGACCAAACGCACATAAAATATAAATCCACACGTCGTTGTGGATGATGAAAACGTAAAATCTGTCCATAAATGCAGATAAAGATAAGGGGAGTGTAGAGACGAGTCTATCTCCTTATCTCTACACTCTATTTGATTTGGCGAACAACGCTGTGAATAAGATTTGTCAGGCGAGGGATGACGCGCTTGCCCGTTTCCAGAACCTCGTCATGGGTTAGTGTTGTGCCCGGAGCGGGGTCAGGGACGGCCATATTGGTGATGGTGGATATACCTAATACTTGCATCCCGGCATGACGGGCGACCACCACGGATGGTACAGTAGACATACCAACCGCATCTGCCCCGGCCATTCGTAAAAATCGCAGTTCTGCTGGTGTTTCATAGCTGGGGCCGGCCACATAAGCATAAACGCCTTCTTGCATTTGAAAGCCCAGTTTATTGGCAGTTGCATGAGCCATTTGGCGCAAATGGGCATTGTAAGGTTCGGTCATGTCCGGGAAGCGTGGCCCAAGATGGTCATCGTTGGGACCGCGCAGCGGATTGTGTCCAGCCATGCCCAGCATGTTTAAATGATCTTTGATCAGCATCAGGTCGCCGGGTGTGAAATCGGCATTGATGCCCCCGGCCGCATTGGTGACGATGAGTGTGCGAATTCCCAAGCCAGCCATGACACGTACGGGCAGTGTAATCTGGTTCATGGATAGCCCTTCATAGTAATGGGAGCGTCCTTGCAACACTAATACGACTTTGTCTTCTAATTCGCCAATGATCAGGCGACCTTTATGTCCAGAAACGGTGGAGGCAGGCCAATGGGGGATGTTTGCGCTGGATATAATGTCGGCATGGGTCAAGCCATCGGCCAAACTGCTTAATCCTGATCCAAGTACCAGTGCGATCGTGGGGGTTTTGTCTGTGAGGCTGCGCACAACGGCCGTTGCTTCTGCAACCTGAACAGGCGTGATAAACTCACTCATACGAATAATCCTTTATGCTGGGAAAATGGCAAATCGTGAGTTTACGATTCGTCATCTCCTTCCTCTGCATTTTTTTCTAGTTGGGTATAAATTTGGGTGGTGGAGATATTGGCGTGGCCGAGAAGATGCTGCACTTCTTGCAGGTCTGTGCCACGCGCCAATTTGTGTGCGGCAAAGCTGTGCCGCAGTGTGTGAGGGGTTACGGAGACGCTCAGGTTGGCCTCTTTGGCATACGCTTTGATGATGAGCCACAGGCCCTGGCGAGTAAGCTGCTGCCCACGATGGTTGAGAAATAGAGCTTGCTCGTCTTTGTTTTTGAGGAGATGGGGACGGCCGTTTTCCAAATATTCTAATAAGATGCTGTGTGTTGCTTGGTCAAACGGCAGCTCTCGTTTCTGCTCATCTTTGCTAGGGCAGTGAAGCACCTCATTTTCCAAGTCTACGTCTGATAATTGTAACGAAACGACTTCGGTTACACGCATTCCGGTGGCATACAGGGTAGTTAGCAGCGCACTGTCACGTAAATTTTTGGCGCTCTTTTTATGTGTGGGGGCGTTTAACAGCCGTTCTACATCATCCGATGATAGCGGTTTCGGAAGCCGTTTTTCCACCTTGGGTGATTCAATTTCAGTTGTGGGGTTTTCACTGGTGATATTTTCTGAGACCAGATAATTGAAAAAAGATTTAACAGCCGCCACTTTCCTTGCTACCGAAGACGACGCATAAGATTTTTCGCCCATAAACTGAACGTAGGATTCAACAACATCAGCAGTCGCATCTGTCCAGTGCTTAACCGATCGATGATTGCGTTTGAGGAATTTCAAAAATTGGTTGAGATCATTTTTGTAGGCGGCAATCGTATTGTGGGAATAGTTGTATTCTGTTTTCAGGAAATCAAGAAAGGCGAGTAGTTGCTCTTCCATCGCCTGTTACTCCTGGTAGGGCTAAGTTGTTTTGTTAGTACGCTCAACACACATAAAAAAAGAAGCACACAAATTTTTAATGGGGGTGTTTAGGTTAACTGCGACGTTTGCAAAATAAAGAGTGCTTCTTTGTAACATGGTTAGATTTGAAACGGTACAACCATTGTTTTATTGTGTAGCTGTGCAACAAAATACTAATTCATGACTTTATGTTAGTTAAAACTAGACGCATTATAGCATTACTTTTCATAATATCAAATATCAATCAACATAATCATAATAGCGCTGCAGAATTCTGCTATTGGGGCAAGTGGTATCCTGAGGGGTTTTTGATATGATAACAGGCTTGGGGGCACGGTTGCTGTTAACGGCCGTTGCTTACCACGACAAACCCACTATTTTAGGAGAATTAACAGAATGAATTCCAACGAGACCCCAAAAGTAATCATCATGGGTGCAGCAGGACGCGACTTCCATAACTTCAATACCTATTTTCGTAACAATCCCCAGTATCAGGTTGTTGCCTTCACTGCGACCCAGATTCCCAACATTGATGGACGACAATACCCCTCGTCATTAGCGGGTGAACAATATCCTGCTGGCATCCCCATCTATCCCGAATCCGAGCTTGAAACCCTCATACAGGAAAATCAGATTGACGAGGTTGTCTTTTCCTACTCCGACATTTCTCACGAATATGTGATGCACCAGGCATCTCGCGTGTTAGCTGCTGGCGCCAGTTTTCGTCTGTTAGGGCACAGTCAAACGATTATCAAGTCTACCAAACCCCTGGTTTCTGTTTGTGCTGTGCGCACCGGATGCGGCAAAAGCCAGACTTCCCGCCGTGTTCTCAGCATTTTGCAAGATGAATTAGGGTACAAGCGCGTGGTTGCCATTCGTCATCCCATGCCCTATGGCGATCTGGCCGCACAGGCCGTGCAGCGCTTTGCCAGCTACGAAGATATGGAACAGCATCATTGCACCATTGAAGAGCGCGAAGAATACGAACCCTACGTTGAGCGTGGGGCTGTCATTTACGCCGGTGTAGATTATGAAGCTATTTTGCGTCAGGCCGAGGCCGAGGCGGACATCATTATTTGGGATGGCGGAAACAACGATCTGCCATTTTATCAATCGGATTTGCACATTGTTGTTGTAGACCCTCACCGGCCTGGCCACGAGCTGCGTTATCATCCTGGTGAAGCCAATTTACGCCTTGCCGATGCAGTGGTGATTAATAAGGTCGATACGGCCGATCAAGCCAATATCATCACCGTGCAGCAAAATATTCGACAGGTTAACAAGAATGCCACCATTGTAAAAGCGGCCTCCCCTATTTTTGTAGATGATCCGGCAGCCATTCGTGGTAAGCGTGTATTGGTTGTAGAGGATGGGCCTACATTAACGCATGGAGAAATGGCGTATGGTGCGGGTGTGGTTGCTGCCAACTACTTTGACGCTGCCGAAATCATTGATCCTCGCCCCTATGCTGTGCGTTCCATTACCGCTACCTATGAAAAATATCCCACGACTGGCAACGTACTCCCGGCCATGGGATATGGCAAAGCACAAATAGCTGACCTGGAGGAAACCATTAATCGAACTCCAGCAGAGATGGTCATTGTTGCCACGCCCATTGATCTGGCAAAGATTGTGGATATAAAATTACCCAGTCAGCGGGTGCGTTATGAGTTGCAGGAAATTGGTCAGCCTACGTTGAGCGATCTATTGCGCGAGAAGTTTGGTAAATAGGGGTAGAAAATCAGGGAAAGTGAAAAGGGACACGGCCGTGTCGTCATCGGCTGTCAGTCCCCTTCATCAGATCGCCCGCGTATGTCGTCATAATTCTGTAAACTAACGAGCGCTTTGTCCACGTTCGCTATATTGTCACATGCGACGGCCCAATCCCAGGCGGCACGCACATTTTCGAGATCGGTTTCGATCTGGTGCAAAGCCTGCACCATTTCCCGGCCTTTGATTTTTGGTTCTAACTGGTGGAGAAGGTCGCAGCAATAGTCGCTGTGCGCCGCTTGTGCTGTCTCAATTGTGCCTTTGGCTACCAGTTGTTCCAGGAGGTATTGGCGGATTAATTCGTGGAGGTGGTAACGGCCGTTCCCCCTCCTCAAACTGCATCCACGACTTATTTACCAGCTTGCCCAGCAGCCGCAGTGATGCGCTGGTAACGGCTTGTGCCGCTTCCCGCGTATAGCCGCCGCGAAAGACAGCGAATTGAGCAAACATCGCTTGCTCATTATCATTCAGCTTCTGCCAGGAGGAGGCGATTGCGGCACGCATACTGCGATGTCGTTGTGGCAAACCCCGCATTTCCGTTTCCAGCAAGTCCAGCCCCTGTTGCAGTTCTGCCGCAATCTCTGCTACGGTCAATGTATCGACCCAGGCGGCGGCGAGTTCCAGCGCCAGGGGCATCCCCGCGGTGAGATGTATGCAGGTGAGCCAATCATAGCGCTGTCCATTGTTAGCGCCAGGTCGCTTTCCAGGTCTTTGGCTATGCCAAAATCAGTAAGGTGGTCAGGTCGAGTTCAACGGCCGTGTTAGGATGAAGTTGGGCGGTGTGGCGGTCGGCGAGGAAAAGGGGGACGGCCGTTTCGGCCGTGTCGTCATCGGCGGTCAGTTGGCGCAGTTGGTACAATGTCTGGCGCAAATTCACCTGCGCCGATTTCTGCGGCAACCCCGTTCAGAGCAGTTCCATCAGGGCTTCGCGGGGGTGGGGGTAGGTGCGTTCAACGGTGAGATAGATGAGCAGGGCCTGGGTGCGGTTGCTGCGGAAGTGGGTGAGGGAACGGTCATCAAAGGCAGCCTTAAACGGGCCAAGTAGAGACAAAGAAAGGGTTGCCATAGAACTCCCACCTTTTGTGGAAGAGCAGACTATTTGTGTTTCAAAACACGTGAACAGGGATGGTTTCGATGGCTATTCCATACAATCATCAAGCGGCTGGTTACAATATAGCATATTTCCCAGGACTGCTTCGGTCATCATCCGGTAAGTGCGTGATCACGCAGCGCTCGCGTTGCCAACATCTGATAAACCGCTTTTTCTTACGTTCGGGAATCCGTGTATCCGCTTCGTATTTGTCATTCTTGTTGTTCTATAAGATGCTGTGAAATTGTTTCCGCCAGCAGTTGTGCCTTTTGTAATATGTCCGCCAGCATATCAGGAGCGATATGGGCAAACCGTTGGTGAATATTCGCTTGCAAATCGGCATTTGCCGCTTCATATTTTGCCTTTCCCGCTTCCGTTAACGATAGGAAAAACAACCGCCGATCCTCCTCGCTGGTTTCCCTATGCACCAAGCCCTTTTTCTCCAGGCCCGTAATCATCCGCGAGATGCTGGCTGTGTCGGCGAACGACAATTCGCTGAGGCGGGTGATGGATATGCCCGGATTTTCGTACAGGTGGCGCAGAATATAAAAACGGACGCGGCGTAACCCGTGCCGCGCCATGACAAATTTGTCAATAGCGATGTGCATGAGCAATAAATCGTTCAAGGTATGGTGGAGATTCTTTTCAATCTGAGTAGCCATAGCGCCTCTTTTATAATCGGATAGACAAGCTCTCCAATCTTAAAGCGAAGGATTCAGGGCGTCAAACCCTATTGACAACCAAATTCTCTCGATTTATAATGTTTCTGATTTATTTGATATATCAACTATTGATAAATCAAACAATATATTGTGAAACGTGTGCGTGAGAGATTCAATGTTTGTCATAGTGGCTGGTTTACTGGCACAAACTACCAGCCGCCAGCAACTATTAAAAGCGAGGAAAATGATGCGTAAATTTCGATTTTTGAGCGCTGTGATGTTGTTAACGGCCGTCCTCCTGACAGCGTGTGGCGGCGGCGCAGAAACGATTAATGAACCGGCGGCAACGGGCGTTCCCGCCGAAACCACAACTGATACTGTCGAGGTAACGGCCGTTACCGAACCAGCCGCAGACGCCATCACCCTCACCATCTGGGCCGATCCCATTCTGGCCGAAGTCATCCGAACGGCCGCGCCCCCCTTTGAATCCGACTACGGTGTTAAGCTGGAGGTGGCCGAATTTGGCTTTGGTGCGGTACTCACCAACTTTCTCGTTGCCGCGCCCGCAGGCGAAGGGCCGGACATCATTGTCGGCGCACACGATTGGCTGGGCGAATTGGTCGCCAACGGCTTGCTCGCCCCCATTGATTTAGGCGACAAAGTCGCCGATTTCTCCGACGTGGCGCTAAATGCGTTCACCTACGATGGCGAACTGTACGGAATGCCCTACATGACCGAAAATATCGCCCTGTTCCGCAACGCCGACCTTGTACCTGACGCCCCCGCCACATGGGATGAAGTCATGGCGATTTCCCGCGAATTGGCCGCCGGTAATGGCGAAGATGTCGAGGCGAACCAATACGGTTTTGTCTTGCCCGGCAACGACGCCTACCATTTTTACCCCCTCATGACCGCTTATGGCGGTTATGTTTTCGGCCAAAATGCGGACGGGACTTACAACCCAAGCGACATCGGCATAGACAGCCCTGGCACAATCGAAGCGGCGGTGTTTTTCGGTTCGATGTTTGCCGAAGGGTTAATCCCAGAAACGATTGACGGCCAAATTATCAGCGACTGGTTTGTGGAAGGCAAAGCGGCAATGACGCTGACCGGCCCCTGGAATTTGCATCGCATTCAGGAGTCGGGCATCAATTATGCGATTGATCCTATTCCGGCGGGGACAGAGGAGGCACGGCCGTTTCTCGGTTCTATGGGTTTCATGATCAACGCCTTTAGCGAGAATCCCCTGCTGGCCCAAATCGTCCTTTCCGAATTCATCGCCACGCCAGAGGTGATGCAAGCGTTTTTCGATGCCGAACCGCGCACACCCGCCTATCTTCCTGTGCGCGACAATTTGAACGACCCCGACATCGAAGCGCTTGCCGTTGCCGGAATCAACGCCGACCCCATGCCCTCCATCCCCGAAATGGGGTCAGTCTGGCAGGCGTGGATCAATGCGCTCATCTTTGTCACCCATCAAACAACGACCGCCGACAAAGCGTTCCCCACCGCTGAACAGCAAATCACGCTCTCCATCGCCAGCAAAGCGGCGGCCGCAAATGCCGAGGAACCGTCTACAGATTATGAGATGGTCAACATCCCCGGAACGGTGCAGACGGCGTTGGGATGTCTGGACAATTGGCTGCCGGACTGTGAAGCGACGGCGCTCACGCTGGGCGACGATGGTTTGTGGCGCGGCGATTTCGATGTGCCTGCCGGAGAGTACGAAGTGAAAGTCGCCTGCAACGGCGGCTGGGACATCAACTTCGGCTTCGATGGTTTGCACAATGGCTCCAACATTGTCTTCACCGTCCCCACCGACACCGGCGTCGCCTTCACCTTTGACCCCGAAACGGGGCGGCTGGATATTTCCGGCGAGGGTGTTGAGATGTCGGAAGGCGGCGGATTCTAAAGAAAATAATGAATAATTAATAATGAATTGTGAAGTGAGCGCCCATTCACAATTCATTATTAATTGTTAATTATTCATTATTCATTCTTCCCTGGGAGGATGCGTTGTGACAAAAACAGAGGCTTTTCACAAAAACGCTGGTTCGTTATCGCTGGGACGAATTGGTCTTGTCCTGCTTGGTTTGATTATTTTCGACGCCTTCGCCATGTGGTTTATCTACCAGATGCTGGGCGATGGCGTCTGGCAGTTGGCGGCGATGGTGGGGGCGGTGGCGCTGCTCGTCAATGGCATCTGGCTGCATCCGCGCGGCTATCCTCTGCGCTGGATGTCGCCCGGGTTTTCCTTCATGATCCTCATCTCCATCTTCCCCATTTTGATGACGATTTATTACGCTTTCACCAACTACGGCACGGGGCACATTCTCACCAAAACCCAGTCCATCGCCGTGTTTGAGGCGCGTACTTATTTACCGGATGATGCCAATGTTTATGATTACACGGTTTTTCAGGGGGAAGACGGCCGTTACGCTCTCTGGCTCCAATCACAAAATAACGCAGGGACATTTGCCACATCCGATGGGACGCTGGTTGAAGGAATTGGCCCATTGGATGCAGACGGCATACCGGAAACAGTCGCCAACTACCGCCGCCTGACCAAAGCCCAATCCCTACGCGCCATCGCCGAGTTAGCCGACATGCAATTTGGCGCAGCGCCCAACGTCGTGCAAATCACCGCCCGGCCCGGCGAAGCGGCGCAGTTAGCCCCTCGTTTTGTCTACGACCCGGCCACCGACACCTTGCGCGACCAGCAAAAAGAGATTCTGTACACCGCCGACGCCGAGCGCGGCGCGTTTGTCGCCGCCGACGGTCAGGAATTGATTCCCGGCTATCAGGTTCCGGTGGGCTGGCGCAATTTCGACCGCTTCCTCAACAATCCCTCCTTTCGCGGCCCCCTGCTGCCCATCTTCATCTGGACATTCATTTACGCCGGAGCCACCGTCCTCGTTGCCTTCTCCTTTGGCCTGGCAATCGCCATCGCCTTTGGGCGCGATATGCCGTTCGGCCGTTTCATCAAATCGCTGTTCATCATTCCCTTTGCCGTCCCCGGCGTGCTGTCCATTTTGATTTGGCGCGGGCTGCTCAACCCCCTGAACGGCGTCGTCAGCACAACCCTGGCCGAGATGTTGGGGCAGCCCATCGGCTGGCCGCCCGTCTTTTCCGATCCATTTTGGGTGAAGGTGGCACTCATTGGCATCAATGTGTGGCTGGTTTACCCGTACTTCATGCTGATCAACAGCGGCGCGTTACAGGCTATTCCGCAAGATATGTACGAAGCGGCCGAAATTGACGGCGCAAACGCCTGGCAGCAGTTCCGATATTTGACCTTGCCGCTGCTGCTGGTGGGCGTGGGGCCATTGTTGATTGGCTCGTTCATCGCCAACTTCAACTCATTCAACACCATTTACCTGTTCAACGATGGCGGGCCGCCCATTGCGGGCGCGGCCACGCCCGCCGGGCATTCCGACATCTTGATTAGCTATGTCTACCGGTTGGCCTTTGGCGGCGGTGGCGGGCAGGATTTTGGCTACGCGGCGGCGATTTCGATGATTATTTTTGTCATTTTGCTGCTGTTTACGTTGTTGCAATTCCGCTATATGCGAATTTGGGAAGGAGTGGGGGAAAATGTCTGATTCTCATGTGGCGCAGCCTGGCGCATGGCAACAATTTTGGCAATCGAAGCGCAACCGCCGCCGGGTGACGCTGACGGTTAAGTTTTTGTTTGCGGCCGTGACGCTTGCCATCACGCTTTTACCCATCCTCTTTACGCTGTCATCGGCATTTAACGGCGGTGGTTCGTTAAGCGCAACGCGCCTGCTGCCCGCCAAACCAACGATGGAAAATTTCCGCGTCATCCTTGTGGAGAATGATTTCTGGCTTTGGCTGCGTAATTCGGCGACGGTTTCGTCTATTGCGGCCGTGCTGTCCGGCTTTTTGACGATGTTGACGGCGTACAGCTTTTCCCGCTTCCGCTTTCACGGCCGTGAGCATTTGCTGCTGATGATTTTAATTGTGCAGGTGTTCCCATCATTGCTGGCGATGATTGCGCTGTTTAGCCTGCTGCAACAAATTGGGCAGTATGTCTCTTTTGTGGGCTTGAACCAGTTGGGCGGCCTCATTTTTCTCTATCTGGGCGGGGCGATTAGCATTAACGTTTGGCTGATGAAGGGCTTTTTTGATTCGATTCCGCGCGAGATTGATGAGGCAGGGATGGTGGAAGGGGCGACGCATTGGCAGATTTTTTGGAAGCTGCTGTTTCCTTTGGTGCGACCCATCATCCTGGTGATTATGATTCTGACCTTTTTTGGCACGTTTGGCGACTGGCTGCTGCCGCGCCTGATGATTCAGGATGCAGACAAGTACACATTGATGCTGGGACTGCAACAATTTATTGTGAACGATTATGGCAACAATTGGGGAACGTTTGCGGCGGGCGCGGTTTTGGGTGCGATTCCGCAGGTGACAGTTTTCATCATTCTGCAAGAGTACATTGTGGGCGGGCTAACGGCCGGTTCAGTGAAAGGATAACAGGTTCGGAGATTGGACCAATCTGAAGTGAACATGCACATGAAATTACAAGACATCACTTCGCCACATATTGTCGGCGTGGTTAAAAGAATGGCTGATTTTCCATCGCGTTTTGTTGAGCCGCGCAACATTGATGTTTGGCTGCCGCCAAGTTATGCCACATCTGACCAGCAGTATCCTGTTTTGTACATACACGATGGGCAAAGTTTGTTTATGCCGGGGTACACGTTTACGAATCACGAGTGGGGTGTGGATGAAATGATGACGCGGCTAATCGCCGAAGATAAGCTGCGCGAGGCGATTGTGGTGGGGATTTGGAATAACGGTGAGAAGCGGTTCCGTGAGTACCAGCCGCATAAGCCGTTTGTGCGGGGGGATACGGCCGTTCAAACCCTCCGCGCCCAGCTAGACCACACCTACAACGGCGGCCCATTGAGCGACGACTATCTGCAATTCATTGTTGAAGAGCTGAAGCCGGTGGTAGACGGCCGTTTCCGCACCCTGACCGACCAAGCCAACACCTTCATGATGGGGTCCAGCATGGGCGGCGTCATCTCCATTTACGCGCTGGCCGAATACCCCGACGTGTTTGGCGGCGTAGCTTGCCTGTCCACCCATTTCCCGCTGTTTTTGGAAGACAGGCCAGACGCGCCGCCACTGCTGATTCGCTACTTGCAGGCGCACTTGCCCAGGCCGGGGCAGCACAAAATCTACTTCGACTACGGCACAAAGACGATAGACGCATGGTACGAACCGCACCAACTGCAAATAGATGCAGCGATGGCGGCAATCGGCTACACCAAAGGCGTGGATTGGGTGACGCACAAATTTGAAGGCGAAGAACATTCAGAAATTGCCTGGCGCAAGCGGCTGGATGTGCCGTTAACCTTTTTGCTTGGAAAAAAACAGGACACGGATGAACGCGGATGAATACGGATTTTTTGACGAGATTTGACCCCTTAGCGGGAACAGTTGTGGGCTATCCGGTGGTGGAGCGGCGGTTGAGTCAGTTGGCGGGGGTGTTTGCGGACACGGCCGTTTACCGCCAAACCCTCGCCCAATCTGACCCCCTCATCTACTCCGTCGCCAGCGTTACCCTCGCCGAAGGCGACGGCCAACTCCATTACGGCGTTGGCAAAATCATGCCGGGGCGCATCGGGCAGGAGTATTTCATGACGCGCGGCCATCTGCATGAATGGCGCGAGGCGGCCGAAATTTACATTGGCCTGAGTGGTTCAGGGTTGATGCTGCTGGAAGACGAAAAGACGGGTGAGTCAAAGGTGTTGGAGTTAGGGGTGAATACGGCCGTTTACGTCCCAGCCTTCACCGCCCACCGCACCATCAACATCGGCGACACCCCGCTGACCTATATTGGCATTTACCCGGCCCGCGCCGGACACGATTACGGCGCTTTGGCCGAACAGAATTTTCGCCAAGTGGTCATTGCCCAAGACGGCAAGCCTGTTTTGCTAGACCGTCAAACATTTAGATTGGACCAATCTTGAAGATTGGTCCAATCTGGAGACACACAAATGGAAAACTTTGTCACCAAACCCATCCCACCCCAAATGCCGGAAGTTGATCACGTGGAACGGCCGTGGGGCTTCTTCAAACAGTATGCCAACAACCAAGATGTCACGGTCAGCCTGATGTCGGTCAAACCAGGGCAGCGATTGAGCCTGCAATCCCACACCGGCCGCGCTGAATTGTGGCTTGTGCTGGACGATGGCGCGGTCGTGCAGATTGACGACGACATCCGCTACCCCAAAGCGGGCGACGAGCTGTGGATTCCGGCCAACGCCCGGCACCGCCTGAGCAGCAGTGGCCCCACCGTGCGCGTGTTGGAGGTCGCCTTCGGCAATTGGCAGCAAGCCGACATCATCCGCTATGACGATGATTATGCGCGTCCTGAACAAGGGGAATGACAGGCGAGATTGGTCCAATCTTGGAGATTGGACCAATCTGTGATGAGGAAATCATGAAACGAAAAACAACTCAAGACTTGATTCCCACCCGTCACCAGCCAACCCAGGCGGGGCAGTACGATATTTACCCGGCCTTCCCCATTGACGATGCCAAAATTGGCGTGGGCTATGAAGCCTTAGCCACCGCGCTGGCACACCATAACCGCATCGTGATTGACGGGTATGGCGGCGTCTTTTGGGATGAATTGCAGGCGGAATTGGCGCGCGAACTTCAGTGGCAAGGTGTGGCGGCAACGTGGCTGGATATGCGCGATACGCTGCTGCCGGAAGCGGAAATTGACGCCTTAGTCGAGCCATTTTTGGGCGGCGATGACCCCGTTTTTGGCACGCGGTTTAACGGCCGTCTCCAACAATTCTTCGATATGGCAAAAGTAGCCAAACTACAACCGGGGAAGGAAACGGCCGTTACCATCCTCTACGGCTGCGGCGCGGCATTGGCAAACTGGGACGATGCCCTGCTGGTCTACGTGGACGTGCCCAAAAACGAAATCCAGTTCCGCGCCCGCGCCGCCAGCGTGATCAACTTGGGCAAAAGCCAGCCCGAACACCATAAAAAGATGTACAAACGCTTCTACTTTGTGGATTGGGTTGCCCTCAATCAGCACAAAGCGGCAATTTTGCCGGAGATAGATTGGTTTGTGGATGGGCAACGGCCGTCTACCCCCATCTTCATCAGCGGCAACCATTTGCGCGATGGCCTGACCCGCATGAGCCAGAGCTGCTTTCGAGTACGGCCGTGGTTTGAACCGGGCGCGTGGGGCGGCCACTGGATTAAGCAGGCCATTCCCCAACTGCCGCAAAACGTGCCCAACTACGCCTGGTCATTTGAACTCATCGTACCTGAAAATGGACTGCTGTTCCAAAGCGGCGGCGCTTTACTCGAGGCCTCCTTCGACTTGTTGATGTTCCATGCCCACGAAGCGGTTTTGGGCAATGCCGCTGCGCAATTCGGCCACGAATTTCCCATCCGTTTCGACTTTTTGGACACCATTGACGGCGGCAATCTCTCCCTGCAATGCCACCCGCGCCCCGACTTCATCAAAACGCACTTTGGCGAAACCTTCACGCAGGACGAAACCTACTACATCCTCGACTGCAAACCGGACGCGCAAGTCTATTTGGGCTTTCGGGATGGCATCAACCCGGACGAGTTTCGGCAGGCACTGGAACAAAGTGCGGTTGCTGGCAGCGACGTAGATGTGGCGCAATTTGTGCAAATCCATCCCGCGAAAAAGCATGATTTATTCCTGATTCCCAACGGCACAATTCACTGCTCCGGGCGCAACAACATGGTGCTGGAAATCAGCGCGACGCCCTACATTTTCACCTTCAAAATGTACGACTGGCTGCGGCTGGATTTGGATGGCAAGCCGCGCCCGCTGAACATTGACCGCGCTTTTGCCAATTTGCGCTTCGAGATGCAGGGCGAGCGCGTGCAGCGCGAACTGCTCGCCCAACCCGCCCTGCACAGCGAGGGGGACGGCTGGCGGCTGATGCACCTGCCCACCCATCCCATCCATTTTTACGATGTCTTCCGCTGCGAACTGGACGCCCACAGCGCGGTTTGGCTGGAGACGAATGGCTCTTGCCAGGTGATGAGTTTGGTGGAAGGCGAGACGGTTTTGTTGGAAACGGCCGTTACCCAACAACCATTCAACTACGCCGAAACCTTTGTCGTTCCCGCAGCGGCGGAGTGGTTTCGTTTGGTGAATCAGGGCGAAACGGCCATAAAAATCATCATCGCCTTCATGAAACCAGATTGGACCAATCCCTGAGAGACGCATGGACATTTATTTGGGCATTGACGGCGGCGGCACCAAAACGGAAGCGGTGATTGTGGATGAGAACGGCCGTCTCCTGGGCACAGGTTACGGCGGATCATCCAACTTTGGCACGATTGGGGTGGAGATGGCGCGACAGCATGTGCAAACGGCCGTTTCCCAAGCCCAGGCCGCCGCCAACCTGCCGCCGCAGCCCTTCGCCGCCGCCTTTTTGGGCATTGCCGGAACCGTCTCCCAGGCCGACCGCGACACCGTGTTGCAGATGGTACGGTCGCTCAACCTGGCTCCTGCGGGCAGGGTTGGCGTGGATCATGACGGCCGTATCGCGCTGGCAGGTGGGTTGGGCGGCAAGCCGGGCATCGTGCAAATTATCGGCACGGGAACCTCCTGCTTTGGCCTGAATGCCGACGGGCAACGGTGGATGGCTGGCGGCTGGGGGCATCGCATCGCCGACGAGGGTGGCGGCTACTGGCTGGGCATCGAGGCGATGAAAGCGGCCACCGCCGCCTTTGACGGGCGCGGTCAGTCCACGCTGCTGCAAGCTCTGGTGATGGAAGCCTTGAACTTGCGCCAGATGGGGCAAATTATGCAGCGTTTGTACAGCGAAGAAATGACCGTCGCTGAAATCGCCGCGCTCAGTCGGCTGGTCATCACGGCGGCGGAGCAGGGCGACGCGGTGGCCAACGGCATCATCGCGCGGGGCATGGATGAGGTGGCGCAGTGTGTGGAAGCGGTGGCTCGCCGATTGGGTTGGCAAGATGCCCCAGTAGATTTGGTGTGCGTCGGCGGACTTTCACAGGCAGGGGAGATTGTTATGAAACCGTTGGGGGTGGCCGTGAACGGCCGTCTCCCTCGCTGCACCCTCCGCCAACCCCAACACTCCCCCGCCATCGGCGCGGCGATTTTAGCAATACAACAGAGGTGACAGTCACTTTGGAAGTAACTGTCACCTGAGAGGAACACCATGACCCGAAAAATTACCCATTGTTACGCCCCATCCGAAACGTGGACATGCATCGGCCGTCCCGACGACACTTACAAGACATTGGTAAACGAAAAAGGGAGCCTGCTCTACGAATTTACCAACTCCTTCCCCAGCGAAGGCAAATTTTGGTTCAATCGCATCTTTAGCTTTGGGCTGGATACGCCCCATGCACCCGTCCGCATCACGCAATCAACCGAAACGGCACGCCATCCATTTGTGAAAACGATTATTCAATATCCCCACGCTACGTTGGAACTGCTGGCGTTTGCTCACGAAGCAGACGGCAAGCGCACCGATGTGGTGTTGTGGACGGTGCGGATTGGACCAATCTTGGAGATTGGTCCAATCTCGGTGGATACGGCCGTTATCGTCGAAGGCCAGGCATTGGGCAAACTGTTTGTGGTGGCCGAGTCAGCGCAAGGCGTGGAGGGTTCCGCCGCCAGCCACGATATTTACAGCGTTGATGCGCACACCTGGGCGCACATCCCCTCCTACTTTCTCACCATGCCACCGCCAGAGTCCACGCCGGAGCCGAAACTGGCCTTCGTCGCCACGCCACAAAAGTTGCAAATGAGTTCCGGTCGGCAGCATGGCCCTGTTCCCCGGCTGCGGACTGACCGTTTTACGGTAACGGCCGTTCAGCCAGTTCAGGGCGCATTCATCTTCCCGCTCAATCACACTTTTGACGAGGAGAGATTGAACCAATCTATGCTGGCCTGGGTAAAACAAGCGTTGTCTGACGAGCGCGACTTTTGGACAAACTACCCGCTCCTGCCGCTGGGGTGGCAGCTGCCGGATGAAGATGTGTGGCAAACGGCCGTTGCCTGCGCCCGCAACATCATGCAAGCCCGCGAAATCAAAGACGGCATCCCCGAATTTCAGGTTGGCTCAACCTGCTATCGCGGGCTGTGGGTGGTGGACGGTCACTTTATTTTGGAGGCGGCGCGGTATTTGGGGCATGAGATGGCCAGCGAGCAAGGCATCAACGCCTTGCTGCGCCGCGTCAAACCCGATGGCGCAATTATGCAGCTGCCCTTCCATGAAAAAGAAACGGGCATCGCTCTGTTTTCGCTGATTCGCCACTGCGAGCTGGATGACAATTGGGCACGGTTGGCGGAAATATGGCCGACGATTCAAAACGCGGTGGGGTTCATTCGCAGCCAGCGGGAAGCGTCCAAGGCGCGGGGCGTGGATGCGGCCGAGTACAACCTGATGCCGCCAGCTTTTGGCGATGGCGGGCTGGGCGGCCATCGCCCGGAATATACGACCACTTTGTGGACATTGGCCGGGCTGAAAAAGGCCGCAGCCGCCGCACAGAAGTTAGGCGTGACGGATGATGCCCAACGCTTCACGGTCGAATTTGACGATTTGCTGACCGTCTTCCGCGAGAAAGCGGCGCGGGACATGCGCCATTTGCCCGATGGGACACCGTACCTGCCCATTTCCATGCCGGGAGCAAGCAGCGAGCATATTCACGATGAACATTTCGCGGGCGAGGTCAGTCCTTACCAGCGCATCAATCTCGGCACGGCGACGTGGGCACTGGCTCACGCCATCTACCCCGGCGAGGTGTTCGCGCCGGATGACTCTATCGTGCAAAACTTTTGCCGCCTGCTGGAGCAGATTGATGACGAGGAGGGCATTCCGGCCAGAACGGGCTGGCTGCCGCACAACGCCGTCTGGAATTACTCGGCGTCGTTTTATGCCCACGTTTGGCTGTACGCCGGGCGACCGGACAAGGCGATTGATTATTTGTATGCGTTTGCCAACCATGCCAGCGTAACGCGGGTTTGGCGCGAGGAGCAGAGTTTACGCAGTGCCAGCTATGAGCAGATGGTGGGCGACATGCCGCATAACTGGGCGTCGGCGGAGTTTGTGCGCCTGCTGCGCCATTTGCTCCTGTTTGAGCGGGGGGAGCAGTTGGATTTGCTGTTGGGTTTGCCGCCGGAGTGGATACGGCCGTCTACCCGCATCCTCCTGGAAAAAACACCCACCCGCTACGGCCCCGTCACTCTGGATTTGCAATTTGGCGAAGACGCCACCGCTGCCCTCCAACTTGCCTTTGACACGACGTTTAGCCAGCAACCCAAAGAAGTGCTGCTGCATTTGCCGAGTGGGTTTACAGAGGCATGGTGTGATGGGGAGCCGCTGGTGTGTGTGAACGGCCGTTGCACCATCCCATTTGTACCTAACCAAACCATCAAAATGAAGAAATCGGGTAATTAGCAATTGGTAACTGGTGTGTCCAATTACTCAATCACCTAATTACTAATTACCCCGAAAGGAATTCCATGAATAAACAAGCCATCATCCATTTGCCCAATCTTGAAGACAGTTACGCCTTAAACGAAAAAGAAGCCGTGATTCGCCTACGCGCCGCGCAGGGGGATTTGCAAAGTGTGGTATTGATCTACATTGATAAGTATCGGCATATGTTCCACGATTATCATGTATGGGAACAGTGTGAGATGGCGCGGGTGGCTAGCGACGGCCGTTACGACTTCTTCGAGGCCATCATCCCCCACGACTGCCAGGTGGTGGACTACTATTTTGTGCTAAACGGCGTGGATGAGGCAATTTGCTACGGCTACGGCGGTTTTTTCGCGGAAAATGAACATCAGTTAGACATGAGCTTCTCCATGCCTGCCATCCAAAAGGATGATTTGTTTGTGCTGCCGGAGTGGACGAAAACGGCCGTTATCTACCAAATCTTCCCCGACAGCTTCTATCGCGGCGACGGAGCCGACTTCGAAGGCTGGTATCGCGGCCCCCGCGACGGCGACGACCATTTGGGCGGCACATTGCAAGGGGTGATCGACAAACTCGACTACATCCAATTGCTGGGCGCAAACGTCATCTACATGACCCCCATCGTCGTCTCGCCCACCAACCACAAATACCACATCTCCGACTTTTATCATGTTGACCCCCGCTTTGGCGGCGATGACAAATTCGCCGAACTGGTGCAGCTGGCGCACGCACGGGGAATGCGCGTGCTGCTGGATGGCGTGCTGCACTCCACCGGCCTTGCGTTTCCCGCTTTTCAGGATGTGGTGAGAAACGGCCGTGACTCAAAATATTGGAATTGGTTCCTGATCAACGATTTTCCTGTGCAAACGGAGTACCCCATCAACTACAAAGCGTGGGGCAAATTGCGCGAAATGCCCAATCTCAACCGCAACAACCCGGAGGTCGTTGCCTATTTGCTGGATGTGATGACGTTTTGGGTGCGGGAATTTGACATTGACGGCTGGCGGCTGGACACGGTAGACGATATGTCTCACGCTTTCCTGCGCGAAGCGCGGCGGCGCATCCACGCCATCAAACCGGACTGCATCATCGGCGGCGAGCTTTGGTACGATGCCCGCCCCTGGCTCAAAGGGGATATGCTCGATTCGGTGATGAACTACCCATTTACGCACAATGTCTTGGCGTTTTTTGGCAAAAAGGCGGTCAGCCCCACCCAATTCAGTCATGGATTGGGCTGGCTGCGCGGGCGGTATCCCTATCAGGCATGGACGGGGTTGTGGAATTTACTCAGCAGCCACGACACGGTTCGCTTTTTTAGCCAACTAGATGAAGATGTGACGGCGATGAAATTGGCGGTCTTGTTCCAGTTCACTTATCCCGGAACGCCGTTCATTTATGCCGGCGATGAGCTAGGGATGACGGGGCATAGTTTGCAATGTCGCTGCGGCTTGTGGTGGGATAAGCGGCACAACCAGGAGCTGCTGGCGTATTACCGCCGGGCGGCGCGGCTGCGGCAGGAGAATCCCGCTCTCATGTACGGCGACTTCGACGAGATTTTGGTCTCGGACGAGCGCGGGCTGTATGGCTTTGCCCGCCGCTTTGAAGGTACGGAAATTCGGGTGTTTTTCAACATGGGGACGGCTGAACAAACCATTTCTGTGCTGGAGGGGGCGGTTGATTTGCTGGAGGGTGAGGTGGTAACGGCCGTAACCATCAAAATACAACCAAAATCTGCGGTCATACTACGTCATGAATTGCAAACAACAAAGAATTGTGTGTAGCCTGGTTAAATAATCTGTGCTACCTAAAATGAAGTTTCCCTGCCCGTTAGTCTCATCCAAATCGGTTGGTATGAAAATCGGCACAACGCATAAGTTGCCTACAGTAAAAACCTCACCATCGAGGTACTCACCGCCGCCCCTTGTTGCACGCGACATGCTGCTTGGCACAGCACACCGCTTTGCCCCAGCCGCCGCCGATGTGGTCAGCGCTGGTATCCTCAAAGAGGCGCTGGGCGAGGGGCGCAAGTTTGGCTTGGGGCTGGCCCTCATCAGCCAGCGGCCGGGCAAGCTGGATGCTGATGTCCTCAATGCAACACGCAATGTTTGTTGACCATCATCAATGACTTAGACCAGCGCAAGGTGGCCGAAGGCGTGGAGAGCGTCGGGCGGGAACTCTTGAGTGAGTTACCGGGCTTATCCAAGGGGCAGGTCATTATTGCCGGAACGGCCGTGACCATTCCCGTCTTGTGCCAGGTACGTCCGCGCCACACGCCGCATGGCGGTAAGTCCAAAGATGCCGCCCAAATCTGGATTCGGGAATCTGAGCGAAGATAGCCCCATCAAGACTACTCGAAACGACCAAAGAAAAGCAACGCCACTTGATTTCCAAGTGGCGTTGCTTTTTTCATTATTTAAGCGACATTGATACAAAATAGAGAAATTTGCGTTAATTATTGAAAATCGAAATTGCCCTAAAAAGGCCCATTTTGCATTTCCTGTTGACGCAAAAAATGTGAATTTGCAACCTCTATTGACGCATTTGCATTATTTATTGAGAATTTGCATTTATTATTGACGTTTATCACAAACGGCCGTTCCCCACTCCACCCCCTACTCTACCGTCACCGACTTCGCCAGATTGCGCGGTTGATCCACATCCGCGCCTCGGCGCACGGCAATGTGATAGCTGATCAGTTGCAGCGGCATCACATTCACCACCGGAGCTAGCAGCGGCGGCGCTTGCGGAACCGCAATCACAAAATCAGCCTCGTGGCGGATGGCCTCATCCCCCTCTTGTGCCAGGGCAATGACCACACCGCCCCGCGCTTTGGCCTGCTGCACCTGGCTGACCATCTTGTCGTACAGATGGTCTTTCGTCACCACCGCCACCACCGGCATCGTCTCGTCAATCAGGGCGATGGGGCCGTGCTTCATCTCTCCGGCGGGATAGCCTTCGGCGTGAATGTAGCTGATCTCTTTGAGCTTCAGCGCCCCCTCCAGCGCCACCGGGTAATTGATGCCGCGTCCCAAAAAGAGGAAGTCGGTCGCTTTGAAGAAATGGTTTGCCAATTCCTGGTACTCATCGTCATGATCGAGGACGCGCCCGGCCAAATCGGGCAGATGGGCCACGTCTTCGACAAGTTGGCGCAGTCGTGTGGCGGAGATGGTTCCACGCAGTTCGCCGAGGGCGCAGGCCAGCAGATATTGGTCAATGATGGAGGCGGTGAAGGCTTTGGTGCTGGCGACGCCGATTTCTGGCCCGGCTTGCATGGCAATATAGCCATCAGAAATGCGCATGGCCTGGCTGCCAAAGGCGTTGACGATGGCCCACAGGGTGGCGCCTTCTTCGCGGGCTTGCTCCATCGCGGCGAGGGTGTCGGCCGTTTCCCCGGATTGGGTGATGGCGAGTACGGCCGTATTCTCATCCACAATCGGCTCATAATAGCGAAACTCGGAGGCGTACTCCACCTCCACCGGAATGCGGGCGATGGACTCGATCATGAATTTGCCTACCAGCCCGCTGTAATAGCTGGTTCCGCAGGCGACGATGAAGATTTTGTTGAGGCGCTGCGCCAGTTCGGGGGTGAGGTTCATTTCAGGGAGATGGACACGGCCGTTCTCAAAGTCTGCCCGTCCGCCCAATGTGTCAATCAGGGCGCGGGGCTGCTCGAAAATCTCCTTTTGCATGAAATGCTTGTACTCCCCTTTGACGGCGCTCACCGGGTCCCAGGCGATGCTGTGAATTTCTGGGGTGAGTTCACGGCCGTTCAAATCCATCAGGCGAAATTCGTTGGCCGTCAGGCGGGCCATCTGGCGGCTTTCCAAAAAGACCATTTGCCGCGTGTACTCCAAAATGGCGGGGATGTCGGAGGCGATGAACATCTCATCTTGCCCCACGCCGAGGGTGATGCCGCCGGCGTTGCCCAGGCGGGCACAGTAGAGGGTGTCGGGCTGGTCTATGCTCATGACGACGACGGCGCTGGCCCCTTTGAGCTGGCCGAGGGTGTGGCGCACGGCCGTATCCAGCCCCATGCCCGATTCCACATACCGTTCCAGCATTTGCGCGATGACTTCCGTGTCGGTGTCGGAGTCGAAGCGCACGCCTTCGGCCTCTAGTTCTTCGCGCAGTTCCATGAAGTTTTCTACAATGCCGTTATGCACGACGACGATACGGCCGTTCATGCTGACATGCGGATGGGCGTTGCGCTGGCTGGGTGCGCCATGCGTAGCCCAGCGCGTGTGCCCGATGCCAATGTGCCCGTGCAGCGGGGATGTGAGCAGCATCTGTTCCAGATTGTGTAATTTGCCTACGTCGCGGCGGATGTCTATACGGCCGTTCTGCTCCAACACAGCCACTCCCGCAGAATCATACCCGCGATACTCCAACCGCTTCAGACCTTGCACGACGACAGACGACGCTTCCTGCGAACCAATATATCCAACGATACCACACATGATTTTGTCTCCTATGCAGGATTGGTTCAATCTCCAAGATTGAACCAATCTTAGATAATGCGTGGCGTACCCTCAGTTGTGTTTGAATTTGGGGGACGCCCCTTACAGTAATCAGTAAACGGTATTCAGTATTCAGTGGTCAGCAGGCAGTAGTCAGTTTACTGGTCACTGATTACTGATTACTGTTTACCGTCTGCCACTGTGCTGCGTTTTGTCGGTCAGTTGCCTGTGCCGGTTTGTCGCAGCGCTTGTTGAAGGGGCAAAGAGACAGAGTGTGGCAACCCTGGGAGGCACCCGCTGATCTTTCGACTTTCCGCGCCGTTTTGGGAAACGGCCGTTAGTCCCCACCTCGCGGTGAGGAACCTCCACCTCGTCAACCGGACTTATCGAATCGTCAATCCAAAATTGTTAATCGTCAATCCTATCATCCGGCCCATGCGCTATCTACCCCTGGGCCAATGTGGCCCGTATTCAATTGTTAATAGCTCTTTGCTACTAGCCTAGCCATGAAATCTTACTGTTTACATTGCGCCAGGCGGCAAAATCCTAACCTGCTCATGGGCAATTGTCAAATCCTCGTTGCCAAAATGTTGCCTTGCTATCCGTGATATATTGATTAAACAATCAATATTGACAATAATATTGCGACTGAATAAGATTGCATTATCACAAAGCATGCAGGAGAAATAACATGACTACGTTGGCTACCACAGGTGTCATTTCTGGTTTAGAGAATGCTGTTGCTGCCGCCACTCGCCTTAGCAGTGTGAACGGGCAAATTGGCGAACTGATTATTGCCGGTTTCCCGTTGGAAGAACTAGCGGGGCGGGCGACTTTTGAGGAAATGCTCTATCTGTTATGGCATGATCGCCTGCCCACAGCCGCCGAATTGGTTCCTTTTACTCAAGAATTGGCTGCATTACGGCCGTTGCCCACACCCACTCTTGATTTACTGCGAGCTGCGGCAAAAGCGCAAGTTCCCACGATGGACGCACTGCGCATGGGTGCGGGAACGCTCAATCTGGATTTGCCGCAAGGCGATCCCTACCGCCAGGCACAGGCCATTGTTGCCCGAATGCCCACCATTGTTGCCGCTTATTGGCGCTTGCGGCATGGGCAAGCGCCACTTGCGCCACGTCCCGATCTGAATCACAGCGCCAATTACCTGTACATGCTCAACGGCAGCGTGCCGCACGCGGCGCGTGTGCGTGGCTTGGACACGTACTTGATTGCCGTCGGCGATCATGGCCTAAATGCCTCTACCTTTACCGCACGAACTATTATCAGCACGCAGTCTGACCTGGTGTCGGCGATTGTGGGCGCGATTGGGGCGCTGAAAGGGCCGCTGCACGGCGGTGCGCCTGGCCCGGCGCTGGACATGGTGTTTGAGATCGGCGCAGCGGCAAAGGCGGAATCTTATTTGCGGGCCAAAATCGAAGCGGGCGAACGGCTGATGGGCTTTGGGCATCGTGTATACAAAGTGCGTGATCCCCGGGCCGAGGTGCTCAGTCGTGCGGCAGAAAGGATGTATGCGGCAGATGGTGACATGGCTTTGTATGAATTGGCGAAGGAAGTGGAGGCAACGGCCGTTACCCTTCTTGCTGAATACAAACCAGGGCGCAACCTGCAAACCAACGTAGAGTTTTACACAGCGCTGCTGCTGCATGGTTTGGAACTGCCCACCGATTTGTTTACACCGACTTTTGCCATTGGGCGCACGGGCGGCTGGCTGGCTCATTGTTTCGAGCAGCAGGAGAACGGCCGTCTCATACGTCCGCAGTCCACTTACATTGGAGAAACCCAGCGCAAGTGGGTTCCGCTTGAACAACGAGCCTAACAAACAGCCCCAAACGCCGTAGGCAAATCCATCCCCGCCTCGTCACATAAGTGTTCGAGCGGGGATTTGTGTTTTAGAATCCCTCATGCTATTTTTGCGCAACTTCAATTTACAAAGGCAAATGATAAATGACGACACAAAACAATAATTCCATTATCGTATACAGCACAACTTGGTGCTCAGACTGCAAGCGAGTCAAGCGATTTCTTGGCGACCAGCGCATTCCTTACGTGAACATTGACATCGAACAAGACGCAGAAGCAATGGCCTACGTCGAAAAGGTCAACAATGGGATGCGCATCATTCCCACCATCATTTTTCCTGATGGCGACATTTTGGTAGAACCCAGCAATGCAGCCCTGGCCGAGAAACTGGGCCTGCAAACAAAAGCCAAACGCACATTTTACGATGCCATCATCATTGGCGGCGGCCCTGCGGGGCTGACGGCCGCTTTATACATGGCCCGCGAAGGTATCGAAACCCTTGTTATTGAAAAAGCGGGGCTGGGTGGACAGGTCGGCATTACCAATATGCTAGAAAATTTCCCAGGTTTTGACGAGGGTATTTCTGGGCCTGAATTTGCAGATCGTCTTACTCGGCAGGCACGCCGTTTTGACGCTGAAATTTTGCAGGCGCAAGAAGTGGTCAAAATCGGTCAACATGGTCCTTACTGGTGTATTACCACCACAGACGGGCAGGAATATGGTGCAAAAGCTGTTTTGCTGTCAACCGGCGCACGTTACCGCCGCCTCAATATCCCCGGCGAGGAGGGGTTGCTTGGCATCAACGTCCACTTTTGTGCTACCTGTGACGGCGCTTTTTATAAGGGAAAGAAGGTGTTGGTCATTGGTGGCGGCAACAGCGGATTTGAGGAAGGGTTGTTCCTGACCAAGTTTGCCAGTCAGGTAGATATTGTAGAGTTTTTACCAGAGGTAAAAGCCAGCCACTTTTTGCAAGAACAGGTAGCCCGCCGTTCCAATATGGTCGTGACGGTTAACCATGCGGTGCAGACCTTCAAAGGGAAGCATAAGTTGGAGGCTGTAGTTGTTGAGGATCGGGCAACGGGTGAAATAAAGGAATGGCAATATGATGGCGTGTTTGTCTTTATTGGCCTGACGCCAAACAGCGACCTGATACAGGGATTGGCTGAGGCAAACGAATGGGGCTTTGTTGTCACGGACAAGACGTTGATGACTTCGCAGCCCGGTTTGTTTGCGGCGGGTGACGTGCGGGCGGGATCGACCAAGCAAGCAGCGGCTGCAGCCGGAGAAGGCGTCACGGCAGCGCTGATGATCCGTGAATATTTGAAAGAGGTGGGGTAAGCTGAAATAGGAGACAGTTTTATGTTTGATTTTACGAATCAGGTGGTTCTTGTCACCGGGGCATCTGGCAATTTAGGGATGGCTGTAGCACAAGCTTTTCAGCGTGCCGGGGCCAATCTGGCGCTTATTGGGCGGCAGGCCATCCCCGAACTAACCACTAATCCGACCCAAACTTTGATCCAGGCGGCGGATTTGACGAACGAAGATGAAACGGAAACGGCCGTGCGCACGATTATCGATCACTTTGGGCGGATTGACGTATTGGTACACATCGTTGGTGGCTACCGTGCAGGCACGCCGCTGCACGAAACCCCGTTAGCAACACTGGACTTCATGCTGAACCTGAATGCTAAAACGACCTTTATCACCAACCAGGCCGTGATCCCCTACATGATCCAACAGGGCACGGGCAAAATCATCAACCTCGCATCTCGTCCCGGATTGCAGGGCTACGCCAATACATCCGCTTACAGCGCCGCAAAAGCGGCTGTGATTCGTCTCACAGAAAGCGCCGCCGCAGAACTGCGGGATAAAGGCATTAATGTCAACTGCATCTTGCCCGGCACCATTGACACGCCGCAAAATCGGGATGCCATGCCCAACGCTGATTTTAGCCGCTGGGTGCAGCCTGCATCGTTAGCCGATGTCATCCTGTTTTTGGCTTCTCCTGCGGCCCGCGATATTCATGGTGCTGCAATTCCTGTCTACGGACGCTCGTAAGGTGTTGCCATGATTCCAACTTATACAGACCCTGTTCCCAGGCTCACTACCGCACAAATGGCAGAAGTTGATCGGGCGATGATTGAGGATTACAAGATTGACCTGACACAGATGATGGAAAATGCCGGGCGTAATCTGGCCCACCTGGCCCGCGAACGTTTTCTCAACGGTGATCCACGCGGCAAAAGGGTTGTGGTGCTGGCTGGCACCGGCGGAAATGGGGGCGGGGCGCTGGTATGTGCGCGACGACTGCATAACTATGGGGCGGCCGTGCATGTATTTGTCACTAAACTAGACGAAGCGTTTACTCCCGTGCCCCGCCATCAATTGGATAACTTGCGGCGCACGGCCGTTCCTGTGACATTAACTGATGCCATCCAAGACGACGAACCGGTTGACCTCATTATCGATGGCATCATTGGCTACAGTTTGCAGGGCAATCCCCGGGGAACCGCGGCGCATCTCATCCAATGGGCAAACCGACAGGTTGCACCTGTCCTGGCTCTGGATACGCCATCTGGGTTGGACACGACCAGCGGCACGGTGTATGAACCGGCTATTCAGGCTACGGCAACCATGACGCTGGCCTTGCCAAAGGCTGGATTGTATTCGGAGCAGGGGTTAACACACGTTGGGGAGTTGTACCTGGCCGACATTAGCGTGCCGCCTGCACTGTATGCCAGTCCGGCGCTTCGGCTTTTCGTCGGCCCCATTTTTGCAACCAGCGACATTGTGCGTATTTTATAGGTTGTGGCCGAGAACGCGCTCCCCAGTGGGGCCAGGGCTGCCCCCGGCTGGTTCAATGGTGATGCCGAAAGCGCTGTAGGTGGCTAACGGCCGTTCCGCCGTAATCGTAACGGTAGCTGCCCCCGTATCGCTCACAGAGAATATGGCGCCGCTGGCCCGCTGTCCATCTTCAATCAACCAAAGTTGGTACTGCTGCTCTGCGGCCAGGGGCGGCAAGCCGTTGACGGTGAGGGTGGCACGGCCGTTTGTGGCAATTTCAATAACCCCCTCGGCGTCGGGAGCGGCATTCGTCGCTGTTAATTCAATTTGCTGGGGAGCAGGGGGCGCTTGCTGCCAAAGGATAAACGCGGCAATCAGCACAGCTACAGCAGCCAAAGCCAGGACGGGCTGCCAGCGTGGGGTACGCCATAGCTGATGGAGATTGTCAATCCAGGTTTGCCAGCGAGAGGGTGCGGGGGGAACGGCCGTGTTAGTAGTCTGGATTTGCGCCAACAGCCGTTTCTTCAACGCTGGAGATGGCTCTATTTTTTGTGCAGCCTGGGGCAGCATATCCGTGACTGCCTCGTAAGCTGCCAGGTCGGCCTGGCAGCGGGCGCAAGTTGTCAGGTGTTGCTCCACTTGGGCGGCCTCATCGGCATCTAATGCGCCCAGAGCATAGGCGGGAATGAGATCGGTGATGTCGTCGTGCGTTTGATTGGGCATCTTTTCACTCTAAATGGGTTGACTATTCTTCTAGCAACACACGCAGTTTTTGCATCGCTGCGCGTATGCGCCCTTTGACAGTGCCTAACGGCTGATTAAGTACCTGGGCTATTTCACTGTGACTGTATCCTTTGAAATAGGCCAGGGCCAGGGCTTCTTGTTGGTCGGGGGGCAGGCTGGCAACGGCCGTACGCACGCGCTGCTGCTGCAAGTTTGACTGTACGGCCGTTTCCGTTTGGTTTTCTGTGGCAACCGCTTCCGGGGTCACGTCACCCCAACTGATGCTGTGTTGGAACGGCCGTATCTTCTCTCGGCGTAGCCAATCAATGGCGCGATTGCGAGTCATGCGTACCAGCCAGGTGCTTACTTTGGCTTGCTGCGGATCATAGGTGGCAGCTTTTTCCCAGGCGCGAGTAAAAATATCGAGCGTGACCTCTTCGGCTGTCTGGCGATTTTGCACAACGCCGTAAGCGATGCTCAAAACCAGCCGGCTGTAGCGATCATATAGTTCACTCAAAGCCGCCTCGTTACCCTGGGCAATTAAGCGCATTAGGGTCAAATCATCCAATTGCTTCACATCCACACATACTTGATACTCATCTTTCGCAGTCAAGACCGTGCGGTATTGTATAGTGGACAGGAAAGCCTCGCCAAAAACGTGGGACTGTATCATCTTCCTCACAGGTGCAGCATACTGGCTTGTCAGTGTGCTGCGCTACTTGAATAAAGCCTTTTCCCTTTTGATCAAAATATACGCAAGGAATTGCTGGCTGGATGTGCTGTGATTGGAGGAAACGGCCGTTATGCACTATTTTGTAAAGCAGCCAACCGAATTTTGTAATCCATAATGGGCGTTGCCGCGCATAGAGCCTGGTACAGGTTAATGGCCTGCTGGCGATGAATGTCACCCGCGCCCATTTGCCACAATCCATCGTGGATGGCTGCCTGATCTTGGGGCTTGCTGGCTGTTGTTAACAGGGCTTGTAACTGCTGCTGCGCCGTTTCCCCTTGTCCGGCGGCGTGGGTGAGTTTTGCCAGTTGGATACGGCCGTTTAGCACATAATTCTCCCGTTTTCCCTGCTCTGCCAGCCGAATGCCCTCCTCCGTCAGCGTCTGGGCAGCGTCATAACAGCCCTGCGCCATGAGAACGCCCGCCTTCTCCACCAACAGCGCCGAAACATAATAAACTTCCTTCATCTCGCGCAGCATAGCGATAGCCTGATCAAACGTGGCAATGGCCTCTTCCCACTGTTCCTGCGCCTTGTACAGCATAGCGATATTGCCCAACTGACGGGCTGCTCCTTCCTGAAAACCGATCTCATTCGCCAATGCCAACGACTGCTCATAATAGCTTTGCGCCTCATCATACCGGGCCATGACGCGGTAAAGATTGCCCAGATTGCCCAGGCTGTTGACCACCGCTTCCTTCAGCCCCAACTCTTGCGAAATATGCAGGGCGCGCTGGTAGTAAATCTCTGCCTGTTCATAGTCGCCCAGTTCTTTGTAAATGATGCCGATATTGATCGTGCATAAACTGACGCCGCGCCGGAGGCCCATCTCCTCAGCAATGGACAGCGCCTGCTGAAAATAGTCCATCGCGGGCTGTAAGTCGCCTTGCAGCCGGTAGATGCGGGCGATGTTATGCGTGTGCCGGGCAATGCCCGCCCGGTTGCCGAGGGCGGTGTCAATTTGCAGCGCCTGCTGGTAGTAATGGATGCCTTTGTCAAACGCGCTTTTTTCCACGTAAATGATGCCGATGCTGCCAAAGACGACCGATTGATATGCCTTGTCGCCGATTTCTTCGGTGATGGTCAGGGCGCGTTGAAAATAGTGCAGCGCTTCATCGTAATGCCCTGTGCGCCAATAAATATTGCCAATGCCATTGGTCAGGCGTGACTGGCGGATTTTGTTGCCTGCCTGGTTGTAATAATCGAGCGCGGTTTGCAGGCTGCTTAACGCCTGATCGTAGCTGCCCTGGAGTTCTAGAAGACGGCCGTTTTCCTCCTGCGTGCGGGCGTGTAAAGCGGTGTGCTGTTGGGATTCTGCCAAAGCCAATGCCTGCTGGATGAGCGTTTCCGCATCCGGCAAACGCCCTTGTTCAATGAAAATATGCGCCCGGTACAAAGCCAGATAACCGCTGAGGATGGGGTCGTCGGTAGCGTTGGCCGCATGGGTTAAGGCAGCGGCGAGGGCTGCAAACTGCCCGGACAGCATGTGGTAGTAGGTGAAGCTGGCGACGCTTTTTTGCAGAAGCGGCCATTGTTGTTGGGTAACGGCCGTTTCCCAGGCACGGTGCAGGTTGGGCTGTTCCAACCGGATGCCGCCGATGATTTGCTGCGCCTGCGGGCCAAACAACGCCGTGCCCTGCGACTGCATCCATTCCAAATAGTAGCGGCTGTGGGCGGCGGCGACCGTGTCCGCTAATCCGGGGAAGGCGGCCTGCTTTTCGTGGGTAAATTGGTGGACGAGTTCGTGCAGGGTGTAACGGCCGTTCTCGTGCCGCTGCATAAACGATTTATCAAGCAAACTGGTCAGATGAAAAATCGTCGCCTCCGTCACCGCCAGCGCCGCCTCCAGCGTAAAGCCGCCATGAAACGCCGCCAACTGCGCCAGGGAACGCTGCTCGGCTGCGCTCAAAAATTCCCACGATTGTTGGAACACCGCCCGCATACTGCGATGGCGCTCCGGCATGTCGCGCCACGACGTTTCTAGAAAGTCCAGGCTGCGGCTGATTTGTTGGGCAATTGTGGCGCAGTCCATCAGGCGCACCCAGGCGGCGGCGATTTCCAGGGCCAGCGGCGTGCCGTGCGTAAGCTGGCAGATGCGGGCGATGGCTTGCCAGTCGGTGGCGTGGGGCTGAAAGGTGGGCTGCACATGCTGCGCTGTCTGGATGAACAGCATCATCGCCGGGTAGCGCTGCGGCGAGAGGTCGGTTTCCGCAGCGGCGGGGTAAGGCAGACCGGTCAGGCGCATTTGCTGCTCGGCCTGGCTGTTCAGCGGTTCGCGGGAGGTGATCAGGCAGCGGACATGCGGGGCGGTTTGCAGGAGGTGGGTGATGAAAACGGCCGTTTCCACCAACTGCTCAAAATTATCCAGCGCCAGCAACAGCTTCTTGCCGCTCACATAATTGAGCAACTGCTGCTCCGCATCCCCGGCGGCTTGCAGGGTAATGCCCAGGGTCTCGGCAATGGCGGTGATCAGTTGGTCGCGGGTGAAGGCGTCAGCTAGAGGCACAAAATAGCCGCCATCGGGAAACAGTTCGTAGGCGGCGCGGGTTTCGGTCTCAACGGTGTTTTCCACCGCCTGCAAACTGAGCCGCGTTTTACCCATGCCGCCGGGACCGATGAGGGTGAGCAGGCGGCAGTCGGGGTCAAGCAGGTGCTGGGTAACGGCCGTTATCTCCTCGCTGCGTCCCACAAAGCGGGTAAATTGGGCGGGGAAATGGTGCAGGGTAACGGCCGTTTCCGCTTCTACATCCAGAGTTTCATTGACGATCTGCGTGTACAGAGTGACGGTTTCGGCAGTGGGCGCGACGCCCAACTCTTCATCCAGCAGGCGGCGGCAGGTTTCGTACTGGGTCAACGCTTCGCTGCGCCGCCCCTGCCGGGCCAGTGCCGCCATCATCTGGCGGTGGGCTTCTTCGCGCCAGGGTTCCAGGGCGACCTGCCGCGCGGCGTAGATGTATGCCTGTTCGTGGTCGCCGCGTTGGGCGTGGGCGGCGGCGAGGGTGTGCAGGGCTTGCAAGCTTTGGTAATGCAGCCGCTCACGCTGGATGGTGAGCCATTCGTCAAACAAGGGGGCGTCGGGCAGGGAAAAGCCTTCGAGCAGGTCGCCGCGCACCAAATCAGCGGCGCGGGTCAGGCTGTCCAGGCAGACGGGGCAGATGTGCAGGTGGCGGTGGGGATGGGTTTCAACGGCCGTTAACGCTGCCTGAAATTCCACCACATCTAGTACCAGCCATTCCCGATTGACCTGTACGGTTTGCCGCGTGATGTGCAGCAAGTTCTGACTGAGGTCGAGGTCGAGGGCGTCAAGCACCTGCTTCAGACGGTGCAGATTTTGGCGCAGGTTGCGTTTGGCTTTGTCATCGGCCCAATCGGGCCAGAGGAGGGTGGCTAATGTTTCGCGGCGTAACGGCCGTTTTCCCTCCACCGCCAGGTAGGCCAACAGCGCACGTACTTTGTCAGTCTGAAATCCGGTCACGGGCTGCCCCTGCCACGCAGCAGCGAAGGTTCCCAGAAGCGAGAGTGTTAACTGCGTCATGCCATTCATTATACCCGTTTACGGATGCGCGGCGTGGAAGATTTACCACCAAGACACGAAGGTCACGAAGAAAAAAACTTCGTGTTCTTCGCCCCTTCGTGGTTTCCTCCTGCCTTTGCGACGTTTTTGCGACGATGGCTTGTTATGATGCGCTTGCAATGAGTGATACAGGCAAATTGACCCAACCCACCCATTATCAGGCGTACCTGGTGCGCCTCTGGCGAGAAGATAACAGCACGCCCTGGCGGGTGACGGTTAAGCACGTTTTGACTCAGGAACAGCATCATTTTGCCAGTCTGGAGGATTATGTCGTTTTTTTAATGCGTCAAACCGGGGGAGATGGGGAGCGATAACTGTAGATGTCAGACCTATCTCCAGTTACCAGTTATTGGCCTTCAAAATTATTTAGTTTAAAGGAGTGTATTCAATGAAAGTAAGACGAGTTTGGGTATTGTGTTTATCTGTTATGGTGGCAACGGCTGTTATCATTTTCGCGCAATCCGTGTGGGCGGCGACGACCGCCTCCCTCACCGTCACTACTGCCAGCGATGTGTTGGATGGGGCCGACGGACTGTGCTCATTGCGCGAGGCGGTCTATGCGGCGAACAACAACGTGCCTTTTGGCGGTGTGGCCGGTGAATGCGCAGCAGGCAGCGACAGCGAAACCGACGTCATTACGTTGGCGGACGGCGAGACGTATCTGCTGAGTGTGGCGGGCGCGGATGAGGATCAGACGACGACTGGCGACCTGGATATTGTGGACAACACGGCCGTTCTCGACATCCAGTTTGCCGTTGCCAATGGTGGGAGCGCGACCATTGACGCAGACGGCATTGACCGCGTTTTGCACATTCTGTCAGCCGGGGTTGAACTGAATAACATCACCTTAACCAACGGCTCAATTGTCGGTGGCTCCGGCGGCGGCATCTACAATGATGGCGGTGTGGTGACCCTCAACGGCGGTGAGATATTGAATAATCATGGCACAATTGGCGGCGGCATATTCAATTACAGCAGCGGTGCTGGAAATGGCCTCGCTGCGCTGAACGACACCCAGGTTGTCCTCAACACAGCGGCGGCGGGCGGCGGCATCGTCAGTGGGGGGGACTTCGCCATCGTGACTTTGGACGGTGTAACTGTGCGCGCTAACGGCGCCAACAGCTCTGGCGGCGGTGTGTACATAGACGGCGGCACGCTGATGGCCGACAACAGCACGATTAACTTGAACACGGCGCTGTCTGGCGGCGGCCTTTATGCACAGGCCAGTGCTGTTGTCACCATCACCAATTCGCTGATTGAATCCAATGACGCGCTTGGCGGCCCTGGTGGTGGCATTTACTTGTTGGAAGAGGATACGGATACGATTGACAATTTCACGCTGCAAAATTCCACAGTCGATGGCAATACAGCAACAACAAGAGGCGGTGGGATTTACGGCCGTTCTACTTCTGTCTACCTGGAAATCGAAAATACGGACTTTTCTGGCAATGAGGCGGAAGATGGGGGTGCGATTAGCGGGTTCTCCGTCCGCGTGACCGGGGGCACCTTTGACGGCAACAGCGCAACCAATGAGGGCGGCGCGATTAATGGTTCCGGCGCTTTGCGTGCGAATGACGTGACATTTACCAACAATACGGCCATGCAGGGTGGTGCGATTCAGGCGCAAATTCTTATCGCCAATGGTATTTACGTTGAAAACAACCACGCCACAACGGAAGGCGGTGGCGCTTATGTGTGGCATTCAAAGCTCGAAATTTATAATAGCGAATTCATTAGCAATACGGCAGGCACAGACGGCGGCGGCCTGTACGCCCGTGACGGCGGCGGCGGATCTAGTCCTTTCGTAATAAGCCAAAGTGTTTTTGCCAATAATGAAGCGACTAACAATGGTGGTGGAATTTTCACGGAGAAGGAGGCTTTGTCCGTGGGGAACACAACCATCAGCAGCAACAGTGCTCAAAACGGCGGCGGTCTTTACATTGACACAACGGCCGTTGTGTCAGCCACCAACGTCACTATTGCATTGAATATGCCAGGCCAGGATTTGTACAAAGTGGGGGAAATGGTTTTGCAGAACAGTATCATTTACACACCCGATTTACCCAACTGCACCTTGATTGCCACACCGATCATCTCCCTGGGCAATAACCTGTCGGATGATGCTTCTTGCAGCGGATTAACCCAGCCGACTGACCAGATTACGCCCGACATCTTGCTTGATCCTCTGGCCGATAATGGCGGTAACACACTGACCCATGCATTGCAGGCAGGTAGTCCGGCCATTGATACCGGTGATGCGGCCGCTTGTGCCGGGCCATGGGTGAGCGGCGTCGACCAACGGGGCGTGCCGCGAATTATTGGCAGCGCTTGCGATATTGGCGCATTTGAGAAAGGGGCGGTTATATTCCTGCCGACCGTGTTGAAGTAATCACGCGAGGCGCGATTGCGCATAGATGTTCAGAACGAAGATATGGGCAGGCATTGGCCTGCCCATATCTTCGTTGAGTTTATAGTACTGGCGGCGTGATACAGCAGATAATGATTAACTCTTCATCGCACACAGACCGGAATTCGCGCAGCAGGTCGCCATCGTAATAAATTGTGTCCCCTGCCGCTAATGTATGTCTTTCTTCTCCAATGGTGATTTCCATACAGCCTTGCGACACGTGCATCCACTGTTCCGTAGGCCGGGCCAAAGGCAGCGCAATCCGGCGTGCATGGGGCTCCATGCGAATAAGCACGGCCATCATTTGCCGTGAAAAGTCGGGCGTCAGCAAATCATACCCAATTTTGGAATGGGCAAAGTAGAGCTTGCGTCGTTTGTCCGCACGAACGATTTCACCCCCCTGAACATCGTTCAAAAAATAGAACATAGGCACCTGGAGTGCTTTGGCAATGCTTTGCAAAGAGTTTAGTGAGGGAGAAACCTGATCGTTTTCCACTTGGCTGAGAAAGCTGGCACTTACCTCAGTCTGTTCACCTAATTCACGTAGACTTAGCCCCAATTCTTTACGCCTTGTACGGATGCGTTCGCCGATTTTCATCTGTTTTTTCTATTCCTGTGCTGCTGTTGGTATTCTCGTGACTCAATCAGATAATCATACCATATATGCTTATTTGCTATCTCAACAGGCTGTGGTTTTCTCCGGTATGTTGTGGGTGTTGTGTTGCGGTGGCAAATCGAGTTGGGGCAAAGGGGGCAAGTTGGCTGGCGGCATCGCGGCTGCCTGTAACCAATTCGGCCAGCAACTTGCCGACGGCGGGGCTAATTTGAAAACCTTGTCCGCTAAACCCAACCGCGCAAAAAAGTCCTGGGGCATCAGGCCAACCGCCGATGATGGGCTGCCAGTTTGGAGTAATGGTCATCACACCTGTCCAGCCTGGGAGCAGTTGGCTCGTTTCCAGCGATGGATAACGCTGGGTTAGCTGTGTCAATGCCCAAAGGATGTATGACTCATGCACATAGCCCCCCGTGTCATTGGCCTGGATTGGATCGTAACCAACATTGGCATCGACAGAACCAAGAAGCGTCAGATCACCGGTTTCGGGTCGGGCGTAGATGCCGCCGGTTAAATCTAGCAGGCTGTGGTGTGGTGTGCCGAACTCTGGCGGGCGGCGTAGGCAGACAACAGGATGGCGCACGGGTTGTAATGGTAGGTCGAGCCTGGCGGTACGCAATAAATTACCGCTCCATGAGCCAGCGGCAATGATGACGATGGGGGCGTGGAGTGTGGAAACGGCCGTTTCTACCCCTACCACTTTCTCACCATCCCGCAGCAGCCGGACGACCTTCGTCCCCTGCCTGATCTCCACGCCCAACCGCCGCGCCGCCCCGGCAAACGCTTGTGTCGTCAGGGCCGGGTCGGCATACCCTGCGCCGGGCGTAAAACTCGCCGCTGCCACGCCGTCCAACACCATGCGCGGATCCAGTACGGCCAATTCGTCGGGGCTGAGTAACTGGCTTGGGAGACCGGCGGCCTGGGTGTGGGAAACGGCCGTTTCCAGATCACCCTTCTGCCCATCCCCGGCCAGCACAACTGCCCCTGTTGGCACAAAGCCACACGGCGCGCCCAGCCGTTCGTCACAGTGGGCAAAAAAGCGAGCGCCATCAGCAAACAGCCCTGCCGCTTGCGGTCGCAGCGTCAGCCCGTCAATACTGGCGACGGAGCGACCGGTGCTGCCAGAAGGCCAGCGAATCCTGCTCCAGCAGCACAAATACGGCCCACCCTGCGCTGTGCCAGGTGGTAGGCAATGCTGACGCCAATGACACCGCCGCCGATGATGAGGATGTTGGCTGTTTCTTGCATATCCATTCCCCAAAATTCATTTTGGTCTACCGGATTCAAACCTGTTTGAAACAGGTTTTGTTCGATTTAGCCGCCCAATTCATTGGGCGAGCGGGAAAACCGCCTGGGTCCGCGCCAACGCCTCCGCTTCTGTTGTGGACGGGTGAAATTCCAGCCCGATCTCACCGTCAAAGCCCAGTTGGTGCAGTTTGGCGCGAATGTTGGCGAAGTTGATTTCGCCGGTTCCGGGTTCTTGACGAGTGGGTACGTCGCCGATGTGAACGGCCGTTATCCACTTAAAATAGTTCTCTAAACTCCACAGCAGTTCACCGGAGCCGCGCTGCTGATGGTACGTGTCAAAGGTCAGCCGGAACTGCGGATGGTCCATGCGCCGCACCCAGTCTGCCGCCAAACACGGGTTGTCCACCAAAATTTTGCCGATGAAGTCGAAACGGTTCAGGTACTCCACCCGCACCTCCACGTCTGTTTGCTCCACCAGCTTCAAGATGCGCTCCGTCTGGTCGAGCAAATTGGCGTACTGTTCGCCTTCGGTGTAGTTGTTGGACAGGCGGCGCACGTGCAGCGTGTCGCCAACCATCTCAGAGCTGTTGGAGAAGATGTAGAGGACGGGGATGTGGTAACGCACGGCCGTTTCCAAACTCTCCTGCCACGTCCGATAAGTCAGCTCATTATCGCCAGGGTCAGCCAGCGACCCCATGTCGCCGTCAAACGTTGAATACAACTGCGCCCCGTGCCGCGCACATTCAGCCGCCAGTTCCGCCAACGGCGCCTGCCGCCAGAAAAAGACATTCAAATGGCGAATGCCCAGCGCCACAAACGGGGCCACCCGCTCCACCAGGGGGCGGTCTGTGAACCAAAAGTCGAGATAGCCGGTGTAGTTCATAAATCCAGTTGTCAGTAATCAGTAAACAGTGGTCAGTAATCAGTAAATAGTGGTCAGCGACAAACTGAATACTGTTTACTGAACACTGGATACTCTCTAAGACATGATCATCCCGCCATCCACCTCAATCGCCTGCCCGGTGAGATAGCGCGAATCGTTCGAGGCTAAAAAGGCGACGACCCCTGCCATTTCCCAGGGTTCGGCCAGGCGCTGCATGGGGCAGTCATTGGCCCGCATTTGCAGCCACTCCTCGCCCGTCATGTCGTTCAGCCTGCCGATTTTGTCGGCCACGCCGCGCACCATGTTGGTGAGCGTGTTGCCAGGGCAGACGGCGTTGGCCGTTGCGCCGTAGGGGGCCAGTTCCATTGCCACCGAGCGCGTCAGGCCAATGACGCCGCTTTTGGAGGCCGAATATTCCGCCGAGGCAATCCAGCTTGTTTTGCCCGCCATCGAAGAGAGATTGATGATGCTGCCGCGGCGCTGTTCTATCATGATGGGCACAACGGCCTGATTGGTGAGAAAAACGCCGGTGAGGTTAATGTCAATGGTGCGCTGCCACTGCGGCAAGGACACTTCGGTCAGCATGGAACCGGTGTAGATGCCGGCCGAGGCGACCAGCACGTCAATGCGGCCCCACTTTCCCATGACGGCGGCAACGGCCGTTTTCACACTTACCTCGTCCGTCACATCACAATGCAACGTCAATGTCTCTGCGCCTAGATTGCGACAGGAAACGGCCGTTGCCTCATTTGCCGCCGCTGTTACATCCAGGCAGGCGATCTTCGCCCCTTCCTCCGCAAAACGAATGGCGCATGCCTCGCCGATCCCGCTGGCTGCGCCGGTAATTACCGCCACTTGATCAACAAAACGCTTCATATCAAACCTCATTTGATTGGAAATAATTAATGGCTGAATTGTTGAATTTGTGAATGATTAATGAGGGCTTCTCACGAGGCATCTCCCATTAACCATTCAGCCATTCACAAATTAATTATTTTCTCCCAAGAATCTCCATCGCCTCGTCAATCGAAGCATCCTTATGAATCAACGCCGCCACCGCCGCCGTCATCGTTTCCGGGTTTTCCGCCTGGAAAATATTACGGCCGATAGCCACACCCTTTGCGCCTGCATCCAGTGCCGCCCGAATGTTTTCCAGCATCAGGCGCTCACTGCCCTTTTTGGCCCCACCCAAAATGACAACCGGCGCAAAACACCCGGCTGTGACCGGGGCAAAGCCTTCCACGTAGGGGATTTTTAGCCAGTTTGCCCCCAGTTCCGCGCCCACACGGGCGGCAATGGCGATGCTTTCCGGCGTGCGAAATTCCGGGGCGCTGTCAAAGCCGCCGGGCACAATCTCGCCCATCACCGGCAGCCCCCAAACGTGCGCCTCACCTACTATTTTGGCGAGGGCACGCAGTGTTTCCTCTTCTTTTGCCGAGCCGGGAAAAGCGGAGACGGCAACCGCATCTGCACCAAGCCTCAGGGCATCTTCAATGGTGTAAAATTGCGACCCCGGCCCCATCGTGCCCAATTTTGTGCCGCCGCCGTCCAGCCGCAGAATCAGCCCCAGCGAAGCGATCTCGCGGGCAAAGGTGGAGGCCATGCCGTAGGTGGTCAAGATGGCATCTGCACCCCCGGCGACAATTTTTTGCAGCGTTTTGGCGGGCTGCTCCATGCCTTTAGCCGGGCCATCCATCATGCCGTGGTCAAAAGCAACAATTAAAACGCGCCCATCCGGGCGGAAGATTCGGTTTAAGCGTCGTGTGGTTGACATGTTCACATCCTTAATAATTAATTTTTGAATTTGTGAATCGTTGAATTGTTAATGGACTGCTTGCAGAGCGTGCTTCATTAAGCATTCACAAATTCAACCATTCACAAATTAATAATTTTCTTTTTGCTCAAGCAATTCTCTCAAACATCTCTCGTGTGATTTGGTAAACGGCCGTTTCCCCCGCAAAAAACCGCCTCAATTCCTCCACCGCCAGTTCGCCCATGCGGTTGCAATTTTCAATGCAGCCGGCAATGTGCGGCGTGACGACGACGTTGGGCAGGGAGCGCAGCGGGCTGTCGGCGGCGGTTGGTTCGGGGTCGGTCACATCGAGGAAGGCAAAGAAACGGCCGTTGCTCAATTCCTCTACCAGCGCCGGTTCCTCAATCAGCGTGCCCCGCGCTGTGTTAATCAGCAGCGCGTCATCCTTCATCAGCTTCAAGCGGGCGGCATTCAGCATATGGTGTGTTTGGGCATTAGACGGGGCGTGCAGCGACACAATGTCGGCGCGGCGCAGCAGGTCGTCCAGTTCCAACTTCGTTGCACCCAGTTCCGCCGCCTGCGCCTCCGACACAAACGGGTCATACAGCAGCACTGTCACCTCAAACGGCTCCAGCAGCCGGATCACATACCGTCCAATATTGCTCGCGCCAATGATGCCCACCTGCTTGCGGAACAGTTCGCGAGACTCCCACTTTTCGTCGTCGCGCCAGCCGCCCTCGCGCATAAGCTGGCCCAGCGGCCAGATGCGTTTTTGGCCGACGATCATCAGCCCTAACGTCGTCTCGGCCACATGCCGCGCCAGGGCAATGCCCGCGCTGGTTAGCTGCACGCCGCGCGCCCAGAATGCGTCGGAGACAAAGCGCTTGACGCTGCTGCCCATGTGGGCCATCGCCTGCAAACGGGGGGCGGCGGCCATCACATCCGCGTCCAATTGGGCCACGCCCCAGGAGGTGATGATGGCGTCTGCCTCTGGGATGAGGGCGATTAGTTCGTCTTTATTGGTTGGCTCCGGCCCTTCGTGGTGGATCACGTTGGCGAAGGTGTCCAGCGCGTCCCAGGCGGCCTGGCTGAACATGCGCGGGTAGTATGCCTGCCCAATGGTGATTGCTATGGTTGGTTTTGTCATGATAGTTTCCCTTTTTGTATAGAAGAGGGAGAAAATAATTAATTTTTGAATTTGTGAATGGTTGAATGATTAATGAGGAGCCTCGTTAACCATTCAACAATTCAACAATTCAACCATTAATTATTTAATCCCTATCATTCCCTTTCGCTGTCTGAATGCTCTGGCTCATAATTCGGCAAAGCTGATCGCATTCATCCAATAAATCATGCAGCCGTTCTTCCGGCAGCATCTCGGCGCGAATGGCGATTTTGAGCCATATCCGCGATTCGTTTAGTTCTTTCAGCACGATTTTGAGCTTGTGGACAAAATCCTTGCCGCTCTCTGCTCCGCGGGCTTCGCCATAGTTTGGTGCGGGCGATGTACCACTGCGCACAAGCTGCCTGCGAACATGCTGCCCGGTCACTGTTTGCGGTAGTGCATCGCACACCCGAATACATCTGACGGCAAAATCTATCAATCGTTCTTCAATATCGTCCCCTCGCGCCATCACACCCCTCCATTAATCATTCACAAATTCACCCATTCACAAATTAATTATTCTCTTCTTTATATTTCTCAAACATCTCATCATACTGCGCCTGCATCGCCGCATCCGGCGCAGCATCGCGCTCCGGTTTGTGAAAACGGGCCAGCCCCTCGGCAGCCGATGCAAATGCGCCAATACCCACACCGGCGAGCACGGCCGTTCCCAATGCCGGCCAGGTGTCATACTGCGGCAAGCTGATGGGAATGCCGGTGGCGTCGGCCAAAATTTGCGGCCAATGGGGACTTTGCGCTGCGCCGCCCACCATCCACAGCCGTTCAACCGGCAGGCCCGCCTGCTGCACCGGTTCCAGCAGCCAGCGCAGTTCAAACGCGGCGCTTTCCATCACCGCCCGCGCCATGTCTGCCCGCGAATGGCCCAACTGCAAGCCGACAAAGCCGCCGCGCTGCTGCGCCCCCCGATCATTGTGGCCGCCGGTTGGCGGCAAAAAGTAAAGATGGTTATCGGACCGGGTTTGCGCCAGTTCCGCATCGAGGGCGGCAAACATTTCGCCTCGCCGGGCAGAGCCGGATGGGCCGCGATAGGATTGGTTGAGCCACCACTCCATCGCCGCCCCCAACCCGCCAAGCGACTGCGAAATGGTGTACCGGTCGTCCAGCGCGTGAAAATTCCAGTCCAACGTCGCCGGAACCCGATTCAACGCCAGGGTGTCCATGACGCCGGTGATGACCCAGGCTGTGCCGCAAGCCAGCAGCAGTTTACCCGGAGCCGTCACCCCCAGCCCCAACGCCGTACAACCCTGATCGTGCCCGCCGTTGACCAGCACAACGCCGTCGGGCAGGCCGGTGGCGCGGCGCACGTCGGGCAAAATTTTGCCGATGATGCTGCCTGACGGCCGTATCGGTGAAAGCTGCTCCGGCGTGATGCCCAGCCGTTCGCCAATGGCATAGCTCCACTGCCCGGTGCGGATGTCCACAAGCTGCATCCCGCCGCCGTTGGACGGGTTGGTGGCAAACTGCCCGGTCAGGCGGTAGGCAAGGAAGTCGTTGAGGGAGAGGAAGCGGCGGGCAGCGGCAAAGGTGCGCGGGTTGTGTTGGCGCAGCCAGGCGATGTTGGGCAGGCAAAAGCCGGGATAAAGCGACCAGCCGTTGATAGGTTTAAGCTGGGCCGGAATGCCTGCTTCGCGCCACTCTTGCACCAGTTCGGCGGAACGGCCGTCCAGCCAGGTGATCAGTGGGTAGACCGGTTGGCCGTTGGCGTCGGCAGGCAGTAGAGAGCCGCTTTGCACGGCCATGCTCAAGGCGCAAATGGTGATGTTTGGGTTGAGTTGGGTGGTGATGTGGGCAACGGCCGTTACCAATGCCGCCCATATTTCTTCCGGGTCCTGCTCCACCCAGCCCGGCTGCGGCGTGCGGTTGCGATACGGCGGTGACGATGCCCGCGCCAATTCCGTGCCGTTCAAGTCAAACAGCACCGCCTTCGTCGTTGTTGTACCAACATCCAAACCAAGAATTGCTTCCATAAAACCCAAAAGCAAATAATTAATGGCTGAATTGATGAATTGTTGAATGGTTAATGAAGATTTCGCCTCGTGCAGCGCATTAACAATTCACAAATTCACGAATTCACAAATTAATAATTCTCTTCCTTCCCTTATCCATGTTCGTGTTTGCGATGACCAAAGCGCTGCCCGCCATCCACCGCCAGCAGTTCGCCGGTGACGTAACTGGCTTTGACAAAAAACAGCACCGCTTCGGCGACATCTTCTGCCGTGCCCCAGCGGTTGAGCAGCGTTTTGGCCGCTGTTCGGGCGATTTTTTCGGCGTCGTAATCGGCCGGGGCCAACACCGGGCCAGGGGCGACGGCGTTGACGCGCACGGCCGGGGCCAGTTCCAGCGCCAATTGGCGGTTCAAGGCGAGCAGCGCCCCTTTGCCCATAGCATGGGCGGTGTAGTTAGGCCAGGGTTCGTAAACGGAGAGGTCAATAATGTTGACGATAGCGCCTTCCCCCTGCGCCAACATGAGGGGGGCGACGGCATTGGCGCAGTAAAACGAACCATTGATCAAGATGTCGGTGACGCGCCGCCAGTTGTCTAAATCGTCGGTGGGGAAGGGGGTTTGCTGCCACAGGGAGGCATTGTTGACCAGAATGTCCACGCTGCCGAATTCGGCCTGGGCGGTGGCGACCATTGCCTTTACCTGTTCGGCATTGCCAATGTCAGCCTGGATGGCTAATGCTTTGACGCCGAATGATTGGGCAGCAACGGCCGTTTCCTCTGCCGCCCCTGCCGATGAATGATAATTGATGACCACATTCGCCCCGGCCTGTGCCAACGCCAACGTAATCGCCTTGCCCACGCGCACCGCCCCGCCAGTGATGAGTGCTGTTTTGCCTTTTGGATTCATTTGCCTTTCCTGCCCAATGCTTTGCCTGCCTTTTAGTCTTGATTATGAGACATAAAAATCTCTTTGGGTTCAAACTTTTGGCATGAGAAAATCTCTTGAACAAAAACAGGATTCACCTCATGCCAACCAGGGTAGCCTTTGCCACGATTAGTATTCTTTTTATCTTTGTTGTTAACAAAACAAACCAATTCACCCATCAAGCCTGAATTGACATATGGATTGTAATCAGAGAACAAACAATTGGAGCAAATTTGTAAATATGTCCCTGTTGGTAATTTGCTTCCCAAACTGTGCATCTCATCCTCAAATCCGTAGGCAGATCCACTTGATTGGAAGGATTGCTTGTTAAGGAAAAGATCAAGTTTCAAATAATCTTCTTCAGGGTTATTGATGGCGCACGTTATCTTTAGTAGTCCCCGGTCTATCTTATCTGAGCTAATCACAGTAACCGGGATTTCACACTTGAGATTAAAAGTTTGTAGACATCCGTCATCGCCGATTAGGAAATGCTTGAAGTTGGCATTATTGTCATTGGGAGATAGTTGATTGAACTTGGTTCCCAAAAACTCAACGCCTCGGAGAAATATCCTCACTTGATGTCCATTTTCTTCAAGCTGGACTTCTGTTTTTTCCTCTCCGAATTTATCTTTATAAGTTGCTTGGTATGCGCCATACATCACTAATTACCTTTTCGAGGATTCCACTATAACACCAGCGCGTTTAAAGAGATTGGCGCATGCTTGACGGGCCTGGGCCATCAGCGCTTTTTCGTCGAGAAAGAGGATTTGCTTGTGCTGCATGAGTAAACGGCCGTCTACCACCACCGTATCCACATCCCGCGTACTCGCGTTATAAACCAGCGCCGAAGGAATGCGGTGGACGGGCATCGCCAGCGGCGTGTCCAGGTCAACCAGCACCACATCTGCCTTCTTGCCCGCTTCCAGCGAGCCGATTTGCTGCGGCAGGCCAAATGCTGCCGCGCCGCCGCGACACGCCATCCACAACACATCTTCCGGCAGCAGCACCGTCGCATCCAGCGAATGCACCTTGTGCAGCAGCGCCGTCGTTTTCAGCAGTTCCATCATGTCCTGACTGTTGTTGCTGCCGGGACCATCTGTGCCCAGCGCCACCGTAATACCGCGCTGCCGCATCTCCGGCACGCGGGCCACGCCGGACGCCAGGTACATGTTGCTCACCGGGCAGTGAACGACAATTGCCTTGTGTTTGGCGATGAGGTCCAACTCGGCGTCGTCCAGCCAGACGCTGTGGACAAGCTGCATGTTTGGCCCCAACACACCAATCTCAGCCAGCCATTCGATGTGGCGGCTGCCCCGTTTTTCCAGGTTCATCTCCACTTCGGTGCGCGTTTCGGCGACGTGGATATGCGTCCCTGCGCCCCAGCTTTGTGAGAGGTCGTGGGTGCGGCACATGGTGTCATCGGTGCAGCCCCAGGGGATGAGCGGGCCAAATTCGACACGAATACGGCCGTTTCCCCCCACCTCCCACTTCTCCCGCAGCCGCGCCGTCTCACTGATGATTTGCTCCTGCGATTCCATAAATGCCGGGTGATAGCCGGTGTCGGCCCAGCCCCGCGCCAGCAAAAAGCGCAGCCCGGCTTCGTCGGCGGCGCGGCAAATGCCATCGTCGTTGCCCGGCTCGGTGTGGATGTACTGGTGGTCGATAACGGCCGTTGACCCACCACGAATGTTCTCCACCATGCCCACCATCGCCGCCACGTAAGCCTCTTCCTCTGTCAGGCATTGGGCCACCGGCCAGATAGCCGTCTTCAGCCAATCGAGCAGCGGCTTATCGTCGGCCAGCCCGCGAATAAACGTCTGAAACAAATGCGTGTGCGCGTTCACCATGCCCGGCATGACAGCCATCAAGTTGGCGTCAATCACCGTATCGGCTTTTTCACAGGTAGATGGCGGGCTGCCGGGAGAAACGGCCGTAATCAGATCATCCTCAATAAAAACATACCCTTGGTTATAGACTCGCTGCGTGTCGTCTACCGTCACAATCGAGCCGTTTTTAATTAGTATGGTTCCCATGATAGTCCTTTGGAATGGTTAATTTGTGAATGGTTAACCACATTAATCATTCAACAATTCACCCATTCACCAATTAATTATTTTCCTATCTGATACAGCAACGGCCGTCCTTCAATATGGTTGACAATATTGCTAAAATCGGCCGTTCGTTCCCGAACAGGATCGGCCACCGCTCCCGCCGCGATATGGGGCGTGAGCAGCACATTAAAATGCGCCTGCGCCAGGGCAATGAGCGGGTTATCCGGTCTGATAGGTTCCCACTCGAAGGTGTCCAGCGCCGCGCCGCCCAGCTTGCCGTTTTGCACGGCCGTTGCCAGTGCGGTTTCATCAATCACACTGCCGCTGCCGCAGCTCACCAGGCAAGCGCCATCCTTCATTTGGGTGAAAACGGCCGTGTTCAGCAACATATCGGTGCTGGCAAAATAAGGCAGCAAATTAACAAGGTAATCACTGTTGGCATAAAGCGTGTCGCTGTCCACATACGTTAATCCTAACGCTGCTTCTACGCTTTCCGGCAGGCGGCGGCGCTTGTGGTAGAGCAGCGTGCAGCCCCAACCTTGCAGCCGCCGCGCCAGTTCCGCGCCAATTTCGCCAAAGCCCAAAATGCCGATGGTGCGCCGCCACAGCCCCTCAACATTTTCTCTGCGTGACCAGTTGTAAGCGAAGGTGTCTTCATCGGTGCGGTTACTTTTGCCCCATTCGGCGCTGGCCGCCAGTGCAATCGCCTCTGATTCGCGCAATTTCTTGCTCAATGCCAGCATTTGCATCACCAAATGCTCGGCCACGCGAATGACCGGCGCAACCGGCCAATAACAAACGGGAATACCGGCCGTTTGAGCGGCGGCCATATCAATATCGTGTGTCAATGATCCCAGGCGCAAAATCAGTTTGAGACGGGGCGCGGCGGCAAGGGTCTCGGCGTCGATCGCGCCGGTTCGTTCGGAAATCAGGTAGTCGGCATCGGCCAAATGTGTGCGTAGAACGGCTGGCGACGGCCGTCGCAGCATGGTGATGTCCAGCATGTCGGGCGCAGCGGCTAATGCAACTTGTTGATGGCGGTTGCCGCGTTCGGTGGTGAAAATGACCTTGTATTGTTTCTTCATAACTAGTGGGAGATTGGAGGTTGGGGATTAGCGATTGAGAGCAGTTAATCTCCAATCTCTAGTCTCTAATCTCTGATTCGTTTGACCGGTGTTAGAGCAGTGGTGTCGGTTAACAGGGTGTCCAAAATAGGCTCAAACTCGGCGAGTAACGGCCGTTCCGCTGCCCAAATCCGCAAATTGCTATCCAGCAGCAACAGCGCCGTCCGAGCCGCGCCCGCCAGCAGGCTGATGCTCATTTCCAAATCATCACGTACTCGCTCCACCACCGATGGCCGAAAATCCTGCAAAATCCGGGCTGCTTCAGCCGCAATTTGGCAGACGGCGGCAGGCCCCTGACAGAGCAATCGTTGCCCCGCCAATGTTTCACCTGCATCGCGCAGTGCCACGTATTCGGCAATGGCGTCCGCATCCCGACTACACCAAGCCAGCAGTTCGGATTGAATATGACTCATTCGTTCAATGGATTGGGTAACGGCCGTTCCCATTTCTACTTCGCAGCTAATCTGCATACACGCCAATCCCAGGGCCGCGGCCTGCGCTGCCGACGCGGCGATGACGGCTCCCGCCATGGCGTGCTGCTGCTGACTGACCTCCTCAACAAAATCAGCAATGGTATGGTCGGTGATGATGCTCATGCCTATCCTTTAATTGCGCCCTCCACCATCGCCTTAAAGAAGGTGCGCCGCGTGAACAAGAAGAGCACCACCACAGGCAGGGCAATTAGAATGCAGGCAGCGGCCAAAACCTGCAAATTGATGATGTTCTGGCCGAGAAAATCGTACAGGCCAAACATCACCGTCTTATGGTCGTTTTTAGAAATAAGCAGGTATCCGGCGATAAATTCATTCCAGACGCCGACAAATGTGAGTAAGAAAACGGCCATCAACCCTGGCGCAGCCAGCGGCATAATCACCCGCCACAATGCGCCCAGCGGGCTGCACCCGTCAATGAGTGCTGCATCTTCCAGTTCACGAGGGATGGCGTCAAAAAAACCTTTGGCAATCCACACACTGAGTGGCAAGAAAAAGCCCATATACACCATGATGATAAAGAAGCGGTCGTCATAAAAAGGGATGTCTGCCTTGCGCAGTTTGACGCCCATTTGGTAGAGCGCCAATAAATTAGTGAGCAAGGGTACGCCGGTGATAGCGAGAATGCTGACCATGAGCGGGCGGTGACCGCGAAAACGGTAGCGTGAAAAGGCATAACCGGATAATCCGGCCAAAATCACTACCAGCAGCGAGGTTGTCGTGGCGTAGAGCAGGGTGTTGGGGATATAGGTGCGGATCATGTTGCCTGTTAGCTCAAAGCCCAACCAATTCGAGGCTGGCTCAGGCTTGAGCACGCGATCATAGCCTTCCACTGACCAACGGCAGGCGGCCCACTCGAATGCCTGTGTTTCTGTATCGCAGGGGAAGATGACAGGGGGCTTGCGAGTGACGTCTTGCTCCATTTTGAAGGAGACAAGGACAGTGGTGGCGATAGGCAACATGGCTAATAGAACCACGGCGATGAGGGCGATATTGATCAGGATGTTTTCCCGGCGCTGGCGGGTCATGAGGGGTTTATGGCGCATGGTTAAACACTCCTTTCTTCTACCCGGGTCAGGCGCAGCGTACCCGAAATTAACAGCCAGTTGACGATGGCAATCATCAGGGCTAAAGCAGCGGCGCGACCAAATTGCAGCCGGTCCCAGCCGATGGAGTAGAGCATGTAACTTAAAACGTAGGTGGAGGTACCTGGCCCGCCACCGGTGAGACTGAAGACCATGCCCACGCCGTTCATGCCGCTGAGTGTGAGACTGAAGAGGGCGACGACCATGGTGGGCAGCATGAGGGGAACCATGATGTGGCGGATGACTTGACGGCCGTTTGCCCCATCAATACGGCTGCTTTCAATGATTTCGGTGGGCACAGTCTGCATGGCGGCCAGCAGCAGCAGAGTGACAAAGGGCAGCGCCCGCCAGGTAGAGGCCAGAATGAGAAAGGTCATGGCGGCAGCGGGCGGGAAGGGGAAATCGCCGAACCAGGATTTGGGGGGAACGGCCGTTAACACCGACAACCCATCCGGCGGAATAATGGCTGGATTTTGCAAAATGCCGGACAGCAGCCCGTAATCCGGCACCACCATCAGGCGGAAAATCAAACCGACCAACAAATCGGCAATAATCCAGGGGATAAACAACAGCGTAATGTAAAGCCCAGACAGGCGCACATTGCGGCTGAGCAGCAAGGCAATCACAAATCCCAAGACTAATGTAAGACCGGCATAACCCACGAGAAAAACTATCGTATGGCCGACGCTTTCGTTGAACAGACTGGTAGCAAACAGTCGTTTGAAATTCTCCAGCCCTATAAATGTCCAGCCTTCTGGCTCACGTTCCTGCAAACTCAACCAGACAGTATACAACGCCGGATATACCTGGATAGCAAGCAAGACTATGATTGTGGGTAAGATCAGCCAGAAGGGCAGGGTTGACTGTGTTCGCCCGCCCCCTTTAGAACGAGAAAGTAACTGGCGCATACAAGCCACCTTTCCATGCTAGAAAGTTAACAAGGTGGCAAGATGAGTTTCACCTTGCCACCTTGCGCTAAAACAAAAACCTAAAGATTGGCGAGGAACGGCCGTTTAATTACCGGCGTTATATTCCTCTTGCGTTTGCGTCAGCACTTCGGCAATGTCCGCTGTGGGGTCTTCCTTGATGAGTTTGTAAACGGCCGTCATCACCGTTTCTTGCGCTTCATTCGGCCGTTCCAAAGAACCATACCAGGGGCTGCAAGCGCTGGCGCCAATTGCCTCTGCCGCTTCTTTGTAGAAAGTTGTTTGGAAAGCAGGATCCGCTTGCGTTGCCTTGAGTGCTGGGAAGCCACCGCCCGGCCCCTGTACCCAGTTGGCGTTCTGCTCAGGACTCATAATCCAGTTGATGTAATCATGGGCAGCGTCCACATTGGTTGCGCCAACGGGAATCACAAACCCGGCTACGTCAACACCACAGCCCGGCATCTGCCCTTCGGCTGCTATGAAATGCGTCAGGTACACGTCACCCGCTTCAATAGCGTCGATCATATCTTCAGCACTGCCCTTGGCGTATGCAGTGCCATTCGGCGCGGTAAGTGGATTGACGTAGCGGTAGCCAAACAACCCGGTGGGGAAGGAGCCGGCCGATGAATCTTTGAACGCTTCTTCTTCCTGGAAACCACCGGCAAAGGCGATTTCTGGCACGTATTCGTTGGCAACGATCTCGCGCAAAAATTCGATGGCGGCAATGTTTTCGGGTGTGTTGAGCAGCATGTTGCCCTGACCATCATCCAAAGCGCCACCAAATGAAGAGATAGTTGTCCAAATGCCGCGTGTCAGACCTTCGCCGCCTTTATCGGTAGAACCGAAGAAGGTTATTGCGTACAGTCCTTCCGCCTTTAACTCTTCCGCACGGGCCAGGAACTCTTCAGGCGTGGTTGGGTAACCATCTGGGAAGCGATCGTTCCAGACATACACAAGCTGTGGGCGCTGCGAAATCGGAATGCATAAGAGCGCACCATCAGGAGCTGTGCACGCGTCAATTGCATTGGGATCTAGATCGCTCCACCACGACTGCTCTTGTGCCCAGGCCATCATATCCTGAGCTGTGCCATTGCGGTAAAAGTCAATCACATCTTGGGTGTTGCTGAGTTCAAAGAGATCGGGTACTTCGCCGCCTGCCTGCACGGCCGCGACCAACTCAGTGGTCATGCGGTCAAAGGCTTTTGGCTGATTGGCCCAGTTCCATTTTCCGGCAAATGCTTCGTTAAATTGGGGAATGGTGTTGCGAAGATATTCGTTCCCCACGCGCTCGTCGCTGGCGGGGTCCTCATTCTTCTCGTCATATTGATACCAGGTGACGAAATCCTGTACTTCGGCAGCCGGTTCTTCGGCGGGAACCGTATCTGCGGCGGGTTCTTCGGCCGGTGCATTTTCAGCAGCCGGTTCTTCGGTTGAGCCACCACAAGCTGTCAAAATCAGGGCAAACAAAAGAATCAGTACAATCAGAGACCATTTTTGTTTCATGACAGAGTCTTCCTCCTTTGTCATTTCAAATGATTTGTTGGGTGAATAGCCAACTAAACTTACAAAAGCCAATGATGATCATATGTGCGTACAATTATCATTGACATGATATTATCCTGCCAAATACCAATTTGACAGGTAAATAACACACAATCTGTTAGAGAGATTGGCATTGCTTTCTGTGGAGGGGTGGCTTGTTAAATGTGCAGGTATTACCCTAATTAATTTAGGAGAAGTAGGGTACTTGAATGGAAAAAGATTAACATATCCCTTAATTGGTGTCAAGTAATACTGAACAGTTTCAAGTATTGGGTAACTGCACTGGTGCAACGGCCGTTTCCCGCAAAAATCGTACCACCAATCCCAACGCCACCAACAAACAAACCACTCCCACCACCGAGACGCCCAAGATTTGGTAACGCTGCCAGAGAACGGCCGTTAACAGCGGTCCAACAGCCGCTCCTAACCCGACCCCCATAAACGCGAGCGCCAACACCGTCCCTCTCGCCTCAATCACCTGCTCTGCATAGAGCGGCAGCAGCGAAACAATCACAAATTGAAATAACAACCCCGTGACGGCCAACATCGCAATAATCAACGCCACAATGCTTGGCAAAAGCGGGAGAGTGGCAAATGCCACCGCCAAAAGCAGCAGCCCCACGACGTTCCCGCGCCACTTGCCTATCCAATCAATCAATAAACTCGACGCGCCCGCACCCGCCAACTCGGCCACACCAATGAGCGTGGACACAACCCCCAGCGCCGCTGCATCCAAACCAAAATCAACGGTTAACCAAACACCGGTAACGGTTAAAAAACAAGTAACGGCCACGTATACCAAAAAGGCGACTAGCACAGAGGCCAGTACATTTTTACGTAGCAGCAAATGGCCGATTTCTAACCGAGACAATGATGATTGGCTGTGATGCACGGCCGTTGGCGGGAGTCGCAAGATAACGGCCGTTGCCACCCCATACAACACAGCCAACAGCAACAGCGGCGCACGCCAATCAACAGCCTCAATCAACCAACCCATCAACGGCGAAGCAACCAACGCTGTCAAAGACCAAGACAACTCCACAGCTCCCATCACCCGACCACGCCGCCGTGCTGCCGCTTGCTCACTCACATAAGCCTGCTGTGCCGGGACAAACGCCGCTAAACTCAACCCCGACAGTCCCATTGAAAATAATCCCCACCACCCGCGCAAAAACATCAAACTAATCGCTGCCGTTGCTTGCAACAACAAGGCCAGTGCCATCACCTGCCGCCGTCCAAACCTATCCGCCGCCGCGCCAAAAATCGGCCCGCTAATGCCCAAAACTGCCCGCAAGAACATCAGCCAGCCAAAGCCAGTCAGCGACAAGCCCAAACCATTTGCAAATTGTGGCACAAACGTAAAAAACAAGCGTGTACTGGCATCAATCACATATCTCGTTGAGAAAATGATGCCGAGCAAAGGCAGGCTGATGCCAAAAAACTGCGTTAGCCTCTCCTGCCTGGCGGTCATTGCAGCCCCGCCCGCTGCCGCAAAGCGGCCACCGCCCGGCGGCATTCGGCCAGCAGCGCCGCCTCATCCAACCCCACCACCTGCCCATCTCGCAGCAAAATCTGCCCGCCAACTATCACGGTTTGCACGTCGCTGCCACGCGTGCTCAAGGCCAGCGCTGAAGCCACATCGTGAACGGGCATGGCGCGGGCGTGGTTCAGGTTGACGACGATCAAGTCAGCCGGCGCGCCGGGGTGCAGTGCATCGGCGCTCAGCGCCATGTTTAAGGCGGCGGCGGGCGGCAGAACGGTGGCGTCTAATGTGCTGGCGCGGGCAAAGGCAACGGCCGTTTTCATCGTTTCCCACATGTCTTGCGTATCGTTGCTAGCCGGGCCATCCGTGCCCAATTTGACCGGAACTCCCTGCTGCATCAAGGCCGCCACCGGCGCAATGCCCGACCCCAGCACAGCGTTGCTCACCGGGCAGTGGACCACCGGCGCGCCTGTTTGGGCCAGCAGGCGAATTTCATCTTCATCCACCCAGACCGCGTGTACAACTTGCGTATCAGCCGCCAACATACCGATGTCGTGCAGCCAGGCCACCGGGCGCATCCCCCATTCGTTGAGCGACAACTGCACTTCATCCTGGCTTTCGGCGACGTGAAAATGAGTAAACGAACCGTACCGCCGCGCCAGTTCATGGCTGCGGCGCAGGGTGTCGGCGGAGCAGCGCCAGAGCGCTAACGGCCCGCTGGCAATGTGCAGCCGCTCAGCCCCCTGCCAACGCGCAAACAACCGCGCCAGGTCGGCCAAAATCGCCGCCGCCGGTTCCGCGTTGACACCTTTGTCCGTCCAGGATCGGGCGATGGTCACGTGCAGGCCGCTGGCCACGGCCGTTTCACACACCGCGTCCGTATGAGCCGGGGAAGCCGCCACTTTGTGATGGTTAACAACATGGGTCACGCCGCCGCGCAAATTTTCGACCAGCCCCAACTGGGCCGCCAGCCGTGCATCGTCGGGCGTAAAGGCGGCTTGCAGCGGCCAGATGCGCTCCTTCAACCAGGGCAGTAACGGCCGTCCCCCGGCCAGGCCGCGCATAAAGGTCTGGCTGAGGTGGGTGTGGGCGTTCACCAGCCCCGGCATCACCGCGCAATACTGCGCGTCGATGATCTCATCTGCCTGGGCGAGGATGTTGGGTGATGGCGGCGTGGTGGAAACGGCCGTGATCCTGCCAGCCTCAACCCACACATATCCCGGCTCCACCCAGCCACCACCGGTCAGCACTGCCCCGTCTCGAATTAAAATCGTGCCCATATCGCTAAACCAACGACCGCCCGCCATCCACAAAATAGACAGCTCCCGTCGTAAATTCATTCTCGATTAAAAATGCCGCCATCCGGGCCACATCCTGCGGCGACCCCACGCGCTTCAACACCGATTTTTCCTCCGCCCACTGCTTCTTTTGCGGCGTGAAATTTTCCGGCAGCAGCACCGTACCGGGGGCGATGGCATTCACACGCACTGCCGGCGCCAGTTCCGCCGCCAGCGCCTTTGTCAGCGCTACCAATCCCGCCTTGCTGGCCGCGTGATGGGCATAACCCGGCCACACCTGGAACGCCGACAAATCGGTGATGTTCAAAATCACACCGCGCCCCTGGGCCAGCATGTGCGGTGCGACAGCCTGCGCTGCCAAAAACGGCCCTTTCAAATTCACGTCCAGCGCCAGGTCCCAATCCGCCTCGCTGATCTCCAGAAACGGCGCTTTCAGCCAGATCGAGGCGTTGTTGATGAGCACGTCCACGCGGCCAAATCGTTCGACGGTGGCGGCCACCAGTGCCCTGACCTGAGCGGCATCACGCACCTCTGTTTGCACTGCCAGCGACTGCACGCCGTGTGCTTTAATGTCGGCCTGCGTTTGCGTCCAGGGTTCGTCATCCAGGTAGTAGCTGAAGGCGATGTGTGCGCCGCGTTCGGCCAGGTGCAGAGCAACGGCCCGGCCCACGCGCATGGCTGCGCCAGTGATTAAAACGACGGTGTCTTTTAGTTCCATAGGTTTATCCGGGAAAATAATTAATTGTTGAATGGGTGAATTGTTGAATTGTTAATGAAGAAAACGTGCCGGCGGATGCCCTCATTAATCATTCAGCCATTCAACAATTCACAAATTAATTGTTAATCTGCACCAGCGCAAACGGCCGTTCCACCAACTGCCCCACCCGCTGCAAAAAACGAGCCGCCGGGCCGCCGTCCAGCAGCCGGTGGTCGAAGGAGAGGCTCAGCACCACCATGTCACGCACCTCAACCTGCCGCCCAACCACAACGGGGCGCGGGCTGATGCGGCCGATACCCAGCACGGCCGTTTCCGGTGGATTCACAATTGGCGTAAAGGCATCAATGCCAAAGGCGCCCAAGTTTGTGATGGTAAACGTGCCGCCCGTCAGCTCGTCGGGCAGCAATTGGCCGTCCAGCGCCCGTTGGGCCAATGCGCTGATTTCCTCGTCCAGCGCCGGGATGGATTTGCTGTCCGCCTGGCGCACAACCGGGACCAGCAGGCCGCGATCCGTGTCAACGGCAAGGCCCACGTGAATCTCTGCCAGTTGTGCGATGCCCTCAGCCGTCAGGCGCACGTTGACGTGTGGCTGCTCGTGCAGCGCCCGCGCCGCCGCCGCCATAAAAAAGGCGTTGTACGAGAGCTTGCGCCCCAGTTCAGCCGCCAACTGCTGGCGGGCGCTGACCAGATTGGTGGCGTCTACCTCGGCCGTCAGCGTCACCTGGGGCCGTTCGCGCCAGCCCGCGCTGAGCCGTTCGGCGATGACGCCGCGCAGCCCGGTTAAGGGCAGGGCTGGCGCTGGCGGCACGGCTTGTGGCTGAGCGAGGCGGGCGGCGGCGGTGCGCGTCACATCATCACGGGTGATACGGCCGTTCTCCCCCGTCCCCGTCACCTTTGCCAAATCCAGCCCCAATTCCGCCGCCATTTTGCGGGCTACCGGCGTCGCCTGGATGGTGGGCTGTGGCGCAGCTTTTGGCATATCCGCGTCCGGCAAATCGGCCGCCACGATCATGCCGCGCGGCCCGCTGCCGGACAGCGCTGCCAGATCAATACCCTGCTGCCGCGCTGCTGCCCGTGCTTTGGGTGTGGCCCGCACCTCGTTCTGCGCCGTACTTTGCGCCGCACCCTGCGCCACTTTTTCGGCCAGCAAATGGGCGACCGGCGTCATCACCGGCACAGTTTCGCCAGCGGGGATGAGGATTTGCAAACGGCCGTTTACCGACGCTTCAATCTCAATTTCCGACTTGTCGCTCTCCAGCGAAAACAGCGGCTCACCCTTGACTACCCAGGCTCCATCCGGCTTGTGCCATTCCATCAGCCGCGCCTCGGTCATAATCAGACCCAGCTTCGGCATTACCACTTCGTAACGATTTTCGTTTGACATATGATTAGCGTGGGCCTCTGAAGGCCCTGATTTTTTCAAAAAACGCCCTCTTCCGAGGTCGGAAGGGCCTTGTTTTTCAAAAAAATGCCCTCTTCCGAAGTCGGAAGACCCCTACTTTTCAAAAAAATGCTCTCTTCCGAGGTCGGAAGGCCCCTACTTTTCAAAAAAATGCCCTCTTCCGAGGTCGGAAGACCCCTGTTTTTCAAAAGAATGCCCTCTTCCGAGAGCCTGTTTCCAGACGCGAAATTCATTTTGAGGCGAGCAGCCGCGCCGCCGCCACAATGTCATCCACGCCCGGCAGGACAAAATTCTCCAACACCGGACTGTACGGCAGCGGCACATTTTTGGCCCCTACCCGGATGATTGGCCCGTCCAAATATTCCACCGCCTCTTCGGCCAGCATGGCGGCAATTTCCGCGCCCGGCCCGGAGCGGCGGTGGGCTTCGTGGGCGATGATGACGCGGCTCGTCTTGGCGACGGAGTGGATGAGCGTCTCTTTGTCCAGCGGCACCAGCGTGCGCGGATCAATTACTTCCACACTGATGCCTTCCGCCGCCAGCAAATCGGCTGCCGCCAGCGCCTTTGGCACCATGATGCTGACGGCGATCACGGTCACGTCGCGGCCCTGGCGCACCACGTTGGCCTGGCCAAAGGGCACGGTGAAATCGGCGTCTTCGGGAACCGGCCCGGTCTCGCCGTAGAGCATTTTGTGTTCAAAAAAGAGGACGGGATCCGCGCCGCGCACGGCCGTTTTCAACAAGCCTTTGGCGTCAGCGGGCGTGGACGGGGCAGCAATTTTGATGCCGGGCACGTTCATAAACCACGATTCCGGGCTTTGTGAATGCTGGGCCGCCGCCGAACCGGGCGCGCCGGAGGTCACGCGCAGGGTCAGCGGCACATTGGCTTTGCCGCCGCTCATAAAGCGCGCTTTGGCCGCCTGGTTGACAATCTGGTCGCCGCCGCACATCAAAAAATCGCCAAACATGATCTCGACGATGGGCCTCATGCCTACCAGGGCCGCGCCCAGTCCCGCGCCAATAATTGCCGCCTCGCTGATGGGGGTGTCGCGCACACGCTCGTCGCCAAATTCGGCCAACATGCCATCGGACACGCCCCACACGCCGCCAAAAACAGCCACGTCCTCGCCTACGAGGAAAACGGCCGTGTCGCGGCGCATCTCCTCGCTCATCGCTTCTCGAATCGCTTCAGAATAAGAAATCTCGCGCATCAGAACACCAATCCTTCATGCGTCTCGGCATAAATTCCTTGTAAGGCCTCGTCCACTACAGGCAGTGGGGCAGCGGCGGCAAAGGCTACGGCGACATCGAGTTCGGTTTGCACGGCCGTTTCCATTTCCACTAACTGCGCCTCATCAAACAAACCGGATTCCAACAGCCGCGCCCGAAAAGCAGGCACCGGATCGCGCTGCCGCCACGCTGCCATCTCGCCCGGCTCGCGGTAAACCTGGGGATCGCCTTCATAATGGCCCCGAAAGCGGTACGTTTTGGCCTCAATCAACGTGGGGCCATCGCCAGCCAAAGCGCGGCGGCGGGCTGCCTGCGTCGCCTCGTACACGGCAATGGGATCGTTGCCATCTACGCTGACGCCGGGGAAACCGTAGCTGTCGGCGCGGCGGGCCAGGTCGGCGATGGGGGCCTGCTTGTGCTGCGGCGTGCCCTCGCCGTACAAATTATTTTCGCAAAAGAAGATGACCGGCAGTTTCCACAGCCCCGCCAGATTGGCCGATTCGTGGAACGTGCCTTCGTTAATCGCGCCGTCGCCGAAAAAGGCCAGGGCCACGCGCTGCTCCCGCCGCATTTGGAAAGCCAGCGCCGCGCCGGTGGCAATGGGAAAGCCGCCGCCAACGATGCCGTTTGCGCCCAAAATGCCCAAATCGAAGTCGGCGATGTGCAGCGAACCGCCGCGCCCCAAACAATAACCAGAGGAGCGGCCGGCCAGTTCAGCCATCATGAATTTGGGGTCGCCCCCTTTGCCCAGCAGGTGGCCGTGTCCCCGGTGGGTGCTGGTGATGACGTCTTGTTGGGCGAGGGCGGCGCAGGCAGCAACGGCCGTTGCCTCTTGCCCCACACACGAATGAATAAAGCCCGGAATCAGTCCCCGCCGCCGCTCCTCAATCGCGCGCAGTTCAAACTCTCGCACCAGCGTCATTCGTTGGAATAAATGCGCTAATAAATCATGTGAATAGTGAGTTATATCCATTGGCTCTCCTAATCAAGAAAAAGTATTAATGGCTGAATTGTTAATGAATAGCTGGTGCGCTACGTCATTAATCATTCGAAAATTCGGCAATTCAAAAATTAATTGTTAAAACGCCGGTGGCGTGATGACCGAAATCCACACCGCATCCTCGTCTTCCGAAGCGCAGGACAGCCGCACCAAATCAGCTCCTTCAAAATAAATGGTGTCACCCGGATTCAGTTGATACTCCCCAGAACGCAGTCCGATAACTAACGAGCCGGAAAGTACGTAGATAAATTCCTCGGTGGGCACGCGCAGGCGGCGGGCCACATTGCCCGTTCCCGGCGCTAAACGGCCGCACATCGCTTCCATCTTTCGGCTTAAATCGCGGGCCAGCAGTTCATAAGTAACTCCTGAATCAGGGAATGTGAGCTGCGGCCGATGCTCAACACGCACCACAGCCTCGCGGATTTTTGGGAAAGGGGCAGTTTCCATGTCAGATGGCGCGGCAAACGCTGGCGGCTCCTCCGACAAAAAATGCAAAAGCGACACATCCAACTGCTCGGCAATGAGGCGTAAGGTTTCCAGGGAGACTTTGGTTTTTCCCCGCTCCAACTGGCTGATAAACGAAGGTGATAAGCCGGTGCGGCGGGCCAATTCACGCCCGGTCAACCCCATTTCGAGGCGGCGCTGCTTAATTTGCTCACCGATGGCATCGTAAGTCATATGATTTCCATCCTGTTAAGTTATACTATACATTATTTAATTATGGTTGACAATTGGGCAATAAATCTTACAATAACTTTAGAATAAACTTGTCTTTTTAAGCTATACTGCACGGAAATAATAATTAATTTTTGAATTGTTGAACTGTTGAATTGTTAATGGCTTTGCTGACTGCACTCATTAACAATTCAGCCATTCACCCATTCAGCAATTAACCGTTAATATGAGTCAAATCCACGATTTACGCAGTTTTATATCGGTTTTGGAAAAGGCCGGGCAGTTGACGCGCATCGCTCGGCCGGTGAGTCTGGTGCATGAATTGGCGAACGTGGCGGCGACAGTGCAGCGTCAGGGTCGGGGGGCGGCTTTGTTTACGCAGCCAAAGGAGGCGGCGTGGCCGATTTTTGCTGGCGGCGTAGGCAGTTCGACGCTGGCGGCGCTGGCTTTAGAGTGCGACGTAGCGCAAATCACGCCCACAATGGAGCATGCTCTTGATCCGGCGGCTGGGATTTCTCCTCGGCGTGTAGAAACGGCCGTTTGGCAAGAGAACATCCTCACCGGGGATGACATTGATTTGCACCGCCTGCCCATTCCCACACATGGTCTGCACGACGGCGGCCCCTTCATCACCGGCGGCATCACCATTGCCAAAGACCCGGTGAGCGGACGCGGCAATTTATCTTACAACCGGATGCAAGTGTTGGGACCGCGCACATTTGGCTTTAACGTCAATGAATGGCGGCACGTGATGCAGTTTTACAAGGTGCAGGAAGCAAAAGGCGAGCCGTTGGAAATTGCCATCGCTATTGGCGTAGACCCGGCCATCAGCATTGCCGCAGGCGTGCGCTATGATGACGATGAACTGCGCATCGCCGGGGCCATTCGGGGCGAAGGGATGCCGGTTTGCAAAGGGGTGACGGTTGATCTTGACATCCCGGCGAATGCGGAGATTGTGATTGAGGGGTATTTGCCGCCGCGTGAACGTCATGCGGAAGGGCCGCTGGCGGAGTTTCATGGTTATTATGGAGAGTTGTGGCAGAGTCCGGTTTTGGAGGTAACGGCCGTTTCCCACCGCACCGCCCCCATCTTCCAAACCATCATCCCCGGCCATGACGAACACATCTACATCGGCAACGTCCTGCCCCGTGAGCCGCTGCTGCTGCGTTTTGTGCGCCACGTCAGCCAGAATGTCACCGGGCTGCATATCCCGCCTTATGGCAACGGCTTTGCCGCCATCGTGCAGGTAGCCAAAAGCAACCCCGGCGAACCCAAAAACGTGGCCCTGGCCGCTTTTACGGCGCATGTCAACATCAAAAAAGTTATCGTCGTAGACCCGGACGTAAACATTTACGACCCGGCCGACGTGCTGTGGGCGCTGACCAACCGCGTGGACTGGAGCCGGGACTTTTTTACTGTGCCCGGTGCGCAGGGCCACGAGATGGACCCAACGGCCAATGAGCGCGGTGTTCACACCAAGATCGGCATCGACGCCACCTACAAACCGGATCGCCGCGATTATGGCGAACGGATTCGTTACCCCGAAGTGGATTTGAGTAAGTATTTACAGGAGATTTGAGAAGAGAAGAAAATACTTAATTGTTGAATTGCTGAATTGGTGAATGGTTAATAGGGTGTGCTGCCAAGCGGCTCATTAATAATTCACAAATTCACCCATTCACAAATTAATTATTTGCTTCAGAAAGGAGCAACGTATGTCCGTCCGATTTGCCCTCTACATGCAAGACAAACACAGCATGGCTTATGAATTGGAGATAGCGCGGTATGCGGAGGAGCGCGGCTTCAGCGAAATCTGGCAGGCGGACACACGCCTGGCTCGCGACTGCGTGGTGATGATGAGCGCCTTCCTGACGCACACAAAGCGGCTGCGGATCGGCTCTGGCGTGCTGCCGATTTGGACGCGCAATCCGGCGGTGATTGCGGCGACGTGGAGCAGTATGTGGGAGTTGGGCGGCAAGGTGGATGGAAACGGCCGTGTCATGCTCGGCCTCGGCGCGTGGTGGGAACCCATTGCCGGGCGCGTTGGTGTAGACCGGCATAAGCCGCTGCAAGCCATGCGCGAACATGTGGAAGCCATTCGCCAACTATTTACGATGGAGGAAGTCACCTATCAGGGTGAGTTTGTCCATCTCGACCGTATCCGCCTCGACGTAGCTTTTGGCGACACCTCCCCGCGTGACATTCCCATCTACATTGGCGCCACTGGCCCCAAAATGCTGGAACTGTCTGGCGAAATTTGTGATGGCGTGGTGCTGAACTACGTCGTTTCGGTAGATTACATTCGTGATGCTGTCAAGCTGGTCGAAAAGGGGGCGCAGAAAGCAGGCAAGACATTAGCCGACGTGGATCGTCCCGAACTGCTTGTCTGCTGTTTGTCGGACAAAAACCCGGCGGCGGCGATGGCTGAAGGCAAGAAACTGGTCGCCTACTATCTGGCGACAGAGCCGCACATCATGAAGGCCAGCGGCGTCAGCGAAGAACTGTTGGAAGAGGTGCAGTCCATCATGAGCTGGCCGGCTACCGAAGAAGATTACATCCGCGCCAGCGCCGTTATTCCCGATGAGGTGGTACGCAATGTGATGGCGGTGGGCACGACAAAGGAGTGCCAGGACAAAGTGGCCGAATACATTGACGCTGGTGTCACCTGTCCCATTCTTTACCCGATGATGGACGATATTAAGCCGGTGGTGGATGCGTTTGCAGATTGGGGGGAGGGGTAAACAGTTATCGGTAATTGGATTTACCGACCACCCATAGCCAATGACTACTGGAACCTTACGCCTTATTAAAGCGACAGCCAATCCACATGGCGCAGACGACAGTCAATTGTTTCTGTTTGTGGGCAACCCGACGATTGAGCCGGTACGGGTAATCATCCCTGACGAAGGGGTGACGCTGCCCCAACGACGACCGGATTGGGCTGATTGTGTCTGTCGTCTGAAAGTGTTTCACATCAATGATTTGCATGGTCATATTGTCCGTTTTTCACCACAGGGCGATCAGCCGATTTTGTCGCGCATGGTTAGCCGCCTGCGCGAGGTCCGTCAGAAACACCAGGATGATCCGGACACGGCCGTTCTCTTCGTGTCTGCCGGTGATGACCTGGTAGGAGCGGTTTTTGATGAGTTGATGGGGGATGATCCCGACTCCTTTGCCTTACACGCTGGCTACAGGCTTTACTCAGCAGCGGGTATTGATGTCAGCACGTTGGGCAACCATGATTTTGATTTGGGCACAAGCGTACTGGCGCAGGCCATTCGCAAAGATGCGCAGTTCCCGGTGCTGTCGGCTAATCTGGCGGGTTGCCGTTGGCTGTCTACCTTGTATTATCCGGCGGCGCTGATGGTGGTGAAAGGAATTCGCATAGGCATTATAGGGTTAACAACACCCGGTCAAACCCGCGAAATAGCTGACACCAATCTGCAAATCGTGAATCCCATTCGTGTAGTTCACAACATGCTGCCCGCGATACGGCCGTTATGCGACGTACTCATCATCCTCAGCCACCTGGGCTACACATTAAGCTCCCATGCGGCAGCGGTGCAAGACGCCGGCGATGTGGAACTGGCCCGCAGTTTGCCACCTGGCAGCGTACACCTCATCGTGGGCGGGCATACCCATCACACCTTGAACGAGCAGGGTTTAACGGCCGAAAATATCGTCAATGGGGTTCCCATTGTGCAGGCGGGCGCGTTGGGCCGGATATTGGGTGAAGTTGATATTTCCATCCAACAAGGGGCTGCTGCCGTCACCAGCGTGCGCCTGGATCATACGTCTAATTTGCCTGTGGATGAAACCTTTGAGGCGGAGGCCGTCCAGCCGCTCTTGGAAGTGGCCCGTCCCCTTTTCCAGCGCAGCCTGGGCCGGGTAGCAGACCATCCCGACCTCAGCACAGACGCAGTACGAAACAGCTTTGCCACGGGGGAGTCGGCTTTGGCCAACTTCATCACCGATGCGCTCGTCGCCCGCTGCCGCGCAAACGGTTACGAAACCGATCTGGCAGTGGTGGATACGTCGGTTGTGCGGCGCGGCCTGCCGGTTGGCGGTGAGCTGACTTTTGGCGAATGGTTTAACCTGATGCCTTTTGCCGACGTGCTGCGTATTGCCTGGATTAGCGGCAAGCAGTTGCAGATGCTCATCCGGGACAATGCGTACCGCATTGACCTGCCCGGTGAACCTCACACGGAGCGCGGATTCCTCCATTTTAGCGGGCAGGTACGTTACACGATTGAATTGGGAAACGGCCGTTCAGACATCCGCGCCATCAACATCACAGTGAACGGCATCCCGCTGGAAAAGCAGTTGGATCGTGCTTTCCAGATTGTATGTACCAGTTTTGTGCGCGGTCCGGCGGCAGCCTGGGAGGAATACGGCCGTTCCACCCTCGGCCTTCCCCTGATGAACATCCGCGAAATTTCTCACATGGATACCCCCCTTTTCCTGCGCCATGAACTGGTTGCTTACATCACGGAGCAGGGTGGTGTGACAAAAGAAGGCGGGGCAAAGCGAAACGGCCGTTTGCAGATAAAAGCAAATAATTAATTGTTGAATTTGTGAATTGTTGAATGATTAACCATTCAACAATTCACAAATTCAACAATTAACCATTAGGAAAACCCATGCTTATCCTTCCCCAATACCTCATCGCTACCCCCGGCGAACCCCCGCAGCGCAATTGGGGCGTGCGTGTCGTCGGCGACAAAATCGCCGCCATCAGCCCCAATGCCGAATTGCAGGCGCAGTTCCCCGACGAAGAACGCATCAAAGCCCCTGGCAGCGTGCTGGCCCCAGGCTTTGTTAACGCCCACGTGCATTTGTACGGCGTGCTGGCACATGGCATCCCACTGGAAAACGCCCCCTCTGGCTTCTGGTCATTCCTCAACGACTTCTGGTGGCCGCTGGTGGAAGATGCGCTCGACCACGAGATGATCGCCGCCGCCACCGACTGGGTTTGTGCCGAGATGCTGCGCAGCGGCATCACCAGCTTTTACGACTGCCTGGAAGCGCCTTACGCCATCCCCGATGCGCTGCTGGCGCAAAAAGAAGTGGTTGAACGGCGCGGCCTACGCGGCATCCTTTCCTTTGAAGCCACCGAGCGTGTCAGCCAGGCCAACGGCCAGCTTGGCCTGCAAGAAAACGCCAAATTTGTGGACCTTTGCCAAAAAGAAGGCGGCCTGGTGCAGGGGCTGATGTGTTTCCACACCACCTTCACCTGTTCGGCAAACTTCATCCGGCAGGCGTTTGTTATGGGGCAGGAGCGCGGCGTGCTCACCCACATGCACTGCAACGAAGGGGTACACGAACCGGAATACGCGCTCAAACATTTTGGCAAGCGCACGCTGGAATATTACGACGACCTGGGCGTCACCGGGCCGGATATGATGGCCTCGCAGTGTGTGCAGCTTTCCGCCCGCGAACGGGCCATCATCGCCGAAAAGGGCATCAAGGTCACGCACATGCCCTTGAGCAACTGTGAAGTTGGCGGCGGCATCGCCCCCGTGCCGGAACAGTTGGCCGCCGGCGTCACACTGGGGCTGGGTTCCGACGGCTACATCAACGACTTTTTTGAGGTGATGCGCGGCGCGTTTCTCATTCACAAAGCGCACCAGCAAAACCCGCAGGTCATGCCTGCCCACCAGGTCTGGTATCTGGCGACGGAAGGCGGGGCGCGGGCGATGGGCCTGGAGAAAGTGGGGCGATTGCAGCCCGGCTGGGCCGCCGATTTGCAGTTGATTGATGCTGCCCTGCCTACGCCAGCCGCGCCGCACAATTTGTATGACCAGCTTTTGCTCTGGCGCAATCACAGTCACGTTAGCGATGTGATGGTGGCCGGGCAGTGGCGCGTGCGGAATGGCGTTGTGCTGGGTGCAGACCTGGGACAAATGCGCGCCCGTGTCCATGAAAATGCGGAGCGGATGTGGGAGAAGACGAGGTAAGGAAATTATTAATTGTTGAATTTGTGAATTGCTGAATGGTTAACCATCCCGTTAATCATTCAACAGTTCAACCATTCACAAATTAATTATTTTTGGGATGCATTCGTCTGCGTCCTAAAACAATCAAAACATATTTCGGAGGTAACAACTTATGAAAACAACAGGCTTCAAGGGACGTGATTTTTTGGCGGAGACAGATTTTACTCCCCAGGAAATCAAAACAGTTCTGACCGTTGCCGAGGAGTTGAAGAAACAAACCGGCATGGGTATTTATCACGATGATTTGCTTCGTGCGAAAACCCTGTTTATGATTTTTTATAATCAATCGCTGCGTACCCGCAACTCTTTTGAGGCGGGGATGACGCAGTTGGGCGGTCATGCCCATTATCTCGACCCCAGTAAAATCTACACGCCAGCGTTGGAGGGGAAAGAGGTGGCTTACAGCACCGAACGTGTCTCTGATGTGGCCCGCGTGTTGGACAGGATGGGGCAGGCGATTGCCATCCGCTGTTATGGCGATCCGGTGGATTGGGAGTATGGTGGCGCACATGCTCTGCTGCGGGAATTTGCCCGCTGGACAGACATCCCGGTGCTGAACATGGAAGATGACATTTATCATCCGTTCCAGGGTTTGGCCGATATGCTCACCGTCAAAGAGGAATTTGGCGGCTTCAAAGGGGTGAACTTCACCATGTCTTGGGCTTATTCGCCCAGCATTCATAAACCGCGAGCCGTGCCGCAGTCGGCCATTCTGTATGCAACGATGATGGGCATGAATGTGACTCTGGCGCATCCTGAAGGGATGGAACTCGACCCGGAGATTATCAAGCAGTGTGAGCAGTATGCTGCTAACGAAGGCGGTTCTTTCCACATCACCCATGATTTCAAGGAGGGGTTTGAAGGGGCCGATGTGGTATATCCGAAAGCGTGGTGTCCGACGGTCTTCTTTAAGCCGCCGGTGGGTGAAGATGATGAAGCGGGGGCACAGGCCATTTTCGACCAGCATAAGGATTGGAAGACGACGGCCGAATTGATGGAACTGACGGCCAAAAATGCCATCTACATGCATTGTCTACCGGCTGACAGAGGCTATGAAGTCGATAATGACGTGATTGATAAAACGGAAGGCCCCGGCTGGCGCTCGGCTGTATTTGATGAGGCGGAGAACCGGCTGCATGTGCAGAAAGCCGTGATGAGTTTAGTGATGTAGGGCGTGATGCGTGAAACGTGATGCGTGATGGTTTTCTTCTCGCGCATCACGTTTCACAGGGTTCAATGGTGTTATGAATGTTTCATTTACGGTGAATGGAAGGCCAACGGCCGTTGACGTGCCGCCTAAAATGGTTTTGCTTGATATTTTGCGGGATGTGCTGGGCCTGACCGGGGCGAAGCCGGGCTGCGAAATCGGTTCCTGTGGGGCGTGTACGGTCATCGTGGATGGCGAGGCGCAGAACTCTTGCACTTTTCCGGCGAGTCGGTTGGAGGGAACGGCCGTTCTCACCATAGAAGGTCTCGCAGCCCCCGACGGAACCCCCAACGACTTGCAGCAAGCCTTTGTCGAACATGGCGCGGTGCAATGCGGCTACTGCATTCCCGGCATCATCATGGCTGGCGAGGCTTTGTTAGGCCACAACCCAACCCCAAATCGCACCGAAATCCGGGAGGCACTGGCGGGCAATCTTTGTCGCTGCACCGGCTACGTGCAAATTGTCGATGCCATCGAAGCGACAGCCAGGCAGCGTGCAGGCGTTGAGGAGGCAGTATGAGCAGCTCGTTGAAATACGTCGGGAATCCGCAGGCGCAGGCCGTCGATGCGTTGGATAAGGTAATGGGGCGTGCCCGGTACGTGGGGGACATGACCCTTTCCGGGATGCTGCACGTCAAACTACTGACCAGCCGCGTGCCTCACGCCCGCATCATGAAACTGGACGTGTCGCCAGCGTTGGCTGTGCCGGGCGTCGTTGCCGCCATCACCAGCGCTGATTTCGCCGAAAATGGCGCGTTTGGCTGGCCGATCAAAGACGCCTTTGTCCTGGCGCATGAAAAAGTGCGCTACGTCGGCGACCCCATTGCCGCCGTTGCCGCCGAAACAGAAGCCGCCGCCACTGCTGGGGTTCGCGCCATCCTCCTGGAATTGGAAGAACTGCCCGTTGTCTCTGACCCGGCTCATGCGCTTGATGAGGATGCCCCGCTTGTGCCATTGGTTCCGCCCAAAGACGAAGGCAACCTCTGTGAATCGCTCATCGTGCGCAATGGCGACCCCGACCCCATTCTGGCTGCTTGCGAGACGGTGTTGGACGAGACCTATCACTTTCAACATCAGGAGCACGCTTATTTAGAGATGGAAGGGGCGCTGGCGATCCCCGCCCCGGATGGCAGCGTGACGATTTTTGCCAATGACCAGAGTCCGCACATCAACCGGGGCAATGCGGCCGGTATTTTGGGGCTGGCGGAAGAAAATGTGCGCGTTATTCAGCCGCCGGTTGGCGGGTCGTTTGGCGGGAAGGATGATGTGTTGTACCAGTTTACGGCCGTTACCGCCCGTCTTGCTCTCATTACCCACCGCCCTGTCCGTCTTCTGCTCACCCGTGAAGAATCGCTGCAAACCTCCTACAAGCGGGAAGCCATGTCTCTCCACCTGCAAATTGGCATGGATGGCAACGGCCGTTTGCGGGCGGGCAAAGCAAATCTACTGGCCGACAGCGGCGCATACGCTTCCATGACGCCGCTCTCCTCCTGGCGGGCCAGTATGCACGCCCTGGGAACCTACCGCTACGAAGCAGCTACTGTGGACACACAAGCCGTCTACACCAACAACGGTTACTCCGGCGCCTTTCGCGGTTTTGGCAACACGCAGTCCGCTGCTGCCTCAGAAATCGCCATTGATGAACTGGCGCACCTGGCCGGAATAGATCCCATCGAGTTCAGGCTGAAAAACATGCTGCGCACCGGCGACACCGCCTTCACCGGCAACGTCATCGCTCACGAATCCGGTTTGGAGAAGTGCCTTCTCTGGGTGCGTGAACAGTCGGATTGGGCAGACAAACGGGCGCAGTACGCCGCCCAAGATGATGGCGAACTGGCGCGGGGCATTGGCGTGGCCTGCTATTTTCACGGCACCGGCCTGGGCGGCGAAGGGCTGGATTACGCCCGCGCCACCCTGGAAATCAACCGCGACCACACCATCACCCTGCAATCGGGGCTGACCGATTACGGGCAGGGCAGCCGCACCGTTTTTACCCTGGTGGCGGCGGAAACGCTGGGCGTGTCACCGGAACGCATTTTCATGCTGCGCCCGGATACGCAAACGGCGTTGGAAACGGGGCCAACCGTTGCTTCGCGGGCTTCGATTGTGGGCGGTAATGCAGTGCGCGTGGCCGCCGAAAAAATCAGCCATCTGCTGCATTTGGCGGCTGCTGATTTGTTGGCTTGCGCGGCGGAGCGGCTTCTGTGGCAGGATGAGCAGTTCATCGGCCCCAGCGAATCGCCGGTGAGCCTGGACGCAGTGATTGACCATGCGTTTGAGATGGGGCTGCAACTGTCGGTGCAGGGCTATTGGCAAATTCCAGAAATCCATTGGGACTTTGAGACCGGCTCAGGCACGCCCTATTTCACATATTCGTTTGGGGCGCAGGTGGCCGACGTGACCGTGAACCGGCAAGCAGGTGCGGTGAGGGTCAATAAAATCTGGGCGGCGCACGACGCCGGGCAAATCATCTATCCCAACGGGGCGAAGGGGCAGCTTTTGGGCGGTATTGCTCAGGGGCTGGGGTATGCCCTGACGGAAGGGTTCAGCTACAAAAATGGCTACCCGGAGAAGAAAAACCTGAACCAGTACAAGCTGCCGACGGCGCTGGACGTGCCGGAGATTGAGACGACGTTTGTCAAAACGACATTCCCCAATGGGCCGTTTGGGGCCAAGAATTTGGCGGAGCCGGTGATGATTGCCACGACGCCGGCGATTGCCAATGCGGTGTTTCAGGCGGTGGGGGTGCGCTGCCGTCAGTTCCCCATTTCGGCGGCGTGGCTGCGAGAGCAATTGCTTGGTTGATAATTGACCGCAGAGGGTTTGGATCCATGGCATTTGATTTGGTTATAAAAAATGGCGAGATCGTTACCGCGCAAGGGGTGTATCGAGCGGATGTTGGCGTTCGCGGTGAACGGATTGCTGCCATTGGCGAATCTTTGCAGGGTAGGCGTGAGATTGCCGCTGCCGGGAAGTATGTGACGCCCGGTGCGGTTGATGTGCATGTGCATTTGGAGATGCCGATTGGCGACATTGCTTCGACGGATGACTTTTATACTGGCACACGAGCGGCGGCATTTGGCGGCACGACGACGATTATTGATTTTGTGGAGCCGGAACCGGAGGAGACGCTGCTGGAGGCACTGGCATCTCGCCGCGCCTGTGCTGATGACAAGGTGGTTATTGATTATGGCTTGCACATGACTCTCGGCCCGGCGGAAATTCCGAAATTGGACCAGGTTGCGGCGGCGTATGCGGCGGGATGTGCCAGTTTTAAGCTGTATATGGCCTATGATTTCCGGCTGAATGATGGCGAGATGTTGCAAGCGTTAACGGCCGTCCACAACACCAACGGCCTTCCCATTGTCCACGCTGAAAATTGGGATGTGATTACGATGCTGATTGCTGAGAATGTGGGAAACGGCCGTACCACACCCCACTACCACCCGCGCAGCCGCCCTGCCAAAATGGAGGGCGAAGCCGCCGGGCGTATTATTAACCTGGCTGAATTCGTGGGGACGCGACTGTACGTTTTCCACGTTTCCTGTGGGGAGACGGTAGACCGTATTGCGACGGCACGCCAGCGCGGCCTGCCCATCTACGGTGAGACTTGCCCCCAATATTTGCTGCTCGACTGGTCGTTGTATGACCGGCCAGGGGTGTTGGGCGCACTGCCGGTTTGTTCGCCGCCCATTCGCGCCAAAGAGGAGCAGGCCAGGTTATGGCAGGCATTGAGCCGGAACCATTTGCAGGCTGTCTCCACGGACCACTGCCCATTTACGATGGCGGAAAAGGAGCGCGGGCTGGGAGATTACAGCCAGATTCCCGGTGGTGTGCCGTCGATTGAGGTGCGATTTACGGCCGTTTACAGTGCGGGCGTGCGGGCGGGTCATCTGAGCTTGCCGCAGTGGGTGGATGTGTGCTGCACGACGCCTGCGCGGCTGTTTGGCCTGCCACGCAAGGGACAAATTGCCGTCGGCTACGATGCTGATTTGGTGATTTTTGACCCGGAGCGGGAGATGCACGTCTCGCCAAAGACGCTGCATGAGACGGCGGGCTGGACGCTGTATGAGGGCATGACGCTGCACGGCTGGCCGGAGATGACAATCAGTCACGGGCAGGTGATTGTGGAGGATGGGGAGCTAGTGGTGGGGATGGGGAACGGCCGTTTCCTCCGACGTGGGTTTGGAAAAATGTAGTCAGGCCATGATGGGCAAAGCTCCCAAAAGGGCGCCCCTTGTTTTGTGGAGCGCCCTTTAGATTAGGCTTACTCATCTACGGGGTGGAACCAACCCCATCATTTGCTTCATCTGATCTACCTTCGGCTGCGAAATAGCCTGCGCCTGCGCCGCGCCAATCGCCAGCAGCCTATCCAACTCCACCGGGTCAGCCATCAGCGCCTGATACCGTTCCTGAATAGGCCGCAGCATCTCAATCGTCACCGCTGCAACCCCCTTCTTCAAATCGCCATACCCCCGCGCATTCGCAAAGTCCGCCAGCACATCCGCCTCACTCTTGCCCGTCACCGCCTTATAAATGCCCAACAGATTATTGACACCCGCCTTCTCCGGGTCATCCGAAAAAGCAATCTCATTGCCCGAATCCGTCACAGCCCGTTTGAAAGAGCGCTCAATCTCTTTCGGCTCATCCAGCAGGCGGATGGCGTGGCCGCGTACATGCGCCAGACTCTTCGACATCTTATTCGTGGGGTCATCCAGCCCCATCACCCGCGCCCCCACTTCCGGGATCACCGGTTCGGGCACGATGAAGAACTCCTCTTCATAAAGACTATTGAAACGCTGCGCGATGTCCCGCGCCAACTCAACATGCTGCTTTTGGTCTTCGCCTACAGGCACTTCATGCGCATCGTAGAAAATGATATCGCCTGTCATCAGCACGGGGTAGTCCAGCAGCCCGGTGAGGACGCTTTCTTGTTTAGCCGACTTGTCCTTGAACTGCGTCATGCGTTGCAGCCAACCCAGCGGCGTGATGCAGTTCAGCAACCAAGCCCCCTCGGCGTGGGCGCTGACGTGGCTTTGGATGAAAAGGGTGCTTTTTTGCGGGTCAATGCCGCAGGCAATCAGCATCGCCGCCAAAGAGCGCGTTTGAAAGCGCAAATCAGCCGGGTCTTGCGGCACGGTCAGGCTGTGCAGGTCTACGATGCAGAAGAAGTTCACCTTCTCATCTTGCTTGGCTACCCAATTTTTAACAGCGCCCAAATAGTTGCCCAGATGGATGTTGCCGGTGGGCTGGATGCCGCTAAAAACTCGTTTCTTTTGTGGTTCCATAGTGGTTACTCCTTGCGTGAAACGTGAAAAGTGAAACGTGAAACGTGATGGTCTATTTTTCACGTTTCACGCTTCATGTACTAATTTACCTGCGGCAAATGCGTCATCGCTTCGGCAATGGCTTCTGCCGGGTAATCGTGGTCATGCAGTTCGCCGCGATGGTATGCCTGGTAGGCCATCATATCAAAATGGCCGTGCCCGGATAGATTGAAGGCGATCACCTTCTTTTCGCCAGATTCTTTGCAGGCCAGGGCCTCATCAATGGCGGCACGGATGGCGTGCGCCGATTCCGGGGCGGGGACGATGCCTTCGCTGCGAGAGAATTGTACGGCCGCTTCAAACGTTGCCAACTGCTGCACCGAACGGGCCTCAATGTCGCCATGATCCACCAGGGTGCTGATGGAGGGAGCCATGCCGTGATAGCGCAGGCCGCCCGCGTGGATGCCCGGCGGCACAAAGGTGTGGCCGAGTGTGTGCATCTTCACCACCGGAGCCATGCTGGCCGTGTCGCCAAAATCAAAGGCGTAGGTTCCGCGTGTGAGGGTGGGGCAGCTTGCCGGTTCCACAGCAATGACGCGGGTCTTTGTGCCGTTGGTGAAGTTTTGGTGCAGGAAGGGGTAGGCGAACCCGGCGAAGTTGGAGCCACCGCCGGCGCAGCCGATGATGATGTCGGGGTATTCGTCGGCCATTGCCATTTGCTCTAACGCTTCCAGCCCAATGACGCTTTGGTGCATGAGGACGTGGTTGAGGACGGAGCCGAGGCTGTATTTCTTTGCCCCGCCGGAGGTGGCGGCGACTTCGACGGCTTCGGAGATGGCGATGCCCAGGGAACCGGGTGAATTGGGGTCGGCGGCGAGGACGGAACGGCCGTACTGCGTGCGATCCGTCGGGCTGGCATACACCTCTGCGCCATAATTCTCGATGATGATGCGGCGGTACGGCTTTTGGTTGTAGGAGACCTTCACCATATACACTTCCAAATCAATGCCGAAGAAGTTGCAGGCCATCGCCAGCGCCGAACCCCATTGCCCGGCTCCGGTCTCGGTGGTCAGAGCTTTGGTTCCTGCCTCTTTGTTGTAGAAGGCTTGGGCAACGGCCGTGTTCGGCTTATGCGATCCCACCGGACTGACACCCTCATACTTATAGTAGATGTGCGCGGGCGTATCCAGCGCCTTCTCCAGGCGATGGGCGCGGAACATCGGGGTGGGCCGCCACAGCTTATACACCTCGCGCACCGGCTCCGGAATCTCAATATACCGCTCCGTGCTGATCTCTTGCATGATCAGATTCATGGGGAACAGCACACCGAGAAAGTCCGGCGTCACCGGCTCCAGCGTTTGCGGATGCAACACGGGTGCAGGGGCAACAGGCATGTCTGCATTGATGTTGTACCATGCTTTCGGCAGCTTACTTTCGTCTAAAATGTACTTGTATTGCTTGCTCATGTTCTTTCTCCTTATAACTTGTCAGCCAATCGGCATCTCAGCTAGTCAGCCTGATAAGCTGATTGACTGACTGGCTGAAATGCTCAACAAAAAAACGCCCTCATCCCAATTAGGGACGAGAGCGTCTGTATTACTCCCGCGGTGCCACCCCGCTTAAGCTGACCTGAAATGAAAAACGCGCCGTGATAGCGCGTTGATTGAGCCAGCTTCACTCGATGTAGTCTATTAACTACGTTGCCCTGATAACGGTGGCATTTCCGGCGCAGGCTACTGATGATTGTTCGCCTGTACGACTCCTTGGCCCATTCACTAATTGCGCTGTTATTAACCTTTCAGCTCTGGGGTCAACTCTCTAAAACCCGCTTTATTAGTTACTCTTCCAACTCGTAGTCTTTCACTTTTTAATTGCCCAGAAATGTTAGCATGGCTGTAGGGTAGTGTCAAGGTTTGCGGAGTTGCTTCCTACATCTAATTGCGCTATAGTCTCGCCTGTAGAGAGACGCTGTAAGTTCTGTAGAGTGAAGTAGCACCACATAGACTTGCTTGGTCTGTGTGGTGTTTTTTATTGCCTTCTTCTCGGAAGCGTCGCATGTTTCACATTTTAAGGAGAATATTGTCATGAATGAGCAAGAAACAGGAACCGTCAAATGGTTTGATGAGAAAAAAGGATACGGTTTCATTAAGCGGGATAGCGGTGAGTCGGATGTTTTCGTCCACTACTCGGCTATTGGTGGACAAGGCTTCCGCAGCCTGACCGATGGTGAGCGTGTTCGCTTCGGTGTAGAGACCGGCAAGAAGGGTTTAACGGCCGTTGACGTGATACGCATAGAGGATGGTGAATAACGCCATGTCAGGCGATACCCTAAAAATAGCCGACAATCTTGTCGTTGGTCTGGATTACACCCTGCGCCTGGAAGATAACGAAGTCATTGACTTTTCAGATGAAGGCGATCCCCTTGAATACCTTCATGGTCATGGGCAGATCATACCAGGGTTAGAGCGCGAGTTAGTGGGTATGGGCATTGGCGACACAAAAAAAGTTGCCGTTGCACCAACTGATGGCTATGGTGAGTACGATGACGATGCGTTCGAATTAGTACCCCACGATGCCTTCCCCGAAGACATGGAACTGGAACCGGGTATGGAACTACATATGCGTGACAGCAGTTCTGGCCATGTCATCCAGGCATTCGTTGCCGAAATCAAGCCCGAGGGCGTAGTGATTGACATGAATCACCCGTTAGCAGGAGAAACGCTATACTTTGAAGTAAAAGTTGCTTCCCTGCGGCAGGCTACAACCGAAGAACTGGCTCATGGACATGCTCACGGGCCAGAGGGTCATCACCACTAATCAATCACCGAACAAACAAAAATCCGTCATAAGGCATTTGCATTTATGACGGATTTTTTGTTTTACGCACACATTATCAATTGGTTAATAGTCCAGGTTGTCCAGAATATCCTCGTCATTTTCATAGCCGGATTCTTTGCTATAGCGGCGATGCCAGTCCTCTGCCTCTAGATCGGGATCAGCTTCAAATACTTGCTCCAGATTTAGATTAAACATGGTGTCTGCAAACATATCGCTGGCGAAATCAGGGATTTCTTCTCCAAAAGTTTCGATTTCTTGTTGCAGTACGTCCCGCTCGACCATTGCTTGGGCAATTTGTTCCTGCAATTCAACCATTAACTCTTGTAGATAATCCCGCCCCTTTTGTACCAGTTGTTCCGCTTTTTCCTGCAAACGTGCATTTCGATGGCGTGCGAGCCGGGCCATTTCTTCACCAATTTCTGACAAGCGTCGCTGGCATCGTGCAACTTCCCGCATCAGAGCTTCTGCTAATTGCTGATCGGTTTGGGCGGCATCCAAATGGCTTACGCTGTCTGGTTCGGTGGCGATGGCTTGTAGTTGTTCCAGGTCTCCGGCCGTATAGGCAGCATTGATGCGCATCATCATGTCGGTGCGGTAGGCTCGATCTTCCTCGTTTAAGGCCAGATCAGGGTGAAAACGGCGTGCCAACTGCCGATATATTTTTTTGATCGCTTCTCGTGTGTCTTTGCTCAATTCTCCAGCTGGTGGCTGAACTTGTGGCCCCATATAACGGTAGCGTCCCTCAGCCGCCGCCCCGGAGGTTGCATCAAATTGCCAGTCGGTCGTATCCCATTCGATGCTATCTTCGATATCCTGTGCAAAAAACCAATCTTCTTGCATATGCCGCAGTTGCTGTCGTAGGGCGCGAATTTCTCCCTGGAGTTTCTCTAGCCGATCTACTAATGGGCCAATTTGCGCTCGCAGTTTGAATTCAAAGGCACTGATGGCGGCAATTTTTTCTGCCAACTGAGCTTCGGCGTCAATAAGACGCGGGCGCAGCTCATCTAACAGTGCTTGCAGTTCTTTGATTTGTGTTTGCCAGTTGTTGGTAGTTTCTGTAAGTTGTCTTTCCAATGAGTAGTACCCCAGGTGACGCTTTAGTTCGCAGGCGAGATGGATACGACGGCGTTGAGTGCATTGACGTTTAGAATCCATTTGCTGCCGATTTCACACTGGACAAATGTATCGTAGTCTGTGGTGTCGTAGGTGTAATCACGGCCGTCCGAGTCAAAGAAGATTTCGTACTGCTCGCTGCTTTCCCCTTCGCGCTGCCCAGTTAAGAGTTGTGGTTCCGGCCAATAGGGGGCGAAATCATTACCACTGCTGGATACGGCATCTACTTGCTGCCATTCTTGCACCGTGTAGCTGCACCAGTCATCGTGGATTTCATATTGGCAATCTTGTACGACTTCGCCGATGCCTGTGCCACTGTCTACGGTATAAGGCGTGCCACAGACTTCTACTGAATTGAGCGCCGGACTGTCTTGGGTTCTGCGTACACGATCTTGGCAGCTTCCCATGACTGCTCCGGTGGGGATTTCATCTTGCCAGGTAGAATATTCTACGGGACCAAGCTCTTCGATGGCGATGGTGTAAGTCCATTGCACACTAGTGACCTGCCCCGCTTCTTCTTCAGTATGTAGCAGGAGGAAAGCAAAGATGACGCAAGCGAAGAGAGCGATGCCGCCCACAATATATATCCAGGTATTTTTGCGGCGGGGCGCGGGCTGCTGTTTTGCTTGGGTTGGTTTGGGGGTGGCAAGGCTGGTATTACATTGGGAACAGCGATGTGCTGTGGCTGGGTTGGGGCTGCCACAAGCAGGGCAAAGAATATCGGGGGCTGCTTTATCGCGGTGTGTACCGAGAGTACGGCCGTCCCCACGTTGACTCCCCTCGGCTAAATCCGCACCACATTGCGAGCAGACCGTGCTGCTTGCCGGATTGCGCGTGCCACAATAGGCGCAGTGGATGTCGGGGCCAGATTTCGCACGATCTATTTTCTCTTGATCGGTCAACATCACTTCTTGTGCGGCCTGCTCAAACTTCACATCCTCAGGTTGCGGCGCTCCACAGCTTGCACAAACAGTAGCAGTTCCCGCATTCTTGCTGCCGCAGTTGGGACAATTCCATTCCAGTTCAACGTAGCCAAGGCTCTTTTTTGTCATAGATTTCACCTCAAGAAAATGACCTCATGCGAAACATGACAGGTTTTTGCTTGCGTGTCACATTTCATGCTGTGTACTCAATTATGTCTGTGCTATTTTAACCTGTTTTGCCTGCTTCTGCGGCTAGAATTTGGCGTAATTTTTCACGGCGGGCCGCACCACGCAGGGTTTCTAATTGTCGAACTCCCAATGGATCGATGGTGTCACGTAAAAGATGTAGTTCTTGAGCAGTAGGCGGTTCGGTGTAGGGGAGGGGATCGGGTAGAAGGAGGGGAAAGCCGGTTTTGGCTTGCAGTCGGGATAAGGTGACGCCGGGATGAAGTGTGGTGAGCCGCATACGGCCGTTCTCGCCGCCAAAATCAAACTGCCCCAAGTCCGAGACCAGATAGCGGGGGCCACTGCCACGCTGCCGGGTGGGGATATGCCCCAACCCGCTGCGGAAATCCAGCGATTCTACAAATGTGTGACGGCCGTGCCGGGGAACATACAGACAAACCCGTTCCTCATACGGAGTCACATCGGCAATGCCACCGCTGCCAGGTAAGCGCAATCGCGGGTGCTGATACGTGCCGCCCATGAATACATTGTTGAAATTACCGAAAGGGTCTACCTGACCGGGGCGAAAGAACTCCTTGGGGCCAAAATGAGGCAGCAGGTCGCAGGCGGCGGTGACAAAATCATAAGTTACTATGCCTTGCTCAATCCACAGCCGTTCAATAGTAGCAACCCCTAATGGTGCCCAATTTGTGCAGAGGGATTGGCCGATGGCCGAAATGAAGGTTAGATTGGGCGCGTGCGTCAATTTTGCCAGCAAATACCCGGCAGCAACTAGCGGTGTAGCAATGCCCTGCGCTACCACTTCGCCATCTTCAATTTGATGGCTGATGCAGGTGCAGATGAGTTCGTCAATGGTGTAAGCAGGCTCTTTTTTCACGTTTCACGCTTCACGTATTCATCGAAACGGCCGTTCCCACACATCTCCACATACCGTAAAATTTCCTCACCATCAAGCGGGTAGCGCGGGTAGCAGGAGGTGGGCCATGCGCCATTGGGGAGATGGGTGACGGCCGTTACCACCTGCCCTGGAATGTCCACTGGCGCATCCAATCGTTCCACAATTTCCTCCGCTGTAATGAGCGTTGTGTCGGCAACCATGGCTAACGCCTCGTCCACGGTGGGATTGCCGCCCAATCGGCAGTTACCCAAACGGTCCGCCTGCAAGACATGGATGACAGCCACGTCGCAAGAGATGGCCGGGAAGGCCGTCAACCTTTCCCCACTGTACGGATCGATGACAGTTTGCACATCCGGGCGCACGCTGAACAAATCTGTGCCCTGCCAGGCGCGGCTGGGCAAAAAGCCAATGCCCGCCATGCTGGCCCGCAGCCCGTTGGCGATGCTGGCCTCACTCTCTTCAATAATGGTAATTTCATCTGTGGATGCTTTTTGCGTGAACATCGGCGCCAATCCAAAGCTCTCCAGTCCGAAGTAGCAGGTGCGGACGGTGCTGACCAGCCCTGCGCCTATGAGTAAATCGCTGGCAAACCCGGCAGTGAAGGTGAGCAGGGTCAGGTTTTGCGGGGGGTGTTTTTGCTGGATGAGGGCGCGGACAAAGGCTGCTGGTCTGCGATAGAGGGTCATGCCACCCAGCCCTAGTGTGTGTCCGTTTTGGATGTGGGGGAGAACGGCCGTCAACGGCCGTACCTTCTCGATCATGCCCCAAGTATACCTGCAAAAAAAAGAACACGGACAATACCTTGTCCGCGTTCCTCGTTTTTTTGTTTTTCGTTTCTTGTTTTTTGTTGATTACCGGTCGCGGTCTAGCACCATATCAATCAAATCTTCTAACTCATCACGCGCCGGGGACGAGGGTACATCTGCCAAAGCTGCACGGGCGCGTTCGCCCATTTCACGAGCTTGCAGCCGGGCAATTTCAACTGCGCCTGACTCGCGCAGACGGGCCATCATTGCTTGTAGGGGGTCATCAGCAACGGCCGTTGCCGCTACGCCATCTCCACTAACAAAAGCCTCGCCATTCTGCACCGCCATCACACCGCGCCCTTGCGTCAAATCCGTGCCCACTGGCTTGCCCATCGTTTCCGGATCGCCGATGATGTCCAGAATATCATCCACAATTTGGAAAGTTAGACCCAGATTATACGCATAGTCAGCTAGAGCATTCACCACACTCTGGTCTTTTGTTGCCAAATACGCACCCATTCGCGCCGACGCTTCAAAAAGACTGGCTGTTTTAAGCCCAATAATCTGCTTGTATGTCTCCCGATCCATATCGCCTGACTTAGCTGCGGCCGCTTGCAGCGTTTCTCCTTCCACCAGCCGCACGGCCGCTTGCGACATAATCTCGTTATACGGATTACCGTAGGGAGCCATCATTTCGTACACTTTCGCAAACATATAGTCGCCTGTGAGCAGGGCAAAAGTGCGTCCCCAACGCGCATGAACAGTGGCTTTACCACGCCGCGTCAGGCTGTGATCGTTAATGTCGTCATGAACGAGGGTTGCTGTGTGTACCAGTTCCACAGCCGCTGCTAAACCGATTACTTCTTGTAACTGCTGTCCACCTGCTGCCAAATAAGCAAGCAGCGCCATTTTAGGCCGTAACCGTTTGCCCCCCGATGTCACGATGTGTATGCTGGCATCTTGCAGAACTTCGACCTGACTGCCAACGACCTCTTCCATATACTGGTCAATTGCCAACATCCCCTGATTGATTGTTTCTTCTATCATTTAAGCGCCTTGTTCACAACTTTCAATTATTTTTGAATTCTTTGATGGATTATAAATTAGTGTCTGAGGGCAGTCAAGGATACGAGAGCAAAATTGTGAAAACAATCGCAATCAATTAATCTTGCTTGCCTTGCAGCCTGTGAAGCATAATTACAGAATGCAAATTGTGCAAGAAATAAGAGGCAAGTATGCAGGTAACAAATCTGGAGGGGAGACTTTAGCCGATTGTGGTTCGGCTAAAGCCTCCCCTCCACTCTGAAAAAAGGTGAATCAATGGAAGCACTAAAACAGCGAATTTTGCAGGAAGGGCAGAACTTAGGTCGGGGCATTTTGAAAATTGACAGTTTTCTCAACCATCAAATTGATGCTGTGTTGATGGAGCAGGTGGGTCTATTTTTAGCTGAGCGATTTGCGGATACTCGGCCAACACGTATTTTGACGGCCGAGGTCAGCGGCATTATCCCGGCGGTAATGGTGGCAAAGGCACTGGACAATTTACCAGTAATTTATGCCCGCAAACATAAGCCCATCACCATGCAGGAGCCTGTTTTTGTGGATTCTGCTCCCAGCCATACAAAAGGGGGCGAGGTGATGTTGATGGTATCCCCGGAATTTCTGTTTGCTACTGACCGCGTGTTGATCGTAGACGATTTTTTGGCAAGTGGCCGTACGATTGATGCGCTTGCACGTATTGTGCAGCACAGTGGTGCAACTTTGGTGGGTATTGCTGCTGTCGTCGAAAAAATCTTTGAAGGCGGCCGTGATGCACTCGTTCACTGGCAAGTGCCTATTGAATCCGCCGCCATCATCAGCGATATGAGCGACGGACAGATTATTTTGGATTGATGATTAGAAACCGGGGGTTTGCAAACCCCTGGTTTCTTCGAGGAATTATGCGACACGATACAATCATTGTTTTGGATTACGGCTCACAGTACACGCAGTTGATTGCGCGACGTGTACGGGAAGCCAACGTATATTGTGAATTGCTGCCCTGGGATGTTCCTGCCGAAGATGTGCTGGCGCTAAATCCACAGGGCTTTATTTTAAGCGGTGGCCCTAACAGCGTCTACGACGTCGGTGCGCCGGTGCTACCTGACTATGTTTTGCAGTCTGGTAAGCCGGTATTGGGGATTTGTTATGGTATGCAGCTTCTCGTGCACCGGTTGGGCGGGCGCGTGGCAGGCAGTCAGCGCCGAGAATATGGCCCTGCTGAGTTGGAACTGGATGCAAGGGAAAATTTGTTGTTTAGAGATTGGAGGTTGGAGGAGGAATTGTCAATGGGTAATAGCCAATTGTCAATTACCAATGCTCAATCGTCAATCCAACTGGTTTGGATGAGCCACGGCGACAAAGTTGAGGTGTTGCCACCTGGTTTTGTGCCGTTGGCACATACAGGAAACTCTCCTCTGGCGGCGGCGGCGGATGTGGGGCGGGGGTATTATGCTGTGCAGTTCCACCCGGAGGTGGTGCATACGCCGCAGGGGGGGCGTTTGTTAAGCAATTTTGTGCATCACATTTGCGGTTGCAGGGCGGATTGGACGCCGGCCAATTTTATTGAAGAGCAAGTGATGGCGATTCGGGAGCAGGTGGGGAATGGCCGTGTAGTTCTCGGTCTCAGCGGCGGCGTAGATTCGGCCGTGGCCGCCGCTCTCATCCACAAAGCCATCGGCGAGCAGTTGGTCTGCATTTTTGTCAATCACGGCCTGCTGCGCAAAGGGGAGGCCGAGCAGGTGGTGGCAACCTTCGAGCGCGAACAGGGGATGCACCTCGTGGCGGTGAACGCCATCGAAGAATACCTGGACGCGCTAGACGGCGTGACCGAGCCAGAGCGCAAGCGGCGCATCATCGGCGAGCGATTTGTGCGCATTTTTGAGCGCGAATCACGGAAGCTGGGGCATATCGAGTTTCTGGCGCAGGGCACGATTTACCCGGACGTGATCGAGAGCGCCGGCAAGGGCAAGAAGGATGCACACGTCATCAAAACGCATCACAACGTGGGCGGTTTGCCGGACGACATGCACTTTGAACTGGTGGAGCCATTGAAGCAGCTTTTTAAGGATGAAGTGCGGGCACTGGGCACGGAACTGGGTTTGCCAGACAGTCTGGTTTGGCGGCAGCCGTTTCCGGGGCCAGGGCTGGCGATTCGCTGCCTGGGTGACCTGACCTGGGAGCGGTTGGAGCGACTGCGCCAGGCGGACGCCATTTTTACGGAAGAACTGCGGGCGGCGCAGATGCTGCGAGCGGGTACGCAGCAGGCGTTTGCCGTGCTGCTGCCGGTGAAGAGTGTGGGGGTGATGGGTGACGGCCGTACCTACGAAGAAGTCATCGCCCTGCGTGCCGTGACCACCGAGGATTTCATGACGGCGGACTGGGCGCGGCTGCCCTACGACCTGCTGGCGCACGTCAGCCGCCGCATTGTCAATGAAGTGCAGGGTGTCAACCGCGTCGTCTACGATGTAACCTCCAAGCCGCCGGGCACAATCGAGTGGGAGTAAAGAAGGAACACAGCGTTATACAGAGATTTGTCAAATCTTTAAGATTTGACAAATCTACACATTGAGGAGTTCCGTGATGAGATTAGGTGTTGATACGGGCGGCACGTTTACCGATTTTGTGTGGTTGGATGGGGGGACGTTTCGCATACACAAGCAGTTAAGCACGCCGCACGACCCATCCGAGGCGATTTTGCGCGGCGTGGCGCTGCTGGAACTGCCCGCAGCGGCGGAAGTGATTCATGGCAGCACCGTTGCCACCAATGCCTTGTTGGAGCGGCGCGGCGCACGCACGGCGCTGATCACCACAAAGGGGTTTGGCGATGTGCTGGCGATTGGCCGCCAAAATCGCCCTGATTTGTATGCGCTGGTTCCGCAAAAACCGGAGCCGCTTGTGCCTGCCAAATGGCGCTTTGAAGTGGATGAGCGCGTCACCGCACAGGGCGAAATTTTACGGCCACTCAATTTGGGCAGCTTACGCCCTATTCTGCAAACGATTGCTGATGACGGCATTGAGTCGGTGGCGGTGTGTTTGCTGTTTTCCTTTTTGCGCCCGGAGCATGAGGAACAAATCAGGGATGAGATTAGAGATTGGGGATTGGAGATTGGAGATGGCGCACAAGCTCTAATCTCTAATCTCTTTGTCTCACTCTCGTCGGAGATTTTGCCGGAGTACCGTGAGTATGAGCGCACGGCGACGACGGTGATTAATGCGTATGTGGCCCCGTTGATGAGCCGGTATTTGCAGCGGTTGGCGCGGGAATTGAACGGCCGTCATCTTTCCATCATGCAAAGCAGCGGTGGGGTGATTAGTGCGGCAACTGCGGGGACAGAGGCCGCGCGGACTGTTTTGTCTGGCCCAGCAGGGGGTGTGGTTGGCGCACGTTATGTGGCGGAACAGGCTGGTTTCTCGCAGCTTATCACCTTCGACATGGGCGGGACGAGTACAGATGTAGCTCTGTGCCCTGGTAAATTGCCCACCACTTCTAATGGCGAAATCGCCGGGCTGCCGCTGCGCCTGCCGATTATTGACATTCACACCGTCGGTGCAGGCGGCGGCAGTCTGGCCTATGTGGACGCGGGCGGGGCGCTGCATGTTGGGCCGCAGAGTGCGGGAGCAGACCCTGGGCCAAGCTGCTATGGGAAAGAGATTGGCGATTGGCGATTAGAGATTGCTCGTCAGCCTCCAATCTCTAATCGCCAATCGCCAATTACTGTGACCGATGCGAATTTGGTGTTGGGACGATTGGATGCGGCACACTTTTTGGGTGGCACGATGCGGCTGGATGAGGGCGCGGCGCGGGCGGCGTTGGCGGAATTGGCGACACAAATGGGCGCGGATTCGCCGGAAACGGCCGCTTGGGGCGTGATTCAGGTTGCCAATGCCAACATGGAGCGGGCCATCCGCAAAATTTCGGTGGAGCGGGGGTATGACCCGCGCCTGTTTACGCTGCTGCCGTTTGGCGGGGCGGGGCCGCTGCACGCCTGCGAGTTGGCGCAGAATTTGCAGATTCCGCGTGTGCTGATTCCGACTGTACCGGGAGTGTTATCTGCACTGGGCATGTTGGTGGCTGTGCCAACGAAGGACTATTCGCGCACAGTGATGGTGGCGGTGGGAGAGATTGGCGATTGGGGATTAGAGATTGGGGATTGGGCTGCGCCATTGGTGGAGAGGGCGCAGTCGGAGATGGTGGCAGAGGGGTATGACGCGGCGGCATTGACGCTGCATTATAGTTTGGATATGCGTTATAAAGGGCAGTCACACGAGTTGACGGTTCTTGCAGATGATCAATTGCCAATCGCCAATCGTCAATTGTCAATTGTCAACCGGTTTCATGCGTTGCATGAGGCGCGGTTTGGGTATGCGCGGCGGGAGGCGGAGGTGGAGGTGGTGACGGTGCGGGTAACGGCCGTTGCCCCTGTCATACCGCCTGTCATCCCATCTCAGCCTTTGGCTGGGGCCGATGCCAGCGCAGCCTTGCTGGGCGAGAAGCCTGTGTGGTTTGCACAACAGCCATTGCCCGCGCAGCTCTATGACCGCGACAAACTCCGACCCGGCAACCGCTTCAGCGGCCCAGCCATCGTTTTTCAGTATGACACCACCACCGTCATTCCGCCGGAGTGGAATGCGGTGGTGGATGGGTACGGGAATTTGGTAATCAGTAGCCGATGAACGATAATTGATTCATCCTTCATAATTCATCTTTTATCCTTCCTATGACTCATTCTTTTGTACAAAAACCGCATCGTACTGTGCTGGCCTTATCTGTGCCGGTGCTATTTTCGCTGATTGCCGAACCGTTGACGGGGCTGATTGATACCGCGTTTATTGCCCGTTTGGGGGCTGTATCGCTGGCGGCGCTGGGCGTGGGAACGGCCGCATTGTCCAGCGTGTTTTGGATTTTTAACTTTTTAGGTGTGGGCACGCAGACCGAGGTGGCGCAAGCGTTGGGGCGGCAAAATCAGGCGCGTGCAATGCGGTTGACCTGGTTGGCGCTGGCCCTTTGCCTGATATTTGGCGTAATGTTGATTGTGTTGGGACTGCCATTGGCCCCGGCGGTGGCAGCGCTGCTGGGTGCGGATGGGGTTGTGCAGGTCGATGCGGTGCGTTATATGCAGATTCGGCTGTTTGGCGCTCCGGCGGTGCTGGCGATGTTGACGGCGTTTGGGGCGCTGCGTGGGATGCAGGATATGCGCACGCCGTTGTGGATTGCAACGGCCGTTAATGCCCTCAATATTGCCCTGGATTGGCTGCTGATTTTCGGCGTTGGGGCGGTTCCGGCGATGGGGGTGGCTGGTGCAGCAGCGGCCAGCGCGATAGCGCAGTGGGTGGGGGCTTTGTGGGCGGTAACGGCCGTTGCTCGTCGTCTCGGTTTGGCGCAAAAATTGCAGTGGCGCGAGGCTGGGCGGCTGTTGCAAATTGGCGGCGACTTGTTCGTGCGTACTGGCTTGTTGACACTCTACTTGCTGTTTACCACCAGAGTTGCCACGCAGATTGGCGCAGATAGTGGGGCAGTGCATCAGGCTATCCGCCAGGTGTGGACGTTTACGGCGCTGGGGCTGGATGCGTTGGCGGTGACAGCGCAAAGCCTGGTGGGGTATTTTATGGGGGCAAATGATGTGGCCCAGGCACGGCGCGTAGCGGCTGTGACCAGCGGCTGGAGTGTTGTGTTGGGTCTGCTGCTGACTGTGGCGATGTTTTTGGGGGAGGATTGGGTGCGGGGGATGCTTGTGCCGGAAACGGCCGTTGCCCTCTTTAACTTGCCCTGGCTAGTGGCTGCTGCCGCACAGCCTATTAACGCCCTGGCTTTTATTACAGATGGCATCCATTGGGGGACGGGCGATTACCGTTATTTGCGTAATGGCATGTTGGCGGCCACGCTGGTTGGCGTGGTCGGGTTGTGGTTGGTTGATGCAAATGGGGAGCGGGCGTTGTTGTGGGTGTGGGGGGTAACGGCCGTGTGGATTAGTGTTCGCGCCTTGTTTGGCGTGCTGCGTATCTGGCCGGGCATCGGCCAAAGTCCGATGAAAATATGAAACGTGAAGTGTGAAACGTGATGGATAAAATATTTCACGTTTCACACTTCACGTTTTACGTAATCTATTTCTCTTCTTCCTCTGCTGCTTTCAGTTTGGCAACCACATCTTGGAGCATATGGTTGGGGACACGGCCGTAACCGGAGAACTCCATGCTAAATACCCCGCGCCCCTGCGTCATTGAGCGCATATCCTGGGCATAGGTTTGCATTTCGGCTAAGGGTACTTCAGCGCGTACCACGCTCTTCGTCCCTTCCTGGTCCATACCCAAAACACGGGCACGGCGGCTGTTCATGTCGCCTAGAATATCACCCATGTAGTCCGCAGGTACAGTGACGGTGACGATGTAAATTGGCTCCAGCAGCACTGGCCCCGCGCCCAATACGGCTTTTTTGAAGCCTTCACGTCCTGCAATTTGGAAGGCGATTTCTTTTGAGTCTACGGGATGCATCTTGCCATCATAAACAATGGCTTTAACACCAACGACCGGATAGCCAGCCAATACACCGCTTTCGGCTGCCTGGCGGCAGCCTTTTTCTGTGGCAGCGATGAAGGGGGCGGAGATAGCGCCGCCGAAGATTTCTTGATCAAACTCGAAATCGATATTGTCGTCAATGGATTCAACGCGGAGGAAAACACGGCCGTATTGTCCTGCGCCGCCCGTCTGTTTTTTGTGTGTATATTCGGCCGAACTCGTTTTCGTAATGGTTTCCCGGTATGGAATTTTAGGCGTGCTGGTGGAAAGGTGTGTGCCGAATTTGGAGATAGCCTTTTTCACGGCAATATCCAGATGAGTTGTACCCATGCCGGACAAAATAGTTTCGTGGGTAGCTGTTTCGGTGTGCCAGGAAAGCGTGGGGTCTTCTGCTACCAACCGCGTGAGAGATTGGGTCAGTTTTGCCACATCAGACTGTGAAACCGGGTGGACGGAAACAGAGGCGATGGGGTTGGGTTGCTTGATGGCTGGCAGTTTGATGCGGTTGTTATTCTCGCAGAGAGTGTCATTAGTTCCGGCATCACCCAGTTTGATAACTGCTCCAATATCGCCTGCGTGCAATTTTGCAATGGATTGCTGCTCTTTGCCAGTGATGATTTGGATGGAGCTAACTCGAACTTCTTCGTCTAGCTCAGCTGCCAAAACGCGGGTGTCTGAATGAAGCATGCCACCAAAGACGCGAATGTAACTGGTTTTGCCGTAATTATCTTCGCGGGTTTTGAAGATGAAGGCTGCTAGCGGGGACGTGTCAGCAACCGGATAACTGACTGACTCGCCTTGTCCATCGGTGGCGCTGAATTCACCTTTTTCGGTGGGGTTGGGGATCAACTTGACAAGCATTTCCATGAGAGGAGCAACGGCAATGCCTGTATCTGGGGCAGCGTAGAGAGCGGGGGTAATATCGCCCGCCAGCATCCCTGCTTTGAGGCCAGCAATAATTTCTTCATTACTGAGGTCTTCTTCCTCAAAGTATTTTTCGATGAGGGCATCGTCGCCTTCGGCGGCAGCTTCTATTAGTTCCATGCGTGCTTCTTCGGCAGCGTCGGCCATGTCATCGGGTATGGGCGCTTTTTCAGCATTTTCACCCAGCCGGGCTTCCATGTTGATCAGATCAATAATGCCTTGGAAGTTGGTTCCTTCACCGATGGGAAGCTGGATGTTAATCACACGGCCGTCTAAATTCTCATTAATGCTTTCCATCACACGTGCCACGCGCACATTTTCCCGATCCATTTTATTGATCAACAACATGCGGGGGAGATTTTGTTCAGCGGCAGCTTGCCAGACAGCTTCTGTGCCTACTTCCACACCGGCGACTGCTTCTACAAAAACCAGTGCACCATCAGTGACGGTGAGAGCGGCATTGACTTCACCAATGAAGTCCATAAAACCAGGAGTATCCAGTGTATTTACTTTTATGTTATTCCACTCGATAGGAGCAATGGAGAGAGAGACTGAACTGTTACGAGAAACTTCTTCTTCTTCAAAATCCATGGCAGCTGTGCCGCTTTGTACACTGCCCATACGGGTGGTGACTTTGGTGTTAAACAGTAGGCGTTCTACAAAGGTCGTTTTCCCAGACCCATTGTGTCCAACCAGGGCAATATTACGGATATTTTCACTCTTATATTCTTTCATCAGCCGAGAACCTCATGGGATAATAAATTTGTAAAGTTTAGAGTTTGTATGTTTGCACACTAACTCTTGCCTAGTCATTTTCATGCTACATTAGCGGTATAACTCAATGGCATGTCAGAATATCTGCAAAGATTGCAATCACACTGCCTTTGGGTTGGAAATCGTTCTCACTCAGGGGAATAAAGAAACGGGCTACCGCTGATAACCGCTAAGCGATTTGATTGTTCATTTGCCCAAAATAGGGACTTTAGGATTCTGAATTTTAGACGAAAGGGGGATGGTATGCAAATGTGCAACATGCCTTGTCTCTTTGCGTATAGCGTGACAGTTCAGCCTTTTTCTGCAAAATGGACAGGCTGGCGAACTCTATTTGATGGAGGTTTGTGATAATGAGTGAGCAAAAATTTAACGGTGGGCAACGGTATCGCCCTAACCCTTCTCTTTTTGGCCCGATTGTGTTGATTGCAATCGGTGGTTATTTTTTACTGCGGAATATGGGCATGTTGCCGGATGCGGCCTGGAATTGGACGGCCGTATTGCAATTATGGCCGTTGTGGTTGATCTTTTTAGGCGTTAACGTGTTGGTACGGCAAGCGCCGCGTCCGTTGGGCAGTTTTCTCAGCGCCATTGTCGGATTGATAGCCGTTGGCGTCTTTGGTTACGTTCTTCTCTTCAGCGAAGACAATGCGTTACTGCATCGCTTAGGCGTGGCCGAACCAGCGCAATTGCAAACAGAAGATATTGCCTATGCACCAGAAGATGTCAGCACGGCGCAGGTAGAGATTGACTTTGGTGTGCCCAGTGCTCATTTGGGTGCATTAGATGATAGCAATGCCCTGATTGCCGGGACGGTGACTTATTTTGGCACATTGGACTTTGAAACAAACGCGGACGGTAATGAAGCGACCGTTAATTTGAGTACAAGCGATGGTGCGGGCTGGACATGGTTTATGAACCCGGCCAATTGGGCAAATTTTGATGACAGCCATCATTGGGATATTGGATTGAATCCACGTGTGGCAACAGATTTGCGCTTGAATGTCGGAGCTGGATCGGCAGATTTGGAACTGGCGGATTTGACGTTGAGTAATCTGGAATTGGATGGTGGCGCGGGCAGCATGGATGTGTATTTACCTGGTGGAAATTATAATGGGGTGGTGAATGCTAGTGCTGGATCAATGGAGATGTATTTGGGGGATAACGGCCGTCAATCCATTCAAATTGACGGCAGCGCAGGCAGCATGACCATTTATCTGCCGGAAGGGATGGAAGCCCGCGTGCAGGTGAACGATGGCGCAGGCAGCTTCACAATTGACCGGGGGCGTTTTACCCAGGTTAGCGGCTCTAAGGCAGACGATGGTGTTTGGGAAACGGCCGCCTACGATGATGCCCCTAATCGCGTGGAACTGCTCATTGATGTAGGTGCAGGGAGTGTACAGATTCGGTAGCTGGCTGCTGGTAGTTGGTAGCTAGTTACTGGTGGCGAGTTGTTTCATATAGCGCAGCATGGCGCTGATGCCGTTGAGCCGTTGGCTGCTCAGGACAGTTTGCAGCCCCATCTTCAAATAGAATTCATTTGGAATGGCCTGAATTTCCTTTGGAGTCAGGCCATTTAGCCCTTTGTGCAACACCGAGGCGAAGCCGCGCACGGTGGGCGCTTCGTGGGGGGCATCAATAAAGTAGTTGATACGGCCGTCCTCTGCTTCTGCATAAACAAACACGGGAGACATGCACTCATGAACCATATGCTCGTCCGCTTTACTTTGGTATCGCTCTGGTAAAGGGGGCAGCTTCTCCGCAAACTCTAGTAAATACTCCAGTTTTTCTTGTCCCTGGCAGTAGCTAAAATCTTCAACAATTTCATACAATTTGGGTGGCAGATTATCCATTATCATTTTCTGACTCCTGTCTGTATTCGTGCCAATGGTATCATAACCTGATGGGGGAACGGCCGTCTCCCATCCATTGCTCAGTTTTTACAAAACGGCCGTTGCCAATGTGTTATACTCTCCGCAAAATTCCCGCAAACGAGGACGGACGCCCATGCAGCAATATTTAGACTTAATGCGCCACGTATTGGAAAATGGCACACGGAAAGAAGACCGAACCGGCGTTGGCACACTTAGCGTTTTTGGTTACCAGGCCCGCTACGATTTACGCCAGGGCTTCCCCGCCATCACCACCAAAAAACTACACCTTCATTCCATCATTCACGAACTGCTCTGGTTTTTACAGGGCGATACCAATATCCGTTACCTCAAAGAAAACAGAGTGCGCATTTGGGATGAATGGGCAGATGAAAACGGCGAACTTGGCCCGGTCTATGGCTACCAATGGCGTTCCTGGCCCACGCCCGATGGTAAGGCTGTTGACCAGATTTCGCAGGTCATTGCCCAAATCAAGGCGAACCCAACCTCGCGGCGGCACATTGTCAGTGCCTGGAATGTGGCTGACCTGCCACACATGGCCCTGGCTCCCTGCCACACGCTGTTTCAATTTTATGTGGCTGACGGCCGTCTCTCTTGCCAACTCTACCAGCGCAGCGCCGACATCTTCCTCGGTGTCCCCTTCAACATCGCCTCCTATGCCCTATTGACGATGATGGTTGCTCAAGTCACGGGTTATGAGCTGGGTGATTTTGTCCATACCTTTGGCGATGCTCACCTCTACCTCAACCATTTGCAGCAGGCCAAATTACAACTTACGCGAGAACCCTACCCGCTGCCGCAAATGCAATTCAACCCGGACATCACCTCTATTTTTGACTTCACATACACCGATTTCGAGCTGATCAATTATCAATATCACCCGCACATTAAAGCCTCTATTGCCGTGTAAGCATTGATTGCTAATTGCTCATTGTTAATTGCTCATTGAGATTAAGTTGATGATTTCTATCGTTGTGGCTATGGATAAAAACCGCGTGATTGGGGTGAACGGCCGTATCCCCTGGCGCCTCCCCGATGACATGCAATGGTTCCGTGAGGCGACGATGGGCAAGCCCGTCATCATGGGACGCAAAACCTATGAGAGCATCCCTGCTCGTTTTCGCCCGCTGCCCGGTCGGCACAACATCGTCATCACCCGCCAGTTTGATTACACTGCGCCTGGAGCAGCCGTTGTGCATACGATTGAGGAGGCATGGGCCGCTGCTGGGGATGCAGATGAAGTCATCATTGGCGGCGGCGGCGAGCTGTACCGCCTGCTGCTGCCTCAGGCAGACCGCCTTTACCTGACCCTGGTAGACGGCCAGTTTGCCGGAGATGCGATTTTCCCGCAGTGGTATCCGGCAAACTGGCAGGAGCAGTTTCGCCAGCATCACGCCGCCGACGAACGCCACTCCCATGCATTTACCTGGCTGATTTTGCAGCGGGTTTATCCACCATCACGGCAATTGTGAAACGGCCGTTGCCAATCACCTCCGCCAATCCCCCATCCACTCCATCTTTAATGTGCAATGTTCCAGCCCGCGTGATACTCAACAGGTCTGCGGCACTGGCCTGCAACCCGGCGTCAAGCTGCAAATCATGTGTGCTGATATGTAGCTGCGCCAGTTCCGTCCCTAGAGACAGATTGTGCTCACTCTTAAAGCGGCGAACGGCCGTTGCAATCTCAATCAACGCCTCACCCAAACGCAGCATATCCTCATCTAGCCAACGCTCGTCAGCTTGCGGCCAGCTTGCACGGTGAATCGAGTCCGTTCCCTCAAACGTAGCGAACATGTGTTGGTAAATGTGCTCCGTCACGTAGGGCAAAATGGGCGCAAAGAGCTTCAGCGTAGTCAGCAGTGCCGTAGACAGGGCAAAGCGTGCGCCTGCTGCGGCTGCGCCGCCTTCATAAAGCCGTTGCTTCGCCATTTCCAGATAATTGTCGGCCAGATCGCGCCAGAAAAACACCTCCACCTCGCTTTTTGCTGTGGCGTAGTCATAATTCTCGAACAGCTTCGTCACACGCTGGATAAGCTGCTGTGTGCGTGCCAGAATCCAGCGGTCGGCCGGGGTGAAACTTTCCTCTGTTGGTGGGGGAGTTTGATGCTCTTCATCCAGAAAGCGGCTGCAAAAACGAGATACGTGCCACAATTTATTGACCAATTTAGCCCCCGCCTGAACCCGCTCTTCGTTAATGTGCGCGTCTTTGCCCAGGCTAGTGCTGGCTGTCCAGTAGCGCACGGCATCGGCCGAATGTTGGGTAATCATATCCATAGGGGATGCCGCGCCACCGCCCTTGCTTTTGCTCAATTTCTCGCTGCCTTCGGGGGCCAATCCCCAGCCGGAAATAGCGACTGTTTGCCAGGGCAGCGCATCAAAATGGTAATGGGATTTAACGATGGTGTAAAAGGCCCAGGTGCGGATAATCTCGTGGGCTTGTGGACGCAGAGAGAAGGGGAACACCTGCCGGTAAAGGGCGTCGCTGTCGCCATCCGGGCCGGGCCATTGGCCCACAATTTGCGGCGTGAGGGAGGAGGTGAACCAGGTGTCCATCACATCGCTTTCGGGGTGGAATTGCGTGCTGCCACAGTGGGGACACGGCCGTTTCGGGGATTGTGTGGTGGGGTCAATAGGCAGGTCATCTAGCTCGGCCAGCAGCACTTCCCCACAGTTGGCGCAGTACCACAGCGGAAACGTTACGCCAAAGTAGCGCTGGCGGCTGATGCACCAGTCCCAGCCCAGATTTTCCACCCACTGCCGGTAGCGGTTTTGCATGTGCGGTGGCTGCCAGGTAATTTGCTCGCCCGCCTGCAAAAACGCCTCCTTCTGCTGCAAAATGCGGATGAACCATTGCCCGGTGACGATGTATTCTACGGGTGTGTCGCACCGTTCGTGCACGCGCACGCTTTGGGTAATGGGTTCCTGGCCCAGCAGCAGCCCGGCTTCTGCCAGCGCCGCCACAATTTGCTGTCGGGCATGGCTTGTGCTCAATCCGGCAAATTCAGCGGCGGCGTCCGTCATACGGCCGTCCCGACCAATGGCTTCAATGAGGGGTAGTTGATGGGTGTGCCACCAGGTGACGTCGGCGGTATCGCCAAAGGTGCAGCACATCACCGCGCCGGAGCCTTTTTGCGGGTCGGCGTCAGGGTCGGCCAGGATGGGCACGCGCTGCTTGAAATGGGGTACGATGGCCTGCTGGTGGATGAGGTGCTGGAAACGGCCGTCCTCAGGATGCACAAACACCGCCACACAGGCGGGCAGCAGTTCCGGGCGGGTGGTGGCAATGGGCAGCGTCTGCCCATCTTCCAGCCGGAAATCCAGCGTGTAAAAAGTGCTGGCCCGTTCCAGGTCGTTTAGCTCTGCTTGGGCAATAGCCGTCTGGCATTCCGGGCACCAAATACTGGGTGCTTTTTGCCGATAAGCCAGCCCTTTTTCGTATAAGTCGAGGAACGACCACTGCGCCAGGCGGCGTGGTTGGTCATCAATGGTGCGGTAGCTGTAGCGCCAATCAATAGACAGCCCCATGCGCTGCCACAATGCCTGGTACTCTTTTTCCGCTTCCGCGCTGACAGCCAGGCAGCGGCGAATGAAGGCTTCCCGCCCAATGTCGCTGGCGTGGATGCCTTCCCATTTTTCTACCAGCCGCTCGGTTGGCAGGCCGTTGGCGTCGTAGCCCATGGGGTAGTAGACGTTGCAGCCGTTCATGCGCCAGAAGCGGGCAAAGAAGTCAGCGTGGCTGTAGGAATACACGTGTCCCAGATGTAAGTTGCCGGACACTGTGGGCGGCGGGGTGTCGATGCTGTAGACGGGGGCGCTGCTGGCGGGATCGAAGTGATAGGTGCCTTGTTCTTGCCACAACGCTTGCAGTTGAGGTTCGGTTGTGTGCGGATTGTACCGCTTTGGAAGAGTCATTTTTTACCTCCGGTCATGAAAATAAAACGCCCCAATCATCTTGGAGGACGAAAGGGGGCTTCTTCCGCGGTACCACCTCATTTCAGCCCTCGGCGCAAATGGCCGGGTTTGTGGGCTGCACTTTTTCTAACGGCCGTTTCCTCTGGCGATTAGAATTACGCTGTAACGGGCTTACCCGTGCCGGTCTACTCAGTTCAGTTTGGGTAACTGTTCCTTTCTGCGGCAGTCAAACCGGGCGACTTCTGCGAGGGGCTGCTTGTGGAGGCTTTCAGTCTGGGCATTGCCGTTGGCCTCATCTTTCCTGTCAACGCCTTGCCCGCATACTACTCCCGGTTGAGGGTTTGGTTTATGTGATTGTGCGCTCCATTATAGAAAAAGTGGGGTGGATTTGGCAAGGTGTATTGACGGCCGTTTCTCCCTGACGGACAATAGCCGGCGATGAAAAGATATGTACATACTTTGTTTTTCCTGGTGCTGCTGGGATTGGTTGGCTGTCAGGGGCAAGTGCCTTTGCTGGTAGCGGTGGATGAACCGGCACGGGAACTGCCTACGTTGATGCCCACTGTGCCGCCGTTGGCAACGGCCGTTCCCCTTGAAACCACTCTGCCTGAACCAGCGGCTACCCCTGAACTACCGCCTACTTTTACGCCAGAAGCGAGCCGCCTGCCCACACAAACGCCCTCGGCCACGCCTAGCCCCACAAGTACGCCCGGCCCAACGCCCACGCCGACTAACACGCCGGAACCGACCCCATCTCCTGTGGTAGACCGTACCTGCCCCGACCCGGTTCCGCTGAAGCCAGAGTATGCTTACTATTACCTTTCTGGGACAGCGTGGCCGACGCCTAACCCGGCGATGAGCGAGACCCATTTCTGGCTGACCAAGCCGCTGCCCGGCGGGGGCCGTTACTTGATTAATGACACGTATCCCTATGGTTGGGATTTGGACGGCCGTCTCCTGCTCCACAACGCGGTAGACACAGCGGGCGGAATGGGCACGCCCGTGCTGGCAGCCGCTCCCGGAACGGTTGTCGTCGCCCAATCGGATATGTACGAGTGGTACGGCTGGCGTTGTGACTGGTATGGGCATTTGGTGGTTGTTCAGCACGATGACCTCTGGTACGGCCAGCCGGTTTTTACCCTTTACGGCCATGTACTGAATATTAATGTGGAATCGGGACAGCATGTTGAGCGCGGTGAGCAGGTTGCTGAAATTGGCATTGGCGGTGCGTCATCTGCGCCCCACCTGCATTTTGAGGTGCGCATTGGCAGCAACGATTTCACCACCACGCGCAACCCTATGCTTTGGGTTGATCCCGGTGAAACCAGGGGTGTGATTGCCGGACGGTTGATTGACCCGCAGAAACGGCCGTGGCAGGGCGTGACCATTCATCTACTGGATGAGGATGGCACGATTGTTGCCACCACCTGGAGTTACCTGGATGACCCCCTGCATTACATCAATCCCGATGAAGGGCTGGCCGAGAATTTTCTCTTTTCAGATGTGATTCCTGGCACGTACACAGTTTATACAGAGCTGCAAGACGTCATTTATCAAGTGCCGGTGGTGGTAGAGGCTCGCGCAATAGCGACGGTCGAAATCGTCACAGAACCTTATAAACCGACCCCATCAGACGAATGACGCATGGAGGATGATATGGACAACCTGGCTAAACGGGCGCGGCGCGTTGCCGAAAGCCTGCTAGAAAATGAAAGCTTGACGGCCGATTTGAACGATACGGCCGCACAGGGACTGCTTGATTGGGGATTGCAAATGGCGCAGCGCGTGGTGGACAGCACAACCGAATTAGATGATGAGGCGGCAGAGGAAGTGATGTACCCGCGCCTGAAAGCGACCCGCCGCATGATGCGCAGCGTCAACCGGCTGGTGGCGAATGCCCGCTACATGCCCCCCGAAGACAGCGCGGCGATGCTTGATGGGATTATCGAGAAGGCCGCTGCGACCTATGGCGCCGCCTTTTCACCGCCCGCGCCGGAAGATCGCGCCGCCTTTGTCCAATTGTTAGCGGAAATGGCTGACGAGCCGCACCAATTAATTGCCTATTTGCAGCATTTGTTGGAAGCGTCGTGGCAGTCCGCGCCCGATGAAGAGGAGTAACTGATGGCTCGTAAAAAAAAGTCTGCTGAACAAGCGCGTTTGAATCAGATTGTGACCATCGTTTTGGTGGTGGGGTTTGTTGGTCTTGGCCTGTACTATTTGTTTACCGGATCGGATCCATTGGGGATGTTTTCGCAGGAGACTGTGACCGAAACCGGCGTCTCGCCTCAAGTCACCACAGCCAATGGGGATTGGTGGGAGGTGTATTTCACCGACCCCAACAACATTAACAACCCGGACGATTTGCGTGGTTCCATTCCCGAAAAATTGATCGACTACATCAATGGGGCGCAGGAAAGCATTCACATTGCCTCGTTTGAGATGAACCTGACGCCGGTGGCTGAGGCGTTGGTGGCGGCGCATCAGCGCGGCGTGGATGTGCGCTTTGTCACAGATGACGAGAACGGCATTGAGGCGGATGAAGAGGAGGGACACGGCCAATTTGCCATGCTGGAGGATGCTGGTATACCGGTGCATGATGATGAGCGCAGCGCCTTGATGCACAATAAATTCTGGATTTTTGACGGCGAGACGGTGTGGACAGGCTCGACGAATATCACGGTGAATGGCAATTTCCGCAATAATAACAATGTGCTGGTGCTGCATTCGCCGGTGGTGGCGGCCATGTTTGAGCAGGAGTTTAACGAGATGTGGGCGGGTGAGTTTGGGCCGCGTTCGCCGTCTACCGTGGCGCAGCAGTCGGTGGTGATTGATGGCACGGCCGTTGACGTGCTTTTTGCCGCAGAGGATGACGCGATAAGCCATCTTGTGCCATTGTTGGAAGGGGCACAGGAGAGCATTGAGTTTATGGCCTTTTCGTTTACGCATGATGAGTTGGGCACGGCCGTTTCCGACCGCGCTGCTGCGGGCGTGAACGTACGCGGTATCTTTGAAACACGAGGCAGCGAAACCGAATACAGCGAACTGCCCCGTTTGTACTGTGAAGGGTTGGACGTGCGTCAGGATGGCAATCCGGGCACATTTCACCACAAGGTGTTCATTATTGATGGCGAGACAGTCGTCACCGGCTCCCTCAATTTTTCTGAGAATGCCGATGAGAGTAACGACGAAAATGTCGTGATTATTCACGATGCGGAGATTGCTGCGCTGTACCAGCAAGAGTTTGCCCGCCGTTGGGCCGAGGCAACCGTGCCAGATACTGCCGATATGGGTTGTAAATAGAGGAGACTTCATGAGTGACTGCTCAACACCATGAATGAAAATGTGTCAGGTGTCAAAGCGTGTTACTTGACACCTGACACCTAAACACATGACACTTATTTACAGAGGAGAAAGCCCATGACCGACATCAGCGAAGGTAGCTTACTCTGGAGGCCATCCCCCAAAGTAATCGAAAATGCAAATCTGACCCACTACATGCACTGGTTAGCAGACCAGCGCGGCCTGACATTTGGCAGTTACGGCGATTTGTGGGACTGGTCGGTGACGCAAGTGGCCGATTTTTGGCAGAGTTTGTGGGACTATTTTGGCGTGACGGCTTCGCAAACGGCCGTTACCCCCCTATCCAACTCCGCCATGCCCGGCGCAGCCTGGTTCCCCGGCGCACGCCTCAACTACGCCGAGAACTTTTTTGCCCGCATGTGGCACGGCCGTCCCGCTATTTACGCCCAAAACGAAGACCAGCCCCTGCGTGAAATTGGGTGGGAGGAGATACGGGAAAAGACGGCCGTACTCGCCCAACACCTGCGCAGCATCGGCGTACAGCCAGGCGACCGCGTCGTCGCCTACATGCCGCACATCCCCGAAACCATCATCGCCCTCTTCGCTGCCGCCAGCGTCGGCGCAGTGTGGTCAAGCTGCTCGCCAGACTTCGGCAGCCGCAGCGTGCTAGACCGCTTCCAGCAAATCGAGCCAACCGTGCTGCTGGCCGTAGACGGCTACACCTACGGAGGCAAACGCTTCGACCGCCGCGAAACCATCGCCGAACTGCAAGAGGGCTTGCCCACCCTGCGCGAAACCATCCTCGTGTCCCTTTTGGGCGATGGCGACCTGCGCGAACTCGACGCCATTGTTTGGGATGACCTGCTGGCGCAAACCGATGTGTCCGCCGACCTGACCTTTGAGCAGCTACCATTCGACCATCCTCTGTGGGTGCTGTACTCTTCCGGCACAACTGGACGGCCAAAGCCCATCGTGCAAAGTCACGGCGGCATCTTGTTGGAGCATCTAAAAATGGCCGTGCTGCATCTCGATTTGCAGCCGGACGACCGTTTTTTCTGGTACACCAGCACCGGCTGGATGATGTGGAACTTCCTGATTGGCGGGCTGCTGGCGGGCGCGTCCATCGTGGTCTACAACGGCAGCCCCGGCTACCCGGACACGAACGCGCTGTGGGCGCTGGCGGCGCAAACCGGCATGACCTACTTTGGCACATCCGCCGCTTTTGTCAGCGCCTGCATGAAGGCGGGTATTCAGCCCAACCGAGATTTTGACCTGCGGGCGATCCGCGCCGTCGGCTCCACTGGCTCGCCGCTGACGGTGGATAACTTTGTGTGGGTGTATGAGCATGTCAATGCAGACCTGGCGCTGGAGTCGGTGAGCGGCGGCACGGATTTGTGTACGGCGTTTGTCGGCGGCTGCCGTTTGCTGCCGATTTTTGCCGGGGAAATTCAGGGGGCGTGCCTGGGGGCGAAGGTGCAGGCATTTAACGACGCTGGCGAAGCGGTAGTTGATGAGGTGGGCGAGTTGGTCATTACCCAACCAATGCCCTCAATGCCGCTCTATTTTTGGAATGACGCCGACAATGTGCGCTACCGCGACAGTTATTTTGATATGTTTCCCGGTGTGTGGCGGCATGGGGATTGGATTAAGTTTACGGAGCGAGGGGGGTGTGTGATTTACGGCCGTTCCGATTCCACGATCAATCGCCAGGGTATCCGCATGGGCACGAGCGAGATTTATCAGGCCGTCGAGTCGTTGGACGAGGTGCTGGACAGTTTGGTGATAGACCTGGAATTGCTGGGCCGCGAGAGTTACATGCCCCTCTTTGTGGTGCTGCGCGAAGGGGTGACGCTGGACGCCGATTTGCAGCGGCGCATCAAGCAAAAAATCCGCGCCGACATTTCGCCGCGCCATGTGCCCAACGAGATTTTTGCCATCGAGCAAATCCCGTACACCCTCAGCGGCAAGAAGATGGAAGTGCCCGTGCGCCGCATTTTGTTGGGGCAAGATGTGAACAAAGCCGCCAATCCCGGCGCGATGCGCAACCCGCAGGCGATTGGGTATTTTGTGGAGATGGCGAAGCGGCTTGGGGAATTGTGAATGGTGAATTGCCAATTACTACCAGCAACCAGCGACCAGCGACCAGATCACTGAATACTGATCACTCCTAAACGAAGGGCGGCGATAACGGCCTGCGTGCGGTTGGGTTGGTTGAGTTTGGTGAAGATGCGTTTGGCGTAGGTGCGGACGGTTTCTTCGCTGATGAAGAGCTGCTCGCCGATTTCGCGGTAGGTGGCGGGGGTTGCCATCAACGTCAGCACCTCTAGCTCCCGCTCGGAGAGGGGGGTGTGGGTTTGGGATGCGGCGGGGGCGGGGTCTGGCTGCAAGCTGCGGGCGATGAGGGCTTGTGTGATTTCCTGGCCGAGGTAGCGTTTACCGCCGGCGACCATGCGGATGGCGTGGGCCAGATTGCGCGGGCTGATGTCTTTGTGGACGAAGCCGTCTACGCCGTTTTCTAGGGCATCGAGTACGGCCGTTTCTACCGGTGCGCCCGATAACAACAAGGTACGGATTTGCGGAGCAAACTCCTTCACCTGTTGCGCCGCTTGCAGCCCATTCAAGCGCGGCATCTTCCAGTCCAGCAAAACCAGGTCGGGCAGTAGTTCCTCTGCCAATTGCACCGCCTCTGCGCCATTTTGCGCTTCGCCGACGATGACAAAATCCGGCTCCTGGCGCAGCACCAACGAAAGCCCGCGCCGCACTACTTCATGATCATCTGCCAGTAAAATACGAATTTGGGTCATTGAATTAATCCATGTTGACCGTGAAACGTGAAACGTGATGTCCTTCTTTTCACGTTTCACGCATCACGCCTTATCAGACGGGAATGTCCACGATGATGGAGGCGCCTGCGCCGGGCGTGCTGAAGATGTGGCATTCGCCGCCGAGGGAGTGGGCACGTTCTTGGATGCCGCGCAGGCCAAAATGCTCGCGGTTGAAGGTTTGGGAGAGGGCAACGGCCGTATCAAACCCCTGTCCGTCGTCGCGGATAACCAGATTGGCACGGCCGTTTGTCACATCAATGCACACCCGCGCCTCGGCCGCCTGGGCATGGTGGGCAATATTTGCCAATGCCTCTTGCGAGATGCGGTACAAACTGCGCCGCACCTTGGGCGAAAGCAAGCCAAAATCGCCGTGAATGTCAAAGGTAAACTGTGTGCCTTCACGTTGACAAACACCAGCGGCATATTGCTGTAAATCGGCCGTGAAACGCTCGGCGGTGAGGGTAGCGGGCCACAAGTCTAAAATAGAGCGGCGGATTTCCTGGCGTACAGCGTCGGCTGATTGTAGAGCGCGTTCCAGTTCCGGTATTACTTCTTCGGCGTGGTCTGGCAGCAGTTTCAGGCAGCCATCCAGGGTGAAAACGATGCCGAACAGGGACTGCGAAACGGTGTCGTGGATGTCTTGGGCAATGCGTAAGCGTTCATCTTGTACGGCCAGTTTGCGAGTGCGGTCTATGCAGAGTAGGGTAGCGCCCATGGTCACGGCGGCCTGCCCGGCGATTGCTTCCAGAGAGACTAACTGGTTTGCGGTTGGCGGCTGCGGGCCGTCTGCTACGATGAGGACGCCAACAGAATGTTCGCGCAATAACATGGGAATGATACGGCCGTTTCCCAGCGATGCGTTTCCTGCCACGACTTGTTGGTTAAAAACTGTATCTGTCGTTATTTGCCCATTTTCAAAGGGCAACATGCGCTTTTCTAGCAGTGCTTGTGCTGTTAGACCGCTTTTTGGCAGCAAGGGGACTTGCAGCGCATAAGCGGATTCTTCATTTTGCGGCGCTGCTTTAGATTGGTTGCGGCTCATCCAATTGGTGATGATGTTGGAATCTTCATCCACCAGACCAACAATAGCCTGAGGAAATTCTAATTCATCTGTGACTACTTGCAGTACTTTCTCTTGTACTTCTTCCACGTAGCTGGCGCTTTGCAGCGAAACCGTTAAATCGTGGATGACTTGCAGGTCACGATGCGTTTGGGAGAGTGTGGCTTGGGCCTGGCGCAAGTTGATGACGACGTTAGAGGCGTAGCCAAATGTGCCGCTAATCAGATAAATGCCGACGATTTCTGTAGCGGTGAGCAGCCAGTTGATCGGTTCGCCAAGCTGCCAGTTTGCCAGCAGCAGCGCTCCCACGTAGAGGGGCAAGAAGAAGGTGGCGGCGTAGAGTGCGCGGCGCAGCCCAAAGAAGAAGGCGGTGATGAGCAGTGGGTTGAGGGCGTACAGGTAGAATGGCGTTTCCCAGCCATCGGTGAAGCCAATGAGCAGGGCCATGAGGATTAAGTCGAGGGCCAGGAGGTACGGCCGTTTCTGCACAGCATGGTTCAGCCAGTCGGGTACGATAGAAATAATGGCGTTGGTGGCAATGGCGATGAGCAGGGGGATGAGGAACGGCCGTTCCTGTGTGAGCAACCATACCAGCAGCGGCGGCAGCAAACTCAACCAGCGATATGTTACTAAAAAGGCAAAGACTCGGCGTGGATGGGTGGATTCAGTGGAAAATGTCTGCATTGGCACATTATGGCATTGCAAGGGGCATGTTTGCAAGTATAGGACTTACAAACCTGCCAGTACCGAAGATTGAGCCTGTCGAAATCGGCTTCGACAAGCTCAGCCTGCGTTAGTAAGTATGAGATGAATTGGCAATTGACCATTGACAATTGACCCTTAACCACTGACAATCCCCCCATGCTTGACCTTTCTATCATCATTGTTTCCTACAACACACAGCAATTATTGGACGACTGTCTCGTTTCTTTGCAGCAGGCGATGGCCCCGCCCGGCGGCCTGGAAATTATTGTTGTTGATAATGCTTCTACAGATGGTAGTGTGGCCCTGGTAGAGCAAAAATACCCCGATGTACATGTGATTGCGAATGCGGAGAATCGTGGGTTTTCGGCAGCAAATAATCAGGGGGCGGCGGTGAGCAACGGCCGTTACCTGCTCTTCCTCAACTCCGACACCCGCGTTGAATCCCAATCATTGGTGCAGCCGCTAACCTATTTGCAGGAACACCCCCATGCTGGCGCCATCACCGTGCGGCTAACTTACCCCAATGGGCAGCGCGACCCAGACAATCATCGTGGTTTTCCCACGCCCTGGAACGCCTTTTGCCATTTTTCGGGACTAGGTCGTCTTTTCCCGCACAAGCCGTTGTTCAATGGCTACTTTCAGTCCTACGCCGACTTCAGCCAGACACACCCGGTTGATGTCACCGCAGGCTCCTTTCTCATGATGCCCGCTGCCCTCTTTCAGCAAATTGGGGGTTGGGATGAGACCTACTTTTTTTACGGCGAGGATATTGACCTGTGCTACCGCATTCACCAGGCGGGGGCGCAAATCATTTACTATCCGCACGTTGAGGTGCTGCATTACAAAGGGGCCAGCTCTGGCCTGCGCAAAGAGTCGGCGCAAATAGCCAATCCCCCCAAAGAGACGCGCATCCGCGTGGCTAAAGAATCTGTGCGGGCGATGGAACTGTTCTACGGCAAGTTTTACCGCGACCAGTACCCTGCCTATGTGACGGCATTGGTGCTGGCGGGCATTCGCTTGCGCGGCCAACTGCGTGTCCTCAAACACTGGTTAAAGTGATTGGGAACTATCCCCTTACTCGTGTGTAGAATCTATTCAGAGCCGATTGCAGAATGCTACAATCCATTCTGAACCAATTCAGCATAGGTTGTAGCATTCTGCAATCCATGTTGAACCAATTCAGCATGGGTTGTGGAGCACAGCAATTTATCCTGAGCTAATTCAGCATAGGTTGTGGAACACAGCAATTTATCCTGAGCCAATTCAGCATAGGTTGTGGAACACAGCAATCTATTCTGAATAGATTCTAGTAGGGGCTTGGCGATGCCATGCCCCTGGCGATGCCATGCCCTTACTCGTCAATCGTCAATTCAAATCTCATTTGTTGTGCTTCGATGGGGATGGGCTTGTCGCCGCGCAGGCAGTGGATGAGTCCGCCCAGGCTTTGCTCGCGGCGCACCATAAACCCGGCACGGCGCAGTAAATCGCGCCATGCTTGTTCCGTTTCCAGGTTGAATGCTGCGGGGCCGAGGGCCAGCCAGTTGTTTTGGGTACGCACGCGCTCTGCCAGCAGCACGCGCCCGCCGGGGAGGAGGATGCGGCGCACTTCTTTGAGCAAAATCTCGCGGTCTCCAGCTTGGGCGAATTGGGAGAGGGTTTGGCAGAGGATGACGGCCGTTACACTCTCATTGGGCAGCGGCAGCAGGGAAATGGAGCCATTGCGCCACACAAAGCGGGGATCGCCGCTGGGGGGAGGGGATAAAGGTGTGCGTGTCCGTGCCAGCACACGGCTGGGCGTTAGCTGTGGATTGTACACATCTAGCACGGCAATTTGTCCGGTGGTAAGACGTCGCCCTAACTCGATGGCCTGGGAACGGCCGTGCAAAGCCACAAACGCAAAGCTATCCGTCTCGCGCAACTGGGCCATGTCAAAGAGGACGTGGTGCGGCTGCAAACCGCCGGGATCAAACAGATGATGTGCTGCCCACAACGAAGCCGATAAAAAGTAAAGAATGACAATGACCAGCGCCAGCGTTAGCGGTACAAACGCCAGCCAGCCACGCTGCGCCGCCAATCCCATGCCGATGAGCAAGGCGATCACCCCCCCGTACAGTGCCAGATAAAGAGGGCCTCGTGCGGATAAATATTGTAGTGTTCCGCGATAGTGTCCTTTAGGTTTCATAAGGCGATTAGCCGTTAGCGGCCTGATTGAAGGAAATATTTAAGAATTTACCGCAAAGAGCGCGAAGAGCGCAAAGAAAATGCCAGAGAAAAACCTTTGCGTTCAAATAATCAGCCAACATTAGCGGCAGGCGATACGCCAGGCGTCTAAGTCCCAATTCTTCTTCAGCCAGTCGAAGTTGAGGGCGTTGATGGCAGGGCAAAAGTCGGCGGGGTCGCCATCGTATTCGATGCCGAAGACGGCTTTGTTTGCTTGTACAAAGGGCAGCAGCAAGTCGCATTCATCATAGTAGTAACATTGCTCGTTCAGCGCCCACTCGAACTGGTCTACCAGGTCGGGAATTTGGTTGAGGTCGTTTTTTAGGCCAATGGCCAGGCCGCGTGCATGGGCTTCTGTCGCCAGCCAACTGTTGTAGGTGAGTTGATCCTCGTAGGTGAGGGGGAAGCCGGTATCATTGGTGTAGCCATCTACATTGTCGGGGTCTACGCCGTCGCATTGTTTGCTAACGGCCGTATCCAACCGCGCCTGCATAATGGGGGCCAACAAATCTAGCTGGCTGACGTCCAGCCATTTTTCGCCGGGCCAGCCGTCCAAATCGTTGCCGAGGACGGCCGTTGGGAAATCGTTGGCGTCGTCTCGCCAATCTTCCCAACTGCCCGCGCTGAAGTAGCAGATGACGGTACGGCCGTGCGCGTGCAGTTCGTCGAAGACCGCTTGTGGCGTGTCGAACAGGTCAAGATCGTACATTTGTACGTCGAGGGACGTATCCAGGTCTCCGCTGTATTGTATTTGCCAGCTTGTGCCTGGGGTGGGCTGCCAGATGTCGCCGTCTCCTTCGGTAACGACGACGGGCAAATGTACCGTTGCCGTCGGCTCGGCTGGCGCGACAATCTCTTCATCGTCGTTTGTTGGTACACAGGCGTTCAGCCCGATCATGAGAATCAAAAGGAAGAATTTTCGTAAACGCATCATTATGTTATTGTATCGGAAAGTGACAAAACAGGAATGGCTGAAGAAGTTAACCGCAAAGAGCGCAAAGGCCGCAAAGATTTCTGGTATTTTCTTTGCGTTCTTCACGCCCTTTGCGGTTAAATAAATGGGAGTGTTATGAGCGTATATGACCGATTGCGAGAACGATATGAATTAGGGCAGGTTCCCTGGGATCATGAGCTGCCGCCGCCAGAGGTGGTGGCTGAGTTGGAGCAGATGCTCCCTGGCCGGGCATTGGATTTGGGCTGTGGTTACGGCCGTGCGTCTGTCTACATGGCGCAGCACAACTGGCAGGTAGACGGCGTAGATTTCATTGACCTGGCTTTGCAAGAGGCTGCTCGCCGTGCCGCCGAGGCGGAGGTGTCGGAGCGGGTGCGGTTTTGGCAGACGGCCGTTACCCACATGCCGGATCTCTCCGGCCCATACGACTTCGCCTTAGACGTGGGGTGTATGCACAATTTTGATGCAGCACAAATGCAAGCCTATCACGGCGAATTGTGCCGCTTGCTGCGTCCCGGTGCGCTCTATTTGCTGTTTGCCCATGTGCGCAGCGGAGATGTCGAGGGGGACGGCCGTTGGATAGATGAACAAGACCTGCTCGCCCTATTCAGCGACGGCTTCACTTTGGAAAAAGTGGAACACGGCACGACCCAAGTCGAAGACCGCCCCGCCTGGCATTCTGCCTGGTTCTGGTTCCGTCGCCTGTAATGCAACCCTGTGTACATCATTGCGTACAGTCGCCAGACACAAATTACAAATAGCAAGTATGCAAGTAGTAAGTAGGAAGCTGGCAGCTTTGCTGATTATTTTTTGGAGGAACACATGAGCTTTTTAGGCAATATTATCTGGTTAATTTTTGGTGGTTTTCTGGCCGGGTTAGGCTACATTTTGGGTGGCCTGGTTTTGTGCATCACCATTATCGGCATTCCCTTTGGTGTGCAGTCTATCAAGTTAGGGCTGGCAACAATGGCTCCCTTTGGCAAAGAGGTGATTGAAGAAGAAAATGGCACAGGCGTGCTGCGCATGATCTTCAACTTGATCTGGATCGTGCTGTTTGGTTGGGAAATTGCCGTTGCTCATTTGGTGGGCGGGTTGATTTTGGCAATCACTATTGTCGGGCTGCCCTTTGGGCAACAGCATTTTAAGCTAATTCCGGTTGCACTATTCCCATTTAGTTACACCTTGCGGTAAAATAAACACCGTACTTTGAAAACACGAGCATGGTTCAAAATCATGCTCGTGTTTTTTGTTGATTATGTTTATCTGCTGCAAATTCGGGAACAAAATATGGCCTATAAAATTCTGGTTGTGGAAGATGATTCGACTCTATTGGAGACGTTAGAATATAACTTGCAGCGTCAGGGGTATACGGTGGAGACGGCCGAGAACGGCCGTGAAGCCCTCAAACTAGCCCGCACCAACAACCCTAACCTCATCCTGCTTGATGTGATGCTGCCCGGCATGGACGGTTTCGAGGTTTGCCGCATTTTGCGTCAGGAGCTTAGCGTCCCCATTCTCATGCTTACTGCTCGCGCCGATGAAATAGACAAAATCGTAGGCTTGGAAGTGGGGGCAGATGATTATTTGACCAAACCCTTTAGTATGCGCGAACTGCTGGCGCGGGTGAAAGCGCTTTTGCGCCGTGTAGAACTCATCCGTGAAGACCTGGCTTCTGAGCAAACAGACACACAGGAAGGGATGGCTATCAGCACTTCTGCCTTGCTAACCTTTGGCAACCTGACCATTGACCAAAACCGCCGTGAGGTGCAGTTGGATGACGTTCCTGTACGCCTAAAACCGAAAGAGTTTGAGTTGTTAGTCTTTTTAGCACGTCATCATGGCATCGCTCTCTCCCGTGATTTGATTTTGGAGCGGGTGTGGGGCTGGTCGTATGATGGCAACAGCCGCACAGTGGATGTACATGTGCGCTGGCTGCGCGAAAAGATTGAACCAGAGCCGGGGAATGCCCGCCGCATTGTGACGGTGCGCGGCATTGGCTATCGTTTTGATGGATAAAGTGGGGAAAACTCGGTTTCTTTTGCATACGCATGAAAATTAAAAACCAGTGGCTTTTCATTTTCATCTACATTCTCATTTTGGTGGGAATGATGGTTGGGTTGGCTTTTTATCTGAGTCAGCCGACCTGCCGGGTTTCTGCTTCCTGTGTGTGGAGCGGTGTGCTGGGAACGGCCGTAACCCTCATCGTCATCGCGCTCTTGCTGGGGGCCGCATTTTTACGCTGGTTAAGGCAGCCTATTAAGCAGTTAGGCGTATTGGTGCAGCGCATTGCCTCCGGCGATACGCAGGCACGGCTGATGCCACAATCCCCTGGCCTTTTTAGCGATTTAGTACGAGCCTTTAATGAGATGCGAGATCGCCTGGTGCATCAACTGGATAGTTTGGAAAAACAGCAGCGCCAGCTTGCTTTGGTATTGCAGCATATGGCCGATGGCGTGCTGATTGTGAACGGGCAGGGGTACGTGCAGCTGATTAATCCTGCTGCGGCCAACTTGCTGAACACATCTGCGGATGTTGCCCATCTGCGTGCGTATGCCGAGGTAGTGCGCCATCATCAACTCATTGAACTGTATCAGCACTGTCGGGAAACAGAAGAGAATCAGGTGGCAGCATTTGAAATGAGCGGTGGTCGATTTTGGCAGGCTGTTGTGTCCCCATTCAAGGAGTTGGAAGTTCAGGGCTACCTGGTTATTTTGCAGGATTTAACAGCGATTCGTCACCTGGAAACGGTGCGGCGGGACTTTATTAGCAATCTCTCGCATGAACTGCGCACGCCATTGGCCTCGCTGCGGGCGGTGATGGAAACATTGCAGGATGGGGCGCTAGATGATCCGCCAGCCGCACAGCGTTTTTTAGAGCGCGGCGTGCACGAGGTAGATACGATGACGCAGATGGTGGAAGAGCTTCTGGAACTGTCACGGATTGAATCGGGACGGGTGCCATTGCGTGTGCAGGCAACGGCCGTTTCCGACCTGATCATTCACCCTGTAGAGCGGTTGCGCAGCCTGGCCGAGCGTGGCAACGTGAAACTGATCACCGAGTTGCCTCTGGATTTGCCCCTGGTCTTGGCCGATCAGCCGCGTATTGAGCAAGTAGTTGGCAATTTGTTGCACAATGCCATTAAATTCACGCCGCCGGGTGGCAAGGTGACAATTCGTGCGCACCTGAGCCACGACAAAGAAAACGTTGCTGCTGCTGACGCTGTTACTGTGGAGATCAAAGATTCGGGCATGGGTATTGCCGCCAATGATTTGCCTCGTATCTTTGAGCGTTTTTACAAGTCTGACCGGGCACGCACGCGTGGGCGCAGCGGCACGGGATTGGGTTTGGCGATTGCGCGGCATTTGGTGGAGGCGCACAACGGCCGTATCTGGGTACGCAGCCACGAAGGAAAGGGCAGCTCGTTTTACTTTTCGCTGCCCATTGCAGATAGTTAGGAGGTATTTGATGAAACGATGGCCCCTTTACGTCATGCTGGTATTGGTGATAGCGGTGTTGGTGCTGCGGGAAACGGCCGTTTCTCACAGCATCCCTCTCGACATTACGCCAAGTTCCTACGCTTACCTGCCCAACATTGTCAAACCGCTGCCCACATCAACCCCAACCCCGACACCCACGCCCTTGCCCGGCCCTGATTGGCTGGCCTACGTCAACGAGTTTCGCTTATTGGCTGGCCTGCCAGTGCTGACGGAGAATGACAGTTGGTCGTATGGCGGGGTGCTGCATAGTCGTTATATGGTCAAAGAAGATGAAATCACCCATTACGAAAACACCGCAAGCGCCTGGTACACGCAAGAGGGGTATGACGCTGGACGCAATGGCAATGTGGCCGTCAGCAGCACAACCACCGCCTCTGACGAGTTTGCCATTGATTTGTGGATGACTGGCCCATTTCACGCAGTGGGCATACTGGACCCACAGTTGGCGCAAACGGGTTTTGGTAGTTACCGTGAAGCCATTGGCACTTGGAAAATGGGCGCAACCCTGGATGTATTGCGCGGGTTAGGCAGTCTGCCACCCGGCATTACTTTCCCTATTTACTATCCCCAAGATGGTGGGCAAGCGTGGTTGATCAGCTACGGCGGCAGCGAAAGCCCCGATCCCTTAACAAGCTGTCCCGGTTACAGCGCACCCAGCGGCCCGCCCATTATTTTGCAGTTGGGCAGCGGCAGCGTCACGCCTAATGTGACAAGCAGCAGCTTCAGCCAGGGCAGCACGCCGTTGGAACATTGCATTTTTGATGAGACGAATTACGTAAATCCGAACAGTACCTATCAAAGTCTGGGACGCAGTGTGTTGGGTGGCCGAGATGCGGTGGTGATCATGCCGCGCAGCCCGCTAACCGTCGGGCAGACTTACACGGCTAGCATCACAGCCAATGGGACGCAATATACTTGGAGTTTTTCGGTCGTGAACGGCCGTACCTCCACCCAAGACACCGCCACCTGGGAAATCCGCTAGAAGCGAACGAAAGGGGGATAGACGTTTACCATCTATCCCCCACATGATGTATTGTAATGGCCCGCTCTCAGGCGTGCATTAACGCGAAGGGTTGGGCGGAAGTTCAATACCCAACACAGGGGTGGCTAATTCTGGTGGTGGTTCTGTTGTCGCCGTGGGTTGGGGAGTAGGTGTGTTGGTGGGCATGGGCGTATTGGTTGGCTGTGGAGTAGGTGTTGCTGTGGGAACGGCCGTTGGACGTGCCTGCCCTGCTGGCGTTGGGGTAGGCAGCGGCGTCCAATTATCCGTTGAATGACATTGCGAACATTGCCCAGGTTCATGTTCCGCAGGGGGTTGGTGACAACTGCGGCAATCATTTGCATCATCATGATCAAACGTCACATCCGACCAATTATCCGTAGTGTGGCAGTTGGAACATTGCCCACTAAAGTGCTCATCTGGCGCGGTATGGCACTGATTGCAATTCGTATAACCAGTATGGTCAAATGTCACATCTGTCCAGTTATCCGTGATGTGACAGTTAGAACACTGCCCGTCATAGTGATCATCCGGTGCAGCATGGCAAGATAAACAGTCCACAAAGCCATCATGATCAAATGTCACATCCGTCCAGTTATCCGTAATGTGGCAGTTCGAGCACTGCCCATCATAATGACCGTCCGGCGCGGTATGACAGGCCACACAATCAGTCAAATGATCATGAAGAATCTCAGTCCAATTCTCGGTGATGTGGCAGTTCGAACATTGGCCCCGATAATGTCCCGTTGGCCGGGCATGACAAGATTTACAGTCTGTGTAGGTAATATGATCGAAATGAATATCTGACCAGTCATCCAGCGTGTGACAGTCTGAGCATTGCCCAGGCCAATGACCGCTTGGCGTGGCATGACAGGCCAGGCAGTCTGTCATTTCAGAATGAACGAATGTGACTTGTGTCCAGCTAGTCGTATTGTGACAGTCTGTACAACTGTTGACAAAGTGATTAGGTGGCAGTTCTTCTTCGTGGCAGGCCAGGCAGTCTGTCAACTCATTGTGACTAAAGGTGACGTTAGCCCAATTGCTAGTATTGTGGCAGTTAGAACATTGAGTATCGTAGTGATTGTCTGGCGCCTCTTGTTGATGACAGGCCAGGCAATCGGTGAGGCCAATATGACTGAAACCAGCATCTACCCAATTGTTGGTGGTGTGGCAGTTGGAACATTGCCCATCATAGTGATTGGGCGGTGCAGTTTGTGTGTGGCAGTTGAGGCAGTTGGTTAGACCGATATGGCTGAAGCCTGCGGGTTTCCAAGCTTCAACATTATGGCAGTTTTGGCACTGGTTGCCGTAATGATTGGATGGCCCATAATGACAGTTGGCGCAGCCAGGGAAGTTTTCGTGCGTGACCCATGTTTGTGTCCAGGTGTTGGTAAAGTGGCAGGCAGAACATTGTCCGGGGTAATGTCCGTCCGGGCGATCTTCGCTGTGGCAGCTTTGGCAATCGGTCTGACCGGTGTGGTCAAAGGTGATAGTCTCCCAAGATTCTGGCGTATGGCAGTTGCTGCATTCTCCGCTGTAATGATTGTCTGGGAGGATGTCTTCGTGGCAGCTTTGGCAATCGGTGTAATTTGTGTGGTCGAAGGTGACGTTTGTCCAGTTGTAGACACTGTGGCAGTTGGCGCATTGCCCAGCGTAATGATTGATTGGTGAATCTGCTTGATGGCAGGAAAGGCAATCGTAAAGACCGAGATGATTGACGTCGGCTTCTTGCCAATCTTCGGTGTTGCTGTGGCAGTTGACACAAGCTCCGGGGTAGTGCTCTTCAGGGGTGTCAGCCTGATGGCAGCTTTGGCACTCGCTGACGTTGGCGTGGTTGTAGGAGATTTCCTCCCAACGCACGGTGTGGAAGTGGCAGTCGCTGCATTCGCCGGGATAAATGTGTTCTTCGGGAACATCAGCCTGGTGGCAGCTTTGGCATTCGCTGACGTCGAGATGGTCAAAGGCGGCGATTGTCCAGTCTTCGGTGTTGCTGTGGCAGGCAATGCATTCCAGGGAGTAGTGGGCGGAGGCAACGGCCGTTCCCGTGTTCATAACAAAGAGCAGTGCTGCCTCTTGTGGGGCTGGTGTGTCCTGATAGTGGCAAGACTGGCATTCTGTAATGCCCATGTGGTCAAATTGATACGGTTTCCAAGAAGCCGTGTCATGGCAGGCGTCGCACGCGCCAGAGAAATGACCGGGATAGACCACCCAGGGATCGTTGGTTTCCGGGTAAAGCAGGCTGTTGACGATGGCATAAGATTGCAGATAGTGGCAGCTTTCGCAGGTGGTGGCAGTATTGGCATACTCGCCATCCGAATGACAGGTTTCACAGTCCAGGTTGGCGTGTCCATTTGTCAGCGGAAAGGCGTTGTGGTCTACATCTTCACCCAGAAAAGGTACCAGGGCGGCTTCAATGAGTGTGGGCGCATTTTTTTGCTGCGGTAGTTGGGCAACAACCTCATCGGCCGATGCCATTTCCTGCCAATCAGCCAGCCGGGAGGCAAGGGCAAGTAATTTTCCATCGGGGTCTGATTCCAGTGAGCTGAGTACAATTTCGCTGCGATGCAGCAGAGCCTTGAACTGATTGTATAGGGGTTCTTGGTTGGGGTCAGGTATGGTGTTGATGCGCCGCACGGCCGTTTCCAATGCCGCATCCAGCGCTTCAATGGCAGCCAAAATATCAGCCGATTCCGTTGCTTCGGCCAGGTCAGCCAGCCGCCGGTCCGCCAGCGTTAATGCCAGGTCTGCCCGGTCTGCATCATCACCAGTCAGGCGTAGATGAGCCTGCTCGCCCATATGCTGCAAGGTAAACAGCGTTTGGCCGGGATGCAAAGGCGCGGTGAGGGCGAGATAGATCATGCCGCTCACCAGGGCGAGTAAGCTGAGTGTCAAAATCGTGAAAATAAAGGGCCATTTTTTCATGTGACTAACCCTCCATTGCTCAACCCATCATAACGCTGCGCCGCAGGCATGGCAGTAATGTGCGTCATCGCGCTGCGGCGTGCCACATTGTGGGCAGTAGTGCGTGCGGATGATGGAGGCGGGTTTTGGCAGCCTGGTGCGATACCAGGCAAATCCAGCAAATGTGCTGACAGCAACGGCCGCTAATAGGCCGAAGACCCAAGTTGGCAGCAGTGTGTTATTTGTGGCAGCCGTTGTCTCTGGGGCTTGCTGCCGGGGAACTGAGGGGGTGGTGTCGGTTTTGGTATATTGGATGGAAACGGTCGTTTCCCCACCAGCAGGCAGCGTTCCGGCAGTAAATTGGTACATTGTCAGACCATAAGAATCAACCTGGCTGCTATCAGAAGTAGGTTCCGTAACAAAATCCTCTGCTGTGCGTGGCTGCTGTACTTCTAGCACCAGTTCGGTGATGGGGTGTAGTGTACTCAGCGTAAATGTAAAGCGTTTTTCCGCGCCTGCGCTCAGGGGGTTGAAGTAGTATTCGTAGAAAAAGTGGGCGCTGTCTACGGTATAGGTTGCCAGCAGCCAACGGCCGTCTGCCGGGTCTGGGGCAGTGTCGTAGGGTTGGGCCGTTGGTGCGCCCGTTTCCATGTTGACGACGGCCATCTGGTTGATTTGCGCGTCTTGGGGCACGCGCACGGTGATGGTTTGTGGCAGATTGGCGCTGTCAGCGGCCAAACGCCCCTGTACGATGACGAGCACGCGGCTGTCATCGAACTCTGGCATGACTTGAACATTGAGACGCTGGATCACGGCCGTTGTGGCAACGGCCGTTTCCCCATCTTGTGCCATCACCGAAACAGGCAGCAGCCAACATAACACGGTTAGTCCCACTGTCCATAAACGCCATTTCGGTTGCAAATACGTCAACATACACGCCTCATTTGTGATGCTACTGCGCATGTGCCAGCGGCATGGTGTCCTCTGGCTGCCCGGTGGAATGGCAGCTTGCACAGGGCTGACCTAGCGTGAAATCAGGTGATTTCTCTGCTGGATGAGCCGCAATCATGTCTGCTGTTGTATGGCATTCTTCGCACGTTACTTCGGCGTAGGAGGTGACATGGCAGCTTGTACATGCCAAAGTCTCGCCATCACCATGATTGAGCATGAACTGGTGTTGGGTTAACTGCGCGGGCGCCCAGGCAACGGCCGTGTGGCAGCGTGCGCAGTCTTGTCCAAACTGCCCGGCATGAACATCCGGTTCCTCGTGGCAAGACTCACAAGTCTGCGGCGTTCCAGCGAAAACTTGCTCCGCATGGCAATCTGCACAGCCCACGTTTTCGTGTCCCTGCGCCAGCACATATACCGCGTCGTGGTCAAAATCCACAATGCTGTCTTGCCCATCGTGGCAGCCGCGACAATTTTCACCATGCTCTACTCGATGCTCGGCAATCATCTCTTCCCCGGCGGCTGTGTGGCAGTCCACACAATTCACTTCGTCGGCGGCAAACCGCCCTTCGGTATGGCAATCCTCGCAAACCATCGGTGTGCCATCAAACCGGGTTTCGTGCTGCGCCAGGCTGAATCCGCTAATCCCTTCATGGTTGATGTTCTTGAAAACGACACGGCTGATGACGGCTTCTCGTCCCTGGTGTTCCACGTGGCAGCTTTGGCATTGTTCTGTGCCGGGTAACAGGCTGTGCAGGCCCATGGCCTCTGCACGCTGTTGGGCAATGTCCATGTGGCATTCCTGGCAGCGATTGTCGGTAATGCAGTGGACGGGGGCATGGCAAAAACTGCATTCTTGCTCGAACATGGCATGAGAGGTGAAGCCGCCCAGTTCTTCTCCAGTGTGATTGACAGCCGAGAGGGGGCCAGGACTGAGATAGGCGTGATAGTGTATGTAAACGGCCGTGCCCACCGCAATCAGTATCATTGCCAATATCCCATAAATCACCAGACGCAAAGGAATTCGAAGATGTGAGTTTTTACTGTCCATAGGCACCTCAGCTTTCATCGTTTCCTATCATTCTAAAAACGCCAGGGTATGGCCGGTGAACCGGCCATACCCTATTCAATCTGTCAATACAAACTGTCTAATTACCAGTCGCCATTGGCAAATAGGCTTGATGCAGCTCTTCGACAATCCATATTTGCACATCTACACCGGGCGACCAGTTGCCACCTTTATCCTTTGCTCGGAATTGGAATTGGTGCCATCCTGGTGGTGCGTTATTAACCGGTAAACTCAATTGCTTCTGGGTTCCCACAATGGTTGTGATTCCATCAAAGGTGTCCGTCCACTCATAGCCGCCAATATCGTCTTCGGGCTTGTCGCCCACGTGGTCGCCATCACGCGCCGAGCCAATCAGCAGCAGCGTGTCCTCATAGTCAGCCATTGTGTGGCTAACATACAAGATGCTGGTGATAGGAGGTGTTGATTCATCTTCAGCATCATCCAGGTACATGATGCGGCGGAAGATGATGTCGCTTTCGGAGACATTCTCATGTTCATCTTCTTGCCACTGGTTCCAGACCACGTAATAGTAGCTGGCGCCGGGGTTGGCTGTATTGGCTGCTTCGCCAGAGAGGTCATCCCTGTCATGTTCCAGCCAGTCAAAGCCCTCAACAATCTCGCCATCTCCAGTGGAATATTCCACCAGGTCATAGTAATCGCCAAAGGCGTAGGCCCGGCTATAGAATAGGTCTAATGGCACAGCTTCGCCTTCTGCTACGGTGGTATTGTCACCCGTTTCATAGACGACGAAGAACATAGACGGATCACGCAAGGCGTCATCATCATATGGCAACGTGCCGCCACCAACATCTAGTTTGTCTGTGACAGGCAGCATTTTAATGCCGCCGCTGGGGGTGTAGCGCGGGTCTAAGATGGTGACTTTGTTCCCTGTGAGTTGGGATAGATTGCGGGATTGTTCAAACTCGCCAGGGCCGTAGGTGGTACAGGCTGTTATGTATTCTGAGCCAGCGCCGTAGTTTTCACAGGTTTCTGTACCTTCGCCAGTCCAAACAGTACCATCCACATGAGTGTAACTGACCGGCAGGGTCGTCCAGGTCAGGCCGCCATCGAAGGAGCGGCGGGCGTACAGGTTGTAGTGGTCATTGCCAACGGTGTTGGCCTTCCAGTTTGGAGACCAGGCGTACATCATCATGATGAAGTCGCCATCAACAAAACCACGATGCCCTTTAGCGACGTCGTAGGGGTTTTCCCAGGATTGATCGTCCAGGTTTTCTGCTGTTTGTACCCATTCGGTGACTTTGGGGAAGGGGGATTCGCCGCCATCCCAGGGGAAGTCTGCTGCACAGTCAGTGCCGCTGCTGCCATTGTCGCAAGAGACGATGGTGCCACCAGACACGTTGATCATGTTGCTTAGGCATAGCCCTTCTACATAGCGTGGATTGGAGCCATCGGTGTAAACCCATTCGTCACATGCCATGTTTTCGTAGGCATAGGGGTTGTAGCCTGCGGGCAGACAGCGGTCATATGGCGAATCTTCTGGGCACGGTTCCCAAACATCATCTGGCACAACGAGCCGCCGTAGGAAGATGTCGGCCGGGCCACCCTGGTTGATGATACCTTGTTTGACGATCAACACGGCCGAGACGCCGGCATTGCCGATTTGGTGTATTGGCTGGGAGAAGTGGGAGAAGCGGCGGGAGATTTCTGTTTCGTAAAACAGGTTGCCAAAATCATCTTCTAGTAGTGGGAAGAACTCGCCTTCTGTACAGTCTTCATCTTGGGGGCCACATACGGCTGGTTGGTTGAGCATACCGCCTTGGGCAACAATATTTGGATGAAGCAGGTCGAAGGTGTAGTACCACATGTTTTTGCCGACGTCTTCCGGTTCGAGGTCTTCTTCGGTGGAGCCTTCGCCCAGGGCTTTGGATTCTTCTGAGCCCATGATGACCCAGGCGCTGTCGTAAATGCCATCACCGTCAGAGTCGTAGGGTTGGACGTTGACGCGTGGACGGGATGAACCGACGCGACCTTGCAGGACACGGCCGTCTTCAGCCACACAGAGATTCAGCGTTGTACCGCCGGGGTTTGTCCATTGCACCACTTCTGTGCAAAGTGTGGATTCCGTTGACTGCGTGATTGAGTCTAGATCATCCGGCAGAATCAACTCCCCATTCTCGTCCACATTGTCGAAGTCAATGTAGCAATAAGGAAAGTCACCTACGGACTTACACATTTTGTTGTCGGTTAGACGAACAGGCAACGCCATAGGCATTGCTACTTTGGGCATTGTGTCGCCCGTGTACTCATAGATTGAGATAGGCGTGTCGTCATCGTCTGAGGTTTGCACCATCTCGAAATCTTCCATTGAGATGTAGGAATACCACAGATCGGTTTGTTGATTGACAACGGCGCCAGACCAACCCTCGCCGGGGCCAAGTCCCTGACCGGGGCGCAGCCCTTCAGGGTCTTCCTGCCAGGTCATCATGAAACCAGAGGCACTGTCGCCGTTCATTTCCAGGCGGTTGGCATCGCGGCGCCCAGATGTGAGCCGTTCAGCTTTCGTCCAAATAACGTCGTAAAAACCGCCACCATCTGTCGGGATGCCATCTGCATCCACTTCTAGCAGTGTGCCGCGAGCAGACCATACACAGGAGTAAGGAACTTCACCTACTTCTGGGAAGCCTTGCAGGGTGTAATTTACTGAGTCTTGTGCACCTGCTACGCCCCAAATATCGGGGTAAAGGTCGTTGCTGTCTTCATCTTGCCAGGTATAAGCCGGTGAGCCGCCATCACAATATTTGCTGATCCATCCCACAAGCACTTTATCCCCGGCTAACGCAAAGGTCATGTTATGCGCGTCGCCAGGGTAGGGGTGTCCATTATCTAAAATGAACGATGACAGATCTGCTGAAAGTGAAAGATTGGTGCGTTTCCAGGTTGCCCCATCGTCCAAGGAAACGGCCGTGTAAGCATCATGTGCACCCCAACCAGCCCCGCTCAAAATGGTGTACATGTCTTCAGGCTCTTCTTCTGGCAGCCCATCAATGTAGACTGCTACCAGGGGCTTGGCAAAGTCGCGTGTGTCAACTAATGTACCTTCAGCATCGTGGTATTCGATGCTGGTGAGTTCGCCCTCTGATGTTTGGGCAGGTACATAGAAGGTCATTTGCACAAGATTGGCACGTTCTGTTTCTTGATCAGGTGTTTTGGAGATGTTCCGGCGGAACATCTCGCCATCATCGGCCAGGGAAACGCTTGTCGTGATGATGATTAGGCTGACGATGAGCAAAAAATAAATGAGATGTTTGGGTTTCATAATTGGTTGCCTCCTCAAGCTTCCGAATAATTTTGCCCTCTGGCGTTTTGTTTTTACTACGATGACATTTCGCCAGTCTTTTTGATTTGAACTGTACTTTTTTGATGAGTGTAGTCGGATGCATTCCAGTACATTTTTTGCACACACTTTTATGTTATGCAGTACCAGGATACTAGTTTGCACTCACCGAACCCTCAACGTCTCGTGGCTACCCCCTCAATTCATAAGCCCTCCTTCATGTCTTCTCTAGTAGTTGGCGAAACTCGTCGCTCAGGATGATGTCTAGCTCGCTGCGAATGGTTGATGCAAGGTGTTGGCAGTGTTGTAGTGCTTCGATTCGGCTGCTGTGTGGTAGGGCGAGTTGGATGAGTTTTTGATAGGCGGTATCGCAGTTTACGTCGAGCATCAGGGCACTCAGGTAGAGTTTTTTTGCTTCTTCAGGTTGGTTGATTTGCTCGTATAGCTGCCCTAACGATTCAAGTGTGTGGATGTGGAGTTGGCGGGCGTGGAGGTATTGGTTTTGGGACCAAACGGCCGTCTCGCCGAGATCGACTAGATATTCACCGCGGAAGAGGCGTAAGATTTCTTCGTAAATTTGGATTGCGTGGTGGATATTGGGTTCAAGACTTGCCTGTTTCCCTTTTTGGGCGACATGCTGTATGTCTATCCAAAGGGGGATTTCGCTGTTGAATGCGTAACGGCCGTCTTGGAACAGGATGTAGCGGGAATGTTGTGGTAAGGCAAGGTTGGGTTCCAGGCAAAGGCGGAGGTGCGTGACGGCCGTTTCTAGCTCTGTTTGTGCAATCGAAGGTGGTAAATCCGGCCATAAATCCGCAGCCAGTCGTTCTTCTGTGACTGGCACGTACTCTTGCTGCGCCAGGTAAACCAGCAAAGCACGCACATGAAGATTTTGCCAGTGGAAACTATTAACCAGTGATCCATCTAGCCGTTGGGCACGCAGCGGCCCCAGAAAATATAAGCGAAACGTGCCAAACATGTTTTCGGCCGTTGGTAGTGGGCGAAACAGATGAATAAGCATAATTTGCGATTCGTCAGTTTTGCCTTCTGCTACAGGGATTGTGCTGGCGTTCACTGGCAGCGATAAGCCAGTGCGTGTGTTTACTGTCAGGTCAATGTTAGGGGCCGATTGCTCTGTACGAATTTGCCGCACGATGGGGCAGTTGGCCTGGCAGAAAGGAAAATGACCTCTAGTACGGCCGTTTAACAACTGCCAACAAGGTCGCCCCTTTACTTCCGATTGTGGGTACCCTAGCAGTGTTTCCGCCGTTCGATTCCAAAAGACAATGTGCTGCTTCTTATCAATTGCAATAGCCGCATCACTGCTCTTCTCAAAGAGACTAAACAATTGGTTCATGAGCGGCTCTCCTCGTCATTGTTCATTTACAGAATCAAGTTTGCAGAATTAACCAGTACTAGAGTACCAGTAAGAACTCAACAAACCCTCAACGAGAGGGCGCTCATTTGCGAAAATACTATTGGTATATGAGAGGGAGAAAAACTGAGAAAGACAGGGCATCGGCATCGCGGCCTGTAAATAGAAAAGCGCGGCCACGCAAATCCGTTTGGTTGCGGAACTCCGGTGCGCCGACGACGAGATCGTCGTAACCATCAAGGTTCACGTCACCTCCGCTCCCTATGGCAGCGCCAAAATCTGTTTCGGATTTGTTTCCTTCGGCCCTCCAATGAGGCCGTGCTTCCAGCCCGGTTGGCCCGCCCAAGTAGATGTAAATGACACCTTCTTCTGATTGGTCTTGCGAATATTGCGGAGCGCCGACTGCGATGTCGGCAAAGCCATCCTGGTTAATGTCTCCGGCTGAATTGACGGCACTGCCAAATAGTGCATAGGGTTGATTGGAAACGGCCGTCCACAACCACTCATCTGCTGCTCCCGTTGCTGTTCCGGCAAACACAAATGCCGCCCCGACATCAGGATTTGCGTCAATGTCAAAACCCGGCGCACCAATCAGAATATCCGCTTTCCCATCGCCATTGACATCGCCCGCAGCACTGACCGCCTGGCCCATACGCATGTCTGTTTGGCTGCCCTTGACTGACCAGATCGGTGCATCACATAACCCTGCACCAGAGCCTAAATAAAGATAGACAATGCCTTCATCTTCCCCCAAATCATCATGCAATGGCGCACCAATCAGTACATCATCAAAGCCGTCGCCATTGACATCGCCAGCGCCCGCAACGGCACTTCCCAGGCTTGCCCCTACCTGATTTCCTTCTATTATCCGGTCAGGTGTTTCACTTAAGCCAGACGCAGAGCCATAAAATAGGAAGACGGCACCCTCATTGCTTTCCCCATTGGCATACCACTTGGCTCCCATAATTACGTCGTCAAAACCGTCCCCATTAATATCTCCTGCGGTGTCTACTGAAACACCCAGGTAGGCATCTGTCTGGTCGCTTTCAAATGTCCAATCGGGTGTGCTGCTGAGGCCGCTCACCGAACCGTAAAAAACATATACTTGTCCCTCGCGGGGTTGATCGTGGTTGTATTTGGCTGCGCTAACGATGATGTCGTCTATCATGTCTCCGTTAACGTCTCCGGCGAAGGCAACGGCCGTTCCCAATTCTGCCCCCGATTGATCACCGCCAAATATCCAATCGGGTGTCGCATCTAACCCAGAAGGGGAACCGAAAAATCCAAACACGGCCCCGCCTTTATAGGTTGTAACCGTGTATTTCACTGCGCCAACCAGCACGTCAGCGTACCCGTCACCATTGACATCTCCACCCGAATCCACAGCATACCCCAAGTCTGCTGCACTTTGGCTGCTTTCATAGAACCAATCAGGTGGCAGTTGTTGCTCTGTGAAAACGGCCGTGTCGGCCTGGCCCAACCCGCGAGTCAGGAAGAGGAGAAGAGGAAGTAGAAGGAGGGTGGGGAACGGCCGTTTCAACATACTTGCACCTCTACACAAAATCATGCCATACCTGCCTCAACCAATCCTCAACCATTAGCAGGCAACAAAAAAGGGCCGTGTGGCCCTACAAACGACACCAGATAACTTGTTACCATATCCCTACGTCGTTTGACGAATACGTGCCATTAATTGATTGGTTTCTTCACTCAACATGACATTTAGCTCTTCTTCCAAAGCTGTAGCTAGTTTGTGACACTGCGCCAGCGCCTCCGTTCGTCTTCCCTGGCGCATAAGCAAATGAATGAGACGTTGCGCAGTATTTTCACGACAGGCGTCCAGAGCCAATATACGTCCGTACCATTCACGCGCTTCGTCATCTAGTCCAGCTTCTTCAAAAGATGCGCCCAATTCTTCCATTGCTGCCAAATAGAGTAGCCGGTAGCGTACCTGCTCACCGCTAGACCACACACCTGTAGCATCTAGATCCATTAAATAATCACCACGATAAAGAGCCAGGGTTGTTTTATACGCATCGATTTTTTCAATGTGACGGGTTAGAGTGCGTGCCTGACGGATACCCTCTTCAAAAGCTCGAACATCCACCCAGTGTGCTTCTGCATCGGCTAGATAATAATGTCCATTTTGGTACAGAATATAACGAGATTCACTTGTTTTTTTCAATTCAGGTTCTAAACTGCGTCGCAGATTGTAAACCGTTGTATTTAAGTTATGCAGTGCAGCCTGGTAAGGCAAATCAGGCCACAGAGTTTCAATCAAGCGTTCACGAGAAACAGGCTGCCCTTCTTGAATAGCCAGGTGAGCCAACAACGCTCGCACTTTGACTCGATTCCATAAAGCCCCATTTATCACCGTGCCATTTCCTAAGGTAACAGTTGTTACCCCCAACAAATAAATGCGCAAGCGATGTTTGGCAACGGCTGGTTTGTTACGTAAGCGCCACAAGTGAACTAGCAATTTGCTTTTGCCGTTATTGGTTTCATGGGGAATTGGGATTGTACTGACATTGATCAGAACGCGTTTGCCCGAACGGTGGCGTACAAGCATATCAAAACTGGCGATGGATTTGTTATCATTCAACCTTGAACGCACAGCACAATCAGGTTTACAAAACGATTGTCCTTGAGGAGTTCGTCCCATAAGTAACTCCCAGCACTTTTGCCCCAAGGCTTCGCTTTGTTCGTATCCGAGCAGCTTTGTGGCCGCTACATTCCACGAAGTAATTTGCTGGTGTTCGTCCAGCGTACAGGCTCCATCACCTGTATGAGTAAATAGACTGGCTATTGCATCCATGTTATCAGTTTGATTAAATTAGTTGACTGGCACAGGCTACACCCCCATAGTGTACAAGGATTGAATAACCCTTTACCCTATCCAGTCCAATGACACATTACAAAACAAGACTTACGGATAATCTTACGATGACTTTACGGTTGAAATTTAATAAATCAAGAAAGGTATGTCATGTGTTTTGTCATCTATTTTTCATGACATATTTCACATGACCTGCGTACTATCAGTATTGTAAGATATAGTCTATCTTTGAGGAAAAAGTTTTGTAGGAAATGGATTCCCAAAGGTGCTGAGGAAGCCCCCAGGAATTGGAAGGCTTTTTTACCAAGCAGAAGCAGGACTTGAATTGTTAACATTCTTGATCATGGTAAACCTTTACCACAAGAGGTTAGCAGCAAGAATTGTAGATGCACTTTTGCAACAGAAACTTGAGACGTAGAACCAATATCCATTCATTATTATTTATGGGTGTTGGGGAGTCAGAGGAGTATGTAGCAAAGGGGTGCCGAGGTTGGTTTGAGAACTCGGATTTGCCAAAGGCAATGAGTCACAAACAACAACGGCCGTGGTAGAAAAGGGACAGAAGGTTACTAGGGGCTCCTCTTTTTTTTGTTTTCATGCCGTAGATTGGCTCAACCCAGTGGGTTGGGCCATGTTTGTTTATGGCTGAAAAATTTCCGGTTTTAACAGCCCTACAAACGGTAAATTGCGATACTTTTCACGGTAGTCGAGGCCGTAGCCCACCACAAAACGATCTGGCAGGTCAAACCCTTTATATTTGAGAGAAATGGGGATGAGGCGGCGACGTGGTTTGTTGAATAGGGTACATACTTCCAGGCTTGCTGGTTCATGAGCGCGTAAATTTCGCAGAAGGTAGTTCAAAGTCAGGCCGGTATCTATAACATCTTCTACAAAGAGGATATGCCGCTCTTCAATGGGGATTTCGACATCTTTTTCTAGCCGTACCATCCCTTGTTCGCGGGATTCGACCGTATAACTGGAAACGGCCATGAAATCCACTTCCATTGGGATGGTGATCATGCGCAGGAGGTCGGCCATAAAGGGCATGACGCCTTTGAGGACGCCAATGAGCAGGGGGTTACGGCCGTTATAGTCATGGGAGATGGCTTGTCCGATTTCGCGGACGCGCTCTTCAATTTCTTCTTCTGTAAAAAGCACTTCACGAATGCCGTCGGCTAATTCACCGTAGGCTTCTGGGGGAAAGTATCTACTCATTGTGGTCACTTTTCTTGAGAATCTGTACCGAGCAGTTTGGCGGCGTGTTCATCTATGCCGAATTTGATCATCAAATCGCGCAAATCTTGACGCTTCCACAATTGGATATTGATGTCTGGATAAAGTTCACGTAGACGGCGTAGTTTGCGGTTTTTTTTGGTGATGAGCTTGGGGCGTAAGGTGGTCAGCTCAACGTAAAGGTCTGAATCAGGCAGATAGAAGTCGGGGGAGAATGCTTCAGTGATATTGCCTTCGTCATCCCAGTGCAAGGCGAATGTACGTGGTTCATATTCCCAAGGGATGTGGTAGTAATCAAGAATTCGGGCAAATTCGGCTTCAATGGGGTGAACGAATACAGGTGGGGTTTGCTGATTAGATTCAGTTGTCGTCACTGAGCGCCTCCTGGTTGGTTACTGGCTTCCCCGGAGTTGATAGGCCAGCTTGTCGGCCCAGGATTGGAAGTGGGCGTGGTCATTTTTATTGAGAAATGGGTTTTGTAGAGCAGCCTGGCATATGCGGAGGGCGTCATTGATTTGTTCGCGGCGACGGTAGATGATGCGCAAGTGTTCGTAGGGGAAGCGGGTGGACATTTGGTCGAAAACGGCCGTTTCATAATACCCTATTGCCTCATCCACACGGCCTGCCATTTCCAATGCCCGCCCTGTGTTTAGGTTGCGACCCAACTCTGTGCGCAAATCACCATATAGTAAGTCATAAGCCCGAAGCTGCCCTTTCACCTGCGGTGTTGGCTCTGCTTGTTCCAGCGCGTCCATTTGTGCTTGCCATGTTTTCATGATGGCTTGCCGCGATATACCTTCAGCGATTTGTGTTGCCAATTCCTGTTGCAGGGTTGCTTCGTGGCTGTGGAAAGCATCTTGTTCTGCCTGGTATGTGTTTTCTTGTTGTGCTGCTTCCTTACTTTTGAACGGCCACCATTTGGGCATTATGATCGCTTCCTCTTCTTTGTTAAAGCTACTGTCATTCTACGCCAAACGGCCGTTTCTTTCAAAAGCAGGTTTGCGTGTGAGATGACTCCTCCAAAATAAGTTAGCGAAGCGTGGGTAGATTCGTTAAAATTGCGCCATGTCTGAATTTTTCAACGTTCTTCCCCCTGATGAGGCTCGTGCATTGATGTTCCATCATTTAACACGAGTTATGCCTGCGGAGGTCATCCCCGTACAAGATGCTGTGGGGCGGGTAACGGCCGTACCCACTCCTGCCCCTCATAACCTACCAACTTTTCGTCGCAGCACCATGGATGGTTATGCCGTCCGCGCCGCCGATACCTACGGCGCATCCGAAAGCCTGCCCGCATTTTTGCAAGTCATTGGCGAAGTGCCAATGGGCAAGCCTGCTAGCATCACCCTTGGCATTGGTCAGGCAGCACTTGTCCACACTGGCGGCATGATTCCCGAAACGGCCGATGCCGTCGTACAGATTGAACACACTCAGACCATTAGCCAATCGCAATTAATCATTCACAATTCACAACTATTCCCCTATGAAATTGAAGTCTTTCGCGCCGTTGCCATAGGTCAAAACGTCTTGCAAATTGGAGAAGATGTCCATCAGGGATCAGAAATTCTGCCAGCCGGACATTGGCTGCGCCCGCAAGACCTCGGTGGATTGCTTGCCCTCGGCATTACTGAGATTGCCGTTACCCGCCGGCCGCGTGTAGGCATTTTAGCTACCGGTGATGAAGTTGTGCCTCCTCAACAATCTGCTGGCCCCGGACAAATTCGTGACATTAACAGTTACACCGTTGGTGGACAGGTGCAGCAAGCCGGTGGCATTCCCATTTACGGCGGTATCATCCCCGACAACTTTGCCGCATTGCTTGCTGCCGCAGAGCATATGCTTGCTGCCGCAGATATGCTTGTGATGTCCGCCGGTTCCTCTGTCAGCGTGCGTGATATGACAGTGGAGGTGATGAATGGCCTGGGCCAACCTGGCGTATTGCTGCACGGCGTTGCCACCCGACCCGGTAAGCCCACCATTGTTGGTGTTGTGGATGGCAAGCCGGTTATTGGACTGCCGGGCAATCCAGTCTCGGCTATGATTCAGTTTGATATGTTTGGCACACCAGCTATTTATCGTTTGCAAGGGATACAGATGGCCCCCCGGCGCGGTCTGGTGTGGGCACAGTTAACGCAAAATATCGCCAGCGAAAGTGGCCGGGAAGATTATATTCCAGCCCGTTTGACTGATGGGGAAGTGGGAATGTTGGCAACGCCCGTTTTCGGCAAAAGTAATTTGATTTATACGCTTGTTAATGCTGACGGCCTTATTAAAGTGCCGTTGAACAAAGGGGGCTTGTTGGCTGGCGAATGGGTGGAAGTTCGCCTTTTCTAGTGCTAGATTGTTTAGCCTAAACATGGTAACGGCCGTTTCTCCAGTGAAATGGTTGTGAATTATGAAATATGCACCCAATAGATACCCATACCCCTGTGATATAATGCCCATGTCTTCAGTGTAGCGGAAGGCAATTGATTAAAGCACAATGATCAAACTACCATCACCGAAGTTTAGTGAAACAAGACTGGGCATCACCTTGCAACAAATCGCGCATGACGTGGTGACTGCACTTGGCTATGTGGGTGCAATGGTTTCCACTTACGAGCGAGATGGGGCAATACCAGTTCGTGCCTTTTTTGTAGACCCCAACATAGTTACCGAAAACCGACTTCATCAATGGGAAGAACAGTTAACCCAACTAACGGATCAACCGGTTAGTTTGTTGAATCCGACTTACGCACGTGTGTATCTCGATCGCAAAGAAGACCAAACAAATTTAAGCGTCCAAGCCATACGTAAGCACAAACCTGTCATCAGCAACCACATTTTTGACTTGTTTGTGCCAATTATCCCCAAGGAGGGAAAACCGTTATTTGATTCGGTGATTCAATCGACATTAGATGTTCAGCAGGTTGTGGCTGTGCCCTTTTTCCTGAAGTCAGCAGATGGCGCAGATGCGGATATTTTAGGGACACTCTTTGCGGCAAAGAGCAGTAAGATTACAGATCAGGATGTGCGTATCTTAACGGCCTTTGGGCGGCAGGCAGCGGCGGCTATTGAAATTGAGCGGCAGCGCATGCAAGTGTTGCAGGTGGCCCGCCAGCTTACGACAGAGATTCAGACGCAGATTGGCCGCGAAGACCAAATTTTGCACCAAATTGTGAATGGTGTGGTTAATGTTCTCGGTTACATTGGTGCTATGCTGGCAACCTACGAGAAAGCGGATAATTCCTTGCCTTTGCGGGCGGTTTGTTTCGATTCGTCGCTGGAAATTGAGAAATGGGAACGGCGTATCTTGAAGCTGATGCGAAATCCCATTAGCATTGCGAATCCTGATCCAGATGTTGCCCGCGTGTATGTAAATGAGGAAGCATATCAGGAAAACCTGAGTACGAAAGCGGTGAATGCACGCGGCCCTGTTGTTAGTGATGATTTGTATTCATTGTTTGTGCCGTTTGTGCCGTCGGCGGCCAGGCGCGTTTTGAAGTTGTTGCAGCGCACGGTGGGGATTAAGCAGGTGATTGCTGTGCCGTTTTTCTTGGAAACGGCCGTTGACGGCGAACCCGAAATCGTTGGCAACCTCTTTGCCGCCACCACACGGGAAGATGGCTTTCAGACTGAAGAGATTGAGTTATTGCGAGCCTTTGGGCAGCAAGCCGCAGCGGGCATTCGCAATGCGCGTCTCTACCGCGAAGTGGAGCAACTGCTGGTCAAATCTGAGCAGCAGCGCCGTGAAATCGAAGACCTCTACCGCAAAGCTGACGAGCGCAGGCAAGTTGCCGAACTATTCGGCAAAATGGCATTTAATGCAGCCGCAAACGTCCACACATTGCGCAACCACATTGGTGCATTCAGCACCCATTTGCAACTGATGCTGATGTACAAAAATGATAAAGAGCGCTTGGGGTCTTTATTAGAATCTGGGCCACGCTATGTGAAGCGTTTGCAAGATGCGTCCGCAATTTTGGATAACCTGCATGAACCCTGGCACGATCAGGCTGATGAAGCAGTAGATGTGAATGAGGCGCTGCGTGAGTCTGTACAGAAGGTCGTTGAACGCCTGAATATTGGGGAAAAGATTTATGTAGAATTGGCACTGGCAGAAGGATTAGCCCCTGTCTTTACAGCCTATGAGATGTTTGTGGAAGCCTTTAAGATTCTCATTAAAAATGGCATGGAAGCAATTTTAGAGAAGAATCAAATAGGCGGTGATGGTTCATATAGCCACATTCCCGACATGATTTTAGGTGTACTGCGGGTAGAGAGCCAGCGGCTAGATGTTGAGACACTGGAAATTATTGTGCAAGATAATGGAGCGGGAATTCCCGCGGGGAAAACTTCTGATATTTTTGATTTGCGTTATTCAACGAAGGCGGCCGGAATGGGGTTTGGGCTATTTTGGTTGAAGGATTATGTAGAGGGTATGGGCGGTCGCGTTTGGGTAGAAAGTGCGTTGGGGGAAGGGACAACTTTTCACGTATTATTGCCAATTGTAAAATAGGAAGAGGTATACAAGTTTGCAAGCGGGCAAGTTGCCAGTGCATGTTTCATCTGCATATTTGCTGACTTGTTACTTGCACACTTCTTACTAGGAGCCAGCTTCCTTCCAGACGAAGGAGCCATATCCGACCTGGTGCCAAATCTCCCATTAAGATTGTCATCGCTTAACCTCTTGCTCTGATGGTGTAAGCGGCAATGCCGAAGGCGACGGCCGCATTTAATGAGCGTTTACGGCCGTACATGGGCAAACAAAATACACGATCACACAGCGTTAGGAGACCGGGGTCGACCCCCGCTTTTTCATTACCCACAATGAGGGCAGTAGGGCCGGGCAGTGTGATCTCCGCCTCATAAAGCGGTTCCGCTTGCGGCGTAGCCTCGATAGCCCACAATGTATACCCTTGCGCTTGAAGCGAAACGGCCGTATCCACTCCATTGTTCCATTGTGACCAGGGTATCGCCTCATGTGCTCCCAATGCCGCTTTTGCCAGTTTAGGATGCTCAGGTGTCGCTGTGATGCCACACAAATAAAGATGGTTCAGTCCTGCGCCATCGGCTGTGCGGAACATGGAACCAACATTGTGGATACTGCGGATATTATCGAGCAAGGCGGCAAGCGGTGGGGAAGAAGGGGGAGGAGTGGGAACGGCCGTTCCCATTTCCCCGTTTTCCTGCACCTGGCCCACAACTTGTGTGGGTTGCCCACAGCGCGGGCAGCGCTGCGCTTGCTGCATACCCACCTCTGCCGGAAAGCGAAAGCGACAAGACGCATTGCTGCACTGCCAGATTTCAAAAGACATCATCACTCCCCGGCAAGTATCGTTTGCTGGCGTGCGCCATAAGACACAATCAGCAAAGCAATGATAGCGGCATAGGCGATGACCTTTTGCCCGGTAACTTGGATGAGCAGCCCTGCCTCCGATTGCACATCCGGGCCAAAGAAGAGCAGCCACAAATAGCCAGCCAGCAGCACGGCAAACACAAGCAGCACCCCTGCATACACATTGGGGTACGTTTTGTGCAGAAAAATAGCTATGCTGTAGAAAATGACTACAACAAGAAAAGTAGTAAACGCATCGTAAACAAATCTCGTGTGTGCGTCGATAAATTTATCTGCCGGTGTAAAGGCGATACCGATAAATGAAAGTCCACAGATAACACCGAAAGTAGACCCCAACAGACTTACAACCTGCCCGCTGCGTGTTTGTGCAAAGAAGTGCGGGAAGGTGGTGAAAAAGAGGACTAATCCTATTCCGGCCAGAGTGAGAGCGGTGGTAAAGAGGGCGCTGGCAGTCGTGTTGACTGCGCCAGAATGGCTTTCGATCATTCCCAAATCGCTGAAGAAATTGCTAAAAAATGCATAGCCGCTATGGGTTGGGTTGGCTAACGTGCCGCCGGAGTAGAAGAACATGGCTGTCAGGGTGAGGATGACAAATTGGATGCAGGCTATCATGGTAAGTGTGTAAATGCGTTGCTCTCGTTTGTTCATGGTTATTCCTTATGTGTTGTAGAGTGTTTGCACGGCCGTTCCCCGTAGCGCTCTTTTGATCGGCCCTCGTGCTGCTGCGGCACTGATGAATGGTGTGGCAACCAGGCCCAGCAGGCCATTGACAAAGGCCGCTTGCCCATTGCGCCACGCCGCAGGCCATAGCGCCAGGTCTGACACGCCCCAGGGATGTCCGCCGTAAGTGGTAACGATAATCAACGTGATACCCGTGCCAGCTATGAGTCCCAGCAGGCCGCCCAGTAGCCCAATCAACAATGCCTCGCCGACCACCACTTGCTGCACTTGCCGCCGCGTTGCGCCAACGGCCCGCAGCAGCCCAAACTCTTGCTGTCGTTCGCTTACGCTCATCATGGTTGTGTTGATGACGCCCAGCGCGGCGGCAATGATGGTGAGCAGCAGCAGCCCATTAAAGGTCAAGCCAACCGTGTCAATCAACTCTGTTTCGATAGCAGTAAAGTCGCGCATGTTGGTGAGGTGGGAGTTTGGGTAACGGCCGTCCATTTCCTCTAAATCTGTCTGCAACTTTGCCAGGTTTGCGCCGCGTCGGGGCACAATAGTCAGGCCGATGGGGGCGGTAGCACCCACCGCCTCAGCCATATTAATACCAATGATGGAGGCGTTGGCGTAGCCTGTGCCCAACCCGGCAATCGTGCAGGGTATGGGGCCATTCTGCCCGGTGATGCTGATGGTGTCGCCAACGCCTGCCCCATTCTTCTCCGCTACCATTGGCACGACCAGCGCACCGCATCCAGCCTGCATAATGGGCATCGCCGTGTCCCAATTGCCCTCAATAAAGCGGAAGAGGGAGGGGATGCGTTGCAGCGTCTCCGGTTCGATGGCATAGGTGAAGTAGCTTTCACCCAACAATGACAGTTCGGGAACCAGGGCGAAGCGGAAGACGGCCGTGTCCGCTTGTCCCGCAGTTACGGCCGTAAAATCGGCAATAATCTCATCTGGCAGCAGCAGTTGGTCCATAGTTGCCAGCCCGGCGACACCTTGCTCCAGGTCAAAGGGAAAGACGGCCCAGGTATGCTCCTCGGAGAGACGGTGCATAGAGTCGCCAAGCAGGTCGTCGAAGGCGAAACCCATGAAGCCGGTAATACCGGAGATGCTGCCCACCCCTAATGCCAGTGTCAGCACAGTGAGGATGACGCGCCCCGGCGCACGCTGCATGTTTTCGCCCAGAAGACGGCCGTTTATCCAACGCCGCCCCAACCATTGACTGACTCCGATGCCCATGCCGCGCAGCAGTGTCGGCAGCAGCCAACCCAGACAGCCCAGCCAGAGCAAGACAAAGAGCAGGGTCAATGGCAGATTCCAACGGCTGTTTGTCCAATTTCCGGGCGGGCGCACAGCTAACAGGGCAAAAAGCAGGAGAATGAAGAGGGTGGGGAGATAGAGTGATTGGAGATTAGAGGTTGGGGATTGGCGGGTGCGGGGTTGGGGTTCGCGCAGGGCGGCGAGTGGGGGAACGGCCGTTGCCTGCCACGCTGGAAGTAAGCAAGCAAGTAAGGTGATGCCGAGGCCGAGGGTAACGGCCGTTAAAACCGTTTGCCACGAAGTTTGTGGTTGACCAAACACCAGCACTTCCCCGGCCACAAGGCGCAGCAAACTTATCACGCCGCTGCCCAATAATGGCCCTGTTAACAGTCCTGCCAGCGTGCCCAGGCTGCCCATAAATAATGCTTCCAGCAGCGCCAGCCACAGTGCTTGCCGCCGCGTCATGCCTAGCGAGCGCAGCAAGCCAATTTGCTGCCGTCGTTGGTTCATCGTCATGGCAAACGTATTGAAAATGAGAAAGGCGGTGGCTGCCAGCAGAACATAGCCCACCAAGCTGACCGTTTGGTCGAACTGTTCCACAATAAAGCCGTGTGTAATTTGCAGGTCGCCTTCACCCGCCTGTGTCAGCGTGCTGAGTAGGGCGCTGCTCATGTATTCTGCTGCCAGCGTCATGGCAACGCCAAAGCTGATGATGATCAAACTAAGCAGGGTGCGCAGCCGGTGCTCTTGTAGATTGCGCCAGGCCAGGCCAGTCATTGAGCGCATATGGGCCTCCAGGGAGTGGCAAATGTGCCAGTATGCTTATTTTAGCGCAAAAGGGGCAAACAAGAAGGGGGCAAAGCGTTTGCCGCCTTACCCCCTTCTTTACCGAGTGAGTTACTCGACGTGTTGATGCATCTATGGCTAGTTTACGCTGTTATGCTGCCCAGAAATTTTAGAATGGCTTGACATGCCCCTTCTGGGTTGAGGAACCACATGTAGGGATGTGCCCATTCGTCAATTTCTGCGATTTCTCCTTGCGCGGCCAACTCCTTTAATCCTTGCATTGCCGCTTTTTCCCGCTCGTCTTCTGAATCTTTTTCTGCCAACATGAGCAGGGGACAGGTGACTTTGGCATAGTAATCTTCGAAGCGGTAGTGGTAGTAGTTTGCCATGTAGACGGCCGTTGCCTGCCTGCCAAATGCCTTCCTGTACTGCCCGTCCTCTGTCTGGTATACGCCGTGCTGCTCTGTGGCTGCGAGATACTCATTCCACCAGTCATATTGCTCAAAGAGTGCTTGCCGGGAGGCAACGAACGCCTCAGCAGAAGGGAAGAAGGCTTCTGGAGTACTGCGGATTTTCTCCAATTGTTCGGCTACGTGTGCCTCGAAGTCATCTTCGCTGCCTTCCCAGGTTCCGTATGGGCCGTATTCACTATTCAACGCGCCATCACAGACCAGCGAGATTACCTTGTCTGGGTAATTGGCAGCCATGCTCAAGCCAACTTCTGCGCCTAAGGAACTGCCCACAATGTGTGCCCGGTCAATACCCAAATGTGCCATCATCCCCACAATATCGCGGGCCATCTCGTCCATGTGGTAGCCGCTTTCCGCCTGCTGCGATTTACCGTGTCCCCGCAAATCAACCAGGATCAGGCGGTACAGGTCTTGGAAGTAAGGGATAGCTCGCTGCCACATCATCAAGTTTGCGCCGCTAAAATGCAGAAAGATGATGGCCTCGCCCTTATGTTCATTGTCTTGGATTTGTAATTCAATCTGATTCGTTTTTACACGTTTCTCGTGCATGATTATCTCCGGGAGCGCGAACGTCTCGTTTGCTGTGTGCAGGCGAGACGCCTGCGCTCCATGCTCATGGCGGTGCGCCACCGCCTATAAAACCTATTTCGTCAAATAATCAGGTGAACTGTGTACGCTGTGTCCCTTCTGATAGGAGAGTCTTTCACAGATGGAACCATTTTTGACTTGAAAGATGTCCACGCCCCGAATGTGTTTTCGTTCACCAGCGGCGCCGACCCACTCATATCGCCAGCGGGCCACGCAGCGCAGCCCCAGGCCGAAAATGTCTTCAATTTCCATGTGGGCTTGGGGCGACTGGCGGAAGAAGTCCGTTAGATACTGCCTGATGGCTTCCTTCCCCGCGTACACAATGCCGTCGGGAGCCGGTGCGCTGGTTTCAAAGATGCAGTCATCGCTGATAAGCTGCACCATCCCGGCAGCGTCGTGGCGGTTGAAGGCTTCGTTAAATGCCAGCACAATACGCAGCGCCGACTCAACGCGTGACATCTTCATAGTAGTGGATACCTTGTCGAAGGGAGTGGACGTATTCAGTAAGCAGTTACCAGTAATCAGTCATCGGCGAGTGCGCCTTTTTACTGATCACCGAATACTGCTTACTGAATACTGACTTTCGTTCGCTACAGTTCACCTTGATTGCGTTCTGTTAGCAATGGGCGGTGGCTATAACAAATAGTTTGTGTACTTAAGCATAAAAGGATTATACACCATGATATTGGCTGTTCATGGTGTAACTGAGCGATTTCAACTTGTTAGCTTTTGAATGTGTTATGTATAGAATTCCTCCTCCACAATTGCACCAACCACACGAATGTTAGGGCATGGTCGATTGGTTATTTACAAACTTGTCATTTACTGCGTTAAGCTATCATATGGAGAATAATTTACGAATAGAAAAGGGGCTGTTGTTATGTTCAAACCAGTCAAGTCAGTCATTAGTTTGATAGTGTTTATGGTTCCGTTCATATGTTACAACCAGGCGACAATGCCAGTTGAGGCAAATAAAGAAGATGTGGCAACCATCATAGGACATTTGCCAGGGAATGTGCGCACGGTGGCGGTACAAGGGCAGTATGCTTATGTGGGTCAAGATACGCTCTTTGGGGTGGTAGATATATCCGATGAGACAAACCCTATATTCATAGGACAAATGGACGCGGGCGCGCTCGTTTTCGATATTGCTGTTTCAGGCTCATATGCCTATATTGCTACCCAATCAAATATGCAAGTGATAGATATTTCAGACCCTATAACACCGAACAGTGTTGGTGTATATGAAGAACAGACTTTGGTTACCAAAACGCTAATTAGAGATAACTTAGTCTTTGTTCTTTCCGGAAACGGCCTGAAAATATACGATATTACAACTTCGCCTACCCTGACATTGGCAGGGCAATACAACACATATTTCGAGGAGCCGCTTGACCTTGATCTGTATGGAGATTATGCCTTTATTTTAGAGCGTACTTCCGGTTTCAGAATTAGAGTAATAGATATTGCTAACTTCAATGATTTACATGAAGTGGCGACAGAATCAATGCATGTGCGTAGGCTGGCTGTAACAGGGAAGAGAATGATTACCGTTGACAATGGTTGCTCTTCAGTATGCTATACATATACGACCGTTTTTTCTTGGTCGCCTGATCCATGGAAATTTGTGTATTTAGGCGAATCAGTTGCTGTTTATTCTGAATCAAGCCGTGAAGTAGCAGCGAATGAGCTATATGCTTTTGTAGGCAAAGATGTCGGTCTCTACGTTTTCAGTATTTACCAGGATGAATGGGGAATTGCTCCCCCAAAATTCATTACAGCCTATAACGATATTGAAGATGCATGGGATATTGTTTTAAGCGAAGATCGAATTTACGCAGCTAGTAGCACAGGATTTTTTATTGTAGAAGCGCCCCCGATCATAAAGATGTTCTTACCTATTATCTTTACGAATTAGATATTCAGGGATGACTTTTCCGAAAAAGCTTCAACCGATGTGCGCAATAAAATCGGAATGATTACAATATCTGCATAATTTGTTTGATTCATGACTTCCTCCTTGTCATCTACCCAAATCTACAGCTTGCAAAACTGATCAAGACGACTTCACCAACTGATCAAAACGATTTTCAAAATTGTCTTGATCAGTTGCGCAAGAGATCAAGACGAGTTTGGGAAGTCGTCTTGATCTCTTTGGGGATTGCTTTTGACGGCTATCCTTTCTCGTATTCCACACGCGACAGAGCCAGTTTGAACTCCTTCCCTGGCGTAAAGATCACCGTCAGACGTTTGATATTGTGGGAGGTGACTTCTTCTTCTGTATCTGCCCCCTCGCCCTTGATGCTGAGGCGGAATGTGCCAAAATCGCCCAGGTCTACAATGTTGCCTGCAATCAACTCCTCTGGAATGAGGGCCAGCAGGCTTTCCATGGTGGCGGCCAGGTCGGGTGCGCCCATTGTGGATTCCCGCGAACCTTTGACAGCTAAAGCGCGTTGATTGGTGCGTCCTTTGCTGTTGATCACGGGGTAATACTTGGGCGGGGACTCTGGATCACGCGGGTTTTTCTTGGCTACAACAGTGTATTTGACAGACATCTTGTTTCTCCTTGTTAAGATGTGGCGGCATCCGGTAACAAGGGTGGACTGGTTGATGATTTCATTTCCCCACCGGACACCAGGGTGAATGGTGGCAGCGACCAACGGCCAAATACCCTGGAGCATCTGGCACGGCTCGGTGCGACTTGCCGACAATAGAACATGGATAAAAAGTTATACGATGAGGAGGATGTTGTCAAGAATGAAGGGGAACGTTCACACGCACTGCTTTATGCTCCGCCAAACAGGAAGGTGAACACGGTTGTTGCTGCTCCGCCGATGCTTTGCAGCATGGCGATGTGTGGGTCGGTCAATTGGTTGGGGCCGGCTCGCCCGGTTAACTGCTGCACAATCTCGCAGGTTTGGTAAACGGCCGTTGCCCCAATCGGATGCCCCCGTGCCTTAAGTCCGCCCATCGTGGCAATGGGAATACGGCCGTTCAGGGCAATGGCGCCTTCCTCGGCCAACTGCCAGCCGCAGCCCGGCGTGGCAAACCCCACTGCCTCCAACTGCAAACAGGACATGATGGAAAAGGCGTCGTGCAGCTCAAAGAAATCCACCGCGCTGCGTTCAATATCGGCCTCTTGGAATGCTTGCGCTGCCGAAAGGTGTGATGCTTGCAGTTGCAGCGGATCAGAGCGGTCGGACAGACGAAAGCGGTCTGTGGCCCCGGTGGCGGCCAGGATACGTACCGGCGTGTCGCTAAACTGCGTCGCTCGTGCTGTAGGGGCCAACACAACGGCCGCTGCGCCATCGCAAATGGGTGCACAGTCGTACAGGCGGATGGGTGGCACGATAGGCCGCGATGCCCGAACCATGTCCGCCGTTACCGCCTTCTCCCGGAAGATGGCATTGGGATTCTGCCGGGCATTGCGATGGGCGTTTACGGCAAAATGGGTGAACGCGTCGGCGGAAACGTTGTACCGTTCCATGTACAGCCGCATCGCCAGGGCGTTTTGGCTGATGAGCGTGGCCCCATCGGGCGCTTCCCGCTCCGCATCAAGGGCTTTGGCCAGGGCGGGGGTGGGGATGAGATCGCTCATTTTTTCTACGCCGACGACAACGGCTGTTTCCACCAATCCACTGGACACCGCCATGTAGGCCACACGCAGCGCCGCCGCCCCACTTGCCGTTGCCGCCCGTACCTGAAGCGCTTCGACACCGGCCAGCCCTGCTTCATCGGCGACCAACGCCGCCACATGTTTTTGCGACTGCAATTCATCACTCAGCATGTTGCTCACATACAAAGCATCAACTCGCTCCAAACCGGCGTCATTCAGTGCCGCGCGAACCACGTCCGCGCCCAGTGTACGGATGCTGCGCTCGCAGCGCTTTTTTACAGGCAATTGAGATGTACCAATCACACTGACGTCGCGCATCACGCCCCCTTTGAAAATGATGTTGAGCTTGCGCTCATGTCGTCTCTTTCTTTATCGTATCACTACTGGCAAGTATACCTGCTGATCCAACGTAACGGCCGTACATCCCGGCCACCAACACGGATTCGCCGTGATAAAGGCCATCAGCGCGTCGTATTTGGGGCTGCTGCCCTGGTTGGTGTACTCCAACGCGCCCCAACTCCCCCACTTGGTGAAGCCATCGGCATTGAGGTAATGGGCAAATAGCTGCCCGCCATTTTGCCGCCAGCCATCCAGATAGGTGGTGTATAGACCGCCCATGCGGGCATCCCGGTTGGCGGTGGTGAACAGCGTGGTCACGGCGTCGTTGTTCTCCACGCCAAAGACGCCGGTTAGGTGCTGTCCCCCTTCATAGGCAATCAGGTCGAGGCCATTTTGGTCGGCGACGGTTTTGTGGGCGGTGACCCAGACCAGGGCTTCGGGAACGGCCGTATTCGTCAACTCCGCAAACAAGCTGTTCATTCCACCGTCTGCCTCCGCCGTCCAGCCCATCAGCGTGGATTCCCAACCCGGCGTGCCCAGATAGCCGCCAAAGTAGGGCGCGATGGCCGAGGCATCAATGCCATGATCCACGCATGGCCCCCCGCTCCACAGCGGGCAGGCCAACGGCTCGGAAGCCGTCCAACTGTTAGCCGCCTGCGACGCCATCACGCAGACTACGCGGTCGCTTTGCGTCCCCCACACCGTTTTCCAAATGTCGCACATCTCGGCGGTGCGCTTGCCGTACCAGTTCATCCGCTTGGTGAAGCCGCTGGATGGGTCGCTGGGCCATTCGGCCTGCCCCTGCGCCTCCACCCAGCCCCCCTGCGAAAAGCCGTCGTTCCACACCTCGTTGGAGTACTCCACGTAGACTTGCAACTGCGGGTTCAGCGTGTCGCGCACGAGCGTGGCGTACTGGGTCATGTAGTCGTCGCTGGCCTGATGGGGCAGCGTAAACCAGGGGTCGGCGTTGAGTTGGTTGACTAGCTCAACCATCACTTCGACGGGGACGCCGTTGGTGGCGAAGGTGGTGTGGCTGGGTAACGGCCGTTCCCCCCAATCACTCTGCCCATTGTCGTTGGTCGCGCCCCAATCCATAAAGCGGATGGCGCGATAGTTGGCGATGGTGGTCAAAAAGGCAGGATTAAACCGCTGCGTTTGCGCCAACGTCTCAAGTCCGGGCAGAATGACGCGGATGTTGCGGATGTAATTGCCCGTGCCGCCGGGGTCGGTGCTGCTGATGGTGAGCAGCGACAGGCCGTTGCTGGGCGTCACGTCAATCACATCGCGCCCCGGCGCAGAAAGACCGACGTTTTTCTGCGCCCCCAGGCTGTACTCAATCGTGCCTTCGCCATCGTAGAGGACGATGTACTGCCCGGCGGGCACGTCGGGGTTAGAAAGCATGACGGCACTGACGCGGGTGTAGAGGGTCGCGCCGCCCGGCGCAGGCAGCGAACGAATCCAGCCGTCGCTGTCCATATCCAGCAGGCCAAATTCGCCGGTATCCCAGGCTGTGCCGCCGTCGTTGCAGCCGGGGTCGCTGCCCTGCACGCACTGCGGAATCCACTGGCGAGCACTTTTGAACACGTCCAAAAAGGGCATTTCGCCCGACCAGTCGGCAATGCCAGCAAGGTTGCTGCCGATGGCGGATTGGGTGTTGGCCGTCGGTGCGGCGGGCGCGGCCTGGCTGGGTTGGTTGAGAAAGATGAGGGTGAGTACGGCCGTTACGCCCAACACCATCAGGGTTACAATTTTTTTGTTCATGGCTGCCTCCTGCGAAAGTGAAAATTTAATCTTTGTCAGCCCCCAGCACGTCTATTTTGTAAACGGCCGTTTGGTGGTCAATGGTCTCAAAATGCCCCTCAGCAACCAAGCCTTGCAGTTCGCCATCGCTGTTGAGGGTGGAAAAACTGCTGGTCGCAATGCCGTTCTCAAATTTACCTTTGTGGACAAAGACCCACGTCCCTGTTTTACCATCGACCGTGCCTTCAAAAATCTCAACCCCCACAAAAGTCGCACTGGTTGGATTGGGGTAGCACATGATGTACTCGACGACGCTTTTGCCCGACAAGCCACCGCTGTAGGTTTGCTCCACGACAGCCCGGTTTATCTTGCCTTCGGCCGCAAACGCTTGATGCGTTACTTCGTTCCATGACGTAACTTGAAATTGACCTTCTACTTTCATTTAATTTTCCTTTTTTGGGTTTTTGTAGATTTACCACAGAGGCACGGAGGCACAGAGAAAACAGGGGCGCAACTCTGTGCCTCTGTGGTTTTTAAGGTGTAACAACTAGTGGCAGCCAAGCGGCCATATCCAACACCAGCCATTCGTATGCGCCAGCGGCGGGCGGAGCAGCGCGCACATTGCCATCGAAGTCGGTGGGGCTGCTGAGGGTGGGATGGCCGGATTTGATGAGAACGGCCGTTTCTGTGGACGGCCGTAAATTGCTGCTGCTGGCAAAACCAGGGTCAGCCGCCTGCGAGTTGGCTCCCCAACCCTGGCTCTGCCAGGCGGCCAAATCGCCCACGTCCAGTGCCCACTTGCCCGTGTCAAATCCGCAGACGTTGTAATCAATGGCGTTGTAGCTGCTGGCTGCCAGCGGCATGTGCAGGCAGTTCCAGTTGCTGTCACTCGCCGTTGCTTGAATGGCATTGCTGACGATGGTATGCCCGCTGCCGCTGCTCACCTCGATGGCGATGCCCGTGGTGACGGCGATGCTGTTATTGCGCACCACCAGATTGCTGCTGATGGCGTCGCCTGCTTGCGGGGATTGGGCGGGAACGCTTACGGCCGTTACCCCAAACGCCTGCTGGTTCACAATCACATTATTTTCGATGGTGCAGTTCAGGCAGGAGCCTGTGCCAATAGCCATATTGCCCACATTTTCCACCCGATTGCCGCGAATGGTGACGTTGGTAAACACTTCGGCCGAGCCATACGCAGGCGTAATGGCAATGCCCCAGCACGCTTGCGTCGCCTTGCCCACGTCCTCGCGCACCACGTTGCCTTCGATGAGCAAATCGGTCATGACGCCATGCCCCACGAGCGACGTGCCGTTGCAACTTCCGCTGCCATCCAGCGACGAGCGATACAACTCATTGTTGCGAATGGTAATGCCCGTGCCGCTGCTGACGTAGATGTTGTGGTCAAAAACGGTGCCGCCGCCGTTGTTTTCAAAATAGCTGTTTTCGATGAGCAGGTCATTGGCCCCGCCCAGAATGCCCATGTGGTCGCCGTTGGTGATGCGCACATTGCTGATGGTGATGTGGTCGTTTTGGCCGTCACACAGCGGGTCACTGCTGCTGCAAGGATTGGCCCCGGCCAAATGAATGCCAATGCCAAAGCCATCCATGCGCACGTTGTCGATGACCAAATCGTTGACATCGTTGTAGAGCAGGAAGCCCCAGGCTCCCGTGCAGCCGGGACAGCGCAAGTCGAGATTTTGGAAGATGAAGCCGCCGCTGGAAAGGGCATCGCCGGGGTTTGATAGGTCAAAGGCGTGGTCGTCGATGGGGCGGCTGAGAATGGGCAGCCCTTCGTTGCCAGATGCCCAGGGCGGGGTGTAGTTGGCAACGGTGCAGGGCTGAACGGCCGTACACGCCTGCGTAAACCACATCGCATTGCCGCCGCCCAGGTCAAAAAAGCCGCCATCGCAAAAGCGAATTTCGTCACCCGCCTGAATGGTGCTGTTAAAGACGGTGCGGGCTTTGTCATAAGTTTGCCACGGGGCAGATGGGCTGGTTCCGGTGTTGGCATCGCTGCCTGCCACACAGTCGCCGTCGGCTCCGGGCTGGCAGTCGCAGACGTAGTAGGTGGTGGCAGCGGGTGCGGCCGTCCCTGTGTGTGAGAAAAGGGCGAGGAGGGTAACGGCCGTTACCAACCCCATCCCCATGAAAATAAATGGGAGTCGTTTCATCTGTTTACCTATGATTCCCCGTTGACGGAGAGGGAGAGATAAGTGTTGGCATCGGCGTTGAAGATGACTTGGAAGTAGCAGTCGCCGCCGTCTTCGATGATAACGGCCGTTTCCATCCAATCATAATCCGCGCCATCACATAGGAAATTGGCAAACATCAGCTCTTCGTCATTTTGCACAATGCCAAAATATTGCCGCGTGTAGTCAGGAAGCTGCGCCACGATGCGGCTGGTGTCATCGCCGCTTTCCTGCAAAAAGGCAGCCAACTCGTTCTCGAAGCTCGCTGCATCTTCAGCGGTAGGCGTCCAAAAGCCGTCCGCCGGTTCATCGAGCCACGCGATGAATTCGGCGGTGGCGTCGGCGGTGAAGATGGCTCCGATGTAGGTCTCAGTCTCGACAAGGGCAGATGCGGACGCAGGTTGGAAGCCAAACGCATAGTCCGTGTTTGCGGCCACGTAATCCAATATTTTTGGGGTGGTGAGGATGTAGCCGGGGAAGGCAACGGCCGTTATCGTTATCGCCATACATTCCCCCGGCGCCCAGGCAAAAATCTCGGCCACGCCATCTTCACCGCTGGTTGCTGTGCCATCTTGGGCGACTGGACTCAGCGCAAATTGGACGCCGGGCAACGGCCGTTCCCCCTCATCCCATACGCCATTCCCATTGTCATCCAGCCAGGCAACGGCCGTTGCGGATTGAAAGCAATCGGCTAATACTGCGGGGGTGGTGGTGGGGGTGGGAACGGCCGTTGGCGATGTCGCGCACCCCACTACCGCGAATAACAAAATCAAGCCTATCAAAACTGTTTTGCACATGGTTTTTCCCTCATTTCTGTTAGTGTGAAACGTAAAACGTGGTGCGTTATGTTTCACGTTTCACGCATCACGCATCACTCCTACTGATCCACAACCATCGGCAGATAAACCCCGTACCCTACCACGTCACCCCGCGCCTCTTCCATTGTCATGCCGACGAACGTATCAAAGGGCGGCAGTTTGGCGCGTTCGTCGGCGATGGCTTGTTGCAGCGCGGGGCTGCCTGCGGCAGAGAGCGCGTCGAGGAAATCATCTACAGCTTGCATTTGGGGAGCGGTGATGACGGCCGTATCCCCCTCCCCATCCACCAAAGCCGTAAAATTCGCTTCCCATTGCGCCAACCCATCCAGCGCCAGATTCCACAGGTTGTCATCGGCAAACACCAGCGTCTTCATCTCATCGCTGTGCGCGTAATACAAATCGGTATAGGCGTGGCCCACCGGGGTCGTCAAAATCTCATCGCGCACATGGTAATACAAGGCCAGATTGGGGATGAAATCGGTTAAACTTGCCAGCGCCCTTACCGGCGGATTGGTGTAGAGGAAACAGACAATTTCATCCAAAAGGCAGCCATTATGGTCGGCGTAGCACAAATAAAAATGGGTTGTAAACGTGTCGTTGTTATTGGCCGGGTTCGGGTCATCCGTCGCCGCTGCCGCCGCCAATTCAACCGATACCGAGCCTTGATACACTTGACTGCTGTCTTCGAACATCGTTGCGTGAAGCGAGAAATTCACCCAATCCTCCCGCTGCAGGTACATCGCCAAAATCGCACCTGCTGTCAAAACATGTTCCTTGCGACGGCGTGTTCCAATTGTATGAAGAAAAAGGCGACTGCCAAAGTCCTTACCTGTACATCCGAGGCTGGCTCTGGTCCCAAATTTTGCAGCCTAAACTGAATAGCGGCGGACGTGCCCAAAACAGACCCCGGCCCCACATACAACACTGCCAAGTCGGCCCCCGTCCCGCCTTCCTGGTACATAAACACATCCGACATGCCATTCAAATCATTAGCGATTAGATCGCTCGCATCCGAGTCGAACGCAATCCGGGTTCCGTCCCCGGAAATGACGCCGTTGTATGCCTGCCCGGTGTCCATTTGCCCGCCGGATGAATCCACGCTGACCCGCGTGGTGGCCGTTTGCCCGGCCTCATCAAACACGCCGTTGCCATCCACATCCCGATCCCGTACAAAAATGTCCTCGCTGAAATTAGTGTCGGCCAGAACCAGGTTATCTGCGGGAGAGGAAAAAACGACGAAACGGCCGTTCCCCGACAACATCGGCGCGTTCGACCAATCATTCGCCTCCTCGCCCGCGCTAGATTGGCTGACCAATGTCGTCACGCCGGCCTGCCAATCGCGCACAAAAATGTTTTGGCGGAATTCCGTTGTGCTGCCATCCATTAAATTCGTAGCAAACGACTCGAATGCCACCTGCGAACCATCGGCGGAAATGGCCGGGAGCGAGGAAAAGCCGTTGGCGGGCGCGCCGCCCATGCCCGCCGAAATCAGCGTGACGCTGACCGCACCCGGTTCGTCATAGATACCATTGCCGTCGCTGTCGCGGTCATACAAGAAAATGTCGTTGGCGTTGTTGATGTCATTGGCAACCAAATTGGTTGCGGCGGACGTGAACACAATCCAGCGCCCATTGGCAGAGATGGCCGGGTCGGTGGAGACGTCGTTGGCAGCCGTGCCGCTGGCATTTTGCGAGAGGCGCAGCACTTGTACTGCGCCCGGCTCATCGAAAATGCCGTCCTCGTCCGTGTCCCGGTCGCGCACAAAAATGTCGGTGAAGGGGGAAAAGTCGTTGGCGATGAGGTTGTTAGCGTTGGATTGGAAGACGATGTAACGGCCGTCGGCCGACATAGCCGCGTTTCTTGATTCGGCATTGCCCGGCGTGCCATCGGTGGCGGCGGAGATGAGGGTGGTGGTGAGTACGGCCGTATCGCGCACAAACACATCCATCCAACTATTCACCGTACCCGTGACCAGATTTGTCGCCTGCGACTCAAAGGCCACATATCGGCCTGTGGCATCCAAAGTTGGGTAATCGGCGTGGTTGTTGGCCGCCGCGCCGTCCGCCGCAGCGGAAGCCAGCGTTACCGCCCCCGACACGAGGTCTTTGACAAAGATTTGCCGCAAACCGCTGGGCGGATCCGCCGTTAGATTAGTGGCGTCGGAGGCGAAGGCAACAGCCGTGCCGTCGGCAGACAGGGCGGGAAAAGAGGAATTGCCATTCGCCTCGTCGCCCGCTGCGGACACAGAGACGCGGAGGGTCTGCGCCAGCGCCGCTTGCGGCGCGGCAATCAGGGTTGGTGCGTCGTTTGGCGCCGGGCTGGCATTGGGCGCTCCCCATGACCTGGCCTCAGCGACAGATTGCGCCAATGTCTGGCTTACCAGAATTGTCAGCACAATGGCGGCCATAAGCGGCCAGATTTTTTTCCATCGTCGAAAGTGGGTTGCAGGTTGTAACTGATTTGTCGTTATCGCTTTTCTAAATTGATTCATCCTGTCTTTACCTCAAGCAGTCTTCTTTGTTTTGTTTGTGTAGAGCATAGCAAGGGGCTGTTTCCAATACCATCATGGGATTGATTGAAAACTCACATCATCCATAAAAAAGTGGCTGATGTTTTGGAAATCCGTCCGCATTTCAAATTCCAGCGTGACCCACTGCCCGGCAAATGGCGACAGGTCAATGCTGGCTCTTGTCCAACCATTGGTTTGGGTTTGTTCACAAATTTGGCCTTGTAGTACCAGAATGTTGTTCATCCACAGGTTCACCACATCGCGGTCACAAACGCCAAAATCATTTGGCTGTTCTTCAGAGATAATCTGGTAGTAGAGGTGAAGATAAGTTGTCTGACCGGGAGGCAAGAAGAAATGATCCCAATGCACAAGATGGCTGCGATGATTGGGCGTTCCGCCTAAATTATGGTCGCCGCCCAGCCAGGCAAACCAACTGCCGGAATGAGGCGTGACGGGCAGTGCGCCTGCCGCCTGCACGATGAGGGGGCGGTTGCTCAGGCTGCGCAGTTCTTGCCAGCCCAAACTGTCGTTGACGAGATTAGGGGCGGCGTCCAGGCTGCTCGTCGTTGATCCCATTTCAAAATCGCCATTGGTGATGATGGGCAGGTTGTCGTCTGGTGGGATTGGCGTTGGGGATGGCGTTGGGTCTTCTGCTGTGCTGGATGTTTGTACAAGCGGCAAGTAAGTATTTACGTCAGTAGATTGGGCATGAAGGGACGTATTCTGCTGTACGCTCCAGAAAATCCCAACGCTAACCAGGAGTAAACTGATCAATATGAAACGTTTCACGTGCATAGTTTTCCTTTGTAAATAGCAAGAGCGAGATAGAGGTTCATCTTCCCTCTTGCTCTAGCTCTGGCTTTTTTATTTTTGGACAAAAGGCAGATACACCATGTAATTTGGGGCGTCGGTATCCAGAATGAAAATGTCTGTGGCAGCGTTGGTGTCGCTGGCAATTAGGTTGGATGCGTCTGATTCAAACATGACGATACGGCCGTTTGGCGAAACGATGGGAAAGTAAGAGTGGGCATTGGCCGGGACGCTGCCCAGTGAAAGCAGTGTTGTGGTCCCGGTTTGCCAATCACGCATGTAGATGTCGGCGATTGTGTTGGTATCGTCACTGGTTAAGGCGCTCATCGTTTGGAAGATGACAATAGTTCCATCCTCGGAGACAACGCCTTCGGTGGAGTTGCCGATGCCCTGGCTGCCATCGGTTCTTACGGAGATGAGTTCTGTGGTTTCAAAAAGCATGTCGCGCAAAAATACATCGCCAACGCCGTTGCTGTCATTGGCAACCAGGTTCTCGGCGCCGGAGCTGAACAGCACGTAACGGCCGTTGCGACTCATCGCGGAACTAAAGGAAAAGGCATCAACCGCATTGCCGTCTGGCGTGACCGAAATCAGTGCCATATTTGTCTGGCCGGGGCCGGACTCGTCGAAGATGCCATTGCCGTCTGCGTCCCGGTCGTATCGGAACACATCAGCGTTGAGGGTCGTAGTGTCATCGGGAGTCAAATTGGAGGCCCATGAGTGGAAGAAAATGTAACGGCCGTCGGCCGAAATACTCTCTCTGGCCGGGATGCTGCGGTCGTTGCTGTCGCCGCCATCAAACGATTGGGTGACGCGGTGGATGGTTTGGGAGGCGACATCATAGACAAAAATGTCGTAAGTATTATTGTTATCGGCTGGCGTCAGGTTGCTGGCCGAGGAGCGGAAGACAATGGAACGGCCGTCCCCTGAAATAGACGGGTTAATGGATGGCCCATCGGTCGCTGTGCCGTCGAAAGCGTGCGTCACCTGGGTCAGCGTGCCCAATTCTCGGTCACGTAAAAAGATGTCCTCATACACGTTTTGCCCACTGGCGTCATCGGCATCCGCAGAAGCAGAATGGAAGACAACGTAACGGCCGTCATCAGAAATATCAACGGCGTTTTTTCCAGCAGTCAGCCCATCTTCTAGTTGGCTGCCGTTGGTCAGCAGCGATACGATGGTCACCGAATCGGCGATCCGGTCGTAGACAAACGCATCGGTATCTCCGTTTGTGTCGTTGGGAACAAGGTTGCTGGCGTAGGATTGGAAGACGATGTAACGGCCGTCGGCCGTGATGCGCGGCGAATCAGAACCGTTGTC
>JACKBX010000004.1 GCA_020634375.1 Ardenticatenaceae bacterium | reverse complement strand
GCGAGGCAATCAAGCGCATCACCGAGCGCATGGCCGAGCTAGACCTGATCTTTGCGCGGGGGCGCTATGCGCAGCAGTTGGATGGCGTGGCCCCCATTTTTGTGGATTGGCGCGAATTTGCCGCGCCGCGCCCGCCCAAACACGCCAACGAACGCGCCAAATGGACGCCGCCGCCGCCCAACCTGCACCCCGGTTCGACGGTGTGGATTAAAGGCGCCCGCCATCCCCTGCTCAACCGCGACACGGTTGTGCCCACCGACCTCACGCTGGATGAAGACACGTTCATCGTCCTCATCACCGGGCCGAATACGGGCGGCAAAACGGTCAGCCTGAAAACGACGGGGCTGATGGTGTTGATGGCGCAGTCCGGGCTGCACCTGCCCGCCATTGAAGCGCGGCTGACCATTTTCAAAGATGTGTACGCGGACATTGGCGACGAGCAATCTATTGAGCAAAGTCTGTCTACGTTTAGCGCCCATATGACGAATATCACGCGCATTTTGGGGAGGGTGGACGGCCGTTCCCTCGTCCTATTAGATGAACTTGGCTCCGGCACAGACCCCAGCGAGGGCGCGGCGCTGGCGCAGTCCATCACCAACTTCCTGCGCGACAAGGGCGGGACAACCTTCATCGCCACGCATTACCCGGAGTTGAAGGTGTACGCCAGCCAGACGCCCGGCGCGACCAACGCCTCGCTGCTGTTCGATGTGGAAACACTCTCGCCGACATTTGAGATGAGCATTGGCATTCCGGGGCGCTCCAATGCCTTTGCCATTGCCCGTCGCCTGGGGCTGGATGAGACCATTCTGGCAGATGCGATGAAGCTGGTGGGCGCGGACAGCCGCGAAGCGGAAGATATGCTGGAATCTATTTATGAGCTAAAAGACAAAATGGAGTCTGAGCAGGCGGGCACGCATCTGGCGCTGCGGCAGGCAGAACGGGCGCGGGGCGATTTGCGGAAACGCTTGGACACGATTGAGGAAGAACGCCGCCAGATTTTGGAGGAGGCGCAAGAACAGGCACAAGAAGAACTGGATGCGGTGAAGCAGGAGGTGAAGCGGCTGCGGCGCTTGTTGAAGGATGCGGCATCGGTAACGGCCGTCAAGAAAATCAGCAAGCAGGCGGAAGAGTTGGAAGACCTGCTGTCCGAGTCCGCGCCGCCGCCCATTGAGCAGCCGGATGAGCCGAAGCCGCGCGTCAAAAAGCTGGCGGTAGGTGACATTGTGCATGTGACCGCGCTGAATGCGCGTGGCGAAATTGTCTCCATCAGCAAAAAAGAGGCGTTGGTGATGGTCGGCCGGTTGCAGATGCGGGCGAAGTTTGAGGATTTGGAATTTAAGGAACGGCCGTCCGAGGCCGAAGGAATCATCGAAGAAAGCATCTCCGCGCCAATCGGCAAATCGCCGGGCATGGAATTGGACATTCGTGGCAAACGTGTGGAGGAAGGGCTGACCGAGTTGACCACCTACATTGACTCCGCATTCTTGGCGCGGATGCCCTGGGTGCGTATCATTCATGGCAAAGGCACCGGCCGCTTGCGGCAGGCTATCCGCAAAGCATTGAGCAAAAACAGCCATGTGGTCTCCTGGGAAGAAGGCAAAGATGGCGAAGGCGGCGATGGCGTGACGGTGGCGAAGCTGGTAGAACATAAGTAATGTAACAGGTTACAAGTTACATTAAAGACAACTTGTAACCTGTAACTTGTAACCATAAAAAGGAAGGGATCCAATGAATAAAAAGACGATTACAGATATTGATGTACAGGGCAAAAAGGTTTTGGTGCGCGTGGATTTTAATGTGCCACTGAGCAGCAAAGACCCGAACGACGACATTACCGTGACGGATGACACGCGCATCCGGGCGGCGCTGCCAACGCTGAATTATTTGCTAGAGCATGGCGCAGCGCTGATTCTTTGCTCGCACCTGGGCCGCCCGAAGACGGCCGATGACAAACAATTCGCTATGGACCCAGTCGCTAAACAATTAAGCGAACTGCTGGGCAAGCCGGTGCAGAAAATGGATGAAGTCGTGGGTGACAGCGTGACCGCTGCCGTGGCTGCCATGCAGCCCGGCGATGTGATTTTGCTGGAAAACACGCGTTTTGAGCCGGGAGAAAAGAAAAACGATCCGGAACTATCAGCAAAACTGGCGGCGCTGGCAGATGTGTATGTGAATGACGCTTTTGGCTCGGCGCACCGCGCCCACGCCAGCACGGAAGGGGTGGCAAAAGCGTTGAATGGCCCGGCGGTGGCGGGCTTTTTGATGGGTAAAGAGTTGGAGGCGTTGGGCACGGCCGTTACCAATCCACCCCATCCCTACGTCGCCATCATGGGCGGGGCCAAAATCTCCGACAAAATCCTGCTCATTGACAATTTGCTGAAAACGGCCGATTTCATCCTCATTGGCGGCGGTATGGCGAACACCTTTCTCAAGGCAAAGGGGTATGAACTGGGCACGTCTTTGGTGGAAGGGGAAGCGTTGGCGGAAGCGGCACGGCTGCTAGAGGTTGCCGCCGACCGGCTGGTGCTGCCCGTTGATGTGGTGGTTGCCCCGGAATTCAAGGCTGACGCAACGGCGACGACGGTGAGCGTGGACAGCATCCCGGCGGATCAGATGGCGCTGGATATTGGCCCTCAGACGCTGGCGCTCTTTAAGGAAAAGCTGGCGGGGGCTAAACTGGTGATTTGGAATGGGCCGATGGGGGTCTTTGAGTTCGCACGGTTTGCGCAGCAAACGAATGAGTTGGCACAGGTGTTGGCAACGGCCGTTGACGCTGGCACACAAGTCATGATTGGCGGCGGCGACTCGGCAGCGGCCGTGAAGAATGCCGGGTTGACGGAGAAGATGACCCACGTCAGCACCGGCGGCGGAGCTAGTCTGGAACTACTGGAAGGGAAAGAATTACCTGGAATTGCGGCTCTGGACGATAAGTAGGATGTGAAACGTGAAGCGTGAAACGTGATGCTCATTCGTTCACGTTTCACGCTTCATTTTTCGCTTTTCATGCGGTTGGCAAGTGCTGCCAGTCGTTCACTCAGCCAACGCAGCCCTTTAGCCATGCCGGTTTGGGCTTCTGCTTTCCAGTCGGTTTCGCGGAGTCGGGTTTGGACGGCTGCTGCTCGTTCTTTTGCCTGTTTTTCGGCGGTTTTGCGAACCTGTTTGCCTACAACTTCGGCGCCTTTGGCAGCAACGGCCGTTGTCCCCTTGCGCAGCCCCCGCGTGACTTTGCGCCGTGCTTCAGTATTCCATGCTTTTTTAGCTGTTTTGAAGGTGAGTTTGCCCATTTTACCCGCAGCGCGTTTTGTCTTGGCGCTGAGTGGGGTGCGTTCGGGTACAAGTGGCGGTTCTTCGATGATGGGAACGGCCGTGTCATCTTCTTCCGGGGGGATGATAATTTTGATGGGGATTTCATCGCTCATGATTTAGCTCCTTACGGCAGTTTACTCCTTTTACGCAAGGAGCAGTCAATCGTTGCAGGATCAGGCAGACAGCCGCGGCTGGTTCAGGAATTCAAGCTGGGTGATGGGTTTCCAATCAGCATCGGGTGGATTGGCTTGTAATGTCAGGCAGCGCCCCAGGTACATTTGCACGGCAGAGTCAGCAGGGTATTGGGCAGCAAGGGATTGGAAGACGGAAACGGCCGTGCCCCACTCTTGCGAACGATAGGCGGCTATTCCCTTAGAAAACCGTTGGCAAAGCGATCTCAATTCTTCGGTTGCCGTCTCTTTCTCCGCCATTAACTCATAAATTTGCAGGCTTTCCCAATGCCCTTTAATAGCCACCCAATCTAATGGGCGCAAGCAAAACTGATCCTTAACCTGCGTATACGTGGCTTCACTAACAATAATCTTCGAGCCATACAAACTATTCATCGCTTCCAGATATTTTGCCAGATTGACGCTTTCCCCCACGACCGTGTAATTCATATATTCTGCTGAACCCAGGTTGCCAACCAGCGTATCGCCCGTGTGAATGCCTACCCGCGTTGGGAATGAAATACGTCCGGTACTGCGCCAATTTTGATTTAGCGTGTCAATCGCTTCTAAAAATAGCAGAGCTGTACGGCAGGCATAATATGCATGATGACTGGGCAACGGCGCTCCCCAAAAGGCCAGCACGCCCTCGCCCATGTACGTGTCCATCGTTCCATTTTGCTCAGAAACGATTGTGCCCAATTGGCCGACATACTCTGAAAGCTGCGCCATCATTGCCTCTGGCAGGGTGCGGTCTGCCAACAGGGAAAATCCGCCAATATTGGCAAATAACACGGTCAATTCTTTTTGCTGCCCACCGAGGTTTCCACTTTCACCGGCGGCAATCAACTGCCGCACCAATTCGGCCGGGGCATACTTCTTGAATATTTGCAGGCTGCTCTTCATTGAGGAAATAGAATCTGCTAACAATTGTACTTCGTGAATAGGTGAATTGACGGCAAGATTGCCATCCAGCCGTAAATTGCTGATGCGTTGTGTATCTTCTGTCAGTAATTCAATGGGCCGCGAGATGCTGCGCGAGATGAAGATAGCCAGCACAATTGCTAATATTAAAATGACCAGTGAGATGGTGAAGCTTACCTGGTTGGTGTGTTTAATCGCTCCAACAAAATCATCTTCTGGCACAACGATGCCAATTTCCCAATCTTGTCCAAAATCCTCAGGGAATTGAGTGAAGGAGGCGATGTAACGACGGCCGTTCTCCTCCAACGTAAACGGCTCTCCACCATTTGACACATGAATGTCATAAGCGACCGTCACCCAGGTCGCTTCTAGGTCATTTACTGTGATAGGGCGAAATGTGTCCCCCTCGCGTGCAGCCAGAGTTAAACCTGGATAGGCAATTACTTCCCCCTTGCCGTCCACGATGAAAGCCACGCCATGCGTACCCACATCTTGCGTTTGCAAAAACTGCGACAATTCTTCAAGCGCAATATCAATACCAACCACGCTGACCAATGCACCAGTTTCATCCAATACGGGGAATGAAGCCGTAATGCCAGGTTTTTGGTCTGTATAAAAAATGTACACGTCGGTCCAATACTGTGTCAGGGTAGGCTCCGCGCCCACATACCACGGTCGTTTCCGGGGATCGTAGTCAAAATCAGTTGTCTCATCGACGGCCGTTACATTCCCTGCCACATCCCGATAAATCCACGTGCGCAGAGGCTGCTCGCCGCTGCGATCAATAAACTGCGTGCCGATGTTCCCTTCTGGAAACCGCTTGGTGAAAAGGAACTCGCCCTGCTGATTGCCGATGAAAAAGCCAGCCAATTGCGGATACAAGCGCAGCACTTCCATGCCATACGCTTCCAATTCCTGATTATTGACCAGAGACAGCGTATCCACTGCTGGAATCTGTGCGCTAACCTGTGCCATCACAGCCGCAGGCAGCAAATGATTCGTCGTGCGCTCAATCACCGTCTCAGAAACCTGGTCAATCAGGTCTTGGGAAAGTCGCAAAATTGCATCAGCATTTTGCCGATAGGTATAGCCGATAATGACTAAAACAGTAATGATGAGCAAAGTCGAAAACGTAGCAAGAATATTGACTTGCAACGTCCGTTTAACCGTTGGAAGAAGGTCTATAATGCGTTTAGTCGTTCTCATGGGGTAAATTCTTCTACTGCCATATCTGTTCTAACAATTACAAATGAATCATTGATAGGCAACTTTATTGCCATTATAGCAACTCTTGACGAATTTAGCGTTTCATCGTTATGATGTGGGCGCTTACCTTCAATATTTCATCCCCAACAGCATCAAATACATGATTGGATCGGGCAAAGGAGTGCAACATGGGCACCTGGGGCGTCGGCAGTTTCGAGAATGATATGGCTTTGGACTGGCTTTTTGATTTTGGCGAAAATGACTTCCGCCTCATTGATCGCACCCTGGCTGGCGTTGCGCACCTCACCGATGTTGATTATCTGGATGTAGTTGAGGCCAGTGAAGCATTAGCTGCCGCCGAATGTGTGGCCGCTGCCGGAGGTTTCCCCGCTACAAACATCCCTGAAGACCTACAAGACTGGTTGGATGAAAACAGCCCCATCACGCTCAAACCTGACTATGTGGTCATGGCCCGCAAAGCGACCGCCCGTGTCCAATCCCACTCCGAATTGCAGGAATTATGGGATGATACGGATGAGACAGAGGCATGGCATACGGCCGTTTCCGACCTCCTGCACCGCCTCAGTCAAATCCCCACCCAAACCATTGATTCACCCATTTGACAGCCCATTTCCCGCCTTATACACTTGCCACAAATCAGACAATCACCCATTCGTGGACGAGCTGCTGGCTCGTCCCGATTTTATCTTTCCCTATAGGGAGTGAATGAACATGACACGCACAGACCTGCTCAAACAACAACTGCAACAACGCATCCTTGTCCTCGACGGCGCAATGGGGTCCCTCATCCAAACCTACCAGCTTGATGAAGCCGGTTTTCGCGGCACGCGCTTCGCCGACTGGCCGCAAGACCTACGCGGCAACAACGACCTCCTCAGCCTCACCCAACCCGACATCATCAAAGCCATCCACACCGCCTACCTCGAAGCGGGCGCCGACATCATCGAAACCAACACCTTCAACGCCAACGCCATCTCCCAGGCCGACTACGGAATGCAAAGCCTGGCCTACGAGATGAACTACGAAGCCGCCAAACTCGCCCGCGAAGCCATTTCACAATTCACCATTAACCATCCACCATTGACAATTGACCGCCCCCGTTTCGTCGCCGGTTCCCTCGGCCCCACCAACCGCACCCTCTCCCTCTCCCCCGATGTGAATGATCCCGGCTACCGCGCCGTCAGCTTTGATGAGGTGGCCGCCGCCTACGCCGAAGCCGCACGCGGTTTGATGGACGGCGGCGCAGACATTCTGCTGGTGGAGACCATTTTTGACACGCTGAATGCGAAGGCGGCCATTTTTGGCATTCAATCCATGTTTGAAGAGCAGGGTCGGGAACGGCCACTGATGATTTCCGGCACCATTACCGATGCAAGCGGCCGTACCCTCTCCGGGCAAACCACCGAAGCCTTTTGGAACTCCATCCGCCACGCCAACCCCCTCATTGTGGGGTTGAACTGCGCCCTGGGCGCGGAGGCATTCCGCGAATACATCGGCGTCCTCAGCAAAATCGCCGACACCTATGTCAGCATTTATCCCAACGCCGGGCTGCCCAACGAGTTTGGCGGCTACGATGACACGCCGGAATACATGCAGGGCATTTTGCGCGATTTTGCCGAGAGCGGGTTTGTGAATGTGGTCGGCGGCTGCTGCGGCACAACCCCGGCGCACATCGCCGCCTTTGCACAGGGGGTGGCGGAAGTGCCGCCGCGCCCCATCCCCGAACTGCCGCCGCAAATGCGCCTCAGCGGGCTGGAACCGCTGAACATCAGCCGCGAATTGAACTTTGTAAACATCGGCGAGCGCACCAACGTCACCGGGTCGCGCCGCTTTGCCCGCCTCATCCGCGAAGAAAAGTATGACGAGGCGTTGAGCGTGGCGCGGCAGCAGGTGGAAAATGGGGCGCAAATCATTGACATCAACATGGACGAAGGGATGCTGGACTCGGAAGCGGCGATGGTGCGCTTCCTCAACCTGATTGCCGCCGAGCCGGACATTGCCCGCGTGCCGGTGATGATTGACTCCTCGCGCTGGGAGGTGATCGAAGCGGGGTTGAAGTGCGTGCAGGGCAAATCCATCGTCAATTCCATCAGCATGAAGGAAGGCGAAGCGGTGTTTTTGCACCATGCGAAGCTGGCGCGGCGCTATGGCGCGGCGGTGGTGGTGATGGCTTTTGATGAGCAGGGTCAGGCGGATACGTTGGGGAGGAAAACGGCCGTATCCCAACGCGCCTACCATCTCCTCACCACCCAGGCCGGGTTCCCGCCAGAAGACATCATCTTTGACCCCAACATCTTCGCCGTTGCCACCGGCATCGAAGAACACAACGAATACGCCCTGGCCTACATCGAGGCCGTGCGCTGGATCAAAGCCCATTTACCCCACGCCCTCGTCAGCGGCGGCGTCAGCAACCTTTCCTTCTCCTTTCGTGGCAACGACGGCGTGCGCGAAGCGATGCATGCCGCCTTCCTCTATCACGCCATCAAAGCGGGGCTGGACATGGCGATTGTCAACGCCGGGCAGTTGGGGCTGTACGAAGAAATCCCGCCGCGCCTGCTGGCAGCGATTGAAGACGTACTCTTCAACCGCCGCAGCGACGCCACCGAGCAGTTGGTAGAGCTGGCAGAATCGGTGCGCGGGCAGGCGAAAGAGAAAAAAGAAGACCTGGCCTGGCGCGAAAAGCCGGTCAACGAGCGCCTGACCTATGCCCTGGTGAAGGGCATCAACGCCTACATTGTGGAGGACACCGAAGCGGCGCGGCAGGCGGCGGCGCAAACGCTGGACGTGATCGAAGGGCCGCTGATGGACGGCATGAACATCGTCGGCGACCTGTTTGGCGAGGGCAAAATGTTCTTGCCGCAGGTGGTGAAGAGCGCCCGCGTGATGAAGCAGGCCGTCGCTTACCTCGTTCCCTTTTTGGAAGCGGAACAGGAGGCCGCCGGCGAAAGCCATTCTGCCGGTAAAATTTTGATGGCGACGGTGAAGGGGGATGTACATGACATCGGCAAAAATATTGTCGGCGTGGTGCTGCAATGCAATGGCTATGAGGTGATTGACCTGGGCGTGATGGTTCCGGTGAACCAGATTTTGGAGACGGCGCGGCGCGAGCAGGTGGACATCATCGGCCTCAGCGGGCTGATTACGCCGTCGCTGGAGGAGATGCGCCATGTTGCCGCCGAAATGCAGCGGTCGGGGATGCGCCTGCCGCTGATGGTGGGTGGGGCGACGACTTCGAAGGTGCATACGGCCGTTAAAATCGCCCCCAACTACCACAACGCCCCGGTCATCCATGTGGTGGATGCTTCGCGGGCGGTGGGCGTGGCCGCCAACTTGCTGGGCGGGCGCGATGGCTTTGCCGCTGAGATTGCCGCCGAGTATGCGATCATCCGCGAGAAACATGCGGGGAGGCAGGAGAGGGTGAGGTTACGGCCGTACCCCACCGCCCAATCCAACCATGCCAAACTCGACTGGGCCAGCTACACGCCGCCCGTTCCCTCGTTCACCGGCACGCGCATTTTTGAGGAGTACGACCTCGCCGCGCTGCGCGACTTCATTGACTGGACGCCTTTCTTCCGCGCCTGGGAATTGGCGGGCAAGTTCCCAAACATTTTGCAAGATGAGACGATTGGCGAGACCGCCCGCCAGCTTTACGACGACGCGCAGGCCATGCTGGAGCAACTCGTCGCCGAAAAATGGCTGACGGCCCGCGCCGCGATTGGCTTTTTCCCGGCGAACAGTGTGGGGGATGATGTGGTTCTCCTTAACACAAAGGCAGAAGAACGGTTGTATTTCTTACGGCAGCAGATGGAACGGCCGCCGGGACGACCCAATCGCTCGCTGGCGGATTACATCGCGCCGCAGGAAAGCGGGCTGACCGATTACATCGGCCTGTTTGCGGTGACGGCGGGGATCGGCATTGAGCGCAAGCTGGCCGAGTTTGAGGCAGCGCATGACGATTATCACGCCATCCTGCTGAAGGCGCTGGCCGACCGGTTGGCGGAAGCGTTTGCGGAGCAGATGCACCAACGGGTGCGCCGCGAGTTCTGGGGCTATGCGCCTGACGAGACGCTGGGCAATGATGAGCTGATTGCCGAGAAGTACCGGGGCATTCGCCCCGCGCCAGGCTATCCGGCCTGCCCCGACCATACGGAGAAGGAGATGATTTTCCGCCTGCTGGATGCCACGAACTGTATCGGTATGTCGCTGACGGAGACGTTTGCCATGCGGCCGGCGGCTTCGGTGAGCGGCTACTATTTTGCGCACCCGGAGGCCCGCTACTTTGGCCTGGGCCGCATTGACCGCGACCAGGTGGCGGATTATGCACAGAGGAAGGGGTGGGGTGTAGCTACGGCGGAATCCTGGCTGGCGACGGTGTTGGGGTATGAGGCGGAGTGATGAGGGGCCTTTCCCCACAACCTATTCCTCCCAAGTAAAGGGAGGGGACAACAGGTGCAGAACCTTAAGGTTCTGCACTTTTTTGTACAGATTTTGAGCTTATGACTTTATGCTCTTCAATTCGGGTAAACCTCACATAAGCTTGTGAAGGATATACAACAGGGTGTGGTTTTATGAGATATTTTTTTAGCTTTTGCGTGCTAGGCATAGGCATAGGCATAACAGCATGCGCTATTAGACAATCTGCTGATATTTCAATAGATGCAGAGCCAACCGTCGAACGACTCGCTTCAACATTTCTTCCTACATCAGAAACCCAATGTCCCCCAGAAAACCCGAAGCTCATGCCGTGGTTTCCTACCTGTGATACGAATGGTGACTGTAATATCGGGCCGTATTATGAGGATGTCTTACGCTACTTCAACATGGGAGGAACATTCGAATACCTTGAGGAGGGATTTGGGGGATATTTCATCGATCTAACAGGGGATGGTATAGAAGAATTTGCTTGGCGAGATACCTATGCGGTTTTCGTACTTGGGTGTAAGAATGGTGATTTTGAGACTATTTTAGAAGTGCTGCCACATGAAAATGGCCCGATCATTGAATTTATCGATGATCTAAATGGTAATGGTCGTCCCGAATTATTTTTGTCTTTTTATGGAAGACTTTATCTCCATACATTGCAAATTCTGGAATGGAACGGAGAAGGTTTTACATCTTTGATTAATCTTTCGGGGGATAAGTTCGCCTTGGATACCTTAACCACGACAGGCTGGGAATATTACATCCAGGATATTAACCAAGACCAGCTTCAAGAAATCGTGGTGATTGATAGTTCGCCAATCCATCTTGAAGATAACAGCGAGGTTATTTTGGATCGACAGAAAACAATAACCCTGGGTTGGGATGGCCACAATTACGTCATCTTCAATGAAGAACCATAATAATTGAAAGTAGTTAAGTCTTATCAAAGAGATAAAGACCGGCCATTGGTCTACCTGGACAGAAGCACTGCACATATAGACCAAAGCCTCGTCCAGGTGGACGGAAGCGCCGTCCAGGTAGACCGAAGCTCCGTCCAGGTGGATGAAAGCATCATCCAGGTAGACCGAAGCTCCGTCCGGGTGGACGGAAGGTTCGTCCAGGTAGACCGAAGCTCCGTCCAGGTGGACGGTGTTCTCGTCCAGGTTGCTGGCGGGTCTGGCTTGCCTGGCGATGCGCATTTCTTATATCTTGTAGGCGACCGTAGGGGCGCGGAACCCTATCTCGCCTAAAGAGCCTTCCCCGGCTGGGTTTCAAATGGTCTATTCGACGATTGGACCATATTCTTTGAGAAGTATGGTTGAATTGTGATAAAAATTTCTCCTTGACTTTGAAGTCGCTTCAAGGTTTATACTTATCATCGTGAGTACAGAACAGTGAGGTGACGATGTTCAAAATTGGTGAGTTCTCCAAAATAGCCCAGGTTCCCGGCAGCCTGCTGCGTTATTATGACCGGATTGATTTGCTGAAACCGGCCGTCGTAGATGATTTCACCGGCTACCGTTATTACAGCGCCCACCAACTGCCCCGGCTGCACCGCATCCTGGCGTTGAAGGAATTGGGGCTGTCGCTGGAGCAAATCCGGCGCATGGTGGATGGCGACGTGTCCGCCGACGAGATTCGCGGCATGTTGGCGCTGCGTAAGGCGCAAATCGAGCAATCTTTGCAGGAAGAGGCGATGCGGCTGCTGCATGTGGAATCCCGTTTGCAGCAGATGGAACTGGAGGACTCGCCCATAGTTGATGTGGTGGTGAAGGCTGTGCCGGAACGGCCGTTTCTCTCTCTCCGCCTCACATTGCCCGCTTTGGAAGCCGGGTTTGACATCATGGGGGAGATGGCGCAGACCTTACCGGCGCGGGTGGACGATGCGTTGTTGGGGTATTTTACGGCCGTCATCCACTCCGACACGTTGGAAGATGATCAGGTAGACGTGGAAATGGGCTATCAGTTGCACAGAACGGCCGACCTCACCATCACCCTGCCCAGCGAACGCCAGATGCAGGTGCGAACGCTGCCCGGCGCAGAGACAATGGCGACCGTCATTCGCAATGGCGGCTTTGAAAATAACTACCAAAGCTACGGCGCGATTGGCCTGTGGATGGAAGACAACGGTTACCAGATTGCCGGGCCGGGCCGCGAGGTACTCATCGCGCCGCCGCGCGGGGGCAATATCGTCGAAATGGTGACGGAAATTCAATTCCCTGTTATGTCCGTCCAACCTGACCTGTTTGTACCGCCAGATTAAGAGCCGGTAACGTCATTTTCTGATCAGGGCCCGATTGGAAAACGGCCGTTACCCGCCAACAATTCATCCCAATTCAAAATTTTAGGAGAAATAACCAAATGAAAACGCTAACCTGGCAGCGGTTGATGCCGCTCGCCCTCATGCCCTTATTATTCCTGGCTGCTTGCGGCAGTCAACAACCCGCAGCCGAAGCGCCCGCACCGACTGATACGCCGGAACCTGCGCCAACGGCCGTGCCCACAGTAACGGCCGTACCGGAAGAAGTGAGCGCAGAACCCGCCTTCACCATCAACCATTACCTTCTCAGCTACACGCCCGGCAAAAACTGGGCGGATGGCAAATCGCTGTTGGAGCAAGACATCGCCGCGCATACGGAGTACATGCAAGGATTATTGGCAGACGGCCGTCTCGTGCTTGGCGGCCCCGTCGCCAACGAAGACCGGGGCTTGTATGTGATTGCCGTTACCGATGCGGCCGAAGTGGATGCTATTCTGGCGCATGATCCTGGTGTGGTGGATGGGTTATTTGCAACGGCCGTTACCCCCTGGTTCGTCGTCTTTGATGCGTCTGTAAATACAAATTAAGAAATTGGAGACTGGAGATTTGTCAGTCTCCAGTCTCCCCATCCTAAAAGGAGTTATCATGACAACCTATATTCTCATTCACGGTTCCTGGCATACCGGCGAAGCGTGGTACAAAGTAGAAAAGATTTTGGCGGACAACGGTGCTGCCGTTTACGCGCCCACCCTGTCCGGCATGGAATCCATCGAAAATCCGGGCGGGCCGGAAGTGGGTCTGAACACCCATATTCAAGACATTGTGCGCCTGATTGAAGACCACGATTTGACGGATGTGGTCCTCGTCGGCCACAGCTACTCCGGTTTTGTCATCACCGGCGCGGCCGACTTGCTGCCGGGGCGGATTAAAAAGCTGGTTTACCTCGATGCTTTCATCCCTGAAAATAACCAATCCCTTTTCGACATCATGGGGCCAGCATCGGAGGCAGGGATGCGTGCCGGACTGGTGAACGCACAGGGGCAAAGCAAATCGGACGGCGCAGATGAAGTCTGGCTGCTGCCGCCAGGCGATGCGGCGGGTTATTTGGGCAAAGATGCCGACCCGGAGATGGTCGCCTGGCTGCAAGCGCGGCTGGTGTACAAACCGGTAGCAACTTTTGCCGAAAAAGTGCAAATTCATGACATGACGGCCGTGCGTGCCATTCCCAGCGTCCACATTCAATGCACTCAGTTTCCCTACCTGGCGTGGCTGGCAGATAAGGCACGCGGGCTGGGCTGGCCGGTGTACGATATTGAAACGGGGCATGACGCCATGCTGACCGAACCGGAAGCGGTGGCTGAGATTTTGCTGCAAGAGGGGTAGGGATTTGTCGGGTATGAAGAAGATTTACCACAAAGCAAACGGCCGTTACCCAACCAGTAAAAAATTACAATCCTTTTACATCCTCCTAACACTCCTCCGATCAACAAGTCATACACTCTACTAACGAAAGCGAGACAAAGCGCTGGCTCATGCTCTCGCACTTACTATTTTCGAGGAGATATGATGATGAATAAACCCTTCTGGCTAACTGTCTGCATCCTGTTAACCTGTATCGTGGCCTGTCATGGCGTGTCGCAAGTTCAATCTAAACCAGGAAATGTGGAACCCTCTGCTGAAATTGTTGAGGAGTTTGACATTCCCTACCCGCCGCCGGCAGGAGGCGACCCGGCATTGTCCCAACTCGACATTTATTACAAACCTGACGGGGCGCCCAAACGCCTGCTGGTCTTCGTTCACGGCGGCAGTTGGATTGGGGGCGACAAGGGCAATCTGCGGAGTACGATGGATTTGGTGAATTGGTTTGTTGACCGGGGATTTGTCGTGGCTGCGCCCAATTTCCGCCTGGCAAGTTCCGAGGAACCGCGTGAAGTAACCTATGCCGAACAGGTCACAGACATCGCCTACGCGCTGGCCTGGCTGGATGAAAATGGCGCGGCCTACGGCGTCACCGAACCGGGAATGGTCTTATTGGGTTACTCCTCCGGCGCGCATCTGGTGGCGCTGCTGGCAGCCGATGAACGCTATCTGCAACTTGCCGGACTCGCGCATGATGATCTAGCAGCGGCCATGTCGTTTGACGTTCATGCGTATGACGTGCCTTACGCTTTGCAGTTGATGCAAGGCAGCGAATTGGCAGACAATATTCCCCTGATTGAGTTTTTGTTTGGCGCGACGGAGGCCGAGCAGCGCGTCGGTTCGCCGTCCAGCTACGCCCCAACTGCCGATATGCCTCCCACCTTACTCATCTCCGCCGACCCATCCGCCGTAGTGGGCACAAAGGGCTATATCGCCTATCAGACAACAGAGCGCTATGCCAACCTCCTCGCTGACCTGGGGCATACGGTGGCCTGGTCTCATTTTGATGACGAAACACATCACTCATTGGTTGCGGATTTTGGCACAGCGGGAGATAGGCCAACGGCCGTTGTAAAGACTTTTCTGGAAGGGCTGTCTTTATGGCCGTCAGGGAGTCAAGTTTATCTGCCTGTTGTCACGACCGAAAAACGGCCGTGAGTCGGACACGGTAAAATCCCAATTTGGCGCCTTTTCTGAAAGTGTAATTGGCCGTTTTTCTTCCCCTCAAATTACCGTCACCGTGTCCATGTAGTCCAGCCAGCGCCGCGCAAAGCGATTTTGCCCACGCACCGTTTCCGCATAAAGCTGCTGTAACTGCCGGGTGATGGGGCCAATGGGCAACGGCCGTTCATCCACCTCAGTCACACCCCTCACCTCTAGCGCCGTATTGCAAACCAATACTTCATCAGCGGCGGCCAACTTTGCCTGCGTCAATGGTTCACCCCGCACCGTATAGCCCGCCTCTTGCGCCAGCGTCAGCACCGTGTCCCGCGTCAGGCCGCCTAACATTGCCCCGCCAGGTGCGGCGTAAATCACGCCATCCTGCACCAGCAGAATGTGATCGGCCGTAAACAAGACCCCTTCTTCCTCCGCCGCCAATATCAATTCGTCTGTGCTGCGGCTGGTACGGACAGCCAGCCCCGAGGGGGAGGGCGTCTGCGGTTCATCGCCGCAGCGCCAGACCGCAATGCTGATGGTCGCCTGATAGCGATCTAATTCTTGTCCGGGCGGGTTGAGATAGACAACCTGGGGGCGAATGGTGCAATCTACAAGGCCATTAGCCTGCACCGTGCTGCAAATGGCGGCCCGCAGCTTGTGCGCGTCATAGCCCAGGTCGGGGATGCCCATGGCCTGCACGGTATGCAAAAATCGTTCCACGTAATCTTGCAGGCGGAAGACGGCCGGGCCGCGATGGGTGTCATAGCAGCGCAAATCATCAAAGACACCGCTTTGCTGCTTGGCTGCAAACAGCGCTTCTGGCGCATCTTCAGCCGCAGCCAGTTCATCATCTAACCAAATGTATTGCGGATGCATCCAGGTAAATTCGGTGCTCATCTCTCACCCTTCCTTTCCTTGCAAGTTTTGCACAATTACGGCCGTCATCTCTTGTGTGCTCAGGGACGGCTCCCCGGAGCGGGCCAGATCGGCGGTACGGTGTCCGGCGCTGATGGTGCGAGCAACGGCCGTTTCCAGCGCCGCCGCCTCATCTTCCAGGCCCAACGAATGCCGCAGCAGCATCGCTACTGACATTATAGTCCCAATTGGGTTGGCAATGCCCATTCCGGCAATATCTGGCGCCGATCCGTGAATGGGTTCGTACAACCCGCGCGGATAGCCATGCTGATTTTGCGCCTCGCCCAGCGACGCCGATGGCAAATTGCCCATGGAGCCGGAGAGCATTGACGCTTCGTCGGTGATGATGTCGCCGAACATATTGCCCGCCACCAGCACATCAAAGCTGGCCGGGCGGCTGAGCAGATGCATGGTCGCCGCGTCCACGAGTACGTGTTCCAGGGTCACATCGGGGTATTGGGCGGCAACGGCCGTAACCGTCTTGCGCCAGAGGCGGGAGCTGTCCAACACGTTGGCCTTGTCAATGGACGCCACCCGCTTACGCCGCCCTTGCGCCGCATTGAAGGCAATTTCGGCCACGCGCCGCACCTCGCCCGCGCTGTAAATCATCGTGTCTTTGCCCCATTCCTCGCCCGCGTCGTCCGTCCAGCGGGCGCGGTCGCCAAAGTAAATGCCGCCGGTCAGCTCGCGGATAACGAGCATGTCCACGCCCGTCAGCTTTTCCGCTTTCAAGGGCGAGGCGGCCATCAATTCGGGGTACAGCTTTAATGGGCGCAGGTTGGCGAATAAGTCCAGCCCTTTGCGCAGCGCCAGCAGGCCGCGCTCTGGGCGGTCTTTGGCGTCGGGATTGTCCCATTTGTAGCCGCCGACTGCGCCGAGCAGCACAGCGTCGGCTTGCAGGCAGGCGTTCAGCGTCTCGTCGGGCAGGGATGTGCCCATTTCGTCAATGGCGCAGCCGCCCATCAGGTGGGTACTGGTGATGAAGGTGTGGTTGAAGTGGTGAGCAACGGCCGTTAACACCGCCAGCGCCCCCTCCACCACCTCCGGCCCAATGCCATCCCCAGGTAAAACAACAATGTTAGCTCTCATAAAATCAACCTTTATTTACTTCCATTCAACAATGCGTATTCGTAACTGTCAACCAACGCGTGCCAGCTTGCTTCAATAATGTTCGTGCTGGCTCCCACCGTACTCCAACGGCGATCACCATCCATAAAATCAATCAATACCCGCACACGTGCGCCCGTTCCGTTCTCGCCATCCAAAATACGCACTTTATAGTCCATCAAGTGGATAGTTTGCAACTGCGGGTACTTGGTGAACAGCGCCTTGCGCAGCGCCAGACTGAGGGCGTTCACCGGCCCATTGCCTTCGGAGGCGGTGTGGATGACCTCGCCATCAATGCGGATTTTCACCGAGGCATCGGAAACCATGGGCACGCCATCGCGCACGCTAATCCAGGTGGTGAAGTCGAGCATCTCGAACGGCCGTCTATACCCCTTCTTCATTCGCCTGAGCAGCAGCGACATAGATGCCTCGCCCGCTTCAAAGGCAAAGCCTTCATTCTCCAGCTCCTTAATTTGCTGCAAAATGGCCCGCGCCTCATCACTGTCCACATCTACGCCAAATTCCGCCGCCTTATCAAACACATTGCCGCGCCCGGACAGCTCCGAGATGATGGTGCGCTGTTCGTTGCCCACCAGCGTCGGGTCAATGTGCTGGTAGCTGAGGACATTCTTGCGCATGGCGGCCACATGAATGCCGCCCTTGTGCGCAAAAGCGCTGCTGCCCACGTAAGGCGCATGGGTGTCATGCGGCAAATTGGAAATCTCGGCCACGTAATGCGCCAGTTCGGACACCTGTTGCAAGCTCTCTGGCGGCACGCACTGCTTGCCCATTTTTAGCTGCAAGTCAGGGACGGTGGTGCAAAGATTGGCGTTGCCCACGCGCTCGCCATAGCCGTTGATTGTGCCCTGCACATGCACCGCGCCCGAATCCACCGCCGCCAATGTATTGGCAACGGCGCAGCCGCCATCGTCGTGGGTGTGAATGCCAACGGCCGTATCCCCCACCTTTTCTTTCACCTCGCGCACAATCTGGCTCACCTCCCAGGGCAGCGAGCCGCCGTTGGTGTCGCATAACACCACGCAATCCGCCCCCGCCTGCGCTGCCACCTGCACTGTCAGCAGCGCATACTCTGGGTTCGCTTTGTAGCCATCAAAAAAGTGCTCGGCATCGTAAATGACCTCTTTCTCCTGTGTCTTGAAATAGGCCACGCTGTCGCTGATCATCGCCAGGTTTTCTTCCAGGTCAGTTTCCAACACGTCACGCACATGCAAATCCCAACTTTTGCCCACCAGCGTGACCACCGGCGTCTGCGCTTCCATCAAAGCGCGGATGTTGGGGTCGTTGGCGGTGTCGGCATGTTTGCGCCGCGTGGAGCCAAAAGCGGCTACTTTGGCATGGCGAAAGGTCATGTCCTGCACGGCGCGAAAAAAGTCGGCGTCTTTGGGGTTGGAACCGGGCCAGCCGCCCTCAATGTAGTGTGCGCCAAACTCATCAAGCTGCCGCGCAATTTTGAGCTTGTCGTTCAGGGAAAGGTTTAGCCCCTCGCGCTGTGTGCCATCGCGCAGGGTGGTGTCGTATACAAAAACGGTGTTGTCGCTCATCAAAAAATCTCCCAATATTCAGTGGGACAGTATTCAGTGTTCAGTATTCAGTTTGAGGTGAACCATACTGAATACTGGTGACTGAATACTGATTACTGCTTACTGAATACTGATTACTCATTTCCCTGCCGCTTTCTCATAGGCTAAAACCTTGTCGCTCTGTTTCAGCAGGTAGCCAAGCTGATCCACCCCTTGCAACATGCAGGTTTTGCTGAAGGCATCAATGGGAAAGGAAACAGCACGGCCGTCCGGCAAAGTCAAGGTTTGTGCGGCAAGGTTGATGGTCACGGCCGTTTCCGGCTCCTCCTCCACCAAACTCAACAACTGCCGGTACGTCTGCGCATCCACCGCCACCGGCAGCAGCCCATTTTTCAGCGCATTATTGCGGAAAATATCGGCAAAACTGGTGCTGATCACGGCGCGGAAGCCGTAGCCCATCAACGCCCAGGGCGCATGTTCCCGCGACGAGCCGCAGCCAAAGTTGTCGCCTGCCAACAAGATTCGCGCCCCGGCATGGTCAGACTTGTTCAACGCAAATTCGGGGTCGGGCGAGCCATCGCTCTGATAGCGCCAGCGCGAAAACAGCCCCTCGGCCAGCCCATCTTTGTTCGTCACTTTCAAATAGCTGGCCGGGATAATCTGGTCAGTGTCCACGTCGTTGTACGGCAGTGGCATGTATTTACTGGTTAATGTGGTAAAAGGTTCCATAGTTCCTTCGGAACAGTAAACGGTAATCAGTGGTCAGCAATCAGTAGCGTGCAACTGATTACCGATTACTGTTTACTGGCTCATCATTACTCGTGGGTCTGTAACTTGCCCGTGAACGGCGCTGGCAACGGCCGTTAACGGACTTGCCAAAAACGTGCGGCCACCGGCCCCTTGCCGCCCTTCAAAATTACGGTTGCTGGTGCTGACGGCATACTGCCCCGGCTGTAGCTGGTCGCCATTCATGGCAATGCACATCGAGCAGCCCGCCGAGCGCCATTCCGCGCCCGCTGCCATAAAAATGTGATGCAGCCCTTCGGCTTCCGCCTGCCGCCGCACCTCTTCGGAGCCGGGCACGACTAACATGCGCGTGCTGGCCGCCACTTTGCGTCCATCAATCAGCGCCGCCGCCTGCCGCAAATCGCTGATGCGCGAATTAGTGCAGCTTCCTACAAACACCACGTCCACCGGATGCCCCAACAGCGGCTTGCCCGGCGGCAAGTTCATGTAATCCAGCGCCTTTTGCAGCGATGCCCGCTTGCTCAGGTCTGCTTCAGCGGCGGGGTCGGGTACGGCCGTACTAATACCCATGCCCATACCCGGATTCGTGCCGTAGGTGATCATCGGTTCCAATTCGTCCACGCCGATGGTCACTTCTTTGTCGTAGGCTGCGCCTTCGTCGCTGGGCAGCGCCCGCCATTGGGCTATTGCCTGCTCCCAGGCAGCCCCCTTGGGGACAAATTCGCGCCCGGCAATGTACTCGAAGGTGGTGTCGTCGGGGGCGACCATGCCCGCACGCCCGCCGCCCTCGATGGACATGTTACAGAGGGTCATGCGCCCTTCCATCGAGAGTTGGGAAACGGCCGTGCCCGTATACTCAAACACATGCCCCGTGCCGCCGCCCACGCCAATCTTAGCAATCAACGCCAAAATCATATCCTTCGCCGTCACGCCCGGCGGCAACGCCCCGGCAAAGTTCACGCGGTACGTTTTAGGGCGATATTGCAGCAGCGTTTGCGTTGCCAGCACATGCTCCACCTCGCTCGTTCCAATGCCAAAGGCCAGAGCGCCAAACGCGCCGTGCGTACTCGTGTGACTGTCGCCGCAGACAATGGTCTTGCCCGGCTGCGTCAGCCCCAATTCCGGCCCAATCACATGCACAATGCCGCGATTCGGACTGTCCATACCATACAACGGCACATCAAAATCACGGCAGTTCGTCTCTAGCTGCTTCAACTGCTTCGCCGCCATCGCATCCTGAATGACCCACTGACCACCGTTTACTGATAACTGATCACTGTTTACTAAATTCCGCGTGGGAATGCCGTGATCCATCGTCGCCACCGTGCGATCTGGGCGGCGCACACGCAGCCCCTTTTGCCGCAGCCCGCTAAAGGCTTGCGGCGATGTGACCTCATGCACCAGGTGCAGGTCAATGTACAGCACACTGGGCGAACCTGGTTCGTTGACAACCACATGGCTCTCCCAGATTTTGTCAAAAAGTGTTTTTGCTTGACTCATCCTATCTCCAAAATTCTGTTGATGGCGATTAGGCCATCACGACTTCTGGCTCCTCTTGTGATACATCCTCTCCCATACCTTCCGAAACCAGGATTTTGTTTAGCGCAGACAGGTATGCCTTGGCGCTGGCGACCACGATGTCCGTCTCTGCGCCGTGCCCGCTAAACTGGCGCGGCATGTCAAAGCCGGTTTGCGGCGATTTGCGCATGAATGCCTGCTCCGGGACTACGCGCACAAACACTTCGCCAATGGCATCTATGCCATCGGTGATGGAACGCACGGTGTACTCTAACAGGGCGGTTGGCAACTGCACGATGGTGTCAATCGCTTTGTAGCAGGCGTCAATGGGGCCAGTGCCAATGGTCGCGGCCGTTGCCACGCCATCCGGCCCGCGCAACCGCACGGAAGCCATGGGCATATTCACCGTGCCGCATGTCACCTGCAAATCCAGCAGCGCGTACACCTCTTGTGGCTGATACAGCTCATCCTTCATCAATGCCAGCAAATCAGCGTTGGTGATGACCTTCTTTTTGTCAGCCAACTCTTTGAAGCGCTCGAATACCTCTTGCAGGCTGTCGGTATCCAGTTCATAGCCCAATTCGCGCATCCGCACGCGCAAGGCGTGCCGCCCGGAATGCTTGCCCAGCACCAATTCCGACTTGTTCAGGCCCACCGTTTCCGGGCGCATGATTTCGTAGGTTTCTTCGTGCTTCAGCATCCCATCCTGATGAATGCCTGCTTCATGGGCAAAGGCGTTGGCGCCAACGATGGCCTTATTCGGCTGCACGGCCATACCCGTCAGGCTGGAAACCATGCGGCTGGCTTTGGTGATTTGTGTGGTGTCTATGCCGGTGTCTGTGCCATACACCGGGTTGCGCGTTTTCAGGGCCATGACCACTTCTTCTAATGAGGTGTTGCCCGCCCGCTCGCCAATGCCGTTGATGGTCACTTCCACTTGCCGCGCCCCATTTTGTACGCCCGCGAGGGTGTTGGCCGTCGCCAGCCCCAAGTCGTCGTGGCAATGGACGGAGATGATCACGTCGTCTACGCCTGGGGTGTGCTGTTTGATGCCCTTGATTAATGCACCAAATTCTTCGGGGGTGGTGTAGCCTACGGTGTCGGGGATGTTGATGGTGGTGGCGCCAGCTTTGATGGCCTCGCCCAGTACCAAATAGAGGAATTCGGGGTTGCTGCGACCAGCGTCCTCTGGGGAAAATTCCACGTCGTCGCAGTAGGTTTTGGCGTAGGCGACCATCTCGCGTACCTGCTCGACCACTTCTTCGGGGTCTAGCTGGAGTTTGTATTTCATGTGGATGGGCGAGGTGGCGAGGAAGGTGTGGATGCGGGGGTGTTTGGCCCCTTGTATCGCTTCCCAGCATTTGTCTATGTCGCTTTTGACGGCGCGAGCGAGGCCGCAGATGGTGGGGGGGTGACGGCCGTCCTCTCTCTCCCGATTCCCCACTTCCACCGCAATGCGCCGCACCGCCTCCAAATCATCGGGGGAGGCGGCGGGGAAGCCCGCCTCCATAATGTCCACACCCAAATCAGCCAGGGCATGGGCAATTTGCAGCTTTTCGTCAGAGGAGAGCGTCGCTCCCGGTGACTGCTCGCCATCGCGCAAAGTGGTATCAAAAATACGCACGTAGTTGGGATCGTTCATGGGTAACTCCTGTTCAGTGAACAGTGATCAGTAACCAGTAATCAGTGGTTGGTGAATGGTACGCCGTTTACTGACTCACTGATTACTGACTACTGAATACGGTCACTCGCCCGGTTTGACCACTTTCGGGTTGACAAAGGGCATCATGCCGCGCAGTTCCACGCCGACGCGCTCGATGAGGTGGTCTTGATGCTGGCGGCGCTGCTCGTTGAACCAGGGACGGCCGTTCTCATTCTCCGCAATCCAGTTATTCGCATACGTCCCATCTTGAATCTCCTTCAAGATTTGCGACATCTCATACTTAGTTTCCTCGGTAATCAAACGTGAACCGGCGGTGTAATCGCCGTGTTCGGCCGTATCCGAAATCGAATAGCGCATATAGTTCAGCCCACCCTGATACATCAAGTCCACAATCAGTTTCAACTCGTGCATACATTCAAAGTAAGCAATTTCCGGCTGATAACCCGCTTCCACCAGCGTCTCAAAGCCCGCCTTCACCAGCGCCGACACACCGCCGCACAGCACCGACTGCTCACCAAAGAGATCGGTTTCTGTCTCCTCGGCAAAAGTCGTTTCCAACACCCCGGCGCGTGTGCCACCAATGCCGAAGGCATACGAAAGCGCGTTCGCCTTTGCCTGCCCGCTGGCATCCTGATGCACCGCCAGCAAACAAGGCGTGCCGCCGCCCTCAGTGAAGACCTCGCGCACGCGGTGGCCGGGCGCTTTCGGTGCGACCATGCTTACATCCACATCCTCTGGCGGCACAATGGTGCCAAAGCGGATGTTGAATCCATGCGCGAACATGAGAGTTTTTCCGGCCGTCAGGTTTGGCGCAATGGACTCCTCATAAATTTTTGCCTGCATGGTATCTGGAGCCAGAACCATGATTGTGTCTGCCCAGGCAGCAGCATCGGCCACTGACATCACGGTCAACCCTGCTGCTTCCGCTTTGGCACGAGATTTGCTGCCCCCGCGCAGGCCAACAGCAACATTCACGCCGCTGTCTTTCAGATTGAGCGCATGGGCGTGCCCCTGGCTGCCATAGCCAATAACGGCCACTTTCTTGCCGCGAATCAGGTCGGGGTTGGTATCTTTGTCGTAATAAATATTTGCCATTTCTATCTCCAATGTTTAGGAACCGCATTCCTTCTGAGGAACGCGGTTCCTGGTTGCTAGTCTGCGGAAAGCCCGCTGTGTCCGGTAAAGCCGTTGCCGCTTTGCCCCGCGCCGGGGGTGTGGCGGATGCCTTCGTCACGGCCGCGCATCATGGCCACATGGCCGGTGCGCACAATTTCCAAAATGCCACTGGGGCGCAGCAGCTCGATCAAGCTATTGACAGCATTTTCGCTGGCAACAACCTGAACGACCATGCTGTCTGGGGAGACATCGGCGACGCTGGCCTCAAAAATATTGACCAGGCTGAGAATTTCGCCGCGCTTTTCCGGGGCGGCGGCGACTTTGATCAATGCCAGTTCGCGCAGCACGGCTGCCTGATTGGTCACATCTTGCACATCAATGACGTTGACCAGCTTGTACAGGTTGGCCTCTACCAATCGGGCGGGCGTGTCCTGGCTGTCCACAACAATGGTCATACGCGACACATCGGGGCGTTCGGTACGGCCGACATTCAACGAATCAATATTAAAATTGCGGCGGCGGAACATGGAAGCGACACGGTTCAGCACGCCGGGTTTGTTTTCTACAGTTGCGATTAATGTTTGACGCATCTTAAATCTCCGTTTGTCAGTGTTCAGTACTGCTCACTGATTACTGTTTACTGCTTACCGTTTACCGTTCGTCTGATCGGCCGCCGCAGCATGGCATCTAAGTCAGCGCCAGATGGAACCATCGGGAAGACGGCTTCTTCCATTTCGACGACGAATTCGATGAGCACGGGGCCGTCGGTGCTGCTGGCAAAGGCCATCGCTTCGTTTACGTCTTCGCGTTTGGTGACACGGCGGGATGGAATGCCGTAGGCTTCGCCTAACTTCACGAAATCGGGGCCGGTGATGGCAACGCCCGAATATCTTTTGTCGAAGAAGAATTCCTGCCACTGCCGTACCATGCCCAGGTAACTATTGTTGAGAATGAGGATTTTGACGTTGGCGTTTTCTTGCACGGCCGTTGCCAGCTCCGCCTGCGTCATCTGAAAACCACCATCCCCCACAATTGCCCAGATTTCCTTGTCCTTGTGGGCAAACCAGGCGCCGATGGCCGATGGCAAGCCATAGCCCATCGTGCCCGCGCCGCCAGAGGTGATCAGGCGAAAAGGCTGCTCAAAGTGATAATATTGCGCTGCCCACATCTGATGTTGGCCCACGTCTGTTGTCACGATGGCATTCCCGGCCGTGTACTGCCACACATCGCGGATGACATGCGCAGTATACAACTTGTCATCATTCGGCCAGGCCAAAATGTCACGCTGCTCCGTCTCCGCTTTCCACTCAGCGATGGTGTCCAGCCATTCCTCGTGGTCGGCTGGCTGCACATGTGGCAGCAAATCTCCCAACACCATCTTCAGATCGCCAACTAGAGGCACGTCTACATGTACATTTTTGTGGATTTCCGATGGGTCGATTTCGATATGGATTTTGCGGGCGCGGGGGGCATAGGTACGCAGGTTGCCCGTCACACGATCATCAAAGCGCATCCCAAATGCGAGCAGCAAGTCAGCTTGCTGGATGGCATTATTGGCGTATGCTTCGCCGTGCATGCCCATCATGCCCAGGCTGAGGGTATGTGAGGCAGGCACGCTGCCTAATCCCAGCAAGGTCATGGCTACTGGCGTCTGCGTTTTTGTAGCAAACTCCATCAATTCATCCATGGCATGAGATTTGAGGACGCCGTGTCCGGCAAGGATGACGGGGCGTTCGGCTTCGTTGACCATCTCTGCTGCACGTTTCACGTCAACCATTGGTGCGTGGCGCGGTGGGTGATAACCGGGCAGTTCGGGTTCTGCGGGATACTCAAATTCCACCTGCTCGATTTGTGCGTTTTTACAAATGTCAATGACGACGGGGCCAGGACGGCCGCTGCGGGCAATGTAGAACGCTTCACGTACTGCTTCTGCCATTTCGCTGGCACTGGTAACGAGGAAGTTGTGCTTGGTGATGGGCAGCGTGATGCCTGTCACATCCGTTTCCTGAAAAGCGTCACCGCCAATGGCTGATACAGCGACCTGTCCGGTAATGCAAACAATGGGGGAAGAATCCATCATCGCCGTGACAATGCCGGTGACAAGATTGGTGGCCCCAGGGCCAGAGGTGGCAATGGCAACACCGACTTTGCCAGTAGCACGAGCATAACCATCGGCCATGTGCGCCGCGCCCTGCTCATGCCGGGTCAGGACGTGATGGATGGGATATTCCAACATGGCATCGTAAACGGGCATAATTGCCCCGCCCGGATAGCCAAAGACGGTTTCTACGCCTTCGCGCACCAGGCATTCCCATAAAATTTCTGCACCGCTTTTGATCATAATCTTCTCCTTCTGCAAATTATCTGATTGCGTGGTTGCATTTGGGTAGCAGATAAAAAAACAGCCGCTTGCAGGATGTTACAAGCAAGCGGCTGAGGGTAAACGGAGGGTAGGCAGACTGCATCATGGAGGAAACGGCCGTTTCCATACCGGTTCGTTTCTGCTGTCGGCCATTGACTGGCTGTGTGTTTGTACAAGTGCCCTGGTTCATATGCATAGTGCCCAAAACAAAAAGGGCCGTCCTTGTCTGGACAGCCCTTTGAAATGTTTGCGAGTGCTTGTTCTTATCCTACTCGCTGTCCAGACGTGCATATGTTGCCAAGCCCCAAAATAATAAGGCTTAAGCTAAGAAGGACAACAAGAATAAGGGAAAGAACAAAAGTCATATTTTTAATCCTTGCAGAATCACTTTTGAGTGTAACGGGGGATGCCGGGCTTGTCTATTGTGCAAACCTGCCAAAAGAACGCTTTGGCGATTAGACAGGATGGGTAAATTTGCCTGAAGAACGACTTGTTTCCCAATCTGCGTTTCCTCGTTACAATTGTTTGGTCAGCTAATATGTAGAATCGTTCCCCAGGAGAAACAAGATGACTGAACGGCCGTTTACCATTCTTTGTCTCGCTTCCGAATTAAAAGGCGTCCCTTTCATACAGGAATGCAAGCGGCAAGGTTGCCGCGTGCTGGTGCTTATGCCCGATGATAAACAAGATGCCCCCTGGCCCTGGGAAAGCATCGATCAGCATTTTGCCATGCCCAACATCTCCAAACAACCAGACGTGACTTACGCTGTCAGTTATTTGATGCGCGGGCAAAAGATTGATTGCATTGTGGCTTTGGATGATTATGACGTGGCAACAGCCGCTTCCCTGCGCGAGCATTTGCGCATTCCCGGCATGGGTGAGACGACGGCACGCCATTTCCGCGACAAACTGGCGATGCGTGTGCAGGCGCGGGATGAAGGGGTGCAGGTTCCACCATTTACGGCCGTTTTCAATTACGATGATCTGCGTGCCTACATGGCCGACGTGCCCGCCCCTTGGGTACTCAAACCACGCTTCGAGGCCGGAGCCATCGGCATCCGTAAACTGCATGACAGCGAACAGGTGTGGCGGGCGCTGGACAAGTTGGGCGACCAGCAATCCTACTACCTGCTAGAGAAATTCGTGCCTGGTGACGTCTATCACGTTGATTCCATCATTTGGGAAAAGGATGTGGTTTTTACCATTGCCAGCAAATACGGCCTGCCACCGCTCACTGTCTCGCATGGCGGCGGCATTTTTACCACCCGCGTGCTGCCCTGGGATGGCGAAGAGGCCATCACTCTGCGCGGCCTGACCAGCGAATTAATGCGCAAGCTGCGGCTGGTACGCGGTGTATCGCATACAGAGTTTATTCGCGGATACGAGGACGGCCGTTTCTACTTCCTGGAAACGGCCGCACGCGTGGGTGGAGCCAACATTGATCGCATGGTGCAAGCCGCCACCGGCATAGAGTTATGGCAAGAAGCGGCGCGGATCGAGCTGGCAAATCTGCGCGGTGAAGCATATGCGCCACCCGAATATCGTCGTGAGTATGCCGGACTGCTCACCTGTCTCTCGCGGCAGGAATACCCCGATCTCTCCGCCTACAACGACCCGGAAGTGGTGTGGCGCGTGCCCAAAGCGTATCATGCCGGGCTGCTCACCGCTTCATGGGAACAGTCCCGCATTGAGCATCTCATCGCCAGCTATGCCGAGCGTTTTGCCCAAGATTTTTGACCACAGCGCCGCCCAAAAGTGATGCGCGTACCACCTTTAATTCTTAGAGTTTACGCAAAACCCATCAGTTACCACAAACCGAGCCTGTCGAAATTGTCTTCGACAAGCTCGGCTTGCGTTATGTCTATTTTCGTTGGTACTGTATCGGGAATTGCATCCGTCTGTAAGTTACGGACGGGGCAGTTGGCTCAATTCGACAACCATTTGCTCGGAACGAGGATAGGCCCAGGCAAGAAAATCGAGGATAGCCTGGGTGGTTTCAGGACTGACATCGCCGCCCATGCCAGAGCACAACGGCCGTATCTCTGTTGTAATGGAAGCAATTTGTTGTAATAGAGAGCGATACTCGACATACAAGGACTGCCAATTCGGTGGAACGTCGGTGAAGCCAGGGGCTTCCAAAATCCATAGCCGTGTCCAACCATTAAACGTGCCACAATCTCCGGGTTTGTTGGTTTTTGCCAAAGCCCCATTTCGCTGTCAAAACTACGAAAAGAGTCGCGTACTAATCCCATGTAACGCATAAAAGTGTCAGCATCGAATGGCTGGATGGGTGTTTCAGGGAAAGTATGAGCGGATACGGGTACAGGTGTAGGGGGGCACGGCTGTTGGCGGTGGTGTTGTGGGTGATGGTTCCGGTGTCGCGGTTGGCGTATCTGTGGGAACGGGTGTCTTGGTAGCCGTTGGTTCCGGGGTATTCGTCGGTGTATGAGTTGGTGTTGGTGTATCGGTTGCTGTTGGCTCCGGGGTATTTGTGGGCGTATCAGTGGGTATAGGTGTATTTGTGGGGAACGGCCGTCGGCGATGTTGTAACTGTAGCGGCAGGAAGTTCGGCAACGGCCGTTGCCTCATCCGGTTCAGCCGTATCACATGCAGTTAAACTTAACAGGAACAGACTGGTCAAAACAGGAACAAAAACAGGTAGCGCAAACGCTTCTTCATCAAAATCCTCCATTTGGTTATGGTTGCGCATAAAAAGAGATGCTGGCAAGCCACCTCTCTTTTCATGGCACAATTTATGACTGTGCGAAGTATAACATACTTGAAGGAGAGGAAAAGCAAAATGCAGCAAACGAGATTAGAGAGGGAAATCTTGTCCCAACCGGGCAATTTGTACCCCAGCACGACACGTCTGCATGTAAGAGACACTCTCTATATTTAGCAGCGGGTTTGTATGGTTGAGATGGGTCAGCACCAGTTGACCGGGGATGTGTGCAAAGCGAACTAACGTGTCGGGAACGAGAGGATGAGCGACGGCCGTTCGCCCACCCAGTTCATCATTACTCCAAAATGAGGCGTCTACCAGAGCATAGTCTACCGTGTCCAGCACGGCCGTCTCCGCCCACAATGTCCAAGCATCAATATCGGGCAAATAGAGCAGCGACTTGCCCGGCCCCTGCACATGAAAGGCAAACGTGCCCACACCCCACTCGTCACGGTGTGGCACGGGGATGGGGGTGATGGTCAAATTTGGAGCGAGTGAGATAGGTTGATGGGGGTGTAACGGCCGTAACGCCAGCCCGTTCACCATTGGCCGCCACACCCGCGCCTCTTGCAGCAAATCAATAAGCAGCGGCGCAGCGTACACCGGCAAATCCTGCACCGCCATTGCTTCCGGGCCAAGCTGCGGTAGGCCACCAATATGCCCCATGTGCGCGTGCGTCAGGAAAATGGCATCGAGCTGGCGCAAACGGTTGGGGCGCGTGGAATGTGGCCCCAACACATCAGCCAGCAAGTTAAGCTGATGCTTGATGTCCGGCGTGGCATCTAACAGATAAACGCCAGGCGGCGTTTGCCGTCCATCTACAATGGCTAAACAAGCTGCGTACTGCGGTTGCGCTTCTGCTGCCTGACAATGGGCACAACGACAACCAATATGTGGCAGCCCGCCATCCTGCATAGTACCGAGGATGACGGCCGTTACCCCTTCTGCCCAACTTTTCTCTTTCTTATTCATTATTCATCATGCACAATTCACAATTCACATTTTTAGTCGCCTTTGCTAGAATACCGCGAAACCTTTACAAGAGGAGCAAACTATGAAAGATCTCTCTCTACTCGTCCGCAGTGTACCTGCATCCGTGACGCTGGCAGTGAACGATAAAGCCAAAGCCCTGCAACGGGCCGGACAAGACATTATCGCACTTGCCGGTGGCGATCCCGACTTTGCTACCCCGCCCCACATTGTTAAAGCAGCATTCAACGCCATCCAAAACGGGGCTACCCACTATCCTGCTCCCATGAAAGGTATTATGCCCCTCCTTGAAGCCATTGCCGAAAAAATGGAACATGATAACGCCATCCACTGCGACCCGCAGACAGACATTGTTGTCACGCCAGGTGGCAAGTGGGCGTTGTTCCTGGCTCTGTCTGCCCTCATCAACCCCGGTGATGAAGTGTTGTATCTGGAGCCTGTCTGGGTCTCCTATCCACCGATGATTAAATTGGCTGGAGGGCAACCTGTGGCAGTCAGTCTCTCAGCAGAGGATAACTACCGCATCACGGAAGAGACTTTGCGCCAGAAAATCACGCCTTACACAAAAGCCTTGATGATTACCACTCCCAGCAACCCCACCGGGCGCGTCCTCACCTGGGAAGAACTCAAGGCCATCACCAAAGTCGCTATTGAGAAAGACTTGTATGTTATCGCCGACGAAATTTATGAGAAGCTGATTTTTGATGATCGCCAGCACATTTCCATCGGTTCGATGCCAGGTATGGGGGAACGCACATTAACGATTAACGGGTTGTCCAAAGCATATGCGATGACAGGCTGGCGGTTGGGCTGGCTGGCTGGCCCCACACCTATGATGAAATTGGCGGCGAAAATGAACAGCCAGACGGTTTCGTCAGCGGCAAACTTTACCATGCACGCGGCCGTTGCTGCCCTCACTGGGCCACAAGACAGTGTTGAAGAAATGCGTCTTGCTTACCAGGTACGGCGCGATTTTATGGTTGACGCATTGAATGAAATTCCGGGTATTTCTTGCCGTTCGGTGGAAGGCGCATTTTATCTTTTCCCCAGTTTCCCTGGCAGCAGCAAAAACAGCCTGGAGTTGACTGATACTTTATTGGACAGGGCCGGAATTGCGGGAACACCAGGTATCGCGTTTGGCAGCAGCGGTGAAGGGCACGTGCGTTTTTCCATTGCTACAGCGATGAGCGAATTGGAGCGGGCGGTAGAACGGCTGGCGAAAGTTGCCCACGAGCTTTTGTAGTTGTTGGCTGCTGGTTGCTAGTGAATTAGAAGGGTAGACATTTCTTATCACGGGCCTATAATGCCCTTATGGGTAAACAGTTTTCCTGGCATACCGACCCGGAATTGTCGCCTGACCCGTCACACCATTCATCCCAGTTTTCACTACATTTCTCTTCGCTGCGCGGGCCAGGAATGGCAACAGCCGTTACCATTCTCCTCATTTTTGCAATAACAATCCTTGTCTGGTTGTCATCACAAGTAACCATCAAAAAAACGCAAGCCGCCAGACGACAACAAGTCAACACGCTGTTGGCGCAGGCACAGCAAGCCCTGTTAGCCGGTGATGGCGACAGCTTTTTTGCCCTGTTCAGCGAAGATGCGGCATGGCAGGCTGCACAGCTTCAGCCCATCAATCAGGCACTGTACCGCAACGACAGCGAGGCGCGGCAGGTGCAGCAGTACAAAGATGTGCTGCAAGTGCATGTGCAATGGACAGATGGAGATGCAGCCTGGCAGCGCATGGTCTATTTGCAAGAAACGGACAATGCAGGAACTGCCGATCTGCTATTTGCGCCGCCACAAATGGGTTATTGGGGGGATGTGCGCCGTCAGAGAACGGCCTGGGGTCTGCTGAGTACCTATCAGGTAGACGCAGCCTGGGCTGGGGAACTAACGCAATTTGTTGAAGCGGTTATCGCTGAACTATGCGCTCAAGAATGCGTGCAAGATCAGCTTCCGTTAACATTGGTGGTGGCGAATGGGTATGAGGAAACGGCCGTACCCAACATCCTGCGCATCCCATCTCCCCGTCTTGTCGCCCTGGACGACAATGGCAATCCCGCCCCACCCTTTTGGAATCTGCTGCGCCAAAAACTGACCGCCTATTTGCAGCCAGCCCACATCCGCTTTGCCCTGCCTCCTCAAATGCCGGTTGGCATCCACCTGGTAGATTATGAACAAGCCGCTGCGCAATTTAGCGCAGCCCACCCCCACATCACCATTGAACTGATTACACTGGATGAAATTCCGCAAGACCCTGCACAACTGCGCCTGTTTGACGGCGCAGCCTTTGCGCCAACACCACAAATGATCGCCGCCGGAGAAGTGCGTGATCTCAGCAATTTGGCGGCAACAGATGTCCGTTTTCAGCTATCTGACTTTTACCCGCAAATCTTGCAGGGCGCGTGGTGGCGGGATCGCTTGTGGTTTGTGCCGCAGGCGGGGGAAATGCAGGTGTTGTATTACGATGAAAATGCGTATGCGGCGGCGGAACGGCCGTTGCCCTCGTTGCGCTGGACGTGGGAAGAAATGATGGCGGATTTACAGGCGTTGAATGCGGCGCTGCCGTTTGAGGAACGGCCGTTTGCCAACTATCGCTTCTTCGACATTACACCCGACATCCTCTACGCCTATGCCTACACACAAAACCCGACCGAACTTACCCCAGAAAGTGCCGCCGCCGCCCTGGCCTGGTATCAGGAAACCGCCGCTCAACCCCATTTCATGCCCGATGTAGCCAGCCTGACCGATGAAGAACGACAGAACAATAGCTTTCGCTGGTGGGCCTTCATCTGGGTAGACAAACTGATCTACTATGAACATCGCGTACAGATTGTGGGCAATATGGGTGTCGTCCCCTTCCCCGGTTCGACGCAGTTTGATGGCGCCACGCCTTTGCACCTATATGGCTCATTCATCACGCAGGTCAGTCAACACCCGCAAGCGGTTTGGGAATGGCTGACCTTTTTGAGCTACCAACAAACCGCGCCACGCTACCGTCTGATTCCGGCACGTGCTTCTGTGGCTGAGGCCAGTGGTTATTGGCAAATGCTGCCGCGCCCCTTGGCGGAGGCGCTGCGTGCAGGTTTTCCCTTTGCCCGACCAGTTACATTAGAAGATATGGCTTATTTCGATTGGGAGATGGTAACGGCCGTTACCCACAACCTACTCCCCCCGTCCCAGGCCGCTCAACAAACTACCCCCCTCTTTTGGTTTGCCGCCCCATAAAACATGAAGCGTGAAACGTGAACAGATATTGTCACGTTTCACGCTTCATACATCACAATTAATGATGCAAAATCTGGTTCAAGAACAGCCGCGTGCGCTCATTCTCCGGGTTTGTGAAGAAGTTCTCCGGCGTATTCTCTTCCACAATTTGCCCTGCATCCATAAAGATAATGCGATCAGCCACCGTGCGTGCAAACCCCATTTCGTGCGTCACCGCCAAAATGGTATATCCTGTCTGCGCCAGGTCGCGCATCACGTCCAACACTTCCTTAATCATCTCCGGGTCCAGCGCTGACGTTGGTTCATCAAAGAGCAGGATATTGGGTTCCATCGTCAGCGTGCGGGCAATAGCAACACGCTGCTGCTGCCCACCGGACAACTGCCCCGGATACTTATTGGCCTGCTCTGGGATACCCACACGTCCCAGCCAATGCATGGCGCGTTCCTCAGCCTTTTCCCTGGCCCATTTACGCACATGAATAGGCGCTAACGTGATGTTCTCCAACACAGTCAGGTGCGGGAAGAGGTTAAATTGCTGGAACACCATGCCCACTTCGCGGCGAATCTCTGCAATGTTGCGCACATCGTGAGTCAAAGGGATACCATCTACAACGATGTCCCCTTCCTGATGCTCTTCCAGGCGATTGATGCAGCGGATAAAGGTCGATTTACCAGACCCCGAAGGCCCTAAAATAACGACCACTTCCCCCTGCTTCACAGTCAGGCTCACCGCCTTCAATGCCTCAAAGTCACCATACCATTTGCGCACGTTGCGGCAAACGATGATTTCTTCGTTATGTCCAAAGCTCTTGGGTTCTTCTGTTTTTGCTTGTGTCATGTTCTTCTTCCTATGCAGCGATTAAACTAGCGCTGCCCCACGCCCAGTTGGGCTTCCAAACGACGGCTGTAACCGGCCATGACGGCGCTGCCTACAAAGTAAATGATGGCGATGAACACATAGGGTTCGCGTCGCACACCCAACCAGTCGGGCTGGGCAGTAATCAGGTTTGCCACACCGAGGAACTCCACCAAACCAACGATGGCGATCAGGGTGGTATCTTTGAACAGGCCAATGAACTGTCCCACAATGGCAGGGATGACAGCCCGTAACGCCTGGGGCAAGATGATGAAGCGATACTTTTGGAAGGTATTCAAGCCAATGGCGTCGGCTGCTTCATATTGTCCTTTGTTCAAGGATTGCAGCCCACCACGCACATTTTCTGCCAAATATGCGGCGGCAAAGAGGGCGGCAGCAACCATCACGCGCCAGGTGCTTAATACTTCTGTCCCCGGCGGCAGGAAGATGGGGAAGAGGATAATGGACATGAACAGCACGGTGATAAAGGGAACGCCACGAATGGTTTCGATGTAGATAGTGCTGAATAAGGCAACGACGTTGCCTTTGAAAAAGCGTTGAAACAGGTATGCCACCAGGGGGATGAGCACCGGCCAAAAAGCGAGGACTTTGCCTGCGGTTGTGGGGGCGGAGCTTAGGCCAGGGAATGTGCTGGTGAAGAGGGCAACGGCCGTTAACAAACCCGCCGCGCCATACGTAAACCACCCGGGCACACCGCGAATCTGACTGCGCCGTCCCAATGCCAGCAGCACACCCAACGGGAAAGAAGCAACAATGGCAAAAATAGCAATCACCAAAGTCAACAGGAAACCACCCCATGCCTGATCTGGATTCACCTCTGGGATCAGGCTTTCCGCACCACCTACCCCACGCAAGAGAAGGAAAGAAAGGATGGGCGTAAGCACCCACAATCCTGTCAGCACCCGGCGGATGAGGGATTTACGGAAAGCTTCGCGGCGGAAAATGAATTGGCTGGGTATCACAAGAACAACACTCCAAATGAGGATGAACCAAAGTCGCCAATCTTCGCCGCGCGGCCAACGGAAAACCAATAAGTTGCGCATGTTGTCTATCACTGCCCCCCAATTAGCACCGGGGGGTGTGAATTTCTCCAGTATAACGGCAGCCGCCTCTGGATCCGTGGTGAAGCTGGCGTGTGTAATGGCCCATGCAAAAAAGCCGCGTAACCCAGCAACGATCAACAGTACCAACAACAAGGTAATGAGAGCGTTGGTGAGAGAGCTGTAGAGGTTATTTCGCAGCCATTGTGTCGTGCTGTTGTGATGACGTGTCATTTCGTTGACGGCCGTCAACGTCAGCGTCACCGCCCACAGCACAAATAACAAAGCCGTCGTTACCGGCGCAGCAGCCAGTTGGTTCCATGTCACCACACCTGTGAGATAAACCAGGATGATCAGCCACAGAGTCAACCACCAACGTCGTGTAATATTTTCTTGCACAAACTGCCGGGCATTAAAATGAACCTCTCGCCCGCGGAATGTGCGCATGTTTGAGTTTTGTCCGATTGTGGTCATGAATCCTCCTGTTTACCGCTCCACCAGGGAAATACGCTGGTTGTACCAGTTCAGCAAGAACGAAATGAGCAGGCTAAAGCTCAAATAAGAGGCCATCACGATAATGAAAACCTGCACAGATTGCCCTGACTGATTCAACGTAATGAATGATGTCGTCCACAAATCTGGGAAGCCAACGGCAATGGCCAAACTGGAGTTCTTCACGAGATTCAGGTATTGGCTCGTTAGCGGGGGAATAATCACGCGTAAAGCCTGTGGCAGCACAACTAACCGCAGCCGCTGCCCTTCTGAGAGACCCAAAGCGCGGGCGGCTTCTGACTGTCCCTTTGCCACAGATTGGATACCAGCACGCACGATTTCGGCAATAAACGCGCCGGTATACAGCACCAATCCAACAAGAATGGCGGCGAAGTTGGGCGTGAGCTTATATCCACCGGTAAAGTTTAGTCCTTGTAAGCTGGGAATGGAAAAGCGAACAGGGGTTTCGCCAATAGGGATGAGGGTTGCACCGGATACGGCCGTTTGCGCCGCAGCCAAAGTTTCCTTATTGGCAATATACAGGTCACAGTCCCCTGCTGCAAACGCCTCTGAAACCAAATTTTCCCGATTAAATGCTTTGACGGAATATGGCATATTGAGCTTACGCAGTTGTGCAGTCAAATTGACTTCGCTTCTATCATCGCGCAGGGTACACACGGTGAAAGCGGCCGTATCCACAGCCTCTTGTGTCAACGTCCCATCGGAAACGGCTTGAGAAACAGAAGCGAGGTCATTGACACCTAATCGCTGCTGCATCACGCTTTCCAGACCAGCCAAATCCGCAGCAGACACTGTATTCGCCGCTAAAACTACCTGATTATTGCCAGATGTAGCCGTGGCAACAAACCAGCCAACCACAGCAACAAGCAAAAAGGTGAGAAACGCCCAGCCTGTGCGATTGGTGCTTTTGCCTAACTGAATTTCGCGCCGCCCTAATACAACCCACAAAATCCACGTCAGGAAAATCGCTAACACAACAAAACCAATCCAAAGCCGTGCCGAGGACATAAACACAGGCCAGGGCAAATCAATGCCGCGCTGGCTCATGTAAATAGGCAAGCCAAAGGGTTGGACAGCTTCACGAATAGGGGGAAGCAACAAGATGACGCCAAAGTAAAGGAAAAAAAGCTGTAACAATAATGGTGTGTTACGCATCAAGTCAACATACCATTTTGCGATGTTGCTAATCAGCCAGTTACTGGAAAGTCGCGCGATACCAGCCAACGTACCCAAAATAGTCGCCAATATAATGCCAAAAACAGCTACACGAATAGTGTTGAGAGCGCCAACTAAGATGGCGCGGGAAAAGGCGTCGCTGGGGTCGTAAGAGATGATGGTTGTCTCACCAATGTCAAACTGCGCATCAATTCTGAGGAAGTTGAAACCGCATACGAAACTGCTAGAGCCATCCGCACAACGGAATGCGCCCAGTTTATCCATGTTCTGTAGGACGTTGTTAAGTATCCAGCCGGTTGCAATGATCACGGCTGCAAGAAAGGCTATTTGAGCCAATACGCCCAAGACACGGCCGTCTCGCCAAAACGGAATAGATTCTTGACCTGTCGACACCTGCGGTGTAATTTCTGCCATGAAACCCCCTTTTCGTTAACAGGCAGCCAAATCAAGCTCTTCATTCAGCCACGTTCTGGCTGCCTGTCACCTACTCTTGGTACAACACAGCCCGACAAATTTGTCGGGCTGTGTTCATTACATCAAATTAAGCGTCGGTTTAACGGAACGGCGGGGAGTAGAGCAAACCACCGTCGGTCCACAGGGCATTCAAACCACGAGCGAGATTGAACGGTGTGTCCGGGCCAAGGTTACGGTCGTAGATTTCGCCGTAATTGCCAACTTGCTTGATCACTTGGTAGCACCAGTCTGCATTCAGACCCATGTAAGTGCCCAAGTCGCCAACTTCGCCCAGCAGGTTCTGCACAACCGGGTCTTCGCCGCCCAAGAAGCTATCCACGTTCTGGGAGGTGATACCCAATTCTTCTGCCTGGATGGTGCAGTTGACAGTCCACATCACAATGTCGCCCCAGTTGTTGTCGCCATGACGAGTCAATGGGCCTAGAGGCTCTTTGGACATGGTTTCTTCCAGAATGACGTGGGCATCTGGCTCGGCCAACAAGATTTGCTGCGACACGAGACCGGATTTGTCAGTGGTGAAGCCATCACATTGACCCTGGTCATATGCTTCGCGGGTCTTGTCTGCATCATCAAACACAACTGGCGTGAAATCAATACCACGAGCGCGGAAAACGTCAGCCAGGTTCTTCTCAGTGGTCGTACCAGATTGCACGCAGATGGTGCCGCCAGCTAGACCTTCCAATGTGGTAATGCCGGAAGCCTTGCGTACCATCATGCCCTGCCCATCGTAGAAAGTGGTGGGCTGGAAGTCGGCACCCAAATTGGTGTCACGGCTGAGGGTCCAGGTGGTGTTGCGAATGAGAACATCAATTTCACCAGATTGCAGCACGGGGAAGCGCTCGTTGGCTGTGGTGGGACGAATCTCAAACTTAGTAGAATCACCCAAAGCAGCCGCAGCTACAGCCTTGCAGAAATCAATATCAAACCCTTCAAATTCGTTGGTATCAGGATTGATGTAACCAAAGCCAGGTACGGCTTGATTGCCGCCACATTTCACAACATCGCGTGCGCGAACGGCTTCTAGGATATTGCCGGTGGCTGGTGCAGCTTCTTCAGCAGCAGGTGCTTCGGCAGCAGCAGGTGCTTCAGCGGCCGGTTCTTCGGCGGTCTCGGCCGTTTCGTTGTTACCACCACCACAGCCTACTAACAGCAGGCCCAACAGCAATACCAGTAATAATGTCCATGTCTTTTTATTCATGTTTGTTCTCCTCCAAAGTAAGTTTTTTTAGTCAACAGTAATGAATGGTTCTTATCAAGCTGTGTTATTCTGATTCTTAATGTCCTGCGCTCACCTCCTTCATAATATGAAGGTAGAAGATAACCTAAGCTACCACAAGAGAATAACTACTTGTGGTTATTGAATGGTCACTATCTTCTATCGTTTGTTTTGTGTTATCTATAATGGTTTATGCAAATGTATGCCATTATAGCTTGACAATTTATTGAACGTCGATAGCCTGACGGTAGCTTGTTTCTTGCTTGCGCGGTAATTTATTTCGCGAGAAATTTTGAGGTTTAATGGGTTATTACAGCCCGGTTAAGAATAAAATGAGAGATATAGTATAGCGTCGGAAGCGAAATGGGCAACTTTTTATCGGCAAATTAAGATGGGCTGCGGGAATTGACGCAAGATTTTATCTACGGTACTGCCCAATACAACCTGTAAGACAGGGCGAAAACCGAAGCCCCCCATAATCATCAGATTGGCCTTGCATGTCACGGCCGTTTCCAAAATCACCCCGGCAATGTCCTCCTGTCGCACAACATAATCCGCTGAAATTCCATATTCTGTTAAATACTCGCGGGCGCGGTCAGAAGCGGCACTGGTTGTGTGCGCTGTCTCCACAGTGACAACCGTGAGACGTGTTTGCCAGCGTAAGGCCAGGTAGGCTGCAACGTAGAGCGCCTCATCCGCTTTGGGACTGCCATCGTAAGCCAGCAGCGCATTATCCATCGGCGATCTTTTACCGGGCAGTGCAAGAATAGGGCGCGGGCAGCGCTGAATAATGGCATTGAAACCTGAGCTGAGACGCGCAACAGCCTGGCTGCCAGGCGGGTGATTCAGGCCAGCCACAACGAGATCGGCCCAGGCCGCACGTTGAATGATAGTGGGTGCAATCGCCCCAACTTCAATGGCAAAGTCATGTGGCACACCGGCCTGTTGGCAGACTTTTGTGAAGGCTGTTTCCACTTTGCGAGCCAGTAAACCGTAACGCTCTTCTTCAGACGGAACGACATGTAGGCCCAGCAAACGGCCGTTCTCCCGTTTTGCTACGTCGATGACCTGATGCAGCCGCTGCCAATCAGCGTTATTCCCGCGTAAGGCAATGAGAATATCGCCAAAAAGTGTATCCCGATGGTCAGCCTCCTCGCCGGGTTGCGGCAAACGTGGGCGTATCCGTTTTATGCTGCTTGCCATATCGGCAACGGCAGTTTCCATCTTCACCCGCCAACCCAATGACTCTTGCAACTCCTCCTGATGTTCTAACAACAAAATATACAAATCCGCTTCCGTGCGCCTGCGAAAATGGTGCAATGCCCCTTGCGCCCGTATCATCTGCACCACTGGCAAATACACCTCGTCATACCAGGAAGCGACGGATTCTTCAAAGGAAAACGGCCGTTTCTCCTTCAATTGCATCCAACCTTGATGCGTACGAATCTGCCGCAAAAACGTTTCGTACTCACCACAGTAAGTCATCAGCAGATCTGCATCCGGGCGCAGCTTATCCAGATTCGTCTTCGCCAGAAAATCGACATACCGCGCCTTACAAACCACCTGCGTTGGGTCATCCTCCGGCGTCAGCGGAACCCGCGTCTGCACCTCTGTCACACGCGCAGAGATCGTCTTCACCCCCAAATGACGCGTCACCGAAACGCGATGATTGCCATCTTTAACAAAATACACATCCCCAATCTGGTACACCTCAATCGGGTCAAAGCCGCGCATATCCATCACTGCGGCCTTCACCCGCGCCCAGCGCTCCTCATCAGCATCATGCTTCGGCAAAAAATCACGGGTGAAATCCTGATAACGCCCCACGCTGCCCACAATTGCCTCCACCGGAATCTCTTGCAGCCCTTTGTCAATATGTCCGGTCGGCTCCAACATGTCTATCACTTCATTGTAAGAGAGCAGCACCGCCTCCTGTCCGGTAAGCGTGGAAATAAGCTGACGCATGGCCGCTTGCCGCCTCATGCGCTTAAAGTCTTCTACAGCAACACGATAACTGAGTGGGTTTGTTCCGGTCATGAAATAATTGTCAATGGTTCATGAAGAATTGTCAATGAACAACGGCCGTTCGGCCGTACCAACCCATGCTACAATACCTAAAGCTATCAACTCTTTTGGAGAATCCCATGCTCACCCACCCAACCCAGCGCATCGCCATCATAGACCTCGGCTCCAACACAGCCCGGCTCATCGTCATGAGCGCCTTGCCCGGTTACGCCTACCATTTGGACGACGAAATCCGCGAAGTTGTGCGCCTGCGCGAAGGCATGACTGCACAAGGCCTCAGCCCGCAAGCCATTGCCCGTGCGCTCGTCACCCTGCGCCTCTTCAAACGCTTTTGCGACAATTCCCGCGTAGACATCATCATCCCCACCACGACCAGCGCCGTGCGCGAAGCCAGCAACGGCCCCGCTTTCATTGAGCAGGTGCGCCGCGAATTGGGCCTCTCCCTACAACTGCTCAGCGGCGAACGCGAAGGGTATTATGCCACATTGGGCGTGCTGAATGAGGTGTCGCTAGCCAATGGCTATGTGCTCGACATCGGTGGTGGCAGCGCCCAAATCGCAGAGGTACGCGATTATCAATTCCGGCAGGCTGTCTCGTACCCACTGGGCGCATTGGCCCTCACCGAGCAGTTTGTGCAGCATGATCCCGTCACGCCAGAGGAAATCACGGCCGTTACCACCACCATCCAACAGCACCTAACCAGCACCCCCTGGACAAGCAAAAAGAAACTCATCCCCCAACGCCAACTCGTTGGCGTGGGCGGAACCATTCGCAATCTGGCAAAGATGGACGCGCAGCGACACAATCATCCTCTCAACACTCTGCACGGCTACCAACTTAGCCGCGAAGGATTGGCGGAAAACATTCGCCTGCTCACCACCCTGCCCCTGGCCGAACGCCGCCGCATACCCGGCCTCAACAGCGACCGTGCCGACATCATCTTGCCCGGCGCTCTGGTGTTGCAAGCCGTGATGGAACGCCTGCACGTAGACAATCTCACTATTTCGGTGAACGGCTTGCGCGAGGGATTGTTCTTTGAGCATTTTTGGCAGCATTTGTCTTATCCAGTGGTGGCGAATGTGCGCCGCTTCAGCGTGCTCAATCTGGCCCGCACCTACCATTATGACAAACGGCACGCCTCCCATGTGCGTTACCTGGCAGGGCGGCTGTTCAACCAATTGATGCCGCTGCATGGCTACGGCCCGCAAGAATGGGAGCTGCTGGATGCAGCGGCGCTGCTGCACGACTTGGGCACCATCATCAGCTACAACGACCACCACAAGCATTCACAAATGTTGATCATCAACAGCGGGCTGCCGGGGTTCACGCCACGCGAGACGCTGCTCATTGGGCTGCTGACTCGCTATCATCGCAAAGGCCGCCCCAGCCTGGAGGGGTGTGGCGAGCGGTTGTGTACCCCTGAGGATGCCGACCTGCTCATGAAGTTGACGGCCGTTCTGCGGCTGGCAGAGTTTTTGGAGCGGGGAAGAAATGCGACGGTGGATGATGTCACGGCCGTTTGGGATGATGACACCCTGCGCCTGACCCTAATTGCCGACGAATATCCAGCGGTGGAATTGTGGGAAGCCAAACGGCAGGCCGCCGATTTGCTGGAAAGCGCATTTGGCCGCGCTGCCACGCTGGAAAGCACCGCTCAGCCAGATGAGTGGTTCAAGTAACGCAAGCAAACTTGCCACTTGCAAACTTGCCCACTTGCCGCATAATTTCACCCTATGCCTGCTGCAAACCACACCACACCGTTACGGCCGTTCCTGAAATGGGCTGGGGGAAAGCAACATCTCCTGCGCCAATATCAGCCGTATTTGCCGCAGCCCGGCCAGATTGGCCGCTACTACGAACCCTTCATTGGCAGCGCGGCCGTTTTCTTCCATGTACAGCCCTCTCCCGCCACGCTTTCCGACCGCAATCCCAACCTCATTGAGGCGTACCGCGCTGTGCAAACAGACGTAGGCGGCGTGATCGCCGCCTTGCAACCGCACCGCAACGACGCCGATTACTACTACGCCATTCGCGCCCAAAATCCGGCAGACCTCTCGCCGGTAGAACGCGCCGCCCGGCTCATTTACCTCAACAAAACTTGCTACAACGGCCTGTACCGCGAAAACAGCCGCGGCGAATTTAACGTGCCCTTTGGCCGTTACAAAAATCCCAAAATTTGCGATGAGGAACGCCTACGGGCAGCCTCTGCGGCGCTGCAAGGGGTGACGTTATGCGTGGATGATTTTGCAGCGGTGGTGGAAACGGCCGTATCCAACGACTTCATCTACTTCGACCCCCCTTACGTGCCGCTCAACGCTACCAGCAGCTTTACCAGCTACAGCCGGCACGGCTTTGATGAAGCAGACCAGCGCCGCCTGGCCGAAACCATTCACCAACTGAACGGCCGTGGCTGCCGCATCATGCTCAGCAACTCCGACACCCCGCTTGTCCACGAACTGTACCGGCGGCCTGGCTACCACTTCATCACCATCCAGGCCCGCCGCAATATTAACAGCAAAGCCCACCGGCGCGGCCCGGTCAACGAACTACTCATTATCAATTACCGGTAACTGGTTGCTGGCAGATGGTTGTTGGTAAACTCCACCAATTCCGCATTCAGCATTCATCATTCCGCATTCTTTTAGGAGAGGAAACATGGACACACTGGATTGGCACGGCATGTTTTCGCCAAGCGTCCCCATTTTAGAGATCGTCATTCGCGGCACAGTCGTCTATCTCGTGCTGTTTGTCATTTTGCGGCTGACGCTGAAGCGCATTGGCGGCTCCAGTATTGGGCTGGCGGATGTGTTGATGATTGCGCTGGTGGCTGCCGCCGCACAAAATGCGATTGCGCGGGAACACCACTCCATCACCGATGGCGTGGTGCTGGTGGCAACGCTGGCCTTTTGGAGCTACGCTCTGGATTGGCTGGGTCATCGCTACCCGCTGTTCCAACGCTTCTACAGCCCACCGCCGCTGCTGCTGGTGAAAGACGGCCGTCTCCTACACCGCAACCTGCGTACCGAACTGATCACCGAGGACGAACTGCTGGCCCAAATTCGCCGCGCCGGGGCCAAAGGAGTAACCGAAGTTGCCGAAGCCCACATGGAGGGCGACGGAACCATCACAGTTATTTTGATTGACGATTAACGATTTTCGATTGACGATTGGCAATTGACCATTGACTATTGACAATTCCCCAAAGACGCCTGTGTCCTTACATAAATTCAGTTGGTTATTGATTTTGTTCATGCTGCTGGCAGCTTGCGCCGCCCCAACTGCCGCACCGCCACTGCCCACGCAGATGCCGCTGGCTAGCCTGCCGGATTTGCCCACCAGCACACAAACGGCCGTGCCCACAAACACACCACAACCAACCATCACAGCAGAAGCAACTTTGTTGCCAACAGGGAGTGTGACGGAAACGGCCGTGCCCGTCACACCCCTTTCGCCCACGCCCATCCCCACATCGGACGACCCCAGTAATTGCCGCAGCATGGCTGTGCTAACGGCCGTGCAGCCACAATGGCTCGTCAAAAATGGCCCCTGGCCGCGCCCTGCCGCCGCGCCCAATTTGCTTGGCCGTGCCACAGACGATGGCCTGCGCCTCATCCACCTCGGCTTCGACGTCGAAGGCGAGCCCTATTTCGTGGGTGATTTGCTAGACATGTTGGATCGGCGGCAGGTAAAAACAACCCTATTCATCCTCGGTTCCTGGGCCGACACCAATCCCGATTGGGTGCAAGAAATGGCGCGACGCGGCCACGAAATGGCAACGCATGGCTATTCACACGCAGATATGAGCGAGATGACGGCCGTGCAAATCCGCGCCGAACTGGCAAGCACCGAAGCCAGCGTGATCGCCCTAACCGGGCAAAGCAGCAAGCCCTGGCTGCGCCCGCCCTTTGGCTCCTATTCTGACGGGAGCGTACAGGCAGCCTATGCAGCCGGATACACCACCGTCATCTGGACAGGCAGCAGCAACGATTGGCGCAGCGGCATGGACGCCGACAAAATGTGCGCCGCGCTGCTATACTATGCCATGCCAGGAGCCATCCTCTACGCCCACACCAACCGCGCCGACATCGTGGATGCCACCGAACGCTTCATCGCCGAAATGCAGTTGCAGGGCTACACGTTCGTCCCCCTCTCCATACTCATGGCCGATGACCCCGCAGCGTTTTTAGAAGCAGTTAGCGATTAGCCAAAGAGGCTTGCTAATGGCTAATTGCTAAAAGCTAACAGCTTTCTGGTACACTTGGGCGCTATGGAGAAATTACGCCGCACCCGCCCATTTTTGCTGCTGACCCTGTTAGGGCTGCCGTTGATCACACCCTTGCTGCGCTGGACGGCCGTACCCTGCACCCACGATGACCATCTCCACTACCACCGCATAGCCGCCCTGCGCTACGCCTGGGAACATGGCCTCTACTTCTCCCGCTGGCTGCCCGATTTGGCCTTTGGTTACGGCTACCCCTTCTTCATTTACCGCGAACCCGCCCCACTCTATCTGACACTTTTTCCACATTTATTGGGATTACCGTTACCCGTTGCATCCAACCTGTTTTACGCCCTCACCATTCTGGCTTGCGGATGGTTCATGTTCTTGTGGGTGCGTGATGTGTTGGATGAACGGGCGGCGCTTGTTGCGGCCGTTGCTTACATGGCCGCACCCTACGTGCTCATTGACGCCTTAGTGCGCGGTAATTCGCCGGAATCTTTAGCCCTGCCCCTGCTGCCGCTGCTGCTGTGGAGCGGGCGGCGCTGGCTGCTGCGCCCCTCCGCCGCCTCATTTGCCATCAGCAGTTTTGGACTGGCCTTTTTATCACTCAGCCACAACATTTCCACCTTCATCTTCGCGCCCACACTGCTGGTTTATTTGCTGGCATTGGGTTGGCAGCAGCGGTTACGCTGGCGGACGGTACTGCTGCGCGTGACACTGCTCTTTGGGCTGGGGTTGAGCATGACCCTCTTCTACACCGGCGGGGCACTGCTGGAAATGAATCAGGTAACTTTGCAACGGTCTACAACGGCGCTCAACAATGATTTTCATTACAATTTTGCTACGCTGGCAGAGATATTTGCCCCGGTTGCCAGTGAAGACCCGCTGCTGCTTAATCCCCCGCTGCTGCTGCGATTGGGCTGGGTTCCGACAGCTTTAGCCATGCTTGGCATTGGGTTGACGATTTACGATTCACGCTTGACGATTGCAGGCAAGGTTAATCGTCAGTCGCCAAGTGCCAATCGTCAGTTTCATGCATGGCTGATGGTGGCGGGAACGGCCGTTTTCATCATCTTTTCCCTCTCACTCTCCTTGCCCCTGTGGGAAAACCTTCCCCTCATAGACTTCATCCAATTCCCCTGGCGCTTTGTGGGGCGGGCCGCGCTGCCCCTGGCATTCCTCGCCGGGCTGCCCTTTGCACAAAGACACAGTGACGGGGGGAATGCTTCGCCATTCCGCATTCCGCATTCCGCATTCCGCATTTTCATACTTACGGCCGTTGCCCTGCTCATCCTCGAAAGCATCCCTAACCTATACCCCAATTTCTGCACAGAGGAGAACTACCCCACTATCCACACCGTTCACCGCTACGAAAGTGAGACAGGTATGGTGGGCGTAGACCCATTGGGCAGTTATTTCCCACGCACGGTGGGCACACGGCCGTCCACATCCCCCCTCCTCGCCGACTATGAAGCCGAACAAACCCCGCAGCGATTTGATACGGCCGTCCTGCCTCCGCAAACGGCTGTGCAATCCATCACCTACACCAAACTAGGCGCGACCATTCACCTGACCGCGCCGGAAGCGTTTACCGCGCAATATCTCACCTTTGCTTTTCCGGGGTGGGTGGCCGAGGTGGATGGCACGGCCGTTCCCATCACCCCCAGCGATCCCGAAGGACTAATCACCTTCCCTGTACCCGGCGGAGAACACATCCTGACCATTGCCTGGCGCACCACACCGCTGCGCACAACCCTGGTTGTGTTGAGTGGGCTGGCTTTTGTGGGCATGTTGCTAGTGGTTGCAAGTTGCAAGTTGCAGGTTGCAGGTTGCAAGCAGCCGGCAACAAGTGAAATAAAGCAAGCGGCGCGTGGCGCGTGGCGCGTACCCAATTACCGCTTACTGATTACGCTCTCTCTGCTGCTGCTGAGCGCAAAATTGCTATCGGATCGCGTGGAGTCACCGCTGCGCCGTGTCGCGCCACCGCCGGTGGAGAATGCCCTCATCTTGCAAGGAGAGGCCCTGCGGTCAGATGGATTCAATTTGAGCCGCACGCGAGTTCCGGCGGGAGAAAGTTTTGATATTGATATGGCCTGGACGGCCGTTGCCCCCCCGCAAGTCGATTACCAGACCAACATCTGGCTGGTCGGGCCAGATGGGTTGACCTGGAGCGATTTGGATACGCAGCGCCCGCGCCTGTATGAGGACGTGCCGCGCACGCGTTTCTGGCTGCCGGGGCAGTGGGCCTGGGACAGCCGCGAAGTGGTCGTACTCAGCGGCACACCGCCGGGGCTGTATGATATAGTGATGACTCTGTTTGGCCGTGAAACATTACAGCCTGTAACGCTGCTGAACGAACGCGGTGAGGTGGTGGGGCCAACGGCCGTACTCGGCCAAATCGAAGTTGTCATGCCTGCCAACCCGCCTGTCTTTGCGCCGCAGCATCCGCTGGATACGGCCGTTGGAAATGGGCTGCAACTGCTCGGTTACAATCAGGATCGGGCAGCGGCTGCGCCGGGTGACTCGGTACTGCTGACCCTGTTCTGGCAAAAAGAAGCGTCGCCTGTGCCAGAAGAATTGGCGATGCAGTTGGTCGATGAGGCGGGAACGGCCGTGCATACCTGGCAAATCTCCCTCAGCCGCGCCGATTTTGACCTGGCGCAGTGGCAAAATGGACAGCGATTACGCGGGCAACATTTCTTGCGCCTGCCGGCGGGTTTGGTGAGCGGCCATTACCAATTTGTGTTGGAAGGCATACTATTAGGCAACTTGGCTGTGACAGCGCCCGAACGGGTGTTTGAAATGCCGGATGTGGGAACGGCCGTCAACGCTCCCTTCGCCACACCATCCGGCAGCACGCTTGCCACTCTAGTCGGCTACTCAATCGCCAATCTCCAATCTCCAATCTCCCTGGAACTACTCTGGCAGGCCAACGCCGAAATGCCTACCCGCTACCGCATCTTCGTACATGTGGTGGATGCGGAGGGCAACCTGATCACGCAAAGCGACGGGGAACCGGCAAACTGGGGCCGCCCCACTACCGGTTGGGCTGTAGGCGAGTACATCACCGACCCGCACACCCTCACCCTGCCCGCCGACTTGCCCACTGGCCCCCTAACCCTGCGCATTGGCCTCTACGACCCAGACAGCGGGCAGCGTCTGCAAACAGCGAGCGGTGACTTTGTCGCCATTCCTTTGCCTTAACTAGAAACCGGGTTTGGGGGCAAAACCCGGTTTCTAACTCGCTAACGTTTCTCCAACACTCCTCATATATTCCTCTGATATTCAGCATATATTTTTCTAACGTTTACGCTGGAAAATAAGCAGCATCAAATACACATGAGTGGACGGAAGCAAAACGCTTCGCCAATAAGCAAAGTAACGGAGGTAAATGAAATGTCAACTTTAGTACGTTGGAACCCAATTCGTAATCGGATGAGCATGTTTAATGAATTTGACCGCATGATGAATGAAATGAACGAGATGTTCGACTGGGATGCTCCCAGCGTCGCCAGCAACTGGAAACTAGCATTGGATGTAGTGGAAGTGGAAGATGGCTACACGGTAACGGCTTCCATCCCCGGCATCAATCCCGACGATATTGACATCACCCTGGAAAATGATGTGCTAACTATCAAAGCGGAAACTCAGAGCGATGAAACCACCGAGAATGTCCGCTATCACTTGCGCGAACGCCGCTTTGGCAGCTTCAGCCGCAGCCTGCGCTTCCCCGTCTCTGTCAACGGTGGAGCAGTAGAAGCGAAGTATGAAAATGGCGTACTGAGCCTGAACATACCGAAGGCGGAAGAGGTAAAGCCGAAACGCATCGCTGTGAAAACCGTTATCTAAACACCCCCCTCCTTCAAATATTTAGGGCAAAAAGGGCGCTGGACAAATTGTTCAGCGCCTTTTTGTTCTCATTTCAGCAGTTTGCTGATGCCAAATCGGTCTAGTTTGCGGCGGATGCTTTGGGCGTACGGCCGTTTCTCCAACCGATGCAACCCTTTGAGCAGTTCCATCCCACCAACGGCCGTGCGCCGGAACACAAGCGGCGTCGAGCCAATCTTAAACGACAACGGATCATCGGCATCGGCAGGTCTGAGCAAAAAGCCCTTCTTCCAGCCACCCCAATTACTGCGAATGTGTAATTTCTCCTCGGCCACGTACACCTCAAACTCGTTGCCATACTGCTGCCACATGCGGAAATTCGTATTCCAGCCTGGCGTGGGTGCATAAAAACCCACCAGTTCAGACCAAAGCTCTGGCCTGTCCGCGGGTTCGGCAACGCCCGCTTTCTTCAAAGGACGGCTGGATGTACCCAGCGCCCGCTGCAAAAGCTGACGCGAAACGCTGATGGCAGCGCTGCTGGCGCGATTGGTAATGGCAATGATGCCCAATTCCGCATCAGGCGCAACAAACATTGAGGAGATGAAACCCAGCCACAAGCCATCGTGCGAGACGACACGATGACCGCCCCAATTATCAACCTTGAAACCATACCCCATACCTTGCAAACGTGTATCAAGCTGAAACTGCGGCGTAAACATCATCTCCAATGTTTCTGGTTTCAGGATTTGCCCAAATTCATTGCGTCCGCCATCCATCAACGCAGCGATGTAATGGGTCATGTCGTTGACACTGGCGTTCATTGAACCAGCAGCAATGGTAACTTGCTCCAAATCGCGCACCGCTTTGAACTGCTTTTGCTTCTCTTTGTAGCTGTAGCCAATAGCGAGTTTGGGTTTAACGCGGGGGCTGCGCCAGAAATCGGCCGTTTCCATGCCCAATGGGGCAAAAATATGCTCCCGTGTGTATTCGGGGAAGGATTGCCCACTGATGTCGGCCACAAGCTGCCCAACGGTAGCGAAGCCATTGTTGGCATAACACCATTTTTCACCAGCAGGTCGTTCGGCGCGGAGGAAACGGCCGTACAACCACTTTAGCTCCGGCACATACCGCCCCGGTCGTACCACATTAAAATGCGCCAACGGGCTGAAATACTTCCAAAACGCAGCAAACTCCCCCAATCCGGCCGTATGCGTTAGCAAATGATGGATTGTAATGGGCTGGTCGCCCTTGTGCTGAACTTTGTACCCTTTTAAGAAATCATTGACGGGGGCGTGCAAGTCAAACTTACCCTGCTCCCAAAGCTGCATCAGAGCAACGGCCGCAAAAGTTTTAGAGATGGAAGCGATGCGGAAAACCGTTTCAGCCGTTACGGGCACGCGATGCAGTATGTCTGCGACGCCAAACCCTTTGGCATAAATAGGCACACCCTGATAAACTAACCCTACGCCAATACCCGGTAGATGATTTTCTTCAACGGCTTTAGTGATGGTGGCATCGGCCGTTTCTAACGTCTGTTGAATTGTATCTGGAAGCACAGTACCTCCTGCATGTTGTCACCACCTCAATTGCGAAGATGGGACGGCAAAGATTGCCAGAAAGTACACATAGTACCCCAGAATAAAATTCACGGCGATACGAACTACGCCTGACTGCTTTGCCTTGCTTGTCCAAAGCGGATTTTTCGACGCAAATATCCCCAAGTCCATTGCAAAACGACTACGATTAAAACAATAACACCTATGATCCCCAGGTTTTTTAGCGTGGAAAACCAGCGAAAGCTGCCACCTTCTCTACCATCTGGGCGGAATTCACCCTCGTGTCTATCTGGGAATCCGCCTTCATCCGGCAGTTCTGGACGAACACCTTCTGGGAATTCTCCTCTGGCAAATTCGCCACGACCTGAGCCGCCCGGCAGTAGTTGTGCAGCCAAATCGCTGCGAGAAAAAGCGAATGCAGCGGCAACAACAATCATTGCCGCAAGCAAGATAATGATAGTGCGACCAACCCATTTCATGCGGACACCTCCTGCCGGACTTTGCCCAAGCGAATAGAGATCATTGGCTTCAATACATATCGTTTTGTGGTGCTTACAATCCACTTCCAATGTAATGCAACGTGTAATCCCAACAGAAATAGCGCAGCATCGGACGAGAGAGAATGCAAAGTACGCCAGATAAAACCAGGTTCAAGCCGGATGCCCAGCAGGGGTAGGGCTTCCTCTGATATCATGATCCCAGTGAAAATGACAAGGGTCATGTCTATGAAGAACAGGGTATTCAAAATGTAATTCACTCGCGCCTGTCGCGCCACCTTACTAAAGATGCGGCGCGTCGTGGCTGCAAGCCATCTCCAATGCAAGAGTAAATGAGTGATGATAGCTGCACCAAAGGCAATACTTAGCCATTCATGTATGGCTATACCAGTCATATGGGGATCCATTGCCGCTAAAAAAGCGACAAATATGATGAAATCAATCAGGTAATTGATTTTTACGGGGCTTGTTTTCTTTTTTCGCTCAACCATAATTTCCACCTCGTTTTCTATGCTGGGGTGATGATAATGGAAATATGTTTGGAAAATGTTAAGAACTTTTTCAAACTTCATGCAGAGTTTGGGAATAGGCGGATCCGTCCAGCATAAAATCGGGCCAGTTGACGAATGCACATCAACTGGCCCGATATAGTGTATGTGATTTAAGGGGACGGCCGTTAAAAAGGCAACATGCTATCCAGGCAAACGAAAAGGATCAGCACCAGCAAGTAAATGTTTGAAGAAATGAACATATTGCGGGCATAAAGCGGGGATGGGTCAAGAATGAGACGGATATTGCGCCATAACAAATCGCCAGTGATGAGCAGCATCGGTATGAAATAAACCAGGCCCAATGGCTGAAAAGCAGCCAATCCCAAACCAGCCAGGCCAGTGGGAAGTGTATGTGAAAGTACCCACCAGGCAGCCTGTCGTGGGGTCGTTTGCGTAGGCAGCATAGGCACATCTGCTCGTGCATATTCGTCGCGGTACAGCAGAGCTAAGCTCCAAAAATGGAAGGGAGACCATAGGAAGAGTACCAGCGCCAATAATAAAGCCCCGTGTGAAGCCCAGTTGCCAGCGGCAGCGCTGCCACTGAGTACGGCGGCACTTCCCGCTGCGCCGCCTACGACTACATTTAGCAGCGTGCGTGGCTTGAGCCAGATGGTGTAAATGCCTACGTAAATGACGGCTCCGGCAAACAGCCAGAAGGAGAGAGATGGATTGATCGGCAAAACGGCCAGCACGGGAGCGATAATCATAAAAGTAGCCACGTAAGGAACCCAGACTGGGTTGGCAATAGCGCCAGTGACTAACGGCCGTTTATGTGTCCGGCCCATTTTGCCATCTTTATTGCGCTCCAGATATTGATTCCAGGCTGACGCTCCGGCAGCGGCGCTGCCCCCCGTCACCCAAACCAAAATCATCGTCCCTAGGCCGGGCCATCCCCCTGCCGCCATAAAAGCACCACCAGTGGCTGCCATCAGCAGCAAAAACACGACGCGCAACTTAAACAACACGATCAGTGTTTGCACCAAAGTTCGCCAATCTGTCCGCCACACTCGTAAACCAGAGACATTCATGCCACTGTTGCTGCTGCTTTTCGTCACGTTTGACAAGGACATCCCTTCCCTTCCTCTATGCCTTTTTGGGGGCTATTGTGGAGTTATTTGCTAAATTGTAGCAAGGCTTTTCAAGAGACACAAATTGGAGTGGTTTGGTCAACATTAGGGGATAAAAAAAACTGCGCATCCGCGCAGCAGTATACGGCCGTTACTCAAGCCTATCTGTAAGAACATCTCTTAAAAATCTTCGACGTATCCCATATACTGAGATTCTTCCTGCTGGCTCAACTGCGACGAGCGCATACTTGCAAAAATCACCAAAACGGTTGAAATCAGGCTGCCAGACAAGAAAAGGGAGAGTAATTGTTTCACGATGTTCGTCTCGCTTGAATAAGAAGGTTTTCGTTTTTCAAGTATACAGCAAATTGAACAAAAAACATCTCTGACATTTGTCATGTTTTTACAAAAAGGATTCAGGCACAATAAGCGTGTTTTATTTGGGGCAAGTTTCGTATTTCCCATCATAGAATAATCAGTCATTTAGTTCAACTTGACATAGTACACAGCCATGCTACACTGGCCTCAAATGGGTAAGCGATTGCAAGCTGTATTGGTAGCGATCTGGCAATTTATTGGCCGGGTAGGATTGGCAATTCGCCGTTTGGGTGTTCTCTTCATCTGGCGGCCAATTCTGTTTGTCACCGCTCCATTTCGTTTTGTGGCTCGCCACACCTGGCCCATCTTGGGCGGCATGGGTGTGGCTTTACGCACACTGCTGACCTATCTGGTTTGGTGGCCGCTTGCCCTGTTGTTTTACCCCTTTGGGCTGCTATTCAAACATATCTTGTTACCTGTTCTCAAGTGGTTTGGCAGTATTTTGTTACGCCTGTTCGCCTGGCTGGCACGAGCCATGGAAACGGCCGTCACCCATCCCATCCGCCGCCGCTGGGCCGCAACAGAACCACAACGCCTGCTGCGCCGCCGCCACCACCATTCCCGTTGGCTGGTGCGCAAAGCAAGACTGCGCGTCTTTTTCCGCCGCCCGCGCCCGCCGAAAACGGCCGTCACTGCCCCACACATCCCCCTACCACCCAACGTACGCCGGTTACGCTTCATCACCGCCCTCATCAGCGCCATTGCCATCACCCTGGTTGGCTTCTTCACTTTTCAAGAGCGCGGCCAAAACGTCAGTGCGGACAATCGCGTGTTATCACGCATCCTCATCGCCACGCCATCACCAGAGCCGGAGACGGCCGTCACCATCACCCCATCTCCCACACCCCAACCCACGCCCTGGCCCACGCCAGACCCCCTCACCGAAGGGGGCAGCCTGGCCTTCACACTGCACATCAACGGCAACAGCGACATTTACTTGCTGCCGGTGGGACGGGCCGAACCGCTGCGCCTCACCAGCAACCCCGCCGCAGACCGTGAACCAGCCTGGAGTCCTGACGGCCGTGAAATTGCCTTCAGTTCTCATCGCAGTGGGGATTGGGAAATCTACGTTTACAATCTGCCTTTTGGCAAACTCAGCCGCGTCACCAACAGCCCCGGCTTGGATGGCAGTCCACACTGGTCGCCGGATGGGCAATGGTTGGTGTACGAATCTTATCGCAACGAAAACATGGACATTTACATTGTCAAGGCGGATGGCAGCGAAGGCCCATTTCGCCTTACGGAAAATGTGGCGCTGGATTACGCTCCCGCCTGGGCGCCAGACGGCCGTCATGTCGCCTTTGTAAGCTGGCGCAGCGGCAACCCGGATTTGTTTATGCTGTCGCTGGACCAGGTTTCGGATGAAACGGCCGTCAACCTCACCAGTTCCCCCGCCATTCACGAAGAAGACCCGGCCTTCTCGCCGGACGGCCGTTTCCTGGCCTACTACGACCACAGCACAGGCTTCCCGCTCCTTTCCGCACTACCCCTGGACGAAAATGGTAACCGCGCCGGGGCCGCCATCAGCCTGGGGCAGCAGGGTTATCAACCCGCCTGGTCGCCAAACAGCGAGTCCCTGGTTTTCGTGGTGGACAAAGGCGAGCGCAGCTTTTTGATGGCCGGCGACCCCAATGCCTGGGGGGTCGCGCCACAGACATTTGCCAGTAACGGCCGTCTCGCCAATCCCTCATGGTCAGCCATCACCCTCCCGCTGGATATAATTGAAAACTGGCAGGGCATTGATGGCAACCAATCTGATGAACCCCTTTACATTGAAGCGATGGCCCCACCGCCCACCAACACGCTGGCTGCACCGGTACAGCTATTTCAACTGCCCGTGAACGCCCCCTCGCCCTACCTCAGCGACAAAGTCGATCAGTCCTTTCTGGCGCTGCGCCAGCGCGTGGTGCAAGAGACTGGTTGGGACTATTTGGGGCAGCTAGACAACATGTTTGTCTCATTGGATGGCCAACCTTTGCCCGGCCAACCGGCGGAAAGTTGGAACAAGGCGGGCCGCGCTATTGACGTGCGCTATCAAGACGTGCTGGCCTTCGACCCGCAAGTGGAAATTGTGCGCGAGGACATCGGCACAGAAACGTACTGGCGCATTTACCTGCGGGCCACCGCGCAAGATGGCAGCATGGGTCAACCGCTGCGCACCCTCCCCTGGGATTTCCGCGCCCGCTTCGGCAATGAGCCGCGCTATTATAACGAGGGCGGCAAGCTGAAAGACGCCATCCCCGCCGGGTATTACGTGGACTTTACCGCGCTGGCGGCCGATTATGGCTGGCAGCGCGTGCCCGCCAGCGACAACTGGCGCACCTTCTTCCCCGGCATCCGCTTCTGGCACTACGAAAATCGCAGCAGTCTGACCTGGCCTGATGCCATGCGTGAAATTTACCGTGCAGATCAGCTAGATCAATGAGCCTCTCTCTACGCCCTCTCTGTGTTGCTCTGTGCCTTCTCTGCGTTGCTCTGTGTTCCGCTTGTACGACAACAGCCACCGCACCCATCCCTACAGCCATTCCCGCAGCCGAAGTGCCTACTTTTATTCCTGCGATTGCGCAACGGGGAACGGTGAAGCCAGCCCCGTTGCCAGAGATGACGGCGACGCCGACGGAAGTGGCAGTGGTAATGGACACGGCCGTTTTCATCCCCACCCCTGAAGGCAATGGCATCCAACCGGACGAAGCCCAGCAGTTCTTCGTGCCCGATGCCGGGCCAGAAGCCCCCGCCGACTGGCGACCGCCCCCCTACGAAGCGCCGCTATCCATCCACCCTGACGAACATTACTGGCTGCTGCGCCCCATCCCCAGCGGCAACCGCAACTACGGCCTGGAATGGTATCCCTTTGGTAACGACGTCATGCTGCCCGAACTTGCTCCTTACCGCATCCATCACGGCGAAGACTTTCCCAATGATCCGGGAACACCGGTACTGGCGGCGGGCAGTGGCACAGTCATTCACGCCGGGCCGCTGCCCAGCCCGCGCAATGGTGTCAATTATTATGGCAACACCATCATCATTAAGCATGATTGGCAGTGGAATGGACAAGATGTATACACGCTGTACGCGCATACACTGGAGCTTTTTGTGCAGCCGGGGGATTATGTAGAGGCAGGACAGTTGTTGGCCGGAGTGGGGAACAGCGGCCAGGTAAGCGGCCCGCATTTGCATCTGGAGGTACGCGTTGGCGACAATAATTATGCCAGCGCCCGTAATCCCGCTTTGTGGCTGGTTCCCTTTGAGGGTTGGGGCACTCTGGCAGGGCGGCTGGTAGACAAGAACGGCCGTCTCATTTCCGATGCGCTGGTGACGGTAACGGCCGTTAACGGCCAAATTCCCGTCCGCGTACAACGCACCTACTACCCCACCGTCGCCGCCGACCCAGTTTGGCGCGAGAACTTCGTCGTTGGCGACTTACCCGCCGGGGAGTACACCCTGCGTTTGGACATCGGCGACCGCGCTTATCGCCGCAGCGTCACCATCTACCCTGGCCGCACCACATTTGAAATCATCTCCACCGAGTTTGAATTCATTCCCACACCAACTCCTCTGCCAACGCCCACGCTAACTACTACTGTGGGCATCTCCAGTACGCTGCCCATCACAGCCACAACACCCACCCCATAAACCCAAATATGACGTAAGATGTCATATTCCTACCATATACTTTGGTTAACAAAAAAAAGTGGCAAGTCTGCAAGTTTGCAGGTTTGCAAGTACCCGTTATCGGAGAACGCTTGCCACTAGTAGACTTGCTCACTTGCAAACTCAAAGGAGATAAAAATGGAACCAAAATTCGTTTCTAAACCAGCATTTGTCATGGTAGGCATGAAATATCACGGACAAAACAAGAACAATGAAATCCCACAGATGTGGGGTGAGTTTATGAAGCACACAGAAGAGTTTGAGCGCGTCATTAACCCCACAGTTTGTTACGGAGCCTGCGACCATGTCAACGAAACAACCGGGGTCTTTGACTATTTAGCTGCATTTGAAGTGAACTCAGAAGCCGCCGCGCCAAAAGGCATGGACCGCTGGGACATTCCGGCAAATGAATATGCCGTCTTCACCTGCACCTTGCCCACCATTCACGCCGCCTTTGATTACATTTATGGCACCTGGCTGCCACAATCCGGTTACAAACGCGCCCCTGGCGCCGAGTTTGAATTGTACGACGAATCTTTTGAGGTTAACGACCCCGACTCTCCCCTGTACCTGTACATCCCTGTAAAAAAGGCTTAACTGGCCGAGATTGGTTCAATCCACGAGGTTGAACCAATCTCTTACTTCAACAGAAACCCCTGCTTCTCTAAAACCTCGCGGAGAATTACCCGGTGAGGTTGCGACACTCGCCGTGCCGAGTGTTCTGTCCAGCCGTAAGCCTCCATCTCCCCTTCCTGACCAGGCACAGCCACTTGCCGCCCCCGGTAAATACCTGTCTCAATCATGGTCGTGTCGTATTCCTGCCATGCTTCTTCATCGCCTGTTGTATCGTAGGTTTCCCAGTACAAAATAGCGCGGGTTGGTAGTTTAGGACGCGGTAGATGCGGGCGAGCAGGCCAGCCTAATGTCATCCCAGCGATAGGGAAAACAAGGTGCGGTAAATTAAGTAAATTGATGATGTCTTGTGGATGGTTGCGAATGCCACCGATATAACACATGCCCAAGCCCAATGATTCGGCAGCAAGCGTCGCCGTTTGCATCAAAATTACTGTATCTACGGCCGCAAGTAAGAAATTTTCCACGTATTCGGACACCTGCTGATAATCACGCCATTGAGCAATGCGTTCCAAACGATTCAGATCAGCGCACCAGGCCATAAAAACCGGAGCTTGTGCAATATGCTTTTGATTGCCGCATAACTCTGCCAGCCGTTCGCGTTTCGCCGCACCTGTTACAACTACCACACTGTACATTTGCAAATTAGAAGAAGTTGAACTGCGCTGTGCGGCGGCAACAATCGTCTCCACCATTTCTGGCGGAATCGGGTCTGTTTTGTAGCTGCGTACAGAAGCATGTTGGTAAATTTGGTCAATGGTGGGGTTTATCATTTGTCAACTCCAATGTAAACAGGGAATGATGAATCTCATTGGGGATTGAAACATCCTGCCTAATAGCACGCGTTACTTTCTCACGGGAATTGGATGTACGTGGAAGGTACGTGGTCGGTCAGCCAAATACCATTAGCCGAGCGGTAGAAGGCGTAACCAGCCTGATACATTTGCTCTGCCTGAATGATGAGGACCATTGGTGTGCCATGCCGCTGTCCAACAGCAACGGCCGTTTCCCCATCCCCTGACAAATGTACATGATGCCGTCGGCAGGGCCGTAATCCTTGCTGCTGGATAGAAGCCATATACTTCGTCGCCGTACCATGATACAAAATCGGTGGTGGCGTCACAGGTGTCAATCCCAAATCCACCGGAATTGAATGGCCCTGGCTGGCACGGAGACGTGTGCCATCTTGATTAAAAGCAAAGCGCTGCTTGTTATTTTCCGCAACTACTTGTTGCAACAATTCTGGCGTCAGAGGCACATTGGCCGCATTTGCTTTGTACAGCAATTCAGTCACGTCAGCCCAGCCGCCATCATCCAGCGTCAAACCTATGCGTTCAGGACGATGGCGCAGCACCAGGCTCAGGAATTTACTGTAACGAGCCAGTTGGTGATCCAACAGGCGGCTCCTTTATTTAACCACAACATGCACCAACGGCCGTCTCCCCGTTTCCGCATACAAATACCGACTCAGCGCATCCTCAATCGCCTCATTCAACTTATCCCGTTTCATTTTGCTGTACACATCTGCGGCGCGAAGAATCGCCTCCGCCGCCCCCTTCAGCAGTTCATCCGACTCTTTGGGATTCACAAAGCCACGCGAGATAATTTCCGGCTGGCCCACAATTTTGCCTGCGTCGCTGGTAGCTAACACGGCAAACACCACACCACTTTGCGCCAAGGCTTCACGGTCACGCACCACCGGCCAACCAATCTCGCCCACGCTGGCCCCATCCACAAAAACATAACCGCCGGGCATGCGGGGCAAAATCTCCAGGCTGGATTCTGTCAATTCCAACGGCGTGCCGTTTTCAATAACAGCAATATTTTCCTGCGGGATGTCCATGTGCAATGCCATTTCGGCGTGCTGTTTCAGATGGCGTAGTTCGCCATGAATGGGGATGAGAAACTGCGGCCGCACCAGGTTGATCATCAACTTCATTTCTTCCTGGCTAGCATGACCAGAAACGTGAACCGGAGCGATGCGTTCATACAACACATTCGCGCCGCGCCGGAATAACTGGTTAATGGTGCGGAACACCACTTCTTCATTGCCGGGGATGGGATACGCAGAGAATACTACCGTATCCCCCTCCAAAATGCTGAGATTGCGATGCCGCCCCCGCGCCAACCGCCCCATCACGGCCGATGGCTCGCCCTGTGAACCGGTAGCCATAATTGCCACTTCGTGCTGCGGCAGTTTCACGGCATCGTCTACATCAATAAGCAAGTGGTCTGGGATTTCCAGGTAGCCGAGGCGGCGGGCCATCTTGGCATTTTCACGCATGGAACGACCGGTGATGGCTAATTTACGGCCGTACTTCTCCGCCAGATCCGCCACCTGTTGAATGCGCGAAATGAGCGAGGCAAAGGTAGCAATGATAATGCGTCCTTCGGCCGTGCGGAACACATCATCCAAGGCACGGGCCACCACCATTTCCGATGGCGTCCAGCCGGGACGGTCAGCATTGGTGCTGTCTGCCAACAGCGCCAGCACACCACGCTGCGAAAATTCCGCCAGCTTGGCAAAGTCTGGCGGCCAGCCATCTGCCGGAGTGTGGTCAAATTTGTAGTCACCGGTATGGACAATGAGGCCAACCGGCGTAGTGATGCCAAAACCCACGCAATCGGGGATGCTGTGGGCAACGTGGAACGGCTCAACGGTGAAACATCCCAATTCCAGCGTCTCGCCAGCCTGAAAGGTATGAATATCCACATCGCTGAGCAAGCCTGCCTGCCGCAGCTTGACCTCTATCAAACCAGCCGTGAGCGCAGTCGCATAAATAGGAGCGTCCACTTCGGCCATAAAATGGGGCAGCGCACCAATGTGATCTTCGTGACCGTGTGTGACGAGGATAGCGCGGATTTTGTCGGTTTTATCACGCAGGTAGGTGAAGTCGGGAATGATGATGTCTATGCCCAGCATGTCGCTTTCAGGGAACATAATGCCAGCATCAATAACCAGAATTTCGTCTTCGTACTCGATGACGGTCATGTTTTTGCCGATTTCGCCCAAGCCGCCAAGCGGGACAATGCGTAGTTTGGATGTCATGAAGCCTCCGTGTGAGGGGTGGAGATTGGAGATTAGAGATGAGCGTTTGACAATCTTAGTTGGCTGGCAAAACTTATTTCACCGCAAAGAACGCAAAGGCCGCGAAGGAAAAAATCTTTGCGTTCTTTGCGTTCTTTGCGCTCTTTGCGGTAAATTCTTCAATCTCTAATCTCCAATCTCTAAATTTATTAAACGCGTAAGTAAAGCCAGATCAAAATGGTCAGCAGCGCCTCAATTAAAGCGAGGATGATGGTGTAAACCCACAAGGCGCGTGTATTTGATTTGGCTGCTGGCTGGGAAGCACTGATAACGGTTGTTTTGGATGGAGTGGTCTCTAGTGCAACGGCCGTTTCCCCCACCATTGTCTCCGTTAAATCTGGGCGTTCGCCATAACGCAGCACAATCACCGAGATGTTATCGCGTCCGCCGCGCTCATTTGCCAGACTGATTAATGATTCCGCCGCCGCATCCAATGGTTGCCGCGCCACAAATTCGCCAATTTCCGCGTCCGAAACATGCTTATTTAGGCCATCGGAACAGAGGACCAAAATGTCCCCCAACACCAACGGCACTTCAAATAAATCAATGCGCGGATTTTTATCGGAGCCAATGCTGTACAAAATCACATTTTGGTAAGGGTGATTTTCCGCTTCTGCGGCGGAAATGGCCCCCTCTTCTACCAATTTAGCAACCAGGCTGTGGTCTTTGGTAATTTGCGAGATGAAACCGGCCCGCCAGTGGTAGGCACGGCTGTCGCCCACATTGGCGATATGCACGGTGCTGCCGGTGATGACGGCCGTTACCATCGTCGTCGCCATGCGGCGGCCCTCATGCTCGCTGGCAACCAACTGCCGCAGTTCGGTATTCGCGTACAACATCGCCTGCCGCAGCCGCTCGCCCCAATCGGCCGTCTCCGTATGCGCCAGGTAATGCTCCTTCATGCGCTCGGTAGCATACTCGCTGGCAATCTCGCCCGCGTCAGCCCCGCCAACGCCATCGGCGACGATGAAGAGCCAACCATATTTTTTTTCATCTTCGGGGGTTGTGGGTTCCCAACGAGAAATATAATCCTCGTTGTGATCGTGGATACGGCCGTCGTCCGTGCGCATGGCAGCTACTATCGGCGCAAGTTTACTCATGGCAAAACTATAGCGGGCAAGTGGCAAGTGGGCAAGTGGCAAGTATGCAAGTTTGCAAGTATGCGAGTGGCGGGTCTTGCTAATCGCTAACGGCTAACGGCTAATCGCTTCCTTCAAAGCTCGCCACAGCACGCCATCCTGCCGCTGGCCGCGCCGGTCTAGCTCGCTGGTGGCGAGAATCACGCCATCCTGACAGCGCACCGCCAGCCCGCGAATGATGCGACTGAGTAGCTGGTTGCGGATGGCAAAGTCCTCCTCCGTACTCCAGGGCAGGTCGGCGGGACGGCTTTGCGCCAGCACAAAGGCGTTGCTCAGGGGCTGATTGGGGATGTCCCACCAGCCGGTGGCGGCCGTTTCCAGCCACACCTGCACCCGCGCCGGACGCCCCGCCAGCAAGTAGCCATAAATGGTGGAAATCATGATGCCGTCGGGGTCGGGCGGCTCGCCAAGCTCCGGCGGGCGGGCCGTGACCAGCCCATTGTAGATGCCCTCGATGAAGGCGCGGCCAATGTCGCCGGGGGTTGCCAGGCCCATCGGCGCGGCGGATTGGCGTAGACGCCCGGCGGCGCGTACCAGCCAATCACACACGGCCGCTCCGGCCAAATCCGGCTTGGGTTGGAAGCGGGGCTGGGCCAGCAGGTTGGCAAAAAGGTTGTAGAGGAAGGTGTCGAGGGGGGTACGGCCGTCCTGTTCTGCCAACCACAGGCGCAATTCCTCGACTAATTCCAGCAAAGGCTCGCCAATGCGGGCGGCGATGGGCGGCGGCAGTTCGGCAATGGGCAGCAGCGCCCCCTCCTCCGGCATGTACAGGCGGCTGGTTAGCAGTTGGGCACGGGCGGGGTCCATCTCATGCAGGCTGAGGTCGAAGGCTTCGGCCACATCGTAGGCGGCGGGCTTGACGCCCCACTGCGGATGGGCCAGGGCCAACCAGGTGAGCCAGGCGCGGACACGCGGTTCTTCGCGGGGGCTGGAGCGGCGGCGCAGCAAATAATAGGGCAGCCTGGCCGCTTGCAAGGCTTGCGTGAGGGTGTAGCGCAGCGCCCCATCCAAATAGGGGCTGATGATGGCGATGTCGCGGGGATGGACGCCATCTTCGGCGATGATGGCGGCCAGCAGGGGGATGAGGTTGTGTACCATGTCGCGGCGGTAACGGCCGTTTACCGTTGTAATCACCATCTCCTCGGCGGCGGCGGTGGGGTGCGTGGTGTGCATGAGGTGGTTCTCGACGACGTTGGCAAGCTGCTGCATCTCTGGCGGCGCGGTGAAGATGGGCGCAAAGTCAAAGGCCCGTTGGCACAGGGTGCGGAATTTGTTCGCGCCCAGGGGGTCGGCGGCCATGAAGCGTTTGTAACCGCCGCCGGAATCGTAGGCAACGGCCGTTGTCTGTGTGGCGTTCATCAAATTGGCGACGAAGTTTTGCCCGGCGGGGGTCTGCTCTTCTACGTTGTCTACTATCAAATGGCGGTAACGCTCACTGAAATAGCGGTGAAATTCGGGGCGCTTGATCAACTGCGTGTCGAACACTTCGATAACCAGCGAGAGGTCGAGCAGGCTGTTTTCCAGGCATTGTTTGCGGAAGCGGCGGGCGGCTTTGGCGGCGTCGGTGAGGTGCAGCAGGCGTTCTGGCTCGCCTACCCAGGTGTCGCGCTGCCGCGCAATGGCCTCGTCCAATGAGAGGGCGTTGAGCGCGGCGCGGTTGAGGGTGTCCAAAAGTTGGCTGACGATTTGCTGCGGGCGCAGGCGCAAATCGCTAAAGGCACCGTCGGCGAGCATGGGGGTGATGATGCGCCACATTTGCAACTGTGCCAGATCGTAGCTGAGGAAGGTGGGGGGCTGGTACGGCCGTGCAAATCCCGCATCCCGCGCCACCAACGGCCAAAACAGGGCTACCATTTCGCGGGCCATCTCGATGTAGGTGGTGATTTTGAGGTCGGCGTAGGGGCCGAGACCGGATTGGTGGATGAAGTCGCGGTAGCCCTGTTGGTGGTCGGGTTCGGCGACGAGGATGAGGAGGGTGTAGGCGGTTTCGCCTTCTTGCAGCAGGCGCAGCAGGCGGTGTTGCAGGGCGGTGGTTTTGCCACTGCCGGCGGGGCCGAGGAGGAAACTGGTGTGGGGGGCGGTGACGGCCGTTTCTTGCACAGGGGTCAGGTTAATCATGGCTAAAGAAAGTATAGAGGGGGTGTTAGCAATTAGCAATTAGCGGTTGGGAATTGGCTATTGGCAACGGCATCTGCTTTCAGGCGTTCAATCATCATTTTCAACTACCTGATGATCATTTACAATCAAGCCCATCCATGGCGCTGTCCACATTGCCATGAAAGGAGAGTCTATGCAAGGCTGCATGAAATCACTGGGTGGACTGATGGCTGTTTTGTTTGTGATCACGGCCGTTCCCGCCCTGCTTCTTACAAACCTGGCCCACATCGTCACGGATCGGGCCATCATGAAAACGGCCGTGGCTGCCAGCGGGAAAGTGCTGGTGACGGCTGCGCCAGAGGTGATTGTCACCGCGTTGCAGCAGCAAGCAGAGGAACAAGGGCTGCCGTCTGTGCCGGTGGACACGGCCGTTCTCGCCGATGCTATCAATGAACTGCTGCCCCCTGATTGGCTGGACGCGCAAACGGACACGGCCGTTGATGCCTTCTTCGATGCACTGGAAACGGGAGAAATCGTGGGAACGGCCGTTGAACTAGACGTAGCCCCCTTGTTGGAACGGCTGCGCGGCGAACCGGGGCTGCAAGCGATCTCCGTCATCATCCACAGCCTGCCCGCCTGCACCGAACCAATCAGCGGCTACGATCCGCAAACTGGCGAAATCGTCATCCCCAACTGCCTGCCCTCCGACCTGAACGCCGACGAAGTGACGCAGCAAGTTCATACTGCTCTGGTGGACACGCTCGACCAAAACCCGCAAATTGACGAGGAAATCGGCGTGGTGAGCCTGCCGCTACTGGCAAACGAGCCAACATCGCAGGCGCAAGCAGATTTTCAACGCACGCGCCGCACTTTTCTGTTGCTGCAACAACGTGCCTACCTGCTTTGGCTGCCACCGCTGCTCTGCTTGCTGCTCATTGTGCTCTTTGCTGTGCGCTCGTTAGGGGAATGGGGTCGCTGGTGGGGCTGGCCGCTGCTGCTGACGGCCGTCATCACCCTCTTCCTGGCCTTTGCCCTGCCTGCGCTGCTAACGTTTATGACGCGCACGGCCGTTCTCACCACCACCCCCGATGACAGCTTAACTTTGTCGCTGGACCAAATGCTGCGCGAACTGGCACGGCCGTTGCTCGCGCTGTGGCAGCGGCGCATCTTCATCCAGGCCGGGGTTACATTTGCATCTGGTGTGCTGTTTCTTTTATTGGGATGGTTTGCTCGTTCGCCAGCCAGCAAAAAGGAAGAGTTGTACTGGACGTAAACGCTAGTACCCTCTGGCAATATCCACGCGGTTAGGCAGTGGTTCCCCGCGCACAGCCGCATTCAACAGGTCTGCCAATTGGGTCATGCGCAGCACGGCCGTTTCGTCACTACCCCCGCCGCGATGCGGACTGAGCACCACATTCGGCAGCTCGTGGAAGGGATAATTGCCCGGCAGCGTGGCGGCACGGCTGGCCTCGTCGCTGGGGTAGTTGTACCATACGTCCAGCCCGGCGGCGTGCAGCTCACCGGATTGCAACGCGGTGTACAGCGCCCCCTCGTCTACAATCAGCCCGCGCCCAATGTTGATCAGCAGTGACGGCCGTGCCAGACTTGCCAACTCCGCCGCGCCAATCAAGCCCTCCGTCTGCGTCGTCAGCGGCAGGCAAATGAGCAGGGCATGGCTTTGCGGCAGCAAATCGAGCAGCGCGGCGGCGGGGTAAATCGTCGCCACGCCATCCTCCTCCGGGGTGGATTGGCTGCGCCGCGTTGCCAGTACGCGCATATCCAACGCCCGGCACAACCGCGCCACGCGCTGCCCAATCGCCCCATAGCCCAAAACGAGCGCCGTTTTGCCCGCCAGCAGCACGGAAGGGCCAGGGCGATTGTAACGTGGTCGCCAATCGCCGCGCCGCAAAGCCTGATCAAAAGGCACGATGAAGCGGGCCGCCGCCAGCAGCAAACTGAGAGTCAGTTCGGCAACGGGCGCGGCGTTGTGATGCAAGTTGTGTACGCTGATGTGCGGGAAGTCGGCGAGGAGGGTGCGGGTGCTGCCGGGCAGTCCCGCCCAGGGGATGATCAGGGTGTGCAGCTGTGGGTTGGCGGCTAATTGGGCGCGGCTGGGCCGCCCGCCAACGAGGATGTGGGGCACGGCCGTTTCTATCACATCGCCAGCCGTCACCGCAATGCCCGGCAGCAAATGACGCTGTAATATCTCCAACCCCTCTCCATCCGGTAAATCGAGTATGTGAACGTGAAGCATCGTTTTCCTTATAAGGTTGGCGGCCCCTGGCGGATGCGGGCCAGCCAATCTGCTGGCTCTGGAGATTCCCACATGGATTCGATCCACCACGTTGTCCCGGCAGCAGCATAGGCTTGCAAAAGTTCGCTGTCTGCGCCAGCGGTTCGGCCCTCGACGACAATATCAAAGGGGGTGTCCAGGGTGCGGTTGGCTTCGATGTAGGCTTTCATCTGGCGCACGTCGCCGGGGCTGGCCTGGCGCGGCGGGCCGTCGGCGGGGATGGCGGTGGGCAGCAGGCCATCGCAGCGCAGCACACGGCGCATAGATTTGGGGTACGGCCACGCGCCGACGCACCAGATGGGGATGCGCGGCTGCACGGGCGGCGGAGGCGGCATGAAGTCGGTTTCGCGGATGTGGTAGTGACGGCCGTCATAATGAAACGGCTGCCCTTGCCACAACCCTTGCAGGATGTCTATGCCCTCATCCAACAGTTGGGCGCGGCGTTTGCGGTCGGTTTCTTCGCCAAAGTTGGCAAAGCCGGTGTCTGTTGCGCCCAACCCGACGGAGAGAATGAGACGGCCGTTTGACAACCGATCCAATGTTGCCGTTTCGCTGGCGAGTTTCCAGGGGCGGCGGCGCGAAACGGGGGTGAGCAGCGTGCCCAGCCGGATGCGCTGCGTACTCACGGCGACGGCTCCCAATGCCACCCAGGGGTCTATGCCCCACACTGGCTCCCACATGAAAAAGCCATCCCATCCGGCGGCTTCTGCTTCTTGGGCGATGGTAACGGCCGTTGCCCCATCCCCCCTCGGCAACACAAAACCAAATTTCATCATGAGGAAACCTCAGAATCCAATTTCTTCAGTTCCGCTGATAATTCATGACTTAATTCATCAAAGCTCTTCTGCATATATTCCGGTTGAGGAGGTGGTTTGGGAATTGGCACTATTCCATCATCTGTGTGTGGAAACCTATGTGTTATCCCATCAATCGCAAAAGCAAAGGCTCCTGTCATCAAAACCAACGGAGCAACACCACAAATAAACAAAACAAAATCTGGTCGTCGGTTCCCAGTAGACAAAACCAGAAACAAAATCAAGGCACTTAATAACCCCCCAACCCAACTTCGTAACAGCAAATAAACTTTTTTTACCTGTGGCCGGCTAACAAGACGTTGCCTATGAGTTTTCAAAGTGAAGCGATGTATAACCCATGATAGATGCATGGGAAAAACCATCCACACGCCAATCATAAAAATATTGAAGAATATTACTGAGAGCTGGGATACCATCACACTCTTGAATTATTGCAAACTGATCCTTTTGAGTGCATCTTGCACGAATGAACCAGTGCGGTTATTTACCTTGCCAGTCTGCTTTGCGCTTGTTGACGAAGGCGTCCATGCCCTCTTTTTGGTCGGCGGTGGCGAAGAGCATGTAAAAGAGGCGGCGCTCGTGGGCCAGGCCGGATTGCAGCGGCATTTCATACACGGCGTTGATGGCCTCTTTCGCCATTTGCAAGGCTACCGGAGCGCGTTCCGCGATTTGCTGCGCCAATTTGACGGCCTCTTCCAAATACACTTCCACGGGCACAACGCGATTAACCAAACCAAATTGCTGTGCTTCGGCGGCGCTGAGGCGGCGGTCGTTGAGCACGATTTCCATCGCCAACGCTTTGCCCACAGCGCGAGTCATACGCTGCGTGCCGCCCGCGCCGGGGATGACGCCCAGGTTAATCTCTGGCTGGCCGAACTGCGCCGATTCGCTGGCGACGATCATGTCGCAGGCCATCGCCAATTCACAGCCGCCACCGAGGGCGAAGCCGGAAACGGCCGCAATCACCGGTTTGCGCACGCGCCGCAGCCGATCCCAATAATCAATGAAGGGGTTGCCGAGCATCTCTACCACCGAAGCCTGGGCCATCTCTTTGATGTCGGCTCCAGCAGCAAAGGCGCGTTCGCTGCCGGTGATGACGATGGCGCCTATGGCTGGGTCGGCGTCGAAGGTTTCAACGGCCGTCATCGCCTCACCCATCAACCCCGGACTGAGCGCATTCAGCGCCTTTGGGCGATTGAACTGCACAATACCAACTTTGCCTTCTACACGAGCGAGAATGAATTCGTAGGACATGGAAACTCCTGGGAGCGATTAGCGATTAGCAATTAGCATTTAGCGATTAGCTAAAAGCTAATTGCTAAATGCTTCTTCCCGCCTCCAGCGCATCGCGGATGTCTTCCACGACGAGAGGCAGGGTGGGTAGACTGAACTGGCGTTTGCTGCGTACCATGTAGGCCAGGGCGTCCGCTTCACCGAGGGCTTCCTCCAAAAAGAGGGTGATGGCGGCGTGGGTGAGCAGAGCGCGGCGTTCCGGCGCAGCGTCTAATGCGGCGGCAAGGTGGTGGGCGATGAGCGCTTGCGCGGCTTCGGCCAGCACCCAGTCGGGGCCTTCGCTGTAGGGCCAGGGCGGGGACTCACCGACGGCTTTGGGCGGGGGGATGATCAGGTGCAGGGCAACGGCCGTTTCCACCAATACGGTACTCAGCGCGGGGTAGACCAGATTGGGGCTGATGAGCAGTGGTTTGGGCAACGGCCGTCCCGCCAGCCGTCCCACAAAATCAGCCAACAGGGACGTATCGAAGATAGCTTGCAAGTCGCTCATCGCTTCGTCCCAGGCGGCGGTGTGATGAGGCCAGAATTGGGTGGGTACGGCCGTTTGCCGGGCAAAATCGGCCAGGGCTGCGGGCAGCGCGGCGGGGGTGGCCGGGGGCAATGGCTCCTGCGGCGCGAAATCGGGCCAGGTGCAGCGCAGTGCGGCGGCGAATAGTTCGCTAACGGCCGTGCCATCTGCCAACAGGGTGTTGACGTGTTGGACGGCCGTATGTGCGGCGAAGGGCTGCACAAACTGGCGGGTTTGTTTGGCGTGGGGATGCACGGCGTGGGTTAATTGGGCCTGTTCCTGCTCCGGCCATTGGCTGGCGGCGAGAACGGCCGTTACCAGCCGCGCACGGTCATCAAGCATTACCATCAACTCAGACACGATAATCACTCTCCTGTTTCGGCCACAAGCGCCAAAGGATAATCAGGTACACGACGCTGACGGCCAGATAGAGGCTTTGCAACTGTTCCGGCGCGGGCTGCGCCTCCGGGTAAAGCACCGTCCAGGCGGTGAAACTTTGCAGCGATTGCACCAATACCATGCCCAAAATACTGCCCGTGCGCAAGCGGATGATGCCGTACAAAATGCCCCACAACAAAAAATAGAGCAGGCTGCTCACACTACCATTAAAGGATTCTTGGAACAATAGATACGCGACCATGCCGAACAGAATACCGCTGGCGAATGCGGCCGTGAGTGCGCCGCGCCATTCGGCAAGGGTGCGAAAAACCAGACCAAAGGCCCATATTTGCACGGCAAAGGCCTCGAACAGCAGCAGGTAAATAAAGGTTTGCCCAGCAATGCCGCCGCGCCCGAAGGCTTCCATCTTGACGAAGATAAAGCGAAAAAGCAGGAAGGTAATCCAGAGCAGCACGGCGAAGCCGATGCTGGAAAAGAGGGGACGCTGCCCTCGCAAGCCCATTTGCGATAGGCCGTACCAAAGCAGGCCCATGAACCAGCTTGTAATGCCCAATACGGCAAAGATGGGAGCGATGGCGAGGGGGCCGCTGTTTGTTGTATCGGGGGGGAGGAGAACGGCCGTGAGCGCGGCTAACAAGATGGGAACCCAAATTGATAGGGCGGCGCGTACCGTGACGGGCAAGTCGGTTTTGCTGTGCAGGTTGTGTGGATTACTTTTGGACATAACTTGATTTTAGCACTGAACGCTCAAATTTCACTCTTTCTCAACGTGCCATTTGACTGCTTTTCACTCTCTCTACCAGGGGAAGGATGATATGATGAGAAAATCGTTTATGCCATCATGGGGCGCTGTACAATTACTGATGGCAAACGATTACGGAGTAGTATCATGAAATTTAAGTCTGTAACATTCGCAGGATTGATTATTCTGCTGTTGGTGTTGGTTCGTTGGCCGGCGGAAGTGGGGGCTGAACAAACGGCCGTAGCTGGCCTGGCAGACCTGGCTTTTTCGGCCAATGAGTTTGTTCAGGGAACTGGCGAAGGGTTTCAGGTAGTGGATGCAGGGCTGATGGTGGCGGATACGGCGGTCACCGCCGTCTACACCTCGCCTGTCGTTCAATCGCCCATCCCGTTTAATGTGATTGTGCCTAAGTGGACGGCCGTTATTCCCGATGGGGCCAGTTTAGAGATACAGGTGCGCAGCAAAACGGCCGTTGGCGACTGGACAGATTGGGCGGACATCCACGAAAATGATGATTGGATGACCGACGCTGATTCACCAACCGTTGGCTCCCTGTTTCTGACTCCCAACGCCTTTGCGCCACATCAACTGGCTCAATACCGTGTCAGCATGGGTCGCTATGAGGGCACAGAATCACCTATCTTACAAACCCTCACGCTGACCTTCATTGACACCAGCAACACCCCCACCACCGAAGAACTATTGGCTGAGCAGCAAGCATGGGATGCCGGACAAAACATCTTGCCTGCGAATACCACTAGTTTTCCCAAACCTTCTGTCATCAGCCGCCAGGTGTGGTGCAATCCTTATTATGGCGATGAGTGTAATCCAGCCGTGACCTATTACCCGGTTTCGCACCTCATCGTGCATCATACCGTCACCAACAACTCCTATACGCCATCAGAAAGCGCAGCGATTGTGCGTGCTATCTGGCGCTACCATAATTACACAAATGGATGGGGCGACATTGGCTACCAATATCTGGTAGACCTGTACGGTGTGGCCTTTGAAGGGCATTACGGCGGAGATAACGTGGTAGGCATTCATGCGCGAGAAGCGAATCGGGGCACGATGGCCGTCTCGCTCATCGGTAATTTTCAACTAGGCTACCTGGATGGGATTGTCCCCCCCACAATCATGCTAGAAAGGGCAGCCGATTTGCTGGCCTGGAAAGCAGATCAACGCGACATCAATGTTTTTAATGCCAGCGATGCGCTGCCAGATATTTCTTGGGGACTGCCTAATTTGATGGGCCACCGCGATGTGTATGGCGGCACGCAAACCTCCTGCCCTGGCAGTGGGGCGTATGCGCTGCTGCCGCAACTGCGGCAAGATGTGGCTGACCGCATTGGTCTGGTTGATCCATATATTTACGTGGATGAAGTGACGGGCAATTTCATCAAGAGTGATGCGAATTGGCACATAGCGCCGGGCGACTGTGGGCATAATAATCATGCCTATTACACCTGGTCTACTACCGATCCGAGCGAGTCGGCCAATTGGGGTGAGTGGCGGCCGCAAGTGCCCTACACCGGACGATATAAGATTGAAGTGTATGCGCCGTACTGTGACACGGGCACGAGCGAGACAACGGGAGCACACTATACTGTCACACACCGCGATGGCGTTAGTTCGGTCATTATCAATCAGGATGCGGATGTGGGTCTGTGGATGTCACTGGGTGAGTTTAATTTGAATGCGGGCACGGGGAATGTGGTGCATCTGACGGATTTGACGACGACGGATGACGGTCGTGGCGTGTGGTTTGACGCAATCCGCATATTACCCATTGAGGGGACGGCCGTGCTCTCCACCCCTGCCAATAATGCCTGGTTTAGTAACCCGTCTGTGCAGTTCAACTGGTCTTTCACCAGCCCTGGCATGGTTACGGGCACACGGCTGCGTGTGGCAACGGATGCAAATTTTAGCAATGTGGTACTGGACCAGAATTGGGGAACGGCCGTCACCAGCCACAGCCACACATTTGGACAAGAGTATGCCAACCTGTATTGGCAAGTGAAGATGACAACCATTTATGGCAATGAGATTACGTCTACCACACGCCGCTTTGGCATTGATTATTCGCCGCCTACTTCGGCTGTAGATGGTATTTATCAACGCCAGGGGTTTAGCGAGTACATTGTAGCCTGGAGTGGTGCAGACGCGCTGTCGGGTGTTTCTCATTACAATGTACAGTACCGCCTGGATGGGAGTAGTACGTGGGTTTCCTGGCTAAATAATGTGTCGGGAACAAGCGCTATTTTCACGCCGCCCAATACCAGCGCTATCTACTGGTTCCGCTCTCAAGCCGTAGACATACTTGGCAATACCGAATCCTATCAGACCAACGGGGATATGAGTACGCTGGATGTCGTCATCCTCACCGAAAATGTATATCTGCCGATTAGCTTCCGTTAAACGTGAGGCGTGAAACGTGATGAATCTCCGGTCACGTTTCATGCCTCACACATCACATCTTTTGTGTAATTGGCAGCGCGACCTCAAACGTAGAACCCTTACCCTCTTCGCTTTCTACATGCACGTAACCTTTGTGCGCCTCCACAATTTCTTTTACTAACGCTAAACCCAACCCGCTCCCGTGTGGGTTCATATTTTTATGCCCGCGCACCTGATAAAAACGCTCAAAGATGCGCCCCAATTGGTCAGAGGGCATACCTACCCCCGTATCGGTTACAAAAAGCAGCACGTATTCACCTTCCACAGCAGCGCGAACTGTGACACGGCCCCCAGCCGGAGTGAATTTGAATGCGTTAGACAGTAAGTTGTCAAACACACGCCGTAAATGGGTCACATCTCCAGTGACAGCAGGGAGGGCGTTCGGTATCTCAGCAATCAGGCTTAAATCAATTTCTTCTGCTTTAAGCTGGAAATCTGTCAGGATAGAGTTAATAAATTGGGAGGGTTGGATAACTTCGGGATGTGTTTCTTGGGTTTGGGCAGCCAATAAGACACCCAGATCATCAAGCATATCGGTTATCATACGCACCCGACGGGCGATAATGGTAACGGATTCTTGCTGTGTTGCAGGGAGTTCGCCCAAAATGCCGCTCTCTAACAGTTCGGTATGCCCCATAATGATGCCTAATGGCGTGCGTAGTTCATGGGTCACTGTATGCACAAAATTATCTTTGGCCCGATCTAACTCTTCCTGACGAGCAAGAGATACAGCTAGTTGGCTCATACGTTGGTTTTGTTCTTCGGTATGGCGTGCGTTGTATATGGCTAATCCAGCCTGACGGGCAAGTGATTCTGCTAAGATACGATCCCCAGATGTGAACGGTTTGTGTTTTGAGAAGTTGAGTAAACACAATGTGCCTTGAACGGTGTTATGGGCGAGCAGGGGCACGCCAAGAAAGGCCTGAATACCAGCATTGATCCATTTGGGAATGGCTTGCGGATGTTGCTTGTAATGGGCCAGTAAGATGGATTCACTGGTATCGACTATATGCCAGGCAATGCCCTTACCATGCGTCGTGGGATTTAGGTTGAGATGGGGTGGAATGTTGTACGGGTAGTAAGTCATGATGGTTCCTTCGAGTATCAAACTTACAAATCCCGCTTCAGCTCCTATTAGAACGGCCGTTTTCTGGATAACGGTCGCCAGAATGGTTGGCATATCTTTTTCTTCGTTGAGTTGATGAATCAGCGCATTGATTTGCTTCTCTTTGAGCAAGGTATGGGCACGCTCGGTGAAAAGCTGGACATTTTGCACGGCAACGGCCGTCATCTTTGCCAAAGCTTGCCCCGTGCTCACATCATCATTGCTAAATGGAACGGCCGTGTCGCGGTACACAGCAATCAATCCCAAAAAGTCACCATTCGAATGCAAGGGGAAAAGCGCATACGAATGAAAACCCTCTTGCCTATACAGGTCTAGCATTTGCACATTCTGGCTGTACTGGAGAACATTATGCTGCAAGACAGGCTCACGACGATGCAGTAAGCGGTTTTCAGAAGTCTGATCAAAATGAGCCGCTAGCTCGTCAGTAAATCGCGTGGAAAGATTGTTGCGATAAGCGCAAACAAGCCGCCCCTCATTCAAGCCAGCAAGGAAGATAGCTGTCCTATCAACTTGCAACGTTTGTTCAGCAGCCTCAGAAACGGCCGTCCACAACTCCCGAAAACTCAGCTTAGACAACAACAGCCCCGCCACCTCAGCCAGCGCCCGCTGCTGCATCGTCCGCTTTCGCTCCATCTCCAAAAGCTCAATCTTCTTCAATGCAGTAGACATCTGCTTTGCCAATGTCAGCAACAGCTTCTCATCCGCATCTGTCAGCACACCAGGCTGCTTGCTCTCCGCATTCAGCACACCCACCACTTTTCCAGACACCGATAGAGGCACACACAACTTCGCGTGCATCTGCGCCCCCATTTCAAAAACCTGCGCCTCAAAGAAACGAACTTCACGGGCAACATCTGCTGTTCGGAAAGGCAATCCCGTTTGCACAACCTGCCCGGCAATACTGCCATCAATTGGAACCGTCGCCTCTGGCCCCCAATAAGTGTGATGCGTGCGCAGCACACCGCTTACCTCATCCAACAGCATCACGCCAAAACTGTCGGTGAATAACCTGGCCCCAATAAACCGCGTAGCTCTCTCTAATAAGTCATCTTCCGTCACCGCTTCCACGCTAACGGCCGCAACCGCATTCAACGCACTAAACTCTTCCCGCTTCCGTCGCTCTGCAGCAAAGAGCCTTGCATTTTCAATCGCCAATGCAGCCTGCTCAGCAATTGTCGTTAACAAAGTCAGGTCTGTTGGGGTAAAAGGCCGATTCAAATCATTGCGGACGATACTCATCACCCCCAACACCTTTTGGCGCAGTTTGAGTGGTGCAAAGATAGCCGCATTATCGCGGGGCGGCGTCCCTGGAATATAAAGCGCACGGCGATCATAACGCGTGTTGGGCACAATCTCCGGCACACCGCTTAATGCCACACTTCCTGTAATACCCTGTCCTATCTTCACCGGAAACTGGCGCACAGCCTCGGCTGCGTCTGCCCACACGGCCACACAATGGAGTGCTTCTTCGTCCGGTTCCAATAAATAGATGCGGCTGGCATCTCCTTGCAAAAGGTCTTTTGCCTCTTGGGCAATAGCATTCAATACATCTTCCAATTGCAGGGACGAAATGGCCCGCATCATCGCTAACAGGGTGTCTTTTTCCTCTAGCTGACGGCTAAATGTGCCTGCTAATCGGATTTTTTGAAAAGCGGTGGCTAACTGATTGGCAACAATCAACAAGAATGCCTCATCAGCTTCACAAAAGGCATTTAAGCGCACGCTCTCCACGTTAATCACACCGATCACCTGACCATTTTCTCGAATGGGCACGCACAACTCGGAATGGATGGCAGGGTTCCCAATATAAGCCGGTTCTTGCGACACATCAGGAATACGCCAGGGCTGCCCGGAGGCCAACACACGACCGGTGACTCCTTCACCAGGGCCGGTCACCAGTGCAGGCCGCCCCCAACCAACGTTAAGCTGGTAAGATCGATGCATACGCAAGTTGCCGCTTTGGGACTCGATAAATCCGAGACCAGCGTTGTCGGCCTGAAGGGCTTGTATAATAATTTGGGTTGCTTGTTCAATGAGTTCATTTTCGTCAGCGGCATTGCTTACGGCCGTTCCCAATGCATCAAACGCCGTTAAATGTGCCTGTAAACGAGTCTGTCCCTGCTTTAATTGGGCAAAGGCCAACGTCGTTGCCACCTCTTTTGCCAAAACCTCCAAAAGCAAACGCTGTGCAACGTCAAAATAGTCCGGCTCACTGTGCTGCACATCCAGCACGCCTAATAGCTGCTCTTCCCAAATCAGGGGAATGGCGGCTTCGGCACGCGTTTTTGGTAACAGGGCATTGGGCAAATGATGGGGTGTCTGGCGCGTATCATTCACAATGACTGGCGTTTTCTCGCGGGCAGACTGCGCAACCAGGCTGCGCCGGGCGCTAATGGGCAGAGAAAAGCGCATTTGTTTGCGACGCCGCCCTTCCTCACCCGTTCCACTGTGCAGCACAAGCGCAGGGGATAAACTATCGGTCAAATACACTTGAACATGATAATAGCCCAAGGTGTCTTTGATCTGCGAAACAGCCTGCTCAAGATACGTGTCGATGTCGTCAAGGAGACGGCCGTTCGCGCTGAGCGTCTGAATGAGGATATGAATGGTTGCGTCTTGTTCGCTCATAGTGGCTGTGGTGATACTACCCCTTGTACACGACCGCACGTAGTGCAAATTGCGTCATTTCTTGCACGGCCGTTCCCGCCTCCGCTTCTGGATTAGGATGACCCAATAAATTCAAGACCACCTCATCAAACGCCCCCGCCAGCGCCTCCGCCGTGCGCCGCAAATTTTGCGGGGCAATCACCCCTTTTTGCATAGCCTGCTCCAGCGGAGCCTGCCACATCGCAATCAGATTCTCGCGGAAAACCGCCCGCTTCTCTATTAACGACAGCACCGCGCCGACGCCCCCCACCAGCAGCAACTGCACCACCGCTGGTTCATAGACTGCAATATTCACATAGGCTTGCAAGCCCATCGCCAACTGCTGTGGCAGCGTCGCCCGGTTCACAACAGCCTGCCGAATCGTGCGAATTAGAAAATCGGCCGTTTCCTCATACAAATGCACAAACAACGTCTCTTTATCCGGGAAATAAAAATAAAAAGTCCCCACCGCCACATCTGCCGCACTCACAATGTCACGTACAGTCGCATCGTGGTATCCTCTTTCGGCAAACACCCGCACGGCCGCTTGCATCATTGCCGTGCGTTTACTGTCCTTCTTTTTCCGTGTCTTGTCTGTGCTTCGATAGGGCATGGGTTCAACCAAACTTCTCGCTATTCCGGGGCACACCAGTTCCTTACATCATCATATAATATTGTATACGGTATGACGATTTAAGTCATTCCTAAAAAATCAGTAAGTAAGTACACCGTAACATAAGTTTTATGAACTCGTCATGCCCGCGCAAGCGAGAATCCAAAAGATGGATGCCTACCTTCGCAGACATGACAGAGGTGTTTATTACTTTTGTTACTGTGTAGTAAGCGCATTTACAAAGGTACTCTATGGATCTCCACATCAACGAACAAGCAGAACGGCCGAAATACTGGCAGCTTTACTGGCAAATCCGGCAGCAAATACTGCACGGCGATCTGCTGCCGGGTTGCAAGCTGCCCGCCAGCCGCGCCCTGGCGCAGCAAGCCGGTGTTGCACGCGTCACCGTCTTGGAGGCGTTCGCGCAGTTGCAAGCCGAAGGATTCATTGTCAGCCGCCTCGGTGCGGGAACTTTTGTCGCCGCTGACTTACCTCTCCCTGTACCAGCCCTGTCAGATTCATTCACACCCGCGCTCTCCCCTTGGGGGCAGCGTGTGCTACAAGCTAAGCACCGCAAAGTAACCCAGGGAGCGGTGCGCCAACCGATTGATTTTGGATTCGGCCGTTCCTTCCCGCACATCTTCCCCTACGATATTTGGCGGCGGCTGCTGGCCCGCTATCTCAGCACCGATGACGTGATGCTTTCCCGCTATGGCTCCGTCGCCGGGTTCTACCCGCTGCGTCAGGCATTGGCCGATTATTTGCAGCGGCTGCGCGGTGTGCAATGCACCCCAGAACAAGTGGTCATTGTCAGCGGGGCACAGCAGGCACTAGACATTTTGGCCCGCCTGCTGCTGGGGCATCGAGACGAAGCGCTGGTGGAGACTCCCGGCTACACGGCCGCTTTCGAGTTGTTCCGGCTGCGCGGCGCAAAGGTAACGGCCGTTCCCGTAGACGAAACAGGCTTTGCGGTAGAAGCCATCCCCGCCGAAAGCCGTGCCCGGCTGGCCTTCGTCACGCCGTCCAACCAGTTCCCGCGCGGCGGCACAATGCCGCTGCCACGACGCCTGGCCTTGCTGCACTGGGCACGCCGCCACGACGCCCTGCTCATTGAAGATGATTATGACGGCGAACTGCGTTATGACGGCCGTCCCCTGGCCGCGCTGCAAGGATTGGATGAAGACGGCCGTGTCATCTACCTGGGCACCTTCTCCAAAGTCCTCTTCCCGGCGCTGCGCCTGGGCTACGTCGTACTGCCAGAACCACTGCTGACACCCTTCCTCCGCGCCAAAGAACTGGTGGATCGCGGAGCGCCCACGTTGACGCAGGCGGCCGTCGCCGACTTCATCACCGAAGGACACTTCGAGCGCCATTTGCACCATTTGCGGGAAGCCTATGGGCAGCGGCGGCAGGTGTTGGTGCAGGCATTGGCCGATTATTTGCCGCAGCGCGTGCACTATTCTTCGGCTCCGGCTGGGCTGCATGTCATGCTCTACCTAAGCGAGGCGTGTGACGAGGCTGCACTGGTGCGCCGTGCGGCAGATGCAGGCGTGGGCGTTTATCCCGGCGCGGCTTATCATTTACAACGGCCTGCCCCACCTTCAATCATGCTGGGATTCAGCGGACTCAGCGAAACAGATATTGAGGAAGGTGTGCGGCGGCTGGCAAAGGTGCTGGCATGACACGACCCACTCGATTAACCGTCCCTGCCAACCTGCTGCACGTGATGCTGGCTCAGGCGCAGGCTGAGTACCCGTTGGAGGCATGTGGCTTATTGGGAGGAGAGAACGGCCGTGCCAGCCACCTTTACGCCATCGAAAATCAGCTACACAGCCCCACCCGCTACGAAATGGCCCCCGTGCAGCAGCTTCAGGCCATGCTGCACATAGAAGAGCATGACAGCGAATTGCTCGCCATCTATCATTCCCACCCACGTGGCCCACAAACACCCTCCCCTACAGACATTGCCCTTGCTTACTACCCCGGCGTCGTCTACCTCATCATATCCCTCCAAAACCGTCACACCCCTCACGTGCGCGGTTTTTTTATTGAGAGCAATGAGGTTCACGAAGTAGCGATTTCCATACAAGAAATGTAACTGCAAACTTGTCGCGTTTCACGGCAAACAAGCAACTAACTCCAGAGACCTGTGTTTATATAGAATACCTTGATTATTCTCCCAGAAACTGATAGTTTCCGAGAAAGTAGAAATTCCAAAAACGAAAAACAGCGAGGAGCAGAATGAACATACTTTATTTCGTCGTAGCAGGCATTATCGGTTATCTATGGGGAGCAATCCCGTTTGGATTTCTGTACGTGAGAATTAAACGTAAAGATATTGATCTGCGCGACTTTGGCAGCGGCCGCACCGGAGGGACTAATTCATTACGAGCGGCAGGCTGGCAAGTGGGAACCATCACCGGCCTCAGTGATGTATTCAAAGGATTCATGGGTGTCTGGCTGAGTAAGCTCATCCTGGCAAACGTACTCAGCGACACAGCACTGCCCTGGGCTGTCATTGCCGCCGGTGTTATGACTGTGGTTGGTCACAACTGGTCTGTCTTTCTCTCTTGGCGGCGCAAAGAAGGCAAGCTGGTCTTCATTGGCTGGCGTGGTGGTGCGGGTACGGGGCCTAATGTGGGTTGGTCAACTGGAGTCTGGTGGCCGATGTTTCCCATTGGTCTGGCAGTCATGGTTGGGCTGCTGGTGGGCGTAGGCATGGCCTCCGTCGCCTCAATGGCGATGGCCGCTATCATCCCCATCGTTTTCGGCATCCGCTACGCAATGCGCATAGACTCTTCCCCCGCTTATCTAGTTGGCGGTCTAATCACAATGGGCATCGTTCTGTGGGCGCTGCGCCCCAATATCAAGCGCCTCATTGAAGGCAACGAGCGCGTCGTTGGCCCCCGCGCCAAGCGCATCGCCAAGCGCGAAAAAGCCAGTAGTCAGTAACCTGTATTCAGGAATCAGTGGTCGGTAATCAGTAACTGACCACTGATTCCTGACCACCGATCAATCCCCCGTTTTTGTCAGTAAATCGTAGTGCAGCATCCCCAGCGCGTCTATTTGCACGCCGCCTATTTTGGGCAGCGAGAGTAGGCGGCGCGGCTCTTGCGTCAGGTCAAGTGTCGGCAATTCGTTTGCCCACAGCGTCTGGATTTCGGCGTAAATCGCTTGCCGGGCAGTGGGGTCAATTTCTTCTTGCGCGGCGGCAACCAGCCGATCCATCTCTGCGCTCTGGTAATTGGAGCAGAAAACGCGGTCTGTGTTTTGCACAAAGAAATTTGTCCAACTGGGCACATCAAGATACTCGACTGGCGCACCTGGGGAGGGCCAACCAATCAGGTAAGCAGGATAACCGCAACTAAAGATTTGTGTCTGCAAGATTTCCCAGGGGGCGGGAGAGAGTGTCACTTGAAACACACCGGTTTCTTCTAGCTGGTTTTTGATGGCGGTGGCGTAGGCGGTTTCCAGATTGGTGTAACGGCCGTCATTTAAGTACCAAATTGTAATCGGCAACGGCTGAGTCTGACTGTAACCAACCTCCAGCAATAGAGCACGGGCTTGAGCCAGATCGCGCTGCGGCTCGGTTGTTACATGGCCGGGCACGTCATCGGGCACGGGACTGTACAACGGCAACCGGCTGCCGCCAAAGACCTCGTTTGCCAGCGCTTCGCGGTCAATGGCAAAGCTGGCCGCCTGCCGCACTTTTTTATTGTCCCAGGGCGCGGTGATCTGCTCAAAGATAAGGTAACTCTTGAAAGTAGCTGGCCCTTCCCACCCAATGAAATCGGGACGGCCGTTGCCATCCGCATCTTGATTCTGCAAAGTCACAAAATCTGCATAAGCCAGCCCTGTCCAAGCCACATCAATAGACTGAAAGTCCGTCAGCGAGCGCATCATCAGCGTGGGTGTGTCATAAAAACGGAGTTGAATATTGGGGAACTGCGGCGCATCACCCGGCCATTCCGGGTTAGCCTGCAAGCGCATTCGCTCGCCCGGCTCCCAACTGGTGATGGTATACGGCCCCAACCCACCGCACTCACTGAGCGGATCTAGCACCTCCGCATAACACTCATTGCTAATGGGGAAAAAGGGCGGGGTTGCCAAAATACTGGGGAAATAACCCAGGGGTTCCTGCAAAACAATCTTCACAGTAATGGGGTCTACCACCTGCACAGCATCTGCATCGGCAAAACCATCTTCATCGGCATCCTTCAGGTAGCGGTTGACCAGGTAACTGCCACTACCCACCACAGATGCCCTATCCAACGACCATTTCACGTCATCGGCCGTAAATTCGCTGCCATCGGGAAAGCGCAAACCGGGGCGCAAGCGAATCGTGTACTCCAATTTGTCGGCGGAAATGGTCGGGAAATCCGCAGCCAGCGCTGGCTGTAACTCGTTGGCGGCATTAAACCGATACAGGCCGCTCATCGTGTTTTGCATCACTTCCCAATTAATCAGGTCTGGCACAGTAGCCGGGTCTAACTCTTCCAATGTGCCGACAATGCCGATAATTAACTCGGTGTCGGGCGTCCCCACCCGCGATTCGCCAGCGTCAATGTCCGCCACATCGGGAACTAACCAGGTGGTTACGTCGGCCACAATAGAACCATCCCGTTGGCCGGCAGCAATGGCTTCGTTCAGGCGGTTCAGCAAATCTGTATCATTTGCGGAGACGGCAATACTGTACGCTTTGCTGCTAATCCAAGCCTCTGTCCCAAAGCCACCCACAATTTTGAGCTGTTCCGGGTATGTGGCTACAAAATGTTCCGCGCTGTAATGATCGAGGATGACGGCGTGAATGCTTTCATCTACAAGAGCTTCAATCGCGCCGCGCGGGCTGTCGTAAGTGAAGATGTCGTTTGTGCTAAGACCCATAACGGTGCGGGCTGCTTCATAGCCGCTGCTGAATGCTTGCACACCGACGGTCATGCCAGGCTGCAAATCGGTGTAACTTTGCAAATCTTGCACATCGGCCAGCACGATCAATACTTGTCCAACCTGCAAATAGGGATCGGTGTATACAACACCCTCAGGGGGAACGCTGTCTGTTAAGACAAAAGTAGACATCACTGCATCGAAGTCTTTGCCAATGCTGTTAAGTGCCCCTTCGTAAGGCGTGACAACAAATTCGTAGCCGAGATCAGCTTGCGCCGCTAATCCGGCCATCAGGTCAGGAAGAAAGCCGCTGACCTCGCCAAATTTATTGAAGCTGGTGAAGGGTTCGTCAGGGGCATCCGTAGCGATGACGATGAAGTTGGGGTCGCCTATGGCGCTGGTGCTTTGGGTAGTAGGGGATGCTGAACGAGTGGGTGTGGGAGTGACGGCCGTTTCCACCGCTTCTACCCCTTCATCCCGGCAACCAGCCAGCAAAAAAAGCAACAAAAGTAAACCAAACAAGGTCTTGGTATTCATGCGTGTATCCATCATACCTGTAATTAGAAATGAGAGATTGAAGATTGGCAACTCAAACGTCACTCTCTAATTTTCCTGCGGCCAGATAACCGGGGGAGGCCAGGTCGTTCCTGGCTGTTCCGTATCCGCCAAACGAAAGATGACCAGTGAGTTGTCGCTGCCGCAGTCACCATTTTGTGTGCAGGTCAACAAGCCAGTCAAGGCGGGGAAACCTGTTGTTTTTAGCAGGCTCTCGCGCAGGGCCTGGCGGCCAATGAGGAGTGCCCCATTGCTGCTAACCTGGGCGCTGTCGGCAACGGCCGTCAACAATAAATCAGCGGCATCATAGGCAAAAGCAGCATAAGGGGTTTGCGGCAGCGAACCGTATTCCTGCTGCCAACGGTTCAAGAAATCTTGGTAGGCATTGCCATTGACAGCCAACCCAGAAACCAACATCCCATCAACGGCTGCCCCCGCGCCCTGTGGGAAGCTGGGCAGCAGCAAACTGTCGCTGCCCAGCACTTGTGTTTCGGCCAAGGCCTCATTTTCTTGAATCAATGCCAAAATGGCGGTGGCGTCCGTTTCAAACAAGGGAAGATAAAGTACATCTGGCGCGGAAAGGGAGGTTAACTGCATCACATCGTCTAGCTGCACAGGCACATCCAGCCGGGTCTGCAATGAAACAGTGCCACCAGTTTGTAAAAAGGCATCGCGGAAGGTCGTGCGCAGGACTTCGCTGTACGGGGAGTTATCATAAAGAATGACGGCCGTTTGCGCTTCTAAAACCTCATCTGCAAAGTGGGCCATCAACTCAGCCTGGCGTGTATAATCGGGAATAGTGCGAAAATAAGCAGGGGCGGGAGAAACGGCCGTGTGCGTCAATGCCGGGTCTGTATTTGCTGGAGAAACCAACACGCCGCCCGCCTCGGCAATGGCCGGCAGCGCTGCTTCCGCCGATTCGGCACACACCGTACCCAACACCGCAATCACCTCTTCCACAGTAGCAATCTCTTGGGAGGCAGACTCCCCTTTTGCAGCACGGCAGCCAGCATCAAACGACAACAATGAAACAGAATGCTCTAATATCGTACTGTCTCGTTCTGCCAACGCCAAAGAAATGCCCCGTGCCACCTCAGCGCTTAACTCAGCAGCAGGGCCGGTTGTATCCAATAAAGTTGCCAGCACAACGGGGTCGTTTGGCCCCACCACCACACATCCCAAAGGGTCTGTACACTCCAGTCCTGGCACTGTACAGCCAACCAACAGCAAAAGCAGGAGAATTAACCAGCGTATGTGCGGCATCAGACAACGTTGTACTCGTGGATTAGCCGCCCCTCGGCAAAACGCGCCAGGTCTAGCGCAGACACATCCACTGTGCTTGCCTGCCCATCAAGAATGATCTCACTCATCAGCTTCCCGGCGATGGGGCCGTGCATAAAGCCATGCCCAGAAAAACCGCCGCAAAGATAGAAACCATCCACTGGAGTTTTGCCAAAAATGGGGTGCGCATCGGGGGTGACTTCGTACAGGCCCGCCCAACGGGAAACCAAACCAGCCCGTTCCAGCAGGGGCATTCGGGCAACGGCCGTTTCCATATTGTGCAGTTCCCATTTCTCATCGACGCGCTGATCAAAACCCGGCTGCTGGTGGGGATTGGACATGCCAATCAGCAAGCCTTCTCCTTCGCGGTGGAAGTAGAGCGATTGGGCAAAGTCAATGACAAAGGGAAAATCAGGTGGAATTTGCGGCAAAGTTGTCGTGGTAAACATCTGGCGGCGAATGGGGGTGATGGGAATGGATACACCAGCCATCTCGCCAATGAGACCCGCCCAAGGGCCGGCAGTGTTCACAATGACCGGGGCCGAGATAACGCCATGAGGGGTGGTGACGGAAGTGATACGGCCGTTTGCCACACCAATATCCGTCACCGGCGCATCCGTCAGCGCCCGTGCCCCCAACTTTTGCGCCGCGCTCATGTAACCCATCACCACACCGTTGGGGTCCACCAATCCTTCCGCGCCATTGTACGTGCCCGCCAACACATCCTCCAGACGCATCATTGGCAGACGGCGGCGTATTTCGTCGCCATCCAACCACTCAGTAGCCACACCCAGGCGGTGCTGCAAATCTACATTGTGTTGAAATTTTGCCACATCTTCATCGTTGGTCAGCAAAAAGAGGTAGCCGGGTTTGCGGAAATCAATGGCCTGCCCCATTTCCGCCTCGAAGCGTTCTAGCATGGGCAGGCTGACCTGTGATAGACGCACGTTCACCTCAGTGGCAAACTGGTAGCGGACACCTCCAGCACAACGCCCCGTTGCGCCCGTGCCAAAAAACGACTCTTTTTCTAACAGCAGCACATTGGTCATGCCGCGTGCCGCTAAATGATAGAGGGTGCTGGCGCCCATGACGCCCCCACCAATGATGATGATGTCGGCTGTTTCGGGAATCATATATCACCAATCTACTTGCTGCCCCAAGCCCAATTTTTGCGCATTGGTGAGGGCCAACTGCGCAGCGATGGCATCTTGCACCGCCACGCCCACAGATTTGAAGTAGGTCACTTGCGTGGCCGATGTGCGCCCGCCCCGCCGCCCCAGCACAATTTCGCCCAATTCGGCGTGGATATGCTCCGCCGTAAACAAGCCAGCCGCAATCGGTTGGATGAGGTCGCCGGTTTCAGCCAGACTGGCCTCGCGGGAGTCCACCACCACCACCGCCCGCGCTATCGTCTCGGCAGGAACTTCTTGCATATCAGGGGTGTAGGAACCAACAGCGCTGATGTGCACGCCGGGTTTCAAATTAGCATCGGTAAAGACAGGGGTCTGGGAGGTGGTGGCTGTGGCAACGATGTCGGCGTTGACTACAGCTTCTTTTGGGGAGGCCGCAGCCCGCAAATCGGCGGGGATAGGGCCACATCCAGTCATTTCGTTGATGAGGACGGCCGTTCGTTCTGGGTTCGGGTCGTAAACACACACGGTCTCCAAGCGGCGCACAGAACACATTGCCTCAAGTTGGGTGCGAGCCTGCACCCCCGCGCCAAAGACTGCGCCAATGCGGCTGTCAGGGCGGGCAAGCAAATCGGCAGCGGCCCCAGCGCCAGCCCCGGTGCGGATGGCAGTTAAAGCGCCACCTTCGAGAATGGCTAACGGCCGTCCCGTTTCCGCATCTAAAACCATCACAGCAGCATGAATGAGGGGTAATCCTTTGGCAGCGTTGTGGGGAAAGACAGAAACAACCTTAACAGCAAGTGCATCCGCCCCATCTTCCTGCACAAAGGCGGGCATAAACAGGCTCACCGCGTCATGTGGCACAACTGGCAACCGCGCCCGCAGCGGAATCTCCGCTCGCCCATCTGAGAGCGCAGCATAGGCTCGCTTCATCGCGTCAATGGCATCAGCCATCGGTAAAGCCTGACGCACATCTTGGGCGCTCAAAACCAACATGGCGGTTTAATCAATCCCCAGGTATGCCTTTTGCACCATCGCATTTTGCTGCAAACTCTTGGCCGAATCTTGCAACACAATCTCCCCCGTTTGCAGCACATAACCCCGGTTCGCAATTTGCAATGCCATGTGCGCATTTTGCTCCACCAGTAAAATGGTCGTCCCTTCTTTGTTGATTTCTTCAATCGTCTGAAAAATGGCTTCCACCAACACTGGAGCCAATCCCATTGAAGGCTCGTCCATCAGCAACAATGTGGGGCGAGACATCATCGCCCGACCAGTCGCCAACATTTGCTGCTCGCCACCGCTCATGGTGCCTGCTACCTGACCCTTACGCTCTTCCAGGCGTGGAAATAGTTGGTAGACACGCCGCATATCTTTGGCAATACCATCTCGATCACTGCGATGATACGCACCCATTTGCAAATTTTCTTCAACGGTCAATCGCGCAAAGACGCCGCGCCCTTCTGGAACCATTGCCACCCCTTTAGAAACCAGTTGGTGTGCTTTGTACTGGCGCAAATCTTCGCCGCGCAGGGTGATGGTTCCTTCACGGGGAGATAATAAACCGCTAATGGACCGCAGTGTAGTCGTTTTGCCCGCTCCATTCCCACCAATGAGCGACACGATCTCACCTTCTTCAACAGTGAGCGAGATACCTTTTAGGGCGTGGATATTGCCATAGTAGGCATGAACATTGTCAACTTCTAACAAGGCCATGACAAACTCCTTCTCTACGATGAGACCTGGATGGTAGCGCTAGCAGCCGCACCACGCCCCAGATAGGCTTCGATGACGCGGGGATTGCTCTGGATTTGAGCTGGATCCCCTTTTGCAATTTTCTGCCCATAATCGAGGACAGTGATGTCTTCGGAAATTCCCATCACCACGCGCATATCATGTTCGATGAGGAGAATGGTGATACCCAATTCGTCGCGCAGCATTTTAATGAAGTGGGTGGTTTCGGCCGTTTCGCGGGGATTCATGCCTGCTGTTGGTTCGTCGAGCAGCAGGAGCTTGGGCTTGCTGGCAAGTGCGCGGGCAATTTCCAGGCGACGCTGGTCGCCGTAAGGCAGGTTTCGCGCCAAAATGTCCCCTTTGCCTCCCAAGCCTACAAAATTTAGCAGTTCGCGGGCTTCGGCCAATGCGTTTTCTTCTTCATGCACGGTTCCCGGCAGACGGAACACAGCGCCCAGCCAACTGGAGTGTAAACGCGGTTCCATGCCTACGAGGATATTTTCTAATGCGGACATGGCGGAGAAGAGGCGAATGTTTTGATAGGTACGGGAAATGCCCATGTGGGCAATCTGATCTGGCGCACGGCCTTTGGCGGAACGGCCGTCAAAAATAATATCGCCCTCATCTATTTGGTAAAAACCGGTTATGCAGTTAAAGAAGGTCGTCTTACCTGCACCGTTTGGCCCAATGATGCTGACAATTGCCCCTTCCTCAATGGAGAAAGTTAAGTCATCAACGGCCGTTAAACCGCCAAAGCGTTTAGTTACATTTTTGGCATCTAATAATGGCATGGTATCACCTCTCAACCGACCTGCTCAATCTGGGGCGCAGTCTCCTCCTCCGCAGCACGAAGTTCGCGGCGGCGAACGGGAGAAGGCCACAGCCCTTCAGGCTTCGTGACCATCATGGCAATGAGCAACGCTCCATACAACAGCAGCCGGTATTCGGCAAATTCGCGCAGCAGTTCAGGCAAACCCACGAGAACCAACGCGCCCACAACTACACCGGGCAAGCTGCCCATCCCGCCCACAATAATCAAACTCAAGACATTGATGGAAATGAGCAGGTTGAAGCTGTGAGGGAAAATGGAACTGAGGCGGGCCGCAAAAATCGCCCCGGCCAAACCAGAGAAGGCAGCGCCAATGCCAAACGCCAAAAGCTTAGTTTTGACGAGATGGATTCCCATCGCTTCAGCCACATCTTCGTCTTCGCGCAGGGCCATCCACTGGCGGCCCAACCGTGCGTCGCGCAAGCGGCTGGAAAGGAAAATTGCCAGGAATACACCGGCAAGAATGACATAATAAAAATGTTGTGGCTGAATGACGGTAAAGCCAAAAATTTCGGGCTTGGGAATTTGCAGAACGCCTTGCGCACCACCAATGACCGGTTTGAGGAGATCGGAGGTAGCAAGGACACGAATGATTTCACCGAAGCCCAAAGTGACAATGGCGAGGTAATCGCCACGCATCCGCAAAACCGGGACGCCAAGAAGCATACCGGCCATTGTGGAGGTTGCCACAGCAATGGGTAAGGCAACCCAAAAAGAGAGGTGCCCCACGCCTAAACCACCCTGTGAGGTCAGGACGCCAACAGTGTAGGCACCAATAGCGAAGAACGCGACATAGCCCAAATCAAGCAATCCCGCGAAACCTACGACGATGTTAAGTCCCAATCCCATAAGAATGTAGAGGCCGACGTTATCAACAACTTCGGTGAGATAGGTTCCCAAGATGAGGGGCAAGACGAAAAGGAGAATCAGGCCCATACCTAACGAGACCTGTCGCCTCGTCTTTTGCTGCCCGGAAGACATGGCTTCGCGGCGGGCTTTGGCCTGTTCGCGTCCTTTTTCTTGCCACCAAACAATGCCCGTTGTAATAAGGATGAGCAGAATCACGGCCGTTGCAAATGTAATCCCTTTGGTTCCGAATAAAAAGCGAAGGACGGCACGGGGAAGTAACGGCCGTAAAATGTTCAGCAGCACCTCAGATAGCACGCCAACTAACAAGGTCCAGCCCAACCCCAGTATCAGCGGATTACCAATGCGGTCTGGAATCACGTAAATGGCTGCGCCAAGCAAACCGAGGATGCCCATGACGGCCGTCATCAACAAACCACCGACCACCTGACCATTCCCAAAAGCCAAAATCCCAATCAACGTCGGCGAAACATTCACCAACTGAGCACGAATATTGGGAAATATGAGTGTCAAAATTAACAGAGCAAAAATAGGGAGTGCGGCAAACACACCGGCGATCAAACCGCCAAACAGCGCTGGCCCATACGCCTTCACCTTCCCCCGTTGCACAACCATGTACCCTACAATAGCCGGTGCAGTAAATAACAGCAATTGCCCCAGCGAAAACACATCTGTAATCACATCCCGCTGGTCAAAAGCCTCCACCATGCCAATCATGCTTAAACTGACCGCAACCACTCCCGCCAGCAGCCCCATCCGAATCGTATTGCGCACATCAAGTTGGGCCATCATACACCCCTTACGCCTTCTTCTCAGCCAGCCGCTCGCCAATAATGCCTTGCGGTCGGAAAATCAAGACCAACACCAGCATCGTAAATGCAATCACATCCTTTAACTGATGTCCTCCTGGGATACCCAACCCTTCCAGAAACAATGGCGGCCCAACAGCTTCAATAACGCCCAGGAACAAGCCACCTAATGCTGCACCAGGGATACTGCCAATCCCACCTAATACGGCGGCCGTAAACGCCTTAATACCTGGTACAAATCCCATAAAAAAGTGAACCTGTCTAAATACCAGCCCATAAAGGATACCCGCTGCGCCAGCCATCGCTGCACCTGTCGCAAACGTAATCGCTATCGTGCGATCAACGTCAATTCCCATCAACGCAGCCACATCTTTATCCTCAGCAACTGCACGAATTGCTTTTCCCGTCTTAGTGCGCATCACAAAGAAATACAACCCTATTAACATAATCACAGACGAAACAATCACGACAGCGCGAGTCTTCAAAATATCCACGCCCCAAAAGGAGAACTTACCTTGCAAAGCCTGCAACTCAGGAAATGGGATCAAAGATGAACCATAAAGGCCACGGAAAAAATACTGCCAAAAAAACGAGGCGCCAATTGCTGTGATTAAGGGAACTAAACGAGGCGCACGGCGCAACGGCCGATACGCAATACGCTCCGTCAACAACGCAACACCCACAGAAATGGACATTGCCACTACCAATATAATCAACATGCCAATGATTGGATTGCGATCCAGAAAACCAGAGGCGCTGAGAGGCAATGCAATAAAAACCGTCGCTGTCATCGTGCCCGACATAAAAAATTCGCCGTGAGCAAAATTAATCATGAACAACACACCATAAACCAGCGTATATCCCAAAGCAATCAAGGCATACAAACTACCCTGCGAGAGGCCAGAGACAAAAAAATCAATCCAGTCACTAGCTGAATACGCATTTCCAGCCCCAAAGAAAATCTTGGCCACAGTCCCCCATAAAACGAGAACAATGATCGCGGCTCGAAACAGCCAAAGAAACAGGCCAATCCAGTCTACATCCTTAAAGCGTTGTGCCATAGGAACTCGCTCCGTCGCTGCAATGAAGTATGAAACAGGCTCCGGACAAGCCAGGAGCCTATTTACAATGGCAGTTAAAGAGCCTGGAGTAAATAACCCCAGGCTTTATAACTACATCACTAAATTTTAGGGCCAAATAGCAACAAATTCGCCATTCTGAACCTGGCTAACCGAAATTTTCGGATCCGCACAGTCACCATTCGCATCACAGGTCAACGAACCTGTCACGCCTTGATAACCAGAAGTAGCAAACACGGCATCACGCAGTGCCTGACGGCCGATCAAGAGCGTACCATCATCACCTTGTTGCGCAACCTCTTCAATCGCATTCAACAAAATGGTTGTGGCATCAAACGCATGTGCGTGGAAGACGGACAATGGCTCCGTGCCATACTTTTCCTGATAGCTTGTCAGCAACCGATCATAAGTCTCATTGGCAAAATTCAAGTCTGGGCCAGATACATACATGCCCTCAGCAGCACTCCCCGCAGCTTCCAAGAAGTCTGGGGACTGCACACCATCTGCAGCAGCCAAATACACACCATCCAGGGCATCAATTTCTTTTGCAGTTTTAGTGATCAGAGAACCCAAGGGGATGAAAACTGGGTAATAAACAAATTCGGGGCCAGCAGCCGCCACTGTCGTCAAAAGCGGCTCGACGTTGGTTGCATCGGGGGCTTCACCTTCAAAGGCCACAATTTCGCCACCCAGTTCTGTGAAGGAATCACGGAATACGCTTGCCAACCCTTCTGTGTAAGGATCGCCATCATGGATGGCTGCGGCTTTACGTACGCCCAAAACATTGTAAGCATAGTCGGCCATTGCCGCGCCCTGCACCTTATCGTTGTGCGCAGTACGCAGATAACCAGCTTCGTGAGTGGCAGCATCCGTCAATACTGGAGCGGTGTTGGAGGGGGAAATCATTGTGTAACCGGCGTCAGAAATAATTTTGGAAGCGGGTACACCGGCACCAGAACAGCTTGTACCAATAACACCCACAATTTGTGGGTTAGAAACAATTTTCTGGGCAGAGGTTTGTCCACCCTCAGCACTACATCCATCATCTTCTGGCTGGAGTTGAACCTCGTGGCCCAATACTTCACCCTTGAAGTCGATGGCGATTTCTACACCATATTGTGAATCAAGGCCTAACTGTTCATTGGGGCCGGTAATAACCAGAGCGGAAGCAATGACGATGGGATCGCCAGGAGCTACTTCGACACAACCTAAGGGGTCGTCACATTCTAACTGTTGGCCGCCACAAGCGCCCAACAACATAGCCAGCAAGGCTGTCAACAAAACAAAAAGTAAGGTGCGTTTCATTTTCTCCTCCAAGAGATTCAATCTTTTGTTAATCTACAACCAAATCATAAAAGTTCACTAGCGTTTGCTAGCAACAAGTTAACTGTGGTTTCTATTGTTCGTTTTTATCTGTGGCGAATCACCTCCTTTAGAGATGGACGCAAAATTGCAAGATTAGCAGAATTCTAGTTGTTAGCCCTTTGCTTGTCAACCTGGGCAGCGGGAATTCTGTTATGTCAAATCATCCAGGTCGCCAACATTTTCCACAAATTCGCCTGTAATCATAAAAATGACTCGCTCAGCTATATTAATAGCGCGATCACCAATGCGCTCCAGATTGTGCCCAACCCAAAGAAGGTATGTAGCACGTTGAGCATAGGCTTCATTTTTCATTTCTTTTATGGTTTCACGAAACAGTCGATTGTATTGATTATCCAACTTTTCATCTCGCTTCATCATTTGAAATGCAAGATTGGTATCTCGTTCGATGAATGCCTGGATGCTTTCTTGCAACATTTTGCGAGCGCGTTTGCACATTTTGGGCAATTTGTGCAAGTTATCAATATCTTCTTCCTCTTCCATGCGCAAAACCAGGCGGGCGATGCCGGATGCATGATCGCCCATGCGCTCTAATTCTACGGCTACATGTGTGGAGGCGATAATGGTACGCAAATCACCGGCGGCTGGCTGTTGAGTTGCCAATACCAGATGAGCCAACTCCTCTACGTCATGCCGAAGCCGGTTAATTTCTTCGTCTCCTACAATCACCTGCTCCGCTAATTGAATGTCACGCGTGCTTAAAGCATTTAAGGCTTGTTCGGTGGCTGTATCTATTAGACTGGTCATTTGCAGGAGTTTTTCTTGCAAGGTCATCAGATGTTTATCGAGTACGGAACGATTGGTAAATGGCATTTTGCTTACTCCTCAATTATTTGTGGGTAAATGGGGGATGTGTGGTTAACGGCCGTTGCCCTCGCCGCGCAGTTCATTAAACAACCGCATCACATCATCAGACGTGTGCGTTGCCAGAGGTGTGCCATGCCCACAAGCAAACACAGCCGGGGATATTGCTAACAAGCGCAGCGCCGACTGCCGTGCCGCATCCAGATCGGCCGTAATACGGGGGGGTGTCATTTGCAATGTATCATCTCGATGATTCAATGCGTCCCCTGTGAACAACACACCAGTTGACGGATGATATAGCGAGAAATGGTCTGTCGTGTGCCCAGGGGTTGCCAACACCTGCAAACCGCCCAAAATCGGGAGGTCATCCCCATCACGAAAGACCTCAATGACCTTAGCCGGAACAGGTTTATAATGTATCAGCTTGGTAAGCAAATGCATCAATAAGGGCAAATGCTTGGGAGATTTACCGGTGGGCAAGAGTACGGCCGTTTCCTCCCCCGCATACACCGTCGCCCCAGACTCCGCCTGCAACGCCGCCACACTGCCAGCGTGATCCAGGTCTGCGTGCGTGATGACGATACGCTTCAAATCCGTGCGCGGTCGCCCCAGCGAAGCGATCAACTCCCATACCAACCCTTCGCGACGCGGCATACCAGAGTCAATCAACGTCAGGCCATCTTCCTCCACGCAAAGATAGAAGTTACTACCATCACCATCAATCCAATAAACACCGGAAGCAATTTCCCGCGCCATACAATGCCTCCCTACTCTGCTTCATCCTCTGCCTGTATCTCAAGCAAATGGGACGCTTTCTGGTCAAAGGCGGCGCGAATGGCCTCGTAATCTGCGGTGGACAATGGCGCTGGCCCGCCCTTTTGCCACTGTTGCCGCAAAAAGCCACGCAATTTTTTGTAATGCACAACCGGCACACTGGCGCTATTGACGTCAATTTCCTGCGTGCCATCTGAAGTAAAGACGACAACAGCCGCCATCGGCACTTCTTCCACGCTGGGGGCATGTTTTTGCAAATAACTCGCCATTGACCCCAACATCGCCTGCGCCTCTTTACTGGGATTGCCAAGCGACTCGCCGCCAAACAGTTTGCGCATGTTCAAAAAGCCCAACCCAGTCTGTCGCCATTTATCGTTTGTCACGCTGATTTTGCCGCCCTGAAATTTAGCAATGAAAATAACAATCCCCTGCGGCAGCAGCAAAACGTGAGGGGCAGGGAGAAGGTAATGGTACATACGGCCGTTCCTCGCCACACGCCGCACTTCCTTATCCAACGCCTCATCGGGGCGGGGGCTGCGAATATAACGATGCCCCAAATACACACCCACCTGTGACAACAACCAGCCGGCCATCAACGCCAACAGTTCATACACAAAAAAGCGCTCTGGATTCGTAAACGCAATCACCATCCCACCCAACAAGGCCGCAATTCCTAGCAAACTGGTATATTGACTCAATCGCCGCATCCGCGCAATTCGTTCATCATCTCGTAAAATAACCATATCTCTCCATAGCTAGTCAGCCCAACTAGCTAGCCGCCTGATTGGCTCCAAACAACAGGCAGGCATTTTGCCCACCCAGACCAAATGAATTTGAAAGCGCCGTCCGCAAACGAGCGCGGCGCGGCGCATTAGGCACATAATCCAAGTCGCATTCCGGGTCTGGCGTCTCATAATTCCAGGTTGGTGGAATCATGCCATGATACAGTGCATACGCGCAGAAAATCGCCTCAATTGCCCCAGTACCACCCATCGCATGTCCCAACACGGATTTACTACTACTGACCGGAATCTCATAAGCTCGCTCGCCAAATAATTTTTTGATCGCCAATGTTTCCATTGCGTCATTGACTTGCGTACTTGTGCCATGCGCGTTGATGTAATCTACTGCCTCTAGCGATTGTCCAGCATCTTCCAGCGCCCACTGCATCGCCCGCCGCGATCCGGCCGCTTCCGGGTCGGGCACGGCCACGTGATAGGCATCTGATGAGGAAGCATAGCCCAACAATTCCGCATAAATACGCGCCCCTCTGGCTACGGCATGATCCATGCGCTCGATGATCAGCGCTCCCGCACCCTCGCTGAGAATAAAGCCATCGCGATCTTTATCGAAGGGGCGACTGGCACGTTCTGGTTCGTCATTACGCAAAGACAGGGCACGCATGGCCGCGAACCCGGCAATAGCGGCCTCGTGAATCAGCCCTTCTACGCCGCCGGTGATGACTAAATCAGCACGGCCGTTCCTTATGAACCCCATCGCCTCACCAATCGCCTGGTTGCCGGTGGCACAGGCTGCCACCACCGTGCTAATTGGCCCCAGCGCGCCAGCCATCTGGCTAACATGATGGCTGGGCATATTGGGAATAAAGCCAGTCATCGCAAAGGGGCTAACACGGCTAAACCCCTTACTGCGTAAAATCGCCACCTCGCGATCAGCCACCTCAAACCCGCCCACACCCGTGCCAATGAGGACACCGGCTCGCTCTGGGTCAGGCAGGGGATCGGGCAGCCCCGCATCAGCCAACGCCATTCGCGCCGCCGCCACCGCCAACTGGGAGGAACGGGAAACGCGCCGCGCCATTTTGAAATCCATAAACTCTTTGGGACTGAAATCCTTCACTTCACCGGCAATGTGCACGGGCAGCCCGCTGGAATCAAACTGGGTAATAGGGCCGATGCCAGAACGGCCGTCTAGCAAACTCTGCCAACTCTCCTCAGCCGTATGTCCCAACGGCGTCATCGCCCCCATCCCGGTAATGACCACACGAGGGCGTCCCCGTGCGTCCTGGTAATTCGTCATACGTCTCCTTTTCCAGCTATTAGCTAATAGCTTTTAGCTAACAGCTTTCATGCCCTCAGTAATCGCCGCCACAACCTCTTTTTCCACCATGCGCCGCGCCTGCCCAATGGCTTGTTTGATGGCATAGGCATTGGAACGGCCGTGCGCAATAATGACCACCCCATTCACCCCCAACAGCGGCGCACCACCCACCTCATCCGGGTTCAGCCGCCCCCGCACCTTGGCAAAAGCAGCCCGAGCCAGCAGCCCGCCAATAATCGTCAGCGGGTTTGCCATCAACGAATCACGGATCAGGTTGGACATATATCCGGCAATCGCTTCTGCCGTCTTCATCATAATATTACCCGTAAAGCCATCCGTAATGCCGATATGTGCCTCGCCGTGCATAAACTCTTTTGGCTCCACGTTGCCAACGTAGTTTAAGCCGCTGGCTTGCAGCAGAGGAATCGTTTCTTTGATGAGTTGGTTGCCTTTACCTTCTTCTTCGCCATTAGAAATGAGGGCCACGCGAGGATTTTCAATTTCCAGCACACGTTCCACATACAGACTGGACATCAATGCGAACTGTACCAGCCAGTCGGGTTTGCAGTCGGCATTGGCGCCATTGTCCATGAGTAACGGCCGTGTCTCAATGGGAAACACCACTCCCATTGCTGGCCGCTTTACACCAGGAATGCGCCCCACACCAATACGGCGCAGCATAGCAATGCCTAAAATGCCGCCCGTGTTCCCTGCGGAAACAAAGGCATCCGCCTTCCCATCGCGCACCATTTGCAGCCCCACATGCATTGAGGAATCCGGTTTGCCCTTCACTACCTCAGAGGGCTTATCCGTCATCGTCACTTGCTGGCTGGCATGTTGCACTTCGATGGCAAGGCCGGTTGTGCGATGCTTTGCCAGTTCTGCTTCAATCTGGCTCTGATCACCGACTAAAACAATGGTTTCACCAAATTCACGGGCAGCCAACACAGCCCCTTCCACATCCGGGGTGGGATGATCATCGCTGCCCATCGCATCCACAACAATTCGCATACGTCACTCACTTTTGGGGTCAAGATGGGTTTATTGATAAGTAGGGGATGATTCTATCGGTGGGCAGTTATGAAGTCAAACCAGGGATAATGGGAATAAAAAAACGGCCGTTGCTGGGCAACGGCCGTTTCAATAATGAACAACAATGAATAATGAACAATTAACGCGGACGACGCAGCCGCAGCGCGGTCAGCCCCAACGCCAACAAGCCGACTAACAAACCAACCCATCCAACCTGGCTGGTGGCGGAAATGGATTGCAGGATAACGGCCGTTGGCGAATTCACAACGTCAATCGTCCCCAAAGTAAAGCTGCTCCCCAAACAAGTCGCATCCACATTACGGAAAACAACCTGATCGCCATAGTACGAAACGCTCTCCGTACAAGCGCTGGTAATGTCTTCAAACTGGGTAGCTGGAGGTTCCAAACGCAGCAAACGATAGTTGCTCGCCGGGCCAGACGGCAGCAGACCGGCTCCCATCCCCCCTTCGCCAAAATCGAAGATGATGTCCACCAACCCGCCGCTAACGCCAACGTCCGTGCGATCAAAATACCAGTGACGCACCCACCGCGCATCATCTATACCGTCCCAATCGCCAGTTGTGGGCACATCGGCAGAGGTGTGGTCGTTGGTTGGGGCATTATGGCCGAACAGCAAGTAATCGCCGCTATCCTGCAAAAAGCTAACATCCTGCACGATGATGCCTGCCGAATGAGCCATCCAGTTATCGCCGTCCGCTTCCTGTCCAATACCAGCCACATCCAGATCGAAATTGCCATTGGCGGTTGTATCCCCATCGTAAACATCCGTGGCAACCGTCAGATTATCCACAGAGCTATCGTTATACTTAGCTTGCAAGTAGTTCTCAACGATGATGCGCCGGGCGTTGTTGTTGGCCGTGTTGTACATGATAATCTCAACAATATCGCCCTGAAAATCACCTTCCCCAATCGACAAGCGGTCGCCGCTAGGATTATATGTTCCCACATCGCCATCTGAGACTTGTAAAGCGCCATTCTTATAAATTTCCTGCCCAACGGCAGAGCGAAAACCCCAAATATGGAAAGCGCCGGCGCTGTTGAAGGGGGTTGAAATACGACCCGGAGGACTGCAACTGCCCATATCAAAGTACACTGTATTGCCATATGGAGCGGTAAAGAAAAATATATCCCCACTACAATTATATGGATCAGAAATTAATATCTGGGAGCTTTGGGTGTTATTATCAGCCAACGAAGTCAAAAAACCCGTAGATTGGCTGGTAAACCAGGGTTTGGTAAGCGAGTCGATTAAACCAGTGCGTAAAGGAGTGTTGCTAAAACTAATGCCCGATTGTCCATTCTGCCCACTGGCAATGAAGGTAGGGGCGCTGCCAATCGGTACAGCCGCCAGGGCATTGCCGCTCTGATCTTGCCAACAACCTACCGAGCCGCCATTTACGGCCGTTACACTACAACCCGCATCCGAGTAAACCCCCGTGTCTGCCTTGAACCACGTAATCAAAGCGCTGTTGCTATCCGTGGTGCCTACGCCGCCAGGGCCGGTGCCCGTGGGGCGCGAGAAGCGCAGGTAATGATCTTCCACTTCGCCGCCGATGACCAAACCAGTCAAGGCCAGCGTGGGGTCGTCGCTGCAATCGCCCTGAGCGACGCCGTCTGGGGATAAACGGAAGCGAGAGAAGATGTCGTAGAAATCTTGAGAAGGGAGAACTCCGGCAGGAATATCGAAGGAGAGCCGATTGGTTCCAACGCTGACGGCGACCATATCAAAGGGTTGTTCGTCAGTATCGCCAAAGTCGTTGTCGCTGTTCCAGTCTATCCAACCGCTCAGACAGCCGTTCCCACCGGTAACGACCACATCAACCGTCCCGCCATTGACCCCCTCCTGCCAGGTACCCACTACGCCAATTCCGTTTTCATCGTCCGTGTCTGTGCCATCATCGCCGCTGGAGGCAGAACGCCCGGCATCGGGACTCTCCTGACCATCAGTTTCATCATCCACGCTGGTACCCAGGTACAGGCCGCTGGTGGTGTGCCGGGCGCCGTTATCGGCATCTAGCGTCAAGTTGTAAGCCGCAGGCAGATCGCCAAAATCGCGGTAGATCAGGGGTAAACCCGAATAGTAACCCGCGGCTCCAATAAAGCCACTGTAGTTGACAAACTGCACCGCAACCGGCGCATCGGAAGAAACAGCCACATTGCCAGTCAGACCAGTTACCCCGTAAGTGACCCAATCGGGCGTGCCAGTAACAGCAGCGGGCGCAACACCAATGGGTGAGCCGTTGATATTGACAGTGGCGCCACTGCGGGCCAGGATATTGATTGTCGCCGACCCTATGAAGGAAACGTTAGGGATGTTATCAACGGAACTAGCGCTGCTCAAATTGACTGGTGGGATAAAGTTCATCCCCATATTCGAGAAGGAATTGGCGCCACTCAGAGTTTGGTACACATATACCGGATGGGTGGCCTGGATGAGCAGATTGCCGTTGGCGCTGTAATTGCCGTCTAGAAAACAATATTCGCCAGCGTTCATGGGGAGCGTGGTGCCATTGGTGCAGGTTACCGTGCCCCCATTAACTGTGAGAGAAGTGCTATCTAAAGTGGCAATCACGATTGGCGTCTCTTGGGTGCCAGTGCCATTACCTTGCATTAAGATGTACTCGCTGCCTAGCAAGTTTTCGGGGATAGTCTGATCAAAATCCAGATCATTGCCAGTCGTTGCAGGCGAACCCAGCCAGTTGCCGGTGTTGACCGCAATGGGCTTATCAGACACGATCAGCGTGCCGTTGATATCGTTCAAATCAGCCGTGCCCCCATACAAATTATCTCGAATGCCGATCACATAAGATTCATTGGCATCCAGAGTGACTGCAAAGGGAGCTGTGGTGAGTGGTGTTCCAGACGTAGTAGTGCCGTAAAAAACCACACCTGGCTTGAATTCACCAAAGTTAATCGTTGTATTATCTTCGGTTGCCATCACCGCAATAAAGCTACCACGAGTAGAACTAGTAGTAAGGGAATCGCGCATCATACCGACACGAAAACGCATGCCCAACCCGGCAAGACCTTTGGCAGTCAGTGAGCCGCCATGGTAAGGTGTTAGGTGACGCACATTGGCATAGATCGGCGCGCTGGCAGTAATGATCAAGCCCCGGGTTGAGACAGTATTCAACTCAGCCAGGTTGGCGTTGATCACATTGGCGTTAATGCTGATCTGTTGCGGGCTGGCATTGGAAACCGTGCCACTCCACAAGGTTGCCCCGGAGCCATCCTGGACTGTTACACTGACCGCGGATGCTTCGGGTGTGGATAAGAATAGATAATGATTACCAGTTGCAAAAGATAGCACCGGGGGAATATAATGCACCACGTCTAGCTGGGCGCGGGCGGGTTGGGCGGGTGCGAACACCAGCAGGCTGCCAGCCAGCAGCGCCAAAGCGAGCAACCCGCTCAGTTTGAATAGGTTGTTTCGGGTTTGTGTTTTCATTGAATAAGCTCCTTTTTCGATAATGATTGATGTGGTGGGGCAACGGCCGTTCTATCAATGAACAGGAAACAATAAACAATTAACGCGGACGCCGCAGCGCGGCCATCGCCAGCGCCAACAAACCCACCAACAGACTCACCCATCCAACTTGGTTGGTGGCGGAAATGGATTGCAGGGTAACGGCCGTTGGCACATCCCCCGTATTCACCGCCTCGCTGTCCTGAATACTCACCGAAAAGTCCGGCGTCTTCCCTTCCACCAGCATATCCGCATCCGGATCGAGATTGACGCAGACATTGTTGGGTTGCACATCGCTGGCGGTGGCCGTTGTCAGAATGCTAACCCAATACGTGCGCGTTGGCGTTACATCCTGATCCACCGTTACGTTGGCGTCGTCATTGGCAAACGATATTGTTTGCACGCCGCCCGTTAAACTCAGCGTGCTGATGTCGCCGCCGCTCACCAGCGCATCGCTGCCATCCGTCTCAAACGTACCGTCGCCGTCATCCAGGCGGATGCGGAGGTTGTCAATGAAGGCGTTGGCTTCGGCGCTGGTCAACGGCGTACTGCAATCGCCCCGGAACAAATCCAGATTCCAATAGTTCAACTCCAAATCCCGGTCGGCGGCGATGCCGTTGTGCGTAAAGACAACTTGCATCACATCATCCTCTGTACTGTCGGGAATGTAAACCGGCGAAGAGACTGACGTATCAGTAACAGTGAAGCCCGCACTGCCGCCCTGGTTTTGCCATCCGCGAACGTTATTGTCTGCCCCTCCTGAGATGAGATCCAGATCGCCATCTTGATCCAAGTCACCGATAGAAACTGTATACCCTCCGTCCGTGCTAGCGCCGACATCATTCTGTGTCCACAGACCGCTGAAAGGTGTCCCGTCGTTATCCCAGATGATGACTTCATAATCCTCCCTTGCCAGGCTGTTGGAAACGATATCCAGGTCGCCATCGTTGTCCAAATCGCCCAGAGCTACCGCCTGTACAGAATCAACGCTGGCACCCGCGTCATTCTGTGTCCAGGCTCCGCTGAAGGGTGTGCCGTCATTGCTCCAGGCGATGACCTCATAATCCTCGCCCGAGTCACTGCCAGAGACGATATCCAGCGTACCGTTGTTGTCCAGGTCGCCCAAGGCCGCAAACTTGACTGGGCTTATGCTATTCCCTACGCTGTTCGACGTCCAGAGTCCGCTAAAAGGCGTGCCGTCATTGCTCCAAGCGGTAATCTCACCGGCCTGATTGCCAGAGACGATATCCAACCAGCCATCCTCATCCAGGTCGCCGATAGCAAGTGCATCTACACTCTGTGTACTGGCACCTACATCATTGGGCGTCCAGAGTCCGCTAAAAGGCGTGCCATCGTTACTCCAGGCGGTTATTTCATAGTCTTCAGAGAAATAGCTGCTAGACACAATATCCAGATCGCCGTCATTATCCAGGTCGCCCAAGGCCACGCTCCAAACACCGGCATCTGGGGTGGTGGTGCCCACATCGTTGGGCGTCCATAACCCACCAAAAGGAGTTCCATCATTCTGCCAAACGATGATCTCATAATCCTCTCTGGTGTAGCTACCTGTGACGATATCCAGGTCGCCGTCGTTATCCAGATCACCTAGCAGAACCTGCGACACGCCGTGTGCTGTAGACCCAATGTCGTTTTGTGTCCAAGCTCCACTGCTAAAGGGTGTGCCATTGTTCTGATAAGCGACAAGCACATTGGCTACAGTGCCTGTAAAACTACCGGCGACAGCATCCAGATCACCATCATTGTCTAGGTCGCCCAGCGCAGTACTAAAAACATCATATAAACTAGTCCCCACGTTATAACTGTTAGCAGCAAAAGGCGCGTTGCGGTGGACGAGGTCGTTTTCGTACCAGGCAATGGTGTCGTCAGCGCCTGAAGCGGAGAGGGCGTCCAGGTCGCCATCGTTGTCCAGGTCGGCGGCATAGACGGAAAAAGCGCCGTCCGCTGCGGCAGTGATAGCGCTGGCGGTGAAGGTGGGATCGGCGGCGCCATCGTTTTGATACCAGGCGATGGTGCCGTCTGCATATGAAGCAGAGAGAACGTCCAGGTCGCCATCGTTATCCAGGTCGGCGGCATAAACGCCATAAGCGCCGTTCGCTGCGGTGGTGATATCGTGGGCGGTGAAGCTGGGGTCGGCGGCGCCGTCGTTTTCGTACCAGGCAATGGTGTCATCGTTATCTGAAGCGGAGAGGAGATCCAAGTCACCGTCGTTGTCCAGGTCGGCGGCATAAACGCCATAAGCGCCGTCCGCCGTGGTGGTGATAGCGTGGGCGGTGAAGCTGGGGTCGGCGGCCCCGTCGTTTTCGTACCAGGCGATGGTGTCGTCGGCTCTTGAAGCGGAGAGGACGTCCAGGTCGCCATCGTTGTCCAGGTCGGCCGCGAAGACCCATCTAGCACCGAGAGCCGCAGTGGTGATGACACGCGCGGTGAAGCTGGGGTTGGCGGCGCCATCGTTTTCGTACCAGGCGATAGTGTTGTCGTACAATGAAGCGGTGAGGACGTCCAGGTCGCCATCGTTGTCCAGGTCAGCGGCATAAACCCCATAAGCGCCGTCCGCCGTAGTGGTGATGACGCGGGCGGTGAAGGTGGGGTCGGCGGCGCCGTCGTTTTCGTACCAGGTGATGGTGTCGTCTAATGTTGAACCGGAGAGGACGTCTAGGTCGCCGTCATTGTCCAGGTCGGCCGCGAAGACGGTTTGAGCGCCGTCAGCCGTGGTGACGATGACGCGGGTGGTGAAGGTGGGATTGGCGGCCCCGTCGTTCTCGTACCAGGCGATGGTGTCGTCGTTCTCTGAAGCGGAGAGGACATCCAGATCGCCGTCGTTGTCCAGGTCGGCGGCAAAGACGGAACGAGCGAGGTCCGCCGTAGTGGCGATGTCGCTAGCGACAAACTCGGTGGTAGTAGTGCCAATATGCAGGTTATTGAAGAAGGCGTTGTTGGTACCGCCGTTACCGGCGTTGGCGTTGAATAAACGGGCTTCGGCAACGCTTTGCCCACCAGCCGGGTTCATCAGGCTGCCCCAGAAGGTTTGGGAAACGCCCGTTTCTACTAAAGTGACGATAACGCGGTATGTATCGCTTCCGGTAAGGGTGAATAAAATATGTAACCCTTCATCGGTGAAACCAATACCGGTAAAAGTCGGGCCGCTGGCGTCATTGATGGTGTAGCTAGCTTCGCCGCCAACGAAATAAAACTCGAAAAGATTTTCGTTGGCGCTGTTGCGTAAACCAAAGCCGACGGTGTTGGTATTGTCAATCCAGCCGTTATCCATATCTATTTGGAAGGTGTCGCCAATAGCCAGGGCGGAACTGAATGTGCGTACTGCTTCGGCCGTGTCGCCGCTGTTGGCCCAGAGGCCCCATGATTCGCCGCCGGTATCAATGTCGCCGTCGGTGTTGGTGTCGCCATCGCCATTGCCGGTGGCGGCGCCCATGAAATGCCCGGCGTTGACGCCGCTGGTTGCCAGCGTCCAGGCGCCAAAGCCGAAGCCGTCGTTGTCGCCGTTGTCCCAACTGGCGTAGGCGGCGGCATCGGCCTGGTCGTGGGCGGCGTTGGGGCCGCCGATGGGCGGGGTGGCGTGGGCGCTGGTCGTTACCAGCAGCAGCGCCAAAGCGAGCAGCCCGCTCAGTTTGAATAGGTTGTTTCGGGTTTGTATTTTCATTAAATAAGCTCCTTTTTCGATAATGATTGATGTGGTGGGGCAACGTGCCCCCAGCAACGGCCGTTTTAACAATGAACAATGAACAATTAACGCGGCGTCGCCGCAGCGCGGCATCGCCAGCGCCAACAAACCCACCAACAGACTAACCCACCCAACCTGGTTGGTGGCGGAGATGGATTGCAGGGTAACGGCCGTTGGCGCACTCCCGCTGCCAATCAAGAACCAGGCCAGGCTGGCAAACGTTGCCGAACCGGTACACGGACCGCCCACGCCCGCGCCATCGTTACAGGCTGCTCCTTGCGTCCAGCCGCCAGCATATTGGAAGAACGCATCGTCCGTCAGGTCGTCTTCGCCGGTGTGCAGGGTGATGTCCACCGTACCCGCATTCGTGGATTAACCATAAAACAGCGGTTGCGGTAGCTGCCGCCATCGTTGTTGTTGCACACGGCCGTATTCCCCGTACCTCCACCACCGTATCGCCAAGATTCACGCCGGAAGCAATGTCCACCCGCGATAGACATCTACAGCCCCGCTCGTTTGAATTTGCAGAAAGTTGACCGCGCTAGAGCCGTCCACCGGTTTAGTTTGGCGCAGAGCGCCATCATTGCTGACAATTACTTCAACGGACAGGTCGTAGGTTTACCGAGGTGCCGCCAGGGTAGACCCACAACTGATTGATGGCGGCGTTGCCTGTCAGGGTAACGGTATGACCGGTTTCGATGCAAACTCCATCCCCGCTGGTGGTACGCTCCACTGCCCCATGTGGCAGTGTCTGCCCACGTCCCGCTTTGCACCGAACGCACACAACCCTCGAACACGTAAGCCGAGCCGCTGTCAGTGCCGCTGTCGTCGTCATAGCTCGCGCCGATGACGGCCGTACCCCGCTCACCGCCACCGAGTAGCCAAGTAATCATACGCCGCGGGTCGCTGGCGGTCAGTTTCTGCTGCTCAGTCCAAACGCTCCCGCTGCGGGTAAAGACGTAGGCCGAACCGCTGGAACTGCCGGCGTCGGCGTCCCCATACGCACCGATGACGGCCGTATCCCCGCTCACCGCCACCGACCGGCCAAAGTAATCATTCGCCGCGGCGTCGCTGGCGGTCAGTTTGGCTTGCTGGCTCCACGTCGCCCCGCTGCGGGTGAAGACGTAGGCCGAACCGCTGTTACTGCCGCCGTCGTCGTCATAGTACGCGCCGATGACGTATCCCCGCTCACCGCCACCGAGACGCCAAAGAGGTCACTCGCCGCGGCGTCGCTGGCGGTCAGTTTCTGCTGCTGGGCCCAAACGCTCCCGCTGCGGGTAAAGACGTAGGCCGAACCGCTGTTACTGCCGCCGTCGTCGTCCAGATACGCGCCGATGACGGCCGTACCCCGTCCACCGCCACCGAGTTGCCAAAGAGGTCACTCGCCGCGGCGTCGCTGGCGGTCAGTTTCTGCTGCTGGGCCCAAACGCTCCGCTGCGGGTAAACGTGGCCGAACCGCTGTTTGCCGCCGTATACGTCCGCCGCATGATGGCCGTATCCCGTCCACCGCCACCGAGTAGCCAGTAATCACTCGCCGCGGCGTCGCTGGCGGTCAGTTTCTGCTGCTCAGTCCAAACGCTCCCGCTGCGGGTAAAGACGTAGGCCGAACCGCTGTAGCTGCCGCCGGCGGAGTCCCCATACGCGCCGATGACGGCCGTACCCCGTCCACCGCCACCGAGATGCCAGTAATCACTCGCCGCGGCGTCTGGCGGTCAGTTTGGCTTGCTGGCTCCACGCCCCCGCTGCGGGTGAAGACGTAGGCCGAGCCGCTGGAACTGCCGCCGTCGTCGTCCCCATACGCGCCGATGACGGCTGTATCGCTCACCGCCACCGAGATGCCAGGAATCATTCGCCGCGGCGTCGCTGGCGGTCAGTTTGCTTGCTGCAGCCAGGGGTCAATCGTCAGCGGGTAGGCGGCATGGGCGTCGTCTATGACGATTTGAATGGTGAACGGTGAATGGTGAATGGTGAATGGTGAATCCACGCTCAATTTCAATTGTGCCGGGACTTGCTGGCCGTTGGCGTCTACCACATGCAGCCGGTCGTAGCGCAGGATGGTTTCGCCGTTGGCGTCTTGGAACAAGACATCGCCATTGTCCATAACGGGTGTCAGGCTGCCGCTGACGGCCATGTTGATGCGCAGGGGCTGGCCTTGCGCCTGTCCCGGTCGTTCTTGCACGGTAAAACCTTGTTCCAATCCGTTGGGGCTGTTCAGCCACCATTCGCTCAGGTTGGCGTCCCATTGGTAGGTTACGGTATCGTTAAGAGTTGACAGGTTTTGCAACTCGGTCAACTCTATCGCCGCATCGCTGTAACCATAGCCGGTCGGTACCAGGCTCCATGTCCAGTCGCCATTGGTTACTTGTGCGCCGTCGGCGTTGAATTGGGCTGTCCATCCCTGCGCCTGGTTGGGGGCTGTGTAAGCTGCATCGCCGTCCGGCGTAACCCGGTATTCGGCGGCGGCTATCTGGTTTTGGATGCTTTCCCATTCGGCGGCGGTTAAGCCGTCGGGCACAAAGGCTGGCGCCGCCTGCCGCCCGGTAAGCAGCAATACGCCGATGGCAGTCAGCGTCGCCAGGAACAGCAATTTTATTGTTTGCAGTCGTCCACGCTGGGCCGACGGGGAATATATTGGATTAAAAGTTGTCATTGCGTATCTCCTCTTATTGGTTTGTGGTTAATGAAACGGCCCTTACCCCACCGTCCCTCAATGTGTCCAACTTTTACTCGCCAAACAAATCCATGGGGTCTACCCCATCCGGCTCACTCTCCACACTCAGCGGCGACCCGGCGCGGGTTGTAATCATCGTGCTGTAAATGATGGCCGGGGGCGTGTACGGCCGTTTTCTATCCACCTTTTCCTGTTCCCGCTTTGCTTTATCTTCATGCATCATCTTGATCTCCTTTCATCCTTCAGAATTCGTTTTGGGTCTTTCGGATTTCGCGGGGTTTGCCGTGAAACGCGAAGCGTCTCCAGTCACGCATCACATTTCACGCCATGATTACCCCATGAGTTCCAAAAAAACCTCATCTTTCGCCTATTCCCCTTTATAACTAGCGTATTGCGAGTGATTAGCGCCCCTACTTTGGAAGCAAGTATAAAAATCTACCGTGTCAAAACCGTGTCAAAGCCCCTTCCCTCAAACGTTTTGCAGTAAAATTAGGAAAAAGGTACTATTTCCTAATTCAGAAAGGGTTAGCAGCTTTCATGTTATCCATTACCCTCTTTGGTAGCCTTGCTGTCTCTTTAGACAATAAATCGCTGTCTGGCTTCCCCACAGACACAACCCGCGCCCTGCTTGCCTATCTGGTTGTTCATGCCGGGCAGCCACAGCCGCGCACAACGCTGGCAACCCTGTTATGGCCGAATTTGTCTCAAGAAGCCGGGCTGCAAAATGTGCGCACAACCCTCTATCGCTTGCGCAATGTTCTGGACGATAAAAACCGGGAGGTTCCCTTCATTCTGGGAGACCGCCGCGCCATTCAGTTCAATGTAAACAGCGCTTATGTATTGGACGCGTCCCGTTTCGATGCGCTGTACCAGGAAATTCAGCGCAACAAAGTCTGGCAGCCAGAAGAACGCACGCTGCACATGGAAACGGCCGTCGCCCTCTACCAGCCCCACTACATCCCCGAACTCGTTGCCAACAGCAACGAATTTGAGGCATGGCGCGAAGCGCAAGAGCAGCGCCACCAGCGGCAAGCCTACTGGCTGCTTGATCAACTCGTCGCCACCGCCATGACCCACAGCGATTTCCCCGCCATGTCCCGCTACGCCCGCCAGCAAATAGACCTCGACCCTTTCAACGAAACCGGACACCAAAACCAAATGCGTGCCCTGGCAAGCATGGGGCAGCGCCAGCAAGCGATAGCCCATTACCACACCTTTTGCCAAAGCCTGGGCGGTGAACCCTCTTCCACATTGGTTGCCTTCTACAGTCAGCTAGACACCGGCAATGTGTCCATACCTATCAGCAACCCCTATCGCGGCCTGGATGCGTTTCATGAAGAAGATGCCCCCGACTTTTACGGCCGTGAAACCATCGTCACCCAACTCATAGAAATGCTGCACGAACGGCCGTTCGTCGCCCTCATCGGCCCCTCCGGCAGCGGCAAAACCTCCGTCGCCTGCGCTGGCATTTGTCCCCAACTGCGTCGTGCTGGCTGGCACATCCTACGTCTGCGCCCCGGCATCCAACCCTGGCAGACATTGGCCGAAGCCATCACCACCCAAATCCCACATATCCCCATCCCCACCCCCGAAACATTGGTCGACGGCCGTTACACCTCCGCCGACCTCAAACAAGCCATCCGCGCCACAAGCAAAGAAGGACGGCCGTTCCACCTTCTCGTCATCATAGACCAATTTGAACAACTCTACACCCTGCTGCCCGACGAAACGCAGCGCACCGCCTTCATTGACTGGCTGCTGCGGGCAGGAAAAGAAACCGGCATCCACCTCCTGCTCACCCTACGCGCCGACTTCATGGGGCAAGCTCTTGCCCACCGTCCCCTGGCCGATGCCCTCCAACCCGGCATCCTCCCCATCGGCCCCATGACCCGCCGCGAACTGCGCCGCGCCATCATCTACCCCGCCACCAATCGCCACGTTACCTTTCAAGACGGCCTCATCAAACGCATCCTCGATGACGTAGTCGCCGCACCCGGCCAACTCCCCCTGCTGCAATTCACCCTCACCTGCCTCTGGGAAGCGCGCGAAGAAAACTGGATGACCCACCGCGCCTACGAAACCAACGACGGCGTCGCCGGCGCTCTCAGCCACCACGCCCAAACCATCTACAACCGCCTAAACGCCACCGAACAGCAGTTCGCCCGCCGCATCTTCCTGCGCCTTGTCCAACCCGGACATGGCACCGCCGACACCAGCCGCCCCACCGCCCGCAACGAGCTGCCCAAGACCGCCTGGCCGTTGGTACAGCGCCTCGCCGACGCCCGCCTCATCGTCACCAGCCACAACAAAAGCGGACAAGAAACCGCCGCCCTGGCCCACGAAACGCTCATTACCAACTGGCCGCGGCTGCGCGATTGGCTCGATGAAGACCACGCCTTTCATACCTGGCAGCAGCGGCTGGACACAACCCGCGCCCAATGGCAGCAAAGCAACCGGGATGCCGGGGCGCTGCTGCGCGGCTGGCTGCTCTCCGAAGCAGAAGGCTGGCACAGCGCCCGCGCCGCCGACCTGTCGCCAGCCTCACTGGCTTATATTGAAGCCAGCTTGCAAGCCCGCGACGCCCGCCAAAAAGCAAAAGAAGCGCAGCGGCAGCAAGAGTTAGCGCAAGCGCAGGCTTTGGCCGAAGTGGAATCGCAGCGAGCAGCCATTGCCGCACAAGCCAGGCAGCGGCTGTACCGGTTGACAATCGGGTTAGCCATATTCCTGGTTGTTTCCGCTTTGGCAACGATTGCAGCCGTGCAGCAATGGCACCAGGCGCAAGAGGCAGCGGCCGTTGCCCAAAGTCTCAATCTCGCAACCAGCGCCCAGTTAGCCCTGAGCGAAGGCCAGACCAATCTAGCGCTGACTCTGGCTGTAGGAGCCAATCAGCAACCAGAACCGCCGCCGCAGGCGCAGCTCATGTTAGCTGAGACGGCTTATGCTCCCGGCGCACGCCGCATTTTCAGTGGGCACGATGGCCCGGTGGAAGATGTGGCGTTGGTTCCCGATAGTTGGGCACAGGCTTTGTCCGCCTCCGCCGATGGCACGCTGATCTTGTGGGACCTGGCAAGCGGCGAATCGCTGCGCCGCTTTCATGGGCATGATGGCGCGGTGCATGGGGTTGCCTTTTTGCCGCAGGGGGAGCAGGCTTTGTCCGCCTCTGCCGATGGCACGTTGATCTTGTGGGATGTTGCCAGCGGCGACATCATGAACCGCTTCATGGGTCACGAGGGGGATGTGTGGGATGTGGCCGTTCGTCCCGGCTGTGATCTGGCCCAGGCTGACTGCCAGGCCATTTCGGCAGGCGAAGATGGCTCGTTGATTTTGTGGGATGTGGCTGCGGGATCGGTTATTCGCCGTTTTGGGGGACATGCTGGCCCGGTTTATGCGCTCGCCATCAGCCCAGACGGCCGTACCGCTCTCTCTGGCTCCGCCGATAGCAGCCTGATCTTATGGGACATAGAAAGCGGCAGTATGATCCATCATCTGCAAGGGCTGCGCACGGCCGAAAGCACGGCTGCCGACAATGAGGAAGCCCCACACACAGAGGGACACCGGGGGCCAGTGCGGGATGTCATTTTTGCGCCGGACGGCCGTACCGCTTACTCCGTCGCCGACGACTTGCGAACCATCTATTGGGACTTGGAAGCTGGCCTGCCGCTGCGCGCCGATGCCTTTAATGCTGGGTTATACAGTGTGGCTCTTAGTCCTGACGGCCGTTACGTCTTGTTGGGCCGCTCCGACAGTCAGTTGATACTCTGGAGTCCCTATTATGGCCAACCCTTGCTGGCGCTGTTAGGCCATACCAGCCGCATTCAAGCCGTTGCTTTTAGCCCGGACGGCCATCAGGCCATTTCCGGTTCCGCCGATGGCACAATGCGCCTCTGGGATTTGCGCAGCGGCGCGGAAATGCGCTCCATGATTGTGAACGGTTCCGCGCTGGATGTTGCCCTCAGCTCCAATGGAAAAATGATTTTGCTGGCGGGCGCGTCGGGTGATTTGCACCTGTGGGATTACGACAGCGGGACTGAAATTCGGCGGCTGGTGGGGCACACGGAAACGCCGTTTGCCGGTGCCCTCTTCCGCCCGTCCACCGGGGATAGCTCGCCGCCGCTGATGGCCGTTTCCGGCGGCGGCGATGTGTTTGGCGTGGCCGAGGACAACACGCTGCGTCTGTGGAATGTGGAAACAGGCCAGGAAATCCGCCGTTTTGAGGGGCATACGGATCGGGTGTGGGATTTTGATGTGAGTGGGGACGGCCGTTTCGCCATTTCCGCCTCCCATGATGGAACCGTATGCCTGTGGAATCTGGATGATGGCACAAGCAATGTATTGGCCGACTTCTCCCCACAAGTACCCCGCAGCATCGTCTTTAGCCCCGATGGACACACGATCTTGGTCGGCATGGCTAAGGGTGTGAGCGACACACCCGATTTCAGCCTGCGCTTGCTGGATGCGCAAACGGGGGCGCTGCTGCACACATTTTCCGGGCACACAGAGATCGTCAGCGACGTGGCCTTTAGTGCAGATGGACGCACAGCCCTTTCTGGCTCGCACGACAAGTTGCTCATTCTCTGGGATGTCGCCACAGGGCAGGAATTGCAGCGTTTTATCGGGCATACCGGGGCTGTGAATCAGGTACGTTTTAGCCCAACGATTGATGGAAACGGCCGTCAATTCGCGCTATCTGCCGGACTCGACAATCTAATCATTTTGTGGGATGTAGAAACAGGACAGCCGCTGCGCATCTATCGTGGGCATGTAGGCGGCGTGATGAGCATCGCCTTTGCCCCAAACGGCAGCAGCTTCTTCTCAGTCGCGCTAGATGACAGCGTGCGCGAATGGCGCATAGATGCCACCCTGCCCGACCTGCAAGCATGGGTTACGGCCAATCGCACCGTTGTGCCGCTCACCTGTGAACAAGCCATACAGTTTGGGATGATGAACGCTTGCAACGAAGAATAAGTAGCCACTTGCAAACTTGCCACTTGCAAACTTGCTATGTCACCCAGCAGCCGCCGGGCACAAATCAGACAACGGGCAGCCTGCACAATGCGGATTCCGCGCAAAGCAAACACGCCGCCCATGAAAAATGAGCAGGTGCGAGATTTCGATCCAGCTTTTGCGGGGAATAACGGCCATTAAATCGCGCTCGACTTTGGCGGGGTTGTGTGCATCTGTCAATCCCAGGCGGTTTGCCAGGCGCTTGACGTGCGTATCTACCGTGATGCCATCGGCAATGCCATAAACTTCACCCAAAACCACGTTTGCGGTTTTGCGGGCTACTCCCGTCAATTTGAGCAAGTCGTTCATGTTATCGGGCACTTCACCGCCATAATTGTGTACGATAACCTGACACGCCTCTTGAATGAACCGGGCCTTTTGTCGATAAAAACCAGTGGAGTGGATAGCCTCCTCCAACTCATCTCGATTGGCTCCAGCAAAATCGGTTGCACCTGTATAGGTGGTAAATAGCTGCGGCGTAACTCGGTTCACACGCTCGTCGGTGCATTGCGCCGATAAAATGGTGGCGACCAGCAGTTGCAGCGGGGTTTCGTAGTTGAGTTCGCAGTGTGCGTCTGGGTAGGCCTGGCGCAATCTTTGCAAGAGTTCGTGTATGTCTATTTCTGTCATCAGCTTTGCTCCACAGTTGATTGTACCGGTATTGCGCTTATTTCGACCCATCACTTTCGTACCATAGACGCGCCCCGTATGAATTGTAGAATAAGGGATAAGCAGGTGGCTTGCAGCAACGGCCGTTTGAGTCATATATGAACACATTTTTAGTCATACAATTTTTGCTTTTGTTGTTAAGTACGGCCGTTGTCTTTTTCATTGTCTTTGCCATCTGGCAGTTTGCCAAACCAAGCTCCCCCCTCAAACTGTTCAACCTCACCCCCATCGCCTATCACTTACTAGTAGACAGCATGGAAGAGGGCATCATTGTGCTGGACAGGCAAAATCGTGTGGTCAGCATCAATCCATCGGCCACCCAAATGACACCACAACCCAATGGGCAGCTAGTCGGGCAGTGGATTGATGCTGTATGGCCGGAACTTGCTCACGAAATTAATGCCAACCACAACAAAGTGTTTGAATTGGAACCGGTTGTGCCTGAACGGCCGTACCACGAAGTCTCTGCATCCCCATTGTATGACCGGCACGGTAACATGGAAGGGCAGCTTCTTACAGTCCGCGACATCACCGCCCGCAAAGAGCGCGAACTATTGCAACAAGATATGACCCGCTCGATGGTTCATGACTTACGCGCCCCCATCAGCAACTCATTGTTTGCACTAGAGATGTTGAAAACGGCCGTGTCCGACTTCGTATCCCCCGACGACCGCATTCTGCTCGACATGACCTACACCAACACCGAAAAAACATTACAACTCGTCAACCAAATCCTCGACATCCACCGCCTGGAAAGCGGCAAAATCCCCCTCTCCCTCTCCCGCGTCCCTCTGGCAAACATCATCCAAGACGTCCTAACCACCCAGCACAACCGCACTATCGAAAAAAACATCCGCATTCACCGCGCCCTACCCGACACCTTGCCGCCAGCCTGGGCCGATGCCACACTTCTGGCACGCATCCTGCAAAATCTGATAGATAACGCCATCAAATACTCGCCCCAAAATGGAACCATCCACATTTCCGCAAAAGTTACCCCTGGCGAACCCAATGCCGCAACACAACGGCTGCTCATCTCTATCACCGACGAAGGCCCTGGTATACCGCATACGCTGCAACCACACATCTTCGAAAAATATGTCACGGGTGAAGATGCAGGCAGTGGCAGCGGGCTAGGACTACCCTTTTGTCAAATGGTGCTCGCCGCACACGGTGAGCGGATCTGGGTAGACAGCACCCCCGGTCAAGGCACAACCTTCACTTTCACCCTCTCCGCCCCTGCATGACACAGCGGTACAAACTTTCGAGAAACCAAGTTTCTTTCTGATATTCTAAGCACCCGCAAAAAAACATTCGTGCATTTACACCTTTCGTGATATGCTATTTTTCCACTAATTCCCAAACTGGTAACAGATTTCTTTGTACGGAGACTTCATACTATGTTGTTTGATTTTGGGCGCGAAGTGTGTGGGGAGCTAGCCACAGCCGAACGCCGTGAATGGTTGGTAACAAATGGAATAGGTGGATTTGCTTCAGGAACCATCGCCGGACTGTTAACGCGGCGCTATCATGGGCTTCTTCTGGCCGCACTCAAGCCGCCGCTGGGGCGCACGCTGCTCCTCGCCAAACTAGACGAAACGGCCGAATACGATGGCATCTATCCCAACAGCGGCAAACTTACCCCCCTATACAACAACCGGTGGGCCAGCGGTACGGTTGAACCGAACGGCCACCACCACATCAACCACTTCCATTTAGAAGGCACCACCCCCGTCTGGACATTTGCCATTGCCAATGCCCTGCTGGAAAAACGCATCTGGATGCAGCCGGGCGCAAACACAACCTACATTCAATATAAACTCACTCGCGCCACCGGCCCCCTCACGTTAGAGGCCAAAGCGTTGGTCAACTACCGCGATTACCACAACACCACCCTGATGAATGATTGGGAGCCAGAAATTGAGCCGGTAAACAACGGGCTGCGCCTGCAAATTCATGACGACGCCACGCCCTTTTACCTGCTCAGCGATCGCGCCGATATGACACCGCAGTTTGACTGGCACGAAGAATTTTTACTGAGTGTGGAAGAGTATCGGGGGCAGAATGATATTGAAGAAGACCACATTTATGCCGCGTTGATTCGTGTCACGTTGCAACCCGGCGAGGCGGTGACAATTGTTGCCAGTACAGAGGAACATCCTAACCTGGACGGGGATACCGCCTACGCCATTCGTCAGACATATGAGCAGGAGTTAGTTAATCGCGCCGAAGGCCATTTGCAGCAAACCTTGCCGCCGCAAATGCGCCACCTCGTCTTGGCCGCCGACCAGTTTGTGGTGAAACGGCCGACCACGCAAGACGCGCACGGCCGTTCCATCATCGCTGGTTATCCCTGGTTCAGTGACTGGGGGCGTGACACCATGATCGCCCTGCCCGGCCTCACGCTGACCACCGGGCGGCCCGAAGTTGCCGCCAGCATTTTGCGCACCTTCGCCCAATTCATAGACATGGGCATGATCCCCAACCGCTTCCCCGACGCCGGCGAACGCCCCGAATACAATACCGTAGACGCCACCCTCTGGTACATGGAAGCGATTCGCGCCTACCATGCCGCCACCGGCGACGACGCCCTGGTCAAAGAGTTGTACCCGGCGCTTACTAACATTATCGAGTGGCACCGGCGCGGCACACGCTACAACATTTACATGGACGCGCAAGATGGCCTGCTCTATGCCGGGGAAGAGGGCGTGCAGCTCACCTGGATGGACGCCAAAGTGAACGATTGGGTGGTCACGCCGCGCATCGGCAAGCCGGTGGAGATTAACGCCCTATGGTACAACGCGCTGCGCATCATGGCTGATTTTGCCGTGCTGCTGGGCGAAGATGGAGCCGAGTACACGGCATTGGCCGAGAAGGTGAAGGTGGGATACGGCCGTTTCTGGAACCAGGAAATGGGCTACTGCTACGACGTACTCGACGGCCCCGACGGGCACGATGGCAGCCTGCGCCCCAACCAACTCTTCGCCATCTCCCTGCCGCACAACCCACTGCCCGCCGCCCAACAGCGCTCCATTGTGGACGCTTGCGCCCGCCATTTGCTTACCGCACACGGCCTGCGCAGCCTTTCCCCAGACGACAAAACCTACATCGGGCATTACGGCGGCGACCAACGCAAGCGAGATGGCGCCTACCACCAGGGCACAGCCTGGGGCTGGCTCATCGGCCCCTTTGTTAGCGCCCATCTGCAAGTATACGGCGACCCCGCCGCAGCCTTTTCCTACGCCGCCCCACTCTTCTATCATTTGTCTGATCACGGGGTGGGCAGCCTCAGCGAAATTTTTGATGGCGACGCGCCCTTTACGCCGCGCGGCTGCTTTGCCCAGGCGTGGAGCGTGGCCGAAGTGTTGCGCGTGTGGCAGGAAACGGTGGCTGGCAGTTAGAATCGTTAATTGCAAATCGTAAATCTTATGTCTCAACCAAAGTTTGGCCCAGAAACACATCAAGCAGGCAGTATCATTTTTCGGCAGGGGGATTTGCCAGAGAAGTTCTACATTATCGCCGCAGGAACGGTAGCCGTGCTGCGCCGCGATGCAAAGGGCCATGAGCGCGTGGTCAACCAGCTCAAAGCCGGTGACTTTTTTGGCGAGATTGGCCTGCTGTACCAGCAGCGCCGCCTGGCAACGCTGCAAGCCACCAGCGATGTGCAGGTGATGACGATGAACCTGTCTACTTTTCGCAACTGGCTAAATAGCTCGGCGCTGGTGCAGGAGGAGATTGCGGATGTGGTGCAAGGGTATATCGGCACGGAAACGGCCGTTCCCCCCACACCCCTCTCCCCAGAATCAGAAACAGCCAATGAAGCCTTGTCGGAAACGGCCGTCCTCGCCCTCATTCCGGCTCCCATCACCGCCGATTCCATGTCCGGCCCGGTACATTTTGCTGCTGGTGAAACCATCATCCGCCAGGGTGACAAGGCAGATAAGTTTTACATTTTGGCGAACGGCCGTGTCGAAGTGCTGGAAACCATCAACGGGCAAGAACAGCACATCAACTACCTGAATGCGGGGGATTATTTCGGCGAGATTGGCCTGCTGGAAGATCAACAGCGTACAGCAACTGTGCGAGCGGTAACGGCCGTCCATGCCCTGGCCTTTGACCGCGCCGCCTTCCGTCGCTGGCTCTCCAAATCCCCGGAAAGCAAACAAGACTTGCAGCAAACCATGCAAGAACGCCTGAATGAACTGGGAAACCGGGACCAGTAACCAGTTACCAGCTACCAGCTACCAATCCCAAAAACCGATCCGTGTCATACCACGCAGATTGGGCAGCGGGAGAAATGCGCGGAAAAATGAGGTCAAAGCCGTGTTCGGTGAGGGGCAGTTCGATGTGTACGGCCGTTACACCCAACTTCCGCAGCCCCGCATACACCTCCCGATGATGATAGGTATAGACGCCAAAATCATGCGCCCCATTAATGAGCAGCGTGGGCGGGCATTGTCGCCCCATATGCGCCAGCGGTGAGCCAATCTGGTACTCGCCGGGGACTTCATCCGGCAGCCCGCCCAGCAGGTTGGGCATAAATTGCGCCGGCGCGGTGAATTCGCCATCGGGCGGCAACAGGCGGATGCGGCGGAAGAAGCGAGTTACAGGCGCTTCCATCTCCGCAGGCGGGGACTTCATCGCCGCCATATCCTCGTGCAAGCCCACCATGTCGCTGATGCCGTAAAAGGAGACAACGGCCGTTACCGACGTATCCGCATCGCCCACATCGTCCGGCTGAAAGACCGGGTGATTGGGCGTAAACCCCGCCAGCATCGCCAGGTGCCCGCCTGCCGAGCCGCCCATTAACACCACTTTCGAGGTCTGTAAACGCGGGGCGTTCTCTTTCAGCCACACAATCGCCCGCTTTACATCGGCCACCATAGCCCGCAACTGCGCTTTGGGTGCGAGCGTGTAGGCCACATCTAACACGACATGCCCCTGTGCGGCTAAATGGTTGAAGAACGGCCGTGTGCCATAATCCTTGTCCAAATAATGCCAGGCGCTGCCGTGCAAATACAAAATCGCCAACCCGCTGCGCGGCACGCCAACGGCTGGCTGCCACAAATCGGCCAGCAGCGGGTCGCCAGTTTCCTCATGGCGGCCTATCACCACATCGCGCTGCCAATCGGCTTGCGGTGGGGTGGGTGGCAGCGGGGTGTAACGCCGCTGCTGCATCCGCGAGGCCACCTCTGCGGGAATGTGGCTTTGCCAATCGGGGCCAAAGGCCGCGCTGAAATGATCATCTTGCGGCGCAGTGGTTTGTTGAATGTGGCGCAGCGCCAGCCCGCCGCCCAGCAACCCCATCAATGAAGCCAGTCCGTCCCGCCGCCAAATATTCAAGGGGGTGATAAGGATGCTGAGAACGGCCGTTACCGGTGACAACGCCCGCGCCAACACATCCAGCCAGGGCATCTGCTTCACCAAGAAAAAACTCGGCGGCAAATTCGCAAACAATCCCCAAATAAACACTGTCCGACTCACAAAACGTCTCAATTTTTTCATCACACACCTCCGGTCAGTAATCAGTAATCAGTGACCAGTATTCAGTCTGAATACTGAATACTGAATACTGAATACTGATTACTGGTTACTCTTCTTCTTCCAACGTCCAACCCTGCGCCGTTTGCAGCAACCGCACATGCAAGCCGCGCAAGCCCAGCACGTCATAACTATACACCTCGCGTACCAAAGCGATGATGACAGCCAACAGCGGCACGGAAAGCAGCACGCCCAACGCGCCAAACAAGATGCCAGCCATCACCTGGAAAAGCAGCAGCCCCCCAGAAGGAATATCCATCTCCGCCTTCACCACAGATGGCGTGAGAATATTGCTCTCCACAAACTGAATCAGCAGGTAAGCAGGCGCTACCCAAATGAGGCGTGTGGGATCATCAGCCAGGGTGAAAATAGTGATGGGGATGAGGGGCAGAAACACACCCACATTGGGAATGAGTGTGGCAAATCCAGCAAAAACGGCCACGCTCATGACGTTGGGCATCCCCAACCCCACACCTAAAATCAACCACACGAGTACGCTGGTGATGCTAATGGAGATGAGCAGGGCAGACAGCCAGCTTCGCAGCGTCTTGGATAGTTCGTTCCAAATTGTCAGGATACGCTGGTGGTAGGGCCGGGGAACCAGGAAAAAAGTCGCTCTGATGTAACTGGTGGGATCAATGAGAAAGAAGATGCTCATAAAGATGACGATTGCCAGGTTGGCAAGGGATGAGGCGATGACACCAAACCCCTGCAAAACAATGGGGATGCCGGCGTTGAGGACGGAAACGGCCGTATCCATCATCGTCTGCTGGTTACTGACAAACGTCTCAATTTCTAGCGCGGGCAGCGCCTCCATCAATCGCTCGTTGCTCTCGCGCAGCAGTTGGTAGTATTGCGCGGCAGTGTTCACCGCCTGGGGAGCCTGGGCAAAAAGGGCGATCGTTTCACGCACGATCGTCGGCACGATAACCAGGGCAACGAGCAGCAGCAGCAGCACCGCGCCGAGAATGGCGACAAGCAGCGCCCAGCGGCGCGGCCAATGCCAGCGCGTTTGCAAGGTGTTGGCGGGGATGCTCATGGCAACGGAGAGGATAACGGCCGTAAATCCCAACAACAGCGTCTGGCGCAAATACCACATCCCATACAAGGCCACCGCCAACACCAAAATCAATATAAGTCGTCGGAAAAACTCGCGGTAGTTCATCCCTATATTCTACAGGGATTTATGATTTACGATTGACGATTTGGCGATTGGTAATTGGGGACTGATTACTGAAAACTGAATACTACTCACCCACAGGCAGCGTGATGGTAAAGACCGACCCTTCGCCTGACTGAGAGGCGGCGCTAATGGTTCCACCGTGCGCTTCAACCAGAGACTTGGCAATTGCCAACCCCAAGCCAGACTCGTCCTCTTGCTGGCTGCGCGATTTTTCGCCGCGATAGAAACGCTCGAAGATGTGCGGCAAATCTGCGGCGGCAATGCCTGCCCCGGTGTCGCGGATGGTAAGCTGCACTTGTTGCTCTTGAACGGCCGTGCCCAACGTAACCGTTCCCCCTGCTGGCGTGTAACGCAGCGCATTGCTAACCAAATTGCCCAACACCTGCATTATGCGATCCGGGTCCATAGGCACATCTGGCACATCCGCAGCGATTTCCGTATGCAGCGCGACCCCTTTCTCTTGCACCTGTACCTGATACGCATGAGCAATTTGCTCCAGCAGTTCCGCCACATTCGTTTCCCGGATGTTGAGCGGCAGTTCCCCGGCATCGGCCAGGGAAAGCGTGCGCAAGTCTTCAATCAGGCGCTGAAGCTGCTGTGCTTCCTTGTGCATCACAGCGTACATGTCCGGTGAGCCACTCAATTTGCCATCGCTGAGGGCTTCCGTATAGCCAAGAATGACACTGAGCGGCGTACGCAGATCGTGGGCGATGTCGGCCGTCATCTGGCGGCGGCTTTGGTTGGTGCGGGCCAAGTCAGCACTCATTTGGTTGAAAGAGTCGGCCAGTGTGCCCAATTCATCGCGGGCCTTCACCTCTACCTGATGGCCTAGCTCGCCTTTGGCAACGATTTGGGTGGCCGCAGTGAGTTGATGAATGGGACGGGTGAGGGTGCGGGCCAGCAGCGCCCCGAGAAGCAAGGCAACGGCCGTTGCCCCCAACGCGCTCAGCCCAACGGCCGTATTAATACGACTCAAAAAATCCTCTTCGGGGGAGGCAGGCAGAGGCACAGGCACGTCGCCCCGCTCGAACGTGGTAAAGTGCAAATAGCCTACTGTAGCGCCATCCACATCTAGCGGAATCCACTGCTTCACATCCAGATGGTCAATCAATTGATTCTGTTGATATTCTGGCCCTGGCAATACAACTATTTGCGTATTATCCAACAAGGTAAACGGCAGGGGATGCCCGCCATTGTGCGCAAACCGCTGACCATTCTCATGGAAATACCAATAATCGACCCCTTCCCAACTATCAAAAGTCTCGTAGTAGATTCGCAAATTATCCAGCAAAGCCTGTTGGGAATTGTCTAACACAAAACGCTCAAACTCCGTTTGCGTGCGATATTGCACCAGCAGGGCCATAAAGGCTGCCCCGCTGAGGCCGACGAATAAAAAGGCCAGGGTGAGTTTGAGTGTTAGTGAGCGCGTAATCATTATCTTTCCGGAGCAAAGCGGTAGCCAATGGCATACACGGTTTCGATATAACTGGGATTGCCAGGGTCGGGTTCAATCTTGGTGCGCAAATTACGCACATGAACATCAATGGTGCGCTCGTACCCTTCGAAACTGGTTCCTTGCAGCATGTCGAGGAGTTCGGTGCGGGAGTAGGCACGCCCTGGCGATGCCATGAGGGCGGCAAGCAAGTCGAATTCGGAGGGGGTAAGGTTTGTCAGGGTGCGGTCGCCGATTTGCACGGTACGGCCGTTTCTATCCAACACCACGTCACGCACCCGCAAAACTTCGGCCTCTGGCGATGTCTTCCCGGCGCGGCGCAGCACAGCGCGAATGCGGGCCGTCAGTTCGCGCATACTGAAGGGCTTGGTCACATAATCGTCGGCGCCCAACTCCAAGCCCAGCACTTTGTCAGACTCTTCGAGTTTCGCGGTGATGATGATAGTGGGCGTGTCAGCTTCGCGGCTGTGGACGCGCATAAATTCGTACCCGCCCATCTCCGGCATCATCAAGTCGAGCAAGATGAGGTCTGGTTTTTCCTGGCGGGCCATAAAGAGGGCATCACGGCCGTCTGCGGCCGCGACCACCCGGAAACCCTCTTGGGTCAGGTAACTTTTTACCATTGTCCGCAGGCTTTCTTTGTCATCTACAACGAGGATAGTTTTGGACATAGCTATTAGCAATTAGCTTTTAGCGGTTAGCAATTAGCTTTTAGCAAGAGGCTAAGAGCTAACCGCTAAAAGCTCACCTATGAATTGGCTACAAAGTCAATGGTCAAGTCTACTTCTTCTTCTACATTTGCCACATTGGGCACTTCGGGGATGTTCAGGTCGTAATCGGAACGCAGGACGGTGGCGGTGGCTGTACCGGTAATTTGCGTGTCGGACACGGCCGTTGCCGTCACCTCGAACGTCACTTCATGGGTGATGTCCCGAATCGTCAGGTCGCCTGTAATGGAAAAGCTCACGGCTTCACCCACAGTTACGCTGCCAGAGAGGCCAGAAACGGCCGTTGGCGCAAACGAAATGAACTCATAATCACCCGTCTCCAGAATATTGTTCTGAATCGCACGGTTGCGGAAATCATTGTCTGTTGCCAGGGTGCGGGCATTAATGCGAATCACGCCCACTTGTGCAGTAGAAAGGTCAGCAAAATCCAGCGCCAATTCTCCTGCAATCTGGTCAGTTACGCCAACCACTGTAAAGCGGTTGCCACGCAAATCCTCGTCCAGTTCAAACCGCACCTGCGAATCAGCCGGGCTAATCTGAAAAGTAACCACATCACCTGTTGTTTCTGAGGCAGCAGCAGCATCCACCACAGGCGTTTCCGCTGCCAGTGGAACCGCTTCAATCGGCTCGCTGGGGGCTGCTGGCTCTTGCAAAACGCCGCACCCGGTCATGACCGCTAGAATCAACATACTCAGCAAGGCCACTGTAACAATCTGTTTTCTCATAAAAACCAACTCCTTTTTTTATGACCTACCAGGTCATTATGATAGTTGGTCGGAATTCTAGCGGAACATTATTAAGAAAAATTGAAGAACGGCCGTTGCTTCGCCATCTTCTCATTTTTAAGTTATCTGGATTTTACGGCCGTTCCCCCAATGTCAGAGGCAAAACAACCGTTTCTCCATCACGCAGCACCACTACATCCACCGTGTCGCCCACATTGGCATGAAACACCAGGTAGCTGTTCAAGTCCGAAAAATTGTTGACTGTCTGTCCGTCAATAGCAATCACTAAATCGCCACCTTTCCCGGTGTTGAGATTGGCCGCCACCAGGCCAGCCCGCGCAGCAGGACTACCTGATGTCACAGTCAGCACATAAGCGCCCTGCGTTTGTGATACGCCGTAAACGGCCTGTTCATCCAGAGAAACTTCATCGTCAAACCCAACGCCCATGTAGGGATAGGTGTAACGGCCGTCCGCAATCAAACTTGGCACAATTTTCTGCACCGCCGCTACCGGAATCGAAAAGCCGACACCGGAATTTGTGCCCGTCGTCGAAGCGATGGCCGAATTCACCCCCACCACCTCGCCTTGAAGATTGAGCAGCGGGCCACCGGAATTACCGGGGTTGATGGGCGCATCCGTCTGAATCACTTCCGGCAGCGAGTAAGTGCTGCCTGTGCCCAAATCGCGCTGCGAAGGCAAGCTGCGGCCCAGCGCACTAACAATACCCAAAGACATAGACCCTTGTTCGCCAAATGGGTTGCCAATGGCAACGACAAATTCGCCAACTTGCAGCGTGTCAAATTCGGCTAAAGGCAAGGGTGTGATGCCAGTTGGCAAGTCATCCACTTTCAAGACGGCTAAATCGCTATCTACGTCTGTGCCCACCAACTCTGCTTCGGCGCGTTCGCCGTTGGCAAAAACGATTTCGTAGCTGCGCCCGCTTTCAACAACGTGATTATTGGTAACAATATAGCCATCACTGCTGTAAACAAAACCGCTGCCGCTGCCAATTTGTGGCACGATGATGTACACGACGGCCGGATTTGCCTGTTGGTAAACATTGATCAGAGTATCTTGCAGGGTATCTGCGGCGAGGGAAACGGCCGTACCGCTGTCGTTCACCACCGGGACAACCTCGCTTTCCTCGGCAAGTTTGGTAGTTACCTGGGACAAAACCGTCTCAACGATGGCATCCGTGTCAATGGTTGTAGTGGCTGCGGGTTCGTTGATGGGGATGAGGGCGGGGTCGGTAGAAACGGCCGTTTCCGCCCCACAAGCCGACATCAGCACCAACACAACCATGACCCACAAACTTCCCACACCCCTTTGTAACTTGTTCATCACGTCCACCTTTCATCAATCAGAGGAACCGCGCTCCTCGGAAGAACGCGGTTCCTAAAAAAGCAACCAGTTTATGCGCCAGAAGTATCCGTTGGGGCCTGCGGCACGGGAGCGCTGCTGCCATCAAAGCCTTCAAAACCTCCCGGTCGGCCATGTCCGCCATGCCCATGACTGCCATGTCCACCAGGGCCAAAGTCAGGGGAGGCAAACCCGCGCACGCCCATATCTGCCAAATTACTCGTCATCAAGTCAGCCTGCTCTTGCGTAATCACGCCATCAGCCAATGCCTGCTCAATCGCAGCTTGATAGAAGGACTGCACCGATTCATTGAGTGCATCGTAGTCAATGTATCCTTCCACATTCTTGTAAGCCTGCATTTGATCAGCCTGTTCCTGCGTCAAGCGTCCGGCCTCAACCATTTCAGCCAATCGCGCAGAATATACTTCTGCCTGGGCTGCATCTAGCTCCTCTACAGAAATGCCTAGCGCGTCAGCCAATAGGGCATCCTGATCTGCACCACTGATACCAAACCCATGCCGGCTGTGATAGCTGTTGGAATCGGCTAAAAGTTGGTCAGCCTCATCCTGTGTAATAGTTCCATCGGCGACGGCTTGCTCAATAACGGCCGTGCTCACCGCATCTTTCGCCACTTGCAATTCGTCCACCGTAATCCCTAAGGCATCGGCCAGCAATTCATCGTCAGAAGACAGAGTGCTGCCCGCCACATCTGAGCGATCAGGGCGAAGGGAATGGGGATTTGTCAGCGTGCCGCTGTTATCTGTCTCCACATCCGGCACAGTTTCCGTTTCTGCCTCTGGGGTAGCTGCGTCCACCCCTTCATCAGTTTGAGCAAACGCAGCAAATGCGCCAAAAGTTAAAGCCAGGGCCAGGAATCCACCCAAAACCATGTAAAGCAATTTTCTCTGAAGTACCATCTTTGTTTCTCCTTTGAAAAATGGTTGTTACGACCAAAATTGGTCAATCTGTCAATGTCACCAGATTAACCAAAAGTTGTTCAGAGATTATTAAGAGGTTGTTTGGAGTTTGTTGCTTCTAAGTGAGGGGGAAATTAGGGGGAACATGAAACGTGAAGCGTGAAAATTTCTCACGTTTCACGTTTCACGCCTGCCAGGTTTATTTTTTCGCTAATAATTCCAAAAGCATATCAAATAACGCGTCGCTCTTGTCGCTTCCAGTACCTGTGCCTGTGCCTACTTCGTTACCACTCGCGGTGCGGGTGGCTTCGCGGTCTTCTTGCGACAAACTGCTCATACTTTGGCTTGATGGCGTGACACCCGGTTCAGGCGTTTTTACTTCGCTGATGCCCGTTTCCACGTAGTATTCTTGCAGCATTGTGTTAGTCAATTTCATGGCAGCGATGGCGTTCACTTGTTCTGTCGTCAACACGGCAACGATTTGATTTTGGATGGCTTCGGTTTCTTCGGGCGCGGCCGTGCCACTGTCACTGAGGGCAGCGAAAGCCTGCCACAACGTCGTTAATTCTGGCGCTTGCTCGGCGGTAACGGCTTGCGCGGTTCCTTCCAGGCGCATGATGCCCAGCAGGAGTTGGTTGCGGATGGTGAGGGCGTCGTCGTAATCTTCGTTGAGGGTAGCAACGGCCGTTTCCCCACCGCTTGTATCTGCTCCACCAACCGCCTCATCCGTCCCGCCACAAGCAGCCAATGCCAGCGCCAAAATAATCAAAATTAAACTTAATACTTTGTGTATTTTCATTAGGATTTTCCTCGTGATTTTCAATCTTTAATTTTCAGCCTGCTTATGATTCGCTCCGGCTGGTCAATAGCTCAATAAGCGTGTCCAGCAGCGCGTTCGTAGCTCCACTCGAAGCGCGGTCGGTGCGTTCAGCCTCGCGTGTTGCCAGATCGTCTCCTGTCAGATTTTGCCCCTGGCCGCGATTGGCGCCGCCAGCGCCCTCGCCATCACCGCTGCCCGTAGACAGCCCCATTTCCTGAGAAATCGCTTGAATGTCTTCGCGGGTTAGCTGCATGTCGGCGATGGCGGCGATTTGTTCCGGGGTCATGGTGGCTTCGATCTGGTTGAGAACGGCCGTTACTTCCTCCGTCGCCCCCGTTCCACTGCGCGAGAGAGCAATAGACGCCTGCCACAAGACCAGCAGTTCCGACGCTTGCTCCGGCGTTACGGCCAGGTCAGTGCCTTCCAATTTCATCGTGCCCACCAGCAGTTGATTGCGAATGGGCAGGGCGTCTTCGGCGTAATCTTCGGTGAGGGAAACGGCCGTATCCGTATTGGTTGTGGTTACGGCCGTGTCTGCTGCCGTATCCACCACATCTGTACTCGTCTCCTCGGCCGTGCCACAAGCCGCCAAAACTAAAATCAATAGCAAACTCAGTAATAAAAGTGTTGTCTTCTTCATCGTAAAATCTCCTCAAAAAAAATAATGAATAATGAATTGTGAACAATGAATTGAGAATGACAAACCGTTCACAATTCTCAATTCATTATTCATTGTTCATTATTACTCATGCCTTAGCGCTTCAATCGGATCGAGTTGGGCCGCTTTGTTGGCCGGGAAATAGCCAAAGAACACGCCAACGGCCGCTGCCGAGCCAAAAGCCAGTAAAATCGAAGTCGGTACAATCACCGTCCGCATATCGCCCGATGCCCCGAAAATCCAGGAGCCGCCGACACCAACGATGACGCCAATCAAACCGCCCACCAGACTGAGCATGAGCGCTTCCGTCAAAAACTGCCAGCGAATGTCGTTAGGCGTCGCGCCTACCGATTGGCGAATGCCAATCTCGCGGGTGCGCTCGGTGACGCTCACCAGCATGATATTCATAATGCCAATGCCGCCGACGATGAGCGAGACCCCGGCTACCCAGGCCAGCAGCGAGCGGAACGCCTCAGTCGTCGCTTCCTGCGTGTCAATGATGTCTTGCTGGGTTTGCACGGTGAAGTCAGGATTGTCCAGTTCGACATCGTGGCGACGGGCCAGCAGACTTTCAATCTGCAAAATCGCGCTTTCCATCGTTTCCTGGCTTTCGGATTGGACGTAAATGGTGCGTACCCGGTCGCCCGCCATTTGCGAGGTAACAAATTTTTGGAAGACGACGGTAATGGGGATGTAGACAAATCCGTCATAATCCACGCCAGACACCAGCCCTTTTTCGGCCATCACGCCGACGACGGTGAATTTGGTTGTGCCGATGGTCACGGTCTGACCGATGGGGTCGGCTTCGCCAAAGAGGTCGAGGGCGATACCGTAGCCCAACACGGCGACTTTGGCCGAGCGGTCGAGTTCTTGTTCGGTAAAGTAACGGCCGTCGCCCACCGGCACATCGCGCACATCAGGGTAATCGGCCGTTGTGCCCGTCACCGTCATCTCCAAAGCCGCCTCGCTCGATTTCACGATGAGCGTCGTCGTGGTCTGCTCCGCCGACACTCCGGCGATGCTGTGTACCTCTTCGGCAATTGCCTCCGCGTCCGAATAAAGCAGCGTCCGTGACGCACCGGGAAGGCCACGTTTGGCCGTGACGATAATCAAATTGGCGCCCAGGCTGTTAATTTGCTCGGCAATCGTCGCTTCCGTTCCCGCACTGATGGCGATCATCACAATCACCGCCGCCACACCGATGATGATGCCCAGCATCGTCAACAGCGAACGGACTTTGTTAGCCGTTATGCCTTCCCAGGCCACACTCATAATTTCAGAAAAGTTCATCGTGATACCTCCGCCGCGCTGGGTTGGGCACATTTACTGGCTCCGTCACGGCCGTCCGACTCCACCTTGCCATCGCGCACACAAATCACGCGCTGCGTATGCTCGGCGATGTCCGGCTCGTGCGTCACCATCACAATCGTATTGCCCTGATCGTGCAGTTCATGCAGTAAATCCATAATTTCGTAGCTCGATTTGGTGTCCAGGTTGCCGGTTGGCTCATCGGCCAGAATCAACGCCGGTTTGTTGATGAGCGCACGGGCGATTGCCACCCGCTGCTTTTGCCCGCCAGACATCTCGCTGGGTTGGTGGTTGACCCGGTCGGCCAGCCCTACGGCCGTTAATGCGGCCAATGCCATTGCTTCCCGTTCCTCATTCGTGCGATGGTTGTTCTGGTCGTACAGCAAGGGCAGCATCACATTTTTCAGCGCGGTTGTTCGCGCCAGCAAGTTATAGGATTGAAAAATAAAGCCTAACTGCCGATTGCGAATCGCTGCCAACTGCTCTTTGTTCAAATTGGAAACATCTTCCCCGGCCAGGATGTACTGGCCTTCGGTGGGACGGTCGAGACAGCCCAGAATGTTCATCAGCGTGCTTTTGCCCGACCCGGACGGCCCCATGATGGAGACAAATTCGCCGGGGTCAATGCGGATGCTCACGCCATCCAGAGCGGCGACGGCGATGTCGCCCATGCCGTAGATTTTGCGTAAATCGGCCGTTTGGATGATGGGTTGGTTGTTCATGATTTCTCTCTCATCCGTGATGCGTGAACCGTGAAACGTGATGAATTTCCGCTCACGTTTCACGGTTTACGTTTCACGTTTTACTCCGTATCCACAACGCCTGTGCTCACAATTTCGCCTTGTGTCAGGCCGCTAATAATTTCGGCTGAAGTGAAGTCCATCAATCCAACTTCGACGACGCGCAGGACGGGTTCGTCGTTTTCCATGACGAAGACGGCATATTGACCGGGCGCGAGTTCGCGCAGCGCTTCAACTGGAACCAGCAGCGCCCCTTCGGCCCGCCCGCCAATGATTTCAACGGCCGCGTTCATGCCCACTGGTAAGGTTTGGGGTTTGTTGAAGGATTCGGTATCGAGGAGGACTAAGGCACGCACGGCCGTTACCCCATCCACAATTGCCAACTTGGGGTCAATCTGCACCACACGCCCGACAAAAATATCATCCGGCAGCGCGTCAAAAACAACTTCCACCTCATAATCCAGACCAACTTTATCCAGGTCAGTCTCATCCATATACACTTCCAGCAGCGGTTGAGTCAAATCAGCTACTGTAATAAACGGGGTTGTCCCCACACTTTCGCCCACTTGGGCATTCACAGCCACCACCACGCCATCAATCGGCGAAACCAGCACCGTTTGCCCCAGCGCCGTCTGCGATGCCTCTAAATTAATTTGCGCCTGCTCCAACGACAACTCCGCCTGAACCACGCCAATCTGAGCCTGCTGCACCTGTAGCTGCGCCGCTTCAATCTCAGCGTCAGTTGGGCCGGTTTGCGCCTTCACCAATGCCTGCTCGGCATTAATCACAGAGACTTCCGCCCCTGTTGCATTATCATTATTGAGGTTGCCAACTGCCAGACTGTAATTAGCCTGAGCAATTTCCAACGCGCCTTGGGCCTTTTCTAAATTGCGAATGGCGCTGTCACGTTCATTCTCCAATGCAGTTGCACGGCGGGGGTCGTTAAGTTCCCAATCACGCCCAGGGTCAAACGCGACATCATAGGCAGCCTGTGCATCCACTAAAGCCGTTTGCGCCTGCTCCAAATTAACGCGCGCCGCTGTAACACTGCTGCCGGCAACCGCATCCTTGTTTACGGCCGCATCATAACCGGCCTGTGCCGCTGCCAAGTTGGCTTCAGCCAGGGCAATAGCGTCGCCATCCGGTTCCCAAGAAAGCAATTCATCGAGATTGGCTTGTGCTGACGCCAGGTTAATCTCAGCTTGCGAAATGCTAATTTCACTCAGGGAAATATTCTCTGTCAACGCGTCTGGGTTCACTTGCAAGGCAGCCTGGGCTAATTGAATTTCGGCCAGGGCAACGGCTTTACGGGCGTCGGTATCGTCTAACACGGCCAACACGTCGCCAGCTTGTACTTTATCGCCAATTTGCACCGTGACATCGGCCAATGTACCGGCCGCACGAAACCCCAGGTCTATCTCGGATGCAGAGACAACCACACCCGCTCCAGAAGCCGAAACGACAATGTCGCCCGTGCGAACTTTAGCAGTTTGAATGGTTGGTTCATCCGTTTCCTGGGATGGCAAGTAAACATTGTTGTAATAGTAGTAACTGCCACCGCCAATGGCGAGGAGAAAAATAATCAAGATGGTCCAAAATCCCTTTTTACGAAACATAATGTCCTCTCTAGTGCATAGTTTGAATTGATGTAGGTAAGGTCGCTGTTTTGCCAACTCTGACCGTAGTTTAGGCAACGTTTTTGAAGGGATGGTGAAAAAGTCATGTAGGAGATGTGAAGCAAAGGGGGCACATATAAAGAAGTTGTGTAGGAATTGCAAGAGAAAATCTATTGCCATCCAATATGGGGTATGTATACTTTTACCCATTTTCAACTGGCAGGCGACCTAAATACTCCGCCTGCCCCAAAGGAGATTTGAATCGTGAAGTTTCGTTACTTTTTTTTGCTCATCATCGCTATGGCGCTGCTGGCTGCTTGCGCCAGCGAACCAGAAACGCTTATCGTCACTCGCATTGTCAATCAGGAAGTTACGGTTGAAGTGACGCGCATTGTGGAACAATTTGCGACCGTTGAAGTCCCAGCCACCGTCGAAGTGCCGGTGGAAGTGACCCGTTTGGTGGCGATGGTTGTCACGCCAACCCCGGAGGCGCAGCAGCCTGCACCGACAGTCGAGCCTACCGTTCCCCCAACGGCCGTTCCCACCACCCAACTCAGCGGCAGCATCTACACCGTGCAAGCGGGCGATACGCTGTATTCCATTGCGACGCGATTTGGCACGGCCGTTGACGACATCAAAACCGCCAACAACCTCACCGGCGACGCCATCGTCACCGGGCAAGAACTGATCATCCCCGGCTGGGACGGCGCACTCCCCCCCGCCGATCAGCCCACCCCGCCGCCTGCGGCTGGCGAAACCCCAGTTGCCCCTGCGCCCAGCGCCAACTTACTGCCCAACCCATCTTTCGAGGGCGACTGGTACTTCCACCTCTACAACGAACTGCAAATTCCCGAAGGCTGGCAGCTCACCACCGACGAAGGCCCCAACACCCTCGAACCCGGCGCGGGCGGCCTTTTCTTCCGCCCCGAAGTGCGCGTCGTACCCTACTACGACCTGCCCCCCGCCGAACAAAGCATCTTCGTCTTCGACGGCGACAAAACCGTCAAAGCCTTCAAAGGCGGCGCGCCCACCAGCTTCAGCCTCTTTGCTGATGTGGCCCTGCAACCAGGCAGCTACCGCTTGCAAGTCCGCTTCTTCCCCGATACCGTCATCGGTTACGACAACAGCCAAAAAGTCTTTGCCTCCGATCCCCTGGCGGCAGAGGTACGTATCATCGTCGATAATGGCGGCACAGCCTGGCAAGGCACACAAATCGGCCAGCGCAACACCGTCACCTTCGATTTCACCGTCAGCGAAGCCCGCACCGTGCGCGTAGGGGCCAGCTTCCGCAATCGCTTTGTCATGGCAAACAACGGCTGGTTCATTGATGACTGGTCACTTGTAGCAATACCTTGATGGTAGCTGGTAGGTTCAAGGAACCGCGTTCCTCAGGAGGAACGCGGTTCCTCACACGCTGCCAATCACCAGCAACTAGCTACCATCCCCCTCTTCCGTTAAAATCTTTGCATGATTCCTCTACGCCTTGAACTCACCAATTTTCTATCCTACCGGCAAACGGCCGTCCTCGACTTCAACAGCATCCACCTCGCCTGCATCTCCGGGCTGAACGGCGCGGGCAAATCCAGCATTCTCGATGCCATCACCTGGGCGTTGTTTGGCAAAAGCCGCAGCAAAAGCGACGACGATCTCGTCAACCGCCTCGCCATTTTGGAAGAAGGCGCCTGCGACGTGCAGTACACCTTCGATTTAGAAGGCAGCGTTTACCGCATTCTGCGCCGCAAGCGGTATGGCAAATCGCAAACATTAGAACTGCAAATCGCCACCGGCCCCGACCAATGGAAAGCCCTCAGCGAAAGCAAAGTGCGCGAGACGCAGGCCGCCATCGAAACCCTGCTGCGCATGAACTACGACACCTTCACCAACGCCAGCTTTTTGCTGCAAGGCAAAGCGGACGAGTTCACTACCAAAACCCCCAACCGACGCAAAGAGATTTTGGCCGATTTATTGGGCGTCAGTCAGTGGGACAGGTATAAGGAAACGGCCGTCACCCGCCGCCGCGAAGTCGAATCCAGCCAGCTACTACTCGATGGGCAGCTCCAAGACATCGCCAACGAGCTAGAGGAAGAGGACGAGCGCCGCGCCACCCTCGCCGCCGCCAAAGCAGAACTGGACGCCATCAACGAAAAGCGCGGCGTCAAAGAAGAATTGTTGCAGCAGGCACGGCAAACGGCCGCTGCCATCACCCAACAAAAGCAAATGACGCAAAACCTGGCAAAAAACCTGGATCGCGCCCGGCGCACGTTGGCCGATTTGCAGCAAACGCTGGCGCAGCGGCAGCAGGAGCGCGACAGTTACGCGGCCATTTTGCGCGAAGGCGAAACCATCCAGGCCAACTTCGCCGCCTGGCAGCAGGCCGACGAAACTTTTCGCGGCTGGCAGGAAAAGGCCGACGCCTACAACAAATTGCAGGGGGCGAAACGGCCGTTCGAGCTAACCATCGCCCAAGAGCGCAGCCGTTTGCAGCAGCGCCAGCGCGAACTAGAAGCGCAGGCGGGGCGCGTGGCCGCCGCCGAAGTGGAACGGGAAACGGTCGCGGCGCAGCAAGCCGCCGCGCAGGCGCAATTAGCCCATTTGGACACCCAATTAAGCGAATTGGCCGCCACCGAAGCGGCGTGGCACACCGCGCAAAGCGAATTGCAACAATTAGAGAGCGAGCGCAAACTGCTGGCGCAGCAAGCGGCGCAGTTGAAAAAGCAGGCCGGGCGCGTGGCAAAATTGCGCGACGAGGGCACGGCCGTATCCGCTAATCAGCAAACGGCACAGGAGCAGTTGACGGCCGTTGCCGCGCAAATCAGCCTCTTGGGGCAGCAGCGCACACGCCACGCCACCGCCCTCGCCGACAAAAATAGCCTGGAAGCGGAGCAGGAACGGCTGCGCGAGCAGATGAACCGCCACAAAGAGCGCATTGACCGCCTCTCTGTGGAGACCGGCGGCGCGTGCCCGCTCTGCGGCCAGCCGCTGACGGATGACCACCGCCGCGCCGTCCTCGCCGATTTGCAGGGCGAAGGCGAGGAGATGGGCAGCCGCTTCCGCAACAACCGCGAGCGCGTGAGCGCATTAGGCGTGGAAATCACGCAACTGGCCGATTCGCTGAAGCAGGCCGAGCGATTGGAGCGCGACCACAAAGCGCAGCAGCAGCGGCTGGCGCAGGCGGAAGCGCGGCTGGCGGAAATCACGCAAACCACTGCGGAATGGGAAGCGGGCGACGCGGCGCGATTGGCCGAACTGGATACTGCGTTGGCGGACAATGGCGCGTTGGCGGCGCAGAAAAAGAAGGCGGCGGGATTGGCAACGGCAGTGCAAGCCAAACCCCTGCGCGAAAAAGAGCGCCAATCGCAGCAAAAGCAGTTGTCGCAGGCCGAGGCGCGGCTGGCGGAGATTGAGCGCATGACGCAGGCGTGGCAAACCGAGGGCGCGGCGGCATTGGCAGCAACGCAAACGCAACTTGCCAATTCTGATTATGCCGCCGAAGCGCAGCGGGAATTGGCAGCGCTGGATGAGCAAATCGCCGCCGTTGGCTATGATGCCGCCGCGCACGAAACCGCCCGCGCCGCCCAAAATGAGTTGGCGCAGGCCCCGGCGCGGCATCAGCAGTGGCAGCAGGCGCAGGCGGCGGTGAAGCCGCTGGAGGACACGCTGGCCGATTTGCAGCAGCGGGCCAGTGACCAGACGGAAACGGTGGGGGAATTGGCGGGGCAGCATGAAACGGCCGTCGCGCAACTCAACGCCCTCACCGCGCAAAGCGGCGATTTGCACGCCATTGAGGATGAGGTGTTCCGCCTGCGCGAGGAGGAGAGTATCAAGCTGCGCACGGTGGGCGCGGCGCAGCAGCGGCTGGATGTGCTAGATGATTTGCGGCAACGCCGCGAGGCGATCAACGCGCAAAAGGCGGAGATTGCCCTGCATGTGCAGCGGCTGAAGCTGCTGGAAAAGGCGTGCGGGCGCGATGGCGTGCAGGCGCTGCTCATCGAACAGGCGCTGCCGGACATCGAAGACCGCGCCAATGAACTGCTGGAACGGCTGACGGGCGGCGAGATGCGCGTTAGTTTTGACACGCAGCGGCAGCTTAAGAGCCGTGAGGCGACGGTGGAGACGTTGGATATTCATATTCAGGATGGGGCGGGGGAACGGCCGTATGAAAATTTCAGCGGCGGTGAGCAGTTCCGCATCAACTTTGCCATCCGGCTGGCGCTGTCGCAGGTGTTGGCGAAACGGGCCGGTGCGCGGCTGCAAACGCTGGTGATTGACGAAGGGTTTGGCAGCCAAGACCCCGCCGGGCGGCAGCGTTTGGTGGAGGCGATTAACACGATTCAAGATGACTTTGCCCGCATCCTCGTCATCACGCATGTGGACGAACTGCGCGACGCTTTTCCGGCACGGATTGAGGTGAGCAAGGCGACAACAGGATCAAAGATAGCCGTTAGCTATTAGCTTTTAGCTGTTAGCAATTGGCAATTGACCATTGGCTATTGACAATTAGCTCTGGCTAAAAGCTAAGGGCTAATGGCTAACAGCTTCGAGGTACTTATGACTGAACGAATCCAGGTGGACGTGTTGATTGTGGGGTCAGGGCCATCGGGGAGTTCTACGGCGCTGCATTTGTTGCAGCAGGATGCGGCATGGGCGGGGCGCATGGTGGTGGTGGATAAGGCGGTGCATCCCCGCGAGAAGTTGTGCGGCGGCGGCATTACGCATATGGGGCAGAATATTTTGGCGGATTTGGGCCTGGATTTGCAGCCGCGCTGTTTTGAGGTGCGCGAGGTGCGGCTGCTGTATGAGGACAAGAGCTACTCTTTCTTTGGCAAGCCGGTTTTTCGTATTGTGCGCCGTGCGGAGTTTGACCATTGGCTGGTGCAGCAGGTGGAATCTTACGGTGTGCCGGTGCGCCAGGGGGAGGCGGTGAAGGCGGTGACGCCGCTCGCGGATTTTGTAGAAGTGGAGACGGAGCGGGCGATTTTTGAGGCGAAGGTGTTGGTTGCGGCGGATGGCTCGCGCAGTTTTGTGCGCCGCGCTCTGAAATGGGGTAATGATGGCACGCATGTGGCCCGCCTGCTGGAGGTGTTGACGCCGGAGAATCCACAAGTGACGCCGGAGTTTGGGGAGCAGACGGCCGTGTTCGACTTTACGCGCCTGACGGATGGCTTGCAGGGGTATTATTGGGATTTCCCCAGCTATGTGGACGGCAAGCCGTTTATGAACCGGGGGGTGTTTGACAGCCGTGCCCGCCCGGAACGGCCGAAGACGGATTTGAAGGGCGACCTGCGTGATTTGATGGCGGAACGGCAGCGCGATTTGGCGGATTATGAGTTGAAGGGGCATCCGATTCGGTGGTGGGATGGGAACGGCCGTTTCTCCCAGCCGCGTGTTATTTTGGTGGGCGACGCCGCCGGAGCCGACCCGTTGATGGGCGAGGGCATTTCCTTTGCATTGGGCTACGGTAAAGTGGCGGCGCAGGCCATCAGCGCAGCGTTTGCGCAGCAAGATTTCAGCTTTGCCGATTATAAAGAGCGGCTGCTGGCGGACTCGCTGTTCCGGCAGCTAGATTTGCGCACGCGGCTGGCGAAATTTGCTTATTTGATGAAGTATCCCTGGTTTGTGCGTTGGGGATGGGGGGCGGCGCGTTGGCTTATTCGCCTCACGCGCTGGCGCGACCGGGAGTATGTGCCGACGAGGCTTGGTGGGCAGTATTCGGTAAACAGTAATCAGTAAACAGTAATCAGTGGGCAGTGGTTAGTCTAGCGTGACTGATTACTGATTACTGACCACTGATCACTGAACAAGGTGGTCAACGTGAAACGAATTCTGGTTGTTGAAGATCATGATGAGTTCCGCAGTATTGTGAATGATTTGTTGCAGGCGCTGCTGCCGGGGGTGCAGATTAGCAATGCGCGTAATGGGCAAGAGGGGCTGGCGTTGGCGCTGGCGGAACGGCCGGATTTGATTTTACTGGATATTCAGATGCCGGTGATGGATGGATATGAAATGGCGCTGGCGCTGCAAGAGGCGTATGGGGATGCTCTGCCGCCACTGTTGGCGATGACAAATGCTCGCAACAGCGAACTGACAATCATGCGCATGAAATCTATTTGCAAGGCTGTGCTGATGAAGCCCTTTTCTTTGGATGAATTGGAAGAGGCAATTGGATTGACGATTGACGATTGACGATTTGCGATTGGTATTCGCAAGCGACCAATTCCTGCTTACTGATCACTGACCACTGATTAGGGACGGCCGTACAGCCACCAGTAATCGTCTTGCGGGTAGGCGGGTTGCAGACCGTCGGGCCAGATGAAGCTGCCGGGCAGCCAGTGGGCGCGGAGGAGGGTGTCGAGTTGGGCCAGGTGAGTGAGGATGCGCGGGGGGAGTTGGTACGGCCGTTCGTCCAGTTTATCAACCAAAGCAGCAAGCATAGCACGGGTTTCTACAGCAGCGGGGTAGTGATTGTAGTCGGAGTTGTCTTGCCATTCGGCTTCGCTGAGGTATTGGCTCCACTGTCGCAGACGTGCGTCTAGTTCTGTGATGGCTTTTTGCTCGAAGTAAACGACTTTTTCCACCAGAGCGGCGTTGAATTGGGAAACGGCCGTGTCCAATCGCCCCTTCTCCTCATCATCTAATAAATCCACCAGGGCCAGCAGTCGGTGTTGGCGCATCAGGTAGCCACCCAGAGTGAGCATGGGCATTCCGCCACCCATCATGCGCCAAAACAGGGCGTCTTGCATAAGGTAAGTATCCATTTCTGCGGCCATTGCTTCAAGAATGGTTAAGTCGCTGGTTAATTTTTCTTGTGCTGTTTGCATGACAATCTCCAATTTTCCCGCTTGCGGTATAATATGTGACCGTTAGGCTTTGAGCAAATGGTATCCCATTTGCAAAGGATGGTGTTATGTCTGCAATGCGGCGTGCCGCAATTTTGAAGCTAGCTTCGGCAGCTTATGAGATGAAGCTAGATGTGATGAATGGTGTGTTATCTCGTCATGAGAACGGCCGTTGGCAATTGGGGACGCATGATCTGCTGACCTGGCTGGAACGTCACGAAGGGGAAGACCTTGTGCTTGTGCTGGGGTCAATGGAAGATGAGCGTCCGGTAGAGGTACGCACTTGCGGCACTTGCGGACGTGATTATACGGAATTGGAATGCCCTTACTGCCGCGCCAACCGGATTCGATTGCGTGGCCGTGCTTAAAAATAAACATCGAGGAATTTACTTATGCGACGATTATTATTGTTTTTTATGCTGTTGACGGCCGTGTTTTCGGCAACGGCCGTTCAGGCCCAATCTGATCCCATTTCAGAACTAGAAATCCAGTTTTGGCCTGATTTTGACACTCGCAGTGTGCTGGTGCTGCTCACCGGCACGCTGTCCGCGCCAGGCACGATCACTGTGCCATACCCGGAAAATGCCGAATTTCTTGTGCTAGCTCGTATTGACAGCACGAATAACATGATTGATGACATTGGGCAGCCAGAGTTTGCCAACGGTACGGCTACATTCACCTTGCCTGGGCCGGATGTACGCTTCCGTCTGGAATATTATGTACCTTACACGGCAAATGGCCTGTCGCGCAGCTTCAACTACACCTGGCAATCGAATGTCACAGTCAATCAGTTAAGTATGCTCGTGCAGCGCCCCGGCGTGGCCGCTTCAATGACCACTGTACCAGAGACAACACAGGTGCAGAATCAGTCCGATGGGCTGATTTATTATGAGCTGCCCGTACAATCAGTGACAGCCGGGCAGTCTGTCTCTCTGCAAGTGGATTACACGATGACGGCAGATACACTAACTGTTACAGGAATGAGTGATAGTTCTGTGTCTGATGTGCCTATGACAACAGACACGGCCGTTGTATCCCCCTCTACCTCATCGATACCAATCAACAATACGTGGCTCCTCATTGGTGGCGGGGTGGTGATTTTGGGGACGGCCGTTTTCGTCACCTGGCAGCTTGCTACCCGGCAAACCTCAGGAAACCGCGTCCGCAAACCAGCGCCACGCCGCCCTCTGAAAAACGCCCAACCTGCTGCTCGCAAACCCAAAACAGCAGCCCGTTTTTGCCACGAATGCGGTGAACCAGCTCAAAGCGGAGACCGCTTCTGCCGCAATTGTGGAACCACATTGAAGTAGCGGTATTCTCCAGGAATTCACAGGAAAATCGGGATGTGAAACACACCCACACGTAAATCTCACACAAAACTCACTTCTGCAAAACCACAATAAAAAAAGCCCGGACATGCCGGGCTTTTTCATTGCATTAACCACCATTACCTGACTACGGGAGAATCCCCAGGTAAGTCATAATATCAACCAAGTCTTGTGGTTTTTCGGCCGTATCACCCATACGAGCATAGAAATTATTACTTGCCATCGCACTCGGTGTATTACACGGCCCAGTCGGGCACTGCTCCACAATGTAATTATTGGGGTAGAGGACAGACTCATACACATACTGCTGACCAGACATACCCTCAATGCGCGTGCCAGCTTCTTCAGCCAAATGACCCTGCCAGGGGCCAGTACCAGCCCAAGCAGAATCACCTTCTGGATCACCGTGACAACCAGAGCAACCATACGTTACATATAGTTCCTTTCCACGCGCCGCATCTCCCTCTGGGAACTCTGCCAGGAGTTCCTCAATAGTTGCAGGCCATTCATATTGGAAGGCCGGAGCACTGCACAACTCTTCCGTTTCCCAGTTCAAGACAAACTGCACCAAGTCTTCAATTTCGTCAGGCCGCAATGGCCCGCCAAAGTCAGCAGCCCATGTAGGCATGGCCGTACCATAACGCCCCGAGGAAATTGTAGCCTGGATAAAAGCTGGCTTTGACCCTTCCCAATTCATATTGATCATACGCTGGGAAGTATCTTCACAAAGCAGTGGCCCATAATTCAATGGCAACCCTGCGCAGCCAATCTGTTCCCCGGTTGCTGCATCATAACATTCCTCAGCCTTGCCATTAACGCCGTGACAAGTCATACACTGGCTCTGGAAAAGCTCCGCGCCATTCTCAATCTGGCGGCCTTGCCGTGCCAACGTGAAATCTTCCAAACGCGAAGGTTCGCGTAAGGCAGCAAAGCCGAGAATGATCATCGTCAGCATGAGCGAGATAGTTCCGATAACGATTTTTACTTGCATTTGAAAATCCTTTTCGTGCTAGATTGTATGTTCCGACAAGCTAACAATTCTTATTAGCGTAACGGCATTCTTCTTCATAATTTGAATCTGCATGGCGATACGCCGTCCAGGATGTTTGGATACGGAACTCATTCGGATTGTCAGGTTCTGGGACGTCATAAACCAGCGTTAAGCGCAACAGTTTAGGTTGAACTTCCTCAATCTCTAACAATACATATGGATCGGGCATCAAATCATTGCCAAATGTTGTGTTATATTGCTTATCACCGTTTTCCAGAGTTACAACATCACATTCTTTCCACTCTGACGCTTCAATGGTGGTGATTTTAGGAGCACCTACCGTGCAGCTATTCGCCAGCACTGCATGTGCCAGGTCTGCCAAAGCCTCATTCAGATGCGGGTAATTTTCGCCCAAGTCTTGCCCTGGTAAAAATGACCCTTCTAGCATCTCATCATAGGGGACAGCCAATAATGTACTGGCTCCCTCTTGTGGTAATATTTCGATGCTGACCTCGCGATCTGGCGAACTGGCGACACGATATTCTGGCGTCCCCATCCAGTTGGAAACGAGCATGAAAGCCATGAAGAGGAAAGCGACGCTTAATCCAACCCGACGGTCAGCGTAGCGACGACTTTTGCCTACCTCGAAGTAAGGCATGACAATGAAGGCCACCAGTAAAGCGGGGATGAAACCAACGACCAATGTTTTATCTGCCAGTTTCAGCCAGCCCTGTGACCAAGAAAGATACCAGGGAGCGACAACATGCAACGGTGTCACGACGGGATTGGCGTGGGTTTCTAACGGAGCATCCCACAACCATAGGGCACCTGCCACCAGGAAGAGGGTCATCAATGCAGACCACATTAGTTCACTTGTGAGCAGATCGGGGATGAAATAGGTGCGTTCGTTTTTGGGTACGCGTTTTGCTGTATCTTCACCGATTTCTTCACGGCCGGGAGGGAGGGACATGCCATGCAATACAACTTTGTAGTAGTGTACAAAGAACAGGATGCCTAGCATGAGCGGCATGAGAAGAACGTGGAGGAGATACCAACGCAGTAACCCGCCAGCTCCCAGAGAAGGGGCACCTTGCAAAATGAGGAGAACATTTTGATTGATAATGGCCGGTGCGGGTGCGGCTTCTGCACCGCTAATGAACACGGTCAACGCCCAGTAGGCTAACTGATCCCAAGGAAGCAAATAGCCGCTAAAACTGAGCATAAGGGTGAGCACCAATAAGATTATGCCGGTAGCCCAGGTAAACTGGCGTGGTTTTTTGTAGCTGCCGGTAATAAAGGTGCGAAGCATGTGCATTGCAACAACTATAACCATCACTTCCGCGCCTAAGCGGTGCATATTACGGATAAGCTGTCCTAATGGCACATTACTTAAAATATTCCACATGTTGGAATAAGCGACTAAGGGGCTGGGCGTATAGAAAATCATCAAAATGATGCCGGTGATAGTTTCCCATACGAACATGAAAGTGGATAACCATCCCATACGGAAGGTGGGGTAAATGTGTGTTACTTCCGTGTGATAGAAACTGGGGCGGATATGCAGCCAGAAACTATCGGCATGGGGGCGCAGGCGGGGATTGGGGCGGCGGGGTTCGTCACCACGCAATGCCGCACGAATATCGCTAATATTCATGCCAGCAGTGACGCGTTCGACTACTTCGTCTGCTTTGGCAATGACGGCCTGCTTGACCCCCATTTCTCGAATCTGTTCAGGAAAGGTAGCCATGCTTTTTCTCCTACTCCTTGTTGGTTTAACAAGCTCTTTGAATTTTGTAGCTTGTCATTGTTTCTTCGCTGGTATTTCTGTAACTAAGAATTGTCGTTATTTGTGAATGCGTTATGGACAGCTACCGGTGAATGAACACAGCAAGGGTAGTGAGTTGCCCTTTTTACGGTCGCCTGTGTCAACGCTGAGAGAGAATGTGCCGTCTGGAAGTTCCAGTGGTTGATAGACATCATTTACTAATGAGGATTCGGCCAGTACGGTGCCATCTTCAGCAAGCGCTTCTAATTTGAAACGATCTAGGGAACGAGGGGCAGGGGATTCGATGCGACGGCCGTCCAAACGATACTTGGAACCGTGGCAAGGACACTCAAACCGATCATTGGCCGGTGTCCACGAATAAATACACCCCAGATGCGTACAGACTTTGTAAATGGCAGCCACACCCTTAATGGGTTGGCTTTCATCTTCGGCCTGATACATTAGAGCATTAGACTGGGTAGTGTCCAAATTAACTAGCCAGAAACGGCCGTCCGCAAAATTAACTGGCTCACTATTAGGATCCGGCGGTAACGAATCCAACGAAACAGGGAACTTGCCACCAAACTCACCCTCCCGAAACTTCGGGATCAAAAACCACACCAACAAACCCGCAGATTGCGCAGCGACCAAAGCAATAGACGCTCCCCATATATAATACAGAAACTCACGTCTCGTTATTCCGCCACTACCTGCGCTGACACTCGCGGCTGCATTTGCCATATCTCTCTTCTCCTGTCACTAACATACTTGATTGTGATAAAAGATTACTTCGTATGAGCGAATAGACCGTACAAGCATGTAACAACATGCTAAAAGACCTCTGTACTTTTTATCACAAAACCAGATTATAGCAAAGGGAGAAATTAGGCCAAAATTAGAGGATTTCACAATGGGCGCTGAGGGACTCGAACCCCCGACCTCTTCGGTGTAAACGAAGCGCTCTAACCAGCTGAGCTAAGCGCCCTTATGAATGAAGGGAATTATAGCGTGCGTACAGGAACATGCCAATTTTCGCCAGCACAGAAACGGGGTTTGAGGTAAAAACCTCGTTTCTTCCCATCCCCATCTCAAATACGCGGCAGCATAATCGTTTGCTGCTTTTGATACTTGCCCTTGCGATCCGCGTAAGAAACCTCGCAAACCTCATCAGACTGGAAGAAAAGCACCTGCGCAATCCCCTCATTAGCATACACACGCGCCGGCAGCGGTGTTGTGTTAGATATTTCCAACGTAACAAACCCTTCCCACTCCGGCTCAAAGGGAGTCACATTCACAATCAGACCACAGCGAGCATACGTGCTTTTGCCCAAACAAACCGTGATCACATCACGAGGGATACGAAAATACTCAACCGTTTGCGCCAACACAAATGAATTGGGTGGGATAACGCAAACTTCCCCCTTATAATCTATAAACGACTGTGGAGTAAAATGTTTGGGATCGACAACGACCGAATGCACATTCGTAAAAATCTTAAACTCATCACTAACACGAATATCATAGCCGTATGAAGACAATCCGTAAGAAATCACGCCATCACGCACCTGATTTTCAATAAACGGTTCTATCATGCCCTGTTCTTTTGCCATACGGCGAATCCAGGCATCGTTTTTTACAGCCATAATCATCTCCTTTTAGCTAGTCAGCAAATCAGCTAGTCAGCCAGTTGGCCTGATACGCTAACTAACTGACAGATTGACCAGCTTTTTTTACATCACTTCGGGGGCACTCATACCCATTAGATCGAGGACGCGAGCAAAGAGATTCTTTGCCGCTCCATAAAATTGCAACCGCGCTAAACGCAGTGGTTCGAGCACATCATCGCTGAGAACGCGACAAACTTCATAAGTGGGATGGAACGCAGCCGCTAAATCATATGCATAAAATGCAATGTGATGTGGCTCAAAAGTGGTTGCCATCGTTTCTAGTACAGCGGAAAGCTCCAGGGCCTTGCGTAAAAATGCCAGCTCTTTCTCGTGGGTGAGCAGGCTCAAATCTGCATTTTTCGCCGCATCCTCAGAAAAGCCCGCTTCCTGCCATTTGCGAAAGATACCGGCACAGCGTACATGTGCATTTTGGATGTAGTACACTGGGTTTTTATCCGAATGTTCTACGGCCAGATTCATATCAAAATCAACCGGACTATTGCCAGAGCGAGAAATCATAAAGTAGCGAATGGGATCGGCGCCCACCTCATCTACCAGTTCATCAAGGGTGACGTAATTGCCGCGACGGGTGCTCATTTTTACTTGCTCGCCATCGCGGATGAGGCTGACAATTTGATGCAGCACGGTATGCACAAAGTCGGTGTCGTAGCCTAATGCTTGCACACCCATCAATACTTGTGGCGCGGTGGCGTGATGATCCGGGCCAAAGAGATCGACGACCAGTTGGAAGCCGCGCTGTGCTTTGTCCCAATGATAAGCGATGTCGGGCATACGGTAGGTGGGTTCGCCGGTGGTTTTAACGAGTACGCGATCTTTATCATCGCCAAATTCGGTGGTGCGGAACCATTGTGCGTCGTCTTTTTCGTAGACGTACCCTTTTTGCTGCAAGGTTTCGAGTGCTTCCCAGACACGGCCGTTTTCATACAAACTCTGCTCGCGGAAATACACATCAAACTCAATATTCACACGGCGCAAACTCTGCTTTTGCTGCTGCGAGATGCGATCCCTGGCAAACTCGGAGAAAAACTCGGTCGGCTGTGATAACAATGTGCCGCCGTGCGCATCCAACAAGTCTTGCGCCAAATCGGTGATATACGCGCCCTGATAATGGTCGTCGTCAAGTTCCACATCCTGCCCTAAAAGCTGACGGTAGCGAATCTTGACCGACTCGCCCAACATCGTCACCTGACGCCCAGCGTCGTTGTAGTAATATTCCATCGTCACATCATAACCGACGGCGCGGAGGGCACGGGCCAATGTATCGCCCATTACACCGCCGCGTGTGCGCCCCAGGGTGATAGGGCCGGTGGGATTGGCGCTGACGCATTCCACCTGTGCTTTTTTGCCTTTGCCTAGATCGAAGCTGCCGTAATCGGCCGTCGCCAAAATAGCCGCTACCTGATTTTGCAGCCACGCGGTGGAGAGACGGATGTTAATGAACCCAGGCGGAGCCACGTAAACCTCATCCAGTTCACCCAGCGCGGGCAAATGGGACACAATGGCCTGGGCAATTTTTAGGGGAGCCATACGTGCCAGGCGAGCGAGCTGCATGGCAATAGGTGAGGCGTAATCGCCGTGTTCTGGATCGCGGGGGCGCTCAATGCGCACTTCAGGCAGATCAAAATCAGGTAAATCGCCACTTTCTTGGGCTGCACGCACCGCGTTTTCAATAGCTATTGCTAATTCATGATGGATAGGCATATCTTTTTCCTTTCAATAAATCCGGGGCATTTTAGCGAGATGGAGTTATGCGTGCAAACGAGAAATCATCCTTCACCCTTCATCCTTACTAACCTGTCGTAGATTACGGCCGTTTCCACTGCCGTCTTCTCCCAAGAAAATTTTCCGGCCTGCTGAGGCCCCTTGAAGCGCAAATCAGCGGCCAAATTATCTTGAATGAGTGTGGCAATAATTGCCCCGGCCATGTCTCGCGCATCATCGGCATCCACTGCAAAAGCGGCGTCGCTCACCACCTCTGGCAACGAACTGCCATTGGTTGTCACGACGGGCGTGCCGCAGGCCATCGCCTCCAGCGGCGGCAGCCCAAAGCCCTCATAACGGCTGGGGAAGACAAAAGTTTCAGCATTGCGATAGAGAACGGGTTTATCTTCCTCATCCACGTAACCAATCCAGCGCACATATTTTTCCAACCCTAGACGGCGAATATAGTCGTCGTAATCTGGGTAAATGGCAGAGGGCGTGGTTGGTTTGCGCCCAGCCAGCACCAGCGGATATTCTTCACCCAAAGACTGCGCAACATACGTGTAAGCCAGTAGCAGCGTGGTCACATTTTTGTGCAATTCGTAACCGCCCAGGTACAGGACGTAGAAATCAGGCAGGTCATACTTACGCAAAATTGCCATTTCCATGAGGTCGTTTTTGCCGCTAGTGTATTGAGAACCGGCTGCCAGGTAAACGGCCGTCACCTTCTCCTCCGCTATCTGCAAATGATCCATAATATCCAGCTTGCTGGAAAACGAATCGGTGATGACGTGGTCGGCCCCGCGTGCGCTGGCGCTGACGAGGGCATTGTAAAAGCGGGCTTTGAACGGCCGTCTATATTCTGGAATAAGCAGCGTCGTCAGATCATGCACCGTTACCACCAACGGCACAGGGGAGCGCAATGGCCCACCCCAATAAGGCACATGTACCACATCCGCGCCGACCTCACGGCAAGCACGTGGGAAGTAGATTTGCTCAAACAACACCTTGCCCACATTGCCGGGCCGCACTGGAACCAACTTTACATGTACGCTGGGCGGCACGCCCTCTGGCTCAACCTCCCCCGGCTCCTGCGGGCAAATCAGGGTGATGTCTAGATCGGAAACGGAGCGGTTCAGATGATAGACGAGTTGCCGCAAATATTGACCACTGCCTACGAACGGCCGTTTCCAAAAATATCCATTGAGCGCCACATGCATACAAACACCCCTTTCTCAAAGAAATCCCCGTAGCATAAACCAACACCCCATCAACAGCAAAAACTTCTCCAAATACGCAGCACCAAAATACTTGACACAAACCCACTGGCAAAGTACCGTAAGGGCATTCATAAACCCGTGGGCACGCCCATTCTATTAACCCACAAATTGGTTATGGAGGACAGAACATTGAAACAAATATGTATACACTGTGGACGCAAATCTTCCAGTGGCCCCATCTGGTGTCAAGAAAGTTACTGTTCCGTCAACAACATGGTCACCGTCTTCGACTACGGCGAAACTATCAGTGACCTCAGCATCGTCAAAGCCCTCACCGTACTTCGTTCTTCCACCATCTACGAGGCCGAGCGCGGCGGGGAAAAAGTGTTGCTCAAAGTCGCCCACGACGCCTTCCAAGAACGACTCAAACGCGAAGCCACTTTCCTCATGCAACTGCAACAAAGCAAACATGCCCACCCCATGCTGCCCACCCTCCTGCCTGCTCACGCCCAGGCAGACATCACACAACACCCCTACGGCAAGACCGTTTTCAATGAAGAAACCAAATACTTTTGCATCTTCCAACACATTGATGGCGATTTTCTCAACAACATCCTGCTCAAAAACCCCCAACCCTGGTATCAACATGCCGGATGGATTGCCATCAGCCTGGCAGACGTGATCGCACTCATGCACCAGGGCCAAAAGCTGCACCTCAGCCTCAGCCCAGAAAGCATCCTCATCCGTTTCGATAAAGATGGCGTTCCCCGCCCGGTTCTAATGGATTTGGGAGCCGTCACCGACCCACCAAATATCCGCCAAAACTGGAACCGTTTGTACGTCCCCCCTGCCTACATTGCACCAGAAATGCTAGGGCGTGCAGGCGGGAAAGTAGGCCCTGCAACCGACGTGTATGGGTTAGGGCTTGTCCTCTACGAAATGCTTGCTGGCCGTCCAGCATATGCCTACCGCTTGCGTCCCGATGAAGACATCTACCGCGATGTCCTTGATGCTGAACCTGCCCGTATGAATCGCGCCGACCTGAAAAATGTGCCACAAATCGCCACCCGCGCCATTGGCAAAGACTATCAAACCCGCCAACCAGATGTCATTACAGTAGCACAGGAACTCATGTCCACTTTTCCTCCCGTGCCCAAAGAACGCAAAGACCGGCGCGTCAATTGGCGCGTGATCGGTGTTCTTTTAGGCATCATACTGGCTATTACATTACTTGTAGCAATGGCTGTTTCACTGGCAGAAGTTGCAGGCGTGCTTCCGGCCGTTCTCTTCTTGCTCTAATCCCTTATTTTATCTGGCAACAACTAAATGAAATGCAAAAGCGCCAACCGATTAACCGGTTGGCGCTTTGAACTGTAACGCATAAGGCTTGCAATTAGTGGAATCGAGTGCTGCCCATCGCATCCCCGTTCTGATAAGCCCGTGCAGAGGCCGAAAGGTCGCCACCAATTTCCACACATTGTTCCGCCAGACGATCAATAACTGGCTTCAATTGTGACAAGTAGCGTTCCACAGCCAAACCACCTACCAGACCAATGAACGCGGTCATCTTCAAAACTGTCATAAGCGCTTCTAGGGCTGCGCTAACCCCTTCCAATACATTGCCAATATTCTCGAATTGTCGGGCCATGTTCTCAACGGCCGGAACATCCATGAATACTTCTTCGCCTGCCATAGTTCACCTTCCTTATTTACTCGGTATGCCTAGAAAATACCCTGGAATACACCGGCTAATCCTTCCACCAAACCACGTGCTTGCTTATCCGCCTGGTCCATAATGTCAGCCGCACGATTGATGCTGGTTGCCATAATGTTGCAAGATTCCGAAATGCCTTGGGTTCCTGGAATGAAAAGGTTCGTGCATTCTTGAACAAAGGCATCAGCCCCACGACCTGTCCATGCACCACCTACCACGGTATTAACCATACCTTGAATGGGTGAACGCACAGCATCTTCTAACACGGTGATCTGTTGGCCGATTTGGCCTAAGACTTCATTCAATACAGCGCGTGCAATTTTGAGCAAGATTCGCTTAATCATGTTTGTTTACCTCTCTGAAATCCAATTACCCGTACAGCCGGGATGAGTCCTGATCGGCCTGCTGCATATCTTGCATAGCACCAAGGATGTCACCCTGCAATTCGGTAAACTTATCCATCAGACGCTGAATAGAAGGGATAAGAGCAGAACGAATCGCATCAGTAAAGGAATCGCCCGCATCGCCCATCAATCCACCATTTTCCATCATTTGGGCAAGTGTGTTCATTTCCGAAATGGTTGTTTCAAGCTGCTGCGCACCTTGAGCAAAAGCCTGCGCCATTTCTTCCATTTGCCCATAATTCATCTTGATAATGTCAGCCATTTTTCGCTCCTATTTATACACTGACCTGGAAGCTGTTACCGGCTTCTTCTTCGGCCGCGCTTAATGCTGTCGCTATCTGCTTGGTAATGTTACCGGCTTGCTCCAATGCCTGGCGCAAACGATCTGATGCGGGTAGCACTTCATCGCCCATCTCCGCAAAAAACGCTTCTGAACCCATACCCTGCCAGGTGCTCTGAATCTGGTCCATGCGACTGCGCAGGTTTTGGTTCATTTGCTCGACTTCGTCGCCCTGTTGTGTAAATCTCTGAGCTATCTGTTCGAGCACTTCATAATCTGCTTGAATTGTCTCAGCCATAGCTATTAACCTCTCTTGTACAATCAAACTTAAACAATTTTTAGGGTCTCCCCGGATTTGCTTTCAATCGCTTGAATTTCGTCTGACCGATAAACGTTCTCCTTTGCATTGGGGTTGCTGCCCCATTTGCTAATTGAATCACAGACAGGTTCAATGATTGCCGGACTACTTTTGGGTTGCCTGTCAGCCATGTCCATTCGTTCATTGGGGTTCTTTGCTTTTTTAGTGAATGGTGTTCGTTGCGTTGATGTTTTGTTGTTTATCGCGTTGACTGAACTTGATTTTCAGTTTAATGGCGGGTATAGTGGCTGTCAATAACCAATATTTAATTTATCCCAGGCAGGAATTAAAATATCCCGCGATAGGTATGTTATGGAAATTAGCGATCAATTAAAGGGAATTTATCGGCAAACGGCCGATGCGTTGCGCGGCAGAGAAAAGCGATTATTTATGGCCCAAGTCGTGAAAATGTTAGGGAATGGCGGGCAGCGGTTTGCTGAACGTGAATTGGGATGGAATCGCGGAACTATCCGCAAAGGGTTGTATGAATTAAATCAGGGCGTTGTCATTCAGGATAATTTCAGCGCCAGGGGGCGGAAACGATCTGAGGAGCATTTACCAGGGCTGTTGGTGGATATTCAGGATGTTTTGTGGCAGGATGCAAGAACTGATCGAATCACGAAAACGGTTCATTTAAGTACACGAGAAATTCGAGGCTGTTTGATAACGCAGAAAGGCTATCTTGATGAGGCATTGCCAACGAATGAGACGCTACGCACGAAGGTTATTGGACTAGGTTTTCGATTTTATCAGCGGGGAACCAGGAAGCGGAAACGGCCGTAACCCCCTCAAATACCCTTCGCACCAATTTTTTAATCATCCCGCCGCCCCGTCACACCTGCAACACCCTACACAACTCGACTGTAAAGCAAGCTACTGACTGCCTATTAAACAAGCAACCCCCTCAACTCAGGCGCAATTCCAAACTAGTAAATTTGCCTAATTCCACCCGGACAATTGGTTCAGATAATGGGTATTGCATATGTGGCGTGAGGCGCTGCCCATGAATAAATGTGCCATTGCTGCTCTGCATGTCGGTAATGGTGAACATCCCTTGTTCATATTGCAAAACAGCATGACGCCGTGAAACACGGCCGTCACCCGCAAAATTCAAGTCACATCCTTCCCGCCCCATCGTAAAGGGGAAGTGTGTCACCGCAACCTCTTGTCCAACATGCGTGGTATCCGGCGAGTTCAAGACAATCACACGCAGCGATGGCTGGGCAGACGGCCGTGATGGTGCAGCAGAGCCACTCTGAAAGGCGTCTGGGCTTAATTGATCCATCGCCATCGTGCGATGCAATGCATCAGACCCGCCCGACATCGACTGTACGCCATGTCCCTGCAAAAAAGGCGTACCTGTAACCATCTTTTCCTGCCGCGAACGGAACATCATCCAGGCCACTGTCCCCAAAATCAACACAATAATGAGAACGGTGATATACCAAAACTGCCCCAACGCAGCGAAAACCCGCGAAAACAAAGATGGGGGAGCAGGCGGTTCTGGAGGTGTATAGGCAACACCACCATAATCCGCTTTTGCTAATGTATTACCTTGCAAATCAATTGCTTCCACAATAATGGTATATTTCCCCTGCTCTATCGTTTCCAGCGGCATACTCACCATTTGCTCGCCTGGCATCTCTGGATGAGGATCATAATAAACTTGGGTATTCGTCTCCTCATTAATTAAGCTGACCTCGTAATGATCAATCGCGCCACCATTTTCGGCCAGCATATCCAAAGTTAATGCATTGGTATTTGGGTCTATGCGCACGGCATCAATGGTGATGAGTGTTTCGGCTTGTGCAGCAGGATCGTAGCGAAAATCGTGTTCTAGCAAGACGTTATTGCCACGATCTGTGGTAATGGAGGAGCCATCGGGGGAAACGGCCGTTACCTGAATATCATACTGCTTCCTTTCCTCAAACGCCCCCGTCTCCAGCGTCACCTGCTGCGTCACCCCTGGCGTCGGAATCGTATACTCCGACACCAAAATACCACCATCCCAAACAGACACCTCCATCCGTCCAATCAATGATGGGCTGGTAATACCCAACGTCAACAAATAATTGCCCTCCGGCGTCGGGCGCAAACTCTGCAAAATAATCGCCACCGGGTCAGGCGGCACAGCATAATCACGAGTGGATGTAAAAGTAAACGCCGAAGCCAACACCGTCCCATCCCGCAGCGTCACCGAAAGCGTCGCCGGATGTGTGCCTGCTCGCGGGTAAAGGCGGGCACTGGCAAGCCATTGGCTGCGCAGACCGGCAATAATCTGGCTAAAAAGCTCTGACAACGCCGCTTGATCCCCAATTGCCGACAGTCCGCCGGTTTCGCCAGCCATGCCCCGTAGTTCCCCAGCGTTAATATTCTGCCCACCGGACATACCAATGGTGTGTACCGGAACCTGGGCGCTGGCGTTCGTTGCCAAAGTGATAACGTCTTGATAGCTGTGGGTGCTGCACGGCTGCGCATCTCCAGAAACGAGTTCGTCACGGCCGTCCGTGAACACAATCACAGCACGGCGGGCCTGCGGCGTACTGCTAGCAGCCTCATTCACCCACTGAATCGCCTGGTATGTGGCATCGTACAAACAGGTACCCTTCTGGTCAGTATTCACGCCATTAATCGCGTTCGCCACACTATCTTTATTATCCGTAAAATCCTGCACTTTGTTGATATTTTCATTGAAGCGCACGACCGCCACGCGAGCCTCCTCCGGCAGACCGCTAATAGCCTGAGCAGCCGCCTGGCGCATATCATTCATCGCCCCGCTCATGCTGCCGCTGGCATCCAAAACCAGGGCAATGTACAAAGGCGAACGTGGTTTTTCCGTTTGTGCAGGATAGGTAATGCTGTCCCCCACAATCTGAATGGTTGCAGAGTCAATAGAGGCGTTAGAAATAGGCCGTCCCTCACGGTCTACAACGGTAAAGTAGACACCCAAAGAGAGCGCGTCAGGATCCTCGCGCACTTCGGCATAGTTAATGACCATGCCGCCGGCTGACTGTGCCCCTGCTGACAACGGCACTAATAAAACAAACAGGAGAATGAGAGCGAAGAAGCGTATTCCTTGTTTCATTTTCCACCATTCCGTTGATAGGTTATTCCAATTACTAGTGTACTCAATCATATTTGGGAGATGCCTGCTGCCAATTATACTCAAATGAATAGGTTACACCAGACGCAAGCAGAGCGCTTCATACAATATCTTACATGAACTTAGGGGCCAGAGTCATGCACCCCTTTAACACAATCTAAATATTCCCTTCAATCCCCGTTCACATTTTCACGGTAGTTTTAAGAGAAGCCTATCAGATGCAACCATCCAATAGGCCATGAAGGCTATTTATTTAATGACCACAATCCTGGTTAGGATTGCGTCTAATAAAGGGGAACATCCTCGCTCTCTACAGCAAACGCAGCGCGGATAAATAATATGTTACAAAAAATCAAACAGAACACGAAGCTGGTTCCAGTCCTGTTTGCTCTGCTCTTTGTCGGAACTTTCTTTTGGCTAAACGGCCGTCAATACCTAAGTTTCCAAGTGCAAGCTCCTGACGCGGACCGCTTCAGTCAGGCAATCTGGAACACAATGGATGGAGGCTGGGCAGACGGCCGTTTCCTCTACACCACCATCACCCAAAACTCCGTCCTCAGCAACCATTTCTCTCCCTACTTAGCTTTCCTCGCGCCCCTTCTTTTCATTTGGGAAGATGCACGCATACTTTATCTTGTGCAAGTCATCGGCATCGCCGCCACCGGCCTCATCCTCTATAAAATTGTTGCCGACAAACGCCCCAAACTTGCCCTCTGGTTCCTCCTAGCATTCTATCTCAATCCCAATTTGCACAGTATTACCCTTTACGAACTACGCCGCATCACGTTAGCCATGCCCTTTCTCGCCCTTGCCATTTACGGCATTTACAGCAAGAAACGCAAATGGCTGCTCATCGGTATCTTCTTCGCCCTGCTTTGCAAAGAAGAAGTTGGCGTCATCGTCTTTGCCATTGGCCTGTTCCTACTCATTTTCCGGCGTGATTGGCGTTGGGGAGTGCCCATGATGTTGCTAGGCGCAGGGTGGTTTTTCCTCATGCTCCAAGTTGTCATCCCCGCTATGGGCAAAGGCACATACCCCCCTCTGAACAATTATTATGGCGCCTGGGGCAGTTCCGTACCCGACATTCTGCTCTACATGATTACCCACCCGCTGCAAGTGCTGCAAACCATGTTCGACCAATCCAGCTTGCAAGCCATTGGCCGCGCACTCTTGCCAGTTGCCTTCATACTGCCCCTCCTTGCCGCTGATTATTTATTTATGATTGTGCCTCTGGTTGTCGTGATGCTGCTCTCCGCTGAACCGGCCATGCACACCCTTTCACGTTGGTATATGGCTTCGGTGCTGCCCTTTTTGTTTGTAGCGGTCGGCATTGGTCTGACACGTATCCCAAAGAAATGGGGCCAAGCAGCAACGGCCGTGCTCTTCGGAAGCACCTTGCTGGCCTACACCTTATACAGCCCCGCCCCATTGGGGGGCAAGTATAAATCCTATCTTTATCAGATGGATGAGCGAGATGAAAAAGCGTGGCAGCTCATCGCCCAAATCCCCGATGATGCGGCTGTTATGGCTCAGGTGGCCTTTACCCCACAATTGTCTTACCGGGAACACCTGTACATATTCCCCTGGGTCAGCGCAGAAAGAGAAGTGGACTACGTCCTCCTTGCCAGCGGTTTCGCCTCATACCCCATTGATCCGGCCGATTTAGACTGGGAAATTTACAATGAAATCGCTGACCCGGCATATACGGTACGCGCTGAAGTAGACGGTATCTATCTGTTAGAAAGGGGCGGCAATCCCCTGCCCTCTGTCCCCGTAAATCAGGTAGCAGAAGACGCTATTAAACTGGAACGAGTTGGCGTTGCGGTAACAGACGAGGATGGATTCTACCAGCCAGTAGACGGGGAAACGGCTCAAGTGCAGCCAGGTCAAACAATGCGCGTTTCCCTTTATTGGGAAGCGTTGGACGCCCCAGACGCAGAACGCACGGTGTCGGTGCGTCTGGCCGATGAAAACGGCTATCTCATTGCGCAGCAAGATTCCTTGCCGGGCCAATCTTCGCGCCCCACAAGTTGGTGGGAGGAGGGCTGGTATTTTCGAGATGTATATTATCTACAGATTCCTGAAGGAACGGCCGTTACCACCGCCAATCTGAACGTACTGCTCTACGATTCCTTCACTCAGGAACGGGTTCCCTTCGACGATAAAGAAAAACTGACCATCATACCCGTAGAAATCAAACCCGCGCGTTAAGGCTGGCGCAAGACAAAAAGCTCATAATAACCATCACCAACTACACCAACCAGATCGAGGTAATTCGCTTCTAAGTCGCTGAGAGCGGGGGGATCCGGCTGTTCTTGCAGCACAAAATCAAGTCCCAACCGCCACAGCAACACGTGAGTAATGCCCTCTTCACGCCATGCCCGCGCAATACTTGCCGCATCGTTGTGCAAATAAACCAGGTGATCGAACTTATCCAAAATGGTATCGGGGCGGCAGTCCCGCTCACAGTAATAGCTGCGCGGCTCCCAAAGAAACGTCACCACAGCGTCGGCGGGCAGGACGTTAATGGCCTGCATCGCCGCGTAATGCGGCCCCAGGCGGCGGGCCAGGTATGCTTCCCGGCTTTCGCCGCCGCTGAGGTAAGGCAGCGGGTTGATTGTTAGCCAGGCGGTGAACTGCCCCAGCAGCACCAGCACCAACACAAAGGCCAATGCCAGATTCAGAAAGCGGCGCGTGGAGAACTGCGGATGATCCCATTGCTCTGTTTCTTGCAGCAGCCAGGCCAGCGCCGGGCAGAGGGCGACAAAAGCGGGCAGCAGCAGCCGCGACTGCCACAGTCCGGCGGAATTAATTACCCCCCAGGCCCAAAACAGGTACGAAGCCAGCGCATAGAGGGCGATGGTGCGCAAGGCGGGCGGCGTTTGCGGGCGGCGGCGCAGGCTGTAGAGCAGCAGCAGGGGCAAAAAGCCGAGGTACAGCGGCCCGGTAGGGCCATCCTGGCTGGCATCGCGCAGCCCCAGAGTGAGGTCAAAAGGCAGGCGTAGAATTGCCATTATGTCAAAGCCAATACCACTGCCAGTATCGCTGTAGGCCGCAGCGCGGAAATCATCCCAAAAGCGTCCGCCAAACACGAAGGGATACACGGGGTTGCCGGTGAAGGCCCAATTTTTAAGATACCAGGGGGCGGCGACCAGGGCGGCGGGCAGGGCAAATGCCAGCAGGGGCTGCCAGCTCTGCCGTAAATTGCGCCGATACTGCCACAACAACAGCAGGCCAATGAACAGGGGGGTGATGAAACTCGTGTATTTCATGCTCATGGCCAGCCCGGCAAAGAGGCCGCCGAGGGTGAGCCAACGCGTGTTCCCGCATTCTTGCCAGCGGATGAAGGCATACAGCGCGGCTACGCTGTAGAAAGCCAGGGGCAAATCGTTGTAGGCCCACGTGCCCAGCAGCAAAATCATGGGCGTGGCGAAGAGGAAGATCACGGCCGTTCCCCCATTTTTGACGCCAAACAACTGCCGTGCCATCAATGCCACCAGCCCTGCCAGCAGCAGGCTGAAGAAAAAGTGCAGCAGTTGCGCGGTCACGTCGCCGCGCAGGGCCAGCGCCAGGGTGTAAAGCATCTCGAACAGCGCCGGAAAGTTGAGGTGCGATAGGTCTGTACCGAGGCGGATGGCTCCAGCAGACAGGTAGAGCTGCGGGCCTTTCAGGTGGTAGAAGAGGCCGTCCCAATCGGTGGGCGGCAGCAGGGCCAGGGTGAGGCCCATGCCCAGGGTGAGGAGAAGAAAAATGGCGATTAGTTTGTTGGAGATTAGAGATTGGAAACGAGAGATTGCCCAATCTCCAATCTCTAATCTCCTGATTTCCCAAATTGCAAACGGAGTGAGAACGATGGTCAGGGGGAAGAGAACGGCCGTTGTCAACCACCCTATCAGCCCCAACGCCAGCACCAGCAGGCCGAGTATGCCAAAGCCAAGCCCCCAACTAAAAAGTAAAGTGGCAGAATTGTCCTCTCTGCTCCGCTGTTCTTCTAACCCCAGCCAGCGCCAGACGGGCAGCCCCAGGCCAAGAGCGAGCAGGGCAATCCACAGGGCAGCGAGCAAGTCTAGCAAGCTGCGCCCCAGTGCGGCGGCAGAAAATGCCAGGGGGGGCTGCGCCGTCAGCGCGGCGCTTAGTTCCGGGCTGATTGGTTTGTAGACAACAAAGTAGCTGGCAATGCTGAAAAAGAGCCAGAGAATGAACAGACCAATGAGCGGCCAACGAATCCAAGATTTGCTAGTCATAGTTTCACGTTCCACGCTTCACGTTTCACGGTTAGACGGCCGTTCCGTCAACGACAGCGCCCAACTAACGGCCGTCCAAATCAACACAAACACCGTAATGTAGGCCCGCTGTGCGACGGTGAAGGTCGTTGCACTCATCTGGGGCAAGCCGCCCAATACCAGCAGCCCCAGCCAGCCTAAATCAAAAATGCCCAGCCCACCAGGGGCGATGGCGATGATCAGGCTGAGCTGCGCGATGGGGAACACCGCCAGCATGAGCGCAAAGGGCACGGTGATGCGCAGCGCTTGCGCGATGAGCACGTAAGTGAGGGTGAGCAGCAAATTGAGCAGCACTGTCCAGGCCAGGGTGATGACGGCCGTTTTCGTGTCCGGCAGCAGCTTTTGCAGTTGATCCAGCTTCACCCGCCGTGCCAGCCAGGGGATACGCGTTAGTTGGCGCAGCAGCGGCAGCAAACGGTGCGTGGCCAGCAGCCACGCCATCACTCCGCCAAACAGCAAAATCAAGATGAGGCAGAGAAGATAGAAAAGCGCCGCGGAAATAACCCCTTGCAGATAAAGTAGCGCGGGTAAAGCCAGCACGCCCAGCAGCAGCACGTCAAACAAATTGTCCACCAACACGACCCAGACAGCGTGCTGCAAAGGCACATTGAGCGCTCGCAGCGCCGCCGATTTGCCGCCCACCGCGCTGAGGGTGCGTGGCAGCACCAGCCCCAACGCACGTGCGCCCATGTTCAAATAGAAAAAACGCCGCCAGGAGGCGACGGGGCGGCGCATCAGGCCCTGCGCTACCTGGCGCAGCCGCGCCCCGGAGACCATGCCTGCCGCGCCATGCGCCAGCAGTGCCAGCAACAGAGCGAGCCGGTCGCCGCGCAGTGCTTGCTGCCAGGGTTCAGGCCCAGCCCACCACAGCAGCGCCGCAAATAGCAGAAAACTGAGGAGTTGCAGGGTGATGCGTAACCAGCGCTTCATGGGATGACGGCACGCCATCGCCCCAACAAAACGAGCAGGGCAAGCAGCGGCAGGGGCAGCAGCAGCAGCGGGTTTTCGTAGTTGCCACTAATGGTGGTGATGAAGAGAATCCAGGGGGTGAGGGTGAGGATGAGGACGGCCGTTCCCGTCATCCAGCCGCCCCATTTGTCATAGAGCATCTTGAGCCAGGCGGCGAAGGGCAGCAGCAGCAAAATCTGATTGGTGCTGCCTGTTTGCAAGAAAACGAGTAGGTTGATGGTGATACCCCAGTAGAGGGCATGGTCAAACAGGGCATCGTCGGCGCGGCGCAGGGCACGCCACCATGCCCAGGCCATGAGCAGCAGCAGAACGGCCGTAATCGCCCAGCGCAGCGCAGCAGAGCCACCGGGGATCAGAGCGCCAGCCAGCACATCTAATGGGTTCAACCCGCTGGCACGGTCAGCATAGCGACCCAAATCTTCGATGAAGCTGAGGGGCCAGCGCGGGAAAAGCAGCAGCGAAGCGGCCAACATTCCAACTCCACTAGCCAGGGTGCTACCCACAAAGCGCCAACGCCGCCGCCACACAGCCCAGAGCATCAGCCACAGCCCTACCAGCAGCACCATTTGCGGCTTGATGGAGGTAGCCGCAAGGAAGAACCCGGCCCAACCATCACGTTTTTGCCGCAGCGCCCCCACCGCCAAAATGAGGAATAGAAGGACGTGCAGCGTAAATTGGCCCAGCAGGATGGCCCGCGCCGCAGGATAGAAGAAGAGGGCGGCAAAGATGGCGGTTCCCGCTGCCACTCCCGTACGTGGCCAGCCCCCCTGCCGCATCAACAGCACGCCGCTGGCAATAATCAGCCATTGCAGGCACACCATCCAGATGGCCTGCGCCCAAGAATAATCCACGTAAACCAGCGGCCACAGCATAAAGATGACGTGCAAAGGGTAGGCAAAGCTGAAGCTGTTGGTGCGCGTTTGTAAAGGATCAAGAATGGCTTCAATATCGGCCGTTACCTCTGGGCTATAGGGATCGCGCCCTTCCAATAGCAGTGCTTTGGCTCCGGCCCAACGAGGGTAGAAATCATTGCCGCTGGGCAACTGTGAGGTGAAGGTGCGTTGAATGGCCGCACTCTCCACAGCAGAGATGAGCAGGAGGAACAGAGCGATGAGGAACCATTGTCTGCGGCTAATAGGCGAGTTGGTTTCCATGTTAGTTTTCCTGGCGTTGGTAGAGTTCGATGTATTGACCCTGGCGGTCAAAGGTTTGTAAAAGGGTGTAATGTTGATCGAGGTAGCTGCGGAAACGGCCGTAATCTGGCAAATAATACAAATGATCCGGCCCCTTCTCCCCACCTGGCAAGTGCAGCAGCACCAGTTGCACAGGGCTTTCTGTCATGCGTTGGATCAGCAGTTCCCCGGTGATCACGCCGCCTTGAATGCGCCCGGCAGCGATGATGGAGGCTTCATAAATGGAAGCACGATCGGCCAAAAAATTAATTATGGCATAGTCAGAAAGCAGCAGATCCTCTGGCGCGGTGTGGGCAGCCACAAAATTGGCGATGGTTTGGGAGTCTGTCTCGTAACGCAGCAGCAGCGAAGATGGGCGTGGGCGGGTGACGAACAGCGCAAAGAGTAGGGGAAGCATCACCCAAAGTAACGTCCACTGTTTATGCTGCCTGGCAAGGTTGTCATTTGTTATCTGCACCTGCCGCGCCAGCATGACAGCCAGCACCGGGATAAGAAAAATATAGTAACGCATGAAAAAGGGGCGCGGAAAGGGAATGAAGACGATGGGCACAGCAAGCTGCCATAACAGCAAGCGCATGGGAGTCGCAGGGCGCCTGCTGTGTTTGCGGTTAAGCAGAGCTAGTGGCAGCGTAAAAGTGAATACACCATTGACCAAGAACAAGGAGCCATAATAACGCAGCATCACGCTCAAGCGAAACAAGGGATGAATTTCTTGCACCAGTCCAGCATGTTGGTTGAAGATTTCTTGATAGTAGAATCCGGTACGGCCGTATAACCACAATGATCCGCCACCCGCCACCAGCAAAAACAAGCCGGCAAATGCCAGCCCATCTTGAAACACTGTCCACCATGCGCCTCGCCGCCTCCAGAACTCTTGCAAAAAGAAGAAGACAAGGCCAAACAAGGGCAGTACGCCAAAGGGCTTAAAAAGCACGGCCACACCGTATGCGGCTCCGGCAAACCACCACCAGCGGCGGCGCTGCGTGTGCGCAGCCATGAGTACCATTGCCAACCCCATCATCTCCCAGGCAAACATCATGGGATCGGGGCGGAAGATACGAGAGGTTTCTGCAATGATGCCACTACTGAGAATGAGACCGGGAGTGAGCACCGCGGGAAGATTTCCCCAAATGCGGCGCACCGCCAGAGCCAGAACGAAACTGCCTGCCAATAACTGCACAACCGAAAGCAGTCGCAGCGGGGCAACCTGCCGTCCGGCGACATTGATCACCGCTTTCCCGGCATACAAGTATAGGGGTTGCTGCTCGGCGGCAAAATCCACGCCAGGAATTTTACCTTGCTGAAACTGCCACACTTCGTACAGGTCTGTGCCTTCGTCATCAGAAATGAGCCAGCCATCCAGGTTGTAGGTATAGGCCAGGGCAAAAAGGGTGAGGAGGAGCAGCAGCGCCCCTAGTTCGCGGACGCGTTGGCTCATGATTAGCTTTTATGCAAGGAAACAACGAGGTCGGCAATCAGTCCCAGTACGATGATCTGAAAGGTAAGGGTGAGCATCACTACGGTAGATGTGGCAATGTGAAAGTCGTACGCATTGATGTCGTAAGCAACTTTGCTCAGGCTGACGAAACTGAGGAGGATTGCTAGAGGCACAAAGACGCGCAGCGGCCGGTAAGAAAGGATGACGCGGATAACGAGGGAGAAGAAGTTGATGGTGTCGCGGAACGGCCGTATCTTCGACTTTCCTGTACGCTTAAAATAATCAATTGGCACGTACAACACATTGTAATCATTGGTCAGCATCGCCAACGTAATAGATGTGGTAAACGAAAAACCCGATGGTAACTGCCGGAAATACTGCATCACCACATCTCGCTTAAACGCCCGCAGCCCAGAATTAAGGTCCGGGATTGCCATGCCACTGAGGTAGTTCGCCAGGCGATTGAGCAACCACTTCGCCGGACGGCGCACCAACGGAACCTGTACTGTCTCTCCAGTGCGTGCGCCCACCACCATATCATAGGACGCCATCTCTTCGACCAACATGGGAACCATTTCGCAGGGATAAGTGCCATCGGCATCAATGATAACCACCACTTCGTGGCTGGCCTGGCGAATACCTGTTTTTAGGGATGCGCCATACCCTTTGTTGTGCGGGTGGCGCAGCAATCGCACAAAATCATACTGTTCTACGACAACGGCCGTGTTATCCATCGACCCATCATCCACAACAATAATTTCCCACGCCATTCCCGCTGAATTCAGTACATGGCGTACCTTTTGCAGAGTTGGGCCGATACCATTCCCTTCATTATAGGCTGGAATTACTATAGTTACTGGCTGCACGTCACCCTCGCTATCTTGACCACACAATCTATCCCAAAAGAAATTATTCGATCACTTCAATTTGTAGATACCCGTCTAACCCCTGGAATGAATCATGGGTTCAACCAGGTACACCATCCGCTTAGTTTTGCCAAGCATAGCATACACTATGGCATGGTCAATGGCTATCATTCGCAAATCGGAGCGTCAGCTAAATGTAAGTTTCCTTGTAAGGATGCAACCATACACTCAAGGTATCACACCAAAGAAGTTAAATTGACATTGATTATTTCCCAATACATTTGCTATCGACTATAGGGACTTATTTAGGAAGGACGAAATGGTACAAACAACTGTGGCTAATAAAGTAATTATCAAAAAACCGGAAATTAATGTGACACCTTTCCACTCGGTGTCGTTTGTACGTAAACAATCCCGTATGACTTCACAGATTTTGAAAGCTGTGCTTGACTACACACTCACGTTACCTTCGTTACTATTCATTCTGCCGCTTTTCGCCATTATTGCTCTGGCTATCAAACTTGATTCTCCTGGCCCGGTAATCTATCGTCGCCGCGTTTTAGGTAAAGGGAACCGCCCATTTGATGCATTCAAGTTCCGCACCATGTACACAAATGGCGATGAAATTCTGGCACAATATCCTAAACTGAAGTCAGAGTTAGACCGCAATTACAAACTGAAGTGCGACCCCCGTGTAACTCGCGTTGGTAAGTTGTTGCGCAAATTCAGCCTGGACGAACTCCCACAGCTATTCAACGTGCTGCTGCGCGACATGTCTCTGGTTGGCCCGCGCATCATCGCCCCCGATGAAATCAACAAATACGGGCAATGGGGCGACACGCTGATGACAGTTATCCCGGGGTTGACAGGACTGTGGCAGGTAAGCGGCCGTTCCGACACCTCCTACGACGAACGGGTTAACCTGGACATGGAATACATTCACAACTGGTCAATCTGGTTGGATGTCAAAATCATCTTCCGCACGATTCCAGCCGTGATGCGCGGTGATGGCGCTTACTAAACGCTTCTAAACCAATCAATTAAAAGCCCCCATAATGGGGGCTTTTTTGTTGGCAAGCAACCCAACATGCCAGCTTGCCAATAGCCTGCCCAAAACGGCCGTTGCCCCCCAACGAACTTTCATAGACAATAACCGCATCTATGTTTGAACTCATCTTTCTTGGCACATCCTCCTCTGCGCCCTCCGTCCATCGCGGCCTGTCGGCGCACATGATCCTGCATCGTCACTACCGTTTTTTGCTAGACTGTGGCGAAGGCACACAACGTCAGATTTTGCAAAGCGGCCTGGGCTTCAAACGGCTGGACAAAGTGCTGCTGACACACGGCCATCTCGACCACATTTTAGGCTTGGGCGGGCTGATTTCTACGCTCGCCCGCTGGGAAAATCTGGAAAACCTGGAAATTTTCGGCGGCAAAGATGCCCTTAAACGTGTGAGCAATTTGCTGTTTAGCGTTGTTTTCCCCGACGGCCGTCCCCCCGTCAAAATTGACCTCTGCCCCCTCTCACCCGGCCTGATCATGGAAGACGACAAATTCGCCCTCTCCACCTTCCCCGTCTTTCATCGCGGCTCCGACAGTTATGGCTTTGTATTCGAGGAAAAGACGCGACGGCCGTTCCTGGCCGAAAAAGCAGAAGCGCTCGGCGTCCCCTTTGGCCCAGAACGGGCACGGTTAGTGCGCGGCGAGGTGATTGTGTTGGATGACGGCCGTACCATCCACCCCGACGATGTACTCGGCGAAACCATCCCCGGCACAAAATACGTCCACATTGGCGACGTAGGCCGCACCCGCGACCTGCTCGATATTTGCCGCGACGCCGACACCCTCGTCATCGAGTCCACTTACGTCGCCGCAGAAGCGGACATGGCGCGAAAATTCGGCCACATGACGGCCGCCGCCGCCGCCAAACTCGCCCGCGACGCCAACGTCAAAACCCTCATCCTCACCCACCTCTCGCGGCGCTACTTCGAGCGCGACATCCGCCAGGAAGCGCAGGCCATCTTCCCCCACACCTACGTCGCCCGCGACTTCGACCACTTCCACATCACACGCGGCGGCGCAACACGGCTAAAAAATCCGCAGCCAACAACCAGCGACCAGTAACCAGTAATCAGTGGACAGTAATCAGTGACCGGCAACCAACCACCAACTACCAGCAACCAACCACCAGCTACCGTGATTTGCGGCGCAGGCATCGCCGGCGTGTCGGCGGCGTACCATTTGGCGGTGAAGCAGGGCGTGCAAAACGTGCTGCTGGTGGATGATCGCCCGCCGCTGACCCTGACCAGCGACAAATCCACCGAGTGCTACCGCAACTGGTGGCCCGGCCCCGGCGACACCATGGTGCGCTTCATGAACCGCTCCATTGACCTGTTGGAAGAACTGGCCGACGAAAGCGACAATTATTTCCATCTCAATCAGCGAGGATACGTGTATGTCACGGCCGTTCCCCACACCGCCGCCGCCCTCCACGAAAACGCTCAAGCCATTTCTGATTTGGGTGCAGGGCCGCTGCGCGTGCATGACGGCCGTACCGCCACCCCCACCGCCTACCAACCCGCCCCCGCACACGGCTACCGCAACCAACCCGACGGCGCAGACCTGCTGCTCGATCCGGCCCTCATCCGCCACACTTCCCCTTCTTGGCCGATGATGCGCTGGCGGCGCTGCATCCGCGCCGCTGCGGCTGGCTCAGTGCCCAACAGTACGGCATGTATTTACTGGAGCAGGCCAAAGCGCACGGCGTGCAGCTAATCAAAGGGCAGGTTGTGGGTGTAGACGTGGCCGATAACGCCATCCGCACCATCCACATCACCCAAGATGGCGAACCAGTGGCTATCGCCGCCGACACATTCATCATTGCCAGCGGGCCGCTGCTGCGGCAAACGGCGCAGCTAATCGGCGTAGACCTGCCGATCATCAACGAGCTGCACGGCAAAATTGCCTTCGAGGACACCCTCGGCATTATCCCCCGCGATGTGCCGCTGATGATTTGGCAAGACCCCATCACCCTGCCCTGGAGCGATGAGGAGCGCGAGTTTTTGGCGGAAAGCGCCGAGACGCGCTGGCTGCTGGAGCCATTCCCCGGCGGGGCACATTTCCGCCCAGAGGGGGGCGATGGCGCGACCACGCTGCTGCTGCTGTGGACCTACCACATCAAAACGCAGGAACCGGTGTGGCCGGTGCGCTTTGAGCCGGAGTACGCCGAGGTGGTGGTGCGCGGCCTCTCGCGCATGGTTCCCGCCCTCGCGCCCTATTTGCAGCGCATGAGCAAGCCGGTGGTGGACGGCGGCTACTATTGCAAAACGCCGGAAAATCGCCCGCTGATTGGGCCGCTGCCGGTGGATGGCGCCTATGTGATTGGCGCGTTGTCCGGCTACGGCATTATGGCGAGCATGGCGGCGGGCGAACTGCTGGCGGCGCACGTCAGCGGGGCAAATTTGCCCGATTACGCGCCCGCCTTTCTCCTCAGCCGCTACGATGACCCGGCGTATCACGCATTGCTGGAAAATTGGGATGCCGGGGCGGGGCAGTTGTAATGTCTGTGTGGGGTGTGGGGGTACGGCTGCTGTTTCCGGCATACGCGGCGCTGCTGCTGGCGGCGTGGTTGAGCCGTCAGTTTGCTTTTTTGCGGCTGCCGTTTTTAGAGGGCACGGCCGTTTTCCTCTTCGCCGTTCTGTGGGTGATGGCCGGGCTGGTGGGGATGGTCATCTCCGCACGCGCCGTCACCCGCGCCTATGCCGCCGGGCATTTGGTAACGACGGGGTTGTACGGCCGTATGCGTCACCCCCTCTACGCCGCGCACATTTTGGGGATTATGCCAGGGTTGGCGTTGGCCGTTGCCTCCTGGCCGATGATGCTCGTTTGTCTGGCAACCTACGCCTATTTCCGCCACCTCATCCCCCAAGAAGACCGCTACCTTGAGCAAACCTTTGGCGATGAATACCGTGCCTACAAAGCACGGACGCACGCGCTGTTCCCGTTTAGAAAAGGGTAGATTTGTCAAATCTTTGAGATTTGACAAATCTCTGCTTCACGAAGGAGACACTCATGCTCATCTTTCAATTCCACCATTTCATCAAACCGGAGTTAGTGGAGGCGTACAAAGCGGCGATTTTGGCGAATGCGCGACTGACCGTGCAGGAGCCGGGCATCATCCGCTTTGATGTGCTGCAAGACAGCGAAGACCCCACGCATTTTTGCCTGATGGAGGTTTACCGCGACGCCGCAGCGCGAGAAACGCATTTGCAGACGGCGCACTTTTTGCAGTTTAAGGATACGGTGTTTGGGCAAGAGATGTTTGCCCGTAAGGGGATGGGCTGGCAACTGGATGCACTGTTCCCCGATGAGGAGGAGGCATGGTAAAAGTTTTTCGTGTGGGATTGCTGGTTTTGTTGTTGTGGTTGGCGGCTTGCAATGTGGCGGGAGAGGTGACGGCAACGGCCGTTCCCATCACCCCAACCACGCCAACAACCAGCAACCAGCAACCAACAACCAACACGCCAACCCCCGTTGTGCTGCCAATGGCGACGGTGCGGGGAGATACGGCCGTACAATACACCTATCGCGTCATCAACAGCTACCCGCACGACCCCACCGCTTTCACGCAAGGGCTGGTTTGGGATGACGGCACCGTGTACGAAGGCACCGGCCTCAGCCGCAACTACGGCGGCATCTCCACCCTGCGCCGCGTAGATTTGGAAAGTGGCGATGTGCTGCAAAGCATCAATCTGCCCGATCAGTATTTTGGCGAAGGCATTGTGGTGTGGGACGAGCGCATTATCCAGCTTACGTGGCAGAGTCACGTCGGGTTCATTTACGATAAAACGAGCTTTGAACTGCTGGAGGAATTCAGCTATCCCACCGAGGGCTGGGGCATCACGCACGATGGCGAAAAGCTGATTATGAGCGATGGCACGGACACCCTCTACTTTTGGAACCCGGAAACGCTAGAGGAAATCGGCCGTGTGCAGGTGCATGACGAAAATGGCCCGGTGGTACGGCTGAATGAGTTGGAGTATATCAATGGCGAGGTGTGGGCGAATGTGTGGCAGACGGATCGCATCGCCCGCATTGACCCGGCGGACGGCCGTGTCACAGGCTGGGTAGACCTCACGGGGCTGCTCAGTCCGGCACAACGGCTGAATCATGTGGATGTGTTGAATGGGATTATGGTTGACGCGGGCAACGGCCGTCTCTTTGTCACCGGCAAATATTGGCCGCTCCTCTTTGAAATTGAAGTAGAACCCCTGCCATAGTGGACTGGAGACTGTTCAATCTTTAATCGTTAATCTCCAATCTTCAGCCCCAGGAAAGTCTTATGGACATTGAACTTGGCTATCACTTTTACCCTTCCGAAATAGGCCACCCCATGGCGCATTCCCGATTGGACATTAGCCTCTTTGCCCACCCTACCCAACGCCATTATGATCCCGAACGCGCAGACTTCCGCGTTATGGGGCTGGATGGTGGGCGGGAGCATCTCACGCTAGCTCACAATTGGCACGGCCCACGAGATTACCGCGTGTGCGCCGGGCGCATCCTCCTGCATGATCGCAAAGGCAAGTTGGTTGAAGCCTTCTCTTTTGGCGGCAAATTGACGATTATCAATCAGGATGATTTGACGCTGTGTACGTTAACTTCAACGGCTCCTATTTTGAATTTGGTCACGTCACAAACGGCCGTCACCCGTTTAGTCAGCGAGTTTGAGGCATTATTAGCCCGGCAAGAGGCCGCCTGGGTACACCATCCGTTTGCGTTTCAAAAGAAACTTGCTAGCCTGGAACCAGATCGTTTATTTGCAGCCGGGTTGTTGAGCATGAGTCACGCTTATGCAGAGATACCACCCAATGCACGAAATGGAAATATCCGCGAGGAAGATCACATCGTCCACGAACTGATTGCCGCCCTGAAAAAGCACAGCTTATGGCCCGCTGATCTACAAAATCTGGAAACGTTATTAGCAGAATCATAATAGACTTCGAGACAACGTCGTTAGTCGTCAAAAAAGCGGGTGGCCTGATCAAGCCACCCGCTTTTTATATTGCACACAGAACTATTTTGTGCTTTACGGCCGCAAAATGGTGATGCTTGTGCCGTTGCTGTCACCGTCGGGGTCGGTGTTGGCGCCGGCATCATAGGTGTAGCCGCTGGCGCTGACGTTGCTAACTGTGAAGGTCGCGCTGCTGCTGCGCAGGCGAACGACCGTCATGCTGCACAAGCCGCTGCTGTTGGTGGTGCAACTGCTGCTGCCCGCCACATCCCAACTACCGCTGACAGTGGCATTGGCAACAGGGCTGCCGCTGCTGCTGACAATTAGCACGGTCACAGTGGCATCCCACTTGTTGTGATTGGGAACGGCCGTGCCATCCAAATCACCCACATGCATCGAGCTGGTCGGAGCTGGAGTCGGCGTCGGCGGAACCGGGGTCGGCGTCGGCGGAACCGGGGTTGGCGTTGGTGGAACCGGGGTTGGTGTCGGGTCGCCGCCACTGCCGGGATCACAGGCATAGCTAAAGGAGCCAATATACGTGCCCCAATACCCATTGCTGTTACCCGTATTCTTGCTGTACTCACCCAGGTACCAGAACGTCACACCATCCGGGGCAATCGTCATTTCCGTGTAATCGCCCCAGCGACGCGGTGCGCTGGTTTCAAAAGAGGTATAAGCAATTTCGCCCGCTTTCAACTGCGCTTCAGCTTGCAGTGTACCTGCGGCATCCGTATTCAGCCGTCCAGTGTACCAGATAGCCGGATACATGCTGGTGCTGGACTTGGTGTAACCCACAGCCATATCTTCACAAGCATTCACTGCCAGGTCAGCAAAAGTGCGGTACTCGCCATTACTGCCATAGACACCAGCGTCTACCACCGCTGGTGTAGCCGGGTTAATCTTGGCCCAACGCACACAGTTTACTGTGCCGCTGCCCGGATTACAGGCAACGGTCGAAGATGTCCAGGCATAACCATTACGGTATTCAAAGTCTTGCGGACGGAAGTCGTTGGCCTGAATAGTTTGGCCGCCCAACTGTGGCGTGTCTACAGGCATCCCGGCGGTGACACCCGTTGCCGCATTCAAATTCACCGTGCCGACGGTGCTCAATGTGTTTGCGCCAAAGGGATCATTCCAGGCAAAGACGGTATGTGTAGAACCATCGTAGTTGGTTTCGGCGAAGAAGTAGTGTGGGCCGCTGCTAGGCCAGGTTCCCTGATTCCAACCATGCAAGTTCAACGGCTGCGGGGTGTCGTGGGCACTGCCGAGGATTTGGGTAACGGCCGTTGCCGCCTGCCCGTTATACATGGCAACCTTATCAAACGCCCAGATCTGTGCCTGCTTGAAACTGACGCGGCCAAAAATGTTCGCGCCCATGTAGATGGCATCACGGCCAATCCCAGCGTGCGGGTAATCAAAGAAATCGCGGGTACTTGCCAGCGTAGAGAACGAATAAATATTCCAAGAGCCAGTAGGGTCGCCTGTTTGCGATACAGCCACGCAGTAATGCGTGCCATCGGCATCAATGCCTAGCACAAAACGGTCATATTCTTCATCGTAGTTGGCGTTGGGGTCAAATACACCGGTGCAATTGGGGTCGGCAGACATGAAGCTGTCGAATGTCGTTGGGCCAACCAAAGAGTTGCCATTGGTATCATAAATTTCAAAGGCAACATTGACCACAGCAATCACGTGATTCGGCCCCACAGCAATTTCAGGATCGGGGGGAACGTTACCACCACCGCCACAGCATTCGTTGTAATCCAAGCTATCAAAGCTGGCCCCGCCTGCCGGAGCATTCAAACTGGGTGCGCTGGCTGCCTGATCAACATTAGCGCTGGGAGCCATTTCTAAGGAGGCTTTGCGCAAGGCCGCCATTTCCGCGGCGCTGCGGATGCTATCAGCCTCATCCAGGTCTATTTCGCCACGCTGCCAACGATCAAACTGGTTGTTGGGATCATAAACACCGGCGGGGATTTCCCGCAAGTTAACGGCAACGGGACGCACGGCCGTGTTAGCGGCAGCCACCTCAGCTACAGCTTCACCCACCGAGCGATCTGGGGAAATAGGAGCTAACGCCTGAATGGCTTGCTGGCGTTCTGCGCTTTCTGGCGCAGGGCCTGCTGCTTTTGTCACCAACCAGATGCCAGCAACAAAGAGTACAAACAATAAAGCAAGACGGCTAAACTTCGAGTGTGTCATACTTCCTCCTCAGGAATGATTTGAAATGAGCTAGTCTATTTTATTAAGTGCAAACAGGGGGGAAGAAAAATACAAAATAGTACCGAGGTACTATGACCAAAGTACCGGGAAACAAAAAACAGACAACAAAAAAACGGAAAACGCTGCATTGTTTTCCGTTTTTTGTTTCTTGTTTATTGTTGCTTGTTGTTAGGGGGTACAGGCTTGCAATGGGTTGGGCATAGTTGCCCAGCCTCCGCTGCTGAGGAGGGCAAGGCTGTCGTTGATGTCGATACGGCCGTATCCCAACCCCCCCTCATACTCCTGATTGGCCGCATCTACAGATTGCGCCGTGCCCGCAATGATTTGCGCCAGATCAGTGGGCGAAAGTGCGGGGTTAAGTCCGCGCAGCAGCGCGGCTTGCCCAGACACAAACGGCGTCGCCATTGATGTGCCCTGCCACCAGCTATACCCGCCGGGATAGGTACTGTACACTCGTTCGCCGGGGGCCGCGAGATCAACCCAGACCCCGTAGCTAGCAAATTCTGCTTTTTGCATACCGGGGCCAACGGCCGTTACCCCCAACGCACAATCCGATGCCGCCGGGTACTGCGCAATATCCGTACCCAAATTACCGGCCGCCGCCACAACCAGCGCCCCTTGCGCCGTCACCTGCTGCACCACATCTTGCAAAAACGTCGAAGTCCACACCGTGCCCAGGCTCATATTAATGATCGTCGCACCGTGCTGCACCGCATACAACATCGCCTCAGCAATAATGAACGAATCGCCTTGCCCGTCCGAATCCAGCACACGCAGCGGCATGATCTGTGCCTGTGGCGCAACCCGATGCACAATCCCGGCAATATGCGTGCCATGCCCGGCGATTTCATCAATGAAACCATCGCCGTCATCATCCAGCCCGTTAAATTCATCATCGGGCGACAGGTCATTATCTACAAAATCATAGCGCACGGATGTGAGATAGGGGGCGAGCAACGGGTGAGAGGCGTCAATGCCCGTATCTAATACGGCGATGATGACGCCAGCGCCGGTTGGCGCATTATTATCCAAATGAATTTGGTGTACAGCGGGTTGATTGTAGTAATGGGACAAATCTTTGGGAGCGGCCGTCCAATTGTACACAACACGAGGATCAGGATGACTGCTAATAGTCAAATCATCATCAGAAGGCCAGCCATAGGTGTCTATGCCGGAACCGCGAGCGTCTTCCCCCCAGCCGTAGGTGTCTATGCCCCAGCCATAGGTATCTACGCCCCAGCCGTACGTATCCACCCCCCAGCCGTAGGTGTCCACGCCCCAGCCATAGGTATCTACGCCAGTGGCTTCGGGGGCGGCATTGCGGAAATTGGGTTCGGCGTATTGGAAACGGCCGTCCCCACTCATCATCGCCGCCAAAGCAAGCGTATCGCCTTCCGCGGAAACCTGTAGCAAATAAATATCATCACTGTATGGCAAAGCGCGAATCGTTGCTGTGTCATACGCCGCATTAATCTCCGCCACAGCAACGCCCGGTTGCAGCCGGACAATCAGTTCGTCGGTTGTATAAATGAGTGAGACATCATCTGCGGCAGCCCCCTTTAGACCCCGCCCTGCAAACACTATCACAAAAAAAATAAGCAAAAGCGCAACAATCGCTTTGTGGTAGCGTTGACTCCCCGGTTGCAAGTACGCTGTGTCCATTGTTCATCTCCTCGTTGTTAACGTGGGTTTCTTAAAGAATTTCATACCATCCTTAAGGTTCGCGTTACTGCTGACCCATGAGGATAAATGGGGCCCAATAATATGGATGTGGGTACAACTCTTTGAGTGTAAGCTGCGCTGTGCGCAAAGCGCGTGCGCGGTGTTGAAAGGCTTGCCGCTGTAACTGACGATACCAGTTTTCCATCAAAACGGCCGTCGTGGTGTCTTGTACCAGCCAAAGGCTGACCACTAATGTTGCCGCGCCGGCTCCCAAAAATGCGCGTGCAAGTCCAATGATTTCATCGCCAGTGACGACTTGCGCCTGTCCCGATTCGCACGCGCTGAGCGTGACCAGGGCATTGGGTAGGCGAAATTCTAGCACATTTACGGCCGTCAACCAGCCATCCTCCAATTTCAACGCCGAGAACATCGGGTTATCCGCCCGGAAAAGGCCATGCGTCGCCAGATGCAAGATATTCGCTTGCGGCGCGGCTGCCTGCCACTGCGCCAGCGTCGCCGCCGGGCCAAGTTGCAGCGCGGCTTGCGGCACATACGCGGCGATGGCCTGCGCCTCTTGCAGCGCGGCGGGAATCAGCGGGTCGGCAACGGCCGTTACCAACCCCTTGTACTGCTGCGGCTGCGGCTTTTGCAGTGTCAAGGCCAGCACACTGGCGGAGGGCGCATAGGACAGGGTGAAATCTTCTAGCAGGTAACGGCCGTCCCCCCACAACGCCTGAAACGGAACCTGATGCAGCAACCCATGCGGCACAATGGCAAGCGGTGCGGCGGCGGCCGTTGGCAAATGGCGACGCAGCGGAGCCAGCAATTCCGCATACAAACCGCCCAAAATGCGCTGCGCGGAGGCCAGCAACTGCGGCATATGCCGCTGCACAAACGCCGGCCCAACGCGGAAGCGTTCCCATTGAATGTGCAAATGCTGCAACAAATGCGATACGGCCGTCACACTGCCCACCCCGCGCACCACCTCCAACTTCTCCGCCGTGCTCACAAAAGCGATGATCTCATCGCCCAAAATATGGTAAGCCAGCAGCGTCAGGTCGGCGGGGAGTTGGGCGCGGAGGGCGGCGTAGGGGGGAACGGCCGTCAACGGGTCTGATGCGGCGGGCTGTTGCAGGCGCAGCCGCTGCAATTCCTGCTCAAGCTGCTGGGCGCGGGCGCGGCGGTGTGCCAGCGTGTTTTGCCAATCGGCCTCGTCGGCAACGGCCGTACCCAGCAGGTCATTGTACAGCGCATTCAAATCCGCTTGCAGCGCGGCAATGCGGTCAGCGTGCTGCGTTTCTGTGAAAGATGGTGTTTGCACGCCCGCCAGCAGTTCCAGCAGCGTGCGCGACTTCGCTTGCTCGGCGGCAGTAAAAGCGGCAACCGGGTCGTTTTGCGCCAGATACAGCGCCAACAACTCTTCGTAAGCGTCCACTTTGTCGTGCTGAAAGGAGACGCGCATCGCTTCTTGGGCGACTGTGCCGCGCAATTGTTCAATTTGGGCAACGGCCGTTTCCAACCAAAGCCGCGCCTCGTCCATCTGCCCCTGGCGGCGGCGCAACTGCCCCAAGCGCTGCGACAGGCGGTATTGCAAGTGGGGCAGCGGCAGGTTTTGCAGCAAGGTTTGGGCGGCGAGGAGATGGTGGTTGGCAACGGCCGTATCCTCCTGCTGCAAATCCGCCAGCCGCAAATGGGCGTACACCTGCTGCACCGGCCAATCGCCCGCAACGGCCTGAGTCAAGGCATCTTGCGCGGCGGCAATGGCTCGCGCCGCTGCCCCTTGCGCCGCCCATAATGCGGCTAATTCCAAACGCACGCCGCAGGTCAGGGGCACATTGCCCGCCTGCACGAAATAAGCGGCGGCTTGTGCCAACTGCGTTTCGGCGTCGGGCCAATGCCCTTGCGCCAGCAGCGCCGCGCCCGCGCCCCATAGCGCCCGCGCTTCATAATAAGCCATGCCACGCTGATGAAAGGCGGCGACGGCATCGCCGTAAGCGGCCAACGCTTCCGGGGCCAGGTTTAACGCCAGGTACACATCAGCCTGGTGCAGCCAGACGTAGGGCAGGCTGGCTGGCGCATCCAACGATTGCAGCAGGCGCTCCGCCTGCCGCAGGGCATCGAGGCTGGGGGTGTATTGGCCGAGCAGCAGGTGGGCTTCGCCGCAGTTGATCAGGGATTCGGCGTGCAGCAAGGTGAGTCCGGCCGTTTGGCGCACGGCGGCGGCGGCGCTGAAGGCGTCGAGCGCTTCGCTGACGCGCCCGATATGCTGCAAAATGAGGCCGCGATTGCTGCGAATATCGCCCAGCCTTTCTTGAAAGCCGCCGGAGAGGGCGTGGCGTTCGGCGGCTTCGTAGGCGGAGAGGGCGTGGTCGTATTGCCCCATGCGCCGGAAGCAGACGCCGCGATTGTTGTGCGCCAACACGGTCATGAGCTGCATTTCGGGGTTGTCGGGCTGCGGGTTTTGCGCCAGCCAATCGAGTACGGCTTGCCCATTTTGCAGCGCTTCTTGGTGACGGCCTAGCTCGTTGAGAACGTGGATGCGGCCAAGATTGGTGCGTTGTGCGTGCAGTTGGTCGCCGAGGGCGGCGTAGCCGTTGTGCGCTTGTTCGATGCGCTGGAGGGCGGCGTTGAAGTCGCCGCCGATGGCGAGGGTTTGGGCCAAGATGTAGTGTGCCTGGGGCAAGAGGGCGGGCGCGGCGGCCTGCGGCGCGAGGTCGGCGCAGAGGGTGGCGAGTTGGGCGGCCTGCCGGGGATTGCGGCGGGCGAGGGGCATGGCTTGCTGCAAAAGTTGGGCTAACGCCTCTGGGTTGAGGGCGTTTTGCGCTTGCAGTAGAGATGTTTGCTCGACTGGGGTTTCACAAGTTAACAGGTTTTCGATGAGGGTGGCGATGTTTTCTGGGGTGAAGGGGGCGGGCATCAGGCAGTCAGGTGTAGGGGGGGCAAGGTAATCTCGAATTGATGGCTGCTGATGATAAGGGAAACGGCCGTTACCGGCAACTCTGGCAGCGTAAATTCACCCAACTCATCGGTCGTGACAAGCGCCAATTCGCGCACGGGGTCGGTTTGCAATAGCTGAACGTGCAGCGGGTAGGCTTCGTGGTCAGCGAATATTTGACCGTAGAGGGTGACGCGGTGGCTGGTGGACTGGGGCAGGATATTGAGGGCGATATCGCCGACATCGGCGCTGTAAACGAGTTGGCGGGAAGCGCTGCCTGTACTGCCGCGCACGCCTGCTAATGCGGGGCGTCGGGCGCTGTCAAAGGTGAGGGCAGCGGCAACGCGTTGCAGGATGTTGGGTGGCCGCTGCCCGGCGAGATGGTCTTGGAATTGTTGGCGCAACTGCTCACTGACGTGGGCTGGCGGCTCGGAAAGGGTGATTTCTTGGCTGAGAGCAAGGAAGGATTGCAGCCAGGCAAGATCGGCGTGGACTTGGGAGGGCACGGCCGTTTGCAACCGTTTATAAAGTGCAGCATATTCATCTGCGGGAAGCCACCCTTCCAGCCAATCTATGAGTTTTTCGAGGGGGATTTGTGTTTTATTGTTCATTTGACCTATTTTCTAAATGCTTACCTACTATAGTAGTGCAGGGAAAGGCGTGCAAAAATACATATCGCATGAACCGCGTTCTTCAGAAGGAACGGCGTTCCTCAAAAGGAACGCGGTTTCTGGGTGAGATGTTGTTTCAGGCGGGCCAAACAGCGGGCGCGGTTGGGGCCGATGCTGCCGACGGGCATGTTTAGACGTTGGGCAACGTCGCTGTAGGGCAGTGGTTCTTTGGCGAAGTAGAGCAGCATGAGTAATTCGCGGCAGCGCGGGTCTAGCAAGTTGAGGCCATCGTTGAGCCATTCCAGAGTGTCCCATTGCTGGAAGGGGTTGTGACTGTCATGGGGAGCTTGCTCGATGAGGTCGTCGGGGTCATGGGCAATTTCGCGCTGGTAACGCTGGCGCAGCCGCCAGGTGTGCCGCCGTGCGACGGTGATGAGCCACCCGCCCAGGCGCACGTTTTCGTCGAAGCTGTGCAGGCTTTGCAACAGGATGCCGAAGGTGATCTGCACGATGTCAGATGCGTCGTCGTTGGTTAGTCCAAGGTTGAGGGCAACGCTGTAAACAAGGCGCTGATATTTGGCGACGATCTGTTCCCACGCCAATGGGTCGCCGCGGCGGCAGGCTTGAATAAGTGTCCAGTCGTCGTGCATGATGGTAGCAGGGGTAACGGCCGTTATTAATTTGAAACTCCAGGCGGTCTTACTGCTGCGGTAAGTATGGCACTGCTTAGACTTTCTCGCAACGCGCAAGACAAAATGTTTCTTTGGGCATTTGCCAGAGTTTTGCCATAATATGGCTCAGGCTTGTTTAAGTGGGTAAACGTTCAGTTAGTCAGCATTTCAGCATGTCAGCATAAACCAGCTGACGAACTGATTGGCTGACCGACTGAACGCTTACAATTGAGGTTTGCCATGAGTAAAGATGTCCATTTTGGTGTTGCGAAAGTGAGTAAGTATGCTACCAGCGAAAGCGGGGATACCCTGGAAATGATCGAACGGCCGCATGGCGGTCTTTCATTTGTCTTAGTGGATGGGCAGCGCAGTGGCAAATCGGCGAAGGCTATCAGCAATATTGTGGCGCGTAAGGCCATTCAACTGCTGGCCGAAGGTGTGCGCGATGGCGCAGCGGCACGCGCCGCACACGATTACCTGTACACGCATCGCAAAGGCAAGGTTAGCGCCACACTCAACATTCTCTCGGTGGATGGGGAGACAAAGACGTTTGTCATTTCGCGCAACAACGAAGCGCCAGTCATTGTGTATACGCCAGAGCAGGGTATCTTTTTGCTGGATGAACCGTGCCGCAGTGTGGGTACACATCGTAATACAAAGCCTATCATTACTGAGTTGCCGATTACAGTGGGAATGCTGATTGTTGTTTTCACGGATGGGCTGCGCCACGCGGGCAGTCTCAGCGGCACAAATAATTATGATCCGGCAGCAGCGGTTTCGCGGATGCTGACAGACGGGGTGATGGATTCTCAAGTGATGGCGAACACGTTGTTAGAAGAGGCGATGGCCATGGATAACGGCCGTCCCCGTGATGACATTAGCGTTCTTGTAGCCTATGTAAAAGATACGCAAGACACAGAAATCCGCCGTATGGAGGTACACCTCCCCCTATGAGCGAGTTGGAAGCCTCGCCATTCCGCATTGCCATCGTTGGCCCTTGCGCCTCTGGCAAAACGACACTTGCCCATGTATTGCGGGAGGCTGGCTATGTTGTGCGCCAGCCTGCGCAGGAGCATTCCTATGTGCAAACCATGTGGCAGAGGCTTGTCCAACCTGACGTACTCATCTACCTGGACGTAGATTACGAAGCCATTTGCCGTCGCCGCCCTAAAATGGGTGGCGGCCCAGAACGGCTGCACGAACAGCATGAACGGCTTGCCCATGCCCGTGCTCACTGCGATCTATATCTGGACACCAGCTCCCTGACCCCTGATGAAGTCCGCGACTATGTAGTAGATAGATTGGTTCAATCTTGAAAATTGAACCAATCTCAATTGCCAAATAAGCGACCCAAAACGCCTGTGCCGCCTGACTTCTCTTTGAGTGCCGCTTCCATTTGCCGCCCTTCAGGAAAATCTTGCGCTTTCAGCGCTTTTTTATTGTAATGACTGGCTTCGTCATAGTTTTCTTGCTGCCAGTAAATTTCGCTGATGTGATGGTACAACCAGTGGTTTTCGGCATCAAAATGGCTGGCTTCTTTGTATTTTGCCAACGCATCGTCTAACCTGTCGAATTTCATGTAAGCGTCGGCCATGTGGGAAAGCAAGCGCAAGCGCTGCGGCACAGTGCGAGCCTCTTCGGCAGCTCGCTCAAACCAATGCTCGATTTGCTCTAAATCATCGCAGGCTGTCCAATAGGCGAGTTCGGCCGTTTGCAGATAGTAACTATGTGGATCGTGGTCTTGTAAATAGTCTAAGACTAACCGCGCATCGTCGAGACGGCCGTCGTAAATATAGGCAAAAGCCTCTACCATATTGATGTCCACGATGTCCGGCTCTGTTTCCTGGGCCTTTTCCAGCCAACTCATGGCAGCGTCGAGTCCTTCGGTGGCGTAACGGCCGTCTGCTTCACGAGAGGCAGCGATGAGGGTATAGGCAACACCAGCACAGGCAAACGGCCGTGAATCCCCCGTTTGCAACGTGCGCAGCGCAGCAGCCAACACCTTCGGATCATCCTTAAACGTGTTTACATTATCCAGCGCAATTTCATACGTGCGCCGCCCCAAATCCGTCGCTTGCTCGTTTTGTGGCCACTTCGCCTTCTCCAACGAAGGTAACAATTTCGCCAATAGTTGTTTTCCCATGAGATTTCCTTCTGGTGTTAATTAGTTGGTTGAATGCCAACCAACACTATCCCATTCCCCAACTCTCAAACCATCTTTTTGAGTGTACAAAAACTCTGCCCAAAAGAAAAGACCTCTCCGTGTGGAGAGGCCTTAAGCTAAACATATTCAGACAAAGATTGGGGCTTTAAGTATTTGCTTGCCAAAAGGCGACCAATCGTAAATCCCAAATCGTTAATCGTCAATTTAGTACATACCGCCCATGCCGCCCATGCCGGGGTCGCCACCAGGCATTGGGGCTTCTTTCTCAGGAATGTCAGTGATCAACGCTTCCGTCGTCAAAATCATGGAGGCGATGCTGGCCGCATTTTCCAACGCGCCGCGGGTTACTTTCGCGGGGTCAATGATACCGGCTTTGATCATGTTAACGTACTCGCCGCTCATGACATTGTAGCCAACATTAGAATCGCCCTTCTCGGCCTGAGCGCGGCGCACATTTTGGATGATCACGTCGCCATTCTGCCCGGCATTCTCGGAAATCTTGCGCATCGGCGCTTCCAAAGCGGCACGCAGAATGTTCAAACCGGTTGCGGGGTCGCCAGCGGCAACTTCAACACCATCCAGCGCGGGCAGTGCATTCAACAGAGCCACACCACCACCGGGCACAATACCCTCTTCCACAGCAGCGCGAGTGGCGCTCAAAGCATCCTCGACGCGGTGCTTCTTCTCTTTCAGTTCCACCTCAGTGGCAGCACCAACGCGGATGACAGCTACACCACCGGCCAATTTAGCCAGACGTTCTTGCAGTTTTTCGCGGTCATAATCGGAGGTGCTGCGGTCAATTTCGACTTTGATTTGCTCAACGCGAGCATTAATCTGAGCTTGCTCACCGTGCCCGTCTACAACAGTGGTGTCATCTTTGGAGGAGACAACTTTGGCGGCGCGACCCAGGTCGTTAATTTGTACGCTGTCTAATTTGCGACCCATTTCTTCGGTGATGACTTGCCCACCAGTGAGGATGGCAATGTCTTGCAGCATGGCCTTACGGCGGTCGCCAAAGCCAGGGGCCTTGATCGCCAGGGCATTGATCATGCCGCGCAGTTTGTTCAGCACCAACGTAGCCAATGCCTCGCCGTCAATATCTTCGGCGATGATGACCAGTTCACGCTTGCCCAACTGCACCAGTTTTTCCAAAATGGGCACGATGTCTTGCGCAGAGGAGATTTTCTTGTCGTGAATGAGGATGTAGGGTTCTTCGATGACTGCTTCCATGGTGTCGGAATCGGTCACGAAATAGGGGCTGATATAGCCGCGATCAAATTGCATCCCTTCGACGTATTCGGTCTCGAATTCGAGGCCGCGTGATTCTTCGACGGTGATGACGCCGTCTTTGCCGACTTTGTCCATGACCTCGGCGATGAGGTTGCCGATTTCGGGGTCTTGAGCGGAGATGGAGGCGACGGAGGCGATTTCTTCACGGCTGTCGATGCTGACGGCCATTTCTTTGATTTTCTTGGCTAATGCGGCCGTACCGGCTTCGATGCCTTGTTTGAGGAGCATGGGGTTTGCGCCAGCTGCAACGTTTTTCAGCCCTTCGTGAACGATGTTTTGGGCCAAGACGGTGGCGGTGGTGGTTCCGTCGCCAGCGATGTCGTTGGTTTTGGTGGCGGCTTCTTTGAGAAGCTGGGCGCCCATGTTTTCATAGGGGTCTTCGAGTTCGATTTCTTTGGCGACGGTGACGCCATCGTGGGTGATGGTGGGTGCGCCAAATTTCTTGTCGAGGGCGACGTTGCGGCCTTTGGGGCCGAGGGTGGTGGAAACGGCCGTTGCCACCGTGTCAATACCTTTCTTCAACTTACGCCGTGCGTCTTCACTAAAAACAAGTTGCTTTGCCATAATTAATATTCTCCGTAAATTAATTTTCTACGATTGCTAAAACATCTGACTCTTTCAGAATCAGTAGTTTCTTGTCATCTATTTTGACTTCTGTGCCAGAATACTTGGCATAGAGCACCACATCACCAACAGCCACATCCATCGCAACGCGATCACCATCTTCATCACGGCGACCCGGCCCGGCGGCAATAACGATACCTTCTTGGGGTTTCTCTTTTGCCGTTTCGGGCAACACTAGCCCAGAGGCAGTGGTTTGTTCATGTTCTTTTGGCTCCACCACCAAACGATCACTCAATGGTCTGAGCTTTATAGACATAACCAACTCTCCTTTTTCAACAAATTTATGCGCTTTTAAGGTAACATCTTGGGAATTTAGCACTCAGTTGCACTGAGTGCCAACCAAACCGCTGACATTGTAGCATAGAAACATGGGTTGTCAAGCATTTTTTAGCAGTCTTAATAAAAGAGTGCTAAATGAGATCAGGGGGTTGTGCCGAGGGAGGCCAGGCGGCACAGTTCTAGCCCTTCGACAGCTTGTACGGCCGTTGGCGACTCTACTGGCGACACCTCAATGACCTGCTGGAAAAGTGGTGTAGCTTTGTCGCACAGATTCGTGTCGGTACGGTAATACGAAGAGGCCAGCATGTTGAAGAAACGCGCATTGAGAGCCGTGGGTTCACCATACATTTGCACAGCCAATTCCAAATGCTCAACCGCTTTGGGGAAGTTGCTGCGGCGAAAATAGGCTTCACCCAAACGGCCTTGAGCACGGGCCACATTCGGATTTAGTTCTACTGATTTAATTGCATTTTCTTCTGCCAAAGCGTCTTCACCAAGCTGTAAGTACATGTGAGCCAACCCATCATAGGCGGGGGCGTAATCGGGAGCGATGGCAAGTGCATCTTCTAAGGTCACAATAGCTAACGGAACATTGCTATCAGCATAATAATTATACGCCAGGCTGTAATACAGATCGGGAATAGTGGGATCGGCTTCTATGCCCAGTTGAAGTTGGGTAATGGCTTGTGTGTACTCTCCCAGATAAACAAAAACGGTTGCCATGTAGTAACGCGCCCAAGGATTGTTCGGTTCAAGGTAAATGGCAAAATCTGCCAACTCTTGGGCCTGAGCATATTTATCAGGGCTGCCTTGTAACACTAAGCCACCCGCAGCATAAGCATATGCGGTGGCGTTTTCAGCATTGATGTTAATGGCCTCGCGTGCAGCTTGCCACGCCTGCGCATATTGCAGGCTGGCTCCAGCAGGGTCGCCGATGTCTTCCAGACGAGTGCCATTTGCCAGATAAGCAGAGGCAACGGCCGTCCACACGCGATCATTGTCAGGAGCCAAAATTGTCACCTGCTCGGCTGCTTCAATTGCCTCCTCCGCACGGTTTCTCGCCACCAATAAATTAATCAAACGTATATAAAACTCAGGACGGGTGGCATCTAAACGAATAGCTGTTTTGTAATAGTCAATCGCATCTGTGTATTCACCATCTTGCTCACTAAGATCAGCCAAGAGGGCATATTCTGTAGCGGAGCGAGTAGGCGTAGGAATGGCAGTTGGAATGATGACAGCTCGTACATCATCCCGATTAATCATCACAAACACAGAAAGGACAACGCCAAGGATAACAAATAGCACCAACATACAAGAAGGGCCACGGCGGGGATAACGAGGACGCGTATCTTTAATAACCATCAGGCAAATTACTTTGTTTATTCATCAAACTCGCCAAACAAATCGTCTAGCTCATCTGTCCACACATTGCCCAAAGGCAAAAAGGGTTCTTCGGTAAACTCGTCATCCAGGCGTTCCATGAAACCGCGCACATCAAGCTGCGGCATTTCCTGTTCCAGGGCATCAATTTTGTTGTCCATGCTAGAAAGGAGTTGGTCGCTGCGCTGCTGCAAATCAGCCAGATCAACAGACAGGCCAAACATGTGATTGAGGCGGCGCATGACATCGTACCAAGCCTTGAAATCATTCTCGATGCTCAACCCTTGTGGTTCCACTGCGGATTGAGAGAAATTATAAGCAGGTACAAAAACATAGAAATCCACAAATTCCAACCCAACTTCTTCGGCTCTGTCTACCAAGAAAGTGCCAATGGTTGCCCCTCCTTCGTAGTTGGAGAATTGTACAGCCAGCTCTTCCAGGCTGGCTTTCATGTCCGGTTGGCTGTAAACGCAGGAAACACGACGGTCACGATCATAGGGCATAGCTCCATAGACACCACCCAATGCAGCCACACGTTGAACGCCTAATGTCAGGCAGGCATCGCAAAAGGCTTCGGCATATTGTTCTACGTTTATCTGGGGTTCGTCACCTAAGAAGATGATCAGCCCCCCTTCTTCGTTGCCCACATAATAGAATTCGTTACGTTTTTTCTCAAGGGTTTGGCGATAACCTTCTTCCAATTGGATGATGGGGCGGAACATGTGGTGTGTGCCCGGAACCTGGAAAATGTAGAAGCTGTAAGGCTTTAATTCGCCGATTTTCCGCGCACCGGTTTGATCGATCAGATATTGAGGTAACGCCGAGGAAATGGAACCAGCGTCAGCCCACTGTCTCCACCCGGCAATGAGTGCCATTTTTCTAGCTTTGGGTATTTCTTGAAAATTAAAAAGTTCGTCCATTTTTCTTTTCCTTGTCATACAAGACCTACGATAGCATAAGGAGAACGGCCGTGCCAAGCCTTCCATCATTTTTTCATGACCCATTGTGGTCTATAATCTAAGGTATCTAAGGAGTGGGTATAACAAATACAGCCTTTACTAAATGACCTGTGAATAATTTGTACGACATTCTTACATTCAGTTCTACTAGTGCTTACGTGTTATGGGGAATAACGACGAGTATTGGTTTGCTTTGCCTGGGGTCACTGCTGCTTCTCTTGCGACGCAGCCGCCAACGGCCGTCCGTGCAAACTGAATCAGACTTCTATCGCCTCTTCAATGCATCCCCTGTCGCAATGGCTGTTTCCAACATTGGAGACGGCCGTTTGCTTAATGTCAACACGGCCTTCCAAGAACTAACCGGTTACACACGCGAAGAAGCGTTGGGCAAAACTGTCATAGAGTTGCAACTGTGGGTCAACCCAGATGAATTTGCAGTAGTGCGAGAACAGATCGCAAGCCACCACATGATCCACGATGTCAAATTCCACTTTCGCCGTCAATCTGGCGATACGGGCATTGGCTTGATTTCTAGCGAGGAAATAGGGGTCAATGGCAGTCGTGTTTTGATTACGGCCGTTCACGACATCACCGAACAACAACAAGCCGAAGAAGCCCTGCTGCGCCGGGCACAAGAAATGACCGCCCTCTATCTGACCTCTGTAGAACTCGCCGAAACCCTGCAACCAGACGAAGCGCTTCCCGTCATTGCCAGCCAGGCAGCCCATCTATTTGGCCTGGAAAAGGCCCTGCTCTATTTGCTGCAAGACAACAACCAGGTTCTGGAACTTACTGCCGCTTACAACTTGCCTCCCGAACTCATCGGCACAACGCTGCCTGTTACAGACAACACCATCGGGCAGTTTATCCAATCCGGGCAAGCTGTCATCTGCAATGGCAACATAGACCCGGCAAAAACCCTGCCACCCTACGTGGGAAGCGTGCAATGCGTCATGGGAGCGCCTTTGCGGCAGCAAGAACAAGTTATTGGATTCTTGCTATTACTAGATTCACAAGCCCAGAATATTGGCGAGAATGATCTACAATTGCTGGAATTGTTTGCTGCCTTCGCTGCCCTGGCGCTCGAAAAGGCACAGTTATTTGCACAGGAACAAAATCGCGGCGCAGAATTGGAAGCACTGCACACCATCTCGCGCGATTTAATCGCCCTGCAAGACCTGGACTTGCTCTTGAAAAAGATTACCGAACGCGCCGCACAATTGCTGCAACGGCCGTCTGGCGGTGTCTCTATTTACCGTTCAGACCTGGATGCGCTGGAATGGACGGTGGAAATTGGGGACACCATTGCACCCATTGGCATGATCCTACAACGAGACGAAGGTCTACACGGAACCGTTTTAACCACAAAACAACCCCTGATCATCAATAACTATACAGAATGGCAAGAAAAATCTCCCCAACAAACCGATTTGGCCGCCTCTGTCGTCGGTGTCCCCATTCAATGGGGGGAGACATTTTTGGGAGTGCTGTGTGTCGTAGACCCTTCGCAGCATCCCTTTGCCGAGTGGGATGCCCATCTCCTATCTCAATTCGCTACTCAAGCAGCCATTGCCATAGAAAATTCGCGGCTCTACAAGCAAGCCCAACTAGAAATAACCGAGCGAGGGCGAGTAGAAAATGCACTGCGAAAAAGTGAAGAGCAGTTCCGCACAATTGTGGACAGCATTAATGATGCCCTCTTCGTCCACAATGTGGAAACAGGAACCATTGTCGATGTGAATCAGCGAGCATGTGAATTGTATGGCTATTCACGGCAAGACTTGCAGCAGCAGCAGGTGCAAAATTTGAGTTCCGGCAAGTGGCCCTATGATCAGGAAGAGATGATGGCCCGATTTCGGTTAACGGCCGTTCACGGGCCACAAATCTTTGAATGGCTGGCACGCAACAAATCAAATCGCCTCTTCTGGGTTGAAATCAACGTGCGCCTGGCCCGCATCGCCGACCAAGAACGCTTCCTCGTCACCATCCGCGACATCAACGACCGCAAGCGTGCCGAAGCAGCTCTGAAAGATTACGCCGAAAGGCTGGAAGACATGGTAACAGCCCGCACGGCAGAACTGACCGAGCGCACTCAGCAGCTCGAAGAGCAGACCCAGGCGCTAGCGCAAGCAAAAGAGGCCGCAGATGCAGCCCGTGACGAGGCGGAACGCCAACGGGAAAAAGCAGAAATCGCCAACCGGGCTAAGACCACCTTCCTGGCAAACATGAGCCATGAATTACGCACGCCGCTCAACAGCATCTTGGGGTATGCACAAATTTTGGCGCGGGACGAGTCGCTAACAAAGGCTAGACGACAGGAGTTGGCTACGATTTGGGACAGCGGACAACATTTATTAACGCTCATCAATGACATTCTGGATTTATCCAAAATTGAGACGAGCCACATGGAACTCCACCCAACGGCCGTCTTCCTGCCCCAATTCCTGCAAGAAATCGCCGACATCATTCGTATGCGTGCCAAGCAAAAGCGTGTCAACTTCCACTACAGCCCCCCCGCAAACCTACCCAGCACCATTCAAGTAGACGAAAAACGCCTGCGCCAAATACTCATCAATCTGCTAGACAATGGCGTCAAATTCACAGATGGCGGAGGCATCACATTCACAGTCGAACATCTGGAGCAAGAAAGCAGTACAGACACAGACCACGTTACACTGCGCTTTACCGTTGCCGATACGGGCGTGGGTATGTCAGATAAAGAACTGCACCATATTTTCACCCCCTTCACTCAAGTGGGTGACTTGCAACGGCGCAACGAAGGAACGGGGCTTGGGCTGGCAATTACCCACAAGTTGATCCAAATGATGGGCAGCATACTTCATGTTTTGAGTACGCCCGGTGTTGGTAGTACATTTTGGTTTGATCTGCGGCTGCTCCGCATAGAAATCTCCCATCCCCGTGTTGTCATGCGTCAAATCGTCGGTTACATCGGGCGCAAGCGCGTCATCCTCATCATTGATGATAACCGCATTAACCTGCGGGTGCTCCGTGCGTTGCTAGAAACGGTTGGCTTTTCCATCATCACTGCCAACGGTGGCGCAGAGGGGATTGTGGCCGCCCAACAACACCATCCAGACGCCGTGCTGTTAGACCTGATTATGCCTGGTATGGATGGGTTTGAAACGGCCGTAGCCATGCGTCAAATACCCGAACTAACCAACACCGTCATCATTGCCGTATCTGCAAGCGCATTCCCTCAAGATATAGAAAGGAGCAAACAGGCTGGTTGCAACGATTTTCTACCTAAACCAGTGCAAGCCAAGCAAGTATATGCCACGATTGGCAAGTGGCTACAGCTTTCCTGGCTGTACGAAAATAATGACGAAGAAGCCAAGAAAATATCCTCTATCGACAATATCCCTGTTTCCCTGCCACCCGAAGCTCTAAAAGAATTGTTAGATTTGGCATTGAGTGGCAACATGCGCGGCATTCAAGAGAAGGCAGCACAATTAGCGCAGTCCAATGCCACGTATAAGCCGGTTACAGATCGGCTCATTGCCCTGGCACAGGGATATGAAGAGCGCGAAGTCTTGGCGCTCATTGAACAGCAGTTGCCATAAGGGCTATTTATGTGGTCAAAAATAACGGGGTCATTTATGCAGTCTTCTTTTAGCAATGAAGAATTAGGGCGTGTCACACAGATGTTGACTGCGGTTCAGTGGCTGTTGTTAACAGGGCTTTTGCTGGTCTTGACCTTAGACCTGGTAGAAGGGCGCTGGTTAAATGCTCATATTCTAACGTTGGCTGGACTTTTTTTGGGAAGCACGATCGCTCTCAGTCGGCGGGGCTATGTGCGCCTGGCTGCCTTTTTAGTTTTGCTAGCGTTGTTGGTTGTTTTGAATTCGTTTCTTTATCTGGGAGATGGTATTTCTGACCTGGCAGTTTTGTTATTTCCAATTGAGGTGGCGTTTGCAGGGCTATTGCTGGAGAAACGGCCGTTCATCATCATTGTCGCATTGTGTGTTGCCTCGGCAGGAACGGTCATCTATGCACAAAACACAGGCCGCATCGTGCCCAGAGAGACATTGAATGTAACCCTATACGATTTTTTGGTCACCAGCATCATTTTAATCATTATGGCAATTGCCGTTCGCGTTGTCGTCAACCACCTAAATGACAGCCTTTTGCACTTACGCCAGGAAATTCAAGAACGCAAATGGGCCGAGACTGCATTGCAAGCTTCCCAAATAGACCTGCACGCAAAAACCGAGTCCCTGCTCACTATCAATGCCATCCACAACGCGCTGCACCGCACACTAGACCCCGTAGAAATCGGGCAAAGCGCTGTCAATTTGCTGACAGATTTTTTGCACATCAATCAGGCCGCTATTTACTCTTTGGAAGAGGAAACAGAAACATTGCATTTATTGGCGCAAAAAGGCTTTCCCACCGAAATTATTGCTGTCGGGACAACTCTAGATTTGAAACAGAGTCTCTCTGGGTACGCGCTTTTAGAAAACGATTTAATTATTTGCCCAGACTTAGCGGAGCATCCAAACTTGGCTGCCCACTTGCGCGAATATTGGCAAAGTTTTTCTCCCTGCTCTGTGGTCTTTGTCCCAATTAATTATCAGGAACGCGCATTGGGCGTTATCAATCTGGTTTTTGCAGAAGACCCGCCGGCTCCTATTTCTGCCCAAACGCAGGAGACGTTAACGGCCGTTGCCCACAGCATCGCACTCGCCCTAATGAACGCCCACCATGTCAAACAAATCGAAACAGAAATCGCTGAACGCAAAGAGATTCAAGCCGAACTGCGCAAACAACGGGATTTTGCCCAACAAGTCATGGAAAGCATGGGGCAAGGATTGAGCGTAACAGACAAAGATGGCCATTTCACTTTCATCAATCCCGCCTTCACCAACATGCTCGGCTACACTCCCGCCGACCTGATCGGGAAAACACCTCTCGACGCCACCCACCCCGACGACATCCCCACCCTGCAAGCTGCAAGAGATTTTCGCCTCGAAGGAACCATCAACACCTACGAAACCAGGCTATTTCATGCCAACGGACAGATCATCCATGCGCTCATTACTGGCGTTCCCCGCTGGCAAGAAGGAGAATTTGCAGGCAGCATCGCCGTCATCACCGATCTCACCGAGCGTAAAGAAACCGAAAAAGCCCTGCGGCGCTTCGCTAACCGGCTGCAAACCGCCGCCGACGTTGCCCGCCAAATCAACGCCATTCTCGATCCTGACAAGCTGTTAACCAAAGTCGTTAACCTGCTCAAATCCCGCTTTGACTTGTATCACGTCCACGTCTACTTGCTAGATGAATCCGCTCAAACCTTGACGATGAAAGTCGGCTCTGGAGAAATAGGGCATACTTTATTAGCACGACATCACGCTATCTCGACACACGAAAAGCACAGTTTAGTTGCCCGCGCCTTTCGTGAAGCAAAAGCCATATGGGTTCGAGACGTACAACACGAACCCGATTTCATGCCCAATCCCTTGCTGCCCAACACATGCTCTGAAGTCGCTGTCCCGCTAGTTGTCCACGAGCGTGTGCTTGGCGTGCTAGATGTTCAGGAAGACAATCCAGGCAATGTTAGCCAATGGGATGTGGACGTGTTCAAAGTGTTGGCCCGTCAAATTGCCATCGCTCTGCAAAACGCCAACCTCTTTACAGAACGGCAGCAGGCAGAAATCCAACTAGCAGGACTTGTGGAAGAGTTGGAATTGCGGAATGCTGAATTGGAACGGTTCACCTACACCGTCTCGCACGACTTAAAAAGCCCCTTAATCACCATTAAGGGCTTTCTTGGTTTACTGGAAAAAGACATTGCCGCCAATCAGTTGCAGCGTATTGACAGTGATATTGAACGAATCCGCACGGCCGCAAAAACAATGGAAACATTGTTATCCGATCTGTTGAATTTATCGCGGGTGGGGCGGCTAATCAACCCACCACAGATCATCCCATTTACTAAGTTGGCAGAAGATGCAATAGAACGGGTTATGGGTCATACGGCAGAACGTGAGGTTAACATCATCATCGCACCCAACCTGCCGCAGGTATACGTGGACGGGCCTCGTTTGGTAGAAGCACTGCAAAATCTGCTTGACAATGCGATTAAGTTTATGGGCGGGCAGCCGCACCCATCCATTGAGATTGGCCTGCGCAAAGATGGCGCTCTATCCGTGTTTTTTGTTAAGGATAATGGCATGGGTATTGAGCCGCGCTATCAGGAAAAGGTATTTGGTTTGTTTGAGCGCCTGGAACCCTCTGTGGAGGGTACGGGCGTTGGGCTGGCGTTGGTGCGGCGAATTATTGAAGTGCATAACGGCCGTATCTGGGTCGAATCAGCCGGAGCAGGGCAAGGCACAACCTTTTGTTTCACACTCCCTGCGCTGCCAAAAGATATGCAAGAAACCTAACCAAAGGAGCGTACCGTGGGCCGTAATTCTGCACCTCCCCACACCATTGGCCTGCTAACCAGCACAGTAGAAGATAATTACGAAAACGCCCTCTTGCGCGGTGTCACCGCTGGTTTAAGCCAAAGCAAGACCCGCCTCATCTGCCTGCCCAGCGGCGGACTGCACTCGTATCATGAATTTGGTGCGCAAGGCAACATTTTACACAAGCTCATTACCCCACATACCATAGACGCCCTCATCCTCAGCGGCACACTGCGCCATACTGCCAGCCGCCAAGACCTGCTGCAACTCATCCAACAATTCCAACCACTGCCAATGATCGGGGTTGCCCTGGACGATCTAGACATTCCCTACCTTCTGGTAAACAGCTATCAAGGCATTCACCAAATCGTCACCCACCTAATCACCGTTCACGGCCATCGGCAAATCGCCTTCATTCGTGGGCCAATTGGGCAGCGCGAAGCTGAAGATCGCTTCCGCGCCTATCAAGATGCCCTGGCTGATCATGGACACATTTTTAACCCGGCTCTTGTTGTCCAAGGAGACTACTCCCGGCCTTCCGGGCAAGACGCAATGGGCAGTTTATTATCGCGCCGCGTTCCTTTTCGCGCCGTTGTGTCAGCAAACGATACGATGGCTTTAGGCGCCATCGAAGTTTTGCAAGCCAATGGGTACAATCTGCCAGAAGATGTTGCCATTACCGGCTTTGACGATACCGAAGAAGGGCATTACGGCTCTCTCACACTAACCACTGTCCGCCAATCTGCCTATGAACAAGGGTACGAGGCGGCGCAATTGGTGCTGGCACAATTAGCAGGCAAAACGATTCCAGTGCATACGGCAGCACGGGCTATGCCGGTCATCCGCCATTCATGCGGCTGCAAACCAGGCCTTCCGCGTATCGCACACATTGATACGGCCCAGTTGATCACCGAAGGAGAGCCGCTGTCGGCACATCGCATGGTCATTTGCCAGGCATTGGTGCAAACATTGGCACAATTCCCGGAAGAGATGGCTGAAGAATGGGCTGAAACCCTTTTTGCCGCGCTGCTTGATGACATAGCGGAGCAAACGGGCGCCTTTCCCGCTACATTGCGGGCCGTGCTGCTTCAGGCTAATTTGATTGAACCAGATGGGAATGTGTGGAATCGCCTTTTGTCGGTGCTGTACAAATTGGTGCGGCATTGGCTTTCCGCAGAGCTTACACGCGAGGTATGGCCGACGGCACGACAGCAAATTGGCGAGGTGATGGAACAAACTCAGGTGCAGAAGCGCATTGTTACGGAACGTCGGGCTGCAATGCTGCGCCAGATGGGAGATGACTTGATCAGCAGCCGAGACCTGGCCGACTTGCTGGAAATCATTCTTCAGCGTGTGCCGGAGTTGGGCGTGCAAGCTGCTTACTTGGCACTGTACGAGGAGCCATCGTTGCCTATGGAATGGGCACGGTTGGTTTTGGCTTTTGATGAGAACGGCCGTATCCCCTTACAAAATAGCCAACGCTTTTGGGCCCCCGACCTGCTGCCTCCTGAATTGTCACCGCATAAGCCAGGGTTAAGTGTCGTGGCAGAGGCATTATATGCGAAAGAGCAGCAGTTAGGGTTTGTGTTATTCGTTGTAAAGGTGCAAGAAACGGCCGTTTGCGATGCCCTGCGCGGACTGATCAGCAGTTCACTGCAAAACATCCTCCTGCATGAAAAGCAAAAGCAAACCGAACACCAATTAGCGCGGCGGGTGGATGAACTAGAAACCGCCTTGCAAGTGAGCACGGCAACGGCCAGCACACTCAACAGCATTCATTTACTGCAAACCGTAGTGGACTTAACCGGGGAGCACTTTGACCTATACCACGTACAAATTGCGCTATTAGATGCTGCCGGTCAGGCTTTGCAATTTGTGGTGGGCACAGGGAAAGTAGGCGAACAATTTGCCGCCGACCAGTTCCAGATACCGTTTAATCAGAAAAAATCTTTGATAGCCCGAGCCGCCCGAAACCGGCGAGGCAAAATCGCCAACAATGTGAACGAGGACACAGGCTACTTGCCCCATCCTTTGCTAACAGCCACACGCTCCGAAATGGCTATCCCCTTGATTGTGGGCGACGAGCTGGTTGGGGTTTTAGATTTGCAATCGGATGAACCCAATCGATTTAGCCAGGAAGACCTACGCATTCACACCATTTTAGGGGCACAAATCGCCGTTGCGCTGGAGAACACCCGTCGCTACGAACAAACCCATCAAATGGCGGAGGCCTCCGAGGAAGAAGCCCATCGCCAAACACTACTGAATGAAATGAGTACGGCGCTTGGAGCAGCAACGGATTTGGATGGCATCTTCTATGTGGCAACGAGCATGGTGCAGCAAATTGTGCCCAGCGATCGCGCCACAGTAGATTTGATAGACGAAAGCGGCGATATTTCGGAGTTGTATTTCCGTTATGGGGTGGATGGGGAGATGATTTCTGGCACGCAGTATGTGTTGGCGGATACGGCCGTTGCCACAGCCCTGCGCGAAGCACGCGTCATCAACATCCCCGACCTGCATCAAGTTGAAAAACCCTATGCGCGGCACATGATTGTGCAGGGTTTCCAATCAGCACTCTTTGCGCCACTCATCAGCCACGATGGGATCATTGGCGCACTCAATCTGGCAAATCGCCATCCCCATGCCTATGATGCGCGGGACGAACGCCTGGCCTACCAGATGGCCGCCCTTCTTGCCGTCACCATCAGCAATCGCAAGTTGTTTCAGCGCATTGCAAGCTCATTAGACCGCCGCCGCCGCGAGGTGCAAACCAGCACCGAGATCGCGCAGCAAATTGCCGCCGCACCAGCCCTGGCCGAACTCTTCCAACGAGTTGTGCAACTGGTGCAAGAACGGTTTGGTTACTATCACGCCCAAGTTTACACGGTAGAAAAGGAGCTTTCGGGAACAGTGATGCTGCGCTTCCAGGCAGGAACTGGCAAAATAGGGCAGGCATTATACCGGGTACAGCACCAACTCCCCTTGCAAGCGCCGCAAAGCCTTGTGGCTTATGCGGCCCGCACAGGTGAACCACAACTCGTTACCGACGTGAGCCAATCAGATACCTGGCTGCCAAACCGCTTGCTGCCAAACACACGTTCCGAACTGGCTATCCCCATTATGTTGGGGAAGCAGGTGTTGGGTGTATTAGATGTGCAAAGCGAGCGGGTTGGCGGGTTGACAGCCGAAGATCAATTATTGCTATTAGGTTTGTGCGGGCAAATTGCGGTCGCCATGGATTATCGCCGTGCAGAGCGGGAACGCGAGGCGCTTATTGTGGAATTGGAAGCCAAAAACGCGGAACTGGAACGGTTTACGTATACGGTTTCGCATGACTTAAAAAGCCCTCTGGTCACGATTCGTGGATTTCTGGGGTTGTTGGAACGGGATGCCTTAGCCGGACACCAAGAACAGATGAAACGAGATATAGAACAAATTCGCTCGGCAACAACAACGATGCAGCATTTGCTGCAAGATTTGTTGCAGTTATCTCGCATTGGCCGATTGATGAACCCGCCCGTAACTGTTCCGTTTGCCATGCTGGTGGATGATGCCCTGGCATTGGTAGCTGGACAAATTACAAACCGAGGCGTGGAAGTGGCGGTAGCGCCTGCTCTGCCGACAGTTGTGGTGGATCGGCCTCGGATTGTGGAAGTGTTACAAAACTTGTTAGATAACGCGGTTAAGTTTATGGGGAACCAACCTGCGCCGCGCATTGAGATTGGCACGGTATCGGAACGTGAGGAAATCAGGGGGTTGTTCTTTGTACGAGATAATGGGCTGGGCGTGGAACGGCCGTATCAAGAAAAGATTTTCGGCTTGTTTGAACGGTTGGATCCGGCAGTCGAAGGAACCGGTATCGGTCTGGCTCTGGTGAAACGGATCATTGAAGTGCATAACGGCCGTATTTGGCTCGAATCAGACGGCAGCGGCAAAGGAAGCACCTTCTATTTCACCCTTCCATTGGAAGAGAAAAAAGAACCCTGACGAGACAAGACCCCTTCGGGAGAGGATTTAAAATTCACCTTTTCCGGCTCAATCGCACTCTGTATTATAATGATGCGTGAGCAGGCATTATCAATCCCCTTCACTGTGTGAAGGCCTTCACACAGTGAAGGAAGCTAGCAACTTCATTGACATTTTACCGAAAGGATTTAGTGCAGATGGCAACAAAACGGACACCCGTATCTTTGCTAAAAATATTATTAGTAGAAGATAATCCTGCTCATGCGGAGTTGATCACCCGCAGCCTGGAAGACCACGAAATCCCCAGTGATATTTTTCATGTTAACGACGGAGAAAAAGCGCTCGATTTCTTATATCGGCGCGGTCAATTTGCCAATTTAGCAGAGAACACATTACCAAATGTCATCTTACTTGATATCCGTATGCCCAAAATGAGTGGGTTAGAGGTATTGAAAGAAATCAAATTATCTCCATCATTGCGACACATCCCCGTTATTATGCTGACCACTTCAGAAGCCGAACAAGATGTAAGTGCAGCTTATAAGAATTACGCAAACAGCTACCTGGTAAAACCAGTTGAGTTTTCTAAATTCATTGAGTTGATGGAAGAAATTGGTTATTACTGGTTGGGCTGGAATCATCACAAGCTGGCCTAGCGTTGTAAGCGCAAATTATTCCCGAAAACGAACCTCACCTCTCCAGCATAGTGGTTACTGTCATGGCCCAAGAGAAAGTACGAATCTTACTGGTTGAAGATGAAATCGCCCACGCTGAATTGATCCGGCGCTCTTTTGAGTCGCGGGCTCATGTAGAGATGGTGGTTGTACATACGCTGCACGACGCACGCGCCGCAGTGCGCCAGACTGTGCCGCACCTGGCTGTTGTTGACTTGCTGCTGCCGGATGGAAAGGGAATTGAGTTTTTAGCAGGGGATGATGACGAGAAACGGCCGTACCCCGTGATCATCATGACCAGCCACGGCGACGAGCAAGTCGCCGTTGAGGCCATCAAAGCAGGGGCGCTTGACTACGTAGTCAAATCAGAACTCACGCTGCTAGAAATGCCGCACATTTGCGAACGTGCCCTGCGCGAATGGAGCCACATCACCGAACGGCAGCAGGCCGAACGGCTCCTTCGCGCCAGCGAGGAACGGTTTCGGCAAGTCATCTCCTCTATAAGCGACCACATTTATATGACAGAAATTGCGGAGGACGGCCGTTTCCAAAACCGTTACATTTCTCCCAATTGCAGCGAACTCACCGGCTACTCCGCCGACCAACTCCTGGCAGACTGGAGCTTTTGGGGATCACTGGTCTATCACGAAGACCAACAACAGGCAAAATGGCAGCACCAACGCCTGCTGCAAGGCCAAAGCAGCGAAGCTGAATACCGCATTCGCCGCGCCGATGGCTCCCTCGTCTGGGTCCGCGACAACGCCCGTGTCAAACAAGAAGGGCAAACCCCCATCATCTACGGCGTCATCAGCAACATTACCGAACGCAAACAAATCGAAGACGAACTGCGCCAATACCGCGACCAGCTCGAAGACCTCGTCGTCAAACGCACCGCTGAACTTGAAAAAGCCACCGAAGCTGCCCAAGCCGCCAACCGCGCTAAAAGCGAGTTCCTCTCAAATATGAGCCACGAACTACGCACTCCCCTCAACGGCATCCTGGGCTACATCCAAATCCTCAAACGCGACACAAACCTCACCGGACGGCAAAAAGAGGCCCTGAACATCATCAATCAAAGTGGCGTTCACCTGCTCAACCTTATCAACGATATCCTCGACCTATCCAAAATAGAAGCCAGTCGCATGGAACTCTATCTCACAGATATCAACCTTCCCCAATTCCTGCACGACATCGCCGACATCATTCAAATGCGTGCCCAGCAAAAACAAATTGAGTTCCATTACGAACCACATCCCCATCTGCCCACTGGCATCCAGGCTGATGCAAGACGCCTACGCCAAATTCTCATTAATCTGCTAGACAATGCCGTCAAATTCACAGATCAGGGCAGCGTCACCTTTCACATTACTTCTCACCCACTAACCACAACAACAATTCCAACCAGCGTCATCCGCTTTTCCATCAGCGATACGGGGGTAGGAATCAATCATGACAAAATTACAACCATCTTTCACCCCTTTGAACAAGTAGGCGACCATCGTCGCCGCGCCGAAGGGACTGGTTTGGGCCTGACAATCAGCCGCCGACTTGTACAAATGATGAACAGCACGCTCGTCGTCGAAAGCCAGCCAGCAAAAGGCAGCACCTTTTGGTTTGAAGCCACATTTCCGCTAGCAGCCATTAGTGAGCAATTAAATAACGCACCAACCAAAAACATTATTGGCTATACGGGCATCCTGCGTCGCGCCCTCATCATCGACGACCAAAAGAACAGCCTGCTTGTATTAAGTGACATGCTAGAAAACGTAGGGTTCGAGACCATCCTGGCTGAAAGCGGCTTAGAAGGACTGGAAAAGGCGCAACAAGTCCAGCCCGATCTCATCCTGCTCGATATCGTCATGCCTGGTATGGATGGGCTAGAAACGGCGCGGGCGATTCGCCAAATCTCCACACTAAAAACAACGCCCCTGATCGCCGTTTCCGCCAGCACCTTTGACCGTGACCGTGAAGACAGCCTCTTAGCCGGATGTGACGCCTTCCTGCCCAAACCCCTTGATGAAACAACGCTGCTCAATACCTTGTCCAGCCAGCTAGACCTGGAATGGGTCGAGGAAAGTGAGGGAACGGCCGTTTCCACCCCATACCTGCCTCTTTCCCTTTCCATGACCGAATCAAACGCCAGTCCACCGAAATTTGATGTGCCACCCCAAAAAGAGATGAACATATTACTTGATCTGGCAATGCGTGGAGACATGCGCAGCATCCGCAAACGTGCAGATTATCTGAGCCAGCTCAATCAGAGCTACCAACCATTTGCGACCGTTTTGCGACAGCTTGCAAAAGGGTATGAAGAACAAAAAATCCTTCAACTCATTCAAGGATATGTGCAATGATCTTTGCCTTCACCTCGATTAACAGTATAGTTACCCACCTCAGCTAACCGAAAAGTGATTTATGGCAAGCAACAACACCTCCCCCACCCCGCAACCAATGGTCAGTCAGGCAATCCTCATTGTTGACGACAACCCGACCAACATTGGCGTTCTAGCCGAATATCTGGAAGACCAGGGGTTCGTCATTCTTGTCGCTCGGGATGGCGAAAGTGGTATCAAAAAGGCCGAATATGCCAAGCCCGATCTGATTTTGCTGGATGTGATGATGCCGGGAACCGATGGCTTTGAGACGTGTCAGGAATTAAAGAAAAATGATGTGACGCGGGACATTCCCGTCATTTTTATGACAGCCCTCAATGGCATCGAACACAAAGTAAAAGGGTTTAAGGTCGGAGCTGTTGATTATGTGACAAAACCGCTGCACCAAGAAGAAGTATTAGCTCGTGTCACAGCCCACCTGAGAATTCAAGCCCTCACCACTCAATTAAAACAAGCCAACACTGAATTGCAGAAGTTAAACGCCGACAAAGATAAGTTTCTCTCCATTCTGGCTCATGATTTGCGCGGCCCGTTTCTCCCGCTGTTGGGTAGTGCAGAATTATTATCCAAACGGATTAATCAGCTAGACCAAGACAAAATTGTGGAGATGGGAACTTCCATTTACGACTCTGCACAGCGTGTTATGGGGCTGCTCAATAATTTGCTGCAATGGGGGCGGTTGCAAATGGATCGCGCCGACTTCCGCCCGCGCCATTTGGAAGTAACCCGGTTGATTCAACAAAATATTTTTCTGGTTTCAACAAATGCTCACGCAAAAGAGATTACGCTTCACGAGGATATAGCCCCTGATTTGCCAGTATACGCAGATGCCAACATGCTGCATTTTGTGCTGCGCAATTTGCTAACTAATGCAATCAAGTTCACGCCTGTAGGAGGCTGTATCACAGTTACGGCCGTTCCCCACCCCCCAAGTCAAATCAGCATCACCGTCAAAGATACGGGAGTGGGCATGAGCCAGGCCGTTGTGCAAAACCTCTTCCAGATTGGCTATCACCACAGCACAGTGGGTACACACAACGAAACCGGAACTGGCTTAGGCCTACTCTTGTGTGAAGAAATGGTCAAACGAAACGGCGGAGAAATCTGGGTTGAGAGCGAAGAAAGCGTAGGAACCGCTGTCACGTTCACATTACCCACGCGAGACCCGGAAGAGATGATTTTAATGCGCGAAACGTGAAAAAGGGTTCATCACGTTTCACGTATCACGCTTAATGGCTCACCTGAATCGGCACATAATACGGCTCACCGACAAAATTGCCATCATTCCCCACCACCACCAAACGAATCACATAATCACCGGCAGGCAGCGCGTCGGCCTGTAACTGCTCCAAGATACCGTTGCTCACCGGTTCGCTGTGCGTTGATCCAAACGTCGTCCAGGCTGTGGGGGAACGGCCGTTGCCAATCTCCAACTTATAATACCCCCCATCAAACTGCGCCGTGCCGATAACGGCCGTTGCACCACTCAACTGCTGCCCCGGCGAAGGAGAAATAATGCGAACACTCACGCCACCGCCCCCAGATGTTGGGGCAGACCCGCCCGTGCTGGAGCCAGAAGAAGACCCTGACGAAGATTGCACCGTAGACACCGGGCAAACCGTAGCCGGAGCCATCACATACCCTGTGCCCCGCGCCCACAGCCGCGCCCGCACCTCATCCGGGTAATGCGGTGGAATGGGCAGTAGCAGCCGCGCCGTCCCCGCTGTCGGATTCGCCACATTGACTACGCAAGTCGTCGGCAGCGGCGCTTGCGTGCCATCCGCCAGCGGTGGCCGCGACACTCGCTGCGCCGCCTCCGCTGGCAGCGCCTGCGTCGCCAGTGTCCACGCCCCCGGATTTGCTAACGCATTGGGCGCATAGCCAATACGTGGGATACCGTGCAGCGGCCCGCCCGCCACAAACAACTCAATGCGCGATGCCGTGCAACTTGTGCCCCCCGTGCCGCGTGGCAGACACACTTCGCGCTCCTCCACGCCGCCGGGATTGGCAAATTCCGTTGGCGGCAATGAGCCATTCACGTACAAACTGCGCTGCATCGCCTCGTCAGCGTAAATCCCCTCCATAATCGCCCGCCACACCGGCGCGGCCGCTTGCAGCCCCGACGACTCCTTCATCGGGTGGCCGTCGGAGTTGCCCAGCCATACGCCGACCACCACACCCGGCGTATAGCCCAGCGTCCAGTTGTCGCGGTAATCGTTCGTCGTGCCCGTTTTCGCCGCCGCCGGAAAGGGCAAATCCAGCGCATTGTTGTAGCCCATCGCCGGAACCCGCGCCGCGTCATCATCCAAAATATCGGTGAGGATATAGGCAATGGCCGGGTTGAGGACATTCACCGGCGGCACGCGATCTTCCTGCAAATCGTACAGCACGTTGCCACGACTGTCGGTAATCTTCAAAATGCTGGTGAGGCGCGGGCGCTGCCCCATATTTGCCAGCGTCGCGTAAGCGGTTGTCATCTCCAGCAAAGGCACTTCGCCGCCGCCCAGCGTCAGGGCCAGCCCGTAATAACCGGATGGCTCTTTCAGCGATTCCACGCCCATCGTTCGCGCCGTTTGGATGAAATTGGAAATGCCCACGTCGCGCAGCAGTTGGATGGGCGGGATGTTGTAGCTGTTTGCCAGCGCGTCGCGGAAGAGCACGGGGCCATGAAAACGGCCGTCATAATTCCTCGGCTGCATCAACTGCCCCCCACCCAAATCAATGACAATGGGCACATCCCACAGCACATCGCCCGTTGTCCAGCCCTTTTGCATGGCGGCGGCATAGGTGATGGGCTTGATGCTGCTGCCCGGCTGACGCGGCTGCAAAGCCACATTCACCTGCCCGTCAATGGCGTCGTTGAAGTAGTCCAGGCTGCCGACCATTGCCAAAATCTCGCCCGTGCCCGGCTTGAGGATGACGACGGAGCCGTTGCTCACGTCGTGGGCTTCGTGGCGGGCGGCTACTTGTTCGCGCACGGCCGTTTCCGCCAATTGATACATCTCCAAATCCAGGCTCGTCGTTACCTGCCAGCCGCCCAACGCCAGCGCATCGGGGCCGTAGCGCCGCTCCAATTCGTCTTGCACATACAGCACAAAATGCGGCGCTTCCAGCGTTTTGCTCGCCGCCTCCACCTCTGGCGAGATGCGCGGCGCCAGCACAATGGGCAGGTTTTTGGAGACTTCCGCATCTACGTAGGGAATCATGCCCTCGTCCACCATCAAGTCGAGAATGAACTCCTGCCGCTCTTTGGCTCCCTCAAAATTGGTGTAAGGGTCCCATTGCACCGGCGACTGCGGCAGCCCGGCGAGGAACGCCGCTTCGGACAAGTCTAGCCGGTCTACGGATTTACCAAAGTAGGTTTGCGCCGCCGCTTCGATGCCGTAGGCGAGGTTGCCGTAGTAGATTTCGTTCAGATACATCTGAATGATTTCTTCTTTGCTGCGCTGCCGGGTCATGATGAAGGCCAGGAATAGTTCGCGGATTTTGCGCTCGTAGCTGACGGCCGTGCGCTCTTCATAGCTAAAGACGATGTGGCGCACGAGTTGTTGGGTGATGGTGCTGGCGCCTACGGGACGGCCGTCCTGCGTGCGGTAATTGCGCAGCAGCGCGGCAGCGATGGCCTCCGGGTCGAAGCCATAATTCGTCCAAAAGGTATCATCTTCGACGGCGACGGTGGCATCAATGATCACGCGGGGAATTTCCGAATAGGGCAACCAGCGCCGCTTTTCGGTAGTGGTCAATTCAAAGAGCAAGTTGCCGTTGCGGTCATAAAAGCGCGGCGTGCCGCCCACGCCCGTGCCGCGATAGGTGGAAACCTGCTCAATGGCTCCGGCAAGCTGGTTGCTAAGGAGAATATAACCGCCAAAAAAGAGGAGGACGGCCGCAAACAAACCAATCAACCCCAACTGCACCAAAATCAACAAAACACGAGCACAGCCCCCCCGCTTTTTTTCGGGGGGCGGGGATTTAGGAGACTGCCTTTTCTCCCCGCGTGGTTCCATGAATTCCAGTTTGTAACCGCTCATGCCGCTCAATGGTATGCGGAATTGGCCGCAGGTCAAGACCGCAGCGCGAGCAGCTTGCCCACTTTGGTAAAAGCCCGATCCCGCGCTGAACCATCGTTCCCGGACACTGAATCATCGTTCCCGGATGTGGAATCATCACTCCCAGATGCGGAATCATCATTCCCAGATACGAATTATTGTTCCCGGATACAGAATCATCGCTCCCGGAGCCGGATCGCCATTCTCGGAAAAAATCTCACGCAAAGGTGCGAAGTGGCGCATTTTGCGGCCAAGCAGAAGAATAATGAATCATTAACAATTAATAATGAATTGCGAAGTACACCCACTTCACAATTCATTGTTCTCAATTCATTATTCATTATTCCTCATTTGGGAAACCCCCATAACTTCTGTAAAATCCCCGCCTGATGAATACTTGGCAGCACATACAAGCGCTTTTGACGGGCACAACGTGGTGGCATTATGCCTTGCGCATTGGTCTGAACTTTCTGCTGGCCTGGGTCATTCACCGGTTGGGCCACCGTATCGCTGCCCGCCTGACCTTTTTTGCCCGCCGTCAAACGCGCCCGGAACGGCGGCAAACGGTGAACAGCCTGGTTGCCAGCACAATTTCGTTTTTGGCCTTTGCCAGCGCGGCGCTTTTCAGCCTCGCCATTTTTGTGGATAGCGACACCATCGTGTGGATGGTAGGCTTGTTCAGTGCGGCGTTTGGCCTGGGGGCACGGCCGTTGCTCAGTGACTTCCTCACCGGCGTGGGCTTCCTCTTTGAAGACCCCTTTGATTTAGGCGAAAAAGTAGAAATGCTGGGCATTGAGGGCGTGGTGGAGCAGGTCAACTTGCGCACCACGCTGCTGCGTGCGCCCACCGGCGAACTTTACACCATTCCCAACGGCGAAATCCGTGTGATCCGCAACTTTAGCCGGGGGCGCTTTTCGATGGCGAACATCAGCCTGAAAGTGCAGGCTGGCGATTTGCAGCAAACGCTGGCGCTGCTGTCCCAATTGGGCGACGAGGCGGTGCATTTGCTGCCCAATTTGCTGGAGCCCTGGCAGGTGATCAGCCAGTCTGGGGCCATCGGCCAGCAAACGGAGCTGACGCTGGTGACAAAAGCCCGCTTCGGCAAAGCGGCCGAGATGCGCCCGCGCCTGCTGGCGCTGGTGCAGGAGCGGTTGGAGCAAGAACACATTGAGTTGGTTGATTAACAAAAACAGGGGGTAAGGGAGCAGGGGAGCAGGGGAGATTTCACCCTTGCTCCCTTGCCCCTCTGCTCCCCATGACAGGGAGATTACGTTGATGAAAAAGTATATTTTGATGATAGTGGGGGTTGCTTTGCTGGCGCTGGCGGTGGGCTGCAAGGCGCAGCGCGAGGCGTATGATGCGCTTGACCAACTGATGCGTGAGCGGTTTCCGGCAGATGGTACGGCCACGGCCGTTGTCCTCGTTGTGGATGCGCCAGGGGTGGGTGAGCAAATTTTGCGCAGCGGCATGGGTAATCTGGAACGCAATGAGGCGATTAAATCAACCAGTCATTTTCGCATTGGCGATATAACCAAGACATTTGTGAGCACGGTCGTATTCCAGTTGATCGAGGAAGGCAAGGTAGGGCTGGATGACACGCTGCCACAGCATTTCGCGGCCGAGATCACGGACAACATCCCCAACGCGCAAGACATCACCATCCGCCAACTGCTAAATATGAGCAGTGGCATCGCCGATTACCGCGACAATCCCGATTTTGTGGCCGCGCTCACGGCAGATCCATTCAAGCATTGGCAGCCAGAGGAGGCACTGGCCTTTGCCTATGGGCAGGAGCCGCTGCAAGCACCGGGGGCGGGTTTTGCCTATTCCAATACCAACTATATTTTGCTGCAAATATTGATCGAGCAAGAGTTTAGCGATATTTTGGCAGAGGTTTTGCGTGATCGCGTGTTGGATAAGCTAACGCTGGATGATACCTATTTGGAAATCTCTGAGGATATTGCCGTGGGGTATGTGCCGGGCTATGTGATGGAGAACGGCCGTTACGCAGACACCCTCTCTCTTGGTGACGCACGCGGTCTGGGGGACGAGGGACTGATTTCCAATGCGTTGAACCTGGCCGAGTACGTGCCCGCATTGTACGAACGCTCGTTTACATGGGAAAACGGCCGTGCCGAAAGCCTCGCCACCCTCCCCATGGGCAACGGCGACGAATACGGCCTGGGCATCATGCGCCGCGACTCCGCCTGGGGACCAATGTGGGGCCACGACAACCAGCAGCCCGGTTTCGCCGGCGAAATGTGGTATCTGCCCGACCACGAAACGACCATCGTGCTGCTCTCCAATGGCGCAACCAAAGAGGAGTTGGCAGCCTTTGCCAATGAGGTATTGGAAGTGGTATTGGGAGAAAATTAAGGGTCTTTCGGATTTCGCAGGGTTTGCCGTGAAGCGAAATCACTGCTGGTTACACTTCACGGTTTATGTTTATGGGCAAATTGACGCGGCTTGCAAATCTTCAAGAGCAAACACTGTAATTTGCTCATCTGCAAAAAATGGGGAAATAGGAAAATAATCCACGAAGTAGGAAGGAAACTCCCCTTCTATCTCGTGATGCACCATGACGTAACGAAATCCGTCTTGTATCAGCACCTGTATCGCCTGTTGAATTGATTGTGCAGAAACAGTCTCACAATTTAAGGGAACCTCCTGCCGCCACTGCCGCAATAGTAAGTTGTTGTCAATATAGACGTATGCTTCGGCAGGTGTACGTGCGCTAAGACCTTCCGCAATTGGCTTACCATGAATAGTTTGATAGTACATATATCGCTTAGATGGTTGGCGACCCAATGGTAAATCAATAACGGCCGTTTGCTCATCATTGGCCGCTAACGTGTCGTAAAATGCAGACACGGCAGGAACACTGCCCCTAAATGGGCCATTCCAATACTCAAAAAGCAGCAACGACACAGCACCTACTACCAAAGCAATGCGCCACCCCGAATGATTTTGCAGCCGTATTAGCAGTCGTTCCAGGCCAAATGCAGCACATATCGCCAAGGGTAAGATTAACCCCATCACAAAAAAGTCTGGCCGCCCTACTGTGCGCACGGGCGGGAACCATTCTAAATAGGAGTAGGGCAAGTTGACGGTGTCATAGACCTGCCCGTTTACACGCAAGACAGGCCCTATCGCCAGCAGGAAAAATAGGATGCCGGTTATAAACCAGGGCCACACAACCCGCCATTTTTTGCGCCAGGTTACGGCCGTTACCATCAACAACAACGCCACAATCCCCAAATAGGCAGGCCACCTCTTATTAAATGCAAATTGACTGGCTACGTCCTCCACTAAAGGCGCAAAAATGGTGTGCAGCCGTGAAGGGGTTACAAAAGCGCGTAAATCCGTCTGTGTTTGAGCTGCAAAAAACTTCATATCCATTGCTTCAGTAAGCACTTCCAAATGTGACAGAATGGGCCAGAGCCGCAGCAGCAAGATCAGCAACGATAATATGCTTGTTACTGCCACAACTTTGAGAAAACGGCCGTTCCGCCAACGCCCATCTGTAAATGTCCAAAACACAAACAACGGCGCAAGCGTGAAAAACAAAAAATCTAAAATATACAGGCTGGTAAACGCCGCCAACCCTATTGTCAATGCAAGATACACGGCATGACGATACGACTTCTGTTCGAGGGCACGTTTCATGAAAAGAACGGCAAGTGGAATAGGCAGCAGAAAGGTTAAATCGGGATGTCCGCCTGCATGTGCAATGTGCGTGGGCACAAAAGTATAAACAGCACCAGCCAACCAAGCAGCAGGCCGCGACAGATGCCATTCACGAGCCAGATAGTAAGCTCCCCAGCCTGTCGTCAAAATCGCCAAAAGCACGGTCAGATTAAAAACCGTGATAATGTTAAAAACGGTCATTAACAAAAGCCCAACCCCCGCCACCACCCAGCTAATACTGTGAATAGACATATCCAAGCCGTGTGGGTAAAACAAATACGATGTTTGCACCCACGATCCGCCCTGTGTCAACAAATGCCTCAGCCACCAGATGTCCCAAATCTTGATAAACGCATCGGGATCATAATAGGCCAGCCATTGGCCGTCCAGATGCATAATCAAGGGGTAAGTCATGATAAAAGTAGCGGGGAAGTACAGCAAAATCGCCAATATATCCCACCAGCCAGATCGGTTATTCTTCGTTAAAACATTCATAAAAACTTATTTCGAGTTGAGATGGAATAAGTCCGTCAGGTTTACGCCAGGATGACCTGTATCTGCTCTCCATTGGCTAACTTGAGTAAAGGATATGTTTTGCTGCTGTCCTCTAGTGGCAAATGGTCAATTGTCACGGGGACGAGCCGTTTGTTTGTCAGCAGCAGGGGTTGGCCCGATTTCGTGTTGATCGCGCCGACGAGGGAGCTGCGCCGCGCAATTTGCGCCGCGCCTTTGTTGTTTGGTTTGGGCGGTTCGCTGAGATAAGTTGGTTGCAGGAAACGGCCGTACCCATCCCCCGTCACCAACAGCACCGCATCGTCCGCCTGTGCCAAAACCGCCGCCGCTACGCGCTCATCCGTGCCGCAGTTCAGCGCCTGCACGCCGGAAAGGCGCAGCCCATCCACGCCATAGCGCACCGCCCGCCCGCTCTCCGTGAACAGCAGCAATTCCTCGCCGCCATCCGCGCCCAGCGCGGTGACGACCTGCCCCAGCAGGGCGTTGTCAAATTTTAGCGGGATGGGGGTTTCGATGTTGGGACGCATGACATTGAGCGGATACGGCCGTACCAACCCCAACGACATCACCAGCAGCAGCTTATCCATCTCCTTCATGCGCTGCCAATGGCTGAGGCTGCACACCATCTCGATTGGCCCCAACGGGTACTGGTCGCGCACCGTCAGCCCCGCCTGCTGCATTTCCAGCAGTTGGCGCGGCGTGAAGAGCATGAAGCGGTAGGCATTGGTGATCAGCAGCAACTGCTCGTCCAAGTCTGCCAACGCCGCCTGCATGACACCTGACACCAGCTCACTTGACACATCTGAGAGGGGAACGGCCGTTACCTCCCCCTCCGCGCCTAACAAAACCAGCGCCCGCTTCGCCTGCACCGCCACATCCAACGCCCCCTCCTCCAACAGCGTGCGCTGCTTCAACAGCGCCAGATTCACCGGGCTGACATTGGGTTGATGCGCAGGCGGTGGCAGTTGCACATCCGCCGCCGTGTAGCCGCGCAGATCAAGCTCGCCCTGCGCCACGCCATGCGCCACAATGCCCAACCCGGCCGTCACGCTGCTAAAAGTATCCGTGCTGTGTACCTTATCCTCGCCAAATTGACGGCACAACATCTCATAAAAAGCCGGGATTTGCGCCGAGCCGCCGGTGCGGATCACCGCGTCAATCTCGCCCGCAGCCAGCCCCGATGCCTGCACGGTATCTGCCAGATGGGTTTCGATGGCATGAATTTCGGCGCGGATGATGCTCTCGAATTCCGTGCGCGTCACAAAATCTAGCACCTCAAAGCCCGGCCCATCCAGCCGGATTTCTGCGCCACGCTTGTGCGACAGCCGTCGCTTGGCCTGCTCGACGACATCAAACATACGCAGGCTGTAGCTGCTGCTGACCAGATTGATCAACGCCTCAATTTGGAAGCGCCGCCGCGAGGAGTGGGCGATTTCTTGCAAGATATGGCGGTTTTCGGCCGTTTGCAGCTCTAGCATTTTTTGCCAGTCGGAGAAGGAGTCGTAAATCCATTGCGGCACTTCGCGGGCTTGATGGCGCGGCCCGTAGACGCTGCCCTCGCCAAAATGCTTGGGCAATTTGGCCCGCACCAGCTTTTGGTCGAACACATCGCCGGCGACGGGGATGCCGCCCGTCGCCAGCACTTGCCGCCGCTGGCGGTCGCCCAGGCGCATGATGGTGATGTCCAGCGTGCCGCCGCCAAAGTCGAAGACCAGCACGTTTTGCGGCTGGCTGAGGGTGGTTTCGTAATTGTAGGCGGCGGCGATGGGTTCGTATTGGAAGTAGACGGTTTCGTATCCGGCGCGGAGGGCGGCTTGCAGCAGCCGCGCTTGCGCCAGTTGGTCGTGTTCGGCGTCGTGGGCAAAGTGGACGGGGCGGCCCAGTACCACCTGGCGCAGTTCGTAGCCTAGCTGCTGCTCGGCGCGTATTTTGGCGGTGTGCAGATAGAGGGCGATGAGGTCTTCGAGGGGGTAGTAGTATTGGCCGACGACGGTTCCGGGGTATTGTTGGTCGCGCAGGCTGGATTTGATGGAGAGGAAGAGCCGCCCTGGTGAAAGGACATCGACCCAAACGTAGGCGTCGGTGACGTAGTACATGTCGCCGCCGCGAATTTCGAGTTCGCCTATCCATACGCGACGCAGTTTGGTGGGGCGGTTGATGTTTTGGGTGTAGTAGGTGTTGACGGCCGTTTGCCCAATCAACACACGCTGCTCATTTGTCACATACAGGGCAGTGGGCAGCACGCGGGGGTTGGGGCTGTTGGGTTCGAGAGGGAGTACACGCACCGTACGGCCGTCATACACCGCCATCCCCGAATTCGTTGTGCCAAAATCCATCCCGATAATCATCTATTTCCCATCCTACCATATTGGCCTTATCTAATGCGCCATCATTGTAACGCAAATATTAACAGTTATTTGTTATGAAGTTAAAGTGTTTACACCCTGAAAGGCTCCTGGCCTGGCATACAAGCATACACAACACACCGATTGACTCATAGTATGCATCATTATAGTAACTCCCTCCCCAGGATTTGATAACTTGCATACATTTTCTTGTTTATAAGTCAACTATAAGGTTTCCAAATTCGTTCAACAAAACAATCATCTATTTATTGACCTGATTTCACTTTATCATGGAGATACCGATGGGCTTTATCACACAACACACTCGCATCAAACGTTCATTAATCATTACTCTATTCTTTTCACTCCCTCTTTTTATTGCAGGCATCATTGGAAGCCTTATGCGTACCCAGCCAGTTCAGGCTGATGCTAATCTGACAGTTAGCATCAACACAGCCTACAACTTGGTTGTGGACTCCAACGTTTCTTCCCCTTCCACTTATGCACCGCGTGCGGCAACTGTTTACGGCACTTTCTGTAATGAAGGCACGACAACTCTCACCAATGTCTATGGCTACATTGGGGATTACACGAGCGATACTCCCGGCATTTACCCTGCACGCGACAGTGCCACAGATTCAGAATTTGGTGTGGGGCAGCCATTAAATTACCTGGCTAATACAGGGGAATATGCTTTTACCCACGTAGGTGGTGCCATCGGCACTGCCGACGCCACTCGTTACATTGGGGACCTGGCACCTGGTGAGTGTAAAGTACAGTATTGGCACTTTAGTTACCCGGCCTGCGCCAATGACGGCAGTGGCAACCCGATAGAGCCTCCTTGCAGCACAACGCCTACCTGGGGGACGTCAGTTTGGCCGGAAGATGATCTATCCCTCTCGTTTGACATGTGGGCCACCGGACAAGAAGAAGGGAGTGGTACCCCCCACTCCGATAATCAAAGTTGGACCATGACCATGCGCAACGAAATATCTGCCATGGCCAACAAAATCAAACCCAATCCTGATGGGAATTGGTTCAACACCGACACCACCACCATCGTCCCGGGGCAAGTTATCACCACCAACGGCGTCCTCTACACGCTGGGCAACATCCGTCAGGGCTTTGATAACGACACCGACTACGTACCAGACTACAATGCCTGGCTGCAACCCTTTGGCGATCCCAGCTACGATCCTTCTTGCTTCCGGCTCATTCGTACTTCTACCGTGCTTACCGTTTCGCGTGGAGCGGGTCAACCAGACATGATCCTTCACACTGATGATTTGACCCCCGACCCCATTTACGGCGGGCCGCTTTACTTCACCAACCTGCCTCCAGACAATAATGGCGTGCGTGGCGAAGTCCGTTACACGTTCCTAGCGCTTACCGGGCCTTGCTCTGTGCCTATCAGCCCGTACCAGGAAGTAGCCTCCGGTTCCGACAACGAAAAATTCAACGGCGACTATGGCACAGGTATCCCCAACGTACAAAGCAGCGCCCCAGAAGTAACCATTAGCAAATCGGGCAGCCCAGACAGCGTGGCTCCAAACAATCTGATCACATACAACATTCCTTTTGTTAACGAAAGCGCTACTTATGCGGCTGGCCTTACGCTCAACAGCAGTGGCGTCAATATGCCTTTGGTTGTTCGTGATAGTGTGCCAGAAGGGTTGGAATATGTGGGGGGGACAGCCTCGGCCTCCTTCACCGGTTATAGCAGCAGCGCCACCATTCGTTACTCTACCGATGGCGGTGCTACCTGGACACTTACCGACCCTGGTGACACATTAAGTACTGCGCCAAACACCTTCATTATTGAATGGTGGCTTGATGACCCGGTGCCGGTTGGTGGCAGTGGTAATGCTACCTTCCAGGCGCGAGTACCCGCCACTTACATCACTGATGGTGGCAACCCATTCATTGAAAACGAAGCGTGCGCCAATTTTGGTGGCGGCACAGACTTCGCCTGCGGCGACGACATCACCATGGTGACCGGCAATAGCACCATTGGCGATTTCGTCTGGCGCGACCTGGATACAGATGGTGTACAAGACGGTGGCGGCGAAACCGGTATTGCGGCAATCACCGTTTCGCTCTACTGGGATAAAAATGGGGATGGCCTGCTAGATGATGGGGACGTTCTCATTGACATGCAAGACACAACTGCTGGCGGTGGTTATGACTTTACACAATTACCCATCGGCAACTACATCGTCACCGTTGATGGCTTCGATCCCGATTTACCTACTGGCTACAACTACACCACACCTAAAATTCACGCTGTGAACATCACTGTTGACGGCACAGATTACAACGACGCTGACTTTGGCTTTGGCCCTATCCTCGATTTGACCAAATCGCTGATCAATGGCGAATATGATAATGGTACCTATGACAACCTTTATGAAGGCCAGCTTGCCAACTACATTATCAACGTCATTAACACCCGCCCTGCGGGTACTGGGCCGGGCAATACTTGCGAATACCCTCTATGGGCAGGATTATCAGAAGTTACCGGTAATTCGAACACTTGGTGGGATCATCCCAGTTATGCCGAATCAATTACTGATGGTAACTATGCTGTAGCGACTATCGGCAATAACCCGCAGAATATGTATCAAAGCCTGTTTGGGAATTTGTCACCACAAGGAACGTTAAACAGTGTCAAACTCGTTTTATATGCTCAAGAGATAACAGATCTCGCTGCAACAGAGTTTCTTCGAGTGATTGTTAATAGCGATGGTGCCAGCGATACATTTGATTTTTATGGTAATGATGTCACTTATTTCACTGGCAGTGCGGGAACAACGTATGTCATTGAAATTACAAACTGGACAAATATTGCTTGGACGTGGGACAGCTTTTCGGCTGGAAACCTTAACCCGCCAACGGTTCAACTGGTAGCGGACAAAACTTCTGGCAACAATGCCGGGCAAATTGGTGTAGATGCAGTAGCCTTTGTCATTAACACTGATGAAATTTGTGGTGATCCGGGCGACACGCTTAATCCTGTGCCAGTGACTGACACTTATGACCCGGAAGAGTTGGAATTTGTGTCTGCTAATCCACCTGTGTCGTCGCAGTCTGCGGGCACGCTGACGTGGAATAATGTTGGGCCATTGGAAGCGGGTGAAACGCAGCAAATCGAGGTTGTCTTTAAGGTTTTGACCCCTCTGACCAACCCGGATGTATTCACTAATACAGCAGAAACCTCTGGAGCGAAGTATCTGGACGGCCGTTCCGCCAATGATGCCAACGATAGTGTCGCCGCTGATGTTTATACAGCCTACGACATTGGCGACACCGTATGGTTTGACGCCGACGGCAGCAGCACGCAGAACGGTGCTGAACCTGGTCTGGCTGGCGTAGTGGTTCAATTATATGTTGCCAGCAACGACGATGTTTTCTATCAGGGTCAAATCTATAGCAATGGCGACTTAATCATCACCACTACCACCGACACCAACGGTAACTACCTCTTTGAGGGGCTGCCCGCTGGTGTGAATTACGATGTGGTCATTAATGAAACCGCAAGCCCCATCTTGACCAACCTGACTTCGACAACAGGTGGCGATACTCAAACCTCTAACTTGGGTACGGCTGATGACTTGGCCCGCGATTTTGGCTACAACGGGGGCAGCATTGTCTATGGCTCTGTGTGGCATGATATTGATGCCGATGCCGATAATCCTGCTATAGATACAAACGAAACCTATATCGGGGGTGTCCAAGTCTGTTTAGACACCGTATCCCCATCCACATGTACCACGACAGATGAAAACGGCCTATACCAATTCACTAACGTCTCCGATGGCTCGCATACCATCATTGTGGATCCCCCCGGCACACAAGTTTCAGAACCCAACGGCCAAGACTCCACTCAAACCTGCGGTACCTGCAACAACCAATACAGCATTACCGTTGCTAGTGCCACCGAGACCATCTATGGCGGTTACGACTTTGGCTACACCGGGGCCAACATCGGCGACACCATCTACATCGATTGGGATGGCAATGGGCAGCAAGGCGATGGCAACGATGCCAATGGCAACGAAGGCGAACCAGGCATTCCCAACGTAGACGTTTACCTATACCGCGATATTAACGGAAACGGTATTGTAGACGCCGAAGATACGTTGCTGGAAACAGACACGACTGACTCAAACGGCAACTATCTCTTTACCGACATCAACACGGGCGGTTATCCGGCGGGCAGCTACCTGGTTATCGTGGATAGCAGCGACCTGCCCACTGGCTACGTGCCCACCGGCGACCCCGATGGCACGTTAGACGACAAACACGCCTTTAGCACCGATGGTGTCAACGACAAGTTAGATGTGGACTTTGGCTACCAACCACAAGGTACCGCCACCATTGGCGATTACGTTTGGGGCGACCTGAACCGCAACACGGCACAAGATAGCAGCGAATCAGGCATACCAGACATCAGCGTTAACCTGTACGTGGATGATGGCGATGGAATCTTTGAACCCGGTACGGATGATGCTTATGTAGGCACAACCAGCACCGACACCAACGGTCTTTATGAATTCAGCAATGTTTATGCCAATGGCACGCTTGATTACTGGGTGCAGGTGGATGAAGCAGACCCGCAACTACCCACCAGCAACGGCGTTCCTTACGTGCTAACGACGAACAATAACCCAACGGCCGTTACCAACCTAGCTGTAGGCGATGCCTACCTTGACGCCGACTTCGGCTTCACTCCCAGCGGCAGCATTGGCGACACCATCTACTGGGACGCTAACAGCAACGCCGAGCAAGACTGGAACGAAGAAGGCATTCCCGGTGTAAACGTCACCCTGGAGATATGGAATGGCTCTGCTTGGGTCTTCTATGCCAGTGACATCACAGATGCGAATGGCAATTACCTGTTCAGCGGCTTGCCCAGCGGGCAGTACCGCGTGGTGGTCGATACGAGTAGTGCCCCGATTAACGGCCGTACCCTCACCGGCGACCCCGACACCAACGGCATCCCTTGCGACCCCGACCCCGGCGCACCCTGGACTGGCTACTGTGACAGCCAGACCGAAACCATTGACCTGGGGCCTGGGCAAACCTTCCTGGGTGCGGACTTCGGTTACATACCGGTGGGCATCATCGGCGACTTTGTTTGGCTGGATGGCAATGGTGATGGCAACCAGGACAGTGCGGAACCGGGCATCGCTGACGTGCGTGTGTGGCTGTGCAACAGCACGCCTTGCGACGCAAGCACGGCCGTTCTCACCACCACCACCGACTACGAAGGCTACTACAGCTTCATCAACATCGGCGCGGGAACCTGGACGGTAACGGTAGATACGGCAACCTTGCCCACCGGGTTAACACCCACTTACGATCTGGACAGCAACACAACAAGCCCGGACAGCGAAACGGCCGTCACCCTTGCCGCAGCCGGCGACAGCAACCTCAACGCCGACTTCGGCTACCGCTACTTTGGCAACAACAGCCTCAGCGGCACAGTCTTCCACGACGACAACGACAATACGCTGATAGATACAGGCGAAGACACACGCTATGAGGGCGTTACCATTTACCTCTATCGTCTGGACGATGGCGGTGATGGGACTTGTAACGATGGGAACGAAACCGTTGTTGGTCTAACAGGCACCACGACCACTGACGCCAGCGGCAACTACAGTTTCGGCAATCTAGCCGATGGTTGTTATGTGGTTTCAGTTAATGACGAAGCCCCCAACTTGACCGGCACAGATCCCACGGCAACGACTTCGCCAACCACCTATCACCTTGTAGACCTGGATGCCAATGAGGATAATGTCAACGGAGAAAGTTCTCCCGATAATGACTTTGGCTTCCTCTCCCGCATTGACCTGGGCGACCTGCCAGGGGACAGCGTAGGCTACCTGGACTACGGCATCACCACACTGAATGAAAACGGCGCACGACATATTATCCCCACTTCTGGTGCTATCTATCTAGGCAACACCATCGGCGACACGGAGCCAAACGGCCAACCGACCAACTCGGCCACCGGTGACGGCGCGGATGAAGATGGCGTGGCCCTCGGCCCTGGCCCTGGCGGTCTGATGGACTGGGACAACGGAGCGAACGGTGGCTCACTCAACATCACCATTCATGGCAGTGGTTGGCTCGTTGCCTGGATTGACTTTAACGAAGATGGCGATTTTAATGATGCTGGCGAAATGGTTATCAGCCAGGCTGTCAGCGATACAGGCGGTTCAGCACAGAACTTCCTCATTGACGTACCGGCTGATACCTTCTGCGCTGATGACGGAACCTGTTCGGGAACAGAGGCTCAGCCATCGCTAATCAATGCCCGCTTCCGGCTCTTTGCGGAACAACCATACAATCCGGCAGCCGCCTACACTGGACTGGCAATCAATGGTGAGGTTGAAGATTATCAGTGGACAACGGACCCAACGGCCGTTTCCCTGCAATCCTTCAACAGTAGCCCAACGGCCGTCCCCTTCATCACCCTGCTGCTCACGCTAGGCATGGCCTTCTTCACCGCCCTCATCTTGCGGCGGCGTAGCCACGCATAATGATACATGGCAGCCTGGCGGACATGCCGCCAGGCCCCATTCTCAAAACAATCAAATATCTTGCACAAAGCCGCAAAGTCATTTTTGCGGCTTTGTTTTTCGTAAGATGCCATCTATTACAAGCGGTTGTCTTTTGGGCAAGATCACTTAAAATGGAAATGGCTTTATTAGCGATTTCGCTAAATATCCTCGCTGTGCAACATATACCTGATCTTGAACACCTGTGAGGTGACATTGTGACTGCTCCCGACCTGACTCTTTTGACACCTTTGTTAGAAAGGTATAACGGCCGTTCCCGCGACGCCCTCCTTCCTCTTCTGCACGACGCCCAAGCCCTTTACGGCTGGCTGCCTCGTGAAGTGCAAGAAGCCATCAGCCGCACCCTGCGCGTGCCCCTGGCCGACATTCACGGCGTGGTCGAGTTCTACACCATGTTCTACAACGAACCGACCGCCAAACAAGTCATCCGCGTCTGTACAGACGTGGCCTGCCAGTTAGCCGGAGCGGGCAATGTGGCCGCCGCCATCGAAAATGAATTGGGGTTGGCGCATGGAGAGACGAGCGCAGACGGCCGTATCACCTACGAACACGCGCCCTGCCTGGGCATGTGCGAACACGCCCCCTGCGCCCTGCACGGCGAACGCCCCGCCGGAGACTTAACCCTTGACAGCGTCGGCGCATTTTTAGCAAGTGAGTACCCAGAACCAGCGCCCAAAATTTACGGCGAATCCCGATTGAAATTGCATCGTGCCGGGCAAATTGACCCCGGCAGTCTGCCAGATTACCTGAACAGCGATGGCTATAGCGGCTTGCGCCAGGCCATGCAGCACACCCCCGAAGAAATCATCCAAATCATGCAAGACAGCCGCATTGTGGGGCGCGGCGGGGCCATGTTCCCTACCGGGCTAAAGTGGAAATTCACACGCGGCACACCCGGTTCCCCCGCCGAGAAACACATCATCGCCAACGCCGATGAGAGCGAACCGGGCACATTCAAGGATCGCGGCCTGATGGAGAATGACCCCTTCCAACTGGTAGAGGCATTGACACTGGCAGCCTATGCCATTGGCGCAGAAAATGGCTGGATTTTTATTCGCGGCGAGTATCCACGAGCACGGCGGCGGTTGGAAACGGCCGTGCAGCAAGCACGACAAGCAGGCTATCTGGGGCAAAACATCCTGGGGCATGATGGCTTCAACTTTGACATTGAAGTCCGGGCAGGCGCGGGCGCATACATTTGCGGCGAAGAAACAGCACTATTTGAGGCGATTGAGGGCAAACGCGGCTTCCCGCGCATCAAGCCGCCGTTCCCCACCACGCATGGCCTCTTCCAGCAGCCCACCTGCATCAACAACGTGGAGACGCTGGCCGCAGCGTTGGCCGTGTTCCGCTATGGGCTGGACAATTGGCTTTCCTACGGCACAGAAGAATCCACAGGCACAAAATGGTTCTGCCTCAGCGGGCATGTAGCCCAGCCAGGGCTGTACGAGCTGCCCTTTGGCGTGACGGTGCGCGAATTGATTGAGATGGGCGGCGGGGTGAAGGACGGCCGTTCCATTCAGGCAGTGCTGCTTGGCGGCGCGGCTGGCGTCTTCATCGGCCCGGATAAACTGGATGCCCCCCTGACCTACGAAGGGGCAAAAGCGAACAACTTCCCCCTCGGCTCTGGTGTGGTCATGGTCATTGACGACCAAACCGACATGCGCCAGGTGCTTTACGATCTGGCCCACTTCTTCGCCCACGAAAGCTGCGGTAAATGTTTCCCCTGTCAGCTTGGCACACAGCGCCAGCTCGAAATCCTGGAACGGGTGGCGCACAATGGCGGCCCCCGCCCCGGTGACAAAATGGCGCTGGAAGACATTGGTTTTGCCATGACAAATACATCTTTGTGCGGACTGGGGCAGACGGCGGGAACGGCCGTACTCAGCGCCATCCAGCTTTGGCCGGAGTTAGTCACCAGTAACCCGTAACCAAACATCGGTTTGCCGCCGACAGGTTGGTGCAAAATTGGAGCAACTTATGAACGAGACCGTGACCCTGACAATAGATGGCAAAGAAATCACCGTAGCGGCGGGAACGACTATCCTCGATGCGGCCAAAGAATTAGGCATCGAGATTCCCGTCATCTGCTACCACCCGCACCTGACGGCCAACGGGTTGTGCCGCGTTTGCTCGGTAGAGACGGGCGGACGGGTGCAGGCGGCGGCTTGCGTCACGCAGTGCAGCAGCGGCATGGCTGTACAAACCGACAGCGAAGCCGTGCAGCGCGGGCGGCGCACCATTTTGGAGATGCTCTCCGCCACCGTCAATCTGGAGGAAGCGCCAGAGATATTAACGCTGCTGGCAGACTATGGCGCAGACACGGAACGCTTTGCTGGCGGCGCACGGCGCGAAGCCCCCGTGCACGACGACAACCCCTTCTACATCCGCGATTACAACCAGTGCGTGAACTGCTGGCGCTGTGTGCAGGTCTGCGCCGAGGATGCGCAGTACGCCTTTGCCCTGAACTTTGAGGGGCGCGGCTTCCACACCAAAATCGCCACTTTCTTTGATGACCCCATGCCAGATACGACCTGCGTCTTTTGTGGGCAGTGCGTGGGCGTCTGTCCCACGGGTGCGCTCAAGCCAAAGCGGCAGGCACTGCTGGAACAAGGTTTCAGCCCCGATGAGGTTTTCCAACAAACGCGGCGCGGGCGGCGCAAAAAGCACACCGTTTCATAACCGCGTTTGCGAGCAGTATGACAAATTTATTTGGTAAAGGAGTCGTCATTTGCGTAATTGAATATGAGTGTAGAGCATGTGTGTCAATGTTGTGGCGCATGTTGTGCAACTTATCGGGTTTCATTTTATTGGGCGGAGGCCGCGCCTGAATTTGGGGGAACGGTTCCACCGGAGCTAACAGAACAACTGAATGAAGTACGGGCGGTGATGAAGGGGACTAAACATCACCCAACGCGCTGCGTCGCCCTGGAAGGACAGGTGAAGGGATGTGTACGCTGTACGATTTATGAGCAACGGCCGTCTCCCTGCCGCACGCTCAAAGTATCGTGGGAAGATGGCACACCCAGCGACCTCTGTAACCGGGCCAGGCTGGCCTGGGGACTGCCGCCGCTGCGCCCGGAAGATTTACTGACAATTGATGAAGCTTATGAAAAACTGGCAACGGACGAAGAAACGGCCGTTGCCCCACCAACAGAAAGGACAATTTGATGAATCTACACAAAGAACTGATTGCCTCGTTTTACACCGCTTTTCAACAACGCGATTATGCCGGCATGATCGCCTGCTACCACCCGGACATTCACTTTTCAGACCCCGTTTTCACCGATTTGCAGGGCAAGCAGGCAATGGCCATGTGGCACATGCTCTGCGAGCGCGGCAAGGATTTGCAAATCACCTTTTCGGGCGTACAGGCTCAGGAGACAACTGGACAGGCACATTGGGAAGCGACATACACCTTTTCCACCGGGCGCAAGGTACACAATATCATTGATGCCACCTTTACCTTTCAGAATGGCAAGATTATCCGCCACCGGGACAGCTTTGATTTGTGGCGCTGGACGCGCATGGCTTTGGGAACAACGGGGATTTTGCTAGGTTGGAGTCCAGTGGTACAGAAGCGGGTGCGCGGCACGGCCGTTGCCGGTCTTCACAAATTCATTGCCCAACACCCTGAATACCAATAAACACGGCTAACTATACTCACGAAGAGTACAAAGTAATATTTTCGTTACGTGGCAAGTCTGCAAGTGGCCTTTCCCAGAGAAAACTTGCCGCTTGCAAACCTGCAAACCCAAAATGTCAGAGTATGACCTTTGGTGGTATATCACACTGATTGGCTGACCGGCTGAACGCTTGCATGTAGAGGAAAAGTCAGTGGGGGTTTAGTGCAAAGTCAATGGGGGTTTGGCGCAAAGTCAACGGGAGAATGCAGTAAAGTCAGTCGGAGGATGGAGCATGTGCAAGGGGAAGCCGAAGCGTATCTACCGGGAGGATGGACTAAAGTCAGTGGGGAGACGAACCATGATCAGGTGGGGGACGGAGCATACTCAATCGAAGGATGGAGTATAGTCAATAGGGGTTTAACAAGCATCGGCTGAAGCCTCTCCTCCAGCAGCCAGCCACCAACAACCAGCTACCCATGACCAGCAACTAATATTGCGCCAGGCTGCCATCGGCGCGGGCCTGCTCGACGGCGTAGCGGAAGATGAGCAGCGAGAGGGGGAACAGCAGCACGCAAAAAAGCAGCAGCGCCAGCAAGTCGGGGGCCAGTTCGGCCCAGCCCGCGCCATTGAGCAGCGAAAGGCGCATGGCCCGCAGCGCGTAGGTGATGGGCAGCAGCCGGGCGAAGAATTGCAACCAATTGGGCAAAATTTCAATGGGATAGTAGACGCCGCCAATCAGGTTTGCCAGCCCGCCAAACACGGCCGTAATCGGATCACCACGCTTGACAACCATGATCACGCTGGCAGCAATGATGCCAATGCTGGCAAACGAGATGATCGCCAGCAACAAACTGAGCAGCGCCGCGGGCACATTTGCCTGCCCCAAGTCCAGCCCCAATAGCAAAACCCCCACAAGCAAGTAAATGAGCACACGAAAGGTAGTGTAGGTATAGCTCCATGCCGCCGAACCAACGATGAGCAGCGAAACGGGGGTGGGCGTCATCATCATCGCTTCCAGCGTGCCGGTCGTTTGCGTCTGGCGCAGCGCATTGGCAAAACCGGTGAGTCCAGTACTGAAATAGCCGCCAAAAGCGATGCCGATGAGGACGAAAGCGAAGTAATCGCCGTTGTAATCAGATAAAAGGGGAGCGGCGCTGGGGTTAACCAATTGCGCCAAAAAGTAGAAGATGAAGACGCGCACGAAAACCCCGCCAATGCTTACGAGAAAGCCCAGACGATAGCTTGTCTCCGTATGAAAATCACGTATAAGAAAGGCAAGGAGGCGGTTCATCACCGACATTAGCTGGGTCGAATAGCAGACCAGTTGAAGGGGAGTTTGGGGCTAGTGAAGTTGAAGTAAATACGGGCTGCGGACGATAGGCTGAATTCCAGGTAGCCGCTGAGGGGGCCAGGGTCAAACTGAAAAACGAGGAGGCCCGTATTGTTGGGGTTGTAGGCTTGAATCCGCGAGTAAAATTCCGACTCGAAAACGAACTTGGGCAATGTATTGGCACGGCGGTATTGGCGCACGCTGATACGAATGTTTGCATGGGAATTACTCTTGAAAGGAATGGGTGAATCCAACATGCGAATGTGAAGGGGAATGACGCCACGGCCGTTCTGCTGATACCCCCGCACAACCATCAGTGACAGGTGTTGATGATGCTGTTCCAAAAAATCATCGAGAATGTCGCGAATACCCATGTATAGATTTTCGCAGCATCTACCAATTATGTCAAAGGCTTTTGGCTAATTTCCGGTAAAGTGGGCAAAAACATCTTCAAGTGTAGGCATGGTGGTGGTGATTTGGTGGACAGGGCACTGCTGCCGATGCAAATGGCGCAGCACGGCCGTTACCCGTCCATCCCCCTCTGCTGCCGAAAAAGTAAGCAGCGTCTGCTGCCCCGGCAGCGGCTCCGCACTGACATCCAAATAGGCTTGCAAGTGCTGTAATAAGTCTGTTTTCACCTCGCCCACCGTCAATTGATAAACACGCTGGGGCCGTAACTGCTCGCGCAGTGTTTCCGGGTGGCCGATGGTTTGGATACGGCCGTTGTGCATCAAGGCCACGCGATCACATAACTTTTCCGCCTCGACCAGATCGTGCGTAATCAAGAAAACCGTCATCTCGCGCTGCGCCATCAGGCGGCGGATGAGGTCATGCAGGCGCTGGGTCGCGGTGGGGTCAAGGCTGCGGCTTGGCTCATCCAGGAACAGAATCTGGGGACGGTGCAGCAGGGCGCGGGCGATAGCCAGCCGCTGGCGCATGCCGCTGGAGAAGGCGCTGAAGCGGCGGTCGGCCACATCGAGCAAATCCACGTCGGCCAGCACCTGCTGGATGCGCTGTTGGGCAGAACGGCCGTGCAGCCCATGCAGCGCTGCAAAAAAGTCCAGGTTGCGCCGCGCCGAGAGCCGCCAAAAAAAGCTGCGCTCATCGGACACAACCAACCCAACCACAGCGCGAATGGCCCCGCTCTGCGTCAGATCGTGTCCGCAAACACGGGCGCTGCCAGCGGTGGGACGGATGAGCGTGCAGAGCATCTTGACCAGAGTGGTTTTGCCTGCGCCATTTGGCCCCAACAGACCAAACAGTTCGCCGGGGGGGATGGTAAAGTGGATGTTGGAAACGGCCGTCACAGGCACAGCCCGCGCCACCCGCCGCCATCCCTGCGGCTGCTCATACACTTTCATCAAACCCTCAACTTCTACAGCCCATTGCATGGCAGAAGTGTACATGAGGAGTGGCAAGTAGCAAGTATGCAAGTGGCAAGTAAAGAACTTGTATACTTGCATACTTGCTACTTGCATACTTGCAAACCTGCCACATCCCTCCATCCCCGCTATAATCCCCACATGGCTGAACTGAATCGCAAAGAAGTCATTATGATGCTCAATGGCAATCGCAATTTTGGCGGATTAGACCTGGCAGGCATGAATCTCTCGAAGCTCGATCTTGCCGGTGCGTCTTTTTATCGCGCCACCTTGCGCAAAGCGAACTTCAAGCAAGCCAATTTACAAAAAGCGAACCTGACCGGGGCAAATTTGCAGGGTGCAGATTTGCGCCAGGCTGATTTACGCCGTGCCACGTTAAGCGGGGTCAACTTCCGCCATGCCGACCTGCGTGGCTGCGATTTGCGGGAAACGGCCGTTGCCCAGGCCACCCTCGAACTCGCCCGCTACAACGACGCCACCCAATGGCCCCCCGGCTTCGACCCGCTCAAAGCTGGCGCAGTCAAAGCATAAAACACGCTAATGGCTAAAGGCTAACCGCTAAAAGCTAAGGAATGCTATGCCCAATCATTTACCCGTGACCAAAACCACGTTAGATAACGGCCTGACCGTTATCCTCAAAGAGATGCACCATGCCCCCGTTGCCAGTTTCATGATCTGGTATCGCGTGGGCAGCCGCAACGAAGTCCCCGGCATCACCGGCATTTCCCATTGGGTAGAGCATATGATGTTCAAGGGCACGCCAGCGTTTCCCGGCGACCAGCTTGACCGCATGATTTCGCGGGAGGGGGGGCATTGGAATGCCTTCACCTGGCTGGACTTCACCGCCTACTACGAGACCATGCCATCTAACCGCATTGATCTGGCGCTGCGCCTGGAGGCCGACCGGATGCGTAACACGCAGATGCCACCGGACGAGGTGGAATCGGAACGCACTGTCATTCTCTCGGAGCGGGGCATGTATGAGAATGACCCGCGCTTTAACCTGAATGAGGAATTGACTTCGGCGGCATTTCGTGTGCATCCATACCACCACGAGGTAATTGGCGACGAAGCGGATTTGCGCAGCATGACACGGGAGGATTTGTTGGGGCATTACGGCCGTTACTACGTCCCCAACAATGCCATCGCCGTGATCGTGGGAGATTTCGCCACAGCAGAGATGCTGGCGCGAATCAACACGCTGTTTGGCGAGATTGCCGCCGGAGAAGCGGCTCCCCCCATCACGCGGCAGGAGCCATCGCAAAAGGGAGAGCGACGCGTGACCCTGCATGGTCCCGCCGATGCATCCTATCTCACTCATGCCTACAAAGCCCCGGCCGCCAGCCATCCCGACTATTTTGCCCTGACGCTGCTCAACGCGGCCTTTGCCGGGGGCAGCAGCTTAGGGATGTTTGGCGGCGGCGGCACAAATAAAAGCTCGCGGCTGTACAAAGCATTGGTGGACACAGACCTGGCGGCGGCGGCGTTTGGCGGCCTGGGGCCAACGGTGGACCCTTATTTGTATGCGATTAATGCGGTGGCGCGGAACGGCCGTTCTCTGGCAGAAATGGAGGCGGCTCTGGATGCGGAAATGGCGCGATTGCAAAGCGACCCCATCACCCAGGCCGAGCTAGACAAAGCATTGAAGCGAGCTAAAGCGGAATTTGTACTGGCTGGAGAGAGCATCACTGGGCAGGCACAGCTCTTGGGCATGGCCGAGGCTGTCATTGGCGATTATCGTTGGTTTGAGACGGTGCTGGACAAGTTGAATGCTGTCACGCTGGACGATTTAGAACGGGTGCGACAAACGTATTTGCAAAAAGCGAACCGCACTGTAGGCTGGTATGAACCCAGCAACAACGGGATGACAGCGTAAGGGGTATGATGAGGCAATGGTTGTTGTTAGGGGTAATTATGTTGGCGGGCTGCCGATGGGTGACACCCGCCGGGCCAGTGCCCGCTCCCACAACGCCAACGCCGGTAGGAGCAACGGCCGTACCTCCCACCCCCACACCAGTTCCCGCAACCAGCGCCAATGCCGATGTCCTCTTCGTGCGTGCCGCGCAAGCCGCCGACGAAAGTTGGAATTTCTCCGTTACCGTGGCTCACCCCGATACCGGCTGGGACGATTATGCCGATGGTTGGGATGTGGTGCTGCCCAATGGCACGGTACTGAAACCAGACCCCGACAGCCCTTTCACACGGCTGCTGCTGCATCCCCACGAGACGGAACAGCCGTTCACGCGCAGCCAGGGCGGTGTCCTCATCCCGGCAAGCGTGGCAGCGGTGCGCGTCCGCGCCCACGCTTTGGTGGATGGGTTTGGTGGGCAAGAGATTGTGTTGGATTGGACGGCCGTTGCTGCGGGAACGGCCGTTTCTCATGAGGATTACGAAATCATACCGTATACACCTTAATTGGTTGAACTATGATGCAGACACTTAAGCGATACCTGAATCAGGTATTCCATTCTATAAACCTTGGACGCTCGCTACGCCTTTATTTTGACGAGGAAGAAGAACGATTGGTCGTTCAGTCGGTCATTGTGGGTGTGGTAGTCTGGGCTGTTGTGTTTCCTCTCAAATGGTTGGTTCACTCCCTCTTCCACATCATTTTGCACTGGATCGAAACAGCCCCAACCCCTCTGGTGCTTTTCATCCCGCTGCTATTAGGAGCAGGGATAGTTATCACAGTCGCCCGATACCACGCCGCCACCTTGTATTATCGTAATAAGGACGGCCATATTCACGAACTCAACGATGTGGAAGGGGACGGATTAGAGCGAGCCATCTCTCTTTATTACAGCTCAGAACCCTCCTTTGAACAAGCCCTCACCGGGCAAGAGGGGTTAGCAGCACGCTGGCAGATGCCCACCGTTTCCATGGCCCTGCGTAAATTCCTGGCAACCCTCGCCACCTTAGGCAGCGGCGGCAGCGGCGGGCTGGAGGGCAGCGTCACCCTCATCGGCGAAGGAATTGCCGCAGGGTTGTTCAAACCACGCCCCTTAGGAGAACGAGCCGCACAGCATGTAGGGCTGTTGGCAAGAATCTGGCGTTGGTGGTCGGCCAGCAACCCAGACAATTTACAAACAGCACAATTGAGCGGCATTGCAGCGGCCGTTTCTATATTGCTTGGTGCCCCCTTTGCCGCCGCCTTCTTCGCCACCGAAATTATGTATCGTCATCGCCCAGTGGTCGGCAAACTTCTTTACGCCTTGCTGTCTGCGCTGATCGCCTTTTTCCTCACCGACATTTTTACCGAAGGCCATCCAACTCCTTTCAATTTAGAGACTATTTACGTCCCCCCTTCTGATTGGCGCTATTTTAGTGTGCTTATTTTGGTTGCTTTCGCCATTTCTATTGTCAGCCGCAACTTTCGCTTGCTGCGCGAAAAGTTTGACCATGCTTTTCATCAAAGCAACCTTAATCCGTATGTGGCCCACCTGATCGGCATGGCAACATTAGGACTCATCGCCCTGGTTGTCCATTACCTCACGCGCTATCTGGGGCTGACAGAAGACGGCTTGGAGCTAGTGCTAGGCACGGGTGAATCCGTTGTCGAGTGGGCGTTTGCCGGGGAGTTGACGATTGCCGTCGCCCTGATTGCTCTGGTGGCAAAAATGCTGGCAACGCTGCTGACGATCACCTCTGGCGGGTCGGCGGGATTGTTGGTTCCCACGCTATTTTTCGGCACAATGACGGCATCTGTGTTTGCCTCCTTGTTTGGTTACGAGCCAATGATGATTATCGTCCCGGCAATGACGGCCAGCCTGGTTTCCATTGCCAATGTCCCCCTGGCAGCAATTTTGTTTGTGGTAGAGGTTTTTGGCTCACCATACATGGTTCCGTCACTGCTCATGCTGGTGGTGGCTTCTATTTTTGCACATGAGGCAACCATTTACCGCACGCAGCGCGAGACGTATGAGGCGCGGCAAATTTTGCCGGGGGTTAGTGTGCGCCGCGTGCGTGTGCCACATCTCTGGGCAGGGCAAACGCTAGTGGGATTGGATTTCCGCAACCAGTTTGACCTGACTGTCATCGGTTTAATGGAGCACGAAGGGATTGATGGTATGCCGTTTGTGCGCCTGGGCACAGCCGCCACAACGCCGCTGCGGGGCGGCGACACACTGGTGGTGCTGGGTGCGGATGAGAAGTTGGATGGGCTGGAAACGGCCGTAGAAGAACTGCAAGCGACAAATAACAACTAGACAGAAAATAATGAATGGTGAATAATTAATCATGAATTGTGAAGTCGGCGCTCTTTGCCATTGTCGGCCTTTTTTGAACTCATTTGATTCATGGCAACATGCACTTCCGCACGCCAACAATTCACAATTCATTAATTAATTATTCTTTTCCAGCATCGTCTGAAAAAAAGCTAGAGACCTATGCCTGACTTAACGTATCCTGGCCCGGAAAACATTCACCGCCACGTGCTGCCCAACGGCATCACCATCTTGGTGTACGAAAACTTCGCCGCAGAGTCTGTGGTCATTGACGGAACCCTGCATGCTGGCGCACTAGCGGAAAGCGAGGGCAAAGCGGGGCTGGCAAGTTTTACGGCCTCGCTGCTCATGCGCGGCACACAGCAACGCAGCTTCGGCCAAATTTACGAAGCGTTGGAGTCAGTGGGAGCGGGGCTGGATTTCAGCAGTGGGCGGCACGTTACCGAGTTTGTCGCGCACTGCCTGGTAGAAGACCTGGATTTGGTGCTGGAACTGCTCAGTGACTCGTTGCGCCACCCTACGTTTCCGGCCGTGCAAGTGGAATTAATGCGCGGCGAGATTCTTACCGGGCTGCAAATTCGTGCCAACGATACGCGGCGTATGGCTGGCCTGGCTTTCCGTGAACTGCTGTATCCGCATCACCCTTACGGCCGTTCTACCCAAGGCTACGTGGAAACCATTCCCGCTATCACCGCCGAAGATATGATGCAGTATCACGGCCGTTATTTTGGCCCACGCGATATGATCGTTGGCATTGTGGGTGCGGTGAAAGCGAATGAGGCCATCGCCAAAATAGAGGCCGCTCTAGGCGATTGGCAAAACCCGCAGCAACAAACGATGACGGCCGTTGCCGACGTACGTCGCCCCACAGAAACACGGCGCATCCACGTCCCCATGCCCGACAAAAGTCAATCAGACATTCTACTGGGATTACCCGGCCCCCTGCGTGCTGCTCCCGATTATTTGGACGCCAAAATGATGAACACCATCTTAGGCGTTTTTGGCATGATGGGGCGCATCGGCTTAAACGTGCGCGAAAAACAAGGATTGGCCTATTATGCCTACAGCCAACTGCAAGGCGGGCTTGGCCCATCGCCCTGGTTTGCCAGCGCTGGCGTCTCCCCGGAAAATGTAGAACAGGCCATTCGCAGCATTTTAGACGAGGTAGCCCGTATACAAGATGAACCCGTGTCGGAGGAAGAGTTGGCCGACAGCCAGGCTTACATCACCGGCTCCATGCCTGTAGGATTGGAGACAAACAGCGGGTTGGTCAACGTGATTACCGATATGGAATTCTACGGGTTGGGGCTAGATTATTTACAGCATTATCCAGACATAATTCGGGCGATTACGCCGCAGCGTGTGCAGGCCGCTGCGCAAAAATATTTAAGTATCGAGCAGATTGCCATTGCCGTCGCCGGCCCGGAGTCGGTAATCAGTAATCAGTGATCAGTGGTCAGCAACTTGTTCATTGTTAATTATTTATGTTAACCGTAGGTGTTGATTTAAGTGAAACAGAGCGGGTGGCGTATCTGGTGGAACGGTACGGCGAACGGTTTGTGAACCGGGTTTTCACCGCGCAAGAACAGGCGTATTGCAACGGCCGTATCACCAGCCTCACCGCCCGCTTTGCCATCAAAGAGGCCGTCGCCAAAGCGCTGGGAACCGGCATTGGCGAAATCGTCACCTGGCGCGACATCGAAGTCATCAACGATCCCCAGGGCAAACCAGAACTGGTACTGCACAACAAAACAAAAGCCTATGCAGATAGCCTGGGGCTGCGCCACTGGGCCATCAGCCTTTCCCATACCGATGCCCTGGCCATCGGTTTTGTAGTGGCAACAGAATAAAGACAGAGAATGGAGATAGAGGTAGAGGTAGAGGAAAAACATCCCTGCCCCTATCTCTCCCCTCTAGTTTATGGAGGTGAATCATGACGAACTGGACGACAGATGACGGCACGCTAATTAATTTTGAAACGTATGGCGGCGGGCCAGGCCGTGAGGTTGTTCTACTGCTGCCGGGTTTGCTTGGCTCCATCAGTACGCAGTGGCGTAATTTTGTCAAACCATTGTCAGTAGAATTTGCGGTGATCATGATGGATTTGCGCGGGCACGGCCGTTCCGAAAACAAAGCCCCCAATCTGCAACCGGAACGCATCGTCCAAGACATCGTTGGTCTGCTTGATTTCCTGGAAGTGTCGCGCATCCACGTAGTGGGCTACGATTTTGGCGGCTACCTGGGCTTGATGCTGGCCCTGAATCAACCGCGCCGCGTGCAATCCCTCATCATGCACGCCACCAAATTTTATTGGACCGAAGACGCCGCCAAGAAAATGCGTACCCAACTCGACCCTGACAAAATGGCCGAAGATGTTCCCGCCTACGCCGACCAATTGGTACAAGAACATGGCGGGCGGCGCTGGCGTGAATTGGTGCGGCAGGCAGCCGACCTCGTGGCTTATCTGGCACAAAAAGGGCTGACGGAAAATATGGCAGCACAAGTCCAATGCCCCGCCCTGATTTCTCTGGGCGACCGTGACGAAATGGTATCCCTGGTCGAAGCGCAGCGCCTCAGCCGTGTCATTCGCCGCGGCGGGCTGTTTGTGCTGCCCGGCACACGCCATCCTTACCATTCCACACTGCCCATTCCCATGCTGCCCATGATGGAATATTTTGTTAAATCTTCGTTGAATGTGAGATGAGATTAGAGATTACAACAATCTCCAATCTCTAAAACAAGTCCTTATGACAAAACGATTGTTGGCCGTTTTGGCCCATCCCGATGACGAATCTTTTGGCCCTGGCGGCACGTTTGCCCGCTATGCGGCCGAAGGGGTTGACGTACATATTGCCATTGCCACCGATGGCGCGGCCGGTTCTGTGGCCTCTGGATACGAAGAGGCCAGAGAGAAGCTGGCGGAAGTGCGAGCCGGCGAATTGGAAACGGCCGTTTCCGTTCTAGGTGCCACCCTGCACACGCTGGGCTACCGCGACTCCGGCTACATCAACGACCCCGCCAACCAACATCCAGAAGCCTTCATCAACGCCGACGAATACGAAGCCATTGGCCGCGTTGTGCGTCTTATCCGCGAAATCCAACCACAAGTCGTTGTCACGCACGATGAAACCGGCAACTACTTCCACCCCGACCACATTTTTTGCTGGAAAATCACCACGCCCGCATTCCATGCGGCTGGCGATCCAACGCAATACCCCGACATTGGGCCAGCACCCTACCAACCACAGCGCTTGTATTACACAGCTTTTCCCAATACCATGATCAAGTTCTACACCTTTCTCATGCGGCTGCGCGGCCAAGACCCACGTCATGCCGGGCGCAATAAAGATATTGACTTCACCAGGTTAGGGTTCCCACGCAACAAAATTCATGCGGTTATTGATTACCGTGATTATTGGGATGTAAAGCGGGAGGCCAGTGCGAAACATGCCAGCCAGGGCGGGGGCACAGGCAACAGCCGAGCCTTACCAGAATGGTTCCAACGGCGCTTTCTGGCCCGCGAAACCTATATACGCGCCGTGCCCCCCGTCCCAGATGGCTTTCGAGAAACAGACTTATTTGAGTAAGGATGGAGGATGAAGGGTGAAGGGTGAACGGGTTTCCATCCTTCATCCCTCATCCTTATCACAGGAGTGTGTATGATGTCGTTATTTAGACGTGTGCTACGGTTATTGTTTTTGTTGGGTGGGTTTATCGCGGGGGTGATTACGGCCGTTGCTGCTATCTTTGCCAAACGCGCCATCACACCCCCCCGCCAACGGTTGTGGGCCACCCCCGCCGATTTAGGGATGGCATACGAAGACGTGCAGTTCCCGGCACAAGACGGAGTACGGTTGTCAGGCTGGTTCGTGCCTGCTCCAGCCGAGTCGCAGCGCAAAGGCGGCACAGTTGTATTGGTGCATGGCTGGCCCTGGAACCGCCTGGGTGAAGCCGCTGCCGACCCCATCTCGACCCTCAGCGGAGCGTCCCCGGTCGATTTACTGCGGCTGGCGTATGCGCTCCAGCAAGATGGCTTCCATGTCTTCATGTTTGACCTGCGCAATCATGGCGAGAGCGCCGCCCAATCCCCAATCACGTTTGGTATACAGGAGTCAAACGATGTATTAGGAGCGCTGGCTTATCTGCACGGCCGTTCCGACGTAGACGCGCAGCGCATCGGCGTCATTGGCTTCTCAATGGGAGCCAACACCCTGCTCTACACCCTGCCCCAAACCAAAAATGTGCGGGCTGCCATCGCCGTGCAGCCCACCACCCCCAAGGTGTTTGCGCACGGCATGGCCCAGTATATGACGGGGCCGCTGAGCACCCTCATTGTGCCGCTCATTGAAATGATGTATCAGGCCGCAGGCGGGCAGCGTTTCTCCGCCTACCAGCCCAGCTTTGCCGCCGCCGGAGCAGGCGACACGCCGGTGTTATACGTGCAAGGCAAGGGGGACACCTGGGGCAGCATGGAAGATGTGGCGCGTATGGCTGCTGCCACACCTCACGCTTCGGGGCCACTGTTTGTAGACTCGATCAATCGCTTTGGCGGCTATCAGTATCTGGTAGACAATCCTAAAATTGCTACCGCCTTCTTCGAGCAGCACTTCCCAGAGTAACCAGTGGTCAGTATTCAGTGAGACGGGTAACGGATTGCTGACCACTGAATACTGACACCTCGTCACAAAGCTCGCTCAAGTGGTGTTTAGGGGGGTAAATTGCGCAAGACAAATCAACACTCCCTAGAGGATCAGGTGACTGCACTTTCTGATAATGCCCTGCTAGAGCAAGCCCGCCTCGGCGATGACGCTTCCTTCGACACCCTGTTTTACCGGCACTACGACCGCGTATATGGCCTGTTGTTTCGTCTGGCAGGCAGCCGCGCCGAAGCGGAAGACCTGACACAAGAGGTTTTTCTCAAGCTGCATCAACACGCATTTACACACAAACGCTTTTCTCCGCAGCGCGAACATAATTTGAGTGCATGGCTGTATCGTGTGGCGACGAACATGGGCTATAACGCGATTCGCAGCCGCCAACGACGCTGGCAGCGCAACACGATGTTAGTTCCCGATCCTCAGGGCAGCCCTGCCGCAGAGGTGGAAGCAGAACGGCGCGAAACGGAAACGGCCGTGCGCCAAGCCCTGGCCCAATTACCCAAACGGCAGGTACAACTTCTGCTCATGCGGCAAATGGGATTTAGTTATGCCGAGTGCGCGGCCGTTTGCGGCGTTGCGCCCGGTTCGGTGGGCACGCTGCTGGCCCGCGCCGCCAAAGCATTCCGCAAGGCATACAAGGAGAAGACGTGATGAAGGAAGAACGGGAATTACAAGACGTTCTGGTGCAGCTTTCCAGCCTGGCCCCTGGCCCCGCTGACGCACCCAAACCGGCAGGACAGGCGTTGGCGGTCATCAAACGACAGGTGAAACAGGAAAAACGTGCGGGGTGCCAACCCTGGCAGCGTTTCTGGCAAAATCCTAACCGGCGTTGGGCAACGGCCGTACTCAGCCTGCTCATTCTCTTTACAGTGGCCTTCAGCTTTCCCGCCGTGCGTGCCGCCGCCAGCGACTTTCTAGGGCTGTTCCGCGTGCAAAAATTCGCTGCCATCTCTGTTTCATCCGAACAGTTGGCTTTGCTAGAGCGCGTAGCCGAAGAAGGCGTTTCGCCTGGTGAACTGACCATCGTCAACGCGCCGGGAGCATTGATACCGGTAAACTCGTTGGCTGCCGCCGCCCGTGAAACCGGGCTGGAACAGGTGCTTTCGCCAGCCGCATTGGGTGAACCCGATGAAATTGACGTAGTGGAAGGTGGAGACGGCCGTCTCATCATAGACGCCGCCGGAGCACGCCGCATCATCGAACTGGCTGGAGCCGACCCAACCCTCTTCCCTGAAAAACTAGACGGCAAACGTGTTGAAGTCGTCATCTTTTCTGGCGTGCAGCAAAGTTGGGATGATGGCACAGTGCTGCTGCAAACAACCATGCCCCTGGTAGAATACCCCGGCAACCTCGACCCCGTTCCTTTGGGCGAGGCCATGCTGCAAATGCTGGGCATGAACCGCAACGAAGCCGCTCGCCTGGCACGCACCATTGATTGGACCAGCACCTTGCTGCTGCCCATCCCGCGCAATGTGGCAACCTTTAACGAAATCACTATCAACGGCAGCAGTGGCCTGGCCCTCGCCAGCCTGGATGGGCAGTACGGCGCGGTAATGTGGCAGCAAAATGACGTACTCTATCTACTCACTGGCTCTGGCGATACGGTGGAATTGCAGCGGATTGCGAATTCGGTGAGATGAAGCGTGAAACGTGAAAAACTATCACGTTTCACGCTTCACGTTTTACGCCAGTTTTTTTAGGAATGTCCATGTCGTCGCCTGTCATCAACACCCAAAAATTACGCAAAGAATTTGGCACAAAGGTAGCCGTCGCCGACCTGACGCTGCAAGTGGGGCGCGGCGAGGTTTTTGGCTTTTTGGGACCAAATGGCGCGGGCAAAACGACCTCGGTGAAGATGCTGTTGGGCCTGACGCGGCCAACGGCGGGAACGGCCGTCATCCTTAATCAACCGCTCGGCCATCGCCAAACCCGCGCCAAAATTGGCTTTCTCCCCGAACATTTTCGCTTTCATGAATGGCTGCGTGCCGACGAGTTTTTGGACTTGCACGGCCGTCTCTACGACATGAGCACAGCAGAGCGTACGGCCGTTATTCCCGACCTGTTAGAATTGGTGGGGCTGGCCGACCGCGCCGACACGAAACTACAAGCCTTCTCCAAGGGGATGTTGCAGCGCATTGGCCTGGCGCAGGCGCTGCTCAACAGCCCAGAGTTGGTCTTTTTGGACGAGCCTACCTCCGGGCTAGACCCATTAGGCCGCCGCCTGGTGCGCGACATCATCAACGGCCTGCGCGATGAAGGCACGACGGTTTTTCTCAACTCGCACTTGTTGAGCGAGGTGGAGCAAACGTGTGATCGCGTGGCGTTTATTCGGAACGGCCGTATTCTGCAAACCCTGGCCCTGGACGCGGTGGACACGCAGGTGCAAATCACGCTGCGTGTGGGGCAACCCACGCCGCAGCTTTTGGCGGAACTGGCGCAGTTTGGCGAACACGTGCGGTTGAATGAGCGCAACGGCCGTATCCACCTCACGCTGCCGCACGAATCTACCGTCCCACAGTTGGCGCAGTGGCTGATCACAAATGACTATACATTATATGAACTTAATCCGCAGTCGCTTTCGCTGGAGGAGCGTTTCCTGCAAATCGTTGGAACAGTGAACAATGAATAATGAACAATTAATAATGAACAAAATCCGATTCATCCCTCATCCCTCATCTCTCCTCATCCTTTTTCTTGTGTTGATTTTGGCAGCGTGTGGCGGCAAGATGCCCACACCAACAGCAACGAGTGTGCGGCCAGCCAACACGGCCGTTCCTGTTGCCCAGGCGACAGATAGTCCCACAGAAACGGCCGTGCCCAACCCCACAGCAACGCTGCCGCCACCACCCACGGCTCCGCCGCCCAGCACAGCCACACCTATCCCCACCCCAACCGCCACAGCCACACCAGAACCCGTCACCCTGCTGACGCTGGCCGACTTCGGCGATAATCGCAATCCACTTACCGGCGAATTAGTGCCAGACCCCAGCGTGTTGCAGCGCCGCCCCATTGCTGTGAAGCTCTCCAATTCTCCGCCGGAATATACCCGTCCGCAGGCTGGATTGAATCAGGCCGACCTGGTGTTTGAGCATGTGACAGAGGGGCCGATTACGCGATTTACGGCCGTTTTCTACAGTCAAACCCCGCCTGACGTTGGCCCCATTCGCAGCGCCCGCATGATCGACATTGAAATTCCCGCCATGTACGATACCGCCCTCGTTTTTTCCGGGGCTAGCAGCGGCGCAGATGGTGTGTACAACCGCCTGGCCGCCTCCGACTTCCGCGACCGGCTGGTACGTGACATCGCTGGAGAAGTGGGCTACTACCGCATTGACAACGAGGACATCCCCTGGGAACATCGCCTGCACGCCATCCCGGAAGAACTGTGGCAGCGCATGGATGACATGGGTATCAATGTGCCACCTACTTATTCAGAGGTGATGGCCTTTTCCAGCGAAACGCCACCGGGGGGCACATCCGGCACCGATGCCGTGATCAATTATCGGGATTGGACGGTGGTGGAATGGCAGTATGATGCGGAGAACGGCCGTTACTGGCGCTGGTCAGACGGCGAACCCCACTTGGATGCCAACACCAGTGAACAAGTCAATGCCGCCAACGTCGTCATCGTCTACGCCATCCATCAGCAGGTCGTCTCCATTTGCGAGAGTCAGTCCGGCGATGTGTGCAACGCCCACTCCACCGAAATCCAAATTTGGGGACAGGGCGATGCCATCATCTTGCGCGATGGGCAGCAGTTCCCCGCCACCTGGAAGCGCGAAAACCGCAGCAATATCCTCACTTTTTACGACGATGCGGGCGACCCCATTCCCCTGCAAATTGGCAACACCTGGTTCCAACTGGTTCCCTACCATTACAGCAACCCTGTCACCATTGAATAAAAAACTGGAGGCGAGGCTTTAGCCGAAAGAAAATTGGCTAAAGCCTCGCCTCCGATCTTCGTGAAAAAGAAACCGGGCCTTTTGAAAAAGCCCGGTTTCTTTGCATCAGAGCTATTGCCCGCTGCTTTCTACAAAATCACTGGGGACGGCCTGCACAACTATTTCGATGATTTCATCGGTGTTGGTTGTGCCTTTGTAACGCCACGCGGGCTGCAACAAGAAGGTGGACACGCCGCCCCGCTGCTCGTCAAAAATCGGCGAGTATTGGTAAATAAGATCGATGGTGTCGATGGTAACGGCCGTAATCTTGTACGGTTCCTCGATACCCAAATCAGTCGGCAGCGGTTCTTCCTCTGGTAGATACTCATCCCAGTTGATGATGGTATCCATACTGCTCCAGTTAAAGACCCGGTGAGCGCCTTCGCCCCGTTCAATGCTCCAGCCACTCAAGTTCACCCGCGTGCCATCCGCCAAATCTGCTGGGGCATTGGGAACCTCAAACGTCTCACCTTCATCGGCATCAAACAGCACCAACCCGCCATCAAAGCGAATCGTACCGGGCATATACTGCCAGTCCTGGTTGGGTTCCGGCTGCCAGTTCAGCAGCTCAATCGTAATGCTGGGCGATTCGCCATGCACAACGCCCGTGATTTTCACCGGCTGCCCGGCATAATCGGCTAATGCTTGCAATTGATCCACAGCGCCATTAAGCAAATATTGATCAACCATAATGCGCGGTGCGGCATCATTGTTAACCGGCAGATAAACCACCGGGTAACTGACCAGGGTGATGGCATCGCCCTCAACAAAAGTACGGTTCCAGTATTGGTATAGTTCTTCCCAGGGGGCCGGTTCATAGGAAGATGCGTAATCAGGCATCACGTAGTCGGGGCCAGGGTAAGTATACCAATAGCTGCTGCGGTAATCGATGCCATCGGCCATGACCTGCTGCCATGCTTCTTCAGCAGAGCGCAGTGGATAATCACCCAGAGTAGCAAGATTGTTGAAAGGTTGGTAAGAGACCGAGAACACATTGCCCTGATCGGTAACGGATACATAGAATTCGGCCGTGCTATTGACGTGTCCCTCAATCAGGCGATGGAATTCCACATCACCATTCCAGGGAGAGAGCATCACATAGGGGAAGTCGAGCAGCCCGCGTTCTTGCAAGAATGCCTCAGCAATGGGTGCTGCCTGGTCAAACGGTAAAATAGTGAAATCGTAGTTGTTTGCCACATCCAGATCAAAGTAGTACATGCTGGTATCGTAAACAGACAAGGTTTTCTGCCCATCGAAAACGTAGTAATAAGTGGGCGGTATCCACACAGGAGCTTGAGGATCGATGGCGGGTGCGGGGTAGCCTTCCACGGTTTCATACACTGTTTCTGGGAATACTTCTGTATAAACGGGGCCACTGAGGCCAAAGAGTTGAGCATAATGCTGCACATCTTCGGATGCGAAGATGCCTGTTCCCGGCTGCTGGTATACGGCTGTGAAGGCTGGCTCTGTGGGGAACGGCGCATTGACAGTGTACTGTGCGTCAGCCAGGGGATTCCAAAAAATCGGGTCAACAACGATGCCTTCTCCCTCTATGCTAATTGCGCTTTCCTCTGCTGCCGGAACCTCTAAAGAGAGTGCCGCCGTATCAGCAGCGCCGCCACCACCCCCTATACCGCGCCCGCCGCTGCCCTGTCCCAGGATGGGCAGTTTGGGCAGGTTGCTGGTATCGGGAATGGCTGTGTCCGCAGGAACTGGGGTGTCTATGGGTGTAACGGCCGTTTCCTCTGTTTCATCTGTTGCAGACGGCTGTTCAACTTGGGCATTGTCAGTCGTCTCTTCTGTTGTCGTTGTAATTGGCTGTTCAACCTGCGTGGTGTCAGCAACCATTTCGGGTTCGTCTGGCCCGCCATTGAGGGCAAACCAGGCAAACGCGCCGATCAAAATAACGGCGGCTAGTCCGCCAAGTGCAACCATTGTACGTTTCATGGTAAATCCTTCCTTTACTCTGTTGATGAAGTCTTGCCAGAACGACGTTTGGGAAAACGGCCGTTCCGACCCAATCTGTTCTTTTTGTTGTTTGGAGGCCGCAGCAGCCAACTGCGCCTCCAAACCGGATAAAAAAATGGAGTCTGGCTCCTGGGCTTGCGCCAGAGCCAGCAGCTCATTGGCTAATTGAGCGTCCGCCTGCAAGTCATTGGCGACCGGGGGCAACGGCCGTCCCTGCAATTTTGCCGTCAGGAAAGCATCCAATTCTTGGGCTAGTTGTTCATCATGCTTGGTCATGCTCTTTCCTCCCGTAACCCATTCAACTGCGCCTGCAAATCACGTAATCCGCGAAAGACCAACATGCGCACGGCCGCTTCATTCTTCTCCATCAGCCGGGCGATTTCAGACACTTCCAGCCCGGCGAACAGCCGCAGCGAAAGCGCTTCTGCCCGGTCAGGCGCAATGGTTTGCAATTTACGGGCTACCCGTTCAATCTCTAGCTGCCGGTCAATCACCACGTCGGGCGTATCGTCGGTGTGGGGCAAGGAAACGGCCGTTTCCAACGCCGTTTCCGGCTTACGGCGGCGGTACTGATCAACCGTCTTGTGCCGCGCAATGCCCAACAACCACGCCGCAAAATGCCCGTCGCCGCGGAACTTGTGCAAACTCTCCATCGCCACCAAAAAGGTTTGCGAAGTCAAGTCCTGCGCATCATCCACGTTGCCCACCCGCACCAACAAATAGCGATACACTTGCTGTGCATAGCGTTGGTACAGCTCCGAAAACGAAGTCAGGTCTTTTTGCGCCCGGCGCACCAATACAATGTCATCATGCTGGTACGGCGGGGGTTCAGTTGTGCCAACTATTTGACTACTAATCATTCACACCCTCCGATCAGAAGGCTTTGCCTTGTTCTATTTATTATGTCGCAAGAAATGGTGAATTTATAACAGGGAATTTTAGGCCATCGCCGAATAGTATACTTATCCGCCTGAAACGCCCTGCGGTTTATCGTCTGGCGGGTACTCTAAAATGACGATCGAACCAGCCACAATGATGAAGAGTTATCAGTTTGGATTAATTCAAAAGGGCATATTTTTAAAAATAGATAGGTTTAGATTAATCCCAGGCACTCTATTTCTAAAAATAGATAAGCTTGAATTAATCCAAGAGGGTCTATTTTCCAAAATAGATGGGTTTGGATTAATCCCAGGGAATATATTAGGGAAATTAAATGGGTTTGGATCAATCCAAGAAGGCGAATTTTCAAAAATAAAGTGTTATATGCCTTGAGGCTCCAACCTCTAATTTGCAATCGCAAACAGGCATTTGAGGTACGCCCCTTCTTTGAAACCGATGGGATGATCAATGGCGTGGAAAGTGCGCTCGATTTCTTGCAACGGCCGTCCCCCCATCACCGCCGCCTCATGCACAGCCGCAAAAAAAGCATCCGCCGTCACCCGGCTGGAGCAGGAAGCCATCACCAGCGTGCCCCCGCCGCGCAGCACACTCAGCCCCAGGCGCACCAACCGCTGATACGCGCCCAATGCCCCCGGCACATCCGCCCGCTTGGAGGCAAACGAGGGTGGGTCAATCACCACCATGTCAAACTTGCGGTGACTATCCCGCAACTGCTCCATCGCACGAAAAGCATCGCCCAACAGCAGTTCGTGGCTGGCAGCCGCCACCGCCGGGATGTGCTGGTTCAACTTAAAATTACGCCCCGCAGCAGCCAGCGCCGGTTGGCTGATGTCCAAACTGACCACTTCCCGCGCTGCACCCCGCGCCGCATACAACGAAAAGCCGCCCGTGTAGGCAAACACATTCAACACGCGCTTGTCCGCCGCCAGTTTCTCCACCCGCGCCCGATTATCACGCTGGTCTAAAAAGAAGCCGGTTTTCTGCCCCAGGCGCACATCCACCTCAAATTGCAGCCCATTTTCCAGAAAAATGACCGGGTCGCGCAATGGCTCGCCGTATAACACCACGCCATCCTTCAAGCCATACAAAGCATCACCCAATTCCTGCACAGAACGGCTGAGGCGCAGCATGATGCGTTGGGGCACGGCCGTTTCCAGCAACACCGCCAAGACCTCATTCAAATGCGGAATCCAGGCTGGCGTATCCAATTTCAGCACGCACGTATCAGCATAGCGGTCAATGACCAGCCCCGGCAGGCCGTCATTCTCGCCGTGAACCAGGCGGTAGCCATTTGTCTGTGGGTCATCCATCAGCGATTGGCGATGGGCAAATGCGCCCAGCAGTCGCGCCCGAAACCAGGCTGCATCAATGGTCAACGGCGTGCCCATGTGCAAAATGCGCACACGCAGCGGCGCAGTGGGATCATACAGCCCCACCGCCAGAAAGCGCCCTTTGCGATCAAAAATGACGGCAAAATCACCGGGCGCACCCTGGTGGCTTTGGCGCTCGATAGCCTGGGCAAACAGCCAGGGATGGCCGCGACGAATCGCCCGCTCTGCTGCACTGCTAACGCGCAAAGCAATGCGCCGCTCGCCAATAGGAGGGAGTTGTAGGTAGTGACCGTTGCCGTTGTGATTGCTCATGTGTCAGTCTCTTTTGCCAGTATTCAGTAATCAGTGAGTCAGTAATCAGTAAGCAGTTCACTGATCTACTGATTACTGAATACTGACTTACTGATCCCTGCCCGATTCTAGCGTAAAATAATGCACATGAAAGTACAAGTAACTGTTCCAGCCACGACGGCTAATTTGGGGCCGGGCTTTGATTGCCTGGGCCTGGCTTTGGGTTTGACCAATACGGTGACGTTTACGGCCGTTGATGCAACGACTGCAACCACATCCATCACCATCACCGGGGAAGGGGCCAACCACCTGCCCCGCGACGGGAGCAATCTAGTTTTGCGGGCGGCAGAGGTTGTGTTTGATGGGGTGGGAGAACGGCCGTCCACCCTACACATCCACCAGCACAACAACATCCCCGTCGGCAGCGGATTGGGCAGCAGCGCGGCGGCCGTGCTGGGCGGCATGTTAGCCGCCAACGGCCTATTGGGCAGCCCCCTCAGCCAAGAGGACGTGCTGCACCTGGCGATTGACATGGAAGGCCACCCCGACAACGTGGCTCCGGCGCTGTACGGCGGGCTGGTTCTCAGCGTGCGCAGCCATGACAATTGGCACATAGAAGCCATTGCCATCCCGCCTTTGCAAGTGGTCTACGTGCTGCCAGATTTTGATTTTCCTACGGCAGCGGCACGGGCGGCGTTGCCCACTCATGTGCCATTAGCAGACGCCGTTTTTAACGCCGGGCGAGTGGGGCTGCTGGTACGCGCATTGACCGCAGGCGATTTTGCGGCGTTGGCAACTGCCATGCAGGACAGGCTGCACCAACCTTACCGCATCCCATTGGTTCCAGGATTGGCGCAGGCACTGCAAGCAGCACAGGCAGCGGGCGCAGCAAGTGCGGCCATTAGTGGCGCGGGGCCAAGTGTAGTGGCCTTTGCGGCAACAGGGCATGAGAAAATTGTGACGGCGGTCACGGCCGTTTTCGCTGAAGCCGGTCTGCACAGCCGCGCCTGGATTTTGCCGGTAGCGCAACACGGCGCTGAAGTATGCTTTGTGTGAGAAACGTCCCCAAATGGTTCGCCAGCCATCTCGATTTTTGGTACACTGAGAATCGTTGAGGTGTCAACCTTACAGACCGAATCCGTAACCAATGGTTTCATTACGGGTTGAACAGAAACAGCAATCATTTCCCATTATTTCATAGATAAATACGAAGTCATTTGTTTAACTTTGTGAGGGTTTACCGGGGGGTAATGCTGCAAATGACCTCGCGGGTTTCCAAAGTTAAATTAGCTTGGTGTAAGGAGATATGAATGGACAAAGCAATGTTACTTGAATGGTATCGGCAAATGGTGCTCATTCGACGGTTTGAGCAGAAGTCTGCCGAACTATATCAATTAGGCAAAATTGGCGGCTTTTTGCATCTATACGTGGGGCAAGAGGCCATTGCCGTTGGCACGATTGCAGCGCGGCGCCCAACCGACCATATCATCACAGCTTATCGTGATCATGGACATGCGCTGGCTGTGGGCATTGAAACCAAAGCAGTGATGGCCGAGATGTTGGGCAAGGCCACCGGTATTAGCAAAGGGAAAGGCGGCTCGATGCACATGGCCGACGTGACACGTAATTTTTGGGGCGGTCATGCAGTGGTTGGCGCACACTTGAGTCTGGCAGCCGGGTTGGGCCTTTCGGAAAGCTACCGCGAGACGGATAATGCCGCGCTCTGCTATTTTGGCGATGGCGCGACGAATATTGGCTACTTCCACGAGTCGCTGAACCTGGCCGGTGTGTGGAAGCTACCGGTGTTGTGGATTTGCGAGAATAATCAATATGGGATGGGCACGGCCGTTTCCCGTGCATCTGCTGTCTCGGCCATCATGCAGAAGGCCAGCGCCTACGGCATGGAAGGCAAACAAGTAGACGGCATGAACGTCTTTGAAGTGTACAAAGCCACCCAAGAAGCGCTGCAAGCAATTCGAGAAGGCAAAGGGCCACAATTCCTGGAAATGCTCACCTACCGCTATGAGGGTCACAGCATGGGCGACCCGCTGCGCTATCGCACCAAAGATGAAGTGGAAAAGTGGCGCGAAGACGACGCCATCGGCATTTTGGAACGGCACATTTTGGAAAATGATGTGGCAACCAAAGAAGAGCTAGATGGCATAGACCACACCGTCGAAGCGGAATTGACCGAAGCCGTGCAGTTCGCCGAGGAATCACCTTTGCCGGCCCCAGAAGAATTGTTTACCGATATTTACGTGGAAGATTAGCAATTAGCTAAAAGCTAACGGCTAAGAGCTAACCGCTAACTGCTGGAGATAGATATGGCACGCATTACAATGAGACAGGCAATAACCGACGCGCTGCGCGAAGAGATGCACCGCGACGAAAATGTATTCATTATGGGGGAGGAAGTTGGCGTTTGGGGCGGCACGTATGCCGTGACGCGCGGATTTTACGACGAATTTGGGCCGCGCCGCGTGCGCGACACTCCCATTTCAGAGATGGTCATTGGCGGGGCGGCCGTGGGCGCGGCGATGAATGGGCTGCGCCCGGTGGCGGAGTTCATGACCATTAACTTCGCCTTTGTGGCCTTTGACGCCATCATTAACCACGCTGCCAAACTGCGCTACATGTTTGGCGGGCAGATGAAAATCCCATTGGTATTCCGCTCGCCGGGCGGCGGTGGGCGGCAGTTGGGCGCGACACACAGCCACACCCCGGATGTGATTTTCGCCCATTTTCCCGGCCTAAAAGTGGTTTCCCCAGCCACGCCGTATGATGCAAAAGGGTTGTTGAAAGCGGCAATTCGTACTGATGACCCGGTGTTGTTTATTGAACACGCCACGCTGTACCAGATTCGTGGTGAAGTGCCGGAGGGCGAGTACGTGCTGCCCATCGGCAAGTCTGACGTGAAACGGGAAGGGTCGGATGTAACGATTGTGGGGTATGCGCAGGGGTTGCAGGTGGCGATGGAAGCGGCGGACGAATTGGCGAAGGAAGGGATTGAGGCTGAGGTGGTGGATTTGAGGACGTTACGGCCGTTAGACATGGGCCCAGTCATCGCTTCCTTCCAAAAAACCTTCAGAGCTGTGGTGGTGGAAGAAGGGCATCGCTCTTACGGCATTGGCGCAGAAGTCGTTGCCCGGCTGCAAGAGGAGGCGTTCGACTACATTGACGCGCCCATCAAGCGCGTGGCCCAGTTAGAAGCACCGCTGCCTTACTCGCGGGAACTGGAGCAGTCAGCACTGATCAACAAGCAGCGCGTGATTGCGGCGGTGAAGGAGATTTTGTAATGGCTGAGTATATCGTCATGCCCAAGTTGGGCTTTGATATGCGTGAGGGGGTCTTAAACACTTGGCTCAAAGATGTGGGCGATCTGGTTAATAAAGGGGAAGTTGTCGCCGAAATTGAATCAGACAAGGCCACCCTGGATTTAGAAGCGCAGGTGGAAGGGACGCTGTTAGCCTTTTTGGAAGAGGCTGGCGCGGTCGTGCCCATTGGCGCGAATCTGGCGATTGTGGGCCAGCCGGGCGAAGACATTTCTGGCCTGAAAGGCGGCGTCAGCGCAGTGCAAAAGCCAGCGACGAAAGAGGCTGCACCAGCCCCGGCAGGGACGACAGCCGCAGCAACAGCACCCGCAGCACCCAGCGGCGAAGCCATTTCTGCCGAGTTCCCCGCCGGCGTGAAGGCAACGCCGGTAGCTCGCCGATTAGCGGAGGAGCGAGGGATTAATCTGGCGCAGGTGGATGGTACTGGGCCGAACGGCCGTATCCGCCGCAGCGATTTGGAAGCCTATGTCGCTCAACCGCAGACCACCCCTGTTGTCACGCCAGAACCAACCCCGGTCGCTGCTGGCCCGGACACAGAAGAGGTGGCAACGACGCGTCTGCGGCAAGCCATTGGGCGGCGCATGGTGGAGAGCAAAACGACCGTTCCCCATTTCTACGTGACCACCGAAGTGGATATGGCTGAGGCGTTGGCGCTACGCAAGCAAATTAATGCGGCGCTGCCAGACGAAAATAAAGTGACGATCAATGACCTGATCGTGAAGGCGGCGGCGCTGGCGCTGCGCGAGTTCCCGAACTTGAATGCGTCGTTTGCCGGGGACAAGTTGGTGCGACACCAGCGGGTGAATGTGGGTACGGCCGTTGCCATTGAAGGCGGCCTGCTCACCGTCGTGCAAAAGGACACGGATACCTCTACCTTGTCTAAGGTAGCGGCGGACAACAAAACCATGATCGCCCGTGCCCGTGCAGGCAAAATCAAGCCCGAAGATGTCACTGGCAGCACCTTTTCTGTGAGTAATCTGGGGGCGTTTGATGTGGACCACTTCATCGCCATTATCAATCCGCCGGAAGCGGCCATTTTGGCGGTCGGCTCGGTAAAACAGGTGCCGGTCGTGGTCGATGGCGAGCTGACAATTGGCACACGCATGAAAGTAACCATTTCTGCCGACCATCGTGTTACCGACGGCGCGGAAGCGGCACAGTTTTTGCAGGTATTGAAAGGGCATTTGGAACGGCCGTTACGCCTGCTACTCTAACCATTAAAAGGGACTAGGGATTGATAAACTCCCAATCTCTAGTCCCTAATCCTCCATCTCCCATCCCCATCCCATCTCAAAATCTGTTATACTTACGGCTGTGTTCACATAATGCGGATAACAATGGTGCATACAACGTAACAACTAAAAGGCAAGAGGTAGTATCTATGGCCGTGATTCTTGTAATAGACGATGATGAACTGGTATCCCGCACATTGCAGCGTGCTCTAAAAATGTATGGGCATCAAGTCATGGTGGCAAAAAGCGGGACAGAAGGATTGCAACTGGCGCGGCGGCATCGCCCAGATTTGTTTATTCTGGACATTATGATGCCTGGTGCAGATGGCTACCAGGTCTGCCGACAAATTCGTGGAGATCCGTTGTTACAAGAACTTCCTGTATTGTTTCTGACAGCAAAGGCAAAAGACGAAGACAAAATCGAGGGTTTCCGCGCCGGTGCAGACGATTACTTGGTCAAACCCTTCAATATGGAAGAGTTAGAATTGCGCGTCAAAGCCATTTTTCGACGTTTCCAACCAGCGCCAGTAGAGCCGGATCAGCGTGACAAAGTGATTGTCGGGAACGTTATCCTAAACTGTCGCACGTTTGAAATTTCCACCCCCTATGAGACATCGCTGTTAACCAATGTGCAGTTTGATCTGCTGTATCATTTGATGAGCAACGCCGATCAAGTATTTAACAGCCAGCAATTGCTGCAAGATGTCTGGGATTATCCACGAGATACTGGCAGCCCAGAATTAGTGCGGGCGCATATCAAAAATTTGCGCGAAAAGATCGAGCCAGAACCCAGCAATCCGGTTTACATCCGCACGATTCAAGGGCACGGGTATACATTCTCTTCAGCAGCAACGTAATAGATTGTTTGTTATTAGTTGGGGGGAGTTGTTGTCATCAGATTTCCAACTTCCCCCTCAATTTTTGCCTGTAAGATGAGTACAGCAGCACAATCCTCCATACCTGACAAAGCACACTTGCTGGTGGTAGACGATGAGCCAGAAATTGCTGAGTCCCTGGCGGATTTTTTGGTGAAGAAAGAAGGCTACCGTATTTCGCTGGCTAGTAATGGGTTGCAGGCCATTGAATTCCTGCGATCTACTTTAGGCACAAAAACGGAAATTGATTTAGTGCTGTTGGACATGCGGATGCCCGGTATGTCTGGGTTGGAGGTGTTGAGTTGGATTCGCAATCACCCGGAATTGCAATATACGCGGGTGGTGCTGCTGACGGCCGCTGCAACCAGCCAGGACAAAGTGGAGGCATTATCAACGGGGGCTGACGACTATATTACGAAGCCCTATTACCCGCAGGAACTGCTGGCGCGGGTGAAGACGATTTTGCGCACGCAGCAGTTGGAGAAACAGTTGCAGGAGCAGCGGCAGCAGTTGGCGGCTTTGAATGAGGTGGCTCAGTCGGTGTCTGCCACATTGGAAACGCGAGAGGTGTTGGAAACGGCCGTTACCGGCGTAGACACCATCCTCGATGTAGATGCAGCGGCCATCTTCATGGTGAAAAGCGGCCATTTATATTGCGAGCAGTGCCGCAGCATTCAACATGATCTAGAATTAGCAAAGATGCCCGTGATCCCTGTTGGGCAGGGAATCATTGGCACGGCATTTACTGAACAGGCTGTTCTCTATTGCAACGAGGTAGGCAGAGACGGCCGTTACCACCCTCACTTCGACACCCTTCCCAGCAACAACGTGCAAAACATCGTTGCCGCCCCCCTCATCATACGTGGCCATGCCGTCGGCGTCCTGACCGCATACAACAAAAGCAACGCCCCCTTCACCCCTTTCGATGTAGACCTCTTCTCCTCTCTGGCACGCGCCATCGCCGAAGCCATCGAAAACTCGTGGCTCTTCACCCACGTTCGCCAACGCCAACAACAAATCCTCGAAAGCCGCAATACCTTACAAGCCCTCATTGACGGCATTCCCCATCCCATTTACACCGTCAACCAGGAATGGAAAATCGTCTCCATCAACAAAAGCAAAGCCGATGAATTTCCCGCCACCGCAGAAGAACTAACTGGACAAGTCTGCTACCACGCCTTCTTCCAACGCGAAACACCTTGCGATCACTGCGCTGCGGCTAAAACCCTACTTCAAAAAGAAGTTCAACGTTGGTCTGTCAAAGGAATTGGTGAAGACCATTTGCTGCGAGAATGGGAAGTCAACGCTTACCCTATCCCCAGCACCCAACCCAACGCAGCCCGCGCCGTTATCTTATGGCAAAACCGCAGCGAAGAACGCCGCATGGAAAACACCCTCTTACAAGCCGGTAAATTAGCTGCCATCGGTCAACTCGCTGCTGGTGTCGCCCACGAAATCAACAACCCACTCACCGCCATCAACGCCAACGCTCAAATGCTCAAAATGTTTATCCCTCCAGAAGACGAGAATTATGAATCCGTAGACCTCATCTCCCAGGCTGGAGAACGCGCCACCAAAGTCGTGCGCGGACTTCTTGACTTTGCCCGTCAAGAACAATATGCATTTGAGTCGGCTGATGTAAATGTCTCCATTCGTCAAGCCCTAGATTTAGTACGGTATCAACTAGGAACAGCCAACATTAGCATCATCCAAAATATGGAAGAAAACCTTCCCGAAGTCGTTGCCAGTTGGGACCACATGAAAAGCGTCTGGTTAAATCTACTGGTCAATGCCCGTGATGCAGTAGAGGCTGTGCCTGAAAATCGTTGTATCGAAATCATTACCCGGCGCGACATGGATGACAACCACATACAAATCCTTATCCGAGACAACGGCAAAGGCATCACTGCCGCAGAAGCCGAACACATCTTTGAACCCTTCTACACCACCAAAGACCCAGGCAAAGGAACAGGCTTAGGGCTGGCTACCAGCCATCGCATTATTGAACAGCACGGTGGCGACATCAGCGTTGCCAGCGCACCCCACGAAGGAACCACCTTCCTTATTCGGCTGCCTATACAAAACGGGCAAGAAACTCTTTAGACATGCTGCATTTTCGGCCAACGGCTGCTGGCGAATCCGTAGCACACTGGTCAGGTACATATGATTAATCAACCCATTCTCTCGGAAGTCAACATCGGCGACGTTTTGCGCCTGGCGTTACCTCTAAACACCATCGTTGTCGCAGGGGAAACCCATACCCGTAATAACGTCAGTTGGTTCGCCCTTCTCTCTACCTGGCAAACCCTGGAAGATCATGTTCACAGTGGTGATCTCGTCATCATCCCCACATGGGTGCAACAACAAATCAGCGTCAGCAACATGGCAACTCATGTAGAGTTCTTTGCCAAATTACCTATAGCGGGTCTGGTCTTTTTCCAAGAGGTGCCAGAAGCGGTCATCAAGTTAGCAAATAGCTTGCAAACACCCATTATGGTTGTGCCTGCCGAAACTCGTGTGCGTGACATTCACCGTAATATTGCCGCGTTATTAATAGACCGCAGTGCCGCCACGACAGAGCGTGGGTTGCAGCTTTACCGACGCCTCTCAGATATGTCTCGGGAAGGGCAAGGGTTGGATGCAATGACCGACGTGATGGCAAAGTTGACCGGTAAACTAGTGTTGGTACAAGATAAACGCCTGGAAGTTCAGGCTATTAGTTGGCCGCGCAACATGGACATTGATCGTCAATTGCTGCTTGATGCGCTGGCACAACGCGAAGAACTCCCGGCCGTTTTGCGCAATCGCAAGGCCGCAGCTAAAGCGCGGCAAAGTTATTGGCAGCAGCTACTGCCTGTAGAAAACATGGCCCGGCTCATTAGCCCCATTGTTTCTGGCGACCGTGCACGTGGTTATTTGTCAGTGGTTGGCCGACCAAGCGAGTTGGATTTACTGGACAGCTTAACGGTGGAACATGGTGCGGCTGCCTGCGCATTGGAAATGGCGAAAGCAAAAGCTGTCAGCGAAGCTAAAAAAGCGCTGCGCGGCGACTTTTTAGAAGGGATTTTGGTGGGCACAATACCCGAAGCAGAAATGCAGCGTTTGTCTGGCCGTTTGGACCACGATACACAACAGCCGCACACGGTGCTGACATTTTCTTGGGTGGGGGCCGATGTACCCTCGCTGCGTCGCTTGGAAACGACCATCAACTGGCTGCTGCGTAATCACAGCCGTCCAGCGCTGGTGCATGTGTACGGCAATCAACATGTTTGTGTCTTTCATGGTCTAAAAGATGATGAGGAAACGGAAACCACCCTGGATTTTACCCGCCGATTACATGAGCAAATTGAGGCAGAGTTCCCTGAAAAATTGCTTATTGGCGGAATGAGCGGCCCAGCAAAAGACCTGACAGAATGGCCCAGACGATACCATGAAGCATTACAGGCTATGGAGTTGGGAGAACGGTTGAAGTTAAGCAACTTTGTCGTTGATTTTAGCAGCCTGGGGGTTTACCGTCTGCTTGGGGAGTTGGAAGATTTACCTGTTGTGAAGGAGTTTACAGAGCAGGTAATTGGCCCGCTTGTGGCTTATGATATTCAACATCGGGGCAGTTTGGTGCAGACAATTGATGCTTATTTTGCCCATCATGGGAATATCAGTCAGACGGCCGAATCTCTCTTCGTCCACCGTAACACATTGCTCTATCGACTGGATCGGATTCAAGAGCTAACGGAACATGACTTGAATCAAGCTGATATGAAGCTGGCACTACAACTGGCGCTGAAGTTCTGGCAGTTACGCCCGGAGGAGTAGGCCAGAGCCTATTTTTTTGCAACGACGCCAAAGGCATAAGGGGCCGGTTTGACTTGTGAGAAACCGGCTTCGTGTAAGCGGCGCACGACGCCGCGCGTGACGCTGCTGCCGGATTTGCTTTTGGGGTCGCCGATGTAGTGGAAGAGACGGCCGTTCCCCCCCAACACCCGATACAATTGACGATAAAACTCGGTGGAATAGAGATGCCCGGCCAGGCTGAAAGTGGGGGGATCGTGCAAAATGCGATGGAAACTGCCGTCCTCAAATTCCTCTATCACATCATACGCATCACCAATCAGGCGAGTGATTTGGGGATTGTCGAACAGCCCTTGCGACCAGGGATTGTGACGGCAAATCTCGGCCACAGTGGGATCTAATTCTATCGTGGTGACGTGATGGGCAGTTTGGGCAGCGGCAACGGCCGTATAACCCAAGCCCATCGTCGTATCCAGCACCTCACCCGTCACTGGGGCCGCCGCCCGAATTTTACTCAGCGTATCTTTATGCGGGTCTGTGCCTTTGATGCGGTGCATGGGGATGCCAGAAATGAGCATCGTCGGTGCGGCTTCGGTGGGCATGAGACTGTAAAAGCGGTTGAAGGTTTCGGAAAAGAACTGAATTTTCTGCGCTTCGTCGTCGCGGATGAGATAGCAGCTTAATTCATTGTCGCTAATTTCCGCAATTTGGGGCCAGGTTAGCAATTGGCCGTCGGGCAAAACCACACCGTCGGCGTTCAGGGTGACGGCCGTTTGCGTACGGTTGAGATCGAGAGAGAGGGAAACGGCCATTCCCCCCGCATCACGCACATGCAACAGAGGGCGGGTTTGGTAATGAGAAAGGACAGGATACATCAGGGGTGATTACGGCCGTATATACCGCAGTTTTGTTTGCGGCACACTCAAATACTCGACCCCGGTTTCCGTCACCAGCACATCTTCCTCCAGACTCATGATGCCGCGCTCAGGCACGATGACGTGCAATTCCAGCGTGAAGATATTACCCACTTCCACCGGCAGTTCACAAATGCCCGCGTACCGTTCCCACTGCGGGCCTAACACCGTCGCCCCATCATGCGCCGAGCGTCCCAGCAGATGGCCAAACGCGTGCATGTATTCCGGGTAACCATTGTCCACAATGAAATCGCGGGCGGCTTCATCCACCTGCCAGCCGGGCGTCCCAGGGGTAAGCAAAGATTCCCCGGCTTTGATAGCTCCGTACACCACATCAAAGGCACGCTGTACCACCAGCGGAGCCTCCGTTTCGCCATCATCCAGCACGTACCACATGCGCTGAATGTCTGAGCAGTATTCATCTTGCTTCACACCCAGGTCAAGGTGCAGCGTGTGTCCTTTTTGCAACACGGCATCCCCCGGCACGGCATGGCCGACGGCCGATTCTGGCCCACAGGTGACAATGGGATTGAAGGCTTTGGGCCAGGCGTAATCCAGACCCAATTCGGCGATACGGCCGTGCACAAACGCCGCGATTTGCCGCTGTGTCATGCCCGGTTTGACAAACTGCTCCACCTCATCAAATAACTGCTCGGTGGTACGAATGGCCTGCCGCACCAGCGTCACCTCCGTTTCGCTTTTGCGGCCGCGCAGCGCAGCAATGATATGCTCTGCCGAAACCAGGCGTTCTGCATAAGGTGTTCCCTGTAACTGCCGCAGCAAGGTGAGATACATTCCATGCGTTAGCCCATCGGCAGCTACGTCACTTTCGGAATAGTTGATGGCAAGCGTTTGCGGATTGTACTGCGCGATGGCTTGCCGCAGCGCATCGCCAATGCCTTCGTGATAGTCGATCACGCGACTATATGCGTCTAATTCTTGCACGTTGGGCGCATCAAAATGGCCGACAACGGCCGTGTGCTGCCCGCTGCGACTGACGAGAAATGCGGAGTGCCAGGTGACATCTACCCCGGCGATCAAGCCAAGAACGGGATCGGCTTGCAGGGCGCTCTCGCGCACAAACGTCAGCCAGAGGTCAGTGTCAAATTCGTCGAGGATTTGGGTGGCTTGCGCTAGCTTTTCTTGAATGAGTTGTTTTTGCATGAGTCGTGTCTTTTTTTACAGGGGATACGGAGATTTTTAGGAATCAATTTCAGTCAGCGGTGAGATCAGCCAGCCCAGCGCGGACTTCGGCGCGGGGTAAATTACCATTTTCCAGATCGTGGTCGCTTTTTTGCAGCAGCCGGTGATAAAAATCGTCACCGAGTTCGAGCGCGTTGCCATCGTCAGGCAGGGCATCACGCCAGGTGAAAAGGGCGTCTTCAGCACGGCCGTAATCGCCCTGCTCTTCAAAATAGCGCAAAAGCTGCGCGTACGTTTCGCCGGGTAAGATAATGGCATCTAAATAGGAAAGCAGCGAAGGGATAGTGGGAGCCATTTCCGGCCAATCGGCATCTGGTCGGCGCTGGTGGGTGGTCAAGAGAATTTGCAATGCCTGCTGGTGGCTTTCGTAAGCTGCCAGTTCGTTGCCTTTCTCGGCATGGAGCAGCCCTTCTTGGTGCAGGAGGGTGGCAATGGAAACGGCCGTTTCCACCCAGCCCAAATCATCTTGCATCATCAAGCGGTCCAGCAGCGCCTCGGCGGGAATCTGCCGCAGGGCCGCCGAGCCAAGACCGGTCAGGTCGCGCAGCGTGCCACTGGTGAGCAGAAAAGCCTCATCGTACTGGCGGCCATTGCCCAGCGCCAATACTTGCGTGAGCACGGCCGTTACCTGCTCAATCATACGCATAATGTAGTCTTTTTTGAACATCGTGTTACAAGGGTAGAGTGTAGATAGAGATAGAGAGCAGAATGGTCTTCCTCTATCTCTGCACTCTATCTACCGTTCCTCCTCATCACCCACAATAGCATCGTAAATGGCTTGCAACTCTTCATCGGAATAATAATGCAGGATGACTTTGCCGCCCTTGCCACTTTTTTGGATGGCAACCCGTGTCCCCAGGCGGCTTTCAAATTTAGTTTGCAGTGCAGCCAATTCAACAGGCAGCGCCGGACGCGGTTTGGACTGCGATTTCTTGGGCGCTAACAAATTGGCAACCAGCGTTTCCGTCTGGCGCACACTCAAATTGAGCTTGATGATTTGATTCATGGCGCTGGTTTGCGCCTCTGGGGTGGACAGTTGCAACAGCACGCGGGCGTGCGTGCCGCTAATCTCGCCATCGCTAACGGCTTGCTGAATATTGGCCGGCAAATCAAGTAAGCGCACCAGATTGGCAACAGTGGAACGGGCCTTACCCACGCGCTGCGAGACTTTGTCTTGTGTCAGACCAAATTCGTCTATGAGCTGTTGATAGGCATAGGCCTCTTCAAGGGGATTCAGATCGGCGCGTTGAATGTTCTCGATAATCGCTAGTTCCAACATGTCCTGCGGGGTCGCCTCTTTAACGATGACGGGTACTTCTGCAAGACCGGCTTCTTGCGAGGCACGCCAACGGCGCTCGCCAGCGATGAGGGTGTAACTGCCATCCCCTTGTGAAGTGACGATGAGGGGTTGGATGAGACCATGCTCACGAATGGAGGCAGCCAATTCTTCCAGCTTTTCCCCATCCATAACGGTGCGGGGCTGGTGGGGATTGGGTTGGATGTTGGTGATGGGGACGGTTTGCAGGCCGGTGGCGGCCGTTTCTGGAGAAACGGCCGTTTCCTCTGGCCCCGGAATCAATGCCCCTAAACCACGTCCTAGTCCGCCCTTCTTTTTGGTCATATGCTCATTCTCCTCTAGCTCTTATCGCCTTTGATTAGTTCGGCGGTTAAGACTTTGTAGGCCATCGCCCCCGGTGATTTGGGAGCGTAGGCAGTGATGGGCTGGCCGTAGCTGGGCGCTTCACTGAGCCGCACATTGCGCGGTACGATAGTGCGGAAGACTTTGCCGGGGAAGTAGCGGCGCACTTCCTCTACCACTTGGCGGCTGAGGTTGGTGCGGCTGTCGTACATGGTCATAATCAGGCCGCGCACTTTTAAGTTGGGGTTGAGGTATTTTTGTACCAGTTCAACGGTTTGCACCAGTTGGGTTAGCCCTTCCAATGCCAGGTACTCGCATTGCACGGGGATGATCACGCCGTCTTTGGCAGCGGTGAGGGCGTTGACGGTGAGCAATCCCAGGCTGGGGGGGCAGTCGATGAGGATGTAGTCGTAACGGCCGTTCAGCCCATCCAATCCCTTTTGCAGCCGGTATTCCCGCCCGATGGCATTCACCAATTCCACTTCTGCCCCAGCCAGCGCCGGATGAGAAGGGATCACGTCCAGGCGGAACTCTTCTTGATGTATGGTGGCATCGACCGCTGTAGACTCCTCCAGCAGCAAATCATACATGGAGCGTTCCAGGTCGTTTTTGTCAATACCGATGCCGGATGTGGCATTGGCCTGGGGATCGATGTCTACGATGAGGACTCGACGGCCGTTTTCCGCCAAATTTGCGGCCAGATTAATGACGCTCGTGGTTTTTCCCACGCCGCCTTTTTGGTTTACGATTGCGTAGATTTTAGTCATAAGGTAGTTACAAGGGTGCAAGTCGGTTACTTACCGTTTGTCACTTGCCACTCTCTCAAGTGTTTCATTTTAGTTTCAAGGTCTGGCTGCGTTACCGATTGGGCAGCCATTTCATTAGCAAATCGGGCGGATTCCCAGGGGTTGCCACTGGTCTGCCACAGCCGGATGAAATAGGCGGCGGCAAAAATGTCGCCCGCGCCTGTGAATTCCACTTCTGGCACGCTTGGTGCAGGCACATCACGAGATTCATCACCCAAAAAGACGGTGCAGCCCTGCCGCCCGCGTGTCAGCACCAACAATCGTGACCACTGTCGATATTGTGCCAACATACCGTCGTGCAGCAGGTCTTCTTCGCTGATGATGACGGCGGCGGCCAGGGGCAAGATGACGGCAGCCGCTTCCCACTCACGGGCGTAGACACGGCCGTTTTCGTCCCAGCGACGCATCCATCCTTGTGGCGTCAGCCCGATAAGGCTGTTACTAAAGAGATTGATCATGGCTGGGTCTATTTCATTGGCAACTGGCCCCAGGTGCACAATGGGGACACGCTGCCATTCTGTCGGCACATGTGCAGGAGTAAGTGGCGCGGCAATGTTATGTATGATTTGGGAACGGCCGTTCTCTGTATATACATTGTCAAAGGTCGTATTTTCTGCCGTAGGAACCCGGTATAAGTAAATGTCGGGCAATGCTGTCGCAAGATCGGTGTCTGCGGTGGCGCTGGTGACAACGGCCGTGCGGCAGCCCATTATCTGCGCGGCGCGTCCAGCATAAGCGGCTGTGCCGCCTATTTTGAAGCCATTTGGCGTCACGTCCTGGCTGATATGCCCAATTATTAAGTAGTCGATGGGTTCGTTCATAGGTGTTTATCGGGTGGATTTTACCATTGGATTGGGAATCGTGAAATGGTATCCCAACTTCTTATTGCGAAGTTGGACAAGAATCGTTAAGATTTCCGTATGCATAAGAAGTGGTTTCGCCAACGGCCGTTATTAAACCTTCCACAGGTAATTGTCCTGCTGCTCGTCATTGCCGCGTTATTCATTGGGTTAGATTTGAATCGGCGTGCACAAGCCGGACGGCTGGTGGGAGTAGGGGAGGAAGCATTAAGACAGGAAGTTGCCATAGAAACAACTCGCCAGATCGAATTACAAGCCACATTGTCCTATGTACAAAGCGAAGATTATGTAGCTGCCTATGCACGTAACGAGGCTGGGCAATTGTTGTCCGGTGAACAGCGTATTGTGCCGCTCGTAATTGAAGCAACGCCAGAACCACCACCGCCACCCGCCGCCACGCCTGATCCTTTGGAATATGCTCGCCCCTGGCAAGCGTGGTGGCGCTTGTTAACCGACGCCCCCTATCCAACCCACTAATGCACTAATGCATCTTCTTTTGCGGCATCTACCTTTCCATAGATGCTACCACCTTGGCTACAGCAGATGAGGGATGCTTGCCAATCTGGTAATTACCGCTCTTTACCGTGAACAAATCGGGAAAATAGTGACAATATCTGAAACAGTCCTGTCGCTTACTATAATATTCTAGTACCATTTGCTATTCAACTTTACATATGCTAACATATGAACGGTTTAGAGGTTTACATATTGTTAGAGTGATTCTACAATTTCCTATGATCCTTCCAACCTTTGCACGAGATGAATATATGTCGCTAACTGTCCAGTTGTTCTTAATGACTTGCTTTGCGCCAAGCGATCAATTCTCTTTCAGAGAACGGATCAATTCCTGGAAACAGAAAACTTTACAAGGAATAGAATCATGAATCGTCGAACGATCGCTATCCTTATTTTTGTCGTTGCCATTCTCATTCTTTCTGTCGTGGGTGTGTTGTACATCATGCAGCAAAATGCAGGGTCATCACAACAAGCCCAGGGAGATGGAACCGTTCCCGCAGAGGCCGACCAGGCCCCTAGTGATGGCGTGTCTTCTGATCAAGGCGCAGAAAGCGCTGAGCCTTTACCAGACATGGTAGAGGTTGTCGTTTCGTTGCAAACGCTGCCACGCGGTTGGCAATTAACGGAAAACGAGCTTACCACTGACTTGCGCCTGGTTAGTGAAGTAGGCAGCAATGTCATTACGCGCATTGAAGATGCTGTTGGCCTATATGCTCGCACAGACATTTTTCAGGGGGAAACGCTTACGTTTGATGCATTGATTAATGACCCCACGATTTTGGGACAAAATGAATATGGGCCTTCATCGCTCATTCCCCCTGGGTTTGTGGCTGCAGCACTGCCGATGGATCGTTTATCTGGTGTTGGGTACAGCCTTTCTGAAGGGGATGATATTGACATCCTTATCTCTTTTTACATTTATCGCATTGATGAGCAGTTTCAAACTTATTTGAGTAATGCGTCTCAAGTTTACTTGGTTGATGAAAACGGCGAAGAAATTGTTGTTCTTGTTTCTCCGTACGGCCGTTATGAAGAAATTGCTACGGGCGACACAGCACACATTGCCCCACGTGAATTCCAACGTCCTGTCCTGGTCTCCATGGTTTTACAAAATGCCAAAGTAATTCAAGTTGGCCCGTGGACTCCCCCCGAAGCTGTACAGGGACCTACGCCAACACCGGAACCCATTGAAGGAGATGCAACCCCAACACCAGGGCCACCACCGCCCACAGCTACACCATTTCCAAATGTGCTTGTTGTTGCCATGTCGCCACAGCAACAACTCTTTTTGAAGTATGCAACTGAATCCAAAGCAAACATTGATTTTGCCTTGCGTTCTGCACAAGACAATCAATTGTATTCTGTTGAATCTGTTGACCTAAATTATTTGAGAGCTCGATTTGGAATTGATATTCCCCCTAATTTCAATTACTCGGTGGATCCGGTCATTGAGACAGAGGATGTTACACCAACCCCTGCTGCACAACCTAATCTTGATAATGGTGAAAACAGCTAATGGGTACATTTGATGCACCTAAGGTAGGGAAATCGCTATGCGTCTGAGAACCTTCATTCTGATCATCCTGATAGTGATAATTGGTGGGACGGCCGCTACTCTTTGGGTACTAAATAACAACTCGAATGAGAACAATGCAGCAAACGTTGATGGAACGGCCGTAGACAACACGTCAGGAGAAGAACCAGGAGTCCCCGCTCCCACTCCCACCCCTTCAATTCGCTTCGAGCCAGTGGTTGTGGCCCGTGTAGACATCCCCATTGGGCAACGCCTGACAAGCGATCTTCTCGACACTGAAGTCCGTCCCCACACGAACATCGCGCTCCAGGGCGGGTATACCTATTCAACCATAGAAGACCTGATCGGTGAAATTGTACGTACACCCATCTCCGAAGGGCAAGCCATTCTCAGCCCCATGCTGGCTCTAAATTCCACAGATCTTGCATCCTTTGGCTCAGATTTAGCCTTGTACATTGATCAGGGGAAAGTTGCTATTGCCTTCCCTTTGCGCATGCCTGACGAAGAAACCTCATTTAATTCCGCGCTGAGGGGCGTTGCCTTTGCTATGCGTCCAGGTGATTTTGTGGATGTCATGATGACAGCAAGCGCCCTAGACCTTGATCCTGAGTTTGGTACAGCGCTTCCCAACTGTACCTATCGTGTTGACGAACAAGGGTTAGTCGAAGGGCGAGCCTTTTTGTTTCCCGCAGCAATTCAAGGCCGTTTAGAATTTACGCCAGGAATTAATCAAGTCATTGAAATTGTGCCTGGCGCGTTACCAAATGGTGGTGCTGGAATTTGCGAAACAGCCGCACAACCCCCAATACCCAAGCGAGTTACCCAGTTGACTCTTCAGAATGTCGAAGTTATTTGGGTTGGGACATGGCAAACACAGGAAAGTTTAGTAGAAAAATTAGCTCCCACACCTGCACCAGTTGTTTCAGAAACTCCCGAGGCAGAACAAACAGGGGATACAGCAGAAACTGATACAGGGGTAAATAGCGCTAATATAGACACAAGTCCAACCCATATTTGTTTATCCCCTGTAACAAACGAGTTGATTCCATGCCCAGTAGTACGCGATACAAACAAGCCGGATGTCCTCATTTTAAGTATGACAACCCAAGATGCCTTGGTACTTAAGTGGGCTTTAGAGCGTGGAATCGATATTGACCTGGCTTTACGTGCACAGGGAGATCAGACTGTTTTCTTTACAAGCAGTGTAAGTCTTCCACAAATAATTAACGAAGGACTTCTGTTTATTCCTGAACCCTACGAGAGCGATTTAGCACCTCGCGTTGATGAGGCTCCTGTCCCATCATTACCGGCAGTTGCGCCTATTGATTAATCTTTTACAAAAAACAAGTATAAACAAAGTCCCTGGCTGGCGACTCCTGTCAGGGACTTTTCATTTCTGCAAAAAGAGCTTTTGTTACGGAGGAACCTGTGACAAGCAATATCCCTCCAAATTACGATCCATCAAATTATGACAGACCCTCTGTGACAGCGGACGTGGTTATTTTCTCGTTGGCTGGAGAGGATTTACAAGTGCTGTTAATCAAACGGAAGCACCCGCCATTTGCTAATATGTGGGCTATACCCGGTGGTTTTGTGCAAATGGATGAAGCATTGGAAGAGGCGGCGGCCCGTGAATTGGCGGAGGAAACCGGAGTTACCGATGTGTATATGGAACAGTTATTCACCTTCGGTGAACCTAATCGTGATCCTCGCACGCGAGTAATTACGGTGGCTTATTTTGCTCTGGTTCCTTATGATGCCATCCATCATCGTCCCGGCGATGATGCCTCGGAAACGGCCTGGTTTTCTATGTTTGATTTGCCAGAACTGGCTTTTGATCATCGTGAGATTCTGGAATATGCTTTGACGAGGCTGCGCTACAAGTTGGAGTATACGGCCGTTGGCTTCCAGCTACTTCCTGATGAATTTACCCTCTCTGAACTACAGAAAGCTTACGAGATCATATTGCACGAGCCGCTAGATAAACGCAACTTCCGCCGCAAAATCTTGTCTGCTAATATTTTGGAGGAAACTGGCAATAAGCGTAAGTTAGGAGAGGGTCGTCCAGCCAAATTGTATCGCTATCGGGAAGACGCTGTCGCAGAAGTAAAAACTCGCCGTTTATTTCCGTAAGTTGCACAAACGGCCGTTCATGCTTCACGAATGACCCAGAGAGACTTCGCCAGTTCAATCCCCAAGACAACCTCATCTTTGCCCACACGTAATCGCATAGGGCCATTAAAAGGGGCACGTCCCACAACTTCAAATGACGCGTCAGGAACCAATCCCAATGACGCAAAGTAACGTAGTTTCTCTGGCTCGTGAGTGCGGACTCTACTAAAAGTCCCCTTTTGTCCAACACTCAAACTAATCAACCCGATATCCTGTGGCTCCGACACATTGCCGGTTTCATCCGGGATCGGTTCACCATGAGGGCATCGGCTGGGGAAATCGGTCATTTCGGCCATGCGTTGTGTAATCGTGTCATTAAGTCCTGGGCCAAGCGCATCTGCATGATCATGAGCTTCATCCCACGTAAACCCCATAACCTGCACCAGAAACACCTCCAGAATACGATGGCGTCGAATTTCTGTAAGCGCTTCTAGCCGTCCCAAGTCAGTTAGCTCGACCCCCTGATATGGAACATGTTTGACATAACCAGCGCTCTTGAGGCGTTTGAGCATACGCGGCACAGCCGGGGCTGACACATTAAGCCGGTCAGCCAGGCTCGTTGTGCTGACTGTCGGGCTGTCCTGTTGCAGACGGTAAATTTCAGCCAGATACTCGCGCATGGCAGCGCTGGGTTCCATAAAACAATGCTCCTTTTTTATGATTTTATTGATAATATCTCATATGTGTAACTTGGGGCAAACGGCCGTCCCGCCCAATCTGTTCATACTCTGACAGCGCCCATCCTCAACTCAAACAATTTACTCCCAACAAAAAAAGCCCTTGCATTGTGCAAGAGCTTCCATTCCTGTAAGGCGACGACCGGATTCGAACCGGTGATGAGGGTTTTGCAGACCCCTGCCTTACCACTTGGCCACGTCGCCATAAAAAAGAGTGGCAGGCAAATAATATTGCCTGCCGCTGCAAAAAGCGGGCGACGGGATTCGAACCCGTGGCCTTCTCCTTGGCAAGGAGACGTTCTACCACTGAACCACGCCCGCGTGTACTCATCGAAATGCCAGGACCCAGACTCGAACTGGGGACACCTGCATTTTCAGTGCAGTGCTCTACCAACTGAGCTATCCCGGCAAGCTGTATATACTTGTTAAGCGAATGGGATTTTATCCAAAGGCCTTAGTTCTGTCAAATTGTCTGCACGTGAAAAACACCTCTCTGTAAGGATACCGTATTCCAAATAAATGCGGTAAACTTCTCGGCGGGAGTGGTTGTATCCCGGTGGATGCCCCGGTCTTCAAAATCGGTGGCTGGTTGCACGGAGCAAGCAGCGGTGGGTTCGACTCCCATCCACTCCCGCCTTCTACAAATCCCCCCTTCTCTAAAACACTTTTCTTCAACGTGGGTGGTATTTGATGCTTAAAGAACAACTGACACGATTTTCAACACGCAAACTATCTGTGCGGATGCCATATTCGGCACAAATCCGTTTCTTTCTACTGCCGTACCTATTTGGTACATTAATTCTGGTCATAATTCCGGCTGTGGCAACAGCTTTGATCGCCTTCACTGATTACAAAGCCGTTGGCTTGCCTACATTTGTAGGACTGGCAAACTTTCGCCAGCTAATGGGATCGGCCTTAGTGCGTCTTTCCCTAAGAAATTCAGTAATTTATCTACTGCTGGCTGTGCCGCTTCGCCTGCTTGGGGCATTAACATTAGCATTACTGCTGCAACATCGTCGGCGCTTTTTTGGTCTATACCGTGCGGCCGTTTACATTCCCACAGTCATTCCCGAAGCAGCCTATGCTCTACTATGGTTATGGATATTCAACCCGGTTTATGGGCCATTAAATCTATTTTTAGGCTGGCTGGGATTGCCTGCCCCGGCATGGTTAACTGAACCTACAACGGCGCGTCTGGCCATTGTTATTTTATCGTTGTTCCAAATTGGGGAAGGGTTTGTAGTGCTGCTGGCCGGACTGCAAAATATCCCGCGCTCTTTTTACGAGTCGGCGAAGGTTGATGGTGCTAATAGCTGGCAAAGTTTTTGGCAAATCACTTTGCCGCTGCTATCGCCCTGGTTAATGCTGTTGACTTTCCGCGATTTGATCATGAGTTTGCAGAACACGTTTACGCCATCCTTCATGATTACTTATGGCGGGCCTTATTATGCCACAACCTTTGCCCCATTGTTAATTTACGAGTTGGCCTTTGATTATTTCGAGTTGGGTCTAGCTGCGGCATTATTAATTTTGACGTATGTGCTGTTGGGCCTGATTGTCATGGGTATTATCAATATTGTGGGATTGGGAGGGAGTGCGGATGAAGCGTAAGGCAATATGGGCGTTGCGGCACGGGGCGGGGGTGATCATAACCATCATCTTTCTTCTCCCTCTCTACTGGATTTTCACAGCCTCGTTGCGCCAAGTCGGGCTGCCACCCCCGACCTCTATTGAATGGTGGCCGCAATCACCCACGCTAGATAATTACCCTTTTATTTTCGATCTGCTGCCAATGACTCGCTACATTCGTAATTCGTTGATTGTGGTGGCAACGGCCGTTCCCATCACGGTATTTGTGGCCTCCATTGCTGGATTCGGCATGTCGCAAGAAGAAGATTTGTGGCGGCGCAGGCTGCTCATTACCAGCGTCATTTTGTTAATGGTTCCAGGTGCATCCGTATGGCTGTTTCGCTTTCAAATTCTACGTTGGCTGGGCTGGATAGATACCTTGTGGGCTTTAATTGCGCCTGCATTTGCCGCTGGCAATCCTCTCTTTGTCCTATTGTTTTTTTGGTCGTATCGGCGTATACCAGCAGAAATTCATGAAGCTGCGCGGCTGGATGGTGCATCTGCCTGGCTGATCTGGTGGAAAATGGCACGGCCGTTAGTCAGACCCACAACCGTTACCGTAATTGTGCTCTCCTTCGTCATGTATTGGAGCGACTTTGTCAGCCCCGTCTTGTATGTGTTCCGCACTGAGCTTTACACGCTGCCCATTGGCTTGCAGCTTCTAAAGCAGCTCAATCCGACCAATTGGCCGCTGCTCATGGCCGCAGCGGCCGTTATTACTCTGCCAGTTTTGCTCTTGTTCATTTTCTTACAACGCTCGTTCCTCAGCGATCTTTCAATTGCAAATCTACTAGACCAAAATTAAGGAAAGCCCTATGTTTCATCGTTTTATACAAGGTTTATTTTTGATCAGCGTGTTAATGATCATTGCAGCCTGTCAGTCTAAACAGGAAGACAATACTATTTCGTTTTCCATCTTCGGCGACCCTGCGGAATTGGCAGCCTATGAAGATTTAGTCGCAGCTTTTAGTGAAGCACATCCTGAAATTACTGTGCAGTTGCAGCATATTCCCGGCCAAAGCGACTATCGGCAGCGGTTGGCCGCAGATTTTTCCAGCGGCGAGCCGCCGGATGTCATACTGCTTAATTATCGCCGTTTTGCTACCTTTGCGGAGCAGGGCGGGCTGGAACCGTTGGGCAGCTATCTCGCCAACAGCGATTTAATTCAGGAGTCGGATTTTTTCCAGGTGGCAATTGACTCTTTTTACATGGATGGCTCACTGTGGTGTATCCCACAAAATATTTCTAGCCTGGTAGTTTATTACAACAAGGATATGTTTGATGCTGCCAACGTACCCTATCCGACGAATGACTGGACGCATGAAGATTTTCTCGCAGCAGCACGCGCACTGACACGAGATGTGGATGGAGACGGCCGTATTGATGAATATGGCGCCAGCATTGATCCCAGCATCTTCCGCCTTGCACCCATCATCTGGCAGTTCGGCGGGCAACTGGTAGACGATCTAGATCACCCCACTCGCCTGATGTTAGACACACCGCAAGCCACGGCCGCTTTTCAGTGGTTTGTCGATTTGCAAGTCAAGGAACACGTTGTTCCCGATGCCGTTGCCGAGTCTGCGGAAGAGGGGGAGAGTCGGTTCTTGAACGGCCGTTTAGCCATGTACTTCAACAGCCGACGCGGCGTCCCCACCTATCGCACCATCACCAACTTCGATTGGGACGTAGCTCCCCTGCCACGCGGTCAACAAGCCGCCAGCATCCTCCACAGCGATGGCTACTGCATGGCCCAAAGCACCCAAAACAAAGAAGCCGCCTGGACATTTATCGAATTCGCCAATTCAACCGCCGGTCAAACTATTGTGGCCCAATCTGGACGTACTGTCCCATCCCTCATCGCAGTAGCTAGCTCCCCCGCCTTCTTAAATCCAGACTTGCCCCCAGCCAACAGCCAAATCTACATTGACACAGTCCCCACACTTGGGCGCGTCCCCACTATGCATACTTGGGTGGGCATTGAAGAAACAGCCGGCAACGAAATCGAACGCGCCTTCTATGGGCAAGCAACGGTTCAAGAAGCAATTGAAAGCGCACTAACTCTAACAGAATCCTTCTTTGATCAGGTAAACACACAAAATTGACGGTTGCAAAATGACAAAGACATGAGAGAATGGTAAGAAGTAAAGAAAAAATCCATCAGCTAAACATTACGGAAATTTTCCCCAAACAGGTTCCTTTTTTTGACTCTTTTAATCATACCATCTCATTTATTTCAGTGCGAAAAATATCAAAATCTAATTATGTCATGTTCGCACTACGAATCATGGAGGAAAATGCCTATTGGAAATAGCCTGACTAACCCCAAACCCTACCGTTCTAATCAATTCAATTAATAGTTTAACCCGTTTTTAAGGAGAACAAAATCATGAAAACTGCCAGGCGGATCCTAGTTGGCATCGCCATTTTGTTAGTTATTGTGTTAATAACGGTCGCACCTGACAGCAACGCAGCGGACAATACAAGTTCGCCCGACACACAAGTCTTTGTCAGCGAAGCTGTTACCCCCGAACTCAGTCGCCCTGTTCGTGACATCCCCCCTCGCACATTAGAACAAACCCTTAATCGCGAAATCAATCCTATTCGCAACCCTGGGTTGTTCATGGACGATCTCGGATTAACAGGATCCAACACCACGGATCAAGACCCCCTAGTAGCCTTATCCCATATGGAAACAGGTTATACACCCAGCCCTATTTTCACGTTTGAAGGGCTGGGAACCGATGGCTATACCCCTCCAGATACTATGGGTGAAGTCGGCCCGAATCATTACGTGCAAATGGTCAATGTTTCCTTTGCTATTTATGATAAAAGCGGCAATGTTGTCCAAGCAGACACCCCCTATACCGACCTATTCGCCGGCAGCGGCTTGACTTATTGCTCTAGCCAAAATGACGGTGACCCCGTTGTACTTTGGGACAGCATGGCTGACCGCTGGCTGCTCTCTCAGTTTGCGGTTAGCTCCTCGCCAGAACACATGTGTGTAGCTATATCACAAACTTCTGATCCAACTGGGGCATATTACCTCTACGAATTTCAGGTTCCCGATTTTCCCGACTATTTCAAATTCGGCGTATGGCCTGATGCTTATTACATGGGCACCAACACCGGCTATCCCAATCAATACTACGCATACGCTTTTGACCGCGATGCGATGTTAGCCGGTCTGCCAGCCACCTACCAATACTCCAACGGCCATCCTAACTTCTTGCTTCCCGCAGACTTAGATGGATCAAACGAACCCCCGACCGGTTCCCCTGGCTACTTCTACACCATGCTGGATGGAGGTTATCCTAATCACCCGGCAGGCGTCGACCGTCTTGTTCTCTATGAATTCAATGTAGACTGGGATACGCCAGCAAACTCTACCTTTGGCATCGCTCAAGAACTTCCAATTGCAGACTACAACTACACCACTTGTGGGTTCTTTGCCGGAGACTGTATCCCGCAGCCAGACACAACACAGCGGCTAGATGCAGTAGATCCTTGGCCGATGTGGCGCTTTGCTTACCGCAACTTAAATGCGTACGAGGCAATGGTTGGTAACTTCACAGTAGATGTGGATGGTACAGACCATGCTGGTATTCGTTGGTTCGAACTACAAAAAGAAGGCGCTTCCAGTTGGAGTTTGCACCAGGAAGGAACCCATGTCCCAGATAGTGACCATCGTTGGATGGGAAGCATCGCCATGGATGGCTCAGGCAATATCGCCTTGGGTTATAGCGTCTCTAGCGAAACGACTTATCCCTCCCTGCGCTATGCAACCCGCCTACGCAGCGATGTGCTGGGAACGCTCCAGGCTGAAGCATCACTATACGCTGGAAGCGGTTCTCAAACTGGCCCCTATGACCGTTGGGGTGACTACAGTTCTATGAGTGTAGACCCAGCTGATGAATGTACTTTCTGGTATACGGGTGAATATCATGATGTTACAGACACTAGCTTTAACTGGAATACACGCATTGGAACATTCCGTTTGCCAGAATGTTCTGGAACGCTAGGCCCAGACTTTAGCATTTCTGCTGACCCGACCGCATTGGCTGTTTGTGCGCCAGATAGCGCTGTCTATGACCTGACGTTGAACTACCTCAGTGGCTTTGATGGAACAGTTGACCTCAGTGCATATAATGTGCCGTCCGGTGGAGTAGCAACGATTGTGCCTAGCACATTGGTTACACCCACAACTGATAGCTTGTTGACTATCACAACTGGGGCTGTTGCCTATGGCACTTACGATGTTGACATTGTTGGTGTGAGTGTGCCGACCCCAACCCATACGACAACGGTGGGCTTGGATGTGTATACGGCCGTTCCCGCCGTAACCACCCTCGTTGCCCCCGCCAACAACGCAGTGGACGTCTCCCTTGTACCCACGTTTGAATGGAGCGGCGTTGCTCAAGCCCAGTCTTACTACCTCGAAGTAGCCACAGACATGGCCTTCACAAACGTGGTTTACAGCGCCACCGTCAATGGCACCAGCCACGACATGACTGGCACAAACCTTGACCCAGAAGAAACATACTACTGGCGAGTAACAGCCAGTAATATTTGTGGCGATGGGACAACTTCTGCTGTATATAGCTTCACAACAGTCCTGCTGTTCTGTGACTATCCTGGCGCAGCCATTGACGACAACAGCACCACATCGGTCTCGCTCACAAGCAGCCGTAACGATGCAATTGCTGACCTCAATGTCTATGTCAATATTACCCATACCTATATTGGCGACTTGGATATCACCCTGACACACGAAGCAACTGGTGCGCAAGTCATCTTGCTACCTTCTTCTTTCAGTTGCAGTGGTGATGATATTGATGCCTCCTTCGATGATGAAGCGGGAACAGCCATCACTTGTGGTGCAAGCGTACCAGCGCTTAGCGGTAGTGTAATCCCCTCCGAATCGCTGGCAGCCTTCGATTTTGACCTATTAGCTGGGACCTGGCGTCTGGATGTTCATGACGGCGCAGGTGGCGACACCGGCACAGTCAATCAATGGTGTTTAGAACCACAATTTGCGACCAGTGTAGGCACCGTTACTGGTACTGTAACGGATGCCAACACGAGCGATCCGATTGAAGGTGCTACAGTTACGTTGGACAATGGCACCAGCACCTACAGCGCCCTGACTAATGTTGATGGTGAATACATCCGGCCAGTCAGTGGTGACACTTATACCGTTACAGCAGAAATGTCCAACTACGTAACCGGTGTAGTAACTGGCATCACCGTCACCGACGGTATGACCACGACGCAGGACTTCGCATTAGATGCAGGCATGCTGGATAGCTCTGTTGCCAATATGTCTGCCATTGTAGAATTAGGCTCATCTACAACGTTGCCCTGGACACTCTACAATGTGGGCACGGCCGAACTCTCCTTCGACATCCGCACAGTAGACAATGGCTACAACCCCGGATTGACGCCACTAATTGGCGAAGATATCCTTGTCGTTGCTGCAGATTCCACTGCTGCAGCCGCCATGGAAGCGGCGTTAACCAATCTTGGCTATACCTACCTGCAAGTTAGCTCAACTGAATTTGCAGCAATGACTGTGGCCGATCTGCTGACGTACCAGGCCGTTTTCCATGCTGGGAATACCGCGATAGCTAGTGAAACGCAAATCGTGGCTTATCTAGATGCAGGCGGCTCCCTATACATCTCCGATAACGATCTAGGTTACTCTAACAATGGAGAAGTCTTCTATTACGAATACCTCCAAGCCAACTATGTCTCTGATGATCCAGGTATTAACATCATTGAAGGTGAAGATTTCATGGCAGGACTATCTGCTGACATTTCAGCCGATCTCTGGCCGGATGACTTCACCGTAGCAGCGGAAGGTACGCGGATTCTCAGTTACCAGGGGGGCAATGCGGCTGGCGTTGCCGTGAATCGCAATGGTTACAAAGCCGTGTATACATCTTTCGACTTTGATGACATTGCTGATACGGCTGATGAAGAGGCATTTATTGATGCCATTACCAGCTACCTGACAGGCGGCAACGTCTTCTGGCTATCTACAGATGTGGTCACGGGTACGTTAGGGATTGGTGGCAACCAAGGTGTTGTCGTTTCTTTGGACGCAGGTGTTGTCGCACTGGCAGGCAATTACTATGGCGATTTGGTTGTACGTAATGACACCCCTTACGGCGACATGGTCATTCCTGTCACTATGACGGTTGAGTGCCCCACCTGCGGTACGTTGAGTGGCGAGATCACCGATGATTTCACAGGCGATCCATTAGCGGCTTCAGTACAAATCACCAACACCGGTGGTTTTGACCTGACCATTGATGGCACTGCCTATTCAATTGACCTGCCTCCCGATACGTATTACCTGTCTGTGACAGCACCCGACTACTTGCCGGAAACGGCAACGGCCGTTGTTACCCAAGGTGTGACCACAACCACTGACTTTGCACTTACACCAGCCTTTGCTGCCCTCATCTACGATCCGGCAGCCATCGAAGAGTACATGGAAATCGGTGACATTGTCACCAACACCGTCACCGTCACCAACACGGGCACCATTGACCTCGACTTCACAGCCAGCATTGGCGGCTTTGGCGGCCCCGGTATGGTCAGCGTACAAAAAGTGGACAGCAATGTCTCCACAGCCCGCAGCAACGCCCCCGCACCAGTAGTTACCTCCGCAGCCGATTGCGCCGCGTTTGAAAACTACGCCGGGCGCGAACCTGCCGGTTACGCTGAATTCTGCGCTACCAACAAATCCCTGTTAGAACCGGTTGCCTCCAATGGGCTACTGGATCCCACAGACATCGGTTATGCACAAGATATCGGTTTCATTTCCGACAACTTTGTCTCCTTCACACTGAACGACTTCACGGGACAAACCGTTGTCGGAACAACGACCAACGTCTACTATGGCATGGACTTCGATGCCGCGGGCACAACCCTCTACGCCCTCGAAGACACGACCGGCATGCTAGGTTCTATTGACGTAGCAACTGGTGCCTTCACACCGTTGGTCTCCGCGCCAGCTCCCGGTGGTAATTGGACAGGGCTCTCCATTGACCCGACCGACAACACCTTCTATGCTTCAACGGCAACATCTTTGTACACACTCGATCCGGCGACCGGTGTTTCAACATTGGTTGGCAATTACTTCAACACGACATTGATGATTGACATTGCCATTGGTCCAGATGGAGCTATGTATGGTCATGCCATTGACACAGACGCCATTTACACCATCAACAAAGCTACAGGCGCCGATGCTCTCGTCGGGTTGACCGGGCAAAACGCCAACTATGCCCAGGGCATGGACTTCGACAACAGCGATGGCACACTTTACATCTTCCTCTATATTGGCAGTGGTGCAAATGTGTTTGGTACGGTAGACCTGACAACAGGTGCCGTAACTCCGTTGGCGTCCAGCGCCCCACAGGGTGAGTTTGAAGGCGCCATCCCGGCTCCTGGTAGCGCAGGCCCAACTGATTGGGCTTACCTGACCGACAATGGTGGCACACTTATTCCTGGTGAAACGGCAACGTTTGACGTAATCTTCGACGCAACTGGCCTCTACCAAGTAGGCGATTACACCGCTGAACTAAACTTCACGGGCAACTTTGAAAACGAAGTGCCAACTATGCCATTGACCATGCACATTAGCTGCCCAACTTGCGGCATCTTGAATGGTTCCATCACTGATTACGACACAGGCGATCCGTTAGCTGCTGACATTCATGTAACAGGGCCAAACGCCTTTGACGTTACTGTAAATGGTGAGAGCTATGCATTAGCTGTGCCAGCAGGCACCTATGACTTCGAAGTAATGGTTGATGGATACTTCAGTGGAACGGCTACGGTAGACGCCATAACTGGGGTAACGGTAACAACTGACATCGCGCTTATCCCGCAAATTGGTCGTTTGGAACATTCTCATGACGAAATGTCTCACACAATGTTGTTGAATCAGATTGTGACAACGACCATGATGGTGGAAAATACGGGTTATGTGCCGTTTACCTTTGATATGAGCTTCTTACCAATGGCCGGTCATACAGTGTTGGACAACCTTGTTGCTGATGGCAGCTTTGAAGATGGCACGCCAAACAGCTACTGGACGGAAGCTTCAACTAACTTTGGTACCCCCATCTGTGATGAAGCTAACTGTGGTTTAGGCACTGGTACTGGCCCACGCACGGGCACCTTCTGGACATGGTTCGGCGGTATTGCAGGGTATGAAGAAGGTAGTGTGTCTCAGGATGTCACGATTCCGGCAGGCACGGCTACACTGAACTTCTACCTGGAGCAGATTGTCTGCGATACGGCTTCTGACTATATGGAAGTAACGCTTGATGGCAACCAAGTCTTCTACACAGATGGCGGAAACGCAATCTGTGGCGTCTTGGGCTACAGTTTACAGTCGGCAGATGTTAGTGCCTATGCTGATGGCGGTACGCATACGCTAGAATTCCACTCGGAAATCTTTGCCAATGGCGGCACCGGAACTAACTTCTTTGTGGATGATGTTGAAATCGTTGCGGAAGCTGGCGCGGTGGACTGGGTATATGCTGTACCAACCAGCGCAACAGTTGACCCCGGCGAAAGCATTGCTATTAGCGTTATCTTCAACAGTCATATGGTCACGGAAACGGGCGTCTACAATGCACAGATGGCCTTCAGTGGTGACTTTGATAACACTGTAGATAATATGCCTATGGAAATGACAATTGTTGACCACTTGTATCTGTACTTACCAGTAGTTTTGAAACCTTAGGGTAAACAGATTGTTTGCCCCAGATGTTGTTTGAGTCTGGGGTAAACTCCTTTGTACAAAAAAGACCGCCAACGGCCGTTGGCGGTCTTTTTTGTTTAGTTGTTTGTTAGCTACGGTGTACTCGTTTCTACCGTTCGTAAACGCGCAGCACCCCATGAACGCGCTCTAGTTTTTCTATTAACTCCATGCAGATATGGGTGTATTGATCAGGGAAATCCATGCTCATGTTCTGTCCAGCTAATCGCAAACACAACCCTTCTTGACCGGTGAATTCTTGGGCGATTTTGACGGACTGGCGGCAGACTTGCTGCCAGTTACCAACCGGCTTTATTTCCACAACAACTGTTTTCGTTTTGCCATTGCTACCGTTCCCAATGGCCTTGTGCTGCCCAAAAACAGGGCGTTCTGGAATTGTATCGTCTTTTTTGGTCTGGCCGTTTGTTTGTTCAACAGGGGCAGGCTTCACGATGGGCTGAGCTTCAGGAGGCCAAAAAGCATCGTCATCAGGCGGTGGAGGCGGGCCATATTGGCTGATAGGTTGAGGTTCGGCAATCGCAGTAGGTGGGGCGGAAACGGCCGTTCCCATCTCCATCATCTCCCTATCCTCTAATACAGGAAGCGGCTCGGCAAAAGCAGGTTGTGCCACCTCCAGGCTAGTCTGAACCTTGTCCACAACAATATTAGGTTCATTACCATTGCCTTGCTTCACCTGTACCTTCCCATGCAGCAGCACCACCTGGTCCACACTGACATCATCACGGCACATCTTCCAGGTGCGTGGGAAAAAGACCAGGTCGATCCTACTGTCCAAGTCTTCCAAAGTGCCAAAAGCCATGGGATCGCCCTTTTTGGTTGTCAGCGTGCGTAACTGGCTGAGAACCCCGGCCAGTTTCACCTGTTTGCCATTCCAGTCTGGGGTAATATCGCTGATGGTGGTCTGGGTCTGCTGTGAGAGAACGCGTAACGGCCGTTCCAACGGATGCTCCGACACATGCACACCCAACGCCTCCTTCTCCCACTCCAAAACCTCTTTATGCTCCACCTTCTTCATCTCCGATTGTGGGCGCAGCAAATTCACATCCATTTTCACGGCAGCCGTGCTGCCGCCAAACAGCGTCATTTGCCCGGCGGCAGCCGCTTTGTGCGTACTGTCACTGTACGCCACCACGCGATCCAACGCATCAAGCATTTGCACCGGCGTAGCCCAGCCATCAAACACACGCGCCTTAATCATAAACTCCAGCGCCCGCTTGCCCACGCGGTGCAAATCCACCCGGTCACACAAATCTTGCAGCGAAGCAAACACACCGCCATCTTTGCGCTCGTCAATAACCACATTGATAGCCGACTCCCCGGCATTTTTGATAGCGCCAAGACCAAACCGGATTAACGGCCGTTCCCCATCATCCTCAATCGTAAAATCCAACATCGAGCGATTCACATCCGGCGGCGCAATATCAATGCCCAAACTCTTCGCCTCTGCAAAATAGCGGCGCACCTTCTCCGTATTATCCCGCTCCACCGAAAGCATCGCCGTCAGATATTCCACCGGATAATGCGCCTTGAGAAATGCCGTCTGGCAGGTCACTTTAGCATAGTCGGCGGCATGGCTCTTGTTAAAGCCATACCGCGCAAAAAACTCAATATCCCCCCAAATCGCCTCACACACCTCCCGGCTGATCCCATTCGCCATCGCCCCCTCAGTAAACTGAATGCGATGCTTCTCCATCAAATCCTTCTTCTTCTTGGACACAGCCTTGCGAATCATATCCGCCTCGCCCGGCTCATAGCCCGCCAACGCCGAAGCAATACGAATAATCTGCTCCTGATACACAATAATCCCATACGTGTCCTTCAGAATCGGCTCCAAGTGCGGCGTATGGTACTCAACAATATTCTTCCCCTCGAAAATATCCGCGTGCATCCGGCGAATATACTCCGGGATATTTTCCATCGGCCCCGGCCGATACAGCGAAATAGCAGCAATAATGTGGTCAAAACGGCGCGGCTGCATCTCCACCATCAGCCGCTTCATCCCCGCGCCTTCCACCTGAAACACCCCGGCAACCTCACCGCGCCCCAGCATATCAAACAACGCTTCCGGCTTCTTCGTCGGGTCTGGCCCCACTTGTCCGGCGTCATAAGGAATATTGTCCATCGTATAAACCGTGCCGTAGCGCTCCTCAATCAACCGCGCCGCCCGACGCATCACCGTCAGCGTACTCAAACCGAGGAAGTCCACTTTGAGAAGCCCAATGGACTCCACAATTTCCATCGGCCACTGCGTCACGCGGTCTACGCCGCCCAGCCCTTCATCACCGCTGGTGGGGCGGTTCAGGGGCACATATTCGTGCAACGGCCGATCCGAAACAATCACCCCCGCCGCATGGCTAGACGCATGACGCGCCACCCCCTCCAAATTCTTTGCCGTATCCAACAGTTCTTTGACAGTTTGTTCCCGGTTATACCGCTCCGTCAACTCCGCCGAATAAAACTCATGCTCACCATTCAGCACATTGGCAATCTTTACCGGCTTGCCCGGAATCGCCGGGACCATGCGTGCAATCGCATCCACTTCTGGCAAAGGCATATCCATTGCCCGGCCCACATCACGAATCGCCGCTCGCGCCCCCAGCGTCCCAAAGGTGATAATTTGCGCCACCTTCTCTTCGCCATAGCACCGCTTCGTATAAGCTACCATCAAATGGCGCACATCATCAGGGTAATCCAGGTCAATATCCGGCATAGACACGCGCCCCGGATTCAAAAACCGCTCAAAAATAAGGTCATTCACCAGCGGATCAATACTGGTAATGCCCAACGTATACGCCACCACAGACCCCGCCCCAGAACCACGCACATTCCACCAAATGTCATTCTCTTTCCACTCGCTGTAGCTGTGGTAGGGATATGGGTCTTGATGCTGCTCCCACCATTGGTCTGTCCGGGCTGCCCACTCGCACAAGTCCCACACAATGAGGAAATATGTGTCAAAGCCCATGCGGTTGATGATGCCCAATTCATGCTCAAGTCGCGCCTTCAATTGCTCATCAAACTGCGCCCGATCTTTGCCATAACGCCACACCAAACCCGCTTCGCACAGATGGCGCAGATAGGAATGGGCACTGTAGCCCTCCGGCACATCAAATTCAGGCAGATGATACCCTTCGCTGTCCAGGTTGACTTCGCACATGTCGGCAATGCGCAAGCTGTTTTCCATCGCGCCAGAAATGCCGGCAAACAACGCCGCCATTTCCGCATACGATTTGAGGTAGTACCCCTTGTCGGAGAAAGTGAGCTTGGGGTTCTGCGTCGTAGAACCGGTTTGGATGCACAGCAGCACTTCATGCGGGTCTGCATCGGAGGCCAATGTATAATGCACGTCGTTGGTTGCCAAAAAATTGTGTTCCAACCCATAGCGTGGGGCCATTTCTAGCAACTTTTTGTTAATATCGGTCAGTTCGGGGATGCTGTGTTCCTGTAATTCGATAAAAAGGCGATCTTTGCCAAAGATGTCCAGGTACTCACCCATTAATTGATGCGCCAGATCCATGTTACCGCTGCCAATCGCCCGTGGAATTTCGGCGGCCATGCAGCCAGTGGTAGCAATAATGCCATCTGCATGGTTAGCCATGAAGGCGCGGTCAATGCGTGGCTTGTAGTAATAACCATCTAGCTGTGCAGCGCTGGCAACTTGCAGCAGGTTGAGGTAGCCGGTCTGGTTTTGCGCCAACATCAACATGTGGAAGCGATTTTTGTCAAGCTGGGGGTCTTTGTCCGTCATTGTGCGTGTTGCCAGGTATGTTTCGATGCCGATGATGGGCTTGACACCCGCAGATTTGGCGGCACGATAAAATGGCATCACGCCGTACATCGCGCCGTGATCAGTGAGGGCGATGGCCGGTTGGTTTAACTCAACAGCGCGATTGACAAGATCGTTAATGCGGCTGAGGCCGTCAAGCAAGGAGTATTCGCTGTGGACGTGCAAATGGGCAAAGGGTTTGTGTTCGGTCATAGGTTGGTCGCTAGTTGCTGGTAATTGGTTGCTGGGTACGATGTGTTGGGGGTATTTGTTGTGCTGCCCCGCATACGTGGCGAGTATAGCACAAGTATGGAAGCGAAATGAGAATTTTTAAGGATGGGTTTTCTTCTCTGGTTTATTGTGGCATAGGCTGTAAAATGTGGCGAGTGATAAAACTGCAACACAGAGTACACGAAGTATTCACAGAGTACGCAAAGAGGAAACAAAGAAACGGTTTTGTGGTCTCTGTGTTTTTCTATATGTTGCTGTGAAAATAATGAATAATGAACGATGAATATTAAATTGTGAATTTTCATCCATTCGTGGCGCGCTGTGCGTGTGGTGTCTCTTGTCTAGCAACAAAAACAAATGGATTGAGAACTGCGTTCATCAAAAGGGACGCGATTATTGGATAACCTGTATATGAAACGGCCGTTACACATCCTAAAACTATCAGCAGAATCAACCACTGCGCTGGGGAAATTGGCCGATCAACATGCCAGATACCTGGCTGTGCATCCGCACAGTACGCTGGCTGATTTTTGCCATTCAGTTAATGTCGCGGATGCAGACCAACCCTTCCGTGCCGCCATCATCACCTCCTCCACAGATGCCCTACACACACAATTGACCGCTCTGGCACACGGCGAAACGGCCGAGGGTGTTCTCACATCTAATGGAGCAGTGGGGCGCGTGCCGCAAGTCGCGTTTTTGTACACGGGGCATGGTGCACAACGTGTAGATATGGGCCGCCAATTGTACGAGACACAACCTGTTTTTCGGCAAGCGATGCAATCCTGTGCCGCCTTGCTGGAAGATGTGTTAGCACGGCCGTTACTCGACATCCTCTACCCTGACACAGACCCCGGCGCAGATTCCCCGCTGCTCACCGGCATGACCTACTCCCAACCCGCGCTCTTTGCGATTGAGTACGCCCTTTCCGTGCTGTGGCAGTCGTGGGGCATTTCGCCAACCATCGTCACCGGGCACAGCGTGGGCGAGTATGCTGCCGCTTGCGCCGCCGATGTGTTTAGTCTGGAGGAAGGGGTGAAATTAGTAGCCGCACGCGGCCGCCTCATGGATGCCCTGCCCCTAAAAGGGCTGATGGTCGCCGTCTTTGCCAATGAGGAACAGGTTCGAGAAGCGATTAAACCTTACGCCGAGCGGGTATCCATTGCCGTGATCAATGGCCCCAAAAATGTGGTCATTTCTGGGGAATGTAATGCGGTCGAAGAAACGCTAGCGCATTTGCAAAAGCAGCGTATCCGCGCCCGGCGGCTGGCGGTGGCGCAGGCTTCGCATTCGCCACTCGTTGATCCGATGCTGGATGACTTGGAAGCCGTTGCCGCAGCGATGGCCCTATCTGCGCCGCAAACGACGTATGTGTCCGGGATGACGGGTACGGCCGTTAATGGCACACACCTCACACAACCCACTTACTGGCGAGAACATCAACGGCTGGCCGTGCGCTTTAGCGATGCCATGCAAACCTTATTTGCCGCCGGATTCCGCCATTTTCTAGAGATTGGCCCGGACAACACTCTGTTAAGTATGGCCCGCCGCCTGCCATTACCAGAAGAAGAACTGGCGTGGTTGCCATCATTGTCGGCAAATACAGCCTGGGAAACGCTGCTGACCAGTCTGGGAACGCTGTATGTGCAGGGCGCGGGTGTTAATTGGAATAAGGTATCAGGTTAGGTGTCAGGGGGTTAGGTATCAGGTGTCATGACAATTCCACACCTGACACTCGACACTATTTGGAGCAAATCATGATTAACAACCATCTACTCGCCCTCTCTGCAGAAACTGAAGAGGCGCTGCGCCAAAAAGCGGCGGCGCTGCGCGAACACCTTCTCAAAAACACGGATGTGCAATCATTTATAGGGCAAGATGGGGAGAAACGGCCGTACCGCCTGGCCTTATGGGCCGACTCGGCGGAGACGGCCGTTGCCAAATTAGACGCCTTTTTAGCCGGGGATGCGCCACAAGGATGGGCCACGGGACGCGCTCCGCAGCAGCCACCATCGGTAGCCTTTCTTTGCACCGGACAAGGTGCGCAGTACGTGGGCATGGGCCGCGATTTGTATGAGACGGAGCCAGTCTTTCGAGAAGCGCTGGAAGCGTGTGCTGTCGGATTACGGCCGTATCTACCAATCCCCCTGCTTGATGTCATTTACCCGGCCGATCCGGCACTAACCCTGGTCAACGAAACCACTTATACGCAGCCCGCCCTGTTTGCCATTGAGTATGCTTTGGCGCAATGGTGGCTGGCGCAAGGCGTGCATCCCGCGGTGGTGATGGGGCACAGCGTGGGCGAATATGTGGCTGCGGCGCTGGCTGGCGTCTTCAATCTGGCTGATGGCCTGAAATTGATTGCCGCTCGCGGGCGGTTGATGGGAGCGCTGCCAGCCGGAGGCACGATGGCCGCCGTGTTTGCCGATGAGGCCACAGTATCCGCAGCGCTCGCACCTTATGTAGATCGTGTTTCTATCGCCGCCGTCAACGGCCCCACGCAAACGGTGATTTCGGGAGAAGAAACGGCCGTTGCCGCCATCCTCGCCACACTCAAGAAGGAACGGGTTCGCGCACGGCCGTTGGTCGTCTCCCACGCCTTCCATTCCCCACTGATGGAACCCATGCTGGATGAATTTGAGCAAATTGCAGAAACCATCACCTATCACCCGCCGCAAATCCCACTCATTTCCAACGTGACCGGGCAGCTTGCCGATTCAGCCACAATCACCACACCTCGCTATTGGCGTGACCATGTGCGTGCGGCCGTGCGTTTTGCTCCGGCCGTGCAAGCCCTCTACGAGATGGGCGCTGGCATCTTGCTAGAGATTGGCCCGCAGCCCCACCTCACCGGCATGGCTCGCCGCATTCCCGCCCCTGATGGAGTCACGCCCTTGATGCTGCCATCGTTGGAAACGGGCGGCGGCAGCCAAACCCTCCTGGCATCCCTGTTAGAAACCTGCATCATCCTTTAGCAACCGTTGACTTTTAACTCAGCAAGATTTGACAAATCTCCCAATTTTTAACCAAACCTAAACGCAACTCGGTTGCATATCTTAATCACGAAGATTTACAATAGTACCATTGGACTATTTAATCCAGTTAGGATGTGGGCAAGGGGATTTTGCGGCCAATCTACTTTCATAAACCCTTCCCACATAAGATTTATAATTTTGCATTCCCCGCTTTTAGAGGGTAAATGCAAACACTTACATAAGGAGGCTATATATGTTTACCCTACGGGCAAAACTATTTCTTCTCTTAATACTATCATTTATGTCCTTCGTGGTTATCTCTTTATCTTCTCCCATTGCTCATGCGCAGGTTGCTGGAGATATATTAATTGTTGAAGTAGGTGCAGACCCGAATGGGAATGACACATTAAGTGGCGCAGAATTTATAGAAATATATAACGCTTCTGGGAGTTCAATGGATCTAACAGGCTGGACTATCGAGGATAATACGAGTTCATTTTCGATCCCTTTACCAAGTCTGATTTTAGATAATGGTAAAATTTTAGTTATCGTGATGGATGTTGCTGCCATAACACCTGGTGGCTTCTATAATTGCACAAGTACGCCGCTCAATTATTCTCCCACTACTTGGTTTCCAACACAGTTAGACAACAATAATGATCGAATAATTCTTAGAGACTCCGGGAGTACAATCATTGATGCAGTATCATACGGGACCGATACTACCGCATTTAGTCCTGCTGCCACAGATGTCTTCGACAATTCCGGGGCAACACTTCAACGCCAGACTTATAATACTAATTTCACCGATAATGATAATGCAACCGACTGGATAGCTTCGCCCGGGGTGGGCACTCCCTGTGACGTCAGCCCAACGGCCGTTACCCTCCAATCCTTCAACACAACAAACAGCGCTCCCTTGCTGGCTGTGGTGGTGGCAGGAGGGCTGCTGTTGGGCACGGCCGTCTTCATCACACGTCGCCGCACTCAATAACATACCTTCACAACAAATAATAAACCTGAAGCCTGTCTCTGTGCCGGGGCAGGCTTCTTTTTTACCATCCCTTTCCACAATGCATTAAGACGACTCGCAAGTCTCATCATATACCCTGAAGGAAAGGTTCGATAATTGCCAGAGAAAACCACCTTCCTAACAACACAATGACATTTCTCAGGCGCGATCAACAACGGGGAGACCAACCGTGCAGCAGTTGCCACCTTTGCATATCGGCATTCCATTTTGGGAGCCAAACGATGGGTTCGGCAATGTCTTTCTGCAAACATTACGTGACCTGGATGTGCCCGCAGAATCATTTCCACATGATGCGCCAATCCCTCCCGACTGTAATGCCCTCCTTGTTTATGGCCCATTTGGCAGCCTGGTTCCGCTAGCAAACCAACTACGGCACTTGCCAGAGGCAAGCCGCCCCGCCCTTTTGCTATTCCAAACAGAGCAGTTCCCCAACCCCCGCTGGCCGGAATGGGCACGGTACACATTGAGTCTCTCCCGTTCCTGGGTAGAACGATTGGCGTACCGCAGTACAACCACACCTCACTCATGGTTAACCCGGCTCATCCGCAAAGGACACCGTTTTCGCTACTACGGCGATCTCTACTGGCTGCGCCGCGAGGGTTTACTCACGCTGCTCATCACTGATTCTTACTACACCGAAAACTTCTTGCGCCAGCGTGGTTTCAACCCCCTCCTATCTTCTATTGGCAACCATTCTGATTGGGGAACCGACCTGGGACTGGAACGCGATATTCCCGTTCTCTGGCTGGGCAAACCCGGCTCTCGTCGTCGGGCACGACTGCTGCGACAACTGCGTACAGAGCTGCAACAACGCGGCGTCAATTTGCTTATGGTGGATGGCATTGAGCATCCGTATGTGTTTGGGCACGAGCGTACCGTTCTTCTCAATCGCAGCAAAATCACCCTAAATCTGTTGCGCCAACCCTGGGATGACAACTCCATGCGCTTTTACCTGGCGGCGGTTAACGGCACGCTGGTTGTTTCTGAGCCGATGCTGCCGCACAGTCCTTTTGTGGATGGGCAGCATTTGATTGTCGCACCACTGGCACAATTAGCCGACACCATTTGCTATTACCTGGAACATGAAGCGGAACGCCAGCAGTTGACGAACCAGGCCCGCCACTTTGTCCTCACAGAACTAACCATGCGAAACAGTATGATTCACATCATTGCAGAGTTGGAGCGGAAACGGCCGTACCAACACCAGCCACCCACAAAGCCCCAACCAGGCATCACATGAATACCGGCTACCTACACCCCCTCTACATGCACGCCCTTAGCGAGTTTGGCACGCCGCACGCGCTGCCCCTAAGCGGTGGGTGGCTGCTGGAACGTGAGATTGGCAACGGCCGTTACACAGACGCCATGGGCAGCTACCCCATCTTCACCTGCCAGAACTGGAACTGCCTACGTGAAGACCTGGACGCACTCCCGAAAGACCTCGTCAGCATTGCCCTCGTCACCGACCCCTTTGGCGAATATGATAAATCTTATCTGCAAGATTGCTTTCCAGACTTGATACTACCCTTCAAAAAACATTACGTGGTCAATTTGAGCGATGCCCCCCATAACAAAATTAACAAACGACACCGTGCTTATGCCCGCCAGGCACTACGTTACTTGTGTATAGAACTGATCGCAAACCCGCCCGCTTATCTGGATGAGTGGGATGTGTTATACAACAATTTGATCCAACGGCATCAATTGCATGGGATGCACTCCTTTTCCAGGGAATCATTTGCGTGGCAGTTGCAAGTGCCTGGACTCGCGGGGTTTCGCGCCGAGTATCGCGGTGAAACGGCGGGAATGCTTTGGTGCTATCAGCAAGGGGATATTGTGTACGCTCATCTCAATGCAATGAGCGAGTTGGGGTACGACCTGCACGCATCTTATGCGCTGCATTGGGCGGCGATTGCGTATTTGGCAGGCCATGCACAATGGCTTGACCTGGGAGGTGGGGCCGGTGTTCATTGCAACGGCCGTGATGGGCTAAGCCAATTCAAACGCGGCTGGACAAGCGAAACTCGCATGGCCTATTTTGGCGGACGTATTATTAACCGTACCGCATACGCAAGTCTAACCCAAGCAAACAGGCTCCCACCCACCTGTTATTTTCCAGCTTACCGGCAGGGGGAATTCCTATGAACCAAGTTAAACGGGCCTGGCGCGATTTGGCCGTTTTCGGCGGCCAACCGGCATTTGACGAACCGCTGCACGTCGGGCGACCCAACATCGGCAGTCGCCGCCAATTCTTCCAACAGATAGAAGATATTCTTGACCGGCGTCAATTGAGTAACGATGGGCCATATGTGCAATCTTTTGAGCGAGAACTAAGCCAGTTAACAGGAGTGAAGCATTGCGTAGCTGTTTCTAATGCCACAGTTGGGCTGGAAATTGCCATCCGCGCACTGGGCCTAACCGGGGAAGTGATTGCGCCTTCCATGACTTTTGTGGCAACGGCTCATGCGCTGCAATGGCTGGGTATCACGCCTGTGTTCTGCGACATTGATCCACAAACCATGAACCTGGACCCAACGCAGGTGGAGGTACTCATTACCCCACAAACTTCTGGCATTGTTGGCGTGCATTTGTGGGGACGGCCGTGCGCCACCGAAGCACTGGCAGACATCGCTCGGCGACATAACCTGAAACTATTGTATGATGCCGCCCACGCGGTTGGCTGCTCCTACAAAGGGCAAATGATTGGTAATTTTGGCGATGCAGAAGTGTTTAGCTTCCATGCCACAAAAGTTTGCAACGCACTGGAAGGGGGCATCATTGCCACTCACGACGATGCCCTGGCAGGGCGGCTGCGACGGATGCGCAACTTTGGCTTCATGAGTACGGATAACGTCGTCGAGGAGGGAACAAATGGCAAAATGAATGAAATCTCCGCAGCGATGGGTCTGACTTCCCTCGCTAAACTCGATTCTTTTATCGCCGAAAATTACTTCAATTACAAAACCTATGAGCGCGATTTAGCCGATATACCTGGAGTGACGCTAACCCTATACAACGAGGGTGAGAAAAACAATTACCATTACATTGTGCTGCAAGTAGATGAAAAGCAAACCGGCATCAGCCGCGATCAATTGATTTTGCTTTTGTTTGCGGAAAATGTGCTGGCACGGCGCTATTTTTACCCCGGCTGTCACCGCATGGAACCTTATCGCACGCTGCAACCCGACGCAGGGCTGCGGCTGCCTTACACGGAAAGCCTGGTGGAACGCACACTTTGCCTGCCCACAGGCACGGCCGTTTCCCCCACAGACATCCAAAAAATTTGTCAGATCATACGCTTCGCAGTAGAAAACGCAGCCAGCATTCGCGCCCAACTGCTACACAACACAACCATCCTCCCGACCTCTATTTACGAAAGCGGCGACCAAACAAATTGCCAAACAACAGCAGCGCACCTGCAACAATTCCGGCAACCACACCAAAAATAATGGACTCTATTGGGCCAAACGTCGCCTTCACATCTCCCGACACATTCCCGGCAATGAGCAAGAACGTGCCACTGTTGGACGCCTTTACATTTCCAGCTACCAAGATGCCGGCTCCCGCCTGATCCATCGTCACATCGCCCGTTGTCACCAGCGCTTGCACGCTGCCCTGGTCTACAACAACGTCAGCACGCGTCAGCACCACTTTCGCCTCGCTCTGGGAAAGGGTCACGGCTTCACCAGCAACAACGGCAACCGCATTCGCGGCATTGAATTGCGCCGTTTTCGTCGTCGCCAGCACAACACCACCCTGATTGACCTCAAGCGTTTCCGTTTGTGCCCGGACGACGCCCCCCTGACGTACCACCATATCATCTGCATAAACCTCTTGCACACCACCTTGCCGGATCGTGACGGTGTCGCCCTTCACTTTTGCAGCGCCTCCTCGCGTCATGTCTACGCTATGCGCCGTAACACTCCCCATGTTACTCTGACTCAGGGTCACATGTTGAACATGAATCTCTTCACCGTTGGGTGGCGTTTCTTGTTGATTGGTCTTGTTTTCCATCGGTATCTCCAAATGCGTTTCAGGTTACAAGTTACAAAACATCAGTAACTTGTACCTATCACGAGCTTTTTGTGGTTCCATTGCCATCCAATTTGCGGGAGCGCAAGACTGGTTGGAGGACAGTTTCGCGCAGCATAGATTTGAGCACGGTGCTGCGACGTTTGACGATTAGGACTGGGCAATGTGCGTCTTCAGCCACTTGCTGCGAGACGTTGCCCATCAATAAGTTGACAAAGAAGGGTTCTTTGGTGGCTCCAAGGATGACCATATCAGCCTCGGCTGCCTCAGCTAAAATCCCCTCTACGGGGCTGCTGGCCGTGATGGTTTTCGTTTCGTAAGGGTAATTAATCCCTTCGCCTGCGCGGCGGAAGGCGTTGTTGGCACGAGCTTGGGCGGCAGCCGGGTCTGTACCATCTACTAAAACGTGCAGCAAAACGACCTGGGTTGACTCTTGGGTATTGCGGGCAAGGGAAACGGCCGTATCCACAGCCAGGCGACAATTTGGCCCACCTGCCACCGGCACAACAATGCGGCGCAATCGCTCATAAGGAAACGGATCATGCGGGCGGAAAATGGCAATATCCGCCGGGGGATTGCTCACAATGCGATCGATAACCGAGCCAAAAAGCCGGTCGTTTGTGCCAGAGGTGCCCGGCCAACCAAAGAGGATCATATCACTGGCATTTTCATCAACGGTTTTCAGAATCGCATCAGGCACATTACGGCCCAACCGGATCATGGTGTGCACCGGGATATTATGCTGTTTTACTTCATCAATGACGGCATAGACTGGTTCCCGACCTTCTTTGAGGAAGAGACGGCCGTACTGCAAACTCAACTGCGGCGGCACGCGGATCACATTGAGGGCCAGCACCTCTCCATTATGCTCTTTCGCCATCATCGCCGCCAGCAGCCCTAACTCACGAGCCTGATTGGGCTGCGCCACGGGAACCAGCACAGAATAGTCTACTGACACCAGGGCTTCGCGCATGATCACTTCTAACGGCCGTTTCCGTTCCTCCACACGGCGGAAATAGCCCCAATACAACAACATCCCGCCGGCAATCCAGCCCAGCGTCACCAACCCCACACGCCCGGTCTCAATTGCCAGGAATACCGCCAACGCAATATTCGTAAAAATGCCGATTACAGCAGGCCAGGGGAAAAAGGGCACAAAATACCCCCTATCCAGGTCTGGGCGACGCTGCCGCAGCGTCATCACCGTCACATTCACCTGCGCAAACATCAACAAAAACATCACATCAGCGGCCTTCGCCACCTCGTCAATAGGCAAAGAGAGCGCCATCACAATGACCAACACCGCTGAAATGACCACCGCCCAATAAGGCGTATGCATCTTTGGATGAATGCGCCCCAAAATTGAGGGCAAGTTATGGTCGCGGCCCATTGCAAAAGAAACACGGGAGGAAGAATACACGGTGGCATTCAACGCCGACATCGTGGAAGCCAGACCGCTAATCAAAATCAAGATGCCACCCCAGCCGCCCATAAACTGCTCTGCGGCACGCACAATGGCAACTTCTTTTGCCTCAGCCAGATAATCCCAAACGGGCAGATTGCCCGCGCTAGCTGGAACCGTCACCGCGCCAATGGCGACAACGGCCACCAACGCATAAATAATCACCACCACGATAATGGAGATGAAAATGGCTCGCGGAATGTTGTACTTGGGATTTTTTACTTCCTCGCCACTTTGGGCGATGATTTCGTACCCCTCAAAGGCGATGAAGGTCAGACCCATCGCCACAAACACACCGCTGAGGCCATGTGGCAGGAAACTCTCGCGGAAGACATTGAGGTCGGGACGGCGCAGCATGGCGGCGATGCCAAAGGCAATGAAAACGGCAAGAATGATGACTTTGGCGATGGTGACGACGTTGCCAATTAGCCCGGTTTCGCTGGCCCCGCGGAAGTTGATGTAGGCAAAGAGGATGACGATGAGAACCATGAAGATGAGGGTTAACGGCCGTGCCCATGCCTCTGCCCCCGGAAAGGCCAACAAAACCAACTCCAACGCGAAGCGACCAAACCCCAGCCCATACAACGAGCAGGCCACCGCGTGAGCGAACCAGCTCATCCAACCGGCCAGGAATCCTTGCGTGCCGCCCAGCCCTTCTTTCACCCACAGATAACCACCACCAGCTTCTGGGAAACAAGACCCCAATTCGGCATAAGACAGCGCCGTGAATGTCGTCACCACGCCATTTAACAGAAAGGCCAACACCAAGGCCGGGCCTGCTTCTCCAGCGGCAATACCCGTCAGGACAAAGATGCCCGCGCCAATCATCGCGCCGACACCAATCATCGTAATATCTAACAATCCCAGGGTGCGGCTGAGAGTAATCTCATTTGCATTATGCTGTACAGCCATCGTGCCTCACATGATCTCGAACAAAGAGCATCTTCGAGTTTATGGGATTTAGCGTGAAGTGTGAAACGTGGTGCACTGAAATGCATTTCACGATTCACGTTTCACGCCCACCCTGTCACTCCCTGAATGCCCAAAGAGCCAAACAAAAGCCGCTAAATATGATAAGGTACATCGACCACGACAATATCCTCGTGTCCGCGCAAGCGTGCCCGCAGCAAATTAGCCGTCTGATTATGCAGCAGTTGCGCAGCCAGATTTTGCGGCACAAATTCTGGAATTACCACTGTGACAATTTGGTTCGGATACTCTTCATGATTTACTTTTTCAATGTAGTCAACCAATGGCGTTAATACATCCCGATATTCGTAATCCATACAAATTAATGACACATCTCCCGTGATGGCCGGGAAGCGATTCCAACGCCGTTCCACCCGCTCGCGGGCTGTGTCAGACGTGGAGACATATACGGCACGCACATTGCTAGTGATGCGCTTGGCATATTGCAAGGCACGCAGCGTTCCCCGATGGACATCGCCAATTGGAATAACTATCACATCCGCAATGTCTTGCAGTGCTTCCATCTTCAAATTGTGTGTGCTCAGAGCCTCGGAGACATGTGTGTAATGATCGCGTATTGTGCGCAGTAAATAAACGAGCATAGGAATAGCAATGACAACCAACCATGCCCCCTCGCCAAATTTGGTAATGATCAGGACAATCAGGACAACGGCCGTTACCACCGACCCCACGCCATTTAACAACATCTTCCAGCGCCAGCTTGTTTCGTAATGAATCGTCGTCACGCCTGTGTATGCCGTTTCTCCTGGCTTCAACTTTCCCACCTTGCTCATCAGGTGTACCATGCCAGCCTGCGACAGGCTAAAACTTAACATAACCCCCAGGGCGTACAGCGGCAGCATCGCAATCTCATCCGCCTGAAAGGCAATCACAATTATCGAAGCAATGATAGCCAGCGTGATAATGCCGCCATTGTAAACCAGTCGGTCGCCGCGATTTTGCATCCAGCGTGGCATAAAGCGATCCTTTGCCAGGAATGAACTAAGCCGGGGAAAATCCTGATAGCCGGTATTCGCCGCCAAGATCAAAATCATCATGGTGAAAAACTGTACCCAATAGTACAGGAATCCCGTTCCAGATACTTCTCGCGTTAGTTGCGACAAAACACTTTCTTCTTCCGAAGGCAACAAGTTCAAATGCGTTGCTACAAATGTAATGCCCACAAATAAAGACATGGCTATGATGCCCATCGCCACCATCGTCTTGGCCGCATTCTTTGATTCCGGGGGCTTAAAGGCCTGTACACCATTACTGATCGCTTCAATTCCCGTCAGGGCTGTACAGCCAGCCGCAAACGCCCGCAATATCAACCAAATATACAAGAAATTTGTAATCGGCCCTTCCGGGGCTACATCATGCACCGCCGGGACTAACTGTGCCGTGCCAAATAAACCAAAATATCGCACCAATCCCCAAGCGACAGTCAACAACACCCCAACCACAAACGCATAGGTTGGCACTGCAAAAATTGTCCCGCTCTCACGCACGCCGCGTAGATTGATCCAGGTCAGAATAATAATCGCTAATACGGCCAGCAAGACCCTGTGATCAAACAGCGCCGGAAAAGCGGATGTAATAGCGCGGATACCAGCCGAGACCGAGACCGACACGGTGAGGATATAATCAATTAATAGGGCAGAGGCCGCAAATAGTGACGGCATGGTTCCCAGATTATCTTTTGCCACTGTATATGCGCCACCACCATCGGGATAATGCAATATGGTCTGGATATAACTGAAAATTACCAACAACACCAGACCCATGATGCCCATAGCAATGGGGAGCGTCATGGCTAAGGCCCCACTACCCAGCAAGATCAACACACTCATGATCGCTTCGGTCGCATAAGCGTTACTGCTAATGGGGTCGGAAGCAAAGATTGCTAATCCGCGAAGTTTGTCAAGCCTTTCATGGATTTCATCATGTGTGGGAAAGGGTTCCCCAATCAAAACTCGCTTAATGCTTGAAAATGATGCTGACATGTTCTACTCCTTCACAATAATGATCCAACAAATAACATATGTCCTGGCAATAGGCAGGTATGTAGCCACTCTATAACTGATTATACATGCCGTCTAAGGTTTGGGTAAGCGAGTGGTGGGAACGGCCGTTCCCACATCCTCTTGCTGCCCACCCCAAAAAGCAAAAAGGGTGTCAGGTTAACACCCCGACACCCTTTTCCACATTATTCACCTACAGTAGCTTCTAAATCTGATAAGGAACATCTATCACAGCCAGGTCAGGCTGCCCCCGCAGGCGGAACCGCAAGAAGTTAGCCGTCTGATTATGCAGCAAATGGCCCATCATAGATTCTGGCACAAATTCAGGGATAAGCACGGTGACCACCTGTCCAGGAAATTCATTATTCTTAACACCTTCAATGTATTCCACAAGTGGCGTCAAAATATCCCGATATTCATACTCAATGCAGATAAGCCGCATATCATTTGTAATTTCCGGGAAGCGATTCCAACGACGTTGGATACGTTCCAGTTCTTCCTGAGTGGTAACAACACAAACCACACGCACATCAGCAGAGAAAGTCTTTGTAAACTGCAAAGCATACAACGTGCCACGGTGAATGTCCGCTACCGGAACAATGATCACATTAGCAACCGGGCGCGTCACCTGTGGCAGTTCGAGTTCACGGGTACTCAGAGAGTCGGCCACATTAGCGTAGTGGCGTTTGATACCTCGGAAGTTCAAAACAAGGAGCGGAATGGCCAGTACAATCACCCAGGCACCTTCGGCAAATTTAGTAATCACGAGAACGATGAGCACAACACCCGTTACGATTGCTCCAATCGCGTTCAACCCTCGCTTCCACCACCATCCGCGCTCGAAATGAATCGTTGTGACCCCGGTGTGTTCAGTTTCGCCCGGCTTTAGCTTGCCTACTTTGCCCATCAATCGCACCATACCAGACTGCGAAAGCGTGAAACTGAGCATCACGCCCAACGCATACAGCGGCAGCATGGCAATTTCATCCGCCTGGAATATGAGAATGAGGATTGAAGCGACAACAGCCAGTGAAATAATACCGTAACTGTACACCAGTCTGTCACCGCGATGCTGTAACCAGCGGGGCATGAATCCATCTTTTGCCAGGAATGAGCTGAGCCGCGGGAAATCCTGGTAGCCCGTGTTGGCCGCTAGAATCAAAATCATCATAGTGAAAAACTGTACCCAATAGTACAGGAACCCGGTTCCAGATACTTCTCGCGTCATTTGCGAGAGAATACTTTCTTCTTCTGACGGTAACAGGTTCAAATGGGTTGCCAGGAAAGTAATGCCCACAAACAAGGACATTGCCGTGACACCCATGACGACCATTGTTTTTGCGGCGTTGTTTGCTTCCGGAGGTTTGAAGGCCTGCACGCCGTTGCTGATGGCCTCAATGCCTGTCAGGGCGGTACATCCAGCAGCAAAGGCTCGCAATACCAGCCATATGAACAGGAAATCGGTCACAGGAGAGGCAGGAGCCACGTCGTGTACGACGGGTGTGAGTGTCGCTATGCCAAACAAGCCAAAATAGCGGACTAACCCGTAGGCAACGGTGACGAGAACGCCGCCCACAAAGGCGTAGGTGGGTATGGCAAAGATTGTGCCGCTTTCGCGTACGCCACGCAGATTAATCCATGTGATGAGGGCAACTGCCGTTAATGCCAACAACACCCGGTACTCATACACCCCAGGAAACGCTGACGTGATAGCACGCACCCCCGCCGAGACAGACACCGACACCGTGAGAATGTAATCTAGCAGCAGCGCCGATGCTGCAAACAACGAAGGCAGCGTACCCAAATTATCCTTTGCGACCGTATAAGCGCCGCCGCCATCAGGATAATGCAAAATTGTCTGGATATAACTGAAAACAACCAGCAGCACCAGCGTCATAATCCCCATAGCAATTGGCAGCGTCATAGAAAGTGCCCCACTCCCCAATAGGATGAGCACACTCATAATTGCTTCAGTTGCATACGCATTGCTGCTGATGGGATCCGACGCAAAAATTGCCAGGGCACGAACCTTGTCCAAACGTTCGTGAATTTCCTGGCGGGTTGGAAACGGATCACCCAGTAACATTCGCTTGACGTTAAGATATGAAAGAGACATTGATGTTAACTCCTCGGCACACACTCACCCAAACTCATATATCCCTCAAACAACTGAAGGAAAACGGCCGTTTCTTTTCTGCCAAACTATACAGTTCAAAAAAATATGGAAAAAGCAAGCAACGGCCTTAGCAAAGCTAGGCCGGTGGGGGAATGTTGCCAATCGTGATATACAAACCTACCATAATCTAACCGCCGCTAATCATAACAAAATCTCCGCTCCTGTAAATAAGACAAAAGACACAAATTCCACTACGCCATTTCTCATGGTTTATCCGAATCCAGATGCGCAGTCTTGTCACAACTTGCTATACTTCCATCAACCTTCACCATTCAACCTTCATCCTTACTCAATAATGGAGTGAAACATGCAAACCATTCTCGACAAATTAAACCTGAAAAAGGTCAACCCTGGCGCCTGCATCGGCCCAGGCAATTGGCTAGAAACCGACGGAACGCCCATCACTTCCTACAACCCCGCCAGCGGCGAAGCCATTGCCCAGGTCATCCCCGCCACCCCCGCCGCGTATGAACAAATCATTGCCGCCGCCCAAGCCGCCTTCGTGACCTGGCGCGATATGCCCGCGCCGCGCCGCGGCCTGCTCATCCGCGATTTGGGCAACGCCCTGCGCCAATATCAAGAGCCATTGGGCGAACTGGTCACATTAGAAATGGGCAAAATCCGTGCCGAAGGCATTGGCGAAGTGCAAGAAATGATTGATGTCTGCGATTTCGCCGTCGGCCTCAGCCGCCAGTTGTATGGGCTGACGATGCAGTCGGAACGGCCGTACCACCGCATGATCGAACAATGGCTGCCCCTCGGCCCCATCGGCATCATCACCACCTTCAACTTCCCCGTCGCCGTCTGGTCATGGAACGCCGCCATCGCTGCCGTCGCCGGCGACACCATGATTTGGAAACCGTCGGAACTCACCCCGTTAACGGCCGTTGCCACCCAACACATCGCCAACCAGGTCATGGCCGACTACGGACTCAGCGGCATCTTCAATCTGGCTGTGGGCGGGCCAGACATTGGCAAGTTGATTGCGGCAGACGGCCGTCTGCCCCTCATCGCCTTCACCGGCTCCATCCCCGTTGGCCGCAGCGTCGCCGAAACCGTCGCCCGCCGCCTGGGGCGCTCCCTCCTCGAATTAGGCGGCAACAACGCCATCATCGTCGATGAAACCGCCGACCTCGACCTCGCCGTCCGCGCCATCCTCTTCGGCGCAGTAGGCACAGCCGGGCAGCGCTGCACCTCCACCCGCCGCATCATCATGCACAAAGCCATCGCCCCAGAACTGACCGCCCGCCTGCAAAAAGCGTACCAACAAGTGCCCATCGGCAACCCCCTCGCCGCAGGCACGCTGATGGGGCCGCTCGTCAGCGAGAAAGCCGTGCAAGGCATGATGCAGGCCATCGCCATCGCCCAACAGGATGGCGGCGACCTGCTCACCGGCGGCGCAGCCCGCCCCGATTTAGGCCCCACCTACGTCACGCCCGCCCTGCTCAAAATGCCCGCGCAAACAGACATCGTGCGCACCGAAACCTTCGCCCCCATCCTCTATTTACTGGAATACGGGACGCTTGACGAGGCTATCGCCCTGCACAACGGCGTCACCCAGGGTCTCTCCAGCGCCATCTTCACTGACAGCATGAGGACGGCCGAACGCTTCCTCAGCGCCTCCGGTTCCGACTGCGGCATCGCCAATGTCAACATCGGCACCTCTGGCGCAGAAATCGGCGGCGCATTCGGCGGCGAAAAGGAAACCGGCGGCGGCCGTGAATCCGGCTCCGACGCCTGGAAAGCGTACATGCGCCGCCAAACCAACACCCTCAACTGGTCACGCGATCTGCCCCTGGCGCAGGGCATCACCTTTGGGGAGTAGCAAGTATGCAAGTTTGCAAGTTTATTACTTGCCACTTGCAAACTTGCCACTTGCAGACTCCTATGACTTCCTTTTTACCCCCCATCAACAACTGGTCGGATTGGTCGGCCATGTTTACCGATGCCGCGCTGTGGCAGCCGGTGGTGCGGCGCATTTGTCGGCAGCACGGCCTCACGGCGGGCACAGTCAAGGCCGGGTTTCCAGGCACATGCGCCGTGTTTGTGGTGGATGAGCAGGTGGTGGTGAAGCTCTATCCGCCCATGCTGCCGCAAGACTTTTTGCGCGAACGGGAAGTCTACCAAACCCTGCAACACCCCTTTTTGCCGCCGCTGCTGGGCGATGGCGTGTACGCCGACCGCATTGAGTGGCCCTATTTGCTGCTGAGCTTCCGCGCCGGGCGGCCCATCCGCGAGGTGTTTGATGAGATTGCGCCGGCGCAAAGGTTGGCGTTGGGGCAGGAATTGGGTACGGCGCTGCGACAGCTACACGCCGCGCCCATCTCCGGGCTGCGCCATTTTGAGATGTCGCCACAAGCATGGCAGCGGCAACTGCGCCAAAATGCGGCGGCTAATCTGGCAAAGCTGCGCGATGCTGGGTATTTGACGGCCGTCACCATCAACGAGTTGGCAGAAATGATGCAGGGGTGGCAGGGGGAACGGCCGTCATCCCCCCTGCACCTGCTCAATGCCGACCTGACCGAAGACCACCTGCTGCTGCGCCGGGAGGCGGGGCGGTGGCGCATCGCCGCGCTGATTGATTGGGCTGATGCGGAAGTGGGAACGGCCGTTTACGACTGGATCGCTCTCTGGTACAGCCTCTGCCGCCGCGATGCCGCCTTTTTCCGCGCCATCCTACACGCCTACGATCCCACCCTACGCCTGGACGCCGCCTTTCGCCGCCAGCTATTCACCTACACCTTTCTGCACCGCTTTGGCGCCGCCATCGTGGATTATCTCTGGCAGCAAGATATGTCTACACTTCGCTCGCTAGCGGATTTGGAAGAATGGCTGGTTGGAAGTCTGTCTATTGAAGGTTGACAACGGCCGTTTCTCCCTTTGCACACCCCTCTCAAACAATTAGGATCGTTTTCTGATCGCTCCATCCGTATTGTAGTAAATACCTGTCAAGTCTTTACAACCTGTCAGGCTGAATAAAACTTCATACGGAAGGAGATTGACATGAACAAGTACAAATCTTTTTGGGCATCATTCGGCGCAGTTCTGTTGGTTAGTGGCGGGCTGCTAGGTGTGATTTCCCTCTGGTTTTCCGGCGGGGCTGCCCCTTTGCAAGCGGCTCCCAATACCATCTGGTACGTGGATGCGGGCAGCGGCGACGATGACAACAACGACTGCCTTTCTCCAGGAACAGCTTGTGCGACAATTGAAACGGCCGTTGCCAAAGCCAGTGCCGACGACACCATCCAAATCGCCGCAGGGACTTACCTGGAACATGACATCACAATCTACCAGTTAACCCTGCTAGGAGCAGGAGCAGGCAGCACCATCATAGACGCTAACTACGCAGGCCGTGCATTTCAGTTTAGCGGCAGCAGCACCTTATCCGGTGTCACCATCCAACATGGGCAGGTTGTCACCGATTCCAGCATCATTTTTGACACCAGCGGTGGGGCCATTCTGGCATCTGGCAGCCTGACCATTGAAGACAGCGTGCTCATCAACAACAATGCTCAGGGCAATGGGGGCGCTATCTTCAACAATGGCGATCTGATCATTAACAACACGCAAATCCTCAGCAACACCACTGAGGCAAATGGTGGCGGTATCTATAACTACACTTCAGGTGGCATCACCATGACCCATTCCTTGGTAGCCGAAAACGTGGCCGAATTCACCTATGGTGGCGGTATTTACGCTACCCAGCCGATATATCTGCATAATGTCACCGTGCGCGACAACAGCGCAGGCTCCTTTGGCGGTGGCCTGGTTACGGATGATCAAGCTACGCTAGATGGCGTGACACTGCAAGGCAATGAGGCGGCCAGCGGCGCAGCTTTCTTTGCGTACAGCGGCGAAGCCTCCTTTACCAACGTCACCGTGAGCGGCAACACAGCCAGCAACAACTATGGCGGTCTGTATATCTCCGGCCCCAGCACGGTATTAACCTTGCAAAACAGCACCATTGCTAACAACGGCCGTACTGGTTCCGCCGGCACTGGGTTCAATGGCCTGTTCATCGGCAACAACGCTACCGTGAGTATCGTCAACGCCATTTTAGCCGGGAACGATGACCTCAACTGCGGGGGCACTGCGGGTAATTGGACTTCGCTAGGGTATAACCTCGCGGATGATTCTTCATGTGCCTTTACACAAACGGGAGATGAACAAGGGATTGACCCGCTGCTGCAACCGCTAGGCGATTACGGCGGCGAAACCCTGACCCATGCCTTGCTGCCGGGCAGCCCGGCCATTGACAGCGGCACAAATGCCGCTTGCCCGGCCACCGATCAACGCGGCGTGGCACGGCCGTATGACGGCGACAACGACGGCACACCCACCTGCGACAAAGGGGCTTACGAGGCGCAGCACCAGCTCACCATCGCTGATGTGATGATTTTGGAGGGGAACGGTGGCACGACAACGGCCGTCTTCACCGTCACCCTGGCCCCCACTAACACGCAAACAGTGACGGTGGATTATGCCACGATTGCAGGGACAGCGACGGAAGGGGTGGATTATACGGCCGTTGCCGACACCCTCACCTTCAACTCCGGCGAAAGCACCCAGTACATCATGGTAGATGTCATCGGCGATACCGGTGACGAGCCAGACGAGACCTTCACGGTACAATTGAGCAACCCCAGCAATGCAGAGCTTGTGGATGGCCTGGCAACGGGCACGATTGTAGACGATGATGGTCTGCCTGCGCTAACCATTGCTGACGAATCTGTGTTAGAGGGAAACAGCAGCACGGTGAACATGCTGTTTACTGTGCAGCTTTCCCCGCCCAGCCCGGATACGGTGACGGTGGATTACACGACAGTCGCGGGAACGGCTGAAGCAGGGGTGGATTATACGGCCGTTGCCGACACCCTGACCTTCAACCCTGGCGAAACCAGCCAGCAAATCACCGTAACCGTGCTGGGCGACATCATAGATGAAGGCATAAGCGAGAACTTCACCGTACAGTTATCTGGCGCAGTCAACGCCAATTTGGAAGACGCTGCGGCAACAGGAACAATTACAGACGATGATTCAGCACGATTATCGCACAACTACGGCCCCCACATCCCGGAAGGCAACAGCGGATTGACTCCGGCCGTTTTCACCGTCACCCTCTCCACACCGGCAGCATTCACAATTACGGTAGATTATGAGGTCAGTTCAGGCTATGGTGAGGATGGCGCCACCTTAGGGGTAGATTTCCTGGCTACGCCGGGCACGCTCACATTCTTGCCGGGCGAGACGGTGAAAACGTACACGGTTGATGTTGTAGGCGATATGGAACTGGAAGCAGATGAATACTACAGCAGCCTGATTAGCAACGCGAATGTACCCATTACAGTAAACGGCAGCCCGGCCGCTATTTTGAATGATGACGGGTATTTGATTTATTTGCCAACAATATTGCGGTAGCAACAAAAAAGCCCTGCAAGGATTCTAATATCCTTGCAGGGCTTCCTCAAACAATGCAAGTTTTTAGAAGGGTTCCCCCTGTTTTTGTCTATGTCCACTTATAGGCTTGGAGATTGACGGTCAGGTTTCTGGAGAAGAAACGTTGTCATCAAGCTCTCAAGTCCATTTCACCTCCTACAATGTGTACACTTAATCCGTGTTCACCTAATGACCATTTTCGACCCATTTTGTGGCCTTATGCTGGTCCTTGTGGGGCGTGGACAGTATGGATAACTCTGCCGAGTTACCCACACTGCCCACACCCCCTACTACGGCTGCGGTCCTACACATCTTGAAACATTATACAAATTTCTTGGAACGGCCGACGTGAGACAGTACACGCACCGGCTTTACTAATGGCTGGTACAATTCTTCCGGATCAATTCCCAACCGGGCAGCATTGGCCTCTACCAAATTCAGCCGCGTTAGCAAGGCTTTGTTTCGTATTTCAGTTTGTTTCAACTCCTGGCGGAGATCAGCCAACATATGACTCAATCGGCGCGGCTTTTCACTGCCCTCGGCGACCTGCTGCTGTTGGGCTTCTCGAATTGGCTTGTCCAGGCCATATTTGTAGATCGACGTGCGACTAATGCCTAAGGCAGCGGCCACGCTTTTGACATCCAACTGACATACATCCGTTTGCTCGCGTTGTGCAGCTTCTAGATACTCTTTCACGGCTGCTGTCATTTCAGCTTCCTGACTTTTCCTACCCATCGTTCGTCTCCTCTGCCGTCGTTAAGACTGGCAGCGGTATCGTCTGCGGATTAACTCTTTCCCCTGCTTCTACCCAGTCACAATCATCAACGGTCAAAGCTGCATCTATACCTCTTAAAGTGGCCTCGTGGTGGCTCACCCAGGCTTCTGCTAGATCTTGGTTTCCCTCATTTGCTTGTTTGTTGGCATAAGCCAGTGCCTGCTGCGTGTTTTCCCGAATTTGTAACAGATATTGGCGTTCTCGTTGGTTGCCCTTGGTACGCAGATAGCCAGGACAACCTCGGACGCAGTTCAGATGGTAAGGGCATGGTTCGATGGCAAAGTCATGGATGCAAATCCCCATCGGCGTGAAATGCACGGCCTGAATTTGCCCTGACAAGAAGGCATCTCGCTCACCTTCCGGCAATTCAAAATAAACGTCGGTCATCGTACCGCTCAGCCTTTCTTCCTGGATACTTTGCTTAACCCAGGCTAACCGCTCATCTACGCTGGCGTGGCGGTATGCTTCGGTGTCATAAGCATTCTCGCGCCCCATCCAACGAGTCAATAATTCAATGGGGAGGCCCCCCTTGTCAGCCAGATCATTGAGCCAATGCCGTAACTGATGGGAGGTAATCGCACACACAGCGCCGTCTTCCTCACGTATATCAAATCGTGCAAAGGCTGACTTCATATTATCGCGGCTTCTGAGGAAGTCGTTCACTTGCTGGCTAACCACGGGATCGATGAGCAAATGGATATTCCCTTTGCCGCGGCGAAAGAAATGCCGCGGCGCGATGAACAATGTCTCCGACAGCATCTGGTAGGTGCCGTCTTTGCGGTCTACTGTCCAGAGAAACGACCGTCGTTGTTGGTAAAGATAATCGGCCAGGTCTTGTGCCCGCAGGAGACACTTGCTCCCCTGGTATTCATGGGGAAATCCAGCTTGACACCATTTGTAAATGGTTGTAAGGCTGCGAAGTCCAAGCAAGTCACAAACCTCTTTGGCGCTCAAGCACTGTTCCGGTTTAATTCCCGGTAGGACAATGCGGTCTGGCTGCACCTCTAATGCTTTGGCTTGGACACGAGCCGCGGTCGTTAGCCGGCGAATCTCGGCGATTGCGGCTTGGGCTAATTCAGCCTGGAGTGGGGTCAACCACCGCACCGCTAACATTTTCCGCCCCCCTTTGCTTTTTTCTTTGTAGTAACGAACACCATAAGCAACCTCACCCTCATGTTGCTCATAAACTTCACAATCCTCTGGTAGCGTTAGTAATTCCCGCACACGAAAACCGGTAACGGTCAATAGCGCTATGGCGGCCGCCAACAAACGGTCCGCTGGTTCGGTCGCCAGTTCCCGATAAATGTCGGCCAACCCATTGAGAGCGTTGGCTGACGGCAGTTTGGCGCGGCGTGCTGCCTGACCGCTCAGGGTGTGGTTGTTGAAGTCACTCGGTCGCGGCGTTTGTAGGGTGTAATATAAAGGCCGACAGATTTGGCGAGCCGCCAGAAATTGTGCCAGGCGAAGCAGACGATGCCCAACTTTGTGGGCGGTAGACAAGGCCCATCGCTCCATCATGAGTAATTCTGTTTGGTTCAGGTCTTCCTCGCATAGGGTGGCCCAATCAAATGACGTCTCAGTTCGCTGGTGTCGTTGCCACACGGCTTCCCATAACACCCGCCCTGCCATGAGGTTGTTTCTCATATCCGCGGCCGATGCTTTCCGGGATAATAAAACCCAACTCTTAATGACCACCGCATAGCCCCGGGGCAAGGGAATGTCGTAACTGTTGTATTGGGTGAAGTACAGGCGCAAGGTGCCATTTGGTGTACGGTTGGCCAGGGAGGTTACATCCCAAACCATGTCATCAAAGGATTGGTTTGTTCCGCCCAGGTCAGCTTTAAATTGACGCCGGCCAAGGGCAATAAGCGATTCAATCGCGGTTTGTGTTTGCTCGTTCATGTCATTCCCTCCGCACTAGAACTGCACCGGAAGACAACTTCGGCGATAGCGGCTCGAATTTCATCTAACTGCTTCAGGATGCGAGCATCTGCCAATTCACCATGAGCCGCGATGAAGGCCTCCAGATTAGCCAATAAGGATTGGTGCGATTCGTTTCGCCAGGCGGCAAAACTAGGACACAGGTAGCAGCTAAGCGGTGGAAACAACTGGCACAGTCCATCCTGCCGTACATTTCGGCCGCAAACGCCAATACCACTTGTACTTAACAGGGGTAGGGGAATATGCGGCACGGTCGCCGGTACAATCGTGTTATCAGTCATGCTGGTGGCCGCCGTTTCTCCCGGTTTGTCTACAAGCTTGCCCAAAAATCGGTTCACTAACGGCGTTAGCGCCGCATCGGTGGCTGTCGCTACTGGCCCAATAATGGCCGGTGTTGTTTCGACGTACACGTCAACGTTTTGCAAATCGGTATGGTCGAGTACCTCGGCGATGTGGAATCTGGAAGCGCCCTCAGCCGCCAGGTGGGTGGCCAGTGTGTAGCGGAAGCGTCGTGGATGTAACTGCAGCCGCTTTCCCGTTCGTGGCGAGACGAGGTCAGCGTCTCTGGCAAATCGTCCCATGGCTGTTCGTATCGCCGCCAAAGGCGCATCGGCAGATAACCAATGCAACAGGACTTCATCTGGCTCACCAGATGTTAATTGTTGGAGGAGTTCTCCTAGCCGACGGCTAATGGGACGTCGCTTAGTTTCCCGCTGCACAGCACGCTTTTTAACACGCGGCACATCCAGTTGGTAAAAATCGCCTTGTTTCATTTTAATGTTGATGAAGTCGCGGTTTGTCAATCGCACCAATGCGTGTGGATTGACCCCCAGTTCCAAGTGGAGCATAACCAGCGCACGGTCTTCATCCGTACCGCATTGGCTGTGAATAGCCCGTACAAGAAGCTGTTTCTCCGCTTCTGAAAACGGCCCTTTTGTTGGATGTCGAAACCGGACATGGTGTCCTTTGGCATTACCTTGAGTGTGAACGGTCTTTAGCGTCTGGAAGAAAGCAGGGTCAAAGTCGGGATACTGACGCGCAGTCCCCCACTCGTAGAAGACTCGAATACGGGAAAAGCGATTGCCGTTGTCAGCTGTCGTTTCGCACCAGCGTAAGAAGGCCCGCGCCGTTGGCTCATCGTAATAGTCCCAAACAAAAGGTTGCTTTGTCGGCTCATTTTGGCGCCACCATTGGCAGAAAGAAACAAAAGCGCTGAAATCGTTCCGAACCGTACTGCTTTTTCTACGGGTTAAGCGGTCGGCCAGATAGAGACGTACCAGCTGTATCGTCCGCTGCGCTAAAACTGGACTGTTATCTTTCGTTGTGATGGATATCAGGGTGGCCCATTTGATGTAGAAGCGCTGGCCTCCATCAGCCGAGACACGAAGCCGCCAAACATCCCCCTGTACATCCACAGCCTGACCGTCTAATGTGGTTACCTGTTTGGGCAATTGTGGTAATTCGCGTCCTTTATCCACGATGACCCCCCTCTGCCGTTTCCATTTGGTACAAGGTCTCGTGATAATGGCGCATCGCGGCTTGCGCTTGTTGGGCGATGGTGTTTTGGATGTAACGGCGCACAGATGTTTGGGCCGTCCAGCCGCCCAAGTACATCAGTACGTCCAGACCATTGGGTTGTTCAGCAAGTTGGGCAGCCATCTCTTCAGCCCAGGTATGTCGTAAACGGTGCCAGGATAAAGGGATAACACCACTGTATTTGCCAATAGTCTGAATGATGTCGTCGGCCATGATGGTGGATAGCGGACGGCCGTTTCGGGTGACAAACAGATAAGGGGTTTTCCCGCCTGGTCGTCCCTGTGGCGGTGGTGTGGCCAGATAATACCTGATGGCAGAGAGCAAGTTGCGCGAGGCCGGCACCACACGCTCGGCCGTTTTCACAGCCGGCTCGACGGTGCGGCTGTCGTGGGGATCATCTGGATAACGTTGTATTTTAATGCCTGTTTCGGCGCCACGCGGTAAAGAATCCAGGCGCAGTTTGAGTATCTCGCCACGTCGTAAACCTAGTTCCAGAGCTGTTTCAAACATCAACCAGTTGCGTAACGCTGTCTGTGTCGTGAACTGGCTGTGGCAAAACTGCCACTCTGTCGCGCCGCTCCTCTGCGGCCCAATGGCCGCACGAATGCTGGTAATCTCTTCACCAGTCAATGGCTGGATACGTTGACCATTTTGGTGGCGCATTCGCAGAGAGCGAAACAAATAGGTGAGCCAGGCCCGTTCCTGAGCTAGCTCGGTGAAGGTTTGCTCTGTTTGCCCCCCGCGATTTTCCGGGTACACCGCCCACTTCAAGAAGGCTTCACACACAAACAGGTGTTTGTTGTAGGTGTTAGGATTAAGAATACCGCTGCTTTTGTCAGCGATGTCTTCGCGGATGTAAGTTGCGTAGGATTCTATCTGGCGTGCGGTTAACCGCTTGTCGTTGAGGAGATGTTGATCCAGGTCAAGCTCAACAACCAACCCGGCCCATTCGTAAAGTTTTTTGAGGGAGTAGAGGTCGCTGCGAAGGGTTGAAGCCTGTACCTGGTAGCGCCGGTGGCGTACTGCCCATCGAGTGGGTAACTTAACCGGCAGCCAGGTGGCGGTTTCGACAAGACAGGGAAGGCGTTCTCCGCTATCTAATACTAGTTGAACAATGGTCAGTTCTTTGGGGGATAAATTGTCTTTCATCAGTCTGTGTCCTCCGTAAAAGTAGTGGTTGGATTTTTACCCAACCACTACTTTACTTGTTACGGTTCGCCTGCTTCTACAGGCGATAAATGGACACAGACTTATTTACATGGATCAGAAGGGGATTTCGTCTTCTTCTTGAGCAGCGCCCCCCGCATCCTCGTAGCCACCATCGCCATCATAGCCACCTTCATCCCGCCCACCAATGAAGCGCACACTATCAGCGCGAACCTCAAAAGAGGCACGCACTGTGCCATCTTGGGCAGTCCAAAGGCGCGGCCCGCCCGTGTTGCGATCTGGAGTGATAACGCCTTCTACCAATACCTTTCGGCCTCGGCTCAAATATTGATTGGCGGTTTCGGCCTGACGTCCCCAAACGCTCACGCGAAACCAGGTGGTTTCATCGACGGGCTGTCCCGTTGCCCGGTCAGTCCACCGCCGGTTGGTTGCCACACTGAAGCTGGTAACGGCCGTACCATCCGGCATATACCGCATCTCTGGGTCACGCCCCAAATTGCCCACGATAATAATTTTCTGATACATAACACCCTCTCCTTTTCATACTAAATGGGTTTCTATTGATTGTTTGGGATTTAGAAGCACACTGTCCAAATAGTAACACAATCTATACAACCACAAAAGCCTATTTACCGATTCAACCAGGATTATATTTTAGCATATTTGTTCTATTTTTACAACCCTTCATGTCAAAAAAAAGACCTGTCACAGCCGTTCCATGACAGGTCTCAATTTCATACGTCATGCGTGGGTTTTTACACCCAACCGCGCAAGCGCACCGCCTCCGCCACACGGCTCACCGAAACAAGATAAGCCGCCACGCGGGTATAAACTTTCTTTTCCTGTGCCATTGTATGCACGGCGTGGAAAGCAGTCGTCATTTTGTGATCCAGGCGTTCATTCACCATCTGCTCTGTCCAGTAATACTGGTAGGCATTCTGCACCATCTCAAAATAGGAAACGGTGACACCACCTGCGTTGCACAAAAAGTCTGGGATCACATAAATGCCCTTGGCCTCAAACACATCGTCAGCTTCTGGCGTCGTGGGGCCATTTGCCAGCTCGGCGATAATCTTGGCTTTGATGTTGTCTGCATTTTGTGCCGTTAATTGGTTCTCAATCGCCGCTGGGATGAGGATGTCCACCTCCAATTCCAGCAGGTCTTTGTTAGAGATGGGCTGCGTGCCGGGCATGTCAATCACCTTGCCGGTGTTCGCCAGATGTTCGTTAATGGCATAGTAATCAAGGCCGTTGGCGCTATAGATGCCGCCAAACTCATCGCTGACAGCGACGACTTTGATGCCCAACACTTCTTGTGCCAACTTGGTGGCGAAGGAACCGACATTGCCAAAACCTTGAATGGCGGCCGTCGCCCCTTTCAATTCCAACCCCACCACTTTGGCCGCCTCGCGGATGGTGAACATGCCGCCAAGCGCCGTGGCCGGGCCGCGCCCCGCAGAGCCACCCAACGGCAGCGGCTTGCCAGTGATGGCGCCGGGTTCGCGGTGGCCCATGATGGTTTCGTATTCGTCCAGCATCCAGGCCATGATTTGCGGGTGGGTGTTGACATCGGGAGCGGGAGAGTCTTGGAAGAGGCCCACGTAGCGGGCGATGTTACGCATGTAGCCACGACTGAGGCGTTCTAATTCGCCGGGGGACATTTCGCGGGGGTTACAAATGACGCCGCCTTTGCCACCGCCGAGTGGGATGTCGGCAACGGCCGTTTTCCAGGTCATCCATGCTGCCAACGCCCGCACAGTATCAATTGTCTCATCCGGGTGGAAGCGAATGCCGCCTTTTGCCGGGCCGCGAGCATCACTGTATTGCACACGGAAACCCTGGAAGGTTTTCGTGGAGCCGTCATCCATTTTTACGGGAATATTAAAGTGAAACTCACGCTGCGGGCGACGCAAAAAGGCGTGCATATCCGGGTCAAGACCCAATACTTTTGCAGCTTCATCTAATTGAGCTTGCGCGATGGCAAACGGGTTCAGATTTTCAGTCATTGAATCATCTCCAAATTTTGTGGGATTTTAATTGGCACATTGATCGCTGCCCCTAAAGACAATGAAGCACAGACATTGCCGAATTACCGCCAAAATCTGTGCTTTTTTATGTGCCGTTACAATTCTACACGGTTCGATAATAGGATTAGCCACTAATTGTAGCATTAGCTACAGTGTTGCCCAATCTATTTGGTGTGTCATGTGTCATGTGTCATGTGTCCATTAGTCAGGTGTCATGTGTCAAGTATTCAAGCAGCGGGTTTATACACTTGCTACCCGATTGTCAAAGGCTTTGGTAAACTGGCGACAGTGGGATGTGATTAGAAACGGCCGTTCCACCGAACCATTCTATGATTACAGACTTTGTCATTGCACTGCTAATTAGCCTGCTGATTGCTGGGTTAGCTTATTGGCGTGGCTCTCTCTCCAAATCTGGAGCTATGGGAGCCTTGCTGATAGGCTTTCTCACCTTTGGCTTTGGCGGATGGGTGTGGGGCGTCATATTAGGTCTTTTTTTCGTCAGTTCCAGCCTGCTCTCCCATTTCAAAGAAGATGAAAAGCGCACGGCCGCCGAGAAATTTGAGAAAGGCCATCGCCGCGATGCGGGGCAGGTCTTTGCCAATGGCGGATTGGGCGCACTGCTGGCTGTATTCAGCGCCCTGTTTCCTTCTCCGCTGTGGCTGTTTCTCTTTGTAGGGGTGATGGCAACGGTAACGGCCGATACCTGGGCTACCGAATTGGGCACTCTGAGCAAAACACCTCCTCGCCTGATTACAACGGGGCGGGCGGTGGATGTTGGTACATCGGGAGGCGTGTCGTGGTTGGGTACGGCCGTTTCCCTCGTTGGCGGGCTGGTTATTGGGTTAGCTGCGGGGCTGCTGCAACTGACACAGGGTGAAAACATGGTGGCACAAGCAGCATTGGCGGGGGCGCTAGGTGGGCTGCTTGGCTCATTAACAGATAGCTTGCTGGGCGCCACCGTGCAGCAAATCTACTATTGTGATACCTGCCAAAAAGATACTGAGCGCAAAATTCATACGTGTGGCACAGAAACACGGCCGTTGCGCGGCTGGTACTGGCTTAACAACGACCTCGTTAATCTCATCTCCTCCGCTGCGGGAGGAATCGTCGCCGCCCTAATCACAACCCTACTGTTTTAGAAGATAAAACGTAACTACTAACCGCAAAGAGCGCAAAGTCTTTCTCTTATCTTTGCGTTCTTTGCGGTTAAATTCCAGAGAGGCTTGGTAGTTACAATAAAACATGAACAAATGCAGATGCACACAAACGAAAGAAAGCCCATGTGCATCTGCAAATATGTGTACTATTGCTTACTTCCGCGTCACAAGCCGTCCTGCAATAAAGACAACGACCAGCAGTGCCAATCCGCCCAAGCCGTAGAGAAGCCAGCTATCGCTGTCGTTAGCAACAGGTTCTGGCTGCGGCAATGCGTCCACGCCCAGGTCGGCCGGGGTAGCAGGGAGGTTGGTCACAACGGAGGCAGTTTCTGACCCGGCATCTGTCGTTGCGTCTGGCAGAACAACGGCCGTTTCCCCTTCGCCTTCAACCACTTCATACACTTGATCGCCCACCACAACAAGTACGCGCTGTCCCAGAGCAAAGTATCCGCCCAGTTCGGGCACGGCCGTTAGTAGGTCAAAGTAAGTGTCGCTGGCAAAGCCTACTTGCTGCGGCGTTTGTGTATCGCTGTCGAAGGCTGTGTCCATCCACACACCATCACGCAGGACGAAGGTTTTGCTGCCCACGTATTGCACGGCCGTTTGTGCCACACCGGACACGCTGCTATCTGTGCCAGGAACGGCCGTTGCCGTCGCAAACGCTACTGGCGCTTCCGCTTCTGCCATCTCTCCAACAGCCGCCGCTTCATCTACTGCTGCCGACCCGGTGAAGGGTGCAGGCTCTGCTGCATCTTCCATTTCTTCTTCAATAATAATATTGCGCCCGGTCTGGCTGAAAATGTCGTTTTCTTCAATGAGGTAGCTGGTATATGGCGTGATGATGCCATAACGAATGCTGAGGTTGACCACGCTTTGCACCAGTTCCGCATCCTCGCCGTGCAGCCGAATTTCGGTCAGCAAATGGCCGATGGCGCGGGTGGCCCACAAGCGGGGAATGAAGTCGTCACCGCCGCTGTTGCGGAAGCTGTTGTCATGGTAGGTGAAAGTTTGGGTACGGCCGTTCACCTCGCCAGACAACGTAATCACCGCCGCGCCGCCGCTGCGATAGCGCCCAGTCAGCACCAATTGTGTGCCTGCAAACAAGTCAGGCAATTCAGCCGGGTACATCTGCTCCACCTGCACACCGTCTACTTCCAAATGTACATTTGCCAACACCGGCGTGCTGATTTTGGTGTAAAAATTACCCACTTCCTCATCAATGGCCTCGAAGGGGCGCACGTAACTGGTGGTTCCGTGTTGATTTTGCGTCAAAGAGTCCAGCAGCAGCGTATCTACGTCATCACCCACGCCAAAAGCGAAGATACGCACATTGTCTGGGGTGGCTTGCTGTACGCTGTCCAGCAGCAACGGGGTGTCTGTAATGCCTTCAGTGGCTAAGCCATCGGTGAGGAAGATGAGGGTGGTAGGACGGCCGTTCTCCACCTGTGCCGCCGCTTCCAACAAAGCCTGGCTAATGTTTGTGCCGCCGATTGCCTCCAATCCATTGATGAAACTACTATAGTCACCCGGCTGCGACGCTGCCACCAATTCCGACTGATACACACGCACACCCGTACTAAAGGCAACGATATTAAAGCGATCTTCTGGATTGAGATGATCGACTACATACTGCGCGGCCTCTTTGGCCTGCGCCATCTTTTCACCCTCCATGCTGCCAGAGGTGTCCATCACCAAAATCACATCTTTAGCCACCACTTCATCAACTTGCACACTGGGGGCAACTAACAGCAGGAAAAAGCCATCCTGCCCCGCCTCTTTGTAACTAAGCAGATTCAGGCCAATTTCCTCTGGGGAAACGGTATAGTACAACTCAAAATCCTTGTCCGGCTGCACGTCAAAGGCCTCATAACCAGCCACTGCCCGAAAATCACCATCACGAAAGATGTCTACAGCATGGCTGGGTGAATAAATGGCGCGAATTTCCTCGTTAGACTGCACTTCCACACGGATACTCTGCTCATCTAAGGGCGTATTCGTGTACAGGTCACTGGACTGTGGATAGGTAAAATGGATGAGGCCATTATCGGCAGGCAGAATTTGCGTGTATTCGATTTCGATACGTCTCTCGTCACGGGGAGGGATGGGAAAGACGTTAGCCTGAATCGCTTGTGTGCCCACGTATTTAAGCAGCGCTGGGTCACGGAGTTGGCGCACAATCTCGTCGTAAATTTGCTGCGCCTCGTCACGCTCTAAAATTTTGGCCTCAATAGGAGAGCCATCTACCCACATTGTTAGTTGGGAAACGGCGGCTCCTTCCGGCAGCGGAAATAAATACTCCCCCTCTAGCATCCAATCGTTATCATTGACAAACAACTGCTCAATATGCGTCGTCGCTACCTGATCACTGATGGCAACATTCACGCGCTGATACTCAATACGTAAACCATCAAATTCCCAAATAGGCGGCTCAATAAAAGGGGTGGGTTCTTGCGCCGATACCTGCCCAACAATGGACATAAGCACAACAAATAAACAAACAATCAAGTATTTTAGTTTCATTTCTTTGTCCTCCGATTAACATGTCGGGATTGTATGCTTATTAAACGACAACAAGGCGCGATCAGTTCCAGCCAAGTATCAAAAAGATTAAAAGAACATACCTTATGAACATCAAATAACGTTCCCCTCCCGCACCCATATATACCTTCTTTTGTAACATAGTTGACACCCAAAACGTTTCGGATTATACTCGAAATACCATCCGAAACGTTTTGGGTGGGTTGAGAGCCGTCCGATCTAGTAAACATCTGTACAACCAATTCGTTTTGGGAAACAAGTTTCATGGCTGCTACGCTCAAAGACATTGCACGACAAGTTGGTGTTTCTGTTACGACAGTGTCTCGTGCACTGGCAGGGTATGACGATGTTGCCGAAGGAACCAAGGAGCGTATTAAGGCCGTAGCATCTGAATTGGGTTACTCTCCAAACATTGTCGCCCAACGCCTTCAGAAACAAAGAACCGACACGCTGGGTTTTATTATGCCCACCTTCGGCCCTCGTTTTTCAGACCCGTTTTTTAGTGAATTTATTGCCGGTGTGGGTAATGAAGCTGCATCCCACGAATATGATCTATTGGTATCTGCACACGCGCCCAATAGCGCGGGGGAACTAAAAGCCTACGAGCGTGCTGTACGGCGTGGTTGGGTAGATGGCTTAATTGTTGTGCGTACACGGGAAGATGATACTCGTATCCAACTGCTTTGTGCGCATAATTTCCCCTTTGTGGCCTTCGGCCGCACCAGCGACGACCTCGAATTCCCTTACGTGGATGAAGATAGTGAAACAGGAATGCGGCTGCTTGTGCAGCACCTCATTGACTTAGGTCACAAACGCATCGGCCTGATTGCCGCGCCATCAGGCTTGATGTTTGGCCGTTATCGGCTGCAAGGTTACTACGACACCATGCGTGATAACAACCTTCCCGTACAACCTGAATGGGTTGTTGAAGGGGATATGACTCAGCGTGGCGGAGCAGAGGCGGTTACTCCTCTTCTAGGGATCAACCCGCGTCTCACAGCTATTATTGGTGGTAATGATCTCATGGCAATCGGGGCTATTAATCGTATTCAGCAACAAGGGCTGCAAGTTGGGCGCGATGTGGCAGTTGGCGGGTTTGATGATATTCCTCTCGCTGCCTATACGTCCCCCCCATTGACCACAATTCATCAGCCCATTTATGAAATTGGGCAGAGGACATGCGCAATGTTGATCGATGTGATTAACGGCCGTGCCCCCACTACACCCCATTCACTTCTGACACCTACTCTAATTATTCGTGAATCAAGTGGCAACCCTATTTAACAACCAAGGAGGTGATTCCCACATACTTATTCAATACCACTGTTCAACCTTATTCAATAAACAATCCCAAACTTAGGAGGTTTGAAGAAAAATGAGAAAAGTATCCTTTTATTTATTAACCCTGTTAGTCCTGGTATTGGCGCTTGCCGCCTGCCAGCCTGAAACCGTTGAGGTTACGCGTATCGTAACCCAAACCGAAACCGTTACTGAGCAAGTAGAAGTCACTCGCATGATTGAAGGCGAAAGCGTCACCGAGATGGTCGAAGTGACCCGCGTTGTCGAAGTCGAAGTTGAGGTTCCAGCCGAACCGACAGAAAAAACCGTCGTTGAGTTCTGGACAACCGACAACGAAGAAGACCGTGTAAACGCCTACGAAGCCGTAGCCGCCCGTTACATGGAAATGCACCCCGAAGTGGAAATCCGCATTGTACCCATCGAAGAAGGTGGCATCACCCAGCGTATCGCCACAGCTCAGGCTGCCAACCGTCTGCCCGACATCGTTCGCATGGGTGTTGAGCGCGTCGCTGCGTTCGCTGCCGATGGCATTCTGGATGAGGATGCAGCGATGGCTACGATTGACAGCATCGGCCTCGACGACTTCCGCGCCGGCCCGTTGGTGATGGTCACCGACCCGTCCACTGGCAATTACGCGGCCGTTCCTTACGATGGCTGGATTCAAGCGATTTGGTATCGTGAAGACATCTTTAACGATGCTGGCCTGAACGCCCCCATCTCCTGGGACGACATCAATGCTGCTTGTGATGCACTGCCGGGTACCGGCAATTTGCTGTACGCCATTGGTTTAGGGACAGACCCCGGCCAAAACTATGGTCACCAAATTTTTGAACAAGTCGCTATTTCCAACAATGCCTGGCCGTTCGATGCCGACGGCAATGTCACGATGAACACGCCGGAGATGATTGCTGCACTGCAATTCTACACTGACTTGCAAAGATGTGCGTTGCCCGGCCCGCAGTACTGGCGCGGATCGCGTGAATCGTATGAGTTAGATCAGTCCGGCATGCTCTTCTACAGCACCTACATCATGGACGATCTGGTTGATGGTTCTGGTCTGGATGGTGGCGGCAATGTGGAAATCGCCGTTGAAAACCTGGCGGGCAACACCGGTTTCGCACCGGAAATGGTTGGGCCGAATGGTTCCGCATCCTACGGCCAGTTGGTCACTCTGGGCATCATGCAAGGGGCCGACCCGGTAGCGCAGGATGTAGTGAAATTCTTCCTGACGGAGGGCTACCAGGACATTTTGGCGCTGGCTCCGTTTGGTAAGGTTCCGGTGCTCAAGAGCGCGGTGGATGGCTGGATGAGCAGCAGCGATTACTTCGCCAACTACTCCGCCGAAACTCTGGACCAGATTGCGAATGGGTATGAGACGATGCAGCGTTGGCTCTTCCGTCCTGATTACAGTGCTGCACAACGTGCTGTGATTGGAGACATTGAAGGGCGTTTGCTCATCCCGGATGTAGTTAGCAAGATTGCATTGGAAGGCACAATGACGCCAGAAACGGCCGCTCAGTTCCTGCAAGAACAGGTTGAACAACTGTACGCGGATCGGCAAAGCGAATAATAACGATTACTCTATAGTCGACGGGGGTGCAGCAACACTGCACCCCCGTCTTTGTAACTCTGTGAGGAGAAGGGGGTAACTATGACGGCACTATCGGAAAAGGGAACGGCCGTTGCCAGACGCCGCCGCTGGAAATCTATGGATGCACAAGAGGCAAGGTTGGCCTGGCTTCTAATTTCGCCAACAACGCTCATCGTCTTTGGGTTGGTTCTGTTCCCCGCCTTTTTTAGCATCTGGATTAGCTTTCACGACGTCAACCTGGGCAATTTGAATGACGTATTTCATGCTCCATTTATTGGCTGGGATAATTATCGGGCTGTTTTCAATGATTTCGCGTTCAAATGGCAAGGGTTGGATAATTGGGGAGCGGCAATTACCAGCATTGTCTACACACTTGCGGCCACCATCCTCACCCTGATCATGGGGTTAGCGGCATCGTTGGTGTTAAATCGGCCGTTTCGGGGACGGGGCATTGCCCGCGCCATCTTCCTTTTCCCCTACGTCGCTCCCATCGTCAGCGTCGCCTTCGTTTGGCGCTGGCTCCTCGACCCACGCCCCTCCGGCGTCCTCAATGACATCCTCATGCGATTGAGCATCATTGACTTACCAAAAGCGTATCTTTCAACACGCGGCATTGCCATTATTTTGGTCATCATTTTTGAAGCGTGGCGCTACTTCCCCTTTGCCATGTTGATGATTTTAGCTCGCCTACAAGCGGTAGACAGAACCATGTACGAAGCCGCTAAAGTAGATGGGGCAAATACCTGGCAGCAGTTCTGGAATGTTACGTTGCCCGAACTTCGCTACGTCATGGGCGCTATTTTCCTGCTACGCTTGATGTGGACATTTAACAAATTCGATGACATTTTCTTATTAACTGGCGGTGGGTTTGGCACAAATGTTTTGCCTGTATTAACCTATCAATTCAGCTTCAAGCAGTTCAATTTTGGGCGCGGCGCAGCCACAGCAATGATTCTGCTGGTGATTTTGGTCATCTTCATGGCTTTCTACGTTGGCATTGTTATGCGCAACATTGATGAGGAATAGGGGGACATCATGCAAAACGACACAAAAAACATGAATTTTCTAGATCATCTTGCCCGCCGCATGGATTGGCAGAAGTTCCTTTTTGCCATAACCCTCACTTTTTTCTTGACGAGTATCCTGTTTCCATTTTATTGGATGGTAGCCTCATCATTCAAAACGCGGGCTGAAATTGGCGGACGAGAACCTGTATATGTCCCCGGTTCATTACGGCTAGATGCCTATCAAGAATTGTTGGACCCCAATAATCCTGCTTATCAGGATTTTGGCGTCAACATTTTGAATACGATCAAGGTATCTTTGCCAACTGCCGTCATCGCTGTCATTCTCGCCGTATTTGGATCATACGCCATTGCCCGGCTCAAATTTCGCGGCAAAAACTTCATGGTCAACGCCATCCTCGTCGTTTACCTATTTCCCGGCATTTTGCTGATCATTCCCCTATTCTCAATGCTCGCCCGCATCGGCGACAGCATCGGGTTTGATGTGCAAGATAATCTTGGCGTACTCATCTTCACCTATCTGGCACAAACCCTGCCGGTGGCCCTATACATGCTCACCAACTACTTCCGCACCATCCCCACAGAGATTGAGCAAGCAGCTCTAATTGATGGATGCAGCCGATTAGAAGTCATCTGGCGCATTACGCTGCCGCTGGCCGTTCCCGCGCTCGTCTCCGTCGCCATCTACACCCTGATGATCGCCTGGAACGAGTTCCTGTACGCCTTCGTATTTCTGAACAGCCACGATCTGTTCACCATGCCCATCAAAATCAACACCATCTGGAATGACCCATCGCCGCGCCCGAACGTCGTCATGGCCGCCTCAACGATTATGACCGTGCCGATTATGGTTTTGTTCCTGGCCTTAGAAAAATATTTAGCCGAAGGGTTGTCAGCAGGCGGTGTTAAAGGATAATTTGGAATGATGAATGATGAATGATGAATGCGTTCCGCATCTTATTCATCATTCATCATTCATACCACATCATTTCAATCTATCTATGAATAATGAACTTTACGAACATCTGGCGTTTCTGTATGGTTCGGAACGCAGCGCAAATCTCTACCCACGATTAGAAAACATCATATCTCAGTTTCGCAGCGGTTATCCTCAATTTGCAAAAGCCCGCGAAGCGCGTGTGTCAGAACAAGACGCGATCCTCATCACCTATGGAGATATGGTGCAAGATGGCGCTACGCCTTTACATACCCTGGCCGAATTTTTGCAAGCGCATCTGGTCGGCTTGGTCAGCGGTGTTCATTTTTTGCCTTTTTTCCCCTATACATCGGACGATGGTTTCTCAGTTGTTGATTATTGGGCGATAGACTCCAACTTGGGCAATTGGGATGATGTTGCCCAGACAGGTCGTCATTTTCGCTTGATGTTTGATGCGGTCATTAACCACATCTCTGCACACAGCGCCTGGTTTCAGGGCTTTTTGCATGGGAATACGACGTATCAAGATTATTTCATCGCCATCGAGCCAGATGCCGATTTATCGCAAGTTTTCCGACCGCGTGCGCTGCCTCTGCTAACGGAAGTAGAAACGACAATGGGCAACAAACATGTCTGGACAACCTTCAGCGCCGACCAGATCGACCTGAACTTTGCCAACCCGGATGTGCTGCTAAAAATCATCGAACTGCTGCTGTTTTATGTGACGCAAGGGGCGGAATTCATTCGTCTGGATGCGATTGGGTTCATGTGGAAGGAAATTGGCACAACCTGTCTCCATTTGCCACAAGCCCACCGTGCCATCCAACTTATGCGCAGTGTGCTAAATCTAACTGCGCCACGCGTGGCTCTGATTACGGAAACGAATGTGCCTCATGCTGAGAATGTTTCTTATTTTGGCAACGGCCGTAACGAAGCCCAACTCGTCTACAATTTCTCACTGCCGCCGCTGACGCTGCATGCCTTCCACACCGGCAATGCCGAAACTCTCTCGCGCTGGGCAGAAACCCTCACGCTGCCCTCGAATGAAGTCACATTTTTCAACTTCCTGGCTTCGCACGATGGCATTGGGCTGACGCCAGCGCGGGGCATTTTGGATGAAACGGCCGTTGCCAACATCGTTCAGCGCGTGCAGCAGCTTGGTGGGCACGTTTCCTTCAAGAACAACCCCGACGGCAGCCAAAGTGCCTACGAACTGAACATCAACTATTTGGATGCGCTGTGTGACCCTGACAAAGAAGAGCCAATAGAACTGATAGCTCGCCGCTTTTTGGCGTCGCAGGCCATTATGCTGGCCCTGCGCGGCGTGCCGGGAATTTACTTCCACAGCCTCTTTGGATCGCGCAGTTGGCCGGAGGGCGTGCAAGAAAGCGGCCGTTTTCGCACCATCAACCGCCAAAAATTGCAGCGCGATCCATTGGAACAGGAATTGGCCAACCCGCACACATTGCGCCACCACGTTTTCAATGGCTATGCGCGATTGTTGCGCCAGCGTACGGCCCATCCCGCCTTTCATCCCAACGGCGGGCAAGAAGTGCTGGCGCTGCACCCGGCGCTGTTTGCGCTGCGGCGCACCTCGGTAGATGGCACGGCCGTTTTGCTGTGCCTACACAATGTCTCAAGTGAGACTGTGAGCGCGGTTTTGCCGCACGGCCGTTACACAGATTTGTTGGCAGGGGGTGAGTATGAGGGCGAGGTGGGGGTACGGCCGTATCAAGTCCTTTGGCTGCAAAAAGAGTAATAACTATGCGTATCGGCTTCATTTCTACCCGCCTTGCCGGAACCGATGGCGTTTCGCTGGAAACGGCCAAGTTAGCGGCAGTTTTGCAGCAAATGGGACATGAGTCTTTCTACTGCGCAGGCGAATTAGACGATCATGTGCCTGGTCTGCTCGCACCGGAATTGCATTTTAGGGATGCAACGGCCGTCAACTTAGGAGAACGCGCCTTTCTGCGGGGGGATACGGCCGTGCTGCCAGACATCGCCAAAAGAGCGCGACAGCTCAAAAAACCCCTTCGCCAATTCCTTAGCGATTACCAAATCGAATACCTCATCATCCAAAATGCCTTTGCCATTCCCATGCAGTTGCCGCTGGCGCAGGCATTGGCCGAAATTTTGGCCGAAACCGGCTTGCCCGCGCTGGCACACAATCACGATTTTTATTGGGAGCGGGAACGCTTCCGACACAGCAGCATCCCCGCATTTTTGGACACCTACTTCCCGCCCAAGCTGCCCAATTTGCGCCACGCCGTGATCAATTCAGCGGCGCAGCGAGATTTGAAAGCGCGGCGCGGCATTGACAGCATTCTCATCCCCAATGTGTTTAACTTTGCCACGCCCGCACCCGGCATGGACGATTACAACCGCGATTTTCGCCAGGTGATTGGCCTGAGTGATGATGATTGGCTTATTTTGCAGCCAACGCGGGTGATTCCGCGCAAAGGCATTGAGTTGGCGATTGCGCTGCTGGCGCGGCTGAACGACCCGCGTGCCAAACTGGTGATGACGCACCATGCCGGTGACGAAGGGCTGGATTATTTGCATCGCCTGCAAACAATGGCAAAGCAATCGGGCGTCGATTTGCGCTACGTGGCTGACCGGGTGGATGATGTGCGGCGGATGGGGGAGGACGGCTGTAAAATCTACGCGCTCTGGGATACCTACCCCCACGCCGATCTGGTTGCCTATCCAAGCCTATACGAAGGATTTGGCAACGCCCTCATTGAGACGATTTACTTTCGCAAACCGGCCTTTGTCAATCGCTATGCCGTTTACGCGGAAGACATTGCTCCGCTGGGCTTTCAGTTTGTGGAATTGGATAGGGCCGTGACGGATGAGGCGGTAACGGCCGTGCGCCACATTCTCCATCATCCCGCAGAAACGGCCGTGATGGTGGAACACAATTACCAGCTTGGGCAGCAGCATTTCTCATATGAGACGCTGGCCCGGCTGCTTACGCCATTCTTGGGCGATGAGGGGGAACGAACGGCCGTTTAGTTTTGCAATCCTATAAGGCCAATACCTGGCAGATTCAAGTATCGAGCAGCCGTTCACACTTTTCCTCGGCCCAAACAGCAGACTTTATCGGCAATTATCGCTTGAAATTCCGTGTAAAAGAACCGCGTTTCTCGAATGAAACGCGGTTCTCAAAAACAGGGGTTATGGGGCGATAATAGCCGGTAAATAAATCTGATAATTGTCAAATTCATATGCGCCAATATCGCAACCCGCGCCGATAGGCCGTGCCACGCCCCGTGCGTCCGTTGCCGGACAGGAGGCACCGACGCCCGCATCCAACGCCGGACTGTTGCCGAAAAACGTCAATGCAGAAACCCAATTCGGCGTCCCCGTCACCTGAGCAAACGTATCCAACAGGGGGTCAGTGAACGTCTGATCGTTGGCCTGATCAAAATGACAGCCATTATGCCCGTCAATATTAAACCCAAGTGAGGTCAACGGTACGTCACCGCTGCACTGCTGATTGGGGCCATTGTCAGCGATAATCGTATTGACAACTTGAATGCTGCTTCCGTAGTTGCTGATTGCAGAGGCCGATGCCGGAGACCCTTGCGTATTTACATTTCGGGCGATGGTCACATTGGTCATATTAATTGTACCGCTGCCGCCATTGGAAACGGCCGTACCCGCATCCCCCTCATTCAGCGTAAACGTCACATTCTCCAGCGTCAGCGTTCCCTGATTATGTAGCCCACCGCCATAGCTAGACTGCCCCGCCTTATTACCCACAAACAGCGCACGCCGAATCGTCGCCTCGCCAAAATTCAACAACCCTCCAGCCACATCTGATGACCGGTTGCCAGCGATAATACTATCGCTAACCACGAGAACACCATTGTTATAAATGCCGCCGCCACCCAAAGCACCCCGATTATCGGCAATATTCACATGAGAGAGCGTCAGGTCGCCTAAATTGTGTACCCCATTGCGCTCCGCATTACGCAGCGTTAGATGTGAAATTGCCGCCGTCACATCCCCATACACCTGAAACACCCGATAGATATCCGGGTTTGTCTCGACACTGACGATTGTCTGATCCAATCCCGCACCCTCAATCGTCACATCGCGGAAAAGGCGGATGGTATCCGTTTCCGTATACCAACCGGCGGCTACCATCACCGTATCGCCTGTGTCGGTTTGCTGTACAGCATATACCACGCTGCCACATGGATTACTGGAATTGGCGCAGTCATTCACACCATCCACCCCGCCGGGGGCAACATAGCGGGTCGTCGCCTGCGGCGCAGCCAAAACCTGCATCCCCCAAAATGGCAGCGCCGCTAACATAAGCATTACAAGCAAAGCAAATAATTTTTTGAACATGAATCATTTCCTCTTAAAAGTTGAGATCGGCCTTTAGCGAATGACGGCCGGTAAATAAAGATAATGGGTATCACTTACACCGAATTCGTAGGGGCCAATGTCGCACACGGCTATATCATCCCCATCGCCATCAAACGGCCGTGCCCACCCCCGCTGATCAACCGACAAACAAGTGGCATTATTGCCCGCATCCACTGCGGGGCTGCTCGCGTCCAACGCATGCGTCCAAGTCGGGCCGCCATTATCTTGCAGCGGGCCAAGTAGAGGGTCGCTGCTCGCCAAATCACCCACAGCCAACAACTGACAGCTCCCATCCGACGCTAGATTGTGCCCAGCAGAAACATAACCAGTCCCTGCACACTGCAACGCACCCGGCAATCCACTGTTATGGGCAATGACGCTGTGGGTCATCGTCACGTCAATGTTGTTTGCAATGCCGATCCCGCCTACGGTAGTACTCATGCTGCGGTTAAAGATAACGGCCGTACTCACCAGCTCTGCCACATCACCCGACGCAGGCATATAAATACCACCGCCGCCCGTCGCACTCTCATTGCCACTAATCGTGCTGTTTTGCACCACCAGCCGACCATCCTCAATGCTGCCAAAATGAATACCGCCGCCCTGCTCCCCAGCCGTATTGCTGTAAATCGCACTGCGCGTCACCGTCAGCGGCGTGCGGGCATAAACGCCGCCACCATACAGACTGGTATTAGAGAAAATACTTGTCTCGTGTACTGTCAACGGCCCCAGGCCGTAAACGCCGCCGCCGTCCCGATTCAGCCCCGTACCGCTGCCACTGTTGTTGCGGATAACGCAGTTCTCCACCAGCGTCGGGCCGCTGCCCGTCAGCAAGCCACCTTGCCCATTACGCAGCGTCAGACCACGAATGGTCACGCTAACGGCCGGACTGTAGCCAATTTTGATGGCGCGGTCAGTCTGGTTGCCATCCACAATCGTCGTTGCCGCATCTATCCCCTCCAATGTAATGTCTTTGCCGATAACTACATTTTCCACATAGATGCCAGCGGCAATTTGGATGATGTCACCACCCACAGCCTGGTCGTGAGCGTATTGGATGGTAGTACAGGGAGCAGCCGCACTGCTGCAATCACCACTATCCACACCGCCAGGAGTTACATAGCGCGTAACGGCTTGCGGCGCAGCCATCACCGTTCGCAACATCCACAATGGCAGTACCGCACACAACAGCATCAGTAAGATAGCGAGTCTTTTTTTTGACATAAAATAACCTCCGAAGAAAACGGCAGGGTTGGAAGTGGCAAGTTTCTGCTGAACTTGCCACTTCCAAACTTGTAAACCCTATTAGTTGACGATGAAACTGGCGAGAATTTGGTCCGCTGCATCAATATCTGCCTGAGACAGCATCTGGATGAGTACCAACCCCAGGTAACTGCCGTCGGCGGGCTGTACAGCCAGGGCTAACATCATGGCGCCACCATTGCCGCCGCAGTCGTACCAGAAATCGTACTGTCCAGCGTACACGTCGTCTTGATAGGGGGAACGGCCGTCATATGCACACTGGCCGGTGTAATCAAAGTTATCCAGCAGCGCATCCACTGTCAGGTCAAATTGGTCCGTCGCGCCAAAAAAGACACCGGGCGTATCCCATCCGTTGTACAAGGCATTCAGGTTAGAGGAGGCCGACAGCGAAAGGCCAATTGTCTCCCCGTCAAGCGCCCAGGCGCTGCCATCCACATCGTTCCACTCGGCAGGCACACTCATCTGCATCGCCCCGGAATTGTCGCTGATGGCAACATAACCAGAGTAACCGGCACCGCTCGCAGCGCTCTCGTCAGTGGGGGCTGCACCAGCGTCGGCAGCAACCTCTTGGGCAAATGAGTAAGATTGGGTCAGGCTATCGCCGTTTAGCTGCCCTTCTAGCACCTCTTGCGTATCAAAGCGCAAAACTTCGAGAGACAGCGCATCATCGGCATTATGGGTGCGCAAAATATCGCAGTAGTCAGACATAGTGCCATCGACGGCCAAGACCAGCCCCTCAATACGGGTGATGATGTCGCCGCCAGCAACGCCAGCCTTGTCTGCCGGAGAGCCAGACTTGACGGAGGAGACCCAAATGCCAGATAAGCCTTCGCCGTTGTTGACCGCACGGCCGTTTACACCAATAGAAAGGTAGTCGCGCCCTTGCCGTAGTTCCTCAATTACCGGCAATGCCTGGGCCTGAGCAATGGCAAAATATTGGTCTACACCGGCAGCGCCCGCGTAATTAACAGCCACCAGCTTGCCATCGGGCGTCACCAGTGCCCCGCCGGAGTTGCCGGGATTAATGGTCGCATCATGCTGCACAACACCATCAACAGAAGCCCAATCCGTCTCGCCATTGGCATTTGCTTTGGAAATAATGCCACGCGTAAGGGTATATTCGGGGTCGCCGAGGGGGAAACCGGCAGCGTACACATCCAGCCCGACGTCTACATTGCCACCATACCATTCCATGTACGGGTAGCCTTCGCCGTCAATATCAATCACGGCCAGGTCGGCGCATTCGGAAACGCCGAGGATGCGAGCGTTGCGCGGTTCGCTCTCGCCGCCCACCCACACTTTGATGAGCGCCGCGCCAGTGACGACGTGGTTATTAGTGACGGCAATACCGCTGGGATCAATGATGAAGCCGGAGCCGCGTCCAGCAGCGTTGTAAATGGTTCCCACTTCGGGATCGCGGAATGTGCCCTGTGCTTCGATTTGGATGACGGCCGTTTTCACATCTTCCAATGTATTCACCGCGCCGGAGGCAACGGCCGTTTCTGGGGTAGCCTCTGATGTTGTGGGGACAGCTTCCTCACTGGTTTGTGCCAGCCCGTTACTCACCTTAAAGGTCAGCGTGCGGTCTAACTCATCGTTCAAATAAACGTCTACTTTGTAATCGCCAGCCGGCCAGGAGCCGTCATTTTTCAGGTCAAAGGTGAGCGTACCGCTGCCAGAGGTCAATTCCACATCATCCAAATGGGTATTGGGGTCTGCGCCTTCGACAGAAACGGCCGTCCATGCGGCCTTTACCTTTGTGCCATCTGTTGCATTAGCTAAATCCACCAACAAGTAAAAAGTGTCGTCGGGGGCAAAGGTGCTGGTGGCCTGTGCGCCATCAGCATCCTTTGCCATATGCGCATCAGCGATATTGGCCGTACTAAAACTGACCTCTCCGCCGCCGCAAGCAACCAGGCTCATGGCTAATACAAGTAATACAATACGAATCCAAGATGCTGTCTTCATGATATAGTTCTCCTTTGTGTTGCAAATAATCATCGCTTCAGACAAATGCGGTATGAGGGAGGTCTATTCACTCACCGCAGCCCCTCTGATGACAATGTAGATAGGTCTGATGTTCCAGCCATGCGCTCTTGAATGTAATCAAGCAATTCCCCGGCAGAGTGGATGCGCTGCGTCTCGCCAGTTTCGGCAAACTGCACTTCCCCTTGCCAGGCCCATTGCCCTTCCTGGTCATGCCAGAGGCGGACGATAAATATCTTGCGCAACGGCCGTGTCGCCATCCCTATCACCTTCCATCGAAAAAAGCTGAGGGGAGTGTAAAACGGCCGTGTCGCAAAATTGTCTTTAAGAGTTGGAGAGGCATCGCAGAATTGGTATCATTTTGCTGGAGGATACTCGTGCAGAAACGCGAAGACACAGCAACAAATCAACTCATGAAAGCAACCCTCTTTGGCCCACTCCGCTTAGAAGACCACCAACAACGGCCGTCTCCCCTGCCTCCCACCGCCAACGGCCGTACCCTCCTCGCCTACCTCCTTCTTCACACCAACCAGGCACACGGCCGTACCCATCTTGCCACCCTACTCGCCCCTGACGACAGCGAAGACAAAGCACGCCGCGCCCTCACCCAGGCCCTTTGGCAAATACGCCGCGCCCTGCCCGACGGGGCCATCCTCACCGTTGGCGATACCATACAGTTAGACGGCACACACATCCAGCGCGACGTCGCCGCCTTCGACAGCCTCATGGCCGACACCCTCACCGCCGAAAGCCTCACCCCCCAACTAGCAGCACAGTTAGCCGATGGCGTCGCCCTCTACCGCGCCGACCTGCTCAACGATCTCTACGACGACTGGGTGTACCTGCCCCGCGAGCAGCGCCGCGAACGCTTCTTGCGTGCTCTGGAACTACTGGCCGCCTGGGAAAAGCAAAACGGCCGTTTCCCCGCCGCCCTCGACATCATCCTCAAACTCACCCAGGCCGATCCCCTGCGCGAAAGCGCCCAGCGCGAAGCCCTGCGCCTTTATGCCGCCCTCAATCGCCCGCAGGCCGCCCGCCGCCACTACGACCAATTCCGCCGCTATCTGCACGCCGAAATGGGCCTGCCGCCCGACCCGCAAACCCAACAATTAGCCAACGCCATCGCCAACGCCGCACAAGAGGAAACGGCCGTCTACCTGCCCGCCAACGCCACCTCCACCGCTTACGCCCTCAGCGACACCACTCACATGCCCCTCATTGGCCGCGAACTGGAGCGCAGCCAACTCATCGTCCAACTCAACCACCTCAGCCAGGGTCAAGGCGGTCTTATCTTCCTCAGCGGTGCGCCTGGCGTAGGCAAAAGTCGCCTGCTGCAAGAGCTGTCCCGCGATGCCGAATGGCGCGGGCTGGTCGTTGGCTGGGGAAACGGCCGTGAACTCGATGCCGCCCCCCCCTACGCCCTCTTCCGTGAAGCTCTCGGCGAGCTGCTCACCCCACTGCGCTGGCAGCAGCTACGCGCCCTCCTCGACGACTACTGGCTCCATCTCGCCCAGCCGCTTCTGATGAATGCGGAGCAAGGCACACGACTGACGGATTACAGCTTACGCGCTGCGGATCACGACCATCTCGAAGCCCTCAGCCGTCTGCTGCTCGCCATCGGCCAGCTACGGCCGTTACTGTTAATTTTGGACGACGTGCAATGGGGCGACACAGCCAGCCTGGAAGCCATTATTTACCTCTCGCACCGCTTGCGGCAGCAGCCATTACTGGTTGTGCTAGCTTTTCGCAGCATAGAGGCCAGGGCAGACACTGCCGTCTGGCAAAGCCTGAACACCCTCGATGCCGCCGGGCCGCGCCTGCGTCTATCTCTAGAGCCACTCACACCAGAGGCAACAGCCGAATTCATTAGCCAGGGGTTGGGACTGCGGCAAGAAGCGCCCCTCTTTTCGCAGAGCCTCTTTGCCGAGACACAGGGCAGCCCCCTGCTGCTGCTAGAAAGCCTGCGCCTGCTGCACGATGAAGGGCTGCTCTACCGCAACGAGCGCGGCGAATGGCGCACTCCCTACGACAACGCCACATCTGATTACGCCGAACTGCGCCTGACACCCGCCAGCCCCGCCGCCCCACCGCTGCTGGAACGCCGTTTACAGCAACTGCCCGCCGCGGCACAACATACGTTGCAATTAGCGGCTGTCATGGGGCGCGATGTGCAATTTGGTTGGCTGCTGGCCGCCACTGAACAGCCGCAAGCAGCGGCGCTGGCTGCACTCGGCTTGCTGGTGCAGCGACAATTTTTGCAGGAAACGCCGCACGCCTATCGCTTCAGCCACGACAAAATCCGCGAGGCCGCCTATGCACAGATGTCGCCGGAACAGCGTGTCATCTATCACGGGGCCATTGCGGCAGTGATGGCTGGCGACACCCATTCACGCGGGGGCGATGTGGCACAGATTGCCTACCATTATCGGATGGGGGAACGCTGGTCAGAAGCATTGTATTACACGCTGCAAGCGGCAGAACAAGCCCACGATTTGCACGCGCTGACGGCTGCATTAGACAGTTACGCTCTGGCACGACAAATTTTGGAGGAGCATCATCCGCTCGACACAGCAGAAGCGAATGAGATGCTTTATCGTATTTTGGTGGCGCGGCAGCCGCTGCTGTTTTTCAGTGGGCAAACGGCGCAGCAAGCGGCAGAGTTGGCCGATTTGCGCCAACTGGCGGCGCAGTTGCCTGACCCTGCGCTGCAAGCGGATGCGCTGTTGAAGGAGGCGGATTATCGGGCACGGGTGCGGGCCGATTCGGACACGGCCGTCTCCCTGGCGCAACAAGTCCTTGAACTGGCACAGCAGCACAATCTACCCCGCCGCGCTGCGGAAGCATGGGGCGTGATTGGCGATGCACGGCAGGTGCAGGGCGCGTTTCAGGAAAGTGCAGCAGCATTGCAACAAGCGGCAGCCCTGCAAGAGGCATCTGGCGATAATCCGCAGGCGTTGACGGCGGTGTATTCACAATTGCTTTATGCAGAGCGATTGAACGGCCGTTGGGCCGAAGGCAAGGCGCTGGCCGAAAAATTACTGGCGCTGGCGGAGCAAATGGGCGACCCAATGGCACAGGGCAACGCGCATGTCGCCATCGCCCGCTTTTACACCGACCAGAGCAACCATGTCGCCTCAGCAGCGGCCTTTGAGATGGCGGTAGGGTTTTTCCAGCGCATTGGTGCACGGCTAAATGAGGCACGGGCGTTGGCAAATTTGGGCTACTCTCATTGGGCGCTGCGCCATTACGCGCAGGCCATCGAAATGCAAGAAGATGCACTGCTGATCTTCCACGAATTAGATAATCAAAAGAGTATTTTGCTTTCTTATTTGAATCTAGCGACGCTATATGATGAGGTGGGGCAAACCGCGCAAGGAGCAGCATACACGGCGCAAGGGCTGGCGCTGGCACGGCAGTTGGGGCTGCAAAATTATGAATTGGCGCTGCAAATTGTCCAGGCGCAGGCGCTGGTCAGCCAGGGGGCATTGGCGGAGGGAGCGGCGATTTTGGATGCGGTAACGCCATTGGTAGCGGTGGAAGAAGAACTGCATACGCGAGCCGATTATTGGCTGGTGCGCGGGATGTGGTTAGTGGGTAACGGCCGTTACCCCGAAGCCATATCCGCCTATGTGCAAGCAGCCGATTTGTTTGCCCAAGAAGAGTACACGGATTTTGTAACGGCCGTGCGTTCGTTTCAGGCATTGGCGTTGTGGCAAATGGGGGAGCAGGCGCCGGCGCTTTCACTTTCGGCAACGGCCGTTGCCGCGCTAGAAGAAAGCCCCGGCGGCGAGTTTATTCCTGAAATCTACTGGCATCATGCTCAAATCTGTGCGCAGTCGGCAGCAGACAGCACCACATCTGCCCATTATGTAGAAAAGGCCTATGCCGCACTGACGGAACAAGCGGCTTCACTGCCGGAGTCCACCTGGATGGAGGCGTTTTGGGCACGGCCCGTTTATCAAGCCATTCGCACCGCCTGGGAAGGGCAGCGTGTGCAGCGCGTACAGGTCTGGCTGCCAAAATTGGAGACGGCGAAGGTGGGAAGAACGGCCGTTTCCCAGCTCATCGCCATCGAATGGACACCCGACCATCCCGACGACGCGCAAATTGCCAACAAAGTGGCGCGGCGACGGCAACAAATCGCCCGCCTGCTGTCCGAAGCAGAGGTACAAGGGGCACGGGCCACCATAGCCGCGCTAGCAGAGGCTCTGGACAGCAGCCAGCCCACCATCAAGCGCGATTTAGCCGCCTTACGCTGATAGCCATATTTCATAAAATCACATCTCTCTAATTCGCCCACTCCGCTTCCTTTGGCTATCATTAGCCAACCATCTAACACAATTCATCCTTCATCATTCACCCTTACTCAAGGAGGCATTATGACTGAAAAGCGCCGCATCACGGCCGAAGACCTGTACCGATTCAAACTTGTATCCGACCCGCAAATCTCCCCCGATGGGCAGCACGTCATCTTTTGCGTGCAGTGGGTGGAGCAAAAAACCGAGAAAAAATACACCAACCTCTGGCTGGCAGCAACGGACGACGGCCGTCCGCCACGCCAATTCACCTATGGCAAGCAAAACGACACCCGCCCGCGTTGGTCGCCAGATGGCACACAAATCGCCTTCCTCTCCAATCGCGGCGACGAGAAACAGGCACAGCTTCACCTGATTCCGCTGCACGGCGGCGAGGCGCGGCCTCTCACAGAAATGAGCGGCGCCTTTGGTAGCTACGAATGGTCGCCGGACGGCACGCAGTTCCTTTGCCAGTTCCGCAAAAAGGACGCCGATGCCGTTGAGCGCGAGAAGGACGAGCAAAAGAAAAAGCTGGGCGTGGTAGCGCGGCACATCAGCCGTTTAGATTATCGCGTGGATGGCGCGGGCTACGCGCCGCAAGAAAAATGGCATATCTGGACAGTTGACGCCAGCAGTGGCGAGGGCGTTCAGTTAACCGATGGCGATTTTGCCGAAGTAGAACCGCGCTGGTCGCCCGATGGCTCGCAAATCTTGTTTGTCTCCAATCGCCACGAGCGCAGTGATTTGGAAGTTGATGCCACCGAGTTGTATTTGATTCCGGCGGCGGGCGGAGAAATGCAGCAAGTGGCCGCGCCATACGGCCGTAAATTTGCCCCATCCTTCTCCCCCGACGGCCGTACCATCTCCTACCTGGGACGCAAACAAACGGGCAAGTGGTTCCAAAATGCACAGATTTGCGTGGTGGGCGTAGATGGCAGCGACGCCCGCATGATTACGGCCGACCGCGACATCCATTTCAGCAGCGTCACCAACGGCGACCTGGGCGGCAGTCCACCCCTGGCCCGCCCGCAGTGGAGCAGCGACGGCCGTACCCTCTACGCCATGTCCTCCGTACACGGCAATCAGCCCCTGCAAGCGGTTTCTGTGGCCGATGGGTCGGTGACGGCCGTTTTAGCAGTAAACAGTAACCAGTCATCAGTAACCAGTGACCAACAACCAACCGTTATTGGGCCTTTCAGCTTCAGCGCCGATCAGAGCAAGATGGCCTTTTGGGGCGGCTCAATGGCCGATCCCGGCCAAATCTGGCTGCACGATTTTGCCAGCGGTGAAACACGGCCGTTAACCACCTTCAACGCCGACCTCTTTGCCGAACTGGAACTGGGCGACATCAGCGAGGTCACATTTGCCAGCAAAGACGGCACAGAGCTGCAAGGCTGGGTACTAACGCCGCCCGGCTTTGACGCCAGCCAGCAGTACCCCTCCATTTTGGAGATTCACGGTGGGCCGCAAACGCAGTACGGCCGTCTCTTCATGCACGAACTCCACTATCTTTCTGCAAACGATTACGTCGTCTATTGGAGCAATCCGCGCGGCAGCCAGGGCTACGGCGAGGCCTTCGCCGGGGCCATTTACGGCAAATGGGGCACGATAGACTACGATGACGTGATGGCCTGGGCCGATTACGCCGCCGCGCAGCCCTTCATTGACACGGAGCGGATGGGCGTCACCGGCGGCAGCTACGGCGGCTATATGACGGTGCTGATTATTGGCAAGACACATCGCTTCAAAGCGGCCGTGGCGCAGCGTGCCGTCAGCAACGTGATCAGCTTCTACGGCTCCAGCGACCTGAATTGGGGCACGGAAAATCTCATGGGTGCGGAAGCGCCGCCCTGGGATGCGCTGGACGCTTATTGGGATATGTCGCCAATGAAGTACATCGGCAACGCCAAGACGCCGACGCTGCTGATTCACAGTGAGCAGGATTTGCGCTGCCAGCGCGAGCAGGGGGAGCAGGTGTTTGTCGCCCTGCGCCGCCTGGGAGTGGAAACGGAGTTGGCCCTGTTCCCGGAAGAATCGCATGGGTTGAGCCGCGACGGCCGTACCGACCGCCGCATTGCCCGGCTGGGCCACATGCTGCGCTGGTTCGAGACGCATTTGAAGTAACCCAATCCCATCATCCAGTTTTGTAGAAGCGCAGGGCCATCCACCCTGCGCTTTTTGCTACCTGCTGCCTCTTTTGCCGTAATATGATCAGCGACTCAAACACAGGCAATGAATATGGTCGCCAGGCAACTTGTCATGACCAAAGAATTTCCTCTCAGTAATGAAGTAGTTTTTTCCAAAACCTTTACACATTGGAAACTACGCACACCCTCTAATTTAGGCAGTCTAATCATAGGTTTGCTAGCAGTGTTTGCATCTGCAGTTTTGGTGGGAGTATTCGTACAATTAGTCCTCAAATCTACCAGTCTCTGGATAATGAGCATTGTCTTTGCCCTTTTTCTAACCGTTTTTTTGGTCTTTGGACTGTTTGAGGAATTCACTGATCTGCAAGAAATGATCTTCACTAATTCTCTTATTTGCATCTACACGCTCTGGCATGGCGACCGCTTTTGGGAAACTGTTAATTTGAGCCGGATCGAAATAAAAGAAGGAATCAAACATTCCAGTCATAGAGTATACAAATATTATTACGTAGTAATTGCCTTCAACACTGGTGAAAAAATCCAGATTTCAGCCGCGCAAGCCAACGCCTTTGGCTATTCCCTGGAGCAGTTTGTGCGAATGCTTCACGAAATGTATCCGCACACCAAACCACCGCAGCCGCTGCCTCTCAGCAAAAAGGAGCGTGCTGATGCGCTGTTGGCGAAAGGCGAGAAGCTGCGCCGCGAAATGAAAACACGGGAGGCCATTGCCGCCTACGAACGAGCTATTACCCTGTTTCCTGATTATGCCGCACACAAAATCACGGTGGCCGACCTGTATTTTGAATTGGGAGAGCATGACAAAGCGGTGGATGCGTACCGGCATGGGCTGGCATTCTCGGCAGACAACGCCGAAGCGTGGAAACGGCTGGGCACATGCTATCTACATACCCGGCGCTATGAGGAGGCGACTAACGCCTTCGCGCAAACTCTGCGCCTCATGCCAGACAATGCCGATGCGCTTTATCAGGGAGCGATGGCTTACAGCCGCTTATATGACACGGAGCAGGCGCGTTTGTATGTGCAAAAGGCACTCGTCATCAACCCAACTCTGCGCGAGCGTGTGTTGCAAAATCCGTTATTGAATGGGTTGGAGAGTGGGGGGTAGGAAACGGCCGTCTCTATCTCTAGCTCTACTCTCTATCTCAATCATACCGCGCAAAAATACGCTGGTAATCCCGGCTGCGCTGCAACAACTCCTCATGCGTACCCTGGTCTATCAATTCCCCCTGCTTCAGCACCAAAATGCGGTCTGCCCAACGAATCTGACTGAGGCGGTGCGTAATCAAAAACGTGGTGCGCTCCTGACTGATGCGGCGCATCGCCTGCTGAATCTTGTCCTCAGTGGCGCTGTCAATGGCGCTGGTGCTGTCATCCAAAATCAGGATGCGCGGATTGGTGAGAAAAGCGCGGGCAATGGCAATGCGCTGCCGCTGCCCACCAGAGAGCATCACGCCGCGCTCGCCCACTTCCGTTTCGTAGCCATCTTTGAAGCTCATAATAAAGTCGTGGGCCTGCGCTTCGTGAGCGGCATACTCAATTTGCTGCGACGTGGCCTCGGCATGACCAAAAGCGATATTCTCCGCCAGCGTGCGTGAGAATAAAAAGACATCCTGCTCGATAAACGAGATTTGTGAGCGCAGCGATTCCAGTTTCCAGTCGCGTACATCCACGCCATCTACCAACACGCGTCCCTCGCTGGTGTCAAAAATGCGGTTGATGAGCTGCGTGAGCGTCGTTTTGCCGCTGCCGGTTTGTCCCACAATGGCGATGGTCTCGCCGGGCTGCGCCATGAAGTTGATGCCCTTCAATACCGCTGCGCCGTTTTCGTCATAAGCAAAGCTGACGTTTTCAAAGGTGACTTCGCCGCGAATCGGCCGGTTTACACCACCTACATTCTCGTCTAGTTCGGTCTCAGTGTTGATTAGTTCCAAAATGCGGCGGGCGCTAGCGATGCCAATTTGTGTCAGGTTGAAGGCAAAGATGGAAACAAAGGTTGGGAAGCGCAGCACGCCAACTAAACCTACAAAAGTGACAACTTCACCTAAACTCAGTTCTCCAGCCTGCCAGAGAAACATGCCATGCAAAAAGGCCGCTGCCCAAGCCACGCTGAACATCAGCATAGGCAGATAACGTGCTTGAATTTCGCCTTGCGTGACGAAATGGTCACGGTAAACGGCCGCATCCGCAGCAAACTTATCCAATTCCTGTACTTCTTGGGCACTGCCTTTCACCACTTCAATGCCAGCAATGGCCTCTGCCAATCCAGCATTCATTGTGCCAAACTGTTCACGCAGGGCATTGCTAACCGGGTTCAAGCGACGGGCATAATCGGACACGGTGATGACAAGGGCAACGAGGAAGAGCAGTGGAACCAAAAGCAGCTTGGTGTTCATGGAAGCGATAATGGTGATGGGCGCAACAATCCCCAGCGAAGCATCAAGGATGAGCATCAGACCTGGACTAAACATAATGTTTAGAGAGCGCACATCATTGGTAGCGCGGGCCATGAGGTCGCCGATGCGCTGCTTGCCGTGAAAGGTTTGACTTTTGCCGAGTAGACTGGCATATAGTTCGTCACGGCCGTCTCGCTCAATGCGTTGGGCAATGAATTCGTTGGCGTAATTGCGAATCAGTCCCATCCCCCCTTGTGTGGCTGCGGCAGCGAATGCGCTCAAGGCAATCGCCAACAGCGCAGAACTTTCCCAGGGCGGTTTAGAAATCAGGTCGAAGGCACGACCAATAAAAACTTGAATATAGCTGTAGGCATAGTTATTGACCACCGCCGCCAGCAAGGCCAACAAAGGCAGCAATGGATAGCGCACTGTGTGCGAAATAATCCAGCGCACGGGGCCGGTGCGGTTATAGGGGTATTCGTTGTCGAGTTTGAATTCGCGCATACGGCCGTTTATTATACCCATCATCCTCCATTTTCAGGGAAAACAACCGCCTCTCTCCCCGCCAACTTATCTTGAATACGATTGACAACAATATCCAAATGCTGGGGACGGTTCACAAAGTCCAGGTTTTGACTAGGAATGGTCAACACTGGACAAAGGTCAAATGTCGCCATCCACTCCTCGTAGAAGGAGTTGAGTAGGCTGAGGTAATCGGCCGAAATACCAGATTCGGCGGCACGGCCGCGCAAGCGAATGCGCTCCATTAACACCGGCACGGGGCATTGCAAATACAGCAGCAAATCGGGACGAGGCAACTGTGTGGTAATGAGGTCAAATACCCGACGATATGCTTCATAATCGCGCTCATTGAGATTGCCCATGTGGTGCAGGGCGCGGGCGAAGATGTGCGCATCCTCATAGATGCTGCGGTCGGCAATGGCAGAACCAGGCGATGTTGCCAGCCGGATATGCTGTTCGGCACGGTGGCCGAGAAAGAACACCTGCAAATGGAAGGCCCACTGCTGCATATTGCCATAAAAATCTGCCAGATAGGGGTTATCGGCAACGGATTCGTAGGCGGTGTGCCAGCCGAGGCGGGCGCCGAGACGCTCGGTAAGGGATGTTTTGCCAGCCCCAATATTGCCGGCAACAAGTATGAGACGATTGGTCATGGCAATCTCCTGAATTGTGAATAATGAATGGTAAATGATGAGTTGAGAACGATAGCAAGAATGATGAGGCCGTACCAGGAACTGCCACAAAGGTAGCCGGGTTCGCGGATGATGGCGAGGGTGATGACGGCCGTTACTCCCACACACAACAAGGCAACAAACACCCAGCGCAAAACACGGCGGCGCTGACGGGCCTGCCACTCTGTGGGAGCGAGGGTACGGGTGATACGGCCGTTACCATCACACCGCTCACATGTTACCCATTCCACTAACGCAGCAGCATCATGACCACAGGGTAAAAACGCCGTGGGGTCGTTCCACCATGATTCTTCAATCTCCTGTTCACATATACTGCAATAAGGTGCGTGTACGTGTCCCGTGCCTCTGCAATCAGGGCACTTTTGTATGACATCACGTATGTTTGTCATTTCAATCAGACCACCTCACCGCATGTTAACTTCGTTTTTGGCAGGATAGTTCACATAACGGGTATAATAGTGACGTTCAGACTACTAAACTCAGAGGGTATTATGAGAATGTTAATCCGTCTAGTTGCCAGAATCCTTATCTTTCTCATCGCTGACGTAGAAACCATTCACGTCGATTATCTGCCCAAAAGCGGCAAATGCATTGTCGCATCCAACCACTTAGGGCGCATAGACGCCATCCTCACACTCACCGTCACCAACCGCGATGACTTAATCTTAATGATCGCCGAAAAATACCACAAGTCGGCCATGTGGCGCTTTGTTGCCAAAAACATTGATGCCATCTGGCTAAACCGCTTCGAGACCGATTTCCATGCCATGCGAGAGGTGACGCGGCGGCTGCAAAACGGACAGTTCCTCGCCATTGCCCCGGAAGGGACCCGCAGCCAGACCGAGGCGCTCATTCCGGCGAAATCGGGCGCAGCCTTTCTTGCTGCCAAAACCAATGCGCCGATCATCCCAGTAGCCCTTTATGGTACGGAAGACCGCGCCGTGAAAACTAATTTACGTCGCCTGAAGCGATCCAAAGTGGTGATGCGGGCGGGAAAACCATTTACGCTACCGCCACTGGACCGCAAAAACCGCGATGCCTATCTGGAAGCGCAAACCGATGAGATTATGTGCCGCATCGCCGCTATGCTGCCAGAGCAATACCGGGGCGTTTACGCTGACCATCCCCGACTGCATGAGCTGCTAGCAGAAGGGTATGAACAAGATTAGGGGGAAACGGCCGTTTCAAAAACCTTTCCTGGATTAAGAATGCCATTGGGATCAAGCGTATGTTTCAAAGATCGCATGACATCCATTGCAGCGCCATGTTCCTGGCGTAAATAGGGTACTTTCCCCACACCCACGCCATGCTCACCAGTGCAGGTTCCACCTAAAGCGATAGCCTTGAGTACAAGCTCCTTATTTACCTCATTAGCCTGCACTTCTTCCTCTTCGTTGCGGAATCCCACTGTAACGTGCATGTTACCATCTCCGGCATGCCCAATCATAAAACCGGCCAGGTCATGCGCTGCTAATAGTCCTTCTGCGCGGGCAATGAGCTGCGGATAAGCGCTGATGGGCACAGCCACATCCGTAACCAGCCACTGCACATCAGGACGGGCACGCACCCAGGTCTCATAGGTGTGATGGCGAGCATTCCACAATCGCTGCCGTTCTGTGGGGTCGGCAGTGGTGTGAATGCGGGTTGCGCCAAATTCGGCGCAAATTTCGTGGACGGTCTCGAGCCCCAAGTGAATGGTTTCGGCATGGGCGGCATGGAATTCCATCAACAGTGTCGGTTGCGCAGGCAGGTCAAGGCCGTTTTCACGGGCGAGGAGTACGGCCGTTTGCGCATCAACAAACTCCAACGCGGCCACATCCAACCCACTGCCGCGCACGGCGACAACAGCATCAATCGCGGGGCCGATAGCCGGGAAAGAGGCCATCACCGCGCTCATCAGCTCTGGGATGGGGGTGAGTTTCAGCGTGGCCTCGGTGACGACGCCCAGCGTACCCTCGCTGCCAACAAACAGGTGCAGCAAATCGTACCCCGCGCTTTGCTTGATGGAACGCGAGCCGACATGAATGAGACGGCCGTCTGCCAAAGCCACCTCCATTCGCAGCACATTATCTTTTGTTGCGCCATACTTCACGGTGCGGATACCGGCAGCATTATTGGCTAACATGCCGCCAATGGTGGCATTTGCTCCAGGGTCAGGCGGAAAAAAGAGGCCATAACGCGCCAGATGAGCGTTTAGATCTTTGTAACCAATACCCGGCTGCACAGTTACTTGAAAATCGTCGGTGTGTAGGGCGAGAACGGCCGTCATGCGCTCGGTTGAGAGGGAAATGCCACCAAACCAGGGGATGGGATGCCCCTCCAAAGATGACCCCGCTCCCCAAGGCGTGACGGGGATATGGTGCTCATTTGCCAGGGCGAGGACGGCAGCGATTTGCACGGCCGTTTCCGGCCAAACCACCACCTCAGCCAAGCGCGGGGCAAAACGAGACATATCTTGCGCGTGCAGGCGGCGGTCAGCTTCTGTGACACTGACATTTCCTGCGCCAACAATCTCTTCCAATTGCTGCAAAACAGCAGGCGTTACCGGGGAAAACGGGGTCATAACAACCTCCTCACTTGTGGGGTATAGCCGCGATTTTGCCTCCCAATCGGGCAGGATGCAAGCAATTAATCAGGCTGTGCAGTCCGTTTGTGGCGCAAAAGCCAAATCAAAAATGCGAGAAGGGAGAAAACAGCAGAATAAGTTAGCCATTGTGGCGCGGCAGAGGCAGCCGGTGCTGGCAAAGGGTTTGGTGGCACTTTAGCCTTCGTCCAATCTGTAAGACGTGATTGTGAACCATCGGTGATGGCCTGGCTAAAATCCGTCCCAGTCACATTCACGCGACTTAGTTTGCATCGACTAAGGTCTGCCCCAGTGGCATCAGCAGATGTCCAATTCACACCCGTGAAACGAGCCTGGGCAAATTGGACGCTGCGACAGTTACTGCCATCTAAATTGACACCCACAAATACGGCATTGTGACCATTCGCCCCAGAAAGATCCGCCCCATCCAGGTCTGCGCCACCAATGATGGCATTTTGCAAGTTGACCCCGCTCAAATTTGCGCCAGGGAGAAGCAGCCCAATCAGCCGCATCCCAGAAAGGTCTGCCCCACTGAGATTGATACCTGGCAAGCTATGGGTTTGCCGCATAGCCGTCTCTAATTGTTCACGGGTGTACGGGGTGGCGTCTATCATCACGATACCGGTTCTTTGAAATCGTAAAGGCCATCTTCGACTTGCCATTGCTTTTGGCAAGCAGAGTTGGGGCAATGGAGACGGCCGTTTTTCACCTCTCCAAGCGGGGTTTGGCAGTGGGGGCAAGCGAAGAAGGTATGGGGAACGGCCGTTTCGCCAACAGCCGGGTGCGCACTGCAAACAAAAACACTGGGTGACAACTGCCACCAATTACCGGTAAGCTGCGCCATACTATCCAGCCTTGCCAGCAAGGAGGTAGGCAGCCGCTTCTTCAACGGCTCAAAGCGAAAATGGGAAACCGTCAACATGCGCCCCGGCGCAAACTGCACCTGCCGCAACTGCTGCCGAATCCAACGAGGGTGAAAGTCAAAATTCAACGCGACAAACTCGACTGGTTCTGACGAGAACGGAGACCACTCTTGCCGCCGCAGCGCATAACGCAAAATCGCTTTCAAGTTTTGCTTATTGGCAAATTCGAGAATGTACTGCCCATCGGGACGGGCAATCCGCGCTAATTGGCGAAACAGCGCCGGGGCATCAGCCGCATGGTGCAGCGTGCGGATTTGCACCAACGTTTCAAACAAGCCCGCAACAAAGGGCATCTGATACCAGTTGCCCGCCACGTAGACAAAGCGAGGATCATCGCCCAAATGCGCCTGCGCCTCGCGCAGCAACGACCGGGAATAATCAAATAAGACAACCTTCTCGTATCCCCGGTACTCATCTGCTAATCGACCAAATCCGGCCCCGATTTCAATGAGGGTGCTGCCAGTTGGCGGCATTAGTCGCCGCAACGCCACACGTTCCACACGGTCTTCGTAATCGCGCCCCTGTCCTTCCCAAAAGCGTGTACGATAATCTGACCCTTCGTAATCACAAACAGGCGGTGTTTCAATGCTCATACAATCTCATTGTTTCCCAGGAAACAGCCTTATTCGGTTGTCGCTTCAACCGGAACTGGCTCTTGCGCCGCATCCGAATGACCAGAAATGCGATTAAACAAGTCGGTATTTGAAGAAGGTAGCCCGCCAAGCAGCTCATCTAATGGAGCAAAAAGCCCTTGCAAACGACCAAACGGCTCGCCTAATTCCGTCTCATTCAAGGGGATGACGGCATCTACAGCAAGCTGTACGGGTAACTGCTCATCAATATCCACATCCAAATTAAGGTGGACGGGTAAGGCTAAATCTTTAGGCAAGTTCAAAGATACAGTACCATTGATTTCACCGCCGCCATTTGGCAAGATGAAGCGGGCAGGCACATTAGACAAAGGTACATCTTCCACAACCACAACAGAGGTGGTTGTAGAAAGCGGCACAGTTAGAACAACGGGAATGGTGTCACTCACATCAATTGTGCGCCGGATAGTAGCTTCGTTCATGTCCACAAAGCTGGTGTTCAGCCCACCCACGATGGGCTTAGCAATGTCGTTGACAATAGGGATGATCAGCGGCGCTGCGACAAGCAAGACAATGAGCAATACCAGATTCATAACAAAGGAGAAAATAATGGCAAAGGTCTTGAACGCCTGCCACGGCTTGCCGTTCCACATATTTCTGTTCATTTGCCTACCTCCGTCAGGACTCAAGTTGACATATAGTCACGAGCGTTATGGTAACATGCTTTGCATAAATATCAAAGCGGCAAGGGTCATGTTTCCCAAGAAACAACTTTCTGGCAATTTGCCAGTGCGTGTGCCACTATTGCGCCCCCTTTCTAATCCAGTAGAATTGCAACATTAGGCTGGCAGATTTTAGCAAATGATGTAGCGAAGGGATCAATGACTGAAAATGTAGCCGTGTTTCTGGACCTCGACAATCTGGTAATTGGAGCCAGACAGGCAAACCTGGCATTCCACATTGACCATATTTTGGCGTATTTGAAATCGTTGACGAACGGCCGTATCGTGCTGCGTCGGGCCTATGGGGATTCCTATCAAAACCGGGAGCTTGTGAAAGAGTTGACGGCTGCTGGATTCATTACACAGGCAAACCTGTCCGTCAACAACTTTGGCAAGAACTTGGCCGACATGCAAATCACAGTGGATGCGATGGAATCGTTGGTGGATGAACGGCCGTATCACATATACGTCCTGATAACTGGAGACCAGGATTTCTCTCCGTTGGTACATGCTCTGCGCAAACGCGACAAACACGTCATCGGCATTGGTGTCAAACATGCAGCCAGCAGCGCATTTGCCAGTTTTTGTGACCAATACCTGTTTTACGAAGATATTATTCCCACGCCCAAACTCGACAATAGCGAAATCAACAAGCTCCTGACAAATGCACTCGCTTCCTTAGAAAAGGAAATGGAGAGGGTGCGTGCCAGTGTACTCAAACAACGCCTTGATGAATTAAGCCAGGGAGGATTCTCCAATTCCAGTTATGCAGAGGAAGGATTCCGTAAGTTCCTGGCAAGGTACCCACAGCTTGTCCAAATTGAGCAAGAGGGAACAACGACATATGTGATGACCCCAGCGCACAAGGCACAGCCACCATCAACGCAGTTACACTTACGATATCGCACGGCACTCAAAAAGAAAAAGCTGCGGATTGTGCCGCCCAAAGCACGATTACTCATTCTCAAAGAGGCAATCATGCTCTTACAGGGCAAAACCTATGGCTGGAAAGTACTCATCAACCGGTTGGTTGAAAAATTTTCAGCACAAGAGAACCCCACAATTTCCAAAAATATGATCAATGCTGTCTTGCTGCTTGCCCAAAAAGCACAAGCTATCCAGGTAGACAAAGAGGATTCTTTGGCACAATCAACCGTATGGTTAACGCTTAAAGGGGACAAGGCTTTTCAAGAAGCACTTGTGTTATGTGATCAGGTTTATTTACAGCACATCCTGGCATTGCGTGACCCGTTCGATATAGAGGAAGCGGCACTTGCTTTGTATGAAAGCAAGAAACATACAACATACTTAAAGCGCATTTTGCCAGAGCCGCCCAATCAGCAAGACGCAGCCTCAAACTAGTAGGTCAGACGAACCTCATCACGGTGTCCAAATCCCTTGCTATTGTCTACAAAGTAAAGTCGGTCTGGGCACAAGCGATACCAATTCACATGGTGCAATGCCGCACGAATAGGAGCCGGGGCACGTTGTAAAAATGGATATTTTTGGGCGTAAAGAGTAACGGCCGTGTCCCGTTCATCCCCCTCCAACAACAACACTCGCCCCTCACACTGCACCCCTTTAATATCAGCCCAATCAGCATAATCCTCTTGCACAGTTGCAGCCACACGCGGGTTTTGGGCAATATTACGGCCGTGTCGTGTATGTCCCGCCGAAAGAAATATCAGGTCAAACCCATCATTCACATAGAAGACCGCAGCCGCCCAAACCCCCTCCTTGCCAGTTGTCGCCAAAGTCATCACCCGATGGACTGCCAGATAAGCCAACACCGGAGCGCGTCCATCACTCATGGCTCTGACTACCACCTTGCCAACGCTGAAACAAATCCGCCAGTAAATCTATTTCCAACAAATCCAATACACGGTTGACTGTTTGATTGATAATGTCGTCCAGTGTTTGCGGGCGATGATAGAAGGCAGGCATAGGCGGCATAATCACCGCCCCCAATTCCGCCACCTGCGTCATGATCCGCAAATGTCCCAAATGCAATGGTGTTTCCCGGGGAACAATCACCAGGCGGCGGCGATCCTTTAACACAACGTCCGCTGCCCGTAACAGTAAATTATCACTAAAAGAATAGGCTATCCCTGCCAGCGTTTTCATCGTGCAAGGGATCACGACCATGCCCATTGTTTTGAACGAGCCAGAAGAAACAGCCGCAGCAATATCTTTGAAGCGATAGGTCGCATCAGCAAGAGCCTGTACTTGCTCCACTGTATAATTCGTTTCCAGGCCAATAGTAATGCCCCCAGCCGCGCTCAAAATCAGGTGCGTTTCCACGTCTGGCACATCTCGCAGCACCTCTAACAAACGTATACCATAAATGACGCCACTGGCGCCTGAAATGCCAACAATCAATCGTTTCATGCTTTCACCCTCGGCGACGCTTTTCTCTGCCCTTGTTACGAGAGCGCTCCAGATTCAGGTATAATCGATCCCAACAAAGATTTAGAAGGCGCTTCTCACCTGCCCTCTGTTTTTGAAAAGTATACCGTAAAAACCGGTTGGAGGTTGTCTTGAAAACCATTGCTATTGCTGAGTTATCTGTTGGTACTGAATTATTGAATGAATTGTTTCTTCTGCAGGAAGTAGCCCGACGCACTACAAAGGACGGCCGTCCCTACATCCTCTGTGTTCTCCGCGATAAAAGCGGCCAGGCAGGAGCTGTCTTTTGGAATGTGCCCGCTTATGTAGAAGAGTGGACACGAGTTGGCACGGCCGCGCTCATTACCGGGCGTGTGGTCAATTACAAAGAAACCCTGCAAGTCAATATCACAGATATGAATCCCGTGCCCGATCCTGACCTGACCGAACTGTTGCCAGCCAGTCTGCGTTCCCGCGAGGAGATGCAAGCCGAACTACGAACAATCATCAACAGCTTAGGCCAGCCCTGGCAAGAATTAACGACGCACATCTTGTTGGATGATGCATTTCTGAAAGAGTACGCCAGCGCTCCGGCAGCAAGATCGATGCATCATGGATACATTGGCGGTCTTCTGGAACACTCGTTGAGCATGGCAACGATTGCGGCACAACTAGCTGACCATTACCCGCACGTCAACAAGGATTTGCTGGTTACGGGTGCGCTGCTGCATGATATGGGCAAAACGGCCGAGTATAGTATTGCCAACTCATTTGCCGTGACGGACGACGGCCGTTTGGTGGGCCACATCGTTCGCGCTATCGTACGCATTGAAAAAGCAGCCGCTGAGTTAAACTTCCCAGAAGAAAACCTCCGCCAGCTTGTACATTTGGTTGCCGCCCATCACGGCACAACAGAATGGGGATCGCCAACCACGCCCAAAACATTAGAAGCCGTCTTGCTCCATCACATTGACTTGCTAGACAGCCGTGCCCAAGGCTTTTTAGACTACGTGCGCAGCGACAGCAGTGAAACTCAATGGACAAGCCAAAGCAGCGCCATGTTCCAATCCCCATTACGCCGTCCGCCAACATTGTAGTTAACGGTAGCCAGTAAACTGCGACAATGACGGTTTATTGGCTACCAATTATGGTTTGTCACTCCGGCTTATAGGGCATCTTTGTCGGGAAACTTTCATCCTGCGAGGGAGTTTCTGGTAAGCAGCGCACAGCAAACACATTCGCAATGGCCTGAATTTGGTGCAAGATACGTACCAACTGGCGTGGTCGCACCACCTCTACCCCTAAAATCACATGCTTCTCTCCCTTACGTGAGGGAATCATGGTATTGATGAATGAAATGTTGATCTGCTCATCTTGCATGAGCCGTGTAATGTCGTACAGTAACCCTGGACGGTCAAACACATCCACCTGCACGGTCAACAACCGTGCCTGCCGGGTTCCTGTTTTCCCCCACCCCAACTTGAGAATACGCCCAGACAATCGGTTGGGACGCAATGTGTGGCAAGTTTCCTGATGGACGGTTACACCCCCATCGGCACGGACAAACCCGGCAATAGCATCGCCGGGATGGGGATTGCATGTAGCACATAGACGCAATTTGCGTTTGTGCGCATTAACGATGACGTATTTTTCGCCAGTTACGGAATAGACAACATCATCTAAATTCCGTGCCGGGCCGCGCCCCCATGTATTTTCTAAGACGCTGGTGGCAACGGCCGTTAACAACACATCCGCTCGCCCAATATCATGATACAACTCAGTCGTCGATTCATACTTAAAGGCCGCCGCAATCTCCACATGCGGGTAATCCGGCAAGCCTAACATCTCCAACTCCGATTCCAGCAGCTTCTTCCCCTGAAAAACAGCCTTCCCCTTAGACAAACGTCGGAACCAGCGCCGTGCATGAGACCGTGCATAATTAGTAGCGATATATCCCAGGTCTTCATCCAACCAGGCTCGCTGCGGCTCTGCACGTACACTCTTCACAATCTGCACCCGGTCGCCATCGTGCAGCGGGCGATTCAATGGATACAATTGGTCATTCACATACGCAGCATGACATTGATTTCCCAAACCCGTATGAATAGAATAAGCAAAATCAATTGCCGTCGCCCCCTGCCCCAACTCCACAACATCACCGCGTGGTGTATACACACGGATTTGCTTGCGGAAAACGTCCTCTACAACCCCTTTCACGCCTGCGCCAGGGTCTTGTACTTCTACACTAATATTTTCCGTAATATTGCTTATAAACGAGTCAATACGATTAGCAATTCCGGTCGTCCATAAAGGCGTACCAGCGTACAGCCAACGCGCCAGCACCCCTATCTCCGAAACCTTGTCCATTTCTACAGTACGGATACGCAGTTTCACATACTGCCCATCGGAATGAACCACTGTTGTATGCAGGGAACGATACAAATTATCCAGAGGTACAGCCACATAATCATCAAACCGCCCCGGAACCGGCTTCCACAGCCGGTGCAAATGACCCAATGCCAAATAACAGGAGGGCCAATCATCCATCAAAACAATCAGCCGCAATGTCCTATCCACGTCATAATAGGATGCTCCGCGAGCTGTCAGGTCTTGATACACCGTATAAATATTTTCCGGGGCCAGCATGACATCTCTAACATCCAGATTTGCCTGCAACAAGCAATCAAAAATCTCTGCGCTAACTTGCTTATAGGCTGCTTGTTGTTCTTGCAAAAGGTGTTCACGCCGCGTTTTTATCAATTCGTAAGCAGATTGATTCAGTACTTCTAACGAAAGTGCTTCTAGTTCGTTTTTGACTTTCCAAATACCCAAACGATTTGCTAATGGCGCATAAACCGTTAACGTTTCTTCTGCTTTTTGACGTTGTTTTCGTTCTGGCAGCGCTTTGATAGTGCGCATATTGTGTAGACGATCAAACAGTTTCACAATGACCGTGCGCACATCTGCCGTCATCACATCAAACATTTTGTGCAGACTGGCATTTTGCAATTCTTCCGGGGAAAGTTTGCGCCCTTTGGAAACGCCAAGTGTCACGTCTTTCAACTTCGTCACACCATCTACCAGCAAAGCCACATCTTTACCAAAGCGCCGTTCAATGTCATCTATGGAAACGCGAGTATCTTCAGCGATGTCGTGCAGCAAAGCTGCCGACAATGCAGCCGAATCCAGGTGATATTCAGAGAGGTAATAGGCGACGGTTAAGGGGTGAATAAAAAAAAGCTCGCCAGATTTTCGGCGTTGATCACCGTGTTCCCGACGAGCAAAGGCAAATGCTTCCTGCACACATAATCGTTGATCAACAGGAAGGTAACTGTTAATTTGTTTAAAAAACTCGGTGGCATCGGTCACGATGCGTACTGCTGTCATTCGCCTTGTTTCTTCTTGAAATCCACAAACCGGTAGCCAACACCACGTTCTGTAAGAATGTATTGAGGATTGGCAGGATCGATCTCGATTTTCTTGCGCAAGTAGTTTATGTAAAGTCTTAGGTAGTGGGTTTCATCACGATATTCATACCCCCAGACTTTCGCTAACAATGTGTCATGGGGAACAACCCACCCGGCATTTTGTACCAGATGATTGAGAAGACGATATTCTGTGGGACGCAAGTCCACACGCTCGCCATCTACAATAACTTGATGGCGATTGAAATCTATGGACAAGTGGTCATCAATGACGAGAATGGTACGCGGTGCGGGCGCAGGCCAATCTGCACGACGCAGCACGGCCGTTACCCGGCTGCTCAATTCTCGTGGGCTAAAAGGCTTGGTGATGTAATCATCCGCCCCCAAATTCAACCCATGAATCTTGTCCTCTTCTTCACCCTTCACCGTTAGCAAAATCACCGGAACGGTAGAAATTTCTCGCAGTAACTTCAGCGTCTCGAAGCCATCCATTTCGGGCATCATCACATCCATCACCACTAAGTCAGGTGTGTGCTGCCGAATTTGCTCAAGCGCGTGAAGGCCATTATCTGCTTCGACGACCTGATAACCTTCCAGCTCCATATTCATGCGAATAAAACGTCGCATGCGTGCCTCATCATCCACGATTAAGATAAGTCGTGGCGGGCCAGATTCCAATGATGTTGGGATTCTTTCTACCATTTTTATTCGCGCACAAAACCAATAATTTCTTCCACATCTGCGGAGGGCAGCAGTTGGATAAAGTTAACACGATGCATAGGGAACAAAACCGACGAAACATCTTCATCTAAGTAATGAACATCGGAACCATCACGGCGGCGCGGGTTGTGAATGATAATAAACTGCGCATTTTGTGCTGGTATCTCTTCGATTTCACAAACCACTGGGTCTTCATTATGAATGTGAACGATCACTGTTTGCATAGGTTTTCTCTTTTTGTACTGGACCCCCACTATAGGTCAAAAAATATATGAACCAACAAATCACCAAATAGAATTTCGTCCCCACTAGCCAGCAAATAAGGCTGCTGGGCAGTCAGGCGATAGTTATTGAGATAAGTACCATTGGTACTGCCAAGATCAACGACGACGATACCCTGATTGGTTAACTGAATCGTAGCATGTACACGGGATACGCCATGAGCGACGCCATCGTATCCGGTTAAGTCAAGCTCTGGAATATAACCGGCATCCTCGTCAGCACGTCCCACACGAATCTCATTCTGTAACTGGCGTTGAAGACGTTCTCGCCTGCTGGGTATAAAAAATGTTATCTCTTTGCTGCTGGCAAGTAGTTCAAGTTCCTCTTCAATTTGGGGCGGCGGTGTGGGCAAGCGACCGAATTGGGCAAATGGCAATTGCGCTGTGATATTCTGTGCTGTCTCCACCAAGAAACGGCCGCACTCACTACAAAAAAGCGTCCCCTCATATTGTGCCGAACCACATTCAGGACATTTAATCATGCTCGCCCGCCTCGTCCCCGTTTAACAGCAAAGACATCGTTTGATTTAATAGTGCACGGGTTCCAAACTTAAGCGTTTTGCGTCCTTCCAATGATAAATCACCCACATTTGCCAGGCGGTCTACTTCCATTTGAGCCTGGCGGGCCAACTGCGTTTGCCCTGCTTCTAAAAACCGGGTTGTCAGGTGGCGCATCCGGGTTGTGGCCATTTCTACATTTCCAGCTTCCACATCTTCCCATACTTTTTCATTCATACGATACATATTGAGCATTCGCACGGCTCGCAGCACGGCTTCTGGCGGTTCTTCCTGAAGGGGCGTCTTTAACACCATCAACTGCAAATCTTGCTTGAAGGTATATTTTTGTAATTTTTTGCCAGGGATCACGGCCGTTAAATGAACAGGCAGTTTGATACGTGTTTGAATAGGCTGGGGATCAATGCTAAGTTCCAATAAAAATGAAAGGGGGCGACGCCCTTCTATGTCGCCTAACTTGACATATTCTTTCTCTTTATCGATAGGCTGCGCGTAAGGAGTCATCTTAAACCCATACCGCATGTAAACGGCATTGGGAAAATTAAGGTGGAATTGCACATTTTGGGCATAGACAGCGCCCAAGCCTTTAATGCGTTTTTCCAAATACTCAATGATTTGCATAGGATCGTCAATATAGCCCGATTGACCACTAGATGGGGCAACGAGTCGATCCAGAAATTTATCGTTCCACTCCAAGCCAATACCAAAAGCAGTGATGCCGATGCCTTGCACGGCCGTTTCCTTTGCCAACTGCACGCACAACGCTTCATCCCCGTAGGTATGTCCATCCGTAAGCAAAATCAGGTGATTGATGTGCTGCGACAGAGATACCTGACGCATTTCCTCAACACCGGTTTTCAGCCCCTGGTAAATCTCCGTACCACCGGAGGCCAACATACTCTTCACACGTGAGAGTAAACGCACCTTATTATGCACACGTCCCGCGGGAAGCAGCACCTCCGCCCGATCACTAAAACTCACGACTGAAATGACGTCCTCTGGGCCAAGCTTATCTAGCACCATTTCAACGGCCGTTTTCACCCGTTCCAGGCGTTCCCCATTCATAGACGTGCTGCGATCCAGCACCAGACATAGATTTAGCGGCAGCCGCGCATCTTCAGCCTGTTGTGGCGGATGTACATTAACCAACAAATACACAACTTGCGGCGTATCCAACACACCAATCTTGCTGCGGCTTAACAGCGCATGAACTTCCAACACCGACTCAGCCGACGTCTCCTGCAAAAGCGAATCATAAAGAGTCCGCCGATCCGAATCGCTCAAGACCTCATAAGCATAAGCAATCTGCTGATACTGAGTACTCTCCAACTGCTCTGCTTCCTTGAGTTTAATCCGCCAGGTCGCAAACGCTTCGTGGATTTCTTCCAACGAGGCATGTTTATCAACGCCTAGAATTGCGTAATAATTAGGCTGCTCTGTCATCATTCAAAAAATTAGCGGGGCAATTTCAGCAAAACTGGTTAACCCAACTGAAAATCTACAACAATCGCCGTAATATTATCATAACCACCTGCATCCATTGCCGCATCCATTAATTCTTCAGCAATATCATCAGCTGGCTTATCTTGTTGCAATATCATACCAATTTCAAATTCTGGAATAAGGCCGCTAACGCCATCCGTACATAACAACAACTTACCGGCCTTAGGCAAGCGGCGCGTATATGTATCCACAGCCAAATCTTCCCCCTGACCAACGGCCCGTAGCAAGACATGGCGATATTGATAGAAAGTGGCCTCTTCGGCTGTAAGCTGGCCTACATCCTGAAGCCGCTGAACCAAAGAATGGTCCGTCGTCACTTTTTCTAATTTGTCGTTATGCCAGAGATAAAGGCGTGTGTCGCCCACATGCGCCACGTACAAACGCCGCCCTAACACCAGCGCCACAGTGAGCGTCGTGCCCGTATCGGCCTGTTCAGTGGGATCATACAAAGCACGATGAGCGGATTCCACCGCATCTTCTAAAACTTCGACAATGGGGGTTGAACTGGGCACGCTCTCAACTTGCAACAAGGGCATATACACGCGTTCAATAACCTGGCGGGCAGCAATACGAGAGGCTGTCTTGCTGGCAATGTGTCCGTTTTTATGCCCCCCCATGCCATCAGCCACAACATATAAGCCAAAAGGCAAGATGGGGAAGTGTCCACCCGTCTCAGAAGTGAAGACTAAACATGAGTCTTCGTTACGCTCGCGCACCGCTCCCTTAAAGCAGCGTTTGGCAACCACCATTGTTTGCTCGCCTGCTTCGCTGGCAGCGCCAATCTTGGCCAGATTGAAGAGGGGGTTGTCTAAATCGGGATGAATTTCGAGCGCGGCCGTTTCTAGTGACTGCGGTTCGGGAAAGATATCATCCATGTCCTCATCGCCAGCATCCACATCGGCGATGGCTTCGTCTTCTATTTCTTCTGTGTTGGGTAGCATGTTTGATTCATCTCCATCTTCTGTGGGTACGGCCGTTTCAGGCTCCCTTAGCAACATGTCAGGCTCAGTAGATGCAGCCAATTCATCATTTGTTTGTTCGGTTTCTTTCAAATCATCGGCCAGGTCATTCATCATTTTTTACCTGTGCATCCATTTACAATTCAAACAACCAGCGTATAGCATCTGCCACCTAATGAGCATACTTATTTATACTGGAAATGCATATAACTGGTGGTCTGTGGACCCTATATACATGACGTCTTTTTCAATAGTAGGCGAGGAAATAACTGGCCCGCCAGTTTCAAATTGCCAGCGTAGTTCACCTCGCTTCGTTCCCAGACTGTACACTTTACCATCTGTACCGCCAAAATAAACAGCATCCTTCCACACAGCCGGAGAAGAGGACACCTGCCCATCTATTTCAAACGCCCATATCTGGCGGCCACTATCCAGGTCAATCGCGTACAAATTGCCATCCGACGAACCGATGTACACCACATAATCATGGATAACAGGCGAGGAAATAATGGGACGGCGGGTTCGGAAACGCCAAATGGCCCACCCAGTACCTGCATCCAATGCATACACCGTATTATCCAATGAGCCGACCACAAGCAAATCGTCTGAAACGGCGGGGGAGGAAGTCACGGCGCGTTTAGATTGAAACTGCCATTTTATTTTTCCAGAAGCAATTTCAAGGCTGTAAACATACCCACCCTCTGTCCCAAAAAAGACACGCTCTTCATCGACAAAAGGAGTGGAGCGGACTGCGCTAAACGCATTTTGCTTCCAAATTTCCTTTCCGCTATTTACATTGACAGCATACACATTGCCATCATCCGAGCCAAAAAATGCATGATCGAAGCGTACAATGGGAGAAGAGTAGACGGGGCCTCTGGTAGCGTAGCGCCAATTCATCCGTCCTGTCTGATAATTCAGAGAGTACAAGTGGCTGTCCGCAGAGCCTACAAAAACGGCATCACCATATACGTAGGGTGAGGAACCCAACCCATCCGATGTGGGATGCTTCCAAACGAACTCGCCGCTGTTCACAGAAAGGGCATAGAGGTTATTGTCATATGCGCTTACGAAAACCATATTTGAGGCTACGGCCGCTTTGGAGCGAATCTCATCTTCGCATTTGAATACCCACAGGGGTTTGACAGTATTGGTGCTGCGGGTTTTCGGGGATGTCGAGGGAACGGCCGTTGGCGCACCCCCTTCAGAAACGGCCGTCACCATCTCAACCACCTGCGAAGAAGCCATAAAAGCAGCCTGCGCATCCGCCTGTGCCAAAGACTCCAGCGCACTCTTCAACGCCAGCGCATCCGCGTAGCGTTCCTTCGGATCATATGCCAGACAACGCATAATAATGGCATCAAATTCAGGGGACACGTTCGGGTTCACATCACGAATCGGCCGTTCCGCAAACGTAAACGGCGGTTCCAAACGTGGGTCTTTGCGTGTCAACAAATGATGCAATGTCGCCCCCCACGCATACACATCGCCAGCCGGAGATGCCTCGCCGCGATACTGCTCTGGCGGCGAATACCCTTCCGTGCCAATCATCGTCCCCTTATTTCCCGCCTCAAACAGCTTGGCAATTCCAAAGTCAATCAAGCGAATATTCTGGAACTGGTCCAACATCACATTAGACGGCTTCATATCCCGGAAAACAATGGGTTGTGGTTTCTGACTGTGCAAGTAAGCCAGCGCATCACATAATTGCAATGCCCAACTGAGTGCCGTTTCCTGATCCAAAGGCTCTTTGCTTTCTTCCAGCCAGTTTTGCAAATCTTTGCCGCGAATTAGCTCCAAAATGAGATAGCTGCGGTTGCCTTCCGTAAAATAATCAGAAACGTCGGGAATAGTAGGGTGATTGAGCATTGCCAACATACTGGCTTCACGCTCAAATGATTTGATGGTCAGTTTGCGAATATGTGGATCAGAGGCAGAGATGAGCATCTCTTTGACGGCGCACAGCTTTGTGGCCTGAGGAAAGCGCATATCACGAGCTTGATAGACAGAGCTAAACCCCCCGGCACCCAAGGGGCCAACAATACGATACCGATCTTGAAGCATATCGCCGGGTTGTAAACCGGAACGGCTGCGCAGTTTGGTTTGCCGGTCTCGTTTTCGTTGTAATTGTCTGGTTGTTAATTGGCCCATGCATCACTTTCCTGTTTGCCCGATGCTCACAATTATAAGTTCACCGAATGGAAATAATCAAGCGAATGCGTATTTCAGGCGCGTTTCCAAACGCGCTCCCCACCAGTTTTTGTGATTTGCTGTTGAATTTGCGCCGCCAGGTCGGAACGGCCGTTAAAAAACGAACTCACTTGCGACTCAAATGCGGCAATCGCCTCAATCCGTGCGGCCGCTCCAGCAGCACTCACTGGAATCACTTCGGCCAGCCAATCGCGGGAGCCAGGCAAAATCACACACTCCAATGCTCCCGACAAACGCACATACGGGTAATCTTCATAATAGGTAAGCTGATCGCCAAAACATTGCTCGGCCGCACGCCGCACTAGTTGGTGATCGACATGATTGCCTACGGTTAATGGGGCAATCACGCGGTCATGCGGCGGCAGTGTACACATGCGATCTGCTAATTGGGCAGCAACGGCCGTTTCCGCCTCATTAACCTTCCCAAACAACGCTTCATTAGACGTGTACAAAGGCGCTCCCGTCTGCGGATGCAAGCGATAAATACAATCTGGTATATCCCAATGCAAACAATCAGCCCCTAACACCTGGCAAGCCGCCGCATCCTCCTCCCGGCGACGGGCAACGGCATCAGCCGCAAGCTGCCAGCGACTGTGCAGTGCCAGCGCAAAATCAGACAAGGGTGATTCCGGCGGATCCCCAGCAGCAATCGTCACAATGAGGACAGACTGCCCAGCAGCCGTTAAATCGTATACCTGCCCGCCGCAAGACAAGGCCACATCATCCAAATGGGGTGAAAGATAAATCGCATCGTATCGCATCGCCCATCTCCTCAACGCCAATCTCCCCAATTCGCAAACTCCTGTTCGGCTCACTATAATAGCATACCTATGAAAAAGCAATTGACCCATCTAGATGAAAGTGGGCAGGCCAAAATGGTAGACGTCGGGCACAAACCAGATACGGTGCGCACGGCCGTTGCTCGTGGGCGCGTCTCAATGCAGCCCGAAACCCTACAATTAATTATGGCCGGGAACATGAAAAAGGGCGACGTACTCGGTGTGGCGCAATTGGCCGGTGTGATGGCCGCCAAGCGCACCAGTGACCTCATCCCCCTTTGCCACCCCCTGATGCTGAATCACGTTGATGTTTCTTGCACACCCAACCCGCAGACCAACAGCGTTAACATTGAAGCAACCGCTCGCGTGACAGGCAAAACAGGGGTAGAGATGGAGGCATTAACGGCCGTATCCATCGCCGCCCTCACCATCTACGATATGGCAAAAGCCGTAGATCGCAGCATGACCATCAGCGACATCCGCCTCATCGCCAAATCCGGCGGTCAAAGCGGAACCTATCAAGCAAACGAACCATCGTAAATCGCAAATTTTATGACCCTTCAAATTCGCCTATTTGCCACACTCAAAGAACACGCCAACGCCAGCCATATTTCCTTAGACATGCCGCTGCCCAGCAGCGTCGCCCAACTACGGCAAACCATTGCAACCCACTACCCACAACTGGCACCAGCCCTGCCCAGTGCCCTTGTCGCCATCAACAAAGCATTTGCCTCCGATCAAACACTCATCCAACCCGGCGACGAGATTGCCATCTTCCCCCCCGTCAGCGGAGGAGCAGACCTGCCCCATCCCACCTACTTTGCTATCAGCGCCGACCCACCCAATCTCAACGCCATCCACCAACACCTGCTGCGCCCCGACATTGGCGCCATAGTCAGCTTCACCGGCTCCGTACGCGGCCAAACCCAACGCGAAGGGCTGCCACCCCAAACCCTGTACCTGGAATATGAAGCCTACAATGAAATGGCCGAAGCAAAAATGGCTCAAATTGCCCACGAAATCTGGGAACGCTGGCCGACAGTAAAAGGGATTGCCATTGTGCAGCGAATCGGCCGTTTAGACATCGGCGACATCACCACCTTCGTTGCCTGCGCCTCTGGTCACCGCGACCAAGGCGTATTCGATGCCGCGCGTTATGGCATAGACCGGCTCAAAGAAATAGTTCCCGTTTGGAAAAAGGAAGTCGGCCCAAACAAAAGCGCCTGGGTAGAAGGGCATTATCACCCTACAGAAACCGATAATTAAAAAAGCGCATGATGCCCTCTGAGAAAACCACAAACTGGCAAACTCGCACCGCCCAATTTACACGAAAGCGCAACTTATCTCGTTCTCCCGGTGTTAACGCATTAGACTTGTTCAGCGAATTGGGGGAAGTTGCAAAAGAAACAAAAAACTTTAAGTTGGAGATTCGGTATGAATAATGGCAACCATCAAAACCACCGCGTCGTGATTACTGGCGCGGGGCTTATCACCCCTCTAGGTCATAATGTCAAAGACACCTGGGAAGCCATCCTGGCTGGGAAATCGGGCATTGGCCCATACACCCTGCTAGAAAATAATGGGCAGCATACCATGCCCTGCCTGTTTGAGGTAAAAGAGTTTGACCCAACCGATTTTATGGACCGCCGCGAGGCACGACGGCGCGACCGCTACCAACAATTTGCGGTAGCCGCAGCCAAAGAGGCAATGGAACAGGCAAAGCTGCCCATTACCGACGAAAATCGCGATCAGATTGGTATTTACATGGGAACGGGTGTCGGCGGTATTCGTACGCTGGTAGAGCAAGACCATATTGTCAACGAGAAGGGAACACGACGTGTCAGCCCATTTGCAATTACAATGATTATGCCAAATGGCGCAGCAGGCATGTTGGCAATTGAATATGGCATTCATGGGCCATCTACCACAATTACCACCGCCTGTGCAGCAGGCTGCGATGCGATAGGGCACGCCTTCCGTGCCATTCGCCGTGGAGAATTGGTAGCTACGTTGGCGGGTGGTTCTGAATCGATTCTAGCTTCAGTAGCGCTAGCCGGTTTTGAACGGGCACAGGCAACGACCTCCCGCGACCACACAACGCCACGACCATTTGACAAAGATCGTGACGGCCTGGCGGTGGGAGAAGGTGCTGGTGTATTGGTTTTGGAATCGCTGGAAAATGCACAAGCTCGCGGGGCAACAATTTTGGCGGAAGTGGTAGGTTATGGACAAACAACGGATGCTCACCACATCACTGCACCATCGGAAGGAGGCGTGGGGGCATCGAAAGCGATTGGCATCGCATTAGCAGATGCAGGACTGTCTGCGGAGGCGGTCGATTACGTGAGTGCGCATGGCACGGCCACAGTATTGAATGATGCAACGGAAACGGCTGCTCTCAAACACGCACTTGGTGACCATGCATACAAAGTTGCTATTAGCTCTACCAAATCCATGACCGGACATATTATGGGAGCTACGGGTGCCATTGAGTCCGTCTTTTGCACACTGGCGATTCGGGATCAAATATTGCCACCCACTATTAATTATGAAACGCCTGACCCCGATTGCGACCTGGATTATGTGCCGAACCAGCCACGTCCAGCTAGAATTGACGTTTGTTTGAATAATGCTTTTGGTTTTGGCGGTCATAATGCTGTTTTAGTTATCAAGAAATTTGATGACTAGTGGCAGGTGATGGCACAGTGATTTGAGACACATGAATGACTACATAGAATTGGAGCAAAATTTAGGGGTCGAGTTTCGTGATTATTCCTTATTGACTCGCGCATTGACACATCGTTCTTTTTTGAATGAGAATCCAGGCGGCGCATTGGAAGATAATGAACGGCTGGAATTTTTGGGGGACGCTGTACTGGATTTTGTCGTGGGGGCTTATCTATATCATCACTACCCAGAAATGGACGAGGGGGAACTGACAAGCCTACGAGCGGCATTAGTGCGTGCGGAAACATTGGCTGCCTTTGCACGGGAATTGGAAATCGGCCGTTTCTTGCGTTTGGGATATGGCGAAGCAGAGAATGGGGGACGAGAACGTGTACCCATTTTATGTGCAACATTTGAAGCCGTTATCGGAGCGGTTTACCTGGATCAAGGGCTAGGTGCAGCCAAAGTATTAACAGAAGAGTTGATTAGTGCGGAATTGCCCCATATTTTAGCTTCGTCGGCACACAAAGATGCGAAAAGCGAATTCCAAGTTTGGGCACAGGCTCGCTACAACATTACACCGCGCTATCGTGTGGTGAAGACAAGTGGGCCAGATCACGCCAAAATATTTACGCTTGAGGTGATGGTTAGAGATGTTGCCTGGGGAGAAGGTGAAGGCAGCAGCAAGCAACTTGCCGCGCAGGCGGCCGCTCAAGCAGCATTGGCAAAAGCAAATGAAATGGAGTTAATGGAAGCATAACGAAAAATGGCACGAGTCCTGATTACCGGGGGGAGCAGTTACCTGGGACGGCACCTTGTGCCTTTGGCATTGCAGACTCATGAGGTCTGTTATTCTTATTTCCAGCATGACCCACTGGGCTTGCCTCAGGGTAAGCGGTTAGATGTACGGCAGGAAACGGCCGTCACCCACCTCATCACTCAATTTCAACCTGACGTCATCATCCACACTGTAGGGTCAAATCGTGGAGAAGATATGCGTGCCGTCATCGAAACGGGAACACGGCATATCACCCAGGTAGCAAGCGCGACCCAGGCCCGCCTGATCCATCTCTCGACAGACAGCATTTTTAACGGCCGTATCGATTCCCCACACCCACCCCCCTACGACGAATCTACCCCACCTTCACCTGTGAACGAATACGGCCGTGCCAAAGCCACAGCCGAAACCATCGTCCAACAACATCCCAACCACGTCATCATTCGCACCTCCCTCATCTACGGTCTGCACGAAATGGATCATGGCACAGCTTGGATGGTCAAAGCCTTACAAACACACCAGCCCATCACCCTGTTCAATAACCAGGTTCGTAACCCCGTATGGGTACAAACATTGAGTAATGCTTGCCTGGAATTAGCTGACCATCCATTCAACGGCATTCTCAACATTGCCGGAAACCAAATTCTTACCCGCGCTGAATTCAGTCTAAAAATGCTGGACTATTGGAACGTGACACAACAGGGTTCTATTACAATAGCGCCCTCCCAAAGTGGAGAGTGGCCTCTTGATTGCCGTTTAGACCTCCAATTGGCACATCGTATCTTGCACACCCCCCTATTAGGTGTAGACGAAGTTCTGCACAACGCCTCATAACCCCATTGACACCTTTTCACTCTAAAGTGAATCTAATCTGTAACACATTATTTAATAGTATTATTGTAAGTTAAGGGACAGCTTGTTTAACAGGCCGATAGGCTCTTGACTTTTGGTCTCTGACTATGTTAGACTGCACGATTGTTTCGGGAAGAGTGAAACTTGCCCGGTGAGAGCCACTACCCAAACAAAAAATATATGAAGAGGAAGAAAGGTAACAATTCATGAGCGATTTAACTAACCCATTTGACGAAATGGAAGTTATTAACGCCCTGATCAATGATGGTATGGAACAGGGGTATATCACATATGATCGGATTCTAGAAGTTCTCCCTGATATAGAAGACAATCTCAATTTATTAGAATTACTTTTGGAAGAGGCGCAAAATGCTGGTGTTTCCGTATTTGAAAATGAGGAAGACCAGGAATTGCTTCAAGTAAATGGTGATGTTATAGAAGCTGGCGACGAGATGGTAAATGGGAGAACCCAGGCTATGCCGAACTTTTCTTGGGAACCTCATGCAGCCCCCTTATTCGATCTCAGCAATGTGCCAATTGATGATTCTGTGGGTCTCTACTTCCGCGAAATGGGCCAGCAACAATTGCTGACCGCTGAGGAAGAAGTCACCCTGGCAATGGAGATTGAGGCAGGGCGAGAAGCAACCGATAAGATGCAAAACGAAGAGCATCTTCTAGATATGGATACCATTGACTCATTGGTCAATGCGCAAGAAGCAGGTGATGCCGCACGCGCCCATCTTATTCGGGCCAATACGCGTCTTGTTGTCAGCATTGCCAAAAAATACCGTGGGCGGGGCCTGCAATTTCTGGATTTAATTCAGGAAGGTAACGTTGGACTGATGAAGGCTGTTGAGAAATACGATTATCGGCGTGGTAATCGTTTTAGCACGTATGCTACATGGTGGATTCGACAAGCAGTCACACGTGCGCTGGCAAATCACGGCCGTACGATTCGTATCCCTGCACATTTGGGTGGTCGCATTAGCAAGCTGTATCAGGTGGCGCAAGAATTGGAGCAAGAATACGGCCGTCAGCCCACTGCCGAAGAAATTGCCGAATGCATGGAACTACCAGCCGAGCGCGTGCGCTGGATGCTGCGCACCAGCCGTCAACCTGTTCACCTGGAACGCCCCGTTGGTGATGAGTCTGACGCCGAACTAGGCGACTTCATTGAAGATATTGAAGCGCCGCCACCAGCCGAATCAGTTGCGCAGAAAATGCTAACCGAAGAAATTGGTGACATTTTAGATCAACTCACACCACGTGAGGCACGAATTTTGCGGCTGCGTTACGGCCTGCAAGACGGTGAATCCCGTACGCTAAAAGAAGTGGGAGAAATGTTTGGTCTTTCTCGGGAGCGCATTCGCCAATTAGAAAAAGAAGCCTTGCGCAAATTACGACATCCCAACTTTGCCGGGCATTTACGCCAATACTTGAATTAAAATTTCTGAAAGCCCCTCTTTTCCAGAGGGGTTTTTCTTTTCCAGTCCAGATTCACGCGCTCTTCACTATCGTTTCACAACCCATTTATAGACAATATATTACTCTCAAGTTAACTTGACAGCAGGGTCTCTTGCAGCTACTGCTGCAAACTGCGTTGTTCCGCAGCAAACCGCTTGACAAGGGAGCCATAACACGAGGTAGTATCTTATGGAATTGCGTGAATATGTGTCATTGTTTCTGCGCTGGTTATGGCTCATCGTACTGGGCGCACTTGTTGCTGGGGCGTCTGCTTTTCTGATTAGCCGGAGCCAAACCCCCATTTACAAATCAACGGCCGTTCTCCTTGTCAGTGAAGGTGCGGCAGACAGCAATGAGTACCGATCATTACTCGTTGGAGAGCAATTAGCACAATCTTACGTTGCACGGCTAACTAACTACGAGGTGCTAAAGCAAGCCATCGCCAACCTGGGGCTAGATATGGAACCGGCAACCCTCAAAGCACAAACCCAGGTTAATCTATTAAGCGATACCCAGCTAATTGAACTCAGCGTTTCGCACACAAATCCGCAAATAGCCAGCGACCTGGCAAATGAAATCCCCCGCGTATTTGCGGAACGTAACATTAACCAACAATTGGAACGCTTTGCCAGCTCCAAATCAAATCTGGAAACGGAAATCGCCAAAATCGAGTCCGAACTGCAAACGGCTGAGTCCATTCTGGAAAGTGAACTGCAAAAAGGTGAAACAGACCAGATATTGGTTGAACAGGCGAACAACAACGTGCTGCGGCTGCGCGACACCCACTCCAGCCTGGTACAAAGCTATGAAAATGTACGCATTGCCGAAGCCAGCAGCCTGAACACCATCGTCATTGATGAAGCCGCCCGCCCATCAAACAACCCGGTAAGCCCGCGTGTGATCTCAAATACGTTACTGGCAACGGCCGTTGGCGGCATGTTAGCCATTGGCATCGTCTTCCTCATCGAATACCTGGACGACACCATCAAAAACCCCCTCGATATAGAACGAGAAACCGGGCTAACGCCGCTGGGCAGCATCGAACGCATGAAAATCAACCACGCTGTTGACGCGCTGGTCGTTGCCACAGACCCGCGCTCCCCCACATCAGAAGGATTCCGGCATATTCGCACCAACATTCAGTACATCAGCGTTGATCGTCCGCTGCGCACCCTGCTGGTGACAAGCGCCAACATGAGCGAAGGCAAATCCACCGTCAGCATTAACCTGGCAACCAGTCTGGCGCAGTCTGGAAAACAAGTCATTTTGGTAGATGCCGACATGCGTCGCCCCATGCTGCACCGCCTGCTGGAAGTAGATGGCTCACGAGGCCTGGCAAACCTGATCATTCGCGGGCGCGAAGACACCTCCTTTCTCAAAGGAACCCTGATAGCCAACTTACGCGTGCTGCCCGCCGGGCGTATTCCACCAAATCCAGCAGAACTACTCGGATCAGAACGCATGAAAGAAGTCATTGCCTGGCTAGAACAGCAAGCTGATTACGTCATCTTCGACAGCCCCCCACTATTAGCGGTGACAGATGGAGCCGTCCTTTCACAAGTCGTCGATACAACCATTATGGTTGCCAGCAGCCAAACACACATGCCAGCCTTCATCGCCGCAGCCAAAAAGATAGCAGCGCTGGAAAGTCACATCGCCGGGGTTATTTTGAACAAGGTAAACCCACGCAGCAATCACGGCTACTATTATTACTATCGCACTGAGTACCGTGCAGATAGGGATGATGGAGATGGAAACGGCCGTAAAACCCTCAAAGAAATCGTACAGCACGCCCTCTACTTCCTCAACATCCTTCACTAATCAAACATAGATTGGTTTAATCTTGGAGATTAAACCAATCTCCCTCCAATCCGGTATAATCATGCCCCATGGCAATACTGACAGCATCCTACGTGGGGCAATCCTTTGGCGCATTCGATCTCTTTAGTGGCATCACCGCCAGCGTCCCCAACAACGGCAAAATCGGCCTCGTCGGGCCAAACGGCATTGGCAAAACCACGCTGCTACTCATTCTGGCAGGAATGGCACAACCCAGCGCTGGAACCGTCACCCTGGCACGCGGCGCACGCATTGGCTACCTCACCCAGGAATCATCCCAGGCATTCACCGGCAAAGACCACACCGTGCATGAGGAGATGTTGGCAGCTTTCACCGACCTCCGTGCCGACGAAGCACGATTACGAGAAATGGAAATTCAAATGGCCGAGGGCACAACCGACGACGAGCTTCTCAGCCGCTATAGCAGCCTGCAAGTGCAATTTGAATTGGCCGGTGGCTACGATTACCAGCTTCGCATCAAACAAACCCTCACCGGGCTGGGATTCAGCGCAGATGATTGGCAGATGCCCCTCACACACCTGAGCGGCGGGCAAAAAACCCGTGCCCTGCTGGCGCGGCTGCTGCTAGAAAAGCCAAACCTGCTCATTTTGGACGAGCCAACCAACCACCTCGACGTGGGGGCGGTGGAATGGCTGGAAGGGGCGTTAAAGATTTGGGATGGCGCGGTGCTGCTCGTCAGCCACGACCGCTATTTTTTGGATAAAGTGGTGGACACCATATGGGAAATGACCCGCGCTGGACTGACCACGTATCGCGGCAACTACAGTGCTTACGTGCAGCAGCGCCATGACCGTTGGGAACTGCTGGAGCAAGAATTTACGACCTTCAAAGAGCGGGCAGCCAAAGAGTTAGATTTTATTCGCCGCAACATTGCCGGGCAGCGCACGCAAATGGCGCAGGGAAAACTGAGCCGCCTGGCGCGAGAAGTGGAAGCGATTCGTGTGGGCGGGCTGGGCATGATCGCACAGTTATCTAGCAAGGGTTGGCTGCAAGTATCCAGCCGATTGGATTTGCGACGGCCGGCCAGTTCACCAGATGAACTGCATGCCCAACTGCACGCGCTGCGCAGCCCACGCCGCCCGCCTGAGTTGAATATGTCGTTACGGCCGTCTCACCGCAGCGGCAACATCATTCTGCGTACTACCGAATTGCAGGTTGGCTATCCGGGGCACGCGCCCTTGTTCATGGCTGACGACATCGAACTGCATCGCCAGGAATGCGCCGCGCTCATTGGCGGCAATGGCACAGGCAAAACCACCTTCCTACGCACCATCCTCAGTGAAATGATTCCGGCCGCCGGCGATGTGATGCTGGGAGCCAGCTTGAACGTCGGCTACTTTTCGCAAACACAGGAGCATTTGCATCCTGACGAGACGGTGCTGGACGAGTTTTTGCGCCATTGCAACATGCTGTTGGGCGAGGCTCGCAGCTATTTAGCACGCTTCCTTTTTCAGGGGGATGATGTGTACAAGCGCATCAGTTCGTTGAGCGGTGGGGAGCGCAGCCGACTAGCGTTAGCCATCCTCACGTTAGATGAGGCGAACTTTTTGCTGCTGGATGAGCCGACCAATCACCTGGACATCCCGGCGCAAGAGGCGCTGCAAGCGACGCTGGAGACGTTTGGCGGCACGGTGCTGCTGGTCTCGCATGACCGCTATTTGGTAGACAGACTAGCAACGCAAATTTGGGAACTGCGGGACGGGCGTCTCCGCGTCTTCAATGGCTCATACCAGGAATATCTGGCGCAGCGGGAACAAGAAATATTGGCACAAAAGGAAGCGGCTGTGCTGGAAACGGCCGTTCCCGCCAATCATGGCACCGACGAACCCGCACAACTCAGCAAAAATGAGCAGCGCCGCCGCGCCGCCGCCCTGCATGAATTAGAGGCCAACATCACCGCACTAGAGGCACGGTTGGCGCAAATTACCCGTGACATGGAACAGGCAGCGCAAGACAGCGCTTTTGACAAGATACAAACCCTGGGCATAGAATATGCCGATACCGAAAAACAGTTGGAACAACGGCTAGAAGAATGGGAGTTCTTGCATGAGTGAGCAAAGCAGTATCGTCACCCAAACGGGAAAGCTAATCGTGGGCGTCACCGGCAATATTGCCACCGGGAAGTCGGCCATTATGCGCCTGGCGCAAGAACGCGGGGCGTTGATCATTGATGCGGATAAAATTGTCCATCACCTGATGGACACTGACCCCAATATGCAAGCGGCGATTGCCGTTGCATTTGGGGCGGATGTGCGTTTGCCAAACGGCCGTATTAACCGCAAAACCCTGGGCAAATTAGTGTTTGATGACCCGGCGGCGCTGCACGATTTAGAGCAAATGGTACACCCCTCCGTGCGTATTGCCATTGCCCAACAAATGCAGGAAACGGATAAAAATGTCATCTTTATTGAAGCCATCAAGCTGATTGAAGGGCCGATAGCTGCTATGTGCCATCAAATCTGGGTGACGCGCTGCCAAAAGCAGCGGCAGTTGGAGCGCTTGATTATTTGTCGTGGAATGACACCAGAAATGGCAACACATCGCATTGAAGCACAGTCTCCCCAAGAGGAAAAGGTCGCCCAGGCAGATGTGGTGATTGATACAGATGGTTATATGCACGACACGGAAACGCTGTTTAACCTGCATTGGAACCGCTTGCCTGCTCCAGCGGATGCGCCACCTATCGAACTACATGTCCCGCTCGATTCTGGGCTGGAACAATTTGTGCAAGCCTCCCCCGCAAAGGCAGCCGATACCAAACCTGCCGCGCCGCCAGAAAGGAAGGAATCACCAATGGGGTTGTCCCGTCCCATCCCCAAGTCGCTGAAGCGGCGGCTGGGAAAGACGATTGCCAAATCAGCGCCAGCCGAAGAAACGGCCGTGCCCACAGCAGACACCACACCTAAACCACCTCCCGCGAAGGCGAAGCCTGCCCCCAAAACAACCGCCAGCAGTGGGGACACCGCAGAAATACGCCGCGCACGGCCGTCAGACATCCCCTCGGTCATGCTGCTAATCCACAAAGCCACAAACGGCGCAGTCAAGCTCAAACGCGCCGATTTACTATTAGCCCTGGGAGAACGCAGCTATTTTATCGGGCAAACCGGAACAGAAATTAAATCAGTGGTGGGCTGGAACATCGAAAATCTTGTCAGCCGAGTGACAGAACTGTATTTTCACCCCCAAGAGGCCATCGGAGAGTTGGGCACAGCGATGTTTGACAGCATCGAAACCTCTGCTGATGAACATATTTGCGAAGTCGTCGTCATCTTTCTGCCTGCTGATGCACCGGAGGTACTGACACAGCTTGTCGCTGAACGCGGTTATACGGCCGTTGAACTAGACAAACTTCCAGCGACATGGAATGCGGCCATCCGCGAATCGCAGCCAGAAAACAGCACCTTTGTCATCAAAGTCTTACGTGAACGCGTGACCCATCCCCTTTAACAAATAACTGAGGAGTTAACATTCTCATGAACTCATTCAAAAGTTGGATCAATCACCACCCCAATCTCACAGCCTGGTTTGTGCTGGCGCTGGGTATGGTCATTCTGTTGGTCGTTGAAGCCCGTGACGTAGGCTTGCAGGGTATGCAATGGTTTTGGCTTATCGTTGTCACCATTCTAGTCGCCGGGGCATGTATTTGGATCATTAGTTGGGGCGATGACGAAGAAGACGACACCGCCACGCAAGAGTAATGCCGCCCATGCAAGAAACCCCATACCAACCTGTCGTTCCCCTGGATAAGGTGGAAGCGCTGCGCAATGTCATCACCGATTTGTTTACCGTGTACGATACCAGCCTGGATCAGCCTCATCCTGGTTATGTGCGCTTTCGTGGGCACTTTTTACAAGACCCAGCCGAGTGTTTTGATGAACTACGCCTGCGTTTTGAGGCGCAAGGGTTCACGCCGATGATTCGAGAGGGGAACGGCCGTATCGCCCTCATCGGCATCCCTCACGTATTTGAACCCACACGCACACGTTGGATACTCAACCTGCTGCTGTTCATCGCCACCATCTTCTCCACACTGCTCACCGGCGCATCCTATGGCGCAGAAACCTTCAATATCTGGCAGGGCTGGCCTTTCAGCCTAAGTATCTTACTCATTCTCGGCGCACACGAATTGGGCCACTACTTTGCTGCCCGCTACCACAAAGTGCCCGTCACCCTCCCCTACTTCATTCCACTACCCTTCATATCTCTCTTTGGCACACTCGGCGCATTCATTCAGCTTAAAGCGCCCGTCAAAAACCGCCGTGCCCTCTTTGATGTCGGCGCGGCTGGCCCACTTGCGGGCCTCATTGTTGCTCTCCCTATTCTCATTTACGGGTTAGCAACCTCTGAAGTTGGCCCCATCGGCCCTGTGCCGCCTGGCGGCATGATCACACTCGAAGGCAATTCGCTGCTCTATGCAGTTAGCAAAATCGCCATATTCGGGCAAATGCTCCCCACCCCCAACGGCATTGATGTGCATCTGAACCAGGTAGCCTGGGCCGGGTGGGTCGGCTTATTAGTAACCGGGCTAAACCTCATCCCCTTGGGACAGCTAGACGGTGGTCACGTAGCATACGTTTTGTTCGGCCGTCGTGCCCGGCAGCTCTTCTGGCCGGTTCTCATCGGTCTGGGAGCCTTGGTCATTTTCACCGGGACAACCATGTGGGGGCTATGGATAGTCTTATTATACTTTCTTGGCCGTAACCACGCTGAACCCCTTGATGATGTAACGCCACTGGATCCCAAACGTCGCGCCTTGGCAATTATGACGCTGATTATCTTCATTCTGGTATTTACACCCATCCCCCTCCAGATTATTTCTTAATCGGAACCTTATTGCTTCTCGCGTGAAAAAAACGTATACTGAAAGTCAATGTTAATGCCTTTGCAGAGAGTTTCATGTGAATAAATTATCTGATATATTGCAAGTCTATACCCATAATAAACAAGCTGTGGCTCAAATCGTCCTCAATGGATACAACATTGAAAAAGGGGGAGCGCTGGGCACGACTGGGGCTATGCGTAGTTTCAAAATCATCCGTGGTGATTTATGGGAAGAGTGGGCCGGGCAACAAAACCTGCTCTTGGTTTCGAACATAGGGCAGGAGAGTGAAGTACGTATTGCGGCACTCCCTGTAGAGGAAGAAAGTTTCGGTCTCATAGAATTTATTTAATACTTGTAGAATGACCTTCTCTTTTTAAAGCCCCTTTTAAAAGGGGCTTTTTAGTATCTATCCTAAGTTTTACTTTGTGGGCTTTCCTAATAACTAAGAAGTTATCATAGTTATTAGGGAACTATATATTTTAGTTAGTAGCTGTAGTAGGCTTGTGTAAATGTGGGGAAAAGCCTATGTGTCGCAAAATATTCCGCATTTATTCTCTACACCCCCATATATAGCTGAGCGTGCTTTCTGATTCCGCTCTGAATATTGGGGATAGTTTTAATTGGGGCATAAAGCACAAATTAGGCCGCATGTCCCAAGGCTGCATATATGGAAGTTGTATGGGGTATCCCCCTAAATACAGACAAGATGCGTGGCGTAAAGGGAATGAGTTTTGCTAAACTTTCCACAAAACAAGATAGTTATCCACAAGTTTTGCGGAGTTATCCACAAACCGAGACAGTTTGTAGGGTGCGTCATCAAGGGGGCTTTCTTTTCCAGGTGTGAAAAAGTGAGCTTGTAGAGGCAACTTTTACTTTTCATGTTACACTTTATAAGGTTAGATAGTTCTGCTGCATGTGAAGATGTGTAATACTATCTACACTTGCTTGACAATTCTTTGAGAAATTGACTAGAATTTGTTAATCTTACGCCATGCGTCTTGTGTGAACTAAACAGAGACCATTAGAGCGACTTGGAGGCCAAGCATGAACGTAATTAAAGTATCTGCGCGTTCTCGAACGGCAGCTGTAGCAGGTGCTATTGCTGGAGTGATTCGTGAGTTGCAGAGAGCAGAAGTCCAGGCCATTGGTGCTGGCGCTGTCAATCAAGCTATCAAGGCGATTGTAATCGCAAAAGGGTATTTGGCAGAAGAGGACGTTCACGTCATTTGTGATCCCTCTTTTGTTGAAGTAGATATTGATGGACAGGAGCGAACGGCCGTACGCATTGTCGTTGAGCCACGAGCATAGTCAGGAAAACTATATAAAAAAGGGCACGGGTCCCGTGCCCTTTTTTTTTGCTTGTGCTAAGGATATTGTGTGTTCCTCACAGATATTTCTGTGGAGTGTAACCTATGTTGCAGCCTAACGACTTTTTCAACCTTTCTGATCCTGATATAGGCGTATTTTTTGCAGACTGTGAATTTGTGTGGCAGGTATTGTCCCGTCTCGGTGAGCAGGTTCTCCGTTTGACCGATGGGAAGCAGACTATTCTTGGCGAGGTACATCCTGGAGCTTATCTGAGTGAGCGTCCCATTTACATTTCTGCTGGGGCACGTATTGAGCCTGGCGCATATGTGCATGGGCCTGCCTACATTGGCCCTGGCGCAGTTGTGCGGCATGGTGCCTTTGTGCGCGAAAATGTCATCATGTTGGCGGGCAGCATTTTAGGCCATGCCAGTGAAACAAAAAACAGCCTCTTTTTGCCCAATGCCGCCGCGCCCCACTTTAACTACGTGGGCGACAGTGTGTTGGGCCATCATGTTAATTTGGGAGCGGGCACAAAGTTGAGCAACCTGGGGATTTTGAGTGAGAAGGATGAACAAACTGGGAAACGGCCGTCCATCAAACTCACAATTGATGGGCAGGAGTACGACACCGGGTTAGCTAAATTGGGCGCAATCTTGGGCGATTATGTGCAGACTGGGTGTAATGCTGTTCTCAATCCCGGCTGTTTGGTTGGGCCAGATACCCTGATTTACGCCAATCTTAGCTTGCGTAAAGGGTACCATCCTGGCCGCAGCATTATCAAACTGCGTCAGACCTCTCGTCGTATAGAAAAAGTAATCAGTAGGCAGTAACCCGTAATCAGTGAACGGCAAGCAGTTGATACTGGGTATTGGTCAACGCGCTCCCTTGCGTCCCGTTGCTCGCAGATGGGTGCTGGAAATGTCTTCCCGGAATAATTCGCCGGGAATGGCTTGAAACAGGTGTTGGTAGCGAGCGGGAATTGGCAAGTCTGTTAACTCTTGAAAACGGCCGTCCCCATTCACCCGCCCCGCCACCAGAAACCGGCAGCTTAGCTGCTCCATTTCTGCTAACGCAGCTTCCATTTGCTCGACGCTGTTTTGATAATATCGAGGGTGCAGCAAGCGAACGGCCGTATCAAACCCCACCACAAATGTCACCCCCGGAAACAGCCGCGCCTTTTGCAAAAATGTGGGTGCATATGTGGCATATACGGCGTACCGTCCGGCAAACTGAGCCAACCGCGCCACCAAAACCTCTGGTTCCAAAGGGGGCTTATCTACATTAGCCGCCGATACTTCGAATGCGATTCGCTGCCCCATCACTTCGCCCGCCGCTCGCGCCATGCCCAAATGTCCCGAATGTAGTGGATTAAATGCACCCGGTAGCAGGACTGACGGCCGTTCTCCCTCCCCACAAATCACGCCATGCGCCAACACCCCAAAAAACGGAATGGTTTCTTGCTGTAACTGTTGCGCCGCCATCGTAAAATCCTGCACATCCGTTGCCAACTCATCGCCATGCGTCAGGGGAAACACAATGCCATTGGGCACCCCGCATCCCTGAGCCAGGGCGTGCAGCATCACACCACTGACCAGCCCTTCCTCACCCTGGCGATCACGCGCCCCTTTTTGCAAATGCAGACCAAAGCAGATCATCTTCTCTGGCTGCCACATGGCAATATAAGCGCGATGTTCGCCTCGCTTGGGCCGGTCTGTGACGACAGTGGCTGTGCAAGCTAACCCTACCACCGGGCCATCATCTTGCCGCAGCCAGCGGGCGCGAGTTAGTGCCCGCCCGGCCAACAGTTTCGCCGTTTTGGGGGCCACATATTGTTCTGGCGTATAGCTCAGAAATTCATCAAAAGCGGCGGCGCTGTAGGGAACCAATGCCTCCAATAAGGTGCGTGAGGCCCCAGCTACACCCAAAATGTTGGATAGAGCCAATGTACCTGCTCCGGCAGCCACCAGCATCAATTGCGTAGGGCTGTCGTGAATCGTTTGAATTAACGAGTGTGTTTGTTCATTCATCGGGGCGGATTGTACCAGAGATGGTGATAGAGGTTAGCGATTGAGGGGGAAACGCTAAATCTTGCCCTCACTCTTGCTTACGGCTTACAATAACAGCCATGCCTGTGGAAATCATTTATTTATGGCTGGCCGTGTTGCCTGTATTTGTATCCTTGTTGTATGTGCGCCACCGGTTACAACAAAGTCATCGCAGTGGGGAACCGTTTCGCCTTTTTGCTGAAGAGTCGCGGGCAGCGCGATGGTGGAGCCAAGTAAGCACGGCCGTTTCCGATCCTGCCGAGCTTCCTGAGCCACCTGCTATTGCACATCCAGTGGTTGACCCCGAAACTGTGTGTTGGCCAGTCGCTGTGCTGCTGGGCAGCGGTGTGCTGCTGTTGTTGCTGGGGCAGGCTGCATATCGTCATGTCCCCTTCCCGGGGCGTTGGCGTGTCTTCGGATTGATGGCAGTGGGCCTGGCCGTGTTTCTCTTTTCTGGCTACTTGTCTCGACAAGAATTAACACCGGGATGGGTGGTACGGCCGTTAACCCCCCTCTCCCATTTTTTGCAAACGACACCTCTTCAGGTTTTGCTGCTGCCCCTGGCGTTGCTTTTTGCCTGGATGGCCTCGCTGACGGCTGGAAGCACGCTGTCTGCTTACCATGCGGGAGCGGCCACAACAGCATGGCTAGCCGCCATGCTGTTGGTGGTGCTGGGCAGCCTACGCCCTGCTGAACAAGTATTTCCTCGGCTAAGTCGCGGGGATTGGGTGATGACGGCCGTTCTCTTTCTCATTGCCTTTTTGCTGCGCGGGCTGTGGCTGGATAAATTTCCTGACACCCTTTCCGGCGACGAAGGCTCTGCCGGGTTAGTTGCGCGAGATTTTCGCAACGGATTATCAAACAATCCATTTGCCTTCGGCTGGTTTTCCTTCCCCTCCCTTTACTTTGCCGTGCAGAGCATTGGCATCTGGCTGCTGGGCAGCACCACGGCTGCATTGCGCATTACTTCTGCATTGGCGGGGGCGTTGACGGTGACGGCCGTTTACTGGTTGGCCCGCAGCATGTTCAATCGCACCACAGCCCTGGTTGCCGCTGCCTATCTCGCCGCTTCCCATTACCACATTCACATCAGCCGCATTGGGCTGAACAATGTGTGGGATGGCCTGTTTGCGGCTGCCGCCATTGGCGCGTTGTGGCACGGCTGGCGCACCAACCGCCGCAGCAGCTTTATCTTTGCCGGACTGCTTCTGGCATTGGGACAATATTTTTACGTCAGCATTCGCGTACTCCCTCTCCTGTTTACTTTATGGGCGGGCATTGCCTTTTGGGCCGAGCGCGAGCGGTTTCGACACCGGTTTGCGGGGCTGCTGCTTTCGGCGTACACGGCATTGGTCACATTTTTGCCATTGGGCCTACTCTATTTGCGCTTTCCCGATAATTTCAATGCGCCCATGCAGCGGGTGACAATTTTTAATGGTTGGCTGGATCACGAGATGCTGCTGCGCGGACAGTCGGCCGCGTCCATCATTCTGGAGCAAATGCTGCGTGCCGCGTTGGGATTCACACATCAACCGCTGCGCTTGCTTTATGATCCCGGTGCGCCGCTGTTGCTAACGGGGGCGGCGACGCTGTTTATCCTCGGTGTTGTGTGGGCGTTGCTGCACCTGGATTTGCGCTATACCCTGTTGCTGCTGCCGCTTATTTCCGCTGTTATCACCAGTGGGTTTAGTTTGGACCCGCCAGCCTCGCAGCGTTACATTTTATCTATGCCGTTGGTGGTGGTGCTGCTGGCTGTGCCTTTGGGCGAGGTGGGAGATTGGCTGCGCCGCTTGTGGCCGCAGAAGATGGTGCATGTGGCGGTGGTAACGGCCGTTACTCTCATCCTCATGTTCATCGACATCCACTACTACTTTTTTGACGTGTACGACACCTATGTACTTGGCGGCTGGAATACGGAGACGGCAACCGAAATTGCCTATTATTTGCGTGACGAACCGGCGCAGACGGTCTACTTCTTTGGTGCGCCGCGCATGGGCTATTACAGTCTCTCCACCATCCCGTATCTGGCGCCGCAGATGCGCGGCATTGACGTGGTGGAACCGTTGGTTAGCGCCCCATCGTGGCCGTTGGATGACCCTACGTTATTTATCTTTTTACCTGAACGGGAAAGGGAGTTGGCGCAGGTTCTCTCGGCTTATTCAGGGGGTGTGGTAGAGAAGCATGAAATGGCGGACGGCCGTCACGTCTTCACCGTGTATGCTGTAGAGGCGGTTGAGAATTAGAAATTGCAGATAGCCGAATAACCGCAAAGAGCGCGAAGAACGCAAAGAGAATTCCAGAGAAAAAACCTTTGCGAGCTTTGCGCCCTTTGCGGTTAATTTTTTATGTGTTTGCCAATCTCTTACAAGTTATACGGGTGGCTGAAATGCAATAATCGTTTTTGTGCCGTAAGCGAAAAAGACGACAAACAACACAACCGCTATCCAGCCCAATGCCTGGCGGTAGGGGCCGATTTTTTGCAGGTCTGTCAGCACCATATACATGCCAGCCAGGGCATGAGTCAACACAGACAACAAAAATAGAATATCAATGACTTTCCAAATCGGTTCCCCCATGCGCACAATGATTTGGCTGAAATCAATGTGCATGGGCGGGTAATGCACCACAACCATGTGCGTGGTCATGAATACCAGCAGCGCAATGGCGCTGATTCGTTGTATCTGAAAAATGCGGGTGGGTGTAATACGCATATCATCCTCCGTTTATAGCAAAGAGTAGCATCGGCAGCCCGCCAGCTATGCCCAAGAGGACGGATACGACCATCACAGCATAGAAGAGGCTTTTGCGGTATTCGGCTACGTCGAAGTAGTGAACAATGAGCAGGCGGATGCCATCAATGGCGTGGTAGATCACGGCCGCCAGCAGCGCAATTTCCAGGAATTTGAAGAGCGGCGATTGCACGGTTGCCAGCCGCGCATCAAAGGCTTCTGCGCCCTGATTGACTGAGCCAATGACCCACATGTGCAAGAACAGGTAAAGCGCTAACGCCACCCCGGTGACACGGCGCAGTACGAAGCTGAAAAATCCAGTGGTTTTGTACATAATTTTCTCCAGTAGCTTACGGTAATCAGTGATCAGTCATCAGTGGTCAGACTTTCGTTTACTGATTACTGTTTACTGTTACAGCGTCTTTTGCCGTTCCTTCCGTGCATCTACATAGGCTGCCCGTTTTTGTGCCAACTTACGCAGGGTTTCGATAGCCTGCGTGGGGTTGAGGTTCTTGGGGCAGGCATCGATGCAGTTGAAGATTGTGTGGCAGCGGTACGCGCCATCAGCTCCAGAAATCTCGACCAGCCGCTCGTCGGTGATGCTGTCGCGGGGGTCTTGGATGCGCAGCGAGGCTTTGAGCAGCGCATGGGGGCCAATGTAGCTTTTGTTCATGGCCGTGACGGTGCAGGCGGAGTAGCAAGCGCCGCACATGATGCATTTTTCGGCGTCGTTGAGGGCTTTGACTTCCTCTGGCGTCATGCGGAATTCTGTCTCGGGTACATCTTCCGGGGGAACAAGCCAGGGCTTGATGCGTTGGTATTGATCCCAGAAGCTGGTGCGGTCTACAACCATGTCTTTGACAATGGGCAGGTAGGGTAACGGCCGTACCGTAATCATCCCTTTTTTGTCCAAATGGGCGTTGACGCGTTGGTTGCAAACCAGGGTGTTATGGCCGTTCACATTCATAGCGCAGCTGCCACAAATGGCGTGGCGGCAAGAGCGGCGGAATGTCAGCGTGCCATCTTGCGTCGCTTTAATCTCCTCCAGCGCGTCCAAAATCGTTGTGTCCGGCGTGACGGTAACAGTATATTCTTTCAGGTACGGCTTTTTATCCTTGTCTGGGTTGAACTTCTGAATGCGGATAACGGCCGTTTTCGATGTTCCATTCGTTGCCATAATTCATTCTCCAGTGGGCAGTATTCAGTGGTCAGTAATCAGTTGCCGGTTTATGCTGACTGATTACTGTTGACTGGTTACTGACTACTAATACTTTCTCTCCTGCGGCGGATACTTCTCCCAGTCAATATTCACCGACTTGTAGCCCAATTTGGGGCCGTCGTCGCCATTTTTGTAAGCCATCGTGTGCTTCAGCCACTTTTCATCATCACGCTTGGCGAAGTCCGTGCGGAAATGCGCGCCGCGACTCTCTTGCCGGTTTAGCCCGCTGGCAACAATCACCTCGCTAAACGTCAGCAAGTGTTCCGTCTCAATCGCGCCCAGCAAATCGGTGTTAAAACGGCGACTTGTGTCCATCACGCGAGCATTCTTGAAGCGTTCCTGCAACTGCTTGATGTCTTGCAGCGCTTTTTGCAGACGCTCTTCTGTGCGGAATACGCCGCAGTTCTTTGTCATAGTCTCTTTCAATTCGGCCGCAATCTGGGCCACCGACTCTTTTTTGTCTGTGGGGCCGCTCATCAAATGTTGAATCCGCGCCTCATGCTTTTGCGTGGGGTCGCCAGAAATCGGGGCAAGTTCTGCGCCGTCTTTGATGAATTTGGCAATGCTTTTGCCAGCCCGCCGCCCAAACAGAGAGGCACCAAGCAAACTGTTTGTGCCCAGACGATTTGCGCCATGTACGCTGACGCAGGCGCATTCCCCGGCAGCATAGAAGCCGACAACCGGCGTGCCGTCGCCATCGGCAATGACTTGCCCATCGGCGTTGGCGGGAATGCCGCCCATGCTGTAGTGAGCCGTTGGCTGAATCGGTACAGGCTCGTGGATGATGTCTACGCCCAAAAATTCAAGGGCCAGTTCGCGTACCTGCGGCAGGCGACTGAGGATTTTTTCTGCGCCGAGGTGGGTCATGTCCAGGTAGATGCCTTGTTTGTCGTCGCCGACGCCGCGCCCTTCTTCGATTTCGGTTTGTTCGGAGCGGCTCACCAGGTCACGGGGGGCGAGTTCCATCAAGCCGGAGGCGTATTTTTCCATGAAGCGGTCGCCGTCGCCGTTGCGCAGGTAGCCGCCTTCACCACGACATGCCTCGCTCATGAGGATGCCTTTGCCGTACAGCCCGGTGGGGTGGAACTGCACAAATTCCATGTCCATGAGCGGCACGCCAGCGTTGTAGGCGATGGCGACGCCGTCCCCAGTGTTGGCGGTGGCGTTGGAGGTGATTTTCCAGGCACGGCCGTAACCGCCTGTGCCAAACATCACCGCTTTGGCCCGCATGGTGTACAACTTGCCCGTGAGGACATCCATTGCCACCACGCCACGGCAGACATTGTCTTCGATGATCAAGTCCATGCAGTACCATTCGGGGTAGAACTTGACGCCGTGACGTAAAGCCTGTTCGTGAATGGTGTGCAGCAGCACATGGCCGGTGTAGTCGGCGGAGTAGTTGGCGCGGGGGGCGCTGTGCCCACCGAAGCGACGTTGGGCAATACGGCCGTCCGGCAGGCGGCTGAATACACAACCCATGTGCTCATACTCATAAATAATTTCTGGCGCTTCTTTTACTAATACCTCAATGGCGTCCTGATCCCCCAACCAGTCTGACCCTTTGATGGTGTCAAACATGTGCAGTTCCCAACTGTCAACCGGCTCATCCCCAACGGGAATAGGCTCCAAAGGGCCGCGTGGGCCGGTGTCAGCAACAGGGCGCACGTTGTTGAGCGCGGCTGCAATGCCGCCTTGCGCTGCGCCGCTGTGGGAGCGGAGTGGGTGGAGTTTGGAGAGGACGCCGATGTCAGTAACGCCTTCTCGTCCCGCTGCCAGCGCGGCCCAAGTACCAGCCAGGCCTGCGCCCACAACGATGACATCGTGGGTGATTACATTTGTATCGGTCATAGTTTTTTCCTTTCCAAAGTTAAATGTTTGTGGGTGAAAAAGTTATTGCACAATAAAGTATAGAGGAGGTTGTGAGGTGTGCCCTGCGACGGATGTCATGAAATTGACGTGACATAGTGCAGGAAAGTGCCTGCTCAGAGAATTTATGCTAATTTTGAACCTGATATGAACAACCACATACAATTTCTCGTTGCTTTTCTGAGTTTCACCATTCTTGCCCTGGCCGCTGGACAAATTGGTCAGGTGTTCAAACGCTTTCGACTGCCGCTGATTAGTGGGTTCCTTTTTGCGGGAATATTGGTCGGCCCATACCTCTTGAATCTCATTTCTCATGAGGCAATTATCAGGCTGCGCTTTGTGGATGAGGTATCGTTGGCCTATATTGCCTTTGCCGCAGGCAGCGAACTTTATCTTGAGGAGTTACGCAGTCAGTTCAAGAGTATTACGTGGGTGACGATAGGGCTAATTGTTTCAACCTTCACGCTGGGGAGTACGGCCGTTTTTCTTCTCGCAAGGTTTGTGCCCTTTATGCAGGCGATGGTGGGGAACGGCCGTATTGCCATTGCCCTATTAGCTGGCGGTATCTTAGTGGCCCGTTCCCCCTCTTCCGCTATTGCCATCATTAATGAACTGCGTGCCAAAGGTCCCTTTACCCGCATGACATTAGGCGTCACCGTCATCATGGATGTCGTCGTCATCATTTTATTCGCCATCAATTCATCCATTGCCGACGCCTTGCTCACACAGGTAGCCGTGAACCTGGGATTCGTCTTACTGCTGGCTGTAGAACTCGTGCTTTCTATCGCCTTTGGCTACCTCTTGGGGCGCATACTACAAATGGTGTTGTCTTTGCAGATAAAGGGGTATCTCAAAACGGGCCTCATTCTGCTGATTGGATACAGTGCCTTTGTTTTATCGTTTATGCTGCGCGACTTTACCCATGCACAGTTTGCCGTCGAAATCTTGCTAGAACCACTGCTCGTTTGCATGATAGGCAGTTTCTACGTCGTCAACCGCACCCCATTCCGGCTCGAATTCACCCAAGCCCTGGAAACCGTTGGCCCGGCCATCTACATCTTGTTTTTTACGCTGACCGGGGCCGCGTTGGCATTAGATGTATTGGTGGAGACATGGGCGATTGCCTTAGCCTTATTCGCCGTGCGCATTGTCAGCATCTTCATTGGCTCATTCAGTGGGGGCACCATTGCTGGCGACCCGCGCAAACACAACCGCGTGAGTTGGATGGCCTTTGTTACCCAGGCTGGCGTTGGGCTAGGTTTAGCCACAGAAGTGGCCGTGGAATTTCCTGATTGGGGGCCTGCTTTTGCCACCATCATCATTTCCGTGATTATTTTGAACCAGATTATCGGCCCGCCGCTTTTTAAGTGGGTTGTCAATTACGTGGGAGAAGCCCGTACACGAGCGACGGCAAGCGAATTTGATGGCGTGCGTGACGTGATCATCTTTGGCGTGGAGGGGCAGGCCTTAGCCCTGGCCCGGCAGCTATCCACACATAATTGGCAGGTGCGCGTAGCCTGTATGCAGGAAGGCTTTGAGGAACTTGTTGCAAATGATGACATGGTATTTGCCTGCCATATGACCGAAGAATCGCTGCGCCGCCTGGGCATGGAGAAAGTTGACGCAATTGTTTGCATGTTATCGGATGAAGAAAACTATCGCATTTGCGAGATGGTTTACGAGCAGTTTGGTACAGAAACGATGGTTGTGCGCCTGAATGACCGTGCCAATCTGGAGCCATTTCACCGGTTGGGGGCGCGTATCATTGAACCAAGCACGGCAATGGTCAGCCTGTTGGAGCAGTTTGTGCGTGCGCCTACGGCCGCTTCCCTGCTGTTAGGCCGCGAAGAAGGACAAGATGTGCTGGATGTTGAGGTGCGTAACCCCAATTTACAGGGCATCACGCTGCGCAATTTGCGCCTGCCGTTGGATACGCTGGTGTTATCTGTGTTTCGTGATGGACATACCATCATCTCGCATGGCTATACACAACTACAACTAGGGGATAAAGTAACGGTGGTTGGTTCAGCAAAGAGCCTGGAAGAGGTGCAGTTGCGCTTTGATGGGTGAGGGGGGGCAACTGATCAAGATCACTTGCAAAACTGATCAAAGCGATTTTCAAAATCGTCTTGATCAGTTACCGAAGAGATCAAGACGATTTTTGAAATGGTCTTGATCAGTTTTGGGCACGCTATTCTAAAGGGCGGAAACTGGCAACGATTGCGTTAAAGTCTTCCAAGTAGCTATCAAAATCCCCCTTAGGCGCTTGTAATGTGATAATAATCATATCGTTACTACGAGCGATATAAATGTCTTCATACATTCTATCCCACGAGCGATAGCGTAATCTTGCAATTGGCGTATCTTGGATCATGTCATATTGCAAACCAAATTCCTCGTATTGGGCAATTGATTCTTGAGTGCTTCGGAAACGGCTTGTAAGTTCATTGCCCCAATCAATGACTTCTTGCAGAGTTGGTTTAGTTGCGCGTTGATAATTTACATATATGACAAACTGATCAAATACAGAGTGGGCTATTCGTAATTTGATCTGATCAGCACCTTTCAATCCATATTCTCCGTAAATTTGAGCAGACCATTTTGTCGGATAATCTACCGTGAATCCGTATTCGGTATTTGTTATGGTCTTGTACTCTCCATCAGGGCGCGTATTCGGCCATCTACCAGTTAATAAAGCGAAAGCTGCCAACCAACCGACGATAAACAGTAATGCAGTTGGCCCTGACACGTAGCGGATTTTTCTTTTCATTACCTCTCCCGAAACTGATCAAGATCACTTGTAAAACTGATCAAAGCGATTTTCAAAATTGTCTTGCTCTCTTACGTTCCTCCCCAAACTGTACAGGCAAAATAAGTAGCCGCCAATAAACACCTGCCTGCCCCGACGCCCTGCTGCTATAATTCTCCCATGCCGTTACTACCGGGTGAACTTCTGAATAAGCGCTACCGCATCGTCAGCTTGCTGGCGGCCGGGCGCTACGGCGTCACCTACCGCGCCTGGGACACGGCCGTTTCCCAACACGTCGCCATCAAAGAATACCGCGATGCGGCCGTTGAAACCCAACGCCTCTTCCGCGCCGAAGCCCGCCGCCTCAGCGAACTCAGCCATCCCCAACTGCCGCAGGTACTCGACCACTTCGCCCTCGACGACGCCGGGCAATACCTCGTCAGCGCCTACGTGGACGGCGTAGACTTGCAAACCCTGCTCACGCAGTACGGCCCCCTGCCCTCCGACCTGATTGTGGGCTGGCTGCAAGCGGCCTGCCGTCCGCTGGCCTATTTGCACGGTAAAAACCAGCCGCACCTCGACATCAAACCGGCCAACCTGCGCCTCACGCCGCACGGCGAACTATTCGTCGTAGATACCGGCCTGCCCGGTTTAGGCATTCGTCCCCACGCCGACGGCTTCGGTGCGCCGGAGCAGCAGGCGCAAAGCGAAGCCGGGCTTGCCGCCGACATGTACAGCCTGGGAGCCACACTCTACACCCTGCTGACGGCGCAAATCCCGCCCAAAGCGCTGGGCCGCGAGAGTGGGCTGGAGGAAATGCGCCCCGCCCGCGAAGTCAATCCAGACGTAGAGCCGTACCTCTCCATCGTCGCCTCGCGGGCCATGTCTTTGCGGGCAGATGCGCGTTACCAGTCAGTGGATGATTTTTCGCGGGCATTGGCACGGCCGTCCGGCCATCCCGCCCCCGTCATCAGCCCCCAGCGCCGTACCCCCGACCCCGCCATCAACGAACCGCGCCCGCGCCTCACCCCACAGCGGCGCAAGCAAATGGAACAGCGCACCATTTGGGGGCTGGTCGGCGTGTTGCTCATTGTGCTGCTAATAATGGCCGGGTTCGGCCTGTTGAATGTAGAACGGCCGAATGCCGACCTCACCGAATCCGAAGCGACTGCGACCTTTGTCTCCGCCGTCATTGCCGCCGCCACGCAGTTAGCCCCCACGCCGACCATCACCCCAGAGCCAACCCTGCCCCCCACGCCCACCCCCGAACCCTTCATCACCAAAACCGGTTCGCGCATGATATTTATGCCTCCCGGCAGCGTGCGCATTGGCGACGATGAGGGGGCAGATGACGAGCAGCCCTCGCATATGGCCTTTGTGGATGCGTACTACATCGACGAGACGGAAGTGACCAACGCCCAGTACGCGCAATGCGTCGAGGCCAACGTCTGCGACCCGCCCGACCGCAGCAACGCCACCTATTACAACACCTACTACGGCGACAGCAATTATGACAGCTACCCCGTCATCTTTGTGAGCTGGTACGATGCCGACGCTTTCTGCCGCTGGCGCGATGCGCGGCTGCCCAGCGAGGCGGAATGGGAAAAGGCCGCCGGATTCGACCCGCAGCAGGGCCTCAAATTAAGCTATCCTTGGGGTGAGGCGTTCAATGGCAGCCGCCTCAATTACTGTGACACGAACTGCACGCAGGCAAAACGAGACACGGCGTTTGATGACGGCTATCGGGACACAGCGCTGGTCGCCAGTTACCCGGACGGCCGTTCCCCCATCGGCCTCTACGACATGTCCGGCAACGTCATGGAATGGGTCAACGACTGGTACGACTCCCGCTACTATCAATCCTCCACCGACACCAACCCCATGGGGCCAGCGGAGGGCGAATTCAAAGTCATTCGTGGCGGCTCCTGGCTTTCGGCGGCGGATGAGGTGAAGGTCACAACCCGCAGTTCCTTTGACCCCACCGTCTCGCGGGCCAATCTCGGTTTCCGCTGCGCGATGACGGCTCCGTAGGCAGTGAACAGTAACCAGTGGTCAGTAATCAGTGGTCAGTAATCAGTTAGCCGTCTACTGACCACTGTTTACTGTTTACTCTTTACTGACCTGTCCACTGCATCAAAGAAAGCCCGCCGGTCGCCACGCCAGACGCGGTAGGCTTCGGGAATGCGGGTGATGTGGCCGGGGTCTACGTCGGCGGGCAGATTGTCTTCGGGGAACCAGCCCGCGTTTAGCACTTCGTGGGCGTGGGAGGCGTCTTGGTAACGGCCGTTCCCCCCCACTGGCTGGCACAAAAACGTTAGTTGGTACAAATGGTGGCGCGTCACCGAGCCACACAACCGCGAATCGTGAATACCCACCAGCGCCAACGCTTCTACTTCTGCGCCCGTTTCCTCCAGCACTTCGCGCACCACGCCCTCAGCAGGTGTTTCGCCCACCTCAATCGCGCCACCGGGCATGGCCCACTTGCCATTATCTGCACGCTGGATGAGGAGGATACGGCCGTTGCCATCTATCACCGCCGCATCCCCCACTGTAATGGGTGTGGGCCGCGCAAAAACAGGTGCACGCAGCGGTTCCATCTCCGCTAATGTTTCCCCTGTGGCTAAAGCCATCATCTCCATCGCAATGGTTTGGATGACCTCATAATTGGCTTTGTCATAAGGGTTTTCCGCAAAATGGCCGCCCATTGCGGAAACATCACGTAATTTATCTGCCCATGAGGCTAATTGTTGAGCGGGTGTCATCAGGTTCTTCCTCCGTGTGTCAGGTTTTCGCTAGGCGTTATTCTATCCTACTTGCGGGTACGGTTAGCCCACGTTTCACAAACGAGTTCTCCCTATTTGGCATGGCAAGCGGGTAAGGCTATCATCCACATATGAACGATATGCAGCCCCTTTTGCCCTTAGCCCATGCGCTCCGCAGCGGCGCACAGCCCCTGTTGGCTTATTTGGATGAATTGGAGCGGCGTTTTGCTGAACGTGAACCCATCGTGCAGGCTTTTGTGCCGGAGGACGGCCGTTTCCACCGCCTGCGCCGCGAAGCTCAAGCCCTACTGCAACATTACCCTGATCCCGAAACTCGCCCGCCCCTTTTCGGTGTGCCGGTTGGTGTCAAAGACATCTTTCATGTGGATAGCTTTGTCACCCGTGCGGGCTGCAAGTTGCCCCCAGACTTGTTTGCCGGAGATGAAGCGCCCGTTGTCACCCGGTTAAAAGAAAAGGGAGCGCTCATTTTGGGCAAAACCATCACCACCGAATTCGCTTTCTTCGCCCCTGGCCCCACGCGCAACCCGCACAATCCTACCCACACTCCCGGCGGCTCCAGCAGTGGCTCCGCAGCGGCTGTTGCTGCGGGGCTGTCGCCATTGACATTGGGGTCGCAAACGATTGGTTCCGTCAATCGCCCGGCGGCATATTGTGGTGTGGTGGGCTACAAGCCGACTTACGGCCGTCTCCCTACAGATGGCATCTTGCCCCTTTCCCCCTCAGTGGACACAGTGGGCCTTTTTGCTGCTGATGTATCCAGCCTGATTGCGCTCATGCCCCATTTAGATGCGGGTTGGGAGAATGATGCTGCCGCACGGCCCGCTGTTTTGGGCGTTCCCGATGGGCCTTACTTGGCGCAGGCTGCGCCAGAAGGGCTGGCTCATTTTGAAACTGTGTTAGCTCGCTTACAGCAGGCTGGATTTACAATACAGCGTATCCCGGCCATGGCGGACTTTATGGAGATTGATGCCTTGCATCGTGATTTGGTGGCAGCGGAGGCGGCACAGGTTCATGCGGGTTGGTATGAACAGTACGCCAATTTGTATCACCCGAAAACGGCCGCTCTCATCCAAAAAGGGCAAACTCTCTCTGCCGAGCGACTGAGACAAGGGATGAACGGCCGTTCGGCCTTCCGTTCCGTCCTGCACACGCTGATGGACGCGCACGAGATAGACCTCTGGTTGTCGCCACCCGCGCCGGGTGCTGCTCCTGCCGGATTAGCCAGCACGGGCGATCCGGTGATGAATCTGCCCTGGACGCTGGCCGGACTGCCCACCCTCACGCTGCCAGCCGGTGTAAGTGAAGCTGGCTTGCCGATGGGGTTGCAATTGGCAGCACGGTGGGGGCAAGATGCAGACCTGTTGGCCTGGGGCGTGCAGTTGGAAACAGCGTTAGAGACATTATTGTGAGATACATGAATTTTTGGAGGAAACGGCCGTATGCCTGAACCCATCATCTTATATGGAACCCCCACCTGCCCTATGGTCCCGCCAGTACGCGGGATACTTACGCGGGCCGGGGCTGAATTTCAATACATCGATATTTCCCAAGACAGTGCGGGCAACAGCCGCGTGCGTGAAATCAACAATGGCAACGCCAGCGTGCCCACGCTCCTTTTCCCTGATGGCAGCACCCTGACCGAACCTTCCAGGGCGCAGCTTCAAGCTAAATTGAAAGATGCCGGATTTATGGTGCAGCCGCCTTCGTTGCTGCAACGGTTTACAGAAGACCCCTTTTCTAGTTTGATGGGGTTGGCTGCTCTGACCTTTGGCATCATAGATGGGGGTAACTGGGTATTCCTGGCATTAGGCGTGGGCTTTTTGGCTTACGTATGGTGGCGAAGCCGATGATTACCATTGATATTCCCGGCTGGGGGCAATTGACAGTCGCTCATTTGGTGTTGGATTTTAATGGTACGCTGGCGGTGGACGGCCGTCTCCTACCCCAAGTCCCTGAAACCCTCAACCGGCTGGCCGACCAGCTTGCTATACACGTTCTCACGGCAGATACCTTTGGCACGGTGCGGGCGGCAATGGCTGGCGTGCGCTGCACGGTGGATATTTTGCCGCCGGGTCAGCAAGACCTGGCAAAGCGAGATTTTGTGCGACAGTTGGGGGCTGAGCAATGTGTGGCGGTAGGCAACGGCCGTAACGACGCCCTCATGCTCCAAGAAGCGGCTCTGGGTATTGTCCTGCTGCAAGAAGAGGGAACGGCCGTTACCACACTCACCGCCGCTGATGTGGTTTGCCGCACCATTCAAGAGGCTCTGGCCCTGCTCACCAAGCCCCGCCGCCTCGTTGCCACCCTTCGCAGTTGAAAAGTAATCAGTAGTCAGTAAATCAGTAAATCAGTAAACAGTAATCAGTTTACTGGTGACTGGTTACTGGCTACGAAATTTCCTACGTTCTCCAACGCCTCAAACGCTTCTGGCAAGAAGGCGGCAAAGCCCTGCCAGCCATGAATCATGCCCTCGTGTTCATCCCGTGTGACGGAGACGCTCACAGTTTCCGCATGGGCTGCCAGCCGCCGTGCATCGTCTAGCAAAATTTCGGCTGTGCCTACTTGGATAAGCAGTGGGGGTAGTCCCGATAGGTTGGCGTAAAGGGGCGAGGCCAGCGGCGTTTGCGGATCGGTTTCGCCCAGATACCAGCTCGCAAATTCCTGCAAATGTGCCAGGGTGAGGCCTGGATCGTTGGCAGCATTGCGGTGCAGACTGTCGCCGGTTAGCGCCAGGTCAACCCAGGGAGAGAGGGCAAAGGCTGCGGCGGGCAGGGGATGCCCGCCATCGCGCAGCGCCAGCAGCACCGCCAATGTCAACCCGCCGCCCGCTGATTCCCCGCCGATGATGAGTTGGTCGGGGGTGTAGCCGTTTTGCAGCAGGTAATGGTAAACGGCCGTGCCATCCTCCACTGCTGCTGGGAAAGGGTGTTCCGGGGCCAGTCGGTAATCTACCAGCAGTACCCGCGCCCCAGAGACGGCCGATAAGCGGCAGGCCAAATCCCGATGTGTAGCAATAGACCCCAGGGCATAGCCCCCGCCATGAAAATAAAGAATCAGCCGGTCATCCCGTGCGCTTTGCGCGGCCACCAACAGCGCGGGAATGGTATGCCCTTTAGCGGAAATGCCCATTTCCTCGGTGTATACGCCGTCCAGCAGCGGCGTTTGCGCAGCCAGAGCATCTGCTGTTGCCCGCCGTTCTGTCAGGGGCACGCTTGCCGGGTCAGGGCTGTTTTGTAGCAGTTGTAAAATTGCTTGAAACTGTAGGCTCGTCATGTTTTTCCTGTGATTCAATGATGATTAAGAATTGCCCTAAGCCGCCGTATCTGTCAAATTGTGGCCTTCAGGCGGGCGACTGGCGTGAGTTGCTTGTCGCCGATTGTAGCGATGGCTTCCCCTGCCCATTATCATTTTTGCAGCTTCGATTTTAGGTCGAGGAGTGGTTTTGACGGAGTAATCCGTAAATTTGCAGATCGCGCCAGCTTCCGTCGCGGAAGGTGGATTGGCGTAACGTGCCTTCGTGGAGGAATCCGGTACGGGTCAATACGCGCTGTGCAGGCACGTTTTCGGCGTCGGTAACGGCCGTTATCCGCATCGCGCTATAGCCAGCAAACAAGTATGCGACTAACAGTTCAACTGCTTCCCGCGCATAGCCTTGACCGCGCACGGCCGTATCCGTAATGCTAAAGCCAATTTCCGGGTGCGGAAAATCCTCGTCGGGGAAAGGCATGAGCGTGTAACGCACAAAGCCGATGACCGCGCCTTCCTGGGTTTCGATGAGCAAAAAGGCGGATTCACGGCTTAATAGGCCAGTTTTTTGATAGGCCTGGCGCAGCAATGGCAAGTGATCAAGTTGGAAACGCTGGTAATCGCCCCACAAAATAGCCCGCTGCTGCCCCCAACTTTCGATCAATGACCAGTCCGTGTCTTGCAACGGCCGTAATCTAATTCGTTCACCTTCAATCATGTTCATCCCCCTTCAAAATAAGTATCGTTACGACTCTTGAGAGGCATGTAGAGGCAATCGCACAGTAAAGGTGCTGCCCTCCCCTTCCTGACTGGTAACATGAATAGTCCCCTGATGAGCTTCCACTAAACTTTTCACAATGGCAAGCCCTAAGCCAGTGCCTACCGCAATATGTCGATGGCCCTTTACCCGGCGGAAACGCTCAAAAATGTGCGGAAGTTCCTCCTCTGGAATGCCATAACCCGTATCAACTACGTCAACTACTACGTAGTCATCCTGAGATTCACAACTTACAACAACCGTTCCCTCTGACTCTGTGTACTTGATAGCATTCGACACGAGATTGGTTAGCACTCGTTTGATTTTTTCACGATCACCATGAATCATAATAGGAGAAGGATCAGGTTCGTACTGCAAGCGGATGTTTTTCTCTTCTGCCTGTGCGATGAGATTTTCACTTACCAGCGCAGTTAAGTACGCAACATCAAAATCTACGAGATTCAATTCAATGGGCGTGCCTGATTGAAGCTGCTCAATTTCCAAAATGTTGTTCACAATTTCCAATAGAGAATCTTGATTCCGCAGCAAGATTCTGGAAATGCGTGCTTGCTGATCTTCATCCAGATTGCCCTTTCCTAGAACGCCGGCATAAGCCTTAATGCTGCTAAGTGGTGTACGCATATCATGCGTCAGAACAGCCAGGAAGGCATCTTTCGTTTTATGCAGTTCGCCAAGTTCTATATTGGCCTGCTTAAGATCGTCTGTGCGCTCGGCTACCAGGTCTTCCAACCGTTCCATCTGGCGACGGGTTTGATTAACATAAATCCTAAAGGCGTAAGCAGATAAAACGATGGGCAGGAAAAAGATACCGATACCAATGACATCAAATCGGGTCACAGCAAAGGAGAGCACGCCACCGCCTAAACTCATTACCAATACGTTGATTGGAATGGCCCACTTGTGTTGATGCCAAATGGTGCTGGGCTTAACCTGATTCTGTAAATGCAGAATGACGATAAGAAGCCACAGATTCATCTGGTCATTAATAATAGCCGCTAGAAACCAGGGAATAATCAGTCCGAGAATGGTATTGGCCCCCAACCAACCTTGCGTTAACTCGAACAGCGTTCCGGCCACATACATGGAAACGGCAACCATGCCTAAATTAAATCCGAGGCGCTCAAGGGCACGAAGCCAACCCGGCCAGCTTAATCGCAGGGTGTTGAGAATGACAACGGTAGCAGCCAGTGCCGCGACAAGGCTGGCGGCTATGGCTCCATATAAAGCAAGTACAGCCATGGAAACGGCCGTACTTACTTCCACCGTTACATCTTCGCCGATCAAAGAAGTCGAGGTGACTTGGGCAGCAACTGCCAATATTAGCAATAATGTGAAAAGTAGTGACGGGGTGAAGGAGGGTAAAGATGCCACTCCCCAACCTACTAAGACCAGGCCCACAACCGTTACCACCGCCAGATACACATTCCGCGAAGTAATCATCATCTATAATCAGGCAACCACATTACCAATTAAGCCAACTCCTGTTTCATCAGGGAAATAGTAATCAATCAAGCAGAAAAAAACAGCATTCCCACCACAGGCAGAAATGCTGTTCAGTGAACACAACAGACTAATCGCCGGCGTCAACCAGGCCTGTCCACAAATAACCACCCGTCCACAAGTAGCCGCCTGTCCATAAATAGCCACCTGTCCACAGATACCCGCCCGGCCAAGAGTTAGCCGACGGAATCCAGGAATAGCCACTTTGCCACAGATCTGTATCTGAAAGCAATTGCCAATCTGTGCTGCCTGTCCACAAGTAGCCACCTGTCCATAAGTAGCCGCCTGTCCATAGGTAGCCGCCTGTCCACAAGTAGCCGCCTGTCCACAAATAGCCACCTGTCCACAAGTAGCCAGAGGCATCTACAATGTCATTACCGTCTCCGTTCACGATGCGGAATGCGCCATCCCGATAAATAACCGGGCCAACGTATTGCCCACCAGGCATCATGTCGCCATTTGCGGTGCCTGCGGGTGGGTTCAAAACAGCTTCCGGTGCCCAAACGCGCCCAGCGCCTTGCTGGAAAACGCTCCAGACCAGACTGCCATCTTCATAAATAGCAGGTTGTGCTGTTTCCATCAGGGCATATTTGGCCTCGTTTGGCGTCATATCTGGATTAGCTTGCAGCATTAATGCCACAACGCCACTAGCAACGGCCGTTGACGTCGAAGTACCAGCAACTTGATAATATTGCCCATCCAGACGGCTATCCGGGTTGTCATAGCCAAAAGTCGTTTTATGCCGCACAACCGCAGTCAGGTGTGCCCCAGGCAACACCACATCTGGCTTAATGAAGCCCGTTTCCGAAGGTCCCGCACCACTAAACTCCGTTACATAATCATCGCCAGGATCATCCGGCGTGAAATTATCTGTAAAAGAGCCAACCGTGATCACAAATGGATCATTACCCGGTGTAGAAATAGTTAAAGGCTGCGGGCCACCATTGCCAGCAGCTGCCACCACAACCAGACCATTTGCCCACAGTGCTTCCACAGCCTGATTCAGCGGATTACTCCAGTAGGGGCCGGTAACGCCACCAATAATAGATAAATTCACAACCCGAATGTTATAAGCATCCTTATTGCTAAGAACCCAATCCAAACCCTCAAGAATATCCGTATAGTTCCCGGAGCCATCGGCCTGTAAAACTCGCACATCCACAAAATCAACCTCTGGCGCGATGCCGATAAATCCATCGTTATCCATACGGTTGTTGCCGATCAAACTTGCCATAATCGTGCCGTGACCGTGCAGATCGTAAGACAGAATATCAGCAGGTACTTCGCCGTCCGTTACGGCATCAAAACGAGCAAGGATGCGGCCTGTATTCCAATCAAAGGGAGCAATGCCTGTGTCAACTACAGCCACCGTCACCCCTTCACCTTTGATACCGTATTCCCAGGCAGCATTCGCGCCAACCACTTCCGGGAAATCGCTTTCAGGCGTGTCTGGCGTATTAGACCCATCATTGACAAGTGTGCCTGCCACATGAACGGTGTCATCGGTATAAACGTGTTGTACCCGCAAGTCAGCCTGCAATGCAGCCATTTGGGATGAGGGAATTTGAGCAGAGACGGCGTGGATAATTGACAGGGAATTTGTAACATCACCACCATGGGCTTGCACGGCCGTTACGGCCGTCTCCACACTATCAGACTGTACAATAACAGAACTCATATCTGTTGGAACAGGAGAGTGAGCAAAGACGATGGCAAAAGTTAGTAACACCAGCGCCCAAAGTATAACTCGTTTCATGTGGGGACTCCTTCAGATAAATAAACTAATCCAATGTACTGCGCGAAGATTTCAATTAACATTAAGGCCACAGTCAAATACAGGAGCAAATAATCTCCTGCTCGTAATGACCTTATGATTTGTAAGAATTATTGAAGCTCAGGAAGCAGCCTCAATGTTTTCATTATACACTGGGGTGCAAACAGCGTTAACCTTCATCACCATCCTGGTTGCGTTTTTTTTCTAACAGTCTGGATGCTAACGTTCCACTGCTTGTCGGGGGTGTTGCGCGTTTGGGTGGAATGGGTTGAGATGGTGATGGAGGTGGCTTGGGGGAGGGAACGGCCGTTTCCCCCGCCTTCTCCTCCTTCTTCACAAACACCACCGGCTGCGCCGCAGTCTCTTCCCGTGTCTCCCCGGCCCGCTCCTTTGCCGCAAACAAGCGCGACATCGGCTCCGAGCGTTCAGCGGCAACCACAGGCTGTCGCTGCCAACGGCCAAACGTCGCCGCCCACGCCCGCTGCCAATCGCGCCGCGTAATTACCAGCCGCCGCGTGGCAATATCCAGCGGCAGCAGCGCCACCGCCAGCAGCGTTAGCCAGGGCCAGATGGGGCGCGTGGCCGCCTGGCTGGGCAACGAATGGTCGAAAACGGCCGTTCCCCCACCCTCGCCGCTCAAATCACGACCGCTTGTCAGCGCCGCCATGTTCTCTAGCAGCACCGGGCTGGTTTCAAATTGCAGGTACTCCGGCGAATAGCCCAGCACCCAGCCGCTCGTCTGCCCCACCACCGCATCCCCCTCTCCCGCTTCCGTGCCCGCCACGCGGATGAAATAAGCGCCGTCCGTTTGCGGCACAAACTCGGCGGCATACCGTCCCGGCGCAATTTGCTGCAAGGTTAAGTTATGTACCTCGCCGGAAGGAGCAACCACATTGGCTTCCATTTGTAAATTGTTCAAAAATTCGCCGCCGCCGTTCCGCGCATCAACGGTCAGGGTCGCCTGCTCTTCGTTAAACTGCACGGCCGTTTCCACGTTACTATCCCGCCCCTGCGCCACCGTCCAGCGCACCACCTGCGCCCAAAAAACCGGGAAGCCATCCCAGCGCACCCAATCTACGCCCCAACGCCCGGTAGCGTCGCTCGTCCAGGCCACCGCCCGCCCCAGGCCATACTGCCACGCTGCCAGCAGCGGGTCGCCCATATGACTTTCCAAAATGACCTGCGCCGTCCCTTTGGGGCTGGTTCCCACGTAGCCGTACAGCGGCGGCACGGCCGTAATCCCCGCCAACATCGGGCTGCCGCTCGCCAACGTGGGGAAAAATTGCTCTTCAATCAAATAGCTGCGCTGGATGGAGGTTGTCTCTTGTGTAAAAATTTGCGGCAAATTGGCCGCCTGATCGGTGAAATGGAAACGGCCGTTGCCCAATTCCGCCATCTGTTTCAACCACGCCGTATCCGGCCCCTGCCCAATGCTCACCGTCGAAATCGTCACCCCCTCCGCAGTCAGTGCCGCAATCAGCTCCGGCACGCCCTCTTTCTGCTCCGAATCCGCGCCATCCGCCAGCAAAATGATGTGTTTCACCTGATTGCTGGACTGCGCCAGCGCTTCCGCCGCCGCTTCCAGCCCGGTGCGCACATAAATGCCGCCGCCGCCCGCGCCAATTTGCCGGATCAGGCCAATGGCCTCCTCGCGCTGGCTGGCAGGCAGCGGCCCAATGGGATTATCCGGCTGCGTATCCACCGGAATCACCGCGATGTCGTCGAAATCATTCAGCAGTTCCACCACGCGCACCGCTCCCTCCGCCGCCAGTTGAATCTTCGTCAGCCCGCCTTCTTGAGCGCCCATGCTGCCAGAGCGGTCAATGACGATGACAATGCTCACCGAGGGGAAGCGCTCCTGGTCTTTGATTTGCATATCCACCGGCAGCGTTTCTTCCAATGGCGTGCGGAAATAGCCGCCCATGCCGTAGCTCTCTGGCCCGCCCACCGCCACCAGCCCGCCGCCCAAATCGCGCACATAACTTTGCAGCGTCTCCATTTTGCGCGGCGTGAGATTTTTGGCGTTCACATCCACCAAAATGACCGTGGCGTAATTGCTCAGTTCGGCCAGGCTGGCGGGGAAATTGGCCGGAGTAATCTGGTCAACGGGCAGCCCCGCCGCCTCCAGCGCCAGCCGCAGCTGCGGCGATTCGTCGGGCAGCGGCGTGCCGTCGTCGGCGAGAGTGCCATCATTGGCGACCAACAGCACGCGTGGCGGCCCCACAATTTCGGTAAAAGCGGCCAACTCGTTATTTTGGTAATAGGTATCTTCGGACGGGGTCAACTGCACCTGATAGCGGGCGAATTCCTGCTCGGTGGCCCGCAGGCGCACGGCAAAATTGTTCACCCCGCTGCGCAGGTCTACGCTTTCCTCATAGACCACGCTGCCCGCCGACAGCACGCGCAGGGTGGCGGGCACATTGGCTGTGCTCTCGGCGGTGATGTCGATGCGGAAGGACTCGCCCTGAACAATGCGCGTGGGTGCGGAAACGGCCGTCACCAATGCCTCCACCGCCCCACTCTCGCGCGGCAGATACACAGTGTCAATCTGCACATCCCCGGCGGCTGCCAACTGCGCCGCTTCTTGGGCGTTGCCAATTGTCGCCGCGCCATCGCTCAACACCACCAGCCGCCGCGCACTGCCCGCTGGGAACAGCGCCAGCCCCAGGCGTACCGCCTCGGCGATGTCGGTGTGCAGCTTTTGCGGTACAGAGGTGATGGGAGCGAGTTCGGACAGACCGGATAACGGCCGTTCCACCAACGCATTCGCCCCAAACAAAATCACCGCCGCCTGATCATTGGGCGTCATTTGCTCGATGGCCTCGCGCACAAAGGTTTCCGCCTGCGCCGCCTGCGCCGCGCTCATCGAGTCGGAGGCATCCACCAAAAAGACCACCGCCAGTTCATCGGCGGCACGCACCACTTCCGTCCCCGCCAGACTGAGGGTGAGCAGCAGCATAATCAGCAGGCGCAGCCCCAGGCTCACCCATTCGCGCCAACGGCGCACGGCCGTGTACGGCCGTCCCACCCACACAAAGTAGGGAATGAGCAGCAATAAAACCAGCGCCAGGGGATTAGTTACATTCATAGGATTGACGATTGACGATTTTGGATTGACGATTGTGCGTGCTGATGAGGTGGATTGGTCAATCAGTTTCTTGAGTATTGTCTATAGGTTTACATACCTGGTCAACTTCTATGCACCATGCGGTAAAAGCGCCTTATTGTTGCCAACATAAATTTCGTGTTTCCCTTATTTGTATTCAGCAGTTTGTGCTTAATGAAGGGGTTGTTTTCTTCGGGAGAATATGAAACAGTCTATTTTCCCCCCAGAACCTCGAAGTATCGGCTACCAATCTGCGGATTCCAAGTTTTATACGAGATTAAGATTGAGGCGAAATCATCTCCATATATTCCATCCACAAATACAAATGAAACACGACCCTCATCCGTAAGAAAACAAAAAGAATCCCCTCTCTCTATATCCTGGATTAGAAGTTCATCATGTTGAGACAAAGCCTGTTCACAATTGGCAAAACTCGCTTCGTCAACAGATATTTGGGCAACTTGTGCCATTTTGGCACTATTAATGGGAATGATACCAAACTGTTGTGTCTCAGAATTAGCGACAATATAAAAGTCACCGACAAATTGACTTTGTGAATTCTCATAAGGATTTTTTAAGTCAAGATTGTATACAGAAATTACGGTTTCAACGTTTGCAATGAAAACACCTTCATATATCTCCGGCAAAGGTACATGGCCTCGTAACGATATTTCGCCTTTACCTCTTTCAGGAACCCAACGTGTGGGGGTGGGCAAAGTGTCAATACTTTCCGTTGATAGCACGGTTGGCAGGGGCGTGGCTGTGGCTGTCGGGAGAATGGCTATTGGTGTGACGGTGGCAGGAACGGCCATAAGTATTGCTTCTGCTAGTTTTTCTGTAGGAAGACTATCCAGCATAACAGTTGCAGTAGATGTCAATGGCGCAGGCAACAACCCAACCGGTATAGGTATTTCTGTTACATGATTGAAGTTGGTTCCTACTTCATTTCGGTTGGTTGCACAAGAGATTGATGTGAGTCCAAATGACAGAATCAGCAGGCGCAGCCCCAGGCTTACCCATTCGCGCCAACGACGCACGGCCATGTACGGCCGTCCCACCCACACAAAGTAGGGAATGAGCAGCAGCAAAATCAAAGCCAGGGGATTGGTTATATTCATAGGATTGACAATTGTGTGTGCTTATAAGGTAGGTTGGTCAATTGGTTTCTCGGCTATTGTCTCCAGGTTAACATGCTCAGTCAACATTCATTAACAGTGTTAAACAACCCTTTAACCAATGTCATGCTTTACTAAGTGAAGCGTTCCTACCAAATTGTTCTGACATTGCAGGTTTGCAGATGGCAAGTTCCCTCTAGGAGCAAGCACCTGAAAACTTGCCACTTGCAGACTTACCATTCAATAAAAATGTCAATTTATGTCTTAGAGGACTTATACAAAATCCTTCAATCACCAGAGATTGAACCTGTCGAAACCGGCTTCGACGATTCGACTGCGCTCGCCGAAGTCAGGCTCAGCCTGTGTAAGTCCTGCCTTAATAAATCTACATTGACACAATAGGTGGTTTTTTAGTATCGTAGCACCTAATATCTCCCCAAATGCCCCCTTAGCAGCGAATATACTCAACTCAATTTTTAAAAAGGATAAAGAACTTATGGATACATTTAAGAACTGGTGGCGCAACGAACTTCCTGTCGGCGTAAAGTTTGTATTATTAGTTTTGCTTGCTAACGGGCTACCGGCTTTCGTTATCTTGATGACCATGCCAGGTCAAACCGAAAATTTCTTCGTATGGACCATCAACCCTGTGATAAACGCCCGCCTGATAGGTGTGATGTACGGGAACGCGCTGTTGCTGGTCGCTTTCGCCGCTTTCCAAAAAAGTTGGGCAACCGCCCGCGTTATGATGGTAGTCATTACGTTGTTTTCGGTTATGGCGACGGCGCTAACCTTCTTTTTTCTCAAACCATTCCTGGCTCATCCCTGGTTTCACCTGGCCTACTGGCTGACGATGTATTTCATTTTGTTTTTCGCTGCCCCTTTCGTCTTTGTCACACATGAGCGAAAATATGGGGGAAAATTGCCAGTTCAGTTGCCCTTGACGGGGGCTGCACGCATACTGGCTGCTGTTTCTCTGATCATTAGCCTTGTCTGCGGATTGTCCTTGATATTTGCGGTGGATGTTGTTAACCAGATTTTGCCGTGGAGCCTTCCGCCTTTGGTTGGGGGGCTGATTGGCGTACTCTTTATCACACATACTGCTGCATATGCCTGGGCATTGTGGGATGGGGACTGGCTGCGCGTGCGGCCCATTTTCTGGCAAGCACCCCCAACCGGCTTGTTGCTTTTTCTTCTGCCCTTAACACACCCCTCTGATTTGAACGAGGCGAACGCTTCCAATCTTGGAATCTATCTTGCCTTGACAGCGTTGTTCGTGCTGCTCTACCTCGGCGTCATCTTGAGCTACCGCCGTTCGGTGCAGGGGGTTCACAGTTATGGCAGCTAACACCAGACGAAATGCAGTCTACCTTGATGTTTTTGGGTTATTCCTGGCAGGGTTCAATAACACCATTCTAGCCCTACTTGTCGCTGTATTCGTCCATGGGCCGGGCACGACTGCAAGCCAACCTGACTTGCTGCAACGTGCGATCTGGATTGCTGAACACGCTTCGCGTTGGAAGGCGGGATGGATATTCTGGTTTGCACCGACGCTTAGTTTTTCTTGGAGTTATTATGCCCTCGGTCGCCATCTAAATGGAGCGAAGCAATGGCGCAACTTGGCGATTGGCGTAGCAGTCATTGCCGCCGCTGTAGACGTCGTAGGTGTTTTACTTAACTTCACAGTCCTCCCTGAACTTGCCCAACAATTGGCTGGTACGGTTCCTTCGCCGGATCCAACCCTTCGGGTGGTTTTCTTATCCGTGGAAAAAATGGCTAACAACCTGACAAATATTGGCGGATTCGGGCTTTATTCCCTGGCAGGTATTCTGCTTTTACCATCTGCCTTCGCAACAATGGATCTACCACGGCCGTTAGCCTGGCTCGGCGTAGCGGAGTGGACAATCTCTATCGTTGCTACTATCTTGCTAGTGGTTGCACCTGCCCTGTCAGCCATCCCGCTTGTGATCAGTTTTCTGCTTTATGCTCCCTGGGTTTGGGGCGGTGGGCTATGGGTGCTGCGTCGTAAACCAGTGAGTTGAATCGGTATACTTCATATCAATGACCAACGGCCGTCTCAACCATACAAAGTAGGGGGCGAGCAGCAATAAAATTAAAGATAGGAGATTCCCAAGTAACTTCTTATGGCTTTTGTTCCGCAAGCATTAACGGCCGTGCAACTGCAACAATTACAAGCATGGGCGACAGCAGAATTGGGTGACGCTCCACCGCCACACCGGGCAACGGCTGTTCACCTGATCATTGAACTGGCGGATGAACTGCTGCTGCACCTGGATGAACCGGTGGATGAGGTGATTGACGACGCCATGATCCGCCTGCTAAAAAACTTGCGCTGGCTGACGGGGCAGCCGCTCACGGCGGCACAGCGACAACAATGGCGGGCGTTTAACCGCTATCGTCCCGGCCATGATCGTGAGCATGCCTTTCCGCACTTGCTGGCAATTTTGAATGGGAATGAGGAATGATGAAAAGATTGGCTTTTGGATTGCTGATGGTGTTGTGGATGACGGCCGTTGCCTGCACAGACCTGCCTCCCACCTCTGGCACAACCGGGGGTGACTCCACAACCACCGGATGGTACGAAATTTACTTCACCAACCCCACCTGCCCCCCGGAAGCGGAGCGGCAGGGCGGGCTGGATGAAACATTGGCGGCAGACATCGCCCAGGCGCAGCGGCAGGTGGATGTAGCCGCCTTTGATTTTGATGCCGTGCCCATGGTGGACGCCCTCATTGCCCTGGAGCAGCGTGGCATCACGGTGCGCGTGGTCACGGATGAGGACAATGCCGACCAATCGAGTATTAACCGGCTGCGGCGCAACGGCATCAGTGTGATGGAGGACGGCCGTTCCGCGCTGATGCACGATAAGTTTGTGATTATAGACGACCGTATCACCTGGACAGGCTCCCTGAATTACACCAGCAATGGCGTCTACTGCAATAATAATAACCTGGTGCGCTTCGATTCTGCGCGGCTGGCAGCCAATTACACCGCCGAAATGGACGAGATGATAGCTGGCGAATTTGGCCCCACCTCCCCGCAAAATACACCCAACGAACAACTAACCGTCAACGGTGTGCGCCTGGAAAATTACTTCGCGCCAGAAACCGAGATCGCGCCCATTCTGACAGACCTCGTATCGCAGGCTCGCAGCGAAATCCTCTTTATGGCCTTCTCTTTTACATTAGAGCCATTGGGCGAAGCAATGCTCGACCGTGCCGCTGCCGGGGTTGTAGTACAGGGCGTTTTTGAAACCACCGGCTCGGAAACTGAATTCAGCTATTATCCATTGATGGCGGACGCCGGGCTGCCCACGCTGCAAGTGCGGCAGGATGGCAATCCACGTATTATGCATCACAAGGTCATTATCATTGACCGCGAGACGGTGGTCTTTGGCTCCTACAACTTCACCGCCAACGCCAACGACAGCAACGATGAGAATGTGGTCATTGTGCATGATCCCACTTTCGCCAGCTATTTTGTGGAAGAGTTTCAGGCCGTATGGGATGAAGCAAAGAACCCATAGCGGCGCACTTCCTTAAGTTTGTGCTGAATATTACCAAACGGGATGTAGGGACATGCTATAATGCGCCGGCAGCAGGCACAACCATGATATGCCTGTTTACCGAGAGGAACTATGCAAGCAGTTTTTTCTGTTGACCGTAAGCAATTGAGCCGCAATCTCAGCTTTTTTTTGATTGTGCCGTTGACGACATTGGTGATGATCACTATTGTGCTGGCGTTAATTGTGTCGTCGTATCAGAGTGCGCATGACGGCCGTATTTACACCGGTGTCAGCGTGTGGGGCATAGACTTAAGTGAGAAGACTCCCGCCGAAGCTGAGGCGGCGTTGGCTTCTGCATTTCCCTATCCCTTGGAGGAAGCCATCACCTTTATAGACCCGGCAACCGGGCAGGAATGGGTGGAATCCCCGGTGCAGTTGGGGCTGACGTTTGACACAGCCGACACGGTGCAAATGGCGCTAGATGTGGGACGCAGCGGCGGTGTCGGGCAGCAAATTCGTGATTTGTTTGGGAGCTGGTATTACGGCCGTTCCCTCTCCCCCGTCATCGTTTTTGATGAGGGCAGACTGGATGCGGCTTTGGCTGAACTGGCAACGGCCGTCGAGCAGCCAGCACGCAGTGCCAGTTTCGACCTCAGCGGCTCCACTGCCGAGTATGCGCCCGGTCAATTGGGCCGCCGTCTTGACCTGGCTTACGTGCGCGAGCAGTTGTTGGCTCCCATCACCGATTTTCGCCAGGCACAGGTAGAACTGCTGATTCATGATGTCGAACCGGCGTTGATGGATGATACGGCCGTTGCCGCCCAAATCCAGCAAATGACCAGCAACCCCCTCCACTTTTACCTGGAAGAACCGCTGGCAGAAGATGACCTGCACTATGTGGAACTACCCGTTGCCACCCTGGTAAGCTGGCTGCGCGTGGAAATGACGCCTCAATCGGATGGAACGATGCAGCATACTGTCCTGGTGGATGAAAATGCTGCCCGCGCCTGGTTGTCGCAATATGCCGAACAGTTGTATCGTGAACCGGTACGCGCTCGCTTCTACTTTGATGATGATACCCGTGAATTGGTGTTGGTTGCGCCGCATGTGAACGGCCGTGAGCTTGACGTTGACGCCACACTAGAACAACTCAAAAGCCACCTCGGCAGCGCTGACCGTTACGTCCCCCTCGTTGTAGACGACATTATTCCTGAAGTGCAAGCCAGCAGCACAGCCGCAGACCTGGGCATTACGGAACTGATCACACAGTCAACCACCTGGTTTTATGGTTCTTCCGACGAACGCAAACACAATATTGCTCGCGCTGCTGCCAACTTCTTCGGTATTGTTGTGGCCCCCTATGAAGAATTCTCCTTCAATAAATACCTGGGCAGCATCAGCGAAGACGACGGCTACACGGAAGGGCTGATCATCGTTGGCGGGCAAACCATTAAAGGGATTGGCGGCGGCGTTTGTCAAGTCAGCACCACGCTTTACCAGACTGCCTTCCTCGGCGGCTTCCCCATTGTAGAGCGTTGGGAGCATGGCTATTGGCTGGATTATTACAACGACGGGCAAGGCCCTGGTATGGATGCGACTGTTTACTCACCCATTGTAGACATGCGCTTCATCAACAACACGCCCTACTACCTGCTCATCGAAAATTACTACGACACGGAAAATGAGGCGCTTACGTTTAAGTTTTACAGCACCGGTATGGGACGGCAGGTGGTGAAAACGGAACCTGAGTTCTTTAATATGACGGAACGGCCGTCTCAAGAGGAAGATCGCTGGGTATACGACCCTGACCTGGAACCGGGCACAGTATTGCAAATTGACTGGGCCACACCTGGCGTGGATGTAGTAGTTCAGCGCACCGTTTACAATGCCGATGGCGAACCCCTCATTGACGAATCGGTGAGCAGCCATTACATCCCATATCCCAACACTTACCATTATGGTCCCGGCGTTGAACCATATGATTATTCGTTAGTCCCTGACAATTAATTCACAAAAGAATAAGAGAGTTATTGTTTAATTGTTGTTCAGACTGTGCAATATCAGTTTCCACAACAAATGAGGGAAAAAGTCATTGACGAAACAGAACGTATGTGCTAATATCTGTGTGGCAGCAAACCTTTCCCCTCCCTCTTCCTCGACGCGGAACTGATAGGGATACCTCTATCAGTTCCGCGTCCCCCTCCTCTATTTATTAAAAAGACTCAACTATGAGCAACTATTTATGCTCAATTGCCCAAGTGCTCTTTCCCTGGCATAATCCCTTTATCTATTCATTCTATTTAGTATTAGGAATCATATGACATTAAGTAGCGATTTTTTTTCACGGATTATCGGTGCGCTTGGGCTAGGTGTAGGCGGCGGATATTTAGGTGATTTTATTGCTGGTTCATTAAAAACTGCACCAGAACCCTACATTGTAGTGTTTGCATTGTTGGGTGTTTTAACCGGGTTGATTCTGACGCCATATGTAACCGTGAGACCAATGCGTGGGCTACGATTACGTTTAATCAGTATGCCACCCGAACGGCTAGCCGCAATTGTTGTCGGGCTCTTCTTGGGGCTAGTTGGTGCAGCCTTGTTCTCATTACCTCTAGCATTGTTGCCTGCACCGTTTCGGCATATTCTCCCCTTGGTTGCAGCGGTCATCTTTTGTTATCTGGGTGTGTTGATTTTAACCATGCGCCAGCATGACCTGAAGTCGTTTATGGCAAATTTCCGGCCAATTGCACAGGGGGAAAGTGTAACAGAGGTGGAAGAAGATTTTATTTTGCTGGATACGAGTGTAATTATAGACGGCCGTATCCACGACATTAGCACCACCGGATTTTTGCGCGGCGTCCTCCTAATTCCCAGCTTTGTGCTGCAAGAATTACAATACATTGCCGACAGCGCCGATCCCATGCGCCGTAACCGTGGACGGCGTGGCCTGGAAGTCCTGCGCATGTTACAAGAAGAGGCAAACATCGTTACCCGCATCACAGACATGGACGTAAGTGAGGTACGCGAAGTAGATAGCAAACTCGTTTCATTGGCTCGCCATCTCCACTGCCCCATCATGACGACAGACTACAACCTGAACCGTGTAGCAGAGATTCAAGGAGTCACCGTACTCAACGTCAACGATTTGGCTAATTCAGTAAAAGCAGCTTATTTACCCGGTGAAGAGCTGCGAGTGAAAATCATCCAAGAGGGGCGTGAATCCGGGCAAGGGGTTGGCTATCTCGAAGATGGCACGATGGTTGTAGTTGAAGATGCGCAGCGGCTCCTCGAAAGAACCCTTGATGTGACCGTTACCAAAGTATTGCAAACCTCCGCCGGGCGCATGATCTTTGCCAAACCCTAGTAAATTGACGAATTACGATTGCCGATTGTATCAGCACATAATCGCAAATCGGCAAATCGTGAACCGCTTTACAACGCCTGATAAATGGCCTAAAGTATAGAATATGCAATTCAGTCTAACCCGTACCCATCTTGCGCTCTGCGCCTGCATCTGTTAGTAGCAGGGCAAAAAAAGCCCTGCCTGCATGTCCAAACCTCCAATTCCGCATATAATTGCAAATCGTGTCGTCGTCCATTCGCCGGCAACCCAACCTTTCATTCTTCATCCTTATTAGGAGCGATTATGACGCTAAAAATCTACAATGTTCTCACGCGAACAAAAGAAGAATTCAAACCATTGCAACCGGGCAAAGCCAACATCTACGTTTGCGGCCCTACGGTGTATGATTATTCTCACATCGGCCATGCCAAAACCTATGTCGGTTTTGATGTGGTTGTGCGTTACCTGCGCTATCTAGGTTATGACGTACTTTACGTGCAAAACATCACCGATGTAGGCCACATGCTGGATACGGGCGAAGATCGCATCCTCAAAAAGGCACGCCAACTTTCCGCCGGGCCAATGCAAATAGTCGAAACATATATGCGCGAATACTTCGCAGATATGGATGCCCTCGGTGTGCAGCGCCCGGACATCAGTCCCCGTGCCAGTGGTCATGTGCCAGAACAGATTGAGATGGTGCAAACCCTTATCGCTAAGGGGAACGCCTATGAATCCGAAGGTTCCGTATATTTCGATGTCACCTCGTTTCCAGAATATGGCAAGTTAAGCGGCCGTGTGCTGGAAGAGCAGGAAGAGGGCAGCCGCGAGGCCGTGCGCAGCGAAAAGCGCCATCCCGCCGACTTTGCCTTGTGGAAAAAGGCCGACCCGGAGCATATTTTGCGCTGGCCCAGTCCCTGGAGTGATGGCTTCCCCGGCTGGCATGTGGAATGCTCGGCGATGGCGAATAAATATCTGGGCACAACCTTTGACATTCATGGCGGCGGCATTGACAATATTTTCCCGCACAATGAGTGCGAGATTGCGCAGAGCGAAGCGGCGCACGGCGAGACCTTTGCCCGCTATTGGATGCTGACCGGCTCGCTGACGCTGGACGGCGTGAAGATGAGCAAAAGTTTGGGCAATACGTTGACCATTAAAGATGCGTTGGCGCGTTGGCGGCCGGAGGCGATTCGCACGTTTATCCTTTCCAGTCACTATGGCAGCCCGATTGACTTTTCGGATGAGGCGATTGAGGCGGCGTATAAGGGCTGGCAGCGCATGTGGGGTGCAGTGACGCTGGCGCGGCAGCAGTTGCGCACGGCCGTTCCCGGCGCAGCCAATCCCGATGTCATAGCCTTACTAGACAAAGCTAAAGCACAGTTCATCGAAAAGATGAACGACGACTTCAACGCCCCGGCGGCGTTGGGTGTGCTGCAAGAGCTAACGCGGCAGGTGAATATACTACTGAATGAACAGGGGCCGCACACGAATGGGACGTTGACGGCCGTTGACAACCTCTATCGTGAATTAGGCGGCGGGGTACTGGGCATCATCCCCGACGAGGCCGATGGCGGCAGTAGTGGCAGCGCCGAGCGCGAAGATGGCTTGGTACAAATTCTGATTAAATTGCGGGCGCAAGCTCGCGCCAACCGCGATTGGGCTACTTCCGACGCCATCCGCAACCAACTGAAAGACCTGGGTGTGGTGCTGGAAGACCGCGCTGACGGCACAATCTGGAAAACGGAATAAAGAGATTAGAGATTGGAGATTAACCCATGCGGCAATCTCCAATCTCTAATCTCTAATCTCTCCATGACCGAGTACCTCATCCGTCGAAACCCTGTATTAGAAGCATTGCGCGGCAGCCGCCGCGAAATTTATACGTTGTGGTTGCAAGAGAATCTGGACCGTAAGCTAGCGGCCCCACTTTTAGCCGCCGCAAAAGCGCGGCGTGTACCAGTCAAGCAGATTAGCAAGCAGAAGCTGGGGCAAATGGCCCGCGACAGCAGTCATCAGGGAGTACTGCTGGAGGTGGGGCCGTATGTGTACGCGGATGTGGCGGAGATGTTGGCATTGGCAGAAAAGCAGGGGGAACGGCCGTTCCTCCTCCTCCTTGACCTGCTGCATGGGCCGCAGAACATCGGCCAGCTACTGCGCACAGCCGAAATTGTGGGCGTGCATGGCGTGATCATGCAAGATCGCCGTGCCCCGGAAATCACCCCGGCCGTGACGCAGTTCTCTGCCGGGGCTGCCGAGCATTTGCTCATCGCTCAGGTGACGAATCTGGTGCAGACCATCAAACAGTTGCAGGCTGAAGGCGTTTGGGTGGTGGGCATGGACATGGGCGCCGACGTCCGAAAATTGGGCGAGGTAGACTTGGATATGCCATTGGCAATTGTGGTGGGACACGAAGGTCAGGGGCTGCGCCGTTTGGTGCGTGAATCTTGTGACTTCATTTTGGAATTGCCGATGCGCGGCCATGTCGAGTCGTTGAATGCGGCTGTGGCTGGCTCTGTGCTGCTGTATGCAGCCTGGCAGGCGCGGGGATTTGCGGGAACGGCCGTACCATAAAACGGGCCGCAACCCTCGAATCCTAAAATCTGTACCCATTCTACAAGCAACAAAAAAGGGCGAGGTTTTTTGAACCTCGCCCTTAAAATTTATTCTGACTAATAAGTTAGTTCAGCGGACAACCTGCATTGTTTGCAGCATCCAAAGCATCTTTGAACGGCTCGAAGTCGCCAGTTGCATAGGCATTTTGAACGCCCGCCAAAATTTCATCAACTGTGTAAGCATAATTGACATCCGGGCTTGAAGCATTAAGCAATGCGGCTACAGCATGGCGTGCCAGCGCATTCTCGCCACCACCACGTGCCCAAACGGCAGCTAACAGGGTGTCAAAGGAGCCATCTACGCCGAAGGTCGGATCATACGCATCGCTAGGAGCATAGGGGGTCAGTGCCCACGAATCAAAATGGTGCTCTTGTCTCCAATAACCAGGGGTGCAGCCCTCACCACCTGTAGGCGGAGGGGTCGGCGTGGGGGTTGGTTCTTGCCCCTCACAGGTTACATCCCACTTTCCGCGCAATTTAGCTTTGACTACGCCATCGGCATTGAAGACAGCGACGAATACAGCATAGCCTTGAGTGGTATTGGGTTCCAACGCATCAGGTGTAAAAGTTACATTTAGATCGCCAGTGGTAGTGCCGCTGCCAATTTGAACCAGACTACCGGTATCAGTGACACTGAAAATATTGTACTGTACAGTCCAATCTGCGGCGACGCCTGATGTACTGAATGTAAATGTTGGCTCACAGGATGTCATATTGTCTGGGTAAAACAATGTAATACCGTTGTACTCGCCTGAACCGGCCAACACGGTCCCCGCGAAAATGAGAGTAAATACTAATATTGCTAAAGCTAGGGTGATTACTCGTTTCATATGGTTCCTCCAAAAAATTAAAAAGATACTGGTTTTGAAAACCAGCCAAAAGGGCCTTGCTCTACACTCTGAGAATATCAATGCAAGCTTTCAGGAATTATTACGATAGGGTTTCTGTTGAAGATTGTTTTTGAGGGTGGAGTGGCGGTTTCGTGCCGCCACTCCATTATTTCGGGAAGGGGTTTAGAAAGGGGAAACTGGAAAAATTATTTTGGTTGCATTTTTGCCCAGGTGTCGCGCAGGCCAACGGTGAGGTTGAAGACGGGACGGCCGTCCGTCGAGTCTTGATCCTTCACAAAATAGCCCTGGCGCATAAATTGGAAGCTGTCACCAACTTGGGCTGTCTCTAAATTAGGTTCCAGCTTGCAATGAGTCAACACTTCCAGCGAATTAGGGTTGAGGTTGACGGTAAAATCTTCGTCATCGGCTACGTTGTCCGGGTTGGGTTGGGTGAAGAGGCGGTCGTAGACGCGCACTTCGGCATCCAGGGCGTGTGCGGCGGAAACCCAGTGGATGGTGCCTTTGACTTTACGGCCGTCTGGCGTTGTTCCCCCTCTCGATTCTGGATCATATGAACAGCGGACCTCAAGCACATTGCCTGCTTCATCCTTCAGCACCTCGTCACAGGTAATGTAGTACGTGCCCAACAGGCGCACCTCCCGCCCCGGCGCAAGGCGATAATACTTGCCGGGCGGCTCTTCCATGAAGTCATCCTGCTCAATATAAATCTCGCGGGAGAAGGGCACGACGCGCATTTCGTCGTTTTCTTTGTCCTGCGGATGGGTGGGCACTTCAAATTCCTCAATGGCGTCGCTGGGGTAGTTGGTGATGGTGAGTTTTAACGGCCGTAACACCCCCATCGCCCGCGGCGCACGTCGGTTCAAATCATCACGTAGCACATGCTCCAGCAGTTCAATATCCACAATACTATTCGCTTTGGAGACGCCAATCGTCTCTGCAAAATTACGCATCGTTTCCGGCGTGTAACCGCGCCGCCGCAAGCCACGAATCGTGGGCATACGCGGGTCATCCCAGCCATTCACATAGCCTTCTTCCACCAGGCGGCGCAGTTTGCGCTTGCTCATCACTGTGTAAGTAATCGCCAGGCGAGCAAACTCAATTTGCTGCGGCGCATAGATGCCCAAATTCTCGATGAACCACTCGTACAGCGGGCGATGGTCTTCAAACTCCAGTGTGCAAATGGAATGGGTGATGCCCTCAATGGAATCAGATTGGCCGTGCGCCCAGTCGTACATCGGGTAGATGCACCACTCGTTGCCCGTGCGCGGATGTTCGGCGTGCAAAATGCGATAGAGAACGGGGTCGCGGAAATTCATATTGGGCGCAGCCATGTCAATTTTGGCCCGCAGCACACGGGAACCATCGGGGAACTCGCCCTGTTTCATGCGCTCGAAGAGGTCCAGATTTTCTTCAATGGAGCGGTCGCGGTAAGGGCTGTTTTGCCCCGGTTCCGTCAGCGTGCCGCGATATTGGCGAATTTCCTCGGCGGTCAAATCATCCACATAAGCCTTGCCCTCTTTGATGAGCTGAATCGCCCACTGGTAGAGCTGCTCGAAGTAGTCGGAGGCGTAAAACAGACGGTCTTCCCAATCGCCGCCCAGCCATTTCACATCGGCGGTGATGGCGTCTATAAATTCTTGCTCTTCTTTGAGTGGGTTGGTGTCGTCAAAGCGCAGGTTGAATTGGCCGCCGTAGGCTTGCGCCAGCCCATAGTTCAGCAAAATGGATTTGGCGTGGCCGATGTGCAGGTAGCCGTTGGGTTCCGGGGGGAAGCGGGTGTGTACGTGGTCGTAACGGCCGTCCGCCAAATGTCCATCAATCAATGTGCGGATAAAGTTGGATGGGGTGCTTGTCTCACTCATATCAATTGCTCCATTTGTCACCAAATGACCTAAGTTTACTGCGTTCTTTCCCTCCCGCAAGCCCCTGGGCGAACGCCAAGCCCATCCTTTTTCCGCTAACCATGCCCTTGGTGAACGCAAACCCATCCTTTTTAACGCTTGGAGGGGAGGCTTTAGCCGATTGTGTTTCGGCTAAAGCCTCCCCTCCAACCATAGGCTGCGGATTCGTGATAAAATGCCCATAATATCCTGACCAATCTGGCACTGTGGAGCTAAACAATGACCTCAATTTGGCGTTCCTTCGTTCCTTATCACACCGCCCGCGACTTGATGCAAAACCCCGGCAGTGATGGCGTGGGGCGTGATATGCGTTTCACGGCCGTTGCCCTCTTCGCTGACGTGTCCGGTTTTACCGCCATGAGCGAGGCCCTGGCCGCCACCGGCAAACGCGGCGCAGAAGAGCTGACCACCATCCTCAACAGCTACTTCGAGCCAATGATCGCCCTCATCCATTCCTACGGCGGCATCATCGGCAAATTTGGCGGCGACGCCATGACCGTGCTGTTTCCGGCGGATGACGCCTTGCCCCAAGCCGCTGCCCACTGCGCCGCGCAATGCGCCCTAGAGATGCAGGCGCGTATGTCTGATTACGTGGCCTTGCCCACCAGCGTCGGCGTGTACAGCCTGACGATGAAGATTGGCACGGCCGTTGGCCCCATCTTCTGCGCCAATGTCGGCGACCCCGACCTGCGCCTGGAATACATCATCGCCGGCAGCGTGCTGGACGACTGCGCCGATGCCGAACACCACGCCCGCAGCGGCGAGATTGTACTGCACGAAAACATGGCCGCCCTGCTGCCGGATGCCGTCACAACGCCAACCGCCCCCACCTACCACAAACTCCTCACCCTGCCCCCCTGCTCCTCCGCTCCCCTGCCACCTCTGCCCGACCTGCTCCCCGAAACGGCGCAAACCATCGCCGCCTTCATCCACCCCAGCCTGGCGCAGCGGCTGCGGCGCGGCCAGTTGAGCTTTCTCAACGAACACCGCAAAGTGACCATCCTTTTCGTCTCCTTTGCCGGGTTTGATTATGATGGGGATACGGCCGTTGGCGACAAACTCCAGCATTACTTCAACCAGGTTGTGCGCATCGTCCACCAATACGACGGCTACCTGAACAAAGTGGACATGGGCGATAAGGGCAGCAAAACCATCATCCTCTTCGGTGCGCCCATCGGCCACGAGGATGACGAGGAGCGGGCGCTGCGCTGTGCGTTGGAATTGAGCCGTTTGGCGGATACGGCCGTCAAAATTGGCGTCAACAGCGGCTTTGTTTACAGCGGGCAGGTTGGTTCTGCCCGCCGCCAGGAATACACCGTGATGGGCGACGCCGTCAATCTGGCGGCGCGGCTGATGCAAGCTGCCGCGCCGGGGCAAATCCTCGTCAGCCAGGAAACCCGCGCCGCAGCCGACGCCCCCTTCGCCTGGGAAGCGTCGCAGGCCATCCGTGTCAAGGGCAAAGCGCAGCCGGTGCAGGTGCATGTGCTGGGCGGCACGCGGCAGCGCAGCGCCCGCCGCGATGCGCCGCATTACGCCCTGCCGATGGTCGGGCGAGCGACGGAATTGGCCCTATTGCAAGCAAAATGGCAGCAGGCGCAAACCGGGCAAGGGCAGTTGGTGGGCATCACCGCCGAAGCGGGCATGGGCAAATCGCGGCTGATGGCCGCGCTGCTGGCGCAAATGGGCGACGGCGACCAAACTATCCTCAGCGCCTGCCAATCTTATGGCACAACCACCGCTTACCTTGTGTGGCAGGGCATCCTGCATGATTTGTTTGGCTTGCAAGCGGCGCAGGATGTGGCTGCGCAGGTTGTGGAGGTGGCGGGAGTGGTAACGGCCGTAGACCCCACCCTCGCCCATCGCCTGCCCCTGCTCGCCCCCCTGCTCAACTTGCCCATCCCCGACAACGAACACACCCGTGCGATGGACGCCAAGCTGCGCAAATCCGCGCTGGAAGGACTGGTTTTGGACATTTTGCGCCATAACGCCCAGCGCCAGCCGCTTTTGCTGATTTTGGAGGATACCCATTGGCTCGATCCTCTCTCCAATGACCTGCTGGAATTTGTGGGGCGCGGCCTGGTAGATGTGCCGATCATGCTGCTGGTCATCTACCGCCCGCCGGAGAGCGAGCGCATCCAGCCGCAAGTGCGCCGCCTGTCGCACTTCAGCGAAATCCGCCTTAGCGAATTTAGTGCGGCGGAGGCGGAGCAGTTGATTGGCCTGAAATTGGGCCGCGATGACGCGCCGCCCATCCTGCTGGAGCGCATCACCGCCCGCGCCCAGGGCAACCCCTTCTACATGGACGAGATGATCAACCTCATCCGCGACCAGGGCATTGACCCCGCCGATGAAGAGGCGTTGGCCTCTTTTGAACTGCCGGGCAGCCTGCACAACTTAATCATCAGCCGTGTAGACCGATTGGCAGAGGGGCCGAAGACGACGCTGAAAGTCGCCAGCGTGATTGGGCGGCTGTTCCGCGAGGCGTGGTTGTGGGGCAGCTACCCGCAGTTGGGCGAGCCGCCCCGCGTGCGCCGCCATCTGGCCGAATTAGGCACGCTGGAATTGATGCCGGTGGCCGGGTCAGAACCGGAGTTGGAATATCTGTTCAAACATATCGTCACCCGCGAGGTGGCTTATGAAAGTCTGGCGGTGGCGACGCGGGCGATGCTGCACGAGCAAATTGGCCTGTATGTGGAGCGGGCGTATGCCACCGACCTGCCCCGCTATCTGGATTTGCTGGCGTACCATTTTGGCCTGAGCCGCAATGAGGAGAAGCAGCGGGAATATTTTGCGGCGGCGGCGGCGGCGGCGAAGGATGCCTACGCTAACGATGTTGCCATCACCTACTATGAACGGCTGCTGCCGCTGCTGGCGGATGCAGACAAGATTCCGGTCTTGTTGAATTTGGGTGAAGTGCAGCAGTTGATTGGCGAATGGGATGCGGCGGAGGCGAATTATCGTGCTGCGCTGTCGCTGGCGGATGCGGCTGCTGCTGTGTATGAGGCGTCGCGGGCGCGGCAGTTGGTTGGCGTGATTTTGCGGGCGAAGGGGGATTATGAGGCGGCGTTGGGGTGGTTGGTGGAGGCGCGGGAGGGGTTTACGGCCGTTGCCCACCTCACTGAAGCCGCCGACGCCCTGCGCGAAACCGGCGTGATCTACTGGTATCAGGGGGATTACGAGCGGGCGCTGGCCCATTATGAACAAAGCCGCCAGATTGCCGAGGAGCAGGGCGATCAGAAGGGGGTGTTGCGGGCTACTGGCAACATGGGGCTGATTTACTGGTCGCGGGAGGAGAATGACGCGGCGCTGGCCTGTTTTGAGACGTGCCAGCAGTTGGCGCTGGCGCTGGATGACCGCTTTGGCCTGAGCCTGAATTTTAGCAATATGGGCAATGTCTATTTGGAGCAGGGAGATTATGTGCGGGCGCTGAATGCGTATGCGCAAAGCCTGCAAATTGCTCTGGAATTGGGCGACCGCCAAGGGGTGAGCATCAGCGTGGGCAATATGGGCAATATTTACTGGTATCAGGGCCGTCCGGCGCAGGCGTTGGCTTGCTACAGCTATGATTTGCAGACGACGCTGGCGTTGGGCGACCGCCAGGGGGTGAGTTTTGCGGCGTGGAATGTGGCGCGGGTGTATCTGGCGAATGGGGAGCTTGAACCGGCGGAACGGCTGCTGACGCAGGCACTGGCGTTGGGGCGGGCGCTGGATACGCCGTATGATTTGTGTACTTACTTGTTTGATTATGGCAATTTGTTGAGTGCGCAGCAGCGGCGGGATGAATCGGCGGCGGCGTTTGCGGAGGCGGCGGCGCTGGCGGAGAAGGTGGAAAATGAGACGATTCGCTTTGAGGCGGGCATGGGGCTGACGCGGCTGCAAGTGGAACGGGGGGAGTTGGGGGTGGGAACGGCCGTCACCCACCTACAATCTCTTTTCACCGATGACCTGGAAGCGGCACAGACGGCGACGCTGCATTATGAAATCTGGCAGCTTGATCCGCAGCAGGCAGCGCACAAGGCGCAGGCCATCGCCCTGTACCGCGACCTATATGCACGCACGCCGAGCAATGAGTACCGGGACAATTACCGTGCTCTCACTGGCGAGGAATTACCTGAGCCGCCACCACTGCCGCCGCTGCCAACGGCCGTGACGCGCAAACCGGTAAATATGGCAGCCGTGTTCACAAAAATAGATTTGCTACTGGAAGAGGAGTAAACGCTATTTGTGTATGCTAACTTTTGATCGTTTACCCCCTTGCCACATGCCAGAATCCCAACTAAACTAATCAGGGTATATCCCACTTCCCACACCATACTATCAGTTATCAACTTACTGAGGAGGTAAACAATGAGTTTCACGCGCCCCCCACTCACATTGGGAATTGAAGAAGAGTACCAGATAATCGATCCTGAGACGCGAAATTTGCACGCTTACATCAGCGAGTTTATCTCTCAAGATGAACAGCGCAGTAGTAAGCTGCACTTGAAGCCAGAATTTATGCAGTCACAGGTGGAAGTGGGCAGCCACATTTGCCGCAATATCAAGGAGGTGCGCGCGGAAATTAAGCGCCTGCGCCGCGCCGTCTTCGAGATGGCTGAGCAGAATGGACTGGAAATTGCGGCCGCATCTACTCACCCATTTGCGCATTGGGATGAACAATCTATCACCGAGGGGGTGCGCTATAAGGAATTGTTGGACGATATGCAAGGGGTGGCGCGGCGGTTGCTCATTTTTGGGATGCATGTCCATGTAGGCTTTGGCGCGGAGAGAGCGCAAAGAGATTTGATGATTGAGGTCATGAATCAGGCGCGTTATTTCATTCCCCATATTTTGGCGCTTTCGACGAGTTCTCCGTTTTGGCACGGCCGTAACACGGGCCTCAAATCTTATCGCAGCGTAATTTTCGAGAGCTTGCCCCGCACGGGCATTCCCCACTCCTTCACCTCCTATGATGAGTACAAGCATTACGAAGAAACGATGGCGAAGGTCGGCTCCTTTGGCAAAGGCGACCCGGTTGCAAAAATTTGGTGGGATATTCGCCCGCACCCCCTCTTCGATACGCTAGAGTTTCGTATCTCGGATATTTGTACTTCGATTGAGGATGCAGTGTGTGTGGCGGCCACATTCCAGGCTGTGGTTGCGAAGCTGCTGAAGCTGCGAGAGAGCAATATGTCTTGGCGCAGCTACCGGCATATGCACATCAGCGAAAATAAATGGCGGGCAATGCGTTATGGCATTCAAGGAGAACTGATTGATTTTGGTCAACAAGAGTCTGTGCCCTTCCATTTTTTGATGGAAGAACTGCTGGAGATTTTGGACGATGTGCTGGATGAGTTGGGCAGCCGCAAAGAGGTGGAGCATATTCGCCATATTTTGCAGCACGGAACCAGCGCAGACCGCCAGGTTGCGGTGTACCAACAACACGGCGGCGATGACAACCGTGAGGAAGCGCTAAAGGCGGTAGTCGATCATTTGATTGAGGAAACGAAGCAGGGGATTTACGATTAAAAACAGTAAGTTGTAAGTGGTAAGTTTGCGAACTCAGACAATATTGAAGAGAAGAGCGACGCCAAGCATGGCAACGGCCGTTCCCACCACAGCCCTGCCACTCACCCGCCGCTTGAACAGCACAAACTCCAGAGGGATGAGAATCACCGGGGGCAGTGCCATTAGCGTAGAGGCAATGCCCAATCGCGCCAGCGAAATTGCCGTGAGTGACAACCAGATGCCGAGGAACGGCCCAGACACTGCACCGCCAATAAGCGCGGCGAATGCTTTTTTGTTGCGCCATTGCCGCAGGCTGTGACCCACCTGACCGCGCAGCGCCGCCACCAGCCACAAAACCGTCATCCCTACGAGAATGCGAATCATCGTTGCCGAAAGGCTGGAGAAGCCACCCACCATGCCATAACGCGCCGTAACCAGGTTGGCAACCTGCCCCAACGCGCCCAACAACCCCATTAACAGCCCTTTGCTATACTGCTTGTTTTCGACAACGGTCATGCCCGGCCGTTTCTCGGTGACTACCCAACCAATACCGCCAATTGCCAGGGCAATGCCTGCCACTTCTACAGTAGATACCGTCTCGCCAAAGAGAAGCCAGCCAAACAAGGTGCTGTAAATGGGTACAGTCGCCATCATTAGCATGGCGAGGCGCGGGCCGAGGAGAACGTATGCCTGGAAGAGGAAGGTGTCGCCCAAGGCCAGCCCCAACAACCCCGACAATCCCAGCCACCCCCAACGGAATGCCTCGACGTGGGTGGGGAAGAAGGTGCCTTCGATAAAAAAATGGGTGATGGAGAGGAAAAGGAGAGCGAAAATGAGGCGGCTGCGGTTTACGACATCGGAACCAATGAGACGGCCGCTGTAGCTAAATGAAATGGCGGTGAGCGACCAGCATACGGCCGTTCCCAGTGCTGCAAGTTCTCCTAAAAACATGCGGGGAATGATATACGGTTATCTGCAACCAGCAACTAGCGGCCAGCAACCAATTACGGCAAATGATACAGACCCACTACGCACACCGATCCCGGCCCGCCGAGGTTGTGTACCAGTCCACGGCCGTTTCTGTCCACGGGAACTTGTGTGGCTCCCGCCCGCTTGAGCAACTGCTCATAGATAACATAGGTCATGCGCACGCCGCTGGCGCCGATGGGGTGGCCGAAACATTTCAGTCCGCCGCTGGGGTTTACCGGAAAATCGCCTTCGAGAGCGGAACGGCCGTCGCGGATAAACTGCGCCCCCTGTCCCTTTTCTGTGAGGCCCAAATCCTCGTAGTTCAAAATTTCGGTGATGGTGAAGCAGTCGTGGACTTCGGCAAAATCAATGGCGTCCAACGGGTTGGCGATGCCTGCGGCCTGGTATGCTTGCTGCCCGGCCAGTTGGGTGGCCTCAAATCCGATGAGCGATTCGGCGGAACGGCCGTAGCGTCCCCCCGTCGTTGTCGCCATGCCCACCGCTTCGATCAAAATATAATCATCGCTCAACTGTGGCGCTAAATCGGCGCGGCACAGGATGGCTGCCGCTGCGCCATCGCTGGTAGGCGTGCAGTCATACAGCCCCAACGGTTCGCTAATCATCGGCGCGTTCATCACCGTTTCCAGGCTCACTTCCTTTTGGAACATCGCTTTGGGATGGCGTGCGCCATTGTAATGGTTCTTCACCGCCACCCGCGCCAGGTCTTCCTTCGTTGTGCCAAATTCGGCCATGTGCCGCCGCGCCATCAAGCCAAACATGCCCGGCGCACTCAGCCCCTTTTGCACCAGGGGATGCCCCGTTGTCACCACCTGCCGGATCAGGCTGTCCCGCGAGGGCACGTCGCGCATCTTCTCATTGCCCAGCACCAATACCACGTCATACAATCCCGCCGCTACAGAAATGGCTGCATTACGCATGGCGTCCATGCCGGTGGCACAGTAGTTTGTCACCCGCGTCACCGGCAGGCCGGGCATATCCAAAATGTCGGCCACAAAATCCCCGGCATAGGCGGCATAACTGCCGCCCAGGTTTGGCTCAAATGTGCCCAGCCAGGCTGCCTCAATGCGCTCTTTGCCAATCCCGGCATCAGCTAACGCTTCGTTTATTGCTTGCAAGCCTTGTTCGGCAAAGCTGCGGTCTTGTAAAATGCCAAAGGGGGTGCAGCCCATGCCGATGATGGCTACTTTATCGCGTAATGCGTCTGTGTTCATCGCTCACCTCGCTTATGATTCGCCACCTCCAATTTGTAACACAGAATGAGGCAAGAGGGAAAGGTTTTACCCTTTGACACCCCCTCGCAATTATTCTACATTACCCTTATGTAAGCGCTCATGATGCTATCTATGTCCGGCCATCATCCAGATAGCTGTTTACCTGTTTGGCTCTTTTGGAATAGGCTGTGAACGGCCGTAAATGATCAAGTAAACTTTCCCAAATAAACTGCGGTAAAACATGAACGAAAATGCCACTCACACAGAAATAGTAGAAGCCCTCTTAGAAAAACTGAGAAGGTTTTATGTGTTTCCAGATGCAGCAGAAAAGATTTGCATCAATTTGCAACAACACCTGGCGGATGGGGATTATGATGATTTACAGGACGAAGAATTCTTTGCCTATGCGCTCACTACCCATATGCAAGAAATTTGCCATGACGAACATTTGTGGGTGAGGTGGCATGCAGACCCCCTGCCCGATGAGGATGAGGTGCTCAGGTTAAATGAACAATGGACAGTGCAGCAGCAACATCAGGCACGAATCAACAATTATGGGTTCCATAAAGTAGAACGCCTGGATGGAAATATTGGTTATGTGGATATTCGTTCTTTTTATCGGCCAGAGTGGGGTGGAGATACGGCCGTTTCTGCCATGAACTTCCTTGCCCATACCGACGCGCTCATTTTCGACTTGCGCCAATGCACCGGTGGCTATCCTGGCATGGTCGCCTTGATCAGCAGCTATTTGCTGGGCGGGGAACCCCAACTCCTGAACACCATTTACTGGCGCGACGATGACACAACGCAGCAATATTGGACCCTGCCCTACGTCCCCGGTAAAAAGCTAGACGACAAACCCCTCTACATTCTCATTAGTAAAGAGACCTTTTCCGGTGGCGAAGGCTTTGCTTACGATATGCAAGCACGCAAACGTGCAACACTCATTGGCGAGCAAACAGATGGCGGAGCGCATCCAGGGGCTTCGTACAGACTGCACCCGCATTTTGAAGTATTCATTCCAATCGGACTCCCAACCCATCCAATAACGGGAACAAACTGGGAAGGCACTGGCGTCACGCCAGACATTGCCACAGCCGCAGACCAGGCGCTAAAAACGGCTCATAAAATGGCATTGGCAGAGGCCAGCAAGGGGCTTGGCACACATTAATCAGCATTTGTACACAATTTATTGGCCGAAGCGCAAGTTGCATAGTAAGAAGTGGTAATTTGAGTTATTGCAATTGCCCAGGGCTTCTTATAGACTGTAACCGGGAACGGCCGTTACCAGTATCCCCTTCATCCTTACTCAAAGTTGTCATCAACGACCTCGACAATAAGGAATATTCTCAATAAATCCTATTCATCAAGGTGTCTATCAAGGCCTGTTCTTGTCTGGTAGACGCAATTTTCAAAGGAGACATATGAAATCAAAACCCCTCTTTAGACTTAGCAGTGTCCTGATGGTTGTCGTTCTGCTTCTTTGCCTGTGGGCAATGCAATTAACGCCGGTTACTGCCCAATCGGGTTCTATCCATTCGGACAGCGACCAATCAGGCAGCGCCGAATCGGGCAGTGTCGAATTGGATAGTAACCAAACAGGCGCTGTGCAGCCGGATAGCAGTATCGACGAAGACAGCGGGCATGAACTGCCCCCGGAACAACGGCAGGCGCTCCTGGAATTGATGGGCAGCGCGGCCTCCGAAGCACCGGCCAGCGTCAATCAGGCCTGCACTATTGGCACCTGGCAAACCGTCTCGCCGGTAAACACACCCCGTTCGCGCCCAGCCTTGACGTATGCCTCGTTTAACGGCCGTTTCTACCTGATAGGTGGTGAAGCCAGCGGCAGCAACCGCGATAACCCCATTGAAGAATACAATCCGGCCACCGACACCTGGACAGACAAAGCCCACCTGCTAACCGGCGTTTCCAACACCGGCGCGGCAGCCATCGGCCAATACATTTATATTCCTGGCGGGTACACGGGCGCTAGTGGTGAAGCAGCCATGCAGCGATATAACATCGTCGCCAACACGCTGACCACCCTGGCTCCCATGACCAGCACCCTGTACGCTCATACTGTGGTGGCGCTGGACAACAAAGTGTACGCGCTGGGGGGCAGTGAAACCGGAGCCGCCGGAACAACCAATCGTATGTACGATGTGGCGACAAACAGTTGGGATGCGGGTGCGCCGTTGCCCGTAGCCGTGAACTATGCCACTGCTGTGACCGATGGTTATTACATCTTCGTCATCGGTGGTAATTCTGACGATATAGCCACCGTCCAGCGTTATAATCCGCAAACCGATACCTGGACATTGATTCCTGATCTGGCGGAAGGGCGCGGCGGCGCGGGCGGCTTCTTTGATGGGCAGAATGTCTGGGTGGCTGCCGGTGGCTGGTCTACTTATCTGACTACAACCGAGTATTGGGATGGCATCCGGTGGCAGTCTGGCCCGGCCATGAGCACCGGCGTGCGTACAACGGGGGCGGCCTTTGGCGATGGCCTGGCCCTCAAAGCGGCCGGTTGGAATGGTGACTTTGAAGATGATGCGGAAATTTTGTCTATTGAATGTGCGCCGCCGCCACCACCTCCCGTTTGCACCATTGGCGAGTGGCAGGAGGTCAGCCCGATCAATACGCCGCGTTCGCGTCCCTCACTGGCGTATGCCGCCAACCGTTTCTACCTGATCGGTGGTGAAGCCAGTGGCGGCATCCGCGATATTCCCATCGAAGAATATAACCCGGCTACCAACACCTGGACAGATAAGGCAAACCTGCTCATCGGCGTTTCTAACACGGATGTGGCTGCTGTAGGAAACTATCTCTACATTCCTGGCGGCTATTCTGGGCTTAGCGTTGCCGATTTGCAGCGTTATGACATTCAAAGCAATACGGTGGTGACGATGACGGCTATGCCTGCCGAGAATTTCGCCCATGCTGCGGTTGTACACAACAACAAACTACACGTCTTGGGCGGCAGCGCCACCGGCGTCCCCGGGTTCACTCATTATGTGTATGACATTGCCACCGATAGTTGGAGCAGCGCCGCGCCGTTATTAACGGCCGTTAACTACCCCGCCGCCTCATCTGACGGCCAATACATCTATGTGATGGGGGGGAATACCGACAATTATATAGGGGTGCAGCGCTACGACCCGGCTACCGACGTGTGGACAGAAGCGCCCATTATGGACATAGGGCGCGGTGGTCCGGGCGCATTCTTCGACGGCCAAAACATCTGGGCTGTGGGCGGCGGCTGGTACTCCTATGAAACCAGCACTGAATACTTTGACGGCTACCGGTGGCGCTCCGGGCCAGAGATGAACGTGGGGGCACGCACGTTGGGCGCAGCCTTTGGCAATGGTGTGGCGCTGAAGGCCGGGGGCTGGAATGGCACTTTTGTAGACAGTGCCGAGATGCTGGAAATCACTTGCCAGCAGTTTATTTACTTGCCAACTATTCTAAGATAAGCAAAATAGAAGTGTGTTTGCCTGGGGAAGAAACGGCCGTTACTCTCAAACACATCTACTTTCACCCAAAAACTCCTGTGTTTTCATCGCAAAACACAGGAGTTTTTTTGAAAAACACAGGAGATTTTTGTAAAAACACAGGAGTTTTTTTGAAAAACACCTGAGTTTTTGGGTGGTGATGGCGGAGGGGGTAGGGAACGGCCGTTTGCCCACCAATTTGCACCGCCATTAATTGGGGTTCCACCCCGCAAAACACATGATTTTTGTCAGATGGCATGCCTCGTAATTGTGTGCTATGGTGAGCGAAGATTTTATGAATTATACGGATTTGTTGTGTAATGAGCCGGTATAATAATGTTTCAGCAGACACACTCCGTGTGCTGTTAGTTGCGTTCTGAGTGTGTTGGGTATCTTAAATCTGAACATTCGTTAACTCAATATCATTAGAGAAAATACTATGGAACTTTCAAAAGAACGATGGTTAGAAATTGGCAAACTACTGCCCAACATACCAGACACCCAAAAGCGAGTAATAACTCTGTCACCGTCAATGGTAGCTTTGGTTACGGGGCCGCATTCAAGACTTGATGTTGCTTGTGTTTGTTTGCAAGATGCGTGTGATGTTGCCTGTGATGCTGTTTATGCTCTGACGCAGGCTCATGCTAACTTGGCTTGGTTCAGAGAAGACATCTCTGATGCCCCGAATGAACTGGGAGCAATTATCAAATCGAGATTTTACATTGACGACATTGCATTGCGTCTCTATGCAGCAGCAGAGCATACTGCCAATTTTATTATTTGCTATCTGAATATTGGTAAAGATGATTTGGAACCATATGAAAAAAAGCATAGTTCATTGCAGCAAAGAGTTGGCAGATATGTTCTGAATGAATATCCAACCCATGAAATTTCATCTTATATTCAAGCTCTTGTCGCTGAAGAATCTTGGAAAAATACAATGCGTTACCGTAATACATGGGTTCATGAACAGCCTCCTCTGATTGACAATGTTGGGATTGTGTCAAAACGGAGGGCGCGTTGGAGCAAAAACGGAAATATTTATAAATTGGGATTTACAAGCAGTGACCCGCCAGAATATACAGTAGACCAGTTGCTGCAAATGACATCTTTGGCAACCCATGCCTTTGGGAATATGCTCGAAAAACTAACATCCATGTTTATTTGCTTTTTGGAAGATTCGGGAATTACATTCAAAGAAGATTCAGATAAGATCAGCATGACTTTATGAATCTAGCCGGTCAAACGGCGTTATCCACGCACCTTCCTTATCTTCCACGAATAATGCGGCAAATCCTTTGCCGTGTGGAAAATGCGCAGCGCAAACTCCACCGCAGCCCCCACCTCTAGCTGGCGCGGGTCGCCATCCGTCGAAGGATTGGTGATACGCGCCCCCTCCGGCGTGTCAGCCACAATCATGCCCACCGGCGGCAGCGGCGTGGGAATGGCCCACTCCGCCACAAACGACGCCACCCTGCCCCGCCCGCTAAGACGCACACTGCTAAACCCCTCCTGCGCCCCGCATTCATAGCAGTTCGGGCGGTGCGGCCACCACAACGCGCCGCAGTTGCCGCACTGCTGTGCGTGGAAGCGCAGCAGTTCATCCCGCTCGCGGTGCAGCAGCGGCAGCGATGTCCAGGGGTCGGTATACGTCGGGAACAGCGGTTTCTCTTGCCAGTTCTCGCGGAAATAGTGCATCAGTGTGTAGGGCAGTTCCGTTTTGCTGTCCAGCCAGGCCTGCGTGGGGCGCTTCGTTGGCCGCTGCGCGATGGCCTCCGTCACGCGGAAAAGATAAGCGTCCGCGCCATCGCCATAGCCGATGAGGGCCAGCAGGTCGCCGGGCACGGCCGTTTCCAACAACAGCGCCAACTGTGCCAGCGGAAAAGCTGTGCCCAGATTGCCCGCGCCCATCAGCAGCCGCGCTGCCGGGCCAGCCTTGCCCATTTTGCCAAAGCTGGCCGCCAACGGGGAGGATTTGGCGAGCTTCATGTAGGTACGGCCGTCTGGTGTGTAAACGGCCGTGCCCGCCACCGCACTCCCCTCAACCCCCGTCACCTGCAACAGCCCCTTCACTGCCCTGTCCACCAGCGCAAAATAGCCCACTTCATTGGTGTACGCCTCGTCATCCGTGTGCAAATAACGGGAGCCGCTGCGCCGCCAGGTATCAATTACCGGGTCGCTGAGATGATACGAGCCGAGCAGTTCCGCCAGCACGCCGTCACCCGAACCCAGCAGCAGCGCCGCCGCGCCATCCCCGCTGAACGCTTCCAGCAGGCTGCCCGGCTCGCCGCGACGCATATCCGCCGCCGCCACCAACGCCTGCCGCGCCGTGCCCGCCTTCAGCGCATCAAAGGCCAGACTCAGCGCCCCGGTTCCGGCACGCAGGCTGTCGCCAATGTCCAGCGCCCGCGCCACATCGAGGTCGCAGGCCATTGCTACCGCCGGTGCGGCCGCTTTCTCGCCAAAAGGCGGCGTGGTGGAGGCAAAATAGAGGGCGTCAACGGCCGTACCCTCCTGCCCGGCCAATGCGTGCAGCGCCGCCTCCGTCGCCATTGTCAAGCTGTCCTCGTCATAGCCAGCCACCGACCGCTCACCCAGCAGCAGCGGCGCGGCCTGCTCCATCTTCCACGCCGCGCCAATCGCCGCGCGAGACACGCGATAATACGGAATGTACGTCCCAAAATCGATAATGCCGATGCCCATGAGTTGGCTCCTTTTTGGCGTGAAACGTGACACTCATCTGGTCACGTTTCACGCATCACGTTTCACGCTTTCATTTCCACATCCAGAATCATTTTTGTCAACATGCGGTCGATGTCATCATAATTGACTTGCAATTGTTCGCGATCATTCTCGGCCAGATAGCCACATTCGGCGGCAAAATTCAGCCATACTCGCACTGTAGCCGCATAGCTGGCGGATTCGTGCAGCCCAGCGATAAATCTGGTTGTATCATGTCGCCCATTCCAGGCTGCGGCCATACGCGTACACACCTGCCGCGATGCTTGGCGCAGCGGCGCCGTCAAGGAGTCATTCTCCTCTTGCGGCCATTGCTTGGAAATGTTGTAAATGTGCATAGCTGACTGGAAAGCAATGGCATAAACGTGTAGTTCCCAATAGGCGACTTCTTTCATGATATTTCCTCAAAAAACGGGGCATGGCGTCGCCATGCCCCTACATCTCAAGCCTTTTCCCACAGTTCAACGGCTGCAGCCGATAACACTACCTCGTCACGTTCGGCTGTTTTGGTCTGAAAAATGATGCGCGTGTCCGGTTCGCGCCACATTTCGGTGACGATGGTTTCGCCGGGGAAGATATGTTTGCTAAAGCGTACTCTGACGCTGCGAAAGCGCGTCGGGTCATTCTCTGCATAGGTTTTCAGCACGGCGTGCGTGGCAAAACCGAGAGTACACAGACCATGCAAAATAGGACGGCCGTATCCCACCATCTGGGCAATTTGCGGATCCGCGTGCAGAGGGTTGGGGTCGCTGCCCGTCAAACGGTAAAACAAAGCCTGGTTTGGCGCGGTTTGTGAACGCTGCACGGCATCTGCGGGGCGGGTCGGTGGGCGGTTTATATCGGATGAAGGGCCGCGCTCGCCGCCAAAACCACCCAGTCCGCGAATGAACATGCCTGCCTGATTGAAGGCAACTTCTTCACCCTGCGCATTGCGGCTGCTGATGTCTACGATGACCAGTGCACCCTTGCCTTTGTCGTAAATTTGGCTGACGTGGGCGTGTTGGGTGAGGGTAGCCTGGGGCGGCAACGGCCGTTTCAGTTCTAAATAATGCTCTCCGTGCAAAATCATCGCCGGGCTAAAAGACAGCCCGGGAATGGCAAGCAACTGCTGCGACACAGCAAACAAAAACGTGGCCGCAAACGTAGGAAACACTTGCAGACCCTGGCGGTGGAATTCGTATACATAACGCAGTTCGGCGTCGTCCAACGGGTCAGCCGCCGCGCCAATGGAAAGGGCATACAGGGCTGCATCTCGCGCCGAATAGATGAAGGGCTGCGGCGCAAATTCATGGCCTAATGCTTGTGTCAAGTCTATTGTCATGCTTAACTCCCTTTCAATTTATGATTGGGTGAAGAGTTTGGGGTTATTGGCGTGACGCTCGCGGTCGCGGCCTGTTTTCTTTGCCATATTTTTCTCGAATGCCGATGTCAGGTCAATACCGGTCTGGTTTGCCAGGCAAACAAGGACAAACAGCACGTCAGCCATCTCATCGCCCAGGTCATAGGCTTCATCTGACTTTTTGAAGCTTTGGTCGCCGTACAACCGGGACATGAGCCGCGCCACTTCGCCGACCTCTTCCATGAGAACGGCCGTATTCGTCAACTCCGAATAATAACGCACGCCAATCGTCGTCACCCATTCATCAACCGTTTCCTGTACCTCTTTCAGCGTCAATGACATACAATTCCCCTTTGAGCATAAATTTGCCACCAGTGTATAAGAAGTATAACCAATGAACAATGCGCAATAAACAACAAGTCTAAGAAACCAGTTTGCGATCAAATTGTTAACATCTTTATCGTAAGAATTTTACAGGTAGGTATGATTATGCATGTGGCAAGTATGATTTGCCATATGCAAACCCGCAAACGTCAAAACACAAGGAGCTATTTATGAAACGTTTTATCCTTCTCGTTCTCGTCATTGTTTTATTGGCCGCCTGCACAGCACAACCGCAAACGGGCACTGCACCAACGCCTGTGCCAACGGCCGTCGAAGTTAACGTACAGGCAACCATAGACACGGCCGTTGCTGCCACAGCCGCCGCCGATGCCAACATGAACGCCACCATCGAAGCCGCCGTAGACAGCGCCTTGGAAGAAGCGACCGCCGCCGCGACCCCCGTACCTGTTGATACCACCACCTACGTCACGATGACCGAGGATGAGTTGGCCGCAGCTATTGATCAGGCTGTCGCTGAGGCAGTGACTGCCACCAACACTACGGGCGAAGCTGCCGCCAATGCTACCGCCGACGGTGCCATCACCACCGAAGAAGTGCAAACCATCGAGGTTTACGTCTCTGGTGCAGAAGAAGCGGTCGCCCTGGCCGAGGAGCTAATTGACTTGTACTACGCCCAATATGGCGAGCTGGCAACAGAAACATTGACTCTACTCGTTGCCCTGGAAGAAGATTTGTCCACGCTTAACACGACTTTGGACACCATCAACGGTGTGCTGGTGGGAATGAATGAGACGTTAACGGCTGGAATGGAACTTTCCGAAGAACTGTATCAGGCTTTGGCGGATTCGGCGGCGGCGGCGCAAACGGCCGTTGCCAATGCCCAAATCCAATCTGACGCATGGCAGGCAGCGGTAGAAACGGCCGTTACCAACCGACAGGCCGCCATCGCCCAAATCAGCGCCCAAATTGTGGCCGCAGACCTACCGGCCACCCTCACCCAAGTGCAGGGCTACGCCGAAACCGTGCGTACCGCCATTGCCGACCAGAACCTGAGCATGAGCGAACTGCAAGCCATTGGGCAACAAAGTGCTAACGCCATTGCCAGTATCCAGGCCAACGGCGGCCCCCAATTGCAAAACCTGGCGGGGAGTATTGAATCACTAACGGCCGTACTTGCTGGCGGCGGCCTCTCTCAGGCACAAGCGGCCCTCGGCAATCTTGAAAGCCTGATCCCCAGCCTGCCCAGCCTTCCCCGTCCGTAAAAGTAATCAGAGATTAGAGATTGGAGATTACGCCAATCTCCAATCTCTCTTACTCGATTGGCTCGTCATTCGCCAGCGCTCGTGCCATCTTCGCGTCTACATCTTCAACAATGGTATCCACGCCTGTTTGGGCAAACCGCAGGGCAGCAGCCAGTGCACGGCCGTCCCCTTCAACTTCCAGCGACCATTGGGCATGCTCGGTCAGCAGGGCCAGCGACAGCGCCCGCCCCAGCGTGAGGCCAAAGCGCCGCGCTCCTGCCTCCACGGCAGGCAGACCCAACTGCATGGCTTGGAATAACCAGCGTTCGGCGTGGGCGACGGCCGTTTTCGCCAACTCACCCATTGCTTGGAGACGGCCGTCCTTCGCCGCCGCCGCACTGCGACTCACCTGATCCTTCAACGCCTCCAGGCTTTCATCCTTGCTAATCGCTCGCAGCGCATCCAGCGCCAGTACATTCGTTGTCCCTTCCCAAATCGGCAAAACCTGGCTGTCACGCAGCAGCACGGGCAGGCCGGTATCTTCCACGTAGCCTGCACCGCCAAATGCCTCCAGCACCTCACTGGCGACGACCACGCCCTGCTTGCCGGTGGTCAGTTTTGCCAACGAGGTCAGCAGCCGCAGCAAATCCGCCTGCTCGGCGGGCATGTCGCCGCTTTCCTCACGGCCAATCAACTCCACCAAGAAAAAGGTGAGGTGGAAAGCGGCCTCAAATTCGGCCTGCATCGTTGCCAGCGTATCTACGTGCAGTGGCTTGTGCGCCAACACCGCGCCAAAGGCGTGCCGCCGCCGCGCGTAATCTCGCGCCAGCGCCAGCCCGCGGCGCATAAAGCCCACTGCACTGACCGCGTTCCAGGTGCGGGTGAGGTGCAGCATGGGCACGATGTTGCGCACGCCGTTTGCCAGCTCTAGCACAGGGATGGCGGGCGTGCCGTTCATGCTCAGTTCAGCGGTGGGCACTTTGCGTGTACCCAATTTGTCTTTCAGGCGATGTACGGTGATGTTTTGCAGCGCCCCGGTTTCATCCCACACCTCCACGTAAAACAAGGCCAGCCCTTTGCCGCCGGGCGGGCTGCCTTCGGGGCGGGCCAGGGTAAGGCTCATGGGGCTGGTGGTGGCGGAGGTGAACCATTTACGGCCGTACAACCGCCACACGCCATCTTCCAATCGTGCCACTGTCTCCGACAAGCCCACGTCGGAGCCGCCGGTGGATTCGGTCATCCACTGCCCGCTGGTCCAAAAAGTGGCCGGGTCGCGGCTGGTGAGGTGGGGGATGGCGCGGTCAATGAGCGGCTGGTTGCTGGAATTGAGCAGCGTGCGCGTTGCCCCGTCGGTCATGGCCAGGGGGCAGGTGTACACATCGCTAGAGGGGTGGAAGAGGTAGGCCAGGGCAAATTGGTGGGTGCGGTCGAAACGGCCGTACTTCCCCTCATACGCCGCCGCCACCAGACCGAACTCGGCCGCCAACTTCTCTGCTCGCTGCCACAAAGGAGATACTTCTATCTGGTCAATGCGGTTGCCCCAGGCATCCCAATTGGTGAGAACGGGTTCATTCAAGCGGTCGGCCAACTGCAGGCGGTACAACTCGCCGCCGGACAATGCCCCCATCTCGCGCAGCGCCGGTTCGATGGCCTGTTGCACCTCCTGCGGCAGCGCCCGCCGCAAATACGAACGCAGCACGCGATCCTCATCATACTGATTGCCCAATTCGGGTGCTGATTGGTTAAATGGTTGAATGTTCATTTGACAATCTCCGCGTTTATTTTCATTGGCAACGATGTTCCATGTCCTTGTTTGATATAACCTTGTACAGTTAACGCTCTCTCAAGAGTACCAAACTCAAACAAACGTAGTTGGCAATGGTCACTTTGACACATTTCTTGCACAATGTTCCATCCCTCTTGCTCTTTCCCCAATACATACATGTCTGCCAGATATGCTGCTAAAAATAAAAAGTCATAGTAGGTGTCTAAAGTAACTAAAAATTCGGGACTTGCAGGTCTCACCGATAAGTAATCATCGCTCAAGGCAATGGTCCGATTCTGCACAGCTGCCAACCAGAGATTCGCATCTTCTTGCACAAGTTCTGGGTATTCATGCGTTACATCAATAATTTGTCCCTCTTCGAATCGGAGAATTTGCAGTGGGCTAAAAGATTCATCAGGCACGACACCACCTAACTCTGCATTGAAGAGTACGTTGACCGCCACAAATTCCAATCTATTATCCCCCTCTATGTCAACAGTTCTTGGCGCGTTTCCCGCTCTTGCTCCTCCTACATCCTTGAGATAATACGCCTGTGATTTGGCGTCCCAGAAAACTAACATAACCGAAGAGTAGGGTCTATTAGCTTGGGGTGATATATCAAGCACAATCTCAGGCTCTCCATCCAAATCCAAATCACTCAGAGCCATGATTTTGACCGATGTAAACCAGACATGAGGGTCAACATCTAAACGGTTTTGCATTGCAGAAACCGAAAAGCGATATTGTTCTTGCTCTCGTGTAATAAGCAAATATACGTCCGAATAGTCAGCGGCAGGCAATAATTCAACCATGACATTGCCAGATTTTTGCATTTGAGGCACAAAAAAATTCAAAGGAAACGGGAAACTTGTTGGCCGGGCAGTGACCGTTGGTTGAATAGCTTTTGGTGAAGATGATGATGTATCAACTTCACCTGCTTCTTGACATGCGACTGATGAAAAAATGAGCAGGGCAAGTATTTGAATTACTCTAATCATGGCTAGTTGTTGCAATTGTAAAGTAAAGAATAAAAAAGTTCTGCACTTAATCAGGTAGCTTGATTTAACCAAATATCCTGTTATCCTGCATTCTTTGAACGTCGTTTTGATTGTAACCGATTTCAATCAGAATCTCGCTGGTGTGTGCGCCAAGAGGAGCGCCGATGTGGTGGTATTGGGGCTGGGCATTGGAGAATTTGAAGGGGTTGGCAATTTGCGGTTGGGTGGAGCCATCAGGCTTGGGAACATTTGCTACCATGTTCCGCGCCTGCACTTGAGGATGCTGCAAGGCTTCGGGCACGGTCAGTACCGGTTCCACGCAGACATCGAGCGGGTCGAAAACGGCCGTCCACTCTCTCAACGTCTTCTGCTTCATCACCGCCCGCACTTCCCCCTTCACCTGCTGCTGGATGGCCCAATCGGGCTGCAAGCCAGGGCCAACCAGGTCAGGGCGACCAATGGCGGCACAAAAGCCCTGCCAGAATTTGGGTTCCAGACTGCCAACGGAAAGGAAACGGCCGTCCCGCGTTTCATAATAATCATACACCCCGCCTCCATTCAGCGGCATCCCCTCCCGCTGCGGCGTTTCGCCACCCACCAGATGCTGGCTGGCAAGGTGTGCCTGCCACACCAGGGCCATGTCCAACATGCTCACGTCTACCACTTGCCCTTCGCCTGTGTTGGCGCGGTGAATAACGGCCGTCAGAATACCCATAATCGCGCCAAACGACCCGCCGCCCATATCCGCCACCTGCACGCCCAACGCCACCGGCCCACAGGTGCGATGACCGGTATAACTCATGATGCCCGACAAAGCCATGATATTGTTATCGTGCCCGGCGTGGTCTTTGTACGGGCCAGTCTGCCCAAACCCGGTGATGGCGCAAACGATGAGGCGCGGGTTGACGGCACGCAGCGTGGCATAATCAATGCCCAATCGTTCCATCACCCCAGGGCGAAACTGCTCCAGCACAATGTCGTAGCCGCCACCGTCCGCAGCGACCAGCCGCTTCACCACGTCCGCTGCGCCGGGCTGCTTCAAATCCAGGGCCAGCGAGCGTTTGTTGCGATTCAGTACAGCGTGCCAGGCAGAGGTGTCGCCGTCAAAAGGGGGCATGGCGCGGACCATATCCGGGCGGCCGGGCGCTTCTACGCGCAGGACATCAGCGCCCAAATCGGCCAGCAGCATCGTGGCAAAGGGGCCGGGCAAGAGGGTGGAGAAATCGAGGATTTTGAGGGAGGAGAGGGGTTGGTTCATGGGGAATTAGTAATCAGTAGGTCAGTGGTCAGTAATCAGTAGAGCAAGTGACTGAATACTGACCAACTGAATACTGATCACTGATGCGTCTCATATAGAATGATGCCGTTTTCTTCGTGGGCGGTGATACGGCCGTTTGCCAACAACAAATCAATATACCCCAACGCCATCCACAGCCCGGCAAACTGGATGGCCAGGGGGCGGTCGGCGTAGAGGTGGGTGGTGATTTCTGCCGCAGTGTGGCAGCCACCCTGAATACAAACATATGTCTCCTCTGTGCGTCGTAAAATGCGGGTGCGCTGCTGCTGTATCAGAGTGCGGTGATCATGAAAAATCTCGCCATGACCAGGGTAAACCACGTCTACTTCCAATGCTTCCACCACATCCAGTGAGCGCATGAAAGTAGGCAGGGAGGGTTGACGGGTACGGCCGTCTGCGGGCAGTTCTACCACCGGTGTCGGCGTGCGTTTCAGCAGCATGTCAGACGAAAGTAATTGACGCGTGTCTGGCTGGTAAAAGATAGTCTGGTGGCTGCAATGGCCGGGCGTATGCATCACCTGCCAATCTAGCCCGCCCAATTGAATGACGGCATCATTGGCATACGTGTGCAGCGCCTGCGCGGGCACATCCTCGTAATTGGCAGCAACCATCTCAAAATAGGTGAGGATGAACTGGTACATTTGCGGCGGCAGCCCGGTTTGCGGCAGGAATATGTTGCGATAAAAGGCAATGCGTTTTTGCCAATAATCGCTGAAGTTGGTGAGGCGGTCGGCGACGATGACGGCCGTTTCCAACCTTACATCCCCCTCCTGCCACAACCGATTTGCCTGTCCAAAATGGTCTACGTGACCATGCGTCAGTACCACGCGGGACAAATCACGTGGCGTCAGGCCATGCTCGGCCAGCGCAGCCAGCAGTGCTTGCCAGCTTGCCTCCGACTTCACGCCGGTATCGATCAGCACCGGTTCCGGCTCAATAAACAAATAGGCATTGACCGGGCCAGCTTCATATTCTGTGGGTAGTTCGATGCGAACGGGTTGAGTCATATTAAATTGCTCCACGTTACCTGTATTTTAGCGAATAAGGCCCAACGCACGCACTGGAAATGTGCCAAAATCTTTTACTTTCACCGGCACGGCGAAGAAGCGAAAATCGCGGTCGGGTAGTTTGTCCAGATTGGTCATGTGTTCGACGATGGGGATATCACTGCCGAGCAAGGTGGTGTGTACGGGGCGCGTTCCGTCGTCGGTATCGTCAATGTTGTAGGAGTCAATGCCCACCAGTTTGACGCCAGCGTCGCGCAGGTAGACGGCCGTTTCCGCCAATAAATACGCGTGTCCCTCAAAATACTGGTCTGTGCGCCAATGCTGCGCCCAACCGGTATGCACCAACACAGCCTTTCCCGCTAAATCTACATGGTGAAAGATGGCTGGGTCAACGGCACGGCCGTTGCGCCAATCCCAGCGAAACACCATCCCATCCAGGTTTGCCAGCGATTCCAGTGGCAGTTCCGCCAAATCCTTGCCCTCGGCAAAACGGTGAAACGGCGAATCCAGATACGTGCCCGTGTTCGCCACCAGTTCAATTTTACCTATGTGAAACTCCGTACCCGGCGCATAATGCTGCCGCGACGCCTCGCGGCTGAGAAAGTCGCAAATCAGCGGTGCGGGCAACCCCTTGTAGGTAATCATGCCATGTTCAACCGTGTGGCTGAGGTCTACCAGTTTTGTATGGGTCATTTGTTTATCCTCCATGAACCATAAGCTGATAGCGGCTTACGATTCACGGCTTACAGATTCCAACATCATGCGCAACTGCGCCGCGTGGCCGCGTGTACGGTAGTATTCATGGATGTTTTGCCACCTGGCAATTTGCGGTACGGCCTGCGCGTAGGGCAAACCAACCAGCTCAATTACGTCTGCATCTTCTGCGGGGTTAGCAGGCACGCCACGAGCTAAAGCGGCGCGGCAGGCCGCTTCCAGTTTGTCAAAGTAGGTGATGTTATCGTGTAAAAGCTGCGGCCCTATGTCGGTGGGGGCGTGGCAGTAAAGGGCAGTTTCAGCATGTATTGCAGCTAGTTTTGCCAGCGATTGACGCATTACAGGCAAGCCCGCTGTGGTTCGTGCCACCGGGTAGGGCGCTTCGGCGGCATCGGCGGCCAACAGGGTGTTGATTTCGGGGATGTAGAGCGCGGTATGGTCAACGGTGTGGCCGGGCGTGGCAAAGAGTTCCAATGTCAGATCGCCGCCGTCAATGGTCAGCTTGTCGTCAAAAAGAATGGTGGGCGGGGTGGGTATGACGTTGCCAAAAATGCCCGGTTCATCGGTTTGCACGCGCTGCAAAAAGGTTAGGGTATCCGGTTCGCTGAAAATGGGCACGCTGGCCCGGCGGCCAATGATGGGTACGCCCATCGCTGCGAAAAGCTGGTTGCCCCAACTGTGGTCGTAGTCGGCGTGGGTGTTGATGATGAGGAGAGAACGGCCGTCAGTGAGATACGGCCGTGCCACATCTAACAGTTTCCCCGCCGTGACCTCGTTAATCATCGTATCCACCACCACCACGTACCGTGTCGTGATGACGATGAACGTGGTCACCAGCGGCGCGTTGCGGCAAACCAAAATACGCTCGTCCCAACCGCCATTGGCAACCAATTCCACTTCATTACTATGACTCATGTTTCCTCCGAGGAATAGTAATCAGTAAGCAGTATACAGTGGGCAGTATCCGACTGATTACTGAATACTGATCACTGATTACTGAGAGGCGGCTGCAACGGCCGTTCCCCCTCATCCTTCCACAGCCGATACAACTGCACTGCACGACGCAGCATCCACAAATGCGTGGATGCGTGCAGCGGGGCATCTACCAGCTCGTCCAGCGACCACCAGCGCCACTCGCTGCCCACCATGTCATCGCCGGGTATGACCTCGCCCCCTTCATAGGCCATCAGGTAATAGGTGCCAATCATGTGCTGCACGGCCGTATCGTAATGGAAAGACTGCGCGTGTACCAGGCCTAACGGCCGTACTTGCACATCCGCCCCCACTTCCTCGGCTACTTCGCGCAGCGTTCCGGCTAATATCGTTTCGCTCGCTTCTAATCCGCCGCTGATAATTTGCCAGATTCCGGCACGGCCCCGCCGCGCACTGGACAACAACAAGATTTGCTCCTGTTCATTGACGAGAATTGCTTGAACTGCAACGGGGAAGGCGGCAAACGGCCGTTCCCCCGCACTCAAAATTGTTGGATGTTCCATACAAACCCCTTTAAGGTTGCCATATGTCATACACGCCCGTTTCCCATTCCTTCAGGCCGGAGGTGTAGTATTTGGAAAAACGGCGGTCAGATGCGCCACCGGGCAAATTGGTGTGCATCTCGTCCGTTGCCAAATCGCAAATGATGCGCACAGAAGGGGCAAAGCTGGTGGGCCGTCCGGCGGCCTCGAAAATTTGGCTTTGTGGCACGGTGGCGCGGCTGCCAATATGTGCCAGCTCATAATCAAAGCCCATCCAGCGCGGTAGCTGCCCACCAAAGAAGAAGTTATAGATGGTGGTGCGGCGAGTTTGGGCGTGGGGAACGGCCGTTTCCGCCAACCCCCGCTCAACAGCCTGCCGCAGCAGCGCTTCCCGCCCTTGCTCGCCAAACCAGGCGCTCGTCTCTTGCCGCAGTACTTCGTCAAAATTGCCGTGCAGCATGGCAAATAAACCCGTTTTTGTCATGATGTGTGCCATCACCTCCGCACCTATGCCCTGCTCGCCAAAGACTATCTGTACGATTGCTCTGTATACGCGCTCAAAGAGAGTGGCTCCCAACGACTCGGCGTCATAACGTAAATCCCAGTTTTGCAAGCGTTTCCCGTTTTCCGTGTCTGGCAGTAGGGGGCGAATCAGGGGCATGAATAATTCCGCTTGCAGCGAATAGCGATCATAATGGATGCGGCGCATGTCGGCGGGCGTCAGCTTTTCCTTCTCCAACAACAGTTGACGAATGCGATCAGAGCGGTAATCAGACATGGGCAGCGTCATTGGCCGGACTGTCCCCAACTCATTCAAATCCTGGTTTGCCGTCACCAGCAAACCATTCGCCGGATTTAGCGCGTGCGGGTAATCGTGCGGGTCGGCATAACCCTGCCAATCGTGGACTGTATCCCAGCCCTTGTAGGGCAGCAGCCCAGATGTGCCTGCCGCTTTGATGGGATATAGCCCACTCAATTGATAGCCAATATCGCCCTGGTCATCAGCCATCACCCAATTGAAGGCGGCAAAGGTCAGGTCGGCAAAACAGGCTAATGCCTGCGTCGTCGTTTGCGCTTCTTTTAAGCGTGCAAAGCCGTCCATTGATTCGGCGGCTGTGCCGCCCTTTTGCTTGGCCGACCAGGCAAAGGATAAATAATATCCATCGCCTGTTTCTGCCGGATCGCCTTCCAGTAAGCCGTGTTCGGTCTCGTACACGCGCAGAGTAATGGGCGCTTTTTTCTTTGGGGTAATGGTCTCTTCGCGTACTTTGAGGGGCAGCCAATCATCGCCACGACGGTAACGGCAGTCCTTCACCTCTTCGATAAAATAATCTATTGAGTCCATCGTGCCATATGTTACCGACCATGCCAGATGGCGTGTGCGCCCCAATACCATCACCGGCACGCCGGGCAATGTCGCGCCCATCGTGTACTCATCGCCTATTTGCAACAGCGTTTCATACCAGATGGAGGGTAATTGCAGCGCCAGGTGTGGGTCGCCGCACAAAATCGCCTTGCCAGAAGCGGAGCGTGCCGGGCTGACAGCCCAATTGTTGCTGGCATGAAAACTGGGCAGCAAATGATGCCACTGCACGCTGTCGGGAATCATGGGGCTGTCCAGCTTAACTTGTCGCAGCAAATTAATATACTCATCGTCAATTTCTTCGGTAATGGTCGGGAATAACTCCTTCACGCGGGGCACATCGACACCTTTCCGCAGCAATTCAATGATGAACTTTTCCATCTCGCCCTGCGATTGCGTCAGCCCCACAAAGCCAATGAGTTTTGCCAGCAGCAGCACATCGGCGGGTGTCCAGGCGTCTGGTTTGTAGCCAACCATGCGGAATTCCCAGGGGGTTTTGCTTGCTTGAACGGCCGTATTCACCCCCTGGCAATAGGCGTCCAAAATAGCCTGCGATTGGGGAGATAATTGCGCCACCTCAACTTCCGCCTCCGCTGCCACCCCAATCCAGCGCATGTAGCGATCCACAACGATGAGGTCATCGCTGCCCATCAATTTCTCTGATGCCTGCCCGCGCCCGATGAGTTTGAGCAACCACATGTGCATTTGCCGATCCATACCGTGTGCGTAACCCAGACCATAACATTGGTCGCGTTGGCTGTGCGCCTGAATGCGCGGGAAGCCATGCGCCATGCGTGTAATGTGAATCTCACCATGAACACCTGGAATCAACATAATCCTTCTCCTTTTAGATATGTTTCTGCAAAATGTGCAAGCCATTTTCGCGGGTGACGCGCAGGGCAAAATCGAAGCGGTCAAGAGCGGTGGCGTAGTCTAAATCAATAACGGGGTGGTCGGGACGGGCCGGATTAGCAAAGATACGTCCACTGTCCGACTCGTGTACGCGTTGCAAAAATGGGGCGGGCGACGGCCGTTCGCCACGCAAACGCAGCTCCAAATAATCGGCCAGGGCAATATCTTCTGCCCCAGCACGGCCGGGGAAGATGCCGGTGATGACAAAGGAGACGGTGTGCGGGCGCCAACGTTGGATGGCCTGCACGGTTGCTTCGGCAACGGGGAAGCTGGCGGTGAGCAGGATGTCTGCTTTTTGGCTGCGCACGACGCCGAGTGTGCCTGCGCTGGTTCGTTGGATGAACGGCCGTCCAGCCACATCTGCCAGGGCTATTTCAGCAGGAGAATTGCCAAAATCAAAGCTGTCGGGTTTGATGCCGCGTACTTCCCCCATCACCAGCGCATTGGGAAAGCGCTGCCGCAAGGCCAGCGCTTCATCCACTTCACTGACGAGCAACAATCTCTCTGCACCGCCCGCCAGGGCAAAAGCCGCAGTGGTAAAGGCACGCAGCACGTCTATGACGACGACCAGCCCCGTTGCTTCATCTGCGCAGTTATCGAGGGTTGTGCGCTTAAAGTTCATAGGGTTCCTTCGGCGGCGGGAGTGGAAACGGCCGTGTCCCGCCATATCCGCCAGATTAGATCATCATCCCGCACCTGGTCTATTGTCAATCCCGTTTTCTCCAGCACACGGTGGGATGCAATATTGCTTTTCAGGGTGATAGCACGCACGCTGCGGCATTCCGACTGCGCCAATCCCCAATCCACCAATGCCTGCGCGGCTTCCGTGGTGTAACCTCGCCCCTCGTACTCTGGAGAAATGCCATAACCAATCTCTACTTCACCGTGCATATTAGGCGCACCCTTAAAACCAATCAGCCCAATTCCCACCGGATTACTCTGGAGTATCATAAGCCAATATGTGTACCAACGATGCATTACCAAAGGAGCTTGGGCCATTTTCTTCACTTTTGCGTGCATGGCCTGATATACCGCATCATAAGCCATATCCGCCACAATTGGCAATGATAATGCCCCTGCCAACAAATCTTGGTCATCCAATGCTAATTGCAATTGTCCCATTGATAAAGGGTATAGGTGCAATCGCGCAGTCATCAACTCGTTCAAGTACCTACTTCTCCTTCTTCCTCTTCAGTTTGTGTACTCTTCTCTCTGCGCGGCCAAAGGCTTATCCGGTCATCCAATTGCCGTTCTGCCACCATCAAAAGGAAACTGGATAGCACACCCAGTCCCAACACAATATAGAACATGGTGAAGATTTTGCCGGCACTGGTTTGCGGCGAAAAATCACCATAACCAACAGTCGTCAGGGTAATTAGACTGAAGTAAAGTGCATCAAGCCATGACCATTCTTCTATCTGATGATAAAAGAGCATTCCTGCCAGTAACAGTAAAATAACAGAAATGAGCAACCCGCGAAATTGTGGGTCCTTTAATCCCTTGACAACCGAGCGCATAAAGCGCACAAGGAACAAAATGAGGCTGAGTCCAGGCATAGAGCCTCCTTTTTTAGAATGGGGGATTGAATGTTCAATGGGGGTTGTACCCACATTAATTGTGGTTTGCAAACTACTGGAGTTAGACTATAATTCTGGCGTTCGGGGCGTGGCGCAGCTTGGCTAGCGCGCACCGTTCGGGTCGGTGAGGTCGTGGGTTCGAATCCCGCCGCCCCGACAGAAGAGTCATATCAATCTGGTATGGCTCTTTTTTGTTGGGGATACACGGGTTCGCATTACCGCAGTGCCCGCAGCACCTCGCGGGCGGCATTGTAGCCGGGCGTGCCAGTGACGCCGCCACCGGGATGCGTGCCCGCGCCGCACAGATAGAGGTTGTCAATGGGCGTGCGGTATTGGCTCCAGCCGGGTACGGGGCGCATGACCAATAGTTGATCCAGCCCCATTTGGCCATGCATGATGCTGCCTTCGGTGAGGCCGACCTGCTGCTCCAAGTCTAGCGGGGTGAGGATTTGGAGGTTGGAGATGAGAGATTGGAGATTGGGGGCATAGTGGGAGAGGGTGGTGATGATGTGGTCGCCCAGCCAATTACGCTTGTCTTGCCAGTTGCTTTCGTGCAGGGTGTAGGGGGCGTACTGCATGGTGATGTGCATGAGGTGCTGCCCGGCGGGGGCGAGGGTAGGATCGAGCAAGGTGGGAATGTTGGCGGTGAGGATGGGGTTGGGGGAGACACGGCCGTACTTCCCCGCATCATACGCCTTCTCCACATACGCCAAACCGGGCGCGATGCGAATGAGGCCGGTAAACTGTTCTTGGCTGGTCTGTCCGTTGAATTGCGGCAGGCCATTGAGCAGCAAATTCAGCCGCGCCGTGCTGCCGCGATAAATGATGTTGCGCACCTGGCGCATAAAGCGCGGCTCCAGGTTTTGCGGGCCGACCAGTTGGAAGAAGGTGCGGCGCGGATCGGCGTTGGAGATGATGACGCGGGCGCGGATTTCTGTGCCGTCGGCCAGCAACACGCCAACAGCTTGCCCGTCGTCGTTGAGTTGGATGCGGGAAACGGCCGTCCCCGTGCGAATTTCCGCCCCTTTTTGCCGGGCCATAGTCGCCAGCGCCGCCGCCAACTGCCCCATGCCGCCGCGCACAAAGCGGGCGCGAGGGAAGCCGCCGCTGTACTGGTACAACATCATCAGCGTGGAGCCGCCGCCGCGTGCGCCCAAATGGCTGCCGGTGACGCCCGCCGCGCCGATGGCCCCTTGTACGGCGTCGCTCTCAAACCATTCGTCGAGATATTCGCTGACGGGCATGGGCAGCACGCGCATGAAATCCATCATCTCTTTGCTGCCCATGCGCTTGGTTTGCAGCCCCACTTTGCCCCAGGCGGCCAAATCGTTGACGCCTAACGCGGCCAAATCGGGCGGCGGGGTGAGCATCATGGAACGGAGGACGGCCGTCATGCCATTCACCTGCTGCACAAAAGCGGGGTACTTCTGCGCGTCGCGGGGGCTGAAACGGGCGATGTCGGCTACCGTTTTTTGCTCGTCAGTCCAGAGGGTGAGGGCACGGCCGTCCGGCTGTGGCGCAAACAGGGCGGCGGGATTTTCGATAAATTCCAGTCCAGCCATTTTCAGGAACAGGTCGCGCACAATCTCGTCGTGGAATAACGAGGCGTCTACGGCCCCGGTGTTGACTTTGCCGCCGGGGAACACCTCTTCTGTGGCGGCGGCCCCACCCAGTACATCGCGCTGCTCCAGCACCAGCACACTATGGCCGGCTTTGGCGAGGGTGACGGCCGTTACCAGCCCATTGTGTCCCCCGCCGATGATGATGGCATCGTAATCGCTCATGTTAACTCCCAAAAAGGATTAGAAATTGGCGCTAATCTCCAATCCCTAATCCGCAAAAATATTATTGCGAATGCCAAAGATATTCTGCGGATCATGCGCCTGTTTCACCTGCTTCAGCACAACGGCCGTCGTCGGCGAAATCGTGTCCTCCATAAAATCCTTGCGCAGCTTGCCCACGCCGTGATGGTGCGAAATCGAACCGCCCGCAGCAATGATCGTGCGCCGCAGTTCATGTTCAATCTCGCCAAACACGCGGTCTGGATGCGCTACCCCTTTGGTGCTAAAGCCATGCGTGAAGTAAATGCAAACCCCGGTGTGATACAACTGCGTAATGCGCGGCGAGACGTAAGGCTTGCCCGGCAGATTGGCCGCTTCATGCAGTTCCCTCGCCCGCTTATCCACCGCCTCAATCACCGGCATAACGCGGTCCCAGGGTACGGTGGTCTCGTAGGTTTCGCCGATGATGTGGTATTGCGCCAGGTAGTCCCGAATGTAGGCAATGGCGTAGGTGAGCATGTATCCGCGACGGCCGTTGCCCTCCCCACCGGCAATCCCCTTAAACTGCTTCGCCAGCTTCGCAATCATCTTTTGCTGATAAGCCACCTCTGCGGCTGTGCCCTCCATCACAATCGTCGCCGCCACCAGTTCGTGCGGATCAAAGCCCTTGATATTCAGCAAGAAATACTTCTCAATTTTGCTCATCATCGCCTGCTGCTTAGTGGGGCGCGGCTTCAGCGCCGAGCCAAAGCGGAACTGGATGTTATCCAGCAGGCGGATGCTGGCCGGAAACACCCCGGCGCGAGTCAGCGCATACAGAAAATCCGTGCCCAGTTGGAAATTGGAGAACACCAGCGAGCCAAACTTTTGCACCTCCGGCAGTTTGTGGATGCGAATCACCGCCTTCGTAATCAGGCCCAAATTGCCCTCGCTGCCAAAGAGCAAATCTTGCAGCCGCATCCCAATGGATGTGCGCGGCATGGTTGACACCTGCTCCAGCACCCCCTGCGGCGTAATCATCGTCACATTTTCCACAATGTCTTCGATGTTGCCGTAGCGGTTCTTCTTCATGCCGCTGGCATTGGTGGCAATCCAGCCGCCCAGCGTACTCAGTTCCAGACTATCCGGCTCGTGCCCGCTGGTGAAGCCTTCCTTCGCCAGTTCTGCTTCCAGCTGCCCGCCGATGATGCCCGCCTGCACGCAAGCGCGGTAATTCTCTTTGTCAATCCACAAAATCTGGTTCATGCGCCGCATATCCACAACGACGATCATGCGCGTTTCGCTGGCGGGCAGTTGCAGGGCGCAGCTTACGCTCGTGCCGCCGCCGTAGGGAACGAGGCAGACGTTATGCGCTATCGCCAGCTGGATCAGCGCCGCCGCATCTTCGTCGGATTCGGGAAAAACGACCAAATCGCATAGGCGATCTAGTTCATCGTAGAGAACTTTGTACACCTCGTCGGCGGTGGTTTGCCCGTGACTGTGCAGCAGGCGCACTTTGTCCTCCAGCGAGATTTGCGACTCGTTGAGAACGCCGCGCAGCGCATCCAAAAAGGGTTGGTTGATGTTGGGCGGCGTCACCGGTTTGTCTTCGCGTTCCGGGATCACATCATTCAAATCCAACTTCACGTCCAGCATTTCTTCCACAAAGGGCAAAAAGCCGGGCATTTCCGTGCCGGAGATGGCGTAGCGGCTGCCGGTGACGCTCGTTGCGCCATCGGGCAGCGTAATAAACTCGGTATCCTGATACCCCCACTTATGCCCCCAAATCGGGCTGTCGTAATCCACGACTCCTGTTTCTAATGATTTGTCTGCCATAGTTTCCTTTTTGGGAGATTAGAGATTGGAGATTAGAGATGGCAATCATCTCCAATCCCAATCTCTAATCTCTAATCTCATTAAAAGTCTTTCAAAATTTCCTGCGCTGCCAACTGCCCTGGCGCACCCATGATGCCGCCGCCGGGGTGGGTGCCGGAGCCGCACTGCCAGTAGCCTTTGATGGGGGTGCGGTATTTGGCCCAGCCCGCCGCTGGGCGCAGGAAGAATAGCTGTGACAGGCTGAGTTCGCCCTGGAAAATGTTGCCCTGGGATAGGCCGATGGTGTTTTCAATGTCCAGCGGCGTCAGCACTTGCCGGTGCAGGATTATATCCTTTAGGTTGGGAATGTACTCGGAAAGGGTGTCTATCACGGCGTCGCCGAAGGCTTCGCGTTTGGCGTCTGTCCAGCCGCCGTTGAGGTCGTAGGGGGCGTACTGCACGAAGCAGGACATGACGTGTTTGCCAGGCGGGGCCATGTCGGGGTCGATGACGGAGGGGAGGATGCAGTCTATGTACGGCCGTTCACTAAACTCCCCATACTTCGCCTGATCATACGCCCGTTCAATATAGTCCACACTGGGGCTGATGCTGATGGCGCCGGCCAGATGACGGCCGTTGCCCGGCATACAAGCCAGATCGGGCAGCGTATCCAGGGCCAGGTTCACCTTGCCCGACGAGCCGCGTGTGTTAAAGGCGCGAATATCCTGCACCAAATCGCTGGGTAGCTGCTTGGGGTCAACCAATTTCAAAAAGGTGAGCTTGGGATCGAGACTGGATACGACCACATCGGCGTACAGCTCATCGCCATTTTCCAGCGCCACCCCGACTGCCTGATTGCCCTTGACGATGACCTGCTCCACCCCGGCATTGACGCGAATTTCTGCGCCAAAGGATTCGGCGGCGCGGGCGATGGCGTTGGCAATGCCGCCCGTGCCGCCTTTGGCAAAGCCCCAGGCGCGGAAGGCGCCATCAATCTCGCCCATGTAGTGGTGCAGCAGCACGTAGGCCGTGCCCGGCGAGCGCGGCCCCAAATAAGTGCCAATAATGCCGCTGGCGGACATCGTGCCCTTCAGCGGGTCGGACTCGAACCATTGGTCGAGGAAATCGGCAGAACTCATCGTCATCAGTTTTGCCAGCAAATAAAGCTGCTCTTGCGGCAGGTTGAGGAAGTGGCGGGCCATGTCCAGCAGACTGAGCCAATCCTTTGGATTGAGTGTGGTGGGGTCGGGCGGGACCATGCTGAGGATGTATTTGACGGCTTTTGCCATGTGGTACATGGAACGGCCGTACTCATCATACGCCCCCGCATCCCGCGCCGAGTGCCGCGCAATGTCGCGCAAACTGCGGTAATGGTCGCCGTCGCGGTAAAGGTAGTCGCCATTGGGCAGCGGTGTGAGGGTGCTTTCCAGCGGCAAAATGGTCAGGCCATGCTGCGGCAAGCGCAGATCGCGCACAATGTCCGGGCGCAGCAGGCTGACGACGTAGGAGAAGACGGTGTACTTGAAGCCGGGGAAAATCTCCTCGGTCACGCTGGCCCCGCCGACCAAGTGGCGTTTTTCCAAAACGACGACTTTCTTGCCAGCCTTGGCGAGATATGCGGCCATTATCAATCCATTATGACCACCGCCGATTATAATTGCATCATATTTTTGATTTTTCATAGTTTCCCAACTAACCTTTCAGGTAAAACGTCATTTAGAAATTCTTCGACAAAGAAGGTAGAAATGACTTAATCTTCCTAGCAACCATTTGAATACTTTTCGTTTTTTATTGTTATTGCATCCAGCGCATCTAGTGCTTCCAGCTTACTGGAAATTTTTTCGTTGTAGCTGACTTTGATAGAATTACTTTAGATTTTGCTATTTCAGCATCTACCGTGCTGGAATTTAGACTCAAAACCAATGCCGTGGAAACCGCCAATCATACGAACAGTCAAGGCATTTGTAGTAGGTGGCTTTTTAATATCCTTGATTTTATCGCCCCGCACGAAAGATATAAAAAAGTCCTAGGATGAACATACTGACAAACAGAACTAAAAAGACACTGTAATGGGCTGCCTTCTTCAATTGCATCGAGTTTCGCCGCTTTTTGTCCAAGTGACAACCACGATATTAAACCGCTGGAAAACCCAATAATTCCAAACTCATTATTTGCCAAAATAACCGATACCTGTAATTTGGCATCACGGTAATGGGAAACATTTTTTTGTATCTCCTCTAATACCCAAAATATGATGCTCAGGATGCATATATTCTTCTTTCTCTATTGATGTATTCCGTGAGCCAACAATTGGGACATTGATTCTGATAATAACTTTCAGATTTGTACATTGGGCACGCCTAAGAGTTATTGATTGCCGCTTTACTACTTAACTCAAGTTGCTACTTTAACATTTGGCCAATGCTGAGACCAATGACAAAAAGCTTAACCTTCAACTCAAAGCCTTCAGCATTGGTCTGCATGAATAGATTTCAATGGTAACGTTTCCGTTCAATCAAACTGCCTGTTGTTTCAACCTGTTGGCGACACTGATGTTGGAGGCCCATGTCGCACTGCAGTTCAAGCGGTCGTCTGCTGGGGGCTTAGTGTAAGTAGAACCGGCAACAACGTTAACCCGGCTTCGGCCATGACATCTTCAGCCAATATAAGTTGTAGGCTTTATCGCCGATAACGATAGCGTCTTGCGGTAAGTCAAAATCAAAGACTTGCAGGCCACTGACATCTCCCCAGAACCTGGCGAGAGGAGAAATTCACCGGTTGGCCGGTTTGGGTAACAGGAGATGGACCTTTAAACCATAGAAGTAACGTTTTTACTCGGTTTGTAACCACGATATTCTTCTCGACCATAGATACGATTGCGCTTGATGCGCCTGTTATCGCAGACCGGGACAGGAAAGGTGTCTATCAAGTAAATCTGGTGGTCGTTGTTATCTTTCCAGACTTCGGCCCAGGTAAAAAGAGAAGCGTAGGAAATGATGCTCGACCCGATACAAGCGACGGCTGAAGCGGCTCTTGCTCAACATGACGGGCACTAAGTCTGCATTTATGCAACCAGTATCGGGCCAGGGGCATAGTTCCCGCCGCAGCAAAACGGCAGTGACGGTACTGCCATCACTTCTGAGCTGGACATCCGACAACGGGGATGGTCATGATGGTTAACGCTGATCAAAAGATCGTCACAAAGGAGTAAATTGTTAAGATTTCATTGTCCATGGTAGTCTCCTTTTTACGGTTTGGGTTGCTACCATAACTGTAATGAGGCTACCTGGACTATTCAAGCTACCCATCTTTGATGGTGGCAACTTGGGCTACTTATGGTACCTATCACTGTCGTTTATGGGGGGGATTATAAAACGGCGTTTTGATAATGGTGGCGTTTACCTGCTCCCGTTTATACTCTACTGTCACTTCCAGTTTAATTTGACTGCCAATAACTGCGTGCGGGCGCAACACCTGGCCGAGGGCGATGTACTTTTTGAGGATGGGCGCAAAGGTTTGGCTGGTAGCCTGCCCAATTTGTTTGCCGTTTTTGTAGAGGGGCACGGCCGTTCTCACCGCCCGCCGCGCCACCTGTGGAGGCAAATCCACCTTTGCAAACAACTGCTCCAAATGCACCCAATCAATCTCCAGCCCTACAAACGACCACACGGGGCCGCGCTTCTTTTCAGCACGCAGCGCCTTGCGGCCAATGAAGTCCGCGCCATCCAGCGCCACCGCCCAGCCCAGCCCCAGCTCATACGGCGACGATTTTTGCGCTTCGGTCACGGCGTAGTGGGCGGATTTGTAGTCCACTTCGATGAGCAGCAGCCCCGCCTCGATGCGGGCAATGTCCAGAGCGACCATGCCCGCCGGTAGCAAGCCGTACCGTTGACCGGCCTCGAAGATGCGATCCCAAAGGTGGGTGGCGTGCGACGGCCGTATCCACAACTCATACCCCAAATCACCCGTGTACCCCGTGCGCGTCACCGTTAACGAGACGCCATCAACTGTGCCGTGCGCCAGACGAAAATAGCCCAGCCTCTCAAAATCAATCCCCGTGACAACCTCTTTGAGAATGGCGCGGCTGTTCGGCCCCTGCACGGCCAGCGCCGCCAACTCTTGCGACACATCCGCCACCTGCGCATCCAGCCCAAAGCCCACATCCTCAAACCAGCGCCAATTCGGGTCGGCGGCGGTGATGCGGAAATGGTTCTCCGCCAGCCGCGCCACCGTGCCATCGTCAACGACCTTGCCATCCTCATCGCACCAGGGCGTGTAAAGTACCTGCCCCACACGGCACTTGGTCACGTCGCGGGTGATGATGCGATCCACCAGCCGCACCGCATCCGGCCCGCTGATCTCATATTTGAAGAGCGGCGATATGTCAATGGCCGCCGCGCTGTTGCGAATGGCGTAATACTCGCGCTCGTGCGATGGCTCATATAAGCTGGCGGCCAAATAGCCAGACCAGCCGCGCCAATCATAGCTTTCGCACAAAGGCGCGGTGCGTTCGTGAAAGGGGGTTGGTATCGGCATTGTTCCTCCAAAGAATTGTCAAATCTCGAAGATTTGACAATTCTATCCTTTAGCTGGCCGCCAGCCCTGCAAAATGGAGATGCGCTGGGCGGCTTCGGCTACCAATTGTCCAAGCTGCGGAATGCGTTCCGCCGTGAGCCGGATTTTTGGCCCGGCCAGGCTGATGGCGGCAATGACTTCGCCGTCATAATTAAACAGGGGTGCGCCAACGGCCGTCAGCCCCAATTCTAACTCCTCACTGGCAATGGCGTAACCCCGCTGCCGCGTTTGCGCCAAATCAGCGTACAGGGCCGCCGTGTCCGTGATGGTGTACGGCGTCATCGCTGGCAGCGGCTGTGGCAAAACCGCCGCCAACTCCTCGGCGGGCAGATGCGCCAGCATCGCCTTGCCGGTGGAGGTGGCGTGTGCCGGCCAGCGTGCGCCGATGGCCTGCCCGCCGCTCATCACGCGGTTGCTGTCTACCTCGTCCAAAATCAGGATTTCCGCGCCGGTGAGCAGTTCGAGAGCGGCCGTTTCCCGTGCGTCTGCGGCCAATTGCTGCAACTCCGGGCGGCAGAGGTCACGCAAATCGTGCGTACGCAGCGCATAGCCGCCCAACGAGATAATCGCTGGCCCCAGGCGATAATCATCCGTTTGTGGGTTGCGGGCGACCATTTCCTCGCTTTCTAGCGCCGTGAGCAAGCGATAGGTAGTGGTCTTGTTCAAACCAACAGCTTCCGACAGCGCCGTCAGTCCCCATTCTGGCTGCTCATCACTAAACGCCTTGAGCAGCGAAATGGCACGCAGCACAGCCTGTGTGCCGGGATAGGGTTTACTTTTACTCATTACCTTGTTGCTCCCATCATCTTGTGTTCCACAATGTGAACTATCGTTTCAAAATCGTTGACCATTATAGCGGCGCTTGCTATAAATGGGTAATGACTGGTGGCTCGTAACTGATTGCTAGCGGCTGGTCATAAATCACTGAAATGGGAGATTCAAAGAAGACAATGATTAAACACAATATTGGACCAAAAGCACGAGAAATTATTAGCCGGGATGAGGACATTCTGGCAACATCTTATTCACGGGAATATCCACTGGTCGTGGATCATGCATTGGGGTCGGAATTGTGGGATGTGGACGGCCGTCGCTACGTTGATATGATGGCTGGCGTCGGTGTCCTAAACGTGGGGCATCGCCACCCGCAGGTAGTAGAAGCGGTACGCGAGCAGATCGACAAATTCTGGCACATTTGCCTGCACGATTTTTACTATCCGCAGGCGGTGGAATTGGCAGAAAAGATGGCGACCATCGCCCCCATGTCCGGCCATACCCGCTACTATTTTGGCAATTCGGGCACAGAAGCAGTGGAAGCGGCCATCAAACTGGCAACCATCAAAACAGATCGTCATAAATTTGTCGGTTTTATAGGCGCATTTCACGGCCGTACGCTAGGGTCACTCTCCTTCACCGCCAGCAAAGTGGTACAAAGCGGCCGTTACCCAAAGGGCGTCAACGTCTACCACGTCCCCTTTGCCAATCCATACCGGCCCGTCCTGGCCTGCGCCCCCGGAGAGGATTATGGCGATGCCGTCGTCAACTATCTGGACAATGAACTGTTTAGCACCAAGCTGCACCCCGAAGATGTAGCTGCTATTGTCGTAGAACCCATTCAAGGCGAAGGCGGTTACGTTGTGCCTGCGCCCAACTTCTTTCCCCGGTTGCGGGAAATGTGCGACAAATACGGCATTTTGCTCATCGTGGACGAGATTCAAAGCGGCGTGGGGCGTACCGGCCGTTGGTGGGCTATCGAACATGAAGAGGTGGAGCCAGACATCGTTTGCTTTGCCAAAGGCATTGCCAGCGGGATGCCTTTGGGCGGCATTGCGGCCCGTGATGAGGTAATGGCTTGGGAGCCGGGCGCACACGGCAGCACTTTTGGCGGCAATCCGGTGGCATTGGCCTCAGCTATTGCCACGTTGGATGTCATCGAACAAGAAGGCTTGCTGGCCCAGGCAGAAAAAACAGGCAACAGCATCATGGCTTCGCTGCAAGAAATGCAGCAGCGTCATCCATACATTGGCGATGTGCGCGGGCGCGGCTTGATGATTGGCATGGAGTTTGTGGAAGACCGGCGGACGAAGAAGCGTGCCAAGGCATTCCGCGACGCGGTGATTGAGTACAGCTTTGAAAAAGGGCTGCTGGTTATCCCCTGCGGCACAAATTCACTGCGCATGACGCCACCGCTGAATATTTCTGCGGATTTGGTGGAAGAGGGGTTGCACATCCTGGATGAAGCGATGTCGGCTGCGGAAGCGCTGGTTGGACGTGAGTTTTTAGTTCCAGTCGGCGATTAGTAAAAGGTGGGGCAAGGCAACGCCTTGCCCCTATATTTTATGCGTGAATGGGATTGCCCTCGACGCCGTGCGCCGCTTCCATCAGCGCTTCGCTGAGGGTGGGGTGGGCATGGACATTGCGGGCGATTTCTTCGGCCGTCAACTCCTGATTGTGCGCCAGCGTCAGTTCTGGCAGCAGTTCCGTCACATTGGGGCCAACCATGCTTGCGCCCAAAATCTCGCCGTACTTCGCATCGGCGATGATTTTGACAAAACCATCCCGCTCGCCCAGGCCCAACGCTTTGCCGTTGGCCTGAAAATTGAAGCGTCCTACTTTCACTTCATAGCCTAACTCCTGCGCTTCTTTTTCGGTGTAGCCAAAGCTGGCGACCTGCGGCACGCAGTAGGTGGCGCGGGGCAGCATTTTGTAATTGAGCGGCTCGGTGGCGTGTCCGGCGATGGTTTCGGCGGCAACCATGCCCATGGCCGAGGCGATGTGCGCCAGGCGATAATCCGTCGCCACGTCGCCAATGGCGAAGATGTGGGCGACGTTGGTACGCATGAACTCGTCAATCTGGATGTTGCCGCGCTGGGTGAGGGCCACGCCGGTGTTCTCTAAGCCGATGCCCTCGGTGTTGGGCACGAAGTTGATCGCCACCATCACCTGATCGGCTTCGAGTGATGTGCCGTCTGCCAGGGAGACTTTGACGTTGACGGCCGTTTTCTCCACCTTCTCCACCCGTGCCCCAAGCTGAAACTTGACCCCCATTTTCTTGTACGCTTTCTCTAACACGTCACTGCTTTCTGGGTCTTCCATCGGCAGCAAATGATCCATCATCTCCAAAATAGTCACATCCACGCCGTAGTTGGCCCACATATAGGCAAACTCCACACCGATGACGCCACCGCCAATGATGACCACCTTCTCCTTCAACTGCTCGGCCAAGATGCCCTCCACGTAGGAGATGATGCGTTCGCCGTCGAAATCTGCGCCGGGCAGTTGGCGCGGCCGTGCGCCGGTGGCGATGATCACGTTTTTCGCTTGCACCGTTTCCTCGCCGCCTTTATTCAGCGTCACTTTCAGCGTGTGCGCATCTGTAAATGCGCCGATGCCTTCGTAGGTGTCAATGTTGTTTTTGCGCATGAGGAACTGCACGCCTTTCACCAATCGCGCCGAAACCTGACGGCTGCGTTTCCAGGCTACGTTCCAATTCAGGGTAAGATTGTCAAAGCTGAAGCCAAATTCTTTGGCGCGATGCTGCAAGGTATGCGCCAGTTCAGCATTGTGCAGCAGCGCTTTAGAGGGGATGCAGCCCACATTGAGGCAAACGCCGCCCCAATATTCTTTCTCGATGATGGCAACGCTGAGACCCAACTGCGCGGCGCGAATGGCGGCCACATACCCGCCGGGGCCAGCGCCTAAAACGACCAAATCGTATTGTTTATTAGCCATAACATGCTCCTGTAAGGATGAAGGATGAGGGATGAAGGATGAAGAAGGACTTCACTCTTCATTCCTTTTGTCTGTAACCATAAATTGTTGCTTGCGCAGATTATACTCCGACTAAATTCATCCTTCACCCTTCATCCCTCATCCTTCATAATTCATCCTTCAACTTTCATCCTTATTTCAAACTGGTTATAATCGCCTCATTATGGGTTTTCCGACTTGGACTTTATGGGGCATGGGTGTCTCGGCTGTGGGTGCGCTGCTGGCGATTTTGCTGGCGTACCTGATGCAATCGTCGCGCTTTGTGGCGCAGGCGGGCTTGAGCGCCCGGCAGGTGGATCGACGGCGGCGTTCGTTTACGGGGCTGGCGCTGGCGCTGCAATTGCTGACGGTGGGCTTTTTCCTGGCGGGTGTGCCGATTGGCGGGCAGGAAACGGCCGTCCTCCCCACCCCTATCCCGCTTGCCACCAACACCCCGGAAACCGTCGCCGCAGCAACGGAGCCGCCCAGCCCGTCGCCGACAATTACCCGCGCCATCTCGCAAACCCCGGCCACTGGCGCCTTTAGCCTGCCGCCGGGCACGGTGGTGACGCCGACCCTGGCTGTAGAGACGGAGACGGTGGCGGCAACGGCCGTACCCACCGCCACGCCTTCCCCCAATCCCACAACCAGCAGCACACAAACGCCTACGCCCAGCAGCACGCCTACCGCCACGCCCACGCAAACCCCCACTCCCACCCTGACGCCGACGCCCATTGAGGGGGAAACGGCAAAGGCCGTTACTAACGGCGGCAATTTAGTCGTGCAGCGCGTCCCCGGCGGCGAAATCGTCGGCCTCGTGCCCAATGGCGGCCTCGTCATTTTGCAGCCCGGCCACGCCAACTACGCCGGCGACCTGTGGCGCGAAGTGCGCACCGTTGACGGCATTTTAGGCTGGGTTCCCGAAACGTCACTGGCATTTAATCAAAATCAGGAGAATTAAATCCAAAACAACATGGCAACTGAAAAGCACAAACCCCTCCCATCCACGCTCTACACCGAAGAATATTTTCTGACGGCCTGCGAAGGTTACGATGTTTTTTTGGAATCAGAAGGACAGCACCTTTCGCGCCGCCTGCGCGATGCCTTTGCGATGGCCGAAGTGCAGCCCGGAATGCGCGTGCTGGATGTGGGCTGCGGGCGCGGCGAGATTTTGCGCCACTGCATGGCCCTGGGCATTGAGGCGTATGGCATAGATTATGCCCAGGCAGCGGCCGTGATGAGCCGCGACGTGATCAACACTGCCCGCGCCGATGAGGAAATGCCCTCTGTGACGGCGGGCGTCTGCCTCTCCGACGCCAAATTTTTGCCGTTCCCGAACAATTATTTTGACCGCGTGCTGATGTTTGACGTGGTAGAGCATTTGTACCCCTGGGAACTGCACGAGGCGATGCTGGATGTGCGGCGGGTGTTGAAGCGGAACGGCCGTTTCATCATCCACACCGCCCCCAACATCTGGTACGACCGCTACGCCTACCCCTGGGTGCGCCGCTTCCGCACCCTCGCCGGCGAGGGCGACAAATACCCCAAAGACCCCCGCGCCATCACCCCCGTCAATCAAGACGTACACGTCAACGAGCAGTCCATTTGGAGCATGAGGCAGGCGCTCAAAGCCGCCGGATTCAGCAGCATCAAAGTGTGGCTCGATTCGCCGCCGCAAAATCGCCAGGAAAACGCCCTGCTCGCCGCCCTGCGCCGCCTCGCCTTCGACATCCCCCCCTTCCGCTGGTTCTTCGAGCGCGAAGTCTTTGCCGTAGCAGAAAACCCGTAATCAGTGGTCAGTAATCAGTGAGCAGTGAACGGTAATCGGTTCACCATTCACCATTCACCATTCACCATTTTCATGCGTAAACTCCTCCTCCTCATCCTCCTGCTGGCCGCCGGGCTGCGCCTGTACCGGCTGACGGAGATTCCGCCGGGGCTGACGCACGATGAGGCCAATCACGGCCGTGAGGCCATCGGCGTGTTGGATGGCGACCTGCGCTACTACTTCCCCTACAATTACGGCAGCGAACCGCTCTACAGCTACACCGTCGCCGGAACAATGGCCCTCTTGGGCGAGAATTTGTTTGCGCTGCGGCTGGTCAACGTCATATTTGGCGTGGCCGCCATCGGCATCACCTATTTGTGGGCAGCGCGGGCATTCGACCGGCGCGTGGCAGCCATCTCCGCGCTGCTGCTAACCCTCTCATTTTGGCCGCTTGCCAGCAGCCGCGAGGCGCTGCGGGCGGGGATGCTGCCATTTTTTATGGGTACGGCCGTCTGGTTTTTCTGGCGCTTCTTCGAGCAAAAAAGTGGGCAAGTAGGCAAGTGGGCAAGTGGGCAAGTGGTGGGGTTTGTGCTGGCGCTGCTGGCGACGCTGCATATTTATTTGGCGGCGCGGGTGGCGTGGCTGGTGTTTCCGGCCTTCCTTATTTATTTGGCAATGGTGAACCGGCCATTGCTGCGGCGCGGCTGGCGGCAAACGGCGCTGGGGTTGGCGGCAACGGCCGTCCTCATCACCCCCATGTTCATCTACCTGCACAACAACCCCGCCGTGCAGCCCCGCGTGGGCATGTTGGACGGCTCCCTGCAAGCGCTGCGCGATGGCAATCTGCTGCCCATCCTGCAAAACGCCGCCGAAGCGCTGCTGGCCTTCATCTGGCCCGGTCACGGCGACCAATTCCTGGCCTACAACATCCCCGGCCGCCCCGTGTTTGATGCGGTGACGGCCGTTTTCTTCACCACTGGCCTTTTCATCATTCTCTACCGAGCTATTAGCAATAAGCCATTAGCCATTAGCAACGGTCAATTCACCATTCACAATTCTTTATTAATTATTAATTATTCCCCCGCCTTCCTCCTCCTCTGGTTCCTCATCGGTATCATCCCATCGCTCGTCACCGGGCCGACGGCGAACACGACGCGCAATCTGGCAGCGCTGGCCCCGGTGCATATATTGCCCGCCGTCGGCTTTGTGGCGCTGATGGATTGGGGGACGCACCAGCTAAAGCCTCGACTCCGAGGAAAAGTGTGGGGAGTGACGGCCGTCAAAGTGACGGCCGTCCTCTGGCTGCTGCTGGCCGGATTTTTCAGCGTCCGCGATTATTTTGTGCGCTGGGGCCAATCGCCGGACGTGCGCACGGCGTATCAAGTCACGCAAATCGCCATGTTTGACTTTGCCGCACAGCACAATGGCAAAACCGTCAGCTCCAGCGCCCTGCCCGGCGCGGCGCACGATCCCTCCGTCGCCCTCGTCACCCATCCCAACCTGCCGCTGCGCTGGACGGATGCGCGGTACGCCCTCATCTGGCCCGGCGGAGAAGCGGCGCACGCCCTTATCCCCGCCAGCACGCCGCCGCACGCCCTCTTTGCCGCGGCGCTGCGCCCGCTGCAAACCATCGCCATGCGCCCCAGCGACCTCGACCCCAGTTTCACCTATTACGAATTGGCTGCGCCCCCGGCGGCATGGCTGGCGGACGCGCCCCTTGCCAATTTTGATGATGCCGTGCTGCTGCGTTATGCGGCGTGGGTGGATGATGAGGTTGTGAGGGGGGAGACGGCCGTTCTCCTCACCGTCTGGCAGGTACAAGACCCCACCCGCGTCGGCCCCCTCACCCCGCCCGCAGACGTAACCGACGCCGTGTTGTTCACGCAAATTCTGACTGATGGCGGTGTGCTGGCGCAGCGCGATTCGCTGGAGGCGCCCACCTGGGATTGGCAGCGCGGCGACATCATCGCCCAAATCCACCCCATCCCCATCCCCGCCGACACGCCGCCCGGCGAGTACCGCGCCATCGTCGGCCTGTACGACCGCGCCTCTGGCGAGCGCCGCCCTGTGCTGGATTCGGGGGAGACGTTTGTGGACGTACGGCCGTTGCGTGTTGTAGGGCGGTGAATGGAGGTGGATACGGCCGTTCTGCCCCATTCACAGAGACCGCATAATCATTGATTCAGCAATGGACAAGTTCCCGGTTGGCTTTCGATCTTCACGTCATCAATGAATGTTTGATTACTCTCTGTAGAATTACTGTTCGCCCCAGCTAAGTTGTCATCCATGATTTCAAAAACAATCTGGGCTGTATTTGCTCCTTCGGGTGGGCAAACAAATTGAGAACCCTGTAATTCCCAATCTTCAAAACCAAAATATAGTGTTGTTATTGGTGTTGAACTAACATAGTTTGTACCAACGAACCAATCAATTCGTGAATTAATTTCGTAGCTGCCCCCTCCGTTTTCAACAAACTTTGCATACAAACTGAAACGATACTCTGTATTAGTTGGCTCGATTGATATTAACGGGCTTTGTAAAATGGCCGATGGTAATCCACCATCAGGGTATGGTGCTTCTGCCAATGCACTAAATTGACCAGTATGCGCATTTGCTGAGGATAGTGTCCAGCTTTCAAAGTCTGGATTCCCAGGTTGTACATCCCAGTAATCAAATCCTATCTCGAAGCTGCAATTAACAATGCCACCACAATCAGTGATGAATGGCCCATTGCCCAAGAAGATACCATCTATAGGGCTTGTACCCATACCATGCACCGAGCCGTTCCAGAAAAGGGGTATCGCTCCTATACCTCCCGGCACGTAGCGCAGAATATCTGCGCCATCTCCTACCGGCCCGTTTTCCAGCGCCAGGTAAATGGGGCGTTCTTCGTCATCGGCATCCAAAGAGGCTGCCACCAAATCGCCTGCCTGAACCTGTGTACCGTCCAGGTATAGGGAAAATCCTTCATCAGGTTCGTAGGCGAACAAATCTTCGTCGGCAAACGGCCCGCCTTTTACGTCTGCCTGCCCAATGGTACTGAGGAGTAACCTCCCATCCGCCGCTATCGCCAGCGCATCAATATCCTCTTCTGGGGTCGTCAGTCCCACCGTTGAACCGCACAAATAGCGGGTAATGGTTCCTTCCGTTTGTTCGCCCAATGATGTTGGCGCAAACTTCAGTACATCCGAATCGTCATATAGGTACATATACTGCTAAAGGCCACAATCTGATGTTTTGAGTTTGCAGGTATGCAAGCCTGCAAGCGGCAAGTCTCCTCTGGGGAAGGCTACTTGCAAACTTGCAACTTGCAGACTTGCCACACAATGAAAATGTCACTTTATGCCCTTCGTGAGTATATACGGCTCGTTCAGGCTGAAGAAGATGTTTCCCTCCGAGAAAAGAAAGGCGTCCACGCCATTTGCGGCAAAGCCTTTGTCAGAACCGTCAAAAAACATGAACCACTGCCCACTGTTTGTGTCGTAGCCGAGGATGTCCTCATCGGCATAGGCCACGTTGCCGGCCATGCCGTCATTGGCAAAGGAGACGTAAATCATCTCTACTGGCGGGGGGGTGGGGTCGGCCGGGAGCAGCTTGATGGCATCGGCCAGGACGTAGGTATCCGGGTCGGCGATAACCGTTTGTGAATCCAGGCGCACAAATTCCGCCAGGGGGTTGTTCATAGCAAAATCGTACCGGCCCAAATAAGCCCAGGCATCATGGGCGGTATTGTTTGCCAGGTAAGCAGCCTGGACGATGACGGCTATGTTGGTTTGCCCATTGTGCTGAATGGTGTACTCTACGCCTAGCAAGGCCGCCACATCATTGGGGATATGGGCAAATATGTCATATTCTCCGGCGGGCGCAAAAGCATCCCCCTGAATACGCCAGGTAGCCATACAGCTGCCCGATATGTCCGATTTAATGCGGTGGTAGGAGTGGTTGTACCCGCTGTTATCATCGCTAATCGTTTGCCAGGTGCAGGGGCCGGAAATCACAAAATCGGCCGAACTGTCATCAATAATCAGCCGCGCTTCATTTAGGGGCGGTTCATAAACAGGAGAAACATTTGTGCCAGGATACTGATTGGCTACCGAAATGAGCGATGGTGGGGTTGCCCACAAATTATAACTAACTGCTCCAATCGGGGTTCCTTGCGGGTCTGTAAGGTTAGCCCATGGATCACCCCCTGGTGAACCTATCCAATTATATGGATTAGTGGGTTTGTAAACATTCCCTTCCCGAACTTCAAAATGCAAATGGGCCCCACATAGCGGATCCACTTCAACATCATCACAAGGCCCGCTGGCTCCAAAAACAGCACCTGTATTCCCACTGATTCCAATGATATGGTTACGATTCCCAGGATCGTCAGGATTTATATTGATAAAATCTCCATATTCCACGACAAGTGTACTCAAATGCCCATAGATTGTGGTGTAAGTGCCGTGATCAAGTCGAACATCTTGCGGTGATTACTTGGGTCACTCCAATCAGCCACGATGACATCTCCATCTGCTGCTGCCAAAACCGGCTCATAAACCAGGCTGTAATCAATGCCACCATGTTGATCATATCCATACCCAGAATCGGGTATATATGGCGCAGGTGTAGGCCATCCAGTCGGTGTTGGTGTAGCGCCAGGAACAGGGGTAATGGTCCCAGCAAAATATGTTGTGCCATCGTGATGTAAAACATCATCGTTGCCATCATCAACTATACTTGCCCAGGGTAAATTGTGGTCAAATATATTCCATATGTCCTGACGGCCGTAATAGATAGGCCCTAAGAAAGGAACCGGTGTTGAAGCAGGTACTGCTTGAGGCAAGGGTTTGGCCTGGACAACCGGGTTTGCTTTAGCAATCAGCAACCCAAAAACAAGACTCCAACAAATAGATTGAATCATGAGGGTAAGGGCATAAACTTTACGATTCATTAACTTCCTCCCTGGCTCTGTATAACATCAGGCAAATATCGAGCCAATATACACTTGCGGTTATTCTGGTAGCCAAAAAAAGTGGTTGGGACGCACACTATCTTTAGGAAATTCAAAAATCAAATAGGTGCTGCTATTCTCCTGGTTTAGCACATAAAGACCCAAGGTTTCTTCTCTCTCCACGAGGAAAAGTATCCATAAGCCATCTGGGGACCAGGTAAGAACAGTGAATATCTCGGTATCAGGCGCCGATAATAGCTTTTGTATTTCTCCAGTTGTCACATCCACGATGGCCAGGTTAGTAACCGTATCTTGCACAAAACTGACTGCAAGTTTCGTGTTATCGGACGACCATATAGGAAAAACGAGGTGATCATAAATTTGCGTTATCTGTTGCGTGTTGGGATCCCAAAGAAAGAGGCCAGGGTTATCTACCCCTCCTCGTGTAAAGCTCAGTTTTGAGCCATCTGGTGCCCATGTTGGATAGCTAAATACCCCCGATTCGACTAACGAAAAAACCTCATAAGTCCTGGTATTAATTGCCAGGAGACCCATGCTACTGTTTTCATTGGTCACGAACCATTGGGAATTTGGATCCCATGTCATATTGCCATGATTTATCTGATTTGTAAGGACGGGGGTGATATCCGTGGTCTTCCAGTCAAAGAAGAACAGATTGCCGCGAGAAACCACAGTAATCAATTGTCCATCAGGGGAAGCCATGACAGTTTCCACATTCTGCGGGAAAGACGGAGTTATTGTTTGGGAAAAAGAATTGTTGATGTCAACTGTGTAAACTTCTTTGCCCCAACTGTAAGCCAATGACTGGTTGTCTGGCAACCAACTTAAACTGAAAAACGACAGAGGGGCATAATCAGTTAATTGTGTTAGTTTTTGGTCAAATAAGCTATATACATAGATAGTTGTCAAATCCCCCCCCTGATCTGAATGAATATCTCCGTCACCATTTGCATCCTTCCACACTGTAAAAGCTAATTTGGTTAAGTCAGGTGAAAGCGCTGCTTCGGGAGACCAGGGTGCTTCTTGAGACCAATCCATACTTTGATCTAATAAGGTGTCAATATGCCACTCGGAAGGCGTATTTCCTGGTACAGCAACATAAAGATTTCGTTTAGGAGCAGTAGATGGAACTCCCGCATTGTTAAATGGCGTTGGATCCCAAAAGAAGTAAATACGGCCAGTTGGTGGTGGCAATGGAACAGGTGTCGCGGTTGGGGTACTGGTTGGCAGGGGTGTTGCGGTTGCAGTTGGGGGAACGGCCGTTGCTGTTGGTGTAGCCGTATTAGTTACAAGTAACGTTGTGACAGTAGCAGTTGGCAAAACAGGCGTGTCCGTCACCTGCACCTGGGCTATAGATGTGGTCGTGGGCATCGGCTGCGCTGTGCCACACGCCGCCAGCAGCAGGCCAGCCAGGCCAATGAAGAATAAACGTAATCGCGTCATCATATTCCTCCCATTGAAACGTTTAAGATATCAGGGTAAATGCGAAATTCCTGGCAACCAAAATACTTCAAACGGGTTAAGAGTTCCCGTTGTATCAATAGCGCAATAAGTATCTCCATTAAGATCAAGAAGATATAGGCAAGACCTACTTTCAGATGCTGCAAAGGCAAGCAACCACTGATCATTCGGCGACCAAGACAAAGCTGTAAAATTTTGCGTATTTTCCGATCCGGGTATGCTTTTGACTTCATTTGTTTGGGTAATATAAAGAAGTAAATCAGCAACGCCGTCTTTTTCAGAGCCAACAACAAAGTATTCCCCTTGTGAAGACCAAATGGGGCGGTCGAGAGAGTGCCCTAAATTGCCAATGAATCTTGAATGCTGACTTTCGGGATACCAAAGATATAAATCCGCATCCTCTCTGGTAGCTTGAATAAAAGCTAGTTGTGAACCATTCGGCGACCAGGAAGGAACGCCAAAATAATCTACCCCAACCAAAGAGATATATTCACTTGTTTGAACATTAAAAAGTAAAAGTCCAGCGCCACTTACTTGATTCAGGGCAAGCCAAGTACTATCTGGAGACCATACCAGATAATCGGGACTGATTAGAGATTCGATAGGGGTTGGAAGAATTTCTTTTGTCGCTAACTTCACCAGGACAAGCTCTCCGTTTTGCAAGATGATTGCAGCTATTTGTCCATCAGGCGACACTTCTAATAGAGCTATATCCGAAGAAAAGTCAGATGTAAATTGTTCCGCAGTCTGACCTATCTGGATTAAAAAGCCCTGGTTAGCCACAGAATAAGCCAGTTTTTGATTATCTGGCAACCAGCTTATATTGTAAATTCTGGGGTAATATTCTTCTGTTAGTTGAATTATTGTGCCATCAGAAAAATCAACGACGTAAATGCTTGTTACATCTGTGTTGTCATCAATCTTTCTGAAGATTGTAAAGGCAATTTTTGTTTGATCAGGTGACGGAGCCACAACGGGCCAGTTTGTTATCTCCTCTGGCCAATTCAGATGATCTTTGAGAATAGGGGAGATTTGCCAACTATCTGGCGACTCATCAGGAACAGCAACGTATAAATCCTGTTTGGGATCCTCAACAGGAATTGAATAATATGAGGGTTCTTCTAATGCTACTTTTGTGTCCCAGAAGAAGATCAAATAACCATCAACAGGAGGGATTGCCGATACCATATTAAGGGGTGTCGCGGTTGGAGTATCTGTTGGCAAGGGTGTTGCGGTTGCAGTTGGGGGAACGGCCGTTGCTGTTGGTGTAGCCGTATTAGTTACAAGTAACGTTGTGGCAGTAGCAGTTGGCAAAACAGGGGTGTTTGTCACCTGCACCTGGGCTATCTCTGTAGGCTTGGGCGCAGGCTGCACCGTACCACACGCCGCCAGCAACAGGCAGGTCAGGCAAATGAAGAACAAACGTAATCGCGTCATCATATCCCTCCATTAGAATGTTAGTTCCCAGAACTATCGTGTTTCAGTCTCCGGTAGCCAGTAAAAGCCATAGGGGTCGTAAGTACCAGATGTGTCTAATATTAACTTTGCTACCCCGCCATCTCTATGAATAGCGTAAAGACCTGCGTGATCTCCCTTACCAGGAGACCATCCTTGTCCATCAAAAAAAAGTAACCACTGATTATCCGGGGACCAGCTTGGGATATAGAAACGCTTGGAATCGGAACTTTGCCACAATTCATGTCCCATGCCTGTTATCACATCAAACACAACCAGGCTAAATTTCTCGTCATCAGCAATAACTACAGCTATGTACTGCCCATTAGGAGACCATAGCGTGTAATGAATTCTGCCCGATGTATTAAGTAACTGCTGCGTAGTCAGGCTTATAGGATCTAACAGCATAAGTTGGGTTCCATCTGAAACTTCCTGGACAAAACTCATCTGTTGATTATTTGGCGACCATACAGGATTCAAAATCGAGTTCGCAGGTGATAAAGTGTACGTTTCAAAAGTGCTTACATCAACTAACATGTACCGATTGGTAAAGGGCTGTCCGAGGAATAACCATGCCCCATCTGAAGACCAAGCTCTGTCAACCCCTATTCCGCCTATTTCATTAGTTATCGTAATATCATTTTTTGTTTGCAAGTCTAGAAAGCTAATTTGTATCGAGTCAAAATTCAGGGCAATAAACTGACTGTCAGGCGACAAGTCGATCCAGCGCGTTTGCTCTGGATAAGTTCTAATAATCTCTACTACACCGGTCTCTGTATTTAGAAAAGAGATTTCTTTGGTTGACTGGCCGAAAACGATGGTACGGTTGTCCGATCTCCAAAAAGGATTAAAGATTACAGGGAAACTAGATGTGATGGGTGTAAATACTTGATCGTCCAATGTATATGTATAAACATTGATCCCATCAAATCCCCGATTGTATCCATCAACACTGACTTGCCCATCGTTATTCCTGTCTTCCAAAATTGTCAGCAAAAACTTGGTTTTATCGGGCGACAATTGAATATAAGGCCACCCAACCAGTTCCGTCAACACGGGTTCAATGAGCCATTCATCAGTTGCCAGATCTAATTTGGCTACGTAGAGATTTTGAACAGGTTCATCCATGCTCAACTCTGATTGTGGCAGAGGTTTAGAATCCCACATAAAGTATATATGTCCGATAGGCAGAGAAGTTGGTAAAGTAGTAGGTACTGGTGTTATGGTACTGGTTGGCAGGGGTGTTGCAGTTTCAGTTGGGGAAACAATCGTTGCTGTTGGTGTAGCCGTATTAGTTACAAGTAACGTTGTGGCAGTAGCAGTTGGCAAAACAGGGGTGTCTGTCACCTGCACCTGGGCTATCTCTGTAGGCATGGGCGCAGGCTGTGCCGTACCACACGCCGCCAGCAGCAGGCACAACACCAAGATGCAAAAGGAATTTTGCGGTTTCATCATTTCCTCCAGAGACAACTATCTTTATAGGCCTCGTTTATGGCAGCCAATAAATATTTCCGGGCACGGCCGTTGCCAGATTGAGCGCCCCCAACTCGCTGCAAAAATTCAAGCCCTGGCTGGCAGCGTATAAAATGGTCTGATCATCGCGGCTGAACGCGCCGCCATATGCGCCAGAGGGCAAGTTAAGCGGGAATTGTTGGCTGCCATCAGCCGCTGCCAAATAAACCACGTCCTCATCAATCTGGCGCAGCAGGAACCAGTTGCCATCAGGCGACCAGTCGAGGAAGTAGCTGCGCGGGATGGTAGTCGCTGTGGAGGCCATTTGCCCCCGACGCAGCAGGCGTATATACAAATCAGCCTCGCAGTTCATCTGCCAGAGCAGGAATTCGCCGTTGGGCGAAACATGCAGTTCGTCTGTGATGCACATGGCGGGGTCGGGCTGGCTGAGAAGGGGCGCGTCCGCTCCGGTGGTAGCGAGCGAGTTGTTTGTGATTGTAATGGGGCGGGCGTAGGTGGTCACGGTGTTTGTGGCGTTGCCACTGGCATAGGCGACAAAAACGAGGTCAGTGACTGGCCGCGCCTATGGCGCGGCCGGTCCGGGCAAGGCGGGGCTGGCGGGTGCAGCGATGGGCGGGTAAGCAAAGTGGACAATAAGGAGTGTGGCGGTGGCAAGCATCACCACAACGTTGAAAAACCATAAAGTACGCTGCTGCATAAGATAATCCTCCCAATGCCAGATCAAGTGGCTGTATTATTTGGGCAGCGGTATGGCGTGTGTTTCTGCATCATCAAAAGGACAATCCCCATCACGCTGCACCCTCTTTTGGAACCGACAAGCACAGCATATGACAGGAACCATAAGCGACAAAAGTGATTATCTGCATGAATTAAGGATGATGAATGTCAGTGGAACCATTTGGCCTTTTTCCTTTGCAAATTTGCTCATTCGCATTAACATAACCCTGCATGAGTAAAAAACGTCAGGCCAATGATTTGAGCGTAGAAGAGTTGCAACACCTTCTCTACCCAAAAAGCGCAGCGAGCGCCACCAGCGTTTGCAGCGGCTGAAGGAGGACGGCCGTGTCATGGACATAGCCAAACACCCCATCCCCGCCGACACGCCGCCCGGCGAGTGCCGCGCCATCTTCGGCATCTATGACCACACCACTTGCGAGAATGATTATTATGAAGCGACACATTTACCTTGAAGACATTCCCCTCACCGCAGCGCAGCAGTCGCTGCAAAGCGCATTGCAAGAAGCAGGTTTGTGGCATCCATTGCCCGCAGAAATGGTGCCATTGACAGAGGCCAACGGCCGTATCACCGCCAGCGCCATCTGGGCCAAAATCTCCTCCCCCCACTACCACGCCAGCGCCATGGACGGCTACGCCGTGCGTGCCCAAGACACCGCCGGAGCCACCGAAACCCACCCCCTACAATTCACCCTCGTGGATGAGTGGGACGGGCAGCCCAGCCGCCCGGCGAAGGCCGTAAACACCGGCCATGCCCTGCCCGCCTGGGCCAACGCCGTGGTGATGATTGAACATACCCAGCAGGTCACATTGGCGGACGGCCGTGCTGCAATCGAACTACGCGCCGCCCTGCCGCCCTGGCATCACGTGCGGCCTATGGGCGAAGACATGGTAGCCACCGAACTGGTGCTGCCCGCTAATCACAAACTGCGCCCCGTAGACCTGGGCGCATTGGCCGGTTCCGGGCACGCCGCAGTGCCCGTGTACCGCAAGGCGCGGGTGGCTATCATTCCCACCGGCTCAGAATTGGTGGCGGCGGAAACGGCCATCACCCAGCCCCCGCAGCCCGGCCAAATCATCGAGTACAACAGCCTTGTCCTCGCCGCGCAAATCGAGGGATGGGGTGGCAGCGCCACGCGCTGGCCCATTGTGCAAGATGACTTCGCGGCGATTAAGACGGCCGTGCAAGCCGCCGCCCGCGATCACGACCTGATCCTGATCAACGCTGGTTCCTCCGCCGGCAGCGAAGACTACACCGCCCACGTTGTGCAAGAACTGGGCGCCCTCCTCGTTCACGGCGTCGCCGTGCGCCCCGGCCACCCCGTCATCATGGGCATGATTGAGCGAGGTGAAGGAGCAAGGGAGCAGGGGAGCAAGGGAGATTCACCCCTGCACCTCTGCACCCCTGCACCCCTGCCCATTATCGGCGTGCCCGGCTACCCCGTCAGCGCCGCCCTCACCGGCGAGATTTTTGTGCAGCCGCTGCTGGCACAGTGGCAGGGGCAGCCCCCCTACCAGCCGCCCACACTCACGGCGCGGCTGACGCGCAAGCTCAATTCCCCCACCGGCGACGACGATTTTGTGCGCGTGGCCGTCGGCAAGGTTGGCGACAACATCATGGCGACGCCCATTAGTCGTGGCGCGGGTGTCATCACCTCGCTGGTGCGGGCGGATGGCATTGTGCGCATCCCCCGTTTTAGTGAAGGGGCGGATGCGGGCACGGCCGTTACCGTCCACCTCTACCGCACCCCGCGGGAAATCGCCCGCACCCTCGTCGCCATCGGCAGCCACGACCTCACGCTGGATTTGCTGGCGCAATATCTTGCCGCGCAGGGGCAAGGGCTGCGCCTGATGTCGGCGAACGTGGGCAGCCTGGGCGGGTTGGTGGCGCTGCGGCGCGGCGAAGCGCACTTCGGCGGCTCCCATCTGCTCGACCCGGAGACGGGCGTGTATAACGTCAGCTACGTGCGCCGTTATTTGCCCGACCAGCCCGTCGTTTTGGTGACGCTGGTGGGGCGCGAGCAGGGCTGGATTGTGCCGCCGGGCAATCCCAAAGGGCTGCAAGGCTGGGCGGATGCGGCCAATCCTGAGGTGCGGATGGTCAACCGGCAGCGTGGCGCGGGCACGCGGGTGCTGCTGGATTATGAGCTGGGGCAGCGGAGCATTACGCCGCAGCAGGTACAGGGCTACGAGCGCGAGGAGTACACGCATCTGGCGGTGGCGGCGGCGGTGGCCTCCGGCACGGCCGATGCCGGGCTGGGCATTCGCGCCGCCGCGCGAGCGCTGGAACTGGATTTTGTGCCCCTGGCGCATGAGCAGTACCAGTTGGTGATGCCGCAGGCGCATTATGAAGGGGAATTGTTACGGCCGTTGCTGGACTTGCTGCATGACGGCCGTTTCCAACAAGCCGTCGCCGCCCTGCCCGGTTATGACGTGGCGGGGATGGGGAGTGTGGCGGTGGTCAGTAATCAGTAATCAGTGGTCAGTGATCAGTCTTTGTGCAGAGTCTACTGATTACTGAAAACTGAATACTGATCACTATAGCAACGGCCGTTACTTGCACCGTTAGATTCTTGTGGTCTAATGAATGCGTCACCCTTGTTGGGTGGCGCATTTGTCTTTTGAAGGAGCATCTATTATGCGTCATTTTGTCGCCGATCTACATAACCACACGACAGCTTCTGACGGCGAATATACACCCACTGAACTGGTACAGGCAGCCTGCGAATTGGGTTTGCAGGCGCTTGGCGTTAGCGACCACGACACGCTGAATGGATTGGATGAAGCGTTGGCTGCCGGTGAGAAATTGGGCATTCGCGTCGTGCCCGGCGTGGAGGTTTCGCTGCGCTTCCGCCGCCCTGATTTTGTGGGGACGCTGCATTATTTGTTGTATATCCCTTATGCGTTGTTGCAGGATGTGGCGTTTCGGGAGATGGCAACGGCCGTCTTCAGCCAGGGTCGCGGCGGTGGATTGGTGCGTGCCCGCGTTGCCGCCATCAACGACGAGTTTGGTCCAAACGGTAAAGCGCCGCTGTTGCAGCGCGGCCTCACTGCCGAAGAAATTGAAGCGTTAGCGCCCAATGTCACCCGCCGCCATTTTGCGCTGGCTCTCAGCCAAAATCATGGGCTAGATCGCGGGCAAGTGAGCCAACTTATTGGCAATGATAGCCCCTCATATGTGCCATCGGGCATTGACCCCAGCGAATTGACACCGCTGCTGCACAAATACCCGCAGTTAGTGCGTGTCTTTGCGCATCCGGCGGCTGGTTCTTTCCCCGGTGAAAGCCTCTATAATGAGGTGCTGCCGCCCATCGAAATTGTGGATGCGCTGATGCCAGAATTTTTGGACGAGGCGTTATTAGGGTTGGACGGGCTGGAAGTGCATTATCCGGGTCACGCGCCAGAACATGAGCAGTTGATGGCGCAGTGGGCGCAGAAATATGGCTTGATGATGACCGGCGGCTCGGATTGCCATGATCGTGTGAAACGGCCGTTGGGCGTGGCTGGTGTCAGTCAGGCGGAATTGGACGCATTATTGTCACGATTGTAGAGCAAGTGGCAAGTATGCAAGTGGCAAGTTAAGGATTTGCACGTTAGCAAAATTGAAGGAGCAAGGATATGTCTAAATTTGAAGAGGTTTGTACGGCATACAGCAAATCTCGCCGCGCATTTCTTGCTTATGAGAAGGAATGCCAGGACTTTGCTCGTGATCTCATCTACGGCATGATCGAATATTTTGAATGGCCGCATGATCAAGAGATCAGTTATATCCCTTTAGGTGAAGAATTAGACCCGAACAATAAATTTTATGCCCTGGCCGGAGCGATGCGCATGAATGAGGAGTCGTTTTGGCATTTTGGCGTGGAATTGACGGCTTATGAGGGGGGATTTAGCAATCCAGTTTCTTTTGTGATGAGCTTTTTCATCAAAAAGATGGGGCCCTATTTTATTGTGAAGTTAGGGCCGCAGGGCCGGGAAATCAAGATACACGAGAACCAGCGGGAGGCGCTAGATCCGTTTTTTGAGGCTGTATTCTTGCAAATCGTAGAATTTTTTACGAAACGCTATCATCAGGCGTTATCACGTCGGGAACAGGATTCGTTGGGTTTTATTATGCTCTCTCCTAGCGCAGAGTAGGAGATTGGGCCGCAAGGGCTATGTCTGTCCGTATCACCAGTTTGCAAAACGGCCGTATCAAACACGTCACCAAGCTCAATCAACGTCGCTATCGGGACCATGTTCGCCTCACAATCGTCGAGGGTGTGCGCGAGGTGTCTCGCGCTTTGCAGCATGGTATCACGCCACAAGAGGCATTCATTTGTCCAGAACTGCTGCCAGGGGAGGCCGAAACGGCCGTTGCCCGTCTGCACGCCCTCGCCCAACAAAATGATACTCAATTGTATGAAGTGACAACGGCCGTCTTTGCAAAGATGGCCTATCGTGGGGACAGTGGCGGGCTGCTCGTCACCATTCCTTATTTGAATACATCACTGGATAATCTGACATTATCAGCCACACCTTTATTGGTCGTCATTGAAGGCGCAGAGAAGCCTGGTAATGTGGGCGCTATCCTGCGCACAGCCGATGGCGTAGGTGTGGATGGTGTGATCCTCAGCAGCGATGGCCCCAGTACGGACTTGCACAACCCCAATGTGATTCGCGCCAGTTTGGGCACGCTGTTTTCGGTGGGAACGGCCGTTGCCGCCAACGACGAAATTCTTGCCTGGCTACACAAACACCAAATTCAAATCGTAGCTGCTGCTCCAGCAGCAAGCGACCTGTATACGTCAGTAGACCTTGCCCAACCCACCGCCATCATTGCTGGCAGCGAGGCTTACGGCCTTAGCAATACCTGGCTTGCCGGCATTCATCAACAAGTCCGCATTCCCATGCAGGGCACGGCGGACAGCCTCAACCTGTCCATTTCCGTTGCCATCCTTCTTTACGAAGCCGTTCGCCAACGGCAACTGACCTAAAGGCAAATCAATATGCGCGTTGCACTCATCTCGGATATTCATGGTAATTTAGTTTCATTTGAAGCAGTCCTGGCCGATATCCACAAAGAACATGTTGATCGCATCGTTTTTTTAGGCGATGCGGCCACATTGGGGCCACAACCCCGCGAAGTGCTCACGCGTTTACAAGCCTTAAAATGCGACTGCATTATGGGCAATCATGATGCTTTTCTTGTCGAGCCTGCTCTTTTAAGCAGTTACACAGATGAGCCTTGGGTTACGGTAACAACCGCCTGGTGTCGTAACCAATTGAAACCAGAAGATTTCGACTTTCTCCGCACTTTTCAGCCTCACCTGGAGATCATCATGGATCCAGAGCAGCCGCAAGCTAGCAAACTCTTTTGCTTTCATGGATCGCCACGTTCTAATGTGGATATTATCGTTGCCACCACGCCCAATAAGAAACTGAAGAAAATGCTTAGGGGGGTAAAAACGGCCGTTATGGTAGGCGGGCACACACATGTGCAAATGCTGCGCCAACATAAAGGCCGCTTACTTCTCAATGCTGGCAGTGTGGGAATGCCATTCAAGCAAACTCCGTTCAAAGGCCCGCCGCGCATTTTACCCTGGGCAGAGTACACAATCGTTACCTGGCTTGATGGTGTGTTAAGTGTAGACCTGCGCCGGGTTCCAGTTCCTTTAGGTGCCGTGCGTGCGGCCGCATGTGCCAGCGATATGCCAGATCGCGAAGAATGGATCAACAACTGGCAAGTCCCTCATGAACTTTGGTAAAGTCAATGGCTGTCTTTCTTGCCAGTTTCCACAGTTAGACGATAATAAAAGCGGTTGTTTTCTAGTGGTTATTAGCAGATGCAGCACATCTGAGAGCAAATACCTACTAGATTTGTTGCACCTGAAAACAACAGGGAAAACCCACTTTATCAATCCTTAAGCTTCGGCTCCCACCCACTGAATTCGGGGAAGCCACCGTATAAATATAGGAGTATGAAATGTCCAAAATAGTTAAAGTTGCAGTAACTGGTGCCGCCGGGCAAATCGGGTACTCACTTCTCCCGCGCTTGTTAAACGGCGAAGTGTTTGGCCCTGACACAAAAGTCGCCTTGCACTTATTGGAAATCACCCCCGCCTTGCCTGCATTGGAAGGGGTCGTAATGGAATTAGACGACTGTGCCTTTCCGCTACTGGCCGATGTTGTTGTAACCGATGATCCCAAAGTAGCATTTGACGGTGTCAATTGGGCACTGCTGGTCGGATCAAAACCGCGCAGCAAGGGGATGGAGCGCGGCGATTTAATCCGTGAGAATGGCCCTATTTTCATTGGGCAAGGGCAAGCCCTTAACGAGCGAGCCGCCGATGACGTACGTGTCGTTGTGGTTGGCAATCCGGCAAACACAAACTGTTTGATTGCCATGAACAATGCTCCTGACATTCCAAACGAACGCTTCAGCGCTCTTACCCGCCTTGACCAGAACCGCGCCTATGCACAGCTTGCGCAGAAAGCTGGCGTGAAGGTCACAGATGTGAGTAAAGTTACAATTTGGGGCAACCACAGTGCCACGCAGTATCCCGACGCGGAAAATGCCAAAATCAATGGCAAACCAGCTATGGAAGTGATCACCGATCATGAATGGCTGCGCGGCGAGTTCATCACGACAGTACAAAAGCGCGGCGCGGCTATCATTCAGGCACGCGGGAAGTCTTCTGCGTTATCGGCTGCCAATGCCACGCTCGACCAGGTACGCAGTTTCTTGTACAAAACGGAAGGTGATAACTGGTTCTCTGCGGCCGTTCCCTCCGATGGCAGCTACGGCATTGATGTCGGTTTGTTGTTCTCGTTCCCGTTGGTGAATGATGGTGCGGGCAACTATTCCATCGTGCAAGGGCTGGAATGGAGCGATTTCGCCAAAGAAAAGGTAATGATTACGCAAGAAGAACTGCGTAATGAAAAGTCACTCGTTCTGGATTTGCTTTCGTAACACATTTACAAGATTGAGCTTGTTGAGAAAGAGGAACCGAGTTTTTCTGAAAAACTCGGTTCCTTTTGTATAAAAGCAGAAAGCGCCTTGCGGGGGGAGCAGGGCGCTTTCTAGGAAGAGGAGAAAAAGGAGGAAAAAAGAATCTAATGTCTAAAGTCTACCTTTTACTCCCATAATCGACAGGAAGGCTTACTACAGCAAGTTTGTTAACAGCTTTACACTTTGCTGCTCCTTCGCCATAATTCACCTGAATGAATCTAATTACCCTGGAAAATATAAGCAAACAATATAGTGAGCGTGCATTGCTTGAAGATGCTGGCTTGCTCATCAATGAAGGCGATCGCATTGGGTTGATCGGCATCAATGGCAGCGGCAAAACGACGCTGCTGCGTATCATTGCCGGATGGGAAGTGCCGGATGTTGGACAAGCTACTGTGTGGGGTGGTGTGCGTATTCAATTTTTGGCACAAGAACCACAACTTAATGACGAGTACACTGTTTTGCAGCAGCTTTTTGACAGCCAATCTCCGCAGGTGGTGCTTTTGCGCAAGTATGAAACGGCCAATAGACAGTTGCAGCAGCAGCCGCACAACACGGCACTCCAGGCGCAGTTTGCTGCGCTGACAGATGAAATGGATCGTACTGGAGGATGGGCAGCGGAGGCCAACGTTAAAGCGATCCTCACGCGCTTGGGCATTGTGGAATTTGATGCTTTGGTAGGCACGCTCAGTGGCGGGCAGCGCAAGCGTGTGGCTCTGGCGCGGGCACTCATTGACCCTGCCGACTTGCTCATTCTCGATGAGCCAACCAATCACATTGATGCCGATACCATTGCCTGGCTGGAGGAGTATTTGCTTACTGTGCCCCATTCCTTGCTCATGGTGACGCATGATCGCTATTTTTTGGATCGTGTGGCGAACCGTATAGTGGAACTGGATCGGCGGCAGTTGGTGAATTATCCAGGGAATTACACGCGCTATTTGGAGTTGCAGGAAGCACGGCAGGAGCAGTTGGCGGTGGCGGAGGAGAAGCGGCGCAAATTGCTGCGGCGCGAATTGGAATGGGTGCATCGTGCGCCAACGGCGCGGGGCACAAAGCAGAAGGCGCGTAAGCAGCGTGTGGCCGAGTTGCAGAAGATTCAATATGACCGGGGCGACCAGCGGGTGATGATGGCGCTGGCAAGCCGCCGCCTGGGAAAGAAGGTGTTGGAAGCGCAAGGGATAGGCAAGTCTTACGGGGATTTGCATTTGTTTGCGGATGTGGATTTTGTGCTGGCTCCGGGGGAGCGTATTGGCATTATTGGGCCGAATGGGGTGGGCAAAACGACGCTGTTGGATATTTTGACGGGGCAGGTGGCGGCGGATGCGGGTAATGTGACCTGGGGGGAAACGGCCGTCGTCGGTTACTACGATCAACACAGTCAAGGCTTGGATGAGGATGCCCGTGTGCTAGATTTTATTGCGGACAAGACGGCGTTGATTCGCACGGCCGTTGGCGAACGCATTGAAGCCGCGCAAATGTTGGAGTGGTTTTTGTTCCCTCGGCCACAGCAGCAGGCCAAAATCAGCGCGTTGAGCGGGGGTGAACGCCGCCGCCTGTATTTGCTGAGTGTGTTGGCGCAGCAGCCCAATGTGCTGCTGCTGGATGAACCAACGAATGATTTAGACATTCAGACGCTGGCGGTGTTGGAGGAATTTTTGGATCAGTTTGCGGGCTGCGTGATTGCCGTGAGCCATGACCGCTATTTTTTGGATCGCACGGTGGATTTTTTGGCGACATTTGAAAACGGCCGTTTCTCACCCCGATACCCCGCGCCCTTCAGCAGCTACCAGCAGTTGCGCCAGCAAGAGGCCGCGCCGCCGCCCAAAGCTGCCGCCGCACCGCCGCCCGCTCCCAAAGCGGAACGGCCGCGCAAGCTGACCTGGGCCGAGCAGCAAGAATTGGTGGCATTGGAGCAGGAGATTGCAGAGTTGGAAGGGGAACAGGGGGTGGTGGAAACGGCCGTTTCTCACCACGCTAACGACTACGAACAACTGCAAACCCTCGCCGCCCGCCTGCAAGAAATCACAACCACCCTGGACACCAAAATGACCCGCTGGGTCGAACTATCAGAGATAGCAGAAAGATAGAGTGTAGAGATAGAGATAGAGTGCGCCGTAATGCGTTCTCTATCTCTACACTTCGGAGGATACATGATTACAAAAATCAACCACATTGCCATTGTTGCGCCGGATTTGGATGAGGCTATGGGATTTTGGGTGGAGGCGTTGGGATTGCCGGTTTCCCGCGTGGAAGATGTGCCTGCGGAAGCGGTGAAGGTCGCTTTTTTGCCGATTGGTGAGAGTAACCTGGAGATTTTGCAGCCGACGGATGAGAGCAGCGGTGTGGCCCGCTATCTGGAAAAGCGTGGCCCTGGAATGCACCATATTTGTTTGGAAGTAGATGATATTGAGGCGGCTCTCGCCCAACTCAAAGCGGCCAATGTGCCCCTGATCAACGACGAGCCGCAAAGCGGACATCACAACACTCGCTATGCCTTCATCCACCCCAAAGGGACGGGGGGGGTGTTGGTGGAGTTGTATGAAGTGGCGTGAAACGTCAAGCGTGAAACGTGAAAAGAAATTCATCACGTTTCACGCCCTCACGTTTTACGTCCAATCTTACCGCGCCAGATACGCCAGTTCTTCTTCCACAATGCGCACGACCAGCGTGTCCAGAGCAGAAACTGTGTAATCGGATACGTCAAACGTGGTCTCTGTGCCGGTGCTGCCGGGGCCGGATGCGCCGTAGGTGAGGAAGATGAAACGGCCGCCCGTGAATTGTGCCAACTGCCGGAAAATATACTCGCCCTGGCTGTCCAGCCCGCTGCTGGCGATGGGGTAAATCTTGATGCCGCGCTCGGCGGCGACGGCCATCTCGGCGGCGTAGTGATTTTGCTGGCCGTAATCCAGGTGCGGCGGCGCGTCGGCCACGAGGAAGATGAGGCTGACTGTGCCGTCCACGCGCCATTCCGGGGTGTGGATGGCTTGCGCCAAGCCTTCGTTCAAGTCTTCGGGATAATCGCCGCCGCCTTCGGCAAAGAGGTTGGCGAGATCGGCGGCAAATGCGGTCACGTCGGGGGTGAAGTCCGTCACCTGCGTCACAAAGGCGTCGCCCTGGTCGCGGTAGGCGACCATACCAAAGCGCACATCGGGCTGGCTGGGCAGGGCATCAATTTGTGCGGAGATGGCGCGGATATTCTCTTTTAATTGGTTGATTTCATCGGACATGCTGCCGGTGGCGTCAATAAGAAAGAGCACATCCAGCCGCGCCTGTACGGGCAGTTGATCGGCGGCGGAATGGGTGATAATCCATTCGCGCTGCGAACCGCCTGCGGGAATGACGAAACTTTGTGCCTGCCCGGCTACGGTGACGGTGACATCATACTGTGCGGCGCTGAGGTTGAGGGCGCGGGGGTAGAAGTTGGCACGGCCGTCGCTATGCGTGCGCAGCGTCTCTACATCTCGCCCATCAGCCTGGATGGTGATGATTGCGCCCAATACGGGATTGCCCTGGCTGTCTTGCACCACAATTTGATGGCGCTCGCTGATGTCTACGGGGATGATGGCCGCTCCCTGATACTCGCGCAGGTACAGCAGGTAGTCATCCCATTGGGCGTTGTCGTCTACCTCTCCGGCGTTGAGGCTGCTGTTTTGACTGACATCCAGGGCGGCAGAGGGGGCGGTTTCGGAAACGGCCGTATCCCCGGCCCGTACGCCTCCATCTTCATCAACTAACGGTTCTGCCGCCAGTTCGGTGACGATTTCTTCCGCTGCCTCTTCTTCCACAGTCGTGTAGCTGTCTACCTCCACGCGATCATCGACGACTTTTTCGCCGGTGGCCGGGGTTGCCAGCGGGGCGCTGCCTTCCCGCTCGCTGCCGACCGCTGCGGGGCTACCTAATGATTCTGTTGTCGTTTCTTCGACAGCGCTGCTCGTGTTTTCCTGCGCGGCTTCATTGCCAGCGCCGCCGCAAGCTGCTAACAACAGCAGCAAAACCATTAACCATGTCATTTGTTTCATCAGGCGTTTTTTGTTCATCTTGTCCTCCAGATAAAAGGGTTGGTAATTTGATGCCTGTAAAACGATTATGGGGTGAAATTAGTTCCCGAAATGACCAAACAAGTCGAAGCAACGGCCAAATGAGGCGAAGCAGCGACTAAACAAGCTTAAGCAATGACCAAACGAGCTTAAGCAACGACCAAACGAGACGAAGCAACGACTAAATGAGCTTAGGCAGCGACTAAACGAGGCGAAGCAATGACTAAATGAGTCTTTGGCAAGATTTGACCAATCTCCAAGATTGGTCAAATCTGAAAGCCGCCAATTTAATAACGCGGCAGCGACCCGTCCACTTCTGCGGCCCAGCGATTAATGCCGCCTTCGAGATTGAGCAGCTTTTTGAAGCCGTGCTGCTGCAAGGTGCGGATCACGTCGGCACTGCGTGCGCCGCTGCGACAATAGACCACTGTTTCAACGGCCGTATCCAATTCCCCCATCCGTGCCACCACCTGCTTTTGGGGGATAAGCGTCGCGCCCAAACTGCCCAGATTGGCGATGTCCCACTCGTGCGGTTCGCGCACATCCAGCAGGCGCAGCGGCTCGCCGCGTTGCAGGCGGGCCTGTAGTTTGCGGGGGGTGATGGTGGGAACGGCCGTGCCCTCCTCCTCCGCCAAATACAGACTGTGATCATGTGCGGGTGCGCCACAAAACTGCTCGTAATCAATCAACTCCGTCAGCGTGGGATGCTCGCCGCAGACCGGACAGGCCGGGTTTTTCTGCAAATAGACCTCTTCCATCGTCATCGTCAGCGCGTCGTACAGCAGCAGCCGCCCGATGAGTGGTTCGCCAATGCCCAGAATGAGCTTAATCGCCTCTGTCGCCTGAATCGTGCCGATGACGCCGGGCAAAATCCCCAACACGCCGCCCTCGGCGCAGCTTGGAACCATGCCGGGCGGCGGCGGTTCCGGGAAGAGGCAGCGGTAGCACGGCCCCTCTTTGGCATAAAACACGGACGCCTGCCCATCAAAACGGTAAATGCTGCCGTAGACATTGGGCTTGCCCAACAGCACGCAGGTGTCGTTGGTCAGGTAGCGCGTGGGGAAATTGTCGGTTCCGTCAATAATCACGTCATACGGGGCGAAAATCTCCAGCGCATTGGCGGAGGTCAGGGCCACTTCGTAGGTGTCCACCTGCACATGCGGGTTGATGTCCAACATGCGTGCTTTGGCGCTTGCCAATTTGGGACGGCCGACATCTTTTGTGCCGTGAATGACCTGCCGCTGCAAGTTGGTGTAATCCACCACGTCGTAATCCACCAGCCCAATGCGGCCAATGCCCGCCGCCGCCAAATACATTGCCAGCGGCGAGCCTAATCCGCCCGCGCCGATGAGCAGCACGCTGGCCGCTTTCAGCTTTTTCTGCCCGGCCATGCCCACTTCGGGCATGATCAGGTGGCGGCTGTAGCGTTGGACTTCTTCGTGTGAGAGTTGCGTGTGGGCAACGGCCGTTGGATCAATTAGAGGGTTCATCAGTTTAATTTACGATTTGCGATTAACGATTGACGATTGAATATGCGCCCAATCGTAAATCGCCAATCGTTAATCGTCAATCCAAAAGGGTTGGCTGAGGTATTTGAAACCGCCATCGGGCAGCACGGTAACGACGATGCCGTGTGAGAGTTCTTGGGCGACGTGTACGGCCGTATACACCGCCGCCGCCGCCGAAACCCCCACAAAAATCCCCTCATTGCGGGCCAGGAATTTTGCCATCTCATACGCCCTGTCCGTTTCGATCAGGCGATTCTCATCGGCCAGCGTGGGGTCATAAATCTTGGGCACAATGGCGGTGGGCATATGCTTCAAGCCCTCAATGCGGTTGGCCGGGCCATTGGGCTGCACGGAGATGAAGCGGATGGCCGGGTTCAATTCGCGCAGGCGGCGGGTTGTACCCGTGAAAGTGCCGCTGGTTCCCACGCCGGCCACAAAGTGGGTGATGTCGCCGTTTGTCTGCTGCCAGATTTCGTTGGCGGTGGTCAGATAGTGTGCCTGCCAGTTGGCCGGATTGTCGTACTGGTTGGCATAGAACAGGGTGGGATCATCAGCGGCCATTTGCCGTGTTTGGCTGATGGCTCCGTCAATGCCCTCTTTGGCGTCGGTGAGGATTAGCTCTGCGCCGTAGGCCCGCAAAATGGCGATGCGCTCCGGGCTGACGTTTTCGGGCATGACGAGGCGCACTTTGTAGCCTCGCGCCGCGCCGAGCATGGCGTAGGCGATGCCGGTGTTGCCGGAGGAGGTGTCGAGAATGGTCATGCCTGGTTGGAGACGGCCGTCCCATACGGCCGTGCGGATGATATTCAACGCCGGGCGGTCTTTGACAGAACCGCCAGGATTAAACCATTCCGCTTTGGCAAACACGGCAACGGTATCGGACACGCCATAAGCGCGGGCGGTTTTGTGTAGCCGCAGCAAAGGGGTGTTGCCAATTTGTGCTTCAAGGGTATGAGAAATTTCAGACGTGAAGAAAGCTTGTTTGGGTTTATCAACTGTCAACAACATGATTAGGTTATCTCCTAATTACAAAGCATTTTTAGATTGTGCAGACTTTTGTCATCGGTGTCTGTGCCTTTGACGTGCTCTGCGTGGCAGTTCTTATACTTATTTATCTGTTACTCAGAACTGCTTTTTTAGTCCGGTAGACAACAAAAAACGGTCGCAGCTATCCATAAAACAGCCTCAACGACGTCAACTTTCGTTGCATCGCGAGAATAGCCACCACCGGTCTTCGTTCGTTATTCAGCCTACCGTTGCTTTGAATCAGGATGAGACGAAGGAGTGACTATTCCCGCCTCATACACCTGCAATGTTGCCACATAATAAACCTCATTTTTGTGAGAAAAATGCCGAATTGCACATTTGGCTCAAAGTATAACGAAGGGATACTTGATGTCAAGTGCGAATTGTCCGAAACTTCATCACTTATCATATGCAACTTTTACGGCCGTTTCCTGTAAACCTGATGTAGGATAAGGATATGCTTGCGGCAGATGAACAAGATTGGCAGCGACGAGCAGCTCAGGGTGATCGTGCGGCGTTTGCGTGGCTGGTACAGCAGCATCAAACGGCCGTGTTTAACGTGGCTTACCGGCTGCTGGGTAATCGTCGTGATGCAGAAGATGCGGCCCAAGAAGCATTCTTGCGGGCTTTTCGCAATATGGCGCGGTTTGATTCGCAACGGCCGTTTCGTCCCTGGATCAAGCGCATCACGACCAATCTCTGTCTCAATCGGCTGGAAGCGCAGCGCGTGCGTCCTGCCATTACAGAAGCGGATGTGGGCAACACAGATAACCCGGCCAATTTGGATGAGTGGGCGCATCATAATCCCACACCGGAGCAGCGTATGCTGGCGCAAGAGCAGGCGGGCGATATTCGCGCCGCCATTTTGCAACTGCCCCCCCATTACCGTGCCGTGATAGAATTACGGCACTTTCAAGAGTTGAGTTATGAGGAGATGGCGGTGGTGTTGGAACGGCCGTTGTCCAGCGTTAAAAGCGACCTCTTCCGTGCCCGCAAAAAATTGGGCGACCTTTTGCAACAAACATGAAGGTGTAGGATGAAGCATGTAAGCGGCGAAATACTGAATGAATATCTTGATGGCACGCTCGATGAAGGTGCGCGGAAAGCCGTGGAAGGCCACTTGTCTGAGTGTGCAGTTTGCCGCAAGGAGTTGGCTTCTTTGCAAACATTGTTTGCCAGCTTGCAAACTATCGAAGAACTGCCGCTGGCTGTTGATCTGACAGATACGGTGCTTGCTGCGCTGCTGCCGCAGCAGGAAGTCCGGCGCTGGACATTGTGGGTGGGCGCTTTGCAAATCGCTGCCGTTTTGGTGATGGCTGGATTCTTGTGGCCGACGATGCAGACCTGGCTAGAGTCGGTGCAGCCGTGGTTGGCTCAATTATGGGCTGTTCCTGCTCCGGGACAGTGGCTGTTGTGGGAAAGGTTGTTGGCGTGGGCAACGGCCGTTACCCAACAATATCGCCCGCTTACTCTACCCACCTTTAATCTGCCTGCTGCCCAATGGGGGCTGCTGCTGGGATTGGCCTTGCTGCTTTGGCTCACAGCCAATCGCCTGCTCCTGCCATCATCCCGGCAAAATGGAGAGTCTCATGCTTAATGTAATTGCTATCCTGTTAGGTGCTCTTTTGGGTGGGCTAACCCTGGCTGCCCTATTTACCACGCTTGTTTACCTGCTGCCCAATCGCGTCAGCCGCGCCAGCCGTGCCCTGGAACAGGCGCCGGGGCGTGCTTTTTTGTTGGGACTGGTTAACGCGCTATTTTTTGGCGTGCTGGGGCTGCTCTTCAGTCAGGGGGGCGATTTAGGTAGATTATTGGGTGTACTCATTTTCCTGGTTTTGTTGGCAGGAACGGCCGTTGGCCTTTCTGGCGCGGTCTTGCTGCTGCGCGGGCGGGTTTATCCTCAACTGGACAACTTACACGGCACCTTGAAAACGGCCGTGTTGCTCATTGCTGCGGTTCTAGCCCCCGTTGTTGGCTGGTTCATTCTCACACCTATTCTGCTCCTCATTAGCCTGGGCGCAGCACTGATGGGGTGGCACAACCCCAAACAGGCGTTCCTTCATTCTGTCGAGTAACGGCCGTTCCCCAGTTTTCGGGCAACACAACATCTATTCCTTTCAACCCCCTTTTCAACCCCCATTTAACACGTTACAATGAATGAGCCACTCCCCTCAAGGTGAGCGGCTCATCAATATTTCCCTTAGCGCACTTGGAGGATTGGCTGATGGCCGAACACAAATACATCGATCGCCCCCCGCGCATTCAACCCGAATTGCCTCATAATAAAATTGAGGTTCCCCCGCCGCCCAACGAAGAAAACGATATAAGCCAGCCCATTATCCAGATAGCCCTTCCCCTCGTCACCATCTTGGGCTATGTACTTATATCTGTCTTTGGCAAAGGGCGCTCACTGCTTTTCATGCTGCCAATGGGCGTCTCCGTTCTCGCTTCCGTCGCTTATGCCCTCTACAACCGCAGCAAAAGCGCCAAAAACAAGGGCGATGCCAAAGCCGCCTATGCTGAGCAGCTCATCGAAATGCGCAAAGAAATGAACGTCAGCCATGACATGCAGCGTCGTTTCTATCGCCATAATTATCCCGAGCCGCCAATCAGCCTATCCATTGCCAACCAGGCCCATCAAGCATTTAGCAACGGCAGTGGCCCCAACGGCAATTTAGGGATGCGCATCTGGGAACGACGCACCAGTGATGAAGATTTTGGCGCAGTGCGCCTGGGTATGGGCACACTTCCTTCCACCGTTGTTTATGAACTCAATCAGGCTGGCAGCTTTGATGATCCACAAATGCGTGACGCTATGCGTCTGGCAGAAGATTCACAGTTTGTTAGCGATGTACCTGTTACCATTCCTCTACGCCAACCCCCATTAGAAAAAACGGGAGAGGAAGAAGATGTTTTTGCCCGTCATTCTATTGGTATCGCTGGCAAAAATAGTAAATCTACATATGCTTTTGTGCGTGCTATGCTGGTGCATTATGCAACCTATCATTCACCCACCGATGCTAATTTACTGGTTCTAGGGCTGACAGAGGCCAAGAACGAATGGCGTTGGGTCGGTGGTCTACCTCACAGTTTAGGCAAACAAAACGAAACAGTTTGTTTTGAAGACGACCGCGACCGTGAAGGCGAAAAAGAAAAAAGCAAAGTTACCCATTTCCTACGCCACCTGCGCAATGTGCTGGATGAGCGCAAAATGCGGCTGCAAGACCCAGATAACAATGCAGATGTCACGCTGCCGTTTTTGCTAGTGGTTGTGGATATGCTGGCTCCGCTGCCAGAAGGTTCTTTGCTGCGTGATCTAGAAATGGATCCCGCCATTTCATTACTGATGACCGAGGGAACACGCCTGGGTGGGGCAATTATCTACCTGGTTCCAGAAAAAAGTAAAGTGCCCAGTGGTTGTGTTTCGGTAATTGACGTCACCGTTGCCAAATCTGAAAACGAGATGGATGCCAGTGACTACACGGTAGGATTCCGCTATGCGGAAATAGGTGTGAATACGCCGCGCCACATTGGTACAGCCGATGTCATAACCGAGCAAGATAGGCTCATTCGCTTTGCGCAGCAGCTTGAGCCATTGCAAGTGCGCAAGAGTTATGGTGCAGACCTGCCCAGCGGCGTGTTGATGATGGATATGTATAGCCTGAACACGGCCGAAGAACTGCGCGAATTTATGCGTGAAACCTGGGAGCGTAACAAATTACCCGACGACGCTGATTGGCTGCGAGTGGCAATGGGGCAGCTCTCTGGTGGAGATGTGCGCCGCCTTTATTTTGCCGCACACGGTGATGGTGTGCATGGGTTGATTGCGGGCAGCACCGGTTCCGGTAAGTCAGAACTGTTGATGACGATGATTTTGGGGCTGGCGATGAATTATGATCCCAGCATTGTCAATTTTGTGCTGGTGGACTTTAAGGGTGGTGCGGCGTTTGAACCATTCCGCAAACTGCCGCATGTGGTGGATATTGTCACCAACCTGAAGGGGTCGGCGGTAGAGCGCATGTTTGCGGCGATCATGGCTGAAATTCACCGCCGTGAAGCGATTAACGTGGAGTCGAATTCCAAACACATTGTGCATTACAGGGAGCAGGGGTTGCATATACCGCCATTCGGCCGTTCTGTAGAAGTGCGCGGCGGCGAGATGGTGCGCACTGCACCCTACCCACACTTGTTTGTCTTCATTGACGAATTTGCAGAAATGATTGCCGAGAACCCAGAGTATAAGGCGCAGTTAAACAGCATCACGCGCTTGGGGCGTGCTCTGGGTGTGACATTGATTTTGGCTGCACAGCGGCCAACCGGTGTAACTGATCAGATGCGGGCTAATATCAAGTTCCGCATTGCGCTGCGTGTGGAGACTCGTGAAGAAAGTAACGAGGTGCTGCGTCGCCCAGATGCCGCCTATCTGCCAACGGGCGTACCGGGGCGCGGTTACTTGCAGGTCGGTAATGAAAATATCGAACTGATTCAGATTGCTTGGACAGGTTCCGATTATCGTGGAGGGAAAGCAGAGGAAAAACCCAACGTCATTTGGTTTGATCGGCAGCGCAAAGGCAAGGGAGATGAGGAAGAAGAGTTCCCCAAAGTCTACGAGATGATGGTTAACTTGATGGCGGATATGGCGAAGGAGCATTCTTTCCCGCAGCGTAAGCCATGGCCAGACTTCTTGCCAGAATATATGACGCTGCAATCGCCAGTGGATGCTTCTTATTTGAATCTGGAAGGTCTGGCGATGATTGTGGAAAAGACAGAGGGGGAAGACTGGAATACCATTTTGGAAGCTCGCGCTGATGCGACCAGGGGATACAGTGTACCTTTGAACCCGGCCATTGAACGCTGGATGACCGATGAAGGAGCCTGGACAGGTATTGATTGGGAAGAGAAGGCGATGCGTGCGCCTGTGGGCCTGATTGACAACCCATACCACTCTGAGCAATTGCCGTTGGTAGTAGATTTTCGGCGTGGGCATACGGTGATGTTTGGTGCATCGGGATGGGGCAAAACGACCTTCTTGCGTACACTGATTGCCAGCCTGGCGGCGACACATTCTCCAGCGGAAATGCACGTTTATATCCTTGATTTTGGCGGGCGGCAGTTGAATGTTTTCCGCGATTTGCCGCATGTGGGGGCAATCATCACGCCGGATGAAGAGGAACGGGTGACGCGGCTGCTGCGCAAGCTAGATAGCGAACTATCTCAGCGTAAGAACCAGTTGAGCGATGTAGGTGCGGACAATCTTTACAGTTACAACACTGGCAATCCAGACAAGGCACTGCCCGCCATTTTGGTAGTCATTGATAACTTCGCGGAATTCCGCGAGAGCTTCGAGAACTTGTACCCTCTGCTGATTTCGTTGGTGCGTGAGTCGCGGGCTTATGGCATTCATTTTGTGACGACGGCCGAATTGCCCAACTCGCTTGGCGGTAAGCTGTATAGTCTCTTTACGGAACGGCTGGCGCTGAAACTATCTGATCCGACCGAGTATACGGGGATTGTGGGACGCGGGGCGCGGGCCATTGACGATATTCCGGGGCGTGGCTTCATTAAGGTGGAACGGCGGGCATTGGAATTCCAGACGGCGCTACCAGTGGGCGCGGAAGGCGATGTACAGCAAATTGATGAGACGCAGAAGCTGGCAATTTTGGTGCAGGAGATGTTGGAGAAGAAGGGGAGTATTCCTGAAGCCAAGCTGCCTTCTGCAATTGAAACGCTAGCGACACGCGTGTTGCTAACGAATGTGCTCCCTGAGCCGCCGCAAGCAACTCCGGCGCTGCGCCGCATTCGTCCATTGTTGGGAATCGATGATTTGACGCTGGAGTCATGGGCGTTTGATATGCCGGGACAGGGGCCGCACTGTATTGTGGTGGGGCCGCCGAATAGTGGCAAGACGACGACGCTGCGCAGTATTGTGCTGGCGCTATCGCAGTCGTATACACCGGATGAAGTCATGATTGTGCTGGCGGATTTCCAGCAGCGTTTTTATAAGTATGGGGGGATGCTGACGCTGGGGGATTTGCCGCATGTGGTGGATGTGTTGTCGGGCGATGATCAGTTGGATGCATTTGTGCAAAATCTGAAGGTGGAGGCGCAACGATTGACGCAGGCTGGTGAACGGAAACGGCCGATTTTTGTGATCATTGATAATTACGACAGCTTTAGTGATGATGCGAATCGGCTGCGCACGATTTTGCCAGAGCTGGCGGTGCTGGCGCGAGAACGGGGCACGGATGGGCTGCATTTTGTGATCGCGGGTTCGCCGGATGTTTTGCGCAAGCCGGAGGAACTGCGGAAGCAGATTCAAGGGCCGCGTTTTAGTATTGGGCAGACGGCGGATATGGTGCAGTTGTTGAACGGCCGTATCCCGCGCGGGTTGGTACAGGCAGAACTGCCGGTGGGCCGAGGCTTTATAGTGCGTTCTGGGCGCACAAGTATGCTGCAAATTGGCACGCCCATTGAGGACGAGGAGCGAATTGAGGCCACGTTAGACGAGTGGGTGCAGGCGATGCAAGCGCAGTATGCAGGGCAGAAGGCCTTGTGGACACGGCAGCCAGATGAGAAAGAGGGGGAGGGAACGGCCGTTTCCTCCGATACAAATGGCAATACACCTGCGTCACAAAGTCAGCCGACGGCTCCGGTCAGCAGCCAAGTGTCCGCAGAGGGGCGGGCAGCGGTGCGCACAGTCGTACCCGATAATATTGACCTCAACGAACTCAAGAAACTCTTGGTGACAAAAGGTCGGATGCCAGATGTAGTTGTCAATCTATTGAGTCCGGCGGATTTGTACAACAATGCGGTGGAAATGAAGCTGATTGAAGCACCGGATGAATCGTAAAGGGGCAGACAATGAGTGACTACATTGAGTTAACCATTGACGTGTTTAATGAGGTGGGACAGCGTGCTGGGGTGCTGCGTACATTGACGGTTGATGATTTAATTGATGAGATTTTGCAAGAGTTTGGGGAGTTGGCACAGGGGAACCGCCAATCGTATGCGCTTTCCTTGAAGGGGGCGGCAAAACCGTTGGTACGCCATCAAACGCTAACGGCGCAGGGGATTCGTGCGCAGGATGAGTTGGTGTTTGGCTGGGCACAAGCGGCACGCGCACCAGGGCGGGTTGTCGTTACAGAAACGCGCAAAGCGGCGCTGCGCGAAGGGATGACGGGACGGGTATTCCCTATTGATTGGCAGCCTGCGGTCATCGGTCGCCCGCATTCTAATCCGGCAATGAATAAACTGCTGGCGGTGAACCTGGATTATTTGCCAACGAGCCGCCGGGTATCACGCCGCCATGCACAGATTACGGAGGAGAACGGCCGTTACTTCATCGAAAGTCTCTCGACGACAAACCCCACGTTTTTGAATTATGAGAATACACCGTTGCAAGGGAAACGGCCGTTGCAGTCAGGGGATCGTGTCCGATTAGGTGGCAGTAATATTGTGCTGACATTTTCGCTGCAATAAAGTTGCTTGAGCGTACCGCAAAATCGAATCAGGAGGAAATGCCAGATGGCAAACGACATCATTCAAGTAAACTACGAAGACCTTGATGAAATTGCTCGCCGTTTTACTCAACAGGCAGATGACACCGAGCGATTGCAACAACAAATTCAAGGGCGCTACAGCGTGCTGGAAAACGGGGGATGGGCTGGGCAGGGAGCAAATGCTTTTTTTGCAGAAATGGAATCGGAACTATTCCCGGCATTAAAGCGACTGCAAGATGCTCTGGAGTCTGGAAAGATAACGACCCAAGAAATCATTCAACTATTTCAGGCGGCAGAAGAAGAAGCTAGTGGCAGCCTGGATGTGGGTGATACAAAAGAAGGATTTAGCACATCCAAATTTATAAAAGAGGTCATTCCCAATGGCGCGGATAAGTTCTTGCGTTTAACAGACCTACTCACATATAGACAATTTCGCGCAATTGGCCGATTCATCAATGCCTATATTCTGGATAATGCCAGAGGGGGCTGGGTCGGCAAAATGGATGGGTTGGGGCACATTTTGCGCAGCGATTTGGTAAAAGATGGTGTGCCTTTGGGGTTAGGAATTTTATTCGATGAAGACTTAACAACAGATCCTTCGCGGGCAATAGCTGGTGAAGTGATTTCCTTTGGCCTGAGCAAGGTAGCTACCCGATTTATTCCGGGTGCGGGCTGGGTTTTGTTGGGCAGCGATGTGGTGCAACTTGGGGGGCACGGCGTTGCTTTTGTGGCCGATGCGATGGGTTACTCTGGAACCGCAACCTGGATTCAGAACAATTTAGATACGATTGATTTAGGTGGTTATGTTGAGGATCTAAGCGAAGGGATTTTTGATACAGGGCGTAATTGGGTGGCCGATCCAAGCCGGATTACAACTGACGTTGCAGCCGCTGGTGATTGGCTAGTTGATTTTGGTGGTGGTCTAATTGATGATGGCAGTGATTTAGCCGGCAGCATTTGGGATGGTATTGACAGTATGTTTTAATGACTCAGGCGGCGATTGATTTTTTGCACAAAACAGCGTTTCGTGGGAGATGAAGATGGAGAAGAAAAAGTTTTTAACGATTAGTTTAAGCCAGGAAGAGGTTTTTGTTGTACTTGCCCACATGGGAATGCGGCAGATGTTGGGTATTGATGGGGGGATTTTTCAATCTCTGACCAAAGAGCAGGTGGAGTTGGCTTTTACCGTTGCTGAACGGGCTTTGATTGCACGGGGTTTTTTAAAACCGGGTGAGGATGCAAAATTGCAAATCGATCCGGTCGTGTTGTCCATTTTTGCTACCTGTACGGTACCTGACACGAGTTTGATTATTACTCGAAGTGAGCCGGAGATGGCCGCAATAGCTTTTTTCTTTCATCTCACGAAGCAATTACAAGTGGGGCATACTAGCCCAGCCAGTGGCATTCACCAATTTACGGTTTATGCAGAGAAAACGGCCGTTTCCAATATCATCCACAATATCCTACAGCTAGATTCTCAGGAAAAGTTGCCTTGTCCTTCCGGTGAACTAGCAGAAACAGCAGTTACGCAAGCCCGTGATGCAGCTGTAGATAGCGGAATGGAGGGTGCTTTGGCTGTTTTGCAACAAACTGACCTGGCAGATGAGACACAGAAACAGTTTGCCCAAACATTAAGCAGCCCCAAAGCCAATACAACCTTTGTGCATATCAATCATAAGATAGACAAAGATAATCAGGCAGATGGATTTACAGTTTTGGAAGGGATAAACGGCCTGTGGATATTAAAGCCAGCTTCTGGTGACGACGTTTCTTTGCAGCCCGTTTCTGCTGCGGAAGCGGAACAACTTTTTCAGGCATTGAACGAGTAAAAATAGGTTATCCTTCTCTATTGTCCGGAGATGACGATGGATACGATGCAAGTTGACTATGATGCACTTGAGGAAATAAACGGCCGTTTCCGTTACCAGGCCGACGATATATTTGCTCTCTTACAGCGACTGCGCCAAATGGTGCATGATTTGCAAAAAGAGGGGTGGATCGGTCTTGGCTCCCAGGCATTTTATGCAGAAATGGAGCATGTCGTTCTGCCTGCGGTACAAAGATTAGCCGAATCCTTGGATGATGCCGGAATGACCGTGCATCAAATTCAAGAGTTGTTTGAATTATCCGAAGAGGCCGCATCCCGCACCATCCAAACAGGACAATAGACAAGCCAACAAAAAACGAAAACCAGAAAGCGTAAAGGCTCCCTTGTGGAGCCTTTTTGTTTGGGCGAAGGAAAAGAGGTGACAAAAGTCATGTGACAGCACGGCCGTTCCCTGCTAAACTCTATGTTAGATGATTGTCTAATGATATGGAGTTCACATGGACGAAAAAACGGGCGGCATCGCCCTTTATCTGGCAAAAACCAAACAATTCACCCGCAATTCCAAGCTCGTTCTCTTTTATAGCGCCATCACCGGATTGGCCTTCGGTGTCTTTCGCTTCCTTTTCAATTTCTACGTCCTCAGTTTGGGCGACCAATACAACGAAGCCTTCATCGGCACACTGCAAACGGCCGCATCCTTTGCCACCATCGCTATGGCCCTACCCGCTGCCTATTTAGCCGAGCGATACTCGCAAAAAAGCATCATGATCCTCACCGGCGTCATCAGCGGGTTGTCCTTCATTGGCCTGGTTTTATTCCCATTTCAGCTAACCCTCATCGCCTTTCGTATGATTGCCGGCATCTCCATGAGCGTGCGCCAGGTAGCAATGGCTCCCTTCCTTATGGCAAACACCTCCGAAGAAGATCGGCAGTGGGTCTTCAGTTTTAACTTTGGCCTGATGACGATTTCTGGCTTCTTTGGCAACTTACTGGGCGGCATCCTGCCCACATGGCTGGGCGGCTGGTTCAAAGCAGCTCCTACAGATACCCTTTCTTACCAGTTAGCCCTGGGCAGCATGATGATCGTCACCATTCTCTCGATTGGGCCGCTCATGTTTATTCGTATGCCCAAACCAGACCGCAACCGCGTTGTAGAACTGCCCTGGGTGCAATTATGGCAGCACGGCCGTATTCTTTCTCGCTTTCTCATTCCCCAACTTATCATTGGCTTGGGCGCAGGCCTGATGCAGCCCTTCATGAACATCTACTTCCGCAACGTGTATGAGAAACCCGACCCCACCATCTCCATCGTGTTTGCCATTGGCGGGCTGACTATGGCGATTGCGCAGTTCGTCGGGCCAGTCATGGCTGATAAATATGGCAAAATCGGCACCGTTATCATGACACAAGGGTTATCGGTTCCATTTTTGTTGGCACTGGGGATTGGGGCATGGGTTGCGCCAAGCAATCCAGCACTAGCCGGAATGTGGTTCCTCATTGCCGCTGGCGCTTACATTTTTCGTTTGGCGTTGATGAACTTGAGCAATCCCGTGTATCAAACCTTTGTGCTGGAACACGTACCGGAAGGCACACAAGCGTTGACCATGAGTTTGAACAGCCTGTCGTTTCAGTTTGGCTGGTTCATCATGCCACAGGTGAGCGGCTGGCTGCAAGTGCGTTTTGCCGAGTTTGGCTTTGTGCCCATTTTCTTCATGGTGGCCTTTTTCTACGTGACGGCAATTGTGGTTGAGTGGTGGTTTTTTCAACGGCCGTTAAAAGTCACAAAAGCCAACGTCGCCAGTTTAAGCTGACCAAACGGGCTACGGCTCTGCGGGTAGCATCGCCTGGGCTGCCAGCAGTTCAGCGTGGCTGGGATTAATTTCCAGGCCGCGTGCGTACGCGCTGCGAGCGCGTGCGGTATCCCCTTGCATCTGGTAAGCCAGACCACGATAGAGGAAATTCTCTTCCACATAACGCCCCCCTTCTGTTGCCAAGAGGGCGTCGGTGAGCAAGAAAACGTCGTCGTAACGGCCGTTCCGCAAATACGCCTCATACGGTTCAAACTGATACCACAACATGCGCCAGGGCAGGCCAATACGCCGCGCCTCATCAAAACTGGCAGCGGCCTGCTCAAAATAGGTAGCCTCTCCGGTAAGCTGCCCCAAATGGGTGAGGCTGCTGCCCAAGTTAAACCAGGCGTAGGGATCGGCAGGGCTGGTTGTGATGGCCGTTTGCGCCGCCTCCGCCGATGTTTGCCACATGATCAGCGGATCAGCAAAAGCAGGGCCGAGGAGAGAGAGAACGGCCGTTTCTGCTTCCACTGGATAAATCAACACAAAACGATTGTTGAAATGCCGCCAATACTGCGCAAATGGCGCAAAATCTTCGCGCCGCCCCACACTGTCAAACGGGCCGAGGAAGGTATCCAGTGCCCAAAACTGCTGCGCCCCCGCATCGTAGCCAAACAGCGTCAAGTAATGGCCCATCCAGCCCGTGTCTTCATCGGCCAATACCAGACCTTGCTCAACAATGACGGGAAAACCGGCTGCCAGCAGCCGTTGCAACAGGGGCAGATCGCCACCAACAAACGTGGCGGCTTGCAAAGACGTTTGCTGCTGCACGTAGGCCACAATTTCCCAGGGCGAGACATTGCGGTCATCATACGCCGGGCGAATGGCAGCGGCCACGTCTTGCTGAGTCACATCTACGCCATAAAAATTGAGCACCTGCGTCAGATTGGCCGGGCCGCAATTGTTGAAGTGTTGGGGAACGCTGCCAATGCCTTCGATGAAGACGGTCGGCGGCAATGGCGTGGCAGTGAGTGTAGGAGAAGGGGTGTGTGATGGGGCGGGAGTGGGCACGGCCGTTACCATCACGCTTGTTGGCGGCGGCGTAAACGTAGGCGGCAGTGTGGGCGTTGGCGAAGGGGCCAGTGTTGGCAGCACAATGGTTGGTGCAGGCCGCAGCCGCGTAGGCGCAGGCAGCGCTGTGGGCACGGGCGTTGTCACCAGGGCCAACAGGGGGTCAGGCAATCGGTAGCGCACGGGGCTGGGCAGGGCGCGGATCAGATGGGGCAAACTCCACCAACCCAGCAATCCCAACAAGAGGAGGAGAAGGAGAAGGGGGAACGGCCGTTTCCTGCGACCCGTTCCATTTTCTTGATCACCCGTATCATCACCGCTCATGCAGGCCAGTATACAAAACCGCGCTTCGCCGCAGCAAGCGGCGTGGGGCAATCGTGTGCAAATGGTTGGAAACCCAATTGCCCTAATAAAGCGATGAAAAACCGTGTTCTGTGACCACTCTGCGCTATAATCCATTTTCTATGAGACGGATTCTGCTTTGGCTCGTGATGCTGTTATTGATTTTGACGGCCTGCAACGGGGTGAATCTGCCCGGTTTAGCAGCGACGGATACGCCAGCCGCAACGGCCGTTCCCACCCCAGAACCCACTGGCACCCCCATCCTGGATGATCCCGGCGGCATCGCCCGCGCCTTTTACCGTGCCTGGGAAGGGTTCGACTATTTGGGCATGTACAGCCTGCTTTCCCCGCAAAGCCAGGCATTGGTGGACAGCCAATCCTTTGTGGCCCGCTATGCTGAGGCAATGGACACAGCGCGAGTTGTCAGTATCCATGCCCAGCCGCTTTCGCAGTTGCAAGATGGGGCGGATGCAGAATTTAGCGTGCGCGTGACGTGGGAAACGGCCGTCGTTGGCAGCATCACCCGCGACTACATCGCCCACCTTGCATACAGTCAGAATCGCTGGGGCATTGTTTGGGACGAAGGGTTGATTTTGCCCGAACTGGCAGGCGGCAACCGGCTTGTACTCGAATATCGCACCCCTGCCCGCGCTAACATCTACGATAGAAACGGCCTTGCCCTGGCTTACCAGGGCAATCTCATCAGCCTCGGCGTTGTCCCCGGCCAAATTGAAGATGAGGAAAGCATGTTGGCCGCCCTCAGCCCAGTATTGGGCAAAACCCCAGAAGAAATCAAAGCAATCTACGCCCCGGCCCAGCCTGATTGGTACTGGCCCATCGGCGACGTGCCGGAAACCGTGATGCAAGAAAATGCACCGGCCTTGCAGCCGTACATCGGCAAAGGGTTAGCGCCACCACAAACGCGCCTCACCCGCCTGTACGCAGAAGGCGGGGCCGCTCCGCATATCATTGGCTATACCGGAGCCATCCCCGCTGAACGTGCCGCCGACTATGCCGCCGCCGGTTTTCGCGGCGATGAAACAGTGGGCTTGGCTGGGCTGGAATTGTGGGGGGAAGACTATCTAAACGGGGAGCGGGGCGGTGCCCTCTCGGTTGTTGGCCCCAATGGGCAGCTCATCACCACGCTGGCGGAGCAGCCGCCACAGCAATCACGCAGCCTGTACACCACACTGGATCGTGACTTCCAGCAAGCGGTGGAACAGGCGCTTGCTGAAGCAATTACCACTTATCCTGTTGCTAGCGCCGGTTCGGTGGTTGTGATGGATGTGAACACGGGCGCGATTCGCGCGATGGCAAGTTACCCTACATACAACCCCAACATTTTTGACACGGTACGGCCTAATGCGGCTGTTGAGTTGGGTGCGGTGCTAAGTGATCCAGCACGGCCGTTGCTCAACCGTGCGGCTCAGGGCGCCTACCCCGCCGGTTCCATTTTCAAGATAGTCACTTTCTCAGCAGCGCTCAACAGTGGGCTTTACACTGCCTCCAGCCGTTACAATTCTATTGGGACGTGGAACCGCCTCGGCGACGCCTTTATCAAGTACGATTGGCGCGATGGCGGGCATGGTTACATCTCATTGCGACAGGCCATCGTTGTTTCCTGCAACTCCTGTTTTTACGACGTGGGCTACAACCTGGATGGGGTTGACCCGAACCTCATTCCCACCACCGCCCGCCAGTTTGGCTTGGGGCAAGAAACCGGCATCCAAATCCCTGAATCCGCTGGACTCATCCCTGACCCTGCCTGGAAGATCGCCAATATTGGCGAAGGCTGGTCTACCGGCGACAGCGTAAACATCGCTATCGGTCAGGGCTACGTGCAGGTGACGCCGCTGCAAATTGTGGATATGATGGCGGCTATTGCTAATGGCGGCTACCTATACCAACCCACGCTAATTGACCGCATCGGTGCGGCAGGCAGCATCCCCGAAGAAACGTGGCCCACGCAGCTTCGCGGTGAACTGCCGATTACGGCCGAGGTTTTAGATACCATTCGCAGTGCCCTGTATGACGTTGCGAATGATCAGAATTCAGGAACGGCCGCTTACCAATTTGTCGGTCTGCCCATTCATCTAGCAGGAAAAACCGGGACGGCCGAAGACCCCCCACGTCTTTATCACGCCTGGTTTGCCGGGTATGCTCCTTCGGCGCCCTACACCCAGCCCGATGGAACAGTTATTGAAGAGCCACAAATCGCCATCGTTGTCATGCTCGAAAATGCTGGGCAAGGGTCTGAAGTAGCGGCCCCCATCTTTCGCCGCATCGTTGAATTGTATTACGACATTACCCCTCTCTCTACTTACCCCTGGGCACGTTAAACTGAGCCAACTTTCTCGGTGTGTAGCCTGGCTGCTCGTCAATAAATTGCCAATTGCAGGAATGCGTAAAAATCTGGTATGATTTTATCGAAAAAATCTCCCTGATTATGTTTGTTGTAATGAGACATGATGATTTAGAATCATTCCATATTTTTCACCCACCCCAAAAAAGGAGAGGAGTACAATGAGTTCCCCATATGCTGAAAAACCCTGGCTCAAACGATATGATGAAGGTATTCCAGAAGCGGTTGATGTGCCTGATTACCCGCTTCATCATTTTTTGGAGGAGGCTGCGCGTAATTACCCGGACAATACGGCCGTTATTTTCAAAGGAAGGCGCATCAGCTACCGTCAGCTCAATGCCTATACCGATGCAGTGGCTGCGGGGCTTGCCGCCAACGGTTTCAAAAAAGGTGATCGTGCCGTCATTTACATGCCCAACACACCGCAGTTTATTATCAGCTACTTCGGCATCTTGAAGGCCGGTGGTATTGCCATTGCCACCAATCCACTGTATACCGAGCGCGAGTTGGAACACCAACTGTCGGATTGTGGTGCAGAAACCGTCTTTGTTATGTCCCGTTTTTATCCTCAGCTGAAAACGGTACAAAGCAAAAGGCACACACAAGTCAAGCGGGTCATCGTTACAAATGTCAAAGAGTACTTCCCCGCACACTTAAACATCTTGTTCACGTTGCTCAAAGAAAAGAAAGAAGGGGATCGCGTCCAACTTGAATCCGGCGATATGTGGTTCCAAGACTTTTTAGCCCAGGGAAGCCGCGCCCCCAAACCCAACGTCACCGTAACAGGAGATGACATTGCCCTATTGCAATATACCGGTGGCACAACCGGGCTGGCAAAAGGAGCCGTTGGTTTGCACCGCAGCCTTGTTTCCAATGCGTTGTCTCTGCAAACATGGATTGATTGGGAACCGGGGAAAGAAGGCTTTTTGGCAGCCATCCCCTTTTTCCATGTCTATGGCATGATCACGGCGATGGTCTTTTCCATTTCTGTAGCTGGGCAGCAAATCGTCATCGTCAATCCGCGCGATCAGAAAGATTTACTGAGCAGTATCAATAAATATCAACCCGCTATCTTCCCCGGCGTTCCCGCTTTGTACAATGCGATCAATCGCAACCCGGATGTGGCTGCGGGCAAGTACAATATCCGTTCCATTCGTGCGTGTATCTCTGGCTCCGCCCCGCTTCTACTAGAGACGAAACGTCGCTTCGAGGAGTTGACCGGCGGAACGTTGGTAGAAGGTTTTGGTATGACGGAAACATTCGTCGCCACACACGCCAACCCCATTAAAGGAGAAAATAGAGAAGGGTCTATTGGTCTTCCCATTCCAAATGTGGAATGTCGCATTTTAGATGTGGATGACGGCGTGACAGAGATGCCAGTGGGCGAAGAGGGTGAAATGGTTATCAAAAGCCCTTCAGTGATGCAGGGGTATTGGAAGAAAGATGCAGAAACGAAGAATTCCCTGCGCGATGGCTGGCTCTACTCTGGCGATATTGGCAAGATGGATGAGGATGGCTATTTCTACATCACGGATCGCAAGAAGGATATGATCATTGCTGGTGGCTACAATATTTATCCGCGCGAGGTGGAAGAGGTGCTGATGACGCATCCGGCTGTGGTGGAAGTCTCGGTAGCCGGTGTGAAAGATGCTTATCGTGGTGAAACAGTAAAAGCGTGGGTCGTGAAGAAAGAGGGAGATGCCACTACGGAAGAGGAAATCATTGAATGGAGCAAGGGCCAATTGGCGAAGTATAAGTACCCGCGATTGGTAGAGTTCCGTGATGAATTACCCAAGACGACAGTGGGCAAGGTGCTGAAGCGAGAATTGCGCAAACAGCACGAGGAAGCACAAAAGAAAGAAGCGTAATGTCGGAAACTGAGGTTTTCCAAAAACCTCGATTTCTTTTACTGCAAACGCCCTCTGGTTAACAAATCAGGGGGCGTTTGTTTTTCCCCTTTACCTGCCTGGGCGCGAATGTTAGAATACTGAACATAAATCGCCCCTCACCATCTACCTCACCATATCGTTGCTGTAATCTGGAAAGTAGTGTATGAGCAGTTTCGACCAATCCTTTTTTGTTAATCGTGAACCGATGATTCTCGGCTTTCAAAAGCTGCTGAAGCCAACAACGCGCCAGGCGGTGATGGTGGTTGATGCGCCGCGGGATATGGGCAAGTCGTGGCTGGTGGCAAGATTGCAAATGCATTGTCTGGAAACGGCCGTTCCCATCCCTGCCGCCTACCTCGATTTCCGCAACCCACGAGAGATTCACGAAATTCAAGATGCGCTGGGTTTGGTGCGATTGGTACGCAACAAGTTGGCCGAGCCTACCTATTTCAACGATTTGAATGCCACAATTAACAGCTTCACCAGCGACCGCCAGACCCGCGGCGGCGCGGGCGTCGTCACACTGCGGCATATGATGGAACGGTATTTTGACCTGGACGACGTGGATGGTCTTTCTTTTGATTTGCAGATTGATTTTGAGGAGTTGAAAGGGGATACGAAAGGAGCCAAAATTCGCTCGTTGATTCGGGAGTGTGAGCAGCAAGGGCGGCTGGAGCAGTTGGTGGGGTTGTGTGCACAGTTACGGCCGTCCGTAGACTGGTCGCCCGTATTAGCAGATGTATCCGCTGTCGCGGTGGAAGCTATCACCCCAACCGGGCCGGATGAACTCATTGAGGACTTGAACGGCCGTCTCTGGGCTGACAGCCAGCAAGAGCGACAACGCGCCGAGCGCCAAATCAACGAATCCTTCTTCGCCTGTTTGGCACGCCTTATGACCGATAAAAGCCAAATCGCCTTCCTTTTCGATGGCATCGAAGAAGCCCCCGACGTAGCCGAAGACTGGATTCGCCATGAACTCCTGCTGCGCCTGCGCGATGGGCAGCTCAACGACATCGTCGTCATCCTCACCGGACGCACTAAACTCGATCTGACCGATCTAGAAATGTCACACCTCCTGGTGCCAGCCTCTTTAAAGCCCTTTACCGAAGATCATGTGCGCGAATACTTCGTGGAAAAACGCAACATCCACGACCCCGACCTTGACATACATACCATCACCGTCACCAGCGGCGGCATACCCGGCGCACTGGCGATGATGGCCGACCATGCCCAACCCACCGTGCAAGATGACGACGACTTTTTTAGCGACCTGTAAACATTATGGATACCGCCCAAACCATCACCACCTATCTGGAACGCATTACTGACGATGCCCATCCGCTTATGGCGCAAGCATTGTACCTGACGGCCGTTCCCAACTGGTACACCCCTGCCCTGCTCATGGCCCTGCGCCAGCAAGACGACCTGGATAAAAACACCCGGCTGGCCGAACGCATGACCCGCTACTCCTTCATCACCACATTGGACGCGGCGGCAAAAGATGGCCCCGTGTACGCAGTGCGTCCCGAAGAACGTGCCTTTTTACAGCGCCGTTGGATTCTCAAAGAGCCGCAAGCCTACCGTGCCGCACATGGTCACGCGTTGGCCTATTGGCAGGAACACGAAGACGCCAACCCCTTTGCCCAGGCGCAAAACCTCTTTTATCATCGCTTGTTTGTTGATTTAGCGGCGGCCACCGACGATCTGCTTGGCCTCTTCCGCAATTATCGGCAGGAGCGGCAGTTTGCGGCCATTGAGCGATTGTTGGAAACGGCCGTATCTGCCCGTTTCTACCTCACCACCCTTGGCGACGACCTGACCGAACTCGACGACACCATCGCTCACTTGCAAGCACGGCTGGCACAATTGCGCGGCCATTGGGATGACAGCCTGAGCAGGCTAAACACGTTGCGCCAGAAAAAAGCCCTCTCCGCCCGCTTACGTCCCCTCGTTTCCCGCGCTTACGGCCATGCCCTGGCGCACACCGGCAAATTTGTAGAAGCTATTGCCGCCTATGATCAGGCCCTGGTACAGTTCGATCAGACCAACGCGCCCATCGTCAGCCTGGGCAGCATTGAAGCCGAAAAAGCATACACTCTCATCGCTCTCGGCGACGCCCATGTTGGCCTGGCATTGGCTGCACGCGGTTACGAAGAGAAAACGGCCGTACCCCATCAATGGCAGCAAAAACTCTCCGCCCTTTTCTACTTCTTCCTCTCCCTGCCCCTGCTCATTTACCTCAGTTTTCACCTGGGGCGCACCGTGTGGCTGCCGCGCTTCTGGCAAACCCTGCGCGGGCTAGATTGGATGATTGCCCGCCTCTATGCCCTGGGCGCACGCCATTACAAAGACGCCGATCCCATTTTGGAGCAGCACGGCAAACCCGCCGAAGGCGTTGCCGCCGACGAACGGCTGGGCAATCTCTACCTTGCCGCCGGAGATGTGACCAAAGCACGGCAAACCTTCGAGTGGCTGCTGCGGCAAACCGAATCTCCATTGGGGGATTACCGTAAAGCGGTGGTGCAGGTGGGATTGGGCGAAGCCCTGCTGCGGTTAGGCAAACCAGAAGCGGCTCGTGAGCAACTAGCAGCATCTGCGCCCATGCTCAAACTATTTGAAGACCTTGACCTGCTTGCCCTGACCCAGCGCCTCCTTGCCGGAACGTGGCTGCGCAGCGACCCGGCGCAGGCCATCCCCCATTTGCAGCAGGCCATCACCCTTTACCGGCAGCAAGGGCGCATTGCCGATGCCACCAATGTCAGCGAACGGCTGCGCCTGCTGTTGGCAGAGACAGAGCTAGACCCCACTGTGCGTGAAACGGCGGAAACGACCGTTGCCCTACCCATTCGCCAATACCCGGCCCGCTACCGCCACCGCATCACCGTCGCCTTTCAGCGCGTCACCCTCATTTTGCTCACGTTAGCCGCCTTCATCATCCCCATCAGCAGCATCCGTTTGGAAACGGGCAGCGCGGTAGAGCCGGTGATCGCCTATGGCGCCACGCCGCTGCTGCAACAGAATAACCCCAATTTCGTGCCCGATCTCAGCCAGGGTGTGTCTGCACTGAACCTGGCCGAGCCACCCAACCCGCGTGTGTTGTGGCTGCTGGCTGTGGGCCTCTTTTTGCTCTATCTGGCGCTGACAACGGCCGTTGGCCTGTGGAACATTGTGCGCACACCGCTGAGTCAGGTGCAGGCCGCCGGACAGGCAGAAACCGTGCGCCTGGACGACGCTGGCGTATCTGTGGGGGCACGCACCATCCGTTGGGAAGAGGCAAATGGCTATTTGCAGGCAGATGTGGCCATGCTGCGCGAGACGCTGGTGGACAATTCGCTGACGGCCGTTCTTGCCCCCAACCAGCCCCCGCTCAATATTCATGGCAAGGTGGCCTGGTATACGGCCGTGCAGCAGCACATCCAGAGCCGTTTGCAAGCGCAAGAAACACCGCAGCAAAATCGCAGCTACTCGCTGCTGCTGGGCGGCATGGGCGTGTGGTACATCCTCACCGTGCTGCTGCTTTTAGCCATTTCCTGGATGGGGCGCTTCACGCCGGACAGCGTGACGCGGGATTTCCTCGGCCCCTACAGCCTGGCCGATTTGTACCCGTATCTCTATTTGGGATTATTTGTGCCGCCGTTTTGGTGGTTTGTGTTACGGCCGTTGCCCACCATCTGGCATACACAGCCCCATCACCGCCTGCCATTGTGGTTGGGCGCGGCGGGTCTAATTTTAGCGGTCGTCCGCGTGGCAACGCTGTTTCGTCCCTGGTTTACCGTGCCGGATATTTATCCACCGTTGGCGATTTTGCTGCTGGCGGGCGGCGGTACGGCGGCGGTGTGGCAGGCGAAAAGGGCAGAGGGCACGGCCGTTTATCCGCGATGGGCGCAGGTCGGCGCAGTTATTTTGCTCTTCATCACCCTGCTGATTATGGGCGACAACATTTGGCGCGAGGTAGGCGGCTATCATTACCTGGTGCGGGGCAACACCCACCGCGATCAGGTGCTGGCGCTGCCAGATTCGCCAGAAAAAGATGACGAACTGCAAGCGGCCGTAGATGCCTATACCCGCGCCATCGCCTTTGCCCAGTCACCTATTTTAGGCATGACAGCGCAAATCGCGCTGCGTAATCCCATTGGCCTGCCATCGCCCATCAGCACCACCTGGTTGGCGGCAGTGAACAGCCGTGCGGCCATGTCTGCACAGTTGGGGCAGTACGCCGCCTCTGTTTATGATTACGACACCGTGCTGCAATACACCTCCGACCCGACGGTGTACGTCAACCGTGCCATTGCCTACCTGGGGCTGGGCACGCAGCCGGGGACGGAAGCGGGCACGATGAACGTGGAAGTACAGGATTACGGGGAGGCGGTGCAAGATTTTAATCAGGCCATTGAACAGGCTCCCGGTGAGGCGCGGTATGTATTGTGGCGCGGCGTGGCTTATCATGCGCTCAGTGGGCGCGTGCCTTCTTTGCTGGACGCGGCGCAGACGGATTATGAGGATGCGCTGGCAATGCCGGGGGCTGGGGCATTGGACAGCAAAGGGCGGGCGCAAGCATGGACGGGGTTGGGCTGGATTGCTTATCAGCGCAAGGAATATGAAACGGCCGTTGACTATTTCCAAAAGGCGGCAGATGCGGCAGAAGCCATTGTAGACCCGCAGGTTCGAGCGGTGGAAAATGAAACGGCCGTCGAAGCGCTGCTGGGCCTGGGCTATGCCTACTACTCCTTGCGCCAGTACGATGAAGCATTGGCTGCCTGGAACGCCGCCGCCGCTTATAACGATGCCATCACTCTGCCAGACCCGGTGGTTTACATTTCACTGGGCACGTTGTATTGGCGTGTAGGCACATTGGGCAATAATTATGAGGCATTTGGCGAAGATCGCTGCCAGCTAGACAGCCTTTCCGATACGGCCAAGCTGGAGGATGCGCAAAGCCTGGAAGATTCGCTGTCCGCGTTTAACCGTTCGGTAGTTGTGCCCGGTCAAACGGACGACGAACGCGCCTTCACCTATCGCACGATGGGACAGGTAACGTATTTGCTGCGCGACTGCCCCGGCTACGACAAGGAGCAGGTGCTCAAAGATGCCTACGACGAGTATGTGGATGCGGTGGCATTGGCCCCGGATAACGCCGGGTATTGGTTCCGCAAATCACGGCTGGCGTATGCGGTGTGGGTTCTGCCGGGTGTGCCCAATGAATGGCTGGAAATGGCCGTTACAGATATGGGTGGGGCGATTGAGGCGTCTCCGCAAACGGCCGTCTACTGGCATGATCGTGCCTGGATGTCCTACTTGCTGTGGCAGTACGCTCCCAGCGACGCTGGCGTGAGCGCCCGCGAATGGCTTTTCGCCGGATTGGCAGACGTGGAGCAGGCGCTGACGCTGGATGACGCCGACCGCGACAACAGCTACCGGCCCAATTATTGGGAAGGCGTCATTTACAAAGAGGCGGTGGACGGCACGCTGAAGCGCGGCGACCGTTGGTTTGCCGAGGGTGAGTACGCCACGGCGTTGGATTATTACACGCTGGTTGCCGAAAATGTGCCGGAACAGGCGGTGGCGGCGTTGAAGGCGGGACTAGCAGCAGCCGCATTGGACGATATGGAAACGGCCGCTGCCTGGTATGCAGATGCGCTGCTGCGGGCGCAGTCAAGTACGGACACGGAGCTTGAGACGCTGACGAAGGAATTGCAGCAGTTGTTGGATGAGGATGCCTCGTTGGAACGTTCGCTGGCATTGGTGACGGGAACGGCCGTTGACCCGGTTCCCCCGCCGGATGCCGCCACGTTTTTCTCGCGGGCGCTGTTGGCGGTGCAAAGCGGTAGTTACACGCAGGCGGCGCAGTTGTATGAGGAGGGGCTGCTGCTGGCGGCGGCGGACAGTGACCGCAATGGCGCGTTGGATGCGGCGTATGCGCTGCGTGATTATTTGCTGGAGCATGAGAGCGTGGGAATAACGGCCGTGTATTGGCCGGCGTTGTTGGATGATGAGGTGGCAGTGGAAACGGCCGTTGCCGACCTGCCCTCTCCCGACCTTTACTGGCGCTACCGTGCCGAATTTGGCTTCCAGCTTATCAACCGCCCCTTCCGCCAGCAGGTGGGCAATGATGCCGACTATTTTCCCATCTTTGATAGCATCACCGCCGACATTCGCCGGGCGTACGCTCTGGATGCCGAGGCGCACCAGGTCTGGTATGACTTTTTCGTGGATGCTAACATAGGTTGGTTGTATTTACGCCGCGCCGACGATCTGGTGGCAATGGAGGATTACGAGCAGGCGGTGGACAATTACGCAGAAGCCATCGCCCGCATCCAGCCGAACAGCGAGAATGCCCGCGGCGACCTGTCCGACGCTATTTTTGGCGGAGCGCTGACAGCATTGCGTCTGGAGCAGGTTGACCGCGCCGAGCGTTGGTATGCGCAGGGTCTGGCCCTGGTGCAGCAGTATGATGGGCTAGATGGGAAGTTGGAAACGGCCGTGTCCACACTGGAATCATTGCTGGCAGACAACCCCGACTTGGCCTCGGCTGGCGAAACTATTTTGCAGAATTTGGAGCAGCCGCGGTAAAATTCTGCACGTCATAGCTTAGGGGAATTGCATTTCAAAAATCAAGTTCGGCGTTCCTCAAATTATCGTTCTTCATTGCTATGGTTGACCAGTATGATTATGAAGCGTTTTTCTCTATACTTGATCAGTGGTTTATTACTCAGTTTGTTTGGTGGTTGCGGTCCAAGTCAGGAAGCCATTGATGCAACTCGTATTGCGGTCGTTGCATCTGGAATTGAGGCTACGGTGAGCGCAATACCGTCACAAACACCCCAACCCACATTGACCCAGCAACCAACTTTGACCCCACGCCCGACGCTGACCAGTCAGCCAACATTAACTGCTGAACCCAGTCTTACACCCTGGCCTGCACTGACTCCACGTCCAACGTACACGCCTTTGCCAACATTGATGATTCCACCAACGAATACACCGCAGACAACCTCCATAGCACAAACCGGCAACGCGAACGGACAAGAGCAAGTTAGCAATACCCCTTTTGATGTGCGTCATCTTAATATCATCCGTAGTTATATGGTAGAACTAGCTGATATGACAAAGATTCAAACCCCTTATTATGACTATGATTTTCATTTAGATGATCAGCTAGAATGTGACCGATATTTGGGTACTTATTATGCTTATCGTGGACGCCTTATTCAACAATCTCCAACGGGTGACCAAAATATACAGAATGCTTTTGCGCTCTACCAGCAAGCACTAACAATATTTGAAGAACAAGCAACGTATTGGGCCAATAAATGTGAAAGCGACACGAGTGCAAACAACTCAATAACCCTTAATGGGTATGATCAGCTAGCTATGCTCGCCGTGCGTGAGCAAGCCCTTAGCTTGATTGATCAGGCCAAAGCCATATTAAACAATGCCAATGAATAGGTTTTATCGTTTTTGTATCGGGTTGATACTTTTGGGCGCATTGTCGTTTAGCGGTTGCCAAGCGTCTTCTGAGAATATGACAACGCGAGTGGTTGTTGAAATTGCATCTGGCGTGGAAGCTACCTTGACTGCGCAGCCAACGCCAACAGGTTACGCGACTGCACTTGCCATTGCTACGCAGCCGCCTTTGGTTACAGCCACTTCGCTGCCGACAGGAACCCCACAAGTAACTCAGAAGGCTCCGGGGACTGCAACACCTTACCCTACTCAAACCGCATGGCCGACTTTTGCCCCAACGCCAACACCAACCCCCTCCAATACACCTTTGCCTATTATCCCGGCAGCACCAGCACCATTGGCTGGTGCCCAATTAGAAGATCAGTTGCTGGCAGCTCTCAATACGACGTTTGCAAATGCACGATATTTCAAAAGTCAGGCTTCTGGGTCTGATATTCCTAATTGCACGGCAATTATTGATACATTTAATCATGTGGTAAATTCGCCCACTTTCGATGTTAGCGGTGCATCCTCTGAAGCACAATATGCCTATACTGTTTATAGGGAAGCTATCAAGATATTCAGTGGTGATAGTGATGAACTCTGGACAGATGGTGTCTATGCGGCTTATACCGCGTGTGTCAACAATGGTGATTCAACTGCTTTTAATAGTACACAAATTAGCAATATGTTCCTGACAGTAGGGCAAGTTGAGGGCTTGTTAATAGATGGAATTGAGCGTTTGGGCGGGGAGCCGTAAGCGTAAGTATCTTTCAATTCACTTGCGTAAATCTTACTTGACAGGAACCTCTACCTTGACGCCTCGTAATTTACCCTGTTCTCATTCCAGCATTCCCAGTCCAAGAAGTTCATAGTTGATGACTTTACTCTTATCCAGAGTCGTCAATGCTTTTCATTTTCTCAGCAGAAGTCAGGCAGATTCTCAGCATCTTTGGGGAAAGAGAATAGGTTACAGGTTACAAGTTGCGGGCAGCGTAAGATGTAACTCGCAGCCTGTAACTTGTAACTTGCGCCCCCAACCGGTGACAACCATCACCTTGCAGCGGTGATTTTCCTCAATTCTCAAGTGGGCCGTTCTCCTTTATGCTGTCAGGTGTGAGCCAACACCCCTCTTTGCATTGCAGCACACGTTAACCAACTTTCCCACACAATGGCCCTGACGCATGAAATCGGGCCAAAGGAGATAATTTCCCATGACGACCGCAACTTATGACAAAACGGCCGATCTCGCCGGCCCTGGCATTGGCAATTATGATGAGCTGGCAAAGGTACTGCCTGGCGATTATCAATCACTGCTGACCCCCAAGGAGACGCAAATCGCTATTTATGCCGTGAAGGATTATATTGAGAAGGGGTTGTGCGAAGAGCTGAACCTGATTCGCGTGCAGGTGCCGCTGATTGTGGATACGACCAGCGGCGTGAACGATTACCTGGACAGGGACGGCTCGCGCACACCGATCCAGTTTCACATCAACAATGACTATAACCAGCACCCGATTGACGCGGAGGTGGTACAGGCGGCGACGAAGTGGAAGCGCATGGCGCTGGCGCAGTTTGGCATGGGGCCGGGCGAGGGGCTGGTGACGGATATGCGGGCTGTGCGCAAGGATTATTTCCTAGATCATGACCACAGTGTGTATGTAGATCAATGGGATTGGGAGCGGGCGATTACGGCCGTTGACCGTAATCTCGACTTTCTGACGAATGTGGTGCAGAAAATCTGGAAGGTGTTGGTGGGCGCGGAACGACATGCGCAGGAGATGTTCCCGCAGTTGAAAGACCCGCGCTTCCCCAATCTGCCAGAGGAACTGACGTTCCTGCACGCCGAGGAAATTCTGGCACGTTACCCGGACTTGCCGCGCAAGCAGCGAGAGACGGCCATCTTGCAAGAGTATCCGGCCATTTTCATCTATGGCATTGGCTGGACGCTGGATGATGGCTATCCGCATGAGATGCGGGCGGCGGATTATGATGATTGGGTGACGCCGACTGTTTCAAAGGACGGCCGTCCCATGCACGGACTCAATGGCGACATCCTGGTCTGGAATCCGGTGACAAAGCGGCGGCACGAGTTGTCCTCGATGGGCGTGCGTGTGAACAAGGAGACGCTGGTGCAGCAGTTGGAGATTACTAACCAGACGCACTTCCTGGATCTGCCCTACCACCAGGCGATTATGAATGACGAGATTCCCTTGAGCATTGGCGGCGGCATTGGACAGTCGCGGGTGCAGATGCTGCTGCTGCGCAAGGCACACCTGGGCGAGGTCAGTGTGACGGTGTGGCCGCAGATATTGAAGGATTTGTGCGCGGAACGGAAGATTTTTGTGCTGGAGTAAGGAAGAAGAATTTAACGCAAAGAAGAAAACGGGCAAAGGGCGCAAAGCTCTTTGCCTTCTTTGTTTCTTCGTGCCTTTGCGTTGAGGTTTTTACAGAGGGAGGGTGAAGGAGAAGGTGCTGCCTTGTTCGGGCTGGCTGTCTACCCAGATACGGCCGTTATGCGCCTCTAATACCAGACGACAGAAATTCAAGCCCAGGCCCGCACCCCGGCGAATTGGCTTGCCATTTTCATCTTTCACCTGATAGAACTTGTCAAAAATCCGCGCTGCTGCCTGCGGACTAATGCCTTCGCCATCGTCGGCCACATCCACTTGCAGCGTACCGTTGTGCTGGTTGGCACGCAGGGTAATGCAGCCGCCGTTACGTGTATATTTCAGGGCATTGCCAATGAGGTTCTCCAGCACGCGGCTCACTAATTCGCGGTCGGCGCGAGCAGGGGGAAGAGAGGAGTCTGCTTCCACCCGAATTTGTTTGTTTGCCGATTCTGCTTGCAGCGCGAAGAGCGTCTGCTTTTCTTGAAGCAAGTCAGCCAGCGCAAAAGGTTCCGGGTGAAGTTGTAACTGTCCTGCTTCCAGACGGGCCACGTCCAAAATCTGGTTAATCAGAGCCAACATTTGCTGCAACGAGGCGCGTGCGCCGCTGAAGAATTTCTCAATAAACTCGGCGCGGCTGGGGTCGCCAACGGAACGTTCCAACAAATCCAGGCTGAGTCCAACTGACGTGAGGGGGGTGCGCAAGTCGTGGACGATCATGTCGGTGAGGTCGTCGCGCAGCATTTCGGCAGCCTGCAAATTGGCGTAAGCCTGGGCCAGTTCATCGCTGCGGCTGGTGATGAGCAGGTCGGCGCGGCGCACGATAACCAACATGCTGAGGAAGAGCAAGCCCATCGTGAGGCTGGCGACAATCAAGCCCAACAAGCGGGCGCGAATTACAGCAGGCACGAGGTTGGGCAAGTCTTGTAGGGTGCTGAGGACGCCAATCACCTGCTCTTGGGCGCGGACGGGGACGAAGGTTTGCAGATAGGTGGCGGCGTCAGTTTCATAAAAAAGTGGCTCCTCGGTGGAGAAGAAGAGGGTGGTTGCTGTGCCGGAAAGGGCGGTTTGCTTGTCCACTGCGGTATCTGGCAAGGAGGGCAAGATGTTGGGGTAAACGGCCGTGCCATTCACGTCATACACAACAACCAATTCAATATCTAGTCCGGCAAGGCGTGAAGCCCAGGTAGCTGATTGGAAGAGCATGGCCTCTTCAGCCATTTGCTGCAAATGATCGGACGAGGCACTTTCGGGCATGTCCCCGGCGAGGCTGATGGCGAGGTTTTGCCCCACGCGCAGCGCTTGCTCGGTCAATGTGTCACGCAAATCCCGTTCTACGGCCTGGGAGAAGAGATGGGAAGCAAGCAGGGCCAGGGCGGCGGTGATGATCAGACCCGCCGCCGCGTAGTAGGTGGTGAGGCGGAAGTGGCGCAGTTGTTCGTAGGTGCGGCCCAGAGCGAAGACGGCCGTAATCACCCCCAACAACAGCAGCCCATGATACAGCCACCAACTGAAGTGCCAGGGCGGGAATTGGTGCATACTGATGGCGCTCATGGCAAACCAGGCGGCTTGCAAAGTCATGATCAAGTCTACGGGGTGGTTGGTTTTGCGCCAGGTTTGCCACAGACGCCAGGCCGCATACACCCAGAGCAGCAGGGTCATGCCAAAGACGGCTTGTTGATGCCAGGGATCAGCATGGGCGTCTATGAAGCTGAGCCACTGAGGCGCGAAGATAACGATGAGAACAAAGACGAGGTAGAACAGCCCCAGTCCCCAATGGATGGTATGCAGGCGATGGAGGGGTAACGGCCGTTCCGGGGCATCATACGCGGCTAGAGCGAAAACCAACCCACCCACAAATAAGGTCAGCCAGGCGGCCCAGCGAATGCCGGGGTTGGTGGTGAAGATGAGGGCTTCCGGGGTCGTAACCCCATGTATGAAGAAAAGCGCCCCCATGATGGCGAAGCTGGTTGCCAGCAAGCGGTGACGTGGTGCGCTGTCTGTACCCAGGGCAACGGCCGTAAACAAAGCCACGACAGCGGCAGCAAAGGTAAAAAAAGTAACAAGATAGAAATGAAGCAGGGGGTAGTGTAATGTGACATCTAGCGCCGGAACCAGCGCCATAGTTACCAGGAGACCAGCAGGGATGATAAGGCTGAGAAGGATGAGTATGCGTTTCATGCCTTTGGCATTGTAGCACAAGCGGGGTATAGGGGTGAGTGAAAAATTCCTAAAGAGATTAGAGATTGGAGAGTGCGTCGTTGCTAATCTCCAATCTCTAATTTCTATTTGCTAGCGGACAATATTGACCAGCTTACCTTTGACGACAATCACCTTGCGCGGTTCTTTACCTTCCAGGTGTTTTTGCACGTTGTCGGAGGCCAGGGCGGCCGCTTTCAAGTCAGCTTCGGGCGTCCCGGCGGGCACGTCAATGCGGTCACGCACTTTGCCATTGATCTGCACAATCAGGGTGATGGTGTCCTCTTTGGCGATGGCTTCGTCCCATTGCGGCCAGGATTGCTGATGAATGCTGTACGGCCGTCCCCTCTGCGCCCACAATTCTTCAGTGATGTGCGGGGCGATGGGGGCCAGCAGCAGCAGCATACTCTCCACGCCCTCCGCCCACGCTGCGGCGCTGACGTTTTGATTGCGCTTCGCATCGTTCAGCGTGTTGCGCAGTTCCATGATGGCGGCAACGGCCGTGTTAAACGAAAAGCTCTCAAAATCCTGCCCCACCTTACGAATCGTCTGGTGCGTCTTGCGCCGCAGGTTGCGCGTCGCCTGCGCGTCCTCTTTTTGTGGCGCGTAGGCATGTTGGGCGATGTCCCACACATCCAGCAGCAAGCGCTGCGGCCCCTTAATGCCATCATAATTCCAGGGGCCACCCTGATCCCACTTGGTGAAGAACATCAGATAGGTACGCACCGTGTCCGCGCCGTACTGTTGCACCAAATCATCCGGCGCAACCACATTGCCGCGAGACTTGGACATCTTTTCGTTGTCCTCGCCCAGCACCATGCCCTGGTTGTGCAGCGCCAGCATCGGTTCGGCAAAGTCCACCAGCCCCATCTCGCGCATCGCTTTGGTGAAGAAGCGCGTGTAAATCAGGTGCATGGTGGCATGTTCAATGCCGCCAGTGTACTGGTCAACGGGCAGCCAGTACGCGCCCTCTGTGGGGTCAAAGGGGGCTTCGTCATCGTTTGGGCTTAGGTAGCGGTACTGATACCAGCTTGAACACATGAAGGTGTCCATGGTGTCCGTTTCGCGCTGCGCAGGCCCGCCGCAGATGGGGCATTCGGTGTGCAGGAATTCTTCGTGGAATCGCAGCGGGCTTTCGCCGGTGGGCATAAATTCTACATCTTCCGGCAGCAGCACGGGCAGTTGCTCGTCGGGCACGGGCACAGCGCCATGCTCTGGGCAGTAGACGACGGGAATGGGTGCGCCCCAATAACGCTGGCGGCTGATCAGCCAGTCGCGCAGGCGGTAGTTGATGGCTTCTTCCCCGGCATTATGGTCTGCCAGCCAATCAATGGCGGCGGCGATGGAGGGGTTTTTGCGGCCTTTGTCATCGGAAACGGCCGTGCCATCAATCGGGCCACTGTTCACCATCACACCGGGGCCAACGTAGGATTCCGGCATCGCGTCCGCATCCAGTGCGCCGCTCTCCGGCTGAATCACGGGGATGATTTCCAGGCCGAATTTGCGGGCAAACTCAAAGTCGCGCTGGTCGTGCGCGGGCACGGCCATAATCGCGCCAAAACCATAGCCCATCAGCACATAATCCGCCACCCAAATGGGGATACGCGCCCCGTTCACCGGGTTGACGGCGTAGCCGCCGCTGAACACGCCCGTCTTTTCGCGGTCGGCGGATTCGCGGTCAATGTCGGTCAGGCGTTGTGCCTGCTCGCGGTACTCGCGCACCGCCTCGGCCTGCTCCGCCGAGGTGATTGTGTCCACCAGCGGATGCTCCGGGGCCATGACCATGAAGGTTGCGCCCCACAGCGTATCCGGGCGCGTGGTGAAGATGGGCATCTCGTCCCCTTGCTCGGTTTTGAAGACCACATTTGCGCCTTCGGAACGGCCGATCCAATTGGTCTGCATCACCTTCACCCGTTCCGGCCAATCAATCTGGCTGAAATCCAGCAGCTCTTCGGCGTAGTCCGTCGTTTTGAAGAACCACTGCTCCAAATCCTTTTTGATCACCGGCGTGCCGCAGCGTTCGCAGTGACGGTCATCGCCCCAAACCTGTTCGCGGGCCAGGGTGGTGTTGCAGTTGGGACAAAAATCCACCGCCGACAGCTTGCGATAGGCCAGCCCCAACTCGATTAGCTTTTTGAAAAACCATTGCGTCCATTTGTAATAGCTGGGGTCGGCGGAAACGGCTTCGCGTTCCCAATCGAACATCGCGCCCATGCTGCGCAATTGGCCGCGCATCCGCTCAATGTTGGCGAATGTCCAGGTTTGCGGGTGGATGTTGCGCTTGATGGCGGCGTTTTCGGCGGGCAGGCCAAAGGCGTCGAAGCCCATAGGGAACATGACATTGTAGCCTTTCATGCGCATGTAGCGGGCGCGGGCGTCGGAGGGAGTCATGGCGTACCAGTGGCCGATGTGTAGGTCGCCGGAGGGGTAGGGCAGCATGGTCAGGGCGTAGTGCTTGGGCTTATTGTGATCAATGACTTGCCGGTACAGGCCATCAGCCTGCCATTGGGCCTGCCATCGGGGTTCTAGTTGTTGAGGGGTGTAACTACTCATTTGGTTCTTCTCCTGAAAGAGTCGTGAAACGTGATGCGTGAAAGGTTTTCTTCTCACGTTTCACGTTTTACGTTTCACGCAAAAAATCAATTGCTTTGGCCGCAAAGTCTGCGGCATTTTTCGGGGCGGCGCTGTGGCCGCCGGTTGGGTAGGTGACTAGCTGGCAGTTGGGAATGGCGGCGGCGAATGGGGCGGCGTAGCTGTAGGGGATGACGGGGTCATCCTCAGCCCAGGCCAGCAGCACAGGTTGGGTTAGTTGGGCCAGCCTCTCCACATCGTGGAAGGCTGGCGCGGTAAGGGCGAGCTTGCCAATGCGCTGTGGGTGGCTTAGGGTCAGGTTGATGGCAACGCCGCCGCCCCAACTTTTGCCGAGGAGGACGGCCGTTTCCACACCCAACTTATCCATCATTTGCAAAACGGTAGACATGGCGTCACTGCCCTTGACTTGCCCTTTGGGCGCTGTGCTTTGTCCCCAACCGGGCATGTCCACACTGACCACGTAGAAACCGGCATTGGCCAAGGGCTGCATCAACGGTTCCCAGGTGTGCCAGCCATTGCGCTGGCTCCAGCCGTGCAAGCCTAAAATGAACGGATCGGTGGGGGTTCCGGCCGTTTTCGCATGGATGTTGCCAAATTCGGTTTCGATAAAAATTGTGTCCATCAGTCTAATTACCCATTACAAACAAAAAATCCTCTTTCGTTCCAGAGACGAAAGAGGATTCCGCGGTACCACTCTGATTGATGGTAAAAAATGATTAGTGGACCTGAAGGGACTCGAACCCTTGACCCCCACAATGCCATTGTGGTGCTCTCCCAACTGAGCTACAGGCCCATGTCAATCTACGATTTGGGATTGACAATTTACGATTGTATCCAGATTCTTTTAATCGTCAATCCGAAATCGGGAATAGGCTTTACCATCCACTCAAGGCGCGTAACGAGCGCAATTCGGCGAGAGTTAGTAATCAGTAATCAGTGGTCAGTAATCAGTAGTTAGTGGTCAGTTTACTGATTTACTGGTTACTGAATACTGTCTTCGCTCTCGCGGCTCACAGGCGAGTTCAGCCCTGGGGCGCTGCGCTTTCAGCCGGGGACGCAGCTCTCTATGGATGGCGGACTTACTACTCCTGATCACGGCCGTTCCAGATTCAATTGTCAACAAAAACCGGGTTGGCTAACCCGGTTCTCCGCTATTGAGTGGACCTGAGGAGACTCGAACTCCTGACCTCTACAGTGCGATTGTAGCGCTCTCCCAACTGAGCTACAGGCCCAAAGGCGAACGATATGTTAGCGTAGGCGAAGCAGGTTGTCAAGCGGATGAAAAACAAAAAACACAAGGGAAAGCGAGGTTGTATGGTGATTTGACATGGGACGGGAACGGCCGTTCCCATTCCCACTTCCTCTATATCAACTATGTACTACGCCAGGGCGGTCATTACAGCTATTTTCCGGTATATTCAAGCATTGCAAAGATAATTATTGGAGATGCTGTAAAAAACGGCATCAAGTTGCCGTTTCCGATTCAACCAGCGGCAGCAGGCGCGAATCTTCCAGAGCGGCCGTGCGATGTGCCATGCCAACCAAATACGCCTCATTGGTAGAAAATGCCATAAAATCGGACACAGAGTTTTGGCGCACGAGCATCGCTAAATCCCAAGGCTCATCTTGTGGGCCAATCAGGTAGCTGCCCCCTTTCCCTAAAAATAGTAGCTCGCCGCCACTTTCCTTGAGAAAGGGCAGTGTGTATTCGATGTATTTCTGATATGCTTCTGCGCCGGAGATGGGTTCGTCAGGCGCGAGTTCAGGACTGGCCGAATAGTCGGCCACATCGCGGAAGCGAAGCAGATTTAGCATGGTAATTGGGCCAGAGATGTTTCGTGAAAAGAAGGCCGCTCCAGCCTCTTGTGTTACGTTTAAAAAGCGTTGTTTTGTCATTTGAGTTCCTTTTTAACGTCGAAATTGGACCAATCTCAACGATTGGTCCAATCTGGCAACGATAACTTATGCGGTTTCTAAAGCTGGTGTGCGATTATGCCAGCGGTCACTGTTGACGCCTTTAACCAGAAGCCAGACGGGGAAAGCGATTTCAGCAACGGCGATGACCATTTGAACCAAGCCGGGGGTCGTCGTGTAACTTGGCACCATCAACAGGCCAATTGTATCAAATAAATAGCCAAGTCCGGCGGCAATGAACAGGACGCCCAGCACTTTGGGAAAATAGCCCGATTTGAAGATCAAGTAACCCAAAATCAGGACGTGGGGGACAAGAAAGGCGATACCAATTGTGAAGCCGGTGCTGTGCGCGTCAAGGAATAGATTCACCAGGGCATTGACCTGCTCTTGCCCAAAGGCGGACAGATAATTGCTGCCGTTTAACAGTTGCAAAACGAAGTAGTAGTTGAGCAAATTCAGGCCGTGAATGATGGTCATGGCTAAACGGGAAACGGCCGCTACCAGCGAAAGCGTTTTGTTCACCGGCTTCAGCAGCACATACAGCACCACCGACAACACTACCTCACTGAGCAAGATAATCAATTCACTGCCAACCAAGCCGACGCGGAACAGGGATTGGGAATTTGTGATGTTTACGGCCGTTGCCGCCACATCGCCCGGCACAATCAACTGGTCCGGCACCACAAAGTGAGCAAAAATCGCGGCAACCGTAATAATCAGATACAAAACACCAGCAATTCGTGCATAAGCAGAGGGGGATAGTTCGTTCACGTTTGTTTTCATTTTAGATTCTCCTTTTTGATTCAATACAACATTACAATGACATAGTTTGGTCAGAGTCAAGGCAGTTAAGCGACAGCAGTGGCAGACCGACATCCCGTACCTTCTTGAGCAAGCCGTGCAGAGCGGCCTGGTCAGTTACTGAACCAGTTAACACAGTCTCACCTGCCTCGTTCAACTGGATGGTCAAACCCTCAAACCAATTTGTCCATTGCGGCCCCAAATGCCCTTGGAGCCTGATTTGATAGCGCGTGGGTTTGTGTAGGTTGGTGGGTATGTTGCCATTCATAGGTATGCCGCCGATTTGATAATGAGCCAGCCTGTTGGAACGGCCGTAAGCTCTGACATGCTTGAGCAATAAAACCGATAGCCATCCAATCGATTACTAATATATCAACCAGACAGGGTTAACTGGATCACTCCAAAGAGCTATTCAGGGAATTATTCGGATGCGCACAAAAAGAAGGAGCAAAAGACGGGCTGGCAAATGCAGCCCGTCTTTTGATGAATACCGCGCCGCATATTTGCTCTGTATCAGGATGTCTGCGCACTTTCTTTGGCGGTGAATAATAGCAGCGGAGGGGCTTGTGGTTCACCGTGATTTCTACCACACAGCGGTTTCAATTGGCGCAATTGACGGCATCAAACTTTGGGTTTTTCTCGAACTGGGTAACGAGATTCGGTTGTCCCCTTTTGTCATGGTAAAGCTAGTCTCCTTTGGGCGATCATACGTGCCCCATTCTCGTGAACCTATGTTGTCAATCGGCGTAGGTCATCAATGCCGTCATCATTATCGAACACCATGTTATTGGGGACGACAACACCTGGTTCGATGTCTAATATTCTCTTGTTCTCTTTTACCGATGCCCCTGTTATAATTTTTGGCATCATGAATTTTTGCTCACATAACATTCTCAAGGGGATACGATGGTCAATCTAGGCAGCGATGTAGAAAAAGATTTGACCCTAGCCATTCAAGAAGTTTCTCAAAGATATGGTGAGACAGTTGCTCATAAAGTTCAAACAATCGTGGCGATCAATCTACAAAGAGAACGGAAACTGTCGCGAGAACATGGTCAAGACCATACAGTTTTTGTTTATGTGCAGCATGTTTCGGAGCAGTATCTGGCACAGCATGAGTATATTGAGTCATTGCAAGTTCAAAAAACGGCCGTTGCCTGGAACGCTCTACAACAAAAAATACAAAAACGTATTTACACGCTGCTATTACGCTGGGGGTTCCCCAGCCAGCAATGTCGCGTGTTGGTGCCGGATATTGCTCAAGATGCCTGCATGGAAATTTTGTTTGCCCACTACCCTTACGACTGCAATTTTGATGCCTGGCTTTCCGTATTACTGTTTCGGGTAAGCCGTAAGCACGCTCAACAAGTACGTAAAGAACAGAAAAAACTAGAGGAAGTAGAAATCAGCGAACTTGTTCACCACCCACGCTTAACGCAAACGCAACCGATTGAATTAAACATGGCAATTATAGAAAGTCTAAACGGGGCGCTTCAGCAACTCCCGGTGAATCAGCAAGATGTCGTTAAGTCTTACTATATTTTAGGGAAACCTCTACCTGAAATTGCTGATGAACAAGGCGTTTCTGTAAATACTGTTTACAAACGCCATCATGATGCGCTTAAAAAGCTGCGTAAGATTTTGGAATCAAAGTGACATTATTATTATGACGCAAGAAAAAAAACAGCCAGGTAATGGCGTAGACAAATCGCCAACTCCAATAAAGAAGTCAGCCTCTCTACGCCGCCAATTACAACATGATGAATCGAAGTTGTCGCCAACGGCCGTTTCTTCCATCATTAACGCGCTTCTCGATGTAGACATCTCGGCCCAGGACTATGAAATGTTATCTCTAGTTGTTGACGCAGCCTTACAAGGCCATGATATTGCCGAGGCTTATCCTGAATTTCATAGACGGATGCAGTTGCACCCTGATTTGCAACAGGCATACTTTGACATTCTGGCAACGATGGCATCCGATCAGGAAGACGAAACCTTGCCCATTTTCCCCCCACTACAACTTGACTTTCTCCGCCGCGATAATTTCCCCAAACCCGTTATCGCCCGTCACTCATCTAAACGTTGGCAGGCTACATGGCATCTTGCCAGTGCCCATCTCAATCAACAATTCACAACTGCGCTAGGAGCATATCGTTCCGGCATGTCTTTTCTGGATGAAGATAGCGTATTCTTGTTACATAGTGAATTTGAAGTAGGTTCATTTACTTATCAGACTACTCTGGAAGCTATTTTGCTGCCAGACGACACGACACAAATCACCCCCCTTCTCTTGGTCACAGTCACACCAGAATCGGCATCATTGTTAGAAGTTACCCTGCACTGGGGTGATTACTGGGAAACGGCCGTCCTCAATCAATATGGCTGTGCCAACTTCCCTCCTCTTAACTTTAACCTCATCTTGGATGAAGCCGGGGATATAATCACAAAAGATATTCTTATGAATTTACAATTTACTGAATAATTCTGGTAAGAAATCACCTCCAAACAAACATATATAGAATGGAGGGCAACGATAACCAGAGTTTCCTACCTCGTCCTAAAGAGGAAGAGCATTCTATAGAATGTTCTTCCTCTTTTATCTAATTTGTCAATCCTATTGCAACTCGTTACCATTCGAGCATGGATACAGAGGGATCACCACACCATGCTTATCTTTCTTTGGCTCAACGTCTGTACCAACAACAAATCAATGAAGCGGACTTGCCGCAACTCATTCCCTCCTTACGGCTTCCAGACAAAACACTGATTGAGACACTTGGCAACAAGGCCGCCGAAGCAGCGCGTACCCAACCTCGCTATGGATGGGCAATAACGGCCGTAACCCACACCGCCGCCCAACAAACAAACGATCTGCTCCTTCAATCCCTCTCCGCCTGGTACCTGGCCCGCGCCGCCAATGCCTGGCTGCGCCCCCAACGAGTAGAAACGGCCGTTGCTCACGCCCGCGCCGGATTCCTTCAATTAGACCAACCTGGTTGGATAGCCGCCTGCGATTGGCAGCTCAATGCTGTGCCCTGGACCCGCCCAAACTTCCCTCAAACAGCCAGTGCTTTAGAGCAAGCCCTTGCCGACTTACAAACCGCTAACCTCTCCCAATTCACGCCCTACTGCCGTCATTCCCTTGCTCATGCCTACTTGCTCATCGGCCGTTTTGACGAAGCCGCAGCACAAATAGACCATGCAGAAATAGATCTGGCCGCAGCACAAGACCAATTGGGACTGGCTCAATGCCTATACATGCGTGCCAGTTGCCAACGACGACGCTCGCAATTTGAACAGGCCCACACAAACATCAAACGCGCTCTAACTATTTTCCAGTCTCATGGCGACCTCAACGCTGCTGCCACATGCCAAATTAATCTGGCCTATATTTTGTATTCATTCACACGAGATGTGCATGCAGCGGAGTCATTATTTCAGCAAGCAATCCAGCAATTTCGTACCGCAGATTTACCGTTATTAGAGGCGCAATGTTATGGTGGGTTGGGACAAATTTATAATTACACCGGGCAACCTATCCAGGCTAAACAATCACTGCAACAAGCAGGGGAAATTTATACCCACTACCAAATACCAGGCCTACAGGCCGACAACTTATTAGATCAAGGATTATTTGAACAATTTCGCGGACATTATTCAGTCAGCCTGTCCTATTTCCAACAAGCGCAATCCTTATATGAACGTGTGGGTAATCGGTGGTTGCCGGTAATCGCTCTGATGGATCAAGGATACGTTTCCTTCCAACAGGGGCGATATCATCAAGCATTGCATTTTTTAGAAAAAGCACATGCCCGTTTACAAACATTATCTATGCCGCACCGTCTTGCTGCTTGTGAATGGCGACTCGCTGAGGTTTGGTTGCAATTAGGTTATTACGATACGGCCCTCGTCCATCAAGGCAAAGCTGTCGAGCTATCCCACCAGGCCACAAATCGGGATACGCTTCCCCAGCTTTTTATTTTACGAGCGGCCATCTTAAGCGCTGGAGGAAGTCATGAGGAAGCACGTCAGTGGTTGTGGCAGGCGCTGTCTTTGGCAAGCGAGCTAAACGCGCCTTCCTCCTCAGCGCGGGCGCAACGCTTGCTGGCCGAATCCCTGTATACTGATGAACAATACGAGCAAGCTATTTCGTTACTGGAAACGGCCGTTTCCAGTTTCGCCCATATGGACATGCTCTCCGAACAGGCAGCCTGCTACCTTGCACTGGGCCGAGCCTGGTCTGCAATGGGTAGAACCAACGTGGCAGAAACAGCCTGGCAACAAGCCTTAACCCTCTCTAATAGCATCGCTCCAGAAATTGAATGGCAAACACACGTTGAATTGGCTCGCCACGCCTCCGCACAAGGCAACATAGAAAATGCGTTGGTCCAATATCGGCAAGCAGTAACCGCCCTGTCCTATTTACGTCGTAATTTATGGCAGCCAGAGTTGGCCGAAACCTACCTCATCCGTCCTATGTCCCAAATGGATGACGCTGTGATTCTGGCCACTCAAGCCAATTCCCCATCCGATGTACTGCAATTTATTGAAGCCAATAAAGCAGTCATCCTGCAGCAGCGGTTAACAACTATCGAGCAAACAATTACTAACTTACCTGACGAATTAAACGAGATTGTGTTAGAAATTCGCTGGCTGCAAGATCGTTTACAACAGTTAGGGCGCAATAACCGCTTAACGGCATTATCGGCCACAGAATTGCGGCAGCAGTTGAACAAACGTGTCAAGCAATACCATACGGCCGTTAGCCAGCTAGAACGCACCGCCTCCCCCGCCTTGACCGATATTTTCTCTGTGGATTTTACAGCCGCACAATTCCGCCTCCAGGCTCAGGAGACATTAGGCGACCAATGGTTGGCACTGAATTATTATCTGGCTGAAGATCGGTTGGTTTGCTTCGTTCTTACGCCAACCGGCGAGAATTTGTATGAGCGAAAAATGACGCCCGCCGTTTATCAAGCATTAGATAGGTGTGTTCGAGGCGCCGGACAACAGCCAGGAATACAGCGCTCGTTAGCCATTTTGGGCGAATGGCTGTTACCGCCATCAGTTCAGGCGCAGTTAACGCCGGATACATTCTTGCTCATTGCACCGCACAGAAAGCTGCATTACCTTCCCTGGGCCGGTTTATATCTTCAGGAGCAGGGGGAACTCTTAGTCAACACGGCCGTTCCCGTCATCATTCCCTCTTTCCACGCCCTATCTTTTTTGTGGCAACGGCAACGCCAGAATCACCAATCCAGACACCAGGGTTTGTTGTTAACTATCGCTGATTTTTCAGGTCGCCATCGCCCATTACCGGCTGTGACAAGGGAAACGGCCGTTCTGGCCCAACAAATCCCCAATGCGACACAATTAAGCGGAGACAACGCGACTTTATTTAACCTTCGCCAACTTCATCAAAATGAGGCGTGGCAACAGTATGATTTTTTACACATCGCCAGCCACGCCTTTGCCGATAAATTAACGGGGCGCTTAAGTGGCATTGCTTTACACGACCAGGATTTATGGCTAGATGAACTACAGCAACTCGCTCCCCTACCCCCATTAGTCACACTCTCTGCTTGCAGCGGTATACAAACCATGATGCGTGCTGGGGATGAACCAACAGGGTTAGCAGTAACCTGTCTGGCTTCCGGAGCGCAGCGCGTTATTGGCAGTATATGGCCGGTTCAGGATACCTACGCACCAGATTTGATGACTCGCTTTTACAAACACCTTTTAGCGGGCAACAGCGCATCTCAATCACTGGCTTACGCGCAGCGGCTTATGCTGCAAACTGACAACAGCATAGCACATTGGATTGGATTTCTATGCGTTGGTCAGCCATAGAAAAGCGCAGGGCGCTTCTTTAATTGATAAAATTCGCCCTGCGCTTTGACTAATTAGACCCCGCAACCTCCCTCTGAGCCGCCATCGCTACAATCATTGATAACATTGCCACCACCTTTCAAGCCCTGTTCATCACTCTGGAATAAGGTAGAATGGGAACCCACGCTGGCAGCAACGCCGCTATCAGCAACCACACTCATAACCGGTAGGATTAACATTGCCATCAGCAAACCTGCTAATAGCAACCGGTATACATTTTGTCGGATCGTCATGATTTTTATCTCCTTGCGAATGTCAAAAGTTTTTATTTCTTGCGGTGGCCACCGACTTGTTGTTAAAAGACGCAAGGAGACAAAAAAGCGTATCGCGGTTAAGCAGTTGATTTTGGTGAATTCTTAAGGGGCAAACGTGTGTTAACCGAAGATAAAGCGCTGGCACAAGCCCATATCATCCAACTTGTGACGCAGTACCTGCTAGGGCAGGGTTGGCAATTGGTTGATCCGGTTGAATTTGGGGAACGCATATGGCAGTTGGCCAGGGAAAAAGGCGTACAGTCGGAAACGGCCGTTCACAACATACAAACCATTGTTTGGCAGCAATACGCCATCATCCTGCACGACGCTTGTCTGCAACCAGAGAATCGTTCACAATACCAACAAGCATGGGCAGAACTAAGCGATTGGCTGCACAAACAAGTCCATCAAATCACCAGCCATCCACAAGAGCAGCAAGATGCCGTCCAGGAAACGTTGATAAAATTGCAAACAACATTGCAAACAATCCGCATCCCGCATACCATGTGGGCCTATCTGTTGCAAATCCTGCGGCGCACGCAAATTGACGTTCACCGCAGAGACACAGCTAAAAAACGAGGCGAAGGCAAAGCATTCTCACTGGAGCAACTGACAAATTCTGACGAAAGCGGCCGTGATTGGGAAGAAACGCTAACGACACACAACAGCAGCCGTCACACGGAAGGCATCATGGCTAACTACGAAACACGCAAACAACTACAAACATTCTTTCGCCGCCACCTACCAACAGAGTTGCAACGGCAGGTGGCGGAGGCTCATTTTTTAGACGATCTCTCACCCAAAGAGATTGCCTCCCTGATGGGGAAACGGTCACACGAAATCCGCCTTCTTAAAGCGCGTATCATAAGCAAACTACGCGACCTACCTCCGCCAGCTTATCAGGAATTAATGACTATTTTGGATGAAGAAGGAAGCGGCAATCATGTGTAACGTACAGACTTTGCGACAGCAGTTACACGAACCGGCAAAACGGCCGTTATCCACCCTGTTTTGCCCTACCTGCCAAGCCAACTTACCCCTTTTCGTCAGCGACGAGTTGGCAGGGTTGGATGTAGATACGCTCTATCCAGAAATAGCCTATCATCTGGATTTGTGTCTGGCCTGCCAGATCGAATATGAAGCCCTTTCCATTCTGACCGAGAACGCTCTCTACCGGGAGGAACCACAATGAGTCAGTTTTCATCCTTACGGCGTGCCCTGACAGACACAGAACCACTAGCAATTGACGACATGGTATTGGCAGAAATTGCCAGCGCGGAAGTGGCTGGCGAAGACGTGGACACCTTGTATGCAGCGGAAATGCGCCAAATTGAGGCCTCTGTTCCTCTGGCTGAGACTTATGCAGAATTGATGACGATGATGGAAACGGCCGTTGCCCACATGTCCCTCGCTGCCGTCGCCGTCTCCCCCGAAGATGCGTACGCTCGCCTCCTGCAAAGTCAACTGCACGCCCCGACAGAACTGCAACCCGCCTTGCGCCAGGCCGCCGACCAACTGGCACGGCGCTGCCATACCCTCCCTGCCAGTGCCGCCGACCTACCCGACCCCCTGCTCAACGCTGCCACCGCACCCTTGCCTGCATCCTGGCAAGCCAAACTTGCAGATGCCATCCGCCAAAATATCGCCGCCCTCGCCCTCTACCTGCAAGGCCGTGCCGATGCCCTCTGGCAGCAAACCCTTGCCGTCACTGCTGATACCACCTCTGGCATGATGGCCTTGCAACTGACTCCTGCTCTGCACACCATTCCCTTGCTAAGCGGCACAGAAATGGGTGAAACGCGCACGCTCTTTAACCAACGACTGGGCCGCCCACTGCCGCAGAATATCACCGTGCAAGTGCAGCGCATAGATGCGCTGCGCTGCCGCCTTACTGTACAGCACACCCATCCCGGCCAGCGCCAACCCGCCGGGCAGCCCGTACAAATCCGCTATGGTGATGTGCCAGATACGGCCGTGCCCATTCTCCACGAATCTGGCCCCATATACGCCATACCAAGTGGTAATACGGTGCAAGAAACGGCCGTTACCGACCCCACCGCTACGGCCACCTTCACCATCCCCATCAGCGCTCTTGACTCCCTGACCATCTCACTACCAAAGTAATGATGTGGGCTTCACCTCATTTAGTGGACATGGAAAATAAGGGTAGAGGTCAGGTAGTAAGTGATAGGTAAGCTGGATGCCTAAACATCGTTACACAACCCGCATACTGGCTCATTCCTTGCAAACATTCAGTGCGGCTTCTTTTTTTCGGATGATGGAAGGCGTTTGGGCTGCAAGACACGTCGTGCGCCACACTCTTTGCACCAATACTACTAATTGCCACAGCGATTGGTGCCATTCTTAACAATATTCGTGCTGTTGCAAACGCGACAGGGGTAGGCAATCGTTTCTTGGATCGTGCATCTAGCTTACCTATCACTTACTATTCGCCCACTACCAAGTTTTTCATGTATCACAATGAGAACGTTTACGGCAAGATGCCCAGTGCCTTCCCTTTGGTAACAGCCTGGGTACGATTTTTAACGCCCAATTTGCCGTAGATATTGCGGGCATGGATTTTGACCGTGTGCAGCGAGAGGTAAAGTCGGTCGGCTATTTCTTGATTGGTTAGCCCTTTGGCGATGTGTTGCAGGACTTCTTGTTCGCGCTGGCTCAATGGTTCGATGAGGGGAGATTGAGGGCTGGGGATTGGAGCTTGGAAATTGGGCGAGGTGGTGGGGAAAGCGTTTAGCAGTTGGCGAATGTAGTCTGTATGGGTTTGGCGCTTCATTGCTTCGTAGAGCAGGCGAGCCATTGGAGGCTCCGCGTCGATGAAAGTGCGGATAAATCCATGTGGTTTGGCTTGCGTTAGGGCGTGGTGGAGGGTGGAAACGGCCGTTTCCCTTTCCCCATCCGCCTCATAAGCAACCGCCAACAAAACCAACGCCGCCATCTGGTGACGATGCGGTTCCAGCAATGCCAACGCTGCGGCAGGATTGCCTTGCGCCAGCCGCACACGAGCCTGGCTGATGGGCAGATCATGAGTCTCGGCTAACTGTGCCGCTTCTGTAAGATTGCCTTGGCGCAGCAGCGTTTGAATGCGAACGGCCGTTATCTCCGCCACCCAATGCTCAAAATGATGCTGTTGCACAAACTGGTCGGCTTCCGCCAATACCGCCAGCGCACCCGCCGCATCCCCCTGCGCCAATTTCACGCGAGCCAGCAAGACGTGGCAGGCTGCTGGCGTATCCACATTGTCTAGCTGCCGCGCCAGAGCCAACGCTTGCCGTCCATACTGTTCGGTCGTCTCCAAATCGTCCCACTCATAATGGATGCGGCCCAGCCCCACAAACGCTTCGCACGCCGCCGGCCAGGGCGGATCGCCAACCAGTTGCAAAACGCGCCGGAAGGACGCCTGCGCCGGGTGCAGTTGATTTTCTGTTTCCTGAATCTGCCCCAAACAGGTTGTGGCGGCGATTTCAGTCATGAGGTTGCCAGATTTTTGGCTGTGGGCGATGGTTTCGGCATACGCTTGGCTGGCCGCTTCCCGATTTCCCTGCACCTGATAGGCATAGCCCAATGCCCAGGTGGTGGTGGTACGCATTGGCGCGTTATCGGGGTGCAGCAGCGCCAGAGCGCGGCGCGACTGCGTGATGATGGTGTCTATCTGGTTTTTGGGGACGCCCAACATGGCGCGAATGGCGGCAATTTGGCCGAGTAAATCGGCCGTTTGGTCATCGTGAGCCGCATCTGGCAGAGATGTTTCGGCCGCTTGCAAAATGTCCGCGATATTGTCGTGCAGTTGGCCGGTCATGGTTAGTACAGAGGCGTATGTTACCCACAATGACGGCCGTTTCTCAAATTCGGCTCTGGGTAAAGCGGCAAGCCACTGCTGCACAGGAATCGCTTCCCCCTGAAAATAGAGGGGCACACCGTCGCCTTCAATCAAACGCGCTGCTTGTGCAACGTCATGGGCGGCTGTGGCATGGTGAAAGGCGTGTAAGGTCAGCCCATGCTCTTCGTACCAGCGGCTGGCGCGGCTGTGCAGAATGGCGACATCTGCTTCTGCCATGTTTTGCTGCAATCGCTGCCGCAGCAGTTCAGCAAAGAGATGGTGGTAACGATACCAACGACGTTCGTTGTCCAGCGGCACGACAAATAAGTTGGCGCGTTCTAGCCATTCTAGAATATCCTGACCCCTGTCATCGCTGGTGAGGGCATTGCAGAGGGGGGCGGTGAGTTGGTTGAGAACGGCCGTTTCCAACAAAAACTGCTGCACACGTTCTGGCTGCTGATTCAGCACCTCCTCCACCAGATAATCCAGCACAAAGCGGTGGCTGCCGGTGAAAGATTGAATGAAGTCAGTGGCGTCTGGCTGACCCTGCATCGACAGGGCGGCCATTTGCAGCCCGGCAATCCACCCTTCGGTGCGTGCTTCCAGCGCGGCAATATCGTCTTCTGAGAGGGTTAGCCCCATGATTTGGTTGAGGAAAACGGCCGTTTCCGCCACCGTAAAGCGCAAATCAGCCGCCCGCAGCTCTGTCAACTGCCCACGCACACGCAGACGCGCCAGCGGCAAATTGGGGTCTTCGCGGGTGGTCATCACCAAATGCAGTTGCGGCGGCAGATGTTCCAGCAAAAATGTGAGGATCTGATCAACCGGCTGCGCGTCAATCACGTGGTAATCGTCCAGAATGAGGGCCAACTCATCCGGGATTATGGCAATTTCGTTGAGCAGGGGTGTCAGAATCGATTCGGTTGGTGGTGTCTGCGGCGATTGGAGCACGTTTAACACGCCTTCTCCAATAGCTGGTGCAATTTTCTGTAGCGCAGCGACAAGGTAAGTCAGAAAACGTGTCGGGTCAGCATCCGCCTCATCCAGTGATAACCAGGTAACTTTTAAAGGATGAACGATGAATGATGAATGATGAATCCATTCGCTGACCAGCGTGGTTTTGCCAAAGCCCGCAGGGGCGGAGATGAGGGTGAGTTTACCATCTAGTCCCGCGTTGAGCTTTTTGATCAGGCGCGGGCGGGGGACGAGGGACGGCCGTAACCTCGGTGCATATAATTTCGTTTGCAGTAAATCGCCGGACATCGCCCCATTATAAGGGAAAGGAAAATGCGTGCTAGAGAGTGGAGGAACGGCCGTGACAGACACATTTTGTGGGTGAATCTACGTGAATTTTCTATCAAACCGAAAGAAAACGCTTGCCTCTCAAGGGAGATTGTTCTAAGATGGGTACACTCTGGAGAGAAAAACATCTGAATTGGTCTCTGCAAGAGAAATTAAAATCAAAAAGGAAGGTAACAAATGGCATTTAGTTTCACAAATTCCAAAGGACGTACTTACTTTCTGCACAAGCGCGATACACAGTTGAAGAACGGCCGTAGCCAAACCATCTACTTCTTTGCCCGTGAGGTCAAAGATGGCGCTATTGATGCGGTACCCGCAGGATACCAAGTGTCCGAAAGCCGGAACGGGCTGCCCGTTCTGAAAAAAGCGTAAACCGAAACAACTGTTTCAAACGCATAGTGAAGAAAGCCTCGGGACGATACCTGGGGCTTTTTTGTATGGCGGGATAAGGAGGAACCCATGATTGCCGACCATATGCGACGTTTATTTAGCTATAATAACTGGGCCTGGCAGCACGTCTACAAAAGCATTGAACAGCTATCTTCTGTTGATTACCATGCATCTCGTCCTATTTTTCACCATTCTATTCACAGCTTGCTTGTACACAGTTTTGCCGCCGAGCAAATCTGGTACGTGCGCTGCCAGGGAGAAAGCCCTACAATCTTGCCAGACCCTGCTGAATTTCCCGATTTTGCTGCTGTCAACCAGACTTGGAGTAGTGTGCGCCATAGTTGGGCTAATTATTTACAATGGCTTAGTGATGATGATTGCAAACGTATGATTGAATATCGTAACACGGCAGGCGCACCTTCAGCCTTGCATCTGAGCGACATTTTGCAACACGTTATGAACCATGCGACCGAGCATCGCAGTCAGTTGACACCAGTTTTAGTTGAGTTGGGGGTTCCGACACGGCCGTTAGATTATGCCTACTATCGAGCAGGGCGAACCTGAATAACGCAAAATAAAATGCGATCCTCTTTTACTTTACACTTAACTCCACTTCACCACAATATCCATGATCGTGTTTGCAGCCATATCTCCCTGGTCGGCCGCATTAGACAGATGCCGCAACACTTCACGTCTTTTCAAGACTTGTATAACCTGCTCCATACTTTCCGTCCCTTTGAATAACTCTGCCAGACTGTGTCGATAAGCATCCTCTACCTGATTCTCTAACCCTTTCGCCTTCCTGGCATGTTCGGCAGCTACGCCAGGATGGTCCATCAAGCGATGCAAAGCCAACAACAACTCGTTTGCCATCTCCAATAGTAATGCTGTGATATTTATAATGGCAGGTGAAGGCTCTATCTCGAAAATCTCTAATTCTTCTACCGTGTCATACACGTAGTCAATGAAATTGTCCAAAGCACGAGTGAGCGCAAACAAATCTTCCCGGTCTATGGGCGTCACAAAAGTGTTAAGCAAATCATGCACAAAAATTCGTTGAAGTTCATCCGCATCTTTTTCAATTTGCCGAGCGCGGATACTTTTCTTATCAGTTTGTTTCTTGAAATATGCTTGTAAGGCTTCAACAACGGCAACAGCGTACTCGCCTTGCTCGATGAGCATTTGTATGAAATTGTCTTTCTTTGGTTTCAGAAAGCGCATCAACCATTCCATTTGCATCATACACCTCTCTTACGCACCCATAACAATTTTGAGCAACACGTAAATTAATGCCGCCAGCAATGCCGAGATTGGAATTGTCAGCATCCAGGCGACAACCATTTCATAGCCCACTTTCCAGCGCACTTTTGTCAAGCGTTCGGCCGCGCCCGCACCCATGATCGAGGAACTCATCACCTGTGTTGTACTCACTGGCCCACCAAAAAGAGCTGCTCCTAAAATGATGGACGCCCCAGAAATTTGAGAAACAAAACCATGTACAGGGCGAATTTTATAAATACGTGCTCCCAATGTTTTAATCAGCCGCCATCCACCCATTGCAGTCCCCAGCGCTATCATGCCTGCGCTGGCGGCAATCACCCATGTAGGCACAATAAAGTGATCAATAGAACCATCGATGAGGAGGCCCAGAGTAATGATCCCCATTGTCTTTTGGGCATCGTTGGCGCCATGACTGAGGGCCAGCCCAAAAGAGGTGAATAACTGCGCTCGTTTGAAAAAGCGATTGACGCGTGGGGTTGCGCCACGAGCGAGGAACAAGGTTATATTCATCAACAAGTACCCCATCAAGATGCCAAGTACGGGGGAGATGAAGAGGGCCGATGTGATTTTGATGAGGCCACTGGTTTGAATGGCATCGAATCCCTGGCTGACAGCAATTGCGCCAACAATACCGCCAACCAACGCGTGCGAAGAACTAGAGGGAATGCCCAACCACCAGGTGATGATGTTCCAGATAACGGCCGATAACATAGCGGCTATGATGACCGGCATGGTGACGTGGCTGGGATCAGTTAATCCAGTACCGATGGTCTCGGCGACGGCAACGCCGAAGAGAAAGGGGCCGGTAAATTCAGCGAATGCCGTCATCCAGAGCACCAAACGGGGTGGCAAAGCACGCGACGCGATGGGGGTTGCCACGATGTTAGAACTGTCGTGGAACCCGTTGAGAAAGTCGAAGGCCAGGGCCGTAACGAGTAGAAAAATGAATGTCGCACTCATGATGAATTTGCTCTAATTGTTAACAAGTTGTTAACAGAAAAGGATGTGGAGTATAACAAAGGGACAGGGCGAAACGCAAACGCTTGCCCGTTGATTGGGCGGTGGATTCTTGTTTTTGGGAGGGGAACGGTACAATTAACCCATGATGTTTTCTGAAAAGAATTGGAGTCAGCGACTGTTTTTATGGATGCCGTTATTTATTGCGGGCTTGGCGCTGGAGCGGCTGTTGTATGAGGCAGTTTTTCCGAGGTGGTTGTGGCTGGCACGGCCGTTTCCCACCCTCATCATCGCCCTCATCATCACTGTACTGGCCGCGCTCGTCATCCGTCAGTCATCAGCCACGTTGCCACTGCTGCTCAACCTGCTCTGGCTCTTCGACCCCACCGTTGATCCCACGCGCAGCCGCCTCATCTTTGCCGCCAGCCTCTGGCTGACCGTTGTGCTGATAACCCAAAGCAAATGGTCAATGGTCAATAGCCAATGGTCAATTGCCAACCGCTTCATCCTTCATCCTTCATCCTTCATCCTTTTAGGGTTGGCTCCTATTTACTTGCTAACCCTGGGCCGCACCGTAGGCCGTGCCGACACCTTCGAATTTCAGGTGGTGGCGGCGCAGTTGGGCATTGCCCATCCCACCGGCTACCCGCTTTATTTGTTGCTGGGTAAGTTGTGGACGGCCGTCATCCCCATTGGTTCGGTGGCGTGGCGGTTGAATGTGGGCACGGCCGTTTACGCCCTCCTCGCCGCCACATTCATCTATTATGCAGGAGCACGGTTGGTGAAACGGCCGTTGCCCGCCCTCCTCGCCGCCCTCGCTCTCGGCGTCACCCCCACCTTTTGGAGCCAGGCCGTTGAAGCCGAGGTCTACACCCTGCACGCCCTCATCATCAGCGCCGCCCTGTGGCTGATGGTGGGGTTGGGGGATTGGCGATTAGAGATTAGAGATTGGAGATTGGTGGGGCTAACGTTTTTGTTAGGGTTGGGATTGACTAATCATTTAACCACCCTTTTTCTCTTTCCATCCACCGCTATCATTTTGCTTATCATCGTCTACCACAACCGCCAAAAATCTCTAATCTCCAATCTCCAATCTCTCCTCAAACTCGCCCTCGCCTTCCTCATTCCCCTCAGCCTCTACGCCTACCTGCCCCTACGCTGGCAAGCCCTGAACGGCGAGCCAATGGGCTGGCGGCGCTTTGTGGATTGGGTGATGGGCGGCCGTTTTCAGGGCGCGTTGCAATGGGGCGCGTGGCTGCACGACCCCGCCCGCTACGAGATTGTGGGCCGCCTGTTTCTCGACAATTGGGGCGGGATTAATCTGGCGCTGACGGCCGTCGGCCTCATCTACCTGATTATGCGCCAGCGCCGCGCTGCCCTGCTGCTCTTCGTCACCTGGCTCGGCTTCACCTTTTACGCCCTCAACTACTACGTCCCCGACCTCAACGTCTTTTTGACGGGGGCGCATGTGGTAATGGCGCTGTGGTGGGCCGCAGGCGCAGCAGCGATTTACGATTTACGAATTACGATTGACGATTGGCAGCCAATCGCGCATCGATTACCGATTACTGATTACCGATTACTGATTACTCTCCTATTTCTCCCCATTCTGCTGCTTGCCATCGCCACTTGGCCCCAAGTAGATCGGTCGGGGGTGGATGGGTTGGTGCAGTGGGGCACGGCCGTACTCAACCTCCCCCTCGCCGAAAATAGCGCCATCCTCGCCGACAGCGAGAAAATCGCCCCACTGTACTACTTGCAGCAAGCCGAAGGGCTGCGCCCCGACCTGGACATCATGGTGCTGCCCGACGAGGCCGCCTACCGCGCCGAACTAGACACGCGCATCGCCGCCGGGCAAGCGGTCTACCTTGCCCGCTACCTGCCGGGGCTGGAGGGCATCTACCATTTGCGCTCAATGGGGCCGCTGACGGAAGTGAGTACACGGCCGTTCACCACCCTTCCCGCCGCCGCCATCCCCGTCAACCTCAGCTTTGGCCCGCTGCAACTGCTGGGCTACGAAGCCGTGCCCAACAGCGACTATGCGCCGCGTATGACGGCCGTCACCCTCTATTGGCAGGCCGCCGCGCCGCTGCAGCAATTTTGGTACGTGTACCTGCGCTGGCAGGGGCAGCCGCCGCTCAACGCCAGCGGTCAGCACCCGGCCAACGACGATTACCCCACGCTGGCCTGGCGTGCCGGGGAGATTGTGCCCGACTTTTACCTGCTGCCGCAGCCGATCAGCGCCGCGCCGCAAACGCTGGCGGTGCAGGTGGCCGTTGCCCCGCCCTTCACGCCCGCCGCCGCGCTGGATTGGCAAACGGTGACGACGCTAGATTTGCCAGCCACAGGTGGCTTGGATTTGGCACGGCCGTATCGCATCCAACTTGGCCCGGCCACCCTCAGCGGCGCACAGTTTCCGGCGCAAATCCGGCCGCAAACGCCGCTGCCGGTGCTGCTGATGGGAAGCGGCGAGCTTTTAGCGGTTAGCAATGAGCGGTTAGCAACCAGCAACCAGCAACCAGTAACCAACAACCAGCAACCAATCTCTTACGAAGTTGTGTTTGATGGGATGGGGAACGGCCGTTTCCCCATCATTGTGCAGGGAGAGCCGGGGCAGGTGGTGTGCGGCTGGCTGCAAACCGGGCGCGACGCCTGCACATTGGGCACGGTGGAGGTCAGCGGCGTGCCTTTGCCGGAGGGGGCGACCAATTTTGACGACAAAATCGCCCTGCTAGATATTGCCATCCCCGACACGCGGCTGCAAGCGGGTGGGCAGTTGCCCCTGACGCTGACGTGGCAAGGGCTGGCTCCGCTGGCGGAAGATTACACCGTGTTTGTGCAAGTGCTGGATGCCAACGACCGCATTGTGGGGCAGATAGACGCCTGGCCGGTGCAGGGTACGCGCCCCACTAGCCAATGGCCGCCCGGTGAAACCATCACCGACCCGTACACCGTGCAGCTTGCCCCCGACCTGCCGCCCGGCGAGTACCGCCTGATTGTGGGCTGGTACTTGCTGGCCGACCTGCGCCGCCTGCCCGTGCTGGACGCTGCCGGTTCGCCGGTGGATGATAAGGTGATAGTGGAGGGGTTGGTACGGCCGTGATGATGCCGGACACGGTGACAAGGTGACGGGCTGACAAAATGTCAGTTTACGACCATTGCAAATATAATATTGCCTCTTATCTCATTTTGAGATAAACTAAGATCCATGCATGTCATCTCGCAAAAAACGCTGCGAACCTTTTGGGAGCAATACCCAGACAGCCAAAGCTCACTTTTGCGCTGGTTCAAAATCATGGACAAAGGCGAGTTTTCTAGTTTCAATGAATTGCGGTTCACGTTCCCTTCGGCGGATAAAGTGGGCGAGTTGATTGTCTTCAATATTGGCGGGAATAAATACCGGCTTATCGCTTCCATACATTTTAATCGCGGTAAAGTTTACATCCGTCACGTTCTCACTCATTCAGAGTACGATAGGGGAATGTGGAAATTATGACCCTGATGATTCAAGAAATTCAGCCCCATTGGTTAGCTGTTAGCCCATATTTAACCATCCTCAATGAGCAAGATTATGATCGTGCCGTTGACCAATTGAACCAATTGATTGACGAAGTTGGCACTGATGAAATGCACCCCATGTATGAATTTTTGGACACGCTGGGCACGCTCATTCACGCTTACGAAGAAAAGCACATTGCCATACCGCAGGCTGGCGGCGCGGAAGTTTTGCAATATTTGATGGCCGAGCATGGCTTGCGCCAATCTGACTTGCCAGAAATTGGCTCGCAAGGCGTTGTTTCAGAAATTCTCAATGGCAAACGAGAATTGAATGTGCGCCAGATCAGGGAGCTTGCAGCGCGGTTTCATGTGTCGCCTGCTGTTTTTGTTTAGGATTCAGTTCCCACAACCCACGCCCCATACCCCACAACCCGATCCTTCGGCCCGGCCGTGTCGCCGGAATTGCGCAAATCGAGCAGATGTGTGCGCAGGCCGCGCTGCCGCGCCGCGTGCAGCAGCCCGCCAATGGGCACGCGCCCGCAGGCAGAGTTTTCGCCCAACGCCGCCGGGTTTAGCTGCTGGATGGCAACGGCCGTTGCCGCATCCTTCACTTTCGCCGCCCCATAATCCAAGAAATGGCTCAAGTCCGAACTGATCACGATTAGCGTTTCGGGGCCGCCCCACAACGGCTCCAGCGCCTCGGCGACCTCGGCGGCGTCGGCGTCGCCCACCACCAGCGGAACCAGCTTGAAATCTGACCCCAGCGTGAGTTGCAGAAAGGGTAGGTGTACTTCCAGCCCATGTTCACGGCCGTGCGCGGCATCCAACACGCGCACCTGTGGCAGCGGCAAAATTTGGGCGATGGCCTCCTGATCTACGGCCACATCGCCCAAGGGCGTGGCGAAATAGGCGGCGCTGGAGGCCGCCAATCCCTGCAAATATAGGGTGTGCGCCGGGCCGAGCAGCAGTACCCGCGTAATTTGGCCGCGCAGCGCGGCCACTTGCGCATAGGCTGCCCCGGCAATGAGGCCAGAGTAAATGTACCCGGCGTGCGGGGCAATGATCGCTTTGGGGGTGATGGGCGATTCTTTAGACTTGCTTGCCGCCAAAAAATCTTGCACCATCTCCCGCAAACGGCGCGAATGAGCGGGATAAAATGTACCGGCAACGGCCGGTTGGCGTGTGTAAGACATGATTTACTCCTTAAAGAGTTGTCAAATCTCAAAGATTTGACAACTCTCAGAGACAACAAATCTGCTTGTAGTATAATGCAAATGAGGACGGATGAACGCGCACACGATTTCTACACGGTATTGGCACAGATTGGCGGACGGCCGTATTCAATGCGATGTGTGTCCGCGAGCCTGCAAATTGCACAATGGGCAGCGCGGCCTATGCTTTGTGCGCATGGCCGAAGATGACCAGATTGTGCTGACCACTTACGGCCGTTCCAGCGGCTATTGCGTAGACCCCATCGAGAAAAAGCCCCTCAACCACTTCCTGCCGGGCACGCCCATTTTGTCATTCGGCACGGCCGGCTGCAATCTCTCCTGCAAATTCTGCCAAAATTGGGACATCAGCAAATCCCGCGAGATGGACACGTTGGCCGATGCCGCCTCGCCGCAAGCCATTGCGCGGGCGGCGGCACGGCTGGGCTGCCGCAGTGTGGCCTACACCTACAACGACCCCACCATTTTCATGGAGTATGCCATTGACGTGGCGCAGGCGTGTCACGAGGCAGGCATCTATTCGGTGGCGGTGACGGCCGGGTACATCAATGTCGCACCGCGCCGCGACTTTTACGCGCACATGGACGCCGCCAATGTGGATTTGAAGGGCTTCACGGAGGCGTTTTACCAAAAATTGTGCGCCGGGGAATTGCAGCCGGTGTTGGAGACGCTGCTCTATCTCAAGCACGAAACGAATGTGTGGGTGGAAATTACCACGCTTCTCATCCCCGGCTGGAATGACGGCGAAGCGGAACTGCAAGCCATGACGCAGTGGGTGGCGGAGAATCTGGGGCCGGATGTGCCCCTGCACTTTTCCGCTTTTCACCCGGACTATAAAATGCGCGATGTGCCGCCCACGCCGCCGGCCACGCTGCATCGCGCCCGGCAAATTGCCCTGGCAAATGGCGTGCGCCACGCCTACACGGGCAATGTGCATGACAAGCGCGGCCAATCTACGTACTGCCACGCCTGCGGGCATCTGCTCATTGGCCGCAATTGGTACACGCTCAGCGAGTGGGGGTTGGATGGGGACGGCCGTTGCCAACAATGCCACACCCCATGCCCCGGCGTCTTTGAATCCCACCCCGGCTCCTGGGGCGCACGCCGTCTGCCAGTCACCATTCACAATTAACCATTCATTATTCATTATTGCAATCCTGCCAGTTTTGTTGTATTATTTCAACAATTGATTTTGTTGTAGTATCCCGCATACCGAAGCAGTTTCCCATACCTCAAACCGTATGGGCTTTATTTGTTTATGAGCAATCAACCTTCGCCGGAAATTAGCATCAAGGGCATTCGTGATGGCCTGCTGGTCATTATGGGCAGCGGCGATTATGCCGAGGTGCTGGCCCGATTGGATGCGGAATTGGCGGAGAAGCAGGATTTTTTGCAGGGCAGTCGGATTGCGTTAGAGGTGGGGGAACGGCCGTTGCAACGTCACCAGCTCGCCGAAATCCAACACATCTTTGCCCGCCACCGCCTGCTGCTGTGGACGGTGCTGGCAAATCAGGAAACGACCAAAAGCGCCGCCCGCGAATTGGAATTGGCAATTCGCTTGCCCGGCAGCCACACCGATTTGGATGGCAATGCCCTACGCGCCGCGCCCGCCAGCGGCAGTTATCAGCAAACTGCGGAGGTCGCTCCCGGCGCGGGTCTGATCATGAAGGAAACATTGCGCTCCGGGCGGTCGGTGTATCACGAAGGGCCGGTGGTCATTTTGGGTGATGTCAATCCCGGCGCAGAGGTGATTGCCGCCGGGGATGTGTTGGTGTGGGGGCGGCTGCGTGGTCTGGTTCATGCCGGGGCGTTGGGTGATGAGACGGCCGTTATCTGCGCCCTCGATCTCAGCCCAACCCAACTGCGCATCGCCGACCAAATCGCCATCCCGCCGGAAACCAAACGGCGCAAGGCCGAGCCAGAGCAAGCGGCCATCCGCGATGGGCAAATCATCGCCGAACCCTGGCAGACAAGATAGTGTCAGGTGCGAAAGTGTCATGACACCTGACACCTCAACACCTGACACCTAATGGAGAATCTTATGAGCGCAAAAGTTATCACGGTTACGTCCGGTAAGGGTGGGGTGGGCAAAACCACCGTTACCGCGAATCTCGCTTCCGCGTTAGCGATGTTAGACAAGCGCGTCGTCGCCATTGACGCCGATATTGGCCTGCGCAATTTGGACGTGGTCATGGGCCTGGAAAACCGCATCGTCTACGATTTGGTGGACGTAATTGAGGGGCGCTGCCGTTTGCGGCAGGCGATGATCAAAGACAAACGTCAGCCGGAGTTGTATCTCATCCCGGCGGCGCAAACGCGGGACAAAATGGCTGTTAGCCCATCGGACATGATTTTGGTTTGCGACCAACTGCGCCAGGAGATGGACTACATCATCATTGATTCGCCCGCCGGTATCGAGCGCGGTTTTCGCAATGCCATCGCCCCCTCTGATCAGGTGCTGATCGTGACTAACCCTGAAGTCTCATCTGTGCGCGATGCTGACCGCATCATTGGCCTGATTGAAGCGGAGGAGAAAGGGCCGGGCTACCTCATTGTCAACCGCCTGAAGCCGGAAATGGTGGCGCGGGGTGATATGCTTTCGGTGGATGATGTGCTGGATATTTTGGCGATTCAGTTGATTGGCGTGATTCCAGAAGATGAGTCTATTTTGATTTCGACGAATCAGGGCTTGCCGGTGGCGATGACCAGCGCGAATGGTTCTAGCGCCAGCCATGCGTTTCGCAATGTGGCGCAGCGGGTGGCAGGAGACAGCGTGCCTTTCCTCGATTTGACGCCGAAAACGGGGCTGCGTGGGTGGTGGAAGAATTTGGTGAACGGCCGTTAAAGGAGTAGCAATATGAGTTGGTTCGCACAACTTTTTGGCAAAAAAGAAACCAGCAGCTCTGTTGCTAAGAAACGGCTGCAAATGGTGCTGGTGCATGATCGTAATGATATTTCGCCGGGCTTGCTGGAGATGATCAAGGATGACATTATTCAGGTGATTGTGAAGCATCTGGCGATTGATGCAACGGCCGTTGAAGTCAACCTGAACCAGGACGGCCAAGAAAGTTTTCTGGTGGCAGAAATCCCACTGCCGGGAAACGGAGCCGGAAATCGGTAATTGGCGCATGAGGATTTTGTAGGAAACATCGCCAAATCCCCCCAATTTACTAAAATAATGCCGTTATGACCGAGAGAACATCTGTCTGGCGGCACTTCGATATTTGGTTGGCAGCAGCCGTGCTGCTGTTGACGGCCTACGGCATCCTCATGATTCGCAGCGCCGTCACTGGAGCGCCTGCCCTGGAAGGCCATCCTTTGCGGCAATTTTACTGGGCCATTGCCGGTATCATCACCATGCTCATATTTGCTGGAATTGATTACCGCTATTTGGCCTCTGCGCATTGGTATATTTATGGAGTACTAGTCCTTTCTCTCATTCTCGTTGTCGCGGCAGGGCAAATCAACAACGACGCGCGGCGCTGGATCAATTTAGGATTTGTTGAGATTCAACCATCAGAATTCGGCCGTATTTTCCTCACCATTACCTTTGCTCAGTTTCTTGCTCAACGCCGCGACCGCATTAATCAATTCTCAAACACCATTGCTACCCTTATTTACCTGGGTCTTCCTGTGGGACTTATCTTCATCCAGCCTGATTTAGGTATGTCCATTCTTTTCCTCGTCATCTGGTTCGTCATGATCTGGCTGGCTGGTTTGCCGTTATCCCACTTCATTACTCTGGCCGTTGTCGGCATTCTTGCTGCCGGAATTGTTTACCCCAATCTGGCAGATTACCAAAAAGGACGCATCACCAGTTTCGTAAACCCTGAAGATGCCGATCCTGAAGATGTGTTCAACGTCGATCAGGCAGTGATTAGTGTGGGCACAGGTGGTACATGGGGCAAGGGCTACCAGCAAGGCACACAAAGCCAGCTCGGATTTTTGCGCGTGCAACACACAGATTTTATTTTTTCTGTGTTGACTGAGGAAATGGGACTGGTTTTTGGCTCATTGGTCGTGTTGACTTTGATGGGGTTTATCCTTTGGCGCATTCTACGTGTCGCGGCCATCACCCCAGACCCAGTTGGAAAATTGATTTGCACAGGTATTGCTGCCATTCTCTTTTTTCAGACAGTTGTTAGTGTTGGTATGAATGTGCGTCTACTTCCCGTTACCGGTCTCACACTGCCTTTTGTTAGTTATGGTGGTAGTTCTCTCATCACGCTATTTATTGCCATTGGTGTGGTACAATCCGTCCTCATGCGGCATCGTAAACAAGATTTTGGATAAATAAGCGATTAGCTAAGAGCTAAAAGCTAATCGCTAAAGGCTAAATATGACTGTACGAGTTCGTTTTGCCCCCAGTCCAACGGGGTATTTACATATTGGCGGCGCACGGACGGCGCTGTTTAATTGGTTGTTTGCCCGCAAACATGGCGGGCAGTTTATTTTGCGCATTGAGGATACAGACCAAAAGCGCACTGTAGCCGGAGCTATCGAAGCCATTATGGATGGCTTGCGCTGGTTGGGTTTGGATTGGGATGAAGGGCCGGACGTAGGCGGCCCTGTCGGCCCATATGTCCAGACGGAACGGGCTGAACTGTACTGTGAATGGGCAAATTGGTTAGTCGAGCATGGATATGCGTATAAGTGTTTTTGCACACCGGAAGAGTTGGATGAGATGCGTAAGGAGCAGATGGCAAAGAAGGAGATGTTGGGGTACAACGGCCGTTGCCGACACCTCACCCCCGACCAAATTGCAGCTAAAGAAACAGCCGGGCTAAACTCCGTCATCCGCTTCAAAATGCCCCGCAATGGCGAAACCACCATTCAAGACGCCATTCGCGGCCCTATCACTTACCAGAACAGCCAGATCATTGACGCCGTGCTGCTCAAGTCCGATGGTTTACCCACTTATCACCTCGCCAATGTCGTGGATGACCACTTCATGCAAATCACCCACATTATGCGTGCCGACGAGTGGATCAACACCGCCCCCTTACATATCAATCTCTACCATGCCTTTGGCTGGGAACTTCCTGTTTACGCACACCTTTCCCTTGTCATGAACCCCAGCGGTAAAGGGAAACTCAGCAAGCGTACCCAAGCCTTTGACGATGATGGACAGCAAGTTTTAGTTAAAGTAGAAGAATTTCAGGAAGCCGGCTACCTACCGCAAGCGGTTGTTAATTTTTTGGCGAATGTTGGCTATGCAACGGGCGACGACCGTGAAAAATTTGATGCACACGAAGCAATTGACAGCTTCAGGCTGGAGAAAATTAATCCTGCACCGTCGCGCTTGCCATACAGTAAACTAGATTGGCTCAACGGCCAATACATTCAAGAAATGGAGCCGCAAGCTTTAGCAAGAGCGGTCAAGCCCTTTTTGGATGCACAAGGGTTTGAGGTGAACCCCGAAGCCTTATTGGTAGTGATGCCAGCCATGAGTAAACGCCTCAAGCGGCTACCAGAAGCCATAGACTTCTTGCGTTTTCTTTTTGATGATGTCCCGCTCAATGCTACAGCAGAAATGCTGACGCACAAAAAGATGCCTTATGACGCCGCAAAACGTGGATTTCAAGAAGCTCGTGATTTTGTGGCTACGGTAGAACCGTTTAACTTAGATACTGTTAGCACGGGTCTGATGAAAATAGGCGAAAGTGTAACGACAAATGAAAAAGCAGGCCCATTTTTAGGTCAGATGCGATTTGCTATCACCGGACAGCAAGTTTCACCGCCGCTTTTTGAGTCTATGGTCGCGTTGGGGCGAGCGCGTACCCTGACGCGATTAGATGAAGTATTGCAACTTTTCTAACAAAAAGCCCCCGATAACACACGGGGGCTTTTTCAATAAGCGATATGTGCAAAGACTTTATGCTCTACGGCGACGTATTAGAATCAGACTCAGACCCATCAGGAGGGAAAGCCCAATAGCAGCGGGAAGAAGTGTGCCTACGCTGTTTTGACTGCCAAATCCTAGTAAATTGATAGCTGTTGGATCAAGGTCATCCTGATTACCACTTACAAGAGGAGTACCCTGCAGCTCAGCTGTCGTAACACCTGACCAGCGTAAAAGACGATAGGAGCCAAATGGAACTTGTGTGAGGATCGCCCCATTATCAACTAGCGAATTCCAGCAGGCAGGATCAACACCGCTGCCATCCATACAAGATGCAGTTCCTACGTCAAACGAAAATACTTTTCGATTGTTATAAACAGAGTCGCAACCTGTCCCCAGGTCAATAGGCATATTGACTGTCCAGGTGCCACTGCCAGATTGCACGAAGAAATCATAATAATCAGAGCATTGGGTGTTGCCATCGGCGACAGTTGCCTGGTCAAATGGGGCGTTTAATGAACCGCGACCATGGCTCACGACAACGGCCGTACCCGTGCCACCTGTAATAGATGCATTGCCTAACGAGCCAATACCATAAGCATCAACTGCTGCACCCAAACGTTCGCTCCAATCCCCTGCCGAAACATTAGCTGGTTGTACGGTGTAGCTACCCCACCAATTGTGGTCATATGTACCGGTACCGGAAACACCGCTGCTGACAGCGCCACTGTTGGTTATATTGTTGACATATGCGACCACTGTCCCGCCGCTGTTTGACACCGCAGCTTGACCAGCGTCGTCTATGTCATTTCCCCGCAAGGTAAGAGAACCGCCAGTTACGTTGATTGCCGGATTCGATCCGTCACCATTGATACCGATGTCATGAATAGCAACCGTACCCCCGTTAATGGTAAAGGTGGCGCCACCAGAGCCTGTGACAGTCGCACCAGACGTTGACAAAATCGTCACATTTTGATTGATGCTGACATTTTCAAAGAAGTTCCCTTCTAAACTGACCGTGCCACCGGTTGCCACACCGTTTACCGCAGCTTGTACACTTGTATAGCAGGGGGTTCCGCTACATGCGCCACTTGGTTCCGCATAAACTGTTGAGGAAGCTGGGAGAACTGTTAATGATGTTGAGCGGTAGTTAACATAACCGCACGTGATACCGTAGACGGCACCAGCGGTAGGATCGCAATTTAAACCTTCATATTGCCGCACAGCAACGATTTTGGCACCAGTAGCAATATTTGGCACTGTAATACCCTGGGAGAAAATATCCCCAAAACTGGCTGCGGAGGTATTAGTTGTATAAAAATTTACGCTGCCGTAACCGGGAACCCCAGGACAAATGGTGGTACCCCCTTGCGTATAACTTACTCCCGCAATAGAGCCTAAAGATGTGAAATTACTTGCCCATGCCGCCGCATCGGCTGACGCAAAATAAAAGCAAAAGGCATTTTGAACCTGAGTGACATCATAATCCCCTTGAAAGGTGACGCTCGTGCCAATATTGGCAGAACTTGGCGAAATAGTGAATGTATTGATGGTGTCTGGAGCGGAAGTTTCAGCGGCGACAGTGGAAACTATCAAAAATAGAGACAGGAGAAGCATTAATATGGTGAACGACTTTCTTTGTTTAAACATGATTATCTTTCCTTTATGTTGGTTAATAAGTGAATAAACTCCTCAGAATTTGATAGTTGGCTTATATGTGTAGGAAGTGTCTATCAATTTTTCTGGACGAAACTACTCAAAAGGCTCCCAATTTACTCGCATTGTTATGATGCCATAAAAATTACTCCTCCGCAGTAGGACTTAAGTTAGAATATGGTTACAAATTTTTTAAACGAGCGGCAACGGCCGTTTCCATCGGAGGTACCATGTTAAAAATAGCTGATCTAGCACCGGAATTTGCCTTGCAAGATAGCAATGGCGATACAGTTCATTTGACTGATTTTCGCGGGAAGCGCGTCATTCTGTTTTTCTACCCCAAAGCAGGCACATCAGGTTGCACTACCCAGGCTTGTGGTTTCCGCGACCAGTTCCCAGTAATTGAGGCAGGCAATGCCACCGTCATTGGCATTAGCCCAGACAAACCGCAAAAGTTGGCGAAGTGGAAAGCGGCGGAGAATCTGCCCTACGCCCTACTTTCTGATCCAGATCATGTAGTCGCGGAAGCATACGGCGTGTGGGGTGAAAAGAAGATGTACGGCAACACGTACATGGGCATTATCCGCAGCCATTTTGTGGTTGATGCAGAAGGGAAATTGGAAGATGTGCAATACAAAATCAGCCCGAAGAACAGCGTAGCACAGGCCGTAAAGGCATTGGGAGGATAGAGATTGAAGGTACACTACTCCAATCTCTGTTAATGGGGAAATAATTATTAAGTTGTGAATTTGTGAATGGGCGAATGGTTAATGAGTCGGGACACCTTATTAATCATTCAACAATTGATCAATTCAACAATTAATTATTTTCTTCCACTAAAGGGACAGCATCGTCGGTAAAAGGTAGGCCATCGGGGGCAACGGCCGTTACTCGCGGCCACATATCCCCCAAATTCTCATAAAATCCCACCACCACTTGATAGTCATCTGCTGGCACAGGGAAAGACACCGTGTCCACCACAAACTCGCCCGGCTGCCACTGGCTGGTGGGGTAGCTGTTCGCCTGCGGCATGGCATCATCTTGCGTGATAAGTTGCCCTTGCACATCCAAAACGTGGACAAAGCGCGTGTAATTTTTGGGCGTGGTTGCCAGCGATTCCCAAACCAGCGTCACCGTTAGCTGGCCGTCAATGGACTGTACCGCGTAATCGCGCAGTTGAATGAAAGGGGTGCCGTTTTCGGTGAAGACGGCCGTTACCCCATCTCCCACCCCCTGCGGCGCAGCAAAAACCGGGGCCTGCACTGCAAACACCCCATCCTGCAACGCCCCCAAGCGCCGCAGCAGCACCGTCTCCCCACCAACCTCATACAAATTCACCAGCAAATGATACGGCGGCACACCCGGCAGCGGTTCTGGCAGCGGCAGCGTCAGCCAATCGTTGACCCATTGCCCCGCCGCCCAACTGCTGGTAGGCACAAAGCCATAACCCGGCTGCGTATCAAATTGCGCTACATCCTGCCCTGTGCCATCGCGCAGCCGCAGCGAAACATTGTAATTGTGCGTTAACGGCCGTTCCGTCCACCACGCCAACTGCACAGCCAGCCCGCCATCATCCAACTGCGCCCCCACCGCCCGCACATCCAGCTCTGAATACGGATTACTATTTACTGAATACTGATCACCGTTCACTGGCTCGACTCGAATGGGTCGCAAATAGACATCCCCCCGCGTCTGCCCCGATGGCATGAGCGGTCGTGCCCCTGCCACCGTCAAGCGTGGTACAAACAAGCCCGCGGGCGCATTGGCCGGAATCGGCAATTCAAACACCATCGCTTCTGCTGCTGCATGTGTTTGCGCCACGAATGGTTGCACACCGGGGAACTGTTCCGGGCGGTTTGCGGCCGGTGTCAGCAGCGCCAGGGTGACGGCCGTATCCACCACATTCTCCGCCACCATCGTCACCCGCAGCACATCCCCCGCCGCCACCGTCTCCGCACTATAGCTGTATGCCATCAGCCGCCAGCCATTATCAAAGGGTACGCCTGCCGTGTCATGGTGCAGATAACCCATTTGCGCGAAGTCCCAGGTTAAATCGGATGCTGGCAATTCTGGCCGAGGCCACAGCTGCACGAACAACACGGTGAGCGCCAGTCCACCTACCGCAAACGCCCATTTGCGCCAGGACGGCCGTTTCCACCCCCACAACAGCCACAAAACCACCAGCAGCGCCAGCAGCGACGCCCACTCCGATGCCCGGCGAATTGGCGTGCGCGTCAGGTGCAGCGAGACGGTATGCGTGCCCGGTGGCACGTCTACCGTAATCAGACCACCGCCCGGCGACGGCCGTATTTCCACAGCTGCACCATCTATTTCCGCCACCCAACCGGGCCAGGCCATCGTGGGGAATTCGAGTGTGCTGTGGGCGACGGCCGTTACCTGCCACACTTGCTCATCCGTCACAAATTTGATGACCTCGCTGTCCGCTTCCCCCGTCAGTGCCCGCGCCACGTGCCGCTGCCCCATCATCAGCCAACTGCTGCTGTACGGGCGCGGCGTCACCGTCGGTGGCAAATACTCCGCGCTGATGGTGCTGCCAATATTGCTGGTGAACCATTCATACTGTGCCAACTTCTCGGCCGTCACATCCGCGTCGCTCAGGGGCAGATAATCGGGGTGCAGCTCCCCCAGCCCGCTTGCCAACAGCAGCCCCAACGTCAATGGCACAATCATGCGCCGCCCCGGCAGCAGCGCCAACCCGCCTGCCGCCAGCGCCCCGGCAAACGCTTGCACCGACAAAAATCGCCACGGGAATTGGGTAAATGGCAGCAGCGGCAAATGGTTCCACAACGGCCGTGACAATGGCGTAATCATAAAGGTAGCCACCAGCAAAGCCAGTGCGGTGAAGAGCAGGGGAGCAAGGGAGCGGGGAAGCAGGGGAGAAGAGCCTCTGGTTCTGGCTTTTGCTATGAACACGAGGAGGCCGAGGACGGCCGTCACCGCCTGCACCAACCCCATACGAAATGCGCCGCCACCAGAGACATCATAATCAAACCACAAGCTGCCTTGCACCAAATCCGTGCCGCGAAAATGGTTGCTGTAATGGAAATACCCCTCCGTCACCGGGCCAAGCTGCGCCAAATCCTGCTCGCCCAACGCAGGCACAAAAAACCACGCCGCAAGACCCAAGCCCAACAGCAACGATAGTATGAAATTTACGATTAACGATTTACGATTTACGATTGGCGATTGGCAATTGGCGATTGGCAATTGGCTATTGGCTATTGACCATTTAATCAGTACATATAAAAGCAGGAATGGTGAAAAAATAAGCGCCGAAATATTATGACTCAACGTCAGCGCGGCATACGCCAGCGCCAGCCCTGCCACTGCCTTGCCTTTACTGACTACTGACCACTGACCACTGACCACTGAATCCGCCGCCAAAATCACCCAGGGATACCAGGCCATCGCCCAAAACTCGGCCAGCGAGTCGCCGCGCACGTAAACATTAACCATGTGGAAGGGGGCGACGGTGTAGGCAACGGCCGTTACCACTCCCACCCACTCATTCCCCCACCAACGCCGCGCTAGCCAATACATGCCCAGCGCCGCCGTCAAAAAGCCGGCCACCTGCGACGCCTTAATTGCCCCCACGTAGCTGAAACCGATGAAACGGAAAACGGCCGTGATATAAATTGAAAGCGGCGCATAAAAATTAAAAAACGGGTAGCCATACCCGTAATTCGCGTCGCGCATCCAGCGCACCGGGAAATGTCCGTCGCGCAGCGCCGTTTCTAACTGCTGCAAGCGCTGCAACAAAAAGGGGCTATCTCCGCCGCCCCGCGTATTCAGCAGCCCCGGCTGCGCCAACAAAGGCAAAGCGGCTGCCAGCGCCAATACGCCGACAGCCGCGAGAAACCAGTTAATGCGCTTGTGAGTCAATGACTATCTCAAAAAGGTGTCAAGTGTTTAGGTGTCAAGTGTCAGGTGGCTTGACACCTAAATACCTGACACTTGACACCTGACATATTACCGTCGTAAAGCTACAAACAATAGCACGCCCAACAGCAGCACGGCCGCAATCATCACAATCAAGCCGAGATAAGAAGTCCACGAAGAACCGCCACTTTCCGCGGTGGTGTCTGGCGTGGATGCCGCAGTTTCCACTGTGGGCACAGCATCAGCACTGGCAACTGCTTCTCCACTGGCGGTGGGACTGGTAACGGCCGTGCGTGCTTGCAAGCGGCTGCCAAATTCCAACCCAACCGTCTTGCCCTCTTCCACAACAATAGAGGCGCTGGCGGCCGTCGTCATTTCCAATGCGCCCGGCACAATCTGCGTCACCTGATAAGACCCGGCGGGCACTCCCTCAAAACAGAATGGCGTGTCATTCCCTGCCGAGACCGCCTCGCCAATACGCTGTTCCGCATTGGCAACTGTAAACGTCACGCCGGCCATGTACCCTTCGGCGGCATCATGCGTGCCATTCGCATTTTCATCGGTAAAGGCATTGACACATACTCGCCCACCCGTTGGCGTGGGGGAAGGTGTGATGGTCGGGGTTTCGGTAGGCGTGGGCGTAAATTCTGGCGTAGGTGTCGCCGTCGGCGGCAAAGGCGTATTGGTTGCTGGCGGGGGCGGCAGCGGCGTATTGGTCGGTGGTGGGCCTAGCTCCACCAACTGCGCTGCATCGTAATACGTGTCCAAGAATTTATAGCACTGATTGACGCCAGGCACGGCCCAATTTGCCGAGGTGAAAACGGAGATGGTGTTGCCAGTAGCCGTTGCCTGCACAGAAAAGCGTACCCACTGGTCATGTGCATTTCCTGCCGCACCCCACACAATATCCCCGTCAGACCAAAGGCCGCTGCCGTTGGGGTCAATCCCGGCACGGATGTTCATATTTAACCCAGCATCAGACGGAGCGGGGGAACTTTCCATAGACCCGCGTCCGCGTGCATAAAAGGAGAATTCATAGGTTGCGCCGGGTGTCACGGCCACATTTTGCCACATGCCTGCTGACCAGGTATCCCAATTGTTGCCGATGTATTGCGAACTGCTGCCTTCGTAAACGAAGTCGGTTGCTTGCCCCCAACGGGGTAGTTTCCAATAGCCGTTGGTGCAGTCGTCAAATTGGTCTTCGCTGCTGACGCGGTGCCAGCGTATCCAGTCTTGTGCGCCACCATTGTTGTCTGCCGGATAGGGTGGTTCAAAACCAGGGTTTTTGAGCAGATTAGTACCCTGCGCTTGCACGGCCGTTTCCCCTCCCTGTGGTGTAGTCAAAAACAGCAGTGCCAATAGGGTAGCCAATAAAATTACACTTGTCTTTCTCATAAATAGTTCCTTTGAGATGTTAGCTTTTAGCAAAAATGCTAATGGCTAGTCGCTAACAGCTATTGCATTTTTCTCCAAATCAACAAGAATATCACACCAACCAGCAAGATCATAACTGTAAGTGCAGCAGCGAAAAAGAGAGAGCCGGTGTTCCATAGGGAAGTGGTAGGTTGAGGGGTTTGTTCTGTTGTGATGGCGCTGCTGGCAGGAGAAGTTGCCGCTTGCCCGGGCACGGCCGTTCCCGCCTCATCCCCCGGCGCCGGCACATAACTGCCAAAAGCCAACTGCGCTACGCTCCCCTGTGTAACCCGGATGGCCCAATCGCCATCGGTTGTCAGCACCTCCTGCGGGCTGATGGAGCGCGTGATGTGGTACGCTCCTGCACGCAGACCCTCAATGCAGTGAGGTTCAGACATGCCGTCCGTGACGTAATTGGCAACGACGGCCGTCTCGTTATAAACCGTAAACGCCACCGCCGGGCGCAACAACTCCCCTGCATCCCATAAACCATTGCGGTTGCCATCCGCAAATGCCAACAGGCAAACGGCCGTGCGCGGCGGCGTGGCCGTCATGCGCGGCGTGGGCGGCGGCAGCGTGGCTGTGGGCAGCGGCGGGCTGGTCGGTGTCACTGGCGGAGCGCCATGCCCCACAACAATCAACTGCCCCGGTTGAATCACCGTGTTCTCCGTCAGCCCCTCGTTCAACGCCAGCAGTTCGTCGAAAGAAAGGCCATGCCGTCCGGCAATGGCCCACAGCGAATCATTAGGCTGCACCACGTCGTAAATAACGCCCTCCGCGTCTGGCGTAGCGGTGGGCTGCGGTGGTTCCTGCGCCAGCGCGGGGGCCGTTAGCCACAGCAGAAAAAGCAGGGACACAGCGTACACGGAGTATGCACAGAGCGCACGGAGAGAAAACAGAGAAGGGATTCTGTCTCGCCACTCGCCACTCGCCACTCGCCACTTTTTATTGATCAATGTCCACTCTCCAACTGTCGCCTGCGGCACGGCCGTTGCCATCTATCACGGGCAGACGTATTTGTGATGCGTCGTACAGTCCCACTAACAAATAGGCTTCGGTAGGGTCAAAGCCATCTGGCAGGGGGATGGTACGCTGCTCATGCAATTGCAAGCCGGGCTGCCACCAGGTAGTGGGCCAATTACCGCTGCCCGGCGGCGCGTCATCTTGCGCGATCAATCCGTCCGGGCCAACCAGGTGTACAAAGGCGGTGAGGGGTTGGGCGACGGCCGTTTCCGCCCGCCAAATCAAATCCACTTGCATCGCCCCATCATACAAAAATGCCCCGGCATCTTGCAACCGCAGCGTCTCGCCGAACACAGCCAACGTGGGCAAAGGTTGCGCGGGCAGCACCCGATACGATGTATACAACGGATATGCCTCCGCTTCCAAATCGCCCCGCGCCAACGGGCCATCTGCTACCTCTACCAATGCGCTGGGCGGCAGCGCATCGGCCACAAACTCGGTGTCGGCATACGGCCACACAAACAGGTGCGCGGGCAGCGGCAGGGGCGTGGGCAGCCCATCTTTTGGCGCAAAGCGCACAGTGTTGGGATTGGTGATGAGGAAGGGCACAGACGGCCATGACCAGTAGCGTTCGTCTACAAAAAAGGTGGTGTTGAGGCCATCCTGATTGATGCGCTCGGCCAATGTCCGCGCTGCGGCCTCGAAGAGGTAGCCGGTGTCGGGGTCTTGGCTATATTGGGCATAATCGCGGATGGTAACGGCCGTACTGCCCAGCAACAACAGTCCCACCAGCGCCGCGCCCAGCCAACGCCGCCGCAGCCAATCAGCCAATTGTACCAGTCCAATGGCCGGAAAAATGACGACCGCCGGTAAAATGCCGGACGCCCGCAAAAAATGGGGGGTATCCGCCGCCAAAATCGTCGGCCCCAGCATCACGCCCACCCACAGCAGCAGGGTAACGGCCGTGCGCCGCCGCCAATGCCACAAGCACCAGCCCAGGCCAATGAGGAAGGGCACGGCCATGAACCAATCAAACACAGGCCGCCCGGCTGGATTGTGGCGTAAAATGGTGTCGCCATGCCCAATAAACATGCCCAACGCTGCGCCGGTTTGCCGCAGCAGTGTGCCGAAGAGGTTGCCGCCGTTGACGGCCGTGTTCAGCACCGAAACTTGCCCCGTGCGCCCCAGCAAGATGTCCGGCTGCCGCCACACCAGCAGCGCAAACGGGGAAAGGGTAACGGCCGTGCCGAGAGCGAAAAAGAAGTAATCAGTAAGCAGTGACCAGTAAGCAGTGAACGGTGTGCGGCGGGCGTCAATTGCCAATGCCGCTGTGTGACGCTTCGCCCGTAAATCGTAAATCGCTAATAGAATGAGTAAGAGGGGGGTGAAGCGCACGGCCAAATAGGTGTAATAGGCTGCGCCGTAGAGGATGCCGGCGGCCAGCCAGAGCCAACGGCGGCGGGGGAATTGGCTGCGGTAGGCGCGTGTGCCCAGCCAGAAGGTGAGGGCCAGCAGGGGGGCCAGCAAAATCGGGCGCAGTCCCACGCGGCTAAGATGCACCGGCCAGAGGGTGATGGCCCACAGTGCGGCGGACAGCAGCCCGACGCGCTGCCCGAACCATTCTTTTGCCAGCAGGTAGGTTGCCAGCGCAGTCAGGCTGCCGACGAGGGCGGCAGCGAGACGCACGGCCGTTACGCTGCGGCCAAACAGGACGATGGCCCCGGCGGTGAGATAGATGTAGGCGGGTTCACGGCCGTTGTTCGCCGGGAAAAAGAGCGCGTGCTGCCCATCCAGCACGTTCAGCGCGTCCAGGCCGTTGAACGCCTCATCGCGGTACAAGCCCGGCGGCCAGTTGTCTAGTTGGTAGAAGCGGAAGAGAACGGCCGTGCCCATCACCAATAATAATAAAGCCCACCTGAATTTGGGTGAGCTTAAGTCGCGTTTCATTTCCATCTTTTTAGCCCAGCAGTCTAATAACGTCTGCTTCACCCGGTGCGAGTAACAGCTAAAGACTTTATGAGCAAGTTGGTTTCGCCCACTACTGTCTGAGATAGTGAATGAACTCCAGGCTCGCGCTTGGATGCAAGCATGCTAGGCAGCATTTTCCCCGCAAATGTTGACCTCATGATAGCGCTACGATATGCCATAAGTTCTTTTCCAGCCAACGATCTCCGACTGCAAAATCTTATCGATCAAGTCCCATGTGTAATCTTCAGATCGTTGCAAGCGTTGTCCTAAAGTTTTGATCTCAAGTTCTGCACAAGATTGCTTGACAATAGCTCTATCTTGTTGAAATCCCAAGATTCGATATGCCCATTGTATTCCAGTAAGAAAGGATTCTACTTCATTGGGTTTCTCCATGAACATCTGCGGTCGTCTCTTGACACGTTCTAGCAGCTTTAGAATTTTCTTTACAGGTTCGACATCTAAGTTGGTAAGGTCCCAAGACCACTTATCGACGCGATAAACGTATTTTCCGCGAATACAATAATTTTGAACACTTTCAATTATTTTAGATTGAACATAGCCCATTACATCATCACTACTTGGAATTTCATTAAGCGGGAGGGAGCCTTGACCGATAGTCAGAGATTCCATAATCGTCCAGCGGAAATAAACCGTTTCAGGATAAATTTTGATTTGTACTCCTCCATGATAGAGTGAAGGGAAATCACTGTCTGGATCGAAAATAATATTGAGTTGAGCCCTCCGTTCGTTGAGGGCAGCGGTAAAAATATTGTATGAATTATCTGGGTCAATCATTGCCTTGAATATTATCAAACCTTTCTAATACTTTTCTGCTATCCAACAATTTATTAACACGGTTCGTTGTGTAATCAATCTTGATGTATTGAGGCTATATTAGCTATACGTTTCACTTGTGGCAATTCTAAAGCTGAAACTATCCAGAGCAGGGACAGGAAAGTAAGGATACGATTGAGGGAAAATGTACGGCCGTATACCCGCACTGTTTTACCCGACTGTACTTGCGTGTTACCTCAAGCGCAATTATAAAATCGCGGCTACTGGCAGGCTATTTGTCAAAGCGGGGCAAGTATTGCAAAATAGCCCACAGCCTGCGAGTGAGCCAACCCATTCCCGCCTGTCCACTTGCAACTTGCAAACTTGCAACTTGCCACGCTCGCCCGCAAACCCGCTTATGCGTATATTAATGTTATCCAAAGCCTGTCTTGTTGGGGCTTATCAACGCAAATTAGAAGAAATCGCCCGTTTTGACGATACGGAACTGCTGGTTGTTGTGCCGCCATCCTGGGATGATCCCGCTGCGCCGGTGCAGTTGGAACGCGCCCATACCGAGGGCTACACGCTGCTGGCGGATCCGATTCATTTGAACGGCCGTTACCATCTCCACCACTACCCCCGCCTGCGCCAACGGCTGGCCGACTTCCGCCCAGACATCGTGCACATTGATGAGGAACCGTATAACCTGGCAACCTGGCTGGCCATGCGGCAGGCCAAAGCGGTGGGGGCCAAGACCTTGTTTTTTAGCTGGCAAAATTTGCAGCGCCGCTATCCATTCCCGTTTAGCTGGCTGGAAAAGCAGGTATTGGCCGGCGTGGATTATGCGCTGATGGGCAACCGTGAAGCGGTACAAGTGTGGCAAGCAAAGGGCTATCGCGGGCCGCACCGTGTCATTCCGCAGTTTGGTGTTGACCCGACTTTGTATGCCTCAACAGCGCGTCATGATGACGGTCGTACCTTCACCATCGGTTCTGCCAATCGGCGGCTAGTACCGGAGAAAGGTGTGGACTTGCTGCTGCACGCGGCGGCGCAGTTGCCCGGTATCTGGCAAGTACACATCGCCGGGGAAGGCCCGGCCAAACCAGCGCTTGCGCGGCTGGCGCAAGAATTAGGCATTGCCGAGCGCGTGCATTTTGACGGCCCCATCCCCTCGGCGCAAATGGCGGGCTATTTGCAGCAGTTGGACGTGCTGGTACTCAGTTCGCGCACGCAGCCGAACTGGAAAGAGCAGTTTGGCCGCGTGTTGGTGGAAGCAATGGCCTGTGAAACGGCCGTCATCGGCTCCAACAGCGGCGAAATTCCCCACGTCATTGGTGATGCGGGACTCGTCTTTCCTGAAGGGGACGCAGACGCCCTGCGCGATGCCCTGCTGCGCTTGATGCAGTCCAGCGAGGAGCGGCGTGCCCTGGGGAAAAAGGGGCGGCAGCGTGTGTTAGACACCTACACCCAGGCGCAAATCGCCGCGCAAACGGTAGCTGTTTACCGTACAATGATTTAGGCGTGTAAGCGCAAAAAATAATTAATTTGTGAATCGTTGAATTTGTGAATGATTAATGAATCCGCCAGCAACGCCATTAACCATTCAGCAATTCATCCATTCAATAATTGATCATTCTCTTTAATGTAGTTACTTATGAGTGATACCACCTCTTCACAGCAAGATAAAACGCCCAAACCGCGCCGGGGTCGCCGCATTATTGGCGGCTTATTGGTGGCGATTTCGTTGCTGCTAGCCGTTTACCTGCTGGTGGCCTATTTGGGCTGGCAAAGCGGGCAGCAGCTTCTTGTGGAACGGCAGCAAACAGAATTGAGCGACCAGATTGCACGGCAAATTGAACTGGCGCAGCAAAACATCGGCCAGGGCAGCTATAACCTGGCAACCCGCCGCCTGGAATGGGTGCTTGAGCGCAATCCCAGTCATGCGGAGGCGCAAGCGCTGCTGCAACAAGCGCGGGAAGCGCTGAATTTGGTGCTGACGCCGCAGGTTGTGGAGGCAACGGCCGTTCCCACTGCCACGCCCCTTCCCTCGCCCACCCCCGGCGTCATCTCCGACCCGGAGCAAGAGTTGCAGCGCATCCAGCAGCTAATGGACAACGAAGCGTGGGAAGATGCCGTCACAGCGCTGCGTGCTTTTCTATCGCAATTTCCCAACTATGAGCGACAAGAAACCAACCAGTTATTGTATGATGCCTACTTGAATTTGGGTTTCAGTCTGGTAGATGGCGAACAGGCGGAGCTAGGTCTGTATTATTTTGCACAGGCGGAAACGCTGGGCGATCTGCCGCAAGAGGCAGAGGATTACCGTTTGTGGGCAGATTGGTTTTTGCAAGGAATGGGCTATTACGGCGTGAATTGGGGGGTGGCGGTTGACTACTTCCGTGATTTGTGCCTGGTTGCGCCCTTTTATCAGTCGTCGTGCGATTTACTGCATGAGGCGTTGATTGCCCTGGGAGACCAATATGCGGCGGCGGCGGATTGGTGTCCAGCGCAGGAATTGTACGCCGAGGCAAACCGCCAAGAGCGCAGTGTGGAATTGAGTGATAAGTTGGAAACGGCCGTTACCAATTGCCAATCGGCCACACCCACACCGGAAACCATCACCAACACACTACCCGTCACCAACAGCCAGCAGTTTATTGGCCCGCCTGTGCGGGTCGGAACACCGACCCCAACATTTCCATAACGAGCAGCAAGTATGCAAGTAGCAAGTAAAAGACTTGCAAACTTGCATACTTGCCACTTGTAAACCAAGTATAATCATAACCATGTTTGAATCTGGCGACCCCTTAAGCGAACGCGAACTGGATGTCTTAGCCTGTATTGTGCAGGGCGCATCCAACAAAGAAATCGCATCTGAACTGTCCATTAGCCAAAATACGGTGAAGGTTCATTTGCGTCGCATTTATGCCAAGCTGGGTGTGAATTCGCGCACGGAAGCGACCACACTGGCGCTGCAAAAGGGACTGGTGGCAGTACCCGGTTTGGAGAGTACCGCGCCAGAAAACGCAGACTTGCCGTTGACGGCGGAAGCCGTTCCTCAGATTGCGGAAACCGTTGCTGACGTGCCTGATGAAACGGAAACGGCCGTTCCCCCAGAACCAACCCCATCACCCGACAATGCCATGCTCCCTGCCAAACATCTCCCCTGGCGCAGCATCAGCCTGGGCGCGGCGGCCGTGATTGCCGCGCTGCTGCTGCTCTTAGCCTGGCAGCAATGGGGCCGTGGCAGCGAGGCGACACCCACCTCTACTGTTGAGGCGGTGGCTTTTATAGAACGGCCGTTAGGCGATTCGCGTTGGTTAATCAGCCGCCCCATGCCTACTGGCCGCGCTAACATGGCCCTTGCTGCTGTGGGCTTAGACCTTTACGTAATTGGCGGCGAGAGTGAAACAGGGGTAGTCAACACGGTCAGCACCTACGACACCATCGAATTCCAGTGGACGGAGGGCGCACCCAAGCCAACGGCCGTTTCCGAGACAAGCGCGGCCGTGCTTTTTGGCGAAATTTACGTACCCGGCGGGCGTGATGCGGCTGGCAACCCCACTGATGTCGTCGAGGTGTACAGTCCCGCCAACAATCTTTGGCGAGCCATCGCGCCGCTTCCCGAAGCGATTAACGGTGGGCTGGTCTTGTCCCACAGCGGCTCGCTTTACTTTTTCGGTGGTTGGAACGGCGAGCGTTATTTAGACACCGTGTACGAATACAACCCCGCTTTGGATAGCTGGCAGCCGCTGCCCCCCATGAGCCAGGTACGCGCTTTTGCTGTTGGCGGCGCCATTGCCGGGCAATTATACGTGGTTGGCGGCTACGATGGCACAGCCGCGCTGTCCTCCTGCGAAGTTTTTGACGTAACCGACAAAAGCTGGCTGCCTTGCCCAGACATGATTCAGCCGCGCACCCATGCAGGCGCAGTGGTATTGTTCAATAAACTGTATGTATTCGGTGGCGAATCCGGCATCACCTATGGCGAGGAATACAATCCTGTCACGGAGAACTGGCAGGTGGTGGACACACCTATGGCTGAAAATGGATCGGGCTGGGAAGCGCCCGGCGTTACCAATGTGGAGACGCGCATTTACGCGGTGGGCGGACGCCAGGGTGAAACGCTGCTGTCCGATACCTACATACTACGTGCCGTTTACCAGACTTATTTACCTGCCTTGCCCAATCAATGATGGTTCAATTGACGAAAATGAGGGTGGCCCGCTGGCTGGCACTGCTGCTGGGCTGTGTGCTGTTTGTGTTGTGGGGGATTTGGGGAACGTTACCCCGGCCATTGCAAGCTGCGTTTACGCCAGTTGTGGCGACGGATGCTGTTCAGCTTCGCAGCAACACGCATACCTCTTTGCCTACTGGTGATTTCACCTGGCAGCAAACTTTTACACCCAAGTGGGATGGCTTGCGCGAAGTTGAGGTGCGCTTTGTGCGCTTGGATGACCCGCCCAATGCCATTGCTAATGCCAATGGGCAGGTGACGCTGCGTTTGTGGGATGGTGCAGGGCAGGAGGTAACGGCCGTTACCCTCCCCAACAGCGCCATCGCCCATAACCAAAACCATGTGATTCAATTTCCAGCGCGGCCGCACTCGGCGGCAATGACGTACACGCTGGCCTTCAGCGGGAACGCGGCCAACGTGGTTTCACTGGACGCCTATTCGCTGGATACTTATGGTGGGGGAGCGTTGACACTGGCATATGGGCCATTGTCACAGGGCACGGCCGTTGCCGACGCCAACACGCCCGCCGACCTGGTATTTGTCACTCGCTACCAACTCACCCTGCCAGATGCGCTGCGCTATCTGGGCAATGTGTTGTGGCAAGACGGCGGATTAATGCTGCTGGCGCTGGCCTTTTTGCTGCTGCCCGGCGTGCTGCTGCTGTTGGCGTGGCGCTCGCCCTGGCCCCATTGGGACGGCGCGGCCTGGGTAGGGTTGGCGTTGGCGTTAGGAACGGCCGTTTGGCCCCTGCTGTGGATGGCATTGACGCTGTTAGGCGGGCGTTGGCGGGGTTGGTCATTGTGGGCGGCGCTCGTCGGCGGCTGGCTGACTGTTCTGTGGCTGTGGTGGAAGAGAAGGAACACAGGGTTACACAGAGAGTTACAGAGAAATAAGAATCGTTTATCCCCCCTGCTCCTTGTCTTCTTACTCATTCTTGCTCTTGCCGTGCGCCTGCTGGTGGTGCGCGATGTGAACGTGCCGCTTTGGGTGGATGCCAGCCGTCATGGGTTGATTACGGCCGTGATGCGCGACAGCGGCCAAACTATCAGCGATTACGGCGATTACCTACCGGTAAGCCGTTTCCCCTACCATTATGGCTTTCATACCCTGTCGGCCAGTTTGGCTTTGTTGACGGGGCCATTCGGAAAGCAGCAGTTGCCTGAACTGCTGCTCATCTTCGGCCAACTGCTCAATGCCCTGGTTCCGCTGGCCGTTTACGCCGCGTTGTGGCTGCTGACACGGCGGCGTGAAGTGGGGCTGCTGGCCGCGTTTTTGGTAGCGCAGCCCTTTTTCTTTCCCGGTTACTACGTCACCTGGGGCCGTTTTACGCAGTTGACGGCGATGCTGCTCATGCCGCTGGCGTTGGCGTTGACCTGGCTGTTGGTGCGCGGCGGGTGGGCGTGGCGGCGGGCGTGGTGGCTGCTGGCTTTGCTGCTGGCAGGGCTGTTCCTGATTCATTTCCGCGTATTCAGTTATTTTCTGCCCTTTGTGGGTCTGGTGTGGCTGGTGGGAATGGGGCGGAACGGCCGTTACCTGGCCTTATCTGCTGGGATGGGGCTCCTGTTAATCAGCCCGCGCCTCTGGCAGTTACTCAGCATCACTGACCCGGCACGGGCCATCAATGCCAGCAGCGTGACGGGCTACAATGCTTTTCCCACCGGTTATCTGAAAGCGGGTTGGGAACAAGAATACGTGGCCCTGGCGGGCTTGTGTCTGGCGTTGGTATTTGTCGCAGGATTTGGCCGTCGCCGATGGGCCATGCTGCCGTTGACGCTGACGGCCTGGGTCGCTGCGCTGTTTTTGCTGCTGGCGGGGGAGCAGTTGGGGTTGCCGCAAACGTGGCTGGTGAATGTGAACAGCATGTACATTACGCTGTTTTTACCATTGGCAATTGTGTTGGCGGTGACGGCCGTTCATATAGGGCGCTGGCTGCTGCGGCAGCGTTGGTGGCTGCAAATGACGGGCAGTTTGCTGGCGGGGGTGCTGTTGGCGGCGCAGTTGTTATTTGGCGTGCGCAATCAGGTAGGGCTGCTCAACCCGCAAACTGTGTTGGTCCAGCCGCCTGATTTGGCGGGCCTTGTCTGGGTGGATGAGCATGTGCCGGAAACGGCCGTGATTGCCGTAAATAGCTGGCAGTGGTTGGGCAATACCTGGGCGGGTTACGATGGCGGTGCATGGCTGACGCCATTGACGCAGCGCCAAACCACGACACCACCGGCAGACTACATTTACAATGCGGATTTGGCGCAGCAAGTGCGGGCTTTTAACGAAGCAGCAGAGCAGGTGGAAAACTGGGCTGATCCCGCACAAGCGGAGTGGCTGCGCCAGCAGGGAGTGACGCATATTTTTGTGGGCGCACGTCCCGGCGGCATGTTCGACCCCGCGACCCTGGCGCGAAATCCGCTGTTGCAAGTTGTGTACACACAAGATGGCGTATTTGTGTTTGAAATTAGCAATTAGCTGTTAGCAGCCCCTTGCTAATCAGCGTAGTGCAACCCAGTCGGTGCAGCGAAGCGGATAAACCCTGACGCAAAAGCTGGCGGTGACGTTGCCGTGGTGTCTAAGTGTAGTCGGCATTGATAGCTCGAAGCGTTTGCGTGCGAGTACCTGGGAAGGATGTGATATTTATTAGGTGACACGGCCGTTAGAAAAAGTGTATATTGAAATGGGGGGAGGCTCCAGTCACATTTAGGACTGGTATATGACCGATCGCTACTATAGATAGGATATGGGTTGGGTATAAGACGGGGGTCTGGGCCATGAATAATCAATCTAAGGCTAGTAGAAAATCCTCAGATGTGAAGACGATGATTAAGGCTGTACTTTTATTGGTCATTATTTATGTAGCAGGTGCTTCATGGAATGGTGAACCAACTTTGTTGCAGCAATTTATCACAAAGATTCGATCGGGAACAGGTTTGTCGCTTGAAGAATTGAATGCTACAGATGAAGTGAAGCAGTTACGAGATAGAGGATTGCCGGAAGAAGCAATTTACGCTTATGTGCTTCATGCACCAATTTATGATCGTGCTGCGAGTCTTTATCCAGTCACAAATCAGTCTGCTGTTCAGGTGATGATAGAACGCGAGGATGTTAAAGAATGGGGTTTAAATGATGCCAAATATTCTCTCTTTGCAGGCGAACCTTTCCCAACAACTATTGCAAATATAACGCCAGTTGCTGAGGGAGGATATTCCTACGCAAAAATCGTGTTCGGTCATTTTGCTTCGGATGTACATCATGAAATGTTCACGATAGCTGCCATTAATGTGTATGGAACCTATGCAAACACAGCACGACAACTGAATTGGCAGCCGTTTGTTTCTAGTCGTAGAAACATACAATTTATTATTGTTTCTGAAGATGAAATGGTGCTTCTTGATGAAATTCGTGGAATGTGCAAGATCAAGTTTTGTAACATTCCTTTAGAATTATTAGAATGAATTCCCGACACATGACATTAATTGGGTGAGTAAACGCCGTTGGCAATGGCATGTTCCCAATTATTCTAGTAGTGCGGCGCGGCCCAGCCAGTGCAGTGTGGCGGTTAATTCTTGACGTAAAAGTTGGCGGTGGGTGGCGGGGTTGGTGACGGCACGGCCGTCCTGCTCTGTTTTCAGCATTCCCTGTTTGGCTAATTCTTCCAGCATATCCAACAATTCATCGTGGTTGCGAGAGCCGTCGAGGGCGGGCAATAAGTGCCGCGCCAGGGGGTCGAGGTTGACCCGTTCGTGCCGTAGATTGCTCACTTTGTCGGTGCCGTGTGCGACTTGCCATCGGGCGACGGCGCTGGCGCACGGCCGTTCCCCACCATGCAGCGCAAATTGGGGCGGGTGGCGGTGCAGTTCTACCAGCCGCCCGCTGTAGCTGGTTGCTTGCAGCAGGTTGAGGGTCAGCGCCTGGGCGTCGCCGGGGAGGGTGTCGTTGGCGGGCATGGCGTAGACGCGCTGGCGGGCGGCGGCGAGCAGTTCGAGGAAGGGCACGGCCGTTGGCGCAACATCGGCCAGATGCAGCATGGCGGCTTTGACTACGGGGTGGTCGGTGGACAGGATGGAGCCATCGGGAGCGCGGAAACGGGCGGTTTGGCCGTCGTGCAGGGTCACATCTCCTTCTGGGCGGGCGTAGGTGGCGATGTGAAACGGCCGTAAATCACCCTGAATCTGACGCGATAACGGCCGTTCGCCATGCACCAGCAGCGTTTGGCGGAAAGTGCGGTTGCGCAAAAAGTCCATGTACTGTTCCAGCGCGATGGTGTCGCCGGCCATCGCCGCCAATTTTTGCTGCGTTTCTGGTGGAAAATTGCTGGGCATCACCCGCGACAATTCGGCTTCGACCAGGTATTGCAGGCCGTGTTGGGCCGCATGGTCGATGAATTCATAAAAGTAAACGGGCTGATTGAACGTCTCTAACTCGTCGTGCAGCAGCAGTTGGTCGCCGCGCTGCTCTTGCTGCCGTTCGCGCACCACGAAGTCGCTGTAGGTTTGCAGCAGTTGGCGGTAGGCGTCGCTGAAGGTGCTGTAGGGGTCGTTACCGGAGATGTTTTCGCGCAGAAATTCGAGCAGTTCGCGGGCCTGGGTGCTGCGGTCGGCGGGAACGGCCGTGTCCCGGATGTGGTAGAGCATCATTTCGCGTAACATGCCCATCATGTGCCAGCCGGGGTAGGTGTTGTAGCTGACGTAGGCGATGCCGTTGGGGGCGAGGTTGGCGCGGCAAATTGCCAGCACTTTGTCGCGCACCTGCGGCGGAACCCAGGAGTAGAGGCCATGGGCGATGATGTAGTCGAATTGGCCGAAATCGGGGCCGATTTGCAGGACGTCGGCGGCGTGGAAGGTGAGGTTGGTCAACTCCAGGTCGCTGGTCATTTGCTGCGCGGCGGCGATTTGCACGGGGGAGAAGTCTATGCCGACGAAGGTGCTGCCGGGCAGGGCGTAGGCCATCGGGACAAGGTTGCCGCCGCTGGCGCAGCCGAGTTCTAATACGCGGCACTGGTCTACTGGGGCAGCGGGTTGGCCGAGCAGGGCGGCCAGGGTTGCCAGCCGGTTGGGATGGGTTTGGGTGTAGCACAGGCTGGGGTATGGGGTTTCTTCGTAGCTGTTGAGCAGGGTGTCGGGTGACATGGGTTCCTTAATTTAGAGATGTGTTGAATCGCGTGAAACGTGATGCGTGAAACGTGAAAAGAAGCCTTTCAGGTTTCGCGTTTTACGTTTCACGTTGAAGAGAGTGTAACGGGAACGGCCGTTCCCTGCCACAATCGGTAGGAACCATTCCGCACCGCGTAGGAACCATTCCGCACTGCGTAGGAATCGTTCCGCACTGCGTAGGAATCGTTCCGCACCGCATAGGAACCATTCCGCACCGCGTAGGAATCGTTCCGCACCACGTAGGAATCGTTCCGCACTGCGTAGGAATCATTCCGCACCACGTAGGAATCGTTCTGCACCATGTAGGAATCGTTCTGCTGCCCGCCGTTTGTAACCGGGCGACCTCTCTGATGCGGGGTTCATAGGCCCTCCTGCTGATGTGCTGTACAATAGGTGCATAGGAGCGATTGGGAGCTTCCCCTGCATAATCTTATGAGCAGATATCCTATTCCGGCAAAAGAAGTGCGCACCGAATTCAAGGTCAAGAATTCCTTGTTTATTGCCACGGCCGCACCGGTCTTTAGTGTGGATGAGGCGAAGGCGTTTGTGCAGCGCATCAAAGCGGAATTTGCAGATGCGACGCATAACGTGCCTGCTTACGTGGTGGGATATGGCACGGCCGTTACCGCACACTGTTCTGATGATGGCGAGCCATCGGGTACGGCTGGACGTCCGATGCTGGCCGTGCTGCAAGGCAGTGGCATTGGTGACATTGCGGTTGTGGTAACGCGTTACTTTGGGGGTACGAAGCTGGGAACCGGAGGGCTGGTACGGGCTTATAGTGACGCAGTGAAAGCGGTGCTGGCGGTTTTACCCCTGGCGGAGAAAGTGCTGACTCATACAGTGATGTTAGCGCTGCCATACCATTTATTGGAGCGGGTGCGGCTGTTAGTGGGTGAGTGGAACGGCCGTGTTCTTGACGAAACTTTTGCCGCAGATGTGACCATGACGATGCAATTCACCACTGACCAATTTCCTATCTTCCAGGAAGCGTTGCGCGAGATGTCTCATGGTACACTAGAGGCAGAGATTGTAGAGACAAGCGAAGCCATAGTCCCTTTGATGGGGTGATAGGGTAATAGGGGAGGTATGCTCGGCCCTTTTTTTGACAATGTGTATCCTGGCGATCACCCGGATACAAAGAGCCTTTATTGATAGAGAAACACAAGAAACCCTTGTGTTTTGTAGTCGTTATCGTGAATTGTTGCCAACCATGACAAGCTCACAGCAAGATTTTCAACAATCTATACCTCCTCAGCCCACAGCATCCAAGGTCGCCCGGCTTTTTTCTATTACCAATATGCTGCGCTTTGGTCCGTTGCTGTTTATATTGCTGGCATTGGTATTGGTCATAACGGTGCTCTTGTCGCGGACGCTCTATGTTCAGCAACAGTTGGTTGATACGGTGCAGCGGGAGCGTGTGGCACTAGCCATGCGCGATTTGAATCGCCCATTGACGCATATACAGGAACAGTTGAACAGATTTGCCCAAAACCCAGACATGCTCTCTTTGTCGTCTCAGGAATTATCCATATTTCTTCGGGAGACAGCCTTGTACGAGGGCTATTATGAGCAGGTTGCTGTGTTGGATAACAATGGACACATTCTCGCCGCGTATCCAGAGGATGTTAAAAATGCAGCTTCAGCATTATCTACATTGCTGGCACGCCGTCCATATGCAGCAAGCGCCTGGTATCTTTCGTTGCCCACATCCCCTACGGAAGAAGCGATAGCAATGATTTTGGTTCCTGTGCTGGACGCAGATGGAACGGTGATTGGTTATTTTGGCGCAAAGGTGGGTTTGCAATTTGTCATTCAGTTTATGGAGGAAACGGCCGTTGGCGAGACGGGTTATGCCTATTTATTAGATTGGGAACAGAATGTACTGATTACGGTCACAAATGGAACACTGCGGGTTGAAGATGATTTAACTCAGTATCCGCAAGCGCAAGCCATTCTGGCCGACAGGCAAGAACCGCTAGGGGGTGTGTACGAAATCTTCCGGCAGCCTATTTTTACGGGGTTATTCGGTGGGGCTGTGATTCGGCAGACAACACCTGTACCCCCCTTGCCCTGGCTGCTAGTGTTAGAGCTTCCGATAGATGAGGCCTATCATTCCGTCAGAGAGATCCTTATGCCGCTAGGGGTATTATTGTTTGCAGAAATCTTGATCGTGGTTGGCGTCGGGCTTTTCTTTGCCCACCGTTTTGCACACCCATTGGAACTCCTGTTGTCGGCCGCCACAGAGATTAGCGCTGGTAATTTGGAAACGGCCGTAACCATTACCTCTCCCTACGAATTCAAGCTGTTAGGCGATATTTTCAACCATATGACAGCGCAACTGCGCGAGTTAGTAGGCCGCCTGGAACAGCGCGTGGCCGAGCGAACGCGCACACTCGACCGCCGTTCCATGCAAATTCAAGCAGCAGCGCAAACGGCCCGCGATGCCTCGGCGGCTTATGAATTGGATGATCTGCTTAATCGTGCCGTGAACCTGATCCCTTCCCGTTTTGGTTATTATCACGCCGGTATTTTTTTGGTGGATGACAAGCAGGAATATGCTGTGCTGCGGGCGGCAACAAGCCATGTGGGTGAGCAAATGCTAGCACGGCGGCACAAACTGAAAGTCAATTCGGAGGGAATTGTGGGGTATGTAACAGGCACGGGACGGCCGTATATCACTCCAGACACACGCAAGGACAGTGTCTACTGGCCTAATCCCCTGCTGCCAGAAACGCTCTCCGAGATGGGCCTACCGCTTAAAGTAAGTGATCGCATCATTGGGGCAATGAATGTGCAGAGTCGGCTCCCGGCAGCATTTGAAGAAGAGGACATCACGATTTTGCAAATTTTAGCCGATCAATTAGCCGTCGCTATTGAGAAAACCCGTCTTTTTGAGCAAGCGCAAGCACAGTTGACTGAGCAGCTTAACACGGTCATTTCTAATGTGCCGGTGATTTTATTTTCTTTTGATCGTGAGGGGATTATTACCCTGGCTGCGGGGCAGGGGTTAGAAACGCTGGGTGTGGCGCACAATAACTACATCGGGCTTAATGTGACGGATATATTTCGTAATGATCCGGTATTTTTGGTAGATACACAGCGGGCCTTGCAAGGAACGGCCGTGCGTTCCGTAGCCCCCTTGCGCGGCACAGTTTGGGATGTGCGATACATACCATTGTACGATAGCACAGGAGAAGTCAGTGGCGTTATTGGCGTTGCCAATGACATTAGCGAACGCATTCAGGCTGAACAATCCTTGCAAGAGAAAGAAATTCAACTGCGCCAGATCGTAGACCTGGTTCCCCAAATGATTTTTGCCAAAGATGAGAATGGATGTTTCTTGCTAGCCAACCAGGCAATGGCAGATGCTTACGGCACAACTGTAGCCGAGCTAACCGGAACCCGGCACGCAGACTGGCATACACACCCGGAAGAATTAGCGCAGTTTTTGCAAGATGACCTCGAAGTGCTACAGAAAAAACGCCCCAAACTCATTTTAGAGGAAGCGTTTACCGACGCGGATGGAAAACAGCGCGTGCTGCAAACAACCAAAATCCCATTTATCTGGACAGATGTACTTACCGAAAATGGGCATAGGATTGTGCAAAAAGACGTTGTACTAGGCGTTTCGGTAGATATTACTGAGCGTAGACAGGCCGAAGCCGCGCTGCGTCAGGCCCAAAAACTGGAAAGCCTGGGGGTGCTAGCTGGCGGCGTTGCCCACGATTTCAACAATTTACTGGTTGCCATTCTCGGACAAACCTCTTTGGCTTTGGTACGCCTGCCTCCCGAAAGCCCCGCCCGTACTTCTATTGAGAAAGCAACCCGTGCCGCCGAGCGTGCCGCCGACTTGACTCGTCAACTGTTGGCCTATTCTGGTCGCGGGCATTTCCAGATACACCCGCTTAATCTAAACGACATTATTCGGGAAAACTTACATTTGTTTGAGGTTGCTGTCCCCAAAAGTGTGCAGCTTCGCTCAGAATTAGCGACTAACCTGCCTCTTGTCATCGCAGATGCCGGACAAATACAACAGGTGATTATGAACCTGATTCTCAACGGCGCGGAAGCGTTAGGTGAAAAACCTGGCGCCGTCACAGTTGTAACCGGTGTGCAAACGATGACGGCAAGTGATGGATCGCAGTGGCAAATTACAGGTGAAAAGCTGCCCCCTGGCAACTATGTGACGTTGGAAGTGCATGATAACGGCCGTGGCATGGATATGGACACCAAACAACGAATTTTTGATCCGTTCTTTACCACAAAAACAACTGGGCGTGGATTGGGCCTGGCGGCTGTGTTGGGGATTGTGCGCGGGCATCGGGGAGGGATTCGCGTGTATAGTGAAGTGAGCAAAGGGACAAGTTTTAAGGTGCTGCTGCCAGTTATTGAGGAGGAATATGCAGTAGAAGATGAAACGGCCGTTACTCCCAACCCTGTCACTGCACACATCCTCGTTGTTGATGATGAGCAGCCTGTCCGCGAAACCATAGCCGATATGCTTGAGACGGCTGGTTTTTCTGTGACGTTGGCCGCCAATGGACGGCAAGGATTGGATTTGTACCGGGAAAATCAGGAGGCTGTTGATCTGGTATTGCTAGACCTATCCATGCCAGGACTGAGCGGTGAAGAAACATTCCGTGAATTGCTAAAGATAAACCCGCAGGTTTCGGTAATTCTGTCGTCAGGGTACAGCGAAACGGAAGCAACTCGCCGTTTTGCAGGGAGCGGACTAACAGGGTTCTTGCAAAAGCCTTACAGTACAGATGTGCTTATCGAGAAAGTGCGACAGTATCTTCAACTGGATGAACGGCCGTAAAGCATAAAGCTCGCCAATTCTGGGGACACGGCCGTTTCCCCACCTAACCCACCCACCATTTCGGCTTCAACCAGCGGGACGGCCGTTTCCGACCCGGCAAACTGCGCAATCATGGCGTAATCACTGGGGATGATTGCCTGCTGCGCGTGCAGTGCGTCAATTTCCGCCCGTGAAAACCAGGCTACCGCCCCTTCCTGTTGTTCTTGCGCCTCGCCATTGGGTGCTGCCAGATCACAGACCAACAGCAGAAAATGTGCGCCCTTTTCCCCTTCCGTCACCCGTTCGCTGACAATGCCGCGCAGCGCTACGAAATCGGCCATTAGCCCGGTTTCCTCTTGCACTTCGCGGATGATGGCAGCCGCCAGTGTTTCGCCAAAGTCCCATTTGCCACCTACCAATGCCCACTGCCCGGCATAGGGACGGCCGTTGCGCCGAATCAACAAGTAGCGCGGTGTATCGCCATTACCAGTTCTCCGAATTAACGCGACCACAATGGGAGCTGGATACTTTTGCTGCTGCCAACGCTGCGCCAGCGGCAGTTGAGAGAGGTGTTCAGTCATCATTACAAGAAGGTCGTGAAACGTAAAGCGTGAAACGTGAAAAAGGGTTCATCATGTTTCACGTCTTATATAAACCACTTAATTACCTTTGAGCACCTGCCCACCCTTCATCACCATCACAATGTTGTCCGCCTTTTCCAGCGAACGCACATCTGCCAGTGGGTCTGTTTGCGTGATGATGAGATCAGCCAGTTTACCGGCTTCCACCGTGCCTAATTTGTCACCCCAACCCATGCATTCTGCCGCTACTTTTGTTGTCGCCACAATGGATTCCATAGGCGACATGCCGATGTTGCACATCAACCCCAGTTCGCGCAAGTTTGTACCGTGCGGCATTACGCCTGCATCTGTGCCCATAGCGATCTTCACGCCGGCTTTGTAAGCGCGGGCAATGCTATCACTGTGAATCTCGACCGTTTCGCGGGCTTTGCGCACGCCCCATTCGGGCATGGTTCCCTGTGCTTCGGCAATCTCGACGACGGCAAGGGGGGCCAGCAGGGTAGGAACCAGGTATGTGCCATGTTCCAACATCAATTCAATGGCTTCGTCATCCAGAAAAATGCCGTGTTCGATGGAATGAATGCCTGCACGCACCGCATTTTTGATGCCTTCTGCACCCTGCGCGTGCGCCATCACTTTGACGCCGCGACGGTAAGCCCCTTCTTGCACCATAATTTCTAGCTCTTCTGGTGTGAATTGGGTGAATTCCGGGTGGTCGGTGGGGCTGAGAACGCCGCCAGTGGAACAAACTTTGATGATGTCGGCTCCGGCACGCAGCACTTCGCGTACTTTTTTGCGTACTTCGTCGGGGCCATCGCAACGGCCGTCTGGCATACCAGGGTAGCTGCTGAACAAGCCCATTTCCGCACCAGAGGGCAGCCAGCCGTCTCCATGCCCGCCGGTAATGGTGAGCACGGCAATGCTAATTTGCATACGCGGCCCCAAAATCAGGCCGTCCCCGACTGCTTTTTTGACACCTGCGTCTGCGCCGCCCGCATCCCGCACGCTGGTAATGCCTGCCATGACGGTGTTGTGCATGTTACCGATGGCGTCATAGAAGTTGTAGGAAAAGGGGGTTGTCAGGTGCTTCATCATGTTCACGTCGCCGAACATGAGATGAACGTGGGTGTCTATCAATCCCGGCAAAATGTACCCACCTTTGGCATCCAGTTGGGTAACGGGGGCATCGGGCATGGGGATGTCGCTTTTGCGTCCAACGGTGTGGATGCGATTGTTTTTGATGAGAACGGCCGCATTGGAAAGGGGCGCACGGCCGTTGCCGTCAATCAGAGTTCCATTGTGAATAAGCGTGTAGCTCATGGGATTGTCCTTTTGTGGATAGTGGATAATGTGTGTGTAGTTTACAGATGATATAATGCAGGGGCAAGCAGCTTTCTAGTTTGCAAATTCAAACACTTGACACTTGATACCAAAACACCTGACACCATATGAATGAGATACCTCAAAAACTAAGTGATGGATTATGGCGAGTATACCGGCGAGTAGAACGGCCGTTGCCTTGGGCCAGCGGGGGCAATCTTCCCTGGGATGATCCTGATTTTTCGGCGCGAATGCTGCGTGAGCATTTGGATGAATCGCATGGGGCAGCCTCTCGCCAACCATCAGAACGCGAGGCGCAAATCGCGTGGTTGTGGGAGAAGTTGGGGTTGCAAGGGAACGGCCGTCTATTAGACATCACTTGTGGCCCCGGCTTATATTCCGTAGCCTTTGCACGGCGTGGCTGCCAGGTAACGGGGGTTGACTTTGGCCCAGCTTCTATTGCTTATGCACGGGAGTTGGCACAGGAACAGGGTGTGAACGGCCGTTGCACCCTCATCCAGCAAGACGTGCGCCAGATGAACCATGACGGAGCCAACTTCGACGCCGCGCTGTTTCTCTACGGTCAGCTTGCCGTCTTCACCCGCGACGAAGCGCGTGCCTTGCTGAAACAGACTGTACAGGCACTACGTCCCGGTGGGCGACTGTGCGTCGAACTACTCAACCAGGAACGTGTGGACAAAAAAGAAAGCCGCTGGTGGTATACAGATGACACCGGTTTATGGGGCGATGCGCCTTACCTGCACCTCGGCGAACGCCTTTGGTACACTGAAGAAAACCTGTCGCTGGAGCGTTTCCTCATTCTTCATCTTGAGACAGGTAAACTAGATGAAATACAATTGTGTGACCAAACTTATGCCGTGCCAGAAATGGTCTCACTCTTGCAAGAGGCTGGTTTCTCTCATGTAGACGTTTACCCTGCCTGGGATAACTTACCGTTGTATGATGCCAATGAATGGGTGGTTTACGTTGCCGAGAAATAAAGCTGTTAACATGCAGCTATCCAGCCCATAACGACAAGGCCCTCGCACATTATTGGATTACTGGATTTTCAGAAGTTTGCATATAATACAGTTAATCGAGTTATGCCAAGTAGTGCCCAAATACATAGAAGCTCGTCAAACTGAAGAATTTGGCAACTGTATAAAATAAGAGGGGTAACATCATGCCTTCAGTGCTGGTCATAGATGATGATATTGAAATCCGACATATGATGGGAATGTTGTTAGATTTTGAGGGGTGGGAAACGATTATTGCCAGCGATGGTGTTGAAGCCTTAGCGATTTTGGAACAGCAACTGCCAGACATTATTTTGCTAGATGTGATGATGCCCCGCATGAACGGTATTCTCTTTTGCCGTGAGTTGAGGAATAACGAGAAAACGGCCGATATCCCCGTCATTATTTTAAGTGGGAAAACAACAGCCGAGGCAATTGCCGAAGGGATGGATGCTGGAGCAAATTTATATCTAACTAAACCAACCAGTCCCCAAAAAATATTAGGTTACTTAAAAGAACTGCTCGGTGACTCTTCAAATGGGAAAGCTCCCTAACCAAACTGTGGGAAAGAAAACATAATAGCTAGAGTTCGTCTAATCGGGCAATTCCTTCGCGCAAAGCATATAGGGCTGCTTGCGTGCGGTTTGCCAGATGCAGTTTGCTGAGAATATTGCTGACGTGTGTGCGCACCGTACGTTCGCTAACCACCAGCGTTTCGGCAATGTCTTGATTGGTCATTCCCTGCGCCACCAATTTCAGAATATCCAGTTCGCGGACAGTCAAAGGGTCTGACGTGGGTTTTAGCGATGCTGGGCGATGGAGTTCTTGGAGCACTTTAGCGGCGACAGCGGGGTGCAGCGAAAGTCGCCCATTGTACACATCGCGGATGGATTTCAATAGCTCTTGGGGAGTAGAATCTTTTAGTAGATAACCCTGTGCCCCGGCTTTAATGGCTGAGAAAACGGTTTCGTCTTCGGCAAAACTGGTGACGACGAGAATGCGTGCATTGGCTAGCGCTTGCCTGATTTCGACAATGGCTTCCAGGCCGCTTTTGTTAGGCATTTGCAAATCCATGATGATGACGTCGGGGTGAAGTGAAAGTGCTTGCTGCACAGCTTCAACGCCATCTTTGGCGCTGGCAACAAGTTGTATGTCGGCCTCGGTGAGCAGCAGCGCACGCACTCCTTCACGTACAATCGCATGGTCGTCTGCATGAAGAACTTGGATCATGATTTGCTCATTATAACAGGTTGAGCGCCTCAAAGTCTTGCAGAGGGTTGGTGGTGGCTTCCAGGTTCAGTTTGACGGTGATAGAGGTGCCCCGGTTTACGGCCGTTTCAATACTCAACTCCCCTTGCAACAGCGCAACACGTTCCTGCATACTGACCAACCCCAATCCGCCACTATCGTCCTGATTGCTTTTGTCAAAACCACAGCCATTGTCCTGAACCATCAGGCGAATAGCGTGTGTATCTTGCTCTAAGCTAACCATTACTTCTGTTGCGGAGGCATGTTTCAGGGCATTGTTTAGCGCTTCCTGGGTTAGATGGTACAGCGCTTCTTCCACATGGGCAGGTAGGTCAAACACGCCTTCGGTCTGAAGCACGGCCTGGATACCGGCGCGGCGTTCCACACCGTCTAATCGTTGTTGGATAGCTCGGACCAACCCGGCTTGCTCCAGAATGGACGGCCGTAAATTATGCACCAGCAGCCTCATCTCACGCAGTGCCTGTTGGGCCGTATTCCCCAAGAGAGCGGCATATTCCACCGAGTGAGGTAGATCGCCTTCTTCAGCAAAGCGGCGGTTTGCCTCAGCAAAAAGCGTCAGGCTGTAGAGCGACTGTGTCACAGCATCGTGCAGTTCGCGGGCCAGGCGGTTGCGCTCTTCCAACACGAGTAACTGCTCGTTTTCTTTGCGCAGGCGGGCATTTTCAATAGCCACGCCAATCTGGTCTGCGACGGAATCGAGGAGGGCAATATCTTCTTTGTTGAACGGCCGTTGCCGCTGGCGAAAAACGCTTAACACCCCCAGCATCCCCCCCTTCACATTCATTTGCAAGCCAGCATACGCGCATAAATCACTCTCGCGCAGCGCAGGCGTAGCCTCTAGGTTAACGGTAATGTCTTTGAGGACAATCGGCTGCCAATCACGAACCAATGCGCCAAACAACCCGTTGGATATCGGGATGGTTTGCAGTTCATCAATCACATCAGGAGGCAGCCCCTGCTGCACAACTAAATGGAGGTGGGTTTGGTCTGTATTTAGTAGTTGTATGATGCCCGCTTGCGCCTGAACGGCCGTCAATACGCGGGCCAGTGCTTGCTGCAAAATCTGCTTCAGCCCCATCGGCTCAGCGGCTACTGCCATCACATCATACAATGCCGACAGTTTGCGTGTGCGATCCGCTACGTGCCGTTCCAACAATTGTTGGGTCAGCACCCGGTCTGTTACATCGGTAGCAACCAATAAAACACCCGTGATGGCATCATTTGCGATCACAGGTGAAAAAGCGGCATCCCAATAAAAAAGAGAATCTTGGCTAAAAAGACGGAGGGCATCTTCAACGGCCGTTTCCCCCCTAAACGCCCGATGAATAAAAGGCAGCAGCACATCAATGGCATTAGGCAGCAAATCCGCCAACAATAAGCCCGTTTGCACAGACTCCAGGCCAGGGGTATACCCTTCAATATAATTGGCCCAGGTCGGATTACATTGCTGCAAACGCAGCTCACGATCAAAAATCGCAATTCCCATCGGCATACGATGGGAAAAAAGATCGAACTGGCTAATGCTCATTTTCATGAGCCATATTATCTAGCCTGATATTGAGAGAGACAAGAAACCGGTGTACGGCAAATAGCATTCGGCAATCAGTATCGCCAATTACAGATTACTATTTGCGTTTTTTAGCGTCCCGTTGATCGTCGGCTTTGCAGTTCGCTATCCTCTTCTGCATAAGCCCAGTCCAGTTCAATAGGATGAAGGGATACAACCTCAGAAATTTCATTGCACTCACGACACGTAATCAATTGCCCAAGACGTGGAAGACTGTGAAAACGGATTCGCGTATCACATTCCGGGCAGAAACCCACCAGAATGTCACCCTTTTCTTTCATGCTCATCGATCCTGTCTACTTACAAACAGGGGAACGTGCTGGCATTGTTAGCAACACGTTCCCCACCCATCAAATAATAATTACCCGCATCTGAAAACTGATAGGCCCGATCAAGATATCCAATCCCGCACAGGCGCTTTCAGGTTTTTAATAAGCCATTACTCGTCGTATTCTTCGTCGTACTCGTCGAAATCGTATTCTTCGTCACCTTCGTCGTAATCTTCGTCAAAGTCGTCATCGTAATCGTAATCATCTTCGGAAAAGACCCATTCCAACACGATAGGCGAAGTCGATACAACTTCCAATGTCGCATCACAGCTGTTGCAAATGTAAATTTGCTCTAATTGAGGCTTGGTTTTGAAAAAAACTTTGGCTCCGCAAGCAGGACAAGGGGCTGCTTGATTAGGTGGCTGAGCGGCCATAATTATTTCTCCTTAAATTTGCTTCAATATTGCACTGCATTCAGCAGGTAAAGTTATTTTAGGAAAGAGGCATAGCCAGAAAATCGGCGCAATGACCTGAATTTTTCTAGGACAAATGACTTACGCGATTGACAATTTGCAATTTACTAAATCCACCGAAAAGCTCGGTTTCTCGTACAGAAACCGAGCTTTTGAAATGATTCAACCAACCTACTCCGTTAGCACACGAGCATCGCTTTCGTGCCAGTGGATATGAACGGGTTCGCCCAGATGCAAGGGGCCATCGCCATTCAGATTGCGGGCCAGGGCAACCAGTTCGTGGCCGTTTTGCAGGCGCACGGTGTAGCGGGTGTCTGTGCCCAAGTACATGATGTGATTGACGGTTCCGTACAGGGTGGCACGGCCGTTTCCCCCATTCGTTCTAGTCAAATACACCTTCTCCGGGCGCACCGCCAGCGTGACCGGCTGCCCCACAGGCGGTGTATCGTCCGCCGCCGCCCACATCATTTGCTCTGCCAGCCGCAGTTGCACCCGGTTATCCTCTCGTAAGGCGATCTCGCCCCGCAAAAAGTTTGTCTCGCCAATGAAATCGGCCACAAAACGGTTTGCGGGGCGGTTGTAAATAGCAGCGGGTTCCGCCACCTGCTCCACATGCCCCCCGTTCATCACGGCTATGCGATCCGACATAGCCAGCGCCTCTTCCTGATCATGGGTCACATAAATGAAAGTAATGCTCACTTGCTCCTGCAAATTTTTCAATTCGCCGCGCATCGCCTGCCGCAGTTTCAAATCCAAAGCGCTCAACGGCTCGTCCAACAGCAGCACGGCAGGGCGGTTCACCAGGGCGCGGGCCAGGGCAATGCGCTGCTGCATTCCCCCAGATAGTTCACCGGGGCGGGCATGAGCCGCATCGGGCAGCCGCACCAGTTCCAGCGCCTCTTGCACACGCTTGTCACGCTCGGCGCGGGGAATGTGGCGCACGGTTAGCCCGAAGGCGACATTTTGCGCCACAGTCATGTGTGGGAAGAGGGCGTAGTTTTGAAAAACGGTGTTGACGGGGCGCTTATGTGGAGGGGTATGCGTGATTGGGTTGCCGTGCAGTAGAATTTCGCCGCTGCTAGGCTGCTCAAACCCGGCAATGAGACGGAGTGATGTGGTTTTGCCACATCCACTGGCTCCTAAAAGTGTAAAAAACTCACCGTGCCTGATGGATAGGCTTATGTCATGAACGGCCGTTACCGTGCGCTGATGTTTGCGGCGAGCTGGAAACACTTTGGAAACAGAACGACATTCTACAGCAAATTCAGACGCCATCTTCCACCCCCACATGCAAGGTAAACCCTTCACTCCCTTGACGAATCTCGGCTAATGAGAACCCAGCAAATACTTTCATAATCTTATCCTTGCCTGGTTAACCGTTCATGATTGACCAGTAACCATTAACTTGCCATTCTCCTTAACTTTTCGACAACAATAACGATAAAAACAGATAAAACCATCATGATTGCCGCCAGCGTCACAACCAATGGCAGACGGCTGGGGAAACGTAATTGTGAATAAAGATAAACGGGCAGGGTTGTGTCGCTGCCTACGAGGAAAAAAGTGACGGCGAATTCGTCCAGCGACGTTGTAAATGAGGACAAAAAAGCGGCTGCCAGCGCTGGCGCGGACATGGGCAGTGTTACTCGCCACAGAGTGGCCCAATAATCGGCCCCTAAATCCATTGCCGCTTCTTCTACGTGTTCTTCAAACCCGGCCAGCCGTGCCGCCACAATGAGCATGGCATAGGGTGCATTGATGATAACGTGCCCGATGCCGACTGTCCATAATGTGAGGGGAACGCCTACACGGGCAAAAACGATGAGCATGGCAACGCCCATAACGACGGCCGGAATGACCAGCGGCATGGCGGCCACAGACAAGAAAAGGGTCTTGCCGGGGAATTCAAAGCGAATGACGCCGAGGGCGGCCATTGTGCCCAATGCGGTGGCGACTAGCGAGGAGAGGATGCCGACGAGGAGGCTGTTGGTTACGGCCGTTACCAACTCCTGATTTTTCCACAATTCCTGATACCATTTCAACGTAAACCCGCTCAGCGGAAAGGTCAGTGTTGGTGAATCATTAAATGAAAAGATAACCAGCAGGGCAATGGGCAGGTACATAAACAGCGTGAACAGTGCAAAATAGACCGCTCCCACCGAGAGTGAAAACTTACGTGGCACGCCAGAATTGATCATTGCAGCACCTGATCCGATTTGCGGAAAAGCAAAAACAAGGGCAGCAGTGCCACCAGCATCACCAGACTCATCAGCGAACCGAGCGGCCAGTTAAGAGCGCGTACAAACTGGTCTTGAATGAGATTGCCGTACATGATGCCATTCACGCCGCCTACCAACAGCGGCGTGACATACTCGCCCAGTGTGGGGATGAAGACGGAGAGGAATCCGGCCAGCACGCCGGGCATACTCAGTGGCAAGGTGACGCGCAAAAAGCTGTACCAGGGCGGGCTGCCCAAGTCGGCGGCCGCTTCCAGCAGCCGTTTGTCCATACGCTCCAATGCGGCGAAGATGGGCAAGGCCACGAAGGGAACCCAAACGTAGACGAGTGTGACGATGACGGCCGTTTTGCTAAACAACAAAATTGGCGATGGCTCATCAACCCATCCAGCCCACAGCAAAAATGTATTCAGCAGCCCTTCCGTGCCCAAAATGAGCTTCCAAGCCAGAATACGCAGCAGGTAGCTCGTCCACGCCGGGATGATGATCAGTGTCAGCAGCGTCATCCGCCGATCCCCAGCGCGAAAGACCAGGTAGTAAGCAATGGGGTACGAAAGCAAAATGCACAGCAGCGAAGTTTGGAAGGAGACAACTGTCGAACGCCACAGCAAACGATGTAGAGCGGTGTTTTCCCAGAAACGGCCGTACGTTTCCAACGACCAACTCATTTCTCCGCCCAACGTGCCCGTTTGGAACGTGTACAAGGCCATTACCCCCAACGGCAGCAGGAAAAAAAGCAGCAGCGCCAGCACGGGCGGCCCCATCAATAGCAAAAGCCTGCGCTTTTCAGCAGGCGTTGCTTTCGTTTCTGGAACACTTTGAGCAGTTAACGTTGCCATCTCAAGATGTTAGCGTGAAATGTAAAACGTGAAACGTGATGAACAAAACGTTGTTTCACGTTTCACACATCACGTTCCTATGGGGCCGCCTTCACACGGTCCCAATTGCTGACAAAGACTTCGCGCTGCTCCGGCGTAACCGATTCGTAGAACACGGTGCTTTGCAAAATAGCTGAATCATTCAATTGCAGCAGTTCCACAGTGTCCGGGTCGGCCCCAGCAATTGCCTTATCATTCGCTGCGCCATAACCGTATTCGTTGATCAGGAAGGTGGTTGCGTCCACACTGGTTGCAGCATTCAAATAATCGTATGCCAGGTCTACATGTTGGGCGCTGGCGGGAATGCCAAACCCGCACACGTAACCCATACGCCCTTCGCTGGGGGTGATGTATTCCACAGGAACGCCCTCTTCTTGCAGCAAAACCAGGGTGTCCGGCCAGGCATTTCCGGCAATCCACACGTCACCGGAGGCTACAAGCTGTACAATCTCGGTGTAATCTGTCCAGTAGGTGAGCAGGTTCGGTTTTAGTTCGGTCAATTTTTGCACGATGGCTTCGTTTTGTTCGGGGGTGGTGGCATAAGGATCGAATCCCAATACCAAAGAACCGACGATGTGCTGCGTCTCACCAGAATCGTAGATGGCGACATGCCCGGCGTATTCCGGGTTCCACAGGTCTGCCCAGGAGGTGGGGATGGTGTCTACTTTGTCTGTGCGTACGAGGATGGATTCGTAACCCCATTCCCAGGGTACGAAGTAAAGTTGGCCGTTGATACGGCCGTACGCCAGCAGCGACTCCGGTATATCCTGTAAATTCTCCAGGCGAGATTCGTCTAAAGGCTGCACCAACCCATTGTCCACGTAAAGCTGCCACCAACTGCTGCATGGGTGGACGAGATCGGTCTGGTAGCCAGTTTGCAGCTTGGCGAATGCTTCGGCATCTTCGCCAAAGAAGCTGAAGTCTACGGTCGTGTCGGGATGCTGATCGGCAAATTGCGCCCAAAATTCTGGTAGTTCGTAACCAGACCACTCGAATACATTAAGGGTGCTGTTGTCGGGGGTGACGGCCGTTTCATCAGAATCGGCGGCATCCCCATCACTATTCCCACAACCTGCTAACAATAGAATGGCGCTCATCACGAGCGCCAATTTCCACCAGATTAAACGGTTCATGTTCGTATCTCCTGTCTGTCCAGTAATCAGTGGTCAATAGTCATTAATCAGTGATCAGTAGCAAGGTTACTGGCAACTGATTACTGCTCACTGATTACTGTTCACTGTTCAGCGCCGCGATGCGACGCTGTAAGTAGGGGACAAAATACCCGGCATAGCGGGCTTGCAACGCTGGCAACCGCCAGTCGTCACCGCTTACACGCCCACGGCAGTTTTCTGCACCGCATTGGCAGGTAAATTCGTCGTAAGGCGTGCCATCACACATGGCGTAATCTATGCAGATTTCTTCGCCAGGGGCGATGTCACGCATGGCGACGATGACAATTTGCCCATCAAACCCGGCGTTGGGATTGCAAGAATGATTGGCGTAATCAGCCGGTTCAGGGTCATCAGTAGGCCGGGGAGCCTGGTACAATCCTTCTTCAATCTGCACGGAGAAGGAACGTAGGGGATCAGGTAATCGGTTGAGTTCTTCCAGGGTAACGATGTCGCCGCCCCAAACCATGAGCCGTTCACCAGCGGCAACGGCCGTATGGGTAAAGATGCCAAATCCACCTTTTTGGGGAAACGGCCGTGCTTCTAATTTTGGGGAAAGATAAGAACCGCTCAATGATCACTCCTCTTCGTATATGGGGTACACATAAATTTCCGGCGCAATTTTAGCGTGCTAACGGAATGTCTCATCGGCGATTTGACCGAATAATTTCTACGTCATTTGTCGTAAACGGATAGACACAAAAAAGCCTGACCAGGTTATCTTCCCTGGTCAGGCTTTTCTCGATTTTCTGCGTGCTAATAGTTATAGAGGTTTGATAGCTAATATCACCTCCGATGGAAAGGTCATTTGGCTAACAAACTCGCGCTGCTCAACCTGAAACCCGGCTGCATTCAGAGGAACAGACAAGGAAACGCTGCGGCAGCCGCCGAGCCAGCGGGGTTGGATACGGTACATCGTTTCCCAAAGAGTCTGATACCAATGGGTGGCTTTTGCCATGTTGACCAGCACGAGCCGCCCACCGGGGCGCAGCACGCGTTGGAATTCGGCCAACACCTGTGAAAAATCAGCTTCGGGCAGCATGTCGAACATGTAATTGTTGATCAGCACATCAAACGCGGCGTCATCATAGTCTAGTTTATAGGCATCGCCAACGCGCAGGTCATAGTTGCTGTGCCCGGTCTGGGCTGCTTTTTGTTGTGCCTGGGCCAACATTTCAGGGGTGAGGTCTATGCCTTCGACACGGCCGTTGCGATTGTGCTGCAAAACTTCGTAAAAGGTCAATCCTGTTCCCACAGCGACCTCCAATACAACTTCCCCATCTTGAATGGCAGCCAATTCCAGGCAGCGGTCACGCGCTTTCGATTCGGTGAGCTTGCCCCAAAAATCATAGCGGGAAGCCATGCCGGTATAGTGCCGTCGAATATCGGCTTTGTCGTAGCTTGCAGGCAGAGGTGACTTGTTGCTCATGCTCATTTCTCCGGTTTTACGGCCGTTACCCGCGCACTAAACACCTTGACTTCACCTTCGTACCGGGGCACATCAACCAACTCCGCGTCGGGGGTTGCCTTGTCACGTACAGAAATCTGTCCAAACCCGGCAGCGCGAATGGCTGCCACGTAATCAGCCACATCCTCTGCGCCGGTGATGCAGCCCGTCCATGCGGCCATGTCAGCCCGCTGCTGCGGCGTGAAATTGCCTTGCGTCACCATGTCCGAGACGGCAATGCGCCCCCCCGGTTTGAGTACGCGGAAGGCTTCACGGAAAACGGCCGTTTTATCCGGGCTGAGGTTGATCACACAATTAGAAATAATCACATCAACGCTGTCATCGTCTACCGGCATATTCTCGATGAAGCCCCGGCGAAATTCCACGTTACTCAATCCAACTTTTTCCTTATTTCGATTGGCTTTCTCAATCATTGATGGCGTCATGTCCACCCCGATGACGTATCCACTGGGGCCAACTTGCCGTGCCGCCATAAAGCAGTCAATGCCGCCGCCAGCGCCGAGGTCTAGCACGGTTTGTCCAGCTTGCAGTCCCGCCAGGGTAATGGGATCGCCACAGCCCAGCGACAGAGCGGTCACATCATCGGGCAGCCAGCTCGTGTCGGACTGGTAAAGATTGCTAAAAAGGGCTTCGTACTCGGCATCCTCTGCGCCGCAGCAGGTATTGTCTACCGTTTCGCCGCAACAGGAGGCGCTTACATCTAGCTTGAATTCGTCGGCGATACGGCCGTATCGTGTCTGCACTTCTTCATGAATCTGTTCTGGGGTTAACTGAGTCATTTCACTCTCCTAATATTGATAACCATCTATATGTTTAGGCAAAAAAAGAGACGGGGTTTAACCGCCAATGTCCAATGCCAACTTCTCTGGCGCAAAATCTTGCATCAACATACCACAGCAAACGGCTACAGCATCCTGATTTAGCGAGTAAAAACTTTGCTTGCCTTCACGACGCATGTGTACCAATTCTGCTTCGCGCAAGATACTGAGATGATGCGAAACGGTGGGCTGGCGCACTTCACCCAGCCGTTCCACGATGTCATTGACGCACAGCCACTCACAACAAAGAAGTTGCATGATTTTCTGGCGGGTCTCATCCGCCATTGCTTTTGCAAAACCGATAGAGTCCATTTCTTTTTATATTGATATATATCTATATGTCGGAGATTATAAAGCATCTTTTTTGATTGTCAACCCCTAACGAAAAAGCATTTGCAAACTTATATCAGGCGTGTTATAGTTTTGCCTCTAGCCCGCCGTGCGGGCTATCTTTGTGCCATTGGCACCTATGATTACGATTATTGACGGAGAGTGGGTCATGTCCGATTTGTTATTAAAAGCCTTTGATAAGGAAGAAAGCCAAGAATTCCCTGAATTGAACGTAGGGGATGATGTAACCATTCATGTGCGCATTAATGTAGGCGAACGGAATGAACGTGTGCAGATGGTACGCGGGGTTGTTATTCGTTTGCGTAATGGCGGGAATAATAAAAACTTTACGGTACGCCGTATTGCCGCAAATGGTATTGGTGTGGAACGTACTTTCTTGCTGAATTCGCCACGCATTGAGAAGGTTGAAGTGCATCGCAGTGCACATGTGCGCCGTGCGCAACTTTATTACTTGCGTGAACGGACTGGTAAGTCGGCCCGTCTGCGGGAGAAGCGTACGTTCGCCAGATAGTTGTTGCGAAAACGGCCGTTTCTCGGCCAATATTCAAAAAATCAATTCGGGTGAAGGCAAGTACGCTTTCACCCGTTTTTTCATTGGAGCAAACAAATGCGTAAACCCCTTATTGGCTGCACAACCTATCGGATGCAAAGCAAAAATGGCAGTATGCCGCTTTATGCTTTGCGCCCCGCATATGTGAATGCGGTGCGGGCCGCTGGCGGCGTGCCCATTCTTATCCCACTGGGTCTGACGGAGGAAGAACTCCAGACCATCTTTACCCAAATAGACGGGTTGCTGCTGCCCGGCGGCGGTGATGTTGAACCGGCACATTATCAGGGTCAAAATGACCATGAAACCATTGGCGGTGTGGACACAGACCGTGACCGCATAGAATTTGAACTGGCACGTTGGTCGGTGGCGCAAGAAAAGCCGGTACTTGCTGTTTGTCGTGGGCTGCAAGTGTTCAACGTCGCTTTAGGCGGCACATTGTGGGAGGATGTATACTCGCAAATGACAGATGCGCTGTTCCACAGCTACGTCAATATTAAACCCCGTGAATACATTGCTCACGCGGTGGAAATGCAAGCTGGTTCGCGGTTGGCACAGCAAATGGGGGTGCAGATGATGCAGGTAAACAGCCTGCACCATCAGGGCATACGGGATTTGGCGGCAGGGGTAACGGCCGTTGCTCACGCTCCAGACGGCCTCATTGAAGGCATTGAAATCCCCGATCATCCCTACGCCATTGGGGTGCAATGGCATCCCGAAGATTTGGCTCCCACCACCCCCGCCATGCAAGCTCTATTTGACGGTTTGGTGCAAGCCGCGAGGGACAATAACCAGTAAACAGTAATCAGCGAGCAGTAATCAGTAAGCTGGCTACTGATTACTGACCACTGACTACTGATTACTCTCTCTTGCCATGATTGGACTTCTCGACTCTGGCGTTGGCGGGCTATCCGTTTTGCGGCATGTGCAAGCACAGTTGCCGCACGAAGCGCTGGTGTACGTAGCCGATCAAGCGCATGTGCCCTATGGAACTCGTTCTGCGGCGGAAGTGCAGCAGTTTAGCGAAGGCATCAGCCGCCTTTTGCTGGAGTTGGGCGTAAAAATCATTGTTGTGGCTTGCAACACTGCTTCAGCCGCCGCCCTGACCTATTTGCGCGAAACTTTCCCCGATGTGCCGTTTGTGGGCATGGAACCGGCCGTTAAACCAGCGGCGGAGCATACGCGTACAGGCAAGGTCGGGGTGATGGCAACCGCCGGAACCTTTGGCAGCGAGCGATACGCCGACTTGATGCAGCGTTTTGCGCGAGATGTTGTTGTGTTTGAAGACCCTTGCCTGGGGCTGGTAGATTTGATTGAAGCAGGCAATACAACGGGTGCGGAGACGGAACAATTATTGACACGCGTATTGCATCCTATGCTGGCGCAAGGAGTGGATTCGCTGGTGTTGGGATGTACACACTACCCATTTGTACGGCCGTTAATCGAGCAAGTCATCGCCGCCGCACCTGTGAAACCAGCAACGGCCGTCACCATCATAGACCCCGCCCCAGCCGTCGCCCGCCAAACTCGCCGCGTCATGCAGCAGCGTGACCTGCTTTCGCCGGTAACTTCGCCGGGCACGCTGCGTTTGTTCACCAGTGGCAGCGATGCACACATGGCTGACTTGGTGGCGCATTTGTGGGGGCAGCAAGTGGCGGTGGAAACGGCCGTTTGGCACGGCAAAACTTTGATATGTAAAGGCTGATGCTTTTTTCACGTTTCACGCATCACGGTTCAAATTGACAATTCCCCCTGAACCCATGACAATAACAGGGTGAAACGACGAAACCCCGCTCGCTGGCGTGCTGTTGAAGCGCGACTTGGCCGTGAACCTACTATTTGGGTCGCTACTGTACGTTATGACGGCCGTCCCCACCTCGTCCCCGTCTGGTTTATCTGGCTGCAAGAAAAAATCTATATCAGCACCGGAGCCGAAACCCAGAAATTCCTCAACCTCACCGTGAATGGTTACGTCAGCCTGGCTCTACCAGACACCGCGCAAGTTATCGTTATCGAAGGCGAAGCAGCCGTGGCCGATTGGCAAACCGTTGACACCGTTGCCGACTATTTCTACCATAAATATGAGTGGGATTTTCGTTACGACGACAGTGCCGATTGGCGGCTCATCGAAATCACCCCCAAAAAAATCCTCTCCTGGGGAGATGATTATCAGACTGAAGGTATTCGTGTTTTCTAATAAACGGGACTTACCCATCCATATCTTACGAAAATCCAACCTTTTAAGCGTACACTTCTGACTTGCATAGGAAAGAGGTTGGAGAAGAGATAATTGGTTAGTGCAATCTCGAATCTCCAATTTCCAATCCCTTTATCACAAGGATAAAAACAAATGATGCGATTTGATAGATTTACGGAACGGGCACAAGACGCCGCTGCCCGTGCATACGAAATTGTGCAGCGCTACCGCCACACCCAGGTAGATACCGAACACCTTTTCCTGGCCTTGTTAGAGCAAAGCGAAGGTGCCGTTCCCCAAATATTAGATGAACTGAAAGTGCCCGTTCAGGATATGAAAGATCGCCTGGATGCAGAGCTGCGCAGCAGTCCCAAAGTTGCCGTTTATGGCGGCGGTGTGGGGCAAATTTTTTACACACCGCGCCTGCGCACCGTACTGGAACTATCGCAAGGCGAAGCGAACCGTCTCAAAGATGAATTTATTTCTACTGAGCATATCTTTTTAGCGATTCTGAGCGAGCGCAACACTCCCTCAGCACGCATTTTGCAGGAATTTGGCGTTACCCGCGACCGCGTACTGGAAGGCATTCAAGGTTTGCGTGGCGGCAAGCGCGTAACCGACCGCCAGGCAGAAAGCCACTACCGTACCCTCGCCAAGTACAGCCGCGATCTGACCCAACTGGCAAAAGAGGGCAAACTAGACCCGGTGATTGGCCGTGATGATGAAGTACTGCGCATTGTGCAAGTACTCAGCCGCCGCACCAAGAATAATCCCGTCCTCATTGGTGAGGCTGGCGTGGGTAAAACAGCCATCGTCGAAGGGCTGGCGCAAAAAATTAATGCCAGTGATGTGCCCGAAAATCTGCTAAACAAGCGTGTACTCTCGCTGGATTTGGGCGCAATGATTGCCGGCAGCCGTTTTCGTGGCGAGTTTGAGGAGCGGTTGAAAGCGGCGATGGACGAAATCCAGCAGGCGCAGGGGGAGATCATTCTCTTTATTGATGAACTGCATACGGTGGTGGGCGCGGGGTCGGCGCAGGGGGCAATGGATGCCAGCAATATGCTCAAACCGGCGTTAGCGCGGGGTGAACTGCAATGTGTGGGGGCAACTACGTTGGACGAGTATCGCCAGTACATTGAGCGGGATAGCGCGTTGGAACGCCGCTTTGCCCCAGTCTTTGTGGATGAGCCGACGGTGGACGATACGATTGAGATGCTGCGCGGGCTGGCCGACCGCTACGAATCCCATCACAGTGTCAAATATTCGGATGAGGCGCTGATTGCTGCGGCACGTTTGTCTGACCGGTATGTGACGGATCGCCGTTTGCCAGATAAAGCCATTGACTTGATGGATGAGGCGGCGGCTAAACTGCGTGTGGCATTACATACGCTTCCCGTAGAATTGAAAGAAGCAAAAAACGGCATTGATCAATTGACGTTGGATGAAGAAGAAGCGCATACCGTGCGTGATTATGAACGGGCGGCGCGTTTGCGTGCTGATCGCTTGCGCATGGAAACGGAGTTTGCGGCAAAGCGGGAGAAGTGGCAGTCAGAACATATGCTGGATGAGACGGTGGACGAGGATGATATTGCAGAAGTGGTAGCTTCGTGGACGGGTATCCCGGTAACGCAGATGCTGGAGACGGAAGCGGAGAAACTGCTGCACATGGAAGAGCGTCTGCATGAACGAATTGTAGGGCAAAACAAGGCCATCGAAGCGTTGTCGGATGCGATCCGCCGCAGCCGTTCTGGGCTGAGTGACCCGCGTCGTCCAATTGGCTCGTTTATTTTCTTAGGTAGTTCGGGGGTGGGCAAGACGGAACTGGCGAAGGCGCTGGCGGAGTTTTTGTTTGGTGATGAGGAAGCGCTGATTCGTGTGGATATGAGTGAGTATCGTGAACAGCATACGGTGAGCCGTTTGTTTGGTGCGCCTCCTGGTTATATTGGATATGAGCAGGGTGGGCAGTTGACGGAGCAGGTGCGGCGACGGCCGTACTCCCTTGTCCTCTTCGATGAAATTGAAAAGGCCCACCCAGATGTGTGGAATGCGATGCTGCAAATGTTGGATGACGGCCGTCTCACCGATGGGCAAGGGCGCACGGTTAACTTCCGCAATGCTGTGGTGGTGATGACCAGC
>JACKBX010000003.1 GCA_020634375.1 Ardenticatenaceae bacterium | reverse complement strand
ATTTTGCCTACACGGTGGATGGTGTGACACGCCAGAAAAACACGCGGGTGGGCGTGGATTTTTGCCTCATTTTTTCGCAGGGTTCGCAGGTGACGGCGCGGTATTTGCCGCATGACCCACAGGTGGCGGACTTGATTTGGGGCGGCTATTATGACGTGGAGTTGTTTGCGGCGGCGCTGCTAGATGTGGGGGTGGTGTGGATGATTGTCAAAATCATCCGCGATTCGAGAAAGGAACAGGCAGCCCGTTCAGCCCCGGTTGAAGAATAAAAAAAGCCTGCCGCAAATTCCGGCAGGCTTTTTGGTCAGATGTGTTGTGTTTGCTTTTTTCGGCGCTGAATGAGCAAGATGAATGTGCTCATTGTCATGAGTCCAGCAGCTAAAAGGGCGGTGGGAACGGTGTTGCTGGTGGCGGAGATGGTTTGGAGGGTAACGGCCGTAGGATTGTTCGCTGTTGTCAGCATAAACGGCGAGAAATCTTGCACCCCTGTTACCTTTAATTGGTACGGTTCTGTGCTACATTGACGGCCGTCTGTACCAAATGTCCCATCCCGCGTTAACTCGTCCCATCCACCCCCATTCCAATGATAAGCAAGTAGCGAATTGCAAGCATTCGTGTTCAGTTCGCTGTTAAGGAACGAGAAGGTAAGAATAGAACCTGGGTCACTTGTCGTTGGTGAATTGGTTGGCGTGATGTCTATGCAGCGTTGCACGGTCGCTTCTGGGCCAGTGGTGCAGTTCGCCAGGGCACGCACGGTTATCATCGTGTCCCCTAAGTTGAACCCGTTTCCGTCAATGGTGAAGGGGCCATAGTTACCATCGGCAAAGAATTGCACTGGCGCGGTTCCATCTACAGCTTGCTGCTGTTGCAGTGTGCCGCTGTTGTTGAGCGTGCCATTATTGATCCACAGACCATCAGCGCGTAAGCTACCGCCGCTGTTGATATTAAGGGTTGCGCTGCTGGCAATGAGCAGGTTGTTCGCACTGGCTGTGGCAGTGATGACAGGTGTGTTGCTGGCGAGATAGTTTTTAATGCCAACATTGTCGCTGCTGGTGGGAACCGCGTAACCACTCCAATTGCCACCGCTGGCCCAATCGCTGCTATCCCCGCCAAGCCAAGTGGTGAAGGCTGTGGAGGTTGTCCAGTCGCTGGCTGGGGCCATATTGTTCATTGTGCCGTTGTGGGCAGTTGTCGGATCTTGGGCAGAGTCGTAAACGGTGGAAACGGAACTGTCGTTTTCCTGATCCATGCGATAGTAGGCAGCCAACCCTGCTTCATTATGAGCAATGCTAGCAAACATATTATCCTGAATTTCTGTTTGTGTGCGGGCATCACTCCATAAACGCACTTCATCAATCTGTCCTCCAAATAAATCACCAATGACAAGATTTGTGTCTGTGCCAGTGTTTCCACTAGGGATACTGCCTACTTCAACGCCATTTTTGTAAGCCGTCAGCGTGCCACCATCATGTGTCAGGGCGATCTGTGCCCACTCGTCAGTGGTGTACGGAATGCCGATGCGATCTTCGCCCCCATCATTGTTGTAAATCCAGATACGATCTTCCCCATCAATTTGGGCACGGGCAATTCCCCAATTTCCGTTGCCGATAACCTGGTCCCCCAATGCGGCTCCATCAGGTGACGTAATGACGGGCGGTGGGCCAACCGGATTTATCCACACCTCAGCTGATTTGGTACTGGCCCAACTACTTCCCAAAAATGTAAAGGTGTTAGTACCAAGGCTTACCTGGTCATCTATCCCATCGAATGTTAATGCGTTGCGTGGGCCAGTAAATGCGCCGGATGTAACCCATTGTGCATAGGCTCCATCCCCAGGTACTGTACCCGAGCCATCATAAAGTGTTCCAGACCATCCATTACCTGTATCATCGGTCAAACTAGTTCCGCTTCCATCAACCATGGTATAGTAAGCTGCGAGGTTCGGATCGCCCCCTAAGTCTGTTCGATACATATCTCGCCGGATTTCGTCCCCTGTGCGTGCCGTATTCCAAATACGCAATTCATCAATTGCGCCTTCAAATGTGTAATTTCTCGAACTATTGATGATCATCCCGCCAATATAGAGGATAGGGAGTGCTCCAGTGTTGGGTTGCTCTGTGGTGCTGCTAGGTGTTTGCCCGACTTCAACCCCATTTTTATAGGCATATAAAACACCACCATCATGGACTAGAGTAATGTGAGCCCATTCATCAACGGTGTATTCAACGCCAATACGGTCATAATCACCATCGTAGTTCCAGATCCAAATTCGGTCTTGTCCACCAATATCCCCGCGTGAGATTCCCCACCATCGGGCACGATCTCCAAAGATATTGTCACATCGAGCTACATCTGCTGGTGCTAGGCAAAAAGGTGTGCCGGTTGGTTTAATCCATAAACTAACTGTTTTTGTATCTACCCATGTTGGGGCCATGATACTACTTGTCTCGTCGAGAATGATGTAATCTGTGGTTCCATCAAATTCGAGGGCATAATCACCGTTATAGGCAAATACCAAAGGTGTATCTCCCTTAGAAAACAGTAGAATGATGGTTAGTAAACTGAAAACAATAAATACGAGACGATATATTTTTTTCATAGCGATAGAACCTTGAAGTATTTTTGCAACTTGTTGGCGTTTGGCAAAAAAATAACAATTTAGTCAGAGGTATGGATAGCTCACCCCGACAAGGGAAGATTGCAAGAAGTGCCAACATCTAGCAAACTGTTAACCCTAGAAAGTTTAACGGAAAATTATTGCGGCTCAACTTAAGCCAGATAAAAAAAGCCCCGAATAGCATATTTAGGGCTTTTTTGAAGTGCGTGGTTTCTCTTAGTTGCCGAAAGCGGTAGAGGCAACCCAATTGCTGTCGTTCATGCCATTTGCTAGCAAGCCGCTGTGCCCATTTCCGCTGTTATCGCTGAGGGTGATGCCGCTGCCATCGCTCATTTGATAGTAGGCAGCAAGGCTTGTCCATAGGGGATGGGATGTTGTTAACGGTGTGGTCATCCATGCCTGAATGGTGGCCTGGTCGAGGGCAGTATTCCAGAGGCGCAGCTCATCAATTTCTCCACTGAAGGTGTAATCGCGGGAGCCGATGATCATACCGCCCAAGTATAACACGGGCTGTCCGCCGGTGTTGGGCTGTAGGGTGGGGCCGCTGGGCATACTGGCAACTTCTACGCCATTGAGGAAGGCGTGTAATATGCCGTTGCTGTGTACCATGCTAATGTGTACCCATTCCCCGGCGGTGTAGGGCAGCCCGATCATTTGGTAGGAACCGTCGTAGTTCCAGAGCCAGATGCGATCATCACCGCCGAATATGCCGCGGGAGATGCCCCACCAGCGTGGCCGGTCGCCAAAGATGTTGTCGAGGTGAGCGGGGGATGGCCCGGTAATGGGAGCGCCGGTGGGCTTGACCCATAAGCTGACGCTCTTTTCGCTTTCCCAACCGGGCGCGAGCATGACGCTGGTTTCAGAGAGGACGATGTAATCGCTGGTTCCATTAAAGGAGAGTGCGTATCCGGCATCGCCAACGGGCAGTGGGGTGGGGGTGATGGTGGGGGTCGGGGATGGCGTGGGGTCGCTTGGTGTGGCGGTAGAGGTTGGTGTATTGGTTGGGGTGGCTGTGGGGGGTACGGCCGTTGCCGTTGGCCCCACAGGCGTAGGCGTGTTGGTAGGAAGCGGCGTTGCCGTCGGTGGCGTTGAGGAGCCGCCAAAGGCAGATGACAAGATCCATTCCGGCGGTGAGCCATCCGGGTCTACGCCGCGTGCGCCATCGTATAGCGTACCCGTGTGTCCATGCACGCTGTCATCGGTCAGCAACAGACCCGCGCCATCAGACATGGCATAGTAGGCAGCCAGCCCAGGCTCTGTACCGGTTAGTGATTGGGTTAATGTTTGCAGAATATCTGAGCTGGTCAGGGGCATATTCCACAGACGTACCTCGTCAATAGCTCCGGCAAAAGACCAGTTACGGCTGGTGTTATTGATGATGCCGCCAATGTGCAGCACGGGCAACGCCCCGGTATTTGGCTGCATGGTGGGGCCGCTGGGGACGCTGCCCACTTCTACGCCATTGCGGAAGGCGCGTAAAATGCCATTACTGTGTACCAGGGTGATGTGTACCCATTCGCCGGGCGTGTATTCAACGCCAATTTGTTGGTAATTGCCGTCGTAGTTGTAAACCCAGAGGCGGTCTTGGCCGTTGAGGACGCCCTGCGACATGCCCCACCAGCGCGGGCGGTCGCCAAATATGGCATCACACCAAGCGACGCTGGCCCGGTCACAGGCGACGTTGCCATTGGTGGGTTTGACCCACAGGCTGACGCTTTTGGTGCTTTCCCAGCCGGGGTCAAAGGTATAGGCTGTTTCATCTAGTTCCACGAAATCGTTGTTGCCATCAAATTCCAGGGCAAAGCCAGCATCACCGGGAGGGAGGGGCGTGTTGGTAGCGGTGGGTGTAGGGGTGGGCGGTGCCGGGGTGCTGGTTGCTGTGGGTAATGGGGTGTTGGTTGCCGTTGGAGGGATAGAGGTGGCAGTGGGTGTATTTGTTGGTAGTGTGGGGGTGTTGGTTGGTGTTGCCGTGGGCGGCTCCGGTGTGGCGGTGGCCGCGCCGGGGGTGAAGGTGGGCGTGGGGGCAGTGCCGCCAAATGCGCCGGATGTGACCCAGGCTGTGTCGTCCATGCCAGGGGAGAAGGCGCCTGTCCAACTGTTGCCGCTGTTGTCGGTAACGGCCGTGCCCACTCCATCCGTCATCTGATAATAAGCCGCCAAATTGAGCCATTGCAAATGCGCATCGGTGAGGGGGGTTCCCATCCAATCCAAAATGGTGGGGCCATCCAGCGCCGCATTCCAAAGGCGCACTTCATCCAATTCACCGGACATAGTGTAATCGCGGGAGCCAATCACTGCGCCGCCCAAATAAAGCACGGGTAATGCGCCGGTATTAGGCTGCTGGGTCGGCCCACTGGCAACGCTGCCCACTTCCACGCCGTTTTTGTAGGCGTGAAGTACGCCATTTTCATGCACCAGGGTGATGAATACCCATTCGTCCACATTATAGGGAATGCCGATGCGCTCATAATTGCCATCATAATTCCAGACCCAAATACGGTCTTCGCCGCGCACATCGCCGCGAGAGATACCCCACCACCGGGGCCGGTCGCCGAAAATCAGGTCAACATGAGCGGGCGACGGGCCGGTAACGGCAGGCCCGGTCGGTTTGACCCACAGGCTGACGCTCTTCGTGCTTTCCCAGCCGGGGGCGAAGATAGCGCTTGTTTCGCCCAAAACGACGTAATCATCCACGCCGTCAAAAGACAATGCTAATCCGGAGTCATCTGCCTGGGTTTGGCCGACTGCCAATAAACTGACGGCCAGCAATACCAGCAGAGCGATGCTGCGCCGGGCGTGTTTCCATATTGTTTGGGGGTTTCTATTCTCCAAAACCAACCTCCTAACCTATTCTATTTTCAACCCGTTTTGGCTTTTTGGGAATTCGCGTGGCGATCATGACGTGAAGCGTGAAACGTAAAACGTGATGAAATGATGGTCACGTTTCACGCTTTACGTTGTGTTATCCGAAGATGTATTGGTAAACAGGTCGTACTTGCTTCATTTGTGATAGACGCTCCATCACAAAAATGGGGATTGTAAAACCGAGGACGAACATGAGGGGCATGAGCAGCAGTTGCACACGGAATAGACCGGGAGCAAAGCTGCTAATCGCAAAGAGGAGTACGTCAATCAGGGTGAAGTGGATCAGATAGAGGCCGTAGGAGCGTTTGCTGACTTGCTCGACGCGGCGTACTTGGGGTACGGCCGTCCTTGAAATCAACGGCATCACCATCATCGCCGCCACCGCCGCCACATATTGGATGATAGGCGTGGCAATGAAGCCGTAGGCGTGCAGCAGGTGCAGGGCAAAGAGGGCGAGGTTGAGGATGAGCAACGGCCGTTGCCACCGCTTCAACACCGGATTAACCACCTTTGCATTCAAGCTGTACACCAGCCCCAACGGGAAATACACCGCATACTGCGCCAGCGTGCGCCCAATAATCGGCACATCCGAGGGCATCCAGCCGGGGAAATGGAAGCCCAAAATACCCGGCGCTTCAATATTCATCACCACAAGCTGCACCAGGCCAATGCCCAAAACCAACAGAAGCCCGCGCCGCCCCTGCGCCCACTTCACCATAAACGGAGCCACAAAGTAGAAAAAGAACAGCAGCGGCACAAAATCAAAAGGCGAACCAATGATCAGCTTCTTCACGTATTCCGTGATGCTGTGAACCTCGCCATAATGGAAAAAGACTTCGAGATAGAGAACGGCCGACCACAACAAATAAGGCCACAACAGCCGCTTCAACGCATTGCGCACCACCTTCCACGAGACGGCCGGCGGCGTGCCCTTCGCTGCATACGCCATAAACGCCCCCGAAATAAACAGGAACAACGGCACAGCATAAATCCCTAGCTCATAAAACGGCGTCACAATGGCTGCACCCACACCGGCCAACGGCGCAAATCCCGCACGTTCAGCGGCCATCTTCGTCAGGTCAACGGCGTGGTGCAGCACAACTAAAATCATGGCGATGCCCCGCAGGGCGGCGAATTGTCGGTTCATAAACAATCCTGGGTGGTTGGAGATTAGAGATTGGCGCCAATCTCTAATCTCCAATCTCTGTTCTTTATAGTGGCGGCGTGCGCAAATACTCCGTCGTGCGGCGCTTTTGCAGGATGTCATCGTACACGCGCTGCACCTGCTCTTCGGCTAAATCCATTTCTGCGGCGACAACGGCCGCTTCAATATCATGATCCAGCCCATACCAGATCAAGTCCATCGTCTCAAAGGGCAGGCGGAAGAAAAACTCCTCCTGCGTACTGCCCGCGCTGTACGTGTCCGATGTCGGCGGGCGCGTGCGGATTTCCTCCAACACGCCCAAATGCGTTGCCAATTGATACACCTGCGATTTATACAGGTGACCAATAGGCTTCACATCCATTGCGCCATCGCCATACTTCACAAAAAAGCCCTGATCATGCTCATTGCGCTGCGGCGTGCCGATCACGGCGAAGTCATGCAGCTCTGCGTGATAGTAGAGCATCGCCGCACGGCTGCGCTGCTTGAAATTGGTGGCGGCCACAATTTGGCGGAACTGCGCCGGACGCAGCCGCTTCGTCTGCTCCGTGCCATCTGGGGCCACAATCGTCGCGCTGAAAAAGTTGAGCGTGCGCCCTTCCATCAGCCCGGCGGGCAGAGTGATTTTCAAGCGGTAAGTGCTGTCATATTCGGGGAAAATCTGGCGCACCGCTTCATCGCGGCGGCGATATGCGCCATAGCCAATCAGCGGGCCAGTCACATCTTCCACCAATGGCGTTATGCCATACTGACGGCAAACGGCATGGCCCAGGCGGGCGCTGTCCGGGCTGGACTCCATTTCCGGCAGCAGCAGCGTCACCAAGCGGTTTGTGCCCAATGCGCGTACAGCCATTGCCAGCACAACGGCCGAATCCACGCCGCCGCTCACGCCCATCACGCCACCTTTGCGTTTCAGGGTGTCAAAAATGTCGCTGCGCATCTTTTCGCAAATACGCGCTACTTCTGCTTCTGCATCCAACTTCAAAATGTCACGATGAAATTCTTTTGTCATAATGTCCTATTTCTATACGCCATACTCTATACATTTAACAACTTCTTTGATGTCGTCACCGCCGCCGATGGGGGGCAGGGGGGTAAAGTCGCTGACGAACTGCTGATGCACCAGCATCGTAGAGAGCAGTCCGGCGAGGGTCATGTCGTCGGTTTCGCCCAGCGTGCCGAGGCGCTCGATTTTGCGGGTGAGGGCAGCAACGGCCGTCACATTAAAATACCCCGCCTCCGCCACCTTATCCGGTTGCAAAATCTCCGCCACCCAATCCAATGGCTTGCCATTGGGGAAAAAACTGCGATGGATGGGGGCACGATACGGCCGTTTCGGGCGATTCCAAATATTCTCCGGCAGCAAGTCACGCATGGCCTGCTTCAGGATGTACTTCTCATTCAAGCCGCGCAGCTTGTAATGCGGCGGCAGCGTATTCGCAAACTCAATCACGCGATGGTCGAGGAAGGGCACGCGCCCCTCCACCGAATTGGCCGCCGCCATGCGGTCGCCTTGTGAAGAGAGCAAATACTCGCCCAAAAACAGCGTGATTTCCAAATATTGGGCGCGGGATTGTGGATGCCAATTGGCAAATCCGGCGGGCAGCGGGATAGCCTCAATCGGGTTGGCGCTGCTCATCTGGCTTTGCAGGTCTGGCGAGAAAATGCGCCGCGTGCGCTGGTTGTTACGCCAGCGAATGGCGTGAGAATAGTCCGCCGCGCTTACGTCGGTCAGCCCTTTGCCGAAGAATTTCTCCAAATAGGCGGTGTTGCCTTCGCTGAGGCCGCCAATGTAGCCGTAGAGTTTACTGAGGAGTAACGGCCGTATCTCCGACTGCGGCTGCCGCGCCCAAAAACGACGAATCTTCGCCTCTTTGAAGATGTTGTACCCCGCCAAAAACTCATCCGAGCCTTCGCCGGTCAGCACGACTTTGAAGTTGTGCTGCTGTACCAGCCGCGAAAGCAGGTATAGGGGCGCAGGCGAGGTGCGCATAATCGGCGTTTCCGTGTGCCAGATCACTTCCGGGAAAATCTCACCGATTTCCTCATGCGTAGCCGTGACAATGTGATGGTCTGTGCCCAAATGCTGCGCCATCTGCAACTGGAAAGCGCTCTCGTCATACGCCTCATCGCTGAAAGCGATGGAGAACGTCTCCAGCCGGTTGCCGGTGTAATGGCGAATCAGCGCGGTGATAGTCGAGGAATCCAGCCCGCCGCTGAGGTACGCGCCCACCGGCACATCGGCCCGCAAGCGGATTTGCGTGGCGTCTACCAGCAGCTCGCGCAGTTGCGCCGCCGCCTCGTCAAAGCTCATTTTGGGCGGCAGCAGCTCGCTGGCTGGCGGGAAGCTGGGCTGCCAATACGGTTCGATATGCACATCGCCATTTTGCGCCAGCAGCCAATGGCCGGGTGGCAGTGTGCGCACATTTTTGAAGATGGTGTTTGGCTTGATGGGACTCCAATAGGTGAAAATCTGGTCGAGTACCTTTGGGTCAATTTCCGGGTTGACGCGGCGGTCGGCGAAGAGGGCTTTCATCTCCGAAGCGAAGATGAGGGCGCCTTGTTGGATGGTGTAGTGTAACGGCCGTATCCCCACCCGATCCCGCGCAATAAACAGGCTGCGTGCCCGCTCATCCCAAATGGCAAAGACAAACTGCCCATTCAAATGCTGCACGCAGTCCGGGCCGTACTCCTCATACAGGTGGACGATCACCTCGGTGTCAGAATCAGTCTGGAAGCGATGGCCCAGCTTTTCAATTTCCGGGCGCAGTTCAATATAGTTGAAAATCTCGCCGTTAAAGACAATCCACACCGTGCCGTCTTCATTGCTGATCGGCTGCTGCCCGCCGCCCAGGTCAATGATGCTCAACCGCGCATTGCCCAAAGCCACGCCGCTGCGCTCATCCTCAAAGGCGTACACGCCAAACTGATCCGGCCCGCGATAGCGAATCGCCCCCAACATCCGCCGCATATCCGCCGGGTCAATGGGGTGTCTTTCGGTTAAATTAAGCGTACCTGTTATTCCGCACATAGGTTCATCCGTCATGCGTGATGCTTAATGCGTGACCCATCACGCATCACGCATCACGCTTCACGATAAATTCTTCTTCGTAATCTTCCCGCTGCTCGTCTTCGGCAGTTCATCGCGGAATTCGATGATTTGCGGAACCATGAAGTCTTCTAAATTGGCGCGGCAGTGGCGCAGGATGTCTTTTTCGCTGAGGTCGCTGTTTTGGATGACGATGAAGGCTTTGATTGCCTCGCCGAGAATGGGATCGGGGACACCGATAACGGCCGTTTCCACCACCCCCGGCAAATCATACAACACATTCTCCACCTCTTTCGGCGCAACCTTCTCGCCCCGGCTTTTGATGATGTCGTCGCCGCGCCCCACAAAATAGAAGAACCCTTCCTCATCCATGCGGAACAGGTCGCCGCTGTAGCAGACCCGCTCGCCGGGGATAGAGCCAGGGCGATACCGTTTCGCCGTCGCTTCCGGGTTCTCCCAATAACCGCGCATCACATGCCCGCCGCGAATCACCAACTCGCCAATCTGCCCAGGGCCGAGGCGCTTGCCCGCCTCATCCTCAATCCACACCTCTGTGCCGGGGATGGCAATACCCACCGAGCCGGGGCGATTCTGCAACTGCGCTGGCGGCAAATACAGCGTGCGCTTCGTCTCCGTCAGCCCGTACATCGAGTACATCGTCGCCCAGGGGAAAATCTCGCCAATTTGTTTGATGTGGCTGGGGGGCAGGGCGGCGGCCGTATTCGTGATGTAGCGCAAACTGCGCAAATCGTAACCGCTCACATCCATGTTCAGCAGAATGGCAAAAATGGTAGGCACACCGGGGAAACCGGTGACGCGCTCTTCTTCCATGCGCTTCAACACCTGCGCCGGGTAGGTGAAGCCGCGTTCCAGCACCAATGTGCCGCCAAACTTGAAGACCATCAGCAGTTGGTACAGCCCATAGTCAAACGAAAGCGGCGATAGGCAAATCACGATGTCGTCGGGCACGTTTTCCAAATAGGTGATGATGGAGGAGGCGGCGAAGACCACGTTGCAGTGTGCGGACATCACCCCTTTGGGGTCGCCGGTGCTGCCGGAGGTGTAAATGAGGCAGGCTAAATCTTGATCAATGGTGTGGCGTGACGGCCGTTCACTACCATAGCTCTCCTGCACACCATCAAACGTCTCCGCATGGGCGCGGCTGGCGGCGGCTTCATCCGCTCCTTTGTCGGTGAAGATGGTGAAGCCCACCGAAGGCGCATTCGCCAACACCGCATCCACCGTACTGGCCTGCCGTGCGCGGGAAACCAGCGCTTTGGCGCGGCAGTTGTTCACCATATAGGTCAACTTGTCTTGCTTGGTGGTGGGATTGACAACCACAAAAACAGCATTGGCCTTCAATGCAGCAAAAATGCCCACCACCAATTCCACCGAATTAGGCAGATACAGCGCCACGCGGTCGCCGCGCTGCACACCGTTTGCTTGCAGCGCATTCGCCATACGATTCGCCATCGCATCCACCTGCGCATAGGTGAGCCGCTGCCCATCATAAACCAGCGCGACCTTTTCCGGGGTGCGGGCGGCGCTGTTTTCCAAAAAGTCGTTTACCAATAGCATAGGTATCCTTGAAGTGAAACGTGATGAACAATTGCGCTATTTCACGCCTCACGTTTCACGTTTTCATTTCTTCCGCTGAATATACGCCGCCAGTTGGTTTACGGAGTCAAAGTTGTCGGGAACGATTTCTTCATCGGCGACGGAAACGCCAAAGTTGTCTTCTACAAATAAGACCAATTCCATGACGCCGGTGGAGTCTACGACTTCTTCTTCCAGGAATGAATCATCATCGCTCAGGTTGAAGCCGTTGTCGCTAAATAAGAAATTTTCCGCCAAGTATTGTCGAATTTGCTCCTTAATATCCATGATTATCCTTTTTACTGTGTATTGTTGGCTTGCTAAAGTCAGTTTTTTTTAGTAGAGGTACAGGGGTTTTGGTCGTTGGACATACTTCTACTCTAGGGGAAAATCTTACGGGTTCAATCTTGCGATTCGGCTTTCGGCGAGGGGGGCATCACCATTCTGCTAATACCATTTTGATGATGCTGTTTAATGAGTGCTGCTCAATCTGTTTTTGGGCTTTGGCAACGGCCGTTCCCCCCACACTTGCCCGCATCTCCATAATCCGTTCCCGCACTTCTTGTGGTGTTGCTTTATGCTCTTCCACAAAGGCCAGCAGCAAAGCCGCGAGGGTTAGGCGCTGCTGTTGTTGTGCCAGCACACTGAACGCGCCCAAAACCTCTAGCACCAGCTTGACATCACCGCTTTTGTGCGCCAGCGTGAGCGCTTCATGCAAATGACTTTGCGCTGCGAGATTATCTCCGGCAGAGAGGAAAACATCGCCTAACCCAACGAGGGCAACGGCCGTTCCGCGTTCATCGGCCATCTCTCGTTTGAGAGTCAGGCTTTCTGTTAGCAAAGCCTGCGCTTGCGCAAGATCCCCTTGCTTTCTTGCCAGACGACCTGCATTTGCCAACGTTGTTGCTGCTCCGTACATATGATTGTGCGCCTTAAACAAGCGGCTGCAATCCAGGTAATGTGCCTGAGCAGTTGCAAAATCGCCCATTGCCTGCGCTGCATTCCCCAGATTGTTGAGCACCATTGCCTCGCCCAACTCATCATCAACGCGGTGGTAAACCACCCTCGCTTGCTCAAAATGACGGATTGCATCCGCGTAATGGCCTTGTGCTTTGGCGCTGCTGCCCAGCATGTTGTAGGCAAAAGCAATGCCATCTTGATCCCCTGCTATTTCTGCCAGTTGCAGGCTTTCCTGGGTCAGCGTTGCTACGCGCTCAAAATCTCCAGCATAGTAGGCATTAATGGCTGCATAGCCCAATATAATGGACAGGCGCTGGGGGTCGTCTATTTGACGCAAAAGGGAACCGGCTTCATCGAGATCGCAGGTGGCTGCTTCTAACTGCCCAATGTGAATATGCATCCGCGCTTTGCGTCCTAGCATATCACCCCGCGCTTGCGCGAAGAGAGGATTGTCTGCTGTGTCATGCAACTGTGCCAGTGCATCTTGAAAGGCGTCAATACCTTCACGGAATTTGCTGTTGATGCTGTAGAAGTTGTGCAGTGATACAGATGAGTTGAGCAGTGTAGCATAATCGTGCTGCACTGCCGTCCACAACCACCCCGCACGGATATTGGCTAACTTCGCCTGCACAGCTTGGCGATGTTCCGTTTCATCTCCGCTGTGCGCGGCCAAAAATTCCAGGTAGTGGACAGCATGGCGCTGCCGTGCTGCCTCTTCGATTTCGGGCGTGGCGGCCAATTTTTCGGCGGCATATCGACGCAACATGGGGTGCAAGTCGTAGTGGTCTGCTGTGTGTCGCAGCAATGCTTTTTCTGACAGGGTTTGTAAGTGGGGGAGGACGGCCGTTTCGGTGATAACGGCCGTTGCTGCCTCCAGCGAAAACTCCCCATGAAACACAGCTAACTGCACAAAAACAGCCTGTGTTTCGGGTTGCAACTGCTGCCAGGAATAATCGAAGATTGCCCGTAAACTGCGATGACGTTCCGGCACATTGCGCATGTGCGTTGCCAGAAAATCTAGCCCTTGTGCAATTTCTGCGGCAATTTGCGGGGGTGAAAATTGGCGGATCCATGCCGCCGCCAGCTCGATGCCCAAGGGCAGCCCTTCCAGTAAACGACAAATTTGGGTAACGGCCGTCATATCTACGGCCGTTGGTTTGAATGCCGCGTTCAACCGCTTGCTAATTTGCAAAAAAAGGTCGGTAGCGGGCGAGGAAGCTGTGTTCGCTGACTCATCTACTGTCAGCCCGTCCACATCCACCAGCCACTCCTCCTGCAAATGCAACGGTTCCTGGCTTGTCACCAACAATTTAACTCTTGATGCCTTTGCCAGCAGTTGCGCCAACAAATCTGCTCCAGCAGCAAGCTGCTCGAAATTATCCAATACCAGCAGCAGCTCCTGGTTGCGCAGGAAATCTAGCAATTGCTCTGCTGGATCATCTTTTCCTGCCAACGTCAGGCTCAGTGAATCTGCCAGGGTAGGGGCGAGCAGGCGCACGTCGTTTATCTCCGCCAGCGGCACAAACCAGATACCATGTAAGAATTGCCCCGGTTGATGGGCTGCTATTTGCCGTACAGTTTCCACGGCCAGCCGCGTTTTGCCAATGCCGCCCGGCCCTAATAGGGTGATCAATCGGCAGGCAGGATTGCGCAGCAGCGTTAACAAATGTGCTTGCTCGGTTTCGCGGCCAACAAAGTGTGGGGGGGGGGGCGGTAATGGCGGAGGTGTTGTCTCACGGGCTGCACGGATTTGTGCCAGCAGGGTATCGGTTTCCGGGGTTGGTTCTACGCCTAACTCGTCAGCTAGTAAGCGGCAGCAGGCATCGTAATGTTGCAAGGCGGCGTTATGCTGCCCGGTGCGGGCCAGCAGTAGCATTTTTTGCCGATGGGCGCGTTCGCTGAGGTTGTCTAGATGCAGCAATTGCTCGGTGTATTGCAGGGCCGGAGCATACTCGCCGTTGTCGCTGTGCTTGATGACGAGCTGCCAGAGGAGGGATACGGCCGTTCTGTCTAGCCGTTCTCGCTCCAGCAAAGCCCATTCTTCAAACCCCCGACTGTCACGCAGGTAGAACCCTTCGAGGAAGTGCCCCCGGTATAGGGCGGCTGTTTGTTGGAGATTAGTGATAGGAGATTGGAGATTGGAACCCGCTAATTTCCAATTTCCAATCTCTAATTGCTTTTCAAACTCCGCTACATCCAGCCAATACTCGCTTTCGTGATTGAAAGCGACACTTTGCCGGGTGATGGTGAGATAGGGCTTGAAGGTGCGACGCAGGCTAGACAGAATGGAACGCAGATTTGCCAGGGCTTGTTCTTGCGAGCGGTCATCCCACAGCAGTTCGGCCAAAAATTCACGGGGGAACGGCCGTTGCTGACACGCCAGGTAAATCAATAACGCTTCTGCCTTACGCGTTGGTAGATTTGTTACGGGTTGATCTGCCAACGCAATGCTCACGCCACCCAATAGTCGAATAGTTAGCAATACTCCCTCCAGAGCCATGTTTGCAAGTTTGTAACTTGTAAACTGTAACTTGTCCACTCTTTGATCGCTTTTTGATCGTTTATTATTTAAAGTGTATTCGATGATATTGCTTTAGTGCAATGTTCCCCCCTTTGGAAGAGGCTGATGAAGAGAAAAATAGAACATAACTACCGCGCTTTTTTGTTGCGGCTGTGGCGAGATGACACCGATATGCCCTGGCGGGCATCATTGGAAAATCCCCATACTGGAGAGCGCCAGCACTTTGCAAAACCAGAATACTTGATGGCTTTTCTAATTCAGCAGATGAGCGATGAACCTCCGCAAGATGGTGAACGGTAAGCGGGATACGATGGACGGTAGACAGAAACCGTCCACCTCCAATCGCAAATCGTTTATCATGTGGGCATAACCAGCCTTATTAAGCGACGGAGGTGTATCTTGCACGGAATTAGAAAGTTGTTATGGGGAACGGCCGTTGCCGTTTCCCTGTTGGCGGTTTTAGCAGCGTGCAGCAGCGGCCCCAAAATTGTGTACGAAGTCAGCGGTACGGCCGAACAGGTAGACCTCTTCTACCGTGATCGGCGCGGCGACATGGTACAGAAAACAGTTAGCCTGCCCTGGGATTTGAGCTTTCGTGCGTCAGACCCGTTCGATTTCGAGATTGATGTATACAGCCAGGAACAAGGTGTTACCGTTTCTTGCGCTGTGTTGGTCAACGACAGTGAAGTAGGGCGTGTGGAAGGCCGTACTTTTGCCGAATGCCGGGGCACGTATCGAGTTGGAGTAGCTGATTTTCAGGGGCAGTACGATTTACCCACAGGGGGTGAGTGATGCCCCCATGAAACAAGTTAATTTTTAGACCCTGAGGGATTGAGGTCTTAGATAATAAGTAGGAGATTGATATGCAAGTAAAAGGCTGGTTCATGAAATGGATATCTGCATTGGTAAGTATGTCGTTATTGGCGCAGTTAATTGCGCCGCTGGCAGCGTTACCCATTCAAAGAGGTATTGTACAGGCAGGTACAGGTGATAGGCAGGATAGTTTGGCAACGGCCGTTGCCGCAGCCAACGCCCCCGTCACCCTTGCGCAACCCCTCACCATCACCCGCGCCCAATCCAGCTACCAGGCCGGCGGCGACCTCACCGTCACCTACACCGTGCAAAACAACCTCAGCGCCAGCCACTTCCCCGACCTCGCCGAAGGGCTAACCGTCACCGACACCATCGCCGCCCTCTCCAGCTACGACCCCCTCGACGACCCCAACACCCTGCGCGGCGTCGTCGTCAGCGCCGCTTTCAGCAACGGCGCGGCCTTCCTCGACGCCTCAATTTGGCCGGACAGCGATGGCAGCCAGCACCTTTTCCAACTGGGCGACATCGCCCCCAGCGCCAGCGCCTCCTTCACCGTCACCCTCTCCACCCCCGCCAGCGCCGCCGATTTTGTCGAATTGGACAGCGGCGTCACCGCCTATGCCACCCTTCAGGGGCGGATGGCAACGGCCGTTTCCCCACCCATACGCCTCGCCCCCGACGGATTCGCCAACTGGCTCATCGCCACCCCCGACGCTGCCCGCAGCGACGAAGCCATGCTCATGCAGCTCGCCCAACTCGACGACGACCCCCTGGCCCTTTTTGACTTCGTGCAAGGGCTGGGCTACGAAGCCTACGGCGGCTCACTGCGCGGCACACGCGGCACACTGTGGAGCGAAGCGGGCAACAGCGCCGACCAATCCAGCTTACTCATTGCCATGCTGCGCGGCGCGGGCTACCCCGCCCGCTATCGTCACGGCGACTTGCCCCAGGCTGATGCCCAAGACCTCATCGCCAGCATGTTTGATGTGCCGCAGGCCATTCGCGGCGCTATTCCTGAGGGCACGGCCGTTGGCGACCCCCTCAACGACCCCGACCTGCTGGCCCTGGCCCAAGACCACTGGTGGGTGCAGGCTTACCTGCCCGGCAGCGGCTGGCTCGACCTCGATCCGACCATCGCCGCCGCCGCGCCCGGCGACATCTTCGCCACGCCCGCCAGCGATGGCACAGACCAGATCGCCGAACTGCCCGACGCCATCCGCCACAAGCTCTCCTTCACCCTCGACGCCGAGCATTACTACTCGTTCCCGCTGGGCGGCCTCAATTTGCAGCAGTCTACGGTGTTGACGGCCGTCATTCCCACCGCGCAAACCGCCGGACTGCCCGTCAACATCGCCTTCGCCGTTGAATCCGATGTACAGGGCGGGGTGATCACCAACGCCCAGCACACCTACACCCCCTACCTGGCCTACGGCGACAGCGCCGAAACCATTTTCGGCACGCCGATTCAAGATTTGCTCACCAACTTCCCCCTTGCCACCCATTTCACCACCGGCCTTTGGTTGGAAGTGACCTCGACGGCCCCGGACGGCCGTACCGACACTTACCGCCGCACCATCAAAGACCTCATCGGGCCAGACCTGCGTATGGGTGGCAGTGCCCAACTGCCCCCGCGTGACGAATCGCCCCTGCTCACCACCAGCGACATCATCCAGGTGCAGCCCATTCCCAACAGCGCCTATCCCGCAGCCCAGGCTGAACACGCTTTGAACGCCATCTACCAGCAAGCGCCCGCGCTTGTTGCCGCTTACAACGCTTACCAAGACCTCACTGATGAAGCGAACGACTTGGACGTGATTACCGCCTTTGTAGATGAACAGTTGCCCGCGTTATACGGGGCACAGTTCGCCCAGCTTGATTTGATGAGCGCCATGTTCCAATATGCCTCTACTTGGGACGGCCGTTCCATCAACGCCGAAACCATGCTCGTCAAATCCTACCCCGACCATCCCAAGCTCATCCTCAGCAGCCAGGTCACAACGGACGAAGGCAGCCTGCAAACTTCCTTTGAACTGCTGAACATCGCCGAAAAAGCCATTCCCTATCCCGGCCAAAATTTGGAAGCGGTGCAAAGCGCCAACTTTCTGCGCACCACCGCCGAAAAGAGCATGGAATACGAACTGCTCGACCTCTTTTTGCCCGGCGAAGTGCATTCGGCCGTACGCACCCTACTCGTTGCTGATGAACAAGGCATTCCCACCCACTTCATCCTCGCCGAAAACCTGGCCGAATTAGATGGCCTTGCCATTCCCGACGATACCAAAGCACGCATCGCCGATTATGCCGCCACCGGCGCACTCATCGCTGTGCCAGAGCAGATGGTTTCCATGCCTTATGGCGAAGACATCGGCTTCATGGTTGTCGCCCCGGATGGCAACGCCAGCTACATAAACGCCGATGGTTACGCCGCCGCCGAGGGTCTCTTTTACGCGATTATAAACAAAGAAATCATCATGGTAGCCCTGGTTGAGGGCAGTGGTTTGGCCTTTGTTGGCGGATTTTTGGCCTACATTTTTTCATTCTTTGCCGAAGTCTTTGTTGCTTCTTTGGGAATACCACCTCTGTCTCCCGGTGAACTTCCTGGCGCAGTAGCCGGTAACGCGGCCGGTGGTAAAGCAACGCTGCTCGGCCTGATTATTGCCGCTAAGGCGGCACTTCCTCCAGCGCTTGGCGCTTGTGGCGTATCGCCCAATCCGCCGGCATGTCAGGGCGGTGCAGTAGCCGGGTATGGCTTTGTCGTTGCCGCGCTGGTGGCTGGATTGGCCGGTGGTGCGCTCGATCCCTCTTTGCCCGATTTTTGGGTGAGTGATTTGTCGCTGCCTGACCCTGCCACCGTGAACACGACCACGTTAACGGCCGTTCCCACCCTCTCCGGCCCCGTTACCCTCAACGTCACGGCCGTTCACCACTACAGCAGCTCCCCCTCCCTCTCCGCCGACTGGAGCAGTGGCCACACCCAGGCCGCGCCATTTGAGCAGTTGACGGCCGTTTCCGCCACCCTCTCGCAAAACGGCACAAATTTGGGCAGTGGCAGCCTGGCTGCCGAGAACGGCCGTGCCCAATTCAGCGGCTCATCCCAACAATGGAGCCTCATCGCCAACGGCGCAGCCAGCAGCTACGCCCCTGCTGCCAACGGCCTCGCCATCGTCCCGGTGGGCAGTTACACTGCCACCACCAACGCGCCGCAAGCCGCGTTCGTTAGCGATTACGCCGTACTCAACGACAGCGACCTTTACAGCGGCGCATTCGACGCCGCCTTTAGCGGCGATGTGACCCTGGCGGGCATGGGCGCAGCCCCCGCACCCAACTTCGCCGCCGCGCAAACCCTCACCCTGCAACAAGGGCAGGTGATGGTCAGCGGCATTGATGGCGGCACGGTGACGGTGGGCGGCACGGCCGTCTCCAACATCCAATCCCTGGCTCTCGCCAACGTCAGCGGCGACCTCACCCTCAGCGACAACGGCGACCTCGACCAGATCGCCCTCAGCAGCGCCGCCGATTTCTTTGCGTTGACGGCCGTACCCGCCACAACCAGCGCCACTGTCAACGAAGCCATCGCCATCACCCCGGCCCTGCTCGCCAACTACAGCGACGCCTACACCCTTACCCTCACCGTGCCCGCTGGCTGGGCGGCGGGGATGGCGGGCGAGACGGCCGTCGTCACGCCCACCGCCAAAGCCGCCACCGGCAGCGCCAGCGTGCTGCTCACGGCGCAGTCGGCGCAGTACCCGGCGCTCTTCGCCTCGGCCATCGTCACCTTAGACCTGGCTGCCAACCAGGGCGTAGACGTGACCGTCGCCGCCGACCCGCTCATCGCCGTGCCGATGGGCATTGTGCAGGGTTCCGATTACGAGTTCCCCTTGACGCTGAACCACGCCGCAGACGGCCGTGCCGAAGTCCCCGGCGCAGCCTTCAACGTCACCGTGCGCAACGACGCCACCGCCGCCGCCACATTTGACATCAGCGTGAGCGGCCTGCCCGCAGGCTGGGCGGTGTGGAGCGCGGGCAGCGGCGGCCCTGCGGGCAGCACGCAAACCAGCGTCACCCTCGACGCCGGGGCGCAGCAAACGCTTGGCCTCTACGTTGTGCCCCCCGCCGCGCCGCTGCCCGCGCCGGGCACAAACTACCCCTTCACCGTCACGGCCACAGACGGCAGCGTGTCGGACAGCGACAGCGACGCCTTCACCATGCCCGCGCTGCCCTTCCCCTATCTCACCGTTGATCCGCTGGCGCAAACCGTTTTGCCCGGCAGCCCGGTAACGGTGACGCTGGCTCTGCAAAATGTGGGCAACAGCGCCGCCTCTTTCCCCGTCACCGTCACCGTGCGCGGCGAGCATTTCAGTACGGCCGTCCTCTCCCCCACCGTCCTCCTTTCATCTGAAAACTTGGACACCGGCATGTTATCCCCCGACGCCATTTTCAGCGATGAGATGGTCGTGGACACCGCTGACGCGCTGCCCGGTTCGGTCTACTTTGTAGAAGCCCGCAGCGCAGCGGGCGAATTTGCGCCGATGGCGCTGGCGGCGGTGCAGTTTGCCTCGCCGCTGGCATTGCCCATGCTGGAAACGGCCGCCTGCCAACCGGAACCGGCGCAGTCGGCCACCACCCTTTTGGTGAATGCGTTTATGGCTGTGGAAACAAGCTGCGCCGATGGCGTCTGCCTGGCGCAGCCGCGCCTCAATTTGCTCGGCGCAATTGACAGCTATCTGGCCTCTGCTGCGGCGGCGGGTTTCACCGGCGACAGCGGCCCCATCGCCGCCGCCCGCGACGAAATTGCCGCCGCCACGACCAGCGCCGAATTATTAGCGGCGTTGGATGGCTTGAGTACGGCCGTTACCAGCGTGGGCACAGACCTCTGCGAAATCGGCCAGCATCGCGTGGACGGCCGTTTCACCCCCTACAATGCCGCCGTCCTCCTCGGCGACACGGCTAACTTCGCCCTCGACGTGACCAATTTGGGCACGTTGACGACGACTTACGCCATCACCGTCACCGGCTTGCCCGATGGCGACCAACTTTTCAACGAAGCCATCGCGCCGGGGGCGACGGTCAATTTGCCCGTCAACACCACCCCGGCGGCGCTGGGCGCGGTTGACCTGACGGCCGACATCGTGGCTGTGGCCCCGGATGTGCAGATTGATGTGCGCGATACGGCCGTTGCCCGCCTCAACGTCGTAGACAAATTCGTGCAGGTGACGCAGGTCAGCGCCGACCCTGCCTTTGTGGAAACGGGCGTCAGCTCCACTACCCTCAGCGTGGAGATTGCCAATATCGCTAATGTGGCGCAGGATGTGAATGCACGCACGGCCGTGCTGGCCGCCAACGGCGACACCGCTTTCAGCGCCGACATTCCCCTCACCGTGCTGGTGGGCAGTCCGCGCACGTATGAGTTGACCAGCGTGGATACCTCCGGCTGGGCGGCGGGCGTGTATACGCTCACCGTCAACCTGCTGGATGAGTCCGACGCGCTCATCCCCAATGGCGCGGGCTACGGCTACCTCAGCGTGGGGCAGGCGTTGGGCGCGTCCCACGCCGTGCAGCCCGTCGTCGTCGCCCCCGGAACCGTCACCGTGACCACCGTCATCACCAGCGAGATTTTGGCGGATACGGCCGTGCAGCCGCCGGCGGCGTTCCTGTGGCCGCCGACGGGGTTGAGAGTAATCAGTGATCAGTTGGCAGTCATCAGTGATCAGTTGGCAGTGGACAGTGGACAGTTGGCAGAGGCCGATGTCGAACAACCCATCACCAACAACCAACTACCAGCCACCAACAACCAGCTACCAACCCCCAGCGACCAATCTCCAATCTCCAATCTCCAATCTCCCCAAACCATCACCGGCACACTCATCCTGCACTACGAACAGGATGAGGCGGCGACGACGGGGACGTGGGTGAATGTGGGGAACAGCCAGGCCAGTAACGGCAGTTATTGGCGGGCGGATACATTGGGGGAAACGGCCGTCTTCACCGTCAGCGGAACCTGGATCAACCTCGGCTTCATCGCCGACAACAGCAGCGGCTACGCCGACATCCTCATTGATGGCCTCAGCCAGGGCATGGTAGACCTCTACCGCCGCGACGTCACCCCCGTCAGCTTCGTTTACGATGGCTTGAGCGCGGGCAGCCATACCGTCAGCATCGTCGCGCAAGACGCGGCCAACCCACTTTCCTTTAGCGATTATGTCAATCTTGATTATGTGGATGTGTACAACGGCGGCAGCTATGCCGATGGCACGTTTGAGCAGAGCGACACGCGCATCTTCCGCAGCAGCGGCTGGAGCAGCCCCATCAACGATGCCAACGCCAGCGGCGGCAGCTACATTCGCAGCAGCAATGCGGCCGTGTGGTTCCCCTTCACCGGCGATTCCGTCAGCTACCAGGCATTGGCAAACGCCGACGGCGGCAAAACCTACCTGTTCATTGACGGCGTTTATCAGGCCACCGTTGACCTGTACAATCCGCTGGTCTCCATCACCCGCACCTTTTCTTTTGATGGCTTAGGCGCTGGCCCGCATATCATGCAAGTCAGCAGCTATCATGGTTTTACAACCATAGATGCCTTCATCACGCCCGGCACAGCGCCCTTCTACACGCCGCCCGTGCCCGGCAGCTACGCCCGCCACGAGGAGGACGATGCCGCCTTCCTTTACAACGGCCTGCCGTACACCGTCACCGCCCGCAGTTGGACGCGCTCCACGCTTTCTTCTTCGACCAGCGACGGCCAGTCCATGTATTCGTATACGGCGGGGGATACGGCCGTCCTCACCTTCAACGGTGTGCGGGCCAGCGTGGGTTTCCTGACCACGTACAACAGCGGGCAGGCGGAACTCTTCCTCGATGGCAGCAGCCAGGGCGTGGTTGACCTGTACAGCAACGAAGACGACGTGACCAGCGTCACCTTCGCCGGGTTGATTACTGGCACGCACACCTTTTCCATGACGGTACTTGGGACGGCCAACCAGTTATCGAATGGCAATTATGTCTACCTGGATTACGTGGATGTATGGGATGGCAGCAGCCTGCCCGACGGCACATTTGAAGAGGTAGACGGCCGTATTTTCCGCAGCGGTGGTTGGGATGACACCGCCAATGCCGACGCCAGCGGCGGCGCGTACAGCGAATCGGCTTTGCACGGCCGTCCCACAGCCTGGTTCCCCTTCATGGGCGACAGCGTGACCTATCAGGCGCTCGACTACTTCCGCAGCGACGAGGTCAGCATCTATATTGACGAGGTGTTCCAGGGCCATTTCGACATCTACACCGGCGCAGCGCCGACCATCACCTACTCTTTTGATGGCCTGGGGCCGGGGCTGCACATCTTCAAATTGCGCGATTACCGCGAAGAGGCCACGCTGGATGCTCTCATCGTTCCGGCTATCTCTGCGCCAACCCCGCCCCCCACGCCCACTGTTTTCACGCGGGTGGAGGAGGATGATACGGCCGTACTCTACAACGGCCTGCCCTATCCCATCACCGCCTACAGTTGGGACCGCACCGACAATGTACCGGCGGCCAGCCGGGGCCAATACATTCTTTCCAGCGCCGCCGGAGACAGCATCAGCTTCAACTTCGACGGCACATGGGTCACGGCCGGATTCGTCAGCGATTATCGCGGCGGGCAGGCCGAACTCTTCATTGATGGCGCCAGCCAGGGCGTGATAGACCTCTACTCGCGGGATACCGATGTGGCTACCTTCATCTTCGATGGCCTCAGCGATACCAATCACACCATCTCCGTCACCGTGCTGGGAACCAGCCACCCCAACGCCACTGGCACGCAGGTCAAATTCGACTACTTCGACACCTGGGACGGCAGCGATTTGCCCGCCGCCACTTACGAAGAAAACAACCCGCAGGTCTACCTCGGCGACGACTTTGATTCGTGGGATGAGTTTGCAGATGCGGCGGCCAGCGGCGGCACGTACCGGCGCGATGGCTTCCAGCACGAGAGCGTGGCCTGGTTCCCCTTCAGCGGCGACAGTGTGACCTTCTTGGGGTTGGCAAACGACCGCAGCGACCACGTAGAAATCAGTATTGATGGCGTGAATAGGGGGCAGTTTAACTTGTACAGCAGTACCCCAATCACCCGTCCCTTCTCCTTTGATGGCCTGGGCGTTGGCCCGCACCTGATGACCGTGCGCCACACGCGCGGCTATCTCGCGGTGGACGCCTTCATCGTGCCCGGCATCGCGCCGTTCCAAATGCCGCCCGCCACCACCGGCATTGTGCGCTACGAAGAGGACGACCCGGCGCTGCTGTACAACGGCGTGTATGACTGGCGCATCCGGCCGCAAACGTGGTACGCCAACAAAACGACGCCCATTGTTAGCAGCGGCTGGCATGTGTACTCTGGCGCGGCGGGGGATACGGTGAGCCTGACCTTTGACGGCCGTTGGGCCGCCGTCGGCTTCCGTGTGCGCAATGTCACATCTCAGGCCGAAATCTTCGTTGATGGCGCCAGCCAGGGCGTGATTGACTTGCAAAATGCTGCCGGGGAAGACGTGCGCTCCTACCAGTTCGGCGACTTGATTACGGGCACGCATACCATCTCCGTCAGCGTGGCCGCAGGCACGGTCTACTTCGACTACTTCGACGTGTGGGACGGCCAGCCGATGTCTGACGAGTTGGTCAATGCCAGCCGGGCGGTGGATGACGGCCGTCTCCATTACACCGCCAACCTCGATGACGCGGCCCACCCCAACGCCATCGGCGGCGACATCGTTATCCCCGGCCTCTACTATGCCGATTCCAATGTCTGGTTCCCCTTTGTGGGCGATTCCTTCACCCTGTTCGGCGTCACCCGTAACAACCTCAGCACAATCGAGGTGTTTATTGACGGCGTGTATGTGGATACGGCCGACTTCCAATACCCCTACACCGAGCAAACGCTGGCCTACCATTACACCGGTTTGGAGCCGGGGCCGCACGTCGCCCGCATCAACAATGGCACGACCATGCGCGTGGATGCCTTCCAGTCCAATCCGGCAGAGGCAGTGCCCTATCAGCCGACGGCCGAGTGGTGGGACAACACCCCCGCCGGAAATGGCCTGCCTTTCTTTGGCACGGTGGGCATTGCCGCAGGGATGACGGCGGGTGATTTGGATGGCGACGGCCGTACCGAAATCATCCTCACCGCCGACGACTCGACCAACTTTGGCACGCTGTTCGTCTTTCGCGGCAATGGCGAGGATACTGGCGACGGCGATCCCATCCTTTGGAGCCACGACTTTGGCGGCGGTGCTTACCGCACCTGGGTTGGCTCTCCGGCTATTGCCGAACTGGATGGGCAGCCGGGCGCGGAAGTTGTTGTCGCTGCCGGCAGCGAATTGTGGGCCTTCCACGCCGACGGCAGCACTTATTGGATGACGAACACCGTGTCCATTTTCGAGACGCTCTCGGCTCCGGCCATCGGCAATCTGGATTTGGACCCCGAACCGGAAATTGTGGCGAATGTGGGCGATACGGTGGAGGTACGCGAGCATGACGGGACGTTACTGTGGAGTACGACAGCGCCGCCCCATGCCAATCCCCCCGTGCTGGCCGATCTCACCGGCGACGGCCTGCTCGACCTGATCCTCACCGGTTGGGATGATGATGTGTGGGTTTACGACTTTAATCAGGGCGCACCGCAGTTGGTGTGGACGGTCGTACTCACATCCTCAATGGCAGGCACATTCGGCGCCCCGGCCGTCGCCGACATTGACGGCGATGGCGCTCCCGAAGTGATCGTCTCGCATTACGGCGCGTTGACCGTGCTGAATGGTGAGGACGGTTCGCTGCTGTGGACAACTCCACTCGACCCCGGCAATCCCGGCGGCGTTTCCGTGGCCGATTTGGACGGCGATGGCGCGGTGAACATCCTCACGGGGATGCGCTACGAGTTTGAGAGCGGCCGTTTTGGCATGATCTATGCCCTCAACCCGGACGGCTCGGTGCTGTGGGAGGCCATCGCCGAAGACAGCAGTTCTGCCAACAATGCCTCCGTGCTTGACCTGAACGGCGACGGCGCGTATGAGGTGGCCTGGAACGGGCAGGAACAGGGCTTTACCATCTACAACGGCGCGGACGGCGACGTTCTCTTCAATGAACCGCTGGCAAATTCGGCGACGGGCACGGATTACCCGCTGTTTGTGGATGTGGACGAGGACGGTTACGCGGAGGTGATTGTGCCCACCATTCGCGGCGTGGTGCTCTTTGGGCAAGATGGCGTGTGGGGTGAGGCACGGCCGTTGTGGAACCAGCACAGTTACCACATCAGCAATGTCAACGACGACCTGACCATCCCTGCCAACGAAGCGAATAGTTGGGAGGTGCATAACACCTACCGCACGCAGTGGCCGCAGGCGACAGCGCTGCCTGTTTACGATGTGACGCTGACGCATACGGTGGGCATTAGTGGCGTGACGGTGTTGACGGATACATTCTCTACGCCGCCGGATGCCAGCGCCGACCCCGATTACCGCTGGGATTATGCCCAGACCTGGGCGCAGCCGGTGATGACGCACACTTTTGTCAGTGAATTGGCGGATATGCAGCCGGGTGAGACGCGGTTGGTGGCACAGGGCACGGCCGTTTCCTACACCTTGCCCAGCGGAAGCAACGCCATCACCTTGCCGCCGCTGTATGTGAGTGCGCCGCACATTGTGGCGATCACGCCGCCGAGCGCGACGGCCTTTGCGGGAGCGACGGCCGTTTACACCCTGACGCTGAGTAATTCGGGCGCGGCGACGGCCGTGTACACGCTGACGGTAGGCGGCCCGGCGGCAAATTGGCTGACCTTGCCTGCCACGGTAGAAGTGGCGGCGGGCGGCAGCGTGGCTGTGCCGGTGACGGCCGTCATCCCCGCAGATGCGGCCGCAGAAACCCTGCCCATCATCGTAGATGTGGTGGTGGACAATGTGCAGGATGCGGCATCGGCGGAATTGGTGGTGGCCGATGGGCTGGCGCTAGCCGTTAGCCCGGCGCTGCAAAGCGGGCGCACGGGTCTACCCCTCACGTACACGCTGACGCTGACGAATCTGGAAACGGCCGTGCAAACCTATGCGCTGGCGGTGACGGGCACGGCCAGCGTTGACCTGCCGCCCAGTGTGATTGTGCCCGGCGGCAGTGCGGCCAGCATCGCCTTTGCGGCGACGCCGATGAGCGCGGGGCCGCAGCCGTTTACGGTTGAGGCTGTTGGCGCGAGCGGCGCGGCGGATAGTGCGACGGGTACGGCCGTTGGCGTGGGGCAGTTTGGCGTGCAAATGGCGCTGCTGCCGGACACGGCGGCGGGCGGTCGCGGCGGCGTGCTGACGTACACGCTGGCAATTAGCAATGTGGGCACGCTGGCGGACAGCTACGCGCTGGCTGTGACCGTTCCCGCAGGGTGGACGGCCGTTCTGCAAGCGAATGGCAGCCCGGTGAATGAACTGGCGCTGCTGGCGGGCGCGTACAATCGCGCCGAACTGCTGCTGGTGGTGTGGCCGGATGTGGCGGCGGGGGTGGGGGATTACGGTGTGTCGGTGACGGCCGTTTCCCAATCCGCGCCGGGCGTGATGGCGGAGGCGGCGGGCACGGCGCAGGTGTTGGGCGGCGGCGTGGCGCTGGCTTTTAGCGGCGGCCCGGCGGAGATTGACCCCGGTGCGGCGGCAACATGGTCGTTTACAGTGACGAACACGGGCAGCGGCGCGGATACGTTTGACCTGACGCCGTTTGGCGGGCTGGCGGCTTTTGTGGAGTTGAGCAGTACGGCCGTGACGCTGGATGCGGGACAGTCGCAAACGGTGGAGTTGGCTGTGTCGCAGATGGCGGCGCTGCCGCCGGGGGCGTTGTCGCTGGGGCTGCTGGCCCGTTCGCAGACGGATGAGCGGGTGGTGGCTGTGGCGGAAACGGCCGTGACGATGAATGAACTGGAGGCGGCGAGCATGGCCTGGCAGCCTCCCAGCCGCACGGTGACGGATACGCTGCAAGCGTCGTTTTTGCTGGTGATTACGAATACGGGCAATGTGCTGACGACGTATGAGTTGTCGCTGGCGGTGGATGGCGGCGCGGCGAAGTCGCAACGGACGCAGGTGGTTGTGCCGGTGGGCGGCGCGGCGGTTGTGCCGGTGACGGCGCGGGTGACTGGGCCGGGTGTGTATGAGGTGGTGGCAACGGCCGTTTCGCCCGGCGGTACGACGGTGATGGCAACAGCAACATTGACCGTGCTGTCTGAAACGCAAGGAGGTTTGATCATTTACTTGCCTGTTGTTCTCAGGTAATCTTTGTTTGACACAGATGGCATGGAACGAGCGGGAGAAACTTCTTTAGCAGGTTTCTCCCGCTTTTTCATTTGGCAGAAAGCGGATGCTCGCTATACTTCTCCCCCGAACCCGTGAATCGTTTTCGGAATACGGTTTACGGATAACGGAGTACAGGAGAAGATGTGATGACATTAGTCATGAAATTTGGTGGAACGTCTGTAGGGAGCGCACAAGCGATGCGGGAAACGGCCGTTCTCATTCAACAAGCGCAAAAAGAGTGGGGCAGCGTGGTCGTGGTGGCCTCGGCAATGGGGTCGAAGCCAGTGAAAGTGACCGACCTGCTGCTACGCGGCGCATATTCAGCGGCGGCGGGCGATGGCGAAACGTATAAGCGCGTGGCGGATGAACTGCGCCAGGTGCATTTTGAAGCAATTGATGGCTTGCTGATCCCAGAGGGGGAGCGGCAGCAGATAATGGGCGAAAATGGGCAATTTATCAGCCGCTTTGAAGATTTGTGCCAGGCGGTACGCGTGTTGGGTGAGCTAACACCGCGTGCGTTGGATGCCATCAGCGGCATGGGCGAGCAGATGAGCGTGCGCATTTTGGCTGCTTATTTGCGCCAGATCGGTTTTGCCGCCGAAGCTGTTGACGCGACGGAATTGATTGTAACGGATAATAACTTTCAGGCAGCGATGCCCTCGCTGCCGCGCACGAAGTCAAAAACACGAGTGCGGGTACAGCCGTTGTTGGATAAGGGGGCAATCCCCATCATCACAGGTTTTATTGCGGCGACGGAGCAGGGGATTACGACGACGTTGGGACGCGGTGGTTCTGATTACAGTGCAGCTATTTTGGGGCAGGCGCTGCAAGCGGATGAGGTGTGGATTTGGACGGATGTGGATGGCGTGATGACGACGGATCCGCGTTTGGTGCAGAATGCCCGCTCTATTCCTGTTCTGACTTACCGCGAGGTGTCGGAACTGGCGTATTATGGGGCGAAGGTGCTGCATCCGAAAACGATACGGCCGTGCATCGAAAACGACATCCCCCTGCGCATCAAAAATACCTTCAACCCGGCGCACTCCGGCACGGTGATTGTGCCCGATGATGGCAATGGTAAGGGCGGTATCAAAGCGGTCACGGCCATCAAACACCTGAGCCTGATTACGGTGGAGGGCAAGGGCATGATGGGTGTGCCCGGCATTGCCGCCCGCACTTTTGGCGCGGTGGCGCATGAGGATGTGAGTGTGTTGCTGATTAGCCAGGCGTCGTCAGAGCAATCCATCTGCTTTGCCACGCCGGATGAATCAACGGAGCAGGTGATTCAGGCACTGGAACGGGAGTTTGCCAAGGAGTTGCAGCGGCAGGATATTGACCGCATTTGGGCACAGCATGATGTCTCAATTGTGACGGTTGTAGGTGCAGGAATGCGTGGTACGCCCGGCATTGCCGGACGTATTTTTACGGTGTTGGGTGCGCAGGAAACAAATATTATAGCTATTGCTCAAGGCTCATCGGAGTGTAGTATTAGTATGGTGGTGGGGGGAGATGATACGGGAACGGCCGTTTCCGAAATCCACGCGCTCATTGCGTAGAAGAGGAGCAAATCACACCTCCTCTACATGACAATTGTCATAGTTAGGGCTGACAAATATCATTGCGATAGGTCAGCCCTTTTTGTATCATAGGGCTATTCTTAATAATAAAATCTTAGGTTAACCTTAAACTCTGAGTATGAAACACGAATCCTTTAACGAAAGCATAGAAATGTACCTCAAAACCATCAGCGAACTGGCCGAAGATGACGGCTTGGTTCCCATTTCCGCGTTGGCAGAGCGGCTGGGTGTTTCCACCGTTTCCGCCACCGAGATGGTGCATCGCTTGCGTGAACAAGGATTGTTGGACCATACACCATACAAAGGCGTTGCCTTGACCGATGATGGTGACCGTCGCGCCTGTCGAATCATCCGTCGTCATCGTCTTTGGGAGTGCTTTTTAACTGACCATTTGGGGTTGCCCTGGCAGCAAGTGCATGATTTTGCCTGCCAGCTAGAACATGCCACTGCCGACGAAGTAACGGAAGCGCTGGCCGTTTTTTTGGACAATCCGCCGACTTGCCCACATGGCAACCCTATTCCTGATGCCGAGTGGATTGTGCCCGCCCTCGTAGACCAGCCCTTGAATGAGTGGAAACCGGGCGACCGAGGTACCATTACACGTATTCACCCGGAGAGTATTTTGCTATTGGACTATTTGGCGGCGCGGCATATTGAGCCAGGCCAACCGGTGACATTTACAGAGGTGGCTCCCTTTAATGGCCCCCTGATGATGCAAATTGGCGATCAGACTCATGCGTTGGGCCGGGAAATCGCGGCCCATATTTATGGAATACGTACAGATGAGTAAAAACCTGACTTCTACTTCTACAGACGGGTTATGCCCGTTGACTATGGCTCCCATTGGGCAAGATGTGCGCTTATGCAAATTATGCGGAGGGCGGCGGTTGGCGCATCGTCTGGCGGAATTGGGGTTGACGCCGGGTGTGTGCCTGCGCATTGTGCAAGATGCGGGTGGCCCGCTGCTCATTTCTGTGCGTGATTCACGCATCGCTTTAGGTCGAGGCATTGCCAGTAAACTGCAAGTGGAATGGGGGCGTGGGGATTAGAAGGTTGCCTATCTTTTCTAAACTTCGGTTCTAAATTCTGTTAAGAGTTGCTTTGATGAAAAGAAACCATCTCTGGCCTTTGCTCGCCTGGACTACATTTTGGATTCTGTTTTTTTTGCCAATTTTAGGTGGATGGCAGCGATTCCCTACCAGTGATTTTACTGAACAGTTTCATGCATTTGCTACATTTCAGGCTCGTGAGATGTTGCAGGGGCGTTTACCACTTTGGTCGCCGCATAGTTATGTTGGGGTTCCTTTTGTGGCGGATCCGCAAACGGCCGTTTTCTACCTCCCCCGCTGGATAACCATTTTTGCTGCTGCGCCCTGGGGCTTTCCTCTGTATGCTTTGGAACTCGAAGCCCTGCTGCATATCTGGTTGACTGGCGCCTTTACCTATGCCCTGGCATATGATCTGACGCGCAGTCGCCTGGCTGGACTATTGGCCTCCGTAATCTTTGGGTTGGGGGGGTATCTTGTTTCTTATCCTACGCTACAGCTTGCTGTTTTAGAGAGCATTACCTGGCTGCCACTCATTTTGTTGTGTATTCGCCTGGGTGTGCGCCGAGGGGAAACTGGGGGGGCTATGCCCTGGTTTGTGGGTGCGGGATTGACACTGGCCTTAAGTGCCATGGCTGGGCATCCCCAGACGTTTTTGCATGTGGTATATACGGCCGTTGCTTACTACCTTTTCCTTACCTTACAAGCACGTTGGTCTTGGAAACCCATACTTGGATTTGGGGTGATCATTGCTTTAACCGGCCTTGCGACGGCGACAGCCTACTGGCTGCCTGTGCTGCGCTTCCAACCCTTTACCACTCGTGCCAATGTTGATTATGCCTTCGTCTCAAAGGGACAGCCCCTGCTGCATAATATTCAGGTATTGGTTCCCGCGGTCATAAGCCTGTGGTCGCCCGAATATTGGGGCGTAGCTGGATTGGCGTTAACCCTATTTGCCTGGCTGGCGCGTCGTGTAGATAAGCGGCAGACGGCCGAACTTGCATTTTGGGGCATTTTTATGGGCGTGGCAGCCTGGATAGCGTTGGGAGATTCAGGCATTATCTTTCAACTTATTTACCACCTTGCCCCTGGATTTTCCTTCTTCCGTCAGCAAGAGCGATTGATGGGGTTGGTGAGTTTGGCCGCAGCATTGATGGCTGCACAAGGCCTGGGCCTTTGGCTGCGATTGGAGGCGGGCCAGCAGCAGCGGCTCATGCGGCGCGTGGGGGTAATCATTGCTGGTTTGTTTGCGCTGACGCTGGTTACGCTGGTTGCTACCCGTGCCTGGCCTCAGCCAGAATGGCCGGGTATTTTTTTGCGGCAGCTCGTTCTGGCGGTATTGGTGATGGCGTTGTTGTGGCGTAAGCGTTGGCCGCGTGCACAATCTACTCTGTTGGTGGCTTTGCTGGTAGGCGATTTGTACATGGGATTGTCTTCGGGGATGTCTCGGTATGATGCTTCTCCGGCGGCGTATTGGCAGCGGCCGGCTTGGTTGGAGACACTTTTGGCTGTGCCGGTAGAAGATACCCCGATGCGGGTGGATACGCGGGGTACGTTTTGGGCTAATGTGGGCGAGGCGTATGGGTGGCAGGATGTGAGTGGTATTAGCCCATTGAAGCCCCAAGCATTAGCAAAGATGGAACGTGTGCCGCGCCCGCGTCGCTGGCAGTTGATGAATGTGGCTTACGTTGTCTCCACTGTGCCGCTGACTGATCAGATTTTGACGCCGGAATTTGAGTTTAGCGATGGCGTCATTGTAGACCGCCCTGTTTCAGGGATGGTTTATCGTGTGAATGAGCCGTATCCTCGTGCCTGGATGACGTATGAGGTAGTGGCAGTGGCTAACGAGGATGAGGCGTTGTCGTTATTGGGCAGCCCGGATTTTGATCCGCGGGCGCAGGTGATTTTGATGGGAGATACGGCCGTTTCTATCCCTTCCACACCCGTCACCCCACCCGCAAACGTAGATGCACCGCAGGTACATGTGACCTCACCGCGTCCCGGCTGGCTGGATATGGATGTACAGACACCCGCTGCCGGGTACCTGGTGATCAGCGAGTGGTATTATCCCGGCTGGCAGGTGCTTGTAGATGGGGAGGCAGCAGAATTACAGCAGGCAGATGTGTCTTTGCAAGCGGTGTCATTGGCGGCGGGCAGCCACTCTGTGACGCTGCGTTTTCAACCCGTGGCAGTGCCTGTGGGTATAGCGATTTCTTTGCTGGCATTGCTGGTGGCGATAATGGTAGCCTGGCGTTGGCGTTGGCGTGGTGTGCGGGTGACGGCCGTTACCTACCCTTCACTCACCATTCCCCAACTGCCTATGCCGCATAGCCCCGCCTGGTTGCGACGAAAAGTGTCTGCTGGTGCTGTATCATCCACTCAACTTTACTTACGCTTGATGGTGGGTGTGACCTTTGTTGGCTATGGGCTGCGAGTGTTTCGTTTGGGGCAGCAAGAGCTGCGAGGGGATGAAGGTATTAGCTATGGATATGCGGTGAAATCGGCAGGGCGCATCATCACATCCCTGCGCGAATTAGGGAACCCACATTCACCTTTGCATTACTTGTCGCTGCATAGTTGGATGCAATTGACCGGAGACAGTGAATTTACCATGCGCATGATTTCGCTGATTCCGGGTTTGTTGGCTTTGCCACTGGCGTATCAGCTCGGACGCCGCCTGGTTCATGCGCGTTTTGGGGTGCTGCTGGCCGGTTTGATGGCTATTGCCCAGCCGCTTATCTGGCAAAGCCAGGATTTGCGTAATCAATACACGCTGGCGATTGTTTTTTCTTTGGCAGCGACATTGGCACTGCTGACAGCTTTGCAGCGCGGGCGTTGGTGGTGGGGTTTGTACACGCTGTTTGCGGCGCTGACGGTGTATGGGCATACATTTGGCTTGTTTGCACTGTTGGCGCATGGGGCTTATGTGTTGGCACACGCCGAATATCGGCGGCAGTGGTGGCGCTGGGCGTTGGGCGGTGTGGCGGCGGCGTTGTTGTTTTTGCCCTGGTTGGCTTATAGTTTGCCGGGCATCATTTCGATTGGTGGTCATTTTAGCCGTCCAACGACGCCTAATCTGGCGAATCATTTAACAGATGTGGGCGTGGAACTGAGTGTGGGCACGGGGATCACGCCAGAAGTGGGACGTTGGCTGTGGTTGGGGTTTGTTGTGTTATTGATTTTTGGCGTGCGCTATTTGTGGCAGGAGAAACGGCCGTTAGCCATTTTCCTTCTTGCCTGGTTAGGTGGCGCTGCGTTAGGCATTTATTACATGCGCTTCAGCCGGGACACGTTTAATGCCTACTATATTAGCGTGGCTGCGCCAGCCTGGTGGGCATTGGTGGGAATGGGTTTGTGGAGCCTTTGGGCTAAACGTGCTGCTTACTATCGTTGGCTGGCGCTTGGGTTCGGTACGGCCGTTTTATTGATAGTCGCTTTGAGCCTTTCTAATTACTTTTTCAATCCAAATTTTTACCGCGATTTGGGTTATAGAGAGGTGGCTGCGGCATTGGAAACGGCCGTGCAGCCCGGTGATGTAATTGTGCCCAACTATCCAGATGCCAGCCTATCGTATTACCTGCGCCATTTAGACACACCCAATGACATGCAGCCCGCCACCTATCAAAATGGCGATGGACAGGCAGAAGCAAATCTGATTGCTCTGGCGCAAACGTATGATCGTTTGTGGTTTGTACCCGTTCATAATTCCACCTGGGACCCGGACGACGTGGCTTTTCACTGGTTAGATTATCACGCGATTTTAGAGAGTGAGCAGACCTACGAACGCATCACACTTGCTGCATACCGGCCCGTGCGTGATGATGCGGCGCAGGTGATATTGCCTTTGAATGAGATTGTAAACGAAGAAATGCTGCTGGCCGGGGCCTATTTGACGGTTAACGGTCAACCCCTGCCCTTGCAGCAAAATGCGTCCATTCACATTGCTCCTGGGGCAACGCTGGAACTGAGTTTGTTGTGGCAAGATTTAACAGAGGTGGCGCAGTCTTATACTGTGTTTGTGCATGTGCTAGGTGAGGACGGCCGTCTGATTGCCCAACATGACGGTATTCCTGCCTTTGGCACACGACCCACTACCACGTGGCAGCCCGGCGAACAAATACTTGATAAGCATCGTGTTGCCGTCCCCCCAGAATTTGCCGGAGTGGCTGGCAAATTGGTGGTTGGTTTGTATGACAGCGCCACAATTGAACGCCAGATTTTTGCCAATGAGCAAGATATTTTGTGGTTGGCAGATGTGGAGATTAGAGATTAGAGATTGGCAAAATCTCCAATTTCTTTGAGGGTTTATGACTACAACAATTCGCATCGCTTTAGCTGGGAATCCCAACACGGGCAAAAGCACCCTTTTTAATGCGCTCACGGGGGAAAATCAGCATGTGGGTAATTGGCCGGGGAAGACAGTTGCCCAAAAGCGTGGCTGGTTTATTTACCAGGGCGTGCGTTTTGAGGTGTTGGATTTGCCGGGCACATACAGTTTATCCGCCTATTCGCCTGATGAGCAGGTGGCGCGGGATTATATTGTGCGTGAACAGCCGCATGTTGTCGTCAATGTGCTAGATGCCACGAATCTGGAGCGTAATTTGTATTTGACAGCCCAAATTATGGAGACGGGTGCGCAGCTTTTATTGGTGTTGAATATGCAGGATTTGGCAGCGCGGCGCGGATACAAGGTGGATGCGGAAAAGCTGGCACACTTGTTGGGTGGAGTTCCGGTTGTCACCACAGCGGCGGCACGGGAAGAGGGGTTGGATGCGCTGCGCGAAGCGTTGTACCAAATGGCGCAGCATTTGTCGCCGCTACCTGATTTGTTTTCTGGGGAATCGAGAGAGGATAATCATGCCCAAGGTGCTATTTTCGGCCCCCACTGCCATTAGCTATAGCCCGCTTTTGGAGGCGGAGATTACACGGCTGGCGGGGATGATGACGGGGCTGGCAGGGGTGAACGGCCGTTACCCATCCCGCTGGTTAGCCATTCAACTTTTAGAGGGGGACGAAACGCTGCTGGCAGAGTTGGGGGAAGACGAGAAGGGGGTGTTGGTAACGGCCGTTGCCGACAGCCATCAACGTTTGCAGCCCCACTACGGCGATGGCGTAGACCTCGCCATCACCGACGAGCGTTACCAGTTTGTGCATCAGCTTGTAGGCCAGGTCTTGACCGCGCCACAAGCAACGTGGAGCTTCTCCGACCGCATTGATCGCATTATTACCAATCGTTGGTTGGGCATTCCCATCTTTTTGGCGTTGATGTACGTCGTATTTAGTCTGGTACAAAACGTCTCTGCCCCTTTTCTGGATTGGGTAGATAGCGTGATTGGCAGCCCCATCACCAACTGGGCGGTGGCACTGTTAACCTGGCTGCACGCCCCCGTCTGGCTCATTTCCCTGCTGACGGATGGCGTGATTGCCGGGGTGGGCGGCGTGCTCACCTTTTTGCCGGGATTGCTGGTGATGTACCTGGCGCTGGCGATTTTGGAAGATACCGGTTATTTGGCGCGGGCGGCGTTTGTGATGGATCGCAGTATGAGTAAGTTGGGGCTGCACGGCCGTTCCTTTGTGCCTATGATTTTGGGATTTGGCTGCAACGTGCCTGCCATTTACGCCACACGCACCATCGAAAGCAAAAGCGCCCGCATTCTCACGGGGCTGCTCATTCCCTTCATGTCCTGCTCGGCGCGGCTGCCAGTGTACGTCATTTTTGGGCTAGCCTTTTTCCCGCGCAATGGCAACCTTGTCATTTGGGCGCTGTACCTGATTGGTATTGTGGTGGCGGCCGTGATTGGACTGGTGCTTTCGCGCACTATTTTCAAAGGAGAGGCGGCGGGCATTTTGATGATGGAAATGCCCGCGTATCGCTGGCCTGCGGCCAAACGGGTGCTGGCATACACCTGGGAAGAATCGGCCTCGTTTGTGCGTAAGGCGGGGTCGTTTATTTTGATTGGCACGGTGATATTTTGGCTGCTGCTGAATTTTCCCTGGGGCGTGGATAATCCACAGGAGAGTTTGTTTGGACAGGTGAGCGGAGCCATTGCGCCAACGCTGGCCCCGGCTGGCTTCGGAGATTGGCAAGCCAGTGGTGCCTTGTTGACGGGGCTGCTGGCAAAGGAGATGGTGGTTTCGACGCTGGCGCAGGTGTATGTGGGTGAAGCGAACGATGGGGGAGAAACGGCCGTGCCCATTCATCCCCTGACCGATTTGCGTAACATCGTGGTGGGATTTGGTGCAGCAACATTAGATGCAGGCAAGCAATTACTGGAAACGTTGACTCCCGGCATCATGTTATTCCCTAATACCGCAGACGATGGCAATACGGCACTGACCCATGCTTTGCGGCAATCATTTACGCCTCTCAGTGCCTTCGCTTTCTTGATTTTTGTTCTTCTCTATGTGCCCTGTATTGCTACTGTTGGTGCGCAAATTGCCGAATTTGGCTGGCGTTGGGCTGCGCTGTCGGTGGTAATTACTTTGCTTGTACCCTGGGTGTTGGCAACGGCCGTATACCAGGTGGGGGGATTGGTGTCAGGTATGTAGGTGTCAAGTGTCAAGCAACCTGACACCTGACACTTTATTTTTATCATGCTTCAAGAAATTCTCTCCCTTTTCCGCCAAAGCAATGGCATTCCCCTTTCTGCTTCAGTGGTGGCGCGGCAGTTGGGGTTGGAAACGGCCGTCGTCGAACAACTCCTCCACACCCTCGTGCAGCGTGGTCGGCTAACCCTAGTAGATGAAGGCTGCACCGGCTGCACAGTTTGCCCCCTGAAAAAGATTTGCGCCGGTGCGCCCACCATTACCCAACGCGGCTACGCGCTTGTGGACAGTAAGCAGTAATCAGTAAGCAGTGGTCAGTAATCAGTGGTCAGTAATCAGTTCACCATTCATAATTCACTATGTCTTTCTGGTATCAACTTCTTCGCTTCGGCTTTCGCCTGCTGTACCACGAACTGGCGTGGACGTATGATGTGGTAAGTTGGGTGGTGTCGTTGGGGGAGTGGCGACGTTGGCAGCAGGCAGCGCTGCCGTTTGTGCAAGGCCAGCGGGTGCTGGAAATTGGGCATGGGCCAGGGCATATACTGCTGGCTTTGCAGCAAGCTGGCTTTGCCGTGACGGGACTGGATTTGTCACCGCAGATGGGTCGGCTGGCGCGGCGGCGTGCGCCCAGTGTGCCACTGGTGCGCGGGTGGGTGCAAGCGTTGCCCTTTGCGGCGGGCAGTTTTGACACGGTGCTGGCGACGTTTCCGACAGAGTATGTGGTGGATGTGCGCACGATGACGGCCGTTTCCCGCGTGTTAGGGCAGAACGGCCGTTTCCTGATCATCCCCGAAGGCCACCTGACAACCACTGGCCCAGTAACGCGCTTCATCGAGTGGCTCTTTTGCATCACCGGGCAGCGGCAAGAGGGAGGCTGGGAGCCGTACCTGGCCCACTTCCGCGCTGCCGGTTTCCGCGTGACGGTGGAGCAAATCACGTTTGAGCGCAGCGCAGCGACGGTTGTCATTTGCGAGAAAAGAGATTAGAGATTGCGTTCTGATTGGCTGACACATTTAAGAATCTACCGCAAAGGACGCAAAGAGCGCAAAGATTTTTCTCTGCTCTTTTCTTTGCGTTCTTTGCGCTCTTTGCGGTTAAAAATAAACCTTCGCGTTGGCAAGAGGCGCGTGCCATTGATACAATGCTTCCATGAGTAACCAACCTGTAGATGTAGAATTGACCCTGAATTACCCTGGTGAGCGGCTGGACAAGGCGCTGACAATGGCGATGCCGCAACTCTCGCGGATGCAGTGGCGGCGCTTGATTGATGAGGGGATGGTGAAGTTGGGGGAACGGCCGTTAACCAAACCCAGCCTCAAACTCGAAGGGGGCGAACAAGTCGTTGCCACGCTGCCAGAAGTGCAGCCCACCGACCTGCTGCCCGAAGACATTCCTTTGGACATCCGTTACGAAGACGGCGACATGATTGTGATTAACAAACCGGCGGATATGGTTGTGCATCCTGGAACCGGGCATTACAGCGGCACACTGGCAAACGCCGTGCTGTTTCACTGCCCCGACCTCAAGGGGGTGGGCGGCGAAATGCGCCCCGGCATTGTGCATCGTTTGGACAAAGGTACATCGGGGCTGATTGTCGTTGCCAAGCATGATCAGGCGCTGTGGCATTTGCAAAAGCAGTTTAAGAAGCGCACCGTGCGCAAAAAATACCTGGCATTGGTCGAGGGGCAGCTTCAGCCGCCTGCGGCGCTGATTGATGTACCAATTGGCCGTGACCCTACGCAGCGCAAAAAGATGGCGGTCATTCGCCCGCACCCCACGCATTCATTGCACGCCCGTCCGGCGCAAACGCAGTACCGCACGATGACTGCTTACGATGATTTTACGTTTATTGAATGTGACTTATTTACGGGACGCACGCATCAGATTCGTGTGCATTTGGCGTATATTAAGCATCCAGTGGTGGGGGACAGTATTTACGGCCGTCGCAAACGCAAATTTGACTTGAAACGCCACTTCTTGCACGCGGCAGAGTTGGTGTTGAAACGGCCGTCCGACGAACAAGAACTCACCTTCCGTGCCGAACTACCGCCGGAACTGCAAGCGATCCTTGATTTGTTGGACAATCAATAGGGTTTTTTTGGGGAAAAATGATTAATAGTGAATGGTTGAATTTGTGAATGGCTAATGGGGTCGCCGTCATCTACATTAACAATTCACCCATTCATCAATTCACAAATTAATTATTTACCAGTTTCTCAATTAGTGCTTCGCTACCGGAATAGAAATATAGAACGTACTGCCTTCCCCCACTTCACTCTGGCACCACACGCGCCCGCCATGTTTTTCGGCAATGGATTTTACCAGTGCCAGCCCCAGGCCAGACCCCACCTTCTTCTCCTCGCCGCGCTGCTGCACACGATAAAACTTCTCGAAGACCCGCATCAACCCTTCTTGTGGGATACCCGGCCCCTGGTCCTTGACACTGATGATCACTTCGCCGTTGACTTGTTCAGCCCGCAGACACATTGCCCCGCTGTTTTCCGCATATTTGATGCCGTTATCCAGATAATTGGTAATCGCCTGGCGAATTAAAGCCGCATCACCGTACATTGGCTTGATGTTCGGTTTAACGTCCACATTGAGTTGAATGCCTTTCAAATGCGTATGTTGCCAATATTGGTCAGCAATATCTGTCAGCAGCGGCTGCACTTCCACGGGTTCAAACAACAGCTCTACACCTGCTTCAATGCGTCCCAAATCAAGCAAATCATTTACCATTTGCGACATGCGATCAATGCCGCCTAAGATTTTCTCGATGTATTCCTTCTGCCGGTCATTGAGTTCGCCCATCATCGGCATCATGGTGGCGTAGCCGCGCATGAAGGTGAGCGGGCTGCGCAAATCATGCGAGACGGTGGAAACGAATTCAGATTTGAGCAAATCAACTTCTTTGTAATGGGTGATGTCGGTGAGTACGGCCACACGTCCCAGCGTTTGCTCGTCGTTGTTGATGATGGTGGAGATGTTGGCGTAATAGACGTGTTCACCAATGGTGATTTCTTGTGTGTTGGCGTTCAGGTCGTGGCCTGTCAGGGCGCGTGCCAATGGCTTGATGCGAATCACGTCGGCAACAGAATGTCCAATGACCTCGTTAGCTTTTAGCCCCAGCACACGCTCCATCGTGCGGTTAATGAGCAGCACGCGCTCTGTCTGGTCGGTAACGATGACGGGTTCGGTGGCGCTGGCGAGCACGGCCGCTAATCGCCGCCAGCCGCTGTCGGCTGTTGCGTAAAGTCGCGCATTGTCCACCAGTAAAGATGCCTGGCTGGCAAGTGTGCGCAGCAAATTGCGTTCAGAAGGGCTGATACGGTGCTTCTTGCGATACCCCAGCCACAGCACGCCTTGCAGTCGGTCTTGAGAGTACAGGGCAAAGGCAACCAGGGCCGGAACGGGCAGGGTTGTGTTTTCGGGCAGGTCGAATTCCTGGCGAATTTGCTCCGGGCTGGAGAGGGCCAGCTCTTTGGTTGTGCGCAGCCGTGTGACAACTTGCCGGTCGAGTGTATCCATTGTATGTGCGGCAGGACCTTCGCCAAATGTTAGCGGGATGCCGCCGCCAGGGTTGAAGACGATGGCGCGAGCGCCAGCAGCGCCAGTTCCACGCAGCACACCTTTGAGTAGAGCAGGCATACTATGGTTGATGTCCAGACTGGCGGAAACATCATGGCTGACGCTGAGGAGTAGGGAGAGTTCGTCAAGGCGGTTTTTGAGGGAGCGCTGCATGTTGGCGAAGGCGCTGTGTAGTTGGCCGAGTTCGTCGTCGCGCTGCACGGCCGTATTCGCAAAGTTGTAGTTGCCCCCCGCCGCAATGGTTTTGGACGCCTGCACCAAATCCACAATGGGCTGGGTGAGGTTGTTTCCAAAAGAGTGGAGGCTGGCGTAGAAAACGGCCGTGACCACTGCCAGAACCAATGCCAACGGGATGCCTATACTCAGGGATAGGCGCAGCACCACTTCATAAGGTACGGTGATGACGGCCGTCCAGGGGTGATTTTCGCCGCTGACGTAATAAACCATTTCTCGTGCATTGGTATCATTTTGTCGCCCCTGATAATACACACCCTTCATTGCATCGGTGCTGCCAATGCTGGCCTTGTTTGTGGGCGGGTACCAGATTTCATGCAGGCGCGTGCTGTCGGGGTGGGCAATGATGCGCGAATTTTCATCCACAACAAACCCTTGCCCTTCTCCCACGGTCCCTTGCAGCCCAACAATGAGGCTTTCCAGTGAAAGCTCCGGTACACGACCAACTAGAACGGCAATCGGCCGTTCATTCTCATCAAACACCGGAACCATAAAACTGAGAACGTGTTCATCTTGCTGGTCTTGCGTTGCCGTGATGTCAGGGGCGCTGGTTTCAAAAACGCTGGCGACGGCCGCTTGCTCTAAATCTGTCAGGCTGATGTCTTCGCCATCTGTGGGGTAATACGCTGTAATGGTTTCATCCGCATTGACGAGGAGGATGCGGCGGTACATGGGGCTGGTGCGGAACAATTGGCGCAGCGCCTTTTCGCTGGCCTCGCGGTCATCGCCAAGCAGCGTAGGGTCACTGCTATATTGTAGAAGCAAATTTTGCAGTCGTGCCTGGAAAGCTGGAATTTCCGCAGAGACCGTGCGGGCATCGCGGGCCATTTGGTTCACAACGAGCCGTGTGCTGACGTAGGTGGTGAGGATAAAGACGAGGGTGACGATGGCGATAGTGAGTACGGCCGCGTAACGCAGAAAAGTGTTGAGCAAGTAGCGGCGCAGGCTTTCGCTTTCTGGTGAAGGGCGCAGTGCAGAAGCTGGATGCAGATCAGGGGCCAGCCGTAGAATCAGAGCGACAACCGCACCGCCAAATAACCCTTCTGCAATCAAAGGCAACAAATTTGCCTGGGTGGTAGACAACCCCAGGTCTAAAGCGGCTAAATTGCTAGCAATGGCCGCATCGCTGCTGGCAAATGTGCCCAGCCCAACGAAGAGGGAGACGAGCGCCATGCTCAGCCCGCCACTGACAATAGGGTTGCGCAGCCAACGGTAAACCCATCCTGTGTAGTTTTGTTGTAACCAGATGCCTGCCAGCAGTCCGGCAAAGCCAAAGTGGAAGATGTCGAAGAGTTGGTGCGTTTGGCCCAGGCTGTAGCCCAGCCCGCTAAACAAACCGCTGATGAGGGCGACAATCGGGTTGAGGGTTGCGGCAGCAAAGATGGTGGGAACGGCCGTTAACAAAACCAACGTCGTCACCGGATTTTGCGCGGTTGCCAGGGGAGCTAGTTGAGTGTCAGATACAAAGCGGATGGGGAATAATTGGCTGGCAGCCAGAGCCGCCACCCATAAACCTACAGACCATCCCCATTGTCGTTTGGTCAATTGGCGAAGGGAAGCCCGATACCGGAACAATGCATATCCCAGAGCAATGACGTACAACAAAAGAAGGACATACCCTAACGGGCGACCCGGTAATCCTACTGCAAGCGTGTCTGTTGCGCCCCAGACCTCAAATGGCATGCCGTCTTTTTCTCATCATAGGCAGTTAAGCCGATTAAACCCTGTCAATACTTGACCATAATTCACATAATCAACGAAGAAATTATAACATGCGCCTATTTTCATCGCAATGGAACCATAGTGGGGCATTCCGCATTTGGTCTTTCCCCTTCATTTGTCTTTTATGTCATTCTAAATTATGATTCCTGCTGCGGAAATTTGGTTTTTAGCGCCAGTTTCCGGCTTTTTTTGAAAGGGCAACCTTGCCAATGAATTCAAGCCGCCGAACCTATCTCATATTACTGGGCGTCATTTTGTTGACGATTCCCTGCTATTGCATTGGGATCGCGGCATTGCTTGCTGCACCCCGTGCTGGTGAAGTGGTTGCGCCGCCCACCTTGCCCTCTGTATTATCCCCAACGCCAACCATACCACCGGAGGCCACGCCGCAACCTTTGGCAACATTTACACCTCCGACAACGGTGACAACCGGCCCGCCCACAGCAACGCTTTTCCCAACACCTGGTCAATTTCAGACCAATACGCCTGCACCTGTAACTCCTTCCGCCACATCTACCACTGAGCCGACCTTGACACCGACACCTACAGGTACGGGAACATCAACCGTGACAGCAACGCCGACATCAACAGGCACTGCATCGCCTACAGCGACAACTGCTGCCACTGCAACAGCAACATTTGCGCCAACAGCGACGCCGACCTTGCAGCCGACGGCTACACAGACGCAACCGGCTCCTACAGAGACGCCTACTTCGCAACCGCCCACGGCGACGCCTACGTCGGAAGTTATTCCCGTGAATACGGCGACGCCGACTGCAACGGCAACGGCAACTGAAACCCCAACGAGTACACCTTAGAGAGGGTGATGATGAATACGTTTAAGATATTGCAAACATTAGCCGAAACGCCCGGCCCTTCAGGATATGAACGCGAAATTGCGGATGTGATTACGGATTTATGGCAGCCGTATGTGGATGAGTTGGTACGTGACCGGGTGGGTAATCTTATTGCCATTAAGTATGGCAGTGGTGTGGAACCGCGCCGTCGTTTACTGCTGGCAGCGCATATGGATGAAATTGCGCTGATGGTGAAGCAAATTGTTGCCCATAATGAGCAGGGCTTTTTGCGGGTGACGCCGGTCGGAGGTGTGGATCGCCGCCATTTGTATGGGCAGTTGGTGACGGTACACGGCCGTTCCCCGCTCAGTGGTGTTCTCGGTGCATTGCCTAATGCCATGCTGCCACCGGAACGGCGCAATCAGCCTTTTGACTATGAAGATTTAGTGGTGGATGTGGGCTTGCCTCTCAGCGAGGTGGAAGCTCAGGTTTCGGTGGGTGATTTCATTAGTTTTCGCCAGCCCCTGCGAAAATTGCAGGGGAAATATGTATCTGGCAAGGCATTAGATAATCGTGCATCGGTAACGGCCGTTACCCACGCCCTTGAATACCTGCAAACCCGCACCCACACCTGGGATGTAGTCGCCGTCGCCACCTGCCAGGAAGAAACCCGCCTGCTAGGCGCTTATACCAGCGCCTTTTCGCAGCGTCCCGATGCGGCCGTTGCCATCGACGTTGGTTTTGGCAAAGGGCCGGGCGCTAATGGCGAAAATGTTTTTGACCTGGGTTCTGGCCCAGTGCTAGACCTGGGGCCAAACGTTCACCCTGGCATGTTTGAAGCGTTGAATGACGCTGCCAAAGCACTAGAAATGTCCGTGAGCGTGGGGACACATCAACGCGGCAGTGGCACAGATGCCTATGGCCTGCAAGTAGCCCGCGAAGGCATTCCCACCGGCCTCGTTTCCATCTCCTTACGATATATGCACACGATGGTAGAGACTGTGCATTTAGCCGATGTGGAGAGAAGCGGCCGTTTACTTGGCGAATTCGCTGCCCGTCTGGACGACCAATTTATAAACAAACTAACGGCGGGACTGATGGACGACGAAGAAACGGAGTCGAAATGAACGAACTACTCAAGAACCTGACCGAAGCCGTCGGTGTCTCAGGCGACGAAAAAGAAATCCGCCGCCTTATCCGTGACCTGATTGCCGATCACGTAGATGAATGGCATGTGGATGCTTTAGGCAATCTCATTGCCATCAAAAAAGGCACCGGCGTCTCTGATTTGCGTGTGCTGGTTGACGCGCACATGGACGAAGTAGGCTTGATGATCACCGACATCGGCAGCGATGGGATGCTTAAGTTTGCAGCCGTGGGCGGCTTTGACCCGCGCTCGTTGTTGGGCAAAGTGGTGCAGGTTGGCCCTAAAAAACTCACCGGTGTCATTGGTGCAAAGCCCATTCACCTGTTAGACGCCGGGGAACGAGGCAGTGTGGTACAAATTGATGCCATGCGCATAGACATTGGCGCAAAAAACAAAGAGGTAGCAAACGGCAAGGTCAAAATTGGCGACCGCGCCGCTTTTGTGACGGAATACGAAGAATTGGGGCCTACCGCTATTGGTAAAGCGTTTGATAATCGCGCAGGCTGTGCGGCGCTCGTGGAACTGCTGCGGGCCAAGCCGTATCCCTTTGATTTGATTGCCTCCTTCACGGTGCAAGAGGAAGTGGGGCTGCGTGGGGCAGAAGTAGCGGCCTATGGCGTGCAGCCAGATGCGGCGCTGGTGCTGGAATGCACCCCGGCATATGACTTGCCTAATGAGAATGATGTCAGCCCGAATGTGGCATTGGGTAAGGGGCCATCCATTTACGTGATGGATCGGGTAACGATTCAAGACCCGCGATTGGTGGCACATATTACGCGCACGGCCGTAGCCCACGACATTCCTTTCCAAATTCGGCAGCCTGGCGGCGGGGGCACGAATACCGCTACCATTCAACGAACAGGCGCTGGTATTCCTGCGGCAACCATTGCTGTGCCCGGCCGTTATGCGCATACTCCGGCGCTGATGATTAATCTGGACGATTATGCTAATGTGGTCAAGCTGGCTGAAGCTGTTTTGCGCGGCCTGACGGCAGACGTGGTGAAAAGGAATTAACAATGAATAATGAACAATTAACAATGAATGGCTAATTTCTAATTGTTAATTGTTCATTGCTCCAGAGGTGATGATGAACGACTTGATACAAAAATTGGTAGAGGCTTACGGGCCATCAGGTTTTGAGGATGGGATGCGGGCATTAATCCGCCCGGAAGTTGAGCCATATGCAGATGATGTGAGTGTGGATGCGCTAGGCAATCTCATTGTTCACAAACAAGGGGATGGCAGCGGCTTGAAGGTGATGATCGCCGCGCATATGGATGAAATTGGCTTGATGGTGACGCATATTACCAAAGAGGGTTTTTTGCGCTTCACCAATATTGGCGGGGTACGGCCGCATGGGCTGTGGGGCAGCCGCGTGCAGTTTGCAGACGGCCGTATTGGACTCATTTCCTCCGACCGCATCACAGATCGCAGCAAGATTCACGGACTGGACAAACATTTCATTGATGTGGGCGCGACGAGCGCGGAGGATTGCCCGGTGGAAGTGGGCGCGGCGGTGGGATTTGCACGGCCGTTCCACGCCAATGGCAAATTCCTCACCGCCAAAAGCATGGACGACCGCATCGGCTGCGTCATTGCCATTGAGGCTTTGAAACGGCTGCAAAACACCCCCCATGATGTGTACTTTGTCTTTTCGGTGCAGGAAGAAGTAGGTGTGCGCGGCGCATTGACAGCCGCCAATGCCCTTGATCCTGATGTGGGGTTGGCCCTGGACGTTACCCTGACCGGCGATGTGCCCGAAGCGCATCCCATGTCTGTCAGCCTGGGTAAAGGCGCGGCGATCAAAGTGAAGGATAGTGGCATGATTGCTCACGCCGGGTTAGTGAAGTTGATGCGCCAACGTGCAGAAGAGGCGGGCATCACCCACCAGCTAGAGGTGTTGGATGGTGGCTCTACTGATGCTCGCTCCATCCAGATTGCCAACGGCGGCGCGGCGGCGGGCTGCATTTCTATCCCCTGTCGCTACGTCCACTCGCAAAGTGAAACAGTACACGCCGATGACGTGGAAGCGTCCATTCAACTGCTTGTCGAGATTTTAGCGAATCCGATTGAATTGTAGACACATAGTCATTCCTCGTCTTAAACAGTTTGGAATGACCCTATTAGAAAGGGAACTGGAGGCTGGAGTTACTGGTCTCCAGTTTTATTTTGCCAATTTTCGGCTTCCAGAGGGACATTAGGAAAAAGGCGCACAAACAACCAGCAGAGGGTCATGGTGGGGATGGGCTGCGTGAAGGGAATGATGGCTTCGATGGCCGAAACTGCCCGCAGCCCCTTCAGCCCCAGTCGGTCAAGAATTACCCAGGCGAATGGCGCCGCGAGAAAGTCCAGAGCCAGGTCTAGCAGGTCGATGAACAAAACGACGCTAAAGGGCGTGTAACGCAGGGTTTCTGTGAACCCGGCATGAGCGGGCACGTCAATTTTCTTGAGTTGGCGCAGCACGATGACGAACAGCAGCAGTGCCAATACCAGAGCTATGAGCATCCCACCGCCTAAGTAAAGGGCAATGGTGCGTAGGGTTTCAGGGTTCATGTTTATCCTTGTAAAGGTGTGGAGATTGAAGAAATCGCCAATCCCTGGTTATTTAATCGCTTATAGCGTTAGCACGCGAATCACGAAGATGAGGAGCATGAGGATGCCGCCGCCAAATTGTACGGCCGTTGCCAACCCCCAGCCCGCCAGTCCGCGCAGCCCCGCCTTTTTTGCCAATTCCCAATCGCCGTGTTTTTGATATTCGCCTAGCAGCAGCCCCCCGATATACCCAACGATGGTTCCGACGATGGGAATGGGTAACACAAACGTACCAACGATAGCGCCGATTGTGCCAAATAAAATGGCGCGGCCCGATGCACCCCCTGCTTTGGAACTGATCAGCGGCAGCCATAGGTCGGCTGTGCCGGTGACGATGGCGATGAGACTGAGCAGCAGAAAGTAGGTCAGCCCAAAGGTATCGAAGCCAACGTGCCAGGCATACACGGCCGTTCCCATCCAAATGAGCAGCGTGCCGGGGATAATGGGAACGGCCGTGCCAATGATTCCCACCACAATAAAAGCCACAATAACGCCAAATGTAATTGCTTCAAAAACGATAGACAAAAGAAGCTCCTTGGAAGGGTGAGGGATGAAGGGTGAAGAATGAATCACACTTCACAGCTCAAAAAACTACGCTCTTTACGTGATACAGGGCAAATCGTTTTAGAGCGTGTAGTAGGCTTGCAAAAAGCGGGCGAATACATCCTGCAAATAAGTGCGGTAGCCAATAATGGCTTCAAAACGTGTGCCAAGCAGGTCATGGTCGGGCAGGCGGTTGACTTTTTGCCAGGTGTATACATTGGGCATTTCGGCAAACCAGGTGGCGAAATGGGGAAACCAGGTAAGCAGGATGTGCAGGCAGCGAGCGGCAGGGATGGCTTGGCGCACGGCGCGGGCGTCAAAGTGTTTGCCCAGACGAGCGCCCATTGCCAACAGGTAGCTGTCAATGAGGGTTTCCTCGGTGATGGATGCGGTGGTGGGCTGCGGGATGTTGAACTGCTCAATGAAGGAAACTAGGTCTAGCAGGCCAGGGCCGACGTGCACATTTTGCCAGCCCAGCAGGCGGTGATCGCCAAAAAGCGTGGTCTGCCAATGTTCGTTTTGCACGCTGCCGTGCAGCAGAGTAGGCGGCAGGTCGCGCAGGGGCAGCAGCATGGGCGCGGGGTCATCCAGCAAGGCGGCGGCGGCGGCCAGATGGCTTTCGCCGAGGATGCCGGGCCAACCATTGAGGCTGCGCATGACGGCCAGCCCATTGGCCGCCTGCAAGAAGTTGGGAGCCAGCCGCCCGGCGTGCTGCAAGGCGTGTTCGGAGATGATGGCGGCGGGGCCTTCATCGAAGTGGCGGGCTTGTTGTTCGCGGAGCTGCGGCCAGGTGTACGGCCGTTTCTGCCCAACAAAATGAGGCAGCCAATCACAGCGCGTTTGCAAATCGGCGTCATTCCAAAAGGCGGCATGCAGCCCGCTTAGCTGCTGCATCAGCGTCTGTGCATCGCCGTCAGACCACTTTTGCGGCGGCAGATGGTTGGGCACATCGTCAAGAATAACCCAACTGTTCTGCTCCTGAGCATCAACAAACCAGCAGGAGGGAGGGATAGTAAGCTGTGAAGCCAGATCGCGGTAAAAGAGGGCTTCGTGCTGGTTGGTGCGCTTGCCAATGCAGGTGATGGGGTCGCTGTATCCATCCAGTGTGAGGGTGTAGCGCAGCAGGTGGGGGCTGTAGGGTTCAGCTTTGTTGTTGAGCAGGCGTTGGCTGGTGACGGCCGTTACCTGCGGTAAAACCCCCTCTATTTCCTCATCACGCAGACGGTGGTGCAGCACGGCCGTCCATGCCACAGGGTCTTTTTGTATCAGTTGTGTAACGTCAACTTGTGATTTTGCCATACGGGGGACATTGTAAAACGTGGAGCGCAAGGGGGCAAGGGGGAAGTGTGCAAGTTACAGGTTACAAATTACAAATTTCTTGTAATCTGTAACTTGCAACCTGTAACCTGTACTCTGCCTTCAACGGAACTAAATTGTGTACAATAGCGTTATCCATTCATCCCCAAACCTGTTTGTTTTATGGGTTTACAACAAGGAGAAGAAGCTATGAGAGTAAAAACGTGGTTATGGATGATTGTATTGATGTTGGGGCTGTTAATCGTCTTTGTCGCCTGTGGTGGTGCTAATTATTATGCCGCAGAAGAAGCGCCCGGATTTGCAGATGCTAATGATGGATATGCAGTGGAAGTAACACGGGTTGTCACCGAAGTGATAGAAGTGGAAGGGGAAATGGCAATGGAGGAGCCAGCAGCAGAAGCAATGGCTGCGCCAGAACCATCTATAGTGCAGGCAACGCCCGCACCTACCAGCGCGTCCAGCAGCCAGACCCAGCAGCGGCTGATTATCAAAGACGGCCGTATGATCATCACCATCGTGGATACAGAAACGGCCGTCAACAGCGCCACAGAGCTGGCGGTGGGCTTGGGCGGCTACGTCATCAGCCAAAACATGTACGATGACGACCAGAGCTTCAAATATGCGACGATGCGCGTGGCCGTGCCCGTTGACCAGTTTGAATTTGCACTGCGTGAACTGCGCAAATTGGGCGATGTAACTGACGAATCCAGCTCCGGCGAGGATGTGACCGACGAATACGTGGACTTGAACTCACGGCTGACCAATTTGCAGGCCACACGGCAGCGGCTGCTGGACTTTTTGGAAGCGGCGCAAACCATTGACGAGATTTTGGAGGTCAACGAAGAGCTAAACCGGGTGGAAGAGGAAATTGCCGTGATTCAGGGGCGCGTCAACTTTTTGCGTGACCGCGCCGCTTTCTCCACCATTGACCTGACGTTGAATCCGCTGCTGCCCACACCCACGCCATCGCCCACGCCGACGGCCACGCCGCTGCCCACACCGGAAAGCTGGCTGCCGGGCGATACCGCGCAAACGGCCGTTGTCGAACTACAAAACACAGCGACGAATGTCGCCGACTTCAGCATCTTTTACGGCATTTTATGCGGGCCGTGGCTGCTGGCCTTGTTTGTGCTGCTGTGGATTACACTGCGCGTACGGCGTTGGCTGCGGGGGCGCAAATCCACTCCGCCAACCGCCCCCGCCATCCAACAACCCGCCGCCGGTGAAGGAGAAGCGAACGATGAAGCATAAATTCAGCATTCAGCATTCAACATTCAGCATTTCCCGGATGCTTATCGTGGTCGCTTTACTGGCCTTGCTCGGATGGAGTCTGATTCCCTCGCAAACCGCGCCGGTGGCGGCGCAAGGCAATCGCCTGGTGATGAAAAATGGCGATCTGACGGTGATGGTGATGAGTATGGATACAGAAACGGCCGTCACTCGCGCTATCGATTATGTGAATAACTACAATGGTTACGTCCTCAGCCAGCGTACCTGGCAGGATGGGGATGGCTTCCGTTATGCAACCCTTACGGCAGGCGTGCCTGTGGATCAATTTGAGGCATTGATGGCCTTGTTCAAGGGATTGGGATTAGTGCAAAGCGAGAGCATTAGCGGGCAAGACGTGACTGACCGCTCCGTTGATCTAGGATCGCGTATTTCTAATTTGGATGCCAACCAGACGCGCACACGCGGCTTCTTAGACCAGACGACCTCCATCACAGAAACGCTGCACGTTTTCCAAACGCTGCGGCAGTTGGAAGGGCAGGTGGGCGATTTGCAGGGGCAGCAAAATTACCTCACAGACCGCTCGGCAGTGGCGACGGTGACGCTGCAACTGCTGCCTTTCATCCCCACGCCCACGCCATCCCCTACGGCTACGCCCACGCCTTTGCCCACACCGCAGGGCTGGCGTCCAGGCGATACAGCGGAAACGGCTACCACCCTTCTGCAAAACAACGCGCAAAGTACGGCCGATTTCTTCATCTACAACAGCATTGTTTGCGGCCCCTGGCTGCTGCTGTTGGCGCTGGTTGGTGTGCCGTTTGGCCGCTGGGCCTGGCCGAAGGTGAAGAGGCGGCGGAAGATTTGACAATTAATCAAGGCTCTTTGGTTTTTCGTGGGGTAATTGGCGCATAGGGTAAGGGCATGGCGTCGCCATGCTCTTGCCATGTGGCGTTCATCCCGTGAAATCCGAAAGAACCTTCTGCATTCATCGTTTCCCGTGCCCCAAATGATACGGGTCGTAAGAGATTACGAGGGACATCATTTCAAAATTATGTGAGTTGTAAGAGGTTACGAGGGGCATCATTTCAAAATTGTATGGGTTGTAAGAGGTTACAAGGGGCATCATTTCAAAATTATATGGGTTGCAAGAGGTTACAAGGGACATCATTTCAAAATTGTATGGGTTGTAAGGGGTTGCAAGGGGCATCATTTCAAAATTATGTGGGTTGTAAGGGGTTACGAGGGACGGGAAATGCACCGTTTTTGTCAATCTGCAAAAAGATTTGTGGCTCTTTAGGAATTCATGGGGTAATTATGGCGTGAAACGTGAAACGTGATGCGTGACCAGAGAAAATTCACGTTTCACGCATCACGTTTCACGGCAAACCCCCACGAAATCCGAAAGACCCAGATTTGTCAAATCTCACTATAAGGAAGGTTCATCATGCGCAAAGCCCTGTTAGTCGTTTTTATTGGTTTGATGGCGTTTGCTACGGTTGCGGCGGATACGGGCGACATCACCCGTGTGAGTGTGCGCAGCAATGGCGACCAGGCAAATGATGTTAGCTTTAACCCGGACGTGTCTGCGGACGGCCGTTACACAGCCTTTGCCTCCGATGCAACCAACCTGGTGGAGGGTGACACCAACGGCGCAATGGACATCTTCGTCCATGACCGCGACACGGGCGCGACCAGCCGCGTCAGCCGTGATTCCGGCGGCACTCAGGGCAACTTCGACAGCTTCCGCCCGGCCATTTCCGACGACGGCCGTTACGTGGCCTTCTGCTCCTACGCCACCAATTTGGCGCCCAACGATGACAATAACGTCGTCGATGTGTTTTTGCACGACCGGCAGACCGGCTCCACATTCCTGGTGAGCAAGAGCATTTTTGGCACATCGGGCAACGACGTAAGCTGCCAATACAATGTCTCATTGGCGCAGGCATACGGGCCAGATATATCGGCGGACGGCCGTTACATCGTCTTCGAGTCCTATGCCAGCGACCTCATTGGCAATGACAACAATGGCTATTCGGACATCTTCCGCTATGACCGCAGCAGCGGCAGCCTCATCCGTGTCAGCGTGGATTCGGCCAATTTTGAGGCCAACGGCAGCAGCGAAAGCCCGTCCATTTCCGCTGATGGCAACCTGGTGGCCTTCGACTCGCGGGCGGCCAATCTCGTATCGGCCGATGGCAACGGTTACAGTGACGTGTTTGTGCGCAACATCAGCACGGGGCAAACGCGGCGTGTCAGCGTCAAAAGCGATGGCACGGAGGGCAACGGCGACAGCTTTGAGCCAGAAATCTCCGACGATGGGCAGTTTGTGACCTTTTCCTCCTTCGCCAATAATCTGGTTAGCGGGGACACAAATAACTATCTCGATGTCTTTTTGCACAATCGCGGCAATGGGCAGACGGAGCGGGTGAGCATTGCCAGCGATGGCACGCAGTCCAATACGTTTGCAGATATTGCCCGGCCTACGGTGTCGGGGGACGGCCGTTTCGCGGCCTTCCAATCCTATGCCACCTCCCTGGTTTCTGGCGACCCCAATCCCGACGCGGCGGACATTTACGTGCGCGATAGGCAGACAGGCACCTTGTTCCGCGCCAGCGCCACAACCAGCAGCACGGGCAACCAGTCCAGCGGCGAACCGTCCCTTTCTGCCGATGGCTTTTACGTGGGGTATTCGTCAAAAGCGACGAATTTGATCAGCGGCGACACGAATGGCGATAGGGACATTTTCTTGTATCAGATTTTGGAGCCACCGCCACCCCCTCCCCCGCCGCCGCCTACGCTGAGTGTGAACTATACCAGCGGTGCACCCGGCAGTTATTTTCAATTTAATGGCGCACTTTTCCAGCAAAATGAGGTAACATTAGTGTATGTGAATGGTCATTACCTGGGCACGGTGAATGCTGACCTGGGTGGCAACCTGGTGTTTCAAGTTCGTTCCTTTGCAGCCAGCCAGGAGGGTGCGTATGGGGTGACGGTGTATGGGTCGGAGGGGTCGGCAACGGCCGTTTTCTTCCTCAATACCGCCGCACCCACCCGCCCGCAAACCAGTGGAACCACATTCAGCCTGCCCGCCGATAGTGCGTATACGAATATGATGTATTTGCCAATTGTAGCGAATCAGTAGGGTGAGATTGGTCAAATCTTCAAGATTTGACCAATCTTTGCACAACATTCTATTTTTGAGGGAGGATGCAATGAAATCGCGTTTCTTGAGTTTGGTTGTTGTATTTTTGGTGGTGATGGGGTTGTTAGTGGGGGTGATGCAGGTAACGGCCGTGCAGGATACGAGCCAACCTTCCGCTCCCTATGATTCACCTGACTTAGTCGTAGCAGCAACATTGTTGGATGAGCAGCCGCTTGCCGTGGGCCAGCCCGTCACTTTCCGCGTGGTGGTGACGAATACGGGTACGGCCGTGATCAGTGGAGAAGTGCCGGTAGATATTGTGATCAACCCAACGGCCGTGTTTACGGATTCTGTGGAGGGGTGGGTAGTGGGGTCGGTAACGGCCGTGTCCCCCACCATTGGCTTTCCCCAAACCTTCACCCTCACCACGCGGCTGATGCTGGGCGTAGGCCAGCACCAATTCTACGCCTGGGCCGATCCTGAGCGCACGATTACCGAGACGGACGAGACCAACAACATTGCCGGGCCGCTGACGCTCACCGTCAGCGCCGAGCCATCGCTAAACCGCCTCAATCCCAGCGGCATTTACGCCAACCGCCGTGATGACGCTGTGCTGAATACGCAAACCAGCATGGTCTTTGGCCCAGAAAGCTGCACAAGCATGGGCGATCCCTTTTCGCCAATAAACAGCCCCTGGGACAGCGGCCTCTACACCTACACCTACCGCATCCGCATCCCCGCCGATTACCCCCATGACGTTGTGCGCGTGGAATTGTTCGACCCCGATTCCATCAACCAGCCCGGTGATACGTTTGAAATACAGCACACACAGCTTGCCGTAGATCAGGGGATGCCCTACTTTGAGACATTAGCCTGTCCAAGCATTAATAACTATAACTTACAGTATCAACCCTGCCTGATTAATACTGGGGAGAGCGGTTTAGGTTTCCCATTAGATGAGATCAACTTGTACTGGTTTGTGCGCAGCGATGAAAATCGCAGACCGGCTACACCTGGTACGAATTCAGGCTGTGGCGCGCCGCCCGGAGGCGTGTATACCCCGGCATACAACACGCGCACGGCATATCAACTGTATTACCTGGCGCAAGGGCCGGATGATGCGGCGGCGCGTGTACATTTGGCGGCCTACATGGGGCAGGTGAATGATGGCGTGCGCGATAACGGCGATCATCTCACCGATATGCAGTGGGTGTCGCCCGGCGCGCCGGCCAGCGTGGGCCAGCCCGCTGAAGCGCCCACCGTTTGCGGCAGTCCCAACGGCGGCGATTACGACCCCGTTGCCTGCCCCGGCGGTACGCCCCCCGGCGCGGGCAGTGGCTTTGAAGTAGACCTGACGCAGGATGTGCCGGGCATGGTGACAGACCCGGTGAGCGGCGACCGTTTTTTGTATGTGGATGTGACGACGGTGAGCGGTTCATCCGAGAACGGTTTTGCCATTTGGGCTGGGCCAAATACCTACGTGAATGATGTGCCCAGCGATGTGAACCTGCGAAACTTGTATATTCTGGATGATCATGCTTCTCATTCGCCAGAAGGGGTGACGGTTTATGCCCTGGATTACTTGCCGCTGAATAGCAATATTGACTTCCGTGTGGACATTCCCCTGATAGACCTGGGGCCAGAGTACGCCGGGGAAACCATTGAGGTGGCACATTTTGATTCGGATTCTGGTTCTTACCCTCCAGCCCATTTTTATGTGGATACGCTGGCTTTTGATGACTGGCATTGGACGACCCCTTACCCAGATGATACTGGTCGCTGCCAAATTGGTTCTTGCAATAACCAGTGGACAACGCCGCCTTACACCATCACTTTGCCCACAATTGCCGATTGCGATTGGCTCAATCCGGTTGATCCGCAGACGTGTACGCCCTTCTACGGCGGGCGGCTGATGGTTAGCTATGAAGCCGGTTCAAGCGATAGTTATGCGTGGCACGCAGCTGTGCCGGATGCCCCGCAAATAGACCCCACCGCAAGCTGCGCGGCCATGCCCGTTGCCGTCAATGTGCTGGCCCGTTCTGTCACCAGCGATACATTTCCCGATCCAAGCGATTTCGCGTATCCGCCCGATCCCCCAACTTATGACGACTTTCCCTATAATCATCCTGACATTCCTTTGACTGAGGCCCAGCCAGGTGATGTTTTTTGGGTGTATGAAGGGTTTAACGACGAAAACTTTGGTTGGCTGCGATGGAATGAGGGTGTGGTTGGTGGTAGCGGTACATTGGCGGATAGTCTAACCTGGCCTGGGAACACGTTGGATTACAGCAACCATGGAGAGCATTCTATTTTTCCAGCAACGCCTTTGTATCCTTACATTGTGCGCGGCTACGTGAACCCATATAACAATATAGATTTGAGCTTGAATGTGGGTGATTGGGTGTGGGCCAATACGGCGGTGTCGAATAGCAGTAGCGTGCGCTCTAAGTTGAATCAGCATATTGATTTGTCACGGCCGTTGCGCCTGCTAATTTGGGATGAAGTTATCGGCTCATACAGCAATATGAAGTACCGCACGGCTCGCTTTGCTATCTTCCGCTTGGCCGGATACAGATTGGATAATGGCTGGCTTTTGCTGGAGTTTGTGCAGTGGGATGATTCCTGTGGGCAAACTCAGGCGGCTGCGGAATCGGTAACGATTTCTGGCGCGGAACAAGGGTTTGCGACGCAGCCGTATACATTTACGGCCGTCATCACCCCCACTAACAGCACAACCCCCATCACCTACACCTGGCAAGCCGCAGGGCAAACGCCCATCACGCACACGGGCGGGATTACGGATGCGGTAAGTTGGGCGTGGCCTGCGCTGGGAGTGTACGGGATTACGGTAACGGCCGTTTCCCCCCTCAACACCGTCACTGCCACCCACGCCATTACCATTGAAGAGGGCTTTTCGCTGACCGTTCTGCCGGTTGGGTCTGGCTCGGTACAAATCGAGCCAGATTTGGCGCTTTATCCGGTGGGGACGGTGGTGACGGTAACGGCCGTTCCCGATCCCGGCTGGGCATTTGCAGGATGGGGAGACGACCTCAGCGGAACCACAAATCCGGCTGTGTTGGTAATGGATGATGATAAGGTTGTCAGCGCTGTGTTTGTTCAACCTGAGCTTACGCTCTACATGACGATTGTCGGGGGTGGAGAGGTGGAGATTGATCCCGCACCACCTTATCATCTTGGCGATGTGGTGACGTTAACGGCCGTACCTGATCCCTACTTGTTTATAGGTTGGGGCTTCGACCTTGCTGGCAGCCCCAACCCGGCGACCTCTTGACCATGGATGAAGATAAAACTGTCCGCGCTACTTTCCATGTGAATGAAAGTAATATGATGGCTGAGATGTTCTTGTCTGGGCCAGAGCAGGCAATGGTGGGGAGGTGGTGACGTTTACGGCCGTTATCTTGCCAGAAACCATCATGACCCCATCGTCTACACCTGGTGGACGCCAAGCCAGAAACCTGATCACGCACACAGGCGGGTTGAGCGATACGGCCTCTTTTGTGTGGGGTGAGTCGGGGGAGAAGGTGGTGGGGGTTACGGCCGTATCCCCCACCAACACCGTCACCACCAGACACACCATCCTCATCAACCCCTGGCATTACTACTATTTCCCCATCATGCTCAAGCCAAACTAATGGTTCACCCGTGAAGCGTGAAACGTGAAACGTGATGGTTTTTCACGTTTCACGCTTCACGCCAAAAACGCCTTTACCGCCTGCGCCACCGCTAGCGGAACCCCTGGCACAGACGCAATCTCCTCCTCTGTCGCTTTGCGCAGCTCGTCCAGCGAGCCAAAATGTGTCAGCAGCGCCTTGCGCCGCGACGGGCCAACCCCCGGCACGCCATCCAAAATAGATGCCACGCCCACCTTCGAGCGCCGTTTGCGGTGTCCCTCATTGGCAAAGCGGTGTGCCTCATCGCGCACGCGCTGCACCAAATACAGCCCCTCGCTGCGCCGCGGCAGCCAGATAGACTGCGACTGCCCCGGCACAAACAATTCCTCTTCCTGCTTTGCCAATCCGGTCAGCGGCACTTCATTTTCCAGCCCGAACTGCCGCAGTACATCTACTGCCATCGAAAGCTGCCCCTTGCCGCCATCCACAATCAGCAAATCCGGCAAAATGGCCCACGCCGTTTCCTTTCGCACCTTGCCAATCTGGTTGGGGTCGTGCAGTTCGCCGGCCTGCGCCTCCTTGTAACGCGCAAAGCGCCGCGTCAACGCCTCCTTCATTGCCCCATAATCATCATTTGTCACCGTGTGAATATTGAAGCGGCGGTAATCGCTCTTTTTCGGCGCACCCTGCACAAAGACCACCATTGAGGCCACCGTTTGCGCCCCTTGCGTGTGGCTGATGTCGTAGCACTCAATCCGCGATGGCGGCGTGGGCAGGTTCAATGCCTCTTGCAATTCCGACATCGCCGTGACGTGCTTGGAACGGTCGGCGGCCCACTGCTGGCGCAGCGTGCCCAGTGTGTCTCCGGCGTTGCGCGTCGCCATCTCCACCAGTTCCTTCTTTTGCCCGCGACGCGGCACTTGCAGGGTCACTTTGGAACTGCGCTTTTGCCGCAGCCATTCCTCAATCACCATCGCCTCGGAGACTTCGTGGGGCAGCAGCACCTCTTTGGGGATGTGCGCCGCCTCATCATAAAATTGGGTGATAAAATCTTGCAGCACTTCCTCGTCGCTTTCGCCCTCTGTGCCGTCTAGCAAGAAATATTCGCGGCCAATGAGCTTGCCGTAGCGGATGAAAAAGACTTGCACGCAGGCGTCGCCTTGCTCGCGGGCAAAGGCGATCACGTCTTGATCGGCGTGGGCGGCGGAGATGACTTTTTGCTTGGCGACGACGCTGTTCACGGCTTTGAGTTGGTCGCGGATTTCGGCGGCACGCTCGAATTGCATCATTTCGGCGGCACGCATCATGCGCTGCTCTAATTGGGTGATGATGTGGTCGGAACGGCCGTCCAAAAAGTCCATCAACTGCTTAATCATCGCTCGGTACTGCTGCTGGTTCACCGCGCCAATGCAGGGGCCATTGCAAAGCTTGATGTCATAGTAGAGGCAGGCGCGTTCATCCTTGCCGGTGATGGTGCGATCACAGGTGAGGTAGGGGAAGATTTTGCGCAGCAGATCGAGTGTTTGGTGGACGGCCCACACCGAGGTGTAGGGGCCAAAATAGCGCGAGCCGTCGCGCTCCATGCGCCGCGTCACCGTCACTTTGGGGAAGGGGTCGTTCCAATGCACTTTGATGTAGGGGTAACGCTTGTCATCTTTGAGGCGCACATTGTACTTGGGCTGGTGCTTTTTGATCAGCGTGTTTTCCAGCAGCAGCGCTTCCAGTTCCGAGTCTACGGTGATGATTTCGATGTCGGTGATTTCGTGGCGCAAACGCTGCGTTTTGATGGAGTCTACGTTAGCGTGAAAGTAGGAGCGCACGCGATTGCGCAGATTAATGGCCTTGCCCACGTAAATGATGACACCATTTTTGTTTTTATGTAAATAGACGCCGGGTGTGGTGGGCAGATTTTTGAGAATTTCTTGGACGTTTTCGGGGGGTGTGTAGCTCACGAGAAACGAAACTCCTTTACTTTTTCAACAGATAATCATATTGCCCGGTGTTGGTGCGCCAGATGGTTTGCAGGCGGGGCCAAGTCCAGAGGGGGCCGCGAATGATGAGGTGTAGGTGGTCGTAGTAGGCGGCAAGCTGCGGGTCGGCAAGCTGATTTTGGCCGCTTTGCAGGGTTTCGACGTAGCCGGGCGGCGGGGTACGTCGCAGGTGGCCGACGCGCCAGTCGGCGGGATTGTCTACGGGCAGGCGGGCCAGTAGGGCGTCGCTGAGGGCATAGTGGTCGAGGATGTAGGTTTGCGGGCCGACGAAGTAGCCGAAGAAGCCGATGTTGCCGCGCTCGACGAAGGGCTGGCTTTCGCTGCGAGCGATTTTGGCTTGTTCAATCCAGGGCTGCGGCAAATGCGGGCCGGTGAGTCCGGTATTGGGGTAGTAGAAGATACGTTCGTCGGCGATGTCTTCGTCGCGGGAGTTGGTTTCGTAGGCGGGTTGGGCGCCGTAGTCGGGGCCGCTGAGGAGGGTGGGGTAGTTGGCCTGCCAACCGAGCCAGGTTACGGCCGTTACCACTCCCATCACTTCCCACCACCGCTGCACAAAGTGGGGTGGATGCTGGATGAGGATGAGAACGGCCGTGAGCAGCGGCGCCGCCAAAAAACGCCCGCTCATAAAATCGCCGCCAATTTTGACGACGTAAGCCAGGTAGAGGAGGATGCCGGCAGCGGCGGCGAGTGGTTTGAGTTGGCGGGTGGTGAGGGCGCGGAGAAGGGCAACGGCCGTTACCGTTAAGGTCAACGGGTCCCAATGCCAGGAATTGCGCAGATAGAGCCAACCCTGCCGCGCTAAATCGGCGGCGGGAATGCCGGTGTTGAAGGCTTTGGCGTAGGCGGTGTTGGGGAAGGGGAAGCCATAGTAGATGAGTGAGAAGAGTTCCCAGGCGATGAGGGGCGTGAGGCCGAGGAGGAGGGGGCGGAGGAAATGGTGAATGGTGAATTTTTTGGGGGCGAGGTAGGTGAGGGCGAGGGGCGGGGCGAGGAGGAGGAGGAGGTCGGTGCGGGTGAGCATGGCGAGGGCGAGGAGGAGGGTGAGGGGGAGTAGGGATTGACGGCCGTTCTCGCGCCCATTAGCCCAGTAATAGTAAAAAAAGAGGATGATCAGCAGGTGGCTGAGGGGATTTTCCAAGCCGGAGGTGGCGTAGTCCATGTAGGACTTGGCGAGGGTGAGGGTGAGGGTGGCGAGTACGGCCGTGCCCACTCCCTTCGCCATGCGCCAATTCAGCCAAAACAGGCCGAACACGGACAGCACAATGGACAAGGCCAGGCTGGAATAGTACAGTTCGCCGCTAACAAGCTGCGCCAGAATGAGCAGCCCCAGCCACAAAGGATGGGTGGAAACCTGCACCCGCTCCCCCGGATTCCAGGTGAGGCCATAGCCGTGCAGAAAGTTGTCCACGACGCGGAAGGTGATGTAGGCATCGTCGTTGAGCCAGGCGGTACGTACGACGACCACGCCGAAGAGCAGAGCCAGCAGCACCGCTACCTGCCAGGGTACGGCCGTACTGCGGTTGTCGGAAATCTGCTTTCGATATAGGATTTTGCCCCATGCAGGGAGATTCATGGTTCAAGTCCTTTAAGATTTTGGGTGTTTATGGCGTGAAACGTGATGCGTGAAACGTGAAAAGAAAGTCGTTACGTTTCACGTTTCACGTTTCATCTTACAAATCCTCAAAAACCCATTCCTTGCATAGTATATCGTTGAAACTTTCTTTGGAGTAACTGCGCATGGCGTGGTCTAAAAAAACGTGGGTATCTTTGGGGGTGGGCACGGCCGTTCTGCTGGCAGTCCTGCTGTTTTACCGGGCAGTGTGGGGCGATGTGCCCACACTGGTGGCGGCGCTTGATCATTGCGACGAGTTGTTTTGCGATTTTACGCGGCAATATTATCCCACCGGGCAGGCGTTATTTGAGACGGGACAGCCCAGCAATGGCTATTTTTATACCACCGCTTTTGCTCTGTTGATGGCGGTGTTTGCGCGGTTTGAATTGGGTACGACCGTCCTCCTCTGGGGCATCTTTCAATTGGCGGCATTGGGGCTGCTCTTCGCCGCCGGGTATGATTTGCTGGAGCGCACACACCCCGCACGCTGGCTGTATTGGCCGCTGCTGCTGCTGAGTATGCCCGTGATGCACAATCTCAAGTGGGGACAGGTCAGCATTTTTGTGACCGGCTGCATTTTGGGCACGCTGGCCCTCTACCGGCGCGGGCACGGCAAGGCGGCGATGGGACTGTTGGTGTTGGGAACGGCCGTCAAATACTACGCCGCCCTCTTCCTCATCTACTTCCTCATCAAGCGCGAGTGGCGGTTGCTGCTGCTCTTTGGCCTCTTTAGCGTGCTGCTCATTGGCGTGTTGCCCCTGGCATTACTGGGCTTCGATACCAATTGGCAGTTCTATCAATTTATGAGCGAGCGCATCGCCCATGCTCGTTCAACGTGGATGCTCACCGACATCAATTCGCAAAACCTCGGCCATTTGCTGGCCCGCTTGCGCGATCCGCAGCCCATCAGCCAACCGCTTTGGCAGGGCATTGGCTACGCGCTGGCTGGCGGTGGGCTGGCCCTGGCCTGGCTTCGTCTGCGGCGCAGTGGCGATGCCTGCGCCCCCCTTTTTTGGACTATTCTACTGCTTTCGCTGCCCCTCTTTGTGGAAACGTCTTGGCCGCATTACTTCGTCTATTTGCCCTTTGCGCAGGTACTTTTGCTGCAAACCGTCTGGTCAGATAAGTGGCCGCGCCCGGCCAAAATAGTTGGTCTGATGTTGGTTGCCATCTCTATCCTGCTCTCCACCATGCCCTTCTTCATGCTGTGGGACGATTGGCGGCCGTTCGAGCGTTGGGGCATGTTGTTTTGGGCCAATGCCGCGCTGCTGCTGTGTTGGTATCTGTCGCAATCGTCAATCGTCAATCGTCAATCGTAAATCCCATGTCTCATCCATCCCTCCGCAAAACGCTGCTTATCACCGCTATCGCATTGGCCGCCGCTTACAGTCTGGCGCTGGCCTTTGATTGGCCGGACTGGATTCATGGCGTGAATTGGGTGTGGGTGCGGCGTGTACCCTTGCTGCTGGCGCAGCGCTGGGGATGGCTGGCGGTGTTGTTGGCGCTGGCCGGTTTGGGCTGGCGCTGGGTTGGCCGGGATGAGGGGTGGAACGGCCGTCACCAAACCATCCTCCTCCTCAGCATCATCATCGCTACGCCGGCAGCGCAGCTCATTTTTGCCTCGCTGCACAGCGCCCAGCCGCTCCTCGTGCCCCTGTCAATGGAATCTGGCTTCTTCCACGAAGGGGTGCGCCTGGAAGAGCCGCTGACGCTGCTGCAAACCCACCTTGCCGAGATGCCCAACTACCGCGATGTGCATCTGCAAACCCAGCCGCCGGGCTGGATACTGACCTATTGGGCTGCCAGTCAGATTTGGAGCCGCTTCCCCACCGCCGCTGACAACGTAGGGCTGCGCTTGCTGCGCTACGATTGCCTCGATTTCGAGCTGCAAGGGCTGACGGCGGCGCAGTTGGCTGCGGGCAGTTTGCCTCTGCTCATTGTGCTGTTCAGTGGCTTGGGCGCATTGCCCTTTTATGGTCTGGGGCGGCGCTTTTTGGGCGAGCGGCTGGCGCGGCGGGCGCTGATTCTCTACCCGTTTTGGCCGGGACTGCTCGTCTTTACCGGCCGATTTGATGGCTTGTATGCGCTGTTGGCCTTGCTTGCTTTGTGGCTGGCGCAGGCCGTTTTTGCCGAACCGATGGCATCAAAAGGCAAAGCCATTGCTTTTGGTGGCGTGCTGGCGTTAAGTACATGGTTTGGTTTTGGCGTGTTGGGCATTGTGCTGCTGGTGAATGGCGTGTTGGCGGTGCAGCTTGTGTTGGGCATTGTGCCCTGGCGTAGGGGGCTGGGGCGGTTAGCGGCATTGGATGGCAGTTTTGGCGGCGGGCTGCTGCTGGTTTGGGGCGTGCCCTGGCTGCTTTGGGGCGTCAATGGCGTGGCGATGTTTGCTGCCAGCCAAACGCTCCACGCCAAACTGCGCCTGAGCTATCCGGCGTGGTTCTTGTTCAACTGGTTTGATTTGGCCGTTTTCATGGGCATTGTTTTGTTGATTGGCGCGGTGATTGGGGCGGTAACGGCCGTCTCCCGCCTTCATCCTTCCTCCTTCACCCTTCATCCTTCATCCGGCGCGGCGCTGACGCTGGGCTGGCTGGCCGTCGCCCTGCTGCTTAACCTCTCTGGGCAGGTGCGGGCAGAGACGGGGCGGCTGTGGCTGCTGCTAATGGGGCCAGGCATGTTGGCTGGGTTGTGGGGCTGGCAGCGTTTGTTCAAGGGGGAGCGGCGGTGGGAAACGGCCGTCTTCATCGCATTTTTAGGGCAGGCGGTGGTAACGGCCGTGTTGTTGGGCGGGCGCATGGCTCCGGCCAGCGTGCCGCCGCCAGTGTGGGACGTGCCCGCCGAAGCCGCGCCGTTGGATTACCAGTTAGGCGATACGCTGGCGCTGCAAGGGTACGCGGTACGCCAAGAGGCAGATATGCTCGTGGTTGATTTGTACTGGCGGGCGTTGGACTTCCCACGAGGCGATTATTCGGTGCTGACGCATCTGGTTGCCGATGATGGAACCATCATCACGCAAAGCGACGGCGGACCGCGCAACGGCGAGTTGCCTACCTGGTGTTGGATTCCGGGGGAGGTAGTGCAGGATGAACGGTCAGTTGCGTTGAGTGAGGTAGGGGAACGGCCGTTTCACATCCTGGTTGGCATGTACGATTGGCGCACCGGCCAACGCCTCCCTGTGACGCCGACCGTGCCCAATGATGCCATCCCCCTGGAATAGTACAAAACTGGTGGACTGGCAGTCCGCGCTCACGGCCGTTCCCCACAAAAAAACGCCTGAGATATTTCACCCAGGCGTTTGAAATCGTGATTAAATTGTGTATGCGTGTTAGCTAACGCTGGCCGGATCAATCCCTGCTGCTTTCAACGCCTTGTTATATTTGGAGCGTTCCTTTGAATTCTGGATGCGGGCTTTACGCACGTCATCGGGCGACATATCGTCGGTGATTTCAACGTAATCGGGCTTGGGAATACCGGCTAATGCGGCGGCATCGCCACCGGATGCGGGTGCAGGCGCGGCTGGCGCTGCCGGAGCAGGTGCGGCGGTTGGTGCAGCCACAGGAGCCGCGGCCACATTAGGATCAACACCGGCGGCCTTGAGCGCTTTATTGTACTTGGAGCGTTCTTTGGAATTTTGAATGCGGGCCTTACGTACCTCATCAGGCGGCATATCGTCAGTAATCTCAATGTAATTCGGTTCAGGAATACCGATGGCTGCGGCGGAAGCGGCGGGCGAGGCTGTTGGCGCCGCAGCGGGTGCGGCAGGTGCAGCAGCGACCGCTTGCGGAACTGCCCCGCTTGCCTTCAATGCCTTCATCGCTTGTGATTTGGCTTTGGAATTGGCAATGCGGGCTTTGCGAACTTCAGCTGGAGTCATGCTATCGGTAATCTCGATAACGGGATAGTCTTTGCCCGGAACCAGTTCAATGTTGCCGTCGGCAGCGGGCGCGGCAGTAGCGGCAGCAGCAGTTGCAACAGGGGCGGCAGCAGCGGCAACTGGCCCGGTACGCACGCCATCCCACCCATGATGCACGGCAATTTTTGCGGCCGTCCATGGGTCATCCTTTGCGCCTTGAAAAGCAGTTTGTAATTTGGATTGGCCCTGGTGGCCGATGCCCATATTTGCCCCACGAGGCATTGCAGCGGCTTGTTTGGCGGCAACTTTTCGCGCTTCTTTTACCTGCTCATCAAGGTCAGCAGAAGACTTGATTTGGAACCCCATTGTTAGGGCCGGATTGTATTCTTTTCCAGCGTTAGATAACGCTGCTTTGTTTTGTTCAACTGACTGATCAAGTCGGGAAACGGCAAAAGCAATGAGTGCGCCAACAATAATGACGCCGACGATAATTCCTACTGCAATGAGAATAATTGGCATGGTTGCATTCCTCTCAAAATTCTTGGTAGTGTACCGCCCCATTATATCGTTTGTGGAGGATTTCTCAAATCGTAAAAAGCATGTGGAAAACAACAAAAAAAGGCCCAATCACACTGGATTGGGCCTTTTTTTATGCCGAAGGTGGGACTCGAACCCACATGAGCGTAAAGCTCACTACGCCCTGAACGTAGCGCGTCTGCCAATTTCGCCACTTCGGCTAACAGGGGGAAATTTTATCATCTGTAGGTCAAAAGTCAATATTTTTGGCAGATTATGGTAAAATGCGGGTAATAATTTTCTTCCCCAATAACGGAGCGCGGACTATCTGTCCACTAGTGCAAGCAAGCTGCTTACGCTCCCATTTTTGAAGGAGAACGGTATGCCAGTATCAACGACTTTGTTTAAGAGAGTGCAGTTATTTAATGGCTTGACAGAAGCCGAATTGGCCGACGTAGCCGCTATTTGTCGTGAAGTGATTGTAGCCCCTGGAGAACAAATCATTGCCCAAAATACAACGGGCAGTGAAATGTATGTTGTGGCAGAGGGCGCGGCTGATGTTTATATTCAGGGTCTGGAGGATTCGCGGAGCCTGGTGGTGCTTGGCAAAGGGCAGGTGATTGGCGAGATGGCGCTGATTGATCAGGGGTATCGCTCTGCTTCTGTGCGGGCGACAAAGGAGGGGGCTACCCTTTATCTAATTGAGAGCGGGGATTTTTACCGCCTGTGCCAGGAGAATTATCATATTGGTTACGTTGCCATGCGCAATATGTCTATTGATTTATCCTTCAAGCTGCGACATCGTAATTTAACGGAATTATAGGAGTTCATAATGAGAGAAGGCGTTTCTTATTACAAGGTGAGTTACGTTGTGCAGGGGAGTGGTCATCCAGGGGCTATTATGAACGTGGATGATGAGCCGCAGGTGGGGGATGAAGTGATGTTTGACGGCCGTATCTTTGAAATTGTGGAAGTGATGGAATTGATGCCGCCGGTAGGTGACTTTGCCTTTTTGCACGCGACTTGCCGCTACATCCGTGACGTAGCGTAGATCAAGCGGATTGAACTGCATTTGCAGCCAGTTGAGCTGCTTCAGCCAGGGCCGGTGACGGCTCTGGCAATTTTTTTGCATTGATCCAGCGCACGGCGTAATTGGCGGTGAGTTGATCTAAGGCACGCCACAAGTCGCCGTTGGCGATGGGCTGACCGTCTTTCTTTTTCCAGTCACGCCGCCGCCAGCCGTGTATCCATTGGGTGATGCCCTGGTATACGTAGTCGGAGGTGGTGAAAAGTTGGGCGGGGCTGCCGGGGGGCAGGAGGAGAAGGGCTTCGATGACGGCCGTCAATTCCATGCGATTGTTCGTCGTTGAACTGTCTGAGCCGCTGTACTGTTCTGTTTCGCCGCTTTTTTCTAGCACCACACCCCAGCCGCCGGGGCCGGGATTGCCCTTGCAGGAGGCTCGCAAATAGAGGCGGGGGATGTTTTCGTCGGGTGCTTCGCTGGGGGTGATGCGCAGGCGGGCTTGCGTGGCAAGTTGATCCACTCGTTCATTCATGGGGTTTCCGGCGTGCCCTTTTACCCAATGCCAGTTGATTTCGTGCTGCTGTACCAGCCGCCACAATTCTTGCCAAAGATCAGTGTTGGAAAGGGGTTTATTTTTACGTCGTGTCCAGTTCTGGGCGGCCCATTTCTGGATCCATTCGGTGATGCCTTTGCGCAGATATTCAGAATCGGTGTGGAATTCGATGATGGACGGCCGTTTCAAAGCCTGTAACGCCGCAATCGCTGCCTGCAACTCCATGCGGTTGTTGGTCGTGTTGGGGTCATTGCCCGTCAAGACCTTCTCGTGGCTGCCATAGCGCAAAATCGCCGCCCAGCCGCCAATGCCGGGGTTCGGGTCTGCGCCGCCATCACTGTAAATGGTCACGTTCATAAAGGGTGAAGGATGAATGCGGAATGCTGAATGAGTGAAAGCCCCATTCAGCATTCCTAATTCAGCGTTCTTATTTGCCCAATGCGGCGATCATGGCGGCCACGCTGGTGAACTTGAGGCGGGGGCGGCCTTGCGCTGCGCCATTGGCAAGTTCGAGTTCGTCGAGCTTTTGCCAGTCGGCGTAGGTGAAGTAGTGCGGCTGCCGTGCGGCGATGAGGGCGGCAATGGCGGCGGCGTCTGGGGTGGTGGGGGCGATCAGGTTGCCGTCGCGCAAGTCTGTCAGCAGCAGGTCTACGCTGGCAACGGCGTCTGGTTTGTTGGTGCCGATGACGCCGCTGGGGCCGCGCTTGATCCAGCCGGCGGTGTATTCGCCGGGGACGGGTTGTTTGGTGTCGGGGTTGATGACACGGCCGTCCTCATTCAAAATGACGCCCCAACTATCATTGAAGGGCACGCCAGGCAGCGGCACGCCGCGATAGCCGATGGAGCGGAACACCAGACCCACATCTAGCACTTCGGTCTTGTCGGTAGCTTTGGGGCGCAGGGAACCGGCATCAGTTTTATACAGTTCATTGTGCACAATTTTCATGGCTTTGACACGGCCGTTCTCATCCCCAAATAATTCCGTCGGCGAAACCAGAAAACGCACGATGAGCTTACGCGATTTGCCGGTAGGCTGGTTGCTGGCATAGCTTTGGATAATTTCCACTTTGCGCTGTGTGCCCCGGTCGGCGCTTTCTGAGAGGGAGGCTTCACTCAATGGGTCTAATTCCACCTCTTCGGGGATGGTGAAGACATCGGCGTCTTCCATCTCGCCAAACTCTTTGATTTCTGGCGTGGTGAAGGCGGCTTGCGCCGGGCCACGCCGCCCCAGGACGTACACCTCTTTCACATTGCTTTTACTCAACGCATCCAATGCGTAGTCGGCGATGTCGGTTTGCTTTAGCTCTTCCGGGGTGCGGCACAAAATGCGGGCCACATCCATTGCCACGTTGCCAATGCCTACTACCGCTACGCGCTCTTGCGAGAGGTCAAATTGGTAGTCGCGGAAATCGGGATGGCCGTTGTACCAGGCCACAAATTCGGTGGCGGGGTGATGCCCTTCCAGGTCTGCGCCGGGGATGTTCATGGGACGGTCGGTTTGTGCGCCAGTGGTGTAGATAAGGGCGTGGTAGTATTGGCGCATCTCCTCGACGGTGATGTCTTTGCCTAATTCGACGTTGCCAAAGAAACGGAATCCCGGTTTTTTAGCAGTGCGGTCGAAGACGGCCGTGACCGACTTAATCTTCTGATGATCTGGGGCAACCCCATTCCGCACCAGACCAAATGGGGTGGGCAGGCGGTCGTACAAATCCACTTCTATCGTCAGCCCTTTTTGCTTAAAAAGATGCTCCGTCGCGTAAAAGCCGGACGGCCCGGCACCAATAATTGCCACCCGCAATGGGTTTTCAACAGTACCAACTTCAGACATTGCTAGCTCCTTCCTGTATGTTCAGTGGAAATAAATTTTGAGCCTTTCGGAGATCGCGGGGTTTCACGTTTTACGCCATGATGACCCCGCGAATTCGCAAAGAGCCTAATTCTTTTCAAACGTGATGCGTGATATATGATTGCTTCACGCATCATCGGCCATTAATTGCGTCTCTAATGTGTCAATTTCGCCGCGATACTTGTCGCGCTGCGCTTTCAGTACGTCACCAATTGAGATCATACCCATTAACTCCCTATCCGCATTAAGGATGGGCATATGGCGAAACCGTCGTTCCGTCATCGTGTGCGCCACTGACATTAAGTCATCCTGTGGCAGCGCCGTGACTACGTTTTGTGTCATCACGTCGCTGATGGGCATGTCAAACACGTGGTCATGGGTCACGGCCTTGCGCACAATATCACGCTCCGAGAGGATGCCGACTAATTCACCCGCTTGATTAACCACGACAATTGAACCAATGTTGTGCTTGGCCATCATGGTGGCTGCTTCCCGAATTTGTTGATCTGGGTGTGCTGTAATGACACCGCCTGTCTTGGTTGCCAAAATGCCGCTTACTTTCATGGAACACTCCTTTGCCCGGTACGGCCGTTGCCCGCCTGCCGGATAATAATGTGACTGAAAACCAACAGTGCATCGAGGGTGTATAGATGTTGGCAAAAAGGCTCCCGATCCATTCGGAATTCCACTGGCGATTATAGAAAATGTCCCCACTTACGGCAAAAAGAGACACTAAAAACCCGAAGAGCACTGAAACTCTTCGGGTTTTATAAGAGAGGGTCAAGCAGATAATTACCGCCCCATCACCGCCCGCAGCGTGTCACAGGCTGGGCAGCTTCCATCCGGGCGGACGATGGCGTAGCCTGCCTGCGGATCGTCTCCGTACTGCGTGAAGTCCACATTGAAGACGATCATCAGGCGCACGCGCCCGGAAGAGGCAGAGAGGCTGGCTGCTTCTGCCAGCCATTGTGCGTGTTGGGCGACGGTTGTGTTGGCCGCCCAAGCAAAATTAGCGGGCACATTGGGGAAGCCTTCCCCGGAAAGGTAGCCCAATTCAGTGAAGCATACTTTACGTGCTCCGCCAAAGGCATTGTAGTACAGGTCGCGGGTGGGGGCATAGTACCAACTGTAATGAGAACCGCCGGGATGTCCACTGCTGACGGTGGGCGATGTCGCCCCGGCATTGTGATGCACACCGATGCAGTCCATGTAGCTGGCGGCTCCGGCGGCGGCCATCCCTTGAATGTATCGGCTGTCTGACCAGGCGTTGGTGGTATTGTCAAAGCCGGTGGGAGCGAGTGCCCCGCTGATAACCATCACGTTGCCGTTGGCGGCTTTGATGGCGTTGTAGGTGGGGGCGAGCATGTTGTTCACATAGGCAGTGGGGCTGATTTCGCCAGCGGGCCATTCAAAATCAATATTCATTTCGTTCCACACTTCAATGGCATCGGGGCCGAGGGCAGCGACGCCGCTAACGAAGTTGACGAAGCTGTTGAAGTCAATGCTGCCGGGGACGGGGTAGGTGTTGGCTCCGGTGATGGAGAGAAGCACTTTGAAGCCCTGCGCGTGGGCGTCGTTGATGCGTCCGGCCAAAACATTGGGATCATCGCCGGGTGTCCATTTGTGCTGGAATTTGACCCAGGTCATGCCGATGCTTTGCATGAGACCGGCGTTGCCGAAGCCTTGTGTTTGGCCGCCCAACTCGAAGCTGCCGCCGATGACGGGAGCGGGTTGGCCGGGGGCAGGCGGTGTGACGCCGGTGCTGCCGGGAATGGTGAGCACTTGCCCGACGTAGATGTAATTGGGGTTGGCGATGTTGTTGGCCTGGGCGATGGCGAGATAGGTTGTGCCAAAGCGTTGGGCTATGGTGGATAGAGTATCGCCGGATTGCACGGTGTAGGTTCCGCCGGGGGATGGGACTGGTGTAGGTGCGGGTTCGGTGGGCGGCGTGGTTCCGTCGTCGGGAATTTCTAGCACCTGGCCGACGTAGATGTAGTTAGGGTTGGCAAGGTTATTGACTTGGGCGAGGGTTTGGTAGGTTGTGCCAAAGCGTTGGGCAATGGCGGATAAAGTGTCGCCAGATTGGACGGTGTAGGGGAAGGCAAATACGGCCGTTACCCCCACTAACATAATCATGACGGTCAATAAGATGGTTAACCTACGGTACTTCTTCATGTGGTTCTCCTTGAAGGATGAATTAGGAATGGTGAATGCTGAATGCTGAATTTTCTTTCATTATAGGAGGGGAAACGGCCGTTATAAAGGGGCGGCACGGTTAATTCACGCTGCGTTTTGTGGAGATTCACGGGTTTTTGAGGTTAACGCGGTGGGACGAAGAAAAGCATGAAATCTTTGTCTGGGCCGCGTGCAGAGTGGCGCAGTTCGGGCCAGCCGGTAGGATAGGTGTCTTGCAGCAGTTTGAGCGAGGATTGGTCGCGGACATGCAGAATGTACAGTTTGGCGGCGGGGTCTTGTGTGTGCAGCAGGGCGATCTGATTTGTATCCTGAATGGATTGCTCCCAGGGGATGGCCCCGGCGTAGATGCCGATGAGGCGCGTGTCTACCCAGTAGGGGAAGGAGATATGGTAGACGTGCTCCATGTCGCCCATGCCGTTGGCAAAGCCGCGTGCTGCCGCGCCAAGTTCGCTGGTGTTCCAGAGGGTGCGGTGGAAGTGGGTGTCGTAATTCACAAAGTAGTAGGTGTAGTTGTCACGGAGGGCGATGAGGAGGAGTACGGCCGTTACCCCACCCGCAACCCATTTACCCATCCGCGCCCAATTGGCCCGCAAATGCTGCAAAATCACCCACAACGGCAGCGCGGCGATGAGCATTGCCCAGGGAATGGCTCCACCTGTACGCACGCGGCTGGGATTTTCGCCGGGGAATTCCAGGCTGAGAATGGAGGGCAGCAGCAGCATAAACAGCGTTAGCAGCACGTACAGCGTGCGCCGGTCGCGGAATTTGACCAGCCGCCACAGCAAATAGACGATGCCCAACACGAATAGCCCGCCGCTGATCAATCCCAAAAAGGGCGTAAAGGGGATGCTGTTGCTGACCACCGCATCGCCGCGATAGTTGAACATCAGCAGCGCATTTTTGACGTTATCCCAAAAGATGCGCCATGTTTCACCGGGCAGAGCATTCCCATTTTCTAAGGAGCGCGTGGTGACGCGATACCAAAACATGGCCGGGTTGTCGGTCATGTAGCGCAGCAGGGGCAGAAAGATGAGCAGCGAGACCAGCCCGCTGAGGATGGCGTTTTGCCAGAATGAGGGGGTGAGGGCGGTGGCTTCGCGGTAATCAGTAGTCAGTGACCAGTGATCAGTATTCAGTATTTGGTGGTCGGTGGTCAGTTGCCGTTTACTGATTACTGACCACTGATGACTGATGACTGGAATTGCGTCGAGAAGCAGCTTGAGGAGGGCCAGCAGCACGAGCAGCAGGGGAACCATGCGCATGGGGATGTAGGTGTGCAGGCCGATGCCGAGGGTGAGGCCGGCGGCGAGCCAGTCGTTGCGGCGGTTGTATTTGAGGGCGCGGATGAAGAAGTAGAGGGTGGGGGTGGCGAAGGCGGCGGTGAAGGGGAAGCGCAGTCCAATACGGCTGATGGCGACGTGCCAGGAGGAGATGGCGAAGAGGGTGGTGGCGAGGAGGCTGACGGAACGGCCGTACAACTCCTTCGCCAACAAATAGACCAGCGGCACGGTGAGTAGGCTGACCAGCGCCGTGCCCATTTTCAGGGGCAGAAAGCCAATGGGCAGGCCGGTGACTTTGAGGATGACGGCCGTTAGATAAAACTGCATCGCCTCGCGCCCGGTATTGCGCGGGAAAAAGATGGGGCGCAGGCCACGCACGGCCACGTCGTACACGTCGAAGAGCTTTTCGGCCTGGTCGCTGCCCATTTCGCCGGGCAGGCTGTTGAGGCGGTAGAAGCGGAAGAAGGCGGCGAGCAGAAAGATAGCGAGCAGGATGAGGTGGTGGCGTTGGATGGTGAGGTGGAGGGGCCATGATTGGTTCCGCCACCAATCCCGCACCCGCCTCGGCCAATCCGCAATGCCCTGCCAAAAGAGCAGCAGATAGCCAATGATGGCTGCCAGCCATGCAAGCGTACCCTCGCGGGTGAAGGTGTTATTTTGGAGATGCAGAAAGGCGTAGATAGCCGAACCAATCGTTAGTGCTGCCAGGGTAAGCCGCCAAATCCGAGACCTTTGCCCTTGGACACCTGATACTTCAACACATGGTATTTGTTCTTCATACGGCGCTTCTACCCTATGCTCTGGGTTTTGATAGACTAGCGTCAATGCAAAGGCTGTGATCGCTAGAGCAAAGTAAAAGAGACCGATAGCTGTCCATTCTTGTTGTGGCAGCACATACTGTCCCAGCACAGCAGCAATCGGGGCGAGGAACAAGATAGTGGTGCGTACTAGCGACTGTTTCATTGTGGTTAATTGTCTTGACATAGCGCGAACTGTCAAGTAACCCAAAAAGCCCGAACGAATGGTTCGTCCGGGCTTCTGTTTGGGTAGTGTTTGTAGTTGAAACTAGGATGTACAGCAGGTGCGAATGTCTATAAGTTGTTCGATGTAGGGAGCGATTTTGGTTTGAACGGCCGTTTCATCCATCCCAGACACCTTAAACGTCACCAACTTATTATTGTCACTCTCTCCGGTAAACTGCCCAAAGGAGATAAAACTGCCGCCCGCTTCCGTGATAGCATGAGTCAACACATCCAACTCGCCCGGTTTTTCTGGAACCAAAGCGGTGACACGTACACCTACCTCACGCGCCCCCATCATCTCCAGAAATATCTTGAACAAATCTGTTTCCGTGATCAAGCCTACTAATTCTTGGCCGCGCATCACCGGCAAACCGCCGATTTTATTCTCAGCCATAATAAAAGCGGCCTCTTCAATAGGGGTGTCTTCCGCCACGGTGAGCACCTTTTTGGTCATTACCTCTTTCACCTGCACCTTTGTTAGCAGGTAATTTAGTTCCCACACACTCAAAGTCGTTGCGTCTGACGGCCCGGCATTGAGCAAATCTTTATCCGATACAATTCCCGCCATTTTCCCATGCGCATCTACAACCGGTGTACGGCGGATATTCTCTTGCCGCATCAAATCCAGCGCTTCCATCACAGGTGTCGTTGCGTCAATTGTAATGACTGGCGATGACATTCTTTCTCTAACTAACATGTTGCCTCCTTAAAAGCTAGAGGATAGAGCTAGAGTAAAGAGCTTCTTCTTCCTCTAGCTCTTACTCTATCCTATATTCCTTACAGTCCCAGATAAGCCGAACGTACATGCTCATTTTTTGCCAATTCTCGGCTGGGGCCATGTAGTTCTACTTTCCCTTGTGCCAATACATAAGCATAATCGCTGACGGCCAGAGCCATCTGTACATTTTGTTCCACCAGCATCATGGTTAGCCCCTGGTCTTTCAACAATTTCAAACTTTGGAACAAGTCCAATACCAATACAGGAGCCAGGCCCAATGATAGCTCGTCAATCATGAGCACAATGGGATTTGCCATGATGCCGCGAGCGACAGCCAACATTTGCTGCTCGCCACCACTTAGTGTACCTGATTTTTGGGCACGTCGTTCCAGCAATCGCGGGAACATTTCATAAACCAAATCCAGGTTCTTTTTGACATGATCGCGGGCGCGTTTCGGAGACGCGCCCATTTCCAGATTTTCTTCTACAGACATATCGGTGAAAAGCTGCCGCCCTTCGGGGACAAGTACGACGCCCATTTCTGCTTTGGCGTGGGCAGATAGATTGCTGATGTCTTTGCCATCAAACCAGATGGAGCCATTCCAGGGTTTGAGCAGTCCCATGACAGTGCGCATGGTTGTCGTTTTGCCCGCGCCGTTGGCTCCCACCAGGGAGGTGAGATGTCCCTCTTCCAGGTTGATGCTGGTTCCCCACAGAATTTGTACTTCACCATAACCGGATGCTACGTCTCGAATTTCTAGTATTGCCATGTTTACCTCTTGAGAGTTTGCAAGTAAGCAGGTGTGCAAGTCTGTTACTTGCCACTTGCATACTTACCACTTCTTCACTCGCTCATCAGCCGTTCGGCTAATTCCGGGTCGCCCAAATAGGCTTCGATGACTTTGGGGTTGTTGGCGACCTCTTCAGGAGTACCTTCGGCAATCTGCTTGCCGTAGTCGAGAACGAAAATGCGGTCGGAGACGTTCATCACGGCGTGCATGACATGTTCGATCATGATGATGGTGATGCCACGTTCGTCTCGGATGCGGCGCACGATGCTGACCATGTGGGCGATTTCGGAGGGGTTTAGCCCGGCTAATACTTCGTCGAGCAGCAGGAGATACGGCCGTGCTGCCAACGCCCGCGCCATCTCCAAACGCTTCTTCTGGCCCACATTCAGACTACCAGCTAACTGGTCGGCCCGTTCCGCCAACCCCACAAACGCCATAATCTCATCGGCGATTTCGTTGGCTTTGTGCAGCCCATGCCCTTCACGGCCAAAGCAGGCCCCGACGGTGACATTTTCGCGGACGGACAGCTCGTTTAACGGCCGTACAATTTGATGCGTCCGAGCCAACCCCCGATGCGCCATCGCATACGTCTTGCTACCCGTTACCTCTTCCCCGCGAAAAACCACCCGGCCCGTCGTCGGTGAATACACCCCATTGATACAATTAAACAGCGTCGTCTTGCCCGCGCCGTTCGGCCCAATCAGCCCCAGAATTTGCCCCTCTGGCAAATCAAACGTCACATCGGAGAGCGCCTGCAAGCCGCCAAACTGCTTACCAACACCTTCTACTTGCAAAATCATTGGAGTACCCTCCGTAAAGCTGGGAAACGCTGACGGAGCCAGCCCACCACCCCGGCAGGCACAAACAGCACAATAATCAGCAACAGCGCCCCGGCCACAGCCAGTTGAATATTCTTAAACAAAGGACTGGTCAATAAATAACCGCGCAGGCTTTGATAGCCCATCCCACCAAGCACCGGCCCCAACACCGTGCCCTGCCCACCGAGCATGACCATCACAATCATTTCAATCGAAAAGTGCAGGCGAAAGGCTGGCGCCGGTTCAATGTTGCCATTTTTGAAAAAGAAAATGACGCCCAAAATGCCGGGAATGATGGCTGACAGCACATACGCCCAAGTTTTCACATTCGGCGCGATAACGCCCATCACCTCGGCGGCATCCTCATCCTCGCGGATTGCTAGCAACCCCAGGCCAAACTTAGACATGCGTACCGAATAGCTGATAATGACCACGATGATTGTCAGCGCAGCCAGCATATAAAAACTAAGCCACAGCGCTTGTGCCGGGCCGCCGTAGTCGCGGTAAACTTGGAAATTCAGCGTCATCCCCACCGGCCCGCCAAATGGCTCGAAGTTATTGATAAAGGCTCGCATGGCTTCGTTGACACCAATAGTTGCCAGCGCAAAATAACCGCCGCGCAGCCGCAAAATAGCCTTGCCCAACAAAAATGCCAGTATGGCTGACGCTGCTCCTCCTGCCAACATGGCAATCCACAAAGACCAACCCTGCACAGATAGAAGGTAAAAGCCCACATATCCGCCCAGGCCAAAAAAGACAACATGACCAAAACTGACGTATCCCGTGTACCCCAGCAAAATGTTCAAACTGGAAGCCAGGGCAACGGATAACAAGATTGTGAAGATTGTTTCGCGGGTAATGTCTTTGCCCGTGATTAACGGCCAAAAGGTTAGCAGCAAAACAATCAACAATGTGACGATAAGACCTGTGTATTTGCGCCAACCGCTCATTTTCTCGCTCCAAATAGGCCCTGCGGCCGTACCAGCAGAATGAGGACAAACAGCCCAAACTCCAGCACCGGAACCCAGGTTGTGGGCATAAAGGTGGGGATAATACCCTCCAGCACGCCCAAGATCAGACCGCCAAACAACGCTCCAACGGGATTGCCCAGCCCGCCTAGCACGCCAATGACAAAGCTCTTTAGTTCATAAACGCCGCCCGCCAAAATGGTGAAGGGGAAGAAGGTGGCGATGAGGCCACCGGAAATGGCCGCCAACATCGTCCCCAGCCCAAAGCTGAGGGCCAGGATTTGTGCGGAGGGCACGCCCATTAACTCGGCGGCATCGCGGTTGTTGGCAACGGCGCGGATGTAGCGTCCTGGTCGTGTGCGGTAGAGAAATAGGTACAGCCCACCAGTGACAGCCAGCGCCAACACGGCCGCAACCAGCCGCGTTCCCAACAACGTAATGGAGCCAACGGTGAAGCTGCCCAGGCTGAACTCGACATTGCGGGGGGATGCAGTGAAAGCGGCCGTTCCCAGCCCAATAATGATCATATTCACCGAAAACGTCGCCAGCAGCGTAGACAAATGCGGCGCGTCAATCACGCGATGCACCGCCACAAAATAGATGAGAATGCCCAACAACAGCCCCAACACGGCCACCAAAATGAGTGCCAGATAGGGGTTCAATCCCAACAACGAAAAGATAAAATAGAGGCTAAACATGCCCAGGGCAATAATTGGGCCGTGCGCCAGGTTAATCACGTTCATCACGCCCCAGATCAGCGTTAGCCCCATTGCGGCAATGCCATACACAAAGCCAAGCAGCAGGCCATCAATCACGGAGGCAAGTAGGAAGTCCATGCGTGTCTCCTTGCGTGGAAGATCAGAGATTAGAGATTGGAGATTAACTACAGATCAATCTCCAATCTCTCAATCTCTTAATCTCTAATGTTCAACTTCAACACAAATGTGGGAATCATTACGGCATGGGATAAAGCGTATCAGCCGTAGCCCCTTCAATCGGCCAGACTACTTGCTTTGCCAGCCCTGCATCGCCATCTTGCCACTGGATATAGACCATTGAGTGACCGATTTGCAAGCCGTGCGCTTCAGCAGTCGTGTCAAACTTGATGTGGCCGTAGAAAGTGAGCAAGTCCATCGCTTCCAGCGCAGCTTTCACTTTATCAGGGTCAATGGAGTCGGCATCCAGAATGGCTTTTTGCAAGATGAGGCCAGCCACATAGCCGCCAGCGGAGTGATAAGAAGGTTCTTCGCCTTCGTAGTTGGCTTCATAGGCGGAGACAAATTCATCACTGGTGATGCCAAACCATTCCAAACCAGCTTCTTGGGCAGATTCCGGTGTAAAGGCGGCTAGTGGTTCCCATTGGCTGGGGCCGATTACGCCCACGGCCGCATCGCCCAAGTCAGCAAAGTCCGGTTCCGGTGGGGCTACCAACAGCGTGAAGAATTTTACATCTATATTCTTTTCGTTAAGTTGGCGGGCAAAGGTGCTGCCATCCTGGAAGTGACCGCCACCAAGAATGGCATCCGGGCCAGAATCTTGAATTTTGTTGATGAAGGGGCCAAAGTCGGTCGTTTCTGGGTCATACCCTTCAAAGAGGACGATCTCGTACCCTTTGGATTCAGCGTAGCTTTTGGCCGCTTCTACCACATCGGTGGAGAACTTGCTGTTTTCGTAGACGAAAGCCAGTTTCTTGACGCTGGGGTCGAGGCTTTCCAGCAAGTCTACTGCACCGGTGAGGTAGCGGCTGGCGGGAGTGTAAGCCTGGAAGACGGTGGTCAACCCTTGCTTGTAGGTGTCGTCGGAAGCCGCACCGGTGGTGATCATGACTTTGCCATATTGTTCAGCGATGACGGCCGATGCGGCCGTTAATCCGCTGGAATAGGGGCTAATCAGGAAGTCTGCTTCGTCCTCTGTTGCCAGTCGTGTGTAGAGTTCTTGCACGCGGTCTGTGTTACTTTCATCGTCGTAGGTAACGGCCTCGAATGTGACTTTTGTACCGTCGCTCAGTTCGATGCCGCCAGCGTCATTCACGGCGTTCATCCATTGCATCAGGCCATTCACCTGCCGTACAGATGAGACATTTTGGCTGCCGGTCTGCGAGGTGGTGAAGCCGATCACGACGGTTTCGGTTTTGGCTTCGGGCATCGCTTCATCGGTACTGGTGTCTGCCGCAGAGCTAGTGTCGGCAGAGGAGGATGATGCGTTGTTGGCGGCTGCGGGTTCGTTGTTCGTGTTGCCACCGCCGCAAGCGCCCAAAATCAGGGCAAATACGAGTAACAGGGAAAACAAAATCAATGCGCGTTTCATATTCTTCTCCTTCAAGAACTAAGGGGTATTACAAACGACAAGTTTGCCTACCCCTGAAAAATAGGTATTGATACACCTAGCAGTGTATGGATGAAACGCAAAGAAAGAATAAAGATCACGCGTTGAGTATAAAAAATGTATAAATAATGGGCTGGAAATTTAGATAGTTTGTCTACTAATTGGCGAATGAGTAGCCGATGCCGCGAATGGTGAGCAGGTGTTGTGGATTGGCGGGGTCGGCTTCGATTTTTTGGCGTAAGCGGCCGATATACACCCGCAAATATTCTGTTTCCTGCCCATACTCTGGCCCCCAAACGTGTTGCAGCAGCGTGTGATGGGGCAGTGCCTTGCCTGCATTCTCTACCAAATAGGCGAGTAAGGTGAATTCGGTGGGAGTTAGTTCCAGCAGTATCCCGTTGTGCAATGCTTCGTGCCGCTCTAGATCGATGACCAGTTCTCCTGTGACAAGGCGGTTGGTTGCAACTGGTTTGTGGCCGATCCATTGCGCACGGCGCAGCACGGCCTGGATGCGGGCGAGCAGTTCGCCGACGCCGAATGGTTTGGTCAGGTAGTCGTCTGCGCCGAGGTTGAGCGCCTGGATTTTGTCTTCTTCTTGCCCCAGCGCGGAGAGGATGACGATGGGGACAAGGGCGTTCTGGCGAATTCGGCGAATGGTTTCCAGGCCGTCCATATGTGGCATCATCAGGTCGAGGATAACAAGATCTATGTTTTCGTTGTGGAAGATTGCCAGTGCTTCTAAGCCGTTGGCGGCGGTAAAGACCTGGTAGCCGCGAATTTCCAGATTGCGGCGCACGAAATCGCGCAGGGATTTTTCATCATCAACGACGAGTACGGCCGTTCTATTCATACACCATCACCTTTGCAGATTGGTTCAATCTTCAAGATTGAACCAATCTCTACTCCTCCGCTGCATTGAACGGCAGCGAAAAAGCCACACACAAGCCTACATCCTGCGGCTCCACCCAAATGTCGCCGCCGTGCGCTTGCACAAAGCCCCGCGAAATTGCCAGGCCCAGCCCCGCGCCTGTCGCCCGCCGCGTCATTGAGTTATCCACGCGGTAAAAGCTGTTGAAGATTTGCCCCTGATGTACTGTGGGAATGCCCGGCCCTTCGTCTGCTACGCGCACCACTACCTGCGCTGCATCCCACGCGGCGGAGACGTGGATGGGTAGATGCTCATCCGTGTATTTGGCGGCATTTTCGATGAGGTTGCGCAGCACGGCCGTTACCCGTTTCGGGTCGGCGTAGAGTGACGGCAGGTCGGGGGGCAGGTGAGTTTGCAAACGGCCGTCCAAGCGGGGATGTGAATGCAAAGCTGCCTGCTGCACCAAGTCAGGCAAATCACAATGAATGCGCGATACGGTGAGGCTGCCCGACTCAATGCGCGACATATCCAGCAAATCATTCACCAACGCACTGAGATGGTCAGCTTCTACAGAAATGATACTCAGAAATTCGCGCTCGCTGGCCTCATCCCATTGCACATCGTCGGCCAGCAGCGTGGTAGCGTATCCTTTGATGGCCGCCAACGGCGTGCGCAGTTCGTGTGATACAGTAGAAATGAGGCTGGATTTCATGCGATCCAGCTCGTAGCGTTGCGTGATGTCGCGCAGAATACGGCCGTGCCCGATCAACGTCCCCTGCGAATCCACCACATCAAACAACGTCAGGCGCAGGTGGCGTGTTTTATCTGGCAGCAGCAGCGTAAACTGCACTCGCCGCTGCCCGCCTTGCTGCTCGGCCTCGGCAATTTGTGCCGCTACCTGCTCTTGCTCCTGCGCATAGACAAGAATCCGCGCCATCAACGAGGCCCCTGCACTGCCCACAATTTCTTCCAACCCCATGCTGCTTAATTCTTCGATGCGCCGGTTCGCATACAACACGCGCCCCTCCAAATCTTCTAATACCAACCCATCCACCATCGATTGAATCAGCGATTCCAGGCGGTGCGTTTGCTCTTGTAGTTGCATATCGCTGTGAGCATAGAGGGCGGCATTTTCAATGGCCATCGCCGCGTGATTGGCAAAATTAGTCAATAAATTAACCTCGCGGTCAGTGAAAACGCGCGGTTCCGGGTGAAAGACGAGCAGCGCGGCTGGGGGCACATGCTGCAACTTGAGCGGCACGGCAATGACGGCGCGATACCCGGCGCGGCGGGCGCGGGCGCGGTGTGTGGTGAAGGAGGGATTTGTCTCGGTGTCGCTAATTTGTACCGGCTGACCGCTGTGAATGGCCCGCATGGTTACGGAGGTGGGTTCTTGTGGGTTGACGTTGACTTGTTCCGTATACCATTGTGGCAGGTGACGGCTGGCATGGACGCGAAATACGTCCCGTTCTTCGTCGGGGGCAAAAATGGCGCTCATACGCACGTCCAACAGCAGTTCCACTTGCTCCAAAATGCGGTCGAGTACGGTGTTGGAGTCCAGACTGGAGACGACGGCCGCGCTGGTTTGCAGCAGCGTGGATAATTCGTTGAGCCGTGCCTGGATGGCTTGCTGCATACGCTGCAAGCTGCGTGTGAGCACACCCATTTGGTCGGGGCGGGTGGTCATGGCGGTGACGAGGGCTTCGTCGTCGGCGTTGTAGCTGCCCAGCAGCCCTACGTCCTGGCTGAAGATGGCTAGCTGCTCGATGGGGCGGATGACGCGGCGGGAGAGGATGACCCAGTAGATGATGCCGCCGATGAGAAAGACGAGGACGGAGAGGATGGCGGCGCGGCGGAAGACGGTGGGGCTGGCAAAGGCAACGGCCGTTGGCCGACTGACGATGACGCCCCAACCCACTTCGCGAATGGGCACGTAGCTATAGAGCTGTTCGCTGCCGCTTGCGTCGCGGGCGATGCGGCTGCCGGTTTGTTGGTCGAGAACGGCCGTTACCACCTCAGGAATTTGCGCATGGGCATTTTGCAATAAGGAGCCAGGGTTGGAATGGGCGATGATTTGCCCTGTAGCATCCACGATGAGGATTTGGAACGCGCCGCTGGCCTGATACTCGCCAGAAATGCTGGCAAGGGTGTCGCTGAGGGATTGTAGCTTGATGTTGGTAGCCACAACACCGAGGAATTGGTCGGCTTGCCAGATGGGCATAACGGCCGTTGCCACCGGCTGATTCGTGGTGGGGGAGATGCGTCCTTTGGAAACCAGCGCCTCGCGGGTGGTCAGCGCTTCTTGGAAGTAGTCGCGGAAGGAGAAGTCGTTGCCAACGGTGGATTCTGGTTCGGTGGGATAATGAAAAAGCATGATGCCGTTGGCGTCTAGTCGGTAAGTGAGGTTGATGTCATTACGGCCGTGCATCAACGTGCGGAAAAGCGGTTCCATGCCGGGGATATGGGCGTGAATCACCTCTGGGTAGGCGGCCAGGTGGCGCACTGTTTCCAGCGCGTTATGCATGGTACTGTTTGTTTCTTCGGCGACGGCGTGGGCCAGGGCCAGGTTCGCGGCGTTGATGTCCGCTTCCAGGCGGCGGCGGGCGACAAATTCAAACAGCAGAGTTGCCACGACTACCAGCCCGACAAAGACCAGGTAGAGGCCGAACAGTTGTAAACCGAGGTCACGGCGTAATGGAACCCTGTTTTTCCGTTTTATCTTCATGCCCAATGTGCGTAGGGGGTTGATTATAACGGCCGTCGCCCTGCAAATCCTGTATGCAATTCATGATAATGGGTGATATGTGGCTCGCCATACCGCCAACAGAGATAGATGTCACGGCCGTCTCGCTTCGCTAGAAAATCGATCAGCCCTCCGTTCAAATCCTTCACCTCACAACCATAGGCGCGAATTTGTGCCAGAAACTTCTCAATGCGTATAAAGTCTTGCACCATAGCCGATGTGGCTGCGCCGCCCACATCCACGCGCAAATCATCAAGCAGCGCCCCCGTTTGTTGGCGGATCATCACCACTTTTGCTCGTGTTTCCAGCAGTTGCCCCATGAGGGGTTCAATATCTTCTAACAGCTCGTTTGCTTCCTCAACGGTGAAATATTTAACAGTCATAATGGATTCTATCGAAAAAAGATGCTACCAAGACATGAAGGGCACGAAGTTTCTTTGAGAAATCTTTCGTGTCTTTTTTTCTTCGTGGTTTTTTCAGTGGACTTACCAACGACATTATAACATCAAAACAAAAGGCGTTTGCCAATGACAAACGCCCCATATTTAACAATGAATTGATTACCGTTTTAACGATAATTGCTTGCTGGATTAGCCGCAGCCACAACCAGAACCGCAGCTTGCGCCACCTTCGTAACCCTGGTCGTCGGTTTTGAAGGAGTGTCCGCAGCCGCAGCTTGATACGGCATTGGGGTTATCAATTTTGAAGCCGCCACCCATAATGCTATCTTCGTAATCAATGGTGGCCTGATTCAGGTACATCATACTGGTGGGGTCAACAAAGAGTTTAATCCCGTCTGTTTCGATGACGTTATCATAAGGCCGGGCTTCTGCTTCTAAAGCCATGCCATACTGCAAACCAGAGCAGCCACCACCGGACACAAAAACGCGCAGTCCATAATCCGGTACGTCTTTCTGCACCAACAGATTTTTTACAATTTCAACCGCCGCTTCTGTGATATAAATGGTTTCGGTTGTGGTTCTCGTTTCTTCTAACATGGTTTTTTTGTCTCCCTTTTTCTTTGGCTTGCTTTTTATTTGCTCACCTGGGCACATTTTAGCAATGAAGTGGACTGGTGTCAATTTTTATCAAATTTTTCTTAAAAATAGCCAATCGTGCATTTTATTGGTTTGTGTGGGGAGGAACGGCCGTTAACCAGCCAGGTTATTCTCGAATCACTCACACGGCGCACCAATGGCGAGATAATCTTCAGCAACCCAGCCCTCTTCGCCGCCAATGACGCGCACTTTGCGCCATATGAACCCATTGAGTTCTACCGGGTCGTCGGCCAGCAAAGTAAGCAATGTTCCTTCTGGCAAGATGCTCAACTCCTCGCCGCCGGGGGTGCTGCGCAGCAGCAGGCCACTGCCGCCCGTGTCCTCAATAGAAGCGCGGCAGACAACGGGCGTGGCTGTGGGCGTCGGCTCATCAGGGTCTGGGGTGGGAGAGGGGGTTGTCGTAGGGGGAAACTGTTCGATAGCTGGAGTTGGCGAGCTAACTAGCCCTTCTTCTACAGCTTGTTCTGGTTCGTCTAACGTGGTGGTAAGCTGTTGGCGCTCCATGAGAAGCAGCCCAATGGCTGCGGAAAATAAAAGTACTGTACCAACCAAGGTGAAATTGGCACGCCGCAGCATGGCTTCGCGCTCTAGCGTGTATAGGCGTGCGCCGCCGCGCCGAATGCCGCGATAAGTGGCTGCGGCCGTTACCAGGCCAACAATTGCTAACACTACAGGGATAAAGATGCCATTCATAAGGATAAATTGACGGCCGTTAACAACTCATGGGCTGTGATGGGGCCGGTGCGTAAAATTTGTGGTGGCGAAACGGTGCAATCGACGACAGTGGAGGCTGCACCACCGCGTGATGGGCCGCCATCAACTACTGCCGCTGCAACTGTGCCCAGAGAAGCCATGCCAGCAACGGCCGTTTGTGCTGGTGGCTGCTCAGAGAGGTTTGCGCTGGTTGCGGCTACCGCCCCGCCAGCCTGCCGGATGATGGCGCGAGCTATATCACAATCAGGGACGCGCACGGCAATCGTGTCATTGGGGGCAAGATTGCCGGGTAAACCAGGGCGGCGCGGCACAACCAGCGTGAGTGGGCCGGGCCAATATTGGGCAATGTAAGCGTGGGCAACAGGCGGAATGTCCCACGCTACTTTGTCGAGATCAGCGGGATCGGCCAGCAGGATGGGGATGCCTTTGTGGAACGGCCGTTGCTTGGCCATAAACAACTTCTCCACCGCTGCCACATCAAATGCCACAACCCCGACGCCGTAAACGGTATCGGTGGGGAATACCACCAACTGTCCCTGCCGCAACAATTGTGCTGCCACAGCGATGGCTTTGGCGCTTGTGCCGGGTAGTAATTGGGCCTTTTGTCCCGTCAATCTCCACTCTTCTTTTGCCCGTTCATGGTGCGCGGGCAATCATTAATTCTATAAATCAATTCGTACTATACGGTCGTGCCCGGCCAAATCAGGGAGCACCTGTACCTGTGCTGTGGGAAAAACAGATTGCGCCAGGGTCAGGGCGGCAGCGCCTTGTTGCCAACCTATTTCTAACAAAATCAGGCCACCGGGGTTTAGTTTCGTTGTTGCCTCATACAGTAATGTCTGAATGAGGCTCAACCCATCGAGGCCCCCTTTCAGGGCAACGGCCGGTTCGTACAATTTTACCCCATCGTCAAGGTCAGTCCACTCCTCATCAGTAATATAGGGTAAATTGGCGGCGATCAGGTCTACGGAATGAGAGAGTGGTGAAAGCAGCGCCCCTTGGTGGAATTGGATGCGGCCGGGAGTGTGATGGTGCGCATTTTGTTGGGCGATGGCAAGTGCGGCGGGGGAGATGTCTACGGCCGTTACCTGTGCCTGCGGCAAATTGGCGGCCAGGCTGATGGCAATGCAGCCGCTGCCGGTTCCTACATCTACCGCTTGCACCGCGCCGCGTGGCCGCGCCCAGTTAATGGCGAGTTCGACCAGTTCTTCAGTTTCCGGGCGGGGGATGAGGACGGCGGGGCTGACGGCGAAGTCCATGCCGTAGAAGGGGGCTGTGCCGATGAGGTAGGGGATGGGTTCTTTTTGCTGGGCGCGGCGGAGGAGGGCAGTGTATTGCTGCTGCTGTACGGCCGTCAATTCCTCATCATCATGCGCCACCAAAAATGAGTGGGTAACGCCCAGTACAAATTGCAGGAGAAGACGGGTATCGAGGACGGCCGTTGGCGAAACGTGCTGCAACTGCTCCCGGCCCAAAGCCAACGCCTCACGAATCGTCATCATCAAATAGGATGGAGGATAGAGCTAGAGGAAGAAATTCTCTAGCTCTATCTCTGACCTCTAGCTCATTGGGATCAACGAGCGTGTTTCCAATTGAGAAATGATATATTGAGCGCTTTCTTCGGGCGTTTGCTGGTCGGTACGCACATGAATGTCGGGCTGCGCAGGCGCTTCAAAGGGGTCAGAAATGCCCGTGAAATTGGGGATTTCACCGGCGATGGCTTTCTTGTACAAGCCTTTCACATCGCGGTCAATAACCACCTCTAGCGGGGCATCGACAAACACTTCCAAAAAGTTGGTTGTTTGCGCTCGTACCTGGTCGCGCACGGCTTGGTAGGGCGAAATGAAGGAGCAAACCACGCCCACGTTGTTGCGCGAAAGCAGCTTGGCGACAAAGGTTACGCGCTCAATATTCTTGTCGCGGTCTTCTTTGGTGAAGCCCAAATCACGGGTTAGGCTTTCACGCACTACATCGCCATCCAGCCGCTCAATGCGCACACCGCGCTCTTGCAGTTCTTTTTCCAAAATAAGGGCAATGGTCGTTTTGCCAGCTCCAGATAAGCCGGTCATCCATACGACAAAACCTTGTTGTTCATGATTGTTGTTCATTGAAAGTTCCTTTTGTTTTTGGGTAAGCGGTTAGCCTGACTAGCTGAAATGCTGACCGGCTGACTGCTTATCTTAGTTTACTGAATCGTCTCGGCCTTCAAAAAACCTTCTTGAATAAGTGAGCCGATGATTTTGCGGGCATTCTCTTCAGCAGAATGAGCTAAGGTGTCTAAATGTAGTTCGGGGTGCTGCGGTGCTTCGTAGGGAGCGTCAATTCCTGTAAAACTGTGGACTTCGCCGCGCCGGGCGCGAGCATATAATCCTTTTGTATCGCGTTGTTCGCACACTTCTAGCGGCGTGTCTACGAAAATTTCGACGTAGTGTTCTTTGCCGACCATGTTGCGGACTTCGTTGCGGGTGGCGCGGTAGGGGCTGACGGCGGCGCAGACTACCACGCCGCCATGTCGCACGATCTCTGAAGCAACGTAGCCCATGCGCCGTACGTGGTCGTCGCGGTCTTCTTTGCTGAAGCCTAGCCCTTCGGAGAAGTGGGTGCGTACCACGTCGCCATCAAGGAGTGTGACGGAACGGCCGTACTCCTGCAACAGCATGGTCAACACATTGGCGGTGGTAGACTTGCCCGCGTTGTGCAGCCCGGTCAACCAGACGCACACGCCCTGCCGGTGACGCGGCGGGTAGGTTTCGGCGAGGATTTCGGCGACTTCGGGGCGGGTGAACCAGGTGGGTAGTTGACGGCCGTTGCGCAAATACTCCTCCCGCACCTGCGTCCCCGAAATAGATGCCGTGCGCATATCTTCCGTCACCCGTGAGATTTCCTCATAGCGATCCTCATCTGGCAAATAAACCAGCATACGGAACGGCACAACTTGCACGCCCAACTCCTCGCTCACACTTTCCACCAGGTCTTGGGCATCATACGGCCCATAAAACGGTTTGCCCTGTGAGTCCTTGCCCGGCCCTGCATGATCGCGGCCCACAATCAAATGATTCGCGCCATAATTGCGGCGAATTAGCGCGTGCCACACCGCCTCACGCGGCCCGGCCATACGCATCGCCAACGGCAGCAGAGACAGCAGAATGCGATCCTGGTCATAATAGCGCTGCGCCAGTGCTTTATAAGTGCGCACTCGCGTAAAATAATCGACATCACCTGGTTTAGTCATGCCAACCACCGGATGTAGTAGCAAAACGCCATCCTTTTCTTGAGTGGCTCGTTTAGTCAATTCTTCATGTACGCGATGCAGTGGATTGCGCGTTTGGAAGGCGACCACATTTTCATGCCCGAACTGCTCCAGGCGAGCGCGTGTTTCCGCCGGGGTCAGGCGCAGTTCTTTGAAGTCGAAATGAGTAGGTAGTTTGAGCACTTGCAGTGGCCCGGAGATGTTGTACTTGCCCCACCGGTACATTTCGGCGACCAGTGGATGGCGCAAGTCCAATGAGCCAAAGACCTTTTGCGCGACCTCCTCCAAATTCCAGAGGTACTTTTCCTCCACTTTCATGATAGCAAGCAGTTCATTTTGCGGATCGCGTAGAGCGATGTCCTGACCTACTTCTACATTATCTTCATCCTCAACAGTGAGGACGATAGGTAATGGGAAGATATAGCCGTTGTTTAGCCGCATTTCGTCTAAAACGCACTGATGGTCGGCTTCGCTCATGAAACGGTCTAGTGGGGAGAACGCGCCAGTTGCCAGTAGTTCCAGGTCGCATACTTCGCGGTCCGTCAGGCGTACGGAGGACAAGGTGTTAGCATAGCGGGTTAGCTCAGAGCGGGCATCGTCAGATACAAGTAGGTTGACGAGCTGACCGCCGTAGGGGGAGATAAGGCTTGTTTGGGTCAGTTGGCCTGGGGTCACAGGGTTGCTCCTTTTGGCTATCTTGCTGCTTCTCAATGGGTTTGCATGTGTCTGAATGCAAACAGGTGCTAGACTAGCATAAACATGGGGGGATGCAAGTCGGTTTGCGTCCCGCATAGTTTTTGTCAGAATAGATGGGTTTTTGATGAAGAGGAAGCTGTGAGAATTCTTTTTTTGTTGACACAAAGCCTGGAGAGTCCCGGTGGGGCTGGCCGATTTTTCCCATTGGCGAAGGAACTGGTGCGGCTTGAGCATCAGGTGATGATGGTGGCGCTGCACCATGATTTTGCGCGGTTGGCGAAAGGGGATAGGGCGTTTGTGCGTGATGGCGTGCAGGTGAAGTATGTGGCTCAGATGCATGTGCATAAGGCGGATAACCGTAAAATGTATTATGGGCCGCTAAGGTTGTTGTGGGTAACGGCCGTTGCCACCCTCAAACTTACCCTGGCGGCGCTCACCACGCCGGCCGATGCCATTCATGTATGCAAAACCCAGCCGATGAATGGACTGGCGGCCTGGTTCGCCCATAAAATCCGACGCATCCCGGTGTATCTCGACAGCGATGATTATGAAGCGGGCAACAACCGCTTTGCCAGCCCGATGCAGCAGCGCATCGTGGCTTTCTTTGAGGATTGGATGCCATCTTTTGCCCAGGGGATGACGGTGAACACGACCTTCATTGCCGACCGTTTCAGGCAGTTGGGCTACCCACCGCAGCGGATTGTGATGGTTCCGAATGGCGTGGATCGAGACTACTTTGCCAATTTGGATACGCCATTAATGCAGGAAAAACGCCAGCAGATTCGAACGGCATTGCACATTAACCCTGAGCATCAGGTTGTGGTGTATGTTGGTTCGGTTAGTTTGGTGAGCCATGCGATTGATTTGTTGTTGGAGGCGTTTACGGCCGTTCACCAACAAATCCCCACCGCACACCTGCTCATTGTGGGGGGCGGGGAAGACCTGGATAATATGAAGCAACTTGCCGTTGACCTGCGCGTTCAGGATGCTGTGAGCTTTGTGGGACAGGTGGCGATTGAGGAGACGGCCGTCTACTACCAACTAGGCCAGGTTTCCGTAGACCCCCGCCGCGATTCTATTGCCGCCCAGTCCAGCCTGTCGCTCAAACTGGTCGAAAGCATCGTTGCCGGTACACCCTGCATCACCACCGATATTGGCGACCGCTGCACCCTGTTGGGCGAAGCTGGGGCTATCGTTCCCCCGGATAACGCGCCCGCACTGGCTCAGGCAATAACGACATTCTTAAGCGACCAAACGCGCCGCCAACAAGCGCGAAATGCGGCACAAAATATGCAGGCATCCCTTTTCTGGGATAATAGAATTCAAACTTTTATCACCGTTTATGATTTGTAAAGGTAAGCGTTCAGTTACACAAAGATTCACAGAGGAATCACAAAGATTCACAGAGAAAACAGAGACAAACCCCCAATTCTCTGGGTAACTCTGTGTATTCTCTGTGTAACTCTGTGTTCCATCTGAACGGATACTTGTAAGGAAGCAAAATGGACAAGCCAAACATCCTTTTTATTGTGTGGGATGCAACACGCCACGACATCTGTTCTTGTTATGGATACCCACAAAAGACAACGCCACATTTAGACCAACTGGCTGAAGACGGCACTCTTTATGAACAGGCGATCACAGCCGCCCCCTGGACGCTGCCCGCCATGACCTCCATCTTTACCGGCCTGTACCCGTCGCAAACAGATATTTATCTGCGGCGCAAATTGACCGATGATTACCAGACATTGGCCGAGTTATTCCAGCAAGGCGGGTATGCCACCTTTGGCATTAGCAACAATGATTGGTTTAGCGCTGATTTTGGCTTGCAGCGTGGTTTTGACTATATGCACAAGCTGTGGCAGCTTTTCCAAACGCAAAATGACATCACCAATCTGAGTGTTGTGGAACCTGACCGTTCGGACAGCCGCATTGCCAATAATGCTTTGCGTAAAGCATTACGGGGCAAATTTTTGCAAAATGCGGCGAATGCCGTTTACTATAAAACATTCCGTAATTTTAAGGATCACGGCGCTTCTCGCACGGCAAAGCCATTGACGCAATGGATTGCTCGCCAGCAAAAACCCTGGTTTGCCTTCGTGCATTATCTGGACCCGCATTTGCAATATCGGCCGCCGCTTGAGTTTGTGAAGCAGTTTGCCCATGATTTGCCGCGTTGTCAGCGTTTGCTGAAGTCGGATCAATGGCGTTTGTGTTGGCGGCACAATGCGGGGATAGATTTGCTATCGGAGGAGGATTTGCAGGCGTGGCGGGATTTGTATCTGGCAGAAGTGGCTTATACCGATTACCACACCGGCCAGGTGATTACGTGGCTGAAAAAGACGGGGCAGTGGGAGAATACGGCCGTCATCATTACCGCCGATCATGGCGAAAACCTGGGTGAACATGGCCTGCTCAATCACTCCTACAGCCTGCACGATCCCCTGGCGCATGTCCCTTTGGTCATTCGCCACCCTGGAGGGCAGGGGGGTGGACAGCGTGTCGCGCAGCAGGTGCAAACCATAGACCTGTTCGCCACGATGCTGGACATGGCTGGGTTGCCCATTCCGCCGCATGTAGTAAGCCAGAGTTTGCTTGCCGAAAGTTATGACCGCCAGTTTGCCTTGTCGGAATATGGGATGCCCATTCCGCCCCATGCAGCGGCAATGGCCCGCTTTGGGCTAAAGCCAGAAGATTTGGCATATCGCCAAAAAGGGATGACGGCGCTGCGTTCCACGACACATAAGTTGGTGTTGGATACCAATGGGGCGGAGCGGTTGTTCGATTTGCAAGCTGACCCCCAAGAGTTGCACGATATTGCTTCGGCGCAGCCCGAATTAATGGCGGCATATCGCCAGGCGCTGCGTGACATTTGGCAGCGGCATGGCATTCGCGGCCTGATTGGATTGCCCACCAAGTACGCGCCCGTTGACCCGGAACTGGAAAAACGGCTGCACGATCTCGGCTACCTGGAATGATTGCAGAATTTTCAGCACGGCGGGTTGCAGGGAATATTGGCGCATTGCTGTCTGCCAGTGTGGTGGCGCGAGGGTTGTCGGCCGTTACCCTCATTTTAACGGCGCGTAAACTTGGCCCAGAGTTGTTTGGTCCGTATGCGGCCAGCTTGTCTGTCACGCGGATTGCGGCGGTGATTTTTGCTTTGGGGTTGGATACCTGGCTTTTGCGCAGCGGGGGGCTGGATAAGGCACGTCTACAAAGCCGGGTAACGGCCGCTTTAATCATCGAAGTGGTCGTGGGTGTTTTTTGGTTGTTGGGGGTTGCCGCTGTCGTTCCCTGGTTTAATCATGATTCTTTTCCGACGCAGATTGTGGTGTTGTGTGCGGCGTCTGTGTTGTTTGAGGAACTGGTCAATTCGGTCGCCAGCGCGTTTAAGGCGGCGTTGAAAAATGGCGTGACGCTGTTGGTGCTGGCCGGGTCTCAGGCGTTGCTGTTGGCGGTGACGCTGCTGATTATTTGGCGTGGGGGCGAGACGGCCGTCCTATTCTTGTGGGGCAGGGTGGGGGCAACGGCCGTTAGCGCCCTCGTTGGTTTCGTTATCCTGCATTTTCTCGTGGGCTACCGGTTGCAATTATCAGAAATCAAACGCGCTTTGCGCGAAACCCGTTCGTTTGGCGCATCGGTCGCTTTGGGCAATCTGTCACGCCAGGCCGATGTGACCATTGTCGCTACCTGGCTGGGCAAGACGGCGGCAGGCTTGTATGCACCTGCCATCACCCTGACCAGCACTCTTTTTCTCGTACCATCGGCTTTGTACGGGGTGATGCTGCCCATTTTAGGACAAGCCTACGAGAAAAATGTGGAGACCGTGCGGCAAGTTTCCCGGTGGTTGTTGCGCGGTACGCTGATGTTAGGTGGGGTATCGAGCCTGATCATGTGGTTTGCCGCCAAGCCCCTTGTTGCTCTGTTGTATGGGGCGGATTACGTGGTTTCGGGTGAAATCCTCCAGATTTTGGGGCTGATTTTGGTGTTTCGTTTTGTCAGTTTTGGCGTGGCGGCGATTTTGGCGGCGGTGCGTTGGCAAGCGAAACGAGTTTGGGTGCAGGCGATTGCCGTCATTTTGAATATTGGGCTGAATATTGCCGTGGTACAGCGTGGGGGTTTGACGGCCGTTGCCTGGGTCTACGTGTTCACAGAACTCTTTTTGATGGTTGGCTATCTGTTTTGGGTGCGTCGTTGGCAGCAGACACAAACCTTGTCTGCGCCTGTGCCGTGAAGGGGGCTGCTATGCACATTTTGGTGATCAATGTCCATTCGGCAGCCAATGCGGGCGATGCTGTGCTGAATCAGGTGACGGTGGCGCAACTGCAAGCCAGTTTTCCGCAGGCCACCATCACCTTTGCCATGAATGACCCGGACAGCCACCGTGATCCCTGGCCGGCGGTGGGGTCGTTTGTTTACTGGATGAAGGAGGGGACGCGGTGGCGTTGGGGGCAAGGGCTGAAGTTGCTGGCGGCTAGTTTGGTAACGGCCGTTGCCCAGCGCCGCCGTCAATCCTTACCCTTTCGCCGCGCCCCCTGGTTCCCACTGCTGCAAGCCTACGCACAGGCCGATTTAGTTGTCAGTTGTGCCGGGAACTTTTTGTACAGCAGCGGTAAAGTTGGCCTCCCACTGCTGATTGCCGTGTATACCATTGCCTATGCCTGGCTTATGGGCAAGCCCTTGTACATGATGCCGCAAACCATCGGCCCATTGCGGCGCGGCTGGGAGCGGCGCGTGGTGGGCTGGGCGCTGCGTAAAATGCGCATGGTTTTTGTGCGCGATGCCGTTTCCTGGCAAGCGCTGCAACGGTTGTCGTTGCAAAATACCCGCTGCTACCAGGTTCCCGATGTGGCTTTTGCGTTCCCTAAAGGAACTCCCGCAGCAGGCGCAGCTTTGCTGCAACAGAATGGTCTTGATCCCGCTAACTTGCCCCGCCCCCTACTTGGCGTGACGGTGATTGATTGGGGAGCGCAGACGGGAACATTTGGCGGGCAGGGGGGGTATGAAACGGCCGTTGCCGCCGCCATTCGCCATTTTCTGCAAACTAATGGTGGTCACGCCGTGCTGTTTGCCCAGGTGCAAGGCCCTACCCCGGCTGATGATGACCGTATCCCCGCCGGACGCATTTACCAACAGCTTTTCGACTTGCACAGCCAAATCACCTATATCACCCAAGAAGTCAGCCCGGTGGAATTGAAGGCCGCCTATGGATTTATGGACTTCTTTTTGGGCACACGGCTGCACGCCAATATTTTTTCTCTTAGCGAAGGCGTTCCGGTTGTTGCCATTCAGTATCAATACAAAACACGCGGCATTATGCGCTTGTTGGGCATGGAGCAGTGGGTGATTAATATTGAATCAGTGATGCCGCAGAACCTTTCGCAATTGCTGCAACGGGCGTGGTTGGCGCGAGCAGAGATGAAGCAGCATATTCAACAAACGCTGCCTGCCATTACGGAAGAGGCCGGGCGGGTGGCGGCACGTATCGCGCAGGATTTTTACGCATGAAACCGATTCGCGTTTTGGAAATCATCTCTGGTTTTGCCATTGAGGGGCCTTTGGGGGGCATTGAACGCTTTGGCATGGCTTTGGCGCAGGCGCTTGATCGCAGCTTAGTAGAGCCGGTTGTTTGCGGTTTGTGGGCATATGATACGCCCTATGAGCGAGGCTGGGTGGAGCATTTGCGGGCGCAGGGGATTGACGCTTTTATCGCCGCTGATTGGTCGGAGGAAGACCCGTATGGCAGTTTTGTACAGGCGATTAAGGGGATGCGGGCTTATGTGCATAAGCCGGTGGATGTGATTCACAGCCATTGTCAGTTTGGCGATGTGGCGGCATTGTGGCTGAAACGGCCGTTCCGGGCCACCTCCCTCTTACGTACTGTCCATAATGAGCGCGAATGGGGGAAACGGCCGTTGCGCCGATACTTGCTGACCAATGGCCTCTATCCGCTGCTCTTTGCCCAAGAACTGGGCGTAGCGCAAACGGTTGTAGACAACTTGAATCGCCGCCCCATTGCCCGACTTCTGCACCGGCAAGCTGTTCGCGCCTACAATGCGCTGGATGTGCAGCGGTTTGCCGATGTCCAGGTAGACCGCGCTGCACTGCGTGCCGAACTAGGGCTTCCGGTTGATGCGTTTGTGGTGGGTAGTATCGGCCGTTTGGTTGAACAAAAGGGGTATCGGATTTTGCTAACGGCCGTTCCCGCCATTCTGGCGCAATTGCCCCAAACCCATGTTGTCATTGTGGGGGATGGCGAGCAGCGGGAAGCATTACAAGCGCAAGCCCAGGCATTGCAAGTGAATGATCATGTTCATTTCACTGGCCCGCGCCGGGATGTGGAAGCGCTTATTCAAACCTTTGATCTGTTTGTTGCGCCGTCCTTATGGGAGGGGCTGCCGACTGTGATTATGGAGAGTATGGCTGCGGGGGTGCCTGTGGTGGCAACGGCCGTGTCCGGCACGCAAGAACTCATTCAACATCAGAAAACGGGCTACCTGGTTCCCGCGCATAGCCCCGAAGCGCTTGCTGCGGCGATTGTGAAATTTGATGGAATGGAAACGGCCGTGAAACATACCATCACAACGAACGCCCGCCATTTTGTTCAGCAAAACTTCTCTATTCAAGCCGTTGCCCGACAACATGAGCAGATTTATTCGTTGTTTCACCCAGATAACCCAGTGGATTAACCCATATGGAGTATTGAGAAACAAGATTGTTGCACCTATAGTTGCAATCAGGTAAATAAAATCTAATATTTTTCGGAGGTAAATGTAATGAAAAGAAGACTTTTGATTGTTAGCTTGTTGAGTTTAGTATTGGTTTTGGCTATGGGAGCCAGTGTGTCTGCCCAATCTGCAACCAATGATGCCCCTTGGACATCATCTATCACTTATTACACCCCTAGCACAACAGGTGGGCAGATGGTGGTTTCCTATTATGCAGAAGGAAGTGCTACTGCTGTAGATGCTCAAACAATTGATTTGAGTGCCAAGCAAGCAGGTTCCCTGTTCATCGGTAATACAGATGTACCCGCCGGATTTGAAGGCGCAGCTGTTATTTCCTCTGACGTGCCGGTTGTGGCTGTGAATGTGCAGTTTGCTAGCAGTGGTCTAAGTGGGCAATATGGACGTCTCCTCTACAGCGGTTTCTCCATTGATCAAGCAGCCGAGACCTTCTTCATCCCCACAGTGCTTTACCAGCGTTTTGGCAGCACATCCATGATTGGTGTCCAAAATGTGGAGTCCTTTGATATTGATGTTACCATGAAGCTCTATGCTGCTGGTGAAACAACTCCCACTGCAACAGTGGATCAAAACATTAAAGCTCAATCCTCATGGGTTGTGTCTGCTGCCGAGTTGGGATTGCCCGCAAACTTTAATGGCTCCGCAACAATTGAACCCCAATCCGGTGGTGTTGCTGGTCGTGTGGTAGCTTCCGTGCAGGAAACCGATGATAGTGGACGTGGTGCCTATGCCTTTGAAGGTGTTGCTCAAGGTTCCGAAACTGTATACATGGCTTCTATGCTTTGCGACGCGTTTGGTGGTCAGAATTCCTTCTATGCCGTACAGAACGCCAGCTTAGTTGATGATGCTACTGTAACCATTGACTTCTACGAACCAGGAAATGCAACCCCCATTGCCTCTAAAGCAGCTACCACCATTCCTGCTGGTGGTAAGATTAGCGTCAATCCTTGTAACGAAGGCGTTCCTGCTGGCACTTCTGGCTCCGCTGTCATTAGCGGCGAAGTTGGTGATGCTATCATTGCCATTGGTAAAGTGAAAGCACCCAATGGTTTGGCTACTTCTTTCGTTGGTGAAAGTGCTGGCGCAATGGATTCCTCCTCAGCTTATATTCGTTGGGCCGACAATCATTACAATGAATTCCGCGCTTTTGTGGCTGTCATGAATGTTTCAGCAACTGCTGCTGATTGTACCGCCACTTATTATGACGCAACTGGCAATATTGCTGGCTCTGAAGACTTGCTCGATATTGCCCAATATAACAAAGTTAACACCAATGCCAGCTCTGCCGGTGCACTGGATACTAATGGTGAATTTGGCACAGGGGCCTCTGTTGCCGGTACTGGAGGCGCTTTAGAGCTCTCTTGTGACCAACCTGTGGTTACAGTTGTTCGTCTGACTCGCCGTGTAGATTTGGATGGTGGTTCTACCACGCTGTTTGGTGAAGACTACAACGCAACGGCCGGTAACTAAATCACAAAGCAAGGTTATGCTAACTGCATAACATAGTTAATATAGAATAAAGAAGCGGATAGGAACCCCTATCCGCTTCTTTATTCCAACTTACTAAGAGGTATGTATGTTTGAAACTTCGAGAAAATACCGCTACTTTGGTCGTGTTTTGTTATTTGGGATAATATTTTTGCTGGTAGCTTGTGGTTCAGCAAATCAGCCTGATCAATCATCTCCTCAAACGACCCAGGGGCCTTTGCCAGATACCCTTCCTACACCCCAAACACTAGAAACGGGAAAGAGTGGTATAAGAGGTGTGGTTCACAATACAGATGGTGCAATCCCGCCTGGTACTGTTGTGTATTTCACCGAAGTAACAAGGCACCCAGAAGGATGGGCTATTTACGTACTTGATACAGCGTCAACTCACTATGTCCCTGTTGACGAGTCTGGGTTTTTCGAAGGTACAAATCTAGAATCGGGGGAATACGTGCTTATTATTGGTATAGATCCGGAAAATGCGAAGGCAATTCTTCGTGAAGATGGTCAAGCGCGAGTTTATGAAGTGCTGCCCGACCAAATGCTTGATATTGGAACGGAAAATATGACAATCACATATTTCCCATTTACCCCTGAACCTTTACAGGCCTATCCAGCCCCTGATTCTGGTGAAGCTTATCCATAAGTCCCAGATCACGGTAATGATGAGGAATGCTGCTCCTCATCATTACTGTTCCTTCTTTTTTTACCTCACTCCACAAACAACGGCACAAACTCAAACCGCGTCACATCCACCATGCCCAGGTCGGAGATGCGCAGTTCCGGGATGACGACCAGCGCCAGCAAACTGAGCTGCATGTAGGCATTGTTCAGCGTGCAGCCGCATTCTGCCATCGCCGCTACCATGCGTGCCGCTTTGGCGGCCACAACCTCCGCCCGCTCATCGGACATCAGCCCGGCGATGGGCAGCTCCACCAGCGCAATTTCTGCGCCGTCTTTGTAGACGACCACGCCGCCGCCCACTTCGCCCAGGCGATTGGCGGCGCGGGCCATGTCGGCCTTGTCTGTGCCCACGACGATCATGTGGTGGCTGTCGTGGGCTACGCTGGTGGCGACGGCGCAGGGCACATTGAAGCCGAAGCCGCTGACGAAGCCATTGGTGACGCCGCCTGTGGCTTTGTGTCGCTCCACCAGGGCAATCTGGCAGACATCGTTGGCGATGTCCATTTGCACGAGGCCCTCTTGCACGGTCAGTTCGCGCACCAGGGCACGGGTGGGGGCTTGATTTTCGATGACGCCGATGACGCGGGCGGTGATTGGTGGCTGGTGGCTGGTGGCTGGTATGTCGAAGTCGGTGGACGTGAGGGTTTTGCCGAGTTTGACGGTGTTTTTGGCGAGGTCGGGGTAGTTGTAGGGGGGGATGTCTGTGGTGATGCTGCCGTTTTGGGCGATGATTTCTCCGGCGGCGATGACGGTTTCGATGGGTAGGGTGACGAGGTCGCTGCTGAGGATGATGTCGGCGTAACGGCCGGGTGTGATGCTGCCTACGTCTTTTTCTACGCCAAAGTGTAGGGCGGTGTTGAGGGTTGCCATCTGCACGGCCGTTACCGGCGACAATCCCTGGGCAATGGCATGGCGCACCACGCGGTTCATATGCCCATCGTTAACCAGCGTACCGGAGTGGCTGTCATCGGTGCAGAGGATGAAATTGCGGCTGTCCAGCCCCTTTTCGGTGATGGCTTTAATTTGCGTTGCCACATCATACCAGGCCGAGCCGAGGCGCAGCATGGCCTTCATGCCCTGGCGCACGCGGGCGATGCCATCCTCCAGGCGTGTGCCTTCGTGGTCATCGCTGGGGCCGCCGGCCACGTAGCCATGAAAAGCGCGGCCCAAATCCGGCGAGGCATAATGCCCGCCGATGACTTTGCCCGCTTTCATCGTCTCCGCCATTTCTGCGTGCATTTTTTCGTCGCCCATGAAGACGCCGGGGAAGTTCATCATCTCGCCCAGGCCGATGATGCCCGGCCAGGTCATGGCCTCGGCGACTTCGGCGGGGCCGATGGAGGCGCCGGGTGTTTCTAAGCCGGGGGCGCTGGGCACGCAGCTTGGCATTTGCACGTAGATGTTGATCGGCAGGGTTTGCGCTTCGTCGTGCATCAGTTTGACGCCGGGCAGGCCCAGCACGTTGGCGATTTCGTGCGGGTCGATGAACATGCTGGTTGTGCCGTGCGGGATGACGGCGCGGGCGAATTCGGTGACTGTGACCATGCCGCTTTCGACGTGCATGTGGGCGTCGCAGAGGCCGGGGATGAGGTAACGGCCGTTCCCCTCCACCACCTTTGTCTCTTCACCAATCGTATAACCGGCATCCTCGCCCACGTAAGCGATGCGGCTTTTGTAGACGGCCACGTCCGTGTGCGGGATGATTTCGCCGCTGTGCACGTTGAGCCAACGGCCGTCCCGAATTACCAACGTCGCTGGTTTGCGCCCCATTGCTACATCCACCAAATCTCGTGCCAATTCATGCCAGGGTTGTCGCTGTGTCATGATTTCCCTTCCTTTAATCGTTCCTCAGGCTCATTTAGTCGTTCCTCAGGCTCATTTAGTCGTTCCTCAGGCTCATTTAGTCGTTCCTCAGGCTCGTTTAGTCGTTGCTTAGACTCATTTAGTCGTTGCTTAGACTCATTTAGTCGTTGCTTAGACCCATTTAGTCGTTGCTTGGGTTCATTTAATTGCTGCTTGGACTCATTCAGTCATTGCTTAGACTGATTGAGTCGCTGCTTAAAGTCCTTTTATGTTTTTTGCATCACCCTTTACCGGTAATTGCACCAAAGCCGTCAACCCATTACCCGAAACACTTTGTAAACCGATCTCACCATGATGCAGTTCTACAATCGCTTTTGCCATTGTCAATCCTAATCCGATACCCAACTTTCCGGCCGGTTTTCCTTCATAACTCTCAAAAAATGGGTCGAAGACGTGGGGTATATCTGCTGCCGAAATACCGGCTCCCGTATCCTGCACCTGTATCTCGATCAATTGGCGCTCTGACAAAAATCGTGTGTGAACGCGAATGTTTCCCTGGTCTGTAAAGCGAATCGCATTTTCTAGCAAGTGCGTTAGCATTTCTACCAGCAGTCGCCAATCACCACGGATGGGGGGCAAATGTGGTTGCAGTTCCGAGTCCAATTTTAACGCCATAGCGTGGGCACGCTGCTGTTGGCTGTTGATGGCTGCCACGACCACACTGTTTACATCTACCGGCGTGAAATTGAGCGGGTGCTTCATCAAATCTAGCTGTGACAGTTGGATCAGCCCTTCCATCAAGGTGACTAAACGCCGTGATTGTTCCTTTAGCACGTTCAGGTATTGGGCTTGCTTTTCTGCTTTTGCACGCTCCCACAAATCCAGGTAAAGCGCCAGATTGCTAATGGGGCCGCGCAGTTCTTGTGTGACATTTTGCAGCAGACCTGCCCTGATATGCCCTAATTCTTGCAGCCGATTATAGGCTTCGGTTAATTCTTCTGTGCGCCCGACGACTTGTTGATCCAGGTCTGAGGCGATGTTTTGCAAACGGGCATGTAGTTGCGCATTTTCAATGGCGATGGCCGCCTGTCTGCTGAAAATAACGGCAATTTCTGCTTCCGGTTTTCCGTATCGATGCGGTTCGCTGTTACTCAAATTGAGTATGCCAATGACCTGGTCTTGTATGGTTATGGGGATGCCCATCCAGCAGCGAATGTGGCTGGTTCGCGGAAGCTGCTGCCAGCGGGGGTCGGTTGTTGTGTCGCTGATGATGACGGGTGCGCCAGTTGTAACCACTTCGTGTACGTGGGCAAAGCGATCCAGGGAAATGATGGTTCCTGTGCGGCCACGTGGATGGATACTGCGTTTGGCAACATTTTTCAGCATATCACCTTGTAAAAGCATGATAGACGCGCTGTCATAAGGTAGAACACGAGTGAGATGGTCGAGTATTTGTCCTAATACGTCTTCATTTGCCAGGCTTTTGTTGATGACGCTGATGATCTGACTGAAGGTTTCGGCCAGTATGTGGCGCTGCTGTTTTGTGGGGAGCAATGGGTTGTGACTGATATTGGCGCTTGCTTCTTCGTTCTCGCTTTCTATGAGTTTGGTTTGCAGAGAGTGACTTTTGTCTTTGGCATCTTTGAGCCGCAGTTGGATTTGGATGTGTGCTAACAATTCGGTCCGGTTAAAGGGGTCGACTAAATAATCGTCTGCGCCAGCGGTCATGGCACGGCTGCCAGTTTGATGGTCAGGGACGAGGGCGATGGTTTGGTGGGTGTCTGCTAAATAATGGGACAGGAGGCCGTTAGGTTTGGGGGAGGGCAAGGTGATGAGGACGATGTCTGTGTCTGGGGGAAGGGGTGGGGCCGTTTCGTTTGCAGCAAGAACGGCCGTTACACGGTAATGGTGTGTTTGCAGCGTGGCCGTAATGACCATCTGCATTGCCAGTTCCTCATTAATTAAGACAACATGTGCACTCATTGCTCATCCCCATATAAGTTTACCGCGTTTATGACACTTTGTCGCTTACAGCAGGCAGATAAATGTAGAACGTGGAACCAACATCTACTTTGCTTTCAAGCTCAATTTTACCCTGATGCATGTCTATGATTTCTTTGACAATAGCCAGCCCCAGCCCGGTTCCTGGCACGGAAAGCTGCCCGGTTCGCTCACCACGATAGAAACGATCAAAGAGTAACGGCCGTTCTTGCTCAGGAATGCCCATTCCACTGTCTTTAATTGTCAGCAGCATCATTCTTTGTGCCTCATCCCACTGGGTAGACACCTGCACATATCCCTGCGAGGTGTAGTGGATCGCATTAGTCAGTAGATTTGTCACCACTTGCACCAACTGACTGTGATTACCCCGAATAAATAGTGGATTGACCGCTAGTGTGCAATCTAGCTGCAAACCAGCAGCCTGCGCCTGCGGACGGTGCTCATCTACAACCGTTTCAACAAGGCGGTTGAGATCGAGCGTGGTGAAAGTAACGGCCGTGCTTTCCACCTCTAACTTGGAGAGATTCAAAATATCTGTAATCAATTGCCCCAATCGGTCTGCCTGACTTTTCACTACCTTCAAATAATTGGCTTGCTTTTCGCTGTTCACCTGGCTCATCAAATCCAGGTATAGTTTCAAGCTCGTGACCGGTGTGCGCAGTTCATGGGTTACATCAGAGACAAACTTCGATTTCAGGCGATCTAGCTCTTTTAATCGCTCATTTGCCTCAGCTAGCGCACGGGTTCGTTCCTGCACACGCTGTTCCAAATCGGCCGTGTATGCTTGCTGCTGTTCGTAAAGACGAGCATTTTCAATGGCAATCGCCGCTTGCCTGGCAAAGGTGGTCGTTACCTTCACGTCTTGTTCTGTATAAAAACCCGGCTGCGTGTGGTTCAAATTGAGAATGCCGATGACCTTATCTTGCACCAACATGGGCACGCCCAGCCAGCAGCGAATGAGGTCCGTACCAGAGGCACTTTGCCACCGTTTGTCAACGGCCGTGTCATTCATCACCAATGGTTTACGAGTTTGCAGCATCTCCTGAAAATGCGGCAAATCATTCACTGGCAGCGTCTTTGCCCGCTTCACCTGAGGATGCAGCGAACGATAAGCAACGCTGTGTAGCACATTCTCCGTCAGCAACAACACAGAAGCGCTGTCATAGGCCACCACGCGCAGCAACTGGTCAAGAATCACATTTAAGACTTCCTCTCGATCCAGACTGCTGTTAAGGGCACTGGCTACCTTATGCAGCGTCTCAGCCAGCTCCCGCTGTTCTCGTTCAGCCGTAAGCAGCCTCATTCGCGCTACCGCTAGAGCAATTTGCCCGGCAGCTTGCTCCCCGCGCAGAATCTCATCCGCCGAGAATGAATGCTGCGTCGAATAAGTAACGATTAATGCGCCCAACTTCTGCTCACCCACAATTAGCGGCAGCGCCAATAGAGAATTGGAAGGCAGCTTTTGCAAAAGTCGTTTGCTAACGTAAGGTGAATCCTGACTGTTCGCAACTACTAATGGATATCCTGACTGTACAACTGTATGGGTTAACGTGACCTCACCATTTTGTACCTGGATTTGCCTGTATGGCCTATGCATTACGTCATGCGCGGCCGTTGGTATAGCAACTTGATGCAAGTCATCCCATAGAGAAATATACGCCCCATCGGCCTCTAATAACTTCGTCACCAGATTAGCTTGCGTGCGCAGCATACGCTCGTCATCCAAAATGGTTGCAGCAGCACGGGTGATTTGATTCAATTGATCCAGATACAGGCTTTTTTTCTCGCGTTCCTGGCGCGTAAATGCTTCGGTGATTTCCCGGCGTACCGCACCCACGAGCCGAAGCATGTTGTTTTTGACCACGTAGTCATGCGCACCGGCTCGCATGGCGGTATTCGCCCCTTTCTCCCCAACCGTGTCAACGATGACGATAAATGGAATGTCACGGCCGCTTTGTTGCAGCACATTGAGGGCCGCTAATGCACTGAACCGGGAAAGCGCATACCCGGCAAGTATGATGTCCCAGGAATCTTCCTCCAGGGCCACCTTCATTGAAGCAGCATCGATCACTTGCCGGAAAACGGGACGAAATCCACCCTGCCGCAGTGTATGCAACACAAGCTGCATATCCTCATGGTTGTCTTCGACAATCAAGACACGGAGTTGGTCAGTCATAATGCCTTATCCGGCAACACAGAATAGAGAGATTTCGAGATGTTTATCATTTATGATGTCACGTGATAAAGAGTACCGCCATCATAACACATTTTGTAGTAAGAAGGATTGTCTGACCTCCTTGTTTCATGCCCTATTATTTTATTTGCTGACGCTGCAAAAAGTCTGCCAACTCGGTTAAGGGAACAAGCTGCCGTTCTTGGGCACTGCGTCGCTTCACTTCCACGCCGCCTTGTTCCAGATTACGGCCGCTTACCGTGATGCGCCAGGGTATGCCAATGAGGTCCGCATCTTTGAACTTGACCCCGGCGCTGGCATCGCGGTCATCGTACAACACGCTGACCCCGGCTTGTTGCAGGCTGGCATAGAGGGATTCGGCGGTTTGCAGTACGGTTTCGCCCTTGCCAATGTGCAGCAAATGTACCTGGTACGGGGCTACGCTGTCCGGCCAGATGATGCCGTTGGCGTCGTGGTGTTTCTCGACGATGACGGCCATCAGCCTGTCTACGCCGATGCCGTATGACCCCATGAAGATGAATTGGGGACGGCCGTTTTCATCCAAGTAGGTGGCATTAACGGCCGTGCTATAGCGCGTGCCCAATTTGAAACAATGTCCCACCTCGATAGCCCGTTGCGCGGCAATGCGCCCGCCGCACATCGGGCACTTGTGCCCATCGCTCGCCTGGGCAATATCCGCCATGTGGCTGATGGCGTGGTCGCGGGGGGTGTTGGCTCCCGTGTAATGGTAGCCAGCGTCATTGGCGCCCACCACAAAATTGCCGCCCGCCTCAACAGACAAGTCGGCGAGGACGATGACGCCGGGCGCTTGTAAATTCGGGGCGATTGGCAGGCCGATGGGGGAGGCGTAGCCGGGCACTGCTCCGGCGGCGATGATTTCTTCGTCGGTGGCCGGGCGTAGCGCACCGCCGCCCAGCGCATTGCTCAGTTTGACCTCGTTGATGTCCAGATCGCCGCGCACAATGGCGAAGATGAAACGGCCGTCCCCCTCGCCCAATGGCGTCCACCAATAAAAGACCGCTTTCACCGTTTGGCTGGTGGGTACGCCGATGAAGTTGGCAACGGCCGTAATCGTCTTGCAGTCTGGCGTTTCCACTTTGGTTAGCGGGGCCAGCTCCGCCGGTTTCGCGCCCTCGCGTACAAACTCGGCTGCCTCCACATTGGCGGCATAATCGCACGACGTACAGGCGATAAAGGTATCTTCGCCCGCGTCGTGCGGAACCACAAATTCATGCGAGCTTTTGCCGCCCATCGCGCCCACATCGGCATTAATCGCTCGCGCTGGCGTACCCACGCGATTAAAAATATGGTGATACGCTTGCAGCATGGCGGGGTAATATGAGTCCAGCGCCGTCTCGCTGGTGTCCAGCGTGTACGCATCCTTCATAATAAATTCGCGCAGGCGCAGCAGCCCGCCCCGCGCTCGCGGCTCATCGCGGAATTTTTTGCTGATGTGGTAAATCATGCGCGGCAAATCGCGGTAGCTTTCGATTTCGCGCAGCGCCAAATCGGCCACCACCTCTTCGTGGGTGGCGGAGAGGGCGTATTCGCGGCTGGCGGAGGGCTTGACCTTCATTAATACGTCCATCGTGTGCCAGCGGCCGGTCGCTTCCCACAGCGCCGCCGGATGCAGATTGGGCATCCACATTTCTTGCCCGCCGATGGCGTCCATTTCCTCGGCCAAAATGCGCCAGATGTTGCGGATGACACGGTAGCCCCAGGGCATGAAGGCGTAAATGCCTGCGCCGATGGGACGCACAAAGTTGGCGCGGATGAGTAGTTGGTGGCTGATCATCTCGGCATCGGCGGGGGCTTCGCGTAGGGTTTTGCCAAATGATTGTGATAGTCGCATGGTGTCTCCTGAGATAGATAGAGTGTAGAGATAGAGATAGAGGAGGGTTCGTTTTGTACGTTATCTGTTAATGACAAAGGGCAGGTAATTGGCCTGCCCTTGTGATTGTATGCAATGCTGATGCCTGGAGCCAGGAATTGTTTACGGCGTTCTTTCCTCTATCTCTATCCTCTATCTAATTAGTAGGCGCGGCCAAATATGGCTATTTTGTTGGCCGGTCGTCCGGTGTAGAAGCAAGTGCCGCTGCCTTCGGGCTGCTCTAATGGGAAGCAGCGGATGGTGGCTTTGGTTTCTTCTTTGACTTTGAGTTCTTCTTGGTTGCTGCCATCCCACCAGACGCGAGCGAACCCGGTTTGTACGGCCGTCTTAAATTCATCGTAGTTCGTCACATCGTGGGTATTCTCATCGCGGAATTGGGTGGCGCGGGTCAGCAGGCTGGCCTGAATGTCTACCAGCAGCGCCTGCACGGTGGCCGCCAGGCCATCTTGCGAGACGAACTGCTTGCCATCGCGCCCCGGCACATCGCGGCGGGCCAGGGCGACGCTGTTCTTTTCGATGTCGCGGGGGCCGATTTCGATGCGGGCGGGCACGCCGCGCAGTTCCCAATCGTTGAATTTGTAGCCGGGGGTGAGGTTGTCGCGGTCGTCCATTTTGACGCGGATTCCGGCATCGGTGAGTTCTTGTTGGATGCGCTGGGCGGCGGTGAGGACGGCCGTTTTCTCAGCATCTTTGCGGTAAATGGGCACAATCACCACCTGATAGGGGGCGAGGCGTGGCGGCAAAATCAGCCCGTTGTCGTCGCCGTGCGTCATGATGATCGCGCCGACGAAGCGCGTGCTGAGGCCCCACGAGGTTGTCCAGGCGTATTGCAGTTCGTTGTTGGGATCGAGGTATTGGATATCAAAGGCTTTGGCGAAGTTTTGCCCCAAGTTGTGCGATGTGCCGGACTGCAAGGCTTTGCCGTCGCCCATCATCGCTTCGATGGTCAGGGTTTGGTTGGCTCCGGCAAAGCGCTCTAGCTCGGATTTTTCGCCGCGTATCACGGGAACGGCCGCTTCGTTAATGGCGAAGTCCGCGTACACGTCTAACATCATGCGTGTGCGTTCGGCTGCTTCGACGGCCGTTGCGTGCGCCGTATGTCCTTCCTGCCAATAAAACTCCAGCGTGCGCAAAAACAACTTTGTGCGCAGTTCCCAGCGTACCACACTGTTCCACAAATTCAGCAGCAGCGGCAAATCGCGGTAGCTCTGAATCCAGTTTGCATACGTGTGCCCGATAATGGTTTCCGAAGTGGGGCGCACCACAATTGGCTCGCCCAATTCCTGTCCGCCTCCGTGTGTGACAACGGCCAATTCCGGTGCAAACCCTTCTACATGTTTGGCTTCCTTTTGCAAAAAGCTCATGGGAATAAACATGGGGAAGCCCGCGTTTTGCACGCCTGTCGCCTTAAAACGCTGGTCTAATGCTTGTTGAATATTTTCCCACAGCGTCCAGCCGTAGGGTTTGACGATCATTGTGCCGCGTACCGGCCCATAGTCGGCCATGTCTGCCCGCAGCACCACGGAGTTGTACCATTCATTGAAGTCTTCGCTGCGCGAGACGAGTTTGTCTTTATCTGCCATTTGGTTCCCTTGATGAGTTATGTTAAAACGAGAGGGAGTATAGCAGTCATCAAATTGGGCGTCAAAAGGGGGGAGGGAACGGCCGTTAGCACCTAATTTGCACACCTATTGGGCTGTCTGGGGAGTTTTGTTATTATTGTAGTGGACTATCAAGACTGATTCGATTAAAGAGGGTGCTGTATGCGCATGTTGGGGAAAATCCTGATTGTTGATGACAACGAATATGTGCGCGAACCTTTGGGGCTGACGCTAGAGTTTATGGGCCATACCATTGAATATGCCGGGGACGGGTATCGTGCCCTGGAAATGGTTCAGGCAAATTCCTACGATCTCATTTTGCTCGATCTGATGATGCCTGGTATGGATGGCAGTGAAGTCTTGAGGCAGTTGAAAGAGGACCCTACCTCCCGTCACATTCCAGTCGTGATGATTTCTGCTTTGGATGACCTGGAATTAGTTGCACGTTGTATCAAGTTGGGTGCAGAAGATTACCTATTTAAGCCCTTTAATGAAGTGCTGCTGGAGGCGCGGGTGGATGCTTGCTTGACGCAGAAGGGCTGGCATGATCAAGAGCAAAAATACTTGGAGCAAATTCAGCAAGAACAGGAGAAGGCAGAACATCTCTTGCTGAATATCTTGCCTGCACCTGTTACTGAGCGATTGAAACAGGGGGAAACACTGATCGCTGACAGCTTTGCTGAAGTGACGGTGTTGTTTGCCGATATTGTTGACTTTACGCAAATGGCGGCTGTGCTGCCGCCGGGTGAATTGGTCAGTTTATTGAATAGTTTGTTTACGGCGTTTGATGACCTTGTGCAAAAGTATGGGTTGGAGAAGATTAAAACGGTGGGGGATGCTTATCTGGTCGTGGGGGGACTTTTGGATGGGCAAGTTGACCATGCGTGTGCGGTTGCGGATTTGGCGTTGGCAATGCGTACGGCCGTTTCCCACTTCGTATGGCCTTCTGGGACACCTGTGCAAGTGCGCATCGGCATCAGCACCGGCCCGATTACCGCAGGCGTTATTGGCAAAAACAAATTTGCCTATGATATTTGGGGTGATACCGTTAATACGGCCAATCGCATGCAAGAACAATGTACACCGGGATGCATCTTGATCAGCCAAACTACATACAACAAGCTCAACACAAAGTATCGCTTCGCAGAACGCAATGCCCTTCCTATTAAAGGGAAGGGTGAAATGAATACCTACGTGCTAGAAAACCGACTGTTTGCCAGCTAATTTTCCAGTTTGGATTCAACGATAATAGCCTCAGATTTTGCAATGCTTCGTATGGTTTTGCATTCTTGACATTACTTCGTGTGTATTGTATAGTATGCCCATTATGGAACCGGTTCCATTGAGCATTTGTTACAAGACTTTATCAGTGTGATGATTGCTCGCAAACCTATATCGCAAGTAAGGCGCTTTTCCAAAGCAATTGTGATACTCATCCTTTCCCCCTGACAAGTTGCGCCTTCACATTGAATGATTATCAGGAGAGTGTTTGTGAAAAACTCGGTAACCATCCGTGATGTTGCCAAACATGCGGGTGTGGGCGTTGGCACAGTGTCCAGGGTTCTAAACAACAACCCATCGGTTAGTGACCTGACGCGCCAAAAAGTGCTCTCCGTAATTGATTCCCTTAATTTTTCACCCAGTCAAGCGGCGCGACGCCTTTCTCGTGGCAAAACTATGGCGGTTGGCGTTGTCGTTCCATTCTTTACTAATCCTTCTGTTGTTAAACGCTTGCAGGGCGTCATTTCTGTAATTGCTACAAGCCAATACGATTTAGTCTTGTTTGATGTTGAAAACGCAGAGGATCGCGATGGACTATTAAAGAATATCATTCAGCGTGAAATTGTTGATGGCCTGCTGATCATCTCTTTGAAACCCTCTGAGAATGACGTCACAGAAATTGTTGAAGCTAACGTCCCGACCGTTATTGTTGATGCGGAACACCCTGGGTTTAGCCGGGTCATTGTGGATAATGTTGCTGGGGCGAGGCAGGCTACAGAACACCTCATTCAATTGGGACATCATCAGATTGCATATCTTAATGATGATCCCACGAATCCTTTTAATAATGCCCCCACTCATGATCGCTACCAAGGATATTTGCAGGCTTTAGAGGGTGCGGGCATTCCTGTTCGAGCTGGATATTATCGGCAAGGTACACTTGACCGCGAGTCTGCTCGCCACCTGACTCGTGAACTGCTGCAATTGCCAGATCCACCAACTGCGCTCTTTGTTTATAGTGATACTCAGGCCATTGGTGTTTTGGAAGCGGCGCGTGATTTGGGGTTGAATGTCCCGGAAGATTTCTCAGTGATTGGTTATGATGATATTGAGGCAGCTAAACTTTTGCACCTGACGACAATTCGCCAATCGTTGTATGAGTCGGGTGTAATCGGCGGCCAGCTTTTATTGGAACAAATGTTGGAGCCGTCTTTGGAACCAGATGAAGTTGTATTAGAAACGGAGCTGATTGTACGTGGCACGACCGCTCCTTTATCTTCGTGATTGTAGGTATGAGGGAGGGAACGGCCGTTCCCTCCCTCATACCTCACCATACTCCAAACTCGACAAAAAGGAGGTGATAGCAGCGAAACAACATACCATAACTTCGAGTAACAAAATTGGTTTGATAAATATCCCTAAGATTAATATGGAGGAAAAGAAAAATGTTAAACACAAAACGATGGCGCATCTTGAGCTTATTGCTTGTTTTCGCGCTAATTCTGGCTGCTTGTGGTGGTAACGACGCCACCCCTGCTGCCGAAGAACCAACAACTGAAGAGACCACGACTGAGGAAACGGCAACCGAAGAGACTGCTACCGAAGAAACCGGCACGGAAATGACGGAAGAAACAATGGTAGAGGCCCCATTTGCTGTGATGCCTGGTGGTTTCATGGAACGCGCACTGGCAGGCGAGTTTGCTGGGACAACTGTGACCGTAGACGGCGCATTTGAAGGCAACGACCCCGACGGTGTGAAAATGGATCGTTCAGTTGCACTGTTTGAAGAGCTGACCGGTATTGACGTCAATTACATTGGCAACAAAGAGTTCGAAGCCACCATCTCCGTCCGCATCGAAGCGGGCGACGCCCCCCGACATTGTGGACTTCCCACAGCCGGGTAAAGCCGCAGGTTTCGTGGCTGATGGTCTGGTTGTAGATGTCACCTCTTGGATGAGTGAAGACTGGTTGAGCCAACAGTACAATCAAAGCTGGCGCGACATGGCAACTATCAACGGCTTAGAAGCTGGTGTCTTCCATCGCTTCAACGGCAAGAGCCTGGTCTGGTATCCCATAGACGATTGGGAAGCAGCTGGCTACGAGATTCCCACCACCTGGGAAGAAATGATGGCCTTGAACGACCTCATCGTCTCCGACGGTGACACTCCCTGGTGTATCGGCATCGAATCTGGTGCAGCTACCGGCTGGGTAGCCACCGACTGGACAGAAGAGATGATGCTGCGCACCACCTCGCTGGAAAACTACGATGCCTGGGTTGCTGGCGAACTGCCCTTCGATTCTCCTGAAGTGAAGAACGCAGTCGAAACCTGGAGCGACCTGTGGTTCAACGACGACTATGTCTTTGGCGGCCGTTCCTCCATCGTCTCCACCTTCTTTGGTGACTCTCCGGCCCCGATGTTTGAAGACCCACCGCAGTGCTGGATGCACAAGCAGGGGTAACTTCATCACCGGCTTCTTCCCTGAAGATGCTGTGGCTGGCGTAGATTATGGGTTCTTCTACTTCCCGCCAGTTGATCCTGCCTACGGCAAACCGTTCCTGGTTGCTGGTGACATGATGGTCATGTTCAATGACCGTCCTGAAGTCCGTGCGGCGATGGAATACTTCACGGTGCCAGAGTCCGCTTTGGGTTGGTTAGAAGGCGGCGGCGCGTTGGCGGCGCATCAGACAGCGACTCCCGACATGTACGGCGTGGAACTCGAAGCTGGCATTGCCGAACTGGTTGGTGAAGCGACGAGCTTCCGCTTTGACGGCTCTGACTTGATGCCGGGTGAGGTAGGCGCAGGTTCATTCTGGGAACAGATGACCAGCTATGTGGCCGGTTCCATTGATTTGGATACGGCCATGCAAGAGATTGACGCTTCCTGGCCGGCCGATGCTGCTAGTGCTGGTGGCCCAACCGAAGAAGCCGCAGCCCCTGAAGCTCCATTTGCTGTGATGCCTGGTGGTTTCATGGAACGCGCACTGGCAGGCGAGTTTGCTGGGACAACTGTGACCGTAGATGGCGCATTTGAAGGCAACGACCCCGACGGCGTGAAAATGGATCGTTCAGTTGCACTGTTTGAAGAGCTGACCGGTATTGACGTCAATTACATTGGCAACAAAGAGTTCGAAGCCACCATCTCCGTCCGCGTCGAAGCGGGCGACGCCCCGACATTGTGGACTTCCCGCAGCCGGGTAAAGCCGCAGGTTTCGTGGCTGATGGTCTGGTTACAGATGTTACCACTTGGATGAGTGAAGACTGGTTGAGCCAACAGTACAATCAAAGCTGGCGCGACATGGTTACTTTTGACGGTTTAGAAGCTGGTGTCTTCCATCGCTTCAACGGCAAGAGCCTGGTCTGGTACCCCAAAGATGATTGGGATGCAGCTGGCTACGAGATTCCCACCACCTGGGAAGAAATGATGGCCTTGAACGACCTCATCGTCTCCGACGGTGACACTCCCTGGTGTATCGGCATCGAATCTGGTGCAGCTACCGGCTGGGTAGCCACCGACTGGACAGAAGAGATGATGCTGCGCACCACCTCGCTGGAAAACTACGATGCCTGGGTTGCTGGCGAACTGCCCTTCGATTCTCCTGAAGTGAAGAACGCAGTCGAAACCTGGAGCGACCTGTGGTTCAACGACGACTATGTCTTTGGCGGCCGTTCCTCCATCGTCTCCACCTTCTTTGGTGACTCTCCGGCCCCGATGTTTGAAGACCCACCGCAGTGCTGGATGCATAAGCAGGGTAACTTCATCACCGGCTTCTTCCCTGAAGATGCTGTGGCTGGCGTAGATTATGGGTTCTTCTACTTCCCACCGGTTGATGATGCCTACGGCAAACCGTTCCTGGTTGCTGGCGATTCCATGTACATGTTCAATGATCGTCCCGAAGTACGCGCTTTGATGGAGTACTTCACGGTGCCAGAGTCCGCTTTGGGTTGGTTAGAAGGCGGCGGCGCGTTGGCGGCGCATCAGACAGCGACTCCCGACATGTACGGTGTAGACTTGGAACGCGGCATTGCTGAATTGGTTGCTGAAGCGACGAGCTTCCGCTTTGACGGTTCTGACTTGATGCCGGGTGAGGTAGGCGCAGGTTCATTCTGGGGAACAGATGACCAGCTATGTGGCCGGTTCCATTGATTTGGATACGGCCATGCAAGAGATTGACGCTTCCTGGCCACGGTAGTTTTTTGACTCAGTAATTAGTAAGGCACTGGTTTGTATGAACCAGTGCCTTACTTTCATGGGGTTATAAGAGAGGAATGATGGACTTCACAAGCGGAGGAGAAAGAGGTCAGGCGCCAGGGGCCAGGGTTCTTTCCTTTATTGGCCGTGTGTTATTGGCCGTAGGTATTCCGGCAATCGCCTTTTATGTTCTCTATCAAGGCTTTCTCTTTTTGCGAGATAGCGATGCGCCGCGCGGTGTCATTGCCTTAGTAGCCATCATTTGGGGCGTTGGCGGTGTTGCACTTTTATATTGGATATTTAACAATCTTGTCGAGCGATTACCAGATGAGTGGACAGCCCGGCTCCAGCCCTTTGTTTTTGTTGGTCGGCTCTGGCTATTCTAACCTGGTACCTGGCTTTGCCAACGGTACGCACATTCTGGATTAGTCTGTTTGACCGGAACGGACCGCCAGCCGATATGTCGTTTTTCGAGCAAATTGCCAGTGAAGGTTTTGTGGGATTGAGTAACTATGCGGCCGTTTTTACTGAACGGTTGATGTTAGAAGCATTCCGCAACAATATCATATGGATTGTCTTTGGCAGCACCCTTTCTGTGGCGTTTGGTTTGGTTGTAGCCGTTTTGGCTGATCGCAGTCGTTTTGAGAAGCTGGCTAAGTCTATGATCTTTTTGCCAATGGCAATTTCTTTTGTGGGTGCCAGCATTATTTGGAACTTTATCTACGAGTTCCGCCCGGAGGCAGTCGCAAGTTGGCTTGCTCAATGCGATTGTTACTGGTTTGGGTGGAGCACCAAAAAAGCAGCCGCAATGGGTGAGATTGCTCCCTGGAACAATTTATTCCTCATTATCATCGTTGTCTGGCTGCAAGCTGGCTTTGCTATGGTGTTGTTTTCGGCAGCGTTGAAAGGTATCCCGGAGGAATTACTAGAAGCGGGCCGAATTGACGGGGCCAATGAATTCCAGATATTTTTCCGCATTATGATCCCCCTACATTCAAGGCACTGTTATCACTGTCTGGACAACTATCGTTATTTTCACCCTCAAGATATTCGATGTGGTCTGGGTGATGACCGGCGGGCAGTTTGGCACATGTGATCGCTACTCAGTTTTATCGGCAAGCATTTACGGCCGGCAACAAAGGGTACGGTTCCGCCATCGCCATCATCTTGCTCGTTGCTGTTATCCCCGTCATGATTTACAACCTTCGACAATTCCGGGAACAGGAGGCATTCTAATGAAGAGCGCGACAACACAACGACGACTGGGCAGTTTGTTTATCAACGGGACACTATTCTTGCTCGTCTTTCTGTGGACTGTTCCCACACTTGGGTATTTTTGTCTCCTCGTTTCGCAATCGGGATGATATAGCTAGTTCAGGTTGGTGGAATATTCTACCACACCGGGAATGGCAGCCGACAAGCGAGATTGACCCCAAGGCGGAAGGGCTTGATCCCAACAGCGTGATGGAGATTGCGGGCGCAACCGGCACATTTGAGGAATTTCAGGACGGTATCGAAACGCCAGATGGCAAACGTGTCACCTGGATAGGTAACAAACGTCTTGGCCGGGTTGAGATTCAGGAGCAAGTGTGGACAGTTGCTTGGGATTTCTCTCTGGATAACTATAAACAAGTCTGGGGAGGCAAGGATTTTGAATTCACAAAGGCCGATGGCACTGTCGAGGTGGTTCCCGGAGATGATATGTCCAGGGCTTTCTTGAACAGTTTGGCCGTTGCTGTGCCATCAACCGTGATTCCCATTCTGATTGCAGCTTTTGCGGCTTACGCTTTTGCCTGGATGAAGTTCCCCGGACGGCGGTGGATGTTCATTATGGTGGTGGCTTTGCTCGTCGTGCCGCTTCAGATTGCGTTGGTTCCCATTTTGCGTGATTATAAAACGTTAGAGCTTAATGGCACATTTTTGGCGATTTGGCTGGCACATACAGGATTTGGGTTGGCGTTGGCTACCTATCTTCTTTACAACTATATTAGCGGCCTGCCGCGTGAGACGCTGGAATCGGCGTTTATCGATGGCGCGTCCCATTTCACCGTGTTTACCAAGCTCATTCTGCCGCTGTCGGTTCCGGCTCTGGCAAGTTTTGCCATCTTCCAATTCTTGTGGGTTTGGAATGATTACCTTGTCGCCTTGATTTTCCTGGGCGGCAACCCGGAATTTGAGTTGGTAACGCAGCGTATGGCGGCTATTGTTGGGTCACGGGGGCAGGATTGGCATCTGCTGACGGCCGGAGCTTTTATTTCGATGGTTTTGCCGCTGTTTGTGTTTTTCTCGCTGCAACGGTACTTTGTACGCGGGTTATTAGCGGGTCGGTGAAAGGATAGCTTTTAGCTGTTAGCGGTTGGCTTTTAGCTGTTCGCTTTTTATGCGTGAAACGTGAGGCGTGAAACGTGACGGATTGGTTGTTTACGCATCACGTTTCACGTTTTACGTTTCTCGGAGGGATTCATGACGGTTCTGCAATTTCCCGATGGATTTCTGTGGGGCGTGGCGACGTCGGCTTATCAGATTGAGGGAGGGTGGAATGAAGACGGCCGTTCCCCTCAATCTGGGACACCTTCGCCAAAACGCCGGGTAAGACGAAAAACGGCGCGACAGGGGACGTCGCCTGCGACCATTACCATCGCTGGCCGGAAGATGTCGCCTTGATGAAAGAATTGGGCATCCAGGCCTACCGTTTTCGGTGTCCTGGCCGCGCATTTTGCCAGATGGTAAAGGGCGGGTGAATCAGAAAGGGTTGGATTTTACGGCCGTCTCATTGACGCCCTCCTCGAAGCCAACATCACGCCCCTTTGTCACCCTGTACCATTGGGAACTGCCCCAGGTGCTGCAAGACGCGGGCGGCTGGCCGCACCGCGATACGGCCAGCGCCTTTGCCGAACTGGCCGACGTCACCAGCCGCGCCCTGGGCGACCGGGTGACGAACTGGATCACGCACAATGAACCCTGGTGTACGACTCTGTTGAGCCATCAGGTGGGCGTTCATGCCCCCGGCTGGCAGGATTGGCCTGCCGCGCTCACTGCCGCCCACCATGTCCTGCTCTCGCATGGGCTGGCAACGGAACGCATTCGCGCCAACGTGCCGGAGGCTGAGGTGGGGATTGCCGTCAATTTTGAACCGGCGACGCCTGCCTCCTCTGACCCGGCTGATTATCACGCGGCGCGGATTTGGGACGGGTATTATTTCCGCTGGTTTATGGATGCGTTGTACGGCCGTCGCTACTACCCCGCCGACATGGTTGACACTTACACCAAACAGGGCCGCCTTCCTAACGGCCTCGATTTCGTGCAAGACGGCGATATGGACATCATCGCCGCACCGCTGGACTTCCTGGGCGTCAACTACTACACACGCCACATTGCTCAGGCAGGCGAAAGCCTGGACACGCATCGTTCCGTGCCCAATCCCGGCGCAGAGTACACGGCCATGAACTGGGAAGTCCATCCCGACAGCTTTACAAGCTGCTGAACCGGCTCTATTTTGAATACAACATGCCCAAGCTGTACATCACGGAGAATGGGTGCAGTTATTTGGATGAGCCGGATGGAAACGGCCGTGTCCGCGACCAAAAGCGAATTGATTATCTGAACGGTCACATTACGGCCGTCCACCGTGCCATTCAGAACGGCGTCCCCGTCGCCGGTTACTTGCAATGGTCGCTCCTCGACAATTACGAATGGGCCGAAGGCTACACCCAACGCTTCGGCATTGTTTACGTTGACTACAAACCCAAAAACGCATCCCAAAAAGAAAGCGCATTCTGGTATCGAAATTTAATAACAACAAACAAATTGACTATTTAATTAATAGATTTACTCTATCAGGAACAAATTCATGACTAAACGCAAGAAAAAAAAAAGACCTGCTAAAAACAGACACCAAGTTCAACAATGCGTCATCTCAGGGATAAAACGAAACGACAAGCTCGTGCAATGGGAGTAAATTTACGATGGTTGAGACTGAACTCAAGATGTCAGACGTGTTGACAGATTTCATTGCCCCATATCAAGACGCAGTCGAGACAAAGCATCAGTTTGAATCATTAATCGAGTCTCGCTGCATTTGCCTGGAATGCAGCCATACTACCACCAGACAAACAAGAAGAAACCGTCCAACAGATAATACAAACCATGCCAGTTGAAGCACAAGCAGAAGGGCGCGAGCTTTTCATGGCACTGCTTGAGCGTAAACAACGCCATTTCGCTCACATCAAGCGCTTCATTATCAACTACGAAGTCACTGACTTAGGCGATGATTGGCATCTTGCGGTTGCCTCATCGGTATCACCAGAAGAAATTGAACAGAGCCGTCAACCGTAAAGTCCAATATTTGAAGCGAACAATTTTACCATGACTCAAAATCCCCATTGGTACCAAGAATCTGTATTCTACGAACTCTACATCCGCGCCTACAAAGACAACAATGGCGATGGCAACGGCGATTTCGCGGCGCGATTGACAAGCTGGATCACATCAAATCGCTGGGCGTGGACTGCATCTGGGTCATGCCCCATTACCCTCGCCCCTGCTGGACGGCGGCTACGACATCTCCGATTACATGGGCGTCCATCCCGACTTCGGCACGCTGGAAGATTTCCAGGATTTCCTCGACGCTGCCCACGCGCGCGGGCTGAAAGTCGTCACCGACATGGTGATGAACCACACTTCCGACCAGCACCCCTGGTTTCCCAGGCAGCGCGGCAAGACAAAAGCTCGCCTTACCGCGATTACTACGTCTGGAGCGACACCGGAACCGAGTACGCCGACGCACGCATCATCTTCCTCGATACCGAGTCGTCCAACTGGACCTATGACAAAGTGGCCGGGCAATATTTCTGGCATCGTTTTTACAGCAGCCAGCCCGACCTGAATTACGACAACTCCAAAGTCCACGAAGAAATGTTTAAGGCAATGCGCTTTTGGCTGGATATGGGCATTGACGGCTTCCGCGTGGATGCCATCCCTTACCTGTATGAGCGCGAGGGGACAAACTGCGAAAATCTGCCGGAAACCCATGCGTTTCTGAAAGATGCGGCGCATGATTGACGACGAGTATCCTGGCACGCTCCTCATCGCCGAGGCCAACCAATGGCCGGATGATTTGCTGCCTTACTTTGGCACGCCAGCGGAGCCGGAATTCCCTGATTTGCTTCCACTTCCCCATCATGCCCCGGCTGTACATGGCGCTGAAAAAGGGGGATAAAACGGCCGTTGTCGACATCCTCGACCGCACACCCGCCATCCCGCCGGGGACGCAGTGGATGACGTTTCTCCGCAATCACGATGAACTGACATTGGAAATGGTGACGCCGGAGGAGCGGGAGTGGATGTGGCAGCAGTACGCGCCCAATCCGCGCATGAAGCTCAACATGGGCATCCGGCGGCGGCAGATTCCGCTGCTGGACAACGACAAGCGCAAATGGTTCCTGCTCAACGCGCTGTTCCTCTCGCTGCCCGGCGCGCCCATCATTTATTACGGCGATGAAATTGGGATGGGCGACAATATCTGGTTCCCCGACCGGCACGGCTGCCGCACGCCGATGCAGTGGGATGACAGTAAGCATGCTGGCTTTTCGGCAGCCCAAGAAACGTATTTGCCGGTGCTGTGCGATGACACGTATGGCTACAAACAAGTCAACACGGCGGTACAGGAAGATGACCCGGACTCGTACTTGAACCTGACCCGTTTCTTGATTCAGACGCGGCAGAGTCAGCCCGCCTTGAAAACGGGTGCGATGGAATGGGTAGAAACAGGGGAGACGGCCGTTCTTGCTTTCCGTCGTCATCTCAATGGCAAAGATGGCGTCCTGTGCGTTTTCAACTTGTCCGATCAGCCACAAACGTTTGAACTCAAGCGCGAGCGAATTAATCTGCTCTCAATCGAAAAACAAGCGCTAAGCGGCGCGGTTAGAATCCCCCATATGGAGCCTATTGGTTTCGGAATTAGCAGCTTGGACAAATCATTTTAGGGAGCGTTGAGCAGTATTTTTCATCAGTGGATGAAGGAGTATCGACAGGGCGCAATCATGACAAGAACTTGTCAAAGCTAATACACAATCCTCACAATGAATGAAAAGACTGTTGTCAAGATTGAACAAAGGCGCGCTGTCATAGCTGAACTCGTACAAAAGATGCGACCAATGTATCAAGCAAAGGTAACCAACGAATATCAGCGTCATCACATCGAGACAATTGTTGGAGCGGGTATTTGGTATATTCAAATTCTGGATTATGGACAGGAAAGTTTCCTTGAAAGCTATTGAAAGCTTTCATCCCGAGTTGGGAACTGCTGAACCAAAATTTACCAAAGACCATCAATATCCCAGAAAAGTAGCGGCCAGGAGACTCCTTGATTTTGATTGGGTAGAATCAATCGACCCCGTTGAAAAAAAACAATAGAATTATATTTGGAAGAATTTGGAGTCTATAACCTCATTACACCTAAAGAAAATAGAGATTTAATGAAATATCAGAAGGTTGAAGTATTTACTTCACCTCAAGACGCCTATGATCAAGCTGGAATTCAGTTAATATCGCTAACAGATAACCAACTTCAAGAAGTCAAACAAAGAAATAAAGAGTTGATTGAATCACTTCTATACTAACTTTAAGATCAAAACAGATGGAATGATTGATAACCAACAGTGAAGAAATTACAGATATGGACGATACTTCATTGAGTACATCCTGGCCGCCAAGAATGGTTGTTTTGTGTGGGAACGGCCGTTCTCCGCGACAACAAAATCCTGCTCATCCGACAGACAAAAGGGCAATCCCTGGGAGGAAACAAGTATGAACAAGAAGTCAAATACCAATTCTCGCAAAAACGAAACTCTGTTTCAATCCGACTGGAATCCTCCGCAGATTAAATTAAGTTCTGTAAAACCGGCGATATGCCCGGCGACAAAATTGAAATTAACCAGTCGCATATCGAAAAGGCCAATGTTATTTTCCCCATCTGTTAAAAACACTTGAAAGTCTCAATGGTCAACGGCTCGTCGTTTCCGTTTGCGGCGGCTCGGGTGTGGGTAAATCTGAAATTGGTTCCGTGCTGGAGGTCATTACTGTAATCTACAAAATTACCCTGCCTATATCTTGTCGGGAGATAATTACCCGCACCGGATACCCAAATTTAATGACAGTGAGCGTCTATCCGTGTTCAGAAATGCCGGGCTAAAACGCATTCGCCAGGAGCAGTCAGTTCTCAAATGACAAGATGAAGAAGCTCCATCAAAAATGGCCTGACATGGAAGATTTCAACCCCAAGACCCTTACCGATGAAGAATCTACCTGGATGAATGTGTATTTTAATGCCGGGAAAGAAGCACTGACGAATTACCTGGGTACAGAAAAAGAAACCGATTTCCCAATGGTCAACCACATCATCCAATTGTTCAAGGCCGGTGAAAATAAACTCAATTTGAAACGGATGGGCAGAACATTAGATGATATTCGTTATGAAGCCGTTGATTTTTCTGGCATTCAAGTGCTGCTCATTGAATGGACTCATGGCAATAACCAGTTGCTCGAAGGCGTAGATTTCCCCGTATTTTTATTCAGCACACCGGCCGAAACCCTGGCCCACCGGCTTGCACGCGGCCGTGATAAAAAACACCGACACGCCCTTAATTAGCCTGGTATTGGAAATTGAGCATGAAAAACTAATCAGCCAAGTTGGTACTGCAAAACTCATTGTTTCCAAGAAAGGTGAACTGCTATCGTTGGTAGAACTTCACCAACGGCTCGAAGAATCATAGAACAGGAAAATAGTATGAAACCAAAAGGCGATAGTTTACCCAACGGCGTGATGATTTAATGCCTACCCTGATAGCTGCGGCGGCTCCTTAGACAAAATAGTAGCGTTGCTGAGAAAAGAAGCTTTTAAGGATGTGTTTTCGCTATTTTATATTTTGCCATCGTTATTTAACTCAGATTTAGATCGTGGCTTTTCAATTGTCGATTACGGGATTAACAATGACATTGCCTCAGAAAATGACCTAAGGAATCTACAAGACCTGGGCATTGAATTGAAGCTTGATTTCATCTTAAACCACATATCAGTCCAGTCTGCCCAATTTCAAGATATGTTGAAAAATGGGGAGGGTTCACCCTATATCAACTTTTTTATTGATTGGAACAAATTTTGGGAAGGACATGGTGAAATGGGGCCAGATGGTTACATCATCCCTGATGAGCATCATTTGAAAAAGCTCTTTATGAGAAAACCTGAGCTTCCCATTTTGAAAGTGCCTTTTTCCTGATGGAACCAGCCGCTTTTATTGGAACACGTTTTATCAGCAAGTGACTGTTGTGCCGCCGAAGGCCGCAGATTTACAGGCTGTCGAAGGGTTGACGGTGGCAGATGCTGAGGCGGTTGTATCAATGATCGAGGCATCCGTACATGATGGGGAGTCGATTTATGACATCGACCTGGAAGCCTATGTGCCATACCGGTCACAAATCCTCAGATACGTTGAGCGCAATTGTATGCACTACCTGGGCCAGATGGATTTGAATGCGAAATCCGAGATGGTTTGGGACTACTACGATCAAACCTTGAAGCAAATGAAGGATTATGGGGCGAAAATCGTCCGGCTTGATGCGTTTGCTTATTTGCACAAAGAGGTTGGACTCAGTAACTTTTTTAATGAGCCGGGTACCTGGGACTACATTAATCGGTTAAGACAAATTGCCAATAAATATGGATTATTGCTGCTGCCTGAGATTCATTCCAAATACGAAGACAAAACCCATGAGAAACTGGAAAATAAAGGGTTTGCATTCTATGACTTTTTCTTTCCGGGGTTGGTGATTAATGCGCTGGAAACTGGCAAAAACAAGCATCTGATTAAATGGATCCGCGAAGTTGTAGAGAGCGGGTTTGTCACAGTTAATATGTTAGGCTGCCACGATGGCATCCCATTATTAGATATGAAGGGGCTGCTGGATGATCAGTCAATTGATGAAATGATTGGCGTCATTTTAAGTCGTGGCGGCATGGTCAAAGACTTGTATGGGCCTGATGGGAAGAAAATATCTTATTATCAAGTCAATGCGACATTTTTCAGTGCATTAGACGAGCATCACAAGAAGTTTCTGTTAGCCAGAGCGATTCAGATGTTTATGCCGGGCATACCGGAAATCTGGTATCTTGATTTATTTGCCGGGACGAATGACCACGAGGCTGCTCAGAAAGGCGGGCATAAAGAAATTAATAGAACTAACCTTTCTATGTCAGACATTGAAGCCCGGTTACAAACCAGTATTGTTCAGGAGCAATTGAGCCTTCTGAGGTTCAGAAACACATTCCCGGCTTTTGGGTTTGATTCAGACTTAACAATCCAGGATTCTGATGAACATCAACTCCATCTTGTTTGGTCAAAAGATGGGTATGTGGCGTCGCTTCGCGCTGATTTACGCAGCTATGAGTATGAAATCGCCTATTCCAGTCAAGATCAACAAGAGGTTGGGAGATTGGCATCATAGATAAAGCAGCATATGGAGGGTCTGTTACGGCCGTATTCACCCCACCTTTGCCCATGTAGACACACAACCAGTTGCCTTTTGGTTAGAAAATCATGTTCCCAACTCGCAGTAATTGTTGAGATCAAAGCCTTCACACGCCAGGTCGCGCAAATATTTTGTTTCCCGAATCAAGTAGAAACCGATACAATCATGCTCTTATGCTCAATCCATATATTGGACTGTTAATAGCGTTGTACATAACAGGAGAGATAAAATGAAAACAGCTTGGAAAATCTTAAGTGGCATTATGGCCATATGGTTGCTGGTCTGGATTTTAAGCGAGCCAAGCGCTGGTAATCAGGCAGGCGGCACGCAGCGTTCTTCCTCTGGGGTCTTTTTTGCGGCACAAGCAGATGACACCGCCACTGTCATTGTCAGCGAACCCGTTATCCCTGTACTCACCGTAGCTGTTCGTGACCTCCCCCCCGCTTCAATAGATATTGAATTGGACCGAGAGATCAACCCCAGGTTGAGTTTTCATCCCGGCAATCCTAACTTTGACCCTCCCAATGGCCCCGATCCCTTGTTGGCACTGCAAGCGGCGGCCCCCGAAGCAGTAACTGATGGGTTCAACACGCCTATCTTTAACTTCAACGGGCAAGGCTTTACTGGCTCTAATCCTCCTGATACCGTTGGCGATGTGGGTGCGAATCATTACATTCAAATGGTCAATTCCACCATTGTCTCCATTTATGATAAAGATACGGCCGTTCTCACCACCAGCTTTGATCTATCGACCTTAGGCGGCTGTGCGACTGGCCTGGGTGATCCCGTCGTGCTTTACGATCAAGCCGCAGACCGCTGGTTGCTTAGTGAATTTGGCAGCGGATATAGTGGCCTTTGTGTTTACATCTCACAAACGGCCGATCCTACCGGTGCTTACTACTCCTATCTGTTTGACACGCCATCGACAGATTATCCTAAATATGGCGTTTGGCAGGATGCTTATTATGTGACCACCAATGAAAGCAGCCCTGCTGCATACGCTTTCGACCGCAGCGCCATGTTAGCCGGTGCTCCTGCTACCTCACAGCGTTTTACCGCGCCCAGCCTGGCAGGATTTAGCTTCCAGGCATTGACCCCCGCAGACCTGGATGGGGCAACAGCCCCACCTGCCAGTGCCCCTGGCTACTTTATGCGTCACGTAGATACAGAAGCGCATGGTGTGGCGGGTTATCCTACCAATGATATTTTGGAAGTATGGGCCTTTTCTGTTGATTGGGGCACGCCGGGCAACTCCACCTTTACAAAAATTGCCGACATCCTCACGGCGGAATTCGATTCAACACTGTGCGGTCTGACTTCCTTCTATTGCATGGGCATGCCTGGCGTGCCTCAAGGCAGTGCTTCATCGCTTGACCCGTTGCGCGAAGTGGTCATGAATCGGTTAGCCTACCGTAATTTTGGTGATCATGAAGTTCTGGTTGGTAATTTTGTTACGGATATTGGGAATAATATGGGTGGCGTGCGCTGGTTTGAACTGCGCAAGGTTGGCGCGGGAGCCTGGACGTTATATCAGGAAGGCACTTATGCGCCGACAACAACCGATAACCGCTGGATGGGGGCAATTGCGATGGATGGCTCTGGCAATATTGCTCTGGGCTACAATGTTTCCAGCCAGACTATTTACCCATCACTGCGTTATGCAGGCCGTCTGGAATCTGATCCATTGGGTACGCTGCCGCAGGGTGAGTATACGTTGGTGAATGGCACGGCCGTTAACGGCAGCAACCGCTACGGTGACTATGCAGCCATGTCCGTCGATCCCGAAGATGATTGTACTTTCTGGTTTACCGGCCAATGGAACGGGGCGAGTTCGTGGAGTACCCGCATTGGCGCATTCAAATTTGATGCGTGTGGCACGGCCGATTTTACCCTGACCGCTGCGCCAGATACGCAAGCTATCTGTACTGGAACCGATGCCATATACGATGTGACAATCGGGCAGGTGCAAACTTATGCTGACCCGGTGACATTGAGCATTAGCGGAGCGCCTGCGGGAACAACATCTGACTTTTCTGTGAACCCGGTGACGCCGCCTGACAGCAGCCAATTGATGATTGGCAGTACGGCTGGCGCGGTCGCGGGCAATTACAACATTGAGATAATGGGTATTGCACCTACCAGCACGCACACCACAACAGTTGGGCTAGATGTTTATGCCACACCCCCCGGCGCTTCACTCTTGCAATCTCCGGCACACGGTGCAACAAATGTTTCTACCCAGCCAACGTATACCTGGACAGGTGATGGGGACAGCTACACAGTTGAAGTGGCGACTGATCCTGGATTTACAAATGTGGTGGATACGGCCGTTGTCAATGGCACAAGCTACAACAGCGGCATCACCTTAAACACCAGCACGACCTACTACTGGCGTGTACAGGCGGCCAATCCCTGCGGTACAGGCAGCTATTCTAGCACCTACATCTTTACCACTGAAGCAGCCCCTGGTGACTGTGGCCCCGGAACCACACTCAACGAACTGTTCAGTGAAGACTTCGAGGGTGGCGCAGCCGGTTGGACACACAACGGCACGGGCGATACCTGGACGTTATCTACTGCCCGCCCCTGGGCCGGAGCTTACTCCTACTACGGGCAAGATGCCCCCTCAGTGAGTGACCAGCGGCTTGTCTCACCGGAAATCACACTACCTACCGGTGAGAACCCACTAACCTTGCAGTTCTACAACTGGCAAACTATGGAAGATAGCGGAAGTGGTTGCTACGATGGCGGCCTTCTTGAAATTTCTACTGACAATGGCAGCACTTGGACGCAAATATCCACTAGTGATTTGTTAACCGATCCCTATGATGGCCCGGTGGATAACGGGTATAGTAATCCGTTGGCTGGAAAGGATGCCTGGTGCGGCGATCCCCAAGACTGGCTTAACTCTATCGTAGACGTAAGCGATTATGCCGGACAAACTGTGCAGTTCCGCTTCCGCTTGGGCACAGATAGTTCAGTTGGCCGTGAGGGCTGGTACCTTGATGACGTGAAAGTACAGTCATGTCAGGGGAGTGGTGGCACTCCGGTTATTGACGTGACCCCAGGGAACATGGATGATACGCTGTCGCCCAATCAAGTTGTTACACATACGATGACCATTAGTAACACCGGCACGGCCGACTTGATTTGGAGTGTGAGTGAAGCCAGTGATAGTGCTTGTGCCAATCCAACAGACTTGGATTGGCTATCTATTAGTCCCAATGCGGGTTTGACCGCGCCGGGCTATAGTGCGGCATTAAATGTTGTCATGAATAGCACAGGTGTATCTGCCGGAATGCATACAGGCGCGTTGTGTGTTTCTAGCAATGATGGCAGCAATACACTGGTCGCTATTCCGGTTACGTTAACGGTTGAATATGATGCCTATCTTTATTTACCTTTCGTGCTGAAACCGTAACGCAATATTTATACTGGTGCGGTTCGTCAGGACCGCACCGAGCAAGGAGCTTGTTGTGCGAAAAATTTTCTTTTTGATTGTTCTATTGGCGCTGGTTTTGGGTGCGTGCGATACCGCAGAGCCAACACCGACGGCAACGGCCGTTCCCGACGTCGTCGAAGTTGTACCCACAGATACACCCGTGCCGGTGCCAACAGACACGGCCGTTCCCCCCACCAATACACCCGAACCAACTACCCCCCCGGAGCCAACGGCGACATCAGAACCAACGGCCGTGCCGCAAACCGCTGCTTTTGAGCTGGCTGACTGCCAATTTGAAGTGCCCGCCGGACGTGACGTGCAGTGCGGCTACCTCACCGTGCCCGAAGACCACAGCAACCCCGATAACGGCCGTACCCTACGCCTTCACGTTGCCATCTTCAAATCCGAAAGCGCCAACCCCGCCCCCGACCCCATCGTCTATTTTGAAGGTGGCCCCGGCGGCGATGCGCTAGAAAGCGTCCCCCTAATATTCGAGGATCGCTTTGCGCCCTTCACCGCCAACCACGACTTCATCATGTTCGATCAGCGCGGAACCGGCTACTCCGAACCCTCCCTGGCTTGCCCGGAATACACCGACATGGCCTATGACACTTTGGAGATGGATTTAGACCTCGAAAGCGAAAAAGCCATCGTCATTGAAACCCTCCAAACCTGCCATGACCGCCTGCTTGCAGAAGATGTCAACCTGGCTGCCTACAACAGTGCGCAAAATGCCGCCGACGTAGACGCCCTGCGGCAAGCATTGGGCTACGAGCAGTGGAACCTCTTTGGCATCTCCTATGGCACGCGGCTGGCGCAAACTGTCATGCGTGATTATCCTGAAGGCATCCGCAGCGTCATTCTCGATTCGACGTACCCCCTCTCTGCCGATCTGAATACCGAAGTGACCGCGAACGCCGCCCGTGCTTTCAACGTCTTCTTTACTGGCTGCGCCATTGACCCTGCCTGCGACGCCGCTTACCCCAACCTGGAAACCACTTTTTATGATTTGGTAGATCAGTTGGATGCGGAGCCAATTACAGTGCAGGTAGTCAATTACTTTGAAGGCGGCCGTTACGATGCTGTTATTCAAGGGGATGATCTAATTGGCGTTCTTTTCCAATCACTATACTCTGCTGAACTCATCCCCATTTTGCCGCAGCTTATCTATGAGGTAAAAGACGGTAATGTGCAAAATCTGGGCACATTGCTCTCTAGCTTCATGCTCAATTCCGAGTTTATGAGCCTGGGTATGAACTATTCGGTGCAGTGTAATGAGGAAAACGCCTTCAGCCAACCGGGTGAAGGGGCTGCCGCTGCTGCCGAATTCCCACAAATTGCTGAGGGTTTTATTGTGGGCGCGGAAGTGGATGATGTGGTTTGCGGTTTTTGGGGTGCAGGTACGGCAGATGCCATTGAGAATGAGGCGGTCATCAGCGACATTCCTACGCTGGTGTTGGCCGGTGAATATGACCCCATTACCCCGCCTTCTTGGGGGCAGCAAGTAGCCGCTGAGTTGAGCAATAATTACCTCTTTGAGTACCCTGGCATGGGACACGGCGTCAGTATTTCTGCGGATTGCCCACGAGAAATGACGTTGGCTTTTGTGGCTGATCCTACCGTTGCCCCAGATTCGACGTGTATTGCTGATATGGGTGGCCCCGCTTTTGCCGGTACGGACGAGGAAGCAGCGCCAGATGTGGCTTTGGTTCCGGTTACGGTGGATTTGGGGTTTGTAGAGGTGGAAGGTGTCGCTCCAGATGGCTGGGAGGATGTTGGGTTTGGTTCGTTTGCACGGGGGCAGTCTGCGTTGGATCAGACGGCCGTTGTCATGCAAGCCGTTCCCAGTTCTCTGATGGACAGCGAGGCGTTGTTATCACTGCTGGCAGGGCAGTTCCAACTAGAGGGTGCGCTAGAAAGCAGCGATACCTTTGTGGATGAGAACGGCCGTGAGTGGACGCTGTACGATACTGAGCTGCAAAGCTTCCCCGTAGACCTGGGCTTGATGGATGATGGCTCTTACCTGTACATGGTGATGATGGTCAGTGGCAGCAGTGAACGAGATGCGCTGGTAACGGCCGTGTTCCAGCCTGCTATGTCCGCCATCCATGTTCCGTAAATTTTTTAGGAACCGCGTTCCTGCTAAGGGGCGCGGTTCCTACATCTTTTGCTGGTCTTCCAAATAAAACGTTCCCCCCGCTTCTATTGCTTCCAAACACATCGCCACCCGCTGCTGCATCCGCTGACTAAAATACGGCAGCGCGTCCGCTACCGGCAAAAACCGATAGCTTGCCAATTCGTCTGCGGGCAGGCGGATTTGGGCAATGTCTACGGCCGTTAGCCTGCCACCCAAAAAGACAAACCCCACCGCCTCCGTTTTATCAGCGCTGTTGTGCAAGTAATCCACACAAAGAAGCCGTTCTGGCGGGCGTGCCAGCCCCAATTCCTCTTCAACTTCTCGATAGCAAGCCTCTCTGGGTGATTCCCCTAACTCAATTACACCACCGGGGATTTCCCACACTTGTTTGTAAGTGGGTTGGAGGATGAGCAGGCGTTCCTGTTCGTCAAAAAACAGTGCCCCGGCAAACATACGTTTTTTAGGGAGGGTGCGTTGATAGCTTAGATCACTCACGAAAATCTCTCCAGCCCGGCACACGATCTCGAATCTGGCGGATGTGCGCCGGGGTTGTGCGGCAGCAGCCGCCAATTAAGCCAGCCCCTATTTTGCGCCATTCGCGGCTGTATGTGCCAAATTCTGCTGGAACACTTAACCCTTGCCACTGTTTTGTGGTCGGGTCGTAAGTTTCCCCGGAGTTGGGGTAGACGATGATCGGTTTTTGCGTAACTTGTTGTACCTCTTGGATGAGGGAGGGGATGAAGCGTGGCGGTGTGCAATTGATGCCAACGGCCGTGACCTGCGCAAAACCATCCAAAAACGCCGCGCACTCGGCAATCAGCGTGCCATCACTGATATGCTGCCCATCGCGGCAGCTAAAACTGAACCAGGCTGTTAAATTCGGCGTTTCTGGCAGCAAGCGGGTCAGTGCCCGTGCTTCAGCGAAGGAGGGAATGGTCTCGCAGGCGAAGAGGTCTGGCTGTGCCTCGGCCAACAAGTGCCAGCGTTCGCGGTGGAAGTTAATCAGTCCCGCTTCGTCTAAATCGTAGCGCCCCGTGTATTCAGAGCCATCGGCCAGATACGCGCCGTATGGCCCCACGCTGGCCGCGACGATGGGGCGCAACCGCTGTGCGCGGTTTGCGTGCTGCCAAAATTGCTCGCGGGCTTGCTGCACCAGCCGCACAGAAAGTTGGATGAGTTGGGAAGCGGCCGTTGCCGAGTGTCCTTGCTTCATAAACCCCTGCACAGTGGCCTGGTAGCTGGCAGTGGTGGCACAGTCTGCGCCGGCCCAGAAGTAGTCCAGATGCACCTGGCGAATGAGGTTAGGATCATCGTGCAATAGCCGCGCTGACCAGAGTGCGTCGCTCAGGTTACAGCCACGCGCTTCTAATTGTGTTGCCAGCCCGCCATCCAAGACCAGCATACCTTGTTGGTCTAAAAATGATTGTATGGGATTGTGTTGATTCTGTTTGTTTGGCATTCAGGTATACTATTCAATAGGAAAGAATGTAAAAACTGTCCCGTAAGTGGGACTTACGGCGATGGATGAATGTTCATCTTTCGCAATTTTCCGAGGAGCTACCCATGAAACGTTATTTACTGCTTGTTTTTGTATTAACCGCTTTGCTGACAGCTTGCGGGGGTAATGATAATGCAGCCAATACTGTCCCTGTGGAGCTAGATGAAGCAACGGGCTTGCCTTTGAATCCAGAGGTGCTGCCCGATGGCCCATTTATTGTGGAAGGCGTTGTGGCCAGCCAAAATCTGACGCCGCAAACAAGTCCAGAATTTGTAGTGCGTGTGCCATCGGGCAAGACGTTCCGCATTCGCAGCCAGGGGCTGGCAGACACGTTTTATGATGATGGGTCGCCCATTGCCGCAAGTGAGTTTACACAGGGAATGCAGGTGCGGGCAACGGTGACGCAAGCCCCGGCTGATGAGACCAGCGGCAGTGTGAATTTGCTGGTCTCGGATGATTTGACGATTATTAAAGAGCCGTAGAGCTTACCCCAGGCCGACGACGAAGGACGGCCGTTTCGGGAACAAAATGTTCAGTAATATGTGCGCTTCTTCTTTGGCATGGCAGTCAGCAAAAGTATGTTCCAATTCTGTGATGCTGCGATAACCAAATAGGAGCTGTAAAAAGGTCAGGTTGGGGAAGTGGGCGTCTCCGTCGCCGATGCTGTTGGGCTGGTAGGTGCCTATTTCTTGCAAACGGCCGTTCTCCCACACCAATGTTAGCTGCTGCTGATAAAGATTCAACTGCGTTGTGCCGGAATGACCAGCCAGCACGCTTTGTGCCAGCCTTTTCTCTAGCGCGGGGGTGATGTGCCGTAGGAAAGCGGGCAGATCGGGCACGCGGATGTACCAGGCATATGGTGGGCGCTGCTGTTCAAGCTGCCTGCCCAATGCCTGATAAACAGGGTGCTCTGCGTTTAGATTAAAAGAAATGGCGTTGATTGGCTTTTCTCGTTTCTGGTTTAGTTCATCGGCTTGTTGTTTGAGGGCGCGGGTGAGGAAAAGGGCGATTGCTCGCCAGGAATGGCCCGGCAGCGCGGCAAATTCGCGCACGACAAAGCTCTGCCCCCATTGCCGATATTCGGTGTAGGCTACTATGTTGCCAACGGCCGTTTCAATCAGGTAAGGACTCAACGAATAGGGGCTTTCGGGATGGGCTTCGTTCATTTCATAAGCCCATAATGCCTCGTTCCGCACGCGCTGTACCAGCGTGTATGGGATGATAGCGGCATAGGCTTTCATTAAATGCGGAATGTCTTTTGGGGTTGCTTTGCGCAGGCGATAAACTTCTTCGTCCACTGGCTTGTAATTTCCTGTCCTGGCCCAAAAAAACTCGCGCCCACCGCCCAAATTTAAAGCCATCTCATAACCAAACATACGATAGTACCAGGGGATGCCGGTGATAGCCTGTACCAGCTCACCGCGTGCGATGCTTTTGGCATGAACGGCTTCCATTTGCTCTCGTATCAGGCCGCGCTGCCGATAATCGGGGTGTGTTCCTACTAATTCTGGGCGTCCTACACCGAATTCTATGCCTTCGTATGTCCAGTGCTGAGAGATGAGATTGAGGGTGGAAACGATTTTGTTGCCATTGCTTTCATCTACGACAATGGTGAAATCTTCGGCATGGGTGGTGGGGTGACGGCCGTTCATCAAATCATGCGTCCAATAACCCAGAAATTCATCAGGTTCATTGGGGTTGTCACTGTGAATGGCAATATTAAAAGCTGCAATTTCTGCGGCATCTTCTGGAGTGGCCCATCGTAAAATGAGGCCATCTTCCAGCCGCCGTGGTAATCCAAATAACTCTCCCATAATTGGGTCCTTTATGTTGTGATGACTTGTATGCCGTGACGTGGGCGCAATGTCACAAGGGCATGTTCCTCAACCTTTTGGTTTGGCACAAGTTGTAAACGGTGACGTTGTAAAACCATCGGTACAATCATGCTGCTTTCCATCAGTGCAAACTGATCGCCAATACATTTGCGTGCGCCTGCCCCAAATGGGATGTAGGCAAAGCGGTGGCGTTGACTTTCCTGCTCTGGCGTGAAGCGCTGTGGGTCGAATTGCTCTGGATTTTGCCAGAAGCCGGGGTGGCGGTGCAGCACATAAGGGCTGAGCGCGACAATCGCGCCAGCGGGAATGGCGTAACCGTCAATGACATCATCATGCGTGGCCCGGCGACTGATAGACCAGGCAGAAGGGTAGAGGCGCATTGCTTCTTTGATGATCTTTTCGATGGTAGGGAGGCCATGTACGCTCTCTTCGTCGAGGGGTTGCCCCTGGAGCGTTTCTGCAATTTCTGTTTCTGCCTGGGCAACAAAGGAAGGATGTTGCAAGAGTATGTACCATAACCAGCTCAGAGTGTTGGCGGTAGTTTCATGTCCGGCAATCAGCAGAGACATGACTTCATCGCGGACTTGCTGATTGCTCATGCTGCTGCCATCCTCGTAGCGGGCTTGAAGAAGCATGTCGAGCAGGTCGCCGTTTCTGTTTCCAGTTTCCTGCCGTCGCTGAGTGATGATGCCGTAGACAATGTTGTCCAGTACGGCCAGCGCTTCTTTGAAAATACGCCGCTGGGGTTTGGGGTTATCTATTAATGTATTGACCGCGTGGCCGATGGTCTGAGTTTGGCTGTGGATGTCGTAGCTGAACAGGGCGCTGGTTACAATGTCCAGGGTTAATTCCATCATTTCTTTGGCAATGTCGAACGGCCGTTGCTCTTCCGCAAATAAATCCCATCGCGCCAGCATCTGGTTAGTACGCTCACTCATCAACTCGATGAAGTTTGCCAGGTTATGACGATGAAATGCAGGCTGCATCAGGCGACGCTGCTGCCGCCACAGGGGGTTTTCGCTGGTCAGCAGCCCCTGTCCCGTAACTGATTGCAGCATGTATTTGTTGAGGTGCGTGTCTTTGGTGTAGTTACGGCCGTTCTGCACCAACACATGATGGACATAATCTGGGTGATTCACCAGATACGCCGCTTCTGGCGCAGCCCGATATTGCACAATATCGCCATACTCCTGAGCTAATCGCAGGAAAAAACGGTGCGGCGCACGAACCAATTCACGAGCACTAGTATCCGCCCGAAAAAAAGGGGCTTGTTTTATAGAATGCATTTCCAAATTTTCTATCCTTCCAATTAACGAGAACGTGACAGCACAAGTATAAATTACTTCGCTCTAAGTTGAGAGCCAGATAAGCCCATAGCCTCTATTATAAGACATTCGTTGGAAACGGGGTGGGATTATTGACGAGATGCTTGCTTCTATGCCAAAATCTAACGAAATTTATGCAAAAGGAGCTTAACATGACTGGCGTGAATTGGATGATTGGATTGATCACTTTACCAACATTTGTAACAGGGTTGGTTCTATTACAGGTTTTAAGACGCCAGTACGAAGCAAAAAATAAGGCAGTTCTTAAGCCTGTACCAATAAGGAAAAGACAAAAATAAGCGATGTTCTACTTTAATCCTCTCTACCTCGTTTTTGCGTTACCCGGCTTACTGCTGGGGCTTTGGGCGCAGTCCCGCGTAAAAAGCGCTTTCAACAAATACAGCCGCGTGCGTACATTGCGGAACATGACCGGCGCAGAGGTGGCCCGTTCATTGCTTGATGCAGAAGGTTTGTTTGATGTAAGCATTGAAGAAGTGAAAGGTACACTCTCCGATCATTATGACCCGCGCTCAAAAGTGCTGCGTCTAAGCCCGGATGTATACCGTTCGCCCAGTGTGGCTGCGGCCGGTGTGGCTGCCCACGAAATGGGGCATGCTCTGCAAGATGCCAGCCATTACGCGCCGCTCAAGCTGCGCAGTGGGTTGGTTCCGGCGGTACGCTTTGGCAGCACGCTGGCCCCCTGGATTTTTATTGCCGGGTTCATGTTGAATTTTACCACGCTGGCCTGGGTAGGTGTTATCTTATTCTCTGCCAGTGCTTTGTTTTCGTTGGTAACTTTGCCGGTGGAGTTTGATGCCAGCCGCCGTGCAAAGAAATTATTGGTAAGCAGCGGCATTTTGGTAGGCGATGAAGCTCAAGGTGTGGATAAAGTGCTGGATGCGGCAGCGATGACTTATGTGGCTGCGGCGATTGCCGCCATTGGTACATTGCTTTATTATGTTTTCCTTTTAAGCGGTTCCCGTGGTCGCCGTTAATCATTAGCATTAAACTATGCCCATCAGGTGGATACACCTGATGGGCTTTTTTTTTGTAACTGGGGTGGGCTGATGGTTCCTTCCCGTTTTGTGTTGCAATATGGCTAAAGTATCATTGCTAACATTATTGAAAAATGTGCCCGGTGAATACCGGGCTAATTTTTTGCATTTGTATCTGGATATTGCCTGGTTTGGCGTGTTGAGTGGCAGTGCCATTGCATTTGTGGGCGTGTTTGCCGCACGGCAAGGTGCGAATGCGCTGCAAATTGGCTTGTTGAATGCTGGCCCGGCTGTGGTGAACTTGCTGGTTACGCTGCCAGCCAGCCAATGGCTGCAACGCCGCCCAATTAGCCGGGGGGTGTTCTGGACGGCCGTTGCTCACCGCATGTTCTACTTGTTATGGGTATTTCTCCCCTCTTTGCTGCTGCCTCAGGGACAGATTTGGGCCATTATTACGCTAGTCCTGTTGATGAGTGTGCCCGGAGCGGCGCTGGCGGTGGGCTTTAATGCCCTTTTTGCCGGGGCAGTTCCGCTAGAATGGCGCGGGTACGTGGCTGGATTGCGCAATGCGCTGCTGGCTTTGGTGTACATTTTGGTATCGCTGCTCTGTGGTTGGCTGTTAGATTGGCTTCCATTTCCGTTTGGGTATCAGGTGGTGTTTGGCTTGGGTTTCTTGGGCGCAGTGATGAGTACGGTGCATTTGGGGTTGATACGGCCGTTCAACCAACCCAACTTCATTTCTCGTACACGCAGCCGCAACCTGACGGCTCCAGGCATGTTTCGCACGCTGGGTGATGGGTTGCGGCAAGCGATAGGGCTGCGCTTCCTGACGCGGGCGAGCAGTTGGCGGGGTTTATTGCAGTTATCTGTGCTGCACGGCCGTTACGGACAAATCGTACTGGCCCTGTTCATCTTTCATCTGACCCAATATCTGGCGATCCCCCTCTTTCCCCTCTACTGGGTTAACAATCTGCACCTTGCCGACAAACACATTGGCTGGGGCACAGCCCTCTTTTATACCAGCGTGTTACTCGGTTCCACCCAATTGGCACGCCTCACAGAACGATTTGGTAACTATCGTTTGTTGGTAGTGGGCGCGGTTCTTATGAGCTTCTATCCTGGGTTGACAGCTATGAGCCGCGCGTTACCTCTATTCCTTGTTACCTCTGTTGTGGGTGGCGTGGCCTGGGCATTAGTCGGCGGCGTTATTGCCAACTACCTGCTAGAAAACATTCCTGAAGACAATCGTCCGGCATACCTCGCATGGTATAATCTTGCCCTCAACGCCGCAATTTTGCTTGGCTCCCTTGCTGGCCCGGCACTTTCAGCCCAATTAGGGCTGGTGATGACGCTTTCTCTCATCGCGGTCGCCCGTTTTTTGGCAGCAACCGTCATTCTTTACAAGGGGTAGTGGTTCTCATTGGAGTTTAGAGCTAGAGGGTAGAGCTAGAGACAAATAGTCGAGCAAATCCTCTAGCTCTAGCTCTGAACTCTAAACTCCAGTAAAAGATACGCATCTTTTTTGTAGAAGATATGCTTGACGGTTTACCGTAGTGCTTGCTGCCCTAAGGCAATGGCTCCCAATACCCCTGCGCGATTGCCCAAACTCGGTGGCACGATATAGTTGTCTATCTGCTGTAAAATGGCCGGGTGCTGTACGTATCCATTCAGATGCTGCTGTGTCTTTTGTCGCACTAGGGGGAAGAGATGAGGCTGTGTCATCACGCCGCCGCCCATGATGATGAGCTGCGGTGAGAGGGCGCAAATGTAACTGTGCAGTGCTTGCGCCAGGTACTCCGCCTCCAACTCCCAGGCTGGATGGTCAAGTGTGAGGGCTTGCCCCTTAATGCCCCAACGTTCCTCAATGGCTGGCCCGGCAGCCATGCCCTCCAGGCAGTCGCCGTGATAGGGGCATCGCCCGGCATAGGGGTCTTTTTGCCAGTCGTGTGCCAGCATGATGTGGCCCATTTCGGGGTGAATGAGGCCGTGTAGCAGCCTCCCATTTACCATTGCTCCACCTCCAACTCCCGTACCAATCGTCAAATAAATGAACGTATCCACATCCCGCGCTGCGCCCCAACGCCATTCACCCAATGCCGCACCGTTTACATCTGTATCAAAGCCGACTGGTACGTCAAATATTTGTTGGATTGCGCCCACGAAATTTACGTTGGCCCATCCTGGCTTGGGCGTGGTGGTGATGTAGCCATAAGTAGGGGAGGCGGGTTCAGGGTCTAGCGGCCCGAAGGCGGCTATGCCAATGGCGGCTAGTTTGCCATGCTTTGCTTCTTGCTCTTGAAAAAATTGGACAGCCTGCCCAATCGTCTCTGCGGGGGTCGTCGTGGGAAAGCGTATTTCGTCGCGTAAATCATCTGGCCCTGTGCCGATGGCGCATACGAATTTTGTGCCGCCTGCTTCGATGCCGCCGATTAGTTGTGTCATAAAGTAGGCCTCCTTGCCGTATGAAAATAAGCAAGTGTGCAAGTGGCAAGTGATTGCAAACTTGCCATTTGCACACCTGTCTCTTGCCTCTTTTTTAGTCGCCGAAGCAAATGCCCAAATCGCGGGCGGTGAGGATAGTGTCGCAGTTTAACGGAACAACTTTCATGCGGCTGGTAGCTTGTTCCAGGGGCACGTAGCGCACGGTGGGCGGATCCAGTGCGACCATGACGCCGTTTTGACCTTCGTCTAATGCACGCACGGCCGCTGCGCCAAAGCGCAAAGAGAGCAGTCGGTCAAAGGTGGTGGGCGTGCCGCCGCGCAGTAAATGACCGAGCACAACGACACGGGTTTGTTTACCAGTTAGTGTTTCCAGGGCGGCGGCCACTTTTTGGCCCACGCCGCCCAGCCGTTCGGCTGCGCCGACGATGTGTTCTTGTACGGTGAGTTCGCCGCCAACTGGTTTGGCTCCCTCGGCGACCATGACCATTGTGAAGGAACGGCCGTTCCGTTCACGCTCTATCACTTTCTCGGCCACGACGTTAATGTCATAGGGGATTTCGGGGATGAGGATGACGTCAGCAGTAGATGACGCCCCGGAATTTAGCGCAATCCACCCGGCGTAGCGCCCCATCACTTCCACAACCATCACGCGGCGGTGTGCCTCAGCGGTGGCGTGTAGGCGATCCATGCATTCGGTGGCGAAGGAAACGGCCGTGTCAAACCCAAACGTAATCACCGTACCGTCCAGGTCATTGTCAATCGTCTTGGGCACACCCACCACGCGCAGCCCTTGCCGGTGCAAATGATGTGCAATGGCTAACGAGCCATCCCCACCAATGGCAACGAGTGCATCAATGTCATGCGCATGAATCATATTTACTAATTCAGCACAGCGGTCAACCTCATGCCACTGCCCATCTTCTCCTTGTACAGGATAGTGCATCGGGTTGCCGCGATTGGTCGTGCCCAAAATCGTCCCGCCCAAATGTGTAATGCCGCGCACGGACTCTCGTGTAAGTGGAATCAAGCCTCCTTGCGGAAATGCCTCTGGTTCCAACAGCCCATTATAGCCGTCCCGAATCCCCACACACTCCCAGCCCCGATTCAATGCCGAGAGTACAATCGCTCGAATGACTGCGTTCAATCCTGGCGCATCGCCACCACCTGTACTGATTGCAATTTTTTTGATTTTGCTCATTGTCATTACCCCTTGCATTCGCTCTGTTCCCCCGCTTCAAGTATACATCTATCTGCGATGTCCCGACATAGCAACGGCGTGATAAATTCCATTAGATGATTCTATTTCCGGTAGATTAGCTGATCGCTTGATGAGCCGGAATGCTGATTGATTGAAAGTTCGCTACAATTCGCTTCATGCGTAATCAATGGCTCAGACGACTGGCTGCCTTGCTGCTGCTCGGATTGTTGTTTTCGTGGGGGGCGCAGCCCGCAAACGCGCACCCGGCCGATATGTACACACAAACGTATGCGCTGCACTTGCGGCCCGATGGCGTGACACTGGACTACACGCTTTCGCCGGGGCCGCTGTTGGCTGCCTCTACCTGGTATGAGGCAGATACGGATGGCGATGACACCATCAGTGAAGCAGAAGCGCAAGCCTGGCTAACCCCATTGGTTGCTGATTGGCAGAGTTCGTGGACGGGCACGGCGTTCGATTGGGTGATTACGGCCGTTTCCTTCCCCACCGCGCTCACCCCCTTTGAACTCGGCGATGAGCGCATCACCGCCAATCTGACCGCCTCATTTGACCTGTCTATCGGGGGCGAATTTGCCCTTTACAATGCTTACGCCGAGAGCTTGAGTATCAACTGGTTTTATTTAATTGGCGAAGAGGGTGTCTCATTTCAACGGCCGCAGCAGGAAAACGGCCGTCTTACCTTCACCCTCACACTGCCCGGTGCAGACCCCGCCCCGCTCACCTATTGGGATAGTGGCACGCCAGGGTTGGTGGCAAGCAGCGGAGGGGAGGTGGTAACGGCCGTACAAACCACAACGAGCGTTCCGCCAACATCTGCTCCGGCTCCGCCAGAAGACACACGCCCCTATGCCCGTCTCACCAACCTCGTCCGCGCCGAGACACTGACACCAGGATTTTTACTGGCCGCTCTGGGCATCGCCCTGGTTTTGGGGGCGATGCACGGCCTCACCCCTGGACATGGCAAGGCATTAGTTGCCGCCTATTTGGTTGGCTCGCGCGGCACACCCAAACACGCTGCTGCATTAGGCGGCATCGTCACCCTCACCCACACCGGCTCTGTCCTCGCCATTGGCCTGCTCACCCTGGCCGCTTCGCGCTTCCTCGTTCCCACTGATCTCTTCCCCATTCTCGAAATCCTTTCCGGGCTGCTAATTATTGGCATGGGGCTGTTTTTGCTGCTACAGCGTTGGCGCGGCTGGCGCGGTGTGCAACAAAAACGCACGCGTGAGAAAGCGGCCGCAGTGGCGGAAGCCAGTAAACAGTTATCAGTAAGCAGTAATCAGTTGCCAGTAACCAGTAACCAGCAACTAACAACCAACAACCAACGCCAGCGTATCACTGTGGGTGCGGACATCCCCGTGCGCGTATATGATGGCGTGTTGGCGGCAGAGAGTGGCCCCGGTATGGTGCGCTGGCGAGCGTTGATTGGCCTGGGCATTAGCGGCGGGCTTGTGCCTTGCCCGGATGCCATTGCCATTTTATTGGTGGCGGTAGCACTCAACCGCATCCTGCTTGGCCTTTCCCTCATCGTCACTTTTAGTTTGGGGCTGGCGGCCATCCTCATTGCTATTGGGCTGGCGATGGTGCAGAGCCGCCGCCTGTTGGCTCGCTTTAACCAGGTTGAGCGCATTGCCCCGGCCATTTCCGTTGCTAGTGCGTTTATTGTGCTGGGATTGGGTCTGGCGTTGACCTGGCAAGCGGCTAGTGGGGTCGGTTTTTTGGCGCAGTCGGGTGCGGCAGAGGCTGTGATTCCTTTCAAACAATTGGCTGCAAAAGAAAATAAGCCTGCTGCTGCCTTTTCTCTGGATTCTGCCCGTGTGTTGTACGTGGTTTTGAATGAGCAGGGTATGTACCAACTTTACACTATCCCGACCAGCGGCGGCGAGCCAACCCCGGTGACGCAAACCCCCTTTGGCATTTGGAATTACACGATCTCGCCGGATGGGCAGACGGTGGTTTATGCGGCGCTGCGTGCGGATCGGGGGAGTGATTTGTGGCTGTGGAACGGCCGTACCTCACCCCACCTCCTTCTGGAATGTCCCAACGCCGCTTGCCGCAACGCCACCTTCGCCCCCGATGGCTCGCGCATCGTTTACGAACAACTGGATATTTCTCCAGAAAATGTGGCCGCGACCACCACCCTTTGGTGGCTGGATTTGGACAGCGGCGAGACGGCCCCGGTCTTTCAAGATACCACTTTGCCGGGTTTTAGTCCGGCTTGGTCTCCGGACGGCCAATGGTTGAGCTACATTTCGCCGGGTATGCCCACGCGCATCCAGCTTTATAATCTGGCGGACGGCCGTAGCCATGATTTTGTAACCATGACCAGCATGAGCGTGGTTTGGCAGCCTGATGGTGCATCATTGTTGCTGACCGATGTGGATAAGGCTACCCTGCGCGAAGGGCAGCAGGCGCTCACGCACTTGCTGCGTTTTGATGTGGCTGCCGCGCAGCTTGATGACATTAGCGGGCGCGATGATGTCAGCGATAGCTGGCCTACGTGGTCGGCAGATGGGGAGCAGGTGGTGTTTGTGCGCCGCATTTTTACCGATGGTGTGCCAGAGCGGGGAAATCAGGTGTGGGTGATGAATGCCGATGGTGGCAGCGCCCGCCAATTGACCGATGCCGCGAATACGCTGCATCAAAATTTGAGGTGGTCGAGTGACGGCCGTTACCTGCTCTACCATCGTTACAACCTCGACGAACCCCTAGCCAAGCCCTCCGTGTGGCTGCTGAACATCGATACAAGCGAATCCCGTGAATTGATCAGCCCCGGCAGTCAACCCGCGTGGCTCAATAGTCGATAAACAAAAGAATAGAAAACAACTCATCGTTTTTGTTTTCTTCATCCATTCTGCGTTTTGTCACATGATCCCATGTGACATATGTCATTCCCTTCTTTACCCCCCTTGTTTTTTGTGAAAGAATATATAGAATTATTCAAGATTGTATAGATTTGTATAGAATTACAAGCAGTATTTATTGCGTGGCAGCCACCTGCAAGGTGACTGTCACTTTTTGTGAAGTGGGCAATGGCAAACGAACTGAGTACCGAAAACTGGCTTTCCCTTAAAGATGCGGCGGCGCATTTGGCAGTTCATCCAGCGACATTACGGCGTTGGGCAGATAAAGGCGTGCTTCCTTATATGCTGACGCCTGGAGGGCATCGGCGCTTCTCGGAAGCTGACGTAGAACGCTTTTTGCAGGAGCAGCGGCGAGCGCAACCAACGCTGCCGATGGCACAGGTGTGGGCAGAGCAGGCGCTAACACGTACACGGCAGGGATTGGCTGCACAGTATAACCAGCCTTGGATGGAAACAATGGACGATGCCCACCGTGAAATGCATCGGCAGTTAGGGCGTCGCTTAATGGGGCTGACGCTGCAATACATTTCCTCTGAAGAGGCAAATGGAGACTTGTTGCAGGAGGCGCGAAGTATTGGGCAGGAGTACGGCCGTATCAACCGCGCTATTGGCATGTCTCTGTCTGATGCGCTTGCCGCTTCCATGTATTTTCGGGACGAACTGATTGAAGTGGCCTTGCAGTTGCCAGATACCGTGCGTGTGCGCACACACGATAATTTACGTTTAATGCGACGCATTAATCAGCTTTTGAATGCTGTGCATTTGGCAATTGCCGAAGTTTTTGACACGGGGTTTATTGCGGGGGACAGCGAATCGTAAGACAGATAGATCGCGTTAAGCGGTCTTTTGTTTTTTGCAAATGAAATGAACAAGGGAGAGAAGCAAAAAGATGAAAAATGCATTTAACTTGATTCGTTTGGGCGGAGCGCCTTTGAGTCTGACGTTGATTAGTATTTTGGCGGGCAGTGTGATCAATCGTGTGATGGTGGTTGAACTAGGGCTGCCCGAAACGTTGGCCGGTCTCTTTTTGGCTGTGCCGTTGTTGGTTGCGCCAATTCGCATTTGGTTGGGCCATTTGTCTGATACACGGCCGTTATCCGGTCTGCGCCGGGAGCCATACATTGTTATCGGGGCAATCTTGTCGGGATTGGGAGCAGCAATGTCGGTGGTGTTGGTGCTCAATACTACCAGTTTGGTCAGCATAGGCGCATTGGCTACGCTGGTGGCGCTTGTTGTGTATGGCGTTGGCAAAAACCTGGCAAACAATACCTTCCAGGCCCTATTGGCCGATAAGTTTGCGCCAGGAGCACCCCGTGCACGAGCTGCTAACTTGTATGAAGTGGTGAAAATGGTGGGATTGATTGCTGGCGCGGGCATTGTCGGTAAGGCATTGCAGCCATATAGCGCGGAACGGTTAACGGCCGTTGTTGTCACAGTAGGCGTGTTGGCGGCAGTCCTTTCAATTCTTGCGGCCATTCGGCAAGAGCCGCGCACAGAAGCCGTGCGCAAAGCAACTCAGGAAGCGCAAAGTGCCAGCTTTGGCGAAACGTTCCGCACTGTTTTGTGGAATGATCCCATGGTGCGCCTCTTCTTTTTCATTGTCACGCTGACCCTCTTGGGCACACAAATGCAAGATGTGCTGTTGGAGCCATACGGCGGCCTCGTCTTTGGCCTGGATGTGGGGCAAACAACGCAGTTGACCATGTTTTGGGGATTGGGCACACTGCTTTCCATTTTGCTGGCAGGCATATTTTTACTCAAGCTGTTGGGATTACAGCGTGTTTTCCGAATTGGTTTAGGGGTTGTGATTTTGTTATTCCCCGGCATTGTTTTGGCTGGCGCTTTGCAAAATGCGAATCTGTTACGTCTTTTTGTGGTTGGGCTGGGCTTGGGAACCGGTCTGTCCGCTGCCAGCTTGTTGGCCTATACGGTGGAATTTACCACTCTCAAGCGGGCCGGTTTGATGGTAGGTGTGTGGGGCGTGGGGCATCAATTGGGACGCGCTTTAGCAAGCATGATTGGAGGAGCGTTGGTAGATGGGATGCAAGCGCTAACCAATAACAACCACCTCGTTGCTTATGGTACAGCTTTTATGTTGGAGGCGGTGCTTCTGGTGGGAGCTTTCATTGTCATTGACAAGCTGGATATGACGGCATCTCAGGCTGCGCAGGAAAGTGAACTGATTGCAACTGGGAATACGGCCGTTGCTGCCACTGATTAACTTTTATTACCGAGGCGAAATGAGCAATCCAATTGGTATTTTGCTAGTAAATTTGGGTACACCGCAAGCGCCGACGAAACAGGCATTACGGCCGTATCTGCGTGAATTTCTCTCTGATAAACGAGTAATCGATTATCCTCGTTGGCTGTGGTACCCCATTTTATACGGCATCATCCTCAATGTGCGCCCTAAGAAATCGGCAGCCGCCTACGCTGCCATCTGGACAGATAAAGGCTCACCCCTCTTTGTTTATTCGCAAAATCTGGCCCAAAAATTACAAGCGCAACTAGATAGCACATGGCAGCAGCCGGTGAAAGTGGTGCTGGCGATGCGCTATGGTCAGCCTTCCATCCGCATGGGGCTGGAAGAACTGCGTGATGCCGATGTGCGCCGCGTATTGCTGCTGCCCATGTACCCGCAGTATTCTGTCACCACTGTCGGCACCATTTTTGATGAGGTGTTTGACGTGCTCAAAAGCTGGGAATGGCTGCCAGAAATCCGCATGGTGCATGAGTATTATCGTCATCCGCTGTACGGGCAGGCGGTGGCCGATTCCATTCGTGCGCATTGGGCGGAGCATGGCGAGCCGGGGGAGGATGGCAAACTGATCTACTCCATGCATGGCGTGCCCGCCCGCTACACGCGCAAGGGGGACCCTTATGAGCAGCAGTGCAAAGAGACAACAGAATGTCTTTCTGCTGAATTGGGCATTGGCAACGGCCGTTGGCAGTTAACCTTCCAATCCCGCTTTGGCCCCGAACCCTGGCTGCAACCCTACACCGACGAAACCCTAAAGGGGCTGGGCGCTAATGGCACAAAGCGAGTAGACATCCTTTGCCCCGGCTTTGCCGCCGACTGCCTGGAAACCCTGGAAGAAATCAACGTTGAAAACCGCTACTACTTCACAGAAGCTGGCGGCAAAGAATTTCATTACATTCCCGCCCTTAATGACTCGTCTGCCCACGTCAACCTCTTCGCCGCACTCGCCGCAGAAAATTGCCAGGGCTGGATAGAAAACAGTAATCAGTGAACAGTAATCAGTGAACAGTATTCAGTAAACGGTGGATGACCAATCGTCAATCGTTAATGTTGCTGCGCGACGCTTCGCCCGAAAAACTTCAATCTTATGAATCGAACAGAATTACTCGCCAAATATGATATTCCTGCGCCCCGGTACACAAGTTACCCCACTGTACCCTACTGGAGCGACGACCCCACGACCGACCAATGGCTGAATGCTTTGAAGCAGGCATTTGCCGCGCCACAGGCCACGTGGTCATTGTATATTCACATCCCCTTCTGCGAAACGCTGTGTACCTTTTGTGGCTGCAATACCTTCATCACCCACAATCATGGCAACGAACTAACTTACACCGAAGCCATTCACAAAGAATGGGCGTTGTACCTGGCGACTTTGCCCCAGCTTCGCACTGCCCCGGTGAAGCAAATTCACCTCGGTGGCGGCACGCCCACATTTTACTCTGCTGAGAATTTGCATCAGTTGTTGCTGCCCATCATGGACAGCATGACCATTAACCCTGGTGATTTTGAAGGCTCCATTGAGGTTGGCCCTCGTGTTACGACACGTGAACAACTCGAAGTGCTGCGCGAATTGGGTTTCCAGCGTATTAGCATGGGCGTGCAAGATTATGACCCAGAAGTACAGCGGTTGATCAACCGTATTCAGCCGGTGGAAATGACACGCAAGCTTACAGAAACGGCACGCGAACTGGGTTTTGAGTCGGTCAATTATGATCTGATTTACGGCTTGCCGGGACAAAATTTGGAGAAAATGCGCCGCGCCGCCGAGATTACGGTTGATTTGCGTCCGGATCGCATTGCCCTGTACAGCTTCGCTTTTGTGCCCTGGGTGAAGAAGGCGCACCGTCTCTTTACGGAAGATGATTTGCCAAAAGGCGGCGATAAACGGGCGTTGTACGAAGTGGCGCGGGATATTTTCTTAGAAGCCGGTTATGTGGAGATGGGGCTAGATCATTTTGCCTTGCCTGAGGATTCGCTGACACAGGCATTTGCCGAAGATCGTCTGCATCGCAATTTTATGGGCTACACAGACCAGCGTACCGATGTGCTGCTGGGGCTGGGCGTTAGCTCTATTTCCGAAGCGCCAACTTGCTTTCACCAAAATGCGAAGAGCCTGAACGAGTACAAAGATGCGGTGTTGGCCGACCAACTTCCGACGCATCGCGGTCATTTGTTGACCAATGACGACCAGCTCTACCGTGAGCAAATTTTGCAATTTATGACACAACTGCGGGTGCAACTGCGTGATGAGGAACAGGTGGCGGATGTGCGCCAATTCCTGACCCCGCTGCTGGAGGATGGCCTGGTGACGTTTGCCGGACAGGAAATGAAGCTGACGGAAGCGGGACGGCCGTTCCTGCGTAACGCTGCCATGGCCCTGGACATGCGCCTGCGGCAAAACAAACCGGAAACACGAATCTTTTCACAATCTGTCTGAATGCGAGGAAGCCATGCACGCAACCAGAATCGTCACACTTGGTCTCAGCCATCACACCGCGCCGGTAGAACTGCGCGAAATGCTCAGTTGTTCTTTGTCTGATTTGCCCTTGCTGGAGAATGGCCTTCCCGCCTTACCCCCATCCGTGCGCGAATTGATTATCCTCTCCACTTGTAACCGGCTGGAACTGTATGCCGTCATCGACCACACCGCTACTGGTTGGCAAACGATGCTGGCATCTCTGCTGGGACAAATGCGTGGTGTGAATACGGGCGACTTTTACAGGCATTTGTACACGCATATCGGGCACGATGTGACCCGTCACCTGTTTAATGTGACGGCGGGATTGGATTCGCGTATTTTGGGTGAGGCACAAATTTTGGGGCAGGTGACAGGTGCGTACATGACGGCCGTACAGACCAAAACCGCTGGCCCCATTTTGAAGACCTTGTTCGAGAGTGCCATTCGTGTTGGCAAACGGGCACGCACAGAGACAGACATCAGCAAAAATCCAGCCAGCACCAGTTCCATTGCCCTGGCACAGGCAGAGCAGGTTTTGGGTGATTTGCGCGAGAAGCGGGTACTGGTGGTGGGGGCAGGCGAGATGGGGCAGTTGGCACTCAAGAGCTTGCAGCATCGCGGCGTGGCGCAGGTTGTTCTGACCAACCGCACTCGCCAACGTGCGGAAACGGCCGCTGCTCGCTATGACGCCGAGGTCGTGGACATGAGTAATTTGCCGGCCGCCCTGGCTGAGGCGGATGCCGTAGTTAGTGCCACGTCGGCGATGGAGCCAGTTATCACCGCAGAAATGGTGGCCGCAGCGATGGCGCAGCGCCCGCAACGGCCGTTAGTGCTGCTCGATATTGCCGTGCCCAGAGATGTGGAAACGGCCGTTGCCGACATCCCCAACATCCACCTTTATGACGCTGACGCCCTACAAAACAGCCTGGATGAAGCTTATGCAGCACGACAAGCCGAAGTCCCCCGTGTCGAAGAAATTATCAAGCAAGAACTGGCCGCTTTCTCCAACCAGATGCGCGAAATGGCCGTCAAGCCAGTCATTGCCGATCTGCGCCAGCGGGCCGAAGACATTCGTCAGCAAGAACTGGCCCGCGCTATCCGTCACCTGGATCATGTTGACCCCGCCACGCTGGATCAACTGAATCATTTGTCGCGCTCGCTGGTGAACAAACTCCTGCACGAACCCATGAACCATCTACGCACAAAAGCACGTGAAGAGGAAGCGGCCGTTTACGCCGAGACGGTGCGCGAGTTGTTTGGCCTGCAACCAGCGACCAGTAACCAGTAACCAGTGTTCAGTATTCAGTATTCAGTAGTTGGTGGGCAGGCAATCGTTAATCGAGAATCGTAAATTGAAATCATGAAATCTTTTACCATTGGAACACGCATTTCCCAACTTGCCTTGTGGCAGACCAATCACGTCATCCAGCAGTTGCAGATTGCCTGGCCTGGCCTGGTTTGTGAGAAGCAAAGCTTTGTGACCCAGGGAGACAAGACATTGGACAAACCGCTGCCACAAATTGGTGGCAAGGGGTTATTTACGGCCGAATTGGAGGAATCGCTGCGAAACGGCCGTATTGATTTAGCCATTCACTCCCTCAAAGATTTACCCGTTGAAGACGCGCTCGGCTTGACTTTGGGGGCAATCATTGGCCGCGCCGATGTGCGCGACGTGCTCATTACCCGCGAGGGCTGGACGCTGAATACGCTGCCGCAAGGTGCCATTGTAGGTACCAGCAGCCCGCGCCGCCAGACGCAACTGCTGCACGCCCGCCCTGACTTGCAGGTGCAGTCCATTCGCGGCAACGTGGAAACACGTATCCGCAAGGTGTTGGATGGCGACTATCACGCCACCGTGCTCGCCGCAGCGGGCGTCACCCGCCTGAATTTGCTACAGCATGTCAGCGAATGGCTGCCGCTGACGATGATGCTGCCCGCGCCGGGGCAAGGCGCACTCGGCGTGCAGTGCCGCGCCGACGATGCAGAGACGCTGCGTTTGTTAGCCGCAATTAGCCAACCGGAGATACGGACGGCCGTTACAGCCGAACGCAGCTTTTTATACCATTTGGGCGGTGGCTGCGCCGTGCCGGTGGCCGCTCATGCCACCTGGCAGGATGAACGCCTGGTATTAGACGGCTTTGTCGGCTCCCCCGATGGACAGCGCCGCGTGCGCATACAAAGCGAGGGCAGCAGCGATGATCCTTGGGCTTTGGGCGCATCTTTGGCCGAGCAAGCCAGGCAGCTAGGGGCCGCGGAGATTTTGAGCCATGCCTCAGTCCAGTAACCAGTTGCCAGTAATCAGTAATCAGTGGTCAGGAGACGCCGATGCACCGTCTACCGACCGTTTACTGAATAGTGATCACCGATTACTGAACACGGCTTCCCCCCGCGTCGTCGTCACTCGCAGTCGTGAGCAGGCCGGCGATTTTGCAGACAGATTGGCCGCGGCGGATTTTACGCCCGTCATTTTTCCGGTCATTGAATTTGCTGCACTGCCGCCGGAACCGCTGGACGCGGCGCTCAATAACTTGTCGCAGTACGATTGGTTGATTTTTACCAGCATCAATGCTGTGGCTTTCTTTTTCCAGCGGGCCGAGGAGCGTGGTGTGCAGGTGGAAGGTGTGGCTGTGGCGGCGGTTGGTTCAGCAACGGCCGTGCAGCTAAACGAACGCGGCTTCCCCCCGGACTTCATGCCTGACGAGTTTACCGGTGAGCAGTTGGCATTAGGGCTGGGCGATTTGACGGGCAAGCGGGTGCTGCTGCCCCGCGCTAAACTGGGCCGTCCGAAGATTGTGGAACTGCTGCGGCAGCAGGGCGCTGAGGTGGATGATGTGGCGCTGTATGATACGGTAACGGCCGTTCCCACCCCCGCCGCTCTCGCCGACCTGGCCGCCGGTTTTGACGCCATTACCTTCACCAGCCCTTCCAGTGTGCGCAACTTTGTCAATTTGACAAGTTTGCAAAACTTGTCAAATCTCGCCCACGCTGTCATCGCCTGCATTGGCCCCGTCACCGCTGCCGAAGCAGCCAAATTCAACCTGCGCGTAGACCTCATCCCTGACGAGTACACAATTGGAGGACTGGTGCAGGTACTGCGAGAACATTTTGTAATGAAGGGCGTGAAACATAAAGCGTGAAACGTGATGAATGCAATTTCACGTTTCACGCTTTACGTTTCACGTTGTATTTCCGAGAGGTTCAATACTTATGCTAAACCCACAAACCCGAACAACTACAACCATTTCCACCATCCGTCCGCGACGACTGCGGGCCAATGCGGCGCTGCGGGCGATGGTGCGCGAGACGCAGATAGCGGCGACCGATTTTATTTACCCACTTTTTGTCATGCATGGGCAGGGGGTGCGGATCCCCATTGCTTCTATGCCCGGTGTCTTCCAATTATCGGTGGATGAAGCAGTGCGTGAGGCAGAAGAAGCTGCGGCGCTGGGTATCCCGGCGCTGATTTTGTTTGGTATCCCGGCGCACAAAGACCCGGTAGGGCTGGAGAACTTTGCCCCTGATGGGATTGTGCAGCAGGCGATACGGGCAATTAAGACGGCCGTTCCCGACCTCATCATCGTCACGGATGTTTGCCTGTGCGAATACACCGATCACGGCCACTGCGGGCTGCTGAACAGCGGTCAGCACACTCATTTGCCGGAAGGGTATGTGCTGAATGATGAGACGCTGGGGGTGTTGGCGGATACGGCCGTTTCCCACGCCCAAGCTGGCGCAGATGTCGTCGCGCCCAGCGGCATGATGGATGGGATGGTTGCTGCTATTCGCGCCGGGTTGGACGCTGCCGATTTCAGCCACATCCCCATCATGTCCTATGCCATCAAGTACGCCTCCAGTTTCTACGGCCCCTTCCGTGATGCCGCCGACGGCGCACCCAAGTTTGGCGACCGCAAAACGCACCAGATGGATCCCGCGAACGGCCGTGAAGCCCTGCGCGAAGCCGCCCTCGATGTCGCCGAAGGGGCCGACTTCCTCATGGTCAAACCGGCGCTGCCCTACCTAGACATTATCCGCCAAACCCGCGACAAATTCCCGGCGCTGCCCCTGGTGGCTTACAACGTCAGCGGCGAATACGCCATGCTCAAAGCCGCCGCTGCCAACGGCTGGCTGGACGAAGAACGCGCCGTATTGGAAACCCTCACAGGCATTAAACGCGCCGGCGCCGACCTGATCATTACCTATCATGCCCTTGATGCGGCACGCTGGCTGAAATAATTACCAATGGTCAATAGCCAATTGTCAATGAGCCGGTTGGCAATTGACAATTGGCTATTGACCATTAACCATTGACAATTTCCCCAAGGATTTCATATGACACAATTCGCCGACACGTCCCCTTTCCTCCGCGCCTGTCGCGGACTGACCACCGATTACACGCCTATCTGGCTAATGCGCCAGGCGGGGCGCTATATGCTTGAGTATCGTGCTATTCGCGCTCGACACAGCATGTTAGAAGTCATTGGCACACCCGAATTGGCCGCCGAAGTGACCTTGCAGCCCATTGACGCTTTTGGCATGGACGCCGCTATTATCTTTTCTGACATTTTGCCGCCGCTGATTGGCATGGGTTTCCACCTGGAGTTTGCCAAAGGGGAAGGGCCAATTATCCACAATCCGATCCTTTCCCCGGCGGACGTGGATGCGCTGCGTACGCCGCCTCCAGAGGAAAATATGGGCGCGACGTTGGACGCTATTCGCCTGGTTGTGGCCGAATTAACCCCGCGTGGTATTCCCCTCATTGGCTTTGCCGGTGCGCCGTTTACCCTGGCAAGTTATGCCGTAGAAGGGGGCGGTTCCAAAACCTACAGCAAGACAAAGGCGCTGATGTACACCGCGCCGCAAGCGTGGGACCAGTTCATGCGCAAGCTGGTGACGGTGCAGGCCGAGTATTTGCGCCAGCAAGTGGCGGCGGGAGCCGCTGCATTGCAACTGTTTGATTCCTGGGCGGGATTGGCGCTTAGTGGGGCTGACTATGTGCGCTACGTGCAACCGTATAACACGATGCTGTTTGCGGAACTGGCAAGTACGGGTGTGCCGGTGATTAATTTTAGTACGGGAACGGCCGTGTACCTGCCAGAAGTAGCGGCGTGTGGCGGCGACATCATCGGCATCGATTGGCGGCTGCCGCTGGATGTGGCTTGGCAGATGGTGGGCATAGATAAACCAGCGCAGGGCAACCTTGATCCAGTGGCGCTGCTGACTGACTGGCCAGAACTAAAAACTCGTGTGGACGACGTGTTGGCTCGTGCTGCTAAAGTGCGTGCCGCCGGTGGTGCGCCGCACATCTTTAACCTGGGGCATGGCATTTTTCCCAATACCCCGGTAGACAACGTGCGCCGCCTCGTCGAGTACGTCCACGAAGCAACAAGCGTTAGACCTTAACGATGGGAGAGCAGGCTTCAGCCGATTATTACGTTTCGGCTAAAGCCTCCCCCCCCCGGAAATTAGCCGCGATTTCTTGTCGCGCTTGGCGGGGTGGAGTAAGGATGTCCCGGTTACATCTATTTGCCAGCCATCTCAAATCATGTTTTTGAACGATAAATACGAAGAGGCTTATTGGGAGATTGTATGAACATTCAAAAATCTGTGGAATTGTTTGCGGAAGCGAAAGAGCTGCTGCCGGGGGGCGTGGATTCCCCGGTGCGGGCATTTCGGGCAGTGGGCGGGCAGCCCATTTTTATTGATCATGCGCAGGGCGCGTACCTGTTTGATGTGGATGGTAACCGCTACATTGATTACGTCCTTTCGTGGGGGCCCCTGATTTTGGGGCACGCGCATTCACAGGTGGTGGCGGCTCTGCAAGCGGCGGCGGCGCGGGGTACAAGCTATGGCGCACCCAGCCCGTTGGAAAATGAGCTGGCGTGGCAGGTGATGGCGCTGATGCCCAACATTGAAATGGTGCGCTTTGTCAATTCCGGCACGGAGGCGACGATGAGTGCTTTGCGGCTGGCACGGGCTTTCACCGGGCGCAATAAGATTGTCAAATTTCAGGGCAATTATCACGGGCACGCGGATATGCTGCTGGTGCAGGCGGGGTCGGGAGTGGCGACGCTGGGACTGCCGGATTCGCCGGGCGTGCCAGCGGCGACAACGGCCGATACCCTCACCGCGCCGTACAATGATGTGGAGGCTGTGCGCCAGTTGTTTGAGCAGTTCCCCGGCCAGATTGCGGCGGTGATTGTGGAGCCGGTGGCCGGAAATATGGGTATGGTTCCGCCAGTGGATGGCTTTTTGGCGGGATTGCGTGAGGTAACGGCCGTCAATGACGCCCTACTCATTTTTGACGAAGTGATGACCGGCTTCCGCGTACACCCCGGCGGGGCGCAGACGCTGTATGGCATCCAGCCGGATTTGACGGCGCTGGGCAAGGTGATTGGCGGCGGGCTGCCGGTGGGGGCCTATGGTGGGCGGCGCGAGATTATGGAGCGAGTGGCGCCTGCTGGCCCGATGTACCAGGCGGGTACGCTGTCTGGTAATCCGCTGGCGATGACAGCCGGGATTGAAACGCTAAAGTTGCTGCGTCAGCCAGGCGTGTGGGATGGAATGGAAGCGGCTGGGGCGCAGTTGATCGCCGGATTGACGGAGGCGGCACGACAGGCGGGTGTGCCTGTGCAGGTGAACCGCATTGGCACGATGTTTGGCCTCTTTTTTGCGGAGGAGCCGGTGACGAATTGGGCGACGGCGAGCAAGGCGGACACGGTGCGTTTTGGGCGTTATTTTCGGGCGATGCTGGAGCAGGGTGTGTATCTGGCTCCCTCGCAGTTTGAGGCTGGCTTTTTGAGTACAGCACATGGGACGGCCGTCATCGAGGCAACGATAGCGGCCGCCGAAAAAGCGTTTGCGGCGGCGTAAAACGTGAAGCGTGAAACGTGATACTTATTCACGTTTCACGGCAACCCCTAAATTTTCAAAGAGCTATCCTGCGGTATAATAGCCGCATGGATGGTTCATATTGCAGTGTCATTTCCCAAAAGTCATATGAAAACAACCCCTTTTTGGCCTGACCAGTACCCGCGCCCGGATGATTTACCCGTTTCCGAGCTGCCCTCAGAGGTAGACATCGTGGTGATTGGCGGTGGCTACACAGGTTTGAATGCCGCCCGCGTGTTAGCCAAAGTAGGGGCGCGGGTTGTGGTGCTGGAGCAACATACCATCGGTTGGGGAGCCAGTTCACGCAATAATGGCATGGCAACAACTGGCTTAAAACAATCGGTGCAAGATGTGTTTGCGCAATATGGCGATGACGTAGGGCGGGACTACTGGCAGGCTACACTCGACGCTATTGACCTGATTGGCGAGATTGCCGCCGATGAGGAATTGGCCTTTGGTTTTCGGCGGAAGGGACATATCACACTGGCAGCGAACCCGGCGCAATTTAACAAGTTGCAGGAGCAGGAAGCGTGGTTTCGTCAGACATTGGATCACCGAATGCAGTTGGTGGGAACGCAAGAATTGCGGGCAGAGGTGGGCACAAAGGCGTATTATGGCGGGTTGGTGGATGAGTGGAGCGCCAGCCTGAACCCGGTGCAATTTGCGTATGAGTTGGCGCAGGTGGTGGCGAAATATGGCGGTGTGGTTTGTGAAAACGCCGGGGTGACGCGGATTGAACATTTGCCCCAGGGGTTTCGAGTTTATACAAACAAGGGTGAAGTGCGGGCGCGGGAGATTGTGCTGGCAACCAATGGTTATACCGGCGGGTTGATTCCGCGTATTCAGCAGCGCATGTTTGCGGTGGGGAGTTATGCAGTGGTGACAGAGCCGCTGCCGTTGGCGTTGCAGCAGGAAATTAACCCGAATCGGCGGGGTTTTTATGATTCGCAGCGGTTTTTGCATTATTTTCGATTGACGCCGGACGGCCGTTTCCTGTTTGGCGGGCGCAATGAGTGGGCGTTGGACGAGAATCTGGTGGTGACGGCGAAGGCGTTCCGCAAGGAAATGGTGCGCATTTTCCCGCAATTGACTGATGTGGAGATTACGCATTCGTGGAACGGCCGTCTAGGCATTTCCTTCGACTTTATCCCCCACATTGGGCGCATGAGTGGTGTGCATTATGCCCTGGGTTACAGCGGGCACGGCGTTGCTCTGGCGACCTACTTGGGCACAGAATTGGGGCTGCTGCTCACGGGGCAGAAAAAGCGCAGCGTGTTTGTTGATGTGCCCCATCCCACCCGGTTCTATCATCGCAAAGCGCCCTGGTACTTGCCCGCTGTGCGCTGGTATTATCGCTTGCGTGATTGGTTGGGGCGGTGACGATGCGTTCGCAGTCGGCCTTTTCCTCTTTCCCCGATTTGTACACACCGCGCTTGCACTTGCGACAGTTACGGCCGTCTGATGCCGCCGATATGTTTGCCTTCCTCTCCGATGAGCAGGTGACGCGCTATTTTGGCCTGGAAACCTTTAACGATATCGAAGAAGCACGGCAGCGTATTCGCACTATTAATGCCAGTTTTCGCAGTCAGGCGGCGCTGCGCTGGGGGATTTCGCGCCGCGAAGATGACACACTGATTGGTACATGTGGCTACATTTATTGGAAGTGGCGGCATCGCCACGCGGCAGTGGGGTATGAGCTGGCTCGCCCTTTTTGGCGGCAGGGAATTATGCAGGAGACGTTAACGGCCGTCCTCGAATTCGGCTACACGCGCATGAACCTGCACCGCGTCGAGGCCCTCGTTATGCCTGAAAACACCCCCTCCAGCGCCCTGCTGCAAAAGCTGGGGTTCCACAGCGAAGGGTTACTGCGCGACTACGGCTTTTGGAGCGGCGAATTCCACAATCTCACCGTCTACTCCCTGCTGCGCCACGAGTGGCAGAATGGGAATGGCTAAAAGCTTTTAGCTTACTCGTGCTTAATGGCTTCAATGATATTGACTTGCCCCGCACGCCAGGCGGGGTAGAGGGCCGCGCCAATTGCCAGCACAAAGGAGATGCCAAAGCTGACGGCCATCGCCGCATAGGGTGTTTGCAGCGTCAGCACATAGCCGCCAATGGCCCGCAGGCCAATGAGAAAAACATCGGCCAGCACGGTGCCGAAGGCCACGCCAAACAGCCCGCCGATGAAGCCCATTGTCGCCGCTTCTGCCAGAATCATGCGCCGGATTTGGCGGCGGGTCATGCCCAGACTGCGCAGGCCGCCCAATTCGCGCATCCGTTCCAGCACATTCATGAGCATGGTGTTGATCACACCTAGCCCGCCGACGGTTAGCCCAATCAAGCCCAACACATCAAAGAGACTGAATGCCTGGGCGCTGAGTTGGCGCACTTTTTGCTCGAATTCGGCTTTGCTTTCAACGGTGAGGCTTTGGCTGCGGCCGAGGTCGTTTTCGATGACGGCCGTTACTTCCTCTAACGATGCCCCCTCAGCCAGCCGCACGGCATAGACACTGACGTCCGTCACACCAAAGTAGCGGCGCAAATCGCCCCACGAACCGGTCACGGTGGTGGTTTCGCCGCCGCCAAAGTCGAGGACGATAGCCACAATGCGGAACGGCCGTCGCCCGCGCCGCGTTTCCAGCACCACCTCATCCCCCACATGCAAATTGAACCGGTTGGCAATGTCCACGCCAATCCAAATGGTGTCTCCAGCAGCCAATTGGCGCATGACCTCCTCTGCCGGTGGCCCTTCTTGAATGCGCATACTGCGCACATCGAGATAGGTTTCCGGGTCAATGGCGACGAAGGCGGAGAACTCATCCTCATCATAAGGGGGGAAGATGCGTGAGGGGACGTAGCGGGAACGGGTCACAGCCGTAATCCCCTCCAATGCCAGCAGCCGCGCCTCCACATCTGGGCGCATATTCAGTGGCGACTGCACAAAGAGGTCGCCGCCCAGCGCCGTGTTCACCCATTCCATCATGTCTGTCTCGAAGCTGAGGGTCATGCCCTGAATGCCGATAACCATGCTGATGCCGACCATCAACGCGGCGACGGTGAGGGTGGTGCGCCCCTGGCTGCGCTGAATATTGCTGCTGCCCAGCCGCCCCTCGTTGCCAAAAATGAGGAGGATGAACGGCCGTATCAACCGTTCTAACGGCCCCGTAATCAGCGGAATGCACAGTGTGGCCCCCAGCAGCATGGCAAAAATGGCATTGCTGCCCACATAAAAAATCACGTCCGAATCCAATGGTACGCGATACATAATCAGCAGCGAGGCCAGCACCGTCAGCGGGCCAAAGCGCAGCCCCGTTTGCCGCCAACGCCCTTCGTCGCTGCTGCCCTGCACGCGCAGCGCCTGGATGGGCGAGATACGCGCCGCTTGCAGTGCAGGCATGGCCGCCGCCAAAATGGTGACGAGAATGCCTGCGCTCAATGCTTGCAGCAAAGTTTGTGGCGTCGTCGTCACCTGGTCAATGGCCTGGCCGCTAAAGCCGGAAACCGTTTGCGTGAGTGAACGCGCCATCAACAGCCCGGCCCCCGCGCCAATGAGAGAGCCGATGACGCCCAACGAAATCGCTTCGGCGAGGACGAGAAAGATGACCTGGCGGCGCGTCATGCCGATGGCGCGGTACATGCCAATTTCGCGGGTGCGCTCGACGATGGTCATGGCGAAGGTATTATAAATAAGGAAGGATCCGACGAACAGGCTGACCACGCTGAAGAAGTTCAGCCCTTGCTGGTAGGTGCTGAAGGTTCCGGCAACGGTTTCGCCGCGAGAGGCGGGGTATTTGACGGCGAAGTCGCGCCCCAGCCGCTCGGCGATTTGGCCGCGCAGAGTTTCTAATGCGCTGCTGTTATTGGCAATGGCTGGGTCAACGACCAGTTCTAGCGAGCCGAGGCCATCGCCCATGTCGAAGAGCTTTTGCACGGTGGCGATGGTGGCGATGCCCATGATGCCGTTGTTGGTGATGCCCAGCCCGTCTTCGGGGATGAGGCCGACGATGCGCAGGCTGACGATGCCCTGGCTGGGGGTGAGGATGGCGAGGTCTTCGCCAACTTCTAGCCCTTTGTCGGCGGCGTAGTCTGCGACGAGGAGGATGTTGTAGCCGTCTTCGTTGGCGGTGAGCAGCCGCCCGGCGCTGGCGCTGTAGCCGTGTACGTCGGCGTCGGCAGTGGGGTCGCGGCCTAGCAGCCAGAAGTTTGTGCCGGGAACGGCCGTGCCGCCAATGCTGATTTGCTCGGTCCACTGTGCCGCTTCATCGGCGGGGATGGTGACGCCGATGACGCCGGGGGCGATAGTTTGTACTTCGGGGAAGCGGCGGATTTGGTTGATGGTGTCGGGGGGGAAGGTTTCGTTGGAGACGGCCGTTTCCACCAACAAATCACTCTTGCCCGATGCCTCATCAAAAAAACTGCTGATGGCCGCCAGCGTACTCTGGTTGGTGGCTTGCACAGCGACCATCGCCGCCACGCCGACGATGATGCCCAATAGGGTCAGCGCTGTGCGACCCCATCGCGCCCGCATATTGCGAAAGACGAGTACCAGGGGGGAGTTGAAGGGGATGAGGTTAAGTAGTCGAAACATGAGGATTGATGATTTGCGATTGACGATTACCAGCCGCCAGCAACCAACTACCAGCTACCAGCTACAATTCCAACTCGCGCATGACGCGCATGATGGCGCGGATGTCTTCTTCGTCGCCGCTACGCTGGCCGATGGTGAGGTTTTGGATGACGTGACCGTCTTTGAGGAAGACGACCTGGTTGGCATAGCTGGCGGCACGGGGGTCGTGGGTGACCATGACGATGGTCTGCTCTTTTTCGTCGCAAAACTGGCGCAGGAGTTCGAGAACGGCCGTGCCTGATTTTGAGTCCAGGTTGCCCGTTGGCTCGTCGGCCAGCACAATCTCCGGGTCGTTGACAAAGGCGCGGGCAATGGCCACGCGCTGTTGCTGCCCGCCGCTTAACTGATCGGGTTTGTGGTCAGCGCGGTCACTCAGACCCACTGTTTCTAAAAGCTGCCCGATTTTTGGCTCGTATTTTTTGATGTTTTGTCCATCAATCAACAACGGTAAAGCTACATTTTCCGCAGCGGTGAGTGTGGGAACCAGATTGAAAAATTGAAAAATGAAGCCCACTTTACGGCGGCGCACGATGGTTACTTCATCATCGGATAGTTTGGAGATAGGGCGGTTGGCAAGGGTAATGTCCCCGGCCGTAGGTTCGTCCAGGCCGCCCAACAGGTGCAGCAGCGTACTCTTGCCCGACCCGGATGGCCCCATCACGGCGACAAAATCACCCTTTTCTACCGCAAATGAAACATTATCCAGAGCATCTACAGAAACTTCGCCCATTTGATATTGTTTTGTGACCTTGTTTGCTTCAAGTACAGACATTTCTGGGTTCCTTTTTGTGCATACGACCGAATCACAATGCTTACCTGACTACAGCCGAGATGAGAATGTTTGATTTATACCAGAAAAAAGATGAGAGTAGAATTAAAGGGGAAAATTGACAAAGCCCATAGGGGTAGATATAATCCGCCTGCTGCGTGGTTGAGGTTAGATGTAGGTAGCGCTTGATAATGATATAAGGGTTAGCAGGATTGTGCGGAGGTTCATATCTTGGACTAATTGATAGCAGATTGCTCTCCCCCTGTAACGTAACGCGACTTCGGCGCGTCACTACCTAAAACTAAGATTAATTGAGCAAATACCAGGTTCTTAGCTCGACCATGTTAGTCAAAGATTCAGACAATGGTCGAGTTTTTGTTTGAAAATCCCAATTATAAAGAGACCGAAAAGTATGTCGAACGAGGAAATGAGTTTTTTGGACCAGATGGAAGAGCTTCTTGACCAGCATGATTATGCCACGCCAGAGGTGGGCGATATTCGTACTGGTATCATTGTAGCAGTTACACCCCAGGGTGTGATTTTGGATCTGGGTGTGAAGCGAGACGGGTTAGTTCCCCCTTCAGATTTAGCAAAGTTGGAGCCAGGGGAACGCGAAGCATTACATGTGAATGACGAGATCAATGTGTATATCGTCAATACGGATCAACCGGATTCGCTCACAGTATCTATCCATCTGGCACGGTTAAACCAGGATTGGATCGAGGCGGAAGCCTTGTTGGAGAGTGGTGAAGTTATTGAAGCTGAGGTGATTGGCTACAATAAGGGTGGGGCGATTGTGCCTTACGGCCGTTTACGCGGTTTCATCCCCATTTCCCATCTGGTTGAACTAAGCCCAGGCATGAATGACCGCAAACGGCAGCAGCGTTTGGCAAAATTGCGTGGCGAAAAACTCCCTCTAAAGGTCATTGAAGTAAACCGTCGCCGTCGTCGGTTGGTCTTGTCCCAACGCGATGCGCAGCGGGAATGGGAAGAAAAGCGCAAAGAAGAATTGCTATCTAAGCTGCAAGAGGGGGATGTGTTAGCTGGCCGGGTTAGCGGACTGCGTGACTTCGGTATTTTTGTAGACCTGGGTGGCGCAGACGGACTGGTGCATATCTCTGAGCTGGCATGGCATCGCGTTGATCATCCCCGTGAAGTGGTTAAGGTTGGTGACGAGATCGAAGTGTACGTGCTCAAACTTGACCGTTCAGATCAGCGTATCAGCTTGAGCCGCAAACGCCTGCTGCCGAATCCCTGGGATACAGTAGAAGAACGCTATGACATGAACCAGTTGGTGGAAGGGACAGTGACGCGCATTGTGGACTATGGCGCTTTTGCTGAGATTGAGCCTGGTGTCGAGGGGCTGCTGCACGTTTCGCAGTTGTCACGCGGCAATGTGGAGAATGTTGGCGAAGTGGTTCAGGAAGGCGAAACGCATTTGCTGCGAGTTGTAAGTATTGATTCACAGCGGCAACGCATTGGCCTGAGTTTGAAAGCGGTGACGGCAACCGAGCAGATTGAGTGGATGGCGCAGCGTGAGGCTGCTGCGGCCGAAGCGGCTGCTGAGGCAGAAGCAGAAGCAGAAGCCGATGTTGAAGAAGAACCTGCTGTCGAGGTTGAGGTAGCAGAAGCTGTCGAAACTGAGGCAGAAGAGGTTGCCGAAGCCGAACCTGTAGAAGAAGTTAGTGAAGAAACTGCTGGCAGCGACGAAGAAGAGTAAGCCGGTAGTTAAAGATATAGAAGGAGCTTATGGCTGGTAAAGACGATAAGATTGAAGTAGAGGGTAAAGTAATTGAGCTGCTGCCCAACACCCAGTTCAAAGTAGAATTGGATAATGGGCATCAGGTTTTGGCCTATCTGTCTGGGAGAATGCGGAAGTATTACATTCGTATTTTGTTGGGGGACCGGGTACGTGTGGAAATGTCCACGTATGATTTAGAGCGTGGCCGTATTACCTATCGTTACCGTAAAAATCGCGCCCCAGTTAGCAACTGACCTCCCCTTTACTGGCATTCGTTATACTGTCATTGATGCGCCACAATACTTGTATTGTGGCGCTATTTGTTGTGTCCAACAACGAGTGTGACCCAGTCACGAATAATAAACCTTTGTAGGATTGTCCCTCCGGCGTTGGCAACGGCCGTTTCCACTCCACCCACTTGCTCATCAATAATGCCACTGAGAATGAGACGGCCGTTCTGCCCCACGTAGCCCATTAACCCATCATTTTCCAACATTCCCATAATGACCGGGGCCAGAATGTTGACCACAACCACATCCCAACCCCGTTCTTGCACACTGGTTAGCGTGCCCTGCCATACGTGGAAATGCGCGACGTGATTTTGGGTGGCGTTGGCGACGGCCGTTTTCACCGCCATCGCATCCGTATCCACCCCCCACAACTTTTCTGCGCCCAACTTGGCTGCTGCCACCGCCAAAATCCCCGATCCCGTGCCCACATCCAACAGCGATATGCCCGGTTGCACCACCTGTTCCAGGGCTTGCAAACACATTTGTGTCGTGGGATGCGTGCCCGTACCAAAAGCCATGCCAGGGTCTAGCACCAACGCAATGTCATCATCACCCAGCTCAATGCCGCTGGCTGCCACTTCCTCCGCCGACACCCAACTGGGCTGAATCCAGATGCGTTTGCCAATGCGGAACGGATGATAATGTTCCTTCCAGGCATTGGCCCAATCCTGCTCTTGCAACTTGCGGAAGGTAGGTGGCGGGACCGGATACAGTCGATTCATATGGTATAAAATTTCCTCAATGCGCTGCCGCGCAGCCAGAGAATCTTCCTCTTCCGGCAGGTAAATCTTCACCGTGATAATCGGTTCCAGAGCATTAGGATCCAAATCTGTCTCATCACCCAATTGTTCCAATACCACGCCACCCTGATAAGCAAAGGGCCGTAGCACTTCTGCTACGGCCTCCGCTGCTTCGCCGTCCGTTACTACACTGACTTCAAGCCAATACATCGTTGTCATAAGCCAAATACATCACCTAAAGTTTCTTTTAATTGATCGAAAAACCCGCGCTGTTGAGGTACAACCGCTTTACCTAACGTGCCTGAAAGCTCTTTGAATAATCGTTTTTGCTCATCTGTCAGGTTTTTGGGAATGGCAACCTGGATAATGACATGCTCATCGCCACGCCCTATGTGACTGCCACGCCCGCTGCGGTCTAATCGTGGCACGCCCTTGCCACGTAATTTGAATACCGCGCCCGCTTGCGTGCCTGCGGGAATGGTCAAATGCTCTTCACCATCAATGGTGGGTACAGTAACTTCATCCCCCAAAGCGGCCTGCGCTACGTTGATTTGCAAGTCCAGGAAAATGTCGTCGCCACGTCGTTGGAAAAACTCGTGGCGTTTCACCTGAATAACCACGTACAGATTGCCCGGAGGCCCGCCATGCACGCCAGGGCCACCCTCGCCGGTGAGACGAATCTGCGTATCATTGTCCACTCCGGCTGGAATTTTAACTTTGATAGTACGTGTGCGCTGCACTTGTTTACGGCCGTGACACACTTTACAGGGCGTTGTGATCACTTCCCCTGTGCCCTGACAGTTGGGGCAGGTTGCCACATTCACAAAGGAACCGAGGATAGATTGCTGCACACGGCGTACTTCGCCACTACCGTTGCAGGTAGTACAACGCTCTGGGGCTGTGCCTGGTTCTGATCCGGAGCCATTGCACCCATGGCAAATCTCGGCGCGTGTAATTTCAATGTCCTTTTCAATGCCAAAAACTGCTTCTTCAAACGAAATGGTGAGGTCGTAACGCAAGTCTGCGCCACGTCGCGGCCCACGCCGTTGGCGTCGCCCACCCAATCCGCCGCCGAAGAATTCCTCGAAAATGTCGGCAAATCCGCCAAATCCAGCGGCATCAAAACCGGAGAAACCTGCCCCGCCATTTTGCACACCTGCATGACCGAAGCGGTCGTAGGCTGCACGCTTATCGTCATCTGATAACACCTCATACGCTTCGTTGATTTCTTTGAAGCGTTCGCTGGAGTTATCATCTTTATTGACATCGGGGTGATACTGCCGCGCCAATCGACGATAAGCTTTTTTCATCTCATCTTTGCTGGCGTTGCGCTGTACACCTAAGACTTCGTAATAATCTCGTTTGTCAGCCATAAATCGCTCTCAGGGGGGTGGCAGGCAATGGCATGAAACGTAAAACGTGAAACGTGAATGGTGACTTGATTGCCTCACGTTTCACGTTTCACGCATCACGTTCCTACATATCGCTGAATTCGCCTTCGATAACGTCTTCGTCACCATCGGTTGAGCTGTCACCGGAGGGGTCGCCGCCAGGAGCTTGGCCTTGTTGTTGGTACATGGCCGCGCCAGCTTCTTGCATTACGGCTTGCAACTGTTCTGCTGCGGCCTGGATAGCAGAGGCGTCACCACCGGATAGGGCAGATTTGACGGCATCAATTTGCGTTTGCACGGCCGTCTTCTGTGCATCAGGAATAGACTCCGCATTATCCTTCAAGAACTTCTCCGCGCTGTACACGGCCGAGTCCGCTGTATTATGCACTTCCACGGCCTCTTTGCGCTTTAAGTCCTCGCTGGCGTGCTGTTCAGCATCCTTCACCATGTTCTCAATTTCGTTGTCTGATAGACCACTAGAGGGGATGATTTGCATCATCTGCTCACGGCCCGTGGCCTTGTCTTTGGCGTTAACGTGCAAAATGCCGTCAGCATTGATGTCAAAGGTGACTTCAATTTGTGGTACGCCACGCGGTGCTGGGGGAATGCCATCCAGAATGAAGCGTCCCAGGCTCTTGTTGTCAGCCGCCATCGGCCGTTCGCCCTGGGTGACATGAATTTCCACCTGCGTTTGCCCATCGGCGGCGGTGGAAAAGACCTGACTCTTCTTCGTGGGGATGGTAGTGTTGCGTTCAATCAGCGGGGTTGCTACGCCGCCCAGCGTCTCAATGCCCAGCGTCAGCGGCGTCACGTCTAGCAGCAGCACGTCTTTCACATCGCCGCCAAGTACGCCTGCCTGAATGGCCGCGCCCAAGCCAACAACTTCGTCGGGGTTCACACCCTTATGCGGCTCGCGGCCAAAGAATTTCTTCACCGCTTCCTGCACGGCCGGCATACGGGTCATGCCGCCCACCAAAACCACCTGCGTAATCTCGGATGTACTCAGTCCAGCGTCTTTCAGCGCTAGACGGCAGGGTTCAATGCTGCGGCGCAGCAAATCTTCGGTGAGCTGTTCCAATTTGGCGCGGGTCAGCGTCAGATTGAGGTGTTTGGGGCCAGTAGCATCGGCCGTGATATAGGGCAGGTTCAATTCGGTCTGCATCGTGGTAGATAATTCAATCTTGGCTTTTTCAGATGCCTCGCGCAGACGCTGCAATGCCTGACGGTCTTGGCGCAGGTCAATGCCTTCCTGCATTTTGAACTGCTCGGCCGCCCAGTCAATAATTTTTAAATCGAAATCATCACCACCGAGGAAGGTGTCGCCGTTGGTAGATTTCACCTCAAACACGCCATCGCCCACTTCCAAAATGGAAATGTCGAATGTGCCACCGCCTAAGTCGTAGACAGCAATCATTTCGTCTTTGCTGCTGCCCAAGCCATAGGCCAGAGAGGATGCAGTGGGTTCGTTGACGATACGCATCACTTCCAGTCCGGCGATTTTGCCCGCGTCTTTGGTCGCCTGACGTTGGCTGTCGTTGAAGTAGGCGGGCACGGTGATGACGGCTTGTGTGATCGGCTGGCCCAAATACGCTTCGGCGTCAGTTTTTATTTTTTGCAGGATCATTGCCGAGATTTCTGGTGGGGAATATTCGCGTTCATTCATGACCACGCGCACGTCGCCATTGCTGGCTTTGCGGACTTCGTAGGGGACGTATCCTTTGGCCCGGTTTACCTGCGAATCGTCGTATTTACGCCCCATGAAACGTTTGACGGAGAAAATGGTGTTCTCCGGGTTGATGACGGCCTGCCGTTTGGCAACTTGCCCTACCAAGCGTTCGCCGGTTTTGGGGTTGACGGCGACGATGGAGGGGAATAGGCGGCTGCCCTCAGCGCTGGGGATGACGGTTGGTTCACCGCCTTCCATGACGGCCGCTACAGAATTGGTTGTTCCCAGGTCTATACCGATGATTTTGCTCATGATTTGTTCCTCTCTTGATTGGTTGTTACGCGGCGACGTACACCAGGGTAGGGCGCACAACACGGTCGCCTAGTTTGTATCCTTTTTGCAATTCGCGGGTGACTATGCCGCTTTCGTACTCGTCAGAATCCTCTTGCATGATGGCCTCATGCAAGTTGGGGTCGAATGGTTGGCCGACAGCCTCGATGGGGACGACTTTGAAGTTGTCCAGAACAGTGTTGAGTTTGCGCTGCACCAAAACGATGCCTTCAAACCAACCGTCTTTTTCGATGGTTTCTGGGACGTTGTCGAGTGCTCGTTGGAAATCGTCCATGACGGGCAGCAAGTTGACGATGACATCCGCTGTGGCGTTGTTGTAGGCGTCGGCACGCTGCTTCTCGAAGCGTTTGCGGGCGTTGGCGAATTCGGCCTGGGCACGCAGCCAGCCATCCATATTTTTGGCGGCTTCGGCTTTGGCGGCTTCAAGTTGTTCTTCCAGGGTAGGTTCTGTTTCGGCGGTGTCGGTGGGTACGGCCGTTTCCTCCACCACTTCTTTTACTTCATTCGTTTCTACTTCTTCTACTTGGTCTTTGATAGTTTCGTTACTCACTCGTATTCACCTCTTCAACATTGGAATCGGGATTGGGTGCGCTCAAATAATAGTCGCCTAAAAAGCCGCTCATCAGGTCTGCGACATAGCGGACGGCGGCGACGTTGCGAGCATAGGGCATGCGCATGGGGCCGATGACGGCAATGGTGCCACTAAGCTGGTCTGTTGTGCCATAACGGGAGAGGATGATGGTGCAGTCTTTCAGCTCTTCCCAGCGTCCCTCGCCGCCAATGACAACTTGGACACCGCTTGCGCTGGGTGTTTGCGTGTGGCTGAGGACGTTTGCCAGCAAGGTGCGTTCTTCTAGCACACGGACGGCCGAGCGCGTGCCTTCGTCGTCCATGATGTTCAGCAAGCCGTCACGATAAATGTTGCTGTGGAACGGCCGTTCATCAGCCCGCCGCAAAATATCCAAAACCAGCCGCGTCACTTCAAATTCCAGTGTATCAAGCTGGTTCAGGCGCGACGCAATGCCACCAGAATCTTCATTTTCAAACAGCGCATTCAGGCGGTCTGCTGCGGCGCTGAGGCGTGCTTGAGGTAGCGGTTCCGCCAGCGTCAACATTTGTTGCTGTACCTCGCCGCCAAACAACACCAGGATCATCAGCACCAGCCGTCCCTGAGTGGAGATAAGCTGCACATGCTTGAAGCGATTCAGTTGTGGCTGCGGCGCTGTGACTACGCTGGCCCCGTGTGATGTGCGGGCCAAAATGGCAGCCGCCAGCCGCATCCATTGATTTAAGTCCAGCCGTGCCTGGTGAAACTGGTGGCGAATCATTTGCTGCTCGTGGAAGGGCAGGTGGAATTCGCGCAGCAACTTTTGCACAAAGTAGCGATAACCCAGTTCGGTGGGGATGCGCCCTGCCGAGGTGTGCAATTGCATGATGTAACCTAGCTCTGCCAGCGCGGCCATTTCGTTGCGTACAGTTGCAGAGCTAACGTCCAACTCATACTCGTCCACCAGTGTTTTGGAGCCAACAGGACGGCCGTTTTCAATGTGGCTGCGCACGACCATTGCCAAAATATGCTGTTGTCGGTCTGTGAGGGATGGAAACATCGCTCTTCTTGCTACACAATTGGAGACTAGTACCAGTCAGGGGTGCTAGTCTCCAACTAAACAACTCGTTCACTTATAATCTCTAGCACTCTATTGGCTGGAGTGCTAGCGTCGGGCTTCAAATATCATAACATGCCCAAAATTCAGCGTCAAATAAGAAGAGCGTTAGATAACAGGGGTAGTCGACTTATTTTTGCGCTCAAAAATTTGCCAGATCGTGCGTAGAATGATCTTGATGTCTAGCAACATCGACCAATTTTCAGAATACCACAAGTCATATTTTGTGCGCTCGGCAATGGACGTGTCTCCGCGCAGGCCATTGACTTGTGCCCAGCCGGTCATGCCGCCTTTCTCTTTATGGCGATCCATGTAATGAGGTACATTGCGGCGAAACTGTTCCACGTAGTGCGCTTGTTCCGGGCGCGGCCCAACCAGGCTCATCTCGCCCAAAAAGACATTGATGAGATTGGGCAGCTCGTCAATCTCAACCTTGCGCAGTAGTGTGCCCAATCTGGTTTGGCGAGGATCATTATCTTTTGTCCAGCCGGGGCCATCTTTTTCGGCGTCTTTGCGCATGGAGCGGAACTTGATCATCAAAAAGGGTTTGCCATCCAGCCCCATGCGCTCTTGAATAAAGAAAGCTGGGCCGGGAGATTCGATTTTGATGGCAATGGCGACGAGCAGCATGAGCGGGGAAAGGAAAATAAGCCCGAAGGCCGCGCCGAATAAATCCATGAGCCGCTTGAAAATAAGTAGATAACCGCGCAGAGCAAAGTCTCGCACAGAAAGCAGGGGCAGCCCACCGAGATCGTCAATAGTGGCTTCAGAAGTGACGAATTGGAAGATGTCGGGGAAGACTTTGACGGAGACGCGGCCACGTTCGCAGTAGGAGATGACGCGTATGGTTTCGCGGTGGCCACGTTCGGGCATGGCGATGAGGACTTCGGCGATTTGATGGGCTTCAATGAGGCTGGGTAGGTCTTCGGGAATGCCCAGCACGGGGATGCCGAGAATTTCTTTAACGGCCGTTTCCCCATCTTCCGCGATCACACCCACCAAATCATACCCAAGCTGCGGCGACCACAAGATGCGCTGCAAAATAATACGCGCCGTGTCATTTGTGCCGACGACTAAGAGACGGTCTGTGCCCAACCCACGTTTGCGCAGCGCATTGCGCACCATCGTTTGCATACCGCGCCCCGTCATCAACAAGAAGATGGCTAACACGCCATCGTACAAAATCATGCCGCGAGGGAAGTCCATGATGACAGGATCATTCTTGAAGAGGATGGAGGTGAGGGCAACAGCAACCAACGTGCCCAGGGTGACGCCAGAAATGATGCGATACAATTGGTCAATGCGCGAGACAGCGCGGGGAATGTAATATTGACCGGAGAAAAACAGCACGGCAAGCACCGAAAAAATGTGTACCAGCATCAGGCGGCTGTAGCGCAAGAGGGGGGCAATGTTTGTTAGCGGGTCGGGCCAGGGTATGAGTACACGTAATTGATAGGCCAGTATAAAGGCAACGGCCGTTAACAAAATATCAGAAAAAAATAGCGAGATGGTGTAAATGGTGCGTGTCTTTTGTGTGGTCATGCTGCAATATCCTATCCCGTATTTTATCAGAGCCTACCCTGGTAACAAGACGAGAAAAACATGCTGCCCCCGCGCTTAGACACCTCTTACCCTACGCCAAACTCCTCAGAAAATAACGAATAATGAATAACGAATAATGAATTTTCATCTATTCGTGGTGCGCCGTGCGCGTGTTGTCTCCTGTGATATAGTTGTGCCAAATAAGAAATCTTCCGTTGGTCTTTAGAAACCTCCCGTTGGCCTTAGAAATCTCCCGTATTTCTCCGAAAGAACATGACTTCTTACAATTTCAAAGGGAAAACTAAATGAAATCTCGCGTATCTATACTCTTTCTTATTGTTATCTTTACCTTTCTCGGTTTCAATGCCGGGTATTTATTTGGACAGTCGCCCATTGCCCCCATCCAGTTTTTTAATCTGGCGGGTATTTCTGACACAGGAGAAGCTACTTCACCCATTATGGAGACCTGGCAACTGGTTCATGCCCGTTATTACGAGCAGCCGGTTGACGATGATGCCCTTGTACAAGGGGCCATTGATGGTATGTTGGCATCGTTGGGCGATCAACATACCCGCTATCTTTCTCCAGAGGCGGAGGAAGCCGCTCGCTTGAATATGCAGGGTGAATTTCAGGGCATTGGTGCAGAAGTGGAAGCAATTGACGGCAATATCACCGTTGTCTCGCCTATTGATGGCTCACCGGCGGAGGCTGCCGGTTTGCTGCCAGGGGATATTTTGCGCCAGGCGGATGGCGTAGATTTAACTGGCATGGACGTGAGTGAGGCGGCAGGTTTAGTGCGTGGCCCAGCAGGCACGGCCGTTTCTCTCCTGATTGAGCGCGATGGCGAAACCTTCACCGTCGAAATCACCCGCGACACCGTCGAACTGCCCAGCGTGCGTGGCGAAATGCTGGACGATGGCATTGCTTATGCCCGCCTCAGCCAGTTCGGCGACCGTTCACCAGAAGAATTGCAAGCACTGCTAGAGGAGTTGTTGGCTCAAGACCCGGTGGGCCTTATCCTCGATTTACGGCGCAACCCTGGCGGGGCGCTGACCTCAGCCATTGACATCGCTGATATTTTCTTGCCAGAGGGCACAATTTTGACGGAACGATTTGGCAACGGCCGTTCCGATTCTTTCAAGGCTACCGACGAAGGCATTGCCCAAGACATTCCCCTCGTTGTCTTGGTAGATGAGGGCAGCGCCAGCGCCTCAGAGGTGTTGGCTGGAGCCATCCGTGATCATGAGCGCGGTATTCTTGTTGGGCAAACGACATTTGGCAAAGGTACCGTGCAAACCTGGCAAGAGTTAAGCAATGGCGGCGGCGTGCGCATTACCATCGCCCGCTGGCTGACCCCAGACGAAACCTGGGTGCATGAGACCGGCTTAGAACCGGATTATGTGGTGGTTCAGCCAGAATTGGCTGATGGCGAGGAATGGGTGGATGTGCAGTTGCAAACGGCCGTTGATTATTTGCTGGGTCGTCCCATTACCAGCGCCCCCACCGAGCAAAATGATGGGTAAGAAACGGTGCCTAATTTTTACCGTACTTGCCTGTACCAATTTTGCCTTCGGTTAACGGCCGTCCCGTTTCAGGATTCATGGCATCAACAATATTGTCCAACGAATGATCATGCAGCGTGTCGCGTATAATGCCGATTTGATCAGACTCGGTTTGTAAGCGAATGGGGACAAAATACCCTGCTTGTTGATTGGTGGTATTGATCAGATTTTCGTGCGATTGATACGCGACATGATTTTCTGGGTTATATGTGCGCCCAATACTTGCCAAAGGCTCCTTCGCGCCTGGATTATCAAACGTAATAGCAGGCTGTCCCCTCTCTGCTGCGTGCAAATCAGCCAATACAGCCCCCAGCGAATGACCCGTGTGCGTTACCTTATAATCCCCCATTCCTGCTTTGCTTAATTGCTCGTGTACCTGCGCCACAAAGGAGCGTGACTCTTGATATTGATCCGGCGCAAGACCCATTGCAATTTGAGCATCATCGTCCAGATCATTCCCGTCGGCATTAAAACCACCCATACGTGCCAAATCTATAACACTATTACCAGCCGCCCCACGTCCTATACCCTCGATAACATCACCCAAGTCAGCATCTGTACCGCGATGCGCTATTACCACTTCCCCCGTCTGCCGATTGACGTAAGCCACGCCATAATAGCCGGTTGTCGTTCGACCAACTGCCAGCCGCTCCCACCCCTTATCTTTCAATTCTTGAGGTAGTTCGCCGCCATCTGTATAGGCGGCTTGGCTCATCAGCGCATAATCACGCGGCGGAATTTGGGTAATGGCTGGTCCTTGAGGGCGCGGTTCTATGTGATGTGCCCCGTTTGGGCCTTGTCGGTTCCCGCCAGGGGACATTTTGTCAGCATCAATTTGCAAGCCATTTGCAGCTTCTTCTTCGGCGGCAGCAAATGTGTCGCTAATCGCTTGCGTGGTTTGATGGGCTTTTTCTAATCCTTCTGCAAGCCGGCTAAGAGTAGGCAGCACGGTGTCATCCATTTCGTGCTTAAAAGCATTGGCGCCCTGCCCTTGCCAGCCGCCACTTTTCAGTTGGTCAGCCTTTAGCTGGATTTGTTGATGCAATTGCATCATATCGTCGGCTTGTTGCTGGAATTTGGATGCGATGTCTATAAGTTGTTCATAATCCACTTGAATGGTGTCTGAACTCATGAAATGTCCCTCCTGTTAGTTTAACACTTAGCCGTTTTTTGCTGCTGTGGCCTGGTCTAGGATAGTGGCAGCACCGTCGCGGGCATGTTGGGCCTGTGTGCCTAACATGGCGGCTAATTCAGCGATACGGCCGTTCCTATCCAACGTCTCCACTTTTGTAATCGTGCGCTCGTTAACCACGCCTTTACTCACGCGGAAATGGCAGTCACCAAAGCCAGCTAACTGTGGTAAATGGGTGACGACGATGACCTGGTGGTGGGCAACGGCCGTTAACCCCCATAACTTCCGCCCCACAATATGCCCCACGCGACCACCAATTCCCTGATCGATCTCATCAAAAATCAGCGTTGGTGTGGCATCTACCTGCGCCAGCGCTGTTTTTAACGCTAGCATCAACCGCGCCGTCTCGCCGCCGCTGGCAACTTTCACCATCGGCTTCAGCGGCTCTCCCGGATTCGTGGAAATCAAGAACTCTGCTCGATCAATGCCCGTCTGATCAAACGCCAGCCGTTCTGTGCCCACATACACCCCTTCTGGGTGTAGTTCATGGCTAAAGGCCACCTCAAACCGAGCGCCGTCCATCTTCAAATCTGCAAGTTGTGTGACGACCATCTGCGCCAGCTTTTGTGCCGCTTCCTTACGCTTTTGCGAGAGGGCATAAGCCAGTTTGCCCAACTGGCGCAGCATGTCATCCTGCTCTTTTTGCAGTGCGGCGATGCGCTCCTCGCTGTGCGTGATCTGTTCCAATTCCGCAGCCGCTTTTTCGCGCTGGGCCAGAATTGTCGGGATGTCCGCGCCGTATTTGCGCTTTAGCAAGTTAATCAATTCTAGCCGTTCTTCAACCTGGTTGAGCCGGTCAGGATTGAATTCCAATTCCTCTAAGTAGTTTTGCAAATCGGCGGCCAGTTCATTGATTTGAAAGGCTAATCCTTGTAGCGATTCCAAACGGCCGTGCTGCGATTCATCAAACCGCGCAAGCTGGGTGAGAACGCGTTCTGTCTGCCCCAGCATGTCCACAATGGATTGCGTGTCATCTTCCAGACCGCCGCTCAATAAACTAACGGCTTCTGTGGTGGCACGGGTCAGGTGTTCGGCATTTGCTAGCCGTTCACGCTCAATGCGTAGTTCTTCTTCCTCACCGGGCTGCAAGTGGGCGGCATCAATTTCTTGCACTTGAAATTGCAGCATGTCGATGCGGTGCGCCAGAGTACGTTCGTCTTGTTGCAGGTCTTTGAGTTCGCGTTGCAGATGCTGGAGCTTGCTTACCTCTCCGGCAAGGCCGCGTTGTGCTTTTTGCAGTCCAGCGTAAGCATCTAGTAGGGGCAGATGGCTGCGTGGTTGCAGTAGGGAGAGGTGTTCGCCCTGTCCGTGAATGTCTATCAGGGGGGCGGCGATGTCGCGCAGCAGGTTGAGGTTGACGGAACGGCCGTTCACGCGGGCATAATTACGGCCGTTCACACGTACCTCGCGGGAGAGGGTCAGCGTATTGCCACCCTCTTCGTCATCTAGCCCTTCTGTTTCTAATAGGGGATTGATGAGAGCTTGCAGGGATTTATCCAGGTGGAAGGTGGCTTCGAGGACGGCCGTTTCACACCCCGCCCGCACCATTGATGTATCTGCCCGACCACCCAACACAAGCATTACCGCGTCCAAAATAATGGATTTACCGGCTCCTGTCTCCCCCGTCAATACATTAAATCCGGCGTCAAATTGCAGCCGCAGGTCATCAATAATTGCGAAATCGTGAATGGTTAGTTCCGTTAGCATAGAGCCACAACACCCAACCTTATTTCATTTGGTAAAAAGCAGCGCTAGAAGCGATAAATACATAAATACCGGGCATAAGCAAGCCCATGATCCCGCTAAAATTGCCGAGCAGCAAGCCAATGAGGGCTGGAGCAGCAGCTACCATGCCACCCAAAATGACAGTGGCGGAAACAACATGGGGCAAGTAACGGCCGCGCCGTCGCCCGACAGCCGCTTTTGCCAGCCGCCCGATAAAACTGCCGACTGCCCCGCCAATGAAGAAGATGAGCAAGATGAAGAAGAAGCTGCCGCCTACTTGCAATAATAGGAACCCAGCTAGAAGGCTGAGTGGCAAGGAAACCAGTGGGGCAATCAGGTAATCAAGGGGACGGGCGTTGAAAAAGACATCTTCCGCCTCGCGGATGCAGTCGGGGCAGCGATAGCCCACCGGGGTTTTAATGGCACATTGGCTGCAAATAGGTTTGCCGCAGGTGTAGCAGCGCAGGGAGGTGCTGCGGTTGGGATGACGATAGCAGACCAGTTCAAGCGTGTCGGCTTGGGGAGTGGGTTGGATGACGGCCGTTTCCTCTTCCCTCATTACTTCTTTTTCTGCTATAGGTGGGGCAGCCGGTTCTGGTTCTGGTGTTTCTTGGGTGGCCGCCTGCAGTTCCTCTGCTACTGGCTCGCCGCGCAAATCAGCCAGCCCGACTAGCGCTTGAGCATTTTCTGGCTCTAATGCCAATGCCTGCTCATACGCCGCTTCCTTCTTCGCCGGGTCTGGCTCTAATTGGGCCAAACCCAGCCATGCATTCGCTGACTCTGGCGCTTCTTCTACAATTTGTTGATACAACGTAAGTGCGGCAGCCAATTTACCATTGACGGCCGTTCTCTCTGCCTGTCGTAGTAGTGTGCGTAATCTCGGTTCACTAATCATAATAAGCTATTAGCTATTAGCTGTTAGCCATTAGCTAGAAGCTAATAGCTAACGGCTAACAACTATCTAATGGCGTGCATGACCCAATCGACGCATCAATCGCCGATAGAAATATCCTGGGCTTTCCACGCGTACAAACGAACAATAATGGTCATGTTTCTTGACGATAACTTTATCACCATCTTGGAGAGAAATCCCATCCTGCCCATCGGCCATTAATGCCGCTTCATGATCCATTTGCACTTGAATAGTAATTTCTGCTTCTTCGTGCAGCACCAGGGCGCGATCTAGGCTGAGATGGGCAGCGACTGGCACGACAACGAAGTTTTGCAATTGCGGTGGCAGCAGCGGCCCGCCGGCGGCCATGGAGTAAGCGGTGGAACCCGTGGGCGTGGCAACAATGAGGGCATCGGCAGTGTACAGGGTAACGTGGTCGCCATCAACAAAGAGGTGTAGGCGCAGTACACGAGCCTGTCGCCCGCGGCTGACTACCACGTCATTGAGAGCGGGGAGGGTGTTGATGATACGGCCGTTTCGCTCCAACCGTGCTTGCAACATCAACCGCTGCTCCAGCCAATACTCGCCACGCAGCACTTTGTCCAGCTTTTCCTGCCAGTTATCTAGCTGCGCTTCGCTGAGAAAACCCACGCGTCCCATGTTAATGCCAAAAATCGGCACATCATGTGGCACACTCAGCCGCGCCGCCCGCAAAGTAGAGCCATCGCCGCCCAGTACCACCAGCAGCGAAAAACGCGCCATATTGCCATTCACCTGTTCCTCGTCCCAGGTAGAACCGGCCCACGCTTCGATGCCTTGCGCGGTCAGCCAGGCATGAATTTCCGCCGCCATCGGCTCGGATTCGGGAATGCGCGGTTGGTGTAGAATGCCAATGGTTGTCATAAAAGCAATTAGCAATTAGCAATTAGCAAGAAGTAGGTTGTTAATTGTTAGTTATTCATTGTTAATTGTTCATTCAGCCAGGTTATTAATTCGGTTTGGAGGATTTCGACTTGTTCGCCGCCGTCTAACGGCCGTATCGTCACCACACCCTTTTCCACCTCCGACTCGCCCAAAATCAGCACAAAACGAATGGCGTACTTGTTCGCCTCGCGCATCTGGCTTTTCATGCTGCGCCGCTCGCGGGCAAAGGCCAGCCGCGCCCCAATGCCCGCATCGCGCAGGAGATAGGTGAGTTTGACGGCGGCCGTTTTCGTTGCCCCGCCAAAATGCGCCAGCAGGACTTGCGGCTGCGGCGTGTCCGGCGGCTCAATGCCCTGCTCTTGCAGCCCCAGCACAATGCGCTCGATGCCGCTGCCAAAGCCCACGCCCGGTGTGGACGGCCCGCCGATTGCCTCTGCCAGCCCATCGTAACGGCCGCCGCCGCAAACGGCCGCTTGCGCCCCAATACCCTCAGCCCACACCTCAAATACGGTCTTCGTATAATAATCAATGCCGCGCACCAGCCGGAAGTTGATGGTGTAACTTTGTTCCAACGCGTCCAGCAGGCCGCGCAGGTTGGCAAAATGGCTTTCGCAGTCCGCGCAGAGATGGTCAACGATGTGCGGTGCGTTGGCGAGCAGTTCATCCATGCCCGGCTCTTTGCTATCTAGCACACGCAGCGGATTGCGGATCATGCGTTCCTGGTCAATGGCGGCCAGTTTATCCAAATGGTCGGCCAAATATTCCTTGAGTTTGGCGATGTAGACGGGCTTGCACACCGGGCAGCCGGTGCTGTTGAGCTGGAAAGTCAGCCCTTTGTAGCCCAAATTGCGGTAGAGGTTCATGGCGATCATCATCACTTCTAAATCGGCGGCGGGGTCGGTTTCGCCCATGATTTCTACATCAAACTGGCTGTGTTGGCGGTAGCGGCCGGCTTGCGGCCGTTCGCGGCGGAAGATGGGGCCGATGCTGAAGAGCTTCACCGGCTGCGGCCAATTGGTGAGACCATTTTCGATGTAGGCACGCACCAGCCCAGCGGTAAACTCTGGGCGCAAGGTGATGCTTTCGCCGTCGTCTTCTTCGATGGTGTACATCTCTTTTTGCACGAATACGTCGGATGCTTCGCCCATGCCCCGCGCAAAGAGGGGGGTGAATTCGATGATGGGCACGTCTAGCCGTTGGAAGCCGTATTGTTGGGCAACGGCCGTACCTGTCTCAATAATCCAGTCCCAATAACGCCGGTCATCCGGCAAAACGTCTTGCATACCCTTAGGGCGTTGAATTGCAGTCAATCTAACCTCCCGATAATAAGGATGAGGGATGAATGATGAAGGGTGAATGGGTTGTCTTCATCTGTCAGGCACTATTATAACCATAGATTGGGGAAAGTTAGGAATGGGGTGGGGGATTTGGCATGGTTTTTCAGTAGTTGGGACAAAATAAATGGTTATTAGTGACCGCTCATTTTTTGTTTCGTATTGCCAGGAATCCGTTAAGCTAGGTTTTGGAATATTGTTTGGGGCAAGCGGTTGGCTTGCCTTTATCTTGTTGGGAGGTTGCTTTGAAACGTTCGTTGGTTTTGTTTTTGCTTTTGTTGGTTGTGGTGTGGGCGAGTTGGGGGATGGGGGAAACGGCCGTATATGCACAAACGGTTTGCGAAGGTGAGTTTATTCCCGTTAGCCAGCCGCTGAACGATTTGGGCAGCAGCGAGTATGTGCGGTTGGATAGTGGTCCTACAGGTTACATGGGGGGACTGTATCCCGGTGGTAGTAATCTGCGCCCGCCAGCACATGATGCAGCGGGGCAGGCGATTGCCAATGAAATTGTGCCTTTGAACAATGCGGGGGAAGTGGACGAGAACGGCCGTATCGTTGTCGTTTCCATTGGCATGTCCAACACGGCTGCCGAGTTCATCGAATTCATCCGTCTTCGGCAAGTGGATGACACCCTCAATCCCGCACTTGCCGTTGTGAATGGCGCGTCCCCCGGTCAAACTGCTGATATTTGGGCCGACCCAGATGCGGCCGTCTGGCAAAATCTGGAAGACTATTTGACTTCTGGGGGCTTATCTGCCGCGCAAGTGCAGGTGGCGTGGATTAAACTGGCGCAAACTGGCAGCGGTGATTTTCCGGCCAAAGCGGAATCTCTGGAAGCTGATTTGGAGCAAGTCATTCACAATCTCAAAGCTCGTTTCCCCAATGTGCGCCTGGCATACCTGTCCAGTCGGACTCGCTCTTACACTTATTGGCAAGGTCTCAGCCCTGAACCTGCCGCTTTCGAGACAGGTTTTGCCGTGCGTTGGCTCATTGAAAAGCAAATCAATGGCGATCCCGCTTTTAATTATGACCCGGCAAATGGCCCGGTTGTTGCCCCTTATTTGTCTTGGGGGCCGTATTTGTGGATTGATGGCACAAATCCCCGATCTGATGGGCAGGTTTGGCTGCCGGAGGACCTTGTGAGAGATTGTACACATCCATCTGACAGCGGTGAAATGAAAGTGGCGCACATGCTGATGGATTTCTTCAAAACGGACAGTACGACCGCTCCCTGGTTTTTGGCGGAGGGTGTGCCCCCGCCAACCCTGACACCAACCGCGACCGCAACAGGGATGCCTACGCCAACCTTAACTCCGAGTGTTACCCCTACACCTACGCCAACAGCGACTTTGTCGCCAGACAATGATCTTTATCTGCCTGCTGTTCAAGCAGATACGCCTGTTGTTGGGAAACGGCCGTCTACCACACGAAAATACAACAAAAGCATGAGTACAGCGCTTATGGCTTATGCTACGATACGGCCGTAACGGGAAAACCCGCCCAAATCAACATCTGCTTGTAGTTAGGCTAACAAAAGGGTTGCAGGTAAACTGATTTTGGTTATAATTTCCTTCGCTTTGGCGCCATAGCTCAGACGGCAGAGCGGGGGACTCATAAGCCCTAGGTCACTGGTTCAAGTCCAGTTGGCGCCACAAAAAAAGACACCCGTTTGGGTGTCTTTTTGTTTGTCTACGGTTCTACCGTTACCGGGTTATCTAGCCAGGTGGGAACGAGTTGTACCCAGGTGTTGCCTATTTTGAGCGGAAAAGGATCGCCGTTTGCATCGGTGAAGGTGAGCAGGTCGTTGCGCCCTTCGCGGTGCCAGGTCACGTCGTAGCGCTGCCCGTCACGGAAAATGGCGCCGCCGCCGCTGTCCCAAAGCTGGATTTGCACAGAAAGGTGGACGCACTCGCCGTCGCGTATTTCTTCGCAAATGGTGGGGTCTTCGACGTGATAGGGGGCGATGACGACGACGTTGGCAGCGGTTACTTGTTCCAAGGTGTTGCCGTCTGCATGAACCTCGCCATCTGCCCAACGGCCGTACCGACCTGTCTCCGCATCATACACCCATTCTACCAACGTCCAGTTGTAGTCCACCGTGACGTGGCTGGCGGGCGTGCCTCCTGCGGGAGCTGCCTCGCTGAAGGTCAGGTATGTGCCGAAATTGGGCGGCGTATTTTGCCCAATGCTGTCCATATAAGCCCAAAGCTGCTCCGGGTTGCCGTACAGCGTGTGTTCCAATGGTTTGTCTTCGCCGGTGCGATACAGGCCATAACCGGCTTCGTTGATGCGGTCGGCAAAGTCGGAGTTGTACAGGCGTTGGCGCACGCCAGCGCTGGCCCCGGAGAAAACTAGACCGGCATCGAATATGGCCGGTAGTTCCAGGTCTATGAGGCGGGCGCTGCGCACAGGGCCGATTTTCTCTGGGGTTTTGCCATAGAAAATGGCGCTGAAACGGGTGATAGCGCCTTCGGTGGTGTGCTCGAAGACCCAGTCGGCATCGTTGAGGCCGGACTGCGGACGGGTGTATATGGCCGGGGCGTTGGATAGTTTGACGACTAACGGCCGTCGCTGCAACACAGCCGGGTCTGTAACCAGTTCGCCGGTGAGGGGGTTGCGCTCACCGCTAAAATCGTCGGCAAACAGGATTTCCGCGCTGGGTGCGGGCGGGGCTGGGGGTGCCGTAGGAGCGGCTGCCGGTTCTGCGGCCATTGTAGGAGGGACAGGCAGCGGGGTGGGTTCGTCGGTGGGTTCAACTGCGGCAGGGGCAGATACGGCCGTTTCCGCTCCTGTGGGCTGCTGCGAGACAGGTGGCGGGGTGGGTATAGCATTTTCCTGTCCACACGCTGCCAACAAAATTAACAAAATCAGAAAGAATGTGAGTCGTTTCATGTTTACCTCGTAAGCGTTTGCAAGTTTGCAAGTGGGCAAGGTTACAAGGTTTTTGCCTGCTGCTTGTCGACTTGCTACTTTGAACGGGTATTCTTGCTTTGTGCCCCCTGTTTGTCAAGTACGCTCGCTGTACGGCCGTTGTATGCTGTCTTCTCTTCAGCTACACTCCCATCGTGATCACAAAGCCTCCACCGCGAATGCGCGTACAACTCCTTGCTCTGACGATTGCTCGCCTGTTTCTGAACACCGGTTTGCGCATGGTTTACCCCTTTATTCCGGCGTTGGCACGGGGATTGGGGGTGGAGATTACGGCCGTTTATCGTCTGGTTACATTCCGCAATTTTGCCGGGTTGCTCAGCCCGGTCTTTGGCCCGCTGTCAGAGCGATACGGCCGTAAGCCCATTATCATCATTGCCACCCTGCTTTTCGCTCTTGGCTGTCTCATCGTCGTTGTCTGGCCTGCTTATTGGGGACTGGGCGCTACTCTAATTGTCATTGGCATTGCCAAAGTGATTTTCGACCCGGCTATGCAAGCCTACATTGGCGACACAGTGCCTTATCAGCAGCGGGGCCGTGCCCTGGCCCTCACTGAAACCTCTTGGGCTGGCGGCTTGCTTGTTGGTGCTCCTGCTATTGGTTTTGCTATTCAGACGTGGGGCTGGCGTGCGCCCTTTGTCTGGTTGGGCGGCCTGGCAATTGGTGCGGCTCTGCTGCTGTGGCGCACTCTGCCGCGCATTCCGCACGCGGCACATCGTTTGCTCACCCTACGTGATACGGCCCGTACCATCCGCCAGCACCCCGTTATTTGGGCGGCCGCTCTATACACGCTGCTGGCAATGTGCGCCAATGAGATTTTCTTTATTGTTTATGGCGATTGGATGGAAGCCAGCTTTGCGCTTTCGTTGGCAAGTTTGGGGTTGGCTTCTGGCATTATTGGCGGCGCAGAAATTAGTGGGGAGGTGATGGCCGGTTTCTTGGTAGACCGTTTTGGCAAGCGTCCGGTCATTATCACGGCCGGGCTGCTCAATGCGGCTGCGTATTTTATCATTCCGTATACGGCCGTTAGCCTCAGCGCTGCGTTGGTGACGCTGGTTGTTCTCTCGATCTTTTTTGAGATTACGTTGGTGGGCGGGGTGCCTTTGCTCACGGAACTGGTTCCCGGCGCACGCAGTGTGGTGATGGCAGTCGCTTTGGCGGCTGGTGCGTTGGGACGGGCGATTGGTTCGCTGGCGGGGCCGTTGATTTGGGAGTATGCGGGGTTTAGGGGGAGTAGTGTGGCAGCAACGGCCGTGATGTTTCTCGGCATCCTGGTATTGGCTCGTTGGGTCAAAGAATTTAGCCCCGCCAGCTTGCCGGCGGACTAAATGATCAACTTAAATCATCAAGGACAGCACGCGGATGGGGAATCTCCACAATGAGATTCAGCCCCCCGGCCGTTTGATTTTGAATACTGAGCCTGCCCCCCAGCAGTGCAACACGCTCGCCAATGCCTAACATGCCAAAATGGCCGGAACGACTCAAGGCGGAGAGGTCAAAATCGTCGGGGAGGCCGTCGCCATTATCGGCTATGCCCACAGATAACATGCGCGGGGATGTGTAAGCCAGCGTGACCTGTACTTGAGACGCCCCCGAATGTTTCCAGACGTTGTTTAATCCTTCTTGCACGATGCGGAAGATGGATAGCTCGATGGTTTCGGGCAAACGGCCGAAGTTCTCGCTCAATGATAGGGCCACATCAATGCCAGTGCGGTCGCTCCAACTGGTTGTAAAGGATTTGATTGCCGCGCCTAAGCCGAGGCTGTCAATGGTTGGCGGGCGCAAATCGCCGCAAATGCCGCGCACATTTGTCACCAACTGGCGGATGTTTAACCGTGCATCTTCTAATTCAGCAAGCAGTGGTTCATTATCTTCAACCAGGCTGGCAATTTCTTCGAGCTGGTAATTCAAGCTCAATAAGTCCTGAATGGTCTCATCATGCAATTCACGGGAGAGGTGTTTGCGTTCTAATTCGCGCTGCGTGAGCAGGCGACGTTGTGCATCTTGCAGGGCCAGATTGGCGCTGTCTAGCGCTTGCACTTGTTCGGATAGCTGGGTGAGCAGTTGTTGATTGATGCTGTCGCGGGCGGCCAGGTCTTGCTCCAAAAGGAGTTGGTTGTGGTAGAGGGTTTCGGCTTGTTTTTTGGCCTGGTAATAGCTGTCGAGCGCCCAAATAACAGGGGTGCGCTGTTGGCGTTCGCCTGTGCCTACCAGGGCGGCGACGATTTCTTCGCGGTTGGTTTCATCGGTGCGCACATTGGCGGTGATTTCGCCGCGGCATAGGACAACGATGCGGTCGGAGACGGCAAACAGGTGGTCGAGATTTTGGCCGCTGAAAAGTACGGCCGTTCCCTCTTGCTGCCATGATTCAATTAGAGAAAGTAATTTTGTTTGATAGGGGGAACTGAGCATGGAAGTGGGATCATCTACAATGCGCAAAACAGCCGGAGATGCCATTCCTTGCGCCAGTGAAATCAATTGACGCATATCGCTGGAGAGGTTGATTACTTTTTCATGCAGGGAGGGGAATTCCACATCTAACAACGCCAGGATGCGCCGCGCTTCTTCGTGCATTTTGCGCTGGTGCAGCAGGTTGCTTTGATTGTCTCCAAATGACCATTTGAGTTCGTGTCCGAGAAAGATGTTGCTAGTTATGTCAAACTCATCGACCAGCATCGGTTCTTGATGAATCAGACCAATGCCTATTTTTTTTGCTTGGAAGGGCCAGGAAAGGGAACGGCCGTTAAACATCAACTGCCCACTATCCGGCGACTGCAAACCCGCCAGAAGTCGGGTGAGCAAAGTCTTGCCCGCGCCACTACGCCCAGCCAACCCTACAATTTCACCTGGGTAAATCTCCAGGCCGACATTGTTAAGAGCCGTCAAAACACCAAAACGCTTTGTCAGGCCGTGTAAGCGCAGTAAGGGCGTCATCTCATTCAATCGCATCCGTAATTATTTGGAACAACGTCGCTGCATCGAGATCCTTTTTGTCTAACAAGGCTTTTGCGCCAGCCTCTAACCCCAGTCGGTGAAATTCCCGGTCTGGATAAGCGCTCATCAAAATCACACGCGAATGGTGCGATTGCGTTTTTATCTGTCGTGTGCAGCGAATGCCGCTTTCGTCGCCCAACACCACGTCTACAAAAACAAGCTGTGGCGACAACCGCTGTACTAAATGCAGTGCATCTTGTGTGTTCGCCGCTTCGTAGATCATTGCTTGGGGATAAATGCGGCCAACCATTCGTCGCAGTTGCTGCCGGTAACGTTGGTTGTCATCAACAATTAAGATGGATGCTTGTTGCTCTTGTGGCAACAACAATTGGTTGTCTGGGGCGGCATTTTTTGCAGCACGGGTGATAAGTTCAGGATGTTCATGGGCAAAATTTGCCGCTTCCAGGCGACTTTGCACATTGAGCTGCCGATACAACCGCGTCAGGTGTGTTTCAATGGTTTTCACGCTTAACCCTAACTTGGCAGCAATGGCACGATTATCCAGCCCCTTGGAAAGTAAGTGCAAAATGTCGATCTGCCGTGAAGATAACTTGGGAGTATCAGGTTGGATGGCCTCTGTAGGTTGAATCAATTTGTCTACTAACGAACTGGAAATCCAGCGTTTACCCGTCAGCACACGTTCCACTGCCAGCCGCAGGTCGCTCAAGGGCTGGTCTTTAAGATGGTAGCCATTGACCCCGGCTCGTAGCAGCCCTTGTACATATACATCATCATCATAAGCACTGACCACTAAAATGAACATGTTGGGATAACGTAGGCGAATGCGATGAATGGTTGCTACCGGCTCAAAGTTGGGCATGGTGACATCAATGAGCAGCAAATCGGGCCGCAAGTCTTCAAGTGCCTGGATTAACCCTGGCCCGTCACCAACTTCACCTACAATCTGTAGAGATGCCTCACCTTCCAGAGCATTGCGAATGCCAGCCCGAACCAGTGCATGATCATCAGCTAATAAAATGCGTGTTGGGTACATGTTCCTATTATGCACAAATTGCGGGTCAGCGCCCAAAAAGGACAAGGTTTTTGCGACTAGGGGATATCCCTTAATGCGGATCGGGTAATCCCCCATAGGATTAGAGGGGGATAGGGGTACACGGCCGTTTCTTATTCATATTAAATAGTAATCGGCTTAAAAAATTAGTAAATTCACACAATGAGGAGGTGAGAGAACGGACAAAAATAGTACCCCGTATCTTGGAGCCACAATCTTATATCAGTTGAATTGTAACAAACCCTTTGGAGGATGAGAAAGAAATGAAAAATAAACTGCTTAAATTAACCCTGATCATGATTGCGCTGTTAGCGATTTTGGCGCTTGTTGCCTGTGGTGGAAATAGCAACACGGGTACCGAAACTGGTAACTCCGGTTCTACCACGACAGATGCCCCCGCCGGTGAAGTAAACGGCAAAGTAGGCATTGTGCTGCCGACGAAAGACGAACCGCGCTGGGTGCAAGACGAAGCCCGGTTTGCAGAAGCACTGCAAGCTGCCGGTTACGATGTCGAGATTCTCTTTAGCCAGGGCGACTCGGCCAAAGAAAAGGCAAACGTAGAAGACCTGATCACCAAAGGCGTACAAGTGATCATCATCACCCCGCATGACGGCACAGCCGCCGCAGCGGCCGCCGAAGCAGCACAGGCTGCTGGCGTAAAGGTCATCTCCTACGACCGCCTCATTCGTGACACCGACGCCGTAGACTACTACGTCACCTTCGACAGCATTGCTGTGGGTGCGCAGCAGGCACAGTATCTGGTAGACAACGCCAGTGGCACGGGCAACCCGTTGTACCTGTACGCAGGTGCAGCCTCTGACAACAACGCCTTCATCTTCTTCGAAGGTGCATGGGGCGTGTTGCAGCCGAAGATTGCTGATGGCACGTTCGTGATCAAGAACTCCAGTGAAGCGATTGCTCTGCAAGACAAGGCAGAACTGACCCGCGACGAGATGGCGCAGATCATCGGCCAAGTCACGACGAACTGGGATTTCAACACCGCCAAGAATCTGGCTGAAGCCAACCTGACAGCGACGACTGCCGAGGATAAGGGCGATGTCTTTATTCTGGCTCCCAATGATGGTACAGCTCGCGCTATTGCCGATGCTTTTGCTGCGGATACGGATGTTAGCAGCTACCTCGTGACCGGGCAGGATGCGGAGAAGGCGTCGGTGCAGTACATTATTGACGGCCGTCAGTCCATGACCGTCTTCAAAGATGTGCGTACCCTGGTCGATGATGCTATCAATGCTGCTGTAGCTTTGCTCCAGGATCAGGCTCCCAATGCCACCGGCGCTTACAACAACGGCGCCGTTGACGTGCCAGCCATCCAATCCCCTGTGGTTACAGTAGATGGTTCCAACGTCAAAGAAGTTTTGATTGATTCTGGATACTATGACGCTGCCGATTTCACCGGTCTGCCATAGGTAATCAAGTTTAGATGTATAAAGAATAGTGGTGGCTATCGCTGCCACTATTCTTTATACTTGTGTCATCTGCAAACAATATTCACGAGTCTGAGAATCGGAGTTAATGATGAGTAATACGCCTATCTTGGAGATGAGAAACATCACAAAGGAATTCCCCGGCGTGAAGGCGTTGGATGAGGTTAGCTTTCGTGTGCAAGAGGGTGAAATCCATTGTCTTGTGGGTGAAAATGGCGCGGGCAAATCCACTTTGATGAAAGTGTTGAGCGGCGTCTACCCCTATGGAACCTACAGCGGCGATATTCTTTTTGGTGGCGAATTACAACAGTTTGACGGCATTCGAGACAGCGAAAAGACGGGTATCGGCATTATTTATCAAGAGTTGGCGCTGGTTCCAGAGATGACGGTGTATGAAAATATTTTTATGGGGCATGAAATCACCAAAGGTCTGGCGGTGGATTGGAATGAGACTATCAGACAAGCAGACAACATGCTGAAAAAGGTGAAACTGGATATTAATACGGCCGTTCGTGTCAAAGAACTTGGTGTTGGCAAACAACAACTTGTCGAAATTGCCAAAACCCTCAGCAAAAATGTGCGCTTGCTCATTCTCGACGAGCCTACCTCCGCCCTCAACGAAGATGACGTAGACAATCTCTTCGATTTACTGCGCGATCTAAAAACGCAGGGCGTTACCTGCATCATGATCACCCATAAACTAAAAGAGATCATGGAAATTGCCGACTCTGTGACCGTGCTGCGCGACGGCAAAACGATTTGCACGCTTGACGCCCACAAGGGCGAAGTTACCGAAAACGCGCTGATCAAGCACATGGTTGGCCGTGAAATTGACAACATCTATCCCAAACGGGAACACAAACGCTCCGACGAAATCATTTTTGAAATCGAAAATTGGACAGCCTATGATCCGGCTGTGGAGCGTACCATTCTCAAAAATAACAACCTCAACGTGAAAAAAGGCGAGATTGTAGGTCTGTCTGGTTTAATGGGTTCCGGGCGCACTGAATTGGCCTTGAGTATCTTTGGCAACCCAGAAGGGTATCACGTTGAAGGGAATTTGCGGGTTTATGGTAAAAAACAACGGTTTAATCACCCGCAGGAAGCCATTAACGCCGGTGTTGCTTACGTTTCTGAAGATCGCAAGCGCAACGGCCTGATTTTGATTCAGGATGTCAAGCAAAATGTTACGTTGGCAAATTTGCGCGAGATTGCAAAGCGAGGTGTTGTTGACGACAATGCCGAAATCAAGATTGCCAACGAGTTTAAAAGCTCGCTTAACATCAAAACCCCCTCAATTGAGCAAAAGGTAGTCAACCTCAGCGGCGGCAATCAGCAAAAAGTGTCGCTGGCAAAATGGTTGTTTGTGAAGCCGAATATTTTAATTTTGGATGAACCGACGCGGGGAATTGATGTCGGCGCTAAGTACGAAATCTACACCATCATGAACCAATTAGTGGAACAGGGGATGAGCATCATTATGATCTCTTCTGAACTGCCCGAAATTTTGGGTATGAGCGACCGTGTTTACATTGTTTCAAGTGGTGAAATTACGGGTGAACTGCCGATAGAGGAAGCAACCCAGGAAAAAATTATGCATCTTGCAACCAGGAATTAAGGAGTTGGGAATGTCCTTCATGAAAGATTTGCAAAAGGTACTGCGGCAGAATATCCGCGAATATGGCATGTTTATTGCCTTGTTCGTCATCTGGGTGGTGTTTGCCATTCTCACAGATGGCATCTTTATTTCGTCTCGGAATATCAGTAACTTGCTCAACCAGACTGGTTATATCGCTGTGTTGGGCATTGGTATGACGTTGATTATCGTGATTCGTCACATTGACCTGTCGGTTGGTTTTTTGGCGGGCTTTTTGGGTGCTGTGGCAGCCATTGCTATGGCATTTTGGGAATGGCCAGTGTATGTGGTGATTCCGGCTGTTTTGTTAATTGGTCTACTGCTGGGGCTAATCCCTGGTTTTTTGGTGGCGCAGATGGGGATTCCCGCATTTGTGGCAACATTGGCTGGTTTTTTGATTTATCGCGGGGCAATCCTGGTGGTAACGGAAGAAACCGGCACGATTATTATTTCCAATGATACCTTTAATGCGATAGGTAATGGTTTTATCAAGGATATTCCGGTCAGTTTTTTGCCAGAATTGCATAAAGTGACGTTGATTTTGGGGATTGCAGCGATTGTGCTGTATATCATTGGTGAGTTGAACGGCCGTCGTACCAAACAAGCCTACAATTTCGATGTGCTGCCCATGAATATCTTCATCCTAAAGATAGCCTTCACCTCCCTTCTCATTGGTGGCATGACCTGGGTGCTAGCAGGCTACAATGGCCTCTCGTGGACGGTTGTCGTTGTGTTCATCGTTGTCGGAATTTACAACTTTGTTTCTACTCGTACTGTGCTAGGGCGGCATATCTATGCTGTTGGCGGCAATCCAGAAGCGGCCGAACTCAGCGGCGTCAATGTCAAGAAAATCACCTACTTTGTCTTTGGGCAAATGGGGATGCTGGCCGCTTTGTCCGGCATGTTGTTTGCCTCTCGTTTGCAATCGGCGACAACAACGGCCGGGACATTGTTTGAGTTAGACGCTATTGCGGCCGCTTTCGTCGGCGGTGTTTCCGCCGCCGGTGGTGTTGGTAAAGTGACCGGGGCGCTCATCGGTGCGCTGGTGATGGCCTCGCTGACCAGCGGTATGAACCTGATGGGCATTGGCATTTCCTATCAATATATGGTGCGCGGCGCGGTGCTGGCAGCGGCCGTTATCTTCGATGTTGCTACACGGAATAGGTAAAATCAAAGATTAGAGATTGGCGATTGACCAATCCTATTCTCCACGAAAAGGGTCGCATTTTCTGTAATGCGGCCCTTTTTTGTACAATAGTCGGGAAGTGAATTGTTAATCATTGAATTTGTGACTTGCTGATGACGACAAAAATTACAAAGGACATGCAATGGAACAAGTAGACCTCTTGATCTTGAATGCCAGTCAGGTGTGCGTGATCCCCAGTGAACATGGGGGGCCGCAGCGGGGCAGTGGGCTGGGTGAGTTGGGCCTGGTTGAGAATGGGGCGGTGGCAGTGAAGAACGGCCGTATCCACCACACCGGCCCCACGACAGACTTGCAGACTCGTTACACAGCTGTGCAAACCATCGACGCAAACGGGCGTGCCGTCATTCCCGGCTTTGTGGACCCACACACCCATTTGCCCTGGTTTGGCGACCGTGCCCACGAATTTGAGATGCGTCTCGCCGGGGCTAGCTACATGGAAATCATGGCCGCTGGCGGTGGCATTATGAACACCGTGCGCCAGGCGCGGCAGGCCAGTATAGATGATCTGGTTGCCGACAACCTACCCCGTTTACAGCGTATGTTAGCGCATGGCACAACCAGCACTGAGGCTAAAACTGGCTATGGTTTGGACACGGCCACCGAAATCAAGCTGCTAGATGCCATGCTGGCACTGCACGCCGTACAGCCGGTAGAAATTACGCCCACGTTTTTGCCTGCCCACGCTGTCCCTGCCGAATATCAGGGGCGCACGAATGAATACGTTGACCTGGTTATTAATGACATGCTGCCCGCCGGAGCAGAATGGATGACGCAGCATCACATCCAGCTTTTTTTTGACGTGTTTTGCGAAGCAGGGGTGTTTGATGTGCCGCAAACGAGACGGATGATGGAAACGGCCGTCACCCTCGGCTACCGGCTCAAAATCCACGCTGACGAATTTGAGGGATTGGGCGGCACAAAACTTGCTGTAGAACTGGGCGCAGTATCTGCTGACCACCTTGTCAAAACCCCTGACGCTGATATTGCCGCGCTTGGGCAGGGGCAAACTATTGCTGTGGGATTGCCAGGCACCCCCTTTGGCCTGGGGCATCAAGAATACACTCCGGCGAAAAAAATTCTGGCGGGAGGCGGCGCACTTGCCCTGGCGACAGACCTGAACCCCGGCACTTGCTGGTGTGAATCCATGCAAATGGTCATTGCTTTGGCTTGCCGCTACATGGGGCTAACCCAGGCGCAGGCGCTTGCTGCCGCCACGCTCAATGCGGCGCACGCTATCGGACGAGGCCATGAAATTGGCAGTTTGGAACCCGGCAAACAGGCAGATATATTGATATTGGACACGCCTGATTACCGACAACTTGGTTACCGCTTTGGCACGAACCTGGTAAACACGGTGATAAAAAAGGGGAAAGTAACAATTAACAATGAATAATTAACAATGAACAAAGAACAACTAATTGTCAATTGCTCATTGTTAATTGGAGGAACCTATGGATGCATTTGCGGAAATGCTAGGAGTAACGGCGCAGGATTTGACGCAGTTGCTTATTTTGGTTGTGGTGTTGGTGGTGGGGTGGTTTTTGCTGCGTCTCTTTTTTAAGTTGACTGCGGCCGTTTTCCGGGTGGGCTGTTTCGGTATTTTGCTCATTATCGGCGCGGTTTATGTGTTGCAATTGTTTGGATAATGGCGCTGTCTTGTCACGTTGACATGATCTCGTATAATTTGATTATGTTTTCAAGACATAAAGTTACATTACAACACCGCTCCCGTTGGTTTGTCACCTTATTTTTGCTGTTCCTGATATTGGTTGGATTGACGGCTTGCAAGGACGATAACCCAGTTACAACAAATGAGGCACAGCCGACGGCCGTTTCCGACTCTTCCCCCGCTGTTACTGTTCCCAGCCCAGACCCAACTGCTTTGCCCGCCACAGCAACGGCCGTTCCGCCCACTCCCACCGTAGAACCTCTCGCCGCGTTGGTCAACGATGAACCGATTTACCTGGCGGACTACGAAAAAGAGCTGGCTCGTTACGAACAGGCCCATTTGGAACTAGGCCAGGACCCCACCGGCAATTACCGTGCCACTGTGCTGGATGCCCTGATTGATCGTGCCCTCATCACCCAGGCGGCGGCCAAAGATGGCGTGGTTATCACACCGGAAATGGTAGATGCAAAGTTGGATGAACTGCGTGCTGCCGCCAGCGGCGAGAACAATTACACGGCCTGGCTTGAAGCCAACCAATGGACGGAAGAGGAATTCCGACAAGCATTGGCGACAGAAATGGTGACGGCACAAATGCGTGATAGAGTAACAGCCGATGTTCCGCAAGCTGTCGAACAGGTACATGCCCGTTACTTGCAAGTAGATGATGCTGCTCTGGCCGCAAACTTGCTGGCGCAAATTCGCGCCGGGTCAGATTTTAGCGTGCTGGCACAGCAATATTCACGGGACACAACCACTGCGCCATCAGGTGGTGACCTGGGGTTTTTCCCACAGGGCGCCTTGCTTGTTCCAGAAATTGAAGCAGTAGCCATGATGTTGCAGCCGGGGGAGACCAGCGATGTGATCACAGTGGCGGGAGCGGATGGCAGTGAGAATTTTTATTTGGTGCAGGTGATTGAACGGGATGCGCAACGGCCGTTAGATGCCACCATGCGCTACAATCTGCTTACTCAAGCATTTGATTCCTGGCTCAATACTCAGCGTGATCAAGCCGCCATCACACGTTTTGTTGATACAGATGCTTAAAGAAAGATAGGTGGAAAAATGGGTCGCTTACTAAATATCCTAACCGCCATGTTAATCACATTAGCCGTGCTGGGTTTGGCAGTTGTCCTCATCTTGGTTGCTGCACCAGACTTGTTGGCAAGCACGCCGTTGGCCGCGTTTATCCCTGATGATGCTGCCCCCACGCCCGAAGAGGCAGCGCTGCCCACGTTGGCTCCCATTGCGGCAATACCAACGGCCGTACCCACTTCCACCCCCAATTTATTGCAGCCCACCTGGACACCAGTCGGCACAAGCATTCCCCCAACAGACGAACCTTTTGCCACATTAGGGCCAACGCTTACTCCTTCAGTGACGCCGATTTTGCCCAGCAAAACTCCCACGCGCACGCCCACCCCTACGGCTACCGCTACCGCCACAGAAACGCCACCCGGCCCGCCGCCCACCCCAGCCCCACCCGCTCCGAATTTATTTTTACCCGCTCGGACATTAGCCCCTATTATTTGGCAAATTTCGCTAATAATGCCGGCTGCCAATGGATGGGTGTTGGCGGGGAAGTGTTGGATTTGTTCCGCAACCCGGTAACGGCTGGCTCTTACAAAGTACATGTGTGGGGCAGTGGTATCGATGAACGGGTAACGGTTGGGACAGCTCCTGATTACAGCCCATCTGGTTGGGAGCAATTTTTGTTCAACTCGCCAGTGGTACGAGACTATAATGTGCAGCTAGAGACGGTAAATGGCACGGCCGTTTCCCAAGTGTACAACTTCACTTCCCATGCAAGCTGCAACGAAAACCTCGTGCGCTTCGATTTTGTGCAAAATCATTAAACTGGTCACTGATTACTGATTACTGGTCACTGATTACTGGTTCCACGTTGCAGTTAGTGCGTAGCTAGCTGCATCCCCCAAGAATTCCTGCACAAGAATGCGCCACTGCCCGGTGGCATTAAGCGGAAATGCCGTAATGGTTTCCGCTTCCCCGGCGGCGGCATCATCCACGCGCAGCAGCGTATCGCCGTTGGGTGCTTGCAGCAGCAGCACCAAATCGCCATTGGCATCATTGGGGGAAAGGGTGATGGTCACCTGGTCATCAGCCTGGGCATTGAACAGCCAGAAATTGGTTTGTTCGGCGGGCAGAGCATCATTCACGACGATGCCTTGTTCCAATGTGCCTATGTAGACGGGAACGGCCGTTGGTACAAGGTCTAACGCAATCTCATACCCCCCCGCATTTCCCGAAAATTCGCGCACCAAAACGAGATACTGACCATTTAGCGACAGCGTTTGCTGGATAATTTCCGCTTCACCAGCCATGAACAAATCTTGTGCCGCCAATCGCTCGACATTGGGGTCTAGCAACCACACATCCAAATCCAGCGCTTCAGTCAATGGGGTGGCGCGAATGACTACTTCCTCACCTGCCTTACCCTGAAAAAACCAGGCATGTGCCTCATTGGGCCGGAAGGTTTCTTGCTTGGTTTGACCGTACATTAAATCGCCCGCATCGTAAAAGTTGGCTGTTTCGTCGTGTCCTTTGCTCAGGGAGAGGGTGTACATTCCTCCGGCGCTGGCAAAGCTGCTGACCAAAATAGAGTACTCTCCCGTGACGGGTAGTTGGAAGCCGGAGGCCACTTCTGGGTCACCGCTGAACCCTTCATCCAATGCGACCAATCGTGTGCCATCGGGGCCGTACAGGTTGAGAATGGCATCGAATTGCTCGCTGCCCGGTTGCAGCACGATGCTGGCGTATTGTCCCGCTGCCCCTTCAAATATCCAGATATGCTGTGAATCGGCGGCAAGCTGGCTTTGTACCCCTTCGCCAAAGTTGATGTGCCCTCGGCCATCAAACATGGGCGTGTTGCTGAGGTTGATGTTGAGTGTGTAACGGCCGTCTCCCCTTGCAAAATCGTTCACCATCAACAAATATAGACCCGGCTCAGGTAGGGGAATATCGGTTGCCATTTCACTATCTCCGCTGTACCCATTGTTCAAGCGGCTCATGGTTTGCCCTGTCGGGTCGATCAAAGAAAGCGTTAAGTCCATGTCGCTGCTGGCAGGGGCGGCGGTTAAAGTCAGGTATTGCGGCGTGTTGACAGAAAGCATCCAAATGTCGGGTGTGTCGTTATCAACTGCACCATAGGCCTGGGTTGTGCCTTGCCCATAGCTTAAGAAGCGGACGGTTCCATTGGGAATGCGTAAACTAGCTTGAGGATTGGGCAGCACGGCCGTTTCGCCAATATGGGCAATCGTCTCGGCAAAATCGGGCCAATGTTCTGCCGCGGCGCTGAATATCAACAAAATCTCGACAGTTTGTCCTGGTTGCAGGCCGGGTGCAAGAAAATAGACAATGCGAGTGCGTAAATTTGCGGCAGCATTACGGAAGTTGGGCAGCGGCATCCCCTGTACATCAATCGCTGCACCATTCAGGTTTCCTGTCTGAAAGGTGGTGATGTCGCTGAGGGGCGTGACGGCCGTTTCTATTTGCGCCAGCACCAGCCCTAACCCGGCAACCGGTACGGTTGGCGGCACATCGGCGCTGGCTACCAGCGCCAGCACAAAGGCCCCGGCACCAATGGGTTTATTTGCCAGCAAGCTGGCTCCCGTTCGCGCCGAGTCTGCGGCGAAGACGGCCGTTACCCCCAGCGGGGTTGTCAGCGCCTCCTGCGGCAGACTGTTGGATAAATCAACCCAGTTGGGCGGCACGGCCAATTGCAGACTGGTTGCACCCATACCCAGAGTTTGCCAGACGGCCGTTTCATCCGGCGTTGGCGAGACAGGTATGGGAGTGTCGGTAGGGGCAGGTTCAGCAGTCAAGGTGGGGGTGATGGTTTCCACGCTTAATGGTGTTGCACTCAATGTTGCCGCTGGCGTGGCAATTTCATCGGGCGTTACCCCCCGACACCCTACCGCCGAAGTTGAGAATAAAAAGCTAAGGACGAGGCACGACCATCGTGTCCGACTCATTGGCCGGGCACCTGCCAATCGCTGCCAATGATGATAAGAACGTCAAATTCCCCTGGCGGAGACGAGGCATTACTAACATTCAGGGGGGGGATGCCCATTAACTGCACCAGATAATAGGTGGTGTTGGGGTGCGTACCATAATCAATGATTTGCGTGGAGCGGTAGGTGGCCGCGTCTGCATTGCCGATTTCGGTGACATTGACGCCGTAGCGCTGCAAAAATGTTTGTGTGTTTCCAGCTAGGCCGAAAACGGCCGTGCCATTGTACACAGCCACCCGCGCACCTTCTTCACGCATCAGGTCTGGTAAATTGGCGATGACGGGCGTAGGCACAGGGGGCGGCGCAAATAATTCATCGCGCAGCTTGCGTATTTCTTCACGGATGGGCACGAGGACTTGACGGTCGTCTGGCGTGGTCTGGTTAATTACATAATTGTAATCAATTACCGCCATGTGGATGTTCTCTTGTGGAATGTCCTGCGCCAGCAGGGCCAATTGTACCATCTCATCCAGTGATAAATTGGTGCGCACATTAGCTTGCACCGTTTGCCAGATTTGCGGTGCTTCACGGAGAAGCTGCGGCAGCATATTCAGGCTCAACACTTTGTCGCGCACAGCCATTAATACTTGCTGCTGCCGCCCGGCGCGGTCCACATCTCCCTGAAACGTGGCGCGAGTACGCGCATATTTCAGCGCCATCGTCCCATCAAGTTGATGGACACCTGCTTCAATATGGAAAGGATCATAACCATAACAGTTATCTGGATAGTCTGGATCGTCAATGGTTTCTGGCACGTCTACTTCAATGCCGTCAATCAAGTTCACAATTTCCACAAAGGCGTTGAAATCAATGGCGACGTAATAATCTACCGGTACGCCGAGCGTGGCAGCGACAGTTTCCCGCGCCAATGCCTGCCCGCCGCCGGGATACTCGTAAACCTGCCCGTCGTAATAGGCCTGGTTGATGCGGTCTACGCCAAAGCCAGGAATTTCTACCCACAGGTCGCGGGGTATTGACAAAACGGCCGCCGATAAACTGACCGGGTCAATTGTCAGCAGCATGAGGCTGTCAGAATGGGTGGGGCCTTCTTCGTCGCAGCGGCGGTCTACGCCTAGCAACAAAATGGAGATGCGCTCTTCCCCTTCCCAGGGTTTGAAGGCTTCTGCGGAGAGGAAGGGAGAGATATTTTCGCTGATGGAAATAGAGGGTGCGCCGGGGGTAACGGCCGTTTCTGGCTGCGGTTCCGTCACATTCCCAAACTCTGGGTCAGTCATCTCCCAGCGTGAAACCTCGGCCCGAACTGTGCGATAAAGCCAGACGGAACTCCCCACCAGGAACGAAATAATCACCAAAACAATAAGTCCCAACGCCCACAAAGGCAATCGAACGCCGCTGCGGGGGCGCGGGCGTGGTTCACTCGATGTCATACTTAACTATTATATCCAAGTCAAATTCATGGCAAGGGGCATTATAACATGGAGACCTTTCGGCGCAATATTCCCGATTTTGGCAGATGTATACTGCCAAAGGTCATAATCCAAGGATGCAAGTGACAAGTGTGCAAGCGGCAAGTTGCCACTATTCTTTACGCACCAGGTAATTGCCCAGTACCAGTGTGTCTAATCCGCTGTTGCCGAAAGTTTTTAATGCGTTGGCGGGAGTGTTTACAATGGGTTCGCCGCGCAAATTAAAGCTGGTGTTAATCAGGATGGGTGTACCCGTTGCCTGCCCAAACTGGTGTACAACGTCATAATAGCGCGGATTCCATTCGCGGCGCACTGTTTGCAGTCTCCCCGTGCCCAAGTGGTTGACGGCCGGAACCTCTTGCCCCGGACCTTCCTTAAAGCGGTGTACGGTTAGCATGAAGCGTGGCAGGTAGTAGCTGTTTGGGCTGGGGATGCCCTCAAAATAATCGTCTACTGCTTCTTCGACAATGACGGGTGCGAAGGGGCGGAATGGCTCACGGAATTTGATTTTGGTGTTGACGATGTCTTTCATGTCGGCGCGGCGTGGGTCGGCCATGATGCTGCGGCTGCCCAGGGCACGCGGCCCCCACTCGAAGCGGCCCTGGAACCAGGCGATGACTTTGCCTTGCAAGATGTCGTCTACCACGCGCTCGGTCAGGCGGGTTTCGTCACGTTCAACTTCGTGTTTGAAGCCGCTTTGGGCAATGGCCGTTTCGATGTCAGCGTCGCTGTATTCTGCACCGTAGTAGTTGTGTTCTTGCACGAATTTGCGCGGTTGGCCGAGCAGGACGTGGTAGGCATACAGCGCGGCCCCCAGTGCGCCACCGCTGTCTCCGGCGGCGGGCTGGATGAAGATTTCGTCGAAGGGGGTTTCGGAGAGGAGACGGCCGTTCGCCTTACTATTCAGCGCCACACCACCTGCCATGCAGACCCGCGTCATGCCCGTATCCTCGTGCAGTTTGCGCAGCATTTTGATGATGGCCTCCTCCGTTACCCGCTGAATGCTGGCGGCAATGTCAGCATAATATTGATTTTGCTGCACCTGTGGATCATGAGGGTTGACCTCTGGGTTGGTTTTCGCTGTGTAAAAATTGTCGCTGTGCACGCGGGGCGGGCCAAAAAGCTTAATGAACTTATCGCTGTAGGTGCGGGTGTGCGAGTAGTGGAAGCTGAAATAATCCATATCCAGCCAAAAACTGCCGTCGTCATACAGCTTGAAAATCTTTTCCAGCTTGTCCATGTGATTGGGTTCGCCGTAGGGGGACATGCCCATCACTTTGTACTCGCCATTGTTTACGCGGAAACCGAGATAGGCGGTGAAGGCTGAATAGAGCAGCCCTAATGAGTGTGGGAATCGCTGCTCTTCGGACAGGACGAGTGTGTTTTGACCGCTGCCATCCCAATCGGCGGTGGCAATCCCTTTGGCGGTGGTTGTCCATTCACCTACGCCGTCTATGGTGAGAACGGCCGCTTCCTTGAAAGGCGATGCAAAAAAGGCGCTGGCCGCGTGGGAGGCATGGTGATCGGCAAATAATATTTTGTCAGCGGGCACACCCACCTTTTCTTGAATTTGTGCTTTCACCCACAGCTTATCGCCTAACCAGGCAATCATTGCCTCGCCAAAGGTACGCCAGGAGTGTGGAAAGGCCGCGAGATTGGTTTTGAAAATACGCTCAAATTTGAGCATGGGCTTTTCGTAAAAGACGACGTAATCCAGATCGGCAGCGCTGATGCCGGCCGTTTGCAGGCAAAAGTTTATGGCGTGCTGCGGGTAGCCGGAGTCGTGCTTTTGACGGCTGAAGCGTTCTTCCTCAGCCGCCGCAATCACCAGGCCGTCTTTCAATAGGGCCGCAGCTGAATCGTGATAAAAACAGGAGATGCCGAGAATATACATTTATGATTACCCTTGTTCTTGTGCCTTGATGATGGTGGTATCAAGTGTTTCTTTTGGCTCCCAAGTTGTGCTGGTGGGGCGCTGTTTCATGTGCAGCGGATCGCTGGCGAGTTTGTAGCCCAGTGCGAAGGGGGTGACAAAGATGAAGTAGAAGAAGCCCATGAGCAGCCGTCCCTGCACTGCGCCTAGCTGTGCGCCAAAGTGGCTCCAACTTTGCCATAGGCGGCGGAATAGGGTGAGGGGAACGGCCGTTCCTCCACTTTCTCTTGCATGTTCTGGCAGTTCCGACTTGGGTATGGGCGGCGGCGCGTCCGACACCGCAAAGCGGGCCAGCGTCAGCACCAAGCCAACCACCACCCCCAACGCCAATGCCGCCAATACAGACCAGCCATGTGCTGCCATCTGTGACCGTGCCACAAAAGACACAATCCACAACGTTAATATCACCAACAAGTCCAGCAGAGATGGGTAAAACTCGCGGTTACGCGCCACCAGCACCACGCCCGCCGAATATCCCACCAACGCCAACAGAATAACGCCAATTGCACTCAGAATCATGTTGCCTCCCTAAACGCTATGGGTCTTTGGGATTTCGCAGGGTTTGTCGTGAAACGTGAAGCGTGAAACGTGATGAACCTCTGGTCACGTTTCACGTTTTACGTTTCACGCCTTGATGATCCCATGAGTTCCCAAAGAGCCAACGCTATCTCTATTCCTAAAACAGTGTGTATACAAACGGTGTCAGCGCTGGGGAGATGGAGGCTATAATCAGCAGCAAGCCAAAAATGACCAGCACGGCAATTAATGGAATCAGCCACCACATTTTGCGCTTGCCCAAAAAGCCAAACAACTCTTTTAATACACCTAACCGAGAAATTGTTTTCTTAAACATCCTTTACCTCTTTGAGTGTGTGAGTATACCAGTGGCAAGTTATTTGCCATTAGCATACTTACCCTATTTATCTGCCATATAGGCCTGAATCAGGTCAGCCACTAGTTGATTGCCTGCCTGGTTCCAATGCGGATCGGCGTAATGATAAAATTCGCCTTCTTGAATTGTTTTCTGCCACAACGCGGGTGTCAAGTCCAAAAATTCAATATTGTTTGCGGCAGTGAAATCAGCAAACAAGCGAGATTGGGCGTCATGGTTGATATTCATTTCGTCGTAGCTGATGTATTGGGGTGTCCATTGCAGACGGCCGTGATCCCCCTCACTCAATGTTACCGTTACCGTACGCTCCAACACATTATTTACATCCACATCATTCCACAGCCGCGACCAATATAAATCCTCCTTGCTGGGCACAAACACTAGTAAAAAACGCCCGCCCCGCGCCTTCACCAATCCATCCAATTCCAGCAGCGCCGTCGTCATTGCTGCGTACTCATCCGAGCGAGCGAGTGTTTCATAGCTGGCGCTCATTGGCAGCAGATGCACATCCTTCAGCACTGTTTCCATTGGCCCCCAGTCCGTTGTTACCGTGACAGGGTAGCGATAGTGCGGTGGTTCTGGCGACGATTCTTCATTTTGCAGCGCAAACCGCGCCAGATGATAAGTTACCAACCGTCGATACCAGGGTACGCCCTGCATATCATATTCTCGCCAGTTTAGACCGCTGGCCTGCTTATCCAGGTATTGCTGTATATTAATCAGGTCATTTCCTTCAAAATAGAGCAGCATCACCCAATCTGGTTGCTTGTCCAGCCCATACATTTTAACGGCTTCCACTTCGTTTAACGTTGTCCAGCTAGAAGCTCCCAACGTCAAAATATCTTGACCCGTTTGTGCAGATAGTAATTCTATCCAGGTCTGCGGAGCAGAGCGGGTGACGAATGAATCACCCGTTACTACAATATCATAACTATCTTGCCATTTGTATTGGCTGTTTGGGAAACCCATTTCGTCTGTTTCAAAGATGTAGAGGAAGGTGTCGGAACGGTCGGACGGCCGTGTTTCTGGCCCCACATCAGTCAAATATGGATCAGCAGGGTCCCAATACCCTTCCAACTTCAAGCCCGGCTTGTACCAATATGCCAGACGAACCGGTTTGTCATATACAAAATAGGGCTGGCAGTAATATGAACCCAAAATAAAGTCGCTGGCACACACTTTCAGCGGAATCAATTGGTAAAAATGGCGCAATCCCAATTCCAGCGTCCCCCAGACAGCCAACAAAGTTAGTAGCAAAGGCACAGCTACATTCAAGAGTTTAGATCTTTTGTGTGGAGGTTTTACTTCATGCACCATAAGTCATTCATCAAGGCAGAAGTATAAATTTGTTGGGATGGCAAAGCAAACCCCAGAAACCACCATTTTGTAGTCGGAACTTCATTATGATTATGATACTTGGCATGGTACACGAGAACGTGAAAATGATTTTGTAACTATTGTCCTGCAGGGACAAAAAATTATCTCAGCTTCTTTAATGATTCTGAAGGCTGGACGTTTTCAGAAAAAAAGCCCCCATCAAGCCAATTGCTCAATGGGGGCTTACCCTAATTATCTATTGTTCACGACTTTTAGCGGATTTCCAGGAGTTCAACCTCAAAAATGAGTGTGGCCCCTGGTGGAATAACGCTGCCGCCACCTGTATCTCCATAGGCCAGATCGGATGGAATGACTAGTTGGCGAGTTGATCCCAGCTTCATAGTTGCCAAGCCTTCATCCCAGCCAGCGATGACGCTGCCTGTACCCAGTACGAAAGAGAATGGCTCTGAATCCAGAGAGGTATCAAACACGGTGCCATCTTCTAGCCAGCCAGTGTAATGGACAACGACTGTTTGACCTTGCTCAGGTGTCGGGCCATCGCCTTCAACCAAATCATAATATTTCAGGCCAGTATCTGTAACTGTGTAATCAGCTTCATCAACTTCGGTTATTTTGGGGGAAGGCTGATAGGAAAGCAGTTCGACTTCCATTAATAAGGAGGAACCGGCCGGTACACCGGGTGCTTCAATATCACCCAAGCCCAGGTCTGATGGAATGATCAATTGACGAGAACCGCCCACCTGCATCGTAGACACGCCTTCATCCCAGCCAGGGAAGACCACATCGCCGCGCCCTAAGACGAAGGTTAGAGGACTGCCATTGACCAGAGAAGAGGTGATGAAACTTTGGTCGTCGTTCAGCCAGATGGTGAAATTGACAGTTACGCTGTCTCCGGTTTCTGGTATATCGCCGTCCCCTTCAACGAGATCGTAGTATTGCAGGCCACTGTCGGTGGTGGTGAATTCGGCTTCATCAACGGCCGTTGGCTCTGGCGGTGGGGTAACAGACAGCAATTCGACATCCATGATCAGGGTGGCATCAGGCGGGATAAAACCACCACCAGCCCCTTCTGCACCAAAACCCAATTCCGGGGGAATAACCAGCTTGATTTTGCCGCCTTCATGCATCAACATCACGCCTTCTTCCCAACCGGGGAGCAGTTGGTCATTGCCCAAAATGACGGTGATTGGCCCGCCTTGGGAGTAGGTGTCTCCAAAAACGGTTCCATCTTCCAGTGTGCCAATGAAGTTGATCTCAACAATATCGCCAGCCTGAGGCATTGCCCCGTCTCCAGCTTCTACTTCAATGTATTGCAGGCCACTTTCTGTGCTAATGGCATCTTCAATAGGGATGGAGGCGGCAGCCGGTTCGCCAACTATTTCGGGAGCAGCTACGTCACTCTCCCCAGTTTCGGCAGGCACGGCCGTTTCCGTCACATCATTCGGCGCTTCTGCGGGGCCACAAGCCACCGCCAATAATAACAGGGACATGACTGCCAGCAGCCACATCTTTCTTAATGATAAATCTTTCACTACAACTCCTTTCATTGAAATTATTCTCTATGGAAATAGGTTTCCGTTATCGGTAATTGGCTTACCGCTTACACACATTCGGGCATAATACCACGATTTCGCCAGAGGCCGAATTTACTTAACCTGCTGCTGAGGATTCCCTAAATTACCTGTCCGGGCTACTTCATTTTTCTTCAGGATTTGGAATGTCCACTGGCTGATTCAAGCGGGTAAATGTACCTTGTCCGTGAATTTCTACCGCCCCCTCATCAATGGCAAAATCAACAGCAATTTCTACCTGGCGCATTTGCAAATTATCCTTGTCAATCCAAAATTGCATAGTTGCCACTGCGCCAAATGTTTCAGCTTGAAATGCGCTCACGGTACTTGCATCAAAAAAGCTGCGCACTGTAGAGAGTAAATCCAACGTGGTTTCGATCTCATAGACTGCTATGCCATTGAGCGTTGACTCCCCTGCTACTTGCGCACTAGAAACATAGGGGCTGGGTTGGAGTTGCCGCAGTTGTGCTTTTAAGTAATTCACGTTGTCAGGTGCGAAGGCCGTCCATTGGGCGTCTGCAACATTGCGTACCCAAACGCGTGTGCCCAATTGTACAAACTCGTAGTCTTCTGTGGTTGGTTCGTATCCGACAACCGTAGTTTGCCGATAGACGCGGCAATAGATTTCGTCTGGTGGGCGCATGGCACAAGATAGATTTTCGACTTGAGCGAAATATGGCGATTGAATAGTAATCACACGGTCATGTTCCATGCTGGCTACATTTAGCAAATTATCTTCTGCCTGGGTTAATATTTGCCATGCTTCAGGGGAGATGAGGTTGGTGGTTGGTTGAGGAACGGCCGTTGCCGCTCTGGTAGGCTGTACAAAACCGGTACTGGTTGCTCTAGGCGTCAGCGTAGCCCAAGGGGTTAACTGCGTGTTCGGAGCGATGGCTGCTGGAGTGAACGTCGGTGGCAGTCCAACAGGTGTATACGTTGCCGACGGTTGTGCTGTCACCTCAGCCGCAGGCGTCGTTTCAGTCGCCTGCATCACAGGAGTTGCCGGAGGCAGCTCGGCAACAGATGCGCGAGTTGGCAGTACAGTTTCCTCAGAAGAACCGGCACACCCCCAGAGAAATGGAAGAATTGCTAATACAACCCAATACTTTTTGAACGAGGTCATGGCTTTCCCCTCCCAAATTCCTTTTCATGATAACCGCTTTCCCAATACTTCAATTGTATCATTTGTGGCAACAACGGCCGTTTCTGCCAACCCCAAAAACAGCCCATGCTCCACCACCCCCGGCTGCTGCCGAATTGCTTGCCCAATGAGTTCCGGGTCATCAATGCCCTCATCAAAATGGCAGTCCAAAATGATATTGCCCTCATCCGTAATAAAAGTCACCCCGTTATGCACGCGCAGCACAGGCCGTGCGCCCAGCGAAGCCAGATATGCTTGCACCGGCCCTTGCGCAAAGGGAATCACTTCCACTGGCAGCGGCGCACGGGTTCCCAAACGGGCCACTTTTTTGCTGCCATCACCTACTACGATCATGCGCCGCGAAGCAGTGGCGACAATCTTTTCCCGCAGCAGTGCCCCACCCAATCCTTTGATTAAGTCTAGCTGCGGCGAGATTTCATCTGCACCGTCAATGGTCACATCTATGACGGGGTGTTCATTGAGCGTAGTCAAGGGGATACCCACCCGTTCTGCTTCGCGGGCTGTCGCCTCTGACGTGGGAATGCCGAGGATGTGCTGCAAACGGCCGTCCTGCAACAGTTGCCCAATCGCCCGCACCATAAAAACGGCCGTGCTGCCCGTTCCCAATCCAACCACCATGCCAGAATGCACCGCCTCCACAGCTTTTTCTGCTGCCGCTTGCTTTAAGTGTGCGACCGTCATTTTATCCATCTCCTCAAGTACAAATTTTTAAACAAACGGTGATTGACAGCGCCAATCACCGAGTTTTATAATGATTCTATCTGGAGCCATAAAGCCTCGATTGGCCCAGAGAGTGGTCAGAAAAATAAGCGGCTTTTGAGTCTCCTCTAGCGAGCCGAACTGCTTCCGACATGGTTTGCAGACACGGTCGAAGCCCAACACCTAGTGTATGGCCGCCAAGAGATTCGCTTACATACACCCGCCCAAACACTGGCTAGCAAAAGCTCTTTGGAAACCATTCGGGGTTTTATTATGGCTTACCCCTTTCAAAAGCGCCTGCGCTTCATGCGCTGGGCGCTTTTTCTTGTGGGGTGTTGGTAGTTGGTCGCTAGTTGCTGGTAGCTGGCAAGACCCCACCAACTACCAGCAACCGACGACCAGCAACCAATCAATCTTCCTCAATACGATACGATGTTTTTACCACCGCTCCCGCCCGCTTAAACATCACACTGGCCGAACAGTAGGTTTCTTGAGATAAGGCAATGGCACGCTCAACGGCCGTTGCATCAATCCCTTTCCCCGTCACCACATACACAAGCTCCACATTCGTGTACACCATCGGGTGTTCCTCAGCCCTGTCGCCGATAATTTCCACGCGCAAGCCGCTAAACTTTTGGCGCATTTTGCGCAGCACATGCACCACATCCATCGCCGTGCAGCCAGCCACACCTGCCAGCAAAAACTCCATGGCGCTGCCGCCGTTCTCGGCATTCGATTGTCCACTGACATCAAACTCGTACCCGGAACCCAGCTTGCCACGAAAGTGCAAGTTTTCTCCTTTCCACGTCAGAACTGCTGATTTTTGTTGTGCCATAAAATACTCCTATAGTAAGTATGAAAGATGAATGCTGAAGGATGAATGACGCATTACGCATCACGCATCACGCGTTTTGCAAAACTTTGGCCGCAGGGCGGGGCTTCTGTGCCCAAAAGCTCGGTAATAGTTGCACCCAGGTCGGCGAAGTGGCGGATGCCTAGATTGTGGTTGTGGCGCACGGCCGTTCCCGTCACCAAAATGGGCACATACTCGCGGGAATGATCGGTGCTGGGCGTGGTCGGGTCATTGCCATGATCGGCCGTGATGATGAGTACATCATCCTCCGCCAGCGCCGCCAGTAGCTCCGGCACGCGCTCGTCAAACTCCGCCAGCGCATCTGCATACCCTTGCGGATTATTGCGATGCCCAAATTTAGCGTCAAAGTCCACCAAATTGGTGAAAATGAGGCCGCGCTCACGGCGGTCGCGCATGGCCACCAGCGTTTTCTCTACGCCGTCCATATTATCGGTCGTGGTCACATAATCGCTAATGCCCTGCGCGTTGAAAATGTCATTGATTTTACCCACAGCATAGGCCATCAACCCCGCTTCCTTCACCTTGTCTAATGTGGTGGGCTTGGGCGGCGAAACGGCAAAGTCGTGGCGGTTGGCTGTGCGCGTAAAATGGCCTGGCAGGCCAACAAAGGGGCGGGCAATGACGCGGCCAACCTCGTGCGGCCCCGTCAAAATTCGCCGCGCCACGCGGCACATAGCATACAGTTCCTCCACCGGAATGACCTCTTCGTGTGCGGCAATTTGAAACACGCTGTCGCCAGAAGTGTAGATGATGGGTTTGCCCGTGCGCATATGCTCCGCGCCTAACTCGTCCAGAATGACTGTGCCCGATGCAGGGTAATTACCCAGTGTGCCGCGTCCAATTTCGGCTTCAAATGCGCTCATGATGGGGGGCGGAAAGCCGTTTGGGTAGAGAGGAAACGGTCGTTCCAATTCCACGCCCATCAACTCCCAATGCCCGGTGGTGGTATCCTTGCCCGCGCTTACTTCTTCTAGTTTGCCATAGACGGCCGTTGGCTCCGTCTGCGGCAGCACCCCCTGCAAAATAGCGATATTGCCCAGTCCCATGCGCTCCAGGTGCGGCACATGCAAACCACCCACCACGCGGGCCATATTCCCCAGCGTATGGCTGCCCACATCGCCAAACTCTGCGGCATCCGGCGCTTCGCCGATGCCGACGCTGTCTAATACAATGACGATGACTCGATTAATGGTCATGATCTTCTCCTATCAACAGTAATCAGTATTCAGTGAGCAGTGTTCAGTCTTGCTTACTGTTCACTGTTTACTGACAAGTTTGACTATTTCTGCCACCGGCAATCCATAGCGTGTATTGCCGTCGCGCCCCACCACCGTGTGCGCCATGAAGAGGCTGTTGTAAATGGCCTCTTCCACCGCTTCAATCACAGCCAGGGAGAAGGCGCTCATGAGGGATTGCTCGTAGACGTACGGCCGTTGCCCCTGAAACCGTTTTGGCCGGTCGGGGATGCGGTTGGTGCTGCTGAAGGCAATTACAAAATCGCCACTGCCGCCATGACAAGTGCTGCCCGTCCGCGCCAGCCCAAAAGCCGCCCGCTGGCACAATCGCCCCAACTGGCGGCTGTTCAACGGCGCATCCGTCGCCAAAATAATCATGATCGAACCCGCTTCCGGGCGCGGCTGATAATCGGGCGGTTGCACGTGCAGCCCTACCGGAACCCCGGCGATGACCAACTCCTCCGGGCTGCCGTAGTTGCTTTGCACCAACGCGCCGACGGTGTAGCCTCCGGCGCGGCGCGGCAGTACGCGGCTGGCCGTGCCAATGCCACCCTTCCAGCCAAAGCAACTTGTGCCCGTGCCTGCACCCACCACGCCCTCGGGGACAAATCCGTTGCTGGCATTGGCTAGCGCTGCCCGCACGGCCGTCTCGCCAATGGGCCGCGCCTGAATGTCGCTGAGGAAGCCGTCGCTGGTTTCGCCGACAATGGGATTGACGCTGGCGTACCCTTTGCGTCCGCTCTCGGCAAAGCCGATGCCGATGTGCGGGTTCTGCTCAATGGCAAGCGTCATTAGGGCGTCGGCGACGCGGGGCACGTTCAGCGTGCCGGTGAGGGCGATGGGTGTTTCTAACGTACCCAGCTCGCGCACTTGCTCGAATCCGGCCACTTTGCCGAAGCCATTGATGGTGTGCACGGCCGTTGCCACCTTCTCTTCATACAAATTCCCATCGTGCGGCACAATCAACGTCACGCCGGTGCGGAATGGGCCGTTTCCCGTCCACGCGCCATCCCCTTCAATCAATGTGTAATGGCCGACCGCCACCCCTTCCACGTCGGTGATGGCATTGTGCGTACCAGGTTGAAGCTGGCTTTGGTAAATGTTCAAATCACGAATTCGAGGCATTGTCAAATCCTTTGGTTGCTGACCAGCTACCCGCAACTAGCTGCCAGCGACTAGCTGCCAGCGACTACGGCTTCCCGTATCAACGCCCGCGCCAATACTCGCGTTGCATCCACCAGGGGAATGCCATCAATCTGCGATTCGGTGAGGGCCAGTGGGATTTCTGTGCAGCCCAGGATAATGGCCTGCGCTCCAGCTTGTTGCAGTGCAGCGACCCCGGTGAGCAAATCAGAGCGGGATTTTGCGGTGGCACGGCCGTTTGCCTTAATGCCGTACTCCGGGTCATAAATGGCAGGATGGATGAGCTCGGTCTGCACCGTTTCCGAGGGGGTGAGCACGGTAAATCCGGCTGGCTCCAATGCTGCGGGGTAAATGCGGGCCAGCCGCGTGCCTGTTGTAGACAGTACACCCACGCGCTGCACACCGCTCATGTGCTGGCGCAGAAAACGGGCCACTTCGTCAATCATGTGCAGCAGTGTGAGTTGGCTGCCTGCTTGCTGCAAGCCGCTGCGAATGGCATCGAAAATGGGAGCGGCGTGGGCACTGTTGCAGGGGATACCCGCTATCTGCGCCCCGGCACGTTCCAGGGTGAGCAGTTGGCGGGTAATGGGGATGGCGGGATTGACGGAAACGGCCGTTTCCGTCAACAAATACGCTGTTCTGTCCGGTATCTCACCCGGTTGAGAAATGCTGATAACGGAGAGGTAATCCTGGTCGCGGGCAGCGGTTGTTTCTTGCAAAATTTTTTGCTGCAAGTCCAGCCCGGCAAATGGGCCGACCCCGCCAACAATGCCGATTATTTTTTCTGCTTGCATGGCTGCAAGCATATCATAGAGCCGCGAAATTGAGAATGTTGGTGGGAATTCGTGAAGCGTAAAACGTAAGGCGTGATGCCTCTCCAATCACGTTTCACGCATCACGTTTCACGGCGATTATGATAAATCCCCCGCCCACGTAGGCGTCTTGATGCGCCCAACTTCTGGGCGCGGCCTGCGGGTCTGGCGTTATGTTGCGACCTACGTCAATGACCTGTTGGAGCTGTAACCCTGTTTCAATCAAGCCGCCGAAGATGTCATCCATGTAATGGCGGAACTCAACGCCGCCATCTTCACGGTGATAGATTTTTTGCGCATACGGCCGTTCAATGTAGTAGCCGTGTTCATCCGCTTCAACGGCGTGGGCAACCGGCTGATAATGCTTGATGCGGTACAGGCCGTTTGGTCGTAGAACTCTGGCTACCTCGCGGTAAACCTGGCGCACATCCGGCACATAGCTGAGGGAATCGGCCTGGAACACCAGGTCAAATGAGCTATCAGCCAAAGCGGAGAGGTCGCGCATATCTGCCTGAACACAGGTGACGGGGTAGCCGTAATGCACGGCAGCTTGTTTGTCGCCCTGCAACTGCCCCGCCGTTAGATCAACCACGGTGACGTTTGCACCGAGAAGGCCGAAGACGGCCGTTTGCTGCCCACCACCTGCTGCCAGACACAGCACATCTTTCCCAACTATGTCAGAAAAAATGGAAGGGGGAGAGATGCAATCCAGCGGTTCTGGCAGAGCCGCCAATTCGCCATTGGCAAAGCGGCGCAGCAGGGTTACGTTCAGGTTCAGCCAGGGGATGGTATAACCGCACCCGTTTTGTACTTCGGCTTCCCATAGTTTTTGGTTGGCAACGGCCGTTTCATCAATCATGCGCATCATGCATCCTCGCTTTTAACCTGATGGATTTCATCCTACGCAGGATATTATAGCGCATGGCCCATCACGTACGCGGCACAGCCAGCCCCAATTCATTTACCGCGTAGCCAGGAAACACTTCATCCAGCAAGGGATTATTGAGCCGCTTGCGCAGGATTTCGCCCAGTACGTTGCGGTAGTCGGTGGTGATAGCCAGGTCGCCGGGGCCGACTAGCTGCTCATCATGCAAGCCGGGCCAGTTGGCATAGACGGTACGGCCGTTCACGCCACCGCCCAGCACCATCATCATATTGCCATGCCCATGATCCGTGCCCAGCCCGCCATTTTCCTGTGCTCGCCGTCCAAACTCCGACATGACCACCACTGTCACACGCCCGATGATGTCCGCTAAATCTTCGTAGAAGGCGGCCAATCCTGCGCCCAATTCCGCCAGCAGGCGTGCTTGCTGCCCCTCCGCGCCACCCTGAGCGACGTGCGTGTCCCAGCCGCCCAAATCGATGCAGGCGACCTCTACGCCTACATCGGCGCGGATGAGCTGCGCAACCATCTGCATCGCCTGCCCGAATTCTTGTTCCGGGTAGGCGCGGCCTTTGGGCTGGTAGCTGGCGCTGTCTAGCTGGCCGAGAATGTCCATAGCGGCGAAGGTTTGGTTGGCAACGGCCGTCAACAACGACTCATCCTGCGCATACAACGTTTGCAGCAGGGCTGCCATCTCACCCACATGCTCCGATTGGCCTTGCAGATGGTAATCGGCAATGGATTGCAGCGCTGTGGCGCTGACTGCCCCGGAGAGGGTAGTCGGCAGCATATCACCCACGCCGATGGCCCGCAGTGCCGATTCGTTGCCGGTGTCCAGCGTGGTCAGGTGGCGGGCCAACCAGCCGGAGTAATTGCCATCGCTGGCCGCGCCGCGCTCCATCAAGTCCATCGCTTCAAAGTGGGAGCGGGTCTCGTCGGGGGAGCCGGTGGCGTGGATAAAGGCCATATCCTCAGCCTGGTAGATGGCGTGCAGCGGTTCCAGCGCCGGGTGCAGACCAAAGAAGCCGTCCAGGTCGAGCGCACGGCCGTTTGCGGGGCCATCATCGGGGCGGGGAATGGCGATGGTGGGGCGCAGGTCGTAGTAACGGCCGTCGCCGTGGGGCACGACGATATTCAGCCCATCCGCGCCGCCGCGCAGGAAGATGCAGACCAGCGTGTCGCCGCGTGGCCCAATGTGCGGGTCGGCCAGGTGCAGGCGCGGCATCCAGGTGGGCAACGCTAACAGGTGGTTGCCAAAGAGCAGCCCTCCAGCAGCCTGCAAGCTGCGCCCCAAGAAAGCGCGGCGGCTGACCTGGGCGTATTCGTTGCAGTAGGTAGTTTGAGTCATAGGAGTACCTCGGGTATCAGGTGTCAGGTGTCAGGTGTCAAGCGTTGGGCTAATAGCTAAAAGCTAACGGCTAATGGCTCCTTTACGTCCACTGGAAGGCCGGGCTGGCGAGGAGCAGGGCAACGGCGTCGTGCAGGCGCTGCCGGGTGGCGGGGTTGTCCAAGGGAGCGCTGCCAACGTAGGTGGTGAAGGGCTGTACTTCGGCGGGGGTGAGGCTGCGGCCCAGGGTTAGTCCGGCGAAGAGATCGAGCACGGCCGTTCCGCTGTCCACGTTCGCGGATTGGGCTAGATCGGTGAGTGGGGCAGTGGTGCGGGGGATACGGCCGTTGACCAGGGCCAGAGCGAAGTTCCAGCGTGGCAGTAAGTTGGCGGCCCAGTCTGCGGCGGTATCTGGATAGCCATCGGGTGGCGGCCAGTGGAAGAGGGGCTGCCCCAACCGTCGCAGCCAGTTGCCCAGCTCGCGGCTGACGCCCACGTCTGCCCCCACAGCCCGCAGCGCGGAAACCATGAAGGTGTACGGCCGTTTCAGCTTTGGCGGCGCAGCGGCAAACTCATCACTCAGGAAAATGACGCGCAGCATTGCTTTAATGTTGCCATCTGTCTGCAAAAACGTTTGCGAGACTTGCGCCACCAGGGAGGCGGGCGGATCGTCGGCGACGAAGCGGCGCACCAGCTTGGTGGCGATGAATTCGGCTGTGGCCGGATGTGCGGCCAGCATTGCCAGCACGTCATCCACATCTTTGGCCCCTTGTCCGGCAGGTAGGGATAGGCCAAATACCGTTTTTGCTGCCTTGTCGTGCTGCTCGGCGGTAAATTGGAACTTGCCCTGGTTGCGGCCGCGCCGCCCCACCGTCCAGCCGGTGAGGGCGCGGGCCATTTCTTGCACATCTTGCTGTGTGTACCCGCCGTTTACCCCCAGAGTATGCAGTTCCATTAGTTCACGGGCGTAGTTTTCATTCACATCACCAGCCACATTACGTGTGTTGTCCAGATAGGCCAGCATGGCCGGGCTGTGCGCGGAGGCGGTGAGTAAGTCACGGAAACTGCCCAGTGCGTGCGGGCGGATCACGTCACGGTCATCTACCAACTTGAGCAAGGGCATAACCTGGTTTTTGCGTAGATAGATGTTGAAGTGGTCGGACCAAAACTCGACCATAGCCTCATAGAGCTGCCGCCGCGAGTAAATGGCCCGCGCTGCGGTGGCCCAGGTTAGCTCTTGCGTGGCGTCGCGCTCTTCTTGTCCCAGTAGTTGATCTATGTCCATCGGGTACAGGGTGAGGTTGCGGATGAGTAGGTTGGCGGCGCTGTCTTCGATGGTGTCAGGGTGCAACTGCTCTTCCAGATACGCTTCCAGCCCGATTTCTTGGGCTTGTTCGTAGTCGCCGGGGCGCGGGCCGTATCCGGCGCGGTTGAGCAGCCGCCAGAGGGTATCGCTGCTGGTGCGGTTGGGCGGAGCGAGGGTTTCAGGTAGCTGGTTTTGAGCCACTTGCCGCCCTACTGCGCTGCACGCACTGGCGCTGACGGCAACGGCCGTTGCGCTGCCTAGTTTGAGAAAATCACGCCGGGAGAGGGACATGGGGAGCCTCCGGAGTTTGGTAGTTGGTATTAGTTTTTAGTAATCAGTAATCAGTGTACAGTTGTCAGCTTGGTCTACCTCTGGAAAATGTTTGCTGAAAACTGAAAACTGAAAACTGAATACTGATTACTGGTTGCTGGTGGCGGGTATGGGCACGGCCGTTTCCACATCAGCCGGGCGGGGCAGCCAGTTGAGTAGGGCGAAGGCCGCTGCACCGAGGACGGTGATGCCGACGAGGGGGGCAAAGAGGAACCAGCCGACGATGGGAAAGAGGCAGGCCAGTTCGTAGACGACTGCGCCGCGCAGTAGGTTTTTTAGTTCTGAGTAGGGTTGGGAAATGGGGGCCAGTTTTTCGCTGAGCAGGCGAGACATGCCCGCCGCGCCAATTGTGCCCAAGCCCATGCCGAGTACGGCCGTGCTGATGGCCAGGAATTGGCCGGGGCCACCACCATTGCGGAAGAGAAGGATGAAGAAGGCGAGAACGGCCGTGACGACCAGCCCTAATGCGAACGACTTGCCCGGCGTGGTTTGCAGCCGGGTTTGGGTGCGTTGTGCTGCCTTGGGCAGCAGTAAATTCAAAGCTACTAGCAGACCTGGCAAACTGATTAACATGCCAATGAGGGTAAATAAAACTGTGTAAACGTCAGCCATAATTGACCTCTTTTATCCGTCATTCGTCATGCGTTGGTCTGGGGCATGGCGGATTCAGGGTGAATGGTTCCTTGTGGGAACTATGCTTGTACTATGAGATAGTACCGGGCAACTGGCTGGAAGTTGCAACGGGGATGTAAAAAGTTTGTAAAACGATGGGGGATATTGCAACTTGAAGAATGTTTATTTTATACTGTAGGTGACCATTACCTTTCCCAAATCATTGTACCCCTATCCCCCCATAACTTTTTTACCCCTTGCTGCGATTGAACCCAAAGTGGTCTGAATACCCCTTTTATTGGAGCCGTTCTTTCTTTAGGTTGGAGGAAACCATGAAAAGAAAACTATTTACCCGACGAGCAGCCGTAACGGCCGTTCTCTTACTCCTGTTTGTATTAATTGGTGTCACCTGGGTGAGCGGGCAGGATGTACAGCCTGTTGATAATGATGCGCTTCAGGATGGGGAAGAGGTGGCTCCCGCTGAAATTCGTGCCCCATTGGGCAGCGCATTCACTTACCAGGGCGAATTGCAAGATGGCGGCAGCCCCGCTAATGGCACATATGACCTGTCTTTTCGTTTGTTTGATGGTGCAGACCCTGGCACAGCCACCCAAATTGGCGCTACGGTTGCTGTGCCAAATGTATCTGTTGAAGATGGGGTTTTCACCGTCCTGTTAGATTTTGGGGCCAGCCCATTTGCTGGCAGTGCTCGCTGGCTGGAGATTTCCGTAGCCCGTGATGGGGATTCCCTGACCGCGCTGACGCCGACACAGCCGCTAACGGCCGTTCCCTATGCCCTCTATGCTGAAGACGACGATTGGGTCTATGTTTCAGGCTCCAGTTTGGCTGGCGAAATCTATCATGCAGGTGATGTGGCTTTAGGTACTATTTCAGACCCTGACGGATACGGCCTCAACGCGCAGAACTATGTATCTGGCAAAGCGGCCGTGCGCGGCGCAGACCAATCCGGCGCATACCTTTATTCTGAGGGGATGTTAGGAGCTTTGAACAGTAGCAATGCTTTTGGCCTCCCCGTGTACGTGTACAATGTTGCTGTTTTAGGTGTTAAGCCTGCGCTAGGTGCGGATGGTGCAGCCGTGTATGGCTGGAATAATGATGATAACTCTGTCAACTACGGGGGAATCTTCGTGGCTGACGGGGCGGGCACAACCAATTATGGTATTTATGTGTCCACCGCTAACGGCACCAATAACTATGCTGGTTATTTTGACGGCCGTGTGGGAATACACCAGCCAGCCCCCATAACCGATTTGCATATTGCCCAAACTGATGGTGCCCTCGCTGGTACTGGTGGGGCCACATTCTCCAGGAGTACCAATTGGAAGATTATGCATACGGGCATTCACTTCAGTTTTGTGTTGGACAATGTGCGTATGTCTTATGTAGATGGGTATACAGGCGCTTATGTACAGGTATCCGATGAGACTCAAAAGAAAAACATTGAACCACTAGGCAGTGTACTAGAGGGTGTGATGCAGTTGCAGCCAGTGCAGTTCCATTATCTCCGGCAGGCAGATGATGCTGTCAAGAGCTATGGGTTTATTGCCCAAGATGTGGCTGCCGTTTTCCCAGAACTGGCTCGCACGGCTGAAGATGGTACGATGGGATTGTCCTACGCCGATTTTGGTGTGCTGGCAGTTGCCTCCATTCAGGAACAGCAAACACAAATAGATGCTTTGCAGCGTGAAAACGAAGAACTGCGGGCAGAACTTGATGAGATTAGGGCCATGCTAGCGCAAGGAAATGGCACTACGGCAGGTGCAGCGCCCTCCACTTTACAGCCAACTTCCTTTGCCTCCGCCAATGCGCTGCCCGCGAATTGGACCGCGGCATCGCTGTTCTCCTGGTCGAATCTGGCACTCCTGGCATTGGCTGTGATGGTTGTCGCGCTGGCATGGGGCCGCAGACAAAAGGACGGGGTATGATGAACCGTCGTTTTTTGCTTGGCGTGTTGATTATCACGTGTGTGCTCTGCCTTGTGATTGGTGGTATTGTGACTGCCCAAAGCGGGGGCACTTTTGACCTGCGCCAATCAACCGTTGATGGCGGTGGCGGGGCCAGTTTGGGCGGTACATTTATGGTCAGAGGAACGGCCGGTCAGGCAGATGCGGGAATGGTTAGCGGGGGGACGTTCGATTTGACTGGTGGTTTCTGGCACTATCGGGGGCCGCAAGCAATCTACTTGCCGGTTGTCTTGCACCCTAATTCCTGATTGGTTTGATGGGTGAGACGGCCGTTTCCTGTGTGAAACGGCCGTCTCACCTTCATTGACGTTTGGGCTGCCTTGTTCTATCCTCATGCCTGATGACGAGTCAACTAACCCCTGTTGAGATACTGAACACACCGGTGCATCCGGTGACGATGGCGGGTACGCTAACGGCCGTGCAGCAGTTTATGGCTGAGCCGCGCCTGCACCAGATATGCACTACCAACCCGGAATTTGTGATGGCGGCGCAGCGCGATCCGCTGTTTCGCCAGATTTTGCAGGAAGCGGACTTATGCATTCCCGATGGCGTGGGGCTGATTGTGGCCTCGCGCTGGTTGGGGCGTCGTGCGGGGCAACCGTTGCTGCCGCAGCGTGTGCCCGGTTCAGAACTGGTTTATCATCTGGCTGGGTTGTGTGCGCAGGAGGGATGGCGGCCGTTTTTACTGGGGGCCGCAGAAGGTGTGGCGGCAAAGACGGCCCGTGTTTTTCAGGAAAAGTACCCGGCGCTGCGCATTGCCGGGACCTATGCCGGCTCGCCCGCACCAGAGGAAAATGAGGCTATCGTGCAGATGATTAACGAGAGCGGGGCAAACATGCTCTTGGTGGCGTATGGGGCGCCCAAGCAGGATAAGTGGATTTATCGCAACCAGGACAGGCTAACGGCCGTGCGTGTGGCCATTGGTGTAGGCGGCTCTTTCGATTTCGTGACCGGTAAATCCACTCGTGCGCCGCGTTGGGTGCAAAACCTGGGACTGGAATGGCTGCATCGTTTGTTACATGAACCCTGGCGCTGGCGGCGCATGTTGGCGCTGCCCCGGTTTGTGCTATACATTTTATGGCAAAGTACCCTCGGTAAATGACATTGATTGGTTTACACTTAAAATATGGAATTTGAAGAACGGGTAAAACGATTGACGCTGACAGAGATGCATAACATCGAGACACATTACTATGCTGCGCTGGAAACATCGCATGGCTCTGGAGATCACTGGATTCTTATGCCTGTGTTGGACAAATATGGCTTTAGAACCAATAGTCCAGATGGCGCAATGAACCTGGCAGAAGAAATTATCACGTATTGGTACCGTACCAGTGAATGAGGAGGTAGACAGAATGAGTTATTTTCCACAGGTAGGCGACATTGTGAGAATGCGAAGCTGGCATGGCGTGGTTTTGGATGTGTTTAAGAGTGAAACGGGACGTTCAGTCGTGCGGGTACATACAGTGCGTAATATTTTTCGCAAATTAGGGCCGGAACTCATTGAACTTGATTTAGCGCCCGACCAGATCATGCCAGCTACCCGCCAGGATTTGGAAGATGAAATTGCCCTGCACCGTCGAATGCAGGAGGGTGCTTTAACAGAGCTTCTTAAGCAAGTAACTATACCGCTGCCTGTTTAATTTCTGGTTGGGGGACACCGACTTCTCAGATAAACATGGATTACTGAATACTGATTACCGGCGCAGACCACGTGGGTAGTGATTTTTGATTTGGCCGTTGACGCACTTGCCCCAACTAAGGCCGAAGCCGTCTACGGTGATGAGCAGCCACCCGTTAGGACCGTTGTGCGGGACGGGGTGGCCTTGCAGGTAGGCGTGCAGCAGCGGGTCGTCGGGGGCGAAGTTGGCGGTGTGGGCCACATCATCAGCGGTGAGGGCGAGTGCCAGTGTGTGGGCGGGTTTGAGGTGGTTTTTGCGTAGTTCGGCCAGAGGCAGGCCGTGGCGCAGCACGTACAGCCCCGTGGTGTCGGGGGCGTTGGGGGGCAAGAGGTGTAGGTAACGGCCGTTGCTCACCACCATCCTTTCTTCATCCAATTCTACTTGCAGCGCATCCCGTGCAAACGCCTGCCATAACTGCTGCTCTGCACGCGTCGGGTGTGGGGATTGATTCAATTTGCCAGATTGAACCAATCTGTTGTCGCCAGATTTTTGCAGCAGGGCCACAAAATGCCCTTCCCCAGCAAACCGATGTGGCCAAAAGCGGGTTGCCTGTGCTAATTGTTCGGTATCAGGCAACTGCACATCGTCGGGCAGCCAGCCGGGCTGGCCGGGAGCAAAGCCGGCGAAGCGCGGTGAGGTGATGAGGCTGAAATCGGGGTGTTCGGCCAGGAAGCGACCGATGACACCCTCATCTTCTTCTGGGGAGAAGGTGCAAGTGGCGTAAGCGAGGATACCGCCGGAACGTAAGAGGGAAACGGCCGTGTGCAAAATCGCCGTTTGTCGCCGCGCACAGGCCAGTACCATGTTTTCGCTCCAATCGAAGCCGCCCTGTTTACGGAACATGCCTTCACCAGAGCAGGGCGCATCGACCAGCACACGGTCAAAGAGCGGGCCAAAGTGAGCGGCTAACTGCTGCGGCGTGCTGCTGGTAATGAGCGTATTTCGTGCTCCCCAGCGTTCCAGATTTTCGGCCAGGTCGCGGGCACGGCTGCGGTCTACATCGTTGGTGACGAGCAGCCCCTGGTCTTTCATGCGCGTAATCAGATGCGTGGATTTGCCGCCGGGGGCTGCTGCCAAATCCAGCACCCATTCCCCAGGTTGCGGATCCAACAGCGCGGCCACAGCCATCGCCGAAGGTTCTTGCAGATAATACAGCCCGGCAGCGTGATAGGGATGGCGGCCTGGCTGTGTCTCGTCGGCGACGCGGAAACCGGCGGGCTCATATTCACCCACTGGCGTAAGCGTGAAGGGGGATTTGCTGATAAAATCGGCGGCACTCATTTTGAGCGTATTTACCCGCAGTCCAATGTGTGCTGCTTGCTCATAGCTGGCAGCGAAAGCGGCATAGTCTGCGCCCAGCAAGTGGCGCATTTTTTGTAGAAATTCAGGTGGCGGCGAAGATGGCATAGTAAAAAGTATATAGTGTTCAGTAGTCAGTCACGGCTTGGCTGAATACTGAACACTACTCACTGAATATATGAAAAAACAAACACTAAATTTACCACATGGTTCTATCCAACTGCCCGCTTTCTTGCCGGATGGCACGCAGGGCGTGGTGCGTGGCGTGGATGCACAGGATTTGCAGACTTGCGGTATCCAGGCGGTGCAGATGAATGCTTATCATTTAATGCAAAAACCAGGGTCTTCAACCATCCAAAGCCTGGGCGGCTTGCACCGTATGACAGGCTGGAATGGGCCGATTTTTACCGACTCTGGCGGTTTCCAAGTGTACTCGCTGATTCACCAAAATCCCAAAAGCGGTTCGATCACGGATAAAGGGGCGACGTTCCGCGTGGAAGATCGCAAGTTCAACCTGACGCCGGAGAAGAGTGTGCAGTTGCAAATGGGGTATGGTGCGGATGTGGTGATTTGTTTTGATGATTGCACGCATGTGGATGCTCCTTATGAACAGCAGGTGAAGTCGGTGGAGCGCACGGTGGCCTGGGCGCGGCGCTGTAAGGTGGAGTTTGAGAAGTTGGCCGCGCAGAAGCAACTGGCGGTGCATGAGATGCCAAAACTGGTTGCCGTGGTGCAGGGCGGTGGCTTGCCGGAACTGCGCCGCCAATGCGCGGAACAATTGCTGGAAATTGGCTTTGACGGCTATGGTTACGGCGGCTGGCCTCTGGATGCACAGGGGAATTTGCTGACGGATATGGTGGGCCTGGTGCGGGAGCTAATTCCATCGCAGTTCACCGTTCATGCGTTAGGAGTGGGGCATCCGGTTAGTGTAGCTGCGTGTGTGGCGATGGGGTATGAGCTGTTTGATAGCACGATGCCGACGCGTGATGGGCGGCACGGCCGTTTGTATACCTTTACCGTTGATCCTCTGCACAGCTCCTTGACCGGCGATTTTTTCCGCTACACCTACATTAAAGATAAGAAGCACATCAAGGAGAATGGGCCGATTTCGGAGTTCTGCGATTGTCCGGTGTGCCAGAAATATTCGTTGGGCTATTTGCATCATTTATATAAGGTAGGGGATACGCTGTACCAGCGGTTGGCGACGATGCATAATTTGCGCTTTATGATGCAGTTGATGGTGGGCTTGAGAGAGTCGAACACGGATGGATGAGTTAGAGAAGTTGGTAACGGCCGTGCTTGCGGCTCCCAAGTACCGATACATTAGCCCGGCGCTGGTGCGGCGTGTTGCGGTGCGGGAACTGGCGGTGCGGCGCAATTCTAAGGAAGCGCTGAAGGCGACCAAGAATAAGCTGCATCAGGTGGGCGGGGCATACTTTGCGGCGAAGATTGATTACGCACGGGCGCTGGCTGATTTACAAACGGCCGTGGGGGATGACGCTGCTTTTCGCGCCGCTTGCCGCAGGGTGATGGGGCTGCACACTTCTACCCGTGAACGGCTGCCTATCTTGGAGGAATTTTACGCAACGATTTTGGCAGATTTGCCACCGGTGCAGTCGGTGATGGATGTGGCCTGTGGCTTGAATGGGCTGGCGTGGCCGTGGATGCCGTTTGGCCCTGATACGCAGTATATTGGCTATGACATTTATGCGGATATGGTCGGCTTTGTGGGTGAGTTTTTGGCGTTGGCGGGAGTGCGGGGGGAAACGGCCGTGCGCGACGTGATCAGTGAGCCGCCTAATCGCCCCGTGGGCCTGGTATTGCTGCTAAAGTTGCTGCCGGTGCTGGCTCAAGTGGAGGAAACGGCCGTGCCCCGTCTGCTTGATTCCCTACAAGCTAAATACCTACTCATCAGCTTTCCTACCGCCAGTTTAGGTGGACGCAAAAAAGGCATGGTTGCCAATTACGAAGCACAGTTTCAAGCGTGGGCGGACGGGCGAAATTGGGATGTGCAGCGTTTTGAATTTGCAACAGAATTAGCGTTTCTAGTAAGGTGTTGTTCGGGAATCGCATAGGTTTGGCACTTTCAGGGGCATCATGTATGATCGCCCCTACATTTAGATAACATGGAGGCATCATCGTTGGAAGAGGAGATTGATTTACGGCCGTATATTGAAACGCTCATCAAAAACTGGAAAGGGATTATTGGAACAGGCCTTATAGCGACTATTGTAGCTTTTGGCATTAGTTTTTTACTTCCTCCCACCTATGAAGCAACATCTCTTGTCGCCATTACAGAAACTCGCCAGAATATTCAATTTGACCCACGTATCCAAACTGAGGAAGACCAACAACCCTTGCAGGCCTTTCCCCAATTGGCCATGAGCGATGAACTGTTACAGCAGTTGTTTGAGCAGTTGGCATTACCCCAGACAGATGTGGAATCGGTGCAAGAGCTAAGCAAATTGTTAGAAGCTCAGTCTGGTGCTGATCCCAGCCTGATCCAGTTAACGGCAGACTATAAAGAGGCAGAAATGGCTACCCAAATTGCAAATTTATGGGCAGAGCTTTTCGTCGAATGGGCCAATGAGATTTACCGGGACAGCAACGGCGAGCAACTGGCCTTTTATGAAAACCAGTTGGCCGGAGCTGAGACAGATCTAGCAACGACTGAGCAAGCCTTGGTAGACTTTCAATTACGGAACCGCAGCAGTATTGTGGAAAACCGACTTTCTGCGTTGAATCAAGTTGAAGCTCAATATTTGGCAGACCAAAAACAAATAACCTTTTTGTTACAAGATCTTACCGGATTGCAAACCCAGCTTGCTTTACAAAATAGCACGGATGTTACCTGGGCTGACCAGTTGACGGTACTTAATTTGCAGCTTCAGGCTTTTGGTGCACAAGGTGATGGCGGAGTACAGTTTCAGGTTGGCTCAGGTACAGACTTGACCAGCGCTAGCCGCCGCGAACAGCAGGCTTATTTGGATGGGTTACAGGCTACTTTAGAAACACGTCTTGATGAAATTGAATTGAATCTGATCGAACTGGAACCAGAAATCTTAGCTTTGCAGCAGGAGAAACAGGTTCTATTGGTTGAAGCTAATCGTTTGCAGCGAAATGTGTCGGTAGCAGAAGAGACGTACACTACATTAGCACGCAAAGTGGATGAGGAACGGATTACTTCTCAGGACGTGATGAACAGTCTACGGCTTGCCAGTAATTCAGTGGTGCCGGATGAACCGGTTTCACCTCATCGGTCAATTATTGCTTTGGTTTCTGGTTTTCTCGGGGGGAGCTTGATGATATTTGCTCTCTTAGGACGGGAATGGTGGAGTGTGTCGGAAGAAGTTACTTCAGCTAGTTAAGTGAGATGGGGGAGTCTACAGTATCTTTGTGCTCTGTAGAAATGTAAGGCGGGTGGATAGAATTTAAGAGCACAATAGACGTGGCGTTAGTAGTTGTTAATTACTAGGAGGAAGTTTATTATGGCAAAACCTGGCTGGGAAGGCCGTATTCTTGGAGGACGGTATCAAATTGGGGAGTTGTTGGGGCATGGGGGTATGTCTTCAGTTTATAAGGCCTTTGACCCCAATCTCAAACGAACTGTTGCCATTAAAATAATTCATTCCCATTTATCGGACCAAAGTGACTTCGTACAGCGTTTTGAACGGGAAGCATCTTCTGTTGCGCAATTAAGGCACCCCAATATTATTCAGGTTCATGATTTTAGCCATGAAGATGATGTGTATTATATTGTGTTTGAATATATCGAAGGTGAAACGCTACAAGACAGATTGAAGCAGCTCAATGCGGCTCATCAGTATATGCCCATCGCAGAGGTTAAACGATTGGTTATTGGCTTGGCGAATGCAATTGATTATGCTCATGGAAAGGGGATCGTCCATCGAGATATTAAACCTGCTAATGTCATGATTACACCCGATAACCAACCTATCTTGATGGATTTTGGTATTACAAAAATTTTAGGAGGGGGAAAACAAACAGCAACAGGGATTACGTTGGGCACAGTTCAATATATGTCCCCTGAGCAAATCAAGGGTTTGCAGGTTGATGCGCGCACAGATATTTATGCACTTGGCATTACACTATATGAGATGTTAGGAGGGCGCTCGCCTTTTGAAGCTAGTTCGACAATGGCTGTGATGATGATGCATGTGCAAAGTCCTGTTCCTGATCCCCGGACTCTCCGCCAGAATATTCCTCCGGTATTTGTGGATATTTTGAATAAGGCGATGGCGAAAGAGCCGCATGATCGATATCAGCGGGCTGTTGAGCTGGCGCAGGATTTGCGGTGGACACAGGATGAGATGACGCCACTTGGAGCAACAATCGTTGATTTTGGCGATTATCAAGTGCCAGATTCAGATAGAACTTTGTTAGATATGGAGAATTACCGGGCTTCGTCTGGGGAGACCCCTACGGAAGTTATGCCCGTTGAGGGGAGTGGAGGAGCGGTTATTCCGATTGCTCCAGAAATACCGGTTCCTTTCAGACCGTCATTAGGAGAATATCCGCTGAAGAAGCGTAAGTCGACTTGGATGGTTGTCGGAGTGGCAATTGTTTTATTGAGTGTAGTAGGAACGGCCGTATGGTACTTCTTCTTGCGTGGGCCAAGTTTGGATGATTTGTTGCAGGATGCGAATATTCTGGCGACCGCTGGGCAATATGATGAGGCCGTTGCCGCGTATGAGGGGATTGTTACAGACTATCCTCAAAGTGATTTGGCACAAATAGGATTAGTAAATGCATTACTTGCAAAGGCGGCACAGGTTTCACCAGAGGACGCTATTCTCGTTTATGAGCGAATTCTCCATGATTTCGATCAAGAAAATGAATCAGCTCAATCGGGTATGATTTCTGCTCAACTAAAGATAGCGTCAACAGCCCTTACTAATGATGATTATGAAGAAGCAAACTTGTTGTTAACAGAAGTGCTACGTGTGCAGCCTAGTAATGTGAATGCTAATCAGTTGTTGGGTACACTCTTGTTGAAACAAGAGCATTTTGCAGAAAGTGTTCCATATTTTGAAACTGTCCTATCTTCCGATCCAGGTTCGGAAGCAGCGAATCTCAATATTGCCTGGGCATATTTTCATTTAGAAAATTACGAAGATGCGCTTAACTATTTTGATAAGTATGTAGAGCTTAGCCCAGATACACCGCAGGGGTATGAGGGGCAAGGACGCATTCTTTTTAACTTGGGTAATTTTCCCGAAGCGATAGTTGCTTTAAATCAGTGGCGAGAATTGTCACCAACGGCCGTTAGCCCATATCAGTATTTGGGCAGAGCATATGAAAACACTGGTGATTTGCAAAAGGCAATTGATAATTACCGGCAGTGGACCCAATATGATGCGCAAAACGCAGAAGCTCATACAAATTTGGGTTGGGCTTTCTATACGCAGGGGGATTATGATTTAGCTATCCTTTCATTTGAACGAGCCGTCGAACTAGATGTGGATGCTGGTCGAGCTTACTGGGGATTAGGTGTTAGTTACAACAAAATGCAAGATTTTGTTAAGTCGTTAGCTTACTATAAATTGAGTGCAGAAGCTATGCCAAACATCTCTGCTCCACAAGCTCGGTTGGGGTGGGCATATGTTGCTGTAAAAGATTACACAAATGCTGCTAATGCGTTTGAGGAGGCACTTGATTTTGCTTTAAATGATATGGAGAGGGCTAATGCCTATCGAGGTTTAGGTGAAGCATTCCGCCAGCTAGGCGAAAATGAGCAGGCTATATATTATCTTGGGGAATCGCTTAAATTGAAACCTGATGACCTTGATGTTGTGTTTGGTTTGAGTCGAGCTAGTTTTGACCTGGGTAGGTTTGAGGATGCCATTGGCTATGCCAGTTCGGTGCTTGAGTATGATGAAGCGTATGAGAAGGCTTATGTTGTGTTAGGTAATTCCTATATGGAAACGGGCAACGTATCTGCGGCAATCAGCATTTTTGCTATGTGGACAAATGTGAATCCTCAAAATATTGAGGCTTATAATGCTTTAGGTTGGTCATTCGTTATTGATGTGCAACTTGATGAAGCAATTAGTGCTTTTTCTAAAGCATTGAATATTGAACCAGAATATTTACCCTCTCTAAAGGGACGTGCCCAAAGTTACGTGCGAATCGGAAATTGTGAGCGGGCGATACCGGACCTGGAGTTGATTCTAAGCATTGATGCCAATGATGAGGGGGCTTTGGGTTTGCTAAATCAATGCAATCCTTGACAAAACCTCATTGTGTGCGGTTTGATGCTTGGTTTATTATATTGCTGATAGTAGGTTTTCTTCTTTTTCGCAGCAATACATTTTTTAGTTACTTGTATTCTAATACGGCCGTATCCCACTTAAATAAAGACGGTTGTGATTTTTCTGGTTCTTGCCTAAATCCTAAACAAAGGGCATGGTTGACAACACGCCTTCAGAGATCGTTGGAACTTAGTCAGAATCGCCGAGATGGATGGCGTTGGCTGGGGATTGTTTTCCGCGAAAACAGACAAGAAGAGGCTCTGTTGGCTTGGAAAAAATCAGACATCATGCCCGGAGATATTTTATGGTGGGGAAGGCAAGAGTTTGCTGCACAACAATTTTCCGAGGCGTTGAGCTGGTTTAAGACTACTGTACAACTGCAACCTGATTATAGCGATGGGTGGTATGAGCTAGGGAGGACTTATCTGAAGATTGAAGATTGGGGAGCAGCAGCTTCTGCATTTCAACAGAGTGTAACTGTTAATAACTTCAGTACCGTACCTAAGAGTAGTAGCTACTATCACTTGGGACTAAGTTATCAACGTTACCCCTCGTTACGTCAACCCGATGCTGCGTTTACTGCGTATACTGAGGCCTTATATTGGGATGAATTTCGTAATTACCAGGAAGAGGCAGATACATATTATGGGCGAGCGGAGCTGCACCGAGAAAACGGGCGTTTTGAAGAAGCAATACATGATTACCAACAAGCAATTGACATTAATCCTGAGCACGAATGGACATATTTGGGATTAGCTCTAGCACAATATTCATTGGATGGCGATCTGGTACAGGCAGAATACACTATCAAGCAAGCAATTTCTCTTTGGCCAGAGGGCATATCTAAGAAGTGGCCTTATCGAAGCTTGGGCGAGTTGTATAAACAAACCGGGCAAAATGCATCTGCAATTGAAGCTTTTCAACAAGCACTGACTTATGATCCAAGTGACAAGTATGTACAGGAACTGTTGGATACACTATTATTGCATGCTGTCCCTTGACCTCTAGTAGTTTGCACGAAATCCCGGTTAAATAGCTTGGATATCTGACGGGCTAGGGCCTCATCTTTAACATGACAATGGGAAGCGAATGGTTATTGGTAAAAAAATAAGCCTTATCTGGAATAGAAGGGGAGGAATATTCAAAACGATATTAGCTGCCTCAAGTGCAGCTTTTTTTATTCAAGGCGTTGGGTTAGGGTTGCGTTATTTGTCACAAATCCTTTTAGCTCGATGGCTGGGTGCAAATGAGTATGGCACTTATTCGTACCTCTTTTCATGGGTTCAGGTATTAAGTTTGCTAAGTGGTTTGGGTTTTACCATTAGCTTGTTGCGTTTTGTCCCTGAATACATTACAGGTAAAAAATGGGGACTTCTCAAGGGTATTGTTAGACGAAGCCGACAAATGACCTTGTTCATTGGACTTGTTGTAGCGGCTGTGGGTTATTTGCTTTTAAGTATATTGGGGGTGTTCAAGGTGCAGCCCATGCTAGCAATAGTGGGAATGGGGATCGTTCCCCTATACGGATTGTTGCAAGTGCAAGTTGAAGTTATTCGGAGTTTGCGACATATTGTGTTTGCCTATTTTGTACCAATGATTTTGCAACCTCTTATTCATCTTTCTTTGCTATTTATACTGGGTTATTTATTAGTAACATTCAGCGCATTTACCGCTTTGTTATCTTTAGTAATTGGTTTAGTCCCGCTTGTTTTGCTTCAAAGTTGGTTTATTAACAGATTTGTTCCGCAAATTACGGGGTCAGTAGTCACTGACTATCAAATGGATGACTGGTTGCGGATTTCGTTACCTTTGTTATATATTGCCATTGTTGTTTTGATTCAAGAGCAATCTGGTGTATTGGTTGTTGGCTCCTTTTTAAGTGCAGGAGAAGCTGGGATTTACATGGCAGCAATGAAAACGGCCGTTCTTGGGAGTTTCGTTTTAATAGCTGTTAATACCATTGTTGCTCCTATGATTGGCGCGGCTTTTGCAAGACAAGACAAGGCTGAATTACAACAGATTGTGCGTTTAGCCAATGGGTTAACATTTGGGGCTTCAATATTAGTTGGCTTTGGTCTTATCTTGACAGGGAAATGGATATTAGGAATATTCGGCCATGATTTTCAAACCGGGTATCATTTACTAATTACCCTGGCTTTGGGTCAAATAGTTAATGCTAGTGCCGGGCCAGTAGGTTACCTGATTATCCTGACCGGTCATCAGAGAGATGCAATAAAAGTCTATTCCAGTGCTTTGCTTATTAGCATGGCTCTTATGTTATGGCTAGTTCCTGTGCTAGGTTCTATGGGTGCGGCTATAGCTTCTTCAGTAGCAATCATGATCTCTAATACCTGGTTGAGTGTTATGGCCAGGAGACATCTGGGTATCAGTACTTTTGTTTTTCTATTAAGAAGTCGAGCAGAGTAGGCTGACGTATCCTTGCAGGCTGGCCAGTACCCGGAAAGATTCTTTTTACGAAGTATGAGTTACATAATCCCACATCCTCTAAAGGTGTCATTCAGGAAGAAAGAAGTCCATCTAGTAGCACATTTGCTTTTCGTTGCTTGTTTTTTGATGTGGGGGGGCATTGGACTTTTTGACACGGCTCAGTCGCCAGAAATTGCTGGTGCGCTGAAGTATCAAGATGTATTAGTTTTAATTGGGGGAAGTTACCTTGTTTTTCTCACGTTACGATTAGGACACTTTAGCAAAAATTATATCATTGTTACGTTTGGTTTGCTGACTCTAATTAGTTGGGGCGTATTAGTAGGCGTTTTACATCAAAATGGTGGGCGAAATATTGCATTGGAATTACGGCCGTTGCTCTACACATTTTTGGGTGTTGCATTAGCAAGTTTAATGAGCAGAGAGAAAATCGCGCAGAACATCACCGGTTATAGTGTTCTCGCAGCGATTGCAATCTTGATTCAATTTCTCATATTCTTAAGAAGTGGGAGAGTTTTTGTCAATGGTGTCGTACCTGGTAATGTCAACTCTATTAACCTACCAGTCGTGCGCCCACAAAGTTTCCATCTTATTACAATTGGCCTTATTTTTACCTACAGTGGATTAAGAACCAGGAATCGTTTACAAACAGGCATCATTACAGCCATTCTTATGGCTGCACTCTTGATTATGCAATCCAAAACTTATTGGGGATTAGCTGCGTTCGCCTTTCTTATCCTCTTTCTCTTCGATAAATCACTCTCCATTCGTGTAAAAACGCGGTTAGGTGGAGCTTTGTTTTTGGGAGGGTTATTCTTGATCTTTATTACTACACCCCTCGTTAATAAGAACAATCAAGACGGGGGAAATTTTGTTGTCAAAAAGATTACAGATATTTTTGCAGATACTCAGGTAGCTTATCGAGTTGTTGGTGTCCGGTTAGATGAAGGCAGCTTGATGCTTGACTCTTGGCGCGAATCCCCTGCAACAATTTTGTTTGGCCAAGGATTGGGATATTTATACCGTGATTTAAACCTCTTTTATTATCGTGCTGATTTGCGGGATCAGGAGCGTTTGGCAATGTTTGGGCACAATTATTATTTGTGGCTATTATTGAAATTGGGGCTAGTAGGGATGATTATATTTGGGGGACTAGCAACCTATACCTTTGCAAATACAATGAAAAGGAGCTATAGCTTGCGCAGGCACTTCGCTTTGGCAATTGTGGTAATGTTGACTGCTTCTATGTTTCTAGGTACCGTAGAAAACCCATTGGGTGGGTTCTTGTTTGGCCTATTGTTATTTGGTGCAATCAAATCTGAGGACATTTATTGAGCAAAGCGGTTCCGAATCTCCTTTTCTTGTAGCGTAAATTGTACTTCAAATTAAAGAAGAACGATTTTAAGTCACTGGTCAGCATGGTTAAAAAGAAAAATATGCAAACCAATAATGAGATAACCAATTCAAATTCTTTACGGATCATATTTATTGCCGGAGCTGGTAGAAGTGGCAGTACTCTGATCGGAGATGTTTTAGGGCAAGCAAACAAAAGCATTCACCTTGGTGAATTATGGGGAATCTTCGATTATACAACGGTACCTGACGGTGGGGTTTTTTGTAGCTGTGGTGCTTCTTACGAAGATTGTGATTTTTGGAGTCAGACCTTTGAAACACTTTTTGGGGAAGACTGGTTATTGTTGTTTAGAGAATGGAATTTCCAAAAAACTTTACCACACTCGACAAAATTGTTGTTATTGATGTTCCGAAATAAATTTTGGCCTGGTAACGAAATCCCCCTCTTTGATGCGAATGTCAAGGATGCGCTTAAAGCGCTAAAAAGAGCACTTCATTTTATTTGTGAAAGAGAACAGGTGGGAAGCATTATCGATTCATCTAAATTTGGCCCCTACGCTTGGTTGCTTTCCAAAGAAGATGATATGCAATTGGTTGTGGTCCATCTTGTTCGGGATCCGCGAGCAACTTTGTATTCATGGGTAACTAAACCAATTCCTATGTATGACCGAGAAACCCGACAATTTTCTTTAAGAACCCGAACCTGGATCGAAAGTGTTGTTTATTGGGTACGGGCAAATTTTACAGCTATTTTTCTAAGATTAATGGGGTTGCCTTATTATCGGTTGCAATACGAAACTTTTATAAATGAACCTCTTTCTACTACACGTGAGCTTATTTCGTTTGCAAATTCACACATGTTCGATTTGGAAATGAGCGAGAGCCTGGAAGAACAACTGCGAGAAAAGAGCTTGCGGTTAAATACCAGGCATTTAATTGGAAGTAATCCGGACGTTAAGCGGAAAGCTGGGCAAATCGAAATAAAGTCTAAGCGTAACTTGAAGGATTTGATAGGCACAGGAAGATTTTATTTGTGGACTCTGATTTTTTTGCCCTGGCTTTTGTGGCTTGGATATCCAATTTTACGTCAAAGGGATGAGTAATTAGTCGCGTATATAGTTTGAAATGCGTATTTTAATGGTGACACCAGAGTTGCCCTTCCCCCTTGATCAGGGGGGGCGTATCAGGATGTTTTCTATCCTGAGATATTTGTCGCACAATCACGAAGTGCATCTTATAACAAATGTGTTGGATGCCATACCTGAGGGTGCGGTGGAGGCGTTGTCCCCTTATCTGGTGACAATAGAGTTTGTGGAACGGCCGTATACATTATGGCGTAGTGCATGGCGGCTTTTGCAAAGCATTCTGGTTAGGAAGCCATATATTTTATTCAAATATTATTCTGAGTCTTTATCCAGGCGCATCGAGGGAGTAATAGCCGTAACCCAACCAGATTGCGTGTTAATAGAGTCACAATACCTGGTAGAATGTGTACAAAACATCGACATCCCGGTTATTGTGGATTTTCATGACATTGCTTCCCAGCTCTACGATAGGTTTGCCACCAGCCCGCAATTCGGCCTAAAGAAAGTACATGGTTATGTGCAACGTGGTTTCATCAAGCGGTTGGAACGCAACTTGCCACCTCAAGTTTCAGCTTGTACTGTTATATCGAATGAGGACAAACACTTACTCCAAGCTCTTTCTAGTGCGGACAACATTTTTGTGGTGCCAAATGGTGTAGACCTTGATTATTTTAATTCAAATGGCAACTATGATGATGGAGCAGCATTAGATATTATCTTCCTGGGTAGCATGGATTATTATCCCAACCAAGATGCAGTTTTATTTTTTAGCAAAGAAGTATTGCCATTGCTTTGGGCTGAGCGCGAGGAAATAACGTTTACAATTGTAGGCCGAAACCCCATGTCGGTTGTGCTGGCTTTACAAGAAGACCCAAGAATCTGTGTGACGGGAACGGTTGAGGATGTACGGGCGTACTTGCGTCGAGCAACTATAGTTGTCATCCCCTTGCGTATGGGTGCAGGAACCCGAATCAAAGCTCTTGAAGCAGCGGCAATGGGTAAACCTATTGTCAGTACTTCTATAGGATTAGAAGGGATAGAATTTCACCATCAAAAACATGCTCTCATTGCTGATAGTCCCAGTCAATTAGCAACCGCTTGTCTATACTTATTAGACAATCCGCAGAAACAGGAAGAATTGGGTGCGAATGCGCGGATGACCGTTCATACTCATTATTCTTGGAGAAAAAGTGTTAGTCAACTAGAAAAAACTATAGAGACAGTAGTCTCAAATTAAAAGTAAGGGGCTTGTTGTGCGAATCGGAATTGATGCTCGTTTAATCCATTGGCCGGGAATTGGTCGTTACATAGACACACTTCTCAAATATCTTGTGCAAACAGAACCACAGCACGAATACATTATTTACCATACCACGTCTGAAAATCACATCCCTTTTTTTGCGACACAGGCCATCCGGGTAACACAAAAGAACTTTCCCTACCCGGCATTTTCAGTTGCAGAACAACTATATTGGCCTCATCAAATTCGCCAAGATCGATTAGATGTATTCCACGCACCCCACTACGTAGCTCCCTTATTTACATCTACGCCTGTTGTTGTAACTATTCATGATCTTGTAGGGTTTCGTTACCCTGAACATTTTTATTCACCATTTGCACGTTTATATTATAAAGCCATGACTTATGCTGCTGCGCGTAAAGCACGAAAATGTATAACCGGCTCTAACTTCACGAAACAGGAATTAATAACTCTTCTTAAGATAGATCCAGCAAAGGTACAAATTGTACCTTATGGTGTAGATACAGAACGATTTACGTCAAATCACCCGGACCAGAAACAAATAACGCAAAAATATAACATTCCTGATTCTGCATTGCTTTATCTGGGCACTAAAAAGCAATGGAAAAACTTGCCCATGTTGCTAAAAGCTCTCAACCTCATGGTCAAGAAAGGAGAACAAGCCACCCTGATATTGGCTGGGAAAAATGCCAGACATCAACAAGACCTGGCCCCCCTCATCCGAGATTTACAGTTGCAAGAACATATTCTCGAAGTTGGTTTCATTGAAGAAGCAGATGTTTCTGCTTTTTATGCTGCTGCAACCATATTTGTGTTTCCCTCCTATTATGAAGGGTTTGGTTTGCCTATTCTGGAGGCGATGGCAAGTGGCGTCCCCGTTGTCGCAAGCAACGCTGCCTCAATTCCGGAGTTGGTTGGGGATGCAGGTATTCTTATGGACCCACATACCCCTCATAAGTGGGCAGAAGTCATGATACAGTTGTTGCATAACAAACCGACGAGGCACGAATTGGTGCAGCAAGGCTTAGCACGTGTGCAGCAGTTTTCCTGGCAAGATTGTGCCCAAAATACCTTTAAGGTTTTTCAGGATGCTACACGCCAATAATCCTAACAAAATAAAAGTATTGCAAATTATCACGTCAACCGTTGGTGGTGCGGGTATGCATGTGGCTTACTTGAGTCAGTTCCTAAATGATAGCATTTTCAGCAACCGAGTAGCATTTACGCCAGGGCAGCACCTTGATTACCGTTTTCACGATATAGGGACAGAGATAATACCGTTGCAAATGGGGCGTGCTATCAATCTCAAAGGGATGCTAAAAGATTATGTATTACTCCACAAATACATCAAAGAAAATCAGATAGACATTGTTCATACACACAATACATTAGCTGGTTTGGTAGGTCGTCTTGCTGCTAAAACAGCTGGTACTCCCATTGTTATCCACATGATCCATACATTTGCAGCCGATCCATTAGCCTCACCCTTGAAAAAATTTACCTTTTTTCTTCTGGAACGTGTATGGGACACATTTACGGATTTTTATATTGCTGGATCAGATTACATTCGTAAAAAAGCAGTGGAACAAAAAATCTGCACCGAAGACAAAATTCGAACTATTCACTATGCTATAGATACTGACGCGTTTTTGGCTGTTGATACTTCGCCCGCACAAATTGCAGCACGTCGTGCAAAATTGAATATTGCCCAGAATCAACAAGTCATTACGTTTGTTGGGCGATTGGAACCACAAAAAGCTCCCCACATTTTTATTAAAGCATTTGCGCGTGTTTTGCAAGAACGGCCGTATACTCAGGCCCTTATCGTAGGGGATGGATACATGAAACCCGAGTTATTACAACAGTGTAAACGACTGGGAATCGAAAAAAACGTCACATTTCTCAGTTGGCGTAAAGATATCCCCGAGATATTATCATGCACGAGTGTGTTTTGCTTACCATCCGATTGGGAAGCATTTGGCATTGTTTTTGCCGAGGCAAGTCTAATGGAAGTACCAGTTGTGGCAACAAATATTGAAGGGATCCCAGAGGTGGTCATTAATGAAAAAAGCGGTTTTCTCGTTCATAAAAATTCACCCGACCAGGTTTCAAGGGTTATAATTAAAATTCTGGAAAATCCTATGTTGGCCCGACGTATGGGAAAATACGGCAAGCAATATGTGTTGGAGAAGTTTACAATTGAGTCAATGATTCAGTCGCATGAAAATCTTTATTCTGAACTTTATCATACTACTATAAGACTTGGCATAAAAACGAAGGTGGACTGATAATCAGGCCAAGTATAAGTTAATAAGCATCAAAAATCCTGAGTCAAAGTTGCCCGCTGTCCCCCCCACGATATAATTCTTTGCCATAATTTGCTTCACAGTTAGAGCGGTTGAGGGATAATAAAGCACTATTAGTTTGTGGTAATTTATGGCAATCATTATGGCATGGTAACATTAAGTGTGACCAGGAGGCCTCGATATGTTCCGGCGGTTTAGTATAAATTATGCGATCTTTTCAGTAACTATGGATTTGGTCGCTATCTATTTAGCAATATCACTCTCTTCCCATTTACGGGTGTTGCCTCTTTTCTTGCATCTTAACATTGTAAAACCATTGTTTCAGGTTGAATTGCCGTTTATCTTTTATTTCGTTGTTCCTTTTTGTGGTTTGTACCTATTTACTTCTTTCTGTTTACGATCCCCGGCGTGCTTATAAAATCGTAGATGAGTTACAGAGTATTACCTTAGCAACTGCTTTGGCATCCTTGTTGTTTGCTGGCTTTCTTTACCTGACTGTACGTGATTTTTCCCGCTGGCTTTTTATCCTGGTTGTTCTTTGTATCTTTTTCTTGACTTTGAGTTGGCGATTGGTGGCACGCGTGGTGTTTAGGCTAAATCGGGTAGTGGTTGCTGAACGTCGTGTACTCATCATTGGTGCCGGGGAAGTGGGGCGTCGCGTCGGGCAAATGATAGCCCAAAGTCATTGGATGGGTTTGACGTTGGCTGGCTATTTAGATGACGATCCTGACAAACAAGAGAAGGGCTTGCCAGTTTTGGGCAAGTTAAGCACAGTTAGAGAGATAATTGGACGTGAGATGGTTGACGATGTTGTGGTTGCTTTGCCGCAACGGGCTTACGGGCAAGTCAATAAGTTGGTATTATCCTTACATGATATGCCGGTAAATGTGCGTGTTGTACCTGACTATTTCAGCCTGGCTCTTTACCGCGCTACCGTCGAAGAATTTGGCGGACTTCCCATGATAAACTTGCGCGATCCAGCTTTGAATAGCGTGCAGCGATTGGTTAAACGATTGTTTGATTTAGTCATTGGCTCATTTTTCGTTTTGCTGATGCTGCCTATTTTGAGCATCGTTGCTTTACTAATTAAATTTGACTCGTCCGGGCCTATCTTTTTTCGCCAGCAGCGCGTCGGGGAAAACGGCCGTATCTTCCAAATGGTCAAATTCCGTACCATGATTGTCGGGGCAGAAAAACTGCAAAAGAAAGTCAACGAAATTAATGGTAATGGCGAGTTGATTCACAAAAAAGAAAACGATCCTCGTGTGACACGCATAGGTCGGCTTTTGCGCCGTACCAGCTTAGACGAACTGCCGCAGCTCTTCAACGTTATCAAAGGTGACATGAGCCTGGTTGGGCCACGCCCCGAAATGCCCTGGTTAGTTGACCATTACGAACCCTGGCAGCACAAGCGCTTCGCCGTTCCCCAGGGCATAACCGGCTGGTGGCAGGTCAACGGCCGTTCCGACAAACCCATGCATCTGCACACCGAAGACGACATCTACTACATTCAAAACTACTCTTTGTGGATGGACCTCTACATTCTCATCAAAACCCCCTTCGTGGTGCTGCGAGGCAAAGGTGCCTATTGAGCCATTGCAAACTCGCACACAAGGGCGGCGAGCCATTGCCGAAGCATTACTCCTCCTAATCTCTAGCCCCTTTTTGCTATTCCCCACAATATCCAGAATAGGGACTTTGTTAGCCCTACTACTTTTACTAATCAGCTGGATATGGCCTCTTCAGCAGCGCCAATGGTTGCCCCGCACACCTTATAATGTCCTTTGGTTCTTCTGGTGGTTGTTTTTGGGGATAGGCATTCTGGTTACGTCCGATCCGGATTTGACCCTTCCCAAGGCCACCGGCCTTTTTCTTGGTTTTGCCGTATGGCGTTATCTCAGTTGCTTCATTCGTGACAAATCGCAGTTCAATTTAGCCCTGATTATATTTGCACTCATTGGTTTGGGCTTTACTGTCGTAGCCGCCCTCAGCGTGAACTGGGTTGACAAAGTGCCAATAATTGCTGACGCTCTACACTTGTTGCCCAATCAGGTCATTACCCTGCCCGAATCCCACGCATTAGGAACACATGCCAACGAATTGGCCGGAACCTTGCTCATATTCATGTTCCTCCCCCTCTCGTTTCTCATTGCATTGTGGCGCAATTCACGTTTCCGGCGTTTGACTTGGGCAGTGGCGTTGTTTGCTCTTTTGTTGACCTTCTTACTCGTTTTGACCCAATCACGCAGCGGTTGGATAGGCGCAATAGCCGGATTTATGACCCTGTTTGCAGTATGGAGTCTAGCACTGCCTGTGGGGAAAAAGAGATTGTACCTGCGTCTCATTCTCGTTGGTAGTGTGCTCGTCGTCCTGGTGGGTTTGCTGCTAATTGGGCCAGAGCGATTGCGCCAATTAACAGAAGACCCAGCGCAACAAACTCTGATCGGTTCCTTGGGGACGGTAAGCTTCAGGTTCGAAGTATGGCGTTGGGCAGTGATGGCTGTGGGCGATTTCCCTTTCACGGGCACGGGACTGGGTACATTTCGGCGCGTTATTATGCGCTTGTACCCTGCACGTATCACGCCCGGCGTTGATATTGCCCATGCGCATAATATTTTCTTGCAGGTGGCGTTGGATGTGGGACTGCCAGGGTTAATCGTGTATATGGCGCTGTTGTTTATGGCTGCTGCAATCACCTGGCAAATTGTACGGCGGGACAGCGTGAAGTTGCCGGTCACGGCCGTTCCCACAACCATCGCGCTCTTTTCTGGCATCGTGGCCCTACACGTTTACGGCCTCAGCGATGCCATTGCTTTGGGAGCCAAACCCGGCCTGCTCTTTTGGTTTGCCCTGGGGCTGCTTACCGCCGTAAACCAGTTGCGATTGGCGCTTTACGATTGACGATTTTGCTGCTGCCAGACGAAGAAACCCGCCACAAACAGCACGAATAGCAGCAACAACACGGCCCACAAATGATGCACAATAGCCGAGATAGCGCTGGTGCTGATACCTAAAACCAGCGCTAATAAGAGGGCGATAACGGCCGTCAACTTTCTGCCCAGCCGCTGCAAAGGCGGGAAAAGTGCCAGCATATTGGTTAGAGGGCTGAGCAGCAGCATAAAACCAAACCAGAGCAAAAACACGCCGCCGATGCGGAAACCCCACAGCAAATTTTTGTACTCCGTTTGCAACTGCGCCAGGGCAGCAGCGCGGTCTCCCTCCAACGTGCGGTAAAGCTGCTTGTCGCCATCATAGATGTAGGGTTGGATACGGCCGTTCCCCAGTGTACCAAACACCGTTACCCAAATGTTCTCATACACCACCCAATAGCTGATGCGTACATCACCTAACTGCGGTGCATCCAGCGTACCCGTGCCCAGGTAAAGGTACTCTGGGGAAACGGCAGCATTGCTATCCACCACGTTGCTGGCATCCAGAGCAAGCGGCTGCAAATGCGGCCACGCCATTTGTGAGGGTGTGATGGCATAGATGCCCACCTGTGCCTGATTGGCCGTCAGGGTTAAGTCTTCCACCGGCAGAGGCGGATTCTCGTGACCACGAGGTACTTCAAATTCATTGGCGGCTTGCGGGTCAGATGTCCATTCAAGCTGATAGCGGCTGTCGGCAGTGTCATCCGTTTGAATGGAGCCACTGGCCTTCTCTACCCAGGCGTACATTTCCACCTCGCGCTCCAGGTAAACATAATCGCCAGCACGAATGAAGCGGTCATCGCCTAATATGCCATCGCTGGTAAGCCAGCCACTGACACTGACAAATTGTCCATCTGCCTGAGGTGCGGGCTGGTCGCCACTCATAGCCGCACTCTTCGCTGCCACCTCTGCTAGATTGGTGCGCCCCTCATTGAACCAAAGCATCCCCAGGGCAGCCAATAGAAGAATGCCACCAAAGACAAAGCGGGAAGCGGCGCTGGATTGTTTGCGCCGGGTAACGGATCGTATCAAGCGTTTCATGGTTGTGGTGTGGGGGTGGGGCCGGGGTTGATGATAATCAACCGCCGCGCCTCAGCGAGTGTGCTGCCGTCCACGTCTCGTGCCGCAGCGGTGATTTCCGCTGCGCCGGATACGTCCAGAGGAAGCAGCAGTTGAATTTCCCAATTGCCAAAGCTGTCTGGTGTTGTGCTTTGTTCGCTGACGATACGGCCGTTCTCCAACAACACGCTTACCAGCACCGAATCGGCGTTAAATGCTGAACCGTTCAACGTCAGGGTTTGCCCGGAAAGCACAACGCTGCCCTCTGCCGGGCTGGTAATGGTTACACCGGTCGCCTCGTCGGAGTCGGCGGCGAGCACATTGATGGGGATTTGCACCTCGCGCCAGGTATCTTCGCCGGGCGTGCCAAAGCTGGCGATGGCGCAGCCCGGCCCGGACACGTTGGCGGGTACGCCAAGCTGCCCCTGCCAATAGCCGCTGCCGCTCATTTCAAAGGAAAAGGACGCGACTTGGGTCTGGCAGGCATCCATCCACAAGGAGATGGTGATGCGGTTGCCGACTGGCTGCTGGGCACGGCCATCGAAGAAGAGGAAGTACCCGGCAACGGCCGTACTTCCTTCTACGGGGTTGTACAAAGCTAGATAGCGGTCGCTGTTTGCCGTATCTAAGACAAGGACAACGGATGCACTGTCCTGTGCCAGCACGGCGCCTGCGCTGTCCAATATACTGGCTTGCAGCGTGGCTGAGCCGCTGCTAGAAGTGGGCACATGCAGCCCGGCTTCCCAACCGACGGGGTTGACGACACCAGCGGCGCTGTTGAGTGTACGGCCGTTGGCGCTTAGCAGGGTGACGGAGATGGTTTGCGATGCCTCCATTTGGGACAGCCCGCGCACGACAATGTCGCTGCCCAGCACAATTTGCGCACCATTATCCGGGTTACTGAGGTTAATGATTGGCGAAATAGGCGTGGCGGTTGCGGTGGGGCGTGGCGTTGGATTGTCGGGGACGGCCGTTGCCTCAATAGCTGCCCCTCCCTCCACTGTGGGCATGGGCGCGTTCAAATCGCGTGTAGGTGGCAGCGATGTGGGCGAGGGAGGTGGCTCCGTAGGCAGTTCGGCGAGGGGCACTTGGGTGGGAATGGAGGGAGATGGGTTTCCACAAGCAGCCAATGCCGTCAGTAAAACCAGGGTTATAACAAAAAATTTTCGAGTCATAAGCAAATTTCCTGCAACACTCCATGAAATATGGGTCTTTCGGATTTCGCGGGATTTGCCGTGAAACATGAAGCGTGAAAGATGATGAACCTCTGGTCACGTTTCACGTTTTACGTTTCACGCCTTGATTACCCCACGAGTTCCCAAAGAGCCAGAAATATCTGAGAACAGATGTAGATGTTAATTGGGGGGCACTCAGATAAACAATTTGGCGTAATTATAGCGAGAATAGGGCGCTTTGCCTTCCTTCAAGTGCGAGGCTACAATCCGTTTATGGCTTTACCAACTATTTTTGATTGGCTACATCGCCTGGATGCGCTGCGTGGACTGCCCACTGTTTATACGTTGGCGCTGCTGGGCGCGGTCATTCTCATGGTGCGTGACTGGCGTGTAACCCTGGCTGCGCTGTTGGGATATTATTTGTTAACCGGTTTGCTTTTTGCGGATTTGCTGCCGCCACACCTGGCATTTGTTAAGGTGTTGACAGGTTTGTTTGTGTGTATGATTCTTTATGTAACGGCGCGACAAAATACACCGACTGTGCAACCTGTTAAGACACCATTCCGTTTGCAACTAGGGCCACTGGTGGTGGCGAATACATGGATGTGGCGCTTGTTGGCGGCCTTGTTCGTCGCGCTGCTGGCGCTGTATTTGGGGCAGCAGACGGGGAATTTGCTACCGGGTATGGATGCAGAGATGGCGCATGTGAATACGGCCGTTTTCCTGCTGGTTGGATTGGGCCTGCTGCAAATGAACTTGTCTGCCAACATCTGGCAAAGCGGCGTGGGCCTCTTTCTGGTGCTGACCGGCTTCGAGCTTTTCTACAACAACCTGGAACAGTCGCCAGGCATTCTCGCGGCGATGACGGCCGTTACTCTGAGCGTAAGCCTTGCTGTTTCTTATCTGGCACAGGGAGCGCTTGAAGAGGCGGCAAGCAGCCAGTGAGCAAGTGGCAAGCCTGAACATGTGTCACTCGCAATATGGATTGTAATAAATTGACAGTACGATAAGGGTCGCTATGGCTGAGTATTGGTACGTGCTGCGGACAAAACCCAAAAAAGAACTGTTTGTGTACCAGCAGTTGCTGGCACGCGAGGTGGCTTTATATTTCCCATCCATGCGGGTAAAACCGGTGAATCCCAGAGCCGCAAAGGTACGGCCGTTCTTTCCCGGCTATCTCTTTGTGCAGGCTGACTTGGATGTGGATGGGTATAATGCGTTTAATTGGCTGCCTGGCACAGTGGGCCTGGTTCATTTCGGCGGTGAGCCAGCTATTGTGCCGGAGAATATCATTCACGAACTCAAGGAAAGGGTAGCCCGCGTAACGGCCGAACATCAGAACCGAGGCAGCAACTTGCGCCAGGGCGACCGGGTACGGATTGTCAGTGGCCCTTTTACCGGGTACGAGGCGATTTTTGATGCGCATTTGCCGGGGAAGGAACGCGTACAAGTGCTGTTGTCGTTTTTAAGCCGACATCCGCAGCCGCTGAAGCTGAATGTGGATGATATTAGAGCCAAGAATTAGGGATGAGCAGACTTCATTCTCGTTAATTCTCAGGTATCAAAGTACCATTTCCATTATTAGATGAAGCTGTTAATGTGCAGAAGGCTTATCTTCTGCTTGAACAAACGGCCGTTCTGTTAACGCTTACAATATTGAACTCCCTGAAAACTGCTGCAAGGTACTGTTGACTACACATTGGTATTTGGGAGAGTGTTTGCAGAAACGGCCGTGTCATATTGTCTCAAATAAACCTCCGATGTCGGAAGGGCGGAGCACGGTTAAACAACAATAGGGAAACAAAATGAACAACAAGCAGGAACTACTACACAAGTTTGAAAGTCAGCAGGCGAAGTTGGGGATTGTCGGCATGGGATACGTGGGGCTTCCCCTGGCAGTGGCTTTTGCCAAAGTTGGGTTTGAGGTTGTCGGCCTGGACGTGATTGCCGAAAAGGTGGCAATGCTCAACCAGGGGCACAGCTACGTAGAAGATGTCCCCGACGCCGAATTGGCTCCCCTCATAGAAAAAGGCTTGATTCGGGCCACGACGGATTATGCTGACCTGGCTGACGTGGATGCCATTTCGATTTGCGTGCCCACGCCGCTGCGCAAGACCAAAGACCCGGATATTTCCTATATTATCAGCGCCGCCGACAGCATTGTGGCCCACGCTGGGGGCACAGGCAAGCTGATTGTATTAGAAAGTACCACTTACCCTGGCACAACGGAAGAGATTGTGCTGCCGCGCCTGAGCGATAACGGCGACAAGGTGGGACAGGAATTCTTCCTGGCCTTTTCGCCGGAGCGCGTAGACCCAGGCCGTACCGATTACAACATGTTCAACACGCCAAAGGTCTTTGGCGGGGTAACGCCAGATTGCCTGGAGGTGACGCTGGCGCTGTACAGTCAGGTGGTAGAGCATCCGGTTCCGGTATCCAGCACGGCCGCCGCAGAAATGGTGAAGCTGCTGGAGAACACCTTCCGCGCCGTGAACATCGCCCTGGTGAATGAGGTGGCGGTGATGTGCGACAAGCTGGGCTTGAATGTCTGGGAAGTGGTGGAAGCGGCAGCGACCAAGCCATATGGCTTCATGAAGTTTACCCCTGGCCCTGGCGTGGGTGGGCACTGTATCCCGCTAGACCCACATTATTTAAGCTGGAAGTTGAAGACGGTGAATTACAACGCACGGTTTATTGAGCTGGCCTCAGAGATTAACAGCCACATGCCGGATTACGTGGTGACGAAGGTGGCGGACGCGCTGAATGGAGACCGCAAGGCGATTAACGGCAGCCGCATTCTGGTATTGGGTGTTTCTTATAAGCCGAATGTGGGTGATGTGCGGGAAAGCCCGGCGCTGGACATTATTTTGCTGCTGCAAGGACGCGGGGCCGAGGTTGTCTATCATGACCCGTATGTAGAAGACCTGTCCCATGAGGGTGTAGATTGTGCGCGTGTGGAGCTAACTGCTGAAACGCTGCAAACGGCCGATTGCGTGGTCGTGGTCACCAATCACAAGGCGTATGATTGGGCGTTTGTGGGTGAACAGGCGGGGCTAATTGTGGACACACGCAACGCGCTACAAAAGCAGTCGGCGCGGGGACAAGTCATTTCTTTATAGCGTATAAGTTATGAAGGTTTTGGTAACGGGTGGCGCAGGGTTTATTGGCTCGCATCTGGTGCAGGCGCTGCACCAGCGTGGCGACGCGGTGCGGGTGCTGGATAACCTGAGCAGTGGCAAGCGGCAGAATTTGGATGGCCTGCCGGTTGAACTGTTGGTGGGGGATGTGCGTGATTGGAAGACGGTGGTAACGGCCGTTACCGGGTGCGACCTCGTTTTCCACCAGGCGGCGCTGGTCAGTGTACCGCGTTCTATTGCCGAACCGCAGTTGAACCACGACGTGAATGTGACCGGCGCTTTCCACGTCTTTGAGGCGGCGCGGCAGGCGGGGATTCAGCGCGTGGTCTATGCTTCGTCGGCAGCGGTGTATGGCGATACGCTTGCGCTCCCGGCGCGGGAAAGCGACCCACCAAACCCCATCACGCCGTATGCTGCGGCTAAATTGACCAATGAACTGATGGCGGCTGTTTATAATCGCAGCTATGGTACGGAATTTGTGGGCTTGCGCTATTTCAATGTGTTTGGGCCGCGGCAAGACCCATCTTCTCCGTATTCTGGCGTGCTGTCACTCTTTTGCCGGGCAGCGCTTGCCGGAACGGGCGTCACTGTGTATGGTGACGGCCGTCAAACGCGAGATTTTGTGTACGTGAGCGATGTGGTTGCAGCCAACCTGGCCGCCGCAGCATGGGCAATGAACGAAACGCCTCCAGTGTTCAATGTGGGGCGTGGCGAGCAGACGGATTTGCTGCAAATTTTGCAGATGCTGCGGCAGCAAAGTGGTGTGGCTTTGCCAGTGCAATTTGCTGAGGCGCGGGCCGGGGATATTCGCCATTCTTGTGCGGAAGTAACGGCCGTGCAGACCCACCTGGCATTTGTTCCAGAAGTTCCCCTATCTACGGGCTTGCAGAAGACACTGAGTTGGTTTGCGTAAAAAAAGCATTGATTACAGGCATTACGGGACAGAATGGCTCGTACCTGGCGGAGACGGCGCAGGCGCGGCAGCAGATGGGCTGGCAGCCAAAAGTACGCTTTGCCGATTTGGTACGCATTATGGCAGACGCTGACCTGGAGCGGCTTGGACTGGATACACCGGGCGCGGGGCAGCAGGTGGTGACAGAGCAGTTTGGTAATTGGCACTGCTGGATAGACCAGGTCGTGAGTATGTAGGGAATGATGAGTCCGCTGAAAAAACCACGAAGAAAAGAAGACTTGAAGAATTTTTACCGGAAAAACCTCGTGTTTTCCGTGTCTTCGTGGTAGCTTTTTCAGGACACTCAATAATGAATCATGAATGGGGAATAATGAATGATGAATTCAGAGCAACATTGGCCGGATAGTATGACTTTTTGGCAAGATAAGCGGGTGATTGTGACCGGAGGGGCGGGGTTCCTCGGCTCCTTTGTGGTGGATAAGCTGACAGAGCGGGGCGCGGTGGAGATTGTAGTGCCGCGCACGGCGGATTATGACCTGACGCAGTTGGAAGCGGTTAAGCAGTTGTTCCGCGATACCAGCCGCAAGGGACAGCCGGTAGACACGATCATTCACCTGGCGGCGCGGGTAGGCGGCATTGGCGCCAACCGCGCCAACCCGGCGACGTTCTTTTATGACAACTTGATGATGGGGGCGCAGTTGATGCACGAGAGCTACTTGCGCGGCGTGCCCAAGTTTGTAGCCATCGGTACGGTGTGCGCTTACCCTAAGTTTGCCCCGGTTCCGTTTAAGGAAGATGATTTGTGGAACGGCTACCCGGAAGAGACGAATGCGCCGTATGGGTTGGCGAAAAAGATGATGCTGGTGCAAAGCCAGACATACCGCCAGCAGTATGGGTATAATTCCATCTTTTTGCTGCCGGTGAATCTGTATGGGCCGGGGGACAATTTTGATTTGGAGACCTCGCACGTCATTCCGGCATTGATTCGCAAATGTGTGGAGGCACAGGAGCGGGGCGATGACCACATTGTGGCCTGGGGTGATGGCTCGCCGACGCGGGAGTTTTTATACGCGGCGGATGCAGCGGAAGGAATTTTGCTGGCGGCGGAACGATATAACGAGAGCCTGCCGGTGAATATTGGCAGTGCCTTTGAAATTAGCATTAAGGAATTGCTGGAGACGATTGTGGAACTGACGGGGTTTAAGGGGGAGATTCGCTGGGATACGAGCAAGCCCAATGGGCAGCCACGGCGCAAGCTGGATACGAGCCGGGCGAAGGAATTGTTTGGCTTTGAGTCGCAGACGTCGTTTGCGGAGGGTTTGCAGCGGACGATTGATTGGTATCGGGGACAGGGAAAACCTCGTTTTTTGCAGCAGCCTTGCGGAAATTAGTTGGTGGTTTTTAGGTTTGACCAATCTCCGAGATTGGCCAAATCTTGTCGAGTTAAAAGTCAACAGTTACTAGATTTCCTGTTGCGCAGTCCATTATGGCATGTTTAGCTCTCATGATTTCTGCCTATGGTATACTGACGTCATGGCTTTTGATACTTCGTTGTTAGAATCAAGCAGTTGTCTGGCAACAGGCGCAGTTGGAGCGTCTGCGTTTGCAGACGCTGGCACAGGTGCGGGCGCTGTTGGATGAGATTGCGCCTCAATATGGTGTCCAGAAAGCTTATTTGTTTGGCTCCGTGGTGAAAGCGGGTCGTTTCCGGGAGGGATCGGATGTAGATGTGGCTGTTTTGGACATGGAACCGGGGGCATTTTTCGAAACTTTTTTCGCCATGCTTATGCTGCGCCGATTGAGTATGCGCAGTTGCAAATGAATCTGGAAAAGGCGTGGCGTTTGCAACCTCTCCTAAGGCAAAGTATAGCCCAATTTTGGGAACGGTTGGATGGGGAAACTCATTAGGAATTTGGTTCTATAGCTGTATAGCTGTATAGCTGTAAGATTGCTTGATTTGTGAGGTGACTTGTTATATGCTTGCGATCATCCGGTTTGGGTGGTCGGGAGCGTGCCATTAATAGATTTCTCCTGGTGCTCAAATAGGACATGAAATAGTGGATAGCGGCGCTTAAAGAAGCGCTATAGTCCGTTTTATTTATTGTCTTGTAACCGCCAGTTGCGTGGTTACGCCAAACAGCCCAAAGGAGGCATTTAAATGACAAGTCGTATTCGAGCAATTAATGCGTATCGGCCCAAAGTGAAGCTGGGAAATATGGCCAGGAACGATGACTTGGTGCAGTTCATTGCCCGCAGCACGGCCCTCAACGAAAGTGGGGTGGCGCAGGTGTTATTGGAACTGCGCGATGCTGTTATCTTCTTCAACCAGCGCGGCGAGGCGGTCAAGCTGGAAGGATTGGGTATCTACACCCCGGCCATTGACCTGGACGGGAATATCAAAGTCAATCATCGCGCTGATACGGCGTTAACCAACGCCCTTAACACACGCGGCGCCTTTAGTGGCAATATTGAGAACAGTGAAAACATTGGCAAAACAGGCGATGAACTGGTGGCCATGTGGAACGCTGATCATCCAGAAGATCCTGTTAGCTAGACGAATCGTTTAATATGATTTTGAGATTTTTCGGAAGGGGTTCGCAAAAAGAATGCTTTCCGAAAAATCTCTTTCCAAGAAGCGTCTCGTTTCTTTCCAAGAAAAATAATTTTCCTTCCAAGAAAAAATTTTTTCTTCCGAAGAAACTAGAAATCCTTATGTTGATTGTTTTTAGCGGCCTTGATGGGGCGGGAAAATCCACGCAAATTGAGTTGATATTAGATATGCTGCGTACTCAGGGGAAAGCTCCGGTTTATTTGTGGGTGCGCGGCGGTTATACGCCGCTGTTTAATGTCGCCAAGTCGTTGGTACGGCGATTGTCTGGCGGGCGCGTGGTGCCGCCTAGCGGCCGCAGTGAAGCACGCAGCAAAGCGCTGCAACAGCCATGGAAGCGGCGGCTGTGGCTGCTGCTGGCGCTGCTCGACTTGATATTTGTTTACGGCATACAGGTGCGCTGGTGGCGGCTGCGACAGCGACCAGTGGTATGTGACCGTTATATTTGGGATACGTTGGTGGATTTTAGGCTGAATTTTCCACAGGAAAGAGTGGAACGGTGGTGGTTGTGGCTGCTGCTGCAATGGGTGACGCCGACGCCGGATGCCGCGTTTTTATTGTTGATCCCGGTGGATGAATCATTGCGGCGTTCGAAGTTGAAGCATGAGCCATTTCCTGATGCGCCGGAGGTGCTGGCGACGCGGTTGGCCCAGTATGAAGCATTGGCGAAACAAGGGCATTGGCAGGTGTTGGACGGCCGTTTACCCATCACCACCCTCCAACAAATGATTCAGGCTCAAATCGGTTCTTCGTTAAAGGCTGCGGCTCGTGCGGATTAGTCTACTGCGAGAACGGGAGCCGTTCCCCGACATTCTGGAAAAGACCCTGAGCCAGTTTTGGAGCCGCCATTTTGGGCAGGAAATCACGGTGCGCTGGCAAGACGGCCGTGTGCCAAGCCATGCCCAGGGCCAAACCTGGCTGGTGAATGCGTATCTCAACGCCATTTTTTTGCCCGATGCCCAGGCAACTGTTTTTGACCCCATCCGGCGGGAATTTTCGCGCAGCCCGGTGTGGTGGAAACTGCCGTTGCAAGCCGCTTATGTACAGGCTGCTTCCTCTCGCCTCACCGCATCATGGTTGGCACAAGCGCACCTGCGTGTTTCCCCACCTGTGCCGCAAGCTCAAGAGCAGTTGGTTATTGCCGGTAATCATAAAATCCGCTGGCTGGATGTACGCGAGGGCAAAGTCTACGGATTGCGCAAGGCTGGATTTCATGAGCAGTTTATGCGCCAGGAAATTACAGCCCGGCAGCAGGCGGCGGTGTGTGGCCTGCCTGTGCCTCCTTTATTGGCTGCCGATGAGGAGACGTATGGTTGGTTTTGTGAGCAGTTAGTCAGTGGCACACCAATCAACCGCTTGGCTGATAAGCAGCAGGCAGCGGCGGCCGTGCAGCAAGTCTACACCGCCTTAACCAACCTGTACGCGCAGACGGCAACGCAACTGCCCACCTGTGAGTATGCGGCAATGTTACAGCAGCGTATTTTGGCCCTGGTAGATGCGCATCATTTGTTGGGCGAGGGAGAGAAAACGGCCGTGCGCCAGCAAACTGCGCAGCTCACAAAACACCTGTCATCTATGGCTGCTCCGGTAACGCTGGCCCTAACACATGGCGATTTTCAGCCCGCCAACATCTTGCTTAATGAAGCTGGCACCTGGTTAATTGATTGGGAATACGCCGCGCAGCGGCAGATTGGCTATGATGTCCTGGTTTATTCCTGCGCCGCCCGCTTTCCTACCCGTTTGGCACAACGCCTACAGCAATTTATAAATAATGACTTTTCCCACTCTTTACCAGTTATGGGCCTTTGGCCCACAGAAACTGCACGCCATCTCAGCGCCCATCTCTTTATGTTAGAAGAATCCCTGTTTCACCTGACACAGACTTACCAACCTTTATTCACCACACCTGGTGCTGGCTGGGCCGATTGGCAGCAAGCCATTGCCCAATGGTTGGCTATGCCATGGGAGCAGATCGTTGACTGATCACGAAACCCAACCCGCCATTCTCATTTTAAACCAGATGGCCGGCCCTATGACCTGGGAACTGGCCGAAGATATGGGCGAGGCGTTAGGCAGTGTAGCCCTTTTCACCGGGCATCCCGACACACTGCAAAAATCCCATCCTAAAGTGCAGATGTTCGCTGCCGCGCCCTATCATCGCGGCAGCTTTATCCGCCGCGCCCTCTCCTGGGTGCATTACTGGCTGCAAGCTTTTTTCTGGCTTTGGCGCTGGCCCAAAGAGACACCGTTGCTCCTCTTTTCTAACCCGCCGATATTGTGCTGGTTGGGCTGGTTGATGCGTACATTGCGCGGCACACCGTATCACGTGATGGTCCACGATATTTACCCCGACGTGCTGGTACGGATGAGCGGCTTCAGCGAGAAACACCCCCTCATTCGCTTGTGGCGCTGGCTGAACCGCCGTGCCTACGAACGGGCTAAGGTGGTGATGACGTTGGGCGAATATATGGCGGCCACGTTGGCCCTGCAGTTTGACTCCACAAAAACCACCCAGGGCCAGATTGAAGTCATTTATCCCTGGGTGGATACAGAAAAAATTAAGCCCATTCCCAAAGCTGAAAACTGGTTTGCCCAAAAATATAACCAGGTAGACAAGCTAACAGTGATGTATTCCGGCAATATGGGGCTGGGACACGATATTGAAACAATGTTAGAGGCAGCACGTCAATTAAAAGCTGTGCCCGAAATCCATTTTATGTTTATTGGTACTGGCCCCAAATGGTCGTTGGTAAATGATGCTCAGCAAAGCGAAAATCTTAAAAACATCACTGTGTTAGGATGGCAACCAGAAAATGACTTGCCTTACATTCTGGCAGCGGCTGATATTGCATTGGTATCATTGGAAAATGAGTTTCAAGGTCTAGCTATACCTAGTAAAAGTATTTTTGCAATGTCTGTTGGTTCAATCATAATATCCATCTCTGGTCAGCATAACGAATTATATACTTGGATTACAGACCATTTTTGTGGAGCAGTTTGTCCACAAAGTGATGTAAACGGACTAGTAGCGTATTTAAGTAAATATTCCTGGCAACAAGATAGTCTGATCACAACACATGAATTAGCTCGTCAACTTGCTTTAACACGATTTACACGCACAGCAAATGTGACACAAATTATTGAAACCATACTTTATGAATGACATTCAAGTTACTAATCTTCGCCAAAAAGCAATAAAAGGATTAGCCTGGACAAGTGTGGGGCAGGTTACTGCACAAATTGTACGCTACTTGTTTATGCTTATCTTAGCATGGTTTTTATTACCCGAAGATTTTGGTTTATTAGGTTTAGGCTTTATCGTTATTGATACTTTAAAACAAGTTGGGGAATTTGGGATTGCCTCTGCGCTTATCCAGAGGAAGGACCTTGATGGAAAAACTATCAATACAGCCTTTTGGGCAAACTTGAGTGCAAACATGTTAATAGGCTTGTTAACTGTTTCCTTTGCACCTGCAATTGCACAATTCATGCATGAACCACAATTAAAGACCGTTCTGTATGGCTTGATGATATTGTTTCCTATACAAGCACTCCTTTTGATCCCACGAACAATGTTGACGAGGGAATTACGACTTGATCAACTTGCGAAAGCAGATGTTATAGGAGAAATAAGCTTTGGGATAACAGGAATTATTACAGCTTTACTTGAAGGTGCAGTTTGGAGCCTAATTATCGCTTCAATTGTACGACAATTTGTACGCTCAATTATTCTAACTATTGCATATCCTTGGCGCCCGCGTTTTCAGTTTGATAAACAATCTTTCCAAGAGCTAATTCAATTTGGATTTCCTGTTATGGGGTCCGCTCTTTTTTCCGTTTCAATTGCAAAACTGGATTATTTTGTGATTGGTCGGTATTTCGGTGCAGAAATCCTTGGTTATTACACCTTAGCTTTCCAGTTAGCCGTTTTGCCAACATGGTATTTAGCAAATATTCTGAATCGTGTTGCTTTTCCATCTTTTTCTAAGCTTCAAGACAATATTCAACAATTAAAACGAAACTTCTTGCAAATGTTAGAATATTTCATGATCTTACTTACTCCATATACCTTGGGATGGATTTTATTTGCTGATTTAGTGATCGAGATATTTTACCCTGATAATTGGTTGCCTACGGCATCAGCAATTCGTATTTTAACTATTGCTGGGTTGATGTACAGTTTTGATACAGTGGTTAACATTTTTTACGCTGTAGGAAGATCTGATTTACGTCTAAAGATGTTGATCTTCCGTCTTTGTTTACTTGTTTTGTTTTTGTTTATATATGGATTATCTCACGGTATGGAAGGTGTCGCGTGGAGCGTTAGTTTAGCTGCGATCTTTTCCGCCCCACTAAATCTTTATTACTTTAATAAGTTAACGGGGGCAAACTGGTCGGAAAGTTTAAAGAAAATATATTTATCATTTCTGTTAGCAATACTTGCATCCGGAATCACTATTTTAGCTCAACAAAATATTCTTGTTAAGCATTCACTTGTAAATTTGATAGCCTTGATTTTACTTTTTGGATTCATATACTTACTCCCCTTAACTTTCATCTACCATCAACAAATTCAAACCAATTTATCTCTTTTGCTACAAAGATATCATCAAATCAGAAGAGCGTGAATGCTTTTCAGACTAGGGTAAGTCAATAATTATGGCTTCGGTAAAAAGTGATGAAATGTTAGAACAAAGTCAATTGATTTATATAGCAGGCGCAAGTCATTCTGGGTCAACCCTGTTAGATTTGCTTCTAGGTAACCATTCTGCAATATCTGGAATGGGGGAAATTCATCGATTGTCACTACAGCCAGAGACTCGTTTGTGTTCTTGTGGAGAGACTATTAACAATTGTCCTTACTGGAATAAGATTGCACATTTGACTGCAATCGAGTTTGGTCTTCCTATAATAAAATGGGAAGAATTTTGTGTAACACACATTGTAGGCACCAAATATCTGCGCAAATTCCCCACAGCACTCGATTTAGGATTAATTGCAGGACAAATGAGTTTGCTAAAAATTGGAAGCTTTCTTTCTTCTGATATTAAAAAATACATCAATATGGCAGCTAATAGTTGGCTCCTTTTTGATGTTATCGCAAAAGTTCAAAAAGCCTCCTATGTTGTAGATTCAACGAAAAGTGCAGGAAGGATGAAAGTGCTTTATCTAACTCGCCCTAAAAATACCCGTATCATATATCTAGTGCGTGATGGTCGTGCTGTTACCGCATCTGCAATTCGGCGTGGTCAACAAATGTCTCAGGCTGCAAAGTTATGGCAACGTGTAAATAAAAATTTACTATTAATGATGCGTACTATTCCCCAGGAAAGCATACTTACTGTTTTTTATGAAAATATTTGCCGAAATCCCGAGAGGGAGATGAGAAAAATTAGTGCATTTCTCAATGCACCATATGAGTCAATTATGACCAAATTAAATATTTCTAAAACTCATAACATTCCCGGAAATCCAATGCTATTTGAAAGGGAACAGGAAATCCAAATTGATGAGCGTTGGAAAAGCCAGTTAACTTCATTTGAACTAAAAATATTCGACGACATTGCTGGTAATCTAAACCGTCATTTTGGTTATGAAAATTAAAGTCACGAATAAATTTTTATATCCCTTTCCAAAGGTATTTTGCATTGCGGGTATCGTTTACTTGTCTGTTATTTTTTTTACAATTTTAGCCCCTGCTATTAAGCATAACTTGATGATGCAAAACAATCTTTCTCAAATTACCAGAAATTGGAATATTTCTGACTTGCCATGGGGAAATTATTTTCAATATTTAGATATAAGTGATAAGGGTTTTGCTGAAGAATGCCCTAACACAAGTATGAATACTTTAACCTCGGAAATGGTTGAAGACACATTTCAAGCATTGTATTCTCATGACACAAGTTATATAATGGAAACTTTTAATTTAGCACGGTGCGCTGATGGTTCAAATGGTTATTTTGATCTACATTACCGTTTTCTTGCTCAAGCAAATGGTCAATTGTTATTAGCTAACAACTCCTGGCAATCTGCTGTTGACAGAATGTTGTTTGCACAAACTGATTACTGGCCTATTCGAAAAAAAAACAAGTTGATTTTTGCTACGCTTTGTACTGAATTAATACAGAAGCAACAATGGCAAGGAGCATTAACTGTTTGTGTTGCAAACGAACAAACATCAAGTAACTTCTTTTCCGCAATAGCTTTGGGACGCACATTAAGTCAATTAGGGCAATATGAACAAGCATTAGTTCTATTTTCAGTTGCCAAAGAACGGAATACAACAGCCTATGAACCTTATTATTGGTCAGGAGTAATTTATAATGATCTAGGACTATTAGACGAAGCAGTATTTAACTTAGAGAAAGCTTTTTCTTTCAACACTGATTCTTGTGATGTGCTATTTGAATTAGGATTAGCGTATTTTTTTCAAGGCAATCAAGAGGCGTTTAACTTTACTTTGGAAAATCTTAATACACTTCCTAAATGTAAAGCTACGGGCACGGCACAACAACTTGTAAAGGCAATAGGAGAAATTGGAAATTGACCACGCTTCTTCACTTTCACTATCGTTTTTTTTTGCGTATTGCTCATATCATATCGAATTTACTGTTTCCTACAAGGGGCTTTGCATTTAGGAGGGTTCTCTTTCGTCTAGCGGGTCTACAAATAGCTGAGGGGGTTCGTATTGTAGGAGGGGCAAAGTTTCACTATCACAATATTATGATAGGGGCGAACACCTGGATAGGTACTGAAACACACTTTTTCACTAGTGCATCCGCTAGTATTTCGATAGGAGCACGAGTTGCTATAGCTCCCGGATGTATGATAAATACAGGAACACATGAAATAGGAAATCATGCTCGAAGAGCAGGTCAGAATGTTGGAAAGTCTATACAAATAGGTGACGGTACCTGGTTAGGTATGGGGACTAAAATTTTAGATGGGACAAAAATTGGTAATGGTTGTATTGTAGCATCAGGGGCTGTTGTACGTGGTTCGTTTCCCGATAATGTGATGATTGGCGGCATTCCTGCTCGTATTATTAAAAAATTACCGATGGATTAGCAATGTCAATGGAAAACGAGATGATTGGTAAACATGAAGGAAGCCATCAGTTTCAGCGAATAGCATTAGTTACTAATTTTCCATCTTATCATAATGTAGACTTATTCAATGCATTAGCTCAACAGCCGGGAATCGAACTAAAAATATTTTATTTGCGCCAAATAACCTATGGACGACAGTGGCAAGTATTAAGAGAAATTCAACACCCTCATGAATTTATACGCGATATATACTTATTTCCGCGAATTTATATTAGCCCCAAACTTCTGCCACGAGTTCAGGAATTCAACCCCGATATTTTAATCATTACACAATACGCAAGTATTGGCATGCAATTATTGATGTATAAGTGGATATTATCAGCCAAACCTTGGATATTTTGGTCAGAGGCCCCAGGTGTTCAATTTACTGAGAACAAAATCATCAACAATGATAAAGTACGAATGTTTTTGAGAAAATTAGCTCTCTTTCCATTACATAATGCCCCATGTCAAATATGGGCAATTGGCGAATACGCTAAACAAGAATATCAATCGGTATCAAATGTACCTTGTATTAACGTGCCGTATTATTTTAATCAAGATGCTTTCTTAAACGTCATGAAAGGAGCGAAAAAGTCAAATGAAATTGTTAAATTCATTTATAGTGGCAAACAAATTTATCGTAAGGGATTTGATATTTTACTAGATGCCATCAAACTTTTAGTCGCAGAAGCTTACGCATTTCATGTCAATGTTATAGGGGATACACCAGACCAGCAACTGTATACAGTTATTAGCAAGAACAATTTAAATGACTATATAAGCTTCCTTGGTTTTAAAGAACTGGATGAGGTTCCACAAATTTACGCAGCTAATGATGTGCTTATCTTTCCTACTAGATATGATGGGTGGGGAATGGTTGTTGTCGAAGCGATGGCATCTGGTTTACCTGTTATTAGTTCCTACGCAAGCGTAAGTGCCCAGAATACTATTATTAATAACGAAAATGGATTTCTATTTGAAAATGAAAATTCCACACAATTAGCACATTATATGCGTTTCTTTATCAATCATCCGGAGCAAATCGAAAAAATGGGCAAGCACGCTAGAAAGTCAGTCCTTAAGTACTCGAATTTTGAAGGGGCAAAAAAAATGGTGAGGCTAATTGACTCACTGAAGACTGGAAGCCCTAGTTGAATTGTCTTAAAAATTTTTGGATTAAGAATGACAGATATTCATGATACTAACCACCGTGCAGATTATTCCGAACCTAATTTATCAGGCTGGGATATCTCCTGGTTAATTGTTTTTGTAATCTTTCTCGTGGGAGCTCAACAGCTAAGTATATTTTTCGAAACCTCTGTTGCTATATATGGACGATGGATAGGCGTAGGCATATTCGTCTCAATATTTTGGTTGGTTTTTCTAAAAGATGGTCTACGCCTAAATGTTGATAAAAAGTGGTTAATTTTTTTTTATTTTTGGGTGGGATGGCAAATATTTTTAATAATACACTACGAGCCTTCGCTCTCCGAAATCTTTGAAGATAGAGTTGCGCGTTTTATGTTGATGATTGCTGGCATTGGTTTTTCTGCGTACAAGCGATCACCCCGTCAAGCATTAAAAACTTTGAATCAATCATATTTCCTATTAAATCTCTTACTGGTACTTGTGAGTTTTTTATATATTGGTAAATTTCCAATCTTTACCCAAAATAGATTTACAGGAATTTTTCGTAATCCAAACTATCTTAGTTGGAGTGTAGCTAACGTTTTGTTGTTAGCTATACCCATATTTGTTCATTCTAATCGAATTAAACAATCAAATGGATCGCGTATTATATGGGTAACCATCATAATAATGAGTACCATTCTAATAGTAGCTGCAAAAACAAGGGGTGCAATTATTGCAATTAGTCTTGTTGTTATATTTTATTTGTTCTATGAGGGTACAAGGAAACTGATTAAAGGTTTAGTTGTAGTATTAGTAATTGGGGGCTCTCTTGTCTTGCAGTTTCCTGATGAATTGGCAATTGTTGCCCGGACAGACATGATTCATTTTAACGATTCATTATCATCAACTGACTTGGCCAGACTAACATCTAGTCGATCAACGATTTTAGAACACTCGTGGTTGGAATTGAGGAGAAACCCTGAAAGATTATTTATAGGTTCTGGTGTTCGAGATGTGATTAGATTGGATAAGATTGCACGGGATGCTGGTTGGCATGATCCAATAGGGTTGCTTCATTCTGATGGCATTATAGGATTTGTATTTTACTGGTCCTTTCTATTAGCGTTGATTCTTTCCGCCTTTAAAAGAGCTTGGCAAGAAAAATCGCATCCTCCAGTCGATTTATGGATATATCCAACTACTTTTATATGGCTGACTAAAATAGTTGTTGGCAGTATTGGTGATTCGATTTTGATTATTGGGCACATGGATCACATTTATTTTTGGATATGTGCTGGCATATTGATAATAAATAGTAATTCAAAAAACCAACAATCTATTGTGCAGCAACAGCAATGGCTAAAATGAGAATTGGTGTAAATATATTACTGAACATCACCATAGTACCTCAACCTTCTATTTTTTGAGGGGCGCTGCTACTCGATTTTACCCCTCGAAAATTCTTGGTGAGATATTGGTAAGGTTACAGAAATTTGAAGGAGGGAAATTAATATTACCATGCGTATAGGTATCAATTTATTGCCATATACACCGAACCACCAGGGAGGAGCTGAAATTTATATCCGAAATCTAATTTATGCATTAGGTGATTTGGAATTAGAGCATGAATTTGTGTTGTTTATTACTAGCAATGTAAAAGATGCTTATCTACCTGGCAAAGGGCCTTTTTCGGAAGTTGTGATACCCGCTTGGATTACTAAGTGGCGAACAATGAGAGTACTTGTAGAACAATTGATTTTGCCCTGGTTTGTTTTTCGGTCACATGTGGACTGCCTTTTTTCAAATTATGTTATTCCTGCATTGGTATTTGTTCCTCAAGTGGTAAACGTTCATGATATGCTCTATAAACGGTATCCAGAATTCATAGAAGTTTCAAAACGTTTGTATTGGTCAGTAATGATTCCAATTTCATTATGGAGAAGTAAAACTATTCTAACTGTTTCTCATAGCTCTGCTAAAGATATTGCCCTTTATTTTCCTTGGGCAGAAGGGAAAATAAAGGTGACGGTAGAAGGGGTAAATAAAGATTTATCTGAACATAAAGATGCTAATGTTGAAAGGATTTGTCAGGAGCTAAAAATCACCCTCCCCTTTATTTTGAGTACAGCTACGTTTGGCCCCCACAAAAATATGCGAACCTTAATTGAAGCATTTGCAATGCTAGCAGATAAATTAGAGATCGATCTTGTCTTAACTGGTGGAGCAGGAACGGGAGATGCGGTTAAGGAGCAGCAGGCTCTAAAACAATTCGTTACTGAATTGGGATTAGTCGAACGAGTGCATTTTACAGGTTATGTCTCCGAAGAGCATTTGGCAGCCTTATATAAAGGCGCAATAGTGTATGTGAACCCTTCTTCTTTTGAAGGATTTGGACTTTCAATTATAGAGGCCCAACACTTTGATACACCTGTGATATGTTCTAATATTCCAGCACTTTCTGAAGTTGGCGGCAGCAGCGTAAGACTTTTTGACTCTAATTCATCAGGGGAATTGGCTGAAATTCTATCCGAAGTTTTGACCGATCAAGGTGAACGGGAAAAAATGATCGAATTAGGAAAAACAAACGTAAAAAAATATAAGTGGGATCTTGCTGCCAATGATTTAGTAAACGCAGTAATTAATTTGTAGAAACAAAACAAATAGCAGATTGAATATGTTACCAAATTTCTTGGTTATTGGGGCAGCGAGATCGGGAACTACGTCACTGTATCATAATTTATCGTTGCATCCACAGATTTTTATGCCGCTGAAAAAGGAGCCTCAATTCTTTACAACTAACTGGCATCAAGGATTAGATTGGTATGCACGTTGGTTTAACGCAAGAACTATAGAATTGGCGGTTGGCGAAGCCTCAATGACTTACACATACCCAGCATATGCAACGATAGCACCGGAACGAATTGCACAACATTTGCCGGATGTACGTTTGATTTATCTGCTGCGCAATCCTGTAGAGCGTACCTTTTCGCATTATAATTACTATCGATATTACAGCCAGGTCGAAAAACGAGAATTTGCCGAGGCAATTGCAGAACAGGAAATTTACCTAGGAACTAGCATGTACTTTGAATGGATACAGCGATATTTGCACTATTTTAAGCGCGAGAAGCTGTTGGTCGTAATTTTCGAGGATATGATAGCCCATCCTGTCGAAGAACTGGCGAAAGTGTTTGCTTTTTTGGAAGTTAACACTGCTTTTACGCCGCTTACGGCACAAACGAAAACAAATGCTACCTTTAAGGCTCGTAATGAAACCTTGTTTACTTTGTACCGCTGCTTTTCTCTTTCACGAAGCAGAATGTGGTTGGAATCTTTAGTTCCACAAAAGGCACGCCCATTTTTACGGAACAAAATACGGGGTGTGTTGGGTGGGCAAGCAAAACCACCTGCATTAAGTTCTGATATGCAGCAGCATTTGAGTACTTATTTTGAGCCAGAAATTCAAAGATTGGAATTTTTTCTAGGTCGGAGTTTAAATGTTTGGCGATCAGGAAACAATGACGGGCTTAGATGAGACCCCTATGTTGCCGCTGGTTGCCTTGTTGAAAAGCGACATAAAACGGGTTGGTAATGAGGAATTACAACGGCCGTTATTATTTGAAACGGCCGTTTCTCATGAAGTTGCCTCTACCATTGCCTGGGCCGTTGCCCAACAGCATAGTTGGGAAGCCGTTCCTCAACAGTGGCAGCAGGTTTATGACGAAACCGAAGTGCGTATTGGTGCATATTTGGCTGAGCTAGACCATGTGGCGGTGCGATTGGCGCAGGTTGGCATCCCTTTAGTAGCGCTGAAAAACAGCGGCATTGCCCGCGGTATTTTCCCTCATCCGGGGGCCGTGCCTATGGGCGATGTAGATGCGTTGGTGCGGAAAGAAGATTTTCGCCGTGCCCACGCCATCCTGTTGGAGAATGGCTACCAATTTGAGTTCCGCAGTGCGTTAGAAGAAGAGGATTTGGAAGAAGCAGAGCAGGGGGGCGGAGCGGAATATTGGAAGCTGCTGCCCAATGGGGAAAAGCTGTGGTTTGAACTTCAATGGCGGCCTGTTGCCGGGCGCTGGATTCGACCAGATCAGGAACCCTCGGCTGACGAGTTGATGGCTCGCTCTATTCCAATTGAGGGGACTGATGTGCGCTTGTTAGCGCCAGAAGATAATTTGCTGCAAGTGTGCCTGCATACGGCCAAGCATTCTTATGTGCGCGCTCCTGGTTTCCGCCTGCATCTGGACGTAGTGCGTATTGTGGAGGCGCATCCCGGCCTGGATTGGCAAACCTTTGTGCAGCGCGTACAAACACTGCAAGTGAAAACAGCCACCTACTTTTCTCTGCTTATTCCCCATGAACTCTTCGGCACGCTGATTCCGGCATTTGTCCTGGCGCAGCTGCGCCCGCCCCGTTGGAAAGAACGGCTGCTGCGCCGTCTGATACAAAAAGCGGGATTATTTAATCCTCACGAAAAGAAGTTCAGCCGTCTCGAATATATGTTGTTTAACAGCCTGCTATATGATGACGTTAAAGGATGGTGGCAGGGCATTTTCCCCGACAAAGCGTGGATGCAGGAGCTTTACCAGTTTAGCCAGGGCTGGCAGCTTCCTTATTATTACATTCGCCGCTTAGGTAATCTGCTCTTTCGTCGTCTGGCTACCTGATGATGATTTATAATCGCTGGGGAAAACGCCTGTTTGATTTTTGCGCCGCCGGGTTGGCCCTTGCTATTTTATGGCCTGTATTTTTGCTGCTGTCGGTATGGGTGCGCCAAAAATTAGGAACTCCTATTCTCTTCAGGCAAGAACGACCCGGTTTGCAAGGGCAGCCCTTTACGCTCTATAAGTTTCGCACCATGACCGATGCCCGGAATGAGCACGGGGATTTGCTGCCAGATGGGGAAAGGCTAACGAAGTTCGGTAAATTTCTACGTGCGGCCAGCCTGGATGAACTGCCAGAATTATGGAATGTCTTGAAGGGGGAGATGAGCCTGGTGGGGCCACGGCCGCTGCTGATGCGTTATTTGGAGAGATATACGCCAGAACAAATACGGCGGCATGAAGTCAAGCCGGGAATCACAGGGTGGGCGCAGGTAAGCGGCCGCAACACTCTTTCCTGGGAAGAAAAGTTCGCCCTGGACGTGTGGTATGTAGACAATTATTCTTTGGGGCTAGATATCAAGATTCTCTTCTTGACCCTTTGGAAAACTGTGCGGCGCGAGGGCATCAGCCAGGCGGGGCACGCCACGATGGAGGAGTTCTTTGGCTCGCAATAATGTAAACATCTTGTTCACTAGTGTGGGGCGGCGGGTAGAACTGCTGCGTGCTTTTCGCCGCGCTTACCAGACTCTCAACCTTGCTGGCAATATCGTGGTCAGCGATATTGATCCGTTGGCCCCGGCATTACAAATTGCTGACAAGAGGTATCTGGTACCGCGCTTCACATCGCCCGATTACGTCCCGGCGCTGGTAGACATCTGCCACCGTGAAGCCATTGACCTGGTTTTCCCCCTGATTGACCCGGATATTCCCATTCTGGCGCAGCATCGAGACGTTCTATCCGCTGTGGGTGCGCAAGTGGTGGTAGTGACGCCAGAAGCCGCGGAAAAAACGGCCGATAAATGGCAGACCACACAATTTTTCCAGCAGCTAGGTTTGCCTACGCCACAATCTTGGCTGCCAGAACATTTACCGCAGAAAGATATTGACTATCCCTTATTCATCAAGCCGCGGCGCGGCAGTGCGGCCCAGCATACCTTCAAGGTCAATAACCGGCGTGAACTGGATTTCTTTTTAGACTACGTGCCCGATCCCATCATTCAAGCATGTTTGCCCGGCCCAGAAATGACCAACGACGTCGTTTGTGGTCTGGATGGTCACTTGTTGGCAGTGGTCTCGCGCCAACGGATTGAAGTACGTTGGGGCGAAGTAGCCAAAGGGGTGACCATTTACGATGCGGACATCACGGCCGCCTGCGCCAAGGTCGCGGCAGCGTTACCAGCGGTGGGGGTGATAACGGTGCAGTGCATGATGAAAGAAGGCATCCCGCATTTTACAGAAATCAACGCCCGTTTGGGCGGCGGCGTCCCCTTAGGCATTGCCGCCGGTGTCGATACGCCGCGTTATCTGCTGGCCCAGGTGGCGGGCCTGCCGCTAGACGTGCCGCGCCTGGGCACCTACCAGCAAGGGCTTTACCTGACACGTTTTGACGACTCCTTTTTTTTGACGGATGAAACCCGGCAGCAAATTGTCACCCAACAGCTTTAACCCGACCGCGCTCAAAGCCATTATTTTTGATATGGATGACACGCTCTATCCAGAGCGGTCATATGTCCTTAGTGGGTTTCGGGCCGTGGCTACCTGGGCGGAAGCGCAGTGGCAAATACCGGCAGCGGAAGGGTACGCCTATTTTTTAGACTTGTTCAACGCGGGGGTAAGAGGCGATACCTTTAATCGTTGGCTGGCTGCGCATCACATTTCTCCTGTGGATGGCGTTGTGCCGCAGTTAGTAGCCGTGTACCGGGAGCACCTGCCGGAGATAGATTTGTTTCCGCACGTGCCGCAAATTCTGGCACAGTTTCGGCAGCAGTACCGGCTGGGTTTGCTCTCTGATGGTTATTTGGGTGTGCAGCAGCGCAAGCTGGCTGCCTTACAAGCCGCACCGCTGTTTGATACGATTGTTTTCTCTGACCAATGGGGGCGTGGGGCGTGGAAGCCAGCGGCACGCCCTTATGAGTCGGCTTTGGCTCAACTTCAGGTTTCAGCAGAAGAGGCCGTGTACATTGCCGATAACCCGAAGAAGGATTTTCTAGGCGCACGACAGGTAGGGATGTGGGCCGTTTGGCTGCGCCAACCCGGCGGAGAATACACGGATATACAGCCCCCTTCGGCACAACATGCCCCGCACCTTTCCGTGCCATCGTGGGAAGCGTTGAGGCAATTGTTTTCGTGGTAGGGCGTTATCTGGGTGATGGGGAAACGGCCGTTGGCAATCCCGCGCACATCATCCCACAAAAAAGATAAACAATTTATGACCTCACAACGTATTTACCTCTCTCCGCCGCATATGTCTGGCCTGGAACAACAGTACGTGCAGGAAGCGTTTGCTAGTAACTGGATTGCGCCACTGGGACCAAACGTGGATGCTTTTGAACAAGCATTTTGCGCCGTAACCGGGGCGAAGCACGCTCTGGCGCTCAGTTCGGGCACGGCGGCATTGCACCTGGCTTTGCGGCTCAGCGGCGTGGGGCCGGGCGACGAGGTGCTGGTCTCCACGCTGACCTTCAGCGCCAGCGTCAACCCCATCCTGTACGAAGGCGGCACCCCCACCTTCATTGACAGCGAGTGGCAAAGCTGGAATATGGATGCGGCGCTGCTGGCGGAGACGCTGGCGGCGCGGGCTAAAGCGGGACGGTTGCCTAAGGCCGTGGTGGTCGTGCATCTGTACGGGCAGAGCGCCGACCTGGAGCCTATTTTGGCGGCGTGCCAGGCGTATGGCGTGCCGCTGATTGAGGACGCGGCGGAGGCGCTGGGGGCGACGTATAAAGGGAAAGCGCCGGGCACCTTGGGTAAGGCGGGTATCTTCTCTTTTAACGGCAACAAAATCATCACCACGTCTGGCGGGGGGATGCTGGTTTCTGATGACGAAGCATTGATTGCCCACGCGCGCAAGCTGGCGACGCAGGCGCGGGATGCGGCGCCCCATTATCAGCATTCGGAGATTGGCTTCAATTATCGCATGAGCAATGTGCTGGCGGGAATCGGGCGCGGGCAGTTGGCGGTGCTGGAGGAGCGGGTGCAGGCGCGGCGGGCGAATTTTGCCTTTTATGAAGAAACGCTGGGGCATTTGCCGGGGGTGGCCTTTATGCCGGAAGCGCCTTGGGGACGGCATACGCGCTGGCTGACGGTGCTGACGATTGACCCGGCGCAGTTTGGCGCGGATCGAGAGATGGTGCGGCTGGCGCTGGAAGCGGAGAATATTGAGGCCCGCCCGGTTTGGAAGCCAATGCATTTGCAGCCCATCTTTAGTAAATATGCGTGTATGGGGGGAGGGGTGGCTGAGCATTTCTTTCAGAATGGATTATGCTTGCCATCGGGATCGAACTTGACCAGGGATGAGCAGCAGCGCGTCGTAGAAATTATTCGTGAAATTTATCAGAAGGCGAGGGTGTAGTATGTTCCAAACCTTGCGAAATCGTCACTTTTTCTTTTCGGACTTGTTTTTGCTGCCATTGGCGGTGTATGCCAGTTACGTGCTGCGTTTGGAGCGCTTTGCGCTGGAAAATAGCTTCTGGATGGGATTGTTAGTGTTTGCACTGTGTGCAACGGCCGTGACCACCGCCACATTCCGGCTGGGAGGGGTATATTCGCGTTATTGGCGCTATGCCTCTGTAGATGAAATGCTGTTATTGATGGGAGCCGTGTCCGTAGCCACGTTTGTTTCAGGGGCGGTGAGCTTTCTTTTGTTATGGCTGCTGCCGGTTAACTGGGTGCTGCCGCGTTCGATCCCGTTGATTTATTTGCTGCTGGCGTTAGCGGTCACAGCCGTGCCCCGTTTGGCGGTGCGTACCTGGACGATTTACGAACGGCGGACACAGCAAGGGCTAAACATGCAGCGGGTATTGATTATGGGAGCCGGGGATGCCGGTTCGATGATGGCTCGTGAAATGCTGCAAACCGTGCGCCTGCGGATGACGCCGGTGGGCTTTGTGGATGATGACCCGGCCAAACAAGGCATGCGCATTCACGGCATCCCGGTTTTGGGGGGACGTGAAGATATTCCGGCACTGGTCAATCAATTTGACACCCGCCAAGTGATTATTGCCCTGCCTACCGCGCCGGGGAAAGTGGTGCGCGAAATTGCTAGCATTTGCGAGAAGGCGAGGGTGCAAACGAAAATCATTCCCGGCATTTATGAATTGTTGGATGGCACGGTGAGCGTGAACCAACTGCGGGATGTGGATATTGAGGATTTGCTGCGGCGGGAGGCGGTGCAGACGGATATTACGGCCGTACAAACCCTGCTGCACGGCAAACGTGTGTTGATCACAGGGGGCGGCGGCTCGATTGGCAGCGAGCTGTGCCGCCAAGTGCTGCGCTGTGATCCGGCGGAGCTGGTGATTGTGGGGCATGGTGAGAATTCGGTGTTTACCATTTACCATGAGCTGCGCCGTCTGTTCCCCGGGGCAGCAAAGATAACGCCGGTGATTGCGGATGTGCGGTTTGCGGAACGGATTACGGCCGTTTTGCAGCGGCATCGCCCGCAGGTGGTTTTTCATGCGGCGGCGCACAAGCATGTGCCGCTGATGGAGATGAATCCGGGCGAGGCGATTACCAATAATGTGCAGGGGACGCGCAATTTGTTGGCGGCGGCACAGGCGGCGGACGTGCAGCATTTTGTGATGATTTCCACGGATAAGGCGGTGAATCCCACGAGTATTATGGGGGCGAGTAAGCGGGCGGCGGAGCTGCTGGTGCATCAGGCGGCCAAAGTGACGGGACGGCCGTACGTGGCCGTGCGTTTTGGCAATGTATTGGGCAGCCGGGGCAGCGTGGTGCTGACGTTCCGGCAGCAGATTGCCGCAGGCGGGCCGGTGACGGTGACGCATCCCGATATGAAACGCTTTTTCATGACTATCCCGGAGGCGGTGCAATTGGTGCTGCAAGCGGCGACGATTGGGAATGGCGGTGAGGCGTTTGTGCTGGATATGGGCGAGCCGGTGAAAATTATAGACCTGGCGCGAGACTTGATTGAATTATCCGGCTTGGAAGTGGGGCGGGATATTGACATTGAATTGACGGGGATGCGGCCGGGCGAGAAATTGTTTGAGGAGTTGTTTGTGCCCGGCGAGGATTACCGGCGCACGACGCACGAGAAGATTTTCCTGGCGGCCAATGCCAGCGGCCTGGTGCCGCATGATTTGATGGCGTTGGTGGATGCGTTGGTGGCGGCGGCGGAACGGGAAGATGTGTCCGGCATTTACCGCGGCTTGCAGAATCTGATCCCTGAGTTTGGGCCGGTGCGGGATACGGTGGTGGGGAATGGGAAGCAGGAAGCGAGTGAAGCGGTGGTGGGAACGGCCGTGCCCTCGCAGCCGGTGTATGTGCAGAGTTGAACACTGGATAATCATTAATTTGTGAATTCGTGAATGTGTGAATGGTTAATGAAACTGATGCCCAGGCGTGATGAGCCGAAGAAAAAGCGGAACAGATGAAAGAGTATGATTTATTAGGGCCGTGGCCGGATGTGGCGACGGCTCGTTTGTTTCTAAAGGAATTGGCGATGGGGACGGTGGACAATCAGTCTGCCGTGATGCAGTGGCGTCAAACTTTGGATGTGGCCGTGCTGGCGGATTGGCTGGTGCGGGTGGAGCTTGCCGGGGTGGCCTATGGGCGATATGGAGGAGCCTGGCCGGAACTGCGGGCGGCTTTGCAGCGGGACCGTTTTCTGGCAGCGGCGGAGTGGGAACTGCATGATGAGACGTTGGCCCAATTGCTGCGGCAGTTTGCGGTAGCGGGGGTGACGGCCGTTCTGCTGAAAGGGGCGGCGCTGGCGTTGACGGTGTACCCAGACCGGACATGGCGCACAATGTCAGACGTGGACGCGTGGGTGCAAGGGGTGGAAATGGCAGCGGCGGTGACGGCGGTCAGGGAGCTGGGTTTTGGGATTTACAGCAAGGAAGAACGGCCGTGGCAGTTGCAGCAGTTGTCGCAAGGGGAGGTGCAACTTTACCGCACGGAATGGGCGCAGGGCCTGGTGGAACTGCATTGGTCGGCCTTCCAGGGCTGGTGGCTGCTGCGTGTGGCGCAGCCGGATGCCAATGGGGTGTGGGCGCGGAAGGAGCCTTTGTCCGTCGCAGCAGGGGGCAGCGAGGTTTACCAACTGGCGGCGGAGGATATGGTGCTGCAAGTGGCACTGCATCTGGTGATTAACCATCAATTGGGGATGAAAGCGCTGCAAGGGCTGCTGGATATTGCTCTCACGGCGCAGGGGCGCGGCGTGGATTGGGCGGTGGTGGCGGGGCGGGCGAAGATTTGGCGAGTGCGCACGGCCGTTTACACCGTTCTCTATTTGTTGGATGAATTAATAGGTGTGGAGGGAGTTGAAGAGGCATTGGCACAGTTACGGCCGTCGCGGCTGCGGCGCTGGCTGATTGGGCGCTTTGTGTCGCCGGAATCTGTACTGGCGGGGCGTGATTTGCGGAACGGCCGTATGCGCCACCTCTTCCTCCTCATCTTGGTAGACCGCCTCCGTGATATGGCTTATTTGGTATTCCGTACTTTATGGCCAGAATCGGAATGGATGCAAGCACGGTATGGCGGTAAGCAAGTCAGCCGCTGGCGGCATTTGTGGCGCGGATTGGTAACTGGTAATTGGTAACTGGTTGCTGGCAGTGGATAATTAGTGGCCCCAGTTTGTTAAGCAGGCTGGGGTTTTTTGTTGCGTATCTGATTACTGGCTGCCATCAATAGGCAGCCCGCTGATGATGTCGCCGGGGTCAACCAAATCAATAAATTCTGGCAAAGGCGTGGTGTTGCGCACGCGCAGGCGCGTCCACATGTAGCGGTCATCAAAGCCTTGCCATTTGCCGCCGGCGGTTGTTACCGCTCCCCAAAAATCTAACGCTTGCAACACGTCTATTGTGTCGTCGTCATATTGCCCGGCGGGATAGGAGAAGTAGCGCGGTGTGTAGCCAATGTGATAAGCGATGGTTTCTTGCGAGCCGAGGATTTGCCAGATGAGGTAATCTCGCGGCTGGCCGCGCAAATCGGGGTGGGAGCGGGAATGGGACTCGAAGCGCATCCCGGCGGCGGCCATTTCCTCGACCATCTCCCAGGTGAGATAGTTTTCGTTGCCGCTGTCGATGAATTCACTGACGATGAAGAAGGTGGCTGTGTGACCGTATTCTTGCAGGATGGGGAAGGCGTTTTCGTAGTTGTCACGGTAGCCATCGTCCAGGGTGATGATGACGGGCTTGGGGGGTAATTCGATTTTGGCGGCGATGGCCCGTGAGAGGTCGTAGAAGTCAATGGTGGTGTAGCCGTTTTCGGCGAGATAGGCCATTTGGGCGCGGAAGTCGTCTGGGGTGACGGAGAGGTCGGTGCGGTAGATGTCGGCGTCCTCAGGGGGTACGCTGATGTAGTGGTACATGAGGATGGGCACTTGCAGGGTCCAACTGTATGTGCCGGAGGGGGTGGGCAGCGGCAGTGGTGTGGCTGTGGGGGTGAAGGTGGGGGGCACGGCCGTTGCTGTGGGCGAATCTGTCTCAACTGGCTCTTCGGTGGGGGGCGTGGTTGGCGTTACCGAGGGTGTTTCTGTAGGCGTTTGTGTAGACGTTGCCGAAGGCGTGGGTGTGCTGGTTGAGGTGGGGCGGAGGGTGGGTGTGGCAGGCACGGCCGTTGCTGTGGGCGTGATTTGGCTGATTAAGGTGGGCGGGGTGAGGAGGACGGCCGTTTTTGCGCCTGCATCATCCTGGCTTCCCCAAACTGCGCCCATAATAAACAAAATACTAACCAGCACCAGAAAGGCGCTGACACAGCCGCTACCATTACGCTTACGTGAAAATTCTTGAGAACTCATACACCATAACTACCAAAAAAATCAGCAGGTGCGAGCATAGCCGACCCGCTATGTGCCGTCAAGCCGATTAAGCTACCCCTTTCCTACGAAAGGGGCCCTTTCCTACGAAAGGGGCACTTTCTTGAGTGGAATGGGAACGGCCGTTTTTTGCCACTTAGAATCAGACTGATATACTGCTACAAACCAAGTATGGACGAAAAAGAACTCATCGACCGCGCCAAGCAAGATAAAGAGGCTTTTGGCGAATTATACGAACGCTATGTTGAGCGAATTTATAATTACGTCTACTATCGTACCGGCAATGCCGCCGATGCCGAAGACCTCACGGCCAAAATATTCATGCGTGCCATGCAGCACATTGGCAACTATGAACATCAAGGCGTCCCTTTCTCCGCTTGGCTTTACCGGATTGCCCATAACCTGGTAGCAAACTGGCACCGTGACCGCAGCCGTCGTCAGATTATCGCCCTTGACGACATTGTGCAGTGGCACGCGCATGGCGAAAGCCCTGAATTCTTTACCGAACTTATGGAAGATAGGGAACGATTGGCTTTGGCAATCCGTCGGCTGCCAACTGACCGGCAGGAACTTCTGACCCTCAAATTTGTAGAACGATTGCCAAATGCCGAAATCGGCGACATTATGGGGCGCAGCGAAGGAGCTATCAAATCCCTATACCATCGTACTTTACTTGCTTTGCGCGAAGACATGCAAAAAGGTGCGGTACCGGTTGCTCACCCGCGTACCTTGCTTCAGCGCATAGGACGCAAATCTACAAATTAAACCCTTGGTGTTGCATTAGGTAAACTTTTAACCTTTCTTGCAGCATGTTGTTCATGTGCTAAAATCCGCAATTGGTGTGATTAGAGTGATCAGCCCAAAGAATTTCTAAACAGGAGAGAGCCTCTTGAACAGAAAAGAATCTGTCAAAAACTGGGTCGTTATCTTTGTTGTATTGATAGTTACTAGCATATTGGCCGCATCTTGGCCTTTGATCACAAGTGCCTTTAGCCGAGGTCAGGGTGGGAGTACGGCCGTACGTCCAGAAATTTCAACAATCACACTACCCTTTCCCCTCTTTGGACTAGAAGAAATAAACAGCCTCCTGGCAGTTGGTCTGCTCGCTGTTGTTGTTATCGTTTTAGTAGCGGGTGTTGGTGGGGTGTTGGGGGCGATTAACTTGTTCCTCAATAAGCAAACAGAAGTCGTTAAGGAAAGTGAAACCTATCAGGCACATTTGTCTACATTGGCACAACGGGAAACGGAGCGCATGAAAGAGCTACGTGCAGACCGCAAAGCTGGGCCTGTACCTGCTCATACACTGCCACGTTGGTCAGTTGTGAGTACTTCCTTAATTGTCCTTCTCTTCACTGTGGCAGGGGCTATGATCCTGAACAAAGCATTTGTACCAGATGGCGCAGAGTTAACAATGGGCAGCTTTGCTTTCAGCACTTCTGTAGCTATTGTGGGTGGATTTGTCTTATTAGCCTTGATATTTTTGGCTTTTTGGATTCGCCCGCAGCGCTTGGAAGCGATTGAAGCCACAGATTATGGTCCTATTCCTTGGGACACAATCTGGATCATTCTCTCTGGTTTAATTGTGGTTGGGTTAGGTGTTGGCCTGGTCATATATTTCAATATCCCTGGTTAAGCTTTTCTAGTTTGTTAAGGCACGCCTGGCGTGCATATGTTTGTTGGCTTTACGTAGCCAGCATTGGGTTAGGGTAGATGCTTTGATAATTTGCCAAAGCGCCTGTGAGGCGTCAGGTAGCGGACAAAGCGTTTCCCTTGTGGCCGAACGGCCATTGTGCCTGATGATTGTCTAGGTTTTTTTCGCTTGATTTGTGGAAAGCGGTGATGTTTGGTTGGTAAAGGAGAGATAGAAGGTAGGGTTTATGGGCAAGTACAAGCATTTCATCATTGTGGCTGTATTAGTTGTGCTTACGACGCTTGGGTTGAAATTCCTGGTGTTTGGGCCGATGTTCCAACTGCCAGTGCAGGCAAGTGAGCAGGGTGTCTCAATTGACACAATGTTTGAGGGTCATTTTTGGATGATCTCTTTTTTGTTTGCATTGATTATGGTCTTGGTGTTTTATTCTGCTGTGGTGTTCCGGCGCAAGCCAGGGGATGAAACAGACGGGCCGCATGTGCATGGCAATACAGCGTTAGAAATCATTTGGACCGTTGTGCCGGTTTTTGCCGTGGTCGGGTTCGGCATTTGGGGTGGGGTGACGTTAAAACAACTGCTCAGCCCAGTCCCTGATGAGATGACGATTAAGGTGACGGGGCGGCAGTGGGCCTGGAGTTTTCAATATCCAGAATACGAAGATATTAACTCGGCAGAATTGGTGCTTCTGAAAGATCAGCCGGTGGTGTTGGAATTGTCTTCTTCGGATGTATTGCATTCTTTTTGGGTTCCAGAGTTTCGTGTGAAGCAGGATGCTGTGCCGGGGCGGACGACGACGCTGCGGATTACGCCGACAATGGCCGGGGAATACAAGGTGCGCTGCGCCGAAATTTGTGGGTTTGACCATGCGAATATGCTGGCCCCGGTGCGCGTACTGGAGCAGGCTGAGTTTACGGCCTGGGCTGATGAACGGATGAATGCGCCAAAGTTTGGCGAGATGACGCCTGAGGAACGTGGGGCGCTCTGGTATAGCAATGAGGGTTTTGCCTGTGAGGGCTGTCATACGATTGACGGTACGGCAGCGACTGCGCCAAGTTGGTTGAGTGTGTACGGCCGTTCCGAACAACTCACCGATGGCACAACTGTCACCGTAGACGATGCCTACATTCGCCAATCTATTCTCGACCCGCAATCGCAAATCGTAGCCGGGTTTGAGGCTGTGCAAATGCCAGCCGACTTCGGAGACCAATTCAGCGCCAAACAAGCTGAAATTGCGGCCACTGAGGGAGTCGAAATAGACATCATTAACGATATTATCGCTTACATGCAGACCTTGAAGTAAATGGTAGCTAGAAGTTGGTAGCTGGCGGTCAGTGAAAACAGTTAGCCGCTCAAAGTTAACAGCTAATAGCTAAAATTGGAGGATTTATGGGCAAGTTAAGAATCATTCTTACATCAGCATATGTGCGTGGCCTCATTGGGCAGCTTGTCGGAACGCTTTTGGGAATTGGTTTTCTGGAAGCAATTCGCGGCGCGATGGGATTGTCGCCAACTGGCGCAACATTTAACCTGTTTGGCACAGAAGTCGCCGAATCCAGCTTCGTTTTTGGCGCAATTATTGGCGTGATAGGGTTTTTATCAGCAGCAGGTGTTCTCACTGACTGGTTCAAATGGATGATTGGGTTGAAAACACCTTTGAATCACGGCGCACCCGCGGGGAAACCAGAATGGTCACGCTACTTGAACGTAGACGTTAACCATAAGGTCATCGGCATTCAGTATGGCATCACCAGCATTTTGGTTTTGTTGGTCGGTGGCATTTTCGCCATCATTTTCCGCATTGAATTAGCGCAGCCTGGTATGCAGTGGTTGACCAATGATCAATACAACACTTTGTTCAGTGCACACGGCATTGTGATGATTGCCAGCATTTTGCTAGGTGTGGGTGCGATGACCAACTACCTGGTTCCGCTAATGATTGGCGCATCAGATATGGCCTTCCCCCGTTTGAATGCTTTCAGCTATTGGGTTGGCGTGCCTTCGGTGGTGTTGATTTTGGCGGGGATGGCAGTAGGTGGCTGGGACACTGGCTGGGTGGGTTATGCCCCCTTGAGTCTGCGTGCGCCACTTGGTGTGCAGCTTTTCTTGCTGGGCTTTTGGATCAATGGCTTTTCGTCCATTGCCAGCGCCATCAACGTCATTGTGACAACGGCGACAATGCGGGCCAAGGGAATGACCTGGTTCCGTATGCCTATTTTTGTGTGGGCGGCCGTGGCAGCCTCATTGATTCAGTTTACAGCCACGCAAACGGTGGGCGTTGCCTTGATGATGTCCATTGCTGAACGTGCGATTGGCCTGAATTTCTTCAGCCCGGTGGGCGGTGGCAACCCCATTCTCTACCAGCATCTTTTCTGGTTCTATTCTCACCCGGTGGTGTATGTGTTTGTGCTGCCTGGTTTGGGTGTCATCAGCGAACTGCTGCCCGTATTCACGCGTAAGCCGCTGTTTGGGTATAAATGGATTGCCCTTTCCAGCCTCGGTATTGCCCTGGTGGGTTTTCTAGTATGGGCGCACCATATGTTCACGGCCGGGATGGCTGATTCTTTGCGTTATCTCTTCATGTTTACCACTATGTTTGTAGCCATTCCTACTGGCGTGAAATTCTTTAGCTGGGTAGCAACATTGTGGGAAGGCAAAATGAGTTTTGAAACACCGATGTTGTTCACTCTGGGAGCCATCTCGGTGTTTTTGATTGGTGGTATCAGCGGTCCGATTTTGGGTACTGTGCCTACAGACTTGCATCTGCATGACAGCTATTGGGTGGTGGGGCATTTCCACGCCACGATGTTTGGCGGGTTTATTTTCCCCTTCTTTGCTGCGCTTTACTATTGGTATCCTAAAATTACTGGGCGTATGTACAAGGAATCGTTGGGACGCCTGCATTTTTGGCTGATGGTGCCCGGCTTTTGGGTGATGAGCTTCGGCCAGATGAGCCTGGGTATTGCTGGGATGCGCCGCCGTATTGCTGATTATGAGGCGGGTTTGGGATTTGAGGCAACCCATATTTTGGTGACGATGGCTGCGCTGGTTATTGGCTGGTCTGTCCTGATTATGGTTTACAATTTCATTTCTAGTGCGCGGACACAGGAAAAGGCAGCGACCAATCCCTGGCGCTCTCGTTCCCCAGAATGGCAAATTCCGTCGCCAGCGCCGGAGTTTAATTATGATGTGCCGTTTGAGGTGGTTGGCGACCCGTACGATTATGGGTTGGATGAATCCACTTATATTCAAATGGCTCCAGCCCCGGCTGGTGATTGACGATTTTGGATTGACGATGGCATGTCTTTTTGCAGGTTGTCGAAGATGTGAGCGGAGGTGTTGGATACGTGAATAATGAGAAGAAAGCTGCGGTGTATCGTTTGGGTGTGATTACGCTGCTTGTTCTGGCGGTGTTGACGGCCGTTGAATACGTCATTGGTGTAACCAGTGGTTCGGCTGTGTTGTTGTTTATTCTTGGGCTGCTAAAAGCGGCGATTATTGTGCAGAACTTTATGCATATTGCGCGTTTGTGGCAGGAGGAAAGTCATTAATGAGTAGCATGATAGCCAATACACATGAAGAACATGCACACAGCCATGAACTGCCGTGGCCGGAACAATTAAAGGCGAATCGATTGGGGCTGTGGCTCTTTATGCTCTCAGAGGTTTTCCTCTTTGCGGCGCTGCTGGTGGCCCGGTTTGTGCTGTGGAATGATCCGGTTCTCGGCGTGGTACGCCCGGAATTGAGCCAGGAGTTGGGTCTGATTACGACGACGGTACTGTTGTTGAGCAGCTTTTTTATGAATCGCGCTGAAACAGCGATGGGACAGAATGATCAGAAGCGCTTTTTGAGTGGGCTGTTGACAACGGCCGTTTTAGGCACAGCCTTCTTCATCGGCGTTGTCGTCATGGAATGGAACATCTTTGGCCTGCAAGGTGAATTGTTTGGCATCGAGTTGTTCGGCCATCTCAGGCCGTCTGATGGTGTGATTTCTGGCATTTTCTTTGCCATGACCGGGATGCACGCTCTGCATGTCCTCAGCGGCATCGTCTTTATTATGATCGTGTGGAATAACGGCCGTCGCGGACTCTACACCCAGGAAAAACACTGGGGCGTCGAGGCCTGCGCCATTTACTGGCATTACGTCGATGTGGTTTGGGTATTCTTTTACCCGGCGCTTTACTTGATTGGAACGGCCGTACACGCCATGTAACCAGTAAATAGTAATCAGTAATCGGTTAACTATTCTCCGTTTACTGATTACTGGTCACTGGCTACCGTTCACCGAAATGGATCCCATCACCCGCGCTGCCCTTTCCTCTTGGGACTGGCGGCCAGAAGTCATCATCGTCCTGGCCCTGGCCGGGACGTTTTATATTACCGGATGGTGGCGGCTGCGGCAGCGCACTTTCGCCCGCACACAGCGCCAAAGCGAGCGGCGACAGCGCCAGACACGCAGCCAGTGGCATCTTGCCGCCCGCTGGCGACTGGTTTCCTATGTATCTGGGCTGCTAATCATTGCGCTGTCCCTGTTGTCTCCCATTGATGCCCTGGCCTCACAGCTTTTTTTCATGCATATGATCCAACACCTGTTGCTGATCATGATTGCGCCACCGTTGCTGCTGATTGCTAACCCCATGCCTTTCATGCTGTGGGGATTGCCCACTACACTGCGCCAGCGCGTAGGCGGCGCTATCAGCCGTTTGCTGCACCGCGACAGTGCTTTCCGTCGCGGCCTACGCGCCGCCACAACGCCGGGCGTTATCTGGCTCTTTTGGGTGATTTCCGTCATCGGCTGGCACGATCCCACCGCGTATGACTTAGCGCTGCGTTATAACGTAGTGCATGACATAGAGCACCTCTTCTTCTTTGCTGCGGGGATGCTGTATTGGTGGCACATTACCGGTGCAGGGCCACGCATTCATAAGCAAATTGGCTTGTTAGGGCGTATCATTTTTGTGTTGGCGGCCATTCCGCCCAATATGGCTCTGGGTGTTGTATTGGCTTTTGCCCCGCAGCCAGTATATACGTACTATTTGGCCGTTCCTCGCCTGTGGAATATTTCTGTTGTGGACGATCAGCGTATTGGCGGCGTGATTATGTGGGTTCCCGGCAGTATGATGTACATTCTTGCCATTCTTCTTCTGGCTGGTCGGTATTTTGGCAATGAAGAGAAGAAACCAGCGCTGACGGAAAAGAATTGGGCTGACGAGAGTTCGTTGGCAGCTCCGGGTATTAAGCGATGACCTTTTTGCGTACTTTGTTCAATCGTCGTTGGTGGTGGGCTACTCTCCTTGTTTTGCTGGCAATGGGCGTGATGGTGCGCCTGAGTATTTGGCAGCTTGATCGGTTGGCGCAGCGTCGGGCGGCGAATGCGGAATTGCAACTTATGCTGGATGCTGATCCGCTGGTTTTGACGGGAGCGTTTGCTACAGATACGACGCTGACGCAGTTGCCAAACCGCCGGGTAACGGCCGTTGGCGAATTTGACTTCTCGCAGCAGCTTGCGTTGAAGGTGCAAAATTGGCAAGGGCGGGCAGGTATTCATCTGATTGCACCGCTGATGTTGGACGCGGAAACGGCCGTGCTCGTGGATCGCGGCTGGATACCTGACTCTGAAGCCCCTCCTGAAAATTGGGCAACCTATGACGAAACAGGGCCTGTTACGATTGATGGCTATGTGGCGCTGTCACAAACATTGTCGCGCACGGCCGTTGCCCCACCCGATGCACCCCAACAAGAATGGTTCCGCGTAGATATTGCCGCCATTCAACCACAAATGCCTTACCGATTGCTGCCCATTTACATTTTGCAATCCCCTGCCGGAGATAACAGCAAGCTGCCTTTCCGTGCCGAACCAGAAATTGATTTATCTGAGGGGCCGCATCTCAGCTATGCTATTCAATGGCTCCTGTTTACGGTCATATTAGGGGGCGGCTATCTTTATTTTGTGCGCAAAAACAGCGCACCGTCTGCTTCATGACTCCACGCGTTTTTCGCATTTTTTTAGCCTTGCTCCTCCTCGCCATCACGGCCCCGCTCCTTTTTGCGCATGGCGGCGGCGAAATTCAGCTTGCCAATGAGCCAGTGGGGCCGTATAAGGTGACTATTTGGCTGAACCCGCCAGCTCCACAGGCAACGCGCACACTGCATATTACGGTAGGTATTTCTGCTCCCCCTGATGATGCACCGGTCTTGGATGCAACCGTCAATATTGAGATCGTTGATATGGTGAGTGGCGAAGTTGTTTTCAGGACACCAGCTACGACGGCAGCTTCTACTAATCGGTTGTTCTACGAGACGGATTTTGAATTATCTGAGGTGGGGACTTATCAGGTAAATACGGTGGTTGAGGGGAATGAGGGGGGAGGAACGGCCGTATTCACCATGGAAGTCATTCCTAGTCGCATGACCCCCAATTGGCTGCTCATCGGCGGCATTTCGTTGGGTATCGTCGTCCTCTTTAGCCTGCTGCGCAATCGCCATCGGAATTAAACGTAGATGAACCGTAGGGCAATACGGTGGCAATTTAGTAACATTTTTTGCTAAAATGCGCTAATCAAAAAGATAGGGTTTGAGTTTTTCTCTATCGCTTCCCTCTATCTCTATTTATTTTAAGGGAGAATGCATATGTTCAAGCGCACACGATTAGAAGAAGGGTGGACAACACTATTCCTGGTCTGGGCGATGATTTTTATTGCTGCTTCTGCTATCGCACAGTCTGACCTGATAGAGGGCTTGGGAATCATTCCTTTTGTTGCTACTGTGGCATTGTTTGCTGGATTAGTCTTGGCAAAAAGCCGATTCCCCTCAAATACGGCACATTTATTCTCGCTCATTTATGGCCTGTTTATCATTTTCTTTTTCTTAGGCCTTTCCTTCCCCGACACAATCCCCTGGCGCGAACGCATCTTTGACATTGTAGCTCGCCAGATCGCCTGGTTTCGCAAAGCATTCGAAGGGGGAACCAGTCGGGACGGCCTGATCTTTGTGGTTCATACCTCCGTTATTTTTTGGCTGCTCGGCTATACGGCTGCCTGGTACACATTTCGTTATCCCCGTGTTTGGCGTGTCGTTGTGCCCGCTGGCATCGTGCTATTGAGCGTCGTCTATTACTATAATGGGCCGTCCCCTTTGTCGATTTACCTTGCCTTGTATACCTTGCTCTCCCTCATTTACATTGCACGTACCTATTTAGTTGATCGGGAACGAGTTTGGCGGGCTGAACGTGTGCGTTACGAGCGCAGCATTTGGTTTAGCTTTTTGCGGGCTGCTTTTTTGGCAGCATTGGTTGCGCTTTTGGCTGCCCGAATCGTGCCTCCATTTACCGCCAGCGCTGCTGTAGCTGATGCTTTCAGCGGCGCCAATGGCCCATGGAAAGAGTTTCAGAATGATTGGACGCGTCTCTTTTCTTCGCTGCGTTCCTATTCAACGGCGACAAGCGATCCCTATCTCAATTCACTAACATTGGGCGGCCCACGAACGGTTGGCAACACACCGATTATGGATGTGACAGTACCCCGCAAACTGCCTTATGTCTACTGGCAGGCCATTGTTTACGATACATACGAAGATGGTAGTTGGGATATTGAGGAAGATACTGATACATTACTTTTGTACCCTGAAGATGGAGTGCTCACTACGCCATTTTCCCAGGCCAGGGAAGTGATTACACAGACAGTCGTCAATTACTTGCCCAATTCCAGCTTTATTTATGCTGCACCAGAAGTCATCGGCGTAGATCGGCAGGCTTTTGTAGACAGTACCCCTGACGGACAAGGCGGGGTGGTTGTTACGTCGCTGCGCTCGCGTTATGTATTGCGTTTGAATGATGAGTATTTGGTTACGTCGCGGGTATCAACAGCTGATGCGGAAAGTTTACGTCAGGCATCTACTGTGTATCCAAGTTGGGTGACGACGCGATATTTGCAAGTGCCTGACACGATTACTCCTGAGACGCTGGCATTGGCACAGGAAATTACGACTCCATATGATACACCCTTCGACAAAGCAATCGCGGTGCGGGATTGGCTGCGTCAGAATGTGACCTATAACGACCAGATTGCTGCGCCGCCAGAAGGGATAGATGCGGTTCATTATGTCTTGTTTGTGGCTCAAGAGGGATATTGTAATTATTATGCCTCGGCGATGGCGTTGATGTTGCGTTCGCAGGGGATTCCGGCGCGGGTGGTGAGCGGGTATGCGCAAGGTGAGTTTAATGAAGATACGATGTCGTATCGTGTGAAGGCGAGTAATGCACATACGTGGGTGGAGGTGTATTTCCCACTGTACGGCTGGATTCAGTTTGAGCCAACGGCCGCTTTGCCAACAGTCGATCGTCCAGAATCAGCAGGTGGAAATCCGGGTGATGCATTTGGAGGTGAAACATTTGCCGAGCGACCCGATATTGACCGCGAAAGTTTGTTGGGCGAGGAAGAGTTGGGGACGGATGCTGCTAATGAGCCTTTGCCTGATTTGGATCAGTTTGGCACAGATCAGGCTGATGGTGCAAACACGGGGTTGCTGGCAACGGTTTCGCTCTGGCAGGTTGTGGGTGCGATTGTTGTTGTGGGGGTGGCTGCGTTTTTGATGCTGTCTGCTAATGAGATGAATAAGCGGGTGGAGCGAGATGTGGTTGGCAGCTACTCGCGCTTGAGCTGGTGGGCGCGTTGGTTGGGCATTTTGTTTCGTCCGGCACAAACGCCTTATGAGCGAGCGGACGTGATGGTCACGGCCGTTCCTGAAGGCAGCAGCCCGATTCGACGATTAACGCAGCATTTTGTAGTCAATCAGTTTAGCGCTCATCCGAATGGGGATGCAGATACGGAGTCACAGTGGCGGCAGTTACGGCCGTTACTGCTGCGCAAAACAATCGTTCACCAACTCGATCGCCTGCGAACCTGGCGCGTAACCAGAAAAGAAAAATAAGGCAGCAGCCGGTCTAAAATAGGCCGGCTGTTTTTCTAAACTTGCCCTGCCTCTTACTCTGATATAATCTACTTGTATTAGGAATTGGTATGATATGGTTAGATATGAGAGGGCAATCCATTGAGCGATCCATCTGATACTCAAGTTCACACCAACATTAGCGAACTCCGCCAGCTTATTGATAAGCTCGGCAGTACGGTCAATCAGCAGCAGCAAACGTTGATCACCAGTCGTGCTGATCTGGCAAGACAAACGGCCGTGCAAACCGGTGATGAACTATCCCGGCTGCTTATCTTTGCCCGCCGCACCATGGAAGACCTGGAACGGCGCGTGAAAGCCCAGGAAAAAGAGCGCAGCCAACTGCGGGCACTGCAAGACATTGGCGCCGCCATCAACTCCTCGCTCGATCTGAACCAGGTGCTCAATGCCGTGATGGATGCCATCATCAACCTCACAGGGGCAGAACGCGCCATTTTACTACTCAGCAATGAAAGCAGCGGCGAATTGGAAGTACAGGTAGCACGTAATATGGATCGGGAAACCATTGAGAAATCCCAATCCTTTGAGATCAGCCGCAGCATTGTGCGCACTGTGGCCGATACGGGCGAACCAGTAGCGACAACAAATGCTCAGGCCGATCCGCGCTTCTCCTCCCAAGAAAGCATCATCAGTTATAATCTACGCTCTATTTTATGTGTGCCGCTGAAGGTAAAAGATGCCATTACCGGCGTGATTTATGCGGATAACCGCGTGGCTTCTGGCATCTTTGGCGATAATGACCGTGATATGCTGGCGGCTTTTGCCAATCAAGCGGCCGTTGCCATTGAAAATGCCCGTTTGTTCCGTGAAATTCGCAACCAATTGATGGTCATCACTGAGATGCGCGACTTGATGAATAATGTCTTTGAGTCAATTACCAGCGGTGTGATTACCATTGATCAGGAAGACCAGATTCGCCTCTATAACCGTGCGGCAGAACGCATTTTAGGGCAGCCTGCTGATTCGGTGTTGCAGCAGGCATACCGCAATTTGCTGGCGGTGCTGGAGATGCCGGTTGAGCCGTTGGTGGAAGCTGTGAAGCAGAACGGCCGTACCCAACAAACCGAACTCGACATCGTTGTCAGCAAGCGTGCCGGGCTGACATCTCTCAACATGACCTTCTCCCCTCTGCACGACATGAACCAGGAAACACTCGGCGTGGCAATGGTACTCAACGACATCTCCGAGACCAAGCGCCTGGAAAGCGTACGCCGGTATTTGCCACCCGCCCTGGTAGATCAGGTGCGCGACCTTGATGCAGCACAGCGTCCGCAGCGTCGCCAAATCAGCGTCGTCTTTGGCGATGTGCGTGGCTTCAGCACTTACAGCGAACACCTCGACCCGGAAAAGCTCATTCAAGTCATCAACGGCTACTTTACCGAAGCTGTCCGCGCTATTACCAAATATGAGGGGTTGACGGATAAATTCATGGGGGATGCTGTGATGGCCCTCTTTAACACGCCGCTCAATCCGCAGGAAAACCACATAGAACGCGCCGTACGCACCGCCCTCATGGTGCAAGATCGAATGCGCCTTTACCACGAGAGCGTGCCCGAAGAGCAACGCCTCTATTTTGGCATTGGCGTGCACATGGGCGAAGCGGTTATTGGCAATGTCGGCAGCAGCCTGCGCAAGGATTACTCGGCCATTGGCGATGCTGTCAATCTAGCCAAGCGGCTGCAAGAGAACGCGAAGCCAGGGCAAGTCATCGTTAGCGAAGTGGTGTACGAACAGGTGAAAGAGTTCGTCATCGCCGAGGCGTTAAACCCCCTGCGCGTGAAAGGTCGTCAGGCATTCGAGCAGGTCTATAACCTGACAGGTCTGAGAGAATAACCTTTATTCCCCTACAATAACACTTCCTAAAATGTAACGGTCGCCAACCAGGTTGCCCTGCGCATCGCTGATATGCAGACGGCGTTTGCCGACCATTTCGTACAGGCCAACTTCAATCAGATATTGGCCGGGGGGAAGATCGTCGGGGATGGTGAGGTGGTAGGGATCGAGAAATTGCTGGCCGGGCAGCCATTTGGCAAACCAGAGATAGGTTGGCACAGAGCCGCCCAGAGGAGTGTAATCGAGGGTGACATACGGCCGATTTGCCAAATCAATGAGATGCACAAAAACGGTATAGCTTTCTTCAGCGTACCATATGCTTTGCCAGCGTAAATTCAAGTCGATGGTGTCGCCAGGTTGGGCATCAATGGGTTCCATCCAGGGAGCGGCGTCCCCGCGGACGACGCGGCGTTCGCCGAGGCCATTACTAGCGGTAGCGCTGACCAGCCCCACCCGCTGCCGAAAGTTTGCCAGGAGATGGTTGGTATGGGGGGGATACGGCCGTTCCGCCACTATCACCGTCCCCAATGCCAAATTTAGCGGGACAACTGTATCCGTACTCAAATCCTTCAAATCCAGCGTCACCGGGTACGCGCCGCCGGGCAAATCAAACGGCAGCGCCACATCAAACCGCTCCACCACCACCTCGCCGGGCAGCCATGTTGGTGTGAGCAGATGACTGTCCGTCGTAAACGTAAAGTTGATCTCGCCGACATGAATGACCGGCACATAATAATCCGTTGGCGTGATGGGCGCGGTCATAGCCAGGGTGATGGGGAGGTAGTTGGTAGTTGGTAGCTGGTAGCTGGTGGCTGGCGGCGGGCATTCAGCATTTAGCATTCCACATTCCACATTTCCCAGGGCGTAACCGACGATGTTGATTTCTTCGCCGCTGGCATGGGTAGGGGTGAGTTCTGGCGGCAGGCTGGTATCGCCGGGTTCAACGACCTGATAGAAGGGGCCGAACGGCCGTAACCGAAACCCCGCATCCACAATTTCCCGCCGATAATTACTGAGATAGACCGAGCCACCCGGCAGATAGCGGAACACCGCCTCCAGCCAGGGATTGGCCGTGCCCGCCGAAACCCACAATAACTGCACGTCGTCCTCATTCGGCCAACGTCCATCTACAAACTGGCTGTACCACAGCGGCGTCATATGCTCCCAGTCGTTGAGCAGGGTTGCACCCGCGCCGCTGCCATCAAAAGAGTCAAACACTGCATCCACGTAATCCTGCCCTTCGCTGTACTGGCTGAGGGAGATGACGGGTGCATTACGTAGGATTTGCAGGACGGGGCCGAGGAGGAAAACGGCCGTTGCCAACAATGCCAACGTGCGCTTGCCAACTTGCAGCCGTCTCTCTACTAGCGCCAACAACTGCCACAAACCCAACCCGGCGAACAGCCCAATCAGCAGCAGTGGCCCCAGCAGATAAGCCATGATGTCCTGCACGCGCAGGCTGATGACGAAGGCGTAAAAGCTGAGAAAGGTAATCAGGTAAAGGAGGATGGGGAGACGGGGCAAGCGGCGTGACATGCGCGGCGGAAAAAGCGAAAAAAGGACGCCGATTACAGCTAAAAAGATGGTGGGCAGGCTGAATTGCAGGCGCAGAATGCTCCAAAAGACGACCAGCCGCGTGGGTTGGTCTGACAGGCTGTAGAAGGGCAGGGTGTCGCTGAGGCCACGCGCCAAAATGTGGTTGAGGAAGCCTTGCACGGTGTTCAGTCCCGTTGCGCCCAGCGGCGCGTTGGCGCTGCGCAGTGGAAAGTAGAGCCATACGCTCAAACCCAACAAAGCAAAGCCGAGCATTTTTAGGATGGTGGGCCAGCGGCGGAAGAATTGACGATTGGCAATTGCCCTGGATTGCTGCCACCAAACGGCCAAAATAAACAGCGCATACGCCGGAAAGCCAAATACCGTCAGCGGATGATGGGTCACGCCCAACCCCGCCGACAAACTAAACACATAAAGCCACTTATCCCCACTGCTCCCTTGCCCTTCTGCCCCTCTGTTCCTCTGCTTTTCCGCCCACCAGCGCGTGAGAAAATACAGGTTTGCGGCCGTGAAGGTGGCGGTGATGATGTGCGGGTTGGCGTGGATGGCGTGCTGCCAGTGGTTGACGGCCGTTCCCACCGTCAGCGCCGCAAACACAGCAGATAGAGATTGGAGATTGGAGATTGGCGATTTCAGGGCACGCACTGTGCCATACACAAACAGCGCCGCCAGCGTGCCGGAAACGGCCGAGAGCAAATGCATCCGCCAGGCCACGCTGCCAAAGGGGATGAGGGTTTGGAACAGCTTACCCACCACCGTGATAAAGGCATATCCCGGCGGATGGGCCACGCCCAGCGTGTTTGCCACAACCGTATACTCCGTCGGGTCGCCCAACACCGGCGTCCGCGCCAGCGTGAAGAGGTAAAGCAGGGGGATGATGAGCAGCAAGAAACGGTAATCAGTAGTCAGTAATCGGTAAACAGTAACCAGTAATCGGTAAACGGGAAACCCTTTGTGGTCTCTTTGTGTTCTCTGTGTATCCTCTGTGCCCTCTGTGTTCCTATTTGCGTAGTTGATCATAAACGGCAATGGTCTCTTTGGCCGCACGCGCCCAGCTAAATTTGGCGGCTTGCGCGATGCCTAGCTGTTGGCGATGGCGGTATTCGTCGTTGTGCGTGAGGAGTTGGCGGATAACGGCCGTCATCTCCTCCACATTCTCCGGGTCAAAATAAGCCGCCGCCTCGCCGCCCACCTCCGGGTGACTGCTGGCACGGCTGGCCGCCACCACCTGCCCGCAAGCCATATGTTCCAAAATCGGCAGGCCAAATCCCTCATACAAACTTGGCTGCACTGCTAAATCGGCGGCAGCGAGAATGGCAGGCAAATCTTCATCGGGAACCCATCCCAGGGGGATGACGGCATCTTGCAAACCCAACGCCTCAATTTTGGCGAAAAAATCATCAAATAACCACCCCCGTCCCCCGGCCAGTACGAGGCGGAGTTGAGGGAAGAGGTGGCGGAGAGCCAGGAGGGCATCCAACAGCCGCGAGAGGTTTTTGCGCGGCTCGATGGTGCTTAAGTGGATGAGGTATTGATCTGGTAAGTCGTATGTCTGCCGTACTGCGGCAATTTTGGCCGGGGACGGGGGTTGGAAGTGTGCTGCCGCCGCCTCGTACACGACATGTATTTTAGCGGGGTCAATGCCGTAGTGATGTACGATGTCCCGCTTGCTGGCCTGTGAAACGGCAATGATCGCGTCGGCGCGGCGACAAAAGAGGGGCATTGCCAGGTTCAAATACCAGTAGTTGAGCTTTTTGTGGTAGGCGGGGAACAGCTTGTAAATGAGGTCGTGCACGGTGAGGACGGTGGGCACGCCGCGCAGGGGCAGCAGCAGGTGTTCGGTGCAGTGGAAGAGAGTGGCACCGGGCACGAGGTGGTTGAAGGGGAGCCGTGCCATTTGCCCCAGCAGCACGGCCGTTCGCCATGGTTTGTAGCCCAGGCTAATTGAGTGTTGCGGGATGGTAGGGGGTAGGGTGGATGGGAAACGACCGTTGCCCCCCTGATTAAAAAACACCCCAAACCGCTCTGGTTGAGCCTGGATAAGCGCTCCGGCCAAACTCTCCGCATAACGGCCAATACCCGCCTTGCTGTGTACGGCCGCAGAAATATCAATGTAATCCATGAATAACTGATTTACTCCAGCACTTCTTGCGTGTTGGCATAATAATGTTCTGGGTGCGCCTGCCACCAATCCATTGCCCAGGCTGTCGCTTTTTGGATGCCCTCGCGCAGCGAAACTTGTGGTGTGTAGTCCAGCAGTGCCCGCGCCTTGCCCACGTTGGCGACGTAATGCGTCACTTCGCCGACACGAGAGGGCTTGATGGTCATGTTGGGTGTCTTGCCCAACGCCTCGCCGATGAATTCTGCCATTTGCACCAGGGTGTTGCCCTGCCCGTAGGCCAGGTTGATGGTGTGGTTGGCGATTTCGCCGCTGACGAGTTTTTCGATACCGGCGCTCACACCGGCCACGCAGTCATTGACGTAGGTGAAGTCTAGCACTTTGTCTTTGCCGTAGACGGTGATGGGTTTGTCCTGGCTGATTTGGCGGATGAAGTGGGGGATGACGCGTAACATGCGGTGGATGTCGTTGTCGTAACGGCCGTACACATTGCTAAACCTGAAAACTAGATAGCGCAGCCCATAACATTGTGCATATGAGTAAATGAGGGCCTCACCGGAGATTTTGCTGGCCGAATAGGGACTTTCTGTGAAGGCGAAGTCGGCGTAAGATTCCTCGGTGATGTAGCGGTGAATGTCACCGTAGACTTCCCGCGAACTGCTGAAGATGATGGGCACGTCATTTTGGCGGCAGTACTCCAGCACGTTGAAATTCATGGTGATATTTTCCAGCGCACGCTCTGGCTGCCGTACCAATTCATGCACTTTGGCGTGATTGGCAAAATGCACGACTAAATCGATATTGCTGGGATAAGGCGCGTGCCCAATGCCACCTTTGAAGTGGGTGTACTGTTTGCTGAGGTCTTGCAGCAGGGTTTCAATGTCGTTTGTCCAGGGGTTGGGGCGAATATCAATGCCAAAAACCTGATGGCCGTTTTCTTGTAAAAATTGGCCCAGGTTTGTGCCAATTTGCCCGCTGGAGCCAGTAATTAGAATATGCATAAACAATTTCTCCTGACGGCGAATTTGGCTAATTGTCAGGTGTCAGTGGTTAATTGTCAACCACAAGAGCGGAACTGCTTATGTCAATATCTGGTGTAATAGTTGAGCCAGGTCGACCAGGTCGGCTGGCTTGGTGAGCCAACCGCTTAGTCCTAATGCTCGTAGATTTTCTATGTCTTTTTCTACGGCATACCCGGTGACCATCACGAAGGGGATGCTTAGGTGGAGTTCTCGCAAGGTGTGGAAAAGGGCGATCCCGCCCATTTCGGGCATGATGGCGTCACTTAGCACAAGGGCAATTTCGTTGCTGTGGTCGGCTAGAAGGGCTAGAGCCTCACGGCCGTTTCCCGCTTCCAACACTTTGTAATTGAGGAGATTCAGGCTTTCGGCAAATGCCCGCCGCATGGTTTCTTCATCCTCAACGACCAGTACCAGTTGTCCTTGACCCAGAGGCATGTTGCTGTTTTGTAGGGTGGGGACATTGAAATTCCCAATAGAATGGGATGGAAAATATAGATAGAATGTGGTTCCCTGGTTTATTTGTGTGGTTATGTCAATAAATGCCCCGTGACGTTGAACAATACCATATACCTGAGCTAACCCCAGCCCGCTACCCTTGCCTTTTTCTTTTGTTGTGAAAAAAGGTTCGAAAATGTGGGCACGTGTTTCTGGCGGCATTCCTGCGCCGCTGTCGGTTACAGTCAGGAGTATCCAATTTCCAGGTGACATACCAGACATGGGTGCCCCTGCGCCTATGTCAAGCTGGAATGTTTTCAGGCTGATGATCAGTTGTCCGCCTTGGGGCATGGCATCCCGTGCATTAAATGCCAGGTTTAAGATGACTTGTTGGATGCGGGAGGGGTCGGCCTGGATGATGCATTCTTCGTGAGTTGTGTTGAGTTTGAGTTGAATATTTTCTGGCAAAGTGCGTTTCAGAAGCTGGGCCATTTCTTCCAGGAAGGGGGGGAGGTCTAACGGCCGTTTCTCCATCAATGATTGGCGGCTAAAGTCCAGAATTTGCTGGATCAGGTCGGTTGCCCGCTGCGTTTGTTGATCCACAACGCGCAGCCTTTTCCGAACGTAAACTGGCAGATTTACTGATTGTAAAAGCAAGTCTGTGTATAGTTGGATGACAGCCAGGGTGTTGTTGAAGTCGTGGGCAATACCGGCGGCCAGTTGGCCGACAACGGCCAGTCGTTCTTGTCTCTGCACTTGCTGCCGAATTTCACGCTCTTTTGTCACATCGCGCAAGACAAAAACCCATCCTTGATGCTGGGGGCTGTCTTCAATGGGGCGAGCGATGACGTCAAAGCAACGGCCGTCCCCCATCACTTCATGCCATAATCCTTTGGGTGGGGAGGTCAGAAGCTCATCCAGAGGGCGTTGGCCTAGTCGGGTGAGACGGCCGTCCTGCCACCCTGGTGATAACAGCGCTAGATACTCCTCGGCATTTGGATTCGTCAACCGAATGAGATGATCATTACCCAGCAAGAATATGCCCTCAGGAACCGTATCAACAATAAACTGAACCTCTCTAGCCTGGTTTCGGAACTTTACTTCACTTTCCCGAAGAGCCTGTTCAGCCCATAGGCGGTCCGTAACGTTTAGCAGCGTAAGGACCAGCTCAGTTACTTCGCCATCCGAGTTTTTAATTGGGACCAGGCTCCAATCCCAATAGCTTACGCCGCGTTCCAAATGTGCTTCATACTCAAACGGTTTGGCAAAGACAAAGTAAGGTTCTCCGGTAGCCACAACCTGGCGGAAGATAGCTTCGTTTTCGGCATTGGGATACAAATCAAAATGGTTTTTGCCGGGGAAGAAATCGGGGTCACGTTGATCAGCCTCAGCGTAAGCCCGGTTGACTTTGACGAAATTAAGCTGAGGATCAAGACAGGCCACCATCATGTGTGTATGGTCAAAAATGGTTTCCAGGAGTTGATGCGCTTCGCGCAGTTCCACCTCTGCCCGTTTGCGAGCTGTAATATCCTGAGAAAACACAGATACACCAATGACGGTACCATCTTCAGTGAGGATGGGATTGTGTGACACTTCAAAATATAGTCGTGAACGTTTTTCTTCACCGGAATGGGCTGATTCCACATGGCGCTCTCCAGCCAATGCTCGATCCAGGTTACGTTTTGCTTCCTCCCGATCTTCGGCGACGGTCATGTAATCTAGCAGGGAAAACCCCGGTTGGATTTTTGCGCCGTAAATAGCTTCCATGACGTCGGCATGAGCCTGATTGAAACTGGTGTAACGATATTGCTGATCTACAGAAAAGATTAAAGCCTCAGTGCTTTCCAGGATGCTGTGTAAGGTTGAATACTGTTCTTTGAGCGCCTTCTCCATTTGTTTGCGTGCAGTGATGTCGCGGGCAATCGTTGAGGTGGCTATAATGTTGCCGTCAGGAGCCAGAATGGGTGAAATAGACAGGAATACGTCAATGAACTGCCCGTCTTTACAGCGCCGCGTCGTTTCATAATGTCTGATCGATTGCCCTGTCCTGATTTTGTCTAAAATTTGGGGCACTTCATCTTCCTGGCCCGGTGGAACCAGGATAGAGATAGGTTTGCCGATCATGTCGCTTTCTGTGTAGCCATACATCCTTTCTGCGCCGCTGTTCCAACTTGTGATGATGCCATCCAAAGTTTTGCCGATAATGGCATCGTCGGATGAAGTCACAATCGCGGCAAGGTGGCTTAGTTTTTGTTCGATTTGTTTGCGTTCGCTGATGTCGCGTACCATCCCCAAGAAAAAACCGCCGGAAAGCATCCGCCCACTGATTTCGACTAGTAATAAACGGCCGTCTTTCCGGCGTAGGCGACGTTCGCTTAATATGATTTTACCGGCAAGTAAATCATCCCAGTGCAGTGGCTCATGGGCCTGATCTTCTGCAGGAACCAGGTCTTGCATCGAGAGGTTCAGCACTTCCTCACGCGTGTAGCCTAGCAGCTCACAGCCACGTTGATTCACTTCAATATATCGGCCTTGCATGTCAGCAATAAAAATGCCGTCAGCCGCTTGTTCAAAAAGGGCTTGATAGAATTTGGGAAGAGAATTTCCCCACTGCTCTTCAACTTTATCGTTCACCACTGCACCTCTCGGACGTCAGTCCGCCATCACGCAGCTACACCCACATCCATTCTTCTTCCCCCATGAGCGATACGAACAGCTAAGGAAACTATAAAGGTTGGTCAATCAATATTATCACATTTCCATCCACTAGCTTGCTTGGGCGCTTATAGCTATACTGTGTTTGTAAATGACCCTTCCCAGCTTCGGTTGACAATAGTGCAAAAGAGCTTACCTTATGGATACTCAACCAACCCTCCCCGATACCGTTGAGACACCAGCATATAGTCAAAACCAGCGTGAGCGCACCCTCACTTTGCTTTTGGTCGCCATCATGTTGGCAACCACATTATTTGGCGTGCTCAATCTCTTTTATTATGCAGAAAGCCAGGCGGCAATCATTTTCTTTTTAACGGCCGTTTTGTGTCTCCCGGCTCTCTGGCTAAATAGGCGCGGGTATCAGCGAGCAGCAGGCATAATCGCCGTTGTGACCATTTTAATTGCCGCTCATTTCAATTTAGTAGATGGTGCTGGCATACGCGATCCAGGCGTGGTTGCTTACCCAATTATCATCATTATTGGCGGCCTACTGTTTGGGAAACGGGCTGTGCCCCTTTTCACCATCATGGGTATTGGCTCATTGATAACCGTTGTGTATGCTCAAGCAAGTTTCGATGCTGATTCGGCCCGCCTACTTATAATTTCTACACTTATTTTAGTGGCAGCCGGTACAACGTGGGCCATTATGGATAATATGGATAAGCACATTGCCCGCCTCAAGGAATCAGAAATTGAATTGCGGCAAGCGTATGAGCAAACGCAGGCCCAGGCCCAACAAGTCCACCAAATTATTGAGACAGTTCCTGAAGGCGTGTTGCTGTTGGATGCAAAACGGCGCATGATGCTTGCCAACCGATCCGCGCAGGAAATCCTCAACATTTTAGCGCCATTCCATGATCAAGATACTCCCCTCAACCAGATAGGAGACACATCTTTGACGGCAATTTTAGATGCGGTAGGAAACGGGGGCTGGCAGGAATTAAAGGCATCTGGGTCTGACTCTATTTTTGAAGTGACGGCACATCCAGTGCAAAACGCTCCAGCTTCTTATCAGGATTGGGTGATTGTGCTGCGGGATGTTACGCTAAAGCGGAAGCAGCAAGATGTGCTGCGCGAACAAGAGCGATTGGCTACAGTGGGTCAACTGGCATCGGGGATTGCTCATGATTTTCGCAACATTCTCACCGTCATTTCAACCTACAGCCAAATTTTGCTCAACAAACCGGATACCCCAAAGCGGGATAAGTATCTGGCCGTCATTCAGGATCAAACCCAAGACGCCGCGCAGTTGATTGAACAGATTCTTGACTTTGGTCGCCGCTCGGTAATGGAACGAAAAGTGACGGACTTGGTTGATTTGATTGAAGACCTGGTTTCTTTGCTGAAGCGAACAATGCCATCCAACATTGTGATTCAGTTTGAGCACGACCCAGGTTCGTATCATTTTAACGCCGACAAAGCACGCTTGCAGCAGGCTTTTATGAACCTGGCTGTCAATGCGCGGGATGCGATGCCGGATGGCGGGCGGCTGAAATTTATGGTGATGGCAGAACGGCCGTCCACAGAAGTCCTATCCGCCCTAAAAACGGAGAGAGAGGCCTGGCTGCATTTACAAGTCAGCGATACAGGAAACGGCATTGAAGCCGATGATTTACCCCATATTTTTGAACCCTTTTACACAAAAAAGGAAGCGGGCAAGGGCACGGGCCTGGGCCTTGCCCAGGTGTACGGCATCGTGAAACAGCATGAGGGCATTATCACGGTGGAGAGCCTAGTGGGTCAAGGGACGACGTTCGATCTCTACTTTCCGGCCATCATTGAAGAGCCAGTGTTACAAACCAGCCAAAGTTAGGGTGAACGGACAGGCTTTAGGTACAATTTCGCCGGACAAACAACCAATTATAGGAGTGTAACATGCAGCATACAGAAGAAAAATTTCAGGGTGATGGTGGATTTGACTTGTTCATGCAAAGCTGGCTGCCAGATGGTGACAAGCGGGCAGTAATCATTCTCATTCACGGGTTGGGCGAGCACAGCAGCCGCTACCAGAATGTGGTGGACGCGCTTGTGCCCCAAGGCTATGCCATTTACAGCTTTGATCATCGCGGGCACGGCCGTTCCCCAGACCGCCAATGTGCCCACGTCAACGATTGGAGCGAGTACCGCAGCGACATGCGTGCTTTTGTGCAGCTTGTGCAGCAGCGCGAACCGGGCTTACCCCTCTTCATTTACGGGCACAGCATGGGGGGGCTGATTACGCTGGAATACGTGCTGCATCACCCCGAAGGGCTGGCCGGCGTCATCGCCTCAGCGCCCGCTGTTAGCGAAGTGGAAGCATCACCGCTGCTGCTGGCGATTGGACGGTTGATGGCGCGTCTCAAGCCGGACTTCAGCCTGGATTCGGGGTTGGATGTGACGGGGATTTCACGAGATACGGCCGTTGTCGAAGCCTACCAAAAAGACCCCCTCGTTCACGGCAAAGTCTCCGCTCGTTGGAGCACCGCTTTCACTGGGGCCATCGCTTGGACACAGGCCCACGCCGCAGACTTCCAGCCGCCACTGCTCATCCTGCACGGCGAAGCCGACCGCCTGGTTGCCCCCGCAGGCAGCCAAACATTTTTCGAGAACGTGCGCCAACCCGACAAGCAGCGCATCGTCTACCCCGGCGGCTATCACGAACCGCACAACGACATCCAGAAAGAGCAAGTGTTGGCGGATGTGAGTGAGTGGTTGGCGAAACATGCGTAAAACATAAACCGTGAAACGTGATGGCCTTTTTTCACGCATCACGTTTCACGGTTAAACGAGTTTTTTCAGATTGAGCGATTCGTTTGCTTGTCTCTCGGTTATGCGGCCGGTTCTTGTTCCGTCGCGTCGGTCTGTGTGCCTGCCTCTTTGATGGATTCGATGCCCTTTTTCACGGCATCCTTAACCGCTTGATGTCCTTGTGCGCTGGCGGCGGCGCTGTCGGCCATGGCTTTGGCTGTTTGCCCGCCCTTCTTGGCCGCCGTCGTGACGATTTTGGCGCTTTCTTGGGCCGTTTTCAGGCCGCCCTTCACGCCGGTGGCGGCGATTTTTGCGCTGCCTTTCGCCATGCGTGCGCCGGTTTTGGCCGCTTTCCCGGCTAATCGTGCCGGAGTTGCTGCCGCTTTGAGCGGGCTGTCGGTGGCTTCGCGCATGACCTGGGCAGTTTCCTGAGTGGCGATGCGCCCGCTGTCAACGGCCGTATCCACCGCCTCCTTCGCCATTTTCCCTGCATGTTTGACCGGCGTCGCCATCGCCTTTGCCGTTTGTCCGACCACGCCCGCCATGCCCGTGCCCATCGTTTTGGCGATATTGGCCCGGCTCTTGACCGTATCCGCCGCCGCCTGTGCGCCGGTGACGGCCACATCTCGCGCCGCTTGCCCGGCGGCTTGCGATTTCGCTTTTGCCTGGGCCAACAGTTCCGCCGGGATGGTCATTTGTCCTTTGCCGTCCTGTGCCAATTTTTGATTGAGCGTTTCGTACAGTCCCACTTTCACATCGGGTGGCAGTTCGGCGGCGGGCATGTTGTTGAGCTTTTGCTTCACCTGACGCAAATTATCTAGCATCTGTTGGCACGCTTCGCATTCGGCCAGATGGGTTTCCAGTTCGGCGCGCTCTTTTTTGGGGAGCAGGCCATCTACATAGTCAGAAATTTGGGCGATTAGTTTTTGGTGCTTATTCATGATACGGTTGTCTCCTGCATGTGCCGGGCCAGGATGCGTTGCAGTTCAATCCGGGCGCGGCGCACGCGCAGTTTGGCGGCCGATTCGGAGATGTCCAGGGCAACGGCCGTTTCTTTCATCGAAAGTCCTTCTAACTCAAACAAAACCAGGGCCGAACGCAGTTTGGGCGACAGTTCTTGCAATGCCTCGTGGAGGAGAACGGCCGTTTCCTGACTTTCCAGCATCGTTTCCGGTAACGGCGTCAGGGCATCGCCAATCTCCAATTCTGTCTCCTCATCGTCATCGTCGCTGATCATGGGCACGTCCTGGCCCATCTTCCGTTTCTTGCGCTGAATACAGTTGAGCGCGGTGTTGGTTGCTACCCGGTAAATCCAGCTTGATAATTTGGACTCGCCGCGAAAATTGCCAATCTGGTTGTAAATGGTGATAAACGTTTCTTGCAGGGCATCTTCGGCGTCCTGCGGCGTTTGCAAAATGTTGTACACCACGCGATACACCAGGTTGGAATACGATTCAATCAGGACGGCGTAAGCCGCCGGATCATGTGCTTGTAAATTAGCGATGAGGGTTTGTTCGGTCATTGTTGGCATAACTTAAATACCCGTTTGTTGCTTGGTAAAGATTGAAGACTAGAGACTAGAGACTGGGCCAATCTCTAGTCTCCAGTCTCTAGTTGTTAGTCTCAGTTTTGTGGCTTATTAGCTGCCTACCTCAGTGATGATGTCGCTGGTGCTGATGATGAGCAAGTTGGTCGTGTCCATTCCGGCCAGGCTGACGATGGTTACATTATCGGCTAAAGCGAGGCTGCTGTCGCTAATCAGGTATTCGCTTTCTACGATACGGTCGGCCATGATGCCAATTTCGCCTTCGGTGATGAGGATGCGGTCGGCCATGATGCCGATTTCCCCGGCCATGCTCAAAATATCGGCGGATAGAGCTAACGTCGTGTCTTCGGAACTGTCAATGCGGGTGTTAATGTCGTTGGCGGTGACGGCAATGGCATTGGCGTCGGCTTCCATCTGGACGGCCAGGGCCATCATTTGGTCGGCCGAGTTCAGGACATCGGGGTCAGTTTCATTGGCTTGAATGGCGGCGGCCGCTTCTTGTATCTCAATGGCTTGCGCGGCGTTGACCAGGGCTTGTTCTTCGATGGCGATGGCGCTGGTTTGCACGGCCGTCCAATCTGTCGTGTCAGTTGGGAATCCCCAGGCGAAAGCGTTTTGTGTTTGTGCGGTCAAGAAAACAACAGTCAGAATAAAGAGTGCAGATAATTTTTTCAACATTTCGATTGCTCCTTATAAACAAATTTGTGTGCTCTGCTTATAAGACAATCGTTTGTTGAAAATGGTTACATTTTGATCAAGGGAACGACATTTCTCAAAAGAAATGCCGTTCCTGGCTGTTTAGCAAATGCGTGGCAGCATCTCACCCATGAGCATATCCACAATGCGCGTGCTGCCGAAACCGGTCTTTTGCAAAACGCGGCCCGGTGGATCGGCTGTAACCTCGCCAATGATTGCCGCTTCTTCCCCGTAGCGCGTTTGGCGCATAGTCGCCAACACCGCTTCTGCATCTTTCGGGGCCACAATGGCAATTAACTTGCCCTCGTTGGCAATGTACAGTGGGTCGAAACCCAGCATTTCGCAGGCGGCGCGTACCGCCGGGCGAATGGGCAGCTTGTTTTCGTGGATGACAATGCTCACCTGCGACTGTCGTGCAATTTCATTCAGGGTGGTTCCCAGCCCGCCGCGCGTCGGGTCGCGCAGTACATGGACGTTATCGCTGGCCTCTAAAATTGCCATCACCAGGCGATTGAGCGGGGCAACGTCACTCTGAATGTCAGACTCAAAGCCGAGTTCGCCGCGTGCGCCCAGCACAGCAATGCCATGATCGCCCAACGTGCCAGAGACGATGACCACATCACCGGGCCGCGCATTGGCCCCGCCAATATCGGTGGCAGGCAGTACCATGCCTATCCCGGCGGTATTGATGTAAATGCCATCAGCCTTGCCGCGCTCCACTACTTTGGTATCGCCAGCGACAATTTGCACGCCAGCTTCCTCTGCTGCGGCTTGCATGGATTCCACCACTTTTTCTAGCAGGCCGATTTCCAGCCCTTCCTCTAAAATGAAGCCAGCGGTGAGATAGGCGGGTTGTGCGCCCATCATCGCTACGTCGTTGACAGTTCCGCAAACGGCTAGTTTGCCAATGTCACCGCCAGGGAAGAAGAGCGGCCAAACGACGTGGGAGTCTGTGCTGATAGCGAGGGATGTACAGCCTATCATTTGCACAATGCCGGCGTCGTTGCCAGCGCGTAAGCTCTCGTTGTCGAAGGCGGGTAAAAAGCGGGCGGTAATGAGGTCGTGGGAAAGTTTACCGCCGCTGCCATGTCCCATAATGACGTACCCCCGGTCACGGATGGGCACAGGGCACATGGCGGATTCGATGTAGACGGGTTCGGTTTGGTTGGACATAGGTTCCTTTTCGGTAAACAGTATTCAGTGACCAGTAATCAGTAGGTCAGTCATCAGCTGCCAGGTAGTAGAGTGAATACTGATCGCTGACTTACTGAATACTGATCACGGTTTCTCGGCAATAATCCAGGCGGCAAAACGGCCGTCTGTCTCAATTCTTGTCTTTAATCCATGCGCGGCTACCATGTCGCGGATGGCTTCGGGGGTGTAAAACTTGCTGCGCATCAGGGCCACTTTTTCGGCGATGGCGACCAGTTTGACGCTGAACTGGTGTAAATCCGGCTCTTCGATGACGAGACGGCCGTTCGGTTTCAGCACTCGCACCAGTTCAGCGATAGCATGGCGCTGGTTGCCAAAGTGATGCAGCGCATCCACCACCATCACGCGGTCAAAGCTGTTGCTGGCAAAGGGCAGGGTTTCGACGTGGGAAACGGCCGTGCAGCACAACAACTTCTCCCGCGCCTGTCCCAGCATCTTCGCCGATTCATCCGAAATCACAAGCTGGTCCACAAACGGCGTCAACTGCCCCGACACCCGCCCCGTGCCGCCACCGGCATCCAATAAACTACCCGCAATCGGCAACTGCAAAAGCTCTTTCCACCGCTCACCATCTGGCGGCGGAATAAACCGCTCATAAAAAGGCGCTAAAAATCCAAAATGATCAAGCATAGCTAGTAATTATGAAGGATGAGGGATGGAAGCAAGCTTGCCTTCATCCCTCATCCTTCACCCTTCATAATTCTCTCTTATATCGGTAATACGCCGCACATGCCCCTTCGCCGGAGACCATCGTCGCGCCGAGGGGGTGTTCTGGTGTACATTCCTTGCCAAAGGCCGGACACTCATTGGGCTTCTTCAACCCCTGCAAAATGAGGCCGGAGATGCACAGCGGGGACTCTTCCGGCTGAATGGCGGCTACGTCAAAGCGCGTTTCCGCGTTGAAATCTGCGAACTCTGGGCGCAAACACCACCCACTCACGGGAATGGTACCAATGCCGCGCCATTTGCGATCACACTCCTGAAAAACCTGGTCGATGACAGCTTGGGCCGGTTTGTTGCCTTCAAAAGTAACCGCACGAGCATAGGCATTTTCCACCTCGCAGCGTCCTTGTTCCAACTGTTTCACAGTCTGCAAAATGCCTTGCAAAATGTCCAACGGCTCGAAGCCGGTCACAACCATAGGCACCTGATACTGCTCTGCAATGGGTGGGTATTCCCAATACCCCATGACGGCGTTGACGTGTCCGGCAGCCAGAAAGCCCTGCACGCGGTTGCGCGGCGAACCGAGAATGGCGTGCATCGCCGGGGGCACGCGCACATGGGAGACGAGAATGCTAAAGTTTGTCAGGCCCAGTGCTTTGGCTTGCACCACGCTCATTGCATTGGCAGGGGCCGTCGTCTCAAAGCCGATAGCAAAGAAAACGACCTGCTTGTCTGGGTTTTGCTGTGCGATTTTCACCGCGTCCAGCGGCGAGTAAACAACACGCACATCACCGCCCGCTGCACGGATGGAAAACAGGTCTTTGTTAGAGCCGGGCACGCGCAGCATGTCGCCGTAAGAGGTAAAGATCACGTCTGGGCGGCTGGCGATTTCCAATGCCTTGTCAATTTGCTCCAGCGGCGTGACGCAGACGGGGCAGCCGGGGCCATGCACCAATTCAATTTCGGGCGGCAGCAGTTGGTCAATGCCAAAGTGCATGATGGCATGGGTTTGCCCGCCGCAAATTTCCATGAGCGTCCAGGGCTGGGTGACGGTGCGGTGGATTTCGGCTACCGTTTTCTTCACCAGTTCGGCGTCACGGAATTCATCAATGTATTTCATAGGAATTTCTCAATGCAAAATGCAGAAGCACAAATTTCTTTGTACTCTGCCAAAACTTAACCACTTATGTCGAGTCTCTCGCCCGGCCCCAGGCCAAGTTCCTCCTCAACATCGGCAATTTCGTTGAGTAATCTCAGCGTGTCCATTGCCTCTTCTTCGCTGAGTTGGCTGATGGCAAAGCCGACGTGGATGACGGTGTAGTCGCCGACTTGCACGTCGGGCACGTAGGCCAGGCACGCTTCGCGCTTCACGCCGCCAAAGTCTACCTTGCCCATTTTCAGGCCGCCAACTTCATAGATTTCTACAATTTTTCCGGGTACTCCTAAACACATACCGTTATCTCCTGCAAATAATAGTTTAACGAATGATTATTTTTTCTAAGGAAAGAAAGTCCCTGATTTTCTCTAGTGCCTGTAACCAATTAACGACGATCTCGTCTGAGATGGCTTGGAATTCTATATGCAATGAATACGTTTTGTCCGCTTTAGGGGTGATCCCACTAAAATAGCGAGCATAACCTCGCTTTTTAATCTGCTCTTTTTCTGTTTCACTCATCCAACCAAGAAGAAAATCATCCTCTATCGGGTTTTGTAATTTAGAAACCATTTGTCCGATGACCTCAAGTAATTCGCTATTGGCAAACTCAATATCATTGGCTGATAAAATGTTTCGTGTGTGTAACTCCAGCACCCAATCAGGAAGTTTCCCTTCCCAAAATGGTGTCCATTCAACCTGAATGTTTACTGGTCCCAGATCGAATTCAGTAACCTTTGTGTTGGAATACTGCTTTAGTTCGGTTACAGGTAAATCTTCCCACCAAAACTCAATGAGATGTTCAATACTCTCTTCGAGCGGATTTCCAGGGGACAGTTGTTCTTCTGGATGGTTTTTGCAACGCCATGCAACTTTGGTCAAGTAACCAAAACTATATGGGTCTACAAGGTCTCCTTCAAGATAGGCAACATTATGCTCGTCAAAACTGACATTCAATCGAGGGATTCCTGAAGCTGGCAACTTTATCGTCTCAGGCTCAGAACGCATATATTGGGGGTCAAAAATGAATTTATCCGCTGGGAAATCGGAGCCGATCCTTTTTTTGAGGTCGTGCGTAAGTTGTCGGCTAAATTCTTTAAAGAAAGTTGGACTGAATTGAGTTTCTGAAGTGACAACGATGTATTTTTCTTGATCTTTTAGCATAATTTCCCCTCATTTTTTAGACATATTGCTGGCAACGGCCGTTTGCCCCAACGCCAATCCGCCATCATTCGGGGGTACTTTGCTGTGCAACAAAACAGAGAAGCCATCAGCCTGCAAAAGCTGTACCGTTTGCGTGAGCAGGGTTACATTCTGCCAGACGCCGCCGCTGAGGGCAACTTCGTTAATCTGGTAGCGGGTGCGCAAATCGTCACATACCTGGCGCACCATGTGGGCCACGCTGTTGTGGAAGCGGGCGGCGATGGTGGGGATGGCGGTGTGCCGGCGTAAGTCGGCGAGGATGGCGTGGATGAGAGGAGCGGGATCAATAATGAATAATGAATGGTGAATGGTGAATGGATAATGGCCGGTTTCGGACGGGTTGACCATGCTCTCCAGTTCGATGGCGGCCTGGGCTTCGTAGTTGACGGTGGCGCGTATGCCCACGAGGGCGGCGACGGCGTCGAAGAGGCGGCCTATGCTGGAGGTGGGTGGGGCGTTGATCCCTTTTTCCATTTGCTGCCAAACGATTTGAGGCGCTGAATGGGGAATGCTGAATGCGGGATTGAGGTCGGCGATGCCTAATCCGCAATGACGCAGCCAGGCCAGGGCCAGCCGCCAGGGTTCGCGGACGGCCGTATCGCCACCAGGTAGGGGGGTGTAGATGAGGTGGTACGGCCGTTCATACCTCGTATAGTCCGCAATGAGAAACTCGCCGCCCCAAATCGCGCCATCATCGCCGTAGCCCGTGCCGTCAAAGCTGACGCCGATGACGGGGTGGTCGCCGCGATGCCCGTTTTCGGCCATGACGGCGGCGATGTGCGCGTGGTGGTGCTGCACGGGAACGGCCGTAATCCCTTCCCGTTCTGCCCGCGCCAACGCATAGCGCGAGGCCAGGTAGTTAGGGTGCATGTCGTAGGCGATTAGCTCTGGCGTGACGCGGAACAGCCGCTCAAAATGGGCCACACCTTGCTCAAAGGATTGCAGTGTCTCGTAATTTTCCATGTCGCCAATGTGATGACTGAGGAAAGCGTAACGGCCGTTCGTGATGCAAAACGTATTCTTCAATTCCGCGCCCGCCGCCAGTGTTGGCGGCATGTCCCAGGGGAGTTTGACGGGAAAGGGGGCGTAGCCGCGTGACCGACGCAATGGTAGCTGGTAGCTGGTAGCTGGTTGTTGATGGGTTGTTTGCTCAGCGACCGGTGACCGGCTACCAACTACGCGCATTACGGAATCGTCGCAGCGCGTGTGGATGTCGCGGTTGTGCAGCAGGAAGGCGTCGGCGAGGTTGGCGAGGCGGCTGCGGGCTTCGTCGTTGGTGTAGGCAATGGGTTCTTCGCTGAGGTTGCCGCTGGTCATGACCAGAATTGACGATTGATGGGCGAAGCGTCGCGCAGCGACATTGACAATTGACGATTTTTCCAGCAGCAGGTAGTGCAGGGGGGTGTAGGGTAGCATGACGCCGATGGTGTTTTGGTTGGGGGCAACGGCCGTTGCAATCAACGATTCCGGGCGGCGGTAGAGCAGCACAATCGGCCGTTCACGGGAGAGCAGCAGATCACGCTCGGCTTCATTGACAAAACAATGCTGCTCAATGGTTTCGATGTCGGGCATCATCAGGGCAAATGGCTTGTCACGGCGCAGTTTGCGGGCGCGGAGGGTGGTAACGGCCGTTTCATTCAACGCATCGCACGCCAGATGAAAGCCGCCCAACCCCTTCACCGCGACAATTTTGCCCTCAGTCAGCAGACGGCGGGCGTGTTGGATGGCGTCTTCGGCGTAATCAGTAATCAGTAATCGGTGATCAGTAATCGGTGAAGGGTGAACGGTCAACTGCTCACTGTATACTGGTAACTGATTACCGTTCACTGTTTCCAGCCACACCTGCGGGCCGCACACCGGGCAGGCCACCGGCTGCGCGTGAAAACGGCGGTCGTGCGGGTCTTCATATTCGCGGCGGCAGTTGTCACACATCTCAAATGGGGCCATAGTTGTGAACGGCCGATCATATGGGATGTCCTGAATGATGGTGAAACGTGGCCCGCAGTTGGTGCAGTTGATGAAGGGATAGCGGTAACGATGGTCGTTGGGATCAAACAGTTCGCGCAGGCAGTCATCGCAAATGCTGACATCGGGGGAGATGGGCTGGAAGGCACCCCTGATGGCCTCGGAGTGGACAATTTCAAAGGTGGTGAAGCCGTTGGCGGGGATGGTAACGGCCGTAATCTCATCAATTTGGGCCAATGGCGGCGCTTCGGTCGTTAACGCCGCTACAAAAGCGTCCAACGCATTTGGTGCGCCATCCACTTCAATGTCCACCCCGGCAGATGTGTTACGCACCCAGCCGTGCAGAACGTGTCGTTCGGCCAGGCCAAATACAAACGGCCGAAATCCGACACCTTGCACAATACCATTGATATGAATTCGTTTTCCCAGTAAACTGTCCATATCTACTCAACGTAAACTCAAGAAGGTCTTGAGCTTTGTACCGGCATTATAGAGCCTCATGATAGATTCTACTAGAGAGGAATGTCATCTTTTTGGGAGCATAATCATTCAAAGTGAATGACAAAAATCATGTCACTATTTTGCACAAATCTCATCTAAATGATGGGAGGTGAGCCATTAAGAAGGTGGTCGCTTCGTTTTTGCAAGCCCCATTGATATAAAAAGGAGAGCATTATGGCAAAGGTTGTTATCATCGGAGCAGGATTTGCTGGACATACGGCAGCATTATACCTGGGAGATGCTCTTGGCAAGGATCATGAAATTACCGTGATCAATCGCTACGAGCATTTTTATTATGTGCCATCATGGGTTTGGGTGGGAATTGGCCGAATGACAGTGGATAAAACCCGCTTCCCACTTAAACGAGTCTACGACAAAATACATGTGCGTTTTGTGCAAGGAAAAGCCACAGAGGTTCACCCTGATGACCAATATGTGGTGGTGGAATCGGCTGATGATGGTCAAATCGTGCAGGTTCCCTATGATTATTTACTCATTGCCACAGGGCCAAAGCTGAATTATGAGGCAACAGAGGGATTAGGCCCCAAGTACGGTTACACGCAGTCTATTTGCACTGCGCCTCACGCCGAGGCCAGCCGCGATGCTTATTTTGCTCAACTTGAGCGGATGAAGAAGGGTGAACACGTCAAGTTTGTCATTGGTACGGGTCACCCTGGGGCAACGTGCCAGGGGGCCGCGTTTGAATATATCACGAATATTCACAAGGATTTGCTGCGGCGTGGCCTGCGTGACAAGGCGGATTTGTTATGGCTGTCGAATGAACAAGCAGTTGGTGATTTTGGGGTACGGGGCGTTCATGCGAATTATAACGGCCGTCTCACATCCAGCGAGGAGTTTATTACGGCCGCCTTCAAAGAATACGACATCAACTGGGAAGTACAGAAAGGGGTCTACAAAGTAGACGCCAACACCATCTACTGGGAAGACTTCGATGGCAACTACGGCGAAACCCCCTACGACTTCACCATGCTCATCCCCCAATTCTTGGGTGTACAGCTCAAATACATCGGCAAAGATGGCGAAGACGTATCCGGTAAATTGGCAAACAAGGCCGGATTCATATTAGTAGACGGTATCTACGGCCAACCCTACGATTTGCTGGTGAAAAACCCCACCGCTTGGCCGGAACTGTACCAAAATCCCTACTATGAAAACGTCTTTGCGGCGGGCATTGCCTTTGCCCCGCCTGGCCCCATCTCGCAGCCGCATGTCACACCCAATGGCACCACCATTGCTGCCGCGCCACCGCGCACGGGCATGGTTTCCGGCATCATTGGTCGTGTCGTTGCCAAAAACATCATAGACCTGGTGAAGAAAGGACGCATGACCCACAGCGAGCGCATGACTGAAATGGCTGCCGCTTGCATTGCCTCCATGGGCGACTCGCTTTGGGATGGGTCGGCGGCAACCATCATGATTTATCCCGTCGTGCCCGATTTCCGCCGCTACCCCAACGAGCAGGGGCGCGATCTCTTCGTGACGCACATGGAAATGGGCCTCGGTGGCGCCTGGATGAAGCGCATGATCCACAGTACCTTCATGTACAAATTGCAAGGGCGGTTGGGCTGGAAGGTGATTCCTGAATAGAAAAGCGTAAACCGTAATTGGTAGTCGGCTAACAGCTAAAAAACAGAGGTTAAAAAATGGAAATTACAGAACGCGACAGATTTTGGATGAATAACAAGTTGTATCAGTTTTGGCGCTTCATTGTGCTAAACCTAAAAATTTTGAAGGCTGTAGACCATAGCAAACGGTCATAAGGTTTAAGAACCGCGTTCCTTACAAGGAGCGCGGTTCTTTTTTAGAGGGAACAACTTAATCCACTTGCCAGACATGCACAACGGGTTTGCCGCCGTCGGCGAATTGTTCTAAGACGTAGAGACGGCCGTTTACCCGATCATAAGCCGCCGCCCCAATACGATAACGACGCTGGTCGCCCCAGCCCAGGTTCACCTCGTCCCATTCCGGCGGGTCAAGGTAGAGATGTTCGTCAATATCCAGCACGGCATAGGGCTGCGGCTCCCACGACTCGATTTCACCGGCGGCGACGCGGGCCAAATCGGCCGGATCGTAGAAGATGATTTGCGCGTCCCAACGGGTACTCCACCAGCCGCGATAGGTAACGCATTCGTCTGCGCCCTCATCGCAGCAGCCGCCAAAATCTTCCGGCGGGCAGGATGAGCCGTCGGCCATGCGGCAGACGAGGAATTCGTCTACGTGGGAGAGGTCTACGCACGCTTCTTCGGGGCTGGCGGGGTTGATCCAGCCGTACCAGTATTTTGTGCCCGTGCTTTTGGTTCCGGTGAGGAGGACGGTCGTTTTCCCCGAAGTCGTCGTCACCCACGCGCCCCCTTCCCACTCGTCGGCGTGCTGGTAGCCGTTCATGCAGTTTTCGATGTTGGGGTTGTCGTAGACGCTTTCGTACAGGAGCAGGACGCTTTCTTGGAGATGGGTCCCGTTGGCGGGAGCGGCGCCGCCCGCGCCCCAGGGGGTGTAGGCGAAGATGGCCGGCCCTTTGCCGCCTTGTCCGCCATCGCGCATACGACCGGTTGCCAGGTAACGGCCGTTAGCATACGCATCAGCCCAATCGGCGGGAATATCAAACATATAGCCGTTGGTGCTGTACAAATCCTGGTCGCCGATGAACCAGCGCCCTTGAAAATCAGGCGTCTCCAAATCGGCGCTGACCCAGCCATGCGAGGCCGCGCCCTCAATCTGCAACTGCTGCCCCCAGGAGACATGCAGCAGGGGGCCGGTGTCGGGGTGATTGAGATATTGCAGCCCCACTTTAGGAATTTCTTCCAGATCGGTAAATTGCCCGACCAGAACGTCGTGAAAATCTTGCACAAAATCAGCGTAGGGCAAATCGTCGAGGTTGGCGGAAACGACGGGCACAGGAATGGAGAGTTCGGCGATTTGGTCGCCGTCGGGCAAATCGCCGTAAGCCAGCCGGTCGTGGCCGGTGATGAAGAGGGTGTTGTTGTCGGGGTTGTAGGTCATGGCGTTGCCGCCGTAGGCGAAGGTGAGCGGCGGGTCTTCGCCGCCGGGCAGCCGGAAGGCGCCCAGGTAGGTCAGGTCGCCGGGCTGCACGAGGTCGCCGCTGGGCGGGCTGCCGTCGGGCGGGCGGGTGACGACGGGCAGGTAGACATCGGAGTCGGCGGTGGGAGATGCTTGAGCCGTTGGCGTTTCGACTGTGTCGCAAGCGGCCGTTGCCAGGGCTAAACTGATCAGGATGAGGATGAAAAGGAATACGATGGGTTTATGATTCACGTTTGGCTCCTTGATTGTGAATAGATTGGTTCAATCTTTAAGATTGAACCAATCTCGCTAAGTTAAAAACGCATAGTTACTAGGGTGTGACTTTGCGGATGATTTCCAACTGCGAGGGTACACACAGCGTCGAAGATTTGCGGATGACCCAGTAGATAGATGCGTAACACGTTAATATTCCCCGGCAAAATCCTCATGCACCCACAAAAATTCCTGGCGCTTGTTCAGCACCCGCACCAGACCGCCGAAGCTGGGGTCTTTGGCTTTTAGGATGGCGTGAAGCTCGCGCAGCGCGCCGCCTTCGGCGCGAATGGCCTCGCCGTGTTCCAGCGCCGTCGAATCGGCCGCGCCCATTAGTTTGCCAAATTCTGCGCCTTCGCCGAGGGTGGCGCTGATGATGTGGCTGCTCAAATCAAGCTGCTCTTCAATCGCCTCATAAGCGGTGTCGTCCAGGTCAAATTTGATGGCCGAGGAAGCCACCGGCAAGACCAAACTCAATGTGCCGGTCAGGAATTTCAGATAAGGTCCGGCTTTTTTGAACCAGTCGCGGGTTAGCTCGATTTCGTAGACGCCTTTTTTGCTGTCCGGCCCGTTGAGGCTGGGCAAGGGCAGGCGGGAATGTTCGCACCACAAGGTCAGGCGGAACTTAGCCCGTATCCATTTTCTTGGATCGAAATTGCGGCGGTCAACGGGGACAAAGCTGAACAAGCGCGGCCCTTCTTTGGCTTCGTCGGTGAATAGCTGAAGCAGGCTGGTGTAATTGGCATCGGCCTGGCTGAGCAGGATTTTTTGACCGGCGTCCAGGTTGTCGAAACGGCCGTGCAACTTCCGCACTTCCGCCAATACCTCCCGATTATCAATGACGTGGGTGGGTAACGGCCGTGCCGCCGGCGCATTACGCAGCAAAGAATCAATATCTTGCCATTCGTGGCAGGCGGGACAAGGGTATTCGGGGCGATTTTTGCGTTTGCTGTCAATGAGCTTGCTGACTTCATACAAGCCATTGCCGGGGTCATTTTGGCCGCAGGGCGCAATGCAGGGAACCATCACATCGCAGCGCAGCCCTTCCCAAAAGCTTTCCACCAGATACTTCACATCCCCAGTCAGGCGCTGCAAAAAGCCTTCGGGATAGGGGGCGCGGACGGTGATGTGGACGTCGTTGCCTTTGTGTACCAGCAAGGCCACGCCGTTGTAATCATCATCCAGAACGAGGCCACGCTGCCAATGGACGCTGTCGTGATAATGCGCCCGCCCCAGTGAATAGCGGTGCAAGCGGACGATAAGTTGGTAAAACAGCCCTTCGGCGGGGGCCGATTGCCCTTTTTCATCCACGATGCGGCAGATTTGGGTTTGCTGGCTGTCGCCGCCGCTGGGGGCGGACGGCCAGGCTCTTGCCAGCCGCTTTTCGGGGCGGGTGTCGGGGACGAGTTGGGCGATGAGGCTGGCGCTGTGGTCGTCGTCGTGGTTGGGCAGTCCGGCCACGCGATAGGAGAGGTCAAACCGTTCCATGAGCCGCAAGAAGATGGGATGGAGATCGGCGGCGTAGCGGTTGGCGGCGGCGTGGGTGGGGTTGTCCCAAAGTTGGCGCAGGCGGGAGAAGGGAACCAGCCCCTGCGCGTCGCGGGTGGCGGCATCGTCGAGGACAAAGCTGATGGCCGTTGCCAGCCAAGATGGTTTGAGAACGACGATGTCGCGCAGGGCGGGGTCGTGTGCGTAATGAATGAGATGGCCGAGGCGGTGGGAGATGGCGACGAACAGCCGCGCCAGTTCGTCGTCCATGCTGTGTTGGGCGCAGATGGCGTAGACCTCATCCAACGGCAAGTAGGCGGCGTTGCTGGCCGTTAACGCTTGCCGCGCTTCCTCAAAACTTTTGGGGACTTCGCGCCCCATTTCGGGCAGATGGGCGGCGGCGCGGGCGATGGCGTCTTTGAGTTCGGCGATGCCGCGCCGTTGGCCGTTTTCGTCCGGTTTGCTGTCTACGTGAAAGAAGTCGAGGACGGTGTCTTTGCCGAATAAATCCCATAATTCTTGACGGTCAATGTCCGGTTGGCGCTGTTGGGGGCCGCCGTGGGTGGCGACGACGAGGATTTTGGCCTCCGGTTCGCGGTGTTTGATGAGCTTGATCCATTCTTTGACAAAGCCGGCTTGCGGCCCCTCGCGCGGTTTCCAGACGACGAGGTAGACGGCGGGGGCGCTGAAAAAGAGTTGGTGGGTGGGGCGGTAGACGCGCTGACCGCCAAAATCCCAGCCGTTGAGGGTGATTTCTGTGCCGCTGGCGGAGTCAACGGCGCTGATGGTTCTGATTTCGATGCCGTGCGTGGTGGGGTGTTCTTCCCACTCCTTGCCTTCCAAAGCATCCATCAAACAGGTTTTGCCCACCTCCCCTTCACCCACAAGGATGAGTTTGGCTTCATCGAGCCTGATTTGCGCCCCTGCTTTAGCTCGCAGATATACTTTAACCGCATCAAGCCCTTCTTCGTATGCTGCGGCAAGTTCGAAGTTGAGGGGATTGTTATAAAGATCGAGTACCTCTAAATGCTTAAGACGGGCAAGGGAAGTGGGAACATCAGTCAGTTTGTTTCCACCAATATACAGGCTATTCAAAGCAACAAGTTGATCTATCCATTCTGGTAAATTTTCTATAAGATTTCCGATTATTTTGCTGTCATTATCTTCAATATCTAGTAACCAATCTAAAAGACCTTGTTCACCGCCACCGAAATTTAACGAAAACAATTGAGTGAGTTGCCGCAAAGTCTCTGGTACGGTCGTTAGTTGATTGCGGCCAAGATTTAGCGTCTGCAACTGGGTGAGTTGGCCGATGGTGTCGGGCACGGCCGTTAGTTTGTTGTAACCGAGATTCAGCGTCTGCAACTGGGTGAGTTGGCCGATGGTGTCGGGTACGGCCGTTAGTTTGTTGTAACCGAGATTCAGCGACTGCAACTGGGTGAGTTGGCCGATGGTGGCGGGTACGGCCGTTAGTTGGTTGTAACTGAGATTCAGCGACTGCAACTGGGTGAGTTGGCCGATGGTGGCGGGTACGGCCGTTAGTTGGTTGCGACTGAGATTCAGCGACTGCAACTGGGTGAGTTTCCACAGCGATTCGGGCAGTTCGGTGAGCTTCTTTTCGTCTAGCGCGTCCCATTCTGCGCTCAGGTCAAGTTCTGTTGCCCCTCTGCGTCGCGCTTCTTCAATTTTTTGTTCTGCTTTACGGTATGCTTCGTTACGCGCCATCTTTTTGGCCTCCCACGATCATCACAACCAATGGAATAAAAGGCATCATTCAGGTGGCAGTTACTTTGGAAGTGACTGTCACCTTAAACGAGATAGCGATAGTATAAACTGTCGGTGGGGGTTTGTAAAAATGAGGGGATGGGAAGCGAGGAACCGCGTTCCTTCCGAGGAACGCGGTTCCTAAAATCGTCAGTTTGCTGGCGTTTGAAAAGCCTGCACGCGCTGCTTCAGCCAGGCAGCCCAGGCAGCAATACCCTCGCCCGTTTTGCAGGACACATCAAAAAAGACGACATTGGGGTTGAGGATTTGCACGCCGCGCTTGAAATAATCCACATCAAAATCAATGTAGGGCAGGAGGTCGATTTTGTTGAGAATAAGCGCGTCAATGCCGCGATAAATCTTGGGGTACTTGTAGGGCTTGTCGTCCCCCTCCGGTACGCTGGCAATGACCACATTAAAGTGCGTACCCAGTGAAAATGAGGCAGGGCAGATGAGGTTGCCTACATTCTCCACAATGAGCAAGTCTATGTCGTCTAATGGGACTTCGGGCAGTGCCTGACGCAGCATCACCGCATCCAAATGGCAACTGCCGCCGGTGTTGATTTGCACAGCGGGCATCCCGGCCAAAATGACTTTGTCGGCATCAATAGAGACAGGGGCCGTGTCCCCTTCGACAACAGCCAGGCGCAGTTTGTCTTTTAGGGCTTCAATTGTTTGCAAAATAACGCTGGTTTTGCCGGAGCCGGGGGAAGCCATGATGTTCATGCCTAATACGTGGGCTGTATCGAGTCTGGTTCGGTTTTGAGCAGCTAGATCGTCGTTGCTGCTCATGATTTCTTCAACTACATTTACGATTTTGCTCATTAGTTTTTCCTTCGCGGGAGATTGTCCTATTTAATCTCCCGTTTCTATTTCAATACTGTCCATCCGGAACTCTTCTCCGGCCTGTACGGTTATGCGGGTGCTGTTGCATTGTGGGCAGGCTGATAGTTCGCCATCAAGGGTGTAAGTGGTGCTGCAATCCAGGCAAAGTAGTTTGGCGGGGATGCGCTCGAAGTGTAGGGTGGCGCCTTCGCAAAGCGTGCCTTTGCTGATGATGTCCCAATAGAATTGGATGGAGTCATCTACGATGCTGGAAAGCTGGCCGATGACGAGGTAGAGGTCGGTGACGCGGGTTGCGCTAGATTTTTCGCCGTGCTCGTTGGCAATGCGCAGAATGCTTTGTGTAATGGGGAGTTCGTGCATGGGAGGCAGTGGTCAGTGATCAGTATTCAGTAACTGATTCACTGAATACTGAATACTGCTTACTGTTCATCTACAAAATGGATGCTTGTGTGACTGTGGTGGTCGTCGTGATCATGGTCATGGTGTGCATGGACGCGACGCATGTCATTGGACAGTGTGCCGGAGATATATTTTTCTAGCGCGGCGGCGATTGTCTTTTCCCCGGTCATCCACACGTCTACGCCTATTTCTTGCAAACGGTTGTGCGCGGGCTGCCCCATACCTGCACCAATTAATACCTGGCAATCTTGTAGTAGGGTGAACTTGTTATGATGGCCGTGTCCATGCCCATGCTCGTGGTTATGGTTATGCTCATGGTGTTGGTGTGCTGGCAGTTGTCTTTGTTCTTTTTGGGTTGCAGTTCCATCTACTAATGTAATAACTTGGAAATAGTTAGCCTGACCAAAGTGACGGCTGATTGTTTCGCCATCATCGGTGGGGAATGCGATTTTGGTTGTCATCATGAAACTCCTGAGTAAGGTATGAAGGGTGAAGGATGAATTGGTTGGTTTCCCTTTTGTCTCTGTCTTAACCCTTTCGTTTGTTAGATGGAGCGAATGGCCTCAAAGGGACATTCTTGTAAGCAGGTACGGCAGTTGAGGCAGCGGTGTACGTCTATGAATGGGGGTTCGTCGTGGTCTATGCGGATGAGTGCTTTGGTTTTGCATACTTTTTGCGCCAGGCAACGGCGGCAGTTGCGGCAACGGCCGTCGTCCACGTACAATCCGATTCGTTGTGTCCCTTGCGAAATCATCTTACTATTCTACTCATTCCATCACATCTGTGTTGCCGCAAAACATGTTGCTGTGCAGTATAACGGGTAAGCTCATTTTCCCCAATCTCTGTGTAGCAGGAAATTGGTTTTTCTCTCATCACGCTATTACACTACCGCCAATTGCAAGTTGCAAAGTAGCTTACAGGTATGTGGGTAAATGATACGATCGGCTACTGGAAACAACAACCTGTCCGGAACCAACTGACTGCTGCTTTCGTTATATAAGTGCACATCCCGGTGTACATTTATTGGCAGGTTATTGCCCTGGTTGTAAAGGATGAAGATATGAATATGAAACTTAGCTATCTTATTTTTGTTGTTGGCTTGATGTTGTTGGTGGTAGGTTGTGCGGCAAGCAGTGGTGAAAATCAGGAACCGCTTGTTGCTCCGCTGCCATCGGCGGTGTCGGAAAGTGCTCTGGCAACGGTGGCCGTACCCACAGAAACGGCCGTTCCCGCCACCACTTCCCCCATGCCCAGTGACGAGGATAACACGAATACCGAAAACGATGTGGTGCAAGGCCAAACGGCTTCGCCAGTGGTTGTAGATTTGAGTCAAATCACACCTAAACCTCCGGTTAACGTGACCCCAGTGGAAATGCCTCGTCCTGGTGTACCCGGGGCCTCAAATGAACTCGTCGATCAGGTGACTCAAGACCTGGCTGACCGCCTCTCTATTGACGTTGGAGAAATTGCTGTAAAGCAAATTGAAGAGGTTGTCTGGAATGATGGCGCATTGGGTTGCCCTGATCCAGATATGGCTTATACGGCCGTCTTGACGTCCGGTTTTCGCTTAACGCTCGTTGTAAATGGAGAAACCTACGATTATCACGCGTCCGAAAAAGGGTATTTTGTCCTCTGCGGCCCTAATGGTAAGCCCATTCCCAAAGAATGAACCACGTGGCGTTTTCACAAAAGAGGGTCTCTACGCTTACATAAAGTGGTTCCAAATTGAATTAGGATATCCCCCAAAAAAGTTATAGGGAATAAATATTCCCTATATTTTCATGACTAATTTTCCAGATTGGTACTAATTCGTTAGAGAACTTGACAGGTAATGCGGTATACTCTTAAGTGTTAAGCCATTGATTAATGGCGTCCTTACCAGATAAGGATTAATTTAAACACCAACGCAAAGTTACTGTTTGAAAGACTTTGCGTTTTTGCGCCTTACAAATCATCACATAGTTCATGGCTTAGAGTTTATCTGAGTGGCGCAACTCATTACTTTACCAGTTTGCCACTGCCACATTGCTGTAGACCTGTCAGTTAGCCGTTTCGCTGATAAGAGCCGTTTTTGATTGCAGCAACGCGGGCCAAGTTAGGGAAGGGTGTTATGGGCAAATTGAAAGTCTGCCTTTTTGGTAAATTTCGTGTGTATGATGCAGAAACGGCCGTGCCTGGCCTGGAAGCAAAACGTACACAAGAACTTATCAGCTATCTTCTTTTGCAACCAGACCGCCCTCATGCGCGTGAATCCCTCGCTAACACCCTGTGGGATGACCAAAGCACAGCACAATCCAAAAAACATTTACGCCAATCATTGTGGCAACTACAAAGCACCCTCGAAACGCATTTCCCCAATCACAAAAACCTGTTATTAGTTGATTCAGAATGGTTACAAATCGATCCAGCATCTGGCGTCATTTCTGATGTCAACATTTTCGAGCAAGGATTTGCTACAGTGCGCGGTGTGCCAGGACGAGACCTATCCCAATACCAGTATGAAACCCTCACACAGATCGTTGATTTATACCAGGGCGATCTGTTGGAAGGCTGGTATCAGGATTGGTGCCTTTTCCAGCGCGAAAGATTGCAAAATATGTATTTGGCCATGCTAGACAAACTGATGGGGTTTTGTGAAGCACATCAGGCATATGAAGATGGTATTTATTATGGCAGCCGGATTTTAAGTATTGACCGTGCCCGTGAGCGTACCCATCGACGTTTAATGCGCCTATATTTTCTGGCCGGAGACCGCACTGCTGCTTTACGTCAGTATCAACGTTGCGTTTTTGCCTTAGAAGATGAGCTAGGTGTCTTGCCTGCCTACAGTACCAAGCAAGTTTATGAGCAAATAAAAGCAGATAATCTGATAGATGTGTTTTCTATATCCTTAAATTCTACACGGCAAATGCCCTCTCTTCCTGAAACTCTCTTGCATTTGAAACAGATTCAAGACTTGCTCATCCAATTTCATACGCACATTCATCATCAAATACAAATTGTCGAAGACTTCCTCAATCATCAGTAATTGATTTTTTCCAGACGAACAATAGACGTAGTAGAGACACTGCACAAGATGCTTTTCTGCTATTCTGCTTAATGGTGGTAATGGATTTACTACTGTTTTTAGCAGGCAGCAAATGAAGATTAGTTGGCTGTTGTTTGTGTAAATATATACATACTGCTTAACCAATCATCATTTACTGGGTGGTGCAAGAAGAGTCTAAAGACTCACAGGATATGTGGTATGGACTTGCTAGAATCAAGTACCCAGTCGTTCGTTGTCAAAATCTGGATCGAGGAAACGGCCGAAGAAGCTGGAAAGGTTCTTTGGCGTGGTCACATCACCCACGCGCTTAGTGGGCAAAAGCATTACTTTGAAAATCTCGAAGAGATGCTGTTTGTAATGGGACCATATTTACAAGAGATGGGCATTCCACCTACGCGATATATCAAAAATCGCTTATGGCAAGGATAGGGTATGAACGGCCGTTCCATACCTTACAGCGCTAAGAACCAGGACTAATGCTATGATTGCCGATCTCGATAAAACCCTCGAAAAACTACTCATCGCTGAAATTCCCATCAAAAATGGCGAAATTGACATCAAGTTCGACCAACCAGGACGGGAATGGAGCGCCAAACTATCTCGTCCTACAGTTAACCTATTTCTGTTTGACGTGCGCGAAAACAATGTCCTGCGGCAGCATCAATGGGAAAAAATAGTAGCCGCAAACGGACCTATCAACAATCGCCAGGCCCAACTCAAACGCACTCCCTTCCGCATTGACTGCCACTACATCATCACCGTGTGGGCAGCCGATCCTCAAGACGAACATCGGCTTCTTTCCCGCGTGATGCTCGCTCTTTTTCGTCATCCCAAACTGCCAAAAGCCCACCTTATCGGTGAAATGAAGGAGCAGCCTTTTGATCTCCAAACCCGCCTTGCCAGTCACGACCGCCTGACCAACCCCGCTGAATTATGGGGTTCCTTGGACAATGAACTGCGTCCTTCTGTTTCCTTGATCGTGACACTAGCAATGGATCCTTGGGCCATTGTTTCTACGCCGGTTGTACGTGTTCGCACTTTACGCACTGGTCAGACCCTTACCTTGCCCCAAACCACAGAAGTTGTGCCGGAAACAACCGAGACCCGCATTCGTATCGGCGGCACAGTGCAAAAAGCCGACCAACCGCAAGAGGGCATTCAGGTTGCCCTCAAGGGTACTGGATTTATCAGCACGACGGACGAAGACGGCCGTTTCCAATTCGGTAGTATGCTCCCTGGCGATTATATCCTGCTTGCTTGGCCGCCAGAGGGCAAACCCATTGAACGTCCCATCTCCGTTCCATCCGATGATTATGATATAGACCTGTAGTTAGCAAATAGCAAAGGAGGTTTCTGTGTCTGCACAGCCCAACAATGCAAACAAGAACCGCGACCCACCGTCGCCAGTGAGATAATCGAATAGATGTAATGAGTGCGCAATAACCAAAAGCGCGTAAACGGTAAACAGCAATCGGTGAACAAGATTTATCAACAATCGGTTACTGAATACCAAAACTATTTCAACAAATAAGGAGAAAAACATGCCTGTATCATACGCCACCCCAGGTGTATATGTTGAAGAGGTAGATAAAGGTAGCAAGCCCATAGAGGCCGCTGGCGCTTCAATGGCTGCCTTTGTCGGTATCACGGCTGAAGCAAGCTTCAAGACCGTTGACCCGGAAACAGGCGAACGCATTCCCGTTGAATCTGCCCTCAACAGAGCCACCCTGGTCACAAATTGGACTCAGTACCAAAACATCTTTGGCGGATTTACGTCGGGCGCATTCATGCCGGACGCCGTTTACGGTTACTTTAGCAATGGCGGCGGGCCTTGCTACGTTACCAGCATCATGGCTCTTAACGAGCTTGACCCATCAAAGGCTACCGCTGCATCGGTCGCCATTCCCTCCGCTAGCGGAAAGGGCAAGGGCATCACCGTCACCGCCAAACAGGCCGGCGTTGGTGGCAACGACTACACCGTCACCATCAAAGCCGATGAAAAAGGCGACACCTTCACCATGACAGTCGGGACAGAAACCAAGTCCGGCCTGACCATGAAGAAGGGCGATGGATTTGTTGGCGATGTCGAATTTGAAACTGTCACCCTGTCTGACTATAGCACGACCGTGCCTGCTGACGGCTCCTATCAACTCTCAGGAGGCGGCACCCCGCTGCCCTCCGCCGCAGACTTCATCGGCGACGTTGTGCAGCGCACCGGTCTGTCGGGTCTTGAAGCTCTGGATGATGTACGCCTTGTCCTCGCTCCCGACCTCATGATGGGCTACGATGGCTCTTCCGACTTCAAAGACAAAATCAAAGCCGTCCAAACTGCCATGATCGCCGACTGCGAGCGGCTCAGATACCGCTTTGCCATCCTCGACACCCCGCCCGGTCTCAACGCCCAACAAGCCAAAGAATGGCGCATGTGGGTCAACTTCGATTCCTCCTATGCCGCCATGTACTATCCCTGGATTTCTGTTGCCGACCTCAGCGACAGCCCGCAAACCACCAAGATGATGCCCCCCAGCGGGCATATGGTTGGCGTCTACAATCGTGTAGATGGCGAAGTAGGCTTCCACAAAGCCCCCGCCAACGAAGTCGTTGCAGGTGCACTAGACCTGGAACTTAACCTGACCAAAGGCGAGCAAAGTGTTCTTAATCCCATTGGTGTCAACTGCATCCGCTCCTTCCCCGGTCGCGGCATCCGCGTTTGGGGTGCACGCACTCTCAGCAGTGATGGCTCCTGGCGTTACATCAATGTGCGCCGACTCTTCATTGTTGTGGGCGCATCTCTGGATGTTGGTTTGCAGTGGGTGGTTTTTGAACCGAACGACCGTACCCTGTGGGCCAAAGTTCGCCGCGACATTAACGCCTTTTTGAGTACAGTTTGGCTCAGCGGCGCGCTCTTTGGTTCCTCCAAAGGCGAGGCATTCTATGTGAAATGCGACGATGAACTGAACCCACCGGAAATTCGTGACCTGGGTCAGCTCATCGTTGAAGTTGGCATGGCTCCGGTGAAACCCGCCGAGTTTGTCATCGTCCGCCTCAGCCAATGGGCAGGCCCGAATGCAGAAGCATAAGCGTGAACAGACACTTAGGTTGACGCTGACTGAATGTGAAATAAGGAGCATAAAATGACAACATCTGTAGATACTGCCCGTGAAGACCCCCTTGTTGGTTTTCATTTCGCTGTAGACCTCCAGGGGCATGTGACAGGCTACTTCACCGAGTGCTCAGGTTTAGGTTCCGAAACCGAGACCATTGAACATAAGGTTGTGAATGAGGCTGGTGTTGAAGTCGTCATGAAAGTACCCGGCCGTCTGAAGTGGGAAAACATCGTCCTGAAGCGCGGTATTACCAGTGATATGCAAATCTGGGAATGGCGCAAAATGGTCGAAAACGGCGACGTTGCTGGCGCCCGCTGTGATGGCTCGGTTGTAATGTATGACCAGACGCTGACAGAAGTGGCCCGTTGGAACTTCCAACATGCCTGGCCGGTCAAGGTGACTGGCCCCAGTGTAAAAGCTGATGGCAATGAAATTGGTATTGAAGAGCTGACGATTGCGCATGAGTACATTGAGCGCGTGAGCTAATGCAGCAAGTGGCAAGTGGCAAGTATGCAAGTGGCAGTTTTGCACACTTGCACACTTGCTCACTTGCATACTTGCATTCTCTTTTGCTATGCACACTGAATTTGAATTTACGTTGCCTAGAGGGTTTGTGGATGAGGCGGGGCAGGTTCACCGAAACGGCCGTATGCGTCTGGCAACTGCCATTGATGAGATTGAAGCCGTCGAACACCCTAAAGTGCAAGAAAAAGAATCCTACCTGCCTGTTCTGCTCCTGGGACGAGTTATTACTCAATTAGGAACCTTACCCAGCGTAGGCCCACGAGTTATTGCCCAGCTTTATGCCGCAGATTTTGCTTACCTGGAAGATATGTATTTGCGCTTGAACAGTTCGGAAGCCGTACTTGTTCACGCTACCTGTCCCCATTGCAGCCATCAATTCCAACTACAAGTTGCCCCTTTGGGCCACTGATCCGTTGATGGCTTACAAGGCGAGGTGCAAGCATGAGCGATACGCAAACAACCACAGACACACCTATTCCACCAGAACTGGTGCAGCAAGTGGCTGATAAAGTTTACAAACTATGGCGCAAAGACCTGCAAATCGAGAACGAACGGCGGCGGACACACATCCAAAAGCGTCCCGGCCGTAGGACAAAATAAGCGATGCTAAACCAACTGACCAATGCTTTTCCTACATTCCGATTCATTGTTACGGTAAATGGAACCCCCTATGGTGTTTTTACAGAGTGTTCTTTGCCTACCATTGATTGGGACACGACCCCTGTCAAAGAAGGTGGGTTGAATACGCATGTTCATACACTCATCGGGCGGCGCAAAGAAACCCGGTTTACTCTGAAAAACGGTGTGGGTACGGGGCTGCTGGTTTCCTGGTATATGCTCGTCATGGCCGGAGAATTCACGGTTCCTGGCATGGGCTTGCGTCGCACGGTGACGATTCTTTTGCTCAACTCGCTGAAAATCCCGGTGATGACCTGGAATATCAGCGATGCTTTTCCTATCAAGTGGACTGGCCCGCAACTGAATACCGGTGAAAACTCGGTTGCCATTCAGACCTTGGAATTTGCCGGTGGCGAAGTAATCGTTCTCCCTGGCGCGGTAGGATTGTAACGACGGAAATAGAGAATGGCTTCACAAAACCGATTTGGCTCTAGCAATCCTTTATTAAAACGTGTGCGACGACACGCCAATGCTTCGGCGCTGTTTCGCTCTCCACAGCATGGACTCGCGCAGCCTGTACAGAGTGCCACTGCTGTATTTTCGACAGTATCAGATTTTTCGTTTGCGCCACAAACGGCCGTGCAGGCTTCATTGACGGCCGTTCCCGCAGCAGCACCCGCGACATCAAGTCCGCCTGCGCCGGCCATCCCTGCTGCGCCAACTGTCATTCCACAAGCAAGTACACCAAACTTGCCAGAACCACCATTTACAGCCCAACCGCAACTTGCTTCCCCGCCCCAGGCAGTTTCTCAACCTATAGCATCTCCATCAGAATCAAATTGGGTCATGCGTGCCGTTCAGCCTGCGGACGCGATTCTGCCACCCGCGGCTGAAGCAGCATCGCCACCAGTAGACGCGGCAGCAAGCAGCAAGACAGAAGATGTTACCTGGGATCGTTTGAAGCGTATTTTGCACAGCCATGAAGAAAAACAACAGCATGATGAGACTGTGCCTGAGCTGCCTGTCGCGCCAACGGCCGTTCCTCCCACAGAGGTACAACGGGCTGTGGCGGCGGCAGAATCGTCTACTTCTGTAGAGACCTCGCCACCTGCTGCGCCCAAGAGACCCTCCTTAGAGGAGGCATGGCCGGTGCAGGTAACGCAGCCGCAATCATCTCCAGAATCGCGTCCTGCGGTGCAGCGCCATCCTGAAGAATTACCTTCCGCCTCAGCGCCTGACCCACAACAGGAGCAAGCGGTGCGTTCCCGACTCGATCAGGTAACGGCCGGCAAACCGACAGACTCATCGATTGAAGTATTGATGCCGCGCCGCCCACGCCCGTCAGCTCCCCCTCCGCCAAAGAAACCAGCCCCTAAAAAGCTGCCTTTTTTGCAGAAAAAGGAAGATGAAGCCGCCCGACGAAAAGCTGCTTCATCGCAAACGGCCGTTTCTCGTGAACCAAAAACGCCATCAGAAACGGCCGTGCCGCGAACCATCCAAACAGAAATTGGCCCCTTACCGGCCGATATGTGGGAGTTGCTTGGTCAGACGCCGCCTTCCACAGAACCCGCGCTTAATGAGCCGCCAACAGACATTAGCCAACCTCCAGCAATCAGCTCCCCGGCTTCGTCTGTACAGCGAGCGATTGCGGCTGCCGAACAATCTGCTGAACCGCTGCAAGCTGAGACGGCCGTTCCTCCCACCAGTGACCCGTTACCAGCTCCAACTAGCCAGCCTCCAGCAGCCAGTCCTCCGGCCTTTACTATGCAGCGGGCGATTGTTGCTGAACAACCTGCCGAACCCCCACAAACTGAGACGGCCGTTCCCCCCATCAATGACGAATTGCCAGCTCCTGACAGCCAACCTCCAGCAATCAGCCCTCCGGTTTCATCTGTACAGCGAGCAATTGCAGATGCCGAGCGGCGCACAGAGCCGACACGCCCAGTATCAAGCGAGCAACCCCCGGATGTTATTCAACCCGCAGCATCGGCCCCCGTTGCTGACACCCCATTACCAGTGACCAGTCACCAGCATCCGGTTACCAGCAGCCAGCCACCAGTTACCAACCCGCTGCAGCGGGCCGCTGCCACCCCTGCACAACCTGTCGAATCTCGGCAACCTGAGACGGCCGTTCCCCCCACTGCGGCCCCATTACCAACAACCAGCAGCCAGCAACCAGACGTGATGCGAGCCATCGCCGCTGCTGAAAGACCATCTCCACCGGCACGCACAGCCCCGGAACAGCAACCCCCGGCTGCAACCCAACCGCCAGTCTCTAGCATTCAGCTTGCGGAACCAGAAACGGCCGTTCCCCCCATTGCCACCCCATCACCAGCAACCAGCCGCCAACAACCAGCTACCAACCCGCTACAGCGAACTGCTGCCCCCCCTGCACAACCTGTTGAATCTCGGCAAACTGACACGGCCGTTCCGCCCACTGCCGCCCCATTACCAACAACCAGCAGCCAGCAACCAGACGTGATGCGAGCCATCGCCGCTGCTGAAAGACCGGCTCCACCGGCACGCACAATCTCGGAACAGCAACCCCGGTCGCAACTCAACCGTCAACCTCTAGTATTCAGCCTGCGGAACCAGAAACGGCCGTTCTCCCCACTGCCACCCCATCACCGGCAACCAGCTACCAACAACCAGCTACCAACCCACTACAGCGAACTGCTGTCCCCCTGCACAATCTATTGAATCTCGGCAACCTGAGACGGCCGTTCCGCCCACTGCCGCCCCATTACCAACAACCAGCAGCCAGCAACCAGACGTGATGCGAGCCATCGCCGCTGCTGAAAGACCGGCTGCACGCACAATCTCGGAACAGCAACCCCCGGTCGCAACTCAACCGTCAACCTCTAGTATTCAGCCTGCGGAACCAGAAACGGCCGTTCCCCCCACTGTCACCCCATCACCCGTAACCAGCTACCAACAACCAGCAACCAACCCGCTACAGCGGGCCGCTGCCACTCCTGCACAACCTGCCGAATCACCACAAACTGAGACGGCCGTTCCGCCCACTGCCGCCCCATTACCAACAACCAGCAACCAACAACCAGCAGCCAGCAGCCAGCAACCAGACGTGATGCGGGCCATCGCCGCTGCTGAAAGACCGGCTCCCCCGGCACGCACAATCCCGGAGCAGCAATCCCCGGCCGCGACTCAACCGTCAATCTCCAGCATTCAGCCTGCGGAGCCAGAAACGGTCGTTCCCCTCACCGGCACCTCATCACCCGCAGCTAGCAGCCAGCCACCAGCCACCAACCGCCTTCAACGCGCCATTGCCGCCGCTGAAAGGCCAGCCAGGGCCACACAACCAACACCCGGCTCGCAACGTCCATCTGTAACATCACGTTCTGCATTTAGCCTTCAACGTGCGGCGTTGGACACTAGCACGCCCACCGCAACCGCTCCACAGCCAACTGTTGTACAAACGGCCGTTGGCCCACTTCCGGCTGATTTGTGGAGTTTGTTGGGGCAGACACCACCAGCAAGCCAGATGGACACAGCATCTCAGCCCGTCATGCGTACATTCGCCGACAACAAGACGATTGATCCCCAAACCTCTACGACAGAAACGACATGGCTTTCGCCGATGCCCACAAGACCAGAAACGGCCGTTACTTCACCCGTCCAGCAGCCTGTTATCCAGCGTGTAGAGGACGTCCTCGACCCCGGCACTGGCGATCCTGAAACGAGTGAGGCAACGGACACATTGGATACATTTGAGAAGAAGACGGCGAAGAGTGAAATCAATGTAGACGAATTGGCAAAACAAGTGTACCAACAGCTCAAACGCCGCCTCTCTGTGGAATGGGAGCGCGGACGCGGCAAACGATAAAGATGAGAAAGTAGGAAAGCACAGACATGGCAAAAACACGTGGCAACCTAACGCCAGCCAATATCAAGTCAACCACCGGCGACATCTCCGTAGATTGCATGTTCAATCCGGAATGGTACACGGTGACAAAAACCAACGAGTATGATCAGGGTGCACAGTTGGTTAAACCGCCCAAACCAGAATTTAAGCGCTTTGGCCGTTCCACCCTCACCCTCAGTCAACTTATTTTTGATACCTACGAGACCGGTGATGATTTGACAAGCATCACCAATAAATTGTGGGACTTTATGCGCCCTGTAGATAGCAATGATCCCAAATCATCCCCGCCAGAGGTCAAGTTTAAGTGGTCATCGTTTGAATTTACGGCCGTCATCACCAACATGACCGTCAAATACACCCTCTTCGACAAAGATGGCAAACCCGTGCGTGCCGAAGTCAGCATGACTTTCATACAAAGCGAAGACCCAACCCGCTATCCGCACCAAAATCCCACCTCCGGCGGCGGCCCCATCCAAGAATTGCACCGTGTTGTCAGCGGCGACCGCTTAGACCTCATTGCCACTGAGGCGTATGGCGACGCCACAAAATGGCGGCACATCGCCGAATACAACAAAATCCGCAATCCGCGTGATCTGCGCCCCGGACAGCTTATCACCATTCCGCCCCTATAAGTTAGGAAGAGGTACTTATGCCTGAGAGCAATGTTGTTGTAAGCCAAATCACCATCAAAGTTAGTGGTTCAGAAGTATCTGCGGATGTGATGGATCACCTCATTAGCGTGGAAGTAGACCAGCATTCCCACCTGCCACACATGTTTACCATTCACTTGTACGATCCGGAACTCGATTTTTTAGGCAGTGGTCCTTTTGACCTGACCAAAGAGGTGGAAATCATAGGTGAAGCTGTTGATGGCTCTACCTTTCAAATGATTAAAGGCGAAATCACCGCCCTGGAACCGGAATTTGCGTCAGGCGCTGTCGCCGAATTGGTCATACGTGGCTACGATAAGGCGCATCGCCTCTTTCGTGAGACAAAAAGCAAATCCTTCCTGAATATCAAAGACAGCGATCTTGCCAGCCAGATGGCCGGCGGCGCTGGGCTTTCCGCGCAGGTAGATGCAACCAGTACCGTGTATGACCACCTTTACCAGGACAATCAAACAGACCTGGCCTTTCTCATGCAGCGGGCATGGCGCATTGGCTACGAATGTTTTGTGCAAGAAGGCAAGCTCTACTTCCGTAAACCGCCCAGCAGCGGCAGCGGCCCCACGCTAAAGTGGGGCGAGAATTTAATCGCCTTTTCTCCTCGTGTTACCCTGGCAGAGCAGGTGGATGAGGTACTTGTAAAAGGTTGGGATGTGAGCAAGCAAGAGGTTATCGTTGGGCAAGCCCAAAAAGGAACACTATATCCGAAAATTGGCGAATCCAAAGATGGTGCCAGATGGGCTTCAACCTTTGGCACGGGCAAGGTCATTATCGTAGACCAACCGGTTGTCAGTCAGGCAGAGGCTGATATTTTGGCTAAGGCGCGGTTAGATGAATTGAGCGGTGTCTTTGTAGAGGCGGAGGGATCTGCTTACAGGCAACCTGATGTGACGGCGGGAAAGATGGTGACATTAGAAGGGTTGGGCACCCGCTTAGACGGCACATACCTGGTGACACAGGCACATCATCGTTATGACCAAAAAGGCTATAAGGTTGATTTTAGTGTGCGCGGTTTGCGCACCGGGCAGTTGACGGAGCAGTTTGCGCAGGCTGATCCGGTGCAGCGCTGGCCGGGAGTGGTGACGGCCGTTGTCACGAACACCGACGACCCCAGTGATTGGGGGCGTGTCAAAGTCAAGTACCCCTGGATGTCTGATGACGCCGAAAGCTTTTGGGCGCGGGTTATTGGCATTGGCGCTGGCCCCGAAGCAGGCTACTACGTGATGCCTGAGGTTGGGGACGAAGTGTTGGTTGCCTTTGAATATGGCGAAATTAATCACCCAATTGTGTTGGGCGGAGTGTGGAATGGGCAATTTGCCATCCCCCCGGAAGCCGCGGGCGCGGCGCAGGGTGAAAAACCGCTCGTTCGCACCTGGCATTCCCGCACTGGGCACTACATGGCCATGTACGATAATGCCGACAATAAGGTGGAAATCATCACCGCTGGCGGCCATAGTGCCACTTTGGACGATGCCAACCAGAAAGTGGAAGTAATCACGACCGGCGGACACACAGTAACGATAGATGACCAGGGCAAATCCATCACGATCACAAGTTCTGGCGGGCATGAGGTGAAGTTGGATGATAACGGCCGTAAAATCATCATCACCTCCGCTGGCGACGTAGAAGTAAAATCCACCACCAACATGAAAATCGAAGCTGGAGCCAACTTAGAACTCAAAGCCACTGGCAACCTCGACATCAAAGCCAATGGCCTGACCAATATCCAAACTTCAGCTATCATGAATATCAAGGGATCGCTGATCAACTTGAACTAGGAATTGGAAAGCGCACGCTTTCCCCACGGAGGTATACAATGGGACAACCTGCCGCCAGATTAACAGACATGCACACCTGCCCTATGGTTAATGGGGTTGTGCCTCATGTAGGCGGCCCCATCACTGGCCCCGGTGTACCCACCGTCATGATCGCCAAGATGCCAGCGGCCGTCGTAGGCGACATGGCAACATGCACCGGCCCACCCGACACCATTGTCAAAGGATCAGCTACCGTGATGATTGGTGGCAAACCTGCCGCCCGCATGGGCGACAACACAGCCCACGGCGGTGTCATCGTCGCCGGTTCTCCAACTGTTCTCATTGGCGGGTGACGATGGCAATCCAGATTTGACGAGTTTCTTTGAAACCAATCAGGTCTAAAGCAGGAGCAAAAAAGCATGAATGTAGACATTGTAGGGCGGGGATGGTCATTCCCGCCAAAAGTTGATTCTCAAGGCGGGTTGGCGCTTACCAGCGAACGCAACGAGATTGACCAGGCCATTCGCATCATCCTGATGACAGTACCAGGGCAGCGTGTCATGCGTCCAACATTTGGCTGCCGCATTCACGAACTGGTTTTTGCACCCAACAATGCCGCAACGGCCGCGCAGGCCATGCGCTATGTAGAAGACGCCCTCGGCATGTGGGAGCCACGCATCACCGTAACCCAAGTAGATGCTTACCCTGACCCTAATCAACGAAATCGGCTGTTAATCAGCGTTAAATATCGAGTTAAGGCAACTAGCGATAATCGCAGCCTTGTTTATCCCTTCTATCTCATCCCAGAAGAGGGTTAATCAGTTAACAGTAATCAGTGGACAGTGAACGGAACGCAATTCATCCTTCATCCCTCATTATTCATCCTTATTTAAGGGAGGCACCATGCCATTAGCAGCACCCAAATTGGATGACCGCCATTTCCAAGACATTGTGGACGAGGCCAAAAAACGTATTCCTTACTACATTGAGGAATGGACCGATCACAACGTCAGCGATCCTGGCGTCACCATGATCGAATTATTCGCCTGGATGACTGACATCATCCTCTATCGCCTCAATCAGGTTCCCGATTTGCATTATGTTAAATTTATGGATTTGCTCGGCATTCGTCTGAAAGAACCTGTCCCGGCGCGAGTCCCAGTCACATTTTGGCTTTCTGCTCCATTGGAAGCGCCCATTTCCATTCCGGCGGGCACAGAGGTAGCCAGCACACAAACAGAAACCGAGCCTTCCATCATTTTTACTACTGATGAAAAATTCACCATCGCCCCCCCGAAACTCGTATCTATGGTGTCTTCGATTGTCACAGAAGAGGAAGAACGGACGATTGCTTTGCACGATCCAGACAGGCTGCGTCGAGGGTTAGATACCGTTCCTGCTTTCACGGCGCGGCCGCAAGACGATGATGCTCTGTATTTCGGGTTTGAGGAGGATGTGAGCTACTATTTTTTAGGATTTGACTTAACCTGCGACCCAACGGGTGGCGCGGGTATTGATCCAAATTTGCCACCGTATGTATGGGAAGCCTCCACAGGTTCTTTGGATGAGCCGTGGGCACGTTGTGATGTAGACCCTGGCGAGGACAATACTAAAGGCATGAATGTCTCAGGGCGTATTCGGGTTCACCTGCCAGAAATGGGCAAGCATAGTGTGGGTAAAGAAAGCCTGTTTTGGGTACGAGTACGGGTTTTGCAGCGTGGCGAATACGAGACGGGTATGCGGCCGTATCGTACAACGCCCAGGTTGCAGCAGATCGGTTTGTCTACGTGGGGTGGGACAACGATGGCTACGCACGCGCAGCGGGTTAACAAGGAGATGCTGGGTGTGAGCGATGGATCGCCGGGACAGCGTTTTCAAGTGCAGGTAACGCCGGTTTTGCAACGGCGTCCGGGTGAAACGCTGTTGGTGTATGATGGTGAGAAACCGGAACAGTGGGTGGAAGTTCCTGACTTTTCGCTATCTGGCCCTGATGATAACCATTTTACGTTGGATAGTGTGACTGGTGAACTGCGGCTTGGCCCGGCTATTCGTCAACCTGATGGAACGATGCAGCGTTACGGCCGTATCCCACCCAGAAATGCCCGTCTTATCTTCCGTCGTTACCGGTTTGGCGGTGGACTTGATGGTAACGTACAGGCTGGCATTCTCAACACCCTGAAAACATCCATCCCCTATATTGCCAGGGTCAACAATCGCAAACCTGCACAGGGCGGGCTGGATGCCGAAACGTTAGAGGCAGCCAAAATGCGTACCCCCGCCATGCTGCGCTCCCGTGACCGTGCTGTCACCGAGGCCGACTTTGAATTCCTAACCCGTGAAGTCTTGCGCGACACTGGTTGGGGCCAGTATCGCGTCAAATGCTTACAGCCCCGTCCTGCCCGCGAAAGCCGCGTCATTCCTGGGCAAGTATATGTCCTGATCATTCCCCACATTAACGACCCGGCAGACCGTCTGCGCCCCAAAGCCGAACAGCTCGATCTAGAACAGGACGAGGTATATGATCGCCTGATGGCCTATCTAAATGACCGGCGTTTGCTCACCATGCGTTTGGATGTGCGTGCACCAGCATATCACTGGGTAGCTGTACGCGTGTCTATTCATGCCCAAGAAGGGGCGAATCATGCACGAGTAGAAAGCGAAGTGTTAACCCGCCTATACCGTTTCCTCAACCCGCTGATGGGTGGGGCAGACCGGCAAGGGTGGCCCTTTGGTCGTGATTTGGTGGTTTCAGACGTATACCAATGCTTACAAGGCGTACCCGGCGTGCAGTATATTCGCCAGGTGGAGTTATTTATGACCTCAGCCGGGGAAGGCCCCCGCGGAGATACGGTAGATACCATTGAAGTAGTTGGGCACGGCGTCATCGTTTCTGGGATACATGAGGTAGTGTTTTCATAGCTAATCAGCTAATCAGCCTGATACGCTGACAATCTGACGAGCTTCTTTTACGGAGAAATGGGAATGGCCCAGTTTGCACACGAATTCAAGATAACGGGGCCGCAGATGTCGTTGACGTTTACGGCCCCTGAAGGGACGACAACAATTGGACGTTCTACGGAAAACGACCTGGTGTTTGTGCATCCTCTGGTGTCGCGCCGCCATGCACGGTTGGAATCTAGCCCGGAAGCGTGCCAGGTGGTTGACTTGGGGAGTACGCATGGCACGATGGTTAACCGGAAGTCCATAGAGGCGCAGTCGCCGGTCACGCTACAGACGGGGGATGTCATTGAAATTGGTGCGTTCCGCATGGTGTACCAGCAGCTTGAGTTAGTGCAACAAACACCTGTCTATGAACCGCCGGTAGAGATTGAGCCTGAACCCGTTTCTGTGCCTGAGCCTGCTCCAGTGCAGGAACCAGAAGCATATCTTGCAGAAGAGGAGCCAGTTACTATTGAAGGGGAATTAGTTGAGGAAACGGCCGTTACCCAACCCTCACCCCCCGAAGAAGAAACCACACGGACCTACGCGCCAATTCCACCTTTACCGCCCCAACCACCCAGTTTAACGGCCCAATTGCCTGAGTCAAACGGACAATTCCAGCCACCACCCGGCCTTTCTGCCACCTACAGCCGCTACCTGGAATACCTGCCAGAAATCTACCATGCTGGCCCCGGCAGTTTCATTACCCGCTTTCTAGCCTTACTCGAATCCATTCTCACCCCTATTGAGTGGAACATAGATAACTTCGATTTGTATTTGGATCCCAAAACCTCTCCAAACACCTTTTTACCCTGGTTAGCAAACTGGTACGAAATGACCTTTGATGAAAGCTGGAGCGAATCTAGCCAACGGCAATTACTGCTAGAAGCCAGCGAGATTTACCCGCGACGCGGCACCGTTTGGGCACTGCGCCGTATCTTAGAAATTTACACAGGCGTTACGCCAGACATCAATGATCAGGGGCGCAGTCTGGAAGCATTTATGTTCACAGTGCGCTTCCCTTTGCGCGAACAGCAGGTCAATCGCACTGCAATAGAACGCATTATCAATGCCAATAAACCGGCACATACAAATTACACCCTGATTTTCCAGGCATAGGCAGTTGTACACAAAAACATTATGAACTTGTTCGGGCAACAAATCGCGCATTACCAAATCAAGGCACTACTTGGCCGAGGCCGCATAGGAACGGTCTATCAAGCTGTTGATTTAGAAGATCAGTCCCCTGTGGCATTGAAAGTTGTTTCGCTGGATCTGACTCAACAGCCTGAATTTCGTCAACGTTTCCTTTCCGAAGTGCGGGCTTTGCCACGGCTGGAACATCCCGCCATCGTCAAAATTCAAGAAGCAGGCATTGACACCGAGCAAGACATTTTGTATTTGACAATGGAATATGTCACCGGGCGCAGCCTGAGCGCCTATTTGCAACAGCTTCACTGGAAGGGGGACAACTTGCGTGTGGGCGAAGCGCTGCTCATTGTGGCGCAAATTGCCGAAGCACTGAATTACGCACACATGAAGGGGGTGCTGCACCAGGATATTCGCCCCAATGTCATTTTATTTAAGACGCCTGCTTCAGAGTCGGAATCGTATGATTTGCCTCGCCGCGCAATGCTCAGTGATTTTGCCCTATCTTCGCTGCTGGACGCAGAGAAAGAGGCGTTTCAACCTGCATTGCCTTATTTATCGCCAGAAAGATGCTTGCGCCGCGAAGCAGACGGCCGTTCCGACATCTACGCCCTCGGCATCTTACTCTACGAACTCGTCACCGGCCAACAGCCCTTCCCGGTAGAAACATTAGATGACGCCATTCGTGCCCACACCCAACGCGACCCTATCCCGCCAACCCAATTACGCGCCGACCTGCCCCCTCGAGTCGAAACCGTCATCCTAAAGGCCATTGCCAAACGCGCCAGCGACCGCTACCAAACGGCCGCAGAGCTGGCCCAGGCATTACGAGAAGCTGCCGCTGCCCTCCCCGCAACTTTTGCCGTTGTGCAGCAGGACGAAGTACGCAGCGTAGACACCCAGGTTGAATCTGCGTCGGAACTGGCGCGGCACATCAGCCAGTGGACCAGCCACGAAGATCACCTGAGCATTACCCAAGATATGCCGCGCCAACTCAATCGGCGCATCATTACCATTGGCCGCAGTGAAGACAATGACATTGTGCTGTCTGCTGCCAGCATCACTCGCCGCCACGCACAGCTAGAGCGCACTGCTACTGGCTGGCAGGTGCGCGATTTGGGCAGCCGTAATGGCACGTATTTGGATGGTACGGCGCTGTTGCCCAATATTCCTACGGAACTCCTTAGCCACCAGGTGTTGCGCATAGGCCCTTACTATTTGCAGTTGCAGCCTGGCAAAGGGTACGCCGAGACTTTGCGTCCCTTTGACGTGTTTGTCAACCCCACAGAGATAGAAACGGCGCCGGGTAGAGAGCGCACTGTGCAGGTTACGATTACTAATCAAACGGCCGTTGCCGAAGAATATGCCCTCACCGTGGAAAGGCTGCCGGCAGAATGGGTGACACTCCCGCAGGGGCCAGTGCACCTCAACCCTGGAGAACAGGCCTCGCTCAACGTGCAAATTCGGCTGCCTGCCAATGGCGCTGTAACCTTGGGGCGGCAGCAATATCTTATGGTCGTCAACTCATTGGCTGCACACAAAGAGATGATTGCCGCGCCGGGCACGCTCAACGTGCAGTCTGCCGCCAACGAGTTTTCGATAGGCTTGCAGCCTGTGAAGCTAACTGGGCGCAGCAATTGCCAACTCATCATCAAAAATGAGGGGTCAGTTGCGCAGTCGTATAACATCATCGGCCGTTCTCCTGATGATGTCGTGATTTTTACGGAATGGCGATCCCGTTTGCAAAAAGATGCGGCGCGTGGCAGCCAATCTGGCACGCGCCGTACAGGCATGGGCAGCAAAAAAGGGATGGCAATGGCACGGCGGATTTCTCCGCTGAACCGCATTATGAGTGCGCCGCGTCGTTTGTGGTTGCGTGCTGCCAGTTGGCCGCGCCAGGCATTGAACCGTATTTTGCCCGGCTTGGGCGCGTTGTTCCCACGCCTTAATCCGCCGAAAATCGCGCCGAGTAAACCCCGTGAAGCGCCCAAATCGGCAAAACCTGCGCTTACCTTTTCCCGCTCACAGTATGAGACGGTAGTTTACCCCTCAGATTTGCAGACGCAGGTGCAGGTGCAGCCTGGTCAACAGCACATGCTCAATTTGCGGATTGCGCCCCGGAAACGGCCGTTCTTGGGCCGCCACAACCAGACCCTTCCCTACGAATTGCATGTTGCCACCCCTACCAGCCGCCGCCAAACTGTCTCCGGCGAAATGGAAATTAAGCCGCGTATCCGCACCCGGCTGCCGGCGGGCGTGACGGTCGTGCTGCTCATGCTGTTGTGCATTGTTAGTGCAGTAGCCTATGGGCTGGTCTTTAGCCAGACATGGGCGGCCGTTCTCACCGCCCCGCGTGATCCAGATGGCGACACGCTCTCGACGCTGCGCGAGGTGTATGTATTGGGCACAGACCCACATTTGGCAGATACTGATGGTGACAGTTTGCCAGACAACCAGGAGATCAGCCTGGGCTTTAACCCCAACAAAGCGGACAGCGATGGCGATGGTTTGTCGGACAGCCAGGAACAGCAGCTTGAGACAAATCCGCTGGCGGCCGATACGGATGGGGACACTTTGTTTGATGGGTTGGAAGTGTACAGCCTGCAAACGGATCCGCGAGAACCCGACACGCTGCCGATCATTGTGAAGCAGCCGACGCCAACGCTGCCCCCCTCACCCACGCCGCTGCCTACCACGCAGCCGACGGCAACGGCCGTTCCCGCCATCACCACCCCTCAATTGACGCTTTTCAGCGAGGGGTTGCAAGATGGCAGCATTTTGCAAGAGGAAAGTCGCAGTGGACTGGCCTTTGCCGCCGGCGACACGCTGCAAGTTGGGGATACGGCGGAGCGCAGCCAACTTTATAAGAGTGTGTTGAGCTTTGACACGTCTACCCTGTTGCCAGGAACGGCCGTAACGGGCGCACAACTACGGCTGCACATCAACAGCAGCGAAGGCAACCCCGCGCTTTTGGGGCAAATTCATGTGGACATCGCTCCTGCTACCGGCTTCAACGACAATATTGCCCTAGAAAATAACGATGCCATTGCGCCAGCCGTTCTCGTTAATGCCATGACATTGCGGGCTGATGGTGATGAGTGGTATTCCGCAGAAATGACGGGCGCGGCTTTAGCCTTGCTCAATCAGAGTGGATACACTCAATTCCGCATTTACTTCACATTACCCAATAATGCGAATGGTGTCAGTGACCTGCTGTTATTTGATTCCGGCGATGCCACCACTGACCGCCCGCAGCTTGTGATCGTTTATAATGAGCCGTAAAAATGAAACGTGAATGCACGTTTCACGCAATAAAACTATGAACTATTTAATTGGACAGCAAATAGAGCATTATCGAATTGAAGCCGTGCTGGGGGATGGTGGTATGGGCACGGTTTATCGTGCCTATGATTTGCAGACAGACCAGCTTGTGGCAGTCAAGGTCATGCACCAGCATTTGTCCAATAAGCCACAGTTCCAGCGCCGATTTGCCCAAGAAGCCCAGGCGACGGCTCATTTTAACAGCCCATACATCATCAAAATTTTGCGTTACGGCTCGTATCGGGAGATGCCGTATATTGTTATGGAATATGTTCCCGGTGGCAGCCTGACCGATTACTTGAAGCAGCTTCAATGGTCTGGGCGACGGATAGCTTTGGAAGAGGTGATGGGGCTGTCGGCGCAAGTAGCTGAGGGTTTGTCTTATGCGCACCAACGGGGTGTTATTCACCGTGATGTCAAGCCGGATAATATTTTGCTGCGCAGCAAAGAGGATACAGTAGGCGCACCACGTCAGGCTGTGTTGACAGATTTTGGATTGGCGGTGCTGCTGAAGGAAGGGGAAGAGGTCTCGACAAACCCGTTTATGGGGTCGCTGCCGTATATGTCGCCGGAGCAGTGTTCTAATTTGACGCTGGACGGCCGTTCCGATATTTACGCCCTGGGTGTGATGCTGTACCAGCTCACTACCGGGCAGATGCCCTACCGCATTGAGGCTCCAGCGGACATCGTGAAGCATTTGCAGGAGACGCCGCTGCCGCCACGTCTGCTGAACCCAGACCTGCCGCAGGTCGTGGAAGACGTGGTTTTGAAGGCGTTGGCGAAAAAGCCCAGTGAGCGTTTTCAGACGGGCGCGGAGTTGGCGCACAAGCTGCGCACTATTGATTTGCAATCGGAGGATGAGAGGGGAACTGCCGTTGCTGGCGATGGTGCTGTTACCCAGTGGGTTGAAGCTCGTTGGGTTGCAGGCGTAGACGTGCGTAACCGCGTAGACGTCAATCAAACCTGGACATCCGAAGGCGAGTACCGCCTGTTTATCACGCATCAGTGGGAAGAGTCACGCGTTGTCTCCCTCACTCGCAGCAAAATCACGATTGGTCGTCACCCAGATAACGATGTTGTGTTGGGGGATCGCAGCATTTCTAACCATCATGTGCGGTTGGAACGCACCCCTACCGGTTGGCAGGTGCTTGACTTGGGCAGCACCAATGGCGCACATTTAGATGATACGGTGCTGGAATTTAACAAAGCGGTGGAATGGTCTGCGCATCAAACACTGCGCTTGGGGCCTTATTCATTGCAATGGCAGCCATTTACGGGGCGGCGCAGGGCGAGTGCGGGCGCGAATGGAGATGTGGTTGTGCCCCGTGCAGGGCAAAATGGTCGCAGTCATCCCCCTGTTCCTCCCATAACGCCACCCCCTGCTACTGGCTCCAGATTGGCTGCTGCTGCCGTTGCGCCGGTTCCGATCATCAACGTTATGGATGCACCCCGTGCACTGCCGGATTGGGATGAAAGCACCGCTGCTGCACAAGTGGGCGAGGCATTAGAATTGGCCTTAAGCCCGGCCAGCCTTGAGATTGTTCCCGGTACGGAAACGGCCGTGCAGGCGACGATACTAAACCTGGGCAGCACGGTTGAAGATGTTGACGTGCGGGTGTTAGAGCAAGGTGTCACTCCAGCCTGGATGACATTGAACCAGACCGCCATGAAACTACTTCCTGGCGAGTCACAAATGGTGATATTGACCATTGCGCCGCCCCAAGACAGCACGGTGTTGGCCGGAGAGCATATTTACGAGATTGAAGCAAGGACATCGCGGGGTGCTTCGGAGAGCATTACCGGGCATGTGCAAGTGGCGCAGTGGGAAGAGTTTGCGCTGGATATGCACCCGCGTAATTTGCAGGAAAAAATTGTTTCTCGCCTCACGATTAGCGATCAAGGGAATTTTAGCAATCGCTATCAGATAGAAGGCCTGGATGACAGCGATGCGCTGCGGTTTGATTTTGGTGAATTGCAAAACGCCACGCTGATCGATGACCAGACTAATCAACAATGGGTGCGCTTGGCTCCCGGTGCTACCGGGTTAGCGCCATTTACAATTCATCCCAAGAAACGCCCCTGGTTCCGCGCCCCGACACGGCCGTTTCCCTTCAAAATGCGTGTGCGTACAGATACGGCCGATTGGCAGGCATTGGATGGGCAGGTTTCTATTTCGCCGCGCTTCTCTTTGCGCGTGCTGCTGCTCATTTTGTTTTTGCTGCTGCTCATGGCGCTGCTTGGCTTTTGGGTGGTGAATAGTGTGCAGACGCAGGCGCAGCAAGAGGCATCTGAAACAGCAACGGCCGTGTGGGCCACCATTTCCATTTACGAGGGTGAATTTAACAGCGCTCAAGCTACCGCTGACGCATTGCTGCAAACAGGCGATGTGGAGGGCGCGGCTATAGCCCAGGCCACTGCCGACGCACTGCGGGCCACCCTTCAGGCGCAAAATGCGCAGTTAGATGAGGTGACGGCGCAGCTTGAAATCACGCCCACGCCCGTGCCCATTCCGGTGGACATCACTCTGGATAACTTGAGTGTGCCGGAGAACGCGGACATTGGCACAACCGTAGGCACCTTTACAGCTTCGTTGGGTGCAGAGAGCCGCAGTATTCAACCCGAAAAACCACGCGGACTGGCGCGGCTGGGTTTGCAAACGGCCCCACGCCTGACATTCAGTTTGGTGTCGGGTACGGGCGATACTGACAACGATGCTTTCTTCCTTGAGGGCGCGGTGTTAAAAACGGCTGAACGTTTTGATTTTGAGACGCAAAGCACTTACAGCATACGTGTGGGGGCCGACAACGGGGTGGGGGGGACGTTTGAAAAAGCGTTCTCAATCACTATCGCCGATTTGAGTGATACGCCATCCTTGACAATTTCTGATGTGACGGTGGATGAGGATGCGGGAACGGCCGTTCTCACGCTCAATATGACCCATAACAGCAACTCCGACGTCAGTGTGGACCTGTCTACTGCGGATGGTACGGCAAAAGAGGGTGATGATTATACGGCCGTTGAAGAAACCATAACTTGGAAGGCAGGCGAAACTGGCGAAAAAAGCATCGAAGTCCCCATTTTGGATGATGAACTGGATGAGCCAGACGAAACCTTCACCGTCGAATTGTCCAACCCGGTCATTGGCGTGGTGGCAGATGGTCTGGCGACCGTCACCATTGTGGATAACGAAGACAAGCCCACATTGGAAATTGCCGATGTGTCTGTGAGCGAGGGAGATGGCACAGCGACGTTGACGGTGGTGATGACAGGTTTGAGCAGCCAGGAAGTGAGCGTCAGCTATGCTACAGCCGATGGTACGGCAAAATCGAATGCGGATTACACAGCCACCAACGGCACATTAACCTGGAAGGTGGATGAAACTGGCCCTAAGACGTTTGATGTCCCCATTTTGGATGATGACATTTACGAACCGAAACCAGATGAAACGCTGGCGGTTAATCTCTCGAACGCAACCAATGCCACACTAGCTGACGGCGTAGCGACGGTTTCCATCGTGGAGGATGATCCTGCGCCTATTCTGTCTATTGTCGAGACGTTGTTGGTTGATGAGCCGGAAGATGCTGATGGTAATGTGTATCTGACGGTGTCTATTGACCGCGCCAGTAGTGTGAATGTGACTGTGAATTATGGGACGAGTAATGAAACGGCCGTCAAAGGGCGCGACTACAACGAAACCACTGGAACCCTCACCTGGCAGCCCGGCGAAACCGGCGTTAAAAGCATTCCCGTCCTCATCCTGGCTGACCAGATTTATGAACCGGATGACGAAACCTTCCTGCTTACCCTGACCGATCCGGTCAATGCAGAATTAGACAACGATGTGGCCCAGGTGAGCATTACCGATTCTGATGAGATGCCCACTGTCGAAGTGTTGGACGATGTGGTTGTTGCCGAAGGGCCAGGTGCAAAGGCACGCATTCAGGTGCGGCTAAACGGCGGCAGCAGTTCTCAGGTTGTTGTCTCTTATGTGGCTGAAGATGGCACAGCAACGGCCGATCTTGACTATCGTCCTCCTGTTTCTTCAGCCACCATTACCTGGAGCGCCGAGGAAGTTGACGTTGTCAAGGAAATCACCGTCGATTTGATTGATGACCGTATTGATGAGCCTGACGATGGCGAGACGTTTAGCATCGTCCTGAGTGGGGTAACGAGTAATAATGCAGCGCTGGCAACCAATAACCGTGCTGTTGTTACTATTACCGATAATGATGACCCGCCAGTCCTGGAATTGGTTGACGATTATTTTGAAGAGGGGGATGGTCAGCAGGCGGTGCGGGTACGGCTAGTGGGTGGCAGTTACCAGGATACAACGGTGAATGTGACGCTGAATGATGACACGGCCGTTTTCGGAGACGATTACACCTATACCACCCTAGATCCCCTTGTCTTCCCTGCTAATCAAGTCGACCAGATACAGCAGTTCTTCATCGAAATCATTGACGACCCCATCTTTGAACCAGGCGATAACGAACTCATCGAAGTACAGTTGGAGCCTGTTGCTTCTACTGTTGCAGATTTCACGGGCAACATTGAAATCGGGGACGATGATGTCGCACCCACACTTGTCTTCCAAAATACGCCCATTTCCGTGCTTGAAGGCACAAGTGCCACACGCACCACGCTCACCGTGACGGTGATGCTGCAAGGGGGTATCAACAGCGCCGTCAACGTAGCCGTTTCTACGGAGGACGACACAGCTACAGCAACCGGTAATGACTACGTGCCTGTTTCTGCCAGCACGCAGTTAACTTTCCCGGCCAATCAAGTAAATGTCACCAATGAATTCACCGTGCAAATCACGGCTGACGGGGTTGATGAAAATAATGAGCGTTTCCGAGCCTTACTTGTACCCTCTAATCCAGATATTGCCGGAACGTCAACCTATATCACCATTAACGATGACGACACGGCCGGTGTGGAATTTAGCGCCTCCTCTGTAAATGTGACAGAAGGCAGCGCCACGCCCGGCACTTACACCATTGTTTTGGGCAGCGTGCCCACCAGCACGGTCATCATTACGGTTGATCCCGACGACCAGTTGATGGTTGCTCATCCACCCGCATCTCCTGCGCTTCCGGGTGTGCCTATTCAACTGACCTTCCAGCCTGACACCACAGCTCGTACTCCGCAAACCGTAGAAGTGACAACGGTGAATGACGGACTGGTTGAAGGCAGCCACACGGGAACCATCAGCCATACCATTACGGCCGCAGACCCTGTTTATCAAAACCTGTCTTTGTCGAATGTGACGGCTCTCATCACCGACGATGACCAACCGCCGCTCATTACCCCAGGGCAAAGCCGGGATGTGCCAGAGGATAATGGAGCCAATAACTTTGATACAAGCATTACAGGGACGGTGCGGGCCACCGGCGGCACACTGCAAGACTGGACAATCATATCCACCAGTCCGGTGAGTGCTACAGGCTACTTCACCATTGATCCGGGGACTGGGCAGCTTGGGGTGACGGCTCTGGGCGCAGGTAACTTGGATTATGAGACGCCCCCCATCAGTTACACCCTGACGATTACGGTGTCAGATGGCTTGAACTTATCTGATCCAGAAGATGTGGTGGTGAATGTGACGGATGTGAATGACGAAACGCCGGTCATCCCTGCACAATCACGGGACGTGTCAGAAAACAATGGCGCAAACGACTTTGACACGCCCTTAACAGCGACTGATCCAGACGTGTCACCTACAATTTTCCAGAATTGGACGATTACTTCTGTCAATCCAATAACGGCTACTGGTTACTTTGCCATTGACGCAAACACGGGGCAGCTTTCGCTGACGGCCAGTGGCGCAAGTGGTATTGACTTTGAAACTCCGCCCAACCTCTACCAGCTAGACGTGACCGTTTCTGATGGTGTGCACACCTCCGCCCCACAAACGATTGATGTGAATGTGCTGGATGCTAATGACCCGCCAACGGCCGTTGATGACACCGACAATGCCATTGAAGACGTACTGCATTCGGTTGCTGCGCCCGGCGTGTTGGACAACGACACGGATGTGGACGCGGCGATGGACACACTGACCGTCGTCGAAGTCAATGGCAATGCCGCCGATGTGGGGCAAAATGTCACCCTGGTTTCTGGGGCAATTCTGAACCTGAGTGCAGATGGCAGCTACACCTACAACACGAATCATGCTTATGATTCTTTGGCCGCAGGCGACACAGACACCGATAGCTTCAACTACACCGTTGGTGATGGCAATGGCGGTACAGATGTGGGGCTGGTGACGATCACGATTACGGGCACAAACGATGCGCCAACGGCCGTTAACGACACCGGTGACACAACGCAAAGCTCGACATCAACCATGACCGCGCCTGGTGTGTTGGGCAATGATACGGACATTGATTCCAATCCGGCCAACTTCACGGTAACGGCCGTCAACGGCAGTACAGCTAGCGTAGGTAACCAAATCACCCTATCCTCCGGTGCACTGCTAACCCTGAACGCCGATGGCAGCTACATCTACGATCCCAATGGTCAATACAACAACCTGGCTGCTGGCGATACAGACACTGACAACTTCACCTACACCATCAGCGACGGCGACGGAGGCAATGATGTCGGTACTGTAACCATCACCATCACCGGGGAGAATGACCCACCGGTGGCTGTGGACGATACAGGGACAACCGACGAAGATACGCTCCTGACAGTTGCTGCGCCGGGCGTGTTAGGCAACGATACCGATGTGGACGGCACAGCAACGCTGGCGGTCATCGCGGTTAATGGCAGTGCCGTCAACGTTGGCGTACAAATAACATTGTCTTCCGGCGCATTGCTCACTCTGAATGCTGACGGCAGCTACACCTATGATCCCAACGGTCAATTTGAGAGCCTGGCTGTGGGCGCCAGCACCACCGACACGTTTAATTACACCGTCAGTGATGATACAGACAGCGATGTGGGCAGTGTGACCATCACCATCAACGGCGTCAATGATGCGCCAGTAGCTGTCAATGACACGGACAGCACCGATGAGGATACGCCTGTATCGGCGGTTTCTCCTGGTGTGCTGGGCAATGATACGGATGTAGATGTACCGGCGGATACGTTGGTGGTAACGGCCGTCAATGGCAGCGGCGCAAACGTCGGCACACAAATTACCCTTGCCTCTGGTGCACTGCTGACCCTGAATGCCAATGGCAGCTACACTTATAACCCCAATAGTTCATTTGAGAGTTTAGGCACTGGGGATACCGACACTGACAGTTTCAACTATACCGTTGGCGATGGCCACGGTGGCAGCGATGTGGGCAGCGTGACCATCACCATCAATGGCGTCAATGATGCGCCAGCTTTGGGCGGGATTGCTGCCTCCACAACTTACACCGAAGGCATGAGCTTCGTCCTCGTCGCCCCCGCCGGGGCTGTAACAGACCCTGACCAGCCCACATCATTTGGCGGCGCTGTCCTCACTGTGGAGATCACAGCCAACGGAACCATAAGCGATGAATTGGGCTTTGATGTTGCCAGTATGCCTGGCGATTACAGGACACATGGAGCGGATCAAATTCAGCGCGGCCCAGCCCCACATACGACGATTGCCAATTACAATACCAATCCAGCCTCCTGGTCTACGCCGTTGGTGATCACGTTTACGGCTAGTGCGACAGAAACTGATGTGCAGGCGGTGCTGCGGGGTATTTATTATAACAACATCGTGGACTCTGTTCCTGGTGCGCCTAATCCTAGCTTACTGGGTCGCACAGTGCGGTTTACATTCACGGATGGGCAGGGCGGAACGAGCAACCAACCGACAATTACGATAAATGTTGTTGCGGCGATGCTGCCGCAGAACGGCCGTATTGTGGCCCAAACTCCAGTTAACAAGAATAGTTTCAGAATGGACGCACTCTAAAAGGCATAAATATGCGGAAACGGTTTGCAAAACAGCTATTTTTCATCACGCTAACAATAAGCATCGCATTGTTTGCCTGGGCGGGCAGGTCGCTGGCACAGGATGCGATTGAAATTGCTGTGAACGATGTGCAGGCGCAGGAAGGGACAACCAATCTGACGCTGGAGGTTTACCTGACATTGGATGCTGCGGCAGATGATTTGGCTGTTCCCGAATCTGCTGTTCTTTTGCTAGACGATGGCGGGCGTTACCCGGCACAGCTTTCCAAGCCCCCCTACTACGTGGCGTTGGTGCTGGATACCAGCGGCAGCATGAGCGGCGCACTGGAAACCGTGCAGCAAGCCATCGCTACGCTGGTTGAACAGGCTCCGCCACAAACCTACTTTGCCGTGATCCGTTTTGATGAAGATATTAGCCTGGTGCAGCCCTTTACCAATGATCCAGATGCGGTGGTAACGGCCGTCAACAGCATTGAAACGGGCGAAAATGGCACTTGTTTATACGATGCGACGGTAACGGCCGTGCAATCACTGGAGCAAGTTGCCGGGGAAGTGCCGCAGCGTGCCCTCGTTTTATTCACCGATGGGCGTGACGAGCGGCGCGTTGGCGAGAGCGGTGCGTGCAGCAATTACACCTTTGAGCAAGTGGTAGATTATGCCAGCAACCGGCAGGTTCCTGTGCCTTTCTACATTGCCGGGCTGTCGGGCAGCCCAGAACGCGTTAACCTGGCTTCTTTGCAGCAGTTGGCCGACGCAACCAATGGACAGGTCAGCAATAACGAGGCCGGAATGACGGCCCTGTTACATTCCCTTTTGGACGACATCCATCGCCAATGGCTGGCTCGCATGACTGTACAGCCTTCTCTAGGGGTACATCGTGGTGCACTGCTGTTCACGCTTGACGACCAAAGCCAGCCGCCAGCCGTGCCAGTGACCTTTGCCGCCAGCCGCTCTTACGTAGTAACGCCGCCGCCACTGCCGCCGCTGGAATTAAGCGTGGACAACTTCACCTACAACGAAGTAGGCGATATGTATTCTTTTGATGTGGCTTTGTCTGCGCCGCAGCAGGCGAATAGCCTGGGCATTGATGTGTTGGACGCGGATAATGTACAAGTGGCGCGTTCTACGCAGCCGGGACCATTATCCTCTTTGCAAAGGCTGACACTGCGCACAACGGATTTGGATGCGGACGGCCGTTACACCATGCAGGTATCTCCCCTTTCCGCCGCAGGCCGTGCCATCGTCAATGAAGATGGCAGTACGCCCACAGCCACCTACGAATTTACCTACAATCCACCCCGTCCCTTGCGCCTGAACATTGATGGGGTGCAGGTGCAAGATGAGCCAGCCCTCTTTAATTTGCGCACCTTCCGTTTGGAAGATGATGTGTCCACATTGCTGCTTTATTTGCATGTTGAAAACGGCGAGCAAGTGACACGATACGAAGGGACGCTGACAGGGCTGCAAGACAATCAACAAGTAGGCGATAGCTTCACTGTACCGGTAGATACATCTGCCGTTGAGCCGCAAACAGAAGTGCCAGCACAGTTGCTGGCAGGCACTTACACACTGGCGTTACACGCTTTGGGTGAAGATGGGCAGCGACTGGCGTCTGCGCGTTATACATTCCACGCTGTGAACCCGGATGGGGCGTTGGCGCGAGCTATTAAAGCGTGGCAGGCGAACCCGCTGCTGTGGCCGTTGTGGCTGCTGCCGTTGCTGCTGGCTGCTTATGTTTTCTGGCGGTTGGGTGTACGGGCGGGCCATCGTCACAAGGATGATGAGGAAGAGCTAGAACCGGAAGTGGAGGTAACGGCCGTTTCTGCTGCACCCCCCGCATTGTTGAAGGTGTTGGAAAGCCCGGACGCTACTTTTGCTAATGGCAACGGCATTCACATCACTCATTTCCCGTATACCATTGGACGAGAGGGTTGCAACTTGACGATTGCCGATGACCGGCACATCTCCCGTCGCCACGCAGAAATCACGTTTAAGGACGGTATTTTTTACCTGACAGACTTTGGCAGCAGCAATGGCACATTTGTGAATGAGGCGCGATGCACCCCGAAAGAGCCAACGCCCTTGAGTGCAGACATCGGCGCGAAAATTCGCGTGGGCAAGACGACGGTGTTGTCGTTCAAAGAGGAACAATTAACAATGAACAATTAGCAATGAACAAACCTTTGTTCATTGTTTATTGCTAATTGCTAATTCTAATTGCTTATGAAACCTGATTTAAGTTTCCAACATTTACAGCTTGAGTTTACACGGCTGGATATTTTGATTCACCGGCAGGTGCAGCAGCAAGGGCGAAGTATGCCGCCTGCGGAAGATGGTAGTGCGCTTTTGAATTTGTACCATCTGTCGGAGGCGCAGGCCTATGAGCTGCTGCAACGGCCGTTTGGCGCGGGGCATTCGCCGCTGGACGAAGATGCAGATCAGCCATATGCCGAGGCATTGGCACAGGCGGAGGAGCAAATCGCCGCACTGGTGACACATGCTGATGAAACCGGGCAGCGGCTGCGTCTGGCCGAGATGGCGGCGCTGCTGGGGCTGGATCGGTTTGCGTTGGACGCTTTCCTGATTTGCCTGGCTCCGCTGTTGGACCCACGTTATGCGCGGTTGTATGGTTTTTTGCAGGATGATCTGACGCGGAAACGGCCGTCCATCCACCTCATTCTCTCCCTATTGGCTGCGGCAGGGCCAGAACGCCTGGCGCATCTCACCTATTTTACGGATGATGCACCGTTGTTTCAGCAGCGGTTGTTGGAGCGACTGCCGGAGCCGGGTGGAGAGCGGCCGTTGCTCATCAGCCAGACGTTGGCTCCGGACGAGGGGTTGGCGACATGGCTATTACTGGGGCAGTATCAACCGCATGTTCTTCTCAAAGAGCACTTGACCTATGAGCCTAATCCGGCGGTAGACATGCAACTTTTGCCACCGGGAACAGCGGCAAAACTGGCAGATGGTGCAGAAGGTGGCGCGGTATTGATATTGCATGGCGCAGATGAAGTGGCGCAGCAAACAGCAGCCGCTTTTCTGGCACAAGGGATGGAACGCTCCGCTGATGACGCTGAATTTGGAAACGGCCATGCAGGCAGAAACGTGGCTGCGGCGGACGCCATCCGCCTGCTGCTGCGAGACGCGCTGTTGACCGGTGCGCTGCCCGCCATTGTGGGCTGGGATAGCTGCCTGGTGGAGAATGCGCCGCCTCCACCGCTGCTCACGGCCATTTGCGATTATCCAGATGTGTTGGTGGTGTGTGGGCAGGCCCGCTGGCAGCCGCGCCAGGTGGCAGAACGCGTGTGCTGCGCTGGCTGGCATTTCCTGTACCAGAAACGCGGCAGCGGCAGCAGCTTGTGCAGCGTTTTTGGGGCAGGGGAAACGGCCGTCTTGGATGCAGAACTGGCGGCGCTGTCTGGGCAGTTTGTGCTGACGACGGGGCAGTTGCGTGACGTGGTGAATACGGCTCGTGATCTGGCAGCGCAGGATGGACGGCCGTTGCAGGGCACAGATTTGTTTGCAGCCGCACGCGCCCATTCCAACCCCCGCCTAGAAACCCTGGCACGCAAAATTTCGCCACGCTACGACTGGGCTGATCTCATTTTGCCGGATGAGCAGATTGCCATTTTGCGTGAAATGGTGGCAACGATTCGTAGTCGCCCGTTGGTGTTGGAAGAGTGGGGCGTCGGTAAGAAATTGACGGCAAGCGCTGGGGTTACAGCCCTGTTTTTTGGCCCGCCCGGTACGGGTAAAACGATGGGCGCTGAGATTTTGGCGGGCGAGCTGGGACTGGATTTGTACAAGATTGACTTGTCTAGCATGGTGAGTAAGTACATTGGCGAGACAGAAAAAAATCTGGAGCGCATATTTAATGAGGCCGAGAGTAGCAACGCAATTCTCTTCTTTGATGAGGCGGATGCTATTTTTGGTAAACGATCAGAGGTGAAGGATGCGCATGATCGCTACGCCAATATTGAAATCAGCTATTTGTTGCAGCGCATGGAAGCGTATGATGGCGTAACGATTCTGGCGACGAATTTGCGGGCGAATTTGGATGATGCGTTTATGCGCCGCTTGCAGTTTGGCATTGATTTCCCGTTCCCGAAACCTGCCGACCGATTGCGTATCTGGCAGGCGTTATTCCCGCCGGACGTACCGCGTGACGCCAACTTAGACCTGGAATTAATGGCAGAACGATTTGAGATTGCAGGAGGGAACATTCGCAATATTTTGGTGACGGCCGCATACCTGGCAGCAAGCAATGGACAGGTGGTCAAAATGGAGCATTTGTTGCATGGCACGCGGCGGGAACTGCAAAAGATGGGGCGTCTGGTAAACGAACGAGATTTGGAACTGGTCTAAAAATAATCAATAGGTGGGACTATTGGATGACAGAATTAGCTCATCAGGAAAACAAGAAAAGTCAACCGGTTGAAAGACCGCCAGAGATAGAACTGGAAACGGCCGTGACGCCACTGGTGCTAAACCAGACATTGCAGCGTGCTTTGCGCCAGCCTGACGCCATCACGATGAATGATGCCAACAATCTCCAACGCACGTTGGGTAATCGCACGTCTCGTTCCTTTATCCAGCGCAAACTGACGGTTGGCCCTGTGGGTGATGAGTATGAGCAGGAAGCGGATGCAGTTGCCAAGCAGGTGGTGAGGCGCATTTCCTCAATCCAACGCCAGGAGGAAGAGGAGGAGGTGCAAATGAAGCCTCTCTCTTCTATTTCTACGTTGCAGCGACATCATGAGGAAGAGGATGTGCAGATGAAAACGGCCGTCGTTGGCGCGAAAGGCGGCGATGTGTCGATTGATTTGGAACAGTCCATCCAAAATGCTCGCAGCGGCGGGCAGTCATTAGCTGACAATGTGCGCGAACCGATGGAACAGGCATTTGGTGCAGATTTTGGTGGTGTGCGTATTCATGCCAATGGTCAGGCTGACGGTCTGAACCGCTCAATCCAGGCTCGTGCGTTTACCACCGGTAGCGACATTTTCTTCCGCAACGGCGAATATAATCCCGGAAGTTCGCAGGGGCAGGAATTGCTTGCCCATGAGTTAACTCACGTCGTCCAGCAGAATGGGGTGGGCGTGCAGCGTCAATCGCCAAATACAATTTGCCGTTGTCCCGCTTGTTCCGGGGCTGCACAGGAGATGCTTGTTCAGGCAAAATCTGTTGCGAATGTGCAGCAGAGAAGTAACGGGCATCATGTTGGTTGCAATTGTGGTTCCTGTTTTGCTATTCAAAGGCAAGCTGATATACAGGTCGTTTCGCGCCATCATGACGAGGATATGTTGCAAGCAAAGCGGCTGCACACTGTGCAGAAACAAGCTGCTGCGCCAATGGCTGTGCAACACGTTCGGGGGTCGGGAACGACGGCCGTTGTCCAGCGCCACTCCTCCTGGGAACATCAGCTTCTTGGTGACGTTCCCCCCGACAAACTTTCCCAAATTGGCACCTGGCAAGACCTGCTGAAACAAACAGAAGAAACAGGCAGCCTATGGTGGAAAAAACGCGCTCAAGAAGAGGGCGAAGTTGACGTTGAAGGCGTGGGCAAAATTAAGAAAGGCAACGTCATGCACGTCATTGCCCAGGAATTGCAGCGGCTAAACGATTGGCAAGAAGCCCCGCCACAAGGCGCAACCGCCGAAGACAAAGAAAAGCTGCTGGGTAAAGACCCCGCCTGGGATGTCGTGTTGGTTTCTCTGCCGGTTGCCGAAGGTGAAGACCCCCTCATTGTGACATATGGGGAGATGAACACGCTGGCAGACTTCTATGGTGATTTAGAAACAATGAGCAAGGCTGACCGCACGAGCCGTTACCAGATCATTCAAAGCGTGCGTCAGGAAACCTTCTTCCGCCTGAAAGATATTTACACGCAATTACAAAATAGCCTCACCAAAACCGAGAAAAAAGATGAAGATGTACAAAGCGCAGAGGCGATGGTGCAAGGGAACAAGCGGTTCAACCAAAAGTTGGGCTACAAATTTTCTGGTGCTGTCGCTCCCGATTACATCAGCGGCATGGCCGGACAGCTTGAATTGCTCAAAGGCGTGCAGTCAACCGGGACAACCGGGGAGACGAACCAATACGGCGCGACATTGGCCCGTAATGCCTGCCATTTTGTGCCAGAAAGCTGGCACGCCTGGGCCGGGTATCACAAAGAGGCCCGCAGACTGGCTCAAGAATCGTGGAACAAACGCCAACAAGCTCAACAGTTGATGGTTGGAGTCGCGGAGCAGGAAAATGCCAGTGAGATAGAAGAACAAGCCCAGGTGCTGAACCAGGAAGCGGATTCTCTATCGAATGAGGCGTTGTTGAATAATGGGTTTGGTGACCATTATTTGCAAGATTCTTATGCTTCCGGGCACATGATTAACAAGACGCAAATTATGCAATGGTACGTTGAATACATTGACGTGAAAAAGGAATGGGATTATTTCACGGACGCAAACTGGCGCAAGGTGCAGCAAATGGCTTACAAGCAGCCGGGATTGGCGTCAGCCATTCAATATGATAAGAGCAAAGTAGAGGGCGTTGACACGTTGCAGGTTCCCAATAAACCCAGAAACCCGCAGTCAGTCGAGAGTATGAAGGATGAAGATTGGAAGGTACGATTTGATGCATTGGGATTGGCTGTGCCGACTTCGCTGCAAACTAAAGGCAGCGACGCGCGCAAATTGATGGAATGGTGGCAGACGAAAGCGGGCACAGAGAACGAGTTAAAACAATCTGGGGCCAATTTGTTAGCCAACAGCCCGTTGAAAGAGAATACTGTCGCCCTGGGAAATGCGCTCAAGAGTCTGATTTTAGACGGAATCATACACGTGGATGGCGTTCCGGTTGAAACGCATGGTTTGTGGATGGGCGGGAGAAAAAATCTCTCGCTAACAGCGGGCAGCGCGGATTTGAATGGCTTGTACGTGCCGAAAGGCAATAAATCGGTGTTTACGCAGTTCAGCAGTGTGAACTTCATCTTGCGCAGCGCCTACAAGCCGAAAGATATGGGAAAATTTGCAGAAGCACAGGAAGAAGAGAGTGATGAGAAGTACCAACGGATGGCGGCTTCGGTTACTTATGGTGACTATTTTGAATTTATGAAGAGTGGGTTCATTCAAAAAGCGACGAATGCGCTGCACGATACGTTCTGCAAGGGCGGTTTGGATGTTTATTCGGGCGATACGGAGCAGCTTTTCCGGGTGTACGGGGACGATGCCATGATGAGTGCAGGCAGTGCGGCGGGGGTAAAGCATTCTGCAGAAACGGCAAATATGTCGCGGGATGCGATTTTGAATATTGCCAACAGCGGCGGGGATCAGGGAAAGACGACGGCAAGTATTGTGAATCGGCTGCCAGCGGCGGTGTCTGTGCAGGTGAAGGATGATAAAGGTAAGGTCACGGGCACAGTAAAGACGGATATTGCCAAGTGGCATAACCCAGATGATGGACCTTCATTAAAGAAGCTATGTTTTGATGAGATTTTCCCCAGCATGAGTTGGTCTATTGTGCAGAAGTTCGCGCCGGGCGTGATGGGGAGTGAGTTGGGTACGATTAGCCGTGATGAGAGTGTGCATGGCTCGGAGGCTTTTTGATATTGAAGCAAGAGGTAGATGTATAGTTAGCAGTAATGGTACAAAAGTAGGAGAAGCTAATGGCAGAGTTGGTTCACCGGAAAAATGAAAAACATACAGTTAAGATAGGAAGTCGGGCGCCGCTGCAGAAGGAAAGAAAACGGCCGTCCATGCCTCTCCCACATCTCTTGCAACGTGCAGCACAAAGCCCCCATTCTCTTTCACCAAAGGATGCCGCTCACTTGCAACGTGCTGTAGGTAATCGTACTGTAGGCCAACTACGGTTGTTTGTTCAAGCCAAGCTAACGGTTGGCCCTGTGGGCGACAAATATGAACAGGAAGCGGATTCCGTTGCCAAACAGGTCGTGCAGCGCATTGCAGCAGATAAAGTGCAGCGGCAGGTAGAAGAGGAAGAACTACAAATGAAACCGGCTGCTTCCATCCAGCGCCAGGAAGAGGAGGAAGAGGTGCAAATGATGCCCATCTCTTCTGTGCAGCGGCAAGAGGAAGAGGAATTGCAAATGAAACCTCTCTTGCAACGCCAGGAAGAAGAGGGGGCGTTGCAGATGGACACGAATGTCTCTCCCAGTAACAAAATTTCTCCTGATATTGAGGGTCAAATTCAAAGTGCAAAGGGGAACGGACGGCCGTTGCCCACCCAAACCCTATCTAGCATGGGGCAGGCGTTTAATGCTGATTTTAGCGGAGTCAATGTGCATACAGACGGCCGTGCGGACATGCTGAACCGCTCGTTACAAGCCAATGCATTCACCACCGGCAAAGACATCTTCTTTCGATCAGGGCAATACGATCCCAACAGCAGCAGCGGGCAAGAATTGTTAGCCCATGAACTGACGCATGTTGTCCAGCAAACAGGGGCAGGCAACGTGCAGCGGAAACAAAGCAAGCTTGTTCAACAGGCCGCTCCCAATTACATCATCAGCCGTAAACAGCGCAAAATGTATCTTGATTTTATTCGTATCAAAAAGCAAGATACGCATATCGCCAAAATGATTTTAAGCAAAATGAAACTGGCAAAAAAACCAGAAGATGCTTATGGGCATTGGTGGATAGAAATTGGGGACAAAACAGGAGGCGCATCGCAAAAAGTTGGAAGCTGGACACCTGTAGAAAGCTACGGGTGGTGGCCGAGTAAGGGCGTCAACATCAAAGAAACGTTCAAAGGTGTGCCCGGCGAACTCAATCGGGGTAACTCGAAAGAGGACCCTCATCATGGAGATGACGCCAAAACTGAATATCATCCAGTGAAAATGGTAGATGACCAGGAGGATTACGAAAAGGTTCGCAGTGACGTGGTGAACGACATTCGCCAATTTGCTCATGGATTTAAGGGATCGTGGAATTGGCGGTTAGGTTGGGGCAAGAATTGTCACACCTTCTTGGATCGGTTGAAAAAGCAGACCAAATTACACCATCAAAAAGGAAGCCATTGGCTGTTACGGCCGCACGATACACCCTCTATGGCCAATGTGTCCGAGCAAGAAGCGGAACAACAGCGCGGTGCTCGTGTATTAAGTGCAATTCAAGGGACTGGTTTCGCAGACTTGGGTGATGATACGCTGGAATACTTCGACACATCCCTTCTGACAAGCAATATCAATTTAGGTCTGAATGATTATCAGGGGCTAGACGAAGAAACCCGCACGGCGATACTAGAATATTTGGGGGTATCGGCTGGCGTAATGAACACGTATCTTGGTTACGCCTTTGGTAGTGAATGGGAGAATGAATTTACATAAGGGTTTGTTGGTGCTAATTATTGGTAGGGCACTTACGGGAGTGAATCATGACAAAAAAATCATATCAGGCAGGTCAGGCGAACGAAGTTTCCAAATCAACCCGCCCTGTTCCTTCTGATGCAATGAAACATCAGGAGGAGGGGGAACGGCCGTTTCCCGCCCTTCCCGTTCATATTCAACGTGTTATCCAATCCCCGCAGTCCATCACACCTGCTGAGGCAAGGCAGTTACAACATACAATTGGCAACCGCGCCCTGGGACGTCTGCCACATATTCAGGCCAAACTCACTGTTGGCCCCGTTGGCGATCAGTATGAGCAGGAAGCTGACCGGGTTGCCAGCCAGGTTGTGCAAGCCATTCACAGCCCAACCGTTCATACTGCGCAGCGCCAGGAAGAAGAGGAAGAGTTGCAGATGAAGCCCATTTCCACTTTGCAGCGGCAAGAAGATGAAGAAGAACTGCAAATGAAACCCTCTTTCATCTTGCAACGCCAGGAGGAGGAAGAGGAAGAAGTGCAGATGAAGCCCGTTTCCGCCTTGCAACGCCAGGAGGAAGAGGAGGAATTGCAGATGAAGCCAGCTTCCACTTTACAGCGACAGGAGGAGGAAGAACTGCAAATGAAATCATCGGTGGTTGGTGCGCAAGGGGGCGAGCTGGCGGGTGATCTGGAGCAGACAATACAAGGGGCGCGTGGCAGCGGACAGCCCTTGTCTGGCGCTGTGCGTGGGCCAATGGAGCAGGCGTTTGGTGCAGATTTTTCCGGGGTGCGCGTACATACAGGCGGGCAGTCCGATGCGCTAAACCGCTCTATTCAGGCGCGGGCGTTCACAACCGGACAAGATATTTTCTTCCGCAGTGGCGAATATAACCCTGGTAACCAGACTGGGCAGGAATTGTTGGCCCATGAGTTGACGCATACCATTCAGCAGGGAAAGTCGGTGCAGAGGACGGCCGTACAGCGATTAACCATCAAAGAGCGCATGGCCATGCTTGCCGGACACGGCCTAACAGACCCCACCGTGCAAAAAGCCGCCATTGTCAAACGCATTAAAGATAATTACGGTGTTGATTTAGATCAAAGTGCTGGCGTCAATGCCATCAAAAAATCATACAAAAAGGCGCCCAAAAGCGTTCGTGATGGCTTGAAGCCAAAAGATTGGACATTACAAGAATTGCAAGATGTGGAAACCGCACTGAGCCGCTACGGTGCTTTATTAGGCTCGAACCGCGATAAAAGCCTGGGCGATCAATCCGTTACTACCTTCAGCCGTTTGGAAAAGGGGATTGACGTTAATTCCTCGTCAGGTGAACTAGATACGACAACCGCTGGAGAAACATTTACAGGGTCTAAAAATATTTCGATGTTCGATGCAGGCACAACCGTGTCAGACTTTGTAAAAGACAAATCTAACCCAACAAAGGAAGAATATCGCAAAGGCTTCCGCGGCACAATTGAGCATGAACTGTCTCATGCGCTCATTGAAGATTTGAAAACGGGCAAGGAAAATAAAGAGATTTACAAACTATACCAGGGCGCAACACGGTTTTGGACAGGTTGGAGTACGCCCAGAGCCGGTGGAACCAGTAACGCGAAGCGGGTTCAAAAGGCAAAACAATGGAATGAAGATCACAAAGATGAGATTGCTGCCGGAACAGCCAAGAAGATTGAGCCACCGATAACCAACTATGGGGCAAAAACGGCATCCGAAGATTTGGCTGAAGCGCTCATGTTCTATTTTGAAGAACCTGGCACTCTGAAAACAAATTGTCCAGAGCGATATAGTTTTATTGAAACGGTTATTAAACCTTTGTTGGAGAAGAAAAAGAAAAAGTAATGATTTAGGCGAGTGCTAATATGAAATCCAGAACTGTAAGTTTGTTAGAGGAATGGCTTGCTTTGCGCGGTTTATCTTTTGCGGAGGCGCTGACACGTTTTTCTGTGTCGGCAGAGGATGCTGAAGCAGATTTAGGTTATGGCGAATTGGAGAATTTGACCGGGTTGGGGAATTTACCCAATTGTCCGGGCTATTTTTATTTTCGTGATGGCTCTTTTGTGTTGTTTTATGTAGACAAAATGGCTGATGAGGTTGATGAGCTGCAACTGCAAGACATGTTAGATTTTTTGGGGGAGCCACAGGCAGTATGGCGGTCTAACATTGGAAAGCTACAAATGGTATATGTGTATGCAGAGAAGGGGATTGCCTTTTCTGCAAGTGATGACGAGGTAGCTTTTGTGGAGATATTTAATCCGCTTCCTTTGGCGGAATACGAGGCAAAATTTTACGTGAATCCGTCATCTTTTGAACGATGATGTAGTATCAAAGGGGAATAAGACATCGTTCGTGTTCTTGTTCCTGACATGATGAGGAAAGAATGTACCGGAAAAAGGGCCTGACTGTTGAGAAAGGGAGGCTACCTGTACAGTCGAAGAATCGGTTAAAGCCTGGTGGTAACAATTGAATAGGGAGTGAGTAGCGGAGCCAAGGGGCAAAGGGGGCAGCAATGCTTTCGCAGCATAAAAAGAAGACACATGTTAGCCGAAATACCCGGCAGGCTGTCGCGCACCAACAAGAAAAGAAGGTGCAGGCTAAGTCTTGGGAGCAGGGGACAAAAGAGGGGGCAACGGCCGTTGCCCAACTTGTACCAGCCTTACAGCGTGCCTACCACGAACCACGTACCTTAACCCCTGTAGATGCCCAAACCCTACAGCGTACCGTTGGCAATCAAGCCGTCGGTCGCTTGCTCCGTTCCCCACTGCAAAGGCAAGAGGATGAGGAAGAACTGCAACTGAAAACAAGGCGACCATCCTCTGCCATGATGCAGGGTGGCGAACTCTCAACGAGTATCGAAAGTCAAATCCAAAACGCAAGAGGTGGGGGACGGCCGTTACCCTCCAAATCTCAAGCCAGCATGGGGCAAGCATTCAATGCCGATTTTAGCGGCGTCAACATTCACACCGATTCCCAGGCCGACCATCTTAACCAATCTCTTTACTCCCGTGCCTTCACCACCGGTCAAGACATTTTCTTCCGCCAGGGAGAGTACAATCCCGACTCCTCATCCGGGCAAGAACTCCTGGCACACGAATTAACCCACGTCATGCAGCAGAACGGCCGTTCCCAGCGAATTTCAAGATGGGGTGGCCCTGGCAATACAACTTCCCACGAAGACGTCACGGCAGACGCCTTAAGCCGAGATAATTTAGATCAAATTTACAGCGCAGGCGCCATCAAGTATATGGAAAGCATGTCAGAAACCATAGACATGCGCCTGGGATTTCTTGCTCCTGTTGTTGCCGGTAAATTCCGGCAGCTATTCAGCGCCATGAAAAATGACCCAGACGCATACAGAAACTTGTCAGGCTACTGGCGTCCTAGCAGCGAGGCTCCCAATCACGGTGAAGGGGCCATGTACCAGGAAGGAGCCGAAGGCGTTGGGCCAGACCGGGCACGCGTCCAGTCATATATTGACAAAGCATTGGTTGCCTGGGATCAAGACAACCCGCGCCAATCATTATCCATGTTAGGGTTAGCGCTGCACTCTGCCGAAGATCGCGGTTCGCATGGAGATGGTATGCCCGGTACCGGGCACGACCCGCGTCGCCTCATCCCCCCCCCACCAGGATTGCGCGGCGGCAAAACGGCCGTGCCCCAAAAATACTTCTACCAATCCAACCCCAACTACGATTCACAAACCAACCCCGTCGTCGAGTGGAAAGGTTCAGACTGTGACCTGCGAGACAAAAACGAAGATGGCTATACAAACGCAATCCAATATGCAGTTGAAGTCTTGCAGAACTTCCAACAAGCTATTGCAGACCGAGAAGAATCCGAGGACTTGCAAAACTTCAAAGAACCCGGCGACGCGTCTAGGAGATGGCGTAAAGTCAAATTATTCTTTGGTGCAGGGCATCCAACCCACGAGAAATGGGAACAATGGAGCGGCGAAGGCAAAACCGGTACAGCAAAGAAAGTGGGGGCCACCCTACTCGGCCCGTTAGAGGCGATAAGCGGGACAGTTAAAGGCGGCGTCAAAGGGGCCAAAGCTGGACATTGGTTATCCAGCAGGATTTGGACTGGACGAGAAGGCAGCAAAAAGATGGGTGGCCTGTTGGGTCTGATCAAAAAGGGCTGGACAGGCAAAGAGGGCGACGGCGGCCTGCTGGGTCTGATCAAAAAGGGTTGGACAGGCAAAGAAGGTGATGGTGGTTTACTCGGTGCAATCAAGAAGGGCTGGACGGGCAAAGAAGGCGACGGCGGCCTGCTGGGTCTAATCAAAAAGGGCTGGACAGGTAAAGAAGGCGATGGCGGTTTACTCGGTGCAATCAAGAAGGGCTGGAAAGGATATGGCAGCACTGTAGGCAAAGGCTGGCGTGGATTGGGCCGTTTTGCCGGGAGTGGTTTTGGCGGCTATCACAAGTGGGCGCAAAATAAATTAAAAGGGCATCGAGAACGGTATCAAGAGGCGATGGTGGAGGCTAATAAAGAGCCAAATAAGCACAAACGCCGCTTGAAAAAAGCGTGGTTGTGGTCGAAGTACAAGACCATGCACAAAGTCAGGCAGACTGGGGCAGGGCTGGGCTACGTGGGAGGCGGGCTTGCAACTGGCGCTGGCGCGATTTTGGGCGCGATAGGCACGGTTGGCGGCGCGGGGGTAGGCGCATTAGCCACATTGCTTGGTTTGGGTGCAGGTGCGGGTTTGACAACGGCTGGGCTAGGTGTTGGCGCGGGCTTGACAACGGCTGGGCTAGGTGTCGGCGCGGGCTTGACAACGGCTGGGCTAGGTGTTGGCGCGGGTCTGACGACGGCTGGCCTGGGTGTTGGCGCAGGTTTGACGACCGCTGGTCTGGGTGTTGGCGCAGGTCTGACGACGGCCGGGCTAGGCGCAGGCGTGGGGCTGACGACGGCCGGGCTAGGCGCAGGCGTGGGGCTGACGACAGCCGGGTTGGGACTGGGTGTTGGTGGTTCTGTTGCCAGTTACGGCGCGGGCACGGGGTTGGGCGCGGGCATTGGCGGCGTGCAAGGAGGGCTGCATGGCCTGTCAGAATACACAATTAAAGGTGTGAAGGAGGGAGGACGGAAGTTGTGGAATCCTTTCCGCAAGAAAGGCAAGGGGTATTCCTCGCAAGTTACGTCGGCACGGACGGATGTGGGCACGACGGCGCTCAATGTGATTAATTCCAGCGTCAATCAAGCGGTTGGGTCTACGCTTGAGGCTGGTTCTACCGGCGCAATTACGTTAACTGCTATCAGCGGCCCTCTTGCCACGCTGATTGGGACGATTAAGGGGATTGTCAGTTCGGCGCGTGCCCATCGTGCGCGTAAGCGGCAAAATCTGGCCGAGGAAACGGCTATGCGGCTGATGATGGAGGAGGAAGAAAGGGATGATCAGCGTGTGGAGCAAGCGCTGCAACAGTCAACGGATTGGGTTAATGAACAGGATGCGGTTCCTGATGAAGTCGCTCAAACTGAGTCGAATGATAAGGAAGAGTTCTTGAATGCCGTTTTGTATATGGCTGGTAAAAACAAGGCCAAGAAATGGCGTTCGATTTTGGAGGCTTCAGGGGCGTTTACGGGTGTGGTTGGCTCAACTGCGCTGACGGCTGGATTGCTTGCTACAGGGGTTGGCCTGACGGCGTTGTTGGCCTCGAATCCTGTTGGTTGGGGTATTGCGCTGGGCGCGGTGGGGTTGGGTGCGCTAACGGCCGTTGGCTATGGCTTCTTCAAGATGGCGAAGGCCATTTACAAATGGCGCAAAGGTACAAAGGGCGTCAATCGCCAACACTATGCTACTGTTCTTTACGGTTTGGCTAAGAAGGGCTATCAACCGGCGATAGATTTCTTGAAGGAAATGCGCGTTTTGAAGGGCGGCGGACGGTTCTCGCGGGGCAAGTTCAGCATGGCTGAACTCAACTCAGGCAGGAACAAGGATAAGCAGCAGATTATCGCCTATTTGATGGGCAAGATGAAGTCTACCTGATCTTGAATAGGCGGGTAAAAAAAACCGCATCTTTGCTAAAAGTGGGAAACTTGCCCCTTCTTGGTGTCGTTGCGCGGCCACTCTCCGGTGACGAGGAAGGCAATGGCTTCATCTGTGATGCCGTTCATGAGGATGTTGACGCGGCGATGATCGCCGGCAACGGCCGTTACATCAATCACCTTCAGATAATCAGCCAATCGTGCGTCTTTGGGAGAAATACTGCTCAAACAATTGGGCGCGTTGCGGAAAAAGTCCCAATTAAATAAACCTTTGCCATCACCCAAATGCAGCGGCAGCGAATAAATGCCCGATTCCACCAAATCCTGGAAGAAGTGCGTGCCATATGATAGTTCTGGCGACTGCCCATCCTTGACAACTGCCATTTCAATCAGCACCTTTGTGTTGTAAATATCCGCATACGAAACAGGCACGCCTAGCTCAATGTTCGTGCTGCCCCAACGGCCCGGCCCCATCAGAATGAAAATTTCATCTTCTAGCAGTTTGTTCAAATGTCCGATAGCCCGTCCCAGGTCTGAACGAGTGGCCGTGTCGGGAATGGTGTAATAGGCTTCGGGGTCTACAAAGATGATGTAGCGAACGCCTTCGGCACGGCCGTCTGGGACCATCTCATAGGCGCGGAAAAGCGTGTCTGGTTCGGGGATGTCTGTAGGAATGGGAACGGCCGTTTGCTCATCCGTGCGTTGGCTCAGCGGGCGGCACTGTAAAATGTGCAGTTTATAATCCGGGTAGGGATAATTCTCCACAATTTCCACAGTAAATTCCGTATCTACCGGCGTTTTGTACCCCGACTCCAATCGTCGCAGCGCTGTGCGCAGCAGCTTCACAAATTGCGCATCCTTTGTCAACGTATCAAACGTCAACACCAGCCGATCCGATGGCTTCACCATGCCCGCAGCCATAATACTTTGCAGATAATCCCCTTTATCCTGCGAAGCAATATAACGCAGTTCGGGGTAATCGGGTTTCAGCACGTCGCGCACGGGCATCGTTTTGAAAGTGTTGTCCTCTAAATCAATCAGGTCTACGTGCCATTGCGAATACTGGCGAATCGCCCGCGCTGTTGTTTCCGGGCGCAGTCGGGGATGGCTCAGGGCGATCATGCGCGGGAAATCGTTTTCCACGCGGTCAACGGCCCGCGTTCCCAACCCCCATACCAGGCGTATAAAACCATCCTCCCGCCGAATTTTGGCGTTCCAGCGGAAGGGGTTTTGGCTAAAGGCAACTCCGGCTAATGTGGGCATGAAGTAACGGCCGTACTGCTTACCCCGCACCCGCTGCAACAAAATCGCCATCCGTTCATCATAATCAATCAGGCCATGATGCCGCCGATACAGCAGCGCATCCGGGTTTAGCGTGCTGGCATAAATGCGTTTAATCGCCTCCAGCAGCGCGGCTAGATTTTCCTCAAAACTCGCCTGATTGGGCAGAAAATAGCTGTGGTATTTTCCTGCAAACGAAAAGCCAAAATTGTCCTCCAACAAACTAGACGAACGTACAATTAGCGGATCGTTCCCCATGTGCATCAGCACCTCGCGCAGTTGATCCACCACTGCCTCAGAAAACTGCCCATCCAAATGCGCCTGCACCGCTACCGGGTACTGCTTCCGAATTTCATCCAACGGCCGATACTTCTGATTCATGAAATTATTCAGTTTATTTGCCAACCTGAACTCATAAATCACCTCGCTGCCAATGAAATAAGAATCAGGAATTCCCACCTGGTTACTCATGTCTGGGCCGAATTCCGGGTCTTTCTGCTGCAAAATGCGCCATGCCAGCATCATACCGGCGGCCTTGCCGCCAATTTTTCCCGTGCCAATGAGCCGCTGATAAATACGGCGTAGGTCACTCATCACAAAGACCTGCTTTGCTACAGCAATAAACGGCAGTTGATCACTGATCATGCGCTTGATCAGCACCACCTTGATTTCTTGTAAGTGATGATGCACCTGCTCTTGTTCTTGTGGCGGCAGCGTTTCGTAAATTTCGCCCTGTTGGAACAGCAGCTCCCACGGCGCAATTTCCGGGTTAAACTTTAGCTCTGGCCCATGACTGGTGCTAGGCTGCGAATAAAGCACCTCGTCGATGATCGCTTCTAGCACGGGGCTGCCCAAATTATTAGCAAAGTAGGCGTCGGTTTGGAAGTCACGAATGCGCTCCTTACGTTTGTTCCAGATATTAGCTTCCTCCTGGCTGTAAGGGTCCATCAACCCTTCGCGTCGCTGCGATTCCATCGCCTTGCGCTTCACTTCCGATTCAAACTCTTTTTGCGTAATAATGCCCCGCCTGAATAACTCTTCGCGCATTCGCACACGAATCAAATCGCACAAAATCGGATACTGTGCCAGTTTGATATAAATGTCGATTGTGGGGGTTACACTGCGTAAAGGTCTTGTGTCGCTCATCATTTACCTGCCCAGAGGAGATAGGGTGTAGAGATAGAGATAGCGGAAAGTAGGCATTCTCTTTCTCTATCTCTATCTCTACACCCCATCTGATTATAACAGCTTGCCTGATTTACGAAATGGCAGTAAAAAGCGGGTCAGCTAGTCAGGTAATCAGCTAATCAGGCTGATGGGCTGACTAGCTGAAATGCTGACAAGCTAATACGGAGGAAAAACATGCCGACTATTTTTGCCAAAATTGTTCGTGGAGAAATCCCATCGGATTTAGTCTATCAGGATGAGCAGGTGACGGCTTTTCGGGACATTAGCCCGGTTGCGCCGACGCATATTTTGATTGTGCCCAACAAGGTCATCCCCACAGCCAATGATTTGACGGCGGATGATGAACAATTAGTAGGGCATATGGTGCTGGTAGCCAAACAGATTGCCGAGCAGGAAGGCATTGCCGCCAATGGCTATCGCCTGATTATCAACTGCAATGAGCATGGGGGACAGGTAGTGTTTCACCTGCACATGCACCTGGTGGGGGGACAGCCGTTAGGCCCCATGATCTTAAAACGCGGCAGCTAGTCAGCATTTCAGTCTGACAAGCTGAAATGCTGACAACCCTCTAATTCCCCGGAATCGCGTTAATCTCTTCGCGGCACTCGCACGCTTCTTTGATGACACCGCCGCGCACAAGCTGCCCATCATACTCTCGCCCCAAGCCCTGCGAGACCCAGCCCCCCAGGTCGAAGGGGATGGTGCCATCAGCAGAAATCCAACGGCCGTTATACAGCCGCGCCACATGTACATGCGTGCCATTCGAGAAGCCACCCTCGCATGAGGGGTGGCCGATGCGGTCGCCCGTTTGAACCAATGTACCCACCGCAATGCGGTCGCGGGTTTCAATGTGCATGTAGAGAATGGCCCAACCCGTGCCTGCGTAGCCATCGCCATCCATGTCTACCACCACTGCGCCAAAATCGCTGCGCGTGACGATGCCATCGGCAACGGCCGTAACCCAATCATCCGACAGCACACAACCAAGCTGATCCCCCGCCGGAACAAAATCCAATGCTGCCCACGCCGAGCCGGAATCCCAGCCGCCATGCGGCCCGCCGGTGAAATACCATGTTTCAGCGCTGTCCCAGGGCAAGCGCAGCGATGGCTGTTGCAGCCCTTGTGGAATGAGTGGGTCAACCGTGTAAGCAAAAGGATTGCCAAACATGCGGCTGTACGTGGCGAATAACCCATTCGCGCCCACATCTTGCAGCCAGGCATCGTAAGTCATGTTGTCGCCTGCGCCCAACATCGCTTGCACGCCCGCTGTGCCATCGTTGATGGTTGGCGCAAAGGCCACGCGGCTGCCGTCTCCTAAAAGCGTGCTGGTGATGCCGCCTTCGGCACGGCCGTAATACCCCCAGTTCAAATTATCCGCCGCCCAGGCCAACTGCCAGTACAACTCTGCCCGGTTCGGCTTGAAATACCCTAATGCAAAAGACGCATCCGCCACTGCGGGGCGCGTTACCCACCCGGCGCGGTACTCCAACAGCGCCAGCAGCAGGCGCGGATTGACGCTGTAGCGATGTGCCACCAACGACACCACTTCCGGCCCATCAAGTAATTGCCCTTCCACCTCTTCCTGGTAAGCCAGCAAATACCCCTGATAACGGGAGGCAAACTCATGCACGTCAAAATCAGCGGCGGCGGGACCGTATACCAGTTCGCTGTCGGGGATAATCTTGAAATCAGGGCCAACCAGCGCGGATTGGCTGGGCACAAGCAATTCTTGCCCGATGGCTAGCAGGTCGGAATCGCCCATCTGATTTGCTTCCTGCAATTCGGCAATGCTGCTGCCATAAAGCTGGGCAATGTAGCCCAACGTCTCGCCGGAGTTGACGTAGTGCGTGATGAAAGGTTGTGCTTCGCCATTGACGGCCGTATGCGGCGGGTCTGGCGTGGGTACGCCCGCGTAGGTGGGCAGCGTGGGCTGCGGGATGGGGGTGGAGGCCAGGTTAGCTGATAGGTTGGTGTTGGGGTTCGTCACAGCCGTTCCCCCAAACGGTGTCACCAACGGCGTAGGTGGCAGGTCGGTTAATGGCATCATAGTGGCCACTACTGTCACCTCTGGGTCTGGTCGTTCGCAGCCAGCCATGCTTAATGACAACCCCAATAGAATCATAGAGAGCAAAAGCGTGATACGGTGTATACTCATCATCCGCCGCATTTTAACCCATCCATCCTCAAGAGGAAATTTTTGGCTACAATAGGGCAAATTCACAAATCGGATGATTTATGCAAGCAACCTACGTTCAACGACTTCGACTAACTTTTCGTAAAATTGGGCCGACGCGCTATATCGGCCATTTGGACCTGGCCCGCACTCTGGAACGGGCGCTGAACCGCGCCAAGATGCCCATCACGTATACGCAGGGCTTCAATCGCCGCCCGCGTCTGGCAATGGCGACGGCGCTGCCTTTAGGCTACACCAGTGAATGTGAATTGGCCGACATTTGGCTGGATGAGCGCATGGAGCCAGATGCAGCCCGCACACAAATGATGAGCCGCATGGCCCCTGGCATTGAAATTGTGCATGTGGAAGAGGTGCCCACCAATGACCCTTCGCTGCAATCCATCACCACTGAAACGACTTATGTGGTGACTTTGCTGGATGCAGTGGATACGGATGAACTCCGTGCCAAAATCACCGCGCTCCTCGCCGCAGAAACGGCCGTGCGCGTGCGGGCGCGGGGCAAAAAGTACAAAGAGTACGACCTGCGCCCTCTGATTTTAGATTTGCAGTTGCCGGAAGCGGACGACGAAACCGTCATCGTCATGCGTTTGTGCCTGGAACCATCCAAAACTGGCCGCCCCGATGAAGTGCTGCTGGAACTGGGTCTTGATCCCTTGGCGGCACGCATTCACCGCACCCATTTGGCATTGGCGGAATGAATCAAAGAGCGGATGAGCAACGGAGCAGAGGGGCAAGGCATATTTCCCCCTGCTTTTTCGCTCCTTTTCTCCTCTGCCTGCTATGGTTGACAGGGTGTGTGACAGTGATGGCCGTTCCCCCCACACCTACCCCCCTTGTCCCCACTGCACTGCCCCTGATGCCTACCCCTACGCTGCTGCCTGCTGCGGCTACGCCCACACCACCGCCAGACAACGGATGGCAGCCCGTGCGCCCCGGCATGGAGCAGCGCACCATCACCCTTTTGGGTGCTGATGGCACTGTGCAAGAGCGCGTTGTGGCGCTGCGCCTGGATATGGTGCTGTACGATTTGCGCGTGACCTACCAGCCCGGCAGCCCGCGCTTTTTGCCCGACTGGCAGGCAGAAACCGGGGCGCTGCTGCTTGTCAACGGCGGCTTTTTTACGCCAGAATACGAGGCGACGGCTCTCGTTGTGGTGGATGGGCAGGCTAGCGGCATCAGTTATGAGGGTTTTGGTGGTATGTTGGCCGTGACGGATTACGGTGTGGAGGTGCGTTCATTGGTGGAACGGCCGTACTCTCCCGATGAGCCATTGCAATTTGCCCTGCAATCCTTCCCCATGTTGGTGAATGCGGGGACGGCCGTGTATACAAACGAAGATGGGCAAACGGCGCGGCGCACAGCGGTGGGGGTAGATGGGGACGGCCGTCTTCTCTTCATCCTGGCCCCGTTGGGCGGGTTTACGTTGGCGCAGTTCAGCCAATTTCTGGCCGAAAACGAGTGGGGGCTGGTCAGCGCACTCAATTTGGATGGCGGCACTTCCACCGGCCTGTTGTTAGCTGATCCCCTGTTGGGCATTCCAGCCTTTGTGCCCCTGCCCGTGGTGATTGCGGTGGACGATATATTGGAATAGATTTGACAAATCTATCACCACCAGTGAATGAAAATTCACAATCCATTATTCATTATTTTCCGAAGGGTGATTAGCAATGAGTCGTAAACAGAAACAAAACGAAGCTGTCGGGGGATTGCCTGTGGCGTTGGATGTAGTGAGTGGGTACGTGGCGGCATTGGCGGCGGCGGACAGCGCAGCGATGGCTGGCCTGCGCACGGCCGATTTTGTGTTGGATTGGGCGCATGGCGATGCCTTTGCCGACAATCCGTTGTCGGCTGCGGATACGGCCGCTTTTTGGCCGGCCTGGTTTGCCGCCTTCCCGGAAATGGACTACGAAGTAACACGCACCATTGCCGCGGAAACGGTGGTGGTGACGCAGTGGATTTTCACCGGAACCCATGCACAGCCTTTGGGGGCACCTGTTTTTGATCCTGCCGTGCCGCCGTTGGGCCGCACGGTGCGTTTTCGCGGGGTGTCGGTGTACGATGTGGTGGACGGCCGTATCCAGCGCGAAACTACCTACCTCGATTTGGCGACACTGTTAGTGGAGTTGGGGGTGCAGTTATGAGTGGCGGTAATTTAGGCAAGATAGTTGTTGCCTCTCATGTCCGCGATAACCACCTCGACCCGCGCCGGATGCGCACCATCATTTTGCTGCTGGCAACCAGTGTGGCCCTGATGATGACCGGCTTCGGCATCATCATGCCTGTGTTTGCGCGGCGGCTGGCAGAATTGGGCGCAGGTGTGGAGGCGTTGGGCATCATGACTACTGCCTTTGCCCTGACGCAATTGGCGGCGGCTCCCTTTTTAGGTTCGCTGGCGGATCGGTATGGGAGACGGCCGTTTGTGCTGCTGGCTCTAGTGGCATTCATTTTTACCAACGTGGGCTATTTGCTGGCCGGGTCTGTGCCTGCTTTCATTGCCGTGCGGGCGTTGGGCGGCCTGTTCACCGCCGGGCTGTTTCCGGCGGCGATGGGTGTGGTGGCCGATGTGTCGCCGGAAGCACAGCGGGCACGCTGGATTGGCGTGATTATGGGTGGCTACGGCGCAGGCTTTGTCTTTGGCCCGGTGTTGGGGGGCGTGTTGTATGACAATTTTGGCTTTGCTGCGCCTTTTACCACGTCGGCGGGCATGGGGGTGTTGGCATTGCTGGCGGCAGCGCTGCTGGTGACGGAAACGCGCCCGCCGCAGGTGCGCCGCCGCGAGGCGCTGCGCCAGCGCTGGGTGGCAGAAAGGAATGGGGGTGGGGAGGAAACGGCCGTTTCTATGTGGGATGCGCTGCCTCGCCCACTAGCCGTTTTTAGCACACTGCTCTTCCTCGATTTCATTGGCAGCTTTGCCTTCGCCTTTGTGGAACCGCAAATGGTCTTCTATTTGTATGATCAGCTCAATTGGACAACGGCGCAGTTTGGCATTGTGGTAGGTGTGTATGGCATGGCGATGATGCTGGGGCAGCTCTTTTTGGGGCAAGCTAGCGATCGCTTTGGCCGCAAGCCAGTGATTGTGTTGGGGCAGGCGCTCAATCTGATGCTTTATGTGAATCTTGCCTTTGTACATTCCTATGCTTTGGTGATGGCTGGTTCTTTCATTGCCGGGCTGGGCGCGGCGTTGACTGCGCCGGCCATCAGCGCCTTTTATCTGGATATGACGGCGCGGCAGCATCGCTCGCGGGTGATTGGCATTAAGGAGGCGTCGCTGTCTTTGGGTGGGGTATTGGGGCCGCTGTTGGTGGTGGTTGCCACACGCTATACTTCGGCGCAGGGCGTGTTTCTCATTGCTGGTGCACTGATGTTGTTTAGCGTGTTATTGGCGCTGCTGGTATTGCGATCACCGCGCCAGCGACTGGCAACTGATGGGGAAATGGGCAGACTACACGATGCGCAGCGCAGCCAGGCGGCGGAGGTTATTTTGCGCGGTCTGGTATTGCAAGCGGCGCGAGCGCGAGGGATTGAACGGGGTTAGTGGGGGGCGATTTGTTGCAGGAGTGTGGGCAGGTCGTTGATGTGCGGTAGCTCGTAGTAGCCGTTATGATGATGTGTGTGGTCTACGTCGGCTTCGTATTCCCAGGTGAGGGCGTGCGGGATGTGTACGGCCGTTCCGCCAATTTCTACCACCGGCAGCACATCAGAGCGTAATGAGTTGCCGATCATCATAAAATGCTGTGGCGCAATGTCGTATCGCGCCAGCAAGTCGCGGTACGTTTGCGGTGTTTTGTGGCTGACCACCTCGAAATGGGTGAACACATCGCCCAACCCGGAGCGGGTCAGTTTGCGTTCCTGGTCTAGCAAATCTCCCTTGGTGATGATCATGAGTCTGTGATGGGGGGCCAGTGTTGCCAGGGTCTCGGCGACGCCAGGCAGCAGTTCTACGTCGGTGGCGATCATTTCCTTCGCGGCGTGGATGATTTGTAAGATGTCGCTGCCGGAAATCTGGCCGTTGCTGAGGGAAACGGCCGTTTCAATCATTGAAAGCGCAAATGCCTTCAAGCCATAGCCATAGCCTTCCAAATTGCGTGTTTCTGTATCCAGCAGGGTTTGCGCTACGACCGCTGCGCCCTGGTAGGGGGCCAGCAAGGTTTGCAAACGGGCTGCCGCCCGACGATAGTCCCGTTCGTTGTGCCAAAGGGTATCGTCAGCGTCAAAGGCAATTATGTCAAACACAGTTGGAGGCTAAAGGGTCTTTTGGGGGTAGGAATGAACGGGGGCGGAAACGGCCGTTTCCGCCCAGCACACCCACATCATGTACGCTGCTGCCAGCGCATTCCATCTTGTTAGTTGTAATTCAAAACAAATAAGGACAAGATCATACTGAGGGCAATCACGATACCCAGTACGATAAATGCCTTTTCTGAAAAGGTACGGCCGTGCTTTGGCTTAAATTTTGGCTGCGTTGGTCCTTTGCTTACAGATGTCCGTCTCTTTTTTTGCTTTGCCATGTGACAAAACCTCCTCTACTCATAATCAATGTCCAGCCAGCGAGTATATCATAAATACCGGGCAGCAAGAAGAAAAAGTGGCACAACCGGAAAATATTAATCCGCGTACAGGAAATAATACAGGGCAAAGGCAGGAGATGAAAACCTGGAAACTCATTGCCTCAGCCATCATCATCTTTGTATAATGAGGTGGCACATGACTTTTACCCTGCCCAGTGTTGTTTGATAAGGAGACCCACATGTTAAGTGAGTTCCTCGCTTCCGGAACCCTCAATCTGGTGTATGCTGGCGTTGTCTTCACCAGTTTCATCTTTGCCCTCGTCACTTTGTTTGGCGCAGAAATGGGTGATGCACTGCACCTCGATCTTGACCTGGATACCGATGTGGACGGAGGCACGGACTTCATTAGTGTTAGCCCCTTTGCCCTTGCCATATTTGGTGCAGCCTTTGGCATGACCGGTCTCGTTACGCGCCTCTGGCTTGAATTGGATTCTGTTCCCAGCATTCTTTGGGCTACTGGCGTTGGTCTCATCATTGGCGTGTCTGCCCAGGTATTTTTCATTTATGTCCTCTCCCCCAGTAAGTCTAGCCATTTCAGCCTGTCTGACGATGCGGTAGGGCGGGATGTCGAAGTGATCACAACCATTCCAGGTAATGGCTTGGGTGAAATTGCATTTGATAATGTAAGCGGCCGCGTCAAGCTGGGCGCACGCTCATCCACAGGTAAGCAAATTAAGCGGGGGGCGCTGGTTAAAATCGAACGTGTAACCGGCCGTGTTGCTGTTGTTCATCCCATTGAAGAATCATAATTTATTGGCGACTGTGTAAATCAAGCAGGTGTCAAACTGCTGTCTTATTCACTCATTGGAGGGAAACTATGCAAGGCGTAATTGCTGTACTCATTCCGGTAGTTGTCTTTATTGTTTTTGCGCTTATCTTTGTGTACGCCAGCCGCGTAAAAAAAGTTGGCCCCAACCAGGTATTAGTCATATCAGGGCGCGGCGAGGGCCACAAAGACCGAGATTTGCAAGGTATTGAAAGCAAGTTCCGTATTGTTACAGGCGGCCGTTCTTTCATTTGGCCAATATTAGAACGGGTGGATGACCTCTCGCTGGAAATTATGACCATTGACATCACCACACCCGATGTGCCTACTGTGCAGGGTGTGCCCGTGACCGTAGATGGTGTGGCCCAGACCAAAATCGGCAGCGATCAGAACTCGATCAAAACGGCCGCTATCCAATTCCTCTCCAAAACTCAGGCCGAAATCGAACATGTGGCCCACGAGACATTGGCCGGACATCTCCGCGCCATTCTTGGCACGCTGACGGTGGAGCAGCTCTACAAAGACCGCGAAGCCTTCGCCCAAAAAGTGCAAGAAGTGTCTGGTGAAGACATGGCAAGCATGGGGTTGGAAATTGTCTCCTTCGTTATCAAAGACATCAGTGACACCGAAGGCTACTTGGAAGCGCTCGGCCGTCCGCGCATTGCCCAGGTGAAGCGCGATGCCACCATCGGCGAAGCCGAAGCCGCCCGCGATGCCACCATCGAAAGCGCCCGCGCCCGACAGGAAGGGGAATCAGCCAAATTCACTGCCGAAACCAAGATTGCCGAAAGCCGCAAGGATTTTGAGGTGCAAAAGGCAGCCTACGAAGCGGAAACCAACCGCAAAAAGGCGGAAGCAGAACTAGCCTATACCTTGCAAATGAACATTACCAATCAGCAGGTGAAGGCTGAGGAAGTCGAAGTAGACGTTGTTTCCAAGCGCAAATCTATTGAGGTGCAGGAACAAGAAGTTTCTCGCCGCGAAAAAGAATTAGATGCAGTAGTGCGCAAACCGGCGGAGGCGGAACGATACAAAGTACAAACCCTGGCAGAAGCGCGGCAATTCCAACTGCAAACGGAAGCATCCGGTGAGGCAGAGGCCATTCGCCAACGAGGGCAGGCGGAAGCGGATGCAGCCAAGGCAAAAGGTTTGGCTGAGGCGGAAGTGCTGCGGCAAAAGGGTTTGGCGGAAGCGGATGTGATTCGCCAACAAGGTTTGGCCGAGGCAGAAGCGACATTGAAGAAGGCTGATGCGTGGAAAGAATATACGCAGGCGGCTATTATTCAACAGTTGCTGGACAGTCTGCCGGAAGTTGCGGCAGCAATTGCGCAGCCTTTGTCAAAGACAGACCGCATTGTCATTGTGAGCAACGGTAGCGATAGTAGTGGGGCAGGTGCGTCTAAAGTGACGCAAGACGTGACGAATATCATTGCCCAAGTCCCGGCAACCATTGAGGCGTTGACGGGCATGGATTTGATGAGCGCCATTGGACAGTTGCCTGGCTTAAAAAAACCGCCATCAATTGAGGAAGAAGAGAAGTAATCGGTAAAGGCTCGCGGGTCATAAAGAAATGATAACCTGTGCGGTTTCAAGTGGCATTTGGTCGCTAACCGCGCAGGTTTTTTTATGAGTGTAAGCTGTGTTACTTGATTATCGCGGGTCGTAGCGTTACCATTATTTTGTTATGATTCGTGGGGAAATCGTTTGCTGTACATTCATTCCCCCGGACGAATTGGCGTTAAACTACGAAAAACGGTGAAGGAGTATAATCACTTTTATGTCTCGAATTTGGCAGGTTGGTTTTTTGATGGCGTTGCTGTTGATGGTGGCCCTGTTGTGGAGTGCACCCGTTTCGGCGGCGAACTGCTATGTGTATCTGGATGGGGTAGGTACGGTTTGCACGGGTGAGGCATCGCAGCCTACTTTTGTGGAGCCGGAACCTAAAAGTGATAGTGTGCTGCGCCATCGCACGTATGCCCGGCTGAGTGATTTGGTTAACGTGTATACTGCGCCCAGTCTGGCGGCTCCGATTGCACGTAATGTGGGTGATGGGTTCCTTTATTCTACGGTACAAGGCGCGGTGGAAAGTGAGGGGCAGACCTGGTACATGATTAACCCGGATGAGTATGTACGCTCGGAAGATCTGCATATTGTTAGTGATTCGAGTTTTACGGGGTATGAGGTGATGGCGCAGCCGGAACGGCCGTTTGGATGGGTACTTGCTCCCGTTCATCCCAGCCGTGCGCCGGGAGCCGAACCCGAACCTGGCACGCCCAAACTCGACCGCTACACCTTCTTCCAGGTGTACGAAGCCGTCAACGTCACAGAAGAAGATGGCGAATGGCTTTGGTACAACATTGGCGGCGGCTACTGGGTTCGTCAGACCTTTGTCAGTTTGGTGGATGTGGATGCGCCACCAGAAGGCGTGGGCGGGAACGATTATTGGGTGGAAGTAGACCTGTACGAGCAGAGCTTTGCTGCTTATGAAGGCGAACGCATGGTTTACGCTGGACTGGTTTCTAGCGGCTTGAATCGTTGGCCCACCCACGAAGGATTGTTCCAGGTATGGAGCCGTCACTTGCAAACCAAAATGTCCGGTGCAGAGGGTGAAGTAGACTACTACTTCATCGAAGACGTGCCGCATACTATGTTCTTTGATGACGACATTGCCCTGCATGGCGCTTACTGGCATGATCGCTTTGGCTACAAGCACAGTCACGGCTGCGTGAACATGCCACCCCGTGCTGCCGAATGGGTGTTTGATTGGTCGGGGGATGCTCCCAACGATTTATGGGTTTGGGTGCATACATCTGACCCGCACTTGTATTTTGATCGGCATGATCCTCTAGTAGATTTTGCCGGACCGTAGGGGCCGGTAATCAGTAAACGGCAATCGGTAGACGTTGTTACCCCTTTGGCTTTGGTCGGAGGGGTTTTTGTTTTGCCAGATTTGCCGCACCTGTTTATGATTGCCTTCTTTGTACCTTTGTCTCTCTGTTTCTTTGTATTTAATTTTGGAGGAAGCAATGGCTTTATTTGATTTGACAGGAAAAGTGGCAATTGTAACTGGCGCGTCGCGGGGCATTGGTCTGGCGATTGCAGAGGCTTTGGCGACGGCTGGGGCGCATGTGGTCATTTCCAGCCGCAAGCAGGAGGCGTTGGATAAAGTGGCGGCGGAGATGGGCGAACGGGGGGTGGGGGTAACGGCCGTTGCCGCCCACACCGGCGACCCTGATGCCGTCCAACACCTTATCCAGCACACAGTAGACACACACGGCGGCATAGACATCCTCTTTAACAACGCTGCTACCAACCCGCATTTCGGCCCCATCCTCACTGCCGAAGATAGCCATTGGGACAAAATTCTGGACGTGAATGTGAAAGGCTACTTCCGCATAGCGAAGGCGTGTGCGCCACACATGCAAGCTCGCGGCGGCGGCAAAATTATCAACGTGGCCTCCATTGCCGGAAAGAAAGCGCAGCCGATGATGGGCGTGTACTCGGTGAGCAAAGCGGCCGTACTCATGCTGACGGAAGTGCTGGCAGCAGAACTGGCCCCGGCCAACATTCAAGTCAATGCCATTGCCCCTGGCTTTGTGAAGACAAAATTCAGCGCCGCGCTGTGGGGGAATGAGCAAATCAACACGGCCGTTCTGCGCACCATCCCCCAAAATCGCATGGCCGACCCCAGCGAGCTAACCGGAATCGCCCTCTACCTCGCCTCATCTGCCTCCAGCTTCACCACTGGTGCTACCTTTTTGATTGACGGCGGGCAGATGGTGGGCAGCGGGATTAGTTTTTAAGCATAAACCGCAAAGAATGCAAAGGACGCAAAGTTTCTCGGAGATTTTCTTTGCGTGCTTTGCGCCCTTTGCGGTTCATTTTAGGAGAACAAGCAATGGACTTCACCATTCCCACCGAAATACAAATGCTGCTGCGCACTGTGCGCGAGTTTGTGGATGAGGAGATTGTGCCGTTGGAACGGCCGTTCCTCCTCCAAGACTTTGACACCCTCATGCCCCAACTGGACGCCTTGCGCGAGAAAGCCAAAGGGCTGGGCCTCTGGCTGCCGCAAGTCCCCAGCGATTACGGCGGCATGGGGCTGTCGCTGCTGGAACATGGTCTGGTCAGCGAAGTGCTGGGGCGCTCGCCGTTGGGCCATTACATCTTCAACTGCCAGGCCCCCGACGCTGGGAATATGGAAATCCTCATTGAGCATGGCACAGAGGCGCAAAAAGAGCGCTTCCTTTACCCGCTGCTGGAAGGGGAGGTGCGCTCCTGTTTTTCGATGACCGAGCCGGAGAACCCAGGGTCTAATCCAACGTGGTTGAGCACAACGGCCGTACCCGACGACACCCACTACACCATCACCGGCCACAAATGGTTCAGCACCGGCGGCGATGGCGCGGCCTTCGCCATCGTCATGGCCGTCACCGACCCCCAGGCGGCCAAGCACCAACGCGCCAGCATGATCATCGTGCCCGCCGACACGCCCGGCTTCCGCCTGGTGCGCAACACGTCTGTGATGGGCGAGCGCGGCAGCGGCCTCTTCAGCCATGCCGAGATTATGTACGACGGCGTGCGCGTGCCCAAAGAGAATTTGTTGGGCGCGGAGGGTGCGGGCTTTGCCATTGCTCAGGAGCGGCTGGGGCCGGGACGCATTCACCACACCATGCGCTGGCTGGGCATTTGCGAACGTGCTTTTGACTTGATGTGTACGCAGGCGGTGCAGAGGGAGGTGGCTCCGGGACGGCCGTTAGCCGAGCAACAAACCATCCAAAACTGGATCGCCGAGAGCCGCGCCGAGATGGACAGCGCCCGCCTGCTGGTACTGCACACCGCCGACCAGATTGACCGGCACGGTCAATACGCCGCCCGCGACGCCGTCTCGCTGATTAAGTTCCACGTTGCCGGGGTGTTGCAGCGCGTGCTGGACCGCGCCATTCAAGTGCATGGGGCGATGGGTATGACGGATGAGCTGCCGCTGGCCTTTTGGTATCGCCATGAGCGTGCCGCCCGCATTTATGATGGGCCGGATGAAGTGCATAAATGGTCGGTGGCGCGGCGGATTTTGCGGAGATATGGGGAGTAGAGATTGGAGACTAGTAACAGCCGTCAAATTCCAGCTAAGTCTATTACATATGATATGCGAATATTGCTAACCACTATCAGCTCAAAACAAAATCGCTTTTGTACAAATCTAATTCTGGCCTTCATTGCGTTTGTTCTACTTAACGCCTCCCTCCATAGTTGTACTTCGCGCCATTCAACATTGGATACTTCAGAACCTCCCTTTTCCAAAGCCTATAACATCGAGACTACAGAAATGCTCTTACGATTCTTGACGACAAACCCTTCAACTATCCAACTTTCTGATGAGCTTGGAGAGAAATTACAATCACGAGCTACTATTCAATACTTTTTCGATGAATATCCTGACTGTTGGCAAACATTACAATCAAAGCTAATAGAAAACGATAACTTGTATACTTTGACTTCTGGTGACAATGGAGATATGCCTAATTCCAGGAAGGTTGATGATAGTTATGTTGAAATTAGATTTCCGGATGGGTATCAAGTGACCCTCTTTTTCTATCAAAGCAGGATAGTCAGTTGTCAACTCTTGGGTCATTGAAAATATGGCGAGAAACGACTGTCCCCTCCACAACCTCATCCCCAAACACTATCAAATACAATCGAAATATGTTATCACATTGGCAAAGATGGAGTTTTAGATTGTTCGGTCTGACCCCGGAAATGATTTTGTAGAACATTATACAAGTAGTCTACTGGATAGTTTATCATGCCCTCTCTAAGTTCAACTTTGCCACTTTTAAAAACTAAGCGCAGAATCAGTTGCCGATGGAATAAGCCAAAGATGTTTCCCCCATTTCCCCCTTGAATGGATTCTAATTTAAGAAATTGGAGGTCGTCCATAGAAAAAACCTTTCGCCGGCCAAGTTTGAAAACGATAATTTGTGAATGATCAAAATAAAACTTAGTAGGCATCAAATAGAACATGATGGCTCCGACAACAAAGAAAGAGATGCTTGCCAGAAAATTCCCTCTGGCATCCACGGGTTGTAGTATTTCACCGAGAAGGAAAATTGTACTCAAAAGAAAAAGGATCCCCGGAGCAAAGAATAGACTGTAAGAGCTTCTGATTTCAAGGGGAAAGGTAGCCGGAAGTCGTTCAATATTGATAGGGAAATTAGCTGCAAGAATTTGATAGAAATATTCATAACCGTCTAATTGCTTTCCAACCAAAATTTTTTGGGAGATGCCATAAATCGTAATAGAACTACCGGGCTTACTAACAACCATGGTAACTTCTGAAAAAGGAATAAAGCGGATCCTCTTATGAAAACGTTTCAATGTAACTGCATATCTATCAAGAACAATGGATTCACTCATTTTGTAGAAGCTGTAAGCTGACCCTATGCTAAAGCCCAAGAATAATATGAGCGGCCAATATATTTCATAAGAATCCCAAAACGCCATAAAGATAAAGCCGAAAAGGAAGATAAGAGAACTGGTTCCCATTAAAAATCGTAAGCTTTGAGAGTAACCAAAGATAACGGGTCTTGTAGGTAGAGAGTTTAGTGTTAGCGAATAGTCTTGGTGAGTTGTGTTGTCGTTAGTTTTGTTTACCATCCTGAATTTCCTGTATATCTTAACTCAAGTAATACCTAAACCTGTACGACGCCGACTAATGTGTAAAGAACTCAGATCGCCTGAAGCAAGGCGGAATCTCATCAATGAAGATTGAACCAGTTTAGCCATTGGTAAATTAGTATAAAGTCTGGGGAAAAGCAATAGTCACCATCGCAATAGAATAGTACCCCGGTTGCGTTGCCCCCCTCTTCCGCCTCGTTTATACTACCCACCAGTTGTAGCGTTCATAATGATAACCAGGGGAGGAGGATGATGGGATACGGCCGTTCACCCAACCAACTAACCACAAGAAACTGCACGGTGGCAACCTGCCCGAAGGCTTCGGGCAGCATCCCCAGACCTCCGGGCAGCTTCCCGGAACGTTCGGGCATCTACCCAAAGCCTTTGGGCATCTTCCCGAAGCAATGGGGAACCATCCCCAACCCTTCGGGCAGCATCCCCAGGCTTCCGGGCATCACCCCGAAACGTTCGGGCATCTACCCGGAGCTTCCGGGCAGCATCCCGGAGCTTCGGGGCAGCTTCCCTAACCTTTCGGGCAGCTACCTTTAACCTTCGGGCAACTTTGTTTGATAGGTTCCGCGTTTGCGGGGCTATAATAATTTTCAGTAAAAGGAGTTTATAATGGCAACACCAACTTTCTCTCAATCACTATCCAACTTTCGCACAATGGCAGGCGGCATAACCACCCGGCTAGACACGCTAACCGGCATTGGCATCACCGCCGCCGACGCTGCGGAGATGACGGCTTTTGCCGATGAATTGGACAAGCTCAATTCCGAGCAGGAGGAACTCAAAGCGCAGTTGAAAACGAAAACGGATGAATTGAATGCAAAGATGAAGGAAGCGAAAGGGAAGCATTCTGGCCTGGCAAAGCGGGTCAAAATAGCCACCCCGCAAGAACATTGGGCCGCCTTCGGCATCACCGCCAAGCGGTAGCGCAAAATTAGGTGCGGTTTATACCGTAAATTTGCGGTATAAACCGCATCATTAGAAGTTTAGGTTGCGCTATGCAGCCTAACAAATAGTTGGGGCGGCTAAAGGAATGTGATGAAAAATGCTGGAGTTGTATGAGTGAATTCCCAATTCGGGATGTCATCCAATACATAACCAGACTAGTGGCACCGGGCCGAGTGAGGTAAGTTTTCCTTGCTGTTGAATTAGTAGTGGAGATTGGTCATTCCGATAATCCTATATTGGCGGTTTGTCGTTGGATGAAAAGTGCTAATTAGGAAGGGGATGTTCTTGTTGACCATTATGAATTAACTTGACAATATTTCTTGGAGGATAAATTGAAAGCGTTCGTTAGGAGTTTTGTAATTTTCATTGTTGTATTTCTGACAGTATTCCTTGTGGGATGGTATCAAGCAATAGCGAGTGATCCTGGCGATTTGGACATAACATTTGGCACGGATGGCTTCGTTGTAACTGATTTTGGCGATTTTGATGTCGCTGTTGATGTGGAGACCCAGATTGATGGCAAAATTGTTGTGTCTGGCGGTATGTTTGGCAGTCCATCAAATTTTGCAGTTGCTCGGTATCATAGCGATGGTTCGCTTGATCCTACATTTGGTGGGAGCGGCATTGTTACTACAACCTTAAGTGCCGTGGATTATGGTCGAGAATTAGCGCTCCAATCAGACGGGAAAATTATTGTTAGCGGAAGCAGCGAGGTGAACGGCAATAAGGATTTTGCTTTGGTTCGATATAACAGTGATGGGAGTTTAGATAGTAGCTTTGATGGCGATGGCGTGGTCATCACTTCGATTAGTGGCAGTGCTGATGAAATTTGGGGGATTGCCTTGCAATCGGATGGAAAGATTGTCGTATCTGGTGATAGTGACGGGGGTGTTACAATTGCTCGCTATAACAGCGACGGTTCTCTAGATGCTTCCTTTGGCAGTGGCGGTATTATTGCTATTCCCGTTGGTCAGGGAGATGGCAACGCAGTACGTATCCAATCGGATGGAAAAATCGTCGTTGCCGGCCAATTTGCTGTTATTCGCCTAAATGCAGATGGATCGTTGGACACAACTTTTGATAGTGATGGCATCGCCATGATTCCGACGGGAGACGAGGCTGTTTGGGCCTGGGATTTGTGTTTGCTTCCTGACGGACGAATTATGGCGGTTGGTTTTCGCTATAAGACTAGTGTCGATTATGATATAGCTGCCGTGCGGTTTAACAGTGATGGTTCTCTTGATAACACGTTTGGCATAAATGGTACGATAGCTTTTGATTTAGCCAGCACATTTGCTGAGGGATTAGCTGTAGCAAGGCACTCTGGAAACAAAGTGCTTATTGGCGGATACGACAACGGCTCTCCGACTATCATTCGGTTAAACGAGGATGGTTCTCTGGACACGACTTTTAGCGATGATGGTATCATTATGACAAATAGTGCTTCCAGATGGCATGGTTTAACAGTTCAGTCAAACGGCAAAATTTTAGCTGCTGGTTATGGTGGCGCAGGCAATGACTTTGTAACAGCACGATTTGAAGGTTTCTTGCCAGAATTAGACGAGTTTATTTTCTTGCCTGTTGTAGTGAAGCCGTAAGTTGAGGAGGAAAAACGGCTAAACAGCCGGATGCACGAACAACCTGCCACAAAAATTGACATAACAGAAACAACTGTTTGGGTTCAGGGTAAAACAGCCTGAAGTTTGTGGTGATTTGCTGATTTAATCATAAGTCACGGGCAACTTGTTCATAGCTTGCACAGGTTCTGTGCTGCGGCGAAGTTTAGGTTATTGTTAGTCGGGCTAAGTGGCCTAGGTTTTGGTCAAATGCCGCCCAACATCGCGTCCAGCCGACTTGCGAGATCGGCGATCTTCGCCCATTAAGGCCGTAGTTAGCAGAGTCCAGCCGCCAGCAAAGGGGCTAGTTTTTCTCGCAAGCGGCTGACGCAGGCGTTAGACTAGAGATGATAGTTTCTCTTGCCTCCCTGCTGAATAGATGCTAACCCACTGTATAATCACAATTGAAGATTTCCAATCTGCTGTAGTCACAAGGACAAGCCCATGAACGACACCATCCCAGTACGGCCGTATGAACAATTCAACGAGCAAAAACTGGCCGACTACCTGCGCGGCAAACTGCCAGGCAGCGACCAGCCGCTCACCGTGCGGCAATTCGGCGGCGGCGCGGCCAACCTCACCTATTTGCTGGACTACGGGACGCAGCAATACGTGCTGCGCCGCCCGCCGCTCGGCCCGGTGGCAAAGTCGGCGCACGACATGAGCCGCGAGTACAAGGTGTTATCGGTGCTGCACCAGGCATACCCCTATGCGCCGCGGGCGTTTTTGTATGGGGAGGATACGGCCGTTCTCGGTGCAGAATTCTTCGTCATGGAGCGGCGGCAGGGCGTGGTCGTGCGCCGTACCATCCCGTCCGCATTTGCGGACATGCCCGCCGCGCCGCGCCGCATGAGCGAAGCGCTGGTAGACGCCCTCGCCGATTTTCACGCCGTTGACTTTGCCGCGTTGGGACTGTCCGATTTGGGCAGGCCGGAGGGCTTCATCGAGCGACAGATTGAAGGCTGGTACAAACGCTGGCACGCGGCCAAGACGGAAGATTTGGCGGACATGGATGCCGTGTATCGTTGGTTGGGGGCGCATCTGCCGGGGGGAACGGCCGTTTCCCTCGTCCACAACGACTACAAACTAGATAACGTCATGCTCGCCCCCGACGACCCCGGCAAAATTGTGGCCGTCTTCGATTGGGATATGTGTACCCTCGGCGACCCGCTCAACGATTTGGGGACGCTGCTCACCTATTGGGCGCAGCCATCCGACCCGCCCTATTTCCGTGCGGCGGCGATGATGCCGGTGGGCGACGACCTCGGCTTTTTGACGCGGGACGAATTGGTGCAGCGATATGCGACGAGAAGCGGCCGTTCCGTGCGCGACATCGCCTTTTACCACGCGCTCGGCCTTTTCCGCCTCACCGTGATCATTGCCCAAATCTACATCCGCTACGTGCGCGGCCAGACGCAAGACCCCCGCTTCGCCGCCATGGGGCAGATGATCCCCATCATGGCCCGCGCCGCCCACGAGATTTGTACCCGCTGACCAAACCTGTACAATTGTGCGTTTGCGGTTACGGCCGTGTACAAAAAAGAGATTGGAGATTAGAGATTGGGCATAACTACTAACCGCCAAGGGTGCAAAGATAAGAGAAAAACTTCGCGCTCTTTGCGTTCTTTGCGGTTAAATCTCTAATCTCTAATCTCCAAAAGGACTTAACATTGAAACGATGGCAACTCTGGCTGGGTTTGGCAATCAGCCTCCTCTTTGTGGCGATGGCCTTGCGCGGCCTCAAATTAGATGAAGTGTGGGCACACATGCGCTCGGCCAACTACATCTGGCTCATCCCCAGCGTGGCCGTTTACTTTGTGGCCGTGTGGGCGCGTACCTGGCGTTGGGATTACATGCTGCGCCCCCTGAAACACATCCCCTTGCGTCGCCTTTTTCCGGTGGTGGTCATTGGCTACATGGGCAACAACGTCTACCCCTTCCGCGCCGGGGAACTACTGCGCTCCTACGTGCTGCGCCGCCGCGAGGATGTCTCCATCAGCGCCAGCCTGGCAACGGTGATTGTGGAGCGCGTGTTTGATGGGCTGGTGATGCTGGTTTTTGTCTTTGCCGCGCTGCCCTTTGCGCCCATTCCGGGTGATAACGGCCGTATCCGCGCTATCGTCATCTTTGCCAGCATCGCCTTCTTTGCCGCCCTCGTCATCTTCTTTGGCCTGGCGGCCTTCCCCGACCAGTTTTACCGGCTGGCCCAGTGGTTTAGTGACAGGTTGCTGCCGGAGAGGGTGGCACGGCCGTTGCTCGATTTCCTCCAGCGCTTCCTCGAAGGGCTGGAATCGCTGCGCCACTTCCGCAACGTCCTCATGATTTTTCTCACCTCCGTCGTCATCTGGCTGCTGGAAACGGTCAAATACTGGTTCGTCATGCACGCCTTCGATTTTCAGGTCAGCTTCTTCGCCCTCATGCTCATGAACGGCGTCGTCAATCTGGCAACGACGCTGCCCTCCGCCCCCGGCTACGTGGGCACCTTCGACGAGCCGGGCATTGAGGTGCTGAAACTGTACGGCATTCCCGACAACATTGCCGCCGCCTACACCCTGATTTTGCACGCCGCGCTGTGGTTCCCCATCACCGCCCTCGGCGCCTACTACATGCTGCGCGAAGGGCTGGGCTGGTCAGACTTTGGCAAGGCGGCGTTGGCTGCTGGCGGAGAAACATCATCGTGAAAAACGCGCTTGAGAAGAAAATGAACCACATCAATCGCAGATATATTTTTTTAGCGCTGATCATATTTCTTCTCCTGACGTTAACCATTTTCTGGCGTAGTCAGCAAAATGCTGTGAAGGATTCAGCGGATGACAACGGTTCTCTTGCGACGCTAACAATAGAAGGTGTTGCTCAAATTAATTCCGCCCCCACATTGACAGCGACAGCGATGGCGCTCAACCCAGTAACCAGAACTCCCGCACCCAGCACACCTTTAGCAACCGTTACTCGCACCTCTTTGCGTCAATTGGAAGCCTATTCGTTAGCCCCCGAAGTGCAATTGACTCCATTTGTACGGCCGTCCGACACACCCCGCCCGTTTGTTACGCCAGAAGTTGCATTAATTTGCCAGGAAGGAGACGAGTATACGCATTGTGAAGACCTGGTTTTGGGAATTGAGTTTGAATATCCTAGCCAGTGGGGAGAGCTGACCAGCCGCCTTCGGGAAGGCGGAGAAGCCGGTTACGCTTATGAGTATTCCTTTGATAATGGGCCTGTGCTAGCTGGGGGCAGAAGCCGTGACTTCGTTGAGAGTAGAGGCAAAATCCTCACAGATTTTACAGGTTTTACCACATCCTCCGCAGGAGGCTCTATCTGTACTTGGCCTTACAAAGAGCTAAATCTCATTTGTGAAACAATCACACACAATGTTGTTTTTCTCGTTTATTTGCCCGATGCCGCCATGATTTGTAGTGAGTATTCTGGTTATGACGCGATGGTAGTTGTTGCTCTTAACATCCCATTTAACGATTTTATCAATGGTTTTATTTTCACCATGAACGCTTTAAGTCAGGAGCGTCGCGGGGAATTGTTTGATATTTTGGACGCACGAGAGGGCGAAACGGGGACTGTATGTGATGAGGCCAACCGTGATGCGTATGATCAACGCATGAGCGAGATTGCACAGGAGCTTAGAGATGGCCTGATCGCTGGAGAACCTGATCCCATGTTAGAACCTCTTTTGCGTTTAGCCGAATCTGTCGTATTCAAATGACAATCAGTTAGCAGAAGGATCATTATTTATGCACATTGCCATCATTGGCGGCGGCCTCACCGGGCTAACGGCCGCATACGATTTACGCAAAGCCGGACACGACGTGACCATTTTCGAAGCCAGCGACCACACCGGTGGCCTGGCGGCGGGCTTCATTGACGACAATTGGGACTGGTATCTGGAACATTTCTATCATCACCTCTTCCAATCAGACAGCGCCATTTTGGGGCTGGTGGAGGAGTTGGGTATCCGCGACAAGGTCTTTTTCCCCACGCCGCGCACCTCCATCTGGCACAAAGGCAAAATTTACCCGTTTAGCAATCCCCTGGATTGGCTGAAGTTCCCCGATTACAACCTGTGGGACTTTTTCCGCTTTGGCGTGGTGGGCGCGTTCCTGCGCTACACCAAGTTTTGGCGGCATTTGGAGAAGGAAACGGCCGTTACCTGGACACGCCGCTGGTACGGGCAAAAAATCCACGACATCTCCTGGAAACCGCTGCTCATCGGCAAGTTTGGCGATTACTACGACAAGGTGAACATGGCCTGGCTGTGGGCACGGCTGTACGTGCGCAGTTTCAGCCTGGGCTATTTCGAGGGTGGCTTTCAATTTTTTGTGGATGTGTTGACGACGGCCGTTGAATCCCATGGCGCACAAACCCACCTCAACGCCCCCGTCGAGCGCATCCAACCCATCCCTGACGGCTTGCAAATCCAGGTAAAGGGGGCAGCCGCAGAAACCTTCGACCGCGTACTTTTCACCAGTTCGCCGCATCTCCTCAGCCGCCTCGCCCCCGACCTGTCGCCCGACTACCTCAGCGGCTTGCAGCAGCTCAACAGCATGGGCGCGGTGGTGCTGGTGCTGGCTCTCAAGCAGCCGCTCATGGCTGACAGCCACACCTACTGGCTCAACCTGCCCGCCGACACCCCCGACAAAACCCAGACGGACATCCCCTTCCTCGCCCTGGTGGAACACACCAACTACATTGACAAAGCGCACTACGGTGGCGACCACATCATCTACTGCGGCGATTACATCAAAACAGACCACGCCTATTTCAGCATGAGTCAGGCGGAAATCGAAGAGCTATTTCTCGCCGCGCTGCCCAAAATCAACCCCAACTTCCGCCGCGATTGGGTGCGCAAAAGCTGGCTGTTCCGCGCTCCCTATGCCCAGCCTGTGCCGCTTGTCAATCACTCGCAAAACATCCCCGACATCCGCACACCGCTGCCGGGGCTGTATTTTGCCAGCATGAGCCAGGTCTACCCCTGGGATCGCGGCACCAATTTCGCCGTAGAAATCGGCCGTCGCGCTGCTTCAGTAATCAGTGGTCAGTAACCGATTACTATCTACTGTCTTACTGAATACTGTTTACTCATTACCGTTCACCATTCGTCGGTTTTAAGTACCTTTGTAAGATGGTTGCGCTACTCTGCAACGTGGTAAAGTAAGTGTCACTTTTACATTTTCAAGCAAATAAGTCTTATCTGGAGTAGAGGCTTTAGCCGGAACCCTGCACGCACCGGCTAAAGCTTCCACTCCCATCTATCCCCGTCATTGACAATTGGCTATTAGCAATTGACCATTGACCATTTTTAAGGAGATTACAACATGAAGATTATCGTTGTGGGAACAGGCTTTGTGGGACTACCCCACGCGGCCGTTCTGGCCGAATACGGCCACGAAGTACATGCCTATGATATTGACAAAACGCGCATCGCCGCTTACCAATCCGGTGAAGCAGAACAAATCGAGCGTTATGTGAACGAACCCGGACTCGTTTCCGCCATTCAAGAGACCAAAGACCGTTATCTCTTCTTCACCAGCGACATTACTGATCTGGTTGATGGCACGGATTTGTTCTTCTTCTGCTTGAATACGCCACCCAAGCGCGATGGCTCTACCGACTTGAGCTACTATCTGAATGCGGCGCATACGGTTGCGGGACTGCTGGCAAAACGCACAGACAAAAAGCGCGTGGTGCTGGTTAACAAAAGCACCGTACCGATTGGGACTGCCCGATTGCTAGAAAATGTGATGAAAGAACACGGTGTTGAAAACTTTGGCGTGGCCTCTAACCCAGAGTTCTTGGCGCAAGGCAATGCGATTGAAGGGTCGCGCAAACCTGATCGACTGGCGATTGGCGCGGATACGGAAGAGGATTTCCAGATTATCCGCCGCATCTATGCTCAATTTGTCAATCACGTGCGCATCCGCTACCTGGAAACGACGCCAGAAACGGCCGAATCCATCAAATACGTCGCCAACAACCTGCTGCTCACCTACATTTCTTACTGGAATGGCGTGGGCGCACGCCTTGCCGAAACTTTCCCCAACATTCGCATGGAAGACCTCAAAATTGGCGTCACTTCTGACTCGCGTATCAGCACCTGGGGTTCCTACGTCAGCAATGGCGCAGGCGGTAGCTGTTTTGGCAAAGACATCCAATCCATGATTTACCAGCTCAATCAGGCTGGTCGGCGCACAGATTTGCTGCAAGCGGTGTACAACATCAATGAATATCAGAAGACGTATTTGATTGATCGTGCTGTGCATGAAGCGGGTTTCAATTTTAACCAGAAAAAGGTCGCTTTGTTGGGGTTGGCCTTCAAAAAGCGCACCAACGATATGCGTGATTCTGCTGCGCTCAAAGTGGTAGAAGCTTTGCTCGCCAAAGGTGTTGCCGAAATTCGCGCTTACGATCCGTTGGCAGAGGAAGCGGCGCAAAGCTACTGGTTTAACCCGGAAAATAATCATCTGTTCAGCCGCATCAAGTATTTTGGCTCGGCGAAAGAAGCGATTGCGGGCAGCGATGCGGTCTATGTTTCGACGGATTGGGAAGAGTTCCGCGGGTTGTCGCACACCATTGATACGAATGTGAAGCCGCCGTATCTGGTCATTGACGGCCGTCGCATGATCCCCGACTTCCAAACACTGGTGGAGAAGGGGTTTGACTTCCTACCGGTTGGTGGTGGGTTTTTGAAAGGGAAATAATGCGTGAAACGTAAAACGTGAAACGTGAAGGGGCGCAGTCTGGGATACAGGCTGCGCTCTTTTTTTGCTTGCGCCAGCCTCTTTTGTTACGATTGTGCCCATACAAAAGGTACAATCATGAAACAATCAGCCTCCCATCTTTATCAGGAAATTGCAGAATCTTTGCGACGGCGCATTGCCTCTGGCGAGTTATCGTCGGGCGACCGCCTGCCCTCGGTGCGCGAAATGGCACAGCAGTGGGGCTGTACGCCGGGCACGGTCAGCCGCGCCTATAGTGTGCTGGCCGATGAGGGCTTGGTGACGGGGCATCGTGGCGGCGGCACGCGCGTTTGCGAGAACCCTTTGCCAGAGGAACGGCCGTTCCTCCATTGGGCCACCCTCATCAACCGCGCCGAACAATTTTTGCTGGAGGCGATGAGCAGCGGGCACAGCCCGGCACAGGCGCAGTCCGCCCTTTCCGTTGCCATTTCCCGTTGGCAGGTATTGCAACACACGCCGCAGCCAGCGGAAACGGCCGTGCCCCACACCCAACTCCGCTTCTCCGGCAGCCATGACCTCACCGTTGATCTGCTGGCCCGCCATCTCAGCGAAGCGGCTTCCGCCGTGCCGCTGCACGTCACTTTCAACGGCAGTTTGGGCGGCCTCATGGCCCTCGCCCGCCGCGAAGCAGATTTAGCCGGTGTGCATTTATGGGACGCCGCCACCGACCAGTACAACGTGCCCTTTGTGCGCCGCGTACTGCCCGGTCAGCGCGTCGCCCTGGTCAATTTGGTGCAGCGTTCAATGGGTTTGATCGTGCCCCCCGGCAACCCGCAAGGATTGCACTCGCTGGCTGATTTATCCAATACGGGCGTCATTTTGGTAAACCGGCAGGCGGGCAGCGGCACGCGGGTTTGGCTGGATGCACAATTGGCGGCCTTAGGCGTGTCGCCATCTGCCATTGCCGGATATGAGCAGGAGATGTCTACGCATACGGCCGTTGCCCAGGCCATTCAAGACGGCAGCGCCACCGCCGGACTGGGCATCTTCGCCGCCGCCGCCGCCTACGGGCTGGACTTTGTGCCGCTCACACAAGAGCTGTACCAACTGGTGATACCGGAAGATGTGTGGGAAACGGCCGCGTTACAAATCCTACTTGCCATTCTCCGCAGCCCCGCCTTTCACGAAGCCGTCAGCGCCCTCGGCGGCTACGACACAACCGCGACCGGCATCGTTACCTGGCTATAAAGCCGTTAGCTCTTAGCCATTAGCTTTTAGCTGCTGTCTTGCTAATGGCTAAGAGCTAAAAGCTAAAAGCTCACTATGAATCAACTCTGGCAAGGCTTACTACAAGCCATCGAACTCATCTTCGCCCACGATCCTGCCCTGTGGGAGGTCATGCAGTTGTCGCTGCGTGTCACAGGGGTGGCGTTGGTGCTCAGTACGCTCATCGGCATTCCGATAGGGGCGTTGATGGGGTTGAGTCGGTTTTACGGCCGTTCCCTGCTCATGGTATTCCTCTACACCGGCATGGGCTTCCCGCCGGTGGTCATCGGCCTCTTTGTTTACTTGCTGCTCTCGCGCAGCGGCCCTTTGGGTGGATTAGAAAGCGATCTCATCCCCGCCCTCTTTACCCCTGGCGCGATGATTATCGCCCAAACCATCATCGCCTTTCCGTTAGTTGCCGGGTTTACGATGGCAGCCGTCATGGGCGTAGACCCCAACATTCGCCAACAAGTGCGGGCGCTGGGAGCCACGCGCTGGCAGACCACCTTAGCCGTGCTGACCGAGGCGCGGGTAGGCGTGCTGGTTTCCGTCATCGCCGGATTTGGCGGCATCATTTCCGAAGTGGGCGCGGTGATGCTCGTCGGCGGCAACATTGACCATAAAACCCGCGTCCTCACCACCGCCATCGTCCTGGAAACGCGCAAAGGCAACTTTGATCTCGCCATCGCTCTGGGCATCATTTTGCTGGGGCTATCGTTTCTAGCAAATCTACTCATGCTGCAACTGCAAGGCCGCACTACTTATGACTAGCTTTTAACTCGGTAAGATTTGTCAAATTTGAAAACCACTAACAAATGACTGAACCTCTTTACGAATTAGACGACGTGCGCAAGCAGTATAACGGCCGTTCCGTCCTCCAAATCCCGCACCTCACGATCCAGCAGGGCGAGATTTTGGCGCTGGTTGGCCCCAGCGGCGCAGGCAAAAGTACCCTGCTGCGCCTGCTCAACTTTTTGGAACCGCCGAGCAACGGCCGTATCCAATTCCACAACACTCCCTTCAGCGCCAGCCAGCCCATGCCCTTGTCGCTGCGCCGCAAAGTGACGACCGTTTTCCAACGGCCGTACCTCCTCAACCGCAGCGTCGAAGCCAACATCCAATACGGCTTGCGTTTGCGCGGACGACGTAATGAGCAAGTTCAGATAGATGCTGCTTTGCAACAAGTAGGGCTGCAAAAGATGGCTCGCCAGCGTGCCCGTACCCTCTCTGGCGGCGAGGCACAGCGTGTGGCCCTGGCCCGCGCCATCGTCCTTCAACCTGACGTCTTGTTGCTTGACGAACCTACCGCCAACCTTGATCCGTACAACATCGGCATCATCGAGCAAATTATTCGCCAACTCAATGAAGGCACGGGGGCGACAATGGTGTTGGTGACACACAATGTTTTTCAGGCTAAACGATTGGCGCACCGTGTGGCCCTGCTGCTGGACGGCCGTATCGTCGAAATCGCCGCCACTGATATGTTCTTTCACAACCCGACCGATCCCCGCACTAAAGCCTTCGTCGCCGGTGACATGATTTATTAACCAGAAACCAGGTTTTCCCCCAAAACCTGGTTTCTAAAAAAGATAGAAAGGAGAAACACAATGAAAAAGAGATGGTTTGTTTTATTAATCCTGGCCCTGCTGCTAGTTGCTTGCAGCAGCGGCAATGCCGAGACCCCTGCCAATAACGCGGCAAATAGTGGGGAAACGTCCGTTACCAACAACACCCAACCCGCCGCAGAAGAACCCACGGCAGAGCCAGTGGAAGAACCAGCGGTAGAGCCGACTGCCGAGCCAGTTGAGGAACCCGCACCCGAATCTGGCGAACCGCGTTCCCTCATCCTTGCCACCACCACCAGCACCCAAGACTCCGGTCTGTTGGATTACATCCTGCCCTACTTTGAAGAAGAGTACAACGTCACTGTAGACGTGATTGCCGTTGGAACCGGGCAGGCCTTGCAGCTAGGTGTAGATGGCAACGCCGACGTACTTCTCGTTCACGCCCGCGCCCGTGAAGACGAATTCATGGCGAACGGAGATGGCATCCGCCGCGAAGACGTGATGTACAACGATTTCGTCATCGTTGGCCCGCCCGATGATCCTGCTGGCATCTTGGGTAAAAACAAAGCCAGCCGTGCCTTCGAAATGATCTCCGAAGCGCAGGCTCCTTTTGTTTCACGCGGCGACGATTCCGGCACACACACCAAAGAGAAGGGAATATGGGCCGATGCAGGCTTTGATCCGGCTGGTGATTGGTACATTTCTGCCGGGCAGGGCATGGGTGCTGTGTTGACTATGGCCGACGAGCAGCAAGCCTATACTCTCAGTGACCGCGCTACCTACCTGGCACGCACACTGGAGGGCACAGAACTGCAAATCATGGTTGAAGGCGATCCCCTTCTCTTCAATCCTTATGGCGTTATTGCTGTTAACCCGAACAAGGGCGAACACATTCAAAATGACCTGGCGAATCAGTTCATTGATTGGCTGATTTCTGTACCCACGCAAGAGCTGATTGCTGAGTATGGCGTCGCTGAATTTGGCAGCCCGCTCTTCACCCCTGACTCTGCGCAATGGCGTGAGGCGCACGGCATGGGGGCGGCAGAACCAGCAGAAGCACCCGCAGCAGCGGCCGCAAATGCCGATTTGCGCGTCACCGGCATGGTGCAGAATGAGATGGCCTGGACGGAAGATGAAGTGCGGGCCATGGATACCGTTGACGCCGAAGCCATCAATAATTCTGGTTCCAGCGAAACGTATACCGGTGTGCCCATCAGCGCTCTGTTGGAGTTGGCGGGCGTGAAGAATCAGGCAACGGCCGTTACCCTCCTCACAGCCGATGGCGATTCTCTCGACATCACTTTGGAAGAACTCGCTGCCTGCGCTGACTGCATCCTTTCCTTCCGCAGCCAGGGTGGGTTTAGCACCACTTTGCCTGCTTATCCCGATCTACCCCGCTTGCGCGGCGTGGTAGAAATTCAGGTCAAATGAGAAAGTAGGAATTAGGGATTAGAGATTGGGTACAATTGCCAATCTCTAATCTCCTATCATTGGAAAGGAACCGCCTATGATTTATATTGGACTTGATGACACCGACACCTTGGAAACGCGTGGAACCGGCCATCTAGCGCGGGAAATCGCTGCAGCGCTGGCGGGCGATTATGAGGTGTTGGGCGTGCTGCGCCACCAGCTTTCCGCCGACCCTCGCGTGCCTTGCACGCACAAAAATAGCTGTGCCGCTATTTTGCTGGCCGATGGGGAGGTAACGGTCGTCTTCAACCGCGTCAAATCTCTCATGCTTACTGAATTCGTGCCCGGCAGCGACCCCGGCCTTTGTGTGGCCGATGCCGTGCCCGCCGCCATCACCGCCTTTGGGCACAAAGCGCAGCACGAACTGGTGACGCAGGCCGAAGCCCGCGCCGTTGCCGCCGCGCACAACCTGCTCCTCGCCGGGCTGGGCGGCGACGAAGACGGCGTGATTGGCGCACTCTCTGCTGTGGGATTGGCCGCTGATGGCAGCGACGGCCGTTACATTGAAGTCGCCCGTGTGCGTGACCTCACCGGCTTGCAGCCTGTTGACGCGCTTCTTGCCGCCGGCATTACGGCCGTGCAAACCCTGGGTGGTCAACCTGTCCACGATGGTCTGGTCAACGCTGATAGACTGCGCCCTGCGCGGCGCAACGGCCGTCCCATCGCCATCGTCGAATGGCAAGACGACCATTGGTTTCCACTCAAGTTAGACTAACAGTAATCAGTGGTCAGTAATCAGTAAGCCAATGCCTCTCACTGCATACTGAATGCTGATCACTGAATACTGGACACTGAAATGCCCCTCCTCACCGCCACCAACCTCTCCTACCAATACCCGCAAAACGGCCGGGGCATTGCCCCAATCGATCTCACCATTGAATCTGGCGAGGCGTTGCTCATTAGTGGCCCATCTGGCTGCGGCAAGAGTACCCTTGTCCGCTGTCTCACCGGTTTTATCCCCCATCTTTATCATGGCGAAATGGACGGCATGGTGACGCTAGGTGATTTGTCCACCGCTGCGACCCCACTCTGGCAGTTGAGCGAAAAAGCGGGCTTGCTTTTCCAGAATCCCGCCGCGCAAATGCTGACGGAAACGGTAGAAGACGAAATCCTATTTGGCCTGGAAAACCTGGGTTTGGAACGCTCTGTCATGCGTGCCCGGCTGGAGGAAACGCTGCGTCAGTTTGATCTCGTTGAATTACGCGACCGCAATCCGCATACGCTTTCTGGTGGTGAGCAGCAAAAACTAGCGCTGGCTGCTGTGATGGCTCGTCAGCCCAAGCTGCTGGTGCTGGACGAGCCTTTTTCGATGCTGGACACAACGGCAGCAGCCTCGTTGTTGGCTGACTTGAAGCGGTTGGTGGCGGCGGGTACGGCCGTCATCATTGCCGAACACCGCGCCGAATACTTGCACGCGCTGCCCGGTTTACGCACCCTCACGTTGGGCAATGGGCACCTGTCGCCGCCTGACGAGTTGCCGCATCTCCCTGCTGCGGCAGCAGCCCCGGCGGAATTGATTGTAGAGGGGTTAAGGGTGGTGCGAAACGGCCGTACCATCTTGCACAATCTCAATTTTCAGGCCGACAGCGGTGAAATCGTTGCCATCGTTGGCCCCAATGGCGTGGGCAAAACCACCCTGCTGCGTGCGCTGAGTGGGTTGCAAGATTATGACGGCCGTATCCACATCAACGGCGACACACCCGACCTTGGCCTCGTCTTTCAAAACCCCGATTTGCAGTTATTCAACGCCAGCGTGCGTGCAGAAATCCTCTACCGCCTGCCCCAACCAGACATGACTCGCTATCATTGGCTGATGGATGCCCTCGGCCTGACCGATTACGAAGACACCCCGCCCCTGCTCCTCAGCGAAGGCGAGAAAAAACGACTGGCCCTGGCTACCGTGCTTATGCGCCAGCCGCGTCATGGCTTGCTGCTTGACGAGCCATCCCTAGGGCAAGATGCTGCCCACAAGCAAATGCTCATGCGCTTGCTGCGCCGTGTTGCCAATGCCAGGCAGCTTGTGATCATCACCACGCACGACATCGCCCTGGCCGCTCAAGCCGACCGCATGATTTTGCTCGGCGCACACGGCTTTGTTGCCGATGGCCCGCCAGCCGCAATTCTTGCTGATCCCATTCCCTGGCAGCGGCTGGGGCTGCTGCTCCCCGATTGGGTGGTTGGGTAAATTTATCATGCTCAAACTTGCCCGGTTCCCCCGTTCACAGATCATCGCTCGCTCCCCGCTGCGGCAGGTGGATCCGCGTGTGCGTTTGGCAATCAGCCTGGGCGCATCATTGGCCGTCATGCTGCCCTTGCAACGATTATTGTTATTCCTCGCTTTTTACGTGATGCTGTTGTTGTGGGCACGCCTGACCCGCCCTGCTTTGCAGCAAATATGGCGATTAAAATGGGTGCTGCTCATTCTGTTTATCATTGATTGGTTTGTGGTTAGTCTTGATCTAGCCATTATTGTGACGCTGCGCGTGCTGCTGCTAACTGGCTCCTTTGCCTTTTTGGTGCATACCACCACCCCTGGTGAACTGCGGTTGGTGTTGGAATGGTTGTGTGTGCCGCATCGTTATGCCTTCAGCCTCAGCCTGGCTTTCCAAAGCGTGACGCTGTTGACTGAGGAGTGGCGGGCCATTCAGGAGGCGCAGCGGGCGCGAGGTGCATGGCAGCCGCCGCGCTGGGCGGGCTGGCGCGGGCTGCCAGCACAGCTCCGCGAGATGCTGGCGCTCACTGTGCCCGCTATTGTGTTGACAACACGGCGTGCCTGGGCGTTGACGGAATCTGCTCATGCGCGTGGCTTTGATGCACCGCACCGTCGCTCTTTTCGGCAGTTGATGATGGCGTGGACAGATTGGTTATTGCTGGCTTTTGTGGCTTGCGTTATCGTCTTTGTGGTGTTTTACTTTTAGCAATTTGGAGTGCTGAGCATGACTCAGAATAAACGGATTCTCCTGGCTTTATTGATTTTATTGTTGATTGTAACGGCCGTTTTACTCATCGAAAACGGCCGTCGTCAGGCCCAAGCCGAGCAAGCGCAAAGCCTGATGCCCCCCGGTATGCCGACCGCCGCGCCCGGCAGTATCCCCATTTATTACAATGATGACCTGACAGCCAGCTTCCAACCTACCGATTTGGAGCAGCTCACGCGGGCCAACTTCACCGATACCGAAGAAGGCAAGACGCAAGAGGGTTGGATGCTGCGTGACGTATTGCGTCTGTACCTACCTGCGGCTGAGCTGACGCCAGAAACCATTGTCACCGTCATTAGCAACCATCGCGGCAAATCCGTGCAGCTTACCTGGGCCGAAGTAGATGCCCCGGTCAATATGGTCATGTTCGACCTCTCTGGACGTGGCACCCTCAAACTCGTTTCCCTCCTCCCCCGACTCGATACCCGTGAAGAGTGGGTGCAAGACGTAGACCGCATCGAAGTAATCAGTAACCAGTAACCAGTCTTTCATCCTTCATAATTCATCCTTACTCTTATGTCTCGATACTTCTCCACCTTCCAACTTGTTCTCCTCGCGCTGTTCGCGGCACTGGTTGTTGTTGCTAAGATAGCCCTCAAACTGCCCTTGCAGCTATCCGGTCATTCTGGCATTTTTTGGATGGCGCTCATCGTGGTTGCTGCCGGGATTGTGCCTAAACCCGGCGCAGCCAGCCTGGTGGGGCTAACTTCTGGCATTCTTGCCGCCTTTTTGGGCTTGGGCGATTTTGGCGCGTTGAACACGTTTCTTTCTTATACTGTCATTGGCATAGGCACAGATTTGGCCCTGTTGCTGCTGCGCGATTTGGAAAACCTGACTGTTGCGGCGCTGGTAGGAGCCATCGGGCACTTTGGTAAATTTTTAGTGAAGTGGGGGTTGGGTGCGCTAACGGGTGCGCCAGTGGGCTTTGTCGCATTAGGATTAACGAAAGCCATGATTGGCTACATTGTTTTTGGCGCGATTGGGGGCGTGTTGGGGGCGTTGACATTGCGTGCTCTGCGCCGTGCCGGGTTCTTTGTTTATCTGGCGGAGAAACGATGACTAAGGCTGATACGATGTTCCCCATGTGGCGGTGATGGGGCTACATGCTATAATCTGGCGCTGTTTTTTAACCTATTTCAACAAATTGGGACTGTAGTATAGAGGCAGTCTCGATGATTGGCATACTATATGAGTGACAAACTAAGTTTTCAGCAGATTATTCTCCGGTTATTGGAATACTGGCAAGATTGGGGCTGCCTGGTGCAGCAGCCGTACAATGTGCAGGTGGGGGCGGGTACGATGAACCCGGCCACATCGCTGCGTGTGCTTGGCCCGGAACCCTGGAATGTGGTGTACGTGGAACCGAGTATTCGACCGGATGACGGCCGTTTCGGCGACAACCCCAACCGCATGCAAATGCATCATCAACTGCAAGTCATCCTCAAGCCCGACCCCGGCAACCCACAGGAACTCTACCTCAAAAGCCTGGAAGCCATCGGCATAGACCCACGCGAACACGACATCCGTTTTGTGGAAGACAACTGGGAAAGCCCTGCCCTCGGCGCGTGGGGGCTGGGTTGGGAAGTGTGGCTGGATGGACAAGAGATCACCCAGTTCACTTATTTCCAGCAAGCCGGTGGGCAAACCCTTGATCCCGTCTCCGTTGAAATCACTTATGGGCTGGACCGCATTGCTCTGGCGCTGCATGGGGCGAACAGCGTATGGGAATTGAACTACGGTGCAGGCGTGCCCTATGGTGATGTTTTGCTGCAAAGCGAGATTGAGCATTGCCATTACTACTTTGAAGTGGCTGATGTAGACGCTATTCGTGGCGTGTACGATGTGTATGAGCAGGAAGCCTTGCGCTGCCTGGAGGCAAATCTGATTGCACCGGCGCATGATTACAACTTGAAATGCTCACACCTCTTCAATGTGTTGGATACACGCGGAGCGATTGGTGTGACGGAACGCGCCAATTATTTCCGCAGGATGCGCCGCATAGCGCGGCAGGTGGCGGAGTTGTACGTGGCACAGCGGCAGCGGTTGGAATATCCACTGCTGCCTCCTGAGAGTGACGCCAGCAACCAGCCCTCTGAACCGTCGCTGCAATTTGCACAGAGCGAAATGCCTCACGCCTTTTTGTTGGAAATTGGCAGCGAGGAATTGCCGGTAGATGATCTCGATTCAGCCGTGCGCCAGCTCAATGTACTGGTTCCAGAAATGTTGACGGATTTGCGGTTGAATTACGGCCGTTACGAAATCTTTGGCACACCGCGCCGTTTGGCTGTGCTGGTACACAAGTTGGAAGGACGGCAGCAAGACCTGGAAACCGAGGTCAAAGGGCCACCCGCCGACCGCGCTTTTGACGCCAATGGCAAGCCCACGAAGGCCGCCATCGGCTTTGCTCGCAGCAAAGGGCTGGACGTGGCCGACCTGCGCGTTGTAGAGGAAGGGGGGAAGCGGTATGTAACGGCCGTTGTCCGTGAAGAAGGTCAGTTAGCCGCTGCCGTTCTGCGTGATGCCTTGCCCGACCTCATTGCCAATATCAAATTCGGCAAAAGTATGCGCTGGAACAGCAGCAATGTAGCCTACAGCCGCCCCTTGCGTTGGCTTGTGGCCCTGTACGGCCCCGACGTGATCCCCATCGAATATGCTGGTGTACGCAGCGGCAGTGTCAGCCGTGGCTTGCGCCCAGAAGGGTCGCCGCTTGTACCCATTGATGATGCCGCCAGTTATGCCGTACTCATGCGCAAAAGCGGCATCGTCTTGGTGCATGACAAGCGTGCTGAACGCATTACCAGCATTGCCAGCAAATTGGCCGCTGAAAAAGAAGGAACAATACCCGATGATCCCGCGCTGCTGGCCGAAGTAGCCAATTTGGTGGAACGGCCGACGCCGCTGCGCGGTGAATTTGAAGAGCGTTTCCTGGCTTTACCTGGCGAGGTGTTGGTCGCTGTCATGCGCAAACATCAGCGCTATTTCCCGGTGTACGATTGGCGCGGCAAGCTGCTGCCTTATTTCATTGCTGTGCGTAACGGGGATGAAAAGCACCTGAATATTGTGGTGGATGGCAACGAGCATGTCATCCGTGCTCGCTTCGCTGATGCGGAGTTCTTTTACAAAAATGATGTCAAAAAACAGCTTCCCGATTTTCTGCCGGAGCTGGACACGCTAACGTTCCAGGCAGAACTGGGTTCGATGCTGGACAAAACGCACCGGCTGGAGAAATTGACGCCGTTGATAGCTGAAATGTTGGCGTTGACAGAGCATGAAACGGCCGTTGCCAATCGCGCTGCGGCCTTAGCCAAAGCTGATTTAGCTACTGCGATGGTCGTGGAGATGACCAGCTTGCAGGGGATTATGGGCGGCCATTACGCTACCCTTTGCGGCGAGTCGGAAGAGGTAGCGGCAGCCATTGCCGAGCAATACAATGCCGTCAGCCGCAGCCGCGCAGGACTGGCTCTGGCCCTGGCCGACCGTTTGGACAGTCTCACCGGGCTTTTTGCCGCCGGGTTGGCCCCCAAAGGTTCCAACGATCCCTTTGCGCTGCGCCGCGCCGCGCTGCACATCATCGAAAATCTGGTGACAAACAAGATTTCGTTTGATTTGCGGGGTGCGCTGGCTGCTGCGGCTGATTTGCTGCCTGTCCCTGGTGGCGATGCAGTGACGGCGGTGTTGGAATTTGTGAACGGCCGTCTCGAAGGCGTGCTGCGTGAGCAAGGCTACCCGGCTAGTGTGATCAAGGCGGTGTTGGCAGAGCAGGGGCATGATCCCTATGCGGCTACGCAAACGGCCGTTGCCCTCAATCAGGCTATTCAACAGCCGGATTGGGGCGGGCTGCTAGACACCTATGCCCGGTGTGTGCGCATCACGCGCAGCCAGAGCGAGACATTTGCGCTGCGCCCTGATGCCTTTGCGCTGCAAGCAGAGCGGGCGCTGTACGCGGCGTATGCTGCTGCCGCTGCCCAACGGGACGGGATGCTGCATACCTTTGTGGACACCCTGCGCGACATGGCTCCGGCCATTACCCGCTTTTTTGATGAGGTGCTGGTGATGGATGAGGATACGGCCGTGCGCGAAAACCGCCTGGCTTTGTTGCAACATATTGCCGCTCTCACCAACGGCATCGCTGACCTTTCGGAGATGGAAGGCTTTTAGAATCGGCCGTTACTCATTGTTAATTGTGAACTCTCCCGGCATCTCGCTGGGAGAGTTTTCTTTTTGGCGGCTCGTGTTTTTTTTGTAACTTTCATATTCCTTGCCCCATTTGTGAAAGAGACACAAATCTTTCGGAAATTTGCGCTGGTTCAGGTATAATCGGCCACGTTGCAACGGTTCCCCCAATGAAAACTTGTGAGGCTCCCATGCCTCAAAGTTGATGTAAGGATGTACTGGTAACGGATGAGCGTTACGGAAGAAATTAAAAGCCGGTTGGATATAGTTGACATCGTCTCGGAGACTGTCTCCTTGAGAAAGTCTGGGCGCAATTATGCCGGTTTTTGCCCGTTCCACAGCAACACTCGCACCCCCGCATTTTACGTATTCCCAGAAACGCAGACATGGCGCTGTTTTGGCGCTTGTGCCGAAGGCGGCGACCTTTTTAGCTACGTGATGAAAAAGGAAGGCTGGGACTTCCGCGAAGCGCTGGAGCAGATGGCGCGGCGTGCCGGGGTGACGCTGGAAGATCGCCGTCCGCAGGATAAGGCGCAGGTGGCGGCGGAGCAAAAGCAAACAGATTTACTGTCGGCGGCCGCCGATTATTTCCATATGCTGCTAATGCATGCGCCGGAGGCCGACCATGCCCGCCATTATGTGCGCGAACGCGAACTGACCGATGAAACGTTGGCAGAGTTTCGTTTGGGTTTTGCGCTGAATGGGTGGGACAAGTGCCGCACGCATTTTAATGAACAGGGGTATGACGACCAGGATTTGCTGGACGCGGGCCTGCTCACTGAAAATGAGGAGAGGGGTACGCGCTATGACCGCTTTCGCAACCGCTTGATGATTCCAATTCGGGACGTGAACGGCCGTGTGGTGGGTTTCGGCGCACGCACATTGGAAAAAGACGGCATCCCCAAGTACCTCAACTCGCCGCAGACGGAACTCTTCGACAAAAGCAGCCTGCTGTTTGGACTGGACACGGCCAAGCGGCACATCCGCGAGGCGCGGCAGGTGGTGATTGTGGAAGGGTATATGGACGTGATGCAGGGTTGGCAGCACGGTTTCCGCAATATGGTGGCGCAAATGGGCACGGCGCTGACGGAGCGGCAGTTGCAGTTGTTGAAGCGGTACACGAAGCGGTTTGTGCTGGCGCTGGACGCGGATGCGGCGGGGGCAAAGGCCACGCTGCGGGGCTTGCAGGTGGCGCGAGAAACGTTGGATCACGATGTGGAAGTGCGTTTTGATGCACAGGGGCTGGTGCGGCACGAGGCACGTTTGCAGGCAGATATTCAAGTGGTGACGCTGCCGGAGGGAAATGATCCGGACAAGATTATTCGTACCCAGCCGGAACTGTGGCCGCAGTTGCTGGCAAAGTCGCAGCCGGTGGTGGCGTATGTGATTGAGGTGTTGACGCGGGATTTGGATATGGGCGATGCGAAGGGGAAAACGGCCGTTGCCCAACAAGTCATCCCCCTGATCAAAGATATTCAAGACCCGGTGGAGCGCGATCATTATTGGCAGCAGTTGGCGCGTACCTTGCGCATTGATGAGCGGGCGCTGCGCCAGGTGCGGATAGAGAGCAAGCCGCGCCAGCGCCAACAGCCGCGTCCGCCGCAGCGCGGGGCAATTGGTGAACCACCGCCGCCCACACTGGATATGCCGCCGGAGCCGGATATGTTTTGGCCGGAGGAGGCGCAGCCGGTGGTAAAGAAACGGCTCAGGGTACGGCCGTCCGATAAATACCATCGTGAAGCCTATTTTCTGCGCCAATGTATGAAATATCCAGAAATGGTGCGCCGAGTGAATCAGTTGCTGCAACGCATGGAACAGGGAGTTGTATCCGCCCAGGATTTTGCCTTGCAGGAAGATCGGCTTATTTTCCAGCAAATTATGCAGATTGCCATTGACGCGGCATTTGTCGCTGGAGAGGATTTGTGCGATAGTTTAGATGATGATGTCCTGCAAAGCCGTTTGCAGGTTTTGCGTACTCTGATCCCTGAACCCCCCGCCAGCCTGGATAAATTGCCGGATAAGCTGGCTTTGTCTGTATTGCAATGGCGTCAGGATAGTTTGGAGGGACGTGTGCAAGAGATCAAGTTGTTGGTACAAGAAGCGGCATACAAAGCCGTTGATGAACCGGGATCGGATGTATTACACCTTTATCAACAGCAAGCGAGCGAGTTGGCGCGGTCAAAAGTACTAATTACAAGGGCTATTAATTCGATGTCAGCAGTGCAACGGCGGCGTGCTGCGGATGGTGGGGGGTACGGCCGTTTGCAAAAGTAATCATACACTCCCATTCTGAAAACAAGAAAATGTTTTCATTAAGGATTGGTGTTGTGAATAGAGACACAGAGGCATAAATTATGGACTTTGAACCAGACCTGGAAAACGAAGAGCTAGAAGAAGATGATATCGACGAACTCGATGTCGAAGCATTGGTCAAAAAAGCTCGCCGTTCTCGCACCATTAACGAAGCAGATATTCAAGCAATCCTGGCATCAGCAAGCGATGAACAGGCTGATCGTCTTTATGCTCAGTTGCAACGACTCAATGTGCAAGTTGTCTCCTCAAGTGGTGAAACCGTTGGCGACCTGGGCGAAAGCAATTCTGGGTTGATCGATGGTTTTGAGGATGATTTAACTGATGGAGACGATGATGCTTATATGGTCGCCACGATAGAAGACGATCCCGTACACACGTATCTGCGGGAAATCGGTCAAGTTCCGCTGTTGGCAGCAGAGCAAGAAATCTGGTTATCTACCCAACTATCGGCAGTCGATACCCTGGAAAAACTCAAGGCTGAAATTGACGAAGCCGATGATGATGAAGAAGCGCAAGAAAGCCTCCGTTTCCGGGCTATGATTGCCAATTACGGTGCGTTGTTCAATGGTTGGGCCCGTGTGCAGGTAGCCAGTAAAGAGCTAGACGTTGAACCGCCAGAATTTCTTTCTATGCTTCATGAAGCGCAGAAGTTGCGCAAAGGTTGGGATGCTAACACAAGTTCCTATCTGCGATTATATTTGAATAATGGCAATTGGGGACAAAATGATGCCTGGAGCGATTTGGCAACCAATTGCTTCGTTGTGTTTACCTCCCTTTACTTGTTGCCTCCCCAATTAGTGCAGCAAGTACAAGAATTCTATAGCGAACACCACTCCCTTCCTGACGAAGAGACATTTTATGATTGGTTAGCTGATGCTAACATCGCTCTAAAGGTAAACGAGTTTCTCGTTTATAACCTGGCGGAGGAAGCAAAGGTTAATTTAACGCGGGCAAATTTGCGCCTGGTTGTAAGCGTTGCCAAACGGTATATGGGGCGGGGCATTCAGTTGCTTGATTTGGTGCAAGAAGGGAATGTGGGCTTGCTTCGCGCTGTAGAGAAGTTTGATCATACAAAGGGGTATAAATTTAGTACGTATGCCACCTGGTGGATTCGACAGGCTGTCAGCCGCGCTATTGCCGATCAAGCACGAACGATTCGCATCCCTGTGCATATGTTTGAGACCATCAACAAAATTGTGCGGGTGCAGCGTGACTTGGTGCAGAAACTAGGCCATGAACCAACGGTGGAAGAGTTGGCTCTGGAACTGAATTATCTAACCGTTGAGGAGACTGACGCAATTAAGGCAGCGTTGAAAGATGATCGCCCGTTGGACCCAATTTTAAATCGGAAATGGCGACAGGCGGTAAGCAAAGTGCGGGACATCTTGCGTATTTCGATGGATCCGATGTCTTTGGAGACGCCGGTTGGCAATAATGACGACTCAACGGAACTAGGCGATTTCATTGAAGATGAAAGTGTGGTGGAACCGGTGGATGCCGCTTCAAAGGAGCTGCTGCGCGAGCAGATTCGCACGGTATTGAGTTTCCTTAGTGAGCGGGAACGCGAGGTGTTGGAGATGCGCTTTGGCTTGAATGATGGCAAAGACCATACGCTGGAAGAGGTTGGTAAGAGTTTTGGCGTGACTCGTGAGCGTATTCGTCAGATTGAGGCGAAGGCGCTGCGTAAATTGCGCCATCCCAGCCGTAGTAAATCGCTGCGCGATTATTTGAGTTGAAAGAGACTCAAAGGGCCAAAAAGCCCTTTGGGTCTTTGCCCCTGTAAATTGCTTGTGATAGAATGCACAGGCAAATTTTTTGAACGCCTCAGGATGAAAGTAGCATATTATGAACCCAATATTGAATGACTATCTTCCCCTGGCTGTACTGTTGGGGATAGCATTGTTTTTGGCTGTTTTGGTACCCATTCTTTCGCTGAATTTAGGGCCGAAACGGCCGTCCTCTCGTAAACAACTCCCGTACGAATCTGGCATGATCGCCATTGGCGAAGCCCAGCGACGCCTGCCAGTCAAATTTTATCGTATCGCCGTGTTGTTCATCTTATTTGATGTAGACATCATCTTATTAGTACCCTGGGCAGTCACCTTCCGCAAACTTGGCGTTTACGGGCTGGTGGCAATGCTTATTTTTATGGTCGTTTTCATCCTGGGCGATGCTTGGGTTTGGAAGAAAGGAGTACTGGAATGGGAGTAGAACAAAAACTAGGCTCGATGGGTATCGTAACCTATCGCCTGGAAGATTTGGTTAACTGGGGGAGAACCAATGCGATGTGGCCGCTGCTGTTTGGTTTGGCTTGCTGCGCCATCGAAATGATGTCTGCCCAAGCTTCCCATTATGATGCATCACGATTTGGCATGGAATTAAATCGGCCGTCACCACGCCAATCCGATTTGATGATTGTCGCCGGTCGCGTCTCCCGCAAAATGGCTCCCGTCGTGCGTCGACTCTACGACCAAATGGCTGCACCAAAATGGGTTATCGCTATGGGTGATTGCGCCTCTTCTGGGGGTGTTTTCAACAACTACGCAATTGTGCAAGGCGTTGATGAAATTGTGCCCGTGGACGTATACGTGGCTGGTTGCCCACCACGCCCCGAAGCTCTCATTAACGGCATCATGACCCTGCACGAAAAAGTTCGTGGTGAAAAGATAAAGGACTGGGCCTGATGAACCGAAATCAACTTGTCTTCGACAAAATCACCGCTGCTATTCCTGACGCCATTGAAGAAGTTCTTGATTTTCGGGGAGAGCAGACGCTCTTCATTTACCAAAAGCATATCAAAGCCGTTTGCCAGTTTCTGCGCGACGATGCAGAGATGCAGTACAACATGCTCTCCGATGTGTGTGCCGATGATATGCTGCCTGACTATCCCCGATTTGCCGTTAATTACCACCTTTACTCCATCCCCCAAAACCATCGCTTGCGCCTGCGTGTGCGCGTAGAAGACCCTGATGATGGCCCGGAAACCGTTGGCGCTATTTGGGCGGTGGCAACCTGGCTGGAGATGGAAGTGTGGGATTTGATGGGCGTGCGCTTCAAAAATAATACTAGCTTGCGCCGGCTTTTCTTGCCGGAAGATTGGCAAGGCCACCCCTTGCGTAAAGATTACCCGCTTGGCTACGAAGATGTCCAGTTCTCATTCAATTGGGAAAATATTGACGCTAAGAAGCCGTATGCGCAGGAGTAGACAGTGACCGCTAATCAGTAATCGGTGATTGCTAATTGCTCATTGTTAATTACTAATTGGAATCAAGATGACACTATTATCTGGAAGTGACACAATCCAAGAACTGACAATTGAAGAACTGCGTGCCAAAGTCGGAACCGGTATGGAAATTGCCGATGCCGAAGAACACATGCTATTGAGCATGGGGCCGCAGCATCCTAGCACGCATGGCGTTTTGCGCCTGCTAGTAGAGTTAGATGGCGAGACAGTTGTTAATCTTGCGCCTGACATTGGCTTCTTACATACCGGTGTCGAAAAGACCATGGAGTCTAAGACCTTCACCAAAGGGTTGGTGTTGACAGATCGCATGGATTATCTCTCGCCCATGTCTAATAATCTGGGCTATATCCTCGCCGTTGAAAAATTATTGGGTGTAGAGGTGCCGCCGCGTGCCCAGGCTATTCGCGTTATTTTGACGGAGTTGGCGCGTATTTCCAGCCACCTGGTTTGGTTGGGTACACATGCGCTTGACCTGGCTGCGATGACGGTATTTCTTTACTGTTTCCGTGAGCGGGAATACATCCTCGACTTGTTTGAGATGGTTTCCGGGCAGCGGATGATGGTGAGCTACTTCCGCCCCGGTGGGCTGTGGCGTGACTTGCCGGAAGATTTTATTCCGGCCGTGCGTCATTTCTTAGACTTTTTCCCCTCCCGTTTGGCCGATTATGAGGCACTGCTGACGAATAATCCCATTTTCTTGAATCGCACCAAAGGGGTGGGGGTGATTTCTGCGGAAGATGCGGTGTCTTGGGGCTTGACGGGGCCGAGCTTGCGGGCCTCTGGTGTGAAGTGGGACATTCGTAAGGCGCAGCCCTATTGTGGGTACGAACAGTATGAATTTGATGTACCGACGCAGACAGAAGGGGATGTGTATTCGCGTTATTTGTGCCGCATCCAAGAGTTTCACGAGAGCTTACACATTTTGGAACAGGCATTGGACAAGCTGCCGGATGGCCCCATCAGAATAGATGATCGCAAAATTGTGCCACCGCCGCGTTCAGAATTAGGGCACAGCATGGAAGCGGTGATTCATCACTTTAAGCTGTGGACGGAAGGGTTTAAGGCTCCGAATGGGTTTGTCTACCAGAGTGTGGAGTCGCCGCGTGGTGAGTTTGGTGTTTATTTGCGCGGGGATGGTGGGCCCAACCCGGCGCGAGTGCATTTCCGCGCTCCGTCTTATGTGAATTTGGCATCGCTGCCGAAAATGGCGAAGAATTTGTTTGTGGCTGATTTGGTGGCGATTATTGGTTCTATTGATATTGTTTTGGGTGAGATTGACAGGTGATGCGTGAAACGTGATGCGTGAAACGTGAATTTCTTTTCACGTTTTGCGTTTTGCGTTTCACAAACACAACTATTATTCCGCATCATGTAGGCGTTTATGTGGTGCGATGGTTGGAGTAGACGTTGATCGCTGAAAAGTACGCTAAAGAGATTGAAGGGATTCTGGCGCGATTTCCATCTAAGAAGTCGGCGGCTTTGCCGCTGATGCATCTGGCGCAGCATGAGTATGGTTATATGAGTCCAGAGGCGATGCGTGAAGTGGCCGAGATTTTGGATTTGGATCCGACGCATATTTTGTCTTTGTCTGGCTTTTACTCGCTGTATTATGAAGAGCCGGTGGGGAAGTATGTGCTGGAGATCTGTAATGACCTGGCTTGTGCGCTGCGTGGAGCGGATGAGTTTGTGGAGATGGCGACAGATAAGTTGGGTATTCCGGTGGACGGTACAACGGAAGATGGGTTGTTCACGATTAAGACGGTGATGTGTCTGGGTGCTTGTGACCGCGCTCCGATGCTGCAATGTAATCTGAAGTTTGAGGAGCATTTGGACGAGGCGAAGTTTGACCTGCTTTTGGAGCGGCTGCGTTCTGAGGCGAATACGGGGTCATCGGATACGGCCGTTCCCACCAAAATCCTATCTTACGCAGCCAAAAAATAACCCGACAAGTGAGGTTGACTCATGGCACACATTCTACTGCGCCACCGCGATATACCAGGCATTCATAAACTAGACACGTATCAGGCTCATGGGGGGTATGATGCCCTCAAAAAAGTAGTGACTGAACTTTCCCCAGACGAAGTCATCCAAATTGTCCGCGATTCCAATTTGCGCGGGCGCGGCGGCGCAGGTTTCCCCACCGGCGTTAAATGGAGCTTCATCCCCAAAGCGCCGGGCGACAAATACGTCATCATCAACACCGACGAATCCGAAACCGGTACCTTCAAAGACCGCGAACTCTCCGAAAAGAACCCCCATCAAATCATCGAAGGGGCATTGATTGCCGCATACGCCATTGGCGCGAAAGCCATTTACAACTATTTCCGCGGCGAATTTATGGACGCTGGCTACGCCTTTGAAGAAGCCCTCAAAGAAGCCTACGCCGCCGGGTACATTGGCAAAAATATCCTCGGCAGCGACTTTAGTGTTGAATTCAATACCCATTTTGGCGCGGGGGCCTACATTTGCGGCGAAGAAACCGCACTGATCAAATCATTGGAAGGCGAATTAGGCCAGCCCTGGTCGAAGCCGCCGTTCCCGGCCATTGAGGGGTTGTACAGCAAGCCTACTGTTGTGAACAACACGGAGACCTTGTGTAACGTGCCGCCGATTATTATGAATGGCGCGGCATGGTACAAGAGCATGGGCACAGAGCAAAGCTCCGGTGTCAAAATTGTCTGCATGAGCGGGCATGTAGAGAAGCCCGGCAATTACGAAGTGCCTTTGGGCATAACCTACCGCGAACTGCTTGAGATGGCTGGCGGCGTTGCTGGCGGCAAGAAGTTCAAGGCGCTGCTGCCCAGCGGCGGTTCTGGCCCGGTGGTTGTGGCCGATGCCTTGGATGCGCCACTTACTTATGAAGGGTTGACTTCGTTTGGCTCGGTCATGGGGTCAGCGTCTGTGATTGTGATGGACGAGACGGTGGACATGGTGTGGGCAGCGCGGAAGATGATTCACTTTTTCAAGCATGAATCCTGTGGCAAATGTACGCCCTGCCGTGAAGGTACATTTTGGATGCAACAGGTGTTGGATCGCATTTATGCCGGGCAAGGTACAGAAAAGGATTTGCAAACGTTGGAAAGCGTGGCAAACCAGATTAAAGGAAAGACTTTGTGCGCACTGGGTGAATTTGCTGTCAGCCCTGTTTTGTCAACAATCCGCCATTTTCCAGAGGAGTATCGCGCTAAATTGAAGCGATAGTGGCCCGTAAATATTGTATGGAAGAGGATCAGAATGAGTGATCTGGTTACGATAACTGTAGACGGTGTGGAAGTGAGCGTACCGAAAGGCACGCTTGTTGTAGACGCCGCAAAACGAATTGGGAATGACATCCCGGTATTTTGTTACCATCCCAAAATGTCCCCGGTGGGCATGTGCCGTATGTGTCTGGTTGAAGTGGGTATGCCCATGCGTGACCGCGCTACCGGCGAGCTGATGATGAATGAGGATGGCAGCCCCAAGATTAATTTTGGGCGCGGACTGCAAACGGGTTGTACGGTGCAGGTTGGCCCTGGCATGGTGGTGCGGACGAATACGGCCGTCGTCACCGAAGCCCGCGAATCCATCATCGAATTTCTGTTGAGCAGCCATCCCCTGGACTGCCCCATCTGCGACAAAGGCGGGGAATGCCCCCTGCAAAACCTGACCCTGGCGCATGGCAAAGGCAATTCGCGGGTGGTGTACAGCGACAAAAAGAAAATGGACAAGCACGTCCCGTTGGGTGATTTGATTTTCCTGGATCGGGAACGCTGCATCCAGTGCGCCCGTTGTGTGCGTTTTCAGGAAGAGGTCGTGGGCGATCCTGTGATTCGCTTCCACAATCGCGGGCGCAGTTTGGAGATTGCCACCTTCTCCGATCCTGGTTTTGACAGCTATTGGAGCGGCAATACCACCGACATTTGCCCGGTGGGGGCGCTGACGACGGCCGATTTCCGTTTTGGCGCACGGCCGTGGGAGATGACGCCGGTAGCGACGATTTCGCCGCATGGCCCGGCGGGCAGCAATATGACTTTCAGTACGCGCATTGAGGCCGCCGCCGGTGGGCGCTCGGTGATCAAGCGCGTGATGCCGCGCCAGCATGAACTGGTCAACGAAACCTGGATTTCTGACCGCGACCGTTTTGTGCATCATTTTGCTGATGCGCCAGACCGGCTGACCAAGCCTTTGCTGCGCAAGGATGGCGAACTGGTTGCCGTTTCTTGGGATGAGGCGCTGAATTTTGTGGCGGAGAAATTGCAGGGTGCAGGCACGGCCGTTGCCGGTCTCAGTGGTGATCGCGTTAGCAACGAAGACCTGTTCCTCTTCCAAAACCTGTTCCGCAAAGGGTTGAAGAGCGGCAACATTGATTTGGCAAACCGCAGACTGGCGGGCGGCGATGTGGCCGCGCAGGTGGGTATTGTAAACGAGACCGCCTATGACAATCCGCAGCGCTTGGGCGCGGGCGATGCGATTTTGGTCGTCGCCAGCGATTTGCACGAGGAAGAGCCGATCTGGTGGCTGCGTGTGAAGCAGGCGGCGGAACGCGGCGCGACTGTGGTGGTGTTGAATGTCCGTCCTACACGGCTGGATGAGAGCGCCAAATTTGCCATTCAATATGTGCCGGGTACGGCCGTTGCCACCGTGCGCCAACTCCTTAATTCTGCCAAAGTGGAAGTGGAGAGCAGCGACAACGAACTGATCGCCGCAGCGCAGGCATTGGTCAAGGCGCAAAACCTGGTTGTGTTCTACGGCGCGGAAGGCGTGACCTATGCCGAGACGGAAGCCATCGCCCGAATGCTGGGCAATTTACTGCTGGTGAAAAATGGCGGCGAGGGGCATGTGGGGCGCGTGAACAACGGCCTCATCCCCGTATGGCCGCACAATAACACGCAGGGCGCCTGGGATATGGGCGTGCATCCGGCGCTGGAGCCGGGTTACAAAGCGGCAAAGGCCGCCGGGCTGGATGCCGCCGCAATTTATGCGGGTGCGTCCAGTGGCGACATCAAGGCATTGTACGTGATGGGCGCAGACCCGGTGGGCGATGGTTTGATGGCGAATCGCGGCCAACTTGATTTGCTGGTGGTGCAGGAGCTATTTTTGACGGAGACGGCCAAACTGGCCGATGTGGTTTTGCCCGCGCAAAGCTGGGCGGAACGGGAAGGTACCTTCACCAGTGGTGAGCGGCGTGTGCAGCGTTACTATCCGGCCATTCCCGCCGTTGGCGAGAGCCGCCCGGACTGGCAGATTTTGGCGCAGGTGGGCGAGCGCGTAGGCATGGGCAAACCAGCGTTTGCTGCCAGCCTCGTCTTCCGCGATATTGTCCGAGCGATGAAGGCGTACAAGGGCATGGATTACCGCACATTGGCGCAGGTGGAAAAGCAATGGCCTGACGTGGGCGGCGATGACCTGTACTATGGCGGTAATGCGTATGAAAATCGCTCTGGGTTGGGGCAGCAATGGACGATTACGCCGCCGAAAGAGGCGTTTGCCGTGCTGGATGTGCCGGAAACGGCCGTAACCGGTCTAACATTGGTTCGGGCAGCGGCGTTGTATACCCCAGGTACGTTGAATCGCTGCTCATCTGTGTTGGCGCCGCGCCTGGCACAGCCAACGGTGCTGCTGCACGCAACAGATGCCGCCGCACTGAAGTTGGCGGATGGCGACCGGGCAACCGTAGAACTGAATGGCGCAGCAGTGCAGGCGGCGGTGCATGTGAATGGTGCAACTCCCGCAGGCGTTGCTGTGATTCGTGGTGTGGCTTATCAGCCAGGAACGGCCGTTGCTCACATCAGTAAACTTGCGGAATAAGAGAGAGGAGAGAGCATGACTCCTGGACAAATTGCTTTACGCGCCCTGATTGTAGGCTTCATCGTTGTTTTGCTGTTTATTACGGGCTTTGCGTATACGACATTGTTAGAACGGAAGGTATTAGCCCGCTTGCAGCACCGTGTTGGCCCCAACCGCGCCGGGTATATTCCTATCCCCACACGCGGCGGCAAAGAACGCAAATTCCTGGCTGGCATTATGCAGCCCGCCGCTGATGCGGTGAAGTTGTTCTTCAAGGAGGACATTACCCCTGGCCGTGTGGACTGGTATATTTACAATTTGGCCCCCATGTTGGCGGTGATACCGGCGATTTTGATAACGGCCGTGATCCCCCTTGCTGGTAAAGTGCCGGGATTAGTCCCTGACCCGTACAACTACTTTGCTGTAGCTCCCGGCCTGAACGTGGCCGTCTTGTTTGTCCTGGCGATTACTTCCATTGGTGTGTACGGTGTTGTGTTAGCAGGATGGGCTTCCAATAGCAAATATGCCATCCTCGGTGGCATCCGTGCCTCGGCGCAGATGATTAGTTATGAATTGGCGATGGGGCTTTCGGTATTAATTCCCATCATGCTATCTGGTTCAATGGACTTGGGCGAAATCGTTGAGGCACAAAAAGGATTTTGGTATGTGCTGCAAGTACCGGCGGCCTTCATTTTCTCTATTGCCGTACTAGCTGAACTCCAACGTGCACCTTTTGATTTGCTGGAAGCCGAACAAGAATTGTCGGCCGGTTTCAACGTCGAATATGGCGGGATGCGTTTTGGTATGTTCTTCATGGCTGAGTACATGAAGATGGCATCTCTTAGCGCCATTGCTGCTACACTATTTTTTGGTGGGTACCTCGGCCCCTTCGTAGATCAGGTTCCGGCGTTAGGCTTCCTTTACCTCACTATCAAAATCATTGTTGGGTTGCTGCTGATGATTTGGATTCGTGCGACTTTTCCGCGTCTCCGCTACGATCAGTTGATGAATTTTGGTTGGAAAGTACTGCTACCTGTTTCTGTGATGAATTTTGTGATAATGGCGATTGTTCTGGTGCTTCAAGAAGAAGGTGCTTTACAGCCATTAGTGAACACAATGGTTGGCCTATTTGGTGGGTAACAGAATTGTCTTTGGAGATAGAATATGCTGCGTGAATTTCAGGCACTTTTAACAGGGATGTATACCACCCTAAAACATGTGGTTAAGCCACCGGTTACTATTCAGTATCCTGAGGTGAAGCGCCCGGTGCGCACGCGCTTTAAGGGGCGGCATGAGTTGAAGCGGTATGACAACGGGCTGGAGAAGTGTATTGGTTGCGCGTTGTGCGCGGCTGCTTGCCCGGCGGATGCGATTTTTGTGGAAGCGGCAGAAAATACGGATGAGGAACGGTATTCTCCTGGTGAGCGTTACGCCAGAACGTATGAAATTAATATGCTGCGCTGCATTTACTGTGGATATTGTGAGGATGCATGCCCGACGCAGGCGATTGTACTGGAGCATAATTACGAGTTGAGTTTTTATGATCGCGCCAGCGCAATTTATACCAAAGAAATGTTGATCGTGGATGTGCCAATTAACGGCACACCTACGCCGCGGCAGGTGGAGCCGGGCAGTTTTGATCGCCCTATTCCCGATATGGAAGATCCAAAGTAATAGCTGAGCTTTCTGGAAAGATCAGCTCGTAACGAGAAAACGATGGGAAGTCCAATACTCTTTTTTATTCTAGCTTTTATCGCAGTGCTTTCTGCTCTGGGGATGCTGCTGAGTCGCAATGCGATTTACAGTGCGCTGTTTCTGGTGCTGAATTTTGTGACCATTGCCATCTTGTATTTGGTGCTAAATGCGCCGTTTATAGCGATGGTGCAGATTACGGTGTATGCCGGGGCTATTATGGTGCTGTTTTTGTTCGTGATCATGTTGTTGGGGGCAGAGCGCTTAGGCGGTGTGGCTTCCTCGCGGGATTGGGAATGGGCAACAGCGGGCATTTTGGGCGGTGTTCTACTCCTGGTTTTTATGCTTGAGTTGGTGTTGAAGCCGGGGGGGGGCACGACAGAACTAGCTGCCACCTTCATCGACACCAGTCCCGCAGCATTGGGTATGCGCCTGTTTGAAGCCTATGTGTTCCCCTTTGAACTCACGGGTGTGCTGTTGTTAGCAGCCATGATAGGCGTTGTTGTGCTGGGGAGAACTAAAAAGCGAGGGAAAGATGTTTAGCACCGTGACGATTGATTGGTACATCATTCTCAGTGTTACCCTGTTCACTATTGGCGCGATGGGCGTGCTGCTGCGCCGCAACGCCATCATCGTATTTATGTCTGTGGAAATGATGCTTAACTCGGCTAACCTGCTGTTTGTGGCTTTTGCCCGGCAGTTGGGCGACTTGGACGGGCAGGTGTTGACCTTCTTCGTCATCACCGTTGCTGCTGCTGAAGTGGCCGTTGGTTTGGCGCTAATCGTTACGATTTTCCGTACCAAGCACAGCATCAGTATTGATGAAATTAACTCTTTGAAAGGATAAGGGCAGAACTATGAATGCTTTTCAACTAGCTCCTTTCCTCTTGATTTTCCCGGCTATTGGCGTCCTGTTTAATGGCTTGGTGGGGCGGCGTTTTGTAGAGGCAGACGCTAAAAGCGGCGAGAAATGGTCTGGCTGGTTTGCCAGCACGATGGCGATTTTGGCTTTTATTGTTGCCGCGATGCTCTTTTTCTCGCTGCGCAGCAACGAATTCCATGCCGAAGCAGTGAAGATGTTCGATTGGTTTAACATCCCTTCGGCAAACTTCTATATCCCCTGGACTATCCAGGTGGACACCCTGTCGGTGGCGATGATGCTGGTTGTGACAGGGGTCGGGTCGCTCATTCACATTTACGCCATTGGCTACATGCATGGCGACCCTGATTTTTCGCGCTTCTTCGCCTATTTGAACCTGTTCCTCTTTTTTATGCTCATCCTGGTGTCCGGCAGCACGTATCTGATGCTGTTTGTGGGCTGGGAGGGTGTTGGTCTGTGTTCGTATTTGTTGATTGGTTTCTGGTTTGACCGCATAGATGAGCAGGGCAAAGCGATGAATGCAGACGCGGGGCGCAAGGCGTTTATTGCCAACCGCGTCGGCGACCTGGCGATGATTTTGGCGATGATTTTGCTCTTTTGGGCGTTCAAATCGCTGGAGTTTGGGCAGGTATTTGGGTCAGCCATAGAGATGTTTGAGAAGGGTGAGGGCGTACACCTGTTTGGTATGGAGATGAGCATTGGGGCAGTGACAACGGCCGTAACTGCACTCTTCCTCATGGGCGCTGCCGGTAAATCGGCACAAATCCCCCTCTACGTCTGGCTGCCCGACGCGATGGCTGGCCCCACGCCCGTTTCCGCGCTTATCCATGCGGCAACAATGGTCACGTCTGGTATTTACCTCATGGTGCGCAGTAACGTGCTGCTAGAAATCGCCCGCGAGAGCGGCAATCTAGTCTTTGGCCTGGTTTCCTCGCCCGATTTAATCGCCCTCACTGGCGCACTGACAGCATTAGTTGCTGGCCTCATTGCCTTCACGCAGTTCGACATCAAAAAAGTGCTGGCCTATTCCACCGTCAGCCAGCTTGGGTTTATGGTGGCGGCAGCGGGCATGGGCGCTTATGTGGCGGCGATGTTTCACTTGATTGCGCACGCTTTTTTCAAGGCATTGCTTTTCCTCAGCGCCGGTTCCGTCATTCATGGCATGGAGCATGGGCATCATCATGTTCATGAGCATGATCATGGCGATGATCTGCACGGCGTACCGGAAGGGGATAAGCATCACGAGGTGGAGAAGTTTGATCCCCAAGACATGCGCACAATGGGCGGCTTGCGCGACAAAATGCCGACCACTTACGTTGTTTATATGATTGGTGCGTTGGCGTTGTCGGGCATTGTGCCGCTAGCCGGTTTCTGGTCAAAGGATGAGATTCTGGCGCATGGCAGCCAAAATAATCAAGTGGTCTATTGGATGTTGGTGGTAGCGGCTTTCTTCACCGCCTTTTATATGGGGCGGCAGTTGAAGATGGTGTTCTTTGACAAACCGCGCCACGCTGCCGCTGAACATGCTTCGGAAAGCTCGCCGTTGATGACACGGCCGTTAATTGCCCTCGCCACCCTTTCTGTCTTAGGCGGGCTGCTCAACCTGCCCTTCCTCAGCGAAAGTATCAAAGAAGCCAATCACGGACACCCCGGTGGCATTTGGTTGGGCCTGGAAGGATGGCTGGAACATTCAGTGCAAGCCTTCCATCTCAGCGAAGAAGGGCTGATCCATTTGCCGCATACGCCGGTGGTGCTGTCGCTTCCAGTAGCGGGAGCGTCAACTGTGTTGGCGGTGTTGGCATTGGCGCTTGCCTTTTTCGTGGTGTACGGAAAGCGTCCCAAAACCGCTGACGAGCGCGACCCGTTGCAGAGCACCCCAATCTGGTGGTTCTCCATTTTGCCCTTCGAGTGGTTCTACATGCACACATTTGTACCCGGTTTCAAATGGCTGGCACGTTGGTCGGCAGACACGATTGACTGGGCATTCTGGCACGATTTCGTGCATAACAATTTAATTCGTGACGTGTTCCGGGGTTTTGCTAATTTTGCCTCGGACGTGTTAGATGCAAATGGCGTAGACGGGTTGGTGAATGGCAGCGGCCGTTTCACCCGTTACGTTGGTTCTATCATTCGCAAAACCCAATCCGGCTATGCCCGCAACTACGCCCTCGGCGTATTCTTAGGCACGGTCATCTTATTGGCGTACTTCATTTTTTCATACTAAGGGAGTGAGGAAGGAGAAACAGACATCATGCTTACACTTGTCACATTCTTCCCAGTACTCGGCGCAATCATTCTTTTGTCGCTGAAAGCTATCAAGAAAGAATCCGATTTATTGGTTAAACAGTTAGCGGTAGGATTTTCTGCCGTCACTTTTGTTCTGTCGCTGGGATTACTGTTCCAGTTTGATAAGTCGCTGGGCGGCCTGCAATTGGTTGACAAAGCGGATTGGATTCCTTCCTGGAACATTAGCTATTACCTGGGCATAGATGGCCTCAGCATTTTGATGGTGCTGTTGACCACCTTCATCTCCATGCTGGCGATTCTCTCCTCATGGAGCGCCATTAAAGAGCAGGTGAAGCAATATTATGTCTTTATGCTGCTTTTGGAAGCGGGTATGTTGGGCGTATTCCTGGCGCAGGACTTGTTCCTGTTCTACATTTTCTGGGAATTCACCCTCATCCCTATGTACTTCCTCATCGGTATTTGGGGTGGGCAGGAGCGCATTTACGCTTCCATCAAGTTCTTCCTGTACACGATGGCCGGGTCTCTGCTGATGCTGCTGGCAATCTTGTACATGGGCATTACCAATGAGACTTTCTCATTGCCCGCTTTAATTGCCGGGCGGTCAGCCTTTGCCGATGTGCAAAACTGGCTTTTTGTGGGCTTTGCCATTGCCTTTGCTATTAAAGTGCCGATTTTCCCCTTCCATTCCTGGCTGCCGGATGCGCACACACAGGCGCCAACGGCCGGTTCCATCATCCTGGCTGGTGTGCTGCTGAAGATGGGTACATATGGCTTTTTGCGCTTTAATCTGCCGCTGTTCCCGGAAGCATCTGTGCATTATGCGCCGACTATTGCCGTGCTTGCCATCATCGGCATCATCTACGGGGCCATCGTCTCCTTCCCGCAAAAGGATGTGAAGAAGTTGGTGGCTTATTCCAGTATCAGCCACTTGGGTTTTGTGATGCTGGGTATCTTCTCGTTGACTGAGGCTGGTTTGCAGGGCGCGATTTTGCAAGGCGTGAATCATGGCCTGAGCACGGGCGCGTTATTCTTCCTCGTTGGCGTCATTTACGAGCAGCGGCATACGCGCATGATGTCTGATTTTGGCGGTTTGTGGAAGGCGATGCCGATATTTGCGGTGTTGTCGCTCATCGTCACCCTCTCCAGCATGGGCTTGCCAGGGTTGAATGGCTTCGTTGGCGAGTTCACCATTTTGCTTGGCTCGATGGGGTCGCACGCTTTGGGCGACCACGCCTGGATTTACACTGCTTTTGCAACAACGGGCGTGATTTTGGCGGCCGTTTACCTGTTGTGGATGTATCAGAACGTCTTTATGGGGCCGCTGGATAAGGAAGAGAATAAGAAGCTGCGCGATATGAACGGCCGTGAGCTAACCATCATGCTCGCCTTCCTCCTCTTCATCTTCTGGATTGGCATTGCCCCTGCCGCTTACTTTGCTCTGATGGACAGCACTGTTGCCAAGATGGTGGCCGACATTGTGTCTGCTGGCGCATTAGCAATGCCGTAGGAGCAATCGATTAACGATTAGCAATTTGCGTGAAACGTGAAGCGTGAAACGTGGTGAACTTTTTTCACGTTTCACGCTTCACGTTTTACGTTCCACCCTTATGCAGCCTACAGAACCCCTTTACTTCGCCCACATTAGTGACACGCACTTTGGCCCTACTGCCGACTATGAGCGGCACGGTTTTCGCCCTTATCCTTGCGCGGAAGCCCTCGTTGACACCCTAAACGCCCTGCCGCAAAAACCGGATTTTGTCATTCACACTGGCGACGTTGTTACGCACCCCGACCCGGTATCGTATGAACTGGCGCAGCGGGTGTTGGGCAGGCTGGAGATGCCCGTTTATTATGTGACGGGGAATCATGATACGGCCGTTCTCATCCATCAAAACCTTTCCTTCGGCTCTAAAGAAGACCTCAGCGACGACCCCAACCTGCTCTCTTATGCCTTTGAGGTTAAAGGCTACCGCTTTGTTGTCCTCGATGCCCGTGCACCAGATGACATGGATCCACATGGCCTTTTCTCTGCCGCGCAGTTAGCCGTCGTGCGCCGCGAAGCGCAGCCGCAAGGCCCGCCGCTGACCATCTTCATGCACTTTCCCATTCACCGCATGAATTCTATTTGGATGGATGCAAATATGATGGTGATGAACGGCCGTGAATTCCACCAATCCCTCCTACCCGCGCGAGACCGGCTGCGCGGCGTCTTCTACGGCCATGTCCACCAAAGTATGCAGACCGTGCGCGATGGCATTTTGTATGTGGCTGCTCCCAGCGCCTTTGCCCAATTCACGGCATGGCCCGACGATATTGCTGTGCATCCGGATGAGGTGTACCCACCGGCATTCAATTTTGTGCATTTGCTGCCGCAGCAGACCATTATTCACCAGCATGTGATCAAAAGGCCAGCGATTAGAGATTAGAGATCGCGTCAATCTCCAATCTCTAATCCCTAAATATCCTATGATTACTAAAGTTCACGGCGTTTGCCCCCACGATTGCCCCGACACCTGCGGGCTGATAACCGAGGTGGAAAACGGCCGTGCCATCCACCTCTCCGGCGACCCCGACCATCCCATTACGCGGGGCTGGTTGTGCGCCAAGGTACGGCCGTACCTCAACCACGTCTACCACCCTGATCGCCTCACCCGGCCATTGCGCCGCGTGGGGCCAAAAGGCGGCGGGCAGTGGCAGCCCATCAGTTGGGATGAGGCCATTAGCGAGATAGGGCAGCGCTGGCGGGCCATCATCGCCGAATACGGCGCAGAGGCCATTTTGCCCTACAGCTACAGCGGCACGCTGGGCATGGTGCAGATGGGCGCGGCCAGCGCCCGCCTGTGGAACCGCATGGGGGCCAGCCAATTAGACCGCGCCATTTGCGGCGCGGCGGCCGAATTTGCCGTGAAGAAAACCCTGGGCAAGCGTTACAGCCAGCCGTACAGCCATGTGCAGCACAGCAAACTGGTGATCATTTGGGGGCACAATCCCGTCAGCACCGCGCCGCATTTCATGCCCTTTTTGCGCGAGGCGCAGCGCAATGGCACGCAGTTGGTGGTGATTGACCCGCGCCGCACGCGCACGGCCGTTGGCGCAGATTGGCACATCGCTCCCAAACCGGCTACCGATGGCGCATTGGCCCTCGGTCTGGCGCACGTCATCGTTAATGAAGGGCTGCACAACGAGGATTGGCTGAACGCTTACACAGTAGGCTGGCCGGAATTGCGGGCGCGATTGGCCGACTACCCGCCGGAACGAGTGGCCGACATCACCGGCGTGGCGGCGGCGGACATTGTGAAACTGGCGCGATTGTACGCCGGTACGCAGCCAGCATTGATCAAAATTGCCGATGGCTTGCAGCGCAACCGCGTTGGCGGGCAAACGGTGCGGGCCATTTGCGCCCTGCCCGCGCTGACGGCGCAATATGGGCAGCGCGGCGGCGGCCTGGCTTACAGCACGAGTGGGTATGTGAAGTGGAACGGCCGTGCCCTATCCCATTGGCAAGACACCCCGCCGTTGGGGCGCGTGGTGAATATGAACCGCCTCGGCGCGGCGCTGTTGGGCGAGGTGGCCGACCCGCCCATCCAAAGCCTGTATGTCTTTGGCAGCAATCCGGTGGCGATTGCGCCGCACGCGGGCAAGGTGATTACCGGGCTGCGGCGCGAGGATTTGTTTACGGTGGTGCATGAGTTGTTTATGACGGATACGGCCGTGTACGCCGACATTGTTTTGCCTGCTACATCCCAATTGGAACATGCGGATTTACATAAAGCCTACGGGCACACCGTTCTCAGCTACAACGCCCCGGCCATCGCGCCGTTGGGCGAGGCCAAGAGCAATTGGGATGTGATGCGCCTGCTGGCGGCGGAAATGGGTTTCACGGAGGCGTGGCTGCAACAAACGGCCGATGAGGTCATTGCCGAGGTGCTGGCGGGTACGGCGGAAATCAACCCGGCGCTGCAAGGCATTACCCTGGAGCGGTTGAAAGCGGAAGGTTCGATTCCGCTGCACTTTGTGCCGGAAACGCCGTTTGCCGATTTGCGCTTCCCCACGCCCAGCGGCAAAGTGGAGTTGTTCAGCGCAAATATGGCGGAGATGGGGCTTGACCCGCTGCCGGGCTACACGGCGGCGGGCGATGATGGCGCGGACGAAGGGCAGCCGCTCAACGGGCAGTTTCCGCCGCAGCAGGCGCTCAATTTGATCAGCGCCGCCGCGCATCATTTTGTGACCAGCACGTTTGCCAATCGCGCCGATATGTTGGCGCGGGAGGGTGAGCCGTTTGTGGAGATTCACCCCGACGATGCGGCCGCACGGGGGATTGCCTCTGGCGACAGTGTGGTGGTGGAGAACGGCCGTGGCTGCTGTGAGCTAACGGCGAAAGTGACGGATGCGGTGCGCCCCGGCGTGGTCGCATCGCCGAAGGGCAGGTGGGGGGGGGGGAACGGGAACGGCCGTACCATCAACCACCTCACCTCCGACACGCTCGGCGACATGGCCGGGCAGAGTACCTTTCATAGCAATTTAGTGTGGATACGAAGAAGTAATCAGTAACCAGTAATCAGTTATGACTGACCACTGAATACTGACCACTGATTCACTGATTACCGAACACTGGCTACTGTTTACCGAAACTGGTAAACTTGTGAAGCAAAGATCAATGTAACCAAGGGGCACATTATGGCGTTCCAAATACCTTCAATCTATCTCGTTATCCTTTCCCCAGTACTGATTATCATGGGGTGGGGAATGCTTATTATGCTGTTGGAGTTCTTCATCCCCGAAGGACGTAAGGGCTGGTATGCCTGGCTCAGTTTGGTGGGGATTGTGCTGGCGTTTGTGCAAACGGCTGCAATGTGGGGCTATGAAGGCGGCACCTTCACTCCGGTGAACGGCCATCCAATGGTTGTTCTGGATAATTATGCCACCTTCCTCAACCTTATTTTTCTTGCCACCGGTGCGTTGACTATTCTCCTATCAGTCAACTATCTGGAGCGTACCGGCCTGAATCGCCCCGAATTCTATATGCTGCTTCTCTTTTCTATTAGCGGCATGATGCTGATGGGCATGGCGAATGACCTGATTCTAGTCTTTTTGGCGTTAGAAATCCTCTCCATCCCGCTGTACATCATGTCTGGCTTGGCCTGGCCGCGCACCGAATCTGAAGAATCCGCGATGAAATATTTTTTGCTCGGCGCGTTTTCCTCCGGCATTTTTGTCTTTGGCATTGCCCTCACCTATGGGGCTACCGGTTCAACGGCGCTGCCGGAGGTGCTGACAGGGATCGCTAGTGGCGGCTCACTGGGTTTTGCTGGGGTTGCCTTTTTGCTGGTGGGCCTGGGTTTCAAAGTGGGCGCTGCGCCCTTCCACATGTGGACGCCAGATGTGTACGAAGGTGCACCGACCATTGTCACTGCGTTCATGTCTGTGGGTGCAAAGGTGGGCGGTTTTGCGGCGATGCTGCGCGTTTTGCTGATGGCGATGCCGGAGATTAGTGGCACCTGGGTTCCGGCAGTGGCCGGGCTTGCGGCACTGACGCTGATTGTGGGTAACGTCGTGGCTTTGATGCAAACAAATATCAAACGCATGTTGGCTTATTCCAGCATCGCTCACGCCGGGTACATCATGATTGCCGTTGCTGCCAGCGGCGAGACGCAGCAAGGGGTGAGCGCGGCGTTGTTTTACATGTTTGCCTATCTCTTTACCAATATGGGCGCGTTTGCTGTTGTGATGGCGATGGAGCGCAAGCAGGGCGAAGGGCTGCTGCTAGATGATTACAAAGGGTTGGCGAAACAGCACCCGGTGATGGCGTTGGTGATGGCCTACTTCATGCTTTCGTTGACGGGTGTGCCGCCAACAGGGGGCTTTTCAGGCAAGTTCTACATTTTCCGTGCTGCAATTGAGGCGACGAAGAACGGTTCTGACTTGATCTGGCTGGTCATTATTGGCGTGATTACAAGTGTGATTTCTGGCTACTACTATTTGCGCGTGGTGTACTTGATGTACATGACGGATGGCAAGGCGGAGTTGACTGGGATTCGGCATCCAGCGGTGGTAACGGCCGTTCTTGTCACCGTGATCTTTACCCTCTTCCTCGGTTTTGCGCCGGGAACCTTTTTTGACGTGACCCGCGAAGTAGTGTTGAATGGGGTTATGGCGTTGGCGGGGGGGTAAACCCAACCTGCTTTCCTCAAATTAATTAATCTAGCCCTCGGCGCTGCCGGGGGCTTTTTGTTTTGAATATGAGCCTTTATCCCCTGGAAAGAAACGCATAGGGCAGGTTAAAAGAGGCGACCTTGCTGCAACGGCCGTATCTCTCCCGGCTCCATCCCCACCACACGCTTAAACTTATTGCACGTTGCTGGCGAAAACCCGGCATAATCATTGTTGAAGAAGGCATAAACGGCCGTTACCTCTTCCAGATGCGGCTGAATTTGCGTGTACCAGGCCTGCAAATCGGCCGTTTTGTCTACCATCTCCCGATCCTTTGTGGCATACTGCCCGTGCGGGCCAATAAAGCGCAGGTAAATGAAATCTGTCGTGCGATGCAGCTTTTTAGGCAGGTGAATGTAATCGGCGGCAACCCAGCAGAGGTGGTGTTGGGAGAGAAGCACGGCCGTTTCTGGACGATGCCACGATGGATGCCGAAACTCTATGGCAAAGCGCAAATCCTTCGGCAGCAGCGGCAAAAACTCAATCAACGCCCCCACACTGTCAAACGCAAAATCTGGTGGGAATTGCAGCACAATGGGGCCGAGATTCGATCCCAAAAGACGCATTGTCTCCAAAAACGTAACAAATGATCCTTGAGCGTCATGTAAGCGTAACTCATGCGTGATGCGGCGCGGCACTTTTGGCGAAATCTTAAACTCAGGGGGCGTGACTTGCATCCAACGCTGCACTGTTTTTTCTGTAGGCGTGGCATAAAACGTGGAATCCATCTCTACGGCATTAAACCGTTCCGCATAATACCCCAAATATTGACGCGGCTGCATTCCGGCGGGATAAAACACCCCATTCCGCCACTGCTCATAAGCAAAACCCATTGTGCCCAGATACCAGTCCGTCATAGAAATGATGAGGGATGAATGCAGAATAATGAATTAGACGCGCTTCATTCATCATTCCGCATTCACCATTCCGCGTTTATGTTTGCGCGGCAAGAGAGGGAGCCTCCATCGCAGGCTGCTCATGCGAAAGCGCAGTCATGCCTAGCAGAACCAGCGTAATCAACACCACATTTGCCAGCAGCAAATGTATCATTTGCATCCAAACCGGAGCCAGCAGCAGCACATTGACAAACCCGGCTGCCAACTGCACCCCAAAAATCACCTTCAACGCTTGCGCGTACTTCTGTGTTTCCGCGCTTGGACGCTGCGTGTAGATCATCGACCCCGCCAGCACCAGATAAATTCCCAGTACAATGGCGATGACCGGATGCCAGATCCGCAGCCGCACCAAGAAATGAGAAGTGGCATTCATGTCAGCCAGAATACCTTCCGTTAACGTCTCGGATGGGAATACGGTGTCACCCAAAGCCGTCATGGCGCCGCTGGCGCTCAAAATCAGATAGCCCACAAAGGCGATGCCCAACAACCACGCCACCTGTCCCTGGTTGCGCCAGCGCAAGGCTTTGCCGCCGCCTCCCCACCAGGCCGTCAGGGCAATGACCGAAACCAGAATGGACGTGTTGATGAGGTGAATACCAGAAGCCACAATGCGTCCCAATGAGACGTTATCCACTACCCAATCGAAGCGAACTAACGCCGCCCCCAGAAGCCCTTCAATGATGATGAATACAAACGAGAGAACCGCACCACGCCGCGCCAAATGCCCTTTGCTAAAGAAACGGAAAGCGCCGATGAGCAGTCCCACCACAAACAGACCATTCAAGGCGCTGGTAATGCGATGTGCATATTCAATGATGGTTTCTATTTGTTCCGGGCGAGGGATGGCCTGTCCATTGCAGGTGGGCCAATGGCTGCCGCAGCCAGCCCCAGAGCCGGTGGCGCGTACAAACGCACCCCACAAAACAACGGCAATCGTGTAAGCGACGACAAACCAGGCAAAATTGGTAAATTGTTTTTGCTTCAAGGTCATGGTGTACTCCGGTTTCAAACTTTATGATGATGTTGATGAAATTATATGTGTGGATTGAGATTGGTTCAATTTTCAAGGCTGAATCAATCTGACTCTTGGTTGGAGAGTAAGTCTCCCATGGGGTCGTCGTCTTCGCTTACATAGCTGCGGCGTGTTTTACCACCTGTTTTGGGGTCTTCTACTAATCCCATTTCGTACAGGTGCTCCATAATGCGTGCCGCACGCGGAAAGCCAATGCGCAAGCGGCGCTGCAAATAGGAGGTAGAAAGGGAGTCTTGCTTTTGGGCGATCTCGATGGCTGATTCTAGCAGGCTGTCGGTCTCGTCCAGCAGGGCAAATTTGGCGAGCAAGGTTTCCCAGGGGCAGGGAATGGGTTCCCACTCTGGTAGAGCCTCTTTCCAATGTTTTACAATAGCTTCGATTTCCGGGTCGCTGACAAAGACGCCTTGCACACGCTGTGGCCCGCTGGCATCGGGGGCGAGGAAGAGCATGTCTCCTTTGCCCAGCAAATGTTCCGCGCCCACGCTGTCTAAAATGACGCGGGAATCTGTTCCGGAAGCAACGGAGAAGGAGAGGCGGGCGGGGAAATTGGCTTTGATTAGACCGGTGATGACATCAGTGGACGGCCGTTGCGTAGCCACCACCAAATGAATCCCTGTTGCTCTTGCCATCTGCGCCAGGCGGCACAGCGTGCGTTCTACATCACCGGGATAGGTGTGCATCAGGTCGGCCAATTCATCAATAAACACCGCCATATAGGGCAGCTTTTTGCTTTTGTCGCGGCCTGCTTTGTGATTGTAGCCATTCAGATTACGCGCCCCCACCGCCGAGAACAGCTCATAACGCCGATCCATTTCGGCTGTCAGCCAGCGCAGCACCCCCACGGCGCGGTCGGCCTCTGTCTCCACCTGCCCGATGAGATGCGGCAGGCCATTAAAGCGGATGAGTTCCACCTTTTTGGGGTCAATCATGATGACGTGTAGGTTGTCGGGTGTATTGTTGAAAACCAGGCAAGAAATTAGCGCGTTCATTAACACGCTTTTGCCGGAACCGGTCGTGCCGGCGACAAGCAAATGTGGCAGTTTCCCCAGGTCGATGGCAATGGGTGCGCCGGATACATCGTGCCCCAGGCCAACGCCGAGTGGCGCGTTGAGTTTGTAGAAGGTGTCGGATTCGATGACGGGGCGCAGGCGGACAACGGCCGTCTCGTCATTCGGCACTTCAATCCCCACCACACCCTGGCCGGGCACGGGAGCCTGTACGCGCAAACGCTGCACGGCCAACGCCAGCGCCAAATCTTTTTGCAGCGCGGCAATTTGCCCCACGCGTACCTTGTGCTGCTTCAACTCACCATCCAGCCCCGGCTTTTCCACGTAACCCGGCTCCACGCCGAACTGTGTCACCGCCGGGCCGCGCCGAATTTGCGTCACGGTGGCGGGCAAGCCAAAGTCGTGCAGCGTTTGCTCGATGATGCGCTTTTTCTCGTCAATCTCTTCGGGCGTGAGCGCGGCTGTGCCACCCTCTAGCAGCAGATCAATGGGGGGAAGCGGGTGAGCGCGGCGGCGCAGTTTAGGCTGTATGTTGGCCGCAGAATCATCAATGATGACCAGATCATCTGGCATGAGCGTGATTTGTGGTGGAGGCACGGCGGGATCAGGCGTGGCCGTCCCCCACACTGATGCCGATTCCTCGGATTCTTCTCTGGAAGATGGCGCGATTTGCTCGGCGAATTGCTGTAACTCTTGAGAAAGGATTTGCAGCCACTGCTGTACGTGCTGCCAGCCAATGCTCGTGATTAATGATAATCCGCCGATTAGCAAAGCCAGATACAACAACCCGGTGAGAATGGGGCCGAAAAAGGCTAGCAGCGGCTCGGAGAGCGCCCAGCCAACCAGCCCACCACCTTTGCCTAAATGCGCTTCGGCCAGCGTGGCACGGGTGAATTGGTGGCTGAGGGGCAGCAGGGTGAGCAAAATCAGTTCCAGGCCGATGACTTGACGGGGGTGGATGTGGTACGGCCGTTCCACCTTGCGCAGTGCCACATGCAGCCCGGCAGCCGCCACCGTGAGAAACAGCGGATACGCGCCCCAGCCAAATATCTCGCGCAGCAGCTTCGTCCACCACCAATCTGCCTTTGTCCAGCCTGGTAGGGCAAGGATGGTAATCATGGCAAACAAAAACAGCCCAACGCCTACTATTTCCACACGCCAGGGCATCAGCGCGTTGATGGCGCGTTCGTCCCAAGTGGGCGGGGCGGGGGCAGGGGTGCGGGTTGGCGGGGATTTTTTTCGAGCCATGAAACCAGTAATCGGTAATCAGTGACCAGTAACCAACAACCAGCTACTAACTACCAACATCGCGCAGGCTAAGGGCCAGGCGCTTTTTTGCGCCATCTACTTTCAAAACCTTTGCCCGCACGCGTTCCCCATAACATACCACATCACGGGGGTGCAAGAAATTGCCTTCGGCGAGTTCGGAAATGTGTATCAGCCCTTCTAACTCGTCTTCTAGCTGAACGAACGCGCCGTAAGGGACGATGTTGCTGATGATGCCTTCGACAATCTGGCCGGAGGCATATCGCGCTTCGATGTTGTGCCAGGGGTCTAGTTTCAGGCGTTTGAGGCTCAGGGCAACACGGCCGTTCTCACGATCCACGTCTAGCACTAGCGCCATCGCCTGCTGACCAGGGCGCAGCACTTTGCTGGGATGCGTGACCCGGCTCCACGACAATTCCGAAATATGAATCAACCCTTCCACGCCGCCCAAATCTAAAAAGACGCCAAATTTGGTGAGATTGGTGACAATGCCGCGAATGGTGTCGCCGGGTTGAACGCGCTGCAACAATTGATCGCGATCCGTTGCATTTACCCGCGCTGCCCGCTCAGAGAAAATCAGGCGATTTTCAGCAGGATTAAGCTCTATGATCTTCAATTCGAGCCAGGCATTGACCCATTCTTTAAGCGCACGGATACGTTCGTGTTCGATATGGAATTGGGGTAGATGAACCAATTGTGACGCCGGGACAAATCCTTGCAAGTTGTTCCAATACACAATCAGGCCGCCTTTGTTGTAATCGGTTACACGCAGGCGTACGGTTTGGTCGTGCTGTTGGCATTCGATGGCGATGTCCCAGGGGTTTTTTGCGGGTACGTCGGGAGAGGGAGTGTTTGTATTGGCAGAGGGGTGTGGGGAACGGCCGTCCCCATTTTCATCTCCACGCCCCATCTGATCTGCCGAAGCAGTTGGTTCATGGGCAAAAAGCGCTTCCCAAAAGGCGTCACCCTGTTTTGCAGGTTTATCAGGTGGGGATGTATGATTCATTTCCGCTACTCTTGCTGACAAACAGGTGCCCACTTATTGTAGGCTGCTTGTCGTGGGACTTTACTAATAATACATCGTCAGGTAATGTTCAATATTATAAGGTATTCTGATTCATCTGACTATTTTCAGAGAATGGATAGGAGCAAGGATAGTGCAAGATTTGCAGGAAACGGCCGTACAATCCGCATTAACCACTCATTGGCTGGGGCGGGCGTATCATTATGTGCCCACAATCGGCTCCACAAACGAAACGCTGAAACAAATGGCCGCAGATGGCGATGAAACCGCTGCTCCCGCAGGCACTGTGCTGTTAGCTGATTATCAGAGCCAGGGGCGGGGGCGCTTGCAGCGGCGTTGGGAAGCGACGCCCGGTACGGCGCTCCTTTTCTCTGTGCTGCTGCGTCCCCAATGGCCGGCTACGCAAGCCAACTGGCTGCTGATGATTGCCAGCCTGGCGGTGGTGCGGGCCATTGCCGCTGTTTGCCCGGCGTTGACGGTAGGCATCAAATGGCCGAATGACATTATGGTGCAGCAGATGGGGGAGTGGCGCAAAGTAGGGGGATTGCTGTTGGAGAGTGAGATGGATGGGAACGGCCGTATTTCCACAGCTATTCTCGGCATGGGCCTCAACGTCAATCTGACAGCAGCACAGTTGCCGCAGGCAGCTACTCCGCCAACCAGCCTGCTCTTGGCGGGCGGGCAGCCCGTATCGCGGCAAGCGTTGTTCACCGTGTTGCTGGCTGAATTGGAAGCGTTGTATGAAACGGCCGTTTCTGGTCAATCGCCGCTCTCTGCGTGGCGGGCACAGCTCATCACGATAGGGCAGCAGGTGGAGGTGACAGAGGTGGGGAACGGCCGCAGCCTCTACGGCATGGCAACGGGCACAGATGAGTGGGGACATTTGCAAGTAACCAACGCTGCCGGACAGGTTTACACAATTACGGCGGGAGATGTGACATTACGGCCGTCCATCTAAAGTTGACTTTTACACCAAATAAAAGTAACCTTCTTATGTCTACCCACATTAAATGAAAACGCTTGGCTAACCGCTAAATGCTAACAGCTAAGAGCTAACTGGAGGTTATAATGGCTGACGACTTTATAAATGATTTCCGCAGCAGTAACTTCGGCGATGAAGAAGGCCCAGATTGGGTGCAAGACCTTGATGATTTTGGCAGCGAGTCTGAAACGGATGATAGTGCTGCCAGTGGTGATTTTGACGAATTTGAAGAACTACGTCAGCGCAGCGCCCGTGCCAGTACAGCATACGAAGATATGAGTCTGGAAGAAGGTTCCAAGAAAGGTGGGGCGTTCTCGCTCAGTCAATTTACACCAGGGCAGCGCCTGGTTTTGGCGATTCTCGTTTTGCTGAATGTGATCGTGGGTGGGATTGCCATCCTCGCCTTTTTGGGCGTGATTTAGCAAAGAAAAAACCGGGTCTTTGCCAAAAAACCCGGTTTTTATGTCTCATCAACCGTGAAGCGTGACAGGGCCACGTTTCGCGGTTTTTGTTTTTATTCGGCTGGTTGCAAGATGAGATGGTCTTGCACGGCCGTTTCCACCGCCTCCCGCGTAAACCACATTGGATGATACTGCCCATTTTGCCACAATGGCATCTGGTCTTCATAGTGAGCGTTGAAAGGATGACCGCTCTCTCCAGTGGGGATGACTGTTTGCATCAAGTCGAAATCGCTCAAATCCACAATCATACGCATGGAGGGATGGCCGGTCACGGCCGCAATATCCCCCCAACTGTAACTCGTTGCATTCACAATACTGGGGCCGCCATCCACCGGAATCGGCCCGCCGTTCACCATCGCTTCAATAATGCCAATGCCGCTTTGCCCCAATGGAGCGCTGGGGAATGTGGCCGTGTGCAGCGTGCCCCACGTCCAGTCATTCATATCTTTGCCCACATTCTCGCCCAACCAGTCAATAGCATCAGACAGGGAGCGCAAGATGATGTCTTGCTGCGTCTCTTTGGCGCTGGTGTTCAGGTCATCCCACCAAATGGCACCCGGCTGCTGCGCCATATCGTGCATAAAAACGCGGCTGTGAACGTCGCTCACATTGTCCGCACCCACATTGTCCGCCAGCAGATTATCTACCAGTTTGTAGTAGAAAATCTCGAAGATAGCGGCGGGCACGCTGTCGCGGCGCAGTTGCAAATCCCAACCGCGCAGCCGTTCCAACGCTGCCTGCACCTGCGAATCATTGCTAGATAAGCCTGCAAACAGGGGTTGATAATCGGCTGCCATCAAAGATTGGCTGTCGAATTGGATGCGAGCCATATCATCGGCGGTTAGTTTGCGCCCGCTGTCAATCACTTCCGTCAGCATATCGGTGATGCGCTGCCCCCGGTCGCCGTCAGCCCAGTAGAGGTTGATGAGGTAGGGGTAATCTTCATCGACGACGGCGTGATTGGCGGTGACAATGTAGCCCCATTCAGGGTTGAAGAGGTGTGGTAGGTCTTCGTAGGGTATCCAGCCTTCCCATTCATATTCATCCGTCCAACCGGGCACGGGGACGAGGCCGTCGCCATTTTTGCGGATGGGGATGAGGCTGGGAGTCTGGTAGGCGATGTTGCCTTCGGTGTCGGCGTAGACGACGTTTTGTGAGGGCACATCCCAATAGCGCAGCGCCTCGCGGAATTCGTCGTAGTTTTGTGCTTCGTTAAGCAGCATGACGGATTGGAGGATGCGGGAGGGTTCTTGCGCTGTCCAGCGCATGGAGAGTACGTCTTGCACGTTGTCTTTCAAATCGCTGATGATGGGGCCGTGCCGCGTGAGTTTGACTTCGACGGTTACATCGTCACCGCCATTAACTTTGACCACTTCCTCAATCACATCCATGTCTTGCCATTCGCCCATGTATTCGTATTGGTTGGGGTCGCTGGGGTTGAGTTTTTCGATGTAGAGGTCTTGCACGTCGGGGCCGACGTTGGTGACGCCCCAGGCGATGTGGTCGTTGTGGCCGATGATGACGCCGGGAACGCCGGCAAAGCTGAAGCCGACGACGTTGAAGTTGGGGGCGTGCAGGCCAACTTCGTACCAGATGGAGGGCATTTGGATGCCGAGATGGGGATCGTTGGCGAGGAGGGGCTGGCCGCTGGCGGTGTATTCGCCGCTGATGACCCAGTTGTTGCTGCCGACGAAGGGGGCCGAGCCGAGGAAGCTGAGGTCGGGTTTGCTGCCGACGAGGGTGGTGTTGACGTTGGCCCAATTGATGGGAGTGGGCACGGCCGTTTCGCTCTCACCTTCTTCCACTTGCAAGTCTGGCATGGCGCTGGTGGGAACCATCACCGGGCGGTCATCATAGGGGTAAAAGGGCAGCAGCGAGGCCACTTGCCCTTCGCCCAACTCTTTGATTAGCTCGGCGCGGGCGATTTCGTCGCTCCAGTTGCCGCTGAGGTTATCGGACATGACCACGCCCCAGCCAACGGTATGGACGGGCAGCCAGGGTTCGATTTCCCAGGGATCGTTGACCAGCCCTAAAATAGTTTGGTTGATGGAAATTTGGTCGCGGTTTTCTTCGATGTAGGCATTGACGCCATCGCTGTAGTCTTGCAGGACTTTCAGGTATTCGGGTTCGTTCTCTTCATAGTAGCGAATGGTGTTTTCGGCCATGCGGTTCCAGCCCATTGTGCGGATGAAGATGTCGCTGCTCAGGGTGGCGTCGCCGGCGATTTCGGAGAGGCGGCCCTGGCTGATGTGCCGCCAGAATTCCATTTGCCAGAAGCGGTCTTGGGCGTGGATGTAGCCCTGGGCAAAGAAGAGGTCGTGTTGATTTTCGGCGTAAATGTGGGGGATGCCGTACTCGTCACGGTAGACGTTGACTTCGTTTTCTAGACCGGGTACGCTGATGGAGCCATCGGTTTTGGGGAACGGCCGTCTGACCATGACCGTTCCTACAACGGCAACGACAATGGCGAGGATAAGCAAAATGCTTACCAAGATGAGACCAATACGGGCTATAACTTTCATGTTCTTCTCCTTTGATTTGGGGTCTGGCAATTCCTTCAGGCAGATTGGGCCAGAAAGGATACAATGTGTGGAGGAATGCCAATAATTATGATACCTGTTTTGTCTGGTTTGCATAGGGTAGATAGAGTGTAGAGCTAGAGGATTGAGATAGGGTAAAGAGTTAGTGGTTGGAGCGAACGCTAAGGGGAGGAGAGGTCTCTATCTCTACACTCTATCTGCCGGGAGTGTGTACGATGAAGAGAAAATGGATGATGGTTGTGGTGATGGTGGGGGCATTGTTGGCACTGACAAGTTTGCTGGGTTTGGTGCAGCAGCCTTCGCTGGCAGCAGCGCAGGTGGGTGAGGATACGGCCGTTCCTGCAACGGCCGTCCAACCCTTTGCCATTCGCACTTCCACTGTTTGCACGGGGACCAACCTCTTGCAGAACCCTGGCTTTGAGGGCGAATACACGGCATACCAATATCCACCGCCGGGACATCCCGACTGCCAGACGTGGTATCCCGATCAACCCAACCAATATTGCGAACGGGCGCAAATGCCTGCCGAATGGCATCCGCGCTGGCTACCGGATGGGACAGAGTTATACATTATCATGCCGGAGTACACCGCCTCCACACCTGATCAGGTGAACCCGGATCGTGTACGCAGCGGCGAAAAGTCGCTGCATTATTGGTCTTTTTGGTCGCGGCATGAGTCGGCGGTGCATCAACAGGTAACGGCCGTGCCGGGCGAACAATTTTGCTTTAGCGTATGGGGCCATGCCTGGAGTGACCGCAATAGTGACGATTGGTACAGCGCCACGCCGGATCGTCCGTTTGATGACGGGCAGCTTTTCCAAAAAGTGGGCATCGACCCCACCGGCGGCACAGATTGGCAAAGCCCCACCGTCATTTGGAGCGAGCCGCGTAAGCAGTACGATTATTTTGGCGAATTTGTGATTACGGCGACGGCGCAGGCGGAACAGGTTACGGTATTTATGTGGTCGCGTGCCGAAGTGCCGGTGAAGCATAATGAAGTGTATTGGGATGATGCCTTTTTATCTGCGGCAACATTGGATGTGGACGGGAGCAGCATTGCAGCAATGGCAACGGTAACGACACCGGTCACGGTTTCGCAGGTGTTTCCAATTAATTTGACGGCGGGGTATACCTGGACGGCCGTTATCACCCCTGGTAACACCATCACGCCCACCTTGACGCCCACAACCGGCGTGGGCGGTGACGCGCTGACGGTGACACTGAGCAGCGCCGGTTTGATGACTGGCACGTATACTGCCATGCTCGTCGTCAGCACGGATGATGGCGTGATTGGCAGCCCGGCGACTATTCAGGCGACGCTGTACGTTGTGCCGCAGATTGAGTACGTGTATTTGCCGGTGGTGTTGAAGCCGTGATGAAGTGGGCAAGCGGCAAGTTTGCAAGTTTTTTTACTTGCCACTTGCTCACTTGCAAACTTGCTATAATTCCCTATGCTCAACTTACTTTTTGCTCTAATTGGCCTTTTGATTGGCGTTGTGATTAATGCGCTGGCAGATGATTTGCCACAGCGGAAACGGCCGTCGCTGCCACGTTGCCCTACATGCGCTCAACCTGCTTCGCTTTTGCAATGGGTAGGGGTGGGGGCCTGCGCGTCGTGCGGCGCGGGGCCGCGTTGGCGGGTGCGGGGGGTGGCGTGGGGAACGGCCGTACTCTTTGCCCTCCTGCCTTCTCTCATGACCGACCCGATCAACCTGGCCGTGAACAGTCTGTACATTGCCATTCTCATCCTCATTACCGTTACCGATCTGGAGCACAAGCTGATTTTTGATGTGGTGACATTGCCAGCAACGGCCGTTGCTCTGCTGTTCAGCGTCTTTGTCAGCGACAATAATTTTCTATCCGCTTTGGTGGGGGCGCTGCTCGGTTTTGTGCTGTTTTTTGCGGTCTATTGGGTGGGGCAAGCGGTCTTTGGCCCTGGTGCGTTGGGCTTTGGCGATGTGAAGCTGGCGATGGCATTGGGAGCGATGTTGGGTCTGCATCGCGTTCTCTTTGCGATCACGTTGGCGATTTTATTGGGCGGGGTGGTAACGGCCGTGCTCCTTCTCAGTCGTCGTTTTTCGCGCACATCCTATTTGCCTTACGGCCAATATCTTACCATTTCCGGCATTCTCATGCTCATTTGGGGTACGCAGGTTGTGGCCTGGTACGTGGGATAGTGGATAGTGGGCAGTATTCAGTAAACAGTAAGCAGTGAATGGTGAACAGTAAATGACCAGCAACCAACAACCAACAACCAGTAACCAATTGTACCAGGCCGGTTTTGCGGCGATGCTGCCGGGAGACTTGTCGCTGCAAGCGATTGTCTCAGTAGCTGACGCGCTGTTAGCGTCGCCAGTGGGGGCGGTGGAAGTGGCGCTGCCAAATGGCTCGGCTGAGGGGGTGGCGAATACGGCCGCTTTGGTGGCTGATTTGCGGCAGCGTGGGCGCACTCACTTACTAGTCGGTGCGGCGGAGGTGGAGACGCCGGCTCAGGCTGCGGCGCTGATTGCCGCTGGTGCGCAGTGGATTTCGTCGTATCGGTTGAGTACGACCGTACACGAAACCTGTCAGCAAGCAGGCGTGTTCTATCTGCCCAACGTGATTGGCATTTATGCGGTGCAAGCGGCATTATCTGCTGGATTGTCTCTGGTGCGTGTCCCTACTGGCGGCCCCGCTGGCGCGGATTATGTCAAAACCTTACGTGAGACTTTTAGCGATGTACAAGTGATTACCGCCGGTGATTTTACCCCGGAGGAAGTGCCCGCGTATGTATCCGCCGGAGTGCGGGCGGTGTTTTTGGGCAGCACGTTGTTCGGCGGTCCGCAGCAGCCAATGGCCAATTTGATTACGCGTGCCCGTCAGTTTCGGCAGGCGTGGCTAGAAAGTCACAAATAACGGTTGTTTCTCGCTCATCCCATGATTGAAATACGGCCCCTTCAAACTCATGACGAGATGCGCCAGGCGGAAGAAGTGCAGCGTTTGGCCTGGGGCATTGATGACCTGGAGATTACCAGTGTTCATATGCTGCATGCCTTGCAACATGCCGGGGCGGCGCTGTTGGGCGCGTTTGATGGTGAGCGGCTGATGGGTTTTTGTTTAGGTGTGTTGGGGGCGGATACGGCCGTTCCTCTCAAAATGTACTCGGCGATGACTGGCGTGCTGCCCGCTTACCAAAGCCAGAATGTAGGGTATCGGTTGAAGTTAGCGCAGCGCGAGTTTGCTCTAAAGATGGGCGTGCGCCTTGTTACCTGGACGTATGACCCGTTGGAAAGCCGCAATGCGTATTTCAATATTGGCAAATTGGGTGCTGTGTGCCGTACGTATCACCTGCACTTTCATGGGGACTTGGGTGGTATTAATGCTGGGTTGCCCACCGATCGTTTTGAAGTGGCGTGGCACCTTGCAGATGGGCATGTAGAGCAGCGTTTACAGGAGGGGGTACGGCCGTTTTCTTTGCCACCTCTCCTGCAATCTGGCGCACGGCTAGTCAATGAGACGACGTTCAACGATGTCGGATTGCCTGTGCCGCCATCGGATACGGCCGTTTCCGATGATGCAGAAATACTCGTCGAAATACCCGCTGATATTCAAGCTATCAAACAACAAGATTTTGCCCTGGCGCAGCAGTGGCGGTTGCATACCCGCACGTTGTTCACCCAGTTTTTCGCTGCTGGATACGTGGTTACTGACTTTTTTTCCACCCCATCCCCCCTCCGCAGTTTTTACGTGCTAACTCGCTAAAACGAGAGATTCCCTTTCCCTCTAGCGTTTACTTGCCATCGTGTGGCAATCTGTTAGAATCCCCCCGCCAAATCACATTAAATCACACTTTATCACAGGGTTTGTATGTTACCGATTGACCGCCGCCAACAAATTCTGGCTTTGCTGGATGAACAAGGACGTGTAACGATTAGTGCGCTCAGTGAGGCATTTCAGGTGTCGGAGATGACCATTCATCGTGACCTGGATTTGCTGGCCGGTGAAAGGCGGCTGCGAAAGGTGCGAGGCGGGGCGGTTTCGATGATGTCGGAAACGGCCGTTACCGACCATTGCCTCATTTGTCACAAACAGACCCGCCGTCAAACACAGGTCATTTTGCGGCTCACCCATGACAGGCAGCGTCGCGCCTGCTGCCCTCACTGCGGCTTCATGTATCTGGCTCACAACGATCATGACGTTGTTTCGGTGTTGGTGACTGGATTTTTGTACGGCCGTACGCTTGAAGCAAGCACTGCGCATTATCTCGTCCATCCCGACATCACTGTTTGCTGCACGCCTACTATTCTCGCCTTCGAGCGCGACGATGACGCCCGGCGCTTCCGAACCGGTTTTGGCGGCGAACTGATGGACTTCTCGTCTACAGTTGTTTATGTGCGGGAAGCCATGCGCCTGAAAAAAGGTTGATTGAGCAAATTTCCAGATTCCTATGACCAGTCTCCATCAACCCGCCCCCCGTTACGATTTATTGCAAGCCCCGCTCATTGGGCGGTTGCTGCGCTGGCGCTGGGGGCGGTTGGTGGGCCAGCTTTTGCTGTTAGCGGTGGCTTTGCTTATGTTATTTGATGGCTTTACCGGCCCGAAACTGGCTCCCACTAATATCGCTACAGTCGTGACCTGGGTGCATTATCGTGGCTTTGTCATGTTTGCTCTGCTGCTGGTGGGTAATCTTTTTTGCATGAGCTGCCCTTTTACGCTGCCGCGCACATTGGCGAAACGGTTGAGTGGAAACGGCCGTCGTTGGCCCCGCCGCCTGCGTAATAAATGGATTGCCATTACTGTGCTGCTGCTTTTCTTTTGGCTGTATGAATGGCTTGATCTGTGGGCCAGCCCCTTGCTCACAGCCTGGATTATCCTCGCTTACTTTGTTGCCGCCTTTGTGCTGGAAGCGTTCTTTGCCGAATCTCCTTTTTGCAAATACGTTTGCCCCTTGGGCACCTTCAATTTTGTCAGCAGCACCATCTCCCCCCTGCAAATCAGCGTGCGCAGTCAGGATACGTGCCATACTTGTGTGGGTAAAGAGTGTGTCAATGGCAGTACGGCCGTGCTAGGTTGTGGAACTGAACTCTTTGCCCCGCAAATCAAAAGCAACCTCGACTGCACACTGTGCCTTGACTGCGCTCGTGCTTGCCCGCACGACAACGTAGCCCTTGCCTGGCGCAACCCCTTGGCCGAAGTCAGCCGTGCCGATACCTGGCCCCGTCGTTGGGACGTAAACTTGCTCATCCTCATTTTCGCCTTTACGGGTGTGGGCAACGCTTTTGGCATGGTTCCTCCCGTCTATCAACTGGAAGCCTGGTTGATGGGTGTATTGCAGACGAATAACGAGGGCCTTATCTTGCTGCTGGTTTTTGGTGTGCTGGATTTGCTACTCCCTGTGGGGCTAGGGGTGGTTGCTGCTTGGGGCAGTCGCAAACTGTCTCAAAATCATGAATCGCTGCGTTTGAATGTGGCCCGCTACGCGCCAGCTTTTGCTCCTTTAGCCTTTGCCATCTGGTTTGCCCATTATGCCGGTTTTCATTTTCTGACCGGTGCGCTAGCCATTATTCCTGTGCTGCAAAACTTTTTGCTAGATGTGGGTATATCTTGGTTTGGGCAGCCCAATTGGGCGTTGGGGCCGCTGCTGCCCATGAGCTGGATTGATCCTTTTGAGTTGTTGGCGCTGCTAGTTGGCACGGCTGCCAGTTTGCACGTAGTAGGTGAGCGTGCTCGACTCGTTCGTGATGAATTTGCCGCGCAATTACCCTGGATTTTCCTGCTGCTGGTGTTGGCGGTATCAGCCTTAGTGATTATGTATCTACCAATGGAAATGCGAGGGGTAGGATAAACTGGAGTAAACCGATGAAACGACTTGTTTTATTGTTGCTTTTGTTTCTGTTGTTAGTTGCTTGCGGGGGAGAGCCGCAATATTTTGGCACGTTGTGGCCTGGGCCACAACAGGCAACTGATTTCACTCTGCAAAGTGTGGCTGGTCCAGTTTCGTTGAGTGACTTTTCTGGCAAAGTGGTGCTGCTTTATTTCGGTTACACGTTTTGCCCGGATGTTTGCCCCAGTACGATGACGGATTTGGCGCAAGTGATGCAGGAGTTGGGCAAGGATGCAGACGAGATTCAGGTCATCATGGTGACGGTAGACCCGGAGCGAGACACGCCATTGCAATTGGCTGACTATGTGGCGCACTTTGATCCATCGTTTATAGGTTTGTCGGGGACTGAGGAGCAAATTGCTGCCGCAGCGTCGGATTATGGCATTTTTTATGAGCGACACGAAGGTACGCCCGCTACCGGTTATCTGATTGATCACACGGCTCGTGTATTTGTTATTGATAAAAAAGGCGAGTACTGGCTTTCTTTTCCTTTTGGCATGGCTCGTGATGAAATGGTATCGGATTTGCGGAATGTGTTGAAAAGTCAGTAAGCCAGGGTTTTGAAGAGAGGCTTATCAATTTGGAGTTATGAAATGAAACGAGTGATTTTTCTGGTTATGCTGTTGCTGCTGATGGTGGGCTGCCGCCAGAGCCAGCAAGAGGGTGAGGCTGGCACGGCCGAACTGACTATTGAGCTAATGGAACCCGCAGCCCCAACAATGAGCGGCGATACGGAGATGGTTGTTCGGGTGACAGATGCAGCGGGAACGGCCGTTGACGATGCCACGATTAACATCAAAGGTGACATGACTCATGCAGGCATGATGCCCGTGTTGGCAAACGCTGCTGGCGGTAGCGATGGCTTATATGCCGTGCCCTTTGCCTGGACAATGACTGGAGACTGGGTCGTAACCGTTCGCGCCACCCTTCTTGATGGTACCTGGAGCGAGCAACAATTTGATCTGACCGTATCAGAATAGATAGTAATGATTCAGTGTGTGTTCAAGAGACTCCCACCTTCCTTTGACACACACATACTCTGGCGGGGAAGCTTAGAGGCTCATGGTTTGGGGGAGCTACCCAGACCCAAATCAAGTGCATTTGTGATAATGCAAACAAGCAATTTAATAAGGAGAGATAAAATGAGACATTGGAAATTAGGTTTGATGCTATTTTTGCTGATTGTGCTGCTGGCTGCTTGTGGCAGCAGCTCCGGTGAAATGGAAGTAAATGATGTATGGGGGCGTACCTCCCCTATGGCAGCAGCTAATGGTGCATTCTACATGCAAATAACCAACAATACGGGTGAAGATGACAAACTGCTCAGCGCCAGCACCGATGCTTGCGGAACGGTAGAACTCCACGAAATGTACATGAAGGAAGGGGATGTCATGGGAATGCGCCCTGTACCTGATGGTTACATTGCTTTACCCAAAGGCGAAATGGTTGAGTTGAAAGTTGGTGGCCTACATGTCATGTGCATTGGCAAAAATCAGGAATTTAATGCCGGAGACAGCATTCCAATCACCCTACAATTTGAAAATGCCGGGACAATGGAAGTGACGGCCGATATCCGTGATAATGCTGACACGCCCAGCATGGATATGGATATGGACGGCAGCGGCATGGAAGGTATGAATAACGGCGGTTAAACAAAAGAAGGGTTCGATGTCTGAGATTGAACCCTTCTAAAAGCGCAGCTTATTTAATTCCGACTCAAAATAATAAAACTGGAAGGTGGGGTAAACTGCAAAAGTCAGCCATGACTTTTGCAGTTTTTTCTTGTTGGAGGTGCTACCAACCGTATTCCAAACGGTTGACCAGACGCGATGGCATATTTTGCGCCCGCATCTTTTCTTGTGTTTTACTCACGTCATATGCGATGCGGCGATATTCCCAGACAAGGTTATCGGTGTCCAACAGTGCATATGCCGCACGGTGATCAGAGTCTCGCGGCTGGCCAATGCTGCCAGGGTTGATGATCACTCGATTTTCGGGCAGGTTGGTGGGCTTGCCATAGTTGGGCACGTAGGGAATGACACTGTGTACGGCCGTTTCCTCAAACCAGATTGGCACATGTGTATGCCCAACCAGGCAATACGGCGTATCAAAAAATTCAAAATTAATGGCCGCCGTGTACGGGTCTAAAATATATTCCCATACAGGCTGGCGCGGACTGGCATGAGCCAACGTGAACTGACCCAGTACCAGCTTTGAAGGCAGCGAATCCAAATACGCACGCGTTTCCGGTGTGATGGTATCGCGTGTCCAGGTAATAGCCGATTTGGCTTCAGCATTAAAGCTGGACGTATCCAATTTGTCCAGTACGGCCCAATCATGGTTGCCCGATAAAGCAATGTGGTCAAATTCGCGGAGCAGAGACGTACATTCATTGGGGTCTGGCCCATAACCGATGAGATCCCCCAAGAACCATATTTTCTCCCACAACCCCTTGGAATCATCCAGTACAGCTTTAAACGCAGCGAGATTGGCGTGAATGTCAGAGATAACGAGTACCCGCATGTAATTCTTCTCCTAGTTCCCAGTTCCGGCTAATGATACCATGTTCTTTAGGTGAAGGTATAATAAAGATCGATTTAGAGAGTTTGCGAGTTTTTAGTAAATTCCTAAACCCGTAGGTGATAGATATTCAGAGATCGATTTTGATTTAAGCTTCGCGTTTTGAAAGCGAGTAATCATCAATCCAAAATCGTTAATCGTAAATTCTTATGCCCATACTTGATAAGTGGACACTTGATTTTATCAGCAGCAATGTTGCCCAAACGGAGCGCTTAGGTGTGCGCCTGGGCGAATTGCTGCAAGCTCATGACTTGATTTGCCTTTCAGGTGAATTGGGTGCAGGCAAAACAGCCCTGGCTCGTGGCGTTGGGCGTGGTTGGGGCACGGCTCTGCGTGTGACTAGCCCAACCTTTACTCTGGTGAATGAGTACCCGCGTGTGCATGATGGATTGATTCTCTATCACATTGATTGCTACCGACTGGAAACGGCCGTAGACATCGAAACCACCGGCATCGCCGAAATTCTTGACAGCAGAGGGGCCGTCATGATCGAGTGGCCGGAACACATCACTCCCTTGCTGTCCAAAGACGCCTTGTGGATTACCTTGACTTACCTCAATGAGACGCGCCGCACGCTGCGCGTTGTCGCCAAAGGTGAACGTTCTGCTGAATTGTTGGAGCAATTCAAGCGCAGTGCCTTTGGTGTTTAGGATGACCCTATGATTTTAGCCATTGACACCGCTACCCGTTGGACAGGACTGGCGTTGCATGACGGAACGGCCGTCATCGACGAAGCTGGGTGGCACAGCATCAACACCCAAACCATCGAACTTAGTCCATCCATCGAACGAATGCTCGTTCGACAAGGCCTGACAGGCAGCGACCTTAAAGCTATTGCCGTTGCCCTCGGCCCCGGTTCCTACACCGGGCTGCGCGTCGGGTTGGGCGTCGCCAAAGGGATGGCGCTGGCGCACCAGACTCCGATCATTGGCGTGCCCACGTTGGATATTTTGGCGCATTCAATTGGCGAACGCTCCGGTCAACTGGTTGTCATTGCCGAGGCGGGGCGCAGCCGGGTATGTGCAGGCGTTTATCAATGGCACGGCCGTCGTGGTTGGCAAAGCGGCGAACGCCCCGTCATCGTTAACTGGGATGAGCTATTAGCATCCCTCAATACGGATGACCCTCACACTTTTGCCGGGGAAATCAGCGCAGAAGCAGCCAAAACCATCCGTGCCGCCAGCAAAGAATTTCAGGTTGCTCTGCCCTCCCGATCCACTCGTCGTGCTGGTTGTCTGGCCGAAATAGCCTGGGTTCGTTTGCGCAAAGGGCAGACAGATAACGCTCGCACCCTGGCCCCCATCTACCTCAAAGACCCCGCTGGCAATTAGCCCATGCTCGCCGCCCCTGCGCCATATCAATTACGCGCCCTGCAACTAGCCGATTTGGATGCCGTGTATGCAATTGACCGGCTAGCCTTTCCAACTCCCAGTAAAAAAGGGCTGTACGAATACGAACTGACGCGAAACCCAATGGCCCATTACCAGGCATTGCTGCTTGAAAACGTCTTGCTTGGCTACGTTGGATATTGGTTGATAGCCGATGAAGCGCACATCAGCACCATTGCTACCCACCCGGACTGGCGTGGTAAAAAATTGGGGGAATTACTCTTGCTCAACATGCTGTACATGGCTGGCGAACACCCTGCCACGCAGGCAACCCTGGAAGTACGCCGCAGCAACACAATTGCCCAGGCGTTATACCGAAAATACGCTTTCATAGTTGAGGGGGAACGGCCGCGTTACTACCGCGATACCGGTGACGATGCCCTGATTATGACCGTTATACTCAATGACAATTATTACGCACATACCCTGAATGCTCTGCGCCAGGCGCTTTGGGTACACTTAACCAGTGCGCCATCTGCACCCTGACATTGTATAACGAGTAAATGGTTACAAGTGACAGGTTGCCCCAAATTCAATCTGTAACCTGTAACTTGCAACTTGCAACTTATAACGAACCATTTGAAGGAAGCACAGGCATGAAATTTTTTATTACGGGGGGCGCTGGTTTTATTGGTTGTAACAGTGCCGATCATTTTTTAGAGCAAGGTCATGAAGTCGTCATTTTTGATAATTTGTCGCGGGTGGGCGGGCAAGCCAACCTGGATTGGTTGGCGGCGCAGCACGGTACGGCGCGGCTGCGCTTTGTGCGCGGCGATGTGCGCGATTTTACCGCACTGACCGGCAGCATAGGCGGCGCGGATGTGGTGCTGCATCTCGCCAGCCAGGTGGCCGTCACCACGTCCGTACAAAATCCCCGCGAGGATTTTGAGATTAACGCGTTGGGTACGTTTAATGTGCTAGAGGCGGTGCGGCAGGTTTGCCCGGAAACGGCCGTTCTCTACGCATCTACCAACAAAGTCTACGGCGGCATGGAGGATGTGGGCGTGGTTGAACAAGAAACGCGCTATGCCTACGCCGACTACCCCTGCGGCATTTCCGAAAGCGCTGCTTTGGACTTCCATTCTCCCTATGGCTGTTCCAAAGGGACGGGCGACCAGTACATGCTAGACTATGCGCGGATTTATGGGCTGCGCACATTGGTTTTTCGGCAGTCGTGCATTTACGGCCGTCGCCAATTCGGCGTCGAAGACCAGGGGTGGGTGGCCCATTTTGTGATTGCGGCCGTCATGGGGCGGCCCATCAGCATTTATGGTGATGGCAAGCAGGTACGCGATTTGCTGCACGTTTCCGACCTCATTCGTGCCTACGAATTAGGCATCGCCAACATAGATCGCCTCAAAGGACAGGCCTTCAACGTCGGCGGCGGCGTGGATAACACCCTCTCTATTTGGCAAGAATTTGGCCCGCTGCTGGCAGAATTGGCCGGGCACGAAATCCCGGTACAGCGCGGTGATTGGCGACCCGGCGACCAGCGCGTCTTTATCGCCGACACGCGCAAAGCCGCCGCCGAATTAGGTTGGCAGCCGCATATCAACCCCAGCACAGGCATTTGTGATTTGTACGAATGGGTGGCGGGCAACCGGGACTTGTTTATGTAAATGTGTGCAAAGGAGCAGGGGGGCAAGGGAGTAGGGGAGCGTTTTTTCCCCCCTTGCTCCCCTGCGCCTCCGCTCCCTTGCTCTCCAAAAGGAACCCATGAACGCTAAAAAACTTCTCCTCCCTTCACTTCTTCTCCCCCCGTTGGCTGCCTGGTGGTGGCTGGGGCCAAAATTGGAGCAATTGTTGAATCGTGTGCAGCCGGAACCGCTGCCAGAAGTGACGCCTCGCGCCCGCCAACTTCACCAGTCCGCACTGGTGGCAGATTTGCACGCAGATTCGCTGCTTTTTGGGCGCGATTTGCTGCGCCGCAGTAACGTGGGGCATATTGATTTGCCGCGTTTGCAAGAGGGTAATGTTGCCATTCAGGTGCAGGCAGCGGCGACAAGGGTTCCTTTTGGCGCGAACGAGACGCGCACGGACCCCAACCGCCCTGACTTGCTGACGTTAGCCGGGTTTGTGCAGCGCAAACCGACGGCGCGGATGTCGCCATTTGAGCGGGCGCTGTATCACGCGCAGCGCATGGCGGCGATTGCTGCGCAGTCGGGTGGGCAATGGTGGCTGCTGCATAATCAGGAGGAGTTGGCGCAATTTTTGGCGGAGAGGGTGGAACGGCCGTATCTCGTCGGCACGATCCTCACCATTGAAGGTACACAGGCATTGGAGGGCGACCCGGCCAACATTCACCCGCTGTTTGCCGCCGGATTTCGCATTTTGGGGCTGACCCACTTTTACGATACTGAGTTTGCCGGGTCAGCACATGGGCTGGAACAGGGCGGTTTGACGCCATTAGGCCATCAATTGGTAGCCAGCGCCATGCAGTTGGAAATGCTGTTGGACGTGGCGCACCTCTCGCGTCGCGCCATTGATGACGTGCTGGCGCTGACCGACCGCCCCATTTTAGCGTCGCATGGCGGTGTGCGCGGCACCTGCGACAATCCGCGCAACCTGGCAGATGACCAGGTGCAGGCCATTGCCGCCACCGGCGGGGTGATTGGCATTGGGTATTGGGAAACGGCCGTGAACGGCCGTCATTCCCGCCACATCATCGCCGCCATTGAGCATGTCATCAACCTCGTCGGCGACGACCACGTTGCCCTCGGTTCCGACTTTGACGGCGGCGTGACCACTGCCTTTGATACCAGCCAACTCGCCGTCCTCACCCAACAAATGCTGGACACCGGCTTCTCGGAAACAACCATTCGCAAAGTGCTGGGGGGCAATGCGCTGCGGTTGTTGCAAACAGCACTGCCAGTGCAAGTGTTGATTAAATGAGTCATGTGTCAAGCATTCAATAAACATCATACATCACCGTTGACGCAAGGCGTTTGGTGCTTGAGTCTGCTCTTGTCACACCCCCATCGCAATGTTACACTAGCCTCATGTCCCAAGCCCTTTATCGCAAATGGCGGCCCGCCCGGTTTGAACAAGTAGTTGGTCAGGAGCATGTAACGCACACGCTGCAACAAAGTGTGGCGGCGGATCGTGTGGGCCATGCGTACCTGTTTTGTGGGCCACGCGGTACAGGCAAGACGACTTCGGCGCGGCTGCTGGCTAAGGCGGTAAATTGTCTGGACCCAGACCCGGCGAAACGGCCGTGCGACCAATGCACCATCTGCAAAGCCATCAACGAAGCCCGGTTTCTCGACTTAATCGAAATTGATGCTGCTTCCAACACCGGCGTGGACGACATCCGCGATTTGCGCGACAAAATCAACTTTGCGCCCAACGAGGGTCGCTTCAAGGTGTACATCATTGATGAGGTACACATGCTCTCGACGGCGGCGTTTAACGCGCTGCTGAAAACGCTGGAAGAGCCGCCGCCGCACGCCAAATTTGTGCTGGCGACCACCGAAGAGCATAAAGTCCCGGCGACGATTAAGTCGCGCTGCCAGCAGTTTAATTTCCGGCTGCTGACGCAGGCGGAGATTGTGGCGCGGCTGCAATGGCTGGCGGCGCAAGAGGATTTGACGATTGAGCCGGAGGCGTTGGCGCTGATTGCGCAGCAGGCGGCGGGCAGCATCCGCGACGGCGAGAGTTTGCTTGACCAGTTGGTGATTGCGCCGGGGGATGCGATTACGCTGGAGCGTACGCAGCAGGTGTTGGGTACGGCCTCGAATACGGCCGTCATCCAACTCATCAATGCCTGGTTAAGCAGCGATGGCGCGGGCGGGCTGGCGCTCATCCACGAAGCGCTGGCTTCGGGCACGGATGCGCGGCAGTTTTGCCGCCAGATGGTGGCCTATTTACGCCAACTGCTGCTGCTGCAAGCGGCTGGTGGAGAGTTGGCGCTGGATGTGACCGAGGACCAAAAAGATGTGATGCTGGCGCAGGCGGGACGTGCGCCGCGTCAGGGGTTGATTGAAGCGGTGAAGCGTTTTAATGAGGCGGCGATGTCGCCTGCCAGCAGTTGGCAGCCGCAACTTCCTTTGGAGATGGCGTTCATCGAGCTATTACCGGATGAGCCTTTGCCGGAGCGGGTGGTTGTGAAACAGACGGTTGCGGAACGGCCGTCTCCCATCAAAACCACGCCTCCGCCCCCGGAGCCAGCCCCTGAACCTGAGCCGGAAGCAGTGGTGGAAACGGCAACGGCCGTTGTTCCACCGCCCGAACCCGTTGAGAAAAAGCCTGCGGAAGCGAAGAATGTGTCTGGGGGAACGGCCGTTTCCGTTGCCCAAATAACCCAATTCTGGCGCTCGATGATTAACGAAGCTGGCAACGTCAATCGCAACCTCCCCGCGCTGCTGAATATGGCAAAACCGCTGGCCGTCGAGAGCAAAAACCACATTGTTTTGGGGTTTGATTACCCCATTTTCAAAGACAAATTTGACAACACACAGGGCGCGGCGCAGACAGTTGGCGAGATTTTTAGTGATATGCTGCACGCAACCTGCCATGTGCGCTGCGTCGTCACCAGTGAGTACACCGTGCCCATTTCCAAAGAGGAATTTGATGCTCTGGCTGAGGAGTTGGGTGGCATTGTACGCAAAGAATAGCGGCCAGTAAACAGTGGTTAGTAATCAGTAACCAGTGAGCGGTTTATTCATTGCTCATTGCTAATTGTTAATTGTGAAGGAAGTGAATCATGGCAAAACGATCTTATAAAGCACAAAAACGAGCGAAGGCGGCCGGTGGGCCAAAAGCAGGTAACATGCTGGCGCAAATGCAGCAGATGCAGCAGCAGATGGCTGAGGCGCAGGATGCGCTGGCCGATGAAACCGTTACTGTCACGGCTGGCGGTGGGGCGATTAGTATTGTCATCAGCGGGCATCAACGCGTGGAGGCGATTGACATCAATCCGGAACTGATTGACCCGGAAGAGAAGGAAATGCTGCAAGATTTGCTGGTAGCGGCTGTTAATCAGGCTATTGAGCAGTCGCAGGCGATGGCGGCGGAACGGATGGAAGGTATCACGGGTGGCTTAGGTGGCCTGGGTGGTGGTTTGGATAACCTGCTCGGCGGGTTGGGGATGTAGCAGTGGCGCAAAATGTGCTGCCGCGCACGGTGCAGCGGCTTATTGACGAATTTGCCCGCTTGCCGGGCATTGGCCCGAAGTCGGCCTCGCGCTTGACCTTTTTCTTGTTGCGTGGGCAGGATAATCAAGCGCTGGAACTGGCACAAGCGCTGCAAGATATGAGGGAACACACCCGCTTTTGCTCGGTGTGTTTCAATATTACGGAAGAAGACCCCTGCCTGATTTGCAGTGATGAGGAGCGTGACCCCTCGTTGTTGTGCGTGGTGGAGGAGCCGCTGGATGTGGTGGCTGTCGAAAGGTCGCGGGCTTATAACGGCCGTTACCACGTCCTACACGGTGCCATCTCCCCGGTTGAAGGCATCGGCCCCGAAGACCTGAAAGTGGCCGAATTGGTGCGGCGCGTTCAACAAGGCAACTTCAAAGAAATCATACTGGCGACCAATCCCACGCTGGAAGGGGAATCCACCGCGCTTTATTTGCAGCGGCGGTTGTTGAACGAGCGAGTGAAAATCACTCGCCTGGCGCGGGGCTTGCCGGTGGGGGGCGATTTGGAATACACCGACGAAATTACTCTGGGGCGGGCCATGGAAGGGCGGCAAGAACTGTAAGCTGTCATGTTCCAGGCGGGGTATTAATTGAATGAAGTCGCGTTTTGCTCTGTTCTGTTGGTTTGTCATTTACATGGTAGGATGTCAGGCAGAATCATTTTTGCCTGATTCCACAGCCGCGCCTGTTTCACAACGTTTCCCTTTGCTTACGTTTACAGAGAACAGTGTGGCAGTTTTGGTGGAATTGTTGGTTGCGCCTACAGGAGAGCTTTCTTTGGTAGGAACTTATACGCCAACGGAACCGCTGCTTCATTTGTATGGGATGGATATGCCGCTGCATGGCATTGATGGGGTAGGCCGCCCTACACGTTTGGATGTTATCTCGGAAACGGCCGTTTCCCATGGGCCGCTTGTGGCAAATGTCACACCTACGTTGCATTATTTTTCAGGGTTTGAACAACCTTTCTCACTTTACCCTGATGGACAAGTTGTTCTTACCCTGCCCATTTCTCTCGATACCTTGTCTCAGGAAACCCCTGAACTAGAGTTATCGGTGACTTATATGGCCTGTAGCAGTGGGGGGGGGTGCGAACCGCCAGTAACAGATCGGCGCTTTGTGGTCACTATTCCTGCTGAGATATGGCAAGACTTAAACAGAAGGAGTTCTTGATGAAGCGTTATGTTGTTACTGTGTTAATGATTTTAGGCTTACTAAGCATATTAGCTGCTTGCACTACCTTTACAGAGAGCGAGACATCTGTTACCGTAACGGCGGCGGTGGTGGCAGAATCCACCAGTACGGCCGTTTTACCCACGAATACCCCAGAGCCGACAGCTTCTATTTCCCCAACAGAAACATTGGCACCTACGGCTACCCTGGTTCCAACCTATACGCCGGTACCAACAAATTCCCCGGTAACTTCGGCGGATCCAGCCCTACCGGATGGGTTTACCCAAACAACCAATGAGGCAATGGGTATATCATTGCAATACCCAGAATCATGGTTGACTGAATTTGATGAGTTAGGTGGGGTAATTATCTTAGCGGACAATGCGGAAGCAATAGAATCTGGCGACTTTGCAAATGGAACCATTGTGTTGGTTGTTGCAACTGATTTCCCCGGAGCAGGGTTGGCCCTCATGGCTGAAACGTTGGGAAGAGCTCTTACTGCCGAAAATGGCATCTTGCCCGGTGGTGAGATGGCTGGTGATATGCAAGAATTTCAAATCAATGGGCAGGATGCTGTGAAAATTATGTATACCGGCATAGTCCCAGATTCTGGAGAAGAACTGACGATGCCGCTTACCCTTGTTGCTTCTGACGAACGAGTTGCATTTCTTGTGACCCTACTGCCTACAGAGAACCTGGTGACTTCGGAGCTGGTTTATATGGACATCGTTAATTCTCTGGTGTTAAGCGTTCCTGTCGCACGCAAGTTGGATACATCTATGTATTCCGTTTCTATATATGATCCACTGCGAGATCCCGCAGCGGATTTGGCCGATGCACTGCTTCAGGCAGAGAAAACAGGCAAGCGCGTGTTGTTGATTGTGGGCGGCGATTGGTGTATTGACTGCCGTATGCTTGACCTGTTTATAGGCGAGAACCAGACGATTGCTGCACAAGTAAAGCAAGCCTTCATCGTCGTTAAGGTTAACTATAGTGAGGAGAATTTAAACGAGGACTTTCTCAGCCAGTACCCGGAAATTGAGTGGTTCCCCCATTTCTTCATCATTGAGAATGATGGTTCATTTGCTGAAGCCTTGGATACGCGTGAGGTGATGACAGATGGTAAATTTGACGAAGTGAAGTTCTTGGATTTCCTGGCAAATTGGCAATCTAATGAAACAGGTGTCACCTCAAATAATGATTCCCTGTACTTTGTTGATGAATATGATCCAGAACGAAACCCCGAGGCGGATGTGCTTGCTGCAACTGCAACCGCTCAAGCTGAAAACAAGAATATCTTACTTGTCGTTGGTGGGGATTGGTGTATCTGGTGCCACATCCTTTCCGAGTTTATTGATGAAAACCTAGAAGTTTCTGCTGCGTTACAAAAAGGTTTTATTGTTCTGAAAGTTAATTACAGTGAAGAAAATACCAACAGTGGCTTTTTGGCCCAATACCCGTCCATTTCAGGCTACCCTCATTTATTCGTGCTAGATAGCAACGGTGAACTACTTCATTCGCAGGAAACTAGTGCTTTGGAATCTGGGAATAGTTATAATCGCGAGGTTATGCTAAATTTCTTGCAATTGTGGTCTCCTCAACCATAAAATTGTATTGCTAAAGGCGGGTGCTTATGTTACTATATGCGCCCGTGATGGGGTGTCGCCAAGCGGTAAGGCAGCGGACTTTGAATCCGCCATTCCCAGGTTCGAATCCTGGCACCCCAGCTAACAAGGACTGCGGTTTGTGGCCACAGTCCTTTTTTGTTTTGATAATCTTTTGGCAAATCTGCGTATCAGGTTGAAAAGCTGTTTAGGAGCTAATTTGTGACTTTAGCAATTGTGTTACTGGCGGCGGGACAGGGAACCCGCATGTTGTCCAAGAAGCAGAAAATATTGCATGAGGTGGGGGGCAAGCCGATGGTGACGCATGTGTTTGACACGGCCGTTTCCATCTCTGACATCCCTCCTGTATTAGTGGTGGGGCCGGGCGAAACGGGCGTGCAAGCATTATTTGCTGAGCGGGCGCGGTATGTAGTACAGCCTGAGCAGTTGGGCACAGGCCACGCCACCATGATGGCGCAGGAAATGCTGCAAGGCCAAACCACGCAGGTTTTGGTGACGTATGGGGACATGCCTTTGCTGAAAGCGGAAACGCTGGCGCGTTTGGCGCAGATACAGGCGGAAACAGGCGCAGCCATTGCCATGCTTTCTGTGTGGGGCGACCCGGCGTCTTCTTTTGGGCGGGTTGTGCGAGATGAAAACGGCCGTATCCGTGAAATCATGGAAGCGGCCCAGGCCAAACGCCATCCAGACGCTGCCAAGTTGTTGGCAATCCGCGAACAAAATGCAGGCGTATACTGCTTTGACGCTGCTTGGTTGTGGGCAAATATTCACAACTTGCCACTGCGCCAGGCTCGCAGCGGCCATGAATATTACCTCACGGACATGATTGAATTGGCGGTGCAACAGGGGCTGGCAGTGGAAGGCATCATTACCGAAGATGCGGACGAATGTTTGGGTGCGGGCACGCGGGCGGAATTGGTGGAAGTGGAAAAGGCATTCCGCCGCCGCGCCAACGCCCGCTGGCTGGCTCAAGGGGTGACGCTGGTTGACCCGGACACGACGTATATTGACCCGGATGTAACTATCGGGCAAGATACCATTATCTGGCCGAATAGTTATTTGCAGGGGCAAACGGCCGTTGGCGAAGACTGTATTATTGGCCCCAACGCCATCGTGCGCGATGCGCAAATTGGTGATGGCTGTACCATTGAACAGACAGTGGTGAATGGCGCGGTCGTGGAGGCGTATTCAGTCATCAGTAACCAGTAACCGGTAATCAGTGACCCATGACCCGTCCTGAATACTGAATACTGACCACTGGAGAAAATCATGATAGATGACACGACACGAGACGAACTCATTTCCGCGGCTTGCGCAGCACGCCAATTTGCCTATGCGCCTTATTCCAAGTACCCGGTGGGCGCGGCGGTGTTGGGCGAGGACGGCCGTATCTACATGGGCTGTAACGTCGAAAATGCTTCGTATGGGCTGTCCAATTGTGCGGAGAGGACGGCCGTTTTCAACATGGTCTCGGCAGGTGTGCAACGGCTGTTAGCGGTTGTCGTCAGCACAGCAAATGCCGGGTCGCCTTGCGGCGCGTGCCGCCAGGTTTTGACCGAGTTTGCCGGGGATGTGCCGGTGTGGCTGGTAGATGGAGAGGGGAACGGCCGTCAAACCACCCTTTACGCCCTGCTGCCCGACCATTTTGGCCCGGAACACTTACCAGATAGCGATTAGCGGCTAGCCTTTAGCAGCCAGCCACCGGCTTCTTGCTAAAAGCTAATCGCTAACGGTTAAAAGCTGTTTACTATGGCTAGAGAACGCACCTTTCGTACAGAAGCCATTGTCCTGCGTCGCAGCGACTTTGGCGAGGCTGACCGCCTGTTGACCCTGTTTAGCCGCGATTATGGCAAAATTCGCGCCATTGCCAAAGGCGCACGTAAGCCGCAAAGTCGTAAAACCGGGCATGTCGAGCTGTTCATGCGCAGCCGCTTCTTTCTTGCCGAGGGGCGTGATTTGCACGTGATCACACAGGCGGAATTGGTGGAAGCTTACGCAGCGCTGCGCGAGGATTTGGTACGCACAACTTACGCCTCATATGCCTGCGAACTGTTAGATCGCTTTACCACTGAAGATGACCGGCACGTAGATATGTATGATTTGCTGGCTGAGGTGCTGGATTGGTTTGCCACGATTGATGATGTGATGCTGGCGGCTCGCACCTACGAACTACGGTTGTTGTCAATGGCCGGGTTCCGCCCACAGTTGTTTGAGTGCTTGGCCTGCCGCGAGCCGATTCAGGAACAAGATCAGTTTTTTAGTGCGGAATTGGGTGGGCTGTTGTGCCCTAACTGCCAGGCGGAAGACGGCCGTGCAGTGCCGATTACGGCCGTTGCCGTCAAAGTCTTGCGCTATTTGCAAACCCGGCCTTGGGAGGTGGTGAAGGTGTTGCAATTGAAACGGCCGTTGCACCGCGAACTCGAAGCCTTATTGCATCACTACATCACCTATTTGCTCGAACGCGACCTCAAAGCCGTAGACTTCTTGCACCGTCTGCGCCGCGAAGCCAACCTGTTTGCTCCTCCCGAAGAATAAAACAAGGAGCGATGGCGCAAGGAGAGAGAACCTCTCCCCTGTACCACCGCTCCCTTGCTTCCCAGCTTTTTACTACCAGTTACGCAAAAACTCCACCAACAACCGCACACCAAAACCCGTTGCCCCTTTCGGCGTATACGCCTGTGACTTTTCACTCAGCGCCACCCCGGCAATGTCCAAATGCGCCCAGGGGTAGTCAGTGAATTCATGCAGGAAGATGGCCGACGTGCCCACACCGCCCATTCGCCCGCCGCTGTTCATCATATCCGCCACATCAGAATCAATGGTGCGGCGGTAATCCTCGTACAACGGCAGCGGCCACACCCGTTCTTGTGTGTTTTGTCCAGCAGCAAATAACTTGTCTCGCAAACTGTCATCCGTGCTGAATAATCCCGCCGCCACACCGCGCCCAAGTGCCACGACACAAGAGCCGGTCAGCGTTGCCAGGTCTACCACCGCTTTGGGGGCATATTGTGCAGCATACACTAGCCCATCGGCCAATACCATGCGCCCTTCTGCATCTGTGCTGATGATTTCGATGGTCTTGCCATTGCTTGCCGTAATCACATCGGCAGGGCGATAAGCGTCTGCATCCGGCATATTCTCTGTGCAGGGCGTGATGCCGATGATGCGTAGGGGCAAATCTAACATGCCCACCGCTTTCATAGCACCCAAAACGGCTGCCGCACCACCCATATCTGACTTCATCGCGCCCATGTTGGCACTGGGTTTGATGGAAATGCCGCCCGTGTCGAAGGTGATGCCTTTGCCCACTAATACGATGGTATCCAAATCATCGCGGTCGCCGTTATGTTCCAGTATGATGAACTTGGGTTTTTCGCCTGCGCCTTTTGCCACCGCCAAAAATGCGCCCATGTTACGTGCAGCGGCCCATTTGCGCCCGCCTGTGGTGATGCCCATGCCATAAGCGGCAGCAATTTGCCTGGCAGTGTCGGCCAGTTTGCTGGGTGTGGCAACATTGGGCGGCATATTCACCAAATCGCGGGCTAGAATTGCTCCGGCGGCGATGGCTTTGCCCGTTTGCAGGCCACTTTCAATATCTGCCAATTTGGCTTCATCAAACTCAGCGAGGGTAAAGGAGGCAATGGCTTTTTTCTCATCGCTGCGTTGTTTTGGGGCATCGTATTCGTAGAGAGTCAGCAGTGTAGCTTCTGTAACGGCCTGCGCTGCATCAGCAGCAGGCAGCCCGGCAACACCAGCCCCGTGGACGATGCTGGCAACTTTTTTGGCTCCCAGTTCATGGGCGCGGTTGATGGCGGAAGCGGCCGTTTTGCGCACCCCCTCCAAATCATAGGCGTCGCGTTTGCCCATGCCTGCTACCAGTACACGCGTTGCTGGGATCGCGCCGCGCGGGTATAGCACGCCTACTTCGCCTGCTTTGCCGGTTAAATCGCCGCTGGCAATCAATTCGCTGATGGCTCCGCCGAGGGCGCTGTCCACTGCGCCGGTTGCGCCGCTGGGGGTGCTCACATCATCAAACAGGTTGACGATGAGGGTGTCCGCTTGTGTTTCTTGAATGGCTCCGTGTAAAATTTTTAGTTTCATAACTTGCTCCAATTTTGGGTAACAAGTTACAGGTAAGAAGTTACATGTTCATGTAACCTACGACTTGTAACCTGTAACTTCTTCAGGGTAAATAATCCTCGCGTACCGGGGAAAAAATTTCGACTAGCAGGCACTCTTCTAGCACGTCGGCGCTGTGCGGGACGTTGCTGGGAATGCACCAACTATCACCTGGTTCGGCCAGGATGGACTCACCATCCACGATGAAGGCGATTTTGCCAGAAATGAGGTAGCCGGTCTGTTCCTGTGGGTGCTGGTGCATGGGAATTTGTGCCCCTTTTTCTAGCCGGAAGTGGCCGAGGAGGCTTTTCTCGCCGTGAACGAGGGTTTTGAGGTGGACGCCGGGAAGTAGTTCTCGATAGCCTCCAGATTGTGATTTGTAAAACATGACAGTCTCCTTTGTAGGGATAAAGGGTGAGGGATGAAGGATGAAGCTACATTGCTCTGCAATCTTTCATTTTTAATCGCTAATTTTCGGTGAGCCAGGCTTCGGCGGCGGCGCGGGTGTCGAAGAAATGGATAGGGCCACGTTTGTTGGATTCGCGGATGAGGTCTTGGAAGGGTTTGCTTTTGATGGCGGAGAGGTTGGCGAGTACGGCCGTTTTCACCCGATAAATAGACAATTTCAACAAGACGGCCCCGGCCAGCCCACTGCTCAAGTCAAAAAAGTCAGGGTGGAGCAGTGATTCCTCTAGCAGCAACCGGTTTGTTTCAATCTCGCCGCAGGCGGCTATCAAATCAAGCAAGTCGCGCTCATTGGTTAGAATGCCGCTGTTGGGCATAGCCCGGACGTAACTGCCCGTTGGCGTGTCTATAATTTCAGGAATCATATGAGTCCCTAAAGTGCCTAATTCTTCATCCGATTTCGCAAATAAGTGCGCACGGAAAAACTACGCAGACGCCAATAAGTAGGGTACAAGATTTTGTAAAGTTGAAATAACTTCGCTTCTGACGCAAAGCGCCAGCCTTGCTGTTGTATTTGTGTATCAAAAAGCTTGCTTGCGAAGTGATACAATTCTATGTCATAACGATTGTACTCTCGAATAACTTGTAAGGTTTCTTCAGAGATGTTTCTTTTTTTAGGGCGGTTTGGGGTGACATTATATTTTTGGTAAAGGGTGGTTTTCCAACCCAGCGTCTTTTTTAGCAGCAAGTATGTTTCGTCGAATCGTTCTGTCAGTCCCACGACAACGAAGTAGTCTTGCAAATTCTGTTTAGCTGTGGCGAGCATTTCTTTCGTACATGGCCCGAATCCACGTTTCTCCCAATTCCCGGCAATCATGCGGGTTTGCAGGTTGTCCATATCAGCTACTTTGGCATAGTATTTCACGTATTCTTTCAAGTCCATGCCATCGCGTATGGCGGGATGCAGCAGGCTGTGGGGGTCGCGGTATTCGTGATAATAGCGAGAAATCACGCGCTCAACCGGGTCACGCAAGATAGTGATGTATACGGCGGGTCTGGGGAGATATTTATGCAGACCGAATCCCATGTGTCCGGTGAGTAAATCAATGTTTGCCTTTTCGGCGGTGGACAAAGCGTGGAAGCCCTCGATACTGCCATCTGGGTGTTGGCGGTTGGGGTAGGTGGCGACGGTGCGATCCTGTGCGTAGTAATTTTCGAGAATGATATTTAAGGTAGTCCCGGCTGTCTTGAGTATGTGCAAAAAAATGAGAGTGGGACGTTCGTTTTGATCGGTCATAGTGATTTTCAAATGTTGTTGAGAATAGTTTGATATTTACTGAGAATGACGTTCCAATGATAGCGTGCCTGGGTGAATTTGCGTCCTTGTTCGCCAAGCTGTGCCCGTAGATTGGGGGATTGCAGCAGCTTTTGTAGGGTGGCAATGAATTCAGTGGTGGTATTGTAGTAAAGGCCGCCGTTGCTTTGTTGACATTGGTAGCGTAGCACCTGGCAACGGCCGTTCACCAACACCGGCTTTCCCATCAACCACGCCTCCAACACAATCATCGAGAGGCTTTCATACTTTGATGGCATGAGTACGACTTCTGCGGCTTGGATAGCATTGAACTTCTCTTGCTCAGACACAAAGCCAATGGGCACAATATCTGGATGCTGTGGCAAATCAATGTGTGATTTACCCGCCAGCACCAACTTGAGCGGTTGGTCATAAACCTGGCGGAAAGCGAGAAAATCATCAATTAATTCCGCTACGTTTTTAGCGGGATGAATACGCCCCACGTAGAGCAAAAATGGATCCGTGATGCCAAACTGATTGCGAAATGCGGTGGCGGATGGATTGTCGGGCACATTGATACCAATACCGGCAATGGTGGATTGTACACGGCCGTTTCCCGTCACCCGCTGCACCAATTCCCGTTCCGGTTCGGTATTGAAAGCAATCAGGCGGGGCAAATGAAACAAAGAACGAAACAACGGCATATACAAGAAAGGTTCGTCATGGGCTGTGGGCACGAGAATAGCTTTCTCCGCCACCAGGGGAAGGCCAAAATAGGTGGTCGCGTACAAATACGTGAAAAAGATAAACGCATCAAACACCGCAGCCGATTCTTGAATAAATGCCAACAAAGCAGATGAATAAGGCCCCTGTTCTTTCATCCAGGTCATCTCTTCAAACAGCGAGTGTTCACGCAGCAGCAAATGACCCGTCTTGCGCTGCGAATCACCCCATTTTCGTGCTTGATCTACTGGAAAGCGATGAACAATGACACCGTTCAGCACACTGTCCCCGGCAGGATACTCGTCGGCCCAAGTCGTGTAATCAATGGCGCAGGTGGTGATGGCGTGAACTTCGGCCAGTGACGTGAGCTGCTCCGCCAACCAGCGGGCGTGCAGTTCTGCGCCGCCGTTTACTTCTTCTCCGTACCGTTGCACAATAATGGCGATGCGTTTTGTCATCTGCTTATTTGAGGTCTCCCAATGTTTGCAAATAGGCGAGGAATTGTTGTTGTACGGCCGTTTCCAAAAACTGCTGTACATGCTCCTGCTGCTGCACAATCAAACGCTGTCGCAAAGCCTGATCGCTGACCAGGATGTCGGTCAGTTCAGCCAGGCGTGCAAAATCTTTTTCGTGAACACGCACCCCGCTGTGCCCCAACGTGGCAGCCACGCCCGGTGCAGCATAAGCCAGCACAGGCAGACCCAGATACATGCTTTCAATTAAGGGTTTACCAAATCCTTCATGCTCGCTCATGGACACGTAGAGGTCAGCGTAGCGGTAGTACGTGACCAAATCCCTCTGCGAGATTTTGCCGGGGATCATGATGCTATCAGCCACGCCCAAATAGGCGGCCACTTCTTGCACAAAATGGTCATAGCCAATGACCCAGGGATCCCCCACCAGCGCCAGGTGAGCCTGGGGTTGAATGCGGCGGTAGGCGGCCAGCAATTTCACCAGGTCTTCTTGCTTTTTATTGGGAGAAAATCGGCCGACAAAGAGGAGTAACGGCCGTTTCCCATCCAACTCTTGCGCCAGTTCTTTGTTCAGCGGCTCGTCATATTGTGCTTGTGGCAAGACAATGGGGAGGATGCCGGTGTGCCTGTAGCCTGCGGCCAGCAAATCTGTTTCGTTGAAGGAGGAGACGGCCAAAGCCAGCACTGTTTTGTTGCGCAATTGCCCCAACTGCGTCAATCCCTGTTGTGCCAATTGTACCCAGCCAGGATTAATGTGCTTGAAATAGTCTGGCGGCGTTATATTGTGATAAATTAGCAGTAGCTGGGGGGAATGAGCCAGCAAAAAGTCCGGCACGGCTGAGCCAATGCTGTGATGGTAAATGACAAAAGGTTCGTCACGGCCAGGGCGATAGGTGGCTAACGGCCGTACCCATTCCGCCATACTTTCATGAAGATGCAGCGCATAAATTTGTGAGCGAATGCCTGCGGCGTGCAGCCAACGCTGAATATCCAGCGCGTGCATCGTGATAGCATCGCCAAACGTGGCTCCGGTGAGGACTTGATGCAGAACCCGAAAGGGAGGGCTGGCTTGTGTCATGCGTTGTCCTCTTGTTCCAATCTGGCCCGCAGCGCGGCAATTTCCTGCTGTTGTTCTTGCACCAGGCGGGTGAGTTCGTTGAGGGTGTTGACCATGTGCGCACGGGTTTGTGCATTATCGGCGGCGCTGCGATTCACGTAAAATAGCACCAGATTATGCGCCTGCGCCCGCACCATGCCCCATAATTTACCTAACAGCGGTAGTTGTGTAGCCGGTGAAGCAGCTAATTCTGGCGTTGAGTCTGTCGCTTCCAGTTCGTTCAATGCCCGCAGGTGATGGTAGAGATTGGGCGCGAAATGTTCGTTTGGCGGCTGTGGCATGGGGCTGATGTGTCCAAAGGTGGGGTAGTGGGGTTGGAAACGGCCGTGCGCCGCCACTCGCACATCAATTTCCGCCATCAAATCATTTGCATTTATTTCCGGGTCGTTTAATTCAAGCCAGGGTTTGGTCATCATGATCGTTGTCCCTAGTCACCAGTTTTGTGCGGCCATTCTAGCACAATTTGGACAGGGGCTTGCATTGGCTCCCCCTGATTGTTGGCAACATAAGCGTATGCCGGTGCAAACGCAGCATCTGTGGGCAGTGTAACCACCGCATGTTGTAATCCAGGTACTGCTTGTAAAGGTTGGCAGGCTGCCATGCCTAGATCAGACTGTAGACATGCTTGCTGGCCCGAAGGAGGCGGTTGTTCGGCATCTAATGTCAGGCGAATGACCACAATACCAGCATTATTGTCGGCTCGGAGCAACCGAGTTTGCACCAATCCCACACCCGGCATTATTTCTGCCTGCCAGTTATATTCTTTACCCCGTTGGGGTTGTGTGGTGTAAATGACTAGTTCGTCATCTTCGTAAAATGGTGCGTAGGGTATCCAGTTACGCAAATTGGTGGTGTGGTAACGCTCTACGCCTTGTTTGTGACCAACCAAATATCGCACATTTGCATTGGCTAATTGGGCCAACTGTTGTGAAACATTTACGGCCGTATCCGGGATCGTTCCGTCTTGCCGCATTGATGCCAAAAATGGCACGCTGTCTATAAAATCATATGTTCCCGCAGGACGCCGGGCTATATGCCCACCCACTAAGGGGAAATGATGGCTTAGTTGATAAAACATAAACAACTTGGTCGGGAAGCGTGTCATCGGCACGGTGACAATTGCATAAGGGGGTTCTGCCGCTGGCAAAGTGGCATATCCGGCTGGCACAATGCGCGTATCAACTAGTGGAAAAGGCAGGGGCAATATCTCAAACAGCAGCAAACCGGTTGCTATGATCCACACACCGTTTCGCTTCACATGGCTCAATTTGGGCAGTAGCCAGGCCATGCCGTGTGCTAACAGCAGGGTCACTGGCAAGCCCAACAAAATATTGAATCGCCCCGGACGACGTATCAGTTCAATAAATACGTTGTTTTCGATAAGCCGATATGGTAATGGAATCTGTGGGTACAACTGCCCATTAACGCGCAAGACAGGGCCTAGCGATAATAGGAAATAGAGAATCCCGATGCTGCCCCATACCCATGCCGCTTTCCGTTTGCGCAGTCCTAGCAGCACCCAAGGTAGCGCCGAGAATAGCAGCGTGGGCGTGTAGAGTTTGTTGTAGGTGAAGTTGGCGAATACGGCCGTTTGCTGCACCCATGCTCCCCAAAGTGGATGAAACCGGCTGGGCATCACATAAGCTAACAAATCAGCCTGCCCCTCCAAAGATAGGTCGTATAGTAAACTTTCTGCCGATTGAACTTCTGTCAGACTTTTCAGCATGAACCAGGCTAAGGGCAGCAGCGCGATCCCTGCTACGATCCCGCCAATTAACGCCAGGATGATGCCGCGCCGTGACCAGCCTGACTGCCACCAGCAAAAAAGTAAATAAATTACAATAGCAAACCCGCCAATCACTAATAACTGCCACCGTGTAATCCCTAGCATTGCTAGAAAAAAGGCGAAAAGCAGCATGTCCCACACCCGTTCGTGCTGGAACAGACGGCGCAGCGCCACCATGCTTAGAGGAACCCAAGCGATGAATATCATATTGGGGTGATCAAAATGGGAGACAACGTAGGGCCAAAATCCAAATGCCAATCCGGCTAAGAAGCTGGCGGGAATAGACTTGGTTTCTGCGTGTGCTAATAAAAATACAGACCAGCAATTGAGCCAATAAATGAATAGGAATACCAAATTATATGCCGCAATTTCACCGACGACTGCTTGTATTGGCAGCCAAATGGCGATGTTTAGCCAGGCGATGTTGTGCGATACTAAAGAGATGCCATCGGGGTAAAAAATGCGGGTGGTATAGTAAGGTGATTGACCGGTTAAAAACGCCTCGCGCACCCAATCGAAGGTCCACAAATGCGCCCAAAAATCTTCCCTGTCTAAAGCGCCGGGTACGTGCGTGAATAATTGTGTGACCAAGGGGTAGGTTAGCAAAAGCACGAGCGCCGCATAAGCTATCGCCACAATAAGTTGTTGTTTGCTTGTTTTTGTGTGCATAGGTTACAGGTTACGACTGCCCTTCAACTTCTGCACGTATTCGGGTGATGATCTGAGTATATTTGGCGATGATGTCTGGCCATTGGTAGTTTTGCAGTACGTAAGCACGGCCGTTCCGCCCCATTTGTCGCGCTTCTGCGGGGTGAGTGAACAGATAATCCAGCGTGTGTGCAAATTCCGGGTAGTTGTTGAAATAGAGGCCGCCATTGCTGAAGCGGCAGTGGTCGCGTGTAACCTGGCAACGGCCGTGTACCAACACCGGTGTTTCTGCCAGCCATGCCTCCATCGTCACAATGGAAAAACTCTCGTTCACCGAGGGCATACAAAACACGTCTGCCGCGGCATACGCATCGTATTTGTCTTGCTGCGGCACAAATCCCAAGTCTACAATGTGCGGTACGGCCGTTGGCGGAATTGGCACTTCCCCAGGGCCAATGAGGACAAGCTTGGCATCTCTATGGTTTTCTTGCGCATACTGTGCCCAATAGCGCAGCAGCAGCGGTACATTTTTGCCCGCCGCTCGCCGCCCGGCATACAGCATAAACGGCTCGTTCAACCTATGTTTTTGGCGAAACCGCGCCGCGTCGCCTACAAAATCTGTGTTGACGCCTAAACCGATCACGCGACGTTGCTGACCTTGCCTCGGACCATAAATTTTCTCTGCTAACGCTTGCTCAGACGGAACGTTAAAAACAAGCGTATTTACATTGGATATGACCGACTGAAAAAGCTCCATGTAAGCATAAGCTTCATTGTGTAAACAAGGAATGATAATCGAATGTTGCGGGCAAATCTGACTACCAAAATAAGTGCTAGGAAACACATACGGAATAAAGAAAAAAAGATAATCTTGACAATGGCTTTGAATATAATTCAACAGGTCAGGACTGCGAAACATTTCATTAGCAAAAATTTCCTCTTCCGCCAAGGTAACTCGTTTACCCAGCATCAGTTTTTGATTCACGCTATCAAACGCGATTTTATCACGGGGTGTTACAGCAAAACGGTACACTGGAATTCCTTGCACAATTTCTACGCCAGGTTTGTGGTAGTTTTTCTCCCAGGGTGCAAAAAAGTCGCGGATGCAGGTGGTTAGCACCTCCACCTCATACCCCGCATTGTGCAGGTGGGCGATGATTTGCCGCGCTTCCGCCTCCGCGCCGCCCGGAATATCGGGGCCATACCAGGGAGTGACAAACGCGATTTTCATGATGGGTTGGCTTCGTGATCCGATTGCGCCGTTTCCGTTTCCAACGACTGTGCCATAGCGTTTACCGCTTGCAAGATGTGGCGGTTGAATGTGAGCTGCTGCTCCGCGATTTGGTTTACGTAGTAAATAACCAGCTCATGAATTTTAGTGCGTATTTTCTCGATAATGGGGCCGATGATAGGCACATTCACTTTGGTTACGTACAGCTTTACGCCAATTTCATCATGAGTTAGAGCTGCATAGTAAAGGTGTTCATAAAACTCAGGGTTTAGCCGCTTTCCGGCCAAATTAATTAATGGCGAGCCATCTTTATCCAGCGTGGCCTGCTTCAGCAAAATTTCCTGACGGATTTGCTGCATAATCTCTTCAATATTGATGTTTTTTTCTTCATTCATGAGGTTCATTCAGGTAGAGAGTAGATAGCTTAGCTCCCAATCTCTAATCGCTAATCTCAACAATTGGTAAGCGCCATTTTGCCGTGATGAGCGCTTGCGGCTTGTGTTCATTTGTGCCTTCCAGGTTTGTAGCAGTCAAGGCAGCATCCAAAATGGGTGAATAGGCCAATTTTTGTTGGTCTAACCAGGCCGTTTCGCCAATCCAGTAGACCGCATAGCCATTATTTTGCCAGTTATTGATGGTTTGCACCAACAGCGGGGCGTTTGCTTGATCTGGGTCGCGCAAGGTGAAGACGCTGTGGTCGTACATGAATTTCAGCGGCGTGCCCCAAAAATCGCCCATGCCAATGGGCGCAGGGTCGGCAAAGAGCAGCACGCTGTTTGGTTGCAGTTGGTTGTTAATGTCGTCCAGTTGGGCGATGATGCCTTTGTAATCTACCTGGCTGATGAAGCCGCGAGCAGCCCAGACTGTGCTGCCCAGCCAGACCAGGGTTAGCAGCAGTGCCAGGGCATTGCGCCAGGAGTAACGCTGGTTGTTTTGGAATGTGGCGATGTTTGTGATGAGCACGGCCGTTCCCATCACAAACAGCGGAATGGCGGCCATGATGTAACGGCGCGAGGCATAAATTTGATGTGGATTGGCGCGAATATTCCACAGGTAGAAGAGGGAATAGAACAGGGTGATGGCGAGGAGAACGGCCGTTTTCGACTCAACGCGCCACACCATCCAGGCAATGCCCAACGCGCCCAATGCCACGCCCAGCGGCGACAAATACCAGCCCAGGCGCACAAAATTTTCCAGATTGGTATTGGGCAGCGTGTTGGTGCTGTAGCTGTCTACCCAACCTGTTGGTGCGGGCAGTGTGGGGCGGATGAACCAGCCATACGCTGCCAGGAGAAGGAGTGTGATTGCCAACAGACCCAGCAACGGCCGTTGCCCTTTCCTCAAATAGGCCATTCCGTGCTGCGCATAACGCTGCCAGATATAGGCAAATCCCGCCAAAGCAAGCAGGGCGAGGACGGCCGCAGCCATCAACAACATGCGCTGCTGGCGCATAATAGCCAGACCGTACGTGGACAATTCCAAAAAATAGGGGCGACTGAGCCACCAGCCATGCGCGGTGGCATGAAAGATAAACCAGGTAAGCGGGAGCAGAAACCAGGCACGGCCGTTCTGCCGCCGTAGCCATACCCACACGCCCAACACAGCCAGCACAGGCAGCATAAACAGCGCATCAATGCGCGTGAGGAAGAACTGCCCCAGAGCAACGCCGCCCAACAGCGCCCAAAGTTGTGCTGGCTTCCGCCCACTCAGCCACGCGCCCACAGCCCACAGCCCGGCCCACAACCAGAACTGACTGAGCATTTCGGTGGTGGGGTAGCGGGCAAACCACACTTGCACGGCATTAATGCTCAGTCCTAGCAGGGCGAGCAGGGCGGCCTGCCACCCTGCAGCCTGGCGCACGGTCAGGTAGATGGCTAACGCACCGGCTAATGCCCACAATCCGGTGAGCAGCAGGCTGGCGCGGCTGGCCTGGGCCGGCAGCGGCCCGCCCAGGCTGTAGGTAATGGCCTGCCAGACGGGGTGCAGAGGATAGAATTGGGGGGTGATACGGCCGTTTGCCACATCCGTCACAAAAAAGGCGGGGACAAGGTAGTAATCGGCGCCATCTTGCGTGGGGACGGGGCGCAGCAGCGAGGGAGCCAGGTCTGCATCCAACCCGGCCAAAACGGGATCGTCGAAAACAATGCCGCCCTGACGCACAATGGAGGCGCTGAGATTGGTATAAACCCCGGCATCCGCGCCGCCAATGATAAATTCGTGTGGGCGAAAGAAAAGCCAAAGCGCGGCCACAAACCAGAGCAGCAGCGCTCCGGTTTCGATTTTGAACCGCAAAGAGCGCAAAGAGAAGTAAAAACCTTTGCGTACTTTGCGCTCTTCGCGTTCTTTGCGGTTTTTATTTACAAACCACAGTATGAGCCATATCAACAGCCACAGGACGGCCAGGGTGAGGATGTGGAATTGGTTGAGTTCGGCGAGGATGAGGGCAGTTGTGCCGTTGACGGCCGTTCCTAGTGCAAAACTCACAAACCCACGCTCCAGCCAGTCCAGGTCGGGGGCATGAAACAGGCGCAATAGTTGCCAGCCAATGATGATATTAGCGAGGGAGATGATAATTAGAATGATCCAGGGGGGCATGGTTATGGTCCGGGTTGGTAGGAGGCGTAGATTTCGTGCAGGAAACGGCCGTATTGCGCCGCCACCTGCGCAGGTGCGCACACATCCTGCGTGTAAGTTCGGGCTGCTTCTCCGATTCGCTGCCGCAGGGCTGCATCGCTTGCTAACTGTTGCATTGTCAGAGCCAACGCGTCGGCATCCATCGGGGCAACTTTCATGCAGCCCGCATCAGGCAGCTCACTGTACCAGCCCTGGTCAAACACAATCACCGGGCGTCCGGCAGCCATTGCTCGCAGCGCCGCGGCAGACGTTTCGCCAATGGTTGGATGCCGCAGGTTGACGATGACATCGGCGCTGTGAATCCAATCTACAAATGCCTGCAACGAGGGGATATAGCCGATAGCACGGGCCACATCCGCTAGATTTAGCGCATCAATCTGCTCTTGCAAATGGATATTTGGCTCCTCCTGACCCACAATCAAATAGCGAGCCTGTGGAAACTGCAACTGTACCTTTTGGAAGGCTTGCAGAGCAAAATCTACCTGCTTGTTGGCTGTAACGTGCCCAATGCTGGCAAAGATGACGGCATCATCCGGCCAGTTCAATTGGGCGCGGAGATTGTGCCCGGCGTGGCTTTCGATGAGGGCGGGAATGACGCGCACGGGGCGGTTGATTGGCGGGATTTGGCGGGCGGCAAATTGGCTGTGCACAATCAAACCCAGGCACAGAGTCAGCAGCCGGTCTATGAGCGGGTACTCGTTTGTAGATGGGGTGTATTCCCCCTTTCGGAACTGCCACGCCCGGTTGATGCCCTCCTGCCCCAGCGCGAAGCCTAGTTCTCTGGTGTAGTCGGGCAACTTGCCAAGTAGGACGGCACGGTGGCGTAAAAATTTGTGCCAGATGAAGTCATGCAGCACGACCACGCCGGGGAAGCGAGTGAATAGTTGGTAGGTGGTTTCGTGGTATTGCACGCTGTTGCCTAGATGGTAGAGCGGCAGATCGTATTGCCAGCGTTGAGATGGGTAATCGGTCAGGGAGTAGATGGGGAACTGTGCGTGTAGTGCTGGGTCTACTTGAGCCGGGTCGTCGGCAAATAGGGTGATTTGGGCGTGCCGGGCCAGGTGCGGCAGCAGTTCGCGGCTGTAGTCACTGATACCGCTGCGAGCAGGCGGCAAGGGACTGAAATAAGCAATACGTAAGGGGGTGGCGGTAGTTTTGTTTATCACGCGCTGGTTTGTTCTTGCTTTTCGATATTTGCCAGACGGGTATCAATGGATTGCAGCAATTGGTTTGTTTGTGCGAAGTGGATATTCAACTCGGCGATGTCGTGAATGAGTTGGGTGTGTTCATGGTCGAGGGTGATGAGCCGGTTGTCAATGTCGCTGAGCCGCTCGGCCACGAGGCGGTTGTAGGTGTTTTGCTGCGCGAGGATGGGGCGCACGTACCATTTGGCGCTGATGTTGTTCCACTGTGTGCGGAACCAGGCGATGAGTGGGCCGAGGAGAGGGGTGTGGGAGGTGAACGGCCGTTCCTCCACCTGTGCCTTTGTTAGAAACCAATCCTGTTCTGTATCGTATGATTGCATGTTCCCTTCCAAGTTGCTGAGTTCGCCAATATGTTGTGTGATCGTTCCAAAAACAATATCAAAAAAAAATGTTATTACAAGATTAGGGTGGCTTGAAGCAATGTAGGCAAGTTTTTGATAATGGTTGGCTTTAGATTAAAATGCGAGCGCAGAGCGTTTCCGAGGATGGATTGATAACTTGTCTGGTATAGGGAACGATGCGGATGCAAAGATGGAGAAAGACAGAATTTTGGAGGTGTTTTTGTAATGCTTGGAAAGCAATATTATTTCACGATTATTGGGATCGTGTTAGCGTTAATAACTGTATTGGTTGGGTTTCATCATGTGGTTGTAGCCGAAGAGGCTACGGTGTTTAGTGATTCAGGGCCGGAAGCTGTTGAGACCGAATTTGCTAACTGCCGTTATGGTGCTGTGCCTTTAAGTAGTGACCAATTCGCAAAAATAGGCGAATTGGGGGCGGGCTGGATACTGAACTTCGGGGTCAATTCGTCTGTGCCTGTGACGAGTAATAATGCGCAGTATGTGCCGATTATTCGTATTCGTGAGGAACGACCAAATGGGCAATATAATGGGGTCTGGTACTTAAATTTTGATACTGGTCTTACTGGAGTGGCTGCGGAAGCTTATGTTAAGTCTAGAGTTGCGGCGCTTCCAGCAGGGATGCTTTGGCTTGTTGGCAATGAGATTGAGCGGTTATATCAAGATAATATTACACCGGCTACCTATGCTGACGCCTATCATGATATTTACCATTGGATTAAAGAGGTGGATCCATCGGCCCAGGTTGCTATTTCTGGTTTGGTGGAGGTGACGCCTTTGCGTTTGGTCTATTTGGATATGATTTGGGAGGCATATTTGGACCAATTCGGCATGTCGATGCCGGTAGATGTTTGGAATATGCACTTGTATCCGATTCCAGAGGTTCAGGCTGATGGGGTGACGCCTGGGGCTGCCAGTATTCCAGAGGGAGTGGATTTGATGCAGACAACGGCCGTTCCCAAACAAGCGAGCGATGGCAATTCTGCGTTGTGCAGCCAATCTAATGTCTATTGCTATGCTGAACACGACGACATGGCTGTATTTGCTGAACAGGTAACGATGATGCGGCAGTGGATGAAAGAGAAAGGGCAGCAGCAAAAACCCTTGATTATTAGTGAGTTTTCCATTTTGTGGTTGTATGTAGATTCAACAGGAGATGGGCAGCCTGATTACTTGCGGGATGAGTATGGGCTGTTGTTTACCCCTCAGCGGGTTGCCAGTTTTATGCAGCAAGCATTCGATTATCTGGAAAACACCAAGGACCCTAACTTGGGGTATGCGCTAGACGATAATCGCCTGGTCCAGCAGTGGATGTGGTATGCGCTCCATGCCCCCTGGCGAGATTTAGATGACGATGGTGTGAGGGATTATGGGAATTGGGAAGCTGCACCTTCAGGTAATTCGAGTGATTTATACTGGCCTATTAATCCACCTGGGGATATGACTTTGCAAAGAACACTGATTGGGGATACTTTTCGGAATCATGTGTCTGCTATTGCGCCAACGCAGAACCTGGTTATTGATCGTGTTGATTCACTGGCGTATGCGAGACCCGTGACGGTTCCTACGACAATAACAGCGACATTACAGGTCTTGTTCAGGAATGTAGGGAATACGGCCGTTTCCACCCCCTTTGCCGTTTCCTTTTATGATCAAAACGATGCTTTAATCGGTTCCGTAGACATGACGGATTTGGTTGGCGGATGCGGTGTGTACCCTTATACAGTCAGCCTGGATTGGCCCATTGACATTAACGACATGAACAGCCAGGTTATACCGTTTACTGTTCGTGTAGATTCAGGTGGGGTTATTAGCGAGGTAAGCGAAGCGGATAATGTCGCTGAGGGCTTTGTCATCATCAATGCGAATAACTTGTTTTTGCCTACAGTGCACAAGTAAATTGACGTTATCTTAATCATTTACAGCAGGGGCAGTGCGTTGCGCTTGCCCCTGCTTTTTTATGCAAACATGACTGTGTTTGATTCCCATTTAGCAAAAGAGAGAATTTGGTTTTGGTTGGTGTTGGCAACGGCCGTTGCCACTGCCACTCTTTTTTACTTTGCCCCAAACAAAAATATTGGGAGTGACCCCAAATACACATTGGTTGTATCGCGTGCCATTTTACATGATGGCTCAATTCGATTAGACAACCAATTATCCGATTTTGACAACTTTCGAATTACAGAAATACAAGGCCATCATTATTACACATTCCCCTATGGCACTTCACTAATTGTGACCCCTTTTGTGTGGGCAGCAGAAAAACTTGGGCACGACGTTCGTCAATTTCCTGATGAGGTCATCGTGCAGAAATGGCTGTTAGCTGCCACAGGAGCCATCCTTGTGCTGCTTTGTTGGGCCATTTTACACACCTATCTCGCGCCGAATGTTAGCTGGATGTTAACCCTCGTTTTGGTTTGGGGAAGTGTGCTTGCCAGCACGTTTGGCTCAGCCTTGTGGAACTTGAATCTAACCGTTTTGCTGATTTTGGCAGCAATCTGGCTGCTAGTTCAGCATCACTCTGGGAATGCGACAACGGTAAGACCCATTTTGTTGGGACTTCTGTTATTTTTTGCCTTTCTTTGTCGTCCCACAGCATCCGTATTTATCGTCATTGTCTTCCTCTATTTGCTAATTTGGAACCGCCGTGAAATATGGCTCACTGCTGGCGTTGCGCTCCTCGGGTTGATTGGCTTCATGCTTTATAACCAGGCCGTTATGGGGCAGCCGCTTCCTCCTTATTATTTACCGCAGCGTTTAGAAAGTCGTACTCCTTTTGCCTGGGCGTTTTGGGGATTATTATTTTCGCCGTCACGCGGGTTGTTCGTGTTCAGCCCTGTCCTTCTTTACATGTTTGTATGGGGAATGCTCCGCTTCAAAACTATTGAGCGACAAACCCGGCAGATTATGGGCCTAATTCTGTTGTGGTTTGTGGTGTATCTGATTGTTATTGCCAGGTTTGATCATTGGTGGGGTGGGTTTAGTTATGGCCCGCGCTTGTTGACGGGTTTGATGCCAGCCGTGGTGTGGTTAACGGCCGTTGCCTGGCCTCACCATCCCCATAACCAGCGGCATCCCGTTTTGTCTAACACGATTTTCACTTTGCTGGTCGTCTTCAGCATCTATTCCCATTTATATGTTGGGCTTTTCGATACCACCGCTTACGCATGGAATGGAACCAGTTTGCCGCCCAATATAGATCGGGCGCCGCAATATTTATTCGATTGGCGATACCCGCAATTTTTGGCTACCGAAACACAGCTTTGCCAGCGACACGACGATTTTATGAGTCAATTACGCACCCAAAACAGGTATATCTTGTCTACCTATCCATCGGGGTACACCATGCTGGCTAAAGATGGCGCTGTTTTGGCAACGCTTGGCTTGCATCCTGCCTGGATGAAATCAGAACGTGCTGAGATTCGGCAGGTCGAGCCGGCATCTTTTCTTAACCATACCTATTTGCCAATGGTTGCGAGTGGCAGCCCGCTCTATTTTTTGCCGCAAGGCTGGAATATGCCTGCTGACGGCCGTATGAAATCTGCATGTGCGCCAGCCACATTGATGATGGGGACTGTTGAGAGTACGTTGCTGTCGCAGAGCTGGCAAGGGAGTATCGTTCTTGAATCTGAAGCCGAACAAACCGTGCAGATTTTTGTGAACAACCAGCCTGTAACCTTATTGGATTTGCAGGAATCACAGACGAGCTACACGTTTACGATTCCGCCCAACACGTTTTCGTCAATGGGGGAGAATCAAATTCAAATTATCCCCTCCAGTGATGAGAAGCGAACTAATCCACAAGTGTGGGATGCCCCCCCCATTTATTTTTATGGTTTGACGTTAAGGGATGGAATCTAGCACAATCGCCAATTTCTAATCTTCTTCTGGCAGCCATTCCCAAGTTGCTGGAAAGAGGATGATGCCATCTGTTTCTTTGGTAGCCTTACTGGGGATAACCCGAAAATCAAACGCATTTTCAAGGTAATCATAAGCCTTTGCCCGGCGGCTGTCGTGAATGGCAGTGGTGAGCAAGTATTTTCCTGGCAGCAGTGGCAGCGCCTGGATTCGGTAGCGGACGACGCCACTTCCCGTAACTGTGCCGGTTTTGATGCCTGCCAATCGTGTATTTGGCCCATTAATTTTGGTTCCGTCAGGATGGTAAATAGCCAGGCCGAATTCAGGTTCGTTGATTGGACGATAGGCTGTGTAGTGCATCTCTATCGTCATGGGATCGCCTGTTTTGAAGGTTTGTTGTTCGTTGTTGGCTGCGTCGAGTAGATGTACGGCCGTTACTTGAATACCCCCTGAGCCACGACGCACAAAATGACTGGTTTGCGTTCGCGCCTGCTGTGGTTCGTGGTCATACAAAAACTCCAAATATTGTTGAATCACTTCTTCTGTGGGGCCGGCAGCCATGAGATGGCCGTTTTCCACCCAAACCAAATGCGTACACAGCTTACGAATCATCTCCAGGTTATGGCTTACCAAAACAATAGTGACCCCTTGTCGCTTCAAGTCATAAATACGTTGCACACACTTTTCTTGAAAAGTTTGATCGCCAACCGCCAATATTTCATCAATAATCAAAACATCTGGATTGACATGAACGGCTACACTAAAACCGAGGCGCATGTACATACCAGATGAGTAATGTTTGACAGGCACATCAATAAACTTTTCTAATTCAGAAAACGCAACGACAGAATCAAATAATGCATGAGCAGCTTGTTTTTTCAGCCCTAATACGGAGGCATTTAAGTAAATATTTTCTCGGCCAGTCAAATCGGTGTGAAACCCTGCCCCCAATTCCAGCAAAGCGCTTACTCGGCCACGAACGGTAATCCGGCCCTGAGTTGGCCGATAAATACGCGCTATCATCTTCATGGTGGTACTTTTTCCACTGCCATTTCGCCCAATTAAGCCCATACTTTGGCCGGGAAAAATGTCGAAGCTGACGTCATTGACCGCCCATAATTCTTTGGCATGTTTATGCTCTGGTTGGGTTTTGGAACGGCCGACACGATTAATGAGGCTTTCCAAAATTGAACTAGCTTGTTCTTCTGCAAACTCAAACCGTTTGCTGACGTTTTCAAGTCGAATGATAGGTTCTGCGTTAGAAGGTGTACGGTTTTCTAAAGCCATATACTCTCCATTTATATTTTGGTTTAGTTATGCCAACTGATGGTGGGCACGATGGCAGGTGTGGCGTAAGGGCCGTTGCGCAAGTCATCAAAGTAGCCATTCGTCAACAACCCTTTATAAGAGAAAATAGCGTGCCCTGCTGTGCCAATTTGGCGAGCCATATTGATGCGGGCATTGATTTCATCAAAGGTACAGTATCCTGCGCCAATGCCAGGGATGATGTAACGGCCGTTGCGACTATTTTGAAAATCTACCACCGTATTCCACCACACCGTTTGCGTCCAATAACTGTCATCTGGGCAGTTGTAACTGCTGGGATACAGCATGGGTGAAACGCTGTCAATGTAGCCCACGCCATCATAATATCCCAGCCACGCCTTCGGGTCTTGATAATAACTGTTATAGCCAGTGCTATAGCTGGGCCAAACTGCCGCCGTTAGCCAGAAATTAGGTTTGTCGGCGATGCCGCTAGCATCAAACAACAAATCGTAAAACTTACCTACCGTGCCATTCACTTGTCTCCGCTGCCAGTCCCCATAGGTGTAACTGTCATCATAATTTGCCAGACTGACTGGATCATAAGACGTATTACTGGCAGCATAGCGAATGTGGTCTAAATGCAAGCCATCTATATCGTAATGTGTCACCAGGTCTGTGACAACGGCCATCAAATGATCATCCACAAACACGGAAGCTGGCGTGCTGCGCATGTAATCGCTGCATACAACCGTGCCGCCACTTGTCCATTGCAAACCATCCAATTTGCCACTTGTTGTGCCGTGATAATCACGAATTAAGTAATAAAGGTGGCGTGGTGTTGTTCCATCTGGCGGAGGTGTACAGCCTTGCCACACCGGGTATACATTGACATAAGCATGGACCTGGATGCCGTGAGCATGCGCCTGCTGAATCAAATAGCCCAGCGGATCCCAACCGGGGTTTTGCCCCAGCGTGCCCGTTAGCCGGTAAGACCAGGGTTCGTATGCGGAATTATAGAAGGCATCGGCCTCGCCACGTACCTGGAAGAAGATGGTATTAAAACCTGCATAAGCTACGTTGTTAACGATCTCGTCGATTTTGCTTTGCGTGTATTCACCCAGCCAGTCAAAGCGACTGACCCACACAGCACGCATTTCAACCATTGCACCAGGAGGAGGTGTCGCTGTAGGGGTTGGCGTTGGTGTTGGCGTAAACGTTGGCGTATTTTCCGGGCGCATGACAATGGGCATGTAATTGAAGCTCTCGCCCTGACTAGCGACAAGGGCTGTCATGCTGAGTATGGCCAATAGAATGGCAATAACGGGTAATAAGGTATAAGCCGGTATCCGTTTCATATTTATATTGTCGCACAGTTGCTATGAAATGGTAAAACGTCGAGGGAAGCGGTTCAAATAATCTGGTGTATACTCGGCCCATGAATGATACCTTTTCCATGCTCTTGCTTGCCTGGTGGGATGCCGGACACGCGGATTTGCCCTGGCGTAGCAGCCACGACCCATACGCGATTTGGGTTTCGGAAATCATGTTGCAGCAAACACAAATTGCGACTGTCATTCCCTATTATGAACGATGGATGTCACATTTCCCCACGATTGCTGCATTGGCTGCGGCGTCGTTGGATGAGGTGTTAAAGCTGTGGGAGGGATTGGGCTATTACGGCCGTGCGCGAAACCTTCATGCTGCGGCGCAAACGGTGATGACGGAATGGGGCGGGGAACTCCCACAAACGGCGGCAGACTTGCAGAAACTAAAGGGAATTGGCCGTTATACGGCTGGGGCGATTGCCTCGATTGCCTTTGATGAGCCTGTTCCTGTGTTGGATGGAAATGTCATTCGCGTGCTCACACGCCTGACTGATTACGATGGAGATGTGACGACAACGGCCGTTAAGAAACACCTCTGGCAGTTGGCAGCAGAACAGGTTCCTAATACTCGTCCCGGCGATTATAACCAGGCCCTGATGGAGTTGGGGCAGCAAATTTGTATTCCGGCGAAACCAGCTTGTTTGCTTTGCCCGTTGTCTGCGCATTGTCAGGCGCGACAACGGGGGACGCAGCTAGAACGGCCGGTTAAGCCCCCTCGCAAAAACACACCTCATTATGACGTTGTTGCTGGCGTCATCTGGCAAAATGGGGAGCGGGGGGAGAATGGACGGTTCTTGATCGCGCAACGGCCGTTAACCGGCCTTCTCGGTGGTCTGTGGGAATTTCCTGGCGGCAAACAAGAACCTGGAGAAAGTTTACCTGCTACTTTAATCCGCGAGATTCAAGAAGAACTAGCTATTGAGATAAAAGTAGGGGAACTGCTTACTAGCATCAAACACGCCTACACACATTTTCGCATCACCTTGCACGCCTTTCACGCCAGCTATGTGACTGGTGAACCGCAACATTTAGGAGTATCAAATCATGCTTGGGTGACAGTGCAAGACCTGAACACCTACCCCTTTGCCGTAACGGATCAAAAAATTATTGCCAGTTTACAAGCAGAAATAACATCATAATACAGGTTTCAATTTGCCCCAGAGAATATATTCTCTTTGTTGTAAACATAACTTTCCCCTTTTTGTCCCCCATTTGCCCCTTATTTGACAGCGTGCTTTCTAGGCTTTATAATGTGCGTCACTTGATGTGAATGAGGAGATGAAGAGTCTAATTGTGGCTTTTACCCCACTCTTTAAGAGTAAATGGTTATTTGCAGAAACCACGATAGCCAGCGTGAACTAGTCGCGCTTGCAAAGTCGTGGTTTTTTTATTGTGTAAAGACCAAAAAAAATTGTTAAGGAGGTGGTGCGTCTGACTTAATCATAAGTGTTTACGGTAAGCCGTAAGGATCATCTCAGCAAAATTTAGTAACCATTTTTTGAAATTCAGAAACTTTCTGAGGAGGAAGATTCTACTATGTTTAGCAACAAACGTTGGGTACTCGTCGCCTTGTTCGTCCTGGTTGGCGTGATTGCCCTGGCTGCTTGCCAGCCGCAGACAGAAGAAGTGATTGTTGAAGTTACCCGTGTTGTCACCGAAACCGTTGAGGTTGAAGGTGAGGCCATGGAAGTGACCCGTGTTGTTGTCGAGACCGTTGTCGAGACTGTTGAAGTCGAAGCTCCTGCACCAGAGATGGAAGCTGGCCCCAAAGATCTGATCATTTGCCAGGCTCAAGAGCCTGACACACTGTATATCAACGGCGGTTCTATGTTGGCTGCCCGTGCCGTTGAGCACGCCATCTTCACAAACTACGAGACCACACTCTCCTTTGGTTACCAGGCCGATGGCTTGGTGAAAATCCCCAGCTTGGCTGATGGCGATGCTGTCATCAATGAGGTTGAGGTGCAACCGGGCGATATGGTCCGCGATGTGAACGACGAAGTTGTGGCTTGGGGTGAAGGCGTAACGGTTACAAACTCCGCTGGTGAGGATGTCGCCTTTGATGGCAACCCAGTCATGATGAATCAGTTGGTTGTAGACTTCACCATGGAACCCACTGTTTGGGCCGATGGTACCCCTGTATCTGCCGATGATTCAGTTTACCAATTCGAGATCCTCAGCGACCCCGATACACCAGCTAGCAAATACGCGGTTGAACGTACGGCCAGCTACGAAGCCACTGGCGATTTGTCTACCCGTTGGACAGGCATGCCTGGTTTCATGGACTCCACCTACTTCACCAATTTCTTCCAACCGCAGCCACGTCACTTGTGGGGTGGGTATACCGCAGCCGAATTGCTTGAGGCTGAGGATGTCTCCCGTATGCCCATTGGCGACGGTGCTTTCAAAATTGTGGAATGGGTTGCTGGCGACAGCATTTACCTGGAACCCAATGAATATTACTTCCGTGAAGGGTTGCCCTACTTGGATAGCCTTACCTTTAAGTTCATCCCTGACACCAATCAGTTGATTGCTCAGTTGCTCTCTGGCCAATGTGACATTGGTACACAGGATGGTATGGATGCTGGTCAGGCTCCGTTCCTCATCGAAGCAGAAGCAAACGGTCTGTTGGTTCCTTACTTCCAGACTGGTACTGTGTATGAACACATTGACTTCGGTGTCAACAGCTATGGCGACTATGGTGATGATATTGGTCGTCCCGACTGGTTCGAGGATGTCCGTGTCCGCCAGGCTATGACGATGTGTACAGACCGCCAGAGCATGGTTGACAATATTCTGTACGGCCGTTCCGAAGTTATCCACAGCTACATCCCCAGCGTCCATCCGCTCTACCCCGAAGGTTTGACCGAATGGCCCTATGATGTAGAAGCCGCAAATGCCTTGTTGGACGAGGTCGGCTTTGTTGATAGCGATGGTGATGGTATCCGTGAATATACCGATGGTACACCCTTCCACGTAACACTTGGTACCACCTCTGGTAATGACATGCGTACGCAGTTGACCCAGATCTTCAAGGAAAACCTGTTGGAATGTGGCGTTGACGTTGAACTATACTACCAACCATCCAGCGAATGGTTTGCTGATGGTCCTGATGGCGTTCTCTTTGGCCGTCGCTTTGACCTGGGTGAATTTGCCTGGTTGACTGGTGTTGAGCCATCCTGCAGCTTGTACAACACAGTTAGCATCACTGGCCCCGAAGAAGAAGGCTTTGGCGGTTGGGGTAATGCCAACGATACCGGTTGGAGCAATGCTGACTTTGATGCCGAGTGTGCTCGTGCACAGGGTAGCCTGCCTGGCACAGTCGACTACGAAGAAGGTCACAAAGCAGCTCAACTTATCTTCTCCCAAGAAGTACCGGTTATTCCATTGTTCTTGCGCTTGAAGGTAGCTGCGGCTCGTCCTGAGGTGATGAACTTCGGTGTCGATCCGACGCAAAACTCCGAACTATATAACATTTACGAACTGGATTTGCAGCAGTAAATGTTAACTAGTTAGACACGAGTAGTGGCAATACCAGTAGTGTTGCCACTACTTTTTTTGTCTATATCAATGTCGTGGAAATGGTCGGGAGACGATTTCTGGCGTGGCCTAAATTGCTTTGGTACAATTTTCCCAATCTTTTTCTTTTGTAATCATCATAAAGTTTTAAAAACAGTGCTGCACCTGCTTAAGTTTCGAGCATTAGTGAGGTTGGATAGTTTATTTCCAACAAGAAGCCCTTCGCTAAATTCTTGAATCTCAAGGTAGAGCCTATAATCAGAGCAATAGTTTAGGCATATTATTACTTGGAGGTGTATAAGTGACCAACTATCTAATCCGGCGAGGATTCCAAATGATACTAGTTGTCATCATGGCGACCATCGCCATCTTTGGGCTGCTGAACGCCGTCCCGGGAGGGCCACTGTCCGGGCTTAACCTGGCGGCAGACGCCAAGAGCCGACTTAGCCCCGAAGACATCGCCCGCATCGAAGCCATGTTGGGACTGAACAAACCCTTCTATCTGTCATACCTCACCTGGCTGGGAGGAGAAGACTGGCTAGACGAAGTCGGGGCAGCGATTGGCAACCCTGGGCCAGCAGACAAGATGTGGGAAACCGGCACCTGGGTCGACTTCCAATCCCCCACCTGCAAAGAAGTCGGAGGCAACAACGACAATTGGAACGGAGTTGGGAACTCCCCCTGTCGGCGGGGCATTGTGCGCTGGGACTGGGGCACCTCCTGGTCACTGGCACGGGGGCAAGCCGTGACCAGCGTCATCGGGGCACGGGTGAAAAACACCGTCATCCTCATGGCCAGCGTCACCGTCATCTCCCTGCTCATCGCCATCCCCATCGGCATCATCTCCGCCGTCAAACAATACTCCAAACTCGACTACGTCGTCACCACCTTCAGCTTCTTCGGCACCGCCATGCCCGTCTTCTGGTTCGGGCTGCTGATGATCATCCTATTTGGGCTGAAATTCGGGGACTGGGGGCTGCCCACCTTTCCCACCGGAGACGTCTTCACCTCACGGGTGATGTCCGGGAGCATCCAAGACGTCCTCGGCGTGCAGCCCCGCTCCCTGGCCGACCGCATCGTCCACCTATTCCTGCCCGTGACCGTGCTGACCATGCTGTACCTGGCGGGGTGGAGCCGTTTCATGCGCTCCTCCATGCTCGAAGTACTGCGGCAAGACTACGTGCGCACCGCACGCGCCAAAGGACTGCGCGAGCGCGTCGTCATCCTCAAGCACGCGGCGCGGAACGCTTTGATTCCGCTGATCACCATCGTCGTTTTCCAAATCCCCGGCATCTTCAGCGGGGCGATTTTAACCGAGACCATCTTCAACTATCCAGGGATGGGACGGCTATTCATCGACGCCCTCAATCGGGACGACTGGCCAATCGTGATGGCCATCCTCTTCATCTCGGCCATCCTCGTCGTCATCGCCACCCTGGTAGGCGACATCCTATACACCGTCGTAGACCCACGCATCCGCTTTGAGTAAGGATGAAGGATGAAGGCTGAATCGAGTTGGTAATTCAGCGTTCAGCCTTCCCACAATTAGGAGAAAAACAATGTCCGTAGCCGAAATAGACGTCGATGCCCTGCAAGCCGAAGCCTTGCTGACAGACAAAGCCGAGCCACTGATAGTCACCTATTGGAACCGGCTGCGGCGGCATCGTCTCGCCACCGCAAGCCTGGTAACCCTCTTACTGATGATACTCACCGTCATAGCTGGCCCGATCATCATGGGACAGATGACCTACTACAACGTATCCAAAGGGGAAGACCTGACCTACACCCGCGACACCCAAGACCTGGCAGCGCGGAACGCCTCCCCCAGCGCCGAGCATCCATTGGGCACAGACGAACTAGGACGAGACGTGCTGTACCGGCTGCTAGTGGCCGGGCGACTATCCCTATTCATCGCCTTCACCGTCGTCTTCATCCAAGAGACCGTAGGGATGTTTCTGGGAGCGGTGTCCGGCTACTTCGGGGGGTGGGTAGACAACCTGATCCAGCGGGTTGTCGAATTCGTCATCATCCTACCCACCCTGCCGCTGCTGCTGACCCTGTCCTCCATTCTGCGCAACCTACGCATCACCTGGCTGCCGCCAGAGTGGAGCCAGGCGGTGGTGATTGTGACCATATTGAGCCTGTTTGGTTGGACAGGCTCGTGCCGATTGGCACGCGGGATGGTATTGAGCTTGCGCAACCAGGAATTCACAGAAGCGTCGAAGGCATTGGGGTTGAGCGACCTGCAAATCATTGTGCGGCACATGATGCCGAACGCCTTGCCGCCGATCATTGTGAGTGCGACGTTGGGATTGAGCGGGGTGATTCTGGTGGAGTCGGCGTTGAGCTTTTTGGGATTTGGGATACAGCAGCCGGTGGCGACGTGGGGGAACATGTTACAGAACGTGCAGAAGGACATGTTCACAGCGCCGTGGAAGGCATTGTATCCAGGGTTGATGATATTCTTGGCGTCGTTGGCGTTCAACTACTTGGGTGATGGGTTGCGTGATGCCCTGGACCCCCGACTGAAGTTGTAAGAGGTATTGGGAAGAAGGTTGGAGCAAGTGGACAAAAAACAAAGCGATTACATTCTTGAAGTAAAGGGGCTTAAAACCCAGTTTTTCACAGAATCGGGCGTTGTTCGTGCAGTAGATGGCATTGACTTTAATGTTAAACGTGGTGAAGTAGTTGGGCTTGTAGGTGAGTCTGGCTGCGGCAAAAGCGTGACGTCATTGTCTATTATGCAGTTGATTGGACAGCCCGGGAAGATTGTTGAAGGCGGGATCATTTTTGATAGTGAAGATCTGCTGAAGTTGCCAGAATCACGAATGGTTCATATTCGTGGCAACCGGATTTCCATGATCTTTCAGCAACCTCAAAGTTGTTTGAACCCGGTTTTTCGTGTTGGTGAACAGCTGGCTGAGGTTCTGTTTATTCATCAAGATATTGGCAAAGAGGCCGGTGAAAAACGGGCTGTTGAGCTGTTGAGCATGGTTGGCATTCCAGAGCCTGAATCTCGGATAAAGGCATTCCCGCATGAGTTGTCTGGTGGAATGGCGCAGCGTGTGATGATTGCAATGGCTTTGGCTTGTGTACCGGAATTGTTGATAGCTGATGAACCAACGACGGCTTTGGATGTGACTATTCAGGCCCAGATTCTAGACTTAATGCGTAATTTGCGTACAAAAATGGATACATCGATTATCTTGATTACACATGATTTGGGTGTTGTGGCAGAAATGTGTGATCGTGTGAATGTGATGTATGCTGGACGCATCGTGGAGCAGGCAAATATCTTGGAACTATTTGAATCACCGAAACATCCGTATACGGCGGCTTTGATTGGTTCGACGCCGGTGTTGGGAGAGGTGGATCGTGAGTTGGTTACTATTCCTGGCTCTGTTCCTAATTTGATTGATTTGCCACCGGGTTGTAAATTTGCACCGCGTTGTATAGAGCGTGTGCAAAATAACCTGGAAATTTGCGTAAATGAAGAACCGGAAATAAAGATGATTGCGCCAGATCATTGGGTTCGTTGCTGGCTTTACGAATAGAGGAGGACGGAGACAACATGGCTGACGAAAAGAATGTAAATGGCAGCAATGATCAACAGCGAAAGGTGTTGATTGAGATAAAGAATCTGGTTAAATATTTCCCTGTTCGGGGTGGTTTATTACAACGTGTTAAGGCTTGGGTGAAGGCTGTTGACGATGTAAGCTTCTTCATTTATGAGGGGGAGTCTTTTGGCCTGGTTGGTGAGTCTGGCTGTGGTAAGACGACTGTGGGGCGAACGATTTTGCGATTGATTCCGGCCACTTCTGGTGAAGTTGTTTTTGACGGCCGTGATCTATTTGACTTGGATGCTTCCGCATTGAAGAAAATGCGACGCAATATCCAAATTATCTTCCAGGATCCGTACTCCTCACTGGACCCTCGAATGCCTGTAGGTGAAAGTATTGCTGAGGGGCTGCGCATTCACACCAAGAAAAATTCACAAGAGCGGTATGAAATTGTTGTAGAGATGCTGACTAGAGTAGGTATGCGTGCTGACCATGCACGTCGTTACCCGCACGAATTTTCTGGTGGGCAGCGGCAGCGTATTGGTATTGCAAGAGCATTGACGTTGCGACCAAAGTTTATTGTTTGTGATGAGCCTGTTTCTGCATTAGACGTTTCTATTCAAGCGCAGGTGCTGAACATTCTTAAAGAATTGCAGCGTGATTTTGGCTTAACTTATCTATTTATTGCTCATAATTTGAGTGTGGTAGAGCATTTTAGTGATCGTGTTGGGGTGATGTATTTGGGGAAAATGGTGGAAATGGCTTCAAGAGAGGCTTTGTATCGTGATCCTTTGCATCCGTATACACAAGCGCTGATGTCTGCTATTCCCGTGCCGGATCCGACAATAAAAAGGCAGCGTGTTATTTTGCAGGGTGATGTACCGAGCCCGTTGAATCCGCCGCCTGGGTGTCGATTCCACACACGTTGTCCTTTGGCTTTTGATAAGTGTCATGAAGAAGAACCACCTTTTAAGGATTATGGTGATTTGCACTATGCAGCGTGTTGGCTGTTGGAATCCGGTGAAAAGGGAGCTAGTAAGTTAACTGTGGATAAGGTCGGAGAGGAAAATATCTCAATTATCGGTTAATGATATTTTGTTGGATTTTGTAAAGGGTCTGCACGATGCAGGCCCTTTTTGCTATGGTTGGCTTAATGGAAGGGAAAGTCCTATAATTTCAGTAGATTGTTACCCCGGTTTGCAGGTTGAGTTATTATGGCAGATGTAAAACGAATTCTTGTGGTTGACGACCATTTTGAGATGTTGGAGTTGTTGCGCTCCATGTTGGAGTTGTCAGGCCATGATTATGAGGTTTTAGCTGTGCCATCGGCTGAGGAGGGGATGCTTGAGTTGTTGCAAACCAGTTTTGATTTGCTTATTACGGATGTGCGTTTACCGGGAATGAGTGGATTTGATTTTGTGCGTCGTCTACGGCGCAGATTGGCGGATTTGCCAGTGATTATGATCACGGCTTATTCGTCGTCGCAGGGACAGAAAGAGGCACAGGAGTTGGGGGTTTATCGCTATTTTGCCAAGCCTTTGGATACGGATAGCATGTTAACGGCCGTTCACACGGCTCTCTATGGGGAACCTCTAAATATTAGCGAACTGCAACCTGCGCCAGTATCAAAGATAAATCTGCCTAATGCTGTACAACGACGGCTGCAATCTTTGCAGATGGAAACAGGCGCAACCGGGCTTGTATTAGCCAGTGTGCAAGGGCAAGTCATGTTGGAATTGGGGAAGAATGTGCGTCTCAACGTACCCCAATTGATTGCGAAAATTGCTGAAAATGTGGCGAATAGTTTTATCTTAGCTGAACAGCTAGGTGAAGAACACCCGTTTACGATCCAATATCACACAGGAAAATCTATCGAGCTGTACAACGCAAATGTTGGACGCGAATATTTTGTGACGTTGCTGTTTGACGTGGAGTCTCGGCGTGGTCGTATTGGCACGATTTGGGTGTTTGCGCAGCGAGCGATCCGAGATTTGGCAGGGATGCTTGAGCCACTCTTGCAAACGGCCGTAGCTAAACCAACCCCTTCCCGCCCTCCTGAACCTGCGCTGCCGGACCCCGTGAAAGTTGGCCTGACAAAAGAGCCAAAGACGGCCGTTCCCCACATCCCCGAACCCATCTTTGAGTCGCCACCCGAACCTACAGAAGAAGACATGGCCGATTTGTTGGCGGCCCTGAACCTGGATGAAAATGCTGCACAGACGGACTTGGACACGTTTTGGGGAGATGCTTTGGGTGAGACAGAGTCTCCAACTGCCATGAAAAACACCCTTTCTTTGGCAGAAGCAGCGGCACTTGTCCAAGGCTTGCCCGTTGAAGTAGAGGAAGTTATTCTCCCAGTAGAGGAAACGGCCGTACCCAACCCTCCAGAACCGGTTGAAGTTGATATGGATGAATTATTGGCGGCACTCAATTTGAGTGAAACGGAAACGGCCGTTGATCTTGATGAGTTTTGGGAAGGCGCTCTGGAAACAGATGAGAGTTTAACTGGGAAAGGTCTTTCCTTTGAAGAAGCAGTGCAACGTGGCCTCATTGATTTGAAAAACAATGAAGAATAACCATCTGTGATTTTAGCGATTGTGTGTGTGGCGTTTCATTCTTTCCCATACTTTTTCCTCTAAAAACTGTACAATTTCCCCGGCCACATCAACTCCTGTTGCTTGTTCAATCCCCTCTAGCCCTGGCGAAGAATTGATTTCCAACAATAACGGCCCCCGTTCTGATTGCAACATATCTACTCCGGCTACGTGCAACCCATGAATTTGTGCAGCTCGCACAGCCAGCGCTCGCATATCTGGCGTGGGTTCGATGGAAACGGCCGTTCCTCCTCGGTGCAAATTCGCCCGAAAATCACCCGCCGTTGCCGTGCGTTCCATAGCAGCCACACAACGCCCTCCCACGACGATGACTCGCACATCCTTGCCCGCAGCTTCGGCGATGAACTCCTGCACCAGCACTTGCCGTCCTAATCGTCGCAGCCGCGTTACCACTTGGTCGGCCGTTGTCAAATTGTGTGCCAGCAGCACTTCCTGGCCCTGCGTTCCCCGCGTTGCTTTCAATACCACTGGCAGCCCACCCACTGCCTGGATCGCCGTAAATAAGCCTTCTGGTTGGGAGATAACGGCCGTTTTCGGCACAGGTAATTCCGCATCCACCATAAGTTGCAAACTATGCAGCTTATCTCGCGAACAGGCAATAGCCTCTGACGTTGCCGTTGTTTGCACCCCGTGCACCTCAAACTGACGCACAACGGCCAACCCTTGCTGCGTAATTGACATACCAATACGCGGAATAACCGCATCAAACGGCGGCAGATGTTGTGCGCGTTGCAGGATCATACCTGTCAACACCTTCACCCCCACATCGGGCAGCGGAGGTGTACCAATCTCTACGACCACTCGCAGCGTATCTACCACCCACGTCTGATGTCCTCGTGCTCGTGCTGCCTGTGCCAACCTGCGTGTGCTATACAACTTTGGATTGCGTGAAAGGATTCCAATTTTCATTATGTATTCTCGGATAGTCTGGTTTTTCCGAAACAAGTATACCAGCTTCCTACCGTTGCCTGCCTCTACCTATGGCGTTACAATCGCGTTCTGTCGGAGCAACTTTATGGAAAAAACAGATACTTTTGTCATTGTCCCTACTTACAACGAAGCAGACAATCTGGACGATCTCGTCGCTCAGTTACTTGATTTGCCTGTACCGGTCGGCGTTATCGTCGTAGACGATAATTCACCCGATGGTACAGGGCAATTAGCTGATCAATGGGCAGAGAAACACCCCAATTTGGTCTATGTAGTTCACCGCCCTGGTAAGTTGGGTTTGGGTACAGCTTATATTGCAGGCTTCAAAAAAGCGTTAAGCGAGTTGGGTGCGGCACGCATTATGACGATGGATGCCGATTTTTCTCACAATCCGCGTTATATTCCTGATATGATTGCCCTCAGCGCCCAAAAGCATGTTGTCATTGGGTCACGTTATGTACCCGGTGGCGGTTCTGCCAATTGCACCTGGAAGCGCATTTGGATGAGTAAAATCGCCAACTTTGTGGCCCGCTTCTTTTTGGGTTTAAAAGCGAAAGATGCAACGGCTGGATTTCGTCTTTACCGACAGGAAGTGTTGGCTTCTATTCCTCTCGAACTGATTTTTTCTAGCGGGTACTCTTTCTTGGTAGAAATGTTGTTTATGTGTCAGCGTCGTGGCTGGCAAATTGGGGAAGTCCCCATTATTTTTGAAGACCGTCGCAAAGGCACGACGAAAATTTCCCGGCAAGAAGTATATAAAGCGATGTATACGGTCTTTCGTTTGTTTGTGCGTCGCTTGCGTGGTGGTGAACCTCGGCGTCCAGCCGTCCCTATTTCCTCATGATTGAAGTAACTTGTAACTTATGTGGTCGTGATAGCTGGAAAGTGCGTTTTCCAGCAACACTGGATGATGGCGATCCTCTAAATGTAGATGCGTTTCGCTGTACGAACCCTGGCTATGGGCATCATCCGCAAATTGTGCAGTGTACGCATTGTGGTTATGTGTATGCCAATCCACGCTGGTCGGATGAGGAGTTGTTAGCTGCGTATACGGCCGTTGAAGATGAAACCTACATCACAGAGCGTGAGGGGCGTGAACTGACTTTTCGCAAGCATTTGCAAGCGCTGGAACGCATTACTGGCCCGGCAAACGGCCGTTCCCTGCTAGACATCGGCGCATACATCGGCGTTTTTGTGGAAGTAGCCGTCCAATCAGGTTGGGATGCCTGGGGCGTCGAACCCTCTGATTGGGCCGCCGCCGAAGCCCAGCGACATGGCCTCAACGTCATGTGTGGCACACAGTATGCCCCAGAATTGGCCGGCAAACAGTTCGACATTGTGACGATGTGGGATGTTATCGAGCATGTGGCTGACCCTAAAGCGGAAATCGTTCGCAGCCGCGACTTATTGAAGCCAGGGGGTATCTTGGTGCTGCATACGATGGACATAGACAGTCCCATTGCCCGCCTGATGGGAGCACATTGGCCCTGGTTGATGGATATGCACTTGCATTATTTCAGCCAAAAAACCATGCGTGCTATGCTGGAAGATGCGGGCTTTGAGGTTGTCTGGTCTGGCGCACAGGGACGCTATTTGCGGTTGGGCTATCTGGCAACACGGTTGGCGGGCTTGAATTCGCTGTTGGGACGGGTCTCTAAATTTCTTGTGCGTGCTTTGCACCTGTCAGAGATTGCTGTGCCGGTTAATTTTGGCGATTTGTTTACGGTGTACGGCCGTCGTCTTTGACCCTTCAGAAGCCGAGTTTTTCCAAAAACTTGGTTTCTATAAATAATCCAACACCTCTGTCAATGTTGTAATACGAATTACATGTTGGGGCAATTCCCCAGGGGCAAGTGCATTTTTCCGATCCAACCACAGGCCTAAACCAAATCCACCCTTTTCTACCGCACCAATGGCATCGATTTGCAAATTGTCTCCTACATACACACACTGTTCTGGTGGCAGGTTTAAGTGCTTGGCTGCTTGCAGGAAGACGACCGGAAGGGGTTTATACAGACCAATTTCATCACTAATAAAAATGTGACTGGCTGGAATAAAGTCTCCAACGTAAGTCTGCATCATGGTACGTGCTTCTTGTGTATGATTAGAGATAATGCCCATTTGAATCTCTTGCTCATACAAACTTTTTAGCGTTGGCAATACATCATCGTAGAGGTCTGTAGGCAGGTAAGCGTAATCGTGGTAAATAACCAGGGCTTCTTCTTGGCTAACGCCAGGAAAGCCCAAGATGGCAAGGAGTTGTTGATAATACGCCACAATATCTATTTGTGTTTGTGGGGTAGTGTGAGAAGGTAGAGGAATTTCCTTGTTTGCAAATTCCTGATGTTCAGCCATGGCTTGCTGTACTGCTTCATGGGTACAAAGGAATCCGCCTCTGTTGAAGAGGGCAGTTAGCCGTTGGCTGCGAGGTACATCTCCCATAGCTCGTGCCAGTGTCATATCCCAGTCGAATAGTATCCCCTCGAAATTTCTTTCCTTGCTAGTCATGATGTTTGGGTAGTGTTTGGTATGTTGATGTGTTGATAGTGCATAATTGGTGGACGAGAGATTATCCTTATCATTTAACCATAAGCGCATAATACCCTATTCCCAATAGTAGTATTTTGTCCTTAAATATACTATTAAATTAAGTGGGGCGTGTGAAAGATACGGATAAAAGCGCGAAAAAGGCGTGAAATAACAAGCCCCTAAGGGGGCGACCTTAGGGGCTTGCTTCAGATTGGTTTGTTTGGTGTTGTGATTAGGCTGCTTCGAACTCGCCTTCTACAATGCCTTCGTCAGAGGCTTCATTTTGCGCAGTTCCATCTTGATAAGCTGCCTGACCGATTTGCATCATGTGTTGTTGGATTTCGGCCGTTAGCTGCTTGATGTGAGCTGTATCTTCACCGGATAGCGCATTCTTCAATTCAGCAATCTGGGTTTCAAGCTGTGAGCGCATTTCTGCTGGAACCTGTCCATTTAGGCTTTCCAGGCTCTTTTCTGTTTGGTAGACAACTTGGTCAGCAGCATTGCGGGCTTCGATGAGTTCGCGTCGTTGCTGGTCTTCCGCTTTGTGCTGGTCGGCTTCGCGTACCATGCGATCAATATCTGCATTGCTCAGGTTGGTACTGGCCGTAATGGTGATGGCCTGACTTTTACCGGTAGCTTTGTCTTTGGCGGTGACGTTGAGGATGCCATTGGCGTCAATGTCAAAGGTGACTTCAATTTGGGGGATGCCACGCGGCGCGGCGGGCAGCCCTTCCAGCCGGAAAACACCTAAGGTTGAGTTGTTTGTGGCCATTGGACGCTCGCCTTGTAAGATGTGAATGTCTACGGCCGTTTGCCCATCCTCTGCCGTGCTAAAAACCTCCGACTTGCGCGTGGGAATCGTCGTGTTACGTGGGATGAGGGGGGTCATCACGCCGCCTAATGTTTCTAGTCCCAGGCTCAGGGGAGTCACATCCAGTAATAGAACGTCATTGACTTCGCCGCCCAAGACACCACCTTGCAGCGCCGCGCCCAAAGCGACCACTTCATCCGGGTTGACACTCTTGTTTAGCTCCTTGCCGGTAAGCTGCTTGACCAACTCTTGCACCATCGGCATCCGTGTAGAGCCACCGACCAACACAACCGAATTCAGAGCGCTAGTTTCCATGTTGGCGTCTTGCAATGCTTTGCGCACAGGGCCTTTAATGCGCTGCAATAACTGCTCGGTCAACTGCTCGAACTTGGCGCGACTCAGGGTCATTTGTAGGTGTTTGGGGCCGTTTGCGTCAGCAGTGATGAAAGGTAGATTAATTTCGCTTTGCATCACCGAAGAAAGCTCGATTTTAGCTTTTTCGGCGGCTTCGCGGATGCGTTGCAAGGCTTGACGATCTTGCCTCAGATCAATACCCTGGTCGCGCAAGAACTCGGACGTGATCCAATCCACGACGGCCAAGTCCCAGTCGTCACCACCCAAATGGGTGTCGCCATTGGTTGCCAGCACCTCTACCACACCTTCACCCACTTCCAACACGGACACGTCAAACGTACCGCCACCGAGGTCAAAGACAAGGATGGTTTCGTCGTCGCCTTTGTCCAAGCCATAAGCCAGGGCCGCAGCCGTTGGCTCGTTAATGATGCGCAGCACTTCCAGCCCGGCGATTTTGCCAGCGTCTTTAGTGGCTTGCCGTTGGCTGTCATTGAAATAGGCAGGGACGGTGATGACAGCTTTTGTCACCGGTTCACCGAGGTAATCTTCGGCGTCTTTCTTCAACTTTGCCAGGACCATCGCGGAGATTTCTTGTGGCGTGTATTCACGCCCGGTCTGACGAACTCTCACACGGATGTCGCCCTGTGTGCCGCGAGTGATTTCGTAAGGCAGGCGAGCTTTTTCAGCGGCCGTTTCTGCATCATCAAAGTGGCGGCCGATAAACCGTTTGACGGAGAAGATGGTGTTTTCGGGGTTGATGGTGGCTTGACGTTTGGCTGTCAGTCCGACTAGTCGTTCGCCGTTTTTGTTGAAGCCCACGATGGAGGGGGTGAGGCGGCTGCCTTCTGCTGAGGTGATAACGGTGGGTTCGCCGCCTTCCATGACAGCGATCACTGAATTAGTTGTTCCGAGGTCAATTCCTACTATTTTGCTCATTTCTACATACTCCCAATACTTGATTTACGATTAACGATTGCCGATTTACGTTTCTGTTAATCGTTTACCGTTAACTGGTTGTAGGGTAGGCGTTGCGCGTAAGAATTGAGTATGCGGCGTATATGCGTTGTATTAGCGACGTTTTTTACGTGGCTGCCAACTGGCATAAACGATGCCTGCTAACAGTAGGATGCTGCCAAAAATGGTGAGGAGATTGGGGACTTCGCCGAAGAGGATGAGGGCGAGGATGGTTGCGCCGATGGGTTCGGCGATGACGGCGATGGAAACGTAGGCGGCGGAGAGGTAGCCGAGGGCATAGTTGTAAGAAGTGTGGCCGACTAGCTGGGGGAATACGGCCATGAGCAGCATGAAGAGGAAGGCGAGGGGGGTGTAGCCAAAGAGGTGGTATTGATTGACGAGGGCGGCGATAAGCAGGAAGATGGCGGCTGTTCCGTAGACAACGGCCGTATAACTCAACAACGACATCTTGGGGCGCAGTCGTCGCCCAATGATCAGGTAAAAAGCGGCGGCGACGGCCCCGAAGAGGGCCAGCCCATTACCAAGTAAAGGGTTGGGCTGGTTGGTGAATTGCGTCAGGCTGAATTGGAGACGGCCGTTGCCCACCGCCACCACATCAGCCAGACCAATTAGCACACTACCTACCATTGCCAGCAAAATGCCGGCCTTTAGTTGCCGTGTCAGCGATTCACCCAACAAAAACGGTGCGGTCAGGCCCACCCATAATGGCGAAGTTGTTACCAGCACTGTAGAACTGGTGACAGATGTATAAGCCAATGAACTGATCCAGGTGGCAAAATGCAGCGCTAGCATAAAGCCAGACAAGATTGCCAACTGCCAATCGCTGCGCGTCATTTTCGCTAATTCATCGCGGCGGCGCGAGATTGCCAATGGGAGCAGAACAAGCGAGGCAAATGTCAATCGCCAGGCAGCAATGACCAGCGATGGCACAGCCTGCCCTTGCGATAAACGCACTAAAATGGAGCCAGATGAAATTCCTAAAACGCCAATAAAAAGCACCAACAATGGTGGAATACGTGGTTTATCTGATACGATCATGAGCCTTCCCAGGTTGATTGGACATCTCCTAAGTTTACAGGTAAAAAAGATGCACAATAGTGTCTATTAATTGTGTTTCCCATATTAGTTTAATTAGGAAGGTGCAAAGATGAAAATGTTGACATCAAAAATCAAAGCGTTGTTTCCGGCAAAAGCAGAACTGAGCGCTCATTGCGATGGCCCTTGTGGTGTCTATGACCCTGCTTCTGCCCGTATTGCTGCTGAAGCCGTTGTTTCCATGACCAAAAAGATGATTGCGTTGGAAGGAAAGACTGATCTGGATTCCATCAACAACATGAGCCGCTATATTGCCATTAAAGAAGAGCAGGCACACATTGCCAAAACTGAGATATTGGTTCTGTGGACTGACTACTTCAAGCCTGCACATCTGGAGCAATTCCCGGAATTGCACGATGTGATTTGGGAAACCACCAAACTGCTTTCTCATTGCAAGCAGCATGTGGATGTTGAAGCAACTGGCAAACTGATGGAGAAGATCCAACAGATTCACAGCATGTTTTGGGCTACTAAAGGCCGCGATGTGACATTCTACGTCGCCAGCTAATAATCAGTAATCAGTGGGTAGTAATCAGTCATCAGGTACTGTTTACTGAATACTGAATACTGTTTACTGCTCATGCGAGACAGCAATCTGCTTGATTTGCTTCTCTGGATTTTGAGGCTCCGGCTGCGATTTCGCGTGACCGGAGCCTCTATGTTTCCACTGCTTCAACCGGGGGATGAGGTGCTGATTGACCCGCGTGCATTTGAAAAGCGCCCACCGCAAGTTGGGGATGTGGTGATGGCGCAGCATCCCACGCAGCCGGGTTTGAAGATAGTGAAGCGAGTAACGGCCGTGCTGCCCGATGACCATTACCAAATCAGTGGAGACAACCCGTCTGCGTCCACAGATAGCCGCACATTTGGCCCTGTTTCTCGCCAGCAAATATTAGGACTTGTGACCAGTCGTTTTGGTTGATCAGCCACCCCTTTGGAAAATTGACAAAGCCAATGGGTAGGGCTAGAATGTGTCCAGTAGCATATCATTATTTTGCTAATTAGATGTGTTACAGATGGAGTTGTTTAACGCCAATTACAATAGCCCTATTATTCAAGAAGGAGACGTGTTATGACCCACATCGTTACCAGACTGTGCTTGCGCGACACCGCTTGTGTGGAAGTTTGCCCGGTCGAATGTATGGTCTTGGGCAAGCCCGAAGAGGAATGGCCCTGGCTTTACATTGATCCTGACACCTGCATTGATTGCGGTGCATGTGTTCCAGAATGTCCTTATGAAGCGATTTTCCCTGAAGAAGAAGTGCCCTTTGATTATGAAGCTCCGGCTGGTGTTTGGATTGCCGGTACAAAGGCGCTTTTGCCTGATGGCAAGCCGTTCGAGGGTGAAATTGATGGTCACGCGGTGAAACTGTTGAATGCCAAGCAATTGGCAGGCGGCGAGGTTTTGGACCTGACCGAGGACATCCCCTTCAACTATGACTTTTACTCTGAAGGGCCGGGTTACGACGCTCTAGATTAGATGTTAGACGACGGCCGTTTCTTGCAAACGGCCGTAACCCAAGAACACAAAAGCCGGATGAGATGGCAACCATTGCCAATACTCATCCGGTTTTTTGTTTGCACGTACAGCTAGGCCAAAGTCAGGCTGACCGGGCAGTGATCAGACCCCATCACATCAGGGTGGATAGCTGCATCTATTATCTGCGATTCCAGGTCGGGGCTGGTGAAAAAGTAATCCAGTCGCCAGCCTACGTTGCGGGCACGCGCCCCACCAATGTAACTCCACCAACTATATGCGCCGCTGCGCTGTGGATACAGATGGCGAAATGAGTCAATATATCCTTGGTCAATTACTTCATCGATCCAGGCGCGTTCTTCGGGCAAAAAGCCCGTTGTAGCCTGATTTTGCCGGGGACGGGCCAGGTCAATTTCCTGGTGAGAGGTGTTTACATCTCCGCAAAAGATGACAGACTTGCCCTGCTCGCGCAGCCGGTTGCAATAATCCAAAAAGACAGCTTTGTAGGCCATTTTGAAAGGGACGCGGCTGTGGTCTCGGCTGCCATTGGGGAAGTAAGCGCCGATAAAAACGAAATTGGGATACTCGGCAACGATGGTGCGCCCTTCCCGATCATACTCCTCAATTCCGAGGCCAATTTGCACAGATAATGGTTCTGTGCGGGAGTACAGGGCGACCCCACTGTATCCTTTACGTTCGGCAGAGGCCCAGTAGGTAAAGTAGCCAGGTGGCTGGCGTAGTTCTGCTTCAAGTTGATCGGGGTGGGCTTTGGTTTCTTGGATGCTGAGAATATCAGGTTGTGTTTGCTGTAACCAATCCAAAAAGCCCTTGCGATGAGCCGCACGAATACCATTAACGTTCCAAGAATAAAGTGTTTTCATGGGAGAGGATTATAACAGAAGTTGTCGGGGGTTAACGGGAGGCTAATAGCTTTCTGAAATAGGCAATGCCACATTGATGCATGGCTAATTGGCGAGTACGGATGAATGTGAGATTGCGGGTGGGTTCTTGCGGGGCGGGGCGGGAGATAGCTGCGATCTTGAGGATAAGGTTGCCATTTTCTTGCCAGGCGACTTGCGCAGACCATTCGCCTTCGGCAATGTGGGGGCGGACGGTGACGTAAGTGAAACCACAACATCGCGGCGTGTTGATGATGTTGTGAATTTCGGTGATGCCAATGATGTCGAGAATAGCGCGGCGGCGTAGGGTAGCAACCTTAATGCGTTGAATGACACGGTCTCCGATGCGCATTGGCCTTTTTTCAAGACTGAAATCGCTGGTTTGGGCTAAAGTGTTTGGGGGATAGAACTGGTAGTTTAGAAGCAGGTTGGCGGCTCGTTGGAAGATACGGCCGTTCCCATCATGCGCTAGCAATACTTCATACTGATCTTGCTGCCAGCTTGCATCTATATGCTGTCCAGGCATATAGCTAACTGGTGCGTTAGCCCACAGATCTAAGTATTTAACGTCGCAACATCCATCGCTAAACCAGCTCAATGTTGCAGAAGTCCATAAGCGCATCATGGGAAATATTGTCAAATTTCGGTCATTATGTGTAGTTTACACCATACACAAATGTAGAGAGATAAACTTTTAAGATAAGGTTATTGTAATCTTTCCCCCTAAGTGATGCAAACGCGGTATTTTTGGGTGTTAAAGGTGACATAATGATTCTTTGTGCCATTCGCCAACTGCTTAGGGAGATGGTATAATCTTGCGTTGCGATTGAGAGCGCACATTTTTCATCCACGATAAACATGGAAGATTCATCAGGTGTGCCAATGCTCATCCTGTTATTGAAATCTCTAAACAGACTTCCTCTTAAGAACAGGAGATGGATGTGATTCAAGCCCAAACCCAAACACCGGAGTATTGGGGACTTAAATTTACCCTGACCGAAAAAGATATCGAGCAAATTTACAATCACTTTTTGGAAGTGGAGCGGCCACAAATAGCCGCCGAGTTAGTAAAAGTAGTGATTGCCTATCGTGTTGCCGATGAACTGCGCAATGTGGAACGCTTGTTGTCTGGACGTACGGTTTATCAGCCGCAAAACAGTTATGAAGTCGGCCAACAATTGGTTTTTCCGGCCATGCAATTTGTACATGGTGAGGTAACGGCCGTTCGCAAGGGTTACAATCCTCAATACGGCAACTTCAATGTTGTCACTGTCGAGACAAACGGCAAACTACGAGAATTTGCAACTGATTTGCAGGCAGACCATGTGCGTAATGCAGATGGTGCCGACTTAATGACCCAACTGCTGAATGTAGATACGGATCGGCTTTACGAGCTCTACGGCCACAAAGTTGAGAAAAAACTGCTCAAACAGTTGGAGACATCCTCCGAGTTTGTGCGGCTGGGCGAAGAGTGGTTTGTCAAAGCCCTCATGCTCGAAATCAACATCGGCCATTTGCATTTAGCTGAAGCAATTTTGGAAATGAGTGAGGGCGGGCCGCTGCCTACGACAGAGATCATTCCACATTTAGACCTGGACGCAGACGCTGATTTATCGGTGCGGCGGTTCTCGCTAAACGAAGCATTGTTGAACGATGAGCGTTTTGACGAAATAGCGCCTGCTGGTAAGGTGGCCTGGTTCTTGCGCCGTATGGAGCCGGATGGCGTAAAAGAAACGCCAGAACGATTGCAGTATACGGCCGTTTCCTATGACCGCGCCCTCCTCAGCCCGCAACTCCTCACCCTCGAACGCGAACTCGACGACGAGTGGTCAGAACTCGACCCTGTTGGCACCGCCGATGCCACAACTCTCACCCTCACCTATCCCCATCGTTGGGCGGGCACATTGCCCCTCAGTTCTCGTACGCGCCCCCTCTTCCCAGCCAGCAATTCCCCCCGGCAGCGCGTGATATTTGTAGATGAAGGCACTGGTGACGAAATCGTTGGCTGGGTTGTGCAACACGAGCGATATATTTACGGCCTAAAAGATTGGTACGAAGAAAACGGCTTAGCTGTCGGAGGGTATATCTACCTGCGTCCAGGGACAGAACCCGGTAAAATAATGCTCAACTACGACCGCCGCCGCCCCCAACGCGAATGGGTTCGCATCGCCACCGTAGCCGACAACCGCATCAAATTTGAACTCATGCGTCGCAGCATTGGCTGCGGCTATGATGACTTGCTCATTGTGGGCACCGATGTTGTTACCGCCATAGATGCCCTGTGGCGACGCATCGAGAGCCAACAACGGTCTATTAGTTCTTTGCTGGCCGAACTATTTCCGCAGTTAGCCAGCCTCACACCTCAGAATACAGTTCACGCCAAAACCTTGTATAGCGCCCTGAACATGCTCAAACGCCTGCCCCCTGGCCCCATTTTTGCCGAACTCGTGCGTCACCCCGCATTCAAACCAGTTGGTGACCATTACTGGCGATTTGAGAGCGAAAACTGGCGCGGCTAAAAAGGAGTTAACTTGTCTGGCATTCCACGTCCCAAACCAAAACTCCCCGTCATCAAGCGGGCGACCCCTGACACCCTGTTTTATATTGATTATGAATGGTGGGAGTCGTCTAATCTTGATCTAAAGACATATTTATATACCCGTATGTCGAACATCAATGATCTGGAAATGGATTTTGATGTTGAGGAAATCGACCTCGTAGATTCTAAAACAGGCGAGGTACGGCGGGTTGATGGTTTCCAATACATGGTACAGATTTATTTTAGCCAGTTGCCGGATGATTTTATGGCAAGTGCGTCATTGGTAGATGCAGTGTTCTCGGTTTTGCTGGCAAATGGCAACCAACCTATGGCTGCCCGCGATATTGCCCAGCGAGTCAACCGTTCGCCAGATGTCATTCTGCGCACGTTTTCCGGCCCACGTGTGTATCAGGGCATTCGCCCGCAGCATGATTGAGCTTTGCAAGTAGAAGTGAAATTGTATGGTGTGTTGCGCCATCACCGCCCTGAAGATGGCGGACTGGCTCATCACCCTTTCATTGTGACACTTCCCTCTGAAGCGACGGTGGCGGAGTTGGTGACTCATCTGGTTTTACCAGATGGGTTGGTGGCAGGGGTTGCTGTGAATGGGGAAACGGCCGTCCTCCACACCCCTCTTCATTCCCAAGACAAAATTAGTTTTTTCCCCCCTACAGCCGGAGGCTAACCCATTATGCACGTATTCATTGCCGGCGTGATGCAGGCTGACCGCACAGACCGCTACATAGAAAGCCAGGACTACCGCGCCCAAATTGGGCAGGCATTGCGTCAACACATCCCTGATGTGCAAATCCTTGACCCTTATTCATTGCATCCCAACAGCGTGGATTATGATGACGAGACAGCCCGTAACACATTTCTGTCACTGACAAAGTTGGCAGGCACGGCCGATTTGCTCATTGCTTACTTGCCCAAACCCAGCATGGGAACGGCTATGGAGATGTGGCAGGCATTTCAAGCGGATACTTACATCGTAGCCGTCACCCCTTATGTGCACCATTGGGCGGTGCGCTTTACGGCCAACGAGATTCTGCCCGATTTGCAGACGTTATTGGCAGAAATTGAAAACGGCCGTATCCCCCAACTTATCCTCAACCGGGTTGACGCCCTTCCCATTGCTGACTAGAATTAGCCCAGTAATCAGTAAGCAGTAGCCAGTAATCAGTAAACCGTTCACTGATTACTGTTCACTGAATACTGAATTTGCCCCAGTAGCTCAAAGGATAGAGCGGCGGACTTCTAATCCGTAGGTTGGGGGTTCGAGTCCCTCCTGGGGTGCAGTCAATCGCTGTGGCAGAAGTCACGGCCTTCTTTTTCGTAAAACGTGAAGCGTGAAACGTGAGCCTTGCATTGACGTTTCACGCTTCACGTTTTACGCTTTATCCCACCGAGGACACCATGATTCTCATCACCGGAGCCACAGGATTTTTGGGACACCATTTACTGCCCCGTTTATTGGATGCTGGGTACAGCTTGCGGGCGCTGGTGCGGCCCAGCAGCAACACCGCCTTTTTGCAGCAGCTTGGCATAGAGTTGGCCGTTGTGCCCGATGTGAGTGATGAAACGGCCGTCCTCACCGCCATGCAAGGTTGCGATCAGGTCATTCACGCTGCCGGACACTTCCGCTTTTGGGGTGATTTGCAAGATTTCTGGCAAACCAACGTCGCCGGAACTCAAGCCGTCCTCAGCGCCGCGCAGCGCGTCGGCGTCAGCCGCTTCGTCCACATCTCCACCGTCGCCGTCGTTGGCAAAACCCCCGCGCAAGGCGAGATTGACGAAACCACCCCCTGCCAGCCCCTCGATCCCTACCAGCAGACCAAACTAGAAGGCGAACAGCTTGCCCTTTCCTATCACCAGCAGCACGGCTTGCCCGTCATCGTTCTGCGGCCAGGCGCATTTTACGGCCCCTGGGGGCACTACGCCTTCAACCGCCTCTTCTTCACCGAACCCCTGCGCGGCTGGCGGATTAAAGTGGATAACGGCCGTCACATCACCTTCCCCGCCTTCGTCCCCGATGTGGCCCAGGCCATCCACCTCGCCCTCACACGTGGGCGGCCCGGCCAGGTCTACAACATCAGCGGCCCATCCCTCAGCCACAACGACATCAACGCCATCGTCAGCGATTTAGCCGGAATCAGTCATTGGCGCATGAACGTGCCGTCAACGGCCGTCCTCCTCCTTGCCCGCGCCTGGACAACCCTCTCCCGCATCACCCGCCGCGAACCCTTCTACCCCATCAACATGGCCCCCTACGTCTTTCAGGATTGGCGCGTCACCGCCCACAAAGCCCAGCAAGAACTAGGCTTCATCCCCACCCCCATCGCCGACGGCATTAAAGCCACCCTGGAGTGGTATCGAGAATCAAACAAGAGAGGCTATTAATGACACGTGAAACGTGAAACGTGATGCCTCTCTTGTCACGTTTCACGCATCACGTTTCACGCTTGAGGTAACAATGACCATCAAAATCTTCCGCGTAGCCGAAATGATAGCCGCTGAAAAAGCGGCCGACGCCGCTGGCGTCACCTACGAGCAAATGATGGAAACGGCCGGCAAACGAGTCGCCGAAGCCATCATCGCCTGCTGTCCCGTCAAAGAAAAGTCTGTGCTGGTACTGGTCGGGCCGGGCAACAACGGCGGCGATGGCCTCGTTGCTGGCCGTTATCTGGCTGAGGCCGGGGCAGACGTGGCCTTCTACCTTTACAAGCCCCGCGACGCGCAGGACATCAACTTTGCCAAAGTGCAAGAAATGGGCCTCTTCACCATTGACGCCGGGTTTGACCAGCGCTATCGTGTGCTGCGTACGCGTCTCAAAATTACCGACATCGTGATAGACGCTCTCTTGGGAACGGGCGTCACCCGTCCCATTGGCGGCGAACTGGCGAACTTGATGAAGCAGGTGCGGGCAGGCGTGGCTGAACGCGCTGACTTTCTCGCTGGGGGTTATCAGACAGGTCTCACCAGCATCGCCCACATCTCCGATGTGTCCCCGGCGCAAACCGCGCCCGCCGTCGTTGCCGTAGACTGTCCCAGCGGCCTGAACTGCGATACGGGCGAACTGGACTCACTTGCCCTTCCTGCCGACCTTACGGTAACGTTTGCCGGGCCGAAGCGCGGCCATTTCCGCTTTCCCGGCGCGGGGGCGTGTGGCGAATTGGTTGTGGCCGACATCAACATCTCGCCTGCGTTGGCGGCTGTGCAGTCTGTTCCTGTCTCATTGATGACGGCCGTTCTTGCTCGTCAACTTCTCCCCCCGCGCCCACGCGATGGGCACAAAGGCACATTTGGCTGGGCGCTCATTGCCGCAGGATCGGCTAATTATTGGGGCGCACCACTGCTGGCCGCACGCGGCGCGTACCGTGTGGGGGCCGGGTTGGTAGGGTTGGCTGTGCCGGAGAAAATCCGCGCTACCGTTGCCGGGCAAATGCCGGAGGCCACGTACCCACCCATCCCCGACCAAAACCGCTTTGGCATGCAAAGCGCCCGCCTGCTGCTAAAAAGCGCCGACCGCTACCGCGCCTTGCTGATTGGGCCAGGTATGAGCGAAGCCGCCGAATTCATGGAGGTGTTGTTCAAGCCAAATGGCGAACTGCCCAAGCTGCCGCCGTTGGTGATTGATGCCGATGGGTTGAATATGCTGGCGCAGATGGACGCGTGGCACAAGCGTTTGCCGCCGCGCACGATCCTCACGCCACACCCCGGCGAGATGGCGCGGCTGATGGGCGATGCTCCCTCTACAGACATCTCAGAGCCTGACCGCATTGAGTTGGCGCGGGCAAAGGCGCGGGAGTGGGGGCATGTGGTTGTGTTGAAGGGGGCTTATACGGTGGTGGCGGAGCCGAACGGCCGTTGCCATGTCATCCCCTTTGCCAACCCCATTTTGGGCGTGGCCGGCAGCGGGGACGTGCTGGCGGGGGTGATGGCTGGATTGTTGGCGCAGGGGGTGGGGGCATATGAAACGGCCGTACTCGGCGCATACCTGCACGGTGCAGCCGGGCAGCTCGCCAGTGAAGAGATGGGCGACGCCGGTCTCCTCGCCGCCGAACTTGCCGACTATTTGCCAGAGGTGCGCCGCCGTCTCCAATGAGGAATCGTGCAAATTGAGACTCGCTGCGTTTCCCGAAACGGCCGTGCAAACAACCACACCATGCTGCTGCACACACTCACACCATGCTGATCCAGGTACCCACACTACGCTGATCCATATACCCGCACCATGCTGCCGGTATATGGATCACCATGCTGTTGGTATGTGAACCACTATGCTGCCAGTATGTAGATCACCATGCTGCCAATATCCTCATGGAGAGCCTTTGATTTTCAGAGGCTTATCCGGGGGGCCAGTTTGGGCCAAATCATCATAGGGGTAAACGGCCGCTTCCTGTGCTGCCTCTCGCAAAACCGGATCATCCGAATAGATGCCATGCTTTTCCGGCGGAATCAGCGCCTTGATTTGGCGCATGATTTCATGCCCGATTTCTTCCAGCGCGTCGCGGCGGTCACGCCCCCGGCCGTCCACTGTAAAGGGGCCAAATGGCTTGCCAATACGAATGGTCACTTTGGCACGGCGACCTTTAGGCAGCTCGCGGAAAATGTTGGGGATGCCATCAAAACCGATGGGCAAAATAGGTGCGCCGCTGCGTGTGGCAATGTAAGCTGCACCGGGTCGCGCCGGGCGTAGTACCTCTGCCCACGATCCGCCTTCGGGGAAAAGCATCAGCACGCCATGTTGCTCCAGCACGGCGAGCGAGGCCCGCATGGCATCGCGGGAGGCTGCGCCGCGCCGCACGCGGTAATAGCCCCAGGTATTGGGAATCCATTTCAGGTAAAACGGCGCATCTATAAGGAAGAAGCCGCCGAGGAATTCCAGGGGCCAGGGGGTGGCGCGGACAATGGCGGCCGTATCGCCAAAATGGAAGTGGTTGGCAACGATGATGAGCGGGCCGCCCTGCGGTAAATTTTCCTGCCCGATAATTTCCAAATCGGACAGCAGGCTAAAGGCGACCTTTGAGAGAAAGCGAAAAACAGCACGGCGTTTGAGGAATCGGGGGTAGGGGAAGGGGTTAGCGTTGTCGAGGTTCATGATGTTTAGTCTATCCGTCGGGCAGCATTTCAGCCAGTCAGCCTAGCCGATGGAGAGGGCGATGAGTGTTTGCGCGGCCCAGTAGGTGGTGAGGACGATGACGCGGGCGGCTTTGAAGGGCTGGCGGAAGCGATCCAGCGCCAGTACGGAATCGGAGATGACGAAGAGGACAGCGCCGAGGGCGGCGTAGGCTGCGCCGCTGCTGCCCATTGCCGACCAACGTCCTAATGCCTGCCAGGCCATCAGCAAAATGAAGATGACGTAGAGGGTGACGGGGATGCGCATTTTGCCCAGGTGGGGGTGCAGCAGTGCATAAATCACGCTGCCGTACAGCAGCAGGGGCAGCAGCCACCAGGAAAATGTGGCTCCGCCAACGGTGAAGGCGGCAATGTAAAGCCAGTGCCCGGCGAGGAAACTGCCTAATCCGGCAATGAAATAGCGCGGCGGCAGCATGAGGAAGATGTCGCCAGCCAGGCACAAGATCAGCCCGGCGATAATCAGCCATTTGTAGGCGGGGGCATCTGGGGCGCTGCTTTGCAGGGCCAGCAAGATAATGAGGAGGGTGGTAAGGGGCTTGAAGATGTAGATGTGGGTGCGTGTGGGTTGGTATTCACCACGAATGGCGAGTACGGCCGTTCCCACCACCAGCAGCGTCAAGACAGTCGGTAACATAGCGGCCTCCGGGTAAGAATGAGAAATGAAGGGTGAAAGATGAAATCTATGGGGAATTATACGGGTTTTGGGAGGGGAATGTCACCTTTTTTATTCAACTGCATCTACATATAGGGTGGCGAACTGGGGAGCTTTTGCCATTAAAAATATTCCTAAAACGGAGGATCATGATATGGATATGATAATCGACTTTCCCGGCGGGATGCGGGTAGATGCGCATTTCGGCCCCTTTACAATTCCGACAGACCAACCACCGGTTGCCAGCGCTCCCACGCCTTTTGCTACGTTTTTGGCATCTATTGGCACATGCGCGGGTATTTATGTATTGGGATTTTGCCGTCAGCGCGGCATTTCTACAGAGGGTGTGCGCCTGGTGCAGAGCTTGCGGGTGAACCCGTTTACTGGATTAGTTTCGCATGTGAACCTGGATATTCAGGTTCCGCCTGATTTCCCGGAAAAGTACAAAGCTGCTGTGATCCGTGCTGCCGACCAATGTGCAGTGAAGAAGCATTTTGAGTATCCGCCGCAAATTACGGTGCAGACAACAACGGTGGAGATGGCATTACAGGCTGGAGATTAATAACTGGCAATTGTGCAGCGCAACCTCTGGGGGGCGTAAGCGTAGAGGTTGTGTGTGTTACAGAGCTACCTGACGCAATCTGGAACACCACACAAAGCAAGTGGCGGACGAAATGACCTCATTTCGTCCGCTATTTTTTATGGGGCTGGTGTGGGGGTGGCTGTGGCGACTGCCGTTCCCTCGTTCTCTTCAACCAGTCCAATGAGTTGGTTGAGCAGGGTATCCAGGGGGGCAACGGCCGTTTCTTCTCCTTGCCAGCGTCCATCATACACGGCGTCTGGGCCGCGCAGCAGTAGCAAAGAGGTTGCAACTGTTGTTGTCTCGGTTTCTGTATTTTGCACGGTGAAAGAGGTCAGGCCGCTGCTGAGGAGGCCGCTGTCTAGTAAATGGGTGGTCAGGCTGAAGATGTCTGTGGCGGCGAGTGTGCTGGTGTAAACGGCCGTTGCCGCATCTTGCGCCTCTATGAATCCATCCTGGTAGATTGTCAGCCGTGCCCCATCAGCACGGCGATAATCCAGCAATGCCGCCAGGGGGAACCCGGCCGGGGGACGCGCCGGGCCATCCAGCGTGTCTAGCTTTTCTTGCAGCGGCGCATCGAGTGCCAGATACAGGGGCAGCAGAGTGGCCGGCAAGGTGTATCCTGGGCAGAGAATGTCGGTGCTGATGTCTGTCGTGCCGTTGTTCAGGTAGAGGGTCTCTGCGGGGACACCTGCGCAGTTGGCTTCGTAGGTGGAGGATAATTGCTCCAGGGTCAGGGTGTTGAGGGTGGCGCGGGCATTGGAAACGGCCGTTTCCACCAATGGCTCATCCACATTTCCCTCTGTTGCCAGCCAGCGCCATACCTGCCCGTCAGCCGTGAGGGCGATGGTGTGCGCTGGGGCATAGGGGGAAGCGCTGCGACGCAGCCCAATAATCGTATCAGGCGGGAAGTGTGGCCCCAGCACCGCCGCCAGCAGGTTTTCAACACTTGCCAGCAGCACCGGGTCTTGCAGCCAGCCTTCCCCAGATAAATGCGACAATGGCAGGTTATATGATACGTACACGCAGGTGTCGCAGCCATCTGGTATAGGCTCCAGATCGAGTTCGGGCAGCGTTTGTTGCAGTTCAAGTAGTACTAAGCCCTGGTTGCTGCGTTGCAGGATGACGCCGCTGTTTTCATCGGCAAAGATGATCTGGCTGCCGATGGTTCCTTGTAGACGGCGGTCTAGTCCTAGTGCGAGAATGCGGTAATGGAGTTCAACGGCCGTTTCGCCAAAATCCATCGGCGTAGCTGTGGGTGCAGGTGGGGTGGGGCTGGCTGGTGGCGTGGGCGTCACGATTGCCTGGGTAGCTACAGGCGTAAACGTAACAGGTAGTTCACGAATGCTGGCAGTGGGGAAGACAACTGGGTTGACGGCTGTGGGTGTGCTCACGGCCTGTTCTGCGCAGCCAACTATCGCCAATATCCCCAAAGCAATTAGCAATAAATGCTTACGCATAGCAGACCTCCCTCAAAAACAATTTGTTTGGTGTTTAGCAAAGGGTTCAGTCCCCTAATGATTGAACCCTTTGCTAAACCATGACTAAAGCTTGCTTAATACGGGGATTTCTTCTTTTTCCCAGGATACAAGCATGGGAACGGCCGTAAAAATGGAACTATACGTGCCGCTAAGCATCCCCACAAATAATACGGCGATGAAGGGTTTGATGGACGTGCCGCCAAAGAGCAGAATGGCAACCATGACAAACATCGCGTTAAGCTGGGTAGCCAGGGAGCGATGAATGGTTTCCAAGATGGAGCGGTTGACGATGGTTTCGTATTTCTCTAACGGCCGTTTCGCAATATTTTCGCGGATACGGTCAAAAACGACAATAGTATCTTGCAAAGAGAAGCCAGCGACGGTGAGGACGGCCGTCAAAAACAACGCATCCACTTCCCAGCCCAAAATGACACCTGTGATCGCCGCAAAGCCAAAAATCACAAACAAGTCGTGCAACATCGCCGTCACCGCGCTCACCCCGTAGCGGAACGGATTGGGAACCTGGCGGAACACAAACATGATGTACACCAAAATCACCGCCGCCGCCACAATGATTGCCACAAACGCCGCCCGTGTCACTTCCGCGCTCACCGAAGGACTGACGCTTTGCACTTGCAGCGTACCCGGAACTAGGGGGGAGAGTGTGTTCAAAGCGTCCTCAATGGCTTGTGCTTCTTCGGGGTCTTTGAACTCCGTGCGGATTTGCCACGCGTTTTGCAAATTCTCGCCACGCAGTGCCACCACTGCCGGGCTGGTCACGCCAAACTCGGCGAATACATCTTCGATTTGTGCTTCTGTCACCGGCTCAGAGAACTGCACCTCAAACCGTGTGCCACCGCGAAAATCTACGCCCAGTCGGAAGATGGTTCCAGTGTTGATGAGCGAATAAATCATGGCGGCAATGCCTAGCCCGATGATGATGCCGGAGAGGATAAAGTATGTCTTTCGTTTTTCTACAATATTGTACATAGTCTATATCTCGTAACTGATTACACGCCCAACAGCCATTTTTTGCCTTTTAACCAGGCGACTGAGCGACCCATGATGATGCGGACGAGGGTGCGGGTGATGATAACGGCCGTAAACATGCTGATCATCACGCCAATTGCCAACGTAATGGCAAAACCAACCACCACACTCGCCCCAAAACTGCGCCCAAAAATCAACAAAATACCACAAATCACCAGCGTAGCGATATTCGAGTCGCGGATAGACGACCACGCCTTATCAAACCCAGTCAAAATAGCTTCGCGCAAGGTCGCCCCCTTGCGCAGCTCTTCTTTCATGCGTTCAAACACCAGAATATTCGCATCCACCGCCATTCCCGTTGAAAGCAAAAAGCCGGTGATGGCTGGCAGCGTCAGCGTCACCCCAAACAACATGAACGCAGTCACATTCAGCAGCGCGTAGGCCAGCAGCGCAATATCGGCCAGAAAACCGGGCAAACGATAGTAGACGAACATGAACAGCAGCACGATAGCCAATCCAATGGCCCCGGCGCGAATACTGGAATTAATCGAGAATTCACCCAGTGTGGCTCCTACCTGCCGCGTACTTTCGATGACCAATGGCACGGGCAAACTACCATAACGCAGTTGCAGCGCCAGCGTGCTGGCCTCATCATAGGTAAAGTTGCCAGTAATGGAGCCGCTGCCACCGTCAATGGCACTGTTAATGCGCGGACTAGAAACAACTTGCTTGTCGAGTACAATGGTCAAAAAGTTGCCGATATTGTCGCGGGTGTAATTGGCAAAAACCTCGGCGGCGTCTGGTTGCAGCGAAAAACTGACGTAGATTTCGCCGTACTGTGAACTCTCAACGGCCGCAGAGCGCAGTCCAGCTCCGGTTAAAATCGTCTCATAAGTGGAGGCAGGGAATTGGATGGCGCTGGGGTCGGGATTTTCGGGGTCTAATTCACAGCGGGAGGGCTGCCCATTGTTGTAGCTAGTGCGGACACAAGTTCCATCCTCAAGGGGTTGACTACCGGTGTCGATAAACTCCAGCAGCGCCGTTTCTTGAATCAGGGAGATGGCCTCTTGGGGATTTTCGACGCCGGGCAATTCCACGACAATGCGATTTTCCCCTTGTGCTACTTCTACAAGCGGCTCGGTAAGACCGAGGGCGTTGATACGCTGTTCAATGATGCTGGCGGCGGTGTTGATGTCTTCATTCGTTACCTCTTGTCCGGGTAATGGGTCTGCTTGCAACAGGACTTGTAAGCCGCCTTGCAAATCTAGCCCTTGCCGAATCGGGTAATCGGGGTTGGTAACAACCCAAATGCCACCTGCAACGATGAGCACGATGATGAATAACCAAATAAAATCGTTTCTACTCATTCTCCAATTCCTATCATCACAATACAGCCGCGAACAGGTTCCAGTGTGAGTCGTGCAACTGGATTGCCGCGGCTACGCTTATATTATAGATACTTTGATTTCTGCAATCTCTCAATTGGGGAGAAAGCACAGGGGATTATAACGGCGTGTTAGTAGTTGTCCAATGCGGTTTGGGAAAGTTAAGGAAACGGGTTAATTCCTAGATCACAATGTTTAACTTCTCTGGCGTAGTTTGGCAAAGATGTAGGTGTCGATGAGGTCGTTGGTGAGATGGTGACGGCCGTGCCGGTGCAGTGTCGCTTCGTGTGTGAAGTTCAGTCGGCGGGCCACCGCCGCGCTGCGCTCATTCCGTGCATCACAACGGATTTCTACACGTTCTGCGTGCAGGACATCAAAGGCAAAATTGCTGATGGCAGTGACAGCTTCGGTCATATATCCTTTGCCAGTGTGTGCGGTGTGCAGCCAGTAGCCAATCTCAAATTTGGGCACATCCCAATTAATACGGTGCAGACCACTGCCGCCAATGATTTGTCCTGTTTCTTTGAGCAGCACCATCAGCCACATATCTTCGCGGGAGAGAAATTTTAACTGTCCCTCGCGCACGCGTACTTCGTATTCTTCTTCGGAGGGGATATTCACCGCCCAGGGAAGCCATTGTTTTAGCTCTTCCTGGCTTTCGATAACGGCCTGGCGCACCATTGCGCCATCGCCGGGCATAGGGCTGCGGATGAGCAGGCGCGGCGTTTCGATTTGGTCGGGAAATTCGCGGAGGATTGCTTTCATAATAATGAATGTAACTATACAGCTAGTCGAGGGCTGAGCTTGTCGAAGCCCGGTTTTGCCTTCGACAAGCTCAGGCTCCACCTGAATAATGAATAATGAATTGAGAATTGTTAATTGCTCATTGATTCTACGAGAATAACGGGACGGCCGCCAATTGGGTAGAAGGGGGCGGGGTATTCAGCGCCGGGGTAGGGGTTGCGGTTTGTCGCGCCGGGGAGTTGGATGGTGTAGCTGCCGTTTTGTGCGCTGATAGCTTGTGTGCTGCCATCGGGGTAGACGAGGGTGGCTGTGCCTGCGGGGTTGGTGGCGGTGAGGACGGCCGTTTCATTATCCCCACACAGCGTCCACAGCCCCACCACACGCTTGCCCGTACCCGGCTGTTCAAAGCCAATCACTTCAATTGGCTCCACCATCTGTCCGTTGAAAGGCCCGACACATTTTGGTGCACCCAGCCGCTGCCGCAAGTAGGGTGTGACATTTGTCAGATAAGTGGTCAGCACGCGATAAGCGGCAAAATTGGGCCTCGCTGTGCCTGCTTGCGGGTGCTGCGTAAAGCAGGAAAAGCTGGGGTCATTGCTGGGATTGCGGAACAAGCCGTTGGCATCTCCCGCACACGGTTTGGTCGAATCGGTGATCAGCATTCCATTGGCATCGCACAGTTCGCCATTGTGCGGCGGAAAATCGGTGAAAGCTGGCTGGTTGCCGCAGCCATCGTATAGTTGAAAATGGAAAATGGCGTCCGCCCCAGCAAAGGTGGCGTACATGGCGCTTTGGATGATGTAGCTGGCTTGCTCGTCCATTGTGGCCCGCAGGCTGCTGTGCGCATCCCAAACTGGGCCGGGGTAATCATTCCAGGCGGGTACGCCGGATTCATTCAGCCAAATGGGTTTGGACAGCCCGTGTGCGCCCATTGTGTTTGTGGCACGGAAAACGTGATACCACGATTGCCATGCCGTGAAGTAGCTGTGTGTTGCCAAAATGTCGTGGAAGTAGCCGTGGGTAGCGGCAAGTGGGTCGTCATCGTAGATTGTCAGCACGTCGCCATAATAATTGGGTAGGCTGCTGTTATTTGCCAGTGCGCCAAAGAGTACCTGGGCATTGGCATCGGCTTGCTTGGCAGCCAGATAGCCCACTTTTTGCAGACGGGCAAAGTCGGCCAGGCTGCTGTCCCAAAAGATGGTCAGGTCGGGTTCGTTCCACATTTCCCAATGAGTGATGCCTACACCGGAAGACCAGCCTTGCTGTTGGGCTAATACGCCGCCGGGTTTGTAGCGGGAAACGGCCGTAAATACATACATCGCCCACTTATTCTCTGGGTTAATTTGCTTGCCCGCGCCGGGGGTATCGCTGCCATCTGTAAAAACGGAAGCATACAAGCCCTGCGGTGTAGCGGTATTGATGGTTTGAATTTCAAATCCATTGCGGCGAATGGTCTCGTTGCTGGCATGACTTGCCAAGCCGGTGATGTAGAAGCCGGGTGTTCCAAGCAAAATGGCGTTGCTTTTCAGGCCATGATTGATGTCTTGAATGACGGCCGTATCCGTGTCCGGTGCGCCATCGCAGCCAGAGATAGTAGGGTTCCAGCAAAAGAGACCGGCGCTGCGCTCGACATTGAACCAGTACATGGGCCAACGGTTCCAGGCGGCTCCGGTTGATACCCCATTCTGGAACTGCTCTTCATTGGCGATGCGTTCCGGCGCACTGATGAAATTGACGCCGTAAGCGGGGCTGTCTGATACTTGCGGCGTTGGCAGCGGCGGGCTGTAGATGACGGGCAGGTATGCCTGGTTGCTAACCTGTGCCCGAACGGTCAGCCAGATAAGCGGGACCAGTGTTAGAAGGGTGAGTGCGAGAAGGGTGTGGAGAAACGGCCGTTTACGGCCGTGCGTATTTGTGAATATTGGTTTTTTCATGCCAGAAATAGTAGCAAGACACCTGTCCGGCTGCCATTGAAAAGAAGTGAAATGGGATTAGCAGAATCAACTTGGTGCAGCCGCTAAAGCTGCTGTGAGGGAGCGCAGCCCCGCGCTAATGCGTTCCAATGAAAATTCGCGCACCTCACGCTGAAAGCGGAAGATGTCAGTCTTCAGCGGGGCCAGCAGCGCGTCTGCAATGTAGGCGATGTCTAGCTCAGGAGAGATTTCACCGGCGGTTGTGGCAGCTTGCAGCAGCCCGCTTACCGTCATGTATTGCCAAAAGTGGGGCAAGGAAAGGGTGGCGCTGAGGAGGAACAGCCCTTCACGTTGTATTTCGCAAAGAAGGGGTTGATGAACGGCCGTAAAATGCACCAACGCATCCAAAAACATACCCAACTGCGCCATATACGTTTCACCATCGGCAGTCATTTGCCGCATTTGCGCCAGCATCGTTTCCTGAAATTCGCTCATCTGTGTGTCCAGCAGCGCCAGGCATAAGTCGCCTTTGTTGTTGAAGCGGCGGTACAGGGTGCCTTTGCCGACCCCGGCTGCTTGAGCGATGTCGGCCATATTGACATCGCTGACACCATGTTCGTCAAAGAGAGCTACGGCCGTTTGCAAAATGAGCGTGCGGTTCGCGGCTGCGTCCCGCCGTTCTACTTTTTCATCGGCCCCGGTTTCGGCAAGATTCCCCAGTGGAATAGGTTTGGGTTTAGATTCCATACAGTTCTCTATAAAAAAATACAGGATTCTCTCATCTTTGTTGACAAACGGACTGTAGTCCGATAATATTGTAACAAATAAACGGACTGTAGTCCATTTTATTTCGACCAGCCTTCAATGAAAAGGCAGAACACATTATATCAAAGGAGATTATAACAAATGACCTGGCAAATTGATTCGGCCCATTCAGAAGTAAACTTTACGGTGCGGCACATGATGATCTCAAAAGTGCGTGGGCAATTTGAGAAATTTAGTGGAGACATATTGTTTGATGAGGAAAACCCTACAAACACAACAGTAGATATTCAGATTGACTTGGCGAGCATTAATACCAAAGAAGATCAGCGTGATAACCATCTCCGTTCGGCCGACTTTTTTGATGTCGAGAACCACCCAGTCATGACGTTTAAGAGCAAACGAGTGGAACAAATCAGTGAGAACAAAGGGCAATTGATTGGCGATTTGACTATTCGTGGCGTGACAAAAGAAGTTGCTTTAGACGTGGAATACGCAGGGCAGGCGCAAAGCCCCTGGGGAACAACCAGTGCTGGTTTTTCGGCAACGGGCAAGATTAATCGCAAAGATTGGGGTCTGACGTGGAATCAGACGCTAGAAACAGGTGGCGTGCTGGTTGGTGAGGACATCCATATTGCTATTGAACTGGAACTTGTGAAGCAGGCAGAACCTGTAGCCGCGTAAATGATTGCAATTACAAGCGGCAAATTTGCAAGTTTTCTCCAGTTGAATAACTTGCAAACTTGCCGCTTTTTTACTTTATCCGTCACACCAGGAGCCACGGCTTACGTTTTGCGTTGAACCATTTTGCCAGCTATGGGTTCTTTCCCCACCGCAAGCATCCGGTTCACCAACCCGACAGGCGTTGGTGGTATGTTGGCCCAGAGTTGTCACGAAAGTTGTCGAAGATTCTGCGCCAACGGTTGCTGCAAGCTGCCCATCTACATAATAGTCAATCGGTTCACAATGCAGGTTAACCAGATTGACGGTGATCAGATTGGACGTGGGGGCGCGGGTTGGAATGGGAGTGGCTGTGCGCGTTGGGATGGGTGTTGCCGTTTTGGTTGGTGACGGGATAGGGGTGCTGGTGCGTGATGCTGTGGGTGTCGATGTCGGCGTAAATGTGGGTGTAGGGGTGGCTGTGCTAGTAGGTAGTGGCGTTAATGTAGGGGTTTGAGTTGGTGTATGGGTTGGAATAGGGGTAGGTGTGATGGTTGGTGACGGCGTTTCGGTTGCGCTCATCAAAAAAGGAATGCTGCCATTATTTTGAATGAATAGCCATGCCATGCCTGCTACGCAGCTGAAAATAATGATGATGAGAATGACCCATATCCATGTTGGGAGTTTGTTCTTCTTTGCGGTTTGTGGCGGTGTTTGTTTTGCGGAAGAATGGATTGCCGGGGTGGAGGGGCGCAGGTGCAGGACATCGCTTTCGAGAACGGTTTTTTGTATTTGTGGGTGCGACGGTTTGGGCCTTGCTTTTGCTGCCGCTGTTGGTTGTGTGGGATAGGGCGGGGGCGTAACGGCCGTATCCAACGCCCTGGACATTTCGCTTGCTGTGCCAAACCGCTCTGCTTTCTCTTTTGCCAATCCGCGACTTAAAGTGTCATTCACGGCTGGCGGTAAATTTGGATTCCTTTCTCGCACTTGGGGAACAGGTTCCATCACATGCTTAAAGGCCTGCCCCATTGGCGTTTCCGCTTTGTAAGGCTGGCTGCCGGTCAACATCTCAAATATGATGATGGCGAGAGAGTAGACATCGGAACGGCCGTCCAACGGATGCCCTTTTACCTGTTCAGGACTCATATAAGCTGGTGTGCCAATCAAGCCCGTACCGGTTAATGTGGCCGTTGCCTCAGCCAATTTGGCGATGCCAAAGTCTGCCAGGAACGCATCTCCATGCTGATCAAATAAAATATTGCCCGGCTTCAAATCTCGGTGAATGACTCCCTGACTGTGTGCCCTGTCCAGCGCGGCAGCAATGCGCGTGACAATCTGCACGGTTTCGGCGAGCGAGAGCGGCCCCCGACGTAATCTGTCTGCCAATGAGCCACCAGGCATGTAGCGCATCACCAGATAAGGTTGTCCGTTTTCCTCTCCGAAATCGTATACGGGAACAATTGCTGGGTGCTCTATTCGGGCGATGGTTTGCGCTTCGCGCTCAAAGCGGGCACGAAATGTGGCATCATGCGTAAATTGAACCGGGAGTACTTTAATGGCAACGTCACGTCTAAAACGAGGATCATGCGCCAGATAAACAGCAGCCATCCCCCCTCGACCCAGTTCCTGGATGATTTCGTAACGGCCGAGTTTTTGGATAGGCATTATTGTCTCCTTATCTTCTCATAACCCGATACTTCAGATATTGAACCTCACTGCGAGAAGATAAGCAAGAACAATTACGTAAAAACCTGCCAGAAAGTCAGGAGCCATATAGCACCACAGGTGATGCATGCCTCCTGACCAATTATCCTCAATTTTTTGAAGAGGGAGGGACTTTTAGACGCGCACGATGTTAGGCAAAATCACCGGGCGGGATTGCGTTTTATGATAAAAGAAGTTTTGCAGGGTTTCGCGCACGGTGTCTTCGTGGTTACGGCCGTTCCGCTTCAACTCCCGCTTCAATTCCACCGTGGCCGCATCCATAATGCTGCCCGCCGCATCCATGCGTAAAAAGCCCCGGCTGAGAATGCGCGGTTCGCCCGCCAGCTTGCGCTGCTTGTTAATGGGCACATACACCACTACAAAGCCATCTTGCGCCAGCCGTTCGCGGTCGCGCATCACCAGTTCGCCAATTTCGCCAACTAGATAGCCGTCCACGTACACATCTTCCGCCGGGATAGACTCATCCAACCATGCTTTTTCGCCATCCGTTGTCCATACGGCGCCGTTGTGCAAAATAAACACGTTCTCCGCAGCCAGCCCATTTTCCTGTGCCAGCCGTGCGTGCAGGTGTAGATGGCGCATTTCGCCATGCACCGGGATGAGAAAGCGCGGCTGCACCTTCTCCAACATGATGCGCATATCCTCGCGGCTGCCATGCCCGGAGACGTGAACGGTTGCCAGCGGCCCATAAATCACGTTTGCGCCGCGTGCGAACAAATTATTCAGCATTCGGCCTACGTCTTCCTCGTTGCCAGGAATGGTGCCGCCAGAGATGATGATGGTGTCCCCATCGTGTACTTGCACCTGCTTGTGTTCGCCTTTTGCCATGCGGTTCAGCGCCGAGCGCGGCTCGCCCTGCGACCCGGTGGAGAGGATGACGAGTTTATCGTTGGGCACGTTGGCTTTGATGTCTACCAGCAAGCCCTTCGGCACTTTTAGGTAGCCCAGGTCGCGGGCTAATTCCACATTTTGCTGCAAGCTACGGCCAGTGAGGGCTACTTGACGGCCGTACTTATCCGCCAATCGCATAATTTCTTGCAGCCGCGCCAGCACAGAGGAGAACGTGGCAATGATGATGCGTCGTCCCTCCGCCTCCGCGAAAAGCTGATCCAGCGTATCCGCCACCAACTGCTCGGTAGGCGTGCGACCAGGACGATCCGCATTGGTGCTGTCGCCCAGCATCGCCAAAACGCCGTTGGGCGTCAGTTCTTTCAGGCGGTTGAAGTCGGTGGTACGGCCGCCCGTGGGCGTCTCGTCCAGTTTATAGTCGCCGGTATGCACAATAGCCCCGACCGGTGTGTCAATAACCAAGCCAACGGCCGCCGGGATAGAGTGCGCCACGGCAAAGGGGCTGATACGGAACGGCCCCAGGTGCAGGGTGTGTTTGTCGTCTATCACTTCCAATGTGGCGCGTTCGCGCACATGCGCCTCTTCCAGTTGGCGCTCAACCATGCCTACCGTCAGCGCCGTGCCGTAGATGGGTGCATTCACGCGTTCTAGCAAATAGGGCAGGCCGCCGATGTGGTCTTGGTGGCCGTGCGTCAGCACAATCCCGCGCAGCGTTTCTTGATTTTCGACTACGTAGTCAAATTGGGGCAGCACGAGGTCGATGCCGTACATGTCGCTTTCGGGGAACATCACCCCGCAGTCAATGATGATTTGGTTACGGCCGTATTCCAACAGTGTCATATTCTTACCAATTTCCCCCAGGCCGCCCAGGGGAATAATTCTTAAATTCTTAGCCATAAGCTTGTTCGTTTTTTATTTTCCTTCTACTATTTATGTAAATGTATGCAAGTGTGAGATACTCGAATGGTATGAGCATCTCCATTCAAAGATAAACAGGCGCAGCCGATTACCCTGGCCGGGCCATTTTTGTTCACAAATACCTTAGCTGGATGTCGATAGGTGGAGAACTAAAGAAACTCTGCAAAAGGCACAATGTCATGTTACGAAATGGACTATACCACAAACAAATTAAAATGGTATGAGCATTTTATTGTCAATCAATGCGAGAAGCCCTGTATACTAGGGAAAAACGTCATCTTCAGGAGAGAAAAACATGCGTATTCAAGTCATCCTCAATCCTAAAGCAGACCTGGGACGTGGAGCGCAAAATGAAGCGAAAATCAAGGCATTGGCACAAGCGCACGGTGAAGTAGACGTAACGCTAACTCAGCATAGTGGTCATGCCCAAGAGTTGGCGCTGCAAGCTGCTCAAGATGGGTATGATGTGGTTGTGGCGGCTGGGGGTGATGGCACTGTGCATGAGGTGGTTAACGGGCTTTATGCCGCTCGTGCCCAGGGCATTGATGTGGCATTGGGTGTGATACCTATTGGTTCCGGCAATGATTTTGCCTTTGCTAATGGGCTGCTTGGGGATGTGGAAACGGCCGTATCCCGACTCTTCACCGGCCAACCACGCATCATAGACCTGGCCCGCATCGAAGACGACCGAGGACACAGCCGCGTCTTCGATAACAATTTTGGCCTGGGTTTTGATGCCGTTGTCGTCATCGAAACCCAAAAAATCACGCGCATTCACGGTTTTCTGATGTACTTGCTGGCCGTTTTGCGCACGCTCGTATTTTACTATGACCGTCCCCAAGTCCACGTTACCTTCGATGACGAACGTGTCAGTCAAAATATCCTCTTTTTGGCAATGGGGGTTGGCCCGCGTGGCGGCGGTGGGTTCCTCCTTGTGCCCGACGCCCAAAACGATGATGGCCTGATTGATAGCTGCACCGTCAGCGCGATTGGGCGGCTGACCATGCTGCAAATGATTCCCAAAACGTTTGATGGCAGCCATGTGACTTCACAGCATGTGACCATGCGCCTGAATGAACGCATCACTATCCAGTCTGAGATGCCTATGCCCATCCACGTTGATGGTGAAATGTTTAGTTACCCGGCTGATGGCGTGCAACAAGTTATCGTCACCAGTTTGCCGGGAGCGATGAAGGTGATTGTGTAATGCGGACTCTGGAACAATCTCTCATTGACCATGATTTAATTGCCCTGCGCGTCATTGGCGAATGGTGGGAGCAAGACCTGACCGGCATGGACAAGGTGGCCTGCGTCAAGCTGTTGGCAGAAGGGCTGGCAACGCTGGATATGAGCCTGGAAATTCAATACCTGTCACCAGAGGAAACGGCCGCTATGCAAGACCTCATTGCTGCTGGCGGGCGTATTCCTGTCTCTACCTTTGCCCGCGCCTATGGCGAAGTGCGGCAGATGGGGCCGGGTTGGCTGGAGCGCGAGGAACCCTGGTTCGATCCTGCTAACGTGGCCGAATCGCTCTGGTATCGTGGCTTTCTCTATCGCGGTTTCGACGACACGGCCGAAGGCACGATTGAGTTTTATTACCTACCTACTGAAATGATGGCGCAGTTTGGCAGCACGGCCGTTTCCGCTGCCACACCTCTTGATCATGACACCCTATCCCCGACTACGCCGCCGATTGAATACAGCACGGCCGTTCTCGACAGCGTTGACGACCTCACCACCATTCTCGCCATTGCCCAACGCTATGGGCTAGATGCCAACCCCTTACCGCAGCTATCTTCCCATTTGATAAACAACAATCCTGATCGCCTTTCGCTGCTGCTGACGCTGGCCTACGAATTGAATTTTTTGCGCAAGGGTGAAGCGGGAAGCAAGGTGGCGAACACGGCCGTTACAAAAACGGCCGTTGCCTGGCTGCAACAAACCCGCGAGAGCCAACTCCGTACCCTGGTTGAAGCGTGGAGCAGCAGCAATTGGAATGACCTTTGCCACACCCCTGAACTGGCTTGCGAAGGGGAGGGTTGGCAAAACGACCCCATCCTTGCCCGCACAGCCCTGCTAGATGCCCTGCCCCGCAACGACAACTGGTACGCTATTGGCGACCTCGTTGCCTTCATCAAAGAGAGCGACCCCGATTTTCAACGCCCCGATGGCAATTACGACACCTGGTACATCCGCGACCGCATCGCCGATGCGTATGTCAGCGGTTTTGCCCATTGGGATTTGGTGGAAGGGCGGCTGCTGCGCTTTTTACTGCGGGGGCCATTATCCTGGTTGGGGCTGGTGGAACTGGCTGCTGACGATGGCGGCCTTTTCCGCCTGACGGAGCGTGCCCTGGCCTGGCTGCATACCCAGCCTGCCGCTGGACACGATGTGTCTGTGCCCATCGTGGTGCAGGCCGATGCCTCGGTGTTGGTTCCCTACAATGCTGACCGCTACCAGCGTTTTCAGGTCGCTCGCATTAGCGATGCAGCGCCGTATCAGCCGGGCAAGCCGTATCTCTACCATCTTACGCCCAATTCGTTGGCGCAGGCACAGGAGCAGGGCATTTCCGCCGAACGGGTGCTGCAATTTTTGCAAAAGGTGAGCGCACGGCCGTTGCCCCCCAGCACCAAACGCGCCATCGAACGCTGGGCTGAACGGGGCGTAGAAGGAGTGTTGGAAACGGCCGTCATCCTGCGCGTGCGCGATGCCGCCATCCTCGACACCCTCAGCCAAAACCCAAAGACCCGTGACTACCTGGGCCAACGCCTCGGCGACCTGGCCGTTACCGTCCGCCGTGAGCATTGGCAGGCATTCCGCGAAGCCACCGCCCAACTGGGCCTGCTGCTGAACAACGAACAATGAATAATTAACAATGACTTGCCCGGAAAAACCAAAGGGTTGGCAAACCTCGGTGATTGACAGCCCCTATTTGACAAATCAGTCTCCCGAAATGCTAAATGATTGGCATAAAGCGGCATTGATAGAGCCAAATGCCTCTTTGATAGAGCCAAATGCCTCTTTGATAGAGCCAAATGCCTCTTTGATAGAGCCGAATGCCTCTTTGATAGAGCCAAATGCCTCTTTGATAGAGCCGAATGCCTCTTTGATAGAGCCAAATGCCACTTTGATAAAGCCGAATGCCACTTCGGGAAAGCCGAATGCCACTTCGGGAGAGCCAAATGCGATAAGAGGAGAGGCTTTAACCAACTTTGTAGAACAATTAACAATGAACAACTGCCAATTGCTACTTGCTAATTTCTAATTGCTAATTGCTGGAGAAGTACCATGACAACCCCATACGATGGCAAAATCGGCCTGGTCTACTGGTCAGGCAAATCTGTTGGCGAACATTCCATCACCGAATTAGCGGAGACAATCCGCCGCTGGCTGCCCCGCGCACAAATTGCCCTCTACGTCAAAACCTCCGACGGTGACGCCTGGCAGGGGCAGTTTGATACCAAACCGCAAATGGCCGTCAATGGCCCTGATGACATTGCCCGCTGGGTGGACACGCTGGCAAATTTTGACTTGGAACTCCATGCCTGGTGCGTTCTCAAAGGCATCAATGTGCCCGGTGAAGCGGAATTAGTTATCCGTGCTTGCAACGTGCCCGGTGTGCAGTCCATGCTGCTAGATGTGGAAGATGGCCCCAAATATTTCGATGGCGGGCCAGGCGACGCCCGCCATCTCATCCAGCGTGTGCGTGTCAGTATCCCGCGCAATTTTCACCTGGGCCTGAATTTTGATGCGCGGGGTCAGCATCCCAAACACATTCACGTGCAGCAATGGCTGCCTTATGTGGGCAGCCTGCATCCGATGGTTTATCACAAAGACTTTGGCCTCTCGGTGGAGCAGGCTTTGGCAAATGCTTTTGAAGTATGCCGCACCATGAACAAGCCCATTTACCCCATGCTGCAAGCCTACGGCGGCGTATTTGCCGATGATTTGCGGCGCGGCGCGGCGGTGACTGTTGAACTGGGTGGCAGCGGTGTCTCTTATTTTCGCCTGGGCACAATGGGCACGGCAGAATTTCATGCCTTGCAGCAGGTGACACTGCCAGATACTCCCTTGCCGTCCCCTGATCCTGGCGAGCCTGATCCCGGCGAGGCGGTGATGGTGCATCCCGATGGGGCTGGTTACAGCGATGGCCTTTACAATGGCGATCCGGATCGCGTATGGGGCACGTTTACAGATGTGAATGGCTGGCTGGTGAAGTTCAAGCTCTCTGCGAACCCACAGCAGGCATATGCCAACTACGTACCTACGTTACCGGCGGCGGGGCGCTATGCGGTGGAGGTGTTTATTCCGCATCAATATGCGGAGGCACGGGAGGCGCTCTATTTTGTGCGCGATCATGTGAATGGGCAGCCAGTGGAGCGCAAAATCGCACTGGATCAGTCTATCCATTACAACGAGTGGGCGCAGTTGGGTGTGTTTGAGTTAGACCCGGCGCTGCCGGAGGATGGGCGCGTGAGTGTGGCGGATGTGACGTTGGAACGGCCGTTGCGCCGCATCGCTTTCACCACCATTCGGTGGCGTCCGGTGACTGCTCTGCCCACCAACCCCGATCAACCCACGGCTGATGGCTTTGATGCCCCAGTGGGAACGGAGGCAGAGCGGCAAGATAGCAAACTGTGGCCCGGCCATTGGCAGGATTCTAACGGCTTCCTCAACCGCTATTTCGACAGCGCCGGTAAGGTTGCCTACCACACCGGCGCAGACCTGAACCTGAACGTGCCGCGCTGGAATATGGATCGCGGCGCTCCGGTGTATGCGGTCGCTTCTGGCGTGGTTACCTGGGCGGGGCGCGTGGGCGATTATTGGCGCAATATCATCATCGTCAAGCATGACCCGCTGCCCGATGGCGCGGTGGTCTATTCGCGCAGCGCTCATGTGGAGAATATGCAGGTACATGCCGGGGATCGTGTGGCACGGGGTCAGCAGATTTGTGTGGTAGGTAAGAGCGGCGGGAACAGTGGCAATTATCACTTGCACTTTGATATTTCGACAACGGCCGTGCTGCAAGACAACCCCGGCCATTGGCCTGGCCCAGACCGGGACGAAGTGGCAGCGAATTATGTGGATCCGTTGGCGTTTATTGGGGGGAGACGGCCGTAACTGACTAAACTTGTGCTGCTTCCCAACCCAAGATGGCCTTCTTGCGGGTGCTGCCCCAGCGGTATTGGTGCATCTTGCCCGCTTTGCTAATCACGCGGTGGCAGGGGATGAGGTAGCCAACCGGATTGCGGGCAATGGCGCTGGCAACGGCGCGGGTGGCAGTGGGTTTGCCCAATAAATTTGCCACATCTTGATACGTGACCATTGTTCCTGGCGGGATGTGCAGCAGTGCTTGCCACACTTGTACCTGGAAGTTTGTGCCGCGCAGCAGCAAGTGGAACGGCCGTTTCCCACCCCCATCCTTCTCCCCCGCAAATAGCTGTGTGACGAGGACGGCCATTTCCTGCGGCGCAGCGGCAAATCGCGCTCCCGACCACTCTGTTTGCAATGCCGTTAACGTTACTTGCCGGTCATCATCCACAAAACGCAAGGCGCAAATGCCCCGCTCCGTCGTTGCCAATAAACACTCGCCAAAAGGAGTGGGATGAAAGCCGTAAGCAATTTCCAGTCCTGCACCCTGCTGTTTAAATTCCCCTGGCGTCATCGCCGTGAAATTGACAAACAAGTCGTGCAGCCGCCCTGGCCCGGAAAGGCCAGATGCCAACGCCGTATTAAGCACGCTCTCTGCTGCTTGTAACTGCTCCTTCGCGTATTCTACCGTCAAAAATTGCAAGAATTGGGCAGGCGTTACACCCGCCCAGCGTTTGAACAACCGTTGGAAATGATATTTGCTCAAATGAACGCTGGCAGCCATTTCTTCCAGTGATGGCTGGTGGCGAAAGTTTTCTTCCAAATATCGAATGGCTTGCTCCACCCGCTGATAATCTGCCAATTGTTCCGGGTAAAAAAATGATGTGTTCATAGAGATAAGTGTACGGCAGCGAGAGCTTGCTATCCACCCGAATCTTGCGCAAAAAAAAGCGGGCTGGTCTTGCAAAACCGGCCCGCTTTTATCATCCAAGCTCCAATTTCTAGTCTCCAGAAACGGCCGTAGCCGCAGCCGGTTCTTGTAAGGGTTCCGCTTCCCGTTTTGAGCGCGTAATGGCCCACCCCAGCGCGACAATGAGGGCAGCAATGATGACGGCCGTGCCAAAACTCAAATCCTTATATTGCACAATAATCGGTGCAATAATCAGGCTGACCAAATTAACCACCTTAATCATCGGGTTCAGCGCCGGGCCGGCCGTATCCTTTAATGGATCGCCTACCGTGTCACCAACCACACTGGCCTTATGCCGTTCCGATCCCTTGCCCAGATTGTTGGCCGGATCACGCGGCTCATCTTCAATCACCTTTTTGGCGTTGTCCCACGCTCCACCAGTGTTTGACATAAACACTGCCAAAAGCTGCCCAGAGAGGATGATGCCCGCCTGGAAGCCACCCAGCGCTTCTACACGCAGCAGCAGCCCCACGACAACTGGCGTGACAATGGCGATGATCGCCAGATTCACCAAATCCTTTTGCGCAGCAACCGTAGAAATGGTAACAGCCCGCTTGTAATCAGGTTTCTTCGTCCCTTCCAAAATGCCCGGAATGCGGAACTGCCGCCGTACCTCATCCACCATCTGTCCCGCAGCGCGGCTGACGGACTTGATTGCCAGCGAGGAGAAGAGCCAGGGCAGCGCTCCGCCCAGCAGCAGCCCCACAAACACCAGCGGTTCGGAAACGCGAATGCCGTTAACCAATGCCGTTGGGTCAATTTTGCTCACATCAGTGATGTAGCTGCCAAAGAGAGAAACGGCCGCAATCACGGCCGAACCAATTGCAATTCCCTTCGTGATCGCTTTCGTCGTATTCCCAACAGCGTCCAGGTCGGCCATGATTTGGCGGGCATTTTCGTTCAACCCGGCCATTTCGCCGATGCCGTTGGCATTGTCGGCGATGGGGCCGAAGGAATCCATTGCTACGTTGTTGCCTGTCAGGGTCAACATGCCGATACCGGTCATCGCTATGCCATAGAGTACAAAGGCTACCTGTGCCACACCTGTTGAAAGGGCTTTGCCACTATCTACAAACTGCTGCACTGGCATACCGCTGTAAATGAGGATGGCTGCGCCAATGGTGAGGGCGATGACGACGACCGACCACACACTGGACTCGTAGCCCACGCCCAACCCGGACAGAATGGTGGTTGCTGGGCCGCCATCGGTGCTGTCTTTGATTTCTTGCACTGGCTTGCCATGCGAACCGGTGAAGTAATCGGTGAGGCGGTCAATGAGGATGGCTAGGGCGACGCCAACGGCCGTGCTCAAAAACGGCCGCCACCAGCCACCCGGTACGCCATTCATATAAACCAGGGCCACAATGCCAAACAACACCACCGAAATCGCTGCCGAGGTGAGGAACCCCTGGAAAATCGCCTTCATCGCATCGCCGCTTTCCTCAGATTGCCCCTTCACCAGATACGTGCCAACCATAGATGCCAACACGCCAATGCCGCGAACCAGCAGCGGATAAAGAATCCACTCAATGTGTCCGGTCATCGCCGTCAGCGCCAGCCCCAAAATTAGGCCAGAAACGATGGTTACTTCGTAAGACTCAAAGATGTCGGCGGCCATCCCGGCACAGTCGCCGACGTTGTCACCTACCAGGTCGGCAATCACGGCCGCGTTACGCGGATCATCTTCCTCCAGGTCTTGTTCCACCTTGCCCACCAGGTCCGCGCCCACGTCGGCCGCTTTGGTATAAATGCCGCCGCCCACGCGCATAAACAGCGCCAGCAGTGTGCCACCAAAGCCAAAGCCTAGCAGCGCATCAGGTGCAGCCTTGCCAAAGTAAATGAAGAGGATGGTTCCACCAAACAACCCCAGACCATCTGTCAACATGCCGGTGATGGTTCCGGCGCGGTAAGCAATGCGCAGCGCATCTTTGAAGCTGGTGCGAGCGGCGGCGGCGACGCGCACATTACCTTGCACAGCCATGCGCATGCCAATTTGGCCGACGGTGAGGGAGAAGATCGCTCCCATAATAAAGCCAACTGCGCGTCCAATGCCGACGATCAGGCGGATAGTGCTTTCACTATACATAGCGAAACGTTCGGCAGCTTCACTGCTTGGCTCCACAATGTAAACGCTGAGAAAGAGTGCGATGGTAAGTAACCCAATAAAGGGGAGTATGGTACGCAATTGGCGAGTTAGGTAAGCATCGGCCCCCTGGCGAATGGCCTCCCAAACCTCTAGCATCGCATCTGTGCCTTTGTCTTCGCGCAAAATTTGACGGCGCAAGAAGATGGCGTAGAAGAGGCCGAGTATGGCAACGCCAAGTACGGCCCATACAGCGATAATTTCAAGGGTGGTCAATTCCATGGTATACATATAGTTTTCTCCTCGTTGTACGTGCGAGTACACGATACGGGTCTGTTGGAGAGTGGGTAGGGTGTTTCGTTACCCGATCTCTAATCAAGTAAATGCATCAAAAATGATCAGCTAATACAATTGAAGACACGATACCGTTTGTCGTGCAAGGACAGAGAAACTAGGTTAGGGGGGTGTGTTGGCTTGCAAATTCATGTGGGAACTCTCCTTCATAGTGGGTAAATCTAATCGTTATTGGAATATATTCTGAACATAAAACACGCAGGCACATTGGGTGAGCTGCGTGTTATGTATTTAAGTTTTTTGCGGTTGTAAGTGGGAACACAGCCGCTCCAATTTCAAACTTAGATGTATTATTCCAATTGTGGTCAACCTGCAAGATGCTCCGAAAGTGATAGATGTCACCCATTTGGGGTGCAATGTGTCACAGGTTGGTTTGTGAACTTCCCTAAAAAAGGGGGGTTTCCAGGGAAGTTCTAGCAATTTACATGTTTGCAGAGCGCCACCAACGATAGTATTGGCTGCGTAGTTCTTCACGAGATGGCAGTGGGTAATAAGCCATTTCTTCAGCGTTTCCAACGAAGATGCCGCTTTTGATCATGCGATATGGGAATTCAACAGACTCTACGCGGTTTACTAGTTTGGTATGAATGGCCTTTTCTTTCAGGTCTACCAACACTTCGCGCAAGTGGTGAATGTAGGAATAGGGCAAATCTCTAATTTCGCCATGTTCAGGATCGGTAGCAAGTTCACCCAAGCGCAGCTCTACAAATGCGATAGCCGGTAAATGGATCATGGCTTCTGGGTCTTTGATGATGAAGTCGTAAAAATCAGAGGGGTTGAGGGTTGACACGACCAAGGGGTGGACGGGTGTCAGTTCCTGGTACATATAAAAATCGCTGTCGCTTGGAGGAATCGCGTCGCTACAGCTGAGTGCTAATGATTGTCCATAGCTGGTTACCAGGTGTAGTTTACCCATTGCTGATAAGGGAACGTGTTCTAAAACGCGGTAGGTGGCGATGTAGACAGATTTTTTGGGTGCGCCATCATCGTGGGGGATACAGCGGGCAATTCCTTCTTCAATACGGAAGAATTCATGGCGGAAATTTGGGTCTAATTCGATGAAAATTGCCTGACCGCGCTGCTTTTTTGTTTCTCCAACTGAGTAGTAGGTGCCGAATTCTTCGGGGGGCAGCATTGAGGCAATCAGCGCTTCGGGCATGAGAGATAGGTATAAATGAACAGTCATGATAAGCTCTCGTCTCCTTCAAAGTGGTTGATACAGAGGGTGTTTGTTTGTTGCTACCCTCATTGAGGCTGGTTTTGTAAAAATTATAACAGGTTTGGGGAAGGGGAACACACTCAATGCTTTGTGAGGAGGAGAGAGATGATAGAATTTACGAGTAATGGCTGGGGATTTACAATTAATTTGTGCGTTATCGAGTTGGAAGTGTAGGAGGCTGTAATGAAATTGCGGGCGGTTGGGTTATTTTTGTTGGGATTGGCAGTTGTTTTGTTTTGGGGTGGGGCGCGGCTTTTTTCGGCGGCGGGTGAGTACGGCCGTTTCCCTGACACAGATGTCCTACTGCGTGTTTCGCAGGGGTACATGGGTGGAGAGGCAGATGGGGATTCGCAGATTCCGGTCATGGCGAGGGACGGCCGTTTCCTCACCTATACCTCTTTAGCTACCAACCTTGTGCCGGACGATGCCAATAATCAACAGGACGTGTTTGTGTATGACGTGGAGGGGGAAAGCACCACGCTCGTTTCGCGGGCAACGGATGGCACACAGGGGAATGGCGCGGCAGAGAACCCAGATATTTCGGGAGACGGCCGATTCGTCGTTTTTGAATCGACGGCCACCAACCTGGTTACTGACGACAGCAATAACCAGCGCGACATTTTTCTGCATGATCGCAGCAGCGGCACAACCACCCTGCTTTCCCTGACGCATGACGGCGAGTTGGCAAATGGCGATTCGGCCAACGCGGCCATTGCCGCCGACGGCGGCTTTGTGGCTTTTGAGTCCCTGGCTCGCAATCTCGTGATTAGCGACACCAATTTGATGAATAACATTTTTGTGCGCGATTTGACAACCGACGCGATCGCGCTGATTTCTGTGGGGGCGGGCGGCGAGCCAGCAAATGGCATGTCTTTTAGCCCGGAACTATCGGCGGACGGCCGTTACATCACCTTTTATGCCAATGCCACTAATCTTGTAGCCAACGACACCACCCCTAACTTCGACATTTTTCTGCATGACCGGCAGACAGGCGATACAGTCCGTGTTTCACAGGATGCGCAGGGAGGAGAGGCATCGGGCGACTCGTTTTTGCCAGTGATTTCAGATGACGGCCGTTTCATAGCCTACATCTCCATCGCTGACAATCTCGTTTCTGGTGATACCAACAACAGCTTCGATGTGTTTGTGTATGATCGCACGACCGGGCAAAATCAGCTTATTTCGCGCACCACTGCCGGGCTGATTGGCAATGGCGATTCTTTCATTCCCACGTTGTCGGCAGACGGCCGTACCATCACCTTCTTCAGCGCCGCCACCAACCTGGTTGCTGACGACACAAACGGAGCCTGGGATGTGTTTTTGCACGATTTGCAGACAGGCGAGACCCGCCTCATTTCCCAAAATTTAGATGGCCTGACGGCGAACGGAAATTCCGCATTTCCCAGCGTTTCTGGTGATGGCGCATTACTGGCCTTTGACTCTTTTGCTTCTGACCTGGTGGTCGCTGACACCAATGAGCGCCAGGACATCTTCCTCATTTTGCTAGACCATTCAAGCGCCGTTTATTTGCCGCTCGTAGCGCGACCGGCCGTTTACGAAATCTCTGGCGAAGTGCGGGACAGTGGGGGCGCACCCCTCTCCGGTGTGACGATTCGCACCGACACGGGAGTGACGGCCGTTACCAACGCCAGCGGCATTTACCAATTCAGCGGCCTATTTGCCAGAAGCTACACGCTCACGCCTTCCCTTGCTGGATACGTGTTTACACCTGCGTCGCGCACGGTCACGCTGCCGCCGGATGCGCTGAATGTGAATTTCACGGCCGCCCTCATTCCCACTGCCACGCCGACATCCACCCCACGCCCTGCCCCTACAGCGACACCCACCGCCACACCCAACCCTTGCCATGAGCAAGTGAACAACGGCGGGTTTGAGCAGACGGAATTCTGGACGATTGGGCAAAATGCGTACCCGGCGGCGTATGATACGGCCGTTGTCCACAATGGCAGCCGCGCCATGCGTGTCGGCATTTTTAACCCCGGCGATAATACAAACAGCTACTCATCCGTCTGGCAAACCGTCGCCATTCCTGCCAACGCCACCAGCGCCACCTTCACATTCTGGCTCTACACTGGCAGCAGCGGCACGCGCATGACCCTGCCAGCCGAAGACGCGCCCATCATTGACCGTGCCCCGCTTATTGACGATGCTCAGTATGTACTGATATACGACCAAAACGAGCAGCAGCACACACTCATCTTCCAGCGGCTCAACGAGCTAACCTGGACATACCATCAATTCGATCTCAGCCAATTTGCCGGGCAAAATGTGCGCCTTTACTTTGGCACATACAACAACGGTTATGGCGGCATCACCGGCATATACGTGGATGATGTATCCCTGCAAACCTGCACGCCATAGCGAGAGTGTTTCGGGCTTCAATTGGCTCATAAATGGGGGTCTTTCGGATTTCGCGGGGTTTGCCGTGAAACGTGATGAATCTCTGGTCACGTTTCACGTTTTACGTTTCGCGCCTTGATTACCTCATGAGTTCCCAAAGAGCCATAAATGGGCCACCGATTCGGTTAAAATGCTGTTTGACAGCCTTTTTGACCAGCGTTATAATCCCTTTTCGCTGTGCAGGTCATCCAACCACTGCCTGCATACTTAATAAATCTGACGACCGGCATCCAGTATGCCGGTTCTTTTTGGAGGTATAACCGTGTACGCTATCATAGAAAGTGGTGGCCGGCAGTACCGCGCCGAAGAAGGCCATAGCTTTTCCACCGAAAAGCTGCCTTATGAAGTCGGGGAACAGATTGAATTGGAAAAAGTTCTTCTGCTTGCCGATGGGGACGACGTGAAAATTGGACAGCCTAACGTCGCTGGCGCGAAAGTCAAAGCTACCGTAGTCGAACAGTATCGTGGCAAGAAGATTTTTGTTTGGAAGTATAAGCCCAAGAATCGCTATCGCGTTCGCAAAGGGCATCGTCAATACTACACTCGTTTGCGTATTGATGAGATTGTAGTGGAATAAGGAGATATATCATGGCACATAAGAAAGGTGGCGGTTCCTCAAGAAACGGCCGTGATAGCAATTCCCAACGTCTCGGCGTCAAGCGTTATGGCGGCGAAGCCGTTATCCCCGGAAACATTATCATTCGGCAGCATGGCACCAAAATTCGGCCAGGCACCAATGTAGGTCTGGGTAAAGATTACACCATTTACTCCCTCGTTGAGGGTAAGGTAACATTCGAGGTTAAACACGGCCGTAAATACGTCAGTGTTTATCCCGTAGAAAGTTAAGGGACAGACCATGAAAAAAGACTTACACCCCAAATGGTATCCTGATGCCAAGGTCATTGTAGAAGGCGAGGTCGTTATGACCGTCGGTGCGACAATGCCCGAAATCAACGTGGAAATCTGGTCTGGTACACATCCCTTTTACACAGGCACACAACGCCTGCTAGATACAGAAGGGCAGGTTGACCGCTTTATGCGTCGTTTGCAGCGCCGTGAAGAGATGGTCAAGCAGCAAGAAGTTGAAGAAGAAAAGCGTGTACCCCTCAAATTGTCTGTGGAAGAAATGTCGTTGGGAACACGGGCTACCAATGCGTTGCAAGAAGCTGGCGTCACCATTGTTGGCGACGTGATGGACCTGTATGAACAGGGCGAAGAAGCATTGTTAGCGCTGTCCGGCATCGGCCAGAAAGCGTTGATTGACATCAAACGCTTCCTGCGTGCGGAAGGCTTGATTGACTAACGCGCAGGACTAAGATGACGTAGTTCAAGGGCAGATACGGTGACGTATCTGCCCTTTCTTGTTTACACATAGTAAGCGGTAGAAATCGGGTTTCTAAGATTCGGAGGGAATATGAGCAAACACACTCGCGGGCGTATTGAGCTTATTTGTGGCAGCATGTTTAGTGGCAAGACAGAAGAACTCATTCGCCGACTGCGCCGCGCTGTCATTGCCAGGCAAAATGTACAGGTATTCAAACCGGCAATTGACACCCGTTACTATGAGGGGCGGGTCACATCACATAATGGGCTGAACTTTGAAGCCCAGCCCCTGAATGAAGCGCAAGAGATTTTAGCTGCTATTGCCCCTGATACCACTGTTGTGGCAATTGACGAAGTGCAATTTTTTGACCAGGGTGTGCTACAGGTATGCGAGACCCTGGCGGAGCAAGGCAAGCGGGTGATTTGTGCCGGGCTGGATATGGATTTTCGCGGTGTGCCATTTGGCCCGATGCCGGATTTGTTGGCGCGTGCGGAAATGATAGACAAGTTGCACGCTATTTGTGTGGTTTGCGGCGAGGAGGCCAGTCGCACGCAGCGTTTGATTGACGGCCGTCCTGCGGCCTACGATGACCCGGTTGTGTTAGTAGGTGCGGCTGAAGTGTACGAAGCCCGCTGCCGTCAATGCCACGACGTGTTACCATCAAGAAATGGAGGAGCAAAATGACCCAAAACGTGCGAGATTTAGAAGCAGATGTTGATCACGTCATGATTGATCAGGCACAATTGCAAGCACGGATTGCCGAGATGGCGCAGGCAATTGAAGCCGATTTCGCGGCTGAAGAGGATTTGCTGCTGATATGCGTGCTAAAAGGTGGCTACGTCTTTTTATCGGATTTGAGCCGGGCGTTGAAACGGCCGCACGAACTCGACTTTATGGGCGTTTCTAGCTACGGTGCATTAACCGAAAGCAGCGGCGAAGTGCGGATCGTGATGGACTTGAAACAGCCCATTGCCGGGCGTAATGTGCTGATTGTCGAAGACATCATAGATAGTGGCCGCACGCTTGACTATATGCGGCGCAACTTGCTGGCCCGTTCCCCTGCTTCGCTGCGCATTGTCACGTTGCTCAACAAACCCTCGCGGCGTGCCGTTGATGTGCAGGTAGACTACATCGGCTTCGATATTCCCGATGAGTTTGTGGTCGGCTACGGCCTGGATTTTGCCGAGCTGTATCGTAATTTACCCTTTGTGGGTGTGTTGAAACCAGAGGTTTTTAGCGATTAGCCTTTTTGCTAATTGCTAACAGCTAAAAGCTATAAGGCTGTTATGTTCGATTTAACGCCATACGCCGGACGATGGGTCGCGCTGGTGGGCGAGCATGTAGCTGGCGTGGGGTATACGCCGGAAGAGGCGGTGCTGCTGGCGCGGCGTAACCGGCCAAAAGAGCGGTTGGCGGTGCGTTTTGTGGAGCCGCCGGGCGGGGAACCGCTGTCGCTGCCGCCGTTGATGGATGAATTACGGCCGTTTCTGCAAACCCACGAAGACCCCGTCTACCTCGTTGGCGGGGCCGTGCGCGATGCGGTGTTGGGCCGCTCAGGCAAAGATTTGGATTTCGTCGTGCCGCGCCAGGCAATTAAGTTGGCTTTCAAAGTGGGGGATGCGTTGGGGCTGCCTGCCTATCCTTTGGACAAAGAGCGCGATACCGGGCGTGTGGTGCTGCCCGAAGGCGGCGTTACTCTGGACTTTGCCCGCTTTCGCGGTGCAGACCTGAATGAAGACCTCCGCGACCGCGATTTCACGATTAATACGTTGGCCTTACCGGCAACGGCCGAAACGACTGCCAGTATCATTGACATATGTGGCGGATTGGCCGATTTGCAGGCGCGGCAAATTCGGCTGACGCATGACGATGCGCTGCGCAATGACCCGGTACGCACGCTGCGTGCTGTGCGCCAGGCGTTGAGCCTGGGTTTTAGTCTGCCTCCAGAGACGGCAACGGCCGTCACTACTGCCGCTCCTCTTCTTGTCAACACATCCCGCGAACGGATACGGGATGAACTGGTTAAACTATTGGAAACGGCCGTGCCCCACGAAGCCCTCCGTTATCTGCACGAATTAGGGCTGCTGCCCGTTACGTTGCCAGATGTGGCCGCGCTGGCGGATGTGGCGCAGTCACCACCGCATCATGAGGCGGTGCTGGCTCACACGATGAGCGTGCTGCGTTGGCTGGTGGTGGTGGAAACGGCCGTTCTCACTCCCGCTGCACCTGCTTCCCCTGCATTGCAACTGGCGCAAGAAGCGTTTGCTCCCTACCGTGCTGAATTAAACGCACATGTTGACCGGGTAGTGGATGGCGGTGGAAATGGCCGTCTCCTGCTGCGTTTGGGTGCGTTGTTTCATGATGTGGGCAAGCAGGAAACGCAAACGGTGGGGGAGGACGGCCGTTACCGTTTCTTCGGCCATGATAAGGTTGGGGCAAAACGGGCGAAGGTACAACTGCGCCGCCTGGCTTTTAGCAACCAGGCGCAAGAGCATGTGGCGGCGATTGTTCGTGGTCATATGCGTCCATTGTTGTTGGTGGAAGCGCAAGGGGCTGCGCCCAGCCGTCGCGCCGTCTACCGCTTCTTCCGCGACATCAAAAGTGCGGGGTTGGATGTGGGCTTGCTGGCGTTGGCCGACCATTTGGCAACGTATGAAGGCCCTGGCCCTGCTGAAAAATGGGCCAATTTGGTGGCGATGGTGGCTGGATTGTACCGATTTTACTTTGAGCGGTATGAGGAGACTGTGGCGCCAGTGCCGTTGGTAAACGGCCGTGATCTCATACAAGCGCTCGACCTTGTGCCTGGGCCGGAAATCGGCCGTCTGTTGCGCCTCATTGAAGAGGCGCAAGCCAGTGGGCAGCTAACTACCCGCGAAGAAGCCCTGACCTTTGCGCAGGAGCGCGTGTCAGGTATTTAGGGGTCAAGTATCAAGTACCCGACACCTGACATCACCCCTCTTTTTTGTCCCAATAAAGTTACAAATTGCATCTAAAAAGATGACATTACTCATATGAGTGTCATAAAAAATTAGTATACTTGGAACGGAACAGGTCTTAATCATTGTTTGCAGGCAATGATTAGCCACAAGTATTTTCAGTATTATTCCCACAATTGGTCTTCGGAGGATCAAATTAAATGACAAAAGAAACATTAACCGTCACTGACAATCGTACAGGGCAAACTTACGAGCTTCCCATTGAACATGACACCATTAACGCCATGGATTTGCGCCAGATCAGAGTCGATCCTGGTGATTTTGGTATGATGGCCTATGATCCTGGGTTCAAGAACACAGCCTCTACCAAGAGTACCATCACCTTTATTGATGGCGGCAAAGGTATTTTGCGCTATCGTGGCTATCCCATTGAACAATTGGCTGAAAAATCCAACTTCATTGAAGTGGCTTACCTGACGCTGTTTGGCGAACTGCCTACTCAGAAGCAGTATGACGACTGGGCCTATGAAATTCGTCATCACACGTTCGTTCATGAAAACATTAAGCAGCTTATGGAAGCATTCCGTTATGATGCCCACCCCATGAGCATGTTTATTTCCACAGTGGCTGCTCTGTCCACCTATTACCCGGAAGCGCGGGATATTGAAAGTGCTGATGCACGCATGAAGCAAATTGTGCGCCTGATCGCCAAAGTGCCGACCATTGCCGCCTTTTCCTACCGCCACAGCCGCGGGTTGCCTTATGTGTATCCCAACAATGATTTAGGCTATACCGAAAACCTCCTCTACATGCTGGACAAGATGGGGCAAACCGATTATGCGGTAAACCCGACTTTGGCCCGTGCGCTGGACGTTTTGTTTATGCTGCATGTGGACCATGAACAAAATTGCGGTACGGCCACGATGCGCGTGATTGGCTCTAGTCATTCCGACCCCTATTCTTCGATGGCTGGCGCAGCGGCGGCGTTGTTTGGCCCGTTGCACGGCGGCGCAAATGAAGCGGTTCTGCGCATGTTGGTGGAAATTGGTGATGCGAAGCACGTACCCGAATTCATGGAAGGTGTGAAGAATCGGGAACGCTTGCTGATGGGCTTCGGACACCGCGTTTACAAGAATTATGACCCACGTGCTCGTATCATCAAGAAGATTGCCGACGAGGTCTTTGAAATCACGGGCCGCAACCCGCTGCTGGATATTGCGTTGGAGTTGGAACGGATCGCGTTGGAAGATGAGTTCTTCGTCAAACGAAATCTGTACCCGAATGTGGACTTCTACTCGGGTATTATTTACCAGGCGATGGGCTTCCCGGTAGCGATGTTCCCGGTATTGTTTGCTATTCCGCGTACAGTGGGCTGGTTGGCGCAATGGCAAGAACTGCTGGCCGATTCTACGCAGAAGATTGCCCGCCCGCGCCAGATTTATTTGGGTGAGGGTACACGGGATTACGTGGCAATGGATGCGCGTAGCTAATCCCACTTAGTTGTTGTTTTGTGAACGGCCGTTTCCCCCGGAAACGGCCGTTTTTTTATGGGTAACTCAATCGTTCCTTCGTCGGAAAACCAGCGTGACGTGCCCCAATTTTGGTATCTCCTCGGTGAATTGATACACTTCTGATACATTTCATATTAGCAATTGGCAATGAACAATTGACAATTAGCAATTAGCAATCAGTAACCTCACAATCAAGGAAACTCCATGATAGCAGAAACGGCCGCAACGCTGCGGGAAAACATTAAAAAAGTCATCGTTGGCAAAGACGAAGTCATTGATCTGGCGCTTATCGCCATGTTGTGTGAAGGGCACTTGCTGTTGGAGGATGTGCCGGGCACAGGCAAAACCACGCTGGCAAAAACGATTGCCGCTTCACTGGGCTGCACTTTTCATCGCGTGCAGTTTACCCCCGACCTGCTGCCCTCGGACGTGACCGGTATCTACTACTACAATCAGAAGGCGCAGGAGTTTGAGTTTCGCCCCGGCCCAATTTTCGCCCAGATTTTGCTGGCGGATGAGATTAACCGTGCTACGCCGCGTACGCAGTCTTCACTGTTGGAGGCGATGCAGGAGCGGCAGGTAACGGTGGATATTGCTACGCATCAATTGGAACGGCCGTTTCTCGTTCTCGCCACGCAAAACCCCATTGAACTAGAAGGTACCTTCCCGCTGCCCGAAGCCCAACTCGACCGCTTCCTCATGAAAATCAGCCTGGGCTATCCCAATGCTGCCCAGGAAAACGACATCCTGCTGCGCTTCGAGCGCAAAGACCCATTGGACACCCTGGGAAAAGTGGTGGAACCTGCCGAAATTTTGCAGATGCAAGAGCAGGTGCGGGCCATTCGCGTGGAAGAGTCTGTGCGCCATTACATCGTCAATGTCTGCCGTGCCACCCGTGACCATGAAGACATTGAGTTAGGCGCAAGCCCCCGCGCTACAATGGCCCTTTATCGCACCTGTCAGGCATTGGCAGCTATTCGTGGCCGTGAATTCGTCATCCCCGACGACGTAAAAACAATGGCCCCCCATGTCCTGACGCACCGCCTCATGGTCAACCCGCAAACTCGCCTGCGCGGCCGTGAACCCGAAGACGTTATCCGCGAAGTCGTCGAAACCGTAGCCGTCCCCGTTGAAGCGTAAAATGGAACACAGAGTTCACAGAGGGAAGACACGGAGGCGCACAGAGAGAGCGGAGAGAAAAACGACAAAATTACTTCTTCTCTTTGCTCTCTCCGTGAAACTCTGTATGGCCTCTGTGAACTCTGTGTAACTAAAAAATTTCCTATGACTGATAGCATACACGACATTTACCTGGTTGCGCGTGGGACACAGCAGGAAGATCGCAAAGCAGCGCGTCGCCGCTTGATGCGGGCTGCCATGAGTGGGCAGGCCATCAGCATGGATGATGTGTATAAGGCGCGTGGGCTGGTGGTGGAGGAACGCGAGAACAGCATTTTTAGTGATGCCTGGATCCCTCTAGCAATTCTTTTCGTCATTGTGGGGTTGGCCTTTGATCGTAATCCCGCTTTGCTGGCACTGGGTTTTACACTGCTGCTCATCGTTGGCGTGAGCACAGCCTGGAAGAATCTTTCGCTGTTGGGCGTGAGTTATGAGCGCACGTTTGACCGCACCCGTGTTTTTCCCGGCGAACCTATCAAAATGACGCTGACAGTACGCAATGACAAAGCACTGCCTCTCACCTGGCTGCAATTTCGTGATGAGATGCCGGTTGCCCCAGAGTCAGAGACGATTATTTCGCAGACGGCCAGCGAGATTACCGGCCGGTATACGCTGTACAGCACCTTCTCTCTAGCCGGGCGCGAAAAATCTTACCGCGATGCCGTGATCAGTTTTCCCACACGAGGCTATTATGAGATTGGCCCGGTGACATATGAATCGGGGGATATTTTTACGTTGTTTACGCGTATGCGGGAGCATCGTTACCTGGATACGCTGGTGGTGTATCCACAAATCTGGCCGTTGGCGGAGTTGGGATTACCCGCTAAAGAGCCTTTTGGCGATGTGAAAGTGAACCGCAGTCTGTTTACGGACCCCATTTTGACGCAGAGCATCCGCGATTATCAGCCGCAAGACCGGTTCCGTGACGTGCATTGGAAGGCGACGGCGCGGCGCGGCAGCTTGCAAACGAAGGTGTACGATCCTTCTACGGGGATGACGATGGCGGTATTTCTGAATGTAGCTACGTTCCCGAAGCATTGGATGGGCTTTAACCCCGAATTGTTGGAACGGGCGGTGAGTGTAGCGGCGTCCATTGCTAATTTTGGCGTGCAGCAAAAGTGGGCGGTGGGGGTGTATGCCAATGGTTCTGTGCCCGGTTCGGATCAGCCGATTCGTGTGCCGCCTAGCCGCTCGCCGGAGCAGTTGGCGCATGTGCTGGAGGGGCTGGCGGCGGTGACGGAGTTTGCGACGGCCTCGGTGGAGAAGATGATGGTGCGGGAAAGCCCCGGTTTGCCCTGGGCGGCGACGATTGTGTTGGTAACGGCCGTTGTCACTGACGAAATCATGGTTGCTCTCATCCGCCTCAAAGAGGCTGGCCGCCGCGTGGTGCTCATCTCCCTGGCCGATGACCCGCCACCGCATAATTTGGGGCGCATCCTGGCCTACCATATCCCTGCCAATGTGCCTGCCTTCCAGGCCGGGCATCGCAGCGCCACCGCCACCGAAGCCGCCCTTAGCGCCATCCCCACCCCGGAGCCGGTACAGTTGGAGCTAGTGTAGAGTGTAGAGATAGAGATAGAGGAAAGCGGATTTCTCTATCTCTACACTCTATCTTTTTATGATTACGACGAATTACGACCGCACTGCTCATTTACGGGCTACATTTCGTGAGGCGTGGGGCTATACGCGCCATGAATTACTTTACATTGCCTGGGCGCTGATGGAAGTGATGCTGCTCACCCCAATTGCTCTGGCTTTTATGCCCTGGGCGTCTGCGTGGCCTGTCGTGCAAGTGACCTTCTGGCTGTTTTTGCTCATTCTTGTGCCCTTTAATCTGGCGCGGATGATGACTTTTTTGCACTTCACGCTGGAGCAGCAGCGGCGGGTAATGTTGTTGGGTACTTTCCTCGCCATTTTCATCGCCATTCGCACCCTGTTGTATGACACAACTTCATTATTTGACTTGAGTTGGTTTGTTACTTTTTTCCGCAATGTGACCGAATCAAACAATGGGTTGTGGCAGCGGGATGTGATGGTTTTTATCTTGGTGGGGTTTACCTGGTGGCGGGGCATGACATTGGTGACGCGGGAACCGGATGTTATTCGCCTGGGGCTGCGGCTGCGTACCGGGGCGTTGATTTTTGCTCCATTTGCTATTTTGATGAGTGCCATCTCTGACCTGGGCTGGCAGGTGGTTTCATTTTTGTTGTTGTATTTTGCGGCGGCGTTAACGGCCGTTGCCCTCACCCGCGCCGAGCAAATTGAACGAGAACAGCGTGCCCTTGTCACCTCCATGACACCGCGCTGGATGACCATCGTGACTGTAACCAGCCTGCTTGTTGTTGCCATCGCCGGGTTTGCCGCTTTCTTCATCAAGGATTTTCGACCCAGTGAGATAGGTTGGTTGGTATTGCTTTGGGTTCCTCTTTCTCAGGGGGGCAGTGCGGTGCTGTTTACCATCTTTTACTTGATTAACCCGCTGCTCAACGTGTTAGAGGCATTTTTGCAATGGCTGGTTGCCTTTTGGAATGCGGCATATCTATTTTTGTTTGAGACCGCCCCACCTGTCGAAGAATCAGACTTTCGCCCGGCGCAAGACCCGGAAATGCTCAAGCAGTTGACGCAGCCGGCAAGGGAGGCGGTGGTGAATTGGCGTGTGGTGCTGCTGATTGTGTTGGTTTTGTTGGTGATAACGGCCGTTTACCTCATGGGCCGCCTCTACCAGCGCAACCGCCTGCGTTTGGCTGACCGCGACAGCTTTGCAGACAGCCAGGGTGGGCGTGTGGAACACATCCGCCCAGATGAACAGTTAGGTTGGGGGCAGCGTTTGTTGCAACGGCTGGGGCTGCTGCGCAATTTGCGCATGGCGGCCTCCATTCGCCGCATTTATGGGCAGATGTGTGCGGCAGCGGCCGTGCGCGGTTTTCCACGCAGCGATGCCCAAACCCCTTACGAATACTTGCGCACCCTGCATGATGTCTGGCCCAATAACCAGACTGATGCGCGGCTCATCACACACGCATTTGTGAGAATCCGTTATGGCGAGTTCCCGGAAACGGATGAAGAATTGGCGCAAATTCAGCAGGCGTGGTCTCGTTTAGAGCGGATGACGCCTGATGGAGCATCAGGGTAATGGCTGTTAGTATCCAACTTCCCAAACTTAGCTCCTCTGTGCAAAATGCGCTGTGGCAGTATGCTCGCCTGGAACTCTTGTATCTCAGCACGGCGCTGATGAATGTGGCCCTGATGACGCCGTTTAGCCTGGCGTTGATGGGGTGGGCGCGTTATTGGCCGGTGGGTCAGTTCTTTTTGTGGCTGCTGTTGGTTCTCTTGATTCCTTTCAATTTGCTGCGATTGATGGATTTGTTGCTGTGGTCGTTTGGCCGGCAGCAGGTGATCATGGCGTTGGCGTGGCTGCTAACCTGGTTAAGCGCCAGCAGTATTTTGTTGTACCATTCGCAATCGCTGTTCAATTTTCACTGGGTAGTCGCGTTTTTTGAAAACATCGGCACGCGTGGAAATCAGTTGTGGGTGCGTGATGTGGCAGTGGCGCTGCTGGTGTTGTGGGTGTGGCTGCGTGGCGCAGCGTTGCGGGGGCAGGAGTTTACGGTGGCTCGCGTTGGCCTGAAATTGCGGGTAGGTGGGTTGATTACGGCTCCTTTTTTGGTGTGGTTGGTTGCGCAGCGATTGGTGTGGAGTGTGGCTCCGTTTTTGCTGCTGTTTTTTGCCGCAGGGTTGACGGCCGTTGCCCTCATTCGCACCGAGGAAATAGCTAAGTGGGAACACGGCCGTACTGCGTCTCTCAGCCCGCGTTGGTTGGGCGGCATCTTCTCGGTTATTTTAGGTTTGATTAGTACGGCGGGGATGGTAACGGCCGTTGTCAGCGGGCAGGCACTCGCCGTTGTCGTCAGTTGGCTTGCGCCTCTTTGGAGCGCCCTGGCACTTGGCTCTGCCAGCACCCTGACTACAGTAGCCTACCTGACTTCTCCCCTCTTGCAACTATTTGAACTCCTGTTACAGCAGATCGTTATCCGCTTCGGCTCCATCTTCGCCAACAGCAATCCCAGCCAGACCCCTTACGATGATACAAGCATCCTGACCCTCAACGACTTGAATTTGATTGCCCGGCGTGTGGGGTTAGGAATGAAAGTTACCATCTTCCTGATCATATTGCTGGTCATGGCCTTCCTCACCTGGACCATTAACTACCTTTACAAGCGTTACAAGCTGGCTCGCCGCGCAGAACGCCTCACAGATGTGCCATTGCCAGAACTAGATTCAGACGACAATCTGATGCAGCGCGTGTTACATCGGCTTGGGATTTTACGTCAATGGCGGGCTGCCGCATCAATTCGGCACATTTATCGTCAAATGTGCCGGGCAGCTGCTGTCAGTGGTTATCCGCGCAACCAATCTCAGACCCCCTACGAATATCGCCAACTGCTGGGTAAAGTATGGCCGCAGCATATTGCCGAAGTACAGCTCATCACCGAAGCCTTCATTAAAATTCGTTATGGAGAACTGCCCGAAACGACAAGCGAACTGGAGGCGATTTTACAAGCATGGCAGCGTGTCGAAGCTGCAAAACCAATGTCGTTAACCCCATCATCTGGCAGTGGGATTCGAGCCAGAATCCAACTTGAGAAAGATAAAAAATAGCCCTAATTTCCTGTTTTTGTAGCACTTGATTTTGTTTGACAGCCCTATTTCCTTATGGTATCATCCCAGCGTCCCATGCTAACATAAAGTCACACGGAAGTTGGTTGGAAGACCTTGAGACTAAGCCCAAGCAAGGAGATTTTGGATGAGATCACGTACTGAGATGATGGTTGACCGTCTGCGAGATTTACAAGCAGGCACACCGGATATTGAAGCATCAGCAGTTGTTAGTGTCGATGGTTTGATTATGGCTTCCTCTCTTCCTGCTGGCGTGGATGAGGATCGCATCTCCGCGATGTCGGCCGCCATGCTTTCTTTGGGTGACCGTATTGCGATGGAATTAAGCCGTGGCAATTTGGAGCAAGTATACATCAAGGGCAGCGATGGCATTATTGTGCTTATGGCTGTTGGTGAAGATGCCGTCTTAACGGTTTTGGCCCGCGAATCGGCCAAGCTAGGCCTGATTATTCATGATATGAAGCGAGCCGTAACCGATCTGGAGCGGCTGCTCTAAAAAGGTAAACATAGCGGATGCGAAAACTTGTTTCGCACATATAACGAAAAAATGTAAATGGGGCATGTCACACAGGTGACATGCCCCATCTTCTTTTATGGCAAGTACCTTACAGGCAGAAGGAATCGAATCATGACCAAATTTATATTTTTTACAGGCGGGGTGGTTAGTTCGGTAGGAAAAGGCGTCACGGCCGCTGCGCTTGGGCGTATTTTGAAAGCACGCGGTTTGTCGGTTGCTGTACAAAAACTTGACCCCTACATCAATGTTGATCCGGGTACGATGTCACCCTATCAGCACGGCGAGGTCTTTGTGACCGAAGATGGCGCGGAAACCGACCTGGATTTGGGGCACTACGAGCGATTTATTGACATCAACCTCAATCAAGATTCCAATGTGACAACCGGGCGTGTCTATGCAGACGTCATTGCGCGTGAACGGCGCGGCGACTATTTGGGGGGCACGATTCAGGTGATTCCGCACATTACTAACGAGATCAAGCGGCGCATTCATCTGGTCGCGGAAAACAGCAAGGCCGATGTGGTGTTGGTGGAAGTGGGCGGTACGGTAGGTGACATTGAGAGCTTGCCTTTCTTGGAAGCGCTGCGCCAGATGCGTTCTGATGTGGGGCAGGAAAATACGCTATATGTACATGTGACCTTTTTGCCTTATATTGCGGCCAGCCGTGAGTTGAAGACCAAGCCCACACAGCACAGTGTGCGTGAACTGCGCGGCATTGGCATTCACCCAGATGTGATTATGGCTCGTGCTGACCATCCCATCCCGGAAGAACATATCAAGAAAATCGCCCTGTTCTGTGATGTGAAAGAGCGGGCGGTGATTCCGGCCGTGACGAGTGATGTGTTATATGCCATTCCGTTGGAGTTAGAAAAGACGGGGCTGGGTGATTTGGTTGTGGAGCGTTTGCAGTTGGCAGAGCGGGTGACGCAGCCAGATTTGGCGGAATGGGAGCAGATGATTAGCGAAATTCGCCAGCCTAAGCCGGAGATTCGTGTGGGTATTGTGGGCAAGTATGTGGAACTGCATGATGCGTACATGAGTGTGCGCGAGGCGCTGTATCATGCAGGTATTGCCAATAACCGCCGTGTGCATGTGGAATGGATTTATTCGGGTGATTTGGAGAAGGGCCGGGGTTGGGAGGTGTTTGAAGGGCTGGATGGCGTAGTTGTACCTGGCGGTTTTGGCGAACGCGGTATTGAGGGCAAGATTGCCACGGCACGCTGGGCGCGGGAGAATGGCGTGCCTTATTTGGGGCTGTGTCTGGGGATGCAGGTGATGTGTATTGAGTTTGCCCGCTACGTTTTGCAAAGTGATGAGCCGAACAGCACGGAGTTTGATGCAAACACGGAGCATCCGGTGATTAGTTTGATGCCGGATCAGCATAATTTGGCGGATATGGGGGGCACGATGCGCCTGGGGGCGTATCAGTGTGAGTTGGTTGCGGGGACGAAGGCGGCGGAGGCTTACGGCCGTTCCTCAGTGCAAGAACGCCACCGCCATCGTTGGGAATTTAATAACAGTTACCGCCAGGTATTGGGGGAGCGGGGGATGGTGTTTAGTGGTTTGTCGCCGGACGGCCGTCTCGTGGAAATATCCGAGTTGCGCGACCACCCGTTTATGGTGGGCAGCCAGTTTCACCCGGAGTTTAAGAGCCGCCCGAACCGGCCGCATCCGTTGTTTCGGGCTTTTATGGCAGCGGCCGTCAAGCGACAAGAAGGGCGCGTGAAACTTGAAGCGTGAAACGTGATGGCTTCTTGTTACAATGGGGGTGGTTTCATAGTCTGGTGGTGAAAAATGGAGTTTCGATGAAACGATTACTCTTTGTGTTCGTGTCGCTTTTGTTGTTGGCAGCCTGTGCGCTGCCCAACTCGACGCCTACGCCAGAGGTGCAGTCGGAATTGATTGTGACGCGGGAGACGGCAACCAGTACGCCGACGGTGGGAAATACGGTAACTGCCGTTCCCCCCAACACCCCTCGCTTTACCCCCACCTATCGGCCCAGCCGCACGCCGCAAAACACGCGCCGTCCAACGATGACTCCGACGCCCACGCCTACTATCGCCGCGCCTTCCACCCCGGCTGGCCCGCCCGATTCTTACCAACTTAAACAATGGACGGAGGAGGATGCGGTAACGGCCGTTACTGAAGCACAACAAACATTCCGGGATTCTCTATGGGGAGGTTATGGTGATTTTGTTTACCGGGCCGAACATGCTGTTTTAGTAGACAAGGAAACACTTGCGCGTTTTCCCAATTTATCTGATCGCAAATCTATAGCATGGAATTTGCTTCTCATGCAATTGGCTTCCAATGCAGACCTGGTTAACCCGATTTCCCAGCTTCTTGAAGAAGCGATGAATTACGGAGAAGTTGTTTTAGGCGATCTCGATGCGTACTTACTTGCTAACAATTTATCTTTAGGTGTGATGCTTCCTGCTGACAACCTGTTTGGTAATGGTGAACCCGTTACCGTATTACAAATAACCTATGGCTTTAATCAATACATATCACAAGATGTTTTTTTGGCTCTAACTGGCTCAGAAACGGGAAAGTATCAAATCACAGTCATCCAAGATTGGACTACAGGAATTCGCCCGCAGTATGAAATTTTCCCTTTAGAGGATTACAACGGAAATGGTTTGATGGAATTAGGCTTTGTTCAGGTGAATAATATAAATGGGACGCCAACTCGTTGTGCAGGAATTCTAAAACTCTTTGAGTGGCGCGAAAACCAAACAGAAGCGGCGTTTGTGAATCTTACTAGTGGTGTAGAAGACTTTATTATGACGGCAGATAGAGGATGGTGTGAAGACCTCTGGCATTTCGAAACAATTACAGATCAAGAGAATTCATTATTAGTTGAAAAACAGCAATACGTTACAGGGGATGGCTGTCCAGATTTAGTGCGTAGAATCACCTATGTATGGAATGGTGAGCAATATGCCTGGGAAAAATCGGAAATTGAGCCATTGCCGTCGGATACGTCTGCTGTGTGCGCCATTCAATGGGCGGATGAGGCCGACGAGACGAATGATCAGGCGATCGCCATTCTGGAAGATGCGCTGGCCGATTGGCCTGTGGTTATGGATGAACGTTGGGGGCCGGCGTCTGCCGATTACTTCCGCTTGAAGCTGGGAATGTGGTATGACCTGCGTGGGCAGCCAGAGTTGGCGCAACAGCAGTTGCAAACAGTCCGTGACAATCCCATTGCCTCGGAATACGAATTGGCGTCTAACATGGCGCGTGACTACTTGTCTGCCCGACAATTGTATGGTTTGTTTGCGGGTTGCCGGGCTATGGACGATGATTATTCTCAGGCTTATCAAGCGATTCCATTTGACGGTTTGGGAGCTAATCTGTCTGTTATGAGAGAGATGTGGGGTTTTGCTGCACCTAAATGGTGGGCATATGGGGCAGATCATGTTTGTGATGCGCGTACCGCTTTTCGGACTGACGTGCAAACCTTGTCATCGGAAAGTGATGAGCAGGCGGTGATGGCTTGGTTGAATGGGGTGGGGGTGTCGTGGACGGCCGTTTCTCTCGCCGACCTCAACAATGATAACCTGACCGATTGGCTGATTCTAACCAGTTTAGATAACAGCGCTACTTGGTGGGAATTGTGGGCCTTTGTGCAAAACGAGGCAGGTTATACACTGCTCTACGTTGGCCGGCTTTATACGCATGAACGGCCGTCCGGCATCACCTATCGTCCCTTCCAACTCCCCGCCGGGCAGGGAACCATGCACGTTGTCGTTGCGGACAAGGCTTTGACTGCCTTTACCCTGTCGCCACAGGGGGATGGATGGCGAGTGCGGGAATTGTTGAGTTATTGGGGGGAAACGGCCGTCACCAACATCCGCTTCACCCAAACCGACACAACCCTCTCCCTCTTCATCGCCCAAAACAGCGTCGAAAAACAATACGACTGGTTCTCCGATACTGCCACCTTCACCTACGTTGCCTCCAACCCGCCCACCCAGGCCGAGCAAATCGGCCACATCGAGCAGCTTATCTTTCAGCAGTCCGATTACCAGGAAGCCATCGCCCAAATTCAGGCGCTCCTGACCCAGGGTATTGTCGAACCGCAAAGGTCATCTAACGAAACCTATGCAGAACCGGCCCGCGTTGAACCCCGGTTGCGTTACTTGTTAGGGCTTTGCTACGAATTAACAGGTGATGCGGACAACGCCGTCGCCGCTTACTGGCAGGTATGGCACGATTTCCCCGACAACCTCTACGCCCTCAGCGCCCGGCGCAAACTGGAACCCATCGCGCCGTAGAATACATGGTTCAACTGACAAGCTCTAGCTGTTCCAAATCAATCTTGGCCCCAACTTGCAACAGCGCATCCATGCCAATAATGCCATCCAGAGGGAAGCCATAATCCATTGCCCCAACCTCAACCTCAAAATCGGCAAGCGTCAAATCGCCCAGCGCGATTCTGTTAACCTGTTTGGTGAAGACAAACTCAGTGCCACCTACACCGCGAATCCGTTGCAGCAAGTCATCAACTTCAAGACGCAAGCCAATTTCTAACATCCTGTCTGTCGGGAAAATTGTGCCCGCAGAACCTGTGTCTAATAACACGTTTTCAAGCGCAATCTGTTGATTTTGGTGCATCAATACGGCCGTTACAAATGGCAGCCCATCCTGTAGCCGAATTTTCATTTCACGCCTCGGATGCCCAGCCAACGGCGCTCAAGAATATCTAACTGTTCCCGGTCAGTATGCAACACATAAAGTTCCCGCTGCGGCGCTTCATGGTGCAGACTTTTGTAGCCATCCATCGCCGTTACCGAATCAAGGTAGGTAGATACTACAGCTAGATCATCAAGAATGCGTTTGCCAGACTCAGAACGCGCTTTAATCGCTTCCACCAACAGCCATTGGTGCGGATAATGTTGGCGAATTTCAACCCATTTCATATGCTACCTCCCGTGTCAAAAAGCCAGTAATTCCTCTATTTTACCTCGAATCTGGGCCACCGTAGGCACAACCCCCTCCATCAAATGCGTGCTGAACGGCACGGGCACAGACGGCGCAGTCAGACGCAGAATGGGGCCATCGAGGTCGAGGAAGGCTGCGTCGGCGATGGTGGCGGCGATTTCCGCGCCAAAGCCGCCCACGCCGATGTCCTCATGCACAATCAGGCACTTGCTTGTTTTGCGCACGGAGGCCAGCGCCGTTTCTTTGTCCCAGGGGATGATGGTGCGCAGATCAATCAGCTCCACGCTGGCGTCCACCGCTTGCAAAGCCAGTTCGCAGCGCTCCACCATCGCCCCCCAGGTGATGAGCGTCAGGTCTTCGCCGGGGTGCAGGATGTGGGCTTTGCCGAAGGGCAGCATGAACTCGTCGCCGGGATACGGCCGTCTCGCCCAACCCGCGTCCAACATCGCCCGATGCTCAAAAAAGATCACCGGGTCATTGTTGCGCAGTGCCGTGCGCAGCAGCCCCACCGCATCCTCAGCGTTGCTGGGGAAAGCCAGTAGCCAGCCTGGCTGGTGCGCAAAAACAATTTCGCTGGTGACACTGTGCCAGGGGTCGCCAATTTTGCGGTAGCCGCCGGGGATGCGCACGACAATGGGCGCGGCAAAGCGGTTATTGGTGCGCCAGCGCAGCGTGCCGCAGTTGTTGATCTGCTCGGTGGCGGGGTCAGCATATTTACGGAACTGGATTTCGGGCACGGGAACCAGCCCGGCCATTGCCATGCCCACTGCGCGGCCAATGATGCCCTCTTCGTTGAGGCTGGTGTCAAAGACACGGCCGTTGCCAAACCCCGTTTGCAGCCCCAGCGTCGCCGCATGGACGCCGCCTTTTTGCCCCACATCTTCGCCAAAAACCAGGCAGCGCGGGTTGACATTTAGTTCCACTTCTAACGTGCGGCGGATGGCCTCAATCATGTTGATGCGGCGCGGTTCGGGAGGATGAGGCACGCTGTTCCCCACCGGCAGCTTGATGCCTTCGCCCGCCAGCCCGCCGATTTGCTGCGGTTCTTCCGGCTTGCACCAGACGTGGTGGGCGACGCTGGCCGGGTCGGGCGGTGGCTGGCTCAGAGCGGCGTCGCGGGCGGCGTTGACGGTTTGCATGGCCTGCATCACCAGGTCGTGCCATTCGGCTTTGCTCATCACTGCCGGAACCAGGGCATGATTGAGGGCGACGAGGGGGTCGCGCTCCCATTCGGCGTCGAGTTCCTCTTTGGTTTTGTAAGCCTGCGTATCCACGCTGGAGTGCCCAGAAAGGCGGGGCACGGTGAGACGCAGCAGGGCTGGCCCCTGCCATTGGCGGGTGTAGGTGACGGCTTCGTGGATAAGCACGGCCGTTTCCTCTGGCGTCGTCCCATCCCCATCCCAAATCTGCAAATTCTGCCACGCGGCCAAATTGGCGGCGATGTTGGCCCCCGGAGTTTGCAGCGGCGACTTCACGGAGATGGCGTAGCCGTTGTCCTCAATCACAAAAAGTAGGGGCAGCTTTAGGGTGGTGGCGATGGTCAGCGCCGACCAAAAGCCGTTGGTGGCGACGGAGCCATCGCCGCCAAAAACAACGGCGATGCTGCCGCGCAGCTCTTCTTGGCCCAACTCCTCGACGCGGTAGCGCAGCGCCTGTGCCCAGCCTGCTGCCGGGGTGTACTGCGAGCCGACATCGCCGGCCATGGGCAGCACGGTGGCGCGGCCTCTGCCGGGCATGTTAAAGACTACGCCTACATCGCGCCCGGCGCTGAGTCCACCGGGCCGCGCCATGTCGCTGGCAAAGGCTTCTTCCAGTGTGAGACCGGAGCCAAGCATGAACGGCCGTGAACGATAATACACACTCGCGCCATCCATAGGTCGGTCAAGCAGTTGGCTGATGAGAAGCTGACCCAATTCGTGGCCTCGTGCCGAAAATTGGTACGTGACCACGCCCTGTGGCGTCAGCTCTTTCTCTTCCATTTCGTCCATGAAGCGGGAGGCCAGCGCCAGCCGTGTCACTTCTAGCCAGTCAAAGGCGGTATGTAGGTTAGGGGTTGGGGTTTCGTCATTCATGCTTTGGTATACTTTTTGTGTTGTTGATTGTATGTTGCCGCCCCGTGTGCCAGAGCAATGGTGCGGCAGGAGGATGACTTATGTTACCGCAAAAAGAAGGTTTGCAAAAAAGACGCTTGTTCGTGGGTGTGGCGCTTATGGGCGTGTTGATGGCGCTGTTTGGGTGGTACGGCCGTTCCCTTCGCGCCGGAGACAACCCACATTATTATCTGCCCCTTGTCGTTTCCGGGGATGGGCCTACGCTTACGTTAGTTCCCACCTGTGCGGAATCTGGCCCAACCGTGACGTTAAATTTAGTCGGCGCAAACTGGCCGACAGACGAAGGCATAGACTTGTTTTGGGATGACAGTTTGCAAGTGAAAATCCTCTCTGGACATGATGGTGTGTTTGCGCAAACCTGGAGTGAAAGCGGCATTGTAACCGGTACGCAGGAAAATCCGACGATGTACGAAGTGCGGGCGGCCTCTGATTCTTACACGGTTTCCGCATCGTTTTCTGTGCCCTGTGCAGCGAGTCTGCCAACTGCCACTTCAACCGTGACACCCACCATTACGCGCACGCCCACGCCAGACCCCACCGTACCCACGCTGACGCTGTTTCCCACTTGCTCGGCCGGTTCGGAGGCAACTTTTGACGTTGTAGGGTTTAACTGGCCTACGGATGAAGCCATTGCTTTGTATTGGGATGACCTCCCGCAGAGTACGATTCCGGCTGGACATGGTGGCAGTTTCTCGCAAACCTGGACGAAAACGGGCCTGATTGTGGGCACGCCGGAAGCCCCCACTGTGTATGAAGTGCGGGCGCTATCGAATACGCAAATGGTGACGGCCGTATTTTATGTGCCCTGCCCCGCTCCCCCTACGCCTACTAGTACCCCTATTTGGTCTGATCTTGCCATTATGGGCACGCCGATCATCATGGCGACGCCGCCCATTGTGGCTTATCGGCCCATTGACGTGGCCCTGGTCGTGCGCAATTTGGGCGACCCAATCAACAGCACCTTTTTTGTAGATGTGTTTTTTGACCCGGCTGGCCCAATTACGGATACGATTCCGATTAGCCAGAGTGTGGGGTATACGGCCGTTGCCAGCATGGAAAGCGGTGAAACGCGCATTGTGCAAATTCATGTGCCGCAGGGCTTTGCCAATTGGCCGGACCCGCACCTGGTCTATGGCGTGGCCGATTCCTTGCAGCAAATTGCGGAGTCAAATGAAGACAACAATGTTTCGCCACCCTCAATGCTGACATATGTCACGCCCGCGGCAACCCCTACTTCCACGCCGACCCAGACGTCAGCGGGAACGATCAGCGGCATGGTTCTGCGCCAAGAAAGTTTTTGGGGAGCGCAGCCCAGGGCGATTGTGGCGTTGGTGGATGAGGGAACGGGTATGACCGTGCAAACTACCCAATCAGACATGGGCGGCATTTACCAGTTCTTCAACGTTTCCGAAGGGGTCTACACGCTCCACGCCTGCGTAAACATTAACGGCGAGACTTACTCAGGTATCCTGGTTGGCATCTCTGCCCCTAACGAATATGCCGACATTTACATGCTGCCCGGCCCATGCAATTAACTGGTTAGTATGTCAGCTAGTCAGTGTTTCAGCCTGACTAGCTTTCAAACCACTGTCTAATCAGTTCCACCTGAAAGCGATAGCCTTGTCCCGCCGCCTCAATCAATTCGCGGTGCTGCAAATGCGCCAATGCTTGCTCCATTTGCAGCAGGCTGGGGATATGCTTTACTAATGCTTCGCGGGTGGTGTGCCCCCCCTCCCCATTGTTTGCCATCAAGCGCAGCACTTCTAGCCCTACCGCATCCACCTGGTTATGTTCGATGTCGGCGAAGAAGAAACTGCCGTGTTGTAGGGCGTGGGGAACGGCCGTATCTACATCCCCCTTCGTCGCCAGCCGCCGCAGCGCCGGGGCCTGCTCATTCTTCAACGCCACCACTTCCGCACACAACAACTGCACCAAAAACGGATGCCCCCGCGTCAAATCCAGCGCCCGCTGCACCGCTTCTGCCTCATAACGCAGCGCAAAATCCCGCACCGGATGCGTCACCAACTGCCGCGTCTCCTCATCCAGCAAATAACCAATATGAATCACCTGCACATTAATCAAATAGCTTGCCCACTGCTGAAACTCATTCAACGTATGCGACCCCGACAACAGCACCTTAAACCGCGCCCGATGCTGCATCAAATGGCGCAGCATCCCCAACACCGCCTCCTCATCAAACTTGCCCCTCGTTAATGCCGCCGCCAACACCTCAAACTCATCCAGCATCAGCAGCGCCAACTGCTCACCCAGAGCATCCTCCACCTCATCTAGCCACTCGTCAAAGCGCGTAAACGGGTCATTAACAAGCTCTTCTCGCTCCAGCGGTGGCAGCAGCAAATCCCGCTGCCGCTCCGCCGAACGGCTCATGCCCCGCGCCATGTTGTACAAAAACCCGGCCACATCACTCGCCCGCGACGCCGGCCCCTGCAAATCCACAAACAGCGGCACAATCGTACTCGGCAGCAGCCGCCCCAGGTTATTCAGCAGCGACGTTTTGCCCACGCGCCGCTGCCCATACAGCAGCAACGGCGGCTGGCGGCGGTCTACCAGCAACTGCTCAATGCGGGCGCTGATGTCCGTGCGCCCAATGAAAATCTCCTGCTCCTCCGTCAGCGGCACGCCGATGATGTACGGGCTGTCAATCTCCTGCCGCAGTTCCGCCTCCGCCGCCAGTTGTTGCAGCGCCTCCGCCAAAATTTGTCGCCAATCGGCGGCGATGGGGCGAAAGCGATCCACATACTCTTCCGTGCTGCGCGTCAACTCGCGCAGCAGCCCGTTCACGCGGTCTTCCACCGCGCTCAAGGTCAGGCGGCGATTGAAGACACTCTCTTGCTGCAAGGCCGCGTCCACATCCTGGCTGATGCGGCTGAGGCTGCGCAGCAGCGAGCTGGCAGGCCCGGCCAATTCCCCGGCGGCGATGGAGTGGTGCGCTTTGCCAATTTCTTGCACGGTGCGGCAGTCGGCCAGCAGGCGGGCGTCCAGTTCAATTTGTGTCTCTTGTGCCGCCCAACGCTGGTGGCTGCCGCTGAGATAGTCGAGGGCGGCCATGCCCGTTTCTGGTTCGTATTGCAGCGCCAGCAGCAAATGGTTGTCCAGCCCAATCAGGCGCAGCCGCTGGAACTCATCCCAAAATGCGGAATGCCAGCGTAGCAGACTGGATTGTCCATTGGGCAATCGCTGCCCGTCCAGCCGATACAGCAGCAAATTCCAGCCCGCCAGTAAGGGATACATCACAATGGGCCGCCACCAAGCCAGCGCCAATCCCAACAAAATCCCCGCCAGACTAAACAGCACAATAGGGCCAAATGGCTGATTGGGATACACAAACAGAAAAAAGCCGCCGCCGCTGCCCAGCGCCCCAGCCATCGCCCCCGCCCAAGGGCCAGCAATGCGTTCCGCTAACACGTAGGGCAGGGTGAAGAGCGAGCCAAGCAGCGCGGTAATGGCAATCATATCCAAGAGGCTGGTTGTAAGCGTGCCGGGGCCAAGATTAGTGAGACTGCCGGCCACGCCAACCAGCCACCCGGCGAGCAGGCTGAGTACCCAACGCCGCGTGCGCCACAGTACGGCCACGCCAAAGGGCAGCCCAATGACCATGCCCAATGTCAGCCGTTCATTGATGATGCTGATGAAACGGCCGCCCAAACTGCCTACCAAAATGCCAATTAAGATGCCGCCAATTTGACGTGGCAGGGAATAGCCAGCGCCGCTGCTGCGTCCTGCCTGGCTAGCTCCAGCAGCTACGCCAAAGGCCAGCCCGCCAGCCAATCCACTTGCCAGCCCGATGATGGCGCTGGCTACTAAATCAGCGGAGAGACTAAGGGATGTGGTGAGGACGCTGCCCGTGCTGCCAAAAGCGGCAACTCCTGCCAACCCGATGACGATGCCAATAGCGATGCCCATGGCTATGCCGACGATGACGCTGCCTGCAAAACTGGCGGCAAAGCTGGTAACAGCGCCCACAGCTATGCCAATAATCACGCCGAGCAGAATATTGGGGCCAGAAAGATGAAAAAGCCATAATCCCAGTGTCACGCTGCCGCCGACAATCAATGGCCAGGCAATTTGGGTCATAATCAGGAAGCGCCAAATGGCGAAACGCCGCCAATGTGACCAGGTCAACTCAGCCAGGCAGAAGTTGGGACGTAAGTCAGGGGCAAGGTTATGCAGGTAATTGCGCCATGCGGAGGGGTGGAAGAAGAGCCAGAATAGGAGCTGTATACTGCCAATGAACAGGCTGCGACTAAGGCGAGGCGTATCGGTGAAGCGGCGGGGGGTGAGGGTGTCGGGTGTCATGTGTTGGGTGTCAGGTGTCAAGTGTGATGCGTGAAACGTGAGAAGAGGGGCATCACGTTTCACGTTGGTTTAGGAAAGGCGCAATTTGGTTGAGTGCGTCTTCGCGCCAGTAGCTGCTGGGGTCGTTTTCTTCCAGGGTGAGCAGGCGTTCGCGACAGAGGATTTGTAGGGGCATGGGCCAGCCGCCACTTTGTTGCAAAATCCAGTTAATATCTGCGGTGGGGAAGGGGATGGGGCTGCTGTTGATGAGTTCACGGGCTTCGGTTTCGGTGAGGGGGCCGAGGTAGGCGGCGTAGCCGAAGATGTTGAAGAAGGGGGAGCCGAGGCCGCTGTGTTGAGCCAGTTTGCCCGGCGCATCCGGTGTGGCGAGGATGAAGGCGAGGTTGCCGTTGACCTGATTGGTGGCGAGTGAGCGCAGGCTTTCCCAAAAGGTATCGTCGAGTTCGGGGTAGCGTTCGATGGCGACGCCGATTTCGTCGAAGAGGATGATGGTAGGGTGGCGTAGACGGTCGCTCACGGTGTCGAGGAATTGGTCGAGGGTGCAGGGCTGGGGGCTGGGCAGGTTCATGTGGGTGAGGAGGTGGCGCAGCAGGGCGGGGCGGCTGCCTAGGCGGGCGTCCTGGAAGTCTACGAAGACCCATTGGTATTGTTGAGGGGCGGGCAGCCAGGTTTGGGTTTGGGCGGGGCGCAGTTGGGCGGCGGGGGTGGTGGTAATGGTGTGCAGGTAATGGAGCAGGGAGGTTTTACCGCTGCGGCGTGGGCCGATGATGGCGGCGTTTTGCAGGGGGCGGTGTTTGAGGAGGTTGAAGAGGCGGCTGAGTTCGCGTTGACGGCCGTAAAAATGTGCCGGATGGGTGATGGGCGGCCCGGCAATGAAGGCCGGCGCGGGTGCATTGCGGTGGATGGGGCGGGCTGGGGCGTGGTGGGGTGGGGGCAACGGTGAAACTGCCTGTGCGGATTTGTTGGTAGAGCACGGCCGTTTCCTGTGAAGGATCCACGCCCAATTCCAGTTTCAGTGCCGTGCGACAAGCCTCAAACTGCGCCAGTGCCGCCCCGCGCTGCCCGTGTAAAGCCAGCAGGCTCATTAACTGGCGGTGTGCATCCTCCCGTACCGGCTCTAACGTCAGCAGCCGTCTTATACTGGCAATGCCTGCCTCATAATTACCATTTTGCCGATAATACTCCGCTAAAGCCAAAAACGCTTTGACGGCGTGTTGCTGTAATTGTGCACGCTGTTGTAGCATCCACTCCTCAAATTCTGGGGCCTGACGCACGTAAAATTCTTCAAGAAAGTCGCCGCGATAGAGTTCGGTGGCTTCCTCTAATTGTGCGGAAGCAGGATTGCCGCTAAGAAGCTGACGGAATTGAGCTACGTCTAATTGATGGGGAGCATCAAAGTTGAAGGCAATATGATGATGGCTGATTTCCAGGTAAGGGGCCAGATGTTGACGTAGTTTGAGAAGGTCGCCGCGTAGGTTACGCCGCGCATCAGATTCCTGCAAATCACCCCAAAGTAGATTGGCAAGCGAGTGACGGGTATGGGTACGGCCGTCTACTGCCAGGAAAAACAGTAATGCCCGCGCCTTAGCCGATACCAATTTGGTCAACGGTTTGCCATCTTGTTTCAGATGTACTTGCCCTAATAACGCTAACTCTAGTACTTTTGTCATGAAATCAACCAGGATATTAGCGCAGGATCAACGCTAGATCAACGCTTGAATGACAACCATCTGATATGATAGACAGCAGGTAGTTTAGCATCATGCGTCTTTACCATACCAGTATACAACAAGAAGGGAACGGTGAACTGTGACTAGTAATCGGTAAACAGTATCCATTGACTGATTATCATCCGCCAGTCACAGTTTCCGAAAACGAGATGGAATGATTATGATACGGCGAAACAATAAATCCCAGGGTCAGGCATTGGTTGAGTTTGCACTCATCCTCACCGTATTGCTGGCAATGATGTTCATTATTGTAGAAAGCGCACGCATTTTGCAGGGATGGGTTACTGTGCAAAACGCAGCCCGCGCTGGTGCCCGGTATGCCATTACCGGGAATTTCACCGAAGGCTGGAGTAATGTGACTGATTGTGAGGCGGTGATGCCAGCCAAGTTTGATGATCGCTGCGATGATTTTCGTGTCGCTTCTATCATTGAAGCGGCACATGAGGGATTATCTGGCTTGCCGCTAGACGAAGATCCGGCCAGTGACCCTTTTTCTAATCCACCCGACGAAAATTCGTATTACATTGAGGTTTATGGCGGCATTGTTGGGGAAGATGGCGCTTATATTCTGGATGATTTTGCAGGCATGCCGGGCCAGGTAGTGGTTGTGCGGGCTGTTTACAATGTGCCTGTTATCACACCTTTCTTCCGCCCAATTATTGACGTGATTCCTGTGTTTGGTCAGGTAACGATGAATAATGAGGCATTTGGATCGTTGGGCAATCCCACATCGGGCGCCGGTTTGCCACCGGATTTTGGCAGCCCATTACCGACTGTTGGCGCATCGCCGACACCGGTAACACCGACGCCTACGGAGACGCCCGATCCTGCTCTTATTCCTACGGAGACACCGACGCCAACCGAAACTTTCACGCCGACACCTACCTATTGTGGGGCTTACATTGAGTCGCCGCCGGTGGATGGCCAGAATTACCTTTGGGTTTCGGGAGAACCCGGTGCAGATGTGACTGTTATTGACCTGACGACGGGCGAAACTTTGGGGCAAGATACGTTTGTGGCAGTAGGCGGTCATTTGTGTGGTGGGTTTGCTGATTTTAGTGGGGCTGACGCGCTGAATCCAGTGTTAGTGGCCGGACACGTTATCCTGGCTGTGCCCAGCCAGGGGCAACCCGCCAACGCCATTGTTTTGCAAGGGTCGCCGACGCCAACGGCAACCAATACGCCTGTTGTGCTGCCTACGTCTACACAGACTGCCACACCTACTGTCACGCCGACGTCTACACCCAGTGATCCCTATATTCGGTTGATTGCAAACTGCTCTATTAGCACCGACGCGCAATTTAATGTGCTTGGTTATAACTGGCCTACGGATGAATCAATCGCTTTGTTCTGGAATGGTGCACCCCAATCGGTTATTCCAGCAGGACATTCTGGTTCGTTTAGTCAGAATTGGACAAAGAGCGGCCTGATTGTGGGGACGCAGGTGGATCCAACGATTTACGAAGTGCGGGCGACATCGAATACGTGGACGAAGACGGCAAATTTCCGGGTTCCCTGTGACTATGAAGATATTCCTACACCGGAAGCGACGGTGACGCCGACGCCTGCACCGGCCGATTTGATTGTGGTGGGGCCGCCGCAGATTTTGAGCACACGGCCGTTAGTCGCCTACCAGCCTATTAGTGTGCGCGTTGCCATCAGCAACACCGGTGATGTAGACGTGAGCAGTCAATTCTTCGTAGATGTGTACTTCGACCCGCAAGGCTCGATTACACCGACTATCAACATTACCAACAGTGTGGGGTATATGGGTGTTAGCGCTTTAGCGGGCGGCGCCAGCCGTGTCATTACCATTACTGCGCCGATTGGTTTTGAGAATGAGCCAGATCCCCACCTTGTTTATGCCATGGTTGATTCTTTGCTACAGGTTTCAGAAGCCGATGAAACCAACAACGTTTCTGAGTCCTTGACTGTGGGTGATGTGACACCAGCCGCGACGCCTACGCAAACAGCTACGCCGCCAGTTGGCGGAGAGTTCATTAGTGGTGTCGCTCGCCTGCGTATTATCAGTTGGCTGCCTCAACCTCGCGCTGTCATTACGCTGGTAGATGAAGGAACCGGTGAGGCCATTATCAGTACAGTTGCCGATCAAAATGGGTTCTTTGAGTTCCCAGGCATACCGGCTGGAACCTATACAGTGCGAGCTTGTACCATTTTGGATAACAACAGTTACTCAGGGCTGCGTGTGGGTATTACTGCTTCCAGTAGCTCGGCTGATGTCTATCTCTTAGCGGGACCATGTTCATGATTAATAGCTTGTCACTCCTGAAAAGAATATTTCCCTTGTTGCTGCTTGTTTTGCTGCCTATTGTGTTGTGGCATCCTGCGGGGGCAGAACCCTCGGCACCCCCCTCGAATGCACCTGATTGGTCGGTTCCTATTTCAGCTTCTTTAGGTGACCACAGCGACAAAGTACCTCATATCATTGCTTCGCCATACGATGACCAGGTATTGATTGTGTATACCTCGCGCACGACTGATGAGGCTTTTTCAACAGATCCCTGGTATGCCTTGTCAACAGATAGAGGGGAGACATGGGAGTTTGGCGGAAGTTCCTTACCTTCACCTGTACCGCAGCCCATTCATACCAGCGCCTCGGTGGAGTCTTTGCAAGTGAATGCTGCTTTTGATCCCAGCGGCGAGGCTCATGCGGTGTGGATTGAGGAGTATTCGTTGTTCTATGCAGACCAGGATCGCTGGCCAACTGGCGGGGCTACATTGCCTACCGTCGTCTCCCCTGTAGCTTCGGCTCCGGGGGCAAGCGATCCAGTGATTGAAGCGAGCAGCACTCAAGTATTGGACGTGATTTGGAGTGAAGGCTCCACAGGAATACCACCAGATTTGAAACATGCCCGCTCATTGGATGGCGGCGCAAGTTGGAGTACCGTTAGAAGTAATATCTCTACTAGTGAATTTGCTGATGAGTTTCCGTCGCTGGTAGTAGACTCTAATAACAGCAATAGGTTGCATGTCGTCTGGCAGATAACCGAGGGTAGTGCGGGCTCTATCTATTATGCGCAGGGCACGGTGAGTGGCAGTGTGGTTGCCTGGTCTACGCCCATCCAGATTTCGGCTGATGCAAGCAATGATCGCCAGCCAAAAATTGTGTTGTCGGGTTCGCAGTTAGTCGTTTCTTATTCGCATGTTGAGCCAATTGATGTGGGGGGAGAGATTGTCAATTATCAACTGGCTTACTATACAGCTTGCTCGGGAAATTGTACGCAGGCCAGCAGTTGGCGTAATCCTGAGAATATTTCAGGGCAGTTTGTAACGGTAAACGAGACGTCGCCTTTCTATATTACAACGGCGATAGTGAGTGTTTATGGTTGTAAATATGTTTATTATCACGGCGTTGTCGAAAGTTATGTAAACGAGAGTGTTTTGGGTGTGAATAGCTGTGTGGGTTGGAGTGGGGGTGGTGTAGAACGGATAACGGAACCAGGTGGTGTATGGGCATTAAACCCGTCTGTGGCCGCCCATGCAGATGGCTGGGTGTACCTGGTGTATGAACAGGTAGACTCATCAACGCCGCCAGACTCGCATCAGGTTTATTTTATGCGTGGGGAAGTTCCGTTGCCGGGTTTGTATTTGCCGGTGGTTTTGAAGTAGTTGTAGGCAATTGTTATGAGCCGTTTGGAATGGGTTTTAGGTATTTTGTTGGTTGTGCTGCTGCTGATGGTATTGGGCTTGTCGGCGGTGTTATGGTTCCGACCAGATGAGCCGGAATTGCCTGAAGGACTGCCGCCTACGGCCGTTTCTCAGCCTATAGCCACTTCTGTTTATCAGGAGAAGACGGCTAAGGTCGGTTACGCATCCGCCCAACGGGGCGTGCAAGATTGGTACGATGATGCTGTCTTGCTGGACGCGACCGCTACCTGGCCGGAAGGGGTGACTGAGACAACCTTGCGGGCTGGAGAGGCAAATTGGGCCTATACCTTTTATTCCGCTGCGAACAGCGCTGTAACCCTGGTGACTGTGCGTGGCGATGAGGCCAGCCGTATTTCGGAAAGTCCGTATGTTGTATCTGATTCGGTGGCTGACGTGGAGAGTTGGAACGTGGACAGCCAGGAGGCTGTGGACTTGTTTTTGAATGAAGGTGGCGCGCAGTTTTTGCGAGATGAGGGGCCGAGCGCCATGGTGATGAAGTTGACGACGACAAACGGCCGTATGGAATGGTTCCTTTCCCTCTTTGCCAATCGCAACGGCCGTTCCTATAGCATGTTTATTGATGCCACGTCAGGCGCTGTTGTGGCTGTAGAAGAAGTACCCTAAGATCAGGTGTGTTCACACACGGAGGTAACAATCATGAAACGCAATTTAGCATCCAACCGACGGGAAAGGGGCCAAAGCCTGGTTGAAGTTGCCCTTTTCCTCCCCATATTCTTAGTGATCTTGGCTGGGCTTATCGAAGTGAGCCAACTTGTCATCACACAAAACCGGGTGAGTCAGGCTGCCCGTGTTAGTTCTCGATTTGGCGCTACCGGCGGGCAAGATGAAGGTATGGTCATCGTGGCCCTCAACTCTGTGACCCAAACCCTGGGCATGGCCGATGATGAATGGGACATGTGGGTGGTGCGTGGTCAGGTGAGCGATGATGGTACCGCTATTAATGCCAGCACCTGGGAATTTACCCATGCGTATGGCATTTCTAACACGGTACGTTACGACAGGATTGATGAGAGTGCTATTCAGGCAGAAATATTAGCGGATTTGCAAAAGGATATTAATCCGACAGATTATGATGAGGAAGTAGGTGGTATCCGTTTTGTGGGGTTGTATGCTCTGCATGACGTGGAGTCGATCTTGGGGCTAGATGCCGTCCCGTACTTAACTGACCTTTACACGATTCGTGGGTTTAGTTATATGCGCCAGACGGGAGAAACGGCCGTTGTCACCAATGGCTGCGACGCCTTCCCCGTCACCATCAGCCACCTGGCCCGCTCCGTAACACCGCCTGGACAGGCACCCAATCCTTATCCAGACGCTTCCGACTTTACTGGCCCATCTAATCCGCCAGAATACACAGACTTCCCCTATCATCATCCAGATGTTCCATTAGTCAATGCGCAGGAAGGTGACCTTTTCTATGTATTTGAGGGGTATGGCGCAGGTAACTTTGGTTGGATAACCTGGAACGAGGGTGTTGCTGGTGATGCTAATACACTAAACGAAAGTATGGCTTGGCCAGGTAACAGTAAAGACTATACTGATCATGGTGACCATAGTATTTTCCCAGCTACACCACTGTATCCTTGGATCGTTCGGGGGTATGTTAACCCATATGATACATCCGATCTTTCTATGAATATTGGGGATTATGTCTGGGCAAATACTGGTGTATCTAATTCTAATGCTCTTAGAACGACGCTCAATGGACATATTGATTTAGACCGACAAATTCGTCTCATCATTTGGGATGATGCAACAGATACAGGTTCTAATGGCAAGTATCGTATTTATGGGTTTGCCGTGTTCAAATTGCACGGATATAGCTTGCAACATGGTTGGATTCTGGCGGAGTTCATTCGCTGGGATACCTCTTGCGGGCAAGAAATGCCCTAGCGAGAATAGTTAATCTACTGGAGTCTGGCGAAAACCAAACTTCAACCGAACGTAGGGGCATGGCATCGCCATGCCCCTACCCGAGAGAAGTCCAAGAAACGCCAGTGTCCAGTAACCCAATTTCGGAGGGTGACACATGAAAGGAAACCCTGTTTTTTGCAAAAATCATGACCACGAAGGTCAAACTGGGCAGAGTATTGTCATCATTGCCCTAGCCCTGGTGGGGTTGCTGGCATTTGTGGGCATTGCTGTGGATGTGGGTTTTGTCTTCGCCCGTACCACACAGTTGCAGTCGGCGGTGGATTCGGCAGCATTAGCGGCCGTTGTGGAACTAGTGAGTGATCCAGACGACTCGACACCGGCAAACCTGAAAGCGACCCAGTTCTTCAATACCAATGGTTTCGACATTTTGGTCAGGTTGCCCAGTGATACTGGTGTCACACATTTGGGAGACGGCCGTAGCCTGGGTCTAAACGAGTTGGGCGAGATTCAATATGAACTGACTGCCACCTGGCCCGTTGACCTCTTCTTCCTACGGCTCATTGGGCAGCAGTCGATTACCCTGACACGAGCGGCCGTTGCCGGTGTCTTCCCCATGGCCGACATCTATGCCAGCCGCCGCATCGAAGATGGCGTTCTCAGTACCTCCAACCAGGCCGTCTTTGGCCCCGAATCTTGCACCAGCATGGGCGATCCCTTTTCTCCCTTGGGCAGCCCTTGGGCACCGGGATCTTATACCTACAATTACCGTATCCTCATTCCCCCAGACTACCCACACGACATTGTGCGCGTCGAACTTTTTGACCCCGATTCCATCAACCAATCAGGCGACACTTTTGAAGTACAACATACCGATTTGGCCCAAACAGATTTAGGGAAGCCGTTATTTGAAACCTTGGGTTGTATCGTAGATTTCCATAACTATTACATGCAATACCAACCCTGCCTCATTCCCACAGACGAACAAAGTTTAGGCGATCAGGGTAACCCCTTCTGGTTCATCCGTATTGATGAAAACCGGCGACCCCGTAGCGGTACAAATTCAGGTTGCGGTGCACCTCCCGGCAATAACTACACACCATCTTACAATACACAGACCACGTTTGAACTATTCTACTGGGCGCAAAATGCCGATGGCACATTATCCCGCATCCCGTTGGCTACCTACACCGGGCAGGTTGACGATGGAACCCGCGATAGCGGCGACCACTTGACCGATATGCAGTGGGTATCCCCTGGTGGGCAGCTCAGTGTTGATCAACCCGCAGAGGTTCCTGCGGATTGCGGCAGTCCTAATGGTGGAGACTATGATGCTGCCGACTGTTCAAGTGGCACGCCTATTGGGGCGGGGAATGGCTTTGAAGTGAGCATCTCCCAAGATTTGGGCAATATTCTTACCGATCCCGCGACCAATAATCGCTTTATCTATCTCGATGTGACAGCGATTAGCGGCTCATCTGAGAATGGGTATGAGATTTGGGCTGGCCCCAATGCATATGTCAATGATGTCCCCAGTGATGCAAATCGTCGCAATTTATATATTCTTGATGGTCAGAGTGGTCATAGAGCTGAAGGGGTCACTGTGTTTGGGATGGGGCGTTTGCCTCTGAACTCCAATGTTGATTTCCGGGTTGACATCCCGTTGATTTACGTAGGGCCAGAAAGCGCCGGGCAGACTATTTATATCAGTTTGTTTGATTCCGATTCGGGTGCATCCCCTCCAATCAACTTTTACTTTGACTCCATTGCCCGGGCCGATTGGGAAGTCACGTATTCTGGCACAGAAGGTGGTCGCTGTGCGATTGGCTCTTGTAATAATCAATGGGTGGATCCGGCATATGAAGTGGATGTGCCCGGCGATCTAGAAAACTGTGACTATTCGGTTCCGGGAGATTGCACACCTTTTTACGGTGGCCGTCTGGTTGCCAGCTACGATGGTGGTTCTACAGATACGTATGGCTGGCAAATCCGTCTCTCCGGGCAGCCTTATCTAATTCGGTAGTTGAATGAGGGTCATGCCCTTTGGAATGAAGATTTGTAATCATACAGGCCTGCTCCCTGAGCTTGTCGAAGGGAACCGGTTTTCGACAAGTTCAAACCTCGACGGGCTGTGTGATTATGAAGATTTAATGATTCATAGGAGATTGGAGACTGGAGATTAGCCAGGCTCCAATCTCTAATCTCTATTTCGTAGATTATTTACCTTCCGTTTCGGGGCTTTAAGCGGCAACGCAGCTAGTTTTTTTGAAGGGTGCTATTATGAAAAAATCATACACAAAAAGGCACAAAATGAATCGTGAGGCAGGTCAAGGTATTGTTGAATACTTGATTATTATCGCCCTGGTTGGCCTGGCTGTGGTGCTCATTGTGAATTTGATGCAGCCGGCAATTGGCGCCGTGTTTTCGGATTTCATCGAACGTTCTAACGTGGCTCCGCCTGATCTGGTTGGGTTTACACGTATTCCCCCCACACCTACGGCTACGCCAGATACGGGAGCGACGTTGACGATTAATATTATCGGCAATGGTGCAGTTGCAACGAACCCGGCTTCGCCTGTAGGTGGGGATATGGTGACGCTAACGGCCAACCCCGACCCCGGTTGGATATTTGCTGGATGGGGAGATGACCTTTCTGGAACCATAAACCCGGAAACATTGCTATTGGATACAGATAAGACCGTCACCGCCAACTTTGTTGAAGAGACGTTTACGTTGACTGTGACCTCATTTGGCGCGGGACACGTTGAGGTTAACCCTGAGCAGGTTGAGTATGATAATGGCGACTCCGTTTCCTTAAGCGCCATTCCCGATGCGGGTGGAGCTTTTGTTAGTTGGAGTGGAGATCTCAGCGGCAGCACCAACCCTGCTATCATAACGATGGACAGCGACAAAAATATTGAAGCCTATTTTCAGGTGGGCTGCTATGACTTGACGGTGACGGAAATCGTTGACATCGGAGGAGATGTCATTGTTAGTCCTGCACCCGATTGTGTGGGGGGTACGCAATACCAGCACGGTACAGTTGTTACCCTGCAAGCAAACCCTGTGTCTGGCTACGTGTTTGATGGTTGGAGTGGTTCACTGACTGGGCTTACAAACCCTGCCTCTCTAACCATGCTCACGAATGAGGCTGTGACAGCCAATTTCACGGAACTGTTGTATACGTTGACGACCCAGGTGTCTGGCAATGGCTCGATCACGGTTGATCCTGTGCAAGCGACGTATAGTGAGGGGGAGACGGCGGCGTTAACGGCCGTTCCCGCCAACCCCGGCTCCACGTTCACTGGCTGGTCCGGCGATGCCACAGGCACAGCCAACCCCGTGACCATCACCTTCGACGGCGACAAAAACGTAACCGCCAATTTTGAGGATGCCTGCTATACCTTAGCAGCCGCCTCCAGCCCTGTGGCTGGCGGCAGCGTGACCATGAGTCCCACTTCCTCCCCAGGTTGCAATGCTGGCAACTATCACTACGGCGAAAATGTGACGGTAACGGCCGTACCCTCAACGGGTTATGATTTTCTCAATTGGTCGGGGCTGGCCTCTGGGACAAATGCCAGCACCACGGTGACAGTCTTTAATAACAGCACAGTCACAGCCAATTTCGAAATCATTTGTTATACGCTAGAAGCATTACCCAACCCCACCGCCGGGGGAACCATAACCCCCGCCCCCGCGCCAAACTGCACCGCAGGCGTGATAAGTGGCTGGACATACGGATCGAATGTCACTCTGACAGCCAATGCTAACAGTGGATATAGTTTTGAAAGTTGGAATGGCGATACAGATTCCACCGCTGACAACACAGCCACAGTGCTGGTCAATGCGAACAAAAACGTCACCGCTAACTTCCTTGAAGCAGTCGTTGTTGAAGATTTTGAAAGCGGCGGTTGGAGCGGTGGTTCTGGCTGGAGCGGTAGTTGGACGCATAGCAGTTCTGATTCAACCGTTACAACCACTGGCACACCATATGCAGGGACCTATCATTTGCGATTGGCCGATAACGGATGGGCCGAACGTGCAGCAGATTTGTCAGCCTTAACTTCAGGCGCATCACTCTCCTTCTATTGGAAAGTGACCACCGGTATGGCTGTCAATGAAGAATGGTATGTGGAGATCAGTTCTGATGGTGGATCAAATTGGGATCAAGTGCTTTTAGTAGATGATAGCAATGAAAACGGTACGTATTCGCTATTTACATTTGCACTCGACAGCAGTTATCTAGTCAGCAATTTCCACATTCGTTTTTACGGCATTAACGCAAATGACCCATCTGATTATTTCTACGTAGACAATATCTTGATTACTGGGAATTAAGACCCAATTGTTCTGATTGTTTGTGCGAGGGGGTGACACGCGCGTGTCACCCCCTTTTTGTGTCAGATTAGATTCGCCAGTTTATAATGGGGGGGATAAATTTGATGATCTTCATGCGTAACACCTTTACCAAAGAATAAAGAATTATGAAGCGATTGCCCCATCTTCTCATTGCTTTTGGTCTTGCCCTTATTGTTTTGGGTACGACCTTGTCTCTTTTTAGCCCTGTGGATGCCGCCCCTACCGCTCTTGTCCCCACCACCCCCAACGACTTTCTCCTGCCCGGCACACAGCCCCACCAAATGGTAGACGCCCTCGATGCCTATAGCTGCATTGGCTGCCATCTTTACTATGGTGATCAACTCGATCCGCCCCAACCCCACGAAACCGAAACATGGTTTGCCTGGCAAGGCAGCATGATGGCCCAGGCTGCCCGCGACCCTCTTTTTTGGGCTGCGCTCGATGTTGCCAATGCGGATGCCGCCAACGCTGGCGAATTTTGCTTGCGCTGTCACATCCCACGTGGGTGGTTGGACGGCCGTTCCTCCCAACCTGATGGCTCCGCCATGCTTGCAGACTCTGGCGACATGGAAGGCGTGCAGTGCATTACCTGCCACCGCTCCGTTGACCCGGTGTACTCGCCAGAAAACCCCGCCCGCGATATAGACGTGCTGGCAACCCTGACCATGCCCGTCACCGTTACTGCGCCCATGCCCCTGCTGGGCAGCGCCGCCATGATCATCGATCCGCTCGACTACCGCCGCGGCCCCTTCGTCATCACCGAAGTCGTCGGCTTTGACCCGCACAGCGCCCAACCCACACAGCTATCCCCCTATCATCAAGATGCAGCTTTTTGCGGAACCTGCCACGACATCAGCAACCCGGTCTTCTCCTGGAATGAAAGTACGCAAGCATATGAACTCAATCCGCTGGATATGCCCGGCGATTTAAGCGTCGGCTTCCCCGTCGAGCGTACCTACAGCGAGTGGTATCTCAGCGATTACAACACGCCGGAAGGCATTTATGCGCCACAGTTTGGCGGCAATACCGTCAACGTTTCCACCTGTCAGGATTGCCACATGTACACCATCACTGGCATTGGGGCGCAACTGTTTGGCGACCCGGCCATGCAAATCCGTGATGATATGAGCGTGCATGACATGACTGGCGGCAATACCTGGGTTCCACAAATCATCCCCTTGCACCCGGTGTTTAGCGCCACATTTAATAATGAACCGGTGCGTGCCGAAGCGCTGATTTCGGGCACGCTGCGGGCGCGGTATATGCTGCAACATGCGGCGACGGTATCGGCCACGCTGCACAGCGACACACTGACGGTGACGGTGGTCAACGAGACGGGGCACAAACTGCCCACCGGCTACCCCGAAGGGCGGCGAATGTGGCTGCAAGTGCAGGGTTACGACGCAGCCGGTAATCTGGTCTATGAATCGGGGGCGTATGATGCCAGCACGGCCGTCCTCACCCAAGACCCCGACCTCACCATCTATCAAGTGGAACAGGGCCTCACGCCTGCATTGGCTGATTTGCTGCCCGGCCTGGAAGCTGGCCCCACCTTCCACTTCGCCCTCAACAACGTCACCGTCAACGACAGCCGCATCCCGCCGCGTGGCTACGTCTTTGCCGACTATGCCGCGCTGGGCGCAGCCCCGGTCACAGACAGCCAGCCCGACCCGACGATGTATGCCGATGGACAGTATTGGGATACGGCCGTTTACACCCTGCCGTCAGGCGTCGTCACCGGGCGCGTGCGTTTGCTCTACCAAACCGCCTCCAAAGAGTACATCGAATTCCTGCGCGACAATAACCCCAACGCTGGCTACAACAACGGCCAAATCTTGTACGATCTCTGGCAGCAAACCAACATGAGCGCCCCCGAAGTTATGGCCGAAATCCAGTTTGGCACAATGGTCTATTTGCCGCTCATTTTGGGTGAGTGATCATGAACCTGCGTCCCGCTCAAGAAGCGATTCTCGAATACGAAAACGGCCGTCTTGCCATCAGCGCCGTGCCCGGAAGCGGTAAAACCTTTACCCTTTCCCTGCTCGCCGCGCAGTTGATTGGCGACGGCCGTATCCAACCCGACAGCCAGCAAATCCTCATCGTCACCTACCTCAATGCCAGCGTAGACACCTTCAAGGCCCGCATCCGCAAGCGCCTCACCGAGCTAGAACTCTCCACCGAGCGCGGCTTCGACGTGCGTACCCTGCACAGCCTCGCCCTGGAAATTGTGCGTCAGGCCAATGGCGGCGATAGTGAGGCAACGGCCGTCCTCGACGACGTACAAAGCAGCCATTACCTGGCCCTCTCCGTTGACCAATGGATTGAAGACAACCGCGAACAGTGGCTGCAATTCCTCGACGACGCCAGCCCGCAAAAACAAGCCCGCTGGCGCGACATCACCAGCCGCACCGCCCGCACCTTCATCCGCGTCGCCAAAAACGAACGCTACCGCCCCGAAGAGATTTTGCAGAGGAGCATGGGGGCAGGGGGGCAAGGGGGCAGGGGAGCGGAGGAGAATTCCCCCTTGCTCCCTGGCTCCCCTGCTCCCTTGCTCTCTATGTTGGCGGGGATATACGGCCGTTACCAAACCCTCCTCACCCGCCAGGCTGCCCTGGACTTTGACGACCTTATCTGGCAGGCCGTAGACCTGCTGGAGCAGCGCCCCGACCTCGCCGCGCAGTTGCGCCAGCGCTGGCCCTATGTGCTTGAAGATGAGGCCCAAGACAGCGTGCCCCTGCAAGAAATCCTCCTCGAAACCCTCACCGGCGAAGCAGCCAATTGGGTGCGCGTCGGCGACCCCAATCAGGCCATCACCAGCACCTTCACCGCCGCCCACCCGCGCTTCTTCAATGCCTTCAGCGACCGCCGCGACGTGCTGTCTTTGCCGCTGCCCAACAGTGGCCGCTGCGCCCCGCTGATTATGGGCGCGGCCAACACCCTGCTCGATTGGGTGATTGACAAACACCCCGTGCCCGAAGTGCGCCGTCACACCTTCCGCCGTCAGGCCATCCTGCCCACGCCCCCCGGCGACGCCCAGCCCAACCCGCCCGACAGCGAAGCGGCCGTGCGCATCAAAGTGTACAAGCACCGCGAAGATGAGGAACTGCCTGCCATCGCCCAGCTTGCCGCCAAATATGCCCGCGAACGCGCCGACCACACCCTCGCCATCCTCGTGCCCACCAACCAGATCGGCTACGATTTGGCCGAGCGCCTCGACGATTTGGAAATCTCTTACGACAACTTGCTGCGCGGCGGCGGCCGTGAGCGCGAAATCGCCGCCGCCATGTACGCCATCCTCGCCGTGCTGGCCGACCCGCTGGATACCCGCGCCATCGTCGCCGCCCATGCCAGCCTGCACGAATTAGGCCATCCCGCCGCCACCGGCCCCGTGGAAAACCTCGACCGTTTTCATACCGTGCTGCGCAGCGTGTATCAGCCGGAGGCGCTGCTTTTCCCCTGGGATGAGGCGCAGTGGCAGGCGGCGCTGCCCGCCGGGGTGCTGCCTGAGGATGATTGGCCGCATGTGGCGCGATTGTGCGACTTTTTGCGGCGCATGTTTGCGCTGCGCGAGCTGCCGATTGATGATTTGGCGCTGACGTTGGGCGATGAGTTGTTTGCCTGGAGTCAGGATGTGCATGAAACCGACCTCGCCATTGCTTACCAGATTGCCACCCTCATGCGCGGCTGGCGTGATATGCAGCCCCATTGGCGGCTGCCGGAGTTGGCGGCGGAATTGGCGGATGTGGCCGACGGCCGTCGCCGATTACCCATCACCACTCCCGCCGACCTGGGCTACGAACCGGAGCCGGGCCGCATCACCCTGACGACGCAGCACAGCGCCAAAGGGCTGGAATGGGACGCGGTATTTTTGGTGGGCATAGATGGCTTTTGGATTCCCGGTAGTTTGGATGCGCCTTTCCTCGGCGTGCATGATTTTCTTGGCGGCGACCCCACCGCTGAGGCGGCGGCGCAGTTGCGCTATTTGATGGCCGGGGAGTCGGGGCTGTACACCGGGCGCACGGCTACTGAATCGGCGCATATTGACATCATCAGCGAACGGCTGCGGCTGTTGTATGTGGGTGTCACTCGTGCGCGGCGCTATTTGCACCTCAGCCGCAGCCGGGCCACGCGCCAATACAATAAGGAGCGCGAGGCGGAACCGGCGACGGTGTTGGGGGTGCTGTATCAGTATTTGAAGTCGCGTGAGGCGTGAAACGTGATGCGTGAAACGTGAATTCTGTTTGGTCACGTTTCACGCCATGATTACGTCATAAGTTTCCAAAGAATGAATCATGACGACTTGCACGGCCGTTGGGCTGACCTGCAGAAGCATTGGGCCGACCCGCAGAAGCATTGGGCTGACTTGCAGAAGCGTTGGGCTGACCTGCAGAAGCGTTGGGCTGACTTGCAGAAGCGTTGGGCTGACTTGCAGAAGCGTTGGGCTGACTTGGGCATTGCAAACGATGGCTGATTCTACTTCTACAACATGAATGGGTTGGGTTTTATTTACATGAATGCGCGGTACTACGTTCCAACTCTTAACCGCTTTGCCAGTGCAGATACCATTGTACCCGATCCAAGTAATCCACAAAGCTTCAATCGTTACAGCTATACAATAAATAACCCTCTTAAATATACTGATCCATCAGGCCATTGCTTTACACCTGTAACCGCGTTGATTTGTATTGGAGTTTTCGGCATGGTGGCATTGACAGGTGATACAGCACAGCCACCACCCATTGATCATGCTGCCAATACGGCTTCTTTAAATGTAACTGCTTACGCAGCTGTATATCAACGAAATGACTATTATGGCTGGGTACAAACGACTTTAGCTGCAAATGGAAGTAATTCGAAGTGGTTTGCTGCCGCAGATATCGTAACAAATTTTAATGGAGTGGGTGCAGCGGATTCAGCCTTAAATTTAATTATGCCCGATGCAGCAGATTTCTTACGTAACGGCAACGAATTTTTGTTCCAATATAATATGGGAAATGCCCGAACTTTATTGAACAATGGCAGCTTGGAAAGTTTTACTGATGCAAACGGTGTTATGGTTTCTTTTAATGGATTATCAGGAATCGAATTGGATTTTGCCCTGGTGCAATTTGAGCAAACAAAAGTTCAAGAGTTTATCAACGCATACGCTGGCACTCATGGATGGGAGACAACAAATTCGATTATTCAAGATGTTAATTTCCTAGTTCTAACAAATTTTGTAGCTTTGGAATGAGTGAGGCTATATTGGTTAAAAACGACCAAGAATCCAACCAATATGCCTCAAAGAAAGTATAACAAAACCAAACTCGAATCCACAAAACATACCAAACGCATTACCTTGCCCATCGATTTGGTAACTTACAATGAACTCTTGCCCGACAAAAAAGCCTTTCGCCAATATTTGGATGAAATGGTGCAAACTTATCCCGAGCTTTTTCCAGACGATATTGGTTGCGGGTACAAATTACACGGTATGATGCCGCCATCCAAGAAAATGCCTCAAGTTCAACTGCGACGGATTCAGTTAACGTCTCTTGGTGAGCAACAGCAACGACAAGTGTTTACCATTTCTCCTTGCGACATCTTACCCTATATGGCTGGTCATGTAACCAAAGTCGAAAAAGCATTGTTTCTGCGTCGTTTTGGTGTGCCGTTTTGGGCGTTGACCTATGTATTCGGGCGCAACGATTCCTATTGGTGCAACTTGACAACGGCCCTCGGTCGCCATGATATTGTGGGTACAACAGTCAAACAGCCAGAAAACTTACCGCAACATTTACTGGCTGATGAAAAACATGCCCGCTTTCAAGGAGACAAAGCATACATTGCCACGACAGTTGCCAATGATTGTGTTTTAGGCGCATCCGTTTCTTTGACAGCCGATACCGAAGGCTTAACAGAAGCATATGGTCATTTTAAGGACGAAACACAGCGACTTAACCCAAACTACAAACCAGAAACTGTTAATGAAGACGGTTGGCGAGCAACCCATTTAGCTTGGCAGACGCTCTTTCCCACAATAACCATTATTTGCTGTTTTCTGCATGCCTTCATCAAGATTCGCTCCTGCGGCAAACGTTTGGGAGACGCTTTTGCCGACATTAAGCAGCAGGTGTGGGATATTTATCACGCTTCTGACCGCACCGACTTCCTGACAAAAATCACAGATTTGCAGTTTTGGACGAAAACGAATGCCGAGAATCTAACCGGAACCGTGATGGAAGCCATCGAGAAGCTCTGTGCTAAAGCCGATTCCTTTGTGGTAGCCTTTGAGTATCCCGATGCCTACCGCACCAGCAACATGGTTGACCGTCATATGGAACCTATGTCTCGTTGGCTTTATGGCGCACGTTATTTTCATGGACATTTACGCTCCGCCGAACTGCAAACCAGGTCATGGGCCTTGCTTCATAACTTTTGGCCGTATTGTCCGCGGGCAAAAGTGCGTGAAACATATCAATCACCTGCCCATAAACTCAACGGCTTTGTTTATCGTGATAATTGGCTTGAAAACCTCCTGGTAGCCACCTCGTTACAGGGTTTTCATGTCAGCAACAAAAAATGCGAGAACTAGTTAATTTCTTGTTTTCCGATGTTCCAGATATCGTTACCAACGATTTACTCGATACAGTAATGGCTGAATTTTTCGCTGGCGGTACAACTTTTGACTTTGGCAATTACGATGACAGGGTGTTGTTAGGGCAAGAATTAATTCGTCTATTATATGAAAATGAATGATTGTTATCGCAAGGTTCTGGCATTATAACAACTATAGTTCGGCTTTTATAGGCAACAAAAATGTTGCCTATAAAAGCCAAAGAAAGTCATCTTATGAAAACAACCAAAATTCTAATTTTAATCCTCTGCTTGATTTTAGTCGAGCATATCATGCTACCTGTGGCAATATCTATTCAAGAATTAGTTAGTAGTGGGCAATGGTATTTCAATAGTAATGCTTTGGGTTTCCAGTTAAGATTCTTGTTATTGATGTTTGTAATAAGACTAGCCTTTTGGATATTGCCCCTCTTGCTTATTTTTACACAAGTTGCAAATAAAATTGGGGTAAGAAACATATTTTTCTTCGCACTTCTCAATGTTATCAGCAATATATTAATAATTGGGTTGTGTTCCATTACCTGGTTTCCCGGCTTGATTACCCTGCCAGCCACAAATCTAACCATTGTGATCACCTTTATTAGTCCGTTCATTGTCAATATGCTCCCTGTCTCTCGGCACTATGTTCAAGCGTTCATCAATGAAAAACCTGTTGCTATGGACAAGTCTTCGTAGTGGCTGTGGCACGGCCTCTGGTCGCGCCACTTTCTTTACCTGCCGCAGGTTTGTCAGGCAGCAGGCCATTGTTCTTTCTTTTTGGGCGAGTCCAAAAAGAAAGAACCAAAGAAAAAACCGAGGCTCCCCCTCCCAGGGGTTTTTCGCTATGGAGGTTGTGCCATTTGTTCGTTAACAACAGTTTTAGCGGCTAGGTTTGGTTCATAGTGGCTGGCTGGGCCAATGCCGCCAGCCCTGCCTGCAAGGCTGCAACGACCGCCTGCTGCTCATCCGGTAGCTGTGCCGTTTGCAGGGTTGTTGCCAGCGTCAGCAGGTGCGGTATGGCGGCGTTGCTGGTTGTTGTGCCATTTTCCCTGTTGGCTTCGGCGCCAGGGGGTGGCGGCAGTTGGTGCACCAGCCGCTGCTCCACCATTTCCATCGCCGCGAAGTAATCCTCGGCTACCGTGCGGTCGTGGACACGGGCGTAGGTTAGGGTAGTGTTGATACGCTTGTGACCCAGCAGCGCCTGAATCGTCGTAATCTGGCAACCGGCATTCACCAACTGCATGCCAAAGGTGTGCCGCAGCATGTGCGGCGTCACTCACGTTTCAAGCCATGATAATGCCATTTCCCAAAGAACTATGACGATGATGCACGGCCGTTGGGATGGCTTGCACGGCCGTTAGGATGACTTGCACGGCCGTTGGGATGACTTGTACGGCCGTTAGGATGACTTGCACGGCCGTTGGGATGGCTTGCACGGCCGTTGGGGTGGCTTACACGGCCGTTGGGATGGCTTGCACGGCCGTTGGGCTGACTTGCACGGCCGTTGGGGTGGCTTGCACGGCCGTTGGGACGACTTGCACGGCCGTTGAGATGGCTTGCACGGCCGTTGGGGTGGCTTGCACGGCCGTTGGGGTGGACTTGCACGGCCGTTGGGATGGCTTGCACGGCCGTTGGGGATGGCTTGCACGGTCGTTGGGAGGACTTGCACGGCCGTTGAGATGGCTTGCACGGCCGTTGGGGTGGCTTGCACTTGGCCGTTGGGATGACCTGCACGGCCGTTGGGGTGACTTGCACGGCCGTTGGGATGGCTTGCACGGCCGTTGGGGGTGACTTGCACATGCCGTTGGGGTGACTTGCACGGCCGTTGGGATGGCTTGCACGGCCGTTGGGATGACTAGCACAGCCGTTGGGACGACTTGCACGGCCGTTGGGGGGATTTGCACGGCCGTTGGGGATGGCTTGCACGGCCGTTGGGACGACTTGCACGGCCGTTGAGATGGCTTGCAGAAGCGTTGGGCTGACTTGCAGGAGCGTTGGGCTGGCTTGCAGAAGCATTGGGCTGACTTGCAGAAGCGTTGGGCCGACTTGCAGAAGCGTTGGGCTGACTTGGGCATTGCAAACGATGGCTGATTCTACTTCTACAACATGAATGGGTTGGGTTTTATTTACATGAATGCGCGGTACTACGTGTCTTATATATACCGAATGGCCTCTCCTGATAGCATTATACCTGACCCGTCAAACCCCCAAAGCTTCAATAGATACAGCTACGTCCACAACAACCCTGTTAACCTGGTTGATCCAACGGGCCATTTTACTTGTTCAATAGGTTCTGATGGTGAAGAAGCTGGCGTTTCAGTCACTGACTGCGAAAATTGGGTTAACCAGACACTGTCTGTTCTTGGCTTAACGGAAACAGGTGCTCGAATAGTTGATTGGTTTTGGGCTGCCGATGCAATGGCAGGTGAAGGAGGGATTAGAATTATGGTTGGGGGAACTATTATAATCCCACTAATAACTACACAAGGTACGGTAATGGCAGACACAAATATTAACATCAATGAGGTTCTAAACAGTGGTGCAAACTTTATTGGAGACACTCTTTACTTGAAACCTGAAACTATAAAGACAAATCCTTTCGACCCTAAGAATTGGGGTGTTGGGGGTGTTAGTACATTTGCTCACGAAGCTATCCATGCTTATCAGGGGTTTGAAAAAGCTTTTACAGCTTATGGTGAAGCGGAAGCTTTTCTCTACGAAGGTCAGTTAGTAGATGAAATGAATGCATTAATTACCCAATACAATGCTGGACTGCGTGAAAATGACGACGGATATAACAAACTTATTAACCAACATAGCGAGGTAAACCGCCTGCGGGAAATCATAGATACTGGCCCGGCACCTTGGTACCATATAGACAATCTCCTAACATTTCACAATCATCCAAGCGGTGCGTATTTTCTTCATAGACTTTATAGTTGGCAAACCAGAATTACAGAAGATATGTTGAAATGAAACTAAATCTTACCAAATTAATTGCTGCCATTCTTTTGTCAGTACTCATTGCTGAAGGATGTTCGCAAAATATAAATTTGCCTACGGGTGTGGAATTCCAGGCTACAGATTTTGTTTTTGTGTCTATTGATTGGGCACCAGATAGCGAAAGGCTCGCTGTAGCTTCCCCCGAAGTAGTATATAGTGGTATTCATCTTGTTCAGCAGAAGCCTAGTGAAATATTTGTTTGGAATCCTGACATAGATTCATATTCACAGGTTAGTGACCAAGAATACACTTATACAAACTCTGACCCAGTGTGGAATCCAAAACAAGAACAAATTATGTTTTACTCCCGAACCGAATTTGGAGATCAAGAACAGACAGGCATCATTGATATTGGATCGGGAGAAAAATTTGCCATAACAAAGTTTGGCCCTCCTATGGATTGGTTTCCAGATGGGTTGAAAATTATAGTAGGTGAATCTAACTCCTTATTAATGATTGATGTTGTTTCTAAACAAATGACTCCGGGATTATGGAGGTCGAATATTCCAAATGAAGAAATTTTCGATCTCGCTATTTCACCAGATGGTCAACAGATAGCAGTCCTTGTTCGTGATTATCCGTCGCCTGTCCAACTCTGGTTTGTCTCTAAAGATGGAAATGAAGATTTCTTGATTCTGGAAAATCAGTTTATGAAGAAAATTAATTGGTCACCTAATGGTCAGTGGCTTATATTTGTTGGAAATGGGGGGCTTTTTGCTCTTCGACCAGATAATAACTGTATAACAGACGTATTAGCTATTCAAGAAACGATCCAAGATATTGATTGGGCCCCCAATGGTCAACAGATAGCAATAGCAGTTTATGAAGGGAAAAAGCAGGGAGTTTATTTTTATGATACTGATAGTGAATTTATTCAAGAATGGTTAGTTTCTGGGAACTGCTCTGCTTCAGAGTAGCCCCCCTTTCCAAACATGTTGCATATAGTATTTGGTTGACATACTTCACACTGTCACTATTAGTTCTCTAGACGACTGGAAATGTGGATAACTGGAACATCCCAGTTACCCACATTTCCAGCGTACTACTACTACGGCCGCCCCACCACCACCGGAAGCGGCAAGCTAACCTGCTCGTTAACAACTAGGTCAGTAGACATTGGCACATCGCCCAACGATTCCGCCAAAGCCAGTAGGCCGCATTGCAACTCATTCACCACCGCCTGCTGGCTGGCCGTTAACGGCTCCGTTTGCAAAGCCGCTGCCAACGTCAACAAATCGGCGGGGTTGCCGTTCTTGAGGGCGCAGCCGTTTGCTCCTGCTGTTAGATTTTTCGCTGCTACCAGGTGCAGTTCCATCTGCTCCTCAATCACGGCCGTGGCGGTGAAATAGTCATCGGCCACCGTCTGGTCATGGACACGGGCGTAGGTCAGCGTGGTATTCAGCCGTTTGTGGCCTAGCAATGCCTGAATCGTCGTAATCTGGCAGCCGGCAGAAGCGTTGGGAGGGCTTGCAGAAGCGTTGGGCTGACTTGCAGAAGCGTTGGGCTGACCTGCAGAAGCGTTGGGATGGCTTGCACGGCCGTTAGGATGACTTGCACGGCCGTTGGGATGACTTGAAGACCCGTTGGGACGACTTGCAGGAAAGTCTGAATAGATATAGCTACACCAGAAACAATCCCATTAACAGAGTTGATCCATCTGGACACCTAGACTGCGATAGCAGTTCTCTGCCTGGTGACGATCAATGGTGCACTCCAACAACACCTCGTGTGACAAAACCAGAACCGCCATGCCATGATATATGGTGTCAGCCAACTCCTCCAGAACGTCCAGATAACATTCAAAATAGCACGTGGAATACCTACCTTGCAATGTGGAAAGAGAACAATGGTACATCTAATATGCTATCAGACGGCCTGTTTACAGATCAGTTTTTGTTAGAAATTTTGATACGAGTTGAGTTCAATGGTTTAAGTTCTAACTCTCGAATCTATGAAGCCGCACTGGAGGCACTTTATCGCCAATATGCAGGCTATGGGGGTGGCGGTGGGTGTTCATCACTCGGACAGCAATTAAAGTGGCTAGATGGAATGCAGGGATGGTATGGAAGAAATGGGAATAAAATTTCGGTTGCAGATTGTCCCAGATGTTCAAGTGATGCGAGTCGTGTAATGACAGGTGTAGATGATCACGATGGATATGAGGCGTTTTGGTGGGGTAACCCAACACCTGGTTCGGCAATGGATAACTACATCACAAATATTGATTCAACAGGAAGAGAAACTCCTAGTTGGGGAGATGATTCTTTGAGTGGTGCATTTATTGTACAAGCTCCCATAGCAGGTGGGGGCGACTATAATCGATTTTTAGTAGTTACTTGGGATCAAAACAACGCTTGTGGGAGTTACTCGGAGTCACACAGTTGTATGGGGTTCAGAAATCCATAAAAATTGTCATTATGATTTCATTAAACCCAGAAGGAGCAGGCAAAATCATCGAATCTCAAATAAGGAAAGTATTATGAATTCTCCCAAAATAATAATTCTACTTTTAGTTATACTACCTCTTGCTCTAGTTGGTTGCACCACGACCGTGATAGACGCTGAACAAACGTTAATTCCTATCACTAAAATAGCTGCACAATCTACATCTACACATGCAACAACTTCGACTCCGCCATTAGTTACAAAAACTCCTCAAACAAATATGCCAGAACCTGCGTTACCAAGGGCAACTGCTTCTCAAATGCCAACAATAACGCCTATACCTATTGAAGAGCAACCTATTCTTTGCGATATGTCCCAAACACCTCATATCAATTCTATTGATGGGGAAGGAATGGGGGGGGCATTGGGTCTTATTGTCCGCCTTAACTCAGTAGAAGAGGATTCTTCTGACGCTGCTTATACTAGCTTGCTTGGTGGAATGCCACTCCAGGAACAAATATTTCAATCACCGAGAAAAGATGTACGCGAAATAGGATTTTCACCTGATGAAAATTGGTTTGCCTATCAAGCCTTGAGTAGTGAAAGTAGCAACCACTTAAATGAATCGCTTGTCCATTTGATTTCAGTTGAGGGGGAAACATTGTCAGCCCTTATTCCTTTTCAAGATGGTGAAACTGATGGCTCCTGGTTTGGTAATTGGATTGACAATAATTTAATGTTGATTGTCTATAATTTGCCTTCCGAATCCGAAGGGGCATCTTTACATACCTATACTATTTTCAACCCGTTTACGGGAGAAAGATTGCAAAATATACTAGATGCTCTTCCAGGCTGGAATTCAAGAACAACCCCTTATTTTTCCCCTGATTTGACACGGGTTGTATTTATGCGTTCAGGAAACCAAGCAAACACTATGGTTTTGTGGGATTTGGTACAAGGCAAGGATCTGTGGCAGCAACCCTTTATAAGCGATGTACACTTGTACGAAGCCGGAATTAGTCTTATAAACGGTTTTGGACAAACTGTTATGTGGGCACATGACAGCTCCAGTTTTGTCTTCAGTAGCTGGAGTCAAGATCAATATGGTTCTTTTATGATAGGTCGAGATGGAGAAAAACGGACAATTCTTCTACAAACAACTGACCCTCAAGATGGTGTCATATATGAAGGAGCTTGGTCACCTGACAACCGCTACGTTGTTTATATCAACGAACATTATGATGTCAACAAGCAAGAATGGTTTAAAAGTATCATGCTTTATGACTTTGATCTGAATCAAGTTGTTGAATTATGTACTGGTTTCAAGTGGGTCGCCGAGATACTTTGGTCACCAAATAGTGAAAATCTCGCTTTTGTAGCTCAAAATGAAGATTATCTTGAATTATTAATATTGAACATTTACACAGGTGAAGTCATGACCTTAGGCAAGGTTCAAAACTTCTTGGCAACAAGTTGGCTTGAGAATGAATCTTGGTTGGATAATTAAGAATACACAAACCCTGCTTTGGGCGGGTCTTCAAAATCACAGACTGTAGCAAGGGTCTTGCCATGCCACCTAAGCTGAGGTCGGTATCCTGACCATGCCACTCTTGGTCGATAACAAACAACTCCACCATACTCAGGTTCATCGGCGATGGAAATGTGGATAGCTCTCCGCTGCGCTGCGAGTTACCCACAATTCCACGCCGCTACTACGACCACCGCATCTCTACCAGTGGCGGTTGCGCTGCTTGCTCGTTAACAATCTTTCAATTCGCCTCAGTATTGCTTTGCTGCGCTAAACAGCGGCGCAGTTCATCAAGAATCTGCTATTGTTCATTGTTTAACCCCTCCTGTCCCAGCTTGTCCAACAACACAAAGGCAGTTTCGGGTATTGGCTTGGGAGGAGAAATCGCCGTTTGCACCCCCTCAATCTGCTCCATCGCCCGCAAGTAGTCATCCATCACCGTCTTGTCATGCACATGGGCATAGACCATCGTCGTATTCAGCCGCTTGTGCCCCAACAACGCCTGCACCGTCGTTATCTGCGCTCCGGCATTCACCAACTGCGTGCCAAAGGTGTGGCGCAGCATGTGCGACGTCACTCACGTTTCATGCCATGATGATGCCATTTCCCAAAGAACCATGACGATGATGCACGGCCGTTGGGAGGACTTGCACGGCCGTTGGGGGGATTTGCACGGCCGTTGGGGGGATTTGCACGGCCGTTGGAGTGGCTTGCACGGCCGTTGGGATGACTTGCACGGCCGTTGGGGTGGCTTGCACGGCCGTTGGGGTGGCTTGCACGGCCGTTGGGGTGACCTGCACGGCCGTTGGGATGGCTTGCACGGCCGTTGGGACGACTTGCAGGAGCGTTGGGCTGACTTGCAGAAGCGTTGGGCTGACTTGGGCATTGTAAACGATGGCTGATTCTACTTCTACAACATGAATGGGTTGGGTCTTATTTACATGAATGCGCGGTACCACGTGTCAAACACGAACCGCATGGTTTCTCCCGATTCAATTATCCCAGATCCCACAAATCCGCAAAGTTTCAACCGCTACAGCTATGTAAAAAACAACCCAATAAATTATATTGACCCTACTGGTCATATTGATGAATGCAGTCTGCTAGGAGACTCGGATGACGCTGCATCATGTGGAATGAGTCAGACATCGGGCCCAGAACCTAACCCCCCTACTAATCCTTGGGTTACTTCAGATTTGAACCAGGATGGAAATATAGATGCTGAGGATAGTCGACTATATAGACAAAACAATGGAACACAACAAATAGTTCGGAGCTTCTTAAGGCAAATCTTAGACCCGACGACAAATGCAATTGGGCGGTTTGGTGGATGCAATACTATTCATGCAGGTTGTGCGAACTACCACCCTGCTGTTGATTCTGGAGGAAACTTGGGCGATGATATTACTTCCATTGCTTACGGAAGGGTTGTTGCCTCAGGTGATGTCGGGGGTGCGGGGCCAAATTTTGGAAATTACGTCGTAGTTGAGCATGATGTTTACGGGGTCCTAATGTATTCAGTTTATGCTCATCTCGATGAAAGATCAGTTGAAATTGGAGATATTGTAGAAGCTGGAACCGTTATTGGAACAATGGGAAATACTAACGGGCAAGGGGTAAATAACGTCCATCTCCACTTCGAAATAAGAACAGCTACAAATGTCAATTTAGATCCCGAAGCTGCTAACCCATTCATGGGGAATTATTGGGCAGATAGTAATGCTGACCTACACGACAATTGGATTGATCTAGGTCCAATTTATGGCTATCACGATCAATATCCAAATAATTGGACACAATGGCCAGATATTCAACGTTAATGAATTTAAGGAATTTACAAATGAAAGAAGCGACCACAATCTTCCGATTTATGATTACTTTAGTAATTGGCGTCATATTGAGCTTTCTTATAGGGTGTACAGCCTCAACAGAAAATGTTGATACAGATGAGGTTGTAGAAATAGTTACGCCTCTTGTTGAACCGACAAATGAATTTCAACCCCCTGCCCCGATTACTGATACACATGATGAATCGTCTCCAACTTTGATCCCAGTCCCAACGCCTGCACAGACCAGTAAGCCAACTTTGACTCCAGAGCCTATACCAACAGAAAATTTGGCTGAATCTACCATTGATCTTGATGATAGCTTACCTGATATCAATACATTAAATGGTCCCATCTTAGCAATGATTCAATTGCAAAACGAACTGAACCAAATTCATTTGGTAGATATAGCTTCTCAAAGACTATTTACTTCCCAGTTTAAGTCCAACCCACTTAGGTTAAACTGGCTGATGGAATCATGTATTTTGGCTGCTACTGTTCGTAATCGCGATGATGCAAGTGTAAGTATAGTTAATGTTGAAAATAATAATGAAGTACTTTTCTTGGCTCAGAATACAGTAAGAAACAATACTGAGGATGGTTATGAGGATGGATGGCAATTAAGTCCGAATGGGAATTTAGCAGCCTATCTGGTTTTATCCGGTGAACAATATTTTGCTTATTCCGAGTTCCAAAACCTTGAAGTAGTTGCAGTTGATCCTAGTAATTCGGCTCCAACGCCTATCAATACCTCCTCAAATAATGGTGTCCTAAGCTTTTCCTGGTCACCAGATGGCAACTATATTGCCTATAGTGATTTTGATGAACACAATGTGAGGCAACTATATATTTACGAAATCGAGACAGGCCAGATCATCCAACTCGCTTCATTTGTGGATGCAGGGGCGATGATTGGTGAACCGATAGGAAACTTTATTGGGCAACCCATTTGGTCAATAACCGGTGAGTTAATTGTTTTTGAAGCTGGAATTACGAAAGAGGACGGATCTGTAGATCGTTCACTTTGGGCAGTGAATTTAGATGATTTTCAAATCAGTCAATTATTAGCAGAATCAAATACCCACATTAGCATTATGGGTATCTCACTTAATGACAACACGATTGCTGTTTATATGAGCGACGGCAACAACACATCAAATTTATTATGGATTGATGTACCTTTTGGAAATGTTGTGCAGGAACTTGAAGCAGGTAAGGTCCCAAACACCAACATCAAATTAGTTGCCGCATTAATTGGGGTAAATTCTTGGTTGGGCGAAGATTCAGATGGTCAATTGTATTTGTATGATCACTCTACTCTAAATGTTGACACTATTCCCGGCATAAACTTGCCGAGGAAAGGGTTAATTTTCGAATTGAATTCCCCACGTGGAGAGGCGGCATTTGTAGGTCAAATTTTGGATTGGAGAATCTTTGCTCCATGTCAACAATGATATTTCTTTGCTAAAGACGAACTTGTTGTCAACCGACTTGTCTGGGCTGATGGAAATGTGGATAACTCTCCACTCCGCTGCGAGTTACCCACAATTCCACAGCCCCTACTACGACGGCCGTCACCCACCACCGTCATCCGCGCTATCAGCTCTTTAACAACACATCTATTCGGGCGTCAAACAGCGGCGCAATTCAGCCAGAATTTGACGCTGTTCGTCATTCAACCCCTCCTGCCCCAGCTTGTCCAACAAGGCAAAGGCATTTTCGGGAACTGCCACAGGTTGCACGGCCGTTTGCACCCCCTCAATCTGCTCCATCGCCCGCAAATAGTCATCCATCACCGTCTTGTCATGCACATGGGCATAGACCATCGTCGTATTCAGCCGCTTGTGCCCCAACAACGCCTGCACCGTCGTTATCTGCGCGCCGGCATTCACCAACTGCGTGCCAAACGTATGGCGCAGCATGTGCGGCATCACTCACGTTTCATGCCATGATGATGCCATTTCCCAAAGAACCATGGCGATGATGCACGGCCGTTGGGAGGACTTGCACGGCCGTTGGGACGACTTGCACGGCCGTTGGGGTGGCTTGCACGGCCGTTGGGATGGCTTGCAGAAGCGTTGGGAAGACTTGCACGGCCGTTGGAGTGGCTTGCACGGCCGTTGGGGTGGCTTGCACGGCCGTTGAGATGGCTTGCAGAAGCATTGGGACGACTTGCAGAAGCGTTGGGGCGGCTTGCAGAAGCGTTGGGCTGGCTTGCAGAGGCATTGGGCTGACTTGCAGGAGCGTTGGGCTGACTTGCAGAAGCGTTGGGCTGGCTTGCAGAAGCGTTGGGCTGGCTTGCAGAAGCGTTGGGCTGACTTGGGTATTGCAAACGATGGCTAATTCTACCTCTACAACATGAATGGGTTGGGTTTTATTTACATGAATGCACGGTACTACGTATCTTTTATCTTAACCGCTTCATATCGGCTGATACCATTGTACCAAACCCGGCTGACCCACAAAGTTACAATCGCTACAGCTATGTAAAAAAAAGCCCTATTATAAGTATTGATCCATCTGGCCATTGTGCAGTCGATGATATAGCATGTTGGGAATATCTAGAAAACGATTTTTGCAACGATGTGGATTGTAATAATGGCACTTGGCAAAATTGGTTAATTTTCAGTGCAAGTGGGGGGTATGGCTTGCAACATATTAGTTTCGAGACACCCTGGACTGAGGATGAGTTAAAAACTCTAAGCGGTGCTATTCAATCCGTTTTGGATAGTCTTGCTAGTATGGGTATCAATTGGCAAGGCACACCTCTTGATGGATTTAGGTTTTCTCGCAATGGGCCTGGCTCGGGTTTCACTTTTGGTCGTTCGATTTCCCTATCTACGGTAGATGAGAAAACTATCTGGCATGAGATGGGACATGCGATTGATGCCGGATTTGGGAGGGACTTACATGATATATTCGACGTTGCAAGCGGAAATTGTAACGACGGATTTTTCTGCAACAGTACCGCAGCCGAAGGTTATTATTATCGACGTTATGGATATGATGCTATTAATCCCGATTTTGGTTCATCGGTACTTGGGCAGAATCTAGGCGTTATGTATGGTGCTCTTGCCAGACAGGGCGAAACTTGGTCCGATGCCTTTGCTGCGTGGGTATATAAGAATTCAACAGGAGATGCTCCTACTGCGTGGCAAACAACAACCAATCATGTAGAGTGGGTTAATATGTTTAAGGCTGTAGAGGTAGCATTGGACGGAAAGTTTTTAAAGTGATTTCAAATAGGGTTTATGTGTTTACCTTGGATGAATTGAGATGAAGAAAATGTTATATAAATTAGCATACCTTATTGTGCTGGTATTGATTATATTGACCGGATGCTCGGAAGGATTTTCTATTGAGCCTCCTCTGTCATGTGACATATCAGTTCCTACAACAATGTACCGACCAGTAAAGTTAGGTGCATCTTCTGCTCCAGAATTTATCTGGTCACCAAATGGGCAAAATATTGCCTATCGAAATTCCAGAGGGGAATTGTTCATTTTGATGAATGTGATAGAAGAAAGAGAACGGGCACAACAAATGTATATTGGTACAGGAAGCGGATTATCTTGGTCGCCAGACGGCAGCAAAATCACCTATTTAGCTCAGTCCGAAAATGCAAAAGTTGTAATTATTGTAGAGACGATCAATGGCAAGTCACTAGAGCTAACTGAAGAAGACAAGACACTTAGTCCTCCCATTTGGTCTACGGTAAATGAAAAGATAGTTTTTACTAAGCGTACTGAATCCCATTCTATGGAGATGGTTTCGGCCAATGTGGGCAGTGGTTATCTAAGTGATTCAACTATTTTGATAGAGTCTGCATTTGGAGAGGATTTCAACTTGTACTCATGGTCCCCTGATGGAAACCTGATTTTGCTTGAAAAAGTTGCAGTTGGAAAGGATATCAACCTTTTCACATATGCGGTCGATTCAAATACGGAAAAACTGATCGCCGAATTGACCGGATGTGAACGGGAAGGTGTGTGGGCACCAGATAGCGAAGATGTTGCGTTTTCTTCAAATCATAATGGGAATTGGGACATCTTTATTGCATCTGTACATGAACAGAATACAAGCACGAACTTAACCAATAGTTTAGATCGGCAAGATTTTTATCCTACTTGGTCAGCATTTAAGGACAAAATAGTATTTGTTAGCTATCACACACAATCAGATTCCGAATTTTCTCAAGATTTATTTATTGTTGATCCCGATGGAAAAAACCTGATGCCTTTGACAAATTCTCCCGAACACGAAACTTATCCATTGTGGTCACCAAATGAACCGTATCTAGGCTATTTGGTTTTCGATGGCATAAATTGGAGTATCAAGATTGCTAAGATGGAAAGTAGTGCTTTGATACCATACCTCTCGATTTCAATAGATTAACTTCTAACTGTCAAATAACGCCCATAAATGCCGTTAATCGGTGGCACATTATAGGGTGTTAGATGACACTAACCTATTGTGATGAGTTGGCTTCTATAACAGAGCAAATTGCTGAGATCAATTTTTTAATCACATTAAAGCCATTTTCATCAGCGTCTCTGTACTTTCTTTTGGCATTGCCCAAAAGAAAGTACCAAAGAAAAGGCTAGGCTCCCCAGCCCAGCCTTCTCTATCGAACTTACGCTTGTGATTGCACCACTTGCTCGTTAACAATTTGGTCAAATTGGCTTGCGGTTCCGTTCAGCGATTCGGCCAGGGATGCCAGACCCTGCTGTAATTGCGTCACGACGGTTTGCTGGCTTTGGCTCAACGGTTCGGTGTGTAAAACAGCCACCAATGTCAGCAGATGAGCTGGTTGGTCATGGGTGGCTGGCAGATCGCCGTTGCTACCTGGGGTGGGCGCCGACGGCCGTTGCGAATGCCCTTCCAACCGTTTCTCCACCACGGCCATGGCCGCAAAATAATCCTCGGCCACCGTGCGGTCGTGGACGCGGGCGTAGGTCATCGTCGTGTTGAGATGTTTGTGACCCAGCAGCGCCTGAATCGTCGTAATCTGGCAACCGGCATTCACCAACTGCATGCCAAAGGTGTGCCGCAGCATGTGCGGCGTCACTCACGTTTCAAGCCATGATAATGCCATTTCCCAAAGAACTATGACGATGATGCACGGCCGTTGAGATGACCTGCACGGCCGTTAGGATGACTTGCACGGCCGTTGGGATGACCTGTACGGCCGTTGGGATGACTTGAAGACCCGTTGGGACGACTTGCACGGCCGTTGGGATGGCTTGCAGGAGCGTTGGGACGACTTGCAGAAGCGTTGGGCTGGCTTGCAGAAGCGTTGGGCTGACTTGGGCATTGCAAACGATGGTTGATTCTACTTCTACAACATGAATGGGTTGGGTCTTATTTACATGAATGCACGGTACTACGTGTCTTATATATACCGAATGGCCTCTCCTGATAGCATTGTACCTGACCCGTCAAACCCCCAAAGTTACAATTGCTACAGCTATGTAAGAAACAACCCCGTTAATTTAGTTGACCCGACGGGCCATCGTGAATGTGGCGCATTAGATAATTGTGAAGAAAACAACATATCACACTTAACCCCAACAGTTGTGATTGTTGGCGGTTCTAATCCGGCTCTTGGTATCAGTCAGCCTGGACCAACAGTTAAAGAACAATTACCCGCTTGGAATTCAAACCCATGGGGATATAACATGGTAAATGTTCAGTATCTGGGCTCAAAATATGGGCAATATGAAGACATGCTTGATATGGAATTAGGGGATCCAAAAGTTATGGTTTGTTATAGTGCAGGTGCAGAAGCTTGTATGTTGTATGCGAGTTCCCACCCTTCTGTAGAAACAATCGCTTTGTTGGGGCCAACTTTTACTGGAGCAGATTCTGAAGGGGGTGAAGACATCGGTTTTGAAGGTTGGAGTGGATATATGGAGCAGATATTGATAAATGGAACAGACATAATCATTTATGATGACGGTTTGCGGATGGATCAGGATGCGTATGCTTGGGCAAAAAACGCCGAAGAGAATCTAAAGGACGCTGGTATTCCGTCTGAAACCGCTCTTGCTTATTTTTACTGGCCTAACTCACATTATGATAGTGGACGGATCAAGACTGGAACCAATAATAATCCTAGATTAGCGAGTAGGTTGTATTATTGGATTAATAGGGTTCGAAGCGAGTAGAAAATGGGGAACAAGATAATAGGATATTCTAAAGCAAGGGTTTTCTTAATTATAGCTATTGGATTCTTGCCAATTTTATTTGTTTATAAAAGCTTTCAGCCTGTATCATCGCTACCCAGCGACGATCAATGTATTGCCTCATTTGACACATTTGCATTTACATTCCCAGATGTGAATGGGCCTAAGCAAGACGTAATCTTGCCACTCTCTCCTTGGGAAGTAGTTGCTGTGTCTCCAGAAGTTGAAAACTTACCTAAAAATCATATTGGTAAAAAGCTGGAAGTTATTGCTGTTCGTCAAAACGGCGATGATTTAGAAATCTGGGTATCTAATCCTAGTTCCGATGAAGATTTTATTTACCTTGTGTACCTTGTAAATACACAAGAGTGGACACAAGTCTCACCAGAAGTTGAAAGCAAGTTCGCACCATTAGAAAGTTTGCACATTTCTAATGGAAACAGTGTTTGGAAAATTAGCATACTTAACGGTGAGATCGTTTTTTCCGTTTTTAACGACGATTCAAAACATTTTGTCGAGCAACATGTAGTGGCTATTCCATCAGAGTGGGGGCTCAATATGAAATCTCGCACAAATAACGTCTTTGATAATATCCAAACCATGTGGGATGTTAATGACATCTTCTGGATATTTTCTAGTGATGATGCAATATACAGCTTCGACCTGGTTGATCTGCAACTAAACCGTTTTACCTCACTTGAAGGGTATGTAGGCATTGGTGATTTGGTCTATGATTTAGAAGATAGGGTTTTTTTTGATGTGTACAGTGGTAAGCAAGGGGTTTGGCAATACGATCTGTTTACCGATTATCTTGCAATACTCCCTCTTTCAAATATGCCCGTTTCTACAGTCAGTTTAGTTGACTCAGAAGGTAATCTCTGGCTAAGAAATAGTTACGGCTGGAGAACAGCACAGGGAAAATGGCAAAGGTTTTACCCAAAACCAATCAGCTATTGGTGGCACTTCGATTTTCTAGATGACTGGGTTTATTATTTGCCCCCGAACCCCGTTCAACAAACATCAGATGGCCGTATCTGGTTTGTAATCTATAGATCGGAAGAGTGGAAGACATTGCGAAGCGGGATTGCTTGGTACGATCCAAATACGCAGGAGGGATGTTGGTTTACCAGTGAAGGTGCTCAAATTGTCGAAGATAGTCAGCAAAATTTATGGGTGATGATTGAAAATATTTTATATAAGTACAGTCCGTAAACAACTCTTCTGCTGCAAGTAAGTTTAGCAGACCTTCTAAAACTTTAAGGCTGTGACCGTTCTCCTGAATGTGTTTGCTCGTTTTTAGATTGGCATTGTATAAATATTCAGGGTAGGCAATTCGGCTGATGGAAATGTGGATAACTCTCCGCTACGCTACGAGTTACCCACAATTCCACAGCCCCTACTACGGCTACCACGCCCCCACTATTGGCTGCCATGCCGTTAGGTGCTCGTTAACAATTTGGTTCATCTTCTCCTGGCTTCCATTCAAAGATTCTGCCAAGTTTGCTAAGCCATACTGCAATTCAACCGCCGCTGCCTGTTGGTTTGCTGTTAACGGCTCCGCTTGCAGCGCATCCAGCAACAACAGCAAGCGTTCGGTATGGCCGTTTGCGTTTTCCTCCGGCGCGTCGTTGGGGAACTGCATCTGCTCCTCAATCACGGCCATGGCCGTGAAATAGTCATCGGCCACCGTCTGGTCATGGACGCGGGCGTAGGTCAGCGTGGTATTCAGCCGCTTGTGGCCCAGCAGCGCCTGAATCGTCGTAATCTGGCAGCCGGCATTTACCAACTTCGTGCCAAAGGTGTGCCGCAGCATGTGCGACGTCACTCACGTTTCAAGCCATGATAATGCCATTTCCCAAAGAACTATGACGATGATGCACGGCCGTTGAGATGACCTGCACGGCCGTTAGGATGACTTGCACGGCCGTTGGGATGACTTGTACGGCCGTTGGGATGACCTGCACGGCCGTTAGGGTGACTTGCACGGCCGTTGGGGGGACTTGCACGGTCGTTGGGAGGACTTGCACGGCCGTTGGGATGGTTTGCACGGCCGTTGGGGTGGCTTGCACGGCCGTTGGGGGGACTTGCACGGTCGTTGGGAGGACTTGCACGGCCGTTGGGATGGCTTGCAGAAGCGTTGGGCCGACTTGCACGGCCGTTGAGATGGCTTGCACGGCCGTTGGGCTGGCTTGCAGAAGCGTTGGCTGACCTGCAGAAGCGTTGGGCTGGCTTGCAGAAGCGTTGGGCTGGCTTGCAGAAGCGTTGGGACGGCTTGCAGAGGCGTTGGGCTGGCTTGCAGAAGCGTTGGGCTGGCTTGCAGAAGCGTCGTATTGATATGTTGGCTAGGTGGGTAACGGCCGTGCGCGTCACCAACGACCCCATCTCGGAAAACAATGGCTTGTTCTACTTGTACAGCGACCATTTGGGCAGCGCCAGCGCCATGCAGAAGGACGACGGCAGCTCCCCGATTGTGACGCGCTACCTGCCCTTAGGCGGCTACCGCACGGGCAGCGGGCCAAATGAGGTAACGGATAGGGGATTTACTGGGCACAAACAGAACGCTTACATTAAGTTAATAGATATGCGAGCGAGGTGGTATGACCCGGCGATCGGCCGTTTCATTAGCCCCGACACCATTGTACCAGACCCCACAAATCCGCAAAGTTTCAACCGCTACAGCTATGTAGAAAACCGGCCTCTCGTTTTTACAGACCCAACAGGGCACTGTAGCTTTGACCCCCAAAGCCCACACGATTATTATCATTGCTTGGAACAAGCTAGCGATGCGTCCTTACAAAGTGGTGTTGCATTCGATTATTTATCCCAGTTCGATTGGGGATCTCTTTCCCCAGAGGATATAAATCAAATATGGTTCTATTTTGTGCTTCAAGAACAGAAAACACTTGTTGACGCCTATGGCTTACGAGACGATGGTTCGTCTTTTGTAGCTTTTGGTAATTTTGCAGAAACTAATAAGGTATCACCAATATCCCAAAAAGAGCTTGTTTCTATGATGCGAGTGGGGAGACATGCTGTTGATGCAATTATTGAAAATTTTGCTTTTGGTAATGGTTTGAACACACAATGTAGCTGTAATAGCCTAGTTGGTGCTTATTTTGATTTGAAGAACGACATAAACCGGACAATGCCTGATAATTCAGGATATGTCAGCAAGTTTAGTTTTGCTGACGGATTACCTACGGAAATGATTGAGGGGGTCGTTCTATATACCAATAACCCAAATAACATCGGAAGCCCATTGCATGGGGCTATAATGAGTGTACCTGACTATGATAATCCTTTGAATTCCGTCATTCTTCAGGTAGATGGCAATGCTACTATCAGTGGTATTTTCTATACAACTGTGAGTAATAACAACTATTATGGGTTACCTTTAACTTCACCCTATTTCTTGTATCCAAAGGGGTAGACAAGAGATGAAAAAGTATTCTAAACTAGGGATATTAAGTGCGATCATCTTGCTTATCGCATTTACCTCTTGCCAGAACCAAGATATTGAGCAGCTTGAGAATAACAATCAAACACAACCATTTGTTCCTACAAATACATCAGACGCAACAAGCATCATAACAGACTCGAAAACTGAAGAGCCTACGCAGATGGTATCGCCACCTGCTCGTATCTTCTATGCTATGGCTTATGACCCGCACAGGAAGAGGGTTGTTTTATTTGGCGGTAGAACTGAAAATGGTGATGTAAATTCAACGTGGGAATACGATGGCCTGACGTGGAAAGAAATGCAACCTTTACAATCACCACCTCCATCTTCCTTAATAGCGATGGCATACGATCCTAAACGTAAGGTGACTGTTTTGTATATACCATTAGGAGATCATGCGGGGGAAACCTGGGAATATGATGGGCAGACTTGGCATTATATTGATATGTCGATGCCACCACAGATATACGAACAATCGGCGATGGCATATGATCCACAAAGAGAATCAATCGTGCTTTTTGGAGGACAGTATACTATAGATACGTGGCAATACGTTGACCAAGTCTGGTTGCCTCTTAATGTACATGCTCCAGTCTCTTTTCGTATGCTAGACGTGTCCATGGATTTTGATTTCTATCGGGAGCGTTTAGTACTCCAACCACTCATTAACGTTACGCCTGTAACCCTTGAGCTACCATCAAGTGGTGACTGGCAAATCGCTGTAGATGGTAACGAAACAAAAACATTTCCTGAAAAGCGTGCTTTTGTAAGTATAGCCTATGACAGCCAGCGACAAGTAACTGTTCTCTTTGGGGGAGATGAAACTCAATACACATGGGAATATGATGGGTATTCTTGGAAAAGAGCAAGTCCGATAGATTCGCCTTCTGCACGATATGGTCATTCTATAGTGTATGATGAGGACAGAGGTGTGATTGTTATGTTTGGTGGAAGCAATCCTGAGAATTTGCTATTAAATGACACTTGGGAATATGATGGCACAACATGGGCCCAACGATAATTTATTTCAAGGCTCTTCCTGACTTGCTACCTTCCATATGAAAAGAAGAGCGGCGGGGGAACCCGACCGCCCCTCTCTTCCTTTGGGGTATAAACAGTTTACTCAAAAACGGCCTGGGCGGTCAACTACATTTCTGCCTCCTGCAAACGCTCTCCCAGAGTGAGCAAGCCGCTGCGCAGCGTGTGTACCAGTTCCCGCTGCCGTTCATTCAGCGTTCCCTGGCTCAAACCATCCACCAGGGCCACCATCTGCCCCGTCGTCATCAGGGGCGCCTCCGACGTTGGCGCCAGTTGTAATCGCTGTTCCACATCGGCCATCGCCCGCCAGCAGTCATTCATTACCGTCTTGTCATGTACAACTGCTGGCGAGAAACCGGGTTTTTTCAAAAAAACCAGTTTCTCGTTACAATAACGGCATGAGCATCAACAACCCGTTCTTCCATCGTGGCGCCATCCGGCGTGCCGAGAATTTCTTCAATCGTGAAAGCGAAATCACGCAGATTTTGGGCTTGCTGCGCAATGGGCAGAGCGTTTCCCTCATTGGGCCGCGCCGCATTGGTAAAAGCTCGCTGCTCATTCACCTGACGCGCCCGGATGTGCGGGCGCAGGCGCAGCTTGATGCGCCGCACGCCCTGTTTGTGTTGGTGGATTGCCAGGAATTGGGCGGCGCACCGCCGGAAGAGGTGTACGAAACGATGCTCTTGGGCTTGCTGGATGCGGCGGAAGATGCGGAACTGCCCGTCAAAAGCGATGAACCGCCGGGCACGTATCGCGCCCTGGATCGGGTGCTGAATCAGTTGGCACGGCAGCGGGTAGCGGTGGTGCTGCTGCTGGATGAATTTGAACTGCTGGCAGCGAACGAACACCTGACCCCGTACTTTTTTGCGCGGCTGCGCGGCCTGACGACGAAGTATGGGTTGGCTTTTTTGACGGCAAGTCAACGGCCGTTATTCGCCATCACCGCCGAAGAAGAAATCCTCAGTTCACCCTTCTTCAACATCTTTGTGACCCTGCCACTGGGGCTGTTTTCGGAAGAGAACGGCCGTGCCCTCATCCAGCACCGCCTTGACACAACTGACATCGCCTTTTGCCAACAATTGCATGACCATTTGCTCTTCCTGGTTGGGCCGCACCCCTTTTTCCTGCATGTGGCCGGGTATCATGCATACCAGGCCGTCACCGAGGGTAACAGCCTGCAAACGGCCGAAGAGTGGGCGCGGCTCGATGACCCCATTGAAGTCGAAGCCGGGTCGCATTTGGGCTACCTCTGGCAAAACCTGGGCGCTGACGAGCAGTACGCCCTGGCCATTGCCGACGGCCCCATAGACAGCCTGCGCCAGTTGGAACAGCTATGCCTGCTCGTTTACGAGGATGGCAAGTACCATTACACCAGCGAGATTTTGCGCCGTTTTGTGCGCCGCCAAAAAGTAGAGGGCTTGATTCAGGCCGGGCCATTTGTCATTGACCAGCAGCGGCATCAGGTGTGGGGCAATGGGCAAGAACTAAGCCTGACCACTTCGCAGTTCAGCATTTTGGTGAAGTTGTGCGAGCAGGCCGGGCAGGTGGTGCATGGCGACGATTTGGAGTTGGCCGTGTGGGGCGATGTGCTGGTGGATGATCCCGACCGCTTGAAAACACTCATCAAACGGCTGCGCCGTGCAGTCGATCCTTTTGATACCTGGATTATCAGCGAACGCGGTGTGGGCTATGCGCTGCGCTCGCCTGAGTAGTGGCAAGCGACAAGTTTGTTAACTTGCACACTTGCAACTTGCACACTTGCACACTGTTTATGGCTAGTTTTGGGCGAAAGCATCTGCGGCGCATTATTGTTTTGGGGGTTCTTTTTGCGCTGATTGCATGGTGGCAACGGCCGTTTCCCACCCATGCCCAGGAACAATCTGCCAGTTATTGGGATTATCCTACCTCAGGGCGATTGCAGCACCTGGTTCCCGCCGATGTGAACAACGATGGCATTAACGAACTGCTGATTGCGACTGAAAACGGCCGTATCAACCTCATTGACGCCAATGGCTCCTCCCGCTGGAGCTACGAAACTGGCGAACCCATCTTGTCCTTAAGCGCCATCAACAGCCGCGGCCCGCAAACGGCCAGCGAAATCGCAGTGGGCCTGGCTGGCAGTTTACTCCTTCTCAGCCCCCAGGGTGATTTGCTGTGGCAAATGCCGCTCGAAGCTGCCGCGCCGCCGCCGGTGCTGCTCACTGGCGGCGGAACCGCTGCCCTGGCCGACTGGCAGGCCCGCTACACGCCGCAGCCCATCGCCATGACCCCCTTCGATCATGACAACGACGGCCGTGAGGAAATTCTGGTGCTGCTCCAGTCTGGGCAGGTGCAATTGTTTGATGCTGCAGGCAGCCGACTCTGGCGTTTTACACGCAATAACAACCCCAAAGCCGACACCACGCCCTTTTTAGCTGTCGCTGATTTGGATGGCAATGGCTCGCAAGAGGCTGTTTTGGGGTTCTTTACCCCCAGTCGTCGTTTCAGCCGCCTGCTGTTGTTGGAAGGTGATGGCACGGCTCGCTGGGAGCGCCCTGTGGACGGCCGTATCACCGCCCTGACCCTCATTCAATTTAGCGAGACGGCAACCCCTGAAATTGCCGTTGGAACCAGCCTGGGCAATGTCAATATTTACAGCGCCACCGGGCAGCGACGCTGGCCGCGCACCGTGAACCGCCCCGTGACCGCGTTGTCCGTAGTTCCTTTAGCTGATGGCCCCGGTCTGGCTGTGGGCACAAGTACGGGCAGCGTGATAGTCTTTGACGCTGCTGGAAAACGCCATTTTACAACCCACTTAGATCAGGAGGCAGACCGCCGCGTCATTGCCCTGTCTGCTGGGACACTGTCACCACAAGAGAACCAGCCGGTTTTGGCCGCCGTTATTGGGCCACAGGCCGAGCAGCCCGGCCCCACAGATATGGCATTGTTGGGTGATGACGGCCGTATCCTCAAAACCATCACCGGGATAGACGAATTGGGCCTGACTCGCCTGGTAGACACCAACCGGGATCGCCTTAGTGAATTGCTGTTGGTGCAGTTTCCCAACCTCTCTTTGCTGGGGCTGGGCTTGGGCGCCAGCGAAACGGCTCAGGAGTGGTCGCGGACATTGTTTGCCGTGCCGCTGTCCTATCTGGTCGTTGATTTTGATCAGGACGGCGAGGATGAACTGCTCATTGGTGCGGATGACGGCCGTTTACACCGCTTTGAAAATGACGGCACGCTGTACTTGCGCATCGCCCCTGGCGGCGAAATTGCCCATCTTGCCACCCTTCCCATCACCTCCGCCGAGCCGCCACGCATCGTCGTCGGGCGCAACGTGCAGATGGCCGACGACGAGACAACCGGCATTTTAGAAGTGCGTTTGGACAATGGGGAGCGCGTTTGGAGTGTGGAATTACCCTCTGCCATCACCAGCTTATTGGTGGGCAATGTCAACAATCGTGGCGAGCCAGAAATCATTGCCGGCACAGAGGATGGTCAGGTGATTGTCTTTTCCGTTAATGGCTCTCGCCTTTGGGAAAGTGAGATTACCGGGCCGGTGCAACACATGTTCATCATTTCCGGGGCAGACCCGCGCCACCCCAATCAGTATGAACTAGTTGTTGCCAATGAGACCGAAATCTACAAACTGCGCGAGGATAGCACGGTTATTAACCGAATCGCTTTTTATGAGCAGCCCATTGTTGGCTTGCACGTATTACGCCAGCCGGGGCGTGAATTGGCCGTGCGCTTTTTGGTGCTGGTGGCCGATGGGTATGCCTACGGCCTGAATTGGAATGGCATTTTGTTGCCACCCTGGCCTATTCCATTAGATGGCGTACCTATTCTTAGCTTGCTTGCTAATGAACAGGCAAGTGACATTTTTGAGATACAACAGGCGCGAACCGATTCCATCCTTGTTGCTAGTGATCAAGATACATTAGTTAATCTGGTTGTGGAAAACAGCCGTCCCCGGTTTGCCTGGCGCATTCGCGGGGTGGGGCAGGTGACGGCTTTGCAATGGGGGGATGTGGATGGCGACTCGCGCCCAGACATTGTTGCGGCCAACCGGGATCGCAATGTGCTGCTGTTTTCGCGCACGCCGGAGTTTAGCGGTGAGTTAGCATTGAGCAGTGCGGCATTTGGCCTGACGGCACTGCGCCGCGACACGGAACAGAAGGCCGACTTGATGGTGATTACCGGGAATGGGTTGGTGGAATTGTTCCAGGCGCAAGAGAATCGGCCACCGCTGCTGACGAACCCGACGACGGATGTGCGCCCAGGGCAATATAATCTTTCTGTGGCTGTGCGAGATGTGGAGGGGGATGCAGTGACGCTGCGCCTGGAGATGCAAAATCCTGATACGGGGCGCTGGCAGGCGTTGGATGAACGGCAGCTAAACACGGGCAATGGGCAGGTACCATTTTTGATTGTGAATCCGGCGGCCTATGATGATGGGCTGCGCTACCGGTATTTTTTTTCTGATGGATTTCATACCGGGTATGTGACACCGACGCTGGGGCCACGGCCGTTGCTGATGTCACCGTTGATCAGCCCGTCACAGGTGGCGCTGTTGTTGTTGGTGGTGCTGGGGGTGGGAACGGCCGTGCTTTTCATTCGTCAGGCACAGTCACCGCCAGCACGGGCACAGCGTTTTCACCGCCACCTCGGTCAGCAGTCGGAACAGACATTGCTGCTGCTGGAAAACAAATACACGTATACGGGCAACTCCCCCGATTTCTGGCTGTATCTCACCAGCCAGGCGCGGCAGAGTGGTGATCTGTTGGTTGCCAGTCTGGCAGATGGTCTCTTTTTGCTGGCTGACCGTCCGCACGCGGCGCTTTCCATTTTCAATAGTGTGTTGGAAGAGATTGGACAGCGTGGTCTGGCGTGGGAGTGCTTGCGCCGCTGGCAGATGACGTACAAGACGGGGCAGGCCCTGCTGGATGCGCCCTCCATGACGGAGCTGGCGCTGCTGCGCCCGCAGCTTGTGGAATTGCTGACACTATTGGAGGAGACGGAGCAGTGGTCGCCCATCTTGGATATGCTGCTGCCGGTTTTGACCAATGTGCGTGACAGCGAGCGGGTGGAACTGGTGGATGACCGGCTGGTTTATTTGAATGAGGCGATGTCGCTGCTGGCGACCATTGAGGAGCAGTTTTCGGAGTTTTCTGAGCGTATTGAAAAGATGCTGGCGCAAGCTATTGTGCGCCGTTGGCGTGGCTTGATTGGGGCAAAGATGGATGAACTGCGGGGCCGCGCTGACCTGGTGGTGACGTTGAAGACGAAGCGCTTGGTTCCGAACGGCCGTTCCCACCTGGCAATTGAGATTCACAACAACGGCCGTGCAGCAGCAGAACAGGTGATTGCGTTGTTGGAGGAACGGCCGTCTTACCTGGTACACAGCCCGCCACAGACCATTCCCCTCATTCCGCCGGGGCGGGCGCGGCAGGCCAGCTTCGAGATTGAGCCGCAGGTCAACGACCGTTTCCGCATTGCCCTCACCCTGACCTACAATGACCGCAACCAGCAGGACAAAGTGACGGCCTTTGGCGACATGGTGCATTTGCTGCCCCCCGTGCGTGATTTCAAGCCGATCCCCAACCCATACATCCCTGGTTCGCCGCTGCGCCGTGAGAGTCCATTGTTTTACGGCCGTCAGGAACTCTTCGACTTCATCAGCGAAAATGTGGGCGAACAGGCGCAGCGCAACGTCCTGATCCTCATCGGGCAGCGGCGCACCGGCAAAACCTCCGCGCTGCTGCAACTAGAGCATCACCTGCCGCCCGCCCTTTACCCTGTGTACATTGACTGCCAATCGCTGGGCGTAACGCCGGGAATGCCTTCGCTGCTCAACGAATTGGCCTGGCTGATTGCTGATGGGCTGGCCTCGCGGGAGATTGACGTGACTGTGCCGGGGCGGGAGGCGTGGCAAACTGACCCCACCGGTCTATTCCAACGCAAATTTTTGCCCTACGTGCAAGGGCTGCTGCCAGAACACAGCACGTTGGTGCTGGTCTTTGACGAATTTGAGGCCATCGAAAATCTGGTGCAGGATGATATTTTGCCGCCTACTATCTTCCCCTATTTGCGCCATTTGATGCAGCACAGCGTGGGCCTCAGCTTCATTTTTGTGGGCACGCGCCGCCTGGAAGAGATGGGCGCCGATTATTGGTCGGTGCTGTTCAATATCGCCCTCTACCAAAAAATCGGCTATCTCAGCCCAGAATCGGCGGTGCGGTTGATTACGGAGCCGGTGGCCCCTTCCATCATTTATGATGATCTGGCGCTAGACAAGATTTTGCGCGTGACGGCCGGACATCCCTATTTCTTGCAGTTAGTTTGTTATACGCTGGTGAAGCGGGCGAACAGCCAGGGTACGGGTTACGTCACGATTTCAGATGTGAATGCGGCGCTGGATGAGATGTTGAGTTTGGGGGAGGTGCATTTTGCCTATTTATGGCAGCGCTCGAATCAGACGGAACGGGCTTTGTTAACGGCCGTTGCCCACCTCATCGACTCCGACCAACCCTTCCACCCCGAAGACATTGTGGAGGGTTTGAAGCACTACGACATCCATCTGGACCCGGCAGCGGTCACGGCCGCGCTGCAAAGCCTGGTGGAGCGCGAAATTATGCGCGAAGTGACGGAGGAGGCAAAGACGCTTTACGAGCTGCACATTGGGCTGGTGGGGCTGTGGGTTGCCAAGAACAAGGGGCTGACGCGGCTGCTTTATACGACGGGGGAGTGAGCAGTAAACAGTTGGCAGTAATCAGTCAACGGTTAACTGTTCATCTCTTTTGGTCGCCACACATTGACTAGCGTACCTACTATTTCGTCATCCAGTTCTCGCCAGTTGCTGATGGATAGGTCTATTTGCGCCAACGTGGCGGTGGACATAGTTTCAAACTGCTGCGCTAACTGCGCTACCAATTCCTCAATACCCGGATTGTGCCCCACGACCATCACGCGGTTGTGGCTGCCGCCACGTTCGCGCAGTGCCTCCAGGTAATCCTCCGGGTCGGCCAGATAAAGTTGGCGCGTCACCTGAATTTCCGCATCGTAATCGCTAGCCAGGGCGACGGCTTCGGCCGTTGCCAGCGCTCGCTCCGCCGATGAGCTGATAATCAAGTCGGGGGTTAGCCCTTCTTGCTTGAGCAGCTTGCCCATACGTGGGGCGTCGGCTTTGCCGCGCTCGTTCAGGGGACGGTCATGGTCGCCGAGTGTTGCATTACTCCAACTGGATTTGGCATGGCGCAGAATGAGCAGCGTTTTCATGGGGAACTCCTTGTAAGGGTGAAGGATGAAAATGATTGTTGACCTGTGAAAATGGATTAGGTTGACATGGTATCAAACAGCGATACTTCTTTCAAGCGTTGTTTGGGGTGTTTTTGTTTGGAGGGGAGGCTTTAACCGAATCGCAATCGGCTAAAGCCCTCTCTCTTTTGATTGACAAAGTGTGATTTTTACACTAATATATAATCGTGTCATATATACACTAATTGAGTGAGGATTGAGAATGATTCAACACGCAACGATTAACGGCCGTTCCCATCACATCTTTCGCCAAAACAGCCACGACTTCGCTCTCAGCGGGGGAGCGGGGGAGGGCGTGTGCTACGGGCTGGCGCTGGATGGCTGTGGCAGCAAGCCATCGCACAACGAGGTGGGCGCAACGCTGCTGGGGCAGTTTGCCGCCAGCACTTTACAGCAGGCGCTGGCTGCGCTGGATGACCAGACTGATGTGGGGGTAACGGCCGTCATCCATACCCTCCACGCCCGCTGCCTGCACTTTTTGCAGCAAACCACCGCCCTCTTCCCCTGGCCCAACGCGGCAGAGCGGGCGGCTTTTGTCGCCTCGCATTGGCTGGCGACGATAGTGGGGTTTGTGGTTACACCGCAAACGGCCGTCTTCTTTTGGCAGGGCGATGGCTACCTGGTTCACGACGGCCGTGTCATCACCCTGGACAGCGACAACCGGCCCAACTATCTTGCTTATGGGCTGTTAAGAGAAGGAACACAGAGCGGCACAGAGGAGGCACAGAGATTCACAGAGAGAAAATCTGTGCAATCTGCGAAATCTGTGGATTCTTTCCAAACATTAGTAGTGGAACGGCCGTCTCTGCAATGGCTGGCGGTGGCGACGGACGGCTGGCAGACCGACCTGCTGCAACAACTCGGCGAACCGCGCCCCGGCTTGCAGTTGGCGCGGTGGATGAATGTACAAGCGCGGCAGCACGGCCGTTTCGACGACGACGGCGCGGTTGCCATCTGGCTAAAAGCTAACGGCTAAAAGCTAATGGCTCGTGGAGGTGCTACATGAGCAAACAAACCATTTACATCAACAAAAAGCGCGTGGTTTTGGAACCGGCGCAGTTGATCCAGTCCGGCGGGGAAGGCATGGTGTTCGACGCCGGGCAGGGCACGGTGATTAAGCTGTACCACAACCCACAGCCGCAGCACGCGGCGCGGCTGACGCATTTTATGCAGAGCGGGTTGCTGGCACGGCTGCCCGCTGGGGTGATGGCTCCGCAAGCATTGGCGCACGACCGCGCTGGCAAGCTGGTCGGTTATCAGATGGCGCGGCTGCCTGTGGGGGCGCAGGCCATCAAACGGCTGGCTGTGCCGCTGTTTTGGCAGAAGCACGGGCTGGCGACGGCGCAAATTGTGCCGTTGTTCCTGCAAATGCACCGCGCCCTCGCCGACCTGCATCAATTGGGGCTGGTGGTGGGCGACCTCAACGACCAAAATGTGCATTTTGCGCCCGACGATTTGCGCCAGGTTTACTGGCTGGATGTGGACAGCTACCAAACCGGGCCGTACCCTTGCCCGGTGGCGGCGCTGCCTTTTTTAGACCCCGTGTTGTATGGCGTGAGCGATTTTGGGCAACGGCCGTACTTCACCCCAGACACCGACTGGTACGCCTACTTTGTGCTGCTGGTCAAAAGCCTGCTGCATGTCCACCCCTACGGCGGCACACACAAGCAGCATAAATCGCTGCAAGCGCGGGCGCAGGCTGGCGTCACCCTGGTTGATGATGGCGTGACCTATCCAAACAGCGCCCGCCCGCCAGAGGCATTGTCTGATGAGCTGTTACATCATTTACATAACGTGTTTGCGCGAGGGCAGCGCGGCGTCTTTCCGGCGCATTTGTTGGCGCAATATGCTGCCGATTTGACGATGTGTACCCATTGCGGGCTGGCCTATCCGCGTCAGCGGCGCGGCTGCCCGGCCTGCCACTGCCAAACGCCCGCGCCGCAGCCATTGGCGGCAATACGCGAACTGCTGCGGGTGGATGGCGTGTTGGAATTGGTGCGGGTGTTAGGTAACGGCCGTATCCTCGCCATCAGCCGCAGTGGGGGCACGTACAGCCTGGCGTGGCTGGGCGTGGGCGGCACGGTGCAGACGATGACGTTGTTCGACGGCCGTCCCGGATACCGTTTTGCCATTTTTCAGCCGCCGGGCGCAGCGCCGCTGCTGGCGGTGAATCCGCCGGGCGGGGCGCAGTTGCTGCTGCTGGATGTGGGTGGGGCTGCGCCGCGCAAGCTGGCGCTGCTGGAGACGGGGGTGTTTCGGGAAACGGCCGTGTTTGCGGCCACGCCCGCCCATCTTTACCGCATCGCCGGAAGCTGGATTATGCGCGGCACGCTGCGCGACGGCTTGTTTGTAGAGGATGCCATCGCAACCGCGCACCACAATCAGACCATTTTTTGGGCCTCGCCCTATGCGGAGACGTTGGCCGGGTATCATCGCGTGTTTGCCGAGCATCGCTATTTTCTGTGGCATGAGGGGGCCAGTTTTGATGTGGCGCTGCCGCCGTTGCAGGCTGGGGAGAGTGTGGCGGAAACGGCCGTCACTTTTGACCATCATTTTGCGGCCTTTTCGCACAGCATTGGCTGGCGCGGCCGGCAGCGTGACGAGGTGTTTGTGGTGGATCGGCGGGGTGGGGTGGGGCAACGGCCGTTGCGCCTGCTGCCGGATGGGATGGATGTGGAGGTGGGAACGGCCGTGCACCTTCATCCGCAAGGCATTCTACTGCAAAAATCTGATCGGCTGCATTTTTTCGCTTTGGATAGTGCATAGTCTGAGGAACGCGGTTCCTTTTTGCCTCTTGACAAAGTGTATATTTGACACTATAATATTCATATAGTGTCAAATATACACTAAATATCAATTGAGTCATAATTGTGGCTTACACCAGCAACCAGCTACTACCAACCAGCCACCCAAAGGAGAGTGTAATGAATAACGTACCCAATTTTTATGACCCGACGCGGATTGGCACCCTGTTCTACCCGGATTATGGTGCGATTGCGGCGACGGCGAAAGCGGCTAATTTGACCCCGGCTTCGCAAGATAAAGAGAATATCCATCTTGTGATCATTGATATGCAGATTGATTTTTGTCACAATGGCGGCAGCTTGAATGTGCCCGGTTCGGTGGGCGATATCCAGCGGTTGATTGAGTTCATCTATCGCCACGCAGATCGCATTACCAATATCACTTGCTCGTTGGATTCGCATTTGCCGCACCAGATTTTTCATCCGGCGTGGTGGGCGGATGAGAATGGTAATCACCCCGCACCCTTTACCCTCATCACCTACGAAGATATTAAGGCGGGGAAGTGGCGGCCGTTGGTAGACCCGGTGTGGTCAACCAAATATGTGAAACAGTTGGAGGAGGGCGCGAAAAAGGTGCTGACGATTTGGCCGTACCACGTGATGATTGGTAGTGTGGGCAATGCGCTTGACCCAGAACTGTTCTCGGCAATTTTGTGGCACAGCCTGGCGCGGAAGACGCAGCCAACGTGGCTGACCAAAGGCACTGTACCCCAGACGGAGCATTATTCCATCATTCAGCCGGAGATTCCAGTTGCCAACCATCCGTTGGGCGGCAAGAACAAGCCATTTTTGGACACGCTGTCGGCCGCAGACGTTATTCTCATTGCGGGCGAGGCGGAGAGCCATTGTGTGCTAGAGACGGTGGAGGATTTGGTGGAGGATTTTGGCAATAAACCGCAACAATTACAGAAAATCTACTTTTTGCGTGACTGTACCTCGCCAGTCATTCACCCGGATATTGATTTTCACGGTATTGCGCTGAAGCAGTTTGCCGGTTTTGAGAAGCAGGGTGTGAATTTTATTGATAGTACGGATGCGTTGCCGTTTTAAGCAGGGTTACAGGTTGCAAGTTACAAATCTGTAACTTGTAACCTGTAACTTGTCACTTCTTGGAGGTAGATCATGAGCAACAATGGACTTGGTAATTTAGACGATTTGTTTTTGTCGGCGCAGGATGATGGCTTGACGGCCGATACGCTTGACCTGGTGGTGTCTAATTTGAATGGGCCGACGATGATGGGGCCGGTGGGTGTGCCGCTGGATCAATTGGCGACGAATGAGGTGACGCTGGCGATGAATATCATTGATATGAGCGGCTCGATGTCGCCGCACGCGGCGGATTTGATGAAGGCGTACAATGATCATTATTTGGCGGCGATGTTGGGGTCAACGGCCGTTGATGACATCCTTGTCAGCACTATTTTGTTTAACAGCGACGTGACCTTGCTGCATGGTTATGTTAATTTGGCAGATGCGCCGCGCCTGACGCCGCAGGAATTTCAGCCGTATGGGGCGACGGCATTGTATGATGCCGTTGCTGGCGGGCTGACGAACATGGTGCTGTACGCGCAGCAGCTACGGCAAAGTGGGGTGATGGTGCGCTGCATTGTCATGGTGTATTCGGATGGCGACGACAATTCATCCAAGCAACGAGCGGGCGACATTAAACGCACGGCGCAAGAATTGCTGAAGCAGGAGATTTATACACTGGCCTTTGTCGGGTTTGTAACTGGGCAGACGCAGATGGGTTTTCGTACGGGCAAGCAGCCCGACCCGGTGCGGCAAATGGCGGATGGGATTGGCTTTACAGAGGCGCTGCGGGCGGGGCTGAATGCGTCTGAACTGCGCCGCATTTTCCACATGGCCTCCCAGTCTACGGTGCAGGTGAGCCAGGGGAGGGCAGTGGCTGGGGTGTTTTGAAAATAATTAATTTGTGAATGGTTAATGAGCTTGCCAGGGCTGCATTAACCATTCACAAATTTAACGATTCAACAATTAATTATTTTCTTTTTGTTGCTTACGGCCGTATTACCACAGGTAAATAAACGCGTATACCACCTCTGGGAACGTCTGGCACGTTAAGATCATCACTGGGGTTTTCGCCAGGGAAAGAATACGGCCGACCACGCCCCTTAACATGGCCGCGAATATCATCCGGGGCCAGTGGACGCAGGTCTGTTTTGAGAACGGGGTTGGCAACGATTTCCAGCGTGTAAGTGGATGCTTCATTGCCCACAATTTCAATGCCATAAAGGCCATCGTAGGTGGCAGCGAAGCTCACGGCGTCAATCGGTTCCTCACTGTCGCTGTAGGCCACGCGATTGCCGTCAATATCCCAAACATAGAGGTCGGCGTCGCCTTCTTCGGAGACAATTTGCAGGTCGAGGCTGGCCCCGTTTTGCATGTACCAGCGATAGATGTGTGCTTCGCCGTGCGCGATGTAGGTTCCGATTTCGGGGAGGATGTTGATGAATTGTTCGCCGGGAGCTTCAGAGATACGGCCGTATTGGTCGGCCACCCACACTTGCACATAATGAGCGCCATAACTGGTAGCCGAGAGGTTCCAGAGAAAGTCCGTGCTGGCATCGGCATAAGGCAGCCAGGCGGAAGATTTGACGGGAACCCAGTCGTTGAGGCTTTGGTTGAAGATGTAGTCAACGTAGTGGATGTAAGCAGGGTCACTGGTGGGGGCGTGAATGGCGGAGGTTGCCGTTACGTTGCACAATACCTGCCGGTCTGTATCGGTGAGGTCGCCATTGTTGATGGTGAAGGAGATGACTTCGGGGGCTGCGCCGGGGAGGGTGGACGGCCGTACAAAGACGGGCCGCATCACCACATTATTCATCTCGTTATTTTCTGTGATGACATTGTCGGGATCAATTACGGCATAAATGGTGTATTCGCCATTGGTTTCCGGTGTCCAAGTGATAGTGACGGTTTCTTTGCTACGCGGTGCGAAACTGTCAACGGTCTGGCGACCCAGGAGTGTGCCGCCTTCATAGGGATTGCCATCATAAAAGTCTACTGCAACGGCGTTGGTGTAGGTGATCAGGCCATTGGGTCGCAGGACGCGCAGCCCCAAAACGCCCGGTTCGCCAACAGTTAATCCGCCAATGGGATGAGCAAAGAAGCCGGACGGCCGTGCGAAAAAGTCTTCCAATTCCTCTGGTGCAAAGGCATGATAAGCGGCAGGTAAAGATGTGCTCGTTCCGTCTATTTTCATCAACCCAAGGTCATACACATCGGGTGCAATGTTGTAAGGAACCAATGCCAGCAAGGTGTTGTCATTCAAGTAGAATACAAATTCCAAAGGTTGATTGGGATTGCCGGGGTCATTCGGGAATAGCCCGCCAGACATGCCGGGCGCGAATCCGCTGCCTGTGATGATGATCCACACTGGTCCGTCATTGGCGGCATAGTCAGGCTCAACGGCATCAATTGTCAGCGGGGCGGGCGCAAAGACGGTGAAGGCTGCAAATAATGTGTCACTGGCTCCGTTGGGGTTGAGAACGGTTACGTCGTAAGTGCCGGTTGGCACGCCAGATGGCACAATCGCCCCCAATGTGTTGAAGTCGAATTGAGTGACGTTGTTCAATTCTGTGCTATTTATGAAGACGCGGGCGTTGGGAGAGAAATTGGCTCCTCGAATAAGAATGGGTGTGGCGTCTGCATTGGAGCCGCTGGGCGGGTTGACTTGATAGACACTGGGATCGGTTGTCTCTAATGCCAACACGGTGACGGCATCATGGTTGTTGTCGGGGTTGATGTCGATGGCATCGGATGCGTTGACAACGGCCGTATTCACCAACATGCCTGCCTGATCAACCGTACCCATTAAATAAATGGGGAAATTTTCACCGGGAGCAAGAGAGTCGATAAAGCAGTTGACCATAAGCCCGCCGCTGCTGCAATTACTAAAAGGATCAACGTTGAGTAGGGTGAAGCCATCGGGCAGATAGTCGGTAAAGTTGATGTTGGTTGCTGTGAGGTATCCGCTGTTATAAACCTGCAAGGTATATGTTAGCTCACTGCCAATGGAAAGTGCGATGGAACTGGCTTGTTTATCCACGCCAATGTCAACGCCTGGTTCGATAATGTGAGTAAAAACATTATCTGATGGGTTGAGATCGTTGCTGCTGCCGTTGATTTCGACAATGTTTTCGATGGGGGTTCCACTATCAATCTGACTGTTGATGCTGACGGTGATCAGGATGCTGTTGACGATGCCTGGGGACAGTGTGCCCAAGTCCCAAACCAGTGGGTCTGTAGAAGCAGGCGGGATGTTTGCACCCAGGAAGTCTAGGCCAGGTGGAAGGGTATCGGTGAGGAGGGTGTTCAGCCCAGAATCGGGGCCATCATTGCCAAAGTCTAGGGTATAGGTGTATGTGGTTCCTGGCCCGTAGTTGCAGCAAATGGATGCGTATTTATAGGCCCAGAGATTGACATCGCCGGGGTTGCCAACGGTGACGTTGACCATAGCGAAATTGTTATCCAGGTAGGGGTCCATTTCTTGAGCGGTGACGATGGCGTTGTTGATGAGGTAGCCGGTGGCGGTGGTTTGCACGGTGATGGTGATGCCGTAGGTGTCAGGCGTGGGGGGAATGGTGGGGATGTCGCAAATGACTTCGTGGAAGATGGGGTCGTAGTTGCAGATTGCCCCGCTGTCGGCGGTGATGGTGAGCACGGCCGTTTCCATTGGCAGTGTGTCCGTGATGCGCACGTTGTTGGCCGGATTGGGGCCGTAATTGGTTACATCCAGAAAATATGTGATGTTATCGCCTACGAAAACGCCAGTTTGGTCGGCGAATTTGGTGAGGGAAAGGTCGGCCAGGTCGGCAACGGCCGTTTCTGCCAGACTGCCATTATTTTCCATGAAGGGGTCTTGTTCGTCGGCGATTGCTTCTGCTGTGTTTGTAATTACCCCAGGCGCATCTGCTTGCACTGTCACCCAAACTGTTTGAGATGACCCTGCTGCCAGCGAAGGAGCATCACAGTTTAGGGTAGCATTACCAGCATCGTATGCACAATATGCAGCAGGCGAAAAGTCGAGAAGTGTCGTGCCGGGAGGCAAAGAATCGGTTAAGTGAACATGGGTGGCATCATCTGGCCCATAGTTGGATACGTCAATCGTATACGAGATTGGTTCACCCACTCCTGCGAGCGGTGGCCCATACTTGAACACATCCAAATCGGCCATTGGTGTATAAGTTAGAATATGGGTTACGGAGTTGTCGAGGGGTTCCACGTCATCGGGGAAGAAGGTGACATTGGCCGTGTTGGTGATTTGCTCTGGTACGGACAAATTGTAAGGAAGCTCCAGATCGAAGTAGATAACGGCCGTATCGCCAGAATCGATCTGATTGCCAAATGTGGCCGTAAAATAATGCTGGTCGTTGTGAATGGCAAAGTTGGTGACGCGCCAATCTGGGCTGAAGTTAGAACCAACTGTCCAGGAAACGGGGTAGGTGTCTGTGACTGTAAACCCGGCGACGGGCACATCGCCGATGTTATCCACATATAGTTGGTAATAGGCAAGATGGCCGCCGCTGTAAAAATCCCATCCCCCTTCTTTGCGCACCCGCAAGTTGTTGCCAATGTCATGGATGGGTTCCAGGGCGGTGTGTTGATTGTCTGTATACAGTATTTCGCCGGGGAGGGAGGTGACAACGGCCGTATTGCTGAGGATTTCTCCGGCCATAGCTCCTGGGGAAATATCCAGGGTGATTTCAAAATCCAGGTGTTGGCCGCTTTCCAGCCGGTCAACATACCAGCTTACCTCAGAAGCGGTGATGATTTCTGGCGTAAAGGGCACGGTTCCGGTGATGGCGTAGCGTAGAGCTTCACGGAAACTGCCCTGCGCGGAAAAAGTGTCAGTTATCCAAACGCCTTGTATGGGGCTGTTCCCTTGATTTTTGATGGTGATGCGGTAATTGGAAAATCCGCCGGGATACAGAGTTCCACGCTCCCATTGTTTGAAGATTTCGACGTTGGTGCGTAAAGAATCCGTTTGATGATAGACGATGAAGGTGTTGTCGTCAGGGGAGTTATCGGAACTGCTGGTGATGACGGCCGTTGCTTCCAATGATGTATAGGGAGAGACCCCGCCATCCAACAGTGCCCACACCCAAATGGCCGTGCAAGACCCCGCGCCCGCCACAGACGGCCGTGCTAACAACAGCGTATGCGCATCGGAACCGGTTTCCGCCCAACCGCCAAGTGGGGCGCTCCAATCCACCAATGTTGCTTGCGAAGGCAAACTTAGCTCAAAAAATACGTCGTCGCTTGACGTGCTGCCCTGGTTGCAAACAGCAAACTCATAGACATATTCGCTGCCCGGCGCGGGATCATAGACCCAGGTGTCGCCGCTCACGGAAAGCTGCGCGTCATTGGGCTGCGCCACGCCGCTCCACACACGAGTGTAATCACCCGGCAGGCTGGTGTTGGGGCTGGTCGTCGTCATAGACACATTATGCGAGAGGGGTTGACCGTTAGATGCCAACACATTAACAAAGACATCAAACTCTCTAAAGCTGTTTGCGGGTATAAGCCCCACATCCCAGGTATGGACGACATCTGCAGGCGGCACGCCAGAACTGGAATGAGGATAAGGGGCTGTATAGGTGATTAAGACCAGTTCCGGCGGCAGGGAGTTTTCTAACACCACGTTATTGGCCGCAGTCAGCCCATCGTTTTGCAGGCGGATGTGATAGACGAAATTGCTATTTTCGGCGGGGTCGGTTTCGGACCAAACATTCACCCAAATGTGGGCATCCAATGGGGAGGCAGGGGCATGGAATTTTGCCAGTTTAATCAGTGATTTCAATGTCACTGTGTCTGAAGGTGTGTTTGCGGGCGTCAGTGCTGACGCTTCGGAAAGGGTAAGTAGTCCAAATAATCCGATACACGCGATGGTTAAAGCCAGGAACAATGGGAACGGCCGTTTCATTCGTCTCTCCTTTCTATCATGAATTAGATAGCGCCACATTCGGTTAACTGGATTTCCCCGGCAGGTAAACGCAGCGCCCCAGTTTGAACAAGTATCAAACTGATTATAACAAAAGATAGGGCCTGATACGCCCTGGTAATCATAGGAAAGATGTCGGGGCAGCAAAAAAGGGCGCATATGCGCCCTTTCATGTATGTGTACTTGCAACTTGTTCCTATCGTTTGATTTGCGGGAATGCATCCCAACCAGCATAACGGGCAGAATCTGCCAGGTCGTCTTCAATGCGCAGCAGTTGATTGTACTTGGCTACGCGGTCGCTGCGGGCTGGTGCACCGGTCTTGATTTGCCCGGCATTCAACGCTACCACCAAATCAGAAATGGTTGCGTCTTCTGTCTCACCACTACGATGGCTGACAACGGCCGTCCAACCATGCCGCACCACCGTATCCACCGCCCAAATCGACTCCGTGAGCGTGCCAATTTGGTTCACCTTGCACAGCAAACTGTTTGCTGCCTTGCGCTGCAACCCCATCTCAATACGTTTCACATTTGTCACCAGCAGGTCATCGCCCACAATTTGAATGCGGTCGCCCAACTTCTCCATCATTAGCGTCCAGGCATCCCAGTCATCTTCCGCCAGACCATCTTCAATCGAGATAATTGGGTACTTGTTTACCAGGTCCACATAAAAGTCCACCATTTCTGGGCCGGTCAGCTTTTTGCCTTCCACCTTCATATTGTAGACGCCATCCTCATAGATTTCCGAAGCCGCTGGATCCATAGCAAACATCACCTGCTCGCCGGGCTTGTACCCCGCTTTCTCAATAGCTTCCAACATCAATTCAAATGGCTCGGCATTCGACTTCACCTGCGGTGCAAAACCACCCTCGTCACCAACAGTCGTGCGGTAGCCCTTTGACCCCAACACCTTCTTCAGGCTGTGATAGATTTCTACACCCCAGCGCAGCCCTTCAGCAAAATTCTCCGCGCCCACTGGCATAATCATGTACTCTTGCAAGTCGGTGGCCCCGGCTGCGTGCTTGCCGCCGTTCATGATGTTCATCATCGGCACAGGCAACGTGCGTGCATACACCCCGCCCAAATACCGGTACAAGGGCAGTTCCAGGCTGGCTGCGGCCGCTTTTGCTACTGCTAGTGACACACCTAAAATAGCATTTGCGCCCAAACGGCTTTTGTTTTCCGTGCCGTCCAGTTCAATCATCATTTCATCAATGCCGGTTTGGTCTGTGGCATCCCAGCCTACTATGGCTTCTGCAATTTCTTCATTAACCGATTCAACTGCTTTCAGCACGCCCTTACCATTGTAACGTCCTTTATCGCCATCACGTAGTTCGTGGGCTTCATGCTCGCCAGTGGATGCACCGGAAGGCACAATGGCAATGCCCATTGCGCCATCTAACAAATGGGCCTCTACTTCAACAGTGGGGTTTCCGCGAGAATCTAGAACTTCACGGCCGTATACCGCTTCAATCATAGTCATGGTATGAGTCTCCTTTTATAAGAGACCCTAAGGGTTTCCGAGAACCCTTAGGGTCTAAACAATCAATGAATTTATTAACCGCCAAAACTATACTGCTCACCCCCTATTCTCGCAAATGATCTTATTCACATTTTTAGGTGTCAGGTGTCAGGTATCAGGCGTCCGGTGTTAAAGTATCAGGAACTAAACACCCGACACCTAAACACCCGACACCTATTTGCACACACAGCCGCGCAAGGCTATAACATCACCTCATGGACAAAGACGTGACGCAATCTCAACTAGATCAACTATATGCCCTTTGGCGGAAACTAACCTACGAACTAACCGGTATCTTTGATGCACATGGTGTTTGTGCCATTGTGGCCGGAGAGATTGCCGCACACACGCGCACACGTACCGTCGTTGGGGTACAAGACCCCCAACATAAATATTTTGATGTGTGGATTTGTGATGCCAAAGGCATCTTGACCCAAACGCGCTGGTCGAACAAAAAAGCATCTTTTGCGCCGCTCATTGAGGCTGGAAAGGCACTGCGCACACCCAAATTTAGCCGCCCACCGGATGAACTAATTAACAGCGAATTGTGGCAGTTGCCGCAAAAGGCGATTCATTCCGTGCCGCTGCCGTTTTCGGGGGGCGACAACCCGATGACGAATACACCTCCCGGCGTTTTGTGCTTGCTCGATCCAGAAGATGATTGCTGCTTGACTTTGGAAAGCCTGGAACCGCTGGCAATTAACGTTACCACCTTTTTAGACCGGGCATATATGCGCTTGCAGCTAGATCGACAGACCATTGAGTTCGATGTGGTGTCTGATATTAACTATGCGTTGACCTCTAAACTGAGCTTGCAAAATATTTTTAGCCAGTTGATGGATCAGGTGCGGCGTACGATTAATGTGGAATCGGTCTCGATGGGCCTGATTGATCCGACGACGGGCGACATTGAGTTTGAGGCGGTGTTGATGGGGCCGCTGTTTAAGGATTTACCGCCGGTGCGTTTGCGCAAGGGGCAGGGGATTGCTGGATGGGTGGCGGAGCGTGGCGAGGTTGTGGTTATCAATGACGTGTATGCGGATGAACGTTTTTATGTGCAGGTAGACCGTCAATCTGGTTTTCAGACGCGCTCGATGATTTGCGTGCCTTTGAAGGTGGAAGAGCGCATGATTGGGGTGCTGCAAGCGATTAACAAGCAGGAAGGGCAGTTTAGTCAGCATGATTTGTCGCTGCTGCAAGCGATTACGGGGCCATTGGCGGCGGCCATTGAGAATGCGAATCTTCATAATGATGTCATTGCTGAGAAGCGGCGTGTGGAGACGATTTTGGGGAGCATGGCCGAAGGGCTGCTGACGGTGACGGCGCAGGGAGTGATTACGCAGGCAAATGAGGCTGTGTTGACGCTGCTGACGCTGCCTTATGAGACGGTGGATGTGTTGGTGGGTCAGCCGGTAGCGGATGTGGTGCGTTTGAGGAAGATGGATTTACGGCCGTTCCTTTCCCGCATCCTCACCGCCGAAGACGAATATCCACAACTTGCTGCCGACCTTTTGACACATGACGGGTCAGGCGAGTATGTGCCCGTGCTGCTAAGTGGTGCGCCTATTCCCGGCGATGATGGTGTCGTTCACGAATTGATTCTTATGCTCAGTGATTTGCGCCAGATTCGGGAAGTGGAACGGATGCGCGATGATTTTTTCCACGGCATTGTGCATGAACTACGCACGCCGTTGGCGACCATTTTGATGTATGCGCGAATGCTGCGCGGCGGCAAAGCCAGTAATCAGGAGAAAGCGGATCGCTTTTTGGGCGTGATTGAACGTGAAAGTGACCGATTGCAAAAGATGGTGCGGCAAATGCTGCAACTGGCAAAGCAGGAAGCACGCGAATTACAGCGCAGCTCGGAATTGGTGGCGCTGAACCCGATTTTTGAGGAGATGATGCCGCCGTTGACTGACCGGGCATTAGAAAAGGGGCTGCTGTTCCGCCAAAAAATTCAGCCTGATTTGCCGATGGTGCTGGGTAATCAGGAGACGTATTATCTCATTTTCAAAAACCTGGTGGATAACGCGATTAAGTTTACGCTGTCTGGTACGGTGAGTGTGACGGTACAAGAGGAGAACGGCCGTATCATGGCCCGTATCAAAGACCAGGGTATCGGTATTCCACGGCAGGCGCTGCCCAATTTGTTCAAACGCTTTTACCGCACACAAACGGCCGTCGAGCGCGGCATCGCGGGCACGGGGCTGGGGCTGTACATGGTCAAAGAAAGCGTGGAAAATTTTAACGGGCAAATCAGCGTGGAAAGCGAAGAGGGCGTGGGCACAACATTTATTGTGTCGCTGCCGACCGCAGAAAATTAAGTGTCAGGTGAAACATGATGGAAAAACGACAAATCTACCTCGATCACGGTGCGTCTACGCCGTTGGATGAAGCGGTGATGGCGGCGATGCAGCCATATTGGGCAGAGGTGTATGGCAATCCAGGATCGGCGCACGGCTACGGCCGTTCCGCCAACCATGCCCTGGAAACAGCCCGCCGCACCGTTGCCGATTTGCTGCACGCCCAGCCCGACGAAGTGGCCTTCACTGGCTGCGGCTCGGAGAGCGACAATTTGGCACTGCGCGGGGTGATGTGGGCTGCGCGACGTGATGGCGGTCGCAACGACCGTGGCGGTAATCACCTGATTACCAGCGCCATTGAGCATTCGGCGGTGTTGGGAACGGCCGTGCAACTCCGCGACCTGTTTGGCTTTGACCTGACCATTTTGCCGGTGGATGAGTACGGCCGTGTGCGTCCTGCTGACGTAGCTGCCGCCATCCGCCCAGACACCGTTCTGATCAGCATCATGGCTGCCAACAACGAGATTGGCACGGTGCAGCCCATCGCCGAAATTGGGGCTATCGCCCGCGAGCGTGGCGTCTTTTTCCACACAGACGCCATCCAATTAGCCGCCAGCGTGCAATGGGATATGTCTGCCATGCCCATTGACTTGTTGAGTATTGCCCCGCACAAATTCTATGGCCCCAAAGGGGTGGGTATCTTTTATGCACGGCAAGATGTGCCATTAGTTTCGGCATTGACGGGCGGTGGACAGGAGAACGGCCGTCGTGCAGGTACAGTCAACGTGCCCTTCGCCGTTGGCGCAGCCGAAGCGCTGCGATTGGCAATGGTAAACTTGCCACAGCACATTGCCCATTATCAAGCCCTGCGTGACCGGCTCATTGACGGCATTCTGGCTCAATTTCCCAATGATGCTGTCCTCACCGGGCATCCCACAGAGCGGCTGCCACACAATGCCAGTTTTGCCTTCCGCAATCTTAATGCTAATGATTTGCTGATGCATCTGGATATGGCCGGTATCGCCGCCAGCAGCGGTTCGGCGTGCAAGACGGGCAATCCCAAGCCCTCGGCCGTGCTGCAAGCCATTGGCCTGGGTGACGAATGGAATCGCAGCGGCCTGCGTCTAACCGTTGGCAAGCAAAACACCCTCGCCGACATTGACTATGCCTTAGAAACGCTTGCCAGCATCGTGCCCAAGCTGTACAAATTGCAAGCTGTTAGCCGTTAGCAATTAGCTTTTAGCTAAGAGCTAATTGCTAAAAGCTAGTTGCTTATTATGACACTCATAGATTCACAAACTCTCGTAAAAAATCGCGTTGTTGTCGCCATGAGCGGCGGCGTGGATAGTTCGGTTTCGGCGGCGCTGCTGGTGGAGCAGGGATACGAGGTCATCGGCATGATGATGCGCCTGTGGAGTGAGCCGACGGTGGGCGGTGCGCCTTTTGTCAACCGCTGCTGCACGCCTGACCAAATGGCTGATGCCCGGCGCGTTGCTGATCAGTTAGGTATTCCCTTTTATGCGCTGGATGTGAAAGAGCAGTTCCGGCAGACGATTGTGGACTTTTTTATCGCCGAGCATGAGCAGGGCCGCACGCCAAATCCGTGCATTGAGTGCAATCGCAAGATTCGCTTCACGTATTTGTTGAATCAGGCATTGGCGCTGGATGCACAGTATTTGGCGACGGGACATTATGCGCAGGTGGTGGGGGATGAGGACGGCCGTTTCCATCTCTACAAAGGGCGCGACGACCACAAAGATCAATCCTACGTGCTGCATGTGCTGCGCCAGGAGCACCTGGACCACGTCCTCTTCCCCGTTGGTGGTTACACCAAGTCTGAAGTGCGCGACCTGGCTCGCAAATTTAATTTGCCCGTTGCTTCCAAAGGGGACAGCCAGGATTTATGCTTTTTAGGTGATGGCGATTACCGGCGTTTTTTGCGCGAGTACAGCAGCAAAGCCAGCAATCCCGGCCCTATTCTCACGTTGGATGGCGAGGAGCTTGGGCGGCATGACGGCCTGCCTTTTTACACGATTGGGCAGCGCAAGGGGCTGGGTATTTCCACACCGCAGCCGGTGTATGTGCTGCGTAAAGATGTGACGCAGAATGCACTGGTGGTGGGCACGCGGGAACAGCTTGGGCAGCGCACGTTGGCTGTGCGCGACGTGAACTGGGTATCGGGCAACTCGCCCGCGTCTACTTTTCCCGCTCAGGTGAAGATTCGCTATAAGGCAGAGGGGGCAGAGGCGCGGGTAGAGGTGGATGGGAACGGCCGTGTTCAAGTACAATTTCAGGAACCCGTGTTCGGCGTGACTGCTGGACAAGGTGCAGTCTTTTACAATGGCGACGAATGCCTGGGCGGCGGCATCATTGCTGACACATGATGGCGTGAAACGTAACGAACTTTTTTCACGTTTCATGCATCACGTTTCACGATTTTTAGAGGAACAAATATGGTAGGCATTGCCTCAGCATTGGTATTGGGATTTCTATTGTCAACAGCTTATGGCGCGGGCTTTCATCTGCTAATGGGTGGTCCAGCGCGGCGTATTGTGTTGTATGTGCTGGCATCCTGGTTAGGCTTTGCTCTTGGTCATTTTTTGGGTGACCTGCTCAATATTGAATGGCTCAAACTGGGTGTGCTGTACCTATTTACTGCCAGTATTGGCTCCTGGTTGGCCCTCATAATCAGTTGGTGGCTGGCCTCCTATGAACCAACAACCAGCGATCAGTAACCAGTTACCATTTACATAGATTAGTGATATACTCGACGCAGGTGGAGACATGAGTATAGAACCAAGCACAATTGATAGTTCAATGACACAAAAAACAAGAAAGCCCCTGGTTTCTCAGATTGGGGTTGTACTCGGTGTGATCGTCGTTTTGCTGTTGGCCGGGTTGATCATCTGGGGTGTGTTGGCTCTTGCCAACAATTTTGCACCGCAAATTGAAGCGATTCGTGACATCTTGATTATCGCATTGGCGCTGGAATCTTGTTTATTTGGCGTCGCGTTGGTGCTGCTGTTGGTGATGGTCATCCGTTTGGTGAATATGTTGGAGTTTGAGATTAAGCCCATCTTGGAAAAAACCAATGAAACGGTGGGTATGGTGCGCGGCACGACGACTTTTGTCAGCGAGAATGTGGTTAAGCCGGTGACGAAGGCGAATAGTTACATGGTAGCTACACGGCGAGCCATGAAGGCGCTGTTTGGTGATCCGCGCAAAAATCTGCCAGATTAATGACAATGTGTCGGGTGTCAAGTGTCAGGTGCTTGGCACTGGGTCCTAAAACACCTGACACTGATTAACGAAGGAGTGAGTGATGAGTGATAATAACAGTGATTTTGGCGCATTTTTAGCCGGTTTTGTGATTGGCGGGCTGGTGGGTGCGGCTACAGCTTTGATTTTGGCTCCGCAGTCGGGGCATGAGATGCGCTCTCAACTGGCCGAGCGTAGTCATGATTGGCGGCAGGCAGGTGGGGAGCGGTTTCAACATGTGCGGGAAACGGCCGTTTCCTACGCCAATGATTACACAACCAAAGCCCAAGAATTAGGGGGCCAGGTACAACAGCAGGCACGCATTGTACTGGACAGCAGCAAAGAACAGGCGGCAAAAATGCGCGAGCAAGTCGCTTCTCGTATGCAACAGGCTGAGGAAACAGAAGAAACCGAAACGACCGAGACTAAGAACCTTAGCGACAGCGATGCCCCGGAGACGCCCTAAAAATCATCCGTGTTTTAATCTGAACAAGGAAAGCAAAGCAGGCGTTTTCGGAGTGAGAACGCCTGTTTTTTTATGAATCATGATACCCAAAACTCACATCACATTGGATGATTTGCTGGCTGAACTGCCCGGAGGAATCAATACCTCATCCGGGGCTAAGATTCACAAAGCCTACACTTTTGCTGCGGAGGCCCACGCTGACCACACCAGCGACACGGGCGAGTCTTATATGGCTCACAATTTGGCTGTTGCTCATGCCATGATCCAACTTGATGTGGATGCCAATACGATTGCTGCCAGCTTGCTGTTGGATACGCTGCTGCCCCACACAAATCGTACGGCCGTTGACCTGAGCGAACAGTTCGATGAAGAAGTAGTCTCTTTAGTAACGGGTTTGCAAAATCTCTACGCCTATTCCGAAAAAGAACATTATCGGCGCTCCCAGGCTGGATTAGACACCGGGCAGCACAAATTAGAGACTGTGCGCCGTGCCATTCTCTCCATCATTGAGGGCGACATTCGCATTATCCTCATTCGCATGGCCGATTGTTTGCAAGATATGCGTCATGCAAGCCGACTGCCCACAGAACGGCGGTTGGAGGTAGCCAATGAAGCCATGCACATTTATGCGCCTCTGGCGAATCGGTTGGGGGTGTGGCAGCTTAAATGGGAGCTGGAAGACCTGGCTTTCCGTTACCTGGAACCGCAGCGTTACCGTGAGATTGCCAGCAAATTAGCTGAGCGCCGCACAGAACGCGCAAAGAAGATTGATACCGCAGCCGGACAACTGCGCCGCCGTTTGGAAACAATGAACCTTCAAGCGGAAGTAACGGGACGGCCCAAACATATCTATTCTATTTACCGTAAAATGCAGCGCAAAGGTGTAGATAATATTGAGCATATTTATGACATTCAGGCGCTGCGCGTGATTTTGCAGCCGGTCAACCCGGAACGCTATAGGCAGTTAAGCACGAAGGAGAAAGAGGAGGAAGACCGGGGGCTGTGTTATCAGGTGTTGGGGGCTGTTCATAGCCTGTGGCAGCCCATTCCGCGTGAGTTTGATGATTATATCGCTTCCCCTAAGCCAAATGGGTATCGTTCGTTGCACACGGCCGTTATCGACACCCGCACCGGCCAGACTCTGGAAGTACAAATCCGCACCATCCGCATGCACGAAGAAGCCGAAAAAGGGGTGGCTGCCCATTGGGCATACAAAGAAGGCGGCACACGAGTTAGTGCCTCTGCCCAGCGGCGGATTCAAGGTTTGCGTGAACTGTTGACAGCTATTCAGGAGTCGGAGGGGCCAGAGCCAAACAGCACTGCCTTTGAGACAGAAATTCAAGCAGAGCGCATTTACGTTTTTACGCCCAACGAGGATGTAGTAGAACTCCCTGCCGGTTCGACACCGATTGATTTTGCTTACCAGGTACATACCGAAGTCGGCCATCGCTGCCGGGGGGCACGAGTGAATGGCAAGATGGTTAGCCTCGATTACCGGCTGAAGTCAGGCGAGAAGGTGGAGATTATCACCACCAAGCGGGCTGGCCCCAGCCGCGATTGGATGAATTCTACCCTGGGCTATACGGGCAGCGCTCGCACGCGCAGCAAAATCCGCCAATGGTTCCGCCAGCAGGAGCGGGAGCAAAATGTGGAGCAGGGGCGCGAAGTAGTGCTGCGCGAACTGCGCCGTCTCGGTTTAAGCGATACCTATAACGTGGAGGATATTGCCCAGGCGCTCAAATATCAGGATGTGGAAAAGTTTTTGGCAAAAGTAGGTTTTGGCGACATTCAGACCTCGCAAATTAGCGGCGCGATTGCGTTGATGCGCCGCGATTTGAAGCCGGATGATGAGTTACGGCCGTTACTAAGTCCCCCACAAAAGAAACCCGGCGGCCTCACTGTCAAAGGATTGAGCGGCCTGCACACGCGCATGGCAAAATGCTGCAACCCCATTCCCCCAGAGCCAATTATTGGCTACATTACGCGGGGGCAGGGCGTGACCATTCACCGGCAGGACTGTGCTCAGGTTGCCGCCATCACCGAGCGCGAGCGGCTGATTGAAGTGGGCTGGGGCGAAGAAGCAGAAACCTATCCCATTCCCATTGTGGTACGTGCCTATCGTCGTGCCAGCCTGATCGATGACATGAATGCTATTTTGCGCGGTCAAAATATTACTGTGCCCAAGACAAAACGCACCACTGACGACAGCACGATGACGGTTTACCTGGTGGTAGAGGTGACAGACCTGGCCCAGCTAAATTGGCTGCTGCAAAAGTTTGAGAATTTACCCAACGTGATTGACGTATACCGGCAGCGTTGGCAGTAGACAATGAACAATTAGCAATGAACAATGAACAAATGCCTTTTTTTGTTCATTGCTAATTGTTTACTGTTCCGGCACGCCCATTTCATCTAGTTGGATGGTGCGTTCGCCGGTTTCGTCTTCAAGCGTGAGTTCCCAGGTTTGCAGGTTGAAGCGGAAGGTTTGGGCCGTTTCAGCTTCGCCTGGATTGTAGACGAGTTGGCCCCATACGGCCGTTTCCCCCCGTCCTCGTAAACGTAAAGCTGCCCCTTGCCAACGACAATAATAGACTAGTGGTTTCATAAATCCCTTATCTGCGATGTGCCTCGATGCAGGCCACGCCCTGTGGCCCGACAATAGCATCATGTGCTGTGCCCGCCGGTAGTTCCATGCGGTCGCCTAGATTGAGCGTGATCGTTTTGTCCGTATCCGGTAGGCCAAAGGTGATAGAGCCTTGCACCACCACCAGTACCTTGTCGTAGTCGTGAGTGTGTGTGCTGTAGCGGTCGCCGGGGCGGTTCGACCAGCGAGTAGGAGACAGCCCTTCCGCCAACAGCAGGCGACGCACAGTCTTTTCCGTTGGCAGCTCCTCGTTTTCCCAAGGGATTATGGTTGGCTGGTTGCTGGTTGCTGGTTGCTGATTACGGATTACCGCTTCATGTTCTTCGTAGTGCCAGAAGGTGTTGCCGCCGACCATGTACCAGAGTGGCCGTCCTTCCCGCCAGGGGAGATGGTTGGGGTCAGTGAGGGTGGATTCGGGAACGGCCGTTACCACCGCCATCACCTTCTCCCCATTCTCTGCAAACTCGGCCAACACATCCGCCGTGTCCCGATCCCGGTTTGCCGCAAAGAACCCGGCATTCATCGCGTCAATCTCCTCATCCGTACCCGGCAAATCAGATGGCTTTGTCCCCGCAGCCGCCAGCGGCAGCCACTCGCACAGCTTGCGCTCCCAGGCCGAAATGTGCGCCACAATATCGCGCACCGTCCAGCCCTCTGGTGTCACCGCTTCGTCCATACGTGCCGGTTCCCACTGTGCCAATAACTGCGAAAAGGCCGCCCGCGAATCCCGTACTTTTGCCAGCAATTGTTCCTTTGTCATCTCTGTTTCCATTGCCATCCTCCGAAATGTGTTTGCCGCAAGGTTGCGCTCGTGGCAGAATAACCCTGGTTTGATAATTGTCAATGGTCAACAGCCAATTGTCAATTGTCAACCGTTAATCGTCAATCGTTAATCGTCAATTGTCAATTCCTATGTTTCAAATACAAGCACACGAAAGCAGCGAATCAGCCATCAAGCGTATTGGGCTGGCGCTGATTGATGAAAATGTCCAGATGCTCACTGCGCCGGGTGAGGAAATGGGAACGGCCGTCCACGCTGCCCGCAAAAACTTCAAACGGCTGCGGGCGCTGCTGCGCCTGGTGCGCGACGAGGTGGGCGAGGAGTCATTCCAGCGCGAGAACGTCTGCTTCCGCGATGCCGCCCGCCGCCTGGCTGTACTGCGCGACAGCGCCGTGATCATTGAGACGCTGGATAGTGTGTGTGCGCTTCACGCCGCCGATTTGCCGGAGGGCGCGTTTGCGGGCATTCGCGCCGCGCTGGTGGATTGGCAGCAGGCTGTCAGCCGCCGGTTTTTGCAGGATGCGGATACGCTGCGGGAGGTAACGGCCGTCCTCCAACAAGCCCGTCCTCGTTTTGCGGCGCTGCCCATCCAACAAGATGGCTTTGCCGCTTTTGCCGATGGCTTGCGGCGCGTATACAAACAAGGCCATCGCAATATGACGGCTGCGTATGCCGCCAAACGCCCGGAGTTGTTTCATGAGTGGCGCAAACAAGTGAAATATTTGTGGCATCACGTCGAACTGCTCTCCCTGCTGTGGCCGCTGCCGATGGCTGAGATGGCGCGGGAACTGCACGAGTTGTCCGATTATTTGGGCATGGCGCATGACTTGGTGGTACTGCGTCACATGCTCACTACACCAGGCAGCGCCTACGCCGCAGAAGCGGATTTGCCGCGCTTACTGCCTTTGCTGGCAGAACGGCAGACAGCACTGGAAATGGCCGCCTATCCGTTGGGGCAGCGTTTGTATGCAGAACGGCCGTCCGCCTTTGTGCAGCGTCTTTCCGTGTATTGGCATACCTGGCAAGAATCTGGATTCAATGGTCTGCCGCCCCAACCGCCGCGTTTGCTCAACACACAAGAAGCGGCGGCGCGGCTGGGTATATCGCTGGTGGCGCTGCGGCGGCGGATTGCACGGGGAGAAGTAACGGCCGTCAAAATCAGCGGCGTGTGGGCCATTCCACAAGACACGCTGCCATCATAGGTTGGTTTTGCGGGTGATGGTGTGCCACGTCTGCTGCCCGCACTGTGGGCAGCGGCGAAGCTGCTTGGGGTTGCCCTTTGCTTTCCAGCGAATGCCGCCCAGTTCCCACACAGATTGTTCGTAACCGCAGGTGCAGCGCACCATCCACTGTCGAGACTCTGCCTCCATATCTTTGGCCCATGCCGCAGGCAGGATGTTAGTGAAGAATTTTTGCAAACCGGTCATATCGACATTCCTTTGCTTACATATATTCATGAAGGGCATAATGTAACATTTCCATTGCGTAGCAAGTTTGCAAGTTGCAAGTACTTGCCGCTTGCAGACTTGCAAACCTGCAAATCAAAAATGTCAGATTATGACCTTTGGCAGTATAGTATACCTCTAAGACCTTGCCCTGGGATTGTAACCGATGAAAGATGATTTGCAGCAGTTTTTAGTTGGACATGAAGCAAAGTTAGTGGAAACGGCCGTTTGGTATGATGGCGCCATGCCTTTACGTCTCGCTTATTACCTCGGCGATGACTTACCACCTGAAGCATACATTAGCTCCGTGCGTGCCGTTCTGTTTCGCGGGGATGCGGTGATGGTCGTGCGTGATTTTGTGGATTCTTACCATGTCGTCCCCGGTGGCCGCTGCGAACCAGATGAAACGCTGCTAGAAACACTGCACCGCGAACTACTAGAGGAAACCGGCTGGACGCTGCTCAATCCCCGGCCATTGGGCTTTATACACTTTCATCATCTGGCTCCCAAGCCAGACGGGTACGCTTTCCCATACCCCGATTTTTTGCAGCGCGTTTACGTTGCCGAGGCGCAAGACTTCATCCCAGAGGCGATGGAACAGGGAGAATATGAGCTAGAAACGGGCTTCCGCACGATTGACGAAGCCCTATCGCTGCCACTGCAACCGGGGCAGCGTTTGTGGCTCCATGCCGCGCTCCGTTAGGGTGATGGCAGCTTGCAGGAAGGAAACGGCCGTAACACAGCCGTGCTAGAAAAATGACACCCCTGTGCTATCTCATTCACACCCGGGTGTCAATTATTTTAGACTCGGGTGCTAATTATTTGACACCAGCGTGTCAAAAAAAATACCCGCCGGGTTTGCTGTAATTGCCCGGCGGGATATGTAATTTGATGCGCTATCTTTCTCGAATTACGGTGCTAATCGCTGCATATCCCGCGGGAACAGCGTCGCCAGTCGCAAATTAGGCAGGCCCAGCAACTGCATCAGCAGCCGTTCCAGGCCAATGGCAAAGCCGCCATGTGGCGGCATCCCGTAACGGAACGCTTCCAGGTAGGTGGCGAAGGGTGCGGTGGGCAGCCCTGCCTGTGCCAGCGCCGCCAGATAGTCGCTGTACAGGTGCAGGCGCTGCCCGCCCGTCACCAGTTCTGTGCCGCGAAAGAGCAGGTCGAAGCTGTTGGAGTAGCCAGGGTTGGCAGGGTCGGGGTGGGTGTAGAACGGCCGTTTCCCCATTGGATACCCCGTCACAAACAAAAAATCGCTGCCATGCTCTTGCTGCGCCCACTCGCCCAACCAGCGTTCGTCTTGCGGCGAAAGGTCTGGCTCACCGCGCACGTCTACGCCATGCTGCTGCCAGATGAGTTCCTGTGCGGCAGCAAAATGGATGTGCGGGATTTCTGGTAGAACAATCGGCAGATTAGCGTGCAGCAGAGTTAGTTCAGCAGTGTATCGCTCTGCCAGCGTGGTAAAAATCCCCGCCAACACCTCACGCAGCAGCGCCATCACTGTGAAATGGTTCTCGATAAAGCCAAACTCCACGTCCAGGCTGACGTACTCGTTAACGTGGCGGCTGGTATCGTGCGGTTCGGCACGGAAGACGGGGCCAACTTCATAAACGCGCTCGAACACGCCGACCATGATTTGCTTGTAGAACTGCGGGCTTTGCGCCAGGTAAGCGGGACGCCCAAAATAATCTAGCTCAAACACGTTCGCCCCACTCTCCGTAGCCGAGGCGACCATCTTTGGCGTCTGGATTTCTGTGAAACCCATACCGTTAAGCGTGGCGCGGAATCCAGCCATCGCCCCCGCTGCCAGGCGAAAAATAGCACGTCGTGCCGGGTGTCTGTTCGTGATGACGGCATGATCGAGCAATACGGGCAGCCCTGCCTTGAGTTCCCTTTTGTGCAAGGCCACCGGTGGCGCTTCGGTGGTGGGTGTAATGGCGGTGATGCGCGGCTGATGCAGTTCCACGCCGCCGGGAGCTTGTGGCGTTTGCGTCACCGTCCCTTCCAGGGTGATGACGCTTTCCAAAGCCAGGTTTAGCAGAGGCGCAAAATCTGCTTCGTTTTCAGTGACGGCTTGGGCTGTGCCATAGCCATCGCGCAGCACCAGGAAGCGAATGCCGCCCATTTGCCGCAAATTGTGCAGCCAGCCATGTAGTTGCACACGCTTGCCAATGTGCTGTTGTAATTCGGTTGTGCGTATGGTGTCCATATCTTTCTCCTACAAAAATCGAATGCAGAATGGTCAAATCTCAAAGATTTGACAACTCTATAAACAAAAAGCCCTCATCCTCTTTGGAGGACGAGGGCGACAATTGGCAAAAACCAATTGCAAAATAAAAAGCGCTCATCCCTTTTGGGGGACGAGCGCTTGAATCGCGATCTCGTGGTGCCACCACCAATTTGCTAGCAATGTGTGTGATGTGTTCGTTGCAGATTGCCAGCCTCTTGTCGGTCTCGGATTGTGTCGAAGACCTCACGCTGTAACGGGCGTTCCCGGAGGCGGTTATTAAGTGATCAGTATTCAGTGGTCAGTAGTCGGGGGTCAGTGGTCAGTAACTGAATACTGTTTACTGATTACTGTATACTGAAAACCGTTCGCCGCTCGGCTCAAGGGTGTCATTATGTGGGTCTGGCGATGGCGCTTGCAGCATTTGCGCCACTCTCTGTACACCAGGGGAACCGGATAATCTGTCCCTGTCACGGCCGTTTTCTATATTATGATGTGGCGAGTATGATAGCAGAGGGGGGAAACGGCCGTCAACCCTTTTGCACGCGACACATGGGAGCGGCTTGTCCCATGAACAGCTAATGAGCCAACAATGTTTGGTTCATCATCTTTCCGGGCGTATACTAACGAGTGCAGAACACACCAGCAGCGAATTGTGAAGGAGAGATTGAAATGAGTGTAGAGATACCAATGAAACAGGAGCAAGTCTCTGGGCGAATGGGGCAGCGGATTCGCCGCCGATTAGACCAGGTGCAGCCTCCCGATTCATTGGTGTTGGTGTTAACGGCCGTTCTTGTGGGCATTGGTACAGGCCTGGGAGCGGTCTTTTTTGTGTGGCTGTTAGCACGCATTCATGATGGCACAGTTTGGATGCAGGATGCCATCGGGGAGACAATCGGGCTGCTTCTGGTTATGGCGCTGGCCGGGATTGTGGTTGGCTTCATGGTCAACCGCTGGGCACGGGAGGCGAAGGGACATGGCGTACCGGAGGTGATGGAGGCATTGGCGCTGCGGAACGGCCGTATTCGTACCCGTGTGGCGGCCGTCAAAGTGCTGGCTTCCTCTCTCACCATTGGCAGCGGCGGTTCTGCCGGACGCGAAGGCCCCATTGTGCAGGTCGGGGCTGCGCTTGGCTCCTCCATTGGGCAGTGGTTCCACTTCTCCGCCGAGCGCGTGCGTACCCTGGTTGCCTGTGGCGCGGCGGCCGGCATTGCTGCCACCTTCAACGCGCCCATTGCCGGAGCCATCTTTGCTCTGGAAGTGATTTTGGGAAAATTCACTACCCGTTACTTTGGCGCAGTCGTCATCAGCTCTGTGTCAGCGGGCATCATTGGCCGTATCTTTTTATCTGATGCCCCCGCTTTCATTGTCCCCGCGTACCCGCTGCATAACTTTTGGGAACTGCCTATTTACATTGTGTTGGGCGTGTTAGCTGCGCTGGTTGCCGTGTTGTTTATTCGTTCCCTTTATTGGTTGGAAGGTCTGTTTGATGGATGGCGTGTGCCAATGTCGCTAAAAACGGGGTTGGGACTGACGCTTACGGCCCTGGTAGGCATCTACTTTTTGCCTGATCGGGAAGTGTTGGGGCCGGGGCTGGAATTTATCGGCGAGGCGATTGCCGAAGACATTACGCTGTCTCTGGGGTTGATGGCCTCGCTGCTGCTGTGGAAATTAGTGGCGACGGGCTTAACGCTAGGTTCGGGGAACTCTGGGGGTGTTTTTGCCCCCGCCTTGTTTATGGGTGCGGTGTTGGGCGGCATGGTGGGGACGCTGGCACACAGTGCCTGGCCGGATGTGGCTGCAAATCCAGGAGCGTATGCCATTGTGGGGATGGCGGCGGTTTTTGCCGCAGCAGCACGCGCTCCGATTACGGCCGTTCTTATCGTCTTTGAGATGTCCAATGATTACAAACTTATCTTGCCGCTGATGTTGGCGACGGTTTTGTCCACCTTGCTGGCGGAGCATCTCTTTAGCGAATCCATTTACACTCTGAAATTAAAGCTCAAAGGCATTAGCTTGCAGCGCGGGCGCGACCTGGATTTGCTGCAAAGTATGCAGGTGCGCGAGGCGATGACGGCAAATCCGTTTGTGGTGCAAATGAACACACCGCTGACGAAACTGGGCGATTTTTTCCAGCAAACGCACAGTCACAGCTTTCCGGTGGTGGATGAAGGATCGCGTTTGGTGGGGATGGTCAGCTTGCGTGATTATGATCGGGCCATTGAGCAGGGGGAGTGCGACGGCCGTACCGTCATCCAAATTGCTACCACCGGCAATTTGCTCATCGCCTTTGATGATGAGCCATTGGGCAATGCTATCCAGCGCCTGGGTGTGCGTGGCATCAACAAAATGCCCGTCGTCACCCGTGCCGAGCCGGAGCGTGTGATTGGCGTCATTCGCCGCAGTGATATTGTGAAAGCCTATAATGTGGCTCTGATGCGTAAAGCAAAAGGGCAGTTTGATGAGGATCGGGCGCGGCTGCGTTTGGTGGATAACACTGAGTTTTTGGAAGTTGAGATTCCGCCGCACAGCCCGGCGGCGCACCAACCATTGGCAAAACTAGCCTGTGAACTGCCTCATGATTGTGTGGTGGTGTCTATTCGGCGGCATGGGGCCGTGATTATCCCGCATGGGGATACGGTCTTGCAGCCAGGTGATCTGGTTCATGCTTTTTTGCGCCGCTCGGATGAGATGCAGTTGCGTACTTGTTTGTTGGGGAAATAAAAAACGGCCGTCTCCCGCGGGAAACGGCCGTTCAAAGCCATCATTGACTGTGATTTAGAAATTACTCGATTGCCTGCACAGTGAGCCGAATTTCGCCACCTGGCGTCATCGCTCGTACCGTTTGCCCTTTCTTTGCGCCCAATAAAGCATTTCCAATCGGGGATTCATTAGAAATAAGACCCTCAGCAGGGTTTGCCTCATGAGCACCTACAATTTGATAGGTTTCTGGCTCGTCATACCCTTCTTCCACGACAGTGACTGTGCTGCCTACTCGCACCACGTCATTGGGAACATCTTCTTCAATGATTTTTGCGCGGCGCAGCGCATCTTCCAGGTCTTTAATGCGTCCTTCCACAAACCCTTGCTCTTCTTTGGCAGCGTGGTAATCTGCATTTTCTTTTAGGTCCCCTTGCGAGATGGCAATCTCCAATTTGCGCGAGAGTTCTTCACGCTTGATTGTCGTGAGGTAGGTTAATTCCTCATGGATTTTTTGCAAACCTTCTTCTGTTAAATAGACAAAATCTTCACCAGGGATCATGATCTTTTCTCCATGTTCAGGTAATTGAATACCTGGCACAGACACAATATTTTCAAATGGTCTCTTTTAGCCCGTTAGTCATCCTCTATAAAATTGCAATTTGTTGGTGTGTATTTAACCAAAAAGTAGAATAAATAACCCCGCACTTTGTGACCGTACCCTGCGGGGCTATCTCCCTACATTTGTTACTGCAATTGCTGTTTGGATGCTTTTAGTATATCTCAGGGCTAGATTTCTGTCTAGCGGCGGGAATTTTTTTTCGGATAATGATTATCTTTGTGTCATCAACTGCTTATACAAATTAGCGTCGAACAGAAAGGTAAAATGTAACGAATATGGTAGACAATAGGTGTTGGTAATTTGCCTCATACAAATGGAATGAGAGAGGGAGACATCATGGCGGTGGGCCAGAATTTTGATGACAATAATTTAACGCAGATGGAGCGCGTACATGCATTAGTCATGGATTGTGAAGGGCGGGCATTGGTAAAAGAACGACAAGCGTCTCCTTTGCAGTTATCTATCCTTTCGGTGCCGTTGGAGCAGGGGGGGGATCCAATGAGTGCGGTTAAGGATGAATTGTTGGCGTTGGGCTATGAAAGCCCGAAATGGGTTTATTTAGGCACGTATACAACTTGTCATGGGCAGCCCACGCATTTTTTGTTTACGCAACATGCGCAGCTAGCCCCATCGCCACCATCGCATAATGGCTATCATTGGGTGGAAAAGCGTGATTTGCATTATGCGCTGCTAGACGGCCGTATCAATCAACTTGGCGACATTACCAATATTACTCTGGCGTTGTACCTGCTAGATAGACAATCGGAATAGAAAAAGGCTGGTATTGCACCGGCCTTTGTATTTTAATTGGATAAAATTTGTCAGGCTTCCGACCCGGCCATGAGCAGACCCACTCGTTCGCGGGTTGCTTCAGTAATGGGCAGCGTTTTGACAATACGGCCGTCAAACATTACTGCCACCCGATCAGCCAGACCTAACACCTCATCCAGTTCTGCCGAAACTAGCAATACCGCCACTCCCTCATCTCGCTGTGCCACAATTTGCTTGTGAATGAATTCAATCGAACCAACATCAATGCCGCGTGTGGGTTGGGCGGCGATGAGCAGTTTGGTCGGGCGTGAAAATTCACGAGCGACAATCACTTTTTGTTTGTTGCCGCCGGACAAGTTGCTGGCGGGCGTCATCACGCTGGGCGTGCGCACATCAAATTGCTCCACTAGCTGGACCCCGTGTGCGTAAATGGCGTCGTTGTGCATGACAATACCGCTGGCATATGGTTTTTGGTAATAATTGTTGAGCACCATATTGTCGGCCAGGGAATAGGCCATTACCAGCCCATGTTTTTCGCGGTCTTCGGGGATGTGGGCTACGCCCAATTCGGTGTTTTTGCGCGGCGTGAAGTGTGTGCTATCCTGCCCGGCAATGGTCACTTGCCCCTCTTCGATAGGGCGGATGCCGGTGAGCGCCTCAACCAGTTCGCGCTGACCATTGCCCTGGACACCGGCAATCCCCAGGATTTCTCCGGCGTGTACGGTGAGGTCTATTCCAGCAACGGCCGTTTGCCCGCGATCATCTTTCACGTACAAACTTTTGACCTGCAAAACCGCCTCGCCGGGCTGGGCAGGCGCTTTTTCCACCTGCAAAATGACTTTACGTCCCACCATCATTTCCGCCAGGCTGGCTTCGGTGGCCGTTTTCGGATCGGCTGTACCCACATACTGCCCGGCACGCAGCACGCCAATGCGATCAGATACCGCCAGCACTTCCTTCAACTTATGGGTGATGAAAATGATGGAGACACCCTGATTGGTCAGGTCACGCATAATGCGGAACAGTTCTTGTGCTTCTTGCGGGGTGAGTACGGCCGTTGGCTCATCCAAAATCAACACATCTGCGTGCCGGTACAGCGCCTTGATAATTTCCACGCGCTGCTGTGTGCCCACGGGGAGGTCTTCGACAACGGCCGTTGGGTCAACTTCCAGCCCATACTGCTGCGAGAGCTTACGCACCTGTCGCTCCGCCTCGCGCACATCCAAATAACCTGCACCTCGTGTCACTTCCGAGCCGAGCATCACATTTTCCGCTACCGTCATCACCGGAACCAGTTGAAAATGCTGATGCACCATACCAATCCCTCGGTCAATGGCGTCACGCGGGTTTTTCAGCGCCACCTTTTCACCCTTGATCCAGATTTCGCCCTCATCCGGGTGATAGAGGCCATAGAGCATGTTCATTAAAGTGCTTTTGCCCGCGCCATTTTCGCCTAACAGCGCCAGAATTTCTCCCTTGTGCAGGGTCAGGTCTACCCGGTCATTTGCCAACACACCGGGGAACCGCTTCGTAATCCCCCGCGCTTCTAGCACAATTGTCTTGCTTGCATCGCTCATGGCATTTCTCCCATCATGTCACTCCCCAGCCTTTTTGGAATTCAACCGCAAAGAACGCGAAGAGCGCAGCGGTTCATGATTATTCCGTTTCATAAGGCTGTCCCAACGCTTTCGGATCGCGGGTACGGCCGACAAATCCTGCCAGCACCAAAATCGTCAATAAATAGGGGAGCATCCCGATAAATTGGTGCGGTATTTCTATTTCGCCGCCAAATTGCAACTGTGTTTGCAGCGCTGACGCAAAACCAAACAGCAGCGCTGCACCCCATGATCCCAACGGCGTGCGTTTGCCAAATAACATCACAGCCAGGGCCACAAAGCCACGGCCGTTCGTCATCAGCCGCTCAAAAGAACCAACAGCTTCTAGTGATAAATAGGCGCCTGCCAGCCCGGCAATTGCCCCGCCAATGATGACGTTGACGTAGCGAATGGTGAAGACATTGATGCCTACCGTATCCGCTGCGCTGGGATGCTCGCCCACAGCGCGAGTGCGCAGCCCCCAACGCGTGAAGAACAGCACGTAATGCACCACCATCACCAAAATCAGAGTGGCGTAGGTGATGGGCGGGTTATTGAAGAAGACGCGACCAAATAGCGGAATGTCGGCCAATGGCCCCAGGGGGATGGGTTGCAGCTTGCCCTGTGTGGTCAGCCCGGCGGTGTAAAAATACCCGGTGAGACCGATGGCTAAAATGTTGATGACCGTTCCGCCAATGATCTGGTCCATTTTCAGTGTGACGGACATGAAGGCCAGCAGCAGCCCCATCAATGCGCCGGTGAGCATTCCGGCAGCAATGGCTAGTGCCAGATTGCCAGTGTAGACACTGGCTAGAAAGCCAATGAAAGCGGCTAGCAGCATTTGCCCTTCAATGCCGATGTTGACGACGCCGGAGCGTTCGCCGAGCAGCCCGCATAATGCACCCAGTACCAGGGGGGTGGATTGGCGAAGGGTGGAGGCGAGTACGGCCGTTGTCACCTGCGGATCCACTGCATAACGCCACACAATGATCACAAACGCTATCACCAATACTCCAGATAAAAACCCATACCGGCGCAGCCAGTTATTGACGTTAAGACTTGATTCCATAATAAATCCTTGCAATTAACGATTCCGTCTACCAGCAACCAATAACCAGTTGCCAGCAACCAACTACGACTGCCCCCAATTGGAGCTAAACGTTACTTGGTCACCATCACTGGCACGCATACGGATAATCCAGCGCACAATCACATCAGCAGCTACAAAGAACAGAATGAGCGCCTGAATGACATCGGTGATTTCTTTGGCAACACCCGCGCTAAACTGCATCTGGCTACTGCCTGCTTTCATGGCTCCGACCAGCAGCGCTGCTGGAATCACGCCAAATGGATGTGTTTTGCCTAGCAGAGCAATGGTAATGCCATCAAATCCAAGAGCAATGTTAAAACCTGGTTGATAACGGCCGACAACACCTTGAGTCTCAACGGCGCCGCCCAAACCAGCCAGTAAACCGCTCAAAGCCATTGTCAAAATCACTGTCCAGGCTACACGCATTCCGGCGTAGTGGGCGGCATGTGAATTCAGTCCAACAGTGCGGATTTCATAGCCGATTGTTGTATGCCATAGCAGCCACCAGACAACGACTGCTGCTAATACAGACAGAATAAAGCCTACAGGAACATTGCCTATGTAAGGGATTTCGGCAGAGGGTAGGATTTTGGGAGTGCGGGCCACAATATTGCCAGGAGTCATATCTTTCCATGGCCCATCAGCCAGGTAGTCGGTGATGTTGATGGCTATGTAATTGAGCATGATCGTGGTGATAACTTCGTGTGCGCCTGTGTAGGTGCGTAGTGCGCCGGGAATGGCTCCGTAGAGTGCGCCTGCTGCCGCGCCGCCAATCAGGGCTAGCGGTGCATGGATAATGGCTGGCAACCCTTCGATGCTGAAGCCGAGGAATGCGGCAACAATAGCGCCAAATAGGAGCTGCCCCTGTGCGCCGATGTTGAAAAGCCCGGCTTTGAAGGCGAAGGCAACGGCCAGGCCGCTAAAGATGAGGGGAGTTGCTTTTTCTAGTGTACGGCCGATTGCCTGTGCATTGCCAAATGATCCTTTGAAGAGGGCGGCATAGGCTTCTAGCGGGGATGCCCCGGAGGCGATGAGGAGAATGGCCCCGATGAGGGCGGCTAAAAGGACAGCGGTTAAGGGCACACTAATGGAGCGCCATATTTGTTGAAGGGTGGATAGGAAACGGCCGTTCCCTGGCGAAGACTCGATTTCTGGATTCATCATACCTGAACCTGCCCTTTTTATTTAGTTTTACCTTACCTGATGAAAAAAAGAAAGTGCGACGCCTTTTAATACGTCGCACCTTCTCAATCACTCAAATCAATAGCCAGGTTGGCTCCAAGTTGTCAGTAACCGATAAGCAGTAATCAGCAAATAGAAGCGCTTACTGTTAACTAGCCACTGACAACTATTCACCGATATTAGCCACCCGGGTTGTAGCCGGTCTCGATGGAACCATCTTGTAGACCTGCGTCAATCTCTGCCAGCTTATCTTTCACATCTTGCGGAACCTGCCCATCAAAATCGTGGAAGTCAGCCAGGCCAACCGACCCAAAGTAGTTACCGGTGGGGAAACTGCCATCTTGGGCTGCTTTTACCAAGTCAAACACACCGGGGGTGATCAGCTTCATTGCGCTGGATACCAGGCAAGGATGCGCTTCTGGTACGGTTTCCCATTGGTCAGAGTCTACACCAATGCAGTACAAACCTTCATTGCTGGCTACCTCGATCAAAGCGCCATTACCGGTCTTGCCACCTGCACCAAAGACAACGTCTGCACCCTGAGTGATAGCCTGTGCGGCTGTACTGGCGCCCCATTCCGGGTCAGTAAAGGCCACATCCATGCCACCAGGATGGTAGGTGGAGATGAGGTTGATATCCGGGTTGATGTAACGTGCGCCGTTCTCATACCCTTCTTTGAAGGCAACCACTGGCGGAACCAGGTCTGTCCCCAAAACGGCCGCAATCGTGCCAGATTCGGAGAGCATGGCAGCTAACGAACCCGCCAGGAAACCAGCTTTATCTTCGTTGAAGATCAAACCGGCCACGTTGGGGGCTGCTTCACCCTGGAACTGGTCTACGCCAATGAACTTGATGTCTGGGTAGTTGCCAGCCGCTTCCAGAGTTGCCTCACCCAAAGCGAAGCCAACAGTGACGATGACATCGTAGCCATTCTCTGCAAAGAGGCCGATGTTGGTGGCGTAGTCTTTAGCGTCTTTGGTTTCGATGTAATCAACCTGTGCGCCCAACTCGGTGGCGGCCATTTGCACACCTTCCCACGCGGATTGGTTGAAGGACTTGTCGTCAATTTCGCCAACATCGGTTACGAGACCCACGCAGAACACGTCTGCGCTGCTGCAATCACTTTCTGCCGCTGGTTCTTCTGCTGCTGGCTCTTCTGCTGCTGGCTCTTCAGCGGTCATTTCTTCGCCCGAATTGGCTGCTGGCTCATTGCCTGCGTTGCTTCCACAAGCTGCCAGTACCAGGCTAAACAGGAGCAAAATCGCCACGAGGATACTCAATCTTTTGAATAACATATCTTCTCTCCTTGAAATTATTGGGGTCTCTTATTTGTTGAGACCTTGATATTCATTGACGTGCAATTATAGCGCACAAATTTGGGGATGTGTACTACATTTGAAATTATTGAGAGTGGCAGATGGATGGAGGCTAATGCTATTACGTCTGCTTTGTAACGAGGATATTAATGTTTTCCGCACAAAATAGAATATATATCACGAGCATTTGGAAGGGCTGTGGGTATTATTGTATATATCATTGTGGAACAGAAGTACCCAAGTTTCCTTAAAAACTGAAACCCCCACCCAATCCGTACCTCAACTTTATATTTTTATGGAGCAGTAGTTTTATGACTGCTTTATTGATCGTTAGTGAGAGCAATCATGTTTCATGACATTTTTTTGCGTAAACGAGGTTTGATTTCTTTTTTGTTGGTGGGTGTCACTTTATTTTTCGTGTTTTCTTCGCTGTGGAGCAGCGAGGTTGTTAGTGCGGAATCGGTGACAACAATTGTGGTGCAAAAACCAGTTGAAGAACATGGGTCGGTTCTTTCGGCTGCCAGAACGGAAGCCCGCGCCCCGGAAACAGATACCAATCTTCAGTTTTGCAGCACGCCTGATCTGGGGATTCCCGATAACAATGCCGCTGGGGTAGTTGATACGATTGTGGTTCCTGAAGGGGGCAGTATTCTGGATTTGAATGTGGCGATTACAGCGACGCATACTTGGGTGGGGGATTTGATTTTTACTCTGGAGCACGCGGAAACGGGTACGGCCGTTACCCTCATAGACCGCATTGGCATCCCCGCAACCAGCTATGGCTGCTATTTAAACAACATCTATGCCACACTTGATGACGAAGCTCTGGTGTGGGTAGAAAATGCCTGTCCTCCGACAGGCGGGAACTACATTCCCAACAGCCCGCTCAGCAGCTTTGATGGCGAAGATTTGAGCGGGACGTGGAATATACATGTTTCCGATCATGTTAGAGGCGATGCTGGTCGCCTGGCAGCCTGGTGTTTGGATGCGGCTGCGGGAACTGCGCCTACCATATCTGTGGAACCAACCGCTTTGAGCAGTGTACAGCCGGCCGATGTGCAGCTCACTTCGACGCTGACCATTACAAATAGCGGCGACCATGATTTGACCTGGTTTGTTGAGGAGGCGCAGGCTGCGGCTTCAATGCCATTGCCATCACCGGTGCAGGGTGCGGGAACGGCCGTAACCCCCAACGGAACCACCGCCACCCTTTCCCACAGCACCAACTTCAAAATGCCCCTCATTACCAACCAGACAGCCGCCCCCGACACCATGCAACTTCTCGTCAACGATGGTAGCTTTGAAAACGATCCATCAGACTGGAACCTTGCCTCCAGCAATGCCTGCTACTGGATTGGCAATTGGCATGGCGTTTGGGGGGTGCCTGCGTATGATGGCAGCATGGACTATTGGGGTGGCGGATATTGCATAAGCGATGGTGTTTACTACCCAAATAGCAGCATCGTCACCCAAACAGTGACCATCCCCACCAATACACAATATTTAGGCCTCAAATATTTAGCTTACCGCCCCGATGACGATGATGCAGTGATCAATGATTATGCTTTTGCTGCTATTAATAGCAGCCTCGTTTGGTCATTAGACAGTACACAAGCAAACAACACGTTTCCGAATTGGGAGACCGAAAGAGTTGACATATCCGCGTTTGCCGGGCAAACTATTACTTTAACACTTGGCTTTATCAGCAATGTGGATGGCACGGCTGATTACACAGGCAATATTCGCTTCGATTACATTCATCTCCTTGATGAAACCACCTGCGATTTCCCTGGCGACATTTCCTGGTATTCGGTTTCTCCCAATAGCGGTCAGATAGACCCGCACAACAATAGCATAGTAGACATCATTTTTGATTCCACTGGTATGGATGATGGAACCTATAGCAGTACGCTATGTGTGAATAGCAATGATCCTGCCAACCCGGTTTTGCAAATCCCTGTTACGCTCACGGTTGAAGATGCCATCTGCGTTGCCCCAGAGCCTATATCTCATCTTGCCATTGCCCAAAATAATGGTCACGCGGCCTTGAATTGGGACTCTGTAGATGGGGCAGACTTTTACGAAGTATGGTGGGGCGCTGACGATCCATACTTCACACCTGGCGATGATTGCAGCGCTGCTGCAAATTGTGCAACGACGAGTAACCCGCATTACATCCATCAGGAAGGTGGTTTGGGCGATCCGCAGCACAATTTTACGTATGTGGTGCGGTCCGTTTCTGACTGTGGCAGCGCTTACGGCTACAGCTCGATTTCGAATCGGGCAGCCGAATTTGATTTTTCTATTCAACCGGGATCATAAATGCTCAAAACACATGTTTCAAAATTGCTCTTATTGTTTATTGTTGTATTGGCTGGGGTAGTTGTTATTGTACAGCCCGCGAGTCCGACACCGGAATCGGTGACGCGTTATCAGGCTGTGCAATCGTATGCGGTGGTGGGCAACGGCCGTACTGCACCCACCAACCCCGCCGTAGACGATGACCCCACTCTTGTGCACGGCGAACCCGTCGCTCCGGCCATCGTCAATATAGCCGACATTCCCTCTCGACCAGCTTCCGTAGACCGCCTCAAGCAAGCTTATGAGCAAGGGCTGGTAGATTTGGGTATCAATGAAGGCCCTTACAGCGAAGCAGTGGCTCAAACGCTAATAGAAGAATCGCTTAACCAGCGGCCTGATAACACGGTGCAGGTTTACAATCCGCAAACCGCCACACCTTTTTCCATCCTCACCCCTGGCGTCAACTTTAAAGCCATTGACTACACACAGTCCCAGCAAGGTGTTCCCCCCGATCCGGACATTATGGTGGGCCGCGACCACATCGTCGTCGGCGTAAACACCAGTTTCCAGGTCTTCGACAAAAGTGGGAACAGCCTGGTTGGCCCCATGCTCTATGAGGATTTTTGGGGCAGCAATTGTGCTACCGGCAGCAGCAGCGTGGTTTTGTTCGATCCTTATTCGGCGTATGATGAGGAGAACGGCCGTTACATTCTTGGCATCACCGCATACGACGAAAACGTCAACGGTGGCAACAACGGCTATGCCTGCATCGCCGTTTCACAAACCGACAGCGCCGCCGGAAGCTGGTACCTTTACTCCTTCGACGGCAATCCCGGCGGCGGAGCCGACTACTTCTTTGATTATCCTCATATAGGTGTTGGACAAGGCGCCCTGTACCTGGGCGCAAATATGTTTGGCACAGTTTCGTTTGCACGTAATCATATCTTTGCCTTTGAAAAAGATGCTATGTATGCTGGACTGTCTGCTAACTCCGTCAAAATCAATGTTAGCAGCAGCAACTTTACTTTGCAGCCAGCCAAGTTAAAGGGCTACCTCACTGGCGGCTGGCCCACCAATGCCAGCGAACCGCATTATTTTGTAGATGCGCAATATGGTAACAGCCAAACCACGCTAACCGTATGGCAATTTAACGACCCCTGGGGCAGTCCATCCTTGACGCAGGCAGGCACGGTGACAGTCAACAGCTACAGCCTGCCCGTATCGCAGCCGCAGTTGGGTGGCAGCGATATCAAGGGCAATGATAACCGTTTACTTGATGTGGAATATTGGGGCGGCAAGCTGTGGGCGACGCACACCGTCGGCTGCAATCCTGGCAGCGGCACAGTGAACTGCGTGCGCTGGTACGAAATAGACATCAGCAGTGGCACGCCCAGCCTGGTGCAGCAGGGTACCTTCTCTTCCAATAGCACCTATCGCAGCTTTCCTGATTTGGGTGTGAATGCCTGCGGCGATATGTTGGTAGGGTACACCATGACAAGCAGCAGCATGTACCCTAGCGTGTATGTGGCCGGGCGCGAAGCAGGTGACACGGCCGGGCAACTGAAAGACGAAACGCTGGTTCACGCTGGCGAAGGCTATTACACTGCTTATGACAGTGTGCCGCGTCGCTGGGGTGACTACACTGGGTTAGCTTTAGACCCGGATGGTGTCACTTTCTGGTATCTTGGCGAATATTCTCGTGTGCAATCAACCGCTCGTTGGTCAACCTGGGTGGCCTCATTTACCTGGGCTGGCTGTGGCCTGAACCCTGACTTTACATTGGATGTGGCCGCAGATAGTTTGTCGGTTTGCCAGACTGGCAGCGACGCCACTAGCGTTGATCTCACCTCGGTTGCAGGGTATAGCAGCGCCGTAACATTGAGTGCCTCTGGGCTGCCTGCGGGCGCGGCTGCCAGTTTCTCCCCCAATCCGGTGACACCGGATGGCAGCAGCAGCCTCACAGTCAATGTGACATCTGCCAGCACGGGCAGTTATCCGCTCACCATTACCGGCAGTGATGGCACATTGAGCCACAGCGATAATGTGACCTTGAATGTATTGGCAGGCGTGCCGGGTGCGCCTACGTTGTCTAGCCCGGCTGATGGGGCAACGGCCGTTAGCATCACCCCCTCTCTCTCCTGGACAGACAGCGGCGCGGACAGCTATTTCGTAGAAATTGCTACCGATGCCGCATTTAGCAATGTTGTTTACAGCACGACAACGGCCGTAAACAGCCACGTTGTCGGCACACCATTGGATTATGACACACTCTATTACTGGCGTGTGACCGCACAAAATGGTTGCGGTAGTGCTGCTTCCAGCACCGCCAGCTTTACCACCGATACACAGCCACCTGTCTTTTGCAGCGCCCCTGGCGTATCCATTCCTGATGGCGATCCCAATGGTGTTAGTGACAGCCTGGTGGTTAGTGCGCTGGGCACAATTTTGGATCTAGATGTGGTTGTGACTGCAACGCATACTTATGTAGGGGACTTAATCTTTACATTGGAGAATGTAGACACAGGAACGGCCGTTACCCTCATAGACCGTCCTGGCTACCCAACATCCACCTTTGGTTGCTCGGCGAATGATGTGACCGCTTTGCTAGATGACGAAGCATCCAACCCTGTTGAAAACGCCTGCCCCCCCGATGGGACATATTCGCCGCAGCAACCCCTCAGTGCCTTCGATACCGCCGATATGGCAGGAACCTGGACACTCACAGTCTCCGACAATGCTAGTGCAGATACCGGAACGCTTGACGAATGGTGCTTGCAAGCCACCCTCTGCATGTTCCCGGCTGCTCCCTCCATTACCAACCTCACCTATGATGGCAGCGACACGACCATCACCTGGAGCGGCAGCGCTGACCAATTTGAGATTTGGTGGGGCATCAACGATCCCTACTTCACACCGGGCAGCGATTGTGGTGCAGCCACCAATTGCAGCATAACAATTAGCAATAGCTTCGTCCATACCGGCGGTTACAGCAACCCCACCGACAACTACACCTACTTAGTCCGTGCCGTCAATACCTGTGCCAGCAACACAGTTACCGATAGCGCAAATCGCCTGGCCGAGTTCGATTTCGCCATCACACCTGGCAACTAGGAGCATAACCAATGAAACGTATCCTTTCCTTTCTCAGCTTTACCGCCTTGTTTTTAGTGATGGGGTTTATGGCCTTTTCGTCCATGCCCGGTCGCAGTGATGCCGCCGAAACCAACCCCGACATCCTCGTCGAAAACCCCGACATCCAACCGGCTGCGCCCATGCTGCAAACATCAATATACAAATATAACACTGTGGCGATTCCATTGGATATTAGTGACTCAATTACTACTGCTGCTGATTTAGTCGACTATTTTAATTCTGCCCCAGAAGGTGATCCCAAGACTATTGATCAAGTTTTACATTGGGATGCCGCAGCGCAAAATTTTACCGATTATTATTTGCCCAATTTGGGTGCAGGCGATCCCAATATGCCTATTGAGTTAGGTGAGGCGTATTGGATTTACGTTGATAATACTGCAAACACTTCTTTAACTCTCGTTGGAAGTGTGCCATCTGAAGGCACTATTCAGTATGATTTATTAGGTAGTAGCCCTGCCTGTCGTTACAACGATGTGATGATTCCTTTAGAGGAAAGCAGTATTTTGACAGCATCTGATCTTGTGACAGCAATGGGTGGGCCATCCTATGTAGATCAAATTCTTGAATGGGGTGCTGATGCTCAGAATTTTACAAATTATTACCTACCCAATTTGGGGGCAGGTGATCCAGATATGCCTATTCAAGCAGGGCACTCATATTTTGTTTGCCTTTTGCAGGATACACAATGGCCGTAATCTTACGGGATAGGATTTTGAGAGGTTTTTAAGCATGAAAAAATTATTTGTGGCATGTATGGTAATTATAAGTCTTACGTTTTTCGTGGTGGTTTCAGTATCTGCCATTGATTCAGGAACACCTATTAAAGATACATATGTCGAGGATAGTCAACCATCACAGAATAATCAATCATTAGCTGCATTGGCTAGTGGGTCTTTTACCAGTTGTGATGCGACTTCTACAATTTTTATGGCATGGGATTTAACAGAGACAACCGCTGATAGTTCGGTGGTTCATTCCGCCGATCTGGATTTAAGAGTGAATAATACATCAGGTAATACATCTGTTATCAGCATTGCTCTCTTTGGTATTCCTGACGGTGAAGAGGGATGGAATGAAAATATGGCTGATGGAGATGCAGACGTTCCTACTACGTTAACAGCTATAACTGGTTTTTCTCAAAGTGGCCCTTTTTCCGCTGGACAGACTGTAACATTTAGTAGCATAAACAATGATGCACTGTCTCAATATTTAACCAATAAAATTGCAAGTGGCGTTGGCGAGGCAACTATTGCAATGCAAATCAATTCATGTCCATTTGGATTTTTTGGTGTTGAATTTGATGATAATGCGCAAGCAAACCCACCTACCCTGAATATGTACACCAGTGACGATGCAACGGCCGTACACCTCATAACCCTGCAAAGCGCCGATAGCAACACCAATCCCACACTCTTGTTAATGGGCATTGGGGGCTTACTATTGGTTAGCATGGCAGTGTTCATCCTCATGCGGCGGCGGCAACCACAGGCATAAAAATTATCCGTTTACCGTACAACCAAAAGCCCCGGCTCCATCATTGGAACCGGGGCTTTTTTACGTCCGGAGTCGCGGCTTCAGCCGGTGCGTGGGGCGCGCGGGCAGCTTACCCGCACTGGCGGACTGGTAGTCCACGCTCCGTTTTGCTCCTGAACCATTCCTAACTGCTCCTGAACCATTCCTAACTGCTCCTGAACCATTCCTAACTGCTCCTGAGCCGTTCCTAACTGCTCCTGAGCCGTTGCTTCAAGCTGTTATACGATTTTCGGCTAAAGCCTCCCCTCCCACCAAGCCACCGTCACACATCACGCCTCACGCCTCATTTCAACAGCGAGCCGCCTGACAATATCGGCTTCTCTCCCGTTCCGCCTATTCCCGAATAGTCTTGGATAAATACCAGAATCTTTTGCCAGACCTTGCCATGAATAGGTTCTACAGGCCGCATTAATTCATGACCTACCTGTGGAAAAAGCTTCATTTCCTTGTCCGGTGTACCCAATCTCTGGAACAGCTTCTCTGTATTTCCGGCATTCACGGCCGGATCGCTGCCGCCCTGAAAAACGATCACAGGCAAGTGCAGTTTCGGCCATGATTTGCGCCCTAACACAGCCATTTTGCGCATCTCATCCAGACCATCAATAGGCAGCCGTGAGGCTTCGATCAGCCAATCTTGTAGTTCAGGGTCGTTGGGGTCAATTGAGGGATCATAGTCCAGCACACGCCCCAGGAAGATGTCGCGATCTGTCATTTTATTTTTGAGGGGATAGAACCACTTCATGAAGTAACGGCCGAACATCACCATCTTAATCCGCCAGTCCGGCAAATCATACAACGGGGCCAGCATGATAAAGCCGCAGATGTCAGGATTATGCAGTGCCAAATGGGCACCCAATACCGCGCCCATTGAGTGCCCGGCGATGAAAATTTGGTTGCAGTGTTGGCGCAAAAACGCCAGCCCTTCCTCAGCTTCAGCCAGCCACGCATGACGTGACAGGTTGTGGATTTTATGGGGCAGATTGCCGTGTCCTGGCAGCAGCGGACAGTGGACAGTAACTCCGTTTTCTGCCAAAAATTCAGCCATTGGCCGCGAACTGACGGGGCTACCCATAAAGCCGTGCAGCATGAGCAGCCCAATACGCTCCGGCCCGCTCTCTGGTGCAGCAAAAATGGTGTATGCTTGACGTTCAGGTGGCACATCATAAGTTGGTTGAAAGGGCATATATAAACCTCCGGTGAGATAGAGTGTAGAGATAGAGGATAAAGACAGAGGAGTTAGGTTTTGGGGGAGGGGTTAGCTAGTTTGGTGAGGATTGCAGCGATTTCGTTGGCTTCTTGATAATGCGTGCGATATGCGTCACGGTCAAGAGCGCCGCGTTTGCCGATCATTACCAATAAACTAATGGTTTCGTACACTGAGCCTTTCGCAATCCGGTAAAAATAAACCCGTGATTTGTCAGAATCGCGTCCGCTGCCTTCTGCAATGTTTGTGGGGATACTTAACGCAGCTCGCCGTAATTGGTCGCCTAATGAAGATTGATATTTTGCAGGCAAAGTGTCGACTACCTGAAATAACTTATCAGCATACTCAACACTTCGCCGCCAAACTTCTAATTTCTCAAACTTAAACCCCATGCTCCTACCCTCTACCTCTATACTCTATCTCTATACTCTATCTCTATCTGTTACGGCTAAAGTATAGTGAGCATGACTTGTGGTGCAAGTTTGCCAATTTGTGCCTTACACTCCTACAATATGCCCTATGCCGATTCATGTTTTATCTGCCCAACTCGCTTCGCAAATTGCTGCTGGAGAGGTGGTGGAACGGCCGTCTTCCGTCGTCAAAGAACTCGTCGAAAACGCCATAGATGCGGGAGCGAGTGTTGTGAATGTCGATGTGCGCGGGGGCGGTCGTCAACTCATCCAGGTTGCCGACGATGGTTGCGGCATTCCCGCTGCCGAAATCGAAACCGCTTTCCTGCGCCACGCCACCTCCAAGCTAACCACCTCCGACGACCTCAAAGCCATTCACACCCTCGGCTTTCGCGGCGAGGCGTTGGCTGCCATTGCCGCCGTCAGTCAGGTCACAGTCGTCAGCCGCACTGCCGAAGAAACTACCGGTACACGCCTGACATTGGATGGCGGCCACATCACTGCACAAGATAATGTGGGCGCACCGCAGGGCACAGTCATTGCCGTTGAGCAGCTTTTTTATAACATCCCCGCCCGCCTCAAATTTTTGAAATCGGTCAACACCGAAAAGCGCCTGATTGACGAATTTGTCACCCGCTACGCCCTGGCCTATCCAAACATCCGCTTCCGACTGGTACACGACAACCGCATCAGCTTCCAGACCAGTGGCAACGGCCGTGTGCCAGATGTACTCGTCGCCATTTATGGCCCGGACACGGCGCGGCAGCTATTGCCATTAGCAGAGGAGCAGGGGAGCGAGGGGGAAAACGTCACCCCTGCACCCTTGTACCCCAGCGCCCTTGCAGAAAAACCCATTGCCGTCACCGGCTACGTGGGGCCGCCCAGCCTGCATTGGGCCAATCGCAGCCACATTACCTTGTTTGTAAACGGCCGTGCCATCCGCGACAACAGCCTCACCTACGCCGTCATCCAGGCATACCACACCCTCCTGCCCACCGGGCGTTACCCATTAGGCATCATTTTCATCCAGGTTCCGCCAGAAGATGTGGACGTGAACGTCCATCCTGCCAAAACCGAAGTACGCTTTCACCGTGCCAATTCAGTGTTTGGTGCCGTGCAGCGGGCTGTGCGCCAAACATTGGTTGCCGACAGCCCCATTCGCAGCATGACAGCGTGGCAGGTGGGCAGCAGCACAGAAGCGACATCGCCGGGTTGGGCCGGGCAGCTAGACCCGCAAGCATTTGCACGGCGTGAAGAAGATGCACAGCCTGGTTTAGGGTTGGATTGGTCGCGGCAAGGGTCTGATGATTGGACGGAAACCTCGCCCACCCCTACGCCACCGCCGCAGCCCAATCTGGGCGGCGAACGGCTGCCGATCATGCGCGTTGTGGGGCAGGTGGGCGCGGCCTACATCATCACCGAGGGGCCGGATGGCATGTTTCTCATTGATCAGCACGCCGCGCACGAGCGCATCCTGTACGAGCAGTTTATGGCGCAGTGGGCGAAAAATGCAATTGTCTCGCAGAGCTTGATGGCAGGAACGGCCGTACACCTCTCCCCGCCACAAGCCACCCTGCTTGAAGAACACCTGCACACCCTCGGCCAGATTGGTTTTCAGGTGGAGCCGTTTGGCCCCAATGCCTTCATGGTGCGGGCAATTCCGGCCATCCTCGCCAAACAAGACCCGGCGCAGGTGCTGCTCACCGTTGTCGAAGATTTGGAGCGGGGCGATGCCCCCTTGCAGGGCAAAATTGAGGACCGCATCATTTTGCGGGTGTGCAAATCGGCGGCGGTAAAGGCGGGGCAAACCCTCTCACAGCGGGAGATGGAGGCGATGATTCAACAGCTTGAAGCGTGCCACAGCCCCCACACTTGCCCGCACGGCCGTCCCACACTCATCCACCTCTCTGTTGCCCAGCTTGCGCGGCAGTTTGGGCGGATTTAGTTGCTGGTAATTGGTGGTTGGTTACTGGTCGCTGGTTTCTGGTAGTGTGTAGCGCAAATTCTGGAATGTCAGCCGCCAACCCCCGATCGTATCCCCATCGCATGGTTCAATACGCAGCCCACTAACTTCTGGGCTGCCATCTGCTAACTGCACTGAGTATGAAATGTCTGGCTGCATGGTGAAGTCACCATAACCGGCCCCCAATGCCGGTTTGAAGCCGGTGAAAAAGGTATCCGTGCCATCTTCCCAACTGACCAATACCTCAACACCTGGCAGTTCGTTGAGCAGGGTATCGTAGGTGATGACTTCGATTTGGGGAGAAACGGCCGTCTCATCACAAACCCGCTCCTGATTCAACAGCCGGTACACGGGCTGCGTAGTGGGCGAAGGCACCGGCGTCGCCGATGGCGTTAGCGTGGGAACAGGCGTGCGCGTGGGTGTATTTGTAGGCAGCGGTGTTGCTATTTCTGCACTTAATGGGGTTGGCGTCAGTGTAGGAGTAGGAGGGGCAGCCTGTCCATTTAATGGCGTGGGCGCGAACAGGGCAACGGCCGATCCTTCTGCGCCCAACTTCTGCGCCAGTGCCGCCAAATTTTCCACCACTTGGGGCGGCTTTTGCTCACGTAAATAGCGCTCAAGCAGCACATTCACTGTTTCCGGTAGTTGGGGATCGTCCAAAGCCGCTAACCGTTCCTGTGCCTGCTCCCAGTTGCTGGTGATAGCATAGTTTTGACTGACGAGAAAGAGGTACTCCTCTTTGTAGCTGTCGCTCAAGCGGGCCGGACTGGCATCGACAAAGACAACCGGCTCTACAACCCAGGCATAATATAAACCAATGCCTAAGCCTATCAGTAGACCCACCAGCAGCAGGCTAGTCATCGAAATACGTGCGGGCTGCTCTTGGGGAGTGGCAAATTCTTCTGGCGCTCTGCGTCTACGGCGTGATGGCATTGCCCCCTCCGACCAGGTATGGCGCAAATGCGGGCGATTCCAAACCCAAGTCTGTCGCTAACCGTACCATGTAGGTAATGGCTGTGACATCTTCATTGCGTAAAATGGTGTCTAATGTGACGGAAAAGTAGTAGGCACGGCCGTTAGCAACACCGTCCTTCCCCAAACCATTTATGCGACGTTCAGCGCTTGCCAGATCGCCATCGGCAGCATAATTTGTGGCAATCATCAGCGCATAATCACGCCGGTAACGATCCTGTAAAATTTCTGGCGTCGCGTCTGTGAATTCAGTCGGCCATGCCTCCCAGCCCAGGTACAAACCCAGGCCCAGACCTACAGCAATCCCCACCAACAAAAACCCAATAATATGCGGCCAACGACCCATAATCAGTTTGGAGCTAGAGCCAGAGCAGTGGTTTTTCCTCTAGCTCTGGCTCAAAACCCTATCCTCCATCCAACAAAAAAGGCCGCCGTCCGGCAGCCTTCCCTTGTTACGATTTGCTCCGACTTGAGGCGGAGCTTATAATCCAGCGGCGTTAACAAGCTGGGATGGTGCCGAAGGTGGGAATCGAACCCACACTCCCGAAGGAACACGATTTTGAGTCGTGCGCGTCTGCCTATTCCGCCACTTCGGCACACTTTTTTAAGGTGACGGAAGTATAGAGCAATGCGCTTTTTCTGTCAATTTTGAATAGGTATGTTGGCGCGAGAAGCCTATGGATGAAACAGCCCTCATTGCGGATGCGAAAAAAGGAGATGTGCAGGCATACAATCGCCTGGTCATTCACTATCAGGAGTTAGCCTATAATGTTGCTCGTCGCATTGTGGGGAGTCCCCAAGCGGCCGAAGACATTACGCAGGAATCATTTATTGCTGCGTACCAAGCGCTGAATCGTTTTCGCGGGGGCAGTTTCAAATCCTGGCTGCTGCGCATTGTCACCAACCGCTGTTACGATGAACTGCGCCGCCATAAACGCCGCCCTCAATCTTCTATTGATGAATTAACCGAAGATAATGAATCTGCACCGTTTATGCGTAGTTCTGGCGAGACGCCGGAGCAGCACCAACAGCGAGTGGAATTGGCGGAAGCCATTGAACGCTGCTTGCAAGCGCTGCCGGATGACCAACGCACGGCCGCCGTGCTGTGCGATGTGGAAGGATATGATTATAACGAAATTGCAGGCATCCTTTCTGTTTCGCTGGGAACGGTAAAATCACGAATCAGTCGTGCACGCGGCAAACTTCGTGACTGTTTGCAAAAGGTACAGGAACTTTTACCCATGCAGTATCGTCTAAGTACGTGAGGAAGTGGATATTATCTGAAGGCGATTGATGGATCATGTTTGACTTTTTACGCAATTGGAGCAAATCGGCCGAGGAGAAGCGGCAGGAGGCATTGAATGCCTACCTGGACGATGCGCTCTCGCCGCGTCAACGGGCGGCGTTTGAGGCGGAGTTGGCGCAGGATGAAATGCTGCGTGTGGAATTGAACCGCCTGCGCTTGGTGCGAGAGAATTTAGGTCGTTTGCCGCGCCGCCGCGTGCCGCGTAATTTTATGTTGGACTCGGCTGTGTACGGCCGTCCCACCCGCGAGCCGTTGGTTCAAGCCTATCCTGTTTTGCGTTTTGCAACAGTTCTCACTGCTTTCTTCTTTGTGCTGGCTGTGGCCTTGCAATCTTTTGGCGGGATGACTGCTTCGCGCACAGCCGACCTGGCTGTGGAAGTGACCCGTGTGGTTACGGAAGAGGTGGCGATGGAAGAGGCTCCGGCGGCAGCACCCATGTTTGATGAGGGTGTGGCAATGGAGGAGATGGAAGCGGCGCCAATGGCTGTGGAGGAAATGGCTGAGGAACCGGTGGCTGAGGAACCCGCAGCGGAACCAATGGAAGAAATGGCGATGGATGCAGCGGCTGAGGCGGAGGCTCCGGTGGTTGGTGAAACAGAGGATACGGCCGTTGCGCCACCAGCAGCAGAATCGGCTGGCAGTGTGGGCACGGCTGAGGGGGATTACGCAAATGCTGCGGCAACTGCCATGCCTGCCACGCCTACCGCAACGCCGACCCTTACACCTGTAGCAACGGCCGTTCCCACCGCAACGCCAGATATTCCCCGTGTTCCAGCAGAAACAACGCCATCTGGTCGCGCTGCGCCAGATTTATTGACGCAAAACGGGGCGGCAACGGCCGTTCCTGAACCTGTGCTACAAGAAACGGCCGTGCCTGTACCAACGCCTGCATTTCCCTGGTTGCTTGTGGGATTGGGCTTGCTCTTTGTACTGCTGGTCGTGCTAACATTTCTGGCCCGTCGCCGTATCTTGTAAAGAAGTTTGCAAGTGGCAAGCCGCAAGCCTTACTTGCACACTTGCATACTTGCCATTCGCTTATGATTGACACCGCTCCCACCGAATTTGTTTACTGCCCCCGTTGTGCTTCCCCATTAGAAACACGTCTGACTTTTGATAAACAGCGTCGGGTGTGTCCGGCTTGCGGTTACATCCACTTCACCGATCCGAAAGTGGGAGTGGGTATCGTGGCGCTGCGAGACGGCCGTATCCTGCTGGTGCGTCGCAGAATGAACCCGGAGCGCGGCAAATGGAGTATTCCTGCTGGGTTTGTGGACAGGGGGGAGGATCCGCGGGAAACGGCCGTGCGCGAAGCCCTGGAAGAAACGAACTTACATGTTGCCATCACCGGGTTGATCGACGTCTACTTCAATCCGCCCAAAGATGGCTTTAGTTCCTCGATATTCATCATGTTCCGTGCCGAAATTCTTGGGGGAGAAATACAGGCTGGAGATGACGCCGATGCCGTAGATTTCTTCAACCTCGACGACCTGCCAGAACTTGCCTTTGCCAGCACCCTGGATGCAGTAGCGCGGCTAAAAGCTAAAGGCTAAGAGCTATTAGCTTTTAGCTTACGGAAACGCTGTTGTTGTCCACTGCAAGCCATTTACCGGTGCATTGAGAATGCGCAAATCCCAGTGGAGATGCGGGCCGCTGGAAAGCCCTGTTGATCCCACCAATGCAATAATTTGCCCTTGCGTTACCGGTTCGCCCGCTGTAACTAATCGCTCCGACAGGTGGAAATAGGCCGTCATAACGCCCCGGCCATGATCAATGATGACGGCATTGCCACGCAGTTGCAGCAAGTCGCTGAAGACCACCACGCCATTTGCGGCCGCATAAACAGGCGTGCCCGTTGCCGCGCCAAAGTCAACTCCCGTATGGAAAATCTGAATGGGGCCGCCGTTGTAGGAGCGCGAGTCGCCGTATGGGGCGGTGATGATGGTTGTCGTCAGGGGCACTTGGAACAGAGCGTCCCAGTCCTGTGTCTCGCGGAATTGAGTGTAGTAATTGGCAAGATAGTCGTCTTCGGTTTGGCGCACTTCGGGGGCCAGTAGGGCGTTTTGTTCTTCCGGTACGGTGATGTACTGCGTGCCGTAGTTGCCGGAAAGCACCTCTAGCTCTTGCTCAAGCGGTGTCCACGGGCGGTTGCCTGATCCGCTTAAAGAGAGCGTGTAGCTGCCCGGTGGGGTAAAGGCGTCTAGTCCAATCAAAGCAGCGTAGCCGTCGCCGTAGGGTGCGAAGAGCAGAGATTGACCGGCCAATTCGCCAGTGGGGATGCCATCAAGCAGGTTGTCTACGTAGATGGCAACGGTTTGCCCTTGGGTGATGGGATACGGCCGTATCTGTATATCTGTCCATTCGCCGGGGAGGTAGCGGTAAACGGCCGTGTCATTTGGAACCCGCAGCCGCTGCCCCACAAACACTTGTGCCGGATATGGCAGCCCATTTGCATCGGCCAATGCCTGTGGCGAAAGGCGGTATCGGGCGGCAATCTCCAATAGTGATTCACCCGGTGCAACAATGTGCGGCACACCAGTTACGGTTTGCGGCAGCGCCGACCCCGTGCGGCTGATCACGGTTACTTGCTGCCCGATTTTCAGCGCAAAGTGTGGATTGATGGCGTGATTGGCGGCCAGTATATCGGCAATCGTTGTGTTGAAGTGGGCGGCAATATCAGCCAGCGTGTCACCCATCTGCACGGTATACACGGTAGCCACCGCTTCCCCTTCGCCGCCGGGAATAATCAGCGATTGGCCGACAAATAGCACGTCATCGGGATTCAGCCCATTGACGGCTAATAGTTCTTCTACCGTAATGCCGTAAGTTTGCGCAATATAGGTCAGATTTTCGCCTTCTTGTACAGCGTGGACAAGGGGGATGGGGGTGTCTGGCGGGGTGGGGGTAGCTGTTTCGTCTTGTGCAAGGACTGCTGTGGGCAGTATCCCTAAAATTAAAAGGATGGTTAGTAATCGTGTCATAGTAAAACGAAGATTGGAGATGGGCAATCTCTAATCGCTCTCAAATTGGATGTAGTCGCCAATTTGTACGTGTGTCAATATGTCTGGATGCCCTTCGATAACGTATTGCGCGGGAGCTTGGGGCGCGTAAGAGAGTCGCCAGGGGCGAGCCACGACGCTATCTACAACCATGCCCTGGCTGTTTACCCAAAGGACGCCCAAATCAAAGAAGACAAAGAGCATATGGATGCTGGTGTTGAGACGGCCGTCTCCATTTTCCACCAATACCAACCCCTCGTCAGGGGCCAAATGACGGCGGAAGGTGAAGCCACGCAGTTTGCTGCTAAAGGTGTTGCACCATTTGGCATAGGGGATGAGGATGTGACCGTTTTTCGCTTTGATTTGACAGTATGTTGTCATAGGACAAGTATACATTGAGCGTGAAGCAATGAAAAATTGCCAACGGTCAATTGCCAATAGCCAATTGCTAACGGCTAAGAGCTAATTGCTAACGGCCCTCCGTCTTAGTTCGTCGTAGATGGCTTGCGATTGGGGAAAGTGAAAGGTGCGCGAGGGATGCCAGAATTCGGCGAGGTGTTGGTTGCTGGTTTGCTGTTGGTAGACCAGAGCTTGCAAGAACATGTCCAGTTTGTCGGCGTCGTGGACGAGGTGGGCAACGGCCGTTTCCGCTGCGTGTAGTTCTTCCCAAATGTCCAGCAGTTCTTTGGCAAAGGGCGCGTCTTGCAAGATTTCGTGCATCGTGCCGCGTTCTACCTCTGTTTTGATGCCCGGTGGCAGATAGCGCCACGCTGGAGTGGGGATGTCTGTGGTCAAGCCTTCGGGCAAGTCGTGCAGGGCAGCCATTGCCAGGGCACGCGCCATATCAACGGGTTCATCAAGCAGCGGTGCGAGAGTGAGGATGACAAAGACGACGCCGTAGCTGTGTGCGGCGACGTTTTCAGCGTTGGGGATGCCGCGCTGTACCCAGCCGGTACGGGCTGTGCGCTTCAATTGGTTGCCATGCAGGAGGAGGTTGATAACGGCCGTTACATCCATGATGAATTCCTTTTGCGTGAAATACAAGGGGGCAAGGGAGATGCACCTTTCTCCCTTGCCCCTCTGCTCCCCGGTTCTCTCGTTCCGGTGTTAATGTTTCTTGCCCCGCGCCAGCCGCGCTGTGACCACCAACCCCCCAATCAGGGTGATGCTGGGGCAGATGAGTACGGGGAGTCCGAAACCTGTTGCTTCAGCAATACCGCCGCCAGCAGCCAGCGCAAAGAATGTGATGAGCGCGGTGAGGAAAAATCCCAATACCCACACCAGGATTTTGCGCCCCCCGCCTGGCTTTTTGGCGGAAACGGCCGTGCCATCATACAACCACGAACTAGATACGCGCTGAATTAATGCTGGATTTTCCAGTGGACGGGCTGCCAGCGTAAACAAAAATGTCCGCACTTGCCCTGCCAGTTGTGCCTGTGGCCTGAGCGTCAGTTTGGCGTAACCGGTTTGTCCACTGGGGACAGACAGTCGCGGCGGATCGAATACAAATTCACAGTCGCGCCCGGTGGTTTCTACTGCAAATTGCAGCGATAAATTAGCACTACCCTGGTTATGCGCCTGAATTTGGAAGGCTCCTTCTTGAGCAGTCATCGCTAGCACTGGCTCCATCTCTAGCTGGTATTGATGCTCTGGCATAATGATGACTTCGCCAGGCGTTTCCACTTGTTCATCTGGGCCAACCTGGCTGCTGACCTGTACGACAAATGAATGGCTGCCCGGTTTTGCCTGATCACGCGGCGGCTGGATGGGGATGGTGACTTCGCGCTGCTCGCCTGCGCCCAGGCGTACCAACGGGGCGCGGGCTGGCAGCCAGGCATGAGGAAGTCCCTCTACTGTGACGGCGAAGGAGTCGGCAAAATCTCCCTGGTTGTGTACCAAAACTGACAGGGCAATGCTGCCGCCAGGGGGGAGGCTGAGCTTGTTGGCGGGCAGGCGCACGCGCAGCCGCACTGATTCTTGTGGCACAGGTGGGACATCATCTGCCAGGAGGGTGTAATTGTTTGCCAGGGGGCTGTCGCTTTGGGCGTCACCGTGACCGGGCAGCAGTTGCAGCCAGTTGTCGCTGATGCGGACAATTGCCTGTGGCTGCCAGAGTTCAGGGGTGTGCGGGGAGAGTTTACGGCCGTCCAAATATACCCCATTCGTACTACCCAAATCGCTAATGTGCCAGCCTTGTGGTGTTTGTTCCAGCAGGGCGTGGAAATGGGAGACGCCCATTGATGGGATAACAAGCTCATTTTCCGGTGAACGGCCGATGCGGATGCGTTCCTGATCAAGTGGATACGTGCGTGGCTCGCTGTCGCGCTGCGACACGACCACTTGGGCAAATTCATCAGGTTGGAGTGCAGCGTGTTCTTCGGCCAGTTCAATCACCGGCTCTGCAATTGGCCGGGGTGGTGTGATCGGTTCTTCTGGCTTTTCTACCGTGCGTTCCTCTGCTTCCGGTTCGGCAATGACGGAAATGGGCAGGGGGGGGGCTTGAACCTCGCTGACCGGTTTCTCTTCAGCCGTGTCGTCTTCTTGCTTTGCTTCTTCAAACCGGGTGAGCATGCTGATAGCTTGTGATTGTGCGCCAAAACTGGCGATGTCGTTATCGCCGAGCTGCGCGGCTGCGTGACGCAGGTCTTGCGCCATTTCCTGGCTCGTTTGATAACGGTAATCGGGATTCTTCGCCAGGGCGGTGAGGATGATGCGCTCGACGGCAAAGGGCAAGCCCGGACGGATGAGATGGGGTTCTGGGGGTTGGCTGTTTAAGTGTTGCAGCACGGCGTCGGTGGGGGTTTTGATGTCGAAGGGGAGCTGCCCGGTAGCTAATTGGTAAAGTACCACGCCGAGGGAGTAGATGTCGGAACGGCCGTCCAACGATTTCCCCAACACTTGCTCCGGTGACATATAGGGCAGCGTGCCAATAAACGTGCCCGTTTGCGTTTGAATACCACCTTCCATCAGCTTTGCCAGCCCAAAATCGGTAACGACAGCGCGTAGGGGAGGGTCTTGCGGCCGTTCCGGCATTTCCAGAGTTTTGATCAATATATTGTCCGGTTTGATATCGCGGTGAATGACGCCGTGCCGATGTGCATAACCCAGCGCATCAGCGACCTGCGCCATGATAAAAAGCGTCTCATTCAGGCGGACGATTTGTTGGCTTTCCGCCATTTTTTGAATGTAATCACCCAGGCTGACGCCTTCCACCAATTCCATGACGATATAAAGATAATCGGCCGTGCGCCCAAAGCGATAAATGCTGACGATAGACGGGTGACTGAGACGGGCAGCAGCCTTCGCCTCTTGCTGGAAGCGTTCCTGAAATTCCGCCTGCGCCAGATATTGGGGATGCATTACCTTCAAGGCGATGGGGCGATCCAGGTCTACGTCAATTGCACGGCAGACTGTACCCATCCCGCCATCACCAATGACGCTTTCAACTTTGTAATTCTCGATTTGTTTTCCTATCAAGTAGCTCATATGTCGGTAAACGGTACTTAGTAAACAGAAATGAGTAACTAGCTGCTAGCGACCAGTTACCAGTTCATCGTACCACAGAATGAAGTGAATGGGCAGCATATTGAGAGGCAAGTTTGCAAAAGGAAATTACTTGCCTCTTGCAAACTTACCTCTTCTTACGGTTCAGGTGTGGCGCTGGATTCTACTGTTGCGGTGGGTTCTACTGTTACAATGGGTATTGGCGTTTCCGCGATGATGGTGATGTTGAGTGAGATGGTGGGGGTGATAGAGGGTGTGGGGGTTTCCGTCGGCGTAGCGGTTGGGGTGGGCGTGTTGGTAGGTGTAGGCGTGTTGGTGGGTGTGGATGTAGGCGTGGCAGTGGGTTGCAGCAAGTTGAGTGTGATGCGTTGATCAAGGGAGACGGGGTCATTTTCGGCAGTGTAAGGATTATCGGGGCCAAAGATGCGCAAGCGCAGCACAACGGGGCCAAAGGCGCTAATGCCGCCGGTGTCCCACATGGCGAGCGTGTTATTTTCAACGATGCTGGGGCGCAGTTCTTGGACGAGTCCCCAGCCGCCGGGGTCTGTGCCCAGGCCGTATTCAATTTGGTAGCCGCTGTAGTTGGGGCCGCGCACGGTTCCGCGAATTTCGATGGTGTTGATGATGTCGCTGTTTTCGGGAGGCAGGGTGATGGCGAGGAACGGCCGTTCCTCACCCACCTGGCATGATTCTGTAGGCGGCAGACGCAGGGGCAGGCTGATATTGTGCGAACCGGCCCACGCTTGTCCGGCGGCCGTCGTTTCCAGCCAATCTTGCGCATCACGCATCTCGCGGTCATGCACATCCTCGCTGCCGCTGACCAGCAGATTGGCAAAGGTGGCCTCGTACACCGATTCGGGGCAGGCTTCGGTGGCGCGGCGCAGCGTCCACAAGTCAATGGGGATTTGTTGCAAGAAGTGATTGTCATTTCCCAGTGGCAGTTGATCCCCGGCAAAGAGTTCTGCCCGGCGGTTAGCGCAGGCGGCGCTGGCTTGTACGCCGGAGTCCGCACAAATTTCCATTTCCACCACGCCGGGCGGACGATTGAATTCGAGCGGCGACTTATCGGCCAAATACTGCGTCATGAAGCGGTTCCAGATGGGCGTGGCGACGCGGTAGCCAGATTGCCCAGAGCCGATGGGTTGGTTGTCGGTATTGCCCACCCAAACGGCCGTTACTACCTGTGGCGTAAAGCCAATCGTCCAGGCATCACGCACATCACTGGCAGATGTACCGGATGTGCCTGTTTTGGCTGCTACCTGGTAGCCAGGGATAACGAGATTGTTTTGCAAGCCAAACTCTGGTTGGCGGGCATTGTTATCCGACAAAATATTGCTGAGTAAGTAGGCGTGTTCCGGGCGCAGAACCTGCGTTTGCTCGGGTGCAGGTGTCGTATGTTGGAAGCGAATTTCGCCCAGATTGCTCTCAATGCGGGTGATGGCGAAGGGGGGCAAATAACGCCCCTGGTTTGCTAATGTGCCAAAGGCGGCGGCCATTTGCAGCGGTGGAATTTCACCGCCGCCCAAAGAGAGGGCCAACCCATAATTGCGCGGCAGGCCAACTTCGGCGCAGCCTTCGTCTTGCAGGGCGCTGAGACCCAGTTTTTGTACGTTGTTGATGAAGTTGCAGACGCCGACGTATTCCAGGGCTTTAACGGCCGTCACATTATAAGAATTGCCCAACGCATTGCGCAGCAGCAGCGGCCCATGAAACTGGTCATCATAATTCTTGGGCACATAAGGCGGGTTCGTGCCATCGGGGAACTGCGTGGGCACGTCCCAAATCAGCGTGGCCGGCGTCCAGCCGCGCTCCATCGCCGACAAATACACCAGTGGTTTGATGGTAGACCCTGGCTGGCGCGGCTGCAAAGCCATATTTACCTGTCCGCTAATCACCTCATCATTAAAATCAACGCTGCCCACCAATGCCAAAATCTCACCCGTTTCTGGCTCTAAGACCACCATGGCCGCATTGTTAGCCCCGGCAGCGGTAATGGCATCGCGGTTCTCGGCGATGGTCCGCTCCGCCAGGGTTTGTGTAGTGGGGTCAATGGTGGTGTAAATGTTGAGGCCGCCGCGATAAATATTTTGCGCACCCAGAATATCTTCCGCCTGCTGCAACACGGTGAAGGTGAAGTGCGGGAAGCGCACCGTCACTTCTGGCGGCTGCATCTCATAAATGAAGAGATTGGTCTGGTTGAGCGCCGCTTGCGCTTCATCAAGTGTTGCATACCCTTCCTGCACCATCAGCGTTAGCACTTCCCATTGGCGGCCAATGGCGTTATCCGGCGCGGTGTAGGGGTCCCAAAGGGCGGGCGCTTGCGGCAGACCGGCAAGCAGCGAGGCTTCAGCCAGGGTCAGGTCGGCGGCGCTTTTATTGAAATAGGTTTGCGCGGCTGCTTCAATGCCATAAGCGAGATTGCCATAGTAAATCTCGTTGAGGTACAGCTCTAAGATTTCCTCTTTGGAGTAGGTGCGGGAAATTTCGGCGGCGAGAATGATTTCGCGTACTTTGCGGCGGAAGGTGCGCTCGGTGCGTTCATCTTCGCTGAGCAGCAAGGCACGCACCAATTGTTGGGTAATGGTGCTGGCCCCGGAGACAAATTCGCGTTCTTGGGCCGCCTGTACGATGGCGCGAGCAATGCCGATAGGGTCGAAGCCGGGATTGGTGTAGAAACGAGCATCTTCGGTGGCGATAGTGGCTTCCACTAAAATGGGCGCGATGCGTGAGAGGGGAACCCAGGTGCGGTTTCCCTCGTTTGGGTCGGCCAGAGCATAGAGCAGATCGCCGTTGCGGTCGTAGATGCGGGCGGTCTCAAAGGCGCTGGCGCTTTCGCGCAATTGTTGGGGGGAAGGCAGGTCTTTGGCAATGAGGTTGTAACCAATTGCGGCCCCGGCAATGGAGAGGGCCACGCCGGCCACGCCAAGAATGAGCAGGATGATAAGGGTGCGGGTGAGGCAGCTTCCCCAGTTTCGCTGACGGCGAGTTTGGGGCTTGGGGACGGGTTGTTGTTTGGGCGGCATGGCGACGCGGGTGGGCTGGGGTTCGCGTTTGGGTTGCTGCGGCTGCGTCAGGGACGGCCGTTTCTGTGTGGGTAACTGCGGCTGCTGCCCGCCCAGGTAGTGTGGATCGCGTTTGGGCTGGCGTGGTGGAGGGGACGGCCGTTGGCTTGCTGGCTGCTGGTGAATTTGTGTGGGTGCTTCGGAAGCGGGCGGCGGTTGCAAAATGGGGCGAATCCGCTGTTTGGTGCTGCCGGGGAAGGCGACGCGGGGTTGTACGGCCGTTGCTTCTTCGTCGTTTTCCAATGGGCGGGTTTCGGGCGGGGTCAAGTCGTCGGGAGTCAGGGGTAGGCCAATGGGCCGCTCTGGTTGGCTTTCTGGCGGTGAAGTGAGTGTGCCGGTTTCTTCATCTGGGGAAGTGATGAGCGGGGAGGGGGGAACGGCCGTTTCCGTATGCGCCGGTGCAGAATCCTGCATCAAGTCTAACAGTGAAACCGTTGGTACGTGATCCGGTTCAGCATCCTGCGTAGGCTGCTTTTCCATGTCAGGATACTCAGTTGCATCCTCGCCTTCCGGCGGTACGCGCTCGTCTAACTCATCACTCATCTCAATTTCCCATAAGCCAGCAGCCGGCTACCCATTACCAGTAACCAACTACGGCTTGCTTTTCACTAACATAATCCAATCGCCGCGCTGTACAGCTTTGCCATGCTGGTTTACAACGTTGTACTTCATGGTAATGTTCCCGCCACCCAAGCGGCGCAGCGCTTTTTTCTCAACAATTTCCAGTTCTACGTGAACCGTGTCGCCAATAAAAATCGGCAGGCTGAACTTGGCCGATAATTCCCGAAAGGCCAGTACTGTACCCTCAATAACACCGGACTGCACGGCTAACCCGGTGGCGATGGACTGTACCAGTAGGCCATGTGCCACGCGCTGCCCGAAGGTATCTTTGGCGGCATACTCAGCGTCGGTGTGTATCTGGTTGAAATCGCCGGACAACCCGGCAAAAGTCACAATGTCCGCTTCAGTGATGGTGCGAGCGGCCGTAATCAACTTCTCGCCAATCTCAAATTCTTCAAAATAGCGGCCCCGGGGTTGGTAGGTTAGTTCGGTCATGTGATGCTCCTGAGTTTCCGGTATCAGGTGTTTAGGTATCAAGTGTCGAGAAGCGCCTGACACCTGACACTTAAACACCTGACACTTTGTTATTCTGCTGCGGCTAACTTTTCGGCTTCATCGGCAATGGTCAGCGCGTCAATGAAAGGATCGAGATCGCCATCCATCACGGCCTGTAAATTGTAGCTGGTGAAACCAACACGATGGTCGGTGACGCGGCTTTGCGGGTAATTGTAGGTGCGGATTTTTTCGCTGCGGTCGCCCGTGCCTACTTGGGATTTACGGTTGGCAGAGATGGAGGCGTTTTGCTTTTCTTCCTCCATTTCTTGCAGCCGTGCCTGGATAATGGCGATGCCCAGCCGTTTGTTTTGCGTCAGGCTGCGTTCGGTCTGGATTTTGACGGCGATGCCGGTGGGTTTGTGGACGATGCGGGCGGCGGTGGCATTTTTCTGCATATGCTGTCCCCCAGGCCCGGATGAGAAGGTGGGAGTAATTTCCAGATCGCGTTCGTCAATCGTGATGTCTACGTCCTCCACTTCGGGCATGACGGCGACGGTGGCGGTGCTGGTGTGGATGCGCCCTTGCGATTCGGTTTGGGGCACGCGCTGCACGCGGTGTACCCCGCTCTCATATTTGAAGCGGGAGAATGCCCCTTTGCCTTTTACGGTCATGATGACTTCTTTGTAGCCGCCGACGCCGGTGGAATTTTCATCCATGATTTGTGTTTTCCACTTGCGATTTTCAGCATAACGGCCGTACATGCGCAGCAAATCAGCCGCAAAGATACCCGCTTCATCTCCACCAGCCCCGGCGCGAATTTCAATATAAACATTTTTGCTGTCACGCGGGTCCTTGGGCACCAGTAAAGACCGCATCTCATTTTCCAAACTCTCTAGCTCAGTTTCAATGCGAGTGATCTCTTCTTCGGCAAGGGCAATCAAGTCAGGGTCATCTTCCATATCAGATATTTCCCTGGCGTCAACCAATTCTTGCGTGAGTTTTTGATGCCGATTATAGGCATTAACCAATGGGGCAATATCAGAGCGTTCCTGAGCCAGTTCAGTGATTTGTGTGTAATCAGCTATGACTTCAGGGTCGGCCATTTGCTTTTCAATTTCTTGCAGTCGTGCAACAACTTTAGCGATTTTTTCTAACATAGATTTTTATCAAATTCCCGAGTTTGTGGGGCTTCTACTTTTATAGCGATTATTTTTTGCACAGCAAAAACGGATTATAGCGGTTGGGCTTGGCGCGTCAAACTGGCCCTGCAAAGACTGACCCCAAAACCGTTAATTGCCGAAGATTAAACTTGTCGAAATCAGCTTCGGCAAGCTCGGCCCGCGTAAGCCCTATTATCAAAACCCGTCGAGTTTTTGCATTCTAGGCCACCGTTTTCAATGGTAGGATGCATTCGAGTTTATGATACAATACCCGCCAATACATAATCTTTCTGGAGCCAGCCAGGCTCCGCCCGAAAGTATGGAGGAACGACAATACAGTATGAATCGTGAGTATCACCGATGGTATAGCCCCGCTTTGGGACGTGACATGGAGTTATTGATTTTTGGTCATACCGGGGCGCGAGTTCTCGTCTTCCCCACATCCAAAGGCAAATTCTATGAGTGGGAAGATCGCAGCATGATGGATGCCTTACGCGATCACCTTGATAATGGTTGGCTTCAGATGTACTGCGTAGATAGTGTGGATGCAGAAAGTTGGTATGCTTATTGGAAGCATCCCGGCGACCGCGCCTGGCGGCACATGCAATACGAATTCTACCTGTTAAATGAAGTGATTCCCCTTTCACAACAATTAAATGACAATCCTTATTTGATCACGGTGGGAGCCAGCTTCGGCGCTTATCATGCGGTCAACTTTGCGCTGCGCCACCCACACCTGGTGGGGCGCACCATTGGCATGAGTGGCATTTATGATGTCGGCCGTTGGGTGGATGGATACAGTGATCAGAATGTGTATGCTAATAATCCGGTGGCTTACATTCCCAATGAGCATAACCATGATCGCCTGACTGCTTTGCGCAATCTGGACATTATTCTGGCTGTCGGCCATGATGATAGTTTGCGTGGCAGCAATGAGCAATTGTCCGGTTTGCTTTGGGAAAAGGAGATCGGTAATGCGCTGCGTATTTGGGATGGCTGGGCACATGATTGGCCCTGGTGGCAGCAGATGATACGGCAATATGTGGGCGGACATGATTGATGGTTTGCACCATCAGAAACCGGGTTTTTTACAAAAACCCGGTTTCTGAGAGAACACTTTGGGAGGCGAAAGCATGACGTTAAAAGTAGGTTTGTTGGTAGGACGGGAATGGTCATTTCCCCCGGCGTTTATTGAAGAAGTGAATCGACGGGAGGCAGACGTTACGGCCGAATTTGTGAAATTAGGCGGTACACGTATGGATGAGCCGAATGAGTATGCGGTGATTGTTGATCGTATTTCGCATGAGGTTCCCTATTATCGTTCCTATTTGAAGAGCGCTGTGCTGCAAGGGGTGACAGTCGTCAATAACCCCTTTATGTGGACGGCCGATGACAAGTTTTTTGAAGCGTCACTGGCGGCCAAACTTGGTGTGGCTCATCCTAAAACAGTGGTGCTGCCCAATAAAGATTACGTGCCGGGGATCATTCACGATGAGAGTTTGCGCAACCTTGTCTTCCCGATGGATTGGGAAGCGATACTGGATTACATTGGTTTGCCTTGTGTGTTGAAGGATGCGCATGGCGGCGGCTGGCGCGATGTGTATGTGTGCTATTCGTTGGAAGATGTGTGGCGAGCTTATAATGAGTCTGGGCTGCTGACGATGGTTTTGCAGGAGTTTATTGAGTGGGATCATTATGTGCGCTGTATGTGTCTGGGGCAGAAGGAAGTGCTGCCGATGAAATATTCGCCAGGCGAACGCCGTTACTATGTGGAACACGCGCATATGACGCCAGAGTTGGGGTCGCGGGTGGTGGAAGATGCGCTGAAGCTGAACCAGGCATTGGGTTATGACATGAATACGGTGGAGTTTGCGGTGAAGGATGGCGTGCCGTATGCTATTGATTTTATGAACCCGGCCCCGGATATGGATGTGAATTCGCTGACGCCTTTCTATTTTGATTGGGTGGTGAAGCATATGGCGGATATGGTGATTGACCTGGCGCAGAATCCGCGCCCGCAGGTGACGGAGTTGAAGTGGAGCGGTTTGTTTGGCAGGTAAATGGTGGAGGGCAAGATGGCGCTCAAAGATGCAATTGACACGTATCACGATTTGCTGACGGAGGAAACGGCCGTCAATTCCTGGGAGCAACTGCACGACCAGATGCAGCGACGGGGATTGTTCTTTGGCGATCGGCCAATTTGCACAGTCTTACGCCCACGATTTCTGACCTATAACCAATATACCTATTTGCGGCACGAGATACGGCCGTTGCTGCGAGCTTTTGACAAAATATCCCGCCGCGCCGTGGCCGACGCCGATTTTCGTGGGCAGTTTGGCCTGTTTGATTGGGAAGAAGAGCTGATCCAAATTGCCCCCGGTTATGACATGCACACGCCTCTCACGCGGCTGGATGCTTTTTACATCACCAGCCAGAGTGAGTTGAAATTCACTGAATATAATGCTGAAGTTCCGGCAGCGTCCGCGTACAATGATGTGTTGAATGAGGTGTTTTATGGCTTGCCAGTGATGGGGGAATTTATGCGCAAGTATGTGGTACGGCCGTTGCCCACCCGTCACAGCGTCATGCATGTTTTGCTTGATGCGTACCGCGAGTGGGGCGGTACAGATAAGCCGAACATTGCCATTTTGGACTGGCGCGAAGTGCCCACACGCAGTGAATTTGAGTTGTTCATGCAATATTTCGAGTCCCAGGGTTTGACATGCAAGATTGTGGATCCGCGAGAAGTGACGTATGAAAACGGCCGTCTCATGCACAACGACTTCCACATCAACGTCATCTACAAGCGCGTCCTCATCACCGAACTCATCGAACGTACCGGACTGAACAGCCCGGTGGTGCAGGCCGTGCGCGACCATGCCGTCTGCATGGTCAACCCCTTCCAATGCAAACTCCTCTACAAAAAAGCCAGTCTTGCCGTCCTCAGCGACGAAAGTAATGCGGATATGTTTGACGAAGAGGAATTAAGCATTATCAAAAACCACATTCCCTGGACACGGGTGGTGGAAGAGCGGCACACGACTTATGGCGACTTGCCCGTCGATCTCATCCCCTTTATGCACAAGTACCGCGAGCAGTTGGTGTTGAAACCCAACGATGATTATGGTGGGCGCGGCATTGTGCTGGGTTGGCAAACCAATACGAGCGGCTGGGAAAAGGCCGTACAAGAAGCCCTTGCCAGCGATAGCCCTTACATCGTGCAGGAGCGAGTCGGCATCCCAGAGGAACCTTATCCCAGCCTGGTGGACGGCCGTCTCCAAATTTACGAACGTATGTTAGACACCGCCCCTTTCATTTTTTATGGCGATTACGTGGATGGCTGCCTCACCCGCCTTTCCACCGATCCCCTCCTCAACGTCTCCGCAGGCGGTGGGTCTACCGTACCCACCTTCGTCGTCGAGAAACGATAGCATGACGTGAAACGTGATGCGTGTTATTCACATTTCACGATAAATCTTACAAAATCCAAGAGACCCTCAAATGTAATGGAGAAAGCAACTTCGTGGTTGGTACACAAGAGAATCAGGTAGCTGTATTTATCGATTATCAGAATTTACGCAATGCAGATTGGCCTCGCATTATGGCCGAGGCGGAAAAACTAGGTCGAATCGTCATTAAACGTGCCTACGCAGACTGGACAAGACACCGCAGCGATCACCACGCCCTCTTGAGCCTGGGAGTAGATGTAGAACAAGTTTCCTCCAAACGCGGCAAAAATGCCGCCGACATTCGCATCGCTATTGATGCAATGGATGTTTTGTTGGACAAACGCACCAGCATCAGCCACGTCTTTTTGATTTCCGGCGATGGCGACTTTACCGATCTCGTTAATCGCCTGAAATTTTATGGCAAAGTGGTTATCGGCTTGGGCACAAAAGAAGCAACGGCCGATTACCTGCGCGAAGCGTGTGATGAATATATCTACTACGAAGACCTTGCTGCCCAAAAATCCCACCCCAAGTCCTCGCGGCATAACAAACCAGAAATTGCTAAACTCGATCTCAATGCCTCCCGCATACTGTTGCAGCAAGTATTAGCCAATCACCCAAATGAATGGGTGAGCGCTGGCAAAGCCAAACGCGAAATGCGCCACCTTAACAAGGGGTTTGATGAGAATGCGTTAGGGTACAATGGCTTCCTTTCCTTTGTGCGTGACATGAGTAGTACGGCCGAAATCCGTTATGCTGATGGTGGGCATGCCGAAGTGCGTTTACTTCGAGCTACTGGTAAGCTGACACTGGAGGCCGCACAGCGGCTGGTTCGCCAGGCTATTATGATGATTGGTGATGAGTGGGTATTGTCAGCACGGCTTAAGCCGCAAATACGTCAGTTGCGCTCTGACTTCGACGAGAACGCGTTAGGTTTTTCGGGGTTCAATGCGTTTTTGGAAGCGCAAACGAGTGTCGTTGTCACGCGTCGCAGCGAAGATAGTAATTTAGAAGTGCGTCTGTTAACGGAAGGGGAGATGCCTGCTGCGCCACCAGTAGTGGTTGCAGAAGCTGCTGATGAGGAAACATCTCTCACCTTGCTTGAGCAGTATGTGCATTATTTGCGCCAACAGCGTATTTATCTCACGCCATCAGAGCATCGTGCCCGCATTGTGCTGAAGGTGTATGAATTGGCGAAGAAGCAGCCAGATGACGGTACGCTGTCGCAGTTGCATGATCAGGTTGCTGCCTATTTTGTGGAGCATCATACACAAATCTCTGAAGATTTGGTAACGGAGGTGGTCTTCCAACTGTTTTGGGCGCACTGTTTTGAGTTTGACCCAGACGACGGCCGTTACCCACTTGACACCCAGCTTTGGGACAAACACACCTGGCTGGCCGACGACATCACCAATCGCGCCCACATGCTAGACAAGTGCGACCGCTACTTATTAGGCAAAATCGCCGAACGCGTCAACGGCGCAGCCAATATTGACCGCACCATTGCCATGGAACTGCTGTACGGCCGTGTGGGAACCCCACAAATGCAGCAGCACATCGAGCAACTATTGACCAGTACTCAGTAAGCAGTAAGCAGTATTCAGTAAATCGGTTACTGCTTACTGACCACTGACCACTGACCACTGTTTACTAAAAAAATGGGCTTCATCTTAGGCGGACTGGAAACAGAAGACTACGACCGGCAGTATAGCGACCGGGAGTTATTGACGCGGATCGTGGGATATTTTCGGCCGTATACGCGCACCATGATTTTGGTTGCGGCCATGATCACCCTCAACTCAATGGCGACCACCGCCGGCCCCATCATCATTGCCAAAGGGATAGACCTGCTTAGTCAAAACCCTGCGCCGTTGGGCATGTGGCTGATGGCTGGTGGCGTGCTGTTATTGGGTGTGTCGGCCTGGGTTTTCAACTTCATCCGCCAATTATTTTCGGCCCGCGTGATTGGTAATGCGGTGTTGGCGCTGCGCCGTGATGTGTTTGCCGCCACCATCGGCCATGACCTCTCATTTTATGACGAACACCCATCGGGCAAAGTCGTCAGCCGCGTCACCTCAGATACGCAGGATTTTTCGGCCGTCGTTGACCTGACGATGAACTTGATTAGTCAGGCGCTTTTGGTGGTAATGCTGACGATTTGGCTGCTGACGATTAATGCCTGGCTGACGCTGCTGATGATTGGCATGACGCCGGTTGCGGTGGGCATTGCTCTCAGCTTTCGCCGCATTGCCCGCCGTGTAACGCAAAATGCGCGGCGGATTACGGCCGTTATCAACGCCCAAATTCAGGAATCCATCAGCGGTATTGTCGTTGCTAAGAGTTTTCGCCAGGAACCGGCCATTTACGCCAACTTTGATGAGAACAACCGCCAGGGCTACCGTCTGGGCTTACAGCGCGGCCTTACCCTGGTCACGATTTTTCCCATCATGGGGATTTCTGCGGGGATTGGCACGGCCGTTCTCGTTTATGCCGGTGGGGTAGCCACGCAGGGCCACTTTTCCACGGTGACGACCGGCGAGTGGTATCTGTTCATGCAAGCGGTGGGCTTCTACTGGTGGCCGATGATGAACATCGCCTCATTTTGGAGCCAGTTTCAGGATGGCCTCTCGGCGGCAGAGCGCGTGTTTGCGCTGATTGACGCCGAGCCAAAGGTGCGGCAAGTGCGCGAAGACAGCGTGGGACGGCTGCACGGCCGTATCCAATTCCAACAGGTGCGCTTTAGCTACACCGACAAAGAGGTCGTGCTGCCCGACTTTACGCTGGACATCGCCGCCGGGGAAACGATAGCGTTGGTGGGGCACACTGGCGCAGGAAAAAGCAGCATCGCCAAGCTCATCGCCCGCTTTTACGAATTTCAGGATGGGCAAATTTTGATTGACGGCCGTGACCTCCGCACGCTCAATTTGGGCGAATATCGCCAACAAACCGGGCTGGTTCCGCAGGAGCCATTTCTATTTTCGGGTACGGTACGGCAAAATATCCGTTACGGCCGTCCCGGGGCCAGCGACGCAGAGGTGCTGCAAGCGGCGCAGCAAATCAGCCAGGGCGAGTGGCTGCAAGTGCTGCCGCAGGGCCTGGACAGCGACGTGGGCGAGCGCGGCAGCAGCCTTTCCATGGGGCAGCGGCAGTTGGTGGCCCTGGCGCGGGTGATTCTCAAAGACCCGGCTATCTTTATTTTGGATGAGGCCACCGCCAGCGTGGACCCCTTTACGGAAACGCAAATTCAGGAAGGGCTGGAGACGATTATGCAGCAGCGTACGGCCGTTGTCATTGCTCACCGCCTCTCCACTGTGAAGCACGCTGACCGCATTATTGTGATGGGAAACGGCCGTATCATGGAAGAAGGCACACACGATAGCCTGATGGCCCAAAGTGGGCACTATGCCGACCTGTACAACACCTATTTCCGCCACCAATCGCTGGCTTACATTGATCATTGGCAGCGCGAAACGTAAAACGTGAATCGTGAAATGTGAAAAATCATCACATTTCACGATTCACGTTTCACGAATCTTATGACGACTCGACGACTTTTCACTGCCCTATTCCTCCTGGCGCTTTTTGCAATGGCCGTGCGTGAGACGCTCGACCCAGATATGTGGTGGCATTTGCGTACCGGCGAAACCATTTTGCAGCACGGCATCCCCCAACAAGATGTCTTTTCTTTCACCGTATCTGACCATGCCTGGGTGACGCACGAGTGGTTAAGCCAGGTGGTGATGTGGCTGGTGTACCGCACCAGCGGCCTGCCCGGTTTGATTCTGGTCTTTGCTCTGTTGATTACGCTGACCTTTTGGCTGGTGTATCGCGTGTGTGCGGCACGGCCGTACCTGGCAGCTTTCATCACGCTCCTTGCCGCCATCGCGTCGGCCATCGTTTGGGGAGCACGCCCACAGATATTTAACTTGTTGTTGACGGCCGTTTTCATTCACATTGTTGAGCGTGTGCGTGCCGGGGAACTGACCCCGCGCTGGCTTTGGCTGCTGCCACCCCTTACCGCCCTCTGGGCCAACCTGCACAGCGGCTATTTACTGGGCGTCGTCCTTCTTGCTATTTACACTGTAGCTTTTAGCATTGAGCAATTAGCTGTTAGCAAGAAGCTATTCAGCATTCAGCATTCAGCATTCACTATTCATTATTCATTATTCATTATTATCACCATCCTTAGCTTTCTCGCCGCCGCCCTCAATCCCAACGGCGTCAAGCTCTGGCTCTACCCATTTGAAACCCTCACCAGCCCGGCCATGCAGGTGTTTATTCAAGAATGGCATTCGCCTGATTTCCACGCCAAGATTTTCTATCCCTTTGGCCTGATGGTGGCGCTGGGTGTGTTGAGTTTGATATTGAGCCGGCAACGGCCGTCCCTCAGCGACCTACTCCTCTTTGGTGGCACAGCCGCAGCGGGGCTAATCTCCGCCCGCAACATTCCCCTCTTTGCCATCATTGCTGCGCCCATTTTCGCCCGTCATGCGGCGCAGGTAGAGATTGGCGATTGGCGATTAGAGATTGACGACCAGCCCAATCGTCAATCCCCAATCTCTAAATTCAACGCCATTTTCAACACGGTATTGCTAGCGTTGGCCGTGTTGGGCGTGGCCCTGTACGCCGTCGTCAAGATTGATGGGAACGAGGAGGCCATTGCCCAACGGTATCCGCTAACGGCCGTTGATTACCTACAAAGCTCCGGTTTGGCCGAGGGGCGCGGCTACAACAGCTACAATTGGGGTGGCTACCTCATCTGGCGCGGCCTGCCGGTGTTTATAGACGGCCGTGCCGACGTCTACGGCGACGATTTCATGGTTTACTACAGGCGCACAATGGATTTGCGCGAGAACTGGCGCGACCCATTGCGCGATTACGACGTGGACTACATCATCATGGAGCGCGGCAGCGACCTCTTTACCCTGCTGGATGCCAGTGGCGAATGGCGCGAAGTGTACGCTGACGATGTAGCCCGCATTTATATTCCAAAATGAACGTGATGCGATTGACGCCTAAACGCCTTTTTGTCCTCCTGTTTGCCCTGGCGCTCTTTGTGCTTTCCGTGCGCGAGACGCTTGATCCAGACATGTGGTGGCATTTGCGCACAGGCCAGGTCATTTGGGAAAGCGGCGCGATTCCGCAAACCGACCTCTTTTCCTTCACTGTGCCCGATCATCTCTGGGTGGTGCAGCAGTGGCTGACGGACGTGCTGATGTGGCTTATTTACCAGGCGGCAGGGCTGCGCGGCCTGAGCGTGTTTTTTGCCCTGTTGGTGATGGCGACGTATTTGCTGGTGTTTGCGCGTTGTGCCGGACGGCCGTACCTGGCGGCGGGCGTTGTGCTGCTGGCGCTGTTCGCGGCCTCGCTGCCTATTGGCGTGCGCCCGCAAATGTTCAATATTTTCTTTTTTGCCCTTTTTCTCTTTTTAGTGGAAGGCGTGCGCCAGGGGAAATTCAGGGCGCGGGCTTTCTTTTGGCTGCCTCCGCTGACGGCTTTGTGGGCCAACATGCACAGCGGCTATCTCTCTGGCGTGGCCCTGCTGGGCGTCTACGTTTTTGGCGAAGGCCTGCAAATCCTGTGGCCCTGGAAAGGCGAGGCGCGTGATGGTGCGACGGAAGTCAATCCGCGTTTGTCGCTGGGGCAGGTGGGCCTGCTGGCATTGATGATGGCGCTGTCAATGCTGGCCGCGCTGCTGAATCCGCGCGGCATTGACCTGGTGCTGTTCCCACTGTTTACCTTGAGCAGCGATGCCATTCAATCGCACATTGTGGAATGGTTTTCACCCGATTTTCGCCTGGTGTATTTCCAGATTTTCGCAGGGATGATGGCTTTGGGCTTGCTGGCGTTTGCGTTGAGCCGCAAACGGCCGTCCCTCACCGACCTCCTCCTCTTTTTGGGCACAGCGGGCATGGGGCTGATTTCCGCCCGGCACATTCCGCTGTTCACCGTTGCCGCTGCATCCGTCATTGCCCGCGCTCTGCTTGCCAGCCTGGAAGGGACGCGGCTGCACGCCTTTTTCACTGGCGAATCGTCAATTGCCAATCGTCAATCGTCAATTGCCAATTTGTTGAATGGGCTGCTGCTGCTGCTGGCGTTGGCAACGGCCGTTCTCTGGACTGTCACCCGCTTGCAAAACAACGACCAGACCATTGCCAGCCGTTTTCCGGTGGCGGCGGTGGATTATTTGGAGGAAAGCGGCCTGGCGGAGCAGCCCGGCTATAACTTGTACGAGTGGGGCGGTTACCTGATCTGGCGCGGCATTCCCGTGTTTATAGACGGCCGTACCGAAGTCTACGGCGATGCCTTTTTCCTCTACTACTTGCAAGCCAGCGAGGTGAAGGAAAACTGGCGCGAACCCTTAGACGATTTTGACGTGGCCTACGTGCTGCTAAAGCGGTCGCATTCCCTGGGCACGCTGCTGCTTGCCAGCGGCGAATGGCAGCAGGCATACCGCGACGACCTGGCACAGATTTTAGTCCCGGTGGACGGCAATCAGTAAACAGTGGACAGTAATCAGTCAACGGAAAACGGCAAACAGACAGTGCTCAAGGACCATCGTTCATTGTTCATTGTTTATTACTCATTGATCCTGATGGCGTGGGTGCTGCTGCTGCGTTGGCCCTCATTAGACCTGCCCATTGACAATGACACCGGGGCCAGAGCCTATCATGCGCGGCTGATTTTGCAGGGAGAACCGCTGTACAGCAGCCATCATCCCGGCCATCACCTGCCGGGTATTTACTACACCTATGCTGCCGCGCTCAAGTTGTTTGGCGACCGCGCCTGGTCAATTAAGTACCTGACAATTTTGTGGACGATGTTGGTCACGGCCGTTCTCTTTCGCCTGGGTAAACTGGTGGGGGGTGACGGGGTGGGCTGGCTGACGGCCGTTTTCTACGCCCTTCTCAGCTCTCACGTTTGGCTGTGGGGGCAGACGGCGGAGACGGAGTTGTTTGCCAACTTGTGGCGCAGTACGGCCGTGCTGCTGCTGTTGTGGCTCAGGGGGCGGGATGGGGAACGGCCGTACTTCTTCGTTGGCGTGTTGGGCGCGATTAGTTTGCTGTATAAGGCCATCTACCTTTCCCCACTGGCGCTCACCGGGCTTGTGCTGCTGGCCGATGGCTGGCAGCAGCGCGATTGGCGCAGCGTTGTGCGACGCGGTTTGTGGGTGACGGGAGGCGTATTGGCCGTCATTGTGCCCGTGCTGCTCTACTTTGCCGGCCAGGGCTTGTTAGCTCGCTTCCTCTATCTATTTACTTTAGGACAAGGGTACGTGGGAGAAAGCGGAACACTTGTTGGCGGTTTTCCACGCTGGCTGCTTTATCCGTTGTTGCCATTGTATGGATTAGCTTATAATAATCCTATCTTGTTGTTCTTCAGTGTAGCTGGCGGCCTGCTTATTTTGCTTACAAGGCAGAACCCTCGTGGCTTGCTGCGTTGGCTAACTGCCTGGTTTTTACTGTCATTTGCCGAGGCTGGGGTCAATCTGGAGTTGTTTGCCCATTACTATTTGCTCATTGTGCCGCCGTTGGCTGTTCTGGCAGCATGGTTGATATGGCGATTGGTGCAGCGCGTGGGGCGGACTGCCGGGCGCTGGGTGCTGTTGGCTAGCCTGTTGGCATTGGTATTGGTTGCCAGTGCATGGCAAAATGGGGGATATTATGTGCATTACGGCCGTTACCGCCTGGAGCAAGAAACGCTGGCCGACTTTGTCACGGCGGGTTGGCCCAATTTTGGCGTACGGCTGGCGCAATCTATCATCATGGCAGATTATGTACAGGCGCACACCAACGCTGATGACCTGATTTACTATTGGTCCGAAGATGTGCAGCTTTATTACAACAGCCAGCGCCGTGTGCCCATTGACCTGTTTTGGCCTATCGACGTGGATTACGTGGATGGACGGGAGCGTATTTGGGACACAGACACGGCGCTGATCATCATTGACCGCACCCGTGACCCTGGCCCGCCGGACTGGTTGGAAACGGCCGTTGCCGACCATTACCGCCTGGAAACAATACTAAACGAGCAGGAGATTTACCGCCGCGAGGCGAAGGACTAGTAATCAGAAGTCAGTAAGCAGTTTTCAGTAGCCCAGTACCAGAGGTAGTGCCCACTGACAACTGCTTACTGAATACTAGTATAAACAGGACTGATTTATGCCCAATTGGCTCCACAACCGCACCATCCGCCGCGACTTGCTGGCAATCGCTTTCATTGGCCTGCTTGTGCAGGGGTACTGGGCCTTGCGTATGACGCACCCCTCCTACTTTGATGCCTACTACTACACCGATAACGCGCAGCGGTTGGCCGATGGGCATGGCTTTACCCAAGAGTTTATCTGGCAGTACCTGGATGCGCCGGATGAGATTCCGCTGCCCAGCTTCACTTATTGGATGCCGTTACCGGCAATGATTGGCGCGTTGGGTTACTGGCTTGGCGGCACATTTCGCGCTGCGCAGGTTCCCTTTTGGCTGATGGCCGGGCTGCTGCCCTGGCTGGGCTACGCCATTAGCTGGCGGCTGACGGCTAACCGGCGGCAGGCATGGACGGCCGCACTCTTCACTGCCGCCGGAGGATATTATTCTTCCTATTTCAGCCAACCGACGACCTTTGCGCTTTTTGCCTGGACGGGCGGCGGCTGTTTGTTGGCGTTGGCCTGGGCACAGGAACGGCCGCAGCAATTAGGCTATTGGCTGCTGGCAGGGCTGGCGGCGGGGCTTAGCCACCTGGCGCGGGCCGACGGGATGCTGCTGCTGCTGTTGGGTGGTTGGGTGTGGCTGCTGGCGCTGCGCGATGGCGGGTTGGCGCAGTGGCGGCGGCATGGGTTAAATGGGTTGCTGTTTGTGCTGGGCTATTTGCTGGTGATGGGCGGCTGGTTTTGGCGCACGTACCAGTTAACGGGCACGCCGCTCTCTACCGTAGGCACGCAAACCATTTTCCTGACGACTTATAACGACGTGTTTTCTTACGGCCGTTTCTTTGACTTGCACTCCTACCTGGCCTGGGGTTGGGGCAATATTTTACGTTCCAAATGGGATGCGCTGCTGTTGGCAGCCCAGACTTTTCTCGGCGTCACCGGATTAACGGTGTTCACTTTCTTTTTTGTGTGGGCGTGGTGGCGCTATGGGCGGAAGGCGGGGACGGGGCGATTTTTACGGCCGTTCACCTGGTACACAATTGGGCTGTACGCGGCGATGACCTTCGTCTTCACCTTTCCCGGACAGCGCGGCAGCTTGCTGCACTCCTCCACGGCGCTGTGGCCCTGGTCAATGGCCCTGGCCGTAGCGGGCGTGGACATGACGGTGGATGCTATTGCACGGCGGCGGCCAAACTGGCAGCCCGCGCAGGCCAAGCGGCTGTTCGCGGCGGTTTTTACGGCGATGGTCTTTCTCGTCAGTTTTGTGGTTTCCGGCGGCCATCCGCTGCGGGACGATGAAGTGGTCATTTTTGAGCAAATTGCGGCGGCTGTGCCTGCTGATGCGGTGGTCATGTTGGGCAGCCCGCCCAGCTTTTACTACCATACTGGCGTGCGCTCTATTGTTGTGCCCAACGAGCCGCCAGAGGTGCTGCTGCAAATCGCGCAGCGCTACGGCGCAGAGTACCTGGTGTTGAATGATGACCGCCCGCCCATCCTGGCCGACTTGCTGGATGGCAACGTTGTGCTGCCGCAAATTCAAGAGATAGGGCGCTTTGGCGAGTCCTACGTGTTGTATGAGCTGGTCAGATAATTATGGCTCTTTGGGATTTCATGGAGTAATCAAGGCGTGAAACGTAAAACGTGAAACGTGACCAGAGGTTCATCACGTTTCACGCTTCACGTTTCACGGCAAATCCCGCGAGATTCCGAAAGCCCCATAATTAAGTTAGGGCTGGAGGGGAGGCTTTAGCCGATGAGTGAAGGTCGGCTAAAGCCTCCCCTCCGAAAAGTGTGTTTTTATGAGTGATAGGGTGCGTGCGGGGTTAGTGTTGCTGGCGGGGGTGACGGCCGTTCTCCTCTTCATTGGTTTGTCTGTGGCTGGTGGCGGGGCGGGCTTCCCACTGGATGATGGCTGGATTCACCAGACCTATGCGCGGAGTTTGGCCGAGACGGGGCGTTGGGAATATGCGCCGGGGCAGGTGAGCGCAGGGTCAACCTCACCGCTGTGGACGCTGCTGTTGGTGCTGGGCTATTTGCTACATTTGCCCTATCTGGCCTGGGCGTTTGTGTTGGGGGCGGCGTGTTTGTTTTGGTTAACGGCCGTTGGCGCGGCACTGTGGCGGCGGCTTTGGCCGCAGCAGGCTGGGGCAAGTTGGTTGGCGGCGCTGGCGCTGCTGCTGACGTGGCAGTTGGTTTGGGCTGCCGTTAGCGGCATGGAAACGCTGCTGTTTATGGCCCTGGGGCTGCAAATCATCCTGCTTTATGTTGACCTGACGGCAGCGCAAGCCCATTTTAAGCGGGCAGCATGGTTGGGCATTTTGTCCGGTTTGCTCATTTTGACGAGGCCGGATGGGTTGGTACTGTTGGTGTTGGTAGCGGGCGGGTTACTATTGAAATGGTCAATGGTCAATGGTCAATTGCCAATTGCCAACGGCCGTTCACGGCTCATTGATTACTGGCTGCTGATTACTGCTCTTATAACGGCTCTTCTCCCCCTCATCCCCTACTTTATTTTCAACTACCGCACCAGCGGCACGCTGTGGCCGAACACCTTTTATGCCAAGCAGGCGGAGTATGCAGTGGAATTGGCACGGCCGTTTCTGGGGCGGCTGGCGCAGATGCTCTATTTTAGCGTGGGCGGGGCGGCGGAGGGCTGGCGCGGCATCAGCGGGGCGCAGTTGCTGCTGCTGCCGGGGCTGGTGTGGGCGGGCTGGCTGGCGCTGCGGGCTGATTGGGTGGAGAAGCGGCTGCTGCGGGCGCTGCCATTACTTTGGGCGGGAGGCCATGTCTTTTTGTATGCGTGGCGGCTGCCGGTGACGTATCAGCACGGCCGTTATTTGCTGGCGGCGCTGCCGGTGTGGGTGTTGTATGGGCTGGCGGGTTGGGGGGCGCTGTTAAAGGGGGTGGGGAACGGCCGTCTTGCCCGCGTAGGCGCGTTGGCGGCGCGGCTGACGTTTGCCCTGCTGCTGCTCATCTTTTTGCTGTTTGGCGCGGCGGCGTATGCTGATGATGTGGCCTTCATTGAGGGGGAGATGGTGGCGACGGCACATTGGCTGGCGGCGAATACTGCGCCGGATGCGTTGATTGCGGCGCATGATATTGGGGCGATTGGCTATTTTGGGCAACGGCCGTTGCTCGATTTGGCCGGCCTCATTTCCCCGGAAATTATCCCCATGCTGGATGATGAGGCGGCGCTGGCGGCAACCATTTTGCAAAGCGACGCCGATTATCTGGTGACTGCGCCGGGCTGGACATACCAGCAGGTTACGGCTGCGCCGGGGGTGCGGCTGGTGTTCAACAGTGGGTATGTGTGGACGGTGGAGCAGGGGGGGAATAATACGGCCGTTTATCAGTTACCAAGGCAAGATTAGAGGCCTTGAATTTTCATAGCAGGTAGATTGTAACTTGATACTTACTTGGGCAATTCAAAAGATTCGAGAATTTGCTCCGCTTGTTCTTGAATGGCTTCAGGAATCACAATAGATTCATAGTCAAAACGATTGCTTTCCAAGCTAATTGCAAAGACAAAATCGCCGACCTGAACCTCCCCTGCGTTATTATAAAAAACAGCCTTATCTTTTCCCTGATATACCAGGATGTTTTTGACTAAACCTTGCCCCAAAAAAGTCACCGTCCCCTTCATAACTAAGTCGCCTGCTGGGGCGCCTGAACGTAATATTTCTGTATCTTCTGTGACTTGCTTAAACCAAATTCTTAAAGAGATAGACGAACCTTGATATGTAACAACGACCCTGTTTGGCAATTCGATAGGTGTCCAGTCCGTTGGGTAAGTAAATGAAAAACCATACACACTATCTTCAAATTTATGCCATTCTTCTTGAACAGCGACAACAGTGGTGATTGATTCTGCGGTATCGGTCAATGGTGATGTATAGGGTGGGAGAGATGAGAGGGGAGCCGTACTAACTACTTGTGGCGCGGTTGTTGATTTTGGTGTGCTTGATAGTGGCAAAGATGAGAGGGTAGGTAGAGAAACGGTAACATCAGTTTCAGTTGTTTGACAGCTTGTACTGATGACAATGATTATCAGAGTAATAAAAGCTGTCAGATAGCAGTTATGGAAGGTTTTATTGTTTCTATTCTTTATACCCTCTCCGTGCATCTCTGTGTCTCCTCCGTGAACCCTGCACCCCAGTTGGCTAATAGTTCGTTGTGGCGTCAATCATGCCTTGTTCGCGGGCGTGGTAATCACACCAGCGAAAGACGAGGATGCCCGCAGCGCTGAAGAGCAGCGTGAGTGCGGTGAGGATTGCTAACAACTGTCCGCTGCTGTAACCGGACAAGGTAGGGAAGGCGTCGGCGACGGAGCCGATGAGGGCGCGGCGCAGCAGTTCCAGCCAGTAGGTGAGGGGCATGGCGTAACCGATGGGTCGCAGCCAGGCGGGCAGCACGTCAAGCGGGAAAATAGCCCCGCTGAATAGATAGAGCGCCCCGGCAACGGCTTCGCCCATGAAGCCGACGTGCCGTGCCATCAGCAGGGTGACACCCGCCAGCAGCAGCCCCATCATCGCCAGCATGACCACGCCGATGAAGAGGGAGAGGAAGAAGAGGGGCCAGTGAACGGCCGTGACATCAATATCCACATGCAAAAACCACATCCCCGCCAAAATCGTGATGATGACGGACATGGAGCCGGTGATAAAGCGCGACACGCCGCGCCCTAGCAAATAGATGGGAATGCTGATGGGCGCGACGTACATGTATTTCAGCGTTTTGTAATGTTCTCGGTCGTCAATCACTGCCCAAGAGACGCCAGTCATTACCGCGCCCACGTATTGGTAGAAGGCGTTGCCCAGGTAAATGTACGGGAACACCGGCGAGCCAAACGCGCCATTGGTAATCACGCTGTACATGACGACGAGAATGGCCGCGCCGGACAGTGGTTTGACAAAGGAATACACGGCAAACAGGAAGGGGTCTGTCCAATTGGACTCGATTTGCCACCCCAACCATGCCGCCATACGGAATGAGCGCCAGTAGATTGTGCGATTTTGGTTCATCGTTTGATACCAGTTTTCAGTATTCAGTAAGCAGTATTCAGTAAGCAGTAATCAGTGAACAGTCTACTGAATACTGACCACTGATTACTGCTTTACCTCCGGTTCTCGGTTAAACGGCCTTCGCGGATGGCGAGGCGTTCCATGTAGTTGAGTAGGAAGCGGGCGGCGAGGAGGAAGATGACGCAGAGGCCAATCAGGATGCCTAGTTCCAGTCGCACGGAGAGGAAGCCGAGTGTGGCCCCGGAGGGGAAAACGAGTTGGCGCATGGCGTCTAGTCCGAGGGTGAGGGGGATGAGGGAAGCGGCCGTTGCCACCCAAAAGTTGAGGCTTTTCACCGGGAAATAGAAGCCAGAAATGAGGTAAACCGGTTCTTGCGCCAAATTGGAAATGTGCCACGCCTCCCGACTGAGCAGCAAAAAGAGCGAGGCAAACATCATGCCCATGCCGTACAGCGCGACCATTGAGAGGAAGAAAATGGCGACAAGCTGGCCGAAATGCACGACGGCATATTGCACATGGAACAGCCAACTTCCCAACACCAAAATCACTACTGCCCGCAGGGTGGTTGCCAACAGACCGCCCAGGGCCATGCCCAACAAAATTGCCATCAATGAGTTGGGGGCGATGATATAGAGGGCGAGGTTGCCGGTTTCCTTCTCCCAATAGAGCTGGCTGGACATGCTCCAGAGGATGTTCAGCCAAAATGCGGTCATTGCGCCGCCGACAACGACGAAGCCGACGTACTCTTCCGGGGCCTGGATGGCGCGGTAGACGAAGACGTAGGCGGCGACGCCGATGATGGGCAGCACCACGTCAAAAAACATCCACGATTTTTCGCGCTGCTGCCCAATGACGCGGGGGTAGGCGCGGGCGAGGACGGTTTGCCAAAAGAGGTGTGCGCCGCTGTTTTTGGGGGCGCGGCGTGCCAGCACATCATACGGCGGGGTTGTTTTCATGTTCGGCCTCGGCCATGCTGTGCCCAACCAGGTCTACGAAAACGTCTTCGAGGGTGGGTTCGCGCTTTTGTAAATTGAGGATGCGGATGTCGCTTTGGGTGAGGGTGTTGATCACTTGGGCGAGGGCGGCTTCTTCGTGGAGGATCATTTCGAGTACGGCCGTACCCTCCTCATCCCGCCGCACAAAATGGCGCATCCCAGATAGGGTTGCCAGCGCTGCCACCGTCGCCTCATCCGGCGGGCTGACCTCCAGGCGAAAAATGGCGTCGCGCTGCAAATTGCGCTTCAAATTGGCGGGCGTGTCGCAGGCCAGCACCCGGCCCTGGTTGATGATGGCAACGCGGTCGCACAACTCGTCCGCCTCGACCATGTAGTGCGTGGTCAACAGCAGTGTGCGCGTGGGTTGTTCGTCCATCCAGCGGCGGATGAACTGGCGCACGTCCCGCGATGCGCCCACGTCCAGCCCCAGCGTTGGCTCATCCAAAAACAAGATGTCCGGGTCGGTGAGGAAGCCGCGCACGATGTTCATTTTTTGGCGCAGCCCGGTGGAGAGGTCGGACGATTTGGTGTTGATGCGCTCGGATAACCCCACAATTTCCAGCAGTTCGCGGATGCGCCGGTTGGCTTCGGCGGAGGGAATGCCGTAGAACTGGGCGAACATCCACAAATTTTCGCGCACGGTGAGCAGACCATAGCCGGAGGTTTCGCCGCCGGAAACCATGTTGATGAGCTGCCGCACCTGGCCGGGTTGTTGGGTTACGTCGAGGCCGGCGATGAGGGCACGGCCGTTGCTAGGCGAGAGCAGCGTGGTGAGGATTTTGATCAGGGTGGTTTTGCCGGCGCCGTTGGGGCCAAGCAGCCCAAACAGTTCGCCGGGCTGCACGGTGAGGTTGACGTCACGCAAAGCGACGAGTTCCCTGGCCGCTTCTTTTTTGCTGCCGCGAATGCGATAGATGCGGCCCAGGTTTTCGGTTTGGATGGCGGGGAGTGTGGTCATATTGGGGATTATAGCATGGATTGGGAGGGTGGAGAGGGAGGGGTAACGGCCGTTCCCAATTTCCAAAAACAAAAAGCCCGCTCATGCCATCACAGCATCAGCGGGCTGATACAAGCCAACCAACTAACAAGCTCTAAATATACAAATCCCGTTTTGAGTACGACAGATACGCCCCCACCATCGCCACCACAACAATCGCCGCCGACAGCCCAACATACAGCATGTCAACCTTCGATTCATGCAGCAACGTTGCCGGATTGAAATATTTGAAAGGCGAAAAATACTTCAGAAACTCCAGATTCTTATTCAAACCGGAAATGATGGAAAGAAAGTACGTGCCTAGCAGCAGCGACACCGCCACCGACGCCGAGCGCTTATACTGGCTCATGGCGCAGCCCAAGAAAAGGCCGACAGCCAAAAACACAAGCTGCATAATAAACAAAGCCAACATGCTAATTGCCACAAAGGAGAAGAATTCACTGTCCGTCTCATAGTTGGCCGCTCCGGCCAGAATTGCACCCCATGTGACGAACAGTAAAACGATGCTGTTCACCAATGCTGACAACGCTTTTGCCGTAATCAGTCGTCCCCGCGTCACCGGCAGCGTCAGCGAAAACTCCACTGTCTTGTCCCGCTCCTCCTTGGAGATAATGTCGCTGCCCCACATCGCCGCCGAAATAGACAACAGCAGCGCAAAATAGGAGAACATCACGCCAAAGAAGCCCGTTACTGTTGTTAAGTTAAACGCTTTCAGGCTCAACGCTTCTATCACCGGTGTGGGAAACTCATCCAAAATAGCCAATAGCTCTGGATTCCCTTCATAGGCCGAAAACTTAGAAAACCCGATGATGACAAACAGGATGGTAATCCCGCTCCAAATGAGCAGCGATTTGCGATTCGCTTTTAGTTCTCTTAGAAAAATGTTCATGTTGTTCCCTTCACAAGATTTGTCAAATCTTTGAGATTTGACAAATCTAAACCTTTATACGGCCGTATGCACATTCCGCTTTTCATAAAGCATATAACTGCCCACAATCGCCACCACTGTCACCGCCACATTCAGCACGACCAGCGGCGTGTCATACGTCCCATTCGTCACAATCGCATTTGGCTCAAAATGCTTAAACGGCGTAATCAAATCCAGGCTGTCCTTGCCCAGCATCCCGCCAAAGGCGCTCAATACATACATGCCAAAGGCTAAGGCCATTGAAAGCGTCGTCACGCTGCGCACGCGCTTCATCAACAGCGAGATGGCAACGCCCACGCTGAGGAAAAACAGTTGGAAGATAATCAGACTGACCAGCAGGAGGAGGAGGGTGTTTGTGTCGTAAGTACGGCCGTCCCGAAACGTATTAATCGCCACAAAACTAACCACCCACACTGTCACATTCGTAATCAACATATTCGTCAACGCGGCCAACAGCTTACTCGTCAGAATCGTCGCACGCTTCACCGGCTTCGCCAGCAGAAAATCGGCCGTCATCTCACTTTCCTCAATCGAGACCAGCGCAAAGCCATAATTAGACGCCTGAATAGCCAAACACACCTGGCAAAACAAAAAAGCAAAGCTGTAAAAACCCAGCACCGTACTCATATCTATATTCGTCATGCCAAAAGCCGTCAACAGCTCCTGCGGCATTTGCTGCAAGGTTCTATTCAGCAGCTCCGCATCCGCCGCCATTGAAGAAAAAATAGACATCATCAGAAATATCAATATGGCCGCCGATACCGACCAGGTAATGGCCGACCGCAAGTTCATCTTGAATTCATGCTTGTAGATATTCATCGCATCCCCTATTCATAATAGTGCATGAAAATTTCTTCCAGCGTTGGCTCTTCAATCGTCACATCCGCCACTTCCTGCTCACTGATCAGGCGCATCATCAAGTTAATGTCGCCCTTAAAGAAGAAATTAATCGAGCCATTTTCATGCTCCAGGTTATTTACGCCAGCCACTTCAAAACGCGTTTCATCCAGACCATTTCCAGCAATCCTGATCTTCTTGTAATTGTCTTGCTGCATTGTTTTGATGTCTTGAATATTGATAATGCTGCCTTCTTTAATGATCGCTACCCGATTACACATCTTTTGCACTTCGCCCAGGATGTGGGAAGAAAAGAAAACAGTCGCGCCGCGCTCGTTCTCTTCTCGGATGAGGTCGAAGAATTTGCGTTGCATCAATGGGTCAAGGCCGCTAGTTGGTTCATCCAAGATAATGAGTTTTGGCTGGTGTAAAAGCCCTTGCACAATGCCCACTTTCTTTTTATTGCCATAAGAGAGATCGTCAATCCGCCTCGTCAGGTCAAGTTCCATGATGTCAGCCAATTCGTGCAATCGTTTGCTGCAATCTTTTTTGTAAAAGCTGGCAGAATAATTCAGCAGGTCGAGCACTTTCATGCCTTCGTAATAAAAGACTTCAGAGGGTAAATACCCAATTTCTTGCCGAATCTCAGGGCCAAACTGAATGCAGTCCTTGCCAAAGATTTTTGCTGTGCCGCTGCTGGGGTAAATTAGCGACAAAAATAGACGGATGGTGGTTGATTTTCCAGCCCCGTTAGGGCCGATAAAGCCAAAAATTTCGCCTTCTTCGACGTTAAAAGAGACATCTACAATGCCTCTAGCTTTGGCTTTGCCATAATATTTGGTCAGGTGATTAACTTCGATAATGCTCATAACAGCTCTCCTGTTTTATGAAATATTTGTTTGTGTTGATTTATCTGGGGGAAATAGCGTGGTGTTATTATTCTGTACCGTTGACGCCAATACCGTTCTTGAGGAAATCCAAGAAATGATCAACCGTTTCCATTATTCCTTCGTCATAGTCTTGGGAAACATGTTCAAGGTAATATTCGATGAGGACAGCATTCATGGAGGTAATGAGATGGGCCAGTAATTTAACATTGATATTTTCTCGAACCTCTTTTTTTACGATAGCATTTTTGAGTAAGACTTCAAAGAATTCATAAGCAGTCGGCATGTTGCTGTTCATTACTTCTTGGTACAAAGCCGAGTTTTTGTTTTCCAGAATTCTTTTGCTGATTTTGGCATATTGGGGACGTTCGACGGCAAATTGAATCCCTGAAATGTATAGCTCTCGAATTAATGTGAAGATGTCGTATTGGTAGGGTGCTTGTATCAGCGACGACATGTATTTGAGTTTTTCTTCACCGACTAACTGCATAATGTGGAGGAACAAGTCATTTTTGTCCTCGAAGTATTGGTAAAAACTGCCCTTTGCAATGCCTGCATTAGCAACAATGCGATTAATACTGGCTTGCTCAAAAGGGTATGCGGCAAATTCATCTACTGCAACCTGGCAGATTATTGTGCGCTTATCTTCGGGCAGATTGAAGAAAGTTTCTTTGGGCATAGCCAGTCCCTTTGTATGACTTGCTGGTCATGTGACCGGCAAGTCATATATTATCACCAAAGGGGGAGTTGTCAATAGTGTCAAGTATTCGGGTGTCAGCTACTTGATACCGGATACATTTTCCATTGGTTGTGGGCTGTTCCCATCACCTCTCTCTTCTCAAGCGCAGGCTAATCAGCACGGCCGTTCCCATCACCACCGCTGAAACCAAAAATGTCTCCGTCAGCACCTTTACCGTCACTTGCGTTAGCCCATCAATGATCGCTTGCTGGTACACCGGGTCGGAAAGCGGCAGGTCGGGCAAGGTGATTTGCGTGCGCAAGATGGCGAAGCGGTGCAGCCCCCATGCTGTCAGCGCGGAAAGCCCTACGCTCATGCCCATCAGCCGCAGCACAATGACCAGACTGGAGGCGATGCCGCGCTGTGTGTCGGGAGCAGCATTGATCACGGCCGTTCCCACCGGCGCAATCACCAACCCAAAGCCCATGCCCAACACCACCAACTGCCCAGCCATCTCGCGGTAGGGCGTGCCCACCACCCAACTGCCGCCCATCAGCGCAAAACCCAGCGCACATAACGTCAGCCCCAACACGGTGACCGGGCGGTAACTGAAGCGTTCTGTGAGGCGCCCGCCCACATACGAGGCCAGGGCCATGGCGCCTGTCATGCCGCTGAGCAAATAACCGCTGGTGAGAGCGGCGGTGTTCACGTCAAACTCCAGCACGTTAATGACTAGGGGCACATTTACCATCGCAATAATCAACACGCCGCCCACCATAAAATTGACCCAAATGGCTGGGCTGAAATTGCGACGGCGGAAGAGGGTCAGGTCTATGAGTGGGGCGGCAGCAGGGCGGCGTTCGATGAGGAGAAAGGCAATGAAGGATACAGCGGCAATAGCATAAAGCCAGCCGGTGTTGGCAGGTTCGGTACTGCCGAGGTTGGCAAAACCGCCAGCGGCTTGTACGTCGCCGCTGCCCAGCAGGGCGATGTTGAGGATGAGAAGGGAGAGGGTGAGTACGGCCGTTCCCCACCAATCCACCCGCTCTCGTGCTTGCGGCTGCGGCAAATCACGCAGCACCCACCACGCTGCCGCCATGCCAATCAGGCTGAGGGGAATGTTCAAATAAAACTGCCACTGCCAGGTGAGGAAGCGAATCAGCAGTGCCCCATACAGCGGCCCCCACACCCATCCGGCCGTGTCAATGGCCCCCAGTGCGCCCAATGCCCTGGCTCGTTTCTCGCGGGGATATACATCGCCGATGACGGCCATTGCCACCGGAACCATTGCCCCGCCACCCAGCGCCGTCAGCACGCGCCCGACGATGAAGCTAGGCAAGTCAGGGGCAAGCGGAATCCAGATGGAGCCGATGAGAAAGAGCGCCAACGCCCCCACATACACAGCGCGGCGGCCTACAATGTCGCTGAGACGGCCGATAAACGGCATCACCACCACATAAGCAATCAGGTAAGCATTCACGATCCACGCCGCCTTATCCAGGCCATCAGGCAGCGGGATTTCTAAATCAAAAATGATTTGCCGCAGCATGGTGGAGACCACCGTCAAATCATCGGCGGCCACAAACACGCCGAAGGCGACAACGGCGAGAATCAGACCGGGGGAGGGGGAGCGGCGTGACATAGGTCAGTAATCAGTAATCGGTAATCAGTGGTCAGTAAGCGGTTACTTGCCACTTGCAAACTTGCGCACTCTACAGAAAAAAGTCTTTAATAGCCGCCGAAATATCGGCGATGATGGCGTACCAATCGGCGTCGGGGTCTTTGCGGATGATCAGGTCGCTGTCGTCAAGGGTCAGGTGGGCAATGCCGGGGATGACGGCCAACGCATGGGCCAGCGGCGACCCTTCCTCCATCTCGTCCGGCGACGCATACGCTTCATGCCCCTGGTCGCTGAGGGTGAGATTGGTATAGAAGGTCATGCGCTGCCCGTCGTCGCTCAGTTCGGTTTCAATTTCGATGTACTCGGACAAAGAAGACTCCTTTTGGTAGCTGGTTGTTAGTTGCTGGTAGATGGTGGTGAGCAAATATAGGTATATGGTTTACTGTTTGTTTCTTTATGATTCGCTGGCTACTTGTTCAAGCAACCTATCCTGAATAACATTGATAAATTTCTCGAAGTCCGCAAACGTGATTGTTTCGCTGTCAACTCCCATGCCTCCTATTGTAAAATATCTTCCGTGTTGAATTCGGATATTACAATTTTTCAGGCTGCTTTCACCCATGCCCCAACACCCCCATAATATATTGTCGACTCTAGGCTCGAAGTGAATACCCCCTGGTTCATATGCACCCAAAGGCAATCCATAAGATTTAGAATCCTCTTCAAAAAGATCAGAAGCTTCTTCTTCACCAGCATAAACCCATAAGATTTGTGCAGCACTAAGAGTATCATCACGATAGCGAATACCCGTTTTAGGATTGATTGGATTTGAACGTTCTGTAGCGCTAGCATTTACAGAATAAATTGGCATAGAATCGGGTGGATCAACACTGTCGTGGCCTTGGTAATAGGAATCGGCGGGCCATCCCAAATCACTTGCCCTAAAAAGAAGGCTATCATATTCTGCCGTTTGACTTGTATCAGATGGCAATGCAGACGGGCTGCTTTCCTCTGAAACCCCACAGCCTGCAAGGGAAAACCAGCCAAATACAACCAGTATTAAATACTTCGTTAACCTGGTTCGCATGATTACATCGCTGGGTTCGGGTTCGATTTTGATGTATTCGGACAAAGAGGACTCCTTTGGTGGTTGGTGGCTGGTAGGTAGTGGCGAGCAAATAATCGTCAATCCAAAATCGTCAATCGTCAATCTGATGGGGATTATAGCAACGGCCGTTCCCAACTCCGAATTTCCGGTATAATCCTGTAGACTACATATGATTACTAAAACGGAGGCAGTATGAACAAATTATTCAGCTTTTTGGCAGGGGCACTCAGTGGGGCATTAGTCGGTGCAGTGACGGGGCTGCTGCTCACCCCGGCATCCGGCGCCGATTTGAAGGCCGATGTCGCGGCGCGAATCGCCGCCGCCAAAGAAGAATTCCGCACCGCCTATGATGAGACGTATAAGGCGAAAGAGACTGAGTATCAGCAGTTGAAAGAGGCGTGATACGTGAAACGTGATGCGCTTCTTTTCACGTTTCACGCATCACGTTTCACGATTACGAATCAATTGAGAACCAATACTCCGCCATATCATCTGTAAACGGGGTGAGCGGCATAATCACCAGCACGCCGCCGTTTTCACTTAGTTCGACCGTCCATTGACCCTGATTGAGGGCATTGAGGGGTAGGGGCACAACCTGGGGCTTGGCGCCATTTTGAATGAGCTGCACGCGCCACTGCTGCGGTAACTGCCAGCCCGTTTGCACAAAACCAGCCGCTTCCCAATTGGAGAGGGTGTCTAACGCCTTCACCGCACTCATTTCCGGCACATGCACATCATCCACCGCAAACCCTTGCCCGGTGATGGATGAGTCTGTCAGCGCCTCAAAGCGCACCAACACGTCCTGTCCCGCATACGGATTCAGGTTAATCGCTTCTTCGACCCAGCCGTTAATCGCGTCATGTTCGGCGTCGGAACAGCCGTTAAACGCTGGCCCATAATCCCCCGCAGACAGATGTTCCGGGGAGAGCAAATCCCACGTCGTGCCGTTGTCGGTGGAGATGCTGACATAAGCAAAATCCCAATCCTCTTCCAAATCGTACCAGGCATTAAACGCCAGCGTCGCCGTTGAAAGGTCGGTCAGGTCAAAGTGCAGGGTTAATGAGGCGTCTGTTTCATCCATCGCCGGGGCAAACCAGACTTGCCGCCCACTGAGTGGGGCCGCACCCATCAAGTCCGTCAGCGTATCCCCGGCGAAGCTAATGGTGGCTTTGCCGGTTGTGCTGAGGGCGTAGTAATGAACGCCATACTGTGGCAGCGCATCCGTGCGCTCGTAGGGGAATTGGCGGATGCGCATTTGCAAATCTGGCTCGCCAGGGTCTAGCACATCGTAGCCATAGGCATTGCCCACAGCGCGATCATCCAGCCAGTTGGCGGCGGCCCAGTCGGCCATGAAATCTTCCAGGCTGCGTTCGCCGTAGCCTTGCAGCACGGAGCGCACGCCGCTCATGTCGTTGGCAGGGTGGCGGGAGAGTTCTTGCACGGCCGTTTCCCCCAACTGCTCCCACAAATACACACAAAACAGGTACGCGCCCGAATAATGGGCATCGACCACATCCTCGTCATACTCCCACGTATTCAGGCGGATGTCCGGCTGGCGCATGTAATAATAGGCATCGGCCGTATTGAGTCCCATATAAATCTCGGCCAACTGCGACAATCCTTCATTTAGCCACGTCGCTTCGTTGGGGTCTATATTCCACTGGATCAGGTGCTGTACCTCGTGAACCATCGTGCCGTAATAAATGTCCTCGCCCACATCCATGGCCGCCATATTCAAATACACCACTTCCTGTTGATTGGAATCGCTGTACATGGCGCGGGGATACTCATCCAGGCTGGTGAAAAAGCCCAACTCCGAGGCATCTACCGGCAGGCGCAGGTGCAAAATGGAAAAATGCGGGTCATTATCCACGCCGGGCTGCCATTCTTGCCCAAACAAATTGACCAGCAGCGGGTAGTATTCTGTTTCCAGGCGATTGGCGGCGGTTGTAATGGCTTTTTCGTCGATGTCCAACCCGTTTTCTACCCAAAAATAGGTGTGGTCGGTGGCTGCCAGCAGTGTGGCCTGAATGCTGCCATCATCGGTGATGAAGGTTTGCGTATCGCCTACCTGGTAGGCGGGGCTGCTGATGGTGCGTTCGCTCAAGTTCTCTTTGCCCAGGCGAATGGCTGCCGCAAAATAATCGTTGGGCGGATACTCGGCGCTGTACAGTTTTTCCAGGTCGCGGTAGGCGTTGGCGGGGATTTCTGTTTGGATGATGCTGTCTGGCACGGGGATAGACAGTGGCGTTGTGACGGGCAGCGCTGTGGGCGTGGGGATGGTTTTGGTGTTGGGAACGGCCGTTGCCGTGGCGCTGGGTTTGATGACCGGGTCGGCGGGTGTCACCGTTGGCTTGAAGCGCGGCGTAGACTGCGGCGTAACTGTGACCGTCTCTACCAATTGGGCGATTTGTGTAGACAAGTCGCCGCCGTTTTCCTGCCAGTAGGTGTAGCCAATGAAGCCAAATATGCCCAAACAGGCAAATAGGACCAGTGAAATGCCCAGGCAGCCGCCACAGGCGAGGAAGAACTTGCGGTTGGGATTGGGATTTGAGTTAGGTTGATAAGAGTCCATAATTTTCTTGGTGAATGGGAGGGGAGACTTTAGTCGATTTTCGTGATTCGACTAAAGTCTCCCCTCCACACGATAATTTGTTGACGGAAGGGGCAAGAGTACCTGATGTTTTGTTAAATTCCAACAACTCTGGGCTGGGATTGGCAATTCCCAATAAATGGCAAATCCGCCTCCCGAAATGGCAAATCCGCCTCCCGAAGAGGCAAATCCGCCTCCCGAAGAGGCATTTCCGTCTCCCGAAGTGGCATTTCGCTCTCCCGAAATGGCATTTCGCTCTCCCGAAATGGCATTTCGCTTCCCGAATGCCACATGGCCTTTAATCTCCAGTCTCTAATCTCCAATCTCTTCCAGTTTGGTGGCATACACGGCCGTTTCCGACGTAAAAGGCGTCGCTCCGGCCACAATGATGACGGCTTCATCAAACGCTGCGCCCAACGGGATAGGCCAGCGCCCCTGTTGGTTCGCGTCTAATGGCAGGCGCTGCACCTGCACCGCGCCATCGCCCAACAAAACAAGCTGCACGATGAAACGCTGCGGCAGCGTGCCGGTCATGCGCACAAAGCCTGCGGCCGTCCAGCCATTGTCCTGCTCCGCGTCGTCACTGTAGCCCAATTCGGGAATGGCGATGTCGTCAATGGCCCATCCGGCCAGATGCACGGCATCATCGGTGATGGTTTGGAAGCGCAGTAGGATTGTTTGCCCGGCGTAGGGGGTGAGCACGGCCGTTTCCTGCACCCATCCCCCCGAACTGCCCGTGAAGCCAGGGCCAAAACTGTTGCCTTCCGGGTTGTCGCGGGTGGTGTGCTGCGTTTCCAGCAAGTCCCAGGTTGCGCCATCATCCGTAGAGACGGCCACGTAGCCATAATCCCACCCTTCTTCAATGTCGTACCACGTCCAGAATGTGAGTGTGGCCGCATCCAGCCCCGTCAGGTCAACCGGGCGCGTCAGGCGCATATCCGACTCATCCGCCGGGTAACTGAGCCAGAAATGGCTGCCGCTGTGCGGCGCGGCATCAATGGTCTGTACCTGCTGCGTGCCCGTAAAGACCAGCGTCAGCGGTTCGTCCCCTTTGATTTGCCAAAAGTCGGCTCCGTATTGGCTGACGGTGGCCTCTTCTACGCGGTTCAATTTCAGCGGTTGGGTGCTGATGGCGGGCAGCGCGATGGTTTGGTAGCGGTAGACGCCTTCGCCGCGCCCCAGCCCGGAGAGGGTGTTGGCAACCAGCCAGTCGGCAAAGAGGTCGTCGAAGGTGAGGCCGGTGGATAGGTCGTTGAGAACGGCCGTATACCCATCCACCCCATTTTCCGAGTGCTGTACCAGCCTTTGCATAGCTTCCTCGCCAAAACGGTCATTAAAGTAAGCGGTGAAGAGGAAAGCGGCGGCATAATGTTGGCCGACAACGGCCGCATCCTGCTGCAAATTGGTCAGGGGGATGTCTGGCTGTGCGGCATAGGTGGCTTCGCGGTGGGTGGAATAGCCGTTGACGTGAACGGCCAGTTCAGACAGCCCTTCGTTGGCCCAGGCGTCCTCGTTACGGTCAATGATCCACTGGCTCATGTGCTGGAGCTCGTGGGCGATGGTGGCGAAGTATTGCTCGCTGCCCACTGTCGCATCTTGTAGGCTGACATAGAGCATTTCGCGCTGGTTGGAGTAGGGGTTGACGGCCGTTACGTACTCATCCGACGAAGAGAAATAGGCAATGCCCACGCCGCTCAAATCTTTGAGATGCAGCACATTGATGCGCGGGTCGCCGTCCACGCCGGGAGACCATTCGTGCCCGAAGAAGGCATGGTTGGTGGGCAAAATCTGCGCCTCAATGAATTGCCCGGCGGCAACCACATCATCGTCGTCCACCCGCGCTCCTTCTTGCACCCACATATTCAGCGCGTCGGAACGGTAGACGAGGCGGGCGTTGATTTGCTCGTTGCTTCCGGCGGCGAGGTCTTTGTACCAAAAGGGTACAACATCGCCGACGTGGTAGGGGACGGCCGTTTCGGCGGCGACTTCGGGAACGGCCGTGCCTGTGAACTGCGCCGTCAGCGCCACCATATCGCGGTGAGGGATGAGGGGATGGGTGGCGAGGGTGGTAAGGGCGTTGGAAACGGCCGTTGGCGGCGCCTCCAAAACCAACGGCGGCACAGCGGCCTTATCCGAGCCGCATCCCGCCAATGCCCAAATCAATCCAAAGAGAAGTAGAAGTTTTTTATAAGTCATAGTTAGTTTGCAAGTTTGCGAGTTATGGAAAAGCCATGTCGCATGATAAATGTACCACCTTTCTCAGAAACAATCGTCTGCACAAGAGTTGTCAAATCTTCAAGATTTGACAACTCTCGTCAATAATTATGGCGTAACCGATGGCCTTTGCCTGGGTTTTCTAACTAGGGATTCAAGGTCGGTCATTGAAGACTGGTGACATGATCAGCCTTGAATCCCTAATCTTTAGTCCCAATTTTTGTGAAGGAATCATTATGAGATACGCACATATCGTCGGCTGGGGGTGCTATCTTCCGGAACAGGTCTTGACGAATGATGACCTGGCGGGCATGGTAGACACATCCAACGAGTGGATTTACACGCGCACAGGCATCCGCGAACGTCGCCTGGCGAATGAGAAAGAGACAACAGCCACATTAGCCTTTGAGGCTGCGGCACGCGCCCTGGCGATGTCTAAAATCAACCCGACTCAAGTGGACTTGATTATTGTGGCAACATCTACGCCAGAATTTGTGTTTCCGTCTACGGCTTCGCTGCTGCAAGATTACCTGGGAGCGCGTAAAGCGGGGGCGTTTGACTTGAGCGCGGCCTGCACGGGTTTTATCTATGCGCTTAGTTTGGCGGCGAATTCGATTGCAACGGGTGCGGTGGACACGGCCGTTATTGTGGGTGCAGAAACCCTCTCCCGCATTACAGATTGGCAAGATCGCGGCACCTGCATTTTGTTTGGCGATGGGGCCGGAGCTGTGGTGCTGAAAGGCTCCGACATACCCGGCGGCGTGTTGGCAACCACCTTGCGCTCGGATGGTTCTGGTGGGAATTTGCTCAGTTTGTACAATGGGCGGGGTAATGCTGTCCCTCACTATGGCACGTCTTATTTGAACGGACACAAGAGCACCATTCACATGAACGGCCGTCAAGTATTCCGTTTTGCCACCAGCGTTGTCCCCGAATCCATTGAAGAAGTAGTAGAGAAGGCGGGGCTGACGATGGACGACGTGTCCCTCATCGTGCCCCATCAGGCCAACCAACGCATCATCGACCATGCAGCTAAAAAGCTCAAACTTCCCCCAGAAAAATTCTTCATCAACTTAGACCGCTTCGGCAATACATCTGCGGCCTCTATTCCCATTGCCTTGTGCGATGCGGCAAAAGAAGGCAAACTACACCCCGATGACAATCTGGTATTTGTCGGCTTTGGCGGTGGGCTGACGTGGGGATCGGCGGTGGTGAAGTGGAATGTGACACCACCACCCATATCACCTATGCGGCGGCAATGGCGACGGGCGCGTTACGTGGCCGCTCGCGCTCGTTCTCGGGTGCGACAGTTGGCGCGGCGCCTTTTGGCTTGGATAGCCGGTTCGCCTACCCCGGATGCCCGCCTGAAAGATGCCGACAAACGCCCGGAAGAATAGAGGTAAAAGTAGATGGCAACGAAAGAAGCGGCGCAGTGGCGCAGCCCGGTGAATACAAATGTATTAGCGGGTGGGGCATTGGTGACAATTGGGATATTGGCAGTTTTGCTGGTCTGGCTGGGGCCGGATGAAAAGACGTTGGGCAGTGGTATTAAGGCGGTGTACGTCCACGTTTCGTTAACTTGGGCCGGACTGCTGGGGTTTGTAACGGCCGCTCTCATCGGATTAGCCCAACTGATTACTCGCGGCCAAAGCCTGAATGGGTGGCGGCGCACAGTGGGGTGGGTGGCCTTTGGTTTTTATGTGGCGGGCGTGGCGGCCAGTGCTCTGGCTTCTCAATTGAATTGGGGGGCGGTGTTTTGGCAAGAACCGCGCATGGTTACATCATTGAATATGCTGGCGGTGGCGTTGATTGTGCAGGTGGCGCAGAGTTATTTCCCGCGTTGGTGGTTGCAGGCCGCGCTGAGTGTGCTGCTGCCGGTGTTGATCTTTTGGGCGAATCTGAGCGCTCCCCTGGTGCTGCACCCGGATAATGCGGTGCGCAATTCAACCGCGACTGGCATTCAATTGACCTTTTTGGGGATGATGGCGTTGATGGCGGCGGCGGAAGGGATTGTGGTGGTTGCCGTGAAACGTGATGCGTGACCAGAGAAAATTCACGTTTCGCGCTTCACGCAAAAATGGCTCCATGAATTTCCCCAAAACAAGGTTACTTCACTGCTAATGCGATGTGTTTGAGGACGGTTTCTTCATCGGTGACGCCGCTGAGGTGGACACGGCCGTTTACCACCAAATGAGGCAGCGTATAGGCTGAGTGGCGGATAGCCGCCTCCGGGAACATGTTAGACATGAGCAAGAACGCTTTGATATGCGGGCTTGCCACCGCCAATCCAAAGGCCAGCTTTGCCATAATGGGGCCGTATTCATCGTCGTCGGCCGTGACCAGTTCCAGGTTGACATCACTTTCCAGCTTTTGCAACCGGATTCGGGTCAGAGGTTCCAGGGTAACGCCACGAAATGAAGCCGCCTGAACAGCGGCAATCAGCGATGTGATTTGGTAGCCGCTGGGCAGGCCAATGATGCGCAGGCCATAATCAATCTTTTGTTTGCCATCCAACCCCATAAAGCCCAGCACCGGATAAAATTGGTAGCTGGCTTTGCGCGAGAAGGTCTTGAGTTCGATTTTCTCGAAGCGGTCTGCCAGGGCGCGGCAGAGGCGCAGCGCTTCTTTTTCTTCGGGGCTGGCGTCTTCGATGCCCCAATAATGGATGCGTACCGGATTGGGCAGTTCCTGAAAATAGGCTGCCAATTCGTCTAGCTGGGCGGTTAAGTTGATGGGTTCATGAGATACGGCCGTTTCTCGTTCATTTGTCATTGTTGATAACCTCCACCGCGATTTATAATCCGCATTCAGTGGATGGGCAATAGATTGGTTCAATCTCAAAGATTGAACCAATCTGAGCTTAAGGAACGATACAACGAGCTTAAGGAACGATACAACGAGCTTAAGGAACGATACAACGAGCTTAAGGAACGATACAACGAGCTTAAGGAACGATACAACGAGCTTGAGGAACGATACAACGAGCTTGAGGAACGATACAACGAGCTTGAGGAACGACACAACGAGCTTGAGGAACGACACAACGAGCCTGAGGAACGACTAAACGACAACATTTTGTCATTTCGGGACAAGTTTTATGACTTACTTCATCCTTTCATTCATTTCATGGGCCATCGTTCACAGCCTCACCGCCGATGCGCGAGTGAAGGAGCGTGTGCGCCACTCTTTGGGCGACCGTGCCTATAAGGGGCTGTACCGGCTTGGCTACAATGTCTTTGCCATGATGACGATTGCGCCGGTGGTGTTGGTGCTGTGGACAAAAGTGCCGCCCACGCTGCTTTGGCAAATTCCAAAGCCATATGATCTGGTCGGTTCCGCTGTGCAATTGGTTGGCCTCATTGGGCTACTCATCGCATTGCTGCAAACGGATATTTGGGAGTTTGTAGGGGTGCGGCAGGCGCTTCTCTTCATGACGGGGATGGGGAAGGGGGAACGGCCGTCACACCTGGTCACGACCGGTATGTACGCTTTTGTACGCCATCCGCTCTACTTCTTTAGCCTGCTCATGCTTTGGCCGACACCGACCATGACTGCGCAGACCTTGCTGATGAATTTATTGGCAACGACGTATTTGTGGGCCGGGTCACGGGTGGAAGAACGACGGTTGGCAGCCGAATTTGGCGAAGCCTACACAACTTACAAACAACGTGTCCCTGGTTTGCTGCCTATCAAGTGGGGACGAGACCCATAATCTTTACCGGTTTCCCAATTCTACTCGATGTTGCAGTTTATGCGGTTCTCTTCCGGGGTCTTGAACGTAAATTAAATTCGTGACGGTAAGTTCCCACGCCAAATCTTGTTGGTTGAGCCACTGCACAATTGGCCCCAAAGTTTTGGTGCTGATGTCCCCCCAACCAAGCGTGATGTGTGGAAACCAATTATGCGGCGCGTAGTAAGCAATCCCTTGTGTGGCTAGAGCATCCAACTTCGGCCAAAGATGCTCGTGCAGGCGGCACAAAGCTGGATTTCGGGCTACTGGCATATAAATGATGGGGCTAGGCCCAGTAAAGATACCAATGCCTCCGGTTTTGACAGTGAAAACGGCCGTTTCCCCCGCCACTTCCTGCAAAACAGCCAATACCTTCTCCTCATCAAAGTTTTGCGCAACATGGTACGAAAAATGCGGGATAGGTGTGATCATCACACCGTTTACACCAAATAACCGCTCCATTTCTTGCCACAAATAGACAACTTTTTCCGAATAATCTTCATTGAGTAATGTCGCTACACCATGCATCATAAACCTCCATCCAACTCATTTAACCAGTAAATAACACTCCTGTAAAATAGATCAACCCAATTTCTACATCAGAGTTGATAGATATGCTTTTTGAGCGTATGATTATGCAAACATTTCCAAACCCATGAAACCGAGACGTGAGGAGGAAAACATGTTCAATCATGTATTAGTGCCCCTGGACGGTTCCGCATTTGCCGAGGCCGCCTTGCCCTACGCCCTATCCTTGGCTACTCAATATAAAGCCAGCCTCACACTCCTGCGCATTGTCAGCCCTCCTCGCTGGCAATCCATGATGGAAGCTGAATCCCCTGAGTTGTATGAAAAACTGTGTCAACGCGCTATTCAAGATGCTGAATCTTATTTACTTTACAAACAAGAAGCCTTGGAGGCAGAAGGGTTTAATATCCACATTCGCGTAGAGCGCGGTGAACCCGCAGCCCAAACTATCCTTGACCTGGCTGAAGCTGAAAAGAATGACGTGATTGTGATGAGTACGCACGGCCGTAGCGGCCTTCAGCGTTGGATGTTTGGCAGCGTTGCCGAACGGATTATCCATCATGCACACATTCCTGTGTTGCTTGTACGCCCTCAATTAGAAGAGCAAGAAAGCTAAAGGCATATAGCCGAAATTTACCACAGAGGAGGAAAAGCATATGCGAGCTTTGTTGAAATATGTACGCTTTGTAGACGCATTATCTGAACGCCTGGGCACAATTTCCATGTACCTGGTTATTATTACCGTGTTCATTGGTTTCTCAAATGTACTGCTGCGGTATCTCGGCCGTTTTGTAGGACAGCGCCTCACATCAAATCTATTCATTGAGTTACAGTGGTATCTTTACTCACTTGTTTTCTTCTTTGGCTTTGCCTACATCCTCAAAAATGGCATCAACGTTCGCGTAGATTTTTGGTATGCGGAACAAAGCGCCAAAGTCAAAGCCTGGATCGATTTAGTAGGCCATCTCGTATCTTTAATTCCTTTTTGCATCATCGGTCTTTGGGTTACAGTCAGCCCCGTTCTAAAATCCTGGGGACTCCACCCAGATGGCTCATGGGGTACATGGGAACTTTCCCCAGACCCCAGCGGCTTACCTCGTGCGCCCATTAAAACCATGATCATCCTTGCTTTTTTCTCCCTCCTCTTGCAATCTATAGCTGAACTGATCAAGCTTATAGCCATTTTACGTGAGCAAGAAGACCTGGTAGCAGATGTACTATCGAAGGGGGCTGAATCCCCCTTGCGCATCGAGTAAATAAAGGACACAAACTCAACACAGAAAACAAGGAGTTATATTATGGGATTTGAATGGCTTGCCATCGTTATGTTTGTCCTTTTTTTGTTTCTCATTTTGAGCGGTTATCCGGTCGCTTTCTCATTCGCGGGAACCTCAATAGTTTTCGGATTAATAGGCTTGGCGCTAGGCGCTTTCGACTTAAACTTGCTAAAGTTGTTGCCCAACCGCTGGTTTGGTGCTATGTCAGATTTTACGTTGTTAGCCATTCCCTTTTTCGTATTTATGGGGGCCATGTTTGAAAAATCGGGCTTGGCAGAAGAATTGTTAACCACTATTGGGATTGCGCTTGGCCCAATACGCGGCGGGTTAGCATTAGCAGCTATTTTTGTAGGAACATTACTGGCGGCTGCAACGGGCGTTGTCGCTGCAACCGTGATTGTCATGGGGTTGCTTTCATTGCCCATCATGGTGCGCTATAACTATGACCACAAGCTGGCAACCGGCGTGATCACTGCGTCAGGCACGTTAGCCCAACTGTTGCCACCTAGTTTGGTATTGGTTGTACTCAGTTCACAGGTTGGCGTTTCCGTTGGCGATTTGTTTTTGGGTGCGCTCATCCCTGGAATTATGCTGGCGCTTCTTTATGCCTTGTATGTTGTCGTTATTGCTATCGTTCGCCCGGAAGCTGCCCCGGCATTACCCCCGGAGGCGCGTATTTATAGTGGCTGGGCGTTAGTACGACGTTCTATGTTGGTTGTAGTTCCCCCCTTGCTGCTTATATTTGCTGTGTTAGGCAGTATCTTTGCTGGCCTTGCTACCCCAACTGAGGCCGGCGCTGTCGGCGCTTTTGGCGCTTGTGTTTTGGCAGCGCTGAATCGCAATTTAACTTGGAAAATCGTGAAAGAGGCCGGCCGTTCCACAGCCAATATCACGGCACTGGTCTTGATGATTTTGTTCTGTTCCACCTTCTTCGGCTTAGTATTTGATGGCCTGGGCGGTCAGTTATGGGTTACAAACTTCCTCACAGGGTTGCCAGGTGGTTTTTGGGGATTCATCATTGTTGCGAACATCGCCGTATTTTTGCTGGGCATTAACCTGGAATTTTTGGAGATTAGCTTCATCGTGATGCCCCTCTTTGTGCCCGCAGCGACGGCACTGGCTCCTATGCAAACGCATGTGGCGCCCGACTTGATGCTGGTTTGGTTCTCGGTGATGATGGCGGTTAACCTAAATATGGCTTTTATTTCGCCGCCAGTTGGTTTTTCGCTATTTTATTTGCAGAGCGTTGCTCCGCCAGAAGTGGAAACGCTGGATATTCACAAAGGTGCATTACCGTTTATGGGCTTGCAAGTTGTGGGACTTATTTTGGTTATGCTGTTCCCCAGTACGGTAGAGTGGTTAGTCAGGCTAGCCGGATAACTCGCCCGAATTTTTTTGTAAATAAAAAAAGGAGCGCTGTACGGCGCTCCTTTTTTGTTGTCAATATCTGGTTTGAACTAGTTGAATTGGGTGGCGATGAAGTCAGCGTAGCTGGTTTCGATGAAGGTGTGCCATTCTTGAATACCAGCGCGGAATTCTTTCCATTGTTCATAAATGGATTTGAAGTCTGTATCGTTTTGAGCCAATTCATCATACAGGGCAAAAGATGCGTCTTGAGCTGCCTGCATAATATCTGTGCTGAAATTGCGCAATTGTGTGCCACCAGCCACAATCTCTTTAAGAGCTGCCTGGTTACGGGCATCGTAACGGGCGAGCATGATCATGTTGGCCTCGAAGGCAGCAGATTTAAGCACTTCTTGATATTCTGCTGGTAGTTTTTCCCATTCGCCGAGGTTAATTTGAATTTCGAGTGTTGGGCCTGGTTCCCACCATCCGGGGGCGTAGTAGTATTGGGCTGCGTCGTTGAGGCCGAGTTTTAGATCGTCGTAGGGGCCAACCCATTCGGCTGCATCAATAGCACCGGTTTGCAGCGCCTGGAAGATTTCGCCACCGGCCAATACCTGCACGGTGGCACCCAAACGATCCATTACCTGACCACCGAGACCGGGAATACGTACTTTGAGACCTTGTAAGTCTGCGGCTGTTTCAATTTCTTTGTTCCACCAACCACCCATTTGGGCGCCGGTGTTTCCCGCAGGAAATTGAATAACGCCAAATCGATCTTTGTAGAATGCTTGCAGGAGGTCTAACCCGCCGCCATCATATAACCAAGCATTTTGCTGGCGTGCAGTGAGGCCAAAGGGCACACTGGTACCAAAACCCATAACTGGGCTGCGACCTGTGTAATAATAGGAAGCTGTATGCCCGATGGGCACAGCGCCTTCTTCTACGGCGTTGAGGACTTCGTTGTAGGGGGCTAATTCACCGGCTGCACGGGGGGAAATGGTGAATTTACCATTGGTCATGGCTGATACGCGGTCAGCAACTACTTGTGCGCCGCCAAAAATGGTGTCCAGAGCCAGGGGCCAACTGGTTGCCATTTGCCAATCAATGGTGGGTAACGACGAGTCGCTTTGTGCTGCTTCGGCCGCTTCGTTGCTATTCGGCGAGCTGCAACCTACAACGCCTATAGTCGCTGCGCCCAGAGCGCCTTTTGCGGCTATTCCCAAGAATTCTCTTCTCTTCATACCTTATCCTCCTCTGAATAAGAAATTAGGGATTTGATAAACCCTCTAGCCGAATGGTGAGGGTGTGGACGTGTTGATTGTATTGGAACTTTCTGGTATCTGTCAACAGTAAGTACCAGGGAAAATAGGACTAATTTGTGCGTTTTGCACGAATTGATCAGATGAAGGCCAAAATGAGGGTGAGTGTGAGGACGCTGGCGATGGTGGAGAGGAGCACGGCCGTTGTCACATAATCCGGCAGCAGGTCATGTTCCATAGCAATAATAGCGGTGAGAACGGCCGCAGGCATGGCCGCCTGGATGATGCCCGCGCTGCGTTCGACGCCTTGCAAGCCAAAAGGAATGACCAGCAGAATGGCAAGCAAAGGGCCGCCCAGCAGCCGCAGGCTGGTGGCGATGAAAGTGTCAGCAGTGAGCTTAATTTCGCGGGTGCTGGCAAGCTGCACGCCAAGGGTGACAAGCATGGTGGGGATCATCGCCGCCGCCAGCAAATTGATCATGCGCGAGGCGAAGAGGGGGGTCTCGATGTGGAAGGCGTTGAAGAGGATGGCGGGTACGATGGCAATGAGAGCGGGGGTTTTGAAGACGGCGAGCACGGCCGTTTTCGTTCCCCCCTTATGCCAACTTGCCGCCGCCACGCCAATGATAAACCCAGCGGTCATGATGGCGAGAAAGTAGATGGTGGCCGCAAGTACGGCCGTTTCCCCCAGGCGAAACTGAATCAGCGGCAGGCCAAAATTACCCACGTTGGCAAACACCGCAATCAGCACATAAGCGGCGACCATTTGTGGCGGGCGGCGCAGGGTGCGGGCCACTGCAAAGGCCAGCAGCGCCGTCGCTAATTCCACCAACAGAATGTAGATCACCATTTTGCTGACAACGGAGAGGTCTACAACGGCCGTGCTAATCACATTGAACACAAACGCCGGAATCAGCAAAAAATAGGCAAAACGGGACAGCGTTTGCGCCTGCAAATTCAGGCGTGGTTGAGCGATGTAGCCCAGCAGCACCAGTCCAAAAACCGGCGTGATCACGTTGAAAAAGATTTCAATTAGTTGTGTGAGCAAAAGCGCCTCCGGGGGAACGGTAATCAGTAATCGGTAATCGGTAATCAGTGGTCAGTGGTCATCGTTCACCATTCACCATTTACTGTTCACTGCTTACTGAATACTGTCCACTGAATACCGCCGCTTCCACTCATACAGCTTGTTAATCGCTTCCAGCGGCGTCATGCTGTTCACATCCAACTCCTTCAACTCATCCAAAAACGGGCTGCTTTCCGGGAAAAGAGCCATTTGCTGCGTACTGGTAAAGCGGCTTGGCTCGATGCTGGTGGTGGGTGCGTGCTGCTCCAATTCGCGCAAAACCTCGTTGGCGCGATTGACCACATCGCGGGGCAGGCCGGCCAACTGTGCCACATGAATGCCGTAGCTGCGATCCGCGCCGCCGGGCACAATCTGGTGCAAAAAGACCACTGTGTCGCCCTCTTCGGCCACATCCACATTGTAATTGGCGACCAGCGGCAGCATGTCCGCCAGCCCCACCAGTTCGTGGTAATGCGTGGCGAAAAGCGTGCGCGGTTTGAGGCGCGGGTGATTGTGCAAATACTCGACGATGGCCCAGGCGATAGCGAGGCCGTCGTAGGTGCTGGTTCCGCGCCCGATTTCGTCCAAAATGAGTAGGGAGCGGTGCGTGGCGTGGTGCAGAATTTCGGCCGTTTCCACCATCTCGACCATGAAGGTGCTGCGCCCGGCGTGCAGCTCGTCGTGTGCGCCGATGCGTGTGAAGATGCGGTCTACCAGCCCAATGTGGGCGCTGCTGGCGGGCACAAAGCTGCCGATTTGGGCCATCAACGTCACCAGCGCCACTTGCCGCAGAAAGGTGGATTTGCCGCTCATGTTGGGGCCGGTGATCAATTGGATGCGCTCGCCATCGGGGAACTGGGCGTTGTTGGGCACAAAGCGCTCGCCAATGCCCTGCCTTTGCAGGGTTTGCTCGACGACGGGGTGACGGCCGTTCTCAATCCACAGCGTATTCTCCTCCGACAGCGTGGGGCGCACGTAGCTCTGCGTGGCGGCGACCTCCGCGAGGGCGGCGGCGACATCAATTTGGGCCAGGGCGACGGCCGTTTCCAGCAGCCGTGCTCCATATTGTGCTACTCGTGCGCACACCTCCGTAAACACCCGCCGCTCAATCTCCAAAATGCGCTCCTCCGCATTCAAAATCAGCGTCTCATACTCCTTCAAATCCGGGGTGATGTAGCGTTCGGCATTCGTCAGCGTTTGCTTGCGGATGTAGTCGTCGGGCACAAATTTGGCGTTGGCCTTCGTCACCTCAATGTAGTAGCCAAAGACTTTGTTGAAGCCCACTTTCAGGCTGCTGATGCCCGTGCGTTCTCGTTCGCGGGGTTCCAACTGGTCTACCCACTCCCGCGCATGGGCGGATGAGTTCATCACGCCGTCCAATTCTGCGGAAAAACCGGGGCGAATCACGCCGGGCTTGTTCAAATTGGGCGGCGCACCTTCGTCAATGGCGTGGCTAATTAACTCCGCCGCTTCCGGCACAGCATCCAATTTAGAGATTAGAGATTGGAGATTGGCGACTGACGACTGATTACTGTTTACTGACAACTGTTTACTGATCCCCGGTACGGCCGTCAAGACCAATCCAATATTCTCCAAATCACGCGGTGTGGCTTTGCCGCTGAGGGTGCGATTGGTGAGCCGTTCCAGGTCGGGCATATTTTTCAGCGCGGCGCGGACATCGGCGCGGAAAAGGCCATCGTGATAGAACGCTTCTACCCGGTCCAGTCGTTCGTTGAGGCGGGGGAGGTCGAGTAACGGCCGTGTAATTCGCTGTCGTAATAATCGTGCCCCCATCGGCGTCACCGTCTTGTTTAGCACACCCAGCAGCGACCCCACCCGCTCCCCGGCCATTGATTCCGTCAATTCCAGATTGCGCCGCGTGTTCGTGTCCAGGGCCATGTACCCGGCCGTGCTGTACGTCGCCAGCCGCTGGATTTGCCCCACCGCCCCCTTTTGCGTTTCCTGCAAATAGTAGAGGATGGCCCCTGCCGCACGCACCGCCAGCGGTTTGTTCTCGCAGCCGAAGCCGGAGAGCGTACTTACCCCAAAATGGCGCAGCAGCGTTTGCCGCGCATTACCCTCTTCAAAGCGCCAGTTGGGTAATTTGGTCACGGTTTTGACCTGATCCGCCAGCGTGTGTTCGCTGTCTGGCACGAGCAGTTCCGCCGGGGCCAGCCGCGCCAGTTCTTCGATGAGGGCGCGGCGGCTGGACAGCAGCGTGGTGGCAAATTCGCCGGTGGTGATGTCGGCATAGGCCAGTCCGGCACGCTCGCCTTCAGCGATGACGGCCGTTAAATAATTATTGCGCCCCGCATCCAGCATCCCCGGCTCAATCACCGTCCCGGCCGTGAACACGCGCACCACTTCGCGGGGCATCAGCCCCTTCACCGTGTCCGTGCCGATTTGCTCGGCCAGGGCCACCTTGTACCCTTTGGCGATGAGTTTGGCGATATACCCCTCGGCGGCGTGATGGGGCACGCCGGCCATCGGCGTGCGAATGCCTTTGCCTTGCGGTCGGCTGGTCAGCACCAAATCTAGCTCTTTAGCGGCTGTGTGTGCGTCGTCGTCGAAGGTTTCGTAAAAGTCACCCAGCCGAAAAAAGACAATGGCGTCCGGGTGCTGTGCCTTGATGTCGAGGTATTGTTGGCGGCTAGGAGTAATGCGGCTTTTGGGCATAGGCGCTCCTTGAAAAAGTTACAGGTTACAAGTCACAGGTTGCTTTTGTGTAACGTGTAACCTGTGACTTTTCACTGATCTTACTTGGGTTTGGAGTGGTTCGCAAAGGATATTGTGGATAAGATTGGTAGAGGATAGAGATAGGGTTCAGAGATAGAGGAAATTTTATCTTTGCATCCTATCTCTATCTCTACACTCTATCTGTCGAGGAGGTAGTTGATATGAATGAGAAGAAGGAAACGGCCGTTGCGGTAGAAACGGCCGTCATCCACACCCAAACCCCCGCATCTCATCACCGCGAACACAGCAGCGCCATCTATATGACCGCCAGCTTCACCTTTGACAACGCCGAACACGCCCGTGCCCTCTTTGCCAAAGAAACGGAAGGGCAAATCTACACCCGCTATGGCAATCCCAATGTGGACGAATTCATCGAAAAGATGTGTTTGCTCGAAGGGGCAGAGGCGGGAATTGCCCTGGCATCAGGCATGTCGGCCGTTTTCACAGCAATGGCCGGGCTGCTAAACCAGGGCGACCACGTATTGGCCGCACGTTCTGTCTTTGGCTCCACGCACCAGATACTCACACGCATTTTGCCGCGCTGGGGCATCAGCCATACCTATGTAGAAATAGACAAGCCAGAAACATGGACTGCCGCCATCCGCCCCGAAACCCGGTTGTGCGTCGTCGAAACCCCCTCCAACCCTGCCCTTGACCTCGTAGACCTGGCTTGGCTAGGCGACCTTTGTCGCCAGCATAACATCATTTTGTTGGTGGATAACGTCTTCGCCACCCCCATTTTGCAGCGCCCCATCGAATTGGGTGCGAACCTTGTTATGCACTCTGCCACCAAGTTTATCGATGGGCAGGGGCGGGCCATTGGCGGCGCACTCGTGGGTGATTTTGACCTTATTCAAGAATTGGTTTATTTCATGCGCCACACCGGGCCATCCCTTTCTCCGTTTAACGCCTGGCTATTTAGCAAAGGGTTGGAAACGCTGCCCCTGCGCATGGAACGCCACTGCGACAATGCGCAGCAGTTGGCCGAATATTTGGAAACTAACCCGCATGTCGCCTGGGTCAAATATCCCCATTTGCCTTCCCATCCACAATATGAACTGGCGCGGCGGCAAATGAAACGCGGCGGCGGCATGGTGACGTTTGCCGTAAAAGGTGGACTGGAGCAGGGACGGCGCTTTTTAGATGCGTTAAATCTTTGTACATTGACGGCCAATTTGGGTGACACGCGCACCATCGCTACACACCCCGCCAGCACCACGCATAGTTCCCTTTCTGAAGAGGAACGGCTGGCGGTGGGTATTACGCCGGGACTGGTGCGTATGTCTGTGGGGCTGGAGGCCATTGATGATATTGTGGCCGATATTGCCCAGGCGTTGGCGCAAAGCGCAGCCTGATCATAATTCACGATATTTCAACTGATACCACTGTGAATCGTTCTCAGCGTATGATACGATTTTTGATAACAGTATGGACGAACAAACAAAACACCCTTTTGAAATACGGTTACAGCAAGCCACGACGCGGCGGGAGCGCATTGATGCGCTGAATGCATTGGCCTGGGAATTGAACACCAGTGATTTAGAGCAGGCGTTGCAGTTGGCGGAAGAGGCTGCTTCTTTGGCGCAAACGGGTGAATTTTCTGCTGTTCCCTATGGATATGGGCTGGCGGAGAGTTTGTGTACGATGGGTGATATTAATTCGCGGATGCAGAAAACGGACATGGCTTTGCGCCAATCGTTGGAGGCGTTGTCTCTGCTGCAAACGTATGATATACGCGAATTGATGCCTCGTGCTTTGTCTAATTTGGCTGCTTTGAATTACTTGCTTGGTAACTATTCTGAGGCGTTAGATTTTGCTGTGCGCCAGTTGATGTTGAGCGAGGAATTGGGCGATATGCACCAAAAGGCGCGGGCGGCTTTGAGCCTTGGGGGAATTTACGGGGAGTTAAGTGATTTTGTGCAAGCGCAGCGCTATGTTTCTGATGCGTTGGCGGTTTTTCGTGAGTTGGATGAACCGTACTGGGTTGGCCTGGCATTGACGAATCTGGCAGATGCGTACCATCAGATGCAAGATTTTGATCAGGCGCTTGCTTGTGTAGAGGAGAGTTTGGAGGTTTGCCGCGTTCATAATGTGCATAAGCGGGTGTACATTGTGGATTTGACTAATCGCGGTGAGGTGTACTTGAGTATGGGGCAGGGTGAGCGGGCTATAACGCAGTTTGAGGAGGCGCGTGATCTGGCACGGACTCATCATCAGCCGGAGTTGGAGGCGGATGCGTTGTTGTCGATGGGGAAGGCGTTTTTGTTGTTGGAACGGCCGTCGCAGGCGATTGAGGTGTTGGCAACGGCCGTTACGCGCAGCAGCGAAATTGGCTATCGTCCATCGTTGTACGAGGCCCATAAACAATTAGCAATGGCTTATCAAACCCAGGGCGATTATGCGCTGGCGTTGGATCATTATAAGCAGTTTCATGGCATCAAAGAGTCCGTTTTTGGCGAGGAAAACAGCAGCAGAATCCGCAATTTGGAAGTGCTGCATCGTACTCAGACAACCCAGAAAGAGGCGGATTTATATGCGTCGCTGTATGAGCAGGAGCAGACACGGCGGCTATTGGCAGAGACATTGCAAGAGGTGGGGCAGGCCCTAACCAGCACGTTGGAGTTGGACGAGGTGCTGTCGCAGATTTTGACGCAGTTGGAGCCGTTGGTTCCGTATGATCGGGCCTCGGTGCTGCTGAGACAGGGAGATTATTTGACCTTTATGGCGGTGCGGGGTTTTCCCGAAGACGAGCCGTATACAGAAGAGACTGTTCCCCTGGTTCCGGTGCGGTCGGAAGATGTGTTTCAACAAATTTATGAATCGAAACGGCCGTTAGCGATGAACCACTTGAAAGAGTCTCCAGGGTGGTATCAGATAGGCAATTTGCCTATCCCGGAGTCGTGGTTGGGCGTGCCTTTGATTTACGAAGAAGAGGTGCGGGGGATGTTGTCATTGGTGCGGGAAACGGCCGTGCCCTTTGACGACGAATCCATCGCCGTTGCCACTGCCTTTGCTGCACAAGCGGTGATTGCTCTGGAAAATGCCCGACTGTACGCCTATGTCAAGAAGTTTAACGAACAACTAGAATATGAAGTGCGGCATCGTACCCAGGCATTGCAGGAAGCGTATGAGCGCTTGGAGCGGCTTGATCAGGCAAAATCTGATTTTATCACCGTGACGGCTCACGAACTGCGGACACCGATCACCGTGATCAAAGGATATGGACAACTGCTGCAAAAAATGCCGGACTTGATGGGGGATGAACGCTTTACCCGGCTGATGGGCGGCATCGTCGCTGGTGTTGATCGTTTGCAAGGTATTGTGGACACCATGCTGTTGATGGTGAAGATTGACAGCGGTAGTTTGCGAATTTACCCGGCTACTCTGGCGCTGTTTGAAGTGATTGGGGAGGTGGTGGTTGCTTTGGCCCCAGACATAGCGGCCCGCCAACAAACAATTGTTCTGGACGATGCGCTGCAAGAATTGCCATTGGTCAATGCGGATGAGGATTTGTTGAAAGTGCTGTTTCATCATCTGCTGGTGAATGCGATTAAGTATACGCCGGATGGAGGGCAAGTACGGGTGAACGGCCGTTCCTGGGATACGCCTCCGCAGCCCGATTGGCCTTCGCACAGTTTGGAAATCGTCATCAGTGATACGGGAATTGGCATTGACCCACAGGAATTAAACCTCATTTTTGACAAGTTCTATCGCATTGGCCCGGTTGCGTTGCATTCATCTGGGCAGACCAAATTCAAAGGGGGCGGCCCCGGTTTAGGCTTGACGATTGCGCACGGGATTGTGCAGGCGCATAAAGGGCTAATTTGGGCGGAGAGTGCCGGTTATGACGAAGAGACTTACCCCGGCAGTGCCTTTCATGTGGTGCTGCCGTTGGCAGAGGACAGTAATCAGTAAGCAGTGGTCAGTAAACTGGAATACTGAATACTGATCACTGCTTATTGATCCATTGCTCCAGCACTTGCCGGTGACGTGATTCCAGTTTCGTTAACGGCCGTTTCCCCTCCATCAACGCTTTTGCCTCATCAAAACTCAGCCCAGCTTCTTGCATGAGATACGCCGCCAGCAAAGTGGTGGAACGGCCGCGCCCTTTGGCACAATGAACAAGAATAGTGCGTCCCTCAGCGACCTGTGTTTGCATCCAGGCCACCCCTTCCGTCAACACCTCTGATGGCGGAACCACCACGTCCAGCACTTTCAATTGGATGTGTTCAATGCCATGCTGCTGGTAGAAAGCCAGGTCATCTTTGCGCTCGGCGCGGATGTTGACGACGGCGTTGATGCCATTGTCCAGCAAAAATTGGTAGTCGCGGCGGTAGGTGGGTGCGCCGCCTAACCATAACTTAGCCATGATACGGCCGTCCGGCGTAATCTCATCAAACCAGCGATGTCCCTGCAAACGTTCATATACAAAGCGAATGACCGGATACAGTTTGTCAAATAACCAATGGATAGGATTCATGTTTTATGTTTCCTGTTATTTGTTGATTATGCTTGCGGCCACGCAGCCCAGTCACCGCTGAGATATTGCTGCATACTGGCAGCAGCTTTGTGCGCTCCGGCAACGGCCGTAATCACCAAATCTGGCCCGTGCACATTGTCACCAGCGGCAAACACACCCTTGCGTGAAGTTGCGCCAACTTTCTCGTCGGCCAAAATCAGACCCCATTTGTGCGTTTGCAAATCGGGAGATTTCTCGCTCAGCAGTGGATCAGGCCAATAACCAACGGCCAGCACAACCGTGTCTACTTCTTGGATAAATTCGGAGCCTTCAATGGGCACAGGCCGCCGCCGCCCGGACTTGTCCGGTGCGCCCAGTTCCATTTTGATGACCTTCATGGCTTTGAGACGGCCGTTCTCGTCCCCAATGTACTCCACAGGCGCTTGCAAATAGTTAATTTTCGCGCCTTCTTCCACGCAGGTTCCGCGTTCAGTTTTGTTGCCTGGCATCTCCGCTTCCGTGCGACGGTACACAATGCTCACTTCCTCCGCACCCAAACGGATGGAGCTGCGGGCACAATCAACGGCCGTATCCCCACCGCCAATCACCGCCACACGGCGACCAATTTGCGGCTTCTCTTGCTTCTCCAGCGGCAGCTTCTCCTGTGGCACATTTGCCCGCACCAGATAATCTGTCGAAGTGTAAATCCCCGCCAAATCCTCGCCAGGAATATTCATCTTTGCTTCTACACCCGCACCCGTGCCCAAAAACACCGCGTCGTATTGCGCTTGTAGCTCGTCCAATGAAATGTCTTCGCCAATGCGCGTATTTGTCACAAAGCGCACGCCTGCCTCTTCCAAATCGTGGATTTTGTAGCCCACCACCTCTTTTTCCAGCTTAAAATTGGGGATGCCATACACCAACACGCCGCCCGCTTCCGGCCATGCTTCATACACCGTTACCTCGTGGCCCAGCTTCGCCATGTCTTCGGCAACGGTGATGCCTGCCGGGCCAGAGCCAACTACAGCCACGCGCTTACCCGTCTTCGCTTCTGGCACGTTAATAGTTAATGCTCCGGCTTCGCGGGCATAATCAGCCACAAACCATTCTAATTTACCAATAGACGCCGGGCCGTGACGCCGACTAAGTACGCATCCCTGCTGGCAAAGGCTGGGGCATACGCGCCCACAAATTTCTGGCAAGGGGCTGGTGGCCGAAAAGACCTGTGCTGCCTCAATAAACTCGCCCTGGCTGATATGCCATAAAGCCTGGGGAATGTCGTTGCCTGCCGGGCAGCTTAATGTGCAGGCTTGCGGTTCTGGGCATTGCAGGCAGCGTTCGGCCTCGGCAATTGCCAGTTCGTCGTCGAAACCTAAAATGTATTCATCAAAATCACAAATGCGGTCGGTGACGTCTCGTTTGTAGTACGGAATTGGCTTTGAATTAGCGCGAGATTGACGGGATATATCGCGGTATGACGTATCGGATAGCATGGTATTTGGGGCCTCCATTGGATGAGTTGTGGAAAATAATTTAGAAAACAGGAAGCGTGATGTGTAAGAATGCTGCACATCACGCCTGGTATGACCTTATGAATATTTGCTGTAAACGGCGGACATCTTATTCGCCATATGAGTCACTTTACCCGGCTTTGTCTGGTAAGCGGTATTGCGAATGACACGTTTACAGGGTGATGATTGTCACATTTTTTGTTGATAGAAAACGTCTCTAAAAACAGGTGTGAATTTGGGGGTCACTGTTCAGAATGATGTGGTTGCTGCAACAGGGACTTTGCAATAAGCGTATAATGTTTAAGTATCAGAAAGGTGGTGGGTGTGAAAATACCTACCTTTTGTGGACTTCAGGAGTAAGAGATGACCATGTTTGATTCTGTTGTAAAAGAGGTGTTAACCTGGCAACGGCCGCGTTTATTTCGTCGTGAGTATGATTTGCGAGTGAAGGAGCAGCAGGTGGCTGTTTTGCGCCAGACGGGCTTTTTTAACGGGCGAGCCGAAATTTATGAAGGGCTGGACGGCCGTACACCCGTGCTTGAATTAGGGCGCAGTGGTATGTTTCGTCAAAAGCTGCATGTGAAGGTGTTGGATTACCGTTTTCCGCATATCACGAAGCCCGCCCCGTTAAATTTGCGGGGTGAAACGTGGCTGGCATTGGAGAACGGCCGTAACTATCATTTCCAACCGACCAACTTTTGGCAAACCCGCTGGACACTAACAGATGACCAGGGCCAAGAATACCTTGCCTTGCAGCGTAACAATTGGGGATTTGGCGGCACAATCACCATTGCCGAGTCTGATTTGTCCCAAGATGAATTACTCTTTTTGATTTATGTAGCCTGGTACATCACTATTTTGAAAATGGAAGACCAATCAGCGGCTGCTGCGGCGGCGAGTTAACAAATAAAATTGATAACTTGTATGTTTAATGTGAGTGGATAATCTCTTATGATTACCCACTCACATTAAACATACAAGTTACTAAAATTGAATCAACCTCTAGTAGAACAATATGCCACTTAACAGCCAACAATTACAACAGTTCATCGAGGCTCACCATATTGCGGCGGAAATCATTTATTTACCGGGCACGACGCTGACGGTAACAGAAGCGGCTGCTGCTTTAGATGTTGTGCCAGAGCAGATTATCAAAACGGTGTTGTTCCTGGCCGATGGGGAGCCTGTGCTGGCGATTAGCTGCGGCACAGCACGGATTGCCTGGAAACGGCTGGCCGATTATTTGGGCGTGTCGCGGCGAAGGCTGAAGACGGGCACGGCCGTTCAAGTGCAATCCATCACCGGTTATGTGGTGGGGGCCGTACCGCCCTTTGGACATGTGCAAACGCTGCGCACGGTGGTGGATACGGCCGTTTACGACCAATCCATCCTTTACGGTGGCGGCGGTGAAATCAATGCCTTACTGCGCCTGACCCCGGCCGAATTACGCCGCATTGTGGGCGCGGAAACGGCCGATTTAGCGATGCGTGAAACGTAAAGCGTGAAACGTGATGGAGACGATTTTACGTATCACGTATCACGTTTCACTTTCTTGACCTATGACTAAAACCTACCCCTTCAAAAACCTTGCTTTCCAGGGTGGCGGCGTGAAAACGTTGGCCTATCAGGGAGCGCTGAACGTATTAGAGGAACAGCACATTTTCGACCAGATTGAGCGTGTGGCCGGTACATCAGCCGGGGCAACGGTAGCCATGCTGTTGAGCTTCCGTTTGAGTGCAGCGGAAACGATAGACATTTTCAATACGCTAGACTTTTCCCGTGTGCCCGCCGTACGCTCGGCAAAAGACCTGAATTGGCAGCCGCCCAAGCTGGTGGAGCCACAAATTGACCGTCTTGTGTCAAATCTGGATGGCGTCAAGCGGCTGCTTTACCGTTACGGCTGGTATGCCAGTGACCGAGGGTATGACTGGCTGCACGAGGTGATCGCTCAGTATTGTAAGGGGAACGGCCGTGCCACTTTTGCCGATTTTCGCGCTTGCGACTTTCGTGATTTACACGTTGTCGTCACCAACATTTCCAGCCAGCGTACGGAGATCTTCAATGCCGATAACACCCCCAACGTAGCCGTTGCCGATGCGCTTCTCATTTCGCAATCCATTCCCCTTTTTTTTGAGGCAGTACAATTTGACGGGTACAACATCGGCACAGGGGACTATTATGGCGATGGCGGCGTGCTGAACAATTTCCCTATCCACATTTTCGACCGGCCTCAATTTGCCGAAGATAATGAATGGTTTGTCAATGGCGTCAACTGGCAAACGCTGGGAGTGCGCCTGTTCACTCCACTAGATTGCCCTGGTACACAGCGTCCCATCACCAATTTGGCGAGCTATATGGCAAACTTGTTTGGTGCGATGGTAGACCAGCAAGATGCGCTGTTCGATACCAGCCAGTCGGACCGCTGGCGCACGATCAACATCAGCAATTGTTGTGTTTCATTAACGGATTTTAGCGTGCGCCCTGGCAGCGATGATCCCAAATATCAAAAACTGGTCGCAGCCGGAGAAGAAGCTGCTACCCATTTCCTTGCCAATTATGAAGCGCCCACCCCTGACCAATTGGTGAAATTGAAGCGCATCATCAGCCACTTATGGCCGCTGGCACGAGAGCAATGAACAATGAGCAATGAGCAATTAACAAGTTTTGCTCATTGTTCATTGTTTCTGACGTGTTGATTGAAGAACGCTGATATGTAATCGATTTGGGTTTTCTGGCTGACCATGCTGTCAATTGTGCCGGAGAGGCCAAGCTGTGGTGTCAGCGGCGAGAACAGCGGCAGATCGCTAAAGTCGAAATGTTCCGTGTTTTCCAGCGTAATTTCTTCACTGTCATTGGGTAACACTTGCAAAATAGCGCGGCCACGTGCCTGATTTTCCTTTCCTAACCACACTGGCGAACTGATGAACAGAAACGGCTGTGGCGGCGGTGTATCTAGTACGCGCTCGTCTACCGGCAGTACCCAGGCATCCAGGCCAATGCCGGCATCGCAGCGTGTGTCATCCATGCAAAACTGCACGGCCGTTCCACCCCCTGTGGAGTGACCAAACACACCGATGTGCTCCATGTCTATTTTCCCGGCCAAAATACCACTGGTTGTCTCATCCCACATCGAGATGGTATCCAGCAAAAAAGCAATGTCATCTGACCATTGGTGAATGAGCGGATTGGCCTCAATGTAGTTGGCATCGCAGTTAGTGAAAAGGCGACAGGGGTCGTAGACAACGACACGGCCGTCCGGGAATACAGTCAGTGCATTACCATAGGTGTGGTCAATAGCCGCCACCACATAGCCCTGGCTTGCCAGTTCGCGGGCCATGCTGCTGTTTTGTACGCGCAGCCCCGTCAGCCCATGCGAGAAGATAATGAGGGGGAAACGGCCGTCCGCCGCCGGTGCATCTTGCCACACACCCGTTTTTGTCAGGTTGATGTGATTGAACATGAATGCAGGCAAATCGAACTGCTCTGCCAGCACTGGCCCGGCTACATCCAGTCCTTGTAAATAAACAGCCTCTTCTTCTTTGCCTGTAGGCACAGCCGGGTACCAAAATTGCGCCATCACTTCGCGGGGATCACCATTTTCCGGGGTGTAAATTTCTTCACGGCCGTTATCCACCAAATCTAGCGAAAATGTTCCCACCGCATACGGGCCGGTCATGGGCAGCATCTTAGGCACAGGCAGCAGCGCGGGTAGGGCAAAGGCGATGAGGAGCGTGAACAGAGCAAAGAAATAGAGGAGATTGGAGATTAGAGACTGCCCAATCTCCAGTTTCCAATCTCTTTTTATGAAATGGTACAGGGCGGTGAGGCTGTAAACGGCCGTCAACCCATACGCTGGAATCATCTGCCAGCGCCACCCTTCCCAAATGAGGTGTGCCGTCAAAAAGGCCAGCGCCAGCAGCGCCAACCCATCCAGCCAACGCGGCCGTCGCAGCGGCAGCAGCGGCCACATCACCAGAGGCGTTAGCCCCACCAGCAGTAAAATCTCAAATAATCTCATCCCTCATCCTTCACCCTTTCTTTGATCATGCCGTAGACGCCGAGTAGAAAGGCCAGGGTTACGGCCGTTGCAATCACCTGAAATGTGTTTTGCAGCCCGGCAATTTGGGCGGAGATGGGCGCGGCTGTGACCCCGCCGGATACCGTTTCCCCGGCGTAAGCCATCACCCGCGCCGCCCACAGTGCGCCCAACACGGCAATGCCCGTTGTCTGCCCCAAATTACGCGTCATCGCCAGCAGCCCAGAGGCAATGCCCAGCTTCTCGTGCGGCACAGACCCCATCACGGCGCTGTTGTTAGGGGATTGGAAAATGCCCATGCCCGCGCCAAAGGGCAGCACGGCCAGAAGATAGGCTAACAGTGTCGTCTCGGTGGTGAAGCGGCTCATTGCCAGATAACCCACTGCCAGGATTGCCAGCCCAATGGTGGCGATGGGGCGCGTGCCGTAACGGTCGGATAAAATACCGGATATGGGCGCGGTAATGCCCAGCAGCACGGGCACGGCCGCAACTAATAATCCCACTTGGCGCGGCCCGTAGCCCAACATATTTTCCAGGTAGAAGGGCAGCAAAATGAAGACCCCGGCAACGGCAATGAAGGCAATCAATCCGGTGATGAGGTTGATGGTGAAGAGCAGGTTGCGAAACAGCCCCAGGTCTATCATCGGCTGGGCAATACGTTTTTCGATGACGACAAAGAGAGTTAACAGCAGCAGTGATCCGGCCAGCATCAGCCAGATACGGCCGTCCCCGAAACCCCACTGCTGCCCCAACGTCAGGGCCATCAACAATGATAGCAACGCAGCAAACAGCACGGCCGCGCCGCCGTAATCGAATCGTTGCGTTTTAACGGCCGTTCCCCTGGGCACATAGCGCAGCGTCAGCGCCGTGCCAATGATGCCAATGGGAAGGTTGACGAAAAAGATGGAGCGCCACGAAAAGGCATCAATCAAAAAGCCGCCCAGCGTGGGGCCAAGCACAATGCCTATCGAAACCAGCGTGCCAGAATACCCCAACGCTTTGCCCCGCTCCTGCGGGGGGAATGCTTCAGTGATGATTGCCATGCCTAATGCCTGAGTCATTGATGCGCCGATGGCTTGCAGCACGCGGAAGCCAATTAGCCAATGAATGTTGGGGGCCAGCCCGCAAAGCATGGAACTGATGGTGAACAGCACAAAGCCGCTGACGTAAATGGGCTTTTTGCCGATCATGTCTCCCAGGCGACCCATGCCCAGCAGCACGGTGGAGAGGGTGAGCAGATAGGCCAGGGGAACCCATTGCACGGTGGCGAAATCGGTGTTGAGGTCACGCACTAGCGTGGGCAGGGAGACGTTGACGATGCTGCCATCAATGGTGGCGAGGAATACGCCCATGCCCACAGCAGCGAGGATGTGCCATTTGTAGCGATAGGGAGAGGAGGTCATAATTGTGAGCGTGAAACATGAGGCGTGAAACGTGAAAAGAAGTTCATCACGTTTTACGGAATCAATACCAATTTACCGGCCACATCACCATCTTGCAGGTGTTGCAGGGCGGTGGGGCCATTTTGCAGGGGGTAGATGGTGTCGATGACGGGGTGGAGACGGCCGTTAAACACCATCTCCATTACCTTCACATAGTCACTGTGTGGCCCCATCGTGCTGCCCAAGATTTGCAGATGTTTGCCAAAAATCAGGCGATTGTCCAGCTCGAATTTGGGGCCGCTGGTGTTGCCAACGGTTAACAGCCGTCCGCCCTTTTTTAATGAGCGCAAAGAGGCGTGGTAAGTGGCCGCGCCGACGTTGTCTACTACCACATCTACGCCCTGGCGGTTGGTGGCTTTGAAAATGGCTTTGCCCCAATTTTCTTCCTGACGGTTGATGAGTACATCTGCGCCTAGTTCTTGGGCACGGGCAAGTTTGTCGGCGTTGGAACCGACCACGTAGATGGGGTTGGCTCCGGCTAGTTTGGCAATTTGGATGACGGCCGTGTTCACACCACCGCCCGCGCCCACCACCAGTACAGACTCGCCTGCTTGCAGTTTGCCCACCGTAATCAGCGAATGCCAGGCGGTCACGTAGACCAATGATGCCGCCGCTGCTGCTTCAAAGGGAATATGGTCGGGCAGGGGGATGAGGTTTTTGGCGGGAACGGCCGTGTACTCTGCTGCAAAGCCATCCAAATGTTCGCCGAGAATGGCGAAATGGTCGCACATATTGTCACGCCCGGACTGGCAGTAAGCGCACTGTCCGCAGCTAACAGTTGGGTTGACAGCTACACGGTCGCCTACCTGCACGTTTTGCACGTCTGCGCCAACTGCGGCAACGATGCCCGCGCCATCGCTGCCCATGACATGTGGCAGTTTTAGATTGAGGCCGGGCCATCCGGCCAATACCCACAGGTCAAGGCGGTTGAGGGCGGCGGCTTTTACTTGCAGCAAAACATCGTTGGGGCCAATTTCGGGCTGGGGAATGTTGGCAACGGCCGTTTGGTTGAGGTCGCCGTGTTCGTGGAAAACAAGGGCTTTCATCAATCCCTCCGGGGCAGAGTGTAGAGTGTAGAGATAGAGAGTTTGTTATGTTGCACGTTCTCTATCTCTGCACTCTATCTCTATCTTTATTCTTCCCAAATCTCGTCGAGGTTGTCTTTGTAATATTCGAGAGTGTCGGTGTAGTCGAGAATGGATGCGTCTTTGGTGGTTTGCAGCAGCAGGTCGAGCAGGGTTTGCACGGCAAAGTCGTCTTGCCCGTCGCTGTAGTAGGCGAGGGCCAGGAAGGCGCGGATGCTGTTGTTATCAGGGAATTGTTTGGCGGCGTCTTCGAGGATGGAAACGGCCGTGTCTGCATCCCCTATTCCGCGAAAGTTAATACCCAAACAAATCAAACATTCCTGGCGGTCAGGGCCATCTAATCCCTCGTCGAGAGCCTTTTGATAAAATTCGTTTGCGGTAAGAACTTCCCCTAATACATCGTATGAACCGCCCACCTCAAACAATGTTGTTGGGTCATCGGGGTATTCGGTGAGCAGGTCAAGCAGCAGCTCTTGTGATTCTTCTAGTTTATCTTCGTGGCGTAATTCTTTTGCACGTTGAATAGTGGCTTTGATGTCCATAGGTCTCCTTACAGAAGCTGTTAGCTTTTAGCCATTAGCTTTCAGGCTGGTTGTTTGGGTGGAATGATAGAGGGCAGGGGGCGAATTGGCAACAAGAGGATTGACGATTCACGATTGACGATTTACGATTGGCGCCACACTTGAAACCTGAAACCTTATGAGACCTGTTAGTTTGCACATACATGGAAAATTATTGCAGGAGAATGGCCGTACCACCCTCCTTCTCCTCAACGACAAACCGGAAGCGGAAACGGCCGTTTCCCTCTACGTGCGTTTTGCCTTTGTCACCCTGGGGCGCGAGGAGCATATCTTCCCCGCCTTCATTATGGATGATTGGGGCAAAGAAATTCGCGGCAGAAAATTGTACGAATGGGTCGCTGAATTTGGCGAGCAGTTTCCACGCGGCGAGATATTCGGCTTTGAGCAAACTGGCGAAGAAACGCAATGTTTTGTACGCGCATTGGAATTGTATGCGCGTCTGCCGGTGTACGTGTACTGTGAACGTCGCGCCCCGGTGATGGCCGGAACCCTCATTGACTCGGTTGTGCTGCCACAGGGGGTGGGAACGGCCGTGCGCTCAAAACACCCCTGGCAGAACGCCCGCGTAAGCTGGCGCGAGGCGTAAAATGTGACCCAAAACCCACATTTTGGTGTATTATTACCCATACGATGAAGCGCTCCCTACGCATAATTCTGGCAACAATAGCTTTATTGACCGTGATTGTATTGGCCTCGCCTGGACAGCCGCAAACGGCACAGGCTCGTTCTGGTTTGCGCAAGACAACGGCATCGGCACAAATTCTCTCCCCCATTTGGGATGCCTCTATTCGCCAGTGGTCTACACAGATTGGCGCAATTGCTAATGAATATGGTCTTGACCCAGACTTAATCGCGGCGGTTGTTCGTGAAGAATCACACGGCGACCACCAGGTAGTGAGTTACATGGGTGCGGTGGGGTTGATGGGCGTGATGCCCACTGGCCCTGGTTTGGAATGGCGACCTTCGGCTGAAGCATTGAAACGGCCAACGACTAACCTGCATTGGGGCGCGGCCATCCTCACCGAAATTATCCAGCAGTCTGGCGGTGACGTCTATTCGGCCCTGGCCGCGTACAGCGGCGGATGGGAACTGGCGCAAACCCGCGTTCCCCGCCTATATGCTTCCAGCATTCTGAATAATTACGGCCGTGCCGTAGCAGCGCGAAACGGCATTTCGCCGGACATCGCTACGCAGTGGACAGTTGCCATTGAAATGCGGCGCGGCCATGTGACCGATCAACGGTTATTGGTGCTGGGGGATCAGCCCGTTTCTGGATTGCGCACCTATGGCGGGCACACCATTTATGCCGCAGTCGATGAGAGTGGTATGGCGTACCATATTCACGGCTACGCGGTTCCGGTGGCGCTGGTTGTGCCGGTGGATGTGGTCGCCTTTGGTCATAGCGACATGGTAGAAACTCCGTTGCAACTCCGATTGGGTGAAGAAGTAGCGAAAGTAGATAACAGCAACCCAGAGGTTTTGATGGCTTGTCTGCCCAGCCTTAGTCGGCTGCGCGGCCGTGTTAGCACGCGCTGGTATGCGCCCTCGCAGTGCCCTTCCTGGCACCGATAATTATGCCCACTCCTTTTACGCATTTGCAGATGGCAGAGAGGATTGCCACCCAATTGGCAGGATTAGACGGCCGTTCCTCGCTTGACGGCCGTTCCCCCACAAACGGCTGCTTGCTCGACTTGCTGCGCAGGGAGTGGCCCGCTTTTTACCTGGGCAGCGTTGCCCCGGATGTGCAAACGGTGTCGGGCGCTCCGCGCACGGCAACCCATTTTTATGACGTGCCCCCAGAGCAGGGCAATATGGCTTATCCGCGCATGTTGGTGCAATATCCGCAGTTGGCCGATGTGAAGCAGATGCCATTGGCACAGGCGGTGTTTGTCGCCGGGTACAGTGCTCATTTGCTGCTGGACCTGGTCTGGTTCCGCGAAATCTTGATGCCGATTTTTGTTAATTCCTCTGCGTTGGGTGAAGGCCGGCAGCGCTGGATGATGCATCATACCTTGTTGACGTATTTGGATGGGTTGGCGTATGCGTCTTTGCCGGAAACGGCCGTCAACACCCTCGCCGCTGCCCATCCCCAACACTGGCTGCCATTTGTCACCGATCAAGATTTGCAAACCTGGCGAGACATGCTCACAGTACAGCTTGAGCCAGATGCCCCATTGGAAACGGTAGCGGTGTACGCGCAGCGTTTGCACATGACCCCGGCTGATTTTGCCGCGCAGTTGGCCGATGAGCAGTGGATGTCTACTCATTTCTTCGCCCTGGTTCCAGTGGAAAAGGTGCAGGCGCGGTTGGAAACGGCCGTTACCGAGAGTATCTCCGTCATCCACAATTATCTATCCCCCCTCATCAATTCAGCGTAAAGGCATAAACTGCCACATACAAACCTACCTCTGGAGTTATTCAATCTCATGACAGACATTATTTCCGCTTCCCCACGTTCCGATGTGCAGGCCCGTTTCCCAGATGGACGGGCATTTAATGGCCCCGTAGGCTCGACCATTGAAGCCTTCGTGAAGGCGGCCGATTGGCAGGCGCCTGGTGTGGTGGTGGCTGCCTTGCTAAACGGCCGTCTCCGCGAACTCTCTCGCCGATTACATCACGATGCCGACATTGTGCCCATCACCACAGCCGATTCGGATGGCGTGCGCATTTACCGCCGCTCTCTCAGCTTTTTGCTCATCGCTGCGGCGGCGCAGCTTTTCCCGAAACACACGATCTCCATTCACCATTCCATGCCTTTTGGCGGCTACTACTGCGAGCGGGATGACCAGCAGCCATTAGACCCGGCGGAGTTGGGGCAACTTCATCGGCGTATGCGCGATCTAGTCTTGGAAGACCTACCCATTTCGCAGGTGAAAGTGTCCCTTGATGAAGCCCTGGAACTCTTTCGCCAGAGCGGAGATATGGAGAAAGCTGACTTATTCGCCAAACGACGTAAAGATTATTTGACATTGTATGAATTGAATGGCGTCCGGGATTATTTTCACGGGTTCATGGTTCCCCGCACGGGATACCTGGAGTTGTTTGATATACGGCCGTACAATCGCGGCTTTATTTTGCAGTTCCCCCGCCGCCGTGACCCGGATATTTTACAGCCGTTTGAGGATGAGCCGCGCCTGGCAGGGGTTTTTCAAGATTATGAAAAGTGGCTGCAAATTATTGGCGTGCCCAGCGTGGCTTCGTTGAACAATGTGATGCGAAACGGCCGTATTCGTGAAGCCCTCCTCGTTGCTGAAGCACTGCATGAACAGCAGCTTGCCACCATCGCCAATCAGATTGCCAACCGCCAACCCGATGCCAAGATCGTCCTCATTTCCGGCCCCACCTCAGCGGGAAAAACCACCTTCAGCAAGCGATTGGCTTTGCAACTACTGGCGCACGGCATTCGCCCCGTCACCATCAGCATGGACAACTACTTTGTCAATCGAGACAACACCCCCCGTGATGAGAACGGCGACTACGATTTCGAATCATTAGAAGCGGTGGATGTACACCTCTTTCAGGGTCATCTGAAGAAACTACTGGCTGGCGAGACAATTATCCAGCCAGTTTACAATTTTCATACTGGGATGCGCGAGCAGGGGAGTGAGTTGCACATTGGCGCAGACCACGTATTGATTATCGAGGGAATTCATGGCTTAAACCCGCGCCTGGTGGAAGAACTGCCGCCGCAGTCGCTCTATCGCATTTTTATTTCTGCACTGACGCAGCTAAACCTGGATAAGCACAACCGCGTGCCCACCACCGACACGCGCCTGCTGCGCCGGATTGTGCGCGACGCTGCACATCGTGGCTACACCGCCGCCGATACAATCGCCCGTTGGCCCAGTGTGCGCGTGGGCGAAAAGCGACACATTTTCCCCAATCAAAATAATGCGGATGTCTTTTTCAATTCAGCGTTGGTGTATGAGGTGGCGGCGCTAAAAACATTGGCTTACCCGCTGCTGCTGCAAGTAGAACCGGATACGCCAGAGCGCATCGAGGCCAACCGGCTGCGGGCTTTTTTGCAGTGGTTTGATCCGCTGCCCAGTGAATACCTGGCTCTCATTCCCACCCATTCTATTTTGCGGGAATTTCTCGGTGGCTCTGTGCTGGATGATTACAAGCCGGGGCAGAGGTAGAATGAAACGTGAAGCGTAAAACGTGAAAAATTCTCGCGTTTTACGCTTCACGTTTGACATTAAATCTCGCCAGAGACGAGTACCTGCTTCACTTCTGCAATGGCTTTGGTGATTTCGATTTCACGGGGGCAGGCGTTGCTGCAGTTGAAGTTGGTGCGGCAGCGCCACACGCCAAAGGTGTCGCCAACCACTTTGAGCCGCTCTTCGGCTGCTCGGTCGCGGCTGTCGAAGATGAAGCGGTGGGCGTTGACAATGGCTGCGGGGCCGACGTACCGCTCGTTGGCCCAGAAGCTGGGGCAGGAGGTGGTGCAGGCTGCGCAAAGGATGCATTTGGTGGTGTCATCAAAACGGGCGCGGTCTTCTTGGGATTGTAGGCGTTCACGGCCGTTCTCCGGTACTGGCTCGTCGTTGATGAAATAGGGCAGCACAGACTTGTAGTGGTCAAAGAAAGGTTCCATATCCACAATCAAGTCTTTAATCACGCGCAGCCCCAAAATGGGTTCCACTTGAATTTTGACATTTTCGCTGCCCAGACGTTGCACCAAAGTTTTGCAGGCCAGGGCATTGGCTCCATTAATACGCAAAGCATCAGAGCCACAAACGCCATGCGCACAGGAACGGCGCATAGATAATGTGCCGTCCAACTCCCATTTCACACGGTTGAGCAGGTCGAGAACGGTATCGGTTGGGTGTACATCGTCGAGGGTGTATTCACCCCACCATGCTTTGTTGTCTTTTTCCGGGTTGAAGCGGCGGATACGCATTTGTACTTGCATGTCTTTCTCCTACTGGTAGCTAATTGCCTATTAGTACACTCGCGGTTTGGGTTCGTATCGGCCAAGTGTGACAGGCTTGTAATCTAGCCGGTATTCACCATCGGCTTCTTTGTGGCATAGGGTGTGCTTGAGCCATTCCTCATCGTTGCGTTCTGGGAAGTCGTCGCGGGCGTGTCCCCCTCGGCTTTCTTGACGGGCCAGGGCGGAAACGGCCGTTACTTCTGCCAGCTCCA
>JACKBX010000022.1 GCA_020634375.1 Ardenticatenaceae bacterium | reverse complement strand
GCGCGCATGGCTCTTCACATCGGCCAACAGGCGTGGGAAGTAAAAAAAGAGCCGCCAGAGTGTCAGCAGCCATAAAATTACATAGGCGACCACATTGACAAACAGCAAAGCGCGGGCAATCACAGACATGCCCAGCAAAAAGGCGGCAATCGAAACAATGCCCGTGGCCATTACCAGGGCAAAGTAGCCGGGGAAGAGATCGGCAGCGTTAGCGGCGATGTGCTGGCGGCTCAATAAATTATTTTTCAAGGCCATACAGATACCAGAGCAGCCCGCCGTTCAAGCCCAGGCAAACCAGACTGGCAATGGCCGCCGGCCACAAAATAGCCGTGTCCCCACCCAAATAGGCGTTCATTGTGGCTGTAAACAGCCAAAGCTGCAAAATGATAATGATGACCACAATAAAGAGAATGCCGGTGGCAATGGTCATGCGCTGGGAACGGGCAAAGCGGGATTTTCGTTTCATACCGTCCTCTTTTCAATGCCGGTGGCTACAACATTGCCTTCTCGTACTTCCAGCGTGACGCGGGCTAACGGCCGTCTGGGAGGTCCTGCTAACGGCCGTCCCGTCAGCAGATCAAACACGCCCTCATGACAGGGGCAGTGCAGTTCGCCTACATCTATATGGGGAATGACCGGGCAGGTCAAATGGGTACACTGCTGTTCGTAAGCCACGAACGTCTCTTCATCTACGCGCACCAACAGACGCGCTGGGCTGTCGTCTGCCGGATATTTGAAGATGAGGGAACCACCCACCGGCACATCGTCTACACGGGCGATAACCTGTGCTGTTGCTGCTGCCTCGCGCTGCCGGAGAAAGTTAGCGACCAGGAACCAAAGCTGACCGGCGCTAAAGGCGGCACTGGTCAGCAGCAAGAATTTGATAAACTCGCGCCGCGACAAATATTCATCCTGAGGCCAATCAATGGGGAAATCCTGACGCCAGCGCGGCTGCTCGGCCGGGGAACGGCCGTCTGGCGGTACAGTCAACTGTTCAAACTCTTCGTCCATAATCACTCCTGCCTAGTCTGCGACAAACATATTTGCCAGCAGTACATCTTCCGCCGGGGCCATTGTTTGGGGTGCTGGGGTCTGATGCAGCGAGGCGGCCACATCTACTAAATCTATTGGCGATTGGCGCGGCACCATCATATTAACTTTGGTGGTGACGGTCTGGTTGCCAAACTGAAAGCTGTTCACGGGCTGGGAACGCGGCCGCAGCCGCTCAATTTCTTCCCGCGTGCCGTAAAACAGCGCCTGACTGGGGCACACTGAGGCGCACATTGGCTTCAAGCCAACGGAAGTACGGTCGTAGCACATGTCGCACTTCATCATCAAGTTCATGCGGTTGTTCATCTTGGGCACACCAAAAGGACAGGCCAGCACGCAGTTATTGCAGGCGATGCAGCGCGGCTTGCGCGCCGTTTGCACCACACCATCGGCGGTGCGCTTGATGGCGTCGGCCGGGCACACCTCGGCGCAGGTGGGCGAGTGGCAGTGCATACAGATGACTGGCACTGTCTGTGGAGAGGTATGGCGATCTACATAATCCAATTGGATCATCGATTGCCCCTTATGGGTGTCGCACTCGGTGCAGGCTTGTACGCACGCCTGACAGCCAATGCAGCGGCTGGGATCGATAAAGAATTCCATTTCAGTGGCTCTAGTCATTAAACGCTTCCTTTTGAATTCAGCTGCCAATGTCATTATGTTGAACGCTGCCTCATTCCACTGCAAGGAAGTAACAACAAAAGTTAACTCATCAACGTACCTTGAGTGGTATGATTGATGGATAACTTCGTTGAAGCAGCCAGAGTTTGAAAGGTAGCAAGCTGCTCTATATTACCCATCACTGCGACCCAGTCTCCTTCAGAGAAACGGTAGCTGCGTTCAGGGTTTGCATATAACTCCCCCTCATGAAGTATTCCCACAACTGAAGCGCCAGTTAGGGTACGTACTTTAGCTGCTTCGATGGTCTGTCCAACGAGTGAACTGCCTGCTGGCAATGACACCCAACTAACCTCCAGGAGGCGAGTCGCGTTTTGAAGTTGAGCAACCACCTGGTACTTTCCATGGCTCTCGTAAAGAGGGGCATACAACTTCTGGCGTATGGTGTCTGTGAATTTTTGAATTTCGGTAGGAGAAATATCGAAGTGGAGCAAGGCTTGTCGGGTGATTTCCAGACTGGCTTCAAACTCTGACTGCACAACCTCATACACACCTTGCTCCTGCAACGCCTGCATCGCCTCTACTCCTTCCGCTCTGGCGACAATGTGTACGCCAGGATGCAAACGGTTTACCTGCGTCACAATAGCGTGAGTGGTTTCTATCGCGGGTGTCGTGACAAGCACCAACCGGGCGTGCGCCACATGCGCCGCTTCAAGTACAACTTCCTGGCTGGCATCGCCATAGATAACAGGCAGCTGGGCTTGCTTGGCCTGCTCAACCCGTCGCTGATCCAATTCGATCAGGACGAGTCCAAGACCCAACTGCTGCACGACATGAGCGACATACAGCCCGACTCGCCCGCCACCCGCAATAACAATATGATCACCCAATTCCTTTTCGGGCAGATTGATTGTTTGCAATGGTTCTCGACCAAATCGCCGTCGTCTACGCCACGCATACAGTGGCGCTGCCAGGCCCGAAACGAGCGGCGTGAACAACATCGTGACGACCGCTACAGTGAGCGTGAAGGCGTAGAGATCTTCACTAATCGAATTGGTGTTGATACCCACTCGGGCCAATACAAACGAAAACTCCCCTGCTTGAAATAAGCTTAATCCCACCGCTAAGGGAACAATGTTGCCGTAGCTGAACAATTTACTCAGGGTGCCAAAGATTACGGCTTTACCGACCCCAACCAGCAGCACGACGAGCAGAACCATTTGCCAATTTTCAATGACAAAACGTGGGTCTAGCAACATGCCAACAGAAACAAAGAATAGCAATCCAAAAACATCACGCAGGGGGATGATGTCGCTGAGTGCCTGATGGCCATAATCTGATTCGCTTAACACAATGCCAGCCACAAAGGCACCAAAGGCAAAGGATAGCCCAAACAAGTAGGTAGCATAGCCGACGCCTAATCCAATGGCTGTAATGGCTACCAGGAAAAGCTCTCGTGAGTTCCACCTGGCTACATAGGAAACGAGCTGAGGAATAATCCGTGTCCCGACAACAACCATCAAGAACAAGAATAGAACTGCCTTGAGAGCTGCTGCACCCAAAATCGGTAATCCTGCCTCAGGATTATTGAGCTCAGGCAAAATGATCATCAACGGGACAACGGCCAGGTCTTGCACGATTAGTATGCCGATCATGACACGGCTGGAGAGCGTTCCCATGCGTCCTTGACTCATCAGCGTCTTGAGGGCGACCATCGTGCTGGAGAGGGAAATCAACCCCCCAAACCAGAGTGATGAAAACCAATCCCAGTCTAAAAGTTGTCCAATTCCATAGCCAAGTGCTATGGTCAATAGGAGTTGGATAGGTGTCCCAATCAGGGCAATTTTGCGGACAGGCTGTAACTCTTTTAAGGAAAACTCTAAGCCAAGGGCAAACAGAAGTAGGGCGACGCCAATCTCGGCAAGCAGCTCAATGTCATGCACGTCAGAAACGGTCGGCCCGATGGTGAATGGACCTACCATGATGCCAGCTAGAATATAGCCCAGCAGCAGGGGCTGCCTGAGGCGTTGGGCAATTAATCCCCCAAATAAGCCCGCGACAACAATAATGGCAATATCAGCAGCTATTCCCATTTGTTAACTGTCCTTAATTTACCTCCGGCAAAATTTGGTTGATGACGCGACCAGGGGTGGTCAGGGATATGCCCTGATTATTGTCGGTGTTGAGCATGATTGCCTCGACAATCGGTTCGTATACAGGCTGCTCAGCCACCCATTCGACGATAAAGTTGGTTCCCAGTCCACCACTTTGCTCATTGGCATCCACGAAGAAATCCGTGGAGGCAAGAGGTCCCAACTGGCGGGGCTCAGACAAATACTCTCTTAGCAGTTGGCCTTGGGTATCGTAGTACCTGACGGAGGTTAGAATGATGGGGTGTTCAAAATCGGTGTTATGAACGGTCAGGGTCACAGCTAAATCAAGGGTACGGCCACGCATAATATACATTTCTGAGTAGGCGGGAACGTAGATTGTCTGACCTGTTGTAATATCCAAATCAGTCAGTAGGATGGTTGTTTCTGGCGTAGTCTCTGCCCCTTTATCTTGAGATGTACAACTAACCAGCAGGAGTGCTGTCAAAAACAGCATAAGCCAGCTATAAGAGCTTGTTTTGGCTGGCTGCTTTTGCCATACGCTTTTGGCTATCTTAGACATGGGGCCTTTCCTTTTGCAAGGCAGCAATCAACTGTCCTACATTTAAGGAGCACATAGCATCCACGGCACATTCCCAGGCCCCTTCATGGCATAGGCCGCTCATAGCTGCATCTTCATAGGCTGCCACCGCCACCTGCACACAGGCATCCCGAACGGCCGTTGCCAACCGCTCACTGTCCACCGAATACCGTACTGTGTCGCGTTTAGCGACCTTACTGTTCACTGAATACTGGTCACTAGCCACTACCCACCGCCTTCTTCACCCGCACGGCACACACCTTGAACTCCGGGATTTTGGAGATAGGGTCCTGCGCGGAAATGGTCAACTGGTTGGCTGATTTGCGCCCCGCCCAATGGTAGGGAATAAAAATGGTGTCTGGCCGAATGGTTTTGACCACCAGCGCTTGCAACGTGGTGCTGCCACGACGGGATTCGGCCGTTACCCAGTCGCCATCGTTTACTCCCAACTTCTGTGCCAACGCTGGGTGCATCTCGATGCGTGGTTCCGGGTAGTTGTCTACCAACGGACCAATACGCCGCGTCTGCGTACCGGACAAAAACTGGCTGACTACGCGGCCCGTCGTCAGGATGAGCGGATACTCTTCATCCACATCTTCGGTGGGTGGGGAGTAGGGGGCGACGTTGAAGCGGGCTTTGCCATCAGGGAAGTAGAATGGCCCTTTGCCCTGCGCCACCGGATTCCACGACCCTGGTTTAAAGAGGCGCGGCGTACCCATGTGTTCTTCAGTCGGGCAGGGCCAGAAAACGCCATTTTGCGCCTCCAGCTTTTCGTAAGTGATGCCAGAATAGTCTGCCACGCCTCCTTTGGACGCCTGGCACAACTCGGCAAACATCTCGGCCGGGCTGCTAAATGTCAAGCCTTTTTCCCGTCCCAGCGCCTGGGCAATGTCCTGGATGATGCGCCAATCTTCGCGGGCCTCGCCGGGGCACGCCACCGCCTTATTGATTTTAATCACGCGCCCTTCGGCCGTTGTCACCGTGCCCTCATCTTCTTCATGCAGCGAACCGGGCAGGACGATGTCGGCATAGCGGGCGGTTTCGTTGAGGAAGAAATCAATGGCCACGTAGAATTCCAGCTTTTCTAGCTGGGCGCGGACAAAATTATTGTCTGGTAGTGAAACCAGCGGATTGAAGCAGATGGAGAGCAGCCCCTTGATTTCCCCCCGGTCAATTTTGCGGAAAATCTCATAGGCATCCACACCGGGTTGGGGCAGATCGTCAGGATTCATGCCCCAAACACCGGCCACGTAAGCGCGGTGTTCGGGGTTGCCCAGATCGCGGGCGCCGGGGAGCTGGTCGCACTTCTGGCCGTGTTCGCGGCCGCCCTGGCCGTTGCCCTGCCCGGTGATGGTGGCGTAGCCGCAGTTTTCGCGGCCAATGCGCCCGGAGGCCAGGACGATGTTGATCGCCCCCAGCACGTTTTGTACGCCGTGGCTGTGGTGCTCAATGCCGCGCGCGTGCATCAGGAAGCTGGTGCTGGCTGTGCCCCACCATTCGGCCGCTTGTCTGATGGCGTTTTCGGCGATGCCGGTGACTTGCGCGGTCTTTTGTGGTGTCCATTCTTGCACCTGTTCGTCGACAGCTTCAAAACCAACAGTATGATTGGTAATGAAATGATGATCTAGCCAGTCGTTTTTGATCATCAGGTGCAAGATGCCGTTAAACAGGGCGATGTCTCGTCCCGGTTTGATGGGCAGGAAAAGATCGCAGGTGCGGGCAATGGGGGTGATGCGTGGATCGACGACGATGATTTTGGCGCCATGTTCACGGGCCTGCCAGACGTAGTCGGTGGTGATGGGAGCGCACTCAGCGACATTGGCCCCGCTGATCCAGATGACTTCGGCTCCCAGAATGTCATTCCAGGGGTTGGCGGCGCGGTCAATACCGAACGCTTTTTTGTTGCCGGCAGCGGCGCTGACCATGCAGAGACGGCCGTTGTAATCAATATTGGCCGTGCGCAGGCACATGTGGGCAAATTTGCCCATCAGGTAGGTTTTTTCCGTCGTCAGGCTGGCTCCACTGAGGAGAGCGAAGGCGTCACGGCCGTATTCCGTTTGGATGCGCTCAATCTCGTCGGCGACGCGGCGGATGGCCTGTTCGTAATCCATCGACTTGAAGCCACCCAGAGCCGAGGCATCCCGTTCGTAAGCGTGCAGCAGCCGGTCGGGATGTGCTCCTTGCAAATAACGCTTGACACCCTTGGGACACAGCTTGCCCCGGTTGAAGGGAAACTCATACCAGGGTTCAAAACCAATCACCTGGTTATTTTTGACCTTAAGCTGGATACCACACTGCTGGCCGCAAAAGCAGCAGTGGGTCTTGACTAATTTATCTGGCTCGACCCCCGTGTCCAGCCGCATCCCTTGAGTGTAGGCCAGCGTAGGACCGAAGGGGTCATTCACCTTAATGGAGTCAGCAGCAACATGGGTCATGAACGAATCTCCTTATCCGCCGCGCTTTGATGCCCTGGTTTTGAGCAGATAAATCCACCATTCATCTTGCGACTTTTGAACGGCGTAGTGTTTAATCTTTAGTTTTTGCCATACATCATAAAGCGGTTGGGGTTCCCAGCGATGTTTGAGCAGGATCACATCGCCTGGCTGCGCCCGATTAATGATTGGGAATAAAGGCACAAAAGGGTCGGTGTCCAGTCTCTCATCGCTTTCTAGCAAATCAACGACGGCCGTGGCCGGTTCTTGCAGCCAGTCAGGTGGGTGGTTGGGGTTGCGGGGCGGGACATTGGTGACGGCTGTCTGAGCCAATTCGGCCCGTTCTGCTGCTGTGAGTGGCTGCCCCGCAATCTCGTATATGCGTGTCAGCAAGGTAATCAGCGGCGTATTTGTCATGGCCGCAATGCGCTCCAGGGAGATACGTGGCGGCATGAGTTGGCGCATCAATGGATTGTACAACCGTTCAAAGTCATGCGGGTTTAAGCTGACGATGTAATCCAGCACCTCTGGATGGGATTTTAGAACTTTGGATAATTTCGTGGAACCATTAATCTGTAGCGACATTGTTTTTCTTTCAGGCGTGGAAATTATGAGCATCTTCCTCGCCCAGCGGACCTTCGCCCAGGCCGGGATTGACATAGGTGGGGGTAGCGAGATGTGTTGTCTGTGGTAGCGTAACGGCCGTGCCTCCCCGTGCCATCTGCCATAACTGCCCTTGTGCCTGCGCCACGGCTGCCCGGCGGCAGGGCGGGCAAATCCACTGATAATGGCCAATCTCACTGTCGGGAATCTCGTAGTTGTAACCCAATTTCGCTTCTACCTGAATCAGGTCGTTGATGTGCATCAGCGAGGAAAAAGGCTGCCCGCAGCGGCGACAATGAGCCGCTTCTTCGTGCTGCCCTACCTCTTTGTAAAAGCGCACACCTATCTGCGCCGGTCGTTGAAAGATATGAAAAAATTTACCAAACGGCAGCCATAAAAAAGTAGCAATGACGGTGATGGCGTGCAAAATGGCGATGAAGTCGTAGGCGTAGCCGCGCAGCCAGGTGTAGCTGGCTGTCAGCATCAGCCCGCTCAAGCTGACGGCAAAAAGCAGGATGAGGGGCAAGAAGTCCTCGGTGAACAACTGCAAAGCGGCCGCGCCTTCTTCACGCATCCGGCGACGCATGGCCAGCATCACCCCGACGATGACAATAAAAGAGGACCAGACCAGGCCATGAAAGGCAAAGAAAGCAAAGATAGAGTCAATCGGAAAGGTGAAGACCGGAAAGCCAAACACGAATGCCTGGTACAGCGACAGGTCATCGGGAACGGATTCAAAGTGGAGCCAGCCGAAGACGAGGGGAAAGGTGATAGCGATGGCGATGACACAGCCCCACATAATGAGCAGATGGGTGATGCCACGCACTTTGTCACGGGCCAGGATGAAGCGGTTGATGAGGAGGTCGTTAAAGACATGGCTAACCCAGGCACGCAGGTTGCGGGAGCGGTGGCCGCTTTTGAAAAAGGTTTGCCAGCCGCGTTTCCAGTAAACGGCCGTAGGTGGTCGCTGCAACCACATGGCATACCGGTAGGTGAGACCAAAAGTGGCAAAAAGAACAGCGGCCGTATAAGCAACCAGGGCAGCATCAAAGTGAGCCAGGTTGCGGGAACCGATGAGGACCAGTAAGCCCAGCAGCAATGTGCTTACAACGCCCCAGCCTGTGGCTTTAACAACTTCTTGACGCATAAAAACCTCATAGCTACAAATTGAATATTAAGATCAGTAAGCAGTAGACTGCATTTCTGACTTGGAGGAGTTGACCTAGAATAACATAATAACAGCGTAAAACAACAGGTTTGAGAATTTGTTGTTTCTCCTTCTTTTGTCGCCATCTGGTAGCGGGGTTGGGTAATTTATCAATGTCGCTTACGGAACAAATTGATTTGCCCGCCGACTAGCACAATTTCTACCTGTCGCTCAGATAGACTGTGTTCAACGATATATGTTTTACCTTTAGTCTGATTGACAAGTTCTGTTTGCTTGCCGTAGCGAATCGCTTGGCCAATATTGGGCAAAACCAGCAAATCCCCTTCAAGGATACGGCCGTAATCCGCCACATCCACAAACGTCAGCGGCACAATGCCAAAGTTGACCAGGTTTTGCCAGTGAATGCGGGCAAAGCTCTTGGCGATAACGGCCCGCAAGCCTAAATAACGTGGGGCTAGGGCCGCATGTTCCCGGCTGGATCCTTGCCCATAATTCTCCCCAGCTACGACAAAATGCCCTTGTTGCTGGTGCTGCCAGGCCCGGTCACTGTAATCTTCATCAATTTGGTTGAAAACGAATTTGCTAATTTCGGGGATGTTGCTGCGATAGGGCAGTATCCTGGCTCCAGCAGGCATAATGGCATCTGTGGAAATGTCATCACCAAGGACGATTAAGACTTTGCCTTCCAAGTTGTCGGGCAAAGGATCAAACAGGGGTAATGGCTTGATATTGGGCCCTTTTTCCAGTTCGATATGTCTACTTTCTGCCATAGGTGGGACAAGCATTGCTTGATTGATAATGATCTCGTCCGGCTCTTCAAATTGAGGATAGGGGATGTCCATGTCGCGGGGATCGGTGATTTTTCCGGTGAGCGCAGAAGCTACGGCCGTTTCCGGACTGCACAAATAGACGGCATCTTCTTTCGTACCAGAGCGTCCGGGAAAGTTGCGGGGTACCGTGCGTAGACTAATGCGGCCTGTGGCCGGCGCCTGTCCCATACCAATGCAACCATTACAGCCAGCTTGATGGATCCGGGCACCAGCATGAATTAATTTGGCTAATAACCCCACTTCTGCCAAATTTTCCAAAATCTGGCGCGAGGTCGGATTCACGTCAAAGGAAACGCGGTCATGGACTTGACGGCCGTCTACCACCAGCGCCGGTATGGCAAAATCGCGCAATCCGGGATTGGCCGACGAACCAATGTAAACTTGATAAATCTCATTGCCAGCCACTTCACTCACTGGCACGACGTTGCCCGGGCTGCTTGGTTTCGCGATCAGCGGGACTAACTGCGCTAAATCAATCTCCTCAACGGTATCGTAAGTTGCGCCCTCATCTGCTTTTAGCTCTATCCAATCATTTGCGCGTCCCTGCTGCTTCAGGAAAGCGTAAACGGTTTCGTCAGAAGGGAATACAGTGGTTGTAGCCCCCATCTCGGTGCCCATATTGGCGATGACATGCCGATCCATCGCCGTTAGATTTTGCAGGCCAGGCCCATAATATTCAATGATCTTGCCCCGGCCACCATCCACATCGTGACGACGCAGCATTTCCAGTACGACATCTTTGGCGCTGACCCAGTCGGGCAGCTTGTTGGTAAGCCGTACACCCATAATTTGGGGCATTTGCAAGTAAAGAGGTTCACCCGCCATAGCCAGCGCCACCTCTAGACCGCCAGCGCCCAAGGCCAACATGCCCAATGAGCCAGCCGCTGGTGTGTGACTATCTGAGCCGACCAGCGTTTTACCGGGTACACCAAACCGTTCCATATGGACCGGGTGGCTGACGCCATTGCCCGGCCGACTGTACCAGAGGCCATACTTCTGGCAGGCACTGCGCAAAAAGAGGTGATCATCCGGGTTACGGAAATCGGCTTGAATAAGATTGTGGTCAATGTATTGGGCGGAGAGTTCCGTCTTAACGCGGGGTAAACCCATCGCCTCAAATTCTAGCATGACCATCGTGCCGGTAGCGTCCTGCGTCAGTGTCTGGTCTATTGTGAGGCCAATTTCTGCGCCTGGCTCCATCTTGCCTGTAACCAGATGGCTGGCTATTAACTTTTGGGTTACGTTTTGGTTCATGATTCCTCCGAAAAAAATTCTCAAGCTGAGACAATGTAATTTTCTCTACATTTGCGAAGTATGATCTAAATCTTCATAACCGATGAGTGCCTCTGAAGATGAAATAGCACCCTGAATGGCAGCAATAAGTTGTGGAATGTTAATATCTTTTAAGAGATAGTTCTTGGCCCCAGCCTGATAAAACATTTCTTGCTCCACATCATCAAGATAAGGGGATAGAACAATGACCGCCATCCCTTTTTGCGTAAAACGGGTTACGATCCCATCTAAGGCGGTCGTATTATTAGTGTAGGTTCGTAAACCCAGCAAGACGACATCTGGATGGGCGTTTTGAGCCAGAGTTTCACCTTCATCAAGAGTGGCTGTGCTGGCG
>JACKBX010000021.1 GCA_020634375.1 Ardenticatenaceae bacterium | reverse complement strand
ACAGCTATTTTATAATAGCTTTATGTCTAGCGAAAGGATTGTCAAGAGGTATTTGGTTTCTAAACTGGTACATAATGCCAAATAATGAAAAAATCTCCTTGCTTTCACTGATTGAAAGGGCCAAGTTGTATATCAACACTGAATTATTTGTAGTAGCTTGCCTTAGAGTGGAGAATACTGGTTTCTTGCACAAAAGCTACAATAGCGTTTATCTAAAGGTAAGGACGTCATCTTGCAAGTCTTATTACCAGCCGATTTTCGTGTGGAATACTAGCTAGGCTTACCAGAAAAGGGCGTTTGAAAGCAAAAAATAGCGGGTGCCTAGTTAACTACACCAGAAGACGTTGAAGAGTTCATTCGGATTGGCCGGTTTGGGCAGTTGGGTCTTGATCATCGCCATGAAAGCGTGGGATACCCGGCAACGAGTGATTGCCAACGGGCCGTTTGGACGGCCGTTGATATTACTTGACGGGCCGAACGGCCGTCGTACCATCCTGGATCCCAGCCGCCTCTTTGGCCCGGTGATCGCCATAGAAGGTGAAAGTGTCACCATGCCTCAACTGGCCGCTCTTGAACTGCAAAACCAGACGACGGCCCGTAGCCAGGCTGTGGAGCTGCGCCAGGCGGCGCATCCCCCCTACCCTATTGTCTTGCCTGCACCGCGGCCGCAACGCCAGCCTGCGCCAGCGCTCGGACCACCATCTGCCCCGCAACTCGTTGAGCCAGAGTTGCAGCTTCCCGCCGACGCCCCCTGGTCCATTCTGCACCAACAATGGCAGGGTAACGGCTTGCCATTGGGTATGGGCGCCAATGGCCTACTGGTCGCCGACCCAGAAGCCTATCCCCACCTGTTGATGGCCGGCACCAGTGGCAGCGGCAAGACCCGTTTTGGCTTGCGGCCGCTCATTACCTCAGCTCTGGCCTCTGGCTGGCAGGTGGCTATTTATGACCGTTCTGGGCTGGATTTTCTGCCTTTCCAGCAGCATCCGAACGCCCATCCTGTGCTGCTTGAGGATCCATCTCACGCTATTGATCATCTTGCACTACTATACGAAGTGATTCAAGAGCGTTTTATTGTTCTGCGTCAAGCTGGTGTCAGCACCTGGGGGCGGCTACCCCATCCCCCTGCCCCCCGCATCCTGGCCGTCATGGATGAATTCGCCAATCTGGCCGATGCCCTCCCTACCAACGAACGGCGGGAGCTATGGCGCGGCGCCCGCATGATTGCCGCCGAGGGCCGCAAGGCCGGTGTCCACCTGGCGCTGGCTTTGCAAGACCCCACCCACAAGAGCCTGGACTTGCGCATCCGGCGCAACTGTTTGCCCCTTTCCTTCCGCGTCAAAGACGGCGACGCCAGCCGCGTCATTCTGGGTGCCGGCGGTGCCGAGCAACTGCCGCCGCGCCAGTTCTTAACAGTGATGGACCAGCTCTTGCGCGGCGTAGCTTTTGCCCCCAGCGATGAAGAGATTCGCAGTTTCTTGGCCGCCCGGCCGGTTGCGCCCCACCCTGCTCCATCATGGTTGGAGACGGATGCTATACCGGCAACGGCCTCGCACCTACAAGAAGATGCAATCGAAGAGCAAATTCGCGCTCTATTGGGTCAAGGATGGTCGCTACGGGCTGTGCAGCGGGACCTGTTTGGCTATACCGGCGGCGCTGCTTATGAGGCTGTGAAAGCAGTTCAAGCGCAAATGGAAGCCGATACCAGGAGCGGTACCAGTGGTGATACGGCGATATGATGCAGGCGGTACTGGGCAGTACGGGCGGTATTTCTTGGGGGAATTGGCCAGGGGGAGAAGCGGTACTACTACTGCGGAGACACCCGATATAAAGCCTGTATCGCCTGCGCGTCTCTGTAGTACCATTCCACGATCATCCCGATAGTTCCGTTGTGATAAACAAAAGCGAGAGACACGTTCTCTCGCTCTTATCGGGCAGCTATTTGCCATCCGGGTGAATGTCTGCCATCCCCTCTGCATTTTGAATGACTTCCCTCGTAGTTTTTTGGGAAGTGTCGATCCAGACACCGGATAGCCGCCGTACCAGGAGCATACAAAGATTCGCACAGCATGTCAATTTTGTGAGAGCATGGTCTGGCTGGATAGATAACTGCCAACCCGGTGGGGAAGGGGATGATACGGCCGTTGCTCATGATCTCTTTCTTGGCTTTCAGGTTCAGAGCTGCAATGTATAGCTCATCGGGAGCGATTGATCGCTCCCCCTACCCTACTGCTATACTCCCCCAAAATGTGCATTTCTACCTCGAGTAGCACGTTCTCAGAGCCGTTCTAAGCGAAAGTTTCCCAAAATTTTCTGGCCGAAAAATCAAAATAACCAATTACTTGCAAATTGAAGTCAATTGAACTAATATTTAAGTCACTATGAAGTCATCATGAAGTCAATTGACTTCAATACCCTAAAAGGAGCTTGAAAATGTCACGGATTATAGCTGTCGCCAACAACAAGGGGGGGGTTGCTAAAACGACCACGGCCGGTAATCTCGCTTATGGCCTGGCACACAAGTTAATGGTCAATGGAGAAATGGGAGGTAGGGTATTGGTGGTGGATCTGGATAGCCAGGGCAATCAGGCCGATTTCTTTGGCGTACGCGAGCGGGTCTATGATCCGGCACATAATCCGGAAGGGGCTTGCTTAAGCAACCTCTTCAATGATGAAGATTGTGATACACATGAATTTGTCGTTAGCCTGGATCGTTCTTCGGATGACTTATCGCGTCCCAATCTTTTCTTAACCCCAGCTACCCGCGAACTCAACTTTGCTGTAGACAACATCACCGCCATTGATTCTATCTCTTCTTATCAGGCTACCCTCAGCCGGGGACGGAAGAAGCTCGCACCAACCCGGCAACTGGACACGATCCTGTCTGACCGCTTGAAACGGATCATGCATAATTTCGAGTTTATTGTCATTGACTGCCCACCTAATCTGGATGCTTTGAAAAGAGCAGTTTACGAATTTGCCGATGAGGTAATTGTGCCGGTTAAGGCGGACCGCCTTAGCGCTATTGGCGCCCAGCAGCATACTGACGACATCGTACGCATGATTAGGGAACATAATTTGAAGGTCAGGATTTCCTACGTCGTACCGACGATGATGCGTGCGCGGCAAGTGTTGGCTGAACAAACCCTGGAAATGCTGCGTAGCCGGTATGGAGACAGTCGCGTGGCAACACCTATACCCGAAAGCGTCTATATCAAAGAAGGACCGGCCGCTGGCGGCTTGACCGTGTTTGAGTACGCGCCAGGTTCGGTGCCGGCCGAGGCCTATCAAGACCTGGTAGAGAGGGTTTATCATGGCTAAGAAAAGTTTTCCCGACCCGAGCAAGCTGGTTGATAAACTGGACGATCAGGCTGCATCCCGGCCACAGAGAGCGCAATCCCAGTCGGCCCGATCGCGCAGTAAATCGTTCACAGAAGAGCCGCCGGCTGATGCCAGGGATATTGCTGTCGCCACAGGCGATAAGACGATGGCGGGGCAATACAAGCGCAAGCAAATCCTTATTCCACCGGCGCAACTGCAATATATCAGGCGCAAAGCAAAGGAGTTGGGAGTCAGCCAGGCCGAGCTATTTCGTTGGCTGATTGATTACGGCCTGGCAGCTCTTGATAGCGGCGTTAAGCCGGAAATCGAAGTGGTAGACGTGCGTGGTGAGGCGAAGAAAAGCCACTGGACCAGCCAATAACCCGAAATAATCTCACAATTTTACAAGGAAGGATAGACGATGACTGACGAAAAGGCACTCGTGCCGATAGAACAAAAACAGGTGCTTTTCTACGATGATGAGATAACTGTTTTTGACAACCGAAAACAACGTCAAATGATCACCGAAAACAACGGCCGTTACCCAATACTCAAAAAAAAGCGATCATCGAAAACAACGTCAAATGATCACCGAAAACAACAGCAGGCAAAGGGAAGGGGGAGTTCGCTTTTGCTACTTTTGGCGAGTCAAAAGTAGAAAGAGAGCTACCCAAGCCCACAGCTTTGCCGCAGCGTGCGTACCTTAACCAAAAGTCGGTCAAAGACCTCATGGAGCCGGTCAATTGTCAGCGATTCCGACTTACCCACATAAGCGTTGTGTAACTTCGAGGCACTTTTGAGGTAAGCATACCCATAAAAACTGTATCGCCGCTGTTCGCGGCGAACCGTCATGCGTTGTGTCATGCCTGGCGGCTGATAACAAAAAGCATGAGCTTGAGCCAGCCAGTCAAACCAAGCTGAACTGCCCACACGAATAGGCACTGCATCGGGCAGATAGAGCAACTCATTACCCCGAATCCAAGGCATATCCTTATACGGCATCAGGCCATCTCCAGCTGACGTTGCCGAAAGCGGTAGGAATCACCGACAAACTCCAAGATATGACTGCGAAACGTGAGGCGGTCAAGCAACCCCGTCGTCAGCCGCTCATCACCCAGCACCGATACCCATTCACCAAAAGGCAAATTGGTCGTGATGATAAGCGACACCTTCTCCGTCAACGCCGAACAACATTGGAAAAGCAGTTGTGCCCCCAGCGGCGAAAAGGGCACATAGCCAAACTCATCCAAAATGAGCAGTTGATGACGAGCCAATTTTTCCAGCAGACGGGGCAATTGATGCTCCTGTTGGGCATAGGTCAACTCATTGACCAGTTGCGTAACCGTGTAAAAACGGACACGATGCCCTTGTCGGCAGGCCGCCAGTCCCAAGCCGGTGGCCACATGGGTTTTGCCCAAGCCAGGATTGCCCACCAAGATAATCGGGTCAGATGTGGCCAGATAAGACCCTTCGGCCAAAGCCACGACCTGTTGCTTGTTCAGGCGGGGGATGGCCGCAAAGTCAAAGTCAGCCAACTCTTTTGGCAGAGGAAACCTGGCCTCTTTGATGCGGCGGATGCGCCGATTGCGGGTGCGTCGCTCCGTTTCCAGGGAAAACAAGCGGGCTAAATAGGTCTCATAGGGCCAGTTGGCGGTCGTGGCTTCCTGTGCTAAAGCTTGGTAGTTGTCGGCAATCGCCGTCATGTGTAACGTCTTGAGTTGTTGGTTGAGGCTGGATTGACTCATGGCACCACCGCCTGCAAAAGCTGGTTGTATTGTTGCGCTGGCGGCGGTGGTTGCCCCATATGCTGGAGATGCGCGTGGGGCAAAGGTTGGGCTGTTGGGGTGGGGTCAAGCAGGCGATTGAGACAAAAACGCACCCCGTTGAGATGGGGCATCCCCTCGCCAATTGCTTGTGCGATGGCTGTTCGCACCATCTCGGCTTCATAATCCATATGCAGGTGCAATATGTCGAGGAACTCCTTGACGGCCACGATGTGGCTGTGCTGACTCTGCAACTGCCGCAGCAACTCATCATATAATGGCGGCCACGATTGCCGCCATTGCTGGATGGGTTGGGCATGGTCGAAGGCCCCCGGCCTCTGTTTGAGGAGTGGCAGATAGTGGAGGGGGTTGAGAATATCTTGCTGGCGTTGGTAACAACGGGGATGTTGGGCAATCAGTTCTGTATCGCTGAGAATCTCGATGTGGAAGGGGTACGCTCGCAGGGTCAGATGCCGTTGTGCTTTATCGGCTGGGACGGAGTAGCGATTGGTCTCGAAGATGACCTGCCCATAGCGGGTCAAGGTCACTTCTCGGCTGATGTAGGGGGCAAAGTCGTGGTCGGGACAGGGGCGGAGATGGGGTTGCTCGATTTGCCACATCATGCCAATGGTATCGGGCTGGCGGTGGACTTGCCGTTGGTCGTCGGCCAGGCACTTCTCCAGCAAGTAGCTGTTGAGTTCGTCGTAATCTTGCACTTGGGGTATGGGGACAAGGTAGTTCTGGCGGCTGTATTTGACCCCATGCTCGACTCCTCCTTTTTCATGCCCTGCGCCCGGTGTGCAGAAGCGGCTGTTAAATAGGTAGTGACTACGGAAACGGATGAACCGACTTTGTTCTTGGCGGTTGCGTCCTTCTAACACCTGCTGGACGGCGGTACTCAGGTTGTCGTAAATGAGGGTCTGGGGCACGCCGCCAAAGTGCCGGAAGGCGGCGATGTGGCCGCTGAAGAAGGCTTCTTGTCGCTGCGTGGGAAAGGCCATGACGAAGGTGCGTCGTGAGTAGCACAAGCGCATCACCAATAGCTGCACTTTGGTCTCTTCGCCGTTGATGATGACCGTCGCTTCCCCCCAATCGACTTGGCCCGCTTCGCCGGGCGCAAATTGTAGGGGTATGAAGATGGCGGGTCGTTTTAGCTTCTGCCGTTGTTGGCCGATATAACGCCGCAGTGTTGATTCGCTCCCCCTGTAGCCGTCGGCATGCATTAATTCGTAAATGTTGTGGGCGGTGTGTCGCTGTTTGCGCGGTTTGGCTCTATCCTCGGTAATGATTTTGTCGATTTTGGCTTTGTATGGCCCCAACTTGGGGGCGTTGCGTGGCTCGCTCAGTGTGTAGGGTTGCCCTTGAGCCGATTCTATTGCTTTGCAGATCGTCTGGTAGCTGTGGTGCATTTCTCGTTCTATCGCTCGCTTGCTTTTTCCTTCTATGTAATAAGCTCGGCGGATTCTTTCTCTATCTATCACGGTGATCATTCCTTTCTCCGATTGTTTGGGGTTTCTCCCTAACATACCGGAATATCGGCCGTTCCTGCTGGTCTTTTCGATGATCACTTTTTCCCTAAGTGCTGTTCGTTTAGATTATCAAATACAGATAACGGCCGTATTGGTGCAATTGGAGGATGAG
>JACKBX010000020.1 GCA_020634375.1 Ardenticatenaceae bacterium | reverse complement strand
GGCCAAAGGCTTACTTGTCGTTGTTGCCAGGTCAGCGACTTCTGCTGACGCAGCGCAAAGTCCGATTGTTTCTCAAATCAACGATTACAGCCTTACGCAACTTACTACGCCTGATTCTTATCTGACGGCCGCCAGGTCTGCCGGGTTGACCTTAGTGGGCGAATTAAACCTGACTGACCAGGCGACGCGCTATTGGAAAATACGACATGAGCATGAGCTGTTTCAGAATAGTAAGGATGGTTGGTTTGAACAGCACATGTATAGGGCGTTTCGGGAGGAGCTGGTGAATTACAAACTATACATCTGGGTGCGAGATTAAATGGTCTACGGACGGCCGTTTCCTCTTACACTACCTTCCCTGCCGCACCCCTTTACCTAGCGCACGCTGTAGAATCGTCTTAACTTTTGCTCGCCTAATGCTTCCATAACCCGCTTGCAAGAAAAACTAAATATTCAGCGGGCGCATAAACCTTAAAAACCCTAACCTTGGAGACACTTGACCTTGATCTCGCAAGTCGGGTTGATGCGATGTTGGCGAGCTTTTACCAGACCCTACATGCCTGACTAACAATAATAAAAACCTTTGCCACAGCATAGAATTGACATTGGCAGTGGATGTTAGCAGTTTGTAGCGTAAGGTAGGCAAACTTTGCGTCCCACCAGAACATTGGCAGATATAGCTTTCATATGCGAACCAACTGCATTAGAGTCGTTTTCGGATTAGCATCCTTTTTATTTTTCCGAAAACGCCCAGGAGTTTGGCTTCGTAGCTGTGGGCTTTCCCGTCTTCTGCCAATTGGGCATAGTAACGGCGCACCGCTTCCAAATCACCGAATTTATCTTCGTACTCTTTTGCCGTTAATGCTTTTCCCAACAGTTCTAGCGGCGGTTAGGTGATAGGGTTTTGTTGTATTTTCAACTCTCTTAACTGCGGCATCTGTACCAGCCATTCAGGAATAATCGTTAACTGATTACCTGCAAGATCAAGCGTTCGCAGCCCCGTCAACTGCACGATTTCAGGAGGAACGGCCGTTAGCTGGTTGTTGCGAAGACTAAGCGATTGCAGCCCGGCCAACTGCCCAATTTCAGGGGGAACAGCCGTTAGCTGGTTATTGTAAAGAAAAAGCCTTCGCAGCCCGATCAACTGCCCAATTTCAGGGGGAACATCTGTTAGCTGGTTATTGCCAAGATAAAGCGATTGCAGCCCGGTCAACTGCCCAATTTCAGGGGGAATAGTCGTTAGCTGGTTAGTGAAAAGAATAAGCTCTCGCAACCCAGTCAACTGCCCAATTTCAGGGGGGATAGTTATTAGCTTATTAACGAAAAGATCAAGCTTTCGCAGCCTGGTCAACTGCCCGATTTCAGGGGGGATAGCCGTTAGCTGATTATAGTAAAGGTCAAGTTCTCGAAGACCGGTCAACTGCCCAATTTCGGGAGGAACAGTTGTTAGCTGGTTGTTGCGAAGATTAAGCCCTTGCAGACTTGTCAATTGCCCGATTTCGGGGGGACAGCCGTTAATTTCAAATCCTCCAAACTAAGTTTAACGTGCTTTTCCTCTATCGCCTGTTGGATGCGGTGCTGTGCTTTTTTGTATCCTTCGTCCATCAATACCCTCGTGTCTCAAGTGCGACGCATTTTAAAGGTCTTCAGAAAATAAACTGGTAAGGCGTTTTAGTAGTAGCGATACCGCCAGATATTCTGCACTTACAAATTTAGCTTATGGCCACCAAGTGGAAACGGTTTGTACTGCACGCCATGTATCACGAACGGCCGTATAACCACCGAGTCGCTTAATAATTGGCAACAAGTGTTTAATATCCGCAAAAAGTTCCGACCGCGTACTCTGGCTAATAATAGACAAAGTTTCTTGCCACATCTTATAGAGTTGTGATTGAGATAAGATTGACAGATCGCTACATAATTCTGTAAATATCTTTGCCTCTATTGCATTACGAGGATTTTCACGTGCCGCTGCCAGTACAGTTAATCGTGTTTCTTCTGACAAGTGGGGAATGAGAGTAGAGAATGCATCCAATTGATTAGGCTTATCATTCATATGCTGCACCAACTCTAGCACTTCTTCCCATAAAGTTGGTTGCACTCCTACGGGTAAATAGGGAACTATTGTCATTAAAATTTGCACCTGCCTCACCTCATTTTCGATCTTGCGTGCTTCCAGTAAGGCTTCTTCCCAAATAGCAGGTTGCTCTTCCGGTAGCAAATTTGAAGCAACAGCCACAAGCACCTCTGTTCGGTGCTGTGCATAACTTATCTCCCTCGCTGCTATTAATATTTCTTTCAAGATAGTATTCCTTTCTGCGAGCGAGAATAAGGCGGTAGCCTCGGCAACAGCAACCAGCACGTATGCTTGGTCGTACTCTTGGCTTATTTCCCGTGCGGCTACCAATGCTGCATGCGGCAGTCGTGAGGCAACTGCCGCCAACACTTTCGCCCGATCCCGCTCATCGCTTAGTTCCTTTGCCGCCACTAGTGCTTCATGAGGCAAGTGTGGCGCAACGACCGCCAAGACTTCTGCTCGATCCCCCTCATAACTTATCTCCCGTGCTGCTGCTAAAGCATCTTCTAAGATGTCATTTTTCTTTTCCGCTGGTACATGCACAGACGGCCGCAACGCCAACCATTTACGGGCACGTTCTAAGATGTCATTTTTCTTTTCTGTTGGTACATGCGTGGCAACAGTTACCAGTAGTTCCACCCGTCTCCGCACATCGCTTATCTCCCGCACCGCTAACAATGCCTCTCCCCAAACTTCTATTTGCTCCTTAGGTGGCAAGTATGGGGCAACAGCCGCCAACACTTTCGCCTTATATTCCTCATGGTCTAGCTCCTGCGCTGCAATTAACGTTTCTTTTGGCAAATATGGAGCAATAGCTCCCAACACTTTCGCCTTATATTCCTCATGGTCTAGCTCCTGCGCTGCAATTAACGTTTCTTTTGGCAAATATGGAGCAATAGCTCCCAGCACCTTCGCCTTATATTCCTCATCTTCTAGCTCCTGCGCCACAGTTAACGTTTCTTGAGACATGTACGGGACGATAGTCATCAGCACTTTCGCTTGATCTTCCCCTTTACCTAGAACCGTTGCCTCCCGATAATCATCAATTAATACCATGGTATAATCATCATCATTACGACCTTCACGAGCCGCCGCTAAAGCTTCTTTCAAAATAACTTCTTGCCATTCTGTTGACGAGTTAGAAGCTATAGCGACCAGAAGTTCCGCCCTCTTTTCCTCATCATGTATTTCCTGTGTTGTTGCCAAGGCTTCTTTCAAAACAGCTTGTTGTTCCTCATTCGGCAAGTGAGCGGCAACAGCCATTAACAGTCTTACCCGTCTATTTTTGCCGCGCATCTTACGAACTACAGCTAACACTTCATGAGGTAAATGGGAAGCAACAGCTATTAGAACATCCTCTTGGGCGTCTTCCCGAAGCTCTTTCGCTGCTGTTAGCACTTCATGGGGCAAATACGGAGCAACAGCAACTAGCACTTTTGCTCGACGCGACTTGTCGCTTATCTCCCGTGCGGCCGATAGTGCTTCATGCGGCAAGTGTGGTGCTACAGCCACCAGAATATCCGTTCGATTGTCTTCCTGTATCTTTCCAACTACTGCGAAAACTTCATGAGGTAAATATGGAGCAACAGCAGCCAGTACTTTTGCCTGAGAAGCCAGTACGTGTACCTGGCCCGACGTGTCATCCAGCTCCAAAGCAGCGGACAATACTTCACCAGGAAAATGCGGAGCAACGGTTGCTAACTTTTCCACTTGAGTCTGCCAGTTCCTCTCCATTGCCACTGTTAATGCTTCTTTCAAAATGACGGGGCATCTTTCTCCAGGTAAGTGTAGGGCGATAGCCACTAGTCGTTTCACCCGTTCATCGTCTCTCCACCAGTCGCGTATCTGCCGTGTTGCCAGTAACGCTTCTTCCCAAATAGCAGGTTGTCCTTCTGATACCATGTTCGAAGCAACAGCTATCAGTACTCCTGTCCGGCATCGTGCATCACGTATCTCCCTTGCTACCGTTAATACTGCTTCCAAGGCAGCTTGTCTGTCTGTAGGCGAGAGCAAATTTGTAGTCTCGGCGACCGCAATCAGCACTTTTGCTTGCCCCCACTCCTTGTTCATTTCCCGTGCTGCTTCTAATGCCGCGTGGGGTAGTTGCGAGGCAACTGCCGCCAACACTTTCGCCCGATCAAACTCATCACTTAATTCCTGTGCCGCCAATAATGCCTCATGAGGCAAGTGCGGAGCAATTGCTACCAAAACTTCTGCTCGATCCTGCTCATAACTTATCTCCCGTGCTGCTGCTAACGTTTTCTCTGGCAAATGGGGTGCGATTGCCCCCAACAGTTCTGCCTGCTTCCATTGATCACTTATGTCCCGTATAGTTGCCAACAGTTCTTTCCAAGCAGTTGTCTGTACTTCTGGTGATAAGTGTGCAAATAGTGACGCTAATGCCTTGCCTCGACTTTCACTATAAATTCCCTGCCTTATATAAGCAAAGATCTTTTCCTCTGTCCAAATTTTGTGCTGCAACAACATCAATGGCAATTCAGATGGAATATTACTCGCCAAGCTGTTTACACTGGCGTAGCATAAGGCATATAGCACTTCTTTGCCGATGTATGTGCCTTCCTTTTCTCGTTTTGCCAACTGCCAGGCTCGGACAACTATACTTACCCCCAAAGTCAAGACCACCAGATGGGGAAAATAAGTGACATTGATGGGGCTATTGTTTACCAAAATAGACCTCAGCCGGGGTGGCATAGGCCAGGCTTTGATGTGGTCGTCCATAGTTGTAAAGGTGGAAATAGCAGGCAAGGCCAGACCGTAGTGCCGCCACCGACGGATACTCTTTGAGGTAAATGTCCTCATACTTCACAGAACGCCAGAGCCGTTCGATGAAGATGTTGTCTAGTGCTCGGCCTCGACCATCCATGCTGATGCGGATGTTGCGCTCAAGCAATGGGGCGGTAAAGGCAACGGCCGTAAACTGTGCCCCCTGGTCGCTGTTGAAAATCTCTGGCTGACCGAAGGTGAAAGCCATTTCCAGAGCCTCCAGGCAGAAGTGCGTCTCCAAGGTGTTGGACAACTGCCAACTGAGGACAAAACGGCTGTGCCAATCCATCACGGCTACCAAGTACATAAAGCCGCCAGGCAAAGGAACATAGGTAATGTCCGTACTCCAGACATGGTTTCTGTGTGTGATGGGTAACTGCCGCAACAAGTAGGGATAAACCTTGTGTTCAGGAGCAGTCAGGCTCGTCTGGGGTCGAGGGTAGATGGCCTGGATGTCCATCAAGGCCATCAGCCGCGCTACCCGCTTGCGGTTGACCTCATAGCCGGCTCGTCGCAGCACTTGCGTCATGCGTGGATAGCCATAGAAGGGTGTTGTCATGTACTGGGCATCTATCAGCCGCATCAAGGTCAGGTTCAACTCGCTCTCGCTGGCCGCTTCATAATAGTAGCTGGCTCGCGCCAGGCCGACTAACTCACACTGCCGCCGGATGCTGATTTGCTCTTGTTCAGGTTCGATTAGCTGCCGTTTGGTCTCAACCGAACTGGGCAGCTTTTTTTTTCAGCCACTCCAATTCCATCTTCAGGCGGCCGATTTGTTCATATAACTCTGCTTCGCGTGTCGCTTGCTCTGCCGCTTCGCGCCCCGTCTTACGCCCAAACATCTCCTTGCCCTCTGTCAGCAGCTTTTGTTTCCACTCCGTCACTTGCCCTGGATGGACACCATGCGCACTGGCGATTTGATTGCGTGTTTGTTCGCCTTTGGCTGCTTCCAGAGCCACCTTGAATTTGAATTGCGCTGAATGCTGTTTTCTTCTTGTTGTCATTTCTGTCTCCATGTGCTTGATTTTCCCTCACTAATGTCACTTAGCACATGGTCTAGTTTTTGGGGATAAGTATAAACATCATCCAAATAACCTTGCAAATCCCCAACTGCATCTTTGGCTTCATACCAGGCGTTGCGTTGCTCTCCAGTTTCCAAGGCCAATAAACGATGCAAATCACCTATGCGTCCTGATTGTTCCAAATGAGCAACCAGGTGACGCAGTTCGTATCTAGTTAGCTGGGCGACCGGATTTGAATTGTCTGTTTCTACCATGCGATCTTGTTCAGTGCCGTTTGGGCAATAACGTCGTGATACTTACTTAGATTTACTTCTTCCTTGAGGAAGTCTTGGAAACTGGCATGGTAAATACGATAAAGAGTTTCACCTTGTTCATTTTTCCCTTCATTTAAGAAGGCACGCCATTCCTTGATTACTTCTTTAATTTCACTTGGGGGCAATTCAGTCCATGTGGTCAAATCACGAATGCTTACCGGTTCCCTAACTGTAGCGAGTTGGCAAACAACTGGCTCATAATAAGTTTCAAATCGCACTCTGTCAGCAGTTTTCATAATGCGCCAATGACGCTGGTAATAAGCACGTAACCCTTGGGGTAAATCATGGATATTATCAATGTTAACGGCCGTTAATTTGCCATCACGAATATCATGCAAAACATGAACCAGATACATGAAATTCCCCTGACTCTTATCCGTTAACACCTGTATAAATATCTCTTCTGTTACATTCCAGGTAACGAGGCGAGTAGCCATCTCATCAGCGTATAACCGAAGGAAATTTTGAATATAGCGACGCACGTCGTCTTGATTGTGGGGATCATCATCACGGATGTAGATATCTTCGCGCCGGTCTACAAAGAGACGGTAGTCGGCCTGAACACGGGTAGTGACTATGAAATATACGTTGGGGGGCAACACCTGCGGCAAAAACAGGCAGTTTGCTTCGGGAGGCAACCCCATATTTTCAGCTTCATCCAGGGCATCTATCAAAATAATAACTGGTTGGCCTTCTACTTTGGCCGCCGCTTCCCCCAGAAGACGAGACAAAAAGCCACTATTATTGGTGGCTTCATCAGATAATCTAAGATGAGGCAATTCGTATTGAACAATAAGTTGAGCGCATATGTTGGTTAAAAAGTCACGAACAGTGCGGATATACTGACCAGCAATGTTGAAATGATGAACATATCCTCTTTGTTTAATCAGTTGCGAGGCTACGGCCGTTTTCCCTATGCCTGGTTCCCCTTGAATAACAATATAACCTGAAGAAAAATGAGGCTTGGCCAGCAAATCATCAATGGCATTAAAAACAAATTCCCGGCCCACAAAATACCGGGTACGCTCGTCAACCAAATTCTTGAAATCATGTATCCGAATATGCGACCGAAGAGCGCCCGCTTCTTCCTCATATGCCTGAAAAACAACATCGCTTACAACAGTGCTTAAACGAGCTTCCTGAAAGGGAAGTGGACGATTTTCTTGCAACTGTTCCAATAATGAGCCTAAACGACTGCGACGGGCTAACCAACGCACAAGTTCCCGAGCTTTATCTTGCAACCCATCGCCTCGAATATCATCATAATTCACTGATAGTTCAAAACAAAGTTGTTCTAATTCCGCCAAATTGTAATGATCCCAGATAAACTTTTGTAATTGAGAGAGATAATGGGTCATAAAGTATCCTCAAACTGAGCATGTATTTTCATTTTAGCGAATCTTCAATTGCAAACCTTGCACGTCTGCACGCGCCAACTATTATTCAATAGACTCATTGTGTAATGAGTCTGCTGACCAGGGGAAGGCTAACCTTCAAGGATCTAATAAACTGTAAACTGTCATTGACGTTTTTCACAATGCCCATTCCTCTTATCCTTTCGCTACGCTTGGCATCACGTCCGTTCCTGACTTCCCACGTATTAATCTTCCCCACTGATGAACTACAATGCCAATGATGGCGTTTATCACAGAAACGGCCGGAAGCCACAACGTCTCCCGATAAAATCCAGCGATAAAAAGCCAGGCAACAAAATAGACGTGGAAATAGGTGGGCACGAGCCAGATAACCGGATGATCGTCTATCCGTTTCGGTGTCTGTCGTCGCCTGAAGCCAATAGCGACAAGGCACACAAAAACAACAAGGGTTGTAACAATGAGGATCACATACGGGTGAACGAAAAACGGGACGAGAGCCTGCCGCACACTTGAGACCCAACGCGGCAATAGCCGAATACACAAGAAAAGAGTGCCCTGGGCCAGGATGATAGCAGCTACGGTGCTGACGGATAACCGAAGCCATTGTAG
>JACKBX010000002.1 GCA_020634375.1 Ardenticatenaceae bacterium | reverse complement strand
TTGGGTGCTGCCGTTTTTGCTGACGACGGGTGGATTCTACGTCAAATTTATGCGCTATTTGCAGCCATCTGTGCCGTTTTTATTGATGTTTGCGGCTGCGTGGTTGATGGGGCTGCGGGATAGGGTGCGACAGACTGTGATTGGTGTGGTGTTGGGGGGAACGGCCGTGTTTGCATTCACATTTATGGGCATCTATAGCCAGCCGCACCCCTGGGTGCAGGCGTCACAGTGGATTTACGAGCATGTGCCCGACGGCGCATTGATTTTGAGCGAGCAATGGGATGATCCTCTTCCAACCTCGATGGCGGTTGATGGCGCGTGGCGGCGCATGAGTGAATATGACAACGAGGAATTGACCTGGCTTACAGGCACAGGTGCAAAGGATGATACGCAAAAGTTGGCGGATAATCTGGCGCTGCTGGCAGATGGGGATTATCTGGTGGTGACATCGAATCGCGTGTATGGGGTTATCCCGCGCCTGCCAAATATGTATCCGTTATCGAGTCAGTACTATCAGTTGTTATTTGATGGCAAGCTGGGGTATGAGTTGGTGGGGGTGTACGGCCGTTTCCCCCACATTGGCTCTTTCTACTTAAAACCGGACACATTTGGTTGGCCGGAGTTGACGCCGGGAACGGCCGTCACCACATACCTCTCCCAATTCCCCGGCCTCAATGGGGGCCGCGCCGACGAAAGTTTCACCGTCTACGACCAGCCCCTGACCATGATTTTCAAAAACACCGCTCACCTCTCGGTGGATGTGTTGACAGCCCAATTCCAGAACTGACAAAAGCGCAAAAAAATCGTCAATCACAACGACGGCCGTGTGCGTTCAATCCACAGCCGGATCAAATCCACCTTAAAGCGGTAAATCTGGCTGCGCGGCGATTTGCGCATCAAAATATCTCGGCTTTCCAGGCCCGCCAGCGCCTGTGCCCAGCCATCTTCCGAATCTCGTCCGCGACGGTGCAGCAGGCTGCGCAGGTCATCCACATTGGCCGGTTTCTCGCCCACCATCAGCTCGGTGAAGGCCAACAGCGCCGCTCGCTCCTCCTCGCTGGACTCCGCCCAAATGTACTTGAAATGCGCCTCGCCGCGCTCCACAATGCGCTCCAAAACCTGGTTCACATCGGCGACGGTCAAATAGTTGCGCTGTGTTTCGTTGTGGTAGACGATGATTTCGTGCAGCACCAACTGCGTAAAATAGGGATGCCCGGCGGTGACGTGCATAATGCGGTTCACCGCCAGCGGGTCATATTCCACATTGAAGGCCGCCACCGGTTCGCGCACCAGCCGCTCCACTTCGCCCGTGCTGAGGAAGGTGATCGGCTTGTACGCGGCAATATTGAACAGAATAGACCAGTATTCTGAGCCTAAATCTTCCAGCTTATGTGTGCCGGAAAAGACAAAGTCCACGCGCTTTTCGTGCTGCATCAGGTTGCGCAAGAATTGGAAGATTTCGGGTTGGAGACGGCCGTCCTCCACCCGCCGCTGCAACTCCTCAAACTCATCAAACATCAGCAGCAAATTCTTCTCACCCAAGTGTTGGTGCAGGCCGCGCAAAAAGCGCGAGCGGAAGTAAAACTCCGGCCCCTCCGCCTCAAACGTTGCCCGCTCTGGCAAATCTACCAGCACATCATGGTCTTCCAGCGCAAACACAATGTCATCGGCAATCGAATAGAGAAAATCCAGTTCACCCCGCGCCGGTTTGCCCTGCATATCAACCAGTACCCCGAAATGCGTATCCGTCATCACCTGCCCCAGGCGGTACAGCACCGAAGTTTTTCCCGTGCGTCGCTGCCCGTGCAAAATAATCACATTATTCTGATGCGCTCCCACCAAATTCTCGCGGATAAACTCGAACACATCTTCCCGCCCCACAAAGACATCATCCGTTTTTAGCGGCGTGCCCGTTACATAGGGGATGGGAAAGATGCGTTGGAACGGCTTGTCCGGGTCTACAAAGGTGACTACATCGCCAAACGTCACTTCGCGGGCGTCATCCACCGCGTCATCGTACACAACCTGCCACGCCACCCGCATTCGCTGCACACCCTCGCGTGGCGTGACGGGCAACATCACCTGCTGCGCGTCTCCCGGCGACAAAATGTCAATTTGTGCGTCACGGCCGTTCACATGATAATCTTCGCCGGGCAGCACTTGCAGGCGTACCTGCTGCGCCACATTCAACCCCTGATTTTTCACTTCCCACATCAATGGCAGCGATGCAGCGCGGGGGCATTGCGTATTTTTCAACGCGGCCACCACATCGGCGCGCCCTTTTAGTCGTTTAATAGCCTCTAGTACAATGCCCTGCCAATGATTTAGCACATTGACTAATGCCACATATTCCGGCAGCGCGACGCCGACCGGCCCCACCATTTTCATTTCCTGATTGACAATCCGTTGTGTGGTGTGGATCGCTTCCAAGGAGTTCTCTAAAAAGATGGCTTGCGTAGCCAAATCCTCAACCTGGGCCACTTTGTGCAGTTCAAAAATGATGCGGCTGATGCTGTCTATGCATTTCACCAGAGTCGGGGGCAATGATGTGGTTTGTTGGGATGGCGGTGGTTCAATGCGTAGAATTTGCTCTAGTGTGCGTGCGTTCAACACCTGATGTAGTGCACGATAAACTGCTCCCATGTCGCCTGCCCATCGCCAATCCGGGTGTTTAGATAGAACCGTTTGAATGGCTTCTGTTGTTCGCAAATGTTCTTCCGTCTGGATACTGCTGCCCAGTGTGTGGTAGGCAGTCAGCAAACGGGCCAGGTCTGGTTGTGTTTTGTATATGCGTGCTGACAGGTAGCCTAAAATTTCATAAGCATCGGGGTATTGAAATAAGGCATAAATTTGTGGCAGCGCTTGCTGGGGTTCGCGGTTAATTTGACGATGCAGCCGAGTGGCTTTGTCTACTGGACGTGGGATGAGCAGCGAAACCAAGGGGATGTAAAAGAAACTTTGTAACGCACCCCAGAGAAGGCCCAATATGCCCACCACCAGCAAGATGAGCCAGGGCAACAGCAATACACCAGTTAACAGTGTAACTGGTTTTTGTAGAAAGAATACGGTTTGCATGAGAGGCATGACATCGGTGGGCATGTCTGCAAGTGCTGCTGGGTTGGTATTGACCCAATGGAATAAGCCAAAAGGAGCCAGCCCAAACAAAAAGTAGATGTTATGCAGCAAAACAGCGAACAGGGAGAGCAAAATGACTTGTGTCGCTACCATAATAGCGCGGAAACGACTTTTGAAGAGGTCGGGCGGATTGCGTACCAGCCAAACGACGATCCCCCCATAAATGAGGAAGCCCAGCATGATGAAGGGCCAGAGGATGGGTAGGGCATCTCGCACAGGGCCGGTGATAAATTTTCCGGCTTCGTACTGTTCCATGATGGTCATGAGTTCGGGCCAATCGGCTGTGAAGCCCACGTAGAATTCACCGAAGACGGTGGTGAAAATGAGCAGTCCGAGGATGAGGCCGACGAGCAGACCATATTTGATGGGGGTTTCGTTTTGGCTGAACCAGGTGGAGGACGGCCGTTTCCCTTCCGCCAGTTCAAAAAGAGACGGTTCTACAGGCAAGGGCAAATGACGCTGCCGCCATCCAATCCACGCCCCACTGAGACTGCCGATTATGACGAGAGCAAAAATAGTGACATCAATAAAGTGGACAGAATTACCAAATCCCTGCACATAAGCCAACACCGCATCTATGGGTGGTAGCTCCATTTCAGGAGAAGGATGGTAGCCAGCCATGTATCGGAATATGGCTAATGTGCTGAGTGGGGCAACCAGATTCATATACACAAACACGCCCACAATAGTGCCCGCCAGTGCGCCTGCTTTCGCGCCATCTTTAGCGCAGCGGGCGGTGGTGCGCCGTGCTGCAAACCCGCCAAAGGTAAACAGCAGCGGCACAAAGATGACCGCCGAAAGCATCAAAAGCAGGCTGTGCAGTAGTTCATTGGTGACAGGACGCTGCCATCCCGGCAGCAACAAGGGTGCGATTAAGCCAACCGCCGGGTACAGACCGGCTACACTTAATAACACCCCACTTACAAAACCAATGGTGAGGGGGCGACGAATCATACGGGTAATCCTGTGGCTTCTTGCAATGCTTGGGCCATTTGCCCGGCTGTGGGGAAACGGTCGTGTGGCGTTTTTGTCAGCGAACGCATGAGAACGGTTTCCAGTCCAGTGGGTAGGTCTGGCACTTTTTGTAGTACGGATGGGGGATCGGCCTGCATATGTTTGAGGAGAACGGCGATGGGCGTGTCGGCCGTAAAGGGCAGTTCGCCGGTGAGCATTTCATACAGCAAAATGCCTAATGCGTATACATCGGAGGTAGGGCCGGCGGCATCGCCGCGTGCCTGCTCTGGGGACATGTAATCCGGTGTACCAATGGTGGCGCCTGTGCCGGTGAGCTGCATTCCCTCTAACATGCGGGCGACGCCAAAGTCGGTGAGGACGGCGACGAAGGGGGAGACGCCGGTGAGCTGCGCCAGCTTTTCTTCGCGGCGCAGCATGATGTTGGCTGGTTTAATGTCGCGGTGGACGATGTTGTAGGCGTGGGCATAGTCCAGCGCGGCAGCGATGTTGCTGATGATTTGCACGGTCTCAGTGATGGACAAACGCTGCTGCTGCTGATGCAGGTCTAATAGGCGTTCTTTGAGGGTTTGCCCTTCGATGTACTCCATCACCATGTAGGAGATGTCTTCGTGAATGTCGAAGTCGTACATTTGCACGATGTTGTGATGGCGTAGTTGGGCGACGCTAGCGGCTTCGCGTTGGAAGCGTTCGATGAAGATGTGATCTCCTGCCAGATTATGGGACATGACTTTGATGGCGACGTAGCGGTCGAGGGAGGGCTGGTAGCCTTTGTAAACGACAGCCATGCCACCGCGCCCAACGGCCGTTAATACACGATAGCTGCCCAGTGTTGTGCCAGAGAGGTCAGTCGTGCTGGTGTTGGTTCCGGAACGGCCGTTCGCGGGCCGCTCGCTCACTTGATTGCGGTTGAGGAAATCGGCGAAGGTGGTGGAGAACGGCCGTAACCGCTCCTGCTCATCCTCCGATAACAGCGCCCGCGCCAAAAGCCCCTTCTTCATTTCCGGTGAAATGGTGGGCAAGTGTTGCAGCGCATCTTGCTCTAAAGGGGTCAATTGGCTCCACACATAGCGAAAATGGTCTTCCGCCTCCGCGATAAAGCGGCGTTTCACCTTGTCGGGCACGGTATCGTCGGCCTGCCCATTTTCATGTGCGTAGAGGTAATAACCGGCCAACTGCAAGAAAAATGGATGCGGCCCCGCCAGTCGAATCATCTCCTCAATTTGCGTGGGCGTAAATGGCCGGGGTTCCTGGCCGCGCAAAGCCAGTTTGCCCAGCAGCAACACCGCCTCTTTGTGCGGCAGCAGCCCCAACGGCTCCTCCGAGAAAATGTTGAAGAACGGCGAGGACAGGGTGTCGGCGTGCTGATACGTCAGGTCATATAGGCTGCGTTTGGAGGCTGTGATGTAAACCACACCAATCTCCCCGGCTAAACTGCGCAGTTCCCCATAAAAGCTGGCATTGAATGCCACGTTCGAGGCCAGGCTCTCGAACTCATCAAGCATCAGCACGACGGTTAGCCCGGCGCGGTCTACGCGGCGCAGCAGCCGCCGCACCTGCATAAAGCGCACTTCCGACTGCAAGGCCATATCGGCAACCATGTCGCGCAGGTTGCTGGCCTGTTCAGGCAAAGCCATTTCCATGCGGTCTAGCACTTCCGGCCAAAATTCGTCGTAGGTGATGTTTGCCATCCCTTCTAAATCAATATATACAAAGACGTACTGCTCTGGGTTGAAGCCGTGATGTTGTAAGGTGGCAGGGTCTGCTAAATGGGAGAGGAGAGAACTTTTGCCCATTTTGCGCTCGCCGACAATGGAGCGGCACTGGCGGGTGGCAATGGCGCTGTAAAGCGCTTCGATTTCTCGTTCGCGGCCAAAGAAGTAAGCGGGGTCTGTAATGCGGTGGCGGTTAAAAAAGGGGTTATCGTGATGGTGATGGTGGTGTATCTGCATGATTGAAGATGCTATTAAGCCATTAAGTTGTCAATTTGCCAGGATTGTGCCTTGTTACGCTGCCGTAAGCAAAGCAATTTGTCGTGAAAAACAATCTTAACTGTTTGTGACATAGCCGTTATACGACAATTACCAACGATTTGTTGCGATAGTAATTGTAGCCATTAGGCTGTTTTTGCATATGGGATAAAGGTGGTACGGCCGTTTCCCTGTCACAAACCCTCCTCTTCGTTATAATTCCTCCGGTATGAACCAACCAATCAATCGCCCTTATCTATTCTTCACCGTGTTTGTGGCTGGCATGAGCACACTGGCTGTGGAATTTACCACCAGCCGTATGTTACAGACTGTGTACGGCACGTCTAATCTGGTTTGGGCAAACGTGATTGGACTGGTGCTGCTTTGTTTGACGATTGGGTATTTTATTGGTGGGCGGCTGGCGGATAAACGGCCGTACCCCACCACCTTCTACACCCTCATCGCCATCGCCGGCTTTGCCAGCGTCTTTTTCATGCTCCTCACCAGCGTCATCCTGAAAACGGCCGCATCCGCCTTCGCCGCTATCAATGTGGGTGCGATTGTGGGGTCGTTAGTGGGCGTGGCGTTGGCGCTGGCCGTGCCCGTCATTTTGCTAGGCTGCGTATCGCCCTTCGCCATCCGCCTGGCGGTGACGGATGTAGCCGAGGCGGGGCGCATCAGCGGGCGTATTTATGCCGTGTCTACCTGGGGCAGTTTGCTGGGCACGTATTTGCCGGTGCTGTTCACCATTCCTGAGTTTGGCTCACGGGTGACGGCCGTCATCTTCGGCACACTTTTGCTATTCATCGGGCTAATTGGCCTATGGCAAACCCAATCCCGCGCCAAAGTGGGGGCGCTGCTGCTGCCCCTCATCCTTGTGCCCATCACCCTGCTGTGGACGCGGGGCGGCATCAAAGCCTACGAGGGGCAGATTTTCGAGACGGAATCGCCCTACAACTATGTGCAGGTGGTGCGCGTGGACGATTGCAACTATCTGCTGCTGAATGAGGGGCAGGCGTATCACTCGTTTTATTGCGAGAACGGCCGTGTCCCGCGCATTTCCGTGTGGAGCATCATGCTTGCCGCGCCCTATTTCAATGCTGCACCCAAATTGGAGAATATGGCCGTCATTGGGCTGGCGGCGGGAACCATTCCCAAGCAGTTTACGCGGGTGTTTGGCCCTATTCCCATTGACGGCATTGAGTTGGACCCGGCGATTGTGCAGGCGGGTGTGGATTATTTTGCGATGACGGGCGCGAATTTGAATGTGATTGTGGGCGACGGCCGTTACCAACTCAACCAACTGCCAACCCGCTACAGCCTCATCACCCTCGACGCCTACAAAGTGCCCTACATCCCCTGGCATCTCACCACCCGCGAGTTTTTCGGCGAGGTGCGGGCGCATTTGCAGGAGGATGGCGTGCTGGCGATCAATGTGGGCCGCGCTCCCGAAGACCGCCGCTTGATTGACGCCATCACTGCCACGCTGCTGACGGTGTTCCCTACTGTTCACGCCATTGATGTGCCGGGGACGCTGAACACGATTTTGGTGGCAACGGCGCAGCCGACGACGCCAGATAATTTGTGGGCGAACTGGCAGGCCCTGTCGCCGGATGTGGATCCGTTGTTGGGTGGGGTGATGGAAACGGCCGTAACCAACCTCGTCCCCATTCACCCCTCCGACATCATCTTCAGCGATGAACGCGCCCCGGTGGAAACTATCATTGATTCGCTGGTGCTGCGCTATCTGCTGCAAGCTGGCGTTGGCGGGCTGCCGGGGTTACAGTAATCAGTGATCAGTAGTCAGTATTCAGTAGGTCAGTATTCAGTGGGTCGGTATTAACTGATTACTGAACACTGATTACTGCTTACTGGCAATGGAGGAACTATTGGAAAACAAAACGATTATCACAATCATTCGCTGGCTGGTTATCCTGGCAATGCCCTTTTTCCTGGGATTGGGTGGCATCCGCGCCATTATTGCCTGGGATTACCCGGCCTGGGAATACCAGCGTATCCCCTCAGACCAGTTTGGTTTTTCGGATACGGAACGGCTGGAACTGGCGCGGGCGACGTTGGATTATTTGCAACGGCCGTCACCCGCCAACGAAGTCATCTACCTGCTAGAAGACCTGCGCCTGCCCGGCACAAACGACCCGCTGTACAACTCCGGCGAAATCAGCCACATGATTGACGTGAAAAATGTGGCCGATGTGTTTACGCGGGTGGTGTGGCTGACGGGGGTGATTGTGTTGGCGGGGCTGGCTTTTTTGCTGGCACGGCCGTCCACGCGCCCGGAGGGGTATCGCGCCATTTTCGGCGGCGGGCTGGCGACAACGGCCGTTCTCCTCGTCATCGGCCTCTTCATCCTTATTGGCTGGAACACCTTCTTCGTGCAGTTCCACGAACTGCTCTTCCCACCTGGAACCTGGACATTTTACTACACCGATTCGCTCATCCGCCTCTTCCCGGAGCAGTTTTGGTTTGATGTTGGCGTGCTGGTGAGCGGCGGCGTATTTGTGGCGGGGTTAGTGGTGACGGCATTGGGCTATTTTTTGCGCAAAATGGGGGCGTGAAACGTCAAACGTGAAACGTGATGGCCTTCTTTTCACGTTTCACGCCTCACGTTTCACGATGAAAATTATGACCAAATACATTCTCATTACCGGAATTTCTACTGGCATTGGCTACGCAGCAGCCGAGATGTTGGTGCAGCGTGGCTATCATGTTTTTGGCAGCGTGCGCAAGCAGGCGGACGCGGGGCGCGTGCAAGCGGCATTGGGCGATGGCGTCACGCCGTTGTTGTTTGATGTGACGGATCATGAGGGGGTGGCAACGGCCGTCACCCAAATCCGTGCTACCCTCAACGGCCAAAACCTGGCCGGGCTGGTTAACAACGCCGGTGTCTCTCTCACTGGCCCGCTCATGCACCTGCCGGTGGACGAACTGCGCCGTCAATTCGAGGTCAACTTGTTTGGCCTGCTGGACGTGACGCAGCAATGTTTGCCTTTGTTGGGAGCGCGATTGGATGCGCCGGGGGCGCACGGCCGTATCGTCAACATCAGTTCTGTCAGCGGCAAAATCGCCTACCCCTTCATGGGTGCATACGCCGCCTCCAAACACGCCCTCGAAGCCCTCTCCGACTCCCTGCGCCGCGAGCTGCTGCTTTATGGCATTGACGTAATTCTGATTGAGCCAGGCACGACGGCCACGCCCATCATTGGCAAAGCCAGCGATGGTATGGAGCAGTACGCGCAAACCGATTACGACGCCATCCTGCAAAAAGTGGTTGGTGACGCCGTAACCAAAAGGCAGCGCACGGCCATTCCTGTAGAAAAAGTCGCTGCAAAAATTGTGGAAGCATTGGAGAGCCAGCACCCCAAAACGCGCTACGCCATCCCCCGCAAATGGTTCACCGGCTGGTTCTTGCCGCGCATCCTCCCCGACCGTTGGTTCGACCGCATGGCCGCGCAAGAGATGGGATTACACTAAAAAAGCAAGGGCATGACGTCGCCATGCCCTTGCTTTTTCTACAATCTATTCCATTGGTGAACACCAAGCCCATACTTTTTTCGCAAACCAACCCCTTGGTGAACGCCAAGCCCATGCTTTTTCCGCGAACTACCCCCTTGGCGAACGCCAAACCCTTACTTTTTCTGCAAACCAGCCCCTTGGCGAACGCCAAACCCATGCTTTCCCGGCAAACTAGCCTCTTGTCATTCGCCAAACCCTTACAATTTTAAGGGTGCTTTATCCGCCTAATGTCATTTCCACAAAGCTGGTGCGGTAGGGGAAAACCCATAACTCTTGTCTGTATTTTTCGCCGCCTGCCTGAATTTCAATTTCGTAATAACCCGCTTCCACGTCATCAAAAGCGAAGTTTTCCTGCCATTGGTCATCGCCATTCACGGTGGCTCCGGCATAACTGGTGGTAGCGTGATATTTGGAGGAGGCATCCACGCGGCGCAGCGTAATGGGTGCTTCTTGCGCTAGCGTGCCATCCGGCCAGGTTACACGTCCGGCGATAGCGCCATTATCGGGGAAGGGATAGAGCCACAGCAGCGGGTTGCGCGTACTGGTGTAATCGTTGCTGCCCTCGCGCACTTCAAAGTGCAAATGCGGCCCGACGGCCACACCTGTCGCGCCGGATAGGGCAATCAATTCTTGTGAATCCACATGCTGTCCCACTGTGACCAGTACCTCGGACAAATGGCCGTACACGTTGTAAATGGGCAGGCCGTTGTACGTGGAGTCCAGTTCAATGACGACGAGGTTGCCGTAGAAATTGGTTTGTGGGCCATAGGCGGTGTCTAAATCGTTGCCAGCGACAACGGCCGTGCCACTCGCTGCCGCCAAAACCTGCGTACCGCTAGGCACATAAAACTCAACGCCGTGATGCGGTTGTAGTGTGCTGCTGCGTGTGCTGCCATAGGGATACACCTTGTCTGTCCAGACCACGCCCCCTTCAGGAATGGGGCGGCGCAGCCAGAAATGCTCTTCGTTGCTGGTGAAGGGCAGCGCCGGTGGCGTAAACGTCGGCTGCGGCGTGGGTGTAATCGTATCAGTTGGCTCAACTTCTGGCGTATTAGTTGGTGCAGCCAATGCTGTAGCCGCAGCCGCGGCTGTACGTGTATTCTCTGCGCTAATTTCGCTCACCTGTGTTGGGTTGGCGGGAGCGAAGGAAGGCATCTCACGCGGCGGCGGTGGCGGTGGGGTAACATTGGGTAACAATTGGGGCGGGGGTAAGGTGCTTGTGGGCAGGGGCACGGCCGTTTCCACCACAGCTATTTCGGTTGATACGGCCGTATTGGGTGAAACGGCCGTATCGACCGCCGCAACCATTCCCCCACAACCTGTCAATAATCCCAATACAATAATTGGAAGCAGCAACCTCCCAATCTCAAATCTCCATTCTCCAATCTTCAAAAGCCTAAAAACCTCCACGTTTGGCGGCGATGACGGTAACGGCCGTTGCCAATTCCCCGGCCTCTGCTACCAGCGTCGCTACCTCAGATGTCCATGATTGTGCCAGTTCTCGGTTGATCAGGCCAACGCCATTAATCTGCACATTAAGCGCGGCCACCTCAATGGCGGCACGCGCCATCAACACCCCGGCAGCGGCATCTGTCACCGCGTTGGCATTGCCCAACTGCGCCATATCGCGGGCCAGTAATGCTACCTCACGGCTCAACCGTGCCACACGCAGCGGCACATCACCTGCTTCGACGGTTGCTTCCTCGATGGCTTGCTTGCGTTCCGCCTCGCTCACTCCTTTGAGGCGGTAAGCAGCCATCACCTGCTCAAAGGCGGCGGCGTCATCGCTAATGGCGGCCGTTAACTGCTGCCGCAGCAGCGATGCCTTTTGCAAGATGGCTTGCGCGGTTTCATTCACATCGGCGTACTTCTTGCGTCCTATCGTCAGCCCAGCCACCATTTGCGTCAGAGAAGCGGCCAACGCGCCGGCCATCGCGGCCACAGACCCGCCACCGGGTGTGGGGGTGTTGGCCGCAACGGATTCTAAAAAGGCATTTGCGGTATTGCCTGCGGCGGCTTCATCATGCAGCCGGTATTCCAGCACCTGGTCTTCGCGGAAACCATCTAGCTGCAAGTACCAGCGGGCGGCATCCATAAATGCCTTTTGCGGCGTCAGGCCAACGAGTTCTGCTTTGGTGATGGTCAGGCCATAACGGGCGGCTTCGCGCTGTACCATTTCCTGCACACGATAAACAGGGGTCTTGTTGAAATCGGTCAGGTTCATGCTGACTTGGGCCTGGCCTTCTACCAGGAACCCTTTGGCCTGCACAAAGCGCAGCCCGCCGCTGCTGAAGCGCACGGCGCGGGCTATTTTTTCGGCAAATTCTACGTGTTTGCTGTTGAGGTAGATGTTGTAGGCGATGAGGAACGGCCGTACGCCAATCACCGTTGCGCCCCACGTTTTTGGTTCGGTGGGGCCGTAGTCCGGTTGGCGGGCGGGGTTGGTTGCCACTTCCTCTTTCCACTTTTCATACTGCCCTTTGCGGATGTCAGACAGCTTTTCGCGTTCCGGGCGGGTGGCGGCTGCGCCGTAGAGATAAATGGCAACACCCAACTCTTTGCCCGCTCGTTTGCCAATGCGCTGCGCCATTGCTACGCATTCTTGCGCGGTGATGCCGCGCAGCGGAATGAGTGGCAGTACGTCGGTTGCGCCGATGCGCGGATGTTCGCCGTGATGTTCGTCCAGATTGATGAGCTGCGCAGCTTGTTTGATGGCTTGGTAAGCGGCTTCTTCAACGGCCGTTGGCGTGCCCACAAAGGTGATGACGGTGCGGTTGTGGTCGGGGTCGGCGCTGACATCCAGTACCTGCACGCCATGCACGGCACGAATGGAGTCGGCAATGCGGTTGTAGATTTCGGGGGAACGGCCGTTGCTAAAATTCGGGACACATTCAACAAGTTGTTGCATGGGAAAAACTCCTATAGTGAGAAAGTATGCATGTCTGCATACTTGCAGACATGTCGCTTGCCATTTTTTATCATCATTATTACAAATTAGCGAATAGCCCAGGTTCAGATAAAATTAGGCAAATCAATTTTAAAACGCCCAATGGAGGGATGATATATGAGTACGTTACTGGCATACATAATGTCCCACGCTGTTATTGCAACAGTCGCTTTGGCTTTGCTGGATGATTTGGGCGCGGGCGCCTTGAATGGCCTTGCTGTTGGCGCGGTAGTTGGCGCGGTTGTATGGTCTGTTGCCCAAGCCCCAGACACGATGGGGCGCGTTCTCCTGTTTGGCATTATTTCGGGCCTGGTGATGTTATTTATTCAGTTGGTGTTAACGCTGAATGTGATTGGCAACATCTCGCTGGCATCACTGATTGACGCTTTTCAATCCCGTGAAGCAGTCATGTCTGCGCGGATTATTCAGGCCGGGCAGTGGATTGGTTTGACGGCATTATTGGGCGCTCTGCTGGGGGTGCTTTTCACAGTACCGGGAGAAGCTATCAAAGGGGCCATCATTGGCCTGTTTTTGGGGGCGTTGGCAGGAGCCATTTTGAACGTGGTGTTATTAGAGATGGGAGTCCGGCTCAATCAATTTATATTCCAATTGGTTGTTGGACTGTTGACATGGGGGTTGTTAGCTTCCCTTGGCGGCAAGTGAGGAAGATGGTGGGAGTCTGGAAAAATGCGTACTTTTCGGCAAAACCATCGCTGTGATGCGATTGAAAAGTACGCATGATTGTCTTCGAGTTAATTAGGGCATGGGCTGTTGGGCAGGTACTATTCTCATTGTCATGTCTTCGACAGTTAAAGGAATCAAAGGGTCGAGTGGGTCGGTTGATGTGCCCATTTCGAAATACTTGTTTCCTATTAAACCCGTCCATGGTTCCGTCGCGTTTGTTACCCAGCCATTAGCCCTAAAATGGAACGGCTCGTAGAGATGTCCAACCCCGACTGTATTTCCTTGAATTACGCCGCCACTATCTGGTTCGATGGTGAATAATTCAAAGAAGTGCAGTGTTTTACCGGCGAGATAGGACGGATTATCTGGGTCTGGATCAAACCTGATATTTCCTTTGAGGCTGCATTCGTGAACCTCCCCTTCCCAATGATCACCATTGTATTCCATGTCCACAAAACACAGAATAGGTGCGTTAGGTTCCGCAGCAACTGTTGAAAACGATGCGAACAAGAGTGTAATCACCAGCGCTGTGATTAACATCAATAACCCCTTTTTCATTTTTCCATCTCCTTGCTTAGATGCTTCTTCAGCGTCAAGCTACACAGTATTTGACTGAGCGGGAAACTTACTCAGTTTTAAAGCTGATTTTGTTTGCAAAAGTTATTCTTCTGCACCTGCCTCGCGCAGCATTTCAGCAATTTCGTCGTTTGCGGCAAGGTCCAGGGCGGTTTTGCCGTTGTTATTCTCTATATCCAGAACCGCGCCATTCTCGATTAGGAATTGAATTACTTCGACGGAACCCCTCATAGCCGCATGGTGAAGGGCGGTGTTGCCAAAATTATCCTGCGCGTTCGGATCTGCCCCCCCCTCTAGGAGAATCGTAAAGATTTCGAGTTTATTACTAGCCCAACCATCCTCAATCACGCTCATAATTGGGGTCAGGCCTGTATTTGTTTGAATGTCTGCGTTAACTCCGCTGTCCAGTAATACCCGAATAGCTTCGATTGAACCATTATCCGCCGCACCATGTAACGGCGTTACCCCCGTGTCCCAGTTTGTATTTATTTGGGGATCCGCCCCATTGTTAAGGAGGAGTGCAACCATTTCAGGATAGTTATAAAAGGCTGCGCTAAATAATGCATGACCCTTATTGTTCCACTCCGTTTGGTTAACGTCGGCACCATAAGCGATTAGAAGTTTGACAACCTCAATGTGGTTTCCATCAACCGCGTGCAATACGGCTGACGCTTGATGGAACAATACTCCACTCCTTGCTGTGAAGTCCTTGGTGGCATTTACATCTGCACCTGCGTCAAGTAACAACTGGACTATCTCAAGTTGACCTGCCCAAGCCGCTTGAGGTAGAAAAGCGTGTTCACTACCGTTGTGGCTATTTACATCAGCGCCGAACTCCAACAGCAGCTTGATGATATTTGTGTTGCCAGCGCCTCGGATCGCTCTTACCAAAACGGGAATACCTTCAGAATTGACGGTGTTGGGATCGGCTCCAGCATTCAGGAATTGTTTTACGGTGTCAGTGTCATTCGCAGTGACTGCCGCGAAGAGTTGTTCATCAATTTCTCTTGTTGGGGGAATAGGTGTTAAAGCCTGTTGAGTCAAAGCGATGGAGATGGAATTTAAAGTTGGCGGTGGCGTCCCTTCAGACGTTTCTAATTTCGGTGTAACTTGTTCAACTGTTCCTGTTGGGTTGAGATCCCTGGCCTGGAAGATGAAAAATCCGATAATGACAGCCAGAACGGCAACGGCCGTTACTGTCCCTACAATTGTTTTTACATTATTCATAATCATGGTCCTCCGCATACGGTTATACAGGTTGCGCTGCACGCGCTTGGCGGCGGTTGGCGATAAACATAATTGCGGTGTGGCCCCCATTTGCAGGCGCTCAATAAGGTTTCCTTGCTGGTCAACCCAATCCCGGCATTGTTGGCAGTCAGCGAGATGCTGGTGGAAGCGCATGGCCTCAGAATCAGTCAACGCCCCATCTTGGAAAGCCTCAAAATAGGCGACAACAAAATGATTTATCGGTGGATTGGTATGTTGTTTCAACAGACTCATCGGTTTATTAGCTCGCTATCTCAGCTGACGGCACCAGACTCTCGGCTTCTTTTTGCTGGGCCATTTTCTCTAGCAGTTTTCGTCCTTCGTGCAGATGTTGGTAGACAGTGGATTGACGTCGGCCAAGAATATTGGCAATTTCCCCACAAGGGAGCGCATAACGATAACGAAGGATTAGGGGCAGGCGCAGCCGGTCATCCAACTGGTCTACCAACTCCCACAGCGTTTGTCGGCGCTGGCGTTGGTGAACAGTGTCGGCGACCCCCTCACCGCTGCCTCTGCTACCGAAAAGACGCTCCCGGCTCAAGCGTTCCAGTGATAGGAACTGCCGTACTTTCTGTTTCCGCAGACGCATACGGCATTGATTGATGGTAATGGCGATAAGCCAGGTCTCAAAAGATGCTTCACCTTTATAGCTGCCAATCTTCTGAAAAACAGCCAAGAAGGTATCCTGAACGGCATCTTCGGCCGCCGCTTCATTCCGCAAAATAGCGCAGGCAACGTCATAAACGTGGTTTTGACAGTGGTTGAATAAGGCAGTGAACGCATCCAAGTGACCTTCCTGGCATTGGCTCACCACCGCTTGGATATCCTTCATACTGATACCATATTACTTCACAAGAAGTCTTTATTGCTGCATTTTCTACTTATTAGATGCACAGTGTGGGGAATCTTTAGTGGGAAGGCATGCGTTTAGTTTTGCTGGAGACTACGAAGTTTGCATCCTTTGTTTGCCTGAACCTTGCAGGCTTAAGTGGTTATTTAATTGTCTTTTGCGTTTTTGGAGTGGCGGATTTTATGGCTGATGCGCTTCCAACTGTTTTTGATGGTATTTGCCATGCTTTTTTCAATTGGGTGGGCGCTGTAGCGAGCGGCAAGAAAGGCTTGGGTTAGGTCTTCCAGTTCATGTTCATGTTCGGGCCAGCGTTCTTTTAAGTTTGTTGCATATTCCAGAGGGGTTTCGCTTTTTTGTCGGGGAACACCGGTTTCACCAGCGCGACGCACAACAGATAAATAGAAGTAACGTACCTGTTCACGAGGGGGTAATCCGTTTACCCGAACAAATTGCCAGGAGGGACGCGGGTCTTGTTCGGCTTCGGGCAATTTTGGCGTGGGACGGCGCAAGCTCTGACGCAAATCATTGATTTCTGAGGCGGCACTTTGCCACAACTGCCGCAGCCAGATGAGGGCACGCTGCCACCATTGGCGCAAGGCGGCTTTGTTGACGGTGACGTCTCGCTCACGTAGGAAGTAGAGCACGGCCGTTACCACCAAAAAAATCGCCAACGTCCAGATATACGAACTCATAAGCAGTGCGGCCGTCTCGCTGGGAGGCGCAAGCTGTTGGCTCTGTTGGGGTAGTAAATCTTGTGGCAGGGCTGGCGTGGGCAAGGGCGTTGGCGTAGGCGGTGGAGCAGGCCCAGTGGGGGCATGACTCCGAAACAGCGAGAGAAAAGCCAGGAACAGCAACGAAAACAGGTAATAAAGTATATACCCTACATAGAGGATGGCCCCAACCACCAATTGCAAAATACGGCTGATCGGCAGCGTTGAGCCAATAGGCAGGAAGGCGGCAATCAGGGCCATAACCAGCAGCACGATCAGACTATTGCGCTGCCACTGCTGCCTGATTTGCGTTTCTTTTTGCACGCCATCGAACAACCAACGGGCATTCATCACCTGCATACGCCCCTGGCTGAGCAGCCACAACCCGGCCAGGAAGTAGGAGATGAGAGCGCCCAAGAGAGACGGCCGTAATCCCAACCGCGCCACATTCCAGGGATGTGCTGTATGTGACAAACTAGCCAGTTCCAACGTGCTCATTGAGGCGATAAAAACCAACACAATGCCGCCCCATAGCCATTGGCGGAAAAATGCCTTCACCAAAGTGCTGCGCTTGACGAGAATTGGCTTGTCATTGTATTCCAGGGAGCGTTCATAGGCGGGCAGCGAGTAATAACGCGCCTCTTCTGGGGAGATTGCCAGTTGGCGAAAAATGCTTGCCTGTTTCACGGCAAATTGCCAGGCCGCCAACACAAATAACATGGTGAAGATGAAGTGACTTTCAGAAAAAAAGGACAGTGGTTCGCGTAAATACAGACGAAAATCATCTACCGTTGGTATTCCTTGCCCACTGGCAAACCATACAAAGATGCGGGTGATGAGGAACAACAAACCAAACTCGGCCAGCCGGTATTGGTTGCGGGCTACCAGGCGACGGCGCGGATGTTCAATCCAGAAGGTTGTGTAGATGGTCTCCAGGGCAACGAAGCTAATCAGGAGACTCGACCGCGTCCAATAAGTATCCCCCGTGATGATTTCGGCAATGGTGCTGAGGCCCAGGAAAACGGCCGTTACCAACACAGTCATCGCAATCGGCTGCAAAACCCGGCCGGCCCACACACCAGTCGCATATTCAGAGAGGGAAAGAGATGTCTTGTTCATAATGGTGGGCGAAAGCTAGCTCTATCCTCTAGCTCCCCAAAGTCTGATTCAAACTCTTTTTACTGGTTACATTATACGCCACGAAACCCAACTGCCGCGCCCGTTCGCGCACCTGCCCAAAGGCATTGTCTCGCTCAACGGCAATAAGCACCGGATTGAACCCGGCTCGCGCCAGCCGGTGCAGTTCCTGGCAGGTGGCTTCGTCTCCTTGCGGCGTGATCACCAGCAGCGTGGTTCCCCAACTGAGGCCCAGCCCGGCTGTAGGCAGCCATCGGATCAGCGGGTGCGTATCGCCAGCTTCCAGGCGGGCCAGTCGCTCCAGAATTTTCATCAGGTGTGCACGGCCGTTTCGTGGCAAAATGGGGGGCGGCAGCAAACCCCCTTCCTCCGCATCCATCAACCGACCGCTTACTTCGTCAAAGGCCAGCGCTGCGCTTTCGTGGCCTAATAGGGGATCACGGCCGTTCGTCAGCAGCCCCACAGCTTGACGTTCATTAATCAGGTACGCCGCCAGCGAAGCCGCTGCCTCAATGGCCCATTCCGTGTAGTATAGGCGGTCGTTGGGGCGGTAATCGGGCAGGTGCAGGTTGAGGAGCACGGCCGTTTCCAGCGAAATCGCCGGTTCAAAACTGCGCACCAGCAAATCCTGTGTATGGGCGCTGGCCTTCCAATTAATTTGCCGCAGCGAATCGCCAGAGCGGAACTCACGCACGCCCATGGGCCGTGCCGGGTCCGCAAACAGGCGCTGCCTGCTGGCAATGGTGCCAAACGGCAGGCGCGAGGGCAGCCCCAATTTTGCCAGGGGAATAATGTGCGGATACACGGTAAAGTAATCGGGCGGCACAAATCCCTGCATTTCCTGAGACAGCCCAAATAAATCGCCGCTGACAAAACGCAGTGGCCCCAGGCGATAATAGCCGCGGCGCAGCGCCCGCACCTGGTAGCTCCGTTCTATTGTGCTGCGCCCCGGCAGCATGACGGCCTGGTTAAATTCTTGCCCGGCTCGCAAGTCTGGGGCAATAGACTCTGTGATGTGTACCCATGAAATAGGGAGGCGGTTGCTGTTTTTCACCAGCACGGTGATGGTCACTTTCTCCCCTAAAAATGCGTGGCTGTGATAACGACGTGAGGCTTGCAGACGCGCAAAAGCTCGCGGCGTATACCAACGGCTCCAGGCATAAATTCCCACCATCACATAGGCAATGTAGAAGATGAAGTCTACTTGCAAAAAGAAGGCGACAAACAGCAGAAAGAGGATGAGAGGAAGAAGGGGCATGGGGAATAATGAATAATGAATAATGAATGGTGAATAGTGAATGAATAGGCTAATCGCTAATAGCTAACTGCTAATGGCTAATTCCGTTTCTTCGAGGATTTCGCTGAAAATGTCGGTGGCGGTGCGGCCACGCAGGGCGCTTTCGGGGTGGACGAGGCAGCGGTGGCTGAGGATGGCCGGGGCGAGTTTTTTTACATCGTCGGGCAGGGCGTAGTCACGGCCGTGCAGGGCGGCGTAGGCCTGGCTGCCGCGATAGAGGGCGTGGCTGCCGCGTGGACTGGCTCCCAGCAGCAGGTCTTTGTGCTGCCGCGTGGCAAAGACGAGGCGCACAATGTATTCGCGCAGGGTTTCGTCGATGTGTACCTGCCAGATTTGCTGCGCCAGTTCCGGTAATTGGCTGCCATCCACCACCTGCGCCAGCTTTTCGATGGGATGCACGCCGCCGAGGTTGAGCAGCATCTGGTTTTCGTTGGCCTCATCGAGGTAGCCCAGGCTGAGTTTGAGGAAGAAGCGGTCGAGCTGCGCTTCGGGCAGGGGGAAGGTGCCTTCGTACTCGATGGGGTTTTGCGTGGCGATGACGAGGAACGGCCGTGCCAACACCCGCGTCACTCCATCCACCGTCACCTGCCGCTCGCCCATCGCCTCCAGCAGCGCTGACTGCGTGCGCGGCGTGGCGCGGTTAATCTCGTCGGCCAGCAAAATATTGCTGAAAGCGGGGCCGGGAATGAAGGTAAACGCCTGCTCGCGCTGGTCGAAGATGGAGACGCCGGTCACATCGTTGGGCAGCAGGTCGGGGGTGCATTGCAGCCGCTTGAAGGGCACGCCCAGGCTGACGGCGAAGGCGCGGGCCAGCATGGTTTTGCCCGTGCCCGGCACGTCTTCCATCAGCACATGCCCCTCGCACAGCAGGGCTACGGTGAGCAGTTCCAGCGCCTCGCGCTTGCCAATGATCACGTTTTCGACATTGTTGATGAGTTGTTGAGCGAATGGTTGTATGGATTCCATGCCGGAAATCATACCACAAAAGGAAGTGGCAAGTGGCAAGTGGCAAGTGGGCGGTTCTCAGATTGGTTCAATCTTCAAGATTGAACCAATCTCGCTGAGTTAAACACAAACGATTACTCACGTCGTCTCCTCTGTCGAATACATTCAGAGCCGATTGCAGCCTCCTGCAATCCATGCTGAATAGATTCAGACCCCTTTGTAGTATCCCCCAATTGATACTGAACTGATTCAGCATAGGTTGCACTATCTAGCAATCTATGCTGAACTCATTCAGCATCCATTGTGGTATACAACAACCTATAATGAGCTGATTCATAACTAATTGCGGCACACTGCAATCCCTGCTGAATCTATTCTGAAAGGTAAAATCCGGCATGGAGGCAGCAACGCACACGCACCGGCTAAAGCCTCCACTTCATGCCGCCAGCAACGCTAATCCCGTGCCGGGCAAGGCATCGCCTTGCCCCTACAAACCCATCACATGTAGGGGTTTGGCGCCGCCAAACCCAAACCGCCAAACCCAAACCGCCAAACCCAAACCGCCAAACCCAAACCGCCAAACCCAAACCGCCAAACCCAAACCGCCAAACCCAAACCGCCAAACCCAAGCTGCCTGCCAAACCCAATTTGAATGGCATACAAGCCCCTTACTTGCCGCTTGCAAACTTGCAAACCTCCCGCTTGTATTTGTGGTATAAATGCCCGTAGAGTCTGGTACACAAGACCAACGAGGGATGGGTATGAACCAACAAGAGTTACTGGAACTGATTGAGAAAGCGGCCGTTGAGAACTGGATCTGGGCAGCATGCGGTTGACCGAACTGCCATCGGAAACTGGAGAGTGGACTAATCTTACGATACTTTAGCTGAATAATAACCGTAGTGACCGTTCGTTACATCGCGGTGTGCTCTGACCGCTTTACGCCAGGATTTTAGCCTTGTTAGGGTCGTCGCTATCGTTGTGAATGACTATCTGTTTGCTGGAGTAGCTGCGGCCGTTGTTCGCTTACTTGTCCGGTTTGTTTTCTATTGCAAAGAGCCATGACGTTGTTCCTTAACGAATAGCCAACATCACATGCGAACTTGTACCGATGTAAAGGGTCCCGTCTACAATGATACAGTCACCGTACCAAAGGCCACCCATATCATCTTGAATATCGTATTGTGCAAAAATATTGCCTGTTTCTATATCCAAACCATAAATTCTATTTGGCCAACTGCCAAAATATGCGATGTTATTTACAATGGTGGGAGAAGATCTAATTTCACCACTCGTCTCAAATTGCCATAATTCTTGACCTGAAAACCTATTGATAGCATATAAAATACCATCCGTTGTACTAACTAAGACAGCGTTTTCGGAAACAGCGTGATCTGTATCTACCTTACCAGATATGTCATAGGGCGTTTCCCATATTTCATCACCATCAGTCTCAAGAGCATAGACAAGACTATGATTTTCTTCTCCCGGTAAAGTAACCACAATGTATAAAACACTATCCCTAAATACAGGTGGACGTAACAAATATTCCTCTGCAGAAAATATAAGGTCGAGTTGGTTGCCTTCTTCATTGATTTTGTACAAATTTGATCCTGCGGCAGCGTAAAGAGTATTGTCCGCAACGACAAGAGAGCGAACAGTTCCGCCTAATTCTTGGTATGTTTTGTCTATGACGCCACTCTCTGGATCAAGAACAAACAAATTGCCATTTGTATTGCCTAAGAAAAGTAAACCATCATAGATAGTTGGAGAGGAATATATGCTACCTCCAGCAGGAAAACGCCAAATATCTTCGCCGGTTTCGGCATCTAGTGCATAAATGATTCCACCTGTATCACCAAAAAACACCTTGTTATTGAAATAGGCGGCCCCGTCCATTGCGCCTCTATCCAAAGACTTTTTCCAGAGCCGGTGACCAGTTAAAGCCTCGATTGCATAAAAAGCACCTGCTTCACTTTGATAATTGCCCGTGCCAAAATATAAAGTGCCATTTACAAATATGGGATTGGAGTGAACGGCGAAATTGTCTACTGCAGAACGCCATCTCTCTCCTTTTAGTTTTGGAGTTAATCCTGCACCATAATCACTGGTTCGCTGTAAATTACCGCCATCTAAAACTAATGTTTGTTCATTTATAGATGGCGTAGAGGTGAAAGCTATAGTTGGGGTTGAGGTTATTTCTGGGGGAGTGGGTGATGTTTGAATTTCAGTTGGGGTTTCTGATGGTTCTGTAGTTATCGGTGCAGATGTAATTCCATATGTTTGGGTTGTTATTGGGGCCTGTGGCGTGACGACGGTTACTTGAACTGTTGACCCAGATCGCGAATCAACTCTCATAAAAATAATGCCGAGAATTATAAATAAAACTCCAACTCCTAGTGTTCTTCTGCCGCGTTCCACAGTCAATGATTCCCAGTGAACAATACCTGTACCGGCGAGAACAAGAAAAATTCCTAGAACAATAGCTGTGGTACTTAAAAAACCATACATTGAGTTGAATGGAATATTCATTGAAATCCCTCTTTAAATTGGCTGAATTTTCCCCCCAAAAAATAGTTCCTACAGCCCTCATTTTATGTAAAGCTGTGAATTAGATCGTGTGAGTATACATCAGAAGCCAGAAAAAACGTGGAATATGCGCTTCATTCTTAATACTATCTTTTACGAGGATTTACCCGGTCAGACGAAAACGGCAAAGACGCGGGAATTGGTGGAGCTTTTGGGGCGGAACAATCGTTTACACGACCTAGAAGCCGCAATGAGGCGGTTCCTGGAGGCTCAACTCTTCGCAAGCCATCCCGAAGAATCTACGACATTCATAGCTCCCGGTCTTCCTTTCACTGATGACTGGCTACTGATTACCGAATACTGGCTTCTGATCCCTGATAATGCCCCACCAGGGCAGGGTGAGGCTGCGCCAGAAGGTGAGGGGGTCAAGCTGTGGGTTGCGGTGGCAGCAGTAGAGGGTGAGCACGGTTCCGTGTGTGACGAGGATGAGGGTGTCGTGGGGATAGGCGGCGCGTTGGGCGGCAACGGCCATTTCCATCCTCCCCAATGCTTGTGCCGCCGTCTCATTGCCAAAGACAAGCTGGTTAGGGTGGGCGAAGAAGTGGGCAACGGCCGTTTCAAACGCCTCTCGCGTGGCAAAAAAAGGCACACCGCGCCGGTCATGTTCCTGCAAGCCGGGTGCAGTGTGCCAGGGTAGTCCTAATTCAGCGGCAATAAGCTGCCCCGTCTCCGCTGCCTTCGCCTCCTCGCTGGTGATGATGCGCGTGGGGGTATACGGCCGTAATTCAGGAGCGAGTTGGGCGGCAAGGGTACGGCCGTTTTCCGACAACCGCCACTCATTCGCAGGCGCGCCCGGCTGCTGCACCACCGCCGAATGACGAACGAGGATAATTGACGATTGACGATATACGATTGACGATTTGTCTATTGGCTAACCCCCTCCGTTTAACTCAGAATTGACCCAATCCAGCGACAGTTGGGCGGGATAGAAGTTGGGGTTAACTTCCAACGCCAGGCGATACGATTCGGCGGCGAGAGTCAATTTGCCCTGTGCGGCGAGGGCGTGGCCGCGATACCAGTGGATTTCTTCAATCCAGGGGCCGCCAGTGGTTTCTAGCAGCGCGTCCGTCAATTCCAGCACGTCATCAATGCGTCCGGAGCGCAGATAGGCCATCAGCGGGCGGTGTTCGTAGTAGAGGGCACGCGGCGGCAAGCCGATGTCGCGGGCTTTGTCGAAGTTTAGCGCGGCCTCTTCATACAGGGCGGCGTCGCCAGTGCGTTCGGCGATGCGTGTCAGGCTGACACCCAGGTTGAACCAGGCGAAAACGTCATCCGGGTCTTTGGCCGCTTCCTGGCGGGCCAGTTCGGCAGTGTATTCCCACATGCTTTGCCATTCTTGCAGCTCTGGCGGCACAATGGACATGACTAAATCTTCCTGGGATGGTTCGTATACCACGTAAAACGTGTAGTTGAACTGCTGCCACCAGTAGGTAAAGTCTTCGTAGCTGTCAACGCGCGGACGGCCGTCAAACGGTCCCAGGTTCGTGTCACGGGTGTAAATTTCCTGTTTCCCATCATCATAACCATACACCGTGAGATAATGGCCGTACCAGCCTTCGGCATTGTTTGGCTCATACCCTTTTTCGATCACAACGGGCAGCCCGGCGGCGATGAACTGCTTGATCATCTCCAAGTTGCCGCCGCTGTGGATGGTGGAGCGCAGCGAGGTGAACTCATTCACGTAATCGCTAATCTGCCAGGGGCTGACGTTGCGGTCTTCTTTGTTTGGTTTCAGGTAAGCGGCGGCTTCCTCTTGCGTGGTATCGTCGCCGTGATAGTCGAGGACAATGGTGAGGTTGGCCGGGCCGCAGTTGTTAAAGCCCTGTACTTCTGAGGGCACGCCTTCCAAAATGACAGAGGCAGGCGGGGGTGTCAGGGTGGGGCGTGGCGTGGGGATGTTGGTGGGAACGGCCGTTGGCTCTGGTGTTGCGCCAGCAATCGCAGCCGGTGTCGCAAGCGGCTGCGGCGTGGGGAATGGTGTGGGCTGCTGCTCATCCAATCCGGGAATTTGCAGATTGGTTGTTGAGGCGTTGACGATGGGGGCAGAGGCCGCAACGGGCAGCGCCGTCGGGATTGGCGTGGTAATCATGTGCATCATCCCAGAGGTGAGGGGATTGTTTTGCAGCCGCACGTAATATTCGCCCGGCAGGGCACGCACAGCACGCGGCAGGGCAAAGATGCCAATGGTCGCCATCACTTGTAGAAAGGCGATGATCAAAATGATGTTGCGTAGTTTTTTACTCATAGTTTTCAGTTGCCGGGGAACGGTATTCAGTATTCAGTAAACAGTATTCGGTATGGCCTACATCCATTGACTACTGACTACTGATCACCGGCTTTACTCTCCTAATTCAGCTAAAGCAGCCGCAGCGGGGGCGAAGTTGGGGTTGAAGTCGGCGGCTTTTTGCAGATTTTCGCGGGCGGCATCATCGTCGCCCAGGGCGGCAAGGGCCAGCCCTTTGTAGTAGTATGACTCTTCAAAGTAGGGTCGGTCTTTCAGGGTGGTGTCGGCGAGGAGGATGATGTCTTCGTAACGGCCGTTCTCATAATACGCTTCATATGGCCCAAACTGATACCAGAGCATACGCCAGGGCAAGCCAACGGCGCGGGCCTGATCGAAAGCGGTGGCGGCGTTGGCATATTGGCCCAGGGCATTGTAAATCGTGCCCAGGTTGAACCAGTTGAAGGCGTTGTCGGGGGTGACGGCCGTTTCCGTTTGTACGTGCTGCAAAGCGTGTTCCCACATCACTGCGTCGTCCATGTCGTTACCGATGATGTCTGCTACCGGCGCGGCCTGCTGCGGTTCGTACAGCACAATGTAATTACGGTTAAAGTGCGGCCAATAGGTTTCGAACTCGTCATAGGTGAGGATACGGCCGTCTGCATTCGCATTTGCCAGCGGCTCCTCACTTGTGCCAAACCAGGAATCGTATACCCAAAATTGCTCCGCCGCATCATCGTAGGCTACCAGCAGCAAGTAATGGCCGTACCAGCCCAGCCAGCGGTATTCGCCCGGTGGGTCGATGCCAATTTCCACAATGACGGGAATACCATTTGCCAGCAGCCTCTGCACGGTATAGCGCGTCCCATTGACGCGGAACAATGCTTGTAAATCGGTTTGCTCATTGACGAAGGCGGTCATTTCCCAGGGGCTGACGTTGCGGTCTTCGGGATTGGGTTTGAGCACGGCGGCCGTTTGGTCTTGGGTGAAGTATTCGCCAAAATAGCTCAACGTCATTGCCAGTGTGGCCGGGCCGCAGTTGTTCCAGGTTTGGAATTTGTGTGTAATGCCGGTGAGCCGCGCCTCTGCGGGGATGGGTACAGGGGTGGCTGTTGGCGGGAGTGTGGGCGAGGGGATCGGGGTAGGCGTGCTGGTTGGCGGTTCGCTTTCGCCGCCGGGCGTGATGGTAGGAACCGGAGTGAAGGTGACGGGTTCAACCAATGGGCTGGCTGTTGATGTAGGGGTGGGCGCGAGGAGTGCGGCCGCGTTTACAGGCGGTGCGGCTGTGGGCAAAAGGGGGGCTTGCTCGCGGGGTGCGCCTAGTTTTTGCAGGGGTTCGGGCAGTCGTGCCACGTAGCGGCTGGGGGTAGCACGCAAGATGGCCGGGACTGAGAAAATCAGCCCGACGAGTAAAACCATTGGCAGCAGCAGAAGTAACCCGCGTTTTTTCATAAATTCACAATTTGACTTTGCCGAAAAAAGCTACTACAAAGACACGAAGGGCACGAAGTTTCTCTGTTAATTCCTTTGTGGTCTTCTTTTCTTCGTGGTTTTTTCGATGAACTCGCAATTTGCCAGCAAAACGATGGCATTATAGCCAGAACGATACCACTGCCAAATGGAAACGGCCGTTTTCATAAGCCAATGCTTATCTTTTTTAGAGACGAAGAAACTGAGTTTTTTTGGAAAAACTCAGTTTCTTGGGGTTTAGATGACCATTTTCATATGCACATCCCCATCCCGGTGATCATAGGGTATAAAGCCGCAGCTTTGGTACAGGTGTAAGGCGCTGTACCAGTCGTCGTTGGTTTCTACAAGCAGGGTGTGGTAGCCGCGTCGCTGTCCTTCGGCGATAAGCTGCTCTGTGATGGCACGGCCCAGCCCGTGCCCGCGCTGTTTTGCACTGACAGAAACGCGCACAATGCGTCCCACGCCTGGGCCTTCAGGAATAAGCGCTCCGGTGCCGATGATGACGCCCGCTTCTTCTACAACAAAGAATGCGCCACCGCTGGCGATGTAACTGCTGTGTATATCATGCAGATCAGGGTTGAGGGTGGGGTCTAGTGTGCCCCACCGTTCGGCCAGCCCAGTAAGGATGAGAGCCTGGACAGCGGATTGGTCTGAGGGTTGAAACGGCCGTATCATAAGCGAGTGGTGAGTGATAAATACATACTTGCAAACTTGCAAACTTGCCACTTAAAATAGTGGCCGCAGCGGAAACGGCCGTTGCAAACCACTTCAGGAAGGAGCAAATGATGTTACAAGAGTTCAAAGCATTCATCAAACGCGGCAATGTGATTGATTTAGCGATTGCTGTCATTATCGGCGGCGCTTTTGGCGCGATTGTCAAGTCATTAGTCAACGACATTATCATGCCTCCCATTGGGTTACTGCTGGGTAATGTCAATTTTAGTGACCTGTTCATCAATTTGTCCGGTGGACAGTATGATAGTTTGGCTGCTGCACAAGAAGCGGGGGCCGCGACAATTAATTATGGTGTGTTTATCAATGCCGTCATCAATTTTCTGATCGTTGCTTTTGTGGTTTTCCTGGTTGTGCGGGCGATTAATAATGTGCAAAAGAAGGAAGAAGAAGCGCCCGCGCCGCCCGCGCCCCCGGAACCATCTGCAGAAGAAAAGCTGTTGATGGAGATTCGAGATTTATTAAAGCAGCAGTCTCAGGCGTAATATTTGCGTTTAACATCTTGTCTAGTGGGTGGACATGACATAGGTTGGCAGCAACGGCCGTTGCTGCCGCAAAGGATTGACATGATATGACCAGACTGCACGAACTCTTCCAATTGGGGCAATCTATTTGGTATGACAACATCAGCCGTGACGTTTTAGATTCCGGCGAAATGCAGCGCCTGATAGACAGCGGCATTGTTGGCGTGACCTCAAACCCCTCTATTTTTAAGGCTGCTATTGCTGGCAGCACCCATTACGACGATGCGATTCGCCAGTTAGCCGCCGAGGGTCGTGACGTGGACGCCATTTACGAAACGCTGGCATTGGCAGATATTGGCCGCGCTGCCGATCTTTTCCGTCCCGTTTACGAGGCCACGAATGGCCTGGATGGGTACGTCAGCATCGAAGTAGACCCCTTCCTCGCGCACGACACGACGGCGACACTGCTTGAGGCGCGGCGGCTGTTCCAAACGTTGAACCGCCCCAATATCATGATTAAAGTCCCGGCGACGCCCGCAGGCATTCCCGCCTTTGAACAGTTGATTAGTGAGGGCATTAATGTCAATGTGACGCTGATGTTTTCGCTGACGCACTATGAAGCGGTGGCGATGGCTTACATACGCGGTGTGGAAAAGCTGGCACAGAATGGTGGGGATGTGAGCAAAATTGCCTCGGTGGCTTCGTTCTTTGTCAGCCGCATTGATACGGCCGTTGACAAGGCCCTCGATGCCGCCGGGGAAATCGCCCTACAGGGCCAGATTGCCATCGCCAATGCGAAGATGGCATACGGCCGTTTCCAAGACATCTTCTCCAGTGACTTATGGCAGGATTTCGCTGATCAGGGGGCGCAGGTGCAACGGCCGTTGTGGGCCAGCACCAGCACCAAAAACCCCGCCTATCCCGACACCCTCTACGTGGACGAACTCATCGGGCCGTACACCGTCAACACCATCCCGCCCAAAACCGTCGTCGCCTTTCTCGATCATGGCACAGTTTCCGAAACCCTCACCGAAGATACGGACATTGCCGAGGAGCAAATCGCCTACCTCGACGACATCAGCGTAGACCTGGAAGCGATTACGCAACAACTGCAAGATGACGGCGTGCGCTCCTTCTCCGATGCTTTTTCCGACATGAAAGCGGCCATCGCCCAAAAACGCGAGGCGCTGCAAGCCGCATAAAATAAAGAGATTAGAGATTGGAGATTGGTGTCAATCTCCAATCTCTAATCTCAAATCTCAATTTATCCAATGACAACACTTACTCAATCCCCCGCATGGCAGGCTTTGGCCGCCCATTATCAAGAAATAAAAGACATTCATATGCGCGATTTGTTTGCGCAAGACCCGCAGCGATTTGCGACCTTCTCGCGCAAATTCGATGATATTTTGTTTGATTTCTCCAAAAATCGCATTACCGGCGAGACGGTGGAACTGCTGTTGAATCTGGCCGAGCAGGCTGGATTGGCAGAGCAAATCGCGGCGATGTTTAGCGGCGCGAAAATCAACACCACCGAGGAGCGTGCCGTGCTGCATGTAGCCCTGCGCAATCGCAGTAACCGCCCCATTTTGGTGGATGGCGAGGATGTGATGCCTGGCGTGAACGCGGTGTTGGCGAAGATGCGCCGTTTTAGCGATGTTGTGCGCTCCGGCGAATGGCGCGGCTACACCGGCAAAGCCATTACCGATGTGGTGAACATTGGCATTGGCGGCTCCGATTTGGGGCCGAAGATGGTCGTCCACGCCCTGACCCCTTATGTGCAAGAGGGGCTGCGTCTGCACTTTGTCTCCAATGTGGATGGCACGGATATTGCGGAAACGCTGCGTGCCGTCAGCCCGGAGACGACGCTGTTTTTGATTGCCTCGAAGACCTTTACCACGCAGGAGACGATGGCGAATGCGCATACGGCGCGGGCGTGGTTTTTGGAGGCGGCGGGGCAGGAAACGGCCGTCCCCCACCATTTTGCGGCGCTGTCTACGAATGAAACGGCCGTGACTGCCTTCGGTATCCACCCTGACAACATGTTTGAGTTCTGGGACTGGGTGGGCGGCCGTTACTCCCTTTGGTCAGCCATTGGCCTCTCCATTGCCATCGCCATTGGCATGGACAATTTCGAGGCGCTGTTGGGCGGGGCGCACGCTGTGGATGAGCATTTCCGCACCGCGCCTTTTGCGCAAAACATCCCCGTGATCATGGGGCTGCTGGGCGTGTGGTACAACAACTTCTTCGGCGCACAAAGCCACGCCATCCTGCCCTACGACCAGTACATGGCCCTCTTCCCCATGTATTTCCAGCAGGGGGATATGGAGAGCAACGGCAAGCGCGTTAGCAAAAGCGGCGCGGCGGTGGATTATTCCACCGGGCCGGTGCTGTGGGGACAGCCGGGCACAAATGGGCAGCACGCCTTTTACCAGCTTATCCACCAGGGCACGAAGCTCATCCCTTGCGACTTTTTGGCCCCGGCGCAAACGCAAAACCCCATTGGCGAGCATCACACGCTGCTGCTCTCCAATTACTTTGCGCAGACGGAAGCGTTGATGAAGGGGCGCACGCCCGACGAAGCCCGCGCCGAGTTATCCGCGCAAGGGGTGAGCGGCGATAAGCTGGCGCTGCTGGCGGCGGCGAAGACGTTTGCGGGCAACAAGCCTTCTAACTCGTTCCTCTTTCAAAAGTTGACCCCGGCGACGTTGGGCAAGTTGATTGCCCTGTACGAGCATAAAATCTTCACGCAGGGCGTGATTTGGGGCATCAATTCATTTGACCAGATGGGGGTGGAGTTGGGCAAGCAGTTGGCGAAGGCCATTTTGCCGGAACTGCGCGATGGCAGCGCAGTCAGATCGCATGACGCTTCGACGAATGGGTTGATTAATTATTTCAAGGGGTTGCGGTAAGCGATTGTAGAGTGGTTCAATCTTGGAGATTGAACCACTCTGTATTGCGGCAAGTAAGGCGTTTACTTTTTCAGCCAATCGGCCAGGCGTTTTCTGATTTGCCGTAGGCGTTCTGGTGAAATGTGACCGAGGCGGGCGTTGATGATGGATGGGTCTACACTTGTCAGGCGTGCTAGCCGGATGAATGAGCGGGTTTTTAGGCCAGTCGTTGCATAATCCGAATCAGTGGGGGTAATTATCTCGTCAAATTTGGGGATTGCCTGGTAGGTGCGTGAAGTAATAAGAGCAAGCAGTAAATCGGTATGGCGACCAGGGGCGATGGCTACCACCAAAGCTGGACGTAACTTGCCTGCTTGTAGGTCTGTTTGTGGAAAGCGAATGAGAACAATGTCGCCGGGGGTCATGGATGGTAAATCTCTTGGGCATCTTCCAGCGTGTATTCAACGTCATCATCTTCACGAATAAATTGCTCCAATGAAAAATCTTGCCATTGTTGGCTTGTCCAATTTGTATATAACGGTGTGATTTCTCGCCGTGCCATCATGAAAAAGGTGAAGTCAGCAATTTGTTGAACGATGTCGTCCGGCAGCGTGTCTATTTGTTTTTGTAGTTGTTCACGAAAACTTACAGTAGTCATGATATATACCTCTTGACCGCTTAAGGTGTGCAAGTCTACCTGTATTTTAGCATGTTTCGTGCGGTATCAATTCGTTTGTAATTACGGCCCCACCACAATCCCTCTCCCACTTACTGACTAGAGTGGTTCAATCTCCAAGATTGAACCACTCTTTTTGTTTTGGGGGATGTGGGGAGGGGGAACGGCCGTTGCCCTCCACAACGCCTACTTCATCGACTTGAGAAGGTGAAGCAGCAACTCATGTATATGCTATCATATGGAGAATAATTTACGAATAGAAAAGGGGCTGTTGTTATGTTCAAACCAGTCAAGTCAGTCATTAGTTTGATAGTGTTTATGGTTCCGTTCATATGTTACAACCAGGCGACAATGCCAGTTGAGGCAAATAAAGAAGATGTGGCAACCATCATAGGACATTTGCCAGGGAATGTGCGCACGGTGGCGGTACAAGGGCAGTATGCTTATGTGGGTCAAGATACGCTCTTTGGGGTGGTAGATATATCCGATGAGACAAACCCTATATTCATAGGACAAATGGACGCGGGCGCGCTCGTTTTCGATATTGCTGTTTCAGGCTCATATGCCTATATTGCTACCCAATCAAATATGCAAGTGATAGATATTTCAGACCCTATAACACCGAACAGTGTTGGTGTATATGAAGAACAGACTTTGGTTACCAAAACGCTAATTAAAGATAACTTGGTCTTTGTTCTTTCCAGAAACGGCCTGAAAATATACGATATTTCAACTTCGCCTGCTTTGGTATTGGCGGGACAAGACAATACATATATCGTCGAGCCACGCGACCTTGATCTGTATGGGGATTATGCTTTTATATTAGAAAGCACTTCCAGTTTCAAAATTAGAGTAATCGATATCTCGAATTTCGATGATTTACATGAAGTGGCGACAAAATCAACATTTGATAATGCACTGGCTATTACTGGGAACAGAATGATTACCGTTGATAGTGGTTGCTCTTCAGTATGCTACACATACACGACCGTTTATTCTTGGTCGCCTGATCCATGGGAATTCGTTTATGTAGGCGAATCAGTTGCTGTTTATTCTGAATCAAGCTTTGAAGTAGCGGCTAACGATCTATATGCTTTTGTAGGCAAAGATGTCGGTCTCTACGTTTTCAGTATTTACCAGGATGAATGGGGAATTGCTCCCCCAAAATTCATTACAGCCTATAACGATATTGAAGATGCATGGGATATTGTTTTAAGCGAAGATCGAATTTACGCAGCTAGTAGCACAGGATTTTTCATTGTAGAAGCTCCCCCTATCACAAAGACATTCTTGCCAATTGTCTTTACGAATTAGGTATTCAGGGATGACTTACCCGAAAAAAGCCTCAACCGCATATCGGTTGAGGCTTTTGGGGGAAGAATCCAGATTGCACCCTATTCTTCCTTGTCTACAAAATTACTTGAGCTGCTCAAGTTGTCAGGAATACATTAAGAATGTATCAGCACTTTTGCAACATGTTGCCTATGGTGGGGCTGGAATAGGTGGCATGATGTCAGAATCATCGGTGATGGTGGTTACTGTGATAGGCGGGTTGCGCTGGTTGATCACCCAATCAATAGCCTGGTAATATGTTTCTCCGGCACGGCTTAGGTTATTGGGGCGAGGGGAAGGAGCGGTGCAATCAAAATCAGAATTCCAAATCCATGTGGTTACGCTGCATCCACCGCCTACCCGCGAGACAAACCACCAGGCAACTTCCCAATTATTATCTGTGCGGGCTAGATATTCAATCTGTTTGGTTTGTAACCCCCATAAGCCCTCGTGGTTATTCCGCCCATAAAACACGTTAGGTTTGCCAACGTCAATGCAAGTCAACCCACCCTCATGATCAATGCCAGGGCGCAAATAAGGTGGGTTGTGCGTTTCAAAACACCATGCTGCCCATGAGCCAAACTCTGTTAGCCAAAGCGGTTTATCGCCCATCCCCTCGGACTCAGCCCAAGCTTCAAACACTTGTAGATAAGGTATCCATCTTTCTTCTATGGCATATTCCAACACAGTACGATCATCGCCTGGTATGGGTAGGGTTTCTCCATCTAGCAACTCGCCTCCTGAATATGGGACGCCATCGAAAAATTCCCTGTCTCGTAGATATTGGTGTACAGCCAGGGCATATATGTGTTCAGGGCCATATCCTAAACTTTGTAAATGATCAAGTGCGGCGGCGCAATAATTAGTGTTGTGGGCATATGTTGTTTGACAAAACACCAGTTTAGGAGCGCTATCAATTTCACTGTCAACTATATCGTAGATTTGCCGGAAAAATTCCGCGTACGTTGCGTGATCACCAATCAATACCGTATTGGTAATAACGCCATTTCCAATTTGAATGTCGTGTACAATAGCATCTTGAGTTATTCCGTCCGGTTCGTTTCCGATTAGCCAAATCCATGATGGGTTGTCATGTACATATTCTCTAAAAAGGGTTTCGCCTGTATTGGGAATTGAATCATGTTCCACATCCAAACAGGGTCTACTAAGATCGTAATGGGGGCACTGTGGGTCATTTACAATTTGAGCTACCTGTTGATTGATTGGATCCCAGCAAATATGTCCTACCATATTCGACTGATAGTAATCAGAAAATTCTACGCGAATTGGATTCCAATGAATTGTTTTCTCGCGGTAGGCAAGACATGAGCGTATCATTTGCACTGAACTATCATAGTTTGGCAATCTGTTCCAATTATAAGGGTCATATTGTAAACCGTTGGGAACAACTTGCAGCACTTCGTCTTCACTCAATGCACCAGAAACGGTGAATCTTGCGGGAGCCGGTTTAATAACAACAGGAAAATACATCGAATAAGTGTATTCAAAAGTCGTTGATAGGTTTGTATTGGGGGTACGTGTGGGTGTGGTATACGGCGCTGGGTATGCGTTTTGAGCCATAGGCTCTGTTTGCTCTGGCGCTGGATACGCTGAATCTTCTTGAATGGATTGCGCTTGGCCTGGCTCAGGATATGCCGAAGCTTCTTGAAGACTTGTGTTTACAAAAGTTAATCCTGTTATCAGAATTAACAGAATCAATAAAATCGGAATGATGACAATATCTGCATACTTCGTTTGATTCATGACTTCCTCCTTGTCCTTCTTTAGCCTTTACCATCTGAGGTAAACTAACCGAAACTTCTAATGGTGCGGGGTATGTCATAAGTTTGCGACATACCCCGCACCCTGGTTTGGCGTCAGCGCTTGGCGGTGATGCCAAATGCGGCCCAATGCTCTTGTGGCGTGGCGAGTTTTATCCGCTTCGCCAGGTTAGCATTCTTTGCTCTGGCCTCCTTCATCTTAGCATTCAATTCTTCTGTCTTTGTTTTTAATTGTGCTTTGATATCCTCCTGCTCTGAATTGAGCGCATCCAATTCGTCGGCAAATTTTTCCATTGCGGTGGCGTCAACGGCCGTAATCCCCACACCGGTCAAAGAATCCAACCGGGTGGTAATGCCGCTTGCCATGGTGCGGAAATTGGAAACTGATTGAGAGAAAGGTACATATGCCATAACAAACTCCTTTTACTGGAAATTTTTATGCTCCACAAACATGGAGCTTATCAAACAAAGGTGTTGGTAGACCGAAGCGACCTGGATGGAGACAGCATCCACCTGGATGGAAGCAGTATCCACCTGGATGGAGACAACATCCACCTGGATGGAAGCAGCATCCACCTGGATGGAGACAGCGTCCACCTGGATGGAGACAACATCCACCTGGATGGAAGCAGCATCCACCTGGATGGAGGTCGCATCCACCTGGATGGAGGTCGCATCCACCTGGATAGTCGGTGTATCCGCATGGCTTTACGGTCTATATGTTTCATTTTGTTGGTCAGACGGCTGTCTCAATGAACTTGTCTGGCCTGGCTATCTAAAAAAATGGTGACAACTGGCTCATAGTATAAACAAAGGGGGAGGGGGAGGCAATCTAATCAGCCCTCATCCTGGCTGGAGAGGTATAGCAGCAGCCCGGCCATCACACTGCTGATGAAGAGTGAGCTGCCGCCGTAGCTGACAAAGGGCAGGGTGACGCCGGTGAGCGGCAGCAGCTTGGTGACGCCGCCCATAATCAGCAAAGCCTGGGCGCTGAAGAGGATGGTGATGCCGGCGGCAAGGTATTGTTGGAACGGCCGTTTCCGCAGCAGCGCAATCCGTATCCCGCGATGCGCCAACAGCGCAAAAACCGCCACCACACCCAGGCTGCCCACTAATCCCCACTCCTCGGCGATGGCCGCAAAAGCAAAATCCGAATGCACCACAGGGATATAATCCGGGAAGCCCTGGCCGATGCCTTGCCCCAGCACGCCGCCAGAGGCCAGCGCATACAACGACTGCACAATTTGGAAAGCGCGATTGTCCGCTTCCGGCCAGGGGTTCCACCAGGCATCCACGCGCAGCGCCACCAGCGGGAACAACTTGTAGGCGATGGCGCCCGCCAGCAGCAGCAGCGCCAGCCCGCCCAGCACATACCACTTGTTGCCGGTGGAGAGGTAAAGCAGAGAGAGGAACAAAATGAAAAAGAGGGTGGCCGCCCCCAAATCTTGCTGCCACACCAGCAGCACCATGCAAAAGCCCCACATCAACAGCAGGGGGGCCAGGTAGGGCAGGGAAGCCAGTAGCCCTTCGCGGTGGCTGAGGCGCAGCAGGCTTTCGCGTTCGTCAAAGTAGCTGGCGAGAAAGACCAGCAGCAATATCTTCAGCAGTTCGGAGGGTTGGAAGAAGATGTGGCCGGGCAGGGGCAGCCATAAAGCAGCGCCATAACCGGCAGGATTGACGCCAAACAGCAGGGTGGCGGCCAGCAAGGCCAGCCCGCCAATCAGCCAGGTGTAGCGGTAGCGGCGCAGCCAGCGCAGGTCTTGGGGCAGCACGGCGATGATGAGGAGAACGGCCGTGCCCACAGCCACCCATACCACCTGCCGCGCCAAAAAATTGGGGGCCAGGCGATCAATCAGCACCACGCCCCAGCCCATCAGCAGGGCCAGGATGGGCAGCAAGAAGGGGTCACGCTGCGGGCGCAGTCGCTGCAAAATGAGGTGCGCCCCGGCCATCAAGAGCAGCCACACTCCCGGCCCCCACAGGTGTGCCCAGGCCACGCGCCCCTCCCGCGCCAGGCTGAGGGCCAGCGCATTCACAAAGACAAAAGCCGCCGCAATCGCCAACAACAGGCGTTCACGACGGCCGTTCACCTCATCTATTTCTTCAGAAAACAAATCGTAAATCGTCAATTTTACAGGTATTTGCCTACCAGCGGGGACAATTCCAGCTTCACATCGTCAGGGATCTTTTGGCGGTCAGTGATGATGGCATCCTTCATGGCTGAGTGGGCGGCAAAGTTGCCTGCCCACTCGCCCATCGTCGCGGTAATTTTGCTGATGGCATTTTGCGCCAGGACGGTATTTTGCTGCAAGACACGAATGACAGCATCCACCGTCACCGCCTCTTCATTTTCATGCCACACATCATAATCAGTGACGTGCGCCATCACGCCATAGGCAATTTCCGCCTCTGCTGCCAGAAACGCTTCCGGGCTGGTGGTCATGCCGATGATGCTCATGCCCCACTGCCGGTAGGTGTGCGATTCCCCTTTAGTGCTAAAACGCGGCCCTTCGATGGTGATGAATGTGCCGCCTTCATGCACCGTGCCGCCGACTGCACGGGTGGCATTGGCAATGACCTGGCTCAATTCTGGCGAAAAGGGATTTGCCACGCTGACGTGGGCTACCAGTCCACCGGAAAAGAAACTGGTCTCGCGCTTTTTAGTGTGGTCGAAAAGCTGGTCGGGGACGACGACGTGGCCGGGGGCGAAATCCTCACGCAGGGAACCGCAGGCGCTGACACTGATGATATAGCGCACGTCCAGGCTCTTAAGGGCGAAGATGTTGGCGCGGTAGGGGACTTCGCTGGGGTTGAATGTGTGGCCGCGTCCGTGCCGGGGTAGAAAGGCAATGCGACGGCCGTGCAATGTTCCCACAGTAATTACATCGGAAGGGCTGCCAAAAGGAGTGTCTACGGTAATTTCGGCAATGTCGCTCAGGCCGTCCATCTTGTAGAGGCCGCTGCCACCGATCACGGCGAGTTCAATGTTTGACATAGGGGTCCTGTGAAAATAATGAATAATGAATGGTGAATAATAAATTGTGAATTTTTATCACACCTGATACTTGACACCTTTCCATATTCCAGAGTGGTTAGTGTCGCTGGCGTCTGGCAAGGACGGCCGTTGCATCTGCCAACTGCTGTTTGGTGCGTCCTAAGTCTATTTGCAACTGCTTGATTCGTTCACCTGCCACCTGCTTGAATTCGGCGATGGTTTCTGCTTGCTTGTTAATTTTGGTTTGCGCCTTTTTCAGCGCCAGGTCGCGGTCAATGAGTAAATTGCGAGCCTCGGCCAGGTATTTTCCTTGCTTGTGTACTTCTTGCAAATATCGTTCTAGTTCTGCTTCGTGTGCTTCTAATTGCAAACGGCCGTGTCGCACAGCCTCTTGCATCTCTTCACGTTCATCTTGCAAGCTAGCTAACGCCCGCTCCCGCTTTTGCAAAGCATTGCGCACCTCTTCCGCACGATGCTGCCATTTTTGCACCGCGCTGCGCTGCTCAATCAGCCCTGCTTCAAGTTCAGCTAGCTTAACAGTTTGTTCACCGTTCGTTTGCCGTAATTGGTCTAGTTCATGGCGGCTGGTTTGCAAGCTGGCCTTGTACCAAAGCAGTTGTTCTTCTTGTTCTTGTATGGCGCTTTCCAAATCAACCACCTGCACTTGTAGGGCAGCCATATCCGTAAGCTGCGTTTCCATATCATCAATGCGGGCCAGCAATTTTGTCGAAGATTCAGATAGGGGTTCTGTTTCTTTCTTGCGCAGGCTTTCCAATTCTTCCAGCGCCTTTTCCCACTCTTTTTCCATCACGCGGCGCTGTTCTTGCAACATGTCCAGCAGGCGGTTGTTTTCCTCTGCCTGAAATTGCAACTTTCGCAGTTCGGTTTCCAGTTCGGTGGCGCGTTTTTCAGTAGCTTCAGCTAATTCTTGCCAGCGAACCAGGGCATCTTCCTGTTCGGCAGAGTGGGTGAGGTTAGCTTGCAGCGCCATTTCCAGGCTATTAGCCCGCTTGTTGAGATCATCTACTTTTAACTCGGTATTGTGCAGCCGTTCTTCTAATGCTGCCTTTTTTACCTGAAGATCAGCAATGGTTTGTACCTGGGTTTCATTTTCCTGACGCAGCGTATCTAGTATCGTGTTGCGTTCTTCCAATAGCTCGCGGGCAATTGCCAGTTCATCGCTTTGACGCTCGAACTGCGTTTCACGTACCCCCAGATTTTCTTGAGCAGCCTCAAGAGCGCGTTGCTGTTCGGTGAGCTGGGTTTGCAACTGATGGGTTTCTTCGCTGAGTAGATTGACTTTTGCGGCCGTTTCTCCGGCTACTTCTTGCAGGCGTTGGTCAAAACTTTCTTCCAGTTCGGCACGGGCAGCCAGGGCAGAGGCCGCTTCGTTTTGCAACTGCCGCAGGACGTTGATTTGGGCGTTGCTGCGCAAGGTGACTTTTGCCTCTGCGGGAATATCGGGGTCATTTTGCACCGGGTCCGCTTCGGGGACGATGCCATCCAGACGCAATTGCTGATAGGCTTCTTCATTGAGAGAGCAAACCCATCCCCGGACTTTTCCCCCTGGCTCGATTTGGAGTTGGCTTGTGTAAATATCGCCCCAAACCTGGCCTTCTGGCAAGATGGTTGTGTCGAGAGCGGCTGTAGAGCCGTGCACTAACCCGGCCACCTGAATTTTTGGGGCAATCACGTCGCCAACAACGTGGGCGTCGCTGCCGATGAGAATAGGTTCATCCAATTGAATGACGCCTACACGGTAGCCGGTGATTTCAACCCATTGTTCCTGGCGACGAGACCGGGAAAATAGTTTACGGCCGTTCTGTTTGGATTGCGTTGTAGCCATAGCCAAAAAGCCTTCTCGATAAGTTTCCTTATTATAGCAGCAGCAGGTAAAAATGGCTTGTTATGTCACGCCAAGTTTGATACACTGCCCATGTGAGCAAAGGATGGCGCTTTCTCATTGCAGGGCTGGGTATAGCCCTGGTTGTAATTGGATTGTGGCAGCGCAAAACGGCTGCGACGAATCTGCCCCTGTACAACGGTTATGCCCAATTAGATGGCCCCTTGCAAGTGGAAATGACCGCCTTTCCTGCCGTCGTCACCCCCGGCGACACGATGACACTTTCCCTTCGGTTGACAAATCGCAGCAATATGGCTGCAACACCACTCATTACGCTGCAACTACCACCGGAACTGCACCCGCAAATGGGCAGCCTGCCCTCGGGTATGACGCAAAATGTGCAGACCGGAGCTTTTAACTGGCTGCCAGTGGTTCCAAACACCGGAGACCAGCGTGATTTAACGTTAACGTTACGTGTGGAAACGGCCGATCTGGCGAACCCGGAACAGCAAATAGCCTTACATGTGTGGCCCGACGCGACCTCTGACAAGGCGGGACAAGACGGTGGTGACGCTATTTCTGCAACGGTGTGGGTGGGTATTCCACCGCAAATTAGCCAGGTTGCGGCTGTTTCGCAGGTTCCTGTGGGGCAGCCGGTGCAGTTGCGCCCGGATGTGACGGGTTCTGGCCCTATTGCGCAAACCTGGTATCTGGGGGACGGCCGTCGCCTCACCGTCAATGACCCCGTAGTGGTTTACCCGGCGACTGGCATTTACCAGGTGACACTGGATGCAGCCAATCCACTGCAAACAGTTTCCCGTACCCACATCATTACTGTTGTTCCCCATGCTGTCGCGCAGTTTACTGCTGAAGATTGGACGGTGGGTGTCGATCAACCGGTGAATTTCATCAATCAGAGCGGTGGTCAACCGCCCCTTTCTTATCGCTGGGAATTTGGTGATGGGTTGGATTCAACGGAAGCGAATCCCAGCCATATTTATGCAGCTCCGGGTTCGTATCTGGTACATTTGCTGATCACAAATGGATATGGGCAGTCGGAGGCGTATGGGTTGGTGACGGTGGGGTTGCCGCCGGTGGCAGACCTGGTGATTCCGCCGAGTGTGCCTGCGGGCGTTTCGATGGCGGGGCAAGCTTATGGCGATGACACGGTGCAGTCGTATGTGTGGGATATGGGCGACGGCCGTTTCCGTGAGGGCAGCGCCATCAACCATACCTACATTTTGAGCGGTGATTATTACGTTTTGCTCACCGCCAGTAATGAATATGGCAGCACCCAGGCTGGGCGCTGGATTCATGTTGATCCCGGTGCGTTGTCTACCTATTTGCCGTTGATTGTGAATACGAATGAGGGAACGGCCGTGCTCGCCGACAGCGAGTTGTACCCTCTTGACCTGGAACCGGTGGAGTTAACTGAAGAATTCCATATGGAACCGGTGGAACTGCCTGCCAATTTAACCCAGGCAGAGCGCCTCCTTTTCTATATTAACGAGGCACGTCACCAGTTTGATTTGCCGCCGCTTCATCAAATCTATGCGCTGAATGTTGCCGCACAGCAGCATGTAGATGACATGGCGGATTATGCCTACACCGCACATGTCGGGTCTGATGGCTCCTATCCAGTCGAGCGTTTGCTGACTTTTGGCTACCATGCGGGTTATGCTGGAGAGGCCACCGCGTGGGGTTTTGAACATGCTTATGAGGCGGTGGAGTTTTGGGTGAACAGCCCGCCGCATCGCCGCATCATCCTTAATCGTAATGCAACGGATGTAGGCGTAGGCTATCGCGTTGATTTTAATGCGCCGAATGTCTGGTATTGGACGGCCGAATTTGGCAACGCTTACGGCCCGCAGACTGGGCCATTCTTGCGCCTAAGCCAGCCGGAAGCGGAATATGCATCTTATCTCACTTCGTTGGTAGATTATCGCTGGAATTGGCCGCTGCCGTTGGACGAGGACGAATCGTTTGCGGTTTATTTGTATGACGGCCGTCAGGCTCAACTACTTGGTGAAGTCAATGAGCCAGCATTGGGCACGCTGTACCGGTTGCAGGCTTCGGCATATGACACGCTGGCGTTGCAAGCGGATGGTACGTACCAGTGGCAGGTGAAGCTGCAAAAAGGGCAGACAGTGTTGGCAGAGAGTGACTTGCAGCCGATTGTGTTGACGTGGGATACGGCCGTACCCTTCCCAACACCTGTCTTCACTCCTACGCCAACTGCGACACCGGAGCTGGCCCCAACCCCCACTAGCACACCATCACCTGTTTGGCCGACAGCGACGCCTATTCCGACATTGCCGCCGCAGCCGATTTTCCCCACCGCTGCCCCCGACCAGTAATCCGTGACCAGTTACCAGCAACTAACTACCCGTTACTAATAAACCGGAGGAATGATGTTTACAACGCTGATTGATGTTGAAACGCTGTATGCCCATTTGCAGGATAAAGATTGGGTGGTGGTGGACTGCCGCTTTAGCTTGACGGATACGGAGGCAGGGCGGCGGGCTTATTTGGCGGGGCATGTTCCGGGGGCGGTGTATGCCCATTTGGATGAGGATTTGAGCAATCCACCTGCGACGGATAACGGCCGTCATCCGTTGCCGCCGCCAGAGATTTTGCGGGCACGGTTTGGACAGATGGGCATTGGCAATGGTACGCAGGTTGTAGCTTATGATGATATGAATGGGGGAATTGCCTCGCGCTTGTGGTGGATGCTGCGCTATATGGGTCATGAGGCGGTGGCGGTGTTGGATGGCGGTTGGCAGGCGTGGGCCGCGGCGGATTTGTCGCAAGAAGCGGGGAAGGTGAGAAATGAAACGGCCGTTTTCCACGGAGAGCCGCGCCGTGAATGGTTGGTGACGATGGACGAGGTGCCATCGCTGCCGCTGTTGGTGGATTCGCGGGACCCGGCGCGGTATCGCGGCGAGTTTGAGACGCTGGATCCGCAGGCGGGGCACATTCCAGGGGCAGTGAATTTTTTCTTTGAGCGGAATTGGGGGGAGGACGGCCGTTACCTGCCCTCCGAGCAGATACGCGCCCAGTTGCAAGGCTTGCTAGGCGATACGCCTCCGTCGCAGGCGACGTTTCATTGTGGCTCTGGTGTGACGGCCTGTGTGAATTTGTTGGCGATGGCGCATGTGGGGCTGGGGAACGGCCGTCTCTACGTGGGCGCCTGGAGTGAATGGAGCCGCACCCCTGGCAAACCAGTGGCTACGGGAGACAAATGAAAGTTTGTCAAGCGGCCTGCCGATTGTTATAATTTGCCCACTTCGCCACCCTAGCTCAATTGGCAGAGCGACGCTTTCGTAAAGCGTAGGTTAAGGGTTCAAGTCCCTTGGGTGGCTTTTAGTGTAAAGCCCTGGTAGCATATTGCCGGGGTATTTTTTTGCCTATGAGTAGCAAGTAAAGGGCTTGTCAACTTGAACGCATAGGAGACTTATGAGTGAGCAACGGCCAATTGTGTTTGGTGTAGCGGGTGGAACTGCTTCTGGCAAAACAACTATCGCCCGAAACATATTGCGTGGCGTGGGTGCGGAGCGAATTGCCTATTTACCTCATGACGCCTATTACAGGGATAATCTACATATGTCTCTGGAAGAGCGTGCCCATCAAAATTATGATCACCCCCGTTCATTAGAGAATAAGCTGCTGGTTAAGCATATCAAAAGCCTGCTGCGAGAGGAGCCGGTTCATGTCCCAGTATATGATTTTACACTGCATCGCCGCACAGATGAAACGGTGTTAGTCGAGCCTAGTCCTATCATTTTAGTGGATGGCATTCTCATATTTACTCGTCGCAAATTGCGGGAATTGATGGATGTGAAGATTTTTGTGGATACGGCTTCGGATGTACGTTTTATTCGCCGATTGAAACGAGATATTGAAGAACGCGGCCGTTCGCTGGAGTCTGTGGTGGAGCAGTATTTGTTGACAGTGCGGCCCATGCACATGAAGTTTGTGGAGCCGAGTAAGCAGTTTGCAGATGTGATTATTCCGCATGGTGGGGAAAACACGGTGGCTATGGCGATGGTGGTGTCGAGGCTGCGGGAGTTGTTGACACACAATAGTGAAATTTAGCAAATGAGTCTGGCGCGTCGCACGGTTACGTCAATTTCTTGGAATGTGCTGGCAAATGTGATAGGTGCAGTGATTTCTTTTGCTCGCAGCATTTTGCTGGCACGGTGGCTGCCAGTTGAGGCTTTTTGGTATCTATGCTTTTGCCAGTTCTTGGGTAGCTGACTATTATTTTTGCTACTTTTGGTTTGGGAGCAGCTTTTTACATCGTTGCGAGGAAACCGAGGATATAAACGAGCTGCGGCCATTCATTTTACATTAACTGCTCTGTTTGTGCTTGGCTGGGCTGTATTAAACTTGTTAGCAGCGGTTCTCTTTACTGACGGCTTTTACCCGTGCCGCCCTCGTTTTCTTGAAGTATTGGTGCGTGGTCTGGCGCGATTGTCTGAAACGCCGCAGATGGTGTGAAATTACGCCGTGTGGCTCATCAGCGGTTGGCGGTCATGGGTGCTGTTACTGATGTTCTTTCTTCATAGTAGCGGTGGCATTGGCATTGCGCGGTGCTGAAGTATGGGCATTGTTGGCAGCTGATGCCGTGATGTTGTTAGTAACCATGTGTGTGTTGTATGGTTTGGCGGCGACCTATCTGGCGAGTGCGGTTTGCCTGGTCGCCGTGTGGTGCGGTTATTATCTGCGATTCGGCGATGCAGAATGATGCAGGTGCAGCAACACCCAGCGCGGAAGCGCTTGATAGGTTTGATGACCTCTGGACAGAATATTTTTAGGAAAAAGAGCCGCTTGGCTTTTATTCATGACCTACTTTTGCCACTTATCACGCCAGGTGTTGGCAACGCCAATTAACCAGGTGGTGACGAATACATATGCAGAGCTAAAAGGAGATACGCAGCATCTCTCTCAGGCTTTTTCGCAGCAATGCGCTGCTGATACGTGGCGGCGGTTTCTGCCCACGCGGCGGGCTTCTGGCGTTAATTATCCCAGGATTTTATTATTTAATCATTGGGGTAAAATGGCCGCCCGTGATGACAACTTTTCGCTTTGATGCTGCTATTTCACGCTACTTGACCGCTCAAGGCAACGATTGCGACGCTGTTTACAGCGTTGTTATCCGATCATCGTGCGCATTCGCGCTATCCAACTTCTGATCATGCTGCTGGGACTCTTTTGTGGAATTTCCAGTTTGGGGGTGAAGGAGTAGCGGTAGCTGTCCCAATGTCATGTTGTTAGTAGGATTGATCTGCTGCGAGAGCAGCCCGCCAATTTGTACAGTTTTCAGTTGCAGCGATTATTTTTTGCTTTACCAGGTGTATGCGTCATGGGCGGAGCTGTTTGACGTTAGGTGTGGTTTTACAGTTAGCCGGGTTAAGCGGGTGACGCCAAATTTGGATAACGGCCATTCTCGAAATCTCCTCTTCTCACACTACCTGTTGGTTTCTCCTCCTGGGAGAGCGGCAGGAAATATTGAACATGTTTGCCCCTGGTACGCGGGCGTTTTCCGTGAATCGTGAACCAGATAACAGATTACGACTTGCATAACAGGCACCAGAAACAAATATTGACTCTACAAGACATTCCCTATGATTTATGTGGTAGCGCGGATAAGCAGCCGTTATTCGACCGTGGTCGCAACGATGAAGTCGTGAGCAGCATCATTTACGCCAGCAGTGGGCTGGTTTTCTCTCCACCGCGCCCACCCAGCAGGCCGATGTGTCCGCCGTATACTTGCAGGCGATTTCTCCCTGGCCGCTCATTGGCGCACTCAAGCCCTCGCCGAAAAAATTTCACCCTGTCCGAGCGAATGGCGCTGGAAACGATTTCAGACATTGTCGGGCAATAGACTTCACTCAATTTTGCAGCAGGGCGACTGCCTGGAAATTGGTTGCGGCGTGGGCAGCTTTTTACGGCTCATGCGTGGAGCCGGTTGGCACATTGGTGTTAGGCCAGACTAACTACGCCAGACCGAGAAAATATGGTCTATCCATCCAGCCCACACTGTGTAAAGCCTTCTTTGCGCCAGAAATCCTTTGCTTTGCTGGCCTCTTTTCATGTCCTGGAACACGTCCCTAGCCCCAAAACTTTCTTTAAAGCCTACCGTGGTGCAGTCCATGGCCTGCTCTTTTGGAAGTGCCCTGGAATGGACCCTACAGCGGCAATCTGGCTTGCGCGTTTCTTTTGAGCGCCCTCTATTCCTGCTCATAAATACGCTTGCTGGTTTTTGCAGCAGGCTGGTTTTACAGTGGAATGGCAAAAGTTTCTCTCAGGGATTTTTTGCAGATGAGTTCCGCAAACAGAGCCTCAGCAATAACCCCTATCCACTGGATAATCCGGACGAAAGGTTAATACCGGCGCACGCACCGGCTACTCCGTTGGTATCAGGCGCAGCAGCTTTACACGAATTATGCGGGCGGCAGGGAAAAGCAGGTCGCGACCTTCGGCGTGGTTGCAAATGGCGCATACGGAACCGTGAGCTTACCCGCTGGTGGTGTGCGGCGTTTTGCCCGCCGGTTACAGAAGTGGAAGAAGGTGGGGCCGCGCCTGGCGCGTATCCTGCATTACCCGCCATCGGCCCGAAATATCTCACGCGCTGGCGCACACGTGCCGGGCAACGCTGGCGACGCTGCTCTTGCAAGCGGTGCGACCCGATTTTGATCTTGCGGGGGCAAAACCGCTGGCGGCCTGGAACCGTTGTGGGATGAAGTAACGCCACAGGTTTGTGCGGCGGCTTAATAAACAGGCGCGTGGCATCGTCATCGGCGGCGGCGGGCTGCTGCTGCGCGATACGAATCCCAACCCGCACTCCGGCTGGCATTAACGTGCGCCACAACAGCACCGTGAAAACTATCAAAACGCCCATTGTGGTTTTTGCTATTGGCTACAACCGTTTCGCGGGCAAGAGGATTTTGCTCCGGTTTTCCGAGAAAGTATTTCGCAGTTAGTGGCGCAAAGTGCTTTCTTTAGTTTGCGCAATTGGGGTAGCATCACGCGCTGCGTAACTATTTGGAGCCAGGAACTGCATGAAAAATTCAGGTACCAACCCTGCCCGACAACGGTGCCGCGTTATTTTACCCGGCTTATGAAAGTATCCTTTTCGCAAAAAGCCGCCGCGCATGGCGCTAAACGTTGCCTTTGACCGGCATCGTTGCGTTTTGCCAGGCGTGAAGATGAGATTTTAACGGCCGTTGCTCAGGCCATGCGTCGTGCTGCTGACCGGGGCTGGCAAATTCACCTTGTCCTGCTGGCCGCGATGACGATACCATCATTCCCTGGCTGCTGCTGCTGAGCGTGTTCCCTACCAGATTACCACGCTGATTGGTCGTCCCGTGCGCGAGGATTCTATCCTTCACCAACAGAATTTCGCTCGCCGTGGGAATGCGCATACAGCCAGATGATCCCTTTTGGTCTGGGCAGCCCTATCATCTCCCTGATTTCACGATAAGCTGCGCTATACCTTTAAGACATCAGCCGCGAAGAATTAGAGGTGGATGTGCATGAAGCGAATCTGACCAGCCAGTTTGACGGCTGCCATTAACCGCGTGGAAAATGAGGCGCGGCGGCAATTGCAAACCTAATCTGGCAAGCACAACAGCGGTTGTGACGAATTACCGACGCAATTTGCAAATGATTCAAGAGGTGCTTTCCTCATGAGCGAAGTAGCCATCATCCCCGCCCGCAGCGGCTCAAAAGAAATATCCCGCGCAAATATACGGCGAATTGGCTGGCCAGCCCCTCCTCGCCTGGACTATTGAAGCGCCCCGCAGAAGCCGCTCTCGTCAGCCGCGTTCTCGTCTCCCACCGACGACCTGCAAATCGCCGCTATCGCGGACTATGGCGCAGACGTGCTCGCCGTCTGACGCGCTGGCAACCGACACCTGCCTCCTCGAAACCCGCCCTGCCACGCCCTGGAAACGTTGTACGCCAACGAAGAGTATCATCCCGACGCGCTGGCCACGCAATGCACTCCCCTCACCACGCCTGCCGACATTGATGGCACGGTCCCGGCCTGGTGCTTTACGCGGCGGCTTACGATTCGGCCGTGACCACCGATCCCCTATCACTATTTTTTCTCTGGCGTGATGCGGGCGACGGCCGTATGACGGCATCAACCACGAAGCAACCCGCCGTCTGCGTCGCCAGGAGCGCGAACCGGAATTTCAGGAAGTGGGCGCAGTTTATGCCGTGCGTGGCGGGTTTTCAGGCGTATCAGTTCCGCTTCTTTGGGCGCATTGGCAATACGTCGTGCCTCCGCGTGCTTTTGGGAATTGATGAGCCAGCGATTGGCCGGTGGCTGAGAGGCGTTGATGAGTGGGGGCGGACGGGCGACGGCGTTACCCGCTTCCTCCGCCTGCCTCCAGATTTGCGAGCCGTTCGCGCCGTCGTGCGATTTTGACGGCGTGCTGACGGATAACAATTGTTGGTGGATCGAGCGGCCGTGAAGCCGTAATTGTGCGAGCCGCGGCGATGGCTGGGGCATTGACTTGCTCAAACAGGCGGGCTACCATGTCGCTGCATCCTGGTACCGGACCAACCGGTGGTAGCTGCTCGCTGTCGCAAACTGGACATTCCTTACTGGCAGGGGCAAACGGACAAACTGCGTTGACCAGCTTTTTGGCCGCCCACGATCTGGCGTTGGCAGAATGCCTACGTGAGCAACGACACCAACGACGCTGCCTGCACGACACGCCAGGGTTGCTGTTTGTGCCACCGTTGCCGTCCCGGACAGCAGAAACCCTTAGCTGATTGGGTAACGGCCGTCAGCGGTGGCGACGGTGTTTACGCGAAATAGCCCATCATTTGCGGAAGCCTTAATGAAGGAGTCCTGTCATGAAACGGTCGACCATCCTCTTGATCACCGTTAATTTACGGAAGCCCCCAATTTTATGGCCCTGGAATCGCCAAGCAAGTGTACAATGTTCATCTGGCCCACAAAACCGTCAGCATTTCCAAACGGTGGCTGCTGCCGAAAAAAACTCTCTTCAGCCTTTACCTGGAGGGGTTGCCATCGTTGACCAACAGATTGGACGGCTGTTAGCTAATAATGATGACCAGGTGGCCGTCATGTTAACGGCCGATCATGGAAGGGCTTTTTGGCGAGCATGGTAAGTTTTTCCATGCGCCCGCTCTATACCGGAAAAATGTGGTGTGCCGCTCTTGTTGCGGCGATCGGTAACAAAGCCTGGACGGTGGAATCTGCCATTGTGTGCGCCATTTGGGTTGCAGAGCAAAACAAAAAACGTAGAATTGATTTGGAAGCTGATCAAAACGACTACACAGCTATTCTGTTGTTGTTGAATTCACCGACAAGCGAATTAAGCAGGAGAGGAGAACTTTCGCGGCCACTATTTCGCGGGCGACCGATTGGTGGTGACAGGCGGCCTGCCCTGATCATTGCCAATGTTATCAACCATCAAGGCGATGTGAACGTGCCCGCCAGCTTATTGACATTGGCCGCCGCCGCCCGCCGACGTTGTCAAATTCAGAAACGAACCATCTCGCGCATCCTTACCGCTGCTGGGCTAAATGCTCCTTACAAACATCGCAACAGCTTTGGCAAAACCTACGGTGAACACAAGCGTGCCTGGAGTTGGAGAAAAGAAGCCTGTATGAGCTAAAAATCTACGCCGAAGCGCAAGGTCTTATCTTTATGGCCTCTGCCTGGGATGAGAGCGCCAAATTTTCTGGAAGCGATAGGCGTGTCCGCGCACAAAGTTGCTTCCGCTGGCACAAGCCAATTTGCCGTTGCTCACCTACATGGCACCCAAACGGGCAAACCCATTTCCTCTCCCCACTGGTATGAGCAGTTTGGGGAGGAAGTTGACCTTGCTATGGAGACCCTGCGTGCCCACTGACCAGATTGTGCTGCTGCAATGCGTCCACGTACCCTAGCGGAATTCGACCAGATTAATTGCGCGTTATTTCCCGCCTACCGCCGCGTTACCCGAACGTTGGTTGGCTATTCCGGGCACGAAAAGGGATCATATTTCGAGAGTGGGGGCGGTGGCGCTGGGCGCGTGCATTAAGACGCATTTCACGCTGACCGCACGATGAGGGCGGCGATCATGCCTGCTTCATTGGAGCCGACAGAGTTTGACGAAAATGGTACGCGATACCATTGCTCTAGAGCAGGCGATGGGCGATGGTGTGAAGCACATTTGCCGACAATGAGTGGCCGATCCGTCGCCAAATTGGCGAAAAAGTGTGGTACGGCAGATTTCTATCCCATCACACACGCCACATCACCCGCGCCATGCTCACCGCAAGGGCCGGGCAACGGCATCTCCTGCCGCCGTCTGGAGAACCTGATCCGGGCTGACGACTACCGTCATGCCGCCGACACCGTGTTACAGGAGGATGATATTGACTGGTGAACGGTCGTTCATCAACCTGAACCGGCGCGGCGCAGAAATAAAGTGGCGGCTTGACAATTCTCCTTTGCGACAGTTCAGCAGCGTGGATTGGCGACAGGGGCAGTATACGGCCGTTAACCAGCAAGCCTATCGACACACCCAGCGCTCGTCCAGGCATTCCCCGACCTGAGCGCAGCGGAATCCTTGCTGCCCTTGATGCAGCGCCACCTTACTGAAACGTTTGTTGAGAGGCATTTGCACAGACGACAGCACTGCAAGCTTTCTTGCTGACGTGCAGCCCGTAATGGTGGCCGCTTTAGTGACGCACATGGTACAGCAATTAGCCGTGCAGCGGGCGTCATGCAACCCAACCGTTCGGGCGACTACCGCCCAACCACGCCATACGGCAGCTTGGCATGGTGAAAGTGTGGCGGCGCAGCTCTGTATGCCGCGCATCCACCGCCTGCGGGCGCAACGTGGCCTAGTGGTCCCACTAGCCGCCTATCCGTCATCCTCGACCGACCGCGCCTCATTTTCATCCGTATTACACAATCATTTGCCTGGCTTTTTGCCCTTGATTGAAAACTGCAGTTAACGGCCGTTACAACATTTGGGTTTCTGGCGCGGATACGAACACTCTACGGCAAGGATGTAGACCCGGCGCGTGGCGGCGCTGGGTCTGCCTTACCTGCCATTTGAAACGGCGGTTCCTGAAGCAGCCTCACCTCCTACGTGGCATGGCCCGCGCCGCCCGGCTGGCGGCTCCAAATGGGGCAGATTTGCGAAACGGCCGTTGGCACTCCCTCCCCTCGACCCAACCTTGCGGCCCATAGGTGCAAATGGCGCTGATTGACTTGTTGAAACGCGCCTGCCCAAAATCTTGTCTACGCCCGGCTGTGGCCAGAAGCCCTCTACCGACCTTGCGTCCCGACCTGGTCATCGTCACTGACGAAACATTGCCCTGTTACCCCTGGGCGCGTGGCTGCGTGCGGCGCAACAGCAGCGCTATCCCTACGCCTGCAGCATGGGTTTGCTGTTGGACGATCCATGTACTTTGGCCCCGCCGTTGCTGACCGCTTTGCTGCCGTGTGGGGCGCGTTCAGCGCGATTTTTTGGTGGCAAATGGCTGCCCGCTGCGCCAAGCTGGCACTGGTTGGTAAACCAAAATTTTCGTTTGCCCGATGGTGCGCTGGTGCGTGGAATTTGCCCGCCTGCTCCATTTGCCTGCCCAAACCCGCGTTGTCGCTTTGCAGCCAACCTGGCGGACGGGACGTGTCGCCAGAGCTAATCAGAGCGACGTTTATGGCGCTGTCAGCGGCCGTCAACCAACTGCCATGCTACCACCTACTCGTCGACGCACCCAGCGCAAACCGACGCTGAACTGGATGCCTGGCAGCAAGCCTGCCCCGGTAGGTCAGTCACGTTTCGACGTGATTTGCCACTACACCCGATCGTGTTGGGCGCGTGATGAACGTGACCATTGTTTTCTACTACCGGCTTAAGGCGCTTTGTGGATCGCCCGCTGCTGTATGCATCTCGCACAATGGCCCGGTTGATTCCTTATACGGCGTCGCGGGTGCATGGCTGGCTGCCTACAGCGCGGAAGAAGTGCTGCCGCTTTACGTCGGGCGCTTGACGGTCGATCAGCAAAAACCGTGCCCGCCTTGCCCGCCGCAGTTTGTGAAAGCTATCTGGGAGTGCAAGACGGCCGTTCCCTCCGACCGTCTCGTCGCCCTCATTGAGGAAATGGTGCGTAATTTGTACCCTATCCTCTCCATCATCATCCTCCGTTGGAACACCGCCGATTTGCTGCTTGCTACCTGCACGCAGCATTCAGACCCGTACTTGCCGAGCTACGAAGTTATTGTTGTGGACAACAACTCCAGCGATAACAGCGCGGCGCAGGTACGTGTCCAATTCCCGCAGGTGCCGGCTGCTGCCGCAAGCGCTAACCTCGGCACAGCCGGGGTAACAACGTGGAGTCTGGCGGCGGCAAGTGCCCCATACATGCTGCTGCTCAGCGGACACGGAAGGTGCGTTTCCGGCGCTGGAAAGCATTGGTGACCTTCATGGAAACGCACGAACGCGCAGGCATGGCTGGGCCAACTGTGGAATCGACGACTCTTTGCAGCCATCAACCTCACCGCTTGCCTAGCCTGTGGGTTGAATTTTTGCGCCGAACCATGCTCTCGCCTGTTTCCCTAGCCGAGATGCGGACAGCCATGCGCAACGAAACGCGCCGCGTGACCATCACTGGCGCAGCGTTGTGTGTGCGGCACGTTTGCTTGGCGCAAATTGGGCCGCTGGATGAGCAGATTTTTATGTTTACGGGGACACGGATTGGTGCAAACGGGCGGGAGAGTACAGGTTGGGGCCTGTGGTTTGTAACACTCTGGGGTGATGCATGTGAAGGCGGCGGCCGGCAGCCGCTTTGCACGTACGCGCACGCTGCTGGACAGCCAGCGCAGCACAATTTGTGCTGACAACATTGCAGCCGTTCTGCCATCACCTGGCTGCAGCGATTACGTTGTGCGGAGCAACTGTGCGGGCTTTTCGCGCACTGCTAAGTGGCACTCGGCGGAACCGGACGGATCAGGCGGCGCGGTTGGGCATACGGCCCGTATGGTGGCCTGGGCGATTGGTGGCAAAGAGTTGGGTAGGTAGATGTTATCTCTTTTGTTTGATGCCCGATTGATCCTGCCCAAACCACCGGCATTGGGCAATACATCGCCTCTTTGCTGCCGGAACTGTGGACTCAAGCCCGGATTGGCACATTCATCTGCTGCGCAGGCCGTACACTTGGCTGGCTGGGGTGGGCAATGGCGAGCACTGGCCTCACGCAGCACGTTAGCCATGAACGACATCTCTGCACCAGCATTGGACGCTGCCCCCGACTGGCGCACGCAAATTATGGGCGTTGACCTGGTGCATTATCCGCACTTTGATGCGCCAGTGCTGTCGGCAATCCCGCTGGTGGCGGCGATGCAAGTGCCCGGGCGCAGCCGGGCTTTTTTACCAACCTGGAAGCCGGATTAAGCGGCTGTGCATGCGCTGTTTTCAATACGTTGCGCCGTGCCGCTGGGACGATTGCTATTTCACAGGCTACGGCTCATGATATCACAGCGGCTGTTTGGCGAAACAGCAGTGCCGATGCAAATGATTTGTCTGGCGGCAGATGCACAGTTTCGACCGGCTGGGTTGAAACAATGGCGGCTTTTTCGGGTATATGGGGTGAAACGGCCGTTTCTCCTCACTGTCGGCGAACGGCGGCCACATAAAAACCATCTCGGTTTGCTGTAAGCGTATGCCCGCAGCCAGGCCGCCGCACCCATGATTTGGTCATTATCGGGCAGCCATACCAGGATTACACTGCGCCGGAGGATTTTGTGCGGGCGAATGGGCTGGCGGCACAGGTGCATTTTCTTAGCAGCGTCACCTTTCCCGAACTCATTACTGCGTATTCGGCGCTGATTTATTTGTGCTGGTTTCCTTTTATGAAGGGTTTGGCCTGCCAATTTTGGAAGCGATGGCTTGCGAGACGCCGGTTATTGCTGCCAACACTACCGCTGCAGGAGAAATTGTTGGCGTGGGTGGTTTTGCTGTGGATCCGCATAGTGTGGCCGCTATCAGAAAGCCATTGACGAGGTGCTGGCCGATGCAGAGAAAACAGCGGGCGTGGAGTGGCCGAGGGGCTGGACTGGCGGCGCTTGGTTTAGCTGGCAGCGGGCGGCGGCGGAAACGTTGGCATTGTATCATCACGTTTTGGAAGAGAAATAGTTATGGAAGAAATTCGCGTATTGCATCCGATTACGCGCTTGATCGATATTCAGCGGGGCACAGGAAAATGCGATGCTTACAAGCCGATTTGCTGAATAAAGGTGTGGTGGGGGACGGCCAGATTACCATGTCGCCATCGTCGGCGGGCCGCAAACCGGGCGGAGGGTCGCTCATCGAAGAAATACGTGCGTGGTACACCGCTGACTATCATGCCGGAACTGCTGCGCGAGTTAGCCAACTAACGACGTGAAGAAGGCGGTGCTGAAACTGGCAAGATGATGCGGGCAGCCGTTACCACATCGTGCATATCACAGCTCCCAAAGCTGGCGTGCTGGGCCGCATCGCCGCCAAGACTGGCAGGTGTTCCCCGTTATTGTCCATACCGTGCATGGCTGGAGCTTTCATGAACAAATGTCACCGCGCAAACGCCGCTTCTATGTTGCTCCTGGAAAAATCGGCGATTGGTGTGGGGATACGGCAGGTGTTGGCACGGCCAAAGATCGCAACAAAGGGATTGCTCAGGGCATCAAAACGCCGCGAACTACACCCTCATCCGCAGCGGTATTGAGCTAGACCGCTTTGGCCATTCGCAAATCCCTCCGATGGAGATCACGGCAGCAGTTGGGCATTCCTTCATGGATGCGCTCGTGGTGAGGCAGTGTCACCCGCCTTTCTCCACACAAAAGGCACCTCTCGATTTGGTAACGGCATTTGCGCATATTCAGCGACAGCAACCACACACCTGGTTTGTCATAGTTGGTGATGAGCCGCTGCGCACGCGACGTGGAACAGGCTTTACCAAGCAGCCGTATTGCGGATCAGGTTGTTGTGACCGGGCTGCGCCGCGACGTGCCCAGATTGATGGCTGCTGGCGTGTTTTGTGCTTGGTAGTGGCTTGTGGGAAGGACTGCCACGCGTGCTGCTGCCTCAGGCGATGGCGACGGGGGTTGCCCATCGTTTGTACACAGGCGGATGGCTCGGCTGAAGCCGTTGTGGAGGAAAATGGATTCCTTGTGGCGAAGAACAGCCGGAAATGTTAGCCCGGACAGGTGGTGATGTTGCTGGCAAATGAGGACATTACGGCGGCGGATGGGGAGAACAGCCGTGTTCGTGCCCCATCTTTGGTGCAGAAAAAAATGATTTGCCGATATAAATGCTTTATATCAAAAGCTATTGTAAGCTGTTTGCTTGCTTAACTCCCGTGCGGTAACATTTTCCGTCAGATAACTGAATCTTTGGAATTTTATATAAAACATCTTCGGGTACGTTTCATGTTTCTATCTTGATTTCCACCAATTTCCAAGAACCATTAATCTTTTGTTTGCAGTGCCACATAAAATAGGTATGAAGGTATGAATTCAAAAGGTTTCTCCAATGGTGCAATGGTTTTTATCGAGATGGTTGGTTGGCAGCTATCGTTGCTGTTCCTACTTTTCTTTAATGGCTGTTCCCAAATCGCGTGTTTGAGCCAGATAAATTGACCTTGCTGCGTTCAATCGCATTGTTGATGAGTGCCGCTTGGGTCGTTAAGTTTGTCAATGAACAGGAAATGGCAGCAGTTGGATTGGTTGCGTTTGCGGGCGAAACGTCGTCTGGCGGCAGCCCTTTATCTTGCCTGTCTTTTTGTTGGTGGTGTGGTCTATTTACTATCCACTATCTTTTCGGCGCTTACCTCAGGTGAGTTGGGCCGGATCTTACTGCGGATTTACAAAGGGACGTATACGTTTTCTTGTTGTGGTATTTGCTCTTATGGCGGCGACAATTCTGATGGTCACAAATTACGCAGGTGATTACGGCCGTCATCATCATAGCATTCCTATTGCCTTTTATGGCATGTTGCAGCACTGGCCTTGACCTTTTACGCGGGTGGTGATACACAGCGACGTATCCGCTGGACACATGGGTAACGCCATTTTTATTGCTGCCTATCTAATCATGGTTGTGCCGTTTACGTTGGCCCGCATTGTTGACGCATTCACCAATATTTTGGGTGATGAAGAACTTTCCTATGCTGACATCATTCGTGCTTCTGTTTATATTTTTACGCTTGCGATTCAACTACTTGCCATTTACTGGTCTAGCAGCCGTGGGCCGTGGTTAGGGTTGGGGAGTGGGTTATTTGCTTTTGTCCTTATCTTGCTGGTTTCTTTGCGTAATGCAGCGCCTTCGCAGAAGCGTGTTGGTTTGATGGATATTGGGCGTGTGCTGCTGCTGATCGTTGGTGGTATCGCGCTCTCTTTCTTCGTTTTTGATTTTCTAGTTAATCAGATAACAGCTTCTGGGAAACTGGCGTCATTAGCTGGGCCAATGGGGTCTTTTGTTGCATTTGCCGCTTCAATTGGGGTGATCACGCTTGCTATTTTTCTCATGGTTGCCGTGCGTCGTGGCTGGCGCTGGTTGTGGCTTTCCTGGCTGTTGCTGGCATTGGTGCTTGTCGTGTGGTTGGGTGTCTTTAACTTTGCTGGTACATTGGATGAGCAGTTTGGTGGCACACCTGTATTAGGAGATATGACCGCAACATTGGTGGAATGGCATAGCTTGCCTTCCATTGGTCGTTTGGGGCGATTGCTTGAGTCAGAAGGAGGGACAGGTCGTGTTCGTGTGCTTATCTGGACAGGAGCATTGGAACTCATTTCTCCACATGAGCCGTTAGTTTACCCAGATGGCAGCCAGGATTCGTTTAATTTTTTACGGCCGTTAATTGGCTACGGCCCTGAATCTATGTACGTTGCATATAATCGTTTTTACCCGCCTGAATTGGGTACGGTTGAGGCACGCAACGCTTCGCCAGACCGCTCGCATAATGAAACTTTCGACGCTATTGTCATTACCGGTGCATTAGGTTTCTTGGTATGGCAGGCGCTTTACCTCAGTGTGTTTTATTTTGGATTTAAATGGTTAGGGGTGGTGCAGTCACGCCGTGACCGCAATCTGTTGATTGCTTTTTGGATTGGTGGTGCGGTAGTGGGAACGGCCCTCATTACGCAGACATTGGGTGCTCCTTTCATTGGTGTGGCGATTCCGTTTGGTAGTATTATAGGCTTGGTGCTTTATTTGGTTTACTATGCTCTCTTTGTGCCTTCATTGGCGGATGCGGCAGAGATGGAGCCGTTCCAGGTAGATCGTTTATTGATGATTGGGTTGGTCACGGCCGTTCTCGCGCACTACGTCGAAATTCACTTTGGAATTGCCATTGCCGCCACCCGGTTGCACTTTTTTGTCTACGTGGCTTTGATGTATGTGTTAGGTCAGGTGCAGCATATACAACAAGAAGAGCCAGTGGTCGAGACGAAAGTGCGCCGCCGCAAGGGGCGGGCCACGATCACCACCAGCAAAGATGTGTGGGGGCCAGCCTTGCTGTACGGGCTGGTTTTGCTGCTGCTGGTGGGCATCATCGGTTTTGAATTCATGACCTATTCGCTGCCGCCGGGCAAAGTAATTGAGTCAGCCAGTGATCTTTCCGCAGGAGAGATATTGCACCAATCCTTATTTGTGAATCCAAGCAAGGAATTTGCCGATTCGCCGTTCATCTTTCTCATGATGATCATGACGTGGGGGCTGGGGCTGTTGTTGAGTTTGAGCGAGATGGTGAAGAGTGGAGAGTTGGAGTTTTCAATGGTTGCCCCTGAGCTCCGTGCCAACCGCCGCCAGAGTGGTGTTGTGCTATTCGCCCTTTCGTTTTTAGTTAGCGCATTAGGGGCTGGGTATTTGTATACGGCCGTTCGCAGCACAACGGTCACGGGCTCATTAGGTCGTACCCTATTGGATTTGTGGGCATTGCTCAGTCTGGTTGCAGCCATCTTCCTATATCAAAATCGGGAAGGGGGCCGTTTTCAGGCCGCTGCTATTGCCCTAACCGGTTTCTTATTCGCAGTTCCCCTACTCATTTCCGGGGCGATTTGGCAAGGAGTGCTGCTGGGCATTATCACTAGTATCTTACTTTACCTGCTGTGGGATGGTCAGTGGAAACAGTCTCTGTTGCCTGCCGGTGTGATGGGTATCACCTCATTAGGGGGTGGCTTGTTCTATGCGTTTATCCAGGCTAATCTCATCAAAAGCTCAATTGCACCTACTGTGACGCAGGAGTTTGCAACCATACAAGACCTGCGGGTTTTTGAGGCTGGACTGGCGACCAATTTCCTCACGGTTTTTTACATTTTTGTGATTAGTGTGCTGTTTATTGGCGCGTTTTTGGTGGCGCGGCAGCGCGCACGGACTTTCGGCCAATCGACGGCCGTTCTCGCCCTAGTTTTCCTTTTTGGCTTTGCTTTTTGGGGATTGGCCCAAACCAATATGCGCGTCATCCAGGCCGATATGGTTTTCAAGCGTGGTAAACCCTTTGAAACGCAGGCCACCCAATTAGGGCGTAATCAGCAAACCCTGGCGGATGGGATCACTGCCTGGGACAACACCATCGCCATTTACGAAGATGCCCTGAGAATGGCTCCACGCGAAGATTTTTACTACTTATTCTTGGGGCGGGCCTATCTGGAGCGTTCCACTATTGAGCCAGACCCGATTGTCCAGCAGCAGTTGTTCGATGATGCCGAACAGCGCTTGCTGCTTGCCCAAGACATCAATCCCTTGAATACGGACCACACCGCTAATCTTGCTCGCCTAAACACGCGCCTTGCTCAATTAGCGACTGACGCCACAACGCGGCAAGAACGGTTGGATGCGGCCGAATCTTATTATCAAACTGCGTTGTCCCTCAGTCCGCAAAATTCTACCATTCGTAATGAACTGGCAGTGTTGACATTAGACCTCAAGCAAGATTGCGAGGGTGCGCTGGCAATTTACCAGGAATCGCTAGATATTGACCCCTTCTTTAGTGATACATACTTTGCTGAGGCTGACGCTTATTTGAATTGCGCTGCCGCCTTGCCTGTCGAGGAGCGCAATGATTACTATGCTAACGCGGCAGACGCTTTGGCAGGCGGGCTGGACTACAACCAAAAGAATGCGCGTGCCTGGCTGCAATTGGGCCAGATTCGGCAGGAATTGGGTGACTATGAACCAGCCATTTTTGCTTATGACAACGCTTTGGAGTATGACACACGCGGCAGTTTGCCAGCCTGGAATATTAATTATCTCATAGCCACATCGTATCAAAATTTGGGTGATAAAGATGCGGCAATTGCAGCGGCGCAAATGGCGCTGGCTCAGGCGCCAACGGAGGTGGCCGTGCAGGTGCAGCAGCTTCTTTTGGATTTGGGTGTGAATGAAAGCGATTTGCCCCAGATTCAGCCGGAATCGACGACGCCTGTGCAAGGGGAACGGCCGTTAGCCGCCCTCAACCCCGCTGACCGCAACAACTATTACACAGCCCCGCCCGCCTTCACCATAGACCCGGCCAATGCCTACATTGCCACCATTCACACTGAACGTGGTGACATTCGTGTACGCCTTTTTGACGACGAAGCCCCAATCGCCGTTAACAACTTCGTCTTTCTAGCGCGGCAGGGATTCTACGACAACACAACCTTCCATCGTGTACTTGCTGATTTCATGGCTCAGGCTGGCGATCCTACCGGAATAGGCACGGGCGGCCCTGGTTATGAATTTCCTAATGAAGTTAACAATGGCCTTACCTTTGATCGCCCTGGGTTATTAGCGATGGCAAACAGAGGAGCGGACACCAACGGCAGCCAATTCTTCCTCACCTTTGCGGCCACACCCTGGTTAGATAACCAGTACACTATCTTTGGTGAAATTGTCGAGGGCAGCGAGGTTTTGTCTGCGCTGACTTTGCGCGACCCGGAAGCAAACCCCAATTATTTGGGCGACATCATCCAAAGTATCGAAATTGAAGAGATAGGCGAGTAAACTGTCATGCGAGCCGTGATCGCCGTTTTCTTCATCGCTCTGGCAGTTTCGGCGTTTAGCATTCCGCCCATTCGCCGGGTTGCTGTGGCATTGGGTTTTGTCGATGCCCCGGCACAACGCAAATTGCACAGCACCCCCATGCCTTTAATGGGCGGACTGGCGATTTTTGGCGGGGCGATTGTAGCCGTGCTAGTGGTTTATCGTGGGCGTCCCCCAGACCAGGTCTTGGGTATTTTGTTAGCCTTGACGGTGGTAGCCTTAGTTGGTTTGTGGGATGATCGCAATGGGCTGCCAGCATGGGCCAAACTAGGTGGGCAGCTAATTGGCGGGGCCATTCTCATCTGGTTTGATGTGCGTGTACAGCTTCCTGTCCCAGATGCCCTCAATTATGCACTGACCCTTTTTTGGCTGGCAGGCATTAGCAATGCCATCAACTTCTTGGACAATATGGATGGCTTGAGCGCGGGTGTCAGCGCGGTGGCGGCGGCGTTTATGCTGCTGTTGGGGGCGTTGAACGAGCAATTTTTGGTGGCGGCATTGGCTGCGGCCGTGTTGGGCGCGTGCCTCGGTTTCTTACGTTACAATTTCAAACCGGCGCAGATTTTCATGGGGGATGTGGGCGCACTCTTTTTAGGTTTTGTGCTGGCAATTTTGGGCTTGCAACTGCGTTTCCCTGAAAATGCCAATATCGTCACCTGGATGGTCCCGGTGTTTATTCTGGGATTGCCCATTTTTGATACGTCGCTGGTGGTGATTTCGCGGATTCGCCGGGGGGTTAGCCCGAATACGGCCGGAAAAGATCATACCAGCCATCGCTTGGTGAAGATGGGTTATAGTCAGCGGGAAGCTGTTTTGATTTTGTATTTGTTTACCGGGGCATTTGGCATGGTGGGAGTATTTTTGACGAAGGCGACGGTGCTGGAGGCATATTTGATGGCAGGTATTTCGGCGCTGGTAGCCTTGTATGCGATTTCCCGTTTAGAGCGGGTGTATCGGGGGGAGTAACGGCCGTTTCCCCTCTTGCTCCTCTATCCTCCCCTTGCTATACTTGGCTCCATTGACATACACAAAGACTATGAATGGGAAGAGTAAGCGCCGACAGTGAAATGTCTGCCTTCCAGAGAGTGTTGGGGCAATAGGCTGCAACCCCACACAGGCAAAAAGCGCCGAATGTCGCCCAGGAGTTGTTCCGACGAACGGTTATTAGTAAACGGTAATCAGTAATCGGAACCGGGTTAGCCCGTTATTGCTGCAATGAGCGCCATAATCTGTTAACTGTTTACTGTTTACTGATTACTGGAATCAAGGTGGTACCACGTAAGTTATGCTCTTTCGTCCTTGAGGATGAGAGAGCTTTTTTATTGACGATTTACGATTGGCCAATCGTAAATCGCCAATCGTAAATCGAGGAATTGAAATGAGTGAAATGCCCAAAGCGTATGATTTTCAGGCTACAGAAGAGCGCCTTTACCAGTGGTGGGAAGAAAATGGCTGGTTCAAGCCAGAAGTGAACTTGCCTGATGGCAAACCCTTTGTCATCTCCATCCCGCCGCCCAACGTGACCGGCGAACTGCACATGGGGCACGCTATGTTTGTGGCTCTGGAAGACTTGATGATTCGCCGGGCGCGGATGCAAGGGCGTGCCGCTCTTTGGGTTCCAGGCACAGATCATGCTGGTATTGCCACGCAGTTACAAGTAGAAAAGCTGCTGCTGCGTGAGGGCACGTCTCGTGTGGAAGTGGGCCGTGAGGAATTTCTGGATCGCACCTGGGAATGGAAAGAGCGCTATGGTGGGTACATCATCAAGCAGTTGCGCCATTTGGGGGCGTCGGCGGATTGGGAGCGCACGCGCTTTACGCTGGATGAGGGTCTTTCCCGTGCGGTACGCGAATCGTTTGTGCGCATGTACCGCATGGGGCTGATTTATCAGGCGGAGTATTTGGTGAATTGGTCGCCGGGGTTGCAAACGGCCGTTTCCGACCTTGAAGTGGAATACAGCGAAGAACAAGGCTTCATGTACCATTTCAAATACCCGGTGAAGGGCGGCGGCTTTTTGCCGGTGGCGACGACGCGCCCGGAGACCATTTTGGGGGATACGGCCGTTGCCGTTCATCCAGATGACGAGCGCTACACTGCCTACGTGGGCAAAACCTGCCTTGTGCCCATGCTCAACCGCGAAATTCCCATCATCGCCGACGAATACGTGGACATGGCTTTCGGCACAGGCGCACTCAAAGTGACCCCTGGTCACGACCCCAACGACTTTGAAATTGGGCAGCGTCACGGCTTGGAGATCATCAACATTCTCCACAAAGACGCCACGTTAAACGGACATGCTGGCCCTTATGCCGGGATGGATCGCTTTGATGCCCGCAAGAAGCTGTGGGCGGACATGGAAGCGGCTGACCTTACCCTTAAAACAGAGCCGCACACCCTCAGCGTGCCGCGCAGCCAGCGTGGCGGCGAGGTGATTGAGCCAATGGTCAGCCGTCAATGGTTTGTGGATGCGGAACCGATGGCGAAGATGGCGCTGCAAGCGGTGCATAACGGCCGTATCCGCATCGTGCCCGATCGCTTCAACAAAATTTGGGACAACTGGCTGGAAAACATACGGCCCTGGTGCATCAGCCGCCAGCTTTGGTGGGGACACCGCATCCCCGTATGGTACTGCGACGACTGCGGGCATCACACCGTTGCCCGCATAGACCCCACCACCTGCGAAGCGTGTGGCAGCGCCAACATCCAGCAAGACCCCGACGTACTTGACACCTGGTTCAGCAGCGCACTCTGGCCCTTCTCTACGTTGGGCTGGCCCGACCAGACCGAGGATTTGGAACGCTTCTTCCCCACCGACGTGATGGAAACCGGCTACGATATTCTCTTTTTCTGGGTGGCACGCATGGCGATGACTAGCCTGCTCTTCATGAACGACATCCCCTTCCACACCATCTATTTGCACGGGTTAGTACGCGATGAGCACGGGCAAAAGATGTCTAAAACAAAGGGCAATGTGACTGACCCGTTGGAGGTGATGGGCGAATACGGCACGGATGCGCTGCGTTTCACACTGCTGACCAGCGGTTCGCCTGGCAACGACCTCAATCTTTCTGTGGATCGCGTGGCGAGCAATCGCAATTTTGCCAACAAAATTTGGAACACGGCTCGCTTCATCACGCGCAGCCTGGATAAGGCGACTGCCGAAGATAAACCGGGTATGGTTGAATACACACCGGCTGACAAATGGATTCTCACCCGTCTCAGCGAAGTGACCCGCGACGTGAACCGCTTGATGGACAACTACCAATATGGCGAAGCAGGACGACAGGTTTACGATTTCCTTTGGGGCGAGTTTGCTGACTGGTACGTGGAATTGGCGAAGGTGCAGTTGGGTGTGGGAAACGGCCGTGCCTGGACAACCCTCTCCGTTTTGCGCCGCGTCCTTGATGACAGTCTGCGTTTGCTGCATCCGTTTATCCCCTTCGTGACTGAGGAGACGTGGCAGCAGCTCAAGCAGGCGTTCGTGGAATCGGAAATTGGCATTCAACCGGACGAAGGCTGGGCAGATGCGCTGATTATTGCCGATTGGCCGGAGTGCGGCGCGTGGCAGGAATGCTACCAATACACCGCCGACGCTGCCGACTTTGAGCAGTTGCGCGAATTGGTGACGCGCATTCGCGCCGCCCGCTCCGAACAGGGTGTAGAACCGGGTAAATGGATTACGGCCGTACTTACCGCCGCCGACAAAACCGACTTCTACCAATCCCAACGCGCTATCCTCTCCTTCCTGGCCCGCCTGGACGCCGACAAGCTCACCATTGCCGCCACTGCAGATGCGCCAGCGCAGGCGCTGACCATTGCTTTAGGCAACGTCACCTGTTATTTGCCATTGGCAGGGATGGTAGACCTGGCCCAAGAAAAAGCACGGCTGGAAAAAGAGTTGGCCGGATTAGACAAAGAGATTAAGCGGCTCACTGGCTTGCTCAACGGCCCCTTTGCCGAGAAAGCGCCAACGGCCGTTGTGCAAAAAGAGCGTGACAAACTAACTCATGCCCAGGCCAGCCACGCCGAATTGAGTGAACGGCTGGCATCATTGTAATCAACCATCATGTGTTATCCGGTATAGGTGACGCGTGAATAAAGAGGGTAAATATGACAAACCATCCAAAACCAACCGGCGTAACAGCCGACCGAACCAAACGAATTCTAACCATCACCTGGGATGATGGGCATGTGAGCAACTATCCCTTTGCCGGGCTGCGGGCGGAGTGCCCCTGCGCGGAGTGCAAAGGCGGCCATGAGAACATGGGCACGCCAGCCAATCCCCTGATTGTGCGCGATACGCCCAACGAAGGGCTGAACCTGGAAAATGTGCAAATGACCGGCAGCTATGCCCTCACCTTTCAGTGGAGCGATGGGCACTGGACGGGCATTTACACCTGGCAATATCTGCGCGGCGCTTGCCCCTGCGATGAATGCGTGGCAAAGTGGGAGGCGAATCAAGCGTAACGCCACGTATGGCGGATACAGAGCAACTTGATAGTCAACGATTAGCAGACCCTGAGGGCGAGAAAGCTCCTTGGGGTCTGTCTATTTGAGGTGATAGATAAGATGAAAAAACAATTTCAGCAAAAGAAACTACTCACGCAGCGCACCCTTTGGCACGCCTTGCAGACGACGCTGTACTTGCTGGCGGGTACGGGGCTGGCGGCGTTGGGGTATGCCTTGTTTCAAGTGCCTAATAATATCGTTTCCGGCGGGCTGTCCGGCGTTGCCATCATGGTCAATCATTATACCGATTGGCCGGTGGGGCTGATGTACTGGGTTATGAATGTGCCCATGCTGGTGCTGGGCTTTTTCCAGTTGGGGCGCTGGCGATTTGTGGTCAGTACGCTTATTTCAGCGACCATTTTTTCTGTGTTAGTGGATTTGTTTGGCGTGATTTTGCCACAGGTGATAGCGCAGTTCCCCCTCAGCCATGATGTGCTGCTGACCAGTGTGTATGCGGGCATCATTGGCGGGATTGGCGCGGGGCTGGTTTATCGGGCGGGGAGTACGTTTGGTGGTACGGCCGTTGTGGGACGTGTCATTCAGCAGCGCACAGGACTGCCTCTTAGTCAGGTATACGCCTTTACAGATGGGGCTGTAATCCTGATAGCCGGACTCATTTTCGGTTGGGAGATTGCCATGTACGGCTTTTTGGTGTTGTTCATCAATGGGCTGGCGGCAGATTATACGTTGGAGGGGCCAAGCAGCACGCGCACCGTGACCATCATCACCAACAAGCCCAAAGAAATAGCCGACGCCCTTATTGAACAGACACATCGCGGTGTAAGTTATTGGCAGGTGACGGGCGGGTATACCGGAGAAATGCGGCACATGGTTTCGTGTACGGTTTACCGCCCGCAGGTGAACGCGGTAAAGCGGATAGTGGCGGAGGTAGAGTCGGAGGCATTTGTGACGATTGGCGTCAGCCACCAGGCGTTGGGGAAAGGGTTTAAGCGTTTGAGATAATTGTGGTGTGCAAGTTACAAGTTACAGGTTTGTATACTTGTAACTTGTAACCTGTAACTTGCATACTTGCTTCTCATTGGTCTGCGCCGAAGTCGAATAGCTCGCCGATGGAGCGGTGCAGGTAATTTTGGCGAATGGCCCGCCCGAAAATAGATGCCGTCGAGAGGATGGTCATGTTTGGCGGTTGGTTTTCTGGGGCGCGGGGCACGGTGTCGGTGGTGATAATTTCTTGAATTTGGGGGATGGCCTGGAGCCGGGCAAATGCTTTGCCCAGAAACAGCCCGTGCGTGCAAATAAGGGTGATTTGTTCGATGCCGCTTTCCACAAGTAGGCGGGAGAGTTCGGCGACGGTTCCGCCGGTGGCGATTTCGTCATCGTAAATGATGGCGTGGCGGAACCCGGCGACCTGCCGCTTGAAGAGGCTGCCGATTTTCACTTCTTCGTCGGAGATGCGTGTTTTTTGCGCGGCGGCGGTGGGTAAATCCAGCAAATCAGCAAAGCGGGCGGCGGATTTGGCGCTGCCTACGTCTGGGGCGACGACGACGGCATCGGCGAGGGATTTGCTGTTTTTGAGCATATGGTCGGCGAAAAGGCCGCGTGCGGTGAGGGGGTCGGCGGGCACGCTGAAGAAACCGTGTACTTGCGGCGAATGCAGGGTCATGGTCATGATGCGCGTAGCTCCGGCGGTTTGCATCAGGTCGGCGACTAATCGTGCGGTGATGGAGATGCGCGGCGCGTCTTTTTTGTCGGAGCGGGCGTAGGAGTAGTAGGGGATGATGGCGTGGATGTCGTGGGCGGCGGCGCTTTTGGCGATGTCGAGCATCATTAGCAGTTCCAGCAGGTGGTCGCTGACGGGGCTGACGAGAGATTGGACGATGTAGACACGACGACCACGCACACTTGCCCCCAACTGCACAAAAAGATTGTCGTTGCTGAATTTGGAGAAGTGTGTGGTTTCCATGGGGAGTTCCAGGTAGTCGGCTATTTTTTGGGCGAGCACGGGGTTGGAACGGCCGCTAAAAAAACGTACATCGTGCGGGTCAATGTTTCTGTGTTTTTTGGACATCTGTAGCTCCTCAAAGTTAAGAGAGTTGTCAAATCTTTAAGATTTGACAACTCTCTTTCAGAATGTCGTGTCAACGAGCAAGGCGTGGTGCAATTTCTGTTGGTATTCTGCGTCGGAGATTTCGACTGCACCAAAACGCTGCAAATGGTTTGTCATGAATTGTACATCAAGTAATTGGAAGCGACGCATGTTTAGGTGTTGTACAAGATGGACGAGGGCGATTTTGCTGGCGTTTGTTTCGCGGGAGAACATACTTTCTCCGGCGAAGAAGCCGCCGAGAGCGACGCCGTAGAGTCCGCCCACGAGTTTGCCATCGCGCCAGGCTTCAACGCTGTGGGCTAGGCCAAGTTGGTGCAGCCGGGTGTAGGCCATAATGAGGTCTTCGCTGATCCAGGTTTCTTCGCGGCCAGGTGCAGGGGCGGCGCAGTAGCGCATGACGGCTTCGAAGGCGGTGTCTACGTGGATTTGGTACGGCCGTTTCTTCATCACCCTCTGCAAAGAACGCGATATGTGGAAAGCATCCAGGGGCAAAATGGTGCGGGGGTCGGGCTGATACCAGTAAACGCCATCCTCCTGAGCCATGGGGAACATGCCTTGCGTGTAAGCGGTGAGCAGCAGCCGGGGCGTCAGTTCCATGCCATGATTGTACAAGGGAGGAAGATGTGGGCAAGGGGCAAGTTTGCAAACTGTGGTAGGGGATGGCGTCGTCGTGCTTCTACATTCTCTGTATAATTTCGTCCAATTTGTGTGTGGAGTGTGTTTATGCGATTGAAGTGGATGAGGTTGTTTGGATTAGCAGGTTGGTTGGTAACGGCCGTTGCTCTTTCTGCTTGTGCTGCACCGCAGACGGATGTGGTTGTGGTGACGGAAACACCGATGGAAAATGGGCAATTGTCAATGGTCAATAGTCAATTGCCAACGGTGACGGCTGCGGTTACAGTCGCCCCCACCATGACTGTGCCGCCGACCCTGGCACGCCCGGCAACGGCAACGCCTGTGCCGACTGTGACACCATCACCTACGCCGCAGATTGGTTTTTATGCACCGCCGGGCCGCCAGTTTGCCACGTTGGAGGATTTTTGGAACGGCCGTGCCGAATGGCTGCTCGAAATCCCCGACACTGGCCTGCCCATTGGCGAATCCGACACCGTTTATCGTGGCGACAACGAGTTGTGGTCATATCTGCACGCCAGCGACCCATCTGCCGGGGTGGTAGACCAGTGTGGCGACCCGGTGGCCTTTCCCGGCTGCACCACCCTTTGGAAAAGCTACGACGCCGGACAGACCTTCACTCTTGAAGAACCGGTGTGTTTGTTTGAATGTGCAAGCTGTCCCTGCGAACATATTCAAGACCAGGTAGACCAGCAGCAGTACCCGCGCGTCTTTTTTGCGCCGGATGAAGCGTATCTGGTCTATGAATTTGGCGCGTATAACTACCTGCGCACCTCCAGCGACGGCGTGAATTGGTCGGACAAGACGCATATTGATGGAACCTGGATTTGGACTTACCCATATGGTGGCTGCGCTCCCTATGAATTGATTGGCCTGCATCCCAATATTTACGCCAGCCAGGAGTGGGACTGTTTGGCGGGCGGGCCGCCCGGCATTTATGTAGAGGGGGATATGCTCTACGTGTTTGTGGGGCTAGGTAAAGCGCCGGGGCACATAGGCTGTTATAAAGGCAATCGTTTTGCGGGTGCGGCAGGCATGGTGGAGTGCGAGAACAATCCGCTGTTTGGTGCAGAATTAGGGTATGGCCCGACCGATTTGCTGGGTGCGGAGGCTAACCCGTACTTCGAGTTCCGCACGATTTCGTCGGCGGATGTGGTGCGGGTGGGCGACCATTATTACATGACATACGAGGGCGTGCGCGGCCCCAGCGACCCGGCGGTGGTGGATGACCAGTTTGCCCTGGGTTTGGCGCGGAGTGTGGCGTTGGAGATTGACGGCCGTTGGGAAAAGTATCCTGGCAATCCCATCATTATGGATTTACCGGGCAACGTCGGTGTCGGTCATGCGGACATCATCATCATTGGCGATGCCACCTATTTGTACACGGCAACGGCGGAAGGGACACGCGGCCGTTACGTCTTGGTGCAGAAATAGGGTAAGCGACCAGTCTGCAAATAACACTTGCCGCTTTGCCGCTTGCAAACTTTTATTGGCAAATCAGTGTCGGAAGATGGGTCTCCGTCAGGATTTCGCTGGCGACGCTGCCGAGGATGGCTTCGACAACGGGTTGTGCGCCGTAGCCGCCCATGATGATGAAGTCGCAGTCGTGGGAAACGGCCGTGTTCAAAACCAACGTGGCCGCATCCTCTTGGGCGACGACAAATTCGGCAGAAATTTCATGCAGTTCCAGGTAGCGCCGTGCGTGATCGAGTGCGGCTTCATTTGGCCCCTTTTTATCATACGCCATTACCACAACCAGGGGGATTTCCCATTCCTCGGCAACGTAGGCGGCAATAAACAGGGCCTCTTTCGATTTCGCGTGACCATCGTAGGCGAGTAAGGCGCGGTTGAGCGGCGTGACGGTTTGGGGCACGGCTAGAATCGGGCGCGGGCAGCGCTGCACTACCTGCCGGAAACCAGACTCAAGCCGTTCGAGTACGGTTCTGCCCGGTGGATGCAGCAGGTTGATGACAACGAGGTCGTTCCAACGAGCACGATCAACGATGGTATTGGCGACTGGGCCGGTTTCCAGGGTGAGTGACCCATTTACGCCTGCCTCGTGGCAGCGTTGGACGAAGGCGTTCTGTAGATCATGGGAAACGGGCGTGTCCTTTTCCTCTTCTTCTGCAACAATGTGCAGCCCACGTAGCTGCCCCCCTTCACGCTGCGCAATCACCAGCGCCTGCTCCAACCCATTCCAGCCAGATTCCTGTCCGCTAATGGGTACGAGAATGTCGTGGAAGAGCTTTTCAAGGTAGCGCTGCACCAATCGTTCTTTGCGCCATTCTCCTGGCTCTGGCCCCGGCAAAAACTCTTCCGGCACAATTGTATCCAAAATGCGCTTGCCCATGCGCGTAAGCGGGTGCTTTTGGCTTTGCGTTTCCACGAGATCGCTGGCTGCTGCTTCTGTACTCACTTCCCAGCCCAACATCTCTTCCAGTTCTGCCCGATGTTCAGATAGCCAAATGTATAGGTCTGTAGGGGTGCGGTCGGGGAAGTCACGCAGCACACCACGCTCGCTAATGGCCTGAATCACCGGCAGGTAGACATAGTCATACCAACTGGCGGCAGCTTCGGCAACAGAGAATTCACGTTGGAATTCGTTGCCCATGTAATAGCGATGGACGGCAATGTGGTCTTCGAGAATGTCATAAGTACCGGGTGCGGTCACACTCAGGTCGGCATTGGGCCGGGTGTCATCCAAATGGGTATGGGCGAGAAAGTCGGCGTATTGCGCTTTGCAAATCAGCTCGTCGGGTTGAACGTCGGCCGTCAGCGGGACTTTTGTAATTACTTCGGTGACATAGGCTTGTATGTGTGTTAGTCCCATTTGCCGCGCTACGCTGACACGATGGTTGCCATCTAAAACGAAGTATGCTTCACCTACTTTGTATACTTGGATGGGCGGCCAGCCAGACCCATTGGTGGCAATGGCGCTGACACGTGCCCAGCGGTCACGCATGGTATCGCTGCGGGGCAAAAAGCTGCGTGTGAAATCGCTGTATCTGCCCACGCTGCCGATGATGGCCTCTAATGGGATGTCTTGTAAACCGCGCTCGATTTGAGTGGTAGCGTGCAGGGCGCGGCGCACATCTTCGTATGACAGCAGGTCGTTGGAACGGCCGGTCATACGGGCATAGGCTTGTTGAAGGGCGGCCTGCCAACGGGCACGGCGAAAGTCTTCAACAGCTTTGTTGGTTGGGTTAATGATTTCTGCCATAGTTTGTGTATCAGGTTGTAAAACCTACTCGTGTTTTGGATGGATGATGACTCCCTCAAACGGCCGTAAGCGCAGCCGCCCAGCAATGGGTTCATCACGGTCAAGGTGGGAGGAAAGGGTGATACGGCCGTTGCCCAAGCCGGGAACCATCAAATTTAGTTCCTGGTTGCTAAAGTTCAGCGCTACCAAACGACGATCCGTTGTGGTTTCTCTCCAGTATACAAAACAATCGTTGGCCACATCTAGCGGGCGGTAGCTGCCCACACTCAACGCATCTGATTGGCGGCGCGTCCATATCAACTGCCGGTACAAGTTTAAGATAGAGGTGGGATCAGTTGATTGGACTGCCACGTTGCGCGTTTGACAGTCAGTAGAGAGAGGCAGCCAGGGTTCGCTTGTAGAAAACCCTGCAAACCCTTCCTCGTTCCACTGCATAGGCGTTCGCGCCACGTCTCGCGTGCGCTCTGCGCCCAAATTTAGCCCTTGCGGGTCTTGTATTGCTTCTGGCGGGATAACTCCGTTTTCTAGCCCAAGCTCATCACCATAATACAACGTAGGCGTGCCGCGCAGCGTTAACAGCATCATGGCTGCCAGCCGTGCCTGCGCCTGCCCGCCAAAGCGGCTTGCCAGCCGAATACGGTCGTGATTGCCCAACACATAGTTGGGCCAGGCAAAATCGGGCAGAGCCGCTTCCAGCGCATCTACAGAAGCACGCATAGCTTGCGCATTCCACACACCTTCGTCCATCAACCGAAAATTGAAGGGCAGGTGCAGTTCATCATTCCTTGCGCCATAGTAGCGCACCCAGCGGTCAAGCGGCCCCCACAATTCACCAATGGCGACGCGATCCCCGTAGCCATCTAATAGCTGGCGGAACTCTTGCATGATGGCGTGAACCTCATCCTGATCCAGGTTGTGAACCATCAGCGAGCGCCCGGCAATGTCATTATCCGGTAGGTCGGGCGGCATATTGGGGTTGGGTGGGTTGTCGCGCAGTTGCTCATCTTTGAGGATGAGGCCGACTACGTCCATACGAAAACCGTCTATGCCACGCTCCAGCCAAAAGCGTAGCACATCGAACATGGCTTGTTTGACTTCGGGGTTGCGCCAGTTCAAATCGGGCTGTTCTTTAAGGAATTGGTGTAGGTAATATTGCCCGGTTGCTTCGTCAAATGTCCAGGCTGGCCCGCCAAAAAAGCTGCCCCAATTATTGGGAGGAGAGCCATCGGGCTTGGCGTCTCTCCAGATGTACCAATCCCGTTTGGGATTGTGCCGACTGCTTCGGGACTCTACAAACCAGGGGTGTTGATCGGAGGTGTGGTTGGGCACGTAGTCGATAATGACCTTAACATTGTGCTGGTGGGCAGCGGTGATGAGTTGGTCGATGATTTGCAGATTGCCGAAGAGGGTGTGTACGTTGCAATAATCGCTGACGTCGTAGCCAAAGTCAGCCATTGGGGAAGGATAGAAGGGGCTGATCCAGATGGCGTCAATGCCTAAGGATTGGGATGTGCCGTCGTTGAGGTAGTTCAATCGTTGGATCATGCCAGGCAGATCGCCAATGCCGTTGCCCGTTGTGTCTTGGAAACTGCGCGGATAGATTTGATAGATGACACCGCGCTGCCACCAATGGTAGTTGTCTTGTTTGGGGTTCATATGGCTTTGATTTTGACTGAGTGATGGCATTTGGGCAAGTGTCCTTTTATAGATTTACCGGGTGATTTATTGGGCATTCTGTGCAAATGTGTCACTTTTTGAGGGTGGAGGCATCCAAACAGACAGGATATTAAAGGCCCGAGATAAATAGAAGATGAAAATCTTCGGGTGTGTGAAAGGTGATGAACGATTTGATTCTGTTAACATCTCTGGGGTAAGGACTCGGTTTTTATGGGCCTCTAAGGGTCTCTCCTGAAAAGCCTGCTACCAAGCGTAGTAGGCTTTTTCCTTGTATAATGGGCAAGGTATGTAGGTATTCTACGAAGGAGAGAGCTTGAATTCCAATGAGTGACGCGATTACCGAAGAGGATTTATTGGAACGGATTCGCAATGGAGACCAGGCGGCTTGTGCTTTGTGTATTGAGTTGTATGGCACCCAAGTGTACAGATTGGCTTTGCGCTTGATGAAGAATGAAGCGGATGCTGAAGATGTGATGCAAGAGACGTTTCTGAATGCTTATAAAAGTATTGATAAGTTTGAGGGACGTTCTGGCTTGAGTACCTGGTTGTATCGGATTGCTTATAATGCGGCGATGATGCGTTTGAGACGGCCGTCTCCCTACACCCTCTCCATTGATGAAACTCTACAGCAGGACAGCCCATTAACCGTCCCTAAACAGCTTTTTGATTGGTGCTGCTTGCCGGAGAAAGACTTTGAAACCTCCGAAGTGCGTGAGTTTTTAGAAGAATCCATTCAGGAGCTTCCCGAAAAACTTCGGGTAGCCTTTATTTTGCGCGAGTTGGAAGGATTATCTACTCAAGAGTCAGCCGATGCATTGGGCATTTCTGCTGACGCTGTAAAAAAGCGGCTGCATCGTGGCCGTTTGTGGTTGCGCGAACGCTTATCCGATTATTTTGTGGAGCAGCAAATACCAGGCTGAGGAGGCAAATCAGATGGGACATGACGAATGCCGCCACTTATTAGATGAGTTATCCCCTTATTTGGATGGAGAAGTTTCTGAAACCGTTTGTGCAGAGATTGAGCAGCATCTCAGCGATTGCGAAAACTGCCGGGTTATGGTTGATACGCTGCGCAAAACAGTATACTTGTATCGGAACATGCCACAGCCCGAAATGCCTGAACAGGTGCGCGAACGCCTGTATAAAAAGCTGGATTTAACAGAGTTTTTCTTGCCACAAGCAAGTTGAATTAAAATCTTCACCCGCCGATGGCGTTGGCTGCCGAACGGCGTCATCTTTACACACTGACAATTCCCTTATTTTGGATTTATAGAATCTCACAGGTTCTGAATGGAAATGCTTTGCCTATTGCATCAGGCAGTATGCTGCCTGGTGTGAAAACTGAGGAGATAAGAAACAATGCTACGTTCACTTTTTTCGAGTTCTAAAAAGTCACAAGGGTCGCGGATGACGGCCGTTAAACAAATCAATGCCGCCGAATTACACCAGTGGCTGGACGAGGCTGACAAGCCCCTGCTGCTTGTTGATGTACGCACCCCAGGCGAGTTTGAATACGATGGACATATTGGCGGTTCCCAGTTATTCCCGCTCTCCTCTTTAATGGCGCGGATGGACGAACTGCCAAAAGACCAAACCATTGTGTGTGTCTGCCGTTCCGGCGCTCGCAGTTACACCGCTTGTGAAATGTTGGCCTCTAACGGGTTTGATGTCGTCAATTTGTCAGGGGGAATGATTGGCTGGAAGCGTGCGAATTTTCTCTACAAATAACCTGTTGAATGTGCTGACTGCTTGACAAACTAACTGGCTAAACTCATGACCCAATCTACAGACCATTCCACGCGCCAAGAACATCGAAAACCGGTATGGAAGCAATACTTACCTGTGTTGGAGTGGTTGCCGGCTTATCGTCGGGAGGATTTGATAGGCGATTTGTTGGCAGGGCTGATTGTGGCAATTATGTTGGTTCCACAGGGAATGGCATATGCGCTATTAGCCGGATTGCCCCCACAAGTTGGCTTATATGCCAGCATTATACCCCTTATTTTATATGGTATTTTCGGCACGAGCCGCGCATTAGCAGTGGGGCCGGTAGCCATTGTGTCGCTGTTGGTGGCAACTGGTGTGAGTCCATTGGCTGCGGTAGGCAGCGCCGAGTATGTACAGCTTGCGCTAACGCTGGCTTTGTTGGTGGGCATTATTCAGGCAGGGATGGGACTGTTGCGCATCGGCTTCTTAGTGAACTTCCTAAGTCATCCGGTGTTGGCTGGCTTTACCAGCGCGGCGGCGATTGTCATTGGGTTTAGCCAAATGAAGCATTTGTTGGGCGTCAGTATTCCCCGCTCTGCACATTTTTATGAGACTGTTCTTGTGACGTTGGAAAGCGCTGCAAAGGCGAACGCCCTGACCTTGGGTATTGGGATTGTCAGCATTGGCGTTTTATTTTATTTCAAATCTGGTTTGGGGAAGCAGTTGAAACGTTGGGGTGTGGCTGACGCGTTGGCTGTTCCGATTACGAAGAGTGCGCCATTGGTCGTGGTGCTGTTAGGGACAGGGTTGGTTTGGGGCTTGGGCTGGCATGAATCTGGCGGTGTTGCCATTGTGGGGAATGTTCCGGCAGGGCTGCCGCCGTTGACAATGCCCACGTTAGACGGCGATGTGTGGCGTTTGCTGCTGCCAACCGCGTTGACGATTAGCTTTGTGGGGTACATGGAGAGTATTTCGGTGGCTAAGTCGTTGGCGAGCAAGCGGCGGCAAAAGGTGGACGCGAATCAGGAGTTGATTGGGTTGGGGCTGGCGAATGTGGGCACTGCTTTGACGGGGGGCTATCCGGTGACGGGGGGCTTTAGCCGTTCGGTGGTGAATTTTACGGCGGGGGCGAATACGGGATTGGCTTCCATGGTAACGGCCGTTCTTATCACCCTAACCGTCGTTTTCCTCACCCCGTTATTTTACTATTTGCCTAATGCAGTCCTGGCAGCCATTATCATGGTTGCTGTAATTGGCCTGATTGATGTAAAAACCTTCCGGCATGTGTGGCGTTATAACAAGGCAGATGCCGCTTCGATGATGATTACCTTTGCGGCGGTCTTGATTGTGGGCATTGAGAGCGGTATTTTAATCGGGGTGGCAGCGGCCGTTTTGTTGTTCATTTGGCGCACGAGTAAACCGCATGTGGCAGTGGTGGGGCGTTTGGGGGATAGTGAGATTTACCGCAATGTGCTGCGTTATCCTGTGCAAACTTGCCCTCATGCATTGGTCATGCGTATTGACGAGAGCCTTTATTTTGCCAATACTAAATATTTGGAAGACACGGTACTCAGCCATGTGGCGGATCACCCGGAAATTAAGCAATTTGTGTTGGTGGGAACGGCCGTTAATTTCATTGATGCCAGCGCCTTAGAGACATTAGAATCCCTGATTTACGGACTACGGGATGCAGATGTTGAACTGCACCTGGCCGCGATCAAAGGGCCGGTGCTAGATCGGCTGCAAGCTATCGGATTTGTAGACAAGTTGGGGGAAGACCGCATTCACATGAGCACTCATGATGCCATGAAAGCATTAGGATGCATGGAAAGAGCCAGTAATTAGCAAACGGTGACTCTTCAATTGTAAATCGTTAATCCTCACGGTGGGGTCATCGTGATTTGGGGGGCTGGTTCGGCTTCTGCAAGGCGGAGGCGCACAAAGAGCATGGGTGCATAATACGCTACCCAGAGTAGGGTGATGGCGTAGCGGAAAATGCGTAAGGGGATGCCCAGCCACAGCGGGTCAGCGGGGAAAATGAGGCTCAAGCCACGCCACAAGGCCAGTGTGACAATGATGCCGAGCAAGAAACGCAGCAATCTTTGCCACAGGCTGCCCTGAGTTTTGAAGCGTACCCGCCCGTTTTCTAGTGTGAGGCCAATACCCGCACCAAGCAAGCTGCCAACGGCCGTTGCCATCCCTTCTAATCCCGCTAGTTCTGCCACAGGAATATAAGCTGCCCACTGCACACTCTCATCTGGTGCGCCAATGAGCAGGCGAATGACAACATACAATAACGCAAGGCCAATGGGCACGAGGATGGCGATCATCAGGCGGTAGCCAAGAATGCGTTTGCCAAAAGGCATAGCAAACCGCTGCTGCCAGATGATGTAGCCAATTAGAATGATGAGGGAAATGAGTATGCCCGCCACAACATCATGAATGAAATGCGCTCCCAGGTAAACGCGGCTGACGCCCATTAAGATGACTCCCAAAACAGCGACAAACCAGACCCATCCCTTACGCAGCCAACCGGCAATGAAGAGGTAAACGGCCGTTGCCATTTGTGCATGTCCACTGGGAATCCCGTAACTATCTTCCGGCCACAACTCCAGGCTGCTATCAAACCAGAAGGGGCGTGGGCCGCGTAACGCGTGCTTAAACAACACGTTCCAGCTATTGGTAAACAGGAACACATACGCCAGATTGCGTCCTAGTCGTTTATCAATTGACCAATAAATGAGGGGAACAATTGCCAGGTAAAACTCTTCCAGACCGAGGGTGCTGATGAACCGGAAGAACCCTTCAAGCTGCGGATAGGTAGCCTGCAACCAACGGGTGGCTTGCAAACCCAGGTCAAATAGCGGTTCCATCGTTTTTCTCCCTTTGTGTGCCGTTCTGGGTGTCGGCTCCCTGTGCAGAACGGCCGTCTCTCTTCCTCGAAAGATTGTAACGCCATGCAGCCTCAGTTGGCAAGGCCATCGTCATTGACTTCGTAGCAGATTGGGAAATGGCATACAATACAAAGATGCGGCAAACAGTAGTCACATTCCTTTTTCTAATCTTTGTTGGGTTAAGCCATAGCGGGCAGGCGATGGCGCAAGACAGCGCCGCACAAAGTGCGCCGGCCATTCAACATACAGTACTGCCGGGCGATACCTGGGATTCATTGACCTGGCGTTATGGCCTGAGTGCGGAAGACCTGGCCCCGTACCGCACGATAAACCAGGTGCGTCAGCCGGTCATTGGCTCGGTTTTGCTGCTGCCGGATAGGGGGATTAATCGGGCCGGGGTGATGCTGCGTTCTGAGGCGGGGGGACTGCTGGCAACGGCCGTTACCCATCACACCACCCCCTGGGCCATTGCCTTACAAAATGGGCTGACCCACCCTTACTTACCCTTGAACTACCAACCTCTTTTCCTGCCCGGTACGGATGCGCCACGCGATTTGCCGGTCGGTTTTAGCGACTTGCAATTGTCTGCCATCCCTGCACGACCGGGGCAGGCGTTAGCCCTGCGTGGCGTGACGGCGCAGCCATTGACGACCACTGTCAAGCTGAATTTGCAGGCGTTTAACAGTTTTGGCAACGACCGTACTCAAGTTGCCCTCGGCGGCACATACAACTTCTACGGTTCAGGGCAGCCCGAATTAAGCATCCAGCCCGCCAACGCACCCGGTTGGAGCCAGCCCTGGCAATTTATAGATGACCAGTGGGACTTTGAGCAAATCACCCTCACCGGCACGGCCGCGCAAATCACGCAAGAGGACATTGACAAAGAACGCGCCCGCCTTTTTGAAATCTGGAACATGGCAACCCCTGACGTTCAGTGGAACGCTCCGTTCCGCGAGCCATTAGACAGCTATTTGTTCATCAGTTCCAATTATGGCGCCCGCCGATCTTACAATGGCGGGCCTTACAATCGTTCGCATGAAGGGGTGGACTTTGCTGCCTATGGGGGCACGCCCGTGCTTGCCAGTGCCAGCGGAACCGTTGTCGTTGCCGAAACGCTGTATGTGCGCGGCGGCACGGTGATTATTGATCATGGCCTGGGCGTGTATACCGGCGTTTACCACATGAGCAGCGTCCTCGTCAATGTGGGCGATGTGGTGCAGACAGGGCAGATTGTGGGCGAAGTGGGCAGTACGGGCTTTTCCACTGGCAACCATTTGCATTGGGATTTGCTGGTGAATGGCACCTGGGTCAATGCCCAAGCGTGGACGGAACAGAATTTGGCTTGCTGGATTGCGGAGGGATGGGGACGGCCGTGCGAGCCGTAATCGGCAAGCCAAGACCCGTTCTCAAAGCCGGGCAACCTTGCCAGAAGTCTTAGCAACCTGGCTAGAACCCCTGGCAACCTCGCCATAACCCCTGGCAACCTGGCTAGAAGCTCTGGCAACCTGGCTGGAAGCCCTGGCAACCTCGCCAAAGGTTTTGGCAACCATGCCAGAAGTCCTGGCAACCTCGCCATAAGGCCAGGCAACCTTGCCAATCATCCGCAACCGATAACCGCTTACCGATCCTCTCTTCCCAAAAGATTGCGTAGTTTGTCCTTCCAGGTGGATTGGACAGCAACGGCGTCAGGCTGCTGGTTCAACGCTTTCGCAACCTTGAGTTCCTCATCCAGCCACGACCCAAAGGTTTCGCTAAAAGGTTGGTAAGCTCCGGCACTTTCGCGCAGCACGCCGCTGCGTGCCAGGCGGCGGTACTGTCGCTCAATCACCAGCGGCGGGTTGGGCTGGATGGCCTCCGTTAGCAAGGTTTGCTGCATCGGCAGCAGTTCATCCCACAACCGCCGCCAATACGGCTCTGCTTCATTCAAGAAATCTTGCCGCACCTGTGCTGCCCGATACCGGCCCATTTGCAAATTGTTGAAGAGGTGATGGGAAGCCATTTGCAAATAAAAGGGATGTGTGCCACCGAGACGAAGTACATCGTTAACGGCCGTATCCGGCAAAACCACCCCCTGCTGCTGCGCCGGTTCACGAACAAGCGCCAGCGCACTCGTTTCATCCAGCAGCCCCAGGTCTATCTGCGTGAAAATATTGTCGAAATTAGACGTCAACCCGCCCTGTTTAATCAAATCGGCCAGAGGTTGATGCGAAGCCGTGAGAAAGGCAAGATACCCTGCATTCCCCAAGGCACGCCAGCTTTCAAATACATCATCGCTGAATTCGGCGGGGCGTTTGGTAAGCTGCTCAAACTCATCCAGACAGAGCGCCAGCCGCAGGCCGTTCTCGTTGAGCGTTTGCACCGCCTGGTTAAAAGCGGCGAGCGTCTTGACTTGTGGTGCAGCGCTGCCCAATGCACTGTACCAATGAGCCAGCGCCGCATTCAGCAGGCCGGGCAGCGTGTGATAGCGGGCATCTTGCAAATCCAGGTAAGCAAATACAAGCTGCCACTTTGCGTCAAACGGTTCATGATGGCTGAGATAGTAGAGCAGGGAGGACTTGCCAATGCGGCGCAGCCCGACGATGGCGCTGCTGCCGCCATTTTGCAGCCGTGTGCGCAGCCGCAGCCGTTCTTCTTCGCGGCCAAAGAATAGGGTTTTGTCTGTGACCATGCGTCCGGCATAGTAGGGATTGGCTCCGGCGGGGCGTGGTTTAGGCGTGGGCGTGCGCTGCGTCGGCGGAATAATGCCCTTAAGTTTGTTCGTTTGCGAGGTGATTTGGGGTTGGTTGACCTGTCCCATTCCGGCGGTCAGGTCGTCAATCCAGCGCAGGCGATCCGCCTCGTCCCCGATGGGCAGGTGTGGGCGCATACTGCCCATTTCTGTGAATAGGTCGGGCATACGGCCGTGTGTGCGGCACATCTCCAGCAATGAGATAGCCTTTTCTCGGCGGTTGTCGCCGCTCAAATCTTCATACGGAATTTCGAGGCGAAAACTTAATTCGCGTAAGTCTTTGTCATTAAAATAGCTCAGAAGCAGGTCGAGTAACTGCGTTTGGTTCATGAAACATCTGCCTTTTATGCTTAGAGGTAGCTATACAGTTACATAGAGTTTCACAGAGAATACACGGAGTTTCACAGAGAGAACATAGAGATTTTTATATTATTTTCTCTCTGCTCTCTGTGTATCTTTGTGCTGCCTCTGCGTAACTCTGTGTTCCTGATTACACCTGTATAGTTACGTTTAGAGAATGCTATCCGCAAAAGATTATCACGCTTCACCCTTGAAGTATAGCGGGCAGATGAAGGCAGGCAAACGGTGGGAACGGGAAGGCGCTTGTGGTAAGGTTAACGAGTCAGCGATTGGCGCGTACCAATCGTCAATCGCAAATCAAAAATCGTCAATCAATAGGGATTTTATGACTGAAATTGTGGCATCAGATTTGGAAGGAACATTAACGGCCGGGCAGACGTGGCGCGGTATGCGCAGCTATTTAGAGGAACATGGGCAGGCGGAGGCGTTTCGGGCATTATACCGGCGCAGCTTGCCAAGCCTGATATTGTACCGGCTGAAGCTGGTGAACGAACGCGCTTTTAAGGAGCGTTGGATTTTGCAGATTTTGCAGCTTTATGCGGGCTATGACGCAGCGGCATTTGGGGAAATGGCGAATTGGGTGGTGGAGCAGGAGTTGTGGCCGCGCCGCCGCAAGCAGGTGCTGGCAGAATTGGCGGCGCATCAGGAGGCAGGCCGCCGGGTGATTGTGGTATCGGGTTTGTTTCAGCCGATTTTGGATGTGTTTACGGCGCGGATCGGCTGCGAGGGATGGGGCACGGCCGTTTCCTTTGATGAGCACGGCCGTTTCACTGGGCACACAGCCGAGCCGTTGAATGTGGGGGATAAGAAGGTGCAGCGGTTACGGCCGTTGCTGCAAGACGGCCCTCTCTACGCCGCCTACGGCGACACCATCCGCGACATCCCCATGCTGGCAAACAGCGTGAATGCAACAGCTATTCGTCCCGACAAACGGCTGCGCCGCGTCGCCGAGGCGCGAGAATGGCGAATTTTAGGATAATGTCAGGTGCTGGATACTTGACACCATCAAAACTATGACACTAGAAGCTTGGATTATACTTTCTATCTTAATCGTCGCCGTCATTCTCTTTATCACGGAATGGCTGCGTGTGGATGTGGTCGCTTTGGGCGTGGTTGTCGCGCTGATGCTCACCGGTTCTTTGAGCACCGCTGAGGCGTTGGCCGGATTCTCTAATTCGGCTGTGCTGACTATTGCTGCCCTATTTATTGTGGGCGGGGCCGTGCTGCAAACCGGGTTGGCGGGCATGATTGGGCGGCGCATCTTGCAGGTGGCCGGGAACGGCGAACTACGCCTGACCTTTGTGTTGATGACGGCCGTTGCTCTCATGTCCAGCTTTATGAGCGATACAGGTACGGTGGCCGTGCTGCTTCCGGCCGTCGTCATCCTCGCTCGTGGCGCAAAAATCGCTCCGTCACGGCTGCTCATTCCCCTGGCCTTTGGCTCTTTACTAGGGGGAGCCAGCACCCTCATTGGCACGCCGCCAAACATTATTGTCAGCGATTTGCTGCGTGAAAATGGGCTAACTCCCTTTTCATTCTTCAGTTATACGCCGATGGGGGCTGTACTCATTGTTTTAGGAATTGGCTATATGGCCTTGCTGGGGCGGCGGTTGCTGCCTGACCGGCGAGTGCAGATAGATGCCCAGTCGTTTAAGTCCCCGGAAGAGTTGGTGGATTTGTATCGTCTGCCAGATAACCTCTACCGTTTGCGCGTGCGCCGTGCTTCTGACCTGATAGGGAAATCGTTGGCTGCGGCTGGGCTGCGGCGGGAGTTTAACATTACCGTGTTGGATATTTTGCGCCGCGAAGAACCGCGCCCGGTCCTGCAATTGGTATGGGGACGGCAGAGGGATGCGGAACGGCCGTTGCCCCCGCGCACCTCCATCACCCCTGAGCCAGACACCCTCATCGAACTGGACGACGTGCTGCTGGTACAGGGCGAGACAGAAGCCATCACACAAATGGCCGCCAAATGGAACCTGGGCGTGCGCCCTGCCCGTGACGACGATGAAGCTAATTCTCTCCTGAACGATGAAGTAGGCGTGGCCGAGGTGCTCATTCCACCACGTTCTCGTCTCATTGGCAAAACGCTGATTGAATCCCGCTTTGGCACAACCTACCGCCTGACTGTGCTGGGGTTGACGGGGCCGAGTGCAAAAGAAAAACTGGATATAAAAAGCACACCGCTGCGCTTCGGTGACATTTTGCTGGTGCAGGGGCCATGGAAAAACATTGCTGACTTGCGCAAACAGCAGCGTGACTTTGTGGTAATGGGTCAGCCAGAATCCATGATTGCCGCGCCATATCGCCAGAAAGCGGCCATTGCCCTGGTTATTTTGTTGGGCATGGTCGCTGTGCTCGTCGCGGATTTGCTGCCCATCGCCACAGCCAGCTTGTTGGCCGCTTTGTTGATGGTGCTCACCGGATGCCTGACGATGGATGACGCCTACCGCGCCATTGATTGGAAGAGCATTGTGCTCGTAGCGGGAATGCTGCCCATGAGCACGGCGCTGGAAAAGGTAGGATTGGTTGATTTGGCGGCGCAGGGATTGGTAGATTCGTTGGGGCAAATTGATGCGCTGGCAGTGTTGGCTGGCCTCTTTTTGCTGACGTCGTTGTTTACACAAGTGTTGTCCAACACGGCGACGACGGTGGTGGTCGCCCCAATTGCCCTGGCGGCCGCTCACAATTTGGGCATTGCGCCCCATGCCTTTTTGATGGCGGTGGCCTTAGCCGCGTCGATGGCCTTTGCCACGCCGGTAGCCTCTCCGGTGAACACGCTGGTGATGGGCGCGGGCGATTATCGCTTTGGCGACTATATCAAGGTAGGTGTGCCCCTGATTTTGATTGGGCTGCTGGCGTCGGTTTTGCTGTTGCCGCTGCTGTTTCCATTTTAGGAGACATGAATGAAAATTATCACCACGAAGGCGCGAAGGACACGAAGTTTTTCACTTCATCCTTCATCCCTCATCCTTCATAATTTATAAAGGAGATAAATGATGCCAAGATTGACAAAAATTTACACCCGCACCGGGGATGAGGGGAATACCAGCCTGGGCAGCAAGCAGCGCGTGCCCAAAGAGTCGCTGCGCGTGGCGGCTTATGGCACGGTGGATGAGTTGAATTCACAGATTGGGGTGGCGGTGGCGTCGGGGTTGGATGAACGGCTGACGGCCGTCCTCGCCACCATCCAAAATGAACTATTCCATCTGGGGTCTGACCTCGCTTTTTTGGAGGAGGACAAGCAAAAGTACAACATCCCGCAGATTGAGGCGCGGCATGTGTTGGCCTTGGAGCAGTTGATGGATGAGTTGACGGCCGTCGTCGGTCCCCTCGAAAACTTCATCTTGCCGGGGGGCAGCATGGGGGCGGCGCTGCTGCATGTGGCCCGCACCGTTTGCCGCCGCGCCGAGCGCGAGGTGATCGCCCTCTCGCGGCAGGAGCCGGTGGGGGCGCAGGTCATCCCCTACCTCAATCGGCTGTCCGATGCGCTGTTTGTGATGGCGCGGTACGAGAATTACGCCAAAGGGGTGGCGGAGCCGTTGTGGGATACGCTGGCGTAGGGAATTGACGATTGGCGATTGACGATTTTTGAGCGTGAAACGTGAAGCGTGAAACGTGATGTCCTTTCACGTTTCACGCTTCACGCTTCACGTTTCACGGCTCTATTTTCTCTACGCTCTCTGGGTTCCTAAAGCGGCAACGGCCGTTTCCGGCGTATCCACAAACGTCAGCAGGGCGTGGTTGGCGGGGCGGATGTAGCCACCCGTCATCGCCGCTTGCACCGTAGTCGGCCACATCTCGCCCAGCAGCACCAGGGGGCGCGGGCTAATTTCACCCACTTGCAAAAAACTCCAGGCCAGCGTCATCTCCGACAGCGTGCCAATGCCGCCGGGCAGCGTAATCATGCCCGCATTGTGCGTGATGAGGTGCAGCAGCCGGTCGCGCAGCGTCTCGTAGCGGATTTCTTCTCGTACATAGCGATTGGCCCCTTCAGGACGGAACTGCTCAATTTGCGCCGAGGTGACGCCGATGACGTGACCGCCTGCTTCGGATGCGCCGTGGGAAACGGCCGTCATCGTCCCCCCATCCCCCCCCGTCGCAACGGCAAACCCGGCCTCCGCCAAAAGCTGCCCTACTCGATAAGCGACCTCATACACCGCGCTGCCCGCTTGCGGCGCGGAACTGCCAAATACGGAAATGATCGGTTGATTCATAAGACCTCCAGAGGGTGTGCAAGTTTGCAAGTGGCAAGTGTGCAAGTTGTAAGCATGGCTTGAGTATATCCCAAAGCAGGGGTCTGGCAGCCGCCAGAGGGCCATTTTGTGGAAAAAGCAGGGGTCTGGCGGCCACCAGAGGGCTAGTTTGCGGAAAAAGTATGGGTCTGGCGGCCACCAGGGGGCCATTTTGTGGAAAAAGTAAGGGTCTGGTGGTCGCCAGAGGGCCATTTTGTGGAAAAAGCAAGGGTCTGGTGGTCGCCAGAGGGCCATTTTGTGGAAAAAGTAGGGGTCTGGCGGTCGCCAGAGGGCTAGTTTGCAGAAAAAGCAGGGGTTCGATGAACGACTGACAAACTCGCAAACCCACCATAACTTGATAAACTATCCCCATGAAACCTCTTTCGCAGAATGTAGACACCAATTCCGCATTCCGCATTCCGCATTCCGAAACCCGCATTAGAGGAGCAGCCATGAAACGATTTTTGCAATTGAGCTTTTTGATTTTATTGATGGCTGGCTGCCGCGACGCGCAGTCGGCCACACCCACAGCCACGCCAGCCCCAGAAACGGCCGTACCCACTGCAACGGCCGTCCCCGCCCAACCAACCCCCGCCGCCGAAACGTCAGCCTTCGATGGCGTCACCTTCAGCGAAGTGCTGGTCGGCGTACCCGGCAACAACAACCAGGAATTCATCGAACTATACAACGCCGGGCAAACGGCCGTAGACCTCGACGGCTGGTCACTCTGGTATCTCAGTCGCGCCGACCAGGAGCCAGAGCGCGTTTTGCGCTGGACTGGCCCCAGCGAAATCCCGCCCCTCGGTCACCTGCTGTTGGTGCGCGAAGGGCAAGAATTCGGCCTCTTCCCCGACGCCTACTTCGACACCCCCCTTTCCAACAGCAAGGGCGGCCTCATTTTGCGCGATGCCGATGACAACGATGTAGCCATCTTCGGCTGGGGAGCCGACGCCCCCGCAGGCTACTTCGCCGGAACCCCCGCCGCCGTCCCCGACGAGGGCAGCATGGAACGGCTGCCCGGCGGCGAGGCCGGCAATGCCCAAGAAACCGGCGACAACGCCGCCGACTTCATCGCCAACGCCGTGCCCAATCCGCAAAACAGCGGCAGCCCCATGACGCCCGCCGCAGGCAGCCCGCTGCAAATCGTCCTCACCCTACCCGAAACCGTCGAGCCGGGCACAGAATTTGCCTATGAGGTGATGGTGAGCAATGAGGGGGAAACGGCCGTCACCAACGTCACCGTCGCCATCCCCATCCCCGACTACTTCACCATCCTCAGCCTGCCCGATGGCGCGGCCGCCAGCGATGGCCTGGTGCAATGGCCCATTGCCGAACTCGCCGCCGGAGCCAGCGCCAGCGGCAGCGTGCTGTTGCAAAGCCCCTTCACCTATATAGACACCATCGTGCGCGGCTACTTTGTGCAGGGCGATGGCGCCGTGCGCCGCTACGGCCCCGTGCAGCAAATCATCATGGCTGGCGGCTCACTGCCCGTCGCCACCGCCCGCGAACTTATCGGCAGCGTTGTCGGCATTGAAGGCGTCGTCACCATGTATACCGGCGGCTACTTTGCGGGCAGCGCCGGCACAAAATTCTACATGGAAGACGAGACTGGCGGCATTCAAGTCTACATACCCGGCGGCATGGATGTGGTCAACGCCGCCATCGGCGATGTGGTGCGGGTAACGGGCAAAATCGAACTGTACCGCGATTCGCTAGAAATCATTCCCACGACCATCCCCGATGACGTAGAGCATATCGGCACGGCCGACCCCCTGCCGCCGCGCCCCATCACCATTGCCGAAAACGGGAGCGACGATGCGCTGATGGGGCGGCTGACCACGCTGCAAGGCACAGCTACCCGCGTCGAGGAGTTCTCCTTCTCCTATGAGATTGATTTGGCCGACGATGCCGGTAACAGTACGCTGGTCTACATCGAAAAAGACACCGGCGTGACGGTGGACAATGTAGAAGTGGGCGAGCAGTACCACATCACCGGCATCAGCGAGGTTTACAGCGGCCGTCGCCAGATTAAGCCGCGTGTGCAATCGGACATTGAGCGAATTTACCCGCCCATTGCCTGGCTGGAGTTGGCCGGGCCAAATAATGCCCAGCCCGGCGAAACCATCACCTACACCCTCACCGCCTACAATTACACCGGCGAGACGCTGGAAAATGTGACCATTTTGGCGCAGCCGCCTGCCGGTGCGCTGAATGTGCAGCCGCTGCCCGACCCGGCAGGTGTCACGCAAGGTCTTGCCGATGATGGCGCCATAGCCTGGGTGATTGCCGCGCTTTCTGGTGGTGGCGGCGTGGCCGAGGTGGGGTATACGATGACGGTGGCGGATACGGCCGTCTCCACCATCAGCGCCCCGCCCGCGCAACTGCTCACCGGGGCAGACTCCATTCTTTCCGATGGCTTCACCAGCTTCATTGGCGAGGGTGTGCCGGTGTGGGCCATTCAGGGCGAGGGCGACCGCTCGCCTTATATGGGGCAGGATGTGACGACGGTGGGGGTGGTAACGGCCGTCTTCCCCGACCTCGGCGGCTTCTGGCTGCAAACAGCGCAGCCGGACGGCAACGACGCCACCTCCGATGCTGTTTTTGTGCAAGCGCAGGAGTTGGATTCGGCGCAAGCTGGCGCTCTGCTGCAAATTACGGGCAGTGTGCGCGAGCTTTCCGGGCAGACCACCCTGATTGCGGCAGAAATCAGCGCCGTCGCTGATGAGACAGCCCCCGTGATTGAGCCGGTGGTGTACGACCCGCCCGCGTCCGCTGTGGACGCCCTGTTTTACAATGAGTCGTTGGAGGGGATGTTGGTAACGGCCGTGTCTCCGGCCGTCGCCATCGCCCCCACCACGCAGTACGGCGAGTATGTGTTGGTAGCAGAAAAGTGGGGTGTTAGTGAGGTGCGGCGCACGGAACTGCCCGCCACCGGCTATCTCATCTTTGTGGATGACGGCTCCAGCGCCGTCCATGCCGACCAGTCTACGCTGCCCTATGCGGTGACGAAGGGGGATGTGGTCACAGACCTGACCGGGCCGCTGGCCTTCACGTATGGCGCGTTCAAGATTGAGCCGGTTGTGACGCCGACGGTGGTGATGGGGGAACGGCCGTTGCCCACCCTGCCCGAAGCCGCCGCCAACCAGTTCACCATCGCCACCTTCAACGTGGAAAATATGTTTGACGACCAACTGCCCAACCCCGCCGACCCGCCGTTGCCCAGCGCCGAGGAATACGCCGTCAAACTGACAAAGGTGGCCGATGCCATTGTGCGTATGGGCGCTCCCACCATTTTGGGATTGCAAGAGGTAGAGAATATCGGCGTGCTGCAAGATTTGGCGGCACAGGATGCGCTGGCGGCCTACGGCTACGAGGCGTATCTGGTAGAAGGCGAAGATTCGCGGGGTATTGACGTGGGCTATCTGGTGCGCGGCGACCGCGTGACGGTGGAGGGGTTTGCCAATTACCCCGAACCGTCTGGCCTCACGGCCCGCCCGCCGCTGCTGATCACGGCCACTGTGCATTTGGATACCGGCGACCAGCGCTTGTATGTGCTGAACAATCACTTCCTCTCGCTCTCCGCCGGGGAGGAGGCGACGGAGGCGACGCGCACGGCGCAGGCGGCGTGGAATGTCTCGCTGATGGAGCATATTCGCACGGTTGATCCGGAAGCGCAGTTTGTGGTGTTGGGCGACTTGAATTCGTTTTATCAAACGCCGCCGCTGGATACGCTGGAGGCGGCCGGGCTGCATCATGCGTATGAATTTTTGCCGGAGGAGGAACGGCCGTACACCTACATCTTTGAAGGTGGCACACAAAGCCTGGACCACATTCTGCTCTCGGAGGGGTTGTTTGCGCGGGTGACGGCCGTTACCACCCTGCCTATTGATGCTGACTATCCTTTGCCCGAACCTGGTGATCTCTCGGCACGGGGCGTGTCTGATCATGACCCGTTGGTGGTGACACTGACATTTGAGTAGCTGCAAAAATTAATCATTATGATAATGCCCTGCATGATACAAAAGTGTATTGTGCGGGGCATTTTATGGATTGTAAACAGAATGTTAAATCCTAATACATAACCGCGCATAAACGACCGCAAAATGTGGGGCGATTTACCTTCTGAGAATGGCAACACGCAAATGTGGGACACGAATACCGAACGGGTGTTCCCCACAGATATGGGAAAGGGGGGTTCTAATGACCCCCACAAATGGGAACGGCCGTTTCTTGTCAAGGGCGAAACCTTAAAAAATTCAAACTTTTCGGTATTTCCTCAACCTAAAAAAATTGAACCTTTTAAGGGAAATTTACGCAAATCGCATTGCTTGGAACAGGCCCCTTTGCTAGAATGTAAGAACCGTTGTGGATAATCATCCTTCGTATTTAAGGGGACAATTGCTTGGTAAAATGCTGTAGTAAGTATGCCTGAGATCTTCCGCCAGTTTATACAGGCATGAGTAGCAAGTTACCAATGAGCATGGTAGTAACACCTTAAACGACAGCGGTAAAAACGGCCCCATTACACAATTCCGGCCTCAATATTCATCGGGGAACACCGCCGGTATTTTGTGAATGAATTCACAAATATGAGCTAACGGGTTCACACGCCTGGTATCTATTTTCATGGGAAGAGGTATTGGTATGATGCTGCCAGAAACGGCCTGGAAAGCCACTCTTGGAGAATTGGAACTGCAAATGACCAAGGCAACTTTTAACACATGGTTGAAAGGTGCCCGGCTCATTGCGTATGAAGATAACGAATATGTGATTGGCGTGCGAAATGATTATGCTAAAGATTGGTTGGAGAACCGATTGCGGGATACTATTTTGCGGACGCTTTCAGCTATTGCCGGGGAAAAGGTGCATGTGCGTTTTGTAGTCTGGTCGGATGAGATTATTACGCCAGCTCCACCTGTGTTGAATCAGGAGACAGAGAAGGTCAAGGAACGGCCGTACACCAATGGCTATAACGGTTATACCAATGGCGATAATGGTTCGATGACGCTCAACAACCGCTTTACCTTTAGCACGTTTGTGGTTGGGTCTAGCAATCGCCTGGCCCATGCCGCTGCATTGTCTGTGGCAGAAAATCCTGGGCAAACTTACAACCCATTGTTTGTTTACGGTGGGGTGGGGCTGGGAAAGACTCATTTGCTTCATGCGATTGGGCATAAGTGCTTGCAAGACGGCCGTGTGGTTCGTTATATCTCTTCCGAAACCTTTACCAATGATTTAGTACAATCCATTCGCAACAAACAAATGGATCAGTTCCGTGAACGGTATCGCACGGTAGATGTGCTGATGATTGACGACATCCAGTTCATTGCTGGAAAAGAGAGTACCCAGGAAGAGCTGTTCCACACTTTTAACGAACTGCACAGCCAGGGCAAACAAGTTATCATCTCTAGCGACCGCCCGCCCAAAGCGATGATGACACTGGAAGAGCGGTTGCAATCCCGTTTTGAGTGGGGGCTAATGGCAGATATTCAGCAGCCCGATTTGGAAACACGCAAAGCTATTTTGCAGACCAAAGCAGAAGACAACAATGTCTATATCCCCGATCACATCCTTGAATTCATTGCGCAGCATGTTCATAAGAACATCCGTGAATTGGAGGGAGCGCTTAATAAAGTAACGGCATATGCAAACCTTTCTGGGCGAGTGATTGACGAGGATTTGGTCAACATGGCTTTGGCAGACCTGATTCGCCAACCGGAAAAATTAACTTTGGAGCAGGTTGTCCAGGCTGTGTGCGATCATTATAAGGTAACGATGGAGGAATTAGCAGGGCTGAGCCGTAAGCGTGCCATTGCTTTCCCGCGACAAATGGCAATGTACCTGGCCCGCTCGGAAACGGATGCTTCGCTGCCGCTGATTGGCACGTATTTAGGCAATCGGGATCATTCGACGGTGTTGTATGGATACGAGAAGGTCGCTTCTTTGCTAGAGACGGACGCGAGTATCCGGCGGAATATTCTCGAAATTAAAGCATCTTTGTATGAAAGTGCGCAAGTAGCGGTGTAACGAATTACCTGCCTTGCCTGCGTTACAAAGCAAAAAATCCGGGCCTTATGCTCGGATTTTTTGTTGCTAGTAGCCGGGGTATCCCTACCCCGTTCTACCATGCGCGATAAGAAATCGCGGCTACTGGTCTAATTGTTGTAACAGCGTTTCTGGGTCGGTGACGGGTTGTTGGCAAACAAAGCGACGGCAGACATAGGCTGTGGCTTTGCCATTGTGCAACGGCCGTCCCATCAACAACGGCACAATCTCCCCATCCCCTTCATTACCCAATGCCACTACCACATCGGGACGGTAGCGGGCAAAAACGGCGTCGCGCAGCACGGCCGTATCTGCTGCATCTCGTTTTCCCACAATCGCCACTTCGCGGGGCTGGCTGAGGATAAAAGCCGCATTGCCCAGCCAATGGGCAAAGCTCGTGGGGTACTGCGCCATTGCTTCATGCAAACTGGCGGTGGCTTGCGCGGCAACGTCCCAGTAACGGCCGTCTCCCGTGTACAAACTCATGTGCAGCAGCACCCGCGCTGCCATCGCGTTAGCGCTGGGCGTGGCGTTGTCTTGTACATCCTTGGGGCGGTGCAGTAAATTTTCGTGATCATCCGAGGTATCGAAAAAGCCGCCGTTGGCCTCGTCATGGAAATGGGTCAGCATGAGGTCGGTCAGTTCGCGTACCCAGGTGAACCAACGGCCGTCAAACGTGGTCTGGTAGAGTGCCAACAGCCCATCGGCCAGGTAGGCATAATCTTCCAGGTAGCCGTTGTATTTGGCGGCGTGTCCAGCTTTCCAGGTGCGGTGGAGACGGCCGTTCTCATCTCGCATGGTCTCATACAAAAATACCGCATTTTGCACCGCAATCTGCGTATAATCGGGGCGATTCAATGCCCGACCTGCCTCTGCAAACGCGGCCAGCATCAACCCATTCCAGGCTGTCAGCACCTTGTCATCCAATCCGGGCCAGACCCGCTGCACCCGTACTGCCAACAATGTTTGCCGTGCCGTTTCCAGCCGCGCTGCCATCTCGCCCACCTCCAAATTGAGCGATTGCGCTACCGCTTCCGGCGTTTCTTTGACACGTAAAATGTTGTGTCCTTCCCAATTACCGCCTGCGCTCACATCATAAAAGCGCATGAATAAGGCAGCCTCATCGCCCAACAGCGTTTGTACTTTGGCTGCCGACCAGACGTAAAACTTGCCCTCTTTCCCTTCGCTGTCGGCATCGTAGCTGCTGTAAAAGCCGCCCGACTCGTGGCGCATATCGCGGGCCACGAAGTCCAACGTTTCTTCGGCGATGCGCTGGTAAAGGGGCTTGCCTGTGACCTGCCAGGCGTGCAGATAAGCGCGGGCCAGCAATGCATTGTCGTACAGCATTTTCTCAAAATGGGGTACGAGCCATTCGTCGTCGGTGGCATATCGCGCAAAACCGCCGCCAAGTTGATCGTACATGCCGCTGTAGGCCATTTTTTGCAAGGTGACTTCAGCCATATGCAGCGCGATTTTGTCCTCATTTGCATAGTGCATCCATAATAAAAATTCTAGCGTCATGGATGGCGGGAATTTGGGCGCTTTGCCAAAGCCTCCTTCTATAGCGTCGAAGTTGTTGTGGATGGTTGCCAGCGTTCGCCGAAACAGGCCTGGGGTAAGGGCATTATCGCCATTTGAGAGGGGGAGGTTGCGCTGTAAGTGGGCGGTGAGGTCGGCGGCGCTGTTATTGATTTCGTCGCGTTTGCTCTGCCAGATGTTGGTGACGGCTTGCAGCACTTGCATGAAACTGGGCATCTGATAGCGTGGCGTGGGTGGGAAGTAGGTTCCGCCAAAGAATGGTTGGCCTTGTGGCGTGAGGGCTACCGTCATGGGCCAGCCGCCCTGCCCGGTCATGGCGACGACGGCGTTCATGTAGATGGCGTCGAGGTCGGGGCGTTCTTCGCGGTCTACTTTGATGTTGATGAAGTGGTTGTTCATGAAGACGGCCGTTGCCTCATCCTCAAACGATTCATGAGCCATGACATGACACCAATGGCAGGCGGCGTAGCCAATACTGAGCAGGATGGGTTTGTCTTGCTCGCGGGCAAGTTGCAGGGCTTCTTTGCCCCAGGGGTACCAATTGACGGGGTTGTGAGCGTGCTGAAGAAGATAGGGGCTGGTTTCGTGGATGAGTTGGTTGGGCATGGGAACCTCTGAAAGGATGAAGGGTGAAGGATGACGTCACGCTTCACGTTTCACATTGAATTTTTATCAAATCTCGTTAAAGTTAGGCTGTATGTCACAGCGGAAGTTACGTTGGGTTCAGTTTAGCACAGTGGGGATTATCCTGGCGATGATGCTCATTTATTTCCCACCCTATGCCAATGCATTTGTGGGGGATGATTATGTGCAGCTAGATTATATTTTAGAGTTTGTGAAACGGCCGTTCACCCTCCTTACTGTCTTCAATCCCTACTGGCTGGGCTGGTATTACCGCCCGCTGCAAAACCTGTGGTTTTTGCTGAACCGCGCCCTGTTTCACTACACGCCCTTTGGCTATTACTGGCTGGGGCTGCTGGTTCATGCGCTGGTGATAGCCCTGTTTTTGCGCGTGGCGCGGAAGCTGGGTGTGGGCTGGGGAACGGCCGTTGTCCTCACCATCTTCTTCGCCATCCAAAAAAATTACGTGGATGTCGTTACCTGGATTAGCGCCATTGCCATTCCCTTGTGCGCCTTCTTCTCCCTCGCCGCCCTCTACACGTATCAGAAACAATTAACAATGAATAATGAACAATTAACAATTAACAATTCATTATTCATTATTCATTATTCCCTCCCGTTCCTGTTTTTTGTGCTGGCCTTGCTCAGCCACGAAGAGGCGATTTTGCTGCCGCCGCTGCTGCTGTACTGGCGCTGGTTGAATGGAAAAGAGACACAGCGTCACACGAAGGGAAGATACAAAGATTCACAGAGAAAAAGCAAGAGAGCCAAAAAGAAAAACCAACGTGATTTGCGGATGCCTCCGGCAGAAATAATGATGTTTGTGCTGATGGGAGTGTTAGTTGTGGCCTATCTCATCATCCAATTTACGCGCCCCAATCTGACGATTTCGTTGCGGGGCACGGGCAGCAGCCGTTGGACGGGGTTGTTCTCGTTGCAGCAGATGACGCAGTTTACGGCCGTTACCGTCACTAAATTCTTGCCCATCACCGCCGCCGAAGCCATCTTTACCCGTTATAGCTACGTCGTCACCTTTCTCACGTTGATGTTGTTGGGTTACTGGTTCTGGCGCGGCAATAAATTGACACGGTTTGGATTGGCCTGGGCCGCACTGCATCTGGCCTTTATTTATGCTGCCCTTTGGTCGCAAAAACCGGAACTTTACGCCGGACGGCACATTTACCAGGCATGGATGGGGCTGCTGTTGGCAGTTGCTGGTAGCTGGTCGCGGGTTACGGGTTACGGGTCACGGGTCACTGGTCGCCGGTCACTGGCCACTGGTTACTGGTTACTGGTCGCCGTTTACTGCCTCCTCACCGTGCCCACTGTGCATGATGAGCAGGCGCAGTGGATGGCCGATACCGATGAAGAAACGGCCGTTCGTACACAAATGCAAGCCTTCCTCCCCGATGCGACTGGACTGCACCTGTTTGCCTATCGCTTCCCCATTACGCCGCACTTTTTGCGCTCCGTGATGCAGGTGTGGTATGACCGCGACGAGCCGCTGCCGCAGCCCTACGGCCCATTGGATCGGTTGCAGGCATATGGCGAGGCCACGTCGGATTTTTACCTGCTAGATTGGGATGGGAGCCAGATTATCAATTTGGCCCCGGAATGGCAGGCCGCGCCGCGCACACTGTTTGTGTGGAGCCATCCGCAATCTGTAGCCTGGGTAGATGAATCAGGTGGGGAGACGGCCGTTGAGCAAACCCAACATCTGAGCGTGGCCGGGCCGGACGATGACCGCCGTCTGGCCGTGAAAATGGAGCCGCCTCAGTCTGGGCTGTGGCTGTCGCAAGCGTACACGCTGTCTGTGCCAGATGGGGCTGTGTTAGCAACGGCCGTGCGGGCGACCGATCACACAAACATCCATTTCCGCTTGCGCCTGATGACTGAGAACAGTGCTGAAACCCTATTTGACACCACCATCACCGCCGGGGATGAAACGTGGCACGAGGTACAAATCCAACTGGCGGCGTATGCACAGCCAGCTACATTTCGTTTAGAAATACAGGGCGATGGCATCGGCTACTGGGCCGACCCACGCCTCACCATTGAAAATTAGAAATTGGAGATTCTCCAATCTCTGATTGAGGAGTCTGCGAATGCACGAACAACTGATTGACACCAGCGAAACGCCACACGTCATGCTCACACGCTGCGGTGGCGACGTGACCATTGCCACCTGGCAGCGCAAGGCCGTTGCCGTGAGCGGCGAAGGCTGCGACGTAGAAACGCCAGAGGTGGATGTGGTGCAAGTGGGGGCGGATACGGCCGTCTCCCTGCGCATTCCGCCGCACAGCCGCCTGACCATTGGTGATGTATCCGGCAATCTCACCATCAAGCACGTGGCCGGGCTAGTAAGCATCGGGCAGGTGACGGGTGACTTGCGTCTGGCAACGGTGGGCAACGTACAGGCCAAGTCTGCGGCAAAGCTGCATGGAGAAGGGATTGATGGGCCGCTGACGGTGACGGCCGTTACCCAAACTATCTTGCTGCGCAACACCCGCGACGTTGCCATTGAGCAGGCCGGCGGTGACGTATCCATCCGCTACGCCAACGGGGACGTGGCATTGGGGCGTATTGGCGGCAGGCTGGATTTGCGCACCATCAGCGGCAGTTTGACCGTGAAATGGGTGGATGGCACAGTATACTTTGGTAATTTGGGCGGGCAGGTCATGCTGTCTGATGTGCGCAGCGTTGTGCATCTGGTGGGCGGGCTGATGCAAGGCGAACATACCATCACCGGCAGCGCCGACCTGTTTGTTTATTGGCCGACAGGGGCCGCACTCAGCCTGACTGCTGAAGCCGCCCAAATCCGCAATGGCTTGAAGCTGCGCAGCGTGACGGAAACAACTTCAGAGGGGTTGACTACGTTAACCGGTTACTTGAAGGATTTCAAAACGGCACTGCGCCTGCACACCCCGGCGCGTATCGGCTTGCTGCCCTGGGATGGCAGCGGTGAGCCGGATTATGCTGACGGCGACGTCTTGTTTGCTCCACCGCCAGAACCGGCAGCGGAGCCAGCCGCTGTCCCTGTGCAAGCAGTGGATGTGGGAATGGGTACGGCCGTTTCCCGTGCCGTTGCCGAAGTTTTGACCAGCATTGAATTAGAACTTGGGCCAGAGTGGAAACATCGTTTTGCGGCTCTGGAACTGGAGAAACGCTTGACCGAAGCGATTGCGGCGGAGTTACAGTCTGACTTGACTGCCGCACTTGCGACCACACCTGCGGCCGCACCTGTTGCCGCACCACCTGCGCCAACTGCGGGCATTGCCGCTTTTCGTCAGGCAGAGCAGGCGGTGCAAAAATCGTTGCAGCAAGCAGAGGAAAGCATGGAGGTGACGCGGGCGCGGGCAGCGGGAACGGCGGCGGAAGAAGAAGCTGGGGATGTGGAAACGGCCGTTCCCACACCCCCAGCCAATCCGACACAACAAACCCCCGCGCAGTTGCGCATTCTCGATTTGCTGGAGAAAGGAGCCATTACGGTGGAGCAGGCCAGTCAACTACTGCAAGCGTTGTAGCATGTTGTTGAGATTGTTTGGGAAATTGTGGCGTAAAACGTGAAACGTGATGTTTTTTCACGTTTCACGCATCACGTTTCATTGGAGTGACCCTTGTCTGATTCAAACCCTTATACCACAGTAAACAGTCAAATAGTTTGGTCGTGCCCCTGGTACAGCGTGCGCCGGGATGACATCATCACCCCGGATGGCAAACCGGGCGTGTATAACACAGTGACAAAAGAGAATGCGGTGTGGATTGTGCCGGTGCTGGCGGACGGCCGTATTCTTCTGATTCGTAATTATCGCTACACGGTTGACGATTGGTGCTGGGAGGTTCCGGCGGGGGGTATGGAGAACGGCCGTACTGCATTGGAAACGGCCGTTGCCGAACTGCGCGAAGAAACCGACGGCATGGCTGAAGAGATACGCCTCATCACCCAATTTTACGTTTCCAATGGCTTTTGTGACGAAGTGGGGAACGTCTTTTTGGCAACCGGTGTCACACTGACGCATTCCCCACAGTACGAAAGTACAGAAGTGATGACCCTGCATCCCTTGCCTGCTGCCGAAGTTCTACGCATGGCTCGCGCTGGAGAAATTACAGATGGCCCATCGGCATTGGCCTTATTGCTCTGTGAGGCGCATTTGCCGGGGATGTGATACGTGAAACGTGATGAATTTTTTCATGTTTCACGCATCACGTTTCACGATTGCCATCACTTGTTCAAACAGCGCTCCGTTGCTGGCGATGCTTTCTCCGGCGTGAATGGTAGCATTGCCTTGCCAATCCGTGAATGTGCCCCCCGCTTCTTCCATAATCACTTGCAGCGGCCCGCAGTCCCACAGGGCCATCGCCGGGTCTACCATAATTTCGGCGCGTCCGGTGGCGACGAGGGCGTAACCGTAGGCGTCGCCCCAGGTGCGCTGGATGTAGGTGGCGTCCACGAGCCGGTTCCATGCCGTTTCCTTCTCTGTCCAGTTGCCAAAGCTGGTTCCGCTGGACAGCAGCACGGCGTCTTCCAGTTTGTTGACTGATGAGACGTGGGCGCGACGGCCGTTCCAAAAGCAGCCTCCCCCGCGCACGGCATACACCGTCTCATTCAGCGCCGGGAAATGGGCGATGCCCAGCAGCGCTTCGTCGCCATCGGTGAGGGCCAGCAGGGTGGCGTACAATGGCACGCCGCTGACAAACGATTTTGTGCCGTCAATGGGATCGAGTATCCAGGTGTAAGGGGAGTCTTGGGCCGAGGAACGGCCGTATTCCTCCCCCACAATGCCATGCGTTGGCCAGTAACGGCCGATCAGTTCGCGCAGCTTTTGCTCCGCCTGCTTATCGGCAATGGTGACGGGGGAGTTGTCTGCTTTGCGTTCTGCCTGCACCCCAGTTTGGAAATGTCCCAACGTGATGCGCCCCGCTTGCCAGGCCGCATCCAGTGCAAATTCGAGAAAGGTTTGTGGAATAGTCATAGGAATGTTGATTGGCTAACTGCTAATTGACAATTGCTTCCGATTTCGCTGCGGCCACCAGTGTAGGATGGTGCTGCCATCAGTGAAACCAAGGGGAAGGAATGCGCCCAGCGTAAAAACAAGGGCATTGTCCAGAAAACAGAAGGCGGCAACGGCCGCAGCCACATCACCGAAAGGACGCAGCAGCAGCCAGATGATGCCGGAAACAGCCGTCAGCATGACGCTGGCAATGGGGCCACCAAGCGCACGCTGAATGTGAATGTCGGCGGGGAGGGGTGGTTCATTATCGGGATAAACGGAAGCAGCCAGCGGCCCCCATAATTCAATCCCTTCCATGGGAAAACCGGTCACGTTTGCGGCGCGGGCATGGCCTAGTTGATGCCACAACTCGGAAAGGAAATGTAGGAGAACGGCCGTTGCTCCACCCCAAACTGCCTTTCGCAGCGAGAACTTGAACAGCTTGACACCCAACAGACTCAACAGCCCCCACAAAGCCAGTGCGGCCCCAAATGTTGAAGGGCGGGCACGCACATTCAGCCCCGCAAATTTACCCAATTTAATTGGCTTACTCATGAGATGTTTTCCTTACTTTTGTGCGGCGACAAATCAGGTGAACAGAGTGTACTGTTTTTGCTGGGGCTGGGCCAATAACTTATTCGTTGGGATTACGCAGCAGATACCCCTCACCGCGCACCGATAGGATGATGCGCTGCGGCCCATCGCCGCCTTCCAGTTTGCCGCGCAGGCGGTTGATGGCTTTTTCGACGACGGCGATGGACTTGCCCGGCCCCCAAATTTCGCGGTGCAGCTCCTCTGTACGGCAGACCTCATCCATATGAGCTGCCAGGTAGCCAAGTAAGCGGTTTTCTAATGGGGTTAGTGGAATTTCGTGTTGGTTGAGGATGACGCGGCGGCGGGCAGGCATGTGTTGGAAGATGGGCGGGGATGGTGTGGGGGAAACGGCCGTTTCCTCCACTTCCTCCTTCGCCTGCGCTGCTATCTGCTGGCACGCCCAATAATGAAATACATCTGCGAAAGGTGCAAATTTGCCTTCGCGCTTTTCCAACAGCCCCAATTGCCGCCATAAACGATTGGCCAAAATGCGATCTGGCACACCTTCTTGTTTATTTACCAGAGTACAAAGCGTGTGTTGCTCATCCTCTGTGCGCCGCTTTAGCAGCCGTTGACACAGCCATCGCGTATGCCCATCAAAACGGAACTGGCTGAGTACGCTGTCGTAGAAAGCGTCGCTTTCATAAAAAGCGCCGTTTTCATCAAGCGCGTTGTCCGTTTCTTCCCAACGTCGCGCATTAAAGAGATGTCCGCAAGCCACTTTCAGCAGGTCGGGGTGGCGGCCAGCTTCGCGCAGCAAAAAGGCGGTGTCTTCAGTGGAAAGAGGGGACATGCCCTCGGCAGCAGCCGCTTTGAGGCATAATTCTTCCGCTTCACCCTGTGCCAGCAGCCCCACATGCAAGCTGTGGAAGATGTTGGAGAAGGGGGAAACGGCCGTTTCATCTTCCAAATTCGCCGTCAATTCCACTAATGGCTGGCTGCTGCCAATGACAAAGGCCAGATGATTTGCGTGGCGTGTTGCCAGTGCACGCAGCCAGTTCAAATCTTGTTTATCCAGCCCAGTGAGCACATCAAAATCATCAATCACAAAAATGAGGCGTTGGTGTCCTTGTTCGTACAGGAGTTGGTCAACGGCCGTTGCTAACTCCTGAAACCAATCGCTTGCAGACAAGGCCGAGGTAAATGTGGCCGAATCAGCAGCCGCGCCATCGGCAACCGGATGGCCTAATTCATGCTGCAAACGCTGCCATGCCAGCCGCCAAAACGCCAGCGAATTTGGCTGCGCCAATTCCACCAGCCGCAGCCAAATATAGAGACCTTTCATGCCTTGTGGCAGCCCCAACTGCTGCGCATATACCTGATACAGCAGCGAACTTTTGCCAATGCGCGGCTCGCCAATCAGATTGCAGTTTTGCGGACTAGAGCGGCTCAGCTTATCGTGTACCCAATTCAATTCCAGACGGCGGCCTAAAAAGCCCTCTTGATTAAAAACAGGTTCGCGGCTCAAAAAATTGCCTGTTGTCATTACCACGTAATCTCCTTTATGACCCGCGTGACAGTGTAATGTTCTTTGAGCCACTGCTCACACAAAGGCATACGCAGGCAGTAATTATTTTCGTTGGCTGAGATTTCTAGCGTGTCCATTTTTTCCAGGTTTTGTAAGTTGTGCCAGAGCTGTCCCTCGCCCATTGCTTCCAACACGCCGCTGGCGGCAATGGCATCGAAACTCACCCAACGGTCGGCGGGAGCAAGATTGGAAACGGCCGTCAAAATCAGCTTGTGTTGCAGCAATGTCTGGCGGTCGAAGCCGATGCTGCTGCCCCAGAGGTGGCTGAAGAACTGCTCCCCTTGCTGCGGAACCCACTCTTCGAGAAGCTGTTGCAAGTGCAGGGTGGTGACGAACGGCCGTTGCTCCTGATCCGCCCGCGACACCAACTCTCCACATATCCATTGCAAATAATACGGATGCCGCGCCGTCAAATCGAGCAGCCGTGTGACCACGTCCGGGTCATACTGTATTCGTTCCACCGGTTCTGTGATCAACCGCCGCGCCGAAATTGTATCCAGGCATTCAATCTTTTGATGGCGCACCACTTCCAGCATAAATGAGGCTTCGGGTTGTTGCAGCAGCCTATCCAGCACGCCGCCACCGCTAAAAATGATGCTCAACCCATTGCGGTGTTGGATGAGGCTGCGGAAATAGCGATTAATGTCGGCCAGCGACACGCCATCTTCCGTCAGCCCTGCCAGTAGTTGGAACTCATCTAAAATCAGCACCAAATGGCGCTCCAGCAGTGCCGGATTGCGCTCAATATAATGGCGGAAATGCCCCAACGGGTCGCGGCGCAGGCGGTTGGGTGGTGGGGGACGCATCCCTTTATCCGGCAGTTCTTTACGAATGGCGTGCATGATGTCGAGCAAAAAGGCGGTGGTAGAACGGCCGCTTAACGGCTGCATATCTACAAATGCGAGCAAATAGTCGTCACTGCTCATCACATTTTGCTGGAATTGCAGCAGCAGCGAGGTTTTGCCGATGCGGCGCGGCCCCCACAGCAGCACTGCTTCGCCGGGGCGCACGCCGCGCAGGTTTTCAACCATTGTGCGCAGTTCTTCCCAACGGCCGTAAAATCCTTTGCCGCTCACCGGATTCAGCGTGTATGGATTGATGAAATGATGATCTAAAATGGAATTGCTGGTAAGCTGCTGCGGTTTGGTGAGGCGTTGTGTCGTTACGTTGCGCACACTTCTCACCTGGCGTAGGTGAGTTAACAGTGCTTGTAAGCCTTCTCGAAGCGACCCGCTCAGGCCCAAACGAATTCGTGCCGAGCCATCGGGCATACTATCAGCGTGAAAGCTGATCATGTTGACGTTATCGTTTGCAATTTCCTGGCTGATGTCGCGCACCAAACCGGCACGATCAACGGCCGTTATCTCGACTTCAATATTGTGCGCGGCGCGAATCGTGTTCCACTCAACCTTCACCAGTGGCTTCAACGATTGCACGTTGTGGCATTCTTGGGCGTGGACAACCACGTTGTTACGCCGATTCACGTAGCCCACAATCGGGTCTGGCGGCTGTGGACGGCAGCATCCCGCTAAGCGCTGCGGCAGTCCTGCTTCGGTCAATGAGAAGATGGTGACGGCATCGGCGGGCAGGTTCATGTTCTGGTTTTCGCTGTCTTTGTTGCGAAACCAAAGGCGGATGCGATGGCGTGCTTTGCGGGTTTGTACCTGTTCCAACCATTCCCGCGATGGCCCCACACTGGCCGTGCTGGTGAGGATTTTGACCACATCGCCATGTTCCAGGTGGTGATTCAGGGAAACCATACGGCCGTTCACAACGGCTCCTGTGCATTGATGGCCTAAACTACTATGAACGGTATAGGCAAAATCAACGGGTGTGGCTCCTTCTGGTAAATCGTGCCGGTCGCGTGCTGGTGTGAACAGGGAAATCATACCCGGCGGGGCATCCACAGCCTCGCCAAATGAGGGCATCAAATCTGGTGGCAGACCCATCCAAACGGCCGTTAAGCCATATTCCCCTATTAAATACATATCTTCGTCTTGAATCAGCACAAGCAAAGATTGACCAGAATATTGCCCGCCGTCATCATAGCGCACCTGCGTGTGCAGGGCACGATACCCATTAGGCTTGGGGGCAGCAATGTAGTCTACCATTTGCTCCTGTTCTGGCGGCCAAATATCGTGAATAATGCCCAGAGCGGCATAGCAGTCAGCTTTGGTTTCTGTCACAATGAGCAGCGGCTGGGAAAGGTGAATGGGCAATGGTTTTTGCTGCTCCACCTGCTGGTAATATAGACGCATGTAACTAACCGGTTTACTTTGCACCAGGGCAGACAGTTGGCTGTCATTAAAAACTTGTTGTACTTGTTGCACAATGGGTTCGGCCGCTTCTTGCCGTTTGATAGCCGGATAACGTACCTGCGCCTGTTCATATTTCTCCGGTTGCAGTATTTTGAAAGACTCATCCTCTAGCTGACGCTTGACGGCTCGCATTCCTAGCCGGTCGGCAAAGGGTACGAAAATATCCATCACACTTTGCGCAAACGCACGCTGCCGTTCCATTGGCAAGACATCAAGCGATTGGAAATTGTGCAGCCTGTCCGCAATTTTAACGACACCTGCAAGCGGCGCACGCTGCAAGGCAAGGCTGGCCCAAGGCATTCGCTCAGCCATGTGGTCGAGACTGTCCAGCCATACGTCAGGTTTTTGCACCGGATAGATGGGGCCAAGCCGCCCCAGCCGGGCCACTTCTTGCACCAGATTAGTGATTCCTTCGCCGAATTGCTCTTGAATGTTTTCAGGCGTGGGACAGGCGGAGTAGTTTTCTTTGAAGATGTCGTGCAGCAACCCCACTGCAACCAAATAAGCGGGGGCGTGCCATTTGGCGAGGATGGTGGCGATGGCAATGGAATGGTCAACGTAGGGGGAACCGCTCAGACGATCTATATTTGCATGGGCGGCAACGGCCGTTGCCAATGCCCGCCGCACCAATGCCTGATCTGCCTCATTCAAATAAGCGGCAATTGTCTGAAACAAAGCCTGCTCATCACCTGATTGCATCATGAGAGACAGTATACAGAAAAGTCGTCGTATTGTCTATATGGCGAAGATTTGGGGCGTAAAACGTGAGAAAGTATCACGTTTTACGTTCGATTTAGAAGCAGCCAAAAGGAGTAAGCATCAACACGCTGGCAACCCCCAGCGCAAGTCCGGCAGCTACTTGGGCAGGAGTGTGGCGTTTAAGATAAAGGCGCACCCAGCTTACGCTAATCACAAAAGGCAGTACGACGAGGCTGGCTTGCCAGCCAAACACCAGCCAAACGATGACCATCGTTGCCATGACGCCAGTGGCGTGCATACTAATCAGCCAGTAGACGTTGATGATGCCCAGCGCGGCCAGCTCGATCATGTTGAAGATGGCGAGGCAGCGCAGGGTTTGGGGGCCGTCAAACAGGGTGAGGATGGCGAAGAGGAGGGCGGCGCACAGCACGGCGATGGCGTAGGGCAGGTGGCGTTCGCGGGTGTTGCTCATGTGCAGTTCGCGGATGCGGCCGGTTTTGAGCAGGTACAGCACAAAGAGGATGGGCAGCAGGGAAATGGTGAAGCCGTACACGGCCGCCCAAATTAAGCCGGGCCAGAACGGCCGTTCCCACAATGCAATCACCAGCCCCAACACGGCAAAAATCACCGGTGGGCTGACCACGTTAGAATAAATCCGCGCTGCCTTGACCGCGCCAACGCGGTGGTGGCGGAGTTCGTCGAGAGGACGCTTCATAAGTAGGAGAGCAGGGGAGCGGGGAAGCAGGGGCGATTTCACCCTTGCCCCTCCGCTCCCTTGCATTTTTATGTGCCTTCTTCCCAAGAATTCAGGTATTTCACCTGTTGCTCGGTGAGGGTGTCAATTTGGATGCCCATGGAGGCGAGTTTGATAGAGGCGATTTGTTGGTCTACCTCTGCGGGAACAGTGTAGACGCGGTTTTCCAGCTTGCCTTTGTTATCAAGCAAGTATTTGGCGGCCATCGCTTGCCCGGCGAAGCTCATGTCCATCACGGCGGCGGGATGGCCTTCGGCGGCAGCCAGGTTGATCAGGCGGCCTTCGCCCAGCAGGTTGATTTTCTTGCCGGTTTTGAGGGTGAATTGTTCGACGAACGGCCGTACCCGTTTCGGCTCATCCACAGACAACTCACGCAGCGCCACCTTGTTAATTTCCACGTCGAAGTGACCAGAATTGGCAACCACCGCGCCATCCTTCATCACTTCTATGTGATGCCGGTCAACGACACTGATGTCACCCGTTGCGGTGACAAAAATGTCGCCTTCTACTGCCGCTTTCATCATCGGCATGACGCGGAAGCCATCCATTACCGCTTCCAGCGCCTTCAGCGGGTCAATTTCTGTGACGATGACGTTGGCGCCCAAGCCTTTGGCACGCATGGCGATACCGCGACTGCACCAACCGTAGCCACCGACAACGACGGTACGTCCGGCAATCAGGAAATTGGTGGCACGGATGATGCCGTCCATTGTGGACTGGCCCGTGCCGTAGCGGTTGTCAAATAGGTGCTTGGTCATGGCGTCATTGACGGCCATCATCGGGAATTCCAACGCGCCATCAGCGGCCATGGCTCGCAGGCGCACGATGCCGGTGGTCGTTTCTTCCGTGCCGCCGATGACATTGCCCATCACCTCGCGGCGCGATTTGTGCAGCGTGCTCACCAAATCGGCGCCGTCATCCATGATGATGTGCGGCTTGTGATCCAGCACAGCGTTGATGTGTTTGTGATAGGTAGGGGTGTCTTCGCCTTTGATGGCGTAGACGGGAATTTCGTAGTAGGAAACGAGGGCGGCGGCCACATCGTCCTGCGTGCTGAGGGGGTTGCTGGCAGACAAAACCACATCTGCCCCGCCTGCTTGCAGCGCAACCATGAGGTTAGCGGTTTCTGTCGTAACGTGCATGGTTGCCCCGACGCGGACTCCGGCAAACGGCCGTTCCGACCCAAACGTCTCCCGAATCCCGCGCAGCACAGCCATTTCCTGCTCTGCCCACTCAATACGGTGACGACCACCGGGGGCAAGGTCTACATTTTTAATGTCAAAATCCATGAAAATCTCCTTGAATAAGTGTCAGGTGTAGGTAGATTTGACAAATCTTCAAGTTTTGTCAAATCTTACAAAAGCGCATCAAGCGCACCGTTGTCATCAAAATGTTCGCGGTAACGGGCCACGAATTCTGTTGGGGTGAAGTAGTGGTTTTGCGTGCCAAGCTGTTCCAGCACATAGGTGGCGGCGACCGCGCCCATGCGTCCGCACACATCCCAGGGCAGGCCAAGCTGCATCCCGCGCATCAATGCAGCACGGAAGGCATCGCCCACACCTGTGGGTTCCACAATTTCATGCGGCGGCACAATAGGGATGTCATACTCTACGCCATCTACCAGCAGCCACGCTCCCTTCGACCCTTTTGTTACCAGTAGACCGACTACTTTTTGCAGAATGTCTGCCTCGTTCAGGCCAGTGCGTTCTTTGATGAGGCTGTACTCATATTCATTTACTGTCAACAGGGCACAGCCATCTAAACCGGCACGCAGCTCCTCGCCAGAGAGACGGATGGTTTGCTGGCTGGGGTCATAAATGTAGGGAATGCCTGCCCGCTTGCATTCGGTGGCGTAGGCATTCATCGCGCCGGGGTCGTTGGGGGAGATAATGGCTAAATTGGCATCGGCAGCGTATTGGGCAAAAGTGAGCTGCGCGGCGTGGGCCATTGCCCCGGTGTAAAAGCTGGCAATCTGGTTCTGCTCCAGGTCAGTATTGACAAAAAAGGAGGCGGTGTAGTCCCCTTCGATTTCGATGATGGCGGAGGTGTCTACGCCAAATTGTTCTAACCAGGCGCGGTAATCGGCAAAATCTTGCCCGGCGGTTGCCATCACTTTGGGATGACCGCCCAGCAGGGCCAGGGTGTAGGCGATGTTGGGGGCTGTACCACCACGCTGCCGTTTGAGGGTATCTACTAAAAAGCTGAGGCTGACGTTTTGTAATTGGTCAGCAAGCAGCATTTCCCGGAACCGGCCGGGAAAGGACATGAGGTAGTCGTAAGCAATGGAGCCAGTAATGACGATGTTTTTGGTAATCATAGGGTTATGTTTTTGAGCTAGAGCTAGAGAAAGAGGGTTTGTAGAGGGGGGTGAGGTTGAGGCGGTCGCGGAGCATGGTGAAAATAATTTTGAGACCATCCTGAATTGTGATTTTTTTGCCTTCGGCATATGTGCGTGGGTCGTAGTGAATGGGCACTTCTACAATTTCATGGCCGGCGAGCAGAACTTTGTTGGTCAGCTCAAATTCCAGGTTGAAGCCGGTGAGGGTGAGGTGCAGGGATTGGGCTACATCGCCGCGTACCATTTTTGTGCCCGTACCCACGTCGGTGAGTTTGCTGCCAAAAAGGAGGTTGGTGAGGAAGGTCCACATGCGCACACCCAAGTATGCGTGGGCATATTCGTAGCGTACTTCGCCGCCTAAGATTCTGGAGCCGTAAACGGCCGTTGCTCCTGTCTCCTCTACTTTCCTGCAAAACTTGGGATGCTCGGCGGGGTCATATTCCTTGTCGGCATCCTGAATGATCATGTAGTTGCCTGTCATGTGATCAATGCCCGTGCGGATCGACATGCCTTTACCCATATTCCGCTCATGAAAAATGGTGCGAATCTCTGGGTCGTTGATTTGTTGCAGAATTTCGCGTGTGCCGTCAGTGGAAAAATTATCCACGACAATGATTTCTCGTTCCCAGTCACCGCCTAAATCAACGGCCTGCGTACGGGCAATGACATCGGCAATGGTTTCGCGTTCGTTGTAGCAGCAGATGATGACGGATAGTTTCATAATTGCTTAAAGAATTTACCAAAGGTTTCAATCATATAGTCCATGCGTGATGTATCCAGACCAGGGAAGACACCGACAAAAAATGCGCCGCGCATGATCTGGTCGGCGACGGCAAGGTCGCTGACCTGGCGGTGAACAATTTCCTGGTAAGCGGGTTGACGCAGGATGTTTCCGGCAAAGACCAGCCGTGTTTGTACCCGATTTTGCTCCAGGAAGCGAGTTAATTCATGACGCATAAAGGGTGCTTCGTCGCGCACCAGCAGGGGAAAGGCAAACCAGGAGACATCTGCTTTGGCATCCCAGGTGGGCAGATGCAAGAATTCTTCAAATTGCCGTAGCCCTTCGTAGAGATAGGCAAAGTTGCGTTTGCGGCTGGCAATGAAGTCGGGCAGCTTGTCTAGTTGGGCTAGCCCCATTGCTGCCTGCGGGTCTGTGATTTTGAGGTTGTAGCCAATTTCGGTGTAGTAGTAGCGGTGGTCGTAGTAGCCGGGCACGCCGGGGATTTCGCGCTCGAAGCGGATGCCGCATTTGCCGTTGACAGGGTATTCGTAGCCGCACCAGCAGTCGCGGCCCCAATCGCGTACGGCGCGGGCGATTTTTGCCAGCTTGGGGCTGTTGGTGTAGACGGCCCCGCCTTCGCCCATGGTGATGTGGTGGGCGGGGAAGAAGCTGAGGGTGGCGAGATGGCCGAATGTGCCTACCAGTTTGCCATCCCACCGGCTGCCGAGGGCGTCGCAGGTGTCTTCAATAAGGAAAAGGTCGTGCTTTTTGACGAAGGCCATCACGGCGTCCATGTCGGCGGGGTTGCCGAGGGTGTGGGCAAACATGAGGGCGCGGCTGCGGGGGGATACGGCCGTTTCTAACTGCGACACATCCAAATTATAGTCACCTAATCGGCTGTCAATAAACACCGGGGTGAGTTGATTTTGGATGATGGGATTGACAGTGGTGGGAAAACTGGACGCAGGCACAATCACTTCGTCACCGGGCAGGAGGCGATTTTTTAGTTTGAGGGAGCGTAGGGTGGTAACGGCAAGTAGATTGGCGGAGGAGCCGGAATTGGTGGGGACGACTTCGCGTATACCCAAAAATTTACCCAGTTTTTGCTCGAATTGCTGGGTATAGGGGCCGGCCGTTAACCAGAAATCTAACACGGCGTTGACCATGTTTTGCATTTCTTGTTCGTCGTAAACGCGTCCGGCATAGCTAACGGCCGTTTCTCCCGGTATGAAGGGCTGCGTTTGGTGAGCCTGGCGATAATATTCCGCCACCTGCGCCAGAATGGATTGACGCAGTTTTTCTGTATCGTGCATGCGTGTTTTTCCGTCTTTATCAAGCTCTAACCGGTAGATTTGCTGACCGGCTGACTGCTTATTTATCGCAAAATCGGGATGAGATTATAGCACAGGCAGGGATGCGGACAATCCACGACTGGTAAACGATCAGGCAATTTCGTTTGCGATGATAGGGTAAATAAAAGGGACGTTACGGTGTCGGGGTGTCCGTTGGCACGGGGGTAGACGTAGCGGTTGGGATGGGCGTGGCTGTATTTGTGGGTATGGGCGTGAAGGTGGGGGTAGCGGTGGGGGCAGACGTGGCTGTTGCTGTAGCGGTTGCAGCCGGTGTTTGTGTGGGTGTGCTGGAGGGGGTGTTTGTGGGAACGGCCGTTGCTGCCGAAGTAGGTGTGAAAGATGGCGTTGGTGTGGCCGTCGATACGATTGGCGTTGATGTCGCTGTCGGTGGCTGAGTGGTTGCCGTTGGCGTGGCTGGCGGCGTGGCTGTGGGCGATGGCAGCGGCGTGAATGTGGGCACAGCGGTTGCAGGCGGCGACGTGGGTTGTGGCCGTGGCGTTGGCGGGCTTGTGGGTGTGGGCAGCGGCGTTGGAGATGCAGGTAGAGGGGGCAAATAGATTTGCCGTCCAGCTACTAGTAAACGGGGGCTGTCGAGACAGTTGGCCTGCATAATGGCATAAACAGTTGTGCCATAGCGCAGTGCCAATGAGTACATGGTGTCACCTGGCTGCACGGTATAGCGCACCCAAAAAATAGGCGGGCCGCAATCTACTCGTATTGGCGGCGTTGATGGCAAGTAAATGGCGATGCCGCTGCTGAGAAAATTGGGATCCAAGCAATTTGCTTCGACGATTTGATTGATCGTAGCGCCGGATTGGGCGGATAGGTAAAAGTAGGTATCACCGGGTTGGACAACGTAGCGTATCCAACCATCGGGAATGATGCCGCAGGTGGGGCGGAGGACGGGAACGGCCGTTGCCGTTGGTTTACTTCCTGTGGCGGGAACGGCCGTTTCAGTGGGTGGAGCAGGCGTAGCCGTAGGTGTGGGCAGGGGGGTAGCTGGATGTGGTGAGGGAATGATGGCCGGTGTGGGTACAGCAGCAACGGCCGTAGAGGCGGGGGGCAAATGCAATGGCAGCGTATCCATCTGTGCCAACAGCAGAGCCATGACAACTGTCAGCACAACACCTGCGGTGATGATGAGATGAGACCCCCAGGAATTTGTCGCCGAGTTACGCTCCATCATGCTCTGTCTTACGCTGTTCCGTTGTTACTGACAATGGGTGTTTCGGTGTCTGCTGCGGCGATGGGGAAGAGAAGCGAGAAAGTGCTGCCGCCGTTCGGCTCGCCATCAACCCACAGCCGCCCGCCGTGTGTAACCGCTAGACTGCGGGCGCGGGCAAGAGCTGGCGCACTGCTCCCTAGCCCGGATATGGGGTCTGTGGGGGTGTCGCTGAAAACGTGGGGACGATCTGCAAGTTTGATGCCTGCGCCGCTGTCTTGCACGGCAATGTGGACAAATTTGAGGAGTTCCTCATGGTCGTTGCCGTTGGGGGCAGCCAATGCTTTGGCCTGGGCGGAGATGGTGATACGGCCGTTTTCCCCGGCAGCTTGCGTGGCATTTTTCAATAAATGTCCCATGATTTGCTGCAAGGTATCCTGACTAATGGAGAGGGTAGGCAGGTCGGGGGCAATGTTCATTTGCAGCCGCTGATGTTGTTCGCGGATTTGCGTGATGACGGTGTGTACGGCCGTTTCCACGACCTCCTCAAAATTTGCTACCGGGCGCCTCGTCTTTTGTAAAGCGGTTTCGATAAGCGGGGACTTTTCGGAAGGCTTGAGCAGCGCTTCTACCCGATTGGCATTGGTTTGAATACGCTTCACAAACTCCTGCTGCTTTTCATTGAGTATATTGGCTTCATCATGCAAGAGGAGTTCCGTATACCCTGAGATAGAGGTCATGGGGGTGCGTACCTCTTGCAAGAGCTGTTCCATGATCTCGTCGGCCACGCCTTCTTCTTGCTGCTTCAGTTGATTTCGCAGCATTTCGATGCGTGCTTGGGCTTCCTCCAATTGGCTGGAGTAGCGCGTGATGGTCAGCATGACCCATTCCGTGCTCAGGTCGGTTTCCCCGGCAGCGGCAATCGCCATTGCCTCTTCAGCGCTCAATAGGGATTCCCGCAGTGCTTCGATTTCAGATTCCAACTTCTGAATTTGGTCGTCTCGACTGACGCGTTCCAATTCTTGCAGGGTGGCGGCTAAATCTTGCGCTTGTTTGCGGGCGTCGGCGGCACGGCCTTCTGCTTGCCGGGTGCGGGCTTGCGCTGCCTCCAGTTCGCTTTCCATACGCCGGAATTCTTCTTCCAGGTTGACGAGACGGCCTGTTGGCGGCGGTTCTTCGATGACGAGGGGGGGACTTTGGGTGTGTTGTAAGGCGTTGGTGTGTAAATGGCTGTTGTCTAAAGCTTGAGCGATGTAGGTGGCTAAGGGGGGAACGGCCGTGCGTTCATCATTTTGCCAGGCGTCAGCCCCATCTGGGTGCGAGAGAATGAGTAGCCCCAGCCACTCGCTTTTCACACGTAGGGGGTAAACATAGGCCGCGCCCAACGTGCTGCTCAGGCCAATTTCAGAATATAGCAAGTGAAGTTGGCGTGCACCCAGACCGTTCGGGCGTAGTTCTACGCCATCTCCTTGTTCCCGTGCCAGGCGGAAGGCGGGCCAATCATTCAAGGTAAGGGTTAATGAGCGCGGCGCGTCACGGCCAACTTGGGGCAGATTGGTCACTATTTGCAGTTGAGTTTTGTCTTGTGGATGGGTCAGAGCAATGCCAATTAGCCGGGCATGGGTGATTTCTTCTAGCAGTTCGATGGCTGCCATCAATGTTTGGTCGGGGTGCAGCGAACTAACAACGTCGGTGAAGTGGGGCATGAGTGCTTGCCAGCTGGGGCTGGTGGAAACGGCCGTTACGGGCGTAATCCTGTCCGGGCCTGGCAGAGCACGACGATAAACATGCGCGGCCCAAAGTGGGAAGGCAATCAGGTAACCGAGGCGCAGCCAAAAAGCGGTGGTGCTGTCGGCGGGAACGGCCGTAGGTGGATAGGTGAGTTGTAATGTGTGTGCGCCAATGAGAATGAGCAAAATAATGGGCCGCAGCGAACGTCGCCCTTCGCGGTGGAACAGTGTCAGCAGCAGTCCAATGGCGAGAATGGCTATCTGGAAAATGCCCCAGATGAAGGCTTGCAGGGTTGATTGATAAACAAGGTCAACGGTGAGCGCTTGCTGCCATTCTTGAATGAAGGAAACGCTCATGACGGCCAGCACAATAAGGGTACCGACGAGGATGGCGTTGCTGAGTCCGTTGAAGCGAGTGGCATGGGAAGCGAAGGCCCAGGCAATGAAGACGGCCGTTACTGCATGGATGGTTTGTGTGAGAGGGGGTAGGTAGGTAACGGCCGTTTCCGCATCATGCTGCCACAGCAGCCCCAATGCCAGAATCATCGCATCTGCCAGAAAGATCATGCCTGCAGCCAGCGCCATGCGCCAGGCCACCCGGTCTTCCCGATTACGCCGTCGCTGATTAAGCGATATACCCAAAATGGCCTGCAACGCAAACAGCGTCACCAGGTGAAACATCACGGTTCCCGGTGGTTCGCTTACTAATTGAATGAGTTGCGTATAAAAAGACATTGGTTTGTTCGCTTGTTACGGACGCCCTACATTATTACTTATGTTCACTACGCTCAAATTATAACATAACGAAGAAAAGTTGCGATTGACCTAAAGCATTCCAAACCCCCGCCAATCAATGGTTCATAAATCGAAAACCGTCAATTAGAGAGCGTCGGCAAAAATTGCGGTGGCTGGCGCACTTGCGATGCCTGTTCGAAGGCATATGCCAGTTTTAGCAGGGTTGGTTCTTGATAGGCGGTGCTGAAAAAGGAGATGCCGACGGGCAAACCATGTACAAACCCGGCAGGTACGGTGATGCTGGGATAACCGGCCACCGCCGCCGCCGAAGAACTGCCACCGCCGTAATGGTCGCCATTCACCCAATCGGTGAGCCATGCCGGGCCGCCGGAGGGGGCGATGATGGCGTCCAATTGATGCTGGCGCAGCACGGCGTCTATGCCTTCATCCCGCGCCAGTCTGTGGTTGTTTGCCAGCGCTTCCCAATAGTCGGAATCGGTCAGCGGGCCTTTGGCAGCGGCTTGCAGCATGATTTCTTGGGCGAAATAGGGCATGGTTTGGGCGGCGTGCTGCTCGTTGAAGGCGATGATGTCGGCCAGTGATTTGACGGGGGCGTCCGGCCCTAATTGTGCCAAATATTGGTTGAGGTCAGCCTGGAATTCGTAGAGGAGGACGGTCATTTCGCTTTCGCTGAATTGGCTGTTGATCGTTTCCAGATTGGTTGGGTCAATGATCGTTGCGCCGAGACGCTGCATCAGGGCGATGGAGTCTTCGATGATTTGGTCAACCTGGGGGTTGTGGCCGAAGAAGTTGCGGGCGACGCCGATGCGAGCGCCGCGCAGCCCGTCGGCGTCGAGGAATTGGGTGTAGTCGCTGTGGATTTGGTCGGCGCTGGCGGTGGTGGCGGGGTCGCGGGGGTCTATGCCGCAGAGCGCCCCCAGCAGGATGGCGGCGTCGCTGACGGTGCGGGTCATGGGGCCGGCGGTGTCCTGGCTGTGGGCGATGGGGATGATGCCGCTGCGACTGACGAGGCCGACGGTGGGTTTGAGGCCGACGATGCCGTTGGTGTGGGAGGGGCAGATGATGGAGCCGTCGGTTTCTGTGCCGATGGCGGCGGCACAGAGGTTGGCGGATACGGCCGTTCCCGACCCGGAGCTTGAGCCGCAGGGATTGCGATCCAGAGCATAGGGGTTGCGCGTTTGCCCGCCGCGACTGCTCCAGCCGGAGGTGGAGCGGGTGGAGCGGAAGTTGGCCCATTCGCTGAGGTTGGTTTTGCCGATAATGATTGCCCCCGCAGCGTGTAATGTTTGCACGATGTAGGCGTCTTGCCGGGGCGTGGAACCGGCGAGGGCGAGGGAACCGGCGGTTGTTTGCATTTGGTCGGCGGTGTCAATATTATCTTTGATGAGGATGGGGATGCCGTGCAGGGGGCCGCGTGGCCCGGTTTCTTGCCGTTCGGCGTCGAGGGCGGCGGCGATGGCGAGGGCGTCGGGGTTGAGTTCGATGACGGCGTTGAGCTGCGGCCCTTGTTTGTCGAGATGTGCAATGCGGTTGAGGTAGAGTTGGGTGATGTGCTGGGCGGTGAAACGGCCGTCGGCCATTGTCTCTTGTAGTTCACGGATGGTAACTTCGTGCAGTGGAAATGAATTCATGCGATACTCTCCTACAAATGCGAATTTCGGAATGCTGAATGATGAATAAACAACAGAATTGCCCAAATTGTAAAACGAAAATGGTTTTTGCGCCGGACGGCCGGGGATTGTTGTGCGAGCGCTGCGGTTATAAGCAGGTGGTGGAGCGGGAGATGCCCCCGGCGCGGGAGTTGGCGCGGGCGCAAAAGTTGGTCGGTTCGCTTTCGCAAATAGATGCGCAGAAGGAGACGAGTTTGCGCATTTCGCTGCGGCATGGCATTGGCGCGGCGAAGCAGGGGGAGCGTGATGAGGCGTTTTCGCATTTGGAGCGGGTGCTGTTGTCGCCGGATGCGGGGGATGCGATGCGGGCGGAGGCGTGGCTGTGGCTGAGTGAGGTGTATGCGGATGTGGCGGATAAGCGGGAGTGTTTGGAGCAGGTGTTGAGTTTGCAGCCGACGAATGGGGTGGCGCGGCGGGGGATGGCGCTGTTGGACGGCCGTCTCCACGAAGATGAGATTGTGAACCCTGACCGCATCGAACGGGAGACGCCGCAAGAGCCGCGTGAGGTGGAGGCGGAGCAGTTTACCTGCCCCAAGTGCGCCAGCCGCATGAATTACACGCCGGATGGACAGCGTTTGCGCTGTGAGTTTTGTGGGTTTGAACGGCCGTTAAATGCCGATGGAACGCAGACCGTGCAGCCAGAATTTGGCATGGGCGGCATGGAGCAAGATTTTATCGTGGGGCTGGCGCGGGTTAGCGGGCATGTACAGCCGGTAGCCACGCGCACGCTGCAATGCCAGGGCTGCGGCGTGGAATTTGTGCTTGCGCCAGAGACGCTTTCTGTTACCTGCCCGTACTGCTCGCATGTGTATGTGACGGAAGCGGCGGAAACGCACGAGATTTTGCCGCCGCAGGCGCTCATTCCTTTTGCTGTGACGGAGGCGGAGGTGCGCGAGCGGCTGCGCGATTGGTTCCGCCAGCAGAAGATTAGCCGCGTGCGCCTGCTGCCGTTGGTGGGGGTGTATCTGCCGGTGTGGACGTTTGACTTGAATGGCGAGGTTGGCTGGCGCGGGCTGGTGGCTCGCGGCGATGAGTGGGTTCCGGCGTCGGGGTCGGACTATATGTTGATTGATGATCATCGGGTGTTGGGGCAGAGACGGCCGTCCAAACATCTACGTCGCAGCCTGACCGATTATGATCTCGACCAACTCGTAACCTACGATGCACGATACCTGGCCGATTGGCCGGCGCAGCGTTACCAATTGGCGTTGGCGGATGCGTCTATTGTGGCGCGGAAAGAAGTGTTGCAGACAATACGTCGCAATCCATCGCGCCTTACCAACGGCCAGACTGTGCGTGATCTGACGCTAAATTCAAGTGGGTTGATGGTGATGTCCTACAAATTGCTGTTGCTGCCGATGTGGATGGTTCATTATGAATGGGAAGACAAGCGCGTTGACTTGTTTGTGAATGGGCAGAACGGCCGTATTCGTGGCGAAAAGCAAGGGGGGATTGTCGGCAAATTTGTGTCCTGGCTGCGCGGCGACTCGTAATTGTCCCACGAATCTTACAATTGAAGATGAAATGTCCCAAAACGGCCGTCATACGGCCGTTTTGTTTACGTTGAATTTACAATTTTTTAGAGGTCTTTTTATTCAAAAACCTTCGTGTATCAGATAAGGTTAAGCCGAATCTTATTGGTATCTGTTTATTTGATGTATCGGAGGAAAAAGGAAATGACACGGAAAACAGTTCTTCGCACTTGGTTGCACCTAGCAGCTTTCGCAATGGTAGTTGCCGCCACAGACCCCTCAATTTTGCGTTTTTTGTGGAGCGGGTAGAGATTTAAGGCAACAATTTAGAATCTTATCGCGTGAAAAGGCACAGTGTATTGGCACTGTGCCTTTTTTCGTGCCTCATGCGAGATGGCGTTGCACATGTTCCCAACGGTAGCTTGCCACCCGATCCGGCTGATTGTAGAAATATTCTTCCAGGTACGGTTCAATTTCCATGCGCCAGATGTCCGGCAGGTCTTGTGCCAGGGATTTGCTCAAAAAGAAAGAGTGCCCCACAAAATAATGGGGATCGTGAATATGGGCATTCAGATTTTCTAGCAGGGCGATGAGTGGCTCAGGGTCAAATCCTGTTGCTTGTTGGTGGTGGAAATGGCGCAAAACGTCAAAGTTGGGGGTGAGGTGAATGAAGGCGAAGCGACGGCGCAGGGCATGGTCTACCAGGGCAATGGATCGGTCAGCGGTGTTCATGGTGGCGAGGATGCGTACGTTGCCAGGAATGCGGAACTGCCCGCCGCCTGCCAGGGGAATGGCTTTGTCGCGGTATTCCAGCAGATACATCAGTTCGCCAAAGACGCTGGCGACGTTGGCGCGGTTGAGTTCGTCAATGATGAAGACGGAAGGCCCCGTATGTTGTGCGGCACGGTGGCAGAAGGTGAGGAAACGGCCGTTCTGCATCTCATAGCGCAATCCTCTCTGTGTTGTCACCGGGCGGATGCCCTGCATAAAATCCTCGTAGCTGTAGGCCGGATGAAACTGAACTAATTCCAGCAGCCCATCGCTGCCGCCAACGAGATGGCGGGCCAGTTCTTGGGCGATGAAGGTTTTGCCCGTGCCCGGCGGCCCGTAAAAAACAGCCTGCCCTTTGCGCTGGATGGCTCGTACCCAACGAGCTAGTTCTGTTTCTGTCCAACCTGTGGTTACGGTCAGTTCTGCCAGGGTAAGGGGGTGATTTGGCGAATTGGTGTCGGGTTCATAAGCGGTGGCTGTTTCGTGCAGAACGGCCGTTTCCATCGCAGATTCACCCATTTGTAAAGGCTCTGTTGGTGGAATATCCAAATCCACCTGACCTTTAGCATTTAGCCCACCAGTGCGGCTGCGCCCTTCGCGGTGTGCTACCCAAAGCACACTTTGCACATCTATCATGTCTTCTGCACCGTAGGAGGCCAGTTCAGCCAGCAGTGCCTGTGCGTGTGTTTGTATCTGGCGATAAAGGGCGGCAGTAGGTGGCGTGATGACGGTGGCGGTTGCCCCGACGGCCGTTTCCCCCACAAAGCGCAAAAACCACTGCGTCATACGCGGCTTCACAAACATCTCTGTGTCGGGGTGCAGCATGAACAGCAAATAGGTGGGCAAAGGCCAACCATTGGGCAGCCCTTGCGCCGCCAGGGTGTCGCTGTAACTTTGCAGCCGTTCCGCGCTGGGGCGGTCGCCATAAAGCAGGTTGCGAATCTGCGTGCAGTAAGCGGCTTTGTCCAGATCGGGGTGTTGCAAAACGGCCGTATCCCCCACGGCGGGTATGTGTCGCCACAGTAAATTATTATCCTCTGCCACCCGCTCCAGCCGCGCCAAAAATTCGTCAAACTCCCCTGCGGCAATCAGCCGGTCGAGTTCGGTTTGGGAGAGGGTGGTTTGGGCTTTAACGGCCGTTGCCCGCTTATAGTCCAGTTCATCTGCCACAAACTGCGGATGCTGGCAATCTTCCCAATCAGGATAGCGGCTACGCACTAATTCGATGAGAGCGTTAAGATGGCGGTGTGTAATCATGTCAGTAAATAGTATTCAGTATTCAGTATTCAGTATTCAGTAATCAGTCACCAGCAGCTAGCAACCAGCAACTAATACTCCTTGTACTCTGCAAATCCTTCCTGCACCAGCAGATCGTTGACGTTGACCCAGGTGTCGTCCCCGTCTTCCAGCCAGATTTCGGCGAGATAACGGCCGTACTTTCCCTTTTGGTCTTTAATCGTTTCAACCACAATTTTCTGACCGTCAATCTTGCTGCGCAAAAAGTCGCGGGAGCGCAGCCCGGCTTCCCGCTCTTCACCGCGCACTTCTGGGGCATTAATACGCGCCAGACGCAGCTTTTCATCGTGTACCCAGGTACGCAAACCCAGGTCAATGTCCACTGTGCAGGTATCCCCATCATAAACCGACTGCACAATGGCTTTATACGTGTACAGATTGAGTTGCATAGAAATGTTTCTCCATTGTGTAGGGGCTTGGCATCACCAGAGGTACGGGTTTGGCGTCGCTAGAGGTACGGGTTTGGTGTCGCTAGAGGTACGGGTTTGGCGTCGCCAAACCCCTACAGATTATGAAAGGGGCGCGAGAATGGCCGTAAAATGCCGCAGCGCCGGGGGTTGCTCCACAATTTTCAGTCCGCGAATATTTTCCCGCAATGAGTGAACATACAAAATTACCTCGGCCAGATAATCAACATGGCTTTGCGTGTACACGCGGCGCGGGAAAGCCAATCGTACCAATTCCATTGCTGCCGGGGTTTCACTACCATCTGGATGCAGCCCGAACATGACCGTCCCAATTTCCACCGAGCGTACACCCCCTTCCAGATACAGCGCCAATGACAGCGCCCATGCTGGATACTCCAGCTGCGGGATATGTGGCAGCATCGCCTTCGCATCCAAATAGACGGCATGTCCTCCTGGTGGCTGCATAATCGGCACGCCGTTTTCCGTGAGAATGTCGCCCAGGTAGGCAACAGAGCGGGTGCGATAGTGTAAATAATCTTCATTCAACACCTCGTGCAGCCCGACGGCAATGGCTTCCAAATCATACCCGGCCAGGCCACCGTAGGTGGGGAATCCCTCGGTGATGACGAGCATGGTTTTGGCGCGGCTGGCCCATTCGTCGTTGTTCAGCGCCAGAAAGCCGCCGATGTTTGCCAGGCCGTCTTTTTTGGCGCTCATGGTGCAGCCGTCGGCGTAGCTGAACATTTCTTGGGCGATTTCTAGCGGTGTTTTGGCGGCGTAGCCCTCTTCACGAGTTTTGATGAACCAGGCGTTTTCGGCAAAGCGACAGGCATCCAGAAAAAAGGGCACGCCGTATTTATGGCACAGTTTGCTGGCGGCACGGATGTTTGCCATGCTCACCGGCTGCCCGCCGCCAGAATTGTTGGTGACGGTGATCATCACCAGAGGGATGTCATCGTGATTTTTTTGCAGATGCCGCTCCAACGCGGCTAAATCCATGTTGCCCTTGAAGGGGTGGATGAGTTCGGGGTGATGTGCTTCGGAAATGGGGATGTCAACGGCCGTTCCCTTGCGATACTCCACATTCGCCCGTGTGGTGTCAAAGTGAGTGTTATTCAGCACCATGTTTCCCGGCTTGAGCGTGGAGCCAAAAAGGATGCGCTCTGCTGCCCGTCCCTGGTGTGTGGGAATGACGTGCTTGAAGCCGGTGATTTCTTGTACCGCTGATTCAAATCGGTAAAACGATTTGGCCCCGGCATATGATTCGTCGCCGCGCATCATGCCCGCCCATTGTTCGGAAGACATGGCACCCGTGCCGGAATCGGTGAGCAGGTCTATCAACACGTCGTCTGCTTTGAGCAAAAAGAGATTGTATCCAGCCCGCTTCAACGCTTCTTCGCGGTATGCTCGTGTTGTGTGCTGAATAGGTTCGACGGTCTTAATGCGGAATGGCTCAATTATGGTTTTGAAATGCATGGTTCACTCCTGTGTAAGGTTGAAGGTTGAAGGATGAGGGATGAAGTTTTCCTTCGCAGTGAGCCGGTTGCTCATCTGACCTTCAGGGAAATAATGGGTGGCTGGATTATACATTCTTTTTGTGAGTTGGTTCCCATATCATCACAAAGCGTTCCTCGCGCTCTTCTATCATGCGGAAGTCGAGCCGCTCGTACAGCCGCCGCGCCGGTTGGTTGCTTTTGAGGACGTGCAGGTAAATATCATAGCCCTGTTTGGCTGCCATTGCTTGTAGGTCGTGGATGACGGCAGTTCCCACCCCACATCCCTGATATTGTGGCAGCAGTTCAATCAACTCCAGGAAAAAGCCTTCAGGCCGCCATCCTGTTACCAGCACCCCCGCATCTTCTCCTGCCACCTGGATGATGCGCTGCTTGATGGGGTTCCACTTCTTCTCAAAATATTCCCGCTGCCATGTCTCATTCCAGCCCCATGTGGCCGTGATATACGTTTGCATCGCCGCCACATGCAGTGCATATAGAAACTCATAATCCGCATCCGTTGCTTGTCGTAAGCTATACATCGTTACCTCCGCACCAGTTACCAGCAACGGTAAATCTTTACTGGCTCCTTTGTCAACCAGTCGTAGAGGCATGGCGACGCCATGCTCCTACTGGTATTATTTTGAAAAAACAGGGTCTACCGACCTCTGAAGAGGGTGTTTCTTTGGAAAAGAGGGGTCTACTGGCCTCTGAAGGGGGCATTTTTTTGAAAAAACAGGGTCTATAGACCTCTATAGAGGGCATTCTTTTAAAAAATCAGCCCCTATAGACCTCTATAGAGGGCATTCTTCTGGAAAATCAGCCCCTATAGACCTCTGAAGAGGGCGTTTTTTTGGAAAAGAAGGGATTTCAGGAAATAATTAATGGCTAAATTGATGAATGGATGACCTATTAATGAGGACTGGAATCATGACAAAACGCCCTCGCATCATGATCGTTGGTGCTGGCTTTGGCGGTCTCTTTGCTGCCCGCACATTGGCTAATCAACCCGTTGAAGTCTTGCTCATCGACCGCAGGAATTACCATACCTTTACACCATTGCTTTACCAGGTTGCTACTTGTGCGCTTGACCCTAGCGAGATCGCATATCCCGTGCGCGATATTTTTCGCAAAGCTGCCAATATCCATTGCCTCTTGGGGGAGGTGGTGCAGATTGATCACGCTGCACAGCAGGTGCATTTGCAAACTCCCGGTGGCTTGCGCGAAGAGCCTTATGATTACCTGATTATCGCTACTGGCAGTACGCCCACCTATTTCGGCAACGACGCTTTCCGCGAGTTTTCCCTGGAACTGCGCACCCTGAACGATGCTATTGACTTGCGTAATCATATCTTGCGTCAGTTTGAGCAGGCGGTTTGGTGTGAGGATGAAACGGCCGTTAAAGCCATGACCACCATCGTCGTTGTAGGTGGTGGCCCTACCGGGCTGGAAACGGCCGGAGCCATTTACGAACTGTACAATCACGTCCTCACCCATGAATATTGCCAAAAAGAGTTACAGGCGCGGGTGGTGTTAGTAGAAATGCTGCCCCATCTTTTAGCGCCATACCCGGAGCCGCTGCGCCACGCGGCCAAAGAGCAGTTAGAATCATTAGGCGTGGAAGTGATTTTGGGCAATCCAGTCGCGGAAGTGGGGGAAGATGCGGTGATTTTGGGCGATGGCACAATCATTCCCACACATACGCTGGTGTGGTCGGCGGGGGTGCGGGCCTCCCCGGTGGCCGAGATGTTAGATGTGCCTTTGCAGCGCGGCGGGCGCATACCAATTGAATCGACAACGGCCGTTACCCATCGCCCCAACGTCTACGCCGTCGGGGACATCGCCTACCTGGAGGATGAGAACGGCCAGCCGTACCCCATGCTCATCCCGGTGGCACAGCAGCAAGGGGTTTTGGCCGCGCACAATATTTTGGCAGAATTGAACGGCCGTGCTCCCCAAACCTTTCGCTACCACGATCGCGGCATCATGGCCACCATCGGCCGTCGCCGCGCCGTCGTTTGGCTCTACAATCGCGTTCCCCTGCGTGGGTACCTTGCCTGGCTGGCCTGGCTCTCCCTACACCTGCTCACCCTGCTAGGTTTTCGCAATCGCCTATCCGTTTTCTTCAAATGGGTGTGGAATTACTTTACCTACGACCGGTCCGTGCGCATCATTCTGCGTTAGCCGCCATTACCGCTTTCACCGCAGGCGCATTCAAGAACTTTTCGCGCAGCTTCTTATCAGCAATGGGGTACACAATCTGCTCAATCACTTCGGCGGCAATACGGCGATGCACATCTGCCAACCCATCATCCATTGCTGCCTCTGCCAATTCTGCATGAATTTGCCACAACAACATTCGCTGCTCTGTTTCGTGCGCCAGAAAAGAGGCTTGCTGCCAGGCTTGCTCTGCCTGGGCAATGGCTCCCTGTTCTTTATAGCATACACCCAAGGCGTGCAGCGCATCGGCTTCGTAGGCGCGGGCCTTCTTCTCTTGCGCCAGCTCTAGCAGCACTTGCGCATGTGTTTGCGCCATTGTCCAATTGCCCTGCTGCGCCTCCGCTAACGCCAACGAGTACAGCGTTTGCAATTTCATCACCACCTGTCCCGTTTCCTCGCTGATGCTCAATGCACGGTACAAATAGGCAATGCCTTCCTCCATACGCCCCAAGTAAACCAGGTCCACGCCCAGGTTGCGGGCCAGGTCAGCCATGTTACTCGCTAGCTGCGTGCTTTCCGCTAACTGCATTCCTTCTTCATGATAAATGAGCGCTTGCTCCATATCAAACAGGTTTTGATACGCTTCACCTAGATTGTTCAGCAAAACAGATGCAGCCCGTTCGCCAATTTGGCGGGCCAGGCGCAGACCCTCTTGGAATGCTTTGATGGATTTGTCTGTCTGGCCTAACCGGGCGTAGGCCATGCCCTGCCAATTGCGTACCCGCAATTGCTGCTCCTGATCGCCAGCCTGGACAAAGCCGGGCAGTGCCTTTTCAAAACTTGCCAACGCCTCTTCCAATCGGCCAGATTGATATAAGACGTTGCCCATGCCCAAGTGCGCCAAGGCTTGGCTGGCTGTGTCTAAATCGGTTGCTAGCAGGAGGGCTTCCTGTTGCTTTTGCAGCGCTTCGGAGAGCCGCCCCATTGTCGTTAGCAATTGTCCAATCAAGGCCAGCGCTTTTGTTTTTTCAGCTCTGGTGTGTGCTTCCGTTTGGTAGGTTTCCAGTTGAGCCAGCGCTTCTTTTTGTTGCCCCATCAGGCTTAGTAAACTGGCAAGCCGCTCTCGTGCTTGTAAGTGGATTTCATGAAAGGTGGGGGTTTCAGAAGGAAGTGGGGTATGAGCGAGAACGGTTTTATATAGCTGCTGAGCATGCTCATAATTCCGTTCTACTTTTTCTGCTTCGTTTGCTCGGTCGAGCAGTTGGCGCAAATCTATTTCGTTCATATTGCTCGTTGCCAAGTGTACCACAACGGCCGTTTCCCTCACAAAAATTGTGTGGCTGGAAGGTGGCTTACTGACGGGGTCCCGCAATGTGGCTACAATCCCGCCCATGTTTGCACAGAAAACCATTTTAATCACCGGCGCAACCGATGGAATTGGTCTGGCTTTGGCGCGTCATTACGCTGCGCAAGGCCACCGCTTAATCTTGGTAGGACGGCGTTCAGTTGGCCCAGAGTTGGGGCCGCAGGCGGCTTACTGCCGTGCGGATCTGGCTCAGGCGGATGCCGCCGGGCGGGTGACGGCGTTTTTGGAGGCGCAGAATATTACCCAACTGGATTTGCTTGTTCACAATGCCGGGGTGGGATATTACGGCCGTTTCCCCGCCCAACCCGCCGCCAGTATTGATGCATTGACGGCCGTTAACCTGCGTGCGCCCATTGCCCTGACCCATGCGCTGCTGCCCTGGCTGCGGCGTGCACGGGGGCAGCTTGTCTTTGTCAGTTCTGTTGCTTCGGCGCTGCCTGCCCCTGATTATGCTGTGTACGCTGCTACCAAAGCGGCGTTGGATGGATTTGCTCGCAGCCTGCGTGTGGAGCTGCGAGGCCAGGTGACGGTGCAGACCATCTTTCCCGGTGCAACGCGCACGGGGATGCACGCCAAAATGGGCATTGACCGCGCTGTGATGGACTGGGAAAAGTTCCCGTCTGCGAAAAAAACGGCCGTGCGCATGGCGGCCCTGATTGCCCGGAAACGGCCGTTCTCTGCCATTGGCATGAGCAATACTTTGCTGCGTTTTGCCGGGCTGCGCCTGGGCTGGCTGGTCGATCCGTTGATGCGCAAAGGGCGCTCTGCGGCGCAGCCGCATCTTGCTCACCCCCAACTTTGTGTGATTACCGGGGCGGCGGATGGCATTGGCCGCGCCCTGGCGCAGCGTTTTGCTCAGGCTGGCTACCGCATCATTGGCGTGGACATAGACGCGGCGCGGGCGGCGCAAACGCAGGCCGCGTTTGCCGCACAGGGGGCTGACATTTCTTTTATTTTGGCAGATTTGGCGACGCCGCAGGGGGTGGAAACGGCCGTTGCTGCGCTGCAAGCTGGCCCGGATATTGACCTGTTCATTCACAATGCGGGGATTAATGCAGTGGGGCAGTTTGCGCGTTTGCCCTGGCCGAGACAAGAAACCGTGCTGCGGTTGAATTTGCTCGCGCCGCTGCATCTGACACATGGCCTGCTGCGGGCGAACAAATTGCGCTCTGGCGGCGCGTGGGTTTTTATTTCTTCGTTGTCGCATTATGTGGGGTATCCGGGAGCGGCTGTGTATGCTGCAAGCAAAGACGGGCTTGCCTCTTTTGCCCGTTCTCTGCGCGTGGGCAGTGGAGAGCAGTTTCACATGCTTACAGTGTTTCCTGGCCCTACGCGCACGGCGCACGCACGGCGTTACAGCCCGGATAACAGCCGCGAAGCGACGCGCATGTCACCGGATGAATTGGCAACGGCCGTTTTCCGAGCTGTGCAGCGGCGGCGTGCGTTGTTGATTCCTGGTGCGGGGAATCGCTTGTTTGCGCTGGCGGGGCGGTTGGCTCCCCGGTTGATGGATGGGGCCATGCGGAAAACTATTTTGCAGAAAGTGGGCGATGCTGTTTTTTTGGAGGGTGATGATGTTTGATCATGTAGGAAGGGATGTGAAGGAACGCGTATTTACGCCGGTAGCACGGCCGTTGCAGCAACTGCATCCGGTGGTATTTACGTGGCTGGCGCTGGCATTTGGTTTGGCAACGGCCGTGCTGCTTTGGCAGCAGCAATATATCTGGGCCTTGCTTTGTTGGGCACTCAATCGCGTCCTTGACGCGCTGGACGGTACTATTGCCCGCCTGACGCAGCAGCAAAGCGACCTGGGCGGCTACCTGGACATCGTGTTGGATTTTGTCATTTATGCGGCGATTCCAATTGGGTTAGTGTGGGGCAATCCTTCACCATTACATTACCAGATGTTGGCTATCCTGCTGGGCGTTTTTTACGTCAATGCTGCTTCGTGGATGTATTTGGCGGCTATTTTGGAAAAGCGGGCGCAGGGCGCGGCGGCGCAGCGCGAGGAAACGACTATCACCATGCCTGCCGGGTTGGTAGGCGGTGTGGAAACGATTTTATTTTATGGAGCGTTTGCCCTATTTCCAACGCACATTGTTTTGTTGTTTGGGGTGATGGCGGGGTTAACGGCCGTTTCCGTTGTGCAACGTCTCGTTTGGGCGGCACGCAACCTGGCCTGATATTTCCCGATAGTTGCCGGGGGGGGGAGGCAGAGTGCGATTTTTATGTCGCTGTTCCTATTTTGGGAAAAAGTGCTTATAACAGAAACAAAACTTCAGTTAACGTGAGCGTGGCGACAATAACAAACAGTATTCCCAACCCGCGCATCAATACATTTTGTGGAATGTGACTGGCAACAGATGATCCCAATTGTCCACCGATAATGACACCTGGAATGGTAAAAATAACCAAATTAAAAACCGTGTTAAGCACCTCGCCACCCTGTTGTACAAAAGCAATGAGGTGCCCCGCCGAAGCAGCCAGGGCAGTGACTGCCACAATTAAAACACTGGTAGCCACGGCAACTTTACTAGGCACACGACAGCGTTGTAACAGAAAATACCCATTCATTTCCCCTAAGCCCGTGGAAATCATACCCATAAATAAAGCGCCGATACCGGAAATGAGGCGACCTTCATTTTTATTGCAAATGGTGTACCGAATTTCCTCACCATCGGCCGTAGTCAGGCAGGTCTCGCCTTTGCCGGGGCGGATGCTGGCGCGAATTGCGTCATCTAGCAATGCCATATCGTCATGATCCGGCGCACGCAAAAAGCTGAGCGCGACAGCAAACAACCCGACACCAAGTATACCTTTTAGGATGTTGGGGGAGATATCGGTTGCTAACCAGGTCCCTAACAACGCGACCGGTACTGTGATGGTCAACAGCCTGAGTCCCAGTTGGTAATCTATCAGTCGCTTGCGGGCATAAGCAATTAACCCGCTGGCAAAGCCAAAAACTTCGGTAATCAACCCTACACCAATTGCTACTTCTGGTGATAATCGCAACGCCAGCATGAAAATCGGTGCGAAAAAAGTGGCCCCTTCTACCCCGGAAGCCATGGCAGTGGTGGCAACCAACATAGAAACAGGCAGCATATACCAATATGTCAGGGTTATGTGAGCCATGTTGTGTTCCTCAGTGGATAGTAGGGGGTGTACGAGCGTCATTATTCTGTGCTCGTTGGATAGAGGAAGATTGGCTCAATCGTAAAAAAGATTGAGCCAATCCTTGCCAACTTAGAGCCGTTTGCTTAGAGGAATGAAGGCGAAGGCGGTGATGACGCCGAAGATAATGTGTCCCATGAGACTGAACCACTGTGTTTGGCCGATGGCAAATACCATGTCACTCATGCCAAGCATGAGCGGCATCATAATCAATGCACCCAGTACCCACCAGATAATGCCATTGACTATTCCAGCTAGGGCCGTCACACCTGTTTTTTGTGGTAGTCGAGCAGCAACTATTCCGTAAATGGCCCCAATGGTGGCGCTGATACCCATATGGACGATGAACCCGACGATGGCGCTGTCTACGTGGATTAACATACCTACCATCGGCAGCGCTCCCATCATGCCCATCATCATGCCAAAAACGAGGCCACCAATAAGGCCAGCGGCAATGCCGGCTTTGAGGGAACTGGTTGTATTATTTGTTGTGGTTAATGCGGTCATTTTTATTCTCCTTGATTGACTAGGCTGAACGCCATGAATGTATGAAATGAGTATAGACAGTTCAGGCTTGTGTCGTGGAGACGGGTTGGTAACGGAACAGTTACGCTGCTGATTGGATGAGGCTGCTGACCAACCCCGTCCAGCCGGTTTGATGGGATGCGCCTAGTCCAGCGCCGTTGTCGCCGTGAAAGTATTCATGGAAGAGGAGTAGGTTGTGCCAATGGGGGTCTTGCTGGAAGGGAGGAATGTGGGTGGCAAACGGCCGTTGCCCATCCTCATTCTGCAAAAACAAACCTGTCATCCGTTTGGCTAATTCCGTCACTATCTCTCCCAGGTTCAGCATTTGCCCAGACCCGGTGGGAAAAGCCACTTTGAATGCGTCGCCATAATAGAGATGCAGCTTTTGGAGTGCTTCAATCAGCAGGTAATTGATAGGGAACCAGACTGGGCCGCGCCAGTTGGAATTGCCGCCAAACAAGCCGTTTTGCGACTCGCCCGGCTGGTAGTTGATGCTGAATGTCTCATCACCAAAAGCCACATGATAGGGTGTTTGGTGAACTTTGGAGAGGGAACGGATGCCAAATGGCGATAGAAATTCGTCTTCATTGAGCAGATGGTGCAGCATACGCGCCAATCGTTCCGGGGTGACAATGCCCATAACGCGCCATTCCTGGCCCGTTGTGTCATCTTCGTAGCAAACGATGTTACCGCTGAGATGCGGGCGGTTTTGCAGGAACCAGCGCATCCGCCGCCGAAATACTGGCATTTGAGCGAGTAAGTCAGCATCCAAAATTTCGACGGCAATCAGGGGCATGAGGCCCACCAACGAGCGCACTTTGAGTGGATGAAGTGAATTGTCTGGCAGGTGCAGCACATCGTAGTAGAAACCGTCGTCTTCATCCCACAGCCCATCTCCGCCAAAACCCTGGCTCATTGCAGTGGCGATTGCCAGGAAATGCTCAAAGAATTTGGTCGCCAAATCTTGATAAACGGGATTTTCGCGGGCCAGTTCTAGTGCCATTCGCAGCATGGTCAGGCTGAAGAAGCCCATCCAGGCAGTGCCGTCTGCCTGGTCAATGTGGCCGCCAGTTGGCAGGGCTGCACTGCGGTCAAAAAGGCTGATGTTATCCAGTCCAAGAAAGCCGCCCTGGAAGACGTTACGGCCGTCTGCGTCTTTGCGATTCACCCACCAGGTGAAATTGAGCAGCAGTTTGTGAAAAATGGCTTCGAGGAAAGGGCGGTCGGCACGGCCGTTCTGTTGCGCATCCATCTGGTACACTCGCCAGGCGGCCCAGGCATGAACGGGCGGGTTCACATCGCCAAAAGCCCATTCATAGGCAGGCAATTGGCCGTTGGGGTGCATGTACCATTCGCGGGTCATGAGGATGAGCTGTCGCTTGGCAAAGTCGGGGTCCAGTTGGGCTAGCGGCAGGGTGTGGAAGGCTAAATCCCAGGCCGCGTACCAGGGATATTCCCATTTGTCGGGCATGGAGATGATGTCGAAGTTGTTGAGGTGCGCCCAGTCGTGGTTACGGCCGTTCTTTCTGGCGGTCGGTGGCGGCGGCCAGGCGGGGTCGCCATTCAGCCATTGGGCCACATCGTAGTAGTACAACTGCTTCGACCATAACATGCCCGCCCACGCTTGCCGCTGTACGCGCTTTTCATCATCGCTGAGGCTGGGCGGTTGGATGGCGGCGTAAAATTCGTCGGTTTCGGCGAGGCGCTGCGCAAAAATGGCGTCGAAATCGGCGAAGGGGGTTTGGTTGGATTCATCAGGGGTGAGGCGTAGGCGGAGAACGGCCGTTTCCCCCGCCGGAATGGTTAGCCTATACCAGACAGCGGCTTTCGTCCCTTCTTTCGCTGGATTGACTGCATCCATTTCACTGTGGATGACAGCGCGATGAAAGGCGTCTTTCACATAAGGGGTATTGTTGGGCGTGCCGAAAAGTCGTGCGGTGTTGGTTTCATTTTCGGTGAAGAGCAAGTTGGCCGAACGTTCGGCATGGAGGGTATAGCTGCCTGAAATGGGATGCTTGGCGGTGATGCTGCTTGTGCCGTTGGCCCATAGTTTGGGTTTGCCAGGCACATAGCCCATTGGCCCCTTGTCGTAACCCCATGACCAGGTGTTGCGGAACCAGAGGGTGGGCAGCAAGGTGAGTTGCGCGGCTTCCGGGCCGCGATTGGCGGCGCTGATGCGGATGAGGATGTCGTTTTCGTCGGCCTTTGCGTATTCAACAAAGATATCGAAGTAACGGCCGTTATCAAACACTCCTGTATCCCATATTTCATACTCCGGGTCGTGGCGTCCGCGACGGCCGTTTTCTGCCACCAACTCATCATATGGAAAAGCTGCTTGCGGGTATTTGTACAGCATCTTCATCGCGCTGTGCGTGGGGCTGTTGTCCAAATAGAAGTATGCCTCTTTGACATCTTCGCCGTGATTGCCTTCTTGCCCGGTCAGGCCAAACAGGCGTTCTTTGAGGATGGGATCACGGCCGTTCCACAAAGCCAGCGCAAAACAAAGAAACTGATGGCGGTCGCTGATGCCTGCCAGGCCATCTTCATTCCAACGGTAGGCGCGGCTGCGGGCATGGTCGTGGGGAAAATAGTCCCAGGCCGTACCGTTGGCGCTGTAATCTTCGCGCACTGTGCCCCAGGCACGTTCGCTCAGGTAAGGCCCCCAATTTTTCCAGTTGGCTTTTCGTTGGTGGTGGGCAAGTAATCGGTTGTGTTCGGTAGTTGACTGCATAAACTGCTTCCTTCAGTTGATTGTGCAATATCTGTTTAGGGTAAGGGGAAACGGCCGTGCTCCAGAAACCGCCTTGTTACCAAATAGTGACGACGTGGTTGACTGCATTGGCTGACGAACCGAAAGCGGTACAGCTTGTAAGAAAACAGGCTTGTACAGGGTCAATAATATGAAATGACTTAATATGCAAAGAGGTCCTTTATGCCACAAATCATCAACATGGCGTCAAATTGGGAACACGCCAAAGCATTAGCCGCCATTCATGAAGCTGGACGTGAAATTGCCGCTTCGTTAGATTTAGACCGTACCCTGCGCCTGGTCATGCAAAAGGCAGTCGAAACGCTGCCGATGGATGCGGGCATACTCTTTGTTCGCAACGAGCCGTTACAGCGATATGTCGTCGCCGTCAGCCACAATATACCACAAGAGCAAGTGGACTCCATTACCTTTGCCTTTGATGAAGGTGTGCCTGGATGGGCGATACAGTACCATCAACCGTTGATGATTAATGACGCCCGTCAGGATGCACGGGTACATCCAGCAGTCGTCGCGGCTGGCGTCTTGTCTGTATTAGCTGTGCCGCTCATTTGCCGCACAAAAACGGTGGGTGTACTCAATCTTTTTTGCCAAAGTGAGACACACGCTTTTGACGAGAGAGCTTTGCAATTAGCCCAGGTTTTTGCTGATCAGGCGGCCGTGTTTTTGGAAAATGCGCGGCTGGTGGGAGAATTGCGCCATTGGGCAGATGAGTTGGAGCGGCGTGTTGCCGAACGGACGCGCCAACTCGAAGAAAAACAGGCGCAAATCATTCGCGCCGAGAAAATGACTGCGGTGGGCAGATTGGCTGCCTCGGTAGCCCATGAAATTAACAATCCTCTGCAAGCGATTGCCCTCCATTTACAGTTATTGGCTGATGAGTCTCTCTCCTCCGGCGGGCAACAGCGGTTGGATGTGGTGCAGCAGGAGTTTAATCGGATTGCTGATATTGTGGAGCGGCTACTTGACTTCCAGCGACCGAAAGAAGGGCAGCGGCAGATTGTACATGTAGCGGCTGCGCTCAATTATGTGATTATGTTGGCGAAGAAGCAGTTGCAGCGATCCGGCGTGGCGCTGCTACAAAATCTGCCGGATGATTTGCCGCCTGTTTATGCGATAGAAAACCAATTGAAGCAGGTATTCCTCAATTTAATTCTTAACGCCGCCGAAGCCATGCTGGATGGCGGGCAGTTAGTGATTGCGGCCTGCCATGATGCTGAGATGCTCACAATTGAATTTGCTGATACAGGGCCGGGGGTGTCCCCGGAGGTACAGACGCATCTATTTGAGCCGTTTTATACAACGAAGATGGAAGGCTCAGGATTGGGATTGGCGGTGAGCCATGAGATTGTGGCCAATCATGGAGGCACATTAACAGTACACAGTACACCAGGAGCCGGGGCTACGTTCGTTGTGATGCTGCCAATTGATTGGGCGAATGGGAGGGACTGGAATGATGGATGAGAAACGGCCGTTTCCCGGCAAAATCTTACTGGTAGATGACGAAACCAATATCCGCGAAGGGCTGAAAGCCATTTTGCAAAAGGATGGTCATGAGGTGCGAGATGTAGCTTTAGCTGAAGCTGCGCTGGCCTTGCTGCCAAATTATGATGCGGAGGTGGCTGTGCTAGATATTCGGATGCCGGGCATGACCGGAACGGAACTGCTGGCCGCTATCAAAGCACAGCGCCCTCACCTGGCTGTGATTATGCTCACAGGGCATGGCACGCTGGAGACGGCGATGACGGCCGTTAAAGAGGGAGCCTTTGATTATCTGCTCAAACCGGCCAAACCGGATGCCTTACGTGCGGCTGTGATGCGTGCTCTGGCTGAAGCTCGCCGTCAATGGGAACAAGCAACGCTGTTGAAAACATTGCAAGTTGGCTTGCAGCGTTTGCAGCAACTGCCGGCTACGCTTCCTCCTGATAGTTCTGCCCAAACATCAACAACCAACCTGCTGAAATTTGGCGACCTAATGATAAACCGCGCTACTTATGAAGTGCAGTATGCAGGGCAACCGTTGACCCTGACACCAACGGAATACAATTTGCTGTTGGCATTGGCTGAACAGGCTGGGGCGGTTATGGATTATGTAACATTAACCAAAATTGTTTTGGCTTATGACGCGGAACCTTGGGAAGCTAAAGAGTTAATCAAACGGCATATTTACACGCTGCGCCAAAAGATCGAACCCCAGCCCAATCAACCACAATTTATTTTGAATGTACGTGGTGTGGGCTACCGATTGGCTGCCTAGTATTTGACATAGGTACAACTTCCCCCGCTACAATTTGCACAAGAACTTGTCTTTCTTTTCCCCTGACATGATCAGAACTCAACCTCCGTTGCCGGCTTTATATCTGCCAACTTGGATAATTCAGCGTTGTGCTGGGTGATGGCGTCAACGGCCGTCATTTCCTCCCAATCAAATGTGGTATGTCCATCCGCTACCAACGTTACTTTGTGGCCGAGTGCAACGGCTTTCTTGCACGTTTTAGCGACGCACATCTCAGTCTGCATACCAACCACGATTAGCTGTTGTACCCCTTGTGTATCCAGGTAACTTTGGAGTTCTGTACCCTCAAATGCGTCAGGACTTGACTTATCAAAGATGACATCCTCCTCTTGCGGCCTGATTCTTGAGTGGATTTCCCATCCTGGCGTTCCCGGTTCATCTGGCTCACCAGAACCGCCATTATTGCGTACATAGATGACTTCGCTTCCGCTTGACCGGGCTTTTTTTGCCAGGGAACCAATCACTTCAAGGACTCGATCGCCATCATAAACATGGAATTCATCGTCAAACATGTTCACTTGTGTGTCGAGTACCAGTAGCGCTTTGTTTTGTCCCATCAATGCCTCCAAATTCACTGAACGATTTTGTTAAATTTAAGACTTACGCAAAATCCTTCCATCACCGGAGATTGAGCTTGTCGAAGCCGATTTCGACAGGCTCAGCCTGCGTAGGTCCTGAATTTTTTAGTGTCAACTATGTTTTTGTTGAATAATTTTGCCGCGCACATCGGGGGGCTGCCAGTCTGCGGGTTTGAGCACTTTGCCATCGGCGCGGCGTGGGCCGTTGGCCTTTTGCATATTGGCGCGGTGGATTTCGGCAAAGATGGGGTCGGGGTCTACGCCACAGGCCCAGATTGCGCCATAGGTGACGTAGAGCAGGTCGGTTAGTTCATGTACCAGGGGTACAATGTCTACTGCTTCGCCGCGCTGCATGGTGGAGAAGATTTGGTTGAATACGGCCGTTACCTCCCCATATTCCTCGTCAATTAATGTGCGACGCACCAACAGCGTGCCCAACTCTGGCACTGTGGGCTGGGCTGGCGGCGTCACCCCCATCGTCTCGTGAAATTCATAAATGCGCTCGGCGTTTGTTAGTCCATTATTCATATTTTTCTTGCTCTTTTAAGGTTTCGATCCATTCTGCTTCGTCTGGTGCGGCTTTTGCCTGTGATTGATTGCCACGCCATGCGCTGTAGCCATACAGCGCCAGTGCAAAGAGGGTGAGCAGCCCCCCCGGTACGATGCATAAGGCCATTGCAAAGCCAAGATTGGACATGAACTCAGCCGGTTCGTCATAGAGGAAGACGGCCGTTCCCCCAAAAAAGAGCAGCGCCGTGCCCACAAGCCAAAGAAGCAGAGTGATGGCTGTGGTTGTCCAGCCGATGCGTAATCGTTGACGCAGCCAACTCATAAGGATGCCACCTACAGCAGTGATAATCAGCCCCATCAAAAAGGGAAGCATCTCGAAATAGGTTTCCCCTGGTTCGGCGGCGCTGCCCAGAAGCATGAGGAAGGCCAATAGACAACCTGCCATCCCAAGCAGGCTGAAGAACAGCGTCAAAATAAGTGTGAGGATACGATTTTTGGGGAACACGGCCGTTTCATTCTCTTTCATCCTGTCAAGCATACCTTACTCCCTGTGGTCAGGCCAATGAAGGGGGCAAATGAATGACAAGCGCCGCACAAATGGCGGCGCTTATCGGAGAAAGAGAATATTAAGGAAGAGGAGGAGTTTTCTACGCAGAAACACTATCCAGTGCCCTGTTATTATTCATTTGACGCATTCTCCACTAAATTTCTTACTATCTCTAGGGTGCAATTCCCAATTGGGCAGCAACTAATTGGCAATAACTGCCACCTCCAACTTCCTGCCATTGTTGCAATGTGGGGCTTTCTGCTGATCCAGCCTGCGCGTCAGCATAAATGCCGGTTGTCCAGGTGTAGTAGGCTTGCGTTTCCGCAGCCCAGGTATCCCAACTTCCCCCTGCGGCCACATGCCCGCCGTTGTATCCGGCAAAGGCGCGGCCCATATCGCCATTGGTTTGCTGCAAGCGTTCGGCGAAGTAGGCCAGGCCGCGTCGTGCATTGGTATCGGGGTCAAACGGGTCTTCCCCAGCGGCGAAGTGGAAGGGCATGACTTGGAACAGCCCTTGTGCGCCAGCGTGGGAAACGGCCGTTGCATCCCCACAAGATTCCACCTGCATAATGGTGGCTACAGCGTTGGGGTCCAGGTCGAACTCCGCTGCCCAGGCCAGGATTTGTGGTTCCCAGTAGCGTACCTCCGGCGTAAAGACAGGTGATATGCCAGACGAGGGGACATTTTTTGCAATGATAGGTGAAGAGACGGCCGTATCGCTGGAGAGGGTTGTTTCGCGTGATACGGTCGTTTCCGGGGCTGCCATCACACGCGGGCGAATGAACACCAACCCGGTGATAACCAGCGCCACCACCGGCAAAAGCAGCAGCATTCGCAAATTGGATGAGGCAATGCTGGGCATAACCGGGTACGTGTCATTGTACGAACTCATTGCCGCCCTCCCGGTTTACGGCCACTGGCCCGCATCGGGGCGGGTGCACGCCGTACAGCAGTGGGGGTTGGCGGTCGTCGCTGAATGCGTGATGCCGGTGAGGATGGTTTGGACGGCCGTGCCGGACGAGGTTGCGGTGGCAGCGGTTCTTCATCAACACCTTCATATGCTTGCAAAAATGCGGGCACGGTGTCAATGACAGGCAGAGGAGGCTGCACAACTGGCTGGCGGCGCGGTTGCGCTGCTGAGGTAGCAGCAGGACGTGGCCTTTGCGTGATAGGGCGTTGGTTGGGGCGGGTTTGTTGGGGTAACGGCCGTTCCCTTTTCGCCTGACTGCCCAATCCTGCAAACAAATATCCACCCGCAACCGTAAATGCGCCAATAAATAGAATGCGTGTCAGCCAAACCAGCGCCGCCACAAAAATGGGCACAATTTCCACAAGCTGCGCCCGGCTGAGAACCTCATTCCCCAAATTGTGATTGAGCAGCGTCAACGACACCGCCCACCATGTCATAATGGCATTCATTGTTGCGCCCAGCAGCCACGCGCCCGTCAGATACCAATACTCATTACTGTGCCCGGTTTGCCCATCCGTCATAAAAAAGCGCACCAACCCGGCAAAATCAATGGCACAAAATGCGATTGCCAAAATGGTGGCCCAAGACACAGAGAGGAAGCGCACATCTCCTAATAGACTCGCCAGCGCGTAGCGCGTCGTGTCGAAGTTAAACATTTCAAAAGATACCAGTGCCACCAACAAAATGCCCCCTACCAGCGCTGGTGTACCCAACAGGCGCATCCACTTGGTGGATTGATTAGCCTGTGGTTTTTCCCAATACAGTTCTTGCTTACTCATGTTCATTTCTCCTCAAACCATTACCTGTCTCCTTCCCCAAAACTGCAAAAGATTGTTGAAAATTGGAACTTTTGTTCTATTATATAGCAACTGTCAAGCATTGTCAGCATTCTGTGACAGTACTTGTCACGTAACAAATCTGAAAAATTCATACAATTTATCAGCATCTTCCCCTATCTTTTGGTACACTTTCAGCACGCAACCACTTACCCCCGGAGGCAAGCCTGATGATCGACTCAGCCCCTGAAAAGAAGCTGCAAGAATTTGAAGAACGCATCGCTCGTGGCGAGAAAATTGAGCCGGGCGATTGGATGCCTGACGAATACCGCCGCCAGCTTATCCGCATGATTTCACAGCACGCGCACAGCGAGGTGGTGGGGATGCTGCCTGAGGGAGCCTGGATACCACACGCGCCCAATCTACGCCGCAAAATGGTGCTGATGGCTAAGGTGCAGGATGAAGCAGGACACGGCCAATATCTGTACCACGCTGCCGAAACGCTGGGCATTAGCCGTGAGGAAATGCTAGATGCTTTGCTGGCTGGTCGGGCGAAGTATTCCAGCATCTTCAACTATCCTACGCTGGCCTGGGCGGATGTGGCCTGGATTGGCTGGCTGGTTGATGGCGCGGCGATCAAGAATCAGACGATGCTGGCGCAGTGCTCTTATGGCCCCTATTCGCGGGCGATGGTGCGCATTTGTGCGGAAGAGACTTTCCACTACAAGCAGGGAAAGGAGATGATCGTCAAGTACATGACGACCGGCAGCGATGCACAAAAAGCGATGGTGCAAGATGGCTTGAACCGTTGGTGGTGGCCGATGCTGATGATGTTTGGGCCGCATGACAGCGATTCACCGAATTCGCCGGTGCTGATGCGTTGGGGCATCAAGACCCGCAGCAATGATGATCTGCGCCAGGAGTTTATTAATGAAGAAATCCCGGAAGTCTTGGCCTTGGGTTTGACCATCCCTGACCCGGATTTGCTGTTTGATGAAACAAGCAAAACTTGGCAGATTGGCCCAATTAACTGGGATGAATTCTGGCAGGTAGTGCGTGGCAATGGCCCAATGAATGCAGAACGGTTGGCGGCGCGGCAAAAGGCACATGATGACGGCCGTTGGGTGCGTGAAGCGGTAGCGGCCTACGCAGAAAAAGTGGCAAGTAGCAAGTACGCAAGTGGCAAGTAATAATTTGCAAACTTTGATTTCTTATGTCTGACACACAATGGCCTCGTTACGAGGTATTCAAGCAAGATAGCCCGAATCAGCCCCATAAGGCAGTGGGGTCGGTTCATGCGCCTGATGCGGAGATGGCGCTGCTGAATGCGCGAGATGTGTTTGCTCGTCGTCCCAAAGCGGTGAGCATGTGGGTGGCTCCGGCCAGCACCATTTTGAGCATGACGGCTGAAGAGATGGCCGCCAATCCCGGTTGGCGAATGGTATCTGAGACTGGGGAGGGTGAGGAACGGCCGTTTCTCATTTTCACCAAGACTTCGCAGCGGCGCTCGATGACGTTTGTGACACATGTGGGCGTGATTACGGCCGTTACGGCGCAAGAAGCATTGGCAACGGCCGTTGCCAATGCTGAATTCGATGCCGAGAATGTCTGGGTCTGGTGGGTTGTGCCCGAAAGCGCCATTACCCGCAGCGACCCAGATGATCAGGCCAGCCATTTTGCCCCTGCCGCAGATAAAACCTATCGCCAGCAAAGCTCCTATGGGTTTGTTGGCCCAACGAGGAAGAACGTGAAACGTGAAACGTGATGGACTTCTTTTCACGTTTTACGCTTCACGTTTCACGGACTCACTCCCATGAATATACTCACTCTACAACCCTACCTGCTTGCTCTGGCCGATGACCAGATGATTTTGTCCCATCGCAACAGCGAATGGATCGGTCACGCGCCTATTTTGGAAGAGGACATTGCCCTGGCAAATATGGCTCAGGATGAGTTGGGGCACGCGACACTGTTTTATAACCTTTATTGTGCGCTTACAGGTGATGACCCGGACGCGCTCGTGTTTTTGCGCGAGGCGGATGCGTTCCGTCATGTGCAGATGGTGGAGTACCCGTGTGGTGATTGGGCCTTTACTATGCTGCGGCAATATTTGTTTGATGCGGCGGAGATGACGCTGTTGGCGCGGCTGACGGAAAGCGCCTATACGCCGTTGGCAGAAACGGCCGTCAAAATGCGTAACGAAGAGCTGTACCATTATCGCCATACCAGTGCCTGGCTGAAACGGTTGGGGTTGGGGACGGAGGAAAGCCATCGCCGCACACAAACTGCACTGGACACGCTTTGGCCGCTGGCCCAGCAGTTGTTTGTACCTTTGCCCGGAGAGGAAGAACTGGTTCAGGCGGGGGTGATTCCTTCTTCAGCACAGTGGAAAGCGGCGTGGTTGGATGTGGTACGGCCGTTCCTCACCACTTGCTCTCTCACCATTCCCGCCGACGACACACCGCCCGCCACCAATCGCGCTGCGCATAGCGAACATCTTGCGCCACTGCTGGCTGATTTACAAAAGGTAGCCAGACTGGAACCGAATGCCGAATGGTGAACGCGGAATGATGGATGAAAAGACGATTTGGGCGGCGTTGGCTGATGTGGTGGACCCGGAGATACCGGTGGTGTCTTTGGTGGAGATGGGGATTGTGCGCGAGGTGCTGGTGGGGGAAACGGCCGTTACCGTCACTATTACGCCCACATTTTCTGGCTGCCCCGCCCTGCATGTGATGAAGCAAGACATCATCACCCGGCTGCAAGCGTTGGGTTGCCCCACCGTCATTGTCGAGACAACGCTGCATCCGCCCTGGAGCAGCGACTGGATTAGCAATGAAGGGCGGCGCAAACTCAAGGCCTTTGGCCTGGCTCCACCGCAGCGGCACGGTGGCAATGTGGTCGTCACCTTCTTTGATCCTGTCCCTTGCCCTTATTGCGATTCTCTCAACACGACTGTAAAAAATGAGTTTGGCCCCACACTGTGCCGCGCCATCCATTACTGCAATGACTGCCAGCAGCCGTTTGAGCAGTTTAAACCTTTGTAATGGTTGTGTTAAAATAGGCCATCATGATGATTGGAAACGCCACCCACGACGAAAAAGGCTTTTGCCTGATCATGCAAATTCAGATGCAGGAATTGGTCTGCTGTGGAAGGAGTGTGCCTGGCGACTGATTTTTATGTCAACCCTGTATTGCATTTGAAGCCACGCACACGCTCTGTGTCGTGGCTTTTTTTATGCGTGGCTGGCTTGAGTAATTAACAACAAAGTGAGTACTTATGAAACACAACGGAATGCGTACTTTTTTCATTATCTGGTTTGGGCAGTTAGTTTCGCTTATCGGCACGGCGATGACCCGTTTTGCGCTGCTTATCTGGACATATCAACAAACAGGGCAGGCAACGGCCGTTGCTCTGTTAGGCTTCTTCTCATTTGTACCCTACGTGCTGGTCAGCCCATTGGCAGGTGTGGTGGTAGATCGCTATGACCGGCGGTGGGTTATGATTCTGGCAGACATGGGGGCTGGATTCATGACGATTGGCCTGCTGATTTTGTATCAGGCTGATGGGCTGCAAATCTGGCATTTGTATGTGGCCCAGGCGTTGGCCGGGTTGTTTGAAGCGTTTCAATTACCGGCGTATACGGCCGTGTCCACCACACTTGTATCAAAAGCGCAGTACGGCCGTATCAACGGCCTGCGTTCCACTGCAAATGCCGCTGCTGAAATCATTGCTCCTCTCAGTGCGGGATTATTTGTGACTCTCGTTGGCATTGATGGCGTGATGCTCTTTGACGTGACCACCTTTTTGGTAGCGATGCTCACCCTGTTTGTGGTGCGATTACCGCATAATCACAAACCCAAATCCACCGAGGAAAGCGAGCCATTCTGGCAAGAAGTGACCGCCGGGCTGCGCTTTATTACCGCACGGCGCGGGCTGCTAGGGCTGCTGATAACTTGGGTGGGTATCAACCTTTTCGCCGCCCTCACTTATTTTGCCATTTTGCCGCCCATGATTTTGGCCCGTTCTGGCGGCAGCGAAATGGCGCTGGCGAGTGTGCAAGGTACGCTGGGTGCGGCGGCATTGGTTGGCGGGTTGGTGATGAGTGTGTGGGGTGGGCCGCGTCGTAAAATTCACGGAGCATTGGGGTTTACGGCCGTTTCCTTCCTTTTTGGCGACTTTCTGTTTGCCATTGGGCGCAGCTTGCCGGTGTGGCTGATGGCGGCGGCCGTCTCCTCCTTTTTCATTCCGCTGCTGGTTGGCTCTTACCGCGCTATTTGGCAGGCTAAAGTGCCGCTGGAGATGCAGGGCCGCGTTTTTGCCGTGCAGGGTGCGCTGCAAACGGCAGCCATGCCGGTAGGCTATTTGTTGGCAGGGCCGTTGGCCGACCACCTGTTTGAACCGGTGATGATGCCCGGCGGCGCGTTAGCAGATGCGCTGGGCTGGCTGGTGGGCACGGGGCCGGGTGCAGGTATGGGGTTGATGTTTGTGGGAACGGCCGTACTCGGCTGCCTGATGAGTCTCAGCGGTTATCTGACGGCTGACGTGCGCGAGATAGAAACGCGCCTCCCAGACCACGACTGGCAAACTGCATAGAGTGAAGAGTGGCGGGGAGGCTTTAGCCGAGACACAATCGGCTAAAGCCTCCCCGCCGAGCAAAACCAACAACCAGCTACCAACTATTGCTCTGCCGAAATAGAGATGTAAATATTGCTGATGGACGTGGGGTCAGCGGTGAACATACGCCCGCCAGTTACGTCAGCGATGCGCGTTAGTACCGCTTCGTCTGCGTCTGCGCCAAAGGCAATGGGGAATATCTTGATGCCGTCGGCTTCGGCGTTGGCGGGCAGGCAGGTGGCGAACATCTGGTTTTCCGTCACGCGGCCTACTGTATCCTCACCATCAGACAGCAGCACGATGCCATAAAGCCGTGACTCACCGGCGGCAGTGTCGGTTTGCTGTGATTTGTTCAGCATGTCTACTGCCTGGCACACTCCTTCATAAAGAGCGGTGTTGCCATTTGCCAGCAAGCCATTCACACGCCCGGTTAATCCTTCGACCACATCGCCTACGCGGGCAGGCGATTCTATGGCTGTGACTACATCATTAAAAATCATCACCCCCACTTCGTCATCGGGGTTGAGGCGGCTGAGGAATTCGACCGTTGCTGTGCGTGCCGTGCGAATCTTCTCCCCCTCCATGCTGCCAGATACGTCAATGACGAGCAGAATGGTGGCTTTGCGCTTGTTGATGGTGAACACGTCAATGACGGCGGCGCTGATGTCGGCGTTGGGACTGGGCAGCGGCGGCACGGTGGCTGGCGTCACGCGGGGGTCTGTGCCATTTTCCAGGCTGATGGGGGTGTGCAGGGCGATGCTGGTGTCTAACGGCCGTAAATAATTATCAATCGCCAATGCCTGCTGCTCTTTTGCCAGTAAATAGTCACGGAAAATGGCCGCAGCCTCGGCCTCCTCGTCGCTCACCCAATCGGCGTTGTCCAAAATACAGTAGGGATGGTCGGCCCAAATCGTGCCGCCAGCAGGGAAGATGAAGACCAACGGAAATGTTAACTCGTCGCCGCGCTCAATGTTGAAGCGCAGCACATCTGCTTCGGGCACGGCGGCGGCGTGCAGGTAGCTTGTCCCTTCGCGGGCCATCGCATCCAAAATGGCAGGAGATTGACGGCCGTATTTCGATGTATTTTGCTCCAATTCACGCATGGCAGATTGCACGGCGTCGCTGTACACATCGGCGGCAGTCAGGTTTTCTGTCTTGCCCGCGATGCCGTAGACAAAACCGGTCATGGAGAGCAGGCCGGAGTTGGCGTAGGCTGGGTGGGAATGCCCAAAGCGGAATTGGCCCCATTCGGGACGGCCGTAGCTGGCCCATCCCTCCGGATCAGATGCCAGTTCCACAATGGTATCCCAGCCAATGGGCGTGTCCGGCCAGCCAAGCTGCTCGGCCATGGGCCGCCACATGGCAAACCCAAGCGGGGCATAAATAGTGGGCTGACAGGTTTCGCTGGCAATGGGCTTGTTCACCCGCTGCTGCCATGCTTCGTTGGCCTGGTCTACCCATGATGAATCGCCGGGACTCCAGGCCACCGGCTGAGACGTGCCATCCAAAATGGCTGTCAGTGAACCGCCAGAGGTGACGTGACTGACCTCGACAACAATGGCCGCACCGGAGGCGGTTGTTTTGCCCGCCGCATTGAAGTTGGCGACGACTTGATCTAGCCAATTTTGCTTGGTATTGGAGGAAGCCAGGGTAACAAGGACGGTTCCTTCGGGAACGGCCGTTGGTTGCCCATTTTCTTCGCCCAATACGCCGCCTTCGCCCCGGCCATTAAAAAACTGCACCAGTGCAATGCCACTAATGGCGCAAACTGTTACCAAAATAATTGCTGCAAAGATAACTCGCGTCCTGGACATTTTCATCTCCTTAATTTTGCTCAAAAAAGTCTAATACACGCTGCCGGAATAGATCGTCTTGCGTGCCCCAAAAGTAGTGGGGCTGATCATCATAAGTGTAACAGGCGACGTTTTTGCCTAATTCACGCAGTTTCTGGCATAGCTCTACTGACCAACTGATTGGGACTTGTTGATCGGCCGTGCCGTGATGAATGCTGATGGCGGCGGTGATGTTATTTAAGTAGTTGATGGGAGCGATGCGGGCCATGTCTGCGGGGGGAATGGCGAGTTCTTCTTGACCGGAACGGCCGTCCGTCCAAGCAAAAATCGCTTGAAAATTCTTGTATTCATCTGCGCTCATTGAGCCGTACAACACGGCGGCGCGCACATCTGGGTTTACTACTAGCACGCGCAGGGCAATGCCGCCGCCCATGCTGTGCCCCCACAGGCTGATGTCGGTCGGATCAGCCAATTGCAGTGGGCCGGGCTGCCCTCCTTGCTTTTGCACCAGAGCGATGAGGTTCAGTACATCAATGGCAAACCCGGCACGAAAATCGTTGGAGCCAATGTCAGAGGGCGGGTAATTGCGGTAGTTTGGGTGAATGACGAGGTAGCCGTTTTCAGCGAGGAAGTCCGCGTGCGGCGTGGTGTAGCCCTTCGTGTTGTACTCTGCCGGGTTGACGAAGCCGTGCAGCAGCACCACCACTGGCAGCGGGCCAGTCACATTTTTAGGCACGTTCATAAATCCATAAATGGTGAGGCCGTCGCTGGGGTAGGTGATGCGGTAACGGGTAAACAGGGGTGTTTCATCCATGACGCTTGCGTTTTCCAGCACGCCAACACCGTAACTGCGAGCACGCAAATCGGCGACGGTGTACCCGGTGTAGGGGTCTGGCGTGGTTGTGATGGCCGGTATTGCTGTGGGCAGTGCGGCGAGGGTGGCGGTGGATGGGGGTGTGAGTGTGGGGGGCAGCACAATTGTGGGGCGTGGTGTCCAGGTGGTTATTTCGGGGACGTTTGCCAGCGGCATTCGTGTGGGCAAAGGTACTTGTGAACTGGAAGCGACCAGGGGGACGCAGGCGGTGGTTCCGACCAAGATGGTGAATAGAAGGAGAATGAGGGGGAAACGGCCGTCTTTCATCATATCGCCCTGTTTTATTGAACTTTATATGTCGTGCCCTCGCCAGGCTTTCGGCCAAACAGGGTCTAAAAATTTCTGGATTTCAATTGTGTAACCGTTGGGGTCACGAAAGAGGCAGTGATAAATATTAAAAGTTTCGTTTTGTTTGGGTGGTTGCTCGAACGTGACCCCTTTTTCTTTGAGGTATGCATACCAGGTATCTACATCTTCGCTGACCAGTGTGAGAATAACCCCAGAGGCGGGATCGTTTGCTGCAAGGTGTTGGCAAAAGCCAAGAAATGCCCCATTGCCTGTGCCATAAATGCGGCAATTGCCCTGGTCTAGCACTAGAGGGAGTTCGAGGATGGATTCGTAGAAAACGGCCGTTTCTTGCAAATCGGTCGTATACAAAAATGTTACTTGTTGCACAATTGGTGGACGCATTTATATCTCCCTAAATATTAATCCCGTGGCGAAGAATACAGCCACCTTCCCAAACGGGCAACTCGTTTCAAAGATACCGTTTCTGGGACAATTTATTAGAGAAATGTCTTTTCCCCTTGAATATTTCATACTACATGTAGTAGAATTACAGTAAGTTCGGTCAGTTAAAAGGCTGTGGGAAAACTCCTCCCCCCCAAACTGGCACGAGAGAAACGCGACTGGAACAACCTGTCCGGACCCAGGGCGAAGTCACCCTCCCCTCAGCCTTGACATAGCCCGTATGTTCAGTACACTTCCCTCCTGGTGGCTGAACAGGCAAGGGTCACTCTCCCCAGAGTGACCCTTGTTTTTTTGTCTATGCGTTGTCTTGGGGATGTAATGAGAATCATTACCTATTGAGCTTAGTTATCTGAGTCAGCTATGATACGTTAGGCTTAGGCAGGTAGGGTATGAGGAACATCCCCCCTCCAAACTGGCACGAGATAAACGCGATAAGATTCCCGGTCTAAGCTAAAGGTAATGCACCCTCTCCTCAGCCCTGGCATTGCCTGCGTTTTTGCGCTTACCACTGTCCTGGTGTGTGAGTGCTGCAGTGAAGACCGCCCTCTCGACAAAGGGGGCGGTTTGTTTTTACTGGCTTTCACTTGTGGTGCAGTCATTTTCATGAGGTTGATGTGCTATACTTGTCCTGTCACTTTCACTTGACAAGGATATATTGAATGCCTTCTCCGCCCGCAAAAAAAAACCGACCTTTCATACTCAGCGGTGTTAATGTTGTTTTGATTATCATTACACTGACTGGCTTTATTCCCACCTTTTTTTCACAGAATTTTAGTCAATGGACGGTCGTGCGTACGGCCGTTTACATAGGCTGTGGCGTGTTCTACCTGTTCATGGGTATTTACGGATGGGACTTTCTTATTGAGGAAAAACGACGGCATGGCGTTTTTATTTATTTTGCCATTCAAATTGCCCTTGTAACCTATGTTCAGTGGTTGAGCTTTGATCTAGCTGGCACAATCTGGATCATCATGATGCCGATTGCCGGACAAAGCGTCGTATTGCCTAACTGGGGAAAGATATTTGTGCCGCTTCTCTTAATTGGTGTTTTCACCTGGATGTTGAGTTTGGCTGCTCCGCTTCATCAGTCTTATAACGCCGTTGTCAGTATTAGCGCGGCCATGTTATTCACCATGATTTTTACTTACGTGGCTGTGCGAGAGAGCGAAGCGCGAGAAGAAATAGAACGTCTGGCGGATCAACTGCAAGGGGCTAATCAATTATTGCGCGAATATGCTGTGCAGGCGGAAGAGCTTGCCACAACCAAGGAGCGAAACCGATTGGCTCGTGAGATTCACGACAGCTTAGGCCATTACCTGACTGTGATTAATGTTCAGTTGGGGGCTGCGCAGGCTGTTTTGGAAACGGACCTGATGAAGGCGCAGGATGCTCTGGCAAAGTCTCAGAAGTTAACGCAGGAGGGATTGCGAGAGGTTCGCCGTTCCGTGGCGGCATTACGCGAGTCCCCAATAGAAAAACGGCCGCTTATTGATGCGATTACCGCGTTGGTGACAGAAAACCAAGAAGCAGGCATTGTCACAGAGTTGGCCGTGCAGGGAGAATCCCGCAAATTAGACACACGTATCAATCTTACATTGTATCGGGTTGCTCAAGAGGGATTGACGAATGCCCGCAAACATGCACGGGCTTCGCGTATTGATGTGACGCTGGATTTTAGGCAGGAAACGGCCGTTTCCCTCACTATCTCGGACAATGGTCTTGGCTCTGATCAAACAGATGGCGGTTTTGGCCTGTTGGGGCTGCGGGAGCGGGTGCAGTTATTAGGGGGGGCGATGATGGTGGAAACGGCCGTGCGCCAGGGCTTTACCTTGCACGTGACCTTGCCCACAGCCGAATTGATCATTCACAATTCGCAGGAAATCTTATGACCATTCGCATTCTTCTTGTTGATGACCAACCCCTCTTTCGTGAAGGACTAGCAACGCTGCTCACCATTCACGAAGACGTCACCGTGATAGGCGAAGCCAACAACGGACAAGAAGCAATCAATCAGGCTGCTGCTTTGCGCCCAGATGTGGTGTTAATGGATGTGCGCATGCCAGTGTTGGATGGCGTGGCCGCCACACGTATTTTGCAGCAAGAACAGCCCCATTTGCCGGTCATCATCCTCACCACCTTTGATGATGACGAGTACGTCTTCGAGGGGTTGCGTGCAGGAGCAGTGGGTTACCTGCTCAAAGATGTTTCCTCGCAAAAGTTGATTGAGGCCATTAAAACGGCCGTGCGTGGCGAAACCTTCCTCCAGCCCTCCGTAGCCGCCAAAGTCGTGGCCGAATTCACACGCATGACCAGCCTCAGCACCGGCGTAACCAACCAACCATTACCAGAACCCCTCTCCGAACGCGAACTAGAAATCCTGCAAATCCTTGCTAACGGAGCCAGCAACCGTGAAATTGCCAACAAACTCTTCATTGCCGAAGGAACCGTCAAAAATCATGTCACCAATATTCTCGGCAAATTAGACGTACGTGACCGTACCCAGGCAGCACTCAAAGCCAAAGCATTGGGGCTTATCTAATGCCAATCTAATACCCCACCCCCATGATTAGCGGGTATAATCTGGCGGGTAGCAGGGAGATAACAAACGCTTAACTCATGCAATTGGAGACAAACATGCACAAACTAGCTGAAGAAAACGAAAAAGAACCGAAAGAACAAGGGCCTATGGCCTTAATGAATAAGCTGCTAGAAACGCGTACAGTCCTTATTTTTGGCGAGATTAATATGAAGCTGGCCCAGGAAATCACCCGGCAACTTCTCATTTTAGCAGCCGAATCGGATGACCCGATTAAAATTTTCATCAATTCCCCTGGCGGGCATGTGGAATCCGGTGACACCATTTTTGACATGATTCGCTTTATAAAAGCGCCCGTAAAAGTCATCGGCACAGGTTGGGTTGCCAGTGCCGCCGCGCTGATTTATGCAGCAGCCGACAAAGAGAATCGCTACAGTTTGCCTAATACTCGCTTTTTGCTGCACCAGCCAATGGGTGGCGCAATGGGGCAGGCATCGGACATCGCCATTGAAGCGGAAGAAATCTTGAAAATGCGCCGCCGTCTCAATGAGACGTTTGCCGAGCAGACCGGCCAACCGCTGGAAAAGGTCGAGGCGGATACAGACCGCAATTTCTGGATGTCAGCCGGAGAAGCGCAAACGTATGGCCTGGTTGGGCAGATTATTCAAGCATTGGATGAGGTTTAGGATATTTAGTTAGGAACCGCGTTTCTCAGGAGGAACGCGGTTCTTTGAATGATGATGGATGATTACGGCCGTTTCCAGCCCCGCACGCACCAACGCATCAACCAACTACAAACCCGCCTGCGCACACTTGACTTGCCCCCCACATCTGAGGCACACATCCATGATGCCTTGGGTGTGATGCTGGATGCCCACTGCGAGCAAAAAGGGCGGCAATCTGGCGAAGATTATGCGCAGCATCCTCTGGAAGTGGCTTTGCATGTGATTGAACAATTTGGTGCAACCAGCCCGGAAGTGATTATTGCGGCGCTGCTGCACGACACGGTAGAAGACCAGGCACGCAAGCTGGTTGCCATGCGTGATACATTGCCATCCACAGATGGCGAATTACAAGAACAGGCATTGCGGGCGCTTGCTGACCGCTTTGGCCCCCGCGTGGCCGAATTGGTCTCTATCCTCACCAACCCGGATTTTGATGCGCTGCTGGCGCAATATCGCAGGGCAGGGCAAGAAACGGACAAGTACCAACTTTATTCGCAGCATTTTGCACAAATTTATGAGCGAGATGCCGAGGCGTTTATGATTAAGATGGCTGATTTTGCGCAAAACGCACTGCATCTGGATACGGTTCCCGAAGGTTCGCGCAAGGCACATTTCCGCCGCAAGTATGGCCCTGTGATTTTACTGACACTCGATAGATTGCAAACGCTGACTGACCCGGCTCATCCCCTTTTTGCGCAGCGGGCCGCGTTGACGGCGCAGTTAACGGCCGTTTACCAACGCGATTACGCTCCCTTTATCAACGTCTAATTCCCCTTTTCCATCACATATACGGCCGTTGTCGCCAATAGATTCTTCAACCAGGGGCGCGTAGGGGCGGTACGGCCGTTTGCCAAATACACTTCTTGCGTAATCCGCACCCCCAATTCATTTGCCAGCGACAAAAAGTCGGCCACCGTCACTGCTTGCCAGCGCGGCGCAGCGTGCCACGCTTCCGGCCAATCCGGAGCGGGGGGAATGCGCCCGGTTGCCAACAGTTGCAGACGGCAGCGCCAATATCCCCAGTTAGAAAAGCTGACAATCGCTTGCTGCCCCACGCGCAGCATTTCTTGCACAATCTGCGCCGGATTATCCAAATAAGGCAGTGTCTGGCTCAGTACCACGTAGTTAAAGCTGGCATTGGGATAATCGGCCAGGCCCTCTTCCAGGTTGCCCTGGCGCACGCTGAGGCCGCGCCCCACGCAGGCCAACACGCCCTCTTCGCTCAATTCAATGCCTCGCCCGCGCACGCCCTTTTCTGCCGCCAGGTAGGCCAGCAGGTCGCCATCACCGCAGCCCAGGTCTAACACGCCCGCTTTGACGGGGATCAGATTGGCGATGGCTTGCAAGTCAGCACGCAGGAGTTGGTCGTTGGTAGTTGGTAGTTGGTTGTTGGTCATTGGTATTCAGTATTCAGTGATCAGTATTCAGTGGCCAGTTAACCGTTTACTGACCACTGTTTACTGATCAGTGGCTTAGTCGGCCTAAAAAGCTGCTAATTAATTCGGTCATGGTTTCTACTTCTAAGAGGAAGGCATCGTGCCCCCAACGGCTGAGGATGTCGAGATAGGTGACGTCGGCGTTAACGGCCGTCAGCGCCTTCACAATTTCCTTGCTGTGATAGGTGGGGTACAGCCAATCGCTGGTAAAGCTCACCACCAAAAACTGCACATCCGCCGCGCCACGAAAAGCATCGGCGAGGGAACCATTTCCAGCCCCCAGGTCAAAATAATCCATTGCCTTTGTCACGTAGAGATAGCTGTTCGCATCAAAGCGGCGCGTGAACTTGTTACCGTTATATTTCAGGTAACTTTCTACCTCAAACTCCGTTTGGAACTCGTAGCCAAACCGCTCGCGGCCACGCAGCCGCCGCCCAAACTTCTCCTGCATCGAATCATCGCTGAGGTAGGTGATGTGCCCCACCATACGCGCCACCGCCAGCCCCGCATCTGGCTTTTGCGGTTGGTCGTAATAATCGCCATCATTCCAGTACGGATCGGCGTAGATGGCCTGCCGCCCTACTTCGCTGAAGGCGATGAGCATGGGGCTGTGCCGCGCCGTTGTCGCCAGAGGAATGGCGGCACGGATGCGCTGCGGAAACAGGGCTGCCCAGGCTAAAACCTGCATTCCTCCCATCGAGCCACCAGCGACGGCAAATAATGTGTCTATGCCCAGATGATCAATCAGGTGTGCCTGGGCGCGTACCATGTCTTGAATGGTGATGACGGGAAAGTGTAGGCCATACGGCCGTTCCGCTGCCAAGTTGATGCTGGTGGGGCCGCTGCTGCCATAACAACTCCCCAGTACATTGCTGCAAATGACAAAATAACGGTCAGTGTCAAACGCTTTGCCAGGGCCGATACAGTCGTCCCACCAACCAGGCGGCTCGTCATCGGCGTGATACCCGGCGGCATGGGCGCTGCCGCTGAGCGCATGGCAAATGAGGATGGCATTTGATTTGTCTGCATTTAATGTGCCATATGTCTCATAAGCCAGCGTGACTGGGCTAAGCGCCGCGCCACTGTCTAGGGCAAAAGGTTCGTTTTCTGCAAAGGTAAAAAAGTCTGTCTTAACAATGCCAATTGAGTTCATAAGAATCATCTGCTTCCACATAAAGCGTTTAGAATAAAAAAGCCCCTCTTGTAATGAGAGGGGCTTAACTTGCCTGTTTGCTTTTTGGATTTCACCAATTTATACAAGCGACGCTCTCATCTCCCAGATTTCTCTGACGGAATTGGCACCCTGACGCCTGCGCCGGGTTGCCGAGGTTTCTTCGGGCCGTTCCCTCCACCTCTCTGGATAAAAGTGACGTTATTTAATTGTTGGCAGGAGTATAATGACGGGTCAGGAGTGTGTCAAGGGCAAAGGTTGAGTAATGATGTTTACCGCATCCGTCATAGACAAGGTTTCACTCCTCGACTGTGCGGCAGCAGCTTGTTTTTCGGGGAGGCTTGCCAACAATTCTGCCGCTAACGACCCTGCCTCTTCTTTCGTTTCCTCCCGCGCGGCCGGATGGTGCAAAACAAATGTTGCCAGTTCCAATGCCTGCATTGCCTGCCCTATTTTGGAGAAGAGAACGGCCGTTCCCGACAGTGCGCCCGTCACCAAAGCCAGCGATTTCATTGCCAGCCCTCCTTGAATAGCGGCTAGAAACCATTGCTGGGCTTCTAAATGGTTGCCCATGAGTACGTGGATTTGTCCCAGGTTTAGCTGCGCCATTGCCATGCCAAACTGGTCGCCCAAGTTCTGGAACTGTTGCAAGCCCTCTTCAAAGTATGCTTTGGCAGCCGGATATTGCTGGAGGTGACTGGTCGTATTCCCCAGATTGTTGAACAAGTAAGCCATCAAAAAGCGATAATTTATGGCCCGACTGCTCGCCATCGCCTGAGTGAGCAGAACCTGCGCCTCCTCATAATCGCCTTCGGATAGAGCCACATTCCCCAAATAATTCAGGCAGCGTGCCAGCCCAAATTGATTGCCAAGCCGTTGGTATATTTGCAAGCTGGCTTGAAAATGGGTTTTCGCGTCCGGTAGACGGCCTTCATAGCGGGCGACGATGCCCAAAATGTCCAGACTTTTAGCCTGCTCGTAGTCGTCTTTGGTTTGGCATGTGACTGCCAGCCCCAATTTGGCATGTTCCTGGGCGGCGGCGTACTGCCCGCGATTGACGGCGATGGACGCCAGCCCATTGTGGGCAAAGGCGGCTTCGTGTGGCGCAGCCAATTGGTCAAAGACGGTCAGGCTTTGCTCAAACAACACCTGTGCCGACTCGTAATCTCCCAGCCGGTAGGTAAATGAGGCGTGATAGGCAAGAAGACGGCCGTTTAACACCCCCAAATCCCGGATAACGGCCGTTGCGCCACCAAACAACTCTGCGCCCTCCTGAAACCAACCGCGCAGGTCAAGGAACTGAGCGATGGCTGGCATCGCCTGGGCAATTTCAGCTTCATTTCGCCGGGCGAGCGTCCAATGCCAGCCAGCCCGCACATTATCAATTTCATTCCGAATGTGGGCGAGGGCTTTTAGCTGCTGCCCGCTCTGTAGATGCGGTTCCCATTTTTGTAGAAAACCAACCACCCAGGCGCTGTGATAATCTCTGGCTCCCGTTTCGGCGTGGGGGTCTTCGGCCAGCTTTTCTTCGCCAAATTGCCGCAGCAGTTCATGGATTTGGTAACGGCCGTCCTCATCCAAACGCAGCAGCGATTTACCCACCAAAGCCGACAGGACAGGCGCTTCAACCGGAGCCGCCTCAGCGGTGAACCCGCCTCGGAACACCGACAGCGCACAAAAAGCACGCTGCTCTGCGGCGGTGAGCAGCGCCCACGACGAGGCAAATGTCGCCCGCAAACTGCGATGGCGAGGCGGTACATCAGGTCGGGTGGTGGCTAATGTGTCCAGGCCGGTTTGAACGGCCGTCAAAATCTCCACCCCGCTCATTTCCCGCGCCCAGGCAGCGGCCAACTCAATGCCCAACGGCAGCCCTTCAATCAACTGGCAAATGGCGGCAATGGCGGCCAAATTGTCCCGGTCAGCGGCCACATCGGGCTGGATGCGACGCGCCCGATCCAGGTAAAGCTGCACCGCATCCCAGCGTTCAAAATCGGCCTGACTGCTGGCATCGGGATAGGGCAGGCCATCTAAATTGAAAAGGCGTTCGGCCTGCAAGCCCACCGGCTGGCGGGAAGTCACCAGCATGACCACGCGAGGGGCGTACTGGAGGATGTCGGCCAGCAGCGCGGGCGCAGCAGCATCGCCCAATACGCTCTCGAAGTTGTCCAGCACCAACAGCAATTCCTTTTCGCGCAGATAGTTGAGAAGCTGCTCTTGGGGCGGTTTTTGCCCTGCCAGGGGGAGATTGATGCTTTCGGCCAGGGTAATGAGTAAATTGGCGGTGGAGTCAACGGCCGTTAACGGCACAAAAAAGACGCCATGCTCAAAATTGGCAAACTCATCTCCGGCCACCTGCACCGCCAGCCGCGTTTTGCCGCTGCCGCCGGAGCCAATCAGCGTCAGCAGGCGGCACTGCGGGTTTTGCAAATAATCGGCGATGGCAAGCTGCTCTTGCTCGCGGCCCAGAAAAGCGGTGGTTTGCGCCGGGATGTGGTGCGGCGGCAGAGTGATGATGGGCAGAGAGGGCGTGGACGGCCGTTCCCCCATCTTAATTTGCTCGTACAACGCCATCGTTTCCGAACCGGGCGGCACATCCAACTCTTGCGCCAGCCGCCGACGGCAGGTTTCAAAGTGGGTCAATGCCGCGCCGCGCTGCCCCATCAACGCGGACAAGGCCATCAACTGCCGGTAAGCCACCTCCAGCCAGGGAGCTATCTCCACTTGCCGCAGCGCGTAGCGGCGTGCCGCGCTAAATTCCTGCCGCCGGGCATGAAAACGGGTGAGATGGTTCAACGCTTCCAGGGCTAACTGCTGCCGCCGTTCCCGATTCAAGACCAGCCAATGCTCAAATGCGGCGCTGTCATCTACAAAAACATCGGCGAGGAAATCGCTGCGGTACAGTTCGATGGCTTGTTGCAGCCGTTGGGCGCAGGTGCGGCATGTCTCTATTTTTTTGTGACGATGGCTTTCGCAGGTGGTCAGCAAGCTGGCAAATTGCCGGGTGTCGAGGGTGTGGGAGCTGTCGGGATTAAACTGTACGGTTTGGCGGGTGATGAGGAGGTAGGGGGGAACGGCCGTTTGGTTGCCCAGTAGTTTTTGCAAATTAGACAGGACATCGCGCAAATTTTTGAGGGCAACTTTGCTGATTTGCCCCGGCCAAAACATGTCGGCAAGCGCGGTGCGGGCATGGGGCTGCTTCGATTCGACAGCCAGGTAAGCGAACAGCGCCAATGATTTTTGGGAGACGAAACCGGTAACGGAACGGCCGTCTAATGTGATCAATGGCGAGCCAAGCAGGGAGATGTCGAGCATGGGCCTTGTCCTTTGCAATGTCAATAGCAATTCCGAGCGTAATTATACTCGGTTACGGCCGTAATGCGTGATGCGCCTCGACGTTTTATCGACGGTAGCCCATTATGCTCAAAAGATGACTGACATATCGTCGTTACCCTATATCACCTATGTACTGCGCTTGTGGACGGCCGTTGACGAAAACAGCCGTTGGCAAGTCCATCTCGAAAATCCCCGCACCGGCGAACGGCATGGCTTCACCACGCCCGAAAAACTGATTGTTTTTTTAGAAGAGGCGCGGAACGACCAGACTCATTCATTCCCCAACCAACAACCAAAGCCTCATAACTCATAAAGGAGAACATTATGCAATTCACTCGTTCATATTCAACATCGCCAACGGCCGTTTCCCCCAAAAACAAACGGTGGCAACTCCTCATCATTCCCATATTCATCGCCCTGGCTGTGATTATTGGCTTATGGCATACCCAAGCCGCCGTCGCCGCCGTTCCCGACGGCTTAACCCCGGCCGACTGGGCAAGCATTCAAAGCCAGATAGCGGCCGATAATCCCCAGTTTGCGCTAGCAGAAAACAACCGCAGCCCTCTTGCCATTGACTCATGGGCGGAAAACATTTTGCATGCTCCCGATGCGCAGACGGGCGACTGGTTCGGCCGGTCGGTGGCGGTAGATGGCGATACGGTTGTGATTGGAGCGTCCAATGAAAGCGGCGGCGCGGGCGATCCGGCCAACGGCAGCGGCGCGGCCTATGTTTTCGTCCGCAGTGGCGGCAGTTGGAACCTGCAAGCCATTTTACACGCTTCCGATGCGCAGCAAGCGGACAATTTCGGCTATTCGGCAGCGTTGGATGGCGATACACTAGTCATCGGGGCCATTCATGAAAATGGCGGCGCAGGCGATCCGGTCGCCTTCAGCGGCGCGGCGTATGTCTTCGTTCGCAGCGGCAGCAGTTGGAGCGAGCAAGCCATTTTGCGTGCTTCCGACGCGCAGGCAGATGACTCGTTTGGCATATCGGCAGCGTTGGATGGCGATACGGCCGTTATTGGGACGCGCAATGAAGACGGCGGCGCAGGCGATCCGGCCGCCGACAGCGGCGCGGCCTACGTCTTCGTTCGCAGCGGCAGCAGTTGGAGCCAGCAAGCCATTTTACGCGCTTCCGATCCACAGGCAGAGGATTATTTCGGCCACTCGGTGGCGTTGAGCGGCGATACGGTCGTTATTGGAGCCTACCAAGAAGACGGCGGCGCAGGCGATCCGGTTAATAACAGCGGCGCGGCGTATGTCTTCATCCGCAGCGGCGGCAGTTGGAGCCAGCAAACCGTTTTACGCGCTTCCGATGCGCAAGCGAGCGACTGGTTCGGCTATTCGGTGGCGACAGATGGGGATACGGCCGTTATTGGAGCCATTTCTGAAGGCGGCGGCGCAGGCAATCCGGTTAGCGGCAGCGGCGCAGCGTATGTCTTCGTCCGCAGCGGTGGCAGTTGGAGCGAGCAAGCCATTCTACGCGCTTCCGACGCGCAGGCATGGGACTTTTTTGGCTATTCGGCAGCGTTGGACGGCAATACGGCCGTCATTGGCGCGTACTTTGAAGATGGCGGCGCAGGCGATCCGGCGAGCGACAGCGGCGCGGCCTATCTCTTCACCCGCAGCGGCGGCAGTTGGAGCGAGGAAACCATTTTACGCGCTTCCGACGGGCAAGAAAATGACTGGTTTGGCTCTGTCGTAGCGGTGCATGGCGATACGGTCGTCATTGGGACATACCAGGAAGACGGCGGCCCAGGCGACCCGCTCCCTAACAGCGGCGCGGCCTATATTTTCGTCGCCCCCCTTGTTAACGACAATCTCGCCGACGCCATTACCATATCCTCCACACCCTACACCAACAACAGCATCAACAATCAATCCGCCACTCTGGAACCCAACGAAGCCACGCCCTCTTGCGGCGGCACGCAAACCCAATCCGTCTGGTGGAAATACACCCCCGCCGCCGATGGCGCGTTGGAAGTTGCCACCGCCGGTTCCAATTACGACACCGCCCTCTCCGTATGGACAGGGAGCGGCCATCCTCTCACAGAAGTGGCTTGCAATGATGACGTTAACTATCCTACAGACCCCACATCATACATCAGCATGACCGTCAGCAGCGGCGTTGATTATTACATTCGCGTGGCTGGCTATAATGATTTGTCTGGCGATATTACTCTGTCAGTTACGTACATACCAGACACAGAATTTATATTCTTACCCGTCATCATACGGCCGTAACGACTAAGGCGTTGTTCTATACCACGTATAGTTTGCGCTTGTGGAAGATTCCCATTTCTGGAAAAGGCGAGGGACGAAAATTCATCCTTCATCCCTCATCCTTCATCATTTACAAGGAGACCATCATGAACCATCAACCTACACAACCATTTCGTAAAAGCAAATCATTTATTGGCAGCGTCGCGCTGATTCTCATTTTGGCGTTGGTCGTTACGCGAGCGCTCAAGGCGCAGCAAGACGCGCCAGACGAGGCAAACGCGCCGCAGGCGTTTAGCTCTACCGGGACGATCAATTTTCAAGGAGAATTAACCGACAACAGTAGCGGGGCGACCATCCCCGACGGCGATTACAATTTGCGCTTTGCCATTTACGATGCCGACAGCGGCGGTAATCAAAAATGGCCCTCGGACAGCGTCTACGAGGAACATTATCCCGTTTCCATCCAAAACGGTCTCTTCAACGTCCAACTAGGCGCGATTGATGCCATCGCCCCCGGCGTCTTTGCCGGAGGTGGCGACCGCTATCTGCAAATCTGGGTTTGCACCACGGCAGGCGCAGGCTGCACCACCTACGACGACCTCGGACGCCTGCCCATTTCCAGCGCGGCCTACGCCCAAAATCTGGCGGCGGGTTCCAGCATCGAAGGCAGTTCCAACTCGCTGCTGTCGCTGTATGGCTCTGACACGGGTGGCAGTGTGTTGACTGTGCAGTCAACGGCCGTAACCGGCAACGCATCCGGCGTGTACGGCTCATCCGTCTCCGGCAGTGGGGCGGGCGTTTCCGGGTACAACAGCAGCAGCGGTTATGGTGTATACGGCGGTTCCAACAGCGGCATCGGCGTTTATGGCAATGCCACCAGCGGCTCAGGCGTTGTGGGGCAATCGTCCGCCTTTGGCGTAACGGGGATAGCCACGGATGATGCTGGGCGCGGCGTGTACGGCTTCGCGTCAAGCGCAGGCGTCCATTACGGCGTCTATGGACGAGCTTCCTCAAATCAAGGATACGGCCTTTACTCGGAGGGAAATGTCGGCATTCAGGGCAATCTCATCACCACCGGAACGATTGAATCTACGTTGGATGGCTTTACATTCCCTGATGGCAGTGTCCAGACGACAGCGGCTGGGAAACGGCCGTTATATGGCAGTGCCCTTTTAGACAGTGCCGGCATTGTGGGGTCAAACCCTGACGCAACAATTGGCACAAACGGATTACCCGTTATTGCTTACACTTCCACCTCAGACCATTCGTTGAAAGTAGCCGCCTGCAAAGATTTGACTTGTCAAGATGCTGTCATTTCTGTTATTGATAGCGACACGCCAGGCAGCCCATACTATTTGAATGAGCCTTCCATCGTGATTGGCGCGTCGGGATTCCCCCTGATTAGCTATGACGAGAGTGAGTTTGGCGATTTGATGTTGGCTATTTGCAACGACCAAAACTGTGCCAGCGTCACCACAGTCATCGTAGATAGTAGTCGCACTGCCTACGACTCATCCATTGCTGTGGGCACAGATGGCTACCCCATCATTAGCTACTATGACGGCGGCAATGAGGATTTGCTCGTGGCCCATTGTAATGACGCAAACTGCACCAGTCCCACCATTACGGCCGTTGACAGCGCAGGCAATGTGGGCGTAGGGTCTGAGATTGTCATTGGCGCCGATGGGCTGCCCATTATCAGCTACTATGACTTTGACGATCAAGAATCGCTCAATGTTGCCAGTTGCCATAATGCGGCTTGCACAAGCGCCACAATCCAGATCATTCATCCGTGGATTCTTAGCGCTTATGCGCCTGTAGAAACCTCAATGGTCATTGGGACAGACGGTATGCCGGTCATTGCTTACTCTGGCGTCGGCATTGTTCAGTATGGACTAGTCACCCACTGTAACACCATTACCTGCACAACGACAACGCCTCCCCTTTCTTTGGGGGATACACATAAGGCATCCTTAGCTATCGGCTCAGATGGGTTGCCGGTGATCAGCTACGGGGTAAGTAATGGTCTTGAAGTGGTACATTGCAGTGATGCGACCTGTTCCAGCGCCACCACCGTTGTTGATACCTCGGTGGATCTGCACAATACGGCCATTATTATTGGCGTAGATGGTATGCCCTTGATTGCTTACACGGCCGATTTAGATAACGATTTAGGCGTTACACACTGTTCCAATCGGTTCTGTACGCCTTATGCACGGCCGTAACCCACCCAAGATTGACGATTAACGATTGTGAGGCACTATCATGAAACAGAAACGTTTTCTCATGCTCTTACTTTTGATTGTGGTCGTGGGCGGGGCGGCGGTTGGGTTGGTCATTACGGCCGTTAACGCCGCAAGCACCATCCGCTACGTAGCAACCACCGGCAGCGACGGTGGCAACGACTGCACCAACAGCGCATCCCCCTGCGCCACGATTCAATATGCGGTGGACACGGCCGTTTCCGGCGATGAACTCCACATAGAAGGCGGCACATACAGCGACGTCTCCGCTCGTAGCGGGCTAATGCAAACCGTCTACATCAGCAAATCGCTGACACTGCAAGGCAGCTACCCGCCCGGCTTCGCTGGCTCACCTGACCTTGCTTTGTACCCCACCATTTTGGATCCGCAGGCGCAGGGGCGCGGCCTGGCGATTGTCGCCGCGCCCGCCAGCGTGGATGTGGCCGGGCTGCAAGTCAGCGGCGGCGACGCCTCTGGTTTGGGCGGCGGCCTTTGGCAGGATGCAGGGGGCGGGGTGTATGTGGTGGCAACGGCCGTTACCCTCCACGACAGCCAAATCGCCAATAACATCGCCAGCAGCAGCAACGATGGCATCGGCGGCGGGCTGTACGCCGGAAGCGGGGCGCAGGTCACGTTGGATAATGTGACCATCAGCGGCAATGTCGGCGGCAACAACGCCTCCTTTTCCGGCTCTGGCGGCGGCATTTATGCCGACAATGCTGCCATCACCGTTACCAACTCCCTGATTGAGTTGAACACAGCCTCGCCAGGAAATTTTGGCGATGGCGGCGGCGTCATGCTGCTTGACGGCAGCGGCCTATTCCAACATGTGACCGTGCAAGAAAATGCTGGCAGCCAGGGGCAAGGCGGTTTTGGCGGCGGGTTCAACTTCGTCAACGCCAACGTAACCATCGAAGACTCGAACATCCTCAACAACAGCGCTACAAGCGCATTCGGACAATTTGGCGATGGCGGCGGTATTTATATTAGTAATGGCGGTTCATTGACCGTGCGCCGCAGCCTCATTCAAGGCAACCAAACCAATCCCGACGCCACCGGACAGGGCGGCGGTGTTGGCATCAACGGCGGCGGCGCAACGGGGCAGTTTGAGCGTGTAACGATTAGCAATAATACGGGCGGAGCCGGGGCTGGGCTGTTTATTGCTTCCGCCGGTATGCAGATATTGGAAAATGTAGCCATTGTTAATAATCACAGCATCGCGCCCGACTCAGCGGGCGGTATTTATCTCAATTCGGCCGATATGAATGCCAGCCAGGTAACGTTGGCGGGCAATGACGAGATTGGCATGTTTGTAGAAACAAGTACCGGCGCGGTGAACGCTGCGCTGACTAACTGGGTTATTGCTGATCAGACGACAGGGGTTCACGCTGAACAAATCACGTCGGCCCCGGTCATCAATGTGAATGGCGTTCTCTGGTATGGCAACACGGCGAATACGAGCGGCGTGGGCATTACGGTGAACAATGCCGTCAGCGGCAATCCTGTTTTTGCAGCAGATGGGTATCATCTGCTGCTCGGTTCAGCGGCGATTGATCAGGGAGTGAACAGTGGCGTTGTGGTGGATATTGATGGGGATGCACGGCCGTTTGGCACAGGTTACGATTTAGGCGCGGATGAATCTATAGAAGAACCTCCCACCCCAACCGCTACCAACACGCCAACGGCCATGCCCACAAATACGCCGACCAGCACACCGACCCATACGCCCACTTCCACACCAACGAACACACCAACGGCAACGCCTGCGCCGCACGATTACGCCCTACGCAGCTACACTTTTAGTAATGGCGGCGGAGAGAGCAGCGGCAGCGCGATGACGCTCAACGGCACATTCGGCCAGCCCGGTCCCATCGGTGAAACGCAGGGGGCCAGTATGACGCTGCGGGCGGGATTTTGGCCCGCTGCGGGGACGCTTTCGGTTTCCATCCTGATTGGGCCGGGGCAAGGCGGCAGCGCGACCACGCCCAACGGCAAAGTTGGGGTTGCATTCCCGCCTGGGGCAACCGATGACCTGACCTGGGTGACGCTAACGCAGTTGTCTGCGCCAGATGTTAACCGCCAGGCAATGGCCGGGGACGTAACACTGGCTAACGTCTATTACCGGCTGGACGCGACCGATGCGGACGGCATACCTGTGACCAGTTTCAATTTGCCTTTCACGATGACGATTCATTATGACGAGAGCGATTGGCAACATGCGGGATTGACGGATGAGTCGGCGCTGAACCTGGCTTATTGGGGGAATGGTCAATGGCAAACGCTGTTACCTTGTGCGGGGTGTGGGTTGGATACGGCCGTTAACGAGTTAACCGCTCTTTACGACCAAACCGCCCAATTCGCCCTGGTGGGAACAACGGAACGCACAATTTACCTGCCCCTCATCATACGAAAGTAATCAGTATTCAGAGGTGTTCACGGTGACTTGAAAATGGTTTTTCACCATCGTTAAAGATAGTCCTATGATTAGGTAATTGGTGGAACGATAGTGGTAACTTGAGTACACTGTAATCGGAATATTTTTTACTTGTCATTGCGAAGGCGAATGCTTGAGGAATCCCAACGGCGTTGGTTTTTGAAAGGCCATTGGGATTCCTCCCTTCGTTCAGGATGACAACTTCTTTTGTTACAGAGTATTGAGTGACAGATTATCAAACAGGCAGGTATAGTAATCAGCTATGATGAAAAATAACAACCAATTATTGTCGTTGATTGTCTTAGGACTAATCATTATTGTTCTTGGCGGTGTCATAGCCGCTTTTTTCTTGGGAAGGGGGCAAACAATAGCACCATCTACCCCAGTGGTGCTAACGCTACCTGCTACAAAGGCAGCGCAAGAAATAGCTCCTGTCGCCAGTGAAACGGCCGTGCTGCAAGCTGCAACGGCTACATTTGCACCAACATCTACGGCAATACCTACATCAACGCCAGTTCCCACACCCGTGCCTGCCTATGATTGGTCAATGGCTGCGCTTACCGGCCCAGCGGCGCGGTCTGGCATGAGTTTTGCATATGATGATAGACAGGAGCGATTGATTCTATTTGGCGGTACATGCAGCGGCTATGCTTGTGATGATACATGGATATATACAGGCAATGAGGGCTGGCAGCAGATTAATGTACCTGGGCCATCTGCGCGAGAAACTGCTTATATGGCATATGACAGTGCACGGCAAAAAGTGGTGTTATTTGGTGGACATGTCTGGGCTGGTGAGCATTTAGGGGATACGTGGGAATTTGACGGCGAAAGTTGGACACAAATTAGCACGGCAACGACGCCGCCAAACAGGAGTAATCAGGCGATTGCTTTTGATCCTGTTCGCAATAAGGTTGTGATGTTTGGCGGCTGGGTTGATTCTCAGCTTGATGATGATATTTTGGGAGATATGTGGGAATTTGATGGGACAAATTGGCAAGAAGTACATACGGCCGTTTCCCCAGCGCCCCGCTCGAATGCAAAACTCGTGTATATGCCTGAGTTGGGTGGTCTTGTGTTGTTTGGTGGAATTGGTCGGGAACAGAGCCATTACAATGATACATGGCTATATGATGGGCAGAATTGGATACAATTAATACCTGCACAATCTCCACCTGGACGATTTGGATACCAAATGGCCTATGATCCAACTCAACATAGTATTGTTTTATTTGGCGGCACTTATTTTGGCGCAGAATTTATAACTTATGCAGATACATGGCTCTTTGATGGTGAAAACTGGCAATTGACTGTGCCATTAAACAGCCCGCCACCAACGTGGAATGCAGGTTTTGCATTTGATGCATCTGCGAATGGCATACTGATGTTTGGTGGAAACAGCCCTAATCAAAATGATCTAACGAATGAATTGTGGCAATATATGCTTGTTCCCTAACCTATCAACTACTTGTAATATCAAAACAGGTTTGATGTCGTACAATGATTCCTGGCGGTTGCTCTCTGGTAGTCTCGGTTTTTGGTAGTTTTCTAATTCATATTTCCAGGGGCGTGAACTTTCACGCCCCTGTTTTCATCTTTGCCAGACTAATGTTTGCACCACACCACCGGCCATTTCTTCACTGACCAGTGTCATTGTATCGCCCTCAAATGTAACATATCGTACCTGCACGATATTCACCCAATTGGGGAATGTACTTCCCATTAGTGTTTGGCGTACAATCCCATCCGTTTCATCAAATTCATATGTGCCAAAGCCAGCGAGATAGGTATCAAACCCAGCCACTTTTTCTGTAGAACTCGCTTCCCCTAAATTATCGGAGGTGAAAGGTGGTCGGTCACGTTGGGCAACATGGAGCGATATATTCCCCAATTCATCATACATTATCAAGCCAATCGGATCCGAGCCAAAAGGCTGGAATGTCTCGCCAGCAGCATTTTGCAGATGCCAGGAGACCAGGTGCCAGGCGCCGACCAGTGGATTGACTGGTTCAGGGGTAGTAGTTGGAGGAGGAGGTTCTGTGGGAGATATGGTTGGGGGAACGGCCGTTGCTGTAGGAGCAACACTCTCCGCACTACTACAGGCAGTTATCCCCAGTAACAGAATCACAAGCAGCGTCATAATTGAGCGGGACATGATTTACCTCCAGTATTAATTTGGTTGGATAGGATCGAGAGGGTTCGGGACACAAAGTAATTGGCTCCCCTCTCTAGCTGAAGCTTACAGGATTAGAAACGGCCGTTACAATGACAAACGGCGTGAAAGAGGCTGATAGATGTCACAAAGCACATAGATAGGTGGCTAATGAACGGCCGTTTTATCCAAACAGAGCAAGTTGGAGAGATTGAAAGGCTGCGTTGATAAAAACAGTGTTTGTTGAAGAAATTATGACCCTATGTTTATAAAAATAAGGCATGTAGAAAATATTCGAGGATGTGTCCCACAAAAAAGATGCTTATAGGCAATATTTTGAGGCTCTTATGACAAAAAAGGTGTTTGTTGGGAATTATTTAGATTGATGTTTGTGAAAACCGGATAATTTGCGCCACAATGTCCTCAATGGTTTGTTCCGCATTGAGTATGAGTGTATTTTGAGGGGAGGGGGGCTGCAAAGCGGCAAATTGACTTTGCAGCATGTTGGCTTTCATGTAATGTGCCGGGCGTGTTTGTAGCCTTTGACGAATGAGATTGGGGCTGCCTTGCAAGTAGACCATTTGAATATGGGCGTCGCTTCCCTGACGTAGTTGGTTGCGGTATTGTTTTTTGAGGGCGGAGCAGGCGAGTACGGCCGTTTCCCCCCGCATCAGGTGTTCTGAGATTAGCTCATGCAGCCGCGCCAACCAGGGATAACGGTCGTCATCTGTTAGCGGGATGCCGCCAGCCATTTTTGCTACATTTTGCGGCGGATGAAAATCATCACCGTCATAAAACGGGACGCCCAGCCTGGCTGCCAGCGCCGATCCCACCGTTGTTTTGCCACAGCCAGAAACACCCATGATGATAAAAATGGTTGCCATCATCCCTTTTGCTTATCGTATAAAGAGGTTCTTCATTCAGCTAGTACCCATGTCTCATTCACTTCAAAAAGTCTTTACAAGCTAATCAAAAAAATATATTCTATGTCAAGTTGCTAAACCTTTGCCGGAAAAGAAAGTGTTCCGGCCAGTGATCTAGTATCTGTAATCAACAATTCATATCTAATCATCCCAAACTTGCTGCCTGCGGCAAGTATTCTTTGATGATGATAAATGGATTTATGATAGAGATACTGGGTAGGAGGAATGATGATAATCCTTAAACTTGACACAACGAGTGATTTATCTGTGCGTTGGCCGCGTACCTATCGCATGATTGTGCAGCTTGGCGAGACGTATATTGCTTATGAAGCCAGTTTGGCGGCAGAAGCGCAATTGCATGATGTGCCGCTGTCAATCATTCAGGATGCATTAACACAGGCACAAACGGCGATTGCCGCAGCGCAAAGCGGAGAAAGTGGCCGTGCCGCTGCCGGGGAGATAGTGCGCCAAACGTATGAAACGGTACGGCCGTTGCTAGATAAAGCGTTTATCCGTCTCAAGGCTAATTATTTTGATAACCTGGCGCAGTTAGAGCAATGGGGATTAGATACGGCCGTTGTGAATGGCAAGGTATCGGTGCGTAAGCCAACAACACAGCGACAACAGCTTGATTTTTTGCAAGCATATGTGAGGATGGAGACTAGTTTGCCTACGGCAGAACAAATCAGTAATCCTTCATTGGCAACGATGCAAAGTCATTTGGAAGTGCTAAAAGCGAATTTGGATAAACGCAACAGTGGACAAGGCCAGCGGGAAATTAGCATAGAGGCACGGAATACGGCCGTTTCTCGCCTGCTTGATTTGCTCAAATTGGCTGCCGCCATCCGTGTTGGGGTGACGTACAACGGCCAGATAACAAATGAATTACAACGCTGGGGGTTTGTGGTGAACGGCCGTACAGCAAACAACAAAGTAGAACCTGTTTCAACAACCAATAATAATTAATCAAAATATACCCTTGATAAGGGCATGATGTTATCATGCCCTTACATTCAAATGATTGTTTGCCGCCCCTCTTTGAATCGCTACAATTGCAGGCATGAAAACTGCTGATTTTAACTATACACTCCCACAGGAGTTAATTGCGCAACGGCCGTTAGCCAACCGTGACGACAGCCGTTTGTTAGTGTTGCACAAGGGGGATGGTCGTCTCGAACACCGTCATTTTACCGATATTGTTGATTATTTGAATCCCGGCGACATCCTCGTGGTCAATGATACACGGGTGATTCCGGCACGGCTGTACGGCCGTAAGCCCAGCGGCGGCAAAGCAGAAATTTTGCTGCTGGAGCAGCTAGATGACACACGTTGGAAGGCGTTAGTGGGCGGCAAAAAGCTGGACGAAGGCGCGGCCATTTTGCTGGATGAAGGTGAGGGATTGCAGGGTACGGTAACGGCCGTACTCGATGGCCCGCAGCGCGAAATCACCTTTAATCAGGCACTAAATGGCTATTTAGAAGAACATGGACATACGCCACTGCCGCCGTACATCCACGAAACCCTGGATGACCCCGAACGCTACCAAACCATTTACTCCCGCTATTCTGGCTCGGCGGCTGCGCCCACGGCTGGGCTGCATTTCACCCCAGACCTGCTCTTTGCCCTGCGCGATAAAGGCGTGCTGCTGGAAATGGTCACGCTGCACGTGGGACTGGACACCTTCAAACCGGTAGATGCAGAAAACGTGAGCGACCATCTTATTCACAGCGAATGGGCAACCATTTCCCCGGATGCAGCCAAGCGTATCAACGAGGCCAAACTGGCGGGCGGGCGGCTCATTGCGGTGGGCACAACGGCCGTGCGCACGTTGGAAACCGGCTCATTACGTTCGGCTGGCATCGTCGGCAGCTTGCAAGATATTAGCTTGCGCGATGCACGCGGCGAGACGAGCGGCTTTTGCCCCTGGAAGCCAGTATCTGCTTTTGAAAGCCCCACCGACTTGTTTTTGTACCCCGGCTACAAGTTCCGCGCTGTGGACGCGATGATTACGAACTTCCACCTGCCGCAGTCCAGCTTGCTGATGTTGGTGTCTGCATTTGCCGGGCGGGAAACGGTAATGGCGGCCTATGAAACGGCCGTACACGAACAATACCGCTTCTATTCTTTCGGTGACGCGATGCTGATTTTATAACCGTAAGGGCATGGCGTCGCCATGCCCTTACCATTTAGGATGGGAATGATGTCTGATACGGCCGTGCTTCTGCTCTCCATTCTAGCTGCTGTCATCCCTACATTGCTCTACGTGGGCATCATTTACTGGATTGACCGCTACGAAAAAGAACCCTGGTGGTTGTTAACGGCCGCGTTCTTGTGGGGAGCCATTCCCAGCATCATTATTGCTTATGTCGTGAACACCCTGTTCACCATTCCCTTCTATTATTTTGCCGGAAATGCCACAGGCGAGACGTTGGCAGCTGCGTTTGTCGCACCACCTGTTGAAGAGTCTGTCAAGGGTCTGGCGCTGTTGATTATCTTTTGGCGCTGGCGGCACGAAATTGACAGCCTACTAGATGGCATCATTTATGGCGCTATCGTCGGCATGGGCTTTGCCATGGTGGAAAATGTCTTCTACTTTGTCAATACCTTTGCCGAAGGGGGGCTGGAGGCGTGGAGCGTCAATATTTTTGTGCGCAGTCTTGTCTTTGGCCTCAACCATGCCTTGTTTACGAGCATGACCGGCTTGGGGATTGCCGTTGCACGGATGTCGCGTCATTCTGCGGTTCGTTTGGCTGCGCCGGTGATGGGGTGGGGAACGGCCGTGTTCCTACACTTTTTACACAATCTCACCGTCTCATCGGGCAGCTTGCTCTGCATTATTGCCCTCATTTTTGATTGGGGCGGCGTGCTGCTGACGCTGTTGATTATGGTTTGGGCGCTGCTGCAAGAACAGCGTTGGATTCGCACATATCTTGCAGAAGAAGTGGGGCTGGGTGTGCTCACAATGCGGCAATATGAAACCGCCAGTTCAGGAAGAAAGCGTGGCAGTCACCGTTTTCAATTGCTTACGTCACGGGGATTTTTGTCTTATCGTGCAGCTTCCCGCTTTTATTACAAATGTGCGGAATTGGCCTATAAAAAGCATCACTACACGCTTTTTCAAGATGAGAAAAGCGGCAGCCTCATTACGCAACTTCGCGGTGAAGTTGCCTACTTAAGTCAAGAACTTCTGTAGAAAATGACAAGTGAGCAAGTATGCAGGTGTGCAAGTTACTTGCCTACTTGTCGCTCTCTTGCAGCAGCATTTGTACTTGCTGCCAGTGTGATTGGTCGTGCCCCACAACGAGATTTAGGAGTTCGTGCAGGGTTGTGGGGCCAAAGAAGGCATGGCTTCCTTGCCGCTGCCACATAGCCTCGTCCAATTGCGACAGCATCGCCACAGTTTTTTGCCGCGCTTCTAAAAATGCCCGCAGCGCACCAGGGCCATCTTGGCGATAATACTGTCGTGGTTCCGCCCACTCATCGGCGGAAACGCCAGGCAAAAAAGCACGCTCTTGGGTGACGACGGCCTGAAAGCGTGTTTGGTGGACTTCCAGTTCCACGTCTCGCAGATGGCAGATGACTTCGGTTAATGACCATTCGTCCTCTGCCGGACGCCAATGCCAGGGAACGGCCGTTTCTCCCAATGTATCCTGCAAATCATCCGCAAATTGTTTGAGCTGCATCATTAATTCACGCACTGGGGGTGGTTCTAACATGCGATTCGTTACCTTTGGGCAAAGTTGTCAGCCAGCTACTTTGCACCAAATCATAGAAATTTTCCAGCGTGCCTGCTGCCGTTGCGAGGGCGGGGTCGGGAAGTTCTGTTTCTTGTCCGGGCAGCCAGTAGCAAGACATACCCAGTTGGGCGGCCGGTTCAATGTCCATTTCCCAATCGTCACCTATCATGAGAGCGGATTGAGGCGGACAGTTGACGGCCGTTAATATTTCTTCATAGTACGCTGTGTGTGGCTTGGTGGCGTGCATGTTTTCGTAGGTCGTCACCAGGGCGTAGTCAAATTCATTGACAGGAACGCCCGCCCAGGCCAGCCGTTCTTCAATGGCGATGCGCGGGAATAAAGGGTTTGTTGCAATGACCACTTGCAGCCCCAAGTCAAAGCAGGTTTGTATGAGGGGAACGGCCGTTGGCCGAAACTCCGTCACTGCCTGCAACTTCGGGAACTCACGGCGATAAAACTCATGGAAAAACGGCTCTAGCTCGTTTGGGTCGAGGTCATTTCGTTGCTGGAACGTTTGCCAAAAAACATCCCGATTCGTGAGCTGTGTATCTGTATTTTCAATGACGTGCTGTGTACAAATCAACAACTCTTGCATGAAATGCCTCTCTTCCATCAAGTTCCGGGCATATTTGCTAATGAGGGAAAAGTAGCCGGGCATAAATCGCTCCATGTCATTGCCCAGCAGTGTATCATCTAGATCGAAAAGGATGGTTTGAATCATAGGATTATTCGCCGAATAATTCTTTCAGGCCCGGTTTTTCCATAGCACACTTGGGGCAGCCCACATGCGGATTGGGCACATCAATCAGGTGGCGGCTGCAAAATGCGCTCACGGCAACACGACGATTGAATCCCAATAAGCCACTTTTAATGGTTGCTTCGAGGACTAAGTTGGGGCTGCTATTAGCATGGAGGATGTCGGGGACTGGACAGTTGGCACAATCTTGCGGTCGCCACGCTGGGGAATTGGGATTTCCCTGAATCAGGCGACATTCCTGATCGGAACGGCCGCGATGAAAGTTTTCATAGTAGAAACGGCATTCTTTACCGGCAGGTGTTCTCATAGCACTTGATTGTATGGCATCATTCATGCCTATGGGCAGTTGAATGATGTAGATGTTACATATTTCTCATCTCTAACAGGCAAAAAAAAAGCGATCCGGTTGGCGGTATCGCTTTTAGTACGCCCTGAGAGATTCGAACTCCCGACCTTCTGGTTCGTAGCCAGACGCTCTAATCCGCTGAGCTAAGGGCGCACTTATTGTAGACCTCACAAAAATACCGCAACAGCCGTTTTTTTGCAACATATTGCGTACATAATTTGGGTCTTAGGCGGGGAGGATGGGATTCGAACCCATGAACGGCTTTAACACCGTTAACCGCTTAGCAGGCGGCCCCAATCGTCCACTCTGGCACCTCCCCAAATCAGTGAGGGTTTGCTATTTTGTTTTTAACCGCTCAAGGCGGAGGGAGAGGGATTCGAACCCTCGGTGGGCAAATACCCACGACAGTTTTCAAGACTGTTGCCTTCGTCCACTCGGCCATCCCTCCAGTCATCTATGATGTTATGTAACGAGCGGAGGAAAGTATAACACGGGCATGGGGTGCAAGCAAGTGACGATCATGCATTGTAGCTGGTTGATGTGATGTCCCCTCCCTGGCCTGTCCAGTTGGTGTGGAAGAATTCGCCGCGTGGCTTGTCTACCCGTTCGTAAGTGTGTGCACCAAAGTAGTCGCGCTGGGCTTGCAAGAGGTTGGCGGGTAGCCGCTCACGGCGGTAGCCATCGTAAAAAGCAAGGGCGCTGGACATGGCGGGTACGGGGATTCCCAGAGTAACGGCCGTTCCTACCACACGCCGCCACGCAGATTCTGCATTCATCATTTGCTTTTTGAAGAAGGGAGCCATTAACAGATTGGCGAGACTAGGGTCAGCGTCAAATGCGGATTTGATGTCATCTAAAAAGGTGGCGCGGATGATACAGCCGCCGCGCCACATCAGGGCGATGTTGCCGTAAGCCAGCTTCCAACCAAACTCTTGGGAAGCGTTACGCATGAGCATGTACCCTTGTGTGTAGGAGACGATTTTGGAGGCGAATAATGCCTGTTGTAAATCTTGAATGAAAGCGGCTTTGTCACCGTTGTAGGGGGGAATCGGTGATCCCAAGGTTGCGGCGGCGGCGACACGCTCTTCTTTTAGCGCGGAAAGGGCGCGGGCAAAGACGGCCTCGCCAATAAGGGTGAGGGGAATACCAGCGTCTAGTGCAGAAACGGCCGTCCATTTCCCTGTTCCCTTTTGTCCCGCAGCATCTAAAATCTTGTCCACTAATGGTGTGCCATCTGCATCTTTGTAGGCCAAAATATCAGCGGTAATTTCGATGAGGTATGAATCAAGCTGGCTTTTGTTCCACTCGGAAAAGACAGTGCTCATTTCATCGGGTGATAGCTCTAGAGCGTGATGCATCAAATCATATGCCTCACCGATGAGCTGCATATCGCCATACTCAATGCCGTTGTGCACCATTTTGACAAAGTGCCCGGCACCTTCTTCGCCGACCCAATCACAGCAGGGGGAGCCATCGGCTACTTTGGCGGCAATGCTTTGAAAGATGGGTTTGACGTGCGGCCACGCTTCTGGTGATCCACCGGGCATAATGGAGGGGCCAAACCGGGCGCCCTCTTCGCCGCCAGAAACGCCTGTGCCGATGAAGAGAATACCTTTCTCGGCTAATTCTTTGGTGCGGCGAGTGCTGTCAGGATAGTGGGAATTGCCGCCATCAATGATGATGTCACCCGGTTCCAGCAGGGGGGTGAGTTGGGCAATGGTGGCGTCTACCGGTGTGCCTGCTTTGACCATGAGCATGATGCGACGCGGCCGTTTTAGTGTACTGACTAACTCAGCCAACGAATGTGTGCCGATCACGTTTGTATCTTTAGCTTCGTTTGCCAGGAAATGATCTACTTTTGCGATTGTACGATTGTAAACGGCTACGGTAAAGCCATGGTCATTCATATTTAGTACCAGGTTTTGACCCATCACGGCCAAACCAATCAGTCCGATGTCTGCTTGTGTCATATTTACCTCTTTATGTGATTGTTTGAAAGTTGATTTAGAAAGAATGCCGCCGCCAAAGGAGTGGGTGGTCTTGAGCTGATTGGAAAACGATGAGTACCCTTGCTAACTCGTTTGTGGGGTTTTCCCAGCAGTGTGGCTGGGTGGCTTTGAACAGAAGGCTGTCTCCTACTTCGAGATGGTATGTTTGTTCGGCAATGTGGTAGGTAATACGGCCGTTCAAACATAAAACAAACTCTTCTCCTGGGTGTGCAACTGGTGTTTGTATGGTGTTGGAGCCAGGTTGAATGGTTAATCGAAATGCTTCAAGCTGTTGGTTTTGGAAGCTGCTTCCCAAACTTTCGATAGCGACATCATCTGAATCTGTGCTAAACCCCTGGCCCGCCTTTGTGAGGATTGTCATTTGCGTTGGGCCTTGGGTGAAAAAGTCGGTGATATGCACGTTGAGGGCGGCAGCCAGCCTGTGCAATGTTGCGACTGTAGGGGAGTTCTCGCCATGCTCAATACGACTAATTGCATTGAAGGATAGCCCACATCGCTCGGCTAGTCCTCGAAGTGAAAGGCCTGCATCTTCTCGTAATTGCCTGATTCGTGTGCCGATGGTAGGTTTTGTTGTCATGGCTGCTCCAGATTGTGTGCTACGGGATAATTTTATCACGATTGTGATAATTTGTGGGAATGAAATTCGGCTGTTGCATGTTTGTGTGATGTGTTGGTAACGGCCGTTCTTCCCCGCCACTCACGCATTTCTAATTATGTACCACTATAGTTGACTAATGTCACATAAGTAGGTACAATATCATTGCTCTCCAAACTGGCTGGAAGCACCTGATTTAACAATGGATATTGGGCACTTACCCGGATTGTCGCTGCTGCCACAAGGAGATTTTTGACCCAATATCCAGTCGATAGCAATAAAGCCTCCTGTTTTTCTCTGGGGTAATGTGTCGGCAGCGACAATCTGGGTACTCTAACAATTTTGTTTACAAGCCCGGTTCATGACTGGGTCTGATTATCCTCCTTATCATCCATTGCAACGGGCTTCAAGGTAATTCGTCGAAAACTTTCGGCGTACTTGAAGCCCACTTTTTTGCCTGTCGCTTCCGCCCATTCCTTCAATCGTGGGGCAGGGTCCCAATCTTCAATCTGGCTTTTGTGCTGTTTTAGCGCAGTAATTTTGGTTTCTATTGTGTCACTGATATCTATGTAGCAATCTGCATCTTGCGCACGAGAAATATAGACGTAATTTGTTTTATGAGGGCTGAGACCTTCTTCTGCCAATTCGGGAAAAGCGAGAGGCATCTCTGCTGCCGGGAATACAGCTTCTAGCGCAGCCAAAGCGGCTGCCCGATGATCTGGATGGTTAATGTAAGTATCGCTGAAATAGAAGTTGGGATCCCCGCAAATAACAACATTGGGCTTGTAACGTCGGATTTGCCTGACGAGATTTTTACGCAGCTCTAGTGTGGGTTGCAATATCCCATCATCGTAACCGAGAAAAATGCACTGGCTGGCGCCCGCTATGTGTGCCGCAGTTTGCTGCTCTTTTCTGCGAATGGCTGCGATTTTTTCACGGGTCATGCCATCTTCATGACTGCCTGCATTACCGTCAGTGATAACGATATAAGTTACTTCGCAGCCATGAGCCGCCCATTTTGCGGCCGTTCCAGCCACGCTAAATTCGATGTCGTCGGGGTGTGCATAAATCATTAGTGCTCGTTCGGGGATATATCCATTTGCTGTCATTTGTTTGCCAATCCTCCAGTTAAGTTTAGGTGATTCATTATATCTTTTCTATTAGGAGCGTTATGGGCGTTCATCGTTTTCTCAAAGAAGGGTACTCCTTAAAATAGTGCCTGATACAATATTGTGCTTGTGTTATACTTGCGCCCGTTGATGTTAGGGAGCTGTTCATGATTAACTATGCATGTTTGAGATTGGAAGAAGGTTGATGATTTCTTGCAGCCTTTTCATAAAAAACATTACTTCTAAATACGCCTAGATGAATAGACGGAGATGAAGCTATGGATGATTGGTACAAACTGGATTCAGTTGATGTCACAGAGAAACTGGATGTGAATGTGGATACTGGCCTGTCTGATGCTGAAGCGCAACAGCGTCTTAGTCGGTATGGTTTGAATGAGTTGATTGACAAGGGAACGAAAAATCCCTGGCTTATATTGCTTGATCAGTTCAAAGATGTGATGGTGATCATTTTGTTGATTGCGGCCGTTGTCTCGTTCTTTTTGAGCGAGGATTTAACGGACGTGATTGTGATCATGGCGATTGTTGTGCTGAATGCAGGAATTGGCTTTTCGCAAGAGTATCGTGCAGAGCAGGCGATTGCCGCATTGAAGAAGTTGGCTGTGCCGACTGTGCGGGTGCGGCGGGACGGCCGTATCACTGAAATCTCTGCCCGTCAGCTTGTACCAGGGGATGTGGTTTTGTTGGAAGCGGGTAATCTGGTTCCAGCGGACGGCCGTCTTGTCGAAAGCATTAACCTCAAGATTGAAGAAGCTGCCCTCACCGGTGAATCAGAGCCAGTGGAGAAGGCAACGGCCGTGCAAAGCGGCGACCACATTTCGCTGGGAGACCAGCACAACATGGTCTTCATGGGCACAATCATTACCTACGGGCGAGGAACGGCCGTCATCACCGCAACCGGCATGAGCACCCAACTCGGCAAAATCGCCGACCTCATTCAAGGCGTTGAGCAAGAAGCAACCCCCCTGCAACGTCGCTTAGACGGTTTAGGGAAATCACTTGCTTGGGTAGCAATGGGCATCATTGCCGTTGTCGTCGTACTTGGGTTACTACGCGGCGAAAAATGGGACGTCTTGCTGCTCACCGGCATTAGTATGGCTGTTGCCGCCGTGCCAGAAGGATTACCCGCCGTCGTTACCATCACCCTCGCCCTCGGTTCCCAACGAATGCTCAAACGCCACGCCCTCATCCGTAAATTACCGGCCGTCGAAACCCTTGGCTCCGTCACCGTCATCTGCTCCGACAAAACCGGCACACTCACCGAAAACCGCATGACCGTGACCATGCTAGACGTCGTTGGACACACTCAAGACATTGACGCTCTAGTTGACGAATCTGGGGCAATTTTTGATGCGGCATTGCGCAAAGATCATCCCATACACGACCGCACTCTTAGCCTGTTGGTGAAAGCCAGCGCATTATGCAACGATGCCGTGCTGCAAAAGACTGATGAGGGCACAGAACGCACCATTGGCGATCCCACCGAAGGGGCATTGGTTGTCGCTGCTGCCAAACTAGGACACACCAAAGAACGTATGGCCCAGCGTTGGCCTCGTGTTGGTGAAGTCCCTTTCACCTCCGAGCGCAAACGCATGACTACCATCCATCGTGTCTTGGAAACGGATGCGAGTGATGCCACCATTCCCTGGAATACCGAGCCATTTGTCGCTTTCTCCAAAGGGGGCGTGGATAGCTTATTAGATGTTGCCGACCGGTTATGGGATGGCAAAGATGTTTTGCCATTGGACGAGGCATTACGGGAACGAATTCTGTCCGGGAACGCACGGTTGGCACAGCAAGGACAGCGTGTGTTAGGCGTCGCGTTTCGCCCCTTACAGACATACGATGAGCATGATGAAGCTGGTATTGAAGCAAACATGATTATGATTGGCCTTGTTGCCATGATGGACCCGCCGCGACCAGAAGTAAAAGAAGCCGTTATAACGGCACGCACGGCCGGTATCCGCCCCGTGATGATTACCGGCGACCACCCGCTGACTGCGCAACACATTGCCAAAGAACTGACTATTGCCGAACGCGACTATTATTTGACCGGGCGCGATTTATCCAGTATGGACGTTCAAGAGTTGGAGAAAGTAGTTCACGATGTTCCCGTATACGCTCGCGTTTCCCCAGAACACAAACTCAACATTGTGATGGCTTTGCAGGATAAAGGGGAAATTGTGGCCATGACAGGTGACGGCGTGAACGACGCACCCGCTCTGAAAAAAGCAGACATTGGCGTGGCAATGGGTATCACGGGCACAGACGTTTCCAAAGAAGCGGCTGACATGGTGTTGCTGGATGATAATTTTGCGACGATTGTGGCTGCCATCGAAGAGGGGCGTAAGGTTTACGACAACATCCGCAAGTTTATTAAGTACACGCTCTCCAGCAATACAGGGGAGTTGATTGTGATGTTAGCCGCGCCATTTTTGGGAATGCCGCTGCCGTTGGTCCCGCTGCAAATTTTGTGGATTAATCTGGTGACAGATGGCTTGCCGGGGCTGGCATTGGCGGTGGAAGATAGCGAACGGGGTATTATGAAACGCACGCCGTTCCGCCCCAATGAAAGCATATTCAGTCGGGGTATGGGACAGCGGATTATATGGATTGGTATCTTGATGGGTATCGTTTCGTTGTTGATGGGGTATCTTTATTGGGATCCCAACAATCCAACCCCGCATGGAACCTGGCAAACGATGACTTTTACCACACTGACGTTGGCACAGATGGGTAATGCCCTGGCGATTCGCTCAAACCAGGATTCGTTGTTAAGCATTGGCATTTTCTCAAATCGGCTGATGGTGTTGTCTGTGGTGTTGACGTTTGTGTTGCAACTGGCATTGATTTATGTGCCATTTTTGCAAAATGTCTTTAATACAGTGGCATTATCTGGTACGGAATTAATCTTCAGTTTACTGGCGAGTGCTGTTGTGTTTGTAGCGGTTGAACTTGAGAAGTGGTTCCGCCGCAGTCGTGAGCGGCAAAGCTAATTTTTCCTAGCCTGTGGCGGGGTAGATGACATTTACCCCGCCACACAAGGTTTAGTTGTTGATGGGGATAGGGAGGTTTTGTTCAGCCAGGTAGGCACGTACAGTCTGTTCTACGGTTGCGGTTTGGGCCAGTACGTGGGGCCAGTAACGATTCATCCAATTGGGGATAAGATAGGTGGCTTGCAGCCATTCATGGTATACAAGCCAGGAGAAGGGGCCAACCTGGGTTAACAGGTTGTGTTCGTAGTAGTCTTGTTTGGTCTGGTCATAATTGTAGGGTAGGCGGATGATGGTTGCTTGCCAGCCATGACGGGTGTATGTGAGTTGTGTGTAGCTGGCACGGCCGTCTCCATCAGCCGGGGTGCCTACCGAACCGGCATTCACGATCAGGCAGCCATTTACAGGGCGCACAAATGGCATATGTGTGTGCGCGGTGATAAACACTGCGGGGGAAGGGGCGATTTTCTGGCGGAGAGTAGCCTCATCTTGATGGGAGTAGAGGCCATCCCGGTTGTGGCTCATAGAAGCGTGACAAACACGCACTTCATCTCCGTTTGGGTCAGCTAGACTGATTTGATCTGGCAGCGCTGCCAGATCATTGACTGCGCCATTGAGTTGTTGATAAGTCCATTTAGAGACGCGCGAAAGTTCTTCTAGCGCTTTAGTTGTTGGCTGCGGTTGTTGGTGGCTGATGACATAATCTTCGTGATTGCCTTTGATGATTTGCCATCCTTGGCTGGCTGCTTTCGTTTGGATCAGTTGCCAGCAGGCGGGGGATTGTGGCCCGCGATTGATGAAATCGCCCGCAACAACAACATGATCGGGGTGCCACTGCTCAATGTGATGGGCAACTGTTTGCAGGGCAGGTAGGTTGCCATGAATATCGGAAAGGACTGCTATTTTCATGGGGGTGATTATAGCAGGAGGAACGGCCGTTTATGCCAACGCTTTGCCCATGAACTCAAGCCGTTTTCTTGTTGCACCAGACCGGACGTAAAAAAAGAGCGTGGCCTTCTGGTCACGCTCTTTTCGTTCTCAATCAGGAGAGGGCTTAGTTATGATGTGGGAGAAGTGCAATCTCCATCATGGCTGCCATTGGCACCTGCGTTGTGCTGGGATTGGCCGCGCATACCGCCATTGTTTCCACCACCTTGCTGTCCAGATTGCCCGCCGCGTTGGTTCATTCCACCCGTTCCTGCTTGGGAGGCACCTGTTGTGTGTACGCTATCCATAGCTGCTTGCACATCAGCAAAGTCTACGCCCAGTTCTAAAGCCAGTGTAGCTGGGGTTTCACCCGCGTCTAAGGCTGCCTCTAGCTCGTCTACACTGATTCCCAAGGCATCGGCGATGGCTGCGTGCACGACGCTTTCATCGACAGCGTTGACACCTGTTCCTGCGTTCGAGTGTGCCTGGGCTTGATTGCCGCCGGCAGTGGTCGCGTCGTTGGTCGATCTCTGAGCAAAGATGGATGTGGCGCCTATGATGGCAAATACAGCTACTAAAACGGCAACTATGCCTGCAATTTTCAATAAAGTTTTCATGTCATACCTCCGATGTATGTCTTGTTTATGGTAAGCGTTGGTTAATTTCTTTATTTTGAGCAATCGCTTGCCGGATGTTGTTTATTTATCAAACTTGTATACAGGATAGTCGGAGGATATGAAGCGGGTGTGAAGGCCTGATGTCAGGATTGTGATCTTTTTGGGCAAATTGCAGGCAAATGGTAGTGACGGCCGTTCAATTATCAGGCTTGTTGGTTGCCAACTTGCGTTTCGCTCATGATTGGTTCGGTGGTGGTTGTTTCAGGAATGGGTGACGGCGTTGACCAGGGGCTTATGTCAAGGAGGCGGCAGCGAATATAGTGACCGATGAGGGAGACGGAGGCAATGACGGGGAGGACAACCAGGGCAGCCAGGATGCCGGACAGGAGCGCGGCCCCGATGATGGCAATGAAGACAAGCCCGGTGTTCATATGCATGAAGCGCCCCATGACTAACGGCCGTATCCAAAATGACTTGAGCTGCATCACCACCACGTAAATAGCCGCTATCAGCACCGCAAACCAGAAGTTTGACATGGGTAAATAATTCGATCCCTGGATAAGGGCAACCAATGAGGCCAGGATACCGGCAATCATTGGGCCAAGTTCGGGAATAATGCTCAACAAGCCGGTCATAAGGCCGATAGCAACAGCCCCAGGTAAACCCAGCGCTAATCCCAGGATAGTGAAGAATATGCCCATCATGAACATGAGCATGAGGGTGCCACGCAGATAAGCACGCCAGGTAGTGTTAATTTCAAAGAGAAGACGCTGCAAGTCCGCTTCTTCTTGCGGCGGAATGAGGCGAAACATCCAATCATAAAGACTGCGCCAATCGCGCATCAAGTAGAAGGCGGTGACGAGGATGAGCAGAAGCCAGATGAGACTGGTAGAGGTAGCTTCGATGACCTGAATAGCCTGGTCGGCAGCAGGCGCAAAAGAGGCTGTTGCCTGGTTCAGAAAGTTGATAAGCTGCTCTTGGGAAATGGTTAGCCCAAAAAAGACGAAAGGTTCGGCCAGCCAGGTTTCTAATTGGGTGACGATGAGTTGTAGTTCATCGCTCAAAGTTTCTACTTGCCGGGCCAAATTGGGGATGAGGGTGCTGGGGGTGGCAATGAGGATGGCGACAAAGGGCAGATAGACAAGGGTAACGGCCGTATTATGTGAGATTTTGGGGTGTCTTTCGGCGCGGACAACCAGAGGATAGAGCATATAAGCAACCAGGGCTGCGACTATCATTGGGCTGAGTAACGGCCGTATCCAATAGAGAAATGCCCCAACCAAAATGAGGACAATCGCCAAAATATAAAAGCGCGTAGGCAAGCTCCAGCGCGGTGTCAATGCTTCATTATTTTGTTTCATATTCAATCGCTGATACCAAAGACCAATCAAACGCGTCCAGATGTTCCGGGCCTAAGTGATGGACATGCTCGTAGATTTTTTGCGCATTCTCTCGCAGCGCAGCTACATGAACGCCTCGGCAGATGGTTGGCAATGGGCCTAACCACTGCCGCACCCGCAGCAGCATCTTCACCGCGCCCCGATAGTTTCCCTGCTGTATTTGGTAAAGTGCAATACCAACCTGTAAAAGCCCGCGATACAGATCGCGTCCCATGCTTTTGTCGGCCATCCATGCTTTTTCCAAAGCATCGTGGCATTTATAATAATCTCCCTGGTTAAATAGCTCAATGCCAGTACGAACCAGTTCGGGTAATGGCTCGGCGCAGGCGGTGTTCAACGCGACAGAGTCTTGGGTGCGGGCATGTTTTTCAAATAATGTGCCCATATCGGAAGCAAATCGGGAACGAGCCAGCACCAGATCAGCACCGACACGTTTTGCTTCCGTCATCAGTGCCACATTTACATGCGGGCCAAAGCACATGATTGGGATGCGCCGTGTCGCCGGGGAGGTCTTCAGGGCAGGAATCCAGGTCTGCCAGGGGATGTCCTGGTTTGTGAGATCAAACAGCAGCAATGCAGGCTGCCAGGCCGTCACTTTCTCGAATAGTTTTCCATTACGGCCGTGCAGCATTTCACCGGGAGGCTCCTTCAAATCACTCAAGTTTGTGGAATCGATCTTGTTCGCATTTTCGATCCATTCAACCTTGAAACCCAGGTGGTCGGCCACTTTTTCGATACGGGTCGCAAACATCAAATCAGAAACAAACCCTACAATCAAACGGATATCTTCGTGAGTCATGCATTCATTTTAGCAGAATTGCAGAGGGCGGACATAAGCATCGCGTAATAAAAAGGAGCGTCATTTTGTGACGCTCCTCATAATCTTGATGGTAGGTTATTGGTTATTCGATGAAGGTATTAATGCCCGCCATTGCCACCGCCGTTGTCACCCCCGCCGCCATTGTCGCTTCCGCCGTTCTGACCACTGTCAGGATTATTGCTGGCGTCTACTGTGCCGGGGCTGTCAGAGCCAGAATCGGCAGGGCTGTTGCTTTGGCTGGGGCCACTTCCCGCGCCTGGGGATGTTCCTGGTTCGTAGCCTGACGGTTCGCCGGGGCCATAGCTGGGGCCACCATCTGGGTTGCCGTCACCAGATTCTCCAGGGCCGTAGCCGGGTTCGCCGGGACCATACCCAGGGCCAGCCTGCACAGGTGTTGTAATTGGTGTGCTGGGTGTGATGGGCGGTGTATGTGTAATCGGCATGGTGTGCGTCATAGGTGGCGTGTGTGTAATTGGCATGGTGTGGGTGATAACGCCACCAGGATTGGGTTCCATGTCAGGGGGTTCTGGCCGACCCTCAGGTTGGTTATATGTGTAGCGATAACGGAAGGTTTGCGGGTCTTGCAGTCCACCTTCAATCTCTTGACCGATTTGGTTCATTAATTGATAGGCGTTGCCCAAGGCTTCTTGCGCGGAGGCGTGAACTTGCTGTTGCACCTGGAGCATTCCCGGTGTTTCCCCTTGCAACATGAGTTGTGCCTGGAGTAACAGGCCGTTCATTTGCGCATCTGGGGCATTGGCCGCCAATTGTAGGGCGGTTTCCAGGTGGGTTTGCAAGCGGGCAAGTGTGGCATCATCGGGGGTATCCCCATTTAAGGCCATTTGTTTCATTTCTTGGATACGGGTTTGGGCCAATTCTATTTGAAGGTTGGCTTCTTCTACTGTGTCGTTTGTCATGTTTAGTTGGAGGTTTTCCATGGCTGTTTTGACGGTGTACAGTGGGGAATTGGGGAGGCTGTCGGCAGCCATTGCGGCCGTTCCGCCAACCGATCCAACTAATATGATTAGGGTTACTAGTGCTTTTGCTAAAATTGTACTCATTGGGCTCCACTCCTTTGTACTTTTTCGTTTTATAGGTATTGTTTGGGAAAACCAGCCGCGTGCGCCGCTCAACAGTAGGCCAAACTGGGCCAGTATCGTCTTTTTGTGGACGGCTGGCACAGGTTCCAGAGACAAGGCATTGAGTTGGGTAATGAAGGCTGCACGATCTTCTTGTGCTGCTTCTGCGGAAGGCATGACGACCTGCCGTGCGGCTTTTAATGTCTGGGCAGTTTGCAGCAAGCTCCGTAGTTCGCCGTTTTCTCGTGGATACGATGTTGCGATGTCTGAAACCGGCTTGTAGGTTGATAGTTCTGCCAGTGCTGTATCGAGGGTGTCTCTGAATAGGCTGTTCATCTCACTTGCTCCATAAGGTTGCTGATGACGGCCGTTTCCAGTGTTACGGCCGTTTCTGCCCCAAAGCCATTGTAATTGTCTGTCGTCTGCTCCAACATTTGCTGCAAACTGCTTAGCCCCCGGTGTTGCAGCGCCTTTACTGCGCCAATGGATTTGTCTAAAATCTCTGCAACTTCCTGGTTGGAAAACCCTTCCAGAAACTTGAGCGTTAGTACCTGCTGCTGGTCTGGTGTGAGCCATTTCAATGCGGCCCGCACCCGGTCAGCCGTCATGTGCAGGTGGACGAGTTCCATAGGATCATCTTTACTGTAAAGGGTTGCCTCATCTAATTGCAGATGTTGGCGATGCTGACGGCGACGATATTCATCAATGACGATATTGTGTGCCGTCTGGTAGAGCCAGGCGCGGGTGTTTTCCGGGGGCGTTTTGCCCTGACAGACTACCTGGATCAGGCGCTGAAAAACGTCGGCTGACAATTCTCTGGCTGTTTCCACGTCCCCAATGCGTCGGTAAATGTACCGGTAGATTGGATCGTGGTAGGCATCATAGGTAGATGCCAGCCATTGTTTTTCATTTTGCTGCGATGAGCAGCGGCTTCGGCGGGTTTTACTAATTCGCATGCGTTTGTTTTCCCACTTTCTACTTCCTTAGACGTATGGGAAGCGAATGAGGTACGGCCGTTTGCCAAATTCGTGGATAACCATATGTCATCATACGAAAAAAGTGTGAAGAGCCTGTGAAGTTGATGGCGTTTTCTTAAAACATGGCGATTCATCTAATCCGGTTTGACCAATGGAATTGGCTTGTCTATAATTTTGAAGGATGTTGCTGGTCAATCATCCATTATTCCAGAGAAAATATAAATTTGACTGACAAATTTGATGTTTAATCAAGACAAGACACATAACTCTTTGAGTGTATATTTGCAGTGGAGGGAGTCATAGCGGTAATGGAAACAAATTCAGAACCGCCTGGCTCTACAGAGCAGGCTCCCGATAATCCTCACCCTCCCCATAATTCCCCTTTTGGTTTAATAGTATGGCCCATGCCAGCAGTGGCTGGTGTTTATTGCTGCGCTTTTGCGTGCAGATAGTTGTTGCTCATGGTTTTCCCCTCTTCATTTGGAAGTGAATAGACAAATATGTCCATAATAATTGTAATTATTGCTGCTGTAGCATTGATGATTTTTGTAAATGGCGTGTATGTGGCGGCCGAATTTTCTACGGTCGCCGCACGCAAAACGCGTATCAGCCACTTGGCCGGACAGGGGAACCGTATGGCGCAGGCGATGATGCCGATCATTCATGACAGCCACATGCTGGATAAGTATGTAGCTGCCTGCCAGTTGGGTATTACGATCTCATCGCTGGTGTTGGGTGCATATGGGCAGAATGTGATTGCCATTCGGTTGGTAGGGCCGCTAGCTACGTTATTTGAGCGGTTGAATATGGAAACGGCCGTTGCCGAAACAGCCGCCCATTCCATTGCCGTCACCGGCGTCCTGCTCTTCCTTACCTTCTTGCAAGTCATCATGGGCGAACTGTTCCCCAAATCCGTTGCTGTGCAGCACCCAGAAGCCGTTGCAATGGGCGTTGTCGTACCCATGAAAGTGTCCCTGAGCATTTTCCGCCCGCTCATCTGGCTCTTTAACGGCAGCGGTATGCTGTTGCTGCGCCTATTGGGCCGCCCCACAGAAAGCAACCCCCAGGCCCATTCCCCTGAGGAAATTGAGTTGCTTGTCACCGAAAGCCACGAAGTTGGCCTGCTGGATGACCGCGAGCGGCAGATGCTGCGCAACGCCTTCCGCCTGCGCGATTTAACCGCGAGGCATGTGATGCTGCACCGCACCAAACTCGTTGCCGCTTCCGTGGACAGCAATGTGTACGACATCATTTGTCAGGCGATGGAATCTGGCTTGTCGCGCATTCCCCTATACCGCGAGTCTATTGACGATATTGTGGGCTTTGTTCACGTCAAAGATTTGTTCCGCCTCTACGTTCATGAAGAGGAAAACATCCAAAAAATCATTCGTCAAATTATTTACGTGCCAGAATCGCTGCCTGCCGCCGAGGTTTGGGAAAAACTGGCAAAAGGCAACCATTACCTCGCCATTGTATTTGATGAGTATGGGGGGACATCTGGCCTTGTTACGTTTGAGGATTTGATTGAGGAGATATTTGGTGAATTGCAAGATGAGTTTGATGATGAAATGGCATTGATTGCACGGGATAAGGACGGCCGTATCTACTTGCGTGGTGACTTACTGGTATCCGATGTCAACGAATACCTGGAACTCGATTTGCCTACCGAAGCCGCCGATACGTTGAGCGGCCTCGTTATCAGCAGGCTCGGCCGTTCACCAGCCGTAGGGGATACTGTTCAAGTTAGCGGCACGGTGATTCAAATTGAGGCGATGGAGGACTTGGGTGTTTCCGAGCTTTCGCTGCAATTGCCGCTGCCTCCCACAGGCGGTTTGCCCTCATACAGCGAATGGGAGGTGGCCGATCATGAGTAAAGCATTTCTCTTGTCCCTGAGCATTCCTGGTTTGAGCTTGGCGGTTTTGTTTGCAACGGCCGTAGAAGAAGGCTTGCCCAGCATCGGCGCATTGATTGTCCCCCTAATCGTCATCTTCATTCTCGTCTTGATTAATGGCTTTTTTGTAGCCTCCGAGTTTTCTATTATCGGCGTGCGGGCGACACAAATTGAGCAGATGGCTGAAGAGGGGAACAAACTAGCACAAAAAGTGCTGCTCGTACTGCATTCTCGTCCCAAGCAAGACCAGTACATCGCCACCGCCCAAATGGGCATTACCATTGCCTCATTAGGACTGGCAATGTATGGAGAACCAGCAATTGGTCACTTTATCGAACCTTATTTGGCTCGGTTAATGGGGGTTGAACCAGAGGCGGCCGTCGTGCTCAGTGTCAGCTACGTGCTGGCTCTTAGCTTGCTTACTTACCTGCACATTGTGGTTGGGGAAATGGTGCCCAAGTCTCTGGCGCTCATGGATTCTGTGAACACAGTCCTATTTCTGACGCGGCCTATGCAGGTCATTCAGACACTCTTTCGCTGGCCGGTTGCTCTTCTGAATGGCATTGGTAATTTGCTGTTGCGTTTGTTCAAAATTCCTCCGGCACAGGGACATGCGCGTGTTCTATCACCGGAAGAATTGGAGTTGATTGTCTCTGAAAGCACCGAGGGCGGTTTATTGAAAGAGGGCGAAGAAGAAATGATTCGCAACATTTTTGACTTTGGCGAACGGGTTGTCGCCCAAGTCATGACGCCGCGTACCCGTGTGCAGGCTATTCCGGGCAACATTGCACGCGACGATTTGCTGCGTCTCGTGACAGAAAGTCGCCACAGTCGTTTTCCGGTATATAAGGGCGACCGTGACCATATTGTCGGCATTTTGCACATTAAAGACCTGATGCGGCAGACGTTGCGTGCTAAAAGCGCTGCAGAAAAGGGAGCCTTTGACCTACGTCTCATTTTGCGATCTGCTCCGGCCGTACCCGAAGACCAGCCAGTAGAAACACTGTTGGCTGCATTCAAACGGCAAAAACTACACATGGCGATTGTTTTGGACGAGTTTGGGGGCATGGCCGGCATCGTCACATTAGAAGACCTGGTTGAGGAAATCGTGGGGGAAGTGCGCGATGAATTTGACCAGGAAGCAGAACCTTTTGTAGAAATAGAACCGGGCGTTCTTGAAGTGAGTGGCGAGTACCTGGTGGATGATCTTATTGACGATGTCTATTTAGGCGAGGAGGAGTCCTTGCCTGACGTGGACACGGTGGGCGGGTTAATTATTACCAAGTTGGGACGGCCGCCCCGTGTTGGCGATGAAGTCATTTACAATGATCACGTTATTTTCCAGGTTTTGACCGTTACACGGCGGGCAGTGGCACGGGTACGTGTAGAATTTCCAGTCGGAACCATAGAGGAACAACGCCAAAACGATGAGACGCAATCTGGCAGCGAACACAAATAACGCTAATCTGCTTTGGGAAAAGTGAGTTATACTGTAACTGTACTTCACATTGCACTGGGAGCTGCAACCAGGCAGGCATCACCCTCTCCAGATTTGTAATAAACACATATTTGTTCAGTTGGTCGGCTAATTAGCCTGAACTGCTGACAGGTTGACCGGCTGGCAAAAGGGAGGTCCCATGACGCCGTTACAAGCCCTTAATGCTTCGGGCCAGTCTGTCTGGCTTAATTATTTGCGCCGCGCCTTCATGGAATCAGGAGAGTTGGGGAATCTCCTTGAAGAAGGCATTGGCGGCATCACCTCAACTCCTGTTTTGTTTGCCAAGGCCATTTCTCACAGCCGTGATTATGATGCGGAATTGCTGCGTTTGCTGCGAGAAGGAATGCCTGCCCCAGAGATTCACGAAGCGTTGGTTGTCGATGACATGCAGCGTGCAGCGGACTGTTTGCATCCGGTACATGAGGCCAGTGATGGCCTGGATGGCTACGTGAGTGTGGAATTGAACCCGGCGCTGGCGCATGATGCGGTGGGAACGGGGGCGGCTGCACGCCGTTTGCTGCGGGCCGTCGATCGTGTGAATGCCATGATCGAAATCCCGGCAACGCCAGAGGGTATCGATGCGCTGCGTGATTTGACCTCGGATGGGATCAGTGTGAACGTGACGCATGTTTTTTCTATTGCTGCATATGAGCAAGCCGCTGCCGCGTACATGGATGGGTTGGATGAGTTCTTCACCACGCATGGCGCGTGGCGTATTGCGCCTTCGTCGGTGGTTTCGTTTTCGTTGAGCCGCATCGATCGCGTGGTGGATGCAGAATTGGTACGATTGGAGCAGGGGCTTTTGTTGGGGCAGGCGGCTATTTCTTTGGCAAAAGTGGTGTACGGCCGTTACCAAACCCTCTTCTCCGGCCCACACTGGGAAAAACTGGCGCGACATGGCGCACGGTCGTTACGCCTGAAATGGACACGCACCACCCCGCGCAGCTTCGATTATGATCCCCTTCACTACGTCACCGCACTCATTGGCCCAGATACCGTCATGACCTTTTCCCCTGTCACCCTCAACCAATTCCGGCAGCAGGGCATCGTGGCGCCCACATTGCTAGACGAACGGGACAAGGCCCATAACTACTTGCAAGCCCTGGCAGGGCTGGGCATTGATTTAGAGGCCATAGCCGCGCAGTTACAGCAAGAAAGCCTCACCGACTTCACCCGGCAATTTCAGGCGCTCATCCGCAGCGTCATGATCAAGCAAGAGCAGTTGCAGAATGAGTGGCTGCGATTGGATATGAAACTGGGAGCACAGGAAACGGCCGTGAACCAAAACCTGTTCACTCTTTGCCGCACCCGTGCTGCTTGTCGCATGTGGGCACATGACCAAACATTGTGGCAGCCCATACCTGACAGTGATCAGCTTGGCTGGCTGCACCTCGTCGAAACCATGCAAGAGAATTTAGGAATGCTTGCCTCCTTTGTACGTGATGTGCATGAAGCCGGGTTACACAGCGTTGTCGTCATGGGCGTGGGAGGGGCCGGATTAGCCGCCAAAACGCTGGGCCAGCTTTGTCACACCACCGATGGACTGCCCCTTCATGTACTGACAACGACCCATCCACATACGATTCGGCGCGTTTCCCGGCAAATTGACCCGACGCGCACCCTCTTTATTGTTGCCGACAAAGCCGGTGAGATTTTTGATACGCAAGCCTTATTCAAACATTTCTATAACCTGGTGGGTAACGTGGTTGGTGCAGACCGCGTGGGGTGGCAGTTTGTAGCCATCACCGACAGCGGCAGCACACTGCATACACTGGCAAATGATCTGCGTTTCCGCCGCGTTTTTCTCAATGATCCACACATGGTTGAGGCGTACAGCCCGCTTTCCTACTTTGGGCTGGTTCCGGCGGCGCTGGCTGGCGTTAACTTGTCGGCTTTATTGGATCACGCGTTGGCGATGGTGTGCAATGGCAGCAGTTGCAACTGCGCTGACACTGGCGACAATGTGGGCTTGCAGCTTGGCGCAGCGCTGGTGGCCCTGGCAAATGCAGGCCGCGATAAGCTGACGCTGATCACATCTCCAGCATTGGCAGCTTTTGCACCCTGGTGGGAGTATTTGCTGGCGGTTAGCCTGGGCAAGCAGGGGCAGAGCCTTGTCCCGATAGTGGGTGAGCCGTTGGGCGCTCCCGCAGTGTATGGCGATGATCGCACTTTTGTCTATTTGCATCTGGAGGGGGATGAGCCGGTTCCACAAGTGGCTGCTTTGCAAGCAGCGGGCCATCCACTGCTGACGCTGCATTGGCAAGACGTGGATGAGGTGGGAGGGCAGTTTTTTGTGTGGCAAATGGCAACGGCCGTTGCCGCCCACTTGCTGCATATCAATCCGTTTACCCAACCCGATGTGGCCCAGACACAACAGCGTATCCACGATTTGCTAACCCTTTACCAACGACAGGGGCGGCTGCCTCCGGGTAAGGCGGCGCCAATTAACCGCCAATCCCTGGACATTTTCTTGAACAGTGTGCAGCCAGGGGATTATGTGGCAATTCAGGCGTTTATGCCGCAAACGGCCGAGCATGATGCAATCTTGCAATCTTTCCGTACCTGTTTGCGTGAGCGATATATTGCCACAACAGTGGCTTATGGGCCAGACTACCTGCATACGACTGACCAGTTGTATCAGGGTGGACGGCGCAACGGTCACTTTTTGCAATTGACGCAGCCACTACCGCTGGAAGATGTACACATTCCCGATGAGGCAGGCGAATCTGCTGCGACGCTTTCGTTTGGTGTGTTAACGATGGCTCAGGCGTTAGCTGACGGGCAAGCGTTGGCGCAGAATTGGCGGCATATGATGCGATTCCACCTGACGCAGGGGGCGATGGAGGATTTACGGCCGTTGTTAGACGCATGAATGATGAGGCGTGAAGCGTTCCCCCTGCGTTTCACGCCTTAAAAATGAAAAAAGACCAAACAGCCTTTCTGTGTTTTATAAAAACAGGGTATGATTGTTACACTCCAATGGGGATGAATATTCATCCCTCATCTTTCATCCTTCATCATTTCTAAAGGAGCGTGACAATGAAAGTGAACTTCTTTGCCACCCTGCGTCAAATTGCCGGCCAGAAGAGTGTTGAATTTGATCTGCCGCCGGATGTGACGGTGCGTAAGTTGGTGGAAGCGGTGGTGACTCATTTCCCCCCCATGCGTGCTGAGCTATTGGATGAACAGGGTGAGTTGTATCGACATGTGCATGTGTTTATAAACGGCCGTGACACTCCCTTTTTAGAGCATGGCATGGAAACGGCCGTCAAACTCACCGATACCGTCAACATTTTCCCGGCCGTAGGGGGAGGGTGAGAGATGATGCGAGATGTTCAAGTAGCACGCGGCATCCCCTTGTGGTTGATGCAGGATTACCTGGAGGAATTGGGGGGCTATGTGGAGGAAGACGGCCGTGTCACCGGCCCCGGTTGGACAGCAACCCTCACACAACTAGAGCCATTCAGATTAGGTTCATTGCGCGTGGGGCAAGTGCAGCTCGTGTTAGAAGGAGACACCGAAACTCTAGCCGAGCTAAAACCGCAACTAGAAAAAAAGACCATGCGTGCAGGCGCATAATAAAGAAAGCCCCCCGATTTTGCTTGAAATCGGGGGGCTTTTCCATGCGTTGAGATTAGTTCAATCGTTTACTTGACTTCCAACGCTGCCAACTTCGATTCAGGCACAACGCCATTCTCCCAGCCACGAGCCGCATAATACTCTTCCAGCATCAAATCCAACTCGCACACATGCCCCTCAGAGCCGGGCATCGTGGACGGCTCATCCGTAAACCGCTTTGGCAGATAGTCACTGCCCTCACCCAGGCCAGCCAGGTTATTGAAGCGGCGTTCCAGGTTATAGATACGTTCGCCAGTCACCAGCACATCATCCGTCGTGAATGGCACACCGACCATTGCTGAATACTGCGCCGCATATTCCTCTGTACCCTGTGCAAACGCGCTGAACTTGCACATATCCAGACTGTCAGAGAAGGCATGAATATCCTGGAAAATTTTCACCAACTCGCCCTTGCCTTTCCATTCCAACGGGTCAACACTCAGAGATTGGAAGGGCATAATGTTCAATTCGGCGGCTGGAGTGTACGCCCGCAGGTGGCAAGCCCCGCGATTACTGGTGGCATAGGCGATGCCCATACCCTTCAAGCCGCGTGGGTCATAAGCTGGGATACCTTGTCCCTTCACCGTCATAGCCATGTCCGGGTTTCCGTAATGATTGGCAACGGCATTGCCGCCATCGGCCAGCAAATTGCCCGCGCCTTCACGCATAGCAACTTTCTCAACCATAGCGACCATTGACTTGTAATCGCCCCACTTCAGGCCACCATCACCATTCACATACCCCTTGTCGGTTGCTTCCATGTAGACAGCCATCACATCGCCAATTTCAATGGCATCCATGCCATAGTCGTTCGCCAAATCAATCATCTTGGCAACAGAGGCGATGTTATCATTGCCGCAGTTCGCGCCTAATGACCAGGCCGGTTCATATTCCACGCTTTCCATGCGCAGACCGGCGTACTCGCCTTCGGTAATTTCGACTTCTTTCTTGCAAGCTACTGGGCAGGCGTGGCAGGTGGGGTCGTTGACGAGAATATTCTCTTTGACATATTCGCCGCTCAGGAGTTCGGCTTTGTCGCCAAAAGAGGTAACGCTGCCGTTCAAGGCTGGCAGCGCGCCCATCGTGCTGGTGATGTTCATGAGGACGTTTGTGCCATAGACAGACAGACCGCCCTTGCGTGGGCTGGTGATGTTCGCCTCGTCCATAATGACAGCCAGGGCGCGGCTGTGGGCATCTTTCCAGGCGTCTTTATTGGCTGGCTTGGGCATATTCTTTTTGGCTTTGATGACGACAGCCTTGAGATTTTTGCTGCCACCGACACAGCCTGTGCCGCCACGCCCACTGGCGCGATCATCTTCGTTAACCCAACAAGCATACTTCACTAAGTTTTCCCCAGCCTGACCGATGGAAATGACGGTGAGGTCTTTTTCGCCGTACATGTCTTGGAAGTGCTTGACGGTGTCATGTACACCCTTGCCCCACACTGCCGAAGCATCTTTGATTTCGATTTCGCCATCATTAATGTAGATGTAGACGGGTTTTTCGGCCTTGCCTGTGAAGAGCAGACCGTCGTACCCTGACCAGCGCAGCCGGGCTGCTGACCAACCCCCATGATGGCTGTCGGTGACTGTGCCAGTGAGGGGGGATTTGGTGACGATTGCCATGCGGCCGCTCATGTTTGCGGCCGTGCCTGTTAACGGGCCATTCATAAAGCAGAGCATGTTGTCAGATGAAAGCGGGTCTACTTGTGGGCCGTTTTCTAGCATATAACGAACCCCTAACCCTCGTGCGCCAATGTATAGTCGCTTCCACTCATCGGGAATGGGTTTGACTTCTACATTGCCTGCTGTTAAATCAATATGTGCTACGCGATCGGCATAACCACCGTATTTCATAATTGCCTCCTACAGCCTCTTAAAAATTGCCTCTTGTACAAAATGAGTCAAGAGATTGTAAATAAAGTGTCAGAGCGGCTAGTTGATGTTTTTTGTGTATATTCACCTCCTATCAGGTGCATACTCATTTATCTTGATTAATTTGGGAAATGACTACGTGTTCATGCAAAAATGTGGGGAACTTACCCCTTTATTTAGATGTTATGCACAATCTGACGGCGTGCAAGCACTAAGTTTTTTTTTAGTAGTAAGGTATAATTTTCTGGGGGCTGGTAATTATCAAGAGAATAAGCAATGAGTGAACTTCCTTTTGAGCACCGTATTCGCGCTTTACACAAGTTTGAGTATTTGAAATTGTTAGCTGATAACAATCGGTTGATGATTTTGCGGCATTTGATGGCGGGGCCAGCGACTTTGTCTCAGCTTAGTAAACTGCTTTCAACTTACCCGGCACGTCTGCGACATCATGTGAAGTTGTTGGAGGAGGCAGGCCTGGTCGCTCTGACCAATACGCGAGTTGGACAAGGTTTTGTAGAGAAGTTTTATCAGGCGACGGCGCGGGCGTTTGTGGTGAATTTGACGCTGCTGCCGGTGTCATTGCCAATTGGGGCAATAGTGGTATGGGGTAGTGATGATCTGGCATTGGAGCGTCTGGCTGCGCATTTGCACGAGATGGATGGGATGCCGGATTTGTTTACGCTGCCGGTGGGTAGTTTGGATGGGCTAATTGCTTTGCGGCAGGGTTTGTGTCAATTGGCTGGCTGCCATTTATTGGATGCAGAGACGGGGGAATATAATAGTGCTCATGTGCGCCGCTTGTTTCCGGGGCAGGAGATGTTGTTGGTGACGTTGGCCTATCGGCAGCAGGGGTTGATGGTTGCGCCGGGTAACCCTCTAGCTGTTCATTCCTTGGCGGATTTGACGCGGGAAGATGTGAGGTTTGCGAATCGACTGCGTGGGGCGGGGACGCGGGTGTGGTTGGATTTGCAGTTGCGCCAGTTGGAGATTTCGCCTTTGGAAATTCGGGGATATGAGACGGCCTGGCGTACGCATTTGCAGGTGGCGGAGGCAGTGGCTACTGGGCAGGCGGATGTGGGATTGGGGGTGAAGGCGGCGGTACGGCCGTTTCAATTAGACTTCATTCCTCTGTTTGAAGAGCGGTACGATTTGGTGCTGCCCGCACAGGCTGTGGGCGGGGCCTTGTTGCAACCTTTGCTAGATTTTTTGCAGACAGAGCAGTTCCGAAACTTGGTTGATCAACTTGATGGATATGATTCGCGGCAAAGCGGGCAGGTGCTGAAAGTAGAAGGTTGATTGAGGAATCCGCTATAATGGGGCACAGGCTGTGATTTGTTCGGCGGTGCAGATGTTGAATTCAGTGTAGCATCTGCAAGTCGTCTCAAGTAGCGGAGTTCCTAATTATTATGCAACCAACAAGCTATCCTATTCGGCGTGATATTCTCAAGCAGTTTTGGTATGCGTTCACAAAAACGGGTGAGGTGGAGCCGGTAGCAGGCATAGAGCCTGACCCAGCGGTTGTGCGTTCCTGGCAGCGTTGTGCGCCACGAGCGAATCCGCGCCAGTCGCCGCGCCAGGTGACAATGCAAGAAACTTCTTTGCAGACGACGTTGAAGACTCACGCAGATATATTGATGCAAGCACGGCCGTTTCTGGAAGATATGTATCAATTTCTGGAAGGTGCGTATTGTGCCATTGTTTTTGCAGACGGCGCGGGTTGTATTCTGGACGTTGAAGGGGAAAGCTCGATAGTCGTGCGCACGCAAGAAGCGACAACGACACGCGGTCGCTGGTCTGACAGTCAACGTCTTATTTCGGGAGATATTGCATCAGGTTTGGGTCAGGGTACGATATGGGCCGAAGGGCATATGGGCACAAATGCCTTGGGGTTGGCCATGATTACGGCAATGCCTGTGCAGGTGGTGGGGGCAGAGCATTATTACGAGGTATACCATCAGATAGCCAGTTCTGCTGCGCCGATTCATGATATAAACGGCCGTATCATCGGCATTATCGGCATCATTGAACCTGTCACTTCAGTGACTCGGCACAGCCTTTCACTGGTGATGGCTGCGGCCCGCGCCATCACCAATCAGCTCCAGGCCAATGTTTACTTGCAAGAGGCCAACCACCGCCTTACCGAAGTGAACACCATCTTAGGTGTTGTACACGAAGGGGTTATAGCCTGGGATGCTTCTGGTCGCATTAATCACGTCAACGCCCGCGCCGGAAAATTGCTGCATCTCAGCCCGCACACCATCACAGGCTTACCCCTACACAGCGTCCTTTCATTGCCTGAAGCGGTTGTGGTTGCTATGGCAGAAAAGCGCGAGATTGGAGATGTAGAAGCCATATTCGACGTGCGCGGTCAGCCTGTGCAGACGTTGGTTAGCTTGAGGATTCTCTCTGGCGGTAATGCTGACCCAACCGGGTATATCATGATGCTTCGTCCCATGGAGCAAGTAAGACGTTTGGTACATCAACAGGTAGGCACACAGGCGTCCCTTGTTCTGGACGATATTTCCGCTTTTGCGACAACGATGCGTTCTGTCGTGCGCCAGGCACGTACAGCAGCAAGAGGTACTGCGCCTGTCTTGCTGCGTGGCGAGGGGGGGGTAGGCAAGAATTACATGGCGCGGGCAATTCATAATGAGGGCGGACGGGCGGACAAACCTTTTATGGCGATTAATTGCCGGGCCATTCCACACGAGCTAATGATCAATGAATTTTTGGGGAACGAGCAGGACGGCCGTCCCAGCAAATTTGAACTGGTAGACGGCGGAACATTGATGCTAGACCAGATTGAATCATTGTCATTAGAAATGCAATCTGCCCTGTTACACGTCATCGAAACCGGGCACGTCATGCGTTTAGGTAGCACGCGCCCCATTCCTGTTGATGTTCGCATAGTTGGGGCCACAGCTGCTAATTTGGAGCGCCTGGTAGCAGAAGGAAACTTCATCTCCCATCTATACTATCGGTTTGGTGTGTTTAATATTGCCATTCCCCCGCTACGCGAGCGCTCAGAAGACATTTCCGTTCTCGCTGACCGTTTCTTAGAGCGCTTTGCCAAGGTTAGTGGGTTGGTTGCCCGCATCGAAGACGAAGCCATGCAAATATTGTGTCGTTACCCTTGGCCTGGCAACATACGCGAGCTAGAAAGCGTGCTCGAACGGACATTACATCAGAGCGAAAAAAATGTGATTGATGTACCTTCCTTACCAGCGATTGTACGTCAGGGACGTGTTGTAACATCCTCATTACCACAAGCACAGCCCATCTTATCTGTAGCAGATGCCGAACGAGAAGCAATTTTGCAAGCAGGGTGGGCCACTCAGGGACAGGTTACAAAGATGGCAAAACACCTGGGGATTGGCCGAACTACCCTCTGGCGCAAAATGAAGAGATTAAGCATTTCGCCGGATGATTTTAAGACATAACCTGCTGTTGGGTTCCCATAATTCATAAGTTCTCAAAAAGAGCGTTTCGCAATGAAACAAATTGCTGGTTTTGATGTTCCGTCGTGAAACAAAAATATACTCCTTGTTGAATCCCAATAGGAATTTAGTATGATTACAAGCGGTGCTTTATGCATAATCTACAAATATTAAAGGATTTGGTCGTCAGAAATGTCTGAACTTGGAGCTTCTTGGAATTGGTGGAAAGAAGTTATGGTCGCAGACTATTATCCACCTTGCCTGTCGTGAAAATGGGTAAGGTGTTTTTGTTTAATTCTGGCGATGCAGGAGGTGGGTTATAGGGAAACGGATAAGATGAAAGGAGAACGCATTGCGTGTATTACCGGGCATTAGTTATCAACTTTTCAAAGACAAGCGTATAGATAAAGGAGAACAAAATGAGAGAAAAAGGTTTGATGGGCGAATTGGTTGCCGAAGTATTCGGAACCTTCATTCTGATCTTGTTGGGTGATGGTGTTGTTGCCAATGTTGGCCTTGCCCCTCGTTTGGCTGCTCCAGCTTACAACTGGAACACCATAACCATTGGCTGGGCCTTCGCGGTAGTTGTGGCAGTTTATGTGGCCGGGGGTGTCTCGGGCGCACACATTAATCCCGCCGTGACTATCGCATTAGCTGTAAAGCGTGATTTCCCCTGGAGTAAGGTTGGTCCTTACATTGTGGCTCAGCTGATTGGTGCTTTCCTTGGCGCTTTGGGCGTGTATTTGGTTTACATGGAAGGTTTGCAGGCGGCAGGTATGCCAAATGTATGGGCTACTGGCCCTGGTTCGGTTTTTGGCGCTTCTTTTTGGGGTGGAGAAGGTGCAGCGGCAACGGGCAGTTATTCATTGTTGAATGCCAGCATTGCTGAATTCTTTGGCACAATGGTGTTGTTGTGGGGTGTGCTGGCCAGTGGTGATGAGCGGAACCTGGGCTTGAAAAACAACATGGGGCCTTTCCTGGTTGGTTTCACTGTCTTGGCAGTTGGCCTTTCGCTTGGTGGCCCTAGCGGTTACTCTATCAACCCGGCCCGTGACCTCGGCCCGCGTATCTTTGGGGCGTTGGTTGGCACAAAAGACCTCTTCAAGGATCTCTATTGGCTGGTTCCGCCGGTGATTGTTCCCGCTATTTCTGGCGCGATTGGCATTTATTTCTATGATTGGTTTATTTCACCTTATCTGCCGAAGAACTAATTGATATATAAGATTGCTCCCGTTGATGACATCCCGTTGTCTGCGGGGGCGGTCTTTCTTTTGTAGATTGGGGAATAACCGTTTTGTAGATGAATGGAGAGACAGATGAAGAAACTTATTAATGCAGTTGATGATGTTGTGAAAGAGCAGTTGGAGGGGATGCTTGTTGCCCATCCTGATATGCTCAAGGTGAATTTTGAGCCAAAATATGTTTACCGTGCGGATGCACCTGTTGCTAATAAGGTGGCAATTGTGTCTGGTGGCGGTAGTGGGCACGAGCCGATGCATGGTGGTTTTGTAGGCATGGGGATGCTGGACGGGGCCTGCCCCGGTGAAGTTTTTACATCGCCTACGCCCGATCAAATGTATGAGTGTGCTCGCGCTGTGGATGGCGGCGCCGGTGTGTTGTTCTTGGTGAAGAATTACACGGGTGACGTATTGAATTTTGAAACGGCCGTTGAACTAGCCCATGCGGACGGCATCAAAGCACAAAGCATCCTGATTGATGATGACGTCGCTGTGAAGGATAGTTTGTACACGGCTGGCCGGCGCGGTGTGGGCACGACAGTATTGTGCGAAAAGGTTGTGGGCGCGGCTGCTGAAGCGGGTTACGACCTGGATCAGTGTGCGGACTTGGCGCGGAAGGTGAATATGTACGGCCGTTCCATGGGCATGGCAATCACCTCCTGTACTGTGCCTGCGGCAGGCAAACCCACCTTCGATCTACCCGATGACGAAATGGAAATTGGCATTGGCATTCATGGCGAACCTGGTCAGAAGCGTATGCCCATGGCTACCGCAGACGAAATCACCACCATGATGGTCAACGAAATTCTGGACGATGCCGCTTACAGCCGTACTGTGCGTGAGTGGGATCGGGAAGAAGGGACTTGGGTAGAAAAAGACTTGACAGACGCCCCTTATGTAGAAGGCGACGAATTCATTGTCTTCGTTAACAGCATGGGCGGCACCCCCGTCTCCGAACTCTATGCCGTGTATCGCAAAGTTGCCGAAATTTGTGAAAAGCGGGGCGCGAAAATTGTGCGCAACCTCATCGGCCCCTATATTACCTCATTGGAAATGCAGGGAATGTCAATTACTTTCCTCAAAGCTGACGAAGAGATTCTCAAGTTTTGGGATGCCCCAGTAAATACCCCTGGTCTGCGTTGGGGTGCATAATTATTCAGATGCCCGGCTGTTGCCTGGTCGGGCATCTTTTTTCTGAAGGAAAGGGTCTTTCGTTATGATAACCAAAGCGCAAATCGTGCAGTGGCTGACGACAACAGCCAAAGTTCTTGCAGAGAACAAAGAATATCTCACACAGCTTGACTCGGCGATAGGCGATGCTGATCACGGTATCAACATGGATCGCGGTTTTAAGAAGGTGATGGAGAAATTGCCTACTGTTGAAGACAAAGATATTGGCAATGTTCTCAAAACCATCGGCATGACGCTTATCTCCAGTGTGGGAGGTGCTAGTGGGCCTTTGTATGGCACTTTCTTTATGCGCAGTGGCATGGTTGTTACCTCTAAAGAAGAGCTGTCTGGTGACGATCTCTTGCAACTTCTGCAAGCAGGCGTAGATGGGGTTGTGCAGCGGGGGCGGGCGCAGCTTGGTGACAAGACGATGTTTGACGCCCTATCTCCAGCAATGGATGCACTTCGTTCGGGTTTAGAGAATCAGGATGATGTGGTCACTGCGTTGGAAACGGCCGTTGCTGCTGCCGAACAAGGCATGAAAGACACCATTCCCCTACAGGCAAAAAAAGGACGAGCAAGCTACCTGGGTGAACGAAGCATTGGACACCAAGACCCTGGTGCTACATCGTCCTATCTCATACTCAAAGCATTGTTAGACAGTGTAAAAGCGTAAAACAGAGCGTATAGCTGGAAATCAGTGGAGATAATTCCCACCAACCCACACCCTATACCTCAACTCATATAGATCAAGGAGTAAAAAATGGCTAATTATGTAGCAGCAGTAGATCAGGGTACAACCAGTACCCGTTGCATGATCTTCAACCACTCCGGCGAACCAGTTGGCATACACCAACTTGAACACGAACAAATCTACCCCAAACCGGGATGGGTTGAACATGATCCGATGGAAATTTGGGCACGTACCCAAGACGTTATCAAAGGCGCACTAAAGCAAGCTGGCCTCACCGCCGCCGATATTGCGGCCGTTGGTGTGACAAATCAGCGCGAAACCACCGTTGTGTGGGACAAAAACACTGGCAAGCCTTTCTACAATGCCATCGTCTGGCAAGACACCCGCACAGACAAAATCTGCAAAGAACTTGAAGGTGCTGTCGGCCAAAATCGCTTCCGCGATAAGGTTGGCCTGCCATTGGCAACCTACTTCTCCGGTCCCAAAGTCAAGTGGATGCTTGAAAACGTAGACGGCCTGCGCGAAGCAGCCGAAAAAGGCGATGCTATCTTCGGCAACATTGATACCTGGGTCATCTGGAATTTGACGGGCGGCCCCAAGGGTGGCGCACACGTTACCGACGTAACCAACGCCAGCCGTACCATGCTCATGAACCTCAAGACGCTGAATTGGGATGATGAAATTCTAGGCATCATGGACATTCCCAAGAGCATGGTTCCCACAGTCAAACCTTCCTCTGAGGTGTACGGATATACCACAGAAGATGGCCCCTTTGGCGGCAAAATTCCAGTCTCCGGTGACTTAGGTGATCAGCAAGCGGCCACCGTTGGGCAAGCCTGCTTCGATCCCGGCGAAGCCAAGAACACCTATGGCACAGGTTGCTTCATGATCATGAACACTGGCACCAAGATTGTGCCCTCTGAAAGCGGCTTGCTGACCACGTTGTGCTACAAGTTTGGTGATGAACCGGCCGTGTATGCCCTGGAAGGCTCGATTGCTATCACTGGCGCTCTGGTGCAGTGGCTGCGTGACAACCTGGACTTCTTCGATTTCTCACCGCACATTGAAGATTATGCCAAGTCAGTTGATGACAATGGCGGCGTCTACTTTGTGCCAGCCTTCTCCGGCCTCTTTGCCCCGTACTGGCGTTCCGATGCGCGTGGTGTCATTGCTGGCCTCACCCGCTATGTGAAGAAGGGTCACATTGCCCGTGCTGCGTTGGAAGCAACAGCCTATCAGACCCGCGAGGTGCTGGACGCCATGAACAAAGACTCTGGCGTAGAGCTGAAAGCCCTCAAGGTAGATGGCGGTATGGTTTACAATGACTTGCTGATGGGCTTCCAGGCTGATGTGTTAGGTGTGCCTGTAGTACGGCCGAAAGTGGCGGAGACCACCGCTCTTGGTGCTGCCTACGCGGCTGGCCTGGCGGTAGGCTTCTGGAAGAACACAGATGAAATGCGCGAAAACTGGGGCATGGATAAAACCTGGGACCCCGATGCTGACAGCAATGCCAGCACTGAACTGTATACGCAATGGAAGAAAGCCGTTACCCGCACCTTTGATTGGGTCGAGTAAAGGTTAGAGTGTAGAGATAGAGATAGAGGGACATGACCTCTATCTCTATCCTCTGTCTCTGGCTTTTTACGGGGTATATCATGTCGAATTATCATGTCGTCATCATTGGTGGTGGTGGTACGGGGGGCGCTCTGGCTCATGATTTGGCTTTGCGCGGCCTGCGTGTCACTCTAGTTGAGCGTGGTGAGGTAACTTCTGGTACAACGGGGCGGCATCATGGGTTGTTGCATAGTGGTGCGCGTTATGCCGTGAAGGATCAGGAGTCGGCCATTGAGTGTATCGAAGAGAATACTATTTTACGCAAGATAGCTCCTGGCACGTTTGAAGAAAACGATGGCTTATTTGTTGCTATCACTGATGAGGATGTGGAATATAGCCATGCCTTTATTGAAGGCTGTGCTGAGTGTGGTATTCCGACACAGCAGCTTAGCAAGCAAGAAGCGCTACGATTGGAACCCAATCTGACTGATGATCTGATTTTGGCTGTTCGTATTCCTGATGCCACGATGGATGCGATGCGTATGCCTCTGCGCTTTTTTGCGACGGCGAAGAAGAATGGGGTTGACATTAAGACGTACACGGAGGTGTTGGCGATTCGCAAACAAGGTGAGGCTGTGACCGGTGTGCAGGTGAAGGATCATACATCTGGTAAGGTGTATGACATTGGTGCAGACTTGATTGTGAATGCGGCTGGCCCCTGGAGTGGCAAGGTGGCGGATATGGTGGGGGTTGAGGTCCCGATACGGCCGTCTCCCGGTGTCATGGTGGCGGTGCGCGGCCGTTGGTGCAATATGGTCATTAACCGCCTCAACACATCTAGCGATGGTGACATTGTAGTGCCACAGCGTGGCCTTTCTGTGATAGGTACCAGCTCATGGGTAGTAGACGACCCCGATAATTTAGGACTGCCTCCTGACCACATTCAGGCCATGTACAATCATGGCACAATGATGATGCCCGTGCTTAAAAATGCACCGATGCGGGCCGCATGGTCTGCGGCACGGCCGCTCATTGGCCCACGCAAGGCTGATGCCGATACGGGTCGGGAATTGAGCCGTACCTTCAAATGTTTTGACCATGTTGACGAAGGTGTGGAAGGGTTTGTAACCATTACCGGTGGCAAAGCAACCACGCTGCGTGGTATGGCCGAAGCTGCGGCTAATGTTGTCTGCGAGAAGTTAGGCATAGAGGAACCTTGCCGCACGCGGGAAGCGGTGCTGCTGCCGCACACGGCGTACTATGCGTGAGTGGCAAGTTTGCAAGCGGCAAGTGGCAAAACTCGCTACTCGCAAACTTCTTTGAGAGGATTTGATGGCTGAACGAGATGTTGTATTTAAGGTTCTCCGTTATAAGCAAGGTGAGACAGTCCCGCATTACGACACCTTTACGGTAAAGACGGACGAAAATACGACGGCGTTAGTTGCATTGCAGGCAATTCGGCGGGATGATGATCCATCATTAACCTTGCGTCATTCTTGCCATCACGGTTCTTGTGGAACCTGCGGTATGCGTATCAACGGCGAAGAACAGTTGTCTTGTGTGGTGAATGTGCAGGAGTTGGGCACGCCTACGGTGGTTGTGGAGCCTTTGCAAAATGCGCCTTTGGTGAGCGACTTGGTTGTGGATATGGCTCCGTTCTTTGATCGTTATACTCAACCAGAAATGCCTTACGTGCGCCAAAGCGAGTTTATGCCAGAAGCAGACGTGCCCGATGGCATTGGTCACTACACACGTTACGAGAACTGTTTGGAATGCGGCCTGTGTGTTTCTGCTTGTCCGGTGATGGGGTCGGATGCCAGCTATTTAGGCCCGGCAGCGATGGCCGCAGCCTGGCGAGTGGTGGCTGAACCTCGTGGCAGTGACCCTGAATTTGCGTTGAATTGGGCGGATAACGAACATGGCTGCTGGCGCTGTCACGTGGCTTATGAGTGTACGGAAGTGTGCCCTTCGGATGTGAATCCGGCAGAGGCGATTATGTCGCTGCGTGGGGAACTGACGAAGCGTAAGTTCCGGCGCGTGTTTGGGCTGGGCAAATAAAGGCGGTATCAAGTGTCAGGTACTTGACACCTGATACCTAGCTACTTGACACCTGATTGGAGATGGGATGATGCAAGAGTATCGAACAACAAGAGATGGGGTGCGAGGGGAACGGCCGTTGCAAGCCTGGTTCGATGTGCGTAAGCGAAACCTGGGCAGTTGGGCCTTCGCCATCAATCGCCTTACCGGTATGGGTCTCATTGTCTACCTGGTCCTCCACTTGATCGTTCTCAGCACCCTGCTGCAAGGCGAACAGGGTTGGGATAAATTTTTGGAAATTGCCCGCAGTCCATTCTTTTTGGCCTTTGATATTGTCCTTATTTTTGGCATCCTCTTTCATGGATTAAACGGTATTCGTGTTGCCCTGATAGGGATGGGCATTGGTGCGAAAAACCATCGCAGCCTGTTTTGGGTCTTGATGTTCATTGGAGCAGTGCTGCTTGTGGTCAGTGCGTGGAAAGTGTTTACGATTTAGGAGCGGGATCATGCAAAGCGTATTATCCAATCAAACGACTCGAAAACGCGCCGCTCAAAGCGGGGCAGCGGGAGCATTGTGGCTGGTGCAGGCCATTTCAGGCTTGCTGCTCGTGCTGTTGCTTCTCTTGCACATGGTCGCCCATCATTTCGTGGTCGAGGGCGGACTGCGTAATTTTCAAGAAGTATTAGCCTACGTTTCTAATCCTGCCATCTTCTTTTTGGAAATTGTCTTTCTCATTGTGGTGACAGCACATGCCATGTTGGGAGCGCGAGCCATTTTACTTGACTTAGGTTTAAGCAAGAGTGCATCTCGTGCGGCAAATTGGGGCATCACGCTACTGGGTCTGGCTGCATTGGTATACGGCATTTGGCTGGCTGTAGCGATACAAAATCTATAAAGGGCAATTAAAAACGGATTCATGGCAAAAAAGAAACGATCACAGCAGTCCAGGCAGAGCAAAGATAAGAAAGAAAAGCAGGAAGCCGCGATTGTTGGTGGAGACCCCTGGATTAGTCAACGCAGTGGCCTGACCGTGATTGGGATGCTTAGTATAGGCATGTTCATTTACATGGTTTGGCAGCTTTATCCAACAGAAGGGTGGGGCAATGCGTTGTTGTGGGGGTTGGGCTTTTTTGTGGGTATTTGGGTTATTTTTGGTATCAGCCTAGCCTTTAATTTGTGGATGCGTGGGCGTAGGCAAGGTGGCAAGTGATGGCGCTGGCGGCACAAAACTGGGAGCACATGTGGGCTGCTTACGATACGGAAACGTATCAATCAGCCTTGGATTACTTGCAACCAGATGATGTGGTTTTGGATATTGGTGCGGGTGACTTGCGATTGGCACGACGTATGGCTGAACAGACGCAGAAAGTATATGCTCTGGAAATGAATCCGGCGCTGCTGTCAGAAACGGCCGTGCTTCCCCCTAACGTGCAAACCATTTGCGCCGACGCCCGCATGTATGAATTTCCCACAGATGTGACACAGGGCGTGTTGCTGATGCGGCACTGCCGTCACTTTCAACTGTATGCACAAAAATTGGCAGAAGTGGGCTGCCATACCTTGGTGACAAACGCCCGTTGGGGTATGGGAGTTGAGCAGGTAGATTTACAAGCCCCACGATTACCCTTTTCGGACATTGTGATGGGTTGGTATGCGTGTATTTGCGGCGCAGTTGGGTTTGTACCTGGCCCAGCTGAAAAGCTAACCCCGCAAATGGAAACGGCCGTTCACGAAGTGGTTGGCTGTCCCCATTGCAATAAAGGACAAAGCACATGGTAGGCATCGTTATTGTTTCTCATAGCCGTAACCTGGCCCAAGGCGTGTTAGACCTGGCCCAGCAAATGACCCCGGAAACACTACCTCTGGCCGCTGCTGGTGGTATTGATGACCCGGATAACCCCATCGGAACAGACGCGATGCGCGTGCTTCAGGCCATTGAAGAAGCGTACAGCGATGATGGCGTGCTGGTATTGATGGATTTGGGCAGCGCCTTGTTGAGTGCGGAAACGGCCGTTGAATTTTTGCCTGAAGAAAAACAGGCTAAAGTGCGTCTGTGCAGCGCTCCTTTGGTAGAAGGCGCGTTGTCGGCAGCGGTGCAATCTTCCGTGGGCGGCAGCCTGGACGCGGTGTACGAAGAGGCGATGGGAGCGCTGGGTGGCAAACTGGCACAGTTGGGCGGCGTAGAAGAAACATCAACGCCTACCTCGTCGGTTTTGGCAAATGCTTTGGAATTACACTTGACTGTGCCTAACCGCTTGGGGTTGCATGCCCGCCCCGCTGCCCGTTTTGTAGCAGCGGCTAACCGCTTTGCTGCTGACATTCGCGTAGCAAAAGGGGTGCAAACAGCCAATGCCAAGAGCATTAACCAGGTGGCGACATTGGGCGCACGCCAGGGAGATGAGATTGTAATTACGGCCGTTGGCAAGGATGCCGTAGATGCTTTGGCTGCCATCCGCACATTGGCCGATGGCAATTTTGGTGATGTGGATGAAGAGCAGATAGATACTGCTCCTTTACAGCTCCCCGACGCGGCTGCGACAGAGGGCGAGTGGAACGGCATCCCCGCATCTCCGGGTATTGCTATTGGCCCGGTGGTGCAGTACCGGCCTCGTTTGCCAAAGGTGGTGACTCGCACAGTTACAGACTCGGTAGCGGAATGGGAGCGATTGCAAACGGCCGTTGCCGTTGCCAACAACGAAATCCAAGCACTTTATCGGCAATCTGTGCAGCGCATTGGTGAAGCAGAGGCGGCAATTTTTGAAGCGCACCTGCTCATTTTGCAAGACCCAGACCTGTTGGAACGAATACATAAAGCGTTGTTCGACAAGCAAATTAATGCAGAAGCAGCGTGGTGGCAGGTTATTGGTGAAACGGCGCAGCAGTACCGCGACATGGCCGATGCTTACATGCAGGCGCGTGCTGCCGATGTGCTAGATGTGGGCGAGCGTGTGCTGCGGCAAATGTTGGAGGTGGAACGGCCGTCTCTCAATTTTGCAAAACCATCCATCCTGGTTGCCGCCGACCTGACCCCATCCGATACAGCGCACATGAACCCGGAAAAAGTGCTGGGCATTTGTACAGAACGAGGTGGCGCAACCGCACACAGCGCCATTCTTGCCCGCACCTTGGGTATCCCTGCCGTGGTTGGTCTGGGAGATGGGTTGGCTGCGCTGACCGATGGGCAAATGCTGGCGCTGGATGGAGCGGCTGGCCGTATTTGGCCCGATCCTAATTACGAAATACTGGCAGACCTGCGGGCGAAGCGCCAAGTTTGGCTGGCTGAACAGCTTCATGCAAAGGCATTGGGCCGCCAGCCCGCGACCACAAAGGACGACCACCAGGTAGAAATTGCGGCAAATATCGGCGGTGCGCACGATACGGCCGTTGCCCTGGAATACGGTGCAGAAGGCGTGGGCCTATTCCGCACAGAATTCCTCTTTTTAGAGCGAAACAGCGCCCCCACAGAAGATGAACAGGCAGCCGCCTACGCACAAGTGGCAATAGCAATGGGAGAACGGCCGCTCATCATTCGCACCCTGGACATTGGCGGCGACAAACCGCTGCCCTATTTCAAACCTGAGCCAGAAGACAACCCATTCTTGGGCTGGCGCGGCATCCGTTTTTGCCTGGATCACCCTGACATTTTCATGCCCCAACTACGCGCCATTTTGCGGGCCAGCGTTTTGGCTGATGGTACACCTGCCAACATCAAGATTATGTTTCCCATGATCGGTTCCGTGCCAGAACTGCAAGCCGCGAAAGCGATGCTGGCACAGGCGCAGGAAGCACTACGGGCAGATGGCATTCCCTTCGACACGAATATGGAAGTAGGCATCATGGTAGAAGTGCCATCGGCGGTAGCCCTGGCAGATAAACTGGCTGCCGAGGTGGACTTCTTCAGCATTGGCACCAACGATTTAACACAGTACGTGATGGCTGCTGACCGGGGGAATACCAGAGTGGCAGACCTGGCCGACGCCTTGCAACCTGCTGTGCTGCGCAACATACAGCAAACCGTACAGGCCGGCCACACTGCTGGCATTTGGGTGGGCATGTGTGGCGAATTGGCGGGCAGTGCCTTGGCTGCGCCGCTGCTGTTAGGCCTGGGGCTGGACGAGTTAAGCATGAGCGCCCCCTCTATCCCGGCCGTCAAAGAAGTGATTCGCAGCATGACGTTGGCAGAAGCGCAGCGTGTAGCATCCACAGCGTTAACCTTGGACACGGCTGAGGAAGTAAAAGGGTATTTGGCTGCTCAGAAGAAAAAATAGAAATCGAATCAACTGTTATTTTGTTATAGATTGACCTCGCAGGCTTTTAACCTGCGAGGTTTTTTTTGTAGGGTGTGCCAGGGCTGATTCTCCGTTATAATTCGCTGGTTTGCATAGTGAATGGTTGGATTTATGAATGACGATGTAAAGGAACTACACGTATTGGAAATAAGCGATCTTTCCCCTCTGGCGCAATTAGAAAGCATTTTGTTTGTTTCCAGCGCTCCTGTTTCTGTCAATCGGCTGGCAACGGCGCTGGACTTGACCCCTTACCGGGTTAATCAGTTGTTGGATGAGTTGGCCGCTGAGTATGAGACGCGGGGGTTGCGGCTGCAACTAACCGCTGACGGGGTGCAGTTGACCACTGCGCCAGAAGCGAGTGGCGTGATTGAACGTTTTCTTGGGCTGGAACTAACCTCCCGATTGAGTCATGCGGCACTTGAGGTGCTGGCGGTTGTGACGTATTTGCAGCCCGTCACCCGGCCGCAAATTGACCAGGTGCGCGGTGTTAACTCGGATGGGGCGCTGCGCACGTTGTTGAGCAAGGGGCTGGTAGAAGAGTTGGGCCGATTAGAAACGCCAGGCCGTCCTATTTTATATGGCACAACGGCCGATTTCCTGCAATATTTTGGCCTGACCAGCCTGGAGCATTTGCCACCTTTGGATGAAGAGGAATGAATTTGAGCATTTCAGCTAGTCAGCACGTCAGGCTGATTGCTGACACGCTGACTAGCTGAAATGCTGACAGACTGACTAACTGCTATGAATGAACGATTACAAAAGTTGATGGCGCAGGCCGGTTTGGCCTCGCGGCGGGAATGTGAGACGTGGATTGCGGCGGGACGGGTGAAGGTGAACGGCCGTACTGCCAAACTCGGTGACAAAGCAAACCCCTTGACCGATGAAATTTTGCTGGACGGCAAACCACTAGATTTGAGCCGTGATCGCATTGTGTACATTGCCCTGCACAAACCGAAGGGAGTGATTTCCTCCACTGAGGATGAGATGCGGCAGGGGCGGACGACCGTGCGTGATTTGGTGGATGTGCCCGGCCATTTATACCCGGTGGGGCGACTGGACAAGCCCAGCGAAGGGCTGATTTTGCTGACGAACGATGGCGACTTGGCGCACAAGTTAACGCATCCGCGCTATGAGCATGAGAAGACGTATGAGGCGCTGGTGGCGGGCGACATTTCTAACGCGGCGTTAGAGGAGTGGCGCTGGGGGGTGATGTTGGATGAGGATGTGACGGCTCCGGCGGAGATTACGGTGCTGGAGCGACACGGCGATTATACGCGGCTGGAGATTGTGCTGCGCGAAGGGCGCAAGCGACAAATCCGGCGCATTGCCGCCGATTTGGGGCATCCGGTGCTGCGGTTGGTGCGGCTAAAAATTGGCACGTTGGAATTGGGCAATTTGGAACCGGGCAAGTGGCGCTTTTTGCGTCCGCGTGAAGTGGCGGCCCTGCGGCGACTGATAAATAGATAGAGTATAGAGATAGAGATAGAGAACGCCTTGACTCACTATCTCTATCTCTACACTCTATCTTCTTGGGAGAGAAGATGATTATTGCGATTGATGGCCCGGCGGCGTCGGGCAAGTCTACGATTGGGCGGATGTTGGCGGAGGCGCTGGGTTATTTGTTTTTGGATACCGGTTTTATGTACCGGGCGGTGACGCTGGCGGCGCTGCAAGATGGGGTGGATTTGGCGGAGGAAACGGCCGTTGCCCAACTTGCCCGTCGTTTACAGATTGATGTGGCTGTGGTGGGAGAGGTGGCGGACGGCCGTCATTACACAGCGCTGCTCAATGGTAAAGATGTAACTTGGGCCTTGCGTACCCCGGAAGTAGACGCCAATGTATCGTTGGTTTCCAGCTATTTGAGTGTACGTGAGGACTTGGTGCGTCGGCAGCGCGAATTCGGCCGTCGCGGCAACATTGTAATGGTCGGGCGTGACATTGGCACGGTGGTGCTGCCAAATGCGCCATTGAAGCTGTACATTATCGCCTCCGCAGAAGAGCGGGCGCGGCGGCGCTGGCTGGACCGCCAAAACCAGGGGCATGGCAACGATTACGACAGCATTTTGGCGGATGTGGTGCGACGTGATCAGTTTGATGGCAGCCGTGAACATTCCCCCATGCGCCCTGCTGCCGATGCCGTCATTATTGACACGACTGGACGCCCAGTAGAAGAGATTGTGGCAGAGATTTTGGGAAGAACCAGTAATCAGTAAACAGTGGTCAGTTAACTGATTACTGACCACTGTTTACTGGGTAGGTGTGGCGATGGCTTTGTTTAGTGAGATTGATTTGACAACGGCCGTAGGCGGACACATTGTCAGCGTAGAACCGGGCAGTGTTGCCGACGACATTGGCCTGCAAGTGGGTGATGAACTGCTGGCAATCAACGATAACAAAGTTGAAGATGTGATTGACGTGCAATTTTACAGCGCGGAAGAAGCGCTGGAACTGCTGGTGCGGCGCGGCGACGAGTATTTGCTGTTTGAGGCCGAGCGCGAGTACCACCAGGCGTTGGGCCTGGGCTTTGCCCACCCCACGTTTGATGTAGACATCCGCCGCTGCAATAATTTGTGCGAGTTTTGCTTTGTGCTGCAAATGGCTCCCAAATTCCGGCGCACGCTGTATATCAAAGATGATGACTATCGGTACTCGTTCCTGTTCGGCCATTTTGTGACGCTGACTAATTTGAGCGAGCATGATTGGTGGCGCATTGAAACAATGGGTTTGTCACCGCTGTACATTTCGGTGCATGTGACGGATACGGAGATGCGCCGCCAGTTTTTGCGCAACCCCAACGCGCCGGATATTGTGCAGCAGTTGCGCCAGTTGGCCGGGTGGGGGATTGAAATGCACACGCAGTTGGTGGTGGCTCCGGGATGGAATGACGGCCGTTGGCTGGAGCGTTCGATTCGGGAGTTGGCAGAACTGTGGCCGGCGGTGCAGTCAGTGAGTGTGGTTCCGGTGGGGCTGACGCGGCATCATAAATATGGGATGCGGCCGCATACGCCACAGGAAGCGGCCGTGACGCTGGATTTTGTGACGGCGTTGCAGCCGCAATTTCAGGAGCAGTTTGGCGTGCGCTTTGTGTATCCCACGGATGAGTGGTATTTGGTGACGGGGCGCACGGTTCCGCCGTTGGAGGCGTATGATGAGCAGCAGCTTCATGAGAATGGCTTGGGGCTGGTGCGCATGTTTTTGGATGATTGGGAGGGGGTTAAAGAGGAGATTGGTGATTGGAGATTGGCGCATGATGGTCAACCTCTAATTGCTGATTACCAATCGCTGACGTTGGTGACGGGGGCGTTGTTTGCGGGGGTGCTGCGGGAAACGGCCGTTGAATTTGCCACTCTGACCGGTGTGAACCTGCACGTGTTACCCATCGTCAACGAACGATTGGGCGCGACCATTACCGTAGCCGGATTGCTGATGGCCGAGGATGTGCTGCGGCAATTGGCGGCAGCGGAATATGGGGATTTGGTGGTGCTGCCGCGTGTGATGTTTGATCACCCGGACACCATCAGCCTGGATGATCTGTCGCCGCAGGAGATGGCGAACCGATTGAATTGTGTTGTGGCTCTGGCGGATACGCTGGGGGATGTGTGGGATGCCTTGTTGGGGGTTTCGAGCGTGATGGTTGCGCCGGAGAATTAGTGAGATGGAACGATTAGATTTTGACCATGATGTCTTTATTTTGGAGAGTGATCGCACTCGTTATGTGCCGTTAGAGGGTGCTTATAATGTGCGTCATGTTGGTGGGTATCTGACATGGGACGGCCGTGTTACACGCCCCAATGTCCTTTTTCGTGCCGATAGCTTACACCGCTTGCCTTTCGAAAGTCAGCAGGTGTTGTTGGCACGACGTGTGCATACGATTGTTGACTTGCGCGACCCAAAAGAGCAAGTGGAGTACCCGAATACGCTGATTGGCTCGAATGGGGTGCATTATTGCAGCCAGCCCCTGTACGACAGTTGGGATGAGTTTGCCGCTGGGGAACCGCAGCCGATTGATTTGGTGCGTTTTAATATACTGTTGCTGGAGCGCTGCCCGGATACGCTGGCGGCCGTGTTTGCAGTGTTGGCTGTGCCGAATGCGTTCCCGGCTTTGGTACATTGTGCGGCTGGCAAAGACCGCACGGGGCTGGTGGTGGCGCTTCTTCTGGATTTGGCGGGTGTTCCCGCAGAGACGATTGCCGCTGATTATGAGTTGAGTAATCGGTATTTGGAGCCGATTTTGCCAGAGTTTCGTGCTTATGGGGAGACGATTGGCTTTACGGCGGAGGAATATGACAAGATTATGTCATCTCCGGCGGCGGTGATGTGTGAGACGTTGGCGTTTTTGCACGGCCGTTTTGGCAACGCTCGTTCGTATTTGCAGCAGATTGGGCTAACGGCCGTGCAGTTGGATGCAATCGTTTCCCAATTGGTCGTATAAATAAAAAAGGCTGGCAATTTTGTGCCAGCCTAACCACTTGCTTCGCTTACTGTTTACGGTTCCACAGGATAGCCAGCGGATTCCCAGGCCACAATCCCGCCTTCCATATTGTGAACATTTGTGAACCCCTGTGTGCGTAAAAAGTCTACAGCTTGTCCGCTGCGGTTGCCACTGCGGCAGGTGACGATGACGGTTTTGTCTTGGGGAATCTGGTTTAAGCTGTCTGGAACTGTGCCCAAAGGAATGAGGGTAACGCCAGGAATGTGCTTTTCATCATATTCCCATTGTTCGCGTACATCAATAACAAACACATCATCACGGTCTTTTACCTCTGCTACCGTGGCTACATTGACAGTTGGAGCCAGGTCAAGTGGCGCATTGGGGTCTACTGTATCAGCAACTGTGTTTGTGTTTCCCCCACAGGCTGTAATTGTGAGAAGGACGGCCGTCATCAAAAACAATACCAACAACAATCGTTTCATATTCATTCAAAAATCTCCTGAAAAAGTGGATGGAATATAGAGACAGAGAGCGACTCATTTTCCAATCCTATCTTTTTAACACAAAAAAAACAGGTTGGATGTGCGCCAACCTGTTCACAAAATCAGAACTCAGAAATTATTTACGAGTAGATAACTTGAATGGCAGGTAAAGCGGGCAAAAACTCACCACACTTGTCAATACAAAAACTACTGCAAGAATCCCCAAAATCCAGGCTAACACACCTGTCACTGTGCCCATCAAAATGAGCGCTGCAAAGATGATTGCAACAACAATACGAACCACACGATCAGCTGAACCCATATTCTTCGTCATTATCCATTGCCTCCAAGGTATAAAATAATAAGTTAACTGCCCATTTAGATGCGTCACTGTCAGAAACGTGACGATCCATGCTAATTGTAAAGCATAATGTTAGAACCGCTAGAGGGATATTGCCCCTTATTCGCCCTGGTTTATAATCTGACTAGGAACATTAATTTTTATATGGAGATAAACCATGTCAACTAGAATTCTCGTTGTAGAAGATGAAGAACGCATTCGCCAGTTCCTCCAACGTGGTCTCAGTTTTGAAGGCTATCGTGTTGATGTTGCCGCAGATGGCGCAACAGCTCTCGATTTAGCCCGCGAAAATCTGCCAGACCTTGTTTTGCTCGATATTATGCTGCCCGGTGATATGGACGGCATCGAAGTTTGCCGCAATTTGCGCACTGTAAGCGATATTCCCATCCTTATGCTCACCGCTAAAGAATCTGTTGAAGATCGTGTGGCAGGTTTAGATGCTGGCGCCGATGATTATCTGGTCAAACCATTTGCTTTCAATGAGTTATTGGCTCGTGTCCGCGCCTTGCTGCGTCGTGCACAACCTTCACAGCCCCAAGTCTTTCGCTTTGCCGATTTAGAACTGGATACCGGAACACGCCAGGGTACTCGTGGTGGGCGCATATTCGACCTAACTGCAAAAGAATACGAACTTCTTGAGCTATTCATGCGTCATCCCCGTCAAGTTCTAACCCGTGAAGTTATCTTTGACCGGGTTTGGAATTATGATTTTGGCGGCGAGAGCAATATCATCGAAGTGTACGTGCGCTACCTTCGGCAAAAAACTGAGAAAGGCAACCAATCACGCCTGATCCATACCGTGCGCGGTATCGGCTATGTTTTGCGCGAAGAATCGTAAATTTGTCTGTTCAAAATCGCCTCCTCCTCATTTATACGTCGATTTTTACCACCGCATTTTTGCTGGTGGCGTTGTTGGTTTATTTTTTGCCACTCAACCGAATCTTGACCCAAACTGACCAGGAGTTAGGGGATATTGCCGCTCAATTAGAGGAATTGTCTGTGCAGGGGCCGGCTGATATGGCCCGGTTAGTCTTGCCTGCTGATCTGACGAATTTCAAAACAGCAACCATCTTTATGGTGGTTGTGAATGCGCAAGAGGAAATTGTAGCCCGTTCCGGCAATCTGTTAGGGGTGGATATGATGCTGGATGAGCAAGGGTTTGGCACGGAGCGTGTGTTTAATCTGGTACAGCATGGGCAGTCTATGCTGCGTGTGTTGACAGTGCCTATTCTTGTGGATGGGGGTAGTGGGCCTGTTTTGATAGGCCATCTCCAAATTGCACGTCTATTGGACACGTATGATGAGTTCAACCGGGCGCTAATCATTGCGTTACTGATTGGCTTTGGTGCGGCGACGGCCTCTTTGTTTTTGGCGGTTTGGGTGACGCCAAGCCTCTTTAAGCCACTGGATGATATTGCTGCTGTAGCCCGGCAGATTACGCGAGCCGATGATTTGAGCCGCCGCGTGCCAGATTCTGGTCGTCATGATGAGTTTGGCGATCTGGCGCAGGCACTAAACCAGACTTTGGAGCAGATCGAGCGTCTTTTCCAGACGCAGCAGCGCCTTTTAGCAGATGTTTCTCACGAATTGCGCACACCTTTGACGACGATTCGGGGTAATTTGGATTTGATGCGCCACATGGGGGTGGCTGATCCAGAATCAATGGACATTATTCAAGATGAGTTGGAGCGGATGACGCGCCTGATTGGTGATTTGCTGCTGCTGGCGCGAGTTGATTCTGGTGGGTTGCCGTTGGAACGACAACCCGTCGAAGTGGATAATGTCTTATTTGACGTGTATCGGCAGATTGCACGTCTGGAGAAGAAGGTGACGGTGACAGTGGGGGAAATGGACCAGGTTAGTGTCATTGGAGATCAGGATCGTCTGAAGCAGCTGATGCTGATTTTGGTTGATAATGCGTTGAAGTACACACCGGAGGGGGGGGAAGTAACGCTTAGTTTGTGGAGATCAAATGGTTGGGCGCAGTTACAGATAAAGGATACGGGGCCGGGAATTCCGGCTGAGGATGTACCGCATATTTTTGATCGTTTTTATCGAGTGGATAAGGCACGTACACGTTCGCAAGGGGGAGCCGGATTGGGATTAGCGATTGCTAAGTGGATTGTGCAGGCGCATGGTGGACGAATTCAGGTGTCGAGTGAAATAGGGGAGGGGACGACGTTTTCGATTACGATGCCTGTCTATACACCTCCTGAACCAGAGGATGATTCTTTGCTGGAGGCGGAAACGCAACCTACACGGCCGTCTCTCCGCATGTTACGCCGTCACTAAAAAGACCTGCGAGGCTCAATCTCGTAGGTCTTTTCATTTGGTTCATTATTGGCTGCGGCGAATGAGTAAGTAAGCGCCAAAACCAATGATGATAATCGGCCAGAATATGCCTCCGTGTAGCCAACCAAGCCAGCCCAGGGTTCTGAACAGGAAATAAGCGCCCATTAGGATGAGAATGATGCCTACTGTGCCGGGCTGCCCGACACGATTGACACCGGACGAGACGGTCTCGCCCATTTCCGTGATGTTCTTGTGAATAATGTCTGCGTTAGGTTGGTCTGCTGTATCTAAGCGCGGCATGATGACCCAAAGAATGAGGTATAGGGGGATGCCAATGCCGCTGGCAAAGAGGAGGATAACGAAGGCCAGGCGCACTAAAACGGAGTCTACATTTAGGTAGGCTGCCAGTCCACCGCATACACCGGCTATGATTTTGTCTGTTTCGCTTCGTGTTAATCTTCCTTCGTACATGAGTCTTACCTCCAAGTGTAATCTGCTGCCTATACGGGATGAAGAGTGGCAAGTTGCAAGTTTGTAAGTGGCAATTAGATAAGCGGCAATCTGCAAACATGCCAATATTTGCTTCCATGACAATGAGTTAAGCAAAGCTGTCGCTTGCTGGTGATTTTGTTATACTGGCGTGTGGTATAGATGAGGTTGAGAGGCTAGGCGGGTTTGCCTGGCTGTTTTGATGAGAACGAGGTGTAACGGCCGTTTTGACTCCCATATCCCTTAGATGGAAACAAAGAACTGCCCGGTTGGTGCGGTTACCCGGTGTAAGTTATCTCATGCAGATGGCAATTCGCCTGACTGTTCCCCGGCAGCGGATAGGGGTTTGCGTTGTCATTTTTGATGAGCAGCAGCGTGTCCTGCTTCTGCGGCATGTGTTTCACCCGTATTACCCTTGGGGGCTGCCAGGCGGCTGGCTGGGCCGCGATGAGGATCCGGCGGCTGGCGCTTTGCGGGAAGTGCGAGAGGAAACAGGATTAACGGCCGTACTCGGTTCCGTTTTGCAAATTACCCATGACTCTTCGCCACCACATCTGACAGTGGCCTTCTTGGCCGAACTTCAACCGGGAAGCATGACGCTAAGTTCAGAAATCATTGAGGCACGCTGGTTTGCTATGGACGATTTACCCGGACTATATCCGTTCATGATTAGTGCGGTTGAAACGGCCGTTGCCGTGCAAACTACCCATTCCCCCTCACAAACACCCCATTCTGCCCAAGCCACCATCAATACCGCATTGGCAGAGGAGAAAATAGACACCCATGAGAAGAAGTAACACACCAGGTTTAGGTCAATGGCTTACCGTATCCATCATGGTAGCCGGAGCCATCTTCCTTGTGTACAAAATTTACCAATATGCAGGATCGCGTACCTACCTTCCCACCGGCCTTACCATTGCTGCTGTGGACGTCGGCGGTATGACCCCTGAAGAAGCCAGCGATATTTTGACCAATCGCTACATCGAAGCGCCCATCGTCCTCTATCATGGCGAAGATTCTTTTGACGTCAGCCCCACCGAAGTGGAATTTACCCTCGATCTGGAAACCATGTTAAGTGAAGCAGACTTCCAGCGCACCCAGCAAGATTTTTGGGCTGGTTTTTGGGGCTTCCTATGGGGGCGTCCAGTAGAAGTACAGCCTATTGAACTGCGTGCCACCCACAAACGCGAAGCTCTCCGAGACGTACTCGACCGCATTTCAGTCATTGTCGACCTGCCTCCCCAACCACCGCAGCCTGTGCCCGCAACCCTCACCTTTCAATATGGCGTTGCTGGCACAACAATTGATAAAGAAGCCAGCTTTGCCGATATAGAGGCAGCCCTATACCGTCCCAGCAACCGCGAAGCGCGATTAATTGTTGAACCAGTGAACCCGGAACGGCCGAGTATCAACTTGTTGGCCCGCCTGCTCACCAATCATCTGCAAAACTTTGAGCAAACTACCGGCGGCATTGCTAGTATTTTTATTATGGATTTGGCGACCGGTGAAGAAGTATCCATCAATGCCAATGTTCCCCTTTCCGGTATGGACATGCTCAAAGTGCCCATTGTGCTGGAAACCTACAATGTACTAGACCGAAATCCCACGTTACGACAACGTGAGCTAATTTCCGACACCCTTGTTTTACGCCCAGATAATCTTAGCGCCAATGAATTATTGAATGTCATCGCTGGCGAAGAAAACCCATCTTTGGGAACCAATCTGGTTACAGCAGCGTTGCAGCGCATTGGCTTACAAAATACGTTTATCATCGCGCCATACGATAGCCAGGGTCGCCCTGGTGTGAATACACCGCAGACCCCCGCCAATACTGCCGAAGGTATCCCTACGGACCCCGATCCTCTCATGCAGACCACCGCAGAGGATATGGGTGTGCTGCTGTCCATGATTTATTACTGTGCTGATGGGCAGGGGGGGACATTATTGGCTGCTTTCCCGGACACGCTGACGCAAGGAGAATGCCAGGCTATTTTGGATGAGATGACACTGAACAAGACCGGCAGCTTATTGGAAGAGGGCGTACCGGAAGATGTGCCTATTGCTCATAGGCATGGTTGGGTACGGGACACGCATGGCGATGCTGGCATCGTTTTCTCGCCAGCAGGTGATTATGTTGTGGTTGCTTTCCTGTACCAGCCAGAGTGGTTGGAGTGGGTGACTAGTTCTCCATTGCTGGCAGATATTTCACTGGCTACTTACAATTTTTTCAATTTTGATGATCCTTATCTGGATAGTAACCGGTTAAATTAGGGCAGCCATGTTGAAAGCAATACAGAAGTTTTTAACGATTTTGCTGCTGGTTACAGGTGGTTTGTATCTGGCGTATGAGCTGTTTCTTTATGATCGCGCCCGCCAACTGCTGCCGCCGGGTACGGTGATTGCTGGTGTGGATGTGGGAGGGGTGTCTGTTCCAGAGGGGACTGAGTTGTTAAACGGCCGTTTCCAATTACCCGTTGATCTTTATTACCGCGACGAGCGTGTCGAGTTAGACCCGGCAGAAGTGGGCTTTCAGGTAGACGTGCAAGGCATGATAGCCGAAGCAGAAGCCTACCGCGACGCCCAAGAATATTGGCAGGGATTTACAGAGTTTCTACTCAAACACTCCTTTGAACCGCTGACAGTAGACCTCAGGGCTACGCACGATAGAGAATTGCTGTTGGAAAGGCTAGAGATGATCTCTTCCTTCCTTGACCAACCGGCAAAAGCTCCTCAGCTTCTTGTTGGCGCTTCCTCATTCCAATATGGCGAACCGGGATACGTTATGGATGTACAGGCCAGTTTGCCAGATGTAGAAGCCGCACTCTATCGCCCAGACAATCGCGCAGTAGACCTGGTCATCGTTGATGAGGATGCGCCGTCACTCAACCTCTCGTTGTTGGCAGAGAACATTACGAAGCAGCTAGATGCCTTCAGTGGTGTAGGCAGTGTGTACGTGATGGATTTAGCTTCTGGTGAGGAGATTAGCGTTAATGGCGATGTGGCAATTTCTGGCTTGAGCATTTTGAAAGTCGCCATTTTTATTGATGCGTACCGGGCGCTGGATGCGCCGCCGGATGAGTATGTGCAAGGGTTGTTTTATGATACGGCCGTTCACTCCAGCAACTACGCCGCCAACCTCCTGCTGCACGTTATTGCCGGAGAAAATAACACCTATGAGGGAGCGGCCCAACTCACCGACTTCTTGCACCGCCTCGGTTTGGTCAATACCTTCATGGCAATTCCCTACGATTCCAACCCCGTTGCCAACCGTCCCAGTACCTATATCACCCCCGCAAACACAGACCCAGACCTGATCACCCGCCCTGACACCGCCATGCAAACCACCGCTGAAGAAATGGGCACACTGTTAGCAATGCTCTACTATTGTTCTCAGGGAAACGGTACACTGCTAGCCGTCTACCCCGGTGAAATCACTCCTGATGAGTGCCAGGCCATCATTGACCTGATGGTGCTGAACGAAGAAGGCAACCTGATCCGCTTTGGCGTGCCCGAAACCGTGCCCGTTTCCCACAAACATGGCTGGGATTTTGTGACGCAAGGTGATGCTGGATTGGTTCTTTCTCCTGGCGGTGATTACGTCATTGTGGAATATGTGACTGAGCCTGAGAGTGATTGGTTGTCGCACGAAGTCGGCTTCCCTATTTTGCGGGAAATCTCGCGGGCAACTTACAATTATTTTAATTTTGAAGACCCCAATTTGGAAGACCCAGCCGTACGTGCCGAACGAGAGGCTGCGGCACGTGCCGCAGCCGAAGCTGAAGCGGCCGCCGCCGCAGCAGCCGAGGCAGAAAACGACGATGCCGGGACAGAGACTACACCCACGCCGACCCCCTAATTATTGATTGAGCCTATAGAATTATTTTAAGGAGAGTGACCGATGGAATATAGACGATTGGGCCGCACTGGTCTTAAAGTGTCCACAATTTGCCTGGGAACGATGCAATTTGGCTGGACAACCGATGAAGCAACAGCCCACACCATCATGGATAAAGCGGTGGAATTGGGTTGTAACTTTTTTGATACGGCCGACATCTACTCAAATTGGGTCGAAGGCAATCCGGGTGGTGTCAGCGAGCAAGTCATTGGCAGTTGGTTGGCGCAGGGACATGTGCGCCGCGAAGACATGATTATTGCGACCAAAGTACGCGGCAAAATGGGCGGCGGGCCTAATGATGAAGGGCTGTCGCGGCAGCATATTCTCAATGCTGTTGAGGCTAGTTTGGAACGGCTGCAAACAGACTACATTGACCTGTACCAGGTTCACTGGCCGGATGATGAGACTCCGCTGGGTGAAACGTTGACTGTGCTGGATGATCTGGTGCGGGCTGGCGTGGTGCGTTACATTGGTTGCTCGAATTATCCTGCCTGGCTGCTGACAAAATCGCTGTGGGTGAGTGATGTGCGTAAACTGGTGCGTTTTGATAGTTTGCAGCCGCATTATAACCTGGTGCATCGCGCTGAATTTGAGCGGGAATTGCAGGCGGTTTGCCTGGATCAGGGTATTGGCGTGATTCCGTATAGTCCGTTGGCTGCCGGTTTTCTCACTGGCAAATATCGCCGTGATACGCCTATGCCGGATTCGGCGCGGGTGAATAGTGTGCGCCATCATTACATGAATGAACAGGGGTTTACGGCCGTTGATCAGCTAGAAACTATCGGTCAGGCACACAACGCAACGGTGGCACAAACTGCCATTGCCTGGCTGCTGGCGAACACGGCCGTTACCTCCGCCATCATTGGCGCAAACAGCCTGGCCCAATTGAGCGACACCATGCGCGGTGCGGACATCAAACTGACTGTTGAAGAAAAAGCTGCACTGGATGCTGTGACCGCCTGGAAATAAAACGGCCGTGCGTTTACTTTTGTTGTTGTCGCAAATACATAACCAACCATATGGCCGCAAAGGCAAACAAAACGAACAAGCCATAAAAGCCAAAGCGGATGCCTGTCGAGGAAGAAGTGCCGATAGGGTTGTCTGGGTGCAGCACCAGTTCGGCGCGGCCTGTAGACCAGACCATGAACCCAGCTAGAGCAGCGTGCAGCAGACCATACAATCTGGCGTGATTGAGCCAACTGCCAGTAATCTGTATGATGACGGCCACTGCCAAGATTTGCAAAATGGATGCCGTGCGTGGTTCGCTCCAAAAAATCGCGCCCCAATTGACAATTTCGGCGACAAGGCTGATGATGGCTCCCACAGAAAAGAAGCCAAAGGCTACCCAACTGGTGACGCGCAGCCAGGTTAGCCATGTGGCGGCAGGTACAGCGCTAATGATTAGCCCCAATAGGCCAGCTATCAACAGCCCGGCCATGCCTACCCAGATGAGGGCAACGTGCAGATAAACGATGCGAATGCCATTGCCCAATGTTTGTTCTATCGGGGACAATAGCAAAATGATAGTGGCAAGCAGGGTGATGACGACGAGAACGGCCGTTGTCACCCGTGTTGATTGAACCAATGTCAGCATGAGCAGCTCCTTGTATAAGCTGCCGGGATCATAGCGTGATTTTTGCGGGGTGGCTAATGAGGTGTTGTGGGAAACGGCCGTGCCTATTGCCCCTCGCTTGCCCTGTGGTAAACTAATCGCGTTGTCAAACAAATGAGGAGTGGCAAACTCTCAAACCCACTAATCAACAAATTTGCGTTCTTGCAAACTTGCCACTCGTAAACACACATCAAGGTTGCTTCGTGATCGAAATCCGCAACATCACCAAACGTTTTTACACCCTTACTGCTCTCGATAATGTTTCCGTATCGATCCCTCGTGGTGAAGTTTTAGGCCTACTTGGCCCTAACGGTGCGGGCAAAACCACCCTCATGAAAATCGTGGCTGGCGTATTACAGCCCGATGGCGGCCAGGTTTTCCCAAATGGGCAGGGCTGGCCTCTTGTTGGCTACAAGCCAGAGCGGCTTTTGTTCCCCAACCAACTTCGCGTGCGCCAATATTTAGAAATGGTAGCAGGACTAAGTAATATCCCGCGCCAACGTATTACCCAAGCCGTGCAGACCAGCCTGGAACAAGTCAATTTGCAGTATGCGGCTAATAAGCGCATTAGTGCCTGTTCCAAAGGGATGCGCCAGCGTCTTGGGTTAGCGCAGGTGCTCATTGGCGATCCTGCGCTTCTGCTCTTGGACGAGCCATCTAACGGATTAGACCCGGAAGGGCAAAGCGATATTTTAGAGGTTATCCAATCCCTGCACGCTGCTGGGAAAACACTCGTTATCAGTTCACACCATTTGCACGAAATCACGCAGGTTTGTACGCAGTTAGTTATTCTCAATCATGGACAGGTTCATTATCGCAACAGCATGGCCGAAGCCTTGGCTGTTCGCCCGCATGTGTTGCTGCGCACAGACAAGGATCTGACGGCCGTGCAAGACATGCTTTCCGCGCTGCACCCCGACATCCGTGTGGAGGGCACGAAGCTGCTGTTGAAGAATGAGGCAATGGCGATGCGCCGCCCGGTGTTGGCGATTTTGCTGAATATGGGCTATGACATTTTGCATGTGGAGCAGAAGCGGATTACATTGGCTGAGATTTACGCAAAGGCGGTGCAATGACACGGCGAATTTGGGTATTAACGACTTTCTTGTTGCACCGGTTGTTTTTTTCATTAACCGGTGTCATTTTTGTGATTATTGCTCTGGTTTATTGGGCTGTCTTGTTTCCGCCACAGCAGGGTACGCCTGATCTAGAGAATTATTTTTTGATTGTGGGTGCCTTTGGGGCAGGAATGACGTTTTTGGTGGCGTTGTCTATTGCTTCACGAGCAAATGAAGCAGCGAATTACCCCTTGGTAGTACGCTTGCCAAGCCGGGTGGAGTTTTTAACGGCCGTTCTCCTTAGCACAATCGTTGGTGCAGGGTTATTACAATTACTCGTGGCAGCGCTGGCTCTGTTTCGCGGCCCCACAGAATTATGGCCGCGCATCATGGAGATTCCCCCAGTCTGGTTAGCGACCAACATACTTGCGGCCGTGCTAGCCATGCACGCCTCCGATTTTGTGACTGCTGGGTGGTCTCGCGTTTACGTGTTTGGTTTGTTGGCCTTCTTGCTTTTGGGGCAAAGCAGCAGCACAACCCTTGCTCCCTGGCTGGCCATGCGCCTCAACAATCTCAGTGCCAATTTTGTGCAGCAAGGGTGGTACGATATTGCAAATTTCATCAATAAAGCTGTCAGTTGGCTGAATATTGGCGGCGGCGAAAAGCTAGCCGATGCAATGGGCTTCTTATTTTGGCCGTTTCGCGCCATCAACGAGGCTGTTTTGGCAGGTTCATTTGATGCCAATCAAGCATTAGCCCCTGCTGTGATGTTGCTTTACGCCACCATCCTTTTTATGCTGGCAGCGGACTTGTTTGCTAACAAAGACCTGGACTTTATTGAATGAGCAATGAACAATGAATAAAGAGCAATTGCTCATTACTCATTGTCCATTGCCCTAGGAGAAGATAATGGAATGTTGGCATTGTGAGCGTCCAGCTCATGCGACATGTCGTTTTTGCGGTCGTGCTGTGTGTAAAGCACACGTTCAAGAAATGCCCTACATCATCCACAGCTACCGCACGGCGAATGGCGACTACAAAGCCATTGTGGTTGCCGGAGCTGTTTATTGTGGCGTATGCAAACCACAACAAGACCCTGTTACTTTGCAAAATATGGAATAAGGCTCTTGACGCTGCTTTCCTCCCTACGGCATACTATAGTCATCTTTTGTTCTTTCCTTCATAATTTTCTTGAGAGGCTGTCATGAGTGATGATTTGCGAGAAACGCTGCGTTTCATTCAAAATCAAAATGTCGCCTTACGCGAAGAGAATGAAATCTTGCGTGATGAAGTGGCGAGTTTGCAAGAAATTCTCGATATTTTACTGACATTGCAAGATATGTCGATGTCGGTGACAACGCATACAGACGCACTGACGCTGTTGGATCGCATTTTGCAAGCTGCTCTGGAAAGCATTGGCGCAAGTAATGGCTCCCTCATTCTCGTGGATCCGGAAACCAACGAATTGGTTTTTGCGGCAGTACATGGCGAGATACGGGACGAATTAGTCGGTTATCGGCTTCCGATAGGGGAAGGTGTGGCAGGATGGGTCGCGGCGCATGGCGAGCCTGTGCGCCTTGCTGATGTGGGCATGGATTCGCGTTTTTCACCAGAGGTAGACCAGACTTTTGAATTTGCGACACGCTCAATGTTGTGTGTGCCGATGATTTGCGGCGACCGTGTTGTTGGCGTGATTGAGGCTTTGAATAAGGAGGGTGATGCGGAATTTATTGATGCGGAGTTGGCTTTGTTAGGAATTATAGCGAGATTGGCTGCTGCGACTGTGCATCGGGCAGAAACGGCCGTATCCACCCCCGTAGAAGCAGCAGTGTAACACACTTAACTGACAAAAATTCATTGCGCTTTCATACTAAACAGCGCGTATAATTGGTAAAAAATATACAGGAGAAAGAAATGTCAGATATCGTAAAGGAAATAATCGAACGTGCCGTAAAAGACGAAGCTTTTCGCAAACTGTTGTTTAGTAATCCTGAGGAAGCCTTAAAAGGATACAAACTATCAGCAGAGGATCAAGCTTTACTCAGCAATTTGAGCGAAGATAACTTTGACGAATTTGCTGGTGAGTTAGATGATCGTACAACGAAGGGATGGTTGCCTGGCGCTGGCTAAACTTGTGTAGAGATATCAGGTAGTTAAATTCAAAAGTGAACGCACTAGCGTTCACTTTTTTTATTCTTGTTGAGTTGAATCCAAGTGAGCTTCAAGCTGTTTGAAGAAGTCATCGCTCATCTGCAAGCATTTCATTTTATCAAGGTGCCTGGCCCGTTTGTTTGCCGCTTTAACACATGACTGGAAGTACGTCGCCTTTTTTCTCGTGTGGGTTTCTGATTGTGCCAGCGTTAAGAGTGCTAACGGCCAATATTCTGGACATCCACCTGCTGTAACAAGCTCATTCACTTGCAATAGTAACTGCACGCCATCAGCCTTATTCCCTGTGGCAATTAATGCCCGTCCTTTTAGATACGCAATTGCCGGTTCCCACCATACAAATGAACTTTGAGTGACTAGAAGTTCGGCCTTTTTTAGAAAGGCAAGAGATTCTGTTAAGGCGTTCGATTCTAGAGCCAGGTGGGCGTATCCAAGCCAAAGGCGTAACTGTTCTTCCTGATATCCATCTGGTTTATGATGGATTATTTGTGCGGCTTTATCAAAATGCTCTCTAGCTTCAACCCACTCGCCGCGCACACAATGATATTCATACCCCCACAAGAGATGTGCTTCCACCAGGCCATATTCATCTTTCACACCTTCAAAGTGAGCAAGCGCAGTTTCGAAATCGACAAGAGCTGCGGAAAATTGACCTAAATATGCCAGAATGGTTGCTCGGTTTACTAAGACATGCGCCAAGAAATTGCGACTGGAATCCTGAAGAAGCTCAATGGCTTCGTTATACGTTTGCAATGCCTCTTGGACCATACCTAGCATGTATTGAACTAGCGCCAGGTTATTCAGAGCCGAAACAACGTTGGCAGGAAAGCTGTAATTACGCGAGAGAGCAACGCTTTCTTGCATAGCCTTTTGCGCTTTTTCCAGGTCTCGTTGAGCGTAATAAATATATGCCAACCCTTCTAGCACTTGTCCTAATCGTTTTTTGTTGTTTGTTTCAATACAAATTTGTTCAGCTCGTTGCAGATGGGACAGGGCTTCATCATAATTTAACAGGGTAGTTGCTGACATGCCTGCCCAATGGTGAGAACGGGCTAACTCATCTAAAGAAATGTTATCTTTCCATCTTTCAATTGCGGCTTCGGTTGCTTCTTTTGCCTCGCGGTAATTTGCTTGTCGATATTTTAGTTCGGCAAGTAAATTATATGATTCTACTATCAAGGTGTTTTGGATATGTTTGTTAGCGAATTTTAGCGCTTTTTCGGCGTACATGACGGCTTCTGCAAATTCACCAAGAAAGCGTAAAGCTTCACTACGACCCAGGTAAAGTGTAACGGCCGTTTCCCACCGTTCCTCCAGCCCCAATGCCAGCAAATGCTTTTCCGCCAACGTATAAAGTTCCACCGCATCACCGTTGGCGAATACATTGCGGGCATCATCCGCTCCTGCCAGCGCAAAATGCAACGCTTTTTCATGATTGTTCGCTCGGCTGTAGTGATACGCTAGAACGGCGTGAATGGGTTTCAAATTATCGGCATAAGCTTGTTCCAGCCAGCGAGCCAGCCCAGCGTGCAAGTCTTGACGGCGCACATAAGGCAGGCTTTCATACGCGACTTCGTGCGTCATCGCGTGCTGGAACAGGTAAATCCATTCTGGGTCAGCCGTGACCAACCGCGTCATCTCCTCTGCCGACAGGCTGGAGAGCAAATCACTGATTGTGTGAAGGGGCAGCGTAGGAACCATCATGTGCAGCGGTTCTACACCGAACTGGCGGCCAATAACCGAGGCCACTTGCAGCAAGTCTCGGCTGGCAGGAGGCAGGCGGTCCAGGCGAGCCAGCAGCAAACCGTGAATGGTGTCTGGCACTTGCATGTGGGAGAGTAGGGCCTCGTTGATGTGGAGACGGCCGTTTCCCCGATCCAGCACACCAATATCCATCATCACATTGACGGCCTCTTCCAGAAACAGGGGGTTGACCGGGCTGTCTCGCCCTTCGCGGTCACGTAGTCCAAGCTGCTGCTCAATCGCTGCGGGTAATTCTTGCACACCTACCAGTTCGTCCAGCAAGTGGCGGGCGTGGCGCGGCGACAAATCCGCCAGCATGATGGGCGTACAGCGTTCGCTTTCCAGCGTTGCAAATGGTGCATCTAATGCGCCTTCACGGAAAGAGAATGCAATGTATATAGCAGATTGTTCCATTGTTTGTGTCAGGTAATCTATCAGGGCCAGCGTTGCTTGATCCGCCCAATGAATATTTTCTAACACAAACAGCAATGGTTGCGTGTTTGCCCATGCCCGGAAACAGCGTTCAACCAGCGTGAAAAAACGTGCCTGCCGTGCTTCAGCCGTTAACTCGGCCAGGATGGGCGTTTGCGGAATGGGCAGCCCCAGCACTTCAGCCCATAATCCCACGTCGTCGCCGACATTGGGCCAAAGGGTTTGTGTGATCTGCTGCACGGCCGTTACCTGGGCCTGTACCTCCATTGCAGATGAGAGGCCAAACAGCGCCCGCCATATGTCCCGCCAGGGACCATACGGTGTATCGGCGGTGTGCGGGTGGCAAACCCCCATCAGCGGCAGTCCGCCAGCCGTTTGCCAGCGCTGTACCATTTCACCGAGCAGGCGCGTTTTGCCCACGCCTGCTCCGCCGATGACGGCTGCTAGACCACCAAAGCCTTTGGACGCCGCATCTAGTCCCACTTGCAGCAGTTCCATTTCTGCATCTCGGCCAATTAACGGCCGTTCAATGTCAAAATATGCCTGCAACTGCACCTGGGCGGATCGGTCACTTAGCGCACGATAGGGAATGACATCCGCCTGCTTCCCCTTCATTTTTTGTGGCGGCAGCGTTTCAAACTCCAGCACATTTTCTACACGCTCGGCTGTGGCCGCATCCGTCAACACATCGCCGGTGGCACATGCTTGTGCCAATCGCGCCGAGAGGTTCACCACATCACCTACCACCGTGTACTCATGGCGGGATGCTGCGCCCACCGGCCCGGCAAATACCTTGCCCGTGCATAATCCAATGTGCTGTGCGGCAATGAAATCGGGGCGTTCGTGCTGCAAAGCCAGGGCGCAGCGGATAGCTTGCTCGGGTGCATCTGGGGCAACGGGGGCGCCAAACATGATGTGTAATTGGTTGCCTTTGTCGCCGGTGAGGACGCGGTTGACACGGCCGTTCAAATGGCCGAAACGGGCCACAATCTGGCAAGCCCATGTGTAGTAATCTTGATGCTGCTGCCCCATACCTTCGCCCTCATTTGCTGCGAAATCAAATTGCACAAACAGGCTGGTGACAGGGCGATGTTCCGCCAGCACTTCCAGGCCCGGTGTGGTTAGACGTTGGTAGAGGGCAGGCGGAATGAAGGGGGGAATGAGATCGACAAATCGCTGCAAATCGGCTTCGCCGTAGACTGCCCAATCCAGCAAGGGAGACGATGAAGGCGTGTCTAGTGTGGCCGTAAATAAGGTGAATGGCTGCGCTGCCGGTAGATTGACCTGAGCCAGTACGGCGCGGCTGGCGACAATTTCTCCAGCGTGCGCTTCTTTTTCAGCGGTGGCGGCTTCATCAATGGCGGGGCCAGTGAGGGCAAATTCCAGGTTCGCGTCGGGGTCGCCTACAATGAGTTCCTGGCAACGGCCGTATCCCACGCCAATCTTCATTGTGAGGGGGAAGGCGGGCTGCTTGCCGGGCGGACGGCTGGTGATGACCTGCCGAAACTGAGTCAGCATCACATCTTGCATGTGCCGGGCGCATGCAAGGGCGCGTACTGCTGCCTGTCCATCGCTGTCTGGGAAGTAAACCGACATCGCATCGCCATAAAAATGACTGACTGCGCCCCCTTGGGCGTGGATGATGTCAATCATGGCCGTGAAGGTTTGGCGCAGCACACGGTTTACCTCTTCTGCGCCGCGTGAGCCGTCAGAGGCCAATTCTTCGGACATGGCGGTGAAGCCGGACATGTCGCTAAAGAGGGTTGCAGCCAGCAGCCGGCGTGACGTGCCAGGGACGGGCAGCCCGGCATCCAAAATCTGGCGTGCCAGTGTTACCGGGATGTAGGCAGCCAGTCGTCGTGCACGTTCGGGTAATGTAAGCTGGTTGTCGGGTACTGCGTTCAACATAGGGATTGATGTCAGATGATGTGTTAATCTTCGTCGTCGTCAAGTTGGGGGAAGAAACGGCCGTTCAAAAAACGCATCAAGGCGCGGGCATTTTCCTCACTCAACTCTTGCCCAAAGTATACTCGTTGTGAGCCATAATCAAAAGCGGGGCAGCGATGTGCTTCGTTGTAATAAAAAGGGTTGGCATACTGCATATCGTACGCATCCGTGATGCCCAAAATGGAGACGGGGCGGCGCACCACGAGCGTTTCGGCATTGATGAACAGAATTTCTCGATTAGCTGTGTAATATTGCCAGCGTCCCCAAATTACCTGTCCCAGATAATACCAGATGATCAGCCAGACCACCATCATGGTTGTCAGCGTGAAGGTATACCGTTCCCGATTAGGCAGCACGTCGCGGAAGATGAAAACCACGACGACGACAATCATTGCCACCCATATGACCATACTTAGTGTGAACAGGCCAAATAGCAGCCAATTGCGCTTCAAAGGAATGGTCACTTTCAAGCGTTCGTCGTTTTCTTCAAAGGTGAGGGGGGGGATTTGTGGAAGGGTCATGGGGGTGTTCGTGAAGCGTGAAGCGTGAAACGTGATGACTCACGCTTCACGTTTTACGTTATCCTTTTTATCAGATTTTGCATGTTATTTTCAAAAGCGCGGTCGGGGATGAAGGTGAGTTGGTGGCGTTGGGTAACGGCCGTTCTCGCCCCCAAATACGCCGTCAACAACTGCTGCATGTGCCGGGCGGTGGCCTTTGTATCATGGCTGAATTGGGCGTGCAGCAGCGCCTGATGCGCCGCATCTTCTAGCGGCAGTGCCCGCAGCAGGGGCGGCAGCGTAAAATGTAGCAGCTCCAGATAAATGGGGAACGGTTTTTGATAATCGCCGCGCAGCAGCAAGCGCAGCACGTCCCAATACATCACCCAAAAACGCGTGTCAAGCGCGGTCAGTTCATCGGCGGTGATGTGCGGCTGCGGCAGGGCCAACCGCTGGCTGTCCTGCTGGAATTGTTCCGCCCAGCCATCGCTGTCCTTCAAAATGCGGATGTCGCGGTCCCAGGGGTTGGGCTGCAAGCCATCGCGGGTTTCAAAGCGGTAGTCTACTTTGCTGCCATTGCTGTAGAGGGCGATGTGGAAGTACGGCCGTACATGCACCCCATCAAACGACTTCACCGCCACGTAAGGCATCATCGACTGCACAAACTCTTGCCGCCTGCGCCAGGCCATGTCCCGTTCTGCTTCGCTGCCATACACCAGGGCCACGTCCATATCGGAGTAGGCGTCTTCGCGGCGACGGCCGTATGAGCCAGAAAGGAAACAGGCAGTGATCGGCCGTTCCCCATTCACCCGCTGCTGCAAGCGCATCAACATTCGGTCTTGTTCAAACATGCCCGCGATTATACCCCATTCGTAGTGAGATTGGTTCACTCTTGGAGAGTGAACCAATCTGGGAATGCGCCCCTCATTTTCTGGTGTTAAAATTGCGCCATTCAGGAGTGAACAATGAGCAACCAACCAGTAGAACCGCAGCCAGAAGCAATCGGCCGTTACCAAATCATCCGTGAATTAGGGCGGGGCGGCATGGCCGTCGTCTATTTGGGCCTCGACCCACGCATCAAGCGCGAAGTCGCCATCAAAGCCCTGCCTCGCCAGTTCTCCTTCTCCCCAGATTTCCGCCGCCGCTTCCAGCAAGAGGTAGAAACCATCGCACGCCTGGAACACCCCGCCATCGTCACCGTGTACGACTTTGGCGAGGATGATGACGTGCCCTATATCGTCATGCGCTACATGCCCGGCGGCACGTTGCGCCAGCGGATGCAGGGCCAGCCCTTTACCGTGCAGCAGGTTAGCGATTTGCTGGCCCGTCTGGCTCCGGCGCTGGACAAGGCGCATCGTGAAGGCATCATCCACCGCGACCTGAAGCCGGATAACATCCTCTTTGACGCCGATGGCCTGCCTTACCTTTCCGACTTTGGCATTGCGCGGGTGGCCGAGGCCACACAGACGATGACGATGATTGGCACGCCCGCCTACATGAGTCCTGAGCAGTGGGAGAGTGGCAAGGTAGATGGACGCAGCGACCTCTATGCCCTCGGCGTCATCCTCTTTGAACTGCTCACCGGGCAGCCGCCCTACAGCGGCGACACCCCCGCCCGCCTGATGCGCCAACATCTGTTGGAAGCCGTACCCGACCCGCTGGCCTACAACCAACAATTAACCCCAGGCTGCCAGGCGCTTTTGCAGCGGGCTCTGGACAAACAACCGGACAACCGCTTTTCTACCGCCGCCCAGTTCCTTGCTGCCCTGCAACAAGCCACAACCAAATCTGGAGTGGAGGCTTCGGCCGGAACAGCCGACCCCTACGCCACTATCCTTGAAGACAACCTGCAACCCGCCTTCCACACCCCACCCATAGCCACCCAAATCACCCCACCTAATTTAGGATCAGGAGAGGAGGCTTTAGCCGAAACAACCGGAACCAAACGCCGCCTGCCTGCCTGGAGTTGGGCGCTGCTGCTTATACTGCTGATTGCCATTGGTCTGTTTTGGGTGCTGCGGAATGGCGGTGACAGCGGGGATGATGGGGCAATGACGGCCACAGCCATGGCCGCAGTCCCGGTGGAAACGAACACTGCTACTCCCACACCACGCCCAACAAAGACGCCTACTAACACCCCCACAGCGACCCCGACAAACATCCCAACGGCCATTGCTACCTCCACAAACACGCCAACGCCAACAGCTACCCTTGACCCCAATGTGCCGCCGTCCAACCCTACCCTGGGCAGCGCCTGGGTGCGACCTACCGATGACATGGAGATGGTGTACGTGCCCGGCGGAACCTTTATGATGGGCAGTCACCCGGAACAAGATCCGGACGCCGAAGATAACGAATTTCCGCAGCATGAGGTGATGTTGGACGGCTTTTGGATTGACCGCACGGAAGTGACCAATACTATGTATGGCCAATGTGTAGCTGATGGTGATTGTGAACCCTCTTCTTACGCCAATGATGATACTTACAATGGTGCGGACTACCCTGTTGTGGGCGTTTCCTGGTTTGATGCGCAGGATTACTGCGCCTGGGTCGGCGGGCAGTTGCCTACGGAAGCGCAGTGGGAATATGCGGCAAGAGGGACAGACGGCCGTCTCTACCCCTGGGGTAACGAGTCTCCTAATTGTAGTCTTGCACAGATTGGTGATTGTTCTGGGGATACCGTTTCTGTTGGCAGTTTTTCCCCTGCCGGAGATAGTTGGGTTGGCGCGGCGGATATGACTGGCAATGTGTGGGAATGGGTGGTTGATTGGTACGACAGCGATTACTATGACATCTCCCCCGCAGAAAACCCAATCGGCCCGGATTCTGGCAGTTCCAGAGTGCTGCGGGGCGGCGGTTGGTACTACGTTTGGGCCAGCCTCCGCGTCGCCTTCCGGTACGGCAGCTACCCGTCGATCACGAGCAGCGGTCTCGGGTTCCGGTGCGCATCCTCCCCAGGAGAATGAATTTCTGGTTTGCACAATTATTGGGTAGGGGTGGGATGACCGGGCCATGATTTAAGCTATACTTACGGCGATCCATCCCGGTCATCTCGCCCATAAGCGCGGCGGCGCTCCGGGCGGGACAGCGCGGAAGCCAGATCGTTTATTTTGCCCAACACTATTCCACGCCGTCCCGCCCCTACCCTTACCACAGCATAAGTAAGGAGTCGAGGCTTCAGCCAGTGCATGTCAGTCATTTTCGGTTCGACTAAGGTTTCCCCTCCTGGCATATTCAGTCCCCGAAATGGCATTCGGCTCTGTCGAAATGGCATTCGGCCCTGTCGAAGTGGCATTCGGCTCTGTCGAAGTGGCATTCGGCTCTGTCGAAGTGGCATTCGGCTCTGTCGAAGTGGCATTCGGCTCTGTCGAAATGGCATTCGGCTCTGTCGAAATGGCATTCGGCTCTGTCGAAATGGCATTCGGCTCTGTCGAAATGGCATTCGGCTCTGTCAAAGCCACTTTGTGCTAATCATTTAGCATTTCGGGGGGCTTCTTTGTAAAATAGAGGCTGTCAACCACCAAGATTTGCCAATTCTTTGTGGTTTTGGGGCAATGTGCCTTTTATTTCCGGCAAAACCAATTGAAAAGGAGAGTTTCTCATGTTAAATATACACAAGCTGCCACTGGCTGATTTCCTCAGCCATATGCGCACGGTGTTGGATAATGTCACCAGTTCGGCTGACCTTGGCGCGGCGATGGCGGCGTTTGGTTATGATGCGGCGCGGCTGCAAGAGGGGCAAACGCTGTTGGACGATTTGATAGCCGCTGACGTGACGCAAGTCAAAGAATATGCCGATCAATATGCGGCTACGGTCGCCATTAACCAGGCGCAGGAAGACGCCGACAAGACCTATGGGCTGCACCGTGCCCTGGCAAAACGGCTCTTTTCCGGGAACAAGCAGGCGCAGCGCGAACTGCTGTTGAGCGAGCCAAAGCCAACCCGCCGTGCAGAGTGGCTGCGGCAGGCGAATATCTTTTATACGCGCCTGCTGGCAACGCCCGCTTTTGTCACGGAGATGGGTAAATTTGGACAGACACAGGTGATATTGGAGGGGGCGGCAACGGCCGTAACCGCCATCGCCGCCCTGGACAGCAGCCAACAAAAAGAAACGGCCGAAGCCCAGGAAGCCACCCGGCAGCGCGATGACATTTGGTCGCAAGCACGGGTATGGTTGGTGACACTCACAGAAGTCGCGCAGTTTGCCCTGGCCGACCAGCCACAGCTATTAGAAGCATTGGACGTTGTAAAGCCATCATAAAGTAAATTCTGGAGGGGAGGCTTTAGCTAAGGCCTGTTCGGCTAAAGCCTCCCCTCCTTTTGTACAACCGGGGCTTCTTTTGTGCCGTATAGACAACCAGTTAATGGCAAAATGTGGGAGCAGTTCATGCAAACTTGCCCCGACGGAGAGAAAATCATGGCAAAAGTAGACGAAACACTAGCCCGCGAATTTGTGTGCGCCCGCTGCAACTCCCAGGGCGGCGAAGTACAACGCCTGGCAATGTCTGGAACCGGCATCACCCGCTTCATGGACATCCAACCCTATCGCTACCTCTACGTCTCCTGCAACCAGTGCGGCTACACCGAAATCTACAACCTCAGGACGTTAGAAGGGAAAGACGACGTTGGTCTCTTCCTCGACGCTCTCTTTTCTGGCTAAAAAAGAGATTTAACCGCAGAGAGCGCAAAGAGCGCGGAGGAAAAGAAGAAGAAAACTCCGCATCCCCCGCGCTCTCCGCGGTAGAAAAAATCTGAGATTTGCCAGTCAACCAGCGACCAACCCCTAATCCCCCAATAATTCAATCACCGTCGCTTCCCCCTGACCCACGCCCACGCACAATGTCGCCAACCCATAGCGCATTTGTTGGCCCAGAGCTTTGCGCCGTTTCATCTCATGCAGCAGCGTCGTCAGAATGCGTGCCCCAGAGCAGCCCAGCGGGTGGCCCAGAGCGATGGCCCCGCCGTTCACGTTGGTGATGTCGGGGTTCATCCCCAACTCATTCATCACCGCCAACGACTGCACGGCAAATGCCTCGTTGAGTTCAATCAAATCCATATCCGCCAACGACAGCCCGGTGCGCTGCAACACCTTGCGCGTCGCGCCCACCGGCCCCAGCCCCATCACCCGCGGGTCAACCCCCGCCGCCGCCGAGCCAATCCAACGTGCTATTGGTTTTAGCCCTAGTGATTTGGCTTTGACGGCCGTCATCAGCACCAACGCCGCTGCGCCATCATTCAAGCCGCTGGCATTCCCGGCCGTCACCGTGCCACCCTTGCGGAAGGCCGGGCGCAATTTTGCCAGGACTTCCATACTTGTATCCAGCACATACTTGTCACCCTCACGCTTGATGCGCGGGTGTTCGTCCGTATCCACCATGATCGGTGTACCTTTGCGCTGCGGGATGGGCACAGGCACGAGCTGCGAGTCAAAATAGCCATTGTTAATCGCTGTGCAGGCGCGGCGCTGGCTTTCCAGAGCAAAGGCATCCTGCGCTGCGCGGCCGATTTCACCGCCTGCTATTTTCCCATCGCGGCTCATCTCGTAGATGTTTTCGGCCGTTTCGCCCATCGCTTCCAGGGGAAAGATCGCTTCCATCTTGGGATTGGGATAGCGCCAGCCCAGGGTGGTGTCGTAGCCGGTGATGTTGCCGGGTGGCCCCCAGGCGCGGGAATTTTTAGGGAAGGAGTAGGGGGCGCGGCTCATGCTTTCCACGCCACCGGCCACAAAAATCTCACCTTCGCCAATGGCAAGGGCGCGGGCGGCCTGGTTCACGGCATTCAGCCCGCTGGCGCAGAGGCGGTTGAAGGTGACGCCCGCTACGTGATGGGGCAGCCCAGCCAGCAGCGCGGCCATACGTGCCACGTTGCGGTTGTCTTCGCCAGCCTGGTTGGCGCAGCCAAAATACACTTCTTCGATTTCATTGGGGTCAATGCCCGCGTCTTTGACGACGGCGTCAATGACCAGTGCGGCCATGTCGTCGGGGCGCACCGGGGATAACGCACCGCCGTGCCGCCCAATGGGCGTGCGCAGGGCGTTGATGATGACGATTTCGTTCACTTTGTTCATAGTGGGAATCTCCTGAATGTACGATTTGCGATTAACGATTGACGATTGGTCGGTTTGCTAATTTCCAATCTCTAATCTCTTTTCTACAGCTTGTTTGATTGTACCGTTGGCGACTAATTGCCGCACTTGCTCGATGAGGGGGGCGAGGGTGGTGTCTGCGGTGGTGAAGGGTACTTTTTGGCGGATGAGTTGGTGGGCAACGGCCGTTCCCACACCCATCTGCACATCATCCCCCAACACCTGCCGCCGAAAATCTATTCCCTGCGCGGCCAGCAATAACTCAATGGCGACAATCGTTTCCACGTGTTTGATGATTTGCGCGACCTGGCGCACGGCCGTTGCCCCCATGCTGACGTGATCCTCAATGTTGGCACTGCTGGGGATAGAGTCGGCGCTGGCGGGGTGGGCTAGCACCTTGTTCTCCGAAGCCAGGGCTGCGGCCGTGTATTGAGCCATCATAAAGCCGCTTTCCAGGCCGCCATTTTGCGTCAGGAACATGGGCAGCACACCGCTGTTGCTGTCCGCGTCAACCAGCCGGGCACAGCGGCGCTCGCTCATATTGCCCAGTTCGGTGAGGGCCAGGGCCATGTAGTCGGCGGCGATGGCGATAGGTTCGCCATGAAAATTGCCTGCCGAAATCACGTCTGCCTCGCCCGTTTCCTCATCCACAAAAATGATGGGGTTGTCATTGACCGAGTTGAGTTCGATATCCATGACCCACTGCGCGTAGGCGATAGCATCGCGCACCGCGCCATGCACTTGCGGCACGCAGCGCAGGGTGTAGGGGTCTTGCACATTGAGCGAATTTGCACCACGCAGGAATTGGCTGCCGTGTAAGTTTTGGCGCAGGTAGGTGGCGCAATCAATTTGGCGAGGGTGGGGGCGGGCAGCGTGCACGCGGGGGTCAAAGGCGCGGTCTGTGCCGTGCAGCGCTTCCAGACTGAGGGCGGCAGCGGTGTCGGCGGTGAGGGCCAGGTTAATGGCGCGGCGCACCAGCAGCGCCCCGTATCCAACCATGAAGGCTGTGCCATTGAGCAGGGCCAACCCTTCTTTGGCCTCCAATTCTAATGGCTGTAATCCGGCGCGGCTGAGGGCGGTACGGCCGTCCATCACCACCCCATCTACTTCTGCCTCCCCCTCGCCAATCAGCACCAGCGCCAGATGTGCCAGAGGAGCGAGATCACCGCTGGCCCCCAGTGAGCCTTGCGATGGGATGCGCGGATGTACGCCCGAATTGAGCATATCTAGCAGCAGGTAAATGACGGCAGGGCGCACGCCAGAATGACCGAGGGCGAGGGTGTTGGCGCGTACCAGCATCAGCGCCCGTACCACTTCTTTGGGCAGCAGCGGCCCCACGCCAACGGCATGGCTGCGCACCAAATTGATTTGCAACTGTTTCACCTCCTCCGGGGAGATGATTTTGTCTTTGAAACGGCCGAATCCGGTGGTGATGCCGTACACGACGCGGCCTTCGGCTACAAATTGTTCGACTGCAGCCCGCGCCCGTTGAATTTTGGGCAGGGCGGTGGGGTCTAGCTGCACGGAACGGCCGTTTGCCACCGCCATTACGTCATCCACTTGAAGGTTTGTACCAGAAATAGTTAAAGGAATCATAACGTAATTGTATCTCGTGAAGCGTGAAGCGTGAAACGTGAGGCGGGGGCATTGCCTATCACGTTTCACGTTTCACGCTTCACGCACTATAATTGCCCCATGTCAACCTGGAACCAGATTATCGGGCATGATTGGGCCGTAAGGCTGTTGCAAGGAGCCATCACACATCAGCGAGTGGGACACGCTTATCTTATCACCGGGCCGGAGCAAATTGGCAAAACAACACTGGCGCGGACGTTTGCACAGGCGTTGAATTGTGAGGCGGTGGTGGGGGAACGGCCGTGCGGCCAATGTCGCACTTGCCAACTTGTTGCCGCAAACCGTCATCCAGATGTGCGCTTGCTGGAACCGGAAGTGAGCAAGCGTGGCAAGGCTACTATCAAAATTGATGCGGTGCGTGAATTGCAGCGCGGCCTTAATTTGGCGGCGTATGAGGCGCGGATGAAGGTGGCAATTTTGCGCCAGTTTGATGCAGCGAATGCAAATGCGGCCAATGCTTTTTTGAAGACGTTGGAGGAACCGCCCGCAAATGTGGTTTTGCTGCTGACGGCCACCGACGCGGACACTTTGCTGCCGACGATTGCTTCGCGCTGCCGGGTGATTGGGTTACGGCCGTTACCCCTCTCTCTGATTGAGCAAAGTTTGACGACTCGGTGGCATGTGCCAGAAAAGCGGGCCTATTTGCTGGCCCATTTGGCAGATGGGCGGCTGGGTTGGGCTGTGCAGGCCAGCCAAGATGCGACTATTTTGCAAGAGCGGGAAAGTCAGTTGGAGCAGTTGGAAGATGTGGTAAACGGCCGTCGCGTTGACCGTTTCAATTTAGCCGACAAACTGAGCCGCAAACCAGAGCAACTTCCTGCATTGCTCAAAAATTGGTTGAGTTGGTGGCGCGATCTCGCATTGCTTACCCAGGTTCACAAATCTGTTGGAACACATAGCTTGCCTATTCACAATATTGATCAAGAATCGCGTTTACATGAACTTATAGATAGATGGTCTTCTGAGCAAATCCAGTCCAGTCTTAAACAAACAGACCTGGCGCTCTGGCAGCTAGAGCGCAATGCGAATACACGCCTGGTATTGGAAAACCTGTTTCTCACGTATCCCCTCCTTTAATCGCTAATTTTCTCAGGTTATTACTTGACAAGGCAACCGTTTTGTCTTTATAATGTCGTTATTGCGATAAAAACGACGAAATATCGCAAAATTCACGAAAGGAGGTGACGCGGGTAAGATAAGGAAATGTTCCTGGATGGGGTCTTGTACACTCAAGTAAGTATTGGGAACAGGAAGTAAGGAGTGATCATGATGAACCTTAAAAACGGATTTCTAGTTGGAGTTGGTACTCTTGCCATAGCTGCTTTGGCTGGTGGCATTATAGGCGGTATAGGGTTTTGGAGCGTGATATTTCTCGCAGCGGTTCTGTTCAGTGTGCCAATGATTGACCGTCATATTTTGGTACGGGTGAAGGAAATGGAAATGGGCGTTGCGTTCAATGTGGAATCAGGCGCTTTCACCCGGTTTTTGCCCCCCGGACGACATTTACTGGCATTTCCATTTGAGCAAATAAAGGCACGTATCTCAACCGCGCCAGGTAATGTGGGGGGCGAGGTACTGGAGACACAAACGGGTGATGGGCTGCCGGTGACGATGGAATGGACACTGTTATTTGTGCTGAATCCGCAGCGAATTGCCCCAGATTTACGGCCAAGATTGGCGCGGTCATTACCCAAATTTGCGAATACGTTGATTCGGAACCATGTGAATAATTGTGTGCAGCAATTAGTGAGTGAGCAGTTGGCAAAGGATTTGGTGGAAGTGGGGGCACGGGGACGGGTGGAACGAGTGCTGCGTCAGCGTGTAGCAGAACGACTAGCACCGTTTGGTGTGGAAGTGTTTCGGGTGATGGTAACGGCCGTTGCCCTTCCCACAAATGTGCAAGCTAAATTAGAAGATGCGCACAATGAGGTCGTTTTTGCCCAAAGCCAGGCAATGGTGATGGAACGGTGGCACGAAGCCATCAGCAAGTTCAATGACCGAGAAATGGAATGGCTGATGGAGTTAGCACGGATGCGGGTGCTGGGCCAGAATGGTATTTTGATGCAAATGCCCTATGCCCACGTTGCTGATGTCGTTGAGATGCGTGCAAATGGTCGGCAGGCTCGGAACGGCGCAGCAAGGTCCTCGGCTCCATTGTCGGGTGATGGTGCGTCTGATGGGTCGGTTGTTTGGCCGCCATCTCATTAGCAAAGCATGTAATATGAGTAGGAGATGTGAAAGCGGGTGCGCTATATATAGGGGATTGTGTTGGGGGGAGCGGTAAATGTTCCGTTTTGTAGAGAAATTCCGCGAGGTTTTTGCCTTGCGGAATTTCTCGTTTGCATGAGATATGTTTTGTGCTAAACTTCTTGCGGCTCCCCCCCCAGAGATGTTTCCGTAAGCGCCCGCTTGCGGGACATCTCTATTTTTTTGCCATTATTCCCCAACTACTTTTTGAATATCTGCGGTGTGTTGTGCTTCATGAGCAGCGATGAGGGAGCAGATTTCGGCAATGCTCATGATGTTGCCTGTGCCGTGCCTTCCTTTTTTGCTCCAATCTTCTTCTTGCAATGAATCCATAAATTGCAGTAGTTCCTGGCGATAGGCAGCAATGTCATTGAGAAGGTCGGCGGGTGATTTGTGCTGCGCTTTGGCAACACGGCTGGCGTTCCAGCGGGCGAGATCGAAGTCGGGGGAAGCACCAGGGCCGCCAGCTTTGATGTTTGCCATCAGGCGGGTCATGCTGCGTTCGGATTCAGCTAAATGGCGAAGCAGGTCGGCTGCTGTCCAAGTGGATTGGTCGTCGTGGGGAAAAACGGCCGTTTCCCACCCCCCATCATCTAGTCGTTCCAAAGCTGCCAATAATTCTCGCCGACTGACTTGCAAGGCTTCTATTGTTTCCGTTCGATTTGACATACTACCTCCGTTTTGAATAAAGGGTTTGAGACCTGAAAATGTTCTGTTTTAGGCTTCACGGATGACGTAGACTTGTAACGGCCGTTCCTTCCCCTTTGCCTGAATTTCCCGCGATCCACCCAAAGGGGGGGGGACATCAAGCGCAGCCACCAGCGCTTCAGATAGCAGCACTTCCCCAGGTTGAGCGGCCGAGACCAGGCGGCTGGTTGTGTTCACCGTATCCCCAAGGATATTGAAATTGCGCGTATTGGATGATCCCATCAACCCTTCCACCACTTCGCCCCAGTGAATGCCCATACCTGTTGCCAGATCGAATTTGCCTAATGCCTGGTTTGCACGTTGATTTAACACGCGTGCGGTTTCAACTGCTTGTGCAGGTGTGGGAAACCATGTCATCACCTCATCACCTATAAAATGCGGTTTACTGCCGCCTCCCTGTACAATGATTTGCTCCGCCAGTTCATAAAATTGGTTGAGCATATTGACAACGGTTTCCGGCGATTTGCTGTCGCTCCAGCGGGTGAAATTGCGAATATCCATAAACAATACCGCACGGAGTACCCGGTGTTGTTCCAGGACTTGCTGATCCTTTAAGGATTGAGCCAATAAGTCAGAATCCAGGCTCCACTCAGAAACTTGTTTGAGGCTGCGGGCGATTTGGCGAAGCGTTTGCATGTAGTGATCTCTTTCGATTTCGCGTACGCCTAGCAGCAGGCCAAAGAGTAGGGCTGCCAGCAATATAAAGAAATGGGCGCTATTGCCCAATAAATAGGTGCGAAGATCACCCCAATTTGGCGAGAGTTCGGTGGATAGTTCGGAGACGGCGTATAGGGTTGGAAAAAGGAGGACACGCCAGAGATTGATGAGCAGCAAAATGGCGCGACGCCAGCGCGGTAGCAGGCCGTCACAAGCATAGAGGAAAGCCATCCCCAGGCTGAAAACCCAGTAAATTGTATGGTAGGGGGTTTGCCAAAAGCGGGTGAAGCCTTCTAGCGAGATGTCAAGGAGTGTGTAGAGGGTGGGGGCTATGAGGTTGCCCAGCGCTTGTTGTATCCAGGAGCGAGACGGCCGTTTCCCTAAGTACCATGCCTGGATAGCTGCCGCCACAAAAATGAAATAGTGGGGGATTTCCAATAGGTACGCCGAAATACCGTCAACACTGATGGCGCGAATGCCATCAAACACGGGATAAACGGCCGAGTTCAAAATGAACTCGCGCAAAATGCGGCTGCGGGCGGTACCTTCAATTTGTTGTGTAAGTTGGCTCATTGGTAGCTGGTTATTGATGATCAGTTACTTCAAATTGTAGCTGTTTAGCCCCATTATCATGAATGCGGATGTGCGTACGGCCGTTTCTTTGCTGTGTCAATAAAAAGTCGGCCAGGGGTTCACGCAGGTTACGGGCAATGATGCGGCGTAACGGCCGTGCGCCATACTCTGGCTGGTCATTTTGCGCCAGCAGCCAGTTTTTGGCTTCGGCTGTGATTTCCAGTGCCATGTTTTGCTGTGCGGCCAGTTTCAACTCACCTTTCAGCATGAGGTCTAAAATTTGCGCCAATTGCGGGCCGGTCAGTTGGTGGAACATAATCACCTCATCCAGCCGGTTCAGAAATTCCGGGCGGAAGAAATGGCGCACTTCCTCCACCACCAACACGCGCTCTGCCTCGCCAATGATCGGCACAAGCATGTGCATCGCACCCAAATTGCTGGTCATGATGATGACCGTTTCGCTGAACGTGGTCAGTTGGCCCTGTCCATCGGTCAGTCGTCCCTCGTCCATCACTTGCAGCAGCACATCCAGCACGCGGGGATGCGCTTTTTCCACCTCGTCAAACAGCACTACAGTGTAAGGGTGTTCGCGCACGAAGTCGGTAAGCTGCCCGCCGCCTTCGTAGCCCACGTAGCCGGGCGGCGCACCGATGAGGCGGTTGACGCTGGCCTCTTCCTGGTACTCGCTCATATCCAGCACAATCATGGCATCTTCTGTGCCAAACATGAATTCGGCTAACGCTTTTGCCAGCTCGGATTTGCCCACGCCGCTGGGGCCAAGAAATAGAAAGGAGCCGATGGGACGTTTGGGGTTGCGCAGCCCAACGCGGGCCGTTTTTACGGCGCGGCTGACGGCCATTACGGCTTCTTCCTGGCCGATGATGCGTTGGTGCAGGTGTTCGACCATGTTGGCATATTTGCTTTGCTCGTCCTCGGTGAGTTTGGTGATGGGGATTTTGGTCATCTGGCTGACGGCAACCATGACATCGCTGCTATCGAGACGGCCGTCTGCCTGGACTTGTGAGAGGGTAGAAACGTGTTCTTGAGTGACCATCCGTACCAGGGCGCAGGCGCGGTGTGCCAACTGCACGGCCGCTGCGGGCATGGCGATGGTTTTGATGTATTGGTTGGCAAGGGTAACGGCCGTTTCCAATGCCTCATCCAACACCTCCACCTCATACTCTTGTTCCAGGCGCGGTTTATGGAAACCCAGCATTGTCAGCGTTTCGTCTTTGGTAGCTGGAGGCACATCCAGGCGGTTTGTGTGCTGGCGGATAAGCGGTTCCTGGTTGAGCGTGTTGTAGCCGGCTGGGGTTGTCGTACCGATAATGATTTGCTCGTTCCCCAAAATGGCCTTTTGCACCTCGCGGTTAATCTGTTCCGGGAATTTGGCGTACAGGCGGCTGGCAAAAAAGCGTTCCAGACCGGGAATCAGCAAAATGCCACCGCTGGCGCGACGCAATCCGGCGCGTACCGTCGCCAGTGGGTTTTCTAACAAGGCAGCTTCATCAAGCTGCACCACCGAGCGAAATGTGACCGATCCCTTGCTTTCTGCCAGCAGCAGCGCCAGGCTGTAAGCCAGTGTGCGTTTACCGGAGCCTTCTGGCCCCACCAAAATGACGTGTCGCTTTTGCGCCAATGCCAGCAAACTAAGCAGTTCATTGAGCAGTGTCTCGCGTTGGTATACGGCATGTGCTTTGCCCTTTTTGGCTTCATCCACAAAGTCGTGAATCAGAGGTGTACCCTCGCTGGCAACCTCGCCCAATCCTTCCAAAATGGCTGCGGAGGTGATGCCCAATCGTTGCAGCACGCCATATGTGGTGACGCTGGGTTGGGCCATGGCTGCCAACGCGTGCCCGCTGTGTACTTTTAGTTCATTGCGAGCCTGAGCCATCGTCAGCCCTTCGTCCATGATCACGAGCATCTCTTCGGAAAGGGGGATGTCTTTCCCAAAATCGTCGGTGAAGTTGAATTTAGCGTTTTTCCCTTTGGCACTTTGGGCCATCATTTCCACACGGCTGGTTAGTTCACGCAAATTGAAGCCGCGCTGCTGCTGTAACTGCTGCAAAAGTTGGTTTGCTGTGGCATTGTTATCTTCCAAGAAGACGCGCAGCAAAAGTTGCGGCGTGAGCAGCCGTAGTTGGTAGTTGCTCATCTTGCTTGCGGCAGTTGTCATTAAGCGGGATAATTCAGCAGAGGGGATGTTGGGATTAAGTGTATTACTCATAACTATATTTTTGCGTGTGACTTGTAGGTTTCAAGAAATCTTATCAGGTTGCGGTTTAGGCGTTTGTGAATTGTACGTCAGTTTGGATGATGGGTACAATTGCTGCTAGTTTTTTTCGTTCAGGGCGTGGTACTCGATTCATGAAAGATAGCAAGGCATTGTCGGTTACGCTTTCTATTAGCATGGCTATGTTGGTTGTGCTTATTGGGGCAACGGCCGTTTATCCCCCTTCTGCTACGCTTTTTCTTCCCATGCTGCTTTTTGTTGTTTTGATTTTGTTCTCGCTGTCGTTCAGTATTACCTGGGCAAGCGGGATGGCCTCGATGTTGCCGCTGCTGTCGGCGACCAGTTTTTTGGTGATGGGGGTGGTGCCGGCTGCCTGGGTGATGTTTGTGGGGTCATTGCTGCATGGATTTATTCGTTTTCGCTTTCGCCGCCAACTACGAATTGCGCAGGTGTTGGATAAGTCGAAGTTGTTGAGTAGAACGGCCGTCAATGCCTTCAATAATACCTTAAGCACAGTTATTGGCGGGTTGTTTTTCCGCCTCATTATTTCGGAACAGGTTGGCAGCCGATTTAGCCTGGACTGGATTGGCGCACTATTCTATTTTGCACTGGGCTATTTTCTTGTCAATTATGGCATCATCATTTTGTATTTAACCTTTTTTGAGCGGTTGCAATTAAAGTCCTTCATTAGCCGCATTCCTCAAGTTCTAACATACGAGGCTGCCCCGATCATATTCACCCCTTTTGTGGCAGACGTGTACACACGTTTGGGCATTGGGTACTTTGCCTTATTTAGCCTCATTGTCGTGGGCTTTTCCATCATCACCCATAATTTGGATCGCACCCGGCAGGGTTTGGAATGGCGTTTGCAAGAACTAGATGGTTTGCAGATGGTAGGGCAAGCACTGAGTTCCAGCTTGGAGATGGACAAAGTGTTGCAGGCAATTTACGAGCAAGTACGCAGCCTGATGCCAGCCGATACTTTTTACGTGGCGTTATACGATGGGGAATCGGGGCAAATCAGCTTTCCGTTCTTCATTCGTGAGGGAGAAGTAATTACCTGGCCTTCGCGCCGCCCTGCTAATGGCTTGACAGAGTACGTTTTGCGGACGCGATGTGCTTTGTTGATTTCAGAAAATTTTGAACAGAGGTTGTCCGAACTGAAATTGGAAAAGATTGGTGTCATAGTTTCTTCGTGGCTGGGCGTTCCTATTTTGGCTGGCGAACAGGTTTTGGGTGTGATTTCGGTGCAATCTGTGCCTCAGGAAGGAATGCACACGCGGGCGCATCAGCGGCTGCTGGAAACAATTGCTACCCAAGCGGCCCTGGCGATTCAAAATGCACGGTTATATGCTCGTATCAACAGTTTTCTTCACCAACGGGTGCAAGAACTGAACTCGGTTTTTCGTACAACGCAGGATGGCATCTTGTTGTTGGGGCGTCATTGGGAAATGTTGGCCGTCAATCGTGCATTTAGTGGTTATGTGGGGCTAATTGGTGTTGAACCGTTGGGGCAGAAGATATCGAAATGGCCTGAGGATGGAGGCACGTTGTTGACCCGACTGGGTTATTCGGTTCAGGGGTGGAGACAGGATTGCCAAAAATTGTTGCAGGATGGGGAGGGAGCACAATTAAAGAAGCAAATTGTGATGCTGGGGAATGGGGAGCGGCATGTGGCCCGTACTGTAACGGCCGTCTACGATGCCAATCATGCACAAGTGATGGGGTGGTTGATTGTGCTGCGTGACGTGAGCGAAGAAGTGGAATTGGCACGGCTGCGCGAAGAAATGATGCACATGCTGGTACATGACTTGCGTGCGCCCCTGTCTATTTTGATGGGAGCGTTGGAAATGGGACGCACCCATTTATTGACGAAACAAGTTGATCAATTGTCTGAAGTGTTGAGCATGGCAGAGCAAAATGGCGAGCGAATGCTGCGCCTGATCAACGATTTGCTAGACATTTACAAGTTGGAACACGAAACTGTGCCATTGCAGTTGCAATGGGTTCCGGTGCGTTTGTTGTTGCAAGACGTGGGGGCTTTGTTTGCAACAATCGTTCAGGAGTCGCAGCTAAATATGCTTGTAGATGTGCCCGATGGCTTGCCCCCTTTGCACGTTGATCACGACTATGTGATGCGCTTGTTTTATAACCTGGTAGATAATGCGGTGAAGTTTACCCCAGACAACGGCCGTATTCGCCTCTGGGCCACATTGGATGATTCCATGATGCTGGTCGGTGTCAGTGATACCGGGCCGGGTATTTCCCCGTCAGTTTTGCCGCGCCTCTTTGAGAAATTTGAACGGGGGGATGCCGTTGGCCGTCGTCGCGGAACCGGATTGGGATTACCCTATTGCAAGCTGGTTGCCGAAGCACATCAAGGCGAAATTTGGGTAGAAAGCGATGGGGAAGCGGGGCAAGGCAGTACCTTCATTGTGCGGTTGCCAGTGGTTCCTGCCAATTTGCTAGAAAGGTTGCATGAGCAGGTAGTCAACCAGTCTGGCGGTTAGCTTGGTGCGCTGCCTGGCTGACATGCTGTCCCGTTTACATGGTGTGAAGTCGCCACAAGCAAAACTCTTGCTCATCATACCCCCGAATTTGCGTTACAAAAGATTCTATTTTCAACTCTGGGCGTAAATCTCGCAAAAGTTGTTGCACTTCTGGGTCGACGTATACTTCTTCCGAAAGAATCATATCCCCGCCCTGAGAGAATTTTTCCAATCGTGACGCAACGTTGACTGTGGAGCCAAAATAGTCTAACCGTTCATTCAAATTAACCGCAATGGCCGGGCCGTGATGCAGGGCCGCTTTCAGGAGCAACGGCCGTTCCTCACTCGATAACGCCATTAACCGCGCTTGTGCCTGCATCATAGCCCGCAAAGCCGATGCTGGTCGCCAGAATGCCGCCATGACCGCATCCCCAATTGTTTTGACAATTGCGCCCCCTTCGGCGGCGATGGCCTCTCGCAGGGCGTCAAAATGGTTCAGCACCAATCCGAACGCTGGCGCATCGCCAATTTCACGATACATGCGTGTGGAATCACGCAAATCGGTGAAGACGATGGTTAGTTGCCCCACCGAAATTTGCATTCCGGGGCGCAATGCCTCATTGGCAAAAAGATCACGGAACTGTTGCAGCGTCGTCACCTCGGCGGCGGTGGTAATCTGGTCGTCCCAATCTAGTCGTTCCAGCAGCAAGAGTTGGGAAACGGCCGTGCGATTTTCCAATTGCAGCGTGGGCTGTGGCGCCAGCGCAGCCACATCACCAGACCAGGCATCAGGAACAATGGGCAAATTGGCCTGCGGCGGGCCATCAGGATGGACGACGATGGACTGAGCACCGGGCAAACTGGTAGTACGCACGCGGTAACGGCCCAGGTCTAGCAGGGGGGCAATGGTGCGTTGGTCGCCGGAAGGCAACAATTGTTGGGCGATAATGTGCGGAATTGCCATAGGGTTAGTCAGGCTGTATGTGTCGTCGGCAATGCTGCGAATGGCACGATTGACACGAAAGGTCAGTTCGACGGATTGGTCGAACTGCACGTCATAATCCATGTGGCAGTTGGGACAGTAGAATTCCTCGCGGTCAATGGCGTGCAAGTTATGGTAGGTGTTCTCTCCGGCGTTGCGGCAGGTGGGGCAGAGCATTTCCCATTGGAAGTCTAGCAGCCCGGCACGCGTTGCCAGCAGGCAGAGTTCTAGCACGGCACGACGCGGCGACTGCCAGAGGTCGGCCAATTGATACGGCCGTATGCGTGTCAGCCAGCGTGCATCCCCTTGCCGTACCAGCGTAATCAACCGGTCTACTAAAATCGTATCTGCACCATCTTCCTTCAGCGATTGCTGAATTTGTGTCAGGCGATTGGGTGCGCCGGGCGGCAATATGGGCGCGGTGGCGGCTGTGAATGTCGGCGCTGCATTTTGTATTTCGGCGGCATATTGGGCAATGGCTTGTTCCAGTCGCGGAGCCAGAAACCGGTTGCAGAAGATGGGGATGAGTAGGGCTGCAAACCCGTTGCTGGCGGTCATCCACACATCATACTTGAGCTGTGTGCGGCCATCAGGTGTGGGGTGTAGTTCGGCCAGCAGGCGCAGGGTGTGCAGGGGGCCGCTTGAGTAGCGGCGTTCTGCCCCGTAGCGCTGCGGATAAACCCATTCAGTGGATTTTTCGCTCCAGGCCAGTGGCAGCAGGCGGCTGCGATAGCGGGCGATGGTGGGCGCAGCCGGGTCTTCGGGACGTGTGACCTCTATGGGGGGCAGGTTCAGGTCGTGGTCGAGGCGGTTGGTGTCGGCAACGGCCGTCCACAAAGCCGCCGGTGATGCTTTCAATGTCCATTCGCGGTGAAAGTGGAATGTTTGGTTTGTCATGGTCGTTTTCTTCCTCTGGACTGTACACTGCAAGCCCGATTGTGTAGCAATCTGTTTGTTGGATGGGGTGACGGCCGTTGCCATTACCCCCTTTTTCCCCTTCTCATCTGCCGTTTACCAATCGGGTACTGCCAGAGTTCGTGCTATAATTGCCCACTGTCAGGAATTTACACTGGAGGAAAGTGTTGTGAAAACCATAGGATTATTAGGCGGTATGAGTTGGGAATCATCCCTGGAATATTACCGCATCATCAACGAAACCGTAAAGACACGTTTGGGCGGATTACATTCGGCCAAAAGTCTCATGTTCTCTTTTGACTTTGAAGAAATTGAAGCGTTGCAATCTCAGGGTGATTGGCAAGAAGCTACGCGACTGATGGTGGAAGCGGCGCGACAGTTAGAGCGCGGCGGGGCGGATTTCGTCATTATCTGCACGAATACGATGCACAAAATGGCGAATGAGGTGGAGGTGAGCATTGGTATTCCCCTGCTGCATATTGCAGATGCAACGGCCGCAGCCGTCAAAGCGCAAGGCTTGCAGCGAGTTGGCTTGCTGGGAACCAACTTTACAATGACGGAAGAATTTTATCGCGGCCGTTTGCAGCAAGTGCACGGGTTGGATGTGCTGGTTCCGGGCGAAGCGGGGCGGCAAGTGGTGCATGATGTGATTTATGGAGAATTGTGCCTGGGCGTGACGAAGGAGGATTCGCGGGCGCAGTACCGGGGCATTATGGCGGATCTGGCAGAGCAGGGGGCTGAGGGTATTATTTTTGGTTGCACAGAGATTGGCTTGCTGGTAACGCAGGAGGATAGCCCTGTGCCGGTATTTGATACGACGCGGATTCATGCGGAAACGGCCGTTGCCTATGCCCTGCGTGACGAGTAAAAGACCCCTGTTGAGGAGAAATCCCGATTACTTGACAAAAAGGAGGGATTTCTTGGGGCGGCTTGAAACGGCATTGCTAATGGCAGCTTGAGTTAGAGAATATTTCTTGCACGGTTGGCGATAATGAATACACTTTGGTAAAGGAAACAGCGAGTGTGCTGTGCCTGTCCTACTTTACAACACTAAACCAACTTAAAGCCCTAAAAAGTAAGATGTAAAGCGTGAAACGTGAAAAGCTATCACATTTCACGCTTCACGTTTCAATTTCAAGGAGAAAATCATGATTGTCACAACTGCTGAACTTTTTGAGATCGCCTATGGCAAATTTGCGGTGGGCGCATATAACATCAACAATATGGAGCAGGCGCTGGGTCTGTTTGAAGGCAATATTAAGGCGCAGGCGCCATTTATTGTGCAGATTTCTAAGGGAGCGCGTAGTTATGCCAACCCGCGCATGTTAGAGGCGATTATTCGCGCTGCTGAGGAATTGTACCCAGAAGCGATCTTCGCCGTGCATCTGGATCATGGTGACGAGCAGACTTGCTATGACTGCATTGATTCTGGCTTTTACAGCTCGGTGATGATTGACGCTTCGCACGAATCGTTTGAGGAGAATATTGCGATTACGCGGCGCGTGGTGGAACGGGCACATGCCAAAGGCATTAGCGTGGAGTCTGAGTTGGGCATGTTAGGCGGCGTTGAAGAGGATATCAAGGTTGATGAGAAACATGCCATGCTGACAGACCCGGATGAGGCGAAAGAGTTTGTGGAACGCAGCGGCTGCGACAGTCTGGCGGTCGCCATTGGCACGAGTCACGGCGCTTATAAGTTCTCTGGCGGGCAAGGGCTGCACTTTGGGCGTATGGAAGAGATTCAGGGGCGGTTGCCCGGCTTTCCGTTGGTGATGCATGGCTCCAGCTCTGTGCCGCAAGAGGAAGTGGAACGGATTAATGCCGCAGGCGGCAAGCTGGACCCCTCAGCGAAAGGTGTGGATGCCAATGAGTTTGCCCGTGCCGTACCGTTAGGTGTGACGAAGGTGAATATTGATACGGACGGCCGTCTCGTATGGACGCGCGTACACCGTGAATATTTCCGTGATGAACCGGCTGGCTTTGACTTCCGCAAACCGGGCAAGATTTTTGTGCCGGCCTATGCTGATTTTATTGTGGACAAGAGCCACAAACTGCTTTCGGCAGGCACGCTGGCACAGGTGCGCGAGGCGCTGGCAAAATAAGCAGCCAAGAATGACTTTTCGAGAAGAAACCGGGTTTTTTCAAAAAACCTGGTTTCTTTTATTTACAGAGCAGCGGCTTTTTCGTTTTCCACGAATTCTTCCAGGGTTAACCCAAACAGAATTTCGTCGTAGAAACGGCCGTTCATATACAAATGCCTTCTTTTTCGCCCCTCTTCTATAAACCCCAACTTTTGATGTAGTTGAATTGAGGCGTCGTTGCCGGCAACACAGGCCGAATTGCACTTCTGGAAACGCCGCTCGAAAAAACTGTACCGCAGCAAGATGCGGGTGGCCTCCTCTGCATAACCTTTCTTTTGCTGGTGTGCGCTCACCACAATACCAAACCCAAACGTGCCATTCTTCGGGCTGCGCGAATGCCAGGAAATCCCGCCGACATAGTCGCCCGCCAGATTTTCGATGGCGAAGATGATGACGCCATCCATGTCACGGCAGTTGGCATAGTTTCCTAATATCTCGCGCTGCGCTTCCACTGACGTGGGCAGTTCAATGCCCAATTGCAAGACCTGCCGGGATGGGCTGTCCAGCGAATCGGCATAAGATTGTTCCGCATCTTCGGCGTCTATGGGACGTAGTCTTACTTTTTTGCCTTGCCAAAAATATTTTGTGTAGTCCATGTCTCTCACAAATAGTCTGGCCGTTTGCCAACCCAGGGCAGTTCCATCCCGCTGTGTTCGCCTAACTGCTCGTACAATTCACCCGTGTGCTGCTGGATGTGACGGATGCTGTAGAATTGCAGTTCCAATTTATTGAAAGGCAGCCAATAAAATCCTGATTCGCCTTGCAAATCCAATTTGTCCACTGTTTCTAAAACGACTTGCTGGCAAAAGGCGAGGTATTCCAGTACTTCGGATTGGGTGTAGGGTACGGCCGTTCCCTTTCCCGCACCCTTTTCCAGTGACCGCGCCTCTGCCTTATGCTTGCTCCAGGGCACAAAATCAGCTTCAGTGGGTTGCAAATAGAGATGGGTATAAAACAGAGTGTGATAGGCCACGTGCCAAAAGAGGTTTTTGTGCGCAGTATCATTCCACAGATCATCCGGGCATTGCATCACAGCCTGCTTTAACATCTCCAGCGCTGCCAAAAACTGAGACTTGATAACACCTTGAATCATCTTTACCACCTTCCTTTTGGTGTAAAACGTGATGAATCGTTTTTCACGCTTTACGTTTTACGTATCAAACTTCAAATCTGGTTTGATGGCACAAGTGCTTTCCCACCAGGCGCGAATACGGCCGCCTACTGGCCGATCCACCCACGTTTCCATTTCGTGCACAATGTCCCACAGCCGTTCAAAATCTACGCCTGTGCCAATGCCCATTTTGGCGCAAAGGTGTACCAGGTCTTCCGTTGCCAGGTTGCCTGCCGCACCAGGGGCAAAGGGACAGCCGCCCAATCCGCCCACACTGCTGTCGAAAATGCGCACGCCCGCTTGCAGAGCGACCGTAGCATTAGCCAGGCCAATCGCCTGCGTGTCGTGCAGATGCACAGCAAGGCGGTTCATGTCCAGCCGCTTGCCCAACTCCTCCATCAGACTGCCCACTTCCAGCGGGTGGGCGTGGCCGATGGTGTCGGCAATGGCTAACTCGTCTATGCCTAACTCCCAGATGCGCTCGGCCATGCTGATGCTGCGCCAGGGGTTGATAGGGCCTTCAAAGGGGCAGACCCAGGCCGTCATCAGGTAAACGCGTGTCCAAATGCCGTCGCGCCGTGCCTGGGCTACCAAATCGCGGGTGATTTCCAGGGCGCGGGCAGGGGACATGCGTGTGTTTTCCTGGCTGAATGTCTCGCTGACGGCAACGCCAAAGGCCATGGAGTTGCAGCCAGAGGCGATGGCGCGGTCGTAGCCGCGCTGGTTGAAGACGAGGCCAATGAACTGCACGTCATTGCTGCCGTAGGTCTGTATGGCGTGATTCATCATCTCGTCGGCGTCGGCCATTTGTGGCACGTATTTGGGGTGGACGTAGCTGGTTAACTCGATGTGCTGCAATCCGGCCTGCACTAGCCCATTCACCAGTCGCTTTTTCTTGGCGGTGTCGATGGGGTTGTGCTCGTTTTGCAGCCCGTCGCGGGGGCCGACTTCGTAGATTTTGATGTAATCGGGCATAGTGGGTGTTGGTGGCTGGTGGCTGGTAGCTGGCGACTAGCCACCAGCTACCAGCCACCGGCCACCAGTTACTAATTTTTCCAGGCTATGAGCAGGATGAGCGCCCAACCGGCCAGGAAGGCGAAGCCGCCGAGGGGGGTGATGGCCCCTAGCCAGTTGGCGCGGGTGGCGACGAGGAGGTAGAGGCTGCCGGAGAAGAGGATGATGCCGGTGGTGAAGAGGTATCCGGCCCAGGTGGGTAATGGGCCACCCCATTTGTCTACGGCCCAGGCGGCGATGAAGAGGGCGAGGGCGTGGTAGATGTGGTAGCGCACGGCCGTTTCCCACGTCCCCATCAAGTCATACTTTGTCAGGTAATTACTCAGCCCGTGTGCGCCAAATGCGCCCGCGCCGACACCTAAGAACATAAATGCAGAACCGAGAATGGTGAATAGTTTGTCCATGATGGGATTATAGCGTGGCGAAAGAGGCGCGTCACTTTTAGGATAAAATCTTGCTGATTGTTGCGCAGCTACCCCGCTCCCTTACTAGCCCTTTCCGCCCGCACCAACTCTGGTGGGTACTCCTCCGCAATCCAACGGGCGACCAGCGGAATTTGTAGCCGGTGGCCACCCTCCGTTTCTTCAATTAAATCCTTGCGCAGCAATTGGCGTACCACCAGCAGCCGCGCTCCCGCGCTCAATTCCGGGGGCAAACCTTGTGCCGCCGCCATGTCTGCCAATGCCAGCCGCTCATCCGCGCTGGCGCTGTTCCAAATCTCGGCGAAGTAATTGTGCCCCGCTTCCAGCGCTTTGCGGAAACTCTGCTCAACATCTGTCTCGCTTGCCCGCAGCCAATCCCCCTGTGCTCGCCGTGTTTTACCGTTCAGGTAATTGATGAGTTCAAAGCCCGCCAGTTGCAGCAAATAAGGCTGGCAGCGCGTGCCATCTAGCAGCTTATCCAGCGCGTGCGGCGCATAATCCAGCGGGAAATCGGGGATGGGCTTGGTGAGCAGGTCGGCGGCATCCTCGCGGGGCAGGTAGCCTACCTTCACCGTGCGCACATTGATGAAGTACGAAGGCCAGTTGTAACGCATCTCGCCCAGCGTGCGCACCCCGGCAAAGAGCAGCGCCAGTCGCGGCTGCCCGCGCTGAATCAGGTTGCGGAAGAAGCTGAGTACCTCCTCGCCCAGCCGCTCTTGTTCGATGGCCTGCTCCACCCATTCAAACTCGTCAAATGTGATGAACAGCGTCATGCCGGACAACGCCGTTTCTGCTTGCCTCAGCCAATTACTGAAAGCTAGATATGGCTCCGCCTCTGCCTGCTTTGGCAGCCAGGGCGGCAGTTCCAGCCGTCGGTGCTGTGCACACTGCCGCTGTATTTCTCCCGCCAGCGCCGTGACAAAGCCCGCCGCGCTAAACACCGTGGCTGCCGCTTCTTGCAAATTGATGAATACCGGGGCCACATCCCCGGATAGCTGCTGCGGCAGTTGATTGAGTAGGGAAGTTTTGCCGCTGCGGCGCGGGCCATACAGCAGCAGTGTAGGGGGTTGGTGTACGGCCGTTACGCTTTGCTCAATCTCGGCAAACAAATCGCGCCGCCCGGCAAAAACCAGGCTACTTTCTTGTTGGATGGGTTGCCCCGGTATGTAAGGGTTGGGGATTTCCTGGGATTGAGTTTGCTCAGTTGTCAGCCGTTCAATTTCAACGCGGATGATGCCCTGCCACTGCTGGTACACCGCGCCTAATGGCACGCGCACACGTTCCTTGCTCGTTGCTAGCTCCCCCACCAGCCCTTGCAAGATGACCTGGGCGCGGTTCAGCCGCCGCAGACGGTTGAACTGGCTGCTGGCGCTGAGGGCGGCACTGATTTCGCTGCTCATCGTATCCAGCGTATCGCGGCGCTGCTGCGGCCCCGGCACGGGCAGCCAGGCCAGCTTTTGGTTAACATGCGCCAGGCCATCCAGCGTGGTCAGGGCAGCCATTTCATGCACTGCCAACTGCGCCATCGCCCGCTCTGCTGCCCAGCCTTGCTGGAAAGAGGTTGCCAACTGCCCCAATGCCTCAATTCCCGCCAGCCGGTCTTCCGATGCAACCAGTTCCACCAATCGGTCTAAGAAGGGCAAATGCCACCAGATAAGCTCATCCCATTGCACGCTGTGCAACTGGTACGCCCGTTGTGCAGTAAGCAAGCGGTTGCGAGCCAATAAATACAATATGATGCTAACTGGCGCATGAAACAAATACAGTAGCGTACGATAGTAAGTGAAAATCATTGCTGCGCTTAGTGCAATGCCAGCCCTCAGACCCTCTACCATACCATCCCTTATGCCAACTATTATGCCGCCGGCGACACCAATAGCTAAGCTAATCATCACGTCAGATGCCAAGTTGTTTGCGACATCAGATGTTAAGTCAGCTATTCCGCCAGCTATCACGCCAGCAACGATGCCGAAAGTGATGCCTAATGTTAGGCCTAATACCAAACCACCTGTCGTACCTAACCTGATACCATATGTCACACCAGCCACAACGCCTACTGCCATGCCAGTCGCCATACCGCCTGCCACACCACTCACTATGCCAATCGCCATGCCTATTGCCATGCCCGCCGCCACGTTTTCCCAACTATAAACTGTTTCCGGCATGAGCAGTGTCCGTGCCCATTCGGCCAGAGGTACTAACGTCAGCAAGCCATATAGCAGGGCCAGTCCCATTTGTGTAATGCTACGGCGCAGTATATTGTTTTTGTACCATTCCTTACGTACGCTCAACAGCGAAAAATCGCTGATGTTATCAACTTTCACGCCTAGTTGGCGCTGGTAGTTGGTGCGAGTCAGGGGCTTAAAAAAGAGCCAGTATAAGAACCGCAGAGGCGTAATGACCCAGGTTTGCAGTGCGTTTTCGTTTTCTGTTTTCATTTGGTTTGTGTAGTCATGGGCAGGTTGGTGGTAGCTATGCAGATTTGACCAATCTTTAAGATTGGTCAAATCTTGCCGGGTTAACAGGCAGCGGTTTATCGAACGGGGATGATAGGAACCTTGGGACAATGGCTGAGCAGGGCGAGGCCATCTTCTGTGCAATAAGTGAGGTCTTCGATACGAATGCCACCCCAACCGGGAAGGTAAATTCCTGGCTCAATCGTTGTGATCATATTGGGCGATAAAATTGTGCTGTCGCTGCGAGGGGACAAAAAGGGTGTTTCGTGGATGTCTAAACCGAGGCCATGCCCCAGGCCGTGACCAAAATGTTCTTCATGCCCGGCAGCATTAATCATATTGCGGGCAATCCCGTCAATTTCTTTGCAAGTCATGCCGGGGCGCGTTTGTTGGATGACGGCCGTTTGCGCTTCCAACACCTTATTATAAACAGCCCAAAACTGCTCATTCGGTTCGCTGCCTAAATAGAATGAGCGGGTCAGGTCGCTTTTGTACCCGTCTAATTGTGCGCCCATGTCCACCACAATGGTATCACCCGCTTGCAAGAGGCGTTTCCCTGGGCGGTGGTGTGGTAGAGCGCTGTTTGGCCCAGAGGCAACAATCAACGTGAACGCGGTTGCCTCTGCTCCGGCATCGCGCATGACCTTTTCCAATTCCCAGGCCAATTCTTTCTCTGATATGCCAGGGCGGGCTAGTAGGTTGACCTGGCTCATCGTATGGTCTGTAATGGCTGCGGCCGCCTGGATTGCGGCAATCTCGTCACTATTCTTGACAGCTCGCAGCGATTCTACCGTTTGCGGCAGCGGAACCCATGTGAGATGGCTTAGGGCGTTGTTATTTTTCAGGTCAGTGGCTGCTTGCAAAGTGAGATGGTTAGCCTCTATGCCAATGCGGGTGGCTCCAGTTTCTGTGAAGAACTGAACCGTATCTTCGGTTGTACGTTGGTGCTTAAAGAGGGTATAAGCTGGCGCTTGCTGCTGTGCCTGTTCCCAGTAACGGAAATCGGTTGCCAACAGGGCGTGTTCTTTTGTAATCAATAACTGCCCATTTGAACCGGTGAAGCCGCTAAGCCAGCGTCGGTTGGTCTCAGACGTGATGTAAACGGCTTCAACTCTCCATTCGTTAAGTAGATTGCGGACTGCTGAAATTCTTTGTGTTGTAATATTATCTCGCATAATCGTTTACTTTTCCTAACCTCATACGGCTCGATAAAATGATACAATACAGTGCAGGCGCTAACAAACATTAGGACAGTTGGAGGGAACCATGTGTTGTTTCTCTTGTAAAGAACGTGTTGCATATTTATTAACCGCCCGGCTCTGGGGAATTGGGCTGACGCTGCTTCTGGCAGGAGGATTCATGTTGGGGATGCTCTTACCGTTGGCTAAGGCGGCGGAAACGGCTGTTGCCACCCCCACCATCCCCGAAACCACTGTCACTGCCCCGCAATTTAGTATTCCACACGGCTATTACACGGCAACGTTTACGGTAACGCTTACCAACACCACTCCGGGCGCAGTTATCCACTATACACTAGACGCTAGCATACCAACCACCAGCACTGGCCTTCTTTATACTGACTCAATTGTGATCAGCCGCACAATTGCCGTGCGTGCCATTGCCTATGTGCCCGATGACAGCCTTTTTCCCTCCATTGAAGTTGTTCAGACTTACATTTTCCCTGGGCAAGTCATTGCCCAGTTTGGCATACCGGCCGGTTACCCCTCTCAATGGTCTGGCCTCCCGGCTGACTATGACATGGACCCGGAAGTTACCACAGTCGTGACCTACAGTGCCATGATGACCGATACGCTTCTGGCATTGCCCACGCTTTCTATTGTCATGGATACGGCCGATTTATTTGGTGAAACAGACGGCCTTTATCTCTACCCAACAGAGGAGGGGGATTTGTGGGAACGGCCGTCCTCTGCCGAACTCATTTTCCCTGATGGCACGCCCGGTTTCCAAATTAACGCTGGCATCCAGATATTTGGCGGGGCCAGCCGCATCCCTACCCGTTCCCCAAAACATTCTTTCCGGCTGCTTTTCAAAGGCATTTACGGGCCCACAAAGTTGAACTACGACCTCTTTGGTGAAGGGGCAACCACCTCTTTTGATACCCTTGTGCTGCGTGCCGGATACAACAATAGTTGGATACACGGCAACATTTATGGAGAAGACCAACGCACTCAATCTCAGTATGCCCGTGATCAATGGATGCGCGACACACAATTGGCAATGGGCCAAGAATCAGCGCGTGGTTTTTACGTTCACCTTTATTTGAATGGCCTGTATTGGGGCATTTACAACCTGCACGAGCGGCCTGACGCCACTTTCCTCGCCGATTATTATGGTGGAAATAAAGATGAATACGATGCGCTCAATTCTGGTGAAGTGATTGATGGCTCCCGCGACGCCTGGAATACCATGATGGCTTTAGTAGAAGCTGACTTATCAATAGATACTAATTATCAGGCGTTGTTAGCCTATGTGGATGCGGAGAATTTCATTGATTTTATCTTGCTCAACCATTACAGCGGCAACCAGGATTGGGATGACCATAATTGGTATGCGGGGCGGCGACGGGTTGACGGCGAGCAGTTCCACTTTTTTGTATGGGACAGCGAACGGATTTTAGAGGGAGTTGATCAGAATGTTATTGGCGTTGATTTAGCGGATAAACCCTCCCATCTTTTCCAGCAAATGCGGGCAAATGAGGAGTTCCGCATGATGTTTGCCGACCTTGTGTACCGGCATTTGTTTAATGATGGGGCATTGGTTGCCTCGGCCGCAAGTACTCGTTTTGCGATATTAACGGATGCGGTTTACGATGCAGCCGTGGCGGAATCGGCGCGATGGGGAGATTATCGGCGCGACGTGCATCCCTGGCTGTATGGGCCTTACGAGTTGTACACACGGGATGACCAATGGGTGACGGAACGGGAGCGGTTGATGAATGAGTATTTTCCACAGAGAACGGCCGTCCTCTTGCAACAATACCGCGATGCCAACCTTTATCCCACCATTGACCCGCCTTTGTTCAGCCAGGAGGGGGGTGTCATCACCACCAGTATTGATTTGATGCTTACCAACCCTATTAGTACTTCTGGCGAAATTTATTACACTTTGGATGGCAGTGATCCTCGTTTGCCTTACGGAGGCGGTGTGGCAGGTACGGCCGTTTTCGGCGGCGATTTTGACACTGTTATCCTTACGCACACGACACAAATTAAAGCCCGCATCTATAACAGTGGTTCAGGTGAATGGAGCGCCCTGCATGAAGCCAGTTTCCGCTTCCCCAACACAACGCCCATTTTAGTCAATGAACTCCTGGCAAATAGCGCTGCACCAGAACTGGACAAAATAGAGCTGTACAATCCGCTGAGCGAAACTGTTGACTTGAGCAACTGGTATATCACCGACAATTTTACCAATCCTACACGCTACCAGATCCCCCCTGGTACAGTTATTTCTGGCGATGGCTATCTTGTGTTTGATGAGACCGAGTTGGGGTTTGCTTTTAGTTCATTGGGTGAGGAAGCATATCTCTTTTCTCAAGACCTTGCATACAATCATGGATTTGAGTTTGGGCCGTCGGAAACGGCCGTTTCCTTCGGTCGCTATCTCATCAGCACGGGAGATCCCCATTTTCCCGCGCAGAGTGCGACAACTTTTGGCGCGGCTAATGCCTACCCCAAAGTTGGTCCCATCGTCATCAGCACCCTCATGTATCACCCGGATGCGACCAGCGAAGAATACTTGATGCTCACAAACGTGACCAGCCACACTGTGCCTTTGTTTGATACGGCCGTTCCCAGTAACACCTGGCAAATTACCGGTATCGGTGGGTTCTTCTTTCCCGAAGGTACAACTATTTCCGCACACAATCCCGTGCTAGTGGTGGGGATAGACCCGGCTGCTTTTCGTACCGCCTACAATGTGCCCGCGCACATCCAGATATTTGGGCCATATCCTGGCGGTATCAGCAATGGTGGCGAACGAATCTCTTTGCAAATGCCTGGTGATACGGCTGACGGCCCACCCTATATCGTTGTCGATGAAGTCGAGTATTTGGATATTGCCCCCTGGCCTACTGAACCAGATGGCGAGGGCGCGGCGTTGCAGCGCATAGCCAACACAGCTTATGGCAATGACCCGATTAACTGGCAGGCTGATTTTAATTGGCAGGATTGGCCGTTGACTCCTACATCAGATGTGGGGATTCAAAAACGGGTGATGCCAGAAACTGCCGTGCCTGGGCAATTTGTCACATACACCCTTACTTTTAGCAATACTGGTTCTGGCACAGCCAATGGTGTGGTCATTACTGACACGCTGCCATTATTGGTAGAAGATGCGCAAGTCAGCAGCAGCGGTATTGAGGTGGTAGCACGCCCCGCCAGCCACTTTGTGTGGGACGCCGCCGACATGGATCCTGGTACGACAGGTGTGATCACAATTAGTGGCATCATTAGCTCTGGTTTGCAGGCCGGTGCAGTGGTGACGAATACGGCCGTCATTAGCGCCAGCAACGATACGAACACAGGCAATAACAACACGGTTCCTATCACGGTTACAGTGGCTCTGCCAGAGGTAGCCTTCGCTGCTAGCAGCTATGTAATAGACGAAAGCGTAGAGCAGGCTATTGTCATGCTCGTCCTGGCTCCGATGCCGCAGGTGACGGTGACGCTTGCTTATACAGTGACGGGGGGAACGGCCGTTGCCCCAAATGATTACACTCTTCCTGACAACCCGCTTATTATCCCTCCCGGACGGCCGTCATATACCTTCACCATTCCCATTACCGACGACGATAAAGTGGAACCGACTGAAACAGTGGAACTGACATTGACCCACGCCAATGGCGCGGTATTGAGAACGCCGCTCACAACCACACTCACCATTCAAGATGATGACCTATATAAATTGTATTTACCCTTTGCAATCAAAGGGGATTAATGAAAGATTGATGTTTACGTCAAGCGCCATGCGTACCGATTTTTGGTGACGCATGGCGCTTGATTATTTCTTAGCACAAACTTCTTGTTTGATAATTGCCCGCAAAATGGCAACCATTGTGGCATAGGTAGGGTCCATGCCAAAGTAGGAAAGATTTTGCGCCCCCAGATTTTTCCCTTTGCTAAAAGGCGTATCAGAAGCGTAGTGCAAAACCCCGACCGGGAAAGGGATGCTGTGCAGATTCACTAGTTCGTTATATGGATGGCGCTTGGGGCGGGCAATCTCGTAAATGCCACTGAGATAAGGGCCAGCCTCCATTTCCATGTCTGTGTACCCTTCCTGATAGAAGATGGACATGTAGCCCTCGTTTTGCAAAAACGTGCCGGGTACGGTGATGGCTTTTTGGTTGTCCATCACTGTGCCGTAAACCAGGTAGGGAGACACGTCATGCGCGGCGAAACAGTTGTCAAAGAGGTAGGTGTTGAGAGAGTGTTCGTCGTGTATCACACTGGGGATCATCACGTCGCCGATACGGCCGTTCAGCGTGGCCGCCTTGCCCATGATATAAATACCCCGCACCTCGTCAATATTCCGCGCAATCTCTGTCAGCACCTGGTAAGATGCCAATCCTAGCGGGTAGTCAATGTTGAGAATGAGCGCATTACTTTGTGCCAATGCCTCGATACCGGGCACACGCAGCCGCTGATCCATTTGCTGCAAATCAAGCTGCTCCATAGAGATGACTTGCATTTCAATATCGAAAGCGTGTTCGCTGGGCACGCGTATGATGCCCGCTCGTTGCTCAAATGCGCGGTGTTCTGGGATTGTTTCTGGGTAGACGCTCTCATATTTTTTGAGCGTGTAGTAGAGAAAATTCTCCAGGCTGCTGGGTACATTTTGCTCTAAAATGTCGTGGTATTCTTTTTGTAGCAGCCCGGCACCCTGCTCATGGATGAATTCATGCAGCCGGTCTTCAATGTGCAGTGCATATCCGCTCAGTAAGTTTGCCAGTGTGTGTGTGTTGCTGGAGACAAAGTAAATCGGCCGTTCATCAAAGGCGATGTGCGGCAGTGCTCGTTCAATATTACGCCACCAACGCCGTGTTGCTCGTTTGTAGTCAGCCAATGATCCAGCCACGGAACGGATAGCTAGTTCGTGTTTCTCTTGAGCGATGGTTAGCAGGCGTTCGGCTGTTTGCTGACCCCAGATTTTCACCAGTCGTTTCAAATCTTTCACGCCAATGTCTGTTTTTTTGGACAGCCATTTGAGATCGGCTTTGGCTATTCTTTCCTGGCCGTCAACCAACAGTTGCAGTTTGGCAATGATGGTGGCTTTATTCAGGCGAATGTACAACTTGCGCCGCTCAATCTGGTATGCGGTGAGCAGGGGAACCAGGTCGTCAATATCGGAGCGGCTGGCGATGTAGATGGCAAGGGTGTCACGGCCGTCGAAAAAGCTGCGGCGTCTTCTGCCGGGGGCGCCCACTTGCTGCCAGGATTCCACGTCGGCATAACCATGCTGTGCAAACACGCGCTCCGATTGGCCCATGATGACCAGCCGGGTGCGGTCTATGCAGGCGGGCAGACGCAGGATAGCGTAAATGAAGGCCGCCATATCTATTTGTGATTTATCGGCATCTACATGCAAAGCTGAGTTCATGCGCTTGTGCGCTTCAATGACAGTTTTGATTTGGAATTCTTGGCTGCTGCGCAGCAGGGAGTAATAGGTGCGCAGATAAAGGTTTATCTCTTCGTTGCCGGATGTGGGAACTGTACGAATCATATTATGTTTCAATCCTAATGTGGCCTGTGCCGGGGATTACTTCGCCAATGACGTCGGCCGTTTCACAAAGCTGCTGCATCGTCTCGACATGTTCTGGAGCGACGGCGACCAGCAGCCCCCCAGAGGTTTCTGGTGTGAACAACGTGTCTCGCCAAAGCTGGCTGATGCTGTCGGCGAAGGAGACGTGCGGTGAGAAATGCTGCATATTGTTGCCCATGCCGCCAGGAAATGCGCCCATCTCGCCATAATTAAACGTACCCGGCAGCCAGGGTAATTGGCTGGCAAAGAAGCGGAAATCTACGCCTGCACTTTGCGATGCCATTTCGTAGGCGTGCCCTAGCAAGCCGAAGCCGGTGATGTCGGTCATGGCGTGGGCGTTGGCTTTGAGGGCGGCGTGTGCGGCCTGGCGGTTGAGTTGTTTCATGCTGGCAACGGCCGTTACTATATCCTCATCTTTGGTCAACTGCCGTTTTAGCGCGGTTGTGATCACGCCCACGCCCAACGGTTTAGTTAGCAGCAGCACATCACCGGGCTGGCAAGCCCCTTTAACCTTTACATTAGCTGGATCAACAATGCCGGTGACGGCCAGACCGTACTTTGGTTCTTTGTCATTGACACTGTGCCCGCCAGCGATAACGCCGCCGCCCTCTTTCACTTTTTCTGCGCCACCGCGCAGCACCTCTCGCAAGATGCCGCTTTCCTCGCGTACTAGATTGTCGGGGAAGGCTACCAAATTAATGGCAAACAGTACTTCACCGCCCATGGCGTAGATGTCAGACATGGCATTCGCTGCCGCAATCGCGCCAAAATCGTAGGGGTCATCGACTACCGGAGGGAAGAAATCGGTCGTGGTGATGATGGCTTGCCGTTCATTTAGCTGGTAAACGGCTGCGTCATCCGCTGTGAAAATCCCTACCAACAAATCCGGGTAATCACCGGGATTAAAGAGGGTGCGCAGCGGTTGTAAAACTTGTGCTAAGTCCGCCGGACTTAGTTTGGACGCTCAACCTGCGCATGAAGCCAGGGAGGTGAGCCGGATTTGCTTACCTGTGGTCATTTTTGTCTCCTTTGAAACTAGAGCGAGAGCAAGAGCTAGAGAGCAGAATCCAGCCTCTACCTCTTGCTTTATCCTCTAGCTTACGAGAAGTATACCGAATGCCTTCAATGGTGCAATGGCGCATGAACGTGCATTGACGCTCTTTCGTGGCGACCCTATAATCCGCCTGATGGATGATTTTTCAGGAATGAAACGGCATTTGTCGCGCTTTGAAGCGTTGGCGCAGCGGTTGGTAGAAGGTTCTTTTAGCCGACTGTTTGGTGCACAGTTGCAGGCATTGGATTTGGCCGCGCATCTTGCACGAAGCATGGAGGATAATCAATTGGGCGGCTTGGCCCCGGACGTGTATGTCATTCATTTGCATCCGCAGGCATATACGGCCGTTTCCGCACAAAATCCGCAGTTGGCAGACGACTTGAGGGCTTACATCGAGCAGTTGGCGCGACAAAGCGCCCTTTCCCTGGCTGGTATACCGCGTATTGACTTTGTGACCGATCCCAATTTGCCGCGTCATGCGATTTCTGTGATTGCACAGCATGGGCAGACCCGTGCCGAATCAACCCAGGTGCATTACCATCACCGCACGGCCGTTGATGAGATTGCCGCTGCCGTGCAGGCGTTGGATGCCTTCCTCATTTTGGATGGGCGGCGGCATGTGGCTCTTCAGCAGCCCATCGTGACGTTGGGGCGGCGCATGGATAATGATGTGGTCTTGGAATCTGCGGCGGTCAGCCGCAAACATGCACAAATTCGTTGGCGGTACGGCCGTTTCATTCTCTATGATCTTAGTGGGCGAGGCAGAACGGCCGTGAATGGCGAATCCATTACCGAATGTGTGTTGCAGCCAGGGGATGTTATCGCTCTCGGCGATACCCTCATTATTTACGGCGAAGGCAGCGAAACCAGACCCCCGCGTGCTGACAGCGCTGGCGAAACCAGTGCCACCCTCTTGCTGCCGCCTCAGGAGGAATCAGAGTGAGCGGCAAAACGCATCCCGCATTCCGCATCCCACATTCCGCATTTTCCCAGGAGGTTTTGTGAGCGCGTCCGTTATTCTGCTGCTGCTTCGTTTGTTGAGTGCGCTCTTGTTGCTGGGCTTTTTGGGGATGATTGCCTGGCTCATTTACCGCGACTTGCAAATGACGACCACGGCGCTGACACAGCAAGGTCAGGTGCGGGCGGCGCTGTGTGTCATTGCCAATGAGGGCGAAACGCCAGCCGTCGGCACACTTTTCCCGCTTCAGCCAGTGACAAGTATTGGGCGCAACGGCCGTAATGCCATTGTGTTGGCAGACAGCTATGCTTCTGGCGAACATGCACTGATTACCTGGCGTGGCGGTCAGTGGTGGCTGGAGGATTTGGGCAGCCGCAACGGGACGCTGTTGAATGAGGTGGTGTTGCAGGAAACGGCCGTCATCACTGCTGGAGACATCATCTCAGTTGGGGGCACACAGCTCAAACTGGAGCTATGATTGCTTATGAACTTTTTTGAACTGGTTAAAACTTGGATAACAAATGAGGCAAGCGGTCAAATAGAGCCTGTGCAAATCCTAATTTGGTTGACCCTATTGGCTATTACTTTCGTGTTATTAGAGCGGTTAACTAAGTTTTTTGTCTTCATCTGGCAAAGTCTTGTGAGACTGGTTTTGGGTATTAGACAGAAAATCCGACCTGGAACAGCTACAGAGGAAGATAAATACCGTTTGGAACGTAGGCAACAGTTTGCAGATCATATTGAGGGTGAAATTCGACGACTTAACAATTTGGAGGCGTGGAGCCACTATCGGTTTACAGAGTTGGAAGCGGAAGTAGAAGCGTCTGGTGCTTATATTGTCCCTGGATTACCCTTCCAGCGCAGGTCAGGGTTGCGCTCTGAGCCATCATTGTCTAAAGCCTTAGAGAATAGTGGGGAGAGGCTCATTCTGCTTGAAGGTGAACCCGGTTCGGGAAAGAGCGTGGCGTTACGTCAGGTGACACTGACTATGGCCCAAAAAGCGATGCGTTCGGATGATCCTCATACGCCAGTGCCTATTTATATCAACTTGAAAAATCTATCACGTCAGCATTTGGCAGCTCAATGGAATGATGACTTTTCAGGTTGGTGGGCGGGTAGTTTAACGCATGATTTGGGGTACTCAGCACAAGCAGATACGGTTCAGCTAAAAAATATCCTTGCTACCCATTTCGATCAAAGCGAACTCAAGGATATTTGCTTTGATTTGTCCATTCCTTATGAGAGGTTATCAGGGGAAAATCACCTCGATAAGAGTCGGGAGCTTGTTCAATACTGCCAGCGGCATGGTCTGTTAACAAAACTTATACGCCTTTGCAGTAGAGCCAGGCCAAAGATGCCGGCATTATCCCAAATGCTGTCTGATCTTTCGGATGAAACAGAATTACCTCCAATTAATCAGCATTTGATTCGCGCCTTTGTATTGCGTTCTTTGAATCGTGCTAATGACAGGGATATTGAATCATTCTTAGAAGATGAATTTGATCGTGGTCTGCGCGAGGGGACTTGGTTCTTCTTGTTTGATTCATTTGATGAGATCCCAGAGGTGTTAAGTTCTACAGAAGCCGATGCAATCATTCGTGAATATGGGGATGCAATTCGTGATTTTTTAGGTGGGATGAATAAATGTAGAGGGGCTGTAGCCTCACGAGTGTATCGTGGCCCACAGCAATTGGGCTGGCCTCGTTTTCGCATTTTGCCCCTCAAAGATGATAGAAAGCAAGAGCTTGTACGCAGGACGGGTTTGTCTTCAAAACAATCAAATGAATTAATGGGTTTTGTGAATGCGGCTGACGATAGTATGCGTTCGATGGCTAGTAATCCGTTATTTTTGGGGTTACTTTGTGAATATATTGCTCAGAATGAAAAACATCCTGATTCAACCTTTGTTGTTTATGAATCTTATATAGACGAGCGTTTGACGAGGGATCGTGATCGGTTGCTGCGGCGATTTAATCTCGAACCAACTGATTTGCGGGAAGCAGCAGAACGCCTTGCGTTCTCGATGACAGCAGATAATGATTTGGGACTGAATCCTACCAGGGAGGATTTGCGACGTGCGACGGAAAGACAAAGTTTATCATTAGGTGATAGATTTAATGTGTTGTTGAGCGCGTTAGAGTTTTTGAAGTTAGCCCGTTCGGAGACTTCGTCATTAGCAGATGAGACGAAGCCATTTAGCTTTTCTCATCGCCGTTTCCAAGAATATTTTACGACTTCTGTCGTGCTAAAGAATCCTGATAGGGTTAGTCCAGTTCATTTGTTGTCGGATGGCCGGTGGCGAGAAACGGCCGTTGTACTCATGCAAACAACCCCTTTCGCCCAATTACAAGATGTCATTGCTGAAGCACAAAACATGCTGGATAACATGCTGGAGCGTGCCCCCAGACTGGTTTCAAAACTGCCTCAAACCGAAACATTACCAGACGAATCTGATGCAGAAGAAAAGGAACTAGATGAGATTGAAGAACCTCGTCCATTTTTGTGGCCTGCTGGATTAATGCACCTTCTTAATGTATTACAAGAAGGTTTTCGCAGTCGATATGATGAATTGCCAGACAGTTTACGGCATAAAGCAGGATTACTATTATGGTCTGCCAAAAGCACTGGATTTCTCACAGATGAAAAATGGAGTCTTGAAATAGCTGGCATTGTGCCACAACCAACCCTGGTCAGAATGTTAAGCGATGGATTTCGTAGTTCTAGCCTGGTAAGGGATGTTGCATTTCAACAGGTCAAACATTTAAAACAGATGACGGAGCAAGTGTCTTCATCTATTCGCGAAACGCTCGTCAAAAAATTCCTCCATGACCAATTTCTAAAAGAAGTTCATACGTTAAGAATCCATTTGAGACGATTAGATCAAGCAGAAGAATTTCAACGAGTATTAAAATGGCTGGAGAGTATTCCCTTTTGGGATTTAGTCATCAACTTGCTTTTTGCTTTTTACATACTATTGCAATTTAGTCTGGCTGTTTCACACAATAATCCAATTATTAACAAAGTGGTCTTTATTTATGTTTTAACAGTAATTGTAGTGTATCTATCATGGTACAGTTTGTTTCGAAGGGGAAATATCGGTTTTTCTCGATATCAGGGTGGACGCACTAAAAATCTTGCTCTATTAAGCGGAGTGCTGCTTGCTTCATCGATTTATATGCTTGTATTGTCTAACCTGGTTGATTTTAGACTTAAACATGCGGGAAAAATTATTAAGTCGTTTTCTTATATACCAGAGACTGAAACCTATCTTAAGACAGTAAAATTTGCATCTTCTGGAAAGGTCGGTGCTGAAGAGCTTACGATCTTGATGTTATTCATAGCAGGTGCGGGCTTAATGCTAAATGCATTAATGAGTGCTTTTGTTTGGGCTCCAATAAAATCTTATGCACAAGTTGGCGCAAATTTTAGGCTTGCCTTCAAAAGAACCCTCGTCAAGATTAAAAATTTGTTGCCTAAAAACTGGAAAGGCATTGTCAAGCTATTATTCTCAATTAAAAACTATATTAGGGCAATTGCCGTTTTGGTTGCTGCCATTCTTACACTTGCTTTAATGGGGGCAGGCGTTTTCTTCATAATTTTGGCTATTATTAATATTCTGAAGTTAACAGGTGGCCCAATATTTTTAACAATCCTAAGTGGACTTTTTTTGTGGCCCTTTGTTGCACAAATAATCATCGATATCAAGGAATATTTTTGGGTTCATTTGTTATTCCGGGATAACCCTGATACTTATAATGTTCAAGGATTTTTAAATACTCTGGAAAGAATTCATATAGTAAGACATAGAGTCTACTTTATTAACAATGTGCGCCAAAAGAATTTATTGCGTTGTACAGGTGATGACAGGGAACTCATAGAGCAGTTGATTGCAAGAATTGAACTCGATGCTTGGATATATGCACCGTTCAGGAAATCGAGAAACGTTTCCGATTTTCTGGAGATTTCAAATAGTTCAGGTTGGAAATTTAAAGTGCGATTGGCGTATCCTTTGTTGGCGTTGTTAGAGAGGCTTCGGCGGCTAGAATTTACCGCAGAGTTTTTGCCATCACCCTATAAAAGGTTGCTTGACAAGTTGCTATCGCTGAGTTTGAAGTTGGTTGGATTAGAACAAAACCCATTACTAATGTTTGCAAGATTCCCTAAAGCGAACCCAGACCATACGGCATCTGAAAGATTTGTTTTATGGTATCAAGCGTATGTTGCAGAAGATCCTTTTAGGCTGGCTTTCTGGGCCAGATTCTCACTTTTAGACGAATTGTGCTTATTAATGGAACAGTACAAATCGGGTTAATAAAATACATTTAGAGAAGTTTTTGTGCCACGAGTTGGTCGGTGGTTTTGTAGACACGGCCGTTCCTCACCACCTCCTCCCGCCCGCTAAAATGCACCACAAAGTCAGCAAACGCCTCATGTAATTCCCCCGCTTCAAGGAAATGGTCAGGATACTCCACTGCGGCGTCTGTTTTCACGAATGTCTCGAAGATGAGCCAGCCACCGGGCTTGAGAGCGCGGCGATACGCAGGAAATGTGGCCCGCTCTAAAAAGCGGAAGTTGATGATCACGTCAAAACTATGTGCCGGAAACCAGGGGCGGGCAAGGTCATAAACGGCCGTATCCACCTCCAACCCCTCCTGCGTAAACAACTGCCGTGCCAGCCGCAGCCCAACCTCTGAAATGTCCAACGCCACCACACGCAGGCCATGCTGTGCCAGCACCAGCCCGTTCACGCCCACGCCGGATGCTGCATCGAATGCCAATCCATTATGGGGTAGGCGTGGCAGCCACATTTGCAGCAGCGAGCGCGGCTTGTTTTGCAGCCAATGGAAGCCATCTTGATGATAACGGCCGTTCCACTTTTCAGCGTCAGGATGAGACATAGACATTTGCGATTGACGATTGACGATTTCCGATTTACGATTGCGCCGTATCGTAAATCGTTAACCTAATATCGTCAATCGAACAGGGGTGAAATATGGACTTAGGATTGAAAGGGAAAGTGGCGTTGGTCGTAGCAGCCAGCAAGGGCCTGGGCTTTGCCGCGGCGCGGCAGCTTGTGTTGGAAGGTGCCAACGTTGCCATTTGCAGCCGCTCGCAGGAACGTGTGGATACGGCCGTGCAAAAGTTGCAAGAAGCAGGTGGGGAGGGAACGGCCGTTGCCGGATTCGTCACCGACGTGATGGATACAGACCAACTTTACAAGCTTGTTGCAGATACCGTTGCCCATTTTGGCGGACTGGACATCCTTATCACCAATGCCGGTGGCCCTCCCGGCGGTACATTTGAAAGCACCGACATCGCTGCCTGGGAAAAAGCACTGAATCTCACGTTGATGAGCGTTACCCATCTCGTCAAAGCCGCACTGCCCCATCTGCGCCAAAGTAATGCCGCCAGCATTCTAACCGTTACCAGCTTTTCCGTGAAACAGCCTGTCCCTGGGCTGCTGCTCTCAAACGTCCTGCGGCCCGGCGTCGTTGGCCTCACCAAAGCCCTATCCCAAGAACTTGGCTCGATTGGCATCCGTGCCAACTCCATTTTACCAGGTTGGACGGCGACAGAGCGCGTTGGCGAAATTATGGACTACCGTGCCCAACAAAATGGCACGACGCCCGATGCCGAGATTGCCAAAGTGACATCCGGCATCCCCTTAGGCCGCATGGGCGACCCCACCGAATTTGGCAATGTGGCCGCTTTTCTTGTTTCCCCGGCTGCCAGCTACATTTCTGGGGCGATGCTTCAGGTAGACGGGGGCAGTTACGCCGGGCTTCTTTAAGCAGGCACAGACCTTACACAGACTGAGCCTGTCAAAACTAGTTTCGATAGGCTCAGTCTTCGGCAAGGATTTTAGCTCTAGCCTCTAGCTCTTGCTGTAAACCTCACGCTTCAACTCTGCAATGAATGGCAGCGTGCGATGGGTATCAGCATGATCCAGACCGTAGCCTACCACCCACTCATCTGGAATCTCAAAACCAAGATAATCAACTGGCACGTCAACGCCATCTCGCTTTTTGCGTGCAAATGTGCAGGTGTGCAGCGAAGCAGGCTTGCGCCCTAGCAATGTTTTGTACAGGTAATTGAGAGTCTTTCCAGTGTCTACAATGTCTTCAACAAGAATGACATGCTTACCCTCAATGGGTTCACGCAAATCCATGATGACGCGCACTTCACCGGAGTGCGCGGTAATTCCGTAGCTGGACACGGCCATAAAATCAACACGATGGGGCACGCTAATGTGCCGGGCCAGGTCTGCCAGAAAAATAAATGCGCCCTTGAGCACGCCTACCAAATACAAGTTGTTGGTAATATGGGCAAAATCACGCGAAATCTGATCGGCTAATTCTTGTACCCTCGCTTGAATCTGAGCCTCGTTAATCAGGATGCCCTGCAAATCGGGGTGTAATGCCATCTTAAACCTCCTTTTTCTGGGATATTCGATGCATCGAGCTATATTATGATGATAAATGAAATCATGTGTTTGTGAAAAGAGAATCTGTTCAGATTATAAACTTTTGAGACGTTAGGGGAATTGTTATGCATGGTGGTGGTTGGTTTGCGTTTATCCGATATGACGAAAAACAGGATCGTTCGGCGCTGTCCCGCGATTTGTTGCGGCGGGTATGGCAGTTTGCTGTGCCGTATCGTTGGCAAGTGTTGCTTCTTTTGTTGACGATTATGCTCATTTCTGGGCTGTCGCTGGTGCAGCCCTTGTTATTCCGGGCCTTGATTGACACGGCCGTTCCTGAGAAAAACCTTCTCCTCCTCAATCTCCTGGCTTTGGGCATGGTCGGCATCCCCATCATTAATGGCGTGATTGGCGTGTGGCAGCGTCGTCTCAACTCCGCTGTAGGGGAAGGCGTCATTTGCGATTTGCGGCAAGCCCTATATGGGCACATGCAGCGCATGTCCTTGCGTTTCTTTACCCAAACCCGTACTGGCGAGCTGATGTCCCGGCTGAATAATGACGTGATTGGTGCTCAACAAGCCATCAGCGGCACATTTGTAACCATCGTCTCCAATGTGGTCACGCTGCTGGCGACGCTGGGCATTATGCTGAAGTTGGAATGGCGGCTGACGCTGTTGGCGCTGGCGATTTTGCCGCTGTTTGTGCTGCCTGCGCGGCGTATTGGCCGCGTTTTGCGCGATATGCGCCGCCGCTCTATGGAAATCAACGCCGAGATGAACGCGACCATGAATGAGACACTCAACGTCAGCGGGGCATTGTTGGTGAAGTTGTTCGGCCGCGAAAACCGCGAAATGCAGCGCTTCGCACAAGATGCCGAGGGCGTGCGCGACATCGGCATTAAATCGGCCGTGATTAGCCGTTGGTTCTTTATGTTGTTGAGTATTGTCAGCGCGGTGGGAACGGCCGTTGTCTTTTGGGTGGGTGGTCATCTGGTGCTGCGCGGTGAGTTCACCATCGGCACCATCGTCGCCTTTGGCAATTATCTGATGCAGCTTTACGGCCCCTTGATGTCGCTCACCAACTCGCCGGTGGAATTTGCGCAAAGCATGGTCAGCTTCGAGCGCGTATTTGAAGCGTTGGACATCCCCGTAGAAATTGTAGAGCAGGATGGGGCAGAGGCGCTGCAAGACGTACACGGCCGTATCCAATTTCAAAACGTCACCTTTGCCTACGATCCTGGTGAAGGGGCAGGACAAATTGGCTTGCAAGAAATTGCCCGTTTCACCTGGGGCGGCAGCGCCGCGCACCTCAAACGTGGCAAGCAGAAAGAGGAAGATGGCGTCGCCTCGGACTCTACCGCTCCGCAGGAGCAGCGGCTGGCACTGCACGATGTCTCTTTCGCCATCGAGCCGGGGCAGCTTGTGGCTCTCGTCGGCCCCAGCGGGGCGGGCAAAACCACCATCACCTATCTCATCCCTCGCCTGTACGATCCCACGTCGGGGCAAATTCGTATAGACAATCACCCTATCGAAAACATCACCCTTCGGTCATTAGCCGACAACATCGGCATGGTCACGCAAGAGACGTACCTATTTTATGACACCATTCGTGCCAACCTGTTATATGCCAATCCCCAGGCCAGCGATGCCGAACTGGTGGCCGCTGCCCAAGCTGCCAATATCCACGACTTCATCGCCGGGCTGCCTGATGGGTACGACACAGTGGTTGGGGAGCGTGGCTACCGCCTCAGTGGTGGCGAGCGCCAGCGCATTGCCATTGCCCGTGTCATTCTCAAGAACCCGCGCATCCTCGTGCTGGACGAGGCCACCTCTCACCTGGATTCCCTCTCCGAAGCATTGATTCAAGAGGCCTTACAGCATGTGATGCAGGGGCGCACCAGTCTGGTGATTGCCCATCGCCTTTCCACCATCCTGGCTGCTGACCAGATTTTGGTCATGGATCAGGGGCAGTTGGTTGAGCAAGGTACTCATGCTGAACTGCTAGAACGTGATGGCCTTTATGCCTCTCTCTACGAAACTCAATTCCGCGAGGCAGGGTAGGGTTGTCTCACGCCTATCAATTTCTGATGATGGTAGGCAAATAAATTTGACGCAGTTGCAGCGCCCACGCCCATAATTCACGGCCGTTTTCGCCATTATTCGCGCCAAAGAACAGCCATTCTCCAACCACTGCCAGGTTGTCCGGGTCTGAACCGGTTGGGCCGGGGTAAATATCCGCCGCTCGCCGGGTTCCGGCATTTGTGCCGTCGCTCATCCATAGTTCACGGCCGTTTTCCCCATCATCGGCGCTGAAGTAAAGCAGCCCGTGCGCCTGAACCAGCCATTCTGGGTCGGCATCTTCTGGGCCGGGGTTAATATCCGCCACCTGCACCGTCCCGGTTTCCGTGCCGTCACTCTTCCATAATTCGCCGCCCCCGGCGCTGTCGTTGGCGACAAAGAACAGCGTGCCATTCACGTTGATCAGGTTCCGCACGGCGCTGTCTTCCCCGGTGTTGATTTGCTTGACCTGGTATGTCCCGGTTTCTGTGCCATCACTGGCCCACAACTCGTAGCCATCGCCCGTGTAAGCAGCAAAGAAAAGCGTGCCGTTAACGTCGGTTAAATATTGGCCTTCGGAGCCGCTGGTGCCGGTGTAAATGTCTTTGAGCATGAGCGTGCCGGATTGCGTGCCGTCGCTTTTCCACAGTTCTTCGCCATGCACGCCGTCTTCAGCAATAAAGAAGAGGGTTCCCCCGACGTCGGTTAGGTTTTGCGGGTCGGAGCCAGACGTGCCTGTGAAAATGTCTCGCACCAGAAGGGTGCCTGCTGCGCTGCCATCACTTCGCCATAATTCACGGCCGTTTTCCCCATCTTCAGCCACAAAATAGAGAGCATCTCCGACGCGGGTCAACCATTCCGGTTCTGAACTGCCTGGGCCGGTGAAAATATCTGTCATCAAAAGGGTGCCCGGTTCCGTGCCATCACTTTGCCACAGTTCGTAGCCAGAAACGGCCGTGTAAGCACTGAAATACAGCAAGTCGTTCATAGCAACCAGGCCATGCGGCTCTGCGCTGTTCGTGCCGCTGTAAATGTCTTTGACCATGAATGTGCCCCCAGCCGTGCCATCACTGCGCCACAGTTCCGCGCCTGTGGCGTCGTCGCTGGCGGAGAAGAAGAGCAGTTCGTTAACGGCCGTTAAATCTTGAGGGTAGGCGCCGTCGGTTCCGGTCAGGATGTCCTCCACCTGGACTGTGCCGGTCAAGGTGCCATCACTCCGCCACAATTCATAGCCGGTATACTCGTCATCCGCCACAAAAAAGAGCGTGCCCTGGACATCTGTCAACTGCATGGGCAGGGAACCGGCGGCCAGCGTGTTCGCGTCCTTGATACGGAACGTGCCGGGGCCGCTGCCATCGCTTTGCCACAATTCGCGCCGTCCCTCCAAATCATAGGCGCTGTAGAACAGGGTGCTGCCGCCCACGTCGGTCAGGAATTGCGGGCTGGCGGAACCGTAGCCGGGAACGGCGTCTTTCACCAATGCCGCACCGCCGATGCTGCCATCTGTTACCCAAAGCTCCGATCCGGTTTCTGGGGTGTAACCGCGAAAATAGAGTTGGCTGTTAACGGCCGTTAAATACGAAGGCCCCGATGATGCCGCGCCTGGCATGATGTCGTCAATCATGATGGTGCCCCCCGTTGTGCCGTCACTGCGCCACAACTCAATGCCGTTGACGCCATCATTGGCCGCAAAATAGAGCAATCCGTTCCAGCTAACCAGGTACCCAATGTTGGACTGCGCTCCGCCGGGACGAATGTCTTTCACAAGCGCTGTTCCCGGCTCTGTGCCATCGCTCTTCCACAACTCGTAATTATTCCCGCCGTCAGTAGCCTTGAAGAACAGCGTGCCATCCACGTCCGTTGACCAGATCGGGTTGCAACCTTCGCTTCCCGGCACAATATCTGCTACCAGTTGTGTCCCACTTTCAGTGCCATCACTCATCCACAACTCTGGGCCAGAAACGCCATCGTTGGCGCGAAAGAACAGCTTGCCGTTAGAACTGGCTGCCCAACTAATATCCGAGTTCGTTGTGCCAGTAAAAATGTCTCTGACTTGCACCGTGCCCAATTCAGTGCCGTCGCTTTTCCACAATTCGTATCCGCTGCTGCTGTCATAAGCCACAAAAAACAAGATGCCGCCCGCCTCAATCAGATTGTTCGGATACGACCCGCCTGTTCCACTAACGATGTCTTTAACGCGAACCGTACCACCTTCTGTGCCGTCACTTTGCCATAGCTCATACCCGCTGCTGCTGTCCCTGGCGCTGAAAAACACCTTGCCATTGTAACTGACCAGCCCGTTTGCTCCCGACCCGCCGCCTGGATTGATGTCTTTGACCATCACGGTTCCGGAAACTGTGCCGTCACTTTTCCATAATTCGATGCTGTGTTGACCATCTTCGGCGCTGAAGAAAAGTGTGCCGTTGACATTGACCAGGTAAGAAGGATTGGCGCTGCCGGTGGGATTGATATCTTTAACCAAAACTGTGCCCATTTCACTGCCATCGCTCATCCAAAGCTCCACGCCATGCGCGCCATCATCAGCAGCGAAAAACAGTGTACCGTTGACGTCAACCAACTGTTCCGGATCGGCGGGTTCTGTCGCCAGGTTGATGTCTTTGACTAGATAAGGTTCATTTGCTGCAACTGATAGGGGTGCGCTGTCTGCGGCCAGGGGCGTCAATGTATAGAGTGTCAGCGCAGTAAAAGCGAGAGATGCCAGGCAAATCACGGCAATCATGCCCGCTGCTGAATATTTTTTTGACTGTCTCATGAGAGGCTCCTCAAATATGAAAGTTGGGGGTGATGTTGTCTGTGGGGATTGGCTCCATCTGCTTACACAGGCCACGCTGCGTTTACAGGATACTACAATTTAGGTGGGAATGTCATCTTGATTTTGTTGTGCAACTATCCCACATTACTGTTCCCCTCTCTTTTCAGTTAGAATAAGCGTATGAAAACGTGTGCATTCAATCTGGTTTCAAGAGCAGGAAATGCGTCCTGATTCGCAGCTAGAACAGGCCTTTTCAACGGCCGTTCTCAATACAGTCGACACCCTCATCGCCGTGTTTGACCGGGACGGCCGTATCGTCCGTTTTAATCACGCCTGCGAACAATTAACCGGGTATATATTTGCTGAGGTGCAGGAACGGCCGTTTTGGGAGCTGCTGCTCTTGCCGGAAGAAAAAGCGGCTGCCCAGGCAGATTTTGCCCGCCTGCTGGCCGGCCAGTTCCCCGACAAAAACGAGTATTATTGGACAGCGAGAAACGGCCGTCGCCACCTCATCGCCTGGTCCAACACCGCCTTCCGCGACGCCGACGGCGAGGTCGCCTACATCATCAGCGCCGGCACCGACATCAGCGAACGAGAACAAACCGCGCTCCTGCTCAACGCCAGCGAAAGCCTCCAGCGCGTCACCACCGCCCTGCTGCAACACCTCACCACGCTGGATGACGTCCTGTCCATCGTCTGCGCCGAAGCGTGCCGCCTCACCGGCGCCGGGGGCAGCGCCGTCCTTCTGCTGGAAGATGAAAGCGGCTTGCAAGTCAAAAGCAGTTGCGGCACACCCTTACCTGTTTACGAACGTCTCTCCATCACCAACTCCTTTGCCGGAACCATCGTGCAGCAAAGAAAACCCCTGCTGCTTAACGATCCGCAGAGCCAGCCGCACGCCTATCAACGCAATCCGGCCATCAAAACAATTCTGGCTGTCCCCCTCTGCGTGGACGAAACGATTTTGGGCGTACTGGACGTGATCAATAAACCGGGCGGTTTTACCGAAGCCGACATGCGCTTGATGCGTCTGTTTGCCGACCAGGCCGCCATCTCCATCGAACATGCCCAACTGCACCAGCAGGCCGAAAAGCTGGCCGTGATTGAAGAGCGACAGCGGCTGGCGCGTGAACTGCACGATTCGGTGACGCAGGCCATTTACAGCGTCACCCTCTATGCCGATGCGGCCCGTATGGCCCTGGCCGCCGGAAAGCATGAGATCGTCGCCGACCATTTGCGGGAACTACGTAACATGGCGCGGGAAGCGATGCTGGATATGCGCCTGCTCATTTTTGAACTACACCCGCCCGTTTTAGAAAAAGAAGGATTGGCCGTCGCCGTACAAACCCGGCTGGAAACTGTTGAAGCGCGTTCCGGCCTGCACTCCACCTTTCACGTTGAAGGGCAGGAAACCCGCCTGCCGCTGACCATTGAAGAGGATTTGTACCGCATCGTCCAAGAGGCGCTGACCAATGCCGTCAAACATGCGCGAGCGCAGCAAGTGACCGTGCGCCTGCGCTTCAACGAGCATCATTTCGGCCTGGAAATACGCGATGATGGCGTTGGCTTTGACCCGACTCGCATTCAGCAAGGCGGCGGGCTGGGGCTGCGCGGCATTGAGGAGCGTGTCCAGCACATCGGCGGCCAATTGATTGTGAACAGCGCCCCGGATAAGGGAACCATTCTGCAAGTAGAAGTGGATTTATGATGGCCGAACTATCTGAACCGATCCGTATTTTGTTGGTTGATGACCATGCCATTGTGCGCAAAGGATTACGCGCTTTGCTGACGGAAATTGACGATGTTGAGGTCGTCGGCGAAGCGGCCGATGGCGAGCAGGCGATTAGCCAGGCCGCCGCTTTGCAGCCAGACGTGATTTTGATGGATATTGTGATGCCCAATATGGATGGCATTGAGGCGACGCAGTTCATCACGCGGCGGCAGCCGGAGGCGCGGGTGCTGGCTCTGACCAGCTTTGCCTCAGATGACAAGCTGTTTCCGGCGATTAAGGCGGGGGCGCTGGGCTATTTGCTCAAGGATTCTGACCCGGATGACTTGATTGAAGCGATCCGGCAGGTGCACCGGGGCGAACCATCGCTGCACCCGCGCATTGCCCGGAAGCTGCTGCATGAATTAGGACGGCCGTTGCCCCAGGAACAATCATCACCCCAGCCCCAGGAAGCCCCGGACCCCCTCACCGCACGCGAAGTCGAAGTGCTGCGCGCCGTCGCCAAAGGGTTGAGCAATCAACAAATCGCCGACGCACTTTCTATCGCCGAAGTCACCGTGCGCACCCACGTCAGCCACATTTTGGACAAGCTGCATCTGGCTAACCGCGTGCAGGCCACGCTGTACGCCCTGCGCGAAGGATTGACCACCCTCGATAACGACGACCCATAACCCTCCAACCTACAACAAATGTTGTAGACGCTATCAACAAACGTGGAAAGACCGCCTGCCAGCGGTCTTTTTTTGTTGACGCCTAAATCATCATCCAGCCGATGACAACGGCCGTGTCACCGCGTACAGTATAACCATCATCATCAGGCAGTTTGAAAGAGTGACAAGACATGAAGCAACCGCTGCACATCCTGATCGCCGACAACCGGCCCGCCATCCGCCGGGGCTTAAAGGCGCTGCTCACCCAATATCCACAAATCAACATCGTTGGCGAAGCGGCTGATGGGCGAGAAGCAGTGCAACTGGCGGCCCAACTCAAGCCGGATGTGATTTTGATGGATATGCAAATGCCGGTGATGGATGGGCTGGAAGCGACGCGGCGCATCAAAAGCCAAGGGGCACAAATCCGGGTAATTGCTTTGACCCTGTACAGCAGTTATCGGGCGGAGGCGCTGCAAGCAGGTGTGGACGCATTTTTGCTAAAAGGATGTACGGCTGACTGCCTACTGGACGCCATTTTAGAGCGCGTGCCAGCCAATGGAGCAGTGCGATGAACTACGTCTTTGGCCCGGTTCCATCGCGGCGGTTGGGACAGTCATTGGGGATTGACACGATTCCGCTGAAAACGTGTAATTGGAACTGCGTTTACTGCCAATTGGGACGGACTGTGCCGCTGACCAACGAACGCAAAGAATATTTCCCCCGCGCCGATATTTTGGCAGAAGTGAAAGCGACGCTGGACAGTCACCAGCCGGGCGAGATTGATTGGGTGACGTTTGTCGGCTCCGGTGAGCCGACTTTGCACAGTGGCATTGGCTGGCTCATTCGTGAAGTGAAGGCGTTGACTGACATTCCCGTTGCCATGATTACCAATGGCTCGCTGCTTTATTTGCCGGAAGTACGCCGTGATTTGGCTTTGGCCGATGTGGTGATGCCGTCGTTGGATGCGGGAACGGCCGTTCTCTACCGCCAACTCAATCGCCCTCACCCGGACGTGACTTTTGACCGTTTGGTGGAAGGCATGATCGCTTTTCGGCAAGCATACAGTGGTCAAATATGGGTCGAGGTCATGTTGATGCAGGGATTAAACGATACCGAAGCGGCTTTGCAAGCGATCGCCGCCGTTTTGCGCCGCATCCAACCCGACGAAGTACACATCAACCTGCCCACCCGCCCGCCCGCCGAGACTTGGGTGCAGGAACCGGACGAGGACGGGCTGCTGCGGGCCAGGGTGATTTTGGGCGATATTGCGACGGTGGTTCATCCGGCCGCGGGGGAGTTTGATTTAGGTGGGTTTGAAACGGCCGTTGACGCCATCATCGCCATCATCACCCGCCACCCCATGCGGCAGGAAGAATTAGAGCAGGCATTGGCTCGTTGGACACCCGGCCATGTGCGTGAAGCCCTGCGCGATTTGGCAGCCAGCGGTCAGGCTCAGGTTATCGAGCGATACGGCATGCGCTTTTGGAGCGCCGCGCCATCTCATTACCCGGATGAAACGCACAGCCTGGCCGCCGCGCCGAAACATCGTTGAAGAAGAGATTAGAGATTGGAGAAAGTTGTTTATGAATAGACTGTACACAGAACAAGCATGGTTTGACCGGCTGCTGCCGGAGGGATTGCCGATTCCCAGCGTGACGCTGTTGAGCGGGCCGGGCGGTTCGGGCAAGCCACTGATTGGCAATGTCATTGTCTCCGCCTGGCTGCGGCAGGGCGGCAGTGTGGTGTTTATGTCGCTGCAATATCCTGATCACAGTTTTATCGCCGCTGGTTTGAAGAATATCGCCCATTTGGATTTGGATGAGTTCAAAGAGCGGGTGGCGTTTATTGAATTGGATGCGACGATTGACACGATGACGGAGCCGGAAGACCGGCGTTTTAAGGCCAATGTGGTGAAGCCTGAGGTGTGGGAAACGGCCGTTACCCAGGCCGTCAACATGGTTCCCAACGAAGGCCCCGGCATCCTCATTTTCGTGTCCGCGCTCAATTTGCTGCTCTTTTCCCCCACTTACGGCGCAGCCATTCTGGAAACGATGAAGGCGACGATGCAGGACGAACGGCCGTTCACCTACCTCTTCTCCGCCAGCACCACCGCCAAAGCGGAGGAGATAGCGAAACTGGAAACGGCCGTTGACAACCTGATCATGACCCACAGCACCAAGAAACCATTCCAGCTTTACATGCAAATCGAACGAATCAAAGACGCGCCCTTCCTGTCCGAAGAAATCCTGGTTCCGTTCTCGGCTAATTTGCTGACGGGTGTTAAGGAAATTGCCGATCACAGCCGCAAGCGCGTCATTCCGCTCGTTTCTAAATTATGATGGAACACAGAGCGACACAAAGTAGGGACATGGCGTCGCCATGTCCCTACATAATGGAGCAGAAATATGTGCCAAGTGGCTGTTTATTTGGATGAAGAAAAAATCATGGACAGCGTCATGTTGGTGGAACCCATTCCCGAAGGGGTGCGGTTGGTGAAATTGTTTGAGCCGCCGCTGGTGGTAACGGCCGTTATCCGCCAAATAGATTTGATGAAAAACAAACTGTACCTGGAATCCACTAAACCACAAACGGAGGTTGACGATGGGTAACGATTTTAAGTTTTTACACGAGTATCCTTTATTCAGCGGCTTAAATGATGAACAAATGCAAGCTGTGATGGAAGTATGCCGCGAGGAATGTTTTGTGCCCGATGCCATCTTATTTGAAGAAGGCCAACCGGCTCACGAGATATTCGTCCTGGTAGAAGGCGAGGTTGAAGAGACGTTTACCGTTGACGAAGCCAAACTATCACTGCTGCGGCCGGTAGATGTAGGCGAGATTATCGGCTGTCCGGCGCTGGTTCCGCCGTACACGCAAAAATGCACCGCACGCAGTTTGAGCGAGATTGAAGTGCTGGCAATTGATGCCGTTGGATTGCGCGAACTGTTTGCCCAAGATTGCCAGATAGCCAGCGCCATTCAGCAGCACGTCATCGAAGCGCTTTTGGAACGCATTGGCAAGATGCGTGTGGCCAGCGCGAAATTCGGCCAATACTAAAACTAAAATACATAAGGAGATTCAACGTATGCGTATTGCAGTATCATTACAAACAAGCGACGGCCTGGAAAGCATGGTTGCCCAACATTTTGGGCGCTGTCCCTACTTTGCCCTGGTAGATATGGACGGCAACGAAGTCCAGGCGATAGAAGTGATTGACAACCCCTATTTCACCGGGCATCAGGTCGGTCAGATTCCGCAGTTCATTCATGAACAGCAGGCCAATGTGATGCTCAGCGGCGGTATGGGCGGCCGGGCGATCCAGTTCTTCCAGCAGCTAGGCATCCAGGCCGCCACCGGCGCGGCGGGCACAGTGCGGCAAACGCTGGAAACCTATCTTGGCGGCGAGCTGCGCGAAGCCGCGCCCTGTGCGGAAAGCGTCGCGCATGGACACGGACACGGCCGTAACCACGACCATTGATTAAGTGAGCCTCCAATTTTAGAAAAACAGGGAACAACACAGACAATTGCCTTCCACAAACGGATAGAAATTCATCTTTCATCCTTTATCCTTTATAATTTACACGGGAGTAGACGTGACTGACAACAATATCAAACAAAACATTATTGATGCGCTGGAAAGCGTTGAACATCCGGCCATTGCCACGACATTGCGCCATTTAGGCATCTTGCGCGATCATGTCGTGACGGATGATTTGACTGTAAAACTTACTTTAATGCTGCCCTTTCCCAACATTCCCGACAATATTCGCGATTACATGGTGAATAGTCTGGCAGCGGCAGCGCAATCGGCAGGCGGCCAATTGGTTGAGGTGAAACAAGGCTTGATGAATGACGAAGAACGGCAAAGTTTCCTGACCATCGAGCAGCAAAACTGGCGTGGATAATCTGATTTCACCGCAAGGAAGGCAAAGGTTGCAAAGAAGGATTTTGGGAGTTGAATATGAACGAATTAGATAAACTGAGGGTATTGATCCCTCATTGGATTGAACACAACGAAGAACATGCCCGCGAATTACGCCAATGGGCGGAACAGGCGGGTGCGGTAGAGGCAGACATTTTGTTGGCAGCGGAGCGAATGCACCACGTCAACGAACCGCTAATTCAGGTGCTGGAAAAGCTCGGCGGGCCATTGCCATCTGAGCATCATCATCATTAGAAATAATGGTAAAGGAGAGTCTCGATCTATGATTGACTTGATGAAACTTCAGGCGTTCATCTATGCAGCCGACAACCTGAGCTTTTCGGAAGCGGCCAGGCTCTTGCACCTTACACAACCTACCGTCAGCCATCACATCAAAACTCTGGAACAAGATTTTGGCGTAGAATTGTTTGATCGTTCAGGCTATACCCCTAACCTGACTGAAGCTGGTCGTTTGCTCTTGCCCTGGGCACATAAACTCTTGCGGCAGGCTAATGATATACAGGAAATAATGGACTCTTTGCAGCAAAAAATAGTCGGTCATCTGCGAATAGCCTGTAGCACAACCGCTGGCAAATATATCCTGCCGCAGTTGGCTGCTCGCTTTTGCCAGCGGTATCCGGGGATTCGGGTGAGCATTATGGCATGTACACCCGAACACATCGTACCTCAGTTGCTAGAGGGTGAGGCCAACCTGGCTGTCATTAGCAGTTACGATCTTTGCGGTAATGGATTAGAGTGCCAGGAGTTCTTCAATGATTTTATTACGCTAATCGTTCCTGCCGAGCATTCTTGGGCCATGCGCCAATCAGTCGAACCTGTTGACCTCCTTGAAGAGAAAATCATCTTTCGTGAGCCTACGTCTGGAACCCGTCGCGTGCTGATGACTGAATTGGCTAAACATGACATTGGTTTGGACGACTTAAATATTTTTCTTGAGCTAGGTAACGCTGAAGCTATTGTGAAAACAGTTCAGGCTGGATTTGCTATCTCGTTTGTTTCGACGTTGGCTGCGACCTGGGCTGTTTCGCAAAAGCAGGTCGTGGCTGTGCCTGTGGCAGGGCTTAAACTCCAGCGCAAGGTTTATATGGTGCGGCGTAGTCTTGATACACCGAACCGCCCCCAGGAAGCGTTCTGGAGTTTTATTCACCATCCATCAAACAGTGACTTATTGAGATTGGCTAGAACTTCCTGAAAAAAGTAGAGGCTCCTCCAAATTGAAGGAGCCTCTACCCTATCATTGGTTGTTGATCCTGACTAAGTTGTTGCTAGAAGACGAAGGATAATCCTGCGCCCTGGGCATCCAACAAGAATGACGGCGCATTCAAGATTTCAACGCCCTCGCGTACATCTTCAACGGCGATGCCCTTGTTCTCCAGCGCCAATTCGCACAAGATGACTCGGCCACCTTCGGCTAACACATCATCGTAAAGCTGTACCGGATCGGGCAGCCCCTTCAGGTGCATATCACGGATTTTCTCCAACTCGCCTTTGACCAATGCGTTGGCTCCGCCGGGGCAGAAGAACAAGATGACATCATCGCCAATGCTGGCCCCAGACGCTCCCATAATGAGGGTGGGCATCACATGCGGCGCATCAGCATGATTGCATAAAACGACCATTTTTCCACTTCCATTCTCACTCATGATTGACCTCCAAAATTCAATGGGTAATGTTTCTAAACTGTGGCCGGCGCTAATTCGGCCTGTTCCATTTCACGCGCTTTTACTTTTACAGCTTCAAAATAGATGGCTAACGGCCGATACGCTAGATGCGACCATTTGCCAAAAGGAACTTCTAACACCAACATGGGAACCAACAGCGCCAGGTGAACCACGTAGGTCACGTATGTCGCCATCGGCAGCCCTGCGTAGCGGAAAATGTGTACCAGAATGCCCGTCAGCGTCACCGTGAACAACAGAATCGGGAACATCCAATCGCTGGCATGGGAGAAGCGGTGCATTTGCCGCGCCTTTTCCAGCCGCCCCCAGATGGCCCGCCCTGCCCCGTACAACAGTACGATGGTGGCGTAGTAGCCCAGCCAACGCTGTGGGTGGTACAACGGATAAACGTTGTCCGTCTGGAACCAGGGCAAGAAGAAGACGATGATGACGAGCATCAGCACGTAGCCGCTGACGAGGAGCAAGTGGGATATCCAAGACGGCCGTTCCTCACAAGTCGCCCATCGTTTCTGCGTCGCAAAATGGTAGGGTAAACTCCATAGCTCACTCGCATAAGCCGCCAGCGGAATCTTTGTCTTCGTTCCTCGACGCATAATAAAGTTGTGCATCCGCAGCGCATTGGTCAACAAGAAAAACAGCAGCAGCAGCGCCATAATCCAGTCGCCAATGTGAATCACGTCAACCGGCGCAAACGTATTCAGTTCCACCTGGTCGGTGACAATCGGCCCATGGAAAAAGATGAAGGCCAGGGCAATCAACACACCCACCAAGATGATGGAGCCAATTTCCCACACCTCGGAGGTGTAGAATTTGCGCGCCAGCCCCGTCCAATCATATTGGGCCGTCAGCCAGCGGCGCAGCGCCATCTGCGCCTCCGCCGGTTCTGCGCCGCGCGGACACGTTTCCGTACATTCGCCGCAGTAGTAGCACAGCCAGGGATCGGAACTTTGCAAAATCTGATCTTTTAAGCCCAACTGCATTAACCGGATCGTGTTGCGCGGGAAGGGGTGGTCGTCGCTGGTGAGGGGGCAAACGGCCGTGCAGTTGCCACAATTAAAACAAGCCTCAATGTTGACCGCTCCCTTCTCGCCATAGCGTTTCAGGTCAATCAGCAGGTTGGGATCCATTCGATTCGCCATCATTTCACCCCCTCAGGACGTTGATACAAGTAATATTCGGCACACATCCCTGCCTCAACGATTAAGTCGTACTTTTTCATTGCGGTGATGTGCCACAAAATCTCGTTACCCGGCAGACCGGTGATTTGTGCCAACTCCGGTATCGTTTTTGGGCCGTCGCGCATCGGCTGGCAAATCTGCCGCCGGATCGCCTTTTGCTCCTTCAACAAGGTCTGGGTGCGTTCCACCGTTTCTTCATGTTGGGCGCGCAAGTTTTTAAGAAAAATAGCGCGTTTCTTGGCATCTTCTTTGGTCATAATTTCCTCCGTAGAGCGATTTGGCAAATCGCTCAAACGATTTACCAAATCGTTTTACGAACTTTCCCTACGCCACCACCGGCAAGCTATCACTAGCGATGGCGTCCAGCATGGCTTCGTATTGGGACAGCGACCAGCCTTGCAAATCAATCGCCTGATTGGGGCAAGCGCTGACGCACGAGCCACAGCCGGCGCAGTTAGCCGGTGTAACGACGGCTTTGGTCGCGCCGTTCACGCCTGCCAGAATGATGGCATCTTCATAGGCGCAGACGGTGACGCACTCGCCGGTTCCATCGCAGCGATCCGGATCAACGTGAGCCACAAACGGCTCCAATTCCACCCGACCCTGCCCCAGTAAAACAGCCACTTTCGCCGCCGCCGCTGAAGCGGCCGCGCAGCTTTCCTGGATGTTCATCGGCCCTTGCGCCGTTCCGGCTAGCACCACACCGGGCACGGCCGTTTCCACCGGCCGTAGCTTCGGATGCACTTCCAACAAAAACCGATCCGTTCCTGGCGAGACCTTTAACAATTTAATGATGTCGTCAATCGGATTAGGCATGACGCCTGTTGCCAACACTACCAAATCCACCGGGGCGTCAATTTCTTGCCCCCAGGTCAGGTAATCCTTCGCCGTCACCAGCAGCGCGCCGGTTCCATTGGCATAGGGGTCAGGTGTCACCCTTGGCAGTTCGTCGTCGTGGAAGCGCAAGAAACGCACCATATTTTTTGACGCTTCGGTGTAATATTCCTCGTGCCCCCGGCCGTAGGTGCGGATGTCTTCGTAGAAGTCGTACAGGTTGATGGCCGGGAATCGCTCCCGCAGTTCGTTGGCCGCGTGCAGCGTGGCTGTGCAGCAAACGCGCGAGCAGTAGTTGTTAACCTGCCCGTCGGGCTGCGGTTCGTTGATGCCGTCAATCTGGCGGCTGCCCACGCAGTGGATAAAGGCGAGGTTGTGCACGGTACGGCCGTTCCACACCAACTCCTTCTCCCCATTCAGCGCCAACAACCGAATCAACTGCGCCAGCGTAATCACCTCTGGAAATTCGCCGTAGCCATACTCACCTTGCGCCGGTTCATACAGCCGGAACCCTGTCGCCACGACCACCGCCCCCACCGTCAAGTCAAAATCGTGCGGTTCGTTTTCCAACGAAATCAGCCCGCGTTCGCCATTTAACGATTTGAGACAGTCGCCGCATTTATTGCAGTTTTCCCAGTCAACGGCCGGTGTCGGCGGATAGCAGCCAGGATAAGCGGTGTAAATCGCTTTGCGCTTGGTCAAGCCATAGTTAAATTCATCTGGCACTTCCAACGGGCAGTTTTCGATGAGTTTATCAATGCCGGTAAACCCTTCCTTGATTCCCCGTGATTGCTGCCGGATGGTGGCCTGATAATCGCCCACGTAGCCGGACATGCCGACCAGTTCTGCCCGCGTGTGAATCGTCACGTTGGGATGGCCCGTCACCTTGTCAATCAAATCATGCAAAGTGCCACGCGCCGCCTCGCCGGTAGGGAACACCGATTCTAATTGGGCCATATGCCCGCCCAAAAACGGTGATTTTTCGATAAGGGTCACTTGAATGCCGCGTCGAGCAATGTCCCACGCCGCACGCAGTCCGGCAATGCCGCCGCCGATGATCAAGGCGTGCCGTTTCGCACTCAGTCGAATCGGCTCCAGCGGATCGAGCAGTCGCGCTTTGGCAATGCCTGCCGCCATCAGCCGGATGGCCTTTTGCGTTGCGCCTTCGCGATCATCTTTGTGTACCCAGCTATTTTGCTCGCGGATGCCCACGTGATGGTACAAATACGGATTCAACCCGGCGCGAGCCACCGTGCCGCGGAAGGTCTGCTCATGCAAGGAGGGCGAACAAGCGCCAATGACGATGCGGTTCAGACCATATTCGGCAATGTCGGCTTCGACCATTGCCTGCCCGGCGTCGGAACACATAGACATATCGGTGCGGGAAACAACGACGTTGTCCAGCTTTTTGAGCGCGGTCATCACCCGCTCGCAGCGCACCACATCGCTGATGTTGCCGCCGCAGTGACAGGTGTAAACACCCACGCGGGGTTCTTCTTTCTCAGACATGGGCGACCTCCATTTCCATACTCCCAGAAATTGGGAGTTTATAGGAATGTCCGTTCCGCGATTGCAGGTAAGCGGCCGTTTCTGCGGCGGCGGCTCCGGCCATCACAATGCTATCTACGATGTCCATGGGGCTAACGGCCGTTCCCGTGGCAAAAATACCTTCATGATTGGTCACCGTCGGGGCAATGTTGGGCGATGGAATCTCTATGAAACCATCGCTGGCGTCAATCGGCACGCCGTAAATGGCTTGTGGATTGTAGCCGGGAACCATTCCTACCGAGAGAACAATCATGTCGTGTGCACGCTCAACAATTTGGGAACCCTCGTCAATTAGTTCCACGCGCACCACCGGGTTTTTGTCATCGTCTTCGGTAATTCGGGCCACTTTGCCCTTCACAAATTCAATGCCCATCGCCCGCGCGTTTTGGTAAAACTGCTCGTACCCCTTGCCAAAGGTGCGGATGTCCATGTAGTAGATGGTGATGTCGGCCAGGGGTAAGGCTCCAGAAAGCAGCATCGCCTGCTTGATGGCGTACATGCAGCAAACACGCGAGCAGTATTCCACCCCCAGCGTTGTATCGCGGGACCCGGCGCATTGGACGTAAGCGATGGAGTCGGGTTCTTTGCCGTCGGACGGCCGTAACACATGACCATACGGGCCGGTGGGAGCCAGCAGTCGCTCCACTGTCAACGCATCCACCACGTTGAGCAGTTGGCCCGCGCCGTACTCTTTTTTAGCATCGGTAGGCGTCAGGCCAAAGCCGGTTGCCAAGACGATGGCATCGGCCTCAATCTGGAACTGCTCCGGCTGCTGGGTAAAGTCAATGCAGTTGACGGGGCAAGTTTGTTCGCATTTGCCGCACAGGATGCAGTTTTCAATGTCGAGGACGGCTTTTTGGGGAACGGCCGTTGAAAATGGAACCCGAATCGCCCGCATTGCCCCTAAATCCATATCAAACGCATTGGGCAAATCAATGGGGCAAGCATATTCGCATTGGCGGCAACCGGTACAATCTGCCTCATTCACGTAACGCGGCTTCTTGGTCACATCGGCCACAAAACCGCCGCCATTTTCATGAATGGCCCCAATTTCACAATAAGTCAACAGATCAATATTCTCGTGATGAGCGACGGCCGACATCTTGGGCGTGGTGATGCAGCTGCAACAGTCCAGCGTGGGGAAGACCTTGCTTAAAGCAATCATCTTGCCGCCAATGCTGGCCTCCTTCTCCACCAACGCCACCCGGAACCCCTGGTCGGCCAAATCCAACGCCGACTGCATCCCGGCAATGCCGCCGCCAACCACAAGTGTATCTACGTGTAGGTTTTCTTGGGTCATAACATTCTCTCTGGGAAAAGATTGAAGATTAATGATTAAAGATTGGCACTCGATTACCGGAGCTTTAATCTTTAATCATTGATTATTAATCTCCTATCACCGCATGTGCCATTTCCATCTTCACCGGGCCAATGCCGCGCAGCAAATCATTCATCTGATTGACCTCTTTTAAGAATGGCTTGGTGCAAACGGTACAAATGGCGACCAGGCGCAGCCGACGCGGGTCAATGCCTTTTTCCTTCATCAGTGGAAACGTCTTATTGACAATCTGCGCCGTGCGTTCCGCGCCGCCTTTGAAGGGGCAATCGGTTCCGCTGTACATAAGCAAAATGCCGTCTATTCCCCGCTCAAAAGCGCGCAAATAAAACGATTCTGAAAACATGGATGGGCACACGACGGGCAAGATATAGGCGTTAGATGGGTAGTTGGCGTGCAACTGCCCTACCGAATCCGCCCCCGCATATCCACCGGACAAGGTCGCCAGAATGAGGATTTTTGGTTTCGTTTCCATGAGCTTCGCTCCGTAAAAAGTGGCAAGTGGCGGGTGGCAAATCACCCTCTCACCTCTTCACTCTACCGCGCCCGCTTGATGAAGATGCGGTCGTAACCACCTTCGGCAACGAGATGCCCCAGGAATTCATGGCCGACTTTCTTGCTCCAGCGGGGAATGTCTTGCTTGGTACGTTCATCGCCCGACCAGATTTCCAAGACCTCACCTACTTTGATGCTGCCAATGCCTTTTTTGGCTTCCAACAGGGGGCCAGGGCAGGCGCTGCCACGTGCATCTACGACTTTTGCTGCTTGAACTTCAGATAGATCGAGTGTAACTGTAGACATGATTTACCTCCGTATTTGGTTGAAATACAATTAACTAAATTGGGCATCTTTCATGTGTTGATATGCGTGAAGCAAGAGCTGGCAGCTTTCTGTATTTTCGTTTTCGACAATGTGATAATAAATGGTTTGGGCTTCCCGACGCGATTTCAGAATGCCTCTCTCTTTCATCAGGCGTAGATGTTGGGACGTGTTCTGTAAGGAGGCTTCAACAGCCATGGCAATGTCGCTGACGGGTCTTTCCCCATCAGCGAGCGCCCACAGAATTAATACGCGCGTGGGATTGGCAAACACGCTACAAACAGCTGCTTGCTTTTCTGCCAACGCTTTGTATGCTGCATTCATTTGCTTCTTCGCTCTTGTTGTTAATTGAGATGCTTGTTTGCGTATTTCATTAATTACGATCTGCCTTAACTATAAGGAGAGGCAATCATTTGCATAAGTGTCATTTATCATGTGGGATATTGCACTTTTCGATTGAGGTATATAGATGATTTCTATATGGCAGATTGTGTGGCAATGCAGGAACGAACGGTTGTTATAACGCGACAGGATAAGGGTATTGCTAATTTGATTGTGTGGCTAAATTACAAGTGGGGGAGGGGTAGCAGGCTACTTATAGGTTACAAAGTACCATCCGAACCATAAAAGTCCATGAAGTACAATGATGAACACGCGCATTAGAAGGAATCCTCGCTTGTGCTGCCAATTGGTTTTATGATGAAAGTAGCGTGATCCCATTAATGCACCGGGCCATCCACCTAAAAATTCTAGCGTGTGTAATGCTCGCTCTCGGATTCGCCAGGTATCTGTTTGTCCGCCTCTTTTGTCGTAGCCATATACAAAAAAGGTGAGGGTGCTGTTTGTAATGTACAACCAACCCAACCAGGGAATTTTTGCAAATGCGGGCAAATGATAGTAAGTGGCTCCTAAGCAGATAAATGTTATGATGCTTGCAAGTAGCAAGGCCATCCACTGTACCATGCCTGCCCGCGCTTGGGTCACGCCCATTAGAAAGATGATAATGAAGACAACGAGAAAACTGCCGCAGAGAAAGTTGATTAAAGGTGAGGAGTTGATCATTTTTATGGTTTGGGTTTTATGTTGCAATGGGTTGGGTGTTACTCTGCGGTGGGCAACTGGTTAAGTTTGGACTTCTACCTTTGTATGCTGCTCAATTAGCGAGAAAATCTTTTCTGTTAGGGCCAGTAATGCTGGATTTTCTTTGGCATCAGCCGTCCACATTTCGACTTTGGAAGTGGTATTACGGCCGTAACCCACAAACGTATACGCCGTTTCATCGGGAATGCCGGGACGTTCAAACGTCTCTGGCAAACTGGCAAAATGTGCAGATGCAATCAGCTCCCACAATGCCTTATTCTCTTCTTCTGACAGGATAAACGGTCCGTATTCTGTGATCACATCTGCTTGTTGGTACGTTGGGGCAAAGGTGCCATCGGCGGCTAATGTGATGCGCCACTCACCGAATCCATCTGGATGATATGCGCCACCACCAGAAAATTCAAATCGTTCCGCCATTGCTATGTCTCCGTCAACATGGCTGTTGCTGTTTTGACAAGCACTAATTGCTAATAAAATGCCAACAAGAGTCAGAATAGCTTGCGTCTGCTTGCCAAATTTCATTCCCGTCAGCACTCATCTCCATTTACACCATAAAAAGTAATAGGATGGGGGATAATGCAATTGCACCAATGAGCAGGGCCACGCACAAAACCCAGCCAATGACTAACAGCCGCCATGCTTTTTTGAGGGTGAGCAAGATATTGCCTCCCAAGAAGGCGACCGCTCCGAGTGAACAAAGGGAAACGGCCGTCCACAGCAAAACAGGCATATCCTTCGCCCCTGGCTCGTTATCCACTCGCCAAAAGAACAGGTAAAGCACGACCGAAAACAACATGCTTACCCAGCCTCCCGATAAAAACAACATTCCCAAAAATTCTTTTGTGCGTGATTCGCGCATAGTTTTCTCTGTCGCTACCTTTTAGCCAAAAACAGCAAGAAGCAATAGCCACAAGTAATCATGATTATCCCTGAGGTCGGCGATAATGCTAATTCTGATTGCTTTGAACAGAAAAAGTCTATGGATTTGGTGCTGGATGTCCAGCTTGTTCTAGGAAGCGTTTATACGATTGTTATGCTCTGATGAGAGGTGATTGGTTACGGCCGTAAATCCTCCAGCGTTGGTACTGGTTCCGGCCATTGGCCGGTCTCTTGCAGCCATGTTTTTTCATGCAGCAGCCCGTAATATAACTCCTGCTGCTGCCCCGTATGCAGTTCTGGTGTCTGCTCATATTGGTTGAGAATGGTTTGTATAGTGGCGACAAACAGGCGAAAAGGGTAAACCTTCGTCAGTTGATGCCAGAATGCTTCATCACTCATTGCCCAGGATGATTGCAGCTTGGCCCACAACGCTTCTACTTCGGCTGCCAGCCGATCAGCTGTTGTATTTGTGGTTGATAAGTTTAGAACCGGGGCAGAAGAGCGCAAAGAATATACCTTTTCGCCTGGAGATTCATCGCGTGCTTCTAGCGAACCGCCAAAAACAAAGAACGTTGCCCGCTCACCATTTTGTGCCTGTACAGAAATGACACCGGGGCAAATGATGCGCGACATGGGGAAGGGCGTGTTGGCTTTGAAGGTTGTCCAATGTGCTTTGCCATCCCAATCGAGCAGCCGTAAGTGAATGGTTTGCGGATCGAAGGTGACTTGCCCGGCAGACGGCTGGCGGCGCATCAGGATGAGCAGCCCGGTGTGCCCAATGCAGTGTTCATGGCGTTGTGGCAGGGTGTAATATCCTAGGTTTTCTAATTTGTTTAAGAGTGACGTGTCCATTATATTGTTTGTCTCCTGCTTATTTACTTGTTAATTTACTTATCTGGTCGTGAATGAGTGTCAGGGCTTCATCTTGCGCTGCCAGGTGTTCCAAAATGGCTCGCACTTCCTCTTCAGCTTTTTGGTTAATGGCGTAATCATTCTTTGCTTCCAGCCGATCCATATTTGACTGCCGATTTTGGCTCATCATGATCACCGGCGCGGTGAAGGCGGCTTGCAAGGACAGAATGAGATTCATGAGGATGAATGGGTACGGATCCCAATGGGTTACCAGGGAAATGATGTTGAGTACTGCCCATAACATGAGCAGCAGTATTTGACCGATGATGAATGTCCAAGAGCCAACTGCTTTTGCTACCCAGTCGGCTGCCCGCTCGCCTATTGTGGCTTGCTGGTCAAAAAGGACATTGACGTCTTGAATAGGTGGGTGTTGGTGTTTGAATGGTTCGGGGAATTGTAATTTTTTCATGAGTTGCTGTCCGATGGATTTGTTTTTTATGATGTTTTTAGCATATTGGGAAACGGCCGTACCCACATCGGCGCAAAGTAGAAACCTGGCTAAGACAAAAGGCCCCTGGTAAAGGGGGGAGCCTACGTCAAAAGGCGTAAAAACGCATAGAGGCCGCTAGTCCAGCGGCCTCTATGTAAGGGCGGCATATCGAGGCGATTTACTTTTGAAACACATGCTGATCGAGTTTAAAGAAAGTAGTTGCATGAGCTACCAGTTCGGTTTCGCTCATTTTCCCCACATTTTCAACGGCCGTTACCTTCCCCTTCAGCCCCTTATGATGTTCAACGTGGTGATGCAGTTCATGTTTAGCCTGCCCCGGCCCCAAAATAAGTATCTCATCTGCCGGGCCAAAGTGTTGGACAACTTCCTCGTAAAAATGTTTTAGATGTTCATGTTTATGCGCCTGAATATGGTTGCGCGTCCATTTTTTGTGATGCGTTTCCTGGTCAATGTCAGAGAAAATTTCTTCCTCTTTGCGTAATCGGTCGCCGCTGAACACGGCTACAATGGCTTCTCGTTGGTCAATCCAGATCGCAATGCGTCGTAATGAATGTGTCATGTCAATCCCCTTGTTGGATAAGGTTGTAAACGGCTTTCTTGAGCCAGGCAAGAGAGAGGGCGTTGGCCTTGCTCTCTCTGTCTTGGTCTCAATTTGAGGAGGAGAAGAAAAACTACATAAAATAGTTTATCTGTTTGGGACTAAGGGCACATCGGCGGGGTGTCTTGTTGGGAGTAAACAAAACGGCCGTTTCCAGGAACGGCCGTTTACGTCATTTGGCGTACCAGGCAACTGGGTGTTACCCGTCTCTTTGGGCTGCCCCTGTGGGCACACAGGCCAGTTCACCAGAGGGAACGGCCGTACAGTTTCCACTCAAATTCCCATTCGGCGTTTCCACGGTGCAGGCCGCACCACTGGTCAAATCTACACAAGCGTCAATCGCTTCTTGCGGTGGCCTAGATTGGTTGGGCAGCCCACTCTGGACAGCTTCACCAGTTCCGCTGCCTGTTGAAACATTGACCACCTCGCTGTTGTTAACGATTTCGCCGGACGTGCCTCCTCGCACCAGGCGCACGTAGTTGTTAATGCGAATCGCATCACCTTGCGGCCCGTGACCGGTGGGATAATCCGCTGGGTCGCCGCTTTTCGGGTCGCTGCGCTGCGCACCCGCGCCATGAACGTCCATCCAGGTGTTGTTCATATAGCCCGTTGCCCGGCCAAACGCGAGGTAAACAGCGGAAGCCCCCATGCCATCGGGTTGAGCGTGGGTTGTGCTCGTCCAGAACCAGGGATAATCAACCTGTCCCGCCTCGTTGGTGATTTGGGTGATGTTGAATACCGGGTCTATGGCGGCGGAGTTGGTCACGTCGGGAGAACGGCCGTAATCCAGGATGCTCTGCATTTCTTTGGCATTGGGCAGCCGCCAGTCACTGTAACCAAGGTAGTTCTGTTCGTTTATCTGCTCAACCCAGGCCAACGCTTCTTCCCAGTTCATGCCCGCGCCGCTGTCATCTTGCAACCACATCAAACCGGTGGCATTGTCGGTGATGGTTCCGTCCCCGTTATCGCTCAACTCGTTGATGCCATAGGCGGTGTTGCCACGCACAAAATAGACGTAATTCAGCTTGGTAACTGGGCCGCTGCTGGCAGAGGGATAGCACTTGATACGGCCGTCCGCCAGATTTAGGCCAAAGACGCACGTTTGATTGCCAAAAACAGTCCCAAGATAGGTGTTGCTCGACCAAAACTGAGCATCAATGAGGCGCTCACCGGCGGCTTCGTCGCCATAGGCAAAGTCGAAATAGTTCGTGTCAATAAAGGGGATCAGTTCGTTCGCATTAGGTCCGCTGGGATCAACGCCGCGGAAATCCATGAGCGAATACAATTCTTTCATGGTTGGCAGCCGCCAATCGTTATAGCCACCGTAGTTCATGGCGTTGAGTGTATCGGGATAGGCCTGCGCCTCGGCGAAGGTCATTTTGTCGTCCACGTTGATATCGCCATCGCCATTCCAATCAGGGCTTTGCGCCCAGGTCAGACCGGTGACGTTGTCGGTTATGGTCAGGCCATCGGCGCTGAGCGTATAGTCGGGCTGATTGCCCGCGTATTGGGCATCTTGGCCGTAGAAGGCTTCTCCGGCCTGTGGGCAAGCGATGGTACTTTGGTCGTTATAGCAGGTTGTCTGGCCGGTATCAACAATTGGATAAGCGTTTGTTTCAGACGAATCATTCAAAATCAGCGGCAGCATAGCCGAGGTGGGCGTGGCTTCCACCTCAGGCTCTTGGCCGGGTTGTGCCTGCCCGGTTGGGTCAGATTGGGCGAATACGGGGCTGGTCAGTTCGGCAAACGGCCGTTCCTGTTCAGACGTAGGCCCCCCGGACTGACAACCAGCCAGCACAAAACTTAACACGATACAAATGAGAACGAATAATTTTGAGGTTGACATGCGATTATCTCCTTGTCAGTTCATTTTTTGCGGTTGTGTTCTCAGTTTAGGTAAATTTAGGGAAGGTCGTAAGTGTCCCTGGTCATCATCTATCACTGGCAGCCATGACACAGTTCACCATGAATCATGACGGCCGTTATCCAAATTTCTGGCAAACCATGACGCCGATCATGGGTGCATCCATGCGGCATATGTTATGATTTTGATATGAGAGATGACTCCCTTAACTTCACCCGCGTAATCCATACCGCCGCCTGGGTCTGGCTAGGTTATCTGTTTTTGTTGGCTGGTGTGGATGCGTATTTGTATGCCGGGCATCCCCTGGTCATTCTGGGGCCGTATTACCTTATAAACGGAGCCATTGCCCTGCTTTTCCTGGGGTTCTCTTACTGGGAGTGGCTTCAAAATCGTTTGAAATCGTTCTACGTGCCTTTGATGCTGCTGATCATTGCCGGGCTGCCGATTATCGCCAGCCGTTTATGGATACGGCCGTTTCCCCCCGGCCCCCTGTCTAACGTTGAAGGATTGACACTGCGTTTGCTGCCGGTGCTGTTCATCGGCCTGGTGATCGTGGCCTGGCAGTATCGTTGGGAAGCAGTGGTGGTGTTTGCCCTGGGAACGGCCGTTTTAGACATCGCCCTCGTCATGATAAACACCCCAAACTTACCGGCTCAGGCCACGGCAACACACGCCGTCGTTTTTGTCACCATCGTGCGCTCAGTTAGTTTTTTAGTCATCGGCTATTTCATCAACGTGCTGGCACATCAACTGCGTGCCCAGCAAGCACAATTAATAGAAGCTAACGCTCGCCTGGTTCACTATGCCAGCACTATCGAGCAGCTCAGCATCAGCCGCGAACGCAACCGCCTGGCCCGTGAATTGCACGACACCTTAGCCCATACCCTCAGCGGCCTGGCGGTGCAGCTAGAAACCACCCAGGCTTACTGGGATGTAGACCCGGAGACAGCCCGTGATTTATTGGCACGCTCATTAGCCGCCACCCGCTCAGGGCTGAACGAAACCCGCCGGGCCTTAAAGGCGCTGCGGGCCAGCCCCATTGACGATTTGGGCTTGTTATTGGCCCTGCAAAAACTGACTCACTCCGCCGCCGAACGCGGCAAACTCACCCTGTCCCTATCATTACCTGAGCAAATTCCTTCACTTTCTCCCGACGTGGAACAGTGCGTTTACCGGATTGCTCAAGAGGCTCTGGAAAACGTCGTGTACCATGCCAATGCGCAAACGCTGGCGGTGCTGCTGAACATTTCCGCAGAGGAGATTCACCTTAAAATTGCAGATGATGGCCTGGGTTTTGATAAGAAGCAGTTCCAGGAAACGGGGCATTACGGTTTAGCCGGGATGCGCGAACGGGCGCAAGCTGCCGGGGGCGATCTGACTATCAACAGCCAGCCCGGTCAGGGCACAACAGTTCAGTTAAATCTCAAAGGATTCTGACATGATCAAGGTCGTCATTTGTGATGATCAGGCCATCATTCGTGATGGCTTGGAAATGCTCTTGAAGCTGGAGCACGATATTGAAGTGGTTGGGTTAGCCCAAGACGGCGCCGAGGCAGTAGAATTGGCCGCCACCCACATACCAGACCTCATCCTGATGGATTTGAAAATGCCAGGACTCAATGGCGTTGAGGCCACCCGACGCATTCGTACGCAACACCCAGACATGAAGCTGCTAGTGTTGACAACTTACGATGACGATGAGTGGCTTTTTGATGCGATCCGCGCCGGGGCTTCAGGCTATTTACTCAAAGATACACCGCGTGAGAAGGTGATCGAAGCTGTTCGCGGCACGGTCAACGGTCAGGCATTTGTCGATCCGGCTGTTGCCGGGAAACTGTTGCAGCAAGCCGCCAGTCAACAGGTAAAGCCGGCTACGCAAATCACACAGAATCTTACCAGCCGGGAAGAAGATGTGCTGCGGTTGATGGCACGCGGCCTGAGCAACAGTGAAATAGCCGCTCAACTCTATCTTTCAGAGGGCACGGTTCGTAATCACGTCAGCGCCATCTTTTCCAAACTGGATGTTTCGGATCGCACCCAGGCCGTGATCATTGCCATCCGGCACGGGTTAGATCAATAATCAGGCCCGGCACAAGTTGAGCTTGCCGAAGCCGATTTCGACAAGCTCAATTTCAAGGCAAACGGCTGTCCACATTATTTAGCGTACCCTACCCGTTTTTTCGTCCCCAACAGCCCTGGCAGCCGCTGGTCAAACACGCGATAAGCCAGCAGCTTGATGCGGTCATTAACCAGGAACCAGACCAGCGCGTAACCCCACACCGCCAACGCCCACCCCCAGCCCAACGGCGTCATAAACAGGCCATACACGGTGATGAGCGTAGCAATAACCTGCGTCACCAGCACCGCGCCCAACAGCGTCTTCGACGGCTTGTGCGACCAGAACGGCCCGCGTGTCCGCGTAATGAAAATCGTCAAATGCCCGGCCACCGATAACTTGAGGTAAATCAGGGATTGGATCATATCCTGCGACAGGTGGAAGTAATTTTCCGCCAAGTAGAAGAGCAGGAACGAAGCGGCCAATCCGGCAACGCCCAGGACTGTGGCAATTCCCATGACGAGGGGCATATCCCACGCTTCTGGCTTGTCAGAGCCGCGCACGTTGTCGTAGGCGATGGAGAGAATCGCACCATCATTGAGCAGCGCCAGGAGGACAATCATCACGGCCGTTACCGGGTAAAAATTAAACACCAAAATCGAAAGCGTCATAAACAGCAGCACCCGAATCGTCTCCGCGATGCGGTAAATGGCGTAGCTGTTCATGCGCTGGAAGATTTTGCGGCTCTCGCGTAGGGCGTCAATAATCACCGAGAGGCCCGGCGTCAGCAGCACAATGTCCGCCGCCGCCCGCGCCGCGTCCGTCGCTCCAGAGACGGCGATACCGGCGTCAGCTTTCTTCAGCGCCGGGGCGTCGTTCACGCCGTCGCCGGTCATGCCTACGATGTGGCCGCGCTTTTGCAGCGTTTCCACGATGTGATATTTATGCTCCGGGAAAACCTGGGCAAAACCATCGGCTTCTTCAATGGCGTCGGCCAACTGCCCGCTTTCGTGGTGCTGGATGTCGCCAAAAACGGCCGCATCCAAAATATTCTGACCCAGCCCCAACTGTCCGGAAATTTCTTTGGCGATGGCCGCCTGGTCACCCGTGACCATTTTTACTTTGACACCCATTTCTCCGGCAGTGGCGATGGTTGTCTTTGAATCTTCGCGCGGCGGGTCGTAGAGGGGCAGCACGCCCAGAAACTGCCAATGTCCTGGCGTGTCGGCGCGGGCCACGCCCAGGGCGCGGTAGCCGCGATGGGCAAAATCGTTAACGGCCGTTTCCACCTGTTTCTGCACCTCATCCGGTGGCGCAGCCAGGCCCAAAATGACCTGTGGTGCGCCCTTAGAAACGGAAAAGGAACGGCCGTCTGGCCCGGTCACGGCCGCTTCCGTGCGTTTGTGCACCGGATCAAAGGGCTGGAAATGGGTCACGGTGTAGCTGTCCAACGACTGCGATCCATCCAGGCCACTCAACACCGTCGCATCAATCGGATCGTTGTCCTCGGCGCGGGAAGCCAGGGCCGCGCTGAGAAGCAGTTGAGCGGTCGCTGAGTCGGCCACTGAGCCTGTCGAAGTGGCCGACTCAGGATGAGATGTTTGCCCTTCGACGACGAACGGTTCGCCCAGCGTCAGCTTGTTTTGCGTCAACGTGCCCGTCTTATCCGAGCAAAGCATGTCCACACCCGCCAGTTCTTCGATGGCGGCCAGCCGGGTGACGACCGCTTCCTTTGCCGCCAGCAGCCGCGCCCCTACTGCCATCGTCACCGAAAGGACGGTAGGCATAGCGACGGGAATCGCGGCAACGGTCAGCACCAGGGCGAATTGCAGCGTCGTCAGGAAATTGTCGCCGCGAAACAGGGCCACGCCCAAAATGAGAACGACAAGGACGACGGCCAACACAATCAGGTAGTCGCCGATTTTCAAAATGGCTTTTTGGAAATGGCTCTCCGTGTGGGCTTCTTCTACGAGATGGGCGGTTTTGCCGAAATAGGTGCGTTCGCCGGTGGCGTAGACCAGCCCCTCAATTTCGCCGCGCTTGATGATGGAACCGGAGTAAACGGCCGTGCCGCTCTTGGCCGTCACGGGCAGCGATTCTCCGGTTAAGGCCGATTGGTCTACGGAAATGGGATCGCCTTCCAGCAAACGGGCGTCGGCGGGCACAATTTCGCCCAGGCGCAGCCGGATGAGGTCGCCGGGTACGAGTTCACGGGCGGGGATGGTTTGCCAACGGGCGTCGCGCCGCACCCGCGCCTCTGGGGCCAATCGCGCTTTCAGGGCGGCAATCGTATTGCCTGCCTGGAACTCTTCCCAAAAGCCGACGATGGCGTTCACCACCAGCAGGGCCAGAATAATGCCAAAGTCGGCCCAATGGCGCACTGCCAGCGACAAAACGGCCGCTACCTCAATCATCCAGGGAATCGGCCCCCAAAAGTAGGAGAGGAACTTCAGGATGGGATTGATTTCCTTCTCTTCCAATTCGTTGTAGCCCGTTTGCGCCAGCCGTTGTGTCACCTCGGCCTGGCTCAACCCATCGGGGCTGTAGCCCAACGTAGATTTGACCTGTTCCAGCGGAGCCTGGGCCAGGTCGGGTTGCTGTTTAGATAGTGTTGTCATCATTTCCTCAAGATAAAACCACGAAGTAAGGAAGACACGAAGTAATCTTTGGGAAAATACTTCGTGTCCTTCGTGCCTTCGTGGTAGCTCTTAATATCGCTCGACGTGAATTTCTCCCGGACGGCCGTGACTGTGTTCGCTGAAGCCCGCCGCCGTGAGCATGGTTAGCATGTCGGCGATCATGCCCGGCACACCGCAGAGGAAAACGTCCGTGTTTTTCGGCGTGGGTTGGAAGCCCCAGGTTTCAGCCACGACGCCAGCCTGCCATAACTGCTGCACCCATCCGGTACGGCCGTGCCAGGCCACCGGCTCATCCTCCGGGCGGTCAATCGTCGGAATATAGGTCAGATTGGGACAAAGGTGCTGCATCGTTTCCAGCTCAGCGCGATAGCCCAAGTCCCAGGAATGGAAAGCGCCGTGCAATACGGCCATCCGCCGAGCGCCGCCGCAGTCCAGATGCGTGCTCAACATGCTCATGTAAGGAGCCAGCCCTGTTCCCGTCGCCACCAGCACGATGTTCTTGTGCGCTGGCACATCGGCCAGGGTAAACATACCCACCGGGTGCGGCGACAACCACAGACGGTCGCCCACATTCAGGGCAAACAGGCGCGGCGTTAGTGTCCCATTGCTCACCAGGCTAATGTAAAAATCCATGTACTCACCCAGAAGGGATGACGAGGCGATGGAGTAAGCCCGCCGGATGAGTTTGTCTGGTGCAGGCGTTTCGATTTCCGGCGCGGATAGGGCGCTGCGGGGGGCAGTAGGCGGCAGCCCCAGCACCACATACTGCCCGGCTTCAAAATGGGGTAGTTGCCAGCCGTTAGCCACGACGCGCATAATCATCAGGCGCGGCGTCAAAACAGTTTTTTGGGCGATAACGGCATTGAGTTCTTGCATGATTAGCTCCTTCTGTAAAGCGAGAGCAAGAGCGAGTGCTAGAGGATTTACTCTAGCTCTAGCTTTTGCTTTTCCTAAATCGCGCAGCCGGGTCTTGCTGATAAAACGAGGCCAATAGGTCATAAAGCTGCGGATGGTGGTGTTGCAGTGGAAGTGGTTTCTCAAAAAAGGCTTCTGTGATGACGGCGAAGAATTCGGCCGGATTGGTGGCCCCGTAAGCGTCCAAATCGGATTTGTGATGACGCTCCAGGTCGTGGAGCAGATGTTCATATTCGCTGCCCATGACTCTAACCCAGGCGGCGTACATAGCCCGGTTGGGCAGGGTGGGGACACCTGCATCACCCCCGGATTGGCTGTCTAGTTGATGGGCAAATTCGTGAAAGACGACATTGTGCGCGTCGGCGTGGTTGTGGGCCGTGCGCTGCACTTCGTCCCAGGAGAGAACGACATATCCCCGCTCCCAGGATTCTCCTAATCGTCCTTGAATGCCTTCCACGACGATGCCGCCGGGCATATGTCGGGTATGCGGGGCACGGTAGGGATGCGGGTAAACCAGGATGGAGCGTAAATCAGGGTAATAGTCGGTTTCGCGGTGTAGCAGCAAGATGCAGGCTTCGGCGGCGATGGTCACACGAATTTCGTCGTTGATTTCCAGCCCGCCGCAGCCTTCAAATGGGTTTTCGTCTAAAAAGACCTGAATGTGTCCGCGCAGTTTGGCCTGTTCTTCAGGCGTTAGCTGGCGATAGTAGGTTACGTTTTGTTCCAGGATTTGTGCCCAGGTGGTGGGAAACGGCCGTTCCCGGAGCCGCTGCCGTCGTTTTTCTTTTCGCTCAAACATCGCATCTACTTCTTTTCATAGTGGCCGCCAAATTCATAGCGCATCGCCGACATCAGTTTTTCGGCGAATTCATCCTGGCCGCGTGAACTGAAGCGAGAAAACAGCGCGGCGCTAATGACTGGGACCGGTACGGCCTCATCCACAGCCGCCAACACCGTCCAACGCCCTTCACCAGAATCGGAAACCCGACCGGCAAATGAGTCTAACTGAGGGTCTTCTACCAGCGCAGCGGCCGTCAAATCCAGCAGCCAGGAGCCGATGACACTGCCGCGTCGCCAAACCTCGGCGATGTCCTTTAGGTCGAGGTCGTACTGGTAATAATTGGGGTGGCGCAGCGGCGTGGTTTCGGCGTCAATATCGTGGCTTTGCTGGCCGACATTGGCGTGATGCAAAATATTCAGCCCTTCGGCAAGGGCGGCCATCATGCCGTATTCGATGCCGTTATGCACCATTTTGACGAAATGACCGGCCCCATGCGGGCCGCAGTGCAGATAGCCTTTTTCGGCTGGAGTAACTGTTTTTCGCCCCGGCGTGCGCTCTGCGGCTTCCAGGCCGGGGGCCAACGCCGCAAAAATCGGGTCAAGCCGCTGCACGGCTTCGACCTCGCCGCCAATCATCTGCGAATAGCCGCGTTCCAGCCCCCACACGCCGCCGCTGACGCCGACGTCAATGTAATGGATGCCAGCCGGTTCCAGTTCTTTGGCGCGGCGGATGTCATCGTGGTAGTAGGAATTACCGCCTTCTACAATGACGTCGTCAGCTTGCAGCAGCGGTTTGAGTTCCGCCAGTACTTTGTCTACAACGGCCGCTGGCAGCATCAGCCAGATGGCACGCGGCGCTTCTAGTTTTTTAACCAGATCGGCTAGTGAAGACGCAGCGACGGCGCCTTGTTTTTCTAAATCGGCTGCGGCGTTAGCATTGTGGTCATAGACCACGCAGGTATGTCCGGCGCTCATCAGCCGGAGGGTCATGTTGCTGCCCATTCGCCCTAATCCAATCATTCCAATTTGCATGATGAAAAACCTTCTGAAAATAACCACGAAGATTCGAAGGAAAGAAGGGAAACTTTGTGTTCTTCGTACTCTTCCTGGTGGATAATTTCGCGTGTGGTGATTTGCCACATCATTTCCATTACAGGTAGTTTACTTGCCGGGGGAGGGGGATGACATCGGTGGAATGACGAGAGATGGGTAAGCCAAACGGCCGTTTCTGGAAACGGCCGTTTGGGTCATTTGACGTAGAAACAGAAACTTTTTAAAGTCCCCATACTACGTAAGCTATTTATGGTATCTATTGTTGGTACGGCGGCGTGTCCATAAACTGTAGACCAGCGAAAGCGGACACACGCCCATCACAAACAGCAAAAACAAGCCCGGCAAAACAAAGTTTTGTACGGGCAGCAGCGGCAAAACCTCGGTAACTTGCAGCGACTCGCCGGATGGGTTGACCAGCATAGCAATGCCGCCATATAAGCCGCCCAATGCCAGAAAAACCATAAAAACCAGCGAGAAAACGGCCGTTTCATATTTTTGTTTCTTTGCTCCTCACCGAATGATATTGAGCGCCGCGCCCAGCATGAACAAGCCTGCCAGCAGGATGATTCCGGCGAGGAGCCAAATTGATTTTAGTGCAAGAAGTATGGCTGCGACCACGAAGATCGCGCTCATGCCCAGACCGAGACGTTTGACCAGTTCATCGGCTTCTGTTTCGCTTCGGCCGCCTAGTACCAGCGTCCATTTGAGAATCACGCCGCCATCCACAATCGGTATTGGCGCAAACACGGCCAGGAAAATGAAACCGTTCGTCGCTGTCCATATCTCGCCCAGGTAGGATACGGCCGTATCCGGCGACGCCAGCACCAACCAGCCTATACCCACCAACAAACCAACTGCACTATAAGCCGGCCCGCCCAACGAACGAATAATGTGGGCGCGAGGCGGCACATCGTTGTTCCAATACAGCGTGCGCGGCATATCGGTCCCCAGCAAAACGACATCCATAGGCGCGTCGGCCAGCCGGGCGCTGATCGTATGCGCGCAAGCGTGCCCCACATCGGCTAGCATTGCCAGCAGCACGCCGATACCGCCCACCAACACATACGCCCCCAACGATTGTCCTGGCCAACGCCAACTGCCCAACCAGGCCAGCAGCGCCCATAACCCGACAACCATCAGCCAAAACCCCGGCCTGACTTTGACCGGTGTGCGGTTAAAGACAAATAGCGTAGGCACGTTATCCAATGTTTTCATCGTCATTTCCTCAAATGGGAGCGCGGGCGGCTCATCCGCTCTTTGCGGTCTGGCAGACCACGCTCCAAAGTTTTTAGATCGTTTGAAACTTCCGACCATCCTGCTTGCAAATGATGCGCGTCACATCCCGCCCGGACATAAACGACGTGGGTACTCCGCCGCCGGGCTGCACCCATTGCCCAATCATGTGAAAATTGTCTAAACCGGGCACCGTTTTGTCAATCGTTTCCGGTATCCCGCCCGGTAGCCATTCCCAGCCCTGCGTACTGCCCTGCCAGTTGTTAGTGTAGCGGATAAATGTGGCCGGGGTAGAAACATCCACCACTTCCAGATAGTTCTTGATGTTCCCCAGCCGCCGCTCCAAAATCTCGATAAGAGCGTCAGCGACGCGCTGCTTCTCCTGTTGGTAAGCATCCGGGTCATGTTGGCGCAAATTATGCCAATATTGGTAATTCCCCGTTTTCAAAATGACGCGCAGGCTTGTTTTGCCTGCACCGGCCAGCGTGGGATCGAAGTTGTAAATCGTTACCGGCAGGGAGGTGAGATGTGAACGGCCGTCAACGACAAACGGCTCTATCACGTCAATGTCTAATTCCGGCGATTCATTCTCGAATGTACGCGCCACACCCAGCGAAACCAATACCATCGAAGGCCAAAATGGATGTTCGCTGTACAACTTTTTCACCTTTTTATTGACGTATTTGCCCCCCAATAACTTGAAAATGGTGTGATGTCCGTCGGCGGCCGAAATCACCCGATCAGCATGATGGCTTGTGCCATCAGCTAATTGGATACCTACCGCCCGGTCATTCTCAACCAGGATGCGCTCCACTTTGGCGTCATAATGGATTTTGCCGCCCAACGCCTTGTACTTTTCGGCCAACGCCAGCGCCAGCGGCAAGGAGCCGCCGATGGGATAGCCCGCATTTTTCTGGTGCATGTGGGCAATGCTGAGGAGCAAAAAGTAAGCAGGGAAACGGGAAAAGAAATCTTGGGCGTAAACTCGTTTCAGCAGTGGACTTTGGCAATTTTTGGTGGTTTCTGCCCACGATTTGCTCCATTGGATGAGGTGTTTGAGATAGGGCGCGGTTCTAAATTGGCTCAGGAAGTAATCGAGCGGCGTCCACAATTCGATGGGTTTGCTCAACTGCATATCGTGTCGCGCCAGGTGTTTCACTGACTTGATAAAGCGGCGAATAAACCCGGCATCTTCCGGGGCGATACGCAGGAGTTCCGCTTCCAGCTTGTCAGGATCGGTGTAAAAGTGAACGACGTTGCCGCGCTCATCTGTGTAGCAAACCAGTTCGTCGTAGAAGTGGAAGCGCATCTGGCTCAAGTCGAGCAGCTCGTTCCAATAATGATACATTTTGAAGTTGGGATTGAGTCCGGCGATGGAATGGATGCAGCCGTCGAAAGCGTACCCTTTCTTTTTCCAGGTGGTGCAAAGTCCGCCGGGAATGGTGTGCATTTCAAATATCTCGGTTTCATAACCGTTCATTTGTAGGTAGCTGCCGGCCGATAGCCCGGCGATTCCTGCGCCGATGATGATTACTTTTTTGTTTGACATGGTTATTCCCTCAGGTTGGGAGAGTGGAGACCGGAGATTTTTCAGTTTCTAAATCTCCGGTGATCTACATAAAGGCAGCCACAATCACTGGTCCTTCTGGGAAACGGACAATCAGTTCTCGCAACAGCAGTTTGAGTTGTTCGGCCGAATCCGCGCCGAGGGATTGGATGACTTGGAAGGCAATATCATCGGGCGCGACGGTAGGAACGGCCGTTAACAACGCCATTCCCTTCTCCGTCAATGCTACGGGATTGCGCCGCCGGTCCTGCGGATCGCTGCCGCGCTGAGCCAACCCTTTGCGTTCCAGAGCGTCTACCGAACGCACCAACGTGGACGGATTCAGCCCCAGCCGTCGGCCGAGTTCGCTGACGGTTAACGGCTCAAACTGAATCATGCGTAAAATGCCGTATTGCAAGCTGCTCATCTTCTCGCCGTATTCATGAAGCCGCTGCTCCAAACCCTGGTTGAAATATTTCAGCAGCAGCGCGGCGTAAGTTTGTATTTCCAGCGCCGATTGTTGCAGATTGTCTTCATTCATCTGCTTCTTGCCTTTCCCGTGTTTATGACATTATTTGTTACTAGCAAATATTGCTACTAGCACAGTATAATGATTTTTTCACGTTAGTCAAGCGTCGGTTTTGGTTTGGTTGGCACTTATGAAATAGTTGTTATGCTCCCTTATGATGGATTGATGGTGCAGGCAATGAGTGAGGCAACGGCCGTTTGCGTCATTTGATGTAGATGTAGGTGAGGTTGGATTCGTTTAGTGATTCTTGTTACAGCCTACTTCGTCTCCAATCCTTCAGGTGCAGTGCCTTTTGGGAAGAACATGAAACGACAAACCTTGCCGCCTTTGGCGATTGTTTCAGGTCGGCGAAAGTCCATCTGCGTTTGCTCCGAGATGGCAGGATAACCAACACAATCATGATCGCAGCCCATTTTCGCCAATTCCGGTACGGTCAGCCAGGAAATATCACAGTTTCTGCACGAAGTAACAATCATCTCCTTGGCCCCGCCTTCTCCATCCTCGATGAAATAGTTGGGATAATCTTCATCTCCCGCGAACATCGCTTTGTTATATTCCCAGAAGGCCTCGAAGGGGTCTTCAAATTTGGCAAGGTAGTCGGCCTGGTACATATCGTTCATCACGAAAGGCGCGGCGGCTTGAATCGCTCTCTTGATGAAATCATAGGCATATTCCGCGTCATGTCGCTTTTCCATATCCTTGTACGTCAAAATGAGGAAGGCCCATTCCATCTTTGCCTCTGCCCCAAAGGATTTTTTCATTAAATCCATGCCTTCTTTATATTGGCGATACACACCGCCTAACCGAAATGGCATGGCAATCCAGAAAGCAAGCGCCGGGAAAAGCCCGATTTCTTTGGCTTGAAGTTTTATAAAAGCCCAAACTTCCTTGTTTCTGACACTGGCCTTTCTTGGCAAGAACGGGAAACTTTTTCCGTAATACGGTACCGTGTTGATCTGATCGAGTGTAAGTTTTTGAGTTGTCATTTTATGCTCCTTCGATTGTGCGGCTGATATTTTTGACCAGCGCCTTCAGCGTATAAAAGCGCAGGGCATAATTGCGTGCCGCCGCAGCTACTGACGATTTGATAAACATCATCTTGCCTAGATCGCGCGAGTCCTGTTGGGCTTTTTCCACCCGGTCTTTTTGCCGCCGCACATACAGTTTGAGGGCATAATCCAGATGGGCGGTGTCGCTGCGGGAAAGCTCGTCGGCCAGGGCAGCGGCGGAATCCATGGCCATGGAAGCGCCAACGCCAGCGGTGGGCAGGAAGCCGGAGGCGGCATCGCCTAGCAGCACGACGTTGCCCTTAACCCACTGGCTCGCCCGAACGTCATGGAATTCCCAGTAAAACGGATCGGACGCTTTGGCTAACGCATCTAGTGACCGATGTAGTAAGGGATATTCATCACCCAACTGCTGCCGTTCCTGTTCAATGAAAGCCTGGAAGCCGATTTCCTGAATACGTTTTTCTGGCCCGCCAAGAAATACGCCAATCTGTTCTTTGACCGGATACACGCCCATAAATGAAGAGGCTCCCCAGTATTCGCGGTAAATTGTTTCTGGTTCTTCATCCAGCCAGGCGACCCAGCCGCCCCAATGCGTGTCGTAATAGGCGTATTCGTCCTCGGCCAGCACCAGTTTGCGGGTGGTGGAGTGCAGGCCATCGGCGACGATGACGAGATCGAATGTTTCTTTACGGCCGTCGGCAAAAGTCACCCAAACCTCATTATCCTGCTGCTGCAGGGCTTGCACCGTTACACCATAACGCAGCGCTGAAGCGTCCATGCTGTCCAGCAGAATCGTGATCAGGTCGGCGCGGCTGATGCTCCGGTAGGAACCATATTCCTGGTTGATGAAGTCGAGATCGTAGCTTTTGATGAGACGGCCGTCTTCACGATGAACTTCATAAGTTTGCATCTCGATGCTGTGGGCGAAATAAGCCTCCCGTGCACCCAACTGGTTGAGTACGCGCCCGCCCAGCGGCAGCAAACCGAGCATATAACCGCTCGTGTTGAACGCTGTTTGTGGCTCTCGTTCCACGATGACCGGATTAAAGCCCTGCCGCTGCAACAGGCTGGCGCAGGTCAGCCCCGCCACGCCTGCGCCTACAATCAGGGTGCGGGGTTTGTATGTTTTAAGGGTAGTCATGTTCATAGCTCCTTCGATAATAACCACGAAGAAAAGAAGTTAAGAAGGAAAAAACTTCGTGCCCTTCGTGCCTTCGTGGTGATAATTTTTATTTTTTGCTCTAGCTCTTCGATAGGATGCCTTCGAGCAGCAGTTCCAGGCTGGTGCGGGTGTTTTGAATCGGGTCTACAAGAGACTTATCATAAACCCAGAGGATGATCGTACCTTCAAAGATGGCGCCGATGGCGATGGCAATTTCTTTCGCGTCTACCTGGCGGAATTCACCAGTGTTGATGCCATGCTGGATGAGGGGGAGTAGGATGTCCAGGTATTGATTGAAATATTGTTTCAAAGCAGCCTGGACGGTTTCGTTGCGAAAGGCCAATGACAGGTACTCGTAAGCGATGGGCAGTAAATGCAGCATGGCGGAGGTCTCGGCGGTGGCAAATGCGACGAACTGCCAGATGGCGGCAACGGCCGTCATCCCCGTCACATCCAAATTTTCCATCTCCGTAAAATCGCGCTCGAAAATGCGATCCAGAATGGCAACGATTAACTCATCCTTGCTGTTGTAGTACAGGTAGAGCGTGCCTTTACTCAATCCGGCTCCCTGGGCTATATCCTCCATGCGGGCATTCTCGAAGCCCTTTTGCATAAAAACAGCCTCGGCCGCATCCAAGATTTGACTTTTGCGTTCCTCGCTCACGTCACGGCGTGGGGACATGGGTGATCTCCTTTATACTCGTTTATGACTGACTGGTCAGTCATAAACGAGTATATAAGGATTTGTGCGTTTGTCAAGAAGGGATTTTGGTTGTTTGGGGAAGGAGAGGTGGATGCAAACAGCCATTTACATCACGGGGTAGGTTATCTTAATTGCTGCCGGGGATGCTTGTGCAGACTGCTTCAAAAACCGCAGTCATGGCATCTTCTTCACGTACCCGGTTGTTTGAGCAGGACATTGGCATAATTGGTGTCGTAGATGAGGTAGTCTTGGGAACGGCCGTCACGAAAGTCAATCATCACCATTCCATATGGCTGCGCAGGCGGTCGATAGTTGCCTTACAGCAGGGGAAGTTGGGTGGCGGTTTGAGGTTGGTACGGCCGTATCCTTTGCTCAATCCCATAGTGCTCACACAAATCTGCAAAAACAGCCTTTAACTTTTCATAGTTGTTAGCCGGGGCGAAATAATTGTTGCCAAATTGTCGCTCATAACGTTGGCGTAAACCGGGAAAATGCCGGTCTAGTTTGTTGTAGTAGTAAAGCCGCTGCCGGTCGCGCAGCGTGACGCCAAAGCTAGGCAAAATATAGGATGCGCCATGTTCATGCGCTTGTGTCACGATTTGGGTGATGTTTTCCTCATTATCTTGGATGAAGGGCAAAATGGGCATCATCGTTATGCCGGTGAGAATGCCGTTTTCAGCCAGGATTTTTATAGCACGCAGTCGGGCGGAGGGGGGCGAGGCGGCCGGTTCCAGCCTTTTTGCCAATTGGTCGTCGGCGGTGGTGATGGTGAAGGAAACGGCCGTATACACCTCATTGATCCGCCGCAGTAAATCCAAATCACGCAGTACCAAATCGCTTTTGGTGATGATGTGCACAGGGAAGCGAAAGCGGGCGATCAACTCTAAAGCGCGGCGGGTAAGTTGGATTTTGGCCTCAATGGGCATGTACGGGTCGTTCATCGAACCCGTGCCAATCGTTCCTTTGACTCGCTTTCGCGCCAGTTCATTTGCCAGCAGTTCGATAGCGTTTTCTTTGTACAGAATATCGCTGAAATTTTCGACTTGGTAACATTCGCTGCGCGAATCGCAGTAGATGCACTGGTGCTGGCAGCCACGATACAGGTTCATGTTGTATTTCAACCCAAACCAGGTATCGGGCTGTTTAACGTGGGACAGCATAACTTTGGCTTGAATGGGTTTGATCACGGCCGTTCTCCTACCCCTCATTATAAACCCCAATGCAGCAATCGCCACGCTCTTCCAGATATGCGACCAAGCGAATGACACTTGTAAAATCAGATAGGATAACAGCTTTTTATAGGATGAGGACTTACGTAAAAACCTTCAAGAACTGGAAGAAATGATAATTCATGTTTGCGCCTGTTTTCACTTTTGTTATATAATCCTCCGGCTTGCCTGATTAGGAAGAATCCCCCATCTAGGTACAGCTTAACATTTTACACACATTCCGACTGGTGTAGGTGTGCTTGCATCGTATCGTGGCGTTGTTCATGACTTCGTGTCGCCCCCGAATGACTGTATGATACGTTTGGCCGTGCAAGTTCTATGCCAGGTTGAAGAATGTGGAAGCGACGAACGTTCTGTTCAGCGAATGTTTTGATCGTAAAAACACATATAAAGGAGATAACCTCAAATGGCCGTTGTTTCAATGAAAGCTTTATTGGAAACGGGTGTTCATTTTGGACACCGCACACGCCGTTGGAATCCGAAGATGAAGCCATACATCTTTACGGAGCGGAACGGTATTCATATTATCGATTTGCAGCAGACTCTGGTGCTGATTGAACATGCTTACAATGTGATCCGTGACACTGTTGCTGAAGGTGGCACAGTGTTATTTGTAGGCACGAAGCGGCAGGCGCAGGACACGGTTGCTGCGGAGGCCGCACGGGCGCATCAGCCTTATGTGACTGAGCGTTGGTTGGGCGGTACGCTGACGAATTGGCAGACGATTAAACAGCGTATTGATTACTTGAATAAACTCGAAGAGCGGCAGCAGGCGGGTGATTTTGACCTGTTGAAGAAGCGGGAACGTTTGCGGGTTGAGCGAGAAGTTGAGAAGTTGAACCTGCGTTTGGGCGGTATCCGCGACATGACGAAGCTGCCGGATGTGGTGTTTGTTGTGGATGTGATGCATGAGGAAACGGCCGTGCGTGAGGCTAATATCCTCGGTGTTCCGGTCATTGGTGTAGTGGATACGAATTGTGATCCTGACCCGATTGACTTTATCATCCCCTCGAATGATGACGCTATCCGGGCCATTAAGCTGTTGGTAAGCAAAATGGCGGATGCGGCTTTGGAAGGGTTGGCGATGCACAAGGAAACGGCCGTTGACGAGGAAGTGACCGATTTGGACGGCTATACCTATGGTTCCTTTGACGAGGATGCTTCTGACGAGGACTTGTTGGGCGCCTCGACTCTGGCAAAGCTGCGCGAAGCCGACGATGAAGAAGCTCCGGCTGAAGAAGTAGAAGAAGCCGCTGAGACCGAAGAAGAAAGCGAGTGAGATGATCAGCCAGGCTTCTTTGATGAGGCCTGGCTGGATAAGAATTAGGAGATTGTTCTAAGATGACGATTACAACTGCAATGGTGAAAGAACTACGCGATTTAACCGGCGCTGGTGTTCTGGAAGCCAAAAAAGCATTGGAAGCGGCAAGCGGCGATTTTGATACGGCCGTTGACGCTTTACGTGCCAAAGGTGCAGCTCGTGCGGCCAAACGAGCTGATCGCACCGCGAAAGAAGGCGTGGTTGAAGTATATGCCCATCCCGGCAGTCGGGTAGGGGTGATGTTGGAACTGAACTGCGAAACAGATTTTGTGGCGCGTAATGAGCAGTTTGTCAATTTAGCGCACGATCTGGCTTTGCATGTTGCTGCCATGTCGCCGCGCTACTTGACCCGCGAAGAGGTTCCCCAAGAAGACCTGAATCGTGAACTTCAGGTGCTGCGCGAGCAGGCTTTGGCTGAAGGAAAGCCAGAGCAGATTGTGGAAAAAATTGTGAGTGGCCGTGTCAATAAATTTTATGAAGAGACTTGTTTGCTGGAGCAGCCCTTTGTAAAAGATGATAAAGTAAAAATTCAAGAGCTAATAACTGACGCGATTCGGACAACTGGCGAGAATATTATTATTCGCCGTTTTGTCCGCTATGAGCTTGGTGAAGCGCTGTAATTTTGACTGTTTTGTGAGGGTGTTCGTTGTAGGCGAACACCCTCATTCTATAATGGGAGTTCGTGCCGATGGATAAGCCGCATTATAAGCGTATTTTGCTAAAAATGGGCGGAGAAGCATTGTCTGGCCCAGATGGTTTTGGGATAGATCCTCAGCGGGCGGCAGAAGTTGCCGAGATTGTAAAGGGGGTTTATGACCTGGGTGTGCAAGTAGCTATTGTTATTGGCGGTGGTAACTTGTGGCGTGGCTCATTGGGCATGGAGCAAGGGATGGATCGCTCGACAGCCGACCACATGGGCATGATTGCAACGGTGATGAATGCACTAGCTTTGCAGGATGCGCTGGAGCGTGCCGGGATTGTGACGCGTGTGCAAACAGCCGTTGAAATGCGCACCATTGCCGAACCCTATATTCGTTTACGGGCTATCCGCCACCTGGATAAGGGACGGGTTGTTATTTTTGGTGGGGGAACAAGCAACCCTTATTTCACGACAGATACAGCCGGTGCACTGCGGGCGATGGAAATTAATGCGGATGTGCTGATTAAGGCCACGAAAGTGGATGGAATATATGATACAGACCCGCTGAAAAATGCCGACGCCAAGCGATATGATAGGATTTCGTATATTGATTTCCTGAACTCTCGTTTGCGTGTGATGGATAGTACGGCCGTTTCCCTTTGCATGGAAAATAACATGCCCATTGTCGTCCTGGATTTTTGGCAGCGAGATAGCGTCAATAAGCTGATTTTGGGGGAAACGATCGGGACAACCATTTGTAATGTATAATGGGTTAGCTTTTATCAACAACCATTTAGCATGAACTGATACACGGAGGTTCCAATGATTCGCGAATTGTTGCAAGATGCCGAAAGCCGGATGAAAGGAGCCATTGCCTCATTAGAGCTAGATTTAGCCGGTTTTCGTACAGGGCGTGCGTCCCCGCAGTTGGTTGAGCGGATGAATATTGAGGTGTATGGGGCTGATATGCATCTTAATCAATTGGCCGTGATTTCTGTTCCAGAGCCGCAGCAGTTAGCCATTCGCCCTTATGATCCCAGTTCGTTGTCGGCTATTGAAAAAGCGATTATGAAATCAGACTTGGGTATCATGCCGAACAATGACGGCAAAATTATTCGCTTGAATATCCCACGTTTGACTGAGGAACGGCGGCGTGATCTGAGCCGTTTGGCCGGTAAGCGTGTAGAAGAAGCAAAAGTAGCGGTGCGTAATGTGCGCCGTGATGTATTGAATGATTTGCGCGACTTCAATAAAGAAAAGATGATCTCTGAGGATGAGTTCTACGTGGCGCAGGATGATTTGCAAGACCTGACTAACAAGTACGTGGAGCAAATTGATGAGATTGGTAAATTGAAAGAAGAAGAGATCATGGAAGTCTAGCTTATGATGGCACGGCCAAAACAACAGTCCTTGGATTTATCAGCTTATACGATCCCGACGCATGTTGCCATTATCATGGATGGGAACGGCCGTTGGGCAAAGCGGCGTGGATTGCCGCGTCAGGCGGGTCACCGGGCCGGCGCCGAAAATTTACGCCGTATCATTAGCGCATGTGTAGAATTTGACATCAAAATCCTCACGATTTATGCGTTTTCGACCGAGAATTGGGGCCGTCCAGAAAGCGAAGTGCGCGGATTAATGAAAATCTTTGCCCGTGTACTCGATCAGGAAATCTATGATCTGGATGCACAGGGTGTTTGTTTACATCACTTAGGCGACCTTACGGGCGTTGATCCCACTTTGCAAGAGAAAGTCCGCCGGGCGATTGAGTTAACCAAGAACAACAACAAATTGATCTTGAATGTGGCCTTTAATTACGGCGGGCGTGCCGAAATCTTGCACGCGGTGCGCGAAATGTTGGCGGATGGCATTACCCCAGGCGAATTGACTGAGGAAATTTTTAGCTCCTATCTTTTCACAGCGGGATTGCCTGACCCGGATATTGTGGTTCGTACCAGCGGCGAACTGCGCATCAGTAACTTTTTGATCTGGCAGGCGGCCTACGCGGAGTATTATCCAACGCAGGCTTATTGGCCAGACTTTGATCGTGAGGAACTGTACAAAGCGATTGTTGCCTTTAATCAGCGTGAACGTCGTTTTGGCCTCGTGCCAGATGAAGAATAGCCTGGCTGATTGCCCCGCTTTCCCATTATGTTTATCCAACGCGCTCTCGTCACTTTCACCTTAGGCCCTCTGGCTCTGTACCTGGTTTACCTGGGCGGCTGGTTTTATTTTGTGCCGATTACGGCCGTTCTCCTTCTTGCCGCCGTCGAATATAGCGATCTGATACATGAGTTGGGTTTGCGTAATGAAAAGTGGGTGTTGGTAACGGCCGTATTCCTACTTCTCCTGACAGCACAATGGTTTCCCCCAACTTATCTGGCCCCCATCTCGGTCATTTGCTTCATTGCCTCTTTGGCAATTGTCCTATGGTCATATGAGAAAAAAACCAGCAATACCGTCCCCGCAGATTGGATGGGAATGACCACAGGCATCGTCCTCATAGGATGGATTGGCAGCCATTTCATGTTGTTGCGTAATTTAGACAACATGGCATGGCAGTGGACAATGCTGGCCTTACTCAGCACTTGGCTCGCCGATTCAGCCGCATACGTAGTCGGGCGTTTTCTGGCTGGCAAAATCATCCTTGGCCATCATCAATTATCCCCTCGACTCAGCCCAAATAAAACCATTGAAGGCTATGCGGGCGGTATCTTGTTAGGGACACTTATTACAGTTACAATTGCTAAAATTTTACAATTGCCGCTTGTAGCAGCTCTCATTCTTGGCCTGCTTGTATCAATAATTTCTCCGGTTGGCGATTTAGGCATTTCCCTCCTAAAACGCGAAGCTGGTGTCAAAGATTCCGGGCGAATTTTTGGTGAGCACGGGGGGGCATTAGACCGAGTAGATTCTCTCCTTTGGTCTGTTACAATGGCTTACTATTTAATTCTCATACTTCAGATTCAATCATAGAAAATCCACTTTCTCATTAACCCACTATGATAAACCGTACAAGGAGCAAGCATGTCCGCGAAGTTTGTTACAATTGAACGTTTTATTCTTGATAACCAACCACAAACCGCAAAAGGCGACCTCACAAACCTACTTTATGACATTGCTCTCGCAGCAAAAATCATCTCCTTTAAGACCAATCGAGCCGGATTACAAGAAATACTTGGTCAGGCAGGAAACACCAACGTTCAGGGCGAAGCCCAGCAGAAATTAGATGTCTTTGCTGACCGAATTATTTTCCAGCTTTGCGATCATCCTGGCCGAGTTTGTGTCATGGCTTCCGAAGAGCAGGAAACCGTTCTGCACATTCCAGACCAATACGAAAAAGGTGCCTATGCTCTCGTTTACGATCCACTGGACGGTTCATCGAACATAGATGTTAACGTCAGTATTGGTACAATCTTTGGTATCTACCGGTATAAAGATTGGGATTTGCGTGGGCGTAAAGAAGATGTTCTACAACCCGCACGAGACTTAGTTGCAGCAGGTTACGTGCTTTATGGCTCTAGCACCATGATGGTCTATAGCACGGGGCAAGGAGTGCATGGTTTTACGCTAGACCCAGAAATTGGTGAATTTCTTTTGTCCCATGAGAATATGCGTCTGCCTGATCCCCCAGCATATTACAGTATAAACAGCGCTTATTACAATCGGTGGAGCAAGGATGTTCAGTCTTATGTGCAGTGGCTGCAAGGGCGTATTGATCCTCCTGCGCCTGAGCCGTCTCCAACGTTGTCATCACGCTATATTGGTTCTCTTGTGGCTGATTTTCACCGTAATTTGCTGCGAGGTGGTATTTACGCTTATCCGGCTGAGATCGGAAAGCCAAATGGCAAAATCCGCTTGCTTTATGAGGCTGGGCCTTTAGCTTATTTGATTGATCAAGCTGGGGGATATGCGTCTACAGGATATGTGGACATTTTAGATATTACACCAGATGAATTACATCAGCGGGTTCCTATTTACATTGGCAACCGTGTTTTGGTGGAACAGGCTGAGAAATTCATTCAAGGGGAGATTATGGTTACTGCTTAAAGGTGCATGGTGTGGCCCTTTTGTATCAGACATTTAGCCGGGTTTGCATTCGTTGACTTGTATAATTCACCGTGATATACTTTGCACGTCCTATTTTGTGGTTGAGCGTGAGCCATTTCCTCATCATTACAAATCTGAGCATATTCATTTCAAATTTCTTGATTTACAAAACCCCCTGACGTTCACAGTTTAAACTGTTAACCGAACGCATTTACCACATTCTTTGACTTCTGAGGTAAACAACCTGTTGGCAATATGCCAATTCTCAAATTAATAACGTGAACATGCACCCCCTTTCATACTGTGGGCAATTCCCAATAATGTGTTGAAATTTGGCAAAAGCTGGAATTCTATTAAGTGTAATGGCGAGCTATTAGCTTGCCTTCATTGAAGAGAATTCTAAAAGACACCAGAGTTCGCTTATATACAACAGGTGAATTGAGTAAGTGAATAGTTGGTATTATGCCAGGTATTCATCAGGGTGATGTAATTTTTCTATTGGTCGTCTGACAAATCGAACAAACTTGGAGAATTTCTGTATGAACATTGCAGAACTAGCAGCAAAACGATTGAGTGAGTTACGTGATATTGCCCGTGAAATGGAAATTTCGGGTTTTAGTACGATGAAGAAACAAGATTTGGTTTACCAAATCTTAGCAACGGAAGCGAAAGAAAAAGGACTCGACTTTCGAGGCGGTGTTTTGGAAATCATTAATGATGATAAGCAAACTATGGGCTTTTTGCGTACGCAGAATTATTTGCCAGGGCAAGATGATATTTACGTATCAAATTCGCAAATTCGCCGTTTGGGTTTGCAAACTGGTGATCATGTCATTGGGCAGGTTCGTGTACCTAAGGATAATGAGAAATATTATAGCCTTTTGCGCGTGGAAGCGGTTAATGATGGCTCCCCTGAATTGATCAAAAAACGCCCGCGGTATGAAACACTTACGCCAATTTTCCCTGATCAGAAGCTGAAATTAGAAACGCGTCCTAACATTTTAGCGACACGGCTTATTGATTTGATTTCACCGATTGGCCGGGGGCAACGTGGATTGATTGTCTCGCCACCTAAAGCGGGTAAGACGACTGTTTTGAAGGAAATTGCTAATGGCGTTTCTGAGAATTACCCGGATATTCATTTGATGGTCGTTTTGATTGGTGAACGCCCGGAAGAAGTGACGGATATGCAGCGTTCGATTGAAGGGGAAGTGATTAGTTCTACTTTTGACGAACCGGTACGGCAGCATTGTAAGGTTGCTGAAATGGCTCTGGAACGCGCAAAGCGGTTGACAGAAATGGGACGCGATGTGGTTGTGCTGCTGGATTCTATTACGCGTTTGGCGCGGGCTTATAACTTGGTGGTGTCGCCCAGCGGCCGTACATTGTCTGGTGGTCTTGATCCAACGGCGTTGTATCCACCCAAACGCTTTTTTGGTACGGCGCGTAACCTGGAAGAGGGTGGCAGTTTGACGATTATTGCGACGTGTCTGGTGGATACGGGCAGCCGTATGGACGATGTGATTTATGAGGAGTTCAAGGGAACTGGTAATATGGAGCTGTTGCTTAGCCGCCGAATGCAGGAGCGTCGTGTGTTCCCAGCCTTTGATATTGAGCGTTCTAGTACGCGCCGTGAGGATTTGCTGTTATCTGGCGATGAACTGCAACGGGTGTATATGATGCGTCGTATGTTGGGGCATTTGATGGATACTCCAGGATATGACATCACGAGCGCAACTTCTGCGGTGATGCAGCGGCTGCGTGGTACGAAGAATAATTATGAATTCTTGGAAACGTTGACTAAAGATATGATGTAAGAGGTGACGTGTGAAACAGGCGATGTAAAGAATCTGTTGTGTGTTTCACATTTACCTTAATGTTAAATGAAGTGGATTTCCAGAGAACGGGTTGGCGTTGCCAGCCCGTTTTTGCTGTCGGGGGGCTTTGTGGTAGCATCCCAATTTGGGAGTGATTGATGCGTATGAGTAATGAACGAACTTTCTTGCAACGCTTTGGCGGGCAAGTGATCTTGTTGGTTGTTGTATTGTTGTTCTGGGGGAGCTGGCGATTGAACCAGCCTGTTGTTGCTGATGAAACGGCCGTCCTCACCACAACGGCTGTCCCCTTTTCCACCCCTTCTACCCAAGCTGCGGTTACGGTGACGGCCGTTGGCGACCTGCCCATTCTCAGTGATAACAGCCTGTCTCCCAACCCCATTCCCTTAACCTACCAGGGCCAACTACCCGACCAACAATTCCAGACCTACGTTGTAGAACGCGGTGACACCCCCGGCGGTATTGCCCAAAAATTTGGCATCGAGCCAGAGACATTACTGGGTGGCAACCCCAAACTCAGTGAAGAATCCAATCTGTTGCAAACCGATGTCGAATTGATCATTTTACCTATTGATGGTGTATTGCATGATGTGCGTCCAGGTGACACATTGGAGAGCCTCTCTGAGGAGTACGGCATTCCGGTAGAAGATATTATCGCATACGAGCCAAACAATCTGGAGTTTCCTTACCGTCTTTACCCGGAGACACAAATCATGATTCCGGGGGCTGTGCGTGACCTGTTTATTTGGAATCCTCCCGACCTTTCTTCTGTGGGGGGCACCTCTTGGGAGGGGCGCAACATCAAGCCGATTATTGTAGGCACAGGAACATTTGTTTATCCTGTTGGCTCAACGAATTTCACACAATACTATTGGTATGGACACCCTGCCATTGATATTGGCTTGCCAGAGGGCAGTGGCGTATACGCTTCAGACACGGGTACAGTCACATATGCGGGCTGGAACAACACCGGATATGGTAATCTGATAGTTGTCAATCATGGCAATGGCTTTGAGACCTTTTACGCCCATCTTAGTTCTATCAATGTGACACCAGGGCAGATTGTGTACCAGGGTAATTTAATGGGCCTTTCCGGGAATACGGGTAACTCCTCTGGGCCGCATATCCATTTTGAAATTCGCTTGAATGGTAATCGAGATGATCCTTGCTGGTACTTGGGTTGTTAGGCAAGGCTGGTATTCAGATAATGATTTTGCCAGGGTTTAATGCTTGAAGTCCATCAAGGCGTGGAGAATTACCCGCATGAAAACATTCCCTTTTTCTTTTTGGTTAACTCCAGCGCAGCCATATCTAGATAATTTGACAGGCTTGATTCAGGCTTTATGTCAGGAATGGGGAGCGGTTCCTTTTGAACCGCATGTGACGCTGTTTGTTGGAGAGCATGTGCAAGAAGAGGATATGTTTTCTGTTGGGGAGCAGTTGGTTCAAGGGCGCACGGCCGTTTCCCTTCCCGTTCACGACATTGGCTACAGCGACTTCATTTTCAAAACCTTATATATCCAGTTTGGCATGGAGCCATGGTTGCACGACATGGTGCAAACCATTCGGGCCAGCTTGTTTTACCCTGGTGATTACCAGCTTGACCCCCATCTCAGCCTGATTTACAAAGCAATGGAAACGGCCGTGCTGCAAAACCTCTCCAAAACCATCCAATTGCAAAGCAATACGATCCCTTTCGACCAGATCAAACTTGTGATCCCCCAAACCGGCAATTGGGCAGATATAGATGCCTGGCAAATTGTAAGCTCATGGCGGCTAACTCCCTCGATTGATTCAGTTCGTGCCCAAGTTAACATCCGGTAAAATCGTGGCAAACGCGGTCAATTCCGCTAAAATCATAAAGTACAGTTTTCGTTAGCAAGCCTATAGATTCTATAAGGCGACTTCACTTTTTATCTTAAACAGGAGAAATAAACATGAAGAGTAAGTGGTCCATTTTTTTAAGCATCCTATTGTTAATTTTATTGGTTGCTTGCGGTGGCAATAATACAGAAACAACCAACGCCCCCGCCGAGAATGCGACAACCGCAGAAACATCCGACACTCCCGCCGAAGAACCGGTTGAGGAGCCAGCCGCCGAGCCGGTTGCCATCGAAATGTTCTATCCCGTGGCCGTTGACGCGCCTATTGCCGCCATTCTCCAAGGTTACGTGGACGATTTCGAAGCAGCCAACCCCGATGTCACCGTTGAACTCGTCTTTTCCGGCGGTTACACTGATGTCAAGACCGCCATTCAGACGACCGTTGAGGGTGGCGGCACACCGCCAGCCTTGGGCGTAATGCTGGCAACAGACATTTACGACCTGGCAAACGCCGGCATCATCATGCCGCTTGATGATTACGCTGCTAATGCTGATTTTATGGATGATTTCTTCCCTGCGTTCCTGGCAAATTCCTACTTTGATGGGCAGTTGTGGAGCATACCTTTCCAGCGCAGCAACGTGTTGCTCTATTACAACAATGATATGTTTGCAGCAGCAGGACTGGAAGCCCCCACAAGCTGGCAAGAACTAGCCGATGACGCCGCGGCGCTAACCATCCGCGATGGCGACACCGTGACCCAATGGGGTATGCAGTGGTCTTCTGACTGGCCGTACTGGCTGTTCCAGCCATTAGCAATGGGCATGGGTCAAAACATCATTGGCGACAGCGATACCGAGGTCTTCTTTGATAACCCTGCCGTTATCGAAGCTGTACAAGACTACATTGATTTATCGGCCGTCTACGAGGCTATGCCCGCCGGTGTACAGGCATCATGGGGCAGTTCGTCGGCTGACTTTGCCAGTGGGCAAACGGCAATGATTATGCACTCCAGCGGTAGCCTGGCTGGTATTTTGGAGCAGGCTAATTTTGAAGTGGGCGTTATGGCTTTGCCTGGCAAAGAATCTGGCACGTATGCCACTGTTGTTGGCGGCGGCAATTTATACATTATGGATGGTGTGCCGCAGGAACAAAAAGATGCGGCCTGGCGCTTCATTGAATTCCTCAGTAATGCCGACTTGGCTGCTGACTTCAGCATTCAGACGGGATACATCGCTACCCGAGAAAGTGCTTACGAGACAGACGCCATGAAGGAGTACATTGCATCTGTGCCACAAGCAGGACAAGCGCGTGAAGCCATGCAATATGCGGGTGCTGAATTTAGCATTCAAAATCTTGGCGAAGTACGTGGTATCTTCCACGACTATCTGCAAAAAGCATTTAATGGCGAAATGAGCGCTGCAGATGCAATGGCTGCCGCGCAAACAGAATCGGATGCGGCCCTAGAGGCTTTCCGTTAATCTCGATTGTGTTCAAACCAAAACGGATGGGTTTGTTGAAAGCCCATCCGTTTTTTTACATCGCTTTCTTTTTTTCTTTTGGGCGTAATAACTTATGAGTAACTTATATCGTGCTGTGGGGAAGCGGCGGTTTGACTCTTTGCCTTATCTGCTGATCTTCCCCACCTTTTTATTTGTCGCTGTTTTTACGGCGTGGCCGACGCTGCTGGCTTTTTACCAGAGTTTTTTCCAACAGCGCTTAAACATCGTCCGTTTTCGTGAGCCCACATTTATTGGCCTGGAAAATTACACCAAACTGTTTGCGGATGACCGCTTTTTGCAGGTGCTGCGCAACACATTTTATTACATTGTGGGTACGGTTCCGCTGAGTATTTTGTTGGCCTTTTTGTTTGCGCTGCTGGTAAATCGCAAAATTCGTGGCGTGGGCTGGGCGCGGTTAGGCTTTTTTTATCCCACCATTTTGCCATTGGTTAGCGCGGCTACAATCTGGATGTTTTTCTTCACGCCAGATTATGGGCTGCTGAACACAGCTTTGCGGGCGATTGGCTATACGGGTGCGGATAATTGGCTGGGCAATCCGAACTTGGCTTTAATTTCCATTATGATTGTCAATGTGTGGAAGAATGCCGGTTTCTATATGATTTTTTATCTGGCGGGGTTGCAAAGTTTGCCAACAGATGTATTTGAAGCGGCAGCGATTGATGGGGCGACGGGTTGGCAGATGCTGTGGCGGATTGCTTTCCCGCTTCTGCGGCGCACGACATTGTTTGTGACGACGATTGCTTTTATTGGCGCTTTTCGTGAGGTGGACCATATTTTTGTGCTAACGCAGGGCGGCCCAAGCCGGGCGAGCACGGTGTTACTCTATCATCTGTGGCAGGTGCGCTTTGAGAATCAGGATGTGGGGCAGGCATCGGCGATTACGATGGTGCTGATTGTGCTGCTTTTGTTCTTTACGGTGACGAATTTCTTGCTGTCTGAACGAGGAGGGGAGGCTGATGTTTGATGTGGTTCCCAGTCACGGCCGTTGGGCGAAGTTAGGTGATTGGCTGGCAACGGCCGTTACCCTCTTCATCGCCTTTTTGTGGTCTATCCCTTTGTTGTGGGCCGTCGTCGCCTCCATCCGGCCAGAAAATGATCCATTGGGTCGCGGGGATGTCTGGTTCAGCTTCCCTGTGACACTGGCAAATTATGCCAAAGCGTGGTCACTCGCTCCCTTTAATTTGTATTACGTGAACAGTATTGTCATTGTGCTGATGGTATTGGGTGTGCAGCTTGTGACCATCACCCTGGCAGGGTTTGCGTTTGCCAACTACAAGTTTTGGGGCAAGCGCGGTTTCTTCTTCTTCATTTTGCTGCAATTGATGATCCCCACAACCGCATTGCTGGCTCCCAATTTTTCCACCATTCGCGTACTTGGTATTTTTGACACGCGGCTGGCAGTGGCAATCCCTTTCTTTGGCTCAGCTTTCGGTACGTTCCTGGTGCGGCAAGCATTTTTGGGTGTACCACGCGATTTGGTTGACGCCGGAGTGATTGATGGCTGTCGTTGGTGGCAGTTGTTGTGGCATGTATATTTGCCGCCGTCTGTCCCCACACTGATTGCTTTTGGCCTGTCGTCGGTCAGCTTCCACTGGAACGCTTTTCTCTGGCCGTTGATTATCACCAATAGTGATGAGAGCCGTCCGTTGACGGCTGGCCTGGTACGGTTTACGCAATTAGGCGAAATTGGGGCACAGTGGCCACTGTTGGCAGCGGCCACGCTTATGGTGATCGCTCCCTTGTTTGTAGCCTTTTTGCTGTTCCAACGCCGCTTTATTCAGAGTTTTATGCACTCTGGGTTGAAGTAGCTGGTTACTGGTTACTGGTGTCCGTTTGCCATTGGATCGAAGTAGGTGATTTGGTACGGCCGTTCCCCATAACCATTAAAGGCCAAAGTCAAAACGCCAGCATGGGTGGGGTAGTTTACCGGCAGCCCTACTTGCATTAAGTGCCGCCGTGCGGGGATAGAACAGGGCTGTCCGGCGGCCCATAACGCTGTGAAGGCAATCGGATCAGCATGGGTAACGGCCGTTACATGCTGCCCAACATGTCGCTGCCGTACTTGCGAAATGAACCGCGTCAATCGCTGCACAACATCCGTTGGCTGCTCAAATTCCGGGGGAGAATCGGTATAGCCATCCCAGTCACGTCGTTCCATGACCTCTTGCGGCTGACCATCATAGGGAGTGTGTACTTCTCGTAACAACGCCGATGTATGGACTGGCAATTCTATCCTTTCGGAGATGATACCTGCGGTTTGTCGGGCACGCAGCAGCGGACTCGTGTAGATAACGTCCACTTGCTGCGCAGCCAGATGCGTAGCCGTTGTAGCAGCTTGCATACGGCCGTTCTCGCTGAGCCGAAACCGGGGCAAACCACCATAATAAATTTTTTGTGGATTATGAACTTGTCCATGTCGAACGAATGAAATGGTTGTTGTTTGTGTTGTGTACTGCATGGTGCGGATGGTAGTGAATTTTGGCGATTTTTTCAATAGATATTGTCGGAAGATCTCAGTGAGAAAAAATATTTTCAAACCGACAAAAAATATTGTCTCACTGAGACAATGGGTCTCTCTCACTGAGACAATGGGTCTCTCTCACTGAGATAATGGGTCTCTCTCACTGAGACAATGGGTCTCTCTCACTGAGATAATGGGTCTCTCTCACTGAGATAAAAAAGGTTCTTTCGGATTTCACGGGGTGAACGCCACATGTAGGAGTATGGCGACGCCATGCCCTTACCATATGCGCCAATGACCCCACGAAAAACCAAGGAGCCCTAGAAAATTAGCAAGGAACCGCGTTCCTCAGAAGGAACGACGTTCCTCAAGAGGAACGCCGTTCCTTGAGCCAGTTATTGGAATAGAAAAAATGGGGGTGTTAAAGTACGGCCGTTTTTCAGTATAATGATCCCGTTGCCAGTTAGTCGGGGATGATGACAAAGGAACAATACTTTATGAATAGAATCAGGCTGTTTGTGGAAACGGGCAAAAAGAAGACAATTGTGGGAGCGGTAGATTGGCCGGGTTGGTGTCGAGTGGGACGTGATGAGGGAACGGCCGTGCAAACCCTCCTTGATTACGCCCCACGATATGCCCAAACGCTGGCCCACACCGGCATTCCCTTCCCCACACTCGACCTCGCGCAGCTACATGTAATAGAGCGACATGACGGCAACGCCACTACCGACTTCGGCGCGCCCGCCATCATTCTGGACACCGACACCACACCCATCGCCCCAAACGAACTCGCCCGGCTGCAAGCCATCCTCACCGCTTGTTGGCAAAACTTCGATCAGGCCGAGCAGCAGGCGGCAGGCAAAGAATTACGCAAAGGACCACGTGGCGGTGGCCGCGATTTAGACAAAATCGTCGCGCACGTCCTCGAATCCGAAAGAGACTACTTGCGGCGTCTCGCCTGGAAATACAAAAAAGAACGGGGTATCAGCCAAAACGAAGAACTTCAGCAAGTGCGGCAAGCCGTTCTGGCGGCATTGCAAGCCGCTGCAAACGGCGAACTGCCCGAACAAGGGCCGCGTGGCGGGGCAATCTGGCCGCCGCGCTACTTCATTCGCCGCGCAGCCTGGCACACTCTGGATCATGTGTGGGAAATTGAAGACCGTGTGGCAGCGTGAAACGTGACCAGAGAATATTCACGTTTCACGCTTCACGCATCATCTTTACATTTGGAGGAATGAATGGCAGAAACATTTACTTGTCCCAATTGCGCCGGAAATTTACAGCATGATGGCGGCGATCATTTGACCGTACAATGCCCTTATTGCAACAGCACTGTGATTGTGCCGGAGAACATGCGCCCCCGCGCCCATCAGCAGAATTTTGCGCCGCTGCTAGCACAGCAGCAAACCTTGCAACGCATCATTCAGCATATCAACAACGGGCAAATGGATGAAGCGACGCGCCTGTATCAGCAGACATATGGCGTAGGTGCAGATGCGGCGGCAGATGGTGTGCGTCGTTTGGCCGCCGGGCTTAGTTTGGCGACCACCCACATGCAAATAAGCACCCCGCAGACGGTGGAAGTTGGGCGGCGGGCAGGCTGTTGGGTGACGGCACTGATCTTGCTCATTGTTGGTGCCATTGGTGCTTCGGTTATTGTGCCGCTGGTGGGCGGGGGAGCGGCGTTGTGGGCCATTTTTTCTTCTGCTGAAGATGGTGGGCCGCCAGCAATTAGCGTAAATATTCCTGATATGCCTACGATTCCGGCTTTTGAGGTGGAGATTCCAGGTTTTATTTCGGCGGAAAGTTCAACGGCCGTTACCACCCTATTCGAGATGGGCGAGCGCGGCATCAACCCTGGTCAATTCAATGATGCACGGGCGTTGGCTGTGGGGGGAGATGGTGTGATTTATGTGGCAGATCGGCAGAGCGGCCGTTTGCAACTGTTCGCCAGCGACGGCACACACCAGACTACCTGGCCTTGGGACAAAGAAGGATACACTGACGACCTGGAAATAGACCGCAATAACGGCGTGCTGTATGCGCAGCAAGTTGGCGATATCTTCCGCTACGATTTGAGCAGTGGCGAGCTATTGGGCGAAGTACCCTACACCGAAGACATTGCCGTCTCATTTGAGAATCTCGCCCTCACCCTCGATGGCGAACTGCTGGCAATCAATGGCGTGCGCAACACCATTGTGCGCTTCGACCCACAGGGGAATGTGCTGCAAACCATCGCCGCCGAGACGATTCCTTCCGCCGTCAGCTTTGACAACATCGCAGTGGACGGCCTGGGCAATATTTACGTCGTGGGCGTGGCAAATGATGTGCTGGGCGACCGCCAGGATGTGATTTTCAAGTTCACGCCGGAAGGCCAATTCGCGTCGCAGTTTGGCAGCTCTGGGGATGAGCCGGGTACGTTCATGGGCATTGTTTCTGCGATTGCAGTAGATGGGCAGGGGCGCATTTATGTGGCTGATTTCTTAGGTATTCAGATTTTTGATAATAACGGCCGTTACCTGGACCTGATCAAACTCGATGGTGTCGCCCGCGACATGGCCTTCAACGGCCAGGGCGAACTGGTCGCCATCTCCAGCGAAAACAAGCTGTACAAATTTGACGTCAGCCAAATAGGAGAGTGAGCATGGGAGACTACATTCGTTCTACTCGTGAATGTACGCCCGACAGCATGAACCCGCTATTATCTGCGGCCATTCGCACCCATCTTGAAAAATACGAGCTTGGCGATGCCATCGCATCCCCATTGATGTGCTGCGAAACCACGTCAACGAAGAAAAAGAAGGGATTGTTTGGCAGCAAAGTAGAGGTAACGTTACTCGGTGTCATTCTCACCTCAAAGTGGTTGTTTTGGGCAGTTGGCAAAGAAAGCGAGACGCCCGGCGTACTTTCGGCCAGATTGCGCGAACTTCGTGTGCAAGACTACGAAAAGTCAGAGATGTACAAATTGGTGCAAGACACAGGAATGAATGTAAGCGGATTGCGCACGGGAGCGGGTGACGCAGGCACAGCCTTTATTGGCTTAGGCCCGGAAGTGGCCGCACAAAAATTCCGCGCCCTGCTTAAAGAAACCATTGCAAACCTATAAATTAAGACGGAGATGAAGATTGACTATCCCCTTAGGAGTGACAAATGGCTGAACTGAAAACCAAATTAAACGACGGCAGCGTGACTGATTATTTGAACAGCATTACGCACGATGGCAAACGGCAAGATAGTTGGACAATTGTCGAAATGATGCAAAATGTCACAGGTAAAGAGCCAAAAATGTGGGGTGACAGCATCATTGGCTTTGGCAGTTACCATTACAAATATGCAAGCGGCCGTGAGGGAGACTGGTTCGTCGTCGGCTTTGCGCCGCGCAAGCAAAACCTGACCCTCTACATCATGCCCGGCTTCGAGCGGTACGATGGGTTGATGCAAAAGCTTGGCAAGCACAAAACCGGCAAATCCTGCCTCTACATCAACAAACTCACTGACATAGATATGACCGTTCTGGAAGAGCTGGTGCGGCAATCTGTGGAACACATGGAAGGCAATTAACAATTCACCATTCATTATTCATTATTCCCCATGACTTACACAACTTCTTTCCCCATCCAATTTAGTCCTATTCCCAATCCCAAAGCCGTTGTCACCGTTGGCAACGCCCGCTTCACCCTGCTCACCTCCCGGCTGCTGCGGCTGGAATACAGCCCCGACGCCCAATTTGAAGACCGGCCCAGCCAGGCATTTTGGTATCGCCGCCAGCTTGTGCCGGAGTTTGAAGTGCGAGAAGTGGACGGCCGTACCCACATCATCACCCCGCACCTCCGCCTCAGCTACCAACACGGAGCCGCCTTCAACCCCGACAGCCTTGCCATCACCCTGTTAGACAGCGGCGATGCCTGGCGCTGCGGCATGGACGACCCCGCCAACCTCCTCGGCACAGCCCGTACCCTCGACGAAGTAGATGGTGCGCTAACCCTCGAACAAGGGCTGCTCTCGCGCAGCGGCTGGGCCGTCTACGACGACACACCGCGCCTCATCTTCAACAGCGACGGCTGGCTGGAACCGCGCCGCGCCCCCGCCGCCTACCGCGACCTCTACTTCTTTGGCTACGGCCATGACGCTGCCGCCCTGCTGCACGACTTTGCCCAAATCGCCGGGCCTGCGCCGCTCATCCCGCGCTGGGCGCTGGGCAATTGGTGGAGCCGCTACTGGAACTATTCCGCAGCCGAACTGCTGGGCGTGATGGACGAATTCCGCACCCACAACGTGCCCCTTTCCGTGTGCATTGTGGACATGGATTGGCACATCACTCACACCGGCAACCGCTCCACCGGCTGGACGGGCTACACCTGGAACCGCGACCTCTTCCCCGACCCGCCCGCCTTCATCGCCGAACTGCACCGGCGCGGCCTGAAAACGGCCCTCAACCTGCACCCCGCCGAAGGCATCCACCCCCACGAGGCGCAATACGCAGAGATGGCCGCCCGCCTGGGCAGCGACCCGGCCACGCAAGAGCCAATCCCCTTCGACATCGCCACCAACGATTTCACCGAAGCGTATTTTGACCTGCTGCACCATCCCCAAGAGGCCGACGGCGTTGATTTTTGGTGGATGGATTGGCAGCAGGGCACACTCTCCGCGCTGCCGGGGCTAGACCCATTGTGGTGGCTGAACCATTTGCATTTTTATGATTTGGCGCGTGATGAGGGGAAACGGCCGTTCATCTTCTCGCGTTGGGGTGGATTGGGCAACCATCGCTACCCCATCGGCTTCTCCGGCGACACCGTCATCACCTGGGACTCGCTTGCTTTTCAACCCGCTTTTACCGCCACCGCCGCCAACGTCAACTACGGCTGGTGGAGCCACGACATCGGCGGGCACATGGGCGGCATCGAGGAGCCGGAACTGTACGCTCGTTGGGTGCAATTCGGCCTGTTCAGCCCCATCTTGCGCCTGCACAGCACCAAAAACCCCTTCCACGAGCGCCGCCCCTGGGGGCACGACGCCGAAACCGAGCGCGTCGCCAGCGCTGCAATGCGCCTGCGCCACGCCTTCATCCCCTACCTCTACAGCATGGCCTGGCGCAACCACACGCAGCATTTGCCGCTGGTACAGCCCATGTACCACAGCTACCCACAGGACGAGGCCGCCTATCACTGCCCCGACCAGTACACCTTCGGCACAGAGCTAATCGCCGCACCTTTCATCACCCCCGCCGACGCGGATACGCGGCTCAGTCGGCAAGCGGTGTGGCTGCCCGCCGGTCAGTGGTTCGGCTTTTTTGATGGCTTGCCTTTTGTGGGCGATGGCTGGCAGGCGATTTACGGCCGTCTCGCCGACATCCCCGTGTTCGCCAAAGCGGGAGCCATTGTGCCCCTCGCCGCCGCCGGGGAGGATGGCGTCGCCAACCCCGCCGCACTGGACATCCACCTGTTTCCCGGCGCGGATAATGCGTTTGATTTGTACGAAGATGACGGGCTGCGGGCGCACAGCATCACGGCCGTTCATCACCAATTTTCTGTCAATGAATGGACGGCGACAGTGGAAACGGCCGTTGCCGAGACCGCCCATTTGCCCGCCCGCCGCACCTACTCGCTGCTGTTCCGCAATGCGGCGCAGGGCGTGACCGTGTCCGCCAACCAGCCCATCACCACCCGCTATGATGCCGACACGCGGACGCTGTGGGTGACGGCCGTCCCCATCACCCCCGCCGAGTCTCTCACGGTGACGTTGGCGGCGGGTGAAAATGGATTGGTGGTGGCAGGGGACGGCCGTTTGCCAACCGTGCAGCGCATCGTCAGCGCCTTCCGCATGGAGAGTTGGTACAAACATTACCTGTATGACCAGCTTGCCGCGCTCGTCGCCGACCCGCAGCAACTTGCCGACCATGATTTGCGCCTCACGCCCAGTCAATTCCGCGCCCTGGTGGAGACGCTCACCGGGGCGGGCTATCATCGCCGCGCCGAACGGCACAGCACGGATGAGGTTGTTATCCTTTGGAACAATACGGGTAATGAGGCGGTGCAGTATAGTTTGAAGGCTGTGGATGCGGACGGCCGTGCCCACCAACAAATTACCCATGCAGGCATCCTGCCCCGCTTTGCCGTTTTAACAATTGGCGCAAAAAGCCTCAATTTGCACCTGGAGCAGCCAGCACCGCCCAGCCAATTTGCCCCGCAGCCCTGGCGCTTGCAAATTGGCTATTGGCAGCTTGTCAACACTGTCCTATCAGCATGACAGTCATGGTCGAACGAGCGCAGAAATTGTGAAATAACAAAGAGCCTCTGCCAAATCGCAGAGGCTCTTTTGACTAGAGAGCAACGAACTGTTTATTCCACAATGTTTGCCAACATCTCTTTTTCTTCGATGGCGACATGTTTGCCAATGATGTTGCGTACAGTGGGGCTAAAGAATTGGCTCATCAATCCCATGTTCATTTCGGCGATGTTAACATTGCCTTGTGCATCTTCGTAGACGGCGACGCGGCAGGGCATGATCGCCGTGACGAATTTGTCAGCATCATTTTTCAAGACGTTATACGCATGGTGCGGCTGGCAAATGGAAAGGATTTTGACGCGAGTCATGTCTTCGTGCCCAGATTCTTGCAAGGTTTTTTGAATGTCATAAATTTTGGGCACTTTCCATTGGCGAGCTTTCGCTTCGTTGTCAATGGCAGCCACGGTTTCTTCAAAACCTAGTTTGCTTTTGTGGACGGTTAACATTAATTTGGGCAGTAGTTTGAATACGGACACGGCCGTTCCCAACACACCGACCAGTAATCCCAATAAGAAGTTCATTTTTCCACCTTTTTTATAAGTTGTTGAGAGGTTAAAGTAAGGCCCATTGTTGCAGAACGGCCGTTGCTCGCTTCACAATATCTGGCATAACCCCTAAAATAGTTTCACTCAGCTCCAGCCCCACCGATAAATCCTCTGGTTGCGCTCCAACAAGGTACAAATGCGGCGGCAATTTTTCACGGATACTTGCCAACCCCAGCACCTCCTGAAACGTCAACTGATGCTGCGACATCTTCACCCCAGCATACAGCGGAATTTCATCGCGTTTCAATTCAATCAACGTGCCAGGTGGTTTTCCAGCATTTGCTGCATCCAAAATCAATAAATGGCTTGCCGCTTCGACCAATGGCAGTAGATTGAGTCCTAGCACACCACCATCAATTAATTCAACCTTATCCTGCGGGCCAAGCCGTTCCTCCAGCGCCTTCAGCGCGTGGACGCCCAGCCCCTCGTCTGTTTGCAGCGTATTTCCCAGCCCTAGCACAATCTTACGATTCATTTCAGCCATTCTTCTAAAATCGTTTCTAGCAGGGGCATGGCGTCGCCATGCCCCTGCCACTACTTAAAATGTGCAAACATTCAACCCGGTGGCCACTTCACCCATGTCATTTCCTTCTACATCCACCATGTGGATGGCGCAGGCCATGCAGGGGTCAAAGGAATGTACCGTGCGCAGAATCTCCAACGGCCACTCCGGTTTTGCCAACGGCGTGCCCACCAGCGATGCCTCATATGCTCCTGGCTGTTCCTTATGGTCGCGCGGGGACGCATTCCATGTTGTCGGTACAACCATTTGGAAATTGTCAATCTTGCGATCTTTGATCACCACCCAATGGCCTAACGCGCCGCGTGGTGCTTCCATGAACCCAAAGCCTTTTGCTTCATTCGGCCAGGTTGTCGGCTCCCACTTTTCACCGTTGAAGGTTTCCGTGTTACCCGCGCTGATCTCACCGATCAAGTCGCTATACAGCGTGCGCAGGTGGTCGGCAAAGACCTTCGTTTCAATGGCGCGTGCGGCCGTGCGGCCTAGTGTCGAGAACAGTGCTTCTACTGGTGCACCTAGTGCATCCAGCACACCATTGGTTAGTTCCACCGTTTGCGCGTGTCCTTTAGCATACATGGCTAGCACACGGGATAACGGCCCCACTTCCATCGGCATTTCGTTCCAGCGTGGTGCCTTCAGCCAGGTGTACTGCTGGTCAACATTCAAGAAGTCATAGGGAGGTTTTGGCCCTGTATAGTTGAACTTTGTCTCACCAGCCCAGGGGTGCAGCCCAACGCCGTTGCCATCACTGTAGTCATACCAGGAATGAGCCACGAACTCCTTCATCAAGTTCATGTCGTTGGGGTCTGGCTCAAACATGGTGCTCAGGTCGCGGTTCAGAATGACGGCACGAGGAACCAAGAACTTGCTTGTGTCCCTGTGGTCTACATCTGGGAACTCACCCCAGGTGAGGAAGTTGCCCAGCCCTTCGCCAAGCGCGGCATAATCCAGGTAGTAGGGGGCAATTGCCAGCACGTCCGGGATATAAACTTGATCCACGAACTGGATAATGCGGTCAATGCTGTCACTGATGATGGAGAGGCGCTCAGCATTTAAGGCGGTATCACTGTTAACATCAATGGGCATGGGCACGCCGCCAACGACGAAGTTGGGATGCGGGTTTTTGCCGCCAAAGATGGTGTGAATCTTGGTGACGTGTGACTGCCAATCTAGCGCTTCCAGGTAATGGGCCGTTGCCAACAGGTTCACTTCCGGCGGCAGTTTGTAGGCTGGATGCCCCCAATAGGCATTGGCAAAGATAGAAAGTTGGCCGCTGTCTACGATGGCCTGCACCTTTTTTTGCACGTCGGCAAAATAGCCGGTGGAGGCGTTTTGCCAGGGGGAGATGGCTTGTTGGATAGCGGCCGTTTGTGCCGGATCCGCTTGCAATGCATTCACCACATCTACCCAATCCAGGGCATGTAAATGGTAGAAGTGCATGACGTGGTCATGCACGTACTGTTGTGCAATCATCAAATTGCGGATCAGATTAGCTGCTTTAGGAATTTGGATGTCCAATGCATCTTCGACGGCACGAATGGAGGCGAAGGAGTGGACGGTGGTACAAACACCGCACGCCCGTTGGGTGAAAGCCCATGCCTCACGGGGGTCGCGCCCTTTCAATATCAACTCGATCCCGCGTACCATTGTGCCAGATGAGTAAGCCTGGGTAATGACGTTGTCGGCATTCAGCTCGGCTTCAATGCGCAAATGGCCTTCAATGCGGGTGATGGGATCTACAACAATTCGTTCAGCCATGATCTTTCTCCTATTCCACAATTGCCTGGGACATGAGTTCGGCCAGTCCCGTCACTTGTGTGTCTAGTTTGTAATGCTCGAACCCTTCTTTGAACTGAAGGCGGCAGTTGCTGCAAGTGGTGACAACCGTGTCGGCTCCTGCTTTCTTGATTTGGTCTACTTTCAAACCAAAGGCGGCCATGCGTATGTCATATGCTTCTGGAATGGCGCGGAGGCCACCCCCGCCACCGCAGCAGATGGCTTCTTTGCGGTTGGGCAGCATTTCGTGGAAGGAATCGCCTGCCAATTGTCGTAAAACCAGGCGCGGCTCGTCCATGATGCCGCCAGCACGTTGGATTTTGCAGGAATCGTGGAAGGTGTAGGTGTGGCCGTTGGCAAAATAGCCTTCTTGCAGCTTTATTTTGCCATCCCGCACTAAAACGCCCATGAGTTCGGCAATGTGCTGCACTTCAAAGGGGAGGGGTTTGCCCATGACGTTGGGCAACTTGTCGCGCAGGGTAGTGTAGCCATGTCCGCAGCAGCTTACGAGAACGCGTTTGACACCGAGGTCAACGGCCGTATTGTAAACCTTGTCTGCTAACTGCTTCATCGCCTTGCCGTTGCCAATGATGGTACCCATATTGAAAGCATCGCGGGCTTCCAGGCTCAGTGTCCAATCAATCTTGGCCGCATCCAGAATTTTAGCAATGGCGACCAGGTTATTGGGGAACCCGGCAATTTCCAGGTTAGTGAGCAGCAGTAAAGTGTGCGCCCCTTTCTTATCAACAGGTAGTTCCTTGCCCATCTCTTTGGATGTGCGTGCAAACCAGGCGGCATAATCTTCTCTGGTTGCGCCGTTTGGACTGCCCGTAGCCAACTGCACTTCCGTTTTCTTTACCAGGCCAGCAGGCGCTTCGCCCGCAGCCGTGATGCCCGCCCGCACTGCGCCAATGAGCGAGGCAATGTCAATGCCCATCGGGCAAACGAAAGAGCATTTGTTGCACATAGAGCAGCCGTGAAAATCATAGACGCTCCATTCTTTGATGTCGTCGTCACTGATTGGCTTTTCGATGCCCATTGCAACTTTGGCCTTGCCGACGAGCGTGAAACGCTGTTCGTAGGCGCGACGCAGCAACTCTACCTTCCAGACGGGGGCGAATTCTGGTTTGCCTGTGGCTTCGTAGTAATGACAGGCTGTGGCGCACAAGCCGCAGCGTGTACAGGCTTCTAATTGCGAAGCGACCCAGCCCCCAGTCTTTTTGACGAATAAATTAATTGCTGTTTCTGCTTGCATCTTAATATGCTCCTTATGGGGTTACAGCCCGTTTGCCCCACTCTACGCCGCGAATTGTGCGTGAGAAGAAGTAGAACATGAAGTGGGAGATACGGCTGAATGGTATCCAGATGAGCATCCAGTCTACACTGAGCATGTGCAGGCTGTAGGCCACTTCATAGCGGAAGAATAGATGGTGGGTCATGATGTAGCCGCTGATCATTGGCAGGAAGACGAAGAGCCAGTTGAGGTATTCGGCTGGGCCAGAGAGGAGCCGCAGTACGGCATCGGTGCGACGGTAAACGATCAGCACTAACATGCCAATGATGGCGGCGACGGCGAGCCAATCGACAAAGGGCAGTGCCAGGGTGGGCCAGCCAAAACCGAGCAGGCTTTTCCAGACGAGCATGTGCGGCGTTCCCAAGAAGATGACGGTGAAGAGGCCGAGGTGAAATAGTCCACCAGCGATGTACATGATCGGCCGTTTCTGGAATGCGCCTTTGATCCAGGGAATGAAGGGCAGGATGAGGATGCCTTTGAGGAAGGATTTGACAACCCCGCCTGCTTTGCTGCCACGAGCGACGGATTGGTCTTTGTCCCAGCCAAGCATGGCGACTTGTACCAGTCGGTAGACCATGCCCGCAATGAATATGAGCAGGGAGGCGTAAAACAACGGCCCCCGCGTGAATGCTAAGAATGCGTTCCAGTCCATGATAGCCTCCTATCCTTTCTTTTGTGCCTTGTTGGCAGCGGCCATGCCAGCGCCAACGACGACGCCAACGGCCGTTGCTGCACCCACAGCCCCAATTGCCGGACGTTGTAACGGGGCCGACTGTCCTTGATAGAAACCACCGCCATCCCAGAACCCCGGTTCCGAGCAGCCCAGGCAGGGATGCCCAGATTGGATGGGGAACGACGTACCGCCATCCCACTTGATGCTAGCGCAGGCGTTATAAGTGGTGGGGCCTTTGCAGCCCAGTTTGTACAGACACCAGCCCTTCTTCGCGCCTTCATCGTCAAAAGATTTGGCGAATTTACCGGCTTCGTAGAACGGCCGTCGCAGACAACGATCATGCACCGTCACCCCATAAAACGTCTTGGGCCGGTTCAGGTCATCCAATTCTGGCAGTGTGCCAAAGACGAGGAAGTGAGCGATTGTGCCCGTTGTTGCTTCGGGAATGGCCGGGCAGCCAGGGATGTTGACGACGGTTTTGTCTGTGAGAATATCCATCACCCCTTTGGCGTCGGTGGGGTTGGGATTTGCCATTGGCAAACCGCCAAAAGCGGCGCAGTTGCCGGTGGCAATGATTGCCGCCGCGCCATCAGCGGCCTCACGCAAAATATCCTCGGCAGAACGGCCGCCAACTGTACAGTAAGCGCCATCTGCCCCTAATGGAATGCTGCCCTCGACAACCAACAGATATTGGCCGCGATACTGCTCCATAATGGCTTGCTTGTTTGCTTCCGTTTGGTGACCGGCAGCGGCCGTCAGGGTTTCGTGGTACTCAATGGAAATTTGCTTTAGCACCAGGTCAACCAGGGTGGGTGATTGCGAGCGGGTTAGCGCTTCGCTGCATCCGGCACAGTCCTGAAATTCCAGCCAGATCACGGGGACGCGCGGTTTGTTTTCCAGAGCTTCAGCAACCTGGTAAATAACTTTTGCTCCTCGTGCCAGGTGGGGCGGCAAATTGCTGTCAGCAACAGGGGGAAGCTTGTTCATGCCCATTGCGCCAACTAAAACGCCGCATGCTTTCAGGAACTCGCGCCGAGAGACCCCTTCACTTTTGAGGTGTTCGTAGACACTTTTCTCGGCCATCTTGTTCTCCTTTGTATGAATAAAAAAAGGTTGGTTCAATATCTGAGCCAACCTGTACTCACTTGTTAATCACCCAATGTGCTCATTGCGGCGATGTTTTTTAACCGTCTCATCAGGTCCGCTCGTTCGCGCCCAATTTGCTCAAATGCTCTGGCTACTTTGTTGAGCCAGCGCGTGATTTCACTGCGTTTGCGGTCATCCAGGTAGATGAGTTGGTGGCTGGTCTCCACAAGTTGATCTCCATCAATTTGGTGCGTTTCTGCTAATTGGCGTACTTCTTGATCCCGGGTGATGCGGTTTGGAGGAATAGTGTAGAACTGCCCGGCGATAATCATGGCAGAATTATTGCCGTTGAGTTTGATTGAGGCGCGGGCGTATTGCAATCCTGCATGGCAGGTTACAAAACGGGGGGCGTCTTCTGACTGCTGGGCTAGTTTGCGCCAGGAGTCTTCGCAGGCTTGCCTCCCTGATTTTGAGGCGAGGATGTGGGCGCAGAATTGCCCGCAGTTGCTGATTTGAGTCAGGGGCAGGCCTTGATTGTCTGTGGTAACTGCGCCAATCTCTGCGATTTCGGCGCAAACGTCTTGCACAGACTGAACGCAGTTAAGGGGCAGTACTTCTAGGGGGGCGGCGGGTGGGGCGGGGGCAGTAGGCTGACTTGTGCTGATGCCTAATAAATTTTCCACTTCTTGCCGGTGGAAACGCCACTGTTGCCCAACCTTGACACCGGTGATACGGCCGTCTTTCAGCATTCGGTACACAGTTGTGCGGTCAACCTGTAACAGGTCTTGCACTTGTTTGGTAGTAAGTAAATCATCCATAATGCTGAATAGTGCCGCAGCTTGCCTGACTTTGCAATTTGTTGCTACTAGATGCAATATATTGCAACACGTCGCATATTATGCAATATGATGCATCTTGTTGCAATAGGTTGCGATACCTGAATGACATTTGTCATGGGAGATAGATGACATTTGTCATTCAGCTTGAAAGTGGATGATTGTTGCCTGTTCTTGATTGGCAATGCACGGCCGTTGCGCTACAGTTCCCGCCTATGTGGACAATATTACTTTGCTTGTTCTTGGGAACGCTGCTGGGTGTTGCCTTGCGCCAACGGCGGCGGCTGTTAGTTTTGCTAGATCGGTTGACGATGACGGCCGTTTACCTGCTGCTCTTTTTGCTCGGTATTTCTGTGGGCGCGAACCCGGTGGTGATGGCCGGGTTGGGCAGCCTGGGTGTGCAGGCGCTGCTGCTCAGTTTGGGCGGCGTGGTGGGCAGCATCGTGTCTGCGGCGCTGCTGTACCGCTGGCTTTTTGCCGGGAGGGGCGCCGATGCGTAGCAGCCTGATTATTTTGGCGTTTTTTTTGAGCGGTTTGCTGTTGGCTTATGGCGTGGATTTTGACGGATGGACGGCCGTTGCCGACTACACCATCTATGCCCTGTATGTGTTATTGTTTTTGGTGGGTGTGGGCGTAGGCAGCAGTCAGGATGCGCTCGCCGTTTTGCGCCGCGTGAACTGGAAAATCATCCTTGTGCCTCTGGCGATTGTGTTGGGCACGATGTTGGGGGTGGGGCTGGTGTCGTTGGCCTTGTCTGGCGTATCGCTGCGCGAAGGGTTGGCTGTGGGCGCGGGATTTGGCTATTACAGTCTCTCTAGCATTGTTATCAGCCAATTGCACAGTGAGCAGTTGGGCGTGGTGGCGCTGCTGGCTAATGTGCTGCGCGAGATGTTGACTCTGCTGCTGACGCCCTTGATGGTACGCTACTTTGGCAAACTGGCCCCGATTGCTGCCGGGGGAGCGACGGCGATGGATACGACGCTGCCCATCATCACTCGTTTTACGGGCAGTGAATATGCGGTTATTGCCGTTTTTAGTGGGCTGGTACTGACGGTGCTGGTTCCGTTCCTGGTCACGCTTATTTTGCAGTGAAAGGCGTTAGTAGACCTTGTGGTTTTAGTGGCATAAAAGAGGTTTCTTATTCCTCGCTGACGGCCGTTTCCTGCCCCTCATCTTGCCGTTCATGGGGAAGATAGCGATATTGAGCGCCATAGCTGCGGAGGATGCGCCGCTGACTGGAGGCGTCTAGTTTACGCGTGCCGAAGACGATGCGGTCGCGCAGCTCTTTGATGAGCGCGTCGGCTGGCTCTCGATAGGTGGCGAGGTCGGCCTGTGCTTGATCATATTTCCGGTCGGCTTGCTGCGTGTCACCGGTTTTGGTGATATAGGCATCGAGGATGGCTTGCAGTTCAACGGCCGTTGGTTCCGCCATTGCCGTATATCCTGCCAAAACCGCTGCGCCATCACCCTGAATAATTTGCCTCGCAGCCAATGCCCACGCTTCCCGTGCCTGTGTCATGGCCGGGCGGCTGCCATCCGCATGGAGCCGGTAATAGGTCAATATCCCGGCGGGCAGGTCGAGCCGCAGTACGCGGTGGTAGATGCTCGTCCACGCATGGCTGATGTACATCTTGAGCTTCTCGAAAACGGCCGTACTCTCAGCCGTTTCGCGCACACGATTGCCCAGCGCCCCCCGCATCTCGACGAAAGCGGCATCATACGCTGTGTAATGGGCGCTGAAATCGGCCATCAATGCGTCATCGGCATAGGCATTGCCCATTTCCTTGTCTAATGCGGCCGTTTGTATGGCTTTCTTCATAAAGGCTAATCGGGTAACGTCACTTCGGGGCACACGATAGATAGGCATGAGATTTTCCCTTTCGACTTAGCAAGATTTGACCAATCTTTGGAGATTGGTCAAATCTGAAAACTCTAATACTGACGAAAAAATTATAATCGAACCAGTGACCAGAGCAAAATACTATCTCATCTGGCAAAGTCATCAGTTTGAATTAATCCAAGGTGGTCTATTTCTAAAAATAGATAAGCTGGGATTAATCACAATCATTATATTTTTGAAAATAGATAGGTTGGGATTAATCGCAATGGTTATATTTTTAGAAATCAATAGATTTGAATTAATCCAAGATAGTCTATTTCTAAAAATAGATGGCCTGGAATTTATTCCAACAGATATATTTTGGGAAATAAATGATATATGACTATAAAAAAACCCCGGTTTCTTGAAGAAGCCGGGGTTTTATGGTCTTTCAGTTTGTGTTATTTCTTGCGGCGGCGCAGCGCGGCGACAATAGCCGCACCGGCTCCGGCGGCAACGGCGACTCCTGCGCCTGCCAACACACCGCTGTTGGTTCCTTCGTCTTCGGGAGCGGGTTCTGTGTCGGTAACTGGTTCTGCGGCCTCTGTTGCAGCGGGTTCTGGCGTTGGCTCAGAAACGGCCGTTTCCATTTCCACTTCCGCTGTGGGTTCTGGCGCAGGCTCCGTTTCCGTTACCACGTCACCTTGCGGCAGCACAAAGACGGCCGTTGTCCGCGCCGGGATGCTGAATGTGGCTGTATCGGGGTCGAAGACGGCCGTTTTCACCACCTCATCAACCGAATTCTGCTGCACCGGATGCAGTTCCAGCGCCATGCCCGCAAACGCATCGCTGCTGAAAGCCGCCGCTTCATCATTGGCATTGAACAGCACCGCAACCATATCGTAGTTTGCGTCCAAATCGTCGCCGACCATGTCGCTGAGGCTCATCACAATCAGGCCCGGCATTTGATCGGGGCCGGTATTGTGGAAGGCGAGGCGATCTTGGATGGCAACGGCCGTTTGCAAGCGGAACAGCGGCGAAGACTGGCGAATTTGCAGCAGTTCACCAAACAACTGCGTCATCAATGCCACGTCTGCGGCCGTTGGATCAAGCGTCGGGTCGGCCAGCAGCGGCTGCATAATGCTCCAGTTGTCCTTGTTTTTGCTGGCAACGGGCAGGCCATGTCCCCAATCCGTATCGTTATAAGACCAATCAATCGCATTGAACCAATCACCAGAGTTGAAGCTGTCGCGGTCAAGCGATTTAGAGCGCAGCATATCACTGCCCGCCTGGAAGAAGGGCACACCCTGGGCGAACATCACCGTGCTCAACCCCACGTTTTGCACGCGGATGCGATCCGCCATGCTCGTGCCCACCGGCAGGCGGTACGCATTATTGTCATACAAGGTCTGGTTATCATGCTTGGAGATGTAAACCAGGTTTTCTTGAGGATCGGCTGTGTAGCCCGCACCATTGCCATTGTAATCAATCACCGCGCCCGTCACCCGGTTGCCGCTGCCGTCTACAAATTCGTAGTCCGTGAGATTGCCCGCCAGGCCAATACGCACCCAGTCCGTAATTTGCAGCAGCGTGCCCAGCGCATCTACTTGCTCCAGCGCATTCGGATCATAGAACAGTCCATTGGCAAAGCCCTGGCGCAGCAAATCTTGCCCGCCGTCAAAGGGACTGCCGCCGCGCACGGCGTCGCGCAGCCGGTCATTGAAGGTGCCAATGCCGGTTCCGGCCATGTTGGCCTGTGTGGCATTCACGCCTCGCGCATTGCTGGCAACCTCGCCGAAGTTCCAGCCTTCGCCATAGAGGTAGATGCTTTTGCCGTCTACGCCATCTGCTTCCAGTGTCAGCGCATCCAGTGCGGCACGCACGGCGAGCATGTCTTCTTTCATGTGGTGGCCCATCAAATCGAAGCGGAAGGCGTCAATTTTGTAGGCTTTGGCCCACAGTACCACGGAATCCACCATGAGCTTACGCATCATGTCATGTTCGGTGGCGGTGTTTTGGCAGCAAGTGGAGTTCTCGACGCGCCCTTTGTCATTCAGGCGATGGTAATATCCCGGCACAATCTGATCCAGCACTGACTTGGGGCTTTGCCCGCTGGCATTGGTGTGGTTGTAAACCACATCGGCAACCACGTAAAGGCCAATATCGTTGAGGGACTGTACCATCTGCCGATATTCGACGATGCGTGCGGGGCCGTTGGGGTCGGTGCTGTAGCTGCCTTCGGGCACGTTGTAATGGTATGGGTCGTACCCCCAATTGAAGCCGTCGCTGTTTGCATCTGCTTCAACGGCCGTTTGCTGTTCCTCAGAATCAGGCGGCAAAGCAGCCAGCGTGGCCGGGTCTGGGCTGACCCATTCACTGCGAGTCTCATTGATCGTGGCAATGTCAAAGCTAGGCAGCAAGTGCAGATGGGTGAGTCCGGCATCGGCAAGCTGCGCCAGGTGCGTCATACCATCCGAATCGAGATGCGTAAACGCCAGATACGTGCCGCGCTCTTCTTCCGGCACGCTTTCGTCAAAGGCGCTGAAGTCACGGATGTGCAGCTCGTAAATCACGATGTCTTCAGGGGCAGCAATGCCCGTTTTCCGCAAATCGGCCCAACCATCCGGCATCGTTGCCGGGTCATCCAGGTTGATGATCTGGCTGCGGCTGCTGTTTGCCGCCAGGCTGACGGAATAGGGGTCCGTGACGAGATTGGTCTCTACATTGCCGGTCGTTGGCGCAAATACCTGCACTTCATACAAGTAATATTTGCCATCCCAATCGGCCGTACCGGTAATGCTCCAGACGCCAGTTTGGGAATCTATACGCATAGGCAAGGTTTCAGCTTGCTCGCTGGCTGCGTCATCGAACAGCTTCAGACTAACCGCGCGGGCTGTTGGCGCCCAAACGCGCAGCACAGGCACGCCTTCTTCATAGGTGGGGCCAAGCGGGCCATCGTAGGAGAAAAGGTCATCTAGCACGCCGGGGATTTGGATACCGGCGGCGGCAATGGGGCCATCTGCTCCGGCAGCCCCAATGGCGATTGGCCCTTTGAGGGCAATGCGCGTGGTGAAGAAGTCATCGGGGTTAAATTTGAGGGCGGCATATCCGTGCAGGTGGGGGAATTTAGCCAGCACGTCTTCGCTTAGGCCGTTGGGATCCAGCGTCAGAGTAAGGAATTCGCCGCCGGTAATGCCATCACCGCCGATGCTGAGCGGCGCACCCGTGGGGCTGTAGTAGAAGCGGTAGCTGGTGGCGGCTTCTGTATCAATGTTCCAGGCGATGGTATCCGCTGAGACCCAATGGGCGGTTAGCTCTTTCAGGTTGCCAACCGGGCCTGCGCCTGCGCCCACGCCAATGTCCAAGGCTTTGCTTGTGGAATTCCAGGCGAAGGTGACGAGTTCCCCATCATTGGGCACGCTGAAGGCGATGTTCGCGCCATCTTGTGCGCCGCCATCGCCGTAGTTTTCTGTCCAGCCCAGGTTGATGGCTACTTTGGCTTCATAATCACCCGCCGGAATCTGGTCGGTGACGAAGATGTAGGTGCCGTCGCCGTCTGGGTCTTGCAGCCAGGTGCGCAAACATTCTGGCTGCCAATCACCGGGGCAGCCCAGTTCATCCTGGAAATCGCCGGGCATGGTGGCGACGGTGCTGTTTACACTGTCCGTCACCCACCCGGTCAGCTCGGAGAAGTAGAAGGAAACGGCCGTGTCCTCTGCCACTGACAAGGGGATGTTTGCGCCGCCCGGCTCGGCGTTCATGCCGAAGTTCACATCCCAACTGCCATTGAGCGCCACTTTGTACTCGTAATCGCCAGCGGGAATGTCAAACGTGCCTGTCCATAGTTGGAAGGCTTCGTCGTAGGTCAGCGCGGTGCTTTCGCAATCTGGCTGCCAATCACCGGGGCAGCCAGCCACACTTTGGATGGTGCCCGGGATGACGACCATGTCCGGGCTGGTACGCACAACCGGCGCGGGCATTCCGCCGCCACCGCTGCCGCTGCTGCTGGGGCCACCGCTGATCATGCCTTCGGCTAAAGACACATCGCCAAAGGTGATTTCCATCACACCCGAAACCGCATTCCAGGTGAAGATGGTGGCAGAGTTTTCGGGCACGGTGAAGGGGATGTTCGCGCCATCGGGTGCGCCATCTGCGCCATAGTTTTCGTCCCAACTCTGGTTGACGGCTACTTTGGCTTCGTAGTCACCCGCCGGAATGGCGGCGGTGATGAATTGGTAGACGTTTACTTCGTCGGGGTCTTGCAGCAGGGTGCGTAGGCAGTCTGGCTGCCAGTCGCCAGGGCAGCCGATTTCGTCCTGAAAGTCGCCGGCCACGTTGGCGAGGATGCTGTTTACGCTGTCGCTGACCCAGCGGGTTTTGTGGTCGTACCAGAAGGTGACGGGGCCGGTCTCTGCCACTTCCAATGGGATGTTATCGCCGTAGTAGGTGGCGTAACGGCCGTAATTGTCAGCCCAGGCTCCATTGAGCGGTGCTTTGTATTCATAGCTGCCCGCTTCCAATTCCAACGTCACACTCCAAAGGTCGTCGTCGGGATCATAGGTCATGAATGTCGCTTCGCAGTCGGTATTCCAATTGCCAGGGCAATCAAGTTGTGTCTGGAAGGTTCCAGCCAATGACACCAGTTCGGGGGCGGGAATGTTTTCAGGATCATCACGCTGCGCCAGCAAATTGGGCGCATTGAGAATTAAACTAAATAGGATTAGCAGAGCAAAAGCTTTCACTGCTCGCAAAATTGTAGGGGAAGAATTGAGACTCATCATAACTCCTTGTCCTTTTAAAAAGTGCCAGACAGCACACGTTCATTTTACTGTAATGTTGAGGTATCAACCATTATTTTTGCGGATTGGTAAATTAGGGTAAATCTTGGGGGTTACTCAATACTCTAGGGTACGGTGTACCAGATTGAGGAGGGGTTCCTTTGCCAGATAGCGGCGTAAGTTTTCGACAAAGAGGCTGGTGGCACGCTCGTCATAAAGTGGGGTAAAGCCACTGACGTGAGGGGTGAGGATGACATTATCCATTTCCCATAGAGGACTGCTGTCAGGTAAGGGTTCGGTTTCAAAAACGTCAAGTCCAACTCCAGCAATCCAGCCCTTTTTCAGGGCTTTGACCAGGTCTTTTTCATTAATGACGCTGCCCCGACCTACGTTGATTAGAAAACTGGTTGGTTTCATTTCGCGGAAGATTTCTTCGTTGAAGAGGTGGTGGGTTTTGCTGGTGGCAGGCAATGTGATGGCAACGTAATCACATTCGAGGAGCATGGAGCGCAGGGCTTCGCCGGGGTAAATGCGGTCGGGAAGCTCGCCTTTGGGGTCGCCAGTTCCGGTGAGGGTGTAGCCGTTGTCTTCGGGATGGCGTGCGTCGCGTTTGCTGGCAAGGATGCGCATTCCGAAGGGTTTGGCAAGGCGGGCGAGTTCGCGGCCAATGCTGCCATAACCGACGATGCCCAGGGTACGTCCGCGCAGTTCGTCAGGAAGGAAGGTGTCCCAGCGGTTGCGCGGCCATGTTTTTCCTTGTTTGGTGGTGAACCATTTTGGGATGCGGTGTGCCCAGGCAAGAATTTGGGTGAGGATGTATTGGGCCATGTTGGGGGCGTGGATGCCGCTGCTGTTGGTGATGAGGATGTCGCTGTGCCACACGGCCGTTTCCATCAACCGTTCTACTCCCGCCGAGTGCATTTGTATCCAGCGTAGATGAGGTGCTTGTTCGGGTCGAGGGATACTGCCGGTGCTGTAGATGATTTCGGCGGGGGTGGAGATGTTGTCTGGGAAACGGCCGTTCACCAAACCTTGATATTCCAGCGTAATGTGAGGTGAGACAGCCCGAATCTTGTCAAGTAGATGCGGTGAAAAATTTGCTGTCAGCAAAATATGGGTCATAAGATTTCATTCCTCGATAACCATCCATCGTCAATATTGCAGGTAATGAGCCGCACCTGTGTGACTTTAGAAACATTCATGGTTTATGCAACTTTTCTCTTGTTGGGGTAATGGTTACATTTACCGAAGTTTAGCACAAACTACAGGGCAAAACAGTTCGGGCCGCGACTATACTGCTTGCAATGCGTATAGACGCATACATTAAAAAGAAAATGGAGGTGTATGACAATGCAAAAACGAAGCTCCATCATGGGTGGACTCTTGATGATATTGATAGGTGTTTTGTTTCTAACGATGGAGATGTTTCCTGAGTTAGCGTTGCGATTAAATCTGGCCCAACAATGGCCGTTGGTCATCCTGGCATTAGGCGGTATTTTCTTGTTGAGCGCTTTGTTTGGCGCACCGCCAATGGCTGTGCCGGGCAGTGTTATCATTGGTATTGGTGGGATTTTATATTACCAAAGTGTGACAGGAAACTGGGCTAGTTGGGCCTATGTATGGGCGTTGATCCCTGGGTTTGCAGGCGTGGGCTTAATTTTATCGGGCTTGCTAGAGCGGCAAGGGCGCGAAATGATAACAGTGGGTGGCCGTATGGTTGTGATCAGTTCGATCATGTTTGTCATCTTTGGCGCACTATTCAGCAGACCAGGATGGTCGGGAATTATATGGCCTGTCATGTTGATGTTGGCCGGTGCGTGGCTTCTGATTCGTGGGCGCAAGCGCTAAGTAGAGTGCAACCTTTTACCGTTTGTGGCGTAGAGCAGTTTGATTTGCAATTGACAAAGAACAATTTTATTGGAGGTTATGATGGATAAGCGTTTAGTACGGAAAATGAATGATCGCATGGTATTTGGTGTGGCGTCTGGCCTGGCCGAATACTTGAGTGTAGACCCAGTTTTGATTCGTCTGATTTTTGTGATTATGACTTTGGCTGGTGGCCCTGGGCTGCTGCTATATTTGGTGATGGCGATTTTGATGCCGGAGGAAGGCAGTGCCTTTACCAGCGCCAAAGCGCAGCCTTTTGATGAGGAAGAGATTGTCGTCCACGATTAGTTGATAAAAAACTTTGTAGTTAGCTCTGGCAACGGCCGTAACCCGGCCTCCAATCTCCTGAAGCCAGAGTAACACCGCCAATTGGCGGGGAGACACCCGTTGCACATCTTGCAGCGGGTGTCTCTTTTTATGTTTTGAGTATAATTTCCGCATGGCATCTCTACTGTCCAAACTCAGAACCCTGTTCAAAGCGCGGCTGCACGATGCCGCTGATAAAGCGTTGCAAAGAAGAGATCTGGCCGTTTATGACCAGTACATTCGTGAGGCCGAGAGCGAATTAGAAGAATTCAAAAGCACCATTGGGCCGATGTTTGCTCAAATTAAAACCTCACGCCGCCGCCGCGAAGCGCTGGCCGATAAAGCAGCCAAATTTGATCTGGCGATTGACCAGTTTCTGCAACAGGGCAAGCGCACGGAGGCGATGGTCTCGCAGCGGCAGCTCAATTCCACGCTGGAACTAATTAAAACATATGATGCTTCCCTGGAACGGCAAGTGAGTGCGGCCGAACGATTAGATGATATTCGCATTAAGTTGGAAGGGCGGCTGGACATTGCCCGGCAGGAGCGGGAGGAACTGCATTTTTTACTGCAACTGGCTAAATCGAAGGAAATTTCTACCAAAGCAATGCGTTCGTTGGACGCTTTGGTGGGAGTGGGGGACAGTGAAGTTGCGCAAGCGGCAGAAAACATCCGCAGCCGCCTGGATCATGCAGATGCGGCCTGGGAGATGCAGACCAGTAGCCTGGACAACCAGCTTGATGATGCTATGCAAAGCCTGGAAGTCGAGGCGGAATTGGCCGCACGCATGGAAAGACTTGGCTTAAATTGACGCATGAATATTGCATTGGTACACGATTGGCTAAACCAGATTGGTGGCGCAGAGGATGTGCTGGAGAATCTGGTGAGCATGTACCCGGAACGGCCGTTATACACCTCACTCTATTGGCGAGAAGGGATGCCTGCACACTGGCAGGAATGGGACATCCGCACCTCATTCATTGACCGCTTGCCCTTTGCTCACAAAAAACAGCAGCTTTATTTCCCCCTGTATCCACTTGCTTTTGAGCAGTTTGATTTTCGTGAATATGACTTGGTGATTAGCAATAAAAGTGGCTTTTGTCACGGCATTATTACCGGGCCAGAGACAACGCACATTTGCTACTGCCTGACTCCCACACGGTATGTGTGGCGTTATCACCAGTATGCAGAGCAAGAAAATTTGGGACGGTTGGCACGGACAGCACTGCCGCCATTTTTGACCTTTTTGCGGCAGTGGGATCGACTCGCTGCGGATCGCGTTGACTATTTCATTGCTATTTCGCAGGAAGTGCGGCGGCGAATCGCCAAAGTGTATGGGCGGGAGTCGGTTATCATTTACCCGCCGGTGGATACGGGCCGGTTTGAACCGGCAAACCGTGTGGATGATTATTATGTGATTGTAGGGCGATTGGTTCCGTACCGCCGTATTGATTTGCTGATTGAGGCATTTAACAAAATGGGTCGCCGCCTGCTCATTGCTGGTGACGGCCGGGATCGGGAACGATTGGAAGCGCTGGCTGGGCCGACTGTCGAGTTTTTGGGCTATGTGCCGGATGCGGATTTGCCAGATTTGCTGGCGCGGGCGCAAGCGTTTATGTTTCCGGGCGAGGAAGATTTTGGCATTGCGCCGATTCAGGCGATGGCGGCGGGCCGACCCGTGATTGCGTATGCAGTGGGCGGCGCATTGGATACGGTAATTCCTGATGAGACGGGGGTACTGTTTACCGAGCAGTCGGCTGAGGCTATTATCGCAGCGGTGAAGGAGTTTGATACAGCGTCGGTTAGCCCGGCGCGGATTCGGGAACATGCGATGCAGTTTGATACGGCCGTTTTTCGTCAAAAGATGACCGATTTCGTGGATGAAAAGATGGCAGAGAAAAAATAAACCGCGAAGAGCGCAAAGGACGCGGAGATTAGAGATGGAATTACGGCGATATTGGCAACTTTTTTTACGGCGCTGGCTGCTGGTGGTGATTCCGGCAGCGGTGGTGTTGGCGGTGGGGCTGGTGACATACCAGCCGCCCGCGCAGGCGTATAACGTAGGTGTGCGCTTTTTGGTGGCGCAGCCGCCGCAGACGGCCGCGCTGACAGTGCAGGAAGAGCGATATTACAACTGGCTGGCGTCGGAGTATATTGTGAACGGGCTGACGGATTGGGTGCAGGGACGGGCATTTGCAACGGCCGTTTCCGCACAACTGCTCAGTGAAGGCATAGACGTGCCCGCTGGGGCGATCCAGATTGCTGCCGACAATGCGCGGAGTATGCTCACCCTTTCCATTAGCTATGGCGATGCGGAGGCGCTGGCGGCAATGATGCAGGCAGCCATTACCGTGATGACGGCGCAAAATGGCGAGGCGCTGCCGCAATTGGGTGGAGAAACGGCCGTGATTGTCCCTTTAGATGAGCCAATCGTCGTACCCATTTCTGCGGGGCTGCGCAGCCAGCTTGATTTGCCGCTGCGCATTGTATTGGCTTTGGGTGCAGGCGTGGGTCTGGCACTGCTGGTCGAGTATCTCGATCCCACCTTGCGCGACAAGACAGATATTGAAAAGATGGGTTTCACCATAATTGGCGAAATCCCTAAAGACAGATAGAGATAGAGTATAGAGAAACGAGCCGCTCTCTATCTCTATACTCTATCTCTGCACTCTATCTATGAAGGAGTGAGTTATGGAACTAAGTGATTATTTGCGTATTTTGCGGCAGCGAGGTTGGGTTGTGTTGGTGATGGCGGTGTTAACGGCCGTTGCCGCCTTCGGTTTCAGCAAAATGCAGACCGAGATATACGAATCTAACTTAAAGCTGCTGGTGCATCCGGCCCGTAACGATTACGGACAGTCCCAGGCTTCGCGGGAGTTGTTGGGCAGCTTTGAGCAGCGTTTGAACAGCAGCTATTATGCTGCTGATGTGATCAACATTTTGCAGCTTGATATGACCCCGCAGCAGCTCTTGGGCGATTTTACTGTATCTTCAGATCGCTTGACATTAGTGTTGCAGTTGGCTGTGGAAAACACGGACCCCGATTTGGCAAATGACATCGCCCGTAGCTGGGGAGATTTGCTTATTCAATGGCAAGATCAAGAGAATGAAAAGAACCGCCAGGAAGACCGCATTACCATCGAGCGGCAAGATGAGCCTCGCGCTTCCTTAGTGCAGCCCAAAACGACCATAAACACCGCTGCCGGTGGTGTATTTGGCGTTATTTTAGGGCTGATTGCCATTTTTATCTTAGAGTGGATAGAGTCCGGTGTAGTGCGACGCAGCGAAGACATTGAGCGCTACCTGGACATTCCCGTGATTGGCAGCATTCCCACAGATAGTTAGGAACCTTGATTGATGACCCGTTACCTGCGTCGCGCTTGGATGTGGATTGTCCTTTTTTTGCTGGCGTTTTTACCGCGAGTGATTTACCCGGTTTCGCGTTCTGGTAACTGGTATCAGCGTTCGCTGCAATTTGTTTACGAATTGGGGCAGGGTGATTGGGCCAGCACGATGTTGAGCTACCATCCAGGGGTGACGACGATGTGGCTATCCGGTGCGGGCTTGAAGATTTACAGCCTATTGAGTGGTTATTCGTTGGTGGAATTGGCGCAGGAGTCGCAAAGAGCGCCAGAAGTAGTTTTTGGAGCGTACACGGCTGGAGTTGTGCCGTTGGCGCTGGTTATTTCTGGGGGAATTGTGCTGGCGGCGGTATTGATTGGCCGATTGTTTGATCGCCGTATGGGTTTGATTGCCGGGGTATTATTGGCGTTGGATCCATTTTTGCTGTCGCAAAGCAAGACGCTGCATCTGGATGGACTGCTGACGATTTTGATGCTGCTGTCGGCGTTGTATTTGATGCTGTACGTGGAAAAGGGGCACGGCCGTTTCCTCCTCTACAGCGCCATTTTCTTTGGGCTGGCCCTTCTGACCAAAAGCCCATCCTTATTTTTGTTGCCCTTTGCCACATTATATTTGAGTGTTTCCAATTTGCGGCATCCGGAAGAAGGTGCGGCTTTGCGTGAGCGGTTATTGGAGCAAGGGCGGCTCTTTTTGCGTGTCGGCCTGGCGTTGGCAGCGTGGCTGGGAGTTGCTGTCGGTATCGTGTTCCTCTTGTTTCCGGCGCTGTGGGTGCAGCCGGGTGAGACGCTGCGCTTTATGGGCGGTAACGTGATGCGTCATTTGGTGCAGTATCACATTCATCCCACGTTCTTTGCCGGAGAGGTTTACGTTGAGAATAATCCCGGTATTTTATACTATGGGGCAACGCTTTTATGGCGGACGACATTTGTGACGCTGCCGATGTTTTTGCTGGCGTGTGTGTTGGCGGTGAAGGGGCTGCTGCGAGAGAAACGGCCGTCTCTCATCCTCTGGTTCATCATTTATGCCGGGGCTTTTGTGGTGCAGATGAGCCTTTCCCATCGCCAGGAAGCGCGGTATATTGTGCCCATGTTTGCGGCGGTGGATGTGCTTGCTGCTTATGGGGTAGTGTCTTTGTTGGATTGGTTGGCGGCGCGGGTACAACCGCGCTGGTTGTATCGCATAGCAGTGCTTGTGCTGCTGCTGCAAGCGGCGCTCATCTTCTCTTTCCATCCGTACTATGGGCTTCATGCCAATTATTTGCTGGGTGGGCCGAAAACGGCCGTACACGTCATTGCCTTACAAGAGCAGGCAGAAGGTTTGGAGCAAGCGGCACAATACTTGAACAGTTTACCCGGTGGCGAGCAAAAGAGCGTCTCCATTCACGAAATCAATGCCATCGTGTTAGAGCGATATTTCCGTGGGCAAATTGATGCAAGTATCCCCAACGCGAATACCGATTACCGTATTTATTATCGGCAGCATATTTTACGCAACCTGGGCCTGGGCGAAGGGTGGGGCGCATTGTGGGAAGCCGATCAACAACGGGAACCCTTGTTTACTGTTGAGCGCGGTGGCCTGACCTACGTTTGGGTTTATGATAACGAAAATCAATAGAGGGAAACTTATGGACTTGATAACATTAACCGATCCCCGTTCACCGATTAGCGAAGCGTACCGCACGCTGCGCACGAATTTGTCTTTTTACAGCCTGGATCACCCTATTCGTAGTTTGGTTGTTACGTCTGCGGCGGTGGGTGAGGGTAAAAGCACAACGATTGCGAATCTGGCGGTGACGCTGGCACAAAGTGGCCGCCGCACGATTTTGGTGGATTGCGATTTGCGACGGCCGTCACTGCACACCATCTTCAACCTGCGCCAAGAGCCTGGCCTGACCAACATGGTTTTGGAAAATGAGGACACGCCGCCGCTGCAAGAGACAGGTGTGGAAAATTTGTGGCTGCTCTCCAGCGGTACGCTGCCACCCAATCCTGCCGATTTGCTGGGCACAAAGCGGGTCGATCAGGTGATCGCTGTTTTGCAGGAGCAGGCAGATATAGTCTTGTTTGATGCGCCGCCAGTGGTGGCTGTGACAGATGCGGCCGTATTGGGTGCAAAAGTGGATGGCGTGTTGCTGGTGGTTAGTGCCGGAAAAACGCGGCGGGATCATGCCGAGCGGGCGAAAGAAATGCTGGAAAAGGCGAAAGTGCGCATTGTGGGCGCAACGCTGACGAATGTGCCCAAGAGCAGCACGATGGGCAGCTATTACGGGTAAACCCCGGATGTTGAAATCTAACAAATATTTGTGGTTTTCCCTTTTGTTGGCAGCGCTGATAACGCTGTTGATTATGCTGCCGCGTCTGACCAGCCCATACAGCGCCGAGGATGACTTTCGCAATTGGTATTGGATGCATCGTTTTCAAGATGCAGACTTATTTGTAAATGATTATTGGGTCAATGATTACGTTCTGGAGATGAATTTGGGGCCGCTGCGCCTGGTGACATTGAAGGCCAGCCCCTTGTATGGGCTTATCTACCAGCTACTCAGCAATCTGATTCCGGTTATTTTATTGGGTAAGTTGTTGGTTTTCCCGCTGACGTTAACGGCCGTTTACTACCTCTATCGCATCTGCACAAAATTTGTAACTCCCCAGAATGCATTTGTGATTTCCATTGTGTTTGTGTTGTTAGATTTGTCGCTGACTTCAATGGTTTCTACGGTTGGCGGGTTTCAACGCTCGTTTGTGCTGCCATTGTTATTGGCGTTTTTGTTTTATATGTTGGAGGGGCGGTTGTGGGGAACGGCCGTCGTCCTTTTCGTCTCTGGCATGTTATACCCCCCCCTTTTTTTGCTGCAAATGGTCACATTTGGGTTGGAACTGCTGCTCTCCTGGTGGCCTAATCGCCGCACGGAAGCGGGCCGCAAATATGCAAAGTGGTTGGGCGGCGCTGTTTTGATTGGCTTAATCACGCTCTTGCTCTTGCTCCCTGTTTTGCGGCGGCTTTTGGCGAATGTTGCCAGTTTCAACCTGGCAGCTAACTGGCAGGCGATGTTTGATGCCACCACGTTTGGGGCAGACGGCCGTTCGCGGATGTTTTTGATTTTCCCTATCGTCGGGCGTGGCGGCATTGCCGATCACGGCATCACCATTCTGGTGATCATGTTCCTGGCTTTGTTTGCTCTGGCGATTGTAGTGTGGCAGCCGGAGCGGTTACAGGCGTTTCCGCGCATCTTCAAATCCTTGTTTTGGGCCAGTTGGATCAGCTTTGCGTTGGCCTGGATGGGGTTTCTGGCGACGGCTTCTTTCCTCTTGTACTTGCCCAGCCGATATACGCAGTCAGGTTTGTTGTTGGTTTTGTTTTTATTTGTGATGCTTCATGCGTTTGAGGCGTTCTCGTCTGCGGCTAAATGGTTAACAATGCATATGGCTTCATTGGTATGGCTTAATGTGCCATTAGCGCTGGTGTTAGGAGGGCTGTTTTTTGTGCTGCCGGAGCCAGAAATAGGGACGGTGGCTTTTGGACGCGGATTGTCGCGGTGGTTGTTGTTGGGCATGGCCGTTTTTCTTCTTATTCTCACAGCTCTTTCACGACTGCGCCCGTCTGCCGCTGCGCCTACAAAAGTGCCTAAACCCGTTAACCCGCGAATGAAAATCATGACTGGTACGTTGCTGGTACTGATGGGCATTGCCATTACCTGGGGTTTGCAGCCATTTCTAACCTATTTTCGCGCTACTGATGCGGAAATAGCCATGTTCAAATATTTGCAAACTTTGCCCAAAGACGTGTTATTGGCTGGTAATCCGGGGGTGATGGATGCCGTTCCCCTGTTTAGCCAGCGCAAGGCTTTGTTTACACGCGACCATATTCACCCTGACGCCGAGTTGGTGCAGGATTTTCTATTAGCGTATTATGCAGATACGGGCGAGGCGCTGCTGGCATTTTGCCAGAATTATGATGTGGATTATCTGGTGGTTAATCAGGATGATTTTATGACTCATGACGATGGCGAACAGACTTATTTTTATGAGCCGTACCAGAGTGCTGTTGCGCCAGTGATTGAACAACGTTCGGCATTTGTGCTGGCGGGGTTGCCCGATGACGTGAGAGCTTTTCAACAGGACAATTTGTACGTGGTTCCCTGCGCAGAAGATGCGTTTGGCCGTTAAGGAGGAAAAGTGGAAACTTGTTTTCTCTCGGTGGTTTTGCCTATGTTTAATGAGGTTGAGGGTGTGACGGCCGTTGTCCGTAAATTGGTCCATTTTTTGCAAGATTATTTGCGTGAAAAAACGTTTGAAATCATTGTTGTGGATGATGGGTCAAGTGATGGGTCGGATACGGCCGTTCTGGGGCTATCTCTCCCGCAAGTGAACTTGTTGCAGCATCCCTACAACATTGGCAATGGCGCGGCGGTGAAGACGGGCATTCGTCACGCTCACGGTGAGTATATTTTGTTGATGGATGCGGATGGGCAGCATAAAGTGGAAGATATTCCGCGATTGTTGGAACACATTGACCGTTATGATTTGGTGGTGGGGGCGCGAACGGGGGAGTCGGAAACGGCCGTACACCGCGATATTGCCAACACCATCTACAACGCCTTTGCCAGCTACGTGTGCGGGCGCAAAATTGAAGACCTGACCAGCGGCTTTCGCGTCATTCGTGCCAAACTGGCGAAGAATATTGTTTACTTGTTGCCCAATACCTTTTCTTACCCCACGACCATGACACTAGCCGTTGTGCGCGGGGGGTTCAGCCTCAAGTATGTGCCCATTGAAGTGAAACGGCGTGTAGGTAGAAGTAAGATCAAGCTACTGCGCGATGGTTCGCGGTTTCTGCTGATCATCTTAAAAATTGCCACGTTTTATGCCCCGCTCAAAATATTTGTCCCTGCCAGTGTCTCCATGTTCTTGCTTGGCTTTGGATATGGGCTTTTCAAGGTGTTGGTATTGAATGCTCGTTATGGTCCAACTTCAGCGATGCTGATGACCGTTTCGGCGCTAGTTTTTTTGGTTGGGTTGGTTTCGGAGCAGGTGGCTCAATTGCGGTTGGATCACAGTGAACAAGAGTGAATAGGTGCTGTTATGTTTGATGAGGAACGGCCGTTTACCATCATCACCTCAACCGGGCGCACAGGGACTATTTTTTTTGCGCAACTCTTGGGTAACTTGTTCCCCGAACAGGTTGAATCCTATCATGAACGCGGCCATTCTCGCCTGATCAATATCCTTTCCAACGCGCACCTGGCAGGCCTTGTTTCACATGCCTCCTTGCTGGCGGCCTGGCAGCGATTCAAACAGCCAGAATTTGATCGGCGACAGAACCCTTTCTACATTGAAGTGAGCGCCCATTTGTATGCGGCCGTATCTGCACTGCCAGAATTATGGTCAGGGTTACAGGTTGTACACATTGTCAGAGACCCGCGTGCTTACGTTCGTTCACACATCAATTGGTCACGCCATCGCGCTAAGAGCTTTGTGGCAAACTACCTGACGCCGTTTTGGCAGCCCAACCCATTCTTATTGCGCGAAATGCGGCTGCGGGATTGGCCGGGTATGTCAAAATTTCAGCATTTCTGTTGGATTTGGGACTTCAAGAACCGAACTTTAGCAAGTTTGGAAACATCAGATGTTCGTTATTTGCGTATCCGTTTTGAAGATTTTTTTCAGAGTGAGGACCAGGAAGCGCGTCTGAATGAGTTGCTCTCTTTTATCGGACTGCCTGCGCAAGAGAGCACAGCTCAATATTTTTCTCGTCGGGTGAATTTGACTGAGAAAAAAACGTTTCCTGGCTGGCAGAGTTGGTCGCCCCTTCAATGTGCCCACCTTGATCAAATTTGTGGGGATAGGATGCGGCAATATGGTTATGGCCTTGAATCAGCATGGCGGGATCGCGTGCAGATAGGGTATGAACAGCTATGAAGACCGGGAAACGGCCGTTCACCACACTGGTTAGCCTTTTATTTTCTCTCCTGGTTATTGTATACATTGTCTGGCGTACAGATTGGACGGCCGTTCAAGATACATTTGCCTCACTCAACTGGGTCTGGCTATTGCTAGCCCTATTTGTATTTCTAATTAACTATGTTTTACGCACCATACGCTTCCAACTGCTACTCTACTCACAGCATATACCTTTTTACCACTTGTTGAGCGTGATCAGCTTGTACGGCATGTATAATTACCTGCTGCCCGCCAAAAGCGGCGAAATTTCATATCCTATTTTGCTCAAGCAGCGGTTGTCCATTCCCCTTTCCGAAAGCGTTAGCACTCTGGTTGTGGCTCGCTTTTTCGATTTTGCCGCAATTGCTCTATTCTTGCCGGTTGTGCTGATCTTATTTTGGCAAGACCTGCCTGCATGGCTTACCATTAGCAGCCTGATATTTAGTGCCATCATGTATACAGCTACAGCAGCAGGGCGCTGGTTGCTGCGCCGAACGGTGACAAGCTCATTTGTGCCAACTATGGCAGAAAATGGTTCTTGGGTGGCAAAATTGCGACATACCTTGCAAAATGTGTTGGTTGGATTGCGACTCATTGATGAAAAAGATTGCTATTGGCAGCTTCTATCGCTCACAATTGGTATCTGGTTGTGCGTTTATACGAACTTTTTTTTGATTGTGTTAAGCATGGGTTATCTCATGGGCTATATTCAGATTATCGTCGTATCAATTATGATGGTTCCCCTTACTCTGCTGCCGTTTCAGGGTGTTGCCAACCTGGGAACTCACGAGGTTGGCTGGGTTACAGCTTTCCGTCTTTTTGGCTATTCGGAAACGGCCGCCTTGAATATCGCTGTTGGTTCCCATGCAATCTTGTTATTGTTTGTCTTATGCCTTGGGGCAGGCGGGTTTTTGTTGGGGCAAATTTCGCCAAAACAGGTGACAGATGAAAAAATTGGATGATGATTTGTTAGCAGAAATGGCGCAATTGCTTTCTGTTGATGAACGGGATGAGATGGCAATTCCTAGTTACCGTCATAAAAACCCGCTTTTGCGCTGGATGGCTTGGAGGCGGGTAGAAGTGTTGATTAACCACATGGAGACCACAGTCCAATCTATTCCGCGCTTGCAGACTGGACGTGCCGTGATGGATTTTGGCTGCGGTACAGGGGTGTTTTTCCCTGCGGAGGCGGCCTGTTTTGACCAGATTTATGGGGTTGACTTGGCGCTCGGAGCGGCGCAATTGCATTTGCAAAAGCGGACTTATCCTTCAACCGCGATCAAGTTGTGTCAACCTGAGGAAGCACAGCATATCATTCCTGATCATAGTCTGGATATCATTGTTGCCGCCGAAGTGTTGGAACATATCTCACCGCTAGATGATACGCTGGATTTTTTTTGGCGAAAGCTGCGTGGGGACGGCCGTCTTCTCATCACCGTGCCTACAGAAAATAGACTCTATCAATTTGGCCGAAAACTGTCCGGTTTTGAAAAGCATTTTCATGTGGATCATGCGGCATCCATTCACAGCACAATTCAATCCCGCCGTTTTCAATCGCTTAAAATCGCAAAAATACCATTCATCGCTCCTTTTGACATTTACTGGTTGGTTGAGTATAAGCCTGACCCAATTTGATGATCTAGCCCAACTTCCATGAAACGTTCTGACTTTTACGGCCGTCTCCTCCTCCTCACCATCCTCTTCTTTGCCTTTGGGCTTCGTCTCTACCGCTTGGGCGACCAAAGCATGTGGTGGGACGAGTTGAAAACCTTAGAACGCGCCACCATTCCCTTACAAGATTTACTGGCCGATCTCATCAGCAAACGCAATCACATGCCTCTGTACTTTTTACTCATGCATCCCTGGGTGCTCGTTGGGCAAAGCGCTTTCATCTTGCGTTTCTTTTCTGTCATATGGGGTACGCTTAGTGTTGCAGAGATGTATCGTGTGGGGCGGCTAGTAGCTGGGCGAGCAGGGGGCATCGTGGCCGCGCTGTTGTTAGCAGTGGCCCCCTTTCATGTTTGGTATTCGCAGGAAGCGCGGATGTATACGCTGCTGCCTTTTGCTCTGCTGCTGGCTCATGACTTTTTGTTGCAGATTGTGCGGCGCGAGGGTGAGGACGGCCGTTCCCCCTCCATATCCCTCTGGCTAGGCTACACCCTTGCCATGCTCGTTGCCCTGTATGTACACTATTTTGCCATTTTCATCATTCTTGCTCATTATACCTACTTCGCTTTCCACTTTCGGCAGATGAGAAAGGTTGCCTTGCACTGGTTCATTGCGGCCTTCGTGGTGGGGGCGTTTGCGGCTGTTTGGGGAACGGCCGTTGCCACCACCAGCGGCTACAGTCAGGCTGCCCCCCCCTGGATAGCCAAAATCCATTGGTACGATCCCTTCCTGACCCTGTGGAACTTCAGCGCGGGCTTCAGCCTGCCGCTTGATAATTTTGCTGGAACTGGCCTTTGTTTTTTATATGTGATGGCCCTCCTCGCCACGCTGCCATTCTTACGCAAACAATCAAAAAACTGGCAGGCCTCCCGTTTGATATTCTTTTGGTTTATTGCGCCGCTGTTCATCACCACGCTAGTTTCATTGGATTGGGCATTAACCCATCAGAGCCAATTTTCCATTTACATGGATCGCTACCTCGTCATCATCTTGCCCGCCTTCTTGCTTTTAGTTGCCTGGGGATTAGTTACACTGACACAAGCACGGCGGCGCTGGCTGCCACTATTAATTGCCATTATCCTGATGGGCACGAGTATGGCACAGGTCAGTTTTCACGTTAATCCAGAATACGCTCGTGATGATTGGGCAGCCGCCCTGGCACATATTACACAATTTGCCGAGCCAGGCGACGTGATTGCCGGACGCGGAGATGTTAGCTTGCCGTTAACCAGCTACCCCCACGCCGATTTGCCCTATCTTGAATTCCCACCATCCGATGGCGACACTATTACACCAGCCTATGATCAGGTCATGCGAGGGCGTTTGGCGACGTTGGACGACAACGCAAAACGTATCTGGTTGCTTGAAGTGTACTACAGTCAGAATGCACATAATTTCCCAGATGCGCGTACCGAGCAGCTTTTTTATGAAACCAGTGTGCAGCGGCAGTGGTTAGAACAACGGCTGCCTGTCCGCGGGCACTGGTTTTTCCCCGGCATCCGCCTGACATTATACGATTTGCCCGGTCTTTGAGCCGCTATGATTAACGAGGATTATTGATGAAACCAAAGAGCAACAATATAGAGAAGATGATTTTGATACTTGTTTTCGTTGTTGCTTTGACGATCCGGGTAATTGGCATTCAGTGGGGCCTGCCTGGGCAGAATCATTTACATGGTTGGTTTTTAGCGGATGAACCCAAAATTCTTAGGGCTGCCCTGGCCCTCTTTAGGGGAGACTATTGGGTGAACTTGCTTCATAATTACCCCTTTTTTTACTACCTGTCATCGTTGCTATTCGCTTTGTATTATGGGGTAGCTCATCTACTAGGCATATACCCTGACTTTACCAGCTTTGAGACTCAATATATAGTAGACATCAGCCCATTTCTAGTAGTTGGGCGTTTGTTCGTTGCTACTTTTGCTTCCCTGACAGTCGTGGGTGTTTTCTTCCTGGCAAAAAAAATGTTCGATCGCACCGTGGCATGGATAGCGACGATTTTTATGATTTTTTCTTTTGGGCATGTTGTTTATTCAAAAGTCTATCGGTTAGACCCGTTTTTGCCATTTTTGTTTGTTGCCACTTTTTACGCCATTCTTCGCTTGGGGGAAAAAGTTGACGAAAAAATGCTGCGCCCTTTTGTGATATGTGGTTTATTACTAACAATTACATTTGCCACGAAAATAACTGGATGGGCGTTGTTAGTCCCCTTTTTGTTGCTGCCTCTTGTTTACAACAAGAAATATATTGACTGGAATTCATTTCTTCCTCGTCTGGATTCCCGGTATGTGTTTGCTGGTTTTATTGCGATTTTGTTTTATATTGCATTAATTTTGCCTATTTTACCGAGTCTGGGCGAGACTTTTTCAAATATTTCTAGGTGGGTAGGGGAAACCCCAAATGTAAATCTTTCGGCATTATCGCCCTATCAGCACAGTATCTTTTGGCACTTTTCAAACACATTACCTCGCCAAATGGGATGGGGTATTTATCTCTTTGCAATTTTGGGCTTATTCATTTTGCTTTTCTCGCGTAAATATAGCCAGCATAAGATTTTGTTGTTGTCATTGTTAGTTACCTATTTGTTGCCAATAGGATATGCTGCGCGTGTTACCTGGCGGGATATGTTGCCTATATTGCCGTTTCTTTATATTTTGGCGGCACTAGCACTTTATCAGGTGACGGTCTTTTTGGTGGAACGTGTGCATTGGTTATCGTCTATTAATTTAGCGCTTGTTTTAGGGGTTTTAGTTTTGAATCTTATGCCTGTGTATCACTTATATCGTCAAAAATATTTGATTTTGCAACCAGATACACGCGATATATCCCGTGACTGGATAGTGGAACATATTCCGGTTGGCAGTCGTTTGGCTATTGAACTTTATGGGCCTGGTGTTTGGGATCAAACACATTATGAAGAAGTCAGCAGTTTCATTAGGGAGAATGAACAAGTTGCCTGGTATGATTTTTCGCCACCGACCCATGAGGTTTCACTGTTATCCAGGGAAATGGCTGAGGAGCAGGGTGAACTACATCCTGATCAGTTGCTTTCTTTTTTGAAGACGGAGCATATAGAGTATGTCGTTGTTAGTAGTGCTTATTACGGCCGTTTCTACAATGACGCCAGCAGTACCCACTTCCCTGAACTTGTTCAAGCTGCCCACCTCTATTATGACTTGATCGAAAGCAATCTCCACTTGGTCAAGCAATTCATCCCCGATTGGCGCGAGCGGCCTGGTCCAGTTATCCAAATCTATGCTGTGCCACTTGATCTGAATGTAGACGCGCCGGCGCTGGATAAGGTATTTGAGCCTTTCCCCGGTATGGAAAGTCCAGCAAGCGCTGTGGGCTACTATCAATTCTCTCCTCGATAATTCAGGCATGAATATGACGAGGGTGTTTAAGCATACTATGTATGAGACAGAAAAGATTGCCCGCCGCGAGTGGGCAACGGCCGTCCTCACCACCCTTCTCCTCATTCTTCTGCTAGCCATTCCCTATTGGCTGGCTTACACCCGCACCCCTTTTGGTCAAACCTTCACCGGAACCCTCATGAACCCTGAGGACAGCCAGACCTATCTTGCAAAGATATGGCAGGGATACAACGGTCGTTTCCTTTACACCATTCCCTTCACCCCAGAGCCACACCAGCCTGCCTTCGTTGGCGTCTTTTACGTCTGGCTGGGGCAGGCAGCGCGGGTGGCGGGAATGTCTGTAACGGCCGTTTGGCACACCTCTCGCATCATTGCCCAGGCCATCCTCTCGCTGACCACCTTCTGGTTCGTAGCTCAATTCACCTCCGGCAGAATTCAGCGTTGGACAGCCTGTCTGCTGGCTCTGTTTGGTTCCGGGTTGGGCTGGATGCTCTTCCTTTTTGGTCAAACCTATTGGTTGGAAGCCTTTCCCGTTGATTTCAAACAACCTGGCGCACACCTCTTTTTCACAGCCCTCACTTTCCCACACATTGCCTTGGGTACGGCACTGATCATGATCAGTGTGTGGGCGTTGTGGCGGATGGGGGAACGGCCGTCCATACCCCTTGCCATTTTTACCGGTTTCATCCACGTTGCCTTGGGCATTGCCTACCCCTTTTTGCTCTACCTCGTTGCTCTCGTTGCCCTGCTGCTATTTTTAAGCAGGTGGAATGCAGAGTGGCATGAAGATAACAAAGTCGTATTCCCTTTCCCGCTCTTTTGGCAGTACGCCATCGCCTTTCTCGTCCCGCTGCCTCTTTATCTTTACTATGCCTATACCTTGCATGTGAACGACGTGTTCCGTGCGTGGGATGTGCAGGCGGCTACCCCATCTGCACCCTGGCCGCATTATCTGCTGGCTTATGGCCTTATGCTGTTGTTGGGTGGCCTTTATGGGTGGCGACGCCCCGCAGCGCGGTCAGCAACGGCCGTACTCTGGATATGGGTGCTTGCTGCCGCCATGCTGCTTTACGCGCCGCTTAATCCGCAGCGTCGCTTCGTGCAAGGTGTGCAGGTTCCCCTGGCTATCCTTGCCTCTGCTGGCTTCGTAGATGTTCTATTGCTCCGTTTGTCTCGCAGCCAACCCTGGCAAAAATTAACCAGCAATCCTCGCTACTCAACAGAAGGGATGTACCGTTTGCTCATCGCTGGCTTTCTCCTCTTTATGAGCCTGTCCAATGTGTACGTGCTTACCAGCGTTTCCGTATCAGCAGTGGTGCAGCAGCCCGACCCCCTCTTTCGCCCCATTGACGAGTTGGAGGCGGTGGCATGGCTGCGAGAGAATGTGTCAGAAACGGCCGTTGTCCTTGCTGCGTACGAATCGGGCAACTACATCGCCGGGCAGGGTGGGCCGCACGTCGTTCTCGGCCATTGGGCCGAAACCGTCGACTACGACACCAAAACCGCCGCCATCGCTGACTTCTTCAGCGGCACAACCAGCGATACTTGCCGCCAAACCACCTTACAAACCTACCATGTAGATTACCTTTGGTATGGCCCCCGCGAACGCGCCCTCGGCAGTTTCCTCCCTGAACGTGCATCATACCTCCGTCCCATCTACCAAAACGACACCATCACTGTTTACGCAATGAACAATTAGCAATACCTGTCGCATATCGTTCATTATTCATTGTTAATTGTTCATTCTTTTCCTACAATCCTTCCAAATCACACACAGCGAGTAACTCATTGGACAAACGCCGTCTCATTCCCATATTTCTGATTGTCTTTACTAATATTCTTGGTGCGGGCGTCATCTTGCCCATTTTGCCCCTATTAGCCGAAGGTGAATTCCAGGCGACGGCTTTACAGGCTACTACCTTGTCGGCCGTTTACTTTGCGGCCCAATTTGTTGCCGCCCCCTGGCTGGGGCGGCTGTCTGATCGCATTGGGCGTCGTCCTGTTCTCATTGTCAGCCAGATAGGTACCGTTTTTTCGTTCATTCTCTTTATCTTTGCCGGGCCAATAGGCCAAACCCTTACCGACATGGGTTGGCAGCTTGGCATTAGCGGCGGATTGTTCATGCTCTATGTTGCTCGCCTGCTAGATGGCATCACTGGCGGCAACATTACCACCGCTCAGGCATACATCACCGACATCACTCCCCCAGAAGCCCGTGCGCAGGCGTTGGGCATCATCAGCGGCGCGTTTGGCATGGGCTTTATCTTTGGCCCTGCGTTTGGTGGGCTGCTTGCCAATGTTAGTTTGGTTGCTCCCTTTGTGGGAGCGGCAATTATTACCACGATTACCCTTTTGCTGACGACGTTTACGCTGAAGGAGTCGTTGGGGCCGGAAGAACGATCTGTTGTGCGAGACGGCCGTAACACAGACATTCCCTTGCGTACCATTCTGCAAAACCGCACCATCCTATTAGTCCTCGTTATTACCGTCGTTGTTACCCTCTCCTTTTCTGCACTGCAAAGCACCTTTGCGCTTTATATGGAGCGTGTCGTCTTTCCCGATGAAGTGAACAAAGCCATCGTTGCCCGCAACGCCGGTTTTGTGCTGACATTGATTGGCATGGTCACTGTGATCACACAGCTTTCTCTGATCAAGCCGCTCGTCAAACGCTTTGGTGAATACAAACTGGCAATCTTAGGCCAGTTCAGCCTCATGATGGCTTTTGTAGGCCTTTCTATGGTCTCGAATTTTTACGTCGTCGCCTTGTTTGCCGCACCTACCGCTTTTGGCAACAGCATCAATCAACCCAGTTTACAAGCCATCCTGACCGCTGGCAGTGAAAAGCGGATGCGTGGCCGGCTGTTAGGGTTGTACCAATCTGCCCGCAGTCTGGCTCTCATTTTTGGGCCAATTGGCGCTGGGTATGTATTTCAGCAAATTAGCCCTCGCGCCCCATATGTGATCGCCATTCCCATTTTATTGGTTGCCATTGCCCTGAGTACATGGCTTCTGCGGCGTGACAACCCGCCGCAAACGCACTAAACTGTATGGGCATGGCGTGGCCATGCTCCTACCCTATCGTTGAAAAGCTTGGTTATTAATTTTGTCATGACCACAATCCGCTTTGAATCTCGCCTAAGCCAATATCGTTTTTTTGTCCGCACGCAAACCGATGGGGCTTCTGACGGGGCGCGTCCACTGGTGAGCAGCCAACAGTTGTTAGGGGGCCTAACGGCCGTCTTCCTCCTTTGGCTTATCTACCACCTTCTTTGGCGACCAAACTGGCTGGCGCAGCTACCTGCTTCGCTGCACGAAGTATTATCTTTGAGCGAGGTGGCCGGTGTATTTACGTTGGCCTTTGTATGGTTGGCTGTGTGGTGGCGGCGGCGTTGGGAAACGGCCGTTACCCACCTCATCGCGCCCATCAACCCCCTTTCACGCACTCAACTTTACGACCTCACTCCCCGCGAATTTGAAGAGTACACCGCCCAACTCTTCCGCCAAAAAGGATACCGGGTGCGCCTGCGCGGGCGCAGCGGCGACAAAGGCGTAGACCTGGAATTGACCCAACTTGGCGGGCGGCGGGCCATTGTGCAGTGCAAACGCTACCACAACACCATCGGCCCCGAAATCGTGCGTGAACTCTACGGAACCCTCATCCACGAGCGTGTGGCCCACGCGTTTCTTGTCACGACAGCCGACATTTCCGACTCTGCCCGTGACTGGGCGCAAGGCAAACCGATGACCTTGATTGACGGCCAAACCCTCACCCAAATCGCCACCGCCCTTGCCCAAGAAGACAGAATATAGAGATAGAAGCAAGCAGTTCTACTCTATCTCTGCACTTTACTTATGGATCCCATGACCCAAACCCAAGACGCTTATAAAAAGATTGTTTCTGCTTACACGGAGGCTAACCAAGAGCGTGGCGCTATTATGGCCGACCTCCTGCGTTTTATTGCCAAGTTACCGGCAAACGGCCGTGTCCTCGACATCGGTTGCGGGCCAGGGTTTGACACGGCCGTTCTTCGTCAACACAACTTTCGCGCCATCGGCGTAGACCTCTCGTGGGAGATGCTGCACAGCGGCCAAAGCCCATACCCTGCCCCCCGCGTCCAGGCCAATATGTTGCAGCTACCCTTTGCCAAAGTAGACGGCGTGTGGGCCTGCGCCTCCCTGCTGCACCTGCCCCGTACTGCTATGCCTGCCGCCCTGCAAGAAATCGCCCGCATCCTACACCCTGGCGGCCTCTTTTACCTCTCCCTCAAATGGGGCGAAGGCGAAAGCTGGTCAAAAACCTCCTACGGATACGCTGCTCCCCGCTTCTTCACCTATTGGACACCCGAAACCCTTGACCCTCTGCTCACCGCCGCCGGGTTCACCTTCCCACGCCACCCTATTCCCAATCCGCATCCACCCTGGCTGGTGCGCTTTGCCTACCGGCAGCCAATTACCAGCAAACAACAACCAGTAACCAGTTAACATCAAGGAGAAATTATGCAAAACAACGACCTATTAGCAAAAATTGACGCCCACATTGAAGAAAATGTGGATTATTGGCTGGAGCAATTGGCGCGGCTGTGCGCCCAGCCCAGCGTATCCGCGCAAAACTTTGGCATCGCCGAAACGGCCGAACTCGTTGCCGCCATGCTGCGCGAACAAGGCTTTCGTGCCGAAGTCATGTCCTCCGACGGCAACCCCGTTGTTTACGGCGAGGGCGATGGCACGAGCGACAAAACCTTGCTCTTCTACTTGCACTACGACGTGCAGCCCCCAGAACCGTTGGAACTATGGGACTCACCACCCTTCGAGATGACACGGCGTGGCGACAAATTCTACGCTCGTGGCATCAGCGACGATAAAGGCCACATCATCGCTCGGCTGGCGGCGCTGTCTGCTGTGCGTGATGTCTTGGGCGAACTGCCTTGCAATGTCAAATTCATCATTGAGGGCGAAGAGGAAGTGGGCAGCATTCACATGCCCGCTTTTGTGCAAGAGCATCAAGACCTGTTGGCCGCCGATGCTTGCATTTGGGAGTTCGGCGGCGTTGATTACGAGGGCAACCCTACGCAATCATTGGGGATGCGCGGCATTTGCTACGTGGAGCTTTCCGTACAGACCGCCTCTATTGACGCCCATTCTGGCCTGGGCGGCTCCATCTTCCCCAATGCTGCGTGGCGGTTGGTGTGGGCGCTGAATACGCTGAAAGACGAGAACGAGAACATCCTCATCCCCGGCTTTTATGAGAATGTCTTGCCGCCCAGTGATTTAGACTTGGAATTGTTGGGACGATTGCCTGACCACTCAGCACAGTTGCAAGAAAATTATGGGCTGGCAGGATTTTTGAATGGCATGACAGGCGGCGTGGAGTTGAAGAAAACGGCCGTTTTCCAACCCACCTGCACCATTTGCGGCCTTACCTCTGGCTACCAGGGGCCGGGCACAAAAACCGTGCTGCCCGCCAAAGCCAGCGCTAAAGTAGACTTCCGCCTCGTGCCCACTCAATCTCCGCCTGAAATTGTGGAGAAACTGCGGGCGCACTTGGACGCGCAAGGGTTTAGCGATGTGGAGGTGAAGTTGTTGGGCGGTGGCCGTCCGGCCAAAGTGGCCCCGGATCATCCATTTGTGAAGCTGGCGGTGGAAACGGCCGTAACCGTCTACGGCAAAGACCCCCTCGTCGAACCGATCATCGGCGGCAGCGGCCCCAACTACCCCTTCATTCACGTTCTTGGCCTGCCCGTCGTATCCGCCGGAATTGGCTACCCCGGCAGCCAGGTTCACGCCCCTAACGAAAACATGCAGCTAGACTACTTCATCCTCGGCATTAAGCACACGGCACATATTATTGAGGGTTTTCCGCGAGCGGAGTAGGTAGGAAGATTGCAAGTTACAGGTTACATGTAACTTGTAACTTGCAACCTCATCTACGCCTTCGCCGCCATTTTTCCCCCAAACGCCAGCAGCGCTTTCACACGCTCGTCGTTGGGGGCTTCGGCGTAGACGCGCAGAACGGGTTCCGTGCCGGACGGCCGTATCAACAGCCAGCTCCCATCTTCCAGGTAGTACTTTACCCCATCCGTCGTTTGAATATCCTCAACCGCCACCCCCGAAATGGCATTCGGGGCTGCATCCAGCAGCAGACGCACCATCTCCGCCTTCGCCACCGGGCGCGTCAGCTTCATGTCTGTGCGGGCGTATTGCGCCGGGCCATACATTTGCAGCAAATCGTCTACAAGCTCATGCAAAGGCGCACGCGCTTCCGCCATCACTTCCAACAGCAGCAGTCCCATCAACACGCCATCCCCCTCTGGAATGTGTCCCTGGATACTTATGCCGCCTGACTCCTCTCCGCCCATCACCACATCATCAGCCAGCATTAAATCAGCGATATGATTGAATCCCACCGGCGTTTCCACCAGGGGTAAACCATGTTCGGCTGCGATGCGGTCAATCATGCGTGTGGTGGAAACGGTGCGCACCACGCTGCCGCGCAGGTTGCGCTTTTCTAGCAAATAGCGCAGCACCAACGCAAAAATGCGGTGTGGGTCAACAAAATGACCATTTGCATCCACTGCACCAATGCGGTCTGCGTCGCCGTCTGTTGCCAGGCCCACATGCCAATGCCCGGCCTGAATGGTGGACATCAGCAGCCCCAAATGGCGGGCGATTGGCTCCGGGTGGATGCCGCCGAAGCCGGGGTTCATCTCGTGGCGGATGTTCAGCAGGCGTGTGCGGCCTCGTGCTAACATTTCGCCAATCACGCCGCGCCCGGAACCGAACATGCCATCGGCCACAACACGCAGTTCGCCGCTGGAAATCACGTCTAAATCCACCAGTTTACTCAGGTGTTCGTAGTAGGCCCAAGAGGGATCAAACTTTTGGATGCTGCCCTGGCGAAGCGCTTCCTGCAAATCACACAGGCGAGGCTCGCGGTTGGCTTGCAGATTGTGCTGCAAGATTTGCTCTACGCGCTTGTGCTGCGCCGGGCTGGCGCTGCCGCCGTAGCTGGCCTTTAGTTTTACGCCATTGTAGCGCGGCGGGTTGTGGCTGGCGGTAATCATCACCCCGGCGGAAGCCTGCTTGTTGACGATGGCGTAGCTGACGGCCGGAGTGGGGGTGTCGGCGCGGGCCAGCCAGGTTTGGATGCCGTTGGCGGCCATGACGCGGGCCATGTCTGCGGCATAGCGGTCAGAGAGGAAGCGTGTATCGTAGCCAATAACGACGCTGGGGTTGTCCGCGTTTTCTTCGCGCACAAAATCGGCGATGGCCTGGGCAACGAGGTGTAGATTGTTGAAGGTGAATGACTCACTGATGACGGCACGCCAGCCGTCGGTTCCAAATTTAATGGGCATAAAAAGCTCCTGATTTTGAAGGATGAGTTATGAAGGATGAAGGATGAACGCAGATTTGTTCATTGTTAATTATTCATTGTTCATTGTTTGAGTAGCTGAGAATGACGATCAGGTCGTTGACGTTTGTGCCGGTGGGGCCAGTGTGTAAGAGGGTGGTAGGCGGAGGATTTTCCGGACTGGCGGCATGGTTGTGTGTGTCTAGCTGCTGGAAGTAGGTGTAGCTGTCGTTTTGATTGAGGTGGGTATGAGGGTTGAGGCGGTAGGCACGGCCGTTCCCCACTGTCTCTCCCGTTACCACCGCACCCGCTGCGGGGGTAGGGCCATCCTCGCCATCGCTGGCAAAGCTGGCAACGACGCGGTTGGGCACGCCTTGCAGAGCAATGGCCGCAGATAGCGCCGTTTCCTGGTTGCGGCCACCTTTGCCCTGGCCGCGCACGGTGACGGTTGTTTCGCCGCCCAGCAGATAGCAGTGACCAGGCAGCGTATCTTTGGCAATGGCTGCCGCCACGCGGCCCACTTCGCGGGCTTCTCCTTCTAGCTGTGCTGTGATCAGGTGTGGTGTGAAGCCTAACTGTGCCGCCTTGATTTGCGCTGCCTGTGCGGCCTGGCGCACGTCGCCAATAATCAGATTGTATGCAGGGGCAGCTTCGGGAATTGGCTGCTCTTTCATTTGGTGCATGGTTTGAATGATACGCTGCCACACGGCCGTTTCCAGCCGATTCCCCACCTGATAACGCGCCAACACGCTCACGGCATCGGCCAATGTCTCTGTGGTGTGTACAGTGGGGCCGCTGCCAATCGCTTCTAACGGGCTGCCCACCACATCGCTGAGAATGAGAGCGACGCAGGTTGCCGGAGCCGCCCACTGTGCCAACCCGCCGCCTTTCACACGGTCTAGCTGCCGCCGCACGCGGTTCAGTTCGTTAATGGTGCAGCCGCTTTTTAGCAGCGCTTGTGTGAGCTGCTGCCAGTCGCTCAGGGGGAGGATGGGCTGTGTGAGCAGTGCCGACGCGCCGCCGGAAATGAGGCAAAGCACGAGGTCGTGGGCGGTTGTTGCTGTGAGCAGGTCATGAACGGCAGTTGTCGCTTGCACGCCTATTTCATCAGATAAGGGATGGCTTGCTGTGTACAAAGGGAAATCGTCACGGCGTTCTTCTAGCAGGGTTCCGGCGATGTCGCTTTGCCAATCATGTTCGCCGCGTTTGGCGATGATCACCCCGGCGTGGAGTCGTTCACCGAGGGTTTGGGCAGCGGCCAGGGCCATCGGTACGGCCGCTTTGCCCACACTGATGAGGTAGATACGGCCGTCTGAGGGGTGATGGGTGTGGATGATGGGCTGGCCGATGGCGAGGGTACGGCCGTTCCAGTGCAGGTGGCGTTGGACGGCCGTTGCCGGGTCAGCGGCTGCCAATGCTGCTTCTATGAGTTGGTTGATGTGATCAGGGTAGTCGGGGTAGTGTAGCGTCAAATGGAACTCCAGAAGAAACTTCTAGCCTTTAGCTTTTAGCGATTAGCTGGGTTGGTCTGGCTAATTGCTAAAAGCTAATTGCTCATTGCTCATTGTTAATTATTCATTATTGTTGCCGCTGCTTCTTCGGCGGCGGCCTGCGGGGTTTTAGATTGTGTCAGTACGTCTAAAAGCGCATTGCCCAAGACGCCCATGATAGTGGTGTTGGCGGTGGCGGGAAACGGCCGTGCTACAGCCATCTCTTGCCCCAAAAAGAGCGTGTATGGGTCATCTTGCGGCCACAAAGCAAATGCAGATTGCCGCGCTGGGAGGATGCCGCTTTGCAAACTCCATTCTGTCAGCCGCGTGTCGTTAAGTAGACCGGTCATCACTTCGATTGCCAGGGCTTGTTGTGCCGGGTCTGGCGTGCTAATGGCCCAGGCCCAGCCATTCACAAGTGGCGTAAGATGATCGGTCAGGCCGGGCAGGGGAGCAAATCCTGATGTCGTGGATTGCTCCCCAGTTTGCGATAGTAAGAGTTGGTCGGCCGTTGTTTGTACCAGTGTGGCTGTGCCGCTGTTGTATAGCTGCCACGCTTCGGCAATGGTCGCCAGGCTGTTGCTCTGTGCAATAATAAACCCGCTGCTGCGGCCCTGGTTAAATTGTTCTAAAACTTGGGTTAATGGCTCTGCCTGCAAACTGGGTTGCCCGACATCGTTGACAAGCTGCCCGCCAGCATCCAGATACATTTGTAATGCCAGGGTTGTGCCAGGCCGTCCCGCACCGGGGAAGAGAAAACTTTGCGCGGATAAACCTAGCAGATCGGGCCAGGTGATGGGCACGGTGGTGGTGAAGGCGCTGGTTGTGTAGGCCAGGTGTCCCAGATCGGTGAGGGCAAAGGGGTAGCCCAGTATTTGCTCATCGATCTGGGCCATGTTCCGTGCTGCTGGGTATAGATCCTCAAGCAGGGCTGCATTTAGCAGCCCATCCATCGGGTAGATCAAGTTATCGGTGAGGGCAGCGGACAGTTGGTTGGTGGGCAGCACAATCAGGTCGGGGAGGATGTCGGGGACGACGCTGCGCCCGGTGCGTAGGTAGCTGAGCATTCCGCCTTGCCCGCTGATGGCTTTTTGCTCAACGCGAATTTCCAGGTCGGGGAAGTCGGCCGTGACAGCCGATAATTGGTTGAGAAAGGTGTCAGACCCGGCGGGGGTGCGGGCAGCGATTTCTGGGGGCAGCCAGATGATGAGTGAGCGGGTGGTGTTGGTGAGGACGGCCGTTGGCGTGGGTGAATCAGGTTGTGTTTGCACGGCTGGCGTGGCAATGGATGTCGGCGTTCCTTGGACGACTGGTGCTGTTGGGATAGGGTTGTTGTCTTGGGGCTGTTGCACGCAGGCGGCGAGCAGCAGCCAAATAGCAAGAAGGGTTAAAATCAAGTGGCGTTGCATAGGTGGAAGTATAGTCAAAATGGGTTGGGCGTCGAATTTTGTAGATGGTGGTGGGGAACGGCCGTTTCTCACCGCACCCATTTTAGGGGCTGTCTATTGCTCCCCATGTACGCACAATTTATACTTACTCAAATAGCATTATCGTTACCCACATAGGTTTACCAAATGATGAACAAAAACGGACTAGAAACGATGGAATTCGCCTTTCGCATTTGCAACGAAGAAGATGATTTTTGGCGCGTTCGCAATTTTTTGCGTGGAGTGTTCTTGCTCAACGACAGGCTCGAACACAGTTGGCATGTTGCACGTCTCGACTATTGGCGCTGGCATTACATCAAAACCTGCAATATTGTTGAAGCGGTGGGCAATGGGATGGCGTTTTGGGAAAATGCCGATGGCGAAATGATTGCTGCATTAAATCATTTGGGTGGGAGTGAACTTCGTTTGCATGTCCATCCACACTTTCGCTCTGCAAAGTTAGAAAACGAAATGCTTTCTTATGCGGAAGAAAATTTCTATGCTCAAACAGAGGATGGTCGGCGCTATATTTACATGCCCATCTTTGAGGACGATACGCAGCGGCAGGAAATTGCGCAAAGTAGAGGTTATGAGAAGCGCTCTGGTTGGGGACATCACTATCGCCGTGATTTGGATTCACCCATTCCCGATGTGCCGATTCCTTCCGGTTACGCCATTCGCTCAATGGGCGGTGCGGACGAGTTTCCTGCACGGAGTTGGGCCTCGTGGCGGGCATTCCACAACGATGAGCCAGACGAAAATTACGATGGTGATTATTCATGGTATGCAAACCTTCAATCCGCGCCGTTGTACCGCCGTGATTTGGATGTGGTTGCGGCTGCGCCGGACGGCCGTATTGCCGCATTTTGCACCAGTTTTTATGACGATTACACGCGCAGCGCAGTAACAGTTTTAGTTGGCACCGCATTTGAATATTGGCGGCGCGGACTCGCTAAGGCAGTCATGACTGAAGGATTGAGAAGGCTCAGAGAAATGGGCTGCACACGCGTCTTTTCCACGGCCTACGAAGAACCTGCTGATTTCTTGTATCGATCTGTTTTGCGAGAAATGAAAGTGACAGATACGTGGCTCAAGGTACTAAAGTGACTCAGGCTTTCAGGTGGTCAATTGGGCTAAAGTGGTTTGAATTTCCTATTTTGAAGGGAATGGCCGTTGCTCCATTTCCCCGATTGGGGTATGCTTTCGCTCATGATTTTTGAAGGTGGCTTGACGAAACGGCCGTTACGGCTTCATTTGCTGGGGTCACAATCCGCAGAGGGCAGTTAACCGCGCCTTCTGCTTGTTTTTTATGTAAACAAACTGCAATTAAATGCAAACACAAGCCGGGGTGCAGTACCCCGGCTTTTTTTTGTGTCAGCATATGTAGTTAGGGGGATTGCACTCCAGCAAAGGAGTAGACAATGGCAGACATTGTAATCAATCTGGACAAAGTAAGCGTTAGCCTGGGGGGACGGCCGATTTTCAGCGAACTAAGCTGGGAATTACAGAACCGGCAGCGGGTAGGGCTGGTGGGGCCAAATGGCGTGGGTAAATCCACCCTGCTCAAACTCATTGCCACCGAACTGCCTGCGGATGACGGCAACATTTTCCGCCAGTCTGGGCTAACATGGGGCCGTTTAGAACAGGAACCCGCGCTAACTTCTGGCAAAACGGTGCTGGCAGAGGCGATGACGGCCGTTCCCCAACTTGCCATCCTCGAAGAAGAAATGGCCCACCTGGAAGCACGCATGGGCGACCCAGACGTGTACAGCAACGAGAATGCGCTGGCGCGAGTCATGCGCCAGCACGAGCGTTTGTTAGTGCAGTTTGAGCAGATGGGTGGCCCGCGTTACGAAAGCCAGGTCAAAGAGGCGCTAACTCGCTTGGGCATGGACGCGGCGCAGTGGGACACCCCCACCGAATTTCTTAGCGGCGGGCAGAAAAAGCTGGTGATGCTGGCGAAATTGTTGGTGCAGCAGCCCAAATTGCTGCTGTTGGACGAGTCGGATAACCACCTCGACATTCCCTCCAAACGCCATTTGGAGCAGATTATTCAGCAGTATGCCGGTTGTGTGGTGATTATTTCGCATGACCGCTATTTGTTGGATGAGGTGGCGACGCATATTGCTGAACTGGAGAACGGCCGTCTCACCCTCTATCCTGGCAACTACACCGCCTATGCCAACGAGCGAGAATTGCGCCGCTTGCGCCAGCAGCAGCTCTACGCCGCGCAGCAAAAGGAAATCGCCCGCATTGAGGCGGCGATTAAACGCTTTGAGTTGTGGGCATCGCTGGTGGTAAACGAGCGTCACATCCGTCAGGCACGCAGCCGCCAAAAGATGCTGGACAAGATGGACAAGGTGGAAAAGGTGGCAGAGGCGCGGCGCATGTCATTAGATTTGCAGGGCTGGCGCGGCAGCAACAAGACCATTGAATTGGTGAATGTGGTCAAGCGTTTTGATAACGGCCGTACCCTCTACAACCGCATCAACCTCACCATCTGGCATGGCGAGCGCGTAGGGTTAGTGGGACCAAATGGCGCCGGCAAGTCCATGCTGCTGCGACAATTGCTCAACCCGGAGCAAATCAGCGGCGGCGAAGTTAAGATTGGCCCCAGCAACAAAATTGGCTATTACGCGCAGGAACACGAGACGCTGAATTATGAGCAGGATTTGATTTCGGCGATTCGTCAGACTGCGCCGGTGGCACGGGAAACGGCCGTTGCCTTTCTCCTGCGCTTTCTCTTCACCTACGACCAGATGCAGCAGCCCATCGCCAAACTCAGTGGCGGCGAGCGCAGCCGCTTGCAGTTGGCAAAACTGGTGTTGGAACGGCCGAATTTACTGCTGCTTGACGAACCGACCAACAACCTGGACATCGCTTCCATCGAAGTACTGGAGGAGACACTCGACGAATTTGTGGGCGCGATTCTCGTCATTTCCCACGACCGCTACTTTTTAGACAAAGTGGTAGACCGCATTGTCGAACTGCGTGACGGCCGTCTCACAGAATTCTTGGGCGGCTACACCGACTACTTGGCTGAAACCCTTGACACCTGACGCCAACTTACACCGATTTGACACATCTCTCTCCCTGCGCTAGACTTCGCGCCCGTAAGAGAACGAACCATGAACAACTACTTCCCATTTAGCAGCACCTATTATTTTTTTAGCAGCCATACTTTGGAATCTGCTGGCGTTGTCTAATTGGGAATTTTTGAGGAAGGAAGATAAAGCGCGAGGCCAGCGGCCTCGCGCTTTTGCGTTAAATATCTGGAGGAAAGGACTATGACCATGAGAGGAATTAGAGGTGCAACCGTTGTCACTGGAAATGAGACAGCCGTCATCATAGACGCCACGCGCGAACTCCTGCTAGCCATCCTACAAGCCAATCCCACTTTGGAACCGGCGGACATTGCCAGCGCCTTTTTTTCCGTCACCGATGATCTCGACGCCACCTATCCCGCCCTGGCTGCACGGCAGCTAGGCTGGATGCACGTTCCCCTTCTTTGCACCCGCGAAATCCCTGTCCCCAATGGGTTGCCTTTATGCATCCGTGTTCTCATTCATTGGAATACAGAACTGGCGCAAACGGCCGTCACCCATGTCTACCTCCGCGAGGCCACCCAACTACGTCCCGACTTAAGCCTGCCCGCCAACTCGTAAGCCTGAAAGATAGCAAACATACCCATGATTAAACCAATGCAAACAAGATAGAGGGAAGACAAGTTTTCTCTATCTCTATCTTTCCCCTCTATCTCAAAAGGAGAGTGTCATTATGATGATCGTCATGCATGCCGACGCGACACAAGAGCAAATTAGCGCTGTCGTCTCCCGCGTCGAATCCGCCGGGTTACAAGTTCACCTTTCACGCGGTACAGAACGCGCCGTTATTGGCGTCGTGGGCGACGGCCGTAAAATCCAACCCGAAAACTACATGCACATGAGCGGTATTGAGCAAATCATGCGCATCACTCGCCCCTACAAAATTGCCTCCCGCGAATTCATACCTGAAGACACCAAAGTCGAATTCGGTGGTCAAACCGTCGGAGGCCGCGATATAGTCATCATTGCCGGCCCCTGCTCCGTCGAAAGCCGGAGCCAGCTTTTAGAAACAGCCCACGCTGTGCGCGAAGCCGGCGCCCACGCCCTGCGCGGCGGCGCTTTCAAACCGCGTACCTCGCCCTATTCCTTCCAGGGCTTGGGTGAAGAAGGGCTGAAATACCTGGCCGAAGCCCGCGAACAAACCGGCCTGGCCATCGTCACCGAGGTCATGTCCGTCAGCAAAGTGCCAATGGTCATGGAATACGCCGACGTGCTGCAAGTGGGCGCTCGTAACATGCAGAACTACACCCTGCTGCACGCCGTTGGCGAAAGCCAGTTCCCCGTCCTGCTCAAACGCGGCATGTCCGCCACCATCGAAGAACTGCTCATGGCTGCCGAATACATCCTTTCTCATGGCAACCGTCGCGTCATGCTTTGCGAGCGCGGCATCCGCACCTTCGAAACCGCCACCCGCAACACCACCGACATCAACGCCATCCCCGTCCTCAAGGCGCAGACGCATCTGCCTGTCATCCTTGATCCCAGTCACAGCACCGGCCATTGGGATTACGTCACGGCCGTTGCCCGTGCCGGTATCGCCGCCGGAGCAGATGGCTTGATTATCGAAGTACATCCTCAGCCAGACAAAGCTGCCTCTGATGGTGGACAATCCCTCAAACCAGAGCGGTTTGCAGAATTGATCAGCCAGGTACGCAAGATTGCGGAAGCCGTTGGGCGTGATTTAGCGCCATCTTTGGAAGCGGTTGCCGCCCAATGAGCGACGCCGGCTTCACCCTGGCAGACGCCCGCGTCAGCATCATCGGCCTCGGCTTGATGGGCGGCTCATTGGCGATGGCCCTGCGCGGCCAATGCGCCACCCTTTACGGCGCAGACCCCGACCGCGCCACCCGCGATTTGGCTCAGTCCAAAGGCATTGTGGACGTTATCAGTGCCGATCCCGCAAACCTGCCCCCCGCCGATGTATTAGTGTTGGCCGCACCCGTTCGCACCATCCTCGCCCTGTTGGCTACATTGCCGAAGTGGCATTCCGCTCCAGCAATTGTTGTGGATTTAGGCTCAACTAAATCAGCCATTACGGCGATCATGGACACCCTGCCGCCGCAGTATGATCCTGTGGGGGGCCATCCCATGTGTGGCAAAGAAGTAGGGTCGTTAGCAAATGCCGATCCGCTGCTATATCAGGGTGCGCCCTTTGCCTTCACGCTGCTGCCGCGCAGCACGCTTCGTGCCCGGCAAATGGCTGTGAAATTAGCAACGGCCGTGCGTGCCCAACCCCTCTGGCTAGACCCCCAAACCCACGACCGCTGGGTAGCCGCCACCAGCCACGCCCCCTACCTCATCGCCAACGCCCTGGCCGCCGCCACCCCCGTCGAAGTCTCGCCAATGGTTGGCCCCGGCTTCCGCAGCACCACCCGCGTCGCCTCCACCACGCCGCAAGTCATGCTCGACATTTTGGCGACCAACCGCGAGCTGATACTGGAAGCCCTGTCCCATTTCCGTGCCCGCCTCGACGCCCTCGAAGCCGACCTCCGCGCCGACAACGAACACACCCTGCAAAAAAAACTCCGTCAGGGCGCCATCCGCCGCCGCCACCTGGCATAAGCTGTTAGCGATTAGCAATTCACCATTTATAATTCATGATTCTACACACCTTCCCCAGTCCTCCTTTACACGGAACCACCCTTCTCCCCGGCGATAAATCCATTTCGCACCGCGCCATTTTGTTTGCTGCGCTGGCGGATGGCGAGAGCCGCGCCGAAAACTTACTCGTCTCCGGCGTCACCCGCGCCATGCTGGATGCGCTGACGGCGCTTGCTATCCCCTGGCAGTTGGATGGCACGACTCTCACCGTGCAGGGGCGCGGTTTGCGCCATTGGCCCGCGCCCGCGCAGCCCATCAACTGCGGCAACTCGGCGACGACGATGCGCCTGTTGGCGGGGGCCTTGGCAGCTAGTGGGGTAACGGCCGTCCTCGATGGCACACCCGGCCTGCGCCGCCGTCCCATGACGCGCATCGTCAACCCCTTGCAGCAAATGGGCGTCAACATTCGCGCCAGCGAGGGCTGCGCCCCGCTGCTGTTGGGCGAGTCGGATATGCCGTTAACGGCCGTGCAATACACCCTCCCCGTCGCCAGCGCCCAGGTCAAATCCTGCTTGCTGTTGGCGGGATTGGTCGCCGCCGGCCCCGTCACCCTCCGCGAACCCGGCCCCTCCCGCGACCACACTGAGCGAATGCTGCGGGCAATGGGCGTGCAAGTTGACACGCTGCACGAAGGGCAGGTCACACTGCACCCGCCCACAGCCCCCCTGCGCCCCCTGCAAATGACCATTCCCGGCGACATCTCTTCAGCCGCCTTTTTGATCGTGGCCGCGCTGATCGTGCCCGGTTCGCAGGTGACGCTGCGCGGCGTGGGGCTGAATCCCACACGCACCGGGCTGCTGGATGCGCTGCGGCAAATGGGCGCACGCATCGCCATCAGCAATGCTGCCGAGGTGGGCGGCGAGCCGGTGGGCGACCTGACCCTCACTGCCGACGAACTGCACGGCACGGAGGTCGGCGGCGATTTGGTGGTGCGCATGATTGACGAGTTCCCGGCCTTTGCGGTAGCGGCGGCGCTGGCCGAAGGGCAAACGGTGGTACGCGACGCCACCGAACTGCGCCATAAAGAATCCGACCGCATCACCGCGCTGTGCCGCGAGCTGCAAGCCATCGGCGCGGATGTGACGGAAACGGCCGACGGCTTCATCATCAATGGGCAGCCGCGCTTGCCCGGCGGCACGGTCAATCCGCACGGCGATCATCGTTTGGCGATGTCGCTGGCCGTTGCCGGACTGGCCTCCGCGCAGGGCGTCATCGTGCAAAATGCAGAAATCACGCACGAGTCGTTCCCCTCTTTTGCCGATAAGTTGGTGGCGTTGGGCGCGGCCGTGAAACGTGATGCGTGAAACGTGACATGTTGTCGTTAATTGTTCATTATTCATTGTTCATTATTCTCTTATGATTGATTACCGTTTGGGTCTCACTGGCTATCCGTTGGGGCACAGCCTGTCGCCGGGGCTGCACAATGCGGCGCTGGCGGCAGCGGGCTTGGCGGGCGAGTATGGCCTCTATCCCGTTGCGCCGGGCGATGCGGCGGGGCTGGCGGCGCTGCTGGCGCGGCTGCGCTCCGGTGAGCTGCACGGCCTCAATGTGACCATCCCGCACAAGCAGGCGGTGATGCCGCTGTTGGATGAGTTGACTCCGGCGGCGCAGGCGATTGGCGCGGTGAATACCGTTGGCATTAAGCAATTAGCAATTAGCAATGAGCAATTAGCAAAGAAGAGCGCCAATCTCCAATCTCCAATCTCTAATCTCCAGTCTTTATTTATGCTGTGGGGAGACAATACGGATGCGCCGGGGTTTTTGCGGGATGTGGGGCGGTTTTTGGGGGATGGGGCTGCGCCGTCGTCAGCATTGGTGCTGGGGGCGGGCGGGTCGGCGCGGGCGGTGGTGTATGCGTTGGCGGGCGCTGGCTGGCGGGTGACGGTGGCGGCGCGGCGGTTGGCGCAGGCGCAGGAGTTGGCGGTGCAAATGGGGCAGGTGGGGGTGGTAACGGCCGTTGCCCTCACCGCCGCCGAATTGCGAAATCAAAAACCGGGACTGCTGGTGAACACCACGCCGGTGGGCATGTCGCCCAATGTGGACGCCTCGCCCTGGCCGGAGGGATAGAGATGTGGGGGGACGGCCGTATACGACCTCATCTACAACCCCGCGAAACCAAGCTGGTGCGTGATGCCCGCGCCGCCGGACTACGCGCCACAACGGGGCTGGGTATGTTGGTGGAGCAGGCTGCCCTGGCCTTTACACGCTGGACGAGCGTGGAAGTGGATTTTTGGAGATTAGGGATTGGAGATTAGAGATTACCTAATCTCTAATCTCCAATCTCTCTTTTGGAGTAAGCAATGCCTTTACGATTTTTGACGGCCGGGGAAAGTCATGGCCCGACGCTGACAGCGATTTTGGAGGGGATACCGGCGGGACTGCCGCTGTCGCCGGCGCATATCAACCCAGACTTGGCGCGGCGGCAAAAGGGGTATGGGGCCGGGCCGCGTATGAAGTTGGAGCAAGATACGGCCCAAATTTTAGGCGGCGTGATGGACGGCGTGACCATTGGCACGCCGATTGCCCTGCGCGTGGAAAATTTGAACCACGAGCGTTGGCGCGGGCAGGAGATTGACCCCTTTACTACGCCGCGCCCCGGCCATGTGGATTTGGCGGCGGCGATTAAGTATGGCTATGATGATTTGCGTCCCGGTTTGGAGCGGGCATCGGCGCGGGAAACGGCCGTGCGCGTGGCTGTTGGCGCGGTCTGCCGCCATTTTTTGGCGCAGTTTGGCGTGCAAATTGGCGGTTACGTGCGCTCGTTGGGCGAGGTGGAAGCTGACGTGGGCGACATCCCCATGCCGCAGCGCTTTGCGAATGCGCTAGAGAATGACGTAAGCTGCCCCGACCCGGCAGCGGTAGAGCCGATGCGGGCGCGGGTGCGCGAGATTATGCTGGCGCGAGACACGCTGGGCGGCATCATCGAAGTGGTGGCGCTGGGGCTGCCGCCGGGGCTAGGTTCGCATAGACAGTGGGATACGCGCTTGGAGGCGCGATTGGGCGCGGCCATCCTCAGCATTCAGGCGATGAAGGGCGTGGAGTTTGGCGATGGCTTTGCCAATACGCGGCTATCGGGCACGCAGGTTCACGACCCGATTTTGCGGGAGGGTGAGCAGTTGGTGCGGCCCAGTAATCGCGCCGGGGGGCTGGAGGGGGGCATTACTACCGGGCAGCCGTTGGTGGTGCGGGCGGCGATGAAGCCCATCGCTACCACATTGACGCCGCAGCAGACGGTAGATTTGGTGACCGGAACGGCCGTGCCCACCGAATACGAGCGCTCTGACTTCTGCCCCACGCCGCGTGGCGTGGTTATCGTGGAAGCGATGGTGGCCTTTGTGCTGGCCGACGCGCTGCTGGAAAAGCTGGGTGGCGATTCGCTGGCGGAGATGCTGCCGCGTTTTGCCGCCCTGCGCGGGGCGCGGCTTGCGGATTTGCAGATGGAAGGCGCGAAGCGGGTTTGGTGGGAATAGCGTGTGAAGCGTGAAACGTGAAAAAAGTTCATCACGTTTCACGCTTCACGCTTCACGTATTTTTGGATGGAACGATGATATTTCTTTATGGGCCGCCGGGCGCGGGCAAAAGTACAGTGGGCAGGGCGCTGGCAGCAGCGCTGGAACTGCCTTTTTGGGATGCGGATGAGGCGATTGAGCAGCGTGCGGGGATGGTGATTCCGGCGATTTTTGCGCAGGAGGGGGAGGCGGGTTTCCGCGCACGCGAGGCGGCGGTGATTGCCGACTTTATCGCGCAGGGGGATGGCGTGGCGGCGCTGGGCGGCGGCGCTTTGCTGAATGCGGCGCTGCGGGCGCAGGTGGAAGCGGCGGGAGCGGTGTTGTGTTTGCAGGCTCCGTTGGCGGTGTTGTTGCAAAGATTGGCGGCGGCAGAGGGGGAACGGCCGTTGCTCTCTACCAATTTGCAAGAGCGGCTGCCTCATTTGTTGGCGCAGCGGGCGGCGCATTATGCCAGTTTTGCGCGGCAATTGGACGCGGCGGGCGAGCCGGACGCTGTGGTTTGGCAGGCGCAAATCCAGCTTGGGCGCTACCGGGTGCGCGGCATGGGCGCGGCGTATGATGCACTGGTGCGGCGCGGCGGGCTGGCACAGTTGGGCGACTTGCTGCGGGCACGGGGATTGCGTGGCCCGGTGGCGCTGGTGAGCGATGAGAATGTGGCCGGTTTTTGGGCGGAAACGGCCGTTGCCAGCCTGCAATCTGCCGGATACAGCACCCATACCATCCTCATGCCGCCAGGAGAGGAACACAAAACTTTGCAAACCGTTGCCAACTTTTGGGAAGCGTTTTTGGCGGCGGGACTGGAGCGCAGCAGCACGGCGGTGGCGTTGGGCGGCGGCGTGGTGGGTGATTTGGCCGGATTTGCCGCCGCTGCGTATTTGCGCGGTGTGCCCTGGGTGGTCGTGCCTACGTCGCTGCTGGCGATGGTGGATGCCAGCCTGGGCGGGAAAACGGGCGCGGATTTGCCGCAGGGCAAGAATCTAATTGGCGCGTTTTATCCGCCGAAATTGGTGCTGGCTGACCCGGATGTGCTGTCTACATTGCCGGAGGTGGAGCTGCGCAGCGGCCTGGGTGAAGTGGTGAAGCATGGCATCATTGGCGACCCGGCTTTGTTTGATTTGTGTGCGCGGGGCTGGACGGCCGTTTCTGCGGATTGGGATGAGTTGGTGCGGCGGGCAACGGCCGTGAAAATCGCTGTCATCGTGGAAGACCCGTATGAGCAGGGGCGTCGCGCAGCGCTGAATTTGGGACACACGATTGGTCATGCAGTGGAGTTGGTCTCTGGGTTCCAACTGCGGCATGGCGAGGCGGTGGCGATTGGTACGGTGTTGGCGGCAAAGCTGGCGGCCCGGTTGGGGCTGGCGGATGGGGGGCTGGTGGATGAGGTAACGGCCGTGCTGCACAACCTCGGCTTGCCCACACAAATCCCAGCCGAACTCGACCGCGGCGCCATCATACAAGCTGTTGGCGTAGACAAAAAGCGCAAAGGCGGCAAAGTTAAATTTGCCCTGCCGCGCAAGATTGGCGACGTTCAAGTTGGTATTGATGTCCCCGACTGGCCGCAAATCCTGATGTAAAACTTGCAACTTGCAGACTTGCCATCACTTTATGCCTTTCATGGGTATAAATAGCGCGGGATTTGATTTATACTGCATAAAGATATGCAACTCCCCGTATCCAAATGACGTATTTTCATTGTACTGGTTGCAAAATTGCTTGCAGCCAAAAGCGACTTTAGTAGGAGGTAATCTGAATGTCAGGTGCATTTATCGGTATTTTTTTAGGTTTTTCCGCCTGGTTTTTTCTACGGTACATCCTTAGCGGCTTTTTCACCGTAGACCAGAACGAACGAGCGGTGAAAACACGCTTTGGCCGGGCTGTACGTCTGGGCAAAGCAACCACGTTAGACGACCCCGTCTCAGCCCATTTGAATGAAAAAGATAAAGAGCGATATATCTATCCCCTGGTGCGAGTCATCCCTCCCGGCGGGCCTTATTTTAAGTGGCCCTGGGAGCGCGTTTACAAAGTATCGGTGGCGACAGAAACCATCAATATGGCGCTAGACTTGGAAACACCGTCAGCCAATCACAATGGCACGATGCTGGAAGCAGTGACCAAAGATCAACTCAATATTGGGCTGAAAGGGCAAATTCGCTACCGCGTCAGCGAACGTAACTTGTACGCTTACTTATTCGCCGTCAAAAACCCTATTGTGCATGTGATGGGCTATTTCGTTGCCATTTTGCGTGAACGTATTGCCAGTTTTGAATCTTCCACCGGCAGCAGCTTGCTTGAAGGGGATGAGGACTTGGAGATGGATGCCGATTTGATGATTGGCGTTTCCATCAACGATTTACGCAAGAATCTGAACGAAATTAACGATTACATGGAAACTGAAAGCGCATCGGCGGCGGCGCGGTATGGGGTGGAGTTTGACGCCTCGTTAATCACCGAAATTGACCCACCGGCCGAAGTGGAATCGGCGTTGGCGGCTATTAATACGGCGCATAACGAGGTTTCTTCGGACATTAGCTTGGCAAAGGCGCAGGCCGACCAGACCATTGTGCAGTCCAAGCGTGCGGTAGAAATTGAGACGCTGCGGGCACAGGCGGAAGTAGAACCGCTGAATATGTTAGCAGAGCAGTTGACGGCGTTGAAAAAGAGCGGGCCAGATGTGTTGGTGGCTTATTTGCGCAACGTGCGCCTGGGACTTTTCACCAAAGCACGTCGGATTTTCATGGAGGTGGAGTAATGGATACTTTGTTAGCTATTGTGCCTGCTGCGGGCATTACGTTTTTGTTACTCTTATTTGGTGAACCGATTTTCCGCTGGTTTTTGCGTATGTTTGGTTTGTACGCCATTGTACAAGAAGGGACGTGCCACGTTTATGTGTTGTTTGGCAAGGTGGTGGGGGTTTTGGATGAGCCAGGCTTGCAGTTGCTATGGCTCAAGTTAGGCCCTAGCGCTTTGATTGTAAACTGGTTTGGTAAGCGGCATATTTTGGATATGCGGCTGGATCAGGTGTATCTGCGCAGCTTGCCAGTCAACTCGGAAGAAGGCGCACCAATGGGGATTGGCGTGTGGTATGAAATGTTTATTAGTGATCCGGTGGCGTATCTGTTTAAAAATACTGACCCGCGCGGGTCGCTCTCGGCGAATGTGAGCAGTGCGACGGTGCGCACATTGAGCAATATGCCCCTGGAAGCGATGTTGATGACGCGGCATGTGATGAGCCGTTCGGTGCGGGCGGAAGTGTCGCCGAAATCGCATGAGTGGGGGTATAAGCTGGGGTCGGTGTACATTCGCAAGGTGCATTTCCGTGACCGGATGATGATTCAGCAGATTGAAGAGAAGGTGGTGAATCGGCTGCGGCAGGTTACGTCGGCGATTCGACAGGATGGGGCCAACCGGGTGAGTATTATTACAAATTCGGCGGAGCGGCGGGCGGCAGTCGAGTTTGCCAGGGCGCAGGGTATGCGGCCACAGATTGTGGGTGCAGCACTGCAAAAGATTGGCGAAGACCCGGAAGTGTCGCAGGCGATGTTTGAGATTTTGGAGACGGAAAATGTATTGAAAGGTTCGGCAGAGGTGTTGCTGATGCCGAAGCAGAAGGAATTGTTGACGCAGTTGTTGGCGGCGGATGGCAATTAGTAGACAGTAAACAGTTTTCAGTCATCAGTAAACGGTGGTTGGTGAACTGCTCACTGACCACCGTTTACTATTTACTGGCTTGGGAGATGGTATGTACGAAATCTTGGTGTTGCATGGGCCTAACTTGAATTTGTTGGGGCTGCGGGAGCCGGAGGTGTACGGCCGTTTGACGCTGGCGGATATTGATGTGAAGTTGGCGGTGTTGGGCGAGACGTTGGGGGTGGCGGTGCGCAGCTTTCAGGCGAATGGGGAGGGGGCGTTGGTGGATGTGCTGCATGGAGCGCGAGAATGGGCGAGTGGAGTGGTGTTTAATCCAGGGGGGTATACGCATACGTCTGTGGCGCTGCGGGATGCGGTGGCGGCAATTGGTTTGCCAGTGGTGGAGGTGCATCTTTCGAATGTTCATGCGCGTGAGGAGTTTCGCCGTCATTCGTACATTGCTCCAGTTTGTGTAGGTAGTATCGCGGGATTGGGCTGGCGTTCTTATGCTTTGGCGTTAACTTATTTGGTGGAAAGGCTGGCTGAATCCACAACTTGAAGCGGGTTTTATATAAGAGGTTTAGATGAACGATAGACCAGGGTGTTTGGGTGGAATTTTGCGCTTGTTGGCGTTGCGCTGGTTATTTGATTGGCTGCAAGATCGTTTTGGGTTTGGACGAGGCGGTGTGTGCGGCTGTGGTTGTGGGTTTGTGCTGCTATTGTTGTTTTTGGCTTTTACATGCAGCATTGTTACTGGCACGGATTGGTTTCAGTTAGGATTTTGACGTGATGAGTAGACAAAAGGCGATGATTACGGGGGCCAGTGGGGCTGTGGGTAGTGTATTGGCTCGTTTTTTGCAGGAACAGGATTGGGAAGTGGTGGCCTGGGATCGAACGGCCGTTTCCCTCACCGATTTGCCTGACATACGAAGCTATCTGGAGTTCGAGTTCCCTGATGTGTTGTTTCACCTGGCTACAGATTCAGAATCGACCGGGATAGAGAATGAATCTTGGGTTGTGAATGTGGCGTGGTCAGAGAATCTGGCGCGATTGTGTCGTCAATTGGGCATTCAGTTTGTTTTTACGAGCAGTGTGATGGTATTTACGAATGATGCTAATGGGCCGTTCACGGTTGAGGCAGAGCCGGATGCAGCCGAAGGATATGGTTATGAAAAACGAACGGCCGAACAACGAGTGCTGAAGGTAAACCCGCGAGCTGTGATAGCACGGTTGGGTTGGCAAATTGGCGATGCCCCTGGTTCAAATAACATGATTGATTTTTTTGCGCGGCAAATGGAGGAGCAGGGCGAGATTCGTGCCAGTCGTCAGTGGTATCCAGCGACTTCTTTTTTGGCGGATACGGCCGTTTCCCTGACACGCCTTTCAAATAATGGTCGAGGCCTTTACTTGGTAGATGCCAATGAGCGCTGGAACTTCTACGAGATTGCCACAGCCTTGAATGAGCTGCACGGCCGTCCCTGGCGCATTATACCCACCGACGATTTTGTGTATGATCAGCGGATGATAGACGGCCGTTCCCACATGCCTTCCTTGCGAAAGCGATTGTCCACTTTACCATCATGAAACAACCGCCCATTCGCCCGGTGACGCGTTCCAAAGCAGCGGCGCAAGCCAGCTATGACCGCATGAGCCGTTGGTATGATTGGTTTGCAGCATCGGAGCGCAGGTTTGCGGTGGCGGGGCTGCGCTTGTTGGATGCGCAGCCAGGGGAGCGTGTGTTGGAGTTAGGGCCGGGCACGGGGCATGGGTTGGCAGCGTTGGGAACGGCCGTTGCCGAACAAGGAACCGTTGTTGGCTTAGATTTGTCGGGGGGAATGCTGTGCCAGGCTGCACGGCAGGCGCAGTCTCAATGGGTATCTCTCACGCAAGGAGATGCCGCCCATTTGCCTTTTGCCAGTCAATCATTTGATGCCGTGTTTATGAGTTTTACGCTGGAGCTGTTTGATACGCCGCATATCCCCGGCGTGTTGGCAGAGGTGCGGCGTGTGTTGGTGGAGGACGGCCGTTTCTGTCTTGTTTCTTTGGAAAAAGAAGCGGCGCGACCGGCAGTACGCCTTTATGAATGGGTTCATGATCGCTTGCCTAATTACGCCGACTGCCGCCCTATTTACGCTAAAGTCAGTTTGACGGAGGCGAATTTTTATTTGCAGGAAACTATACGCCTGAGTATGTGGGGACTGCCAGTTACTATTGCCTTGACGCGAAAGCGTACTGTGTAAAGTTCACCCTCCATCCCTGCTTTTATGGCTTGACGGCCGTTTCCCTGATTGATACCATTTTATATCCACAGGGATTATTACAACCAGGTGGTGTAAAGGGACAAACATGAGAATACAACCCCGGTTTCACAGAGGCAAAACAGCGCTCGTCCTCGCCGGTGGGGGGCTAACCGGCTCAGTGTACGAAATTGGTGCATTACGCGCCATTGATGACCTGCTTACCAACCGCACCGTCAACGATTTTGATATTTACGTGGGCACAAGCGCGGGTTCACTCGTTTCCACACTCCTTGCCAATGGCATGACCCCCAAAAGTATGCTGCAAGTGATCAATGGTACACACCCCTTTATCCAGCCATTGCAGCGCAATCACCTTTTTAACTTTAACATGGGTGAAATTTGGCGGCGGGGTGCGGCTTTGCCTCGTAAATTGCTGCAAGCGGGGTCTCATTACTTACGGCACAGCGGCGACATGACCTTCTTTGATTTTGTTTGGTCTCTTGGCGAAGCGCTGCCTTCGGGATTCTACGACAACCTCTCTCTGGAACAATACTTACGCCATTCACTGCATCAGGCCGGATTCAGCAATCATTTTGCCGACCTGGAAAAAGAACTATATATCATTGCTACAGATCTGGACGCTGGAGAACGCGCTGTTTTTGGTTGTGGGCACATGTCCGATGTGCCTATTTCGTTGGCAGTTGCCGCTTCTAGCGCTGTGCCATTGGTGTACAAGCCGGTGCGGATTGGGGATCGGGAGTATATAGATGGCGGGATGCGCGGCACAGCCAGTATTGATCTGGCAATTGAGCGCGGCGCGGAGTTAGTTCTCTGCATTAACCCATTGGTTCCTTATGACAACAGCAGACGGGATGCGATCCCGTTTTTGGGGCATGACGGCGGCTATCTTAGCGAAAAAGGCGTGCAAGGGGTGGGGAATCAGGTACTGCGGATTATGATGCATTCTGGGCTGAATTATCACGTCAAGCAAGTGCGCCGAATGCACCCGGAAGTGGACATCATTCTCATTGAGCCGCGCATGGATGATTACCAGATGCACTTTTACAACATCATGCGTTATTCGGCGCAGTTGACCATTGCGCAGCATGGTTTTGAGTCGGTGACGTTGGATCTGGCGGAGGATTATCAGGGGTATAAGGATATTCTTTCGCGGCACGGCATTAGCATTAGCCGACGGTTGGTCATTGAAGAATTGACGGAAATCTGGCAGTCAGGGTACAACCCGCAGGTAGTACGGCGGGTGCTGTCGTCGCGGGCAGCGTATTATGAACGGCGGGATACGCCGCTGCACAAGTTGAATGAGACGTTGGCGGATTTGGAGTTAATGCTGGAAGAGGCGTGATGCGTTTGTTTGCTACTTGCAGGCTTGCCACTTGCAGACTTTTTTACGCTAGCCCTTGTTCGCGCAAAATTTGGGGGTAAATGCGCTGGGTGTGGCTGAATAGGGGAGCCAGTACCATTGCCTTGAAAACGGGACCGTTGACGCGCAATAATTTTTGCGACATGGCCTGCCGTAGACCCAGTTCGCCGAGCAAAATTTGATGCAGGGTGTCGCCGCTGAGGCTGATTTCCAGGTCGGGCTTGAGGCCGTCGATGCTGAAGCTGGTGGTAACGGGGCGGGAACGGCCGTTCAACACAATCACGCCATCGGGTTCCGAAACCCGCATTTGAATGATTAACCGCACGGCCACCATCGCGTCATTTGCTTTGGGGTCTTCTTCCTGAATGCGATAAATGAGCTGTTCGGTACAGACGTATAATTGTTTGGTATTGGCAAAAAAAGGCATAAGGTTTGTATTGTTGGATGACAGTCACTTTAAGAGTGACTGTCACCTTTTTGTTAAAAGAAGACCGAGCGGCGCTGCGCCAGACGATTGTTGATCATATCTTGCACGACGTTGCGTGTCTGGTTGGAGAGCTGTGATACTAAATTGATGTTGTTGGCAGCTTCAGGGCCGTAAGTGTCGGTGGGGATGGGTTCGCCAAAATCAATGTACCATTTGGTGGGGAAGGGGATGATGCCGAAGATGCCCAGCCAGGGGAAGCGCAGGGAGATGGGGAAGTAGGGAAAGCCGGTGAGCCGAGCTAGGGTATCGGATTTGTGCAGCGCGACAAAGGTTTCTTCTGCCCCGACGACGGCCGTTGGAATCATCGGCGCCCCGGTTTGTAGAGCCATTTTCGCAAAGCCGCCGCGCCCAAAACGGGCCAGCTTGTAGCGGTCTTTGAACAGCTTTCCCACGCCTTTGTATCCTTCAGGAAAAACGCCGACCAACTCGTCATTTTCCAGCAGGCGGATGCCATTTTCCGTGTCGGCCATGACTTGCCCGGTGCGCTCTAAAAAGGAGGAGAGGAAGGGCAGGGTGGGGAACCAGGATGCGTAGAGGTTGCGGATCAGCCGTTGTGAGGGGTGGTCGTTATAAATGGCTGTACCAATCATGACGCCATCAAACGGTAACTGCCCAGAATGGTTGGAGACGATGAGCGCACGGCCGTAATCGGGTATGTGTTCCAATCCCGTTACTTCAACGCGCCAGTAAACTTTGTAGAGGAAATCGAGAAACGGCCGTATCGTATCCACCAACTCCCAATCCAAACCCCACTCATCCGTTTCATATTCGCCCGTGATGCGCCGCTTCACAAAATCAAGCTGGTACTTTACGTTGTAGTTAATCAAGTACCACAACCCTTTCCAGGTTTCGATGTCGAAGACATCTTCAGTGAGCGAACTGCGCAGCTTGCCCAAAATTTCTGAGCGCAAATTGGGAGCCAGATGCTTGACTGTTTTCTCGATAAAGGCAATAAAACCCTGTGGAGAAAAAGGTGGCGGCGTGTACTCCGGGTCTAACTCCTGCATTCGATTGATCAAGTTGTCCAATTCTGCTGCCAACTGCTGCCGCAGTTCTTCGTCGGAAAGTTCTTCTTCAACCGAGATATTCTGTCCGTTGCTGTATTCGTTATCCATTGTGTTTTCGTCCTCTAGCTTAGACTCCGTTCCTTTTGCCGCTGTCGTCTTTCCAGTGTATCGCGTAGGCGTTCCTCGTCAAAGGTTAATGAATCGTCACTTTTGGGATGTGTCTTTCTGCGTTTGTGCCCAGCATATTCGCGCAGTGCTTCTTCGGCTGTGTATTGCGGCGAAAAGTCCAGTTCGTTTTGCATTTTGCCGGTATCGACGACCCAACGGTAGCGGAGGTAGTCGAGGTCAAAGGGGATCAATCGTGCCGGGCTAAAACGCCCGCGTAGATTGCGAATGCTCCAGTAAGCCACAGGATGCAAGATGGGCACGGGCAAGGTGCTGGTCAGGGCGAGGATTCGTGTGAGGGGCATGATGCCTTGTGCCGCAATGTTGTAGATGCCAGGGGCATCGTGCAAAATGGCGTGAACCAGGGCTTCGACAACGTCATCTTCATGGATGATTTGCAGCATGGGGTCAAAGCCAAGCAGGATGGGCGTGGTTTTGCCTTTGATAAGGTTGGTGAAGGGGGAAACGGCCGTTGTCCCTACAATGTTGGCAAAGCGCAGCGTCGTCAACATCATTTCTGGGTGTTGTTGGCGGAACCCGTCGCAAAACTCTTCAATTTCCACCATGTAGCGTGTGTAGCCGTATTTGCGGCTGCCATGCAGCGGGTGCTGCTCGGTGAGAAATGCAGGATTTTGTGGTTCAGCCCCGTAAACGGCCGTGCTGCTGCGATACACTACCTTTCGCACTCCTGCTTCTGCGGCTGCACCAAACACCTTCATTGCCCCCATGACATTGAGGTCAAAACTGGCCTCGTTGCGGCGTCGGCTCTCTGTAAAAGCCAGATGGCAAACCGTGTTCACATGTTCTGCTTTCAGCAGGTCCACTAACAGCGGGTTGCGAATATCTGCCTGTACAAAATCCAGTTTATCGGGGGCATTTTCGGGAGAGACAGCATCCACACCAATGACATGCAGGTTTGGTTCAGTCAGCAATTGTTTGATCACTCTCATGCCCCAATAACTGGCTGCGCCTGTTATCAGAATGCTTTTTTGTTTGCCCATGAACTGCTCCTTTTGCTGAAAAGCCCGTTACAGAAATGAAACGAAATAGATTATAGGGTGTGTTTTCGGAGAAAACTAGAGATAGCTGAATGTATGTCTGTCAAGAGGGTTTGTGGAGCGATCTTGACACCTATAACGCAGCGCGTTACAATGCGAAAATAACGCATTGCGTTAAGAATTGATATGGTAGCACGAGATAATGAAATAGAGCAAGAATGAGGACAGGTAATTTGTATTCTTAACTCAATTCTATAGGCTCTAACATTTAGGAGAGCAAAAAAGAAATGATTGAAGAAATGGTTGAGGTTCAAGAGGAAGCGGTAGAGAAGGAAGGGAATCCTATGCTGGCGACTGCCCGGAGAGTGTTGCTGGCAGGAATTGGCGTAGTTGCTTTAGCGCAGGGTGAGGTAGAGGACTTTATTAATCGTTTGATTGAACGAGGCGAGATTGCAGAAAAGGACGGCCGTAAATTACTGACCGATGTGCTGGAACGGCGTAAGAAGCAGGTTGAAGAAGCTGAAACAGAATTAGAAAGCCGCATTGAAGAAATTCTCAATCGGATGAATATCCCCAGCAAAGCTGATATTGACGCTCTGAGCCGCAAAATCACCAATCTGACCAAGAAAGTGGATGAGTTGAAAAAGTCGTAAACGGCCGTGTCCAACCCCATATCCGCATCATATAAAGGGAGCCTTGTCGCTCCCTTTTTCATTTCGGTGGTGGCATATACCCGTTTCGTTTATAATCCTTACAAGCAAGAACCTTATTCTTCAGCCTTCATCATTCGTATCTTTGTAGGAGAGCAAAGCCATGATCATCATCAAACGCTACCCCAACCGCAAACTTTATGACACTTCAGTCAAGCGTTACATTACACTCGATGGAATTGCCGATCTCATTCGAGAAGGAAAAGAAGTACAGGTATCAGATCATACAACGGGTGAAGACCTGACAGCCCTGACATTAACGCAAATCATCTTCGAGCAGGAAAAAAAGAACAGCGGCTTCTTGCCCCGTTCTGTACTAACTGGCCTGGTTAAAGCAGGAGGAGAGACCCTGACCACGCTGCGGCGTACCCTGGCTTCACCTCTTGATATGCTGCATCAAGTGGACGAGGAAATAGAACGTCGTATCAATCATCTGATTAAACAAGGCGAAATGGCCGAGGAAGAAGGACGGCGTATGATTGAGAAATTGGCAACGCAAAGCAGCCATTTCCTGCCCAAGCCCCATCTTACCGAGAAAGACATTGAACAATATTTGGCTGATCGCGGCGTGCCTACTCGTGATGATTTGCAAAGCCTAAGTACCCAACTAGACACACTTGCCAGTGCATTGGAAACCCTTAACTACAGCAACGATTGAGCATTAATTTGTCGCGTTGATGATTACAGTTCTCGGTTCTACAAAACTTTCTTTTATGTTTCCCACCGACCGGGAAACAGCCTACCAATACTATTTGGATATGGGGCGTATTGTACAGTTTTTACCTCATATCAGTATGGTTAGTGCAAATGGCAGTCATTTCTATCGGCTGGCCTATGAAACTGTTGAATTGGGAGCCTATCACATCCGCATTCTTTGTGACGTGGAAGCGGTTCATGATGCATCATATGAACTGCTTCGCTTCCAGCCAGTTGAACTATCCCCAGACGTGCCTGCCAAAGCGGGTTTTAACTCTGCTGTAACGCGGGGTTTTTACCGGAGCGAATCTTATTTTGTTTCCGAAGGGGAACAGACACGCATTGAATATTCGCTGCAACTTCATGCAGATTTGCCAACACCTATTGCGCTTAAAGTGGTTCCTGGCTCAGTTCTCAATAAGATTGCCCAAAATATTACGAATTGGCGGATCAAGGAGATAGCGGGTGGTTTCATCGAGGGTTCTATTGCTTATTTCCCTCAATGGCTGCATGAAAATCAATTTCGCATATCTTGATTAGCTGATTGTGTAGAAATTTTGCGGCCTGTTTTTTTATACGGCCGTCCCCATTATAATTTAGCCCTTATCCCCTCGGTGCAAACCATTGCATCGGGAAAAAACAATCGGTAGGAAGGAGATAACGAATGGCAAGTAAAGGCAATCGTTCTGTACGCGCACGGCGGCAAGAACAACAGGCACGACGACAGCGGCAGCGTCGTCTGTACTTTGGTGTTGGGATGACTGGATTGGTAATCATTGTGGCTTTGGTGTTGTGGGTGCGACAAATTAATGCTCCCCAACTGGAGGAAGTGCTGTTGCCAGCGTCATTGGAAGCACCGGCAAATGCAGAAGGCAAGGCTTGGGGCACAGAGGGTGCGCCCGTATTGGTACAAGTATTTTCTGATTTTCAGTGTCCATTTTGCAAACGGTCTTTAGATGAGGGGGAACGGCCGTTGATGGAAGCCTACGCCGATACAGGATTGGTGCGTTTGGAATTCCATCACTACGCATTTATTGGTGCGGAATCCGTGCGTGCTGCCGAGGCCGCAGAATGCGCGAATGAGCAGGACATGTTTTGGCCCTACCACGACATTCTCTTTTTGAACCAGCGTGGCGAAAACCAGGGCGCATTTAGTGACCTGGCTTTGCACAATTTTGCCGTTGCCCTGAAGATGGACGTGGATGCATTTGATTCTTGCGTGGACGATAATCGTTACGAGACAATCATTAATGGAGATAAGCAACTGGGCGAGCAGTTTGGCGTGGGGTCTACACCTTCGTTGGTGATTAACGGCCGTCTCTATACCGGCGCGCTCCCCTTTTCCGAACTTCAATCCATCGTACAGTCAGAACTTGCCAGCAACAACTAGCAACCACCCATTAATGATTTGTCATTGATTCAGGCCAGCCAGTTTTGTTTCTGTCCAGTTTTTGCTTTCTGAGAAAGAGATATTCGCTTTTATGCTATCCTGTTATCAGACTATTTCCCAGGGGAGCCAGGAAGTTCATTCCTGGTATCCACTCCCCCAAATCCGGAGGTAACAGACCGCATGATTCCCAAGCGAATGGAAACTTTTTTGCAAGAACATCTGCCGCAGCAGGCACTAGAAAATCGCCTTATTCGAGAAGACGGCCGTTGCTACATAGAATTCGGCCCCCTCGACGTGGAACAACTCGCCGGGCTGGGCATCGTCGTAGACAACCTCGGCCCCCGTCTCGTCGCCTGCATGTGGGACGAAGCCGCCCCCATCGAAATCGGCGGCTACCTCGTCGTAGACAACCTGGCGATGGGCCAGCCCTCCATGGGCGGCATCCGCATGTTGCCCAACGTCACCCCCTCCGCCATCCACAACCTGGCGCGGGGCATGACCCTGAAAAATGCTGCCGCGCAGCTACCCTATGGTGGCGGCAAATCCGGCATTGTCGCTGAGAGAGGGTTGTCAGCAGAAGAGCATACGGCCGTTGTGCGCGGATTCGCCCGCCTCATCAAACGCTACAGCGACACCTACCTGCCCGGCCCCGATGTGGGCACAAACGATGCCGACATGAAAACCGTTGCCATCGTCAACGGCATAGACAGCGCCCTCTCCAAGCCCGTAGATATGGGCGGCAACCGCATCGACGAACTAGGCGCGGCCGCCGGCGGCACCATCATCGCCCTGGATGCCCTGCTGCAAGAAATGCCACGCCTCACAGTGCTTCCGCAATTTGCTAATTTGCAAGTTCCATCCCGCGAAGCTTTGACCGTGCTGATTCAAGGCTTTGGCGCAGTCGGCGCACACGCCGCCCGCATTCTGCAAGAGATGCTGCCCGGTGCAAAAGTCACCGGCATCAGCGATTTACTCGGCTATTTGTATGATGAGGCCGGGCTGCCGGGCATGGATTTGTTCCACTCGTGGCAGCAGCGCGGACTGGTCACACGCCATTATTACGAAACGGCATTGGCAACGGCCGATGGCGTTGTTGCTACCAAATATGCCACTGCGCCTAACGATTTGCTGCGCGAGTCCAGCTTTTGCCTCATTCCTGCCGCACCAATCGCGCACTATCTCGATACCGAAGCAGCCACAAATCCCTCTATGACCACCGACCGCATGGGCGATTGGGCCGTCATTGTTGAGGGGGCGAACACGTATTCGCCAGACCCGGCACGCAAGGCGGTGCGGGCACGCATGGAGCGCGAGGTGTACCGTCAGCGTGGCACGCTCATCGCCACCGATTATTTGGTCAATTCTGGTGGCGTGATTTTTGCCGCGCAGGAGCATCTGATCAAGACGCCAGCCCATTTGCGTGTGCCGGATGAGATGTTGGGGGATGAAACGGCCGTTAACCAATGGTTACACGATCACGCCGCAGAACTGGCTAGGTTAGCTGCCGAGCGGTTGGATGCGGCCATCGCCTACCGCGACCGTGTCATCCGGCGCAATATGAGCGAGTTGGTAGAACTGCTCATTTCTGATGCAGACATGCTGCCATGTGAGGCGGCGGAGCAAATCGCCATCCGCCGTATCGCTGCGCGAGAAAGTGATCGCGTGGTGGCAGACATTATGGATCCTATCCCAACGATTGATGTCAAAAGCACCGTACAACAAGCGGCGTCCGAATTGGTGACTGCTTCCAGTTCAATTCTGGCTGTTGTAGATGAATCAGGGGCTTTGGTGGGTGTCGTAACCGATTGGGATATTACGCATGCGACGGCACAGGGGCAGCCTGGGGGCACGCCTTTAGCAGAGGTGATGACGCAAAATGCGGTGACGGCTTGCTCAGAGGATAGCTTGTTGAGTGTGGTGCGCCGCCTGGAGCATTACGGCTATTCGGCGCTGCCAGTGGTGGATGGCGGACAGGTTAGCGGCAAAATTAGTGCGCGACTGTTGGCGCAGCGTTCGCTGTTAAGGCTGCTGCAATCGCAATAGAAGTAAGTCTGCAAGTATGCAAGTGGCAAGTACCTGCTACTTGCATACTTGCTGTTTATGCGTGCAACGGCCGTTCCCCACTGCCACTTTTCACCTGCGGAACAGTTAACGATTGTTCTGGCTGCGGTTCTTCTTCCACAGAAAAAACAGTTCCTTCTGCCGACAGCAGTGCTACTTTTAGCACCTCATCCAGGTGCTGCACTGGAATTAAGGTTATGTCTTGGCGCACCCGTTCCGGCAGCTCTGGGATGTCTTTCGCATTATCTTTGGGCATGATCACTGTAGTGATGCCCGCGCGGTGTGCGGCAATGACCTTTTCCTTCAGTCCGCCAATTGCCAGAATCTTGCCGCGCAGTGTCACCTCCCCGGTCATGGCAACATCTTTGTGTACGCGCCGCTGCGTGAATGCGCTGATGACGGCCGTTGCCATACTAATCCCTGCGCTTGGCCCATCCTTCGGCGTGGCCCCATCTGGCACATGAATGTGAATGTTCACACGGTCAAATGTTTTTGGTTTCAGACCTAAAGAGCGAGCATTGGCACGCGCATAAGTCAAGGCAGCCTGCGCCGATTCTTGCATCACGTCGCCCAATGAGCCGGTGAGGGTGATACGGCCGTTACCCTCGCTCAAACTCACCTCAATTGGCAAAATATTGCCGCCAAACTGATTAACCGCCAGCCCCGTTACCAGCCCAATTTCGTCTTGTTCTTCAGCCATCCCATAGGTGAACTTTTCCGGCCCCAAAAACTCGGTGATGTCCTCAGCCGTCACGGTAAATGGGCTTTCCGTGCCACCCGCCACCCGCACCGCCAACTTGCGCACAATCGAGCCAATGCTGCGCTCTAACTGTCGCACACCAGCTTCCCGCGTGTAATGGCGGATAATCTTACGCATCGCCTCTTCCTCAATCATCACCGATAAATCACCGATCCCATGCCCTTCAAGCTGCTTTTTCAGCAAATAGCCTTGCGCGATTGCCAGCTTGTCATCTTCAATGTAGCCTGGCATCGTAATCGTTTCCATACGATCCAGCAGCGGTGCAGGAATGGTGCTGAGTTGATTAGAGGTAGTAATGAAAATTGTCTGGCTCAAATCAAAAGGCACTTCCAGGTAATGGTCGGTAAAGCTGTGATTTTGTTCCGGGTCAAGCACCTCCAGCAGCGCTGATGAGGGGTCTCCGCGCCAATCTGCACCCACTTTGTCAATCTCATCTAGCACAATCACCGGATTGCGCGTTTTTGCGTCACGCAGAGAGCGGATGATGCGCCCCGGAATGGCGCCAATGTACGTGCGACGATGACCGCGAATTTCTGCCTCATCGCGCACGCCGCCCAGACTGAGCCGCTCCATTTCGCGGCCAATGGCGCGAGCGACGGAGGTAGCAATAGAAGTTTTGCCTACTCCGGGCGGGCCGTTCAGGTTGATGATGGCCCCTTTCATTTTGTTGCCTGCCAGTTTGCGCACGGCTACATATTCCACGATGCGGTCTTTTACGTCTTCCAGCCCGTAGTGGTCTTCGTCCAAAATCTGGCGCACGTGGGTAATGTCCAGATTGTCTTCGGTCATGATGTTCCAGGGCAGTTCAACCAGCCATTCCAGGTAAGTGCGGATGACGCTGGCCTCGGCGGATTGTGGCCCCTGGTACTCCAGGCGGCTCAATTCAGCAGCGGCGCGTTCCTGCACATCTGGCGGCATTTCGGCCTCGGCAATCTTTTTGCGAAGCTGTTCAACCACATCATCGCTTTCTTCGCCCAACTCTTTGCGGATGGCTCGCATTTGCTCGCGCAGCATAAAGTCACGCTGTGCTTTATCGGCGCCAGCGCGGGCGTCGTCTTGTATTTTTGCGCGGACTTCGGCCACGCGCAGTTCTTGTTTGAGGAAGTCGCGCACTTTTTCCAAACGGTTGGGGCCGTTGAGGTCTGTCAGCAGTTCTAGTTCTAGCTCGAAGGGCAAATTAAGCAGCCCGGCGACAAAATCGGATAATTCGCCGGCGGTTTCTTTGACGCGGGTGCTGGCGATGATTTGCTGGTTAGCTTCGCCGAGGGTGTCGGCGTATTGTTCCAGATAGGCGATGGTTTCGACCATCGTATCATTGGAACGGCCGTCCACCCCTTCCTCTAGTTCATCATACATGCCGACCATATGGGGGTCTACTTCTTCAAGTGTGCTAAAGCGCACCCGACGATGCAGATCAACCAGCATTTGCACGCCAGTATGGGGGGCACGCAGTACATCACGCACGGTTGCCAGGATGCCAATGGGGGCTAAATCTTCGGCTTTCGGCTCTTCCAATTCAGCATTGTACTGCACCAAAATTAGCAAATCGCCGCCCTTTTCTAAGGCTGCCTGGGCAGCCGCCAACGAACGCCGCCGCCCAATGGTGATGGTAGTTGTAATACCTGGAAAGACCGCACCTCCACGTAGGGGGATAATAGGTACTTGAGGGTTTGTTGGATTATTCATGTAAGACCTCTGCCTCCAAAATTCAGTATGGATGAGAGTTTGTTTTTATGCAATGACCTAATAGTATCAGTGCATTGCAAAAAAAGACGTTTGATATACGTTAGAAATCGCCATTTGTATGGTTTATGGGGCATAATGGAGTGTATGATCACGACTTATTAGATGCTTGAAGAGGTTATTAGTGGACGATTATTTGTTACGTGTGATTGCCAGGGATGTTGGCGTGCGTGGTTTTGTAGCGTTGACGACCAATCTGGCGAATGAGGCCGCAGAGCAGCACGAGACGCTGCCAACGGCAACGGCCGTTCTCGGCGAAGGATTGACGGCAGGCATTTTGCTGGGCGCAATGTTAAAGGTGCAGCAGCGCGTGGCCCTGAAAATTGAGGGAGACGGCCCCATTGGTAAAGTGGTTGTGGAAGGGGATAGTTACGGCCGTATTCGCGGCTATGTGCTGCATCCCGAACTCAATTTCCCGGCGGGGATGGATGGGCAGGATACGGCCGTTGCCATTGGCAGCAAAGGCCAGTTCGTCGTCGTGCGCGATTTACGTTTGAAAGAGCTGGCGGAGAGCGTGACTTCCCTGCAAACGGGCGATATTGCTCAGGAATTGACGGCCTATCTCAACCAGTCGGAGCAAATCCCCTCGTTGGTGCAGATTGGTGTGTATCTCGATGAGTCTGGCGCGGTCTCTCTGGCGAGTGCGCTTCTCATCCAGGCATTGCCGCCGTATGAAACGGCCGTTGTGCAGCAGCTAACCGACCATATTGCCGAGATGCCGCCGGTGGGCGAACTCCTGCGGGCGGGTCACTCGCCGGAAGAGGTAATGGCGCTGGTGTTTGCAGGAATGGAGTACGAAGTGTTGGAGAAACGGCCGTTAACCTACCAATGCAATTGCAGTTGGGACCGTACCTGGAAGGCGCTGGTCTCGCTGGGCGCAGACGAGGTGCGCGAAATGCTGGAAACGGACGGCCGTGCTGAAGTGACCTGCCAGTTTTGCCACACGGAATACCATTTTGATGCTGAAGATTTGCAAATGATTTTGGCTGAATTGGAGGCGTAGATCGTGAAACGTGATGCGTGAAACGTAAAACGTGAAACGTGATGCGCTTCTTTTCACGTTTCACTCGTCACGTTTCACGGTCAGTACGCTGCTCAAATAATAAACCCGCTGGCGAATTGGTCCCGCTTCCCATGCTTCGGCGGGGCGGGGCTGGCCGCCAAATTGGATGACGGCGGGCACAAGTTCCAGTTCGCGCACGCCGTCCGCATCCAGCCATAGGTTGAGTACGGCCGTTTCCGACGGCCCATCAATCTCAAAGGCAAAATTTCCCAAACCGTACACAATCACCCCATCGCCATAAAACTCAATGCCCTGCAAAATGTGGGCGTGATGGCCCAGCACCACAGCCGCGCCAGCGTCAATGGCGGCGTGCGCAGCGGCGATTTGCGGCGGGCTGGGCGTGTCCACATATTCGTAGCCGCTGTGCAGCGTGACGATGACGAGATCAACCTGGGGGGCAACGGCCGTCACATCCGCACGAATCTGCTCCGGGTCAGCCCAGGCCAGGCCGGGGCTGTCTGCGGTGGCCGTCCAACTGGCCGTGTCAAAGCCGCTGATGGCCTCCACGGGCACATTGACGTAGCCCAAAAAGGCCAGCGTCAGCCCGTTTACCGTCTCGATGTGCGCTTCGTGCGCTTGTTGGGCATTGTCCCCCGCGCCAATCGCGGCGACGCCTGCCGCAGACAGCAGGCTCAGACCCTGTTGCAGCGCCTCGGTTCCGTAGTCCATGGCGTGGTTGTTTGCCAAATTCACGATGTCGAAACCGGCCAGCGCCAGCGCTTGCGCCGCTTCTGGCGGAGCGCGGAAGGGGTAGCTTTTGGCTGCTGGTGTGCTCGTGTCGCCCAAAGCGCATTCCAAATTGCCGATGGTCAAATCGGCGGCGCTTAGTAAATTGGCAATGTCCGCGAAGGGGTAGGCTAAATCGCCCTGCGCGATGTACCAGCCCAGTGAGCGGTCGAGCATCAGGTCGCCAACGGCCGTTATCTGCACAACGGCCGTTGCCGGTGTTTGCAGCGCCGCTGCCAGCTCGCTGATGTCGGTTTGCGGTGCGGCGGCGAGTGACCAGCTATTTTGCAGGGGGTAATCGGGGGCGGAGGGGGAACGGCCGTCAATGCGCAACGGCCGTCGCTCAGGCGTCATCTCATCCCAGGGCAGTACTATCACATCGGCATGTCCATTTGCCATAATTTCTTGCGCCTGTGCCAGGGTGATGTCGTGCCAGTCCAGGGTGAAGGGCACGGTCAAGGCCAGCGCGGTTTGTTGGATGAGGTAGCCGCTGTTGTCGTGCAGCAGTGCGGCATTAGCCTTCCCATTTGCCAAAGCGACCGCCGGGTCAGCCATTGCCAGCGTTTGCCAAAGCGGGGGCAGCGCATCGAGCGCGGCATCCCACTGTGGCGGCACGGCGAGGATGAGAGGGATGGGCGTAGGCGGCAAGGGTGACGGGGTGACAAGGTGGAGGGGTGACGGGGTGACAAGGTGAGGGGGTGACGGGGTGATGGTGGGCAAGGGAGCAGAGGGGCTGGGGAGCAGAGGAGGGGTGACAGTTGGCAATTGACTATTGGCTGGCTATTGACAATTGACCATTCTCCGCCGATGTACGGCAGCCGATCAAAACCAAAGCCAACAGCGCCCACTTGCAAACCTGCCACTTGCCCACTTTCATGGCACACACGGCTGCGGATTCTGCGCCAGCAGGTATTCAGTATAGGATGTGCCCATTTCGCGTAACTGCGCGGCCATTTCTACGCCCACATAGCGGTAATGCCAGGGTTCGTAGTAGAAGCCGGTGGCCTCAAATGCCTCGCGGGGGTAGCTGAGGGTGAAGCCGTACTCGTGGGCGTGCGCCAACAGCCATTCACCTTCGCTGGTCATGTAAAAATAGGTGTGAAACTCAATGCCTTCTTCGCCCACGATGTCTGGCAGTTCGGGGGAGCCGAAGTCAATGGTCACGCCAAGCTGGTGTTCGCTGTGGCCGGGCGGGGCGCTGACGATGGAGGCTGAGTCGGGGTGGCTTTCGTTCCATTTGGCCCAGGCCAGGGCTTGGGTGCTGTAGCTGCGGTAGCCGGACAGCACCAGCGGGTGCAGCCCGGCTGCTTCCATATCGCTAATCATTTGCGCCAATGGTTCCGCCGCTATCTGGCGCAGTTCGGTGGGATAGCCTTTTGTCACGCGCTGCGGCAGGTAGTCGTTGAGGTCAACGAGGTCGGCGGGGGCGTAGTCGCGGTTGATGCCGAAGTTGAGGGTGACGATGGTGTCGAGGCTGTCTGTGGGGATGCGTTGGTCACAGGCGGGCACGGCCGTTGCTGTAGGCGATGGCGTACTCGTTGGTGTGGCGCTCGGCGTGGGCGATGGCGTACTGGTCGGCGTTGTGGTGGGCATGGGCGTAAAAGTAGACGGTGGCGGCAAGGTGGGCGGCGTTGTGGGGACGCTGGTTGCGGTTGGGGCGGCATTTGCCGTTGCCACCGGTACACTTGCCACAGATACGGCCGTTGCCCCCTGGCAGCCAGCCATCACAACTAAAAATGCCATCACGAAGAAGAGATTGGAGATTGGAGATTGGAGATTAACGCGCAATCTCCAATCTCTAATCTCCAATCTCCCAAAATCAACTTTCTTCACCCTTGCTCCTCCGCTCCCTTGCTCTTCTCCCCCCAGCCGCCGCCGCCGGGGGTGGCGATGGTCAGGGTGTCGCCGGTGTCGAGGTTGAGGGTGACTTTGCCGGGCACGGCCGTTTCCACCCCTTGTTTTATGACGCTGTTCTGCCCGCGTTGGCCGGGTTCGCCGCCTTGCAAGCCGTAGGGCGGCCGTTCGCGGCGGTCGCTGGTGATGGTGGCGTTGACCGGGGACAGAAATTGGATGCTGCGCACCAACCCATCACCACCGCGATGACGGCCGTCGCCACCGGAACCGTGCCGCAGGCGGTAGGCCATCACCCGCAGGGGAAAGCTGTATTCCAACGCTTCCACCGGTGTGTTGAGTGTGTTGCTCATGTGGACGTGGACGCCGCTGGCGGCGCTGCCTGTTGGCCCCGCGCCCGCGCCACCGCCGATGGTTTCGTAGTAAGCGAAGGGCGATGGATTGCTGGTCACGCCATCCCACACGCCGCCGAAGGTGAGGTTGTTCATGGTGCCCTGGCTGGCGGCGGGGATGAGGTGGGGCAGCGCCTGCGCCAATGCGCCAAACACAGCGTCTACGATGCGCTGCGAGGTCTCCACATTGCCAGCGGCGACGGCGTGGGGCGGGTGCGGATCGAGCAGCGAGCCGGGCGGGATACGCACGGTGATGGGGGCAAAAGCGCCCTGGTTCATGGGCAGGTCGCTTTGCAGCAGGGCCAGGGCGGCGCAGCGCACGCAGTAGGCTACGGCCGATTCGGCGATGGCGGGTACGGCGTTGAGGTTGCCGCGCACGGCGGGGGCTGTGCCCGCAAAATCTACGGTCATCTCGCCGCCCTCAATGGTGAGGGTGACGGCGATGGGCAGCGGGTCGGGGGTTTGGCCGTCGTTGTCGAGGTGGTCGGTGAAGGTGTAACGGCCGTCGGGCATTTGGGCAATGGCGGCGCGGGTCAGCTTGTCGGCGTATTCGATGAGGGCGGCGGCATGGGTTAGGGCGTCGTCCAGCCCGTAGCGGGCGACGATTTCGGCCAGCCGTTTTTCGCCGGTGGCGTGGGCGGCAAGTTGGGCCGCCAGATCGCCATCGCGCTCGGCGGGGGTGCGCACGTTACGGAGGATGAGCTGCCATACAGCCGTGTTGCGCTGCCCACCCTCTACCAGTTTGATGGGGGGGATGATGATCCCTTCCTGATATATCTCGGTGGAAAGGGGCATGGAGCCGGGGGACATGCCGCCGATGTCGGCGTGGTGGGCGCGGCTGGCGACGAAGAAGGCGGGGGAGTTAGTATTCAGTATGTCAGTGTTCAGTGGGGGTTCGGACTGATTACTGTTTACTGATAACTGATTACTGATAAAGACGGGCGAGACGAGGGTAATGTCTGGCAGATGGTTGCCGCCCTGGTAGGGGTCGTTGACGATGACGACATCGCCGGGGGCGAAGGGGGCGCAGTGTTGGATGGCGGCCTGTACGGAGGCGGGCATGGCCCCCAGGTGTACGGGGATGTGGGCGGCTTGGGCGAGGAGACGGCCGTCGCCCAAAAAGAGGGCGCAGCTAAAATCCAATCGCTCTTTGATGTTAGGGCTGTAGGCGGCGCGTTCTAAGGTTACACCCATCTCTTCAGCAACGGAAGCGAATAGATGACGGAAAATAGAAAGGGTGGCGGAGGTTGGCGACATAATAACCAGTGGTCAGTAATCAGTAATCAGTGGTCAGTGTTTCATGGACTGGCTTACTGATTACTGATCACTGAATACTGAATACATTACTCCGTAAACACGGGCAGGTTGGCGAGGGCGACGACGTGTGACCAGTCGGCGCCCCCTTCGGTGAAGATGGCGGCAACGGCCGTAACCACCCCCTCCGCCTTATCAATCACATTTTGCATCCCCTCCAACGTGCTGCCCGTGCTGACCACATCATCCACGAGGATGATTTGCTTGCCTGCCACAAAATCCTTGTCCTTTTCATCGAGGTACAGGGTTTGTGGTTTGCCAGTGGTGATGGAATGCGTTTCGGCGCTGATGGCTTCGCCCATGTAGCTTTTATAGCTTTTGCGCAGCACCACGTAGGGCAGCCCCATGAGGGCGCTCATTTCGTAGATCAGGGGGATGCTTTTGGCTTCGGCCGTGACCAGCACTTGCGCGGGGGTGTCTTTCAGCCTTTCAGCTAACGCGGCGGCGGCGGCTTTCACGACGTAGGTGTCGCCCAACATATTGAAGATGGCGATGCGCACGCCGGAAACGACCTCGAACAGGGGCAAATGCCGCGTGAGGCCAGCGATTTCAACGGTATAAGTTTCTCGTTTGTTCAAAATGTATTCCTTTATGGAGATTAGAGATTGGCAATCCCTAATCTCCAATCTCTAATCTCCAATCTCTCAGTTAGTGTATCGTTTCGTTTGTGATGGGGCAATCATGCTATAATCGGCCGTCATGGAAGCGAATGAACGCGGTAATAATCGGCAGGTTTGGATTGGGATTTTGGTGAGTGTGGTCTCGCTGACGGCCGTTTTCTTTTTCATCAAGCCCGCAGACTTATGGGCGGCGTTAAAAACGGCGCAGTATGGCTATCTGGTTTTTACGGTATTGGGCATCGTCATCTTTTTGTTTTTTCGTGCCGTGCGTTGGCGTTTTATGCTCAATAATGATCCCCCTTACGGCCAGGTTTTTCACATTCAAAATATCGGCTACTTGTTGACGATGCTGCTGCCGCTGCGTTTGGGCGATGTAGCCCGCGCCATTCTCATTGGCAATGTGCCCCCGGTAACGTTGGCACGCGGCATTTCGACAATGGTGGTGGAACGGCTGCTGGATATGATTTTTATGGTGACGATTGTGCCCTTTGCCCTGGCGGAAGTAGAGACGATTCCACCGCAGTTGAGTGAGGCGGTGCGTTTGTTTGGCTTTGCGGCCGTGGGCGGTATTGTGGTCTTGGTGGTGATGGCAAATGAACGGCCGTTAGCCAGCCGCATCGCCACCTTCATCTTCGACCGCATCCCCTTCATGGACACCGCCAATTGGGTGCGCCGCGTGGATGACCTGCTCGCCGGATTGAGCAGCCTGACCCGTCTCAAAGATGGCATTATTTTGCTCACCCTCAGCTTCTTCATCTGGCTGCCCATCATCTTGGCCTATTATATGACCCTGCGGGCGGCTAATTTGCAACCCACCATCCCCATGACCCTGCTGACAATGGTTGCCGCCGCCTTCAGCGTAGCCGCGCCCTCCTCGCCGGGGCAGATTGGCGTCTTTCACGCCGGCGTTACCTTCGCCCTTACCGAAGTCTTAGGCCAGCCAGGGCCGGAGGCGCTGACTTTCGCCGTCCTTTACCACGCCGTCAACACCATCACCCTCATTTTGATGGGGCTTGTTGGCTTATTCGGTGCTGGCGTCACCTTCCAAAACGTCGTCACTGCAACGCAAAACTTCCGAAAGCGGCAAAACAGTGATCAGTAATCAGTGACCAGTGACCAGTAATCGGTAAACTTCATGATAAAATTGTTGGTGATTATTCGGGAAAAAGTGGCTCATGAAGAAAGTTGAGAATGAAATGGAAGATGATCTCAGGGCAGAATATGATTTGAAGGACTTGCGCGTTAGAAAGGTTGGCCCTAAACGAGCAGGGTTTGGCGGCTTTGTCCAATTAGCCCCGGATGTAGCAGAAGTTTTCCCTAGTTCTGAGGCAGTCAACGAAGCATTACGGTTTTTAATTCGTGTGACTCGTGAGAGCAGGCCGAGGGAGGGTGTTGCCTCCGGTAATTAAAAGCCCATTCGTCAGTGAAAAGCTGAAAATATGCAAGCGGCGCGGTTAGTGCAAAAGTGTTCTAACCGCGTCGTGTTGGTTATACTGACTGTCGGTAACGGAGCGATGGACGATTGTCCAAAATTGCAAATTTGCTGCGTGAAAAACCTGGAACACCTGTATAAAAGTTAGTGTAGGCAAAATACCAAAATCGTTAATCGTCAATCGTCAATCAAAAATCCTATGAAAATACTTGAAGTTTTAACTTATTATCGTCCGTGGGTGAGCGGGCTGACTATTTATGTGGAGCGTTTGAGCCGCGCTTTGGTGCGGCAGGGGCATGATGTGACCGTGCTGACCAGCCAATATGACCCCAACTTGCCGCGTTATGAGGTGGTGGATGGCGTGAAAGTGGTGCGCATCCCCGTAGCGTACCGCGTGAGCAAAGGCGTGCTGATGCCCGGTTTTGGGCCGATGGCCTGGAAACTGGCGCATCGCAATGATGTCATTCACTTGCATTTGCCGCAGTTTGACGCGCCGGGGGTGGCGATGCGCGGCCGTTTGTTGGGCAAGCCGGTTGTCCTCACTTACCATTGTGATTTACAGCTCCCATCGGGGCTGTTTAACCGTGTGGTGGATCGCGTGGTGCAGGCGCAAAACTGGATGGCGGGCACGCTTGCCGATGCGGTGGTGACGTATACGCGGGATTACGCTATGAACACGCCCTATCTTTCGCAGTACGTGGAGCGCAAGCTGCACATTATCCCGCCGCCGGTGGAACTGGTGGAAAGTGATGACGCAGAAGTCTCTGCTTTTAAGGAAAAGCACCAGTTAGCGGGTAAATCTGTGATTGGACTTTCGACGCGTATTGCTGCCGAAAAGGGTATTGAAGTGCTGTTGGAGGCGCTGCCGATTATTTTGAAAGAACACCCTGAGGCGCTGGTGTTACATGCTAATCCAGAAACCATTGGTGAAAATGCGTATGCCAGGCGATTGGAGCCGCTCTTTCAGCGGCACGCTGCTCATTATATTCAGTTGGGTGGGCTGCATGGCTCTGAACTGACTGTTTTCTACAAGAGTTTAGACGTGTTGTGTGTTACCAGCCTGAACCGAACGGAAAGTTTTGGCTTGGTACAGATTGAAGCGATGCGTAACAATGTGCCGGTGGCGGCGTGTGCGCTGCCGGGGGTGCGCCAGCCGGTGACGATGACGGGAATGGGTGAGGTGACGCCTGTGGGCGATTCCGAGGCGTTGGCGCAGGCGGTGATTGCCATTCTCAATGACAAAGCGACCTATCAGCGTGACGCTCAACTCATCGCCGACAGTTTTAGCCCGGAGCAAACGGCCGTTACCTACGCCACCCTCTTCCAATCCCTACAACAAGGTCATACAGATACCAGTACCCCTGAACCCGCCGCCTATGAAAGATTGCGGCAGATGCGAGACGAGAGACAGTAAGCAACAAAAAACAGGAAACAAAAAACGGAAAACTGTAAACAGCTTATTCAGCATTCATCATTTCGGAGACATTTTTGACTCAACCCTATTTACCAGAAGACGATTTTCTTTGGCGGCAGTTAAAGACCATTCCCGCTTTTCGCGCTTTGCTGCGGGCGGTAGAATCGCGGTTTTACCGGCAGGTGGAACTGCCCGGCCCCATTTTGGACGTAGGCTGCGGCGACGGCCATTTTGCGCAGATGACGTTTGACCGCCCGCTAGATGTGGGCATTGACCCCTGGTGGGGGCCATTGCAAAAAGCACAGCGCAGCGGGCAGTACGGCCAGGTTTTGCAAAGCGTCGGCGACCGGCTGCCGTTTCCCGATGGCGCGTTTGCCAGCGCCATTAGCAACTCGGTGCTGGAACATATTCCTGATGTGCAACCGGTGCTGAATGAGGTGGGGCGCGTGCTGTGTCCCGGCGGGCTGTTTGTGATTACCATGCCCAGCCATCGCTTTACACAAAATTTGGGCGGCGCGGCTTTGTTTGAATCGCTGGGCCTGCCGGGGATGGCTGACCGCTATCGCCGCACGTTTAACTTTATCTCGCGGCACGCGCACACAGATGCGGCGGAGATGTGGGGTGAGCGGCTGGCGCAGGCGGGCTTTGCCGTCGAGCGCTGGCAGTATTATTTTTCCACAGAGGCGCTGCGGGCGCTGGAGTGGGGGCATGTGCAGGGCTTGCCGTCGGCAGTGCTGCACGCGCTGACGGGGCACTGGATTGTCGCGCCCTGGGAAAGCAGTTTGCAGCGTACGGAACGGTGGGTACGGCCGTTCTACGCCGAAGAAGCCCCGTCCAATGGCGCATACGTGTTGTTTGTTGCGCGAAAAGTGGCGAATGGGCCAATTGAGGCCAAGCTGCCAGAGGCACGGCCGTTCACCATTGCGGAGCTAGAGCGAGAGATAGAGCAAGCGAAGCCAGAGCTAGAACTAGAGGCGGCGGTGGTGGAATCATCGTTGACGGTGGAGCAAAGGCAAGTACGGCCAATGATTGGGCCGCGATTGGTGAAGGGGGGACTGACGCTGTTGGCACTGCTGTTTGCGCTGCTGGCGCAGATGGGGTTTGTGAATAATGGCGTGGAGCCAGGAGCCGGACTGCGCTCGTTGGTGATGAGTGCCTTTTTTTTGCTGCTGTTGTGGGGATACGGCCGTGCTGCAAATGGTTCCCGCAATGCCCGTGCCTTCTCCTTCCCTCGGCTGCAAGCCATTCCGCGCCAGCGGCTGCTTTATGTGCCTGCTCTTTTCCTTTCGTTAATTGCTCTCACAAGTTCCAATGCGGGGCGGGCATGGCTGGCGCTTTTTCTCTGGTTTGTGGCGATTGCACTGGCACTGTTTGCGTTGTGGCCTGTACCCAAACCGGCACCCTCACTGGATGCTGACAACACGCCCAGCGCTTTTATTGCTGGCGGGTTGTTTGTGATGGCCTTGCTGCTGCGCACCATCAATTTGCAAAATCTACCCTTTATTCTCAATGGGACGGAGGCGGGAGTGGGGCTGGAGGTGCTGCGCGTGGCGCAGGGCGGCCTGGCTGCGCCATTTGGCAGCAGCGCCCTGGGCAGCCCGACGCTGCCCCTTTTTTTGCTGGCCTTGCCCCTGAAATGGTTCGGTCCCTCCACCGTTTCGATTCGCTTGCTTTCGCCGCTGGCGGGGGCGCTGACGGTGACGGCCGTCTATTGGATTGGCGAACGCTTGTGGGGGCGGGCGGCAGGGCTGGCGGCGGCGGTGCTGCTGTTGACGGGGCATTTGCACCTGCACTACAGTCGCATGGGGCTGACTTCGATTTGGGATGGGCTGCTGGCGCTGCTGGCGTTGGGGCTGATCGGCGTGGCCTGGCAGGGGCAGCGCGATGGGCGGGCAAATGGGGTGACGTGGCTGTTGGCGGGCACGGCCGTTGGCTTGTGTGCCTATTTTTTCATCCCAGCCTTGCTGCTGCCCATCATGTTAGCGGCCCTTTTTCTGCTGCTGTTTTGGGCTGACCGCGCCAATTTGCGGGCACAGTGGCGGCAGATTTTGGCGACGGGGGCGCTGGCGCTGGTTATTGCTTTGCCGCAACTGCTGCACAATCGCAGCCAGCCCAATTCGCTGTGGCAGCAGTGGCAGGCAGCGAGTATTTTGAATCCAAGCGTGGATTGGTTGGCGCAAGAGGCGGCGCGAACGGGGCAGACGGAGAGCGCGATGCTGCGGCAGCAGGTGTGGCGCGGGCTGCTGGCCTTTAACGGCAGCGCAGACAAAAGCCCCTCGTACCGCACGCAGAGTGCGCTGCTTAGTTTTGTGCCGGGGCTGTTGTTTTTACTGGGTCTGCTGCTGGCGCTGTTTCGGCTGCGTGATGTGCGGGCGCTGCTGTTGCTGGTGTGGGTGGGGGTGACGCTGCTGTTTACGGCCGTTCTCATCCCCGATGCGCCGCAAAGCCATTGGCTGGTGATTGCCACACCAGCACTAGCACTGTTGGGCGGCTTTGCGTTGGTGACGCTGGCGCAGTGGCAGGGCATGGCGCCGCGCACCGCGCTAGTTGTGGCATTGGTGATTGCGGCACTGCTGGCGGTGGGGGATGGGGTGTATTATTACGGCCGTTTCCCCGCCGAAAACCAGTTTGCCGACCGCAACACCGAAGTTGCTAACGACATTGCCAATTATTTGAATACGTTGGGCGCAGATTGGACGGCCTATTTTTATGGCCCGCCGCAAATGTATGTGGATTTTCCCAATATCACCTTTTTGGCGCAGGATTTTCACAAAAACGAGAACTTGTTTGATGTGTCGCCCGCGCCGGATGATGCACTGCCGCCGGTTAGCAGTGCCAGGCAGGTCTTTGTGTTTTTGCCGGAGCGTGCCAATGAGATGACGGCCGTGCAGTCCCTTTATCCGGGTGGCGAAGTGCGGGTGTTTGACGGCCGTTATGCCAATCCCCTTTTCTACAGCTACGAAATTGGTAATTGACAATTGGTGATTGACCAGTGATGATTATTTTCACCCTTTAATTTGGAGCTAGTATGTCTCAAGAACCACTGCCAACTCCCGAATATACCTCGCCCCCTTGGGGGCGAACGATGAAAAGTGTAGTCACTATCATCACCTTGTTGCTTTTTGCGCTGCTGGCGTACCGCTTCCAATCCCTCATCGCGCAATTGGTGATTGCCGTCATTCTGGCCTATTTGCTCAATCCCATCGTTAATTTTGTAGATGAACGCACCTCGCTCAAACGCAGCACTGTGATTTTGTTAGCTTATTTGCTGGTCGCGGCGGCTTTCATCTGGGCGCTCATTGCTCTGGGGGTGGCTGCTTATCAACAAATCAGCACGTTGATTGATGAAGTGCCCTTATTAATTGACCGAGTAACAGATGTTTTTCAGGATTTAACCACACGCACGGAGCCAATTCACATCGGCAGTTTTCAGCTTGATCCGATTATCATTCCCTGGGACAGCATTACCAATCAGATTGTGGGATTGCTGGAACCGGCGCTGTCACAAAGCGGTCAATTTGTGGGCCAGGCTGCAACAACCGTTGTAGGATTGGTCGGGCAGCTCTTTTTTGTTTTCGTCATTTCGATTTATGTTGCCATTGAAATCCCTAAGCTGGGTGGCTACGTGGGCGATTTTGCGCAAACTCCGGGCTATCGTTACGATGCGGAACGGTTGACGCGTGAGTTTGGTCGTATTTGGAGCGCATACCTGCGCGGTCAGGTGATTTTGGGGCTGGTGATTGGCTTTTTGGTCTGGCTGGGGTTAAGCATTTTAGGGGTGCAAAACGCTCTGGCCTTGGGCATTTTATCAGGGCTGCTGGAATTCATTCCAGTGTTGGGGCCGGTGATTGGGGCGGGTGCGGCCGTTGCTGTTGCTTTGGTGCAGCCTGTTAATTATTTTGGATTGTTAGGTTGGCAGTATGCGTTGGTTGTGTTGGGTCTGATGTTTATCATCCAGCAATTAGAGAATAATTTGCTCGTTCCGCGTATCGTGGGTGACGCTTTGGATTTGCATCCGCTGCTGGTGATGGTGGCGGTGTTTATGGGGGGGGCGATAGCCGGGATTTTAGGGGCGATTTTGGCAGCGCCTGTAGTGGCTACATTAAAACTGGTGGGGGTATATGCCTGGCGCAAGATGTTTGACTTGCATCCTTTTCCGGTGTCGGAGGAGGAAATGCCGCCGCCTGCCCCGCCGCTGCGTGAGCGACTGCGTGGATTGTGGCATCGTGGGCGCGATTTGTTGCAGCGTATGCGGCGGCGCTGATAAGGTTGTTTTCAGAGTAAGGTGGGCATTTTGCCCGCCTTTTTTGTTTGGAAAATGGATTTTGGCAAATTTGTCACCTTTTGCATGGAGCGGCATCTAAGCGTTTAGATGATTCATGATGATGCGACATTGTGAATAAACCATCTGCTACCATCCATACCAAACTGGCAAAGCGGGTTTACGTGGTTTTATCCTCCTTTTTTCCACGTAGGCCCGTTTTGTCGTTTAGGTATGTTGATCGGGACAATTACCCCATTTGCATGAATGAACGGCCGTGTATAGTATGAGGCGATGATTTCTCAGAATCTGCGTGAGGCGATTACGGCCGTTCAGTCTGGCAACCGCGATGAAGCCCAAGAACTCTTGTTGGCGCTGGTCAGGGAAGACCCCCAAAATGAGATGGCCTGGCTGTGGTTGAGTGACGTGATAGATAATGTGGATGACCGCATTATCGCTTTAGAAAATGCCATTGCCATTAACCCGCAGCGGGTGCAAACACGCAAACGGCTGGCCCAGGTGCGGCGGGAAGCGGGCGTGTTGGTAAATGGTGATGGTGATTATGAAGACCTAAGGGGGTGGGAAAACGGCCGTCGTCAAGAAACCTATCGCGCCCTCATTCATCAGGTTCAGCATGCCCCTGATGATGCTGCCGCCTGGTATGGCTTGAGCCAACTTGTAGACAGTGTGGAAGACCAGATTATCTTTTTGGGGCGGACTGTGCAGCACAATCCCTCTCACCGTGAAGCGCGTGTGCGCTTGACGCAGCTACAACTCACGCAAGACGACAATATTGCCCTGGCAAAGGCGTACGAAGCGCAGAATGATCTCTTGCAAGCGGCACACTTGTATAAACTGACCCTGAATCAGGTGAAATCAACAGTGGATGAGGCGATTGCCAAAAAACGGCTGCGACAGGTTCGCCGCTTACATCATTTGTACCGTCAGCAAAAATTTATCCCGCCTCCAGAACCGGAGCCAAATTATGCGCTGGCACAAGGGCGGGTATTTGAGGAGCAGGGGGAATGGGAACGGGCGATTGTCGCTTACCAGACAGCAACGGAGAATGCGAGCACGGCCGTTTCTCGCACCATTGCCCAAAAACGGTTAGAAACGGCAGTGCGTCAGCGCGATTTACCCCCCATTAAACTAAGCAGTCCAACTTATACCCTGTGGCGTATGAGCCTTGGCCCAACTCTGCTGTATGGCTTGTTGTGGTTCCTGCACAGTGGCTTCAAACCACTCAGCCAGTCACCGCTGCTGGCGTTGGGGGGATTAATTGTGCTGCTTGGCAGCTTCATTGGGGTCATTGTAATGCACATTCCTCATCATACACTGGGGCAAACCCTGTTGGGTACAGACGGCCGTGCTGATTTTATCACCCGCACCCTACTCAACGTCTTGAGTGTCGTTCTCATCTCCATCCCTTTCATCTTTCTAGCCTTTAATGCCCTCCAGCGGCTTGCTATTTATCAGCCCATGATTAGCAATTAAGCCTGCAAGTGGCAAGTGGCCTTTGGTTGTCGGTACTTGCAAACTTGCCACTTGCGGACTTGTTAGAGTCAATCCATGTTCCCGCTTAACGACACCGAACCCAACCGCTATATCCGCTTTCCCTACATGGTTGTGGCGATTATCGTCCTCAATACGCTGGTGCTGGGGTACGAAATTTTCTTGCTTTTGCAAGGGGATGAAATATACATGGTGTTCATCCACCGCTTTGGCGTGATTCCGGCCGCATTATTGTCGCAGCAGGGGGCAGGGGCACTCTCCGTGATCACGCAGATGTTTATTCATGCCGGGCCGCTGCACTTGTTTGGCAATATGTTGGGGTTGTGGGTGTACGGCCGTCGCGTAGAAGATGCTTGTGGTCCCTGGCGATTCCTGCTCTTTTATCTGACAGCAGGGGCCATTGCCGAGATTGTTTACAACCTGGCCCGCGCCAATTCCGACATTCCGGGGATCGGTGCAAGCGGGGCCATCTATGGCGTGATGGGGGCCTACCTCATTTTGTACCCTGGCGGGCGTATTCGCACACTCATATTCTTGTGGTTTGTGCCTATTGTGCCCAAAATCCGTGCTTACTGGCTCATTCTTTACTTCTTTGCGCTGCAACTGCTTCCCGCCGCCGACACTCTACTCAACGACACACATTATGGCATAGCTCACTGGGCACATCTTGGTGGGTTTATTGGCTCATTGGCTATTTTCTTCTTCTTGCGCCCCGATGCTTTTCACCGTTATCGTAATGATATGGCGTTGTAGGTGGCGTGAAACGTAAAACGTGAAACGTGATGCGCTTGTTTTCACGTTTCACGCATCACGTTTCATGTGCCGAAGGACCAATATCTGAAAACTGGCTTCTGTTTCCGGCGCACTGCCCGCCATTGCTTCAATTTGTGTGCGGCTTAGGTGACGGCCGTTCGGCGTCATTCCTATCAAATCAACCAACTGCGATGGGGTCAGCGCCAGGGGAAAAGTCAGCGTTTCCGTGTGTGCCAGTTGGAAATACGACCGTAAGCCCTCCACGACCTTTTCCGCTTTATCCACCTCAATGTTTAGCAGCCCCAATGCCTGGCGCAGGCTGTGTAGATGCGCTTGCCTGGGGATGACTGCCAGCAGCGCTCCGCTGACAACACGCCCAAACTCGGCCGCATGGCGCGGCGCAAAAATGTCTAGCAGCAAATCAATGGATTGGTCGGCAAAGGGCAGCCGCCCGTTGACGTCGGCGGCCACAAACTGCGTATGTGGATAACGACGAGCGGCCATCTTGACGGCCGTTTTCGCCACATCCATCCCAAACGAGCAAACGCCACTTCCAGCCAACGCCCCACGCACCCATTCCCCGTAATACCCCTCGCCGCAGCCGCAGTCCAACAGTGTCAGCGGCGCGGCGCGGTTGAGTGTGGTCGCCCATTCCTGCATCACCTGCGGCAGCCGTGCCGCCAGCGGCGCATAATGCCCGCCATCCAAAAAACGCCGCCGCGCCTGCAGCATCTCTGCTGAATCGCCAACTGTGGGCGGCAGGCGGCGGTTTGTGGGCAGCAAATTCACATACCCCTCGCGGGCCAAATCAAAGCTGTGCCCCTGTGGGCAAGCAAGACGATTCCCTTTGCGCGTCAATCCATCGTGGCAAATGGGGCAGGTTAACGGCCGTACACAACGTTCCATGTCATTCATAAGCTCAATTATACTGCCCTCGGCGGTCGCCGAACCCCTACTTTTTCCACAAACCATACCCTCGGCGGTCGCCGAACCCCTGCTTTTTCCACAAACCATGCCCTCGGTGGTCGCCGAACCCTTACTTTTTTCACTTGCAAACTTGCCACTTGCAAACTTGCCCACTTCCCCTAAACTTCCCCTTATGGACAAAATAGACTTCCGCTCCGATACAGTAACCTGGCCTACCCCGGCAATGCGTCAGGCAATGGCAAACGCACCGGTAGGCGACGATGTTTATGGTGAAGACCCTACTATCAATCAATTAGAGGAAATGGCAGCCGCGAAATTGGGCAAAGAGGCGGGGCTTTTCGTTTCTAGCGGCACAATGGGCAATTTGATCAGTATTCTCAGCCATGCTACACGCGGCGACGAGGCGATTGTAGGTGAAGATGGACACACGTATAAATGGGAGGCCGGTGGTATGGCTTCTCTGGGCGGCATTGTGCCCCATCCTCTGCCAACAGATGAGATGGGCCGCATGGATTTGACGGCCGTTACTCAGGCCATCCGCCCTGACAACCCCCATTTACCGCACAGCCGCCTCATCCTGGTGGAAAACAGCTATGGCGAGCGCGGTGGCTACCCCATCCCCCTTGATTATTTTGCCGCTATCAGGGCAATCGCTGACCAGCACGGATTGGCCGTGCATATGGATGGGGCGCGGCTGTTCAATGCGGCCGTTGCCCTGGGGGTAGATGCCAGCCACGTCACTCAACACGTAGACTCCGTGTCTTTTTGCCTGAGCAAAGGGTTGTGTGCGCCCGTGGGGTCTTTGCTTTGCGGTTCCGCCGATTTCATTCATAAGGCGCGGCGCGTGCGCAAATCATTGGGCGGCGGCATGAGGCAGGCGGGCATCTTGGCTGCTGCCGGATTAATAGCGTTGGATGAAATGGTCGAGCGTTTGGCGGATGACCATGCCAGCGCACAGCGGTTGGCTCAGGGACTGGCGCAGATTCCGGGGATTGTGGTGGATGTAACGGCCGTTAAAACCAACATCGTTTTCTTCAGCTTGGCCGATGATGTACCTCATTCTCCTAAAGACATCATCCATGCCCTGCGCCAAGAGAACATCTACCTGGGCGGCAGTGGCCCTCGCCGCTTTCGCGCCGTCACCCACTACTGGGTTCGTGAAGCAGAGGTAGACAAATTGCTGCACACGCTTCATACTATTGTTACAAGGTGAGACCCACTTCAAAAGTGCGTCTCACCTGAATCGTCAATCGTTAATCGCAAATTGTCAATTGGAGTCTTTTATGACCAGTCTTGTCGGTCAAACCATCAATAATCGCTACCGGATAGATTCTTTGTTGGGTGATGGCGGCATGGGTACAGTGTACCGTGCTTATGATCTAAACCTGGATCGTGCCATCGCTATCAAATTGATGCACGCTCATTTTGCCCGCCAGAGCGAATTCCGCGACCGGCTTGTGCAAGAAGCAAAAACGGCCGCTCGCCTCGATAACCCCTCTATTGTGCGTATTTTCGATTTTGGCGATTCGGAGAAGGGCTTGTTCATTGCTATGGAGTACGTGGATGGGGGCAGCTTGCGCGACCATTTGCAACGCCTACAACGCATGAAGAAGTTTTTGCCGTTGACGCAAAGCCTGCAAATTGCTGCGCAGATTGCCGATGCCCTGCACTATGCCCACAGCCTGGGCATTATCCACCGTGACGTGAAGCCGGGAAACATCATTTTGAAGAAGTTGGAACAGGCCGACCAGCCGAACGAGGCCCCATTCCGCGCCGTGCTCACTGATTTTGGCCTGGTGAAACTCCAAGAGGGCGCGGACATTACGCAAAGCGGCATGACATTGGGCACACCTATGTACATGTCGCCGGAGCAATGTGAGGGGAAACCGTTGGACGGCCGTTCCGACCTCTATGGCCTCGGCGTCGTTCTCTACGAACTCATCACTAACCACCTCCCCTTCGATTTCCAAACGCTCTCCGAAGCCATCAGCACCCATCGTGGGCGTGTGATGCCCACATCCGCCAGCCAATATCGTGGCGACGTACCCAAGCTGATTGATGGCCTGCTGCGCCGCGCTCTGGCAAAAGACCCCAGTGAACGGTTTGCCACAGGCCGCGAGATGGTGCGCAACTTGCGCAGCGCCATTGTTTCATTGGAAGGTGCGCCGACCCGTGTCATGTCACGGCAAGAGGTGGATATTTTGGAGCAGGTCAGCGAACCGCCTGCGGGGTATGAGTTGTACATCGAAACGCCGGAGCAGCCGGTGAGCATTGTGCCACTCACCCTACCCGTGCTGACCATTGGACGAAACGCCGACAACAACATTGTGCTGCCGACGGATGGCGTGTCGCGCCATCATGCGCGGCTGCAAGCCACATCGCTGGGCTGGGAAGTGGTCGATTTGGGCGGGATTAATGGTACATGGCTGGACGGCCGTCGCCTCCGTTCCGAAACACCCACCCCCATGCAGCCCGATTCCCGCCTGAAAATTGGCCCATACGAACTTGTTTTACACGCACCGCGCAAAGAACACCCAGACCCCATCCCCGCTGGCGATGCTGCGCCGGGCCATATCACCCCTGGCATTAGCCATTCTGCCGGGCAAGATGCGCTGCCTACACAGCAGATGCAGGTGCAGACGGGGGCCGCATCCTCAACGCCCACATCATTGGGCCTGTATTTATCCCGCGACAAAATTTCGGTGACGCCGGGGCAGCCGGTGCAGCTTACGGTGGAGGTAGTCAATCGCAGCGAGGTTGCTGACCGCGTGCGGCTGCGCGTCAGTGGCATTCAAGAGGATTGGGTGACGCTAGAGGGCTTCAAAGACATAGCTGCCGGGGCAACTGTGCCCCTGACCGTGACGATACGTCCGCCGCGCAGTGCCAAGACGCCGACCGGGCGGCAGCGTTTTCGCCTGGAATTGGTGTCACAAAAGCAGCCAACTATTCAAGTAGGTACGACGGCCTCCCTCTTCATTGGCACGTTTGTGGAATTTGAGGCATCGTTAGACGGAGCAGAGATACGGCTTCCGGCAACGGTGACGGTGATGATTCGCAATACGGGGAATGGGGTGGGTGAGTTTAGCCTGGTTGGACAAGACCGGCAGAATGGGCTGCGCTTTCAGGGTGAACGGGGTCGAATTCGCCTGGAGGCTGGGCAGGCAGCGCGAGTGGAATTGGATGTAGCGGCGCGTTCGCAGCGATTGTTTAACAGTAGTGAGCTGTTTCCCTATGAGGTGGTTGTCCGTTCAGCGGCGGGTGGTGAACAGCGATTGCGTGGTGAGGCACAATCGGGCACACTGCTTCCGGCGGGGCTGGTTTATGCGCTTGTTTTTGTGGTCACTTTTGCTTGTGTGATTGCAGGTATTGTGTTTGTAACGAACCGCGACCGTATTTTTGGCGGTGGCGTGGAACCGACGAGTACCATTCCTGTGGCTGTGTTATCGGAGGGTTCGCTAACGCCGGATTTAACTCTGACGCCTGTGGTGACGGCATCGGCAACGGCCGTTACCGACGACACGGACAACGATGGGCTGACCGATTCACAAGAAGAAGCGTTGGGCACAGACCCCAACAACCCTGATACTGATGGTGATGGTCTGACCGACGGCGAAGAGATGCTGCAATGGGGCAGCGACCCACGCAAGCGCGATTCTGATGGCGATATTTTGGACGATTGGCAAGAGGTAATGACGTATAAGACCAGCCCGATCAAAGCAGATACAGACGGGGATGGTGTGAATGATGGCTTGGAAGTGGCTCAGGGCACCGACCCGCTGTCGCAGGATATACCAACTGCCGTTCCCAGCGAAACCCCCATCCCCAGCGCCACGTTCACACCGGCTCCCAGCGATACACCGGGGCCAACCGCCACGCCATCACAAACGCCCACTCCGACGTTGACCAGTACACCTGCACCTACGGCTACGCCCACACAAACACCTCTGCCAACATCCACCGCGACGCAAGTTCCCACAGAGACGCCAACGGCGACGCCCACTGTCACGCCGATCCCGTCCCTTTCGTTGGCCTGTGCGGACGCGCCGCCAACGATTGACGGCAATTTTAACATTGTAGAATGGCCCGGTGGGCCGTTGTTCCAAATTCAACCAGGAACGAATACGGCACGACTGGTACAGGTGTATGTGCTGCGTGATGCGGCTCATCTGTACATGGCTTTTCTGGTGAATGATGACACGACAGATGTGACCGATTCGGTGCGGATGTATTTTGACACAACCAACAATGGCGGCGACCCGGATACGTCTGATCGCTTTTTCCAAATTGGACGTGATAGTACGACGGCCGTTCTCGCAGGTATTGGCAATAATTCCGATGGGCAGGAGTGGAACAACGGTTATTCCAGCACAAATTGGGCAGCAGGCATCACTAGCAGCGGTGGTCAATGGGTGATTGAGATGCAAATAGATGCCGCCGCCGAAATGGGGGCATTGACAAATCCTTTTGGCATGATGGTGCAGGTGTTGTATACCGGAGACTTTACTACTTGGCCTGATGGCGCATCGTCAACGGCGCTGAATACCTGGCAGGATATGGGGGATGCGGTTTGCCCTTAAGCCAGCCGCTGCCAAAATGGGCTTTGCCGCAGCAGGAGCAGCGTGACCAAGATGGTTGTGGTTAACGGCCGTTAACGAACAAAAATCCGTAGCAACGGCACAGCTACCATCAAGACCAACAAAAAAATGACAAAGAGCTTGTACAACCGCTTGTTCATGAGATTTGATTCTCCGAATTTGTTTTAACTTGGTAATTTGGGAGGCTGAAGATTCGTCTCCCAAATTAGGCTAATTCATCGCGGCGGCGCATGACGGCGTCGGTTAAGGATTGGTAGGCGATGCGTGTTGTTTCGATGGCTTGAGTTCGCAGTTGCTTTTCGATAGCTGTCAGATTGATGCCCTGCTGTGCCAGATCGGCCAGGGTTTGTTGGGCTTCATCTTGCCCCACTGTGAGCGTGTTGGTCATAGGGCTTTCTTCGAGGAAGGCGGTGATGTGGGTAGCGGGCAGGCTGTGGATGGTGTTAGTCCCCATGAGGCTGTGGACGTACCGTGGGTCATCGCTGCTTTCCCATAACGGCCGTTGCAACCGTGATCCATGTTTAGCCAACTGTTTCCATTCTTTGCTGTTGAAAATTTGTTGGAAACGGCCGTAAATCACCTTTGCCATCGCAATTCCAGACGTGCCTGATAAGGGGTTGCCATCTTCTAAAAGCGTATCAACTGCTTGATCTAGTCGTGTGACGGGCACGGAAGCCACTGCCGCCGGGGGCAGCCGCCAGATGTCCAGGTGCGACCAGAAATAATCCATCCCTGCGATGTATGCCTGCGCCACTTTTTCATACGTTTCCGCAGTATAAATGTGAGTGGCGTTGACGCTGGTTCCCTCACCAATGAGTTTTTCGATGGCTTGAATGCCAACGGGGGTGGCGGGAATTTGCACCATCGTGTTCACGCGGTCAATGTCATAATCCAGGCGCAGCCCTTCGGATATAAGTTCACTGAGATCGTGTTCGAGGGCGGGGTTTATGTCCAGGCTAACGTAACCATCCACGCCGTGGGTGCGTTCGTAAATGGGATGGATGAGGTCAACGGCCGTTTGCACATCCGTAAACAATAACTTTTCTGTCACTTGTGGAATGCTGCTGCCCTTGTGAACCAGTTCCATAAGTTGGTGGTCATAATCACTGCTGTCTGCTATGGCTTTTGTGATAGTGTCAGGGTGGGAAGTAACGCCGTGAACACCCATTAGAATGAAATTGATCAAACGGTGACTTTGGATCAGGGGCCGATCCAAACCGTTGAGCCAGATGGATTGCCCCAATCCAGTTGCTTCATGTAATTTGCTCATTGCATGCTCCTCTTTGAATTTAGTGTTGGATGTGACGATGCACTGGAAATGTAGGCAATGCCCCAATGCTTTTCTTGTCCAGTTTCAGGTAAATGTTGTCTTCCGTAACCGTTTCAATTTCGTCTACGGGAATCATGACGTCTTTTGTGCCCCATAGGTGGCCTTCGCGCAGCACCAGATGGGTGACATGGAATGTGTCTTTGTCAACGACGAGTTCATCTACCTGACCGATACGGCCGTTTGCAGCGTGAACATGTGCGCCTCGCCGTATTTCTCGTTCATAAGGTGGGATGTGCCGGTGTACTATTTTCACAAGACGCGCTTCTGGGGATGCTGTAACATACGGCCAGATATAAGCGTCACCTATTGCCGCCGGTGCTCCAAAATTCGGTATATTGACTGAGTCGAATTCCACTTCCTGGAATAAATCCATTTGCGCCAGTTGCTCGCCAGTACAATCCAGACGGATCATGTCAGAATCGCTGCTTTGAATATGCTTGAGAGCTACCAGGTGTTCTGTTTGCAGAACTGACTCGCTCTTGACGACGATATGCGTCACTTCTTGGGTGATCGGATTCATAATGACGAAGGTTGACTGACCGATACGGCCGTTCGGGCCGAACACAGATACATTTAAGGGAATGTCCATGATTTTGCTCCTTAACATTAGGTTACAACTACCACCGCCGTTTAACCGACACGGTTGGCAATGCTTCAACGCCCATCTTGTCTAGTTTCAAATAAACAACATCAGATTCAACTCGTTCAATTTCAGAAATAGGAACTGTGATGTCTTTTTGACCCCACAGATGACCTTCACGTAAAACCAGATGCGTGATGTGGTTATTTTCAGGATTGATAATGAATTCATCTACTTGGCCGATGTGCCCATCCACAGCCTCTACATGTGCGCCACGATGAACCGCCAGTTCACTATGGGGAATCTGTTCGACGTTAACGTAAGTGCCATATCCCCCATTGGCTGTAATATAAGGCCACAGCCAGGCTGACGATAATAGCGTTTCCGGGATTTCGGTTAGAGGCGTGCCAGGTTCATCCAGATCATGCAGACTGACAAATTTGACTTTATGGAATGGCTCTAGCCCAGCCAATGTATTGCGTCGGCAGCGAAGCTGAATGCTATCAGGCCCGCTTTCTTCAATGAGCGTAACCGGCACTTCATATTCGCCGTGCAGCATTTCTTGCGTTGTCACCACCACATGCGTAATTTCTTGTGAGACCGGGTTGAGGATAACGGCCGTTGACCGACCGCACTTCCCATCCGAACAAAAAACATCAACATCTAAAGGAATATCCATGATTCAATACCTCTCTAAGAAGACCGGAGATTAGAGATTGGAGATTAATCGGTCTCCAATCTCCCCAGTTCTAAAACATCTATGCTTCAGTATGGACGTTCGCTTCCACTGCCTCGCTATCTTCCAAAATAGTGCGTGCCCGTTCAACTTCCTCTGGGCTGCCATGAGCAACCAGCAGGTATTTACCGGCCTTCAATGTTTCTTGGTACTTGACGATGTGTTGTTTAGAGACGCCCCAACCAAACAAAGCGCCCAACAATCCACCACCAGCCGCACCCGCGGCAGCGCCTTCCGCGCCGCCCAGCAGAGCGGCTGCTAACGGCCCGGCTACAAACAAGGGGCCAAATCCAGGAACCCAAATAAAGGCCGCGCCAATCAGGATGCCGAACAAACCACCCATCCAGGCCCCGGTTCCAGCACCAGCTTTTGCCACATCACCAGTGGTGATGAAGCCATGAACTTCTTTTTCGCTGGCCATGTCCTGTGCCATAATGGAAACTTGCTTAATGGGGAAATTCCCTTGGTCGAGTTTGCGAACGGCCGTTTCTGCCGCAGCCATATTCTCATAAACGTGAACAACGCTGTTTGTACTCATCTCAATTTACCTCCGTAAAAGTGCTTGTTGCCGCCGCTAGAAGGCGGTGTGTATTCTGTTCTTAGCTTATCGTGAATCGCTTTGAGAGAGATCGGCGCGAAGGCGTAATCGCGCTTTGACAAATAGACCGTTTGGCAACGGCCGTTCTGGGGCAAATGCTTACTGCAAGTACAACAAATGACGTACCAAATTCATCGCCTCACCCGCATCTGCCGGAGACGCAGCGAGTTCCCCACCACCAGCAAACTGCTGGCCGCCATCGCCGCTGCCGCAATCACCGGGCTAATAACGCCCAACGCCGCCAGCGGAACCGCCAGCAAATTGTAGGCAAACGCCCAGCTCAAATTTTCCAGAATAATGCGCCGTGTTTGCCGCGAAAACGCCAGCAGCCAGGGAATTAAGGCAAGGTCGGGGCGCATAAGAATGACATCGGCCGTTTCACCAGCCACATCCGCACCCGACGCCATTGCAATGCTCAAGTTTGCCTGCGCCAACGCCGGGGCATCGTTTACACCATCACCCACCATGCCCACCTTTGCGCCCTGCAACTGCCAGCCTTGCAGCCGCGCCGCCTTGTCGGCTGGCGTGCAGCTTCCTTCAAATTCCGCCAAGCCCAACTCGGCGGCGATGGCCTGCGTCGTCACAGGATTATCGCCAGAAAGCATCACCGGCTGAACCTGACCGTCCTGTAACTGGCGCAGCGCTTGTTTAGCCGTTGGATTAGGCTCGTCGCACAGGGCGATGAACCCGGCGGCGCTGTCATTCCAGCCAACCCAGACGACCGTTTCGCCGCGCCCGGTGTGGACGACGGCCTGTTCCGCCAGTGGATTGTGCCCGTTTAGCTCCAGAAAACGGCCGTTTCCCACCATCACCCGCCGCCCATCCATCGCAGAAACACGGGCACTAACACCCAATCCCCGCAGCATTTGAAACTCATCCGCCGGATGCGGTGACGGCGAGCAGGCGGCCACAATGGCCTGGGCAATGGGATGGGCTGAGTACTGCTCCACAGCCGCCGCCAGACAAAGCAGCTCCGTTTCAGAAACGGCCGTTTCCGGCAGTACCTGCGCCGCCACCACCGCCATCTCTCCCTGAGTCAGCGTCCCCGTTTTGTCAAAAGCGATGCGGTTAATGGCTGCGGCCGTTTCCAACGCCGCCGGATTTCGCACCAAAATCCCAGCCTGCGTCGTGCGCCCCAATGCCACTGTCAACGCCAGCGGCGTCGCCAACCCCAGCGCACAGGGACAGGCCACCACCAGCACGGCAACGGCCGTTAATAACGCCCGCGACAGCGGATACCCGGCAGCCAGCCAGCCAACGGCCGTTAACAACGCCGCCCCCAAAATCCCCAGCGCAAAATAAGCCGACGCCCGGTCAGCCAGCCGCTGAATGGGTGGTTTGGCCGACAGCGTTTGCTCCACCAGCCGGGTAATTTGCGCCAGCCGGGCAGAGGTTGGCGGCTGCATCACACGCGCCGTCACGGCCGTATCCACCACCACCGTCCCGGCAAAAATGGCGTCGCCCAGCCTCTTGTTGACCGGCACAGACTCGCCCGTAAGCAGGGCTTCGTTAACGGCCGCTTCCCCAGCCACAATCTCGCCATCCGCCGGAACGCGCTCGCCCGGTTTCACCAAAATCAAATCACCCACAGCCAAGTCAGCAGCCTTCACCGACCGCCAGGCATCGCCCATTCGCCGCCACGCTTTGTCCGGCTGCAAACTCAGCAGCTTGCGAATATCTTTGCGCGCCTGCGCCCCGCCCAGCGTCTCCAAAAAACGGCCGATCATGACAAAGGTCGTAATCATCGCCACCGAATCAAAATACGCCTCGCCGCTGCCGGTGAGGGTGATGTAAACGCTGTAGCTGTACCCCGACAGCGTGCCCAACGCCACCAATGTGTCCATCGTGGCTGTACGCGCTCGCAGTGCCCGCCAAGCCCCACGTAAAAACGAACTGCCGCCAATGAACAGCAGCGGCGTCGCCAATGCCCAGACCAAGTACTGCAAATGGCGCACAATCGGCGTGTTGTACTGCTCCGCGCTATAAAGGTGGTAAAGCTGCGCCAGATACAGCACCATGATTTGCATCCCAAAGGCAGCGGCCGTTACCGTTTGCAGCCAGGTGCGTTCCTGCCGTTTTTCAACCTGCTTGTCGGCGGCATTGCTCAACAGGCGCGGCCGATAGCCCAACCCCGACAGCTTTTGCAGCAAATCGGCCGGGTCAATTTGCGCCGGATCATACGAAATCCGGCCGCGTTCGGCGGCAAAGCTGACGTCTACCTGCTTGATGCCCGGCTGATTGCGCAGCACCTGTTCGGCGGCGACCGCACAGCCAGCACACCACATGCCACCCAGCGCAAAGTAAGCCGTCTCGCCCGGATTGAGTATCAGGTCGGTGAAGGCGGGTGTTTTGGTGTTGGCATTCGCCGCCAAAACCTCATCCAACATCTCATTGTCGAAGGCGACCTGGTAGACGCGGGCGCAGCCCTGGCAGCAAAACTGTTTTTCTTCTCCGGCAAAGGTTTCGATGATGGGCACGCTGTCAATGGTTAAGCCGCACAACGCGCACGGTTCTGGATGGTTTACCACAGCACGATGCCTCCCAGTTGTTGATGAGCAATCAGGTGCAGAGCAGCCAGCCCGCGCAAAGCCAACTGAACGCCAACGACTATGATCGCCACCCCGGCGACACGCGCCATTGCCTGCCGCATCCGCAGGCTCAACGCCCCGGCGCCAATGCCCACTACCAGCAGCGCGGGAATTGTGCCCGCGCCAAACAAAAACATGCCCAACGCGCCGGGCAGTGGCCCACCGGAAGCGGCCGTTACCAGCAAGGCACTGTAAACAAGGCCGCAGGGTAGCAGTCCGTTAAGCGCTCCCAGCAAAATGATGCCACCCACGCCGCCGCGCTTGAGAACACGGGACATCGCCTGGCTGATCCAACGGCCGTTACTCTCCAGCTTGCCCCAGGGCAACCACCCCAAATAACCGGCGCCGAGGAGGATGACGGCCGTTCCCAACACCAAACTCACCACACCCGCCGCGCTGGTCAACTGCCCACTCAAGCCCAGCAGCGACCCAAGTGCGCCGATCACCGCGCCCAAAACGGCATAAACTACCAGGCGCGACGTATGGTACAACAGGTGAAACGGCAGCGGGTTTTGACCGCGTTTCTTTAGCTGCAAACCGACCATCATCACCAGCGGGCCACACATCCCCAGGCAATGCCCCAGGCTGCCCAAGAACCCGGTGACCAGCAGAGTGGTCAGTAGGCTTGTGTTTACATCCATGAATGGCTCCCCGTGTTCAGTAATCGGTCATCAGTAATCAGTATTCAGTAGGTGATGCCTACGGTAATGACCCACTGATTACTGAATACTGATGACTGACAGCAGGCTCCTTACTCGATGGTTAAGTCGAAGAGAAGTACGACATTGCCGCCAGGGTGAGTGACGTCGGCCTGGATTTGCCAATCCCCGGCCATTGTAAAGGTGACTTCGGCGACATATGCGCCGCTGCCGTCGCTGCTGGCCTGGGCGTTGTTGGGCGGCATTGCCATGCCTGGCATGGTCAGATCAAAGGCGACGCTGGCTCCGGTGATGGGCTGCCCGCTGTTATCCTGAAGCGTCAGGGTGAGCGCGGCGGGGGTCATCACGGTGGGGGCGGATGGCGAAAGGGTTAATACGGCCGTTACGCCGCCATTTGTTTGCGTGATTGGTGTTTGGGTTGCTTTGGGCTGGCTGCAACCGAACAACAACAAGGTAGCACTTGCCAGTAGAATGAATAGCTCCCATCGTTTCACTGGTAGAATCTCCATGATTGTGTAAATTTTAATTGTTGGTTGTAGCCATCAGCCCCTGAATAAGCTGTTGCTTTTCAGCATCGGTCAACCGTGCTTCCGAGTGCATAATCAGGAAAACAGCCGGGGGCATATCGCCACGCTGAATCACCTCAGCGATTTCATCCTTTTCGCGGTTTATACGGCCGTTATTCAACCAATCGGAAAAGTTCAAGTGGCGGCGGCCATCATCAACATCGTGCTGGGTTAGCCAAGATACGGGAGCTACGTTTGCGTACCAGGGCCAGACGGTTTCGTTGCTGTGACAGTCGAAGCAGGCGCGTTGAGCCAACGCTCTGGTTTCTGGGCTGTCCCAGTTTGGTTCTTGTATCACGGATGGGTTGGTGTGGTTACGACCGTAAGGCACAAGCTGGATCAAAACAAACCCACCAATGATGACCCATAAACTGATTTTGAGCAGTTTCTTCATTGTTTTCTCCTGCGAATTGTGGAGCGCGGCCTGCCAGACCGCAGACGGCGGACGAGCTGTCCGCGCTCCAGGTAGACTTTTTAAGCCATATCTTCGTACAGATGCACCGTTAAATGCTGCAACGAGATATGCGGCTGGAACTCCATCAACACCTTGTCTTCGGCCAAAGCCGAGTGGCGATGCCCTTCCAGGTCATCCCACGTCTGCCATGCCGTTTCCACAACAATGTGAATCGATTCCTGATAGTCCAGCGCATACATGGCCCGGACGGTGATAAAGCCGGGGGCTTCAGGCAACAAGGTGCGCAGATACCCTGCTGTCCGCTCTAAAGAAGCACCGATTTCAATCTGGTTCATCTGCTCTGGTTTGATGTCAAAGCTAACTTGATAAATGTAAGCCATCTTGGCCTCCTTTTACGGCGCCCAGTACAGCAGCAGATAAATCAGCCACCATAGTAGGATACCTGGCAGCAGCAGTTTCACCACGGGTGGCAAGCCGCCGCCTGCTTCTTCAATCTCTTTGGCGAAGCTGTCAATGTAGCCGTCGGGATGAATTTCTTCGTGTTCGGCCGTTTCATCTTCAGCCGCCCGGTGACCGCTGCTGCCCGGCAGTGTTTTGGAACGATGGGGCAGTGCCAGCATGATGGCAAACAGAAGCAATGCCAATGTCCCGCCAATCACCCCCAGTATTTCCGGCCAAAGTTGCATGGCATTATCAGTCATGACGTTCCTCCGTTTTTAGCGGGCCAGGGAGCTGGCTCACGGTCTTCTAACATGGCGTATTTTGCAGATTCTACATCCTGGAACTGGCCGTTTTTCCAGCCCCAAGCGAGCAGAGCCAGCCCAATGGCCGCGACTAGAATCATCCAGCCGACCACGACCCATAAACCTAATGGCATCATCATCCACCTCCTGACTGTGGATTAAGCATACTTTCCATATAAGCGCTGACGTCCCAAATGTCAGTTTCGGACAGGAAGCCTCGGAAAGCGGGCATAATACTCTCTGGTGCGCCATCTAGCGTGCGCCAGAATATGTAGTTAAAGGGTAAATCTTGCGGGAATGCAGCGGGTGCGCCGCTTGGCAGATTGGCTGCCCCGGCTCCATCACCCTGACCCTGATCGCCATGACAGGTAGCGCAGGTGCTTTGATAAATCTCGGCGCCGTGCGTTGTGGAAATGACGTTGCCTTCGCCTAGCCAGTTGTCCTGGCTGAGGGTGATCACGCTGCTGGCAATGGATTCGTCGCACAGGCTGTCAAGGTCGGGACGGCCGTCTACAAACGCTTCTTGAATGTACTTAATCACATCCCAACGCTGCTCTACCGGCAGAAACTCGCCCCAAGTGGGCATGGCTGAATTTTGCACACCCAAACTGACGCGGGCGAAGTAATCGCCGTCGGTCATACCGCGCATGTTGAGGTCGGTAAAGTTGGCCGGAGGCACGTCGAGATACTGCCCGTTCCAGCCATCTCCCTGGCCGCTGAGGCCGTGACATTGGGTGCAGGTGGTCAGGTAAAGCTGCTTGCCTCGCTCAAAGGATGGGGCCATTGTCGCTGATTCGGTTACGTTGCCTTCGATAACGGCCGTTTCCGAAACCGACTCCGGCATAGTCTGGGTCAGATAAATGTCGGGGTAAACCTGGTCGGTGGTGAGAGACGGCCGTTCCTCCGTTTGCGTAAAGTTGACGCGAATATAATGCACCAACTTCCAGCGGTCTTCCTCCGAATACTGCGATTTCCAGGCTGGCATCGCGCTCCAGGGAAGCCCTTCGCTGATGCGCCAGAAATAATCAGCATCTGTGTAGCTGGGATTATCCAGCGTGCCATAGCTGCCATCGCCAAAATCAGGCGGCGGCGGTTGTAATCCATCAGCATATGGGCCATCGCCGCGTCCAGCATCGCCGTGGCAAACCATACATTCGCGGATAAAGATGGCTTTACCTTCCTCAAGTGTTTCGACTGTTAGCGGTACTGGGTTTGTCAAATTGGCATATGCACCGCTGGGGTCGCCCTCGTCAGGGTCGCGCATGATAGGATAGGCAAATACTTGTTGAATGTAGCGAATGACCTGCCAGCGTTGCTCTTCCGTCAGGCTTGTTTTCCAGGTTGGCATCAGCGTGCCGGGAACCCCTTCGGAGACGTGCCAGAACCATTGGTCATCAGGCATACTGCGGTAAGGCTCTTGTTTGAAGTTGGCCGGTGTTACTGACATCGTCCCGGCATAGCTGCCCAGCCCATTCCCGGCACAACCGTGACAGGTCAGACAGTTTTCGACGTAAATTTCTTTGCCTGCCTGCAAATCAGCAGCTTCCCAAGTGGCCCAACCTTGTGACTGATCAGGTGGCACAGGCGTTGCCGCTGGATATTCAATGGGATCTGTCTGTCCGGCATAGGCCAGCGGCGGCAAAATCATGCGTTCTTGGGCCACGCGGTCGCCCAAAGCAAAGAGGTAGGCGGCAATCGCCTCCAAATCCTCGTCGGACAAGAATTCAAAGCTGGGCATGATGGAAAGGGGGGAATATTGGCGTGGGTTTTGCAAGTGGGCGATTTCCCATGCTTCACTGCGCTTCCGGCCTAAATAGGATAAATCCGGGCCAGTGCGTTCCGAACCGAGAATCATCGGATTGTCGAAGATGTAACTGCCACCCTGTGAAACTGGCCCCATGGCGGTGTCTTCTTCACGCACGTATTGGGTGTGGCAGTAGTTGCAGCCATTGGAATAGAATAGTTCGCGCCCTCGCTCTTCTTGCGGGGTGTAGTTGTGGGCGATAACGGTTTGCTCTGGGTTCCAAACCAGGCTAGGAATAAAGACGGCGGCCAGAACGACTGCAAGGAAGACGATGACGCCGCCGATCACGATGGTTTTGAATGTCATTTTCATGATTTTGGCTCCTTAATCGGTGGCTGTGGCAACGGCCGTTTGCACAGGCAGTGTCGGGTGCGCGGCCGGTTGACGCTTGATGACCGTCGCCAGAATGTTGTAGGTGAAGATGATGAAGCTAATGACGAGTAGGGTTCCGCCCATAGCACGTAACGCCATGTACGGCCGTAACCCCGGCAGCACACTCCAAACCGGCAGCCCCTGATGGAGCCAGGCCGTTCCCTGCACCAAACCTGTCAGCATAAAACCGATAAAGAAAAAGGCAAATCCAATGACATACAAACTGTATTGCACATTGGCAAGCTTGCGGCTGTACAACCGGCAGTTGTAAATACGCGGCAGCACATAATACATCCCCCCCATAATCACCGACGCCGAGAAAAACAGCAGAGCCAAATGGGCATGACCTGGCACATACTGCGTAAAGTGCGTCAGCAGGTTAATGCCGCGCAGTGCTTGATGCGATCCCTGGTACGAAACCAGGATATACGCCGCCCAACCAGTTATGACAAAGCGCAGCGAAATACTGGAAAAGAAGCGGTTCCAATTGCCGCGCATCGTCAGATAGATGTTCATCATAAAAGCACCGACCGGCAAAATCATGCCAATGCTGTCAGCAATAGCAATGGTTTTGAGCCAGTAAGGGATGGGTGCCCACAACAAGTGATGTGCGCCAACGCCTGTGTAGAAGAAGGCGATACCCCAAAAAGCAATCAGCGAAAGGACATGGCTGTAAAGCGGGGTACGTGTTTCCTTGGGGACGATGTAGTAAATAACGGGCAGCAAACCCGTCGTAAACCACAACCCCAACACATTGTGGCCATAGAACCAGTTAAAAATGGTGTCGTTGACGCCAGTCAGTGCCCCCGTAGGCGGATTCCACATGACGTTGCCGATGAAATACAGCAGCGGCATCCAGACCAGAGAACCGCTGATATACCACAGGGAAACATACAGCTTGGATTCAACGCGATGAGCGATGGTCATGTAGATGTTGACGAGATTCATCAACAACACCACCATCACGGCCACATCCACAACCCAGATAAATTCGGCGTATTCTCGGCTTTGGGTCTGGGCGGCCAAGATGGCGACAATGCCCACTGCCAGCGCCACGTTCCACAAAATCATGCTGAGATTGCCCAGCGGCTCACTCCACAGTTTGCGGCCGGTTAGTCGTGGCACAATGTACAACCAGAGACCCATCATGCCGCCGGAAAGCCAGGCAAACATCACCGTATTGGTGTGCGCCTGGCGCAAGCGGCTAAAGACGAGCCACGAAACGCCCCGAAACAGGTCGGGGAAAACAAATTGCAGGGCCAAAATCAATCCCATGCTGACGCCAATGACGAGCCAAATGGCGGCGCTGAGCATGAAATAGCTGCTGGCACTGTTTTCTTTCTTAAACACAAATCACCTCTATTAATCTTGTAAATGTTTTCACTGTTGTCGCCAGCTCCAAACCGGGTTGGAACTTGATCTGTGACATTGGATGGATACACCGGCCCCAGGGTTTTAGTCGGCTACAAGCACCCGGCTGAAACCGTGACTCCGCTGCATGAGTTTGAATGCTTAGGGAGATGATTTGTTAAGGTAACTTGGGTAGGTACTCGTAGATTACCGTGTTCGCTTTGATGGGTGTTGGGAAAAATGACTGAATCGGTTCATAACAAAATGCCCGATTCGGAAGAGGGTTCTATATCAAATGACTTAGGCGTGAGGTGTAACATAGAACCTGGCTTGTGTGTGGTGAGCGTGGTGCAATTTGTTGAGAATTTGCCTGATATTTCAATCCACCTGGCACATGTCAATCACTTTAGCGTTGCCAGGCCGTGTCGCAAAGCAAAAAGCGCTGCTTGCGTGCGATTGTTCAAGTTTAATTTTTGTAAAACATGGGAAACATGAACTCGCACAGTACGCGCATCAATTTTTAGATTGATTGCAATTTCTTGGTTGGTGTGTCCTTGCGCGATCAATTGAAGGACATCTCTTTCTCGTTTAGTGAGGCCTTCCAATAATGTTTGCTTCGTTTCATTTGATGCTTGTAAGGCTCGCAGCAAAACGTAAGCTACTGATGGATGTAGCACGGTTTTCCCTCGATATACGTTGCGAACGGCCCGTAAAATATCTTGAGTGGTAGCGTCTTTTAGCATGTAACCGTGCGCCCCAGATTTTAGCGCTGCCATTACCCGATCTTCTTCGGCGAAATTGGTCAAAACTAGAATGTAAACTTGAGGGAAGCTTTGTCTGATGGTTTGAATGGCTTCTGTCCCTTCGTTGTTGGGTAGAGCTAAATCCATGATGACTACATCTGGGTTCAAGGTTTGGCATAGGTGCACGGCCGTTTCCCCATCTGCCGCTTCACCTACCACCTCCATGTCCGATTCAGTCGTAATAAAAGCACGCAGTCCTTCCCGGACAACGGCATAATCATCAACAATGAGGATTTGAATTGCTTTCTTCATCACAGCTTCCAGCCTTCAATACGTGGTTCGATTCTGATACGCCATTCCCTTCATCGTAGCGTGCCCGTCTCCTAAACACATCGGCTGGATGCTGGTATTCACTTATAACAAAGGGCCACTTTACAAAGTGGCCCTCTCGGTCAAATGACGTATAGAATTGGTTGTTCTCGCCACAAAAAAGGCACGAAGATTCTTGATCTTCGTGCCCTTTTTTCTTCGTGGTTAATTTTTTGTGGCGTTACTGCGCGTCGTCCAGCGTCGTGATACCTTCGCGTAAAGCATACAAGGCCGCCTGGGTGCGATTAGCCAGGTGCAGCTTGCCCAAAATATTGCTGACGTGTGTGCGTACCGTGCGCTCGCTAACCACCAGGATTTCGGCAATTTCATCATTAGAAAGCCCGCGTGCGACTTGCTTGAGCACTTCCACTTCCCGTTCTGTCAGCGGGTCTTCGGTGGGGGGCAGATCGTCCGGTTTGTTCAGCTCCCGAATCATTTTCAGGGCAATGTCTGGGTGCAAAGCCGATTTGCCTTCGTAGACGCTGCGAATGGCCCGAATTAGCTCATGTGGCGGCGTGTCCTTGAGCAGGTAGCCCAGTGCGCCACTCTTGATCGCTGTGAAAACATGTTCGTCATCGCCAAAGCTGGTGAGGACGAGGATGCGCGCATCAGGCAGTGCTTCTTTGATTTCAACGATGGCTTCCAGCCCCCCTTTGCGCGGCATATGCAAATCCAGCAAGGTTACGTCAGGCTTAAAGTGCAGCACCCGGCGCACGGCCTCCTCGCCGTTTTCACCGGTTCCTACGACTTCCATGTCGTCTTCTGTTTCAATTAACGCTACCAGCCCTTCGCGCACCACCGCGTGGTCGTCGGCCAGAAATATGCGAATGGGTTGACTCATTTTCTCTCTCCCGTTTATTGATTACTGTTCGCTGTGCAAGGGTAAGCATACCTGTACTGTTGTTCCCTGTCCAGGTGTGGATTGCAATGTGACGGTGCCGCCAAAAGCATCGGCCCGTTCGCGCATACTTTTGAGGCCGATGCCATCGCTGGACACGGCCGTTTCCGGCACATCAAATCCCCGCCCATCATCACTAATCTCCATCTCCACCTGCTTATCACTGGCCGCCAGACGCACACTCACCTTGCTGGCGCGGGCGTGTTTCAACGAATTATTCAACGCCTCCTGGCTGATGTGGTACAGTGCCTCTTCCAATCGCGGCGGCAAATCGAGATTACCTTCCACAATCAGATCATGGTCAATACCACTGCGTCCCTCGACTGCTTTCAGCCGCTGCTGCAAGGCGCGGGCCAATCCTTCTTCTTGCAAGGCCAACGGCCGTAACTTGTGAATAAACAGCCGCATCTCCTTCAACGCCTGCTGGCCGGTATCATTTACCCGCTCCAAATACGTTGTCGCTTGCTCGATCTGGCCGGCAGTCAGCTTGCGCCGTCCCGCCTCGGCAAACAGCACCACGCTGTACAACGACTGCGTCACCGAATCATGCAAATCGCGGGCCAGCCGGTTGCGTTCCTTCAGCACCATCAAGTAACCTTCTTGTTGGCGCAGCCGCGCCGTTTCAATGGCGCTGCCAATTTGCCGTCCTACTGCCGCCAACAAATCAATTTCGTCATCATTAAACTGGGATGCTTCTTGCCCGACCAGACTTAAAACGCCCAGAACTTTTTCGCCAGAGACCAGCGGTACGCCGGTGTAAGCGTGCAAATGCGGCGGCAGATCAACCAGGCTGGCCGTGCGAGCATCGGCGCGAATTTTGGGGATGGTCAGTACAGTATTATGGGCCATTACCCAGGCGCAAGCGGAACCGTCATCTTCCAGCAAGACGGCCGCAATAGCGGCAACGACAGGAGAACCGATCCCTTGCTGGGTGGTCAGGTTGAGTTGGTTATTGCCGTCTAGCAAATGAATGTACCCCACCTCGCTATGCGTGGCGGCCAATACTCGCGGCAAGGCGCGAGACAGCAGCGTGGGCAAGTCACCGGTTGTGCTTGTCAGGCGCAGCACATCGTTCAACACCGATAGTTTGCGCGTGCGGTCGGCGACGCGCTGTTCTAATTCTTGCCGGGCCATCACCTGACCGGTATTGTCGGTGATGAACCCTTCTAACGCTTGCAGCGTACCATCTTCAGCAAGAATCGCTTCGCCTTGCTCCCACACCCAGCGTTCGCGCCCGCTGGCAGTGGTGATGCGGTAGGTACATTGATACGGCCGTCCCGCCATCACGCCCCGCTCAATCTCTGCAAACACGTCCTCCCGGTCATCCGGGTGAATCAAATCGGCGTAGTGAACCGCGCCATCGCCCAACAACGCCTCCCGCGTATAGCCGGTCAGGTCAAAACAGCCATCGCTGACAAACGTCAGGGCGTGCCGGTCATCCGGGCGGCGGCGGTAGGCCATGCCCGGCAAATTGCTCATCAAAATTGCCAACGTGCGATGCGCGTCGCGCAGCTGCGTTTCGGCTTGCTTGCGCTCTGTCACATCGGCCAGCACCGTCACCGCGCCGGTAGGTTGGCCCTGGGCATCATGGATGGGGGCCATCGCAATGCTGACGTGCATCGGTGTGCCATCGTGCCGGACGTGCTGCTTTTCTACATTGGTCAGCACCTCGCCGCCTAAAGCGCGGTGCAGCATCTCGCGGAAATCCGGCTCACGCTGCATGGCGTGGATGGGATTAGGCGGCGCCGCCAGATCGTCTTCATGCCAGCTAAACATCTCGCGGGCGGCCGGATTCCAGGCGTGTGCGATGCCTTCCGGGTCGAGCAGAAAAATTGCCAGGGGCACAGATTGGATGATTGTTTCCAACGTGTTGTTGACTTCCTGCAATTCTTGTTCAGTTGCGGCCAATTCGCCGGTGCGTTGGGCCAGGCTGCTTACAAGTTCGTGTAGCGATTTAGAGAGAACGCCAACCTCATCCCCGCTCTCATAAACCGGGATGGCGGCGTCTGCTTCACTGCGTCGTAAGCGGTTGGCGGCGCGGGCAATGGCGGTGATGGGGCTGGTCATGCGCCCGGCGATGACCCAGCCGATAAGCAAGAACAAAATGCTCAAACTGCTGCCGACGAGGAGAACGCGCTGCTGCAATTGCTGTACTGGAGCCAATGCCATCCCCGCTTCTTGGCAGGCCAGAACCAACCAGCCGGGGCCGGACAGATTGGGGTGGGCGGGAGTACGAGCATAGCCGACGAGGTATGATTTGTCATCGGGCCGGGTGTTGACCAGATAGCCGTTGTCACCGCTCCGGGCGGCGGGAACGGCCGATATGCAAACGGATTCGTTTTCCAGGTCGGCGCTGCCGAAGAGGAAACGACCGTTTTCCGTGAGCGCCATGATATTTACATCGGACCGGGCTTGAGAAGGTTGCAGCAGCGAGGTTTCGATTTCCTGTATCCAGCCTTCTTCCAGGTAAGTGCCTAAAATGCCGGTTTGTTGGCCGTTGGCGTCTATCACGGGAATGGCGATGGTGACGTAATGGGCTAGATCGCCACCGGCAACGGCCGTGTACAAATCGCCCACATACGGCCGTCGCAAAGCCTCGACAAACCAGGGCAACGTCGCCACCGTTTCGTTGTCGCCCGGCCGGTCGCCCACGCTGGTCACCATTTGCCCGGACAGATCAGCCAGTCCTACCCAGGTATAATGCGGGTAAATCTCTTGAAAACGGGCCAAAACGTGCTGTTTTGAATCAAGTGACGCATTCGGATCGGACAGTGGCCCGGCTAATGAAAGCAGTTCCAGGTCTTGATACCGGGTGTAAACATCCCGATCCAGTGATTCGGCCAAATAGTAGGCTAGTTCGGCCAACTTGTTGCCGCTGGCTTCTTGCAAATCGGTTTGGGCGATTCGTTCCACCAAAAAGCTGATGAGGATGGCTAACAAAATTGTCAACGCGCCAAAAACAAGCGCGGCCTGCGCGCGCAGGCTGCGACGGGGATTCAATGTACGCAGTAAACGATAAAATTGAGTTGTCATGTTTGACCAGGTTGATACGGATAATCCATCTGATTGGCGATGCGTGTCCGGGTTGGACTGCCTGCCAATCGTTCTACCAGATGCAGCCCTACGTCAATGGCGGCTGACACGCCGCCAGCGGTGATAATGCCGCCTTCATCTATCACTCGTTCCGGGACGACGGTGTGGCAGTAGGCGGCCAGTTCTTTGTACGCGCTGGGATGGGTGGTGGCGCGACGGCCGTACAAAAACCCGGCCGCGCCAAGCAGCAGCGCCCCGGTACACACTGAGATTTTTAGCGGCACGGTAACGGCCGTTGCCAACCAATCCATAAACACGGAATCATGTTGCAACTGCCGGGTTCCATAGCCACCAGGCACAAATAAGATGTCATAGTCGCTCAGAGGTTTGGCGATGACATCCGCCTGGAACCGCAGCCCACGATCCGCCATGACTTGCGGCGTTCGGGCGCAAATATCCCATTCAAAATCGTCCATGATCTGCATGGATTTCAACCGTGTCACCGGATCGTAAAAGCCCACAAAATCGAGGGCCGTCATCTGGTCGAAAATAACGAATGCAGCTTTCATGTTGTTTCCATATCCATTGTTGTTACCATACCTAGCGGCAATTGAATAGTGGCCGTAACGGTAATCGCGCCGTCTGCGTGTATTTTATGGTATTGCCGAAGAGGTTGCCAATGTGGTGTATCTATAAATACAATCCGTTACTTACTGGCACACCACTACCCGATGCTGCAAAATCCAGCTACCCTACGTTTTCCTAACGATTGCCACCATTATGTCACCAAAATACCCGACTGTGATACAATCTTAAGCTAAAGGTTGGGCTGGATACCCATCCCATAGCTACAGGGCAATAAAAGGGTTGCCTTACCAACAAATCCCTCAAGTAAGGAGCGAACCAATGGCTGATGTTCAGGCAGTTGCCAACCAGATAGTTGAGAATGTTGAGCGTGTAATTATTGGTAAAAAACAGGCCGTGCAGCTTACCGTGCTGGGCCTGCTTTGCCAGGGACATATCCTCATCGAGGATGTGCCCGGTGTCGGTAAGACCGTACTTGCCAAGTCCCTTTCTAAATCCGTCGGTTGCCATTTCCAGCGCATCCAGTTTACTCCAGATATGCTGCCCAGCGACGTCACGGGCGTATCTGTCTTTAATCAGAAGACCCGCGAGTTCGAGTTTCGGCATGGCCCCATCCATGCGCAAATTGTGCTGGTAGATGAAATTAATCGTGCCACGCCCAAAACGCAGTCGGCGCTGCTGGAAGCGATGGAAGAGCGTCAGGTTACTGTGGACGGCAGCACATACCGTCTTGGCCCGCCCTTTATGGTGTTGGCAACACAAAACCCGATTGAATATGAAGGTACGTTCCCACTGCCTGAAGCCCAACTGGATCGTTTTATGCTGCGCATTCGCCTGGGTTATGCCAGCCGCAGCGAAGAAATCGAGGTATTAGACCGGCAGCAGTTTACCCACCCGGTTGACGAGTTGACGCAAAAGGTGACAGTTGAGGAGTTGCAGGCCGCACAGAAAGCCATTCGTGAGATTTACATTGACCAAAAGGTCAAAGAGTATATGGTGGACATTGTGCGCGAAACCCGTGAGCATCCTGATGTATACCTGGGTTCCAGTTCGCGGGGGGCGCTGGCAATTTATCGCTTGTGCCAGGCGCGGGCGGCTATGTTTGGGCGTGACTACGTGCTGCCGGATGATGTGAAGGCGTTGGCAGGGGCTGCGCTTGGTCATCGCATTATTGTTGGCCCGGCGGCCCGCATCAAAGATGTGCAGCCAGAAGAAATTGTGCAGGAGATTTTGAACCGCTTGCCCGTCCCTGGGGCACAAGTTAGAGGCTAACAGCCATGAAACACCGCCGAACCGTTGTTTTTATTCTGACGTTGGCTGCGCTTTTTACGGCGCTGCTGACTGGGCGGGCGTTGTTGTTCAACCTGGCTTATTTGCTGGGCTTGCTGTTGATCCTGTCGTTTCTTTGGGCCTGGTTGAATATTAATGCAGTGCGTTTTTCGCGTACCACGCGCACGTTTCGTACACAGGTTGGCCGCCCTTTGGAGGAGCGCTTTACGGTGCGGAACAGCAGTCTGTTCCCCACGCTGTGGCTGGAAGTGCGTGATTCGTCGGAACTGCCGGGGCATTTGTCCAGTTATGTGGTGAATGGTTTACGGCCGCGTGGCTCGCACAGTTGGCGGGCGACGACGATTTGTCGCCAGCGTGGACGCTATCAACTTGGCCCGGTGCGTATCAGTACCAGTGATCCGTTTGGGCTGTTTCCTATGCAGCGACAGGATACGCAAACGCGGAATATTGTGGTCTATCCCATGACGGTGGACATCCACAATTTTGCGCTGCCAGTGGGGATTTTGTCGGGAGGGGATGCGCTGCGTCGCCGTACCCATTATGTGACGACAAATGCGTCTGGCGTGCGCGATTATGCGCCGGGTGACAGTTTTGGCCGTATTCATTGGCCCAGCACGGCGCGGCGCGACCGGCTCATTGTCAAGGAATTTGAGTTAGACCCGCTGGCTGACATTTGGGTGATTCCGGATATGTCGGTGTTTGGGCATGTGGCGCCGCGTATTCGTGATGAGGCTGTTCAACCTTCATTGAGTGATTTGCCGGCGTGGATGCGCCTGGAAACGTTTGAGCTGCCGGAGAATACGGAAGATTATACGGTGACGATTGCGGCGTCGTTGGCGCAGTATTTTTTGCGGCAAGACCGCGCTGTGGGGATGCTGGCGTATGGGCAGTCGAATGAGGTGGTGCAGCCGGACCGCAGTGAGCGGCAGTTGAACCGTATTTTGGAGACGCTGGCGGTTTTGCGTGCGGAGGGGCAGGTTCCGCTGGGGGATATGATTAATGGGGAACTGCATCTGTTTCCGAAGGGGACGACGTTGATTGTGGTGACGCCGAGCAGCCAGGAGGAGTGGGTGGTTTCGGCGCGGCAGTTGATGCGGCGTGGGCTGCGGATTGTGACGGTGTTGGTGAACCCGGAGTCGTTTGGTGGTTCGCGTTCGGCGGCGACGCTGGCGGCGCTGCTGCAAGCGAATAATTTGATTTCGTATCTGGTGAATAATGGGGATGATATTACGGCCGTTCTTAGCCAGGGCCGTTCTAAAATAGGCACTTTCATACCGGGGTGAGCGAGATGAACGAAATGGGTCGGCAGCGGTGGCTGGTGGGCGTGTTGATTGGCATCGTGGTCATTTTGGTGTGCGGCGGCAGCGGTGCGGCGGCCTTTTTCCTGTATAACCAGCTTAAAGAGCCAGCGCCGCCGACGCCTGCGCCTGCTGTGGGAGACACGGCCGTTCTCAGTGAGCAAGGCTTGTTGATTGTGCGGCTTGTGCCGGATGGCCCCGCCGTTGCCGCCGGACTGCGGCGCGGCGATATTATTTTACAGGTAGACGGCCAGCCGATGACGGCCGTTGATCAATTACAGCAGCTCATTTGGGTGCACGAGGCGGGGGACGAGTTGGCGCTGCAAGTGCTGCGGGGGAATGAGACGGCCGTTTACCCTCTCACTCTTGCCGACACCTTGCCGCGCCTGGGCCTGGAGATTTTGGGGCCGGGAACGGCCGTGCCCAATGCCGTACCCGCACGGCCTGGCCCGCTCGTCATCAGCCATGTGGTGCTAGGCAGCCCGGCGGAGGCAGCGGGGGTGGCTGTGGGGGATGTGATTGTCGCGGTAGACCAGCAAGCGCTTTTAGCACGTGATGAATTGTTTGCGGCGATGCAAGACAAGCAGCCCGGCGACACGTTGATGTTGATGCTGCGGCGCGGTACGGAGACGCTGCTGCGCGAAGTGATTCTCATCCCACACCCGGACGATGCCAGCCGCGGGTATTTGGGGATTGAACTAGCCCCGTAGACTATAGAAACCGGGTTTTTTTGGAAAAACCCGGTTTTTTTTGACTGTTTGCCCCCGATTATGTTATCTTAGTCGTGCTTGTTTGATAGGCCTGTCCTTGCCAGAGGCCGCCAAAAAACAATACAACAAATATGTTTGTTACGGTACTTGAGCCATCCCTAAAGCATTGCAACCCGCCATTAAACATGGCAGGTGGTTGTCGCGTGCCTGCGTTAAGGCTGGGTGTTCCTTGTGCCGATTTAATCATTTGCACAAGGGTTGTATAGATACGGCCGTTGTGCGCCAGTTTCGTTGAAGGAGAAACCTGAAATGACAGTAAGATACAAAGTGATTGCCAGAGGAAAGCCGGGCGACGTTGCCGCTCCCGCCAAGTATTATCCATCGGTCAACAGCACCGAGAAGATGGATTTGCGGGATTTGTCAGCCGAGATTGGCGAGATTTCCACCGTTAGCCGGATTGATACGCTGGCAGTGCTGGAAGGATTTTTGACCGTTCTGCCACGTACCCTGGCTAAGGGCATCGTTGTGCAATTAGGCGATTTTGGCTCTTTTTGGCTGCGTATCAAAAGCGAAGGATCGGATACGCCGGAAGAGGTGAGCGATAAGAACATCACCAACGTCCTGCCCAGATTTACACCTGGCAAAGAGTTTAAGCAGGTATTGAACAATATCGAATTCCGAAAAGTAGAATAACGTCCAGGTGATATAAATCTGGTTGGGGCATGGCGCCGCCATGCCCCAACACGCGTCTGATTCTTGATTTTGCAAATCGTATCAGGACACGATTGCAAACGCATCGGGACACGATTGCAATCGTGTCAGGAGAGGATCGTAATCGTGTTAGGACACGATTGCAATCACATCAGGATACGATCATAATTAACATGGTGGGTGTTTACCAATTGATCGTTTTAACCGGTGAAGTTGTTTCGAGCTTCCTCCAAAAATATTATGAACGAACCTACTACATTTTCATTTTCCTCCATTGTTTCCTTTTTTTCCATCATTATTCCAATTATTGGATGGGGGATTGAATATTATTTCCTGAAGAAAAAGGATTCTAGCGATCCTCAAATCATTTTTCTTTCTCCGCCTGCTCCAGCAGAGATTGTTATCACGCCGAGTACTATACCGTGTCCCAAGTGTAAGCGTAGTAATCGTTCTTCTGATGAATTTTGTGTCTCTTGTGGAACCAGGCTGTATAAAGATTGTAAAAAATGTCAGCGAAAGATACCTGCTGTTGACAAAAAATGTGGTTCGTGTGGTATGTCGCCAAGTGATTACACTGCTATGGAAAAGCATATGGATAAATTCCAAATAAAAACGATTATCCTAACCGTGGCGGCAGCCATTAATGTCAGCATACTTGCCATCATTAATGTTCAATATCCTCTTTCAATTTTCATCGTGTTAGCCATTATTGTTAGTAATGTTGGATTGGGTTGGGAGGCTTTTGAGGATTTAGGGATGTTAAGACAAGAAAACATTTATGAATATCGGGATAAATGGCTACCAAAAACAACCCAGGCCATTTTTATTAGTCACCATTTACTGGTAACTGTTTTAGGGCTTATTCCAGTTCAATTAAGTATTTTAGTTCTTAAGATATAGAAGAAAAGGGACATTATGGTTGAGGCTAAGGATCAACTTTCTCTTACTCATTTCCGCAAGGGTGCATGGTTATCTATAGTTTCTAGTTTGATTGCCATAGCTCTATTGATTGGCTACATATATTGGCAACAGTCAATATATGTTCTTGCTTCAGCTCAAGAGCATGGAGACCATACTTATTTCCTTTCCGACTTATTTGATGTAGAGCGTGGGGGACTAAAGAGACAACTACCATTTCCTTTATATGTTGGGCAAGAGTTGTATTACACACATAATTGCGAATATCCTGAACAGCCAGCAATGATTAAGTTCTCGACTGGCCGGATTCAATATCCACGCAAAGTATATTTGTTGTTGAATTTGCAAGAAGGTTTTGCAACGCGTCGTGGACAATCGGTAAATGGGCGACGGATCGGCGCCATTGCTTTTGAATTTGATGTAGTCACAGGCGATAGATTCCGTTACTATGATTTGATTGCTGGTGTAGATGTTCGTGAATGGTTAATTGGAGTGACGACGGAAGAACATATAACCACGACTTTATCGCCAATGACTGAAGAGATTTATAGAAGTAATGTACCGTCGAAAGAGAACCTGACGGCCGTTCTTGATTTGGTTACATTAGATATACCACTTGATGCACCTAACGCACCTTTGGTTGGTGTATGGATAATAGATGATACCTTAAATGCATTAAACGATTGTGCTCCTGGCTTACAGATTGCGGATGTTGTTATTGAAGCGCCTCGCGGAACAACAATAACCGAGAATGACTTTATAAAAATGAACAACAGGGTTTTTCGGCCGCCTGAATAGAGAGTATATTTATCCAACTTATTCCACAATACCATGCTCAGGTTGAAAAGAGCATTCGTTATGGCGGTACGCGCAAAGAGAGCAGCGTGTGTAAACCCCGCGACCCGACCATCCGCGAGCAGTTTAACATCTACCGTTTTGCCGATTATAAAGAGGATGTGGTGGAGTTGGTGGGAAGGGTAACGGCCGTGTCCGTCGCCACGATGCAAATTATTGAGCAAATGCCGTAGGGGCAGGATGGTGCGGAAAGGATTTTGGCAAAATGGATGGCCTCATCTCTTCACCGTTTCACCTCGCCCGCTTCTGAATGTAGTGAGAAATCTTATGACAAAGCCAGCCCAGCCAGCCCAATTTATCCTTGCGTTCCTTTTCATAGCCGCTATCATGCTTTTGGTTACCTGTTCTTCATCTGACGTGACACCAGAAGCGGCGACACAAATGCCAACTGTTGAATCACCTGTTTCCTCACCAACCAGTACACCAATTCCTACTTCAACAGTTGTCGTTCCCACAGCGACCCTAGCAGCTTCCTCTACACCCGCAGTGACACCTCAACCCATCCAAGAAACCATTACCATTCCTGTGTCTGGTGATACGTTTATCTATGCACACCCTAATGCCTCGGCCACTAACTATGGTCAACAAGATACATTCACATTAGGCGGAGATTCGGATGGGAATGCGTATGTGGCGTTATTAGATTTCGACATATTCAATTATTTACCGCAAGATGCGGCAATACTTGAGGCCAACCTTCACATAACGGCCGATGAAACGGTTTTTTGGGGCTTTCCATTTACAATCCACCCAATTACGACATTCTGGGATGAGAATATTGTTGTCGCAGATTCCCAACCCGCTTACGATGCAACAACGGCCGTTAACTATAATTTGGATGAAGTTAACCAGTCCATGTCCTTTCCCGTCACTGAGATTGTCCAGAAGTGGGTCAGTGGCGAACTTGACGAATACGGCTTGAGGCTTTCAGCAAATGTCTTTCAGACTGTCGAAAGTTTCTATACTAGAGAGGGGAATAACCAGGCAAGCAGTTCACTGGTCGTTACATTTGAAACCCGTGCAAACCAAGCCATTGACGTAGTAGATACAGAGCCGTCCGAGATAGAAAACGATTCTTTTCATTTGGAACCTGATTTATTGCTCGTATTAAACCCCTGGGAAAAACTCCTGCTTGCTATGGAGAATAGGAATATTGATACGAGTACAGCCGCTGGAACTGCTGAGTTTGCCAATATCGTCGGGCTTGATTTAGGAACTTCATCTGGAATGGGGCAGTTTGAAATATTGGTCAGTGCAGTGGTTTTGCTTGGGTTTGGGAATGACCGTGATGCTCCCATTGCAATTGCTGAAGACCCCCATATAACAGTTGAAGGCATCCTTGAGAAGCTTCCCTCAGAGGGCTTCCTTGGACTTGGGGAACCAGAAATATATGCAGAAGACTATAGTAATCAATATTGGCCCGGCTGCGGAAATGAATTAACCTGTGCTGATTCACACATGCTTGTTTATACCGAGGGAGGGCTTGGGATATATGTTACAGATGGATTCATGCTGATAACCATGTCCGGCCCACCGATTTCTCCTGTCGATATATTAGATTTGGTGGATGTTCGTTACGAGGGAATGGGCGAAGGCGGCACTGATATGCTGGACAGCATTCTCTTCTTTAGGATTATGCACGAGACTTTCGGGATTCCATATGATTCGATGGAAATTTATCCTTACGATGGACTTGCTCATATGGATGACGAGAATTTCTGGCCGACAAAGTATATGGCAATCTATTGGGCTGGCGATGGCGAGTTTGTTGTCCCTATATCTACAGAGGGTGATTTGTCAGACAGGTACGACGCGATTTTACAATATGACATTCGTATCAATCCACCGAATGTCCCTTTTACATTCCGCCGCTGGTTTGATCCATTAAATCCTGGCGCTAATTTCTTACAAGAACCGGAAACAGAGTTGCAATTGGTATTGACACCGTGCTCGGATGCTTTTTGTACGAAGAGTTTGTTTGGAAATGATCCTTTTCGTGCAGGCTATTATGAAATGGGAAATTACCCATACGAATCTATTCAAATTGAATTGGGTGTTGAACCTGAGACGAACATGCCATACTGGTTAGTAGGGTACCTGACAGATGAGCCTTTGTTTATAGACCAACCATAGCCGGCCATAAGCTGAATGTTCACTTTGGCTCCTAATCATTGTTGAAGATTTGTATCACGACATCAGTGTCAACGGGATGCTGTTAGCTTCTTCTGGCTGGGGAGCATCAACGGCCGTTCCCGACATACTCCACGCACCCGTGTGACTGACATGCACCTGCACCAACTCGCCGCGCAGCGAGCGGGGGTCTTCAAAGAAGACCAGCTTATTGTGCGGCGTGCGTCCGCGCCACTTACCCTTGTGCTTATCTTCCACCAACACCTCTACCGTTTGGCCTAGCCATTGCTGCATCTTTTCTTGTGACACTTCGGCGTTAAGCGCTTCAATCAAATGGAAGCGGCGGCGTTTCTCGTCATCAAGCACATCATCTTTCATGCGGCGGGCGCTGACCGTGCCGGGGCGTGGGCTGTAGCGGGCCAGGTGAATCTTGTCCAGGCGTAAGTTTGATAACACGTCATACGTTTGCTGGAACTGCGCTTCCGTCTCGCCGGGGAAGCCGACGATGATGTCGGTGTGAATGGCGGCATCGGGGACGATGTCACGGATGCGGTGTACCAGGTCGCGGTACTGCTGCTGCGTGTAACCGCGCTTCATATTCTCCAACACCGTGTCATCTCCAGCCTGAATAGGCACCTCGATTTGCGGCATCACTTTAGGCAAATCGCGCACGGCGTAGAGGATTTTATCGGTCATGTAATTAGGATGGCTGGTGAGGAAGCGGACGCGCTCGATGCCATCAATTTCGTTAATGACGCGCAGCAGGTCGGCCAAATCGGGGCCATTATCTACATCGTAGCCGTAACGGTCTACGATTTGCCCCAGCAGCACTACTTCTTTCACGCCTTGCGTGGCTAATGAGCGTACTTCGGCAGCGATTTCGCCCACAGGACGGCTGCGCTCTTTGCCGCGTTTTTGCGGAATGATGCAGAAGGCGCAGGCATGGGAGCAGCCATAAACAATGGCCACAGGCGCGGAGACCATTTTGCCCAGTTGATGGGCGGGCAGCAGGACGCCGCCATCTTGCCAGGCATGTCGTTGTTCTGTAACGGCCGTTTCAAACGCCTGCACATCCCCTTGCGTCAGGTGGCTCACCAGCGGCATTCCATCGGTAGAAGGTTCCATAAACACATCCACGTAGGGGAAGCGCTCTTCCAGCACCTCGTTGCCGCGCACCCCGACCACACAGCCCATTACGGCAATGGTCAGGTCTGGACGCTGCTCTTTTAGATGTTTCAAGTTATGCAAACGGCCGTAAGCCTTATCTTCGGACTGTTGGCGCACGGTGCAGGTTTGCAGAATCATCACATCGGCTTCATCGCTGTTTTGCGTAGATTTGTAACCCAGCTTTTCCAGCTCCGTCGCCACCCGTCGCGCATCGGCATAATTCATCTGGCATCCCGTGATCCAAAAGTGGTATTTTTTGCTCATATATCTGTCCATTGTGCGGTTGCATGGTAGCTATTAGCTGTTAGCAATTAGCTAAAGGCTAAAAGCTAATGGCTAACTGCCACAAAAACCGCTTCTGTAAAATGAAAGGCGATTCTATCCCCCGTCACTTGGGGCGTCAAAAACTCTGTGACGGGAAGGGGGGCTTGCAGGAGCATGGCCCGCAGGCGCAGCTTGTTGGCGGGGGATACGCGCATACGGTCGGCATAGTCGTCGAAGTCCAGCTTCATGGAAAGCTGTTCTTCGTGTTGGATGACAAACCCTGCGGCATCCAGAGCGTTTTGCCATTCATGGAGGGAGAGATTACGGCCGTGACTGGGGTCTCTTAGCTTTTCAAACGCATTGACGTACTCGCCTGCTGCTCGCAGCAGTTTGGCCTTTCGGCCGCGCAGCCGACTGCCGGGCACGATGGTATCGGCCAGCGCCAATAGGCCACCCGGTTTTAACAGGCGTTTGGCTTCGCCCAGGAACGCAGCCATTCCCGCAAAATGATGCGCCGCCAGTCTGCACGTCATCACGTCAAAGCTGTGTGCGGCAAAAGGCAGAGCGATGGCGTCGCCCCCTGTCACTTGCAGATTGACCAGCCCTTTGGCTGCGGCACTGCGGCGCGTTTGCGCCAGCATCGGCTCAGTCAGGTCGGCGGCAATCACTTGGGCCACGTGCGGGGCTACCAGGTGTGCCGTGTGTCCTGCACCCGTTGCCACATCCAGCACGCGCCAGTGCGGCTGCGGCAGGAGCATTTCCAGCAAAAGGGGCAGGCTGCCTCCCTGCGCATGTACCTGACTCACAGCATAATCAGCGGCCGCACGGCCGAATTGAGTTTGAATGTTCTTGTTCATAGCGTTTAGACTTTAGCTTTTAGCTGTTAGCAGTTGCTTGAGGGCTAATGGCTAACAGCTAACGGCTAGTTGCTTATCCAGTTGGCGGAACGGCAGCCGGTGTAGTTGTGGAAAATGGTGTATTCATAGTCGTGGGCGGGGGCAATCAGCCGTAACATGCGTTCGTCGGCAATAACCAACCATGCTTCATCGGCTGACCAATCCAGGCCGGGTAATGGGTATTCTTGGGTGGGGGTGATGTTGTATTGCAGCATGTTGGCTGTTTGCATGTCGTAGAGGTTGAGATGCCAGTTGCTGTTTCCGGCGGTGAATACGGTGAGGAAACGGCCGTCTTGCGCAAATGAGAGCGGGTAAGTGGTCGTATCTGTTGTGGGGAAGAGGGGCGTCAGGGAATCGGTGGCGATGTCGTAGGCGTAAAAGTATTGGGCGATGGATGTGTTTGTCACTGGTTCTGCCGACCAGGTAACGAGGCTGATAATCAGTTCGTCGCGGCCCGGTACGGGCAAGATGTCGTTGACGAAGATGCGTTGATCAACGGCCGTTACACGGCTCATCGGGCCTAATTCTAGTGCCGTGAAGTCTGCGGTTGTCAGTAAAATGGTAGGCTCATCTTCGACACGGGTGACATCTGTGAGGACAATTTCCACGGGATTGCCTGCCTGGAATTCTTCGGCTTGGGCGGCGGTACGCACGTAGCCAAAGCGGGTGTCATCCAACCAGAATGGGTCCCACCCCTTGCCGATGACGCCAATTTCTGTGCCGCTGCTGTCATTGAGGCGCAAGTTGACGGGCCAGGGGCCGATGCTGACAACAAGGTTGTGCCGCTCATCCGGCGACCAGAAAGGCACGCCGTCTGTTTCTTGCAATACACATTCCCCGGCAATGCACGCTTGCAAGTCAAGCAGCCAGAAGCGTTGTTCTACATCTGAGTCTGCGGTGTCGTCTTCGTTGAAGATGAGCTGGTAAAGGAGCAGGTAACGGCCGTTGCGCGACATGCGCGGTGCAAGCCAGGCAGCTACTTCAAAGGATTCGGCCGTGTCTGCCAGTATGGTTTCTGTGCCATTGGCCCACAACACGACTTGTGAATGGTAGTCGCCATTTACAACGCGACGCAAAAAGAGCAGCACGCCTTCATCACTGGGCAGCGGCCATGCCAACGTGATGTTTAAGAAGGGGTCTAGCTGTCCCATGACGTTTTGCGCGTCCAACCAGATGTTACTGTCGAGTTGGTAGACCCACAGGTCGGATGCGCCATTTGCTTTGCAGGAGACGAGAAGGTCTTGGTTGGGCAGGGGGATGGGGGGCGGTTCTTGCGGTAGCAGGTTGAAGTTAGGTGCAGGCGGCAGCTCTAGCCCGATTTGCACTAATTGGTCGAGGATGAACCGGTCGGGAACTGTGTCGTTGCCTCGTGTTAGCCTATCGGTGAGGACGGCCGTTACCCAACTGGCATAGCCGCGCAGCAGTGCCTGGTAGCTGGCATCGTCGCTGGGCCAGCCCAGCAGTGTGGGCGTGGGCAAGTCCATGCGGTAAACGCTGGGCAGGGACATGCTGACGGTGTTGATTTGGCGGTAGCTTTGGGCCAGGATGAGCAGATTGGTGAATTCACGAGAGAGGCGCAGGCGGAATTCGAGGTTGGGGCGGCAGGGAACGGCCGTTTCTGCACAAAGTTGTGCCACATATGCATCCAAATCAATTGCCAACTGTGCCCCAATCGCGCTGTCGCGTTCCGAATATGTTATTGTCACGTAGCGCCCTTCCACTGTGCGCCATTTACCCCAAAATGTTTCGTCGTCGGGCAGCGCGGTGAGAAGCCAGTGGTCGTTATCGAGCACATAATGGGCTGTTTGCTCCAGCCAGATGGTTTCGGTCTCGTTGCTGGCTGTTTTTGTCAGGTAGGGCAGGCGTTCCGTGACAGTTGCTTCCGTCAGGTCTGGTGAAAGGGTAACAGTGGGGGATTCGGCCGTTTGTGAGGGGTCTACCCATAACCAGAATGAGGCGCGGTTGTGAAATAAGTTTTGCTCCAAAAGGGATTGCGCGGTATCAAACCAGAGGGAGTCTTGCGAATCGAGTTGGGCAGCAAACAACTCTGTGTCTTCGGCCTGGGCGGCTTCTGCCAGCAGTTGGTGAACGGCTAGCACGTCACTGGATACGTTTTGTGTGGCGGCCGTTACCTGCTGGTCAACGCGGTGTACCAGCAAGTATATCCCTCCGGCGATGACCATGATTAGCAGGGGGATGATGAGCAGCCCGTAACGGCGGCGGGGTGTGGGCAACGGCCGTTCTGCCCGTATCTCTTCTTCCCAGGGTGCATCTTCATCTGTGCGCCAATCAAACTTTGCCATGATTATTGTGTTCCCCAGAATGGCGGCTCGCAGCCCGTCATTGGTATCGTGACCAGGTAACGATAGTCATGACTAGGGGCATATAGCAGCGCGTAACTCTCGAAACTTTGAATGAGCCAGTCGGATTCTTGTGACCAATGGTAATGGAGGTAGGGGTATGAGCCTGTTAATTCCTGGCGTTCTCCCGTATCCAGGTTGATTAGCGTTGTTGTTAAGGTGGCTGGGAAGGCGGTAGATTTTTGGGGTGGGGTGAGGGTGAGCCAACGGCCGTCTGGCGAAACAAGCAGCGGCGCCCCGGCAAAATGCTCATCTAAAAATTCCAGCGATTGTGTAGGTTGACCTGCGTCATGCAGAAGAAAGACGAACTCCCTATCCTGAGTCAGAATCTGGTTTGAAGCAATGATAATGATCGTGCCGTTCCTGGTGCTAGTGAATAAAAAGTAACTGAAGTTCAGCCATTCAACGGCCGTATCATTTCTATTTTGTAAAGAGGGCAATGCAGGTAGCAAATCAGCATTGGTGAGGATCGTCTGCGGAGAAACAGAGGAGGGATCGCTTGTGGGGATAGCGGCAGTCACCAACTCTTGTTCCGTTTCACTCATCCAGTGGATATACCCAAATGCTTGCGTGCCCAGCCATGCCAGGCGTGCCCCCAACCCAACTTCCACCGGATTTTGCCCGTCTGCATCGGCCAGATAGAAGCCATACTCCGGCCATCTTGTATCAGGATTCAAGGCTTCTTCTGTTTGCATGAGCATGTGCGTGCCGTCTGGCGACCAAATCGGCCAACCGGGTAGTTCGCGCTGCTCACAGCCTGTTGTTGTGCAGCTTTGCAAGTCAACCAACAGTGAATGACCGTGCCGGTCGGCAGGCAGCCAATAGCCGATACCCATATACCGTTCCTGCGGGTCTAACCCATTGAAAAAAATATTGGAGAGGTTGTTAATGTTGGTGTCGCTTGCTTCATACAGCGGGAAAATCTCGCCATGCTGCCACACATAGCTGCGTGAAGTAGTTAGGGATGGCATGTTTGTATCGGGGTCGTCGGTAATAAAGTTGCCATATTCACTGACAAAGTAGGTGTCCGCCGACAATAGTGGCGCAATGGAGACATATCCGTTGTCATTGACTTCTAATACAACGTGCCATTCTCCAGCATCAAAATCGTAGTCATACAATCTTGTCTCGTTTTGTGCTATTTGCCCCGCATTTGTGCGACATATCATGTTCAGGTGGTTTTGGGGCAGTGGCGGCGGCGGTGTTTGCCCGGAAATTGAGTTCTGGTAAATGAACCGGAACCATTCGTTGCCTTCTAAGTCTTCACCAATTTCGTGGCGGTTTACCCAACGGACGTAACCCACGTCCATATCGCGCTGCATTGTTGCCAGGCTGTCTGTCAGGCCGCCTTCTTGCCAGTAGGCAACCAACGCCGTGATTTGACGCAGATAGGGATCGGATTCGTTGACATCTTTGCTGCGCCAGGCGTCCATGAGCCAGTCGGATGTGAAATCTGCTTGCAGTAATTGTTCGTAATCGTCAGGCGTTAACGGCCGTTCCAGTAGCCCTAACTCTACCAACTGCCAATCAGCCATAGCGCGGAAAAACGGGCCATGTTCGCAGCACTCATAATTCACCAGATTGGCAATGACGGCTAAAGCAAGCTGGCGGGCATAACCATGATAAACGGCCGTATACCCGGCATCATCTTGGGGCAGCCCCAGCAACGACGGTGTGGGCAGGGCCAATCGAAGGCCCTGCGGCAATAGATTTGCCAGGTCAAATGCCTCTGCAAGAATGTCCGGCTGGGTGTGCAAGCGCAGGAGCACATGCAGATTGCCTGGACAGTGGATGTCGGGCAGGGTGCTGCACAGTTGGCGCAGCATTTCGTCCAGATCGAACGCTAATTGCTCGGCTATTTCCGCGTCTCGCTGCGGGTAGATGAGGGTGATCATGTTGCCGTTATTGGTTATCCAACTGCCCCAGAAGTCGCTTTTTGGAGGTGAATATAACCAGCGGGAAGAGCCGCGCCGGTACACGGCCGTATGCTGTAGTTCTACTATCCCGTTTTCGGTTTCGTAGGGTAGGCTAAACGTGACTTCAGCCTCGCGCAGGTCAGGGGTGAGGTTGATGGTTGGAGGTGTTTGCGTGGACTCTGCCAGGGTCAGGCCGAAGGGGGTGCGGTCCCACAAACGGCCGTCTACCACCAACTGCTCTTGGATATCTACCCAATACGGCTGGCTGCCCGACAGAATTGCCAGGAACAGAGCTGCATCACCCGAATTGCTGGCCTCTAACATTAAGTTGTGGCTGGCAAGTAGGTCGGTTTGCACGGCCGTTTCTGCTGCCGTCACTTGCTCGTTAACCTGCCGGTACAAAAACCAGCCAGCGGCGACAATGGTTAACAGCCCGACCAGGGCTAACCAGGGCCAGCGCCGCTGCGGGCGTGGTTCTTGTGGCGCGTTCGGTTCCGGGGGCCACTTTTCATCTTCTAATGATTGCCAATCAAAATTCTTAGACATAGAGTAGTTTGTTAGCTCGTCAGGCTGAAATGCTGACTGGCTGAAATGCTGACTAGCTTACCTTAGCCATACCGCTTGTTCACAGACCATATGCTCTGGAATAAACCAGCGATCGTAATCATGCCCTAAAGCGAGCAGGCGCACATAGCCATCATCTGTGAGCGAAGCCCAACGGCCGTCCGCTGACCAACTGAGGGCGATAGTCGCATCCAATTCTTTGGGTGTGATGCTGATGGTTTTGTGCTGCGTTTCACCCGTTTCCAGGTTGGTGAGGTAAAGCTGCCAGCCCTGGGAGGTGTCGGTGAAGGTCATTTGCGCCAGCCAACGCCCGTCCGGCGACACCGTGTAACTGCGTTCAAACAACACAGATTCCTCTCCGCGTTCCAGCACAATTTCTGCCTCATTGCTTTGGCGGTTATACCGAACCAAATAATTGTTGCCCAAAATGCTTGATGCATCGCCAATGGCGAGATAGACGCTGTCTGGGTTGGTTGGGTCGGCGGCCAAAAATTCAATCTGTGTTTGTGGGTTGGCAGTGATTAATGTGTTCGTCAAAGTGGCGGTGTCTGCAAATGGCGTCACAGTTAGCAGGTCGGTATTTAGCTGCATTAACGTCTGCCCTGCTTCCACGTAGATGACGGACTGATCGGCCATCCAAATGGGGTATTTGCCCTGGCCGATGAGCTGCGCGTTACGGCCGTCGCCATCCGCCAAAAACAGTAAATTGTCCTCATCTGCGCCGGTGGTGTTGCCGCGCAAAATGGCCCGTTGCCCATCTGGCGACCAGATCATGCCGCCCAGCAGGGCTTGCAAATTGCACACCCCGTCATTCAAACAGGCTGGCAGATTGAGCAGGGTGTAAGGTGTGGATGCGTTAGCCTCGGAATAAAACAACACTTGCGTCCCGTCTGGGCTGGCGGATATGGGGTAGGGCACGGGTAAATCGGCCAGATTGCGGGTGATGAGCTGCTCGCGCCCGCTTTGCCAGATAAAGGTGCTGGTGGATGGCCCCGTCCCGGCGTCGAGTTCGGAGACGATAAGGCCAGAGCGGTCGGGCAGCGGGTAGATAACGGCCGTTTCATGTGTCAAAGCGCGGTTCAGCGTCATCTCTTGGGTGGCGGGGCTGGATTGGTAGAGGATGCTGTCTTCTACATCATTGGGGCGGCAAACCAGGTGCAGTGCCTCATCCGGGAAGGGGATGGGCGGCGGAGATTGTGCGGCTTGGGAACGGCCGTACAAATACCCAATCCACCCCTGCTCCAAATCAGGGATAGTAGGATAATCTTCCGCCACAATGTTCCATGCTTCATCCCCGTCATTCATTAAAGAACGCTGCAATATGGCCGCTGACAGCCCTGTGTTTCGTATGAGGAATTCAAACAGCAAATAGAGATCGGTCTGGTCTTGGGCAACGGCCTCTTCCAGGTCGAAGATCGGCTGCCATTTGTCAAAAACGGCCGTCAGTGACGTACCCAACACTCGCTCATAATCCTGTGCCTGCACCGGCCACATCTTCAACCCCAACTGCGCCAACTGCCAGTCCAGCAAAACCTGGAACATCACCGCCTGATCATCACAGCATTCCCACCCGGCCATCTCGGTGATGGCGGCCGAAACAACCCGCGCTGCATAGCCGCGAAACATCGCTTGATAGGCGGCTTCGTCCGTAGGCAGCCCAAAAAGGGTAGGCGTGGGCAGTGTCAGTACGCGTTCGTTGGATAGGCGTGCCGGAAAGCTGTACCAACCAAACGAGCGCACCGGCGGCGCAGTCATGGTGAGGTGGCCAGGCAGTTTGTTTGTTTCGTAGAGTGCGGTGGGGTTGGGGGAAAGGTCAATGGCGATGTGCATGTCTGCCGGGCAGTTGATGTCTGCCAAACGGCCGCACATTTCGTTGAGCTTGGCTTCTAAATCGGCGGCAAGGCGCTGCGCAACGGCCGTATCCCGCGCCGGGTAAGTGAGGGTCAAGAGTTCGCCACTGCTGGACTCCGTGTTACCCCAATAGTCATCGTCTGGCGGGGAGAATATCCAGCGGTCTGATCCCAGGCGATAGACGGCCGTTTGTAAAAAAGTCACCGTTTGCGTCAGCCCGTGCCCCACGTTGACTGCATAGTGATGGGTTGCCGTGACCACAGCCGAGGTGAGTGTGGGAGCAATTTCGACAGCGGACACGGCCGTTTCTGCATCACCTGGCAGCCATTCCAGGCCAAACCCATGCCGTCGGAAAAGCAGCCCCGCGCCCACCACGCGCTCTTCTGCCGCTGCCCACACATCATCTCGCCCAGAGAGAAAGGTGATAAAGAGATCGCGGTCGGCCTGTTCACCAGCTTTGTACACAATAGCGTGACTTTCACGGATGCGGGATTCGAGTTCAAACGAGACCTCGTCCACGCGGTTGTTGAGTTGGCGGTAGAGGGTGAAAACGGCCGTGCCCAATCCTACACCCACAATCAGCAAAATCAGCAGTACACGCGGCCAGCGCCGCGGCCGTTTGGGTTCAAGTTTGGGCGCATTTTGCTCATCCCAGCCTGCATCTTCTTCGGAATACCAATCAAAATTAGACATCTTGGAAATAAGTTTAGGTCTTTTGATGCCGTGAAACGTGATGCGTGAAACGTGAAAAGAGGTTCATCGCGTTTCACGTTTTACGCTTCACGCATCATGGTTCGTACAAATAATTATAGATCACGTACCCGGTGTAAATGCGTTCGATGTAGAGACGGGTCTCTGGGAAATTGACAATTTCAACGTACAAGTCGTGATCGGGGCCGGTGACGTTATACCAGCGCAGGGCATTGCCCGGCCCCGCGTTGTATGCCGACAACGCCGCTGTTACAAACTCGTCAAATATGGACAACTGCTCATTCAAATAATAGGCACCAAAATTCAAGCCCACGTAGGGGCGGTACAAATCCTCGTTGACGAAATCAGGCCAATCAAGCTGCCGCGCAATATAGGCTCCGGTGTCTGGGATGACCTGACTGAGTCCCTGTGCCGCCGCGCCAGAACGGGCGAAGCTCTCGAACAGGCTTTCCTGGCGCAGCAGCGAAAATTGCAGCAGGGGATCGTAGTTGTACTGTTCGGCCAGCGGCAGCACAAGGTCGGCATAATAAGTGGGATAGGCTAATTGCCCCAGGAATTTGGGCGCGGTGAAGACGGTTTCCCCGGAGAGGGCCATCACGCGCTCTGCGGCGAGAATGGAGGAGCGGTACAGCCCCAAATCGCGGAAGTAGAGGGCGAGCTGATAGCTGAACAGGGCGTTGTCAGCATAATTTTCGCGTACTGCTTCTAATTCGCGTTTGGCTTCTTCCAGCAGCCCTAATCCCCACAATTTGCCGCCCACAATCAGCCGCGCATCTTCCGCCAACGCAGGACTGAGAGTGCGCACGGCCGTTTCCTCTCCCAAATTGAGCCAGCCGCGCAGCCACGTTTCCGCTTCAAGCTGGGCGGTGGCCTCGTTTGCGGGCAGGTTGGTCACGCCGCTGGGGGCAAAGGGCGTGCCGCCGTTCACGATTTCGCGGGCACGCAGGGCATAGTAGCTAGTTCCAGGGTTGCTTTGCGCTAATGTTTGCACGCGGGCCAGCAGTACGGCCGTATCCGTGACAACGGCCGTGTCAGTCACTACCGCCGTCGCTGTTATCACCTCTGTTCCCGAAATAACACTCGTTTCCGTAACAGCCCCTTCCTCTATCTCTATCTCTTGCTCCAGCGCTCTAAGCAGCCACACCAGCGTTGCCCCACTGTAACTGCTGTCCGGGTAGCGTTCTGTGAGTTCCAACCAAATGGAAACGGCCGTGTCTTGCAGCCCATTCTCCTCTGCCACCAACCCGGCGCGGAACAACGCTTCCGGCGCATCTTCGTGCCAACTGTAAGCATCGGCCAAAAAACGGTAGCGCGTGATGGCGGCGGGCGCATCTCCTAACATCTCTGTCCACCATGCCGCCCACCATGCTGCAAATGGCGCATCCTCGCCGTCGGGGTAATTCTCCAAATAGGCGAGATAACCGGTCAGTGCGGCCTCGCTATCACCGGCGCGGGCTAGCAGCTTAGCGCGTTCAATCGTTGCTGCTGCTGCATCCGTTTGCGCATATTCGTCTAGTTCAGCCAATGCAGCGGCGCTGTCGCCCACTGCTTCGTAGCTCCACGCCAGGTAGAGATGGGTGTCGGCACGAAAGTCAGCGGGATTGTCTGCCAGGTAGCGGTTGAAGGCGTCAATGGCGGGGTAGGTGGCATCGGCGTAATAGTCCACCAACCCGCGCTGGAATTCGTCAACGGGCACGCCGGCATCTACCAATTCAATCAGCCCCAGGTAACTTTCGTAGGCGCGGGGATATTGTGTGATACCGAGTTGGTAACGGCCGTAAGCCTCATTGGGTCGGCCAGCCAGCATCTCCGCCTGCCCGGCGAGATACGTCATACGCCCCTTTGTTGCCTCTGTCACAGCCAGGTCGCGGATGGCATCATATTGGGCAATGGCCGCATCATAATCTTCATCAGCCAGGTAAAAAGCCACCAATTTTTCACGCAAGTCAATTTGTGCCAGACGATAACCCGCACCGGATAATGCCGCTTCGTAGGCGGCAATGCCAGCGGCACGGTCGCCCAAGGCAAAATAGGCGTCAGCAACATAGGGATTGACGTAGGTTGCCATGTCCGGGTTGGCGGCGAGGTATTGTTGGTAGGCGTCTATCGCTTTCTGGTAGCTGCCCTGTGCAAAATAGGCTTGCCCCAACTGGAAGGTGGCGGCGGTATACGCCGCACCATCGGGCAGATTAAGCAGCTCATTGAGCGCACCAATGGCGGCGGCCGTTTCGCCTTCGCGTAAATAAGCTGCTCCCAGACTGTAGAGGGTGGATTGAGTTTGGCTGGGTGTGAGAGATGAGCGTTGACTCAAGACCGCCTCTAATTCATTGATGGCGGCTTTGTCATTGCCATTTTGCAAGTAGGTGTTGCTTGCTGCCAGACGTGTGGCGGGCAGCGGGGTGGGGCTGGGTGTGGGGGAAGGCGTGGCTGTTGGTGATGGCGTTGGCTTAGGGCGAGCGACGTTCAGCGCTGGTGTCGCGTCAGGCGTGGCTGTGGGTTGCCAGGTTGCCAAGGCCGGGACCAGCGTTGGCGTGGGCAGCGGTGTGCCTGTTGGTTCCAACGCCAGCGGCACGGGTGGTTCGTCGCCACTATCGGCGCAGGCTGCAAGGAGCAGAACCCCTATTAGCAAAATGATGAGTCTACGCATAAGCAATTAAGACAATAATGAATTGGGAATAATGAATTGTGAACGGCTGTTGTTCATTGTTCACTATTCCTTGTTTTCCCACGAAGTAATTCAAAGCCCAGGTAAAGTGGGACTAATTGGAATAGTCCCAGCCAGATCATAACGGCCGTTACGCCAGTTTTTAGGCTCTCTAATTGGTCATTTATACTGGCGCGGGTTTGGCGGGTGTTGTCATTGATGGTGGTAACAGTGGCAATGTACTCATCTAGCAGCGGGTTGATGGCTTCAATTTGGTCGTTGATAGCCGCCAGATCATCAGCAATGGTGTGCACATCATTACTGATAGTTTGCATGTTTTCGCTGGTGACGTTGACGTACACTTTCAGGCTGCGCAAGCGCCCCGGCAGTGGTTCCAGGCTGTCGCCGATTTGTTGCACGGATTGCTGAAAGGGTACATCTGGGCTGTAATCGACGCCAAGGCTCCAGGAGAAAGTGTAGTCAATGATGGGGATGGTTTCCTCGAAGCGGATGTTATTCAGTGTGGTGAGGGTGGTATCGATGGTGGCGGCCGCCTGGGTCATGCTGGGAACGGTGGCCTCGATGGCTTCCACGCTGGCAGGCAGGTCTTCGCTGGTGATGGCAGCAATTTGGTCGAGTAACGGCCGTGTCTGCACAATCGTGTCTCCCAAATCATCGGCCGTCAATTCCACTGTGTCCAAACTGTCGCTGACTGCGCCAACTGTATCTTTGGTCAGCAGCAGTGAATCTTGCACGGTGTCCAATGTTTGTGAGGTGAGGATGAGGGCATCGCTAACGGCCGTTGCCACGCTATCTAACACCTGATGTCCAAACCGTGTTCCCAGCACGCTGAGCGCAATGCCTGCCAGACCAATGAGTAGAAAGATGATGCCAAGTATGCGTCGAATCATGGTTCCTCCAGAGGGTGATACAAAGTTGCCAGGCGGCGGTATAAGCGCCGCGTCTCACGTAAGTCTGTATTGTCACTGAACTGGTCAATACTGCCAATATCGTGCCAGATGGCTTGCGCGGCAGGATCAGTCATGGCGTTTTTGATGGCTTGTACAAATCGCTCGGCGTGAATGACGCAGAAGGGGCGATTGTGGAAGGGGGAAACGGCCGTATCCAATGGCTCTGTAATGTGTAACTGATTGTGTAGCCGGGCTGCCAATTCATATGCTGTACACAATCGTTCCTCGCGGTCTTTGGGGTGGACGGCCGTTAAAATGTGCTGTAAAAGTGGTTCCATTTTTGTCGCGCTGTCCAATTCCATAAAGGCGGTTCCAAACCATTTGGGGTAAGGTGCGTACCGCTTTTCCATGAGGAAACAAAGCTGCATCAAGTCGTGCACCAGCCGCGCTGCCAGCAAACGTGATCCTAATTCGTCGTTGCGCATGGCCGTGCGCCCCACAAAATGCTCTTCCTGTCCAATGCGTGCCCATTGGGAGGCTAGCAGATACAACCAGATGTCATGTGGATAATAGGCCAGGTGGTGACGCACGGCCGTTAGCTGTCCCAACCCATCTGCATAAACTTGCCCGGCTGTTGCACCCAGCAAAAGCTGCTGGGGTGTTGTCAGCCAATCGGCTGCAGAAAGGTCTGCAAATGGGTCAAGCGCCATGTAATTTTGGAAAAATTGGCGAATGGTTGTTACCTCAATGCGATGGGCAACTGGCCCGACATGGTTTTCTATCAGCAAACGCGTGCCTTCCTCATCGGGTGGGCCAAAATGCACGGGGTATCCCTGAAAAGCAGCGGGTAAGTTGTGTGACAGCGTGTCGGATACGGCCGTTGCCTGTGCTTCCCAATCCGCTTCAGTCAAAAATAATTGCAAGCGCGGCCCCCAATCATGATCGGTAGACATTTCATCATCATAACCCAGCACTTCGGAGCCAGCGCCTAAGCGGGCGGCGCTGTGTGCTAAGCCGGGGAAATGGGTCTGCAAAATCGGCCGTACAGCTTGATGATAAAACAGGTTATTTAACTGTAATCCGGGCAGGAAATCAGGCATTTCTACACTTGCCTATGGCTCTGTCGTTACAAAAATATCACCGGTCATACCTTCATAATGCAGACCTTGCAGCGCGGCGGAAACGGCCGTTCTCTCAATTTCACCTTTTTCCGAAGCTGCCGCTATTGCCGTCCACAGCAGTTGGAAAGCGTCGTAGGCTGGCCCGGCGTATGGCCCCGGCGTCTCATCAAATGGGGTGATGGCTTCATAGGCGGCGCGGAAGTTGGCAGGTAGTTGTGCGGCGGGATACTGTGCCCCGGCGGAGATGAAGGGCAGATTGTTGGCGGCATAGATGGGGGTGGCAACGGCCGTTGTCCCCTCAGTCCAATGTCCAATCACCGCTACCACTGCCGGGTCAATCACCAGCGAAGCCGCCACCTGCTGCGCCAGTTCCGGGTCGCCGCTGTCGTCCAGCGCCACCAGGGACAGGCGATAGCCGCCAACGCCCCCGGCGGCATTAATCTCCCGCACTGCCAACCGTGCGCTGTAAATCACATCATAGCCAATGGCGCGGTTCGCACCCTCAAATGGCCCGACCAAGCCCACTTTCACCACTGGGTCTACGCTGGCGCAGCCAGACAAAATGAGCAGAATGATGAATAGAAACCAGCGCCGCCATTCCGCATTCCGCATTCCGCATTCCGCATTTTTAGCGGCATCGCTGTACATTTGCCAGATGCTCCTCGTAGGTTGTGCTGAAGACGTGGGTGTTGGGGGTAACGGCCGTGCAATCGACCACAAAGAAAAGGTAACTGCTGTTCACTGGACTGGCAACAGCTTGCAGGGAGGAGAGGCCGGGGTTAGCAATGGGGCCGGGCGGCAAATCGGGTGCAACGTAGGTGTTATAGGGCGAATCGACTTGCAGGTCGGCTAAAGAAAGGGGCGTCTTCCACCAGCTATCCGTGTCAGCTTGATAGCCCAGGGCATATTGTGTAGTGGGATCGGCTTCCAACTTCATGCCCTGTGCCAATCTGTTGTAGAAGACAGAGGCGATAGTCGGCCGTTCCTCTGCCAGCACCGCTTCTCGCTCCACAATTGAAGCCAGTGTCACCGCTTGGAGCAGAGTCAATCCCTGTGCACCAAACTGCTGGCGCATCGCTGGGGGCACACGCTGTCCAAAATTGCGCAGCATCGCATCCAGTAAATAAGCGGCGTCAGCGTCCTGCGGCACGCGATAGGTATCAGGAAAAAGAAAGCCTTCCAGCGTAGCGTCCTGCGGCAGCGAGGCTAGAAAATCATACGCGGTTAAATCAAAGGAGGCGCGGCGTTCCACTAGCGCGGCAAATTCCCCTGCGTCAATTTGGGCCGGGTTGATTTGTGCTAGATAACGCACAAATTCTTCGCTGCGCCAGCCCTCCAAAAAACGTAGTTCAACGTCTTGCGCATAGGCTGAGGTCAGGGTTTCGGCCAATTGCGGGATGGTTAGCTGTGGGCTGAGAATGAAGTCGCCTGCCTCAAGCTGTGAATCAAGACCGTAGTAGCGCAGGTAATTGATGAATAGTTGTGTGTCATTAAGCATATTGGCAGAAGCCAGGTTTGCGGCGATGGTATCGGCCGTTTCCCCAGAATTGATGGTGAATGACACAGGCACAGTGGCGCTGCCCGCCGGCTGCTGCAACTGCGGCTCACGGTTAGTGAGATAGTTTTGCAGATACAGGCGTTCAATAGGATTGAGTGTCGGACTGCCAGATGCTGCTTGCGCTTGTTGGTAACGGTCGAGCATTACAAAACCGGCCAGTGAGCAGCTCATCACGACCATAAATAAAAATGCCAGTCGCCACAGCCAACGGCCAATGCGTTTATTAGGGGGTGGGGATTGGGAGGTGGGGATGGTCGGACTCCTTTGGAAGAGATTGAAGATTAGCCGCAATCTCTAATCACTAATCCCTAATCTCTGTGCCCGTCGAGATAGGATTGTAAAATAAATGCTGCTGCTACCGCGTCAATACGGCCTTTGGCTTGTTTGGCGCGTTTGCCGCGCTGGCGCATACTGTCGTAGGCTTGCACAGTGGTCATGGCCTCGTCCCAAAATTCAACCGGGATGGTGATGTGTTGTTGCAGTTCGGCAGTGTAATTGCGCACCCAGGCGGCTTTTTCGCCCTCCACGCCGCTGAGGGGGATGGGCAGGCCAACTACCAGTAAATTGGCTTGTTGCTCGGTAATTAGTCGGGCGATGCGCTCGTAATCTTCTTTGCGCGATTTGCGCTTGATGATGGTCAGCGATTTGGCGATGGTGCGCGTGGGGTCGCTGACGGCGACGCCAATGCGTTTTTCACCTAAATCCAGGGCCAGTGCCTGTCCTTTGATTGAGAAGTCAGTCATGATTATCTGCTAGGATGGCACAAAACGGCCGTCCTTACCTCTACCCTTCCCCTACGATTTTGCTACCTGCGATGATGTAAATAATTTGCCGGGAGTTGTCAAATCTCTGAGATTTGACAACTCTTATGATTCGCTGTTTTGCACTTCCACCTGAATGCGGGCGGGTAAATAGGGGATGCGCTGGAACCAGAGCGGCCAAATTTGTGCACTGGGTACGTCGCGTAGGGGCAACTGCTCATACAAATAGGCCAGCGCTACTTCTGGCTGCTGCCCGGTAATGGCTTGCACCGCCCCAGACGTATTCAGGTCGGCAACGGCCGTTCCCTCGGCAATCATCTCGAAGGTGACACGGCCGTCCTCATCCACGCCGACGACATCCCCTACGCTGAGGGTGATGTTGTCGGGGTTGAGCGTGTAGTTGGCGGGGACGGCCGTTGCCAATGCCTCATACAATAGCCCCGTCGCATCCGTTGTGTTAATCACTGTACCTATCAACGCTGCCCGCATTTCCAATGTCAATTTTTCCGTTTGCTCGCCGACAAAATGAGAGTATGTCTCACTGTTAATTTGCACAACTTGCAGCGACGGCCGTGCTAGAAATTCGCGCTCTGTGAGCTGCGCTTCCATTTCAGAAGCAGCTAGGGCTTGCAAAAATTGCAGCACTTGGGCACGCAGCCGGATTTGATCGGCTTCGGAAACGGCCGTCACCTCCCGCACCGCGCCGCCCTCCATTGCTTCCAAATTGCGCACCTCCAACTGCGTTGCTAGTGGCCCCTCGATGCGGTTCACCAAATTGGCGGCTACATTACCTTGCGGCCCCGGCTCAATGGCGATGATGTCCACTTCGGCTGTGCTGCCCTCAACGGCGGCGGTTGTTACTTCTGCAATTGTTTGGAATATGACATTGCTGCCATCTGACGTACTTACTCGTGTTCCCGCAGGAATGGTCACTTCCTCATCGCGCAGATTGACGAACAGTACCTTGCCCCGTGCGGCGGCATTGGGCACAGCGGCTGCCCCAGTCGTGGGGGCTGTTGCCTGCCAGCTATTTTGCACGGTCAGCCGCCGTGCGGGGACAGCGCCCTGAGCATAGTCCACCGTTTCCAGATTGGGATCGGCGAGGATGACCCGTGTCACGCGCACGGGCTGCCCGGCTGGTTTTAGGGTGATGGTTGCGGATGGCACGGCGTAGACAAAGGCGACGGCCAGCAGGGCCAGGGTGATGAAGAAGATGACGATGGCTGCATATCGCAGAAGCCAGCGCTGCCAGGAGACGGCCGTTCTCATCCGTCTATGCACTTCACGGCGGTCGCCCTCAGCTAATGGCTGCGGCTGCACCTGCATGACCCCGGAACCGCCGACGGTGGGCAGCCCTACGCGCTCGCGTCGCCGCCGCCCGCGCCACCAACCACGACGGCTGCGTTCGGCAGCTTCGGCCGTAAGGAAAACGGGGATGCCCAGCGCGGCGGCCTGGCGGCGAATCTCTGCGTCGGGGGTGATCAGACCAATTTCGATGCGCTGGCGGTCGGCGTGGCGGCGCAGGCGCACCAGGTCTAGCCCTTCGCGCAGCACACCGCCGTCCGGGGGAAGATGAAGCAGCGTGCGTTTCTGACCTGAGGCACGGCCGTTCTCCTGCCAGTTCAGCCGGTCACAGATGGAGATGATGTCATCATCAGAATCCAAATGAATCACGTGCATATCCATGCCATGAAGTATGCACGGGGCAGGGAATTGGGGCAAGTGGCAAGTGCGCAAGTCCGGTACTTGCCACTTGCAAACTTGCCACTTGCATACTCATATACGCATTACTCGCTTATAATGGATGGCATTTGGAGGTGATTATGTCGAAGTTTATATCTTTGTGTTTGGTTGGCGTGCTAGTTCTGTTGGTGGGTTGCAGTGCCGCAGGCAATGAGAATGGGGTCGAACCGCAAGTGGATACAAGCAGTTCCGTTAGCGTTGCCGATGATTCTCAGACAAGCGGCGAAGAGGCTGCCTATTTGCCGACTGTCATGGTAGATGACGTTGTAGTCGTGCATTCGGCGGGTCATATTCATTACACCTTGAGCAATAACCAGCATCTGTACCGCATCGTTGCTGACAGTCTTGCCACTCCGCAAGACCTGACGTTGGCGCTGGATGCGCTTGCTGGCGGTGCAGATGAATGGAGCAACCTCTCGCCCAATGGCGCGTGGCTGCTGCTGTCTACTGAACGCGATTTTGATGCCGAGTGTGTGGGTTGGGCCTGCCTGGTGCTGCTGCCGACTGATTTGTCCAGCAGCGAAGTGCCACGCACCGCGTCGGGTGTGGTTCACCCTGATGGGTTTAGCGCGGTTGCTTCTGGTGGTGATTTGATCGTTTTTGTCGGCGGCGATGGGCCGCATTCGCAGGATTTGTATGCGATTACGCGGCAGGGCGGCGGCTGGAGTGAGCCGCTGCTGCTAACCGGCTCTTCTCCTTATGACACGCATACGCAGCCTGCTGTTTCTGGTGATGGCAGCAAGGTGTTGTTTAATTGTGACCCAGATTTGCAGGATGGGCAGGAGGGCACGGCCGTTTGCGAAGTTCACACAGACGCCAGCAATTTTCGCACGGTGATTGGCCCGGAAGATGGCCCTGGCGGCACGGCAACCAATGCTCTGCGCCACCCGGATTATGCCCCGGATGGCAGCATTATTTTTGAGGCGGATTGGTACGGGGAGCAAATCTGGCGTTTAGCGGCGGGTTCCAGCACTTCCACCCGTGTGACGGATGCGTTCAACAATGATAATTCGCCCTGTGTACTGCCAGACGGCCGTATCGTTTCCCTATGGCTGGATCGTCCCGGCGGCAGCGGCGGCCACGAACTCAAGCTCATGGCCGCCGACGGCAGCGATTATGAGATGCTGTTGACAGGTTTGGATGTGTTTGATTTAGGGCTGGGTTGTGGGGAATAGGGTTAAGCGGGCTTGGCAATGCCGGGTTTGGCAGCGCCAAGCCCCTACCTTTGTGAGGGGTGGATTACAGAACATTACAATCAACCCCTCCTCTATACGTACACTCTCTCCAATCTCTTAATCTGCTGTCCACAATTCTTCTAACATACGCCGCGCTTTGTTGGCTTCGTAGTTGAAGGAAATGAGGACAATCGCCAGAAATAGAACGATAAAACCAACAAAGAGGGAAATTGGAACGCTGTTCTCACTCAGACCGCCACCTATAAAGGAAAAGAAAATGATGAGCCACACAGCCAGGAATGCCAACACAAGATAGTGCAGCCGCATGGTGATCTCAATGCGCGTATCGCCTAAATCTTCGTGGAATTGACCGATGATGATGGGGAGGAAGGAATTGCGGTAGTAGATGATGCGGTTGATGTTGAAACGGCCGTCCTCCACCTTTCCTACAAAATCATGTGCCAGGTCTTTCTTGGCCCAAAAGGAGCGCACTTGCAACCAACTGCGTGGGCGCACGCGTAGCGCCAATCGCCGTTCGGCTTCTGGCGCACTCAGGTAGGTCTTTAGGGTGAGCCGAGTGTAGGGGATGAGTAAAAATGTCATGGTCAGGGCAAGGTGGCAAAATCAAGCTCATCCACCGCGACGGTGTTGTTTTTTCGTCCTGGATAATTGAGCCAAGTCATGACACTATTTAGCTCACGGATAATATCGGCTGCTTCAATTTTGCTGCCATCATCAAACTCCATTATCTCAGTTGTGTGCGCATCTTTGATTAGGGTTAGATCATAGCCGCGATCCAATGCGGCATAGGCGGTGGCGCGAATGCACCAATTGGTAGACGCACCTGCCAAAACGATGTGCGCAGCGTTAAGCTGGGCCAGCGTTTCAGACAGCGTCGTTTCCTCAAACGAGGAATTGAATCCCTTGTAAATCCGTATTTCGCCTTCCGCGGGCACAAGTTCCGGCGCTAACTCCCAATCAGGAGAGCCATAAGCTAGCTCCTCACCTGCGTGCTGTACCCAGATGACGGGGATATTTTGGCTGCGGGCTTTTTCGACCGCAGCAGCAACGTTTTTGATGATGCGTGCCGCATCCCACGTATAGTGCATGACGCCCACCTGCACATCCACAATCAACAGAACCTTTTTGTTACCTTCTCGAATCAGGGCCATGTTTTCACCTCATTGGAGGGGGTGAAGCGTTCCTCACCCCTCCACTCTTATTTTAATCAAGTGCCTTTTCCACCAGCCCGGCCACCGCGTCTAGTGCCGCCGCCAGTTTGCTGGCATCGCGCCCGCCAGCCTGGGCCATGTTGGGTCGCCCACCGCCTCCGCCGCCGACCATCTTCGCCACCTCGCGCACCAAGTCGCCGGCCTTGACGCCGCGCTTGATCAAGTCGTCAGTGACGGTAGCGATGATCAGCGGCTTGTCGTTGACGACTGTGCCGAAAACTGCCGTGCCCGACCCCACCTTATCCCTGAACCAATCCGCCATCTCGCGCAGCGCATCGGCATTAGGTACATCTACCCGCGCCGCCAGGACATTTGCACCATTCACCTGCCGCACCTGGGCCAGTAAATTGTCAAACTGCCCCTTGGCCGCCTGCCGCTGCAATTTTTCCAGCTCTTTTTGCAGAGAGCGGTGCTCTGTCAGCAGCGTTTCCAGCCGCGTTTCCAGTTCTGGGATGGGAGCATTCAACCTGCCCGCTACGCGTTCCAGCGTATCCAGCCGGCCCGCTACATACTCCGCCGCGCCGCGCCCGGTCACCGCTTCTACCCGGCGCACGCCTGCGCTTACTGCACCTTCGCTGAGGAAGCGGAATGAGCCAATTTCGGCCGTCTCGTTAACGTGCAGCCCGCCGCACAATTCATAGCTGTAGGGATGGTTAGGGTCGCCAATTTTGATAGTACGCACCACGTCGCCATATTTCTCGCCAAAAAGGGCCATCGCTCCCGCTTCCACCGCCTCTTTTTGGCTCATGTAGGTGATGGTGATGGGGCGGTTCGCCAGGATGACTTTGTTGATGTGCGCTTCAATTTCGGCCAGCGTCTCTTTGTCCACGCCCTGATCGTGCGTGAAGTCGAAGCGCAGGCGGTCAGGTGCGACCAATGAACCGGCCTGCTGGACGTGTGTGCCCAGGTGAGCGCGTAGTTCTTTGTGCAGGATGTGTGTGGCGGTGTGGTTGCGACGGATGTCCCAACGACGGCCGTTATCCACACGAAGATGCACTTGTCCGCCCAGGGTAATACGGCCGTCTTCAACCGTACCGATATGTACCACCAGCCCATTGACTGGCTTGCGCGTGTCCTCCACGCGGAACTGGCCGCCTTTGCACAAAATCATGCCCGTATCGCTGACCTCGCCACCTGCTTCAACATAGAAGGGCGTAACGGCCGTGACCACTTCACCCGTTTCGCCTGTCTCAAGTGCGTCCACCTGCTGCCCATCACGGAAAATGGCGACCACTTCCGATTCAGAGTTTGCGCCCAGGTACGGATCATACTCCACACCCTCTTCTAGGGTGCCAGAGATCATCAACTCGTGCAGAGCATCCGCATACACGTTGGTTCCCGTCTCGTATTGTCCAAAACGGCCTGCGCCGCTGGCCTCAGCATGTGCATCCCGCGCACGCACAAAGCCCGGTTCATCCACTGTCAGCCCCAACTCTTTCACCACGTCCCGCGTGATTTCCAGAGGCAGGCCATAAGTGGCGTACAAATTAAAGGCCGTGTCTCCGGAGACTTCCGTTTCGCCGCGTTCGCCCAGTTCGGCGATGATTTTATCGAGCTGTGCCAGTCCGCTGTCTACGGTGCGGGCAAATTTTTCTTCTTCGCGGGTCAATGTGCGCAAAATGTGTTCGCGCCGTTGTTTCAGTTCTGGGTAGGCGTTCCCCATTTGGTCAATGAAGACGCCGGCAACATGGGCAAGAAACGGTTCTGTGAAACCAATCTTACGCCCAAACCGCGCCGCGCGACGGATGACCATGCGCAGCACGTAGCCTGCGCCGGTGCTGCCGGGGCGCACGCCATCGGCAATCATGAATGTGGCTGCACGGCCGTGATCGGCAATCACACGGTAGCCCACATACTTTTGCTGGCGGTCAGCATCTTGATCGCCCAATAACTCCTGCACCATGTCCATCGCCGGAGAAAAGAGGTCATTATCATAATTAACCGGCGTTTGCTGCACCACGCTGGTAATGCGTTCCAGCCCCATCCCCGTATCCACGCCCGGTTTGGGCAGCAGCGTGCGCGTGCCATCCGCCGCTTGATCAAACTGCATGAACACCAGGTTCCATACCTCCAGCCAGCGGTCGCAGTCATTGTCCAACAGCACAGAGCAGTCTGGCTGGCCGCAGGTGCACGCTTCCGGCCCCCAATCATAATGGAGTTCGCTGGTGGGACCGCAAGGGCCAGTATCGCCCATTGACCAAAAGTTGGTTTTGTCGCCCATGCGCAAAATGTGGTCGGCAGGTGCGCCAATTTCGTTGGCCCAAATATGATAGGCCTCGTCGTCGCTGGTATGTACGGTGAAGTACAACTTGTCTGGCGGAATGGCGCAGGTCTTGGTCAAAAAGTCATACGCATAGCGAATGGCGTCTTGCTTAAAGTAATCGCCGAAGGAAAAGTTACCGAGCATCTCGAAAAAGGTGTGGTGGCGTGGCGATGGGCCGACGTTTTCCAAATCATTGTGTTTGCCTTGCACGCGCATACATTTTTGCGAGGTGGTAGCGCGACTGTAGGCGCGTTTTTCTTTACCCAAAAATACGTCCACAAACTGATTCATCCCGGCATTGGTGAACAGTAGGGTAGGGTTGTCTTGTTGTGGCAAAATGGCGCTGGCGACAATTTCGTGACCGCGCTCATTGAAGAAATTCAGGAATGCCTGACGAAGTTCGTTACTAGTTTTAGGTTGTTTCATGACTTGCTCACTCTCTTTTTTGCTATGAATTTGATGGCTCAAAAATTGTACCGCACGATGCGGTTTATGCGTAACTTCTATTTGCCTCTCACCCGTTAAAATAGAACTTGTGAGAGGCGTCTAGCCCTGGCAGAGTGGATGTAGTGTTGTAGCATTGCTTTGCAGTCCTGAAAATAAAAAAACCGCCAGACTGTTTGTCTAGTCTGGCGGTTGTATGCCTGTTATAAGGTAGGGAGTTTAGGCAGCACAACAAACCAGACGGAATGTCTGGCTAGCAGCCGCGGCGCTGTTTGTGATGTGCTGATTCATTAACATGGTGAAAAGGGTAGCAAAGGTAACGGCCGTTGTCAATAACGGCCGTCCACCTGAGAAATTTTGTACAAACGTGACTTAAGTCCTATTTTACGCTATCCTTTATGTCACGTTAGCTGCTAATAACATTTTTGTCGATAATCCAACCCAATTAATCATCACTAAAACATGTCCCAAAGCCTGCTTGAGTTACTCAAACAATCTTTTGATGAAGGTGAATTAGAAGACCTGGCCTACGAACTACGTATTGAGCTGGATGATGTGGTTTCGCGCTTGTTGGGGCGGGCAGAGAGGATGCGAGCGTTGGTGCAGTATTGCCAGCGGAACGGCCGTCTCCCAGACCTGATCACCCTCTGCCAACAACTACGCCCACAACAAGAATGGCCCGACCCAGCTTTGCTGGGCAGCGATGCCGAACTGTTAGGTGAGCCGGTCAAACGTTTGCATTTCGAGCCGGAAACTGTGCCAGTTCCGGCTGGGGCATTCTCGATGGGCAGCGATGCTGCCGATGCGCCACCTGAAGAAACGCCGCACCATGTTGTAGAACTGGCCTACTTCCGTATGGGCAAATACCCCATCACCAATGCGCAATACGCTGAATTCTTGAAGCAAAATCCGGCACAGAACCCGCCGCCGCCCAGCACCGGCTGGTTTGGCAAGACCCCACCACAAGACAAACCAGATCATCCTGTTGTAGGGGTTTCGTGGGAAGATGCCGTGGCTTACTGCCAATGGCTTAGTGAGGCGACGGGGCGAAGCTACCGGTTGCCCACAGAGGCGGCGTGGGAGAAGGCGGCACGAGGTACTGATGAACGGCCGTACCCCTGGGGCCATGAGTGGATAGACGGAGCGTGCAATGCAGACAGTGCTGGTACAACGGCCGTTACTGCCCATGACGATCACCTCAGCCCCTACGGTTGTGCGGACATGCTTGGCAATGTTGCTGAATGGACGAGCACGCTGTGGGGTGATAGCCGCCGCGAACCTCAATACCCATACCCTTATCAGGCCAATGACGGCCGTGAAGACCCCACCGCTCATCAACAAAACCCACGTTTGCGCCGCATTTGTCGCGGCGGGGCCTATGACACCTCCAAAGCTGATTTGCGCTGTACCGCCCGCACCAGTTTGCGTGTGAACGGCCGTACAGACTCCATCGGCTTTCGTATTGCTCTGACCGCATAAGCACAAACTTGCTACTGGCACACGCTTAAAGAGGCACACGCCATGACACGATTCAAAATTCAAAAAGCCACAACCACCAAGAAAGGTTGGAAAGAATCCCTGATCGACCGCATCAATGAAGGCAAAGCGCTGCCCGTCATTAGCTACGTTGTTGGCAGCAACCTTGTATTTGATGATCAAAATGAACTCATGGAAGGCTGGGCTTATTACACAGAGTACCCTGGGCCAGAGCGCAATCTGGCCCGCATGGCACAATATCAGGCTGTCATGGCTCAGGCTGAAGGACAAGACAGCGAATATGTCAAGCGCGATTACCTCAAATTTCTCAAAGCGGCATTGCAATCTATTGCCGACGAAGACCTGGTAGAAGACTTGCAAGAAGAGATTGATGCCGACAAGCTCACATTTTCAGAAACGGCCGATCGTCTTGGGTTCCCGAAGTTTGATGATGGCTTGAATAATCCACTCCTCATTTTGGCAAAACTGCCACTGCCAATCTACCTGACCACCAGCTACCATACCTTTTTAGAGATGGCCCTGCGCCGCGAAGGCAAACAGCCGCGCACCGAAATTTGTTATTGGAACAACCAGCTTAGCCGCATCCCCTCAAACTTTGATGATGACAATACTTATCATCCCACGATTGAGGAACCCCTTGTTTACCACCTGCACGGTTTGGATGCGCACCCTGCGTCCCTTGTACTTACTGAGGACGATCACCTGGATTTCCTCGTCAATACCGCCCGCGATTGGGAAGGCATTCCCTTAATCATTCGGCAAGCTCTAACGGATTCTGCATTGATGCTGCTTGGTTTTGGATTAGCTCACTGGGACTTTCGCACGGTCTTTCGCGGGCTGATTCGCGCCAGCCTGGCCGAGCGTCGTCCGAAAAGTGTCGCCATTCAATTGCAGGGGGACGATCATCAACAAAACTACCTGAAAAACTATCTCGACCAAGAAGGGAAATTTGAGGTGTATTGGGGCGATGCTCCTGGTTTTATGCAAGAAATCTGGCAGGTATGGGCCAGTTAGGATGTGCTATGACTGAAATACTCAACCCCTACGTTGGCCCCCGAACCTTTACAAAAGACGACCGTGACCGCTTTTTTGGACGTGAGCGGGAAGCCCGTGACCTGGTCTCGTTGGTAATTTCCGAGCGGATGGTGCTGTTTTACTCTCAATCCGGTGCAGGCAAAAGCTCCTTGATCAATGCACGCGTCCTTCCTCAATTAGTGGAAGACGAGGGCTTTGTGGCTCTTCCCGTAGGGCGTGTGAATGGCGAATTACCCCCAGGTATTGATGATGTTGATAATATTTTTGTCTTCAACTTGATTCTCAGTTTGGAGCAGAGTGGGCAGGATATGCAGCAGTTTGCACATATGCCCCTGACAGAATTTTTGCGCCATTTGGCAACGAACGATGGCGAGCATTATTTTTACCAACCGCAGCTTGCAGACGAGAGCGAACCGGCGGCAGAAGAAAATGTGGACTACGTTGAACCGCCGCATATTTTGGTCATCGATCAGTTTGAAGAAATTGTAACAACGCATTTGGCACGCTGGGAAGATCGCGAGGCGTTTTTCCGGCAGTTGAATCGGGCGTTGTTGGATGATCCGCTTTTGTGGGTAGTGTTGACGCTGCGTGAAGATTTTGTGGCTGCGTTACGGCCGTATCAACGTCTCCTTTTTAACAACATGCGTGCCCGTTATTACATGCAGCGCATGGAAGCATCCTCCGCCCAGGAAGCTGTTGAACAGCCCGCCGCATTGGGTGGTCGTCAATTTGCTCCAGGCGTAGCCAAAATTTTGGTAGACAACTTGCGCCAGATTCGCATACAGGGGGAGGGAACCCAGGCAGGTCAATTTGTAGAGCCTGTGCAGTTGCAGGTCGTCTGTTTCCAGCTTTGGGAAAACTTACGCGATTCCGATTCTACGCTTATCACGCAGCAAGACTTAGAAGAGCTGGGTGATGTGGATATTGCCCTTTCTCAGTATTATGAAGAAACAATTGCAGCGGCTCTTGCCCAAACCAGTATGTCCGAGGTGGAACTACGGGCCTGGTTTGATCAGGAACTGATCACTGAGGCGGAAACACGCGGCACGGTGTACCAGGGCGAGATAGAAACGGCCGGGATGTCTAACAAAGTCGTGGCAGTGTTGGTCGAGCATTTCTTGCTGCGTGCAGAAATTCGTGCTGGAGGTACATGGTACGAACTGGTACACGATCGCTTTGTTACGCCCATTTTACATGCAAATCAGGCATGGCGGCTGCGCCAAAGCCCATTGCTGCGTGCTGCCGAAGCGTGGGATCGTGCCGACCGCAGCCGTGATCTACTGATGTTGGGCGAGGAGTTGAAAGGCGTTCTTGCGACGATTCAACGTGAAGAGCAGGAGCCGCTTGTACAAGATTTTTTGGCGGCCTGTGAAGATGCACAAAGCCAGTATGACCTGGTTGCTGCCCAAGAACGGGCAGAAAAAGAGGCGCGAACGGCTACCCGCCTGCGTCGTTTGACTTTGGCGTTGACGGGTTTGGTAGTGGTTGCCATTGTTGCATTTGTTTGGGCGAGCATTGCCTCTATTTATGCGCAAGATCAGGCTGACGAAGCAAATAGTGCCGCTACTAGAGCCATTGCGGCGCAAGAAACCTCTGTATATAACGAGCAGTTGGCGCAATCATTGGCGGCCACATCTGATGTGAATGCTGGCTTGGCAGCCGATGCGGCAGCAACCTCTGTGGCATTGGCTGCTACGTCTGACACGAATGCGGCTTTGGCGGTGGAGCGAGAAGAAGAAGCGGTAACGGCGCAGGCTATAGCTGTGGAAAGTGAACAGTTGGCCCGTGAAAATGCTGCTAAAGCGTTGAAATCTGGTCGAGTGGCGCTGGCCCAGTCGTTGGCAGCTCAGGCGCCGCGCATCGTGGATTTAAGCAATGATACGGAGTTGTCTACGCTGCTTGCTTTGGAAGCGCTGCGTATTATGAATGAGGAAGAAAATGATGATCGGGAGCTGGTAGATACGGCGCTACGCGAGGTGCTGTCGGAGCAGGATTACAACACGGTATGGCTAGGTCATAACGGGTTTGTGCGTGACGTGGTTTTTGACCCAAACGGCCGTTACATGCTCTCCTCAGAAGCAGATGGCACTGTTTTATTGTGGAATTTGGACGGCCCCAGTTCCGATTTCCAAAACCTGGGAGCGACAATGTCCGCCTCCAGTCTGGCGATTAGTCCAGACGGGGGAAGTGTAGCCGTGCTGCGGCATGATCAACAAATTGATTGGTGGGATATTAGCGGTGTGGCCGCACGAACCAGTCCAGAGCCTGTGCTGCTGGCAACCTTTGCGCCTACTGGCACACCAATAAGTCGTGTGTTGCTTGGCTCGGGGGGCAGCTATCTGTTTGCCTATAGTACGAGTGGCGCGATCTGGCGTTGGGATTTGACTGCACCGGAGGAAACGGCCGTTTCCCTCTATGAAAGCGCTGACCCCGATTTAGTAAACTTGGCATTGAGCGACGACGGCCGTTACCTGGCAACCTACGTGCGCGGCACTATTCTGGTGCGTGACCTAAACAGCGCCAGCCGCGCCGTCATACGGCAGTTCGGCAGCAGCAGTGGCGCCGGGATTACACATGCTATTTTTGCTCCAGACAACAGTTTTTTGGTGACGGCTGATGACGCGGGCAGCATTGCCATGTGGAATATGGTCAGCAGTACATTCAATGTGACCCGCTTTGCCAGCAACATTCCGACACCCATTGGCGATTTGAGCATCAGTCATGATGGCAAAACCATAGCCGTCATCGTTTCCGAAGACCTGGCAATTTGCTTGCTGGACGTGGAAAATCCCAGCGAAGAAATATTCAGCCTTGTTGGGCACAATTCAACCATTAATGCAATAGCTTTTAACCCTGCGGACAATGTGCTGGCTTCCGCCAGCGATGATCGTTCTATTCGGCTCTGGCAATTGGGCGGTACAGACATCAAACCGCAAGTGATGCGTGAACCGGGGACCGATGTGGTAGCCGTTGGGTTTGGGCAAAATGGTGGTTCATTGGTCGCGCTGGCGCAAAATGTGGAGGATTTCACTGTGCCACACGAACTTTATCTTTGGAATACTGGTAATATTCCGCCGCGATTACAGCAGAAGTATATAATTCCCGCCAGCGAAAATGTAGCCCCGCCTTTTGATATAACAGGCTTGACCCCAGCAGCATTGTATGCAGAGGGTCGGCTTCTGGCGACGACGAACTATACTAATACGATAAATATCTGGTCTTTTGCTGGGGAGGCACTGTCACCGCAAAATAGTTTGCACGCAGATGGTACGGCCGTTACAGCACTGGCCTTTAGCAAGGACGGAGAACAGATCGCGGCGGCGACAACGGGAGCGGCCGTGTACATCTGGCCGCCATCCGGCAGCGAAGCCACCATCTTGCACGGTTTTGATGGGCGTTTACACACCCTCGTTTTTAGTGATGACGGCCGTACTTTGGCCGCTGCCAACAACACCCGCTCCATTTATATTTGGAATCTCGACGGCGATTTGGACACACCACTGGCTTTCGACTCGCAGCATGAAACATGGGTAAGTGACCTGGCCTTCAGCCCAGATGGCAGCATGTTGGCTACAAGTGGTTACGACGATTTGAGCATCAACCTGTGGGATCTAGAGGATGTGACGGAGCCAATTAACACCCTGATCGGCCACGCTGATTGGGTTTTATCACTTGATTTCAGTCCAGATGGGCGCACCTTAGCCTCCGGCAGTTGGGATCGCACCGTGCGCCTATGGAATTTGACCGCCGTAGATCCTAATCTCTCCACTACCATTTTGAAGGGGCACGAACGGCAAGTCATGGATGTGCAATTTGGTGCTACCGGAGGTATTTTGGCAACTGGCAGCCGTGATCATACAGCGCGGTTGTGGCTTACGGGTATTGAAGAATTTGCAGCGATTGCTTGTGATCAGGTGCGCCGCAACCTCTCCTTAGGTGAATGGGAGCGGTATTTGCGTAGTACACCTGAGGCATATGAGCGGACTTGTGACAACTGGCCTGTTCATTCCACGATAGTAGAGCGGGCGGCCATGTTGTTAGCTGATGGTGATGAAGCCGGCGCACAAAGTTTGCTAGACAGAATCAATGAGATCGAACCGGAGGCAAATCTGACAGTGGAGGCGCTTACAGAAATTTCAAGCCGTAATGAGGCGCGAAACTTGGTGCTTGCCGGAGTGGATGCAGCTCAGGAGGGGGATATTGAAACGGCCGTTGCCAAATTCGCTGCTGCCCAAGCCCAAGACCCCGGTGCGATGATCAGCGATTGGGATTGGAACGCCTTATGTTGGTTTGGCAGTTTGTGGGGATACGCTGCTGATGTGTTGGATAGTTGCGAGCAAGCCATTGCCCTATCGCCCAATAACGGCGACTTTTATGACAGTCGTGGCGTTGCCCGCGCACTTACCGGCGATTACGATGGGGCCATCGCTGATTTCCAATTCTTTATAACCTATTTACAAGACCTTGATGTGTATGAAGAAGGTGGTGAAGGGCGTGAAGCCTGGATTGAGGCGTTGCAAGCTGGAGAAAACCCGTTCACGGAAGAAGTTTTGGCGGAGCTGCGAAATTAGCTTTAGAAATCGGGTTTTTGCAAAGACCCGGTTTTCTTTTTACCCTAGCCAGTTTAATAGCCACAGCACAACCATACCTGCGGCGATAGTCCACAGTACGTTGCGGGTTCGCCAGGCCACAATGGCGGCGACAATGGCGGCAAGTAGCCGTGCGTTGCCCAGCGAGATGTTCAGTGTGCCACCCGGTTGCAGCACTTCGGGAACGATGATGGCAGAGAGAACGGCCGTCGGCACATAACGCAGCCCGCGCTGCACAGAAGGAGCCAGTTTCACCCGCTCTAACAACAAAAACAAGGTGACGCGAATGGCATACGTGATCAGCCCCATGCCGATGATGGTCAGCCAAAAGGTCATTGCCGTGCCTCCAAGGCCGTCCCGACTGCAATGCCGCATAAGGCGGCCGCGATCAATCCCAATTTGTAGGGCCAGGCAAACGTGAGAAGGGCGACAATACCTGCTGTGATGGCGGCTGCCAGATGCGGCCGTTCGCGCAGCGCGGGGATGACCAGCCCAATGAAAGTAAGTGCCAACGTGAAGTCCAATGACCAGCTTGCCGGAACTTGCGCACCCAAGAAAATGCCAACGGCCGTACTGATTTGCCAGGTCGTCCACAGCGTCAACCCTGCACCCAGGAAATACCAGTGTTTGTGCGCTAACGGCCGTTCCTGATTGTTGTAATGCAGAATGGCGACGACAAATGCTTCATCGGTGAGCAGGTAGGCCAGTAGCCAGCGCCAGCGCGGCGGCAGGTGTTGCGTGTGCGGCGCGATGGATGCGCTGTAGAGCAAATGCCGCAAGTTGACGACAAAGGTGGTGAGCCAGAGAACGGGTATAGCTGCCCCCGCGCCAATTAATTGCACGCCAATAAACTGTGCCGATCCTGCAAAAACGATGGCAGACATAGCCTGCGCCACCGCTGGAGGCAGCCCAGCAGCCAGCGCCAACACGCCATAAATCAACCCAAAAGGAATAACCCCCAGGGCAATGGGCATCTCGGCGCGGATTCCCGCAGTTAGTTCGTGACGCTGTGGAGACACAGTGTTCGGTAATCAGCAAACGGTAATCGGTAAGCAGTAAATAGTTGCCTGCTTGCCATTTACAAGGTGGACTGTGTTTCCGCCGGAGCGAAAAACACCAGCACCTGTAAATCTTCGAGAATAGAATGGAAGTGATGGGGCATAAAGGCAGGTACGAAGATGAGACTGCCTTTTGTTATCTTTTGATCTTTATTTGCCACGCGCAGGGTCGCTGCGCCTTCGAGGACTAAGTACACTTCATCTTCCTGATGTGGCTGCTGTGGGTCTTCGCTGCCAGCCGGTAACACGTACACGCCCATGCTCATGGAGCGGCGACGCAGGAACTCGTGATACGGCCGTTTCATTTGCTGTTGTTCTTCAAGTAGTTGTGCGATATTGAACGAAATCATGGATATCCTTTGACGAATGTGGGTAGATGCAGGCCATATAAGCTGCACCTACCCAATTAGAAATTGCCTATCCGTCAAGAGTATCCAAATATGCGCGGCTCGCAAATTGTGTTTGCGTTCAATAACTGTTGACTTGGCAAGATTTGACCAATCTCCAAGATTGGTCAAATCTGAAAACCATGAACTTAACTTTTGCATGGGTACTTAATAATTTTGTGTCTGCAACTGCCCGCGATCATAGGCGTCTACCAGGTCAAAAGCGGGTGTAGCTGCCGAGACATACACCAACAACTCATCGCCATGATTGGTGATGCCATGCGTAGCATTGGATGGGATGTAGATCAAATCTCCGGTTGTGACGGACTGCTTTTCCCCATCAATTTCCATAATCCCCTGACCCTGCACAATGACGTACACTTGTTCCGGTTCGTGGTGGTGTGGCCGCTGCCGTGACCCTGGTACGACTTCAACCCAGGTGATAGCCAGTTTGGTGTGTTCATTTTGCTGGCGATTCCACATAAAGTAGGAAGTTAGCCCTTTGCGCTCGCGCTGTGCGGCATTTGCTTTGTTTTGTGTGTACATGTAAACCTCCATACGAAATAGTTGACGCGATCATAGGAATATGCTTCAATATTGTCAATATTGATATATGAATCAATATGTTATTAAAAGGGGATTGATTATGTCTGATTTGTTGCCGACGGCCGTTTCCATTTACCAGGCGCACACACGCATACGGCCGTATATTTCCGCCGTCCCACTGCGCCGCAGTTCATACCTCAGTGATCTGACAGGGGCGGATGTGTGGCTGAAGCTGGAGAATTTACAGCCCACTGGCTCTTTCAAAGTGCGTGGAGCGCTGCACAAGATTGCGCGGCTAACGGCCGTGCAAAAAGCTCGTGGCATCGTCACCGCATCTGCCGGGAATCATGGGTTGGGCGTGGCCTATGCTGTGCAAACCTGGGGCGGCGTCCGCGCCGATATTTTTGTGCCCAGCAACGCGCCCCAGACCAAAGTACGGAAATTGCGCCGTTTTCCCATCACTCTGCACCAGACGGGGGACAGCTACGAGGCCGCGCACGAGGCGGCGGCCGTTTTTGCCGCACAAACCGGCGCACTGGAAATCTCCGCCTATGATGACGCTGACGTGATTGCCGGACAGGGAACCATTGGCCTGGAAATAGTGCAGGAACGGCCGCAGGTGGACAGCATTTTGGTGCCGGTGGGCGGCGGGGGAATGTTGGCGGGCATCACTGTGGCGCTGAAGACGTTGCATCCTGCCTGCGAGATTGTAGGCGTGCAACCGCAGGCCAGCCCGGCCGCGCTGCTCAGTTTTCAGGATGACGTGGCTTATGATCCCTACAATCACGAGCCGACCCTTGCCGATGGGCTGGCCGGTGGCTTTGGGCGGCTGCCGTTTGCTCTGACGAGAGGGCGGGTGCAGGTGGAATTAGCCAGCGAGGCAGAGCTGCGCCGTGCCATTTACATGCTGTTGACAGAGGAACAGTTGTTGATCGAGCCATCGGGCGCGATTAGCATTGTGCCGCTGCTGCGCGGCGGGCAGGATTGGCAGGGCAAAACGGTGATTTGTGTGTTGTCTGGCGGCAATCTGGATGTGGCCCTGCTGCGGACGATTATAAATGAGGTGGCGCATGAGTGAGGGACTGTATATGACGGCCGTTGAAGCCGCAGAAGCATTAGGCATCAGCGTGTCTACTTTGTATGCGTATGTCAGCCGGGGGCTGGTGCGCTCGGAGGAGGGCACAGGCAAGACGCGGGCGCGGCGCTACCGCCGCGAGGACGTGGATGCACTGTTGGCGCGGAAGGATCTGCGGCAAAATCCGGCCAAGGCGGTGGAGTCGGCGCTGCATTTTGGCACGCCGCTGCTGGAGTCGGCGATCACGTTAATTGCGGACGGCCGTTTCTATTATCGTGGGCATGATGTGTTGGCGCTGGCCGAGTCGCGTCCTTTTGAAGAGGTGGCGGCGTTGATTTGGACGGGTGACTTTGACACAGCGGGCTTGTTTCCGGCACAGCCGCCGCCGGTCATTTTGCCTGATGCCGTGCAAGCGCTGCCTTTGATGGCACGGTTTCAGGCGCTGCTGCCGCTGGCGGCGGTGCAGGATTTGGCGGCGTATAACCTGGCAGAAACGGCCGTTGCCCAAACCGGAGCGCGGATCTTGACCTTGTTAACGGCCGTTGCCTGCAAGCAGCCACCAGCCGCCTCCATCGCCCAAAGTTTGCAGCAAGCATGGGCGCCCACGCACCCTGCCGCCGTTGATCTGTTCGACCTGGTGCTGATTTTGTGCGCCGATCACGAGTTAAATGTCTCGTCGTTCACGGCGCGGTGTGTGGCCTCGGCTTTGGGGACGCCGTATGGTGCGGTGCAGGCGGGGCTGGCGGCGCTGCAAGGGGCGAAGCATGGTGGCTTTACGGAGCGGGTGGCGGCGCTGCTGCGCGAGGCGGAGATGCAGGGCGTGCGGGAAACGATTGCCAGCTATTTGCGGCGCGGGGAAGGTGTGCCCGGATTTGGACATCCACTGTATGCGGCGGGGGATCCACGGGCGCGGCTTTTGTTAGAGCGAGTAACGGCCGTTGCGCCTGATGCGCCGGTTGTCCAATTGGCGCAAGCCTTTGTGGACGAGATGGCGGCCAGCGTGGGCTTGCCAGCTACGGTGGATTTTGCGTTGGTGGTGTTGGCGCGTGCCCTGGCACTGCCGCCGGGCGCGGCGCTGACGTTGTTTGCGTTGGGGCGTACGGCTGGCTGGCTGGGCCATGCCATTGAGCAGTATCGTCTGGGGCAGATTATTCGGCCGCGGGCGCGATATGTGGGGGAACGCCCGGTTGTTAAATAATTAATGGGTGAATGGTTGAATGATTAATGGATTTATTGGTGGAGCTTCATTAGTCATTCAACAATTAATAATTTTCTTGAAGGAGGTAATAGGAAATGGGGCGCATCATTATCACCGGTGGTACAGGGCTGATTGGCTCCCGATTGGCGAAAAATTTGGCGGAAGGTGGCTACGAGGTGGTTGTTCTCAGCCGCAATCCGGCGGGGCATGACTTGCTAAATGGTGTAAGGGCGGTGCAATGGGATGCACGCACGGCCGTTGGCTGGGGACACCTGGCAGATGGTGCGGCAGCGATTGTGAACTTGGCCGGGGCGAGCATTGCCGGAGAGGGCTTTGTGCCTGCGCGTTGGACGGCGCAGCGCAAGCAACTGCTGCGTCAGAGCCGCATTAATGCCGGGCAGGCAGTGGTGGCCGCCATTTCGCAGGCGGAAAATAAGCCGCGTGTGCTGCTGCAAGCGTCGGCGGTGGGCTATTATGGCGGGCGAGGGGATGAGATTTTGCGGGCCGATGCTGCCCCTGGCTATGATTTTTTAGCTGCATTGTGCCAGGAATGGGAGGCGGAAACGGCCGTTGTCGAGCAATGGGGTGTGCGCCGCGTGCTGCTGCGTACCGGTGTGGTTCTCAGTGCGGCGGGTGGTGCGCTGCCGCGCCTGATGCTGCCGTTTAAGCTGTTTGTGGGCGGGCCGCTGGGCAGTGGCAGGCAATACATGCCCTGGATTCACCTGGATGATGCGGTGCAAGCCATGCGCTTTTTGCTGGAACATGATGATGCGCAAGGGGCTTATAATTTGGCGGCAACACGGCCGTTAACCAACAAGGAATTTGGGCGGATTCTCGGCAAGGTGCTGAAGCGTCCCGCGTATCTGCCTGTACCGGCTTTTGCCCTGCGCTTGCTGCTCGGCGAAGTGGCGGACGTGGTTCTGAAAGGGCAGCGTGCCATCCCCGCAGGGTTGCAAAACTTGGGCTTTGAATTTGCCTATCCAGATGCCGAAGCAGCGCTGCAGGAGTTGATCAGCTAATCAGCTTGTCAGCTTGTCAGGTGGTCAGCAGGTAGTCAGGCTGAAATGCTGACTCGCTGAAATACTGATAGACTTCTAGCATGATTTTGACGTTGCAGGAATATCGGCCTTTGTTGGTTTCGCGCACGCAGTTGCCGGATGCGGCGGGTGAGTTGTTGTGGCGCGAGTATGACCAACGGCGGGGCTGCTTGCGGGTGGAGTTCCCCAGCCTGGCAACGAGGCAGCAGTGGCGCTTGACGAGCCTGGGTTGGGTGGGCAGTATCCCGTTGACGTCAGATATTTCTTTGCGCTTAAATCCCAAACTGAGCTTGCACAACCTGTTTGCAATGTGGCGTTGGGTGCATGACCTGCACAGCGTCCATTGGCTGGATGGGCTGACAACGGCGGATTCGTTGGATGACTTTTACGCGCAGTTGGCGCAGATTTTGGCGGAGCGCGTATTGCATCGGGCGCGGCTGGGTCTGCATCGGGCGTATGTGGGGTGGGAACGGCCGTCCTCTTTTGTGCGTGGGCAGATTCAGTGGCAGCATCCGCCACGTCCTGGTGATGTGGCCCTGACCTGCCGTTATGAGGCGTTCACGGCGGACATTGCCGAGAACCAGATTTTGGCGTATACGCTGGGGGTGATTGCACGCAGTGGGCGCTGCGAGGGGGATGGGGCGACGGCCGTTTCCCGTGCGTATCGGGTGTTGCTGGGCGCGGCTGCGCCTGTGCTGCCGGATAATGGTGGATGGTGGGAACGGCCGTACACCCGGCTGACCGAAGATTACCGCCCATTACATGCTCTTTGTCGCTTTTTTCTGGAGCATACCGGCCCCACGCACCACAGCGGCGAACGGGAGATGATGCCCTTTCTCGTCAACATGGCGCAGTTGTACGAGCGTTTTGTGGCTGCATGGCTGGAAGTGCATTTGCCCGCAGCGTGGCGTGTGCAGGTGCAGGAGCGGGTGCAGGTGGGTGCTGTGTCCGGGGTGCAGTTTGACATTGATCTGGTGCTGTATGATGAGCAAAATCGCCCGCACATGGTGCTGGATACGAAGTATAAAGCGCCAGAGAAAGCGGCCAACCCGGACTTTAATCAGGTGGTGACGTATGCTAAGGCAAAGGGCTGCCGTGAAGCGGTGTTGGTGTATCCGGTGGGGTTGGAACGGCCGTTAGATGTGTGGCTGGATGATTTGCATGTGCGCAGCCTGACCTTTGCTCTCGATGATGATTTGGAGATGAGTGGAAAGCGGTTTTTGGAGCGATTAGCTTTTAGCTGTTAGCAAGAAGCTAATGGCTAAAAGCTAATCGCTATGAGCTATTGGCCTTACTTCCTCAATGCCTTTTTGATGATTGCCATGCCCATTGTGTTGGCGCGGTGGATTGCGGCGCGGCGGAGGCCGGGCTGGGAATTGGCCGGTATGGGCGCGTTGACGTTCGTTTTGTCGCAGGTGGGGCATATTCCCTTTAACTGGTTGGTGTTGCAGCGATTTGCCCTCATCCCCACAGATGTGACGGTGTTTGGTAATTTGCTGATTTATGCGGCATTTTTGGGGTTGTCGTCGGGGGTGTTTGAGGAGGGGGCGCGGTATCTGACGTACCGTTATTGGGCGACGGAGGCGCGGACGTGGGGCAAAGGATTGATGCTGGGGGCGGGGCACGGCGGCATTGAGTCGCTGCTGTTGGGGGTATTGGTGGCTATTAATTATGTAGCGATGGCGGCGATTGATCGCGGGGTGTGGATGCCGGATATTCCGGCGGAGCAGTGGCCGTTGGTGCAGGCGCAGGTGACGGCCGTTTTCAATGCGCCCTGGTATTTGATTCTGTTGGGGGCAGTGGAACGCTTGTTTGCGCTGTGTTTGCATTTGGCGGCGTCGCTGTTGGTGATGCAGGTGTTTGTGCGGCGGCAAAAGCGTTGGTTGTTGGCGGCAATTGGGCTGCATGGGGTGGCGAATGGGGTGGCGGTGGTAACGGCCGTTACCTGGAATGCCTACATCTCCGAACTAGCGTTGGCGGGCGTGGCATTGCTCAGTGTGGGCATCATTTTTGCCCTACGCACGCCGGAACCAGTCGAGCCAGAACTGCCGCTGCTGCCGGAACCCGGCCCCGCTCCGGCGCTGCAAATGGACGTGACGGCGGAATCGTTGGAAAATAGCCGTTACACGTAAGATAGAGGATAGAGATAGAGTGGAATGCCGGCGTCCTCTATCTCTATCTCTGCACTCTATCTAAAGAGGGATGCGATGATTACGACAGAGAATTTGACGAAGAGGTTTGGCGATAATGTGGCGGTTGACCGCTTGACGTTGCAGATTGCCGAGGGCAAGGTGTTTGGCTTTTTGGGACCGAATGGCGCGGGAAAGACGACCACGGTGCGTATGTTGACGAGTTTGATTGCCCCGACGAACGGCCGTGCCACTATTCTTGGCTACGAAGTGGGAAAAGATGACCAAAACATTCGCCGCAACGTGGGCATTCTGACGGAGACGCCGGGCATGTATGACCGGTTGACGGCCGAGCGCAACCTGTCCATTTATGCGCAGTTGTACGAAGTGCGCGATGTGGCCGGGCAGGTGGAAAAGTATCTGCGGATGCTGGGCTTGTGGGAGCGGCGGCACGATGCGGTGGGCACATTCAGCAAGGGGATGCGGCAAAAACTGGCGATTGCGCGGTCGCTGCTGCATGAGCCGCGTGTGGTCTTTTTAGATGAGCCAACGTCGGGGCTAGACCCGGAAGCGGCGAAGTTGGTGCGCGATTTTATCGCGGAGTTGAAGGGGGAAGGGCGCACGATTTTTATTTGCACGCATAATTTGGATGAGGCAGACCGCCTGTGTGATCGCGTGGCTGTATTCAAGACGCAGCTTCGTGTGGTGGATACGCCGCAGGGGCTGCGCAAGCAGATGTATGGGCGGCAGGTGGTGTTTCATCTGGCTGAGACGGCTGTGGGGTGGGAAACGGCCGTTGCCAACCTCCCCTTTATCAAACGCACCCAAACTGTTGATAACAAACTCATTCTCTCATTGGACGACCCGGAAACACACAACCCCGACATCATCCGTCTGCTGGTCAATCAGGGCGCGGCGATTCAGTTTGTGGGCGAACTGCGCCACTCATTAGAGGATGTTTACTTGCAATTGGTGCAAGAACGATGAGGAAATAGCCAATTGCTAATTGTCAATTGTTAATGGTGAACTATGGACAAGATTAAGACGATTGTATTCAAAGAGTGGGCCGAGGTTTTTAAGAACCGCCTGGTGTTGTTTACCGTGATTTTTTTGCCGTTGATTATGGTGGCGCTGCCGTTGGGCACGCTGGCGGCGATGGGTAATTGGAACGATGAGTTATCGCAGACTTCGAATGATGTGCCGGACGAGTTTTTTGGCGAATTGTGCGAAGGATTGTCGGAGATGGATTGTGCGCAGGTGTATATGCTGGATTTGTTTACGCTGATGCTGATGATTTTGCCAGTGACGATTCCAGTGACGATTGCCGCGTACAGCATCGTAGGCGAAAAAACGTCGCACAGCCTGGAACCATTGCTGGCAACACCCATTACGACTGGGGAGCTAGTGATGGGGAAGACGATTGCGGCCGTGATACCGGCAATTGCCGCCACCTGGCTTTCTTTTGCCATTTATCTAGTTGGTGCCCGCTTAATGGTGACGGATACCATTTTTGCCTATTTGGTAGACCCTTTGTGGCTAATTGCTATCTTTGTGGACAGCCCTTTGCTCACGTTGATGTCTGTAGCCATCGCCCTGATGGTGTCATCCCGCGTATCTGATCCCCGTGTGGCAGAACAGCTTTCGGCGGTAGTCGTGCTGCCGTTGATTATGCTCATTGTAGGGCAGTCGGTGGGGTTTATCTTGATAGACCAGACGATTATTATGATTCTTGGCGTTGTGGTGGGGGTGCTAGATGTGGTGCTTTTGTATTTTAGTGTGAAGGTTTTCCAGCGGGAGACGATTTTAACACGCTGGAAATGATACGGGGCTGAGTTATCAAGATGGGTCAATCGCCAATCTTGATAACCCATTTTACACTGGTTCACCGCGTTCTTTTGCCAGTAATTTTTCTAGTTTGGCCTTTGTTTCTCGCCAGGTGATTTTTGATAAGCCTAGCTTTTGACGGATGTCGTCTTGTTCAACGTTGTTGCGAAAGTCGCGCAGCGCTGAGGCCCAACGTAAGTTCTCGAAGGAGAGGTCGCCTTGTTCTAGTCCGGCTTCGCTGCCAATGTCGCTGAGGATATATTCCAGGTTGCGTGGTGTGCAGGTGAAAAGGGTGTCTGGGGGGGCATATTGTTCCAGGTATTCGTCTAAAACTGGTAGCCAATCGGGATCGAGCGGTAAACGGCGCTCTTTGTAGCGCAGGCGGGGGTTGGCATAGCGAATGAAGATCATAGGCTGCGTTGGGTCGCTGCGGTCAATATGGTTGGGGACAATATTCATGGCCTCACTCTTTTTGATGGCGGTTTGCAGCAGCAGGGTGAGCAGCAGGCGAGGGCGGGCATCGGGTTTGGCTTGTTCTGTGCCTTGCCGCAGCGCCATGGAAACGGCGAGGGCTTTTTCTAGTGCTTCTTCGCCGGGAACGGCCGGGAGGGGGCTTTTGACGCTGTGTTGGATAACGGCCGTTGCCGGGTCATCTGGCAGCACGCCCGTGTCATGCAGCCATTTGAAGAATACCTTCAACGTGGTCACACGGCGGGCATAAGATTTGGGGCTGCACGGTACACCACGCTCATTCAGCATCCAATTTAGAAAATCATTCAGATTTTGTGTGCTGATGTCGCCTACCGGTTGTCCAATTCCTAAATACTTTCCCAGCAGGCGCACATCGCTAGCAAAAGCTTTGACGGTGTTAAGTGCAAACCCTTCATCCCGCATATGAACTTCAAAGCGTCCCAAAGCGGCTTGAATGGATGCGCTTCGGGAAAGTGTTTGCGGTTGGCTGCCCATCGTTTGCGCAGAACTTTCTGGAAACAAATCTTTTTGTTTGTTATCACTCATGTACTGTCTTCTCCTTCAAAAATAACTAGAGCAGCGTACTGTTCTTTCTTTCACTCTCTTTATTATTTGTTATTTTTGCAGTGTCTTTCGTATAGGTACGAGAAGCGTAGAACATTTGGCCGAATTTGTCAAGATTGCTGCCCCATTTTCTTTATGCTAGAATCGCCCTACCCGCTGTTTATCTAGTTGTTTTGCAACAATGATTAAAAAACACAACCCCATGAAAGTTGAAATTGTCAGTATTGGCGATGATTTACTAGTGGGAGACGTATTGGATACGAATATCGCCCATTTATCGCGGAGCCTTCGGGAAATTCGCGTTCCTCTCACTTGTAAAGTAACAGTAGGGGAAGACCCCGACATGGTTGCAAGTGTTTTGCAAACCGGTATCAGGCGGGCCGATGTAGTTTTGGCAATAGATGGCGCTGCGCAGCGAGCCGTTTTGCAAGGGGTGCTGCGGCAAATGTCTGAGGACGCACAGGGAAATGCAGCCAACCTTATGTATGAAACAGTGATTGGCGATAAATCATTGCAGTTGCCAGGCTGTTGGTTTGAGAGTGATGATAGTTTGGTCATTTGCTTGCCGCGAGAACGGCAGGAAATGGCCTTTTTATTGGAAACGGCCGTACTTCCCTATTTGCGTGCCAAAATTCAAGAAGAACAAGCACCTGAACATGTGGCTGATTGGCTGCTTCTGCGAGCTGTTGGCATTGTGGAGAGCAGCGCACACTTGCAATTAGCTGATTTAGCTCAACAGCCGCATACGCGCATAACCTATGATTCTTTTGCTGGGCAAACCAATATCCGTGTTTGGGCTGAAGGTGAGACACAACACGAAGTTGCAGAAAGATTAGCCCAACTCAAACAATTAATCTTGCTGCGATTGGGGGATCATATTTATGGTGATGGCAGCGCCCGTTTAGAAAACGTCATTTTGCAGTTATTGGGGCGAAGTGGCATTCAGCTCTCGTTGGCAGAATGCCATACAAACAATATCATTGCTGGCACATTACTGACTTTGCCTGAGGCAGACAAACAGATTCAGGCTATGGTGGCAGATAGCTGTGCGGATCTTGCCACCGCACTAGGCATTTCGTTGCCTTCCGGTGATTTAACTCGTTGGTGTCGATTGGCTGTCGTCCAACTGCTGCGGCGAACTCAAACCGATGTGAGTTTGCTCGTTTATAAAAATGTAAGTCCAGGCGGTATCCAGGTTTTGGTAACATTGGCTTCCAATAGCGGCGTATCTGTGACGCAGCGTTCGTTTGGTGGTCATCCAGACAACATCGACCAATGGGCTTTTTCGTTGGGTCTGACACATTTGCGGCGTTGGCTGCGTGTTCATACATAAAGGGAACTTATTTTACATATGAAAATAGGTATGGTGACAGCGTGTTACAAGCCGGTCATTAATGGCGTGACGCGCATGGTGTCTTTATATAAGCAAGAATTAGAAAGATTAGGTCATGAAGTGACCGTTTTTACTTTAGAGCCAGGGCCCGGCGGCAGGGGATGAGCCAGGCGTAGTACGCTCTCCTGCCATTCCAGTAGGCGATGGGTATTATGTCAGCATGCGCTACACGACTAAGGCGCAAAAATTGCTGGCAGAGATGGAGATTATCCATTGTCATCACTTGTTCATGAGTATGGAAATGGCGCACCGTTATTTTGGCCGTTGCCCCATCGTATACGCAATCACACGTTACGACCTGTACAGGAACTGTGTGGCATTGCCACAGCCGGCGGCCGATGCCGTCATGCGTCAGGTGTGGCCGGAAGTAACCGATCAGGCGGATGTGGTCATCACCCCATCTGAGAGCGTGCGCCAGATTATGCTTGATTTTTGGCGTGCGTCAGCCTATCAAGTGATTGAAAATGGGGTGGATTTACGGCCGTTTCATCAAACCGTTTTTCCCCATTCCCCGGCACGAACTGGGTATCCCGGAGGATGCAATTGTGCTTATTTACGTGGGCCGATTGTCATCAGAAAAAAATCTGCACGTTTTGCTCGATCAGTTTGCAATTGCGCAAGACATTGTGCCAGAACTCCACCTGGTTTTAGTAGGAAAGGTGCCCAGCAGTCAGACCTGGCCGAACAGGCACGTCACTTGAGCGTGTCACGCCACGTCCATTTCGCTGGAGCCATTGCCTATGACACCATCCCTCGTTATCTGACTGCCGCCGATCTTTTTGTTACTGCCTCCGTGACAGAAGTACATCCGTTAACAATTATTGAGGCGATGGCTGCCGGACTGCCGGTAGCTGCGCCTGCTGCGCCAGGCATTGTGGATACAGTGGAATTGGGTGTGTCTGGGTTGCTAACCGAAAATCCCGAACGGGGGTTGGCAGCGGCGATGGTCGGATTGGCATTGAATGAAACGCGGCGTAAGCAAATGGGCGAAGCTGCGCGGCAAGCCAGCGAACGATTCGATATCAGGCGCACAGTTTCGCAAACAGTAGCCCTCTACGAGCACCTGCGCGAGGAGCGGCCAGATTTGCGGCGTGAAAAAGCGCACGGCCGTTGGGCAAAGAACCGTGAGCGCTGGCAGCCCATGTTAGAACAGCTTGTCAACCTCGTTCGGCCACAAGAAGACTCTCCGCTGCAATGGTTGTGGCCGGAAAAAGAGGGTGATTCGCGTGAGCGATAAGGGGGGAGACGGCCGTAAACAACTAGGCAATTGGGGAGAATCCGTCGCCGCCACCCATTTAGAAGCCAAAGGGTACCGCATTTTGCAGCGCAACTGGCGCTGTGCGCGGGGTGAGATTGACCTCGTTGCACAGGCTGGTGATGTGCTGGTTTTTGTAGAAGTGAAGACACGGCGCGGGCGCAAAAGCGGCACGCCAGAAGAAGGAGTGACGCCGCGCAAAGCCCAACGGCTGCTAGATTTGGGCCAGCATTATCTCTATGAACATGACTTGGACGATGTGGAATGGCGCATAGACCTGGTAGCCGTTGAGTTGGACGGCCGTGGTAAATTGCTACGCTGCGAACACATTCCCAATGCGGTGATGGGCTGGTGATAGGTGAGGATGAAGGGTGAAGGATGAAACTAACCCTCCCTTGCTGGTGATTGTGGGGCAAACGGCCGTTGGCAAAACGGCCCTTTCTCTACAATTAGCTGCTGCGTTCAATGGCGAGATCATTTCTGCCGACTCTCGTCTTTTCTATCGGGGCATGAACATCGGCACAGCCAAACCCACCCCCGCAGAACAGGCGCAAATCCCGCACCACCTTATTGACATGTGCCAGCCAGATGAAACACTGACTCTGGGCGAGTATCAGGATTTGGCTTATGCGGCAATTAACGCTGTGCATCAGCGTGGGGGGCTGCCCATTGTGGTGGGCGGCACAGGGCAGTATGTGCGGGCTGTAACAGAAGGATGGGGCATCCCCCGCGTGCCGCCGCAGCTTGTGCTGCGCGAAGCACTGGCACAAGTAGGTGGGCCAGAATTAGCGCGTTGGCTGGCCGCACTTGATCCGACAGCGGCGGCTAAAATTGAGCCGCGTAACGTGCGCCGCGTGATTCGGGCGTTGGAAGTGACGTTGGTGAGCGGCCGTCCCATTTCCGAATTGCAGCGCAAGCAGCCACCGCCGTATGCCATTTGCCAGATTGGGCTGCGCCGCGAACGGGCGGCACTGTACGCACGAATCGATCAGCGCATTGATGCCATGATGTCTGATGGCTTGCTGGCCGAGGTGGAAGCGCTGCGTGATGCCGGGCACGGCCGTTTCCTCCCCGCAATGAGCGGTCTGGGCTACCGGCAGCTTTATGCTTATCTCGATGGCGAAATGGCACTGGACGAGGCCATCGAGCGCATCAAATTTGAGACGCACCGCTTTGCCCGCCAGCAAAATACCTGGTTCCGCGTCGATGATCCGGCCATTACCTGGTTTGATATGGAAGAGGAAGGGGTGGGAACGGCCGTACTGTCATTTGTAAATAGGTGGCTAAACGGGGAACGGCCGTAACGTAATGTGTGCCTTATTTGTGTATAACCTCTGGAAAATTATGAACCGAGGTGAAGAATGAAACACATTCTTGTTGTGAATGGCCTGGAAGCGCCCATGCTGCGGCAGTTTGGCTGCGAGTGTGACCGCTGTGCCAGCCCGGAGCGGCAGGCTAACACGTCCGTTTCCCTTTTGGGGCTGAATGGCAGCGATGAGGCAGAGTACCATGTCTTAGTAGATGTTGGGATAGGCGTGGTAGATAGTTTGTTGCAAAATCCGTATTTGTACGGCCGTCGCGCCCGCCTGGATTGGCTGCTGCTGACCCATTGGCATCCTGATCACACGCTGGGGATCAATCAACTTTGCGTTTCCTATCACCTGACGCGACAGCGCAGTGGCCGCGATACGGCTCAAGTGCCTGTGTGGTGTCGTGCGGGCACGGCTGCCTGGTTACAGCGCGAGCGTGGGTACGAATGGCAAACTTTTTTGCAGCCACACATCAGCGAAGAAAATGAGCCGCCGGGCAGGCTGCTGCCGCCTCTGGATTTGGGGATAGCGGGCCTCAAGGTGACGCCGGTCACGGTGTCCCATTTTGGCGCAGATCGCAGCCCAGATGATGCGCAGCAAGTGCAGTATAGCTGCGCGGCTTTTATCGTGGAGACGGCCGTTGCCAAAACCGTCCTCCTTTGGGATATTGATAGTGAGAATGAATGGCTGGTATCGCCGCAGACGGAGGTGGAGAGAACGGCCGTTGCCCACCTCGCACACGCCGACCGTCTGTTTATTGACACCGCCTTTTGGCGGGCCAAAAAGCACCGTGCGACCCATCCCTCCTTTGATAATGTGCAGCGCATTGTCGCCAATTTGCAGCCCAAAGAGACCCTACTCGTCCATCTCAGCGGCCACCCTGATGGGGCGGGCAACCCTGGCTGGGGCTGGACAAACGCGCAGTGGACGGCCGCAGCCCAAGAAGTGTGGCAGCAAAAGCAGCTCCCCGGCAGCGTGCGCGTGCCCGCCATTGGAGAGCAATTTGAGTTATAAAGCGGCAAGTGGACAAGTGGCAAGTATGCAAGTGGGCAACCCTGCAAACTTGCCACTCTTCCACGTTGGTTCTGTGCCTGTGTATGGGGATACGGTTTTGGCTCCGATGACCGGCTATTCTGATGTGCCGTATCGCGCATTGTGCCGTGCTTATGGCTCGGCAATGAATTACACGGAGTTTGTGCCGGTGGAGACGCTGCTGGGCAAGCGCAGCCGCAACCGCTTTTGGATGCGGCTGGACAAAAAACCAGACGAACATCCCATCATTTTTCAGATTTTTGGCAACGATGCGCAAAGATTGCTGCAAGCAGCTCAAACCATCCTTGATTTGGAGCCGGATATCATTGATGTGAATATGGGCTGTTCCACGCGCAAAGTGAGCGGGCGCGGCGCGGGCGTGGGCATGATGCCGCAGCCGGAATTGGTAGCGCAGACGTTCAGCTTGCTGACGAAGTATTTGCCCGTGCCCGTGACGGGTAAAATTCGCCTGGGCTGGGATGCCGACCAGCGTAATTTTTTGCAGATTGGGCAAATTATGGTGGAGAATGGGGCGGCGTTGATTGCCATGCACGGCCGTACCAAAACGCAAAAATACGGCGGCAAAGCTGACTGGGACGCCATCGCCCAACTGAAGCAGGCTGTGCCTGTGCCCGTCATTGGCAACGGCGACGTGCAGGCCCCTGCGGACATTGATCGCATGAAGACCCACACCGGCTGTGATGCGGTGATGATTGGCCGGGCGGCTGTTGGCAACCCCTGGATTTTTGCGCGGCGTGATAAGGCTGACCTGACCTTTGCGGATGTGGCAACGGCCGTGCGCCTGCACCTGGGCGAGATGGTTGCCTATTATGGTGATTGGCAAGGGTTAGTGACCTTTCGTAAGCATTTCAAACAGTACATGTCCGGGTATGCCATGCCAGAAAAACAACTGGCGTGCTTGTTGCGGACGGAAGATGTAGATGAATTCTTGCAGGTGCTGGCAGAGATGGAGGCATCAACCGCTCTTGCTACTGGACAGTAGAATCATTTCCACGATTTTATCGAATGTTTGCTTTTGGATAGGGCCGTCTTGATTTTGACCTGAAAATCGTTATAATCCCTGACGCAATTGAGTAAGGCCCTGTAGCTCAATTGGCAGAGCAGTTGACTCTTAATCAATTGGTTGGAGGTTCGAGTCCTCCCAGGGTCATGCAAAATGAGCCGCCCCATAGGGGCGGCTTTTTGTTTTATGAGAGGGTTTGCTTGTTAGACTGCTTTTTACAATTGGTTAACAGTTTGCAGATAGAATCTGAATCTTAGCCCTGTAAGGTGAGACGAAACTTGGTCATTTGCTCAGTTTTCTATTCATAACACGAGGCAGTTTCATGACAAATATACTTAACACAAACATTTCGTCTTCACCTTTGCAGCAAACGGGTTGGCTGCACCGCCGGCTGCTGCCTGGTGTGACACCTGCTCGCCTTGCCCTGGGGGGCATTCTGCTCCTGGCGGCTTTTTTGAATTTTAGCAATTTAACGGCCGTTGGTGACGCCAATTTCTACTACACAGCGGCCGTCAAAAGTATGCTGCAATCGTGGCACAACTTCTTCTTTGTGGCTGCCGAGCCGGGTGCGTCGGTGACAGTGGATAAACCGCCGTTGGGTTTGTGGATTGAGGCCATCTCCGCTTTCTTTCTTGGCGTGAATGGCTTTGCGGTTGTGCTGCCTAACATCCTCGCTGGGCTGATCAGCATTCCGCTGATGTACCATCTGACGCAGAAATATTTTGGCACAGGGGCAGGATTAGTGGCGGCGTTGGCCGTCGCCATTATGCCGGTAGCGGTGGCGGCGCAGCGGAACAACACGATGGACGGCATGTTAACGCTAACGCTCATCCTGGCGGCGTGGGCATTTTTGCGGGCAACAGAAACGGGCAAACTGCGCCATTTGTTGTTGGGCGCGTTTGTTGTGGGCTTGGGCTTTAATATCAAAATGCTGCAAGCGTTTTTGCCGCTGCCTGCATTTTATGCTGTGTACTTCTTGGGTGCGCAGGTGGGTTGGGGGCGTAAACTGCTGAATCTGGCGCTGGCGACGCTGCTGCTGTTGGTTGTTTCGCTTGCCTGGGCGGTCGCTGTAGACCTGACGCCTGCGGCAGAACGGCCGTATATCGGCAGCAGCACTGATAACACGGTGATGGAATTGATTGTGGGGCACAATGGCTTGAACCGTGTATTTGGCGGGTTGGGACGCAGCCGACAGCAGCCTCCCCGCGCTGATGACGACGATGCTAATTTTGCGCCACCGATAAACGGCCGTCCTCCACAGCCCAATGACGGCGGTCAATTCACCCCACCATCTCCGCCAAATGGACAGTTCGTGCCCCCTGATGGCGGGCAACCCGGTACTGGCGCACCGCCCGCCTCCGCGCCTGGCGGCTCCGACGAGGTTGGCAGTTCTGGTGTGCTGCGCTTTTTCATCGCGCCGTTGAGCAAAGAGATAAGCTGGCTGCTGCCGTTTGCCTTTGTTGCCATGCTGCTGCTTTTGCTGCGCCGCAAACTAACTTTGCCGCTGCAACCACAGCATCAATTTTTGCTGGTGTGGGGCGGCTGGCTGGTGGCTGGTTGGGTCTTTTTTAGCTTTGCTGCCTTCTTCCATGCCTATTATTTGGTGATGTTGGCTCCCCCATTGGCGGCACTGGTGGGGGCGGGTATGGCTGAGTTGTGGCAGTTGGGACGTGAAAAATGGCGTTTGGCGGCGGGGTTGCTGTTGGGGACGGCCGTTCTCACGCTGGCGTTCCAATGGTTCGATGCCAACCAGTTTGTGGATAATGCCGGGACGTTGGCGCTGGCCGGCGGGCTGTTTTTGGCGGCGGGGGGAGTGCTGTTGGTTGTGGGGAACGGCCGTGCCTCATTTGCCCGCGCTGGATTTGCCCTGCTACTGTTGGCATTGATGATCACGCCAATGATTTGGTCGTATCTGACGGTGATGGACATCAACAACGTTAATTTACCGGGTGCGTATGCAGGCGTGGATGAGTTTGCCGCACCAGACCGCAACAATAACCGCAACGTGAATCAATCGCTGCTAGATTATTTGCAGGCCAATACACAAAATACCGATTATTTGATGGCTGTGCCCGGCTCGATGCAAGGGGCATCCTACGTGCTGGCAAGCGGTCGCCCGGTGCTGTATATGGGTGGGTTTAATGGCGCAGACCCGGTGGTAGATGCAGCAGATGTGGCGCAACTGGTGGCCGATGGCGACTTGCGCTTTGTGATGCTGAATAACGGGCAGCCAAATGGTCAGCAGGGGGTGAATGCATGGGTGCTGGAGAATTGCACGGCCGTTCCTCGCTTCAATAACCCTGAAACCAATTTATATCGCTGTTCAGCACACCATAATTCGTGAGTGGTACTAGCTCCAATTCTTATTCGTCACAACAGCCTTGTGTCCACATAAAGCCATCGTGGCTGATGAAATCATCTGCTTCTTTTGGCCCCCAACTGCCCGGTTCGTAGGTTGCCAGCGGCGGGGCAGCTTCTGATTCCCAAGCAGCCAAAATGGGGTCAATGAGCCGCCAGGATAGCTCAATGGCGTCGCCGCGTGTGAACAGCGAGGCATCTCCCTTCAAGGCATCAAACAACAGCCGCTCATACGCTTCGGGAATGGCGGTTGGGCCAAAGGTGTCGTTGTAGTGGAAGGTCATGTCTACCGAGCGCATTTCTGCGGCTGTGTCCGGCACTTTGGCCTGGAAGGAGAAGTGAATGCCTTCGTCGGGCTGCACGCAAATGGAGAGGAAGTTGGCGGCAAGCTGTGTGTCGGCAGGCAGAGGGAACATGATGTGCGGCGGCCGTTTGAAAAAGATGGTGATTTCTGATGATTTTTCGGCCAATGCCTTCCCGGAGCGCAGGTAAAATGGCACGCCTTGCCAGCGCCAGTTGTCAATGTAAAAGCGGATGGCGGCGTAGGTGGCGGTTTCAGAATTGGGAACAACGCCTTCTGCATTGCGGTAGCCGCGATATTGGCCGCGCACGGTGTGTTGCACGGCCGTTTCTGGGGTGATGGGCTGGATAGCGCTGAGTACCTTTACTTTTTCGTTGCGCAGCGCATTGGCCTCAAAGGAGGCAGGGGGTTCCATTGCCACCAGGGTTAGCAACTGCATCATGTGGTTTTGCATCATGTCACGCACGACGCCGATGCCATCGTAATACCCTGCACGGTGGCCCACATCTACTTTTTCTGCGGCAGTGATTTGCACATGATCAATGTAATTGCGATTCCATACCGGTTCAAATAGGGCGTTGGCAAAGCGGAAGACCAGCAGATTTTGTACGGTCTCTTTACCTAAGTAGTGATCAATGCGGTAAATTTGCGATTCGTGCAGCACTTTGTGAATGGCGGTGTTAAGCTGTTCGGCAGAAGCGAGATTGTGGCCGAATGGTTTTTCGATGACGACATGGCGCCAGCCATGATCTTCGGAGATCATGTTGGCTGCACCCAGGTTATTGATGGCGATCTCGTATAGACGTGGGGCAATGGCGAGGTAGTAGAGCCGATTACAGGAGCCATTATCCCCTTCGAGTTGTTGAAGATAGTCATCTAATTGGCGCATGCCTTCGACGCTGCCTAAATCGGCAGGGCGATAGGTGATGCGGGGCGCAAATTCGGCCCACCTGGCAGGGTCGTATTTGCTGGCGGCGAAGTTTTGCACACCAGATTCTACTTGGGCGCGAAAGTCGTCGTCAGAGAGGGGGCTGCGAGAGATGCCGACAATGGCAAAGGTGTCAGGCATGCGTTTTTTGAGGTAAAGGCTGTAAAGGGCGGGAATGAGTTTGCGTCGGGTGAGGTCGCCAGACGCGCCGAAGATGACGATGATGGTGCTTTCGCTCATGGGGAGTCTCCTTTTGAAAGGCAAGTTTGCATGTATGCAAACTGCAATTTTGTTTATTGTTTGTTGTTCTCTGTTTTTATGCCGCCGTGTACGGCCGTTTCTCGTATCACTTCTTCCACAAAATCAGCTAACTGAGTTTGGTTGGTGGGGATTTGCGCGGCGGTGATGGGAATACGGCCGTTGCGACACAATATCATTAGCGGCGCGACATACTCAATCGGGCCTTCCTTCACCTGATAATGACGTTCTGGCTGCAAGCCGCGCTCTTTGAGTGCGACAAACAGGCGGTCAACGTATTCGCCGCCATCCACGAAAAGATCGTTGATTTCCCGCGCATCCAAAAAGCGGTCGCCGGTGGTGTGGATGAAGGTGATGCGCCGCCAGCGCAAGCTGATGATGGGCTGCGATAGTTTTTGCAGTGGCCCTAATTGTACTTTGTAGTACCAGTCTTGGGCACGAGGATGATTGGGTTCGTCGGGCAGCAAATCAATGCGTCGCAGCAGTTCGTGGCCCAGACGTGGCGCGTAGTAGACGATAGACCATTTTTGTGGGCCGAACGGCCGTCCAAAATAAAACGCATAATATTCCGCATGCAGCCCTTTGGGGGCATGGCGCTGTGGAATGCGATACCAACCCGCCTGCTGCACCTGCTCAAAATCTGCTGGGCGGGGGACGTAAGCTACCAGAACGCGGTCATCGGGATACATGCGTTTCATTATACTCACGTTGGCAAGTCTGCCGAATATGGCGAGGATTCGCTCATTTTTCGCGGTATAATCGAGGGACAATTAGCAATGAATAATTAGCAAGGGGCTAATGGCTAAAAGCTAATCGCTAACAACTAACTATGCCTGAATTGCCAGAAGTAGAAATGGTGGCTCGTGGGCTGCGCGGGTCGTTGATAGGCCAGATGATTACTGAGGTGCGCTGTTATTGGCCGCGCCATATGGATGGTTTGTCGGTGACGGAGATGCAGAGGCGGGTGCATGGCCGTTCCATTCAAGCCATTGGCCGTCGTGGTAAGTATCTACTTTTCCCATTAGATGATGGGCAAACGCTCATTATTCACTTGCGCATGTCGGGGCGGTTGTCGGTGGTTGCTGCGAATTCGCCGACAGATAAACACACGCATACGATTTTTTCGCTGAATAACGGCCGTGAACTTCGCTTTTGGGATCAGCGTAAGTTTGGCCGGGTGTGGTTGGTGGATGATGTGGAAACGGTGGTAGGCAAGTTGGGGCCAGAGCCGTTGGATGAGGATTTTTCGGTGGCGATGCTGCAGGAACGGTTGAACGGCCGTAAACGCACCCTTAAACCCTTGCTGCTTGACCAAACCTTCGTGGCCGGTTTGGGTAACATTTACGCTGATGAGGCATTATTTTATGCAGGTATTCATCCCACACGCACGTCAGATACGCTGAGTGAAGCGGAGATTGTGCGGCTGCACGGGGCCATGAAAAAGGCGTTGCAGTTGGGCATTGCCCGCGGTGGAGCCAGTTTGGAGCTGTATTTGCGACCGGATGGTACAAAAGGGGGAATGCAGCTTGTTCTGGCAGTGTTCCGCCGTACGGGGGAATCGTGTTATGATTGTGGCACGCCAATTGAACGGATTGTTTTAGGTGGGCGTAGTACACATTTTTGTCCACATTGTCAGATTTAAGCGAGGATGGGATCATGCGGAAAGAAGTAGAAATTATGCGTGTACTCCGGGTTCCCCCGATGGGGAAGTTGGTAGTGGAGGTCGGTGGTCGGCGATTTGAGATGCTGTCGGAGATTGATCATGCGAAGGTTGAGCAGCGGCTGCTGACGGCGATTGGGGAGTTGATTGTGTTTTCTGGGGGGTATCAGGCGTTGGTCGATGCCGGGGCAGCCCCGGCGATGGCGGTTCCGGCTGTTGCTCAGCCTGCTGTGGTGGAAACGGCCGTTTCTCCCACACCCGAACCATCTACAGAACAACAACCGCCCCTGACTGAAGAACAAGCCCGGTTTTTAGCAGAATTGGAGGCGCAGCGCGATGCGCTAAAAAATCAACCAAATTCCCGACAGCCAAGTGTTATGCGGCCAGCACCCCCATCCACCCCTTCTGCTTCGTCGGCGGCTCCGGTTAATTTAGTGGCACAGATTGATGCGATTTTACAAAAGCATTTGGAAGCTGTGCCAGAACTGGCTGATCGTCGGGTGCATTTGTGTGACAATCCTTCGGGCGGGTTGCGGATTGAGGTGGACGGCCGTTACTACGATCGCCCCCGCGAAGTTCCAGACCAGCGTATTCAATACCTTATCAAAAAAGCACTCAAAGACTGGGAAGCATCCTAAAACAAAAGAGGCGGGTTTTTGGCCCGCCCCCTTTATTTTCCTGTTGGCAAATGCTTGTCAAAATAAGCCAGTAATTCCTGCTGCTCTACCTCTGGTAAAAACGTCGCATTTGCGGCATTCATCACTAACTTACGTAAATCAGCATAACCCAGTCCTAGCGTTTCCACCGCTACCCGGTATTCATCGGTCAGCAGGCTGTTGCTCACTGTTGGGTCATCTGTGTTTAGTGTCACCTTAACGCCCAAGTTCAATAAATCTACTAGAGGGTGGTGCATTAATTGGTGTACCACACCAGTTTGCAAATTACTGGTCAGGCAGACTTCCAGCGCAACTTGCCGGTCGCGTACCAGTCGCAAAATCCGAGAATTTTCAATGGAGCGTATACCATGCCCAATGCGATCTGCGTGGAGTTCTTCGATAGCTTGACGCACGCCCTCCGCGCTGGCCCATTCTCCGGCATGAACAGTCACGCCCATGCCCAGACGCTTAGCTTCAGTAAACAGGGGCTTGAATGGCCCGGCTGGGAATTTGACTTCATTCCCCGCGAGGTCTAGCCCAACTATACCTCTATCAAAGCGTTCAAACGCTACTTCGGCTACCGGCTTTGCCTGTTCAATGGGATCGTGACGCACTAAAGTGACAATGAGCCGCACAATAATGCCCAAATCCTGGCTGGCTTGCTGCGTTGCATCTATGACCCAATCCGCTACTTCGCTGAGCGAAAACCCACGTACCCGCGCCAGAGCCTGTGGGCTAAATCGTAGTTCCAGATAGTGGATGTTGTCGGAAGCGGCATCTGCCACCACCTCATAAGCCAAACGGCTCACAGCTTCTGGGCTGCGATAAAAGTGGCGCAGCACTTCAAATTTGCTTAGGAATACTTCGTGATCAGGGGGGTCGTCTGTGATTTGTACGTACGGCCGTAATCGTTCAATATCTGCCGCAGGCAAGTCAAGACCATATTTTTGTGCGATTTCCAACAGAGTTTCCAGGCGTAATGAACCCTCCAAATGCCGGTGAAGATCAATCTTAGGCATTGCTTTAAGCGCCGTAGGAGTTAATCGCTGGTCAGCCTGTTGAGAAGCCTTTTCGATCATAATGAATGCAACATATCCCGAACAATTTATGAGAACAAAGCTGTAGGTTGTTTGGGTAGCTCAAAATAGAAAGTGCTGCCCTGGTTGATCTTACTTTCTACCCATATCATACCCTGATGTGCTTCGACAATTCGCTTGGCAATAGCTAATCCCAAGCCAGTGCCGCCAAACCGGCGACGCGATGACCCATCAACCTGATAAAAGCGGTCGAAGATACGCAATATCTTGTCTTCAGGAACGCCAACGCCCTCATCCTTCACAGAAAGAAGAATCTTGTCACCTTTATCCTCTAGCGTAATGACAATCTTACCGCCATCTGGACTAAATTTAATTGCGTTACCGATCAAGTTATCTAAAACCTGATTGATACGTCCCTGGTCAACAAAAGCTTCAGGATCAGTTTGCGGCAAATGTGTTTCAAGAATCAACCCATTCTTTTCTGCTACCAGATTGTGCCCAGCCACAGAATTCTTTACCAGCCCCTTCATAGAAATCTGTTGCATTTGCAAATTACTGTTGTCGATGCGTTGTAGGGTCATAATGTCTGCTATCAACCGCGTGATTTCATCCGTTTTTGTGGACACAATTTGCAGAGCTTCTTGTTGCGCGGTATTCATCAACCCCATTTCGCCGTCAAGCAGGAGATCGACATATCCTTTCACGAAAGTTAAAGGGGTTCTCAACTCATGGGATACATTCTGTACTAACTCATCTTTCAGTCGGTCACTTTCTTTCAATTCTTCATAGGCTTCAGCCAACTCTTCTGCTCGTTCTTCTAATTCCTCAAACAAGCGTGCATTAGAGATGGCAATGCTTACTTGTGCGGCGGCAATTGTCATCAATTGAATGTCAGAGCTGCTGAAGGCGTTGGGGCGATCGCTGTCAACTGTCATCGTTCCCGAGGCTTCATCGCGGATGATGATGGGGACGACTAGCAAACTGCGTACAACTTCATCAAAGAAGAGGAAATCGGGTTCACGGTAGGTATCTCGGATATAGATGGTGGCAGCGCGGCGAACGACTTCACCAGAAACACCCTCGCCCAATTTCATTTTGGCATGGACAAATTCGGGATTAATGCCTGCCGCCGCTTCCACAATGAGTTCTGTGCCGTCTTTAGACAGCATGGTGATGGTACTGGCCCTGGCGTTGAGTAATTTTTGCAGTGCTTGTACGGTGGTTTGCAGGACAGATGTAAGATTGAGATTGCTAGTTACTTGCTTGGCCATGTCTACTAAGGCAGACATGTCCCGTAGTTGTCGTTGGGATTGGGCAAACAGGCGGGCATTTTTGACTGCAACGGCTGCTTGATCTGCCAACAGGTGTAGTAAGAGGATTTCATCGTCGCTGAAGGTGTGAGGGCGCAAATAGGTGGTGGTGAAGACACCAATAACTTGCCCATCCTGCATCAAAGGGAAACCGGCAATGGCGTGAATGCCCCAGGCTTGTGCTTTATCTGATTGGTACAGGGGATGTTTAGATGCATCATTGATGATGATGGGTTCGCCTTGTTGGGCAACCGTTGCGGTAATGCCATTGGGCCGAGGGGATGCTACTGCTGATGTCCTAGTGCCATCTCGCCAAAGTGCAGAGCCGAATGTGAATTCTTGAGACTCAGGATCATAAAGAAAGATGTGCATGTTGCTTGCATCCACCAGTTTCAGCGTTGCTCCTGTGATGGTATCTAGCACTTCATTGAGTTTGAGCGGGGTATTTAGCTGAAGGACAATTTGGTGGAAGGTGGAAAGCTCTTCAATACGCCGCTGTGACTGGCTGAAAAGACGCGCATGTTCAATGGCAACGGCCGCTTGTCCGGCCAGGTTTTGTGTTAAGCGCAGTTCACTGGCCGTAAAGGAACGAGGTTGTTGCTGCTGCCCCAGCGCCAGTAGACCCAGTATCGTGTTGCGGCGAGTTAATGGGACGAGCAAGATTGACATTAAATTGGCTGCTTCTAAGAGGGCAATCTGGTGGGGGCTGTAAGCGTTGTCATGCCGTAGGCTGTGAATTTCTTGTGTTTCCAGCACACGTTGAATAATGGGGTATTGCTCCAGGTTGTTGAGCAGGCTCAATCCAGTTTTGGTGTCGCCATTGGCGCTGTTGTCTGCTTGGTTTTCGTGGGCAGAGAGGACAAGTTGGCGATGGTCCTTATCCCAAACGAAGATGGAACAACTATCTACTTGCACGGCGCGAACCATTTCGCTGACAACCGTTTGTAATACAAAGTCCTGGTCGAGATTGGCCGTCATCATGGCGCTGGCTTGATAGAGTGTGCCTAATTCGTGGAGTTGTTGTTCGGTTTGTTTGTGGAGTTGGGCGTTGTGCAGGGCGGCTGCGGCGTGTGCTGCCAGGGTTAAGCTTAGCCATTCTTCATGCTTGCCAAATGCGTTAGCAGTTTGACTTTCGGCCATCAGAATGCCGCTGATTTGTCCGCGTAAGGAAAGGGGGACGCCTATCCAGGATAGTATTTGTGGACTGTTTTCATCAGGCCAACGGGGGTCGTCTTGCACGGCCGTTACGATAGGCTCTTTTGTCTCCTCAATAATTTTGAAGAGTTGGCTGTTTTGCCAGATGCTTTCAGCCTGAACCGGTGTGAGAGTTAACGGCCGTTCATAAAAATCGCGTCCTGCTGCATACCGCCACTGATCATCTTCGTGCAAGAAAACGAGGGCTGTATCGTAGGTGAACAAATAGCCAAGGGCTAGTAGTAGATTTTGAGCGATAATAGCCGGTTCTAATGACGCGCCGACCACAGCAATTGCCTGCCGCAGGGAAACGGCCGTCTGATAATCGCGCAAGCTTTGGTCTACCAGAGAGCGTGATTGCGCGTACAATCTCGCATTGCGTACAATCACCGCTGCCTTATCGGCTACCGCTTCCAGACGTTGTAAATCGGCCAGCGAATACGCATCCGGCTGGTCACTTTGCAGCGAAATCACGCCCACAACCTCGCCTGCCGTATACATAGGCACAGCCAGGATCGAACTTGGCTCTGTGCCGTCAACCACGCCTGCTACCGGCTTGTCATCTTTCGGCCAGTTGCCAGTGAGATATGGCCGGTTATTAAGCACGACCCAAGCTGTCAAACTATTGTCATCTAGACTGGAAAGCGGTGGCAGTGTTTCCGGCTGCTCTGCTTCCCAAACATGTGGAAAGGTAATCAGCCGCGTTTCTTGATCATAGAGTGCGATAAAACAAATGGAGGCTTTGAAAACGTGTACAATTTGCTGATAGAGTGTATTGAGTGTGTCTTCAAGCGATTGTAAGGGAAGTGCCGGCTCAAGAATGGTTTGCACAATATCGAATTCTTCGAGAAGCTGCCGGGTTTGTTGTAAACGAGTTTGGTAATATGGGGTCGTTCCAATTAGAGCGACCATCATATCTAGCAAATCTCGTTCCTCGTCTTCAAAAGGGGTTTGTCGGGCAACACAAAGAAAATGCCCTGACTGACTAACAGGCAAACAAAGAGAAGTTGCTGTGGGAGCAATGGCCGTTTCCCTCACACCAACTTCATCAATTGCCAGAGTCGTCTTCAGAAAAGTCGTGACCAGGCTTAAAACAGCATCAGCAGAGTCCGCAGCGCGTATTTGTTTTTGAAAATCTCGCAAAGCCAGAAAATGACTATTTTCTCTTTGCATGATGCCCCCTGTTCGTGGGAATATGGGATATGGAATTGAGTTATCAAGGCATTACACCAGCAACATAAAACCACGTTTTAGGTCAGCCGTCAATGCATTAAAAGTAAATTCCGCGTAAGTGGCATTAACGGCGGCCTGACCGTTTTTTGCCCTTTGCACGTTGTCCTCCTTGCCTTGAAGGTGTTGAAGCCTGTTCTTTTGCCAAATCCTGCCGCATGTGGCAGTTTTTATACTTCTTCCCACTACCGCACGGACAGGGGTCATTGCGCCCTACCTTTGGTACGTCGCGGCGCAACTCCACACCGCGTCCTTGCTGCCGTTTCACGACCTGATACCCTGCGCCCTGCGCCTGCAATTGATAGGCTTGATCCGCTTGCTGCTGCTGCACAAAAGCCTGATGCGATGCTACCTGCCGGAAAAAGCGGTCCGCAATATCTTTTTCAATGTTGTGACGCATATCAGCAAACATTTCGGCGGAGCGAATCTTGTACTGCACTTTTGGATCGCGCTGCCCAACAGCTTCCAGACCCACTTCACGTCGCAGATCATCTGCTGCCGTTAAATAGTCGCGCCATTCTCGGTCTATAGCAGAGAGCAGTAGCTGGCGTTGGAAGCGTTGGTACTCTTCATCACCAATTTGCTGGCGCCATTTGGCCTGCTGCTTTTCCACATATTCGTTGAGGGCAATCACTAGCTGATCGCTATCCAATGCGGAAAGGCTCTCTAGCAGAAGTTGGCGGATGACTTCGTCAGCCTGCTGGCGGAAATGAAGCTGCTGTACAACAGCATTTTTCAGAGAGAGGGTTTGCAGGTTGAATTGGTTGAAAGCGTCATTGAGTTGGGTAACGGCCGTTTCCCAAATTTCTGCTCGCTGTTTCTCCTCGATGTGTTCCGCCAAGAACTCATTAAACAGCATTTCCACCTGCTGCAAATAATCCCGCCGCGCATTATCCCGTGCCTGAATTTGCCCCGAACGGCGGCTTGCCAGCCCACCCAAGTTTGGAACCGGGGGCAGCAGTGGTAAAAAGCGACCCATCGCTTGCAGCAGTTGGTATAAATTCTGGCCTTGCTCCTCATTCTCATAAGCCAGGAGCATCAAGCGTTCCGTCAGCCGGTCATCTCGCAGCCCTTCCAACTCTTCCCTGTCCAGGCTGATAACATCAGGCAGCATAGAGCGTACCTGACGCAGCACTCCGGCCACGTTGATTTCATCGGTGGCATCCGTGCTAGAAGACTGAATGGCTTGCTGCACTTCGCCGCGCACAAAGTCACGGTAATTGACCACGTAATTTTCGACGAGTTCACTGATTGTCCCGGCAAAGGCGTCAGCTACTTTTTCATCCAGGTCAATCGATTCACCCAGCAAAATGCCGCGACGCTCATTGTAAATCGCCTGACGCTGCCGGTTCATCACGTCGTCATAGTCCACCACATTTTTGCGGATATCAAAGTTGTATCCCTCAATGCGTTCTTGCGAACTGGCAATGATGCGGTCGAGCATGGGGTTTTCAATGGGCATGTCATCAGGAATACTGACCCGCGTCATGAAGTTCTTCAGTCGTTCGCCGCCGAAGCGTTTCATCAAGTCGTCTTCCAATGAGAGGAAGAAGCGGGAGGAGCCAGGGTCGCCCTGGCGGGCAGCACGGCCTCGCAACTGGTTGTCAATGCGCCGCGATTCGTGCCGCTCAGAGCCGACGACATGTAAGCCGCCTAATTGCCAGACTTCACGTCGTTCAACGGCCGTTTCCTTCTGTATTGCCTCAATCCGAGCGATAATATCGCTTTCCAATCCCGGAATCTCTGTCACAATTTGCTCTGCTTCGGCACGGTCGCCGCCCAACACCGCTCGAATCAGTGCAGCGCGGGCGTTATAGTGGCGATCAAACAAGATTTCTGCCAAAAACTGAGCCGTTTTGCGTTCGTCCGTATGAATCGTTTGGTAACGCGTGTACAGTTCCCAAAGACGCAGTGCCTCATCAACCAGCGCCACATCTTTATCCAACGATTCCACAAATTCACGTGCTTCACTCAACTGCCCAGCACGCACCAGCCGCAGCACATTCAAGATGTTGTTGTAGTCAATGTCAAAAGGCTCTTGCAGCGTGCGTGCCAGATAACCAATGACCTGCACCTCTTCAATTTCGATCAATGCCGCATCAAATTCTGCTTTTAAGTGCAGCAGTTCATCTACCAGCGCCTCATGCAGCTTGCTGTTCTTCTGCGCCAGTTCCCGTGCTTTTTCTTCCCCCTCTGTTAGCAGATTAATGGCTAACTGCGCCAGCATGGGGCGGTCAAACAGTTCATCTTCCAGAATTTCTGCGGCCATCCCCTCTGGATTGCCGCCGAGCAAAATGTCCGTACCGCGCCCGGCCATGTTTGTGGAAATGGTCACAGCTTGCTTGCGACCCGCTTGGGCCACAATCAACGCCTCAGATTGGTGTATCTTGGCGTTCAGCACTTTATGCGGAATGTTTTGCCGTTGCAACATGCGGTGGATGGATTCCGAGTGTTCGACGGAGGTTGTGCCGACTAGCACTGGTCTGCCCATCTGATGGACGCGTTGGATTTCGTTGATGATGGCCTGGTCTTTGGCCTGCTCGGTTCCATACACCTGGTCGGGGAAGTCAATACGCTTGAAGAAGACCGGATCGCCGGTATCTGGAGCGGTGTAGGTGATGGCTTCTGCCCCCTCTATTTTCTCCTTTTGTGTCTCCAGTCCCATCGCACCGGTGTTAACGATGTGCTCGACGTTGGTGGGCAAGGGAGCTACGCCTAGTTCGTAAATTTTGTCGAATTCTTCGGCGTCGGTAACGGCCGTACCCGTCATACCCGCCAATTTATCATACAGACGGAAATAGTTTTGCAGCGTGATAGTGGCAACCGTCACCGTTTCACGCTTAATCGTCACACCTTCTTTGGCCTCAATTGCTTCGTGCAGCCCATCGGAATAGCGGCGTCCCGGCATCAAACGGCCGGTGAAATCATCCACAATCACCACCTGCCCATCCGCCTGCACCACGTAATGCACATCCCGTTTGTACAGGTACTGCGCCCGCATCGCGTTATCCAGATAGTACGTGAACTGGTAATACTGTGGATCGTAGAGACTTTCGCCTGCGTCGTGGTCAATTTCAGGCACACGCTTCTCGATTTCGGCGATGCCCATTTCTGTGAGACTGACGCTGCGGCTTTTCTCGTCAATGTCATAATGGCCGTTTGGTTCGTCGTCCTCGTCGGCCGTGTTCCGGCGCAAATTGCGCACGTATTGCGCGAATCGCTCGTAATCTTTGCCTGTTTGTGAGGCCGGGCCAGAGATAATCAGCGGCGTGCGTGCCTCGTCAATCAGCACATTGTCAACCTCGTCAATTACAGCAAAGTGCAGGTCACGCTGCACCAATTTGGCGGGATCGGTTGCCATGTTGTCGCGCAGGTAATCAAAGCCAAATTCGCTGCTGATGCCATAGGTGATGTCGGCCAGGTAGGCTTGCTGCCGTGTACAGGGTCGCCAATGGACGAGCCGCTCATCTTCTAACTCTGCACCGGGGTTGACGTAATCGGGGTCATACAAGGCAGAGAACTGCAATGGGCCAATGACGCCCACTGTTAACCCCAGAGCATAGAAAATCTTGCCCATCCAACCGCCGTCACGCCGTGCCAGGTATTCGTTGACGGTGACGAGGTGCGCCCCTTTGCCGGTGAGGGCGTTGAGATACAGGGGCAGTGTGGCGACGAGGGTCTTGCCTTCACCGGTGCGCATCTCGACGACGTTGCGCTGGTGCAGCAACATGCCGCCCATCATTTGTACGTCGTAATGGCGCATACCGGTGGTGCGTACAGAGGCTTCGCGTACCAGGGCGAAGGCTTCGGGCAGCATCTCGTTCAGTGCGTCGTCATCGTCTTCGGCCTGTTCCGTGAGTGTGGCGTACCGTTCTTTGAGGACGGCCGTTTCCATTTTTAAGTCGTCGTCTGAAAATGATTGATATTTTGCTTCAAGTTGGGCGATGGCTTCGACATCTGGGCTGAGTGCACGCACGAGCTTAGCCGTTGCATCCCCGGAGAAAACTGAGAGTATCTTCTTAAACATAGGCGTGATTGTACAGTGTAAACCTTAATTTAATGTTAGTTGGCAAAAAGTCTTGCCGTGAAGCGTGGAAATTACCCTTCACGTTGCGCAATATCCGCCCGCAACAAATCTACCTGATGGGGTTTGTCGGCGTCCATTGCAATTTCGGCATGTGAATTAACGATGATTTTTGCTGGTTCGCCTAAAATGCGGGCAGCAACCGCTTCGATTTCGGCGAAGCCAACCTGTTGGATGAGAAATTTGAAAAGAAAGCCAAACCCCACGACTTTTGCTAGCTGCCAGGCGTGCTTACGGCCGTGTGCCAGAGCCTCAAATAAATCGCGGTGAGTATAGGCCAGGTCGGCACGCAGCACCAGCATATCGCCGCCAGCCACTCGCGCCCCCTTCAACTTGACAAAGGTGCGGTTAGAATGGGGGAAGCGCGTTTCCATTGCTTCCTGCGTGACAAAGTTATAGTACAAAATGTGGTTTAATGGCTGGCAGCGTTCGATGAAGTCGTCAACAATTGCTGGCGTAATGACCGGGATGTCGGCAGAACTGAATAAGACGTGAGGTTTACCCCCCTTGTGTTCCATGATCCAGTCTAGCCCGGCGATGCCGTTGCTGATTAGCCCGCCCTGGTCGGGCAGGTGGTGAACGGGCCGCTGAAAGCTCATGCCCTGATCATCGCCTAAGCCTACTACGACGATGTCTTCGATGGTTTGCGAACCTTGCAGTGCATCAATGACACGTTCCAGCATGGTACGGCCGTTCATGTCCAACTGCGCTTTCGATTTTCCTTGCGTATACGGATATAACAGGTCATCCGGCTGTGGATGACCACCGGCAGCAATGACACAATCCATGATTCACCTCCAGAAGCTAGAGGCTAGAGCTAGAGCTAGAGGAAGAAGAGCGCTCTCCTCTAGCCTCTAGCTCTAGCTCTACCCTAAAGCATATGTATCGTTGGTTTCATATCCAACTGGGCCAGCATCTCGTCCAGTTCAGCGTGGCTGAGGGGGCGATTTTTGGCGGCAACGGCCGTTAATGCTGCTTCCATCATATTGGTGCCAAAGGAACGGCCGTCCAATTGTGGCGTCGTCGTCAACACAGCCTTCACCCCGCGCTGACGGAACAACTCCATATCTTTCAAGGTTGTCGTGTTTGTTACAATTACCTTGCCCGCTAGATTAACAGGCATGTGCCGCCGAATATAGTGGCAATCCCCGGCAATGACATCTGCCCATTCATACCAATTTGTAAACTTGGGGATGATTTCATCCTGCTTTTCCCCGGTGGGGTAAAGGTATTTCAACGGCAGCCGCGTGGCAATGGGAATTAGCAGCTTTGCCATCAGGTGCAGTTGGCTTAGTTTGTGCAGCGCAATGGGAATGCCCAATGCAAAAAACATATCACCCATTGCCAGCTCATATCCTTGCTCGGCAAAGGCCAATGTCATGCCATAGCGGTCTACACCAACCGTGATCAGCACTTTGCCGGAGGCATACTGCGGCCCCAATTCGTTAATTAGTGCTTTTACAACTTGTCGTTCCAGCGTGTTTTTCAAACCACTGCCATCTACCACCGGGGTTTTATGGACATTTTTGACAAGGCGTTGTGCATCGTGAATGGGATAACGCTTTTCACCCATTTGTACCCACAAGTCAATACCGCCCACACCCAGGGCATCTACCTGCCCATCCAACTCGGTAAAGCGAGCGATGGCTTTTTCAATGTCGCCATCGGTCCCTTGCCGTTCAATGGATACCTGTTCACCTAGAAGGGTGATTTCAACGGCTTTGTCCCGTTCGGAACTACCAAGACTCACACTGACTGCCCGTTTCATTTTGTTCTCCTGTGTTTAGAGTTGCCAAATCTTTAAGATTTGGCAACTCTAAACTACTCTTTCATGAGGTCATTGTACAGCGTTTTTAAGGAGCAAGCACAATCGGCAGGTAGAGGTAACGTGTGACGTTTGTGATGAGTGGCGTGCTGGAAACGGCCGTTACCTCATCACTCATTACGCCATAATCAAGCTCTATTTGCCCTACTGCCTCTGGTGCCACCAACACTCCCAACTCGACGACCCACGTTTCTCCGGCATCCAGCATAGCTCGTTCCCACTGTACGCCATCGCCCAGCGTGTAGGGCTGTGTGGCAGCATAGAAACTGGTTTGTGCCGGGATAGAACCGGTCAACACCAGATTGTGTAGCGGCACAAATGGGTGTGGATTAGAAATGGTAAATGTGTAAGTTAGCACTGTGCCTACATTCACACTGTCTGGGCTGTTGGCGGACAGCGCCAATTCATATGGCGGGGCCAGCGTGGTAGTTACCGCTTCGCCTTCGATCAGGGTTGCCTCGGCGCTGCTGGCTCCGTACACCGCATTCACAATATCGTCAGAAGCATCTTCATTCACTTGCACCACAAGCTGTGCCTGGAATGTTGCTCCAGATGCCAGACTAGCCGTTTCCCACGTGATCACACCCCCATTTTGTTGGAAGGGCTGTGTGGCAGTGTAAAAGGTTGTGTAAGTGGGTAGCGTGTCGCTCAAAACCACGCTGGTTGTGGCCGAAACTGGGTGTTGGTTGGTGATCGTCAAGGTGTAGGTTAGCAGGTCGCCGGCCATGACCCAATCGCTGCTGGCTGTTTTTTCTAAATCGAGCGCGAAGGGTTGGTCGATTTGCAAAGCCATTTCTACAGCCGCTAACGCATCAATTCGCCCCCAACCATAAACGTTGTTGGGCACATCGCCCGGTTGGTCGTCGCCGCAGAGTTGGGCGGTGGTGAGGGGAACGGCCGTATCGGCAATAATCTGCTCAATCAAATCTACGTTCCCTGCCAAATCAGGCCGCGCCGACAAAATCAGCGCCACAACCCCGGCCACATGCGGCCCGGCCATGCTCGTGCCGCTCCAGCCGCCCTGATAGCTACCATCTCGTGTTGTTGAGCGGATGTCAACGCCCGGTGCAGAAATATCCGGTTTCATGCGGAAGCTGCCATCCACACTTACCGGGCCACGGCTGCTGAAACTGGCAATGTTATCCGTGCTGCTCACAGCGCCGACTGAGAACGATTCATCATAAATCGCCGCTGGCGTTTGTACGGAACTGCACGACGATCCTTCATTACCCGCCGAGTGCACGGTAACAATGCCGGCAGCGCGTACCGCTTGCACCACACTCAGCAGTACTGCGGGGTCTGTACACCCTTCGCTCACGGGGCAGCCCCAGGAATTGTTGATTACATCTGGTGCTTTCGTGGGATCACCATCAGTCATGGGGTCACCGCCAATGGGATAGGGAGCGATGAACCATTCGTAGCACTCAGAATAGGTGGCCGGTGTGCCATCGCCCACGTTCATGTTACGACAGGCAATCCATTCTGCGCCGGGAGCCATGCCTACAGCATTGGTGGCGCTGGCAGGCCAATTGGGATCGGTTGGATCGAGATCGTTGCCGACGATTGTGCCCATAGTGTGTGTGCCATGCCCGTGATCATCGCAGGGCCAGGGTGAATCTGCGCCGCAGCTTCCGCCGCCACTGTGAATGGAATCATGCCAGTTGTAGTCGTGACTGGCAATGCTGCCATTCCAGCCGCGATACTGGTTTTTGAGACCGGTGTGGCTCCAGTAATAGCCGGTGTCTTGCCCGGCAACGACAACGCCCTGTCCGGTGTAGCCCATTGCCCACACGTCATCGGCGTTGACTTTGGTGATGTTCCATTCTATTGCTTCCGGGGCTTGGGGGGCTGTGGTGCTAGCTGCCGGGAGTTCATCCATCTCCACGACGGGGTTGGCGTAAACGGCCGTTACCTCATCCCGTTGTGCCATTGCCGTCAAGACTTGCTCATCACCACGTACCCAAATCATATTCACAATCCAGTACGGGCGATAGTCAGCGCCCATCTGCTCCAATTGAGCAGTGAGGGCGGGCTGGGTCTGGCGGGCAACGGCCGTCAACTGTTCGTACACGTAAGCCCCTTTTTCATCCTTTGTTGCCAGCGTATCTACCCCGCTGAGGTCGGCCTGTTCAGTCAGTACCACCAGGAATTCTGTTTCACCGGCTGCTGCCGCTTCCAGCACGGCCGTGTCCACTTTTGTCGTCCAATCAGCAGCGTGAATTTGGAAACGGCCGTACACTAATGTCAGTCCCAATATCACACCCATCATCACCACCAAACCAATTCGCTTGCGCATATTCACCATACTTCTCCTTATTTTTTTTGTGTGAAATATGAAAAGCGGTTCATCGCGTTTCACATATCACGTTTCACGTTTTATGTTCCCCAATCCCGCAAATAGCGGAAATCATGCCCAATTGAGCGGTCAGTTATCTTCGGAATCACCGGCAGCGCACGCTTATACTGCGCTCGCTGCACCATACGCCACACGCGCTCTACAAATGCCCGACTGAACCCGGCGCTCACAGCCTCTTCCAGCGTGTAACGCTCATCTACTATTAGATACAGCAGTTGATCCACCTGTTCATACGTAAAGCCCAAGTCTCCCTCATCTGTCTGGTCAGGCATCAAGTCGGCGGAGGGAGCTTTGTCTATAATTGACTGCGGCACACCCATTGCGCGGGCTAGCTGCCGCACCTGCGTTTTGTACAGGTCGCCAATCGGATTCACCGCCGAAGCCAGATCACCAAAAATCGTGCCGTAGCCCAGCAGCAGTTCGGTTTTATTGCTTGTGCCAATCACCAGTGCATTCCACGCTGCCGAGCGGTCATAAATAGCGATCATGCGTGCTCGGGCCATGACGTTGCCTTTGCGGTGCGCCGTCATCTCTGGCGTGGCTGCCTCCAGACTGTCCACCATGCCTGAGATGTCAATGGTCTCGCTGTGGATGCCTAACGCCTCGATGATCAGGTCGGCGTGGGCGAGGCTTTCTGGGGAAGAGGTGCGGTAGGGCAGACGTAGAGCCAACACGTTTTCTGGCCCCAAGGCGCGGGCTGCCAGGTAGCAACTTAACGCGGAATCAATGCCGCCAGACAGCCCCAGCACGGCGCGGTCAAAACCGGTTTTGGTGATTTCGTTGTGCAAATAGCGTGTCAACACCAGTTCGGTAACTTGCGGATCAAGACGCAGCCGCGCCTCAGGTGTTTTGGGTTGTGCTTGAATGAGTTTCATTTTAGCCAATCTCTCTTTTAGTGCAGGCGAATATGGTAGGGCATGAGCAGCAGGGCACGGCCGTTCCAATCCTGCCATGTTTCACCCAGCAGCGTCCGCGCAATTTCTGTGAGAGCAGTGGATTCAAATGATGGCGCGGCATGATAGGTATCATCTTTTGGGTAAAAGTTGTGTACTGGGATGGTATGGCTCTCATCGGTGGGCAGCCCGGCCATCTCTGCTGCCTGACGCACGGCATCCACAAAATCACCGTGACTATCTACCAGTTTGTGATGAAAGGCCTGCCGTCCACTCCACACGCGCCCCTCGCAAATGGGGTCTAGTTCGTCAATGGGCAGGGAACGGCCGTCACTCACAATCCCCTTAAACTGATCATAAATCGTCACAATGCTGTCCCAAAAAACCTGATATTCCTCTTCTGTCATGGGGGCATTGTTGCGGTAAAGGCCAGCCCGCTCACCGCGATCCAGGTGTACGGGGTTGAGGTGCAGCTTGCGGTAAAGTTCCTGGCTGCTGATGCGGGCATTAATCACGCCAATTGAGCCGGTGATTGTGCCGCTCTGGCACATGATGTGCTGTGCCGGAGCGCTGACATAATAACCGCCCGATGCGGCAACATTACCCATGTACACCAGCACTGGCTTTTTGCGCCCGATACGGGCAATCTGCCGCGCAATCAAATCGGAAGCCAGCGCGGAGCCACCGCCAGAATCCACGTGAAAGATGAGGGCGGCCATATTTGCGTCTTGTTCGGCCTGGCGTAGTAGCTGTACCAGCGTTTGCTCGCCTGCCATTTGCCCGCCGACGAAGGGGATGGGTAAATCTACAGGCGGGTTACGGCTTGACCCCATGACGATGCTGCCTTCCAGACTAACGACGCCGATAAATTTGCGCTGCCGCCGCTGGAATTTTTCTAGCAGCAGGGGCGCGGTTTTGTCCCAAGTTTGCAAGTTGGCTTTGGGCGGCTTGTCGTCGCCTTTGCCGAGTTCGGCCAGCAGTGCAGGCAGGTCGTCTTCGTAGGCTACGTGGTCTATCAGGCCCAGTTCCATTGCCTGCGTCGCAAAGTAGGGGGCGTGGTTAATGTGTTCGGTGATGGTTTCGGGGGTTTGGGAACGGCCGTGCGCCATCCCTTCCACCAGCATCTCAAACTGCTCGTCCAGCAGCCAATCTAGCTGCTCCTTTTCTTCCGGTGTCATCTCGGCGTTGCTGAAGCGATTGCCTGCTGTTTTGTAGGGTGAGATCTGCACGACGTCAGCCCGCATCCCTACTTTTTGCAGCGCATTTTTCAAATAGGTCACTTCTGTGCGCAGGCCAAGTACGGCGAATTCGGCGCTGGGCGGGGCGATGATGCGGTCGGCGGCGCTGGCGGCGAAATAGTGTGGCAAGTCGAGGTAAGGCGTGTAGACGATGACTTCTTTTCCGGCGGCTTGCAGTCGGGCGATGGCGCTGCGCAAGTTTTGCAGGGTTGCCAGACCGGCCTCAAAGCCTTGAAAAATGAAGACGACCCCTTTGACGTTGGCGGCGTTGGCAATGGTTTGGAGACGGCCGTTCAATACCTCCATGCTCAACGGCAGCGGTGGCAAGGGGAGCTGCCGTTGAATGAAGCCGCGTGGTGGCGGCTGGCGCTCTGGCAGCGGGCCGCCAATGGGCAGCAGCACGTAATCCAACTGGGCGTGGCGTGCCAGCCGCATCTGGTTGCGCAGGCTGACGCCCAATGCTGCCCATTCATTGCCTAGTGTTGTGAAAAGGTTTTTGATTTCGTGCCCAAGCTCTTGCAAAAAACTGGGCGGTACATCATTTTCAGGAGGGGGTGAAGTCTGTTCCGTCATCATTTGTGGCCTTCAAATAATTTGTAGGGAATGATATGCCACAATGGGGAAGATGCAAGGGACAAGTATGCAAGTGGCGAGTGACGAATTTTTTACTCGTTGCTTGCAAGCTCGCCACTCGCTTCTTGGATTGTTGTTAGCAGTTGTTGGGTGGTTTGGACACGGCCGTTCCAAATTTGCAAGAACGGCGTGAGGATGGGGGTTTCTTCTGCAAATTGCTGGTAGGCAGCGACCCAGTCTTGGGTGATGGTATGCAGCGTTTCCAGCAAGTTGGGCAGCGCATCGTACTGTACGGCCGCCTTCAACAGATTGTGCAGCATCAAGTCGCGCTTGCCAAAGCCGCGCGGCAAATTATGGGCGCGGGCAATGCGCCCCACATCGTCGCGGCTGAGGAAGATGCCGCAGTAAACCGGGTTGGTGAGATAGGCGGCAATGTCTTTGAGGCTGGTTTTCTCGTTTGCCAGGAGGTCGGGCGGGTCAGGTAAGTTGGGAATTGTCAAGTTTACAAAACTTGACAATTCTGTGGCGTGGTTAGTGATTAAGTCGGTGGTGAGGGTGGCAACGGCCGTAAAAAATGCATTCCCTTGTTGTTTCACTGCTAGCACAAAGGGGAACAGCCAGTTGAGCAGATGTTTTTGCAAAAAATCGCGCTGCCGCACCTGCATTTGCAAGGCCACAGTGGGCAGATTATCCTCCCGTGCATCTGCTTCTGCGCCGCAGAGGAAGGCCAGCAGCGCCAACTCGTGGCCGATGTGGTCGGAGCTGGTGGCATCGTCATCTATGGCGAACCCCGCATCCTGATAACTGGACAGAATGCTGTCGGTGACGCTGCCGCCCAGCAACCCGCTGGCGTCGCGGTAAATGCTCTCGTAAGGGAAGAGATTGAAGGCGAAGAGGGTATGGTGGGCAACGGCCGTTTCGTCGAAGTTGGGGTTGGAGGGGAGAACGGCCGTTAGTTCAGGCACAGCCTGCGCATAAGGCCACAACTCCTCGGTTAACCCATCTAAAAACAAACGACTTAACAGCGTATACGCATGATGCCGGGCTAATGCAATGTGTGTTAAATTCAATGTGTCCCCCATAAACATGTGAAACGTGAAGCGTGAAACGTGACAAATTAATTGCTTATTACGTTTCACGCTTCACGTTTCACGCCGTTAAACAGGTAATTTAGGCTGCAACCACGCATACAAATACGCACCAAGCAGCGCCGAAATAAATGTGACGATAGCCATGTATGCACCGCTGCCTATCTGTGCATAAATTGGACCAGGGCAGGCCCCTGTAATTGCCCAACCCAACCCGAAGCAGATGCCACCGATTACCACGCCTTTATTAAAAGGTTTTTCACGGATGGTAAGCGATTCGCCGCCTACCGTTTTCATCTCAAACCGCTTAATAATTTGCAGTGAGATAGCGCCAACGACAACGGCCGATCCAATGATCAAATACATATGCGCTTCTTCAAAGCGGAACATTGCTTGAATGCGATACCAGGATACGACTTCCCCCTTTACTAAGACAATGCCAAAATACATACCTAACAGAAGAGGTACAAACCGTTTCATTGTGATACTCCTTAAAATAGACTCAGTAAAGGCCACAATACGAATGTGGTGAACAGCCCGCCAATGAAGAAGGAAATGGTGGCAACCAGGCTGGGCCAACGCAGATTAGATAACCCCATGATGGTGTGCCCGCTCGTGCAGCCATTGGCATAGCGTGTGCCAAATCCAACTAGCACACCGCCAATAATAAGCTTAATGACACCCCCCAAACTATAATAATCGTCTGGTAAAAACGCGACCGGATGCACCGACAGCAAATAGTTACCAACGAAACCACCAATTACCAAACCTGCAACCATGAACAACTGCCAAATATATTCCCGCCAGTTGTCGCTGCGCAAGTAAGTGAGCTTGCTTTTAGGCATGCAGATGGCATCAATATGCCGGAAAGAGCCAGAAATCCCGAATGTTTTACCTGTCAGCAGCAGCAGCGCCGGGACCATCAACCCAATGAGTGGGCCGGTGACATACCAGGGCCAGGGTTCCAATATTTTTTCCCACATGAGTCTCTCCTTTTTTGGGGGCAAAAAGATTTATCAAACGTCATGCGTTATGCATCACACAAATTGCAAGACTTATAACGTATGACGCTTGACGCATGACATTACTTACTTTTTGTCAGATGTTGCATATTTGGCCTTCCCCGTCCATCATTTCAAACCCGGCTTTTTCCCACGCTTCCATGCCACCGGTCACGTTATATAAATGCTTATACCCATTTTTCAGCATCACGCTGATGGCTGTGCTAGAACGCTTGCCCGTAGCACATGTGATAGCCACACTTTGTTCTTTATCCAGAGGCAGTTTGTCAATTTGCGCTGGAAAAGTGATTTGCGGAACCAAATGTGTATATGGCATCAGATGGGCTTGTGTAATATGGCCTTCATCCCATTCGTCGCTTTCACGTACATCCAGCACTTGCAGGCCGTTTGTTGACAGCTTGTGTTTTAGGGTGTGTACGTCAATTTGGGGAACTGTGCGCAATGGTTCTCCTGCGTCCATCCATGCTTCAACGCCACCGTCCAGATAACCCGTAACAAACTGATCCATGCCGATGAAGACCATGTTGAAGATTGCTTTTTGTGCATCGGCATCGTTTTTGGTAATGAGGATGATGGGCGCATTGTCAGGAATCATCCAACCAACTCGCTGTTCAAATTCAGAGCTGGAGAGCTGCACGTTAATTGCGCCGGGAATGTGCCCCGAACCAAATTCGGCAGATGAGCGTGCATCGATGATGTGATGCCCTGCTGCCACCAAGTCTTTGACTTGGGCAACTGTGAGGGGTTTTGCAACGGGGGTGGCTGTGGTAGACGGCCGTTTCCCCTGGTTAATGGCTACAATATTCAATATATTCGCCGGTTTCAACGGCTGCTCTTCCTGCATATACCCAATAAATCGTTCTTTGCTCTTGATTTTCAACGCGTCATTGTTGCGTCGTTCGTATCCAACCGTAGTGACAACCTTGCCACTTGTGACGCGTCCTCAGGTAGACCCGGCCAGATGGCCGGGATAAACCTCAACATAGTCGGGTAAATTCAAAAAGCGGGGGATGGATACATCATACAACACAGGAGCGCCTTCGTCGCCGGCCTGGGCCAGGTCGGGTCGCGCCACATCGCCGACCATCACGAAATCGGCCGTGAGGATAAACCAGGGGTCATCGCCACGCGGATAATCGTAAACCAAAATATTGATTTGCTCTGGGCGATGGCCGGGTACGTGTACCACTTCAAAACCCACGCCGCCCATGCGGATCATGTCGCCATGTTTCACCCGCGTTGCTTCATAAGTGATGTCGGCTAACTCTGGCAGCATCAACTCGCCGCCAGTGGCTTCTGCCAGCCGCCGCCCACCGGAAATGTGGTCGGCATGGCTGTGCGAATCAATGATGTAGCGGATTTTCGATTTTTTCTCTTTGGCCATGTCCAGATAGGGTTGAATATCCCACAATGGATCGAATACCATGCATTCGTTTGTGCGCTGGCAGCCTACCATGTATGCGGCGCAGCCTGTTTCTTCTCGAATAATTGTTTCAAACCACATGTTTACCTCCGGTCAATAATGAATTGTGAATAATCAATAACGAATGGTGAATGGAATCCATCGTTCACCATTCTCAATTCATTGTTCAATATTCATTATTATTTCTATTTTCTGCCAAACGGCCGTTCCGGCAGCTTGTACGCTTCTTTGACAGGTTTAAGGGGGCGCTTCAGCCAGTACGGCCGTCGCAGCCCATCCGGGCTGTGATCAACCGCACTGCGCGTCATATCCACCCACTCCTGATACACCGCCATCGAGCGATTGGTATCCACCCACACATCTCCATGCTTATCCCCAGGGTCAGCCTTGCTCACCTTCACCGCCTTTTGCAGCCAGCAGTGTGCGCCGCTAATCGGGTCGGGATGCACCGCGTGCGTCAAATTTTGGTGTACACCCACATCTTCCCACCACACGCGGCTCGTGTCCGGGTCAAACGTATCCCAGGCGCGTCCTCCGTGAATGATGTTCAGCGTGTGCCCACCCTTACCATCCTCGCCCAACTTCGCCAGACTAGACATGCCTGGATTGACGCCGGTGTTCTCTTCCAGCCGCCAGCGTCCCAAGTGGTGGCTCATGGCAATCACGCCGGGCTTGATGCCCTCTGTTACCCACACTCTGTCTACAAAATAGCCAATTTCCGTTTCTACCTTAATCAAGTCACCCGTTTGCACGCCCAGCCGCTTTGCATCTGAGACGTGCATCCATACCGGATTCTTGTGGCTGATTTCGTACAGCCACTTCGCGTTGGCGCTGCGCGTGTGGATGAGCGTTGGTAGGCGGAAATTGGGCAGCAATAGCATCCCTCCGTTGGCAAAATCAATGTGGTCGGGGTGGACGTGGCTCTTGAGTTGCCAGGGAATGGTGTACTCTTTTTCCGGCCAGCCCCACTGGTGCAGCGTATCGCTGTAAAATTCAAATTTGCGACTAGGCGTACCCACGCCCACCATTGCCTGGCCGTCAACCATCACGCCAACAACCTGACCATCTTTCAAGATGCGAGACTTTTCATCAATGGTGAAGTGTGAATCTTGAACTGTGAATTGTGAACCAATCTCTAATTTCTGATCTCCAATGCCCAATTCTTTTTCATAAGGTACGTAATTCTCGGCCGTGACCTCAAATGCCCCATATTTACGCATGTATTCCAGGGGAGTGAGGCCCTCTTTGGCGGCCGCTTCGGGTAAGCCGGGCACGGCATTTTCAAACTGCCAGCGGTAATACTCGTCTACGGTAATAATTTCGCCAGGGCGGTAGGGGCTTTCAAAATATTGGCGAATGCCCAGACGGCCGTCCGGGTCCATCCGCACTGAAAGCTGAATCCACCATTCGTTTTCCTCCCATACTTCGCCGGGGTTGGTTTCGTAGGTGAACTGCACTTGCTTGCCCGCACGCTCCATAGCCACGCGGCGTACCGGCTGACGGAAGGAAATCCACTGCCCGGCGTGCGTTTCCTGGCTGACCAAATCGTGTCGTTCGCCAGAGTGGCCCATTGGCAGCACATAGTCGGCAAACCAGGCGGATTCATTCCAGGTTGGCGTCAGGGCGATGTGGCACTTCATCTTTTCCTCGTCTTGCAGTGCTTTCAGCCACATAAAGCCATCAGGATTAATCCACATGGGGTTGTAAACGCGGGTGAAGTAGACATCAATCGTGCCACGTTTCTCTTCTAAGAAGTGGGGCAGCAGGAAGCTCATCTCGAAAAAGGCCAGCGGCCATTCGTGGGGGATGTGCAGTTCGTTCCAGGCGTTGAATGCCGGGGGCTTTTTGTAGACGGCCGGGACAAATTTGTTCCAACTATTGGCCGACGTGCCGCCGGGCGTGCCCACGCTGCCGGTGAGCACGTTTAGGAAGAACAGCGTGCGTGCCACTTGCCAGCCGCCCAAATTGCCAATGCTGGCGCTGCGCCAGGTGTGGGTAGCCAGTTTGCCGTCACAGTTGGCGACGTATTCGGCGGCCTCTATCACGCGCTCGATTGGCACTTGTGCTTCTTCTGCCGCCCGCTCGAAAGTGAATTCGGCGTACAGGTCTTTGAGAACACGATCAAATAAATCATAATGGCGTGTGGTCGATGGTGTGTTACGGATTTCAGTAAGCAGTTTCTCATCGTTAATTGCTAATTTCTCATTGCTAATTGCTTCTAGTGTTTCTTGCCAGTTTACCCATTGCCGCACGAACTTTTTGTCGTAACGGCCGTTCTGGATGAGATAATTGGCGATGGCGAGGAGAACAGTTTGCTCACTGCCGGGCCAGGTGGGCAGCCAGACATCGCTCATGCTGGCCGTATTGCTGAGGCGCGGGTCAAAGGTGATGATTTTCGCGCCCTTCATTTTGCCTTCGATGATGCGCTGCGCGTGTGGGTTGAAGTAATGCCCAGTTTCCAGGTGACTGGAGATGAGCAAGATAGTGCGGGCATTCGTGTGGTCGGGGCTGGGGCGGTCGAATGCACCCCAGAAGAAGTACCCGGCGCGTGCACCCGCAGAGCAGATGTTGGTGTGGCTGTTGTGCCCGTCTACGCCCCAGGCTTGAATGGCGCGGTTAGTGTAGCCGTCTTCGCCGGGCCGCCCGACGTGGTACATGATGCCGTCTAGTCGTTTCATGCGGCTTTCGCGCATTTTGGCGGCGATTTCGTCCAGCGCTTCGTCCCAGGTGATGCGCTTCCATTTGCCCTCGCCGCGTTTGCCGACACGCTTGAGGGGGTAGAGGATGCGCTCAGGATCGTAAATCTGGTTGTGGGTGGCGGGGCCTTTGGCGCAGTTACGGCCGCGACTGCCGGGATGTTTGGGGTTGCCCTCGAATTTTTTGATTTCGTAGGTTTCTTTGTCCACGTAGGCCAGGAGGCCGCAGCCGCTTTCGCAGTTGAAGCAGGTGGTGGGCACGAGGGTGTAGCGGCGGGCCACTTTGCGCGGCCACGCTTTGCTGTCCCACTCGACCCAGTCGTCCCATTTGTCGGTGGGGGGGTAGGTGGTGAGACGGCCGTCTTCCTGCCTTACCGGTAGCATTTCCACATCGGTAAATTCGGGCAGCGCTGTGCCGGCAACATTGGTGGGGGCGTCGAACGCCTTTTGCGGGCGTTCTGGTGCGCCCACGACGAGCATAGATTTGAGTAGTTGGGTGATGCTGCGTTTTTCGCTCATATGATTCTCCGACTAGCTGTTCGGGACCTCTTGCGGGGCCATGACAAAGGCGTATTCGTATAAGTACAGACCGGCAGCCACACAAAGGGCGGCGACGGCCAGCAGCAACCCGCTAAAGCTGACGCGGCTGCTGACGAGGAGCAGCGCCAGCGGGAAGATATGGCCGATGGTCATGCTGCCCATCCAAAAGTGATTGCGGTAACGGCCGTTGCTAATCTCATGGGCAGCTTTGGCGGCTACCTCACTGGGGTGGGGGATGCCAAACTCGCCGAGCAGCGTGACGAACAGGTCAACAATCAGGGCAATGGCTAATGCCAATTTGGCTGTTCCCGTCATCGCATCTGGCGCGGTGGGGATGAGCCAGCCCAACAGCAGCAGCGCAGAACTGCCCATCATGAATGCCTGCACAATCAGGTGGAAGGGCAGCAGTGGGCTTTGCCACAGGTCACGCCCTTCGGCTTGGGCAAAGAGGAAGGCCGTGTACACGGCGACACCGATTGCCAGCGGCAACCCGGCCCAGGTATACACGGCGCGAATCCAGGGTACATCGTAATTGAACAACCAACCGCCTACTTCAAAAAGCCACCACAAGGTTGCCAGGGTGCTGAAGCCGACGAGGAAAATAGCACCGCGTGCCAGCCAACTTCGCCACTGCGGGCGAATTAAAATGTAGAGGAAGCGTTCTGGCTTTTCCAGGTCAATGACGAGGAAGGCGGTGGTCAGACCCATAAAGATGAGGGTGGTGAGGCCAGCGATCACGGCCGTCAATGGGTCAACGGCGAACCAGCCAAAATTCCAGCCCAATGTGAGCATCATAAACAGCCCGGCGGCCAATCCTTTGGTTGTCAGATACGCGGGCACAGGCCAGTGCCAGGGGATTTTGTGCTGGGCATTGTAACCCACCTGTACCATATGCTCGGCAACCGTGCTGCCAAATTGGATGGGGCCATTAAACGGCTGCCCTTGCGGCTGCGGCTGGCGCAGCGGTGTGCCAGAAAACGATGTTTTCGCTTGACGATTCTCAGCCGAGGATTGGCTGTTGGCGCTGTGCCCATTGCCGTTTACATTTACCTCGTGCAGCGGTACGACATCTGCCCACATATAAGTCTCGGGCGTGCGTTCGGTGGCGGTGGGATGCAGGGAGACGTCGTTGCCATTGATGTAAAATACTTTTGGCGATGTGCCCTGTTCTGGTTTGCGCACCGTCACTTTTTGCGCGGCCAGCACCTGGCTGATTTCGCTGTGCGGGTCGTTCATGTCACCGGAGACGATGGCATGTTCCGGGCAAACGACGACACAGGCCGGTTCCAAGCCAATATCGGTGCGATGGGCGCAGTAGTGGCACTTGGCGGCGGTGTTTGTGTCCGGGTCAATGTGGATGGCGTCGTAGGGGCAGGCTTGCATACATGCTTTGCAGCCGATGCAAACGTCTTTGTCAAATTCGACGATGCCGTCGTCGCGCTGATACATGGCGGTGACGGGGCAGATGCGGGCGCAGGGGGGATTGGCACAATGATTGCAGCGCGTTACCTGAAAATGACGCCGCGAATCAGGATATTGGCCGGTTTCTACATATTTGACCCAGGTGCGGTACACACCTAAAGGGACTTCGTTTTCGCTTTTACAAGCGGTGGAACAGGCATGACAACCAATACATTTTCGATTGTCAATGACGAACCCGTAGTTTTTCTGCTGGGTTGCGGTGGAAATGGGTACATCAATGGTCATAGGGCCTTCCTTGCTTCGATTTGTAGGTTGGATGAATTATCATGGGCGTGTTGTTTTCCGTGGTGTTGTATGAAGAAGATGAAACGGCCGTCCTCTTCATACAGATCCAATAAATGATCACCGCTCTGGCGGCACCAGGTGGTGATGCTGGAGGGGGCATTTAGCTCGTTTGTTGTGAGCTGCAAAATTTGCCCTGGGGAAAGGGCGTGTAATGTTTTCATGAGTGCGATAATGAGGTGCGGGCAGCGCAGTTTGCCAAAATCTACCAGTTTATGTGGTTGATAGGCTTGTACTTCCATGTGGTCTGCCCTTTGAAGATGATTGTGGGGAAACGGCCGTTGCCAATTTGACCATTGTCACCATGCGGCTCAATTTTAACAAACAACCCACATTCTATTGTCACCGCTACAGGGGATTTTGTTTTGTCCCCCGAAAAGGGGACAAGCAGCCATTTTGCTTTGCGCATTCCCCATTCTGGCATATGCTTGTGGATAGAGAGTTCCTGCACTTGTAAGAGAGGTTAAGATGTTATTTGTGGATAATGCTGGGATGACAGACCCGCGTGTGAATCTGGCTTTAGAGGAGCATTTGCTGCGAAACGTGCGCGTAGATGAGCCGATTTTGTTGTTTTATATCAACGAACCGGCGGTGATTTTGGGGCGCAATCAAAATACGCTGGCAGAGATTGATCCCGATTATGTGGCGGAGAAAGGAATTCATGTTGTGCGGCGGTTGTCGGGGGGCGGGGCGGTCTTTCATGATTTGGGCAATCTGAATTTTAGTTTCATCACCAATGGCGATGAGCATTTGCATGATTTTGCACGCTTTACAGAACCGGTGGTGGCGGTGCTGCGCGGTCTGGGGGTGGAGGCGGCGCTGCAAGGGAAGAGTGATATTTTTGCGAACGGCCGTAAAATCTCCGGCAATGCGCAATACCTGTCACGAGGGCGTATGTTTAGTCACGGCACGCTGCTGTTTGATACCAGCATTGAGCAAATGTTGTTGTCCTTGAATCCGCGCCAGGTGCAGATCGAGTCGAAAGCGGTGCAGTCGGTGCGCAATTTTGTGGCGAATATTCGTGACTTGCTGCCGTCGGGTTGGGATATTGCGCGGCTGCGGCAAGCGTTGTTGGAGGGGGTTTTTGGCAGCACGGCCGTTCCCACCTATGACCTTTCCGATGAGGACTGGGCGCAGGTGCAAGAGATTGCCGATACGCGTTATCGTACCTGGGAATGGAATTACGGCCGTTCACCGGACTTCAATGTGCAAAAACAGGGCAAGACCCCCGCAGGCCATGTGGAAGCGCACATTGATGTAGCCGATGGCGTGATTCGCGGCGCGAAGTTTTTGGGTAATTTTGCCAGCACGCAGGATGTGGCCGTGTTGGAGGAGCAGTTGGTAGGGGTGCGGTATGAGAAGGGGGCGTTAGTAACGGCCGTTACTCATCTAAACCTGACCCCCTATTTTGGCGCACTCAGTCATGATGAGTTTGTGACACTGTTGTATTAGATGTGAAACGTGAAGGTTTTTCACGTTTCACGTTATTCCCCCTCTAACTGGAGCGTTAGCTCATAGCTGCCAAAGCTGCTGCCATACCCCCGTGCCACAATGGTGTACGTGCCAGATTGTGGTAAAGAAGATAGGCTGATTAATGAATTCAGATCACCAGCCCCGTCATCATTAGATGCGATTTCTTCCCCGGATGGCCCCAAAAGATAGAGGTATGGGTCAAGATTCTCATCCGTTCTGATCATCGTGATAGTGACAACTTCGCCTGTCGTGCCGGTGAAATACCACAGCTCATACCCACTGGGCTGGTTGAATGAACCGGCAATGGTTTCACCATAGGCAATAGCTTGTGGTGCGGCGGTTGCTACACAAGCGTCCAGGGTTACACCTAATGCTTCTGTCGCCTGGCAAGTGGTCACAGGAAAAGCAAAATCACCCGTATCTTGTGAAAAGAAAATGGCCGGTTCGCAGGCATCGGCGATGACATCTGTCAGGCCCAATTGGATGACTGTGCGGCATAAATCCAAGCTGTAATACGGGTCATAATAGACAACTTCCACGGCGGCTTCGCAGGCTGGCGTGATGATTGGCTCTAAATCAGGATAATGGCTGCCACGCGTACATATATCAAAATTAGTTAAAGCGTCGCCGTTGGTTGCGTTCTCGATGGCATCATCGCAAGCGTCTTGGGTCAGGTCGAAGTGGCCAAACTCTGCGCCAATTAGACACAACTCGAAAGCCATAGAAGCGTTTTCTGTTTGTACAGCCAGCCTGGTCGCTTCCTGGCAGGCAAATTCGCCGTCTTCAACATTACCTTCGGCAAGATAAGTGCGGCAATTTTGTTGATAAATGGCGGCAACTGCACCTGGTTCATTCTCTTCGACATCAGGGTCGATGGTACGGGCCAATTCTAGCAGTGCCAGCGCTTCGTCGAGATTGCCATCCAGGGCTACATTGCGTGCTTCTCGCAGCAGCGTGACGACAGTATCGCTGCTGCTCCCTTGCCTGAGCGATTCTGGAGCGAGCTTGAGCATGTCTTGCGCAGCCTCGAAGTGTTCTTGTGCCTGATCAAATTCCCAGTCCATTGCATAGGCCAGACCGTGATCAAACTGTGTTTGGGCAAAGATAGTGGCGACGACCTCGGTGTTCATTGTCAGGTCAGAATTAAATTGCCGTGCCTGGATGACAATGTTTTCGGCGACATCATATTTTTCGGTTTTGGCAACGGTTTCGATGAAGGTGAGAAGTGTGCTGCGTATTTCTTCTACCGTTGCACCTAGTTGTTGGGCGGTGACGAGGGCGTCTGTAAGGTTGTTGGTTTCTAGTCCGTTTTCAAAAAGGGCTATGAGTGCTGTGGAGTGAGGCGGAAGATTTTCGCAGGTTCTTTGATATGTTTCGTTTCCCGTGAGCACCAGGTAGGTGTCCCATTCAGATTGTGTGAGGTTGCGTGTGGTGAATTGGCACGTGAGTGAGGCTAACTCGGTGGTTTCTAGCCGCCATAGGTGGGTGTTGAGATCGCTGCTGCGGCTGATAAGCCAACGGCCGTCTGGCGTGTAATCCAGGTTCAGAATGGCTCCACGCTGCCCGCCAAATTCAACTGTGCGGGCGTCATCGTTCTGGTTGTATAGATCAGATGTTTCCCAGATGTGGATAACGCCATTGGCGTCACCGGCGGCGAGGCGTGTGCCATTTGGATTGAAGGCGAAGGCGGTTAGGGGGGAGCCGAAACCGGGGAGGGTAAACACGGCCGTTTCACTTCCCTGTCTCAGATCATCCACTTGCCACATGAACAGGTCATCGGCATCTGCGGCGATCAATAGGCTGCTGTCCGGGCTGAAGATGGCACGCGGCGTGATGAATGCCCAGTAGCTATTTCGCAGACGCAGTGGGGAAGAGAGGGGTACGGGCGAGTCTAGGGCCTCGGTATCCGATACATCCCACAGTTGTATAAAAACATCTTCGGATATTTGGCTGCTGGTTGCTAACAAACGGCCGTCCGGGCTGAAGCTGAAGCCAATTAAAGCGCCTTCTATGTCCCAGGCTGCAACAGGTTGAGTGAGAATGTCTCCGTTTGTGGGCAGTGGCCATAGTTGCAGGGTGCTGGTTTGCACAACGGTGCTGGAGATGACGTGGCTGGCAGCTAGCCATTGCCCATTGGGGTGAAAAGCAAGAATGCTTGTTTCACCGCTTTGTTGGGTGAGGGTCATGCTGCTGCCATCGGTGATGGGCAAGTTGTGGAGGGTGATGGTGCTGTTGAACGGCCGTCCCGATTTGTCTGTGGCGACGGCGGATGTAGCCAGGAGGGAGCGATTGGGGGAAAAGGCGGCGGCGACGATGGGCACGTCCTGATCGATGCGGGCGGCTATGGCTGACTGTGTGAAATTGCTGCTGCCAACTTTGGCGACATCCCAAAGGGTGAGGGCGGGCAGCGGGCTGCCGAGGGTGCTGGTGACGTGGTTGCTGAGGGCCAGGAAACGGCCGTTGCTATCCAACGCAATGGCCGGAACCTGGTGGGCAGGTTGTGTGCTTGTCCGCCAAATTGGCTGAGATGGTGTGGTGTTCCACATATAAGCCGTGCCATCTGTACGAATCGCGGAAAGCCATTGCCCATCCGGGCTAAAGGTCAGGGCGGTGATGTCATAGATCATTCGTGAGCTGTTAAGTTCCTGAAAGCCAAGTGTTACTGTGTCCCAAAGGAGCACACGGCCGTCATATCCAGTCGAGACCAATTTGCTGCCATCCGGGCTAAATGCCAGCACGCGCACCAGGTCATAATGTTCTTGAAGGGTAGCAGATGGTTCTTCAAGATTAGAGAGGTTCCATAACTCGATTCCACCTCTGCTGTCTGATGCGGCTATTTGTTGGCCGTTTGGGCTGAATGCGATCACTTCGGTTGCCCCGAATTCGCCTTCTTTTTTCGTTCGGGTGTTTTCCAGTGTCCAAATTTGGGCGATGCCGAATTGATATAGAATGGCAATTTGGTTTTCATTTATGAATGACATGCGGCCCAAGCCGCCTAAATCTTCCAAGAGAATTTTGTTTTTCAATCCCTGTAAATTATTTTCGGCACTGTCCCATATTTCCACGATGCCGGTTTCGCTCGTATCGGTATCGTCGCTTTTGGCGGCAAATCCTATGGCTAATTGGGTGCTATCGGGGCTAAATGCTAGGCCGGTCATGTCTAAACGGCTTTGCAGTTTGATGGGAACCGATGAGGGTAATGGCGTTTCTCCGCTGGTGTTCCACAGGTTCAGTGGATTGCTTGCGCCCCCGATTGCCAGTAAACGGCCGTCCGGGCTGAATTGCATAAAGAGACGCGGGTCCCCCTCATTTCCATCTCCAAGTTGGGTTTCTGTGGTTAAGCAGACCTGGGGGCCAATGCGTATGCGTTGTGTATCGGCAAGGCAGGTCATGTCCCAAATTAGGAGGCTGTTGTTGGCGTCTATGGCCGCAAGCCAGCGGCCGTCTTGGCTGAAGGCTGTTGTGCGAAAGTTAACGGTATGGTTGAGGCTGGCATGTTCTTTGCCCTCAGGAATTGTCCAGAGCCGAATGCTGTAATTGCTGGTTGTTTGTAGGAAACGGCCGTGCGGATCAAAAGCCAATACCGGAAAATCAGCACTTGCAAACCAGCTTGCTTGCAACTGCGCGTTTTCCAATGCCTGACTCAAGGCGTCATTAATCGTTTGTTCGGTATCTTGAATCGCCTGCGCAATATGGACATTTGTGCTGCTGGTTGTCGTAATAATCCGGCTGGCCTCCACCGCCAGCAGGCGGCTAAGCTGCGGATCGCTGCTCAAATTATTGTTGGAATGAAAAGCTAACTGACTGGCTTGAGCAAGCTGTAGATTTTCCTGCGCTTCCAATTGGGCGGCTTGCGCCTCTGCTTCTCGTGTGATTGCCAGGTTAGCGCTGGCAATGGCTCTGTCTGCATTTGTTGCTGCGAGGGCTGCACTTGCTTCGGCTGTGCCTTGCTGTTCAACCGCCAGAATGGCATTTGCTTCGGCTGTGCCTCGCTGCTCAACGGCCAACTCCGCATTTTGTGTAGCACGGACAGCTTGCCAGGCGGCAAACATTGCCAGCAGCAGAACAATAACGCCACTCACACTCACTCCCCGGAGAACAAGTGTGCGCCGCTTTTCTTCTTGTTCTCGTTCAGCTTCTTTACGGCGGGCTTCCTGTTGCTTGCGGGCTTCTTCCTTGCGTTTTTGTTCCTCCTGATAGCTGGTATCTAAAAATTCTTGCAAGATGGGGTCGGGAGGGAGTTTGGCTGCTTGCTCTCGTGCTTCCAGCAGTTGTCGCCCTTCATAGAGGTGATGGGGGTCTTTAGATGTTTGCCATCTTTCCGCGTCTCGATAATAGGGATTATTTTGGAACCACTCCCGGTTGGCTTGCGAAATAGGGCCGATAAAGCGGTCGTGCACCAGTTCGTACCAGTTGCTCCCTGCACGGTTGACCCGCCGCAGCAGGAATTTTGTTTGCAGCAGGTCAATGGTTGACTGCGAAAATTCGCTGGTATCTCCCTCTGGGACAATGCCTCTGGTTTCTCCTTTGGTGATGAGTTTGTTTTGGAACCAGGTGCGCAGGCGTAGTTCGGATGTGTCGGTATCTTCTACTACCTGGCGAATGACTTTTTCGTAATATTCGGCCAGTGCCTGGTCTACGTCCGCTAATATTTCCACGTCGTCGTGGGTGATGGATACCGCACCTTTTTTAACGATCTCTTCCCATAGCTGATAGCAGACTAATTGCAGTTGTACCGGTTCGACGAACTGCCCAATCTCCCCGGGTGTTTCTTGCCCTCTGGCGCGAATCTGGCGCAGGTTGTCTACTAGCTCTTGTGCCGCAGTGTGCTCGAAGGGACGGCCGTTTTCTTTGGCTGGCCCTTCAACAGCTTCAAGCGCGGCGTTGGCTGCCATCCGCTGCATATAAAAACGCGCACGCAGCTTGTCTGGGAGGAGTGGCGCGTAAGGGTCCAGAGCCGCAATGTGGTCTTCGCGCATAGATAACACCACCCATAACATAGGATCATCGAGAAGTGCCTGGTTTAGCTGTTCGAAAAAAGTGTGCCGTTCCTGCCAGTGTCCCAAATGCGTGGTCAGAATTTCCTCAAATTGATCGATGATTAAAACGCGTGCCTTGGGCTGCCCAAATTGGTCTTTGGGCACATTTCGCTTTTGCGACTCCAGGTATTCGGTCAGGCTGAGTTGGGCTAACTCTTGTACGTCGTGGTTCCCTTTGCACAAACTGAGTAATAGATTGAAGACATAGATGTTGGGAACGGCCGTAATCCCTTCAGGCAGGTGCCCACTCACACGGCCAACGGATAAGACATGAAAATCCTCCTCCCGTAAGTCTGGAATCAGACAAGTATTGAGCAGCGAACTCTTGCCAGCCCCCGATTGCGCATAAAAAAGAACCAGCGGTTCCGAAATGACCAGCGAGAGCAGTTCCTGCGCCTCTTGTTTGCGGCCAAAAAAGTAAGCTTTATCTTCTTCCTTAAAAGTCTCTGGCCCCACATACGGATTGCTGCGTGTTGTGCTCATGCTTCACCTGTTTTATCCGGCCATTCTTGCCACAATTCATGCGCAAATTCTTGCGAATTCCCCCAGTAAATGCTGAATTTGGCCTGCTTGAAGTACTCTTGAAGGAAATCTTGAGCCTGGTCTATTTGCCCTTGTGTGGGTTTAAGTTGAATACAAATGTTGACACCACCGCGCTGCCTCATGCGTGAAGTAATCAGGCCCTTGAACAACACGCGGAAGTCCCAATCTTGTAGGTCATAACCCAATAATAATAGCGATGACATTGTGAGGGCTGTTTTCACTGGGTCAGGTATCAGGCTGTTTTTGTCTTTGGCAATTTGCACCAGGAAATCCAGGTAGTCATTTTCGGTGAGGACGAGTGAAGAGGGATAAGTCTCTAATCCATGCAGATGATAGACTAGTGGGTTATCTTCGTCGGGGATATAGCCGGATTCTTTGTGAAAGACAGATGGAATGTTCACGATTGTCCCACTGTCCAGGTCGCTTTCGGCTTCGATATTGGCAGGGGCTTGCAGAGAAAGGCGCGGCCGTTCCTGTTTGATATAAGTAGCAAGCTCTGGCAGCCGATCCCTTTGCTCTAAATAGGTAACGATCTCACGAGCCATGGCACTGCGAGTTTGCGCGGGCAAGTCTTCGTGCGAGAAATTGAGTGCCGCGCAAAGGTCTTTCAAATCCTCAATGGTGAAATAAGTGGCTAGAATTCCTCGTAGGTAACTTTGGTATTCTTGTACTCTTAACTCGGTTGATACAGGTTTCAGGTCAGAAGACCAGTAGCAGATTTCTGTACGTGGATTTTTACCAGCAGCGTACAACTCCTCTTCCATGAATGTGTGGTAGCTAGTGGTGATGTAGATGGGAATGGGCAGCCGGGCTAATACATACAATGGGTTTTCGTGTTCGGGTGTAAAATTTGGGACGCCAAGTCGTTCTGCTATTTCAGTTAGAGGCAGATCGTCTAGATCGCTTTCTTCTATATTGATCGTTTCTTTATGATTTGCATTTTCTAGCACTCGTTCTTTTACAAAATAGAGGTATTCTGATTTGGCGACGTCACCATATTTAACACTAAGGAACTGCGCCAGCCGTGTCACATTGAAGCTCGTGCCAAGCGGATATTTGATAGCCTTTGCCCAATCGTTGACGAGGGTTTCGTATCCCGGTAAGTATTGGCTAAAAGCGCGATCGCTCAGGATAGGGGTGAATTTCTTGCGCCTGATTTCGCGTATGATCAGCGGCCAGTTGAGCGAAGTGGTCATAAGTTACCTGCTTGTATTTTTGGGGGTAGGGTGTTGCTGCGTCGTTAGTTTGAGGTGATGATTTACATAAAGCATAATACAAAACAGATGGTATAGCAACACTTGGAGTGGATACTTGTTGAGGAAAATGTTTATTTTGCGATTAATCTTTAGGATAAAGTGTGTGTTAGTTTGGGTTGTGCCGAGTTAGGGGATGAATTCAGGTATTTTGGTATAATCTTGTTCGATATTGGACATAATTTGAGAGGTAAATGACATGTTTGGTAGTCTTGGAACACCTGAACTATTGATTATTCTTGTTGTTGTATTACTTGTTTTTGGCGTTGGTCGTATTAGCAAGTTGGGTAGCGAATTGGGCAAGGGTATCCGTGCTTTCCGAGAGGGCGTGCAAGAGGGCAAGGAAGACTTGGAAGAGAAGAAGCCGGACGTGGATAACGAATAATTATTGCGTGATGGGCAATTGCAAATAGTTTGTTGATTGCCTTTCTGTGCCATTGATGAATTATGGATAGTGTTTTTGGTATTGGTTTCCCAGAGCTGGTTGTTATCTTGCTCCTGGCTGGGCTTGTAATGGGGCCGCAGCGTATTCGGCAGGTGGCTCGCTGGCTGGGATTGATGACTGCGAAGTTGCAATCTATCTCACGGATGTTTACGCGCCAGCTTAATGCGGAATTGGATTCGATGGATGGGGCCGAGGAACTGCGCGGGGCGATGCAGGATGTGCAAGAACTACGGCGTCAAGTGGATGAACTGCGGCGGGAATTGTTGACGGGTGGAAAGGATGTGATGGGTGTGGGAAAAACGGCCGTCACCGAAACCCGCCAATCTCTCCAATCCATCATGCCCCCTGACCTGGCTGCCAAAAAGAACGATGGTCCTAAAACGGCCGTGCCCACTCCACCCCTTGCCCCAACTGAACTGCCTAATCTTGTTGAAGTGCTGGACGATCCTGAATCATGAGCAAAAGCAAGCAGCAAATAACCGCAACGGAAACGCTCGATGAAGAGGCAGAAATGCTAGAAATGAGCCTTCTGGAGCATCTAAACGACCTGCGCAAGCGCGGCACCTGGGCAGTGGGCATCTTATTAGCTGCCACCATCATTAGCTTTATATTTGCTGAACCTCTATTAAATTTCTTATTGGTTCCCTATGCTAAAAGTGCAGCCGAAGGTGCTCAGTTACAAACTATCCGGCCCACAGAGGGGATAGAAACCTTTTTCAAAGTATCGTTGCTTTCAGGCGCTATCCTTTCCATGCCCTTCATTTTGCTCCAGTTTTGGCTGTTTATTTCGCCGGGCCTCACCAAGTCTGAACGGCGTTACGTGTACGTCTTCATTCCCAGTGCGCTATTGCTATTTGCCATCGGCATCGCCTTTGCCTGGTATATTTTAGTTCCGGCGTCTGTGTTCTTTTTGGCAAACTTTTTGCCAGACGTATTCCGTGCAGATTGGCAAGGGCAGGAGTACATTGGCTTTCTTATCACCATGTTGTTTTGGGTTGGCGTCAGCTTTGAGATGCCGGTCATTGCCTATTTTGTGGCTCGCGTAGGGTTGGTAACTGCAAAGGCGTTACGCGAGCAATGGCGTATTGCGATTGTGGGAATTGCTGTACTTGCCGCCGCAATCACGCCATCCATCGACCCAGTGACGATGCTGCTCACGATGTCTCCCCTGTTGGTATTGTATGTGATGAGCATTGGATCGGCCGTGATCGGCCAGCGCCAATTTGAGCGATCCATGGCGATTGAGTAGTCGTACAAGCAAACAGGATGACGGGTGAATGCTCACGCCGTCCTCCATAATTCATACTTCATTTAGGAGGTTAGGATGATTGACACGGCCGTTTCCCATGCAAGAGCAAACTACGACCAATATTTAGAGCAATTCCTGGCCTACCTGCGCATTCCTAGCGTCAGTGCCCTGCCTGAGCACAAAGCAGACGTGCGTGCCGCCGCCGAATGGTTGGCGGCCGATATGCAGCGCATTGGCCTGGAAAATGTCCAACTCTTGGAAATGAACAATGGCAATCCGGTCGTTTATGGCGATTGGCTGCACGCTGGCCCGGATGCACACACCGTGTTGTTATACGGCCATTACGACGTGCAACCCGCCGATCCCCTGGCACTATGGCAATCTCCGCCCTTTGAGCCAACTATCCGCGATGGCAAAGTCTTTGCGCGAGGAGCCAGTGACAACAAGGGGCAGATGTTCTCACAGTTGAAGGCATTGGAGTCTTGTTTGATGGGGGACGGCCGTTTACCCGTCAATGTCAAAATTTGCTTCGATGGCGAAGAGGAAATGGGGTCGCCCAACATGCCCGCCTTCGTTGCTGCCTATAAAGACCTGCTTGCTGCCGACTCCGTTTTAGTGTCTGATGGCGCAATGGTGCATTCTGAGCAGCCCGTCATTGACTATGCCCTACGCGGTGTGGTCGCCGCCGAAATACACGTCAGCGGCCCGCAGCGCGACTTGCATTCTGGCAGCTACGGCGGCTCTGTCCACAATCCCGTTCAAGCTCTGGCTGAACTTATCGCCTCCCTGCATGACGAATTTGGCTGGGTACAAATCCCTGGCTTTTATGATCGTGTCTTCTCCCTCAGCACGGCCGAGCGTGACTTGCTGCGTTCCGTTCCTTACAGCCAAGAGCAATGGGAGTTGGAGACCGGTGCACCAGCCCCATGGGGGGAACCCGATTACACATTGTTAGAGCGCATGACAGCACGCCCCACATTGGAAGTAAACGGCATCTGGGGTGGATTCCAAGGGAAAGGGGACAAGACCATCATCCCCGCTGAAGCCGGTGCGAAAATTTCCATGCGCCTGGTTACTAACCAGGATGCCGATGAGATTGCAGAATTATTTACAGCCCATGTGCTCAACAGTATGCCGGAGACTGTGCGTGTATCTGTGCAGGTTGGCGCTGGCGCCAACGCGGCCGTGACCCCCTTCGATTCAATGGAAATAGCGGCTGCGGTGCGAGCCTATTCGCTGGCCTGGGGGGCTGAACCGGTACGCAGCCGGGCGGGTGGTTCCCTGCCTATTATTGCTACGTTCCAACAGGAATTGGGCATTCCCTTTGTACTCATGCCCTTTGGCCTGGATGACAACCGTCATTCACCCAATGAGCATTATCATCTCAGCCATTTCTCGCGGGGAATAGAAACGGCCGTTCACTACTACCACTATCTTGCCGAAATCAGGCATTAACAATCAGCCAGTCAGGTCAAATTACTGACTGGCTGACAGCCATCCCTTACACCGTTTTCAGATATTCACGTACCAACAGAGCTACCGACGCACCTTCACCGGCAGCGCTGGCAACTTGCTTCGTACTACCAGAGCGCACGTCCCCGGCAGCAAAAATACCGGGTACACTCGTTTCCAGAAAAGCTGGTTCCCGACCCATAAAGCCCGGTAACTTTGTGCCATCATGCACCAGCGTATGGCCGGTTTCGATAAAGCCCCACTTGTTTGTCAGCACGTGGCTGTTTGCCAAAAAATCTGTGTTTGGCGTCAGCCCAATAAAGATGAATGCGCCGTCCACTGCCAGTTCGCTTTCTTCTCCGCTTTGGTTATTGTGTAGACGTAACTTTTTCAGCGTGGAATTTGCGCCGACAAACTCTTGTACATCTGTGTTAAAGCGCACTTCAATTTTGGGGTCGCCCAGCACACTTTCTTGGATGACTTGACTGGCATTAAATGCGTTGCCGCGCACCAAAATGGTCACTTTGTCGGCGAATTTGGTCAGCAGCAAGCTCTCTTCGGCGGCACTGTTCCCACCTCCCACAACGGCAACATGTTTCCCTTTGTAAAAGGGGCCGTCACAAGTGGCGCAAAAATGAACGCCAGCGCCAATGTAATCGCTTTCGCCGGGTACGTTTAGCTTTTTGTACCGACTGCCAGTGGCAAACAGCAGTGTCTTGCCACTGTATTCACTGCCATCGGCCGTGCTGATGCAATGGTAATTGTCATGGCTGTGAAAATCGCTCACTTCTTGAGCTTGCAGCAGTTCCACGCCAAAGCGTTCTGCCTGCTGCCGCAATCGTCCGGCAAAGTCGATCCCGGCGACACCTTCGGGGAAACCGGGCATATTGTCTAGCTTTTCAGTAGCGGCGGCCTGCCCGCCCAGAGCTGCCCGTTCGATGACGAGAGTGTCGATACCTTCGCGGGCGGTGTAGAGTGCGGCCGTTAATCCGGATGGCCCGCCGCCAATGATGATCAAATCATAATGGGAGCGGCTGGCTGTGGTTTTTAGCCCCAACTTGGCGGCCAGGTCTGCATTGCTGGGTTCCACCAGTGTGGAGCCATCTTCAAAAATGATGGTGGGAATAATGCGTTTCCCCTGGTTGACCTCGATGACGTAGGCTTCAGCTTCTTTATCTTCCTCGATGTTGACCCAGTTGTACGGGATTTGATGTTCGCCAAGAAATTGCTTGCTGCGGCGGCAGTCTGGACACCAGTATGCGCCATAGACGGTGATTGTGGGTTCGGTCATGGATTCTCCTTTTTGTATCGAATTGGTTACAGGTTGCAGGTTACAAGTGAGTGGTCGTATTAGGTACGGGTTTATAACCTGCAACGTTTTTATGACGTTGTGTGGGCAGGATATATTACTGGACTTGCTTTAACTGGCTTGTTTTATGGCTGGTTGTTTAGTTGGGTGAGGGCTGCGGCAATGGCGGCGGACGCGGCCAGTCCGGAGAGGGCGGCCCCTTCGACGCGTGGCTCTTTGAAGGCGTCACCCGCGAAGGCGAGCGGCGGGAGATTTTGCGCAAGGAGGGTGCGTTCGGGGTAGAGGGTGAGGGGGAGGGCGCAGCGCCAACGCATGAGGTGTTCTTCTGTGATAATGGCATTACCGTCCAGATGTGGCGTGAGCGCTGCGCGAAGTTCTGCCATCACGTCTTTATCACTGTCGTTGCAATGTGCCTGGCTGAAAGCCGGACTGCTTTGCATGGTGATGAGGGTGGCTTCTGGCGAGATGCCTTTGCGTTGGTTGTCGGCTATCCAACTGATGGGGGATAACGGCCGTTGCAATGCCCCCGGTTCTGGCAGGTGCACTTTTCCATTTACCCAGAAAGTAGCGCACAAACTGGGCGCGTACGTGATGCGTGTGAGGGAGGACTGATCGTCACGGTGCAGCGGGGTTGCTCCGGCTGCCAGCAGCGCCAATGAACGCGGAACCGGTGGCGTCAGAATGAGGGCGCGGCTGCGAAAAACTTGACCATTTTTGTCGGCCGCTTCCCAACCGCCAGCTTTCCAGTTTCCTGTTTTTTCGCTGTCAGATAGGGGGCGAATTGCAGCCAGGCGTGTGTTTAATTGAATGTTTGTTAGAGGGCGGGCCAGGTATTGGGCGATACTGTTCATGCCGTTGCGGGCGGCATAGCGTGGATAGCCATCGTGTGTGGAGCCACCCAGGGATCCGTCTGACCAGCCATAGCTCCAGACGAAAATGAGGTCTTTTTGCAGCCAGGTGTTGACGTATTGTTGGAATTTGGCTGTGCGCACGGTGAAGAATTGAGCGCCGATATCGGCACGGCCGTTCCTGATTGGTTGGGTTGCCAGACGCCCGCCGACTGTTTGTTCCATCTCGACAGTCTGTACCTGGAATCCAGCTTTTTGCAGTTCTCCTGCCGCCAGGAGTCCAGAGATGCCTGCTCCCACAATCAATACGTCAATTGGTTGATTCATAAAAATGTTCCTTTTAGTTAGCCTGATAAGCTGACTGGCTAATAGGCAGCCCGGCGAGGCGCATGATTTTTAGAGCGTTGGTGGTGGGGCAGGGGCCGGGATGCAGCTTGTAATCGAAGGTCATACGGCCGTCTGCGACGTCATCTCGGAAGTGAAAATTGCCCAAACCCGGCAGTTCATCGGCCAATTTGACCAGTTCCAGGTCGTGGGTGGCAATTGCGCCAATGCCAAAACCGCCTGCCAGCGCACGTACGTATTCCCGGCTGCCAATTAATCGTTCGCGGTTATTGGTGCCGCGAAAGATTTCGTCAATGAGGAAGAAGAGGGGAACGGCCGTTGGCTGTTGCAGCGCAGTCAGCATGGCTTGCAGGCGGCGCACTTCGGCATAAAAGAAGGAGAAGCCGTGGGCTAATGAGTCTGCTACCTGGATAGAAGTGTAGAGGCGGAAGAACCGCGTTTGTAATTGTTGAGCGATGACAGGGCCGCCAGCATAGGCCAGGCAGAGGTTGATGCCTAGTGTGCGCAGGAAGGTGCTTTTGCCAGCCATGTTGGAGCCGGTGATCAGGAAGATGTCGCCTAGTTGGGCGAACTGCACGTCATTGCAAATGCGAGTGGCGGTGGGGATGAGGGGATGACCAATGCGCTGTGTTTTGAAGAGAATCGAGCTGTCAACCGGGGTGAATTCTGGGTATTGGGCGGCGGGATTGAGGTAGGCAAAATGAGCCAGGCTGCTGAGGGCTTCGAGTTGATACCAGGTGTCCAGCCAATTGGGCAGCAGGGTTTGCAGGTCGGCGCTGGCCTGGTTCATGCGGTAGGCAAAGTAGCTGTCCCAGGGGAGCAGGGTGTTGAGCAGCAGCCAAAGGGCGGGATTGAAGCGAATGCCAGCCCCGGCAATGATGCGGCTGATGCGGTGGAGTTGGGTGGACGGCCGTTTCTCTTCATCTAAAAAGGGCGCACATAAATTTCGCAGGTGGGGCCGCCCACTGTAGTGGTAGGTTTCTAGCAGGTGGAATATAGCTTGTAATTTGCGCAGGCCATCTGCCAAAAAACTGGCATCTTCAAATAGGGGGGCGGTTTGCCGAATTTGCAGCGCGGCGATGATGGCGTAGGGAATCCAACTGACGAGATACCAGGGGCCAATGCCACGGGCTATGTCAAGCAAGAGCAGGGTGATGTTGCTGACGGCTAGCAGGCTGAGGATGATCAGCGCTGGACGTAGGGTGGGGGCTGGTTTTTGCTGGTTTAGCCAGTCAAGCAGTCGCTGGCCGGGCCATTTGTTGTGCCCGGAAACGGCCGTTGCTGCTTCTGTTTCTTTGTCTTCATCACCAATAATGGCATGGAGAATGAGCCGGTCACGGAAACTGGATAGGTCGGTGAGTTCACGGATCAGGGTTTGGCGCACGGCCGTTTCTTCTGGGTTGGGGGTGGTTTCCAGCAGCCAGTCACGCAAACGAATGCTGCCTTGTTGGGAAACGGCCGTATCCAACAGCCGGTGCAGCGAGCGATGCCCAATTACGTCTAAATCGCGGGCAAAAGGATGTTCAAGGTCGGGCGGCACAGGCAAGGTTTCGGGAATGGCATCCCATTCCAGCCGCATTCGTGCCAGGTGCATTTGCTTGATCTGCTGCCAGATTTTGTGTTGGGTGGTGGCGGTATCAATGTGGCGGTGCTGGCGCACTGTGTAGGCAAAGCCAATTACAAAAATAGCGCTGATGCCCCCCCATAACCAGGGGCCATATTGCCAGAGCGTGTAGAGGGAAACGGCCGTGCCCAACAAAAATACCAACAGCCGCCAGCGTATAAGCCGGTCGCTCTGTTGGTGGAGATGCGCCAGGCGTTGATCCAACCGACGTACCTGCCGTTCCAACGCTTCCATGCGCTGCGTTCTACGATTCATAAGCAGATGGATTACCCGTCTGTGCGAAGTTTTCCTGGCAGCGTGACTTTGAAGGACGACCCTTTCTCTGGCAAGTTGTAGCAAGTAGCTTCCCCTTCATGAGCTTCGGCAATGGCCGACACGACTGACAGGCCAACGCCCGTGCCTTGCTCCTTGTTGGTTTGCTTGCCACGGTAGAATTTTTGGAAGAGGTACGGCAAATCTTCTTCAGGAATGCCAGGGCCTTCATCCTGCACTTCCAAAATGACATTTTTGCGACTGTATTGTAGGGAGATTTGGATTTTAGTCTCGGCAGGTGAATATTTGATGGCGTTATCTACCAGGTTGAGCATCATGTGATACAAGCGCACCGGGTCGCCTAAAATCATGTAAGAGTCTCCTGTTTCATCGAACAGGAGTTGAATGGATTTGTTGAGGGCTGCTCCCTCTACGTCTTCCAATACTTCGGCAATAACGCTGTGCAAATCGCAGGCATGACGTTCTATTTCCACGATTTCTTCGTGAGTTACTTGCAGTAAGTGGTGGATCATTTCCAACATGCGGTCAGTGGCGCTGACAATTTGCGAGATGAAGCGTTCTCCCTTTTCATTGAGGGTCATCACTTTGCCCAACAGTTGTGCAAAGCCCTTGATGGATGTGAGCGGGCTTTTCAGGTCATGGGAAAGCGCACGCATGAATTCGGCCCGGTCTTTTTCCAACTGTTTTACGTAGGTGATGTCTTGCATCACAGAAATTGTGCCGACTTCTGGCAAATGTTGGGAGGTAGCCAGGTAAATATTATCGCCGACCATGACCTCGGCGGTTTTGCCTACGCTGCGGCTGATGCCATCGAAAAGCTGGCTGATATGGTTTGCCAATAATTCTTGAGCCGCTTCGTTGGATACTAAGACGTTACCTTGTTCGTCCAGAATGAGCAGGGGTTCGGTGATGGTTTGTGCTGTGGCAACGATGGCTGCTTGCTGCCGTTTGGATTCGGCGAAGAGGCGGGCATTTTCAACGGCCGTTGCCATTGGATGAGCAAAAGCACCCAATCGGGCTATATCCTCGTTGGTGAATTCGCCATCTTGTTTATTGAACAGAGTGAGTACACCCACAACCCGATCTTTGATAATTAGCGGTACGCAGGCAATAGACTTTGGGGCCGCGCCGCTGATATTGTCTGTGGCTGCAAAATAGGTTGGGTAATTTGTGGGATCATTCGTAACGATAGATTCTCGTTTTTCCGCAGCTTCCCAAATAATGCCCTGTGTAATTGGTCGTGGCCGAGGTAAATTTTTGCCAAACACAAGCGGATACAATCCGCCCACATTTTCATTCATTAAATAAAGTTGAACAGATTGCACCGGCCAGTTTTTACTAACTTGTTCCACCAGTACGTTATAAACGCGGGAAAGATCAAGAGACGTGGAAACGGCCCGCGACACTTCGTTTAAGGCGGTTAGTTCTCTGACACGGTGAGCCAATGCCTGGTCTGTGGCTTGGTAGAGACGTGCATTTTGGATGGCAATCGCGGCAAAATCAGCAATGGCTGACAATAGACGCTCATCACGTTGTGAAAAGGGTTTGCCGGTTTTGCGCTGCCCTGCGCCAATGACGCCAAATGTGACGCCACCCAGCGTAATGGGAACATACAATAGGGATTCAACTAAATAGCCAGTCTTGACTTTAATTTGCTCTTCGCCGGGTTTGCGATAAGCACGCAGCGGTTCGGCCGTTGTCAGCACTTTACCGACCAGATTGTCTTCGCTGGCGGGTAGTCTCATGCGTTGGATGCTTTCGTCTTCAATCCCTTGTTGAGCTTCTAAAAATAGCTCGCCGGTGTTTTCGTCCATTAGCCAAATGGCTGTTTCATCGGCAGAAGTGAGGACTTGTGCGGTCTCGACGACTTTGTTGAGAACTTCGTCGGGATCTAGCTGGGAGGTGATGGCTTTGGCGATTTGTGAGAGGGCTTCGGCCAGGTCGAGTTTTTCTTGTAAGGTTCCTGTTTGCAAGTTGGGTCGGTCTACGATGTTGATCAGGATTTGCAGCCCGCCCAGGTCTATGATGTCGCCGTTGGAGACGGGGGTGGGGTTGTTGACGCCAATGGAACGGCCGTTGCGCCATGTACCATTGGTGCTGCCCACATCGATGGCATATAAGTTTGTGATAGTAGGACGGAGCATCAAATGTTGCCGGGAGACACCTTGCAGATCATCAAAATAGTCATTTAGATCAACCAGGTTTGCCGCATCCAGATCGCGTCCTAGCACAACCTCGCCATTCAGTTCCAGACCAAATTGAAGAGAGGGGTCAGCGACCAACCCAAACCGTACGCGCCATATAGGTGTATTGTGTGCTAGCTTCTCATTTGTATCAAACGGAACGGATTTGAAAGTAACGTCGCCTGCAACATGAAGGGAGGTTGTTATTGGAATGACATCTTGAAAAAGGCTATCACTTTTACGAGTTCCGGTGTCCTTCGCCATTGAGTCTCCTCTACTAATAGCACGAGTTTACTACCAGATTTTTTCGCTTAGTAGTTACCTGTTTACACTAATTATACATAATTATGCAAAATGTGGTGTAAATTTGTTTCGGTGCGAAGTTATCTACTATTGACGCCAGGTAATCGTAGGGTATTATGCCGTGCTGTAGCATTTGCGCCAACTGAAACAGCGACGAAAATGGCCGCCTAATTATGCCATTCGTTATAAGGTTTTCATGAACAAGAAACTGATCATTCTGCTAGCTTACAGCAGCTTTATCGTTCATGCCATTCCGGGGAGTATGCTAGGGGTGGCCTGGCCTGAAATACAAACAACATTTAACTTGCCGCTCGATGCACTCGGGGTGTTATTGGGGATGGTTACTGTTGGGTATTTTATTACAAGTATTGGTAACGGCCGTTTCCTACAAGCAGTAGGTATCACCCCCGTTCTCCTTTCCGGTTGGGCTTTGGCAGCACTGGGCTTAGTTGGGTACGTTCTGTCCCCAAGTTGGGGAGTGTTGTTAATCGGTGGTATGTTATTGGGAATGGGTGGCGGAGTGATTGATGCTGGCCTCAACACATACATGGCCGCCACCTTTGGCCCTCGTGAAATGAACTGGATGCATGCCAGTTTTGGGTTAGGGGCAACCATTGGCCCCTTAATCATGTCTGCGTTTGTGACCGCTGGTTTGACCTGGCGGCACAGCTACGGTTTTGCAGCCTTGCTGCATGGTCTTATGTTTTTGGCGTTCCTATTCACCGCTCGCCAATGGCGATTAGACCCGGTATATGAAGCTGGCGAAAGCAAAAAACGCGTATCCAATCGCCGCACATTACGCATGCCTATTGTCTGGTTTGGGCTGCTCCTCTACTTCTTGTATGTCAGCGTAGAAGTGACGGCAGGACAGTGGAGTTTCACCCTCTTTACCCAATCGCGTCACATTCCCGACGTGCGTGCCAGCGCCTGGATTAGCTTTTATTGGGGTGCGCTGACAGTTGGCCGGTTGCTAATTGGTTTTATGGTCGAACGCCTGGGTACAATGCGTACACTGCGCATCAGCATGGGGGGGGTACTGCTGGGAACGCTTATCCTTTCTGTGCCGCTGCCCGCCACCAGCTTCATTGGGCTGGCGCTGATGGGGTTTTCCTGTGCCGCTATTTTCCCTTTGCTCACATCTGACACGCCGCAACGTGTTGGCCCGGCTCATGCGCCCAATACGGTTGGCTTTCAAATTGCTGCATCCAGCCTGGGCTTGGCGTTGCTGCCTGGTCTGGCTGGCGTCTTGGCTGATAGCATTGGGCTGGAAACAGTTGGCCCATTTCTCGTTGTTTTGGCTTTGTTGATGTGGGGGGCTTATGAACTGATGCTGTGGTATATAGCGCATTGATCTGTTTTGGTATGATGGAGTCGTTGGGGCAGGGCGTTGGCTCGCCCCGATAAGAGAAGAGATATATGCATAAAGACGAAGAAGAGTTGTTTGATTTACCCTTGTTCTTGGGTGTGCTGGGCATTCCGGAAAGTGAGCACACGGCCGTTCACAATGCCCTGACAGCGGGAGTGCGTGCGTATCATCAGGCACAGGGTGGGGGAATAGAGGATGGGGAATCCCTCATCCCCACACTCATGGCCCAGGCTACCGCTTTTGGGTACGGCGTGTTAGAAATATTGGCCGATGAGACCATCTCTGTGGAAAGTCGCAAGAAAATCGCCTACTTTGCTTGCCAAACAGCCGACCCCTTTGCCCGTGACCACATGCCGCATGGCCTGGTTACGTTCATCAGCTTTTTGGCACAGCACCAGGCGCTGAGTGTGGATTTGTTTCGCAGTGTACTGTTGGCACTGGCACTCTCTGGCGTGCCGGATAAGCTGGCAGGTTGGTCTGAGGAATGGGCGCTGCGGCTAACGGAATGGTTGTTAACACGAGCGGCCGTTTCCGATGAGGAAAAGCAATGGTGGCTTTGGTATTTGGCTGCACACCTATCGCAGAGTATGGGAGAGGTGCTGCTGCCGGTTTGGGCGGCTCATGAAGGGCTGCCGCTAGACTTGCGCCGCGAACTGCTTTGGGGCTGGCTGATGAATGAGGAGCAGGTAGGCTATCCCCCGGCTAATTGGCGGCTGATGCAGGCGACGTTTGCTGGGGATATGGAATTGGCGGAGGCTATCAGCGCGGAAATGAACCTGGTTGAGGAGGCCAATGTGGATGAAACGGCCGTCCTCGCTGACCTGGAAAACACCCCGCACATTCCCCCCATGCCCGATCATCATGGGCCGGGCAATGACCCGGTGGGCTTTCTCACCATGCTCATGGGCATGAAGTTTGGCGAACCACTGCTGCCGCCCATATTTGTGCGCCGTTTTACTGTAGGCGCTTTGGCCGCGTTGGAGGGCAACCCCTTGGAGCTTTTCCAAATGCTGCTGGCCGAGGCGGATGCAGCCAATGAAGAACTGCGGCATGGCGTGTTGGATGCACTGCCCCATTTTGCAGATGGGTTTACCGCTACCCAAAAACGCCAACTGCTAGATATGGGGCTGATTGTAAGCCGAACGGCCGTGCGCCAACGCCTTTACGAATTAGGTGCGAGTTGGTTTGGTGTAGACTATGTGCAAGAAGCCCTAACCGACTCGGCGGCATCCATCCGCAAGTGGGCGATGCGATATAATGATGGCGTGAAACGTGATGCGTGAAACGTGAAGTCTCTTTGGTCACGTTTCACGCATCACGTTTCACGAAATTTCAAATACCAAAAAATATCATGAACGACAAAAGACAACCTCCAACCCTGACAGATCCCACCGGACGCAGCCACACTTTGGCCGGCGAAGTGACCGTGATTGGTCGTGCGGTGGAAAATGATATTGTCGTGACCAGCAAGCGCATTTCCCGTGAACATGCGCAAATCACGCGGCAGGGTTGGCGGGTTTTTGTCGAGGATTTGGGCAGCACCAACGGCACTTTTTTGAATGGCGAGCGCATTTTTCAGCCGGAACAACTGCGCGACGGCGACCAGATTAAAGCGGGGGATGTGCTGTTTGCTTTTCATGATCCGGACGTGACTTACCAGGAATCGGTGCTGCCGCAGCTAGAGGTGGATGTGGCCGCCGGTGTGGTGCGGCTCGACCGGCAGGCGGTGACGCTGGCCCCGAAGGAGTTTGCGCTGCTGGCATATTTGGTGGAACGGCCGGGACAGGTTTGCTCGAAGGATGAGATTGGCACGGCCGTTTGGCCTGAGTACGAGGACGGCAGTGTGTACGACTACCAGATCGAAAACCTCGTGCGCCGCATCCGTGCCAAGCTGGAACCCGACCCCGCCAACCCCCAACTCATCCTCACCATTCGCGGGCGCGGCTACAAACTGGCCGATTTTGTCGAGCGATAGCTGGCTGATAGGTTTTGGGTAGGTGAACGGCCGTGCAAACCCCTATACTGTAAAAACACTGAATCTTTTAACAAGTGAAACGTGAAGCGGGAAACGTGAAACGACGCAGTTGTCCATCACGTTTCACGCCTCACGTTTCACGCGGAACACAATCATGGCAACCTCACTCGAAGGCCAAACCTTAGGCAAATATCGCGTATTAGAACCACTGGGCAGCGGCGGCATGGCCCGCGTCTATCGCGGCTACCATCCCCAGCTTGACCGCTTCGTCGCCATCAAAGTGCTGCGCTCTGACCTGGTAGAAGACGACACCTTTCTTGCCCGCTTCCAACGTGAGGCGCAGGCCATCGCCAATTTGCGCCACCCCAACATCATCCAGGTACATGATTTTGATGTGCAGGACGACACCTACTACATGGTGATGGAACTGCTGGAGGGCGATACACTGCACACGCGCCTCACCGATTACCGCGTGCGCGACGAGCAAATGCCCTGGGGCGAAATGGCCCGCACACTGTTGGATGTGCTGCACGGCCTGGCCTACGCGCATGAGGCAGGCATGATTCACCGTGACATTAAGCCAGCGAATATTTTGCTGGCGCGGCAGGGGCAGGCGGTGTTGGCCGATTTTGGCATTGCCCAAATCGTCGGCGGCACACGCCATACCATGACCGGGGCATTGTTGGGCACGCTCAACTACATGGCTCCAGAGCAGGGCTTGCAGGGCGTCAGCGATGTGCGCAGTGATTTGTATTCGCTGGGCGTGGTCTTTTACGAGATGCTGACGCGCCAAACTCCTTATGATGCCGATACGCCCCTGGCAATTCTAATGAAACACGTCAATGATCCGCTGCCTTTGCCACGCCAATTAAACCCGGTTATCCCGCCTTCGTTTGAGCGCATTGTGTTGAAGGCGCTGGCAAAGGAACCGGATGAGCGCTATCAGTCGGCGATGGAGATGGCGGAAGCGTTGCAGCAAGCAGCCGCAGAGGCGGAGGTGTCTGTGCCTACGCGTATTTCGCTGCCGCTGTCGTTTACGACGCGGGACGCGCCGCAGGAGTCGGTGGCGGTTTATTCGGGGACGCAGCGGGCGAAGCTGCATGATGCCGGGTTTGCGGCGCAAGATACGGCAGCGACGCAATCGGTGGATTGGGAGGCGCAGTTAGCACAGTTGAAGGAATCGGAGAAGGAGAAGAAAGAGGTGGGGGTGAGCACGGCCGTTCCCATCCCATTCTTGCGCCATCTTTTCTGGAACTTGTTCAAACGGCCGTTACATGATCTTGAGCTAAGTATTCACAGCATCAGCACCGGGCGGGCCGTCGTCAACGGCATTGGCCTGGTTGTCATTGGCAACATGCTGACAGTCATGTTTTCGGGCATCAGCGGCCCTGGCGACTTTTTCCGCGTCGGCTGGCCGATAGAGCTGTATCTGACGGGCGGGGCGCTGCTGTATATGATGGTTGCCATGCGCAACATCTGGCTGTTTATTCCCGCTGTTATCCTTATTGGCAATGCGTTTTTGATGAGCTATTACACCATCACCGGGAACTGGCAGCATTGGGCGTTTTTGTGGCCGTTAGAGTTATTTGTGGTGTTTACGGCCGTTGCTTACCCCATTAACATTGCCGACAATCCACAAGTCGAGCGCTTGGCTGTGCATTGGGGCTTGCGTCTTGGTCGCGCTGCCCTTATCGCCATGCTCATCCTCGCCATTTTTGCTTTAGTGCAGTAACCACGTAAAAAAATAGTTGGCGGTTTTTAGATTTGACCAATCTTCAAGATTGGTCAAATCTTGTCGTGTTTAGACTGGATAACAAACGTGTCTAGACCGGACGGTAATCGTGTCTAGACCCGTTGCTCATCCGGTCTAGACACGATTGTGTTCGGGTCTAGACCCGTTTCACAGCCAGTAAGGGCACGGCGACGCCATGCTCCTACACTGACCCATCGGATAGCTAACCGTTAGCTTGAAGATAGGCAATCAAAACCAATCCCCATTACTCTATATCCAACAACAAATGAAAGAAATGAGAAGCTAAAGGCTAAAAGCTAACAGCTTAATAAGGAGCGCGAGATGAAAGAACGAACGATTAATACAAGTGGCCTTTTGTTGATTGGATTGGGAGCTTTAGCATTATTGCACACAACCATTCTGCCTGCTTTAGGTTGGGATTTCGGCCTGTGGCGGCTATGGCCTTTGCTTGTGGGTGCAGCCGGACTAGGTTTAGTGGCTGCGCCGTTTGCCTTCCCGGATAACCGGGGATTGAAGGCGTTATTTATTCCCGGAATGCCTGTCTTAATGGTTGGAGCGCTGCTGCTGTGGGGCAGCTTGTTTACAGCCTGGGGTGTTTGGGCCACGTTTTGGCCGATGATTGTCCTTTCGCTGGCATTTGGCTTTTTCCTGACGGCCGTCTTCATGCGCAACATCTGGTTGATGATTCCAGCCATTATCATTGGTATGAACGGCCTCGTTTTTCAATTTTGCGCCTTAACCAATTGGTGGGAAGCGTGGTCAGTGCTGTGGACGATTGAACCGCTGTCCGTTGGGCTGGCGCTGTTGGTTGCCAGCTCTGGGCATCGGCGAGGATTGTTAACAGCCGGAACCATTCTAGTCGCCATCGCCGGTATCGGCTTTACGTTGATGAGCCTGGTATTGTCGGGATGGGTGAGCATTTTGGGCAGCGCCATCCTCATTTTGGTGGGTCTAGCGTTGCTGCTGCGCGGGCGCGGCGGGCATTTTGCGCCGAAAGAGAAACTGTATCAGGCGTGAGAACCGTGAAATGTGAAGCGTAAAACGTGACGTCAGTAATTTCACGTTTCACGCTTCACGTTTCACTTCACTCGTTTGCCCAACGCCTGCTGCAACAGACGGCGGGCTTCGGACAGATTGAGCGTGAGAAAGCGGAATTTGAGCTTCTCGGTGTTGGTGCGGATTTGCATTTCGTAGCCTTCGCTGCGTTCATCGGGGGCGCTGGGCCGCATTTTCAGGCGCACTTGCTTGACTTGATCGTTCATCACAAAGAAGTTGGCGGGCTGCTCATTCAGAATTTGCTGCGGGGCCATTTGCAGGTAATTCTCTCCGCTGTTGGCGGTGAACATCGCCCCCCATTGGTTGAAGAAGCCGCCGCCTTGTTGCTTGGCGGCTTCTTTGGCGGCGCGGATGTTCTCGCGCTGCATTTGGCTGGTTTGATGGGCGAAAATCAGGCGGTGGCTGGTGACGACGCAGGTGAAGACTTGTCGTTTTAGCCCCAAAAAGCCGCTGTTGTGCTGCGCTCCTGGCAATGCGCCCAACACAATTTCGGAGGAGATGCCGGGAGCAGCGGGCATGGCTGGCGGCGGCGCGGGTGGCGGCGCATAGGCGGCGGGCGGCGCTTGTTGTGGCGGCTGCGGCGGGGTGAAGGGTGCAGGCGGGGGCACGTAGGCTTCTTGGATGACGGTGGCAGCGATGCTGGGATGGATGCTTTCCAGCGCCAGTACGGTGTCGCCGATGCGGATTTGGTCGCCGGCGGCGAGGATGGTGGGCTGCGTGACGCGCTGTTCGTTGACGAAGGTGCCGTTGCTGCTGCCGAGGTCGGTGAGTACCCAACGGCCGTTCTGCTGTTGCAATCTGGCGTGCTGCCGCGAGGCGCGAGTGTCGTTGAGTACGATGGTGCAATCTGACTGGCGGCCAAGTACGGCCGTACCGCTCAACGAATAAATGGACTGCGACGGCTGCCCCTGCACCACACGCAGCCGCCATTCCCCTGCGGCAGACTGAGCCGCGTAAGAGGGGGCAACGGGGGGCTGCATTTTGGGCAGCTTGCCCCAGGGGGCGTTGGCATTGGTGGAAACGGCCGTGCCGCAGCGCGGGCAACGCGCCAACACATCCGAAAATTCAAAATGACATTGTTGACATTGCATAATTCCCTCTTTCTTACGAAGAATACCCCTCGTTTTTGCCCCATTGCTGGAAGAAGCCTTGTAACGTATTTTCAAGCGCCGCGCCGGTCACATCCCAAAAGGCATCTTGCAGGGATTTGTACACCCCTTTGGGTTGGCCTTCCGGTGTGGTCAGCAGGCAGTAGTGGGTGATAAACCGCCACATCGCCAGCACCGCATAGAAGCGATAATTCGACCAGTCGCCCCGCTTCTTAAATTCCTCTACCCCCAGATTGCCCAAATCACCAATAATGCTGAACATCCAGCCCTTGAACCAGCCCCAGTAATCCATTTGTGGCTGCATGATGTACGTTTCCAAAAAGGATTCTATGCCAGTTTTCAAAATGGGGATGGCTTGCTGCGAAATCGGGTTGGGAACCATCGCTTTGAGCGTGAGAATGAAGGCGCGGTCGTTAACCCACTTCACCCATTCTGCCCAGTATAACAGGCGATCCCATTGCGCCGCTTGCCGCTGCCAGTCGGCTCCTTCTTGCATGATCATGTCGCTGGCCTTGTTCCAGATGCGGTGGCGGTAGTCGTTGAGTTCGGCCACGCCCCAGCCGCGCTTGCTGCGTTCCAACTCCACCAGTTTTTGCGAGCGCAGCGGCTCCGGCAAGAAGGTTTCGATGATGTGGCGGCAGTTGGCGTAGGCTTTTTGCCATTCTTGCGAATCGTCTGGGCGGGCGAGGAAGATGTCGGCGGGCAGCGTTTGGGTGAGCGGCTCGTCGTCGTTGGTGGTGATGTCCAGGTAGAGCGGTTCGCTGAAGGATTCGCGGCCGGGGACGATGCGGTCGAGAGCCATTTGCCACACGCCGAACGGCCGTCCGCCACCCCCCACATGTTGAATCGCCAACTGCGCCCCGCTAAGGATGTTCCGCGCCCGTTCCGAGTTGTTATCGGCCGGGCTGAATTGTAAATTGGCCGCCGCTTGCGCATCTTCATAAACCTCGCGTGATTGCGCGTTCCAGCGCAGCACACGCAGTTGCAAGCGGGTGACGTGGTTGGGGTCGTCCGGTGAAATATCGCCACGAATACGGAAACGGCCGTACGCATCCAACCCATCCGCTACATAAATCCCCTCGCGGTACACTAGCACCGGCACTTCCGCCTCAATTTCTAAATCGTCGCGGGTGGCTTTGATGGTCAAGTTGCTGTGCAGATAACTTTGCGAGAGGCGCAGCCCGCCTTCCGGCGCACCCCAGGGGCCGGAAAGCGTGATGGCGGCTTGCCGTTCGTTGGTTTGTACGAGGCGCACATCAGCCAGCGCTTCATCGGCAAACTCGGCGCTGAACTGCCAGGGGCCGGGCCATTGCCCGTCCAACGTGGCCTCCAGCTTGATTTCGGCCTGCTCATCGGCGAGAAATGTGGCGCGGTCGGGCGTCACATTCAGCAGCGGCAGCGGCACCAGCTTGAAGCTGACGCTCTGACTGAGCAACTGCTCCTGATAGACCGCTTCCACCAGTACGGACACTTGCTTGGGCGGCCTGACCGGGCCGAACTGCTGAATCATCGCTGGTAAATCCACCGATTTCACCCAAAAGGCGTGCCAATCCTCGGCCACTTGCGGGTCGTTGTCATACAGCCAATCGGCGCTGACGCCGGGCCGCCGGAAGGTGATCGAGTCGTTGGCGGCTTGCAGGGCAGGGCTGGCCTCGGCCTGCTGATTGGGCAGGGTTACACGCGCCCACAAGGCGATCATGTCCTCGCCGTCGGGATAGAGGGTGCGCCGGTCGGGGTCAAGTTTGATTTCGAGGGCGGCGTTTTGTACGGGCTGGATGTTGACCTGTAGTTGGGCGGTGAGGGGGGTGTTGTCGGGGGCACGGCCGTTCACTTGTACGATACCACTTTCAGCGGTGCTATCGGCATCCACCCATACGGTGCAATTGATCTGCCCCTGGGCGGTGGCCGGGGAGACGTGTAGGGTGGGGTGGGACGCTTTAATTTGCAGAATGGCTCCGGGGCAGGGGGCATAGCCGCCTTGCGCCGTCACTTGCCACGCCTGCGCCTGAAATGCCGCGCTTTCTCCGGCGGGGATGTCGAGGCTGTTGGCGCTCAATTGCAAAATGTACTGGGTTTGATTGTTTGGCTGCTGTTGGCCCGGTTTGCGTCCGATGAGCTGGCGTATTTTGCTAATCAGCCATCCGGCGGCGATGGCGACGGCGGCAAGGCCGCCCACGACGACGAGCCAACCGTTGTCTTGCCCTGGAATTTGCAGGTATTTGGTGTAGTTGCCCCCGTCGCAGGTGTAGTCGTAGGTGATTTGGGTGGTACGGCCGTTCCAATACGGAATCTCCGCATAATCAGACTGCACGCCATCAATATACAGCGTAGACGAGAAGCCCGGCGCGTTGGCGACTATTGCGTCAATGGTGACGAGGATATAAATGGTGTCGCCCGCGCTGGCGTCACGCGGGGAGTAGTTGAGTGACGCCGCCCGTTCGCATTCGGATGCGCCATTGGGTGCAGGCGTTTGCCCTGGCAGAAGGATGAGAACTGCGAGAATTCCTATGATTAGCCACAATCGCTGTTTCATCGAATGACTCCCACCTTTCAGGGTTTGACCAATCTCAAAGATTGGTCAAACCTAATGGTTTCTAAGCGAATTGTTTACACATGAACTCTATGCGATCTTGGTCTGCTCTTTCAAGTGTAAAAGGTCATTGGCGGGGGTGATAGATGTCATTGTTGGCAAGCAGCTCCCGTAATCGCCCTTCAATGGCCTGCATAGCTCGGCCACGATGACTGATTTGTTGTTTAACGGCCGTGCCCACCTGCGCCATCGTCTGCCCAAAATCTGGCAAATAAAATACCGGATCATACCCGAACCCGCCATTGCCAGCCGGTTCCAGCGCAATTAGCCCCTCACACACACCCTCAGACCTGCCTAATAACTCACCATTTGCTCCCACAATCGCAATCGCACAGCGAAAACGCGCCGTGCGTTTTTCCCAGGGTACATCAGCAAGATTCTGCAAAAGAAGCCGATACCGGCCGACATGGTCTAATCCTGCGCCGCCATATCGTGCCGTATACACTCCTGGCTCACCGCCCAATGCATCTACCTCCAACCCCGAATCATCCGCCAACGTCAGCAGTCTCGTTTGCGCTGCATATGTTTGCGCCTTTAGCAGTGCATTCTCCCAAAAAGATGTGCCCGTCTCGGCCACATCTTCTACGATCTGTGCATCATCCAAACTCAACCACGCCAGCTTCATATCCGCCAACATGTTCGCAAACTCTGTTACCTTTCCCTTGTTATGTGTTGCTACCAACAATTTCTTGTTATCCATCAATTCCTCGAATGGCTAGAGTATGGAGATAGTAGAGCTAGAGGGGTTATGCCCTAGTCTATCTCTTCCCTCTATCTCTATACTCTACTCTAGCTTCCTGTTTTAACATGCCTATGCTATACTCAATCGTTCAATATTTTAACTGAGAAAGGTAAATTGTTCGATGAGTCAAAAACTTCTTTCTCGACTGCGTTTTAATTTTGGCTTTTTGTTAGAGGCCAATTTTGGCGAGAGTCGGGTTATTGAATTGGATTATCCTTCAATCCGTGTGGCAGATGACCTTGACTTAGCGCCCTTACGGGGCAGCATCAAGGCATCGCGTACATCAGAGGGTATCTATGTTGAAGGGTCATTACAGACAGCAATCGATGCGCAATGCGTGCGCTGCCTCACTACCTTCTCTTTGCCTATCACCTTGCAGATAGATGACCTGTTTTACTATCCACCTGTTACTGCTCCTAAAGGGGAGTTTGTGGTAGGTGAAAATGGCTTTATTGACTTGGCCCCCTTGGTACGAGAACTCAGTTTGTTAGAAATACCCATGCAGCCCATTTGCAAACCAGACTGCCAGGGACTTTGTCAGGAATGTGGGGCCAACTTGAATGAAGGTGACTGCGGCTGCGAAGATGACGACATTGATCCAAGATTTTCTATTTTAGGTGAGCTATTAGACCAGTAACCAACTATGTTTTATGACAGAGCAAAGATTTACGTGAAGAGCGGGGATGGTGGCGATGGCATGATAGGCTTTCGCCGGGAGAAGTTTGTGCCTCTTGGCGGCCCCAGCGGCGGTGATGGCGGTAAAGGGGGCGATATTGTTCTGACTGTCAACCCTAGTTTAAACAGCCTGATTTACTTCCATCGCAAGGTGCATTTTCGGGCAGGCAATGGGAAGCATGGTGGTACAGCCAATAAAACGGGGGCGAATGGCGATTCTCTGGTGTTGGAAGTGCCGCCGGGGACGCTGGTGCGCAACGCGGACAGCGGCGAACTTCTGGCAGACCTAACCCGTGATGGCCAAGAAGTGGTGATATTAACGGGTGGGCGCGGTGGACGTGGTAATGCTCGCTTTGCCAGTAGTGTGAACCAGGCCCCGCGTATCGCTGAACGAGGCGAACCAGGCGAAGAGTTTTGGCTGGAACTGGAATTGAAGTTGATTGCCGATGTGGGCATTGTGGGTAAGCCTAATGCCGGAAAATCAACATTGCTTTCGGTGGTCAGTGCGGCGCAACCAAAGATAGCTAATTATCCTTTTACGACGCTGCAACCCAATCTGGGTGTGGTGGAATTGGACGAGTTCCAGACAATGGTTTTTGCGGATATTCCTGGCTTGATTGAGGGCGCGTCGGAGGGCATAGGGTTGGGGCATGACTTTTTGCGCCATGTGGAGCGCACACGGGTACTGATTCATTTGCTAGATGGTTCTGCGCTGGAGCCGCTTGAAGATTGGGCAATGATTAACCAGGAATTGGCGATGTATGATGTGGCAATGGAGAAGAAACCGCAGCTTGTGGTGATGAATAAGCTGGATTTGCCAGATGCCGTTGCCTGGGAACCGCTTTTGGCAGAGGAGATTGGGAAGGCTGGTTTTCCATTTTGTGCGATTTCGGCGGTGACGGGTGCAGGGGTGCGGGACATGTTGTTCCGAGTGAAGAAGATGCTTGATGAAGCGCCGGAACCGGAATCACCAGAAGAAGACCTGATTGTCATCACGGTGGATACGGAGGATGAAGGATTTACTGTTGAGCGGGAAGAGGACGGCTGGCGTGTGCGCGGCAAGCGTATTGAGCGTATTGCTGCCATGACTTATTTTGAATTTGATGCTACGTTACTTCGCTTTCAACAGATTCTGGAGAAGATGGGGATTACGGAAGCTCTGGAGGAGGCGGGTGTTTCTGTGGGCGATACAGTTTACATTGGTGGTGAAGTATTGGAATGGGGGGAATAGCACGACGCGTTGGTTTGTTGGGGGGGACGTTTGACCCGCCACATCTCGGTCATTTGTGGTTGGCGGAGACGGCGCAGGAACAGCTTGGATTAACGGAGGTGGTGTTTTTGCCGGTGGGGGAGCCGCCGCATAAGCACGGCCGTTCCGTTACACATGCTTCCCATCGCCTGCACATGCTGGAATTGACCTTACAAGATACGTTGTTTGCAATCAATTTGTTGGATGCCCATCGCCCGCCGCCACATACGACGGTGACGCTGCTGCCTTTGCTGAAAGCAATGCAGCCTGATGCTGCTTTTTGGTGGTTGATTGGCGCAGACTCGTTGCGGGATTTACCTACCTGGCATGAGCCGCAGGCGATTATTACGCAATGTCGGCTGGGCGTGCTGCCTCGGCCAGGGGTGGAGATTGATTGGGAGGAGTTGGAAACGGCCGTTCCTGGTATCAACGCCGCTGTAGATTGGTTAAGTGGCCCAACCCTTTCCCTTTCCTCTACTGTACTGCGGCAGTGGATACGGGCTGGGCACTCTGTGGAGCGATTCGTGGGAACGGCCGTTGCCTGCTACATACAGCAGCATACCCTCTACACTCATGGGTGAAGAGGTGTCAAGTATTTAGGTGTCAAATACTTGACACCTAAATACTTGACACCTTTGGAAGTTGGTCTGATGGGATGTCTTTGAGAAGTGGGTTTTGCGCATCTCTGGGGGAAAGAATGGGATTGTCGATGCCCCAATCGAGTTGTAAAGCGGGATCGTTCCAGGCGACGCCAAATTCGTCTGCTCCGTTGTAGTAGTTGTCCACAATGTAGGTCAGGGTGGCATCTGTGAGGGCAACAAAGCCGTGTGCGACACCTATGGGAATGAAAAGACCAATCTCATTTTGCTCGCCCATTTCAATGGTTTGGGCTGCCAGATAGGTGGGGGAGGACGGCCGTAAATCAACCAATCCCGCACGAATCTGCCCACGCAAGGCATACCAGTAGTCTACTTGTTGGTGGTGGTAATGCAGACCGCGCAGCACGCCAGCCTGGGAATCGGAGCGGTTTGCCTGCATAATGTCCCAACTACGCTGCGGGAACCATTCTTTGCGGAAGGTTTCCATAAATCGGCCACGTTCATCGGCAAACGGCCGTAACCGCGCCATAAATACACCAGAAATTACCGTTGATTCTTCAATGTGAGTCATAAAGCAAAATCCCTACTATTACTTCTACTTTCTCAGCAAATTACTGACAAAAAACCATAAATTCGCCGGCCGTTCGGCCAGACGGCGCACGAAATACGGATACCAGGCTGTGCCATAAGGGACATACACGCGTACTTGATAGCCACGTGCTACCAGCGATTCTTGCAAGTCGCGGCGAATGCCATGTAGCATTTGGAATTCAAATGCTCGTGGGTCAATCGCCTGCGATTGTGCATACGCCAGGGCCGCTTCGATCATGTCGTCATCATGTGTGGCGATGCCCAGATACACTCCTTTTTCGCGTGCATGTTCGCTTAACATCATTTCTGTGAGCCGTACAAAATTGGTGTCCGTATCTTCTTTATCTGGAAAAGCCACTTCTGGCGGTTCTGCATACGCCCCTTTGCACAGGCGCACCCACGCACCTTCTTCTATTAGCTGCTGTATATCTGCTTCGCTGCGCCGCAAGTATGCCTGGATGACAATGCCCACATTGGGAAACTCCTGGCGCAGCGTGTGATAAACCCGCAGCGTGACGTCTGTGACTTCGCTTTCTTCCATATCAATGCGGATTTTGTTGTTGAGTTCTTGTGCCAGGGTGAGCAAAATCCGCATGTTTTCCAGCACCAGTTCTTCGCTGATATGCAAGCCCAATTGGCTGAGCTTGACGGAAACATTGGTATCTGGCAATCCGCTGGCGGCAATGCGTTCTAGCAGACGAGCAATCTCGCCGCGTGCAGCAATGGCTTCATCGGCTGTGGAGACGTGTTCGCCCAACAAGTCCATGGTGACGTGCATTCCTTTTACAGTCAGGGCATGGGCAGCGTCGATGGCATCGTCCATTGTTTCACCGGCGACAAAACGGCCGGCGACTTGTTGTGTGATGGGCAGGCTGCTGATTAATTGCCTGGCCCAGTTTGCGTGAGAGAGGTAGATGAGCAGCAGCCGCAGCCAGCGTGCGCCATATTGGGTGAGTGTCCAGGCAACGGCCGTTACAAACAGCAGGAATAGGGGAATACGTTTTTTCGACATGGCTTTCCTCGTGAGAAAAGAGGCGGGCACTTATTGTCTCATCAGCAGAGAGTGCCCGCCATCAACTATGATAGTTTGCCCGCAAATCATTTTTGCCGCTGGGCTGCACAAAAAACAGACCACATCGGCCACATCCGCAGGCGTACAAAGACGCCCTATAGGAGTGCTTTCGATAACTTGATTAAGGAGGTCGCTCCCCCCTTCGCGGAAAGTGTCAAAATGCTGCAAGGCGTCTGTGCGTACAATGCCGGGGGAAACGGCATTGACCACAACATTTTCGGGAGCTAGTTCCACGCCCAGGTAGCGTACCAGCGCTTCCAACGCTGCTTTGGAAGTGCCGACAACAGAATACTCTTCTAGTACACGGGTAGACCCCATGCTGGAAACGGCGACAATGGCTCCGCCACCCCGTTTTTTCATCAGGGGCAGGGCGTGTTGTGCGCCAAAGAGCAGCGAGCGGGCATTGATGTTCATCGTCCATTCCCAGCCGCGAAGTTTTTGCTCCATAGCAGGTCGGTTGTAGCCGGATGCGGCATTGTGGATGAGAATGTCAAGCCCCCCAAAGTGAGCATCAATTTCTTGATAAAGGTGGGTCAAATGATCTAAATCACCGACGTTGGCTTTGACGACGATCGCCTGGCGGCCAAGTTTGCGGATTTCAACGGCCGTTTCTTCGGCGGGTTGGCGGTTGCGGAAGAAATTGATGATGACGTGAGCGCCTTCTTGCGCAAAACGGAGGGCGATTTCACGACCTATACCTCGTCCAGAACCAGTAACAAGTACGATTTTGTCGGTAAATTGAGACATCATATGTATCCTGGGCTACCCCATTTACTTGAATAGATTTTAGCTTGCAAATGTGAAGTTGGCATCTCGCATTTTTGTTCGTTGATTTTTTAGGTATCATGGCATATGCTTACGCAATGGGAACCTGGACTATCGCCTCGCAATTAATGACCTCCGTCGAATAAGCCATGGAAAAACAAGATTTACAACGCCGCAATACGATTCTGACAGCTATTGTTAATATTAGCCAACAGCTTTTCGTTGCCGGTGACTTTGAAGAGGGTTTGGCTCGCGGGCTTGGGGACTTGGGCAGGGCGTTGGGGGTCACACACATCTATATTTTTCAGAACAGTGATGAAAGAAACGGCCGTGCCGTCAGCCATCGATACGAATGGTCAGCTAGGCGTGAAAGCATTGAGTTTGATTCCCCTGAGTTTCAAAAAATGCTTTATACGGAAATGGGCCTTACTTCATGGGAACAAGCCCTTCCCCAAGGTGAGATTGTGCAGGGCCTTACCCGCCATTTCTCTCCCGAAGCGCAATCATTCTTGTACGAGCGTGGTGTACTCTCCTTAATCGCCGCGCCGATTCGGCAAGGGGAGCGCTGGTGGGGCGTTGTTGTTTGCGATGACCATGACACAGAACGGCAATGGACGCACGATGAGATTGATGCCATGCGCAGCTTGGGGAATATTTTGGGAGCCGCTTTTACAACCCAACATTTGTACGAAAGCGAAAAATTAGCGCGAGAACGCGCCGAAGTACTGCGAGAATTTGCCCGTATCATCAGTACTACTCTCTTCCATAAAGACATCTTGCGCCAAAGTTTAGGGCAATTACGCCGAGTCATGGTGTTTGATTCAGCTTCCATTTTTCTGACCGGGCGAAGAGGCAAACAAGAGTTTATGGCGGCAATTGGCTTTGCCGATGAAGAAATGACAGCATTTGAAGCAACGCGCTTATTGAAGGATAGTCCGATATTAGGGCAGATGTCGCGTGATTTACAGCCAGTTATTTCTGCTGATGTGCGCACATTACCTGGTTGGATATGGGTTCCTGGCGCAGAGACTGTACGCTCGTTTTTAGGCGTCCCTCTGGTGATGCACGATGAAATGATTGGGGCGTTAATGCTGGATAGTACGCACACTGCTTTCTTCCAAGAGGCAGATATGCAAATGGCGCAAGCGCTCGCCCAGCACATTGCCACCGCTATTGAAAATGCCTGGCTGTATGAGGATAAGCAGCGGCAGTTGCACCTGGCAACGGTGTTGCAAAGTGTGGGGGCGCTGCTAACTACCGATATAAAAGCAGATGCACTTTATGAGCAGCTTTTTGATTTGTTGGCTGAGGTAATTGATTATGATAGCACGACACTTCAGCTTCTATCACCAGATGGTGAATTCATGGAACTGGCTGCTGGGCGAGGATTTGAAGATGTGGAGAAGGCACGCGAGATTGTGCGTACATTATCCATTCATTCTTTGTCCAAGATGCCTGAGCCACCCTATTGGGAAGTGATTCCTGATACCTATCAAGATGATCGTTGGGAAGTGTTACCGGGCTCAGAGCCTATTCGTTCCTGGATTGGGGCGGCATTGTTGGTGAAGGGACGATTGATCGGTGTGCTGAATGTGGATAGCTACACAGTAGGCGCTTATAACTACGAAATGGGCGCTACGGTGGCTGCTTTTGCAAATCAAGCGGCCGTTGCTATCGAGCGTGCGCATTTGTATGAACGATTGCACAGTCAGGCAGCGGTTTTGGTGAAGCAGGTATCGGAGCGTACGTCAGAGTTGCAGGCAGAACGAGACCGCACGTTGGCAATCCTCGAAAGTGTTGGGGAGAGCATTATCGTTACAGATACAGAGGCGCGGATTTTGTATGTGAATCCGGCTATGGAGTGGCAAAGCGGTTATTCGCGGAATGAACTTTTGCATAAGAATCCGCGTATTTTGCAAAGCGGGCAGGCGTCACCGTCATTCTATGAAAAAATGTGGGAAACCATTCTGACTGGCAAATCGTGGTCTGGGGAATTGGTGAATAGACGGAAAGATGGTTCTTTTTATGACCTTGCGGTGACCATTGCACCGATTATTACCCCTGATGGAAAGATTACTGGGTTTGTAAGTGTGCAGGCAGATATTAGCCGTCTGAAGGAATTGGATCGGCTGAAGTCGAAATTTGTTTCAAATGTGTCGCATGAACTGCGAACACCGTTAACGAATATCAAGATGTATTTGACTTTGTTGATGCGGGGAAAAGAGGAGCGGCGTGCCCGATATTACGAAGTTTTGGATCAAGAGGTTGATCGGTTGACGAATTTGATTCAAGATTTGCTCGACTTATCACGATTGGAAGCGGAACTGCCGCTAGACAAGATGGCGCGGATTAAGCCGCAAGTTGTTTTCCCGGTGTTGTTTGATACGTTTCGCCAGAAAGCAGAGTTGAAGAAGATTGCTTTTAGAACGGCCGTCCCCGCCACCCTGCCCGATGTAATCATGACAGCCAACCATTTTGGGCAATTGATAACCAACCTGATTGGCAATGCGCTAGCCTATACGCCTGAGGGGGGTGAAGTGGTGATTATGGTAGAAACGGCCGTTCTCAACGACAGACCCGCTCTTAAAATCATTATTTCCGATAATGGGCCAGGCATTGCTGAAGAAGATTTGCCTTATTTGTTTGACCGTTTTTACCGGGGAGAGCTGACAAAAGAAAGGAATGTGCCGGGTACAGGATTAGGGTTGGCAATTTGCAAAGAAATTGTGACGCGGTACAACGGTGACATCAGCGTGCAAAGTCAACCCAATGAAGGAGCAACCTTCACGGTCTGGCTTCCCATCACAGAGAACGGATGACCGTAGAAAGGCTGCCACAAAGTTTTTTTGCCCGCAGCGCCCGCGAAGTGGCGGCGGCATTGTTGGGTAAAAGATTAGTGCGTGTTATCAACGGCCGTCGCCTCAGTGGTCTCATTGTCGAAACAGAAGCGTACTGCGACACCGCCGAACGCGACCTGGCCTGTCATGGCGACAAAGCCAATAACGGCCGTCCCACCTCGCGCACGGCCGTCATGTTTGGCCCCCCTGGTCACGCTTACATCTACTTCACCTATGGCATCCACTGGATGTTCAATGTCGTCACCGGCGCGGCAGGCACGGCCAACGCTGTCCTCATCCGTGCCTTGCAGCCGCTAGAGGGGATAGAGGAGATGGTGCAGAGGAGGAACGGTCGTGCCCACGCGCAACTCACCAACGGCCCCGCCAAACTCGCCCAAGCCCTCGCCATAGACCAATCTCTCAACGGGGCAAACCTTTGTGCGCCCGATGGGGTTATATGGGTAGAAAACGCCCCAGACACCCCGGCAGCCCACATCGCCACTGGCCCACGTATTGGCCTCGGCCAAACCCCCGAACCCTGGCTGTCCATGCCCTGGCGCTATTGGATCAAAGACAACCCCTTTGTTTCCCGGTAAAAATATGCCAGGTTTCAGGTGTCAAGTGTCGGGTGTTGAGGCGTTAATCGTCAATCGACAATCAAAAATCGTCAATCACAAAGGGAGATTGTATGAAATTACTCGAAGGTAAAAAAGCACTTATTTTTGGGCTGGCAAATCAGCGTTCCATTGCTTGGGGCATTGCTCAGGCATTTCACGAACATGGAGCTGAATTGGGTTTCAGCTATGCCGTTCCCCAACTGGAGCGTCGCGTTATGCCCCTGGCCGAGCAGTTAGGTGTCAATTTTGTAGAAATATGTGATGTGACAAAGGATGAAGATGTTACGGCCGTATTCCACAAAGCCACCGACCATTTTGGCAATATAGACATCCTCATCCATGCCATTGCCTTTGCCGAACGGCAAGACCTGGAAGGGCGCTTCCTCAATACCAGCCGCAGCGGATTCGCCACCGCCCTGAACGTCAGCGTTTACAGCCTTGTGGCCTTGTCCCGCGCTGCCAAGCCCCTCATGGCTTCTGGCGGCAGCATCCTTACCCTCAGCTACTACGGTGCAGAAAAAGTCGTGCCCCATTACAACGTCATGGGCGTCGCCAAAGCCGCCCTCGAAGCCAGCACCCGCTATCTTGCCGCAGACTTAGGGCCAGACGGCATCCGCGTTAACGCCATTTCCGCCGGGCCAATCAAGACCCTTTCCGCTGCCGGCGTTGCCGGATTCCGCAAAATGTTGGGCTACGTCGAAGAACGCGCTCCCCTGCGTCGCAACATAGACCAAGACGAAGTTGGCAAGTCCGCCCTCTGGCTGTGCAGCGATCTTGCAAGCGGCGTCACCGGCGAAGTCGTCTACGTGGACGCAGGCTACCACATCCTCGGTATGCCCGAACCCCCAGAAAAATGGGAGTAAAATAACAAATCACATCTTAATTTGACAACCGAAACTGAATCGTTATACTCGATTGTCACATTCAAAAACGAATAATTTACACCCTTATCAGGAGCAGCAGAGGGATCGGCCCGAAGAAGCTGCAGCAACCCCCAACGATGGGAAGGTGCTAATTCCGACAGCAAAAGCTGGAAGATAAGAGAAATGCAATGAAGTTTGCCAGCCTCTTGATCCAGTCAAGAGGCTTTTTTTATTCTAAGTGCGTCGCATTTCTAAATGCGACACACCTTAATTCGGAGGTTCATTCAAATGACAACAACGTTTATGACAGCGCCCAGCCTGCTGTTCACATCTGAATCAGTAACGGAAGGGCATCCCGACAAAATGTGCGACCAGATCAGCGATGCGGTGCTGGATGCAATTATGGAACAAGACCCTTATGCACGGGTGGCTTGCGAAACGGCCGTAAAAACCGGCTTCGTTCTCCTTCTCGGTGAAATCACCACCACTGCTTTCGTCAACATGGACGAACTCGTGCGCAAAGTCGTTACCGACATCGGCTTCGACGACAGCAGCAAAGGCTTCGACGGCCACACCTGCGGCGTGCAGGTTGCCATTGCCAGCCAAAGCCCCGACATTGCTCAGGGCGTAGACAAAGCACTGGAATATCGCAGCAATGGCAGTTCCGAGGCTGAACTAGACGCCATTGGCGCCGGCGACCAGGGCATGATGTTCGGCTATGCTTGCAACGAAACCGATGTACTCATGCCGCTGCCCATTCACCTGGCGCACAACCTCACCCGCCGCCTCAGCGAAGTGCGCCGCGACGGAACCCTGCCCTGGGTGCGCCCCGATGGTAAATCACAGGTCACGGTCGAGTACAGCTACGGCAAACCAAAACGCATCCACACCGTCCTCATCAGCACCCAGCACGCGCCAGATATTGACGCCGAAACGCTGCGTGCTGGCCTCATTGAGCACGTCATTCTGCCCGTGCTGCCCGCCGAATTAGTAGATGACGATTTGCGCATCTTCACTAACCCAACCGGCCGTTTTGTGGTTGGCGGGCCAATGGGCGACGCCGGCCTCACCGGGCGCAAAATTATTGTGGATACCTACGGTGGCATGGGACGGCACGGTGGTGGCGCATTTAGTGGCAAAGATTGCACCAAAGTAGATCGCAGCGCGGCGTATGCAGCGCGTTGGGTTGCCAAAAACATCGTTGCCGCCGGGCTGGCGGAACGCTGCGAAGTGCAGGTGGCTTACGCCATTGGCGTCGCCCGCCCTCTCAGCGTTAACGTGGAAACTTTTGGTACAAGCGAGTACACCTCTGAGCAGTTGGTGCAATTAATTGAGGAGCATTTTGACTTACGGCCGGGGGCTATCATCCGCGATTTGGATTTGCGTCGCCCCATCTACCGCGCGACGGCTTCTTATGGACACTTTGGCCGCACAGATATTGACGCTCCCTGGGAAAACACTGACCGCGCCGAAGCCCTGCGCCAGGCTGCTGCGGCTTTTGAGAAATTGTCAGCGTAATTGCTGACAATTTGCAGCCTCTCTGCATAACTTCTGCATATTTGCCTCCTAGAATGGGGACTGGATTAGAGTCAACCATTCTAGGAAGGCAGTTATGCAAATAAGTCAGACAAAATCATTTAGTTTCAGGTCAGTTGCCAATGCGCTCATGTTGTTGGCAACGGCCGTCCTCCTCCTCAGTGCTTGTGTCCCGACAGAACAGGCGCAACCCCAAGCAGGCGACATTGTAACGGCCGTCATCGGCAACCTCTCTGCCAGCGCCACCGCCAGCGGACAGGTGCAGGCTGCACGCACAGCCAGCCTCGCCGTTGCTCGCCCCGGAACCGTGACCGATGTGTACGTGCGCGTCGGCGACATGGTGGCTGCTGGCGATGCATTGGTGCAGCTTGATACCAGCGCCCTGGCACTGAATGTTGCCGCAGCCGAGCAGACGGTGCGTTTGCGCCAGAGCAGCCTGGATCAACTGAACGAGCTTCCGGCAGAAGCGGATGTGACTGCTGCTGAAGCGGCCGTCACCAGCGCACAAGCTAGTTTAGATCAACTCCTCGCCGGGCCGTCGGCCACGCAGCTCGCTATTTACGATGCCAACGTGCGGGCATCGCAGGCTTCGCTGTGGTCGGCTTCGGCGGATTTGGCCGGGCAGCGTGCCTCCGTGACTGATTCGCAAATTCAGGTGGCGGAAGCGGCACTGCTCTCGGCGCAGCTCAATTTGCAGCGAGCGCAAGATACCGACGAAGACAATCCCACGCAGCAAACGTATGATGCGCTGATGCAGGCCACGCAGGCCGTCTCCTCGGCGCAGGCGCGGCTGGATGACCTGCGTGCTGGCCCGGATGTGGGCGCGGCGCAGGGCAGCGTGGCCGCAGCTTCGGCGCGGCTGGATGCGACGGAAGCAGATTACACGTTGAACACGGCCGCTCCCACTGACGTTGAGTTGACGCAGTCGCAGTCTCAACTGGCACAGGCGGAAGCGACATTGGCAGAATTGCTGGCTGAACCCACTGCCGAGGATATTGCTGTGGCTGAGGCGCAGTTAGAACAGGCGCAGCTTTCTCTGGCGGATGCGCAGCAAGCATTGGCCGATGCGACGTTGACTGCGCCGTTTGATGGCGTGGTAACGGCCGTTTCTGCCAGCCCTGGTGAATATGCCAACGGCATTGTTGTGCGGTTGGCCGATAGCACAGCACTGGAGGTCATCCTCAATGTAGACGAAGCGGACATCGGGCAAATTGCGGTGGGGCAAGAGGCGGTGCTCACCCTGGAAACGTGGCCGGATACGGACATACCGGCTGAAGTAACGGCCGTTGCTCCCAACGCCACCACGACTCCCGGCAGCGCTCTGATTACCTATGAAGTGCATTTGCAAGTAGGTGAAACGGATTTGCCTGTGCGTCTGGGCATGACGGCGAATGCGCAGTTGATTACGGCACAGCGCGAGAATGTGCTGTTGGTTCCCAACCAGGCCATCTCGGCTGACCGTGCCAGCGGCACATATAGCGTGCAATTGGTGAGTGGAGATATGACTACGGCCGTTCTCGTCACCATTGGTTTGCGTGACGGCAGCTACACACAAATCACCAGCGGCATTCAGGAAGGCGACCAACTTCTTATCGGCGATACGCTTCCCGTTCAGACCTTTGGGCCGAGCAGCAATTAGCGATTAGCTGTTAGCAGTTAGCTCAAGCTAATGGCTAGAAGCTAACCGCTAACAGTTTTACATAAAACTATGAACAAGAGTAAGAAATCACGTAAAAAATGGATGTGGGTTGTGGGGGCGGCGGTCGTCGTGATCGCGGCGGTTGTCCTTGTGATGCGAGGGCGTATTCGCAGCAGTATTGCGGAGGCGGCTCCACAGGATTCGCAGATTGTGACCGCGTTTGTGGGCGATTTGTCGGCCAACGCGACAGCAAGCGGACGGGTGGTGGCGCAGCAAGAGGCGGCACTTGCCCTCAGCAGTTCTGGGCAGGTAACGGCCGTTTACGTGCAACCTGGCGATGTGGCGCAGGTGGGCGATCCATTGGTGCAGTTGGATACGGCCGTGCTAGAACGCGCTGTCGCCTCGGCGGAGCAGGATTTGGCGATTCAAGAGGCTAACCTGGCTTCACTGTTGGCGCCAGCCAATGCCGCAGATGTGGCCGCAGCAGAGGCATCATTGGCAAATGCGCAGGCGAGCTTGAATCGTGTGTTGGCCGGGCCAACGGATGAGGAGATTACCAGTGCGGAAGCCAACGTGCGTGCGGCGGAGGCAGATGTTGCCAGCGCGGCGGCACGGCTGAATAGTGCTTTGCCATCGGGCAATGATGAGGCCATTCAGGCGGCGCAAATTGAGCTGCAACTGGCGCAGCAAACGGCGACATCAGCAGCGGAGCAGCACAGCACCATTTTGGTTACAGAGCCGAGTCGTTTCCTCTCGGAAAGCCGATTGGCAGATATGGAAGAGTCGGCGCGGGCGGCTGCTTTGCAGGCCAACGCCGACCTGGCCGCGGCGCAAGAATCATTGGATGAACTGCTGAATGGTAATCCTAACAGTATTGGCACAGCGCAGGCGGGCGTAGCAGCGGCGGCGGCGCAGCGTGATGCGGTGCAGGGGCAGCTTGATTTGCTGCTGGAACCGGCGACGGATGCGGAGATTGCGGCGGCGCAGTCGGTTGTGGCGCAGGCGCAGGCGAATTTGGATAGATTGCAGCGTGGGGCGGCGGATTGGCAAATTACGCAAGCTGAGGTGCAGGTGGAGCAGGCACGGATCGGTTTGCAGCGGGCGCAGCAGGATTTGACGAATAGTACGTTGGTTGCGCCGTTTGATGGGTTGGTGACGGCCGTACACGTCAGCGAAGGCGAGTTAGCCAGCGGTGTGCTGGTGGAAATGGTGGACAGCGCCAGCCTGGAAGTGGTGTTGGATGTGGATGAGGTAGATATTGGTGAAATCGCGCTGGGTCAGCCGGCCGAAATCACATTTGAGGCGTGGCCGAATGAGGCGATGGCGAGTGAAGTGATTGCCATTGCGCCGCAAGCGACACAAGAAAGTGGCAGCGCTTTGGTGACGTATGAGGTTTCGCTGAGTTTGGGCGAAAGTGACTTGCCGGTGCGGGTGGGGATGACGGCGAATGCGACTTTGGTAACGGCCGTGCGCAAAAACGTCCTCCTCGTGCCCAATGGTGCGATTAGTACCGACCGTGATTCCAACAAAATTACCGTGTTCCGCGTGACGACGGATGCGCAGGGCGCGGAAACGGTGGAAGAGGTCGAGGTGACGATTGGCCTGCGTGATGAGCAGTATACGCAAGTCACCGGCGGCCTGAACGAGGGCGATCAGGTGACGATTGGCTACACGCCGCCGACGCAGTTTGGCTCTGGCAGTGGGCCATTCCAGCGCCCTGAGGGTGATCGCGGGCCTTTTGGCGGCTAAACGATAGCGTGAAACGTAAAACGTGAAACGTGAAGAACAATCTAGTTGTTTCACGTTTCACGCATCACGCTTCACGCATGAGGATTTAATCATGATTACGATGACCAATATCACCAAAACGTATGAGATGGGCAGCCAACAAGTACATGCGCTGCGCGGCGTAGATTTGAGGATTGAGGAGGGGGAGTTTGTGGCGATTATGGGGCCGTCTGGCTCTGGCAAGAGTACGCTGATGAATATTATCGGCTGTTTGGATGTGCCGACTGGCGGCACGTATATGCTGGATAATATTGATGTGAGCCAGATGAGTGATGATGAGCAGGCCCGTGTGCGCAATAAGCGGATTGGGTTTGTGTTTCAGCAGTTTAATTTGTTGCCACGGACGACGGCCGTTAAACAAGTAGCTCTCCCCCTGATGTATGCCGGGCTAGGGCGGTCGGCTCGCACGCAGCGAGCCGAAGCAGCATTAACAGTTGTTGGCTTGGGTGAACGCCTGCATCACAAACCAGACGAGCTATCTGGTGGGCAGCAGCAGCGTGTTGCCATTGCTCGCGCCCTGGCCGTCGAACCAAATATTATTTTGGCCGACGAACCTACTGGCAACCTGGATTCACAATCCGGTGAAGAAATCATGACGATATTTAAGGATTTGCACGAAAAGCAGGGCAAGACCATCGTCATGATCACCCACGACCCCGAAATTGCCGAACACGCCCAGCGTGTGATCTGGATTCGTGATGGGCTGATTAGTGAGCTAGTCAGCTAGTCAGGCAATCAGCTAGTCAGTCTGACAGGCTGAAATGCTGATTAGCTGAAATGCTTTTGGAGAACAACAATGAATTTGACGGAAAGTTTTTTGACGGCGCTAGATAGTTTGCTGGCGAACAAATTGCGGGCGGTGTTGACGATGTTGGGCGTGATTATTGGCGTTGCGGCCGTGATTGCGCTGGTGTCGTTGGGCAATGGCGTGAACGCCTCTGTGACTGGCGAAATTCAGGCCATTGGCAGTAACCTCATCTATGTCACCACCGATTTTGATAACAGCGACGGCTATCAGGCATTGAGTGTCAGCGATATGGAAGCGCTGGCCGATCCATTGAACGTGCCCGCGTTGAGCGCCGTTTCCGCCGGGGTGCAGGGTACGCAGGAAGTGGTGTTTGGCGGCAATGCTAGCCGCGTTACCGTATCCGGAGTGACGGCGAACTATTTTGTGGTGAATAACTTGGAAGATTTTGCGGCCGGCGATGGCCTGACGCAGACCGATTTGGACACGCAGGCGCGGGTGGCTGTGCTGGGCGCGGAAATCGCTACCGACTTGTTTGAAGATGCGTATCCGGTGGGCAATTCAGTCAAAATTAATGGCGTTAGCTATACGGTGGTGGGTGTGTTGGCGGAATCGGGAAGCGCTTTTAGCGATACAGACCAAAATGTGTTTATCCCTTTGACGACGGCGCAGAGCCGCCTGTACCCTTCGCGCACGCGCAGCGGCGAGAAGGCGGTATCCACGATTATTGCGCAGTCGAGTACGGCCGATAATTCTGACGCGGCGATGGAACAGATTACAGATGTGCTGCGAATGCACCACGATATTGCCTATACCTCGGAAGATGACTTCCGCTTGCTCAGCCAGGCGGATTTGCTTTCGACAATTGACACGGTGACGGCGACGCTGACGGCGTTTTTGGGGGCGATTGCCGGGATTTCGCTGGTGGTGGGCGGCATTGGTATTATGAATATCATGCTGGTGAGTGTGACCGAACGCACACGGGAGATCGGTATTCGCAAGGCGATTGGCGCGTTGAAGCGGGATATTTTGGCGCAGTTTTTGCTGGAATCGGTGCTGCTGAGTGTGATTGGCGGCGTGTTGGGGATTTTGCTGGGTTGGAGTATCTCTGTTGTGGCGGGGAATGCGCTGGATTTGGAGGCGGTGTTGGATGCAGGCACGATTTTACTGGCGACGGGTTTTGCCGCCGGTGTGGGGCTGGTGTTTGGCGTGTATCCGGCGTGGCGGGCAGCGGGGCTGCGTCCGATTGAGGCGCTGCGGTATGAGTAAGGGTGAGGGGTGAAGAATGAGGGATGAACGGCCGTATCTGTGGATGGTTCTGTTTACACTGGTTGTAGTTGGTGGATTGGTCATTGCCTTGGTTTATGGGCCAGTGGCTTTGTTGACGGCCGTTCCCATCCTGCTGGGTGGTGCAATGTTGATTGTGATTCCCTATCTTGTCCTGAAAGGGATAGAATGGGCGTTGCACCGGTATTATGGAGATGAGTGAGATTGGTTCAACTTTTGAGATTGAACTAATCTTGAATCAGGTATGGTAACACAGCGAATTCTGGTTGTTGACGATGACCGCGAAGTCGTGCGCCTGATGCGGGCGTATTTAGAGCAGGCTGGCTATGAGGTGTTGGTGGCCTATGAGGGGGAAACGGCCGTGCACACCCTACGCCGCGAAAAACCAGACCTCATCCTGCTGGACTTAATGCTGCCCGGCATGGATGGCTGGCAAATCACACGCCTCATGCGCAGCGACACGGCGCTGGCGGCCATCCCCATCATTATGCTCACTGCTCGCGTGGAAGACACCGACAAAATTGTAGGGCTAGAGATGGGCGCAGACGATTACGTGACCAAGCCCTACAATCCCCGCGAAGTAGTTGCACGAGTGCGGGCGCGGCTGCGTGCTCCCGGCGTGCAAGAACCGCAAATGTTACGCGCTGGGGAATTGGAAATGGATTTGGGGCGGCGCGAAGTGCGCGTTAAAGGAGACTTGGCAGACCTGACACCTACTGAATTTAACCTGCTGCGTGTGCTGATGGAGCAGGCAGGGTATGTCTTCACTCGCGCCGAACTTATCCGCAAAGGGCTGGGCACAGATTACGAAGGGCTGGAGCGCACATTGGACAGCCACATGCGCAACCTGCGCCGCAAAATCGAGCCTGATCCGCGTGATCCCACCTACATCCAAACTGTGTACGGCGTTGGTTACCGCCTGGAGATTAGGAAATAAGGTATGAACCGTCTGTGGGTGCGTTTTGCTTTAGTGATTGCTGGAGTGATGCTGTTTATTGTCTTGCTGCCTATTACCTTTTTTGTGTCGGTAAAAGTTGGGGCTGTGCCTGAGCCGGAGTCCCGGCAGGGATTAGAAGATATCATTGATTACATTCCTCCAGACGTGCAGGCAGAATTGAGTACACGGATAGAGCTTTTCATCGAGCGGTATTTTGTGCGTTCTTTTGTCACCATTTCTCTGCTTGGTATTTTGGCTGGCGTTTTGCTCAGTCGTTCGCTGACATCGCCGCTGCAAGAGTTGGAAACGGGAGCGAAGGCCATTGCATCACAAGACTTGGCGTATCGTGTGCCGGAGCGGGGCAGCCAGGAAATTATGGCGGTAGCACACTCTTTTAATCAGATGGCGGGGCGCTTGCAGCAGGCAGAAACACTGCGCCGCAATTTGTTGGCGGATGTGGCCCATGAACTGCGCCATCCTTTGCATGTGCTGCAAGGGAATTTGCAGGCGATTTTGGATGGGGTCTACCCATTGCAGCCGGAGGAGATTGCGCGTTTGCTGGATCAGACTCAGCATTTGACGACGCTGGTAAATGATTTGCACGAGTTGGCGCTGGCAGAGGCGCAGCAGTTGCCTATGCACAAGCAAATGACGGATATGGCGGTTTTGGTGAAGGATACGGCCGTTACCTTCAAATCTCTTGCTGCCGAACAAAAAGTGGAATTGCGCATTGAGCTATTGGGTGCGCCGCCACAGCAAATGGTTGATCCGGCCCGTATCCGCCAGGCGGTAAATAATTTACTGAATAACGCCCTGACACATACTCCCGCAGGCGGAACGGTGACGGTAAGCGTGCAGCAAACGGCTGAGGGCTGCGAAATCTGTGTGCGTGATACCGGTGCAGGCATTGACCCGGCGCAGACCCCCTACGTTTTTGACCGGTTTTATCGGGCGGACAGCGCTCGCAGCCGTGACAATGGAGGCGTAGGGTTGGGGCTGGCAATTGTGCAAGCCATCGCTGGGGCGCATGAGGGACAAGTTACGGTATCCAGCGCAGGCGTGGGGCAGGGCAGCACCTTTGTCATGCAACTACCGAAGAGCTAGAGGGGTGAATGGGACGACTGATTGCGGTTGTGGGGAATTCTGGGGTGGGGAAGACAACGCTGGTGCAGGCATTAGCCCGCGCCGGGTCGTTTGTTACGGGACTGGAGCAGCATGAGGAACGGCCGTTCCAACACCCATTCGCCAATAATTTGCAACGCTACGCATTGCCCAATCAGATAGACTACTTGCTCTATCGTGCCGAACAAGAGCGGATGCTACGCCAACAGGCGGAAACCGCTTTGATTGATGGTGGTCTGGAACTGGACTTCTACGGTTTTACGCAGCAGTTTCACCACAAAGGGTATCTGACGGACGCGGAGTTTGCGCTTTGCGAGCGCCTGTATCGCACATTGCGGGCTGCGCTGCCCCCACCAGATTTGTTCATTTACCTGACGGCCCCGTTGGAGGTGGTGGTGCGCCGCTATGAAATGCGGGGACGGCCGTTAGAGATTGCCCGTGTAGAAGACCTGGCCCAGCTTGCGAAGTTGGTGGAGGACTGGCTGGCGGGGGAAACGGCCGTGCCCGTTTTGCGTGTGGATGCCAGCGAAGATGATTACTGCAATCATGAGCACTTGCAAACCCTCTTGAACACACTAGCAATTTACGATTGACGGTTGCCTCTTTTCTAGTTCGCGTTGCCCATTGAGAAACGGCCGTGTTACAATGATCTTGCCTGTAATGTGCGGTTCATTTATGGGGTAATAATAATGTCTGACAAGCAATTTGAGGTTGTGGATCATACGGCTGATTGGGCGGTGCGCGTGTACGGCCGTTCCCTTAGTCAACTGCTGCTGCATGCCGCCGCCGCCATGAACAGCCTCATGGTTGCTGATTTGCACGCCCTTTCCCAAGATGAAGAACGTCACTTCACCCTGGAAGCCTACGATGCCGAATCGTTGCTAGTGGAGTGGCTCGGCGAACTGGCTTATTGGGCAGAGATGGAGCAGCTAGTTTTCCCTCACTGCCAGCTTCAGCATGTGACAGATACGACCCTGACCGCTACTGTGCGCGGTGGACGTGCCTCCGAATTGCAAAAGCACATCAAGGCCGTTACCTACCACAATCTGGCAATCGCCTCTACAGAAGTAGGGCTGGAAGTGACTATTGTTTTTGACGTATGAGGAAAGGTAAGTGGCAAGTGCAAGAGGCAAGTAAATGACTTGCAAACTTGTCACTCTCTCTTTCTTTGCCTCTTTCCATCTTTGTGTCTTTGCGTTAAATTCTTTTCTGGCTTGTCCAGGTTAGGAGAGTACGATGAAACGCAGTGATTTTAAGCGTATCACCCCCTATATTCACGAAATTCCACAAAGCCACCGCTACGATATGCGTGTGCCTGCCCGTTTTTATGCAGATGGCGAACTGCTGGCGATGGCCCTGGACGATAAGAGCTTGGAGCAGCTTGTCAACATGACCACGCTTCCCGGCATTGTGAAATATGCTCTGGCAATGCCCGATATTCACCAGGGATATGGCTTTCCCATCGGCGGCGTTATCGCCACCGAACTGCCTGATGGCGTTATTTCCCCTGGTGGCGTTGGCTACGACATTAACTGTGGCGTGCGTTTGCTTGCCAGCCATTTGGAGTATGAGGCGGTGAAGCCACACCTGGATCGGCTGGCCTCGGCGCTGCAAGCGAACTGCCCCAGTGGTGTGGGGCGTGGCGGGGAAGTGCGGTTGAATCGGCGTGAATTGGACAGACTGCTCGTTGAAGGCGGCCGTTGGGCCTTGCAAAATGGCTATGCCACCGAGATGGATTTGGAGTGCACGGAAGAGAACGGCCGTCTCGCAGGAGCCGACCCCGCCAAAGTAAGTGACCGCGCCAAAAAACGCGGCATGGACCAGATTGGCACGTTGGGCGCGGGGAATCACTTCATTGAAGTAGATGTGGTGGACGAGATATTTGACGAACAAGCCGCGCAGCGCATGGGATTATTCCCCGGCCAGATTGTGGCGCAAATTCACTGTGGTTCACGCGGTTTCGGCCACCAGGTTTGCACCGATTACGTCAAGCGCTTTCAAACCGTCATTCATAAATACAGCATCCATTTACCTGACCGCGAACTGGTTTGTGCCCCTCTCAGCAGCCCGGAAGGGCAGGATTACCTGGCGGCAATGAAGGCCGCAGCCAACTACGCTTTTGTGAACCGTCAGGTGTTGACCTTCCTCATTCGCCGCAGTTTTGAGGAGGCATTGCGTGGTAAAGTGCATCGGACAACGGTGTATCAGGTGTATGACATTGCGCATAACATGGCGAAAATTGAGACGCATGAAGTGGACGGCCGTGCCATTGACCTATGTGTGCATCGCAAAGGCGCCACCCGCGCTTTTGGCCCCGGCTCCCCTGTATTGCCCGACGTTTACCGTGATATTGGTCAGCCCGTGCTCGTGCCTGGCTCTATGGGCACAGCCAGTTGGGTGTTGGTGGGTACAGAGGGATCGATGGCGCAAAGTTTTGGCTCTACCTGTCACGGGGCGGGGCGTACCATGAGCCGCAGCCAGGCCAAGCGTACCATTCGCGGCAGCGATCTGCGCGAAGAGCTAGAGGCGGGTGGCATTCACGTGCGGGCGGGCAGCATGGCCGGGTTGGCTGAAGAAGCGCCTACCGCCTACAAAGATGTAGATCGTGTGATTGAGGTGGTGCACAATGCGGGCATTGCTAAAAAGGTAGCACGAATTGTGCCCGCTGCCGTTGTGAAGGGATAAGGACTTAAAGATTAGGGCAAGAACTGGAGGGGATGTTCCCTCCTCTCGTTCTTGTTGTGGAGGAGTAACCATGAAAAGAAACAGCCAGTTGGCAGGAATCCTTGTTGGTTTGTTGTTAGGGGTCGTTTTAGGAGCTGGGGGTGTCACATTGGCGAAACGGCAGATGCCAGCACCCATTGAAATTGTGCCGCCGCTGCCCACGGCAATGCCGCAAGCAACGGCGACGCCCGGCCCGCTGCACGTTTACGTGAATGGGCAGGTTATGGTCTCAGGTGTGTACGAACTGCCGCCGGGCAGCCTGGTACAAGATGCGCTAACAGCGGCTGGTGGTTTGGAAGCAGCCGCAGCAGCGGATTTTGTGAATTTGGCGCAGCCTTTGCAAGACGGAATGCAGGTGTATGTGCCGGAAGTGGGTGAGGAAACGGCCGTTCTCCAAACCCTCATTATCTCGCCAACTGCCATCCCTGCTGCTGCACCGGATACAGAGGCGGGCAGCACTGCCGGAGGATTGCTCAATTTGAACACGGCCAGCGTGGCAGAATTGGATACGCTGCCGGGTATTGGCCCCAGCACGGCGCAGAAAATCCTGGATTATCGTGAGGAAAACGGGCTTTTTACGACCGTTGACGATATTATGAATGTTTCTGGCATTGGCCCGGCAAAATTTGAGGCCATTAAAGAGCTGATTACTGTTGGAAATCCGTAAATCGTAAACGGTTATCTGTTATCCGTTTAGCGACCACTGGTGCAATTTGAATGCTTCGTGAAACAACTTTGACTACTGCCGCTGCTCGGTTGGCACACTTGTTTTTCGATATGCGCGGGCGGCGCAGTTTCACCACACCCAAGAAAGCACTGATTCTCAAACCTTGTTGTGTTAGCCAGGTGATGCTGACCACACCTCTGCTGGCTGTGTTAAATGAGGCGTACCCAGATACGCAGTTTGATTGGGCCGTGAGCCAATGGGCGCGACCGGCCGTTGCTGGAAATCCACGCATTACTGAGCTGATACCTGCTGGCGAGGCTGGGTTGAGTGGAGCGAATCGCAGCGAACTTCGCGCCTTTATTGAGCGTGTTCGTGCCGAAGCATATGATACTTGTATTGTTCCCAGCCGCTCTAGTTGGTTGGCATATGTTGCCTGGCGTGCAGGGATTCCGCAGCGCATTGGCCTGGACGTAAACGGCCGTGGCTTTAGCCACACCATGCCCATCCAGCCTATCCCCGAGGTTCACCACGAGGCAGAGATTTACCTATCGCTGGCTTACGGGTTGCACATTGACCCCCAGTTAATTGTGCAAAGGGGGCGCATGGAGTTTTATCCACCTGACCAGGCACGCACGGCCGTTACCGCTCGCTTGGTGGAAGAAGTAGATTGGTTGGGGGATGTGCCGTTGGCGGTGCTGCATCCGGGCGGGGGGCACAATCCGCTTGTGACGGATGAGCAGAAGCGATGGCCGCTGACGCGGTTTGCGCGATTGGGGAATTATCTAGCGCGGCGACATGGAGCGCGGGTGGTGTTGGTGGGGGCAAAGTCTGACCGGACAGTGGCGACGGCACTTGCTGGAATGATGTCGCAGCCGGTGACAGACCTGACGGGGACAGTCAGCTTGGGGGAAGTAGGGGCATTGTGTGAAGTGGCCGATTTGTACGTAGGCAATGATGCCGGGCCAACGCACATTGCTGCGGCAACGGGCTGCCCTACTTTGGCGATTTTTGGCCCTAGCGACCCTCGATTGTCTGGCCCGTTTGCACCGCAAGGCAGAGTGATCTCGTTGGCGTCGGAAACGGCCGTTAGCACACCATTTACCTGGGATGACGGTGTGTCTGTGGAAGAGGCAATTGCGGCGGCTGATAGGCTATTGGCAAAGGAAACCGCGTGAGGCGTCAAAAACCTTCACGTTTCATGTTTTACATTTCACTCACATGACTGATACACCTTTTCTCTCTCACTTCATCAACAAACAAGTGACATTCCGTTTTATGCGACAGGAGCTGCGGTTGGCGTTGTCGCAATCGTTGTTTAGCAGTTTTGATGTGGATGTAGGCACGCGGCTGCTGCTAAAAACCATTGCCAAAGAGGTTGATTTGCAAGCTGTGCAGTCTGCGTTGGACGTGGGGTGCGGTGTGGGTACGTTGGGGCTGGCTGTGAAGAAGGCTGCACCGCACATCGCGCTGACTGTGCAAGACCGGGATGCGCTGGCGGTCGCCTTTACGCAAATGAATGCTCGCCGCAACAAGATTGGAGGAGTAACGGCCGTTGCCGGGCTTGCGTTCCAATATATATCCGGCTCATTTGACCTGATTCTCTCCAATTTACCGGGTAAGGCTGGGCAACCGGTGCTGCGGCATATGCTGGCGCAAATGGCCGGGCAGTTGACGGAGAGAGGGCTTGCCGCCATCGTCATTGTCAATCCGCTTGCGGATTGGCTAGCGAATACGTTGCAGCAACAGGGCAGTGTGATTACTTTTACCGAGCGAGGTAAAGGCCACACGGTCTTTCATTTTCGTGGTGGGGAGGGGCAACCGCCCATTGTTGAACAGGAAGCCGATCTGTTGCACCCTTACATGCGCGGCCAATTCCCGTTCAAAATGGGCAAGCAGACGTTTACGCTGCGCACGGTTTATAATTTGCCTGAGTTTGACACGTTGGGGCATCAGACGACGCTGGCGTTGAGTCTGTTGAAAAATGAACAGGTCAGTGGTCGTGTATTGGTGTGGAATCCTGGTCAGGGGCACATGCCGCTATATTTGCACCGTCAATTTGGACAAAAAATCGAGCACATGACTTTGGCGGGACGCGATGCGTTGAGCTTGGAAAACGGCCGTGCCAATCTCATCGTTCACGGCGCGAATCCGGCGCAGCTCACTTTGCATCACATACCTACCATACAGGATTTGCCCGGCAGCTATGATTGGGTGATTGCATTCCCGGAAGCTGACCCCGGTGTGCCCTGGGAGGATTATTTGTGGGCTGGGTTGAGTACGGCCGTTTCCAAGCCAGGACATCTGCTGCTAACTGCCAAAAGCTCGTTTATCTTTCGCCTGCTTGCCGTACCGCACCCTTTCCATAAAAAGAATGATCGAAAAAAACATGGCTATCGTGCTTTGTTGCTAAAGTCCACTTAGGGAAAACCCCGAAATCGATGGTAAAATGAAATCCATTGTCTCATAATCCCTTATTTAACGAGATACCCATTTGTATAGTGAGTAAAAGGAACTTACATGCAAACCAAATATAAAATTCTGCTACGGAATTTCCTCATTGAGATTTTGGTTTACACCGTACTTCTAATCATTTATTTTGGGGCAGTCCTGCGCATTTTGGGGCAGCCACTCAATCAGCTTTTTCACCTCAACCCTGTCGTATACGCAATTGCTACGCTGTTGTTAATCGTGGTTCAGGGGGTCTTTCTTGAATGGGTGACTTCTTTTTTGATTACACGATTAGGTCTGGAGAAAATGGAGTAGCAATATGGATTTTCCAATCACAGGCGTGACGATTAATCCTCTATTCCTGATAGGCATTGGTTTTATGGTGGGCTTATTGGGGGGATTCTTTGGTGTTGGTGGCGGCTTCTTGGCCGGGCCGCTTATGTTTTGGTCAGGTGTCCCCATGAATTTTGTAGTAGGCACAGACCTGGCCCACATGACCGGCAAGTCTATTGTCGCAGCTAAACGTCACCGCACGTTGGGGCATGTGGATGTTAAGCTTGGCGCTTTAATGATTGTGGGCACAATCATTGGCGTGGAAATTGGGGCGCAGATTATTGAAGCACTCAAGGAATCGGGCAACATTGAACATGTTATTGGTATCACTTATATCGTTATTTTGAGTATCATCAGCGCCTTTACTGCCTGGGAGAGCATTAAAGCAATTCGTATGATTCGGACGGAGAAGTTGGATGTCAATGAAGCCCTGGCGTTTACGAATATTTCTCGGCGTGTGCATAGGATTCGCATTTGGCCGATGGTTTCGTTACCCGGTTCCGGTATCGCTGAAATTTCCTTATGGGTTGTTTTAGGTGTTGGCATGTTGACTGGCATTTTGGCTGGATCGCTGGGTGTAGGTGGTGGCTTTATTCGTATGCCTATGTTGATTTATGTGCTGGGTGTTCCTACGCATGTGGCGGTAGGGACAGATTTGTTTGAGATTGTCTTTTCGGCGGGGTATGGCACGTTAACCCATGCGGTTAAGGGGAATGTGGATGTGTTGATGGCTTTGGTGATGCAAACGGGTGCGGCTGTTGGTGCGCAAATTGGGGCAACGGCGACACGGTATTTTGCAGGCCCGCGTATTCGCTTGTTTTTCTCAGTTTTGCCGCTAATAGGAGCTATATTGGTTCTCATCCGTTTGATTGGTGGAATGCCGGAGTTTTAGATACTGCATGTAGCTGAAATTTTCCAGTCTTAGAATTGGAATTGCACAAGAGAAGAGGGTAGTTGAAAGATGACGGTTCTCATTTGTGTTAGTGGAATACCATATGCGCAAGCAACGATTGCGTTGGGCAGTCTGGTGGCGGGGTTGCGGGGCAGTTCTGTGGCTTTGTTAAAGGTGGTGGAACATGCGGCGGAAGAGGAAACGGCCGTTTCTATGCTTCAGGAAGCGCGTCAATTTGTGCAGTCGCCGGTTGAGGAAACGGCCGTTACGCTAGGTACTCCGGCCAAAGAAATATTGCGCAAAGCAGAGGAAGGTCACTACGATCTTATTGTGGTGGGCGCCCATGCGATCAAAAAATTATGGGACCAATTTTTACACTCCGTCACTCACAAAGTTGCTAATCAGGCGACCGTTTCCGTGTTGGTGGCGCGTGGCGAGCCTACTGCATTCAAGCGGATTCTCATTTGTGCCAGCGGTTTTGCCAACAGCGCCCAGGTTATTCGTGCTGGAGCCGCGTTAGCTAGCACTGCCAATGCCAAAGCAACCTTGCTGCATGTTGTGGAATCTATTCCCGGTATGTATGCTGGTTTGGACGAAATGGAAGAAACCCTACCCGAACTTTTGCAGACCGACACGCCTTTGTCACAGCATCTCAAATGGGGTGCAGAGTATTTGCTGCAAGCGCAAGTGTCAGCCGAACTGAAACTGCGGCGCGGTATTGTCTCCGATGAAGTGCTGGCGGAAGCGCAAGATGGACAGTATGACCTTATCCTCGTGGGGGCGCGGGCCGAATACAACGTTCTCAGCAGTCTGCTCATGGGGCAAGTAGCCCCCAAAATTATTGATAATGCGCCTTGTTCTGTTCTTGTTGTGCGTAGTGATTAGCTTGATAGAAATATAACCTTTTGGGTAGTGGTCAGGTAGTAAGTGATAGATTGTATTCATAGATGTACCACTTGGTAATCAAATGGTGAAACTTATCCGCTTTGGAAAACGACAAGGTTTTACGAACATAGCGGCTGATTCGCTGACGTAATGTGTTATTCCACCGCTCCACATGTGCTGTTTCGCCGCTTTCTTTACCGACTGAGCAATGCTTGCCAGAATCAATGACCTGCTGGTAGGTGTGCCAGAAATCGCTGAAGGTTTGGCCATGACGGTACTCATATGGGATACGTTTCCACAACTTGCGGCAGGTCTTAGCGCTGCGGTCTCCAATGACAAAAGCTACGACTTGCCGGGTTCGACGGCATAAAGCAATCCAAAGCCACCTGACTCGCTGCTGAACAATATGCAGCCGGGCGAAGTACGACAAGTCGCAGCGGGTACGCAAATCGCTTATCGTTTGCCTGGTGGCCAAAACTACCTGACCTTGCCGCCGCTGTATGTGACTGCAGCCGGGTTGGGTGAATTGGCCCCGGCAGCACAAGATGCGGCTGTAGGCGGCACGGCCGTTTTCACCCTCACCCTCAGCAATCTGGGAAGTAGTACGGCCGTTTACACCCTGTCTCTCGGCGGCATTCCTGATGAATGGCTCGACTACCCATCTAATGTCCCTATTGGTGCAGACGGGACAGAGACAGTCTTTATCACCGTGACCGTTCCTGCCGACGCCGATCCGGATACATTTCCATTGTGGCTGGACATTGACAATGGCAGTGGTGGTACAGAAAGCCTTGATGCTGAATTGACACTGTTTGATGCTCTGGCTCTATTCCTCGATCCGACCAGTCAATCTGGCATCATCGGCCAACCGCTGACCTACACGCTGACGATTAGCAACCTGGAAGCAATTACCCGCAGTTATGATCTGACGGCAACAGGATTGGCCGAGGTGACACTGCCGCAAACGGTGCTGGTGGCCGGTAACAGCGCAGAAATGGTGATGCTTACGGCCGTTCCGCCTTATGATGGGCCGCAGCCCTTCACCATTACTGCCCATGCTGCCAGTGCCGTGGCAAGCAGCGTGGACGGGGTGGCAACGGGCGACGGCCGTTTTGATGTCTTGCCCGTTTTCACGCCGGAAACAGCACATGCCGGGCCGGGAGCGACGGCCGTGTACACTCTCACCTTGAGCAATATTGGCGATATAGCCGACAGTTACGCCCTCACCCTGGACGCCCCTGCGGATTGGACAGTTGAGCTAGACCGCAACGGTACACCGTTGACAGAAATCGCCTTGCCGGCCCAAGTCTTCAATAGTGCCGACCTGCTGCTGCTTGTCACCCCCGATGAGAACGCGCAGCCGGGCAGCTACCCAATTACGCTGACGGTGCAGTCCTTGACTGTGGCAGAGGTTGTGCGTTCAGCTGTGATTACTGCTGAAGTCACCGTGCACGGTGCAGCAGTAACCATTGCGCCCCATGAGCAAACCGTTGATCCCCTGGCCCCAGCTACCTGGGATATTATTGTGACCAATCTGGGCAGCGAGGCCGACAGCTTCGATCTGACCGTTTCCGGTGTCCTGGCTTTGGTTGGAGAGATGTCAACGACAAACGTGTCACTGGCGCCAGGTGCGTCACAAACCGTGCAGTTTACGGCTGACGGTATGGACTTCCTGCTGCCTGATGTCTATCCCCTGGTAGTACAGGCAACCTCTCAGGCTAACCCGGCCATCCATGCGTTGGATGAAGCTGTGGTAACGCTAACGGCTTATGAGGCAGTAGCCCTGGCCTGGAAACCACCAACGCAAACGGTGACGAACACGTTTGAAGTCACCTACTATCTGGTTCTCAGCAATACCGGCAATTTGCTTGCTGAGTATGACCTGAGTGTGTCAGTTGACGGCGGTCATGCCCAGGTTGTCCCTGGACGGATAAACGTGCCGGCGAATGGGGCGGCCTTGCTGCCGGTGACGGTGCAGGTGTTAGAGCCGGGTGAGTACGAGGTGGTGGCAGTGGCAACGGCCGTTGCTGGCAGCGCCAGCGACACGGCTGCGGCAGCACTCACCGTTATCAGCGTCTTGCAGCCGTTGGCGATAGATGCCGGGCCAGACTTGACAGCAACGGTGATAGATGATGTTCAGTTTAGCGGCATTGTCAGCAACCTGGGTGATAACACCATTGATACTATCGTTTGGGATTTTGGCGATGGGAACATAGCAACAGGTACCCTGACACCCACTCATCGGTATGCTTATCCTGATGAGTATATGGTAACGCTAACTGTTACCGATAGTGGAGGCAATGTCGGGAGCGATACACTGCAAGTGACCATTGGCGGGGTTATACGATTCCTTCCTATTGTTATCAAAGCTCCGTAGTGTTTGTGATATGAGATGAAACGGCCGTTACCCGTGATAGTTGCGGGTAACGGCCGTTTCATTCCACCTACCATATTATAGACCCTGGTTCCATAGGGCCTCTGCCTCACTGTAAAGATGAGGTAGAGGCCATTTTTGTTGGCAATTTTGCCGTTCTCATCGCGCCAAAAGTTGACTACCGGGCTGAAATCGTCGCATAATTTCTTATGGAGACTGGCAGTAACAGAGCTTTTGCAGAATATGAGGGCATCCCCTCACCAAAAGAAATTCAGAAAGCACTGGTATTCAGTTTCTTAGTTAGAACAATATCGTATCGTTCAAAGGTGCATGATGAATTCGCAAACAAACCCCACTGCTGAACCAATACTCACTACCGTAACGCGTTACATATGGATGCTGGCAGTTGCCTGGACAATCATCATTGCCGGGTTGTTAGCCTGGAACCTTTGGCAGAACCGCCAAATTACCCAACAAATAGCTGTTGCCGAAGCCCGTGCCAACTTTAATAAGGATCAGGCATTCCGCTTTTGGGCCACAACTCACGGCGGGGTTTATGTGCCTGTTGATGAGCAAACGCCTCCTAACCCTTATTTGAGTCACGTCCCCGAACGAGATATTGAAACGCCCTCTGGTCAACAACTGACTTTGATGAATCCAGCATATATGGTGCGCCAGATGAACGAGCGATTTGGCGAATTGTATGGTGTGGTGGGGCACATCACTAGCTTGCAACTGTTGCGTCCGGAAAACGCTCCTGATGACTGGGAGCGTGTGGCTTTACTTGCTTTTGAGCAGGGCGAGCGTGAAGTGCTTGAGTTCACCGAAATTGATGGCGAACCTTATTTGCGTTTGATGCAGCCGATGATTACACAGGAGGGATGTTTGAAATGTCATGGTCATCAGGGCTACAAGGTGGGGGATGTGCGGGGCGGAGTGGGTGTTGCACTGCCAATGGCGTCGCTGCTGGCGAGCGAACGACAAACTAACATTGCTAACTCTCTTACATTAGGGTCGTTGTGGTTGTTGGGTATGGTTGCACTGGTAATAGGTGGACGCAGCTTCAATCGGCGTATTGTCGAGCGTAATCAGGCGGTTACAAATTTGCAACAAGCGCATCACCTGCTCCAACAAGAACGCGATATGTATATCAGTGGGTCGGTTGTTGTTTTCAAATGGCGCAATCGGGAGAACTGGCCGGTGGAATATGTGTCAGCCAATGTTAAGGAGATGCTTGGTTATACGGCAATGGAATTTGTTCAGGAGACTATTTTGTTCGCTGATATTGTCCACCCGGAAGATATAATGCGGGTTGCTGATGAAGTTGAAGCGCATAATCAGAATCATGTTGAGCAATTTGAACACCAACCCTATCGGGTGATTCGTCAGGATGGCGAGGTGGTATGGGTTCTGGATCACACTACGGTCATTCGGGATGATATGGATCGCATCACGCATTACCTGGGTTATTTGGTTGACATTACTGAGCTGAAAAAGTCGGAAGAAGTGGTGCGCATCAGTGAGGAGCGCTTGGGATTGACTTTGAAGAGCGCAGAGCTGGGAACGTGGGATTGGAATATTCCTACGGGAGAAGTGGTGTTTAACGAGCGATGGGCGCAGATGCTGGGCTACACGCTGGATGAAATTGCGCCGGATGTGAGCAGTTGGGAAGTGCTTGTGCACCCGGATGATCTTCCAGAGGTAACGGCCGTTCTCAACGACCATTTGGAAGGGCACACCCCCATTTACCAAACGGAACATCGCCTTCGTGCCAAATCTGGTGAGTGGAAGTGGGTTTTAGACACAGGCAAGGTACTTGAACGCGACAAACAGGGTCAACCAATTCGCGCAATCGGAGTGCACCAGGACATTACCGAGCGCAAACAAATGGAACTGCAATTAGTGCGCCAGGAACGGTTGGCAGCCGTGGGCCAATTATCTGCCGGTATCGCTCACGACTTCAATAACATTTTGACCAGCATTTTAGGCTTTGTGCAAGTATTGCAATTGTCACCAGATACACCAACTTCTATGCAATCCCGCCTACAAAAGATCAACGATTCAGGCCAGCGGGCGGCACATCTGGTACGCCAGATTCTAGACTTCAGCCAGAAAACAGTTCGTCAGTTGCAACAGGTTGACTTGTCTTCACTTGTTGAAAAATCGATTCAATTTTTAGACCCCATCATCCCAGAGAATATTCAAATTAACTACCATGTCCAGCCTGGGGATTACTTAATAAACGCTGATCCCAGCCAACTACAGCAAGTCATCACCAATCTTGCCGTCAATGCCAGAGATGCCATGCCAGCGGGTGGGGAATTGCAGATTGCATTATCACGGGCTGAAAGTATGGGCAAATTTTATTGTGTCATGTGTGCACAGCCCATAAAAGGGGAATGGATACAACTGAGGGTGACAGACACAGGCAGCGGTATTGCGCCTGATATACTGCCGCAAATATTTGAACCCTTCTTCTCTACTAAAGAGGTTGGCAAAGGGTCAGGCTTAGGGTTATCGCAGGTGTCGGGCATTGTGGGGCAGCATCAGGGGCATACCAGAGTAGAAAGCCAGGTAGGGCAAGGGACAACATTCATCATCTATTGGCCGCCTGCCCAAGTTGAACAAGAAGCAGCAGAACCTGAACCTGTTCAACTGAGGCAAGGCGCGGGGGAAACGATTTTAGTCGTTGAAGATGAGACGGCCGTGCTGGAGGCGATAACGGCCATATTGGAATATCTGGGCTATCAGGTGCTTACGGCCGCAACAGGAGTGGAGGCCATCACCATATTTGAGGCAAGCCAATCGCAAATAGACCTGGTTTTATCAGATATGGTGATGCCTGATATGGATGGGGAAGCGCTGTTCCAGCATATCAAGGCAACAAACCCTGATGTGAAAATGATTATGATGAGCGGGTATCCGCTTGGCGATAGAGGAGCCAGGTTGTTGGAGCAGGGATTAGTGGCCTGGCTGCAAAAGCCAATGTCTTTGGAGCGACTGTCTCAGGCAGTAAGCCAGGTGTTGTCTGGTAACAGGAGCCATTAGATAGGGATAAAGCCCTTGTTACTGTATTTGCCCCTTGCAAAATAAAATTTGCCCAGGGCAAATATTTGTTTGCGCCTTGCAAAGTAAATTTTGCGCACTGATGATTGAAATTTAACGGATGATTACTGAAAACTGATATTAGGACTTTGACTGTTCTTTCACTATCCGATCCCGTAGCTGCCCGCAGCCAGCCTGAATATCAATGCCGCGACGCACGCGCACGGTGCTGCTGACGCCATAGTTCGCCAACTCTGCCTGAAACGCATCTACTCGTTCGCGGGAAGAGGGCGTGCCGCCATACCCGGCGGTGGGGTTGAGGGGGATGAGGTTAACGTGGCAGAGCAGCCCTTGCAGCAGTTCGCCTAATTTTTGCGCTTGTTCCACTGTGTCGTTTTCGCCATTAATCAGCGCCCACTCAAAGGTGATGCGCCGTTTGGTCTTCTCCAGGTAATAGTGGATGGCGTCCATCAATTCGGCAATAGGCCAGCGTTTGTTGATGGGGATAAGCTTATCGCGTTCCTCGTCGCTGGCGGCATGCAGGGAGACGGCGAGCGGGGTTTGGCGCTGCTCGTCGGCGTAGCGGCGGATGGCGGGAACCAGCCCGACGGTGCTGATGGTGATTTTGCGTGCGCCCAGGTTGAAGGCGTCGGGGGCGGTGAGGCGGTCTACGGCCGTTAATGTCTCTTCATAATTATGCAGCGGTTCCCCCATGCCCATGAGCACAATATTGGTCACATGGTCGCCTGTTTCGGCCAGTTCGCGGGCGAAGTACAGCACCTGCGCCACAATCTCCCCGGCGGTGAGGTTGCGGAAGAAGCCCATCTGCCCGGTGGCACAGAAGACGCAGCCCATCGCGCAGCCGGCCTGCGTGCTGATGCAGAGCGTGCGCCGCTTTTCATATTTCATCAGCACGGTTTCGATGTAGTTGCCGTCGGGCAGGGTAAAGAGCACCTTTTTGGTCTGTCCATCGCTGGAGCGTTGTTCGGTGACGAGGGTGAAGGGGTGTAGGGTAACGGCCGTTTCCAACTTCTCCCGCAGCGCTTTTGGCAAATTCGTCATCTCAGCCACACTGCCTGCATACTGTTGGTACAGCCATTCCCACACCTGTTTAGCGCGGAACTTTGGTTCGCCCAGACCGGTGATAAAGGCGGTCATCTCATCAAAACTGAGGTTGTAGAGGTTGGTTGCCGGTGGTTGGTTGCTGGTTACTGGTTTATTGTTCATTATTCATTGTTAATTGTTCTGCCAGTTCGGTGATGTTGGCAAAGATGAAATCGGGGTGGATGTCGCCATTTTCGGCTTCGGCGCGGGTGGTGATGCCAGAGAGAACGAGGATGGTGTTCAGCCCTGCGGCATTGCCCCCGGCGATGTCCGTTGACAGGCGGTCGCCGACCATGGCTGTGTTTTGTGGCGTGCTGCCCAATCGCCGCATTGCCTGCTGGAACATGATGGGGCCGGGCTTGCCGACAATGGTTGGCTGAATGCCTGTGCCGGTTTCGATGAAGGCCAAAATAGCTCCCGCGCCGGGCAGCGGCCCAATCTCGCTGGGGTAAGAGGGGTCGGGATTGGTTCCTACGAATCGTGCGCCACGCACAATCAGGTGAGCGCCCATTGCCAATATCTCATAGGTGGCATTGCGCGAGAACCCGGCGACGACGACGGCCGTTTCCCTACCACCCTTTGCCTCTTCCGGGGTAACAATATCAAAGCCCTGCGCCCGCATTGCCTCATGCAAACCGGCATCGCCAACCACGTAAACGGCCGTGCCCACATCATATTCCTCGCGCAAATACGCGGCCGTTGCTTCCGCCGAGGTAATGATGTGCTGTGGCCCCACATCCACGCCAAAGCGGGCCAGTTTTTCGGTGTACATGACGGCCGTTTTCGTGGCATTATTCGTCGCCAGGGCAAAGCCTATATTCAGACGGCGCATCGTGGCAAAAAAATCCACCAGTCCCGGCATCGGCGTTTCGCCGCGCCACAGCACCCCGTCCATATCCAAAATCAAATTTTTAATGTGTGATAGCATGTTGTCCGTTCTTTGTTTCCTGTTTGCCGTGAAACGTGATGAATTTCTGGTCACGTTTCACGTTTTACGTTTCACGCCTTGATTACCCCATGAGTTTCCAAAGAGCCTTTTTTGTTCCTGCTCACAGGCATTATAGCGGATGCGTAGGCTTCCGGCAGGTTGCGACGCGGGGAATACGGCTATAATCACGCAAATGGTAAGGATGAAGGGTGAAGGATGAAGGATGAAGGAAGATGCAGGGGCGCAGGGGAGCAAGGGAGCAAGGGCGCATCTCTCCTGCTCCCCTGCGCCCTTGCTCCCCTGCTTCTTCTGCTTGCCTTTGCCCTGCGGCTGCCTGGCTTGTTTGCCAACACCTTTGACGCTGATGAAGCGCTGTTTGCTACCTGGGCGCGATACATTGCTACCTGGCGCGACCCGCTGCTGCTGACGCAGGCCGTTGACAAACCGCCGCTTGCCATCTATCTGCAAGCGCTCTTTTACCCGCTCTTCGGCCCTGTGGAATGGGCGGCACGCTTGCCCAACTTCATCGCTTTTCTGCTGCTCATTCCCCTCACCGCCCGCCTCGCCCGGCGGCTGTACCCGTCAACCATTCACCATTCACCATTCACCACTCACCATTTACCACTCCTCTTCCTCACCCTATCCCCCTTTGCCATCCAATTCAGCCCAACTGCCTACCTCGATCCGCTGCTGGTGACGTTGTTAACCGCGTCATTGGCGGCACGCAAACCCGGCTGGTCAGGGCTGTTTTTCGGGCTGGCGCTGGCGACCAAATATCAAGCCCTCCTCTTTTTGCCGCTGCTGCTCATGCTCAATTGGCTGCTTGGCTGGCGCTGGGCTGATTGGCGGCGCTGGATGCTGGCGCTTGCGCCCATCCTCGCCCTGCTGCTGGTCTGGGATGTGGCCCGCACGGGCACGTTCTCGCTATGGGGGGCACAGATGAGCAACTACGGCGGCCTGCGCCTCATTTGGTCGTGGGAACTGCTGCCGCGTTTGTGGGCATGGCTGGCGGTGGCGCGATATGGTTGGGGGAGTACGGCCGTTGCCCTCCTCTTCCTCATCCTATCCCTCAAAATGGGCGGGGAGGCTTTAGCCAAAACTCCAAACAAGGGGTTTGGGGCCTCGCAAGACCCCTCTTTTTCAAAAAAACGCCCCCTTCCGACCTCGGAAGACCCCTTTTTTTTGCGAGATATTGCGCTGCTGCTTTTCCTGGCGGGTTATTTTTTGCTTCACTGGCTGACGGCCGTACCCATCTGGGAGCGTTATCTGCTGCCTCTGCTGCCATTGGTGGCGGCGCTGGTCGGGCGCATGTTTCAGAGATTAGAGATTAGAGATTGGAGATTGAGCGCAAATCTCCCCCTTGCCCCCTTGCTCCCTCGCGCCCTTGCCCTCTTCGCCGTCTTTCTCATGCTCGCGCCCGCCTGGAACGCCGCGCACGGCCGTTACCCCATCGGCGGGCAGCCCACAGCGGACGACGGCGCGGCAGACATAGCCGCCTACCTGAGCAACGCCCCCTATGGCACAGTGCTGTACGACCATTGGTATAGCTGGCAGTGGCGCTACCACTTCTTCGACAAAGGCGTCTACGTCAATTGGGTTCCCCATCCGGCGGCGTTGGCCGACGACCTGACCACCTTTGGGCACAACGGCCAGCCGCGCTACCTCGCCCTGCCCGCCGACGCCACCGCCCAACCCTTCCAACACGCCGTACAACAATCCGGCTTCCACCTGACCCCCGTCGCCACCTCCGGTACAATCACGCTCTACCAAATTGACGATTGACGATTAACGATTGACGATTGACGATTGAACTTCTTACGCCATGACCAAACCATTCCGCATTCCGCATTCCGCATTCCGTATTCATCCTTCACCCTTCATCCTTCACCCTTTCCTCTTGTTGCTTTTCTTCCACAAAATGGCCTTCAGCAACCTCATTTTGGCGCGGGGCGATACCTTCCTCTACTTTTACCCATACTGGCAGGCGGCCAGCGATGCGCTGCGGCACGGCCGTATCCCTCTCTGGAACCCCAACCTCTTCATGGGCGCTCCCCTGTTGGCGAACAGTCAAGTCGGTTTCTTTTACCCGCTCAACTGGCCGGTGTGGCTGCTCTTTTCCGTGCCGGTCGCCGTCAAAGTGTCCATTTTGCTGCACCTGTTCATCGCCGGATGCGGCGCGTATCTGGCGGGGCGGCGGGCGCTGGCTTTGCAGAGAGGGGGGGCGTTGGTAACGGCCGTCCTCTTCACCCTCTCCGGCTACCTCACCGCACAAGTCGAGCATATCAACCAGCTACAAGGGCTGGCGTGGCTGCCCTGGTATCTGGTGATATTGGCCTCCTTCCGTGCTGATGGCCCGCCTCGTTTCCGCGCCATCGCTCGCGGCGCAGTTCGTTTTGCCGCCCTATTTGCCCTGCAACTGCTCGCCGGACACACACAGACCGCCTTCATCAGCGGCGTGGCGGTTGGCATCTGGCTATTGGCGCAGTGGGCAGGGAAATTAGAGATTAGAGACTGGAGATTAGGCGTTCGCCAATCTCTAATCCCTAATCTCCAATCTCTTATTTTTGGTATAGGACTGGCATTGTTGGTAACGGCCGTGCAGCTCCTCCCCACCCTCGAATTAACCCAACTTTCCAGCCGCCAGGGCGGGCTGCCGGTCAACGAAGTGCTGTCCTTTTCGCTCAATCCGCTGCTGTTGGGGCGGGCGCTGCTGCCCTCAGTGGGGCAGTCCCTTTACAGCGAATACGTCGCCTACTTCCCGCTCACCGCATTGCTGCTGGCGCTGATTGGCGCGTGGCAGTGGCGGCAGCAGCGCGTCGCCCTACCCGCCATCGCCCTCATAGTAATTGGGTTGCTGTTGGCGTTAGGGGCATTCAACCCCATGAACTGGCTGCTGGCGCGGCTGCCCGGCTTCAACCTCTTCCGCGTCCCCGCCCGCTGGCTGGCCTTGTATGCCCTCGGCATCTCCCTCCTCGCCGGGCTAGGCTGGGATGCGGTGAACGGCAAGCGCTCTTCCATTCACCATTCACCATTCACCATTCACCATTCATTATTCATGATTCCTATCGCGCTGATTGCCTGGGCGCTGCTGGCCCGCTTCTTCACCGGCCTCATCCCCACCGGCGCAGAAGCGCCCTATGAGGCTCCCAATTGGCAAACCATCCTGTTGTGGGCGGGCGAATTGGGTGTGATTGGGCTGTGGCTGTGGCAGAGATTGGGGATTAGAGATTGGAGATTGGAGATTAGAGATTGGGCGGCCAATCGCCAATCTCTAATCTCTAATCTCTTGTTTTTAGGCGCGGGCACGGCCGTTCTCTTCATCGCCAGCCGCCCATTGCCCTACAACAACCTCACCACGCCGGAAGCGTACTTTGATTTGCGTCCGCCGATTACACGGCTGCTGGCAAATGGTCAGGAGAATGGTCAATGGTCAATAGCCAATAGCCAATTGCCAACCGCCAGCAACCAGCAACCAGCAACCAACTACCAACCACCAGCCGCCAACGGCCGTTTCCTCAGCCTCTCCGACATCTTCTTCGACCCCGGCGACCAGGGCGAGATTGACGCGATTTATGCCGATCAGTTGGATGAGGTGGCGCGGTATGATTACACGGTGGCGATTAAACAGAAGGAGATTGTCGCGCCGAATTTGCCGCTGGCTTATGGCCTCTCGTCGGTGGACGGCTTTGACGGCGGCATTTTGCCGCTGCGGGCGTACAGTGAACTGGCGACTTTGCTGCTGCCGGAAGGGGTGACGACAACCGACGGCCGTCTCCGTGAAAATCTCGCCGCTGTGCCCGACCCGCGCTGGCTGGACTTGTTCAACGCCCGTTACCTGATTACTGACAAAACCGGCGACCAGTGGCGCGACGGCGTGTTTTTTGACTTGCAGCATCCAATTACGCTAACGGTGGGGCAGTCGGTAGCGGTGGGGTATACGCCCAACTTTGCGGCGACGGGGCTTTACCTGCTGGCCGATGCCGCGCCGCAGGTGAAGGTGACAACGGCGGAGGGCGATTGGTTGCGCACGGCCGTTCTCGTCAGCAAAGGCGAACCGGCTTTGTACCGCGTGGGCTGGGGCGAGGCGATTTTGCCGCAGCAGATCACCATCACCGCCAAGACGGAGGCCGTGCGGGTTGCTGCACTGTCGCTGGTCAATGCGAATGAGGATACCTTCATCGCCTTGACGCCGGGCAATTACCGCCTGATCCACTCTGGGGATGTGAAGATTTACGAGAATTTGGACGTGCTGCCGCGAGCCTTTTTACTCTCGCAGTGGCAGTGGCAGCCGGATGGCGCAGCCAGTGTGGCGGCAATGGCGGTTGAAGATTTTGATCCACGAGTAACGGCCGTTCTGCAAGGCACAGGCGCAAATCACAGCAGTGCGGGCGCGGCGGGCACGGCGCAAATCGTCAGCTACGAGCCGGAGCGGGTGGTAGTGCGCACGGAAAGCGCGGCGGATGCCCTGCTGCTGCTGACTGACGCCAATTATCCGGGGTGGGAAACGGCCGTAGACGGCGAACCCGTGCCCCATTACACCGCCGATGTCCTCTTTCGCGGTGTGTTTGTGCCCGCCGGTACGCATGAGGTGACTTTCACGTTTGCGCCCGCCAGCTTTGCCATCGGACGGATCGTATCATTGTTTGGGTTGGTTTTGTTGGCCGGGTTACTGTTTATGTTGCGTTCAAAAAATCAATGACCGGTAGGGGCGAGGCAATCGGCCAGGATTTGGATGTAACGCACGGCCGTTTCACCGATTGCCTCGCCCGCCCGGACATAACGAATAGGGCGAGGCAGCGGCGAGACATGGCCGTTTGTTTTGACAACAACCTTTCGCCGCTGCCTCGCCCCTACCGAATTGATGAATGTTTGGGAGGAACAGTCATGAAAATCAGATGGTTACAACTAATTTTTGCCCTGTTGATTGTGGGCACATTGGGCGTAGCGACGCCCGCCAGCGCCCAATCGCCCGCCGCCGCGCTGCGCCTGACCGAGGTGTACTATGACACCCCCGGCGAGGATGCCGCCGAGGAGTGGGTGGAGTTGACCAATTTGGGAACCGCGCCGGTTGATCTGTCCGACATCAAAATTAGCGATGAGGAATCGCTGGGCGGGCGCGAGGGCGCGGTACGCTTTCCCGTTGGGGCGGTGGCCGAGCCGGGGCAGGTGATTGTGGTAGCGCAAACGGCCGTTGCCTTCCGCGCCCTCTTTGGACAAAACCCCGATTATGAGATCAAAGACAGCGACACGGCCGTTCCCGATATGCGCCGTTATTTGGTGTGGGCGTCGGGCGATTTTGCTCTGGCAAACAGCGGCGATGAGGTGCTGCTACTGGACGGGGACAATCGCCGTGTGGACACGGTGGGGTATGGCGACAGTACGACTTATGAGACGGCCGTGCCCGGCGTGCTGCGCGGCCAAAGCATCGCCCGCATCCCGGCGGACTGCGACACGGATAATGCCAGCGATTGGCAAACGCAGCGATACCCCACCCCCGGCACAGTCAGCTTTGAGGGCGAGTGCGCCGCGCCGATCAACCCTGCCGAGCTGGAGCCGCTGCCGCCCATTGGCGTAGTGCAGGGCAGCGGCGATGTGTCCCCGCTGCTTGATGAGACGGTGACGTTTCGCGGTGTGGTCACGGGGCAGTACGCGGATCGCAACACGGCGGGCGTGACGTATTACACCCTCTTTGTGCAGGATTTGCCGGGCTATGAGGACGGCAACCCGGCGACTTCGGATGGCATCGCGGTGTTTTTGGGGCGGGAACGGCCGTCGTTCGTCATCGGCGATCAGGTGCGGGTGACGGGTATGGTGACGGAATTCTACGGCTTCACGGAGATTGACGATAGGGGGCTGCAAATCGCCCGCGAATGGCGCGATGCGCCTGTGCCGGAGGCGGTCGCCATCAACCCGCCGGGCGGGGCGGCGGAGTTGACCGCCTATTTTGAGCCGTTGGAGAGTATGCGCGTGGCAGTAGCGGGCGCGGCGGCGGTGACGGGGCCGACTTTTAGCGGCTGCGGTTTTGCGGTGCGGGCGGATGGCGGCGTGGGGCGCATTTTTCGCCGCGAATTGGCCGATCCTATTGGCGCAGTTTTGCCCATTTTGCACACCAATGACGTGAACTGCGATGGCTTCCCACAGGTGAAGAGTGGCGATGCGGTCAGCGGGCTGGCGGGGCCGCTGATTTACAATTTTGACCAATTCAAATTGGTGCAGCAGGATGGGGCAGCATTGATGGTGACGGCCGTTCCCATCCCGCCATTGCCCGCGCCGCCGCAGCCCGCGCCCGACCAGTTCGCCATCGCCACGTTCAACATGGAGAACTACTTTGATGGCGTGGACGATACCGGCACGGCGGAGGAGCCAAAGCTCTCGGCGGCGGATTTGGCGGTGAAGCAGGATAAATTGGCATATGCGCTGGCGCACACGCTGGGCTGCCCGGCGGTGGTGGCGGTGCAGGAGGTGGAACACGCGGCGCTGCTGGCGGAGTTAGCGGACTTGGCGGCGGATGCGTGCGGTTTCACGTATGAGGTGGTGCATCGGGAGAGCGCGGATGTGCGCGGCATTGATGTGGCCTATTTGGTGAATCCGGTGCGGGTGCAGGTGGGGGATGTGGGGCTGTGGCAGGGGTGTACGGCCGTTGCCACCGGCGTCAGCGACCCCACAGCTAACTGCGCGGCGGGGCAGTCGCCGCTTTTTTCGCGCCCGCCGTTGGAGATGGCCGTGTTGCTGGATGGTCAGCCGTATACGTTTTTGGTGGTGCATTTGAAGTCGAAGCGGGAGGGGGAGGGGGAAACGGCCGTGTGGCGCATGGCGCAGGCCGGTTTTATCAACGAGTGGGCGGCGGCGAAGCTGGCGGCAGACGCGGCGGCGCGGCTGGTGGTGTTGGGTGATTTCAATGATTACGAGTTGTCGCCGCCGCTGCTGGCGATGACGGCGGAGCATCTGCACAATGTGCTGCTGCAAATCCCGGATGAGGCGCGGTACAGCTATGTGTACGGCGGCGTTTCACAGATGATTGACGCGGTGCTGGTGTCGGCGGCGCTGCTGCCGCAGGTGGCCGGGGTGCAGATTTTGCACGTTAATGCGGATTATCCCGACGCATGGGGCAACGATACGAGCGCGGCTTATTTGCCGTACAAAAGCACGGACCATGATTTGCCGCTGCTGCTTTTGCAACTGCCCGCGTCCACTGCGACGCCGACTCCCGCGCCTTTGCCGACGCAGATAGTTGTGCCAATGGGGACGGCCGTTGCTCCAATAGTGGATGATGGTGATGGAGGAAAAGGGGGGTGGGGAACGGCCGTGTTCGGCGCGGCTGTTGGTGGTATTGTCGTCATCCTCGTGCTGGCGCGTCTATTTCGGCGCAAAACGTAGAAGAGCACGGTTCAATTTGTAACAGAGAAACCGACCAGTAGTTTGACAATGCTAACGCCCGCTTCAGCCGCGCTTCGCGTTGACTGTAAGCCCTCTTAGACTGCTATATAATTTCACGAAAGTATCGTCTTCTTAACCACAATTATTACCGTTCCAAACTTGATTGTAAATGGGCCTCATTATCTTTTCTTTGTTTAGCGGCAAGGTCCAACAAGTATGTGGATTCTAAGAAATCTATCAATTCGGTTGCTATCATCCTTACATACGCTTCGGGACGATAATTCATAACGCTTATAGGCACAATTTCTCCCGAAATTAATTCAACCTTGATTTTAAAATACAGGCTAGCTTTGCCAAATCGACCTTTTTGCACAACCTGGACATTTCTTACTGCGGCAAGGGGATACTTTGCTAGAGTCCGATATGTCCAAATCCATTTTTTCTCTAGCACGAAATAGCCTTTCTGTTTGTCAAATATCGCGTTAACGGTTGGCAAACGAAATACTAACAATGTACGACAAATAAGAAGGAGCAGAATAAGAGAACTACATCTAAGTTCTATGCTCAAGGTAACATCCGCTATTATCCAAAGATAGCCAAGTAGGAAAAGTAACCCAAAACTGAATATTCCACCGATTATCCAAAGAAAAAGAGCCCCAGATTTTATAATAAGCTTCCAAGGTGTTGGTTTTTCTAGACGCATAGCTCCATTCAAATGCAGTCTAACGAAATAAGCGTTTCATGCGGTGCGACAAACACAACCTTCAAAAACCAGCGCGTCAGCCGCCGCATAAACGTTGTTGAACTAAGCCGGGGAACGCGAATTCACTTGAGGATTAAGCTCCTGTCCAGACTGGCTTAACCCCATAACGCGCCTGATTCCCAGAGAGAGTATAGCCAGATGCTTCAAATTGTGTCAATAGAAAATCATCGTTTGTGGACAGTATTTGCCAAGTGTATGAAGCGAAAATGTGTATACGGCCGTTTCCCCCACCACTCACCCGAAACTGATCAAGACGACTTACCCAACTGATCAAGACGATTTTCAAACTCGTCTTGATCAGTTGGGCAAGTGATCAAGGCGACTTTGGAAACTCGTCTTGATCACTTTTAGGAATGCTTTTGATGACTATTCTTTCTCGTTCCCAGCGGGTGCCTGGGTTGGTGGTGGCAGCAACCGGTAGCCAAATGTCCTTACGCCAGTTTTCACGCCCACTCAATGGCATCATTTCTCATCGTCGGTGATAGTTAGAGCAGGGTTTATGACGCTTTGGAGAATCAACGTGAAGCGTAAAACGTGAAACGTGAAGAACCCTTTTTACGTTTCACGCATCATGTTTCACGGACAACTCCGCAAAATCGAAAGCGCCATTTTGTTTGAGGTATTGGGCGCTCACAGGTAGAATCGGCGATGGCAGGAACAGCAATGGCGAAACACGTTCTTATTTTGGATGCAGACGAATTATTTGCGCGGCAGTTGGTGACGGAATTGGCGCAGGTGGATACCTATTCCACCATGATTGCGCCAACAACGGATGTTGCCCGACGGATCTTAACGCGCAAATATCAGGATGTGACCTTTATCTCGGCGGCGTTGGCTGATCAGGATGCGATCACGATGCTGCGTACTTTGCAGCCAGACCTGCGCCTGATTTTGACTGTGCCTACTTCGCAGTATCGTATTTCTGATACGCTGGCGAATCGCGTGCAAGGGATTTTGATTAAACCGTTGATGCAGATGGATTTGCGCCCGGTTTTGAATGCGGCTTTGAAGCAGCCGGTTTGGGTGCGCGGTACAGGAAAAACGAATGGTGTTCCGCCCTCGAATAAGCAGTTGGATACGGCCGTTCTCATTTCCATTCTCCAACGAGCAAACTTAGGGCAGCTTGTGCAGACGGCCGTGTTTAGCCAGGGTGAGAATCTGCTGGCCTATTGGGGTGATTTGACGGAGGAGGAGGCCAGCCAGGTTGCACGCCGGGCCTTTGGGGATGGCGAATTGGAGCATGGGCCAGTGCAAATTCAGTTTGTATCTATTCCGCCGAAAACAGAGGAAACGCTGCTGTATACGCGGTTGGTATCAGAGGATTATTGGTTGACGTTGACGGCCGTTCCTGAGACACCCCTGCGTGAATTACGTTTACGCGCTGAAAAGCTTTGCGCTACCTTATTGGAAGCGCTGCATGGCAAAGTCACAATTGACGATGAGAATGAGGTGGTTGACACCGGCTTGTTGGGTCAGCGACGTTCTTTTGCGATTGTATGGCGGCCATTACGGCCGTTGCCCAAAACCATGCTCATCCCCCTCCGCCGTGTTTTTGAGCGATTATCTGCCGCGAATGCCTGTGTTATGACGCACCATGACGTGCAGCCCGATCTAGTACATTTGGTTGTTTTGTGCCCGCCCGGACACGACAGCTTATGGGCTGCGTACTTGTACAAAAACGGTTCCGAAGCTATTATCCAACAAGAATATGGTATTCACGCTACCTTGTGGGAAGCAGGTTACTATGCTACGGAAACAACCGAACCCCTTCCTGCGGCTGAACTCAGCCTCTTCCTTGAAACTGACAAATCAGTAAACGGTAATCAGTAATCAGTGAACGGTGGGCGCAATCGTCAATCGTTAATCATAAATCCAAATGAGTACACACAAATTAGTCCTGATAGATGGTCATGCCCTGGCTTATCGCATGTTTTACGCGCTGCCATTAGAAGCATTCACCACTAAAGAAGGTGAACCAACCAATGCCACTTATGGCTTCACGCGCACGTTAATGGAGCTGATTTTGGCTGATAATCCGCCAGAATTTTTGGCGGTAAGTTTTGACGTGGGTGCAACTTTCCGCGATGAGATTTTTGCCGATTATAAGGGGACGCGGGAAAAGATGCCGGATGAACTGCGCCTGCAAATCGAGCGCATTAAGCAGGTGGTGGAATCGCTGAATATCCCCATTTTAGTATTGGAAGGATATGAGGCGGACGATGTGCTGGGCACGGTGGCACAACAAGCCAAACCGCACAGCGTCCCCGTGCACATCATTACCGGCGACCGTGATTTGCTGCAATTGGTAGATGGCAATACGCGCGTGGAACTGCCAACACGGGGCAGCCAGCCGTCGGAGGTGTATGACGAAACGGCCGTGATTAACAAATTTGGCGTGCGTCCTGACCAGATTGTGGATTACAAAGCGCTGGTGGGCGACACCAGCGACAATATCCCCGGCGTGCGCGGTGTGGGACAAAAAACAGCCGCCAAACTGCTCAATACTTATGACACGCTGGACGCCATCTATGAAAACCTGCCCGCCATCAAAGGGGCAATGGGTAAAAAGCTGGCCGAAGGGCGTGACGATGCTTACCTCAGCCAAAAACTGGCACGCATCATCACTGATGCGCCTATCACTTTGGATTTAGATGCTTGTGTCACACAAGATTTTGACGCACGGGCGGTATTGGGCCTGTTTCAGGAATTAGAGTTTCGCTCGTTGACGAATATGTTGGTGGAGAAGGTGCAGGAGGGGGAAACGGCCGTCATCCTCGATCACACCCCCGCACAACCCCCAACCGACTATCGCATCGTGCGTACAATCGCCCAATTACAGAAGCTGGTTAGCGAACTCAACCAGGCAGACATGATTAGCTTCGATGTGGAAACCACCAGCCTGGACACGGTTTCCGCTGAACTTGTTGGCATTTGTTTGGCCGTCAAGTCGCCCGTTGGCTATTACATTCCTGTTGGTCATCTGGACAACGCAGCCCAGGCCGAGAGCGGTCAAATGTCCCTCTTTGCTGGCGAAGCCAAGCAAGCGCCTGACCAACTTGCTTGGAAACAAGTGCGCGATGCTTTGCGTGCGCCCATGACCAATCCCACTATTCCCAAAGTGGCCCACAACGCCAAGTATGACTACACCGTTCTCGACCGACACGGCTTGCGCGTCACTCCCATCACTTTTGACACCATGATTGCTGAGTGGCTGACTGACCCCGGCAGCAAGCATAAGGGATTGAAAGACCTGGCTTTCCATCGTTTAGGTGTCGAGATGACGGAGATTAACCAACTGATTGGCAAAGGCAAAGCGCAAAAGAGCTTTGCGCAAGTGCCAATTGAAGAGGCTGCCCCTTATGGCGCAGCCGACGCTGATATGACCTTGCGTTTGGTAAAGCCATTGCGCAACGAGATCAGCGAAAAGGGATTAGAGAAGATATTGGATATTGAGATGCCGTTAATCGCTGTTTTGTCGGCGATGGAGCAGGCTGGTGTGGGGATTGATGTCGCCTTTTTCCGTCAAATGTCGCAGGATTTGGCGGCTCGGTTGCTGCAATTAGAAAAGGAAATCCACGCCATTGCCAATGAACCTTTCAATATTAATTCCACGCAGCAGTTGAGCGACATCTTGTTCAAACAATTGGGATTGCCAACTGAAGGATTGAGCAAAACTAGAAGCGGTTATTATTCAACGGCCGCTTCCGTACTGGAAGGTCTCAAAGAGGTGGATACCAGCGGCATCATCAAATTGATTTTGGAGTACCGCGAACTGGGCAAGCTAAAAAGTACCTACGTGGACGCGCTGCCAGAATTGGTGAACCCGGAAACCGGCCGTTTGCACACCAGCTTTAACCAGACCGGAGCGATAACGGGGCGGTTAGCCAGCAGTAATCCAAATTTGCAAAATATCCCCATTCGCAGCGAAGTGGGGCAGCAAATCCGGCGCGGTTTTGTGGCGCGGCCAGGCTGGTTGTTTTTGGCGGCGGACTATTCGCAAGTAGAGCTGCGTATTTTGGCGCACGCCAGCCAAGATGAGGCATTGTTAGATGCGTTTCGACAGGATTTGGATGTGCATCGTTCGACGGCCGCAGCGGTGTATGGCATTTCGCTGGATGAGGTGACGTATAATCAACGCCGCTTTGCCAAAGCGGTGAATTTTGGCTTGATTTATGGCATGGGCGCTTACCGGTTGGCGCGTGATTCGGAACTGACGCTGGCAGAGGCGGAGAATTATATTAAGGAATACTTTGGTCGTTTCCCCGGCATTCGCCGCTTTTTGGATGAGACGAAGGAAAAGGCGAAGAAACAGGGATATGTGGAGACGCTGTTGGGACGGCGGCGCTACTTCCCGGTTTTCCGGGGGACGATGAGTGGTAGTAACCGTCAGGCGTGGCTGAGGGCAGAGCGGGAAGCGATTAATCACCCCATTCAAGGTACAGCCGCAGATATTATCAAGATTGCTATGTTGCAATTGCATGATGCCTTACATGATGGCGGCTACCGGGCGCAGATGTTGGTGCAGGTGCATGATGAATTGTTGTTGGAGGTGCCGGAGGAGGAGTTGACGGCCGTTAAACCCCTCATGACCGGCATCATGTCCAATGCTTTCAAACTGGATGTGCCTCTCAAAGTGGAGGCGAGTACGGGAAGTAATTGGCTAGAGTTGAAAGAGTAGCCGCAAGTTTGCAGAGGAGATTTCATGAGCGCAGGCTCAACACCATCAATGAAAATTTTTACCACGAAGACACGAAGGGCACGAAGTTTTTTCTTCTTCCCTTCGTGTCTTTGTGGTTGTTTTCGAAGGAGAGGGAGATGTCGAATTCAATCGCGGACAAAGTAGTGAACGTGGAATTAGGCGATGAGGTACCCCGTCGTGGCAATCGCCTGTCTCATGTGCTGGCAGTTGTTGTATTGGCTTTGCTTGGCTGGCGTATTCGTGGCGAGTTTCCCAATTTGTCCAAAGTCGTGTTAGTGGTTGCGCCACACACGTCTAACTGGGACATGGTATTTGGCATGTTGACGATGTTTGCATTGGGGCTGCGCCTCTCTTTTATGGGAAAGCATACGTTGTTCCGACGGCCGTTTGGCGGCATCATGAACTGGCTTGGCGGTGTTCCCGTCATTCGTCACGCGCCGCAGGGGCTTATAGGGCAAATGATTGAGGGCTTTGCACAACGAGATAGGTTTTTACTGGCGATCTTACCCGAAGGTACACGCAGCCGCGTGGGGCAGTGGAAATTGGGCTTCTACCACATTGCCGTTGGCGCAGGAGTGCCGGTGCTGGCGTTGAAGTTTGATTACGGCCGTAAAATACTAGAATTTGGGCCAACCTTTCACCCAACCGGCAATGTAGAAGCAGATTTGCCACAGATACAAGCTATATTTCAGGGAATAAAGGGGAAAAACCCGCAAAATTACGGGGTTTAGGAGTCAATCGTCGTGCGTTTTGTAGACGCATGGTACATAAGCAAAACAAACTCTCACACTTAGGATTAAAATTTATGAATATTCCAGAAGTTGGTGATGCCGCGCCAAAACGGGGCAGTAAAGTGACCAAAAAGGTTGTTGGTTGGTTATTTCAGGCACTTGGCTGGCGATATGAAGGCACACTGCCAAACGTCCCAAAGTTAGTGTTAGTAGGGGCGCCCCATACGTCTAATTGGGACTTCTTCCTGGCAATGGGCGTCATGTTTTCGTTGGATATTCACATGTCCTGGTTGGCAAAGCATACCTTTGTCAACGGCCCATTTGGCAGCATATTACGCCGATTAGGGGGCATTCCCGTAGACCGCACAGCCGCACACGGATTAGTGGAGCAAATTGTGCAAGAGTACAAACGGCGTGAGCATCTGTTTTTGGCGATTTCGCCTGAGGGCACGCGCAGCAAAGTACGGCGTTGGAGAACTGGATTTTATTACATTGCAATGGGCGCGAATGTGCCTATTTTGCCAGTAGTTGCCGATTACGGCCGTAAAGTTATTGCTCTTTGTGAACCCATCTGGCCGTCAGGAAACATTGAAGAGGATATGGCTCGACTGCAAGCCAATTTTTCCGGTGTGTTTGGTAAGCGCCGCCGTTTTGAAGTAGGTGCATAACCAATCCTTAGCGAATTCGACGCAGAAAATAGAGCCTGTTATAATGCCATCTTTGGTTGCCAAATTGGCGGCTGCAAGAAATTAATATTGAGGAAAGTAACACATGGATTTTCAACCATTGGCCCCTTATCTTAGCGTTGTCGAAATTATTTTAGGTATCACCTTAATTATCCTGGTTTTATTGCAGGTGAAAGGTTCTGACTTGGGCGGTTTTTTGGGTGGTGGCACAGACTTAAGCGGTGGTGTGCGCACGCGCCGCGGCATTGAAGCGACGCTGCACAAGCTAACCATTGCCAATTCCATCGTCTTCTTTATCGTTACCATCCTGGCATTTCTGGCCTGGGGCTAATTCAATAAATTTAACCTGTTTCAATCAAGCGTGAAACGTAAAGCGCGGTAATCACTGTGTTTTACGTTTCACGTTTCTTTGTCTAATGAAAATCAATTTGCGCTGGCAGTTTTTGTTAGCTTTAACTGGGTTTATCTTTGTGCTTGCCTTGCTCTCTTATCAAGTGCAGGTGCAGACAACCAGTTATTGCACCGTCACCGAAGCGGCAGAAGGGGGGACTTTTGTCGAAGGGATGGTGGGGACACCGCAATACCTCAACCCGCTGCTCAGCGATAACAACCCCGTAGACCGTGAACTGGTCAGCCTGATTTTTGATGGGTTGACTCGTCGTGATGCTAACGGCCGTTTACTCCCCGCACTAGCCGATTCCTGGGAGGTTAGCGAGGATGGCCTTAGCGTTGTTTTCAGTTTGCGTGATGACGTGATCTGGCAGGATGGGGAGCCATTTTCCGCTGAGGATGTAGCTTTCACTTACGGCCTAATGCAATCAGACGAGTTCCCTAACGCGGGACTACGGGCACTGTGGCAAACCGTGACTATTACGGTGATAGATGTGCAGACAGTGCAGTTTACACTGGAAGAACCGTATGCACCCTTTTTAGATGCGACCACTCGCGGCATTTTGCCGGTGCATTTATTGGAAGGTGTCACGGCCGTTTCCCTCCCCGATCAGCCCTTCAATGCTACCCCTATAGGAACCGGCCCTCTCATTGTAGAGGGTGGTGTGCAGAACGGCCGTCTACGCTTCCTCCCCAACCCCGTCTACTGGCAGCAAGCTCACCTCGATGCCATTGAGTTCCGCTTTTTCCCCAATGAAACCAGCCTGTTAGATGCCTTTACCAATGGCGAAATTCAGGCCATCAACAATGTTTCTCCCGTGATGCTGCCACAAATAGCGGAGCTGCCTCAGACACGCTTGTTCACGTCTGCTGCACCACGCTTCACCGAACTGCTCTTTAACCTTGGCGGCACGGAAGCACCTGCATTGGGGCGCGTGGACGTGCGTCAGGCGTTGGCCTATGCGCTGAACCGTGATTTGATGGTAGATGAGGTGTTAAATGGGCAGGCTGTGCCATTAGAAGGGCCGTATTTACCTACATCTTGGGCATATAACCCGCCTTTGCTAACGCAGTATGATTTTGCACCGGAAACGGCCGTCGCTCTCCTCAATGCTGCCGGTTGGACACTGCCCGAAGGACAAACGGTGCGCCAGCAGGAAGAAGAGAGCCTGATTCTGCGCCTGCTGTTCCTGGACACATCTACATTCCGCGCATTGGCAACGGCCGTGCAGCAGCAGTGGGCCGAAGTGGGTGTCGGCGTCACCTTGCAGCCCGCCGCCTCTTACGATGAACTGCTGACCGCCCTGATCGAGCGCGATTTTGACGTGGCACTGCTGGAAGTGCGCCCCTCTGGCGATCCCGACCTTTACGATTTTTGGAGCCAGGAAGCGATTGTGCGCGGGCAAAACTATGGCGGCTGGAACAATCGCCGGGCCAGCGAAGCATTGGAAAGCGCCCGTCAAATCTGGCCTCAGGTGGAACGCACCCCGTATTACGACAACTTTTTGCGTTACTTTGATGATTCGCTGCCTGCGTTGACGTTGTATCAGCATGTGAATACCTATGGGTTGAGTACGGCCGTTAACAACGTTGAAATTGGCCGGATAGACGCCCCCCGCGACCGTTACGAAACCCTCGCCAACTGGTTTCTCGGCTACCAAGACACCACCGTTCCCTGCCTGCCACAGAATTAGCCATTCACAAATTCAACAATTCACCATTAATTATTTTTCTCCAGTACCCTCTGAAAAAAATAAAAGCCTGCGCCGGTTTTCCAGCGCAGGCTTTCCCACAAGTGATCGCTCGGATCAAGAGCATCCAAAATGATTGGTCGTTAATCGTAAACTATTATCACCCTCGCACTTGTTCTGCCACCACCTGCCCAGCGGCATCCACCAACTGCACATGCAGCGGCATTTGCCCGACGGCGTGCGTGGAGCAGCTCAGACAGGGGTCATATGTGCGAATACCATGTTCAATGCGGTTTAGCATTCCCTCGCTGAGGTGATTACCATCCACATAGGCTTGCGCAATTTGCTTCACCGTGTGGTTCATCGCCAGGTTGTTTTGTCCGGTGGCAATGATTAGATTCACCGTTTGCAAAATACCCTGTTGATCAACCTTGTAATGATGAAACAGCGTGCCACGCGGCGCTTCGCTGACGCCAATGCCAATGGGTTGGTTTACGCCTGCCCAACTGCGAATGTGTGTGCGCGTAATGTCGGGATCTTCCATGAACTCTTCTATCTTTTCCAGCGCAAACAGAATTTCAATGAGGCGCGCATAGTGATAATGGAAGCTGCTGCTCACCGGTTTGCCCAGGCTGCCCAGGCGGCGGAATTGGCGTAGTTCGCGGTCAGCGCGAGGCGTGCCCGCAAAATCGCACACATTTAGGCGGGCCAATGGCCCTACGCGGTACATACCGTCGGGATAGCCATAGGGTTTGTAATAGGGGAACTTCAAATAGCTCCATGGCTCAACCGCTTCACCGATGATTTCTTGGTAACGGGCGGGGTCAATGCCATCTACTAGCACTTTGCCTTCGCTGTCCACCACGCGCAGCAGCCCATCGTAATGTTCCAACCCGCCTTCCGGTGTCACCAGCCCCATGAAGAGGCTGGGAAAGTCGCCGTAGGTTTTGGTTTCGCGCTCGAATTTCTCGAAGCTATCTTTGAGCAGGCTGAGGGCCAGGAGAGCGGTGTCGAAGGCTTCGGGGAGGCGTTGGCGGATTTCGTCGCGGGATTCGGGGTGCAATGCTTCGCGCACGCCGCCGGGCACAGTCCAGGCGGGGTGGACGCTTTTGCCACCCAACATGCGGATGATGTCTTGCCCAAATTGGCGCAGGCGGATGCCGCGCCGCGCAATGTCGGGGTACTGTTGCAGCAGTCCCACAACATGGCGCTGTCCGGGGTCGCTTTCCATGCCCAGCAGCAGGTCTGGAGCGCTGAGATGAAAGAAGCTGAGAGCGTGGCTTTGCACGTATTGTGCCCAATTCATGATGCGGCGTAGTCTAACGGCCGTATCCGGTGGCCGTGTACTCAAAATAGCATCCCCCGCTTTGGAGGAGGCCATGAGATGGCTGACCGGGCAAATGCCGCAGACGCGTGCCGTAATGCCCGGCATTTCCCAAAAGCTGCGCCCCTCGCAAAACTTCTCAAAGCCGCGAAACTCGGTGACGTGGAAACGGGCGTCGTCAACCAGCCCTTGCTCGTTGAGTTGAATGGTAATTTTGGCGTGCCCCTCTATGCGTGTGACGGGGTCAATGGTGATTGTTTTACTCATGATTGATTCTCCTAATTACCCGAACATCCGCATTTTTTCTGGCAAAGTTGCCTCTTTTCCAGCGAGTAGGGCAGAAACGGCCGTCCAGATTCGTTCGGGGTCGGGAGGGCAGCCGGGAATGGTTGCGTCTACGGGGATAACCTGGTGCAGCGGCAGCACTTTGGGCAGCAGGGCGGGCATGACTTTATCCACTTCACCGCCGCGTGGGAGATTGCCGGGGCCTTCGTGGTAAACGGCCGTTAGCAAATCATCCACCCCCAACCGATTGCGCAGACTGGTCACATTGCCCGTCACTGCACAGTCACCAAAACTGACCACAATTTTGCTATTCGCCCGGATTTGCTGGGCTAATTCCAGATGGTCTACATTGGCTACAGCTCCTTCCACCAGTGTCACATCCACGTTGGGAGGAAATTCTTTAATGTCGGCAATGGGACTGTAAACCAGGTCAGCCGCCGCAAACAAATCTAGCAATTGTTCGTCCAAATCGAGAAAACTCATGTGGCAGCCAGAGCAGCCGCCAAGCCAAGCTGTTGCCAGCCGTATTTTTGTATTTGCTTCTTTTTTCTTAGCCATCATGCTCACCAATTCCACTCTTTTTTGCCGCGACCACCCAAAATCCAGGGCAAGAAATCGTGTTTCTTCTCCATTTCTGCAACAGTTGAACCCTGGTCGTACAGCGCCCCGGTGGGGCAGACTTGCACGCATTTGCCGCAGCTTGTGCAGCTTGGGCTTTCACCCCAGGGGCCGTTTAGGTCGGTGATGACCATGCTGTGAATGCCGCGCCCTTTCAATTCCCAGGTATGTGCTCCTTCTACTTCGTCGCAGACGCGCAGGCAGCGCGTGCAGAGGATGCAGCGGTTGTGGTCGAGCACAAAGCGCTTGTGGCTGGCATCCATCGGCAGTTCTGGAGAGAGGTAATCGTAACGCACGCTGTCCATGCCTTGTGCGGCAGCGACGGATTGCAGTTCACAGTGGCCGTTCATCACGCACACAGCACAAACGTGGTTGCGCTCGGCAAAGAGTAGCTCCAGTATCATGCGGCGGTAGTTTTGCAGCTTTTCGGTGTGGGTATTGACGTGCATGCCTTCATTTGCTTTAGTGACGCAGGCGGCGGTCATACGGCCGTTCACCTCCACCATGCACAACCGGCAGCCGCCACGCTCGCTGATGCCTTCCAGATGGCACAGGGTTGGCAGCTCCACCCCATGCTCTCGAATCACTTCCAGTAAAGTTTGCCCGGTCAGGCCGCTAATCATTTCGCCATTTAGCGTCAGGGTAATGACAGACATCAGGCCACCTCCTTTTGTCCACTGGCCGAGCGCATCCGCCGCGGCAGTTCCTCAGCCAGTTCCATGACCGGCACTTGATCCATTTTGCACACACCCGCCGGGCAGCGGCGCTCCAGAATATGTGCTTCGTACTCATCGCGGAAATGACGCAGCGTACTCAGCACCGGGTTTGGCGCAGATTGTCCCAGCCCGCACAGACTGGTTTCGCGCACCATCTCGCACAGTTCTTCCAAAATTTCCAGGTCTTGCATAGTGGCGCTGCCATTACAGATTTTTTCAAGCTGCCGCAGCATCTGCATCGTTCCCACGCGGCAGGGCACACACTTACCGCAGCTTTCATCTACGCAAAATTCCATGAAGAAGCGGGCCACATCCACCATGCAGCTTGTGTCATCCAGCACAATTAGCCCGCCAGACCCCATGATAGAGCCAAGCGCCTTCATGCTTTCGTAATCTACAGGTGAATCGAGGTGTTGTGCAGGAATGCAGCCCCCGCTGGGGCCGCCGGTTTGCGCCGCTTTGAATTCGTGCCCGTCTCGAATGCCGCCGCCGATGTCATAAATAATCTCGCGCAGGGTCATGCCCATCGGCACTTCAATCAGACCGCCATTGACCACTTTCCCGGCCAATGCAAATACCTTTGTGCCTTTGCTCTTTTCTGTGCCAATGTTTGCGTACCAATCCGCGCCATTCAAAATAATGGGCACAATATTGGCAAATGTCTCTACATTATTCAACAGCGTGGGCGCACCCCATAGGCCGCGCTGTGCGGGGTAGGGTGGTCGGGGCACAGGCTGTGCCCGCTTGCCCATAATCGAGAGCATTAACGCTGTTTCTTCACCGCAAACAAATGCGCCTGCACCCAGGCGAATGTCAATGCGGAAGCTGAAATTGCTATCCATCACGCGGCCACCCAGCAGACCATGCTTTTCCGCCATGCGGATGACACGCTCCAGTTGATTGAGCCGCTTTTCCGCACCAGGATAGCCGCCGCGCACAAAAATGTATCCCTGATCCGCGCCCACCGCATAACCGGCAATCGCCATCCCTTCCAGTAGGCGGTGCGGGTCAGATTCAAGGATCGTGCGATCCATGTAGGCGCCGGGGTCGCCTTCATCGCAGTTGACGACGACATATTTTTTGTTGCTGGGCGCTTTGCGTACCAACTGCCATTTCAGGCCGGTGGGATAGCCTGCGCCACCGCGCCCGCGAAGGCCGCTTTGGTTGATGGCGTCACAAACTTGCTCTGGGGCCATTTCGCGCAGCACATGCGCCAGAGCGGTGTAACCGCCGCGAGCGATGTACCCTTCAATATCTTCTTGGTCAATGCGGCCGCTGTTGCCCAGTACAATGCGCTGCTGTTTGGCAAAGAAGGGGGCGTCCGCTGGGATAAGGTGTTCACTCACATCCGCACCGTTTTCGTCGGCGTAGCGAGCTACAATTTGCCGCGCAATTTCTGGTGTCACAAATTCGTAGATGTCATCCGGCGCGTCGCCAGTTTGGATGCGCACTACTGGCCCGTGACTGCACAAACCGTTGCAACCGGAGGCGACCACATCTACTTCGGCATTGAGGCCGTGTTCGGTGACGGCCGTTTGCAAGGCATTGAAGACATCTTGCGAACCGGCAGAAAGGCAGGGAGTGCTGGCGCAGGAGAGGATGCGGAAACGCAATTTCGCTTGCCGTTCCTGTTCGACTTGGGCCATATTAAAGAGTTCGCTGCGGTTCATGGAGCCACCTCCTTTGCCTGCTTATCGTTTGCCAGCAGTTGTTTGATGCGGGCGATGGTGGATTCTGGCGTCTCGCGGCCCAGTAGCTCGCCATCAATGACGAGGATGGGGGCTTGCCCGCAGCTTCCGGGGCAGCGAAAGTCGGTTACACTGAGACGGCCGTCCGCCGACACTTGCCCCGGTTTCACGCCAAACTCCTTTTCCAGCAGATCCAAAATCTTTTGCGCCCCCTCCACATAACAGGCTGTGCCTGTACAGACCACACAGTTGTGTTCCGCTGGGGGTTCAAATGAGAAAAAATGATAGAAAGAAGCGACGCCATAAACCCAGCCTAATGGCAGTTTCATTTGACGAGCGATATAGGTCAGCAGCGTTTCGTCCAGGTAGCCAAAGGCGCGTTGGGCAATGTGCAGCACTTCAATGAGGGCATCTTGCTGATACCCGAACCGTTTGACTGCACGCGCCACTTCATCCATGCGCGGGTCTTCTGTCGCTGGGGGTGCATAATCTGATTGTTGCTTGGTAACAAGCATAACTTTCTCCTTGCCTTAAAGACCGATGAGGTCGTTAACTCTCGTAGTCTGGCTGTTTCTCACAATGAAGGTAATGTTTCCAGGGAGGAGTATGCCCCTCTGATTTTGCTAAAACAATGACGTTTGTAACCTTGACTTTGTGATATTTGTCACAATATTGTGACAAAATTCACAAATGAAGTACGGATAACGAGTTTATAAGTGGCAAATAAACAATGATTTGCAAACTTGTCGCTTTCTTTTGGGTATAATCTTTGCCAGCGAGGTGCTTTATGAGCTTGAATATTGGCATTGTGGGCCTGCCGAATGTGGGCAAGAGTACGACGTTTAATGCGCTGACGAAGGAGCAGAATGCGCAGGTTGCGAATTACCCTTTTTGTACGATTCAGCCGAATAAGGCGATTGTGCCTGTGCCGGACGGCCGTATCCATCAATTAGCGCACATGGTTGAAGTGGAACGGGCTATTCCCGCGACCATCGAATTCATGGACATCGCCGGGCTGGTGAAGGGGGCCAGCCAGGGCGAAGGGCTGGGCAATCAGTTTTTGGGCAATATCCGCGATGCGGACGCGCTGATTCATGTGGTGCGTTGTTTTGATGACCCGAATGTGGTGCATGTCAGCCCCAATCCTGACCCACGCGCCGATATTGAGATTATCAACACGGAGTTGGCGCTGGCCGATTTGCAGCAGTTGGAGCGCAAAATCGAGAAGCTGGAAAGTCAGGCGAAGGGGGATAAGAAGCTGCGGCCGGTTTTGGAGATGGCGCGGGCGTTGCAGGATTATTTGGGCGCGGGGCTGCCAGCGCCGCAGTTTGAGCAATGGGCTGACCCGATGTGCCAGGCGTTGAATCAGGAGATGCGTTTTCTCACGGCGAAGCCGGTGATTTATGCGGCGAATGTAGATGAGGCGGGGCTGGAAACTGACAATGGGTATGTGCAGGCGGCGCGGGCAGTGGCGGCGGAGCAGGGGGCGCAGATCATCAAATTGTGTGCGCGCTTGGAGGAGGAAATGGCGGGGCTGACGGATGAAGAGCGTCATGAATACCTGGCGCTGTCTGGCGTGGCGGAGAGTGGGCTGGAGAAGATTATCCGCACGGGGTATGGGCTGCTGGGGCTGATCAGCTATTTTACGTTTAATGCAGAGGAGGTGCGGGCGTGGACGATCCGTGCCGGGTGGACAGCGCCGCAGGCGGCGGGGGTGATTCACACGGATTTTGAGAAGGGGTTTATTCGTGCTGAGGTGGTTCCGTTTGCGGTGTTTGCGGAGTATGGGGGATGGACGGCCGTTAAATCTGCGGGCTTGCTGCATATAGAAGGACGGGAGTATGTGGTACAGGATGGGGATGTGATTTATTTTCGGTTTAATGTGTAGGGGCGTGATGCGTGAAGCGTGAAGCGTGAAACGTGATGGTTTTTCACGTTTCACGTTTTACGTTTCACTCAGGAATTGCAGCCATTTGTTTTGTGGGGGGATGATGGGGGGCAGGTCGTCTAATGCGGCCCAAAAGAGGGTGAAGGTGTGGTTGTCGCTGGTGGTTTGCCAGCTTGCGGGGGTGGGGTGTGTGCAGGTGAGGTGGAAGAAGGTGCGGCGGCGCACGGCCGTTACCGTCTCATCGGGAACCCAGCCAAGAATTCGGTAGGTGATGAAATGGGGGTCGGGCAGTTGGTCATGTTCGATGTATTCGACTTGGGTGAAGCCATCCGCCTGGCGCTGGGCGGCGACGGTGATGCCGCGCCGTAGGGTGGCCCAATGGAAACTGCTGGTATCGGGGCGGGCGTAGACGGGGGCGGTGGTGAGGATGACGCGCTGCTTGGGGGGCAGGGTTTCTTCGTGTTGGCCGAGGCGGATGGGTGGCGATAGCTGGGTCAGTCCGGTTTCTTCGGTGGCTTCGCGGAGTACGGCCGTTTCCAATGCCTCTCCCGGTTCAACTGTGCCTGCCGGTATCTGGTTGCCAGCAAAGGGGTGGCGCAGCAGCAGGAGTTCGGTGTGCCCGCGCTGCTGGCGGGTGATGAAGGCAGTTACTTTGTCGAGGACGGCCGTCATGAGCTAGGTGTAGATTGGTTCAATCTCAAAGATTGAACCAATCTTGAAAGCTATAGAATCTCGTTTGCCATTTGCGCTAAAAATTGCTGCATGAAGGTGGTGCGCCTTTGCGCTTCCTGGTGTCCGGCGGCGGTTTGCATGGTGTCGGCGAGGGTGAGCAGCTTGGTGTAAAAATGGTCGAGCGAGGCCAGCCGGTCTTCGGGCGGGCGCTGCTCGCAAAAGGGGTCGGGTTCGTGGTAGATGGCACGGCTCATGGCCCCGCCCACGCTGAAGGTGCGGGCGATGCCGATGGCGCCCAACGCATCAATGCGGTCGGCATCTTGTACGACGCGGGCTTCAATAGTTTGTGGCGGAATTTGCGCAGAAAAGCTGTGGGCGGCAATGGCATGGGCGATGGCGTCGAGGTGCTGTACGGGGTAGTGGATGGATTGGAGGTAGGCGACGGCCGTTTCCGCTGCCATGCGTGATGCTTGTGAGCGTAGGGGCGAATCCTTCAGCACAATGACACAGTCGTGCAGCCAGGCGGCGGGGATGACGACGACCAGGTTTGCCTGCTCCAGGGCGGCAAATTGTTTGGCGCTGCGTACGACGCGGCGGATGTGGTGCAGATCGTGGGCGGCGTCGTTGTGGGCTTGTTCTATCAAAAATTGGGCGAATTGGGTCTCCCAGTGGGGCCAGTCCATTGATTTCTCCATGTGGCGCTTGAGTTTAGAGTTCGGAGCTAGAGCTAGAGGGGTTACTTGACTATTTGCCTCTAGCTCTAAACTTCAATTGTAAGTTTGTAGAGAATAACAGGGAGGTGGGGAAGGGGCAACGGCCGTTTTTCGCCAACGCTTGTTCCCTCGCCTATAATCGGGAGAAACCGAGTTTTTTGGAAAAACTCGGTTTCTTGTGGCGAGCATGAAATTTGGGAGAACACATGATTTACGAATCGAAGCATCCACTGGTCAAACATAAGTTAACTTTGTTGCGCGATGTGCGCACCAAGCCGAAGAAATTCCGTGAACTGATTCAGGAAGTGGCTATGCTACTTTGTTATGAGGCAACGGCCGATTTGCAGGTGACAGATAGAGCGGTAGAGACCCCAATGGGGCTGGCACAGGGTCACGAACTACTGGATAAAATTGGCTTGATTCCCATTTTGCGGGCGGGCCTGGGCATGGTGCAGGGCATTTGGCAAATGATGCCCGGCGCGGAAGTGTGGCACATTGGTCTATACCGCGATGAGGAGACGCTGAAGCCAGTGTCGTATTATAACAAGCTGCCGACTTTGCCGACTGTACAGGTTTGTCTGGTGTTGGATCCGATGCTGGCTACAGGCGGATCGGCCGTTGCCACAATTGATATTTTGAAAAACTGGGGAGCCGAACGTATTAAGTTTGTGGGTATTTTGGCTGCGCCAGAAGGGGTAGATGCCTTGCATCAAGCGCATCCTGATGTGCCGATTCACATTGCCAAGATTGACTCTCATCTGAATGAAATTGGATATATTGTGCCCGGCCTGGGTGATGCCGGGGATCGCCAATTTGGCACAGGATAAAGGTTGTTGGTAGCTGGTAGCTGGTTGATAGTAAGGCGACAACCAGCTACCAGCTACCAACAATCAGCAACCATTTATGCGTTATTTGATTGTATTTTTGGCATCTTTCTTGGCGGTGGCGTTAGTGACGCCGCAGGTGCGGGCGCTCTCGTTTCGCTTGGGCATGGTGGCTCGTCCTGGAGGCCGCCGTCAGCATCAGGGCGAAATTCCTAAATTGGGTGGCCTGGCGTTGCTTGTGGGCCTGATGGTGGGGACGGCGTTGGTTTATCTGTTGTTTCCGCTGGCGCAGGATGGGCAGTTGTTGTGGGGGATTGTGTTGGGAACGGCCGTAATCGCACTCGGCGGTTTGTTAGATGATTGGTTCGATTTACCTCCCTGGTCGCAATTTATAATTCATGCGTTGGCGGCTGTGATTGCTGTGTATTTTGAAGTATTCATCGAGCGTTTCACCAGCCCGTTTTCCGGTCAGGTTGTTTCCTTTCGGGAACTATTTGCAGTTCCCTGGGCAGAGATGGTCATTTTCTTACTCACTTTTTTCTGGATTGTGGGCATGATCAACACAATCAACTTTTTGGATGGGCTGGATGGGTTGGCATCGGGTGTGGTGGCGATTACGGCCGTTCTCATCGCCTGGCACAGCTACAATCTGGGGCAGTACACTGTTGCCGCTTTTCCCCTGGTTTTGAGCGGCGTGTTGATGGGGTTCTTGTTGTTCAATTTTGCGCCAGCGCGGATTTTCTTAGGGTCGGCGGGGGCATATGTGTTGGGCTACCAGATTGCCACATTGGCGATCATTTCCCCGGCCAAAATTGCTACGGCGCTGCTGGTGTTGGCTGTGCCCATTTTAGACGTGGCCTGGCAAATTGTAGACCGTTTGCGGCGCGGCCAAAGCCCTTTTCGTGGGGATCGCGGGCATCTTCACTTTCGCTTGTCGGATAGAGGACTGCCCACGCGGTGGATTGTATTGGGTTACTATGCGGTGGCATTGGCTTTTGGCCTGGTGGCGATTTTTGCTTCTGGGTTAATCAAGGTGGTGATCTTGGCGGTGTTGGCAACGGCCGTGTTCACCCTGCTTTTTTGGCTGAACCGTCCCCCTTCTAATAGCGGTCATTCATGAACGACCTGTAGGAACGACCAAACGACCTGTAGGAACGACCAAACGACTCGTAGGAACGGCCAAACGACTCGTAGGAACGGCCAAACGACTCGTAGGAACGACCAAACGACCCGTAGGAACGACCAAACGACCCGTAGGAACGACCAAACGACCCGTAGGAACGACCAAACGACTCGTAGGAACGACCAAACGACTCGTAGGAACGGCCAAACGACTCGTAGGAACGACTGAACGACCCGTAGGAACGACTGAACGACTTGCAGGAACGACTGAACGACTTGTGTTTTTAGCTTAGCGAGATTTGACAAATCTCCAAAGATTTGTCAAATCTGAGAACCGCCCCTTAAGGAAGCCTGTAACGAAAAAAGTGTAACTTTGTAATAGATGAGTGAAGTTTGTTTTTAGAATAAATGACGTATAGTTGGCAGTAACTTAGACAATATGAGGTCATTGCAAATGGCAAGCATCAGAAAAACTGCAAAAACGTTAGCTGATAATTTTATTGAAGCAACTCACTATCAAGACCTGACTGAGAAAGTTAATGTCCAAGCTATCGCCCGTTTACAAGAGATTCGCAAAGTTGTGCATCGTGAAGCCTTACGCTCGGATGGGATGAATGCCATGATTCAGGCCAAACTTGCCAATCTCCCTTAGGTAGTTACGACTCACCCTGTTTGATGATCAGAGCCAGACAAAAGGTCTGGCTTTTTTATTGCGTGCAGGGGGGAACGGCCGTTTCTCCATCCCATAGCGAATCATACCATTGCAAATAATCTGCCAAATGGCTGGCCCAATAAGCCTCCTCGTGCGACCCCTCGTTGAGCACCCAGGTGTGTGCCACTTGCTGTGTTTCCATCTCCTCATGTAATTCTTGCAGCGGGGCAATGACGTAATCGCTGCGGCCAATATCCAGGTAAATGCGCAGGTTGCCCAGGTCTTGGCTCAATCCCGTATAACGCGGATTGACAGCCGGCCATGCGTAGGTATCCAGTAAAGCCGCACTATGCCCGCCCACACCGGCAAAATTAGTTGGGTAGCGGAAGGCGATTTCCAGTGCCCAATAACCGCCCCGCGAAAGCCCGCCAATGGCACGCCCTTGAGGTGTGCCCCAGGCGCAGGTGGTGGCTTCGACGTGCGGGATTAGCTCGTTAAGGATGGCGCTTTCGTAAGAGCCAGGGCCGCCAGAGCTATTTTGTGCCAGCCAGCCGCCATCGGCCATGACGATGAGCAGGGGGGAGATGCTGCCAGAGAGGATGAGGGTGTCGGCTGTTTCGTCTATGCCCAGGTCGTCCCAAATGCTATCGGTGTGGATGTTACCGGGAAGGAGGTAGAGGGTGGGGTAGGAACGGCCGTCTTCGCCATAACAGGGTGGGTAATAAATGCGATAGGCCAATGTTCCTGCCCATTGACTGGGGAGCGATGCCTGCTTGACAAAACCAGGTTGTGTGCAACCTGGTTCAGCGGTGGGCATGTGAGCCGGTGACGGTGTGGGTTGTGGCGTAGGCGATGGCGTAGGGGCGGCGCGGGCTTGCGCTAATGGCAGGTAAACGGTGGAAACGGTTGTAGTCGGTTCCTTGGGTTTGACTTGGCAGGCTGCTAACGCTAGCAGGAGCAAAAGAAGTGGCAGGGGGAAACGGCCGTTCACCAAAAACCCGCTTACCAGGGCATTTTGCCAGGGGGTTCAGCTAATAGCCGCTGATAAGCGCCGCGCCACAAAGAGGATTGGCGTGTCATCGTTTTAAGCTGGATGTCCGCAAATCGCGGATATAAGTCTGTCATCAGTTCTGGCAGCAAATCCAGGGCATCATTGCGTATCACATCTTCAATATTGGCGGCCGCTTCTTTTGTCCAATCCCAGTCGCGCATAAAACGCTCGGCTTTCATCCAATAGCCGCGCTTTTCCCAGGCGGCAGCAGATTGCTCGACTCCGGCATCAATTTCGCGCAGCAAATAAACCAGCATTGCGGCCATATCTTTGGCCTCATCATCTAATGCTGGTTTTTGGCTTAACCGCCGCAGAATTTCAGCGATGCTGCGGCGGTTATTGTTTCGTACTTTTGTTGGGCTTTCCGTATGAATAATTCGACTCATATTAACCTTTTACTATGTTGATTGAAGTTGATTGAATATTGTAATGTAACCAAACTCGCCCTATTATACCGTGAGCAAAGCTAAATCAAGGACATTTGTTATAATGCCATTGTTATGCAAATTCAAGCACACAGCCCACACAAACTAGCGGCGCGGTTAGGTTTTTGGTCAGCCATCGTTATTGCCGTCATTTTTATTCTCTTTCCCATTTGCTATGTCGCCATTTTGCAAATTGGCGGTGTTTTTGAATGGACAAATTTGGCAGATTATACGACCGTATCTCATGACCCCACAGCCATTTACCGCCACGCTGCCCAAGCGATGATTTTACTTTTCACGCTGCTGTACGTGATTCTTCTCTCCGTCATCTACGAATTTTTGCCAGCTTCTAAACGGATGTGGGGCCGTACTAGCCTGCTTTTTGGCCTGGGATTTGCCGTTCTCAGCGGCAGCCACTACTTCATGCAAATCAGTACTGTCCGCCTCAATTTAACGCGTGGCACAACGGAGGGCTTGACGCAGTTTGTGCAGGCAAATCCGGCGGCAGCTATTGCTGCAATCAATATGCTAGGTGTGACGTTGTTTCTCGGCCTGTCATCGCTGTTTATTGCCCCTGTGTTTGATAACGGCCGTATCGAGCGCATCATCAAAATTGCCTTTTACGGCAACGCCATCTCCTGCTTGCTGGGTGGTGTGGCCTTCATTTTTGATTGGGTGGCACTTATCTTTCTCACCGTCAACCTGGGCATGGGAGCGGCCGTGCTGGTTGCCGCCATTGCCCTGACAATCAGATTCCACCAGATGGCACGATGAAGCGAGCTTGCCTATATGAACTATGAAAATACCCGTCGCAATATTACCCATTTGCGACAACTGATGATTGCACTGTTCCTTGGTTTTTTGCTCATTGCTCTAGCCCTCACATTTTGGAGTGTGCTGCGTGCCAAAGCCATTCTTGCCCGCGATGACAATCCCCGCCTCGTGGAAACAGAACTGCGCATCAAGCGCGGGGCAATTGTAGATCGCAGCGGCGTTGTCCTGGCGCAGAATGGGGGCACAGCCGCACGCCAGCAGCGGCAATACCCCATTCCCACGATTGGCCCAGCAGTTGGTTATTACAGCTTCCGGCATGGCACGGCCGGTGTTGAAGAGAGTTATGATGCTGTTTTGCGTGGTGATGGAGCTTCGTTTTGGCTGGCTGCATGGCGGGAAACTCTGCACCGACCGCAGCAGGGGCAGGCTGTTCAACTAACACTGGATGCGACCATCCAGCAGCAAGCGGATGATTTGTTGGCCGATTACACAGGGGCGCTGCTTTTATTGGAATTGGATCAAGTGAATGCGGTTGCCCCAATTCGTGCCCTGGTCAGCCACCCCGGCTATGACCCCAATTTGTTAGATGAGCAGTTTGATGTGCTGACGGCTGACGAAAGTGCGCCCTTGCTAAACCGGGTGACGCAGGGACAATATCAACCGGGATTGATATTGCAGCCTTTTTTGTTGGCCTCGGCGCTAGATGCGGGAGCGTTGCAGTGGGATGGTGTGGTAGACAATGCCAACCGGCCTGTGCCGCTGAATGGCACGGTGCAGCGTTGCGCTGAACGCCCACCAGACATTGTCACTTGGGCTGATGTCCTAACTTATCGCTGCCCTGGCCCTATGCAGGATTTGGGCACATCGTTGGACACGGCCGTTCTCTCGCAGGTTTTTGCCGATTGGGGGTTTACACAGCAGCCATTGTTGCCGCTGAACACGGAGACGCCAACCCAGGAAGCATTGGCCGATGCCGCACTCGCTGTCATTGGGCAAGATACGCTGACAGTTACGCCGCTGCAAGTGGCAGCAGCACTGGCAGCTCTGGTGGATGACGGCCGTTTCCCCATACTGCAATTGGTGACGGCAGTACAAGACGAAGCGGGAGAGTGGGTTGCTGAAGAAGCAGCGCGTGATGGTGAGGCAACGGCCGTATCTGCCAACGCCGCCCGCGACATTCGCCGTGCGCTGCCCACCGAAAACGGCATCGCCGAACATCGCGTCCTTGTCCTTTCTGGGCCAGAGGGCAGCAGTAATGGCTGGTACTTGGCTTTGTACCCTGCTGCTTTACCGCGTTATATTCTTGTTGTTGTGGTGGAAAATAGTGAAGGGTTGGAAACGGCCGTTGGCATTGGTCGTGCCTTGCTCAGTCAGCTTCCTTAAAATATCTCAAAATAACGCGCTGTCCTAAAAACAAAAACACCGCCAATTGGCGGTGCTTTGCTGCAAAATGAAGTTGCCTAAACGATTAGTCAGTTTCTGTATTACGAGCCGCAGCAAGTTGAGCCATCAGGCGACTCTTGCGCCGTGCCGCGTTGCGCGGATGCAAAACGTGCCTACGTCCAGCTTTATCTAGCGTGCTGTAGGCTTTGCGAGCGACTTCTTCTGCCTCATCTAGCTTGCCCTCAGCCATGAGCTTGCGGGCCTTCTTGATGTGGGTGCGAGCCGCACTCGTGTACATGCGATTGTGCGCAGTGCGCTTTCTCGTTTGACGTATCCGTTTTTTGGCAGATTTTATGTTAGCCAATTTTACATTCCTCCGATATTAACTCTATTAATTGTTAATCAATCTCGGGAGACGTGAGAGCGGGAGGATAATAGCACAGTTAACAATCATCGCCAAATTTTTGATGATGTAGGATGAATTAATTCACCGTCCAATTTATTTTGTGGAAAAAGCAAATAAATGTTAATGTTCAACTCATTCCATGATAGAGGAAATATGTATTGACAACGAGCACGAGCAAACGCAAATCTGGTTGGCGGCGATGGCTTTTTACTGCGCTGGTCGTAGCGTTTTTATGGCTGCTGGCACAGCGATTTGCTGACATCCAAAAATTGATTGGTACTCTTGCTGAGGGGAATCGGTGGTGGATAGCGGCGGCATTGGCGTTAGAAATTGTTTATTATGTGGGTCTGGCAGCTCTTTTTCGCAGTGCTTTTGCATTGATTGACATCAAAACGCAGCTTCGCCATTTGGTGCCAATTGCCTTTGCTTCTCTTTTTGTAAATACTACCACTACTTCTGGGGGAACGGCCGGGTTGGCTTTATTTATTGATGATATTCGCCGCCGCGGGGAATCTGCGGCACGGGCGACTGCCGGAACCTTGCTGGCACACACAGCCAATTATGGTATTTTCGCTCTGCTTTTGGGTATGGGCCTTGTGTATTTATATGCACAGCATGATCTCACCGGGTTAGAAATTGCCAGCGCCGTGATTTTGTTTCTATTGGTGGTGCTGTTGTGCAGCACACTGCTTCTGGGTTGGCGTTGGCCGGGTTTGCTGCGGCGTTTGCTGACTGGATTGCAACACACGGTAAACCGGGTGGGGCGTTGGCTGAAACGGCCGTATCTCCTTCCCGAAACATGGGCCGAACAAAATGCCGGCGATTTCATTGCCGCTGCGGAAGCCGTTGCCGCCCATCCTTCTCAGTTAGGTGTCATTATTTTGCTGGCGTTGGGGATGCACTTGGTGCAGATGGCTGTCCTGTTGAGCCTGTTCTTCGCCTTTGGGCAGACCATATCTCCTGGTGTGCTGCTGGCAGGCTACACCATCAGCCTGTTGTTTATGATCGTCTCGCCAACACCCAACGGTATTGGCGTGGTTGAGGCCGTTGTTCCCTTGATGTACGCTGCTTTAGATGTGCCCGTAGACCAGGGTGTGATTATCACGTTTGCTTTTCGTGGTGTTACGTTTTGGGTTCCTATGCTCACCGGGTTTTTGTTGCTACGCCAGTTGCAAATGTTTGGTGGGCGTGGGCGCACGCTGGCAGAGTCTGGTCAGGCGCGGCTGGCTTCTGTGCTGACGGCGTTGATGGGATTGATTAACGTACTCTCGGCGGTGCATCCGGCGTTGCTAACTCCCATTGCGGCGCTGGCGGAGCTTTCGCCTATTGCCATGCGCGAATCGGGACGGGTAACGGCCGTTTTCACTGGGTTTATGCTGCTGCTGCTGGCGCGGGGATTGTGGCGTTATAAGCGGGCTGCCTGGTGGTTGACTCTTGCCATCCTGTCAGTAGCCATTGCCGCGCATTTGTTGCAAGGGGATACAACAGCGCTGACATTGGCCGTCTTTTTGGTTATTTACCTGCTTTCACAACGTTCCCATTTTCATGCACTGTCGGATCCACCTTCGGTATGGCAGGGCATGCAGGTGTTGGTTGCTGCGGCCTTTTTCACATTGGCATATGGCACAGTAGGGTTTTATGTTTTGGCGCGACTGCAAAGCGAATCATTTGACTTTATCGCTTCCTGGCAGCAGGCAGCATTGTTGTTTACGACGTTGACAGAACCCTCTTTGCATTTGGGAAGCCCCACAGATATTTTTGCTGACTCGATTTATTTTGTGGGGGCAGCGACGCTGGGATATGCTGTTATTTTGCTGCTGCGGCCGGTGCTGCTGCCTTCGCCAGCAACGGCTGCGGAACATCGCCGCGCTGAGAAAATTGTGGCAGCATACGGCCGTTCTGCCTTATCTCCTTTGGTTTTGTTGGCAGATAAGGCGTATTACTTCAGCCTTGGGGGGTCTGTGGTCGCGTTTGCCCATCACCGGCGCACGGCCGTTGCTTTGGGGGACCCGATTGGCCCACCGCATGATTTAGCAGAGGCAGTGGCTGGCTTTTGTGAATTTTGCCTGCGGCATGATTGGCAGCCCATTTTTTACCGTACTGCTGCTGATACGGTTGATGCCTATCAGGAGGCTGGGCTGCAAACATTGTCGATTGGGCAAGAGGCGATTTTGGATTTGACCGGGCCGCAAATAGCTGAGGTGTCGCTAGAATTGGGGCGGGTTCAGGTGGTTCGGCCTCCTTTTGCGGCCGATTTGCTGGCGCAGCTTCGTTTGGTCAGTGATGATTGGCTGGCCTGGACGGGGCGTCGGGAACGGCCGTTCTCTTGGGGGTGGTTTGGTCGGGCATTCTTGAATCAGGGGGTCATTGCGGTGTTGACGACACCATCTGGGGATGTTTCTGCTTTTGCCACAGCCATTCCAGCATTGCCGATGAATGAACTGGCGCTGGGCTTGTTGCGTCACCGCCAAGAGATAGAGGTTGGGGAGTTAGCCGTACTGTTAACAGCACTGGCAGAGTGGGGGCTGACACATGGTCATACGCGGTTGAATTTGGGAATGGGGTCGCCAGAGCGAGTTGATGCGCAAGCGGAACAGCCGTTTTGGGAGCGTTTGTTGCAAAAGCTGCACCTGCGTATGACGCCTGTGGATGGAGATGAAACCCAGTTTGTTTTGCAAGAACGGTTTGCCAGTGAATGGGAGCCGCGCTATTTGGCATATCCGGGTGCCGGAAGCCTTCCTGCGGTGTGGGCTGTGTTGGCCCAAACGACCGGGCTTTCATGATGCCGCAGAAAAATCATGTTTCAAGCAAAAATTTTCACCTTTAATTATTTCGCATAGCGAACAAGGGAATTGCCCAAACAAAACATCGCAAACACAAAAATGGGGTTTACCCGCTTAGGGTGAGAAGGATGGCGATGATAAGCAGTCCTGTAGCGACGAGTAGAGGAGTGCGATTTTCCAAGATGGCTTGCCAAAAAGTGGCGGGAGGAGGCTGCTGAAATCCCTTAAGTGGACGGCGGGTAATGCCCTCAAAGACTTGGCGGAATTCAGTGATGGAGGACGGCCGTTCATCGGGGTGCATTTCCATTGCCCACATGATTGCTTCAGAAACGTGAGCTTTTACTTGAGAATTGACGAGGTGGGCTGGGCGCAAGGCGCTGGGGTTGAGAAAGCGGTAACGGGCATCTGGTGGGGGGACATCTGTAAGTAAATGATAGAAAGTTGCACCGAGGGCGTAGATGTCGGTGCGGGCGTCGGTGTGGCTGCCATCGCCGCCATATTGTTCTAGTGGTGTATAAAGGGCGGTTCCGCGCCCTTGTACTACGGTGATGGTGCGGTTGTCATCCGTTGCCATGAGTTTGACGAGGCCAAAATCAACCAGTTTGATACGGCCGTCCGGGGTGAGTTTGATATTGGCGGGTTTGATATCGCGGTGCAGGACGGGCGGTGTTTGGCGGTGCAGGTAAGCGAGGGCGTCCATGATTTGCGCTGCCCATTCTGTAACGGTTTGTGGGGCAAGGAGACGGCCGTTTGCACGACTTTCTTCCAAAATTTCCTTCAGGTCTTGGCCTGGCACGTAGTCCATCACCAGGTATTCTCGCCCTTCATAGGCAAAGAAATCGGAGACTTTTGGCAGGTTGGGATGATCCAATTGCGCCAAAATACTGGCTTCTTGCAAAAATTGGGCCTGCATCTGCGTCTTGATTTCAGGAGAAGCATTGGGGTCTGGCGTCACTTCTTTAATGGCGCACAAGCGTCCGGGCAGGCGCAAATCCTCGGCGCGGTAGACGCTGCCCATGCCGCCCTGGCCGACGATGTTGGTCAACCGGTAGCGTTCGCGTAGAATAGTACCGTTCTTGAGTGGTGGTAACATAGCGTTACGTATTATAATGGCAATGGACGCTATGGGAAAATGGATAGAGCATGATGCATGGTTTCATGCGCATCATGTGTGACGTTTCATAAAGAAGGATTGGATGTATGGATGAAAAACCTGTCTTGATTGCACGTGAAGGCCAGTTTGACGGTCAGCAGTGGACAATTGATACCCCAGAATTTACGATTGGTCGTGGCAGTGACTGCCAGGTGATTTTGCCAGAACGCCAGGTGTCACGCTATCATGCCAAAATTTGGTTTGAGAACGGCCGTTACCTGCTCGAAGACCTGGAAAGCAAGAATGGAACGCATTTGAATGGCGGCCCTGTAGAGGGCAAGGTGCCCTTGCAAGATGGTGATGAGATTTCCATTGCCCTGGCGGTAAAGTTGGTGTTTGTGGGCACGGATGCAACGGTTCCCCTGACGTTTGATCCCCCCAAGAAGGCTGGCAATCTAACTATTGACCAGGCGCAGCGCACAATTTCCATCCAGGGGCAAGAACTTGAACCTCCTCTGTCGCTGGCGCAGTTCCGCCTGTTGGAACTGCTGTATGAGGCAGATGGTGCGGTGTGCAGCCGCGATGCAATTGTGGATGTGGTTTGGCCGGGGACGGACGGCTTGGGCGTTTCGGAGCAGGCGATTGATGCGTTGGTGCGCCGCCTGCGAGACCGTTTGACGGAATTGGATGAGTATAACTATGTGGTGACGGTGCGCGGACACGGTTTCCGACTGGATAATGAACCGCATTAAATAGGTGTTTAAGTGTCAGGTAACTTGACACCTGACACTTAAACACCTGACACCTAAATTCGTGCCTTAATTGCCTGTTTGACGGCTTGCAGACGGCCGTTCAATTCCTCTTGACCCATTTCCTCAATTTGCTTTTCAACGGCTTCCAACATTTTTAGCAAGTTGGGTGTGACGAGCTGTTGATTTTCGCTGAGGAGTTGGTCGCGGGCTATGGCCGTTTCCGCTTCCATAAGTTGATTCAAGAAAATAATTTCTGGTGGGTACTGACTTTCTACTTCTTGCACAATTAATGACTGAAGCTGTGTCAGGGCTTGCAGCAGTTGATTGTTTTCATTTTGTTCTGCTTGGGCAACATTGGCGGAGAGGACGTACATAAACGCATCGTCGAATTGATTCATGTTTTGCTGTACGGCCGTTTTCATGTCTGGTGCTTTCAATAGCGTATCTAGCAATTTCGTGGCCTCTTCCACCATGCGCTGTGATTCTTGTTGCATGGCCTGCTGCAATTCCACCAAATCATTACGCAGCGCTGTCAGCTTTCCTGCTTTTTCCTGTTCTCCAACGCCTTCCAGTTTTTCGACCTCAGCAGTAATGAGTGCAAAGAACTCATAACTCAGCGCCCCCTGCACCGCGTTGACCATACTGCCCACAATACGGTCATCATCTATGTTTATGAGGATATGCTTCAGCAGCAGTTCCGGTGTCAAGCCGCCCGATTTTTTAGCATCACGATTCAGGGCGTGCATGGCAATTTGCTGCTTTTCCATTTGCCGCCCTGCTGGCGTTTCGGTCATTAGTTTGGCACGCAAATTGGTTAACTTTACCAGTTCCTTCTCTTGCTGGGTTTGCGCTGCCATATCCAAATATTGTTGCAGCATGGCAAAAAAGGTCTCGTCAATTTCACTGATCCGCTCTTTAATCAAATAGTCAGCTACATCATTATCTGCACGGAGCAAGGTGGTAAGCAGCTCGGACTGTTTGCGCTGCCGCTCAATCATCTCTTTGGTTACGCCCTCGGTCTCTAGCACTTTTTCGTAAAAGGTTTGCATGTTCAGAATCATTTGCGGCTGAAAGAGGTAGGCTTTGCGTTTTTCAGGAGGCAAGTTGTCTACAACCTGGCGCGTGAGACGGCCGATCATTTGTTCCCGCTCCATCTGGTTCATGGGCATTTCGGTGGGCACGTAAATCATGAAGAGTTCGTGCGCGGAGTCGTGGTATACCAGAGGCGCTGCCAACTGCCCGCCCGCGCCGCAGCGAGGGCAAACGGCCATGTTTACCTGCCCAGACAGCAGGGCTTGTTTTAATTGGGGGTTTTGGTCAACATCGATAATTTGGTTGACTTCGGCCACGAAAGGCGTCCCGCATTGGGGGCATTGTATTTGGGTTTGCATGAATTCTCCTAGTTTTGAGTTTGCAAGTAGCAAGTTTTTTTGTTGCAGCTTGCTATTTGCCGTTAGTTTCTGGGTAATGAAAATGTGAAAGTGGTGCCAGGGCCATCGGTATTATTGGTGAACCAGATACGGCCGTTATGCGCCTCAATGATTGCCTTTGTCAAAAACAGCCCCAGGCCCGTGCCCTCAGTTTTACGGCTCAATGCGTTGTCCAGCCTCGAGAACTTTTGGAAGATGCGGTGCTGCTCGTGCTTAGGAATCCCAATTCCGTTATCACGCACAGAAAGCGTGACATGTTCGCTGTGTGCTGTGCCACTAATAATGATATTCCCGCCATCAGGGGAATATTTGATTGCGTTGCTGAGCAAATTGTTTAGCACTTGCCCTAGACGGCGTTCATCGCCGTAAATGGTGGGAAAGTCTTGCGGGAACTCAACAGAAATGTGATGCTTGCCAGATTGTGTGCCGAATTTTTTCGCCGCGCTGGCCGTTAGTTTTGCCAGATTTATATCTTCATGGATTTCCAGGTTGAAGGTTCCAGCTTGCAGCCGCGAAGCTTCTAGCAAATTGTCAATGAGGTTGGTTAGATTATCTGCCTCTTCTTCAATAACCGCCAATGATTCATCGAGAATCTCTGGCGACCAGTGTGCATCCTGACGGCGCAGGGTTCCAGCGTATCCTTTGATGATGGAAACCGGGGTCTTGAGTTCGTGGCTGACAACGGAGATGAAGGTTTTTTGCAGCGCTTCTTCTTCACGGTAGCGGGTGAGGTCGCGCACGTTGGCGATGATGTTGGTCATACGGCCGTTGCCATCCATCAATGGCGCATAGGTAATACCCAGACTCACCCGGTCTTGCACAGGCTGGTAATAAGCATTTTCGGAGCGTTGAAAGTCTCCCTCCACGTATAAATGTGCCGCACCCGGCAGCGGCCAGCCATTTTTGAGCGCTTGCGGCAAGTCGCTGTCTGTGCGCAGCGAGCGCCAGCGAACAATTTCATCGTGATGGCGACCAATCGCATCGCCTGGCTGCCAGCCAGTCATTTGGCTGAGAGCGCGATTGAACACGGTGATGTGCAAGGCCGGATTCAAAATCATCACACCGTCGGCACTCTGTTCCAAAATTGCGCCTAATCGCAGTTTTTCCTGGTTGATTTCTTGGTACAGCCGCGCATTTTTAACGGCAATTGCTGCTTGTTCGGCAAAACTTTGCAGCAGCTTGGCGGCATCATCCATGAAGACATACGTGCCCGACTGAAAGACATAAATGAGGCCAATCACTTCTTTGCCGCTAATCATGGGCAGGCGCAGCGCTTTTGTCAGTCCCAAATCTGCTTTGAGGGCGACTTCGTTAAGCCGCCGTGTCATTTCGGGGATGACTTCGTTTTCTTGCCCTTCACGGTAGGGGAGGTCTTTTAGCAGTGGCGAAAAATGGTCTACCAGGTGTGGGGGAATGCCGTAAACGGCGGCAACACGCATGCTTTCTGTGCTTGGCTCTACAAGTACGATCATGCCGGCCCGGCCTGAAACTAGTTCTACTGACGCCTGCAAAATGAGCCGCAGTAAATCATGCAGGTCTAATTCGGCCGTTAGCGCCCGTGTAATGGCTAACAAATATTCCCGTTGTAATACTCGGATATCTACTAGTGCTCGTGCCATTTCTAACCCATGTATATGTCCTGCCGCCAAAGCCGTGCGATTGTAACATAAAAGTATTATCCTTGCGTCAGAATAGCAGAACGGCCGTTACTTCAATAGAGATTGAATTATTATCTTCGTCATCTAATTCCTATGACATTGCTCACTGGATGGAGGGAAGGGGGGTGATTATACTTCAATAATCATTGAAGTAATGTTTTGTTCTGTTAATCCTGAAGGAGTCATTCATGCTAAATATCAAAGTATTAGGCCCTGGATGTGCAAATTGCAAACGATTGGAGCAGATCACGCAAAAGGCTGTTGACACCTTGAGCGTTCCTGCGCAAATTGAAAAAGTGACCGACTATGGCGAAATTATGGCTTTTGGTGTGCTGTCCACGCCGGGATTGGTTGTGAATGGACAGGTTGTTTCTTACGGCCGTTTGCCTTCGTTAGCCGAAGTGACCGGATGGCTAGTAGATAGCATCGAGTGAATGGCTATGGCAGTTGATACAGGTGTTTTGGGTTTAGAAATACTTGAATTGGAAACGCTTGCATCTATTTTAAAAGCGTTGGCCGATCCCAATCGGCTGCGTGTTTTGGATGCATTAATGGCGGGGGATTCGTGTAACTGCGAGTTGAATGAGCGTCTTGGGCTGGCTCCTAATTTGCTTTCACATCATCTCCGAGTGCTACGTAAAGCAGGGTTAGTATCTGCGCGGCGCGACCGCATTGACGGCCGTTGGATTTACTACGCGGTGAATGAAACGGCCGTTACCCAATGCCGTATTGCTCTCAATACTCTGCTAGACCCAGCCCGCATCCAGCCCCGGCCCATTCTCTGCGGCCCGGAAGGACAAACAAATTCATGACTACTCATCCGGCATCCACTTTGCAAAACAAACAAAATTGGCGGCTGCCGTTGCTGGTATTGGTAACGGCCGTGCTCTGGCTCATCCTCTGGGGGCAGTTACAAAACCTGGCCGACTGGTTCACCTACCAACTTATTGGCCTGTCTGCCGATTCTCATTTAGGCCAATCACTCAATTTCTTCGTGTACGATGTCCCAAAAATTTTGCTGCTGCTCACCGGCATGATTTTCCTTGTCACCCTGGCACGTTCCTTTTTCAGCGCCGAACAGGCCCGTGCCGCGTTGGGCGGACGGCGTGAAGGCTTTGGCAATTTACTGGCTGCCGGACTGGGCGTAATCACACCATTTTGCTCCTGTTCGGCCGTTCCCCTTTTCATTGGCTTTGTCGAAAGCGGCATTCCTTTGGGCGTCACCTTTTCATTTCTCATAGCCACTCCAGTCATTAACGAAATAGCCCTCGCCATGCTCTTTGGGCTGTTTGGCTGGAAAGTCGCCGCACTGTATCTGGTATCGGGGTTGGTGATTGCGGTACTGGGAGGGATTTTGATCGGCCGTCTTAAGCCAGAGCGCTATGTGGAAGAATTTGTGTGGCAGGTCAAGGTGGGTAAAGGGATTGGCATCACCAGCAAACTCACCTTAGATGATCGCATCCGCGATGCAGGACGCAGTACACGAGAAATTGTGAGCAAGGTGTGGCTGTTTGTCGTCATCGGCATTGGTATCGGCGCGGGAATTCATGGCTACGTGCCAGAAGATTTTCTGGTAGATGTGATGGGGCGCAGTGCATGGTGGTCGGTTCCGGCTGCTGTTTTACTCGGCATTCCCCTCTACTCCAATGCGGCGGGCATCATTCCCATTGCCCACGCATTGATGGAAAAGGGTGCAGCATTAGGCACAGTATTGGCCTTTATGATGTCTGTCGTTGCCCTTAGCCTGCCGGAAATGCTCATTCTCAAGCGCGTGATTAAACTGCGCTTGATTATTATTTTCATCGGCATTGTTGCTGCGGCCATCGTTTTTACCGGCTACCTGTTCAATTTAGTGATAGGTTGAGGGCCAGAACCAGCGTTTCTTTTCTCTATGTATTCTGCAAAGCGCTTGTCATCCTTTGCCCTTCATCTCCCATTTCCAATTCCCTTTTAATTTTACATTTTCTAAATTAGGGGTATCCTTTGGCCTTCCGACGAACCCCGTTCGGAATAATCTCACGCTTAACCATTAAACAAAATTTTGCAGAAGCTGCAACATGATAATTCTTTGGATATTGGAACTCGTTTTTACATTTGTCCTCCTTGCCCAAGTCGTAGACGTTTATTTCGTTGAAACACTTGAAATCATTTCCAAACGGTTAAAACTTTCTTCAGACATTGCTGGCGCAACCTTTATGGCTGTTGGTTCCTCAGCCCCGGAACTGTTTGTTTCGATTCTGGCCCTATTCCGCGTAACAGAACAGCAGGCGATGGGAGCAGGTACAATTGTCGGGTCAGCCATCTTCAATATTTTGGTCATCATTGGTGCCTCGGCATTGGTCAAACGTGCCGTCCTCACCTGGCAGCCTGTCATCCGTGATTTAGTTTTTTATATCGTTTGCATAATTCTTCTGTTGTTCACTTTCCGTGACGGAGCTATTAGCCTCTCCGATGCAATCATGTACGTCAGCTTGTACGTCATCTATTTGCTCTCATTTAATTTTTGGAAAAAGCTGGTGCCTTATGAAATCAAGGCTGATAACGACTTTGATGATGACGATGACGAAAGCCTGCAGCATGAAATTCGCCAAAGTTCGTGGACATGGAAAAACGCCCTGAACAAGCTGTTGTCATTTTTCTTTGCCGACTTGAGTAAACGGCCGCAACTTCTCTTCCTGAATTTTGGTGTCTCAGTTATCTTTCTGGCTCTGCTCTCCCATTTCATGGTCGAGTCTGCGGTGCATATTGCCCAAAGCTTTGGCATACCGGAAGTGATTATTGCATTGACCATTCTGGCCACAGGAACCAGTATCCCTGACTTGATGAGTTCTATTTCAGTTGCCCAAAAGGGGCAAGGGGATATGGCTATTGCCAATGCAGTGGGGTCAAATATTTTCGATATCGCTATAGGGCTGGGTCTGCCCTGGCTGGTTATTATTTTGTGGCGCGGCGAAAGTGTACAGGTTGTCACAGAAAACTTGCAATCGTCGATTGTGTTGCTGTTTGCAACGGTCATTGCCTTGTTGTTCCTGCTGATGGTGCGGCGCTGGGAAATCGGCCGTTATGCTGGCATTTTGCTGATTGGTTCGTATTTTTGGTATTTGTTTAGCCAAATTGGCTGGATTAGCTGGCGGGTGTGCTTCTTTACCGACTTTTGTTTCGGGATGTAACTTAAAGGGCGTCCGCATGATTGCGGACGCCCTTCCTTACCTGCTCTGAGCCTTATCTGAGAATCGTTGGCAGGTAGACGAACTGCCAATCTACGATGGTGAAGGTGACTTCGGCAACGGCCGTTTCCATGTCACTATCCGTCACCTCCAGCCGCGCGGTGTGTTCACCCAGGGCCAGATTGTTGGCGGTGAGCCAACTGCCATTTCCCGCCAGCACATCATCCACGTACCAGACCAGGCTGTCCCCTGCCAACGGGCCGTCTTCCGCGTCCCAGCCTATGCCGCGCAGCGCCACCTGCGCCCCAAAGGGCAGCCTCTGCCCATCGTAGGGATCCATGACGTGTGCCAGCGGCGCATGCGGCGGCAAATTCAGCGTAGCCGTAGCCCATGCCGAGGTATTGATGCCGTCCGTCGCATACAGCCACAGTTCACCGGTGGCACTGCCCGGCAAGTAGTCGGAGGGCAGCGCCGCTGACGTATTTTGCCCATCCAAAAGCAGCGTCACCCGGCCTATGCCGTCCGGGCTGTATTGCAGCACGTACCACAGCGGGCCGCCATCTGCATCCTGCCCGCTCCAGTTGGCGCTGAGGTTGCCGTCACCGTCTACCTGGGGCAGACCGTCAAACTGTACGGTGGGCACGTGGGCGCTGACAGCTTGCGCGGCTAAAACTTGCTGCGTGGCGGAGACAACCAGCCGCACTTGGACAGTCTCGTTGTCGAAGGGCATGGTCAGGTTCACCAGCAGCGGGTCGCTGGGGCTTTCCGCTTCCGGTTCGACGATGAAGGGCTGGGTATAGAGCACTGCGCTGCTGCCATCTACCAGTTGGATGGCGTAGTCTGTGTCTGTGCCCTGCCAGGCGGCGCTTTGCGCAAGCTGTGCCTGCTGCTGCGGGGTCAGTTGGGACGGCGCGTATTGGTAGATGGGCTGCAAACTGCCGGTAACGGCCGTTGCGTCAATCATCCCGCGCACCATAATCACGTCGCCTGTCATTGCTGCCGGAGCATTCAGCATCATCATGCCCTGGTTGGCTGCGCCAATCGCGTCGTAGATGGCGAGCCAGGTATAGTCAGAGGGCCAGCGATTTGTGCGATAGCTCATCAAATCGCCGGCGCCAACGCCCGGCGTGTCATCCATCGGATCGATAGCCATCATGCTCAGGCCATCGAAGCCCCAAAAGGCGTCGTCGTCGTTGCTGTCGCCGAGCAGGCAGGGGTCATAGGGATAGTTTGGGTCGGGGTCGTCGGGGTTGTTGCAGTCAACGTGATCGCGCCCAAAGACGTGCCCCATCTCATGGGCCATAGTCACTGCGCCGCGCGGCTGGTTGAAGGGTTGATGGTCAGTCTCGAACCACAATATAGACCACATGGACTGTGTGAAAGGATTACCCTGCCCGCCAAAGGTGAAAGAACTGCCACCGCTGGTGTCGGTGGTGGCGGCATCGGGGTGTACCAATCCGGCAACGGCCGTTCCTTCCGGGTCACACTGCTCTGCCAGGTAGGAGAAGGGCGTAACATCTGAGATCAGACTGTAAGTTGCCAGCTTAGACATCAGATAACCGCGCTCGCTCTTTTGCGTCAGGTCATACGCCTCGTAGTTTTCGTTCGAGAGCATAATCATCGGGTAGGGGTAAACGCGCAGCGTGGCCGGCAGCAGCGTCTCTGTACGCTCCAGGTTGTCATAGAACAATGTGCCGTTGGCAAACAAATTGGGGATGACGGCTCCGCCCTCTTCATCCTGGGCGATGACCGGCAGGGCGATCATGCAGGCCACGCGGGGGTTGACGCTGAAGGGAACCGGGGCGTCTGCCGGGTAGAGGTTGTCCGTGTAGTCTGTTTCAAAGACGCGGCTGCCATCATCCGGGTTGATTTCTGCCTGAAGTTGGAAGTCGGCAGCAGTCCACGCCTCTGGCAGCAGGAACACGAAGCTGTGGTCTACGTCGCTGCGCGGTGCGCCCGTTGGCTGGGGGTCTGCTTTTTGGAGGGGAGAGAGGGGTGAACCGGGTAACGGCCGTCCGTCTGCACCATAGCCGTACAGATAAGCGTTTACCAATTTCTGCGATGTGCCCACAACCTCGTGGGGATAGGCTCGCACGTAGGTCGCCTTGTTGCTTACCAGGGGCATACTGTTGGCCCCGTCCTGGATGCCCTGCGTTACTTCCAGCTTGTATAGGGCATAATCGACGCCAACGGCAGTTGTGCTGCTGTCAATATAATAAATGGAGCTTTCCGCCCAATAGAGGCGGCTGCCAATCACCACAAGGGCATGGGGAGCGTGCCGGTCAAAGGCCATCAACGTAGCCGCGCCGCCGTCTTTGTTCATGCGCCAGATGGTGCCATTTTCACTTCCCTTGCTGAAGTAAAGGGTGGTGTCTTTGATGAAGATGCTGAATACGGGGTCGTTGCTGTCATATAACGTTTGCACAGCGCCGCCGCTTTTGAGGATGCGACGGATGCGCCCGCCGGCTTCCGCCCAATAGACGTAATCGCCATCCACCACAATGTCTTGCGGCCGTTCCGTGCCTGCTTCTGCGGCCGTAAAGACCGTGCCGCCCGTTTTGGCGACGGCACGCACCGCACCCTCGTCGGCGGCGCTGCCTTCCGTCCAGTAAATGTAGGTGTCGTCCGCTGTCATCTTGCTGATGCGGTCGCCGACGACGGTGGGAAGCTGTGCCACGATTTCCAGCAGCAGGGTGGCTTTGTCTACTTTGACAATGGCCATGCCGCCGGTGCTGGGGTCGTGCATGGCAAAGTAGGCGTAAGTGTCGTCCAGGACGACGGCGTGTTCAACTGTGCCGATGCTGATTACCTGCTCTGGTTCGCCGCCGGTGGCGGGTTGGCGGTAGGCGGTGGCCGGTGCGCCAAAGGGGGCGTAGGTGTAGTAGAGGTGGTCGCTGTCGGCGGCGATGGCGTCTGCCTGGGGTACGTCGCAGCCGCTTTCTAATGTGCCAACTTGCGCGGCATTGACACGGCCGTAACGATAAATCTGCGGGTCATCAATGCAGTTGCTGGCATCATCGCCAGAACGGTCAACCGTGTAGTAAGCCCATGTCCTTGCTGTATTTAATGCCAGGCGATTGCCATAATTGACCCAGGTAGGCGCGGCATCCACAGGCGCAGCCACCACAGGGCGCACGACCTTGCTTTGCCGCGCCGCCCAAACCAGCAGCCCAGCAGAAGCCAGTAAAAGAATCAACATCCATTTTTTTGTCATTGCTTTGCTCCATTTTTGTAGATGGGTTATGTCTGTACTCATGCGGAGCATCATAACAGGCTATCGTCGCAAAAACGTCGCACAGGTTGGCTCGTAACCTATTCTCCTAAATTTGCAGAAATTTCTAAAACACTTCGAGAATCATTGTCGTCACGTTATAATCATGATTGGCGGACAATAATTTGGAGGAGGAATTTCATGGAAATAACAACAATCCTTGATTCAATTGATTTAGGGGCAATGGCTTTGCCTGAATTCCAACGGGGTTATGTGTGGAACCGTAACCAGGTGCGTGAGCTTATGAACTCGCTATATCATCGGTATCCTGTTGGTGGCCTGCTGGTTTGGGCTACTAAAACAGAACAAGCCGATGCGCGAGGCAACCAAACCCTCAACCCCGGTCACGTCAAGCTCATCCTTGATGGACAGCAGCGCGTCACCTCGCTATACGGCATTGTCCGTGGTACGCCGCCACCATTTTTTGAGGGCAACGCTTTGGCCTTCACTGATCTCCACTTCAACATGGAAGAGGAGATTTTTGAGTTCTATGGCCCGGTCAAAATGCGGGATAACCCTTACTGGATCAGCGTTACCGACCTGATGAAAAAGGGATTACAGCCTTTTGTTGGTCACATCTTCCAAACGCCAATCCTTTCGCCCAGGGGCGACGTTTACATCAGTCGTCTCACCCATCTTTTGGGTGTTAAAAACATCCAATTCCACATCGAAGAAGTGACTGGCGCAGACAAAACGGTAGATGTGGTGGTAGACATTTTTAATCGCGTGAACAGTGGTGGCACAAAGCTATCAAAGGGTGATTTGGCCCTGGCTCGTGTTTGTGCAGAATGGCCTGATGCGCGACAAGAATTGCGCTATTTGCTAAAGCAGTGGGAACAGGCCGGATTTTATTTCAAGATGGATTGGTTACTGCGTAACGTTAATACTGTGCTTACTGGTGAAGCCATGTTCACTGCGCTGAAGGATATTAACGCGCTCCAATTTCAGCCTGGCCTGAAGCAAACGGAAAAAGCTGTCAATTATTTGTTGAATGTGATCAGCGGGCGTCTTGGTTTAGACCACGATAGAGTCTTAGGTGGGCGATATGCCTTCCCGATTATGACGCGATACATTACCCAAAATGGTGGACATTTCAAGAATGCCCATGAACGTGACAAGCTGCTTTATTGGTACGTCCACAGCTTTTTATGGGGCAGGTTTGCGGGATCGACAGAATCTATTTTGAACAAGGACTTGGGCTTGATGGAAGATATGGATGGAGCGTTGGACCGCCTCATTGAAGAACTTCGCCTTTCGCGTGGAGATTTGCATATTCGTGCTGGCAACTTTGATAGTTGGAGCCTGGGGGCACGATTCTATCCCATGCTTTATTTACTCACTCGCGTTGGTGAAGCCCGCGACTGGGGCACAGGTTTACCTCTGAAGGCAAACCTGCTGGGCAAAATTAACAAGCTGCAAATCCATCACATTTTCCCCAAATCACGCCTTTATGATGCTGGGTACAGTCGGGCTGAAGTAAATGCACTGGCTAATTACTGCTTTCTAACCCAGGATACAAACCTGATCATCAGCAATCGGTTCCCTGAAGATTATTTCCCACAAATTGAGGCAGCCCATCCTGGAGCGTTAGCATCGCAGTGGATCCCAATGGATCCGAACTTGTGGCGTATAGAAAATTACCGTGATTATTTGGCTGCACGTCGTGAATTATTAGCACAGGCAGCGAATGATTTTCTGGATGGCCTGCTCAGTGATGGGACAGCAACTGCTTCTATTGATATTGCTGCCAATGATGACACCCCTATTATCGTTCCCGGTGGTATTACAGATGATGAGGAAAGTGATTTGCTGCTGCGCACAAATATTTGGGTAATGGAACAGGGGCTGCCTGAGGGGGCAATGCTTTTTGAACTATTTGATGAGAGTGGGGAACGGCCGTTGGCCTTTCTTGACCTTGCCTGGCCTGAAGGGCTACAAACCGGTTTAAGTGAACCTGTAGCTCTGCTAATTGACGAAGAATATCAAGTGCTAGAGGAAGCTAGCGCTGCTGGTTTCCGCTGTTTTACAGATGTGGCGGATTTCCGCAGTTACGTGGAGCGTGAAATTCTAGCACTCGCTGTGTAGGACAACGCCATGTCCCTACACGTCTACCCCGTTACCAGCCGCCACACCTGTGCCACCAGGAAGGTGACGATGAAGCCCATCGCCACTGGCAGCAGCGAGGCAATCAATGTCCATTTCTTGCTGCCTGTTTCCTTGTAGATGGTGTAGATGGTGGTGGAGCAGGGGTTGTGGATCAGCGAGAAGAGCATGAGGTTAACGGCCGTCAACAACGTCCAGCCTCCTGTATCCAACAGGCCCTTCATCGCCGAGCCATTCATATCAAACATCACACCCGCACCTGCGCCCACGCCGGTTATGCCCGTCACCAGCACCGTCAACATCAAAATGGTGGGAATGACGATTTCATTGGCGGGAATGGCGACAATGTAGGCCACCAAAATCACCCCATTCAAGCCAATGAGCAGCCCCAATGGGTTAAGGAAATTGATTAGATACTCGGCAATACTCGTGCCGCCGATGGTTACATTCGCCATCAGCCAGATAATGGCCCCGGCGGGTAGGGCAAAGGTCACGGCTCGCCACAGCACAATCAGTGTGCGGTCAATCACCGAGGTGTAGATGGTCTGCCACACACGCGGCGGGCGGTAGGGCGGCAGTTCCAGGCTAAAGGTAGAGACCTCGCCCTTCAAAATGCTGCGCGAGAGGCCCCACGAAAGGGCGAAGGAGAGCAGTACGCCCAGCACGGCAATGCTCACCACCGCCAGCGCCGAGACCAGCCCGGCCAAATATGCCGGAACCAGCCCGCCGATAAACAGGGTGGCGATGAGGATTTGCGTGGGCCAACGGCCGTTACACAACGCAAAATTATTCGTAATAATCGCAATCAGCCGTTCACGGGGGCTGTCAATCACCCGCGTGGCAACGACCCCGGCGGCATTGCAGCCAAAGCCCATCATCATGCTCAACGCCTGCTTGCCATGCGCCCCGCTCTTGCGAAACACATTATCCAGATTAAAAGCCACACGCGGCAGATAGCCAAAATCCTCCAGCAGCGTAAACAGCGGGAAGAAAATCGCCATCGGCGGCAGCATCACACTCACCACCCAGGCCGTCGCCAGATACATGCCGTCAATCAGCAGGCCAGACAGCCACCAGGGCATGTGGATGGCCGCCGCGCCCGCCTTCAGCAGCGGGTGAACGGTATCCAGCAGCAGTGCGGACAGCCATCCAGAGGGGATGTTTGCGCCGCTAATCGTCAGCCAAAAAACCACTGTGAAGAGCAGCACCATTAAGGGGAAGCCCCAGATACGGCTGGTGACAATGCGGTCAATGGTGCGGTCTAAATCAAAGCGCGGCTTCTCGTTGGGGCGGGTGACGGCGCGGTCGGCAATGCGTGCGGCCTCGGTGTAGATGTCTTCCATTAATTGCTCGTGGAAGTTTTGCCCAATTTGCCAGCGCAAGGTTTCGGCCGTGCGCAAGATGTCGGTTTGGGGAGTAGGGGAGGGAGGAACGGCCGTGCCGCTGCCCATTTCATTCATGTTTGGTGTATAGGTTGTCATGCTGCCTCCAGCGTAATTAGTAAATCCTCTGGCCGCTGCACCGGCTCTTGAGAGATGAGGTCGTCAATTTCGCCGCTGCACACCGCTTCAACAATGCGCTGGTCGCCATCCAAGAGGCGCAGCGCCACCCATCGCGCATTGGGCAACGATGGGAATTGTGCCAGTAGCTGCTGCACCAGTTTATCCAGGGCATGGCGTACGGCCGTTGATTCACTCTTCACGCGGTGCGGCTTGCACACGGTTTGGCCGGTGGTCACTTCATGGACGGCTTGCAGCAGTTCAGCAATGCCTTCGCCCTGCCGTGCAGCCATTGGTACAACCGGCACGCCCAAATCCCGCGCCAGGCGCCGCTCGTCTACTTCCAGCCCATGCCGCTTGGCCTCATCAATCAGGTTTAGAGCAATGACGGCGCGGTCGGTGATTTCTAGCACTTGCAGCACCAGGTTCAGATTGCGCTCCAGGCGCGTCGCATCGACAACGATGATGGTCACGTCTGGCTGCCCAAAAAGGATGAAGTCCCGCGCTACTTCCTCGTCTTTGCTGGTGGAAAGCAGCGAGTAGGTTCCGGGCAGGTCTACAATTTTGTAACGGCCGTCTCCATAGCTAAAACCGCCTTCAGCACGGGCTACCGTTTTGCCCGGCCAATTGCCCGTATGCTGGCGCAGCCCCGTCAAGGCATTGAAGACCGTACTTTTGCCCACATTAGGATTACCTGCCAGCGCCACCACGTAATCGAAGTCGGACATATCCACGCCCAACTTGAGCAAATTTCCGGCATGATGTGCCGGGCAAGTGGCGCATTCGGAGGCTGTGTGCGAATTGATTTTGTTAGATGTGGTCATACTGCCACCTCCGGCTGTTGTCGTTTGATTTTGATGTAATTGGCTTGCTGCTCACGCAGAGCAATGAGCGCCCCACGAATAATGTAAGCTGTTGTGCCGCCGCCCGGACTGTGCATTTCCGCCTGAATAATCGTGCCGGGCAAAATACCCAAATCGAGAAAGCGGCGGCGCTCCATGCCGCGGCAGTTTGGCGAAATACTGAGGACTTCTGCCGCTTCACCCGGCTGTAAATCGTTGAGACTGGCACTTTCTACCTCTGGCTGCGGCGGCGCTTCTGGCAGGGCCACCACAGAGATATTGTTAGCAAAGATGGGCGCGAGAATATGCTCGTCGCCGTTCGCCCAAAAACGGATGCGTTCGGCCGTGACTTCGGTCACACGTACGGGCATACCTACATGCAGTCCTTCTGCGATCAACTGTGCGTAAACCATTGGCGGCTCATCCTCCAGGTGGACGATTTGCCCTGGTGCGTCGAGAGGCAAAGCTGTGAGTGGCTGTCCGCCATGCGCCACCATCTCGCCGCTGGCACTGGGAATGGGATCGCCGTGTGGGTCGTGTGTAGGGTAGTTTAGCTGTGCGGCCAAAACGTCCAATTCATCGGCTGAAAGCTGATGCTCAAACCGTTCGGCTTGACCGTGCCAGTCTGCTTCGCTGTAGCCGGTTTCTTCGGCCAGGTAACGCTCCCACAGGCGGTGGGCACGGATGATGTGTAATGCCGAGTCGCGCCCTTGTAGGGTCAAATGGATGTCGCCGTCTACCACCTGTACCAGGTTTTGTGACTGGAGTTCGTTGATGAGAACGGCCGTTTCGTTTGTACCAATGTGCAGTGACCCAGCGATGCTTTCCATAGTCGGGCGTCTGCCTTTTATATCGCATTTGTGAATGTGCTTTAGCGCGTCTTCACCAAGTATGCGGTGCGTAATTTGCCGGTTGTTTTGCCAGCGGGCCAATAAGCCTTTCTCCGGCCAAAATATGAGAGCGCTCAAGCCCATCAACAACCCAGCAACCACTAACGAAATAAGTGGATCAGGCATTGTATTAATACCTCCAAGATTAAAATTTAGATACGTCGAAATATTAACTCACTTTAGCGTATTTGACCAGGACTTTTTTGGAAATTACTCATTTAACGATTAGACTTTATGTTATGAGCGCGATTGAACCAGATGGAAAGCAAAAAGTATTTATGGCGTGCTTGATTGGTTTTTTGCTGCTGATTGGGTGTAGGGAAGGGGGGCTGCCAGTTTTATCGGACGAAATTGACCCCGAACCGGCTCCTGGTGTTGAGCCAACAACCGGCATTGTTTTTGTAACCACGCGCCATGTTGAGCGCCAGCCCGGCGCGTTGCACCAAAATTGGGAGCTTTATCTGGTTCAGCCGGATGGCTCTGGCCTAACGCGGCTGACAGATAATGATCGCGTGGATACCAGCCCATCGTGGTCGCCAGACGGCCGTCAAATTGTCTATCGCTCGCGTGTAGCAGGTAGTTCCGACATCCTGATCATGCACGCAGATGGCACAAATATCCGCAACCTGGTGCAAGACCCGGAAGATAGCATTGACGATGAGTTTTATCCACGATGGCAACCTGATGGAGATATGATCGCCTTGTACACCGACCGCTTCTACGATCCTAGCGCGGAGTGTGCCTGGCATCGCCTGGCCATCATGCCGGTGACGGGTGGAAAAGACAATATTCAGGTATTGGATGCGCATCGTACAGAACAAGAGACGCTAACCTGGTCGCCAGACGGCCGTTCTATTGTTTACAGCTCTCGCTGTGACATGACCGCAGATTCTTCAGTTGATTTATTTCAGTGGAATATTGAAACGGATAAAGTGACACAGGTGGTGAATGATGACTATATCAATGCCGCGCCTGTATTTTCGCATAACGGCCGTTTTTTAGCGTATCATTCCGTGCGCGAAGGGAACACCGACATTTTCATTCTTGATTTGGAAACTGGTGAATTGGTAAATATTACAGACCATCCCGCTAAGGACTCTTACCCCACATGGTCACCAGATGACAGCCAGGTTGCTTTTGTATCTGACCGCGACGGGAACGATGACATTTTTGTTATGAACGCTGACGGGTCTAATCCTCGTAATATCACCAATCATCCAGCAAAAGACTTTGAACCAGCCTGGTCGCCAGCCCCATGACTACTTCCAACTGACCATCCAGCCACGACAGTCGCGGAGCAGTGCACCACGCGCCGAATGCGGCGTTACAATAACCCATTCCAGACATTTGATGCAGATCGCACCCCATTCTTCGCCATTTACAGAGAGAGGCGAGAAGTCAGCTAATTTGTGACCAAGCTGTTCGGCACGTTCTCTGGCACGCTGCATAAGTGGTTGCAGTTCCTCTTGCCAATGAGCCACCAATTCTTCCTTCATCTGACCCGTGCTAATTAAGGTCTCGCGGAAAAATTGTTCAAGTTCCTCGGGGGTGACATTATCCGGTAGAGACACATTCTCTTGGAGTAATTCCCCCAAGGCACGTGCAATTGTTTTACTGGTAAGATCGTCAAGGTGCTCAACACCTTCGTTGAGTTGGCGGATTAGGGCATACAATCCGGTCTTGAGTTGCCAGAGTTCTTTGCGAGATTCTTTCTCATTCACAAAGTGTATTGTAGTGCAGAACTGCCGTTTCTGTAACATTTTCTTCTCCGTTTGTGGGATTGCTATTTTCCAGGGGACATTTTATACTTAAGCTAATAAAAGTTAGTTTAAGCATAAAGATTACACCAAAGTACACACCACTCCCCTATTAACAAGGAATACTGCAACATGGCTGCACAAAAAAATCTACCAATCTCCGGGCGACCCATTCCATCAACCCCAGCATGGATCCATGAGACAAGTTTTTTATTGGAAGCAGGTATCCGCTCGGCAAAAACGGAAACGACATACCGCAGCGGCTTACGCTTGTTTGCGGATTGGCTGCAACATTTTAATCGTGCCGGGTTCAGCGTGGAGGATGAATGGCCTTTGCGACCGGAAGGATTAGACACGGCCGTTATCCTCAATTATCGTACCTGGCTGTTGGCAAACCGCGCCCAGTCAACCGTCACAACATACATGGCAGCCGTATTGGGTTACTTGAATTATTTGGATGGACTTGATGCTTTGCCAACGGCCGTGCAGCTTGGCAAATTACAGCGCCAATTCGCTAGACGCTCCATCGAGCGCAACCAAGCAGAGACCGTGATCGACCTAGACGAAGCTCGGCAACAAATCCCACAAATTGTTGCCTATTATGATGCACTCCCCCTACCCCCCTCTAATGATCGCTACAATCACCGCCTTTCCTTATTACGTGATCGCGCTCTAATACATGTACTATATGCAACGGCCGCACGTATTTCTGAGGTTGTAAGTTTGAATCGAAGTAATACTGGCAATGGTTATGCGAAGTATGCAACCGTAGTAGGTAAAGGCAGCAAACCACGCACCCTCCACATTAGAGAACATGCTGCGCAGGCCATTCGCGCCTATCTAGCAGAGCGTCAAGACATCAACCCGGCATTGTTTATCGCACACAGCCGAAATGCACAAAACGCCCGACTCTCCAGCACATCTGCCCATAATATAGTCAAAAAAGCAGTCAAGGCGCTGCATCTTTATCCCAGCCTGTCTGCCCATGATTTTCGCCATTTCCGTGCCACACAGCTACTGCGCGAAGGGATGCCACTAGAAGTTGTGCAAGAATTTCTTGGCCATGCCGACATTTCAACGACACGTAATATCTATGCACCCATTTTAGGTGTGCAAATTGTTAGCGAGTGGCTAGACAATATAGATGTTGCGCCTAAAGATGCATTGTGATTTGATTCCAGACGCGAATTCTTCTGGTTCGCTGTGATAGAACATCTGTGATAAAATTGACCCAGTTTATGATGATACAAAAGAGTGAAAAACAGCGTAAATTACCAGGCATTTCGGCAACATTAGCCGCAGGGTTTGATCTAACGACAAAACATCTCTGGTTAACTCTCATCCCCATCTTGCTGGACACCTTTTTCTGGCTAGGCCCGCGTTTGAGTATGCAATTGCTCATTGATCAAGTGATTGCGCAACTGCAAGCGCTGATGCCGCCGGATGCAATCTCAGCAACAATGGCGGAACAATGGACAGCTATGTTGACTCAGTGGTCGACGCTTGCCGCTCATACAAACCTGTTCACTAGCTTGAGTGTTCCCCTGGTGGGAGTTCCTACTTTGCTGGTTGGCCTGACACCTGAGCGCACGCCGTTGCAGCCTGATGTGTTGCAACTAAACAGCTTTGTGACATGGTTGGGGCTATTCGTCCTGTTTTCGCTGGTGGGCTTGTTGCTAACGGCCGTTTACCTGACGCTAATCGCCCAGGCTACCGCTTCTGGTAAGCAGGCAGCCTTGTCAGTACCACAAATATTCCTACGTATTGGGCATGTATGGGGATATTTATTCGCCCTGGGAATTGCGGCTTTCATTGCCCTGGTTATTTTATATATCCCGCTATCGCTGGTGACTTTTTTGGTTTCTTTGCTCAGCCCTGTGCTGGGCGTGGTGGTTATGTTTGCCGGATTGGTTGTAATAATGTGGGTCGTTTTAATTGGGTATTTTGTGCCACAGGGGTTAGCTCTGCACGGCCGTTCCCCCATCCGAGCCTTCATAGAAAGTGCCCAACTACTCCGCGCTCATGCACAAACAGCCATGGGCATGATCCTTGCCGTCATCTTATTAAGCCGCATCATGAACCAACTCCTCTTTTTACTAGACGATGGCACATGGATGAACTTCGTCAGCATTTTGGCCCATGCCTTCATCAGCACCTCCTTTGTGGCCGCAACTTTTATCTTCTATCGAGATCGCATCCAGCATACACTGCTGGAAATTGATGAGAGATTGGAAACTTCCTAATCTCCAACCCAGAGTATTCAGAAAGTGATTTTGGTTTTGCCCACTTCTCGGAAAACAGGCAATCGTCAATCCAAAATCCCATGAGGTAGATAAATGGCGAGACAAACAGCAGCAGAAAAAGCATACGATGCAAGCAGCATCCAGGTTCTAAAAGGATTGGAAGCAGTACGTCGTCGCCCCGGCATGTATGTCGGAGGCACCGATGTTAAAGCCCTGCACCACCTGGTTTATGAAATTGTAGATAACTCCATTGACGAGGCGCTGGCCGGGCGTTGTGATCGAATTGAAGTGACAATTCACAAAGACAGCAGTGTGTCGGTGACTGACAACGGGGTTGGCATCCCCGTAGCCATTCACCCGGTTGAAAAGGTGTCGGCGTTGGAATTAGTGCATACCGTTCTGCATTCCGGCGGCAAGTTTGACAATGCCGCCTACAAAGTGTCTGGCGGCTTGCACGGCGTGGGTGCGGCAGCCGTCAATGCGTTGTCTGATTGGATGAAAGTAACTGTACGCCGTGACGGCGGCGTATGGGAACAGGAATACCGGCGAGGCGTTCCGCAGGCGCCAGTCAAACAAGTTGACAAGCTCAAGCGCGGCGCTATCACCGGTACCACAACCCACTTCAAATTTGACGAAACGATTTTTAAAGAAGAGGCAGAATATCGCTTTGAAACTTTGGCGAACCGTTTCCGCGAGATGGCTTTTGTGACCAGTGGGGTCTTTTTGCAACTGCGAGATGAACGGCCGTCACCCATCCGCGAAATGAGCTTCTACTTCGAGGGTGGCGTCAAATCCTTTGTGCGCTACCTGAACCGCAACCGCAAGCCGCTGCACGATCCCGTACACATTCGCAAAGAGGTAGATGGCATAGACGTAGAAGTGGCCGTGCAATACACCGAAGGGTTAGCCATTTCTGAATACGCCTTTGCCAACACCATCCACACACCGGATGGCGGCACGCACCTCACCGGTGTACGCACGGCGCTGACACGGGTGATCAACAAATACGCCCGCGACAATAATTTGCTGAAAGAAAAGGATAAGAATTTTTCCAGTGATGATACGAGAGAGGGAGTAACGGCCGTTGTCAGTGTCAAACACCCCGATCCCCAATTTGAGAGCCAGACCAAAGTGAAGCTGATGAACGCCGAAGTTGCCGGTATCGTCGCCTCCGTCACCGCTGACGCCCTCTCCATGTTCCTGGAAGAAAGCCCGCGCGACGCCAGGCGCATCGTCGAGCGCTGCCTCACCTCCTCGCGGGCGCGGGCTGCTGCCCGCAAAGCACGCGAACTGGTAATGCGTAAAAGCGCATTGGACAGCCTGACGCTACCCGGCAAATTGGCCGACTGCTCCGAAAAAGACCCAGACAAATGCGAACTGTACATTGTCGAGGGTGATTCGGCGGGTGGCACGGCAAAACAGGGGCGCGACCGCCACTTTCAGGCCATCCTGCCGCTGCGTGGCAAGATTTTGAACACGGAGCGGGCACGGCTGGATAAGATTCTGACGAACAATGAGGTGAAGGCGCTAATTTCGGCGCTGGGCACGGGCATTGGCGAGTCAATGGATATGAGCAACTTGCGATACGGCCGTATCATCATCATGACTGACGCCGACGTAGACGGCAGCCATATCCGCACCCTGCTGCTGACCTTCTTCTTCCGCTACATGCCACACCTCATCGAGCGCGGCCATCTCTACATTGCCCAGCCGCCGCTTTACGCCGTGAAACAGGGCAAAGAACTGCACTACACTTACACCGAAGCGCAGCAAGCCGAGCTATTGAAACAGTTTGAAGGCAAAAAGTATGGCATCCAACGCTACAAGGGCTTGGGCGAAATGAATGCCGAGCAACTATGGGACACGACAATGAACCCCAGCGAGCGCACGCTGCTGCAAGTAACGGTGGAAGATGCCCTGGTGGCCGACCGCACCTTTGACATGCTCATGGGCAGCGAAGTGGCGCCGCGCAAACGCTTCATCATGACCCACAGCAGTGAGGTACGCAACCTGGACGTATAAAACCGTGTAGGTGTAGGTTGACAAACCTACCCGAATTGTTGACAAACCTATCCGAATTGATTGACAAACCTACCCGAATTGGCGTTGACAAACCTACCCGAAAAATCCTACTAAAGTGATTTTTCTGCGACAGTAAATGAGAAGAGGATGACCAAGTCATCCTCTTTTTTCATAAACAGGGTTTTGGGGCTAGTTACGACAAAGTGGGTGTCGGGTATCACGAAATAATGATTCCATCTCACGATAATGTGTGTAGGTTGACAAACCTACCCCCAAAATCCTACTTAAGTGATGTTTTGTGACATCACATGAGAAGAGAATGACTGGGGTTACCCCCAAAAAGTGGACGCATACAAAAGACAAATTGAATCCACTTGTTTTGGAGGTAACCCATAAAAAAGCAAATGCGCACATACTCGGAAACATCGAAAGAGCAGGCGGTCAGCCTACTCCATAGTAGCGGTTGCTCCGCCGCAGACACTGAGCGGGGACTGGGCATTATCTGTGTCCACTAAAATGGGGGAACCCCACTTTTTCAGTAACTTTTTTGAAGCATTTTTTTGCACAAATACCTGTTTTCAAAAAAGTTGACGTTCACGATAAATTGCTACCGTTCTTTTGTTCTCAACTCCTTTGGTGACTGATAAGCTCGCCACAGCCGTGTGGGTGTATCCTATCCCCAACACAAAAATCCGTTCGTCACCTAAGAGCAACCCATAAAAATTTCCTGCAATTCCGACTAATTGCTATAGACACGCCAATTGGAAGTGCCCTATACCGTGCCCGCATTACCGATACTGAAAACCCGTTCCTTTTGAAAGTGAATCGAAATTTCCAAATCGATTTCATCCTCTCTTTACTTTTGCCTTGTACTGTGACAGACAAAAGGAAAACGTGATGCGCATATTAATTGTTGAAGATGAACCAAGTATTGCTAAGTTTGTGCGACAGGGATTGATGGAAGCTGGTTTTGCTGTGGATTTGGCCTGGAACGGCCGTGAAGGTCTTGATTACGCCCTGGTTGCCGACTACGATGCGTATGTACTGGACATTATGTTGCCCAAATTGAACGGCCTCGACTTACTGCGGGAGCTGCGTCGCCGGGGTGATAAAACACCAACCCTGATGCTCACCGCACGCGATACGATAGACAATCGGGTAGAAGGGTTAGATGCCGGGGCAGATGATTATTTAGTCAAACCCTTTGCTTTTCCTGAACTTTTAGCCCGTATCCGCGCCCTGTTCCGTCGCCCACCTTTACAAACGGGAACAGTGATGCAAGTTGGAGATTTAGAGATGGATACAGCGAAAAGGGAAGTTCGCAGAAACGGGCGTTTCATTGAACTTAGCCCCCGCGAATATGCCGTTTTAGAATATCTCATGCGCCATCCTGACCAGGTACTCACCCGTACCCAAATTGGCGAACACGTCTGGAACTTTGATTTTTACCATGAATCCAATGTTGTAGACGTTTATATCGGCTACTTGCGGCGCAAAATTAACATAGGTGATGAATTCCCCCTCATTCATACCATTCGTGGCATGGGCTACCGGATTAGCACAATAGATTAATGAGTCACTGCCAAATGTTGGACTAAATGATGGTAAAAACAATCTTTCACACACATCCCTCCTCCCAAATCCCCCTTCGTTGGCGGTTGACAATCTGGTATTTGCTAACATTGGGCGCGATCCTGCTGCTTTTTGCTGCCTTTTTGTACTGGCAATTGCAGCGCAACCTATACGCTCAGGTAGACACAACCTTACAATTAGCGGCGTCACAGGCGTTCATAAACGTAGATGCTGACGGCGATACCATTGCCTTTCAAAACGTAGATAATCTATCTGACCCACAGTATCAAAATGAGGAGCTTACCTATTACTTGCTGTCATCGGATGGTGTTTTACTCGAACAGTTGGGGCAAGATACGGCCGTTTCCCCCCAACTACCCCAACAGACAGGTTACGTCACCCTCGCCATTGATGGCGACACCTGGCGCGTCTACTCCCAATTAGTGACAGTCAATAATGCCACCGGCTGGGTTCAAGTTGTGCAAAATTTAGACCCCATCGTTGAAACATTGGAACGCCTGTTGACTCAGATGACTATTGGTGTCCCGTTGGCTCTTGCATTAGCTGGCATCGGCGGCCTTTTGTTAGCATCAAGCGCTCTACGTCCCATTGTACGCATCACGCAAACGGCTCAAAGCATCACCGGCAGCGATTTGAACCGAAGGATTCATTATCAAGGCCCGACGGATGAACTGGGGCGATTGGCACAAACATTTGACGACATGTTAGACCGCTTGCAAGCTGCCTTTGAACGAGAACGCCGTTTTACAGGCGATGCTGCCCATGAGCTGCGGACACCATTGGCCGCGCTCAAAGGGCGGATTGGCGTCACCCTCAGCAAGCCGCGCCCCCTTGTCGAATATACCGACACATTACACGAGATGGAAGGTCAGGTGGATCGGCTCATTCACTTGAGCAACGATTTACTGTTTATGGCACGGCTCGATCAACGGCAGATGCCCTTACGACTAGAGCCGATAGCACTACCAGATTTTCTGGCTGCCGTTGTGGATCAAGTTTCCCCGTTAGCTGAAGCTAAACAACTGGAGCTATATGAACACGTCCCCGACCATCTTTTTATCAATGGTGATATTGACCTGCTCATTCGCCTCTTCCTCAACCTGTTGGATAACGCGATTAAATATACTCCCGAAGGAGGGCAAGTCTCCATTGCTGCGCAAATGGAAAACCAGCAAGTTCGTATTGCGATCAGCGATACAGGGACAGGAATCTCTAAAGAACATTTACCTCATTTGTTTGAACGGTTTTATCGGGTTGAGGAAGACAGGACGCGAAGCGGCAAAACCAATGGGCAGAGTGGCGCTGGAGGCGCTGGATTGGGGTTAGCCATTGCCTACGAAATTGTACGTGCGCATAAAGGGAATATGACTGTAGAGAGCCAACCCAATCAGGGCACGACGTTTATTGTGCAATTGCCAGCTTAAGAAAGATGAATATCAAACCCACTTTGCCTACAACACGAATCAAAATAACCTCGGCTCAATTCGCCATAATAAGCCTGATTGGAGCAGCGGCCGTTCTGTTTTTGGAGCTTTCTGGAGATGTCTGGCTCAATGAGGGGTTTTCCTGGGATGCTCCGATAATGCTGTGGTTGCATCAATGGCATACCCCCTGGTTGGATGGTCTGTTTACTGCCATTACCCAGTCGGCCGGGGGATGGATTGTTGCACCATTATTCATGGCTGGCGTTGTATTATGGCAACGAGATGAAAAGAAAACGGCCGTTACCCTTCTCGCTTCCTTTGCCGGATCAACTGCGATCAACGCACTCCTCAAATTGCTGTTTGCCCGCCCACGTCCAAACGTCTTTCCGCCCATCACGGTGGAGACCAGCTTCAGTTTCCCAAGCGGACATACGATGGCCGCTATCGCCTTATATGGGCTTGCGGCGATTTTACTCTGGCAGAGGCAGCGATATGGATGGACTGTCCTTGCTGGCTTATGGGTGCTGCTCGTCGCTCTCAGCCGTATTTATCTTGGCGTTCATTACCCCAGCGATGTACTGGCCTCATTAGCCGTCGGAACGATCTGGCTCATTTTGGTTATGTTTTCATTTGCCTGCACTGCATCATGAATACCGAATGACTTATGGCTGGTATAATCATTATGAGGTTTGACCGTACAGCCCACCAGTTTACTGGCCGGGCTGCTGTAGCAGGACTTTAGACAACATGTTTGGGGGATTGTATTCCCGAAACACCAAAGTTATTTATGATCGAACTAGCGGCTGGCAAATCTCCAGTCGCTGGTCTTTATATACTCATTATGAATTGGCAGCAACTTTTTCAACTATTTGGATATCCGTTGGTAGCGTTGGGTATTGGCCTGGAAAGCATGGGGGTTCCGGCTCCGGGAGAAACAATTTTGCTCATAGCCGCCGCCGCATCTGCCACGGGAACGGGTCAAATTGCCTGGGTGGTTTTGGCGGCGGCGACTGGAGCCATCATTGGCGACAATATTGCTTTTACGCTTGGGCAGCGTTACGGTCGCTCTCTCCTCACCCACGTCCCTTTTATCAATGAAGAAAAACTGGCTCACAGCGAGGTGTTTTTCCATAAGCATGGCTCCAAAACGGTTATCATTGCTCGCTTTATTCCGGTGGTGCGCAGTGTTGTTGCGTACATTGCGGGCATCAACAAGATGCGCCACCGAACATTTACCATTTATAACTTGATAGGTGGGTTGTTGTGGGCCACTATCATTGGCAGCCTGGGTTTTATCTTTGGCAAGAATCTGCATCTGGTAGAACTATGGCTGCGGCGGGTAGGCGGTATCTGGGGGGCCATTTTGCTGGTGGGCGGACTGCTGCTGTGGGTGAACCACCGCTGGTATCAGGATGAGCGTCGTTTTCGTTTGGGGCGGACGGGTACAGCCTGGGCATGGTGGCAAGCAGGCTGGCAGCGGCTGACACGACAGGGGCAGCGCGGGCTGTTAGTGTATGGCTTATTGCTCATTCTCAGTGGTTGGGCTACCGGTGTTTTGCTGGATGATTGGGTGGAACGGGAGCCAGAGCTATATCAGCGGGATCGGCTGGTAACAACCTGGCTGCAATTAGGCGCAGAGGAAGTGTCGCCATGGACGGAGGCGCTGGCCGGTCTGGGAGATGTGCGCGTGTTGGCAGTGATAACTGCCGTTACGGCCGTATTCCTTTGGTGGCGCGGCCAGCGGCGCAACAGTATCTTGACGATATTGACGTTTGCCGGGGCGTTAGCGCTAGGTGTCGGATTACAGGTGTGGTTGAAACGGCCGTTACCCCCCTCACCCGAAATCCGCTGGCAGTTAACCCCCTACGCTTTTCCACACCTTTCCAGCCTGCTGGCCGTTAACGTCTACGGCTGGCTGGCCTATCTTTGGCAGCAGGAACGGTCGTGGGCTAGCCGTATCAATGGGGCCACAATCGCGGTTTTTCCTGTCCCTCAGCATGGGTATCACAGGCTTATATTTAGGTCAGGCCAATTTGAGCGATGTCCTGGCCGGACTGTCATTGGGCTTTTTGTGGCTGGGTATACCAATATCTGCCAGCGACAAGCGGGCCAAGCAGGTTGGTCAACATATCAAAGCCAAAGCGGAACAAATGTTGCCACGCCAACGGTTAAATCTATTACTGGCATTGACGCTGCCCGTTTTAATTCTGACGTTTGTGGAACCACCCATTGCCCAAGACCCCAGCTATCACCATTTTGCTGACCAGCGCCTGATTTGGAACATCCCTAACTTCTTTAACGTAACTTCAAATCTGCCCTTTCTGATTTTTGGCGGGATGGGGCTTTTCTTCTTGTGGCGACTGCGGCGAACAGGTGGATGGCCGACATTTGCGGAATTGGTTGAGGAACGGCCCTACCTCATCTTCTTCATCGGCGTCGCCATCACCAGTTTTGGCTCGGCCTACTACCATCTCGATCCCAACAACACCCATTTGGTATGGGATCGTTTGCCAATGACTTTTGGCTTCATGTCTATTTTCGCCGCCGTCATTATGGAACGCATTGACCGAGATGCGGGGCTGCGCTTGCTGTGGCCGATGGTGATAGTGGGCATTGGAAGCGTCGTATATTGGTATTGGAGTGAGCTGCATTTGCATGGCGATTTGCGGTTCTATATTAACATTCAATTTTATCCTTTGATGGCAATTCCCCTGATAGTCACCTTGTTCCCGTCGCGTTACACCAAAGGGGAGCAGGTGTATACCATTATCTTGATTTATGCCCTTGCCAAAGCATTCGAGCTGCTGGATAAGCCCGTCTACCAACTTCTAGGCGGTGTTATCAGTGGACACACCATTAAACATTTGGTAGCCGCCCTGGCAACGTATTGGGCTTTACGGATGCTGTTGTTGAGACGGCCGTTAGAATCGGAAAGAACGCCAGTTTCGACAGATTAACTCCTTATTACTGCCCAAAACATATCTTCTTTTCGCTATCTTGTTGTCCTCATAAATCCATTCTTACTCTCATTTCATCATTTCCTTAATCCTCCGGTCTATGATCAAAACATCTTAACAACGTGTTCGAGCACACAAACTATCGAGTTTAATACTGGAGGTATTAACCATGAAAATCAATAAACGAATAGCAACTACTGTGATGTTAGCCGGATTGTTAGTCGGCAGTCTGGGTGTGGGTCTAACCCTTACGGGCAAGCCGGGAGCGGCAGCCGCAGCCCCGGTGCAGCAAACCCAAGCAGTGGATGGAGACACCGCACAAGAGCCATTCTACACGGGTAGTATCCCAATGGATGAGGCCCAAACGGATGGCATGAGCGAGGCGGATGAATCTGCTGCGCTGCAAGGGCAGGCCATTGTCAGTGCCGATGAAGCCAAAGCCGCCGCCGAAGCCGCCAACCCTGGCGCTAACACCGTCAAAGTAGAACTGGACAACGAAAACGGCATGTTGGTTTACAGTGTAGCGTTGGACAACGGGCTTGACGTGAAAATAGATGCGGGCAACGCCGCCATTTTGCACACCGAACAGGCCGGCGACGACGCAGCCGAAGAGGATAATGAGGCAAACGAAGCGAATGAGGCAGATGAGGCGAGTGACACTGACGATGTTCAGGAAGAGCATGAAGCTGAAAACGAAGCCGATGACGCCACCGAAGGCCCCGAAGTCCCAGAAGACGCGCCCGAAGCCGTTCCCGCACCGTAACAGGCTTAACAAACATAGCGACATTTCAACGAGAGGCAGCCGATTGGCTACCTCTTTTTTGGATTCCACCACACCTTTTGGCGACTTGGCTGGCATAGCGTTGTTTATCGTCGCACATAATTTGAATGTCGCCAGCTTATGTGGTTGCTGCGGTGACGGCCTGCTTCGGCTTTGGCTTATTGTTTTATAACCTTCTTTTGCTGCCGCGAAAATCTCCAACCCAATCATAAGAACGCCCTTAATCATACTTCATCACCTCTTTACCTTCCCTGTCTATTCTTATGAGACAAGTAAATAGCAGCAGGACAAGCAATCTTTTTGCCAACAGGAGACAGGCGATGAAAGCGTTACAGAATATAGGAAAAGTGGGCGTTGTTATACCAGCGTTCAATGAAGAAAAAGGATTAGGTCGCGTGCTGGAAGTTGTCAGCGCTATTGATTGGATTACTGAATTCGTCGTGGTTGATGATGGCTCTACAGATAGCACTTTGACTGTAGCCCAGGTGTGGGCGCAGCAGGACGGCCGTATCACCCCCATTCGCCTTCCCCATAACGTAGGCAAAGGCGGGGCCATGTTGGCCGGGGCACAAGCTCTATCCACCGACCTGGTTCTGTTTTTAGACGCCGACTTGATTGGATTACGGCCGTATCATTTGCAATCCATCTGCCTGCCGGTATTAGCCAATGCGGCTGACATGAGCGTCGCTGTTTTTCGTCAGGGGGACATACGCACCGACGCCGCCCTTCTGCTAACCCCTTATTTGAGCGGGCAGCGTTGCCTGAGATGGCAGGCCGCATTGCAAGCCCTGAGCCGAATGGCTAATACCCGATACGGTGTAGAAGTGGCTCTAACCGATTATGCCAAGCAACATCACTGGCGAAACCAATACGTCAACTGGTATGACCTGACCCACACGGTGAAGGAGGCCAAACGCGGCCGACTGGCCGGTTGGCAGAGCCGCTGGCGACAGTTTGCAAAATGCCAACCCAACAACCGAAGAAATCAACGTGATTCTTCTCCAGCCAGATGTTGGCTCGGTAATTGTTGCCAGCAACGAAGCAGACAATTTGGGCACGGCCTCCTCCGAAGAACATGCGGCTTTACAGCAAACATTACAGCAAAACGAACCGGTTGTACGCATTGATCGAGACCCTCCTGCAACAGTGGATGGTACAGAGACGGTAACCCAAACAAACAAAACCAACTCGACAGCAAATACAGCAAAAACAAGCCCCCTATTTTTAAGTTTGACCGCCCCTATTCATGTTGATGGGCAACCTGTAGGAGCGATTAATATCAAATTCACACTCGAACAATTGGAATCAGAATTGGCGCTCATTCAGAAGTCATTTATCATCATGGCCGTTTTAGAGACATTGAGTATTGCGCTGCTTGTTCATTTTCTCTTCCAACGACAAATTTTTATGCCTTTGCGCCAACTGCAAAAAGTCACGCATACCGTCGCAGAAGGAGATTTCAGCAATCAGATTCCTATTCGCCACAACAATGAATTGTCGCCATTAACGGCCGACTTTAATATCATGACCGCTTCTTTAGCTGCCAAGGCGCAGGCGATTACCGACTTGGAGCAATTACGCGACGATCTAACAAGTATGATTGTCCATGACATGAAAAACCCGCTACAGATTATCAATGGTTATGTTATGTTGATTGGCGATCATCAATATAACCCGCTAGATGAAAAGCAGACGGCAATGGTGTCTGCTATGAAGCGGGCGACGGACAGGCTGCTTAATATGGTGATGAATTTACTGGATATTCGGCGGCTGGAGGGAGATCGTGTTCAGCTAAAACGATCAACGATGGCGGTGAATGAGTTGGTGGATGGAGCGCTCACGGCCGTTACCCCCATTGCCGAATTTCACGACCAACGCCTCGTATCAGACATCGCCATTGATCTTCCTCCGTTGGAAGCAGATCGAGATTTACTGCAACGGGTATTGGTTAATTTACTGACAAATGCAATTAAGCATAGCGCTCCCGGCTGCGCGACAACCGTACAGGCCCAGAACAAAGGTGGCAGCGTCGTTATAAAAATCATTGATCAAGGCGAAGGCATTCTGCCTGAATACCAGGAACATATTTTTGAGAAATTTACACAGGCAAGCAAACAAGTTCAGGGTAGTAAGACAGATACGGGTCTAGGGTTAGCCTTCTGCAAATTGGCGGTAGAGGCACATGGAGGAAATATCATGGTTGAAAGTTCTGGAGTAGCTGGAGCAGGTGCTACATTCACGCTATCTTTTCCCTAAGCCAAATAAGATGAATAAACGCCATAACAAAAGAAAATTTCTGCTTTTTTTGCTGGCTGTGCTATTCCTCAGCTTCTGCCTCATTAAGTACACGGTTGATTTTGACAACACGCCGGTTCCCATTACTGTCAATGTACCGGATATAAATCAAGAAACGGCCGTCCAGTTCGCTGTCATTGGCGACTTTGGTTGGAATAGCCAGTCTGCACAGGCAGTGGCCGATCTGGTTTTGAGCTGGCAGCCAGACTTCATCATTACAACCGGGGACAACAATTACCCTGATGGCAGCGCCGAGACGCTAAAAGCTAATGTTGACCAATATTACGGTGATTACATTGCTGACGGCCGTTTCTTCCCATCGCTTGGCAACCATGACGGGTACACGAATGACGCGCAACCCTACCTTGACTTCTTTCCCATTTCTGAATCTAAAGCGAATACCGGCAGCAGTAACAACGAGCGGTATTACGACTTTGTGCAAGGGCCGATTCACTTTTTTGTTTTGGACAGCACAACAAACACCCCAGACGGCGCAACGGCCGAATCAATACAGGCGCAATGGCTAAAAACTCAAGTGGCGGCATCGTCATCTCCCTGGCAAGTCGTTTACTTTCACCACCCTCCTTACTCTTCTGGCGTTCACGGTTCTAGCGACTGGATGCAGTGGCCTTTCGCTCAATGGGGTATTGATGTCGTTTTTTCCGGCCACGATCATGATTACGAACGCCTAGTCATCAACGGTCTTCCTTACTTTGTGAATGGATTAGGGGGCAGAAGCATTCGCCGCTTTAACTACCCTATTCTTGGCAGCCAGGTGAGATTCAATGACGATTATGGCGCAATGCTGATAACGGCCGATTCATCAAATATGATCGTTGAATTTCACGCAGTGACTAATAGGGGTACTCTAATTGATCGCTATCTGCTGACGGACGGCGAATAAGAGCTAGTTAACGTTGTTGTCTATGGATTTCAATCAGCAGCAGGCAGTTGAACGGTGAACGTACTTCCTTTGTCCGGTTCACTCTCCACAACAATGCTGCCACCGTGCGCCTCAACAATGGCTTTCGCAATAGCCAGCCCCAGGCCAAACCCGCCCGTCGCGCGGGCGCGAGCGTCATCTACACGGTAAAAGCGTTCAAACAGGTGGGGGATGTTTTCAGAGGGGATACCGGCTCCTTCGTTGGTTACAGAGATAGAAATTTGCTGCCAGTGGCGCACGGCCGTTACCCCCACCACTCCCCCCGGCGGCGAATACTTAATCCCATTTTCAATCAGATTGACAAACACCTGCCGCAAACATACCGAATCGGCTAACAGGAAAAACCCGATTTGCGGCGGCAGCGTCAATTGTAAAGTGACATCGTGTTCCTGCGCTGATAACCGCAATTCATCTACAACTTCTTGCAGCAGTTGGGCGCAGTCCAACGGTTCCAACTGTGTCAGACCACGCTGCTCAACCCGCGCCAGCGTTAGCATTTGCTCCACCAGGCGCGTCATGCGATCCACATCCCCCTCCATGTCGGCCATCATTTGCAGCAGCGCCGCCGCTTCTCGCGGACGGGAACGGGCCAGGCTCAACTGCGTTTTCAACATGCCCAGAGGCGTGCGCAATTCGTGCGACACATCCGAGGTAAGCTGCCGTTCGCGTTCAAAGGCACGGTCAATCCGTTCCAGCATGGCGTTAAACGTCTGCGCCAACTGCCCGATTTCATCCTCCGGCAGCGTCAAATCAAGGCGATGGCTGAGGTTTTCGGCGTTGATTTTTTGTGCCGTATGAGTGATGGCCGCCACCGGCTGCAAGGCGCGTCCGGCCAGAAAAATACCGCCCAAAATAGAGAGCAACAGCACAATCGGCACGGCAATGAGCAGTCCCAGCCCCATTTGCTGCGTGAATAGTTGGCTGTCACCTACAGGAATGGCGAGGACGAGGGTTCCCAATTGGCGCGAGCCTTCGCTCAACGGCGTCACAAAATAACGCGCTGGCTCGCCATCTGGCAGCTTCCCATCACCTGACTGGCCCGATGGCGGTAAGCTGTCCGGCAAATCGGCGTTATCAGCGCTGCCGATGGTCAAGGCAACCTCTCCATCCAGCGACAAAATCCAGGCCATGACACCGCGCGAGCGCACAACGGCCGTTTCACTGACCGCCGCCGCATATTGCCCATCGCGCACATCAATCACGGCATTGAGTTCCGATGCGCTTAAATGGAGGGTATCTTCAATTTGCTGGTTTTGTAAATTTTGCAGGATGAGGACGGTAACGGCCGTAAATACTGCCAACAGCAACGCCTCCACGACCACCATCCACAGCGCCAGCCGCGCCCGTAAGCTAATCGGTTTCATAATCCCCTATCCGATACCCCAAACCGCGTGCAGTCTGAATGAGTTTAACATCATGACCAGCGTCAATCTTCTTGCGCAGGGCATAGATGTACACCTCAATCAGCTTCGAGCCAGATTCAAACGCCATATCCCAGACATGCTCAATAATCTGGTCGCGGCTCAACACCTGGTTGGGATGGCGCATCAACGTCTCCAAAAGGGCATACTCTTTGGCCGTCAGTTCAATGATTTGGTCGCCGCGTTGGGCCAATTTGGTAGCCGGATCAAGAGTTAAATCGGCAACAGACAGAACGGTGCGTTTGTCGGAGCTATCGCGCCGCGCTAGCGCCCGCATCCGCGCCGTCAGTTCCTCAATGGCGAAGGGCTTCACCAGATAATCATCCGCGCCGCTGTCCAATCCTTTTACTTTGTCGGGCAGGGTGTCGCGGGCGGTGAGCATGAGGACGGGCATATTGAACCCTTCCGCCCGCAACTGACGGCACACATCCAACCCGTTCATGCCGGGCAGCATGATGTCCAGCAGCACGATGTCATACTCCGCGCTTTGCACCCAGAGGAGAACGTCACGGCCGTTATCCACCACATCCACCGCATACGCTTCTTCCTCCAGCCCCTGCCGGATGAGAGCGGCCATACGAGGTTCATCTTCTACCACTAAAACACGCATATCATCTCCAAAATAATGAATAATTAATTGTGAATAATGAATTGTGAAGTGGCAAACCCACCTCACAATTCATTATTCATTATTCACTATTCATTATTCTACACCGCCTTCCGCCCCGGCTGGGTCTTTATCCACAGAACCGGTCTGCGGAGCCAGTCCCGGCGCGTGCAGCGTCACGGCCACCGTCAGAGCGTTGGGATCGGTGTAAAAGGCGCTGTTGGGATTGACGCTGAAATGATCCGGCTGGCCGGTGTTATCGAAGTGAATGTCTTTGGTCTCGCCAGGCTGCACGCTGAAGCCGGGCAGCGTCCGATAGTAGCCTTGCACGTCTCCCGTGTCCTTGTCGGTGATAGTGTAGTAGATGTCGAAATTGGTCAAATCGGCCGTACCCGTATTCGTCACCTTAAATTCCAAATGATCTGGCGCATCCGCACCATCGGCGTCCACATTGTTTTCCACCAGCAAGGCGCTAATCGTAAACCCTTGCGTCGCGCCGCTTTCCTGGATGGGATTATCGGCCATCATCGGGTTTTGGTCGGCCAAATCATTCTGGCCGTCGCCATCCGTGTCGGCATTGTTGGGGTCTGTTCCCAACACCTTTTCGGCCGAATCGGGGATACCGTCCCCATCCGCATCCGGGCCATCGGCGGATGCGCTGCTGGCGCTGCTGTTCGTTGTTGTTGTGGCAGTGCTGCCGCCGCAAGCTGCCAGCAGCCAAGCTGACAAAATCGTGATGAATATGAATGTGTAAATTTTCTTTGACATGATGTTTTTCCTTTTAATGATTTAGAGATTGGGGATTAGGGATTGGAGATTGAAAGTCAATCTCTAATCCCTAATCTCTTTTTACGCTTCCTGTCTGAGGAAAACGACATAAGATGCACTTAACAGCAAGACAATAGGCAGGGTCAGACCGGCCAGATTGATGAGTTTGAGCCGCATCACCTCTTGCCAGGTGTTCTCGTTAAACTCCTTTTTGATGCCCAGCAAGGCATAGCTGATGCGCTCGTAATGCTTGGTCGGTGACAGCTCTTCGACGCCGTCGCGGATGGTTTCGTACCATTTGAACTGCTGCAACGCCTGTTCCTCGCCCGCCTTGTCCAGCCCCAACGTGGCGAAAAAGCCGCCGGGAAGCTGGTTGTCCAAATCCATCGTGTCGCCAATTTGGGGGAAGATGAAGGCGAAGACGAGCCAGACGATGACGGTGAGCAGCAAAGCATGGTTGGTGTTGGGCATCAGCAGGGTGAAGAATTGGGCCAGCAGGTAGAAAGTCATCAGGTACAGCCAGGACATGCCCATCGTCAGCGCCAGCCGGATGATTTGGTCGCCAGTGAGCCAGACGCGCCCAATGAAGCCGATGGCGAGGAAGGTGATGAGGCCAACGGCCGTCATCAACACAGCCAACAGCGCTGCATTTCCCAAAACCTTGCCGGTCAGAAACTGGTCGCGGTAAACGGGGCGAGAGAGGATGAGACGCAGCGTGCCTGCCTGCCGCTCCTTGTTGATGGACGTGAAGCCCAGAATCATCGCCAGCAGCGCCCCAACCATCGCCAGGTAGTTGATGAAGTTCTTGGAAACGGCGATGGGATTGAGCGGCGGCGCAGTTGGGAAGTCGGTGCGGGCCCAAATCGGTCAGGATTTGCACCGATTGCAGGTAATCGGTCATCTGGGTACGCACGCTCAACGACCCCAGGCCGATGGCGATCAGGCTTAAGCCCAGGAGCATAATCATCGAGATGAGAAAGAGGCGATTGCGAAATGCGTCGCTGATTTCCTTGCGGGCGATGACCCAGAGTGCAGGGACGCGCCGGTGTGTGTGAGTGATTGTTGTTGTGGTCATAATTTCATTTCCTGTGGCTATCAGGTGCGACGCACTTGCAAAGTGCGTCGCACCTGGCGACTCTATTTAACGCCGTCCTTTGCGGCGGAAGTAAATGACAGCGCCGACGATAGCCAAACCCATGACAGTTAAGGCCACATATAAAAACGTCGGGCTGTTCTGAACGCGCACCGTCAGCGGGCTGTCGGGGCTGGCAGTCTGGTCGCTGGCGAGGGCCAGCGTGATTTTCTGGTCGGCAGCCACTTGCGAGGAGGGGACGGTGACGATGACGTGGAACGCTGTTTCTGCGCCTGCCGCCAGCGTGGGAATCGTCGCCGGGGTTGTTTGCACAATCCATTTGGCTGGTGCGTCTACGGTCAGCGCCAGATTGGTCACGGCGGCGGCTCCGCTGTTGACGGCCGTTACATCCAACACAAACTCCTTGCCGCTGAAGGCCGTCACATTCAAATTTTGGCTGACAATCTTGACGGCGTAGGTGTTTTCCACGTTGAGCGTCACGGGCAGCGTCAACGGCTCACCATCGTCGCGGGTGGTGGTGAATTGGGCAGCGTAATGACCAACGGCCGTTTCCACCGGCACATCCACCCGCATCGTCGCCAGCCCGTACTCGTTGGCCGGAACCGTGATTTGGCTGACCAGCGGGCCGCCCTGCGTGAACGTCGTCGTCAATCCGGCAGGTAAGCCAGACAGGGCAAGGGTGTAATCGTGGACGACGGCCGTTTCGTTGTGAATTTCTAGCTGGTAAACGGCCGTCTGGCTGGCCTGTACCGTTTGCGTCAAAGCCATCTCATCGGCGCGAGCCAAAGAAACGCCGCCCAACAACAAAAACAATACCAGTAAGGGGAGGATTGTTCGTTGCATGGTTAACTCTCCAAAACCAGCGTCTCGTTGCGCTGAAATACATTGAATCCGGCAGCGATAAAGGCGGCAGTGGGCGCTAACAAAACCAGAAGCGTTGCCAGCGTGTGGCCGACCAGGGTTCCGGCGCTGATGACGCCGCTGCCGGGGGCAAATTGCAGCAGTTGGCCGCCGATGTTACGCAAATGCCACGTCGGAGACAGATAGTTGATAGCCTGAGAAACGGCTGTGTCCTGCGGAATCTGGTTAATCGCCCCGTTGATGCTGTTGACCACGCTGCTGTTCGTCATCATCGCATCGGCCATTTGCGGCACGACAAAGCTAACCAGTACCCACAGCGTCAGCGAAATGAGGAAGACCGTCGCCCCATTGTTCAGGCGGATGCTGAGGAACATGGACACCGTTAAAAAGATGAGCATGTAAGCCAGGGCGATGACGGTGAAGGTCAAGAGACGCGCCGCCTCGCCAACGGTGGGCCAGATGCCGCCGATGATGACCAGCAAGACCAGGTTGAAGATGAATACGAGGGCGAGGAGGGTGGCGATAACGGCCGTATTCCCCAACAATTTGCCAATCAACAACTGGTCACGATATACCGGGCGCGACAAAATCAGCTTCAAGCCGCCCGATTCCTTCTCTTCGATGAGCGCATTGTAGCCTAAAATGACGGCCAAAATCGCGCCCACAATTGCGACATATTCCGTCAAGTTCGACAAAATGGTGAGGGTGTGGATTTCCGGCGCGGTCGGGATGACCGCCGCCCCCTCTGCCTGAAGCGAGGCAACCGTTTCGTTGTAAATCCGCATCTCAGCCCGTTTGGTCGTGCTGCCGATATAAACGGAGAGGATGGACAGCCCCAAAAAGAGCAGGGTGATGGTTAAAAAGAGCCGGTTGCGGAAGGCGGCGCGGAACTCTTTGCGGGCGATAATCAGAGAGGTATTCATGATTAGGCTACTCCTACCGCTGCTGGAACACGGCCGTTTTGCGCTTCCCGCCGCTCGACTTGCAAATAGATTTCTTCCAGCGAAGGGGTATCCGGGAAGCGTCGCATCACATTGGCTAAGGTGTCGGCCACCACGAGACGGCCGTGATTCATGATGCCAATGCTGGTACACAATTTGGCCGCTTCCGAAAGCTGATGGGTGTTCATGAAAATGGTGATGCCAAACTCATGATTGAGCCGCACAATCAGGTCGCCAATCGCCCGCTGCCCTTCCGGGTCTAGCCCGGAGGCGGGTTCGTCCAAAAAGAGGACGGCCGGTTGGTGCAGCAGCGCCTGGGCAATGCCAATGCGCTGACGCATCCCTTTGGAGAATGTACCCACGCGCCAATCGCGCCATTCGGGATGCTCTAACAGTTGCAGGACTTCTGCGAGACGGCCGTCCGCATTCTGCACGCCCGATAATTCACCCAAAAACCGCAGGTTTTCGGCGACAGTCAGGTCGTTGTAGAGGCGCACATTTTCCGGCACATAGCCAATGCGCTGCCGCACGGCTCGGTTTTGCTGTACCACATCATCGCCAAAGATTTGGGCGCTACCGGATGTGGGCAGCAGCAGGGTCGTCAGCAGGCTGATGGTGGTGGTTTTGCCCGCCCCGTTGTGCCCCAAAAAGCCAAAGATTTCGCCTCGTGGCACGGTGAGGGTGAGGTGGTCAACGGCCGTTTTCTCGCCGTACTTTCTGGTTAATTCATGCGTTTCAATTGCTGGTGTTGTCATAGGTTAATCTCCTTTACAAATGAAGGGGTGAAGAGGTGAAAGGGTGATGGGGTGAACTTGTCACCTGCCACTCCTCACTCGCTACATTGGAGATTAAACCCCGGCAAGGTAAATTGTAGTTTAAGTCAACGACTGATTTTGCTTTTTCGTGTTTGGGTGGGAAACGGCCGTCCTCCAATGTCAGATTCCCCGCTTCATCTTCTTCTTAATTCAGCCTGCTACGTTTGAAAACAAGGAACAAAATGATGAAAAAAACACACATCCTCTACCTTTTCATGTTGGTGAGCCTTGTCTGGTTTTTGCGGACAAATCTGGTGGATTTACGCCAGGTTGGTTTAGCGATTGCTCAAGCGCAGTGGCCCTGGCTGGCCGCAGCTTTCGCTTTGCGATTGGTGTACTTCGGCTTATTCGCGCTCATTTATCAGGCGGCATTTGGCGCGGTGGGCGTTTCATCGCGGTGGCGCGGATTGCTGCCGCTGACTCTGGCTGCGACCTTTATTGATTCCACTGCGCCGATGGGTGGCACAGCCAGCATGGCGCTTTTTGTGGATGATGCCCGTCGCCGCCAACAATCTCCATCGCGCACGCTTGCCGGAGCCTTGTTGTTTTATATTGCTTTTGTGGGTGTGTTTTTGTTGGGATTAGGCGGTGTGTTGCTTTTTATGTTGGGACAAGGAATGGTAACGGCCGTGCAACTCACCAGTGCCTTCATTTTAACGACGACCATCGTGGGATTAATGGGGTTATTGTGGCTGGGCCATTCCCATGAAACCCGGCTGCAACAACTACTGCAAGGCATACAGTGGCTGGTCAATCGTGCGGGGCAACTCGTTCATCGCCCCAATCTGTTGGATACTGGCTGGGCCGCGCGGCAATCATCGGAGTTTGCCGCTGCCGGACGGGCGATTACCGCGTCGCCGCGTCGCCTTTGGTGGGTGGTTTTCGCAGCTTTTGCCGCACACATCGTTGCCATCTTTGGGTTAATGGCTATCTTTTTTGCCTTCCAACTGCCAGCTTCATTGCCAATCATTCTGGCCGGGTATGCCATGACCGTTCTTTTTACCAATGTGTCACCGACGCCGGATGGCATTGGATTTGTGGAAGTGGTCTTACCCGCATTTTATGTGGGCTTTCATTTGCCATTGGCGATTGGAACGGCCGTAACCCTCACGTTCCGCGCTTTTAGCTTCTGGCTGCCCATTTTTATAGGATTTATTGCGGTACGCCGCTTGCGTCTGTTCCGTTCCGGTCGCGTTCTTAATTCTATTTGATTTTGGAGCCTATTACACCTCGCCGTAGTTGTATTTGGTGCTGGTTTCGATGATTTGGACTTCTTCCGGCGTCAGGTGGAAGAGGGCGTAGACTTGCCGGTTGAGGTCGGTTTCCAGGGTGTATGGTGTGTGGCGAGGAGGGCGCATGTTACCTGTTTGGGGGAGAAACGTTGCCAGTGGAGCTTCTCAATCTTGAGTCAGATTCTCTCGTCTATCATCTGCGGCGGTATTGTCGCAAAAAGCATGAAGTGGTTGAGAGCGCCACCTATGATGAAGCTGAGTTTAGATATACGGTGATGTGGCCGCCTGTCGAGAAGGTGTTGCAAATTCTCTGGCGGATGTCTCCCGTTGAGTATTTCACGATTGCCAGTGGACGACCGGTTAGGGAACGGCCGTTGGTTGTCCTGTGCCCGGAACATGCACACATCCTTACAGAGGACTATATTCGGTTAGATATTTAATTTGAGATCACTGACCAAGCGAGTGGAAGATAACTCATCTGTTTTCGCATTACCATGTAAATAGAAACACGGTCACCATTATGTTGGAATATTGTTTGGGAGGGAACGATGGTTAATGGTATTGTGCCATGTTGCCTGCATAATATGCAAAGAAAAGCCTTTCTCTGCACGAAAGTGCGCGTTCAAGAATCACGACTTTTCCATTTAATAAGGCCGGGGGTCTATCAAGTCATTCAAGGAAACATCTAACATATCAGCAAGCGTTTCCAATTCGCAAATAGTTAAATCAACAGTCCCTTTTTCAATTCGGTATAACTTCTGACGGGAAATAAAGCCTATTTCTTCGCTTAATCGTTTTTGAGTCCATCCCTTTTTGCGTCGAGCCCAATGGATATTATCTGCTATTTCCATTTTCCTCTTTTGAAAGTGATCCTTATCCATTACCACACTCTCTCCTACATCATTATTCCGTTTGCACAATCAATTTATCATTTTCGCTGTTGCAATTCAAGAAATCATTGTTAATATGTTATTAATAATTTTCTATGGTCATTAATAACATGCAATGTTATTAACAATGAACATCATAGTTGCTCAGGAAATATGTGATGCAAAAATATCCAAATTTGCGGTTTCGTGGAATTGTGTCTGGCAACATGTTGGGTGTAGAAGATTTGTGCACCGCTCAATTTTACGTATCAGCGCTTGTTCTAGGTTTTTTAGTTCTCGGTGCATTAATATGCAATCAAAATTGGGTGTTGTATGAATCGTTTGCTAAATCGATTGTTTCTACAATACCGTTTGTGACATTTGCATTAATCCTGATCTGGTATATTGCATATTTTTACGAAAAAGCTGTTGGACTCTCCATGAAAATCTGGTTTTATTTCAATATCCTCATTTCTCCGGTTGCCAGATTTTTTCGATTTCCCCTGCCGTCTGTAAGTTATTTTTGCATCATTCTCTCAAAGTTATTTTTCACAAACCCTGAGCACGTTGCATTTTTAGTGAAAAATCTTAGTGTGCAAATTGCAATGGCTGCCAGACAAATTCGATGTAAACAGATTCTAGTCAATCGAATTCATTACATTTTTCCACTGCCATCGTCTTTTGAGTACGACCTGATTTAACCCCCTAATACTAGTAAATTGAATATTTTTTAGCACACCCGGTTTCAACGGATGTGTTACTGGCGCAATTGGAAAACTCGTCATTCATTAGTGTCTGCATAAATTCCGTTTAGAGATTTCCGCTGATATAACGTGTTACCTGTGTAACAAACAGCCTGTGGCTAGTTTGGAGGTTAAATGATGTCTAATATCCACGAGATACAAAAGCGTTTGTCTCTGTTAAAAAAAGAGAAACGAACATGGCGCGGAGTATCTGATGAGTTAAGTGACCGCATCGGGCAGTCCATCAGCCCGGCCGCTGTTTGGAAAACGTTTCACAATCGTAGTCGATCAGTGCGTGTCATCCGTGCTTTAGGATTAATCGAAACACGCTATCGTCGCACATGCGAATTCAAAAACGAAAAACAACTCAGAGCATTTGAACAAATACTAACGAAATATGGATTAACTCTCACCACGCTAGCACGCGGCATCGCGGATGGCAATCTGCGAATTGTAGAATATCAATCTGTGAGTTCGATCACGGACAAGGAGGAAAACAATGCCGGTTCGTAAGAGGAAAATTAGCTACGGCCGTAATATCATTGGTCATTTCCCGTCAATCAAAATGGATCGGATGATATTTTACGAATCGCTCATTGAACGTGATGTCATCCGCTGTCTGGACTACGATCCATCAGTTTTCGCATTTGAGGAGCAGCCGCTCACCATAGATTACGAGTTTGAGTCAAAACAATATCACTATACGCCAGATTTCAAAGTTGAAACAGATGATGATATCTATCTCATTGAATGCAAGTCGCGTGCGCATGTGGATGATGAAGAAAATTCGCGCAAATACGCTGCGGCCGATCAATATTGCCGGGCACAAGGCTGGGCTTTTTTAATCATCACTGATCAACTGCTCAGAAACAATTATCGTGTTCAAAACATTGAGCATCTCACATATTATGCACGTCATCATGTGCCATCTAACGTAGAAATGCACATTTTGCAAACCCTACGCAACCACAACGACTGGATGCGATTGCAAGATTTGATGACGGCCGTTTCCCCTGGAAGTCCTGTTGCGGTTTTCATGCCTATCATGTATCTGGCATATCATCATCATGTGTTTATTGCTCTCGAAAATGCGCCAATTTCTCAAGAGTCTTTAGTCTGTTTAGCTGCATATACACCAATTTCTCACCAAAAAATCGGAGGTCTATTATGAGTAATCGATTCTCTTCTGGAACGTACTTTCACATGAATGGAACTGTCTATCAAGTAAAAAATCTACTGAAAGACAGTAAACTCAATATTGAGAAAATCACCACTGGTGAGATTGAAACAACTACGATTACACATTTAATTACTCTTTTCTTTGACGGTGAACTGGAATTCATCGAAGAAAACAATGGTAATAAAGTTGTGAAAGCTGTTATCCATTTTCAAGATATTGGAGACTGTTCAAACTGGCAACGAGAAGTTGCTAAATACCGACTGTGGGTCATAAAACCTTTCTTGGATTCTAATTCACGTACAATCGAAGCTGTTAAAAATCGCGTCGAAGAAGTGAAATCAACTTTGCAAATTCAGAATGAGCCCACATTAAAACGCGAATTTCTGAACTCAGTTAGTGTCACCAGCATTTATAAATGGATTCATCTATATACACTCGGTGAATTGCGTGCCCTTGTACCCTCGCCAAATAGAGGCGGGAAAGGCAAAGGACGCTTATCTAATGAGGTGGAATTCATTATTCAAACAGTGATCGATGACATCTACATGGTTCGAGAATCTGTACCAGCGTGCGATGTGGTTGATGAAGTTATGTTACGAATCCACGAGGAAAATGCACAACGGGATGAAAGTGAATTATTGAAAGCTCCATCAGAACGAACTATTCATCGACGAGTGGAACAGGTAGACAATTATAAAAAATCAGTCGTCAAAAAAGGCAAAAAAAGCACCAACCAGGAAAGAAAACAATTCGGTATCATGATACGCGCAACGCGCCCCTTTCAGCGCCTGGCACTGGATACCACAACTATCGACAACATTATTTTAGATGATGAAACATTGCTTCCCCTGGGAAGAGCTTGTTTGACTTTTGCGCTCGACGAATACGCCGAATATCCTGGAGGATTTTATTTGGGATTTGAACCACCCTCGTATCTCACAACTCTATCTTGCCTGGCACATACTATGCGTCCAAAGCCAGATATTCAAAAATTATATGGCACGAAACATGGGTGGATTTCTTACGGCATTCCTGCTTCTATATGGATTGACAACGCCAAAGAATTTATCGGAAATGACCTTCGTGATTCTTGCTATCAGCTGGGAATCGATTTGTCGCAAGTCCCCTTTCACACGCCCCACTTAAAACCGCAGGTTGAGAGATTTTTCGGCACGATGAACACTGGCCTCATTCACAAATTCGGAGGAACAACCTTTTCAAGCATCCATGAACGTGGAAACTACAACAGTGTAGATAATGCTGTACTCACGTATAGTTTTTTACAAAAAATGATCGTCATTTTTTTAATTGACTTCTACGCTGAACAATTCCACCGAGGGATTAATAGCATCCCCGCAAGGCGGTGGGAGGAGGCTTTAGCGCAGGGTTTTTCTCCCCGTTTGCCAAGACGGCTGGATGACATCAATGTCCTGCTTGGTCGCACACAAGACAGAAAGATTTGGCATTATGGCGTTGATCTGTTTGGCTTACGGTACAACTGTGATGACCTATCCGTTATTCGGACAAATCTGAAAAAAGAAAAAGCCAAAATTAAATATGATCCTGCTGATTTGAGTTCAGTCCATGTCTTAAATCCGGTCACGAGAGAGTATCTGGAGGTTCCAGCGCTTGCCACTGATTACGCTACAGGTCTTTCACTATGGCAACACAACGCAATTAAGCGATATGCTAGGGAAAATCGTGAAAAAGTTGACATTTATGCTCTGGCTGAAACGAAACGTGTGCTCAGAGAACTTGCCGCCGAAAGTATGGCGCGTAAAAAATTGGTCACCCGAAAACGTGCAGCCAGGTTTGCCTATGGGGGTAAGTCGGGTGATCAAATATATCGTGAGCAACAAGAGAAAGGCAATGATGTTCATCTCACAGGAGACCAGGAAGACAGCAGTCTTGCACAGTTGAACAACAAGGATTTGGATTTGAATCTGGACAACGTAGATCACGCAGGCTGGTCGTTGGAGCAGAATGATTCTGAATAAAAAAGGTTTATGATGAACTATCAAACAAAAAATGACTTCCCCGAAATACCCAAGAATTTTTTGATTCGTTATCCACGATTTAATGAGCTGCATCAACTGATCCGTGCGTGCCAGCATGATTCTCTCCTCGCAGGGGAACCATCTTGTCTTGCGCTCGAAGGTCTCCCTGGGGCAGGCAAATCCACACTAGTTCAAGCATATGCACGCACATTTCCTCGTTATGAAACAGAAAACGGTACAAAAATTCCTGTTTTTTATATGCATACACCATCTCCCGTGACTGTAAAAGGAATGGCAGAATCAATGCTAACTGCGTTAGGTGATCCCGCTGCAGGGCGTGGCACAACCGTGATGATGAATCATCGAATTGTGAATTTTTTTGAAAAGTGCGAAATAAAATTAGCGATTTTGGACGACTTTCATCATTTAACGAATACTAACACAGTCCATAATTTCACACTCGTCTCGGACTGGCTCAAATCATTAATCAAAGAGACAAGAGTAACTTTTCTGGTGGTTGGGATCGAGGGAAGTGTTGAAGCAATTTTGAAAACGAATAAGCAGCTTAATCGGTTGTTCATTTTAGAAAAACTGGAGCCATTTCAGTTTGATTTCAATAAAGTTAACACAATCGAAGAATTTCATTTATTTGTCGCATATTTTGAACTAGGTTTGAGTGTTAAGCTAACTTCTGAAATTGACCGCCTCCAATTACTCTTCGAAATTCATCAAGCGACGCTAGGCGTCGTAGGCTACATTGTTCAGTTACTAAGACAGGCCACATTGAATGCCTTAAGGGATGGAGATAACGACGAGAACACCATTAAAAGAGAACATCTAGCAAATGCTTTCAGAAAGTGGATTGCACGAAAAACAAATGCAGACAATCCTTTTTCAGGAAAAATAATATTACCATCAAATATTCCAATTATTGACTTCAAAGCTAAAAAACTGATGGTGACTGATCCACCTGACAGTGTGAATAACCGTATGAACAGACGAGTGCCCCCAAAGGAAAACCCATTGCAGGTTTTTCGTGCTAATTAATGTTGAAAAGGGCGGTGGTTTTAAAATAAAACCACCGCCCTTTTTGTAAATGTTTGGAGAAATGCAATGCCTAAAACTGAATTAAAACCGCTGCTTGTTCGCTCCGTAATTTGGCCTGGTGAATCCTTGTTATCGTTCCTTACGCGACTGGTAAAACTCAATATGTATTCTTCAACAGCCCTTTTGGATAATTTGGCCTTTGGTAAAGGGAAAAAATATAAGTTGGTTTGGTTTCAAAATATTTCTTTTATGACACAAGTGCCTATAAACAATCTTTATAAAGCATCGTTGAATAGTTTGAGTCATTTTCTAGATCAAGGAGAAAATTTATCCCCAAAAAAACCCTGTGACAATTCGTTAGAATTCCTTAGTGTGGGATCCAAAAAGCGACATCTATGGTCTAGACGAGATTTGGCCTACTGCCCAAATTGCTTAAGAGAGAGAGCATACCATCGTAGAGATTGGTTTCTTATTAATGCAACGGCCTGCCTTGACCATCACTGTCTATTGATACGAAAATGTCCTTCTTGTAAGTCTCCATTGAATATCAATGATTTGGCAAGCAGTCATTGTCAAATTTGTAACTACGATCTGGCTGAAAGTGCCACAATCGATCTCTCCCATGACAGTCTGGGGCTGTTGTCTCAGGAGGTGTTGCACTCCTGGATGAATGGGAATCCACTTCCTGAGTCGTATACAAAAATGGAGCCTCTATTTCTACAACCCGGCTTGTTGTTTCGGTTTCTAAGTCTTTTGTCTCGGACAATAGCAAGCAAACCTGTTCTCTTATCGACTTTTCATCATCCTGAGTTTTTCCAGGAGGATAAGATGATGCCCCCCCAATATACACCAACTCTGGAACAAAGATACTGCACATATGCTACAGTGTTTAAGGCCATTCTTAATTGGCCCGAAGGATTCATTGAATTCTTAGATGCATACCGTTATCTTGAAAATAGAAAACCAACCGGTTACATTTCAAGCGATTTCAATCATCTTCACAATGATTTGAATAAGCAATTGTTCAAGAATCCTAACTACGAAGTAGTATTTGATACTTATTATCATTTCATAGCCCAGACTTACAAGTTGAATTATTCTATTCTTCATCTGAAATATTATCGGGAAAATGAAGCCTTTCGGAAACAATTCCCACATGTTCCTGACGCGGAGGCAATGAAAATACTAGGAGCAAGTAGAGAGGTGGTTAAGCGCTTGAATGCCTATAAATTTCTCAATAGCCAAGAGGGTGATTTTCCTGAGGCCCGGCTTAAAGTGAGGATATATTTACGAGAAGACGTATTTGCATTAAAACAAAAATGGGAATCAGCGATGCCGCTTGAAGATGCTGCAATGCTCTTGGGTATCACCAATAAAATTGTGGTGCAATTTATCAATGAACAATTACTTGAAGCCGTTCGAGGCCCATCGGTAGACGGAAGTAGTATCTGGGCGATTCGTAAAGAAGCAGTTTTTGACTTACTGACTCTTATTCAAAACAACACATATTTTCCTTATTCGAAGAAACACGAACTCGTTTCAATCACCTATGCCTCTCAAATGTTATCTTGCTATGGATATAATTACGTGAAAGTGCTAAGGTTTGTTTTGGAGTCCAAAATACCCTGTTTTTGGGGAACTGCACAAGATCAAGATTTGAGTAACTTGCAGATTAATAAGCAAAATGTCAAAAAGAATCTACAGAAGCTTCGGGAGAATCAACCATATGTCAGTAGGTTGGCGTTGGCCAGGCGGATGGGTGTAAAAATCAATACTGTCAAACGCTGGATTGAACGGGGGCTAATTCCTAAAAATGGGGAGTTAGATGAAAGTCATCTTGATAGAGATGATGTTGAATTTTTTTTACTCAACCACGTTTTCTCGGACAGAGCGGCTGACTTATTGGGGTTGACCTTGTTAGCCACACAAAAATGGGCGCGGAAAGGACGGCTCAAAGCCGTATCAGGGCCAGGAGTTGATGATTGTCATCGTTACTTATTTAGATTGAAAGACGTTTGGCGTCTGCGGCCAGAAAACAGACTGACTACTCCTGAGATAGCCACTCTGCTTGGGATGAGTAAATCGCAAATCCATCAATGGATTCGTGATGAGAAAATCCGCCCTGTTTCCGGCCCAGGCATTGACGAAATGAAACACTATCTTTTCCTCCGCTCTGAACTTGGAGAGTGGGATATAGAGGAAAAGCGCTTATAGACTGCTGACGCTTTGAGCACTTTGCTAGGGAATACCTTTCATATTAGATAGGGTTAGCAATTAAGCACAAGGGACTTGTAAATTACAGCTATGCTTCTTCGATCACGATTGCTCTGCCATTAAACCACCCTGACTTCCGGCACAAGAAGAAGTCAATACACATTTTGTAAGCAAATAGACATTCGTAAACGGCCGTTGCCGTCTCATCCTCCCCTGCCGCCATGTCCACGCCCACAATCTGTTCGCGTGAGAACACCTCGTCAACAAGGGCGCCGCACGCGCCAGCCACTCGTCGATGAGTGAGCGCGGCACTTCCATTGTCATTTCCAAGTAGTCGGGGTTAGCGGCAACCAGAGCAGCGAAGGTATCAATGCCCATAGTAGCAAGGTCGGCTGCATGTTTGGGGCCAATGCCTTTGACTTGGGTAAGTCGTCCATACGACAGCTCCCAGAACGTTTATTCTGGGATTTATCGTATCAAATTTGGGGAAGCGGGGTAAAGGGGGAATACAAAAGTCCAGTCCAGAGTATCTTAATGAAAAGGGCAACAAATTTGAAGTCAATCTGAAGCTCTTTTGAAGGTGATTTGTAGATCGTCAGAGGTAGAGGTGTGCTACCCTGCGACAATCACTTTTGCAATGTATCTGTTTGTTAGGGCTTGATGCGCCATGCCAAGGGGAGTTTGTCATTGCTTACTTGGAGGAGTCCGTCAGTCTCACACATCAGCGAACAGATACCCATACACCCTGTAAGGAGGGATTTCATGTTTACTCGTCGCTTTGTTTTCCGTATTGGTTTTTGGGTGCTACTTGTGCTAATAGCACCGTTTGGTATGACTGCACCTGTTGTTGCTGATTCCTCCCCAGAATCAGAATTCCAACCACTAGAACCTCCTTTGGTTCTGCCAGCAGAAGCAAACACACTTGAAGACTTATCCCCAGATTATTTATCTCAAGTCCAAACCAATATTTCTACAATTCCCGACAAACCAGATATCCAGGCTGAAACCGGTTTGCTCACATCTGCTGGGGCTGCCATTTCTTTTTTCGATGATCAGGTTGCTGTCATTGCCGACACAGATACGGTCACCGATTCTGTGCGCATTAGCCTGGGGTTCGTGCCACTGCCAGATCAATCAGAAGTTGCTTATGATGGCGGGTTAGTCAGCCTTTACGTGGATTGGCGTCATGCAATCACCGACCAACCTGCACCTGTTATGCAAAAACCAACCCATCTGGTTCTTGACCTGCGCACACTTAATAGCGTGCCTCTAACTGGTTGGTATGTTGCTTTTCAGGATGTAAATCAGCCTGACTTGCTGCGTTTTGCACCTGTGACGGTGCATGATGCGACTGGGCTTATCAGCGTTCGGGTCGAGGAACTGCAAGGCACACTTATCGCCGGGGCCACCGACTTACCTACTACAGATACAGAAACGGTTGCATTGACAGCCCCAGCCAGCAGCGGAACCAATGACCCTTCTCCCTGGCGTTACCAATGGCAAGCACCAACTGTCTCCGCTTTTAGCGGGGCGGCTACTTACCAGTATCCCATTGCCGTACCCCCCGGCCGGGGTGGGTTACAGCCCAATATTGATATTGGTTATTCCAGCCGTGGCGTAGATGGGCCTATTATTTCTGATGAAATAGACCAGGGGCCGTTGGGATTGGGTTGGAATATCAACAATGTTGAAATATCACGCACAGCCACGCAGTTGTGGTGGGATGGTAGCCATTATCATATGAAGCATGGAGACCACTTCTCGTTGGCAATTAATGGACAAAATTATGCACTCAAATGGTTCTCAACAACAAACAGTGGCACAGTCCATAATTTCTATGCTTTGAATGCACCCGGCATCCGGGTGCAGCAAATTGCGGATGCTGCAACTGAGAATGTGGATGGTGTTTACTGGCGGGTAACAACTGCCGATGGCACGGTCTATCGTTTGGGCTTTACCGAGGATTCTGAAACAGGACAGCTTGTGTGGCCAAAACTTTTGGAGACTGAAGGCGCTCAACATGAAGGCCTGTGGGAAGATTATGGTGGGCTGCGCTGGCGTGTAGATACGATAACCGATGTATACGGGAATCAAATTCAATATGACTATGTTGAATGGGAAGAACCAACCGAACGATATGAAAAGAATTACGCGGTCAGTGGAGATGAAACTGATATCACCTCAGGGAACGCCCGCCTAAGTGAGATTCGGTATAATTTTGTGGCACTAGCCTCTGATGCAAATACGCGTGTTAGTGGTAGTTATGCCAGTAAAATTACATTCCCCAACAATGGTCACCGGGTGGATGCCATTAACTTGTATCATGGGAATCTGGGCACACCCTATCGCGTCGTAGACATCGGGTTAGGGCAACAGGGGCATAATAATTATGATTGCTCACATGGCGAGTGGAACAGTATTACATACCTTGTGACTTACATTCGTGAGGAAACGGCTAATGGTGCCGCTAGTCTACCCACAACAACCTTCGATTACATTACGAAGAAACATGGCACCAGGGAATCGGCCGATGAGTCTTGTTGGGAATTCGCCTATTTGGAACAGGTAGAAAATGGCTATGGCGGGACAGTCGCCTTCACCTATGAAGGGGACGGCCGTTCTAACTACTCTTACATCTGGTTTGACTATGATGGTGATGGTGATTTGGATTGGGTGTTATCCAATGTGCCAGATTATGGACAATCCTACTATGTCACTCAGGCAGAATCATGGGATGGGATGCATGGGACTACAGCCGCTGTCACCGACTACACTTACAGCGCGCCATGTTATGACCAAGAGGATGGAGACTTGGGTAACTTGGCAAATGCCAGCAATTGTACTACGCACGACGGTATATCTGGTTATAGTTACCCTCATGGGAATCTAGTTGGTTTTGAGGAAACAACAGTCATCCAATATGATGTAGGGGAGCAAGAATTAACGCGACAAGTGACACGCTTTATGCGTGCGAGAAATATGATGGGGTGGGTTGATTGGAAAGAGCAGCAGAATGACTCAGGCGCCGCTCTTCAAAAGATAGACACAGACTACGTACGCGATCAGGGGAGTTACTATGACTTGACATACGCCAGCGTCGTCAGGAACTATCAATATAGTAACAACAATACCCTTTCAACCAAAATAACATATGAATATGACGCTGCTTACCAAAATGGAACCCAGTACGGCAATATAACTCGTGTCAATCTTTATGATGATGCCGATGCTACAACACCCTACAACTATACCATTACCAAATATCAGCCGAATAGTACTGACTGGATTGTCGGTGCACCCAAGCTTGTTGCGACTTACGACGGCAATGACACCTTATTGAATGGTGCCTGGTATTACTATGATGATGCGACGACTCAAGAAACAGCACCCACTTATGGTTTTGTCACTCGCATACGTCAGTTTCAGGCTATCCAATGCAGTGACCTGAATCCTGAACCAACAGGCTGCGTTTATCCGCGACAAACCATTGAAACGCAACAAGAACGAGACGTCTATGGGAATCTGGTCAGTTCCACATCTCATTCTGCCTATGGTTACCGGGTGTATGACAGTGGCTGGAATGCAGTTGAGAACACTGCCCCTTGGGATGACCCTAACGATGTGGCGTTTGAGACATCCTACACTTTTGATGGAACCTATCATCTCTATCCTGTAGCTGCGACGAACCCTGCCGGCGATGTAACAACGTTTCAATTCTATGGCTTTAACGGCGTAGCGTTGGATGGCTTCCAGGTGCAATCAGGGCTGCTAAAACAGGTAACGGAACCAAATGGGTTGACGACTAAATACGAGTATGACCCCTTTGGGCGATTGTTTGCCGTCTATGATGGCTACAGTTTTGCTGGTTTTGGCGACAGCAATAAGTGGAATGGCGATCCGCTGACGCGTTATAGATATTGGGATAACACATGGAATAACAATACAACATTTTTGAACCCGGTTGGAGATGCTCCCTTCATTATAAGCGTCACACAACGTCCAAGCAGCTTCCCTGCTCCAACTGACTCTAACAGTGGCTATGCTTATGCCGACCAGACTTTTTATGATGGGTTTGGCCGACCTATTCAAACTCGCAGTCTCTGGAATTGGCTAGATGGTGAAGATAAGAGCCGGGAAATCATTAGTATGATGGATTACAACGCTCTGGGGAATGTCACTTGTGAATCCGTCCTTTTTGATGTTGCCTTTTACACAGACCAGGGCAAGGTATGGCCGCAATCCCCATTTATAACTGATGAATGCACCAGCCAGCCGCATACAACCACAACGTACGATGCACTGGGACGGCCGTTAACCATCACCCCTCCAGATGAGACCACCACTGAATACAGCTATTACATCATCAACACACTTACTGTAGATGGCCGTAACAAGCTGGCATTAACAAATATCAAGGATGCTAATGGACACATCGTCGGCCAAATGAGTAACAGCCTGGGGCAATTGGCAATAGTACAAGAGAATGAAGGGGAAGACCCCTATACTTCCTACAGTCGCACCCGCTATTACTATGACATTCAAGGCAATCTGCAAGAGGTGGTCACTACAGATGGCACTGTGGATGGAGATCCTGTAGAGACAGAAATGCTGCGGCATGTTGTGATGCAATACGACAACTTGGGGCGCAAGACCGCTATGGATGACCCAGATATGGGCGAATGGTCTTATACATATGACGCTCTGGGCAGCCTGACAGAACAACTGGATGCGAACCAACAAGCACTTTGCTTTGCTTACGATGAACTCGGTCGTCCAACGCAAAAGGCTTTAGGACAATACTTCGAAGAAATTGAAACCATTGATTGCGAATCTCCAGAGGCATTGGCAACCTATGAATATGACCAACTACAACGCCTGGATACTTTCACCGGCACGACTCTACCCGCAGGCTGGAGCAGTAACGGTAATGTAACTGTCAATGATACAGTTCAAATTACAGGAAGCGGGGATTGGTCTGATGATGCAAGGCGCACGGAAACTATCGAGGATGGACAAGGCATCAAGATTCGCTTTCAGTTTACTGGGACAACAACGACAGGCACCGCTTCGATTAGAGCTGGGACTTATGGCCAATCTGATTATCGTCGCTGGGGTTTGTATTTCACCAATACAGATATTGTTTTAGATATTTTTCAGGGTACGGAACACAGCCAGGAAGTATTGTTGACACTGGAAAAAGGTGTTTGGTATGAAGCGATTTTGACAGCAGATGGCAACAGGCAATTCCGGGTGGCAGTACGGGAAGAAAACGATCCAACAATCATGAATGCGATTGTACGGACTTTTGAGAAATACGAGGAAAGCGATCCTGAATGGGGTGGATTGTCCTGGACATTTGTGAGCCAAGCCAAATGGGGAACGTTACAATTAGACGATTACCGCGAATTCGACAACATAGATGTTGGGCAAAACAGCAAGATAAGTTGGTCTGGTGCACCCGAGCAAAATTATGAAGTGTTCCACTATGATGTACTGGGCCATTTAACAGAGCATGAACGGGTGATTGACGGCCGTTCCTACACCATGCAGTATGGCGGCTTTGACGCCTTGCACCGCCCCACAACCACAACCTACCCCGATGGCGAAGTGGTCACTGTGGCCTATGACCATGAGGGGGAAAATCGCCTGACAGGTAACGTAGCCGGTTCCGTAGTAGAGGGCATAACCTACAACGCAATGGGCCAAATGATTTCATTTGCCCGGTCAAATGGCGTAAACACCACCTATGATTACTATGATGAAGTTACCTCTGGAAATATAGTCACCAACAACTTCCGGCTGGCGGCCATTCAACATGGGAGCAATAATGATGCTTTGCCCGACTTCAACTATCAATATGACTTGGTTGGCAACATTACTCAATTGACCACAACAAATACAGAGGGAGTAGACACCCAAACCTTTGGCTACGACCATTTGAATCGTTTAGTTGCGGCTGAGGCAACTGGTGGCATAGCCAACTATGACCATACGGATGACCTGCCCGCTACCTACAATGGCTACCATTATGATAGGTTAGGGAACTTGACAGACTACGGTGGCGGCAACACTTATGATTACACAACCTGGAACAGCAGTTGCTCCACACCACTGCCCGATCAAGCTTTACCACACGCTGTTAAGCAAATTGGCGACCAATTCTTTTGCTACGATGCCAATGGCAACATGACCACCCGTAGTGAGGAAACCGATAGTTATTTACATATCTTTGATGTGGAAAATCGGCTGACGACGGTGACAAATACTGTGACGGGCGATGTGACCCAGTTCACCTATGATGCTGCCGGGCAACGGGTCAAGACCATGAACCCGGACGACAGCGTCATTTACACCCCCTTCCCCAATTACGAGGAAGAGGTGCGTTTCTTGCCACCTACAGTTATCTTGACGGCCAATGGGCAAAGCGCTCTGTCTTTGCCGCCATATACGAACTTTACACTGGCCTGGAGCAGTAGTGATGCCAATTCCTGTGCTGCCAGTTGGTCACCAACCCCCCCGCCCCTGACAGGCAGCGAGAGTATGCATGGCTTTGGCAGCGGCAGCCAAGTCTACACGCTCACTTGTGAGAATGATTATGGGGAAACGGCCATCTCTGTCACCGTTAGCATTGTCCCCGAACCCACCGTCACCTTCACGGCCAATGGACAGACCAACTTGATTGTCCCCCCATACAGCGGCTTCACCCTGGCCTGGAGCAGCAGTGATGCCCATACTTGTACTGCTTCCGATAGTTGGACAGGCGACAAAGCGTTAAGCGGCAGCCAGAACTTCAAAGGGTTTGACTGGGGTTCTCGCACCTATACCCTGACATGTACCAACAGCAGCGGTTCCACCGTTCGCTCTGTAACGGTGACAATAGGGTTTGATCTTGAGATACCTAAAGGCGACTTGTGGGTAGGCGATGGCATGGCGATGAGCAGCCTGGAGGAGGGCAGCGCCCCATCAGGGGGGCAGTATACCATTCAACGCAGCACTTACTTTCTGGCGGGGCAAGCCGTAGCCGTGCGTGTCACCGGCGACTTAGACATTGCAAACGATGGCCTGTTCTACCTCTACAGCGACCACCTGGGCAGCGCCAGCGCCATGACGGATGCGGCGGGCAACCCGGTGGGCGATGTGGTGCGCTATACCCCCTTTGGCGACTATCGCACCGCGCCCACGAGCCAGCAGAGCGCCATCAGCGACCGCGGCTTTACCGGGCACAAAAGCGGCGAAAACGGCGGCAGCAATGACATTGGCCTCATTTACATGAATGCCCGCTTTTACGTGAGCGGCATAGGCAGGTTCGCCAGTGCCGACACGGTTGTGCCCGACCCCGCCAACCCGCAGTCGTATAACAGGTACAGTTATGTGGAAAATCGGCCCCTTGTAACGGTTGACCCGACAGGGCACGACCCAGCCTGGTGCAATGATCCCTACGATGCAGGAGGAGGGCCAGAATGCAACTCTGTAGATACCCCTCCTCCCACAACTCTTCCTGACTATGTATTGCTCTATCAAATAACATTAAATGACCGGGATAAATACCCTAATCCATTCAGTGGAACTTTAACATTTATTGACTTCAATGCAGCACTTACAAGTAATCACTTTTTAGGTGATTTTGCGCCCGGTGATATCCGTAGGCTTTCTATAATTGACCCAAACACAGGGACAGAGGTTACAATTTTTGGGCCGACTAATACTCTAAACATCGCAATTCATTACGGCAGCGAGTTAGGAGATATGGAAAATGGTCTGACCTTGCTGATTTTCCCTCGGGATGTATTGCCCGATATAGAAGCTGCTTCTATAGGTGAAGTGAGGGACAACGTCAGTGGTTCTGCCTTACAAGCTGTTACCTTTAATCCAGATGTAGCAAACGGATTGTATTCTACTCAAATAGTAGGCACTGGCCCTGCACGACGGAAAAATGGGTCTGGAACATACCCAGCAATTTTTGTTCAGCCTACTTCAACCACAGGAGGGGATTCTGGTGCTCCCCTGATTGTCAATGGCACAGTCAGAGGTATCAATAATGGTCAAGGAGAAGGAATGGGGATGTATGGGCGAATCACCGATATCGAATTATTGCGCACGTTGATTACTAATTACTCTCCATAAGCAGGGCTGACAATTTGTCATTACCAACCGGAGTGATGAAGGAGATTCAGAATGAGAAATTGGTTTATAATCTTAGCTTTGGCAAGTGTAATAATGGTGTTATTGAGTGCATGTACTCCCACTCTTGCCGAGCCATTAGAAGTAACTCGATTCGTTGATGAATCAGCATATTCTACACCTACAAGAATAGTATTACCCACGCAAATGTCCCTGCCAGATTTTTTGTATTACGTTTTTCCCGAACCTGGAAAAACGTATTCGCTGGATGAATTTGCGGAACTGATTGAAAACTTTGGGACGCTTCCTGTCTCTGGCGAGGTGTTTTTTGATGTACGCATGGAAAGCCTCGTTGAAGAAGGCGATGACTTTGATAGTGTAGATGATTTTGTACCCCGTGTAAGTGTGAAAATTGATGATCACCTTTTTTCTGAGCCGCATGGCATGACAAGAACCGATGCTTCTCCAATCACGTTTGTTGATCCTGATACAGGAGGAGTTTTCCAGATACCAGGAGGCGCCCCGTTTAGTCTTTATTACACAATGGCACGTGAACCTGGATTGCATACAGTAGAAGTGGCGATTCGCAAAACTTCTGGAGAGGTGGTGAGTTACGCTTGGTCGTTCTTGTTGACCGAGTAAGCCCGTAAGAAAAGGGTACATTCGCTACGCCACTCGACATTCGGCATATGTATCAGTTAACATGCAGCAGCTATGGCGGGGCGACGACAACGCGGCGGGTGTATGTGACCGTGTCTTTGATTATTGATGAAGAAGGTGGTGGCGGCAGCATAGACCCACCAGGGCTGGATGGGGCGGTGATAATGGATGAGGGCGCAGTCGGCGTGCCGTTGAGCTTTGAGAGCGATAAGGTAGCAGATGGCGACGACGGTGGCGGCGCAACGGAGCCGGTGCAGCGCATTATTACGCGCACTATTTACAGTCTGGCGGGGCAGGCAACGGCCGTGCGCGTAGCGGGCGACCCCGACCCGGCAAACAACGGCCTGTTCTACCTCTACAGCGACCATCTGGGCAGCGCCAGCGCCATACAAAGGGACGGTGGCGTCAGCGCCCCCATTGTGACGCGCTACCTGCCCTTTGGCGGCTACCGTGAGGGTAGCGGCCCAAATGAGGTGACGGACAGGGGGTTTACAGGGCATAAACAGAATGATTACATTAAGTTGATAGATATGCAAGCGAGGTGGTATGACCCGGCGATCGGCCGTTTCATCAGCCCCGACACCATTGTACCAGACCCCACCAATCCGCAAAGTTTCAACCGTTACTCGTACGTTCGCAACAATCCTGTCAACTTTACCGATCCCACTGGCCATCGTGAATGTGAATTTGACGACTACTGTGGCCCTCTACCGCCACCACCACTGCCAGCAGGGGTTGAAAACAAAGCGATTCCTGCAAGTCCGTTCTTACAAGAATTTCTGGATTATATGAGTATCAGCCAAAGCGAATTTAATATCAAGGTTCACAGCAACAACCAGCCATCTAATCCAGATCTGTATCGCTACGAAATAGGCGCCTGGATACTCATTCAAGAGCAGGCCAGTTTTCATCCTCTGAACTATCAGGAAGGTTCAGCAAACGAAGAGTATTTCTCTTTGAGAGGCTTATATACGTCTGTAGTCTTATTACAGGTCGTTCAGAGTCGGGAGCAAAATTATCTTCAAGGTAGGATTAACCTGTTTGAATGGATTCAGGAGAATCCGCAATCCGGCCAGTTTGCTTATCCGCCTGATAGTATTAAGGTCAACCCGGCAGCTATTTACGACGATTTTCTTATCCTGGCTTATCTGGTTGAACAAGGGGCGCTGCCAGATTTTCTGGTCTCCTACCCGGATACGCCCACAAGCGCAAACTCGTCTGGCCGGCCTATCTTTTATGGGCACTATGACCTGGTTGTGGGTGTGGGCGAATATGCTCATGGCCGTGAATCCCTATCCGTATCGTCATGGGCGTGGGCCCAGGCTGATTGGATTCCAGCACTAGAAGATTTTTATGGCGTGATCGGTTGGGAGTAACGAACGCCGAGGCAAAAACTCTGGACAGGATATCCTGCCAATCATATAGATCACGCTGCGAGGACAATTGTTATGAATAAGCACCTTTTTTCTCACCTGACCTGGAAACTGGCTTTAGGGAATCGTTGGCGGCCAGGGGCTACGTTAATCGCTTTGGTTTTGGCTTTATTCCTGGTTGGATGTACAAACGCAAACATTAAGCCGGAAGGAGAAAGCTTTCCTGGCGAGTCGAATCAGCCACAAACACCTGCTTCCCAAGCCGCTCTGACCAGCACGCCGGTATTCACCTGGACTGCCACCGCTATTCCGACCCTCACACCAATGCCTGACCTTGAAGCGACCTCAACTTCAATAGCCAACACCCCAACTTCTACCTGGACACCGACAACCGCCCCCTCCGCAACCCCAACCACAGCCCCCTCGCCGGAACTGCTGGTTGTGGCCGTGGAAGTCCAACAAAAAGGAGAGGCGGACGAAGTCCATGAGATCTGGCTGGTGGACACGTCAACGGAGGAAAAACGCCTGGTTTTCACCACCACCCCAGGCACGCGCCTGACGCAGATGATGTGGGGTGGCGAACAGTCTGATATTTTGTACGTTGCCGAGATGAAAGGGCTTGGGGAAGGCTACCCTACCTGGCAACTGTACGAGGTCAACTACGAAACAGGGAGCAGCCGAGCATTTTTTGCCGAGCCTATGGAGGGGGCACCTTCCCTGCTTGATTTGTCTACCCAAGGCAAATGGCTGCGTATTTCGGTTAACTATTTTGAGCCTATATCTTTTGAATGGTGGTTTATTAATACAGGTGATGGCACGGTAATAAAAAACGATCCGGCTGACCGATATTTATCCGGTTTTGTTTGGTCCCCTAATGAACCTGATGTATTTGCTTATTCTCAAGAATCTACTATCGATGAGGCTGGTAGAAGAATACCGCAAAGCGTGGTCATTAGCGAAGTGACAAATTTTGAGGTATTAGACACCATCAAATACCGGTATACAAATTGGGGGGGGACACCGCTGTTGATGTGGGACATGTCAATGGCTGAGCAAATACTGTTTTTTACTTTGGGTGAAATGTATGTCGTTGACCTGACCACCAGGCAATGGACCCAGATTGCCGAGGGCTTGGATGTTTTTCCAGGCGATGGGCGGACACAGCTTCTTAAATCTCCTTCTGGCCAGTGGGCAGTGACAACGACGTTTACTATGGTGATACAACTGAATGATACCCTCGAAGTGGTTAAACGCTTTGGAGACGAACTCGGTCAAAGGCGCAAATTTGGGTTTCGATCCTGGTATGGTGATAGGGATTGGATTGTCCTATCGGCTGGGGACGGCATTGTGCAAGTTTACGAACTCGGTGGCGACTTTAAGCTTCTTAGGGAGATAAACCTGAATGACTATGGCCTTGCCTCACCAGAGGCGGCCACCATATTGGCGAAACCTCTTCAATAGTGAGGCTGGATGATACATCACTGTTCTTGCTTTTGGCATTGCCCAAAAGCAAGAACCAGGGAAAAGGCCAGGTTCCCCACTCCCCTGGCCGACTTAGGGCAAAGGGATTGGCTCTTCTAGCCACTTCATTTGCTCGTTAACAAATCGTTCGGTTGTTTGGATATAGCCGTTAGCAGTATCGTTATGGCTTCTTTGGTTCTTCGTTTTGGAACGCGACAAATGCACCTTAACAACCCCGCCATATGAAAAGAGAAGCGGCGGAGAAACCCGGCCGCCCCTCTCTTCCTTTGGGGTAAATTCAGTCTACCCAAAAACGGCCTGGGGGTCAATCCTTCGACCTTGCTCAGGACAGGCCGTTTTCGGCTTCGCCCCCTTGTTCAGCCAGCGCTAACAGGCTGGCGCGCAAGGCGTGAACCAGTTCGCGCTGGTTGTCGTTGAGCGTGCCGTTGCCCAACGCATCTACCAGGGCCACCAGTTGGGCCGGATTCAATGCGGGTGGTGTAGCCGTCTCTGTTAGCTGCAAGCGCAGTTCAATGGTGGTCATCGCCCGGTAGTAATCCGCCGCCACCGTGCCATCATAGAGCCGGGCATAAATCAATGTCGTGTCCAGATGTTTATGTCCCAACAACGCCTGCACCGTCAGCAGCGGCGCGCCCGCGTTCAGCAGCAGCGTGGCGCAGCTGTGACGCAGTTGGTGCGGCCGTACGCGAACCCCGCACCGCTTCTCATACGTCCGCATCCGCTCGGCGCAATAGGTGACGGTCAGCGGCCGGTGGCGGTAGACAAAGAGTGTGTCATCCAATACCGGCCCGCGCAGCGGCAAGTACGCCTCAATTGCCTCTACCGCAGCCGCGCTCAGAAACACGACTCTGTCCTTCAACCCCTTCGACTGCACAATCCGCAGTCTCTGCCCATCCAGGTCTATATCGGCTAGCCGCAGCCGCCGCACCTCCCCCACCCGCAGGCCGCTGTGCAGCATCAGCCGCCACCAGGCTCTGTCCATCACCCCACAGCGGCGAACCCCCGCTCGTTCACTGGCTGCATCCAGTTCAATCTCCGCCGCCAGCCGCCGCAGCTGCTCGATGGGCACATCTTTGGGCAGATTGGGGCCTGTTGGCAGCCGCTCCACCCGCAGCAGCCGCTCACAAATGGGCGTCTCCATCTCGGCCAGGTAGCGCAGCCAGCTTTGCAGGGCATGCAGTTCTTTATTGACCGTCACCGCACTCATCCCCGCCGCCAGCCGTTCATCCAGGTAGGTGTACCAGAGGTCGGGGGTCAGGTCGGCGGCTGTCTTGAAGCCAGAATGACCCGCCGCCCAACGCAGAAAACGAGTCAATGTACTCAAGCTGCCGCCCGTCAGTTGCCACTGCGCTTCTACCGGCCAATTCCGCTGTTGGCAGCGCAGGTAGCCGCGCACCTGTCCCGTTATCTCATCCGGCAGACCGGCCAGAAAATAGTCCCAGTTGACGGGCTTCTCCGGCTGTGGCTTTCCCTGCCGCTGCCGCAGCCATTCGGCCAGTTTGCGCAGCCCCTTGTAATAGCCGCGACAGGTCGCCTGGCTGTCGAAGCGTGCGGCAATGTTTGACCGTACCGCCACCAGGTCAGCTTCCGTTATTTGCCAATAAGGTTTGCCTAGCTGGCTGATGGCCAGACGGACAGCGCAGCTGTAGGTGTTCACGGCCGATTCACTGTACCCTGCCTCGCGCAGCCAGCGACGAAAAGCATCATAAGCCCCCCAATTGGCGGGCAGCCATTCCCGAATGGGCTTGTACAAATCGCTATTTATGGGCGAAGCCATCACCCACCCCCTGCCAGCCGCTCTGCCAGCACGGCCATGGCCGCCTGATAATCCGCCTGTGTTTGGGTGTCGGAAATGTGCAGGTAAACTTCGGTGGTGCGTATGCGCACATGTCCCAACAGCCGTTGAATGGTGGTCACGGGCACACCGGCCTCGACCAGATGGCGGGCAAAGGTGTGGCGGAACTGGTGGCATGTCACCCACACCCCTGCTTCCCGGCAATACCCGGCCAGAAGGTATTGGATGCCGGTGACGGTGAGACGGCGGTCAAAGCGGTTGAGGAAAACGGCCGTACTCCCGCCAGCCACCGGCCGCACCGCCAGCCACGCCTGCAACACAGCCAACGCTTGCGGCGAAAGATAGGCTACCCGCTCGTAACCCCCTTTACCGTGCAGCCACAAGCGGGGCAGTTGGCCCACAGTCGGTTGCAGGTACAGGTCGTCCATATTCAGGTTGCGCACTTCCCCTACTCGCAGACCACACCGGAGCATGAGAGAGAACATGGCTCTATCACGGGGCAATTGGATGACGGCGAATAACGCTTCGAGGACATCGTCTTCCACATCGCGGGGTAGGCGGCGACCCTGGCGGATGTAGTGACGCTGCGGCAGCACCGGACTGCGCGGCGCGTCGGCCATTGTCAGGTCGAGGAAACGGTAAAAGGTTCGCAGCGCGGCCAGCCGTCGGTTAACGGTGGCTGTGGCGTGACCTTGTGCCTGGCACTGTTCGATGTAGGCGTCCATGTCAACAGCCGTGACTTCGCCAATGGCTTTATCACACCAGTTGAAGAACAGTTCGACATCGTTGGCGTAATGAATGTGGGTAGAAGCGTAGGGACTCCGGCGACGGAGCCACTGTTGAAAACGGGCAATTTCGGCTAACATGGTAGCACCTCCAGGTGATATGAATTTGGGTAGAATCTGGGCCGATTCTTACCGCATCATACCACCTGGGGTGCTCTCTGGATCTAACTTAATGTAAGAATGATGATCTAGGGTTAATCTACATGAATGCACGGTACTACGTTTCTTATATATACCGAATGGTCTCTGCTGATAGCATTGTACCAAACTTTTCAAACCCCCAAACACTCAACAGATACGCCTACGCCTTGAATTCGCCCCTCAATTTCATTGACCCAACAGGACATTGTAGTGTAGACCCGTATGATGACTATGCAGATTACGATTGCTTGATTGAAGCACAGAATTTAGCCAACGAATATGGAGTTTCGTATGATATTTTGGCTGAATTTTGGGAACTGGGAGCATCAACCTCCGAAGAACTAGTAGCTATTTGGCAAGCATACACGAGTAGTGTTCCTCAGCTTGCAAATCCAAACCCATCGGCTGGAGACATTTTGGCAAAACCTGAAACCGTTTCAGAGCTAATGTCTATGATGCGTATTGCACCAGAAGTCGCCAATATTAGCCAGGCTTTATATGATTTAACCCCCAGTAAATCTGAGTGTCATAGTGTATGTGCTGCTGCCACAGGACAATATTATGAAGAGTATATTGAGACAGCAAATCTATATGCAAAAATGTTCTATGAATTGGGCGTTCTAGGTGAAAAAACCCTTGGTAATCGAACATACGCCGTCTACGCATTTACTCTTTCACTAGGAGATGGGGATAATCTTGAGAATGATGAAAGTGGGCCAACAGGAGCACATTCAGCTCTAATGGTTTCTTATGATGCAGTCAACCCTCAGAACTCAATAATAGTACAGGTAAATGGTAGTGTAGCATCAAGTGGTGTGTATTTTACTCGGATAAACAAAACGAGTTATTTTCAAAGAAGTGATGAAGGAATTTACTATGTTGGCATTCCTAGATAGAAGGTTACTCACTATTATGTTTACAAAAGGGATTTCTCGAATTGTTTTTTTGTCAATTCCGCTTCTTGCATTTTTGATTTGTTTGTTGGCTAGTTGTACAGAATCAAATACTACTAATGTAAGTAATTCGGATGATAATTTAACACAATTATTAGAAGCCAGTTCTATACAAAGTCCAAGGAACAAGACACTTGGCACACCGCCAATCCGTTCCAATGCGGCTATGACATATGATAACAATCGGCAAGTAGTCATTATGTTTGGCGGGTCGAACTCCTCAAATTACTTGAATGACACTTGGGAATACGATGGTACTCATTGGTATCAAGTAAATACGTTAACTCTCCCTACATCTCGTATCAGGCATGAATTGGCTTATGATTCAAGCCGTCAGATCACTGTACTTTTCGGCGGTGGGATATGGGAGAGTGGGGACATGAGCGTATTTGGTGATTTATGGGAGTATGACGGTTATGAATGGATGCAAATAGAGTCAGAAGAAATGCCTTCTCCGCGTGTCTCTTTTGTGATGGGGTATTACCCTCCAGAAAAGGCGGTTTTTATTGCTGGAGGCAAAGATGATGGCCCAACAACAACCTCAGGAACTAATGGAGACGCATGGTTGTATGACGGTCATTTTTGGCCAGGTGGTATACATTCTCAAGAAAGTCGAAATGGGAAACTCTTAAATTACTACTTCAACATTCCGAATACTGAAATGATCTTTGATACAAACACTGGAAAACTGATAATTGTATCTGGCGGGGGTAATTTACTAGAGTTTGATGGTTCAAATTGGGAATACTACCCATTAGATATCACTATTAATGAAGGAGCTGGTAGGGTTCGGCAACAAGATTGGTCATTAAGCTACGATCAAAATCGGGATGTTATTGTACTCTTTGGAGGATTATCTGCTAAAGCTGGTGCTGATAGCTTTCCACTGAACGATACGTGGGAATACAATGGCACTCAATGGTATCAAGTAAATCCAACCAACTCACCTACACCGCGCTATGGACACGCAATGGTTTATGATGAAGCGCGACAAGTAATCGTGCTTTTCGGGGGGATAGATGCAGATGGCAACTACTTAAATGACACTTGGGAATATGGCGGGACAACTTGGATTCAGCGATAATTTGCACGGGACTTGCCATTCCTTCATTTGTTTCTTATACACCAAGGCTGATGGAAATGTGGACAAATGTAAACAGCCCATTTGACCACAATTCCACAGCCTCTACGGCGACTATACACCTGCCACCAGATATGACAGGCCAATTTGCTCGTTAACAACCCAGCTCTTTGACTCGACTACACCATTCAACGATTCCGCCAACGCTAACAAGCCGCCTTGCAGCTCATCCACAACCGCCTGTTGGCTTTTGGTTAATGGTTCTGCTTGGAGTGCATCTAGTAACAGCAGTAAATGAGCCGCATTACCGTTTGGATTTTGTTCTGGCGGCAAGCTTTGCGGGAATTGCATTTGCTCCTCAATCATCGCCATGGCTGCATAGTAGTCGTCGGCTACCGTTTGGTCATGGACACGGGCGTAGGTCAGCGTGGTGTTCAGCCGTTTGTGGCCTAGCAATGCCTGAATCGTCGTAATCTGGCAACCGGCATTCACCAACTGCGTGCCAAAGGTGTGCCGCAGCATGTGCGGCGTCACCTTCACCCCGGCGCGTTTACCGGCGGCCTTCATGCGGCAGCGCACCAGGTCTTTGGATATTGGCTTGTGGCGATACAGAAACACACAGTCGCTGCTGCCCTGTCCACGCAGCTCCAAGTACGCGGACAGCGCCGCTAACGCCGCATCCGTCAGATAAATGGCCCGGTCTTTCAACCCCTTGCTGCGACGAATGAGCACCCGCCGCTCTGGGAGATTGAGGTCAGCCAATGTCAAATCCTCCACTTCACAGACCCGCAGCCCGCCCTGCCAGAGCAGATAAAAGGCAGCCAAATCCAGGCGGCGGTCGCGTAAGCGTGCGGGCGTATCGGCCGTTTCCACCCGTTCCATCAAATCATCCCGCAGTTTTCTCACCTGCTCGTCAGTCAAAAAGCGGGGCAGGCTGTCCGGCTTCTTCAAGCCCGGCAGCGATAACAGCACCGTTGCTATCTTGAAACCCCGCTGCTGCAAAAAGCGCAGGCAGCCCTGAAAGTTGTACAAATCCAGGTTGACACTGCCGATGGCATATCCCTGGGCCAACATCGCGTCCATGTAAGCGTACAGATGGTCACGCTTGATGTGGGTCAAGCTCTCTTCGTCGTCGTTGATAATCTCGTTTTCAACTAACCAGCGCCAAATGCGGGTATATTTCTGCCAAAACTGGTAGATGGAAACAGCCCGGCGAGATTCGCGCCAACTGGCTTGCCTCAGAGTTAACAGCTTATCCAACTGCGCCAACAACCAGTCTGGCAACCCCGCTTGATACCGCTCCGCGTGGCCATAGATTGTCTTGCCTCGCGGTTCTGCCAGCCCCCGTTCTTGAAGCAGGAAACGGCGGAACCAGTGTAGGGAATGGCGGCAGTTTTCCTGCCAACTGGGACTGGGCTGTTTGGTCTGGATGTAAGTCAGCGCTTTTTCCAGGTCGGTGTCCAAATCTAGCTGGCAGTGGGGCTTGAGGTTGAGGCCCAATACATGCCCAGCCATTGGGATGCGATGATTGTCTATCACCGATTGCGCTGCACCGCCTGCTTCCAGCCAATCGCGGTAGCGTTCCAGCAAGGTAACATTTTCCTCCGGCCAGGCCGTCGTTGGCTGTGGTGCGCGGCAGCCAGAGGGCACAGGATGCAATGCTTGAGCGCGTTTGAGCGCTTTGTCGTAACGGGCCGCAGCCGAGGTGGGGGATTTTGTCTTGTTCATTGCCATCCCTCCATCTGCTTGACGGCCGCATAGAAATCCTGCTGCACTTTAGGGTCATTGGCGGCAATGTAGGCCTGGGTGGTCGTTACCCAGGTATGCCCCATCAGTTTTTGGATGGTTGTCACCGGCGCACCGGCGGCAACCAAATCGTTGGCGAAGCTGTGGCGCAGTTGATGGGCGGTGAGGTGAATGCCCGCCTCAGCGCGGTACTTCTCCAATCGTTTCTGAATGCCGATGGTCGCCAGTCCTTCAAGTTTGTAGTTGAGAAACACGGATTCGCTGGCGGAAACAGGCCGCTCTGCTAGATAACGGCGCAGGGCAAAGGCTGCTTGCGGGGACAAATACACAGACCGTTCTTTGCTCCCTTTGCCATGAATGAGCAGGCGCGGCCGTGCTTCGTTGAGGTACAAGTCCTGCAATCTCAGATTGGCAGCCTCGGAGATACGGAGGCCACAGCGCAACATGAGCAGGAAAATGGCCTTGTCGCGGCTGTCTTTGACGACGGCCAGGAAGCGGCGCAGTTTTTCATCAGGAACGGGGCGGGGGAGACGGCGGTACGTGCGCAGCATATGGCGGTAGGGTAGTACCGGGCATACCAGGTCGGGATTTTCGGCGGCGAGGAAAGTGTAGAGGGAGATGACGGCCGTTAAGCGGCGGTTGATGGTAGCCGGTTTGAGACCGCGCTGGGACTGGTCGGCGATGAACCGGTCTACATCTTGAAAGCCAATCTCATCGGGGGGATGGTCGCCGACAACGGCGAGGAACTGCTGCAAGTCGCAGCGGTAATCCTGATAGGTGTGAGCGTTGGGGCTGCGGCGGCGAATACAGTTGACAAAGCGATTGATTTCGTCAATCATTTCGTGCCTCCTATTGAGTAGAGATAGATTTGTGAGAGAACCTATTCTACTAGTAGGAGGCATCAGCTAAATGCCGCTACAAGCCCACTAAGTGGGTATATATAAGAGTCACTATATGATATTAATATCTTAGGCAAATGGTTGTTTGAAGAAATGGGGTGGTTAGAGCAAAGTCTGGAATTAGTTCTGGATTCACTCGATAGCGACACAGCAAACGCTATTTCAATGTTCAAAAATATATGGGGAGGAGTTGACATCAAGCGAATACGAGATAGGTGGACAAGTAATGCATTTGCGCGATGGGGTAGCCGTGTAGATCTCCATGATGGAGCTTTCTATCAGCGTGACTTTGATAATAAAGAATATCTTAATGCCTGGCGTGCTGACGAAGATATTTATGAAACAATTGTACATGAATTGTCACATATCTGGGATCAGCGTTCGGATCAGGGTCTATCGGACAATCTTCGTGATGTTGTTGGTGGAAGGTTCGCCCATAAATTCTTATGGTTTGAATGGGGTGAATATACAGTGGACATTCCTACTTCATGGACAACATTTCAAGAAAATCCAGAAAATCCGGCTGAGGACTGGGCATACACTTTTTCTGCATTCGTTGTTGATTCATCTAGGATGATTTCGCCTGAGCGAGTCAATTATGTCCTGAATGCTATTGATGAACAAAGGTGAATAAAAATAATGCTTACTAAAAATCGAATTCCGAAAAAATTTTATGCAGTATCGATTTTTTTGTTGGGAACAATTACGATATTTTCGATTTTTACTTGGTATGAGAGTTCGTCAAAGCCGTCTCTTGATGAATTACTGGAGTCGAATTCCCCTTCTTGCCAATACCCTTGTTGGCAAAATATCACACCAAGTGTCACTTCCGTAGAAGAAGGGATCAATTCTATAAGTAGATTAACATTTATTTCTGGAGAAGACAGCATTAATCATTACCCACAATCAAGCCTTTACGCTTTTCGGTTTTCTCCTGGCAATGTTGGTAGGATTTACTACGAAAAAGAAACTATTACATCAGTCTATCTTTCACTTCTTTCAATGGGAAGTTTGTCTGACGCACTATCAATATTGGGAGTACCTAAATGGATTGTGATTGATTTTGATGAAGGGAATCTAATTTACGTAGCCTATTTGTTTTTCCCCGACAAAGGTACTGTAATTAGGGGAATTAGCATTTACGAGGAAGACGAGAAATTTCAATTAAACACAGCATCTGGATCGTCTGAAGCAAGTATTTATCCAGAAATGCGATTGGACGGATTGTGGTTTTACAATGATTCGTCTGATGATACGGCATCAGAAATACTCCAGGAAAAGCTGAGTAATTCAACCGAGTGGACTGATAGCCAAGAGCCAATTGCGAATGATTGGACAAGCTATGGCTTTTATATTAGAGTGCCGTAATCTGCTCCATCGCTCGTAATTAGTTATGCATCACCTCCTTATCATGCAAATGGGTATAGGCTATCGTCGTATTCAGCCGCTTGTGCCCCAACAACGCCTGCACCGTCGTTATCTGCGCGCCGGCATTCACCAACTGCGTGCCAAACGTATGGCGCAGCATGTGCGGCGTGGCCTTAAATCCCAACCGCTTCCCCGCCGCTTTGATGCGGCAGCGGATAATATCTTTGGACAGCGGCTTGTGGCGGTAGATAAACAGATGGTCACTCAACGCCGGGCCGCGCACCGTCAGATATTGCTGGAGCGTCTCGACAACCCGCTTCGTCAGGTACACTGCCCGGTCTTGCAAGCCCTTCGCTTCCCGAATGAGAATCTGCCCGGCGGCAAAATCCACGTCGGGCAGCCGCAAATCTTCCAGCTCACTGACACGAATGCCACCCTGCCACAGCAGGTAAAAGGCGGCCAGGTCAAGACGGAACGGCCGTCTTGACGCCGCTGTTTTCGCCTGCTCAGCCCGTCGGAGAAAGTCATCCCGCAAAGCAGCCACCTGCGCGTCTGTCAAGAAGCGGGGCAACGCCTGCGGCTTATTGAGGCTGGGAAGCCTCAATAACTGGTGGGGAACGGCCGTGCCCTGCTGCTGCAAAAAGCGCAGCGTGCCCTGAAATGTATACAAGTCATGGTTGGGAGATTGGGCAGACTGCGGTTGATGGAACTACTTTTCAGCCCGCGTGCGGCCTGGAACTCGACAAAGACGTCAATATCGTACAGGGCGACGCTGGCTGGAGCATAGTCACCAACGACTTCGGTGAATTTATGCAGGTGATAGCGATAACTTTTGGCGGTGTCGGCCTGGGGATTGCAACGACGCATCCAATTGACAAAGCGGGTAATTTCCTTGAACATAGGTGAACCTCCATAAGATGAAATAGGTTGAAGTAAGGAGCAACCATTCTATCTCATGGAGGTTTTTAACCAGTTATGCTCGACAAAAAAACCACCATGAGCCTATGGTGGTTCGTGTTTCCGGTCCTATAATAGCCAACTCCCTGAGCCGGTTGCTTGTGCATGCAAAATGCTCCATAACTCGCTACACTACCTCCGGACACCTCAGTTGCATCAGATACCGTTGCAGTGTCACCATCACGTACTCCGGCGAAATCTCTATCGCATACACACGCCACCCCAGCCACTTTCCGGCCACAACTTAGCTACCACTACCACAAAACAGCTCGTAGCAAATTCGTTTGTGAAAGCACACGAAGTTCTTGGGTGCGATCTAGCTGCGACTTGGATTGTTCTTTTCGGTGGTGGTTCAATAAACAGGATTCTAATTGGAAGTTTTAGGATATCAGTTGATAGGCTATCATTCTGCGCAATCCTTGCCATTGGCAATGAACAGCTTTATGGCTGTTAAGTGTAGGAATTCCGCATGGGTTTGGCAATTACAAGGGATTTTTTGTAGAATTTCAATTAAAAATTCCGCGTACGTTTGGCAAAAAAGCAGGAATTTCGGGTAGGTTTGGCAAAAAAGTTAGCCAAATTCGTGCTAAACGCGAAATTTACAGAGGGATTTTGCCATAGAAATTTCGGGTAGGTTTGTCAACCTACAAACATTTTGACATGACCAAATTATTCTCACAATTATTCACAAATCGCAGCAGGATGATGTGGTTGGCTATTGTATTAGCGGTGGGAATGACGGCCGTTCTCCAAGTCATCGGCGCCCCCCTCACCACAGACGCCGCCCCACAAGGCATCCTCTCCTACGAATTCGCCGGGAGCGTGCCCAACGCCCAGGCCATCGTCAACTCCTGGCAAGGGCAAACCCTCGCCTCCGCCGGGTTAAGTTTAGGGCTGGACTTCCTCTATCCTCTGCTCTATGCCGCCGCCATTTCCTTGAGTTGTCTGGCGGCTGCGCCTCATCTGCCCGGCATTGGCAGCAAAATAGGGCAATGGTTAGCGCAAGCCATCTGGCTGGCTGCGGCCCTGGACTACATCGAAAACATCTCCCTCATCCAACTGCTCTTTGGCTCAACACAATCCATTTGGCCGCCGCTAGCTTGGGGATGCGCGGCCATCAAATTTACGATTGTCCTCTTGGGGTTTCTAACCGCGCTCATCGGCGGCATCCTGGCACTGGTCAAAAAAGATTAATCAGGGCATGGCGTCGCCATGCCCCTACGACCCTCTAAAAAGCAAACAACTGCTCCCCCTTCTCCACCACCATAAAACGTACCGTCTCTTTGTGGTAGTCTTGCCGTTCTTTTTGCTCTGGGTGGTCATAATAAATTTGCGCAGACAGCTCATACTCCTGCGTCGGCTGCCGGTCACGCAAGTGCATCGTCAGCGTGATATTAGGCGTGTTCGTCTCAATCAACACCATCGTCCCCGCAATCACACCATCCCCATTTTTGACCACAATGTCAATGCAGGGCGGCTCTAAAAAAGAGGTCATTTCCAGGCCAACTGCCACGCGGCGCAAGTCTTCATACACAAATACGCCAATTTGCTTAAAACGCACATCTTCTCGCGCTTTCGGAATTTCAAACGAATTATCAAAGAAATTTATATCCATCTTGTTCCAGTCGTTATCAGGGAGTTTGCACGTCCCCACATTGGAAATTGGTATACTATCGCTCATCTTGAACTCGCTCCTACGCTGCTCATTATGGTCAGTCTACAAGATTTGACAAATCTTGGGGATTTGTCATCTAATGGTTGCTTATCGTAAGTTTCGTGGATCATAGCTCTCTAGCTTTTCTAAAATTTGCACCAGCGCCACTTGCCATTCGCGTGTACTCAAGTCGCGCTTCATCCAAATAGCTTTGCGGCTGACACGCACACTTTCACCCAGGTAACGCTGTAAACGGTAACGATCCACATTTTCTAGTTCAGCAATACGGATGCGAATTTGACCCACTTCGGTTGTAACGGCCGTTACCCCCGCCCCACCCGCCAACGACTTAATCCGCAGTTGATACAACAAATTATCCACAGGATCAGGAATCGGGCCAAAACGGTCTGCCAGCTCTTCCGCCATTTCATCAATCTCCGCCATCGTCGTCAGCATCGCCATGCGGCGATACAAGCGCAGCCGCAGCGCACCATCCGGCACATAATCCGTAGGCACATACGTCGCCAGCGGCAAATCAATGAGCACCCCTTCAGCCATCTCCGGCGGCGGCGCTTCACCGCGCAGTTCCGCCTTGCGCCGCTTCACCGCATCCGCCAACAGCCGCGTGTACATATCCAGGCCCACCGCCGAGATGTGCCCACTTTGCGCACCACCCAACAAATCACCTGCGCCGCGCAGTTCCATATCCCGCGTGGCAATGGCATAGCCTGCTCCCAATTCTGTATGCTCTGCCAACGCCTCCAATCGCGCCTGCGCCTCCGGCGTCACGCGACGCCAGGGCGCGTGGAAAAAGTAGGCATACGCCCGCCGTGTGCCGCGCCCCACGCGCCCGCGCAACTGGTACAACTGCGACAGCCCAAACTGTTCCGCCCGATCTACAATCAGCGTGTTGGCATTGGGGAAGTCCAGCCCGCTCTCAATAATCGTCGTACTCAGCAAAATATCAATCTCGCCCGCTTCAAAATCTTGCATGATGGTTTCAAGCTGGCGCTCACTCATCTGCCCGTGCCCCACCACCACCCGTGCACCGGGAATCAACGCCTCAACCTGACGGCGCACAATGTCAATGGACTGCACGCGGTTATGCACAATGAACACCTGTCCGCCGCGATCCAATTCGCGCAAAATGGCACGGCGCAGGCGGGCATCATCCATTTCGCCCACGTAAGTCTGCACGGGCAGCCGCTCCGCCGGGGCTGTGTCGATGATGCTAATGTTGCGCACACCGGTCAGGCTCATGTACAGCGTGCGCGGGATGGGCGTGGCCGTCATCGTCAACACGTCCACCTCCGTGCGCCACTGCTTCAACTTCTCTTTGTGCGCCACGCCAAAACGCTGCTCCTCATCAATAATTACCAACCCCAAATCCTTAAAAGAGACGTCGTCGGAGAGGAGGCGGTGTGTGCCTATGATGATGTCTACACGGCCGTCGCGCACGTCACGCACAATGCGCCCCTGTCGGCTCTGCGTGCGGAAACGCGAGAGCATTTCCACTGTCACCGGGAATGGGGCCAGGCGGTCACGGAATGTGTAGTAATGCTGCTGCGCCAAGATGGTCGTGGGCACTAAAATTGCCACCTGCTTGCCATCCGTCACCGCTTTGAAGGCCGCCCGCAGTGCCACCTCGGTTTTACCATAACCCACATCGCCGCAAATCAGTCTGTCCATAGGCTGCGCTTTCTCCATATCCGCTTTCACCTCAGCAATGACGTGCAGTTGGTCTTCCGTTTCCTGATAGGGGAAGCTGGCTTCCAGTTCCGCCTGCCATTCCGTATCATTGGAAAAGGCATGTCCGGGCACGGTTTCGCGGGCCGCGTACAAATCAAGCAGCTCGCCAGCGAGTTCGTCGGCAGCACGCTGCGCTTTGGTTTTGGCCTTGCTCCAGGTGCGCTCCCCCAAACGGTGCATGGCAGGCGGCCGTTCGTCGGAGCCAATCCATTTTGCCAACCGGTCAGCCTGATGGACGGGCACATAAAGCGTGTCGCTGTTGGCGTACTGCATCAGCAAATATTCGCGCTCTGTGCCGCCCACATTGCGTACAACCAACCCCTGAAACAGGCCAATACCGTATTCCATATGCACTACATAATCCCCGGCTTGAATGTCGGAAAAGTATGTTTCCGGGGCAGAGGGGCGTGGCGCAAGGCGGCGGCGCGGCGCGGGTCGATTCCAGCCAAAGACCTCAGCATCCGTGAGCAAATCCAACAGGATAGCATTGTCTTCGCGGCGAATGAGCGTGAATCCCTCACCCAACCCGGCGTTGACGAAGGTTAATGTGCCATTATCAGGTAGTTCCGGCAGTTCGTCTTTAGGGAGCAAGGGGGCAAGAGAACTGGGGAGCAATGTACTCACATTCCAGCTCCCCTGCTCCCCTGCTCCCTTGCTCTCTTCTCGCCACAGCTCCGCCAACCGTGCCGCCTGGCGGCTGGCGACAACCATGCGGTCTCCTTCGCGCTGTGCGGATTTGAGTTGGGTCATGAGGGGGCGCATTTGCCCGCCGTAACGCGGGCCGGGTTCAAAGGCATCGGCCAAATGGGAGATTTCGCCCTCGCCTTCGCCCCCCTCGCCCAAAATGAGCGGCTGCCACCACTGCAATTCGGCGGCCATCTCGGCCCAATCAAACACGGGGCTGGGGTAGCCAGGGGGCAGGCTGGGCTGCTCTTCGCGCATCTGGTCGGCGTGGCTGCGGAATTCGGACACGGCCGTTTCCAATTCCACCCAATCATCCACCACCAATAACGCATTATCCGGCAAATAATCCAGCAGGCTGGCAGGCTGGGGATAGAGCAGCGGCAAATAATACTCCAGCGTGGGGAACGCCGCGCCCGCCCGCAGCCCAGCAATATCATCACGCCAGGAGGGCAAACTGCCTTCTGCAGGGTTCTCTGCTTCAGGAATGGCAAGAGCATAGTCGCGGGCCACGCCGGGCAGCGCTTCCCGCGCCGGGGGGATGACGATGCGCTCTGCCTGACTGTAGCCATTCACAGTTAGCGTACGCTGTGTGGCTGGGTCAAAATAGCGCATGGTATCTATTTCGTCGCCAAACAACTCAATACGCACCGGATAAGACACGGAAACGGGAAAGATGTCCAAAATGCCACCGCGCCGCGAGAACTGCCCGGCAGCCTCCACAACGCTAACGTGTTCGTAGCCAATGTCGACCCAGGTCTGTGTTAGCTTCTCCAAATCAATTACACTGCCTACACGCAATACGCGGGTAGCAGAAAGGAAGCGGCGTTTGGGCAGGGTCTTTTGCAGCAGCGCCCGCGCCGAGGTGATAATCAACGGCGGCTCTGTGGTGGCGGGGATGAGGGGGTGCTGTCCGGCCATGAAGCGCGTGAAGACTTGGAGACGGCCGTTCCGCGTGCGCTCACTCCAGGGGCCGCGATCATAGGGCAAAGGTGTAGGTTCGGGCAGGCGCAGCAAGTTAGCTGTGTCTGGCAGCCAGGTTTCGAGGGCTTGTTGCCAGGTAACGGCCGTATCCATCCGACCCGTTATCAGCACAATGGGCACGTGCCGCTGCAAAAACAGCTTTGCCAGCACAGGCACACGCGCACTGCGCGGCAGCAACAGCGCGGGTGGCGATGGCTCGCCATCCAACACCTGCCCCAACTCTGCCCAGGCCGGCAATTGATCAAAAATGTTGAGAATCCCAGAAATATTCATCAGTTAGTAAGGATGAAGGGTGAAGGATGAGGGCTGAATTCAGCATTCCTCATTCATCATTCAGCCTTTTGTTATGGCGTGACATTGCCAGTTGAATGCCTTCTGCGAGGTAGGTTTCGATGGCTTGTATCGCTTCGGCGAGGATTTCGTTGAGCAACGGCCGTTCCTCATCGCCAAAATCGCGCAGCACCCAGGCAGCGGGGTCCATGCGCCCCGGCGGGCGGCCAATGCCCAGGCGCACACGCGGGAACCCCTGCCCCAAATGGTTGATGATGGACTTCATGCCGTTGTGCCCGCCTGCACCGCCCTGTTCGCGCAGGCGAATTGTGCCGAAGGGCAAATCCAACTCATCATAAATCACCAGCACATTTTCCGGCGGGATTTTGTAGAAGGCGGCCACCGGCCCCACGCTGTCCCCGCTGAGGTTCATGTAGGTTTGCGGCTTTGCCAGGATGACAGGGCGGTCAAGGATACGGCCGTTGCCCACAATCGCCTTACTCTTCACCGAGTTCAGGCTGATGGCATACTTCTCGGCCAATTTATCCACAACCATAAAGCCAAGATTGTGCCGGTTTTCTCTGTAATTTCGGCCCGGATTGCCCAGGCCCACGATTAAAAAACGATCCATGAGAAATGGTCAATTGCCAATTGTCAATCGTCAATTGCCAACTGCTAACGGCTAAAAGCTAATTGCTCACATCCCATTCCACCACATTCCACAACTCCGAAAGCTGTGTGGCGTCTGGGTGGAGGCCGGTAACGGTGGGGCGTGCGGCGGTGAGTTTGATGTAATTGAATAACGGGATCATCGGTAGCTGCTGCGCCCAAATTTGTAGGGCGGACTGCTGTGCGGCGGCATATTCGGGCGTGCCGGGCAAGCTGTTCAATGCGGCATTGCAGGCCGCCTCAAAATCGGCATTGGCCCAACCGCTGACGTTGACGTTGCCCCAGCCGCCAAATCCATCCGGCAGCGGCCCGGTGATGTTGCGCTCCAGCCAAAGCTGGCAGGTAGGCGCGGGTGCGCCCAGCCAAGCGAACATGCCCAACTCGAAACGCCGCCCAAAGAGCAGCCCTAGCGGGCCGTCGTTGTACCAATCTTCCGGGGGCAGCAGGTCAACGGTGACACCGATGCCACAGTCGGCCATGTTTTCGCTAAAAATAGCCGCCGCCTGTGCGCGGGCACTGTTTTGGTCGTCGGTGGTCAGGCGCACGCTGAACACTTCGCCAGTGGTGGGGTCGTTACGAATGCCGTCGCTGTCGCTGTCCACATAACCGGCGGCGTCGAGCAGGGCGTTGCCTGCGGCCGCATCGTAAGGCCATTGCGGCAGGTCGGCTGGGTAGAGCGGGTGATTGGCGGGAATGTAGGCGGGCATAACGGCCGTTTCTCCACCAAAAATCTCATCCACCATGCGCTGCCGGTCGGTGCATTGGGTGATGCCCTGGCGCACACGCGGGTCTTGGAACCAGTCGGGGCGGATGAAGTTCTCGAATCCTTCGGCGAGGTAGAAATTGACGCTGAAATCGATGTGTTCGTAGGCGGCGCTGAGGGTAACGGCCGTATTCACACCATCCACCGCCTGCACCTGCGCCAAATCCGTGAAGGGCAGCAAATCCTGCGTGGTCACGTCACAGCCTGCCAGCCCGCCAGCCAACAATGCCGCGCCATCATCCACAAAGGTCACGTTGAGGATGTCGAGGTACGGCAGCCCATCGGCGGCGCGGTAATAGTGCGGGTTTCTGAGCAGCGTCAGCCCATTTTCAGCAGAGGCAGAGATGACAAAGGGGCCGCTGCTGAGAGGGGCAATTGTGGTATCTGGCGATGTAAGCAGATCGGCAGCAGTAGTATTGCCCAGTTGGTGCTGCGGCAGCGGCGGCCAAACATGCGCGACGACATCGCCGGGGATGTAGCCGGGCAGCCCCGTCCAGCGTAGGGTAAGGGGGCCGGTGGCTTCGTAAACGGCCGTGCGCTGCACCTTGCGCTTGTCCCCTGGCGTGTCTGGGTTAGCGGCGAGATGGAAGCTAAAGACGGAATCGTCGGCGCTGACCGGCACGCCATCTGACCAGACGAGGGGCTTGAGGGTGAAGACGGCCGTGACCTGCTGCATCTCCACTGGCCGGTCGGTGACGGTGACGAGTTCGCCGCTGCTGTCGAAAACGGTCAACCCTTCGCGCAGCACATGCACATCGCCGCGATAGTCTACAACAGGGTCGCCGAAGTTGACGGTGACGGGCTGCATGGTCAGGTCACCATCGGCGGCAGTGGGCAGTTTCTCCAAGCCTTGCGGCTGGTAGTCATAGCCCAGGCTAGTAATGAGGTTCTCGTAGATGGCGTGGCGGATGGCAACGGCAGCGATGGAGGCATCGCCATACAAATAGAGGCTTTGCGGGCGGTTCATGCAGACCGTCAGTTCTTTGGGCGGGATGGGCGTGGCCGTTGGCTGTGGTGTGGCGCTGGGCACAGGAGAAGGTGTGGCGGCGGGGTCGGCGGCTTGGGGAACGGCCGTTTCGTCCACCAATGTTTCGCCCACTACGGATGAGGTTGGTGTGGCAACGGCCGTATCCGCATCCCGGCAAGCAGCCAAAAAGAGAGCGGTCATCATTAGAAGTGTGAGGGTAATTCGTTTCACAATTTCTCCCAAAAAAGGTTGCAAGTAGAGGCTTGGTGTCGCCAAGCCCCTACCGGTTGGTTTTTTGCCAAAGCCAGCGCCAGATCAGCCGCCCGATGCCGCGCAGCAGCAAGTAGATCAGCAAGGCAATGAAGAGGTACACCGCCCATTTTGCGCCTTGCCAAAAGGCATGGCCTAAGGGGCTGGGGTCCACCTGCTCTAACTGCCCCACCAGCCCGCGAGAGGTGTCGTCGGAAACAGCCCCATCCCCAGCCAATTCGTTTTGCGGCGTGGGCAATGCCGTCGGCGTGGGGAACGGTGTCAGCGATGGGATGGGTGTCAATTGGTAAAATGTGGCTGTGCTTTGTACCGCACTTTCCCCCTCCAGCGTTACAGTGGGGGTTATGGTCGGCGTCGGTGTGGGCGTGCCCTCGTTGCTGATAGTCAGGCCAGTGACGTAGTATTCGTCGTAGTTGTAATCGGTGCGCACGACACGCAAGCGCAGTTGATAACGGCCGTCCGGCCATACCGGTGCATTAATATCTCGGCCAACAGTGGTGTCCCAAATAGCCAACGGGGCATTGACCACTGGCTGCTCGCCTTCGGCAAAGACCACCCAGTCCGTATCGCTGCCCAGTTCGGGGCGAAAAGCGAGTTCGTAACGCAGGAAGTTGGGGTGAACGGCCGTGCCCATCACCTCCACCACGCCAGAAATCGTATCCCCGCTTGCGGGGCTGATAATACCGCTGCCAGATTCTTGTGCATAGGCCGTCAAAAGGGTCAACCGCCAGATGGCTAACAAACCCATAAGAGAAAACGCCAGTGCTGGCAGTTTGCTCCGCTTTCGTTTACCATTGTGGCAGGTTGGTTGGCCAATAGTTAATAGGGTAGCCATAAAATAAACTCGAAGCCAACTTAACAAGACAAACTCGCAAGTCTAACACAAATCGGATCGGCTGACGAATCTGCCAGCCGCTAAATCCGCTGGAGACCATGATAATGCAACATCTTTTTCAACGCCTTTCCGCTGCTGTGCTGCTCATCATTTTGCTGCTGGCAGGCTGTGCAGCCAACGGTGCCGAAACGGGCACTTCTCCTTTACTTTTGAACGGCCCTGGAAGCGATTTGGAAACGGCCGTCAACACAGCCCCCTCCGCTGCCATCGAAAGCGAACCTGCCGCAAACCCTGTCACCGTATCTGACACCGTAGAATATGATGAGCGTGGTATTGAGGTTGGCTTTACGGCTGAGGGACGGCCGTATCGTGGCAATCCTGATGCCCCCGTTGTCTTAGAAGAGTATTCTGATTTCCAATGCCCCTTCTGCGCCCGATTTGCGCAGCAAACTTTGCCCAGCTTGCTGGAAAACCAGGTCACAAACGGCGAAGTTCTGCTCATTTTCTACGATTTCCCGCTAACGAACATTCACGCCCAGGCAGCCGCTGCCTCCCATGCCGCCCGCTGTGCTGGGGAACAAGGTGCAGCCGCTTATTGGGCTATGCACGATTTGCTTTTTGACAGTGGTGATCAGTGGGCAAACAGCAAAGCAGATGAGATGTTTGTTGATTATGCCACACAATTGGGGCTGGATGTGGCAGCGTTCACGGCTTGTCAGGCGGACGGCCGTTACGAAGATGCCGTTACCGCTGATATGAGCCTGGGCCAATCGCGTGGCGTCAGCAGCACACCCAGTTTCTTCCTCAATGGGCAAATGCTGGTTGGCGCACAACCCCTTGAAACCTTCAACAGCGCCATCGCTGCCGTCAATGGCGGTCAAGCCATTGCGACGGAGGTACCCGCAGAACCGCAGCAAGCTGCTCCAGCTATCGCCCCCACGCCAGTCACGATTGTCAGTGGCAATGCCGCCTATGCGTTAGGCAACCCCACAGCGGGCATCACCATTGTTGAGTTTACCGACTACCAATGCCCTTACTGTGCACGACACGTTTCCCAGACCTTACCGCAAATCGTTACCGACCTAATCGAAACTGGACGCGTTTATTACGTTGTGAAAGATTTTCCGCTGGAGCAAATTCACCCGCAGGCTGCTACAGCCGCCGCAGCAGCTCGCTGTGCCGGGGAACAAGAAGCGTACTGGGAAATGCACGATCTCCTTTTCTCCGCACAAGAAAGCTGGAGTGGAAAGGAGAATGTGAGCAGCATCCTGGTCGACAAAGCGTTTGAATTGGGGTTGGACACCGACGCATTTAGCGAGTGTTTGAACAGCGGTCGTCAGGATCAGGTCATTCAAGATAATTTAGAGGAGGGAATCGCATTAGGCGTGCGCGGTACGCCATCCTTCTTTATTAATGGCTATCCGGTTAGCGGTGCACAGCCCTTTGAGTTATTTACTTATGCGGTTGAATTGGCTGAGGCGGGCACGCTGGCCGATGCTTATGTGCAAACGGCAGAGCCAACGGCCGTTCCCACCCCCTCTGGCCCAGTAAACGTACCAACTGAAGGTGCTTACGCCATTGGCGACCCCAACGCCCCCGTGACCATTGTTGAATTCACCGACTTCCAATGCCCCTATTGCAGCCGCCATTTCCTACAAACCTTTCCACAAATCAAAGAAAACTATATTGATAAGGGGTTAGTTTATTACGTCTTCCGCGACTTCCCGCTAACCAGCATTCATCCGCAAGCAGAACTGGCCGCAGAAGCAGCTCGCTGCGCCGGGGATCAGGGTGCGTATGTAGAAATGCACGACGCCCTGTTTAGCAACCAACAAGCATGGTCAGGGCGAGGCGACGCCGCCGCTCTCTTTGCCAGGTATGCCGCAGACCTGGGCCTTGATGAAACAACCTTTACCGCCTGCCTGGAAAGCAACACACACCAGATGAAAGTCTACGAAGACCTCGACTTGGGCAGCAGCCTGGGCATTAATGGCACGCCCGCTTTCTTTGTGAATGGCTATTTCCTCAATGGTGCCCAGCCATACAGCACGTTTGCGGAAGCAGTTGATTATTTTCTGGAGCAGTAAAGCATGAAACGTGATGCGTGATGTTTTTTCATGTTTCACGCATCACGTTTCATGCCTAATCTGAATCTCTCCTCTTTGTATTATGAATCTAACTTTGCACCGCTTGAATATTGCTCTGGAAAGTGAGCATGAAAAAGTATGCAGGTTATGGCAAACGTTGTTCCAGGGTTGGGTGCTGCCAACGGCCGTACAAAGCGACCTCAGTTTGCATTTACAGTTTCAAGCAGCCCTGCCCCCACTACCCATAGAGCCACCTTACTTTCGAGATACACATGACTTGCCTGGGGAAGTTGGCATTTTGTCAGTCTACCAGCAAGAAGCGGGATACAAACTGCTGCATTATTTAGACGGTGCATTAGTAAGCGTGCCCCCGGCGGATGCGCCACCGGTGGCGCGTGGCGTAGTAGTAGAAAAGGCCATGCAATACGGCCGTTTCGAGGACATCACCTTCACCAGCCTGGCCCCCTTGCTGCGGCAGCGTGGCTACTACCTCGTCCATGCCTTTGCCGCCAGCAAAGACGGGCAGACTCTGCTCATAATTGGCCCCAGCGGCAGCGGCAAAACCACCACCGGCCTTAGCTTGCTGCTGCATGGCTGGGAACTGCTGGCGAATGACATTCTGCTGCTGGAAGAGCGCAACGGCCGTATCTACGCCCTGCCCACCCCTGGCATCGTCAACATTCGCCCGCGCACGTTGGAACTGCTGCCCGCTCTACAACCCCGGTTAGCCTCCATCCCACCCGTGTTCGGCCAATACAACATCACCGGAGAAGCCCTGGTGAACGGCCGTTGGAGCGCCCCCAGTCCCATCACCCACCTCTACTTTCCCTATATCGAGCAGCGCCCTCAAACCACCCTGCACCGCCGCAACCGCGCCGTTGCACTGGCCAGCCTCATGAGCGAAAGCATGGATCGTTGGGATGAAGAAACCATGTCCGACCACCTAACCATTTTACAAAAACTAGTACGCCAGGCGGACGCGTTTGAACTGCACTTGGGGCAAGAGTTAGAGCAAATTCCAGCACTGCTGCAATATGCTTGACGCCCAATTTCCCATCTGTTACACTCGCAACAGTTAACAAATTTATAGTCAAAAACCTATCTAAGGTGCCTTTGTCCCGGATGGCAAGGCTTAAAGGCGAAGCTGGTGATTTTAGCTATTAGCAATTAGCTACGAGCAGGAAGAGTCCAGCGCGGTCCCGCCACTGTGATTTAGTCTGGTAGTTAGTTTGTCTGTTGTAGTTGGTTTAAAATCAACAACCAGCAACCGACCACCAACTAATAAGTCAGGTCGCCCGCCTTAGATGAGTTTCTGCCCTCGTGGACAGGGGTTGGGAGCTATGTTGTAAACATGTTTTAGCTGAAGCAGCTATCCCAACCCGATGCGAAATGCATCGGGTTTTTTGTTGCCTTCCTCCCCAGCCACACTTAACCCAAGATTGGTTCAATCTCAAAGATTGAATCAATCTAAAGCAATTTGGAGGTTCATGATGACACGCAAACAATTCGCATTTCTCGCCATTTTGTTGATGGTTGGGCTGTTGGCGAGGGTGCTGGCAACGGCCGTTTCCCCCACCCTCGCCCAATCAGACCCACAAGCTGCCGCATTAGATTGGCTGGTCAACACCCATCAAAACGATGACGGCGGTTACAGCAGCTTTAGCGCCGGAGCCAATCAGGCTCCCTCCGATTTTGCCGGTACGTTTGATGCGCTGTTGGCAATTGCCGCTGCCGGGGGCGACGCCAGCAAACCACTGGCCTATCTTGAAGAGCAAGCTGCTGACGTGGCCGCATACGCCGCCAGTGAAGGCGGCAGCGCAGGCAAAGCATTGCTGGCCCTTAGTATGGCCGGAGCAGACCCACACGACTTTACTGGGCAAGACCTTTCTTTAGCCCTCACAGAACACATTTCTCCCACAGGACAGTACAACACCTATACAGCCTACACCCAGGCTTTAGCCATCTTAGGTTTAATTCGGGTAGGTGACGGCGTAGATGGAACGGCCGTTACCTGGTTGCAATCGCTGCAAGCAGAAGACGGCTCCTGGGATGATGGCTACGGTACAAACGGCAACATAGATGCCACAGCCATGTCCGTCATGGCTCTGGTGGCGAACGGCATATCCGTGAGCGACGACAGTCTCATTCGCGCTGGTGACTTCTTGCGGCAGGCGCAAATAGAAGGCGGCGGCTGGGAATACAGCGCTGGATTCGGCGAAAACGCCAACAGCACAGCGCTCGCCATTCAGGCACTCAGCGCCCTGGGTGATGACGTGACGCCTTACATGGATGCGCTGCTAACCTGGCAAGGTGAATCCGGTGCATTCCAGGCAGACTTTGGCGACGGCCGTTTCGACGATTTCTTCACCACCGTACAGGCCATCCCTGCATTGACCGGACGGCCGTACCCCTTCCGAGTCCTCACCGACATGGCTATTGCTGCCGAACCAGCGCAACTCAGCGAAGAGCCAGCCCTTACGAAGGAACCTGTTTCCACCGAAGTTGCTCCATCGGAAGAACCAACACCCACAGAAGAAGCGGCTCCGGTTACACAAACAGAAACGCAGCCTGCCGAAACCACCCCCGCCGAAGAAAGCGGCGCACCATCATTCATCTTTATCGTCATTGCTGCCGTCATCGTCCTTGCCGGAGCCTATTGGGCAATCAAAAGAGGATAAATAGCATTTAGCCGTTAGCAATTAGTTAAAAGCTAGCGGCTAAATGCTAATCGCTTCCATGCATAAATTCCTTCTCCTCATCTTCTTGCTCCTGTCCGCGGTGGTGCTGGCTCAAAAACCCAACCACGCGGCCATTGTCGTTGTTTTGGGAGATGGCACGGCCGTTTCCCAATGCGTCAGCTTCGACGAACCCAGCATCAGCGGGTACGATTTGCTACAACGCACCGGGCTGGAATTGGAGGTGAGTACGGGCGGGCAGGGAACGGCCGTCTGTCGCATCGCTGATTTCGGTTGCCCAACCCACGACTGTTTCTGCCAGTGCAAAGGAGCCGACTGCAACTATTGGTCATACTGGCATTGGCAAGATGGCGACTGGCAATATTCTCGCAATGGCAGTCATGCCTTTCAAGTAAAAGATGGCGCGATAGAAGGCTGGGTATGGGGGCCGGGTTCCATCACCGATGCCATACGTCCGCCACACGTAGATTTTGCGGAAGTGTGCAGTGATGCAGAAAGCGGGGGAGAGGCAACAGCCGTTCCCTCTCCCCCCACCAACCTGCTCCCCTACGCCGCCTTTGGCCTCATCATTCTCCTACTTGGCGGCCTGGCCCTGCGCCCCAAAGCAAATAGGTAGGTTACAAGTTACAAGTTACAGTGGGTTTGATGTAACTTGTAACCTGTAACTTGCAACTTGTAACCCAAACACATGCTCCAAACCACCACGCAACGCACACTTTCCACCCTGCTCTACCTGGTCGCCGGGCTGACCGGGCTGCTGGCCTTTGCCGCGCCCTTCCTCACCCCGCACTTGCTAAACCTGGTGCAGCAAACCGGAGCCACTAGCCCCACGCCCTACCGCCCCGACGCACCTCTCGTTACCAGCCTGCTGCTGCTGCTTTCGTTGGCTGTGCTCCTGGTGGAAGTGCAAGGGCAGGCAGTCAGCGCAAAAATCGTGGCGGCATTGGGCGTGTTGGTAGCGGTTACGGCCGTTCTGCGCTTCATCGAAGTCGCCATCCCCGGCCCCGGCGGGCTGTCCCCCATCTTCGCCCCCATCATCCTCGCCGGGTTTGTCTTTGGCGCACGCTTCGGCTTCCTCATGGGCACAATGACCCTGCTGGTCTCTGCGCTGATTACCGGTGGCGTTGGCCCCTGGCTGCCCTACCAGATGTTCGCCGCCGGTTGGGTAGGATTAACCGCTGGCTGGCTGCCCAAACCGCGCAGTCCCAAAGTCCAAATCACCCTACTTGCCAGCTTCGGCTTCCTGTGGGGGCTGCTCTTTGGCGCCATTCTCAATCTTTATTTCTGGCCCTTTTTGAATGATGGCAGCCTACAAAGCTGGCAGCCAGGTCTCAGCCTGGCAGCTACGCTTGGCCGCTATGCCAGCTTCTACGCCGCCACTTCCCTCCTCTGGGACATTGGGCGAGGGCTGGGCAACGCTGTTCTCATCCTCGCCCTCGGCTATCCGGCCATTCAAGTGTTAGTTCGTTTCCGCGACCGCTTTCAATTTAGGAGGAACTAGAATTGGAGACTAAATTACTACAACGCTTGTTCGATACGATTGCCCCAGGCTCTGCATTTGTTGCCCTACACCCGCTAGAGGGGGATTTCTCTAATTCGACGCAGCTTGTTACCGGTAAAGCGCCGGATGCCACCCTGTTTCAAATTGTCACAAGGCGCTATGCCGTTTTTGGCGATTATGATCGCGGAGAAAAAGCACGTCGAGAGTTCAAAACCTTGCAGCTCTTAAAAAGGCATGGCTTGCCCGTGCCCGATCCGTTGTACATAGATGAAACCGGAACAATATTAGGGTCTCCAGACATTGTCACCGGATATGTGCCCGGCAAATTGGTCATGGCGCAGCCCTATCCGGCGCAATGGGCCGAGAAGCTCGCCAAAACATTGGCACAAATTCACAGGGTTCCAATTAATGATTCGGACACGTCATTTTTGTTGGATGGAAACAGTGAAGTTCTCTGGTTTTTGAAATCGCCAGAACAAATGCCCCCATACATTAGTAACCACCCTAAGGGACGTGTATTGTGGCAAGCGGCGTTGGATTACGTTCCGGCCCTAATAAAAGTCAAACCGTCTCTAGTTCACATTGATTACTGGTCTGGCAATGTTTTATGGAACAACGACTCAATTAGCGCCGTCGTAGATTGGGAAGAAGCATCTCAGGGGGACGCCGGTATTGACGTTGCCTACTGCCGCATGGATATGATTCTGTGCGGTCTTCGTGAAGCGGCAGATACATTTTTGGCAACATACGAAAGTGAGATGGGCCAACCTGTCGCCAATCTAGGATTTTGGGAGCTGACTGCTGCGGTAAGGCCTATGTTTAGCCCGGATGGGTGGATTTCTGAACCGCCAGCTATCGAACGCTTTGCTGAGTTTGTAGACAATGCCATTCAAAGAACTCGTTCGTGAGGGCTAAAATGCCAGCACAGTCTGATCTCCAGCCTCCAGCCTCATCGCCTTTCTCTCCGCTCCCCTTTTCTAAATTGGATGCCCGCGCCTGGGTCGTATGGGTGTTGGTAACGGCCGTACTCACCATGATGGCCCGCAATCCCTTGTACACACTGCTGCTGCTCCTGGCGGCGCTGGCCGCACAACGCCCGCAAAGCAGCGGGCTAAAGTTGCCGCTGCTGCGGCTGGGCAGCATCATTATCCTATTTAGCGCCGCCTTTAATTTGTTGTGGATTCATGCCGGCGAACTGGTACTCTTCCGCCTGCCTGCCCAGTGGCCGCTGGTGGGTGGGGCATACACACTGGAAGCGGCAGCCTATGGCATCATCAATGGACTGCTGTTGTTCACCCTGCTGGCGCTCTTTCAGGCATTTGGCGGCAACGTCTCCAGCAGCGACCTGGTGCGGCTGATGCCGGGAGCGCTGCGTGATTTAGGCGTCGTCGTCCTCATCGCCATCACCTATGTGCCGGAGACGCACCGCCAATTGCAGCGCATCCAGCAGGCGCAGGCCATTCGCGGCCACCGCCTGCGCGGCTGGCGTGACTGGCGGCCCGTCGCCATCCCCCTGCTCATCAGCGGCATGGAACGGGCGCTGGCCGTGGCCGAGGCGATGGTGGCGCGGGGCTACGGTGCAACAAATGATTCGGCACAGCGCATCCCGGTGCAAGTGGGGCTGCTGTTGAGTTTAACGGCCGTTTGTGGCGGCTGGCTGTTGGCATTGTGGCAGCAAACCCTGGGCTGGCTGCTCATTGGCGCAGGTGGGGCGGGCATTGTCGCCCTGTTTGTGCTGTTGGGCCATCGCAACCCGCGCACCCGCTACCAGCCCCGCTCCTGGCATTGGCGCGATTCATTGGTCGTGGGAACGGCCGTACTCGCCCTGCTCATCGCCCTCCTGCCCGCCATCCGGCCCAGCCTCAGCTACAGTCCTTTCCCCACCCTGGCCCTGCCACCCTTCCATCCCCTCATAGGCCTGGCCCTGGCCCTGCTGTCAATACCGGGACTGTTCAATAATGAATAATGAATTGGGAATAATGAATTGTGAAGTGAAAGCGCCAACTTCACAATTCACCATTCATTATTTATTATTCATTAACTCAAGTTGCTACTTTAACATTTGGCCAATGCTGAGACCAATGACAAAAAGCTTAACCTTCAACTCAAAGCCTTCAGCATTGGTCGCATGAATAGATTTCGGTAACTTCCGTTCAATCAAACTGCCTGTTGTTTCAACCTGTTGGCGACACTGATGTTGGAGGCCCCGTTCCCAAGGTTCAAGCGGTCGTCTGCTGGTTTTCTTACGAACCGGCAACAACGTTAACCCGGCTTCGGCCATGACATCTTCCAGCCAATATAAGTTGTAGGCTTTATCGCCGATAACGATAGCGTCTTGCGGTAAGTCAAAATCAAAGCCTTGCAGGCCACTGACATCTCCCACAGAACCTGGCGAGAGGAGAAATTCCACCGGTTGGCCGGTTTGGGTAACCAGGAGATGCACCTTTAAACCATAGAAGTAACGTTTTTTACTCGGTTTGTAACCACGATATTCTTCTCGACCATAGATACGATTGCGCTTGATGCGCCTGTTATCGCAGACCGGGACAGGAAAGGTGTCTATCAAGTAAATCTGGCGGTCGTTGTTATCTTTCCAGACTTCGGCCAACAGGTAAAAGAGAAGCATGAAATGATGCTCGACCCGATACAAGCGACGGCTGAAGCGGCTCTTGCTCAACATGACGGGCACTAAGTCTGGTTTATGCAACCAGTATCGGGCCAGGGCATAGTTCCCGCCGCAGTGCAAAACGGCAGTCAAGGCCACTGCCATCACTTCTGAGCTGGACATCAGACAACGGGGATGGTCATGATGGTTAACGCTGATCAAAAGATCGTCACAAAGGCAGTAAATTGTTAAGATTTCATTGTCCATGGTAGTCTCCTTTTTACGGTTTGGGTTGCTACCATAACTGTAATGAGGCTACCTGGACTATTCAAGCTACCCATCTTTGATGGTGGCAACTTGGGCTATTCATTATTTCTTGATGATTCACATTACCCACCTCACCTACACCTACCCCCGCAGCCCGCGCCCGGCGCTGCGCGATGTATCGCTGCGTGTGGCTGCCGGGGAATTCGTGCTGCTCACCGGGCCGTCCGGGTCTGGCAAAAGCACGCTGCTGCGCTGCCTGAACGGGTTAGTTCCTCATTTCAGCGGCGGGGCCATCGGCGGCCAGGTTACAGTCAATGGCGTGGATGCGCTGGCAGCCGGGCCGCAAACGCTGTGCCAGCATGTCGGTTTTGTGCAGCAAAGCCCGGAAGCACAGGCTGTGTTAGACCGCGTGGAAGCTGAGATTGCCTTCGGCCTGGAAAATGCGGCCATCCCCCCTACCGAAATGCGGCAGCGTGTGGCAGAAGTATTGGCACTGTTGGATTTGCTGCCCCTGCGCCAGCGCCGCCTGGTAACATTATCCGGCGGGGAGCGGCAGCGCACGGCCGTTGCCACGGCATTAGCGCTGCGCCCGGCTGTGCTGGTGCTAGACGAGCCAACAAGCCAACTCGACCTGCAGTCAGCGGAAGAGCTGCTGGCGGCACTGCGCCGCTTGAACCAATCGTTGGGCCTGACCATTGTGCTGGCCGAGCATCGCCTGGAGCGGGTGCTGCCTTTTGTCAATCGTGTGGTGGCCCTGGCAAACGGCCGTGTCACCCTCAACACCAGCCCCCAACAGGCAGCCGCCCAATTGCCACACGTCCCGCCGGTCACAGAGTTGGGCCGCCAGCTTGGCTGGGAACCACTGCCGCTCACGGTAGAGGAAGCGGAGAAGAGAGGAACACAGAAAGCCACAGAGGAGTCGCAAAGGAACGCAGAGAATAAGATGAATCAAACCTCTCCACGAATCTCTGCGTTTCCTCCGCGTGACTCTGCGTTTCCTCTTGTTTTGGATGTGCAAGGGTTGTCCTTTGCCTATGGCAAGCAGCAAGTTTTGCAGGGTGTGTCGCTGACGGTGGGTGCGGGGGAGGTGGTGGCGTTGTTGGGGCGCAATGGCGCGGGGAAAAGCACACTGCTGAGGTGCATCGTGGGGCTGCTGCACGGGGATGAAGGGATGGTACAGGTGAACGGCCGTTCCACCCAAAACCGCGATGTGGCCGACATCTGCCGCGACGTGGCCTACCTGCCGCAAAATCCCGATGACCTGCTCTTTGCCGACAGCGTGGCCGAGGAACTGGCCGTCACCTTGCACAATCACGGCATAAATGCAGCCACGCGAGATACGGCCGTTCTGCTGGCACAGTTAGGGTTAGCAGACGTGCGCGACGCCTACCCCCGCGACCTCTCAGTGGGACAGCGGCAGCGCGTGGCCTTAGGCGCAGTCACCGTCACCGAGCCGCACCTGGTGCTGTTGGATGAGCCAACACGCGGCCTGGACTATGCCGCAAAAGCGGATTTGCTCGCCATCTGGCGGCGCTGGCAGCAGCAAGGCATAGGGCTGCTGTTGGTGACGCATGACGTGGAATTAGTGGCACAAATTGCACAGCGCGTCGTCATTTTAGAGGAAGGACGCGTGCTGGATGCGGGAGAAACGGCCGTTACCCTTCCCCATCATCCCGCCTTTGCCCCACAAATCAGCCGCCTCTATCCAAAACGGGGTTGGCTGACGCTGGAAGATGTTTTGAAAGCAATGGACGGTTAGCTGTTTTTAGATTTGACCAATCTTGGAGATTGGTCAAATCTTACCGGGCCAAATTAGCCATTGCTACACGCCAAAATCATCAATCACAAAAAGATACACTGGACAAGCCCCTACACCCTCATTAAACTTGCCATATGTAAAAACAGTCACAGTAATGGCGGCTGTACATTCAACCTATTTTATGGAGGGACTCTATCATGGCAGAGAAAATTGTCGTTGTGAACCAGTTGCGGCCAAAGATTCAATCTCAAGGCGTCGTGGACATTGAAGAATTGGCGCGGCGCATTGCCAGGCAAAGCACCACGTTTGACGAAGATGAAATGTTTGGCATCTTCCGCAAAGCAATGCGCGAGATGCTGGCGGCTTTGCAAAATGGGGAAACGGTGAAACTGGATGGCGTACTGACTATTTCCGTAAACATGAAGGTAGGCGGCGAAGTGGGCCTGATTGTCCGTGGCAATCGCAGCGCCATCGCCAGCCTGCAAAACCCGGCATTGTGGACGGCCGTTAAAGTCAGCAATCACGCCAATCTACACAAAAGCAGCGAGGAATTGATAGCGGAATGGAACGCCGTGCATCCAGAAGACCCTGTAGATGATTAGCGCTGATTTGCTGGCCGATTGAGGGCTGCAAAATCAGCACCCCGGTATGAGAAAATTAACACCCGGGTGAAAAATAATTAGCACCTGGGTATCATAAATTTAGCACTAGGGTGTGGAAAAATTGATACCGGGGTGTTAATTTTCTTGCCCGCCGGGTATATTAGAAGCATCATATGATTCGCAAAGTCATCTGCATCAACAAGATTGGTTTAACATGAAAGCACGAAAAAACAAACTCGTTTACTCCACTGATTGGGGCAAAATGTGTCCTGATTGTGGCGAACCCATTGAGCAGTGTACCTGCCGTCAAAAAAAAGCCACGCCCCGGCCCAAAGGGGATGGCGTTGTGCGTGTAAGCCGTCAAACGAAGGGGCGCAAGGGCAAAGGCGTGACTATCATCACCGGGCTTTCACTGCATGAAGATAAGTTGAATGAGCTAGCCAAAATGCTCAAGCGTAAATGTGGCAGCGGCGGCACCATCCGTGACGGCGTGATTGAGATCCAGGGCGAGCACCGCGACACCATCGTTGCCGAACTGCAAAAGCAGGGGTATACGGCGAAACGGGCGGGTGGATAATTGGGGGTTGGTTGCTAGCTGCTGATGGCTAGGCGTCCCTTCACATCCTTTATGTTTCTAGCAGTCGTTCTTCGTAGATGCGGCGGATGGTGGCTTCGATGTCCGGCTCGCGCACGGCCAGGTCGCGGATGCGGTAGCGCTGCGAGATGCGGCTGATGAGTTCGGATGCGGTGACGCTGCTGCGGCTGAACTGATATGTTACCTGCCAGCCATCCCGCGCCACCACTTGCGCCCCCTCCACGCTCACGTCCTCGTAGGCTTCGGCCATATCTACCAACAGCTCACGACGGCCGTCAAACCGTTCTCGCAGGTCGTTGAGCTGACCGTCGAAGAGAAGACGGCCGTGATCAATAATCATCACTCGCTCGCACAACTTCTCCACATCTTGCAAATCATGCGTGGTGAGGATGATGGTCGTGCCTCGCTCGCGGTTGACGTGCTGGATGAATTGGCGAATGCGCTCTTTAGCAACGACGTCCAGACCAATGGTCGGCTCATCCAAAAAGAGCAGCGCCGGGTCGTGCAGCAGCGCGGCGCAGAGGTCGGCTCTCATGCGCTGCCCCAATGAAAGTGAGCGTACCGGCGTGTGCAAGAAGGGTTTCAGGTCTAACAAGTCGGTGAATTCGCTCAGATTTTGGCGGAAGCGGTCGGCGGGCACACGGTAGACGTGCTGCAAGAGTTCGAGCGACTCGATGACGGGCAGGTCCCACCACAAGGTGGTGCGCTGCCCAAAGACGACGCCGATGTTGGCGACGTACTGTTGGCGGGATTGGTGGGGGATACGGCCGTTTACCACCAAGTCGCCCCCTGTTGGCACAAGCAGCCCGGTCAGCATCTTAATCGTTGTGGACTTACCCGCACCATTTGGCCCCAAGTAGCCCACCAATTCCCCCGTCTGAATGGTAAAGCTGACGTTATCCACCGCCTTAACCAGCCGGTATTCCCGCGTCAACAAGTTGCGCACCCCAGCCAAGCGCCCCTGGTGATGCCGGGTCACTTTGAAATGTTTGTGAAGGTTATGTACTTGGATCATTATTTCTCCATACTAACTTTATGAGGAACACAGAGTTACACAGAGAAGATAGTGAGATACACAGAGAGAATAAAGAGAATGAGATAACACTAGCTCCCCTATTCTTCTTTGTGTTCTCTCTGTGATACTCCGTGTATTCTCTGTGCACTCCGTGTTCCTTTTGATGTATTGTCACGTTCCGGTGCTTTGGTAATGGGTGATGCCGAAGCGCCAGAAGGCAAGGGATAAAGCCAGTGTAATTAAGCCCACCAGAGGCGCGAGGAAGGGCGCGATAGGTGGAAAGTTAAACGGGTCTGGTTTATCGAGTATGTAAAGGGCAGGATAGTAATTCAGAAAAATGGCGGGCACGATGTACGTAAAGAAGCGGCGCAGCCAATCCGGGTAAATGCTCATGGGATAAGAAATAGTGAAGCTGCCGCCGTAGGTGAGGATGTTCATCACCTCAATGGATTCAACCGTCCAAAAGGTGATGGTCGCGCCAACGACAAAAAGCCCGCCGAAAAAGCAAACCATGCTGCCCAGCACAAAAGGCAGGTAGAGGAGTTTAGCTGGCGTCCAGGTTATCATAGTCCCCTGCAACCCCACGATAAAGATGCCGATACCCACCGTAATCTTTGCCAGGCGGCGCAGGGCAAAATCCAGCGTCAACACCTGCACGGTGATGTTGACTGGGCGCAGCAAAATCTGGTCAAAGGTGCCGCGCCGCACCTCTTGCCCAAAGCGCCCTGGGTCGAAGCCAGAGAAAACCAAATCCATGATGCCAAAGGCTATTTCCACCATGCCATACAGAAAGGCAACTTCGCCCATTGTCCAGCCGCGAATATGCTGGAAGCGCTGCAAGACGAGAGCCAGGGAAGCGAATTCCAGGCAGACAGTCAGTCCGGTTGCCAGTAAATCCATGAAGAAGGCGACGCGGTACTGTAACTGGCTGCGTATTTGCACGCCCAGCAGGCGGCGGTAGAGGGTGAGGGTGTGTCGCATGGGTTACTCCTTTTGAGCAGTGGTCAGTATTCAGTGATCAGTGTCCATTTACTGATTACTGTTTACTAACGACTGCTTTCATCCTCCTAAAATGACGAGGCGGCGCACGGCCGTTTTCAATACCAACTGCCCCATCAACGCCAACGCCAAGACCCACGCCGCCTGGATGAGCAGAACACGCAGTAACTCTGTGCCGCTGAGGACGCCGACATACACGTCCACCACTGAGTTGAGCATGTGCGGAAAGGGGGTGAGGTAAGCAACGCGCTGCACCCAATCGGGCAAAAAGCGCAGGGGCATGAGGAAGCCGGAGAAAAACCAGGCCAGCACATAGCCCAGGCGCACAATGCCGCGTGCGTTGGGTGTCCAGAAAGCGGGTAGGTTGATGAGAAAGCGCCAGGTAAAACTGAGCAGCCAACTGAGAATGATGGTGAGGATGACGGCGAGAGTTTGCACGGCCGTTTGCGGGTATGTCAGATCAAACAACAGCCCGTAAATGATCATGATGGTCACGCCGCGCAGCAAAATATTGACGGCTGCCCGCCCCGTGTCTTGCGCCAGCCAAAAGGTGAAGAGGCGCATGGGCTTCAGCAGGTCAGCGGCAATTTCTCCCGTGTAAACAGATTGCATCAAGTCAAACCAGCCAAACAAACTGAGATAGGCGATGACAGCCTGGGTGAGCGCCGTGTAGGTAATGATGCCTGGGACAGTGTAGCCTGCCACTTCGGGACGGCCGTCGTACAATGCCAGCAGTACAGAGACGCGCAGCAACCCAAAGAAGACGTTTGTCACCAATCCGGCCAGCGCCGCCGCCCGGTAGGTCATAAACCGCCGGAAAGAGCGCCGTGTAATTTCCCAAAACAATCTCACATTGTCACCTCCGTTTGTCAAAATGAATGTCGTCAAGCGCAATAAAAAACGCCCTACTGCCTATATAGCAGTAGGGCGTTGCCTTGACGCCTACGCGGGTGAAATATAGTTGCGGCCTCATTGCCGCTTGTCACCTCTGTGGTGTTTCATGATGCGTAAATGATAGCAGGAACGGCCGTTGCCGTCAAAATTTCCTCGCTGCCAAGACAGGCTACACCTTAAGAAAATTCGCAAGCAATCTGCGGAATAATCTGGGGTAAGAAGGCATTATTAGGACAAAATCATGATTACCGCATCTACGTTATTCATCATTTCAATTGTGGGGATCATCATTTGCATCAACCCCTTCCGTCGTATGCCATCCTATGGCACAGGGAGTCGAGCATCCATAAGAAATCTGCGGAAATACCAAGAGTAATTCGTAGAGCTGACAATAATCCCCTATTGAAATAACCACATCATCAGGCTTCTTTCACCATATGGTAGATGAAGTCACCGTCAGACACGACTGCGACTGGATACTGCACACCATCTTCCTCCCGCACAACAACAACACGATGAATATGGTTCTGCAGAAGCAGTTCAGCCACGTCGCATAACAGGGTTTGCGGCGTCACCGTAACCACATCTGTACTCATGTAATCAGCCACCGTCTGAACAGCCCATTCATCATGCTCCAAACAGGCCTGAAGCAAGTCTGTACGGCTAATAATCCCACGGAGCGCCTCGGCTTCATCTAGCACAACCAAAGAGCTGATGTCTCGTTCCAGCAGTAGCCGCGCCACATCTAACAAGCTAGTCTCCACACGGCAACTAAAAATACCATATCGCTTTGCCTCTAAAACGGTGCGCCCCTGTTTCATGCTCTTGCTCCTTGTTTCACGACCAAAAATCTTGATGTCCCTATGATAGCATTTCGCCTCTAGCGGCTCAACCAGGTCATCAACGCAACTTTCCTCTTTACGATTCGGCCGTTCCGTTTTACAATCCTGCCTATGTCCGGGGAATACACTGTTTTGAATAATCGCTATAAATTATTGGAACGCATTGGCAGCGGGGGTATGTCTGTGGTGTACAAAGCCCACGATCTCTCACTGGGGCGGCTGGTAGCTGTGAAAATGCTGCACGAAAGCCTGACCGGGGACGAAGGGTTTTTACAGCGCTTCCAACAAGAAGCACATGCAGCAGCAAATCTAGCACATTCAAACATTGTTACGGTGCACGACATCGGGCAGGATGCTCACCGTCATTATATTGTGATGGAGTTTGTGGACGGCCGTACCCTCAAACAAATCATCCGCCAGCAAAACAGCCTCAACCAGCCCATGCCCATCAACCGTGCGCTAGATTTGAGCATCCAAATATGCAACGGCATTGGTTACGCCCACCGCGCTCGCCTCGTCCACTGCGATGTAAAACCACAAAACATCCTCGTCACCCGCGATGATCGTGTAAAAGTGGCCGATTTCGGCATTGCTCGCGCCGTCAGCGAAGCCAGCCAGCAGCAAGAAGCGCGAGCCTGGGGCACGCCACAATACTTTTCCCCCGAACAAGCCTCCGGCTATCCCCCTACCCCAGCCTCCGATGTGTATGCCATCGGCGTCATTCTGTTTGAAATGCTAACGGGGCGTTTGCCATTTTTGGCTGAATCACATACAGCTTATGCGCTGAAACATATGAATGAAGCGCCGCCACCAATAACAACCTTGAACACCAGTATTCCTCCGCAATTAGAGCAAATTGTGGCAAAGGTGCTGACTAAGGAACCGGCCGGGCGTTATCGCACAGCCGGGCAATTGGGGCGTATCCTCAGCACATATCGTCAGAGCAGTCAGGATGAAACGGGGCCAGTGTACCCGGTAACGGCCGTTTCCGACCCGGCCACCCCCATCGCTGAACGAAAAACCCAACTTCACCAATACATCCCTCCCCGCCTCACGGACGACCAGGATGAACATACCCGCCCCAACGCAGTTATTCAGCAAAAACAACCCCTACGCGAGGCGACCACCCACACACCACCTGACCCGCTACACCTCACCACCACGCCAACAGAAACGGCCTCGCCCGATTGGATTGCCATCAGTCTCGGCATCACTGCCTTAATGATGCTCCTCGGCCTCATCCCCCTCTGGTACTTTGTTTACCGAGCCTGGGCAGGATGACCCTATCGCCACTCGCAACCCATCTCCCTTTTTGTTATACTGACATTAATTAAAAAATGTAAGATTGGTGATTAGTCTTTCGTAATCTGCCCAAACGCTAATCCCCAACCCCAGTAGAGGTTATATTGTGAATTCACCCAGAACAACCAGATGGTTTGTCTACCTCCTGATTGGTATTGTTATCATTACGATGGTGTGGAGCTACAACGCTGCCCCCCAGCCTACTCAAGACATCTCCATCTCTCAACTGGCTCAAGACATCCAAGAAAACGCCGTCAGCGAAATTCAGGTTGACGGAGACGGCCGTCAACTCACCATCACCTACAACGACTCTGATGAACCAGCCGTATCCCAAATTAGCGGCGTCAGCTCGATCGAAGAGGTTCTCAGTAACTACGGCATCACCAGCGAAGATTATCAGGACGGCCGTCCCACCATCATCTACGAAAAACCCAGCGAAGTCGGCAACTGGCTCAGCGCCATCGGCATCTTCTTGCCCGCCATCCTCATCATCGCCTTTATCTACTTCATCTTTCGCCAGGCTCAGGGAACCAACAACCAGGCTGCCGCCTTCGGCAAAAGCCGTGCCCGCATGTTCACCGGCGACCATCCCTCCGTCACCTTCGATGACGTAGCCGGAGCCGACGAAGCCAAAGCCGAACTCGCCGAAATCGTTGAATTCCTCAAAGAACCCGAAAAATTCGTCAGCTTTGGCGCACGCATACCCAAAGGCGTCCTCCTCGTTGGCAGCCCTGGAACCGGCAAAACCCTCCTCGCCAAAGCCATCTCCGGCGAAGCAGGTGTACCTTTCTTCTCCATCGCCGGTTCCGAGTTCGTCGAAATGTTTGTCGGCGTTGGCGCCAGCCGCGTGCGCGACCTCTTCGAGCAGGCCAAACGCAACAGCCCCTGCATTGTCTTTGTAGATGAAATTGATGCCGTCGGTCGGCAGCGCGGTGCAGGATTAGGCGGCTCACACGACGAACGCGAACAAACCCTCAACCAAATTTTGGTAGAAATGGATGGTTTTGACACCGACACCCACGTCATCATCCTCGCCGCCACCAACCGCCCTGACATCCTCGACCCAGCGCTGATGCGCCCCGGCCGTTTCGACCGCCGCGTGGTCATAGACCGCCCCGATGTGCGTGGCCGCGAAGAAATATTCAAAGTCCACGTGCGCGGTAAACCGGTCAACCCAAAAGTCAAACTAGGCATTTTGGCAAAAGCCACCCCCGGATTCGTCGGCGCGGATATCGAAAACACCGTCAACGAAGCTGCACTGTTGGCCGCACGGCGCAACCGCAAAACCATCGGTATGCCCGAGTTTCAGGAAGCAATCGAGCGTGTGCAGCTTGGCCCAGAACGCAAAAGCCGCGTCATCAGCCCCGAAGAGCGCGAGATTACCGCTTATCACGAGGCCGGTCACGCTGTTATCAGCCATCTGCTGCCCCACGCGCAAACGGTGCGCAAAATCACTATCATTCCACGTGGCATGGCAGGCGGCGTCACCTGGTATTTAGAAGATGACGCTTCTATGTACAGTCGCTCCAAGTTTATGGCTCTCATCGCCTCTGCTTTGGGTGGGCGCGTAGCCGAAGAAGTCGTTTTTGGCGAAATTACCACTGGAGCCAGTAACGATTTGCAACAAGTAACGCGCATGGCACGGTCAATGGTCACGCAGTACGGCATGAGCGACGAATTAGGGCCACGCGTTTACGGTGAAAAGCAAGAACTCGTATTCTTGGGCCGTGAAATTAGTGAACAGCGTGATTATTCAGATGCCATCGCGCAAAAAATTGATGAAGAAGTACGTCGTATTATTGACACTGAATACGAGCGCACCAAAAAGCTATTGCAAGAAAATCGGGATAAACTAGACCGCATTGCAAAAGCACTATTAGAAGTAGAAACACTGGACGCAGATGAATTCGTTGCTTTGATGCGAGGTGATGACTTACCCCCTGCGCCGCCCAGTGCCGGGAACCCGTCTAATCCCCAACCGGAACCGACAAATCCTGCTGCCGAACGGAAATCGTCTGCCTTAAATTTACCGGCGGCAGGTGATTTGCCGCCAGCCCCTTCACCTGCTTAGGCGATC
>JACKBX010000019.1 GCA_020634375.1 Ardenticatenaceae bacterium | reverse complement strand
CCCCACACCAAAGACAGACGTCGCTGCGTCTCCGCCGATGGTGACACAGCCATCACCGGCATTTGTGGGCGGTGGCGGGCAATTTGCTGAGCCGAATAGCCAGACATTGTGGCACAGACAATCAACCGTGCCCCCACTTCTTCGGCCACGTCACAACTCGCCGCGCTAATTGCAGAGGTTGTACCGATCAGGCTATCCCGGTTATGCCGCCGCCGATTCCGCCAAACATCATACGGAAACGCACGCTCCGTTATTTCGCCAATTTGCTGCATCATCTGCACCGCTTCTACCGGGTACTTGCCCGACGCCGTCTCACCGGACAGCATCACCGCATCCGTGCCATCCAAAATGGCGTTCGCCACATCACTGGCCTCGGCACGCGTGGGGCGTGGATGCTCCACCATCGATTGCAGCATCTGCGTCGCCGTAATCACCGGCTTTCCAGCATTGTTACAACACTCAATGATGCGCTTTTGCAGCACTGGCACTTCCTGGGGTGGCATATCAATACCCAAATCACCACGCGCCACCATCATGCCGTCAGCCGCTTCCCGAATTTCTACCAGGTGTTCAATAGCCTCACTCTTTTCGATTTTGGCAATGATGGGAATAACTTTCCCCTTCTCCTGCATCAACGCTCGCAGTTCATGAATATCTTCAGCAGAGCGCACAAAAGAAAGCGCAACATAATCAAAATTGAGGTCGCAAATCAGTCCCAAATCTTCTTTATCTTTATCCGTAATGCTGGAAATTGGCAGTTCTGTACCGGGCATATTCACCCCTTTGCGGGACTCTAGCAAACCGGGCACAGTGACGGTGCAGCGCAATGTATCTGCTTTTTTATCCGCCACAGTGAATTCCACTTCGCCATCACCTATGACCAGGCGTGCACCAATTTGGGCGGCCTCAATGAGTTCTGGATGAGGGAAATGCACCATAGCGGGCTGACCGGGGTGCGGCGTGAGAACAATCTCGTCGCCTAAATTAAGCTGAATACCCCCAATGCGTACCTGTCCCAAACGTAATTTGGGGCCTTGCAAATCCCCTAGCAAAGCCAACGCCATTCCTTCTTCTGCAGCAACACGGCGAAGCGTGCGCACTGTTCTGATATGGGTTGGATGGTCGCCATGAGAAAAGTTGATGCGGGCGACCGTCATCCCTCCAGCAAGCATTTGCCGAATTGTTTCGGCGTTGTTGGAGGCTGGGCCAATGGTGGCAACTATTTTAGTTCGCAGCATGATTTTCCCTATTCAATCATTGTTTACGATCTGGTTATTACAGGGTAGGGTAATTATGTGCCCATTCTGTTTTGGGGCAAATTAACCAGAAGGGAGTTTATGTTGATGGATAGGAATAGTGGGGGAGGAAACGGCCGTTGCTCAGCAACGAATTTTGAGAAAACAAAACCAAAAGAGGATGCTGTCAACAACATCCTCTTTTAGCATCACATCACAGTTAATCAGTCACAGGTCTGAGGGTAACTTGTATTTCATTCCCCTCCAACCGGGTTACTTGCAATTCAATTCTATCATTGGGCACAAACGCATCCTCAAGCCACTCATGAGAAGCAGGGCCAAGAACAAGACGTGCCATATCGCCAGGTTGCAAACGCCAGACAGTGCTCTTTTTATCGTACAGCCCTTCATAATAGACGGTTACTTTACGGGTTTCGGTACGTGCATTGAGAGCAAAGAACGGCCATTCCTTTGGGGTCATATTAATGAAACCCCGTCGAATGTGGAGTGGCTTGAGTTCGGAAACAAAGGTGAAAGTGTCTTCGGGAGCAACGGCCGTTTCCACTGCAACAGCCTGCTGAGTAACAGCCACCTTACGTGCTGCTGCACGGCGCGTCCCTTTTTTTCTCCCCACACGTCCAGTAAAAAACGACAACACCGGCATCAACGTTTCCACCAAATCATTCAAGACTTGCAAAACGGTTAAGCCCATTGCTGCAACCTGTTCCGAGTTAAGACGGCGACTCAAATAAAAAGAAACTAGCCATTTTTCCTGTCCCACCAAATAAGCCGCTTTACTAAAAACTTCTTGCGCCAATTCTGGGCTAAATTGACTGACACTATCCTTAAACAAATCCTGATAATGAGAGATAGCGCCCGATTCCTCTTCAACCAGTAACTGTTGAACACGCAAAGACCACTCTGGCCCAAGCTCCGTCACTAGGCGATGCGCACCCAAAACATCTTTTTCGGCCGCAGAAAACCCTTTAGACAGTACCTCTTTCGCCGTAATCGCTAATTGAACCTCCAGGCTCATTGGGCGAGCATAAAAAGCAATATGCGCATCGCGCTCCACCTCGCTGTTCGCAGCCAAGTAAGCTCCCTGATTCTCTCGACTCAAACCATAATAGGCCAATTCAGCCTGCACCGTATGGGACAAGCGAGCATGTAACTGACTGATGAACAAATCCAATTGTTCAAACGCGAATTTCTGGGCGGTCTCTTCCCCTGCCCAACCAAAGGCAGTGAAAACCGGCATACTTAAACCTGTAAAATTTGTACTAGACATCGTGATAACCTTTTGCCTCGATGGAATGACAAACACGAAAACCGCTATTCCGATCCCGCAGCGCCATATTTGCTAAGACATCTTTCCTAATTATTTATTGATTGTTCAAAAGCAACTAATGAATAAGGTAAAAAAGGGGATAGCTTTTGAGGATTAATCTTAATTTGCTTTCCTAATCGGCCTAATTGTAGAAAAAGTTAGCAGGTTTGCAAATATCCGGCAAACCTGCCATCCCATACTCACTTAATACGGTATCCTTGATAATCGTTGTTAAACAACCAGGCTACCACTGCGCCAATTTCAATCGTTTCCGGCAAATAGGTTTTGAGCGTCACCGAAGAGGTGCCCCGTGTGTGCAGCATGTGCTGCGTGCGCCGCATCCGCTGAAAGCGCTCCTGCCATACCTTGAAATTCTGCGCCCGCAAATCTACCCACCCCTTTTGTGCCCAGGCATCCACATCTCCCTCTTCTATTTCCACTTCGTGATAGATGCTTTCGGGAATGTTTAGGCGCGGCCCACGAATGAGCGTGTGTCCATTCGGGGCCAAAATAGGCACGCCAATAGACACGATAAGCGTGCGTAGCAATTCATCCTGCATCAAGAAATCGTACAGCGTTTCCGAGATTTCACTGGCGGGCGTATGAATAACTTCGCGCAGCGTGCCGTATTTCAGCTTGAGCAGATGCGCCTCGTACAGCAATTTGGATAGCTCCGGCGGCCCCAGTTGTCCGAGGGCCACGCTGTGACTGTGGGTTTCTTGCTCCAGGCGGGCCAGCTTGTCCAGCGCGGTTTGACGCAGC
>JACKBX010000018.1 GCA_020634375.1 Ardenticatenaceae bacterium | reverse complement strand
ACGCACGCGACGCAAGCCATCGCCGTGGGAGCCGTTGCAGCCACGACAATTGCGTTGGCTAAGTGCCTATGCCACGATGGAAGGGCGAGTTGTGCCGATTGGGGAGGCCACCCTACCGTTTGTGGTGCAAGTGATGGCCCAGGCGACGAAACCATCTGTTCGTGCGGCGGCAGCAATGGTGTTGGGGCAGTTATTAGATGAGCAGACGATTCCAGCGTTGGAAACGGCCGTGCAAGACCCAGACACACAAGTACAAAATACGGCTTTTGCTATCCTGTGTCTGGTAAGGCGAGCATTCAAATGAAACCATTGATTGGGACAGACCTGAAACGATTTTTACGTGACTACAAGCGCACTCATCAACCAGAGTATGATTTAGTAGCGTTGCTGCAAAGTATTGAGTATCCGGCCAATGTTGGCTCTATGTTTCGTGTGGCAGATGGGGCGGGGATATCTGAACTGGTGCTGACGGGCATTACGCCTACGCCACCACACCCCACTATTGACAAGGTGGGCCGTTTTAAGAGTTTGCGCGTGCCCTGGCGGTATGAGCAGGACCCAGTGGCGGCGATTTCAGGTTTGAAGGAGCAGGGGTATCATGTGGTGGCGGTGGAGTTGGCAGATACGGCCGTTCCTTACTACCAATATCCATACCCACAAAAAACTTGCCTTGTTGTCGGCCACGAAGATCATGGCGTGACAAAAGCAACATTAGCTGCTTGTGACGCGGCCGTTTTTCTCCCCATGTATGGTAAGGGACGCTCCCTCAATGTTCACGTTGCCCTTAGCATTGTGCTCTACCACATTTTGCACCACCAGGGTGCATAACGAGCGGCGAGTCTTAACTGGCAAACTTGTTACTGAATGACACCCTGTGGCTTGCCATGCAAATACCAATATTTCTTCGCCGGATAAGCCTCTTCCCAAACGGATAACCACATAAAGTCGCCGGAATTCCATCGTTGCTGCAAGTTGCTGTCTAGGATTTTTAGCTCATTTAGCACTTGCTGTTCGAGACGGAATGGCGTTTGTTGCATTTGGTCGATCATGGCTGTGATCACCACTCGCGCATCTACTTTATCCGCATAAAAACAGCCTTCATCCTCCGCTTGCCTGCTGAGACTGCCCAGACATTTCATCCATTCACTTAATCGAGCATGCAATTCTTGGTGAGTTTTTTGTTCAAAACGCACGACATTGCTGCTCATCAAGTCGCCTAATTTTTGTGTGGCTGCTTGCAAGCGTTCTTGCAAGACAGGGGGCAAACGGTGGTGTAATTGACCCAGGCGGTGCTGCCGCATCAGGCAGCCGCCAATGGTTAATTTGGGCATATGAGCTTCGTAGATTTCCCAGTAGGTATCATCGCTGGTTAGATATTCTGGTAGATGGGAGATCATGGTTTCCAGTGTGTACAGATCGCGTTCTAATAATTCTCGTTCACTGTGCATTGCCGCACCCCCTTTGTGTAGTATCCGCCCTGCTAATTTGCTCACAAGGTGGACTATGCTCTATATCTCTAGCATACTCGGGGGGGAAGCAGGGTGTCAAGAGTCAAACACCCGCTGAGTAAATATGTTGAACGGCCGTGCAAAAGGTTGGTCTTCTTCGCCTGTCCCATTACAATTCGTCTCAAACTATTTATTGGGAGACACACATGCAACCTTCGTTTATTGACTACATTCTCGTCATTTTTGGCGCGTATTATTTGTATGGCGTGACATTCAAACCGGAATTTTTTTGGCAGCGCGGCCGCATTCGCCGCACACGAGAGGTAATAGGGGATCAAAATACCGCACGCATGTACCTGGTTGTTGCCGTTATCATGCTGGCGGTTGGTTTGATAGGGATGTTTGGGCTGCTTTAGGCAGGTTCTTTGTTATTAATCAGGGCATGAATTGCTTCGATGAGCTTTTGGCGGGCAATCGGTTTGGTGAGATAGAGATCGGCTCCGGCAGCAAGACCTTCGGCAACGGCCGTTCCATGTGTTTTCGCACTCAACATAATCACAGGTAAATTGGCTGTTTGCGGATTCCTACGAATTTCAGCGCAGGCAGTTAACCCATCCATTTCTGGCATCATCACATCCAAAATCACAATATCTGGTCGCTGTTTGGCGATCTGTTGCAATGCTTCTAACCCATTTTCAGCTTCAGAAATTTCAAAGCCAGCAGGCTGCAGCATCATACGCAGCAGATCGCGGGTCATTTTTTCATCATCGACGACTAAGACTGAATGAGTCACTTCCACTCTCCTCTAAATCCATGACCGGGTCATGTTTTTGGATAGCATCTACACCGGTAAGTTGATTATATAGAAGACCGGGGTGCAAAACGCCACTTTACCGTGAAAGGTATGTTAAAGATGGCGTGTTACAGTATGCCTTACAAGAGCCAGTTTGCTAAAACGATGTCAGGCATAAAGGCTTGTTTTCGGTCCAAAAGAGGCGGTGAACGGTGTCTAGCCAGGCCGTGTCAGATATGTCAGCCAGTCCATAATGATAAAGTTGTTTGAAGCCGATGGCCCCGGTGATGAGTGACGAAAATTCGGCCACGTCCATGCTGATAGTTATGTCGGGTTGGTCTGTGGCGGAGAGGGGGTGGTAACGGCCGTTCACAAACCCCAGCCCATACTCCCCTGCATTCTCCGGCATAAAGCTGTCCGTCAACGCCAGCCGCACGTGGCAGGTCTGCCCGCCAAAATCATGCTCTGCCAATACGGCAAACAGGCGTGGCATGTCAATCACCCGATACATCAACCCCACCCCTTGCGTATTACTCTCATGCCACACAGATGGCAGCATATTTCCCGTGCCATTGCGCGGGTCTTGTAGCAAGAAATAAAATTGTTCATCCTGTGTCACAAAGACAATACGATTCACCTGATCCGCCTGCGTGTGCAAAAATGTTAGCAATTCTAGCATGGCCTCGCGGTCATCATACACAAACTCGCGCACAATGATGTCATGGTCGAGAAATTGGTCGGTGCGGTTTGCGCGGAAGGTAAAAATCATGTATCCGCGCACTTTGCCATCCTGCTTGTATCCCATGACATGCGCCGTTGGCGATTCAAATAGCCCGTTTAGAGATGCGTCTTGCTTTTCCATCAAGCCGTTTGTGCGTGCCAGCAGTCGTTCATAGCAGGCGACGAATTCATCTTTATCATCGGCCGTCAGCTTCACCACATTTGCTTTGCTGCTGCCACGCGGCAAACTGTCTGGCTTGATGCTGTATTGGTTCATCTGACTGCCATAGCCAAAACCCATTTGCCGGTAAAAATCATGCCGGAACGGATACAACGCCGTCAGGCACGCTCCCTGGTCATGGTAATGCTGCAAAAAATACTGCACCATGTCACGAGCAACCTTCTCTTTCTTATGCAGTAAATCTACGGCCACGCCACCCAGTCCGCCTACCAGCGTTTTCACCGACAGCAGTTTCATGGTGAAATCGTGGAAGCGCATCACGCCCTGCATCTCGCCATCAGCAAAGAGGCCGTAGTAATGAATGCCGGGGTCTTGCGCGACTTTGGTGATGCGCTCGCGGAAATGTTCTTTTTTCTCGGCGTTATCTATTTTCATGCCGGGGTAGGCGTTGGCGGTGATGTCGACATATTGAGCCAATTCTTGCTCGGTCAGTTCGCGTATTTCGCGCATGATGTTAACTCCTATAAATGCCTGAGGTAGGCTTGGGGATTGTTCAAAAATGACTTTGTTAACTGGACATGTTCCAAATCATCGTAAGCGACAGGCTGAAGTGTTGTCTCGTCGAAGTTCAGAATCACGGCATCGGGATAGGCCATGATGATGGGGGAATGTGTGACGATGATGAACTGTGAATTCTGTGCCACCATTTGTTTTAGCGCAGCGATGAAGGCAAGTTGCCGCGTGGGAGAGAGTGGCGCTTCGGGTTCGTCTAACAAGTAGAGGCCATCGGGTACAAAGCGAGATTGGAACAGGGTGAGGAAGCTCTCGCCATGTGAATAGGTGTCCAGGCCATCACCGTAGCGTTGTTTTATGGCTTGTAGTTCTCTGGCGTGGGGCATTTTGGCAAGGGCAACGGCCGTCTGCGACCGCCCCTTATATTCTTCATCAACTTGATTGAGATCATCTTCCAATTCCTGCCGCATTTGCGACAGCTTTTTGGCGTACCCAAAGAAATCCTCGGCGCGTAAGAAAAACCCTTTGTGCGTGCGTTTTTGCCAGGATAATTGTAATTGCTGCTGCGCGAATTTGCGTACGGCCGTTAACGATTTGTCCGTCTTCACACTCTCGCTGCCCACTGCGATGGAACCAACCGCGCAGGCAATTGCTTCCAACAGCGTGGACTTGCCAGAGCCATTCTCGCCCACAAAAAATGTAACGGGTGCAGAAAACACGATTTCCTGCAACGACTGCAAAATGGGCAGATCATAGGGGAAGGTAGATAGGGAAGGGAGAGACTGCCGTTGCCTGAACTTAATTGATTTCAAATGCAGCATGTTGGGCGGTGATTGAGTCAATGGTTCAAATACTCCTCACGCAAAAGACCATACAGGAAATCCCCGTGAAACGATCCATCGGCGTTTCGCTTATTTTCTCGCAGGTGGCCTTCTCGCATAAATCCACATCGTTCCAAAAGCCGCCAACTGCGGACATTGTACTCATTGCAATCACTTTTTACGCGATGCGCTTCCAAATCCCTAAACAACATCTCTAATACACCGGTCACAGCCTCGGAGATAAACCCTCGCCCTTCATGATTGACATCGGCCACATAGCCAATCGTGAATTCTGGCAGTTCCCAGTCCGTTGCAGAAACAAACACTTGTCCAATCCATTCATCAGTCACTTTATCAAAAATACCGATGAAAAAATAGGTACGGGCCATCCAATCAGCCGCCAATTCTCTAACAACAGCTTCCGCATGGTCTTCGCTTTTCAGGTGCATCAATACGTTGCCAGATTCAAATTCAGCCAGGTGCGCCCGGTTCCGCATCCCCGCCGCATAATACATAGGGCCATCCCCCGCCTGATAAGGGCGCAGGTACAACCGTTTTGTTTCTATTTTTTCGGGAATATCCAATAAGAATTTGTTCATTGTTCGTTATCTATTGGTTACGGCCGTAACAACACCTTTCGTACCCCACTTTGCGCTGCATGAGCAAACGCCGCCGCCCCATCATGTAAAGGGTACTCGCCGTCAATCATACTGGCAACATCAATGGCGTTTTGCGCCAGCAGGCGCAGCGCCGGGGCAAAGGGGCCGCAGCGCGAACCAATTACCGTGATTTCATCGACTACCAACTTGCTCAAGTCCATGTTGGCGGCCCCGGCGTAGGTGCTTTTTAGGACAATTGTGCCCAACGGCCGTACCAGCCGCAGTGCTTCCGCAAACCCCGCTTCGTTACCCGTTGCATCCACCACCAAATCAAAATTATTGTCGGGCAGTGTGCCGACGACGGCCGTATTCAATCCCCAATGCGCCGGCAGTTGCAGCGAGGCGGCATGGCGTCCAATCATGGTCACGTTTGTGCCGCCGAGGGCCATCACCTGCCCAATCAGTAAGCCCAAACGGCCGGGGCCGATGACGGCCGTTCGTGCGGTTGGCCGCACCAATGCCTGTTCGCGGATGCGCAGGGCGGCGGCGAGTGGTTCGGTGAACACGGCCGTTTCATCTGCCACCCCATCCGGCACAACATACAAATTGCTGAGGGGCAGCGTGAGATAATCGGCGAATGCGCCATCCTTGTTGTGGATGCCCAACGCCCGGCGGTTGGGGCAATGTTCCGGGCCATCGCTGTGGCAAACGGCACAGTCGCCACAGCCAATATTGATGCTGCCCACCACGCGACGGCCGTGCCAGACCTTATCTGCAGATGAGACAACCTCGCCAACAAATTCATGCCCTGGTACGCCGTGGAAACCGGGCACATAACCGCGCAGCAACTCCAAATCGGTGGTGCAGATGCCCGCCAACCGCACGCGCAGCAGCGCCTCATTCGCCTGTGGCTGCGGCTGTGCATAATCGCTCATATACTGTAATTGCCCATCCGCCAAATACAACGCCTGCATTTTCTTTTACCTCTGTTTGGAAGGGAGGTTTTGGCCGATTACGGTTCAGCTAAAGCTTCTCCTCTACCCTAAACATCTATTATATCAGCGCGTCGCGCAGCACTTCTGCGGGGTGCAGGGCGTGGCGCTGCGTACCGTGCTTGATTTGCTGGCGGCAGCTCACCCCGGCAGCCACGATGAGCGTGTCATCGCTGGCAGCACGCACGGCGGGTAACAAGCGCCGTTCCCCCATTTGCAGCGAAATCTCATAATGTTCCGCTTCATAGCCAAAGGCCCCGGCCATACCGCAGCAGCCGCTGTCCACTTCCGTGACCGTGTAATTGGGCGGCAGGCTGAGAATGCGCTTGCTCGGTTCTGTGCCCACCAGCGCCTTTTGATGGCAGTGGCCGTGCAGCAAAATCTCCCGCTTTTCCTGTGTAAACGTCAGGTTGAGAGCGCCTTCATCGGCTAATTTGGCGATGAACTCCTCGAAGGTGGTGGCGTGCTCCGCCAAAACCTGGGCGCGGGCTTCATCGCGCAGCAGATAGAGGTACTCGTCGCGCAAGGTGAGCAGGCTGCTGGGTTCCAGCCCCACAATGGGCAGCCCTTGCTCGGCGAAGGGGGCGAGTTGGTGCAGGGTGCGGCGGGCGGCGGCGCGGGCGCCATCCACCAACCCTTTGCTGATGTAGGGACGGCCGTCCTCACCCATCACCGCCCGCACCGCAAACCCCGCCTTTTGCAGCACCTCCGCAGCGGCCAGGCCGATTTCCGGGTAGTTGTAGTTGGTGAAGGGGTCAATGAAGAGGATGACTTGAGATTGGAGATTGGCGGTTGGAGATTGAGGTGTGAACTGCTGCATGAAGGGGCGGCGGGCGAAGGGGGGCAGTGTGCGCTGCGCGGCGATGCCCAGGGTTTTTGCCATGACTTGGCGGACGAGCCGGTTTTTGAGGGTAGCGTTGGCGAGGGGGGCCAGCGGGGCGGCGAGGCGGCTGAGGCTGCCGATGTTGGCGAACAGTTTGGTACGCAGGGGCACGCCGTGCGCGTCGTGGTACTGCGCCAGATACTCAAACTTGATTTTTGCCATGTCCACCGACGAGGGGCACTCCGCTTTGCACGCTTTGCACTCGATGCACAAATCCATTGCCGCGTAGAGGCGCGGGCCGGTTAGCTCGGTGGGCGGCAGTTGGCCGCTGTAGACGGCCCGCAGCAGATTGGCACGGCCGCGTGTGCTGTGCGTCTCCTCTCGTGTGGCCTGGAAGCTGGGGCACATCGTGTCAATCGTCTTTTTGCGGCAGATGCCCGCGCCGTTGCACATCTCGACGGCGCGATCAAAGCCGCCTGCGGGCGAGTCGCCGTGTTCGCTGAAGTCTATGTGCGGCGTCAGCGGGGCAAAGCGGTAATCCGCGCCGTAGCGCAGGTGGGTGGTCATCGCTCCGGCGTTGACGATGTTGCCAGGGTTGAGGATGTTTTGCGGGTCAAACAGCCCTTTGACCTCTTTGAAGAGGGCATACATGTCTGGGCCGAAGAAGTGTTCGTTGAGCCAGCTTCTCGCACGGCCGTCGCCGTGTTCGCTAGAAAATGCGCCGCCGTAGCCGCGCAGCAAATCCACCGAAAAGCGCGTGATTTCCGGCAGCTTGGCGACTTCGGCGGCTTTCTTGGCGTTGATGAGGGGGCGCACATGCAGGCATCCGGCGCTGGCGTGGGCGTAGTAGGCCACATCTGTGCCGATGCTGTGGCAGAAATCTTCGACTTTGGTGATGTATTCGGCGAGGTGTTCGGGGGGCACGGCCGCATCCTCGATGAAGGGGATGGGCTTGTGGTCGCCTTTGATGGACATGAGCAGCCCCAGCCCCACTTTGCGCACTTTCCAGATGTTGCCCTGCGTGGGGCGGTCGAAGGCGGTGGTAACGGCCGTTGCCGCCACCCCTTGTTTTTGCAAATGCGTTTGCAGTTTTGCTACCTTGTCGCGCAGTTCCGCTTCGCTTTCGCCGTAGAATTCGGTAATCAGCACGCAGTTGGGAGCGCCCTGCACAAAGGTGGTCAGCAGGCGGGCGTACTCCGGCACTTCGCGGCACAGCGTCAGCCCCAGGTTGTCCAGCAGTTCGATGGCTGAGGGGTGGGTTTCGAGCATGATGGGCACGGCCGTTAACGCCTCCGGCAAACTCTCAAAATGCACCACCGCCAGGGCTGTTTGCTTGGGGATGGGAACCAGATTGAGCTTGATTTCGCTGATTACGGCCAGCGTGCCCTCTGCGCCACAGACCAGTTTTGCCAGATTGAAGCGTTCGTCGCGGGGCCAGCGGTAGCTCAGACCATCTTTGGGGATGAGGCGGTCGAGGTTGTAGCCGCCGCAGCGCCGCCAATGGCGCGGCGTACTGGCACGGATGGTTTGCTGATTGGCGAGGTCGGTGGCGAGTTGGTAGGCACGTTGGTAGATGGCTCCTTCCAGCCCGGCGCGGTTTTGGCGCTGCACCAATTCGGCGGCGGTGAGGGGGCCGAAGTGTGTCATTGTGCCATCAGCCAAAATAACGCCGGTTTCCAGGACGTGATCGGCCGTCATGCCGTACATAATGGAGTGCGCTCCGGTGGAGTTGTTGGAGACGATGCCGCCCATGGCGGCGCGGTTGCTGCTGGCGGGGTCGGGGCCAAATTGCAGGCCGTATTGCCGCAGGTGCAAATTTAGCTCATCCAACACAATGCCCGGCTGCACGCGCACCCATTTCTCTTCCTGATTCACTTCCAGCACCTGATCGAGGTGGCGCGTGAAGTCCATCACCAGCGCCTCGTTGGTGGCTTGCCCGGCGAGGCTGCTGCCGGCCGTGCGCGGCAGCAGGGGGACGTGGTATTGGGCGGCTAGTGTGACGGCCGTTTGCACATCATCCACCGTTTGCGGGATGAGGACGCCATAGGGCTTGACGCGGTAAATGCTGGCGTCGGTGCTGTAGAGGATACGGCTGTACTCGTCGGTGCGCAGGTCGCCGCGCACACGCTTACCCAATTCATTCAGAAAATCGTAAAGCTGGGAAGGCTGAGACATGTTTATTCCTCCTGCAAGGCGATATTAAAGGTTGCTTTCCAAATATGCTGATACCAAAAGATAAGCATTGCAAACCAATTACCCAAGAGTAGAAATGTCATCCATATAAATCGCCAATCTTTATCTTTTGGCCCGTAATCGCGGGAAAAAAGAAGAAATAGATAGACAAGAACCATTACTAAAAGCCAAAGCAATGCAATGATAAACATACGATGATCTTGCATGAATAAAGCTTCAACCATTAGACGATCGTTCATTTCTAGGGCGTTATGCAATTGCCTACGGAAAAAGAAACTTTCGATCTGAGACAGAATAAGGGGGGCAAGTGTTAGCGCTAATAGGATCAGTGACGTGCTTTTTTTCATTTGACGCATTTTAGAATGTGCTAAGGATTTGCTCAAATTTTCAGGAATCGGTGCATGGCATCGCCATGCACCGACATTATAGACTATTGTGGCGTAAACAGGCTCATGGGGATGGAGACGTTGGCGGCACGCATTTTTTTGACGAAGGTGGGAATGTAGCCGGTGGCGATGTGTTGGCCGAGGATACGGCCGTTCTCCATACCTGTCTCCTGAAATTTGAAAATGTCCTGTACGAGAATGGCATCGCCCTGCATTCCCACCACTTCGGCGACGCGCAGGATTTTGCGACGGCCGTCTCGCATCCGTTCTTGGTGGAGGATCACGTCAATGGCGGCGGCCATTTGCTGGCGCACTTGCAGCAGTGGTAGGGAGGGCATTGCCATGTAGACCATCGTTTCCAGGCGGGTCAAGGCATCGTGGACGCCGCCGGCGTGCATACTGAACATGCTGCCGTCGTGACCGGTGTTGAGCGCCTGGAATACATCCAGCGCTTCGCCACCGCGCACTTCGCCGATGATCAGACGGTCGGGGCGCATCCGCAGGGCGTTGACGACGAGATCGCGCATACTGATGGCCCCTTCGCCGCTGGCGTTGCCTGGCTGGCTTTCCATTCTGACGATGCGCTTGAGGGCGGGGGACGGCCGTAACTCGGCCGCATTCTCCACTGTCACCACCCGCTCGTTGGGCGGGATGAGGCTGGTGACGAGGTTGAGGACGGTGGTTTTGCCGGAGCCGGTTCCGCCGGAAATGACGATGTTGAGCCGCCCCTCGACGCAGGCGCGTAGAAAATCAATGATGAGTTGGTTGAGGGAGCCGAAACGGATGAGGTCGTCGAAGGTGAGGCTGCGTGCCGCAAATTTGCGGATGATGAGCGATGGCCCCAAGATGGCGACGGGGGGCAGCACGGCGTTGAAGCGGGAACCATTGGGCAAACGGCCGTCCAGCATCCATTCGCCAGCGCCCAAGGGATGACCCAGGGCGACGGCCGTTTGCTGGATGACTTCGGTCAGGTGTTGATTGTCGCGGAAAGGGGTGGGGATGTCTTCAAATTGTTCTTGCCGTTCGATGTAGACGGAATCGTAGCCGTCTACCATAATTTCTGCGACGTGGGGATCGTCTAAAAGTGGTTGTAATGGGGCGAGCGCTTTCATGATTGCGGTTTCGTTCATCTTGAACTCCTTTGGGAATGCGGATTGCGGAATATCTTCAATTGGTATTCCTTTTGGGTCTTTCGGATTTCATGGGGTTCGACGTGAAACGTGATGCGTGAAACGTGAACCCTCTTTGGTTACGCATCACGTTTCACGTTTCACGCTGCGATTACCCCACAAATTCCCAAAAAGCCTTCCTTTTTATTCCGTGTCCAAACATTCAATCATGCTAGTTTTGTAACATGGGGGCGATGCGCTGGGGAACGGATAAATAGCGGGTTTATTCCCTGGTTATTTGAACAGGAGCGCTAGCCTCCCCTGACCCAGCCCTGGCGCAGGGCGTAGACGGCCGCTTCTGTGCGCGAGCTGACACCTAATTTGGAGTAGATGTTGTCCAAATGGAAGTTGATGGTGCGCGGGCTGACAGCGAGGATGTGCGCCATTTCTTTGTTGCTCAATCCTTCGGCCAGCAGTTGGATCACGTCCATTTCGCGGGGGGTGAGGTCAACGGCCGTTGCCATGCCAAAGCGAATGGTCAAATCCAACCCGCCCGATGTGGTTGTGTTCGCCTCAATGTGCCCGCCGAGAGATTCGATGCGGGCGTGGGTGGCGAGTAAGTCGTCGGTGGGCAGGGTACGGCCGTCATCACAAAAACGGTACAGCAGGCCAGCCTCATCCAGTTCCAGTTGGATGGCGACCGTGGTGGCGTGCGCCTGCTTTGTCGCTCGCGCCAGCGCATCCTGCGTGATGCGGAACAATACCAGCTCGATGGGCTGCGGCAGCCGTTCTTGCAGGCGGCGCAGGTTGAGGTTGATTTGCAGGCCATACGCCCGCATCGTCTGATTGACTAACGCTTCCAGCGCCGGTTCTAATCCCAACGAGTCCAGCAGGGTGGGGTGCAGGTTGGCTTCCAGGTCGCGGGCTTGCTGTAATGTTTGCCGCGCCAGCGTGGTCAGCACGGAGACGGCCATCTTTGCCATCGGATTGCCGCCCATCGTTTGCTCGTAGACGTTGGCCTGGGAAAGCAGCAGATTGAGCGGCTCGATGATGTTTTCTTGCAGCAGTCCGGCCAGGCGGCGGCGTTCGCTTTCGATGGCAACGGCCGTATCCTCCAAAACGCCCGCCGTCAATAAAGGAGATGGCGGGGCGGCGTCGAGGTCGGGCAGGGCGGCGAGTACCTCTGATGCGGTTTGGTAACGGCCGTTCGGGTCTTTGTCTAGCAGCTTCATCACCACCTGCTCCAGGGCGGGGGGGATGGCGGGATTGTGTTCGCTGGGCGGAGTGACGGGGTGCTGCATGGTTTGGATGAGGACTGCCGTTGCCTGTGCGCCGCGGAAGGGTGGCTGGCCGGTCAGCATCTCATACAGCACCGCGCCGACGGCGTATAAATCGCTGCGGGCGTCGGCGGGCTGCCCGGCGATGAGTTCCGGGGCCAGGTAGAGGACGGTTCCCAGCAGCGCCCCCTCTTGGGTGAGGCGTGGGTCTGTTTGTGCCCGCGCTAAACCGAAATCGGCGACTTTGATACGGCCGTCCGGCATGATCATGATGTTTTCCGGCTTGATGTCGCGGTGGATGAGGCCGTTATCATGGGCATAAGCCAGCGCCGCCAACACACTGCGTATGATTTGCAGCGCGGGCTGCGGCGCAAGCGGCCCCTGTGCGGCAAGATGCGCGTGTAAATCCTGGCCGGGAATGTACTCCAGCGCCAGATAATGCCAGCCATCCTCCTGGCCCATGTCATACAGCATCATGATGTTGGGATGGGAGAGGCGGGCGACGGCGCGGGCTTCGCGCAAGAAGCGGCTGCTGGCATCGCTGCCGCTCACCTGCTCCGGCGGCAGAAATTTGATGGCGATTTCTCGATCCAGGGTTTCGTCATGAGCGCGGTAGACGACGCCCATGCTGCCTTCGCCAAGCCATTCGACGAGGCGGTAGCGTTCTTTGATGTAGGGGGGCGGATCGAACCGGGCAGCCATGAGTATAGGGTAAAAGAAATCAACAGCGGCTTCAAGATCATTCGTCTATTGGGGCCTTTTCAAAAAATAATGATCTTACAGATTTCGCGGGATTTGCCGTGAGGCGTGATGAACCTCTTATCTTGGCGCGGTACAAGTGGGCATTTTTTCAAAAAAAGATGGTCTTGTGGCCTCTTAAGGGGGCATTTTTTTGAAAAACCAGGGCCTTGTGAGGTCTCAAGGGGGCATATTTTTGAAAAAGAGGGGTCTTGAGACCTCTCAAGGGGGCATATTTTTGAAAGAAAGGGGTCTTAAGACCTCTTAAGGGGACGTTTTTTTGAAAGAAAGGGGTCTTGTGAGGTCTGGAGGGGGTGGGAGGAACGGCCGTTGCCCCACCCTGTTTTGGCGCAGGGGGATGAGAGGGGGGTGGGGAACGGCCGTGCTAACACCATCTTATACGGCCTATTGTTTTTTCTGCCCTATCATAAATACGGCTTTCGTTTTGTTGCCAAGCAATCCTGATTCGTTTACAAAGAACCCAGCCGATTCCATCAATGAAGCGAGGCTTTCAGGCGAAAAACTGCTAGTATGCTGAGGAGGTTTTCCCCATGCACGGAGGAACCTGGCACCCATCTTTATAATATCAAACTTCTTCATGCCATGATTAGTGAAAGTCACAATGATCAATATTCCACCAGCTTTTAAAATCCTATAACTTTCTTGAAGCGCTTTAATCGGATGCTCAATCACATGGATTATATTTGCCATAAAGACAGTATCAAATCGATCAGGTGTAAATGATGTCTGAACGCAATCTTCTTTTTGAAAAGTAACGTTGGGGTTATCTTTCAATCGCATTTTCGCTTTACCAAGTAACTCATCTGATAGATCAGTTGCTATCATTTGACTCGCGTTATGAAACAAGATTTCTGAGAAGTATCCCGTACCACACCCAAATTCCACAACCTCGCCCAAACCAGTTAAGTCCCCTAGCTTTTCTGAAATAATTCCAAGTAGTTTCTTACCTACAACGTACTCTTGATTTTTATCATATGAATCCTGAAACCTACTCCAATATTTCTCTTTCTCGTCTCCCATTTATGACTCCATCGAATTGTGTGAAGTTGAGTAACGTATACTATTTATTATGCCGTTTATTACACAACAAATCCGCATATCCACTACCTGCAAGATTTGTTACCATAGAGTTTAGCGGCTTTGTAAGTCCTTTCCAAGCCTGGCGTGGGTAGGTGGTTGCTTTTCAGCATACACGCTATTCTCAATCATTCATCTGCAAAATTTTCCCGGATGAAGTACAACAGACGAAAATTTGACATTTGTGCAGGAGAGCTATGACAACTTACGATATTTTGATTCGCAACGGTTTGATTGTAGATGGCAGCGGCGGCGAACCCTACCCCGGCGACATCGCCATTCAAGGGGACAAGATTGCTGCTGTGGGCCAGGTGACGGGCAACGGCCGTCACACCATCAACGCCCACCACCACGCCATCAGCCCCGGCTTCATCAATATGATGTGCTGGGCCAACGAGTCATTGATAGCGGACGGCCGTTCCCAATCCGACATCCGCCAGGGCGTCACCCTGGAGGTGCTGGGCGAAGGCTCCTCCATGGGGCCAGTCAACGACACGCTCAAAGCCTATATGAAAGCCCGCCAGGGCGACATCCAATACGACATCGCATGGGACACCCTCGACGAATACCTGCAATTCCTGGAGCGGCGCGGCGTCTCCCCCAACGTCGCCTCCTTCGTCGGCGCTGGCGGCATCCGCGCCTACGTCCTCGGCTTCGATGACCGCCGCCCCACCGCCGACGAGTTAGCCCAAATGCAAAACCTGGTGCGCCAGGCCATGGCCGAAGGCGCGTTAGGCATCTCCTCCGCCCTCATCTACGCCCCCGACATGTACGCCGACACCGCCGAACTCATCGCCCTGGCCCAGGCCGCCGCCGAGTACGACGGCATCTACATCACCCACCTGCGCAGCGAAGGCGCCCGCTTCCTCGAAGCCCTCGACGAATTCTTCACCATCGTCGAGCAGGCCAATATTCGCGGCGAAATCTACCACATCAAAGCTGCCGGCCCGCGCAACTGGCACAAACTAGAGGAGGTCATCCGCCGCGTAGAGGCCAAACGCGCCGCTGGTTTGCCCATCACCGCCGACATGTACCCCTACCACGCCTCCTCCACCGGGCTGGATGCCATCATGCCCGGCTGGGCGCTGGACGGCGGCCACGACGCCTGGGTAGCGCGGCTGAAAGACCCGGCCACGCGGGCGCGGGTGCTGGCCGATTTGCGCTACACCGGTGACGACCGCGAAAACCCGTTCATGGAATTGCAAACGGCCGATAACATCCTCGTCACCGCTTTCAAAAACGACGCCCTCAAACCGTACAGCGGCAAAACCCTCACGGAAGTGGCCGCCTTGCGCGGCCAAGACCCGCTAGAAGCGGCGCTCGACCTGATCATTGAAGATGACAGCCGCGTGGGTACAGTCTTTTTCAGCATGTCCGAGGAGAATGTGCGCCGCGAAGTGGGCCTGCCCTGGGTTAGTTTCTGCTCTGATTCGGCCTCACTAACCGCCGCAGGCGTGTTCCTCAATTACCATCCGCACCCCCGCAGCTATGGCGCATTCGCCCGCGTCTATGCCAAATACGTGCGCCACGAGGGCGTCATTTCCCTGGCAGAAGCGGTGCGGCGCATGACGGCCCTGCCCGCCGCTAACTTGAAGCTGGATCGGCGCGGCCGTTTAGAGCCTGGCTACTTTGCCGATGTCGTCATCTTTGACCCCGACACGATTCAAGACCATGCCACCTTTGCCCGGCCACATCAGTACGCTACCGGCGTGCAGCATGTGCTGGTCAACGGCGTGCCTGTCATTGCCGACGGCGAGCATACCGGGGCAACGCCAGGGCGCGTGGTGCGCGGCCCCGGCTGGCAAGGCACGGCGTAATGGGTTCTCATCCACTTAACTTGCTCCTGCGATTTTTGCTGGAATTAGCTGCGTTGACGGCTCTGGGTTATTGGGGCTGGCAGCAAGCAGACGGTGCGCTTGCGTATATGTGGGCAATTGGGCTGCCGGTGGTAACGGCCGTCCTCTGGGCCACATTCGCCGTTCCCAACGACCCCAGCCGCTCAGGCAAAGCGCCCGTTCCCGTGCCCGGTTTGCTGCGCTTGCTGCTGGAACTACTTGTCTTTGGGACGGCCGTCGCAGCATTATACAGCGCCGGTGCTAGATTGCCGGGCTTGCTGCTGGGGGGTATTACCGCGATTCACTATGGGCTGTCAGTGGATCGCCTGAAATGGCTTATCAGGCAGTGATAAAAAGATACGCATCTTTTTATGCTTATGGCTCGTAAACCGCGCCCATGAAGAGGAGCAGGCCAGTGCCATTGTCTTGAATGGCGCAAAAGAAGGGGCGATTGACGACCATTTCAAAGGGGGTGGGGGGCAGACCACGCGTCATGACAACGGCCGTTGCCGCCGCCGCCTCTGCCCCCTCCTCATTCACCTCCAACACCGCCTCATGAATGACCTTGCTGATAAACAACAACTCCCCGGCCGCCGACATGCGTGTAAAGCTGTTGCTGGTCAGCCCCAACGCTTTGAGATGGGCCAGAAGCTCTTGATGGTAGCGCAGCTTAAAGCGTGGCAGTACAATGGTTCCACGCTGCCGTCCGTACTGGATCAACTGTTCATCCCAGGGTTTGTTTGCCTTAATGCGCCGCCAGGGGGATAGACTGTTTTGCCAGGCGTCCCAGGTTTGCCATGTTAACTCGTGTTGCAGTTGCGCCAGGGGTAGGTCTGGGTTGGGCAGGAAGATGATGAAGGAGAAACGGCCGTTGCCAAACGGCAGACCAATCAGTTGCCCCAACTCGTTTTGCGCGTAATGGTAATCCCCCTCGCGCCGCATCAGCGGAACTTGCCGCACCTGCCCATCCGCCAGATAAAAATCGCCCGGCTGCGTCAGCGCCGCATCAAACACCGCTTGCCAATTCCCTTTGAAATAGATGGCATTCACCAGCACCAGCACGGCATCTATCAAATCGCCCGGCGTCAACAAATGGGTGATTTTGTCGCGGGTTTTGTTTGCAACCCAGGCGTTAATTGTCGCCGCCGCCTGCGTCGTATTGCCAAAATCCAGGTTGGCGATTTCCGCGCCAAAATGACGCAGCGCTGCTTCGCGGAAGGCATCGGCAAAGGGAAAGCGGGGTTCAGCCCACAAACTGTTGCCCATCGCCAAAATGGTTTGCGCATCGGCTGCGCCCAATTCCGCCCACAGCGCGGCGAACGCTTCGTTCAACACCGGCCAGGTTTCGTCTGGCAGGCGCAGGGTGTGGCGCACGGCCGTCATCGAAGCATCATCGCCGCCATTCCCCGTCATCGCCAACGCCAGGGCCATACTCGCCGGGGAGATAAATAGATTGCCGCCTGGCTTCTGCTCGCCCAACTCGCGCAGCAAATCAAAGCCAAACTGATTATTCGCCGTTATGATTTGGTTGAGAGACATAAAAACCTCTGTGAATGTGAACCGTGAAGCGTGAAACGTGAAAAGCACTTCACGTTTCACGCTTCACGATTTTGTTCGCCGTCAACGTCATCAAGCAAATTTCGGAATCAAGCGCTGCCGGGGCTTTTGCCAGTGCGGTTTGGATGCGCTGCCAGCCCACCTGATAGTCAGTTTCGGAAAGAGTGGTGATTTGTGAATAATGGTGGCGCTGCTGCACGGCCGTTGCAAAGTCATGCAAATCGTGCGGTTGCGTCCAATGTTCTGTCTCCACACGCACATTGACAAAACCGGTTTGCATCAACAACCCGACCAACGCCTCAAGGGGGAGGAAGTCGCGCAAATCAATGGCATAGGCTTCCGGGAAGAATTGATAGACGATCCAGTTGGGCATTTGGCGGGGAACGACGTTGGTCATGGTGAAACGGCCGTTCCCCTTTAGCAGCCTGTACACCCCCCGCACCATCCCCACCTTATCGCGCACATGATGAAACGAAAACTGGTTAGAAATGTAATCAAATACCCCGGCACGAAAAGGTGGCAGCGCATTATCTCCCTGTATCCAAACGGCCGTGCCCGCCTTTGTTACGGCCTGCTTCAGCATCCCGGCGAACAAATCCAGCCCAAACCACTTCGCCTGCGGCCATGCCTGCCAATTGGCTGCCAATTGATTACCCGTGCCGCAGCCCATATCCAGCGCCACCAACTGCGCTGCATCCAGTCCGCGCTCCGCTAAAAACTGCCGCAGCAGCGGGTCCGTATCTTTTTGACGGTACGGATTCTCATCGTAATGCGCCGCCAGCAAATCGTAATTTGTACGAACGGCTGGCCTACGTTTTAAGGGACTGGTTGGCATAAGAACATGCCTCTTTTAGAGAGTTTGAAGTGATTGAGAAGCGTGAAACGTGACCGGAGGCGCATCACGTTTCACGTTTTACGTTTCATTACTCGTGCAAAATGCGCTCCAGCGCTTGCAGCAGCAGCACCACATTCTCCGGGCGGCTGTTGTAGCCCATCAGCCCCACGCGCCACACTTTGCCCGCCAGTTTGCTGAACCCGCCCGCCACCTCAATGTTGTACTCGCGCAGCAGACGCTTTGCCACCGCGCCAGCGTCCACGCCATCGGGTACGGCTACCGTCGTCAGGCTGGGGATGCGATTGGCAGCATCGGGAACATGACAGGTCAGATCAATGCCTGCCAGCCCATCCCAAAAGAGTTCGGCGTTGGTTTGATGGCGCTGCCAGCGGGCTTCTAGCCCCTCTTCGGCCACCAGCCGCAGCCCTTCGCGCAGGGCGTAAATCATGTTGCTGCTCATGGTGTGGTGATAGCCGCGTGCGGCCCCCAGCCAGTATTTCGCCAGCAGGGTGATGTCGAGGTAGAAGCTGTTGACTTTGTGGGTACGGCCGTTCACCTTCGCCATCGCCCGGTCACTAAACGTCAGCGGGGAGGCGCCGGGCGGGCAGCTCAACCCTTTTTGCGAGCAGCTATAGGCAGCGTCTATGCCCCATTCATCCACAAACAGCGGCGCAGCGCCCAGACTGGTCACACTGTCTGCCAGCAGCAGGCAGTTGTGCGCGTGGCACAAATCGCCCACGCCCGCCAACGGCTGCAACGCCCCGGTGGACGTTTCCGCATGAACCAGCATCAGCACGGCCGGATTGTGCGCCTTTAGCCCCGCTTCTAATTCATCCAGTGTGAACACATCGCCCCAGGGCTTTTCGATGATGCGCACATCTGCGCCATAGCGCACGGCCATCTCCACCAGCCGCTCGCCAAAGTAGCCGATGACGCCGACCAGAATCACGTCGCCCGGTTCTACAAGATTGGCAACGGCCGCTTCCATGGCGGCCGTGCCCGTGCCGCTGACGGCAATGGTGTACTCGTTATCCGTCTGCCAGGTATAGCGCAGCAACTCTTGCACATCATTCATCAGCGGCACAAAGGCCGGGTCAAGATGGCTGAGGGTGGGCATGCCCATCGTTTGCAGCACACGCGGGTCGGCATTGGAGGGGCCAGGGCCAAGCAGCAATCGCGGCGGCACACTGACCTGCCCGACTGCCTGTTGATGAGCGTTGTTAATTGTTGTCATGAGTACCTTCCTTTTGAGTGTCAAGTGATTACGTGTCAAGTGTCAAGTGATTATGTATCATGTTGAATCATACGTCGGCAGTAGGTTGGGGGCAAGACCCCGACACCCGAAAAACCCTGACACCTGACACCTAAAAACCTGACACCTCTCACGCCACCCATCCCCAAATGAAAAACTGCCCACTGTAAAACAGGGCCAGGGTGAATGACGGGTAGAGGATGAGGCGGTGTGCCCAGCTTTGGCGGCCCCACTGCGCCATCAGCAAAAAGGTGGGGAAGAAGGCCAGCGTGTAGCGCGAGAAGGAGTACAGTGGTTTCACCGGCGAAGTGGGCAGCAGCATGAACAGCAGCAGCATGGCGGCGTACAGTCCATAGCCCACGCCCAGCCGCCGAAAGGCGAGCATGGTGGTGACGGCTAACAGCAGCGTGCTGGCAAAGTCTAGCGCCAGGGCGATGATTTCGCTGCGGCGCACATCACCGCTGAAGAAGAGGGTTTGCACGGCCGTTCCCACATCCCGCCCCGGAAACCCTGTAGATTGATGCCAGTAACGGCCGTACATCTCCGTCAGCGGCGGCAGCCCTAACTGCCAGCGATAAATCATGAAGAGGACGAGGGCAAGGGGGGGAAGGGCAGTGAACAGTAATCGGTAAATAGTTTGGCGTGAAACGTGAAACGTGAAACGTGACTCATTACGCATCACGAAGTAGGCTAGGGGGATGACCAGTACCCATCCGGTGAGGCGGGTGGCGGCGGCGAGGAAGCCGAGGATGCCGGCGAGGGGGTAACGGCCGTTCCGCCCCGCCCAAAACGATCCCAACGCCAGCAAAATAAACAGCGATTCCGTGTATGCGGCAAACAAAAAGAAGCCAGTGGGAAAGAGAACGAAGTAAACCAGCGT
>JACKBX010000017.1 GCA_020634375.1 Ardenticatenaceae bacterium | reverse complement strand
CAAAAATGGGGGCCACGCCATCCAACTGCTGCGCATAGCGCCCCCGCGCAAAGATCAGGTCTAGCTCGGCCATGCGCTCGGTGATGCGTTTGATCGCCTCGCCCTGGTCGGCCACTTTTTCGGACAATTCGCGCAAGATGCGGTTGATTTCTTCCTGCTCTTGCAGTTGCAGCCCGCGATATTCGTTGTTCAGTTCCACCGTGACCATTGGCTCGACCCACAGGGTGGCCCCGCTGCCGCTGAGGTCATGCACAATGCCCTGGATGCGCCCTTTGGCATCGGCGCGGAGGGGCACGACGTAACGGCCGTTCCGCTGTGTGACAATTGGCTCTTGCAAAAAGCGGTTGTTGTCGCTGTTGAGGATGCGTTGCAGTTTGTCTTGGATACGGCCGTGTACCACCCGCTGCTCCTGCCGCACCCGCGCCAACTTCGGGCTGGCGCTGTCCAGCACATCGCCACGCTCATCCAGCGTGTTGGTGATGGCAAGCACCAAACCGGGGCATTCCTCGATTAGTTCGGCAATGTCCGCCAGATGGGGGTACTCGTCATTCAGCTTGATGATCTGCCGCTTCAACGTGCGCGATGCTTCTAGCGTGGCCTTCACATTCAGCAAATCCTCTGCTGGCAGCGTGAAGCTGCGAAAAGCATTATCCACAGCCTGCCGCACATCCCGTGTGCCGCCAATGGTGATGTTGGTATGCACGTCCAACAACTCCATGGCTTCATGCGTTTGTGCCTGCCATAATTCTGCTTCAAACGGGTCGGTGGTAGGATGCAGAGTGCGTACTAATTCTTCGCCGCCGCTAAAGCTGGCATAGGCAGCTACCTTGTGCAAAATTTTGTCAAATTCCAGTGTTCGTAAAGATTTCTCGTCCATTTTTCTTCAAGAGCTTGCCAGCGGCGGGTTTGCGAAAAGGTTGCTTATGACTCGCAAACGCGCATACTTGCGTGATATGCCGGGAATTCCCGGCGCAGATTCTATTGCAAAGCTGCCAGGTAGGGGGAATATTCGGGTAGCGGATTCACAGTATACCCGAATTTGCAGCAAAGATGTACAAAATTAGGGGATTGAATGCGTTACAGATTACATGAGACATGATGTAACCTGTAACTTGTAGTCAGGCAAGGTGAATATGCGCGATGTGATAGTAGAAGTTGAGCAATGGTTGGCGGCGGGCAAGGCCGTGGCATTAGCCACCGTTGTGCAGACCTGGGGATCATCCCCGCGACAGGTGGGGGCGAAGATGGCCTGCACGTTGGATAACGAGATCGCTGGCTCTGTCAGCGGTGGCTGTGTGGAGGGGGCGGTGGTTGAGGCGGGCAAGGAGGTGTTGGCAACGGCCGTTCCCCAATTGCTCCATTTTGGCGTGGCCGACGAAACTGCCTGGGAGGTAGGCCTCGCCTGCGGTGGCTCCATCAGCGTGTGGGTGGAGCCGGTGGACGGCCTAATTTTCCCCTTTTTGCGGCAGCATCTGCACGATAACCAGCCCGTCACCAGCGTGACGCTGCTGGGCAACGGCCGTAAGTTGGCCTTCAACTCCACCGGGCGGCGCGTGGGCGATTTGGGGGAATGGACAGACACGGCCGTTGCCCAAGCCCAAACCCTCACTCATTCGCAGCGCATTACTCTGGCTGAAGGGGTTGCGGCATTTGTGGATGTGCTGCGCCCTGCGCCGCAGTTGGTGTTGGTGGGCGGTGTGCATATCGCCGTTGCCCTTGCCGCCATTGCCAAAACGCTCGATTATCGTGTCACCGTCATTGACCCGCGTCGCGCTTTTAGTAGCATCGCTCGCTTTCCACATGTAGACCGTCTCATCCAGGCTTGGCCCGGTGAGGCATTGGCGGCGGTAGATTTGGGAGTGGAAACGGCCGTTGCCCTCCTCTCCCACGACCCCAAAATAGACGACCCCACCCTCAAAATATTGCTCAACAGCCCGGTGAAATATATTGGCGCATTGGGCAGCCAGAAAACCCACGCCGCCCGTGTGCAGCGCCTGCACGAAATGGGTTTTGACGAAGCTGCCATCGCCCGCATTCACGCCCCCATTGGCCTGGACATTGGCGCACAAACCCCGGCGGAAATCGCACTTTCCATCATGGCCGAAATTGTTAGTCAGAGGGGATCTGTCCCTTAGTTAACTACCTGATGGCGCAATGGTTATGGTATTTCAAAAAATTCCTCAAATTCTAATGCCTGAAATCCGAGTCTTCGAAACACAGCCTCATCTTCCTCATCGTAATATGCACCAATATACGCTTGTCGGTAATCCAAATTGATTAACGTATTTAAAGCTTGTGTGATAACAGCTTGGTTAAGATTCATCCCCACATAATCCGGGTCGGTACCGATCGGATAAAAATGTCCAACGCGATTCAGTGTATCAGGCCACACGATGCAGTATGCCGCAAAATTATTATCGGGGTCTACGACAATAAAGGTTAATTCTTTTCGGAAAGTTGGCGACGTAGCTAATGAAGATACGATTTTCCCATTCGAGATATAGGTACTTGTCGGCCAAATACGTGAATAGAGGCGGCTGAGTTTTTCACAGGCAGCAGCATCTTCATAATTTAGCTGAATAAAGCGAAATCCTGTTGGCAGTTCGGTTGGGGCGAAAGGTTCTCGAAGAACAAGTGAACGGTTATAGTCCGTGTGGGCCAGTTTGATAGCATGGTGTTTTTTGTATAATGCTTTTCTGGTCGTGTCTGAAGAGTGTGCATGTACTATTAACTTGTCACGGGCCGTTTCCCTGGCCCATAGCAACATCTCTTCTTCCAGATGAGTGTAGTGAGGATGAACCTGGAAAAAATACTCTCCAGGTTCTTCAATATGGGCAACGCCGACAATTTGTTGATCCGATGTTTGCCATATTTGTGCATATTGTTCCCATTCACGATGGTTGGCTACCTCTTCTTTCCCATGGACGCCGTAACGATTGAATGTCCACCGCGCACAATCCCAATTATGTAGGCGTTTGTATAATCGGTAGGTTTCAGAGAGAAAATCATTGACGCGCATAAAGTCTTGTTCACAGGTGAAATCTTGGCGTGTAATTGGCAATTTCTTCATAATAATTTCTACGCTTCACTTGACTAAAATAAACCTCTCTCTAATCGCTAATCTTGACCAATTGCGCTTCTTGCCAGCCGCGCACGGAGTTGATGAGCCAGATTTTACTGGCGCGGCGCAGGTGCTTGAGGGGGATGGGGCGTTCGTGGATACGGCCGTTCCCCACCAACACTCCCCGCAGCGTCCCCGCCAGCAGCCCCGCCTCAATTGGTGGCGTCACCAATTCGCCATCCAACTCCAGCACCACATTGGCAATCGTTGCCTCTGTTAATTCGCCGCGCTCATTCCACAGCAGCACGTCGTCGCAATGCGGGCAGGCGGCGTGGGCGGCGGCGTACACTTCCCGCCGTGTCGTTTTGTGGTACAGCCAGATATTGCTCGAATCCACCGGCGCGGCGGCCAATGCTACACGCCGCGGCTGCACGGCCGTTTCCGGCAGTGGTGCAGTTTCCAATGTAATGGCCCCATCCTCGGCCAACAGCAGGCGCACTTTGGCCGGGCCGGTTAACGAGGCTGCCAATTGCGCCAACCGGTGGCGGATGGCGGGCAAATCGGCCGCAAAGCCAAAATACTCAGCGGAATCGGCCAGCCGCGCCAGGTGTTCGTTGAGTAAATCGCAGCCCCCGTCAGGTGTGCAGCGCAGGGTTTCGAGGAGGTGGAAGGACGGCCGTTGCCTTCTCAACACCTCACTCTTCGCCGCACACTCCGCCCACTCCTCTGCTGCTTGCGAATCCCAGACAATGCCGCCGCCCACGCCATAAACCGCTCGCCCGCGCTGCCGGTCAACCGTCACTGTGCGAATGGCGACATTGAACTGCGCCCGACGATCAGGGGCGAGAACGCCAATCGCGCCAGTGTAGACGCCGCGTGGCCCTGCCTCCAACTCTTGAATAATTTGCATGGTGCGGTGTTTGGGCGCACCAGTGATGGAAGCGCAAGGGAACATAGCCGCTATGATCTCGCTGAACGAGGCGCGACTGCGGGCAGTGACGGTGGATGTCATTTGCAGCACGGTGGGGTAGCGCTCCACCTCGAACAGGCGCGGCACAGCCACGCTGCCAATGTCGGCGATGCGCCCCATGTCGTTGCGGATCATGTCCACAATCATCACGTTTTCGGCGCGGTTTTTGGGGGATTGGTGCAGCCAGGCGATGTTGGCTTTGTCTTCAGAGAGGGTGTGGCCGCGCACGGCCGTTCCCTTCATCGGCTTCGAGCAAAGTTCCGCGCCATCTAGTGTGAAAAAGAGTTCTGGCGAAGCCGAGCAAATGGCGTGGCTGCCCATGTCCACGTAAGCCGTGTAGGCGGCCTGCTGTGCTTGCGATAACTGTGCAAACAGCGCCCACGCATCTCCAGAAAAGTCGGCGTGCAGGGGAAAAGTGTAGTTCACCTGATAGGTATGTCCGGCAGCAATGTACGCCTTGATGCGCTTGATGGCGTCGTGGTATTGAGATTCTGTCACACTAGCCTGCCAGTCGCCCAAGCGATAGTTTGCAGCGGTGGGTGGTTGTGGCGGGGCAATGACTTGTGGTTGGCGATAGAGACCGAACCAGAGCAGTGGCGGGTCGTGAGGTTGGGATGAATGGCAGGCCAATCCAAATGCGGCGCTGGCTTCGTAGCTGAGGAATCCGGCGGCGTAGAGGTTGTGGTGGGTAACGGCCGTTTCCACCGCCAACAACGCTGCCATCACCTCCCCCGGTTGCCGCGCAATGACCACCTCAAGGGGCTGGGCAAAGCGCCACCAGGCGCCAAAGGTTTGCAGTATCACCGTATTCATCCGCTCATTTTATCGTTTGCGGAAGGGTTAAGCGAAGAAGGAAACACGTGCAGACCCGTTGGGCGGACATGCAGACCCGTTGGGCGGACATGCAGACCCGTTGGGCGGACATGCAGACCCGTTGGGCGGACATGCAGACCCGTTGGGCGGACATGCAGACCCGTTCGGGAGGCTTGCAGACTGGTTGGGATGGGTTGTTGTAGGCAAAAAACTCGTCCCATTTTGCGATTAGCTGGTAAAATAACCGGAGATTAGAGATTGGTGGTTGACCAATCTCTAATCTCTCATCTCTATTTCAAAACGGTAAATCTTATGACTGCACAAATTGCCCCTTATGGTTCCTGGAAATCCCCTATTACTTCTGATTTGGTTGTGGCTGGCAGCACGCCGCTAGGCACGGTTTGCCTGGATGGCGATGACATTTACTGGTTGGAAGGCCGCCCGCAGGAAGGGGGGCGTTATGTGGTCGTGAAATATTCAGCCGATGGCCCGCAAATCATTACCCCAGAGGGCTTTAATGTGCGTACCCGCGTACATGAATATGGCGGAGGCTCGTTTACGGTGTGGGATGGGGTGGTGTACTTTGTGAATTTTGACGACCAGCGTTTGTATCGGCAACGGCCGTCTCAAGCCCCGGAACCCGTTACCCCAGAAAGTCCCTATCGTTATGCCGATGGCGTGTTGACGCAGGACGGCCGTTTCATCTGCATCCGTGAAGACCACAGCAACCCGGAAGAAGAAGCGGCAAATGCCCTGGTCAGTCTGAAGCTAGATGGCGAGGACAGCGGCACAGTGCTGGCAGCAGGCAACGATTTTTACAGCACGCCACGCCTTAGCCCGGATGGCACGCAGTTAGTCTGGCTGACGTGGAATCACCCGAACATGCCCTGGGATGGCACAGAACTTTGGCTGGCCGACCTGACCGCGGACGGCCTGGAAAATGCACGGCGCATTGCCGGGGGCGCGAATGAGTCTATCTTCCAGCCAGAATGGGGGCCGGATGGCACACTTTATTTTGTGTCGGATCGCAGCAATTGGTGGAATTTGTACCGCTGGCGCAACGGCCGTACCAAAGCCCTGCATCCCATGTCTGCCGAGTTTGGCCGTCCGCAGTGGGTGTTTGGCATGACCACGTATGGCTTTGCCGACGCGGAAACGATTATTTGTGCTTTTACCGAGGACGGCCGTTGGTTTTTGGGTACATTGAATGCGGGAAACGGCCGTTTTACCTCCCTGCAAATCCCCTACGACACTATCAACGACATTCAAGTGGGCACAGGCTTTGCTATCCTCAACGTGGATGCCGCCACGCAGCCCCGTGTGATCATTCGTTTAGATTTGAAAACACTGACTGTGCAGACCCTGCGCACAGGCAGTGATCTGTCTATTGACCCTGGTTATCTCACCGAGCCGAAAGCGGTGGAATTCCCTACCGAAAATGGGCGCACGGCTTATGCCATTTACTACCCGCCGTGCAATAAAGATTTCGTCGCCCCAGAAGATGAAAACCCGCCGCTGCTGGTTATCAGTCATGGCGGCCCAACCAGCGCCAGCCCAATCCAACTCAATTATGGGCTGCAATATTGGACGAGCCGGGGCTTTGGCGTATTGGATGTGAATTATGGCGGCAGCACGGGATACGGCCGTTCCTACCGCGAGCGCCTCAACGGAGAATGGGGCATTGTAGATGTGCAGGACTGCATCAACGGCGCAAAATATTTAGTCGATCAGGGGCAGGCTGATGGCGATAGACTGGCAATTCGCGGCGGCAGCGCAGGTGGCTACACCACCCTCTGCGCTCTCACCTTTTACGATGTGTTCCGCGCCGGGGCCAGTTACTTTGGCGTCAGCGATGCAGAGGCGTTGGCCCGCGACACGCATAAATTCGAGTCCCGCTATCTGGACAATCTCATTGGCCCCTACCCAGAAATGCGCGATGTGTACGTGGCCCGTTCGCCCATCCATTTCACCGAGCAGGTAAACTGTCCGCTGATTCTTTTTCAGGGTTTGGAGGATCAGGTTGTGCCGCCCAGCCAGTCGGAGTCAATGTATGCGGCGGTGAAGGCAAAGGGCATCCCCGTAGCCTACGTGCCCTATGAGGGCGAGCAGCATGGGTTCCGCCGTGCCGAAAATATCAAGCATAGTTTGGATTCGGAGCTGTATTTTTACGGCCGTATTTTCAACTTTGAACTGGCAGACCAGACTGTGCCCATCCCCATTGAAAACCTGGCGTGAAACGTGAAATGTGAAACGTGATACACTGCTTTTCACGTTTTACGTTTCACGTTTCAAAAAATCCTTCCTCTGCGCGTCTAATGATTGAGGTATACCCATGTCCGACATTGATAGCCTGGTAGAACGATGCCAACGAGGAGAACTGGCGGCTTTCACCGATCTATTTCGCTTGTACGAATCTCAGGCGTATCGTTTGGCTGTCACCATTTTGCACGATGAACAAGATGCAGAAGATGCGGTGCAAGATGTGTTTTTGCGTGTATTTGAGCGCGTGAAGGATTATCGTGGGCAGTCTACATTTAAGACCTGGTTTACCTCTATTGTTGTGAATACGTGCCGCGACAAGCTGCGCCGCCGCAAGGTTCGCCGTGCCCTTTCTTTGGATTGGATTCGCGGTAAGGCGTCGGCTCATGACGTGCCCGGTGAAGTAGACCAGCGGCAGCAGCAAGAGCAGTTGTGGCAGATGGTCAACAGCCTGGATGAGAAATATCGTTTGCCCATTATTTTGCATTACGTGGAACGATTGCCCTGCCAGGAAGTGGCGCAAATTTTAGAGATTCCGACCAGCACGGTTTACTCCCGCCTGAACACGGCGCGGGAAAAACTACGGGCAGCCAGCCAATCAGCCGGTCAGCCAATCAGCCAATCAGCCAGTCAGGCTGAAATGCTGACTAGCTGAAAAGCTGACTAGCTGAAAAGCTGACAGGCTAACTCATGAACGAATCTTCCCCTAATTCCATTACTTGCGAAACGGCCGTTTCCCACCTCATGGCCTACGTGAAGGGAGATTTGTCGCCGGAGTGGCAGCGGGCTATCCAGCAGCACATCGTCGGATGTGATGCCTGTGCCCAGGCTGTGCAAGAAGCACGTTTATTGGATACAGAATTGTCTGCGGTTGGGCGGCGCCAGCGTCCAATCCTGTCACCAGAGGCGTCACAGCGTATTCAGGAGCAGGTGTACCGGCGTATGCGCCGGGCTTTGTTTCTACATCGTACACGAGATGCGGTGCAAATGGCGGGGGCGTTCGCGGTAACGGCCGTTTCCCTTGTCATTCTCGCGTTGTTTGGTGGACAGTGGCTGCAATTTATTGCTTCACCGAACCCGACGCCGCCTGTAACGGCCGTCACCATCGAAACCCTGGCGGCGACGGAAGCTGTGTCTGCCGAAACGGCCGTAGACAGCGACCCCACCTCTCTTCCCCCCCTTGACATCCCTATCGAAGCGGATAACTCCCTCACTGCTTCGCAGCAGCTTGTGCCCCAGCCCGCCCCTGCTCCCACAGTTCCCATCTACTGGGCCAACTTGCAGACCCTGACACCTGGAAGTGACCCTGCTGAGATTGCCGGAGAACTCTTTACAGCCGCACTGGCAGGAGACCGGGAAACCCTCGGTCAGTTATTTGTTGCCATGCGTGCGCCAAGACAGCCAACACTGCGCATGTGGCTTATGTTTTACCGCCGCTGCCTGAGCAGCAGCGTGGTTCCAAACTTGCAATACCACGTTGTGCCCGCTGATCCCAAACTCATTGCCCGCGTAGACGTTTACAATGGCGACCAGTTTGTTGGCGAAGTGAAAATGCGCCGCATTAATAACGAATGGTTTACCGTGTTTACCAGCTATCCCACTGTAAAAGGGTGTTACATCAACCCGTAGGCAAAAAATAACAATCGTAAATCTTCCATGAACTTCATCACCTTCATTCTGCGTCGCGCTGCTCGCCATTGGCAAATCCTTTTAACCCTCATTTTGGGCGTATTGCTTTCCACAGCCCTTTTAGCCAGCAGCCCCGTGCTTGTGGATACGGTGGTGGAGTTTGGCCTGCGGCGCAATCTGTTAGCGGGCGCCCCTCTGGAAAGCAACCTGCGCCTTCGCGCCTACAGCCGCATGGATCGGGCCGCTTACGAAGCGTATGACGCAGATACGCGCCAGGTAATTGCCAACCATATTGACCCCTATGTGCAGCAAATCGTGCCCACCGCAGGCACACGCTGGCTCTTCCCCTGGCTGGGCGACCAGGCCACTGTAGACCAGCGTGTGAGTATGCGCTTTTATGGCTTTGGCGACAGCGACATCGCCAACTACAGCGACTTTGCCGAGGGTGGTTGGCCCGAAACGCCGTTTGTGGAGGATGGCGTGCTGGCTGTTGTTATCGGCGAGGAAATGGCCGAGGCGTATGATTTGCAGGTGGGCAGCCGCCTGCCATTGAGCATCAAACAGTCTGCCGAAATGCCGGATTTGACGTTGGAGGTGAATGGGATTCTACAGCCGCAGAACGGCCGTTCCCTCTACTGGTTTGGCGAGTTCAGTCCCCTGCGTTCATCCAGCGACGAACATTGGAGCGCCCAATACGTTGTGCTGCTGCCCTATGCCGACTTCTTCCCAATGGTGGAGCGTTACTTCCCCGGCACAAATTTGGAGCTTTACTGGCAGGTACTCAGTGAACCCGATGCCATCAGCAGCCAGGACATCAGCTTGCTGCGCGTGGAATTGGTGCGGCTGCGCGACGACTTACGCGAACTTCAGCCTGCCATCACGGTTGATTCTGAGCTAGATGATGTGCTGGCAAATTTCGCTTCACAGTCAACGGCCGTGCGTGCCCCCCTCTACTTTCTCAGTGCCGAAGTTGTCCTGCTCATCCTCTACTACGTGATCATGGTGGCGGCGCTGGCCGTGCGCCAGGTCGAGCGTGAATTCGCCATTTTGCAAAGCCGGGGCGCGGCAGGCAAACAAATATTCCGCATCCAGGCTGGCGAAGCCCTGCTGATTAGCGCGTTGGCCTTTGTTAGCGGGCCGCTCTTGGGGCTGCTGCTGGTGCGTGCCCTCGTCATTGCCGGGCCGCTGGCCGATGTTAGCGAACCGGGTTGGGCCTTGACGCTGCCCCAAACCGCCTGGCTGACGGCTGGCGTCGGTGTATTGGCCGCGTTGGCCGGGCTGCTCATGCCCGTTGGCCCGGCTATCAAACGATCCATCGTCACCTACCAGCAAACCTCCATCCGCGATACGCGCACCCCACTTTGGCAGCGTTACTACCTGGATGTGTTCGTGTTGGCGTTGGGATTGGTGCTGCTGCTGCGCCTGCACTTTTATGGCGGCATTGTTGGCGGTGGCAGCACGCGCCCGCAGGTAGATTGGCTGCTGCTGCTTTCGCCTATCGCCTTGCTGGTGGGGTCTGGTACCATTTTGCTGCGCGTGTTCCCGTTGATTTTGCGGCTGGCCTCGGCGCTGACCAGCCGCGGGCGGGGACTGCCTGCGGCATTAGCCATGTGGCAGGCATCGCGGAACCCGGCGCATGTGGCGCGGTTGGTGCTGCTGCTGACACTGGCGATGTCGTTGGGCATTCTCTCCACCGGCATCAACGCTACGTTGGACACCAGCGAACAGGAGCGGGCGCGTTATGCCGCAGGCAGCGAGGTGCGCCTGATTTCCAAACGGGGGATGCCGGTCTCGGAAATTAGCACGCTGCCGGATGTGACGAACTGGACGAGCCTGTGGCGGGCACAGGGATCGGTGCGTGTGGGGCGGTCGTACATGCGTTTTGATGTGTTGGGTATTGAGCCATATGCCTTTGCGCCGCTGACGCGCTACCGTGATGATTTTTCGCAGCGTTCAATGGGTGAACTGCTGGGGGATTTGGTGGTGGATAATGCGGCAGCGCAGCCGGTGATTCCGCTGCCGGGTAAACCAGGGCGTTTTGGCGTGTGGGTGTTCACGGTGTCCGATGAGCATAACCCGTTCGATTTTGGCGATTTGGCGGGGGACAGTGATCTTGATCGCATTGGCTTAGAGGTGAAACTGCGCACGGCGCATAATGAACTGCTGACGATTGAACTGCTGCCGGAGGAGACGGGCGGTTTCCCGGAGGATGGCTGGCGTTATTTTTCGGGTGACGTGCCGCTTTTGTCGGAGGATAGCTATCCGCTGGGGGTGCATTCGTTGTGGGTGCGGAATCGTGCGCGGACGACGGGCGGGTTTAGCCGCAGTGTGGGGCGCAGTTTTACGCTGGCAGTGGATGAGATGACGGTGGTGGATGCGGTGACGGGGGAAACGGCCGTTGCCAGTGACATGGAAGAGCTGACCCAAATCTGGTTTTTGGACAACCCCAATTCATCTGTGGGCTTCAACTTTTTGCAGAGACATTCTGGCACAGCAAGCCAGCGGCTGCTGCTCAATCTGGCCCCCATTGAGCAGGTAGGCATGAGGTTAGTTCCCGAAGAAGTTCAGCAGGAAGCGCTGCCATTGGTAGTCAGCAATTCCTTCCTTGCCGCGTTGGAAGCGCAGGTGGGCGATGAGATCAACATCGTGATTGAATCGCAGCCGGTTCCAGCGCGGATTATGGGTGTGGTCAATTATTTCCCCACCATGTATGAAGACCAGGATGCCGGTTATGTGATTACCAATCGGGATGCGACGCTGAATTTCTTGAATAGTTTTTCGGAGCGAGCGGTGAATGTGAATGAGGCGCTGCTTGAGGTGGCTGACGGGGTGGCCCCAGAGCAGGTGAGTGCAGCAGCAGAAACGGCCGTGCCCGTCATCAGCCAGGCGTTAGAGCTAGAAACCATCCGCAAAACCATTAAAGCCGACCCGATGGCATTGGGCTTGCGCAGCGTGACCTACTTTGGCTATGTGCTGACCACCACACTCAGTTTGGTGGGTTTTGCCACCTACTTCTACATGAACGCCCGCCAAAAAGAGGCTCTTTACGGCGTTCTGCGCTCCATTGGCATGTCGCCGCGCCAACTTTATGGAACCCTGGTGTTGGAGCAGGTCGTTCTCATTTTGGCCGGACTGGCAATTGGTACGATTTTGGGCGTGGTACTCAACCAGATTACACTGCCCGGCTTGCCCATTACCTTTGGCGACCGACCGCCTACGCCGCCCTTCATTGCCCGCAATGATTGGCTGGCTGTTGGTCGCATTTACCTCACTTTGACCACCGCTTTCTTCATTACTCTGGGGTTGGCGACGATGCTGCTCTGGCGCACCAAATTGCACCGCGTTCTGCGCGTTGGCGAAGAGTAGGGAATAATTAACAATTAATTGTTAATTATTCGATTGGTTGTTATGTTAATCAAATTTGCTATTCGACACCTTTTCCGCCACTGGCGGGTGAATATGCTGGTTTTGGCCGGGCTGCTGTTGACGGCCGCATTTTTGGCTGGACTGTCTCCTTATGCAACGGCCATTGCCGGGCGCAATTTGGAGCAGCGTTTGCGCAACGCATCACCAGCAGTACGCAACATGCGAGTAGAGGGCAGCAGCCTGAATTCGGCACTGTACACGCAGTTTACCGAGTATTTTGGCGACTTGATCGTAGACCGGGTAGAAGTGTGGGAAGCGTCTGGGGATGGGGAATCGGTGTTGTATCCAGAGGGGGATGCGGCACGGCCGTTCGACGAATTCCTGGCCTACAACGCCTACGCCTTCTCCGATTTGAGCCAGCACATAGACCTGGTGGAAGGGCGGATGCCGCAGCATTTGACCCCTGTGCCCAACCGCTTTTACCAATATGAAGAGGTGGTCATTGGGCTGGATGCGGCCGAGAATGCCAATCTCAGCCACAGCGTTGGCGGCAGCAGAGAAGTGATGGATTTGCACGTGGGCGACGAATTGCGCTCGCCGGATGGCAGCCTGCGCTTTGTCATCGTGGGCATTGCCGTGCCCAAAGACCCGCAGAGTGATGTGTGGTGGGGCGACTTGCAGCCGTTTACCTTTTTGCGCCAGTCATTGCATGGCCCCAGCGCACCGGAGACCGTCACCCTATCTTTTTTGGTGAACCAGCAGGCGATGGATACCTATTTTAATTACAATCGCTATTGGCGTGTTTTTACCGACCCGGCGCAGGTGACGGTGGACACGGTGGACAGCGTACACGCGGCTTTGAGCAATGCCCAGGCGCAGCTTCGGGTGCGCGTTGAAACGGGGATGCAAACCCTGATTGAACAATACTTGACGGAACTATCTGCCGCGCAAACCACGTTGTTTTTGCTGACGCTGCAATCGCTTATATTTGTCTTTTATACGCTGGCCACGATCAGTTCTTTTGTGCTGGAGCAGTCGCAGGGCGAGGTGGCTTCGCTGGCAGGGCGGGGCTTTACGCGGTGGCAAATCACGGCCGTTTTTGCAATCGAATCGTTTTTTCTGGCACTGCTGGCTGCGCCGATGGGGCCGCCGCTGGCGCTGGCAGGGCTGCGCCTGTGGGGAACGTTGACGAATACGGTTGTGCCGGGAAGTGCGCCGCTGCAATCCTGGATGTTGGCGTGGACGGCCGTTCTCTTTGGCTGGATCACCCTCGTTGCTGCCATTCGTTTTGGGATGCGCGGCAGCGTGCTGGACTGGCAGCGTGAACAGGCCCGCCCGCCGCAGCGAGCTGCGTGGCAGAAATATTACTTTGACTTTTTCCTACTTGCACTGGGCGGGCTGGTTTACTGGCAGTTGTTGCAGAGTGGTACGTTTACTGTCAGCGTGAACGTCAATGCGACGCAGGAGGCCAGCGGCGGGACAGACCCACTGCTGCTCATTGGCCCGGCGCTGCTGCTCATTGCCGGGGCGTTGGTTTTCTTGCGTTTGTTCCCCCTTTTGCTGCGGCTGGTTGCCTGGTGGAGCAGGCGCGTGCGCGGCCTGATTTTGCCTTTTGGCCTGGCGCGGCTCTCCCGTGATCCGTTGGGGCCGAGCCGTGTGGTGCTGCTGATTAGTTTGGCAGCAGGGTTGACGCTCTTTGCCAGTCTGTTTGAGAACTCGTTGCTCAACCGCCAGGCGGAGATGGCACGCCATCTCACGGGGACAGATTTGCGCGTGCGCCTGCCCATTGATGCAGGCGAAGCCGAGTATGAAGAGTTGGCAGCGCTGCCAGGTGTGCAGGCGTGGTCTCCAGTGTATTACAATAGTCGTTCTCGATGGGCACCCAACCTGGGGCGGCAGGCACAAATGCTGGCGATTGATCCGGATACCTTTGCCCAGGTGTCTAGCTTTGCGCCTTATGTCAGCACACTTAGTGTACCTGCCATTATGCCCGTGCTGGCCGATGACCCCGGTGCGCTGATTCCGGCGGTCTTTTCTTATGATGCGTTCCCGCAGGACAAAGAAGTGGGGGATCAAGTCACTTACATTGTGGGTACACACAAAGTTACCTTTGTCGTGCAGGGCATTATTCGCAGTTTCCCAGCGATTTCAGGCCCCTTCTTCCTCACCAATTTAGCGGCAGTGGAGCGGCAAGTGCAACTGTCAACGCTGTCGGAGCCTTGGGTGGGGCAGCGCGAGGTGTGGCTGAGCATTAGCCCAGCACAGCACGATGCGCTGGTGGCGCGGCTGCTGGCTGGCGAAGGGCCAACCGGGGCGCAAATTGTGGGCGATGCCCGCGCCCTGGAGCAAGAGATGCAGACCGATCTGGTGGGACAGGAGACGTTGGGCGCATTTAACTTGAATGCGGCGGCGTTGGTTTTGCTGAGTGTGTCGGTCTTTTTGATGGTGCATTTCTTTGCGGCGCGGGAACGGGCGTATGAGTTTAGTGTGCTGCGGGCGACGGGGATGTCTACGCGGCAGTTGTTGAGTTTGCTGGGCCTGGAAGGGGTGCTGATGATGGTGTTGGGCTTGTTGGCCGGGACGGGTATTGGCTATGGGCTGGCTTTGGCGATACGGCCGTTCCTCTCTAGCAGCCTGCGTGCCGCCATTGCCGGGAACGCCATTTACGAGATCATCATCAATTGGGCGCAGGTGAGTGGGCTGTACGCGCTGCTCATCGTCAGCTACGCTATTATTTTGCTGATTTTGCTGGCCGTGCTGCTGCAAGCGGGCATTCAACGCACGCTGCGACTTGGAGACGAGTGATAAATTGAGGGACACAGAGTATCACAGAGGGAAGACACAGAGATACACAGAGACCGGAGAGGGAAATACCGCGAAGAACAGTCTTTTTCTCTTTGTCATCTCTGTGAATCTCTGTGTGGCCTCTGTGCCGCTCTGTGTAACTGAATAACTGGAACGACAATAATGGAACCATTCATTTTTTGCGATAACCTGGTCAAGATTTATAAAGTGGCCGATTTGGAAGTGGTGGCCTTGCAGGGGCTGGATTTGGAAGTGGAGAAGGCCGAGATGATGGCTCTGGTGGGTGCATCGGGGTCGGGCAAGTCCACCCTGCTGAATGTGATTGGCGGACTGGATGAGCCAAGCGCGGGCAACTTGAAGGTTAACGGGCAGGATTTGCTGAAAATTGGCGATAAGGAGCGAGTGACGTACAAACGCTCGACGGTGGGCTTTGTGTGGCAGCAGCCGGCGCGGAATTTGCTGCCCTATTTGACGGCCCGCGAAAACGTGGAACTGCCCATGATGTTAACTGGGGGCAGTTCGCGGCAGCGGCGAGAGCGGGCGCTGGAACTGCTGGATATGGTGGGGCTGGCTGACCGCGCTGACTTTCGCCCGGATCGACTTTCTGGCGGGCAGCAGCAGCGTGTGGCGCTTGCCATTGCCCTGGCGAATAACCCGCCGCTGTTGTTGGCGGATGAGCCGACGGGGCAGGTGGACGCGGAGTCGTCGGCGATGATTTTTGAGGCGTTGCGGCGGATTAATGCGGCCTATGAGACGACGATTGTGGTGGTGACGCATGATCAGCGGGTGGCGAATAAGGTGGATCGGGTGGTGGCGATTCGGGACGGCCGTACCAGCAGTGAAATTCGCCGCGACCGCAGCCTGCATGATGGGTCCATTCAAGAAGAGGAATGGGTGATTTTAGATCGGGCGGGGCGTTTGCAGTTGCCGCAGCCGTACATTGAAAATTTGGCGCTGCGCGAACGGGTGAAAGTGCGCCTGGAAGAAGACCATGTCTCGGTGTGGCCGGGAATAGAGGCACAGCAGGCTGTGGCTGACGGCGGCACGAACGGCAAAGTATGGCGTCCGCCGCAGATCGTCTCTCAACCGGCGGCGCAGCCGCGACAGCCGCATAAGCCGCGCTCCCCGGCAGTTGTTGTGCGCCATCTGACGCGCATTTACGAGGTGGGCAGCGAAAAAGTTCATGCGGTGGATAACGTGAGCCTGGATATTCCGGCAGGTAAGATGGTGGTGGTGAAGGGGCCGTCTGGCTCTGGTAAAACGACGCTGCTGAACCTGATTGCCGGGCTGGACGAGCCGACAGTGGGCACGATTATTGTGGGGGGACGGCCGTTGGATAAGCTTTCTAACCAGGATTTGATCGAGATGCGCCGCAGTGAAATAGGCTTTGTGTTTCAGACGTTTGGCCTGTTACCGTTTTTGTCGGCGCGGGAAAATATTGAAGCGCCGCTGCGATTGGTGCGCACGGCGGCAAAGGATCGGGGGGAACGGGTGACGGCCGTTCTCAAGCTAGTCGGCCTGGAAAAACGGGCGGCGCACCGCACCTATGAGCTTTCGGGTGGTGAGCAGCAGCGCATTGCCCTGGCGCGGGCGTTGGCAAATGAGCCGACACTGATTTTGGCAGACGAGCCGACGGGGCAGTTGGACACGGCTACTGGCTATGCCATCATTGCTTTGCTGCGGGATATTGTGGAGGAGACGGGGGTAACGGCCGTTATCGCCAGCCACGATCCCAAAGTGGAAGAGGAAGCGGATGTTGTTTTTGTCCTTGAAGATGGCAAATTGAAAGGGTAGAGGCTAGAGCTAGAGGAAAACGCCTCTAGCTTTTTTCGATGATGTAGATGCGTCCCCATTTGCCTAATATGGCAATGGAATAACCGGTGATGATTTGCAAAGTGGGCTGCTGACGCACACACTCTTTTACCAGGTCAAATTCGCTGCTGAGGATAACGGCACGGCCGTTTTCTTGTAACACACGTGCCATCTCTGCAAAAAACGCCGGATACAATCGCTTTACTTCTTCCGGTGATCCTAACTGTTTACCAAAAGGCAGGTTAGTTGCCAGTTTGTCTATTGAATGGGTTGCTAAAGGTAGACGGAGTGCATCCCATTGCATAATCTGGGGCGGCTGGGCACGTTTGCCGTGACGCGGCTTGCGGCTGCGACCCAGTAGATTTTGCTGCGCAGCGTCGGCACGTTCGGGGATAATGTCCCCGCCCAAAAGTTGCTGTGCAGGGCCAAAGGCGCGTCGTTCCAGCAGCAGGGTGCCACTGCCACACATGGGGTCGGCAAAGACGTCCTCTGGCTGGGGCTGGGTGAGGGTGATCATGGCGGCGGCGACGGACGGCCGTAACGAGGCCGGTAACTCTACCTTTTTTTGATGCCGATGTCGCATCGTGCGGTCAGAAAGGCGTAGCCCTACCAAAAGCTGCGAGCCGAGCACATTCACCCAGATTTCTACCTGCCCACCGTCTGCAACGGGCATCCAACGCGGATAACGCTTTTGCAAACTGCGAGCGACAGTGTGATTTAATTCACCGCGTTTATAAGGGTGTTTACCATACAAACGGCTGATCACCCGGTACGTTGGCGGTTTGCTTGGTTTCAAGAAGCGCATGAAATCATTCACAGCCCGCCCAAAAGGTTCTCCCTTTTCCACTTGCTGCGCGAGCAGTTGTAAATCGCGGCGGCTGCGCTGGAGTTTGGGTACATATAATGCCTGTACAAACACATCTTCTGTGGTGCGTAGTTGCAACAGCGTGTCTAAAGAGGCATCGTAGCCAAAGACAACGATTCCGTTTTTCTCTTTGGCAAAGAGATATTCCTCAAAGCGTGCCTGGGGCAAGCGGTCACGAATTTCTAGCCAGGCAATTTTCTCTACGCCAGGCATGGTTTGTGCATAGCATTGTGTCATGGTGGGTTCCTTTTCTTAGGTGCGGCAAGTGTATCACAATCAATTATTCTTACATACCAAGCCAATTACGATGCTATAATAAGCAACTGGACACGGACATTTTGGGGGTGAGAGTTTAGTCAGCTTACATATGGTGGTTTGGCGCGGCTAAAACCCTTGCTCCGAGCTGGTAATTTATAGATGAAGTGATGGTGTAAATCATGAAACGGGAACAAGCCATTTTGGTCATTGATGACGAAGAAGCAGTACGTGAAGCTGTTGCGGATATTTTAGATTTGGAGGGTTTACCTGTGCTTAAAGCGCATGATGGTGAGTCAGGTATTGCTTTATACACAGAACGTCAGGCAGAAATAGGCTTGATTATTCTCGATCTCTCAATGCCTGGGTTGAGTGGGCAAGAAACATTGGCCCGGCTTCAAGCGATTAACCCGGATGTTACGGTTCTACTTTCGTCGGGATACAGCGCGTATGAAGTCACGGATCAGTTAATAGATTTGCACGTAACCGATTTTTTACAGAAGCCATATAATGCTTTGCACCTCATTAATACGGTGCAAACGTATTTGAAAATTGATGATTAACCAGCTACCAATCATCGGAGGTGCTCAAGCATGAATAACAAGCATAAGTTTGATTATGGCAAGACGTTTATTGTGGGCTTTGGTTTTTTGGGCATTAGCATTATCTGGCCGATTTTTAACCAGTTTGTGCCGATCTTTTTGCAGGATGGCGACCCGGCAGCAGGAATCGTTGGCTTGGGGCTGACGCCGGCGTTGGCGTTGTTCATTATGACCTGGGACAACTTGATTAATGTGTTTGTGCAGCCCTGGGTGGGGGCAAAGAGTGATGCGACGTGGAATCGCTTTGGACGGCGCAAGCCCTGGATTTTGTTGGGGCTGCCGATTGCGGTGGTGGGGTTTGTGCTGCTGCCGTTTGCGCAAACGGCCGTTGCCATTGCCACCTTCATCCTCATCACCAATTTTGGCATGGCTTTGTTCCGTTCGCCCACCGTTGCCTGGCTGGGCGATTTGTTTCCGGCGGAGGATCGTAGTAAAGCGAACGGCATTATCAACCTGATGGGTGGCGTTGGCGGGCTGGCGGCCTTTTTCGGCGGCGGGGTTTTGTATAACACGATGGGCAAGGCTGCGCCTTTTGTGGGCGGGGCGATTTTGCTGGTGGTGGCGGCGTTGACGGCCGTTTGGCGCGTCCATGAGCCAGAGCAAATCAACACCGAGCAAGAGAAAGATGAAGGCGTGATGGCGAATTTGCGCACGGTGTTCCGCAACCCAGACAAGAGCGGCATCTTTGTACTGCTGGCAATTTTGTTGTGGTTTATCGCTTTTAATGCGCTGGAAGCGGGGTTGTCTTCGTTTGCGGTGTACACGCTGGGTGTGGGCGCGGGACAGGCTTCCATTTATGCCGGGGCGGTGACGGTGACGTTTATCGCGTTTGCGATTCCGGCGGGGCTGATTGGCACGAAGTACGGCCGTCGTGAAACCATTCTCGTGGGCTTGGCGGGGTTGAGCATCATTTTCCTGGCGAGCTTTGTGCTGATCAAGGGCGTGGTGCTGTTCGTCATCGCTCTAGTGCTGACCGGCATCTTTTGGTCATGCGTCAATGTGAACAGTCTGCCGATGGTCTACGATTATGGGGATGAGCGCAAGATTGGCGCGTACACGGGGCTGTACTATTTCTCGTCGCAGTCTGCGGCCGTGCTGGGGCCAACATTGGGCGGGGTTGTGGTAGATGTATTGGGGGATGAGTATCGCTGGCTGTTTGCTTTTAGCGCGGTGTTTATGGCGCTGGCCTGGCTGGTGATGGCGCAGGTGAGAAAGCGGTGAGTCAGTAATCAGTGGGTCAGTAATCAGTAGGTCAGTTGAGAATGCACTGATTACTGAACACTGACCTACTGATCACTAGTTTCCCTTCCGCCGAAGAGGTCTAGCCACTCGTCTACTTCCTCTTTGCTCAGTTTGCGGCGGCTGTCTTTGATGATGGTCAGGCGGCTTTTATCGGCGGGGTCTTTTTTGCGGACTGAGTGGGATTGGGTGGGGGACGGCCGTTCGGCCTTCCCCTTCTTCTTTTCCTCTCCGCCAAACAATGCCAGCCATTCTGCCACCTCGGCATCATCCAGTTCTGGGTTATCGGACTCGGCCATCGCTGCGAATTCCTCTGGTGTCAGCGGGCGACGTTCTTCGGGCTGTGGTTCTGCTTCTGGCGCGTCTTTCTCTTGCTTGCGCAGCACACTGTAGGAGCCTCTTTTTCGTTTGGGAGCCGGTTTCGGCACGGAACCAAATAGATTTAGCCATTCCCCCACTTCAGCATCGCTCAACTGCGGGTCGTCTGACTTTTCTGGTTGGGATGGCGTAGTGGGAGGGGGCGGCTCTTTGTGTGTGGGCGGGGGCGTTTCGCGGAACACAAACCCCATGCGCTCAATAAATTCTTCCGAACGCAAAAATTTGATGCGAGCAACGCGGGCGGCGTCAATGATGCGGTTGTCGCTGCTGACTAGTGTGTAGTTGCCTGGGTTTCGCAGCCGCCCCAGCCGTTTGATCAGCAAGTCGTCGGCTGTTTTATCTCTTGGCGCAAAGACAACAGTAATCTCTTTGGTAGACAGTCGGTGCGAAATGCCACCGGTAATGCCCGCATCAAAAACGACTGTGACCTGGCGCTGTCTGTGTCCGGCTACCCATGCCTTCAGCCGCAAAATCAGGCGAATTTCGTCGTCGGAATCGCTGAGTTTGATGTCTGGCAGTTTGCCAATGAGATTGTGCCCGTCAATTAGATAGTGCATGGTGGAATTTACGATTGACGATTGACAGCAGCGCCAATCGTCAATCGTTAATCGTCAATCTTCTCCAGTTTAGCAAAAGAGGCGGCAAGCCGCTTGACGCCTTCCCCGGCGAAGGCGACGTGGACTTCTTCATCGTTGCCGGTGAGCTTACTTTGGATGACGGTGCCTTCGCCGAATTTGGCGTGGCGCACGCGCTGCCCGCTGCGGAATTGCGGCGTGGTGGGGCGGCTGGGTTCGGGGTCGTCGTAGGTGTTGGGGGTAGGTAGCGAATACCCACCTCGGTTGCTGTGGGCTGCGGGACGTGGAGGTGTAGCGCGTGGCGCTGGTGCAGTACGCTGTGATGTGGTGTTGGCTGACCAATTCCAACTGCTGGCCCGTGTCTTTGTTTGCTGCCGCCGTGCCTTGGTATTGGCTCCGGCAAGTAAATCGTCGGGGATTTCGCGCAAAAAGCGCGAGGGTGTGGAGGCGTCTGACTGTCCCCAAACCGTGCGCCGGAAGGCGTGCGAGAGGTACAGGCGGTCTTTGGCGCGGGTGATGCCGACGTAAAAGAGGCGGCGTTCCTCGTCCAAATCCTCGCGGGTGTCCAATGAGCGGCTGTGCGGCAGTATGCCATCCTCTAACCCCACAATGAAAACCACTGGAAACTCCAGCCCTTTGGCGGCGTGTAGGGTAAGTAGGGTGGTGGCGGGGATGCCTTCTTCTAAATTGTCCGTTTCAGAGACGAGGGCGGCGTTTTCTAGAAATTCGGTGAGGGTGACGGCCGTTTCCGTCGCCGTATTTCTCAGTTCCATCACATTGCCCCAGCGGTCACTGTATTCGTCGGAGTCCTTTGCCCCCTTCTCTAAATAATCTCGATATTGGGTCTGCTGCAAAATGGTGTCAAAGAGGTCGCCGACGGAGATTTCTTGTTCATACAATCGCTGCCAGACATGGTACATCTCGCCAAAATTGTGCAGGGCGTTGAATGCACGGCCGCTAAACGGGTGCTGTACATCAGGATCGAGAGCCAGCTTGACCAGTGCATCGGTGGGCAGCCAGCCATTTTGCTGCGCCCAAGCCACTAGCATTTGCTGTGTTTTGCTGCCAATGCCCCGCGTCGGCGTGTTGATGATGCGGTTGAAGCTGACGGAATCGGCGGGATTATGTACCAGACGTAGGTAAGCCAGTATGTCCTTCACTTCGCGCCGTTTGTAGAACTGCGTCGCGCCTACCAGCCGGTAGGGGATGCCCACGCGCATGAAGCCTTCTTCCAGGGCGCGGGATTGGGCGTTGGTGCGGTACATAACGGCCGTATCACTTAGCGCATATCCTTGCAGCAGCAAGCCTTGGATAGCGTTGACCACCGTCTCCGCTTCCTCTCGCTCATCATACGCCTCACTCAGCGCGATAGGGTCGCCGCCCTGCCGCTCGGTGAACAGGTCTTTGTGAATGCGGTTGCTGTTGTTGCGAATCACCGACTTTGCTGCATCCAATATAAGCTGCGTGGAGCGGTAGTTTTGTTCCAGCAAAATTACCTCCGCCTCCGGGTATGCCTCACGGAAACGGTTGATGTTGCGCACGTCCGCGCCGCGCCATTTGTAAATGGACTGATCAGAATCGCCAACTACAAAAATGTTGTGATGGCGTGCTGCCAGCCGCTTCAATAGTGCGTATTGCGCCGTGTTCGTGTCCTGAAACTCGTCCACCAAAATGTGTTGGTAGCGTTCTTGGTATTTTTGCAGCACATCCGGGCGCTCATCAAAGAGCATCACGGTGTTCATCAGCAGGTCGTCGAAGTCCATTGCGTTGTTGTGGTACAGAATTTCCTGGTAACGTTCGTACACACGCTGCGTGACGGCAGCAATGTAATTGCTGGCGGCATATTCCTGCGGCGTTATCAGTTCGTTTTTGGCGTTGCTGATGCCGTTGAGCATTTTGTAGGGTGGGAATTTTTTGTCGTCGAGATTGAGGTCTTTCAGTGCCTGCTTCACTACTTGCAGTTGGTCGTCAGTGTCGAAGATGACGAAGTCGCGCTGGTAGTGGGTGAGGTTGTCGCTTTCGCGGCGTAGGATGCGGGCGCAGGTGGCGTGGAATGTGCCCATGAGCAGGCCGCGTGGTTGCCCATCTAGCAGCTGCTCGATGCGCTCGTTCATTTCGCGGGCTGCTTTGTTGGTGAAGGTGACGGCCATGATATGCCAGGGTGAGACGTTTAGCTGGCGGATGAGGTAGGTGATGCGGAAGGTGAGGACGCGTGTTTTGCCGCTGCCGGGGCCAGCGAGTACGAGTACGGGGCCGGGTGGGGTGGAAACGGCCGTTTTCTGTGCGTCATTGAGTCCATGCAAAATATCCATAGGGCAATTTTAACGGGAAATGGGGAAAGTTGCGATTTGGGAACGGGGTTTCATTTCGCTTCTTTAATCCGTGAGGCTTGCTTTATGGTGATTAGGAAATTGGTCATAGATAACCGAATGTCCTATTGAAGCAGAGCGTGGGCTTCCTTATGATCAAGGCAAGATAGGTCTAGTTTTTTTAGGGAGAATTTTGTTGTTTATGACTATCAGCAGACACAATTTCACCGGGAGCATTCCAATTATGAAAGGTCGAATCATTTTGCTAACAGTAGTGTTCGTGGCATTAACGGCCATATTAAGTTTTGCGGCATTTCCTGCAAATACAACCTCCTTAATTGTTCAAGCGGATAGTGTGGGCACAGCAACGGCCGTTGTGCAAGCGTATGGGGGTCAGGTAAACGAAACCCTGGCAATTATTAATGCTGTCTCGGCCAACATTTCTGAAGAGTCTGTTGCTGCGCTTGAAGCAGATGCGCGTGTCATTGCTGTGTATGATGACAATGCGATTGCTGTGGCCGGCCCTAATGCACCATCGGCCAGTTTCCCAGAAGTCATGGGGGCTGATGATGTGTGGGCGGCAGGCGTTGATGGCACGGGCATTACGGTTGCCGTGGTTGATACTGGTATCAGCGAATTCCCTTGGAACCGCCACCGCATTTTAGCAAGTTACAATGCGGTAGAAGGCCGCTTGTTAGAAAATGATCCGCATGGGCATGGCTCCATGATGGCCAGCCTGATTGGTAATTCTGCGGAAGATGAAGATGGCTACGTGGGTATCGCGCCCGGCGTTAATTTTGTCGATGTTCGTGTTTTGGATGAAGACGGCCGTGGCGAATATACAGATATTCTGGAAGGGTTGGACTGGGTACTGACCCACAAGGACGAATACAACATTCGCGTTGTGAACCTTTCGGTGGTTGGCGGTGTGAGCAGCCCCTACTGGGCAGACCCGCTGGATCAAGCTGTGGAAGCGTTGTGGGATGTGGGCATCGTGGTTGTTGCTGCGGCCGGTAATGGCGGTTCCGATCCCTTAACTATTGCCGTTCCTGGGAATGACCCCTATATCATCACCGCCGGAGCGTATACAGACAACTACACGCCTGAAGATGAAAGTGACGATTATTTGACGCCTTTTAGCGGCGCAGGCCCCACGGAAACCGGGTTCGTAAAGCCGGATGTGATTGCTCCCGGCGCTCATATGCTGGTGAATCTCCGGCACAAGACGACCTGGGCACAAGAGCATCGTGATTTGCGCGTGCGTGGGCAATATTATCAAGTTGCCGGTACTTCCTCGGCAGCGGCCGTTACTTCTGGCGTGGTTGCGCTCATGTTGCAGCAAAACCCGGACATGACTCCCAATCAAGTGAAATATGCACTGATGGCTTCGGCACGCCCGGCTGTGTATGCGGATGGGACTTTGGCCTGGAGTATTTTCCAGCAAGGGGCGGGGCGTGTTTGGGCGCCAACGGCCGTCCTAAATACCCCACAAGGCGAAGCAAACGTGGGCATGGAAATTGGCACACCCTACGTTGGGCCAGTCACCTATCAAGATGGTGAATTTGTCATTGTAGATGAAAATGGCATTCCCATACCCGAAACCAGCGGTTATGTCTGGGCTGGTGGCTATCTTTGGACTGGTGGTTATGTTTGGGCAGGCGGTTATGTCTGGGCTGGTGGTTACGTTTGGGCGGGCGGCTATGTTTGGGCTGGTGGCTACGTCTGGGCAGGCAGCACAGATTGGGAACCGTTGGAAACGGGTGATACCTGGTCAAGTGGTTATGTCTGGGCCGGTGATGATGGAGCCGTTTGGCCTGGCGGTTATGTTTGGGCAGGCGGTTACGTCTGGGCTGGTGGCTATGTTTGGGCGGGTGGTTACGTCTGGGCAGGGCTACTGGACACGGCCGATTAACATTTTTGACGGTATCTTAACTGAATAAAATTATTTCCCCATGATAATATTAGATGTCATGGGGATTTATTTTTGTTATTGTTATCTGCGTAGATATTCAGGCATGACAAGGATTTAAGAGCCGTTTGTTGTTGGAACTCTTTTTCTACGCAGTAAAGGTTATGGTGAGAATCGGTTTTGGAACGGCGTAAGGTGTTTACGGCACGCAATATTTATCTCTGGCTAACTAGTGTAATTGGTTTTGCATTGGTCGTGAGTGGTTTTGCGCTGCTTCCCCAAACGGATTCGCTGCTCATCTTTGCGCTTTTATTTGTATTGGCGGTTGCAGCTCAGGCTACCTCAACTTTTTTGGTGGGCGGGGATGTGATAGTGGAAGTGGGAACGGCCGTTAGCATGGCAACGGTTTCTCTTTATGGTCCGATAGCTGCCAGCGTGGTTGCGGCGGCCGGTGTGACCACCGTCACTCTCATCAACCTGCAACGCAACTGGAAAGGCTGGAAAGGTGCTGCCGAACGCATCAGTTTCAACGTCGGCATGAGCGCCATTGCTATCTTTCTTGCCGGGTTAACGTTTGAAGCTGTGTCTGCTGTCTTCCCACCAGACACCTTCATCACAATTGTACTGGCATGGATCGTTGCTTCTGTTGTCAACGATCAGATCAATTTGTGGCTGCTAATTGGGTTGTTGCACTTCCAAAGCGGCATCAAACCTCTGGACATTTGGCATCAACATAAATGGGCCATTCCGATAAATGTCATGGTCATGAGTGTTGGTGGTGGCGTTTTGGCTTTTGCCATTCAGCAATTCGACATTATCGGCATCGGCATCTTTTTCTTACCCATTGCCCTGTCCGCCTACTCGTTCCGCCTCTATGTGAACCAGGCCAAGAAACAAATGGATAATCTGGAAGCACTGGTCAAAGAGCGTACCAGCGACTTGGAACGGGCTAATCAAGACCTGGAACAAGCCAACGAAGGCATGGCGACCTTGAGTAAAGAAAAGGACGCTTTTCTGGCGGTTCTTACACACGATATGCGTACGCCTTTAACCAGTATCAAAGGGTATGCCAGTATCTTGCGTGATCGTGAATTAGCGCGAGACCAACAGACACATATCGCTAAAATTATCCTACGCAGTGAAGAAAATTTGCTGGAGATTGTGAACAACATCCTCGAAATTGAGAAAATGCAGTCGGGTGCTCCTATTTTATTGGAACGTTCTAGTTTTGATTTGGCGCTGCTGGCACAAACCGTTGCGGAAACAATTAGTGCACAGGCAATGGAGAAGAGCATCACCCTGAATTTTGAGGAAGTGCCCTCACCTATTGTGGTGGAGGCAGATATGAACAAGATTAAACGGGTGATTACGAACCTGATCTCGAATGCAGTGAAATATACGCCGGATGGGGGGAATGTGTGGGTGGTGACAGGCGTGGACGGCCGTTACGCAGTCGTTTCCGTCAAAGACAATGGCTATGGCATTCCTGAAGATGAACTCCCCTTCATCTTTGATCGTTACAGCCGTGTCAAAGGCCATCGTTCCCTTGCCGTCGGAACTGGTTTGGGCTTGGCTGTCGTGAAAAGCCTGGTAGAAGCACATGGCGGCAACATTCTCGTTGAAAGCGAGGTGGATGTTGGCAGCACGTTCTCTGTCAACTTGCCCATCAAACCGGCACAATAGCCTTGACAACCCTCTATCCTGGCTTATAATGTTCTTCACTTAAAAAATGCAACACGTTGACCGGGACAAGTAACAGATATATTGACGTTAGAGAGTGCAAGACCAAAGGCTGAAAGTCTGCACCGTTTCAAGTAACTATGAAAACCCCCCGGGAGTGGTTCTCCGAACAAGTTATCAGTAAGAGAATCCGGTTGGCCTCGTTAACGGCCGTCAATGAGGGTTATTGACCAGCACAAGTTGATAACCGAAATTGGGTGGAACAGCGAGACGCCATCGCCCCAATATGGGTGATGGCGTTTTTTTATTTGCAAACCTGGAGGTAACAATGTCTGAAAAAAATGGAAACGTACCCTACGTGGAATCCGAACTCTACCGTATTCGCCACTCAGCTGCGCACGTCATGGCCGAGGCTGTCTTATCCTTCTTTCCCGAAGCCAAGTTAGCTATCGGCCCGCCTATTGAGGATGGCTTTTACTACGACTTCGACTTAGGTAAAGACGAAAACGGTAAGTCCATTACGTTCTCGCCGGAAGACCTGGAAAACATTGAAGGCAAACTAAAGCAACTGCTCAAGCAAAATGCCAAATTCGAGCAATCTAGCATGTCCGTAGCTGACGCAAAAGAATTTTTTGCCAGTGAACCGTATAAGCTGGAACTAATTGACGAATTGGCTGCTGGCAAAGTGGACGAAAATGGCAACCCCATCAGCGAGCCAGTCAGCCAGGTAGGCATCTATCAGCACCGTGACTTTGTAGACCTTTGTCGCGGACCGCACGTGGGTTTCACCAAGCAAGTCAAGGCAAACGCCGTTAAAATCCTTCGCTCCAGCGGCGCGTACTGGCGCGGCGATGAAAATCGTCAGCAACTCCAGCGCATTTACGGCACGGCCTGGCACAATCGGGTCGAACTGGACGACTATCTGAAGCGACTTGAAGAAGCCAAAAAACGCGACCATCGCAAGCTGGGCAAAGAGTTGGATTTATTCAGTACATCGCCAGAAGTGGGCGGCGGCTTGATTCTCTGGCATCCCAAAGGTGGGCTGGTACGTCATCTGGCCGAAGAATTCTGCAAAAATGAGCACCTCGCCAACGGCTACGACATGGTGTACTCGCCGCACATCGGGCGCAGCACGCTGTGGAAGACGAGCGGTCATCTCACCTGGTACAAGGATGATATGTACTCAGCCATCGAGATTGATGAGGATGAGTATTTTCTCAAACCAATGAACTGCCCCTTCCACATCATGATTTACAAGGACAAAATGCACAGCTACCGCGACTTGCCTTTGCGGCTGGCGGAATGGGGCACGGTGTATCGTTACGAGCGTAGCGGCGTGATGCACGGCTTGATGCGTGTGCGTGGGTTTACGCAAGATGACGCCCATTTATTCTGCCGTAAAGATCAGATGCCGGAAGAAATTGACCGGGCGTTGAACTTCTGCCTGCATATTTTGCGCAGTTTTGGCATGGACAAATTCCACGCTTACCTGTCCACACGCGATGAAGCAAAATCGGCTGGAGATGCTGAACGTTGGGGCGATGCGACGGAAGCGCTGCGAGCAGCGTTAGATCGCGCTGAACTGGATTATGATATTGATGAAGGCGGTGCAGCGTTCTATGGGCCGAAAATTGACCTGAAGATGATTGATGCGCTGGGGCGTGAATGGCAGCTTAGCACGATTCAGTTTGATTTCAATTTGCCGGAACGATTCGAGATGACCTACATTGGTCAGGATGGCGAAGCTCATCAGCCGTACATGATTCACCGCGCTTTGTTAGGTTCGATGGAGCGGTTTATGGGTGTGTTGATTGAGCATTATGCGGGCGCGTTCCCGCTGTGGTTGGCCCCGGTGCAGGTGGAGATGATTCCTATTGCTGACCGGCACATTCCTTATGCCGAGGAAGTAGCGGAGGCGCTGCGGGCGGCAGGCTTGCGCGTAGAAGTGGATGGCGGTAATGAACGTATGAACAAGAAGATTCGCAATGCACAGTTGCAAAAGGTTCCTTATATGCTGGTGGTGGGTGATAAGGAAGTTGAAAGTGGTGTGGTTGCTGTGCGCACGCGGGATAATGAGGATCGCGGGAATATGTCGGTAGCTGATTTTAAGGCGCACGCCCTGAAATTGTTGGAGAGTAAGTCTTTAATCTTATAGTTTCGCTTGATCAGGATTTATGCAGGTTGAGCTTGTCGAAGCCGATTGCGATAGGCTCAATCTGCGGTAATTGTTTGTTTGCTCTTATTTCACATAATCCTTGTATGTGATATTGAGTTATGGTAAGATAAAACACGTGTTCGGGGATGTCACTGGGTGTTTCGATATCCAGGAAACAAAAGGTAGGTGACGAATGGAAGTTCTGCAAAGGAAATCGGTCATTGCAATTGTTGCAGTAATCCTCGGCTTTGTGCTTGGGTTGGTCTGGGGCTGGTTTATTGACCCGGTGGAATGGTCGGGTGCTGGCTTGCAAGACATGGCAGAAGCGGATCAGGCGCGTTATTTGGGGTTGGTAGCAGATACGTTTGCACAAGAAGGTAATGTCCAGAAAGTGCAAGATGCTTTGGCAGGGTGGTCACAGGTTGATCAACGGATTTGCCAGGTGCGCTCCCAATCTCTGGATGCAATTGAGCAGGATCGTCTGAATGCGATTGCGGCAGTGATGAATGGGCAAGGCTGTACGGCCGTTGCTGCCCCCACAGAGCAACCGGCTGAAGAAGGCGGTGGTGGACTGGGGACGGTTTTGCTGCTGTTTGCCTTGTTGATCGTGATAGTGTTTGTCATCTTGTTTATTTTGGGGCGGCGTAATGCAGCTGTGAGTCAGCAGCCGACAATGCAACAGAGTGATGAGATGCCAATGGCTGCGCCTGTTGTCAGTGAAATAGATGATGGGGCAACGGCCGTTCCCATCGCACGATTTAGCACCACCTACACCCGTGGGCACGATGCGTACGACGACTCCTTCAGCATCGAAAACGCCATTGGCGATTTTCTGGGCGAGTGCGGCGTTGGCATTTCCGAGTCCATTGGTGCAGATAGCCCCAAGAACGTCACAGCCTTTGAAGTATGGTTGTTTGACAAAAACGATATTCGTACCATCACCAAAGTCGTCATGAGCGACCACGCATTCTTTGATGACGCCATCAAAGCCAAGCTGCAAACCAAAGGCGAGCAAGTTTTGGCCCGCGAGGGCGAAACTGTGGTGCTAGAAACGGCCTCATTGATCATTAACGCTGAAGTAACCGGGATGCAGTATGGCTCCGGCACACTTCCCCCCAAGAGCTATTTTGAAACCATCACTTTTGAGCTTTCGGCATGGCAAAAAGAAGGCGTTGTTGCACCAGCCAATGAGGGTGTGGAAGACATGATGGACTTCTAAACAGTAGTGCCGCTAACACCTGTGAAACAAAAGACCCCGCAGAGGGGTCTTTTTGTTTGAACCAAAGTTTTTCTGACTCGTAAAACTACACACGCCGGTAAGGGTTAAACAATTTCTCCCATTCATCCAGCGCGTAACGGTCTGTCATTCCGGCAATGTAATCTGTAATGACTTGCGGTAGAGGAGTATCCTTCAATCGTTTTTGCGTGGCTTCTGGCAGCATATCAGGCTCTTGCAAATACCCGCCAAAAATCTCGCTGATGAAGTGTTCCGCTTTGGTTTGCATGCGCACCAGCCGATAATGGCGATACATGTGCTCGTACAGATACTTTTTTAGCGCCTTGACTTTTTCTCCAAACTCAGAGGTATAGCCAACGATATTTTCGTGGTGAAGTTGTATCTTTTCCGGTGTATCAAGCTGGCGATTGACCAATTTTTCGGCTGTGCAGTCAAAGACATTTGTCACCGACTGTCCAATCAGTTCCCGAATAATCTCCCGGCGTGTCAACTGATCGAGTGGGCGATCGACACGCCAGCCAGCCTTTTCTGTTAATTCTTGCCAGATTTGCAGTTCGCCCAAGTCTTGCGGCGTAAATAATCCGGCACGCAGGCCATCTTCTAGGTCGTGTGCGTTGTAGGCAATCTCGTCAGCCAGATTGGCAATTTGTGCCTCCAGTGAGGCTCGTTTGTCCGGGTCATAGCCGCTGGCATCACTTTTGTCGTATGACGTTTCGTGCTTGATCATACCCTCGCGGGTTTCGTAAGTGAGGTTGAGTCCTTTGAAATGTGGGAACTGCTGTTCCAAGACGGTTACAATGCGGTAGCTTTGGGTATTGTGATTGAAACCGCCGTGGTCAGCCATGAGCTGATTAAGAATGTGTTCACCGGCATGGCCGAAAGGGGCATGACCCAAGTCGTGGGCAAGGCAGATAGCTTCGGTGAGATACTCGTTTGCGCCTAAACCGCGTGCCAGGGAACGGCCGAGTTGGGCCACTTCCATCGTGTGCGTTAAGCGGGTACGGTAATGGTCTCCCTCGTAGAAGACAAAAACCTGGGTTTTGTATTCCAGGCGGCGGAAGGCTGTGGTGTGGATGATGCGGTCGCGGTCGCGTTCAAAGGCGGTGCGGGTGGTGGATTCTGATTCAGGGTAGACGCGGCCCTGAGATTCGGCGCTTTTCAGTGCATAGGGGGCCAGGGTTGATGCCTCAATGGCTTCTCGTTTTTCGCGGTAAAATTTCATGGGAGTTGTCCTTTCTTTGCTAGTCAGCCGGTTAGCTGGTTGACTTGTTAGACTGGTCGGCTACTTGCCATAACCTCTGGGCAAGTGTAACATAAACGTATACTCACAGCTATGCTTTTTGCTGGCTGCTCATGTCAGGAATGATTCGGTGGGGATAGAGCGGTTGGCTTGTAACGGCCGTTTCCCCAGCCGTCCCATTCAATTGGTGTAACGTAATGCAAAAAGTCCAATCCTCCATTATCTTGCTCATGATTTTTATGGCTGTCGTCTTCGGTGTGGGCGGATACCTCATCCTTACATACCTGCAAGACCGCCCCGATATGCCAGAAGGTACCATTCCGCAAACGGTAAATGACGCTGAAGTGCTGCTTACCTTTAACCCTGAAAATGCCGTGCGCATCGTTGGCCCGGCTTCTGCTGCCATCGGCAGCCCTGGGCAGCAAGCCCAGCCTGCCATTGACAGTGGGGTGGCTCAGACGGAGATCACGGCCGTTCCCACCACACCGGCATTAGACAGCGCCGCACAACAGCAAACCGAACTCCCAACGGCCACCCCCATTCCCCCCATGCCTGAACCCACTGCTGTGCCGCCCAAAATCACCACTATTCCGTACCCGGTGCAGTCCGGTGACAGCCTCTACAATATTGCCCGGCGCACAGATACCTCCATCGCTCTGATGGCTGAATACGGCATTTCGGCGACGACGTTGATTCCTGGCACAATCATTGATTTGCCCATAGGCAACCCCGCTTATTGCCCAGGACGCCAACCGTATGCCGTGGGCGAGGGGGACACCGCTTTTAGCATTGGGCGGCGTTTTGGCATTTCCGCGGAGGACTTGCAGGCAATCAATGGTCTGGATGCCAGCTTCACTGTCAAAGTTGCCGATATTTTGTGCGTGCCTACCAATTAATCAGACTGATACGTGATGAGCACAAAACTATCTCCCTTTTTACAATGGCTGGCCCTTTTGCTGCTGATGCCGTTGTTAGCGGTGCTGGCTTATGGGCTGGTTGACTTGCTCATTGCCCCGTTGGATGGAACGGCCGTAAATGGGCCTGGGGGTGGTGTGAATACGGCCGTTCCCTACCCAACCGTCACTCCCATCCCTGCAACAGCAACCCCGCTGCCTGTTGGCTATAGTCGAACCAATCCACACCCTGTGGGCAGCACTGTCCACATGCGTGATTGGGAAGTGGCAACCGTAGGCAATATCATTCGCGGTGATGAAGCGTGGCGGATTTTGCAGGAAGCTAACTACTTTAACGACCCACCGCCTGATGGCAGCGAATATTTGTTGGTGCAGTTCCGTCTGGCGCATACCCGACAAACAGGCGAGGAGCAATACCTTGCTTTGCACGTTACCGGCTCCCAGAACGTACTGCACTACAGTTTTGACAATGGGGAGGTTCCGCCAGAATCTGTTTTGGACACGACCTTACCGGCCCGCGGCAAAAGTGAAGGCTGGGAAGCCTACACCATCGCCGCAGGAGAGCGGAATCTTGTTGTTATGATAGAGGATTTGCATAATTACGATGAAATGTCCCAGTATCTCTCATTGACCGATGATCTGGCCCCTGTCATTCCGTATGAGAAATTGCGCGAGATTCAACCTAACGATGTGGGAGGTGATCCTGCACATCCTGCTGCGCTTGGGCAAACTGTCTTAACTAATTTTTGGCAGGTGACTGTGCTGGAAATGACGCACGGTGAAGCGGCGTGGCAGCAGCTTTTAGAAACAAATCGCTATAATGATCCGCCGCCGACAGGGATGGAGTATGTGCTTTGCCGTGTACAAGTGCGCTACCTGGGTTTGGTGGATGAACCAGCACTTGTCAGTCGGTTCTCACATTTCTGGGCGCAAAGTGGGCAGGGTGAAGCGACGGAGCGTTTGCCTATTGTCGTGCCTGAACCGGAACTGGATATTGAACTCTTCCCCGGTGGGGAATTTACGGGTTGGCTGGCTTTCTTGGTTGCTGTGGACGATCCCACTCCGCTGCTGGTATTTGAGCCAGATGTTGTGCTGCCGGAGGAGGCAGCGGAACGATATTTTGCGGTGGTGAGGGACGGCCGTTGACACCATAATATGCTATTTAGACCAGTTTCAAATAAGGCTGAATCTTGAAATCTTTAATGAGGAGAAATAACTTGCGATTATTGGCGATTGCCGCAGGCGGTGCAGCCGGGGCGTTACTCCGATACACTGTTTCTGGCCTGGCGTATACTATTTTTGGTGAAGACTTTCCCTGGGGCACACTCAGCGTCAACCTGATTGGCTGCCTGCTCATCGGGTTTTTGTGGCAAACATTTGAGAACAGCACGCTGTCTCCTCAGCTTCGTGCGCTGATTTTTGTGGGTGGGTTGGGTGCATTTACTACTTTTTCCACGTATGGGCTGGAAAGCGTGAACTTGCTGCGCGATGGGCAAATGCGTGTAGCCGTGCTTAACATTTTGGGCAGCAATTTATTGGGACTGGTAGCTGTGTTCCTGGGGATGCTGTTGGCTCGTTGGACGGCCGTGTGGGGGCGATAAAGTCGCCAAAGGATCGATGACATGAAACTAATGGAAGAAGGGCTGCTGCTGCGTATTTTCATTGGTGAAGCAGATACCTATGCGGGCAAACCACTGTACGAACAGATTGTGCGCAAGGCAAAGGAGTTGAATTTAGCCGGTGCCACCGTGTTGCGTGGGATCATGGGATTTGGTGCACATAGCCGTGTGCATACTGCCCGGTTTCTCCGCTTGTCAGAAGATATGCCATTGGTGATTGAGATTGTGGACAGCCGGGAATATATTGATCTGCTGCTGCCTTTTTTGGAAGAGGTTGTGGGGGAAGGCATGATTACGTTGGAAAAGGTGCAGATTGTTCAGTATGGACAGCATCGCAAAGGGCGCGAGAGATGATCGATCAAGAAACAGTGTGGTCAGATATTTGGCCGGTGGTAGAGAGTTTGATTCAGGCGACGCTGGCGGAAGATGGCGCTGCCATTGACCCGCTGCTGGTTCCCGGTGAGCAAGCGGCGGAGATGATGACCTTGTATGGCACGGCCGTTTTTGACATCTTACTCAAAACGGTGCTGGGGCGGGGCAGCCTGGGTCTGACGCGGGCTATTGAGACGGAAAACGGCCGTTACGTCCACATCGAATACGCCTGGCCCGACCCCACCGCCGAAGACAATGCCTACACCGCCGCCGATGTGGTTTCTGTGAAGTTGGAGCAGCATGGTACGCGTTGGCTCATTGCCGACATCAACCCTGCACATACTGACCTCCCCCTCACCAGCGCACGGGCACGCGGCATTCTCACAACGAGCAAAATACTCACGGAAACAGACAACATACCTTCTGAACCCTGGGTGCTGCCCGTTGCGTTTTATGCTGGTGCATTGCAACTTCCGCTGCAACCCAGCGCAATGGCCGATGCTGTCGAGGAATTGCTGATGCCCGGCTTGCAGCATCGTACTTATGGGGCGATGTTACAAATTCGCGGGCGGAGGTTGTGGCGCGATTTTAAGGCTGCGACTGATCCTGAATTAGAAAAACCGGAGGGCTGGGCGGCGGCGACTGAATTTATTATGAGCGAGCAGGATAAACGGGGACAAACTCAAGCGGCCGTTGCCAAACAATACAAAAGTGGCTTGGCGGCCGTTGTGCCTCGTATTCGGCAAATCAAAAAGGCGCTGGCGATTCAAGGCTTAGACGAGCGATACACTGACCTGCAAACGACGCAAATTGTGTACAAAGATCAGTAAGACTTGATACACCCCATAAGCTGCTACATTGTCTATAAGGCTCGCAGTGCGTTAATCAGCAAAATGATAACGATGATGGCGAGAATAATAAAGGTAATGAGGAGCAGATTCCAGCGCTGAACGGATGCTTTGCTGCCTGAAGCAGGCGTAGGTTTTACCGGGGGCTGCTTGACAGCCATCATGGGTTTAGGAGCGGATGCGGTAGCTGGAACTAGCTCTTCGACTTCTTCGTCACCCAGAAATTCGCTGCTGACTGATTCTTGAAGCCAATCGGGCAAGTCTGATGCGGATTCTTCTGTAGTGGGGGGAGGGGTGGCAACGGCCGTTTCCATTTGTACTAAATTGGCATCTTCGGCCATCCATTCTGGAAGTGTATCTCCTTCGGCCTGCCTTACTACGTCAAGTTCCACGTCAGCTACATGTACAGCGGGCTGGGTTTTAGCCTCTGGTATTGCACCGCCTGTTTCTCCGCTGCGCAGTAAGGCCAACCGTTGACGCGCCTGTTCGTGTCCGGGATCAAGGGCTAACACTTTGCCTAAATAGGCCTGCCTTTTCTGGTCTGATTCGACAAGGTGGCTTAGCAAGAACCAGGCTTGCACCTGTTCTGGATCATCTTTTAAGACAGCGCTCAATAATCGCTGTGCTTCTCGTTCGTTCCCAGTTCGTGCTGCACTGATTGCCTCTTGTACTCTTTGATCCATTTTCCTTGCTCCTTTTCAAAGGCTTATGTCAAACATTTTAGCACGAGTTTGCCCAAAGCACGAACAGGATTTTTGCTTTATGGATGCAGCCAGGGTGTGATCTTGTTGAGAAGGGGGCAGGGGTGGTGATGATGGGCGTGGGTAACGGCCGTTGCACTTGCACGCACGGGCAGTCCCAATTGCTGCAAAACGGCAATCAAGTGGCAAACAGACAATCCCATCACCCCTGTATAACACCCTGCTAGCCGGGCTACAGGCTGAAAAGTAGGATGCTGAATTGCGTAAGCGCCGGCTTTGTCTAATGGATCGCCACTGGCAACATAAGCGGCAATTTCTGCATCGGTATAATCGCGCATGGTCACACTAGATGTTTGCACACCATCGATTTCACGCCCATCCGCCAGGTCAATGACGGTTAAGCCGGTGTGTACCTGGTGTGTGCGCCCCCGCAGAAATTGTAGCATGGATGTAGCTTCTGTTGGGGAGGCGGGTTTGCCGAGGAGACGGCCGTCTATCGCCACTGTCGTGTCCGCAGCAACCACAATTCCCTGCTTTGTTCCCGAAGCCAGCACAGCCCGTGCCTTGAGTCGCGCTGTTTCTTGTGTGTTTAACAAGGGGTCTGGGTCTGTTATGGAGGTTTCGTCTACGGAAACGGCCGTAATCTCAAAAGAATACCCCACCAAATCAATTAACTGCCGCCTGCGTGGCGACTGCGATGCCAAAAGCAAAGATCTCATAATCACACCTTGACAAAACAAAAAGGCCAGCCGCATTTCGCGGTGGCCTTCATGTTCAACACTGTAAGCGTAGAAAATCTACTTGACCTCGATGGTCGCACCTGCAGCTTCTAATTTCTCTTTTGCTTCTTGTGCCGCTTCTTTGCTGACAGCTTCCATCACTGTGCCCAAGTTGTCTACAACTTCTTTCGCTTCTTTCAAACCCAGGCCAGTCAAAGCACGCACTTCCTTGATGACGTTGATCTTCTTTGCGCCAATATCCTTCAATACGACGTCAAATTCCGTCTTTTCTTCTTCTTCAGCCGCAGCCGCAGCAGGCATACCCGCCATTGGCATCATGCCCATAGCCATTGGGGCAGCAGCGCTTACACCCCATTTCTCTTCCAACATCTTCGTCAGTTCAGCAGCCTCCAACAAGGTCAGAGCGCTCAGATCTTCAACAATTTTTTCCAAATCAGCCATCGGTATATCCTCCGAAAATTTAATTTCTAATTTCAATCAAACTTCAACAAATTAAGCAGCAGCTTCTGCTACAGAAGTATCTCCTGCATCCTCTTCATTTTTGGCATATGCGTCAATGACATTGACCACCTGCCGTACACCATTGGTAAGCGCAGACACAATACCTTGAGCCGGGGCGCTGATCAAACCAATAATCTGAGCGCGCAACTGATCCAGCGACGGGAGTTTTGCAAGAGCATCTACTTCACTTGCAGAGAGCATACTTTCACCAAGAATGCCACCTCGTAGTGTTAGACGATCATTATCACCCGCAAAATCAACCAGTGTCTTTGCCAATGTTGGAGCTTCACCAAACGCAAAACCAGTTGCTACTTGCCCTACCAAAAGTTCCTCAGGTACAGGGCGATTAGATTGCTCTAATGCATACCGTAGCAGCGTGTTCTTAGTTATATGAAACTCACCCTGAGCTTCATAAACTTTGTCGCGCAAAGCATCCAAAGACTTAACATTCATGCCGGTGTATTCCGTAAGAAAAATAGCACCGCTACGCTCAATCAAGTCCATATACTGCGCTACCAACTCGTCTTTACGTGCTTTAGAAATAGCCAAAAGCTATCACCTCCTTTCTCTATGAATTTCAAAAGTTATGTTGAGTAAATAAAAAATCCTCAAGTCAGCCGACTTGAGGATTTCACGTACACTTTAAACATCCCCAAAAGGATGAATCCTTCAGGGTTTTAAGCGACAAACCTCACCTCGGCTGGCAGATTTAATACAACTTAAATGTTGTAACCAACTGTCTTCAGCGAAAAACTTATTGTTAAGGGTAATAATTTTACGATAAGGCTTCTGTTGTGTCCAGGCGAATACCAGGCCCCATTGTATTAGCTACTGTCATGCGGCGTACATATGTGCCTTTGGTTGAAGCGGGGCGGGCGCGTCTGATAGCTTCAATAATTGTTTGTAAGTTATCCATCAACTGCGCTTCTGTAAAACTAGCCTTGCCAATAGGAGCATGGACATTTGCAGTACGATCGACACGAAACTCAACTCGACCAGCTTTTGCTTCATTGATTAAGTTGGGCAAATCTGGGCCTGGAGCAACTGTACCGGCACGGGGATTAGGCATTAACCCACGCGGACCAAGAATACGGCCTAGACGACCAACCTTGCCCATCATAGAAGGTACAGCGATTGCTACGTCAAAATCGACCCACCCGCCTTGTATTTTTTTAATCATCTCGTCATCAGCAATGAAATCTGCACCCGCTTCTTCTGCGAGACGAGCATCTTCACCTTCTGCAAAAACCAGAATACGGACTGTTTTGCCCAATCCATGTGGTAAAACAACCACATCACGAACTTGTTGGTCTGCATGTCGAGGGTCTACACCCAAACGAAAGTGAACCTCTACAGTCGGATCAAACTTGGTTGTTGCTGT
>JACKBX010000016.1 GCA_020634375.1 Ardenticatenaceae bacterium | reverse complement strand
ATCAACTTCAAGCAAATACGCCGCCGCAGCGCCTGGTCATAGGCCAGATACACATCCGCCATCCCCCCCTGTGCCAGGTGGCGCTCCAACCGATACCGCCCGATTTGCTGTCCGCTTAATGTGTCCATCAGAGTTTCCAGATTGGTTCAATCTTCAAAGATTGAACCAATCTCGCCAATTACATAGCTACTGGAGTTTAGAGCTAGAGGATAGAGCTAGAGGTAAATAGTCAAGTGATTCCTCTAGCTCTAGCTCCGAACTCTAAACTCAAGATAGCTATCAAACGCTCATTTGCTATATAGGAAAAATTAGTTTCCTAACTAGCAGCTTGTCGGAGAACCTCGTTTTGTAGCCGCGGTTTCTTACCTCGCCTCTGGAAAACGCGGTAAGAAACCGCGGCTACAATCACTTTCCCGACGGCCTGCTAGCAAAATTCATCCTTCATCCTTGCCCCTCAGCGTCCCCAGCGCGGTTGATAATCAGGGATGCCATTGAAGGTTAACTGCGTCACCTCGGAGCCATCGGCACGCATGATGTAGATTTCTGCGTCGCCATCGCGGTAAGAGGTGAAGGTAATCCAGCCGCCATCGGGCGAGAAGCAAGGAGCCAGGTTGCCGCCGCCATCGGTTAACTGGTAGACCACCGAGCCATCGGTGGCCACCAGGTATATGTCGCGGTCGCTGCTTGGCCCGGCGTAAAAGGCCAGCCACTTGCCATCCGGCGACCAATCACTGCGCCCGCCTAAATCGCTGAGGCCGGTTTCCAGCTTGCGCACGTTGCTGCCGTCAGCATTCATCAGGTAATGGGCCATCTGCCCTTCTGCGGCGTCGCGGTCAGAGGAGAAGGCGATTTGCGTCCCATCCCGCGACCACACCGGGTCTACGTTGTTCTTGCCCGCACTGCTCAGTTGGCGGGCGTTGCTGCCGTCCAGATTCATCACCCAAACATGCTGCTCGCCACCGCTGGCAATGGTCACGGCCATCTGACGGCCGTCCGGCGACACCGCCGGCGCATAATAACCGCCCAGGCTGGAATTGAACCGCTGCTGATTGCTGCCATTCACAGCCATGCTGTACACATAAAATCCCCCATCGCGGCGGCTGGAGAAGTAAATCGTGCCGCCATCCGGGGAGAAGGAGGGGTAGAAATCGGTAGCGGGGTCTGTAGTCAGGCGGCTGACGCTGCCGCCAGTGGCGGGAACGGTGCAAATCTCGTCGTGGCTATCCATGAAGCAGGTGAAGGCAATGCGTCCGCTGGGACTGCTGCTGGCGGCGGTGGGCAATGGCAGAATGGCAGGCAGCGGGGTAGCTGTGGGCAGCGGCGTATGCGTGGGGAGTGGGGTGGTGGTGGGCACGGCCGTTTCCGTCATCGTCGGCAGTGGCGTAAATGTAGGAATGCTGGTGTTCGTGGGCAGTGGCGCTGCCGTGGCCGCATCCGCGACCATCAGCGGCGTGGGGGCATCCACGTCAGCGGCGGGCACGGCCGTTCCCGGCGTCTCCTCTGGCGATGGCTCTGGGCGGAACAGCAAAAAGCCAGCCAGCACAATGAGCAGCATCACCCCTGCGCCGCCAGCGGCGTAAACCCACTGCGGCAGCGGGCGGCGTGTGCGTTCTGTTACAGGGGCAACGCTCAACGGCGTGCGCCGTTTGCCTGTTGTTTCGGCGGTTAGCGCTTCGTCAATGGCCTGCACCAACTGCACGGCCGTTTGGAAACGGGCCGTCGGTTCCTTTTGCAAGCAAATTTCCACCAATTGGTACGTGGCTGTCGCCAATCCAGGCCGCTTTTCCGTCAGCGGCGGCGGCGGTTCGTACAGATGTTGGTGCAGCACGGCCAGGGAGTTGTCGGCGTCAAAGGGCACGGTCCCGGCAAGCATCTCGTACAAAATGATACCCAGGGAGTAGATGTCGGAACGGCCGTCTACATCGCTGCCCTTTGCCTGTTCCGGGGACATGTAGTGCGGCGTGCCCATCACGCTGCCCGTGCGCGTAAGGCGGGTCGTCGCCGTTTGCACGGCGGCAATGCCCAGGTCGGTGAGAATGGGCGTGCCATCTCGCCGCAGCAAAATGTTGCTCGGCTTCAGGTCACGGTGGACGATTCCGGCGCGGTGCGCTTCATCCAATGCGCTGGCAATGGGACGCAGCAGCGCTAACACGTCTCGCGGCTCCAGCCGTTGGCCGCGCTGGGTTAACTGTGCCAGCCACTGCTGCAAAGAACCGCCACCTACAAACTGCATCGCCAGATACGGCCGTCCGCCCAGGGCCACGCCGCTGGTATAAATCTGCACAATATTGGGGTGCTGCAACTGCGCGACGGTACGCGCCTCGCGGTGAAAGCGGGCAATCAAGTCGGGGTCTTGGGCTAGATTTGCCAGCATCACTTTCAGGGCAACGGGTCGCTGCAAAGTCACGTCTTCCGCCAGGTATACGTCAGCCATACCCCCCTGGGCGATGTGCTGTGTCACGCGGTAATGGTCTATCTGTTGGCCGATTAGTCTATCGCTCATTTATCGAATGCTGTCGAAGGAAACGGCCGTGACCTCATCCAAAATAACCTGCCCGGCATCACTCATCGCCGTGAACTGCCAGGTTAATCCTTCCCAGGCTGCGTCACTGCCCCGCCAATAATAAACGGTTTGCTGCGGGTCTTCTTGATCCCAAACGTACACGATAAATTTCCCCCCTTCTCCCACGCCAATGAGGGCATAGTACCAATTGTGAACTTTCCACGAAATGCCGCTCCCCCCGCTAAAATTATCACCAAATGACAAATTGCTGGCCATACCGCCGGGTTGGACTTGATTCTCGGCAATGTTCAGACCAAATTGACGATAACCTGGGGATTGGAATCTGCCAGACATCAGGGCCAGCTTGCCATCTGCGCCAGACGTGAATTTGAACAGGGCCAGGATGCCTTCGCCTTCTTGCAACGGCCGCTGCCACGTATACTGCCCCCGTTCTACCATGTCCGCTTGCACAAGCGCTGTCCCTTCAAAAATACTGACCTGCATCAGCGAGGAACGCTCCCAGTCAGCAGGGACGGCATCAAACGACTCCATCTCCAACAAATGTGGCCCAGTCACAACTGTACTGAGGAAGGCTTCCATCTGCTCTTCAGCCGTCAACGTCGGCGTCGGGGCAGTGGTGGGGGATGGCACGGCCGTCGGCCCCGGCGTGGCTGTGATGCGTCGAACTACCGTTTCGGGAAGAGGTTGACTGAGCCATAGGATGGCAGCAATCACCACGGTGACCACAATCACACCACCTGTAACCCACAGCCAAACAGGTGGTGTGCGCCGGGCAGGTTTGGCGTCGGCTGTGTCGGGAACGGCCGTCATCGGTACAACTTCCGGGCTGTGGACAAGCGGCTTTTCAACCGGGGGCGCTGGCTCATCCGAGGGCAAAGAAACCACTGTAGTGTACCCTCTGGAAGGCAGCGGCAGATCATCCTCCACAATCGTCGCATCAGCAGGCGTCAGTTCAACTGGAGGCGGGCTGGGAGTGGGCGTTTCTTTAGCAACAGGCATTTCCCTAAAAACGCCTGGCTGTGAAGCAGCCGTGTGCAAAGCTGCGATCAAGTCACTTGCTGTATCAAACCGTTCCGTGCGATCTTTTGCCAATCCTTTGCTCAAGGTTTCGTCAACCGCAGTTGACAAATTGGGGTTCTTCTCCAGCACACGCGGAACCGGCTCCAACACATGTTTGAACGCCTGACCCATCGGCGTCTCGGCTTCGTAGGGCTGCTTACCTGTCAGCATTTCAAAGAGAATGACGGCCAGGGTGTAGACATCGGAACGGCCGTCCAGCTTTTCCCCCTTCACCTGCTCTGGACTCATATATGCCGGTGTGCCAATGAGACTGCTGCCCGTAAAGGTCGCCGTCGCCTCCGCCAGCTTGGCAATGCCAAAGTCTGCTAGAAATGGGTCGCCATATTGGTCAAACAAAATATTGCCCGGTTTCAAATCGCGGTGAATCACTCCCTGGCTGTGCGCACGGTCCAGCGCCGAGGCAATGCGTTCCAAAATGCGTGCTGCTTCTTGCGGCGGCACAGGAGCGCCGCTCAAGCGCTCACCCAACGATCCCCCCGGCATATAGCGCATCACCAAATAGGGTTGTTCATCCTCCTCACCAAAATCATGCACCGGCACAATAGCCGGATGCTCCAGATTGGCAATAACCTGTGCTTCCCGCTCGAAGCGGGCGCGAAAGGTGGGATCATGCGTAAATTGGCGTGGCAGCACTTTAATGGCTACATCTCGATTAAAACGCGGGTCACGCGCCAAATAAACTGTCGCCATCCCGCCCCGGCCCAACTCTTTTGTGATCTCATAACGGCCGAATTTCATAGCTGTGTTCCTTGCTTAGTTAAACTGTTGTGCTGTCTGCCATGTCTGGCGGCTGTCGCCGCTGTCCCGCGACATGATCACGGCCCAACGGCCGTCGCCATAGGTCAGGCTGGTCACGTCAAACCCTTCTTCCCACTTTGTCTGGATAAACTCTTTAGGGAAATCGGGGGCGGTGTGCCAGGTCTGAAAACCCGCCCCCTCACCGCGTGACATGACCACTGCCCAACGGCCGTCGCCATACGTCAGGCTGGTTACATCAAACCCTTCCTCCCATTTTGTCTGGATAAACTCTTTGGGGAAATCGGGGGCGATGTGCCAGGTCTGAAAACCCGCCCCTACGCCACGAGACATAACCACCGCCCAACGCCGGTCGCCATATGCCAGGCTGGTCACATCAAACCCCTCTGCCCACTTGGTCTGAATAAACTCGCTGGGGAAGTCAGGCGCGGTGTGCCAGGTCTGGAAACCGGCCCCCTCGCCACGAGACATGATCACAACCCAACGGCCGTCGCCATATGCCATCTCTGCCACATCAAAGCCATGCTGCCAACGGTCTTGAATAAAGTCCCCTGGGAAATCCGGGTTCACATGCCAGGTTTGCTGCCCGCCACCCTCGCCTTGCGACATCATCACCGCCCAGAGCCGATCACCATAAACGAGGCTGGTTGCATCATATCCCGCTCCCCATTGCCTCTCGATAAATTCTACCAGTTTTGTACCCGGAGGTAGTGGCTCTTGGGGGTTTGCTGCCGGAATCACCGGCTCATCTTCATTGCCACCGCGCAAAAGTAAAAATCCCCCCACCAGTAAAACCACCACGGCCAACGCCGCCACGCCCCAAACCCAGGCTGGCAGTTTGCGCGGTTGGTCTGCCGCCTGCTGCGACCATGCTTGCGGTGTCACGCCAGAAGCGGAAGCCAACGAATTAATGTCTGTCACTGGTTCTGGCTCTGGCTCAATAATGTACAGTTCATCTTCGGCGGCCGCAGGCTCTTCCACCACTTCTTGCGGCCTGGGGGTGGGCATGGATTGTAGCCGCCCTGGAATCTCGCCGGTATCAACGATTGTCTCTTCACCACCAAAGGCTGGCGGTGTGTCCAGTTCATGCATCACCTCCGTTGGCCCTAAATCCACAACGGGTGATGCCGCTTCGGAAACAGCAGGCGTTGACGGTTCGGCAACTGGCGGCTCTTCAACTGGCAATGGAGGGGTAGGCTTTTCGGGAACGGCCGTTCCCATGTCCCCCACACCTTCGCTGCCTGGCTCCTCAGACACACCGCGCCCCCGCGTCACTTCCTCCAATGCCTGTGCCATTTGGCTGGCCGTACTAAAGCGCTCGTCGCGGTTCTTCGCCATCGCCTTTGTAATCAGACCGTCGCACGTTGGCGGCAAGTCCCGCCGGTACAACGACAGCATGGGAACTGGCGACAAAATATGCGCCACCAACTGCTTCGCTGGCGTATTGGCCTCAAAGGGCAACTTGCCCGTCAGCATTTGGAAAAGAATGATGCCGAGAGCGTACACATCGGAACGGCCGTCCAACGTCTGGTTGCCCTGTGCCTGCTCAGGACTCATATAGGCCGGCGTACCAATAATCGCCGTGCCCGTCAAATTCGCCGTCGCCTCTGCCAGTTTAGCAATACCAAAGTCCGACAAAAACGCATTATCGCGGTCATCAAACAAGATATTGCCCGGCTTCAAATCGCGGTGAACCACACCCCGGCTGTGCGAATAATCCAGCGCATCTCCCAGGCGGCGTAAAATATCCGCCACCTGTTTCATCGGCAGCGCCCCCGTCTGCAAGCGGTCAGATAGCGACCCACCAGACATATAGCGCATCACCAAAAATGGCTGGCCTTCATATTCACCAAAGTCATATACCGGCACAATGGCCGTATGCTCCAGCCGCGCAATGGTCCGCGCCTCACGATTAAAGCGTTCAAGGAATGTTGTGTCGTGCAAAAACTGACGTGGCAAAACCTTCAAGGCCACTAAGCGATCAAAGCGAGGGTCTTGCGCTAGATACACTGTCGCCATCCCCCCCCGACCCAATTCTCGCACAATCTCATAACGGTCAATTTTCTCGGTCATATGCCTGTCCTTTGGTTGCTGGTTGTTGGTGGCTGGCTGCTGGTGACCAGCTACCAGCTACTAGTTACCAAAATAGTGAGCGATCAAATCAGAGATGTCAACGGCCGTAAACTGCTCCACCGCTGCAAAAAAATCATCACGGGTCGCAAAACGCATCCCATTCTCCTGGTAATACGCCTGCAAGAAACTACGAAAAGCCACATCGCCCATCCGTGCCCGCAAATCGGCCACAAAATGTGCTGCCTGCCCATACATATTATGAATAAATGCCTCACTCGTGCCAAAATTATAAATAGACACATCCACAAAACCAGATGGTTCCCACCGATCAACACGATACCACCACCACCACTCCACCGACGCCGGATAATACCGTTCATAAAACAGCAGTTCGCTGAGCATCGCCAACGACTCGTCCAGCCACGGCTCATTTACCTGATCATTCCCTACACCACCGTACCACCACTGATGCGAAACCTCATGTGCCGTAATGGCAATTAGCAGCGATTCCGGCGTGTCGTCATACGCATCAAAAGCAAATCCGCTCAACGACACAATGCCCGAATATTCCATCGCCGTCAGAAAGCCATTTTCTGCCAGTACAAACTCATCATATGGATACGGGCCGTATAATTCACTGAACAAATTGAGCGCCCGCTGCACGGCCTCCACTAACACCAACCCCACATACTGGTAGCCACTGGTCACGTACACCTGCACCGGAATGCCGTTAGCGTTGCCAGCATAAGCTACATAATCTGGGCTGGCGAGAAAGGCAAAAGAACGGGCCTGCGTCATGTGGTAGCGGCGAGCCGTTCCCTCTGTAACCACAAATCCGGGTGCAGCGATGGTCACTTCCGGGGCGGTATCAATTTGCACGTCAAAATCGGCCAGACGGCTGATAGTGGGGTCGCCCACAGGCCAATAATCCCAGGTCAACCAGCCGCTGCCCGTCTCATACGAAATAAGCGCCGGGTACCAGTCACCCATTTGCAGCAAATCAGGCCCCCACCCGGCATTACCCTCTGGACTCCACCCTGTTGGATTCAATCGGGGCAAGAAGATGGTGTAGCTAAAGCTAACTGCTACCGCTTCACCGGGTGCAAGCAGTTGCGGCAGCGGTACATGCAGCATGGTATTGTCCACATTGGGCGTCACTGGCTGCGGCACGCCGTCCATGTTAACGCTGGTTTCTTGCAATGAAAACATCGCGCCCCAATAAGCAGGCGCAGCGTGGAACACAACCTCGTCCCAATCGTCGCCGCTGTCATTGGCAAACACCACTGTCTGCGAGACAACGGCCGTATGCCCATAATAATCCAGATCAACCAGCAGGTCGTATTGTGGCAGCACACCCGCAATCGGCTCGCCGCCCAAACCCTGCACCCCCTCTGGAAAATCACTGATGCGGGCTACACTGCCATCTTCCCCGGCCAAAAGATGCGGGCTGGAAAGGGTCATATTATTGACTACGCGCAGCAATTCCGGCGATTGCGCCAGCCCATCTGCAAAATTAGCGTGCAGCAGCGAACCTTGCTCGCCACCCGTAAAATCGCCCAGGCCATAGGCAATATAACCATCGCCATAATGCTCCGTGCGTTCCGTGTCCGCGCCATAACCGATAACGAGGGCTGCGCCAGCGTCAACGGCCGTATGCGCCCATCCCGCCTGCGCCCCCGTACTACCGTGCAGAGCCACCACCACCACATCCGCCTCACTCTGCGCCCGTGTCACCGCTTCGGCAATGACGGCCGTATCCGCCACAGCCACCCCGTATTGCGTGGGCGTCGCCGCCCACGAAGCAGGAGCCGCCCCCGTGAACGCCAAAAAAGCCACACGCTGCCCGTCAATGGTAAAGATGGCGGGCGCAGTGGCCGCCGACAGGTTTGCGCCCACACCGGTAAAGGCAATACCTGCTTCGTTCAACGCTTCCAGCGTGTCGTTCAGACCACCCAAGCCATAATCGAGAATATGGTCGTTGGCGAGGAAGGTCACATTCACACCACGCAGCAGGTCCAGTAACGCGGGGTCCGCACGGCGCAGGTCAGTTTTGACGGCCGTTTCGCCACCCAACGTCAGCGGCGTCTGCAAATTCAGGGCGGTGATGGCGGCTGTGTCTAGCAACGGCCGTACCCCATCCAACAAATAATCCGCGCCAAAGAGAAAATGGCTGTCCGCAGTACGGCCGTCCAGCGACACACTGCCCAACGCCAGCAGCCCGCCCTCTCTCAGGAAGTCAGCCGAAGCAGGGACGGTGGCAGGTGCGGCAGGCATGGGATCGCTGGTCGCTGTGCCGTTGCCCAGCGCATCCAGCAAATACAACGCGTTCCCCGCACGGGCTACCAATTCTGGACGCGGGCTGGCAGTACTGGTGTCAATATTGGCTATGCGCAAACCCTGCGCCGGGCCGCGCACGGCAAACTGTGCGCGAAAAGCACCAGTGTCGTCCAGCACCACAATTTGGCCGTCGTCGCTGCCCAGCACAATGTCGGAACGGCCGTCCTCGTCTAAATCGCCCACAGTCAATGCCCAAATGCCACGCTGCCCAAATGCACTCTGCCAAAGGGGACGGCCGTCGGCGGCAAAGGCGGTGACGAGGGCGGATGTGCCATCCGCTGAACCACTGCCCGCGAGCAGTTCAGGAACGCCGTCGCCATTCAAATCGGCGGTAGCAATGGCAGGCACGGCTGCACCCACATTTTGCCGCCATAACTCTGCGCCAGTGCTGCTAAAGGCGATTACATCTCCATTTGCCGTGCCCGTCACAATCTCGTCCGCACCATCGCCGTTCAAATCGGGTGTGGCAAATTGACGCACCGCCCCGCCCGCCTGCACCTGCCAGAGTACATCTCCACTCTGGCTGAGTGCGGTGAGGGTTCCGGCATCGTCAGCAGCAATGAGTTCGGTCGTGCCGTCTCCAGTCACATCGGCGGCGGCGAGGGCGTGGATGGGTGCGGAACCGGGTGTAATACGCCACTGCTGCTGCCCGTTGCGGTCAACACTTTGTAAATTACCCATACCGCTGGCAGCGATGAGCAAACTGGAGGTAGTAGGGTCGTCAAGGAGGAGAACGGCCGTCACTGGCCCCAATGCCTCATACGTCCAACGGGTTTCGCTCCCTTCGAGGATGACGAGACGGCCGTCTTCGCGGCCTACAATCACGTCACCAATGCCGTCGTCGTCCAGGTCTGCGCCCAGCAGTGCGATGATGGGGGCGGGGCTGCTGGCCCGCCAATATTCAGCTTCTTGCAGGCCGAGGGTGATAATACGGCCGTCGGCGGAACCCAGCAGCAGATCGGGCAGCGGCCCGCCATCCAGGCTGTACAAGTCAAAGGCGGTGACGGGCTGCGCGGCATCGTAGCGCCAGCGCATAGCCAGGGGAATGGCGGGGAGGGTGGAAGCGGCGGATTGGGGAGTAGGCAATGTGGTTGTTGGTTGTTGGCTGCTGGTCGCTGGTTGGGGAGTGGTTGTTGGTTGTTGGTTGCTGGTTGCTGGTTGCTGGTCGTCGTTCGTTGGTTGGGTGGTGGGTTGGATAATGGATTCGGTGGTGACGATGGGGGTGATGGTGGGGGGAACGGCCGTGCCATCTGAGGACACGCGAATGCAGGCGGTGAGGAAGACGGCAAGGAGGAGATAGAGAGGAAGTAAGGTTTTTTTCATAGGATAGAGATTGGAAATTAGAGATTGAAGATGGCGTTAATCTCCAATCTCTAATTTCTAATTTCCGGCATCAACGACGCAGCGAATGCCGCGAAATTGGGTGCTGCTGGTGGGCGTCACTGCACCACGATTGGCGACGCGAGCATAGTGCTGATAATTGGCGAAACTGCCGCTGCGCAGCACTTTTTCGCCGGATGGCGATGAATTAGGGCCGGGTGGATTGGTATCTGGGGCGCTGGCGTAGTAGTCGGGATCAAACCAGTCGTTGGTATATTCCCAGACATTACCCGCCATGTCGTAAATGCCATAGGGGCTGGCCCCTGAAGGGAAGGAGCCAACGGCCGTAATCACTTCCGTGCCCCGGTCTTCCGTGTTGGCGCGGCTGGTGTCGAACGTGTTGCCCCAGGGAAAGAGACGGCCGTCCGTACCCCGTGCCGCTTTCTCCCATTCCGCTTCGCTGGGCAAACGTTCGCCCGCCCACGAACAATAATTGCGGGCATCGGACCAACTGATAAAGACAACGGGGTAATTCCCATAAGTTGAAGCGCGGTCATAGTAATTGCTGCGGCTGTACGTGCCTGTGCCCGCGTCAGGCGCATCGCAGTACCCGGCGGTTACACAGGCGCGATACTCATTGTTGGTAACTTCGGTCTCGTCCATGTAAAAAGCCGTGAGGTAAACCTCGCGCTGTGGCAGTTCGCTGGCAAACTCGCTGTAAACGCAGGAATCACGGTCAGGAGAAGCGCGACAAAGCGCGACGGCCGCATCCACCTGAGAGGAGGTGCTGCCCATCAGGAATTCCCCGGCAGGGACAAGGCGCATGAGTTTGCCATCCGTGCCGGTGTAGGTAGTGGGCAAGGCAATGGTGGGGGTTGCTTGTGGCTGGGGGGTGTTGGTGGGAACGGCCGTATCCGTCGCGTGTGGCAGCGGCGTGAGCGTGGGAATGTCGGTGGGCGCGGCGGTCGGCTCGTCCGCAGGCAGGGGTGGCAATGGCGTCAGCGTGGGCGCCTGCGTAGAAGTTGCCTGTACAGGAGAGCCGCCCGCATTGTCGCTGCGTGTGGGCACGGTGAGGGTCGCGCCAGCCACTTCCTCATTACCATCCCCCCCACCCCGGCCAAATATGAGGAAAAGGGCGATGGCAATGACGGCCGTTGCCGCCACAATTCCGCCAATCAACATGGGATTGATTTTACGCGGTGAGGTCGGTTTGGCTGGTGTGGGGAAGCGGGTTGCTTGCAGCATCACACCGCTGCGATTGATGAGATCGCTCTCATGGGGGTTGGGCAGCCAGACGGTAGTCTGGCGCACGGGTGCGCCGCCGCTTTCACGGGTCATGGCGCGGTCAATGGCAGCCACCATTTGCGCCGCGTTTTGGTAACGGGCCGCGGGGTCTTTTGCCAGGCTGGTTTCCACCACTTGCAAGGTCTCTGGGTTGAGGTCACGGCGCAAATTACCCAGGGGTTCGGGGGCTTCGTAGACGTGTTTGTGCAAAATGGCGATGGATTCGGGGGCGTCGAACGGCCGTTTGCCTGACAACAGTTCGTACAAAATGACGCCAAGCGAGTAGAGGTCGGAACGGCCGTCCAACGGCAGACCGCGCACCTGTTCCGGAGACATATAATTGGGTGTGCCAATGAGATTGCCCGTTTGCGTCAGCTTGGGGCCGCCCTGCACGGCGGCAATACCCAGATCAACCAGCACAGGCGTGCCATCAGTACGGATGAGGATGTTACCTGGCTTGAGGTCGCGGTGGACGACGCCAGCTTGATGGGCCACGCCAAGCGCGTTGGCTATCTGGCGCACAATCGCTAATGCCTGTTCTGTGGGCACAAGTTTGCCTTGCTCGGCAAACTGTTTCAGCTTATTACCCAGCGACCCGCCATTGATGAACTGCATGGCGATGTAGGGTTGGTTCATCGGCGTGAGGCCAGTGCTGTAAACCTGCACAATGTTGGGATGATCGAGTCGGGCGACGGTTTGCGCCTCGCGGCGGAAGCGCTGCACAAACGTATCATCCATTGCCAGCACGTCCAGCATCACTTTAAGGGCAACTTTGCGCTTCAAGTCTACATCTTCGGCAATGTAAACGTCGGCCATGCCGCCGCGTGCAAGGTGCTGTAATACTCTGTAGCGATCTACCTGCTGCCCTATCAATTTAGTTGAATCCATCATGCGCTTTTATCCTGATTCACAAATTACATGCCGGTTAAGGGATGGGCGCTGACCACGCCGGGTTGTAGCAACTTCCCTGGTAAGTGATGCGCTGCCATTCACCCGTTGCCAGAGTAACGACCCAAATGTCGTAGTCGTTATTGCTAGATTGTTGGGTATTGGAATGAAAGGCAAGCTGTGTGCCGTCCGCAGACCAGGCTGGGCGCTCGTTATTCTGCCCTCGGTCGGTAATCTGGCGGGGGTTACGGCCGTTCGCATCGGCTACCCAAATTTGGCGCTCATCCCCAATCCGCACTTCAAAGGCAATGGAGTTACCATCGGGCGACCAGGCGGGCGTACTGCTGGAATCCCCCAGGCCAATCAGCAATTCGACAACGCCACCGGATGCGGGAACCTGGTAGATGTTGTAACGGCCGTCCTTGTTACTCTCAAAGGCGATCATGCCATCTACAGACCAGGTGGGGTCATCGTTGACGCTGCTGTTGGCAGTGAGGGCGCGTTCGCCAGAACCATCGCGGTTCATCACGTAAATCTGGCGCGTGCCGGTTCGGTCAGAAACAAAGGCAAATTGCTGCCAGTCAGGTGACCAAACTGCTTCGTAATGTGCCGTACCTGTTGTGATTTGGCGCAGTTGACTGCCATCAAATTGGGCGGTGTAAATTTGCCAGCTTCCCCCGGCATCAGAGCGAAAACTGAGTTCTGTGCCGCCAGGAGCAAAAGCGGGCACAATGCTGCTGTTGGGCTGACCGGGCAACGCAAACTGTGTGCCGTTAGCCGGATCGTAGAGAAAAAGGGCGCTGCTGCAACTGAAAGCGATGAGGCCATCGGGGTATTGGTAGGCTGGTGTGGTAGGGACGGCCGTTGGCGGAACGGCCGTTGCGGTGGGCACAATCTCTGTGGCGGGCAGTGGGGTTGCAGGGGGAACGGCCGTTGCTTCATGATCCACCTGAACCAAACTAGCCGTCGAGGTCGGCAAAGCCGTCACCGTGGGAAATATCGTGGGCGACGGCAGCAGGCGAGTGGGCGCATCGGCCACTTCATCCGTGCCATCAGAATCTGGCAACAAAGCAAAAATCACACCGCCCAAGACAATCACAACGAGGAAAGCGGCCAGAGCATATTGCCACTTGAAACGGCGCGTGCCGGATGCGGGCAGCGTCGTCTCTACAACGGTGGGGCGCGTCGTGCGCGGGAAGTGGAAGGCCCGCTCCGCTGGCGGCCGCCATGTACCGGGCAGGCCACCAGCTTGCGCCCCTTCTGCGGCCAATGCCTGATCAATAGCGGCGACCAAATCACTGGCATTTTGGTAACGATTTTCAGGTGATTTTTGCAAGCAGGTCTCGACGACTTTGTATGTCTGCGCGGCAAGGCCGGGTCTGAGTTGGCGCAGCGGGGGCGGTGCTTCGTACAGGTGCTGATGAATGATGCCCCAGGGCGAGTCGGCTTCAAATGGAAGCTGCCCGCTCAATAATTCATAAAGGATAATGCCGAGAGAGTAGATGTCGGAACGGCCGTCCACAGGTTTGCCGCTGCCTTGTTCCGGAGCCATGTAATGGGGCGTGCCCATGACACCGCCCGTTTGCGTCAGCCGTGTCGTCTCCATTTGCACGGCAGCAATGCCCAGGTCTGTCAGCACCGGGGAGCCATCACCGTGCAGCAAAACATTGCTGGGTTTGATGTCTCGATGAATGACACCCGCCTGATGTGCCACACGCAGCGCGTCAGCTACCTGGCGCACAATGGACAGGGCGTAAATGGTCGTCACCCACTGGTCTTCGCGTGCCAACTGGCGCAGGTGATCGCTCAATGCGCCGCCTTCAATGTACTGCATCACCAGATAGGGCTGCTCGGTGGGGGTGACGCCCGCCGTATACACCTGCACTAAATTGGCATGAAACAGTCGAGCCGTTGTCTGCGCCTCGCGCTGGAAACGGGCCAGCAGTTCTTCGTTCTGCGCAATGGCGGGCAGCATCGTTTTAATGACGACATCACGCTGCAACGTCTCATCGTGCGCCAGATAAACATCGGCCATGCCGCCACGCCCAATGTGGCGCACAATACGATACTGCCCTATTTGTTGTCCAATTAACGAGGAGGAGTCTGCCATGTATATCTTGAATCCTTGTTGTTAGCGCACCCAATCGGGGTAGCTGCCGCGGTCGGTGATGAGGGCGACATTGCTGCCGTTGGCGTCCATCACGTAGATGTAGCTGAAATTGTCGCGCTCACGGGTGAAGAGAATACGGCCGTCTGCCGTCCAATCTGCTCCCCATTCATAATCACCGCTATTGAAGACGAGGCGCGGGTTGCTGCCATCGCTGTTCATCAGGTAGAGGCCGGGGTCGCGCCCGGTGGCAATGGAGAGGTAGAGAATGGTACGGCCGTCTGGCGACCATTCCGGCGACCAATCGCTAATGGTATTGTTCGTTAATTGGCGCGTCGCGCCGCCAAAAATATCCGTCACGTACAGTTCCCAGGTGCTGCCATCATCCGTGCCAACGTTGTAAACCAATTCGTTGCCTACTGACCAACTCATGTGCCCGGCACGCAAACCAGTACGCGTCACCTGACGCATTCCGCTACCATCGGCATTCATGATGTAGATTTCGTAATTACCGCCCTGATCAGAGAGAAAAGCGATTTGTGAGCCATCAGGCGACCAGGTGGGCAGGCGTTCAGAACTGCCCATATTGGTGAGGCGGTGTTGATTACTGCCATCGCTGTTCATGGTGTAGATTTCGTAGTTGCCGTCGCGGTCTGACTGAAAAACGATTTGCGCCCCATCGCTGGAGGCTTTGGGCAGTTCGTCGGCAAAGGCGTTGTCGGTCAGTTTACGTTGGTCGCTGCCGTCTTCATCCATCAGGTAGATTTCGTAGTCGCCGTCGCGGTTGGATTGGAAGACAATTTGATTCTGCGTGGTGAGGGTGGGAACGGCCGTATCCGTTGGCAGCGGCGTCAGCGTTACCTGTGGTGTTTCCGTGGGGCTTTCTGTTGGCAGCGGCGTCAAAGTAGGCAGGGGTGTTAGCGTCACGTCCACCGTTGCCGAAGGCGTCACAGGATGGGCAATAATCGTCGTGCGCGTGACATCGGTATCGGTAACAAGCGCACCAGAACCCCAAAACACGCCAAATCCAACCAATACGGCAATCACAGCCAATCCAGCATACAGCCGCCAATTTGAACGACTTCCTCCTTGCCCTTGCAATGGTGGCGTCTGTACACTCTCGGCGGGCTTGTCTCCCCACAAAGAAGGCGTCGAATTCACGCTATGAAGTGTGCTTCTGGGCACAGTTTGGAATTGTGTGCCGGTAGACTGCTTTACCGTATCCCAGTTGAAGCGTGGTCGCAGTTGGCGCACTATCGTTAACAAAGCAGGCAGGCGCTGCGCTTGCAAACAGTACAAAATAAGCCCTCTAATTTTGGCGCTTTTTCCCCGCCCCTCCAGGCCTTCATACTGAATGTTTAAGCGGAAACATAAATCACGCAGTTCTTCGGTATTAAATTGGTCATTTAACGCATCCAGCAAAGAAGCTAGCTGCGGCCCCCATTTGCTGGATATTTCCAAAGGGATTGATACCAGGTTCTTGCTGGAGTCCACAACCGATTCGTTCTTGGAATCTGTTCGCAAAATTCGAGATGCCACAAACATATCGGCCTTATAAACTTCCACCGTGAGCATCAATTTGCCCACCTTGACCGGTGTCATCAAAAAGGTGAGCACTTCGGAGTCGCCATCAACGGGGATCGTCAACTGTTTTGTTTGCGACCCCGGCTCAAAATTGGGGGCGTCTACTTTGACGGCAATACTGCCCGGCTGTACATGACCCGCTTGATCAACGGGAAACTCGACCTCAAACGGCTTTGAAATGACGTCATCTTCAGAGGCAGTGTATTGCGTATCAATGCGTAAAATCGCTTTCAGGCCACCCGACTCTGTCGTGCGGATTTGCACGGACAAATCCGTCGCCATGCCAACAGTAACTTCTTTGGCAATGGCAACATCTAAAACACGCTGCTGGTACTGCACTTCTTCAACAATGGTCGCCTCGCCCAAGTTGGGCATTTGGTATGGAACCAAACCCCCTTCTGCTTGAATGGCTTGCCCAATGGCGTCGGACAATTCGGCGGCGGTTTGGAAGCGCTGTGCCGGGTCTTTAGCCAGGCAGCGCTCTACAACTTGCAATGTCAGAGGTGTCAGATCGGGACGGATGCCTCTGAGGGGAGGCGGAACTTCGTAGACGTGTTGGTGCAGAACAGCTAATGGGCTATCGCCATGAAAAGGAACGGAGCCAGCAAGGAGTTCGTACAATATGACGCCGAGAGAGTAGATGTCGGAACGGCCGTCTAACGGCCGTCCACTGGCCTGCTCCGGTGACATATAGTGCGGCGTACCCATCACATCCCCGGTACGGGTAAGCCGCGAGGCAGCAGACACCGAAGCAATACCCAAGTCTGTGAGAATGGGCGTGCCATTGGGATGCAGCAAAATATTACTGGGCTTCAAGTCCCGATGCACAATGCCTGCACGGTGAGCCACATCCAATGCACCCGCCATTTGGCGAATGAGATTAAGCGCGGTCGTGGTTTGCAAAATCTGGTCTTGCTGTAACAGCGTCACCAATGTTTGCTGTAAGGAACCGCCCCGGATGTACTGCATTGCCAGATAGGGCTGACCTGTATTGGGCACAGTCCCGGTGCTGTAGACCTGCACAATGTTGGGATGGTTGAGCTGCGCGGTGGCCCGCGCTTCGCGGCGGAAGCGGGTGAGAAATTGCTCATCTTGGGCCAACAGAGGCAGCATCACCTTGAGAATGACCTGCCGTCCCAGGCTTGTGTCATCAGCCAGATAGACGTCGGCCATGCCCCCACGCGCAATGTGCTGCACAATGCGATACTGGTTGACTACCTGTCCGGTGAGCTTGACTGTTTGTGTCATAGTGGTAGCTGGTTGCTAGTTGCCAGCAGCTAGTAGCTGGTTATGGGTTGCTCCATGCGGCGCAGCGGTTGTTGCTGGTTGCGCCATTGGTTACATTGCGCTCTCCGCCGCCAGAGGGAGAAGTGACATAAATATCCCCACCTTTGAAGAATAAAATTTGGCTGCCATCCTGAGAGATGACGGGGGAATAGGGGTTGCCAAAGGCGATTTCGCTGAGTGCGCTGTTGGTCGTGGCTCGCTTGATGGCTCCGCCATCCACAATAATGAAGTAATCGCTGTTGGGAGACCAGCGAACGCCATCGGCGCGGCTGGGCAATCCTTCTAGCAAAAGACGTAAGGTTTCATCACCTGATCCGGCGGGGTGAATCAATATTTGTACGTTGTCGGGACGGCCGTTAATCACAATCTGCCACGCGCCATTTGGAGAAAGGCAAGACTCGAACCCATTCTCTGGAATGGCACAGCGCGGGCCATAATAGACGTTGTAAGATGCCCCATCGTCAGTGGTGGCAGGGCTGCTGCAACTATCGCTGGAAACTGACCCTAATTGCTGCGGACTGCTCCAATCGGGGTCAGTGGTCATCAGTTGGTCGCCAGCGGTGTAGATGATGCGGCCTGTGGAACCGGCGGGAGCGGGGGCGGTTGTCGGCGCGGCTGTGGGCGCGGGCGTGCCGCCACTAACAGGAGTTGCCGTGGGGTTTGTGCCGCCACCCGTCAGTGTGGCTGTGGTCAAATCATCAATGTAAATGGTGCCGGAGCCGGTGTAGCTGCTGGTGTAATCATCCAGCACAAAACCACGGAAGGAGATGGGGTAATCGACACGGCCGTTATCCGTACCGCTGATGTGCGTCCAGGGCCAGTTCTGGTCTGTGTCAATATAGCCAGTCATTTGCGCCCAGCCATTGTGGAAAATCTGACCGAAGGGTACCTGCCAGGTCTGCCCGTTGGCGTCCAAAATCCAGGCATTGAGAAAATGAGCGGAGCCATCGCCATACACCCATGCTTGCAGCGCGTTGGGCGTGCCACTGATACTGTTGGTCTGCAAAAAGACAACGTAATCATTGCCTGTGGTAGCAAAGTTGTACGAAAGTTTGCCGGAGTAAGCGCCGCCGTGTTTTTGCGTGGTTGACTGCACAAATGTGCCGTTTGTCTCATCGCCACGCACCCATACACCAAAATCTTCAAAGGACAGTGGGATGCCGCCCCCGGCGCTGGTTCCGGTGGTTGGATTGCCCGGCGTCGGTGTGGGAGTGCTGCTCGGTGTGGCAGTCGGGGCGCTTGTGGCGGTGGGCGTAGCGGTAGCTGTTGCTGTCCCAGTGGCTGTTGCGGTGAGAGTGGGAACGGCCGTATCTGTGGGCTTGGTGGTTCCTGTAGCTGTGGGGGTCGCTGTAGCCAGTGGCGGTTGCGTCCCCTGCAAAGTGGATGTCGCTCCACCGGCGGCAATTGGCAAAGCCTCGCTAGAATCGGTATTTCCACCCATGTCAATATCGCCGCTGCCCGTACTTGATGGTGGTGTAGGGGTTGTGGCACGGCCGTTCATCAACGCCCGCCCGCCAAAATAAGCGCCAGGGATGAGCAGCAGCAACACAACAACCAGCACGGGAATCCACCAACGCCGTTTCTGCGGCTGCTCAGGGAATGGCTGGACAGAGATAGGCTGTGGCGTGTACCCAGGTGTTGCCATCCTTTGGGCCGTTGATGTAGGCGTCGGTGTTCGCGCCGAGGTTGTTTGCGGTGTAAACGGATCGGGCGCAAAAGCTGAAGGAACTTGCATAATCACCGTTTCACGGCTGACGCGAGGCTGTCCAAAACCAACATAGCCCATTGTCTCTTCGGCCATCAAAGCCTGATTAATGGCAGCTCCCACCTCTTCGGCAGTCTGGTAACGGGCGTTGGGGTCTTTTTGCAAGCAGGTGTGTACCACTTCTTCGGTCTGCGGCGAAATGTCGCGGCGAATCTGGTGCAGTGGCGTGGGCTGCTCGTGCATATGCATGTGCAGCACGGCCCAGGGTGTGTCGGCCACAAAGGGGCGATGTCCCGCCAACAGTTCATACAAGATGATGCCGAGAGCGTAGATGTCGGAACGGCCGTCCACCTCACCACCGCTTGCCTGCTCCGGGGCCATATAATTAGGCGTCCCCATCAGCGCGTGCGTGCGCGTCAGGCGCGGGTCATCTTTAATCACAGCAATGCCCAAATCCGTTAACACCGGCGTACCATCTGGACGAATGAGAATATTGCTAGGCTTCAAATCCCGATGCACAATGCCCGCCTGGTGTGCCACACTCAGCGCATCGGCGATGCCACGCACCAAATACAGTACGTGAGCGGTCGTCAGCACTTCTTCCTTTTGCTCCAATTGGTAGAGCATCTCCGTCAGTGTGCCGCCTTCCACATATTCCATCGCAATGTAAATATCGCCATCTGGGGTAAGGCCAGTCGCGTACACCTGCACAATATTGGGATGACGCAGCCGGGCGGCAGCCTTAGCTTCGCGGCGAAAACGCTCCACAAAAGCAGGTTCGGTCGTAAATTGCGGCAGAGCAATTTTCAGGGCAATGTTGCGATCAAGTCCCTCATCATAAGCCAGATAGACATCGGCCATGCCCCCACGTTTGATGTGTTTTTTGACGACGTATTTATCAACTTTCTGCCCGATAAGTCTATTCGGGTCGGCCATCTTTTCTTCTCCAAAACATGGTCTCGTACTTTCGGCGCTCTTTAATTTTCATTCTAATAAAGCCGGGCTAGTAATTCACCCTCCTTTATTATTGAACTACCATTGTCTGACTAGGCGCATTAAGGCGAGCAGGTTTCACCAGCAGCAAGCGGCTTGACATCGTCGGCAATAACCCAACCTTCGACAACGGTTCCATCCGGTTTTTCGCCGCGCACTTTACGGAAGTTATTAAAGACGCCGCACTCGCCAGGGCCTTCGACGCCTATTTGAGGAAATGGATTGGTAAAACGCACGATGGTTCCAGCATCAAGATCGTTTGGTGTGTTTTGCCCACAGACACCACCATTAATTTGTTCATCGCTCCAGACAAAGACGTATCTGATGATGCACGCCTGGGGCTGCGGATCAATAGTTGGTTCTGGCGGCGGCGGAGTGGCTGTTGGGGTTTCGGTGGGCAGGGGAGTCTCAGTAGCAATTGGAGCCAGCGTAGAGGTGGGCTGGACATCTTGTAGGGGCACGGCCGTTCCCCCCACCCCTTCATTCACAGGCGGCAGGGGCTGCGTAGGGATTGGCGTAGGCATATCTGCGGGCGGCGGTGTCGCGTCATTCCCATCTTTAGAAAGAAGCGGCGCAATGGCTGCGCCCACGGCGATGAGCAGCACGATGCCCACCACCACCATTGGCAGCCATTTGGGAATGACCCATCCGGCTGGGGAAACAGAAGTTTGACCGCAGTGAACGACAACGGCCGTAATATTATCCGTTGCATTGCCATCAATCGCCGCCTGAATCAATGCCTCAGATGCCTGTTGGGGAGGATTGGCAGCCATAATTTGCAGCATTTGCTCATCCGAAACCGGATCATACAGGCCATCCGAGCACATCATCAACACATCATCTGGGGTTAGTGTATATGGCTTACCCAAATGCACGTCCACTTCTGGTTTGTTGCCCAAAACCTGGGTAACAACATTGCGTAGTTCATGTTTTGCTGCATCTTCCGCCGTGAGGATGCCTGCTTCCACCTGTTTTTGCACCCAGGTATCGTCGCGGGTCATGCGTCGCAAACGGCCGTCATGCACCAGATAAGCACGCGCATCACCAACATGGGCCACATACAACATCCCTTCGTGCTGCACCACAGCCACCATCGTACAACCCATGCGTCCGCCGCCACGCTCTTGCGCCTCTGCATAAACAGCCTCGTTAGCCTTGTTCAGCGCATGTTTCAAGGCCGCTTGAATAGGATTGTCTTGCTGCCGTGCCTGATAAAAGGTTTCGTAAGCAACCTTAACACCTATTTTAGCTGCGACCTCTCCATGCTCTTGCCCGCCAACACCATCAGCTACAATGTAGAGTGCTCCCAATTGCGTGGGGGTCGTGGGGTCGGGTATGCGAAATGCATCCTGGTTTACCTTCCGTACAGGGCCAACATCTGAATATCCACCTGCTAGTTTTGGGTCGTAATTTTTCACAAGCATCTCCAACAATGAGCAATGAGTAATGAGCTATTAGCAAAGCCGTTGACGGGTCGCGGACGGCCGTTGACGGATTACGGATTATTTTACCACTTTGAATACAAATACCTGCCCGCCGATGGTTATTTCATCACCGTTGGCGAGGGCTTGTTGGGTGACGAGACGGCCGTTCACCTTTGCCTCCGCCAACGATTGCAGCACAAACTGTCCCTGCACCAGACTAATCAGCGCATGGCGCTCTGCCGCGCCAGATACAACAATGGTATTACTGGGAGAACGGCCCATCGTCGTCTCCCCACCCAAGCGATGATTTTGCCCACTATTGGCATCAATCAAGAAAGCCAGCCGATTAGGAGCCACAGAAGGCTGATGCAACACCTCAGTTTTGTCCGCCCGCAGGGGTGGCGGCGATTGAACTTGTGGCGGGGGAGCCTGTCGTGGTGGCTGCATGTGCGAGATCGGCCTCGGTGTTGGTTCCATATCTTCAGGCAAAATCGTAGCCACACCAGGCGGCGTCGCCGTTTCATCAACAATAGTCTCTGAGGACGCGTGCGGAGAAACGGGGCGGGACTGCACCGGGGCAAACGACTGCGGCTGCATATTGGGGCGCGGTTGTTGATAGGCTGGCGCAGAAGCAACGCTGTTACGGCGCATGACAAAGGTCAGACCAAACACAAGCACAAACAGCAATAATGCCCCACCTAAAGCTAATACTGGGTTGAAGCCAATGATTTGCTCGCCGTTGCAAATAAAATTGCAAGCAGCAACGGTTACGGTGACCTCGTGCAGGCCGACATTGGGCGGATCGGCCGTGTCAATAACTTCAATTTGCAGCGTGTGGCTGCCGGGGGTGAGGTCGCCTGTATTCCACTCGAAGGTATAGGGGGCGGTTTGGCTGGCAAAAACGGCCGTCTGTCCCCCATCTATATAATAATTCACCGCAGCGACAGGATTGCGCGATTGCACGGCCGTTTCCAACGACACTTTGCCCTGCACCTGCGCCAGCGACTCCAACGCCACTGCATCGGCACGCGGCGACGCCGCTAACACCTGCGTAATCTGCGGCATAACGGTAAAACGCGCCACAAATTCCACCGGGATCCCCGCCGAATCAACACTGGCGGGCATACCCACAATCAGGCGGTGCAGGCCATTATCTGCCGAAATTGACGATTGATAACTGAGACGATACGTCTGGCGCAGTTGGGTCACAATATCATTAAAGAAAATACCCATCTGCTCGGCCGTATCCACCTGGCGGAATGTGCCGCCGGTGAACAAAGCGGTACGTTCCAAAAAATTGGTGTCCGCGCCATCACGCCAGGCAATGGTATAGACCGGCACGCGGGAGCGTCGTGCTTCTTCAATGGCAGTGTCGGCGTTGATGGCGCGGCTGCCTATCGTGCTGCCATCACCAGAAACATCACGGCCGTTCGTAATCAAGATGACAGCACGGCGCTCATAAAATGCCTGGGTTGCCGTCATGCGAATACCCTTGAAGAGAGCGTCATACAGCGGCGTTCCGGCGTTTTCTTCCACTTGCAAGGAGTTGACCATGTTGATCAGCGCTCCCTCATCGTTGGTAAAGTTCAGTTCGCGGCTGGGCAGCAGTTGCGGAAATGGCTCACCGAGGTTGACGGTTGTGCCATCGGACAAAACGCTAAAGGCCAGCAGGCCAGATTCGTCGCCTTGCTCCAAAATGGGATAGAGCGTGTTAACGGCCGTACGCACATCAGCCAACTCGTTACGCATAGGCCCGCTAATGTCCAGCAGTACCATCAAAGAGATCGGTGTGTCTGGGCTGCTGAGCGGCGCAAATTCAAATGCAACCGGAGCGCCTTCTTCGGTAAGGGTGAAATCGCCTGCCACCAGCCCGGTGACAGGCACACCAAACTCATTCACCGGAACCACATCCACGCTGACAGCGGGAAACGCTTCATCGTTCACCAACGGCGTGTCGTCCTCGTCTACCTGGGCCAGCGTAATGCGTATCTGGCTGCTTTGGGCAACGGCCGTGCCAGCCAATAAACTCAAAAGGAGCAAAATAATGATGATTGCACGATGTTTCATTTATGCGTTTGCCCTCCCTACACTCATGAAATGGAGTACAGTGCGTCCTAACTTAAGTTGGACGCCATCGGTTAGCATGATATGGTCAACCGTGTTCCACTGCTGGGACTCATTATCGTAGAAAAGGCTGCCATTGGTGCTGCCTAAATCCTGGTAATGGAACTGCCCATCCTGATACGCCACCTGGGCATGATGGCCGGAAACGGCCGTATCTGCCAGTACAATCTCATTCCCCGCGTCTCGGCCCAGGCGGGTCATTTGCTGCAAGCGATACTGCTCTCCCACCTTTGCGCCTTCTGCAATAACCAGCCAGGCCAATGGCAAAGTATTGGGTGTTTTTTCCTGCGCCACAAACGATGGAGGCGGGTTCCAGGATTGCGATTCTTCTTCAGATTCAACGGCCGTTGCCGCTAAACTCCTCTGTGAAAGCGGAGCTGTCCCCCCCGGCAAATTCGGCGCAGCAAATTCGTTAGAATCCACCTGCGTCGCGCCATATCCGGCCGACCAATCTTCAACAGCATCCACATCCGTGCTGCCCGGATCGGTTGCCGCCATCCCCAATGGTGATGCAGCTTGCGGGGGTATATAAGGGACCGGATCAACCGGCGGCGACCACGGCGTGCTTTGCGGTGTCGCGTCCACAAAGCTGCCATAATTGGATGGGGAATGTAAAACACCAGCCTGGGTCATCTGGCGACGACGCAGCCCATTCCAGATGTCAACCGCGCCTCCGGCCAAAATGAGTAATAGGGCAACGGCCGTACCCCACAATGCCGGCATCACCTCAATTTCAAAAGCACCTTCACCAGCGCTGCTCAACTGCCGCCACTCCAACAGCAAAATAAGCAGCCCCATGACGGCAAGAGCGGCCTGCCCCCCACCTGCTGCGCCCATTACATTGGGTCGAAACCAGGCCAACGCCAGCAGCCCAAAGGTGAACAATCCCGCCAACGGAAAGAAAAATAACGCCAGGTCATTACCACCGGACGGAATTAGTTGAAAGTCGGCCGTGACCGCCACGTCATTGTCGCCGCCAGACGCCAACTCATACCCCGTTAATTCCCCAATGGGCTGCCCATTACATGAGACAGATACCCAAGGAAGAAAAAAGAGTACCAAAATCAAAAATGCCGCCGGGCCGGAAATCCATTTGCCGCTCATTTCTGTGCCTCCTTCGCCTTTGCTCACCCATTATAGCGTGTTGCACCCACTCCCGGCAGTCCCTTTCCGTGAAATTTGGCGATCTGCGATTAAGTTGAAGCGTACTGCCCGCTGCTAACGCTTTCTCAGGTCACGGGCCGTAACGATTGCCCCCATCGTTGCGATGGAACAGCTTGCCGTTCGGCCAGTAAACCCATCCATCTTCGCCGCGCTCGGCCAGACGGCCGTTCGGCCAATACCAGTTCTCATCCTCTGAGCGGTAGCGGATCTGCCCGTTGGGCCAGTAACGCGCTTGATCACTGGCGCGATACCGAAGCTGCCCGTTCGGCCAATGCAAATCGCTTGAACCATGTGGTACCTTTGCGTCTAACGCAGCCACATCATCCAGAAATTGCTCCACGCGAGCGCGAGGCCATTTGTCAATTTGGTTTACATCTGCAAAAACCTTGTCGAAGGTTACTGGACGGCGAAAACCTTTCATGATTTACCCCCTTCATGATAGTCCTGTATGAACGATTGCAAACAACATAAACAGTATGCCATAAAGGAGCATCTCACCGCTATGACAAACGGCCGTTTCCCAAATGATTAATGTCATCTCCTCCAAACCAGAATTCCCAACATCTAGCTGACGCTTCCCAAAAATTACGTATAATCGCGGCAAATCCCTGCACGAATCGATCCGTTCTAGGAGTGTCCTATGACAGACATCAAACGCATTGCCCTATTTGTTACTTGTATCGTCGATCAAACCATGCCCGAAGTGGGCGTAGCCACTGTGCGCCTGCTGCGCCGCGCTGGGTTTGAGGTAGATTTCCCGCAAGCACAAACCTGCTGCGGGCAACCCTTCTTCAACAGCGGTTACCGTGATCAAGCCCGCGATTTGGCGCGGCGCACCGTGGAACTGCTCGACCCCTACGAAGCCATTGTGCTGCCCAGCGGTTCCTGCACGGCCATGATTCGCCTGGAATACCCGCACCTGCTGGAAGGAAATCCGCGCTGGTACTATGCCGCCAAACGGGTTGCCGCCAAAACGTATGAATTGAGCGAGTTTTTGGGCAAGTTTGCGCCGGACTTTTTGAACAACGAACAATTAGCAATGAGCAATGAACAAGTGGCTATTACTTATCATGATTCTTGCCATATGAACCGTATGTTGGGCATTAAGGATGCGCCGCGCACGGCTTTGGCGGCGGCGGGCTATGAGATTGACGATATGACCGAGTCGGATCGCTGCTGCGGGTTTGGCGGGTTGTTTTCCATCAAGATGCCGGAGGTGAGCAATGCGATGACGGCCGAAAAGATACGACAGGGAAAGGAAACGGCCGTACACACCATCGTCACCGCCGACCCCGGCTGCCTGATGCAAATGCGTGGCATGGTGCAAGAGGGTGATGGGGTTGAGGTGAAGCATTTGGCGGTGGCGTTAGATGAGGCGTTAGGTAGAGGAGCAGGGGAGCAAGGAAACAAGGGGGATGGACGATGACAGCAACGGTTAGTGAATTCCGGGAACGGGCAACGGTCGCCATTGCCGATGTGCGGCTGCAAACGGCGCTGGAAGGGGCCACAGGCCGCTTTGCGGCTTCGCGAGAAGCGGCGCTGGCAGAACTGCCCTGGGCTGACGAGTTGCGTGACCATTTCAAGGCGATGCGTGCAGCGACGCTGGCAAATCTAGCAGCGCATTTAGAGACATTTGAGCGCAATGCACTGGCTGCTGGAGCACAAGTACATTGGGCACAAGATGGGGCCGAAGCCTGCGCCATCGTCACCGAGATTGCGCGGCGGCGCGGCGTAACGCTGGCCGCCAAAAGCAAATCCATGGCGACGGAAGAAATCCACCTGAACGCGGCGCTGGCAGAGGCGGGTGTGCGTCCGGTGGAAACGGATTTAGGCGAATGGATCATCCAGTTGGCCAAGGAACCGCCCTCGCACATCATCGCTCCGGCCATTCACAAAACGAAGGAGCAGGTGGCGGAGCTATTTGAACGCGAGTCGGGACGGCCGCAATCGGCGGACGACATCCCAGCATTGACGGCCGAAGCACGGCGAATGCTGCGCGAGCAATTTTTGGCAGCAGGCATGGGCATCAGCGGCGGCAATGTGATGGTTGCGGAGACGGGCAGTGTGGTGCTGGTGACGAATGAGGGCAACGGCCGTATGGTCACTACCGCCCCACCCGTACACGTCGCCGTCATCGGCATTGAGAAAATCGCGCCAGCGTGGGACGACGCAGCCGTGTGGCTGAGTTTACTGGCCCGCAGCGCCACCGGGCAGCCGATGAGTATTTACACCACCGTCGTCACCGGGCCGAGGCGAGAGGCCGACCCCGATGGGCCGGAGGAAGTGCATGTAGTTTTGCTGGATAACGGCCGTTCCCATCTCCTGGGCAGCAAGTATGAAGAAGTGCTGCAATGTATCCGCTGCGGCGCGTGCCTGAACGTTTGCCCAGTGTACCGCGAGGCGGGCGGGCACGCCTACGGCAGCCCGTACAGCGGACCGATTGGCGCAGTGATCAGCCCGCTGCTCTTTGGCCTGGACAAGTACGCGGCGCTGCCGCACGCCAGTTCGCTCTGCGGCGCGTGCAAGGATGTCTGCCCGGCGCGCATTGACCTGCCGCGGATGCTGCTGGAACTGCGGGCGGATTTGGTGGAGCAGGGGCTTGCACCCACCAAAGAGGGCGCGATGGAAAAAGCCGCTGCTTTTGCGCTGCGCTATGATAAGTTGTGGCGTGTGGTGACGGGTTTGGGGCGAGTGGGGCAACGGCCGTTGCTCAAAAATGGCAAGCTGCAAGTCCCCGACCAGTTCAATCCCGCCGGGGAGCGGCAGTTGCCCTCGCTGGCGAAGAAATCGTTTCATGATTTATGGCGAGATGGAGAAGTGTAAGTGGGCAAGTTTACAACAAGTCTGTTGGTTTTTGTAGTTCTCCTGTTGTTACCATCCTGTACGCCTACCGAACCGATAAACGTAGCCAGGGTGACAGCAACGGGAACGGCCGTACCTATTCCAACAACAACCCTCATGCCATCATCCACAGCCACACAACACCTGATGGAAACCCCCACGCTGACACCATCTGCTACGCTAACGCCAAGTATCACGCCTACCCCAACAGCATCGCGTACACCCAGACCTAGTATTACGCCTACTGCAACTCCCACGTTAGAACCTGTCGAACCATTAACAATTCGTTACCCTTCTGCAACACAATTGGAAGAATACTTACTCGCAATACCCACGGGATATTTTCATACTACTTCATCATTTGAAGATGATCGAGATTCTATTGTGCGTTCTTTTTATTATCGTGGCTTGACAATTGCGGCTGAAATAATTTATGCAGATGTCAATGGTGATGGAATAGAAGACTTAGTTATCTCCGATGAACTCCTGGCTGCGGTTTTTCTTTGGACAGGAAACGAATATGCCACCCCTTTCATCATCGTTGGTCCCTCGTGGGAAATTTCTTCAAGCTCTCAAACAAGTGTTGCTGATTGGACACATGATGACATCCCTGAAATTATCTTTGATTACCTCAGTGATTTTTGGAATCCTGGTGTCAGGTATGATAATTGGACTCGCTTCATCATCAGTTGTCAGGGAGTGGAGTGCCATATAGCTTGGCGTGGACTTTTAACTTCTCTTACCGACGACTACAACCTGGGAGGGATAACGCTGATACGAGCTACCTTGCAAACGCAAACAGATGATCAACAACGTGTATGGTTAGAGTACATACGCAGGAGCTTTTCTATTTACAATTACAATCCTGACCCGCAATGGTGGGAAACATGGCTTGCAGAGGAACCATTCGATACGCTGAAGGTATTCACATCAACTGTATCTTCTTTCGCATGGAACGGATCAACTTTTGAATTAGAGGAAGAAAAACCCATTACGAACGCTTACATAGTCAATGAAAATGCTATCTTGGAAGCAGAAGCTGACTCAATGATTGCTTCTATTACTGCTGAAAGTAATCACGCGGCTGATGGGCTGAATGATGTTTGCCAACTCTTTGTGCAGGATCATGCAGTTGGGAGCGTGTTTGGTTGTAAAAGGAATTTTACTACTGTAGCGTGGTCTGATATCGTCGGCGATCAACAACCAGAAATTGTGGTTCAGGCGCTTTCAGCAAAGGAACCCCACGATTTGAATTTCGATTTGATAACTGATATTTCATGTATGCACCAACGGCTCATCATCTATGAGTGGGATGGGGAGAACGCCACTGAGGTTGCAAATGTAGCTGGTTGCGTTGTGCAAAGCGATCTCTACGGCGTGAGGCTTGTTGACTATGACAGCGATGGGCAACTAGAAATCATGGCGGCGAGCAGTTGGTTTACAGAACCAGTCTGTTATCCCGAACCATCCTTTTCTTGCTGGTTTGAATTCGGTTACACCAACCAGATTTTCAAGTGGGACGGCAGCAAATTTGAACTGTGGGCAGAGGTTCCAGAGGAAACCGAGTAACTGATACAACAAGGACAGATCAATATGACGCAAACACGCACAAATATTTTATCCCGCTTGAAAATGCAGCAGCGTGATACTGCCATGCCCCCAATGTGGCAAACACAGCAAGGGTTTGATGATTTGGCAGAGCAGTTTGTGGCGGCGCTAACGGCCGTGCACGGTGAACCCCACCTCACCCCCAACCTGGAAACGGCGGCGCAAAAACTCGGCGAAATCCTGACCGAACTAGGCGCAAAGCGCGTCGTTTGCAACGACGAAGTGCCGCTGAGCGACCTAAATTTGGCCGAACGCTGGCCTGCCATTCAATGGCACATCGTTGGGCAAAGCACGGGCGATTTGCGCGACTTTTCTGCCACTGCCGACGCGGGCCTTAGCAGCGGCGCGGCAGCCATCGCCGAAACCGGCACGCTCGTCATCCGCAGCGGCCCCGGCAAAAGCCGTGTGGCGACGCTGTTCCCGCCCGTCCACATCGCCCTGCTGCCCACCAACTGCCTCACCACCGACCTCTTCACCTTTACCGCCTCCCGCACGGGTGACCTGCCCGCAAACATGACTTTTGTCAGCGGCCCCAGCAAAACGGCCGACATCGAACAAACGATGGCGATTGGCGTGCATGGGCCAAAGCGGTTTATCGTTATCCTCTACCGTGAAACGTAAAACGTGAAACGTGAAAAAGAAGCTGTCACGTTTTACGTTTCACGCCCCAAAATTGCACAATGTGCACAACCATTTCACCATTTTTATAGACAAATATGACAACATGACATTCCGCAGGGGATTGACTGCTGTTTATCACTGTCAACGGCCGTTCCTTTCTGCGATACTGACAGTGATATGAAAGCCATTTGCAGCATCATTTCACATGCTCGCACTTTCCAAAAACATTCAAATTGGAACGCAGAGGAGACACAGAGATTAATTCAAAATTCTCTGTGAATTCCCGCGTTCCTGCTGCTGATATTTAGAAAAGGATTTCCTTATTGCCCGCTCATCAAAGCGTAGGCAATCACAAATCCAAAGTCGTTAATCCCACAGATTTTAGTCCACTGAACGGAGGATTTTTCATGGCAACAGGTCGTATTGTTATTGATGTAGAACGGTGTAAAGGGTGTGAACTCTGTCTGGAGGCATGTCCGCAAGATGTCATCTCTTTGGCAGATACCTTCAATGCCAAAGGGTACAGACCGGCACTGTTGGCAGACCCCAACCACGCCTGCACCGGCTGCGCCCTTTGCGCGGTCGTTTGTCCAGATGCTTGTATCACCGTCTTTCGTGACGTACCTACTCCGAAAGCCCAAGTCGCACTGGAGGTATGAAGCCCATGACCAAAGAATTACTCAAAGGAAACGTCGCCATTGCCGAAGCGGCCGTACGTGCTGGCTGCGAGGCTTATTTTGGCTACCCCATCACGCCACAAACGGAATTGCTGGAGCATATGTCCAGCCGCATGATCGAATTAGGCCGCACCTTTTTGCAAGCAGAGAGCGAAGTCGCCGCTATTAACATGGTTTATGGCGCGGCGGCGGCTGGAGCACGGGTGATGACCTCATCCAGCAGCCCCGGCATCAGCTTGATGCAAGAGGGCATTAGCTACATTGCCGGTTCGGAAGTGCCAGTGGTGATTGTAGACGTGATTCGTGGCGGCCCTGGTTTGGGCAATATCCAGCCCAGCCAGGGTGATTACAACCAGGTCACAAAAAGCGCCGGGCACGGTGATTTTCATCCTATTGTGCTGGCCCCCTCCACCATTCAGGAGGCCATTGATATGATGGGGCTGGCTTTTGATCTGGCCGACAAATATCGCACGCTCGTTTTTGTGGTTGCCGATGGCTCGTTGGGGCAAATGATGGAGCCGGCAGAGCTGCCGCCCATGCAAGAACTACGCCCCCGTCCCACCTGGTCATTGACAGGCAAAAAAGACCGGGAGCAAAACTTGATCAGCTCCATTTATCTCGGCGCGTCGTTACTGGAAGAGTTCAACCGCAAATTACAAGCCAAGCTGGCAATCATTGAGAAGAATGAAGTACGCTACGAAGCGTATGAATTGGAGGATGCGGAATACGTGGTGGTGGCATTTGGCACGGCCGCTCGCGTGGCGAAAACGGCCGTACAAACGCTACGCCGTCAAGGTATCCCTGTGGGGCTGTTCCGCCCCATCAGCCTCTGGCCCTTCCCCGAACAACAGCTTACCGATTTGGCTGATAACGGCCGTGTCAAAGGCTTCCTCGTCACCGAGATGAACGCCGGGCAAATGCTGCACGATGTACGCCTGGCTGTGGGGCGCGGCCTGCCGGTGAAATTTTACGGCCGTATGGGTGGCGCCATCCCCATGCCCGAAGAAATCGAAACGCAAATCCTCAACCTGATCAACCCAGCCGCACAACCTGAAACCACCCCGGAGGGAAGCAATGGCTACATTAACCGCTGACATAACCGAAAAACTCGTTTACCAACGGCCGGACGCCCTGGCCGACCTCTACACCCACTACTGCCCCGGCTGTACTCACGGCACAGCCCATCGCCTCGTCGCCGAAGTGCTGTCTGAACTGGGGATGCAAGAGGACGCCGTCCTCGTTGCCTCTGTGGGCTGCTCCGTCTTTTCCTATAAATATTTCGACGTAGACGCCGCCGAAGCCGCACACGGCCGTGCTTGCGCCATGGCAACCGGCGTCAAGCGCGTCAACCCCGACAAAATCGTCTTCACCTACCAGGGAGATGGCGACCTGGCCTCCATTGGCCTGGCCGAAACCATGCACGCAGCCATTCGCGGCGAAAATATCACTGTCATCTTTCTCAACAACGCCATCTACGGCATGACCGGCGGACAAATGGCCCCCACCACCCTGCCCGGACAACACACCACCTCCTCACCTTTCGGCCGGGACATTAAACTTACCGGCAATCCCATTCACATTGCCGAAATTCTGGGCAGCATTCCCGGCACAGCCTACAGCGTGCGCCGCAGCATGCACGATGCCCGCCACGTCATCCAGGCCAAAAAGGCCATCCAAACCGCCTTTGAAGCACAGCAAAAAGGACTAGGATTCAGCGTAGTGGAACTGCTGTCCTCCTGCCCCACCAACTGGAAGATGACGCCCAACGAAGCCCTAAGCTGGGTGCGCGACAACATGGTTCCCACTTACCCCCTTGGCGACTACAAAGTACACGAAGAGCTGCAAAGCAAGCGGGGCAGAGGCCGATAAGCAAGTGGCAAGTTTGCCACCATTCAAGGAGCAAAAATGACCACACCGTGGAACCAACGTTACGCACAGCGTATGGAACGCATGGGCAGTTCAGCCATTCGGGAGCTGCTAAAGTTAACACAGCGCCCCAACCTTATCTCTTTTGCCGGAGGGTTGCCCGCGCCAGAATTATTTCCCGTGCAGCAATTTGATGCTGCCACACAAAAAGTGCTGGCCGAACACGGCGCAGCCGCGCTGCAATACAGCACCACCGAAGGCTACTTGCCCCTGCGCGAATTCATTGTTGAGCAGCTACACAAGCAAGGGGTACACGCCACAGCGGATAATGTCCTCATCACCAGCGGCTCACAGCAGGCGCTGGACATTGTGGGCAAAATTCTGCTGAACCCCGGCGATAAGGTACTCACCGAACAGCCAACTTATCTGGGCGCATTGCAGGCGTGGCGCAGCTATCAGGCTGATTTTGTCAGTGTGCCTGCTGATGATGATGGCCTTTGTGTTGACGACTTGCCAGAAGCACTGCGTGTCGCGCCGAAATTCATGTACGTGCTGCCCAATTTCCAGAATCCGGGCGGATTTACCCTTTCTGGGGAACGGCGCAAGAAACTGGTGGAAACGGCCGATCAGTATGGCTGCCCCATCATTGAAGACGATCCCTATCAGGCACTGCGCTTTGAAGGGGATGACCTGCCCTCGCTGTTGACAATGGATGCACAGCGTTTGAATGGGGCTTACGGCCGTTACGAACAAGGCAACGTCATCTATCTCAGCACCTTCTCCAAGACCCTAGCCCCAGGGCTGCGCCTGGCGTGGATGGTCGCTCCCGCCGATGTCATTCGCCGCTGCGTGATGGCAAAACAAGGCATAGATTTGCACACCAGCAGCATTAACCAGATGGTCGCCTACGAAGTGATACAAAACGGCTTTTTAGAAGAACACGTCAACCTGATTCGTCGCGTCTACCGCGAACGACGCGACGTAATGCTGGACGCCATGACCCGCTTTTTCCCGTCAGACGTCACCTGGACGCGTCCAAAAGGCGGGTTGTTCCTGTGGGCGCGGCTGCCCAAAGGGATGGATGCCGCCGACATATTGGCGAAAGCCATCGAAAATAATGTGGCCTTTGTGCCAGGCACAGCTTTCTTCCCACAGGGCGGCGGATTGAACACCATGCGCCTCAACTTTTCTAATGCACAGCCAGAACAAATCGAAATTGGCATCCGGCGCATCGGCGAAGTGCTGCACCAACACATAACCAGCAAAGAGCAACTCGCAACCAGCGACTAACAACCAGTTGGAGAAAAATTATGCAAACATCAATTGTCATTTCAGGATTTGGGGGCCAAGGGGTCTTATTTGCCGGGCAATTATTGGCCTATGCCGGGATGGACAACGGCTATCATGTCACCTGGATTCCCTCGTATGGGCCAGAGATGCGCGGTGGCACGGCAAACTGTACAGTCATCATCAGCGATGAAGCCATCGGTGCGCCATTGGTGAATAAACCGGACATTGCTGTGGCGCTCAATCTGCCCTCTTTTGAAAAATATGAAGGGCTGGTGAAGCCAGACGGCCTGTTTGTGATCAACAGTTCTATCGTAACGGCCGTTGCCGACCGCACCGACGTGGATGTGGTGTATGTTCCGGCCAACGCCATTGCCGAGAAGCAGGGCAGCACTAAAATGATGAACATGGCAACGCTAGGCGCGATGCTGGCGAAACGGCCGTTCCTCACCCTCGATGCCATCAAACAAGCGCTGCGCGACCACCTGCCAGCGAGCAAAGCCAAGCTGCTAAACGCTAATTTCCGCGTGCTGGAATTGGGCTACGAAGCGGCACAACAAGAGACAGTAGCGTAAAAAGCGTAGAGGCATGGCGACGCCATGCCTCTACTTCATTCTACGAAACAACCGCAACCACACCATCGGCTGCCGCAAACGTTGCCACAAACTTTGCGCAACGGCCGTATCCCCCTCCCCCGCCTCATCCTGACTGTACTGCACGCGCTCAAAAACGGCCGTCAATCTCTGCACCGGCTCCTGCACCACCTCTACCCATTTTGCCAATCGTGGATGCTGCGCCAACGGCCGTAACCCCTGCAAAAAATGATCGGCAAACTCGTGCGGCGTCTGGCTGGCTTGCGGCGGTGCGCCCAGCTTGACAGCTTGCTGCTGGAAACGGCCGTACACATCCACCACGTTTCTGATCACCAAACGGCGTGCCTGCCACCACCAAACGCCAGCCACGCCCACGCCCGCAAACAGCACCAGCCACCATCGGCTAAACGGCCGTGAGGGTGCATCTTGAGCGGGCAGCGGCGGTGGCACCAATTCATCTAATGAGGATGGCGTCTCATCGGAGGTGGGAACGGCCGTTTCCGCCTCATTGGGCAACACAAAGCCCGCCGTTGGTTCAAACTCCACCCAACCCATATCTGCGAAATACACTTCCGCCCACGAGTGCCCATTGATTTGGCGCACCACTTGCCTGCCCGCCGCATCTGGCTCCTGCGCTGCAAATCCGACAGCCATCCGTGCAGGCAGCCCCAGGCTGCGGGCCATCACCACCATCGCTGAGGCGTAATAATCGCAGTACCCCTGCTGCGCCTCGAATAGAAAATACTCGACCACATCCGCATCGGCTGGCGGAGCCGCCACATCTAATGAGTAGGCATACTGGCGCAAAAACTGCTCCAACGCCCGCGCCTGGTCATATGGATTATTGAAGCCGCCAGCCACATCCTGCGCCAAATCCAACACGCGCTGCGGCACATTGTCTGGCAGGGCCGTGTACCGCGCCAGGACAGTCGCCGGCACATTGGAAACATGGCTTGCCCGCAGCAGATTGGGAACGGCCGTTGCCCGCGTTGTCAGCATCGTGTATGTGCTCTCGTGACCCTGCACGCGCACAAAATCAGTCAGGCCGCGCCAGTGCAGTGTCACCGGCTCATCAAATTGCAGCGGAAACCCCAACGTATAACGCAGCACACGCTCATCCAGCAGCCAATACACCGTTTGCCAATATTGGGTTTGCTCTGCCAGAGGCGGCAGGGAAACGGCTTGTCCGGCAGGCAGTTCCTCGCGCCGCTCCTCGCTAATCGTCCAGCCCCGGCCCGTGTACACCTGGTAGCTGAGGCCGCGCCAGTGCAGTCCGGTCATCTCCGCGCCCGTGATGGGTTGGTTGGTCGTGGCAGAGGTGACAACGGCCGTCATCACCACCGTCTCGCTCAATTCTGGGGCATTGCCCAGCAAATAAGCACGGGGCATCACACCGCTGCCGCCCGGCCATCCTGGCCCGCTGCCCGGCCCATCGGGGGAGGCCACTCCGCCAAAAAGCCGATCCCACGTCTGGTCAATTTCCTGCACGATGGGCTGCTGCGCCAAATATGCTGCCCATTTGCGGAAGCTGGATACAGGCGAAGCAACTGTCAGGGCTACCAACGTCATGGCAACGCCCATGGCGTAAAAGGTCAGTTCCAATTGGATTTCGTTGGAGTAATCAACGGCCGTTTCAGTCCAACGCCGCTGCATCAGGGCAAGGTTCGCCAGCGCCAACAGCAGCACAGTCAGCCCCACATAAACTGGCAGCCACTGTGTCGCATCGCCAAAATAGCCATTAACGGCCAGTGCAAGCCCCATTACCACCACCCCGGCTAACGGCCGTTGCAGCCGATAAACGCTCCAGGCAGCAAATGCCGCCAACAACCATGCCGTCAACCCCAACCCCAGGGCAAATACGATGGTTTCATTGCTGCGCCCACCGCCAAACAAAGCGGCAAACCAGCTTGCCGTGCGATCAAAAAGCAACGCCCCAGCTTCCCGCCAATAGGCGCTGGTTTCTCGCCAACCTCCACGCCAGACAGAGAAGGGCGGCAGCAGTTTACCCAAGCCCACTCCGTTAAACAGTAGGCCATAAAGTGCCAAAAAAATCCAGGCAGCAGTGGGGGAAAGCGGCCGTTTTGCTAACAGCATCCCCATCAACAATCCGGCTACCGCAGCCACAGGCACAATAGTATCTTCCGCAACCCAATTTGCTTCCGATACCGCCATGGCCGCGGTGACGACCAACATCAACAGCAGCCCCAACACCGCCCACCCTTCTGTGGGACGGTAACGGTTCCAAACGTAAGAAAATAAGCGGTCGAACATGAAAAATAATGAATTGTGAACGGGATTGCTTGCTAATTTCTAATTGCTCATTGCTCTTGTGGCGAGGAGACGGCGACAACTTTGCCTGTGCCGGTGACGATAAAACGCCAGAAGCCGCGCTGTGCCTGTTCTTCTAAGGGCGTGCCTATTTCTCCCTGTCGCACAATTTGGCAGTCAATGCCAAAGCGGTGAATGGCATCACGCATACCCACACTATTGCCTTCACCGCCAAAACTTGGCCGATCCAACAGGATGACGTGGCTTTGCAGGCCGCGCTGCGATAAGGCGAGTAAGTCAGGTATCCAACTGGCCTCGTTGGAGGGGGTGATGATGATGACGGCCGTTCCCCGCCGCGCCCGCTGTCCCAAATCTTGTAATGCCCGCTGTAAATTCGTCTCGCTGTCGGCCTGCACCAGGGCTAATGCTTGCAAAATGTGCCAGCGCTGCCCTTCGCCGCGCCCCGGCGACACAATTTGTGGCAAACGGCCGTACCCGGCAACGCCCATTGGCCGATTCTGGCTCAGGCCGCGTGCGGCCAGTGCTGCCGCTAACAAAACGGCTTGTTCTTCTGTGCTGTCAATGCCCGTGCCAATTTGCACGGCCGTTTGCATATCCAACAAAATCCACACATCACCAGCAGCGTCCAGGTCAAACTCGCGCACAAAAAGGTCGTCGCGGCGAGCAGAGGTGGGCCAGTGAATCCAGGCCAGCGGGTCTTGTGGGTGATAATGGCGCACACTGGCGGCGTTGACGGTGGCTTGCCAGGCACGCTGCCGCGCCCGCGCCCGCCCACTGCTCTGCCCGGCAGGCAGGGGAATGGGCAACTGCCCGTGAATGGGCGGATGAATGATGATTTCCTGACCAGCGGGGTAATGGCGAGTGAAGGTAAAAAGGCCAAAGGGATCGCTGGTGCGAATGGCCCAGGGGCCGAGGTGGAATTTGCCGCGCTGCTGGCACACGGCACGCTGCCGCCATTGGTCACGGCCGTTCATGCCCACGCTGCGCACAATTGCGGCAGTATATCCAGGAACATTGGAGTAATCGATCACCTCTACCCATAAGGCGGGAATGCCGCTGTAATTATGGATTTGAAAACTCTCTTCCAATAAATCGCCGACGGCTACCCAGCCAAAGCGCAACTGCCGCTGCGCTGCCAGTCCAACGGCAAGAAAACGCACCCAAAGGTAAGCAATAAGGAACAAACCACCAAAGCCAATAAGCAGGGTATTCCAAACGCGATGAGGGAAAAAGACGGCCGTACCCGCCAACAGCAGCAGCCCAATCAGGGGCAGTCGTCGCTCCAATGTGATTTGAGCGCCAGGGGCGCTGTCGGAGAGATTGGTTGAAGGCACGTGCATGATCTTATTTTCCCCAAACACGGTTTCCCCGCAACTCTTTGTCGGTATGCTATACTCAATCGCAAATTTTAGGATGGAGCAGGATATGAGCATTTTTGATTGGTTGTTTGGCCCCAAAGCGCGGCAAATTAGTGTGCAGGAGGCATATGTGCTGCTGCAAAACGCAAACCCGCCGTTAATTGTAGATGTACGCCAGCTAGTGGAAACAAAGGATGGCATTGTTGCGGGCGCGATTGTGATTCCATTAACGGAATTCGGCGAACGCTATGCCGAATTACCCCCAGAACAGCAAATTTTAACGATTTGCCGCTCCAGCCACCGCAGCCCACTGGCGGCACGCCGCTTGCTCAAAGCAGGGTATCAGGTGCTAGACGTACAGGGGGGCATGATTGCCTGGCAGGAAGCGGGGCTGCCAGTGCAGACTGCTAACACAGATCAGTGAACAGTTCGCAGACCGCTGTTTACTGTTCACTGATGACTGGTAACTGATTACTGACTACTACCCACTATTTCTTCAGCGAAGTGACGGATGGCATTCAGGTGCTGCTGGGGTATGGAAAAGCCGAGGGACATGGTGTTGAGGGTCATGTGCGTGGCGCCAACCGCCTGCCATTCGGTGATGGCTTGCTGCCAGACATCAGGGTTGCCATCGCCATAACTGAGGCGGAATTCGATGCCAATGTCGGTCAGGGAACGGCCGTTTTCCACCAAATACCCCGCTAATTTCTCGATTTCTGGCCTGGCACGCGCCGCGCTGCGGTAGTTGGGCAGCCAGCCATCGCCCAGGCGGGCAATGCGGTGCAAGACAGCGTCAGCATGGCCGCCCAGCCAGATGGGGATAGGGCGTTGGATGGGCAGCGGGTTTAACCCGGCGTCGGAGATGGTATGCCAACGACCCTCGTAAGTGACCAGCTCGTTTTGCCAGAGGATTTGCAGCAGCTCTATTTGTTCTTCGATACGTCGTCCGCGCGTCTTGAAGTTTTGGTTGAGGGCGGTGTATTCGACCGGGTTCCAGCCGATGCCAACACCAAGCCGGAAACGGCCGTTGCTCAACACATCCAACGTGGCAGCTTGTTTGGCAACGACGGCCGTTTCGCGCTGCGGCAAAATCAGGATGCCCGTTGTGAACGCAATTTGCTGCGTGACGCCAGCCATAAAGCCAAAAAGGACAAACGGTTCGTGAAAAGGAGTTTGGTAAGTATATGGCCCCTGCCAGCCACCGGGGCGGTTTGGATTTGCGCCCAGTATATGGTCATAGGCCAAAATGTGCGTGAATCCGAGTGATTCGGCCGTCTGGGCATATTCACGAATGGCCCCATGATCATTACCAAACTCGGTTTGTGGAAAGACAACGCCAATTTTCATAATTTCTCCTTGAGAGGATAGAGGGATGTCTCTATCTCTAGGGTAAGGCGGCAGGGAGCCAGATGGTAAATGTCGAACCCTTGCCTGGGCCGGGGCTGGCGATTTCGATTTCGCCACGATGACGGCGCACGATCTCATCTGCAATTGCCAGACCCAGGCCCGTGCCGGGCCGGTTGGATTCACGGGCGGCTGTCCCGCGATAGAAGCGTTTCAAAAGTTGAGGCAGTTCCGTCTCGGAGATGCCTCGGCCTGTATCTGTGACGGAAATGCCAGCCCAATGCCGCTGATACAATACGCGATCCCGCACACAGAGCGTAATGGTTCCGCCAGGCTGTGTGTAATTTAAGGCATTGGTGATGAGAATGCCGATGACTTGCCCCAGTAAGTTGCCGTCTGCTTGTACTTGTAACGGCCGTTCGGCCAACTCATAGGTCAGCGTAATATCCTGGTCAGCCGCCAATGGTTGGCGATCAATGGCATACTCTTGCGCCAAATCATTCAAATTGACCACGACGATGTCCCATTCAATACGCTCTTGGTCCAAGCGAGAAAGCTGTAATAGACCTTCTACAATTGTGTTGAGGCGTGCTATTTCACGGCCAAGCTGAGCCATATATCGTTCACTCTTGGCTGGATTCAGGTGCAGCAAGTCGTGGTAGAGCTGTAAGCTGGCAATGGGCGTGCGCAGTTCGTGTGAAACATTGGACACAAAGTCATCCTTGACCCGTTCGACTTCTTTGAAGGCTGTAATGTCTTGGATGCTGCACAACAGTTGGGTTGGCGTGCCGGGTTGATGGATGGGTGCAATCACGATGTCTGCGTCGAATTGAGAACCGTCCTGGCGCTGGGCAGTGAACTCAAGGCGAATGCGTTGGATGTTTTCCAGGCTGATGTGAATAGCTTTGAGCAGGCGCGGCGTTTCGGATGGGATTACAAGGCAGGCGGGGAAGTCGGTGCAAATGTTGTCATCGGTGTAGCCAAACATATCGTGGAAGGCTTCATTATGGATTTGCATTTGCAAATGGTCATCCAAAAGTAGTAGTGCGTCTGGGCTGTTTTGCAAGATGGTGTTGACGCGGCTGGCGGTTTGCTGGAGTTCGATGGTGCGGTGGGCAACGGCCGTTTCTAATTCCTCATTGTGGCGAGCAAGCCGTTCGTACAGGTCGGCGTTGTTTAGGGCAATGGCCGCGTGTTGGGCAAAGGTGGTGGCAACACTGATTTCTTCGGCTGTGTACGGCTGTACTTCGTTCCGGTCAACTGTAACCAGGCCAATGATTTCATCATTGACTGTCAGCGGCACCCCCAACCAAGAACGGATCTTACCGGATTGATAAAGATCGGAATCGTCCTGAAAGTGAGGATACTCAACAGTCACATCATCATAAGCAACCGGGCCACGCCCACTCATGACATGGGCATTCGGCCATTTCTTGCCAATGGGAATCGCCAGATTGATAATTTTTTCTGGGTGGGAAAATCCAATAACCATACGCAATATCAGTTTATTTCCCACCAACTGCTGCACGGATGCACTATCGAAAGACAAAGCAACTTTAAGTTGTTCCAGAATGCGCTGCAATACTTCATCAAGGGAGAGGGTGCTGTTGAGAACGGCCGTCGTCTGACGCAAAGTTTCCGCCAATTGCCGTCGTTCCGATTCCGCCTGATACAATTGGGCATTGCGCACGGCCGTTGCCACATGCTCAGAAAAAGCCTGCAAACGAACCGCGTGCTCCTCCTGATAATACCCCGGCAATTGACTGGTAACGTGCAAAAAACCAATACATACATCATCCAAAACGATAGGCGCACCCGCTAACGAGCGCACCCATCCCAAGCGAGGGATGTCAATCCAGCCAGGTTCTTGACTGGTATCCCAGATAGCCAATGGCTTGTGTGTCTCATACATGTATCGCAAATTGGGCACGTCAGCAACAACCATTTCAAGCGCATCTATGACACCTATAACGTTGTATTTGTCATAGCCCTGATGGCGTACCATTCTCCCTACTCCATCCTGAATGAGCATGATGTCAGCCACATCATAAGGAACCACATCGCCCACTGTTGCTAAAACGCGGTCAAATACTTCTTCCAAATTTAGGGTGCTGTTCAGGGTGGTAGCAATGGTTTGCAGCGCTTCCGCCAGTTGCCGATGCTCGCGCTCGGCCTGCTCTGCTAATTTTCGCTCGGTCACGTCACGGCCAAAATGAATGGTTTCGTATACGCCTTCTTCGCCCTCCAAAAGATTGCCGCGAATTTCTAGCCAAAGGGAACGGCCGTCTCGCAACAATACCTTCACCTCTAACTGCTGAACCACTTCACCAGTCAGAATTGCTTGCAAAGCCTTCGCCGCATAATCTCTCGATTCCGCACTGACCAGCCAAAGTGGCGATTTGCCAATCAGGTCATCCGGGGAATAGCCTGTTGTCTGGTATATTTGTCGATTTGCTGATGTCATCAACCCATTGCGGTCTAACGTAAAAACCCAATCATTGGCATTCTCAAAATAAGATTTCAGCCGCGCTTCATTCTGGCGCAAACTCTGCTGTCGATTCTCATCTAAAAGATTGCGATAATGCGCCAAAAACAACCCCGGAAAGGTAAAAGCAACATAAAGAAGCAGGGTATTGGCATCTAAAATAACCGCCTGCGCCTCTGGTATCCGCCACATGACAAGAAGAAGAAGGGAAAAATTAAAGAGAATGCTGACCAAGATAATAGACATCTTTGCCAAAATGCTGACAAAAAAGGTAGGGACAATAAGATAAATTGGCAGTAAAAAAAGCCTGTTATCTTGAATCGCCAAGGCTGATATGCCAATAGGAAACGTGATGGCAAATAAGAGAATGGCTCTGGCAAAATAACGGCTGCGGCTCATAAAATAAGCTATCAACACACAAACCAATGTGCCGACAATTGGCCCCAGTAAAGGGAACGCAACTTCTGGAGGGCGAGATAATAAATCCAAGATTGTCGCTACAGAAGAAGTCAGGAAGACTATCAGCAAAACAGAAGCCAGCAGCCTTGCCTCCCTTTTGTGACGTTCGGATGGCAGTTCCTGCAATGGTTCAATCAGATATGATTGAAGCGTACGCAGCCCATTTAATACAAGTTTCTTTGACATGGTTAGAGATCGACGAAACGTGTTTGGCCCTTTTTCACGTGTCGCTTTTCACGGTCATTTGCAAAAATGCAAAAATATCAGCCCATTCGTCAATCCATTTGCTGGTTGGCTTGCCCAATCCATGCCCAGATTTGGTATCAATGCGGATGAGAATGGGGTTGTGATGTTGGGTAACGGCCGTTTGCAACGCAGCCGTAAATTTCATGGCGTGCAGCGGCACAACACGGTCATCACCATCAGCCGTCGTCACCAAGATGGGCGGATATGCCACCCCCTTTTGCACATTGTGCAGCGGCGAATAGGGGAACATGAAGCGGAACTGTGCCGCGCTCTCCTCTGCATTGCCATATTCGGCCGTCCAAAAACGCCCGGCTGTAAACTTGTGAAAACGCAGCATGTCTGTAACCGGCACAATCGCCAGCACCGCGCCAAACAAATCAGGCCGCTGCAACATCACCGCCGAGGTGAGCAGCCCGCCATTGCTGCGCCCCATCATTGCCAGCCGTTCCGGGCGCGTGTAGCCATTGTTAATGAGCCATTCCGCCGCACTGATAAAGTCATCAAAGACATTTTGCTTGTTTTCCAACATGCCAGCGCGATGCCACGCTTCGCCATACTCGCTGCCACCGCGCAAGTTCACATCCACAAAAATGCCGCCGCTTTCAACCCAATAAGCCTGTGCCGGGGCAAAAGCAGGTGTGTGGCTGATATTGAAGCCGCCATAACCGTAAAGTAGCACAGGGCTGTCGCCATCCAGGCGCAGCCCCTTTTTGTAGGTGATAAACATAGAGACGCGGGTGCCATCTTTACTGGGGAAGAAAACCTGGTTGGTTTTGTAATCGCGGGTGTTAAAGGAAACGGCCGTTTCCCACACCACCTCCATCTCATTCTGTGCCAAATCATATCGGAACACCGTGCCCGGATTCAGAAACGACTCAAACTTGAAGAACAGTTCTGCTGACGCTTGTTTGCCAGTCATACCGCTGATTGCGCCCAATTCTGGCAAGGGGATGCGGCCCAACGGCCGTCCATCCAGCCCAAACCGCTGCACCTGATGCGCGGCATTGTGCATAGTGACAACAACCAACTCCTGATGCACCAGTTCCGTAAAAGCGATGATGTCATCGCTTTCGGGAACCACATCACGCCACTGGGCCTGTGCCGGGTTTGCCAGGTCTACGGTCACGATACGGCCGTTCGCTGCATCCTTGTTTGTCTGAATGAAAAAGGTGTCGCCATCGCTGCCCACAAACTGGTACGAGGCGTCTGCCTCATCAACCAGACGCACAAAGTCCCCTTCATGGGCGACAGCGCGGTAATAGAGGCGGTTCAAGTCAATGGCCGCGTGCCAGACGTACAAGATCAGGTAACGGCCGTCCTCCGTGATTTGCGGCGAAAAACGCAGTTCCTTGTTATCCGGCCGTTCATAAACCAGCACATCTTCCGCCTGCGGAGTGTCCAATCGATGCCAATACAGCTTGTTATAAGCATTGCGATCCCGCTCCGGTACGCTGTCCGGGTCGGGGTAGCGATTGTAATAAAAGCCGCACGGCCGTTCTGCTTCATCATACACCCAAGCAATGCCCGCAAAGCGGCAGTGGTGCAGCGTTTCCGCATAATCCGCGCCCGTCTCCACATTGCGGATGCGAATCTCCTGCACATCGCTGCCGCCAAAAGAGACCCCATAAGCCAGGTGGCTGCCATCTTTACTGATGGCCTCGCTGGTAATGGCTGCCGTGCCATCTTCAGTAAGGGTGTTGGGGTCAAGCACAACTGCCGCTTCCCCAGCCAAATCCTGTGTGCGATACAAAACAGCCTGATTCTGCAAGCCATCATTTTTGTAGAAAAAGAGCCATGCCCCCTTGCGTACAGGAGTAAAAAACTTAGGGTAATTGTAAAGTTCTGTCAATCGTTGGTGAATGGCAGGACGCTGCGGCACAGCGTCGATGAGGCCGTGTGTCAACCGGTTTTGGGCATCAATCCAGGCGCGGGTTTCTGCTGTATCGGGATTTTCTAGCCAACGAAAGGGGTCGGGAACGGCCGTGCCATGATAATCATCAACAACATCAACACGGCGTGAAGCAGGATAACTAAGCGGGGAATGTTGTGACATAGTGTTCCTTTTAAGTAAAGCCAGCTACAGATTCTCGCTCGATGGAACCTGTAACTTATAACCTGAGTTTAGTTTCGGGGCTGTAATTCCATCAGCACCCTGTAAATTGCATCAAGCGCTTCAAGCGTTTTCTCACGGCCAAACCCTGTCCCAGCCATCATCCGCTGCACCAGAGCCTCCCACATCTCCTCATCATACATACATGCTGTGAGAAAATTCAAAAACACATTGACGTCAATCTCATTATCTTCATTCATAAGGCACGCTTCAAAACGGCGAGGTTGCTATCAATTTATCATTCCAGTCTGTTAGATTTTCTACAACGATTGCTTTTTTAGCCATCTCTTCACTTCTTCTCACGCAATCGCACACCCAAACAATGATTGCCCGTAGTTTACCGGAAATCCCCCCCTTTTGAAAGGGTAACCTTGCGGGTCTCTCATTGCGCAATTGGCGGAATCGTGATAACAGTTACGCTATGATGGCAGATAGGCAACAATCGGCACAAACCCTGAATGAAGCGTTTCTGAACGCAATGGATACCTATGCCGAACGGCCGTGCTTGATCGTGCGGCACGGGCAGCGTTTCCGTAAAATCAGCTACGCTCATTTTCGCGCCCTCGTTTACCGCCTTGTCGCCTATTTCCACGAGATGGGCATCACACACGGCCAACGCGTTGCTCTGGCCGCAGACAATTCACTCGACTGGCTTGTCACCTATGTGGCAACCTTGCTCTCTGGCGGCGTCATCGTTCCCCTGCACATCTCCCTCTCCGCAGATGGCCTGCGAACCATCCTGCAAGACACAGGAGCGCGGCTGGCGGTGTTGCAACGGCCGTCCCACATCGCCGCCGTCGCTGCCGCCCAGCAACCCGGCGTCGTTGATCGCTTACTCGATCTGCATAAAGCGCTGGTCATCGGCCACCCAGAACAGTTACCAAACGACTTCACCTTGCTAAGCACAATCCTCTCCGGCAATCGGCCGTCCAGCACAGGAACAGCCGGATTCACCGGCGAAAACCCTCATTTACGGCAGCACGCCGTCAACATTGGGATGCACAAGCTTGCCACCATCTTCTACGTGCCCGGCTCTGGCGGCACACCCAGAGGCGCGGTCTTTGAGCATAAGCAAGTACAGGCCAGCCTGACCTCCGCCGCGCACATTTTTCCTTTCGATGGCAACGACCTGCTTTATCCCCTCAAAACCTGGAGTGAAGTTCACAGCCTGATCCCCACTCTGCACAGTTTTCTGCATGGCGTCCCCGTCATCGCGCTACCGGAAGATAGCGCCACCTTGCTAGAGAGTTTACAGCAAACCAGTCCCACCATTATTTTTGCCACACCACACAGCCTGGAATCCTTTTACGACCACTGCATGGGCTGGCTGGCACAACAACCAGAATCCAATCAAAAAGTCTTCCAGTGGGCGCTCAACCAGGGGCGTATTTATTGGAACGCCGGGACAAATGCTTCTGACGCGCTTATTGAAGCTTATCGCCGCGCCGAGTTGACCTTTTTTGCACAACTGCGCGGGCAATTGGGCGGGCGCGTGCGCTACCTGTACTCTAGCGGGGCCACCCTGCCGCAGCAATTAAACGAGTTTTACGAGGCGATTGGCATTCCTGTGCTGAACTTGTACAGCCTCACGGAAGTGGGCGGCTTTCCGGCCGCCAACCGCCCCACGATGCAGCGAGCCGGGTCGGTGGGGCAGGTTTCCCCTGGCTACGCGCTGCGTGTGGCGGTGGATGGCGAGCTTTGGGTGCATGGTGAATCGCTGATGCGCGGCTATTGGCGGCAGCCGGAAGAAACGCAGAATGCTCTTGATGATGAGGGCTGGCTTGCCAGCGGCGACCTGGGCGCTTTAGATGAGGATGGCTTTTTAACCATCACCGGGCGCACCGAGCATTTAATTGTGCTCTCTGTAGGGCGCAAGGTTGCTCCGGCAACGCTGGAAGAGGCTTTATTGCAAAGTGCGTTTGTGGCGGAAACGGCCGTTTTCGGAGACAACCAACCCTATCTCACCGCCCTCATCTTGCCCGACCTGGCAGCCATCAACGCCCACTTGCAGCCCGCCGCGCCCATTACCCACACCGCCGACCCGCAGGTGCGACAGCTTTTGGACGAGGTAGTGCGCCAGGTAAATGTCTCGCGTGACCGCTGGGAGCGCGTGCGCGAGTACGCCCTCTTGGAACTGGCAGCGGTAGGCGAAGGGGCGTTAAAGGGAAACGGCCGTCACGCTCTGGCACGTCAGTTCGCCAGCCAGATAGCCGCCCTCTACCCTGCCACACACGGCTTGCAACCGGAAGAAGTCTCGCAAGTACAGGTAGACCCCGAACGGATGCGTGCTCTGTTGGAAAAAGAAAGTATCCTCGATGCCTGGATGGCTGACGCCGGAATTGAATTCCTCTTTGACCTGGCACGGCACAAGCAAATTGACGCCCCCTCCATGATTCACATTTGCGACATTGCCGCCACCATCGCCCAAATCGAAAGTGAAGAGAAGCCGCTCTCTACCGCCTTCATCGTCGGCGACCCTATGCGCATTGGCCGCGTGCTGCCAGAAAGCCAGGTACAGCTTGTCTACCACGACCACGTGCGCCGTATGCGCAATGTCCTTACCACGCTGGCAAAAATGGTGGATGGTCTGGTGCTGGGTTACGTGCTAGACCGTTACGGCTACGTGCGCGGCATCCACAAGTTGGATGTGCCCCTGCCGGAAGCAAGTAGTTTGCTGCTTGGCCCGCAGTTCCGCCATCACGCGGCCATCTCTGGACAGTGCGATGCCATTGTCTTTTTTGTGCCTTTTGGCGGTAAGCAGGTACGGGTCTTCGCCAATGGAGAGCTGGTGGGCCGTTATGCTAATGGGGATTGGTACCCGGAAAGTATTGCGCAGTTGGATACGGCCGTTGCCGACCTGGCAGCCAAACGCAATCACAACCATTCCTTACTGCGCCGCATCTTGCGCGTCGCCTTCCAAATGTCTGAAAACAACCAGGGGGCCATCTTTATGTTGGGAGACGCGGCTCGCATTCTAGCCCAATCCGATGCCACCGAGAGCGGCGAGTTCGCCAGCATTCTCCGCGCAGACGCCAGCCAGATGAGCGACGCCGAATTAATCAACTTTGCCAAGCAAGATGGGGCAACGGTGCTGGATAATAATGGCACCTTCCACGGCTGCATGGTACTGCTGCGCCCGGAAGCCAAAACACTGGCAGACGTAGGGCCGGGCAAAGGCGCCCGCCACAGCAGCGCCGCCAAAATGAGCGCCGAAGCCAACTGTCTGGCTATCACCGTTTCACAAGACGGGCCAATCACCGTTTACGACGGCGGCAAACGGGTGCTGTCGTTGTAAAACAATTGCTTATAGCTACATCTCTGTAACGTCAAATGCATCATGCAAGAAGTCAGGTATCTGGGTAAAATCTTCAGGAGGATTGAGGTCGTATAACCCCCAAAATTGACCTTTGCGATTTGCTTGAGCGCGGTCAATGAGGTCACAGCCTTGAGAGACTCCTTACGACGGCCGTTCATTCACAATTCACAATTCACAATTCATTATTCATTATTCCTCACCGATACACCCCCTCAATATACACCTCCCCCTCACGCATATCCAGCGTCGTAATCTCAATCGGCAGCCGCAAATTAGCATACACCTGCTGCGCCTGCGCCACCGCTGCCAGCACAAAATCCGGCGCCTTCGTCCCGGCAATTCCCACCTCCTCAATCGTCGCTTCGGGACGGCCGTTCTCCAAATAAATCGCCGCCCGCCCAAACACCGGCGTGCGCAGCCCCAACACATGCACCAGCCCCCCGCCCACAATATAGCCCGGATGAATCTCAATTTGCGGATGACTAAACGGCAAATCACGCGGCTCCATAAACCAGGCAATCGTCTCCATCGCCATCTGATCCGTCACCAACACACTAAACGTCTCCCCCACCGCGTCCCGCGCCTGCCAGTGTGCGCGAATCTCCGCAATCTCCGGGTGCAAAATCGGCTGCGCCTCCACCAAATCAATGCGCGTCGCCACACTCACCCAGGCAAAGCCATTCGCCAACAACAGCGCCAGCGCAAACCAGACACTGGGCATCTTCAAATACGGTTTAATACGCTTCATGATCATTCTCGCAAACGTGAAGCGTGAAGCGTGAAACGTGAAAAGCCATTCGTCACGTTTCACGTTTCACGCATCACGCATCACTCCCACCTCTCCAACTTCGCCCGCATCTCCTGCGACAACTCCCGCACCTTCTCCAGGCGGCGCTCCAGGCCAATGCCCAGCGCCACCAGCAGCGCCCCCAACAGCAGCAGCACAACCGTATTCAGCGCCAAAATCGGTTCAACGAGTTGACCAGCAACGGCCGTTACCACCCCCATCACCCCCGCATACAACAGCCGCCGCAGCCGCCGCAAACTGCCCAGCCACACCAACAGCAGCCCCTCCACCACCATAATCAGCGCATACACCCCGCCCCAATCGCCAAACGACTGCCAAAACGCCGACCCCAACAGCAGCAGCGCCGCGCCCCGATCCAGCCAGGGCGCAATGGCGCGGCTGCCCCGCACCCATTCCAGCCAGCCCATCCCCAACAAAATCAGCCCGGCGGGGATGGCATACAACTGCAACTCCCGCGCCCCGGCCAACAGCAGCAGCCAAAAACTCCACGACGAAAACAGCAGCCACAACGCCAGATAACTCAGGCGCGGCCTGCGCTCAATCAGCGTGGCAATCAGGTAAAACAAGCCCAACACGGCAAACGTGCGGATCAGCATCGCCGCCAGCGCCGTTTGCCGCACCCCAAGATGCGGCACAGCCACCAGCGCCCGCATCAAAACGGGTACAACGCCCGCGCCGCGCCCCAACGCCAGCAGCAGCGCCACACTAGAAATAACCCATCCACTAAAGAGCAACGGCCGTTCCCACACCCTCAACCAACGCCAGCCCGCCTTCACCTCTGGCTTTGCCAGCAGCAGCCCATAGCTCACCAGCCCATAGCCCACCGCCAGCGCCGCAAACGCCACCGGCAACCCCGCACTCGTCACATCCAGCGCCTGCGTCAGCACCAGCCAACCCGTCGCCAATGCCGCATACGCCAACAGCGGCAACTGCCAAAACGAAGCCAACACCGCCAGCAGCAGCCCATGCAGCAGCGTCGCCAGCGCCCCCTCATCACCAGGGAACAAGGCCAACACCTGCGCCACGCCCAGCGTGGCAAAAAACAGCAAAAACAACGGCCGTGACCATCCCCCCAACTTCATCGTCCAACGGCCGTCCACCTTCGCAACCACCGCCCCCTCCCCGCGCACCTCCTGCACCAACAGCGCCGCAAACAACGTCAGCGCCGTCATCGGCACAAAAGCCAGCGCCAACTGCGTCGGCGAATCCGCCAGCCCCGCCCAACGAATGAGTGCCAGCGCCGTCAACTCCAGCCAGCCCCAGGCCAACAGCAGCCAGCCCCGCAGCCGGAACCGCGCCAATCCATAAAAATAAACGGCCGTGCCCAACGCCAACACCGCCGCCCAACGCCATCCACCCACCTGCAACGCCAGCAGTGAACTCAGCGCCGCGCCGCCAAAAGCCAGCGCATACAACGGCAGCGCCCACCAGCGCGTCAGCCGCAGCCACAGCGCCATCGCCCACGCATTCGCATCACCCCAGGGGAAGGGCGCATTGAATTTACGACCGTCCGCCCCCGGCTCAATCCCCCACAGCCCATCCAGCCACCGCGCCAACAGCAGCGCCGCCAGGATGCCCGGCCACACCGCCAGCCCATAGTCGCGGAACGGCACATTCAGCAAATCCACCGCCACCGCATAGGGCACAATGGCAACCGCCGTCGCCAAACTGAGTACCACCGGCCAACGCCGCCACACGGCCGTCCACGCCAACACCCCCGCCACCAACGCAAAGCCCACCAGCGCCCCCACCCTGTCAAATGCGGAAAAGGGCAAAGCGAGAACGGCCGTCACAAACACCCCCACTAGCAGCGGGATGGCGTACCGCGCCAGCTTACGCCCGTGCAGCAGCCCGGACACACCCAAATACAACCACGCCGTCAACGCCAGCATCCAGCCCATTTGCCAGCCATCGCGCCAGCCAAACTCCCACTCCGCCACACCCAACGCCAACGGCAGCAGCGCTGCCGCTGCATACAGCCACAGCGGTTGGCGGAAAATCGCCGCCGACGCCGCCGCTAACAGCGCATCAAAGAGTAGCACGCCCACCAGCACCGGGCGGTCGGGCAAAATGAGGAGGGTGGCGGCAACGGCCGTGCCATACGCCGCCCAATAAAACGGCCACTGATACGCCGCCACCCAATGGCGAATGCGCCGCCCCGCAATTAACAACGGCCAGGCAAAGGTCAATACCAGCAAACCAACGGCCGTCCACGAAGCCGCCGGCGCAGCCCATTGCAGCACATACGCCGCCCACAGCGGCAGCAGTCCCAACGCCGGATACAAAAAGCGGGCGTTCGGGCGCGGCCCAAAAAGGTGGTCAACGGCCGTTGCCCCCACATAAAACAGGCTGCCCAAGAGGAGGGTGACACTGCCAACGGCCGTATCCGGCAAAACGGCCAACAGCGCAAACAATGCCACCCCATGCGCCACCAGCAGCGGCGGCCACGACCACTCGCCCAGCCCCACACGCCACGCCAGCGCCCCGCCCGCCGCCAACAAAACCAACGCGCAAACCAGCCAACTGGCCGTATGCCACAAGGCAATATCGCCAAACAGCCAGCGCGTGCCCAACGTCCAGGGCGCGATAAACAGCAGGCTGGCAAACCACACAAACGGCACTTTTTTGTAAAGCGGCGCGGCAATGGCGTACAGCCCGGTAATCATCAGCAGCGCCACAATCGCCCAAAACTCAGACAGCCGCGTGCCGATGATGCCCACATTACGCAGCAGCGCCGCGCCAATTGTCGCCAGCGACAGCGCCCACCCCGCCGTCGTCAGCGGGCGGCGATACAGCAGCCACGCCTCGCGGAAAAACGGGGCAGCGCCTTTTTGCCGTACCAACTCATGCAGCCGCCGCTCCAGCAAAATGTAGGCGATGGCTAACGCCGCCACCAGCACCGCCGAGCGCCCCGTGCCCGAACTAAGCAGCTTCACCACCACGCCGCCGCTGGCCGTCGCCATCCACACACTGAGATGCGCCCAGCGCACGCGCCGCAATTCCCAGGCATACGCGGCGAAACCCAACGCCAGCAGCAGCGGCGCAATCGCTACTACCCATAACCACTGCTGACCGTAGTTCCAATAATCAAACGCGGCAAAGAAAATGAACAGGGTAGCAACCATCGCCATGAATTTGCCCATGCGGTACATGGGGCGGGTAAGGCGATCGGGCGCGGCAAAGAGTTGGCTCAAACGCACGGGCAGCAGGAAATAGGCGCAGGTGATGGCCGCCAGCGCCACCGGGAAAATCGCCGGTTCCGCCTCAAGCCAAATCAGCAGCAAGACGGTGGCAGCGGGCAGCAGCACCCCGCCTGTGTAGAAATGGCGCGGGTTGTGCAGCAGCCACACAGCCGTCAGATAAAATCCGGCCATCACAAACAGCGCCGCCACGCCCCACGCCTCATCAGTATCGCTAATCAGGAAGTAGAGCGCGGCGGCATTGGCGAAATGGGCGGCGGTTTGCCAGGGACGGCCGTACTCCCACCGTTTTTGCCGCAGCCACAGGGCCAGCGCCAGCAGCCCCCAGGCCAACGCCGCGTAAAGCAGCGGCAGCCAATAGGCAAAGCGGGTGTAGGTGTAATGGGTGGTGGCGATGGTGATACGGCCGTTCTCCATCACCAGCAGCCACACCCAACCCGCCAGCGGCAGCGCCGCCAGCCAATGGAACCAGACCGCGCCCAACTTTTGCAGGCGGCGGTGCTGCAACAACTGCGCCAATCCCGCCAGCCGCTCGCCGTGCGCCAGATACGCCAGCCAGCCGTTGACGCCAATCCAGTTGCCCAGCGCATAAGTCAGCAGCGGCCGGTCAAAGAAGGCCAGCGCGGGCAGCACGGCAAGGGCAGCGATAGCGACGGCCGCGCCGTAAAGAGGCTGGGGAGCAAGGGAGCGGAGGAGCAGGGGAGCAGGGGTGACAGGGTGACGGGGTGCATGATCTGCTTCTCCCTTCTCTTTCTTCTCTTCTTTCTCTGCGAATCTCTGCGCCCCTCCGCGTATCTCTGCGTCCGCTCTTTTTGCGGCAATGAGGTGCAGGATGGCGAGCAGCGCCCAGGGCAGGGTTAGCTCGGCGGGGGCGGCGCCGCGATTGCCCTGCCACGCGCCCGTGCCGCTGACGAGGAAGAGGCTCATCAGCCACAGCAAACGGGGCTGCTGCCAGAGCAGGGCCGCGCCCAGCATCTCGGCGGCCAACAGGGGATGGACAACGGCCGCCGCAGGCACATGGGTCAATGACCAGAACCCGCTCATCGTGATGAGGAGGGCGGCAATGGATACGGCCGTTTTCCCATACCCTTGCACCACGTCATCCTCATACCGTCGCAGCCACCAGCCCGCCAGCAAATAGAACGGGGCCAGCAACGCCCATCCCAAAGCGTGCCAGCCAAAGGGCACGCGCCACACGGCGAACAACACGCGCTGCGTAAACCACACGGCGGCGGGAAAGGCCAACTGCATCGCCCAAACCAGCGACGGCAGGCGGAAATAGGGCACTCCGAGGAGCATCGTCAGCCCGCCCAGCCACCACGCGGCGGCGAGGGCGTAGTAAAAGCCAGCCTGCGCGGGCGGCGTAAAAAGGCTGACGCCGAAACTGAGGAGCATGGCAGGTACGGCCGTCCCCACTGCGGCATGAATGAAGGGGCGGGAGAGGAAACGTGTGCGCTGCGGGCCGCGTGGCAGTAAGTGGTGAAGGAGAGCGAGGGGTAGGGAAACGGCCGTGACCCCCAACGGCCACCAGGCCATCGCCCCCGGCAAATTAAACAACGCCAGCGACAGACTGACGGCGGCGATGCTGATCAGATAGCCGAAGAATTCTGCTTGCAGCAGCAGGGCAACCACGCTGTACAACAGCAGGCAGACAATGGAAGCGGCCAGCCACACCTGCGGCCAACTGCCTGCGGGGAATCCGCCGGAAATGTAGAAGGCGACAAAATCGAGCGGCACGAGCAGGGAAGCGACGGCGCTGAGGGCGATGCCGGAATCGGGCAGGCGCATTTTGACGCGCACGTACCAGCCCAGCGCATAAAACAGGGCGGTGAAGCTGCCGAGGAAGGCGATTTGCACAATGGGCGGGAAGGTGTTCCAGTTCCACACTACCCATGAAATGCCGGAGCCGATAAGGAGGATGACGCCAAGAAAGAGGATGGCTTTGAGGGTGCGTTCGGAGAGGAGGGTGTCCCAAACGCGATCCCAGGTGAGGGGTTGCCGTTTGGGGCGTTTGGGTTTGGGGGATGGGGGTGTGTCGGTGGGGGGAACGGCCGTTTCATCAGTAACGGCCGTCTCTTCTGCCACAACCTCGACCACTGGACGCGGCTCCGGTTGACGCAGCCCCATTTTAATTTCCAACTGCACCAACTCGGCTTCCAGTTTCCCCTGAACTTGTGCGAATATGGCTTGGTCTATATCTTGCCGCTCAAACAGCGCTTGCCACTGTTGTATGAGAAAGGTCTCTTGTTCCCAGCGTTTGCTCAACTGCTTGGCCTCGGATTCGCTTGCGGATGCGTCGGGCGCGTCGAGAAGCAGCGC
>JACKBX010000015.1 GCA_020634375.1 Ardenticatenaceae bacterium | reverse complement strand
GGATGGTTTTGTTCTCGATTGCGGCGGTGAAGGCGTAGCTGTCGCTGCGCTGCACGTTTTGCCAGACCTGGGCCACGTCGCCGGCGGCGGAGGCGGGTTGGGTGAACCAGACCTGATACGCGAAAGCGGCGACTGCCAGGAGCAGCGCCGCGAACAAAACTTTACGCCATTTGTTTGCCATCATTGTTTTCATTGGGATTCTCCTTGCCTTAGAGTTTGTGCGATGAATTGCACGGCCGTTTGCAAGTCGGCGAAGCCGAAGCGTTCGCCCGTGCGGGTTGATTGTAAAGAAACACGCCAATCCCCCCCTTCTTCGCGCCAGAGGCGCAGCAGGTAGGCATGGTAATTGGTTGTTTGATTGGGTTGAGTGATGTGGTCTGGCATGAGTGTTTGGTAGAATGGTTGTCAGTTAACTGCATTCCGTCAAAAGTTGTTTTCACAGAAGTCGAATTTTTCCAAGTTTAGAGATAAACTCTGACCAAACTCTGACCAGGTTATGACCAATGTTGTCATTACAATTATTAGGGTCGCCCATTGTAGAATTAGACTGCCAGCCTGTTGGCCGTTTTCGCTCGGTCAAGTCGTTGGCGCTGCTGGCGTATCTGGCTCTGGAACGGGACGCCGTTCACAGCCGCGAGCATTTGGCGACGCTGTTTTGGCCGGATTTGCCGGAGCAAAACGGCCGTCAAAATCTCTCCCAAACCCTCACCCGCCTGCGCCGCACACTGGGACCGGCTGGCGAAATAGTACGCGCCACGCGGCAGAACGTGTGGCTGGACGAAGCCGCCGACATCGAAGTAGATGTGCAAACCTTTCGCCGCTTGCTGGGCGAGACAGACCAGCATCGCCACGAGCAAAAAACAAGCTGCGCGGAATGCCAGGAAGATTTGGCGCAGGCGGTAGCCTTAGCGCGGGGCGATTTGCTGCACGGCCTGACCATTGACGACAGCATTGTCTTTGAAGAATGGCTGCTGCTGGCGCGGGAGCGCATCCATCAACTGCTGCTGGGGGCGCTGACTGATTTAGCGGATGGGGCGTTGGGCGACGGCCGTTACGACATCGCCATCAAATACGCCCGGCAGCAGGTAGCCCTGGAATCATGGCGCGAAATCGCCCATCGCCAACTGATACAGGCGTTGGCCCTGAGCGGGCGGCGCAATGCGGCGCTGGCGCAGTACGAGCAGTGCCGCGCCATTTTGCTGAAAGAGCTGGGCGTGGAACCGACACGGGCCATCCAAGAACTGGCAACGGCCGTGCGCGAAGGCGCTCTCGCCGCCGCGCCGCCGCCCCAATCGGTGGCCGCCCTCGCCAGCAACTTGCCCCATCGCCTCACCCCGTTCATTGGCCGCGAAGCCGAGTTGACGGCCGTCCTCACTGGGCTGACGGCCGCCGATGGCCCGCGCCTGCTGACCATTGCCGGGCCGGGCGGCATTGGCAAAACGCGGCTGGCGCAAGAAATCGGCCATGCGCTGCTGGCGCATCCGCCAGAGGCGTGGGCGCTGGAAGGGGTGTGGTTTGTGCCTCTGATTGGCGTCGGCGCGGCGGAAAATCTCCCGGCGGCCATTGCCAACACGCTGGATTTGCCGCTGGCGAGTAAGGAGGATGTGGGCACGGCCGTCATCCAACACCTGCGTCCGCGCCGCCTGCTGCTCATCCTCGACAACTTCGAGACCTTGTTGGACGGCCGTCCCTGGCTGCTGGAACTACTGCAAACGGCGGCGGGTCTGCGTCTCATCGTCACCAGCCGCGAGCGCTTGCGGCTGTTGGCCGAACGGCGGGTTGACCTGCGCGGGTTGGCCGCGCCGCCAGAGGGCATTCCGCACACGCAAGCCCTCGATTACGATGCCAGCCGCCTCTTTTTGGATCGCGCCCGCCGCCTTTACCCGGATTTTCGGCTGACGGCCGTTAACTGGCCGCACATCGCCCACATTTGCCGCCTCACGGAAGGGCTGCCGCTGGGCATTGAACTGGCTGTAACCCTGCTGGACGAGCGCAGTCCGGCAGAAGTAGCGGCGCAAATCGTGGCCGACGCCGCCGCGCTGACCGTCGATTACCTGGACATTGCGCCGCACCAGCGCAGCATCCACCTTGTTTTTGAGCAGTCGTGGGCGCGGCTGTCGCCCGCCGAGCAGCGCGTTTTGAGCCGCCTCGCCATTTTTGAGAGCAATGGCTTTAGCGCGGCGGCGGCGCTGCATGTGGCCGGGGCGCCGCGGCATCATCTGAATGCGCTGGCGCGTAAGTCGCTGGCGCAGGCGCAAGCGGATGATTGGTACGCGCTGCATCCGCTGTTCAAAGCGTTTGCCGCCCGCAAGCTGCCCGCCGAGCAAAGTGCATTGCGCCAGGCGCACGCCGCTTATTTTGAACGGCTGTTAACGGAGGCCGTGCCGCCTGTGTTCGACAAGCAAAAGCATATGCAACTGCGCTCGCTGCTGCCGCTGCTGCCGGATTTGCGGACTTGCTGGCTGTGGAGCGTGGCAATGGCCGATGTCGAATTGGTCGGCGCGTTGGATGGACCGATGTATCGTTTGCTGCGCGAGGTGGGGCTGCGGGAGGGGCTGGCATTGTATGAGATTGCCTGGGAGCAATTGCAGAAGGCGTGGGGGGAGGACGGCCGTACCCTACCCCAGCAAACCGTCTTGACCCACCTCGCTACCCATCTTGGCTTCTTCCGCCTCTTCTGCGGCGACGCGCATGGAGCGCGTCCTGTTTTGACCTATGCGCTGGCCGAATTTGACCGGTTGGGCCTGACACTGGGGCGGGGCACGGCGCTGGCAGCTCTGGCTGATACGTTAACCCAATTGGGAGAATATGAGGCGGAGTTAGCGTTGTGGCGGCAGGAGTTGGCGGCTGCTGAGGTGAATGCCGATCCGCGTCACTTGAGCCTTTCATCATGCAATTTAGGCGAGACGCTGTACCATATGGGACGGTTAGAAGAGTCGCGGGGGGCGCTGCTGCGCGCGCTTGAAGAGCCTCCGGGCAGTGGGCGAGATTATTCCATCGCTATTGTGATTAATAATTTGGGGATGACGGAGCTGGAACTGGGACATTTGGCGCAGGCGCGGGCGCTGCTGGAGCAGAGTTTGCAAATTCGCCAGCAGTATGCGAATGCGTATCGGGTTGCCTCGGCGCGGCGCTCGCTGGGGCTGCTGGCGGTGGCGGAGGGGGATTATTCGGCGGCGCGGCGGGAACTTGAGGAAGCGCGGCGGCTGTATGAGGAATCGGGCCGACTGGATGGGTTGGGGACGACGCATTTGGGGTTGGCGCAGGCGGCGATGGGGGAGGGGAATTGGGAAACGGCCGTGCAACAAATCCGCCAAGCGTTGACTTATGCCGTGCAGTTGCAAAGCGTGGCGCAGGGGTTGGATGGGTTGTGGCGTTGGGGGGAGTATTTGTGGGCGGTGGGGCGACATGATGAGGCGCGGACGCTGTTAGGCTATGCGCTGCATCATCAAAACGCATCGGGCCTTTTGCAGCGGCGGATCAGCGCGTTTTTGGCGGCGCAGCAGATTGCTGTGGCGCGGGATGAGGAGATGGCTGGGGTGGACTGGGAGTGGTGGGTGCAGTGCACAGCTCCGGCATCATTTTGATTGGCGATTTGCCGTAGAATGCAAGGCTAACCTGTTTCAGTTGCCAATCTGTATTGAAGACGCAGATCTGATTTACGCAGATCCTTCGCGTATTCAGCAAGCTATAACAAACCTGACCAACACTCCCAAAAAGTTCTGATTTCACAATACGGCTTCCCCAAAGATTGGGTAATTTCTAGCGTATTGGCTCGCGCATTGGGATTCAATGCAAACAGAACCCCTTTGTACATTTCCTGATACAGATGGCAGTATGCGACTCCGGCGCCGTTTGGCGACCCTTTAAGCTGTGCGGCAAGCGGGCAGTTCGTCCAGCGGCACACATTTTCGCCCGCAGTGTCCACGACTACCTGCTTGCCCCCTATATCCAGCAGCCCATGAAGAAAGTCCACAATTTTGGCAAGACTGCCCACATCATTTGTCTGGAGTGATAGGATGTCGGCGGTTTGGGCCGCAATTTCTTGACCCAATTCATACTGCGCGGCAAGCGCTTGCTGCCAATCTAACGTGCCTTTTTGTAGGATAACGGCCGTCAAACGCACCAACATCTCGGCATGGATTTGATTGGCAATCTGCCGCTTCATTCGCTCCGGCAAGGGCAAACCCAGCCGTATCCACCACTTTGCTGCCTGTTTTTGTCGCGGATGTGTTTCAAAGTATTGGTAAAGATGAAATTTCATGAGGATGGTATACTAACTTTTGAGCAGGTTCCAGGTATTGTGCGTCATGTCGCCAATGCGTACCGGTTCCATGTGTGAAAACGCAATGTCGCGCACCGTACTCATTTGCCGCCACATCATGGCGTGCCCTTTGGTAAAGCTGACCGGTTTCACCCGCCGCTGCCACAATTGAATTTCCTTTGGCGTTGCTGGCCGGACTTCACCCACAGTCCCGTACAGGCGCACGGCCGGCGGCTCGGCAAAGCGTCCGCGAATGAGCGACTTGAGCCAGAACCAGCGGTCGCTGTTCACGGCCAACACGCATACATGCTGATTGGTCTTCAAATTGCGCGGCAGTTGGCTGGGAAACTCCTCAAAATAGACGCCATGCCCCGGTTTACCCAGAATCAATGAGCCAATCGGCGTGATGTGTGGCTCACCATTTTCATTAACTGTCGCTATGGCATAATGAAAAGATGATCGGAAAGCGTTCCTGAAAAGCTGTTTGATTTCTGCCCAATTTTCATTGACTTGCATTTGTTTCGTCCCCTTCCTTCATTAATCAGCGTTGAGAATTGCAGCTACCCACTCTTCAAGAGAGCGATTGTCCAACGGCCGTTTACCCTGCCGTTCCCGTTCCCATTGCCCGCGCAACTGGGTGATGTGCTGTTGGGTGGGCAGGGGGGTGTCAGGATGATTGGCGACAACGGCCGTTAATCCCCATCCCTTCTCAAACTCACCATTTGCCCAATATATCTGCGTCATGCCTGCCAGTCCATCCAGCAAAACGGCCGTTGCCCCCACCGCCTGCGCTTCCGCCAAAGCCGATTGGTACCAGCGTTCCGCCGCCGCCATCTGCCCCTGCTGCCGGGCCACATCGCCCAAATTGACCAGCACATCGCTCATTCCCGCCCGATCCCCGATGGATTGGAACAGGAAGCGGCTCTCTTCATAATAGGCGACGGCGGTCTCGAAACGGCCGTTCGCCGCTGCCACGTGCCCCAAATTCTGCTGGGCGTGGGCCATCCCCCGCTGGTCGCCCACCTCCGTCAGCGTGGTCAGGCTATCTTGCAAATAACGCTCTGATTCCGCATACAGCCCTTGCAGCCAGGCCACGTAACCGATGTTGTTCAGCGCGTGGCCGATGCCCCGGTTGTCTTGTAATTCCCGGTGCAGACGCAAACTTTCTTGGTACAGGCGCTTCGCCTCGGCATATTCGCCTACCACCAGGGGCACGTTGCCCATGTTGTGATAGCAAACGGCAATGCCGCGCTGGTCGCCAATGTGACGGCGCATCAGCAGGCTTTCCTGGTAATGCTGCCGCGAGGCATTGTAATCACGGCTGACAAAGGCGATATTGCCCAATGAATTGAGGGCGGCGGCCGCGCCCCATTGATCCCCGGCGGCGCGGCACAAATCCAGGCTTTCTTCCAGGTAGGCGATGGCTTGCGGGTAACGGCCGTTGGCCTCCACCACATTGCCCAAATAATAGCGCGTCAGGGCGATGGTCGCCGTGTCGTCCAGCGGGCACAAAACGTCCAGGCTCTCCAGCAGCTGTGATTCCGCCTCTTCAAAACGCGCCAGCCGGAACAAGAGTCCGCCTTGCGCCGTCAGCAGTTGTCCCCGCAAACGCTGGCTTTTTTGCGCCAGGGGCTGCTCAATCGCTTCGCCGAACAACTGCACCCCTTCGCCAAACCAGCTTCGCATCTCGTAAAACAACCGCAGCGATGGCAGCGCGTCCAGCAGGACATTCACCTGCCCATTTGCCAGCGCTTCCCGCCAGGCAGCGCGGATATTCTCCATTTCCTGGCGAATTGCTTGCAGCGCTTCTTTTTGCCCGCCGTCTTTCAAATGGCTTTCCTGCTGGGCCAGCGCACAGAGGTAATGATCGGCGTGGCGCGCCTGGATGGCCGTTGCCTGGGCATGGGCTTGGAATCTGTCTTGGGCATAAGCGCGTAAAACGGCTGGGATTTCATAGCGGCCGTTTTGCGTCTGGCGCAGCAGCGATTTGTCGGCCAGCGTCAGTAAACTGGGCAGCGAAATTTGGGCGACGGTTAACGCCGTTGGAATCTCGAAGCCGCTCTGGAACACGGCCAGCCGTACAAACGTTTCTCGTTCCTGATCGGTTAGCAGTTCCCAGGAGTAGGCGAAAATGGCCCGCAAACTGCGATGACGGTCAGGCACATCGCGCAAGGATGTGGTGAGAAAATCCAGGTTCTGCTCCATCTGGCTGACGATTTCGGCGGGGGAGAGGATGCGAATCCAGGAGGCGGCCAGTTCGATGCCCAGGGCCAGCCCGCCGACGGCGCGGCAAATCTGGACGATGCGCGATGGCTCGTCGTTAGTAGGCGTAAATTGGGGCTGCACCTGCCGGGCGCGCTGCAAAAAAAGCTGGTAGGCGCTGTTTTTATCTGGCGCTTCGCCATTTTGCGGACAGGCGAAGGCGTCAATCTCGTATAACCATTCCTCGCGCAAATTAAGCCGTTCCTGGGTGGTAATGAGGAATTTGACCTGGGGCGCGTGTTGCAGAACGGCCGTTACCAAATCCACGCCGTCCAGCACATGCTCAAAATTATCCAACGCCAGCAGCATCGCCTTGTCGCGCAGATGATCCAGAAGCTGGGTGCGCTGGTCGCCGCGCCCGTAAAAGGCGAAGCGAATTGTCTCCGCCAGCAGCGCTTCCAGGTGTCCGGCGTCGCTGATGTCGGTGAGGGGCACGAAAAAGACGCCGTGCGCGTACTGCTCGCGCCGTTGGGCGGCCACTTCCAGCGCCAGCCGCGTTTTGCCCACGCCGCCCGGCCCGATGATAGTCAGCAGCCGGCAGCGCGGGTCGTCGAGACGGCCGTTTACTTCCCGCAGTTCTTGTTCCCGGCCCACGAAGGGGATGGCGGGAGTGGGCAGGTTGTGGCGCGGCTTTTTGGGGGGCGGGGAGATGGGGGGAGTGGGAGAGGGGGAGACGGCCGTTACCAGGCGTGGTGCGGCGGCGGTGGGCATGGGCAGGGTTTTGTTGAGGATTTGCTCGTAAACGGCCGTTGTTTCCGGTTGGGGAGGCACGCCAATTTCCTCGTCTAAAATGCGGCTGCACTCCTCATATTGCCGCAGCGCTGCCGCTCGCTGCCCGGCCCAGGCATACAACTGCATCAACTGCTGGTGTGGTAGTTCGTGTAATGTGTCCAGCGCCAGCCACTGCCGCGCATAGCCTATCGCTTCCTCAAACTCGCCCATTTGCGTTAGGCAGTAAACCAGTTTTTGCCAGATTGTGCCGATTTCTTGCTTACATTGTTCCGCCTGGAAGAACTGCCACTCGTCAAAAGCGGAACTGTCGCTGAGGGTGAAGCCGTGTAGAAAATTACCGCGATATAGCCTGGAGACTTCGCGTAGCCAATTAAGTTGATTGACACAATCAATACCGGTGGGGCGGGAAACGGCCGTTGCCATCTCCCGCAATTGCAACGCATCTACCCACAACCCATCCTGCGCCTCATTCAAGCCGATGGTCGCTCGATCCGCTTCGATCCATCCTTTGCCCACAGCCTTGTTCAGCGCTGCCAACGTGCGCCGCAGCGCCGTCCGCCCTCGCTCCTGATCAGAATCGGGCCAAAACAACACCGCCAATGCGCTGCGCCGGTGCGTTTGCCGGGTGATGGCGAGATACACCAGCAATGCAATTGCTTTGCGGGTGTCCACCTCAATCGGCTTATCATCAACCGTGATGATGGGCGTGCCTAGAAGTCGGATGGAAAGCCGGGTCATGATGTTTGAAGTATAACATTTTCTCCTCGTGTTTCTAACAGACTGTGGAACGATTTCATCTGGCAGCGTTAAACGGCCGTTCCCTGGCAGAGAACGGCCGTTCTGCAACTATCACGTTTGGGTAACTTATGGCAAATCGGATAAATCGTCGCTGTTTAACTGATCAAGCTGGTTGAGCAAATTATCCAAATCGGTAAATAATTGCTCCGTATCAGACGATAAGGCCGGAGATGGTTCTGTCGTGGGGATGACGGCTGTCTCTGCTGCTGCGGGCGCTGGCGTTTGGACAACGGCCGTTGCTGCGTCAATTTCGATGGGCGCTGGCTGCGCTTCTGGCGTAAACGTCGCCGGAAGCTGGGGCGAGTTTGTATTAGCCGGTAGTTCTGCTTCGGGAATCTGAGTAGGCAGTGGTGTGTCTCGTCGTGATCGAAGACGGCCGTTGCAAGCCGTTGCCATCATCAGCAGAACAAGAAGCGCCAACAGCCAGTAAACTTGGTAAGAACGTCGTTGATTATGCATGTGCTTTGTCCTCATTCTGTCAGTGAGCGTCACGCCAGGCCCGTAACGCCTGCCGTAAATCCAAATTGGCGCCGCGCAGCTTGAGATGCGTTTCACGCAAATACTGCCCGGCATCGCGTACCGTTTGTAACGCCTGCGAAAAATCGGTCACGTTTCCAGCGTTGTCAAAGCCCGCATGGGCATTCAAGATTCCGACTGCACTGCCGTGAGCGGCCTGAGCGTCGGCCACGCCATTTTGATAAGTGGCGAGGGCGGCTTCCAAATCGGCCGTGTCAAATCCTTCGTCCTGGAGCCGGGCGATCAAATCTTCCACCCAGGCCACCGCGTCACCTGTACGCTGCAAAGCCTCTCCCTGACGGTCAGCCACCAGTTGTTCGCGCTCATAAAAGATTTCCAGGTTCGCTCCGCTGGGCGTTGCCCGTCCTGGATTGTCTTGTGCCAACGCTGGCGTCGGTGTATTCCAAAGCAATGTTCCCATCAAGACCAACCCTAAAACCAATAATCCAGTTACCCATTTGCGTTTCCTTAAAAATGTCACGTCATCACCTCATTACTATTTCTAAATCTACTTAAAAAACCACGTGGACAGGAAGAAACGAAGAGTTTTTTCAGGGAAACTTCATGCCTTCGTGTCTTCGTGGTGACTTTATAACTAGAGCATAGCCCTCGCATGTAAACAAACCAATGCGCGATTGTAAATTGATTGTAAATTGTACGCCTGTTTCCCCGTAACGATAGCCGTAACGGTAACGGTAGCGGTTCCGTAGCGGTACGGCCGTAAACTGCCACTATCAGCAATCTATTATCAACTTTTAGCATTAGAGGAGAAGGTAAATGAAGACCCCAATGAAGAAATCGTACAAGTTCATTCTTATCAGCCTGGCGTTAGCATTGCTTAGCATCGGGCTGTTTTCATTTTCCAATGACGCCTATGCGGGCGGCTTCATTGATGAAAAGATGGACCCGGCGCTGACGGCCGAATTAGCCAACAGTAATCCCCTCGACTTGTTGGAAGTCATTATCGTTTTTGACGATTTAAGCGTTGTACCACAGGTACAACTGATGGCCGCCGATTTCCTGCAAATGAGCGAACTGCCGATGGTAGGTGCTATTTTGACTGCTGGGCAGGTTGAAACCATCGCTAACTGGCCGGAAGTTTATTCGATCACGCTGAATCAGGACTTGGACTACTTCTTGGCCGAATCCATTCCCTATATTGGCGCAGACGTGGTTTGGGACACCTATGGACAGCGCGGCGGCAACCCTGACGTGACTGTCGCTGTGGTTGATTCGGGTATTGATGGTCTGCACCCTGACCTGCCTTATGGCGATAAAGTGATTGCCAACATCAAAATGACGCCGTTGGGCGTGGGCGTGGAAATGCCCCAAACTGACACTACCTCTGGGCACGGGACGCATGTCGCCAGCACGATTGGCGGCCTGGGCACAGCCTCTGGTGGCTACTATAAAGGCGTAGCTCCTGAGGTTGGGCTGATTGGCTTGGGTTCTGGTGAGGCAATTTCGATTTTAACGGCCGTGCAATCATACGACTGGGTATTAGCCAACCACGCCGAGTACAACATCCGCGTTGTCAGCAACTCTTGGGGCAGCAGCGGCGGCGATTTGAACGTGCGCAACCCCGTTACCATCGCCACCTACGAAGCATACAAACTGGGCATCCTCAGCGTCTTCGCCGCCGGTAACGATGGCGGGTACGACATCATGAACCCCTATTCCATCGCCCCCTGGGTGCTGGCTGTAGCCGCTGGCGACAAGCAAGGCAATCTGGCTGGCTTCTCCTCTCGCGGTAAAGACGGCGACTACTACAAACACCCCGACATCACCGCCCCCGGCGTAGACATTTACGCCGCCCGCTCCGCCACCATCGGCATCACTGCTCTGGATGTAGCACCCAACCCGGTCAACCCGCTGTGGACAGCTCAGTACACCATGATGAGCGGCACGAGCATGGCTACACCCCACGTTTCTGGTGCAGCAGCCCTGCTCTTCTCCGAAAATCCGCAACTCTCCCCCGACCAGGTGATGGATTTATTGATGAATACCACCACCCCCATGCCCAACTACGAACTGTTTGAGGTTGGGATGGGCTACATGAATGTGTTGGCCGCTTTTGAAGCCAGCCTGAATGAGACCGGTAACTTGGACGCTTTCCTCGCTGGCGACCAGGCATATGGCATGAATGAAGTGATGGGCGTAGACACGGATAGTTTGCAGTATGACACTGTGACGTATCGCGGTTACAGTGCTGCTGCCGTCAGCAACATGCCTGCGAACGAATACCCCATTCCTGTTGATGAAAACACGGTCTACGTGAATGCTGTGGTTAGCTGGACGCCCGCCGAACAAGATGCTTTTGACCTGGAACTGCTGGACCCCACTGGTAATGTCGTCTCATCCAGTGGCAATAGTGTCGGTGAAGCAGAAAGTATCTTGTTTATGCCGGAGATGACGGGTACGTACACCCTGCGGTTGGTTCCTTTTGTGGCGGTGAATGCAGAGTATACGGCCGTTGTCACCACTGCATACGGGGACGAAATCCCCAACTGGCCTCCGCACAGCGAACCAGCCTACGACTACTACATGAATGTCACTAACATTTACAAATCAACCATAACCGCCGGACTGGTAGCCGACTACTTCCAGGGTGGCGACAGTGGTTTCATCGTCTTCACTATGCTGCCTTCTGGTGATGCTCCCGCCACCGGGCTAGCCGGTGATTTGCAAGCCATCTACACTGACAGCCAGGGTAACGTCTTTATCGACGACGCGATCAGCGAACGCAGCACGGCTGGCGAATATGAGAGTGGCTTTAGCCTGGATAACAATTGGACACTGGCTCCGGGTGAAATTGAAGTCTTCTTCAACTACACTGGCGACGCCCTGACACGCGGCACAAATCCTGTCACGTTCCACTACAATTACCTGGAGGTCTCCTTAAACACGGATGCCACTGATTACTACCCTGGCGATACCATCACATTTGATGGCGCGGTTTCTCAATGGCACTCTGTGGCAGCCAACAGCATTGAAACAACTCCAGTTAGTACAGAAGTCTCGGTGAGCCTGCGCGACAGCGATGGCAATGTACTGGCAACGGAACTGGTATCAGCCAACTGGCAAGGTAATTTCAGCGGCAGTATTGTCTCTCCCACCAATACGCGTGGCACAACCACTCTGGTTGCCGAAGCGACCTATCAAGACCCCACCGTCTTCACCGGGCCGGCCAGCTTCTACGGTGCTAACAGCGCCGCGCTTATCTTCCCTGGTAACCTGGCCCCTGAAGTGAGCCTGTTTGCCTCCAGCAGTACGGATAAGAACAGCAAGTATTATGCCCACATTCACGCCACTATCACCGACCCAGATGGGATGAGTGATGTGACGACGATGATGGTGACTATTACTGACGCAGACGGCCGTATCATCCGCCGCTTTAACAGTGACCGCTTTACTCCAGTCGGTGATACCTGGATGCTGACACAAAGTGTGCGGGTTAAAGGGGTCGCTCCCTGGACGGTAACGCTAACGGCCGTAGACAGCGCCGGGAACACCGCCCTAACCAGTTCTCAAATCACTTTAGATAACTAAAACCTCCGTAATGTTTTTGGCATCAGCCTTGCATGGTTCAAATGCAAGGCTGATGCTCATTCATTTCCAAAATGATTCCGGTGATTTCAAAAAAGGATAAACATGATGCAACAAAACAAGAAATATATCCTCGTTATTGATGATGAAGAAACGGTTCGTATGGCAGTTGGTGATGTATTGGAGATGTTTGGTATTCCAGTGCTAACCGCCGAAAATGGGCTAGAAGGCTTTCAACTCTTCAAAAACCATCATGAAAACATCGGACTTATCATTCTTGACATGCAAATGCCCGTCATGGATGGAAAAGAAACTTTGCGTTGGCTGCGTTTTATCAATCCTCAGGTTCCTATTATCCTCTCTTCCGGGTACTTGGGAGAAGGGGTTGATACCCGTGATTTGCGCGTAGATGGATTTCTCCCAAAACCATACGGCATTAACGACATGATGTCTAAAATCAACGGAATGTTTGTGTCCTGATTGTTCTACGGGGCTTATGGAGTAAATGCATGGGAGTGGGCAGATTAACCTTTGTGCCGCTTCTTAATGTCCGCAGATGCTACATAACGCATAGCCGTTTGTGCGCTGCTCCAACCAAACCAAGCCATTAACTCATCCACACCATAACCCAGGCGGGCCATCTTTGTGGCACAAGTATGGCGGCAGTCATGCGCCGAGAGTTTTTTAGATAGACCTAATTGCCTACCCAGCCAGGCCACCCGTTCACTAAGCCGCACACGATTCAATCCCTCGCTTAGCAATTGACCTCCTTCACCGCTTTTCAACAGCCGCGTTGTCGCTACAATCAAGGGATTGCCAGGGGGAAGGGTGGGGGGATACAAACTCTGTATGTAATAAGAAGCAATGGTTAAGCTTTGCCTTGTGAGTTCGTGAGTTGTCCATTCATGGTCAGTCCCTTTGACTTTGGGACGATGAAAGCGTATCTTGCCATTCTCTAAATCAAGATTACTAACCTGAAGTAAGGCTACCTCGCTGGCACGCAAACCGTGATCTAGCAGCAGGCACATCAGCAGAGCATCACGGTGGGCTTGCGGAGATTCATTACGGGGAGTTTTGAGGGAAACGGCCGTGTCCTCATCAATGAGTGTCGCCTTGTGTTTTTTTGTAGAACGGCGCGTCACCACTATCGTGCGGCGGCGGCTTTCTGGTTTGTAGGCATAAGTCACTTCATCAACGCGCGTTTTTGCTCTTTTCTCATCCACGTTTTGCCCATTAGCCCGCGAATACCCTTTTACTGTTTGAATCAGCATTCCTTCTTCACGAGGAATGGCTTCTGCTTTGACGGCCATTTGCGCATATACCTTCACTGTGGAAAGACGTGCATTGACGGAAGAGATGGCGTAGCCTTCACCTAATTGCCATTGCACAAAGCCCTCCACAATACCCCAAGTTACGCCGCGCCAAGCGTAGGGGTTAATTTGGAAATCGGCACCATGCTCCAGCTCTAACCCTATGTCCAGTAAATACTCAGCAAAGAGTTCCAGATCGCGAGCGTGGCGCTTGACAGTGTTGCTCGCTTTTTCGCTCAGGTATCGTTGAAATATGTTTTGTCCAGCAACACGATTGGCAATTTGCCCAGCAATCTCCAAAGGTGACGCATTGGAGTTTTGTAATGCCTGATTGTTGTCGGTACGGCCGTTATCCAAAAGAGATATTTCGTCTGGGGGACGCAACAGTTTATCCATAGCTCCCAGAATATCACAAATTTTATATTTTGTACATATTGCCGTAATATGTACGCCTATTTATCTAGCCCAAACTTTCAGAATAAGCAGGCAAGTTCTGCTTGGTTTCAAGCAAGCTCTTCCCAAACCGAATGATACGCACCGATGGTGTCAAAATAATCCAGCAAACGGCCGTAAAACGGGTCACTAGCAATCGTAGCGCTGTCGCCAATGACAATGAGCTTGCGCCGGGCACGAGTAAGGGCCACATTTATGCGCCGCGTCTCCGCCAAAAAGCCCACCCGCCCTTCCCGATTAGAGCGCACCAATGAGATGATAATCGCCTCCATCTCTCGCCCCTGAAAGCCATCTACTGTGCCAACGCGGACCTCATCAGGCAGCAGTTCGCGCAATCGCTGCACCTGTGCCGAGTACGGGGTGATGATGGCGATGCTGTCGGCTGAAACGTTCGCATCCAAAAGCTGCTGCGCCTTCCTGGCCGCCAGCGCTGCCTCTTCCAGGTTGTGGCGGCTGTCGCTGTCGGCAGGCTGACTGTCATCGTAGCCTGCGCCAGCGGTGTCAATAAAGGTTACGGCTGTTGCCGTCAAATCATTGCGCACCACCCCCGGCAAATCGCACAGCAAATGCCCCTGCACCGAGGCATCCGCTTGTAGGTCGCCATCATAAAACACCGCCGAACTGAAATTCATGATCTGTTCGTTCATGCGATACTGCACATCCAGACGACGAGCCAAAAGCGCACCATCTCGCCGCATGAGCCTCTCCAGTAAGCTGATGCCAAAACCCTGCTCCTGCGCTTGCGGTGAGACAATAGTGGGCGGCAGTTGTTGATGGTCGCCCGCCAGTACCAGTCGGTCGCTGCGCGTCACCGGAATCCAGACCGCCGGTTCCGTGCTTTGCCCCGCCTCGTCAATGACACAGAGGTCAAACTGTCGCTGGCCCAGAATGGCGCTGTCAACGGCCGTAAGCGTAGACAAAATCACAGACGCGCCATCCAATGCCAGCTCGATGGCTTGGGCCTCAAGCTGGCGTGCTTCGTCGAGCATCTGCGCCGCCTCAGTACGCAGGGCTTGTTTCTCGCCGGGTGCGGGGCGGGCACGACGGAATTTGCCCGCCTGGTCGCGCAGACCAAAGGCCTGTTTACGCAGCTTCTTGGCCTGGCGGTAGCTCTCTTGTCTCTCAACCAGAGCGTCGAGAGTATGGGCTTGTAGTTCGGGCAGAATGCGTGCCGGATGGCCTATTCGTGCAAGCGGCACCCCGGCGGCGGCCAACTGCTCTGCCAGATTGTCAACGGCCAGATTGCTGGGGGCACAGGCCAATATACGGTCGCCACGGGCAACGGCCGTACAAATCAGCGCGGCCACTGTCGTCGTTTTCCCCGTACCGGGTGGCCCGTGAATGATGGCGATGTCCTCGGCGGACAGCGCGTGGCGCACGGCTTCTTGTTGGGATGGGTTGAGGTGACTGGTGTAGGCGGCGGTATTGGCAGGGATACGGCCGTTGGCATAGGTGGCGGGCTGCTCACCTAAAATGATGTCACGCAAGACGGCAGTGCGGTTCCCCCGCGCTGCCTCCACCCGCGTCAGGGCGCGTTCCATGCGCTGCCGGGCAATCTCATCGTTGGCCAGCGTGATTCTGAAGGTGCTAGCCGCCGATTCCGGCGATTGGTTGAGGGCGATTTCGCAGCGCTTACTACTCAGGCGGCTGATGACGCCGCGCCAGGATTGCGGCTGGCTCTCGCCCTCCTCAACAAGCATGATGGGCGAGCCGGTAGAGAGGCGGCTGAAAGGCAGCGGTGCCTGCTCGTTGCGCGGCGCAAGTTGCAGCAGGATGCGCCCACCCAACCCCATATCCTCGCTGCGGATGACAAGGCGGGTCAGCGCATACTCGGATTGGGCTTGCGGGTTTGTGTGGAATTGCTGCTGTTCGGCGTCTGCTTCCAGGGCCAGCCAGCGGCGCAGTTGCGCGAAATGGGGCTGGCTATCCCCACTCGCCTGCTGCCAGACGCGGATGTGGCGGGTTTTGATGAGATGACCATCCAGCAGATGCGCCAGGCGGGCAGCACGGCTACCAGCGATTTCGATGGTAGCCAGACCGCCGTTCAGCGTGATTTTGCCGATATGCTGTTTGTTGAGCTGGCCTACTTCGATAAGCAGCCGCAGGATGCCGCCTTTGCCGACGTTCGGCGACAGTCCATCAATAAATAACAGTTCCATGCGAAGGACTGTAGCGGAAAAGGCAGGATGCTGCCAGGGGCGTGGTCAGATAGCAGGTCATAGGTTGTATTCATAGGTGTACGATGTGTATCTGCTAACAGCTACCGCAACACAAGCGGCAAATAAATGAATCTGTTAACCGGGCCGGTCATGGTTTCCACTTGCAGCACGGCCGTTTCACTAACTTGTACCTCATTGCCAACGGCCGTTCCCGTCAACACAAACTCCCCTGCCCCATTCGCCAACACACCCACCGGAATCTGCGCCGTCATCCCTGGCGGCAGCAAAATCTCATCCAGCGGCGCGACAACCGTCAGCCCGCTTCCGCTCAAATTCAGAGCATAAGTCGTGGCCGTGTTGCCCGTGTTCGTCAGCGCCAGCATAAAGGTCGCGGCAAAGGTATTGGTGATAGTCTGACTGGCAGGCAGCCAGGCAGCAACAATGCCCTCCTGCACGTCCAGGGTAAAGGTCGTGCGGTCTTCGCTGAAAACGGCCGTATTCACCCCCGACCTCGCCAGCACACTCAACCCATACGCCTGCGGTGCGGCCCCCGTAAACGGCCCGGCGGTATATTGCACCACCACCGACTCGTCCGCCGCCAGCGTCACCTCATCGCTGCTGAAGGCGCCATCCGCGCCCACCGGCAGACCTGCCGCCGTCAGCGCAAAGGTATCGCCGTTTTCGCCCGTGTTCGTGATGCGCACATCCCAGCTAAACGTCTCATCCGGGCTGATGGTCACGCCCTGGTCGAGAATTTCCACGCGCACCCCCACGCCGTTCAGGTCAATCTGCCCCTCGGCCATGCCGCTGACGGCCGTTTCCCCCTGCGCCGTCGCCGTCACGCTGATGGGGTAGCTGCCAGTTACGGCCGTTTCTGCCGGATTGACCAGCAGCGTCACCTGCGTCGTGTTGTACACGCCCGTCGCCACAAAAATGGCATCTACCACCTGCCCGTTGGCCTCGAAACGGCCGTTCCACTCCGCAGGCAAGCCGCTGGTCAGGTCAAAGGTGTGGGCGCTGCTGCCCAGATTTTGCAGGGTGACGGTGAGCACGGCTGTCCCGCCCGGCCCCGTTTCCACGACAGGCGGCGTCAGCGTCACGGCCACGCCTTCCGCCCCCAGGCCCTGGATAACGGCCGTTGCGCTCCCCATGGCTCCATTTTCCAAAGCGACAGCCTGCACCGTAAAGGCTTGCTCGCCGCTGTCGGTGGGCGCAGCTGTCAAAGCCATCTCCGCGCTACTGTTGGCCGAAACCGCCACCTGCGGCGGCAAAGTTATCAGCGGTGCGCCCGTTGCGCTGAGGGCATAAGTGCGGTCGGCACTCTCCAGATTGGTGATGGTCAAGGTGTGGCTGATGGGCTGGCCGAGCGGCGCAGCGGAACCGGCAACGGCCGTTATTTCTACCAATACTCCTTCTTGTACAACGGCCGTGCCGCCCAATTGCACCAGCCCGCCGCTGCCCGTCGCCACGCCTACGATGAAGGGATAATCGTGCAGGTCAGCGTCAGCAGGCACAGTCAGCGTTAGGGTGACGATGGTCTGTCCGCCGCCGGGCACATCCACGCTGCCGGGCAGGACTGCACCCCAATCGACGAGCAGGCCACTGAGCGACAGCGTGTAGGTGTCTGTCATCGCCGCCGAATTGAGCAGGGTGAGGGTGTAGCTGATGGTTTGGCCGGGAACGACCGTTTGCTCTGCCGGGGCTAGTTCCGCGATGGCTGCGCCGGTGACATACAACGGCGGCAGGGTCAGGCTGTTTTGGCCGCCGGGCAGCGTGTAAGTCACCAGCGCCCCCTGCGCTATCTGGCGCACTTCGCCCGGCTGCAAATCGGCCACTACTGAGTCCAGGGTGAAGGTGACGACGGGCTGGTACCATTCCTGGCGGTAGCTGAAGGAATAGGTGGGTGGGGTAACGGCCGTTGGCGTCAGCGAAATCGTCGGCGTGAGTACGGCAACCTGGTCAATGCCGGCCGTGTAATGGACGTTGACGCTGTAGGCCGGCGCGGGATTGCGCTCCGGCGTCTGCGTGCGGTAGGTGTTGTGCAACTGCCAGCTTTTGGGCTGGGTGAAGGGGATGCTCCAGTCATCGTTGATGTTGGTGACGTGGTAGTTATGCTGGTTCCACACCGGGCGCGAATCGACCCAATGCCCGACGTGGCTGATGATAAAAATCCCTTCCTGCCCGGCGACCACCACGTCGGCCACGCCATCACCGTCCACGTCGCCCATAGACGGGTAATCCAAGATGGTGCCGGAGTGGGTGACCGGTTCGTTAAACAGCCGCTTGCCATCGGAGCCGCGAATCACCAGGAAACCATCTCCCAGGCCGTTCCACAGAATCTCCCACGCGCCGTTGCCCGTCAGGTCTTGGGCGGCCACGCCGGAGGCGGAGGCGCTGCTGTCGGCCACCGTTTGCTCCCAAACCAGCGTGCCCTCTTTGGTCAGCACCATCAGCAAATGGTCGAAGACGAAGAATCCGGCGTTGATAGCCGAAGCGGTGATGATGTTGGGTTGGCCGTCACCGGTCACGTCGGCCACGGTGATGGGGCTGGGGCGGTAATGGCTGTCGCTGCCGGTGTAATAAGACCAGAGCAGGGAGCCATCGGCTTGCAGGGCTTCCACGCGGTGGCCCCAGTTGATGATGATTTCCGGCTGGCCGTCACCGGTCAGGTCGGCCACAGCCGGGGAACCAAAGACGCCGCTGCGGATGGTGGTGTTGGTGAGGGTGTAGGTCCAGGCGATTTCCAGGCCATTGAGCGGGCTGTACTCGTACAGGTTCAGGGTGTGGCCTTGGGCGGAGATGATGTCCAACGCGCCATCGCCGGTAATGTCGGCCAGCACGGGCACGCTGGGCCAACGGCCGATGGGGTCGCTGTCCAGAATGTTACCGAGATGGTCGAGGACGTAGAGGGCGTCTTCGGAAGCGGCAATGACGATTTCGGGATCGGCGTCGTTGTCCAGGTTGCCCAGGGTGGGGCCACCCCAGCCAAAGGAACCGCCGCCATCGCTGGTGTGGGCCTGGATGGTCGGCTCCTGCCACATGAGTGTGCCATCGTGGTGGAAGGCGAATGTCCCATTGTCACCGCTGACGATGATTTCGGCATTACCGTCGCCGTCCAGGTCGCCCAGGGCGGGTTCGGCAGCCTGGCCCACCAGGTCGGTATACCATTGGATGGGTGTGCCGTCGCCCGTGTCCTGCCCATCGCCACGATAAACGTAGAGACGGCCGTTCTGCGCCGGGGCCACCAGTTCCACCACACCATCGTTGTTCAGGTCGCCAATGGCAATGGTGCTGAGGATGCCGGTTCCCAGGTTGGGGTCCAGCTCTTCGGTGGCCGAAGCATCGTGCCAGGTGATTTGCGGCGTGTAACTGTAGAAGCCATCGGGGTTGACCTCGAAAGCATCAATGCGGCTGGCCGTGCCCAGGTTGCGGATTTGCACGACGTGCGGGCCGTCGCCGAGGTTGGGATAGTGGAAGGCGATGGGCTGGTCGGAATAAGCGGCCGTCAGGTCAATTTGCTCCACGAATTGGCCGTCAATCGTGACGTTAAAGCCGGTGTTATTGCGGTTGAAGGCCAGCAGGGTCAGGCCGTCGCCGACGAAGGTGAACCAGTGGTTGATGCTGATGTTGGGCAGGCCGGGAAGCAGGTAGTCGCCGTCGTGGGCATACTGGTTACTGCCCTGGTTCCAATACGCTTTGTTGCTGTAATAGAAACGGCCGTCATTCCCATCCAGGTCGCTGTCGTACCAGCCATCGGCGATGGGTTGGCCGTCCCAGATGTCGATGAAGTCGGGGCGGAGCGCGCCGGAAACGGCCGTGATAGAGATCGTATGCGTACCGCTGATCAGGTCATCATAGTAAATGCTGCTCACGGTTCCGGTTGTAGAGGTATCGAACGTGCCCCGCGACGCGCCATCAATGAAGATTTCCACCACGCCGCCATCCGCGAAGCCCGCGCCGACCCAGGTTCCGCTAAAGTCAAGGGAAAGGGTGTTGCCAGCCACGCTGGTAGTGGTGTTGTACGTGCCGCTGCTCTGGTAAAGACTGTTCTGTATATTCCAGCTTTGGGGCATGGTGCGGTACGGATAGCCGTTGTAGCGCAGGTCAGGGTGGTCTTCCTCCAGGCGCAAGACGCCACTGACGACGGGGGGCGTGTAGGGCGCGCCGGTGGCCGGGGTGGTGACAGCGTCTACTGTGGTGACACCGCGGTAGCGGCGCACCTCCAGCACGTGCGTGCCGTCCCCAAAGCCTTCAAATGAGAAGGGACGCGGGCCGGATTCCAGGCTGTACACGTCGAACGTGCCCAGCGAAACGCCATCCACGCGCAGTTCAATGGAGTGATAGTTAGGCCGCGTCCAGGTTTGGAAGGTGATGGAATCGCCGCTGAAGGGGAACCAGGCGGTGCTGTTGCTGTCTCCGGCGGTGGCAAAGCTGCCGCCGCTAGCTCCAGCATCCGTGCTTTGCCCCCAACCGGCGCTGTAAAAGAGCCGCGCATCATCTTCTTCAAAGGTTCCATCGGGCAAAGGCTGGCCGTCCCACACGTCGAAGAAGTCCAGGAAAACGCGGCTGCCCGTAGCGTTGGGGTGGCTCGTGCCCAAGACGGTGATGGTGATGGTGTGGCTGCCCGCGCCCAGGTCGCGGAAGTAGGCGCTGGCGGTGTCTTCGAAACGGGTGTAGAGGTCTACCGTTTGCACCGGCTGCCCATCAATGGCAATTTCCGCCTGTCCGCCGACAGGGGCGGTGTTGAAACCAACGCCAATCCAACTACCGGTAAAGTCGAAGCTGATGGTGTCCCCGGCAACGGCGGAATAGATGTATTGGCCGTCGCTGGCGCGGTTGCTGAAGATGCCGGTGACACGGTTCCAGCTTTGCGCTGTCTGGGTGTAGGGCACGCCGTTGTACAAAATGGCGGGATGGTCTTCCTCAAAGCGGGTGACGCCGCTGACGGGCGGGTTGGGGTCAATGAACGGGGCCGCGCCGGACGTGGTCAGGGCGTCCAGGGTGGTTGTGCCGCGATAGCTGCTGATTTGCAGGACGTGAGGACCGGAGCCGAAGCCTTCGTAGCTGAAGGTGCGGGTGATGGCGCTGCCCAGGATGTTGGGGTGGAAGAGATTGACCGCGTCCAGGTAGACACCGTCCACGTAGAGTTGGGTCCAATTGCCCTGGTTGTAGGCCAGGGCCTGGTAGGTGAAGCTGTCACCGCTAAAGTGGAACCAGGCGTTGCCGCTGCTGTGGCGGATGAAACTGCCGCCGCTGGCGCTGGGGCTGCTTTCGGTTGCCCAACCATCCGAGAGGTAAATACGGCCGTTATCCTCCTCAAAGGTCCCATCATCTAGTCCTGTGCCATCGCCAAACTCGATAAAGTCGAATTGGACGCGGCTGCCCGTGGCGAAGGGATTGCTGCTGCCCATGACAGTGACGCTGACCGTGTGGCTGGCGTTGATCAGGCTGCCGAAGAAGTGGGAAACGGCCGTGTCCTCCCGCCGGTACAGGTCAATGACCCCCTGGCTTTGGCCGTCAATGAAAACTTCCGCATAACCGCTCACACGGTCAGAGAAGAAGCCCAAATTGACCCAACTGCCGCTAAAATCAAAGCTGATGGTGTCGTTGGCGGCGGCGGAACGCAGGTATTGGCTGTCGCTGGCCCCGGTTTGGCTGTAGCGGCCCCAGCTTTGCGCCGTTTGGGTGTAGGGCACGCCGTTGTACAAAATGGCGGGATGATCTTCTTCGTAGCGGTTGATACTGCCAGGCGTGGGATTGGGATCGATGAAGGGGCCGCTGCCCGGCGTGGTGAGGGTATCAAAGGTGGTTGTGCCGCGATACGTGTGGATTTGCAGCAGGTGTGGGCCGGAGCCCAGGCCTTCGTAGCTGAAAGTGCGGGTAATGGCGCTGCCGGCGATGTTAGGATAGTAGAGGTTGACGGCGCCCAGATAGGTGCCATCCACATAAAGCTGCGTCCAACTGCCCAGATTATAGGCCAGGGCCTGGTAGGTAAAGCTGTCGCCGTCAAAGGGAATCCAGGCGGTGGCCGCGCTGCTGCGCATGTAACCGCCGCCGCTGGCGCCAGCGTAAGCCACGTCGGTCCAGCCGCCGCTGCGCAGCACCCGTACATCGGTTTCTTCAAATGTGCCATCGCCCAGGGGCGTGCCATCCCAGGTGTCGATGGTGTCGAGCTGTACCCGCGTGCCCAGCGAGAAGGGACTGCCGCTGCCGGTGACGGTCATGGTGACGGTGTGCGGCCCGGCCCCCAAAGCAGGGAAGACGAGGCTGATGGGCGTGTTGTCTTCGTTGCGGTAAAGATCAAATGTACCCTGGCTGCTGCCGTTGATGTCCACGTCGACGTAGCCACCCCAATTGGAGCCGATGAAGCCGAGGTTCAGCCAATCGCCATCAAATGTGTAAACGGCCGTGCTGCCCGCCACCCCATTACGCCAATAGCTCCCGCCGCTGGCCTTGGCCTGGGCGTAGCTGCTCCAGGAGCCGGTGTAGGTGATGGCCGGGTCGTCTTGTTCAATGCGGAAGAATAAATCGTCAATGGTCAATAGTAAATTGTCAATTGTTAACGGTTCGGCCACGGTAACTTCGTCGTTGGGCATTGGCAATTGGCCCTCAGAATCGTCAATGGTCAATTGTGAATTGTCAATGGTCAACGGAATGATCTCGCCCTCATTTTCTTGATTGGCAATTGACCATTGATCATTAACAATTGGCAATTCTGCTGGGTCTACCTGCCAATAAGGCGCATCATATATATTGTGCTGCCGCGACTCATTGACCATTGGCGATTGACCATTGACCATTGCTCCTTGCTGGATCGTGGTCGTGATCGAGGTCGTCACCGTCACCGTGCCGGGCGGCGCAAGCAGCGGCGTGCTGCTCATCTGTGCTGTCAAAGCCTGGCCCACGTCCAGGTAGCCGTAGCCGAAGCCGTCAGGAACCAGGGCACTGTTTTCGTCCAGTAAATTCACGGTGAGGGTGTAGACGCCTTCCGCCCAGCCGGAGGTATCAATTGTGCCCAGTTCGTAAGTGTGCGGATTGCCGGACAGCAGGTTGAGGGTGGGGCTGAGGGTGGTTTGGATGCTGCCGTCGGGGGCGATAACGGCCGTTTCCGCCGTCACATTGCGCGCCACGTTGGCGATATTCGCCACTTCTACGCTGAGGGTAGTGGCACTGACGCCCGTGTCCACAAAGGGCGGGTCGGCAGTAACGGCCGTTACCTGCACAAACCTGTCCACCACGTTCAACCGCGCCTGGACGCCGGGATTCATGAACAAAGCGACGTCAGGGCCGGTGGGCACGGCAACGGCATCCAGCAAATGGTAGCCGTCGGGAGGCGTGGACACGGATACAGGCAAAATCATGGTTTGCCCGGCGGGGATGATGATGTTTTGCACTGTCATGCTGGTGGGCAAGGTCAGAGTGACGGCGTAGGTCGTTTCCACTGTGCCCTCGTTGGTCAGTTCCAGATCATAATTGGCATCTTCGCCGGAGAGAACGGCCGTTGCATACGGATTCCAGCGCAGGGTGGGGCGGTGTTCTTCCACTTCGCAGACCTCATTGCCCAGGCTGGAAACGGCCGTTGCCAACTCATCCAGCGCTGCCAATGTGCCGCCATTATCGCTTTGGTTCGCCAAATTATCGGCGGCGGTGCTGACATCCGGCACGGCAGTGGTGAAGAGAATGGTTGCGCCGTAGTTGGCGACTTCGTTGGCCGCCGTGACTGCGTTGTCGCGCAATGGGGCCGGGCAATCGCCCAGTTCGCACCAGCTTTCTAGCTCTTGAACGGCCGTGCCCAAACTCTGCACACTGGCGGGATAGCCCGCATTCCCGGCGGAGCAGCGTCCGGCTTGCAAGATTTGCCCGGTGCGCTGGCTGGTAATTTGCACAATGAGTACGGCCGTTTGCGTGTACACGCCGCCGGGGGCCGGGCTGTCAAAAAAGAGGGGGTACACCGAGCCGACGGGCGCGTCGCTGCTGGCGATGGTCACGGCCTGCGCTGCGGTTGCGCCGGGGGCCAGGCCATTGGCGGCGGCCAGCGGCGAGGTGACGGCCACCGCCGCAAAAGCATCGTGGGCGCTGACGGGAAAATCCCCGGCGGCGTTGCCCACATTGCGGATAGCAAGGTCAATGTCGGCAACGGCCGTGCTGGTGAGATACAGCACCGGCGGCTGCACGCTGACGTAGTTGAAGGGTTTGGCGGGCATGGTGAAGGCGGCGTTGGCCGTTTGCTGGGCGGTGGTGTCGGAAACGGCCGTCACCTGCAAGGTATGGCTCGTGCCCGGCGCGGGCAGTTGGCCGCCGGTCGGGTTCACGTAGAGGCCGAGGGTGCCCGTCTCGCCGGGCGGCAGGGTGAGGCTGCTGCTCGTCTCGCCCTGGGTGCGGTTCGCCAGCAGTGTCCAGCCGGCGGGCAAGCCAGCGACGCTGAAATCGTAGGTGTGGGCGGCGTTGGCGGTGTTGCTGAGGACGATGGTGTAGGCCGCGCCGGGGATTTGCGCCTGGCCGCTGTTGGTATTGCCGGGGCGCAGATTGTCGGCCAGTACGCTGCCCATCGGCACAGTAGTCAGTGAATCGGGCTGCACGGTGAGGGTGAAGCCGTCGAAGGGCTGCACGGTGAGGGTGTGAACGGCCGTCTGGCAGACCAACGGCGCAGTTTGCGGGCAGGCGGTGACGCTCACAGGGTAGTCGCCCGCCGCCGTGCCGGGGGCAGGGGTGATGGCCGCTTGTGCGCCGTCCCACGCGGCCACCCAGCCGTCCGGGGCGGTGAGGGTGACGGCGAAGTCGGCGGTGAAGTTGCTGGCGATGACGGGGGTGAAGGTAACTGCCGTACCCGGCGCAGTGGCGCTGCTGGATGGGTCGGCGGCGAGGGTGAAGAGGCTGGCGGAGCCATCCAGCGCAACTTGCTGGCTGCCGCTGTCGCTGATGGTCACTGCGCCGCTGTAGCTGGCGAGGGCAAAGCCGCCGCTGGTATCCAGAGTTTGGCCGTCGAGTACGGCCGTGCCGCTGGACGCGCCCAGTGTGACGGCCAAGTCGCTGCCACTGAGGGCGGCGCTGCTGGCATGATTGGCGGCGGCGAGGGGGCCGCTGCCGTTGAGTGTGGCGGATTGGCTGTGGATGGTGAAACGGCCGTTGTAGGTGATGTCGTTGAGGGTAACGGCCGTTTCCGGCAGCGTCAGCTCTAAAGCACTGTGGGTCAAATCGGCCTGGGCACTGGCAAAGTGGGTGCCATTGCCGATGGCGGGCAGGGCGGCGGCGTAGAAAGCCATCTGCCCGAAGCCGGAGAGGGTGATGTCGGCGGTGCTGGCGGTAAGCGTTCCGGATTCGGCAGCAAGCGCGCCGGAGCCGAGGGCCACGCCATCGCCATCTTGCAGGTCGCCATCGGTGATGCTGAGAGCATCATAGCGGAAGGCTGCGCCGGGGGAGGCGTAGCTGGCGTTGAGCGTGCCGCTGACGACGGCGAAGTCGGTGGTGAGATTGGCAGTGAGATTGCCAGCGGGCAGGGTGGCGGCGATGGGCAGGGTGGCGGTGGCGACGTTTTGCGCGGCGGGGGTGAAGGTGTCAAGGGCCATCCATGTGCTGCCTAAAGGCGGGTCGTACTGCACGACGCTGGTCAGGTACGCTTCGGCGGCTTTTTGGCCCCAGGCAAAGGGGTCGGCGGCAATGCCGGTGACGGCGCCGCCCATGCCTGTGCCGCAAAAGACGGCGGATGCTGTGCCGCCGGTGGCAATTGCGCCGATGCACGTCAGCGTGGTAGCGTAAGTGCCAATCATCCAATCATAATTGGCCTGATCAAAACTGCCATCGCCGACGGCTTTGTCGAAACGGTCGGCGACGAAGCCCCAGGTGTAGGCGGTGAAGCCGAGCATAAAGTCGGCCAGGGGGCCGTTAACGACTTGATAGGCGATGGTGAAGACGTATTCCAGTGCACCGTGCAGCCCATCTTCGAGGACGCCGATGGTTTCGCCGGTAGCGGGGTCAATTTCCCACCAGCCGGTGTGCAGGCCGCCGTCAATTTGCACCTTTTCAGCAGGGATGATAACCAGTTTTCCGGCGGCGGCGGCGCTGGTGATACGCGCTTCGGCCTGCGGGGTGAGGTCGAGCTGGTCGAGCAGGTACAGGTTGTCGCTGGCGAGGTAGACGGGTTCGATGCCTTGCGCTTGGGCGGCCGTGCTAATGCGGGCGGTGGTGAGGACGGGCTGACCGATGGCGTCGCCGAGGACGCGCCCTTCGATGCCGGACTCGATGAAGCCTTTGCTGATGTTGAAGCCGATGGCGGCGTTGCTGGCCTGTCCGGGATAGGGGATGGTGTGGACGGCCGTATTGCGCAAATCCATGCTAAAGGCGGCCTGGGAACCGTCAGGTTCCAGACTGGTGATGATCAGACGCGGCGCATCATAATACGCCTTGACGAACAGCCCGGCGCTGGTCTCTGTGACCATGCGGTCGGCCATTTCGGCGAAGCTGAGGCTGAGATTGCCCAGCAGGCGGGCAGCGTTGGTCTGAAAGCGGGCGCGCAGCACGCCGAATTCTTGCTGTTCGGCGAGGGTGAGGTCGGGCAGGGCCAGCAGTTCTTGCAGGCGTTGGCCGTCGGCGTTGAGAGATTGGGCCTGGGAGAGGGCGGCGGCTTTGGATTGGGTAACGGCCGTTTGCGGCACGACATTGGGCCAAAAACCGGTGGCGTAACTATCAAAATCGGTGACAAACTGGCTGCCGTCGCTGCTGAGGTTGAGATCGGTATTGCCACCGTTGACGCGGGCTTCGTAGCCGATTTTGTCTACGATTTCGCGTTCATAGGTGGTGGTTTGGCCGTCGGGCGTGGTCAGGTCAAATTGCAGCCAGGCGGCGGTGTGGAAAATCGTGCCCAGGGGAAAGTTGGTGAGGATGTCCTGGTACGGTTCGCCAAAAATTTCGCGGTCGCCAAGCAGCAAATAGGGGGTGTAAGTGTGGATGGTGTTGGCAAAAATGAGGCCGCCCTGGTTTTCGGTGTGGACGAGATGGGAGAAGATCAGCGGTTCGGCAGCCAACTCGACGGTGCGGAAGGTGTGCGTGAGGGGATAGGCGTAATCCAGCCCGGACTGGCCGAGGTTGAGCGGGTAGTAGTCTTCCACTTTGAGGCGGATGGTGACTTGGTGGCGGGTGGCGTCGGGCAATTCGGCGAGGCGGTCTGTGCCGTCAGCGGTGGGGGCGGCGAAGCTGTCGCCGATTTGGGCGGTGGGGAAGCTGGGGTCGAGGTCGGTCCAGCCGCCGGAGAGGTAGGCTTCGACCCACCAGTGGTCTTGGGCCTGGGCGATGAGGGCGGGATCGTTGAGGGGATCGGCCGTTTCCAGGCTTTCGTCGAGGTGGCCGACGTACTGCGTGGGGTCGGGGAACATGCTGGCGATGAGGGTTTGGGCGTCAGCGGCGTCTAGTGTGCCGTGGCGGTAGCGGGCGGGGATGCCGGAAGCGCGGAGCATGGCGATGAGCAGGGAGGATTGGTCGGCGCTGTTACCAGCGGCGCTCCACAGTGTGCCGCGTGTGCCGCGCAGGGAGCCGTCGTAGGCTTCAAAGCCTAGCCCGCGCACGTAGGCGAAGAGTTGGTCGGGAGCGTGACCGAGCTGTCCGACCTGGGCGAGCATTTCGGTGTCGTAGATGTCGGCGTCGAGGGTCCAGATGAGCCATTGGCCGAAGCTGGCGGGGTTGACGAGGGCGGGGGCGGCAACGGCCGTTACCATTTGCCCGGCGCTGTGGCCGTAGGCGGCTGCGCCGTTGTCCAGCAGTTCGACGTTGGTGGGGCTGGTGGAGAGGGTGAGGGTGAGAACGGCCGTTGCGCTTTGCATCGGGGCAATGTCACCCAAATTCCAGGCCAGGGTGCTGCCCTGCTGGTCGGCTAACGACTGTACATCGGTCAGCGTGCCGAGGCCGGTGAGTTCGGTAGTGAGCAAAACGTCGTGCACGGTGTTGGGGTCGCGCAGGGCGTCGAAGCCATCGAGGGCAGCAAGGGTGTCGGTGATGGTGGGGCTGGCGGGCACGGGGGGAAAGATGGTGGGCGGCTGGGTGTTGCGCACGGTGTAGGTGATGGCAATGGTCCCGGGGGCGGTGTAGGCCGATTGGACGCGGGAGACGGTAAGAGGGGAAGCAATCGTTGTGTTTACGATCTCGATTCGGTTGGCTGTTTGTAATTGGGCGGTTGGGTTGGCATGTACGGCCGTTGCTTGAGGCCAGTTTATTGTAGGTATGAATAATTGCAGTAATAATGAAATTGTCACAAGTGCGGATGTTATTTTATATGCTCGGCCTGTTTGTTTCATATTTTGCTCCTGAATAGCTGCCACTTACTTTCCTAGCTTTGTTTTTGAAAATTAACTCGGAATGATGATATGAAAAAAACGATCCGAAAACGATCAGTAATGGACAATACCCTAAAACTGCACCTGCTTGGCAACTTTTTTATGGAATTGGATGGCAAATTCATTACTGGGTTTATGGCAAGCGGCTAAACTGGATTTTGCGAAAACCTGTCCATTGGCAGTTCTTCCAAACTCAGGTATCGTTGCAGTCAGCAACCATGTAACTTGACCAGGAGAATACATCATGAGTACTCAACCAGACCCCGGCAAGACCCCCGGCCCCAAGAAAATTGCCATTGACATGCCTAAAGAGTTGAAGGCCGTGTATGCTAACGTGGCCCTCATTAGTCATACGCCGGTAGAGGTAGTCTTAGATTTTGCACAGGTACTGCCACGCACGCCACATGGCACTGTACAAGCCCGCATCATCATGTCCCCAATGCACGCCAAACTGTTACAGATGGCATTGGCACAAAACATTCAAAACTATGAGCGTCAATTTGGCGAAATTCGCCTGCCGAATCAGGGAAGTCCGCTTGTTGAGAATTTCTTTCGCTCAACCGGATCGGGATCAGATGAAGGCAAACAAGACGAGTAGGGGATAGACATATGGATCAATTAGATATTGTAGCAGAAGCCATTCAAAGTGAGTTTGAACAAGCCAGCACGGCCCGTGACCAGGCATATCAACGTTCACGAGCCTTAATTAGCTTGTGCGCCCGCGCCATTCGCGCTGTTCATCGTGAGGAATGGGAAACGGCCGATTCGTTGATTGCCCAAGCCCGCGATGCGGCAAATACCCTTGTAGATGGTGTACGACATTACCCTGCCCTGTATTTTGCCGGTTATACGCAGGATGCCATCAAAGAATTTGTGGAAGCTAACTTAACTTATGCGTTAATACGCAACCAGCCGCTGCCTTCCCCTCAGGAATTAAACGCAGAGTCCAATACCTGGCTTAATGGGCTGGCTGAAGCAGCCACGGAACTGCGCCGCCGCATTTTGGATATTATTCGTCATGGGCACAGTGATGAGGCGGAACGCTTACTTGACAACATGGATCAGATTTATAGCATCCTGGTGACGTTTGATTTTAACGATAGTATTACCGGCGGGCTGCGCCGCCGCACAGATACGGTGCGGGCTGTATTGGAACGCACGCGGGGCGATGTGACAACCAGTTTACGTCAGGCGCAGTTAGAAGAGGCGCTGGAAGCGTTGGAAGCACGGCTGCGGTAATGCGGTAATGAACCGTTGGCTATTGATGACTGGTAGACAAGAAGCGGGCCACCAGTAATAAACCCATCCCTAATCCTAGCAGAGCACCAACAAGGCCCCACAGAAAGGTCTGTTGAATAACCCAGTTGATCTCTATTAGGGTGAATTCGGGGCCATGAGCATGTAAGCCGGTTTTGACGACCATAAAGAGCAGGGTCAGAGGTATGGCTCCCAGGCCAGCAAGCAAACCAAGCGCGGTGGTGATGGCAAGAAGGTGATGGGAGGGGTACGGCCGTTTCCTCCCCACCCACTGCAACCCTTTCACCGCCAACAGCAGCGCCGTTCCTGCCCCCATCCATACTACCCGGTGCAGGTTTCCTTCCCATCCCATCCAAACTAGGGCATAGACCGCCCAGATTATTGTTAAGCGGCGCACGACCGTTATACGCGTCGGTAACTGAATCATCATTGCAGTGTAGCGAAACCCGGCAAATTCACCAAAAAAACACTCGTAGCGCCCGTTACTTTTTCCCATCTGAGGCGACTTAGATAGTGAGAGCGTAGGGAAAAGAGAAAAGGATCGCTATTCAATGACAAATTGTGGATAATCATCAAACTGTGCACGAAGAACTTCTCTTGCTCAATCGCGCCCGGTCGTTAGATTCAGACGCCCTGGCCGAAATTCATGATACCTATTACACACCGATTTTTCGGTACATTGTGCTGCGCGTGGGGGACCACCACACCGCAGAGGATTTAAGCAGCGAGGTATTTATGCGGCTGTTACATGCCTTACGCGACAAAACAGCCCCACAAAAAACATTGCGTGGTTGGCTGTTTAGTGTCGCGTCGCGGGTAGTCAAAGACCATTATCGCAAGAAGTACCGCGTTCAGCACACTGAATTGGATGATTCTTTCCCCAGTGAGATGGCGGAGCCAGACCAAGAAGTGGAAATGCGAATCACACAAGAGAGCATACACGATGCGATGCGCGATTTGACAGAAGACCAACAAAATGTTCTCGCTCTGCGCTTTGGGTATGAAATGTCTATACGAGAAGTGGCAAATACAATGGGCAAAAGTGAGGGAGCTATTAAAATGCTTCAGGCCCGCGCCGTTGCGATGCTTTCTCGTAAGTTGCACACAGGAACAGCAAGGTCATGAACGACCCTTTTGAACAAATCATAACGGATTGTCTGGATGCGCTGGAACAAGGTGAACCGCTGGAGCAAATTTTAGCTCGATATCCAGAGGCATTGTCTAAATTACGGCCGATTTTGCAAACGGCCGTACAACTCAGCCAGCTCAATCTACAACCCACACGGGCAGCACAATTGCAATCACGTGCCGCCTTTCTCGATTACGGCGCAACCATGCAGCAGACACAATCGACACGGCGTATACCCTGGCTGGGGCTGCGCCGTATATTAGCCCCCATGATGGCTGTCTTTGTGTTAGCGCTGTTAGGATTGGGCGCTGTAAGCACATCTGCTTCGGCTTTGCCCGGCGACACCTTGTACGAGGTGAAACTATTGGTGGAAAGCGCCCGCAGTGCGCTAACCGGTGATCCAGAAGCGTTGCAAGCTGACTTGAAACAGGAACGCATCCGCGAAATTGGCGAGTTGCTGGCTTTGGGACGCAGCACAGACGTGCATTTTACAGGGATGATTACGGCCGTTTCGGACACCACGCTCCTTATTGCCGGGCTGAACACAGAACTAACGTCAGATACACAAGTTATTGGCACGTTGGCTGTCGGGTTGCAAGCGGAAGTAGATGGACGCACGGAAAACGGCCGTTTGCTGGCTAACATCGTCCGCGTTGAAGATGACCCACTTCCCCCCACCCCTACACCGACGGCTACAAACCCAGCCCCTTCAGCAACACCACAACCGACGATGACGGAAACGGCCGTGCCCTCTCCCACCGCCACCCTGACGACAACCCCTACAGCTACGCCTACCGTCACCGCTACCACAGAGCCTACCGAAACGCTCACTCCCACACCTACTCCAACCGAATCTTTACAACCCACTCTGCCACCACCTTCCCCTACGGTTGATTCCGGCGATGATGACGACAACAACGACGATAGTAGCAACGGCGATGAGGAAGACGACAATAACGATGACGAGGAAGATGACAAGAGTAGTGATAATGGGGACGAACACAAAGACGATGAAAGCGAAGACGACAATGGATAAATACACCTTATAAACGTATTTAACCCCAGGTCATGAAAAACCTTCCAGGGTGGAACTCCCCGGAAGGTTTTTTTATTACTCGCTTTTCATCAAAAATGTACAAAATCCACACTCGACCCTACGGGCAAAACTGTCTACAATGTTAAATGAATATTAATGTGGCCTATTTTCGGCCCAACAAACAATTAAGGAGAGACTTATGCTGAAAAAATGGACTGTATTAATCGCTATCATTCTACTACTGGTCCTTGTAGGATGCAGCAGCCCATCACACGAACCCGCCCTCGGCAACCAATTGCTCAACGAAACATTTGACTCCCCCAATGCCTGGGAAACCTATCTTGATGATGGGGTCGCTTTGCAAGTGATGGACGGCGCCTACCGTGTCCAGACAGGTGACGCGGGATACATTTGGGGCCTGAACGAACAAAATCACAGCGACGTGGTCATAGAAGTGGAAGCCAGTCAGTTATCCACCTTTGAAAACAACGCTTATGGCGTGATGTGCCGTTCGGACACCAGTAACAATGGGGACGGCTATTATTTTCTCGTCAGTGGTGATGGTTATTACGCCATTAGCAAAGGCGAGGGCGAAGATGTAACGCCGTTGGTAGATTGGACGAGCAATTCGGCCATCAATAAAGGAACGGCAACCAATACTATTCGTGCCGTGTGCGTTGGTGATTACCTGGCGTTGTATGTGAATGGCAAGTTCATGGCAGAAACAAACGACAGCAGCTACGCTAATGGGTATGCCGGGTTTGCTGCCACAGCCTTCGAGGGTGGCGACACAGACATATCTTTTGATAATTTAACGATTCAGGAAGCATCTTTGGGCGAATAGTTGCCCGTTTATTGTGATAAAGAACCGGGTTTCTGACAGAAACCCGGTTCTTTTATTTACAACAATGAGTCGCTGACGGGCAAGCAAATCCTAAACACACTCCCCTCGCCTGGCCGACTGTAAACTTGAATACTACCTCTGTGCAGTTCCACAATCTCGCGCACAATTGCCAATCCCAAGCCCGTACCCGGAATCTTAGATTGGCCTGGCATACTACCACGATAGAAACGATCAAATAGACGCGGCATATCTTCGGGGGCAATGCCCAGGCCAGTGTCTTCTACCTGCAAGCAAATTTGCCGCTTATCGGCCTCATAATAAGTCTTTACACGTACCTCGCCGCTTTTGGTGTAATTGATGGCGTTGGCAAGTAAATTGGTAGCGACCTGCATTAGCTGTCCGGGCACGCCTTGAATTGAGGGCAACATTGGCTCCATATCCACCATCATGGTCAATCCTGCGGCCTCGGCACGGGGGCGATGCACATTGGCTACTTCTGCTACGATTACGTTTAGGGCAACGGCCGTAAAAACCTGATTCACACTATCTCGTTCCAAACGGGACAAATCGAGGATGTTCTCCACAAGCTGCTCTAAACGGCCAAATTGCTGACGCAGCACCCCTAAATAATGCTCTTTTCTCGCCCCTTCTTCACTTCGTTTCAACAAATCCAAGTACAGTCCCATACTAGTAAGCGGCGCACGTAATTCGTGAGAAACATCAGATACAAATTTCGATTTTAAGCGGTCAAGTTCTTTCAACTGCTCGTTGGCAGCAGCCAATTCGGCCGTGCGTGTTATAACGCGCTGTTCCAATGCGGCATTCAACGCATTCAACTCCTCCTCAGCCCGCCGCCGCTCTTCCAAATATTGAATACGGATAAGCGCCACAGCCACATGCGACCCTATTGATTTTAGATATTCTTGTTCGCTCTGCGTCGGCACCCTAACGCCCTCATCGCCAAAACTTCCCGTGCCTAACATGCCCATGGTTCTATCAACCAAAAACAACGGAATGTGTACGATGGTGCGATTTCCCATTCGAGCCACAATGTCTTTGTTGGTGATTGGGTCTATTCGCGCATCCTCTACAATATCAATATCAGTGGTGTTGACGATATATTCAATGAAGGGATCATCTTTCACCCGGAATGAGGGAAAGGTGGTTTTGACTATTTCGGTCGCTTCGCCAAATAGCGTTAATGGATACACATACTCGCCAGTTTCATCTATAAGGTAAATCCATATATTGCGATAACCAATGACACGATTCACCTCCGCTAAGACGAACTGCAAAATCTGGTTATAGGTAGTGGCTTGCTCTAAATTTTTAGACAGGTGAAGTAAGGATCGGTTGGCTTCTTGGCGTTGTTGCAAAGCGATTTCGGCTTGTTTGCGTTCGGTGATGTCAATCCCTGTGCCAATAATAAACTCTGTTACGGCCTGATCGTCGGTTAACCGGGCGCTACTTCCAGCAATAATGCGGCGCTGCCCATCCTTTGTTTGCCATTCGTTTTCGTGGCCTTGCAGGACTTCACCATTTACAACTTTGCTGAAATAAGATTTTGTGTGCGCTACTTTGTCAGGCACAACAAAGAATTCCCAGGGTTGTTTACCCACTACTTCATCTTGCGTAAAGCCCATCGTGCGTTCGTAGGCGCGGTTAACGCGAATGACGCGCCCCTCTGGGTCCATAATGAGTACGAGGGCGCCGATAGTGTCGAGTACGGCCGTTACAAACATCTGCTCCTTACGGGCATCATTCAAACTGCGTTCCAGACCACGAATAAGATAAACTATCGCCGCAACAATAGCCACACTCAGCAAAACAAAGACAATGCTGGCACTAAACCAGGAAGCGAGATCGCCAGAATTAGCCTGCCGCGAGGGAGGTATATTAATAACGCCTGTTGAAATCAGCGCGGCTACAATTGTTATTGTGACCACGCTGATCCCAAGCGCAGCCAAGCCATAACGAAAATTAGTCAGAATCGCGGTGAAAATAATAAAGGCAAAGAGAAAGATACGGCCGTCGCCACTCAACCCCGACAACGTTAGCCCCATCGCCCCCAACAGATACAAAACAAACAGCGTGATACCCGCCCGCAAAGAATAGCCAAGCTGTGGCCGAAACGTAACAAAAATCATACAGGAAACTACCAGTACATAAGCCCCTATCACGCCGGCCGCCGCCTCTGCCGGGTGTTGAAACGACTGTGCTTCTTCGCGGTAAGCCTTGGCAACACTATTAATGCCATTCACCAGGGCGATTACCCAAAAAACGAGCATACCGCGCAGGGCGCTATCAAGCACTTTTTCCTGCCATAGGCGCAGCTTGTAAAAAATAGGTTGTTCGGCCTGGTCTTTTGAAGACATATTCGAGGGTGTTGGCTGTACGGTTTCCAGTACCAAAGCGTTTTTTTGCGTGACGAGTCGTAAGTCAATCCACTAACTCACCACTCGTCACGCATAAATTTATTACCGCAGCAAGTGTACCCACCCAATATTACGCAAATTGTTACATTGTTTCTTTGAAAAGATGCACATCGCGCTGTGGGAAGGGAATGGAAATACCTTCAGCATCGAAACGCAGTTTCACGCGCTCGGTCAGGTCAAAATACACATTCCAATAATCGGCGGGCGTGACATACGGCCGTACCGCAAAATTCACACTACTATCCCCCAACTCCGTCACCGCCACAATGGGAGCCGGATCAGTCGCCACACGGGGATCGGCCGTCACCAACTCCTGCAAAACCCGCTTCGCCTTCAACAAATCATCCCCATAGCCAATGCCAAACACCATATCCAGGCGCAGCAGCCCCTTCTTGGAATAATTCACAATCGGCGAACCCGTCACCTGCGAATTCGGAATCGTCACCGTTTTATTATCCAGCGTCACCAAAATCGTGCTGAAAATCAAGATCTCTTCCACCGACCCAAAATGGTCGGCAATCTCCACCAAATCGCCAATCTTAAAAGGGCGGAAAAGCAGCAGCAGTACGCCAGCCGCGAAATTAGAGAGCGCACCCTCCAACGCCAGACCAATAGCCAAACCGGCCGCGCCAACCAACGCTACAAACGATGTCGTTTGAATGCCCAGGCGATTGAGCGCCGCCAATACCACAAAAATCAGCACCGCATAATAAATCAGGCTGCCAGCAAAACGTACCAATGCCTCATCCGTCTTCGTCTTGCCCAATGCCTTGCGCGACATACGCGCCAGCCAACCTGCCAGCCAATAACCAGCAACCAGAATGACGATAGCTCCCAAAATGTTGAGGCCATAAGCAAGCGCCAACGAACGAACAGTGTCTAAAAATTCCATATCTGTTTTTCCTCCAATGTGTATTTGTTTGTAATGACAACAATTTGATTATGCGCCGATCCCTAGCGTACCAGGTTGGGATCAACAATATAAGACCACCAGTTGTGGGCAATGCCATCGGCACGGCCGTTCCCATGTGGCAAATGGCGCAGCCACCACATATGATGTGCATGAATGTCGCCATCGCCCCATTCGCTGCAATTCACTCGCTGCGAACTCCCATTCAGGTCAGGGAAATCCAACCAATTGGCGCAAAAACTGCGCACCCAACGCCGATTACCCCAATCATAATCGCGCTCGCTGTTGGGCGCAAAATGCACCGTGCCACATTCCGATTGGCCGGGGTGAGTTTTCTCATGGCGCGTGAAGCGCTCCCACAAATTGGCTGCGCCGCGCTTTTGGCGGTAGACATGCGCCATAATGGATTCGGCGCGATGCCCAAAGCTCTCCAACATTTCACCTACGCCGCGCTCGTAATTGAAGCCCATAATGACGAAACGACGATTGCAACGGCCGTACCCCTCCAACGGCGGCGCATTACACCAAAACGCATCCGGGCCAGCCATAATAGACTCATAGTAGCCCGCATAAGGAAAGCCCATCAACCACACCTCATCCACCTGCCCCAAATTAATCCGCGAGACCATCTTAAACTGTCGCAGCAGCGCCGCATAATCCACGCGATCCGGCACATGAAACCCCGTGCGCGAGCGCCAGCGGTAGAGATAGGTGTCAATGTCGTACTGAAATCCATCCTCTTTTTGCGGAAAAGCGTCCACTTCCAGCCGATCAGCAATTTCAAAGTTGGCGTAGCCGCTGCTGGCTTCGCGCAAGTCGGCGATGTATTGCGCCGCCAACTCGTCGGGATCGTGCCAGTGCAAGATTTGGTGCAGCTTACGGCCGTTCGCCACCTGCTCCCGCGGATTATGCACAACAAGCAAAACCCGGCGGAACACCGGGGCAACAGCAGACACTGTCCCAACAGGCTGCAAAAGCGCACGCAGCTTTTCCCCCAGCTTCATTTCCCTTTCCGCGCCGCCCCTGTAATCACTAGCAAAATCACCGCGCCCAACACCGCCACCACAAAACTACGCATGTTAAACGCCATGCTGATGCTGTTCCCGGTGACAAACTCCATGATGATGCCGCCCAAAAAGGCCCCTACCACGCCAATGATAATGTTGAACAAGCAGCCTTGCCGCCCGCGTGTGCCCACAATCAAGCTGGCAAACCATCCTGCTAACGCACCAAAGATAATCCAACTTAAAATACCCATGTGTCACTCCTTTAATAGGCAGAGATAGAAAAAGCGTACTTCCCTCTATCTCTGCACTCTACACTCTATCTTTACCTGTAAACGCGGTAAATGTAGTGGGGAACGGCCGTCATATAACCACGCATCGCCTCTGGAGGTTCAAACACCCCTTCGCCAACGCGCACGCCGCCCACCGCTTCCTGCATGTTGATCGAGGCGATGTTATTGATGTTGGGAGTGGCCTGCACGGCCGTACAATCCGTATGCTGAAACAGATAATCCACCAACTCCCGCTTCACCTCTATACCATATTTGTGTCCCCAGAAACGGGGCAGCAGTTTTACATCTGTCTCCGCAATACCTGTCTCATCTGGGGACCCCAATTTGCACTCGCCAATCGCTTCGCCTGTGGCTTGCAATTCAACAATGAGATAGCGGTCGAACACCTGGGTGGGCGCGTGTTTTGCCACACCTGCCGCAATCTCTTCCCGGCTGATGCGCAAGCCCTGCGGAAATCCCACATTACCCATCACTTGCGGATCATGCCATAATTCATACAAGAGGTCTGCATCAACGGCCGTTGCCGTGCGCACCCGCAGCCGTTCAGTCTCAAACACCAACATGCCCCGATGGTATAATATTTTTGTTCACTTGGAAACTGGAAAACGCATGAATTTATCAATCCAGCCCCTCACCACCAACCAAATTTGCGCCATGCTGCAATGGCAGTACGATGGCCCCTACGCCCTCTACAACATGCAAACAAATGATGAAGCCGGGCAAATCGCTTTTTTTAGCGATCCGGCCAACGGCTATTTTGCTATCGTCAACGAAATTGGAGAATTCTTAGGCACATGCAACTATGGCGCAGACGGCCGTGTTCCCGGCGGTACCTACGACGACAGCGCCATAGACATCGGCATCAGTATGCGCCCCGACCTCACCGGCAAAGGGAACGGGCACATTTACGCAGCGGCCGTCTTCAACTTCGCCCGCCAGCACTATCCCACCCTCAACCTGCGCGTTACCATTGCCGAATTCAACGGCCGTTCCCAACGCGTCTGCGAAAAACACGGCTTTCAGATAACCCAACGCTTTGTGCGCGAAAGTGACCAACGGCCGTTCGTGATCATGACAGGCCAATAAAGGTTCCCAATCCCACGAAATTCTGAAGGCCCCAAAATCATAGTTGACAAATGCGCCTGCATTTTGTATAAACTTCCCAGCAATTAAAAAGCAAAAGACTGTGAAGAGGAAGAGTAAACGTCAAAACGATGTCCCAGAGAGCAAACGGTTGGTGAAAGTTTGCACACACGCTGGCGTTGAATGGGCCTCAGAGTCGCTTAAGCGAAACAATCAACGAATTAGCTTAAGTCGGAATTGCCACCGTTACCCGGCATAGGTTTGCGCAGACCATACAAGCGCGAACTGAAAAAGTGAGGCTGGCTTACTCCCCGTTGCACTCACGGGGAGTTTTTTATTTCTAGCAAAAGTCAGCCTAATCAGGGTGGCACCACGGGAACCTTCTCTCGTCCCTCAGCGGACAGAGAAGGTTTTTTGTTGTTAGAGATTAGAGATTGCTGCGTCTACCAATCTCTAATCTCCAATCTCAAAGGAAAACCAATGCTTACAGAAAAGAATCAACCAACCAACACGGCCGTTCCCGTTCCCAACCTCATCCCCATCATCCGCGAACTACCCGCCGACCTGGAGACCCCCGTCTCCGTCTACCTCAAACTAGCAGGCAGCGGCCCCTCCTTCCTCCTCGAAAGCATCACCGGCGGCGAACAAGTCGCCCGCTACAGCTTCATCGGCGTCCAACCCAGCAAAGCCTACGTGTTGCAAGAAAACGAGTGGCAAGTCTGCAAGTTTGCAAGTGCGCACCCCTGCACCCCTGCACCCCTGCACCCCTGCCCTCTTTCTTTCCTCCGCGCCGAACTCAACCAATACCACCTCGCGCCCACACACGGACTGCCCCGCTTCGCTGGCGGCCTCGTCGGCTACCTCGGCTACGAAATGATGCGCTACTTCGAGCCAACCGTCCCCCTCGCCGCCCATCCCAACCTGCCCGACGCCATCCTCCTCTTCGCCGACACCCTCGTCGCCTTCGACCACGCCTTCGGCAAGCTGCTGCTCATCGCCAACGCCCACATCAACGGCAACGAACAAGCCGCCCGCGCCGCCGCCGAGGCACGGCTGGATGCCCTAGAAGCACAACTACAAGCCCCCATCCCGCCGCAGTCCCGCCCCGCCGCAGCCCCCGCCGACACAACCCTGCGCTCGAATATGACACAAGAGGCATTTGAAACGGCCGTCCTCCGTGCCAAATCCCACATCGCCGCCGGAGACACCTTCCAAATCGTGCCCTCGCAGCGCTTCAGCCGCGAAACCGGCGCCGCCCCCTTCGACATCTACCGCGCCCTGCGCCGCCTCAACCCCTCACCCTACATGTTCTTTTTTGATTTCGACGGGCTAGCCGGAGACGAACCCTTCTACCTCATCGGCGCATCGCCAGAAATGCACGTGCGCCTCGAAGACGGCATCGCCTCCGTGCGCCCCATTGCTGGCACACGGCCACGCGGCAAAACCCCCGGCCAAGACCAGACCCACGAAGCCGACCTCCTCGCCGACCCCAAAGAACGCGCCGAACACGTCATGCTCGTAGACCTGGGGCGCAACGATTTAGGCCGCGTTTGCGAATACGGCAGCGTCCACGTCCCAGAACTGATGGTCATCGAGCGCTATTCGCACGTCATGCACATCGTCAGCCATGTGCAGGGCAAACTGCGCCGCGAATTCGACGCCTTCGACCTGCTGCGCCACACCTTCCCCGCCGGAACCGTCACCGGTGCGCCCAAAATCCGCGCCATGCAGATCATCAACGACCTCGAACCCGGTCCGCGCGGCCCCTACGCCGGAGCCGTCGGCTACGTCAGCTTTGATGGCAGCATGGACACCTGCATCGCCATTCGCACCCTGACCATGCACGGCCGTACCATCAGCATTCAAGCCGGCGCTGGCATCGTTGCCGACTCCGACCCCGCCAGCGAATACCAGGAAACCGTCAACAAAGCCAAAGCGCTGGCCGTCGCCGTAGAAATGGCAGAGAAATAGAAAGCAAGTATGCAAGTGGCAAGTTTGCAAGTAACTTGCATACCTGCAAACTTGCCACTTGCCACTCTTTTGGAGGAATTATGATAGCCGTCATAGACAACTACGACTCATTCACCTACAACCTGGTACAGTATTTTGGCGAACTGGGCTGCGACATCCAGGTTTTTCGCAACGATGCCATCACCGTAGACGAACTGGCCGCCCTCAATCCCAGCCACATCGTCATCTCCCCCGGCCCTGGCGACCCCGGTGACGCGGGCATTTCCAAAGAAGTCATCCGCGAATTGGGGCCGCGCATCCCCGTGCTGGGCGTCTGCCTGGGACAGCAGTGCATCGGCGAAGCCTTTGGCGGGCAGGTGGTGCGTGCTCCCCGACTGATGCACGGCAAAACCTCACCCATTTACCATTACGGCGAGAATCTATTCGCCGGTATCCCCAATCATTTCGAGGCCACGCGCTACCACTCCCTCATCGTCGCCGAACCGCTGCCTGACGACCTGCAAATCACCGCCTTCACCGCCGAGGGCGAAATGATGGGTCTGCGCCACAAACAGCACCCCATCTTCGGCGTGCAATTTCGCCCCGAATCCATTCTCACCGAACACGGGAAGAAAATGCTGCAAAATTTTTTAGCAATCCAGTGAGGCGTGAAACGCGAGAAAAGGTTCATCACGTTTCACGATTCACGTTTCACGCAAAGGAGTTCAACATGCTCAAACCATTCATCAAAACCATCATGCAGGGCAAAGACCTGCCCCTGGCAGAAGCAGAAGAGGCCATGAACATCATCATGACCGGGCAGGCGACCCCGGCGCAAATTGGCGGCTACCTGGTGGCGCTGCGCATGAAGGGCGAAAGTGTGGCCGAAATTGCCGGGAGCGCCCGCGCCATGCGCGATAATGCCAGCCGGGTGGAGTTGATGCGAGACGGCAAGCGCCGCAGCGCCCCCCTACTCGACACAGCCGGAACCGGCGGCGATGGCGCACACACCTTCAACATCTCCACCACGGCCGCCTTCGTCATAGCCGGGGCCGGGTACGATGTCGCCAAGCATGGCAACCGCGCCGCCTCCTCGCGCAGCGGCAGCGCCGACGTGCTGGAAGCGTTGGGCGTCAACCTCAACCTCACCCCGGAACAGGTGGGGCAGTGCATCGAGCAGGTGGGCATCGGCTTCCTCTTTGCCCCCAAATTCCACCCCGCTATGCGCCACGCCATCGGGCCGCGCCGCGAGTTGGCCGTACGCACCATCTTCAACGTGCTTGGCCCACTGACCAATCCCGCCGGAGCCACACATCAGCTCATCGGCGTCTTCGACCCCGCCCTTACTGAGGTGATGGCGCAGGTGTTGGGCGAATTGGGCGGCACGGCCGCATTCATTGTGCATGGCTATGATGGGCTGGACGAACTGACCACCAGCGGCCCCAATCGCGTCAGTCATTTGCAGGACGGCCGTGTCACCACCTACGAGCTTGACCCCGCCGACTACGGCTTCGCCCCCGGCACAGTGGATGATTTGCGCGGCGGCGACCCCGCCGACAATGCCATCATCACCCGCGCCATCCTCGCCGGGGAAGACCACAGCCCGCGCCGCGATGTGGCGCTGCTCAACGCCGCCGCCGCCCTCACCACGCACACCGGCGACTTCCGCGAAAGCCTCGCCCTGGCCCGCCAATCCCTGGACAGTGGCGCGGCGCTGGGGAAGTTGGAGGCGTTGGTGGAAACTAGCAAGAGATTGGGAGATTAGAGATTGGCATCGCCACCAATCTCCAATCTCCCAATCTCTAATCTCTTCTTTTTACGATGAGCATTTTAGACGAAATTTTCGCCCACAAACGCAGTGAAGTTGCCGCACGGCAGCGGCTTGTGCCGTTGGTGGAGATGCGACGGCTGGCAGAAACGGCCGTGCCCCCGCAAAACTTCATCGCCGCCCTGCGCCACAGCCCGGCCAAACCCGCCCTCATCGCCGAGGTCAAAAAAGCCTCGCCCTCCAAAGGGCTGCTGGCTCCCAACTTTGACCCATTGGCGCTGGCGCAAACTTACGGCGACAATGGCGCGGCGGCGATCAGCGTACTCACCGATGAAAACTATTTTCAAGGCAGCTTGACCTATTTGCGCCAGATTGCCGCCCTGCCACAGCGTCCGCCGCTGCTGCGCAAAGACTTTTTGTACGACCCGTACCAGGTTTACGAAGCGCGGGCGGCGGGTGCGGACGCCGTGCTGCTCATCGTGGCCCATTTAGAACCGGCACATCTGCGCGATTTGCAGCAGTTGGCCGCTGAACTGGGCATGGCCGCCCTCGTGGAAGTCCACACGCAGGCAGAACTGGACACGGCGCTGGTTTGCGACCCGCTGCTGGTGGGCATTAACAACCGCGACCTGCACACCTTCACGGTCAGTTTGCAGACGACGCGACGCTTACGGCCATCCATCCCCCCTCACATCACCACCGTCGCCGAAAGCGGCATCCACAGCGCCGCCGATGCCGCCGCCCTACGCGGCATGGGCGTTCACGCCATGCTCGTCGGCGAATCGCTGGTCACGGCAGCAGACACAGGGGCGAAGGTGCGGGAATTGTTGGAGATTGGAGATTAGCGATTAGAGATTGGAGATTGCTCAATCTCTAATCTCTAATCGCTCTACACCTATGAAAGTCAAAATTTGCGGGTTCACACGATTAGAAGATGCAGTAACGGCCGTCACCCTCGGCGCGGACATGCTCGGCTTCAACTTTTACAAGGGCAGCAAACGCTATATCACGCCAGAAAAAGCAGCCGACCTCATCCACCACCTGCGCCACGACGCATCACGCATCACGCATCACGCATCACGTTTCCCTATCCTTGTCGGCATCTTCGTCAACAGTCCCCTCGACGAGGTGCAGCGCATCATGGCCCTGTGCGGGCTGGATTTGGCGCAGTTGTGCGGCGACGAACCGCCGGAGATGCTGCACACTTTGGGTGACAAGGCGTTTAAGGCGATACGGCCGTCCACCCTCCCCCAGGCGCAAACCCTCATGCAGCAATTTGCCCGTCCCGCGCAGCAGCCGGCCATCCTCATTGACGCCTACCAGCCCGGCGAGTACGGCGGCGGTGGGCAAACCGGCGATTGGGCGCTGGCCGCCCATTTCGCCAGCAGCCATGCCATCATGCTTGCCGGGGGATTGACGCCAGAGAATGTGGGGACGGCCGTTACCCAAACCCATCCCTGGGGCGTAGACGTAGCCTCCGGCGTGGAAAGCGCCCCCGGCGTGAAAGACGCGCAGAAGATGGCGCAATTTATTACAAAGGCAAAAGAGATTAGAGATTAGAGATTGGAGATTGGGGCCATCTCTAATCTCCAATCTCTAATCTCAAAAGAGGAACCATGACAACCCAACCCCTTCCCAAAAAATTCGGCCCCTACGGCGGGCAGTTTGTGCCCGAAACGTTGATGCCCGCCCTGGCAGAATTAGAAGCGGCGTATCTGCAAGCGCGAAGCGACCCCGCTTTTCAGGCTGAACTGGACAATTTGCTGCAAACCTATGTCGGCCGTCCCACGCCCCTCACCTTTGCGCGGCGGCTGACGGAAAAGCTCGGCGGCGCACAAATTTACCTCAAGCGCGAAGACCTGGCGCATTCCGGCGCACACAAAATCAACAATGCCCTGGGGCAGGCGCTGCTGGCAAAACGCATGGGCAAACGGCGCATCATCGCCGAGACCGGCGCGGGACAGCATGGCGTGGCAACAGCCACCGCCTGCGCCCTACTCGGCCTGGAGTGCGTGGTATACATGGGCACGGTGGACATGGCACGGCAAGCGCCCAACGTTTTCCGCATGAGGCTGCTGGGTACAGAAGTGCGCGGCGTAGAAAGCGGCTCGAAAACGCTCAAAGACGCCATCAACGAAGCCATCCGCGACTGGGTGACGAATGTGGGCGACACCTACTATCTGCTCGGCTCGGCGCTGGGGCCGCACCCCTACCCCACAATGGTGCGCGATTTTCAGTCCGTGATTGGCCGCGAAACGCGGCAGCAAATTCTGGATGCAGCGGGCAGCCTGCCCGACAGCATCGTTGCCTGCGTTGGCGGCGGCTCCAATGCCATCGGCATCTTCCACGAGTTTGTGGGCGATGAGGGCGTGGATTTGATTGGCGTAGAGGCAGGCGGCGAAGGCATTGCCAGCGGCAAACACGCCGCCCGCTTTGCCGACCCGCAAATCGGCCGTCCCGGTGTGCTGCACGGCTGCTATACCTACGTCATGCAGGATGCGGATGGGCAAATTGCGCTGACGCACAGCATTAGCGCGGGGTTGGATTATGCGGCCGTTGGCCCGGAACACACCCATTTGCGCGAATTGGAGCGGGCTTACTACACATCCGCCACCGATGAGGAAGCGCTGGCCGCCTTCCAAACCCTGTGCGAATTGGAAGGCATTATCCCCGCGTTGGAAAGCGCCCATGCCGTCGCCGAAGCGATTAAACGTGCGCCCACGCTGCCCAAAGAACAGATTTTGATTGTCAATCTCTCCGGGCGCGGCGATAAGGATTTGGATACGGTGATTTCGGTCATTGCGTGAAACGTAAAACGTGAAACGTGATGGCTTTCTTTTCACGTTTCACGGATCACGTTTCACGTTCGAGGAAACGATGAAACCAATAGACAAAATTACGCAAACTTTTGAACAAAACAAACCAGCTTTTATGCCCTATTTCACGTTGGGCTATCCTGATTATGAGACTTCGCTGGCGGTAGTGCAGGCGTGCGCAGCGGCGGGCGCGGATATGATGGAGTTGGGCATCCCTTTCTCGGACCCGCTGGCAGATGGGCCGACGATTCAGCACAGTACGCAGGTGGCGCTGCAAGGGGGGATGACGGTGGAGAGGTGTGTAACGGCCGTATCCACCCTCCGCGCCTCCGGCATCACCATCCCCTTTTTATTGATGGGCTACATCAATCCCCTGCTGGCCTACGGGCTGGCGCGGTTTGTGCAGGATGCAGCGCAGGCTGGCGCAAACGGCCTGATCATCCCCGACCTGCCCCCCGATGAAGCGGGCGAATTGGAAGCACTGTGCGCCGAACAGGGACTTGCGCTTGTGTACTTGCTCTCGCCGAACAGTTTTGAGGAACGCATCAAAATGGTTACGCGAAGGTCTACCGGCTTCACCTACCTGGTTTCTGTCACCGGTATCACCGGGGCGCGAACGGAGCTGTCGCAGGCATTGGGCGGGTTTATTCGGCGAGTACGTGCTGTGTCGCAAAGGCCACTGGCGGTCGGATTCGGCATTTCCACGCCGCAGCAAGCACAAGCTGTGGGCGAATTAGCTGATGGCGTCATCATCGGCTCGGCACTGGTCAAAGCAGTAGATGCCGCAAAAGACAAACCGACAGCAGCAGCAACATTTGTCGCGTCCATGAAAAAATAATCAACAAAAAAACAGAGAACAAAAACCGAAAAACGACTGACTCGCCTGTTCTCTGTTTTTTGTTTTCCATTTTCAGCCCCCCGGCTCCTGATACCCCGGCTCGTGAAAGTGTTGCACCTGAAACGTGTGCACCGAGATAGTAGGTGGATACATCATCAATTCATGTTGTGGAATGCCAGCTTTGTGGGTGATGGCACGTAAAAACTCTACTGGTTCAGGAATGCGATCCCACACTTGTGGCAGCAGCAGGCCGCGCCGCAAGTCCCATGTCAACATCACACCATCTACACGGGGACGCAGTTTGCCCAGCAGATCTTCATAAGTATGGTAGGTTAATTCTTGTGGCGGGGTTAACAGGGTCACTTCCAGGCGAATGTCCTCTAATTCTCGAGATGTAACCGGTGAGAAACGGGGATCACGGGAAGCAGCCGCAACAGCATTGCGGGCAACATCTTCGGCCAACGCCCAGCGTGCTTGCGTGTTGCCAATGCAGCCGCGCAGCCACCCATGATCGGTAAGGGTGACAAAGCTGCAACCAGGTTGGCAAACGGAATGCGGAAGTTGATTGAGATCGGGGGAATAATGTTGTTTGTGCCGCACATATTGTTCCAGACTGCGGCGAGCAATCTGCACTAACTGCACACCCATTTCTGTGTCAAGCATTTGTACTTGTTTGCTCATGCGTTTACCCCCTGATACGCTATACATTATAGCAGGAATGAGTCGTTGTTTTATAGACAAAACAGGAATCAGTATTGTGACACAAACACAAAATCTATCTTGGATGTGGGCAACAGATGACACCATATTTGGCCTGCGATTGGACAAAGAAAGCGGGCTATTACACTGGTACGAAGGAATTGGCTGCCATTGTGATGAAGCAGTGGAGATACAAAGCATGGTTGATTTTTTGCGACGAGGCACACCAGGGCGAATAGCTGAGCCACCAGCGGACGTGATGGCTGAACTATACAATCTTGATGTCTTTTAGTATTATGTTGATATAATTTGCGGTAAACTCAAATGCCGCGATAAAGGAGTCGCAGCCATGATGAAAAATCGCACCCTTGCATTAATTCTCGTCACAATCCTATTCGTTCCGCTGCTAGCAAGCTGCCGCCAACAAGATGACAGCGTGACAAAAACCATTTATGTTGCGCCCACCACTATCACTTGCCCTGGCACAGAAAATCAACCCTGCCTACTTGTTGCAGATGGAATACTTACTGATTGGCAAACTCGTGAAAAAGAAATTAAGGGTTTCACTCTCCAACAAGGTTCATTGTATACCCTGGTGGTAGAAGAAACTGGTAGTGGCAATTCGCCCGACTGGACATTACAAGAGATTGTCGCGCAAGAGCCAGCACGTATTCGTGGCATTATCTTGGGGCCTGACCGCGTGGCTTGCCCTAATGAATCCGGGCAAATGTGCTACCTGTATAAAACGCAAGTCCGGGATGAATGGCAATTTTATAACAACGAGATTGGGGGGCTTGATTTCGAGTCAGGGTATGCTTATGAATTAGTTGTTCTTGAACGCGCTCTTCCCAACTCGGACGCCAATAATTCCAACACGTCCTGGACAGTTATGCAGTTGTTGAACAAACAACCTATGTCCATTATGGATGTGACACCTCCTGCCGTTGAGCCTGCTGTTCCTGAAAGTTCACCCACGCCAGATAGTATGGTAATGCAAACGGTACAAATTCCTACAGCAGGGATGAAAAGTGCCATTCCTCAAGGATGGCAGCCATTAAACAATGATCCAACCAGCAACGCAGCTTGGAGTGATGGGCAGGCCAGTTTTGCGAATTTCAATGCTGTGCCTGGCAGTGATGCCCGAACGACATTGGCACAAATGGTGGGAACCGGCACGCAGACTGAACCAGTTCCCGGTCAAATTAATGATGTGCAAATTAGTGGACGCAACTGGTCGGTATACTCGCGGAACAATGGTGATTTTTCGCTCAATGCGGCGGTGACGGTTGAAAATGGTATCGCATATATCATCAGCTTGTACACAGAAACCGGGCATCATGAGGAAATTTTACAGGCAATGTTGGAGGGCTTCGCGGTTTATCAACCGTAAAATACCACGACGCTGTGTTTAATCCGACTGCACATCCCCATCGGCGATTGAACCTATTGACCGGCGAGTGGGTACAGGTGTCACCACATCGTATGAAACGGCCGTGGCAAGGCCAGGTCGAAAAAGCTATACCCAACGCTCAGCTTTCCTACGACCCATCATGCTACCTTTGCCCCGGCAACGAACGCGCTGGCGGTCACCGTAACCCAAACTATAAAAGCACCTTTGTCTTTACCAACGACTTCGCCGCGCTGCTGCCGGATGTGCCCCCTGCGCCGCAATCCCATCCACTGCTGCAAACTCGATCCACCAGCGGAATTTGCCGCGTGATGTGCTTCTCACCCCGGCACGATCTGACGCTGCCAGAGATGGCACTGCCGGAGATTCGCGGCGTGGTAGATATTTGGGCGGCGCAAACGGCCGAATTAGGCCAGACTTATCGTTGGGTGCAGGTATTTGAAAACAAGGGTGCGATAATGGGCTGCTCGAACCCTCACCCACACGGCCAGATTTGGGCGTTGGATTTCCTACCCAACGAACCGGCTAAAGAGGATCGGGCACAAAAGGCATATTGGTTGGAAAACGGCCGTTCCCTCCTCTTAGATTACGCCAACCTGGAACTGGAGCGCGAAGACAGGCTGGTCGTCACCAATGCATATTGGCTGGCTGTCGTGCCCTATTGGGCCATCTGGCCCTTTGAACTGCTGCTGCTGCCGCGCCGCCACGTCCTACGCCTGCCTGACTTAAGCAGTGATGAACGCGACGCGCTGGCCGACATCCTCAAACGCCTGCTTACCCGCTACGACAATCTTTTTGAAACATCTTTTCCCTATTCAATGGGCTGGCATGGTGCGCCATTTGGGAACGCAGAATATTGGCAACTGCACGCGCATTTTTATCCGCCTTTGCTTCGTTCCGCCACCGTAAAGAAATTCATGGTTGGCTATGAAATGCTTGACGAAGCCCAGCGCGATCTGACGGCCGAACAAGCAGCTGCGCGTTTACGTGATTTATCAGAGATACATTACAAAATGCGTGAACCGTAACGGCCGTCACAATTCACGTTCCCAATAACCATGACCCTGCCAGACCAAATCATTCAAGCATTTACAGAGCGCTATGGCGCATCACCCACTTTTCTAGCACGTGGGCCAGGGCGCGTGAATCTGATTGGCGAGCATACCGATTACAATGATGGTTTTGTGATGCCCATCGCCATTGATCGGGCACTGTGGATTGCGCTGCGGGTGCGGGACGACGAACAGATAGCAATTACCTCGTTGGATATGGGAGAAACGGCCGTCTTCCCCCTCGCCAATCTGCAACCCAGCCAACCCGCCTGGCTAGAATACGTCAAGGGCGTGGCCTGGGCCATGCAGTCACGGGGTTACTCACTGCGCGGATGGGAAGGCGTTATGGCCGGAGACATTCCCATTGGAGCCGGGCTGTCCTCATCGGCGGCGTTGGAGATGGCCGCCGTGCGTGCCTTTGCCGCCGTATCCAGGCTTGATTTGCCCCTGGCGGAGATGGCCCGTCTCGGTCAAAAAGCGGAAAACGAATGGGTGGGCGTCCATACCGGCATTATGGACCAGATGATTTCTGCCGCCGGTGAAAAGGGACATGCCCTGTTGATTGACTGCCGCACCCTGGAAACCGAAGCCGTGCCTTTGCCACAGGGAACGGCCGTTGCCGTGCTAGACACCAACACGCGGCGCGGCCTGGTAGAGTCAGCCTACAACGAACGACGACAACAGTGCGAAACAGCCGCCGCCCATTTTGGCGTTTCTGCCCTGCGCGATGTGGATTGGGAAATGTTCCGAGCACTGGGGGAAACGTTGGATGATATTATTTATCGTCGGGCGCGACATGTGGTAACGGAAAACGGCCGTGTTCTCCAGGCCAAAACCGCCATGCAGCAAGGCAATGCGGCAGCGTTGGGCCAACTTTTGAATGCAAGTCATCATAGTTTGCGCGACGATTTTGAAGTTTCCAGTCCGGCATTAGACACAATTGTAAAACTGGCGCAAAACCACACAGCCTGTTACGGGGCACGCATGACCGGGGCCGGTTTTGGCGGCTGCGCCGTCGCCCTCATCAACACTGATGCTGACACGCGGGATTTTGTACGCCAGGTCAGCACAGCATACCAGGCACAGATGCAATTGACGCCAGCCATCTTCATTTGCCGGGCGATGCCGGGCGCATCTTTGTCAATCTTGTAGCAAGCGTTTTGTTTCTTCGAAGCAAACGGCCGTTAAGGCTGTGCAGCCTGCCCAGAATCCGGGTCAATCATCAATGAAGAAGTGTCTACCACTTCAAAATCCGCCCCGGTGATGACATCCATCTCGTGTAGCATATCGTTGTCCCAACGCTCGTCCGGTGCGCCGGAAATGTACCAGGCTGAACCATTGTCAGCCAAAATGAGGCCGTAGGTTTTGAAGGCTCGCAAAATGACCTGAATTTCCGGGGAAAAGCCAGAAATATCGTAATCGGCACGCAAGCGCAGGCGCAGCCCCATTGGGGGATAGTTGGAGCCAGTATAACTGGAGGCATCATGGCGGGCGGGCCAGATATGCGCCGCCTGCGTTTCCGGCGCGGTGAAGCGAATGGCGTGACGAATTTCACCGGCGGCAACCTCATCGTAACGCAGCAATCCGGGCAAAATGGGCAGTCCGGCAGCGTCAGCCGATGTCCAGCCATTTGGCCGTAAATCGTGTGAACTGAGATCATACACTGCGCCATTAGCCGCTTCCCAACTGTCATCCGGCTGTGGGTAGGCGCTGTACATCTCATACAAGATGCAGTTATCCCGATCCAAAACAATGATATGGCGATCCCCATCGGAATCAGGCCCACCTTCAATCGGCGCATCTGGCGGGATGGGATAAGGGCCATCGTCGCTCTCTTCGGGGTATGCCACAAAGGTAATAGGTACGTCTGGTTGGCTGCCGGACACATCCACGTAAGGGATGCCAATAGGACTATTGGAGCCAGGCGGCCAAACACCAGAGCCAAAATCTGCGTGCAGGCCGCTATCTGCGCCAATGGTGTTGATGTAATTGGTGGAATTGGCATGAATGGGTAGGGTGTCCACAGGTGTGTTCCAGATATTGTCTCCGGGAAAGATGGCGCACCCGGCAATTTGTGGCGGCGGTGTGCCCGGTGTGGCAATGATAGGTAAGTACACATCACCATCGGCGGTTGGGCTGGCGGCGGCATGACGGGAAACGGCCGTTGCCAATCCCCCCACTCCCAACACCACTACGACGATTACCACCAACAAACTCAGCACTACATTTCTAAGCAACTTGATGCGCATAAATACCTCCTCGTACCGTTGGGTAACTGCGCCGCAAGTTTGCTGCAAAGCACGGGCAAAGTCAACTTGCTGCGCCCAACATGGACACTACTGCCGGATTTTGCCCGGCTCCTCCGAAGCAGTTAGAATTTATTTCAATCTTGCACAAAGGAGGCAATATGATGGACCCTGTAGGCATCATCTTTTTCGCACTCATCGGCATTTTGGTAATTAGCGCCGTTGTGATACCCCAGATTCAACGAGCTTCGCAGAAATCACCCTCAGACAATCACAAGAATTAATAACAGAGGAGTGGCTTTTGCCACTCCTCTGCTTTCAAGTGATTCCACTAAACAGAATCAAACCGAATAAACTTACTTATCTACGGAGCAGCAACAAACCAGACATCGTTTACACCTTGCCCGGTTGTGTCCCCTGGCGCTTCGTCATTGATCCAGTAGTAGAGCGGCATGCCATTGTACGTCACCTGGAGGGTCTCGCCGTCCCGTTGGGTGACGCCTAATTCCCCAGTCACGCCAAAACCGGCAACCGGAGCCTCGCCAGCCTGAACCAGCAGCGGCGGCCAGTTTACAGCGCATTGATCATAGCAGTTACTTGTGTTTTCCTCGTCCATGGCAAAGGTGTAGAGAGTCATCCCATTTGCTCCGGTCAGGAAATCGCCCAACTCATCTGTCTTGCCCAGGCGCACTGAGTAAGGAGGAACGACAAACCAAACGTCGTTTACACCTTGCCCGGTTGCATCGCCCGGCGCTTCATCATTAACCCAATAGTAGAGCGGCATGCCATTGTACGTCACCTGAATGTCGCCATCATCTCGTGTGGTTGTGCCCAGTTCGCCCACCACGCCCGCGTTGCCAGTGGGGCGTTCGCCATCGGCAACCAGCAGCGGCGGCCAGTTGAGGGCACATTGGTCATAGCAGTTGCTCTTGCCCGATTCATCGGGGTTGAAGCGATAGAGGGTGAGACCATTGGAGCCAACCAGGAAGTGCCCCAGTTCGTCGTTGCCACCCAAAAAGACAAGGGTATCAGGATAGGCAACTGCCCAGATGTTGTTGACGTTGTGACCGGTGGTGTCGCCAGGGGCGGCATCGTTGACCCAGTAGTAAAGCGGCCAGCCATTATATGTGACCTGCTCCCCGCCATCCTCACGTTCTGTGGTTGCTAATTCACCGGGAATGCCTTCGCCAGCAGTCAGGTCAGCGCCTTCTTCGAGCAGCAAGGGGGGCCAGGCGACGGCACACTGATCGTAACAGTTGCTTGTGCCGGGCACGTCGTTGGCAAACGTGTAGAGGGTCATGCCCGCAGCGTCGGTGAGGTAGGAGCCAAGTTGGCCACTTTCAGCCAATTGCAGGGCAACGGCCGTTGCTTCCACCTCAGGTTCTGGCTCCTCACTCACAACTTCCTGTGTTGGCTCTGCTTCTTGCACGGGTACGGCCGTTGCTGGTTCAGGCGCTGGCGATTCCCCGCCACAAGCAGCCAGGATCAGCAGCAAAGCCAGTACAACTATAAAGAACAACATAAATTGGGATTTTCTAAACATCACTCTCTCCTTTTGAAGTGTTTAAAGTTTGTGCGCCTCAAACCTTGATAATGGGCGCGGTTATTGATGCTTACGTGTGCAAAAGGAGATTGGATGAAATTTGGCGAGAATTAATCTCTTACTCAGGAATCTCTGGACAACAGGAATGGCCCCGCGTGAAACATCATCAACATATCTCCCGACCATGCCAACCTGTGTTACAATCGTTCCGCAATGAAAACACTCACCGCGAAGACATGAAAATGGTGATGTTTGGAGGAGTGAATCCGGTGAATATCCATTTCTTGCGTAATGCAACTTTGATTATTGAAAGCGGCGTGCAGCGTATTTTGCTAGACCCCATGTTAGGCAAACGGGGCACGCTGCCGCCGTACGCATTTTTTCGCCGCCGCCCACAAATGAATCCCACCGTTGATCTGCCAGAAAATGTAGATGGGGCGTTGGAAGGGGTAACGGCCGTTCTCATCACACATTGTCGTTGGGGGCATTTTGATCACCTGGACCCGGCGGGGTGGCGCTGGGTGGCGCAAAAGGGGCTGCCCGTATACAGCCACCGCCTGGATAAGCGCTATCTGCGCCGCCGCCACCTGCACACCATTCCGCTGACGCCGGGCGTAACGGCTCCCTTTTTTATGGGAAAGATCACACCGATTACGGCCGTTCATGGCTACGGGCTGGTAGGCAAACTCATGGGGCCAGGAGTGGGCTACTTCATCGAACTACCCGACGAGCCAACGCTGTACATCAGCGGCGATACGGTTTTGACCCCGGAAGTGCGCCGTGTACTGGAAGAGCTGCGCCCAGACGTAGCGATGTTAGCCGCAGGCACGGCCGTTCTCGACGTGGGGCGTCCCATCCTCATGCCCTTGCCCGAACTCGTCGAATTCATTCGTCTGGCTCCCGGTCAGGTCATTGCCACCCACCTGGAGGCGTTGAATCACTGCCGCACCACACGCCAGGAATTGGCAACGGCCGTTGCCGCCGCCAACCTACAGCACAAGCTCATCATCCCCGCAGATGGGGAACGCATCACCCTAAACGAAACAAGCTGACCCGTTTAACAAGAGGTACTTCATGAAATATTACGGCAGTCAAAGTATGGTTGCCCCACTTAAACACGTCCTGGTACGCCGCCCAGATACGGCCTTCGCCGCCGCCGATCCCGCTGCATGGCATTACAGCGGCGTGCCAGATTTTGCCGCCGCGCAGCAGGAACACGACGCCTTTGTGCAAATTTTGCGGCAGGCAGGCGTGCGCATTTCTTACCACACCGCGCCGCTGCCCGACCACGCCGATGCCATCTTTGTACACGACCCCGTGCTCATCACCGAACAGGGCGCGGTTATTTTGAAGATGGGCAAAGCGCTGCGCCAGGGCGAAGAAGCAGCGATGGCCGCACAGCTTGAAGCGCTGGACATCCCCATTCACTACGTGCTGCACGACGACGCCTGTGCAGAAGGGGGCGATTTGCTGTGGATTGATGAAAAGACATTGGCCGTCGGGCAAGGTTTCCGCACGAATGCCGCCGCATTCCACCAGCTACAAGAGGCGCTTCATGGCACGGATGTGGAACTAATAGCCGCACAACTACCTTATTACCAGGGGCCGGATGCATGCCTGCACTTGATGTCTGTGATCAGCATCGTGGCTGATGATCTGGCGGTGATCTACCCGCCGCTGCTGCCTGTGCCGCTGTACCAACTGCTGCAAGAGCGCGGCTTCCAATTTGTAGAGGTGCCCGAAGCCGAATTTGCGACGATGGGCACCAATGTGCTCGCCATTGCGCCGCGCCAATGTGTGATGCTGGAAAACAATCCCATCACGCAGGCAACGCTGGAGGCGGCTGGCTGCCAGGTCTGGACGTACAAAGGAGATGAGATTTCGCTGAAGGCGGAAGGCGGGGCGACTTGTCTGACACGGCCGTTGCTGCGCACAGAATACCCCTTCCCCATCGTCAACCCGCACCTGCCCGGCGATACCTTTTTCTGGGAGGCGGGGCCGGTGGGGGTGCTGCTGCTGCATGGTCTGACGGCGACGACGGCTGAGGTACGGCCGTTAGCCCACCTGCTGCACGAAAAAGGCTACACCGTATCCGGCCCACTGCTCCCCGGACACGGCACACTCCCCGAAGACCTCAACCGCGTCACCTGGCAAGATTGGTTGTGGGAAGCGGAAAAAACCTACCAACACCTGGCAACCATCTGCGAACACGTCTTTGTCGGCGGTGAATCCACCGGGGCAGTGATCGCCCTCTACCTCGCCAGCCAGCACCCGGAAATTGCCGGTGTGCTCAACTACGCCCCGGCCATTCAACTGGCGCTGCCCACCCCGGACATTATCCGCCTGTACGCAGCCGCACCCTTTTTGGAGTTTATCCCCAAACCACAAGCAGGCGGGCATTCACGTTGGCAAGGATACCCGGTTAACCCGCTCAAAGGCGTGATTGAACTCATCCGCCTGGGGCGCGAAGTGCGGCGACGCCTGCCGCTGATTGAGCAACCGCTGCTGATCGTTCAGGGGCGACACGACGCAACCATTGACCCGCAAAGCGGAGAAATCATCCTGGAAGGGGCTAATTCCAACATCAAAGAGCTGTACTGGATGGAAAACTCCACGCACGTTGTCATCATTGATGACGAACTGGATGAAATTACCAAACTCACCAACCAATTTTTGCAAAAGGCGTTAGAAACTAACGGCTGAACTTGTTGAAGCCAATTTCAACAGGCTCCATACTTTGTAACACAAGTTTTCTGAACTCGTCATGCCTGCGCAGGCAAACATCCATCTTTTGGATTCCCGTCTGCGCAGGCATGACAGAGATGTTTATTACTTTTGTTACAGGGTATTTAATCTCCAGTCAACGTAAGCAAATTCTAAAAGCTGAAGGCTCTTGACAATATAGTATATACATTTATAATATATGTATATACTATAAAGTTAAGGAGTCAAAACTATGTGGACAACTGAACACAGCCTTGTTACAACCGTCTCAAAAGAAGCTATTTGGAAAGTGTGGGCAGATGTAGAAAATTGGCCGACGTGGGACAAAGAGGTGGAGTGGTGCAAATTGAATGGGAAATTTGAAGCGGGCACACGTTACACGCTCAAGCCGGTTGGCGGGCCAGAAGTCGAAGCAATCATCGAAAAATGTCAGCGGCTTGTGGAATTTGTGGATATTTCCTCACTTCCTCTGGCAAAGATGACGTTTGCCCATGAAATGGCGGATGTCGCCGGGGGCGTGAAAGTGACCCATCGCGTTACAATTTCTGGCCCTTTGAGCTTTTTGTTTGCACAAGTTATTGGCAAAAAGACGGCGCAAGAGCTGCCAGAGGCAATGACCCGACTGCTTATAAGAGCCCAGGAGTTAAACTAATGCCCGGTACAAACAGAACTCGTTACTGGATTATCGTTGCCTCCAAAGAACATGTGCAAAATGGCATTCAGGCAGGCTTTGCCCAGGCGTGTCATGGCAAGGCTGCGCCGCTGAAGCGGATGAGTGTGGGGGATGGCGTATTGTATTATTCACCAACCGTGACGTTTCGTGGTCAGGATAAATGCCAGGCATTTACTGCGATTGGTCGGGTTATTGGCGAGAGTGTTTATCTCTATGATATGGGCGGCGGGTTCATCCCGAATCGCCGCGACGTGGAATATTTTGCGTCTGAAGAAGTCCCGATCCGCCCACTGATTCCTTTTTTAACGTTTATCGAGAACAAACAACGTTGGGGGTATCTATTTCGTTTTGGCTTTTTTGAAATCCCGCAGGTTGATTTTGACTTGATCGCCGGACACATGATGCCGGAAAGGGTGTTTTATGACGGATCGTGAGAGTGTATTTCAGTTTGATCAGGCAGAGGATAGTCCAGGTTTTTCGCTTTGGCAGGTTTCTAGTGTGTGGCAGCGGCGGATTAATGCGGGGTTACGGCCGTTCAACCTCACCCATACTCAATTTGTGCTGCTGGCCTCACTGACCTGGCTTGTGAATGATGAAAGGCCCATTACGCAGGCAGAACTTGCCACCCATGCCAAAACCGACATTATGATGACGTCGAATGTGCTGCGCACGCTGGAAAAGAAGGGGCTCATTTTGCGGAACCCCCACCCAACCGATACCCGCGCCAAGTCGCTAGATGTCACACCGGAAGGGCGCGATTTGGCTGCACAAGTTGTTCCTATAGTTGAAACGATTGACCGTGAATTTTTCAACCCGTTGGGGGATGGCGCAAGTGCTTTCAACCAGCACTTGCTCACTCTGATTAGTGCCAACGAGGACAACTCCTAATAGTATTTGCAGCACTGTTTCACCCAGCTTGGTGAAGGTGGGCATACCGATGTGAAAGAAATCGTGCGATGGATAAATTGGTTGCCAAATTAAAATACGCTGCTACAATACCAACTGGTTGGTATGCAAACAATGACTACAACACAAACAATCCCTGCTCCAAAGAAAAACTTGCTAGATGTCGCCCAACGGCTGATGCTCGCTCAAGGGTATGCCGCCGTGAGCGTGGGAGCGATTTGCGAGGCGGCGGGTGTCACCAAAGGCAGTTTTTTCCATTATTTCAAAAGTAAGGAAGCGTTGGGGTTGGAACTGCTGGCTTACTACTGGGCCAACGCCACGCAGCGCATTCAAACTGAGTTAGCGCGTGCGCCGGAACGCAGCGCGGCGCAAAAAGCGTTTGATTTGATTGATTTTTTTGCCAACGAAGCGCAGCAAGGCGGCACGTTGGCACAGGGATGTCTGGTAGGGCATTTTGCCCAATCGCTTTCGGAATCGCATCCGACCATACGAGAGACGACCGTGCAATATCTGGATGAGTGGCGCGATTTGATGAGCGCCATTTTGCGCGAGGCGCTGGCCGAGAATCCCAGCGCTGATTTTGATCCTGACGCGACGGCCGTTCACTTCATCATCGTGTTGGAAGGGGCGCTTATTCTGGCGAAAGCAAAAGGCGATCCCAGCCTGGTACAAATCCATGCCGAGCAGTTTAAGACCTATTTACGTTGTTTGTTAGCTTGATATTTTTTTGTCCATTATACATACCAACCGGTTGGTATTTCTTAAACATAAGGAGAAAACGAATGCCATTTGTGAATATTAAAGTGACTGATGAAGGCGTCACGGCCGTGCAAAAAGCGGCCCTCATTCAGGGAGCAACCCAACTGCTGGTCAATGTCCTGCACAAAAACCCGCAAACCACCGTTGTCTTGATTGATGAAGTGAACACCGACAACTGGGGCATCGGCGGCGAAACTGTGACGGCGCGGCGGCAGCGCAGCCAATCCCCTGCCCCACCGGCCGCCATCCCCGATGTCATTACCGGGCAAGAAAATCCCGATGAGCTGCCGTTTCCGGCAGCGGCGCTGGTGCAATTTTATGCCGCATTTAATGGCGGCGACCTGGCGATGATGGCCGACAATTGGGCCAACACGGCCGACATTGCGATGGACAATCCGGTTGGTGGCATCATGCGCGGCTGGGAGGCGATTCGCGGTGTGTATGAGCGCATTTTTAACGGCCCGGCGCAGGTGTATGTGGAATATTATGATTTCACGATTCATGAAACGGGCGAGATGTTTTATGCGGTGGGGCGCGAGCGGGGCGAATTCAGATTGGGGGACACGGCCGTTCCCCTTGCCATTCGCACCAGCCGGATTTTCCAGCGGATAGACGGCCGTTGGCGGCAAGTCCATCATCACGGCTCCATTGATGACCCTGACCTGCTGGCACGCTACCAAACGGCCGTGCGAGGCGGCACACCATACCAAGTTAGTTAGCTATTTCTGTGCCACAAGCAGTGGTTATGAGACAATAAACACTATGCACACCTATACCCAATCCCTACAAGCCCTACTCAGCCAACATGCCAACGCAAAGCAAGCGGCGCCAATGGCAAAATACATGCGCGACCAGTTCTCATTTCTGGGCATCAAAACCCCGCAGCGCCGCGAATTACTCAAGCAATTCATCGCCGAACAGGGCAAACCACCATTAGACGACTTAGAAACCATCTTGCGCGATTTATGGCAATTGCCGCAGCGGGAATACCAATACAGCGCCCTCACCCTACTGGACAAATGGGAAAAGAAACTGCCGCCCGAATTTGTCAACGTGCTGGAATACCTCGTCGTCACCAAATCCTGGTGGGACACCGTTGACCTCATCGCCGGGCATCCAGTGGCAACCCACTTCAGCCGCTTTCCGCAGATACGTGATGAATTTGTTGCCCAATGGCGGGCCAGCGACAATTTCTGGCTGCGGCGTACCGCCCTGCTCTTCCAACTACATTACAAAACCCGCACAGATGTTGATTTGTTGTTCGCCCTCATCCACGAAAACCTGGATTCAGACGAGTTTTTCATTCAAAAGGCCATCGGCTGGGCGCTGCGTGAATATTCAAAGACAGATGCCGATGCCGTCATCGCCTTTGTGGACGTCACGTCTCTAGCGCCCCTCAGCGCCCGCGAAGCCCTGAAATGGCTGAAAAACCAGGGGCGTGTTTAGCCCCGATGCGCACACACATACTTGTTTTCGTGGCCCTGCTGCTTACGCTGAGCGGGTGTCAACTAGGCAAAGAAAAGACACCGCAGCTAACGGTTTTTGCCGCCGCTTCCCTTACCGATGCCTTCAGCGAATTGGCTCAGGCATTTGAGGCGCAAAATCCAGGGGTTGACGTGATCACTAACTTTGGCGGATCGTCCCAACTGGCAGCGCAACTGAGCCAGGGGGCTATGGCTGACGTGTTTGCCTCGGCAAATCCTGCCCAAATGCAAGCGGTCATTGCAACTGGGCGTATTGCCAACGACGGCGAGCAGCCATTTGCCTCTAACCACTTAACCATCATTGTTCCTGCTGATAATCCGGCTGCCATTACTGGGCTGTCTGATCTAGCGAGGCCCGGCGTGGCCTTGATTTTGGCGGTTCCGGGTGTGCCCGTGCGGGCCTATACGGACGAAATTGTTACGGCAATGGATATGCCATTTCAACAGGGTTTTTATGCGAACTTGGTCTCGGAAGAGGACAATGTGCGTCAGGTGACGGCCAAAATTGCTCTAGGTGAGGCAGATGCGGGGGTAGTGTACACGTCGGATGTGACGCCTGACATTGCAAGTTTGGTACAACTGGTTCCGCTGTCTGATGCGCAGAATGTCACGGCCGTTTATCCCATTGCCCCTCTCATAGATGCACCCCAGCCGGAGCTGGCGCAGGCGTTTGTGGCGTTTGTGCGCAGCGAGGCGGGGCAGGCTGTATTGTCTCGTTGGGGATTTGGCCCTCCGCCGGGCCAGTAAGATTGTCTATGAAGCGTGTTTTCTGGCGAGGCAGGCAGCTTTTTTCTATGGAGGGGGTTACGGCCGTTCTCGCGCTGCTGATGGCTCTGTTTCTCATCGTTCCGCTGGTGGCGTTGGTGTGGCGCACACTGATGCTGCCAGGAGATGTAGCCATGCAGCAGGGAGCGATTGTTACGGCCGTTTTGCTCAGTTTGGGCAGTACGGCCGTAAGTGCGCTGCTCATCATCCTGCTGGGCACACCTCTAGCCTACTTTTTGGCGCGACGGCAGTTCCCACTCAAGCGGCTGGTCACTATTTTTGTAGAGATTCCCATTGTCATGCCCCCGATTGTGGCGGGGATGGCCCTACTCTCAGCCTTTGGACGGCGTGGGCTTGTGGGCATTCCCTTGAGCAAATTAGGCATTACGTTGTCTTTTTCGTTTACGGCCGTTGTGCTGGCCCAAGTATTTGTCGCCTCCCCCTTCTACATTCGCGCCGTGCAAAGTCGCTTTGAGGCCATCCCCCGCGAATTGGAGCAAGCAGCGGCCGTAGATGGAGCCGGCCGCTGGTTGTATTTCTGGCACATCATGCTGCCCCTCAGTTTGCGGGCTATGCTGGTCGGCCTCATCCTCAGTTGGGCGCGTGCCCTGGGCGAATTTGGCGCAACGATTCTATTTGCTGGGAATTTGAACGGCCGTACCCAAACCATGCCTTTGCTCATCTACTCTGCGCTAGAACGTGACCTGCGCGTCACCTTCATTACCGCCCTGCTGCTGTTGGGCCTTGCCTTTTTTGCCTTCGGCCTCACCCGCTGGCTTGCCGGTCTCGATGAAGAAGACCCCGATCCGCTGGCATCCCCCCGATAAAAGCAGATGTACAGATAAAAAAATAGCCCTCCGGCAAAACCAGAGGGCATATCTATATAAAAATGAAGTAAGAGCCGCTTATGCCAGCAATTCCGCCAACTTCGCCTTAGACTGAGCTTCCACCTTTTCGTGAATACTGACCCCGTGGCTGTCCATCGTCACCACCACTGGGAAATCTTCAACCTCAATCACCCACATCGCTTCCGGCACACCAAACTCCAGCTTGTGTACCGTCTTTACCTCAGTGACTGACTGGGCAATAAGGCTAGCTGCGCCGCCAATGGCATGAAAATAAACTGCGGGCTGTTCCTGGCAGGCCTTTAGCGTGTTTGCGCCCATACCGCCCTTACCAATCACACCCTTCAAATTGAAGTAGTTGATTACATCCGCCTGATACACCTCTTCGCGGATACTTGTGGTAGGCCCCGCTGCCACAAATTTCCAGGAGCCATTGTCCAATTTTTGCACCACCGGCCCACAATGGTAAATAACACTGCCATCCAGCAACCGCTTTAACTCATCGTGCAGTTCCTGGTCTTCGGCAGCAATCGCATCCGCCTTGACGAAATGCTCGATCATAAACTTGTGTGCGGCATCGCGTCCGGTGACAATGACACCGTTCAGATATACCGTGTCGCCTGCGTGCAGATCACGAATTTCCTCATCAGAAATTGGAACTGTCAGCCTATGCATAATTCACCTCCACCTCTTCGCCGTTCAGTTGAATGGTCATGCGTGCGCGGCGGTTAGCCCAGCACATGTAAGCCACGGAAACAAAATAAGAAGCAGGAAGGCGATGCTGCACCCCCACCTTCACACCTAATACACTGGTTTTGCCGCCAAAACCCATTGGCCCAATGCCTAATTCATTGGTTTCCTCGTACAAACGGTCTTCCAAATCGGCAAGCTGCGCGTCCGGGTTGGTGTCTTCTAATTTGCGGAATAACTGTTCCTTTGATTTAAGGTAGGATGAGCCGCGATCACCGCCAACGGCGACGCCTAATACGGCCGGAGCGCACCCTTTGCCCTGCGCCTGATGCACTGCATCCAACACGACGCGGCGCACGCCCTCCAAATCACGGCCTGCTTTCAGACCGCCATCGGGCAGTTTGTACTGTGTAGAGACATTTTCGCAGCCGCCACCTTTCAGCAGCAAATCCACCTGGATGTAATCCTCATCCCATTCATGGAAATGCATGGTGGGGAAGTCCACGCCAGTGTTATCGCCGCTGTTTTTGCCAGTGAGGCTGTCTACGGCGTTCGGACGCAGGTATGCGCGTTCGGTGGCGGTTGCCGCTGCTTTGCGAATCTGGTCGGCAAGCACACGGGTGGAAACGCCCAATGGGTATCTGATTTCAAAAATGGGTGTGCCTGTGTCCTGGCAAATGGGGGTGGCGTTCTTACGGGCCAGTTTTACATTATTCAAAATGGTTTCTAACGTGCTCTTGGCTGCTGAACCGTCATCTTCACGTCCCTTGGCATCGGCTAAGGCTTTTTCCATATCGGCAGGCAAATCGGTTGCCGCACGACGAATCAGTTCGGTGAAGGCGTCGGTCAGGTCTGGTTGTTTTATTTTTTCCATAACTTGCGCTCCTTAACACTTGTGGGATAGCTACTGCTTATATTTTTGAACTATACTGCCCGGTCTGGTGGGCGTGTAGTTTCGTTTTGCACCTATGCGGGGTGATGTTTGTCATATTATAGGTGAACTTGGATTTTTGCAGACGGTTTCTAACTATCTGAATAACTTTTGTCTATTTACCAATAATCAAAGTTATCATTCGCTGTACCAGGCACGCAAAGTGGCAAGAGAACGGCCGTAATGATATTGGATTTGTGGCAATGTGTATTGATGCCCTGGGAAAAATGGGCAGGCCATGAGTGCCAGACAACGGTCCGCGCAGCGAGAATAAGAGCGCAGTCGGTGATGAGCACAGCTATCTACATCAAACTTACCGACTCCTACTGCGCCTACCGGACAAGCTCGGATGCATGGCTTGTCAGCACATAGTTCACAGGGAGAAGGTTGGTCTGGCTCAGTCAACACGGGAAGCTCGGCTGTGGTTAGGAAAGCCGCACGGTAGGCAAACCAAACACCATATACGGGATGGATACCCTGCCCCAAAGGGGAAGCATGGCTCCAACCAGCCAGCCGTCCTAATTGCTGCAAGGAAACAAGGTAAGGGGTGTTGGGATAAAGCCAAAAAACCGGTGGCGCGTGTAAGTATGTCTGAATGAACTGGCGGGTTAAGGTCATACTATAATGGTCAACGGGATCGGCCGTTTTCATACCCCATGCTTGTAACGCCGTCCACATGCGCCTGCCGCCGTGTCCAATAAGCACGAGCCTTGGATAGTCGGTCAAGGGGACACCAGACGCTAGCAACATATCTCTTATCGTTGTGGGCAAGGTGGTACAATCCAAAATGGCGAATAAGTTAAGGCCAGCTTCAGCCAAGAAGGTAACGCCTGCTAATAGATTATTTTGCTTCTTCATCCTGTTACCTCAGGTGTAATATGCTTTGAAATGGCTTGAGAATTCCATTGGGATGTTACTCTAAAAACCCTGTGTATTAAAAAACCTTGTAACGACAAAGGCCATTGCCTAAACTTAGCAAACATCCCATCAAGAAATCATCTGCAGAGGAGATATGATGACCAATCAAATAGATCAGACAGCATTTTCAGTTTTGGCAGTGGATGGCTACCCATTGTCCGTCACTATGTACCGGCCTGAGGAAGCTGACACGGGGGACGTCATTTTGATCAGTTCGGCAACGGCCGTTCCCCAACGATTCTACAAACCCTTTGCCCAGTTTTTGAGCCAGCACGGCTACCGCGTTGTTACCTATGATTATCGTGGGATTGGTGACTCGGCTCCTAAAGGTCTGCGCGGCTTCCAGGCCACGATGAGCGATTGGGTCTTTTCAGACATGACGGCAGTGGTAGACTGGGTAGATGAGACGTTACGGCCGTTCCATCTCATCCACGTCGGGCACAGCTTTGGCGGGCAAACAGCCGGCATGCTGCCCAACCGCCACAAGATAGCGGCCATGGTCACCATGTCGGCGCAAAGTGGTTATTGGAAATTGCAAGGGGGAGGGCAGAAAACGGCCGTGTTCTTCCACGTTCACATCACCTTCCCCATCTTATCTCGACTGTTTGGCTACATGCCCTGGAGCCTCTTTGGCTCTGCGCCAGATATACCCAAAGGCGTGGCTTTGGAATGGGGCAAATGGTGCCGCAACCCCCGCTACCTACTTGGCGACGCCAGCCTACCCCTCGAACGATACGCCGACTTCACAGCTCCCGTCCTCGCCTACAGCTTTGACGACGATAATTGGGGTACACGGCAGGCCGTAGATGCCATGATGCAAGCTTACCCCAACGTCGAACACCGCCACATCATCCGCGCCGAAAAGGGAATCAATGCCATCGGGCATTTTGGCTTTTTCCGCCCCAAGTCAAAAATCCTTTGGCAGGAAACCCTCTCCTGGCTGCAACAGCAATCCCAGTAGTTATTGAGTGGGATCCACCAGTAACCGGCGCAGCACTTTACCTATAAACGACTTGGGCAACGTCTCTCTAAATTCAATATCCCAGGGCACGGCAAAGGGTTCCAAACGACGACGACACAACTCAAGCAGTTCTTCCTTTGTCAGAGTTGTGCCGGGTCGGGGAACCACATATGCTTTGACCTTCTGCCCCTCCCCGATTTTACCAATCCCCACAACGGCCACTTCTAAAACACGCGGATGCTCATACAAAACCTCTTCCACGTCACGAGGAAAAACAGTGTATTCGCCAAATACGATGGTATCTTTTTTGCGGCTGATGATGCGGAAATAGCCATCACTATCTTGCACAGCCACATCACCGGTGTCCAGCCAGCCATCCTGCAAAAGCGCTTCTTTATTTAGGGTTCCGGTTGATTGCCAATACCCTTGCATGATCTGTGGCCCGCGCACAAGCATCTCCCCAATCTGACCTACGGCAACTTCTTCTTTGGTAATGAAGTCAACAATTTTGGCCTCGGTGTTGGGCAAAGGCACACCAATTGAACCTGGTTTGCGCACGCCGTACAGGGGGTTGGCGTGTGTTACCGGAGATGCTTCGGTTAAACCATATCCTTCGACCAATCGTCCGTGGCTCAACTTCTCGAAAGCTTCTTGCACTTCTACAGGCAGTGGGGCCGCGCCGCTGATGCAGGCTTTGACCGATGACAGGCCGTACTGCCGCACGCCCGGCGCCTGGTTGATCGCCATGTACATGGAAGGAACACCTGGGAACACGGATACTTCGTGATCGCGAATGTCTTCTAAGACTTGCTGCACTTCAAAAACGGGCTGCAAGACCAACGTCGCGCCCATGATGATGGGCATGTTCATGGCCGTGATCAGGCCATAGCTGTGTAGCAATGGCACAACGGAAAGACATACTTCCTTCCCATATGCAAGATCAGGAACCCAGTGGCGTGTTTGCAGTGAATTAGCAACCAAATTGTAATGGGAGAGGGCAACGCCCTTGGGTCTGGCTGTTGTGCCGCTGGTGTAAATGATGACGGCCAAGCCTTGGTGGCTGACGGGTAGGTGAAGCGGAGTAGTCGGTGCATCCTGGCGCACAAGGGACATGCGCTGACCCAGTGCTTTGGCTTCAGCTTTGTGCTGTTCTTCGTTATCGGCAATACCGAAGCGTTCTATCAATTTTTTGTAGACGGGGTAGGAAACGGCCGTGCGCAAATCCGCAAATATAAACTGAGACAACCCCGTTGTCTCCTTCACCAAATGCGCTAACTCACTAAAACTGCGAATCGTCACCAACACCTTTGGCTGCGTCTCCTGCACCTGACGCACAATTGCTCTGGAATTGGCGTCCGGGTTTGGCAGCACAGCAATCCCCCCGGCACGCAGCACGCCATAAAAAGCAACTACCATTTGCGGCATATTAGGCAAAATCAACATGACTCGGTCACCCGGCCGCACCCCCATGCCGTGAAAGACATGGCTCATCTGATGAGCCTGCTCATTCAACTCCTTATAGGTCATCTTGGAGCCATAAAAAATCGTCGCCGTGCGCTGTGGCAGCCAGTCGGCCGTGCTTTCCAAAAAATCATGCAAAGGGCGACGAGGGATGGGAATCGTTGGCGGCGTACCCTGCCCATAACTCTTAATCCAGGGGCGGTTTTGCAGGGGATTATCCTGGCTGATCGTAGAACGCCAGGAACCATGCCGCCCCTCCACAAATCGCTCAATGGCGCGAGTAACAGCCTGGTGACGCTCCAACTGCACCTTATGCTTGGCCGAACCCACGTCAACCATTTCCGCCTCAGGCATCATTTTGCCCACATCCTCAAATACCCAACGCGGAAAATAATTGTCACGCTCTCCGGTAATGATCAAGGTTGGCGTGGTGATGCTGCGCATCAGCGACCACCCCTTCCAATGACGCATATTATTTGCCATCATGCGTTTAACCACATGGATCTCCGCATCCCAACGGTTGCGGTACTTCCACAAAGGCTTAAACCAATCCAATGGCAGTTTGAGCAGGTAATTGGCAATAGCAGGCAGCGGGAATTCGCCCGCTGTGGCAATCAGCACCAGTTTTTCCAACTGTTCCGGGTGAGCATTAGCGTATTCGACAGCGATAGAACCACCAAATGAGTGTGCGACCAATGTAAAGGGGATGGAGACATCAAGATGCTGCGTAATAGCATACAAATCCGCTACCATTTCATCCATCGTGTAATTGGTGTAGGGCGCGTCACTTTGCCCATGACCACGCAGATCAGGCGCAATCACCCGGTAGTTGTGACCGGCAAAGTAATTGATTTGGAATTCCCAGGATTCCAGAACACCCGCATAGCCATGCACAAACATGATGGTTCGTTCTGCACCTTCCGGCCAGAGGTCTAACACACTAAGCTCTGTATTTTCGACACCGGGAATGGGCACTTTGCGCCGGTATAGGTCATAGTCGAAGAGGATGTCACGCCGTTTAACACCACGAAGTTTTTTCTTCATCGGTTTCTCCACCAAATATGAATTGTGTAGCCGGAACTGACGGGGCTTAGTCAAGTATACTCTATTGGGTCAAGCTAGGGGCAGTAAAATCCGAAATGTACTTCCCTTTTTCACTTCGCTTTCCACCTGTATATCACCACCATGTACCCCAACGATTTCTTTTACTAGCGACAGTCCCAATCCTGTACCACCATAGGTGCGAGAAGCGCTGCTATCTGCCTGATAAAATCGTTCAAAGATGCGGTTCATTTGTGCCGGAGTGATACCAATGCCGGTGTCGGCAATCTCCAGGGTGACGTGCGCGTTGTCCTGGAATAGGCGAACATTGACCTGCCCCCCTGAGTGGGTGAATTTGATTGCATTGCTTAACAAGTTGTCCAGCATTTGCCAAAGTAGGCTGGCATTGCCAGGGACAAGTGGAATAGTACCTACGTCTGTTTGTAAAGATAGAGATGCTTTTTTAGCCAGTAAATGGAAGTCGGTTGCAACTTTTTCGACTAATTCGACTAGATTAACTAACTCAAACTGGACTGGTAAATGTTCATCAAATAGGGAAAGGGTTGTCAGGTCAGCAACAATTTGACTTAAGGAATGCAAGCGGCGTTGGGCAATAACTACCATCTCTTTTTGATTGACCGTCAATTCCCCGGAAATGTCTTCTGCAATAAGGTCTATGTATCCCATTGCAATAGCTAAAGGGGTACGCAGTTCGTGCGAGGTGTTTTGCAAGAACCCGGTCATCAAACGATTCAGTTCTTCTTGCTGGGCAAGTGTTTTAGCCAGAGCTTCGACGCGCTCATGCTCTGTAGCGTAAAGTCGCGCGTTGTGAATGGCAACGCCTGCCTGACGACCAACAGATTTGGCATTAGCCAAATCGCGTTCGCTAAACAGCTTACCTTCTGTTGTGTTGCATAAGAGGAGTGTGCCCAAACAGGTATCTTGGGTGATGACGGGAATGCTCATGACCGCTCTGATGCCCATGTGTATCCACTCTGGTTGGGCTTGAGGGTGGGTGCTGTAATCTCCCAGATGAATGGCCTGGTTTGTTAAGATGGTGAGCCAGGCAATCCCCTGGCCTTTGGGGCGGGCGGAACTGGTGAAGTTCGGTGGCAGATTGCAAAAGTAAGTGTAAGTCAGGCTTTCACCAGTTTCATCTATAAGGGCTAATGCGCCTTTTTCTGCATCTACCAATTGGGTTGCCAAGTGGACAATATTGGAGGCAAGAGCTGGCAGTTTCAAGGTGCCGCTGATAATCCTGGCGATTTCGTTGAGGTGTTCTTCGCGTTGCAGATACTCGGCTGTTTCGGCCAGCAGTCGTTTGTTTTCTGCTTCCATTACTTTTGCAACGGTGATGTCTTTTACCATGGCGAGAACGGCCGTCCGCCCCTGGTACATAATTGGACTTGTATGAACTTCAATATCGCACACTTGTCCATCAAAACGAATGACGCGCTCTTCCACCGGTTCCAAGCGCTCACCAGCAGCAAGTTGCTGACGGCGGCTCTGTACCAGCGCCAGCGAATCTGGATGAATGAATTCCAAAAAAGATTTTCCCAAAAAAGTATCAAGGCTTTCAGCCCGGAATATGTTTACGGCCGTTGGATTGGCATAGACGATTTTATCATTGTCATACACCAGGATTGCTAAAGGAGCCGATTCAACTAACAGACGATACCGTTCTTCGCTTTCTCGTAAGGTCCGTTCGTACTGGCGTCGTTTCTCAATAAACTGGACTCGTTCAACAGCGACGGCAATGTGATTTGCCAGGGTAGACAGATAATCTAGTTGATCTGGCTGCGGCACTTTAATGCCTTCATCACCAAATGTCCCCATACCTAAAATGCCTAACTGCTTATCCAATAAACACAGTGGAACGTGGACGATAGTTCGGCTGCCAAGCTCTTGGATAATTTGCGGGTTTGTTCGTGAGTCGGTTCGTGCGTCTTCTACAACGACGATGTGGCTAGCAGCCAGGCTTTCCTCTAAAAAAGGGTCTCCTGAAATGTTGACAGAGAAGGCTTCATTAAGAGAAGTCGGAATATTCTCCCCCCGATAAGTTATCAAAGATGCAACTTCATGCTTTTCATCAACAAGGTAAAGCCAGGCAGATCGATAACCCAGAATGACTCGGACCTCTGAAGTCAAAGCAGTTATGATCTCATCATAGGTATTAACGTGCTGCAATTGGTTGGACAAGCGTAAAAGTGACTGGAGATGTTGTTCGCTCTGGTGAAAAGCAGCCGTTGTATCCTGGTAAGAGAGGGCTTCGTCTTGCAAAGTAGCAATGGTTTGTGTTAACTCGGTTGTGCGGGCCTCGTTATGTGCTTCGATTTTAAGCTTAGTCTGCCACAGAAATACACCGGTAAGAATGCCCACCAGAATTGGTATGAGCATCCCATACGATGTATGGAGTGTGCTGCTAGCTAAGTTGCTTATGATAGATGTAAAGGCAAAAACGGCCGTTGCCCAAACTGTGTATCTCAGCCATTCCCATTTCATAACCCAACCTCAACAAGCGGGGAAACTTGCTTTTTATCTTTGTAAGATACACATGGCCATTTCTTCCCAACCACTTTGCTGATCATGAAATGGCTGCGCCCCGCAAAAACTATAAAGTTCCATTTAGCGACGCAGGAATAATATGATCTTTAATGTCAGCGATCAACAACAAAACGGCCGTTGCTGTTTGCGAACAACGGCCGTTTCCATCAACGACCAAAATGCATCCTAAAATTTACCATTCTCATTCTGCCACTGGTCTCTGGGAAGCAGCGGCTCGACAACATCCCAATGTTCAGTGATTTTGCCGTTCTCAATGCGAAACAGGTCGTAGAAAGTGACTTCTGCGCCAGCAAACGCCCCTTCAGACTGCCCCAGCACAAAATCGCCTTCACCCAAGAGCAGATGGAGCGCACGCACTTCCATCGTTTGACCAGCCTCCATCATCTGCTGAACGGCCGTAAACAAACCCGAAATGCCATCTGCTATGCCGGGATTGTGCTGGACGTACTTCTCAGCACTGACGTAATCAGTAATCTTGTCGAAATCGCCCCCAATCAGGACTTCCTCATAGAAAGAGCGGACGAGGACTTTGTTAACGGCCGTCTTATCCAAATCACTGACTGTAGCCGGGCCATCGATCATACTGTGCCCACTCTTGGTAACAGTCACCGTTTCTTGCAAGTTATCCCAATGTTCCACAATCAAGCCATTCTCAAAACGAAAAATGTCAAAGCCAATCTTGGGACCAAAAAAATCATAATCGGTATGAGTAAAGACATAATCGCCATCCTCAAAGGCACGGAACACCTTCACCTTAAACCCTTGTGGCGGTTTGTGTTGCAGTAATTCACCAAATGCAGCCAACCCGTCACCCACCATAAGATTATGTTGAATATACTTATTGGGGTTGATATAGGCCACAGGTGCTTGCTCACCAGTCTCCAGGCTGTTCAAGAGGGCAACTACCTTTTCTCTGTTTGTCATTATGTTCTCCTTAATTTAATGTTGATGTATTGACACCAACTAATATACGGATTGCATAATCGAGTTAAAGGTTAAATCAAGCCAAGTTATGGTTAAAATTGGAGCGGTCTAGTCAGACGGGTGAAATTGTTGGCGAAAGGCCAGCGGGGTCATATGCGTATGCTTTTTGAAGAACTTCCCCAGGTTGGTCGGTTCACTAAATCCCAAATGGTAGGCAATTTCTTTGATAGGCATATCCCCCTGGGCCAGCAATCGCTGCGCTTCAAGCACAACTTGTTCATCAATGAAATTTTTAGCGGTTTTATTGACTACCTGGCGGGCCAATTCGTTGAGCTTTTTGGCAGAGATAGCCAATTGGCGGGCATAATACTGCACATTACGCGACCGCCCTAAATCACGCTCCACCAACCGGCGAAAGGCTACAAACTCCTGGTAATAAGGCGCAGCCTGCTGGCTGGATGGGTTGATCTGTTGAGCACGTTCAATTTGCAACAGAATCAAACGCAGCAGGTGGCGCAAAACCTCGGTAGATAGCTTGTCGGGTGGGGCATGGTATTCGTGATACATCATCTGACACAACGTCTTTAGCGACTGCTGCTGGTCTGGCAACGGCCGTATCGCCGGTGAAAACAACGCCTGCTCAAACACCCGCAAGCTGTGAGACAAGTTAATCTCAGTAGCATTCTCGTAAAGAAACTCAGACGTAAACAGGATGAGAAACCCCTGGTTGGCCGGATTCACCTGAAATTGATGCACCTGCCCTTTGGAAACAAGCAGCAGCGTTTCCTCATCATAAGCACTCTCCACAAAATCAATCAAATGTGTGCCTACGCCTTGTGTACAGATGACGATCTGGTAAAAGTACACGCGGTGCGGCGCTTGCAATATGTGATTCAACCCACGATTAAACAGGGTTTCAAGGGCAATAATCTCCACGTCTAACCTGGGAACACGCGGATTGGCAAAATAAACGTCACGGATTGGATTCTCTGCGGACATAGTAAAATATTTTATCACTTTTGCACTGCTGCCGTTTATGAGACAATGATTTTGATGAACACCTGGCAAAAATTCTCCCACTCCCGCTGGTTTTACGTGGCGTTGTTTTTACTGGCGCTGCTGCCGCGGCTGCTGGCAATCGGCCGTTACGTCACGCCAGACGAGTTGATGTGGGTGCAGCGCTCAGTCGCCTTCCGTGAGGCGCTGCTAGCGCGGGATTGGGCGCATACCATCGTCACCGGCCACCCAGGAGTGACGACGACCTGGCTGGGTGCGCTGGGCATCTCCTTGCAACTGCTGCTGCGCCCAGAGGACACGGCCGTTTACACCTGGATCACCCACCTCGCCTGGATGACACCCGACAACATCACCGCCTTCCAACAACTGGCACACTTCCTCAACGCCGGGCGACTGATAGTCGCACTGGTAAACAGTGCCGGGCTGGTGCTGGCATACGCGCTGTTTTCAGCATTCAGCATTCAACATTCAGCATTCAGAGACCGCTATCAAGATGTCGCCCTGTTGGGCTTCGCGCTGCTGGCATTAGACCCCTTCGTCGCCGGGCTGTCCGGGCTGCTGCATGTGGATGGCTTGCTGATGACGTTCTCGCTGCTTTCGCTGCTGGCTCTGGCGCGGGCACTGCGCACACCACGCGGGAATTTTGTGTGCACGGCCGTTTCCGGCAGCGCCGCCGCCCTCGCCCTCCTCAGCAAATCACCCGGCCTCCTGCTAATCCCCCTGGCACTGGCAGGAATTAGGTTGTGGCGGTCTACCAACCCCCGTAACCCAATCCTTCAATCGCTTACCTGGCTGGCGAGCTTTGCCATCGTAACCGTGGGCGTGCTGCCAGCACTGATGGTTGCACCACAACAAGTATGGCAGGTCATCAGCAGCGAGAGCGGGCGGCAAATTGAAAATGCCCTGCGCCCAACCTTTTTCATGGGGCAAGCCGCTTTTGATCATGGACTGCTCTTCTACCCAATGGCTCTACTCTTACGGCTGGGACCAATCGTGTTGGTGGGACTGCTGCTCTTGCTTTGGAAGTTATTCAGAAACGCGGAGGAGCGCCAAGATTTCATGCGTTCCCTCCCCTCCCCTAACCTCATCTTGCTTTTATGGGCGATGGGTTTTGTGGCAGCCATCTCCCTGGCAGCGAAGAAATTCGACCGCTACATGCTGCCCGCCATCCCCGCCCTAGCTTTGCTGGCGGCGTGGGGTTGGGCACGCACACAAAAATCACGCTGGCTGCTGCCGGGCTTAACGGCCGTCCAACTGGCTTATTTTCTGGCCTTCGTACCCTATCCATTGGCGGCATTCAACCCGTTGGCAGGTGGCCCCTGGCTGGCGCGGCACGTCATCACCGTTGGCTGGGGCGAGGCCATTGGCGCGGCGGGTCGCTGGTTGGCCGCACTGCCAGATACCGCAGAAGCAACGGCCGTTGCCGACATCCCCCCCTCGCTGGCCCCCTTCTTCCCCGGCCACACCCTGCCCGACACCCCTGAAAACCGCGCCCAGGCTAACTACCTGATTGTGACACTGAACGGCCGTCAACTGGCCGGTGATGACTGGCAGCTTCCTGTGCCCGGCGCGGAACTGCTGCACACCATCCGCTACGGTGGGCTGGAACAGGCGTGGGTCTACCGCAATCCCGCGCCGCAGCCGCCGCCCGGCTTGCCGCAAACGTGGTTGCAGCCACAAACGTTTGGTGGGCAGGTGCAGTTGTGGGGATTGGCAACGGCCGTTACAGACAAAACCCTTACTGTCTATGCGCAATGGGGCTTGGCTGCGCCCACCTCCGCCCACTACAACATCAAATTCACCTTGCGGGATGCTGCCGGGCAGATATGGAGCGGGTTAGAAACGGCACTGCTAAATGATGTCTACTTCTACCCAGAGCATTGGACACCAGGCACGCAGCCAGTGGTACGCTACGATGTCTCTCTCCCCCTCGCACTGCCACCAGACAACTACACGATAGAATTAAGCGTATTTGACGAGGCCGGAGCGCAGTTAGCCGTACAGGATGGCGATGGCCTATTTCGCGGCGTCACGGTATCCACTGAACCAACCAGCGTGCCGCCGCGCCCACAAATTCCGGCGCTGGCAGCGCTAGATATCCCCGTCTCAACTGACTTTTCCTGGCTGGATGGGGCGCTGTGGCTGCACGGCCGTTCGCATCTACCGGACAGCGTGCTCACCGGGGGCAAACTGGGGCTGGATTTGTATTGGCAGGGGGAACGGCCGTTGCCCGCCCATTTGCCCATCACCCTGAGCCTGGGAGGGCGTGCGCTGGCACAACAGCCCCTCAGCCGCTACGACACCGCGTTGTGGCGAGCAGGCGAATTAGTGCAAGAGAAAATCACGCTCACTGTGCCGCCAGATTTGCCCGGCGGACCAGCAACATTAACACTGCACGTGGGGAATGGCATGGCGGTGACGTTGGGCGACGTGGACGTCATTGAAACAGATCGCTTGTTTGTTTTGCCCGAAGACATCCCCCTGCCCCTGGCGTATGATTTTGGCGGGGTGCTGGCCTTGCGGGGTATGAGTGAGGTGACAGGGCGTGTGGGAGAAACGGCCGTGCTCACCCTCTATTGGCAAATGGAAGCCCAACCTACCAACCTCTACACCGTCTTCGTGCACCTGCTCAATGCAGATGGCAGCATCATCACCCAATCGGATCAATGGCCGGGAGGGTTGCCCACCGACAGCTATGTCAATGATGAAGTGGTGATAGACGAAGTGCGGCTAGACATCCCGCCCGATTTGCCGCCGGGCGCATATGCCCTGCGTGTGGGCGTCTACACCGCCGCCGATGGCACACGTCTGCCGGTGAATGGCACAGATTTTGTCATCTTGCCGAGGCAGTTAATGGTAAATCCTTAAACAGTGCCGCCCTCCCACAAGGCAAATCTTGGGAGGGCGGCAACAGTTCCTTCACTTATAAGCTAATCTCGGCCTTGATTAGCGATTCTTCTCTCTCAAAGCTGAAGCCTAAACCCTGACAAATATGATACATGCCACGATTTTCCGCCAACATGTAAGCAAAAATACGCTCAACCTTTTCGTAACGGCCGATTTCTAACAACCGTTCCAGTAATTCGGTGCCAATCCCCTTGCCCTGGCAGGCGTCATTCACCAGCATGGCAAACTCGGCGTCGCCCGTGCCGTGAATTTTGCTCAGGCGGCCGACCGCTACAATTTCCTTCTCGCCGCTGTGCGGATTGGTGCGTTCTGTGACCAAAGCAATGTCACGGTCATAATCCACAAAACAGATGCGAATCATGCGATCATGTTCCACGCGCTGGTTGTACTGGAAGGCACGGAAATAGCGCATGTACACACTCTGCTCCGACAGGGTGCGGTGATAATTCACAATCATCGGCTCATCTTCGGGGCGGATGGGGCGGATGATGAATTCGCTACCATCTTTGGCGGTGTACGGTTTAATGTAGCGGGCGGGATACGGCCGTATTGCCAACTGTGGCAAGTCCTCTTTCGGAACCGTCGGTTCATACAACACTACCCGCGCATCCAGCGCAATAATCTCCTCCGATGAGGCAAACAGCGGGTTGATGTCAATCTCCTTAATCCAGCGCTGCTCCACAACTAACTGGCTAAAGCGCACCATTAGCTCTTCCAAAGCCGCCAGGTCAACCGGGTCGCGCCCGCGCACGCCACGCAAGGCATTGTAGATTTTTGTCTCCTCAATCATGCGCCGCGCCAGCGTCGTTGTCAGTGGCGGCAGACCTAAAGCGCGATCTTTGAACACCTCTACCAGCGTGCCACCCGTGCCAAAGAGCAGCACCGGGCCAAACTGCGGGTCGGGGCTGGAGCCGATGATCAACTCATAACCATCCTTCAAATTAAGCATGGGCTGCACTGTTACCCCCAGAAAATGCTCTGGGCCAAATTTCTCGGTCACACGCCGTTCCATGCTTTGGTAAGCATGTCGCACTTCGTTTTCCTGCGCCAGGTCGAGCCGCACGCCGCCTACATCTGTTTTGTGCGTGATCGTCTCCGAGTTCAGTTTCAGCACGACGGGATAACCAATCTCCTCGGCAATGGCAACGGCCTCGTCGGCGCTTTGCGCCAGGCGTGTTTCCACTGTGTGAATGCCATAAGCCGCCAGGATCAGCTTCGATTCGTATTCGGTGAGGATGGTACGGCCGCTGCTGCCGATTTTGTGCAGCATTTCCCGGATTTGTTGATGCTTGATGGTATCTTCCTCAGAATAGGCGGGCAGCACAGGGGTTTCGTACAGGCTGTGCAGCCGCTGAGTGTAGCGCCACATGTAATTGAAAACGCTGGCGGCTGTGTCCGGGTAGGCATAGGTGGGAATGCCGCTCTGATTCAAAATGGACTCCCCAGCGGAGATGTCTGCCCCCCCCATCCAGCTTGCCAGCAGGGGTTTGCCAAAGGGACGGCCGTCCTCGCGCTTGTACATCTTCTTCAACGCCTGCGCCGTCTGTGTAGGAGCCGTCATTGCCTGCGGTGTGAGAATGACCATCAGGCCATCGCTGTTCGGGTCTTTGGCAGCAATCTCCAACGCTTTGGTGTACCGTTCCTCATCTGCATCCCCCAAAATGTCAATGGGGTTGTTATGGCTCCAGGGGCCGGGCAGCAGTTCGTTCAACTCGGCCATCGTCTCCGGGGAGAGTTCGGCCAATTCGCCACCGCCAGTGATCAGCGCATCTGTTGCCAACACACCGGGGCCACCGGCATTGGTGACAATGGTCAGGCGCGGGCCGGTGGGACGGGGCTGCTTTGCCAAGACCTCGGCCATGCTGAAAAGACCGTCAATGGTGTCCACACGCAGCACGCCGCAGCGGCGGAAGGCTGCCCGCAGCACCTCATCGCTGCCGGTAAGTGAGCCGGTATGCGAGGCGGCTGCTTTGGCTGCGGCCTCGGTGCGGCCCGGCTTGATGACGATGATGGGCTTGGTCAGCGCCACTTCTCGCGCCGCCGAAATGAAGGAACGAGCGTTACCGATGGTTTCCATGTAGATGACGATGCTTTTTGTTTTCGGATCGTCGCCTAAATAATGGATGAGGTCGCCCCAATCCACATCGAGCATAGAGCCGATGGAAACGAAGGCGCTAAAGCCCACGTTTTCACGCATAGACCAGTCGAGAACGGCCGTACATAACGCCCCACTTTGGCTAATAAAGCCCACGCTGCCCGGCATCGCCATGCGCGAAGCAAACGTGGCATTCAACCCGGTCATGGGATTCATCACCCCCAGGCAGTTAGGGCCAATGATACGCATCTGCCCTTTACGCGCCGCTTCCATAACCTGGCGTTCCAGTTCAATTCCCTCTAGCCCCGTCTCTTTAAAACCAGCGGAAATGATGATTGCCCCTTTCACACCCTTATCTACACATTCCTGCACAATGCCGGGAACAGTAGGCGCGGGGGTGACGATGACGGCCAAATCTACGTCATCGGGAATATCGCCGATGCTGGGATAGGCTTTGATGCCCAAAATGCTGTGCCGCTTGGGATTGACAGGGTAAATGACGCCGCCAAAGGAATTTTGCATCAGATTCCAAACGATGGTACGACCCGTGCTGCCTTCGCGCTCGGTTGCGCCAATGACAGCAACACTTTTGGGCGCGAAAATAGAATCCAGCGGATTGTGTTTGTAGCGGTACACATCGTGTGCCCGCGCTTGATCAGATGATGTAGACATAGTTTTAGACATTTATTGACTCCTTAAAATAGCGAGAGGATAGAGATAGAGTATCCTCTCTCACTGCTTTCGTAATAAATTGGTAACAAGTAGGCTATAGGGAAAATGGGGAATGATTGATCGCTAACTGCTCAGTTCTAACTGCTTGAGAACTTTTGCCCGTTGTTTTTGGGTGACACGGCCGTTTTCCTGCAACAACAAAAGCAAGTGGTCTAGTTTAATGACGGTGTGTAACGTGTAGCCCAGGTCGCGCAATGACTCTACCCCACCCTGCTGCCGATCTACCAAAACAACAGCATCGCTGACTTGCAACCCGGCTGCTTTCAGGGGGGTGATGGCCTGCACAATACTGTCGCCCGATGTGACTAAATCGTCAACGACGACGGCCGTTTGCCCCACCTCCCACACACCTTCAATAGATTTACCCGTGCCATAACTCTTTGCCGTCTTGCGCGGATAAACCAGAGGCACGTCCATATCCAAACAAAGAGCCGTGCCAATCGGCAGACCAGCCAACGGCGTCGCCGCCAACACATCAAAAGTCAGGGTCTGTAACACATTGCGGTACATCGCTGTCGCCACACGCAGCGCCTGTGGATAAGAGACCAGCAAGCGCAAATCCAGGTAGATGGGTGATGTGCGACCACTGTGCAACTTAAATTTACCCAACTTCACCGCACCGATATCGTAGAGGGTGAGGGCTAACGTTTCCAAATCAGGCATAGTGTCACTCATACCCTTGATCATGACACACTTTTGCCAGTTCATCAAGAATCAATATTGCCTGTTCAGGGCGATTCCAAAGTTATGGACGAATAAGAAGCAAAAGAACCTCAAATTGTTATCATCGTGATTTTGCACACCAACGAAACAACAAAAGAGGTTCCAAATGGAACGTATCATATTGAAAGATAATGAGAAAGACAGGTTTGTTTTTAACATTAGCCAGTTGATGATTGACTTACAACGATTAACGGATTCCCGAAAAGCACGAGGCAAGCGATATAAATTGCCCCATATCTTAATTTTCATCTTGCTTGCCAAGCTGGCAGGAGAAGATACGCCAAAAGGCATAGCTGAATGGATAAAACTAAGACGACGGCAACTGGTTTCATCCTTCAAAATAGAACGGGATAGTGTGTCTGCATACAATACAATTCGACGAACATTAGCTAATGTGGTGAAAGAGGACGAATTGCAAGAGATATTTCGCCTGTTTTTACACTGGCAATATGGGGGTCACAAACGGTTTTGGTTACATTAGATGGCAAAACAATGCACGGAACAATCGCGAAAGGAGAGACAAAAGGCGTTCATCTGCTGGCGGCCTATCTACCCGCAGAAGGGATTACCCTTTTTCAGGTGGCTGTGGGTGATGGCGAAAAAGAGAATGAAATCACAGCCGCACCTCGTGTACTGGCTGCGTTGAATTTGAAGGGGCATGTTGTTTGCGGGGATGCGATGTTTACGCAGCGAAAACTATCTATTCGGATTATGGGGCAGTGGTCGAAGAGTAAGTGATGGCTAAACTTGATAGCATGATCCAAGAAACAATTACCTACCGTTGTCGAGTTTGTGATAGTACCAATATTGTCAAAAATGGCACCAATCGTTGCGGCAATCAACAATATTGGTGTAAAGATTGCGGTGCTCGGCGTGTCCTACAACCGAAACACCCTGTATCTTCTAAAAAAAAGAAATAGCATTGAGCGTTTACAAGGAACGAACCAGTATGCGGGGTGTGCAACGGTGCTTAGGCATCCATCGGCATACGTTAGCTGTTTGGCTCATTGAACTGATAAGTCAATTACCTGCCTTTCGCACATCTGTAGGGCCAGCCCAACCAGATGATATTCTCGAGTTGGACGAACTCTGGTCATTCGTTGGTCAGCGAGCACAAAAGCGGTGGCTTTGCATTGCTTTATGCCGTCGAACCCGGCAAGTCGTAGCTTTTGTCATTGGAGACCGCAGCGCTAAGACCTGCCGCAAGTTGTGGAAACGTATCCCATATGAGTACCGTCATTGCCAAACCTTCAGCGATTTCTGGCACACCTACCAACAGGTCATTGATTCTGGCAAGCATTGCTCAGTCGGTAAAGAAAGCGGCGAAACAGCACATGTGGAACGGTAGAATAACACATTACGTCAGCGAATCAGCCGCTATGTTCGTAAAACCTTGTCGTTTTCCAAAGCGGATAAGTTTCACCATTTGATTACCAAGTGGTACATCTATGAATACAATCTATCACTTACTACACAATGGGATCCCCACATATGACACATCCCCCCACTTTGGATGCAAGTTTGGATGCACCCCCATGTTACTCTCCATCAGTTAACAATTAACCCAACGAACAAACAAATTCAGACACGAGTAAAAACGTGGACACGGAGCGCCTGTATCGTTCAAGGCAGCCCTGTGATCTGGAGGTAATCATGACGAAACAACGAATATTTTTCTCTTTTCTAGGCCTGTGCGTGCTGTTCATGGCAGTATACAGCAGCCGTGCAGCATCCCCCCCCAATATACTGGAGCAGTGGACGCCGACAGTGCTGCCTGCGCGAGAAGCGCCTGCAATGCAGATCAATTCACCCACAATGTGCGCCCCCTTACAGCTTGGCCCCGACATCAATCTGGTATACCTGCCAGTTGTGCAGCAGACAGGCCAACAAACTGCCAATACCAATAGCAACAAACCTTTAGCAGCTCTGGCTTTTAATCAGAGCCAGGTTACAAATTTTGCAGACGCGATTACCTTTCTTTACGAAGGGCCGGGTGCCGTGCAAACAGGCGTCCAGGCTGGCATATTCGATCCAGATCGGGTGGCCGTAGTACGCGGGCGCGTCATTGACCGCAGCGGTGCGCCGCTGCCAGACGCGACGGTATACACGGCCGAATTTCCAGAATATGGCAAGACGACAACACAACCAGACGGCCGTTTCTCCCTCGTCGTTAACGGCGGCACCCAGCTAACCATTTGCATCGAAAAAAACGGCTATCTGCCAGCACAGCGCCAGGTTCAACCAGCCTGGCGAGCCTATACCTGGCTGGACGCCCCCGTCGCCCTCATCCAGCCCGACCCGCTCGTAACCACCATTGACCTGACGGATCCAGCGCCGATGCAGGCCGCCCAAGGCAGCTCCGTTACCGACCCGGACGGCACGCGCCAGTCAACCTTGCTTATTCCCCAGGGAACCACAGCCGAGCTACAATTGCCCGGCGGCCTGACGCAAACCATCACCACCCTCAACCTGCGCACCACCGAATACACCGTCGGCGCGAACGGCCCGGCCGCCATGCCTGGCACACTGCCGCCCGCCAGCGGTTATACATATGCCGCCGAGTTCACCGTTGATGAAGCTCTGGCTGCCGGAGCCACCGGCGTATCTTTCAACCAGCCGCTGTTCAATTACGTCGAAAACTTCCTCAACTTTCCGGTAGGCACACCTGTACCCGTAGGCTCCTTTAGCCCAACGGAAACACGCTGGACGCCGGAACAAAACGGCCGTGTTGTTGCCATCCTGAATATTGTAAATGGTCTGGCCTTACTGGATGTTGACGGCAGCGGTACACCCGCCACGCCCACACAAATGTCCGACCTCGGCATCACAGAAGCAGAACAGGCAATGCTGGCGGCGTTGTATACCCCCGGCGACAGCCTATGGCGCGTCCCGGTGCCTCACTTCTCGGCCGTTGATTACAACTGGCCCTTTGGCCCCGGCCCCAACGACGGGCCGCCCGATCCCCCGATTCCGCCGAACGATAACGGTCCCAAACCAAACACCTGCAATGAGAACGGTTCGATTATTGAGTGCCAGAACCAGGTACTCGGCGAGCGCGTCGGCATTACCGGCACCCCGTTCACGCTCAACTACCGCAGCAGCCGTATGCCGGGCTTCAGCGCTGCCCGCACCACCCAATTCCAGGTGACAGGCAGCACCGTGCCCAGCAACGTACTGCGTATCGAGCTAGAAATCCATGTTGCTGGCCGGGTATTCACTGATACCCTTCCCAATCTACCCAACCAGAGCTACACCTGGACCTGGGATGGGCTGGATGGTTACGGCCGTTCAATTCAGGGTACACAAACAGCCATCGTTCGCCTCGGCAACGTTGTACCAGGCAATTACCGGCAGCCCGGCGGTGATAATTTCAGTTTTGGCACCTACGGCGGCGCAGTACTCAGCGCCAACTTGAGCCGAGAGGAAATCACCCTATGGCGCTCCTGGCCTGTGCCGGTCACAAACTGGGATGCCCGCGATGTCGGCCTGGGCGGATGGACCCTCAGCGCCCACCACACGCTCGACCCGGATACAGGCATCGTGCGTTTCGGCAGCGGCACACTGCGGGACGACGGCAGCACGGCCGAAATGGGAACCATTGCCGGTACCGGTGACATGGTCAGCGGCCCAGACGGCGGACTGGCTTCAGAAACACCGCTGCGCCTGCCGAATAAGGTGGCCTACGGGGACGATGGGGCCATCTACCTGCACGAGACCTTTTCCGGGTCCATTCGCCGGATAGCGCCCGATGGTACCATCAACACCGTTGCTGGCCCCGATGTCTTTAGTACGCCGCCGGTATGCAACGCTGATGGGCAGTCGGTTGACAATGTGCAATTAGGCCACATTTACGGTATTGATGTGGACGCCAGTGGCGTGATCTACGCCGTTAACCTGGATTGCGTTTTCCGCCTGACGCCCGGTGGCCTGGTTGAGGTACTGATTCCCACCGCGTCTGGCATCCCCAGCGACATTGGCGACGGCGGCCCGGCCGCCCAGGCGCATATTCGCACCCCATCCGACATCGTCGTTGCCCCTGATGGATCCATCTACGTTGCGGAGTTTGAGCCGGGTCGTGTGCGTCGTATTGACCTGAACGGCATCATTGACACCGTAGCCGGAGGCGGCAGTGACACGCTCGGCGACGGTCAGGCAGCAACCAGCGCCCGCCTGGGCAGCATCTGGAATATTGCTCTGAACGACGGTGGCGATTTACTCATCACCCATCTGTCCAACAGCACAGGTGCGCGGGTACGCATTGTCACCCCTGACGGTATCATCAACACCATTGCCGGAGGTGGCCCGGCGTTTAACTTCCTGGGCAACAGTGAGGGGATGGCTGCCACGGATGTCTCCTTTAACGACCCACATGCAGTGAGTGCCGCGCCGGATGGCACCATCATCTTCTTTGAGGGGCAGCTAAACGCAGTTTACCGCATCGATCAGGAAGGATTTATCCATCGGATTATCGGCAACAAGCAGACCGGTTTTGCGCCAGACGGTACGCTGCCGCTGCAAGCAGCGCTTGCCGCCAGCGCTACGGACATGGTCTACACGCCGGATGGCGCTTTGCTGTTGGCCGAACCGGAGAATAATCGCATCCGCCGCATCGGTCTCAACCTGGCCTACGGCGGCGGCAGCGAGATCATTGTCCCGGCAAGTGATGGCGGTGAGATGTATGTGTTTGACCACAACGGCCGTCACCTGCGAACGGAACATGCCCTGACCGGAGCTATCCGCTTCACCTTCGACTACGATGCCGACTGCCGTCTCATCCGCATCACCGACGGCGACGGCGACGAAACGACCATCGAACACGACACCGCCGGTAATCCGACGGCCATCGTCGGCCCCTACGGCCAGCGGACAACCCTGACCGTTGACGCCAACGGTTTCCTGGCCAGCATGAGTAACCCGGCCGGTGAAGCTTACCAGATGACGTATACCTCGGAAGGCTTGCTGCAATCCTTCGCCGACCCACGCAGCTTCGCCAGTCAGTTCAGCTATGATGCCAACGGCCGTTTGCTTTTCGACGACGATCCGGGCAGCGGTTCCTGGCA
>JACKBX010000014.1 GCA_020634375.1 Ardenticatenaceae bacterium | reverse complement strand
TACGTTCCGCCAACTCATCGGCTTACGGAGTGATCATGTGGCGCTGCGGCGCGGCGAGGTGGCAACGTTGTTGGTGGATGATGCCAATGGGTTGTACAGTTATATGCGGGCGGCGGAGACGGAAACGGCCGTTGTCATTCTCAGTAATAGGGTGGGGGGCGGAACGGCAGTGATCAACCTTGCTGCCTATTTGCCCGATGGCACGGTGCTGACTGACGTACTCAACAATGATGGGGCTGTGTACACCGTTAGCGGCGGGCAAATCAGCGTGCCCGTCAGTGGGCAGTGGGGACGGGTTCTTGTTACCGATGCTGCTCCAATTACACCCACGCCAACGGCCACTCCTTCAGCAACGCCAACCGCTTCAATGACTCCGACACCCACTGCCTCGGCAACCCCCACGATGTCCGTGACGCCGACGCCTACGACTTCATCGACGCCAACATCAACTGCCTCGGCGACACCGACGGCCTCTGTCACGCCGTCGCTTACCCCTTCGGTGATGCCATCGCCAACCATTACGCCCACGCCTGTAACGTGGAGGGTGCTGTTGCCCATTATTTACCAGAAGGCCCCTTGAGATTTTGGGTTCTTTGGGAATTGATGGGGTGTTGGGGGCGTAAAACGTGATGCGTGAAACGTGACCCTCTTTTACGCATCACGTTTTATGTCTATTGAATTGCATCCTATCGCACATGACTAAAGATAGCGTAATGGCTGCGGCATGGTGAATGATGGCAATACGGCCGTCCAACAGCGCCTCTCGAATCTCATGCCCTCGCGCCCATTTGATTTTATGTGCGTGACTTGAATTCGAGCCATTCGAGTTAGTAGAGCCTATATTGCGGGCGCAAAAAAAGTGACTGATACCAATCTGCCGTATGTCGTCTAAAACGTAGGACCCCAAATAGATCCAATCGGCAGCCCAGAGACCGGTTTGAGCGAGCAGGGTGTGTTTGACGGCCGTTAGCGGATCTTCTTCATGTGCTAGAGAGCAGCTAATAATTCGCCAGCTACCCCAAGCACTGCCTCTTCCATAATCTTCTAAAATCAAAATGCGATTCTCGGCATCAAAAACAAGAACATTTGCATGGTCACAGATTTCAGGCCTTAGTCCATTGGTGCCCGGTGTATGGTTCGGGATATTTAGGGCCATGATCATATACAGAAAAACACCGTGCAGAGAACTAATATTGGTTCTCTGCACGGTGTTTTCGTTACCTAGTTGGCGAAACGGCGACGTAACCAGAGAAAGCCAAGCAGCAAAGCAAGAATGCTCAATGCCAGGATGATGGCATTCGTAGGTTGGTTCGTTGCAGAGATAGACTGGAGGGTGACGGCCGTTGGCGAAGCCGCCGCATCAATCGTCCCCAACGTAAAGTTGCTGCCCAATTGGGCCACATCCACACCTAAGAACTGCACCTGGTCGCCGATGATCTCAATGGTAGCTCCGGAAACGGCCGTGATGTCGCTAAAGTCACCTGTGGTTCCGCTGCGTTTCAACAGCCGGTAATTGCTAACCGAACCGGCCGGCATGGGCACGCCCATCCCCCCGTCGCTGAAGTCAAAGATGATGTCTACTGTGCCACCATTCGAATTGGCATCGGTCAGGTCAATGTAAAAGCTGCGCATCCAGCGCTGCGCGTTTATGCCGCCCCAATCGCCGCCTGTGGGTAGATTATCAGTCGTATTGTCATTGACGAGGACATTGTGCCCAAAAAGAAGCCAGTCACCGTCATCTTGCAGGTAGGTGTTATTCACCACAATCATACCGGCAGCATGAGCCTGGATGTGCTGGCTGCCGCCAAACTGGCCGATGCCAGCCACATTCAGGTCAAAGTCACCGTTGGCTGTAGTATCGCCATCATAATGATCATCGGCAATTGTCAGGTTGTCTGTGGTACTGTCATTGTACTTGGCTTGAAGATAGTTCTCTACCAGAATGCGCTCCACGTCGGGAAGCGGCGCCCAGTAGATTATTTCTTCCGCGATGTCGTTAGGCCAGGGAGTGCTGGTGTTTCTATTTACGCCAATCTTAAACAGGTCAAAAACAGGATTAAAGGTATCGGAGGTGTAGGAGCCTCCCACTGTCCCGTTAAGCCAGGTGTTCACAGAAGAGCTGTTCCAACGAAAGGCGAGGATGGCTGAACTTGACCCTATCGGGTAAGAACCATTGCATACACCAGCGCCATTGGAGTTATCGTTCATAAGCATCCTGAATTGCCCATCACAACCGCTGTTGGCGCCGCCTACATCAAGTTGGAAGGAGCCGCTTACATTGGGGTCATTATTTGTGGAAAAGAGCGAATCATACTCTGATGCAGTAGCAGAATTTGTGGTTGCTACGACGAAAATCGTGAAGTCCTCGTCGGCATCGGTAATGTCGCGCGTCAAGTAGCCAGTTCCACCAAAGTTAAGGGCAGGTTGGTTGTTCGAGACGCTGCTGGCATAGGTGGGAACCGATGTGCCAGTTACATCATTGCCATTACCGCTTTGGTCTTGCCAACAGGAAACACTGTTCCCATTTGTTGTTTCTGACGTAGCGCAGCCAGCGTCACTGAATGTACCGGCATTTGCTCTCAGCCATAGCTCCAACGGACTGCTGCCATCCGTAATGCCCACGCCGCCAGGGCCATCGCCACCGGCTATTCCGGGTATGACAGTTGCTTCCCCCAGCAAGAAATGAGAGAAGCCCGGCGTGGTTGCCTCCCCATAACTGTAATCGCCCCCATCATTGCCGCTAGAAGCGGAATTGGTCAATTCTATCCAGTTATTTGTTCCGTCTGGATCGTTATGATAGACAGCCAGATCGCCTTCTGGGATGCCGTTTAGCTCATCGGCCGTGCGAGCATACAGCCGCAGGGTGGCTTCTCCGTCGGTGGTGGGGTTGATGGTAAAGCAGCGTTCCGCATAGACGCCGCTGCCGTCGTTGGTGCAGAATTGGGCGACATCCACGCCATTGCTGTCATACCAGCCGAACCAGTCAACCGTCTCGCGGATACCTGCTTGAACCGCACCCAGGTTGGCGGTGCTGGTAGATGTGTCAATCACCAACCCGCGATATTTTGTGGCGTCAGCCGCAGCGTTTTGAATGTGTAGGAATTCGACGCTGGCTCCATAAACGGTTTGAGTTTGAGAGATAGTGCCGTTGTTCGTCAGGCTGTCTTCAACGGTGAGCGTGTTTCCCCCCAGATCAAGCGCCGCAAAGGGGTTGACCAACACGCGGTTAGCAGCTTCACCACCTGCCAGTGTAACCGTGTCGCCGGTGCTGATGCAGGCATCATCCGTGCTGCTGGGTACAACGCCGCCCACCCAGGTACTCGCGTTGCTCCAATCACCGCTGGTCTTGGAGCAAAACTCATTTTGGAAAATGTAAGCCGTGCCGCGCTCACCGTTGTACTGTGAGTCACCTATGACCACCGTATCCCCGGCTATGGCTACAGAATTCCATGAATTGCTACCGACGCCGAATCTGGCGGTTTCGGTGGCGTTTGTCCAGCCGCCGGAAGGTTTGACAAAAACATAAGTCGCGGGTTCACCAAATGCACTCGCGGCCACCGTGTCTCCACTGATGGCGACAGATACACCCAGACTGGCGGATGCCACGGGGGTACTGGCGGTTAGTGTTGCGGCGGGCGGATTTCCCCAGGGAGCCGTAAAGATGTAAACGGAGCCATCGTTTGTCAGGGAATTGTCATCGCCGTACGCTCCAACCGCAATGGTATCCCCACTGACAGCCACCGCGTTGCCAAAACGGTCACCTGAAGCCACCGGGGCGGGGTGAACCAGCTTGGCGGTGTAGGTGGTTGTCGTTGTCCACCCCCCTGCTGGCCGGGTAAAGACGTAGGCTGCGTACTGCGAATAGGGCGCTCCTATAACAACCGTTTCCCCGCTGATGGCAACGGAGTCTCCAAAAGAGGTATTGGTGTCCTCGGTGGTGGTCAGCCGGGCCGTATAGCTTGCAGCGCCGGCCCAGCCTGCGCCTGGCCGCACAAAGACATAGGTTGCACCTTTGGGAGAGCCGTTTTGGTAGCTGCTGCCGACTATAATGGTATTGCCACTGACGGCAACGGCCCGGCCAAATCGGTCATTATCTGCACTGTCGCTGCCGGCCGTCAACTTGACGGTTTCAGTGGCGTCTTGCCAGCCCCCTGCGGGCCGGGCAAAAACATAAGCTGCCCCTTGAGCGCTATTGTGTTCTGTTGCACCAATCACGACGGTGCTGCCGCTGATGGCCGCAGCCCAGCCGAAATCATCATCGGCTGCCCCATCGCTGGCGGTTAATTTGGCGGCGTAGGCTGATGTGTCTATCCAGCCGCCATCGGGCCGCACGAAAACGTAGGCGGCGCCCTTCCCGTCGGTTACGCCAAATTCTCGCGCGCCGATCACAACAGTATCGCCGCTAGCGGCCACCGACCAACCAAAGTAGGCGCCGGATACCGCGCCGTTTTCGTTGTTGATGTGGGTCAGCTTGGCGGTTTCGGTGGTATTTGTCCAGGCTGCGCCTTTTTCGTAAACGTAGGCAGCCCCGTAGTCAGCATCATCACCTGGCGTGCCAACGATAATCGTATCACCACTAATGGCTACAGCAGCACCAAAATCATCGTCTGCTGCGCCATCGCTGGCCGTCAAAATGGCATCTTCAGTGGCAGTTGCCCAACCGCTTCCCGGTTCTACGAACACGTAGGCAGTATCTATGTAGTTGTAGAATGTATAGGGCGCGGCGACCAAGGTGTTTCCGCTAACAGCAAGCTTGGCGCCAAAATAATCGTTTGCCACGCCATCACTAGCGGTGAGCGCAGCAACGGGAGTGTTGATTGTGCCTGTCCAGCCACCGCCCGGCTCGGCAAAAACGTCTACCCGCCCCAGACCGGTGCCCCCTACCTCGAGTGCGCCGACAAAGATGTGGCTGCTGTTAATGGCGACTGACCAGCCAAAGTAGTCACTGGCGGTACGGGGGGCTGCGGTAAGCTTGGCGGTCTCGGTGGCATCCACCCAACCGCCGCTGCCTGGCTTCTCAAAAACGTAAGCCGCCCCCTGATAGCTGGTATCTGGGAGCCTTGCCCCGGCGACCACTGTATCGCCATCTATGGCTACGGAAATCCCTAGTTGGGTGGCTGTGACGTTATCAGGATCAGAAGCCGAGACCGTCAATTTTGCAGTTTCATGGCAATTGGATGCCACCGGACAGGCGCCCCAACTGCCTGAAGTTGGCTCCGTAAAAACATATACGGCCCCTTCGGAGTAGGTCCCGGCTACAATGGTGTCGGCATTGGCGTTGATGGCTAATGCTTGTTGGTCCGTAAGATTCTGGCTATTAGAAACGGTGGGCCGAAACTTGGCGGTTTCAGTGGTATTTACCCAACCGCCGCTGGTGGGCTTGACGAATACGTAGACTGCGCCTGTGTAGCCATCATTTTGTAAACTTGACCCGATTGCAATGGTGTCGCCGCTGATGGCGACTGCTCTGCCAAAGGAATCACTCGCCGCAGCATCGCTGGCGGTTAATTTGGCGGTTTGAGTGGCATCCACCCAACCGCCGCTGGCAGGCTTGACGAAGACGTAGGCCGCACCGCTGTTGGGTTGCCCTCCGGCATAGGCATACGCGCCCACCACGATCACGTCTCCGCTGATGGCGACACTGCCCCCCAGCCGGTCGTCTGGCGGATCGCCGGTAACCAAAGTGAGTTGGGCGGTTTGCATCCAGGGGTCGATGGTGAGGGGATAGGTGGCGTTGGCGTCTTGGACGAGGATGCGTAGGGTGTCGGCGTTGGTGAGTTCGAGTTGGGCGGGGATGGTTTTTCCGGCGGCGTCGGTGACGTGCAACCGGCCGTAACTAAACACCTTCTCCCCGCTGCTGTCTTGAAAAACGATGCCGCTGCCGGTGGCAACGGCCGTTAAATCTCCCCCAATCTCCATTTCCACCACCAAGGGGTCACTGCCAGCCAGTTTTTGCTGAAGGGTGAACCCTTGCTCCAGCCCGGCGGCACTGTTGATCCACCATTCGCTCAGGTTGGCGTCCCACTGGTAGGTGAGGGTGCCTTGGCTGGCGGTGAGGGTAGGGGCGCTGACGGGTTGCATGGCTGCGGAACGGCCGTATCCCGCCAACGACAATTCCCATGACCACTCTGCGCCATCGGCGGGGGTGACTTGCACGCCGGAGGGGGCAAACTGGATTTGCCAGCCATGGGCGCGGTTGGGCGCCCAATAATAGGGGGCGGGCACGTCGTCGTCGGCGATGTGGTAGGCAAAGTGGTATTCGGCGGCGGCAATGGCCTGCCGGATGCCTTGCCATTCGCTTTCGGTTACACCGTCGGGCGTTTGCCCAGGGGCGATTTCTTGGACACGGTCGTCGTCAGCATGAATGGTGGACGGCCGTCCCAGGCTCAGAACCAGTACAATTGCCAGTAAGGTAACGGCCGTTACCCTTGCCATAGTGCTTGAGAGCAGAACAAAACCAAAACGATTTTTCTTCATGATTCCTCCAATGAAAGCTAGTGTGCGAACGTCGGCATTTGATGTTCCGCAGTCGCCTCTATTTCAATTTCTTCCAAATAAGTTGATGCAATTTGAGAATTAGCAGATTGTGACATGAGTTTGAGCAGTTCCATCGCTTTTCTGGCAATGAGCGGAAGATAGATAACCAATCGCTGCTCATCTGTGACTTTGGTTCCCCACAAACCAATGTAGAGTTGTAATACGCACTGGCACTGCGTGACAATCTGTGCCTGATTCAGGCGTTTGTCTGACGGGTTTCGGTTGCAAAACTCAAAGACAGTTTGCGAACCAATGCGCCCGCTCACTCCTATCGTCAATTGTTGCAGCGACCACCACAACACCACGAACCGATTATCTTCAATGTAAACTTCAGCTTCGTAATTCCTGTACATAATCATTTACCCCCTTATGGTGCGATGCCAGGAAATTATTTCGTTCGCCATCAGCCTTGAACCGACACACGGGGACAATCCGCTGCTGGACTCAGGTTGATTACCAGACAGTTTACTGAGGGGGTATCGTTGATTTATCTCTCGATAAAGGGGTGCGCGGCACTGTCCCGACATTTATGAGGCAGAACTATCCCGACATTCTTTCGTTGGTCAGCATTTTGGGGAAGGATTGGCTAGTTTAATGGCCGCGTGTTGGGGGGAGGGGGATTTGCTGTTTTTGCAAATAGGCCATATCGCGCTCAATGGTGCGGGTGGATACGGCCAATGCCTCGGCAAGATGGTGATAAGCGGGGATGGCGTCTTGTGCTTGCGCCTCGGCGAGCAGGCGCTGCAAACGGTGTCGCCGCCGGGCCACTTTATTGGCGATGGTTTTGTCTTCGGGGGCGTGCTGGGTCCAGATCACGGTCGTCATTTCATCATCGCGCAACGGCCGTCCCAACGCCGCATCCAATTTAGGCAGATACACCACAATTTGGCCGGGCTGCGGGGTGCGCCGCATCTTTTCATATGCGGTCATAATTGCCCGGTGAACAGGTACATTTTCCAAATAATCGCGCTGCCACGCTACATCAGGCAAAACGGCCAGGTCTGCTTGTAACATGTCATGCACTTTTTGCAGCGATTGGTTGGCGGTGACCTCTTGATGGGCCGCTTTCAGAATCAGGTAATTCTGCCAATAGATGTAAGCGATTTCATCCTTCCCTTCTTGCGACTCCAAGAGGTGGACAGCCTGCTGAGAAAGGGAAATAGCTTGTTCGCGCTGGCCCATTTCATGATGGCAGGCCGCCAGATGGGCGTAGACCATTGCCACTTTGCCCGTGTCTTCATAAAATGGGAGCGATTCTTGAAAGTGGGCAACGGCCGTTGCCCATTCACCCACAAACTGGCACACATAACCCAAATGAAAATGCACCTGAGCGCATCGTCGGGCCGCCTCCACCTGTGGCAGCGCCTGCCGGAGTTTATCAGCGTACAATTGTGCCTGGGGCACATTGCTCAAACTAGTGTAGAGACGGCTTTGCAGCGCCCATATTCGCACTTCCTGGTCGGCCATATCTAGCCGCTGTGCCAAGTCCGTTGCCTCCAGGAAAGCATCTGCCGCCTGTTCATGCTGCCCCACACTTAGATAAAACTGCCCCAGATTGACCAGCGTCAGCAAATAATTATGCCAATCTTCCAGCCGTTCAAACAGCGCTAACCCTTTTTGCAAATAGTCTGCTGCCTCTGCAAAATTGCCCTGCGCCCAATAAACCAGCCCAAACTCAACCGACTGCACCGCCTCATAATGATAATCGCCGACGTCGTGCGCAATTTGCAAACAAGCCTGAAAATGTGCTGCCGCCTTCGCCAAATCCCGGTTGGCAAAGGCCGTTTGCCCCAGCAATAAATAACCTTCCATCAACCCCTGTTGCATGTTGCGTTCATGGGCAATTGCCAACAGCGTTTCCGCCTCTGCGCGGGCAGAATCCGATTCACCGGCACTTTGGTACGTTTGCGCCAACGTGAAATGAATATTGATAATCTCGTCCCCAAACTGGCCGGGCGCAGATTTCCATAACCCCAATGCTTGCTGCAAACTATCTATTGCTTCTCGATGATACCCTTGCAAAAAATAGGCGTTTCCCAGGCGGTAGCACGCCATCATTTCCTGACGAGGCAGGTTGTACATTTGTGCCAATGCCTGTGCATGTCTGGCATACCGGCGAGAGGCAGCATAGTCATGGACAATATGGCAAAGGAAGGCTGCCTGCGCATTGAGGGAATCTATTTGTCGCTCTGGATCGCCCAGCCGCTCGGCTAATTCGCTCAATGCCATGACATCTTGCCGCGCCTGCTCGGTCTTACCTTGCATTTCGATCAACTTGTAACGTTCGGTCAATATTTGAAAGCGGAATTCATCTGTTCGCAGCGGTGGGAATGGGGCGTGTTGGTTGAGTAGTTCGAGGGCGTGGGTGTAATGATCTGATGCGCTGCGATGGCCGTGTACGGCCGCTGCCCGTTCTGCTGCCTGCAAATGGTAAATGACGGCCTGATCCCAAAGCTGCCCCTGTGTATAGTGATAGGCCAAACTGATGACATCGGGCGTGGGGTGTTGTGCGATGGCTTGTGCTGCCTGCTGGTGCAATTGCCTCCGTCTCGCTTCATTAATTTCTGCATAAGCGACTTGTTGTATTTTATCGTGACTGAAGCGGTAGCCTGGTTCTGTTTCTTCCAAAAGCTGCATTTGCACCAGGGTGTGCAGCGACGCTAGCAATGTTTTGATGCTGCCTGTCATGACCTGGCTTAGTAGGGAGAAGTCGGTTTTCATGCCGAGGACGGCCGTTGCTTCCAACACATGCCGAATAGACGGAGCCAGCCGCTGTAAACGCTGGGCGATAGCCTGCTCGACCGTTTGCGAAAGGGGCAGATGGGTTTGGGGGGCATCCGCGTTTTTAAACGCTGCCCGCCATGTGCCTTGTTCATCTTGCTGAAGCAGGTTTTCTTGGCGCAGGGTGCGCAGCGTTTCTAAAATGAACAGGGGATTGCCATCTGTTTCTTGATAGATATGTTGTTCAAGAGGGCGAGACGGCTCTGTCATTGCCAGCGCTTCACGCAAAAAGGCGGTGGTCGCATTTGCGTCCAAGCGGTTCAGGCGCAGCCGTAAACGGCGCGGTGCGGTGCGATCTACCGTGCGCAGTTTGTCCCACGCGGCAGTACGGCTGCGCATCTCCGCGCTGCGGTAGGCGATGATGATGAGCACGGGATACTTTGCCAAGCGTGTTGCTAATTTGGGCAGCATATCGCCTGTATCGGCGTCAATCCAGTGGGTGTCTTCCAATATTAATAGGAGCGGCGTCACTGTACTCCACCCGCTAATTAGTTGGATGAAGGCTTCTTGTAGGCGGTCGCTTTCTCCGTCGGATAGTGGGGCGGGGGGAGATAGATTGGGCAGGTAGCGCTGGAGGCTGGGGAGTAACGGCCGTAACACTTGCAGCATCGGTTTTGGGATCAGGCGGCTCATTTGCTGCACGCGCAGCGGCGTCAGCCTCGATTCCAGCGCTGTAATGAGCAGGCCATAGGAGGTGGCAGGCTGCGGCCCACTGCTCTTGCCCCACAATACTTGTGCACCGCGCCATTCTGCATCTTGGGCGATTTCTTGCAGCAGGCGGGTTTTGCCCACACCGGCTTCGCCTTCGAGCAGCACGGTCCCACCTGCTCCAGCGAAGATCGCTTCGACTTGTTCTAGCAGTTGCGTGCGCTCCTCATGGCGGCCGATGAGTGGCATTTGTTTGGTTGTTAGTAAGGGAGCGGAAGGCGTGTTTGCAACGGCCGTATCTGGCTTGGTTTGATTGGGGAAGATGAGGCGGTATTGGCTGGCGACTTGCTGCACCAGGGCGGTGATTTGTGGCGCTGGTTTTAGGCGCAGGTCATGTTCTAGCTGTTGACGATATTTTTCGTATTGTTTGACGGCCGTTTCTGGGTGGCCCAGCATAAAAAGAAGCTGAATAAATTCCCGTTGTGAGGTTTCGCGCAGGGGATCGGCCTCGACTAATTGTTGGGCAAAGGCTAACGCCTCCCGGTAATGGCCTGCCGCCTTTTCGTGGCGCAGCAGGTATTGCAGCACTTGCAGGTGGATTTCCTCCAACTTGTCGCGCTTCACCAGTACCCATTCGTCGTAATACCCATCTAGCAATGGGCCGCGATAGAGTTGGATGGCTTGATGGAGGGTGGGAACGGCCGTTCCCTCCTCAACGCCTACTCGCAAAGAAGCACTTGCCAATGCCTCAAACGCTGTCACATCCACCCAAATGGGTATATTGTCATCAAGTGAAATCTGATTAGCAGTGCTGTGAATCAGGTTGGGTAAACAGCGGCGAACATGCCACAAGGCGCGGCTTAGGCGACGGCGAGATTGACCTTCGGCCGAATTGGGCCATAGGGATTCGATTAACCGTAGGCGGGGATGTGCTTGTTTGGGATGAAGTAGAAGGTAGCCTAGCAACAACCGCGCATCCGTTGTGGCGGGGATAGCCAGGTCTGTATCGCCTTGTCGCAATACATATGTTCCCAAAAAATGGGCTTCCAACAGGTTAGGGATTGTGAGTGATGCCTGCTTCAAAGAAAATTCCCTATTTACTCCCCCCAGTTAAATCAAAATATATCTCTATTGATCAAACTGAAACCACCAACTAATCTTTGCATGGTTATCTGTCATCAATAATTACAATATGCAATTGTTAAGATCATCACTTACCGGTTAACCACTACCACTTGTTTTTACATGGTTGGCAAGTAGTCAGCCTGGCATCTGCTCCCCAATTACTTCCAATTGGATTGAGGCGCGAATACGTTCGCACAAAGCAGCAATTTCCTCCGCATCTCCTCTGGGCGCGTCCGGCCATTCATCTACTTTCATTCCCCAATATTCAGGTGGCGTGTTCGGGTAGCGCGGTACGACCCAAACGTGCAAATGCGGCACGTGATGCCCCGTTACAAATTGGTACACATGCTCCACATTTTCCCCTTTTTGCAGTGCCCGGCTTAGATGGGCGACGTACAGCCCGATTCGTCGTGCTTCCGCATTGGTGAGACTTGCCAGGCTGGGAATGTGCCGCTTGGGTTCGATGAGCAATGCACCCAAATAAGCGGTTGTTTGGCCTGTGTCAATCCCGGCATGGCTGATGAAGATCAGGTCGTCTTCGTAAATTGCTCCGCCGGGAACGGCCGTATCCCCCCGATGTTTTTGGCAGATAAAGCAGTGGTCATCCGGCTTGTCCTCCACATTTAGTTGGACAACCTGTTCCGGTTCGATTGGGTTTGTGCCCACCCAAGCTGGCTCGTCGGCAATGAGCGCCTCAATGATGTCGCCCCAATAGTCGTAGATGGATAAATGGCCGCCGCCGGGGAAAAAGTGGCCGGAGGTGTTGGGGATTTTTGACTCCAAATAATGTCCCATTTGCGGCGGAATGGCCTCATCACCTTCCCAATACCACAGATGAACAGGCACGGTGATTTTCTCTAGCTTAAAGCCCCAGGCCGACATGATAATTTTGGCTTCGTGAACCCATCCCTTGTGTCCCTGGCGGGTGGATTCGGCACGGCTCAACATGACGCGATCTTTGATTTCTGGACGGCCCAATTTTTCCCGGTCAGCATCGGTAAGCATGGAGGCAAAGTTGGTGAGGGCTTGCTCTGGCGTGCGGTTGGCAGATTGCGATTGTATCCACAGGGGGGCACGCAGCATCCAACCGGGCAGGTCGCGGCTGGCGCGAAAGGCGGTCTTCCAGGCCTGGTGCATTCCTTCAAATGCGCCGCGCCGGTTCATGGGAGCGGCGCCGCTGACAATGGCCGCTTTGGTAATGCGATCTGGCAGTTTGTAGGCACAGGCGGCCGTGTATGGCCCGCCAGCGGAAACGCCGAAGATGGCAAATTTTTCAATGCCCAAGGCATCGGCTAGTTGGGCGATGTCGTCGGGGTAGTCGAGGAGTGTGCGGGTGGGGTGGAAGGTGGAACGGCCGTAACCCGGTCTGTCTGGCGTGATTACACGCGCCCCCAATTTCTCCACAATGGTTTCATCAGGATGGCGCATCAAACGCGAACTGGGGTTGCCATGAATGAAAAATACTGGTTTCCCAGACAGGTCACCATGTTCAGTGTAGGCCATAATACGGCCGTCGCGCAGCGTTATTGTTGTATCTTTTTCGGGCATTGATACCCCCTTTTTTTATGGGACAAGCCAGCCTTGCCCCGTTCAATATTAAGCCAGTTATCATCGCGTGTCCAGAGGTCATCTGTCGGCGTTAAGCTTGTAACTTTTGTGTAACGGCCGTTTGTTATGATGCTCGAATGGTGGATGGGAGCGATTAAGAATAGGTCTGTGCAAAATAAATTTAGTATGGAGGTTCGATCATGACCGAGGATAAAGGGTTTGTAGAAAAAGGAATGGAGAAAAATATGGAACTCTGGGAAAAATGGACTGGTGCTTACATGGACACCATGTTCAAGGCTATGGACAAAACCATGCAGCAATCATCCGTATTTCAAGAGCAGGTCAACAGAGCTGTGAGTGCGGCCGTTCATGCCCAAAGCGCCGCCATGATGACATCTCTGCAAACGATGCAGGATCAATTAGAGAAACTAACGAACAAGGTTGACGAATTCTTGCATGCTGACGAGTAGTGAATGGTAATCCCGAACCCACCGACCACACCGCGCATTCGGCACTCAACATGAACAGCCTGTGGCAAGCACAGCAGGCTAACTGGACTGCGTTCCTCCGCAGCGCAGAGTTGGCCGCGTCTGCTTACTTCCGGTTTTTGGGCAGCGCCGTCGAGCGTGAGGAACCGGCAGATAAGCGGTTCAGCCATGACGCATGGCAAGCCAACCCGGCTTTTGATACCTTGAAGCAGGCATACCTCATCACCGAGCAGTGGCTGCTCGATCTGGCCGATGCCTGGCAAGATGTTGATCCCGATTTGTACCAGCGCATCCAGTTCTGGACCCGGCAGTATGCCGACGCCATCAGTCCGACCAATTTCCCCCTCACCAACCCGGAAGTCATCCAGGAAACGATACGCACTGGTGGGGCAAATTTAGTACGCGGCATGGAAAATCTGGTGGCGGATGTGCAGCGCGGGCGCATCAGTCAGGTGGTTCCTGACGCCTTTGTGGTGGGCAAGGATTTGGCTTGCACGCCGGGCAAGGTGGTTTTCCGCAATAAGCTCATTGAGTTGATCCAGTACACGGCCGTTACCGAACAAGTCTACACCGCTCCTATCCTGGCAATTGCGCCCTGGATCAACAAATATTACGTGATGGATTTGAGTCCGCACAATTCCCTGATCAAATATCTGACCGATTCTGGTTTTACGGTGTTTGCCATCAGTTGGAAGAACCCGGACAGCTCACTCAAGAGTTTGGATTGGGAAGATTACATGACGTTGGGGCCGCTGGCAGCTTTAGCGGTAATCAAATCCATCACTCGTGCAGAGCGGGTGAACATGGTGGGCTATTGCCTGGGCGGGATCATGCTGCAAACGACGGTAGCTTACATGACGGCCGTCAGCGACCCCACTGCCAACACCGCCACCTATTTTGCCACCCACCAGGATTTCAAAGACGTAGGCGACATTGCGGCTTTCATCAGCAAACCGGAAGTGCGCTTGTTGAGTTTGTTGATGGATTTGAGCGGCGGATATTTAGACGGCCGTAACATGGCCGCCACCTTCAACATGCTCCGCGCCAACGATTTGTACTGGCACTACGTCATCCACAACTACATGCTGGGCCAGCAGCCGCCCGATTTCGATTTACTTTACTGGAACAGCGACAGCACCCGCGTACCCAAAGCCATCCACATGACTTTGCTGCGTGACTTCTTCCTGGAAGACAAGTTGGGCAAACCGGTGGCCTGGTGCTGAATGGCGCAGCAATTGACACGCGCCGGATCACCACGCCCACCTACACTGTCGCTACCATTGATGACCACATCGTTCCCTGGCGCGGCGCGTTCCAGATGCGCTATCACGTTGCTGCCCCGATGCGGCTGATTTTGGGTGAAAGTGGCACATCGCCGGGGTGATCAACCATCCGGCCAAGAAAAACGTGGTTATTGGATCAACGAGGAAATGGGGAGCCAAAACGAAGCCGAATTTAATCCTGACGCCTGGTTTGCAGGCGCAACTCACCATGAAGGAAGCTGGTGGGTTGATTGGATTCCCTGGCTGGCGGCGCAGTCGGCAGCAAGTCGCCCCACCGTCACTGGGCAGCGATGCCTATCCGCCGCTCATGGACGCGCCAGGCGAGTACGTTTTGGAGATGGAAGATTTAACAGGAACGCTGTGTAACTTCTTCACTGAGGAGGAAAAAGGAGCGAAAACCGAAGTCGGAGAACCCGATCCTTTCGCACCTGTCATCCAGATTTCTGATTTGATGATGAAATCGTGGGCCGATGTGTTGAGCCAGACTGTCACCAGCCCACGTTTGCCCATTCCATGGGCGAGCAGATGCAAGGCTTTCTGAAGGCACCAAGCTGGTTCGCCAGCAAATGAAAACGGCGATGGAACAATCCATGCAGCAGATGAATATGCCTTCCCGCGAGCAAATTGTTAATCTGGCGGAACGACTGACGCACGTGGAAATGCGTGTGGATGACATCGAAGCCAAAGTGGATGAAAGTCTGGATTTGTTAAGAGCTATTCAGGAAGCTGTTGCCAGCAAGAAGAAATAGGAGGCGTTCGATGGATTTTTCCCTATTCCCGACATTCCTGATGATTTTGAGATCGATCCGGCGCATATGCTGGAATCGGTGAGTGGACGGCGCAGAGTTTTTACGGCCGTTACATTGAAGGCGTCAAAGCCATTGTCGATTCCTACAACATCCCCGTTGGCCTCACACCCGCAAGCAAATCTGGCAGCTCAACAAGGCCAAACTCTACTACTACGAATCTACCAAACTGCCAGCAGAGCGGCATCCAATTCCGCTGTTCCTGGTTTACGCCCTCATCAACAAACCTTTCATCTTCGACCTGGCCCCAGGCCGCAGTTTCATCGAGTTCATGATGGCCGAAGGATTCGATATTTACCTGCTGGATTGGGGCACGCCGGGACAGGAAGATCAAACCATCCTTTTTGACGATTACGTTACTGAGTACCTCTCACGTGCCGTGCGCAAGATGCTGCGATTCTCTGGCGCAGAGGGGTTTAGTATGCTCGGCTACTGCATCGGCGCGACTCTGGCAACGGTGTACGCTGCCCTTTACGCCGACATGCCGCTGCGTAATCTTATCTTGCTCACCGCTCCCATTGATTTTTCGCACCAGCCGGAAGGCTCGATGGCCGTGTGGTTGGAAGAAGGACGGGTTGATCTGGACAGCATGATCAACGAAATGGGCAACATCCCCGGCGAGATGATCGCTCTTTGGGCCAAGATGTTGAAACCGATGGAAAACTTCCTCGGCGCTTACGTGACGTTGTTTAAGCAGATGGATAATCCAACGGCCGTGCGCGGCTGGCAGGCGATCAATCGCTGGGTTGAAGACGTCATCCCCTTCTCCGGTCGGGCTTTTCAGCAGTTCGTCACCGAATATCTACGCGGCAACGAATTGGTACGCGGCCAGCACAAAATCAAAGGGGAAGTCGTTGACCTTTCCCGTATCCAGGCCAATTTGCTCAACATCGTCGCCCAATATGATCACCTTGTATCCCAATCCCAGTCCGAAAGCATTATGGAACGGGTTTCCAGCGAGGACAAAGAAATTAGAGTCATTCCCTCAACCCATGTCGGCATTATGGCCTCCCGCCGCGCCCAGTACAAGCTGTGGCCGGAATTGGTGGATTGGCTGAGTCCGCGATCCGCGTGAAGAAATTTGGCGAGGAATTATGACGATTCATTTAACCGAACTGATTGATAAACATTATGAGTCGCTGGTGGATGAAATCACGAAGGACGCCATCCGCCAGATTACGTCTTATGGCGATGCCCCGCTGCGACTGACGGCCGAACGCATCGAACGCGCCATCCGAGCGATGGCCGACAGCATCCGCTTGAATGAACCGGATATTTTGAAGCGGCATGTAACGGCCGTTGCCGCCGAACGACAAAAAGAAGGCTACTCTGCCGACGAACTACGCGCCGTCATCCAAATCATGGAACAACACATCCAAGACCTCATCACTCAAACATACAAAAATGAAACCGAACGCACCGGCTACCTGGCGCTCACCGACATCATCATGGAAACGGCCCGTATGTTTGTCAGCGTGGCATATTTGCCGGTGGCGGCGAAGCGTGATGAGTGATTGTTTACCACGAAGGCACAAAGAACACGAAATTTTTCCTGGTCTTCCTTCGTGTCTTCGTGGTGAGAAAAAGGGAAAGCATTGTAGATGATACGATACGCGCAAATTTTGGGAAACGGCCGTTACATTCCCCAACGCATCGTCACCAACGACGATCTGAACGAGATGCTTGGCGAAAATGTCGGTGATTGGCTGGTCGCCAACGTCGGCATCCGTGAGCGCCACGTTATGGCCAATGATGAAACCACATCCAGCATGGTTGTCGCTGCCTCAGAACAGGCATTGGCGCGGGCCGGCATCACTGCCGCCGACCTCAACTTGATCATCGTCGCCACCGACACGCCCGACTTCATCAGCCCAGCCACCGCATCGGCCGTGCAGGACAAATTGGGCGCGGTCAACGCCGGAACCTACGACATCAACTGCGCCTGCGCCGCCTGGGTCACTGGGCTGGACATGGCCGCCCGCTACATCGCCACCGACACTGATTACCGCTACATCCTCGTCGCCGGTGGCTACGGCATGACCAAATTCCTCGACTGGGGCGACAAATACACGGCCACCTTGTTTGCCGATGGCGCGGGGGCCGTCATTGTTGGCGTGGGCGATCAGCCTGGATTTTTGGCGGGGAAGTTGATGGCTGATGGGCAATATTACGACGCAATGGGCATTTACACTGGCGGAACCGGCCGCCCGGCCACGCCGGAAACCATCGCCGAATTTGGCAAACCTCGCGTCCAATTTGTCAAGAAATTCCCCGCCACCTTCAATAGCGACAACTGGCCGCCGCTGGTGCGTGGCGTCGTCGCTAAAGCGGGACTAACGCTGAACGAGATTGATTTTTACCTGTTCACCCAGCTCAATCTGCGCACGATTGAATTTGTGATGGACAACCTGGGCCAGCCGATGAGCAAAACCCACTGGATCATGGACAAGTGGGGCTATCTCGGCTCGGCCTGCATCCCGGCGGCGCTGGACGATGCCCTGGAACGCGGCAAAGGGCCAAAACCGGGCGACAATGTCGTCTTCTGCGCCACCGGCGGTGGCATGGCGATGGCGGCGACTGCCTGGAAATGGACGGGAGATAGTAATCAGTAAGCAGTAATCAGTAAAACAGTCGGCGGAATGCCAATTACTGATAACTGACCATTGATTACTGATAAAGGAGAAATGATGCACATCGGTGATTATTTAGGACGACGCGAAATTTATTCGCCGGACAAATTGGCGATGATTGACGTGGGCAAAACGCCAGAACTGCGGCTGACCTACCGCCAGTGGAACCGGCGTGTCAACCGGCTGGCTAACTGGCTGCGTCACGAGGCCGGAGTGGAGAAAGGTGACCGCGTCGCCATCCTCGCCCGCGACTGCATTGAACACCTGGACTGCTTTTTCGCCTGCGGCAAGCTGGGCGCGATTCACACCGCGCTCAACTGGCGGCTGCACTGGCGGGAAACGGCCGCTCTCCTCGAAGACACCACGCCCAAAGTCATTCTCTATTCAGACGACTTCGCCAACGACGTGGCCCAAATCCAATCCATTGTCCACTATTCACTATCTACTATCCACATCGAAGGGGAGGGGATTGAGGGCAGCTTGTTCTATCAGGATGTGCTGGATGGGTCGGAGGAAACGGCCGTAACCTGCCCCACCCTCGACAAAGAAGACATCGCCTGCCTCATCTTCACTGGCGGCACCACCGGCCTGCCCAAAGGGGCGCAGGTCAGCCATCGCCAGGTCAACTGGAACGTCCTCAACACCGTCATCCACGACCTGAACCACGACGATACCTATCTCAACGTCTTTCCCCTGTTTCATGCGGGCGGGCTGTTCGCTTACACCTCCTCGCAAATCGTATTTGGCAACACCACTATCATCACCCGCCAATTTGACCCGGCACAGGTGCTGGAGCTAATCGAACGGGAGAAGGTGACGGTGTTTGCGGCCGTTCCCACCATGTACCAGATGCTAACCCAGGCCTCCAACTGGAACGAAGCCGATCTCAGCAGTCTCCGCTTTTGCACCAGCGGCGGCGCGCCCCTGCCCGTTCCGCTGGTGGAGCAATACAAGCGCGAAAAGGGTGTGCAGTTCAAGCAGGGCTTCGGCATGACCGAGTACGGCCCCGGCCTCTTTGCCCTCCCCGCCGAAGATGCGATTCGCAAGGCGGGCAGTATCGGCCGTCCCAACTACTTTATTGATGTGCGCGTAGTGGACGATAACAACCAGCCCCTCGGCCCCAACGAAGTCGGTGAATTGGTGCTCAAAGGCCCCAGCGGCTGTTCCGGTTACTGGAACAACCCGGAAGCGTCAGCCGCTGCGTATGACGACGAAGGCTGGTTCCACACCGGCGATTTGGTACGCCACGACGAGGATTGGTATTTCTACGTGGTGGATCGCAAGAAAGATATGTTTATTTCCGGCGGCGAGAATGTGTATCCGGCGGAGATTGAGGCGGTGTTGTACAAGCATACGGCCGTTCACATGTGCGCTGTCGTCGGTGTGCCCCACGAAAAATGGGGCGAGGTCGGCAAAGCGTGCGTGATTTTGAAACCGGGTGCAGAAGTCACCGAAACCGAACTCATCACCTTTATGCAAGAACATCTAGCCCGCTACAAAGTCCCCAAAAGCATCGCCTTCATGACCGAATTCCCCATCTCCGGTGCGGGCAAGATTTTGAAGCGGGAACTACGAGCAAGATTCGTCGAGTAGTTACAAGATTGCTCGACTTAAAGGAGTACTATGACTGACACCGTAGGTATTGTAAGCATTGGAACTTATTCGCCGGAAGGGTTTATAACCGGCGACGAAATCGCCGCAGCCAGCGGGCTGCCCGAATGGGTGGTGCGTGATAAGCTGGGCATCATCAAAAAACACGTTGGCGGCCCCGACGATCATCCTAACGAAATGGGCATCAAGGCGGCGAAAGACTGCCTGGCAAACTGCGACATTGATCCCAAAGAGATTGACGTGGTGATCAACACCACCGAGGAGTGGCGCGAATATTTGCTCTGGACATCGGGTATTCACATGGCTTACGAAATTGGGGCCACCAATGCCTGGGCCATAGATGTTCACAACCGCTGCGCCACCACCGTCAGCGCCATGAAGATGGCGAAAGACATGATCCTGGCCGATCCGGAGGTGAACACGGTGATGATTGCCGGTGGCTACCGCATCTCCGATTTCATCAATTTCAAAAATAAGCGCACCTCGTTTCTGTGGAACATCGGCAGCGGCGGCGGCGCGATGCTGCTGCGTAAAAACCATCCCCGCAATCAAGTTTTGGGCGCACACATGATGACCGATGGCTTCATGAGCAAGCACGTCATCGTTCCGGCCAGCGGCACAGCTCGCTTCCCTAATCCGAGAGCGATGACCAACGCAGAGGGCGTGACCGAAGAGGATTTTTACTTCGATCTGGTCGATCCGGAAGCGATGAAAGGCCGTCTCAACGAGGCCAGCATGGACAACTGGGTGCATTGCGTGGATGAGGCGTTACGCAAAAGCGGCCTCAAACCAGATGGCACACCGTATACAAAAGAAGATGTGAATTATCTGAACATGGTACTCATCAAGCCATCCGGCCACCGGGATATGCTGGCCCGGTTGGGTTTGACGGAAGAACAGTCGGTTTACCTGGGCGACATCGGCCACACGGGTGAGCAGGATGCCATGTTCAGCATTCGAGAAGGGTTAAAAGCAGGCCGTCTTAAAGATGGCGACCTGATGGTAATTGTGGCGGCCGGAATTGGCTATGTCTGGGCTGCCGGAGCTGTAAAGTGGGGGCCGGTCTGATCCGGTCAAACAAAAAATGACAAAATATTCAAACCATTCAAGAAAAGGAGCCTGATTATGCGACTGAAAGACAAAGTAGCGCTTGTGACGGGTGGGGCGGCCGGAATTGGTAAGGCGACCGCGCAACGATTTGCCGAGGAAGGTGCAAAGGTTGTGATTTGCGATGTGAATGAGGAGGTAGGTAACGCCACTGCTGACGAGTTCGGTTTTGATTTTTACAAGGTTAATGTGGCCGACCGGCAGGACGTGCAGAAGTGGATTGATGCGGTGGTGGCGAAATACGGCCGTATTGACATCATCGTCAACAACGCCGGCATCGTGCGCGACAGCACGCTCGTCAAAGTGAAAGATGGCGAACTGGTCAAGCAAATGTCCGAAGAAAACTTCGACCTGGTGATCAGCATCAACCTCAAGGGCGTGTTTAACTGCGCCCAGGCCGTTGCCCCGGTGATGATTAAACAAGGCGGTGGCGTCATTCTCAACGCTACCTCCATCGTCGGGCTGGACGGCAACTTCGGCCAGACCAATTATGTCGCCACCAAATCCGGCGTTATCGGCATGACCAAAGTATGGGCGCGGGAACTCGGCCGTTACGGTGTGCGCGTTAACGCCATCGCCCCCGGCTTTACCCTGACGGAAATTTTGCAGTCAATGCCACAAAAAATTCTTGACGGCATGGTCGCTCGCACGCCGCTGGGCCGCATCGGCGACCCCCGCGACATCGCCAATGCCTACCTCTTCCTGGCCTCAGACGAAGCCAGTTACATCACCGGGCAAACGCTGCGGGTTGATGGGGGCATTGTTGTCGGAACGTAAATAAAAAAACGTAAAACGTAAAGCGTAATGGTTTACGTTTTACGTTTTGCGTTTTACGGAGGAAAAGATGCACTCAGCAGATTTGTTGACCAAACGGGCACGATTGACGCCAGACCGTGAGGCCCTGCTATTTGCGGAAACGGGCGAGCGGTTTAGTTACGCTGAATTGAACGAACGGGCTAATCGCGCCGCCAATTTTTTGCGCGACCAGTGCGGCATTCAGGGGGGGGATCGCGTCTCCATTCTGGCGCATAATGGCGTTCACTACATTGATTTGTTTTATGGCGTCGCCAAAATTGGCGCGATTCTGGCTCCGCTGAATTGGCGATTGGTGGCGGCTGAACTGGCTTACATCGTCAATGACTGCGATCCAAAGGTGTTGATTTGCGGGCCAGATTTTGTGGACACGCTGGCGGAGCTGCGGCCTCAGATCAACGTTGGGAAGTTTATTAGCCTGGAAGGGGCGGAAATTGAGGGGGCGCTTTCGTATGAAGATGGGGTGGCAGAGGCGAGTGGTGCGGAACCGGAACGGCCGTCTACCCTCTCTGGCGAAACCCCACACTGCATCCTCTACACCTCCGGCACCACTGGACGGCCAAAAGGCGCGATCATCCCGCAGCGACAAGTGTTGTGGAACATCCTCAACACCTGCGCCAGTTGGGGCTTGACCGAGCGCGATGTGTCGCCAGTCTTCACACCACTGTTCCATGCCGGTGGCCTGTTCGCCTTTTTAACGCCGCTGCTCTACCTGGGTGGCCGCATCGTGTTGTACAAAGGCTTTGACCCCGACACGACGCTGGACATCATCCTGGAAGAGAAATGCACTGTCATTTTGGGCGTGCCCACTCTCTTCCAGATGTGGCTGGATGCGCCCAACTTCGCCGACCTTGATTTCAGCCATGTCCATTTCTTTATCAGTGGCGGCGCGCCCTGCCCGCCCGTGCTCATGGAAAAGTGGCGCAAGGCCAAAAACATCATCTTCCGCCAGGGATACGGCCTGACCGAAGTTGGCCCCAATTGCTTCACTATGACGGACGAGGATTCCGTGCCCAAGACGGGCAGCGTCGGACGGCCTATCTTCCACAGCGATATGCGCCTGGTTGATGAGCAGGGTAACGACGTGCCCGTAGGCGAAACGGGCGAACTGCTGATCAAAGGGCCGCACGTTTGCGCTGGCTACTGGCGCAATCCCGAAGCGACAGTCAAATCGTTGGTGGATGGCTGGTTTTACACCGGGGATACGGCCCGCATGGATGCAGATGGCTTTTTCACGATTGTCGGCCGTTCCAAAGACATGATTATCAGTGGCGGCGAGAATATTTATGCGGCGGAGGTGGAGGCGGTGTTTTTGGAACATACGGCCGTTACCGGCGCAGCCCTCATTGGCAAACCACACGAAAAATGGGGCGAAGTTGGCCTCATGATTGTTGTCACCGACAAAAACCAGACCGTCACCGACGATGAACTAATCACCCATTGCCACGAACGCCTGGCCCGCTACAAGGCCCCCAAAGAAATCATCTTTGCCGACGACCTGCCCTATTCGCCCTACGGCAAGGTGATGAAAAACGTGTTACGGGAGAAATATCTATAGACGTGAAACGTAAAATGTGATGAACTAAATCTCACGTTTCACGCCCGATTGGAGGAAATCATGATTATTCCAATAATGGACGGCATCACCGCCCAAACAATCGCCACCGACCGCCTCACGACCCGTGTGCTATTTAGCGGGCCGGATGATGGCGTGCCGGTACTGTTTTTGCATGGCAACATCTCATCAGCAACCTGGTGGGAAGAGACGATGGTCGCGCTGCCCGACGGCTATCGTGGCATTGCCCCCGACCAGCGCGGCTTTGGCGGCGCCGATTTTGACAAGAAAGTGGATGCTACACGCGGCGCAGGCGATTGGGCCGATGACGCCATTGCCTTACTCGACCACTTGGGCATCGAAAAGGCACACATCGTCGGCAACTCGCTGGGTGGCAATGTGGTCTGGCAATTGCTGGTAGATGCGCCGGAGCGCTTCCTGAGCGCCACGCTGGTTGATCCCGGCTCGCCTTACGGATTTGGCGGTACGAAGGATGAGGATGGCACACCTTGCTACGACGATTTCGCCGGATCGGGCGGCGGCCTCTCCAATCCAGAGCTAATCAGGCGAATGAAAGAGGGCGATATGAGCCTGGACAGCCCGGTCTCGCCGCGTGCAGCGCTGCGGATGCTGCTGGTCAGGCCGCCCTTCATCGCCGCCCGCGAAGATGAACTGGTGATGGCAATGCTGGCGGCGCATGTCGGCGAGCAGGATGTGCCTGGAGATTCAGCGCCCTCGCCCAATTGGCCGCACATGGCCCCCGGCAAATGGGGTGCGACCAACGCCCTCTCGCCCAAGTACGCCATTGATGTCAATGATTTGTACGCCGCTGAACCCAAGACCAAGGTTCTCTGGATTCGCGGCAGTCACGACTTGGCCGTTTCCGATAATGCGGCTTCTGACCCGGCGACGGTGGGCGCGATGGGGTTGCTGCCCGGCTATCCCGGCCCGGAAGTTTATCCGGCGCAGCCGATGCTGAAACAAACCCGCGCCGTCCTGGAAAAGTATGCTGCCAACGGCGGCGCGTATCAGGAAGTGGTCATCGAAGATGCGGGACACATTCCGTATGTGGAGAAACCGGACGAATTTAATAAACATTTTCATGAACATATCAATTAGAAACTGGGTTTTTCCGAAAAAACCCGGTTTCTGGAGAGAAAAACAATGACCAAACGAAAACTAGGCCGAGGCGTTGCTGTTGTCGGCGCGGGGATGAGCAAGTTTGGCGCATTCCCCGAAAAGACAACCCGCGACCTCTTTGTGGAAGCGTTTAAGGATATGCGGGCTTCGGTGGACAAGGGGTTGGATGCCAATGACATCGAGGCGCTGTATATCGGCAATTACAGCAGCGATTTGTTTGAACGGCAGGGGCACACCGCGCCCATCATGGCCGATTGGATTGGGCTGACGCCGCGCCCGGCAACGCGAGTTGAGGATGCGTGCGCCAGTTCTGGTGTGGCATTGCGGCAGGGCTTGCTGGCGGTTGCCTCTGGCGCGTATGACGTGGTGCTGGTCGGCGGCATTGAGGTGATGAACAAGCTCCCCATCGCCGAAGTGACGGAAGCGTTGGCGACGGCCGGAGACATGCTGTACGAAATTCCAGCGGGCTTTACCTTCCCCGGTTTTTACGCGGCGATGGCGACGGCTTACATGCACAGATATGGGGCGACACCGGAAGCGTTGATGCAGGTGGCGCTGAAAAACCATGACAACGGCGCATTGAATGAGAAGGCGCAGTTTAATAGCACGATTGCGGCGGTGATGGAAGGGAAGAGGCGCAGCGCGGAAAAGAAAGGCCGTCCGATTCCGACCTGGGCCAATGAGATGGAATTTTTGCACGATGACCGGGCGAATCCGATGATTGCCTGGCCGCTGCGTTTGTTTGACTGCTCGCCGGTGACGGATGGGGCAACGGCCGTTCTTCTCGTCAGTGAAGAAATTGCCAGACAGTACACGGACGATCCCATTACCATCATTGGCAGCGGGCAGGCCAGCGACGGCGCACTGCACGACCGGCCCGATTTGACCAGCATCGGCGCGGCTAAAAAGGCCAGCCAAATGGCTTATGAGATGGCTGGAGTTACGGCCAATGACATCAAAGTGGCCGAAGTCCACGACTGCTTCACCATCGCCGAAATCATCGCTACCGAGGATATTGGCTTTTTCGAGCCGGGCAAGGGGCACGAAGCGGCTGAGGAAGGATTGACGACGCGGCATGGCCCTAAACCAATCAATACGTCCGGCGGCCTCAAGTCGAAAGGGCATCCGGTCGGCGCGTCGGGCGCGGGGCAGGCGGTGGAAATCTTTAAGCAGATGCGCGGCAAAGCGGGCGAACGTCAGGTTGACCGCGATGTGGATTTGGCGTTGACGCATAATGTGGGCGGTACGGGGCAAACGGCCGTTGTCCACATTTATGAGAGGAAGTGAAACGTAAAACGTGAAACGTGATGCGTGAGGTTTTCACGTTTCACGCTTCACGTTTCACGTTTCACGGAGAAATAAACAATGACTGAACGAGCATTTAGTGAACATTCTTTTCAGACCTTTTTGAGCGAGCATAAGTTAATGGCGGCGAAGTGCGAGGGCTGCGGCGCGTTGTTTGTGCCGCCGCGCCCGATGTGCCCGGATTGTCATGGTGAGGAGATGGCCTGGGTTGAGGTGTCGGGGAAGGGGAAATTGGCGGCGTTTACGGCCGTTTACATCGGCCCCAACGCCATGATTGCTGCCGGTTACGACCGCAAAAATCCCTACATGACCGGCGTTGTGCAACTGGATGAGGGGCCGCTGATCAGCGCCCAAATCCTGGGGCTTGACGCCGCCCAACCAGAGGTTGGCAGCATTGGTACGCCGCTCAAAGTAGCCTTTATCGAGCGGGGTGAAGAGGAAGCGCAGCGCACTTTTTTGGCTTTTGAGGCTTAGCGCATTTTTGTCATTCCGAGCAAGCGAAGCGACGAGGAATCTTTTGCCACCGTAGGAAAAAGATTCCTCCCTTCGGTCGGAATGACAGGGGTAAGGCAGGAGATATGCCTAAAATTGCCGTAAACGACATTGAGATTTACTACGAATTGCACGGCCCGCCGGAGGCCGAAGTTGTGGCGCTGTCCAATGGCGTGTTGATGAGTACGGCCAGTTGGGTCTTCCAAACAGCGGCGCTGTCGCAGCGTTACCGGCTGCTGCTGTACGACTGCCGGGGTATGTGGCAGTCGGAGCATCCGCCGGGGCCGTACTCGATGGACATGCATGCCGATGACCTGGCCGGATTGCTCGATGCGCTGGGGATTGCTGCGGCGCACATTGGCGGCACGTCTTACGGGGCCGAAGTGAGCATGGTTTTTGCCCTCAAGTACCCGGAGCGTACCAAGAGTTTGATGGTGACAACGGCCGTTAGCCACGTCGAACCACTGTTACAAGGGTTAATTGATACCTGGAACGGCGCGGCGCTGGCGCATGACGCGGAGCGGTTGTTTCAGGTCGTTTACCCGCTCACTTTTTCCAGCCCCTGGATTACCGCCAACCAGGAAACGCTCGACCAGGCGCGGGAACGGTACCAATCGTTGGATTTTGACGCCTTTTCGGCGCTGTTGCTGAGCTTCTCCCAATTGGACATCACCGCCGATCTATACAAAATCAGCGCCCCGACGCTGGTTGTGGCGGCTGAAAAGGACATCATCAAACCTCGCCACTACTCTGAAATTATTGCCAACGAAATCCCCAACGCCGAGTTTGCCGTGATTCCTGATGCCGGTCATGCGGCTTTGTGGGAGAAGGCCGATGTCTTTAACACGCTGCTGCTTGGTTTTTTGGCGAAACAAGACATCCAATCACAAGATTAAGCAACCAGTAAACTCAAGGAAGGAGGTGAACGATCTCAACTGAATAACCAATCGAAAAAATTAGATCAGGCAAGACAACCTAACAATATCTGTGGAGGAAAGAAATATGAAGCGTCGTGATTTACTCACCTTTTTATCCTTATTCGTTATCCTGGCCCTGTTTTTAGTTGCCTGCGGTGGTCAGGAACCGGCTGAAGAGCCGACGGAAGTTCCTGCTGCTGAGGAAGCCACTGCTGAAGAACCGGCTGTCGAGGAACCGGCCGTTGAAGAACCGGCGGCTATGGAAGGCGTGACCTGCGAAGAGCCGGTCAAAGTTGGTCTTATCACCGATGAAACCGGCGCATTAGCTATTTATGGCGCACACATCTTGCGCAGTTTCCCGCTGGGTTTGGAATACGCCACCGGCGCTCCTGGCGTGGACAACGGCGACTACACCAGCTACATGCTCGACAACTGTGAGATTCAGTTGTACACGCGCGATGATCAGAGCACCCCTGAAAACACCGCCACCGTTGGCCGTGAACTCATTGAGGTAGTAGATGTAGATGTTCTCGTCGGTACGGTTAGCTCCGGCGCAACGGCGACATTGCAAGAACTGGCCCGCGAGAATCAGGTGCCGTTGATTGTGGCCCCCGCTGCCGCTAACGACATCACCGGTGTCAATTTCAACGAATATACCTTCCGCACCAGCCGCAATAACTACCAGGATGCCGTCAATCTGTGCGAGTATCTGACCACGCAGTACGATACTTTTGTCCAGATTGCGCCTGATTACGCATTTGGCTATGGTGGCGCGACGGCTTTCCGTGATGCCTGTACTCTCTTTGGCGGTGAATTTGTGGTTGACGACATCTTTGCCCCGTTGGATACGACCGAGTTTACGCCATACATGGAGCAAATCTTGGATTCTGGCGCAGATGCTTGGCTTGTTACCTGGGCTGGCGGCGGTTTCATCCCTATGATCAACACCGCCAGTGAATTGGGTGTGTTAGATGCGATGGAGTTAGGTGCGAGCTTTGTGGATAACGTGGCTTTGCCTGCATTCTTTGCCAATGCCATCGGCTCTACCAGTGGCATCCTCTACCATTACACCCTGCCTGACAACGAGATCAATGATTGGTTGGTAGCCGAGGTGAATGCGCGGTTTGATACTTATCCTGACTTATTCGATGCTGATGCGATGAATGCAGCGCTGCTGCTTACAGAAGCGTTGAAAAAGACAGGCGGTGACGCCAGCGCCGATGCGCTCATTGGTGCGATGGAAGGGGCGCAGTTTGAAGGGCCAAAGGGCACGATTTACATCCGGCCTGAAGACCATGTAGCGATTCAGGATATGTATATTGCCAAATTGCTTAATGTGGATGATCCGGAATTCAAATACTTTGAGTATGTGAAGACAACCCGGCCTAATGTGCCTTGCTTGCTGCCAGAAGGCATGCAAGATCGCTGTGGTGACTTGCCGATTGGGGCGTTGGGGGATATTTCGCAGGTAACGGCCGTTGAACCCGAACCTGAACCAGAACCCGCCATGACCGCCACCTGTGACGAACCCATCAAAATTGGCCTGGTCACAGATGCTACGGGCGCACTAGCCATTTACGGCGCACACATCTTGCGCAGCTTCCCGCTTGGTCTGGAATATGCTTCTGGCGCTGCGGGTGAGCAGGTGGCCGACGACCAGTGGAACTTCATGGTGGATAATTGCCCTGTGGAGGTCTACATCAAAGATGATCAAAGCACGCCTGAAAACACAGCGACCGTTGGCCGTGAACTCATTGAAGTGAACGACGTTGACATTCTTGTGGGTACTGTCAGCTCCGGCGCGACGGCGACATTGCAAGAGTTAGCCCGCGAGAACGAGGTTGTTTTGGTTGTGGCCCCCGCCGCCGCCAACGACATGACCGGTGTCAATTTTAACGAGTACACTTTCCGTACCAGCCGCAACAACTACCAGGACGCTGTGAACCTGTGCGCCTATCTGGTGACGCAGTACGACACCTTTGTCCAGATTGCGCCGGACTACGCCTTTGGTTATGGTGGCGCGGCAGCTTTCCGCGATGCTTGCACCCTCTACGGGGGCGAGTTTGTGGCCGACGACATCTTTGCGCCGCTGGACACGACCGAGTTTACACCGTATATGGAGCAAATCCTGGATTCTGGCGCGGATGCCTGGCTGGTGACTTGGGCTGGCGGCGGCTTCATTCCCATGATCAACACCGCCAACGAACTGGGTGTGTTGGACGAATTGGGTATGGGCGCCAGCTTTGTGGATAACATTGCGCTGCCCGCTTTCTTTGCCAGCGCCATCGGGTCTACTAGCGGTATCCTCTATCATTACACGCTGCCTGACAATGAGGTCAATGATTGGCTGGTGGCTGAGGTTAATGCGCGGTTTGATACTTATCCTGACTTGTTTGATGCTGATGCCATGAACGCTGGTATTCTCATTGTCAACGCGCTGCGGGCCACTGGCGGTGATGCCAGCGCCGATGCACTCATTGCGGCCATGGAAGGGATGGAGTTTGAAGGGCCGAAGGGAACGATTTATATTCGACCCGAAGATCATGTGGCCGTTCAGGATATGTACATTGCAACCCTGCTCAATGTGGACGATCCAGAGTTCAAATTCTTTGAATATGTAGACACGACTCGCCCGGATGTTCCCTGTCTGCTGCCGGAAGACCTGGTGGATCGCTGTGGCGATTTGCCGGTTGGCAGTTTGAGCGGTGAGTAATCAATAAGCGGTAATTGGTGAATGGTATTCGGTAATCGGTAGCTGATTGATTGTCTGGCTACCGATTACCGTTTACCGGTAACGGAGTTGCTATGGCTGAGGAGATCATTCTGCAAACACGGAACTTGCGCCGGGAGTTTGGGGCGTTGGTGGCGGTGGCGGATGTTAGCATTCAGGTGCAGGCAAATACGCTGCATTCGATCATTGGGCCAAACGGAGCCGGAAAGACCACGTTCTTCAATCTTTTGAGCGGCAATCTCAAGCCGACCAGTGGACAGGTTTTGTTTAAGGGGCGTGATATTACGAATCTTCCCTTGCATCGGACGGCGCATTTGGGAATCGGCCGTTCCTTCCAAATAACCAACATCTTCCCCAACCTGACTGTCCTGGAAAACGTTCGCCTTTCCTGCCAGGCGTTGGGGAAGGATAATTTCCGCCTGTTCAGTTCTCACCGCCGCTTTCGCCAGTACGAAGAACGTGCCAGAGAGGTCATTGACCAGGTGGGACTCACAAAAGAGGCGCTGCTGCTGGCACGGACGCTGCCGCATGGCGGCCAACGTAAGTTGGAATTGGGGATGCTGTTAGCGCCTGATCCTGAGGTGCTGCTGCTGGATGAGCCAACCGCCGGTATGGCTGCGGAACAAGTACCTGAGCTATTGGAGTTAATTCAACAAGTTCAGGAGTTAGGTAATAAAACGGTGATGCTGGTGGAACACAATATGAATGTTGTCATGAGTGTCTCTGACTTTATTACGGTGATGCACCAGGGCCAGGTATTGGCGGAGGGCGCGCCGTCCGAAATTGCTGCGAACGAAGTGGTGCAGAGCGCGTACCTGGGCGAGTTATATGGCGAGTTGGAGGCGATGGCCGGTAATGAGTGAACTGTGACCCGTTTGCTAGTCACAGAACACTCGAAAGGAGGCGAGAATGGGTAATCTTTTAGAAATACGCGATATTCATACCTTTATCGGCCAATTTCACATTTTGCAGGGCGTGACGGTGGAAGTGCCTGAAGGCTCTATCGTGGCTTTGTTAGGGCGCAATGGCGCAGGTAAAACGACGACGCTTAAATCTGTTCTGGGATTGACGCCGCCGCGCCGGGGTCAGGTTATCCTGGATGGTCAGGCAATTCATGGGCGGCGTAGTTTTGATATTGCGGCGATGGGAATTGGTTTTGTGCCGGAGCATCGCGCCATTTTCCGCGATTTGAGTGTGGCAGAAAATTTGAAGATCGCTGAACGTAAGAAGGGTGACTTTGAGCGCAAGGAAGAGATGATTTTTGGGCTGTTTCCTGACTTGAAGCGGCTTATCAAGTTGCCGGGAACGAATCTGTCCGGCGGGCAGCAGCAGATGTTGGCGGTGGCCCGTGCGTTGGTTCCAGATAATAAATTGCTGCTGATTGATGAACCGAGTGAAGGATTGGCTCCGGTCATTATTGAACAGATGATGGTGGCGATTAAGAAGTTGTCGGCTGAATCTACGGTGCTGTTGGTGGAACAGAATTTTATTGTCGCTTCTAAGTTGGCTGAACGGTATGTCATTATTGAGGAAGGAAAATCGGTGAAACAGGGGCTGATGGCGGATTTGGTGAATGATAAGGAAACGATTCACCGTTATCTGGGAGCAGCGTGAGGAGGATGTTATGGGTGAATTGCTGAAGAAGAACCGAACGCGCTTGATTACGCTGGCTGTGTTGGCCTTTATGTTTGTAACGGCCGTTCAAGGCATGGAAACAAAAGATTGGGTGATCACCGTTTTGCGGGGCCTGTCAGTGGGGGCGATCACGTTTCTGGTAGCGTCGGGCTTTTCGCTGATCTTGGGGTTGATGAACATCCTGAACCTGGCGCATGGCGAGATGTTTATGATTGGCGCATATGTCGGCTGGACGGTGTACGTGCGGCCAGACACGTTTGTAGATGTGATCGCACCGTTGGCTTTTCTAGCCGTTGGCCTGATTTTAATGCCGTTGTGGCGGGTGTTGTTGGGACGCCTGAACGTATCGGCACGGGTTGCCCAGGTGTGGCCCTGGGTGGGATTGGTTGTAGCTTTGCTTATCCTGGCGGCAACATTTGTGAAGTTCCCCATTGCCATATGGGATGCCGAAGTATATGCGGAGAGTCCCACGACATATGCGCTGGGGATGAGCCAGGGGCTGGCTACTGTGCCAGAGGCGGCTGTGTTTGAAGGTATATCTCCGTTTGTAGCGATAGTCGGGACGCTGTTGGGCAGCATTGTGCTGGCTGTTTCTCTGGTGGGGCTGAGTCAGCGTGAGCAAACGGCCGTTTCCGGCACGTACATCAACAAAGGCCCCATCATCGGTGCGGCACTCGTTCTCTTGGTGGGATTGGCGGCGTTTTGGGGGAATAACGCACTGACGGAATACCTGTACAACATGAATACTACGGGGCGATTTTTTCTGTCCATGTTGGTAGCCGTGCTCGGCGGTGGGGTGCTGGGTATGCTGATTGAAACGACGTTGGTACGGCCGTTATACGAGCGTCACACCTACCAGATTTTGCTCACCTTGGGCTTGAGCTTTATTGGCATCGAAGTGGTACGCGCCATTTGGGGGCGGCCCGAATTCACTATGCCCAAACCTGACCTATTTGCTGCGGGCGGCGGCGACTGCCCGGCCACCAGCATCGGCGGCTGGCTGGCGAATAACTGCTCTACGATTTTGTTGTTTGACGGCCGTGTCCGTACCTACAACGAAATCTTCATCATCTTCGTCGGGGTAGTTGTCCTCGTCGCTATCTGGCTGCTGCTGCAACAAACCCGCATCGGCATGATCATCCGCGCCGGAGTGCAAGACAGCGAGATGGTCGAGGCCTTGGGCATCAATGTGCAGCGCGTTTTCACCTTCGTCTTTTCGCTAGGTGTAGGACTGGCAGCGCTGGGCGGCGTTCTGGCCGCCCCTTCTATCGGCCTTTCCCCGGCAATGGGCACGCGCTTGCTGCTGCTGGCCCTCATTGCCCTGGCTATCGGTGGCCTGACCAGTTTTCCCGGTGCGGCAGCCGGGGCTGTTCTAGTCGGATTGATGCAGCAGTTCATTATCAAGTACGGGCAAATTGGCATCAACATTCCCTTTATGGCCGAGCCGTTTAAGCCATCGCCGCCGCTCGTCCCCGCTTCGACGGTGCTGCTCATGGTCATCATTTTGCTGGTTTTACCCAACGGTCTCTTTGGCCGCAGCGAGTAATTGGAGGCCGCTATGCAAACATCAATTTCTACGAGCGCGCAGCGTAATGGATTGGCAGCTTTTCTTAAAAGGAACGGTTCTCTCATTGCAATTGTGTTGATTATGATTGCCCTGCCCTTTGTCGTCGCGCTGCTGGATGGACGGCCGTTTAGCGATGTTTTGGCTAACGAAACAGGGAATGCCAAATTTGTGCAAGGGTTGATGATTGAGATTTTTATCCTGGCGATTTACGCCATCAGTTATGATCTCATTCTAGGCATCACCGGGCTGCTCTCCTTCGGCCACGCCATGTTTTTTGCCGTTGGCGCTTACGGTACAGGCATTATGCTCAAAAACCTGGAATGGGGCATTTTGCCAACGCTGGGCGGCATCTTCGTTCTGGGTGTTTTGCAAGCCCTGCTTTTCGCTGTTGTGCTGCCGCGCGTGAAGGGCATCACCTTTGCCCTGGTTACACTAGGTTTGGCTTCCGTGTTCCAGATCGTGGTGCAATCCAATGAAGTTGGCGAGTACACGGGGGCGGATGTTGGCTTGCAAGGCGTCATCCCGCCAGATTTTTTGAACACCTCGACCGAGCGGTTTCATCTTTACTTGATCGGTCTGGCATTGACAGTTGTGATCTATTTGGTTTATCGTCGGTTTGTAGATTCGCCAACTGGCCGTGTGTGTGTTGCTATCCGCGAAAACGAAGATCGGGCGCTAATGCTGGGATACAACACCTTTTATTTCAAGTTGGCGGCGTTGATCGTCTCCTCGATTACGGCCGCGCTTGCCGGAACGCTGCATACTTTACACCAGCCAATTGTTAGCCCTAATGTTGCCAGTTTAAGCTACACAGTGCTGGCACTGTTGATCATTTTAATTGGTGGGATGGGGACGTTGAGTGGGGCTATGATTGGTGCGGCCGTTTTTCGCCTGCTTGAATATTTCCTGGACAAGCAGTTTAGTGAAAATGCCAGTTTTATCCTCGGCCTTATTTATGTGTTGCTGGTGATGTTTGTCCCGTATGGCATTGTGGGAACATGGCAGGTGAAACGATTGCAAATTCAGCAGGGGCGTGCTCGTTTGTATGAAGCGCTTGGCCTGCGGAAAAAGCCGAATTAACTCCCTCCCCGTTGAAGTCAACGAATTTCCAGTATACTTCTCGCAATTGAGGGCGAAGCATCTTGCTAAGGGATGTTTTGCCCTCATTCTATTTGCCTTCTGCTTTCTCTATTCTAGTGCTTGATAAAATTAATTAAACGCTGTATATTTACAGTGTTTAATTTTGGAGAGTGATAGATGCCTAGACCAAAAAGAGAAGATCAAATTGATCTTGCTAATGAAGTTAAAACGGTTGCGTACCGGCAGATTGCTGCCAATGGCGCAGCTGCGCTTTCTTTGCGGGCAATTGCCCGTGAGTTAAATGTAACCGCTCCGGCAATTTACAATTACTATTCCCGACGCGACGATCTGGTGACGGCTCTGATTGTGGACTCTTACAATTCTTTTGCTAACGCGCTGGAATTGGCTCGTGATAAGGTTGGGGAAGCGGATTATGCCGGGCAATTAATGGGGGCGTTGGTTGCCTATCGGGCATGGGCATTGGCCCATCCAGAAGAGTATAGTTTGATTTTTGGCACACCAATCCCAGGTTATCAGGCGCCTATGGAATTGACACTTCCTGCTGCTAAGCGGGGTATGGATACCATTATCGGTATTTTGGAAGCGGCGGAAATTGCAGGAGCGCTGACTTTTGCCCCATCAATAGCCTCTCTTGCGCCATCACTGCGTGAGGCGGCGTTGACGTGGAAGCGGGAGCATGGTTATGCTGCTTCTATTCAGGTGCTGTATCTGGCGCTGGCCGGTTGGGGGCGCATACACGGTTTGGTTATGCTGGAAATTTATAATCATCTGGCCCCATTTTTTTATGATGTCGATGCATTATATCTGGCTGAAGTGGATGCCATACTTCACCTGGCGGGACTAGACAAAGGAGAATAAATTGATTAAGAGTAAAGCTGTTACGTTTGGTGGTTGGGCTTTGATTGTGGGGGCGCTGTCATTTACGGCCGTGTTTACCTATCTGGCTATCACCTTCAATTATCCTGATGTGCTTGATGGTCCGGCTAACGAGGTGCTGCCTGCCCTACGTGGGGGAGGCGATGCGATGCGGGCGATATGGGCTGTCTACGCTTTTTTGCCGCTGGCCTTTGTTCCTGCCGGAATTGGCACCTACCATGCTTTGAAAGCGGCCGATGAGGGGACGATGCGTCTGGGCATGCACATGGCGACTATTTCGGCCCTGGCTTCTATGTTGGGGTTGATGCGCTGGCCCAGCATCCATTGGGCATTGGCCGCGTTTTACGAGCAGGCTGATGCAGCACAACAAGCGGTGGTAACGGCCGTTTTCAATGGCTTGAACGTCTATCTGGGCAACTATATTGGTGAGTTTTTAGGGGAACTGACTTTTGGATTATGGCTCTTGTTAACGGCTGTAACGATGTTCAAGAGCAGGCATTTTCCACGCTGGATGGCTTACATGGGACTGCTCACTTCTGTACTGGGCTTGATTCAGATGTTCCGAAATGTAACTGACATTGTTCTTCCTGTGAACGAAGTTTTCAATTACTTGCTTCCTTTATGGCTGCTTGTTCTTGGAATTGGTGTATTGCGATTCGCGAGAAATCATGAAGGTTTTTCGCTGCAAAACGAAAATTAGTTTCATCAATGGAGAGTAAAATGACCAACAATAATGATCAACTTCATGTGGTATTTGGCGCCAGTGGTGGTGCAGGCAATGCTATTGTGCATGAATTAGTCCGGCGCGGTAAGCGGGTGCGTGCGGTCAACCGCAGTGGAAAAGCTGACGTGCCACAGGGTGTGGAAATCGTTAGAGCGGATGCTAACAATGTTGAACAAGTGCGGGCTGTATGTGCAGATGCTTCAGTAGCCTTTCACGCTGTGAATGTGTCTTACCCCTATTGGTTTGAGGCATTACCCATATTCATGGATAACCTGATCGACGGGGCTGCTGCCGCAAATGCGCGATTAGTTTATATTGATAACTTGTATATGTTTGGCAAGGGACAATCTCCCATGAAGGAGTCTCACACGCATCGTCCTACTGCACGCAAAGGGGAGCTGCGCCAGCAGTTGGCGGAAACTTTGTTGGCAGCGCATCAATCTGGCAAAGTGCAGGCAACAATTGGGCGAGGTTCGGATTTTTATGGGCCAGGCGCAACTGATGCCATGTTGGGCGACCGGGTCTTTTTGGCGGCTATGTCTGGCAAAACCGTGCAGACTATTGGCGATCTGGATGTCCCGCACACCTATACGTATGTGCCTGATTTTGCCAAGGGGATTGTAACGTTGGGTGAACGGGATGAGGCGCTGGGGCGTGCATGGCATATTCCTAATGCTGAGACGTTGAGTACGCGCCAGATGTTGACCATGATCTTTGAGGAGGTGGAACGGCCGTACAAAGTGCAAGTCGCGCCAACTTTTCTTGTCACCTTGTTGGGATTATTCGACCCGATGATGCGCGAGCTAAAGGAGATGCTTTACGAATTTGAGTCACCCTTCATTGTCGATCACAGCGACTATGCCCATACCTTTGGTGATTTTACACCTACTCCGCACCGGGAAGCGATTCGGGAAACAGCAGCCTGGTTTCGGCAGCAGAACCAGGCTGGAGACAAACAATAATCACCCCAGAGAATCAATTTCCTTGCATGTGCCAATAATCAAACAAACGAAACCTTTTCATACTTGACAAGGCACAAACCCTGTACTATTATATGACAAGTCCTATATAGGATGAATCGCATAATAATACAGGGTTTACTATGTCACTTGAACAGGCCATTCTCGGCTTCTTAAACTATCGCCCTTATTCTGGGTACGATCTGAAAAAGATTTTCGATACCTCTGTGCGCCATTTCTGGCCGGCCGACCAGAGCCAAATTTATCGCACGCTTTCGCGGATGAATAAAGAGGGGTGGGTGGATATTGAGATGGTTCACCAGGAGTCACGCCCGGATCGCAAGCTGTACCACATTACCACTGCTGGGCAGGAAGCGCTGCGCCAGTGGTTAGCGACCCCACTTCCACCACAAGAAAACCGCAGTGCGGATATGATTCAGGTCTTTTTTGCCGGTCAACTTGCTGACGAGGAGATACTGGCTCTGTTTGAGCGGGCAGCGGACAATATCCGTGCTGGATTGGCGCGGTACGCACAGATTCCTCGTGAGATTGAGGCATACAGCGAATATACGACGTCGCCACGCGAATTCTTTTTCTGGATGTTGACGCTTGATGTAGGCATGCACACGTTGCAAGCCAATTTGGCCTTTATCGAAGCGCTCATTCAACGCATTCGTAACGGTGAAATCCCCGCAGCGTAAATCCCCAACAGGAGTTCAAAATGCTTCGTCAACTTCCTAAACGACAACGTGTTCGTAAGGCTTTGGTTATTTTGGCCTTTCTTTCTTTCCCGATCACGATGAATTTTCTTTCGCCCTATGTCATTATTGATGGGGCGATGAATGGTATTGTTAATGGCAGCCTGATCATGTTTGGGCTGATGTTTCTCTCGTCGCTCTTTTTGGGCCGCGCCTGGTGTGGCTGGGTGTGTCCGGGCGGGGGAATGCAGGAGATGGTTGAACCGGTGAATTTGCGGCAGGTGAACGGCCGTAAACTAGACCGCATCAAATGGATTGTCTGGATCCCCTGGATCAGCCTGATCATTTGGATGGTTGTGCAAGCTGGAGGCTATACCCGCGTGGATTTCCTGTATCACACACAAAGTGGGATCTCCGTTGCGGGCACGCCAGATCGCCCCATTTTTATTGCTTACATCATCTACTACGTTGTCATCGCCTTATTTATTGGACTGGCTATCTTTGCCGGACGCAGAGCGGGCTGCCACACCATCTGCTGGATGGCCCCTTTTATGATGATCGGTCGTTGGATTCGCAACCGTTTTGGTTGGGCGTCCCTGCAATTGACTGCTGATGCCTCGGCGTGTAGCAACTGCAAACTTTGCACCAAAAATTGCCCGATGAGTCTGGATGTCAACGCGATGGTGCAAGTTGAGCAAATGGAAAACGCGGAATGTATTTTATGCGGGACTTGTGTGGATAACTGCCACAGGGGGGCCATCAAATTTTCGTTTGGCCCTTCAAAGTAAAGTTTACCAGAGGTGAAAAATGGCTTTTCAATTAGCAAGCGAAGTGGTTTGGCAAGAACTTGGGAAGGAAATATTTGCTGTTTTGGGGATGGTGACGGCCAAAGGAGAGGCGCGGACAGTTGGCGTTGTGTATGCCGTGCATGGTCATCGTGTGTACATTGTGACTGGCCGCGATACCTGGAAGGCACGCCACATCCGCCAAAATTCACATGTGTCAATGACGGCGGCGATTCCAAAGCGTATTCCGTTGCTGCCGTGGATCAAAATCCCGGCGGCGACGATCACATTTTCGGGAGAAGCGGCTGTACTTGACCCAGAGCAGGTGGGGCAAGACATCTTACGTTTATTGCTGCGTGGTTTAGAAACGGATGTGGAAACATTGGCAACAATGTGTGTGATCGAAATTCAGCCCGTTGGCGATTTTATCACTTATGGCGTGGGCATTCCTTTGATGACCATGCGCCATCCAGAGCAAGCACGGGGGCGTGCCTCTGTGGCATCAGGCTAATCATGTTGTTTGCTTTTTCTGTTTGCTATTTTGTGGTGGTCATCATTATCGCTCACTTGTTTGTGCCACCAGCCTATTCATGGCGGCTGAATACGATCAGTGATTTGGCGGCACAGGGGCTACCCAATCAGTGGATTATGCAGTTGGGCTTTATCGGATTTGGTGTGCTGCTCACGGCTGCTTTTGTTGGAAAGTTTGCTGCTGCCCGGAAGGTGTTTTCCCCTGACTTGTTTGTTGTGCTTTATGGGTTGGCGGTGCTGATGTCGGGCTTTTTTAGCGCACGGCCGTTTCTGGCAGATATGCCCTATTCAGTTCAGGAAGATACCCTGCATTCCCTGTTTGCCCAGGCAGCAGGAATCCTTTTTACGTTGGGCATTCTCTTCCATTTGATTGTCGCTGCCAGTCCCCAGGAGAAACAGTTCCATACGGTGTTTTTGTTTTTGGTTGTGGGCGCGTCCATTTTGTTTAAGTTGGATGAAACGGCCGTGCTCCATCTTGGTCAGGGTCTTGTACAAAGAGTTCTTTATCTGGTTAGTTTTATGTGGCTGTTGGTCAGTCAAATTGTATGGAACTAAGCGCTAAATACAGCATAGATACCAGCATGGTCTGATACACGGCCGTACCGCGATTCCGTGAAAATAATGTTGGCCGATTGAACTTTTAGGTGGCTGCCGTACTTCATAAAAATGTAATCAATGCGCTGCGCATCATCCTGGCGGCCTTCCCAGCCGTCAATGTGCTGGCCGATGGTGGCATCATACATGCCATTGGGATTGGCTTGCAAGTATGGGTCTGTGTAACGGCCGTTGCCCACCACGTAGGTATACCCCGCACTCCCGGCAGGAATGTTAAAATCGCCGCATAGAAACGTGCCCACGATCCCTTTCCCATCTTCTTCATCTGCCCAAGCCGCCAACGTGTCAAACTGCGCTTGAAACGGTTCGTCCGGGTCATCCCACCAGCCGGTATGCACAGAAAACAGGTTCACCAGCCCAATTGTAGGAACATCTACCTGGGCCATTGTGATGTTCCTCGATTTCCACCAGGTCTTTGTTTGATTGTGCGTCACGTAGCGGGAGGCGCTTTTGCGGATGGGCCATTTGCTTAAAACGGCCGTGCCCTCACGCCAGGTATTCCAGGCATAATGAGACCAATCTTGCACAAGCTGATAAGCATTCCCCGTGCGTTGTTGGATATGACGCGCTGCATTGCTTGCTGCCTGTCCGTACGGCCGTGTTTCCAACTCTTCACGCCATTCACCCACCTCTTGCAAACAAACCACGTCTACATCCAACTCAATAATGGTAGAGGCAATGCGCTCAAAAATTGGGGTGTGGCTACGAATGCGTTCTGCAATCGAATCGCCATCTCGTTTACCTTCCTGGTAACTGTGTAAATTGAGGGTTAAAATTCCGAACGCCATAGATAGTTATTGTCCCCTGACTGCAAGTGTAAGGCCAGTCGTAAGTTATAATCAGTAGAGTACATCTGGCAATGGAATTATATCCCCACCACATCAACTGAGAATTCGCAAGCAGCTACCTTGTGAAGGAGTGTTAGACCCATGAATACAAACACGGATTATTTAATAATTGGCGCTGGCCCGGCTGGTTTGCAATTAGCTTATTTCCTAAAGAAAAATGGACGCGATTATCTTGTTTTAGATAGAGCCAATAAAGCCGGCTCCTTTTTTGCTAAGATGCCGCGCCACCGCATGTTGATTTCCATCAATAAGGTGCATACCGGCAGCCACAGCCAGGAGACAAATCTGCGCTGGGACTGGAATGCGTTATTGGCTGATGATGAGCGCTTCATGTTCAAGCATTATAGCCAGAAATATTTCCCGCATCCTGATGATTTAGTGCGTTACCTAAATGATTTTGCTAATCATTACGAATTGAACATCAAGTACAGCACCAAAGTTGGGCAGGTAAGTAAGGCAAATGAGCAATTTGTGGTGACAGACGCGCAGGGCAATACCTACACAGCCAAGCGTTTGATTGTGGCGACAGGTGTGCCGAAGCCCTACGTGCCGGACATTCCCGGTGCAGAGTTGTGCGAAAATTATATAAGCCACTCGATTAAGCCAGAAGATTATATTAATCAGCGCGTGTTGGTGGTAGGCAAGGGTAATTCGGCATTTGAAACGGCCGATAACTTGATCGAAACAACGGCGGCCATTCACGTACTTAGCCCGCATTCCTTGACATTAGCCTGGGCTTCGCATTACGTGGGCCATTTGCGTGCCGTGAATAATAACTTCCTCGATACTTATCAACTCAAATCGCAAAACACAGTTATTGATGCTGGCATCAACTGGATCGAGAAACATGATGATAAATATCATGTCAATATCACCTATGCACATGCACAAGGGCAGACGGTGACGATTGAATACGATAGCGTCATTTTCTGCACGGGTTTCCGCATGGACACCTCTATTTTCGATGAGTCTTGCAAACCGGCGCTGTTGCACGATGACAAACTCCCGCACAGACGAGCGAATGGAATCGGCTAATGTGCCCAACCTTTTCTTCGCCGGAACATTGATGCAGGCTTGCGATTATAGGAAGACGATGTCAGGGTTTATTCATGGGTTCCGCCACAATGTGCAGTCGTTAAGCAATATGCTTGAGGCGAAGTACCATCAGAATGAATGGCCGGGTATGCAGGTGGAGGCCACGCCAATGGCGGTGACAAAGCAGGCAATTGGTCGCGCCAATGGCGCACCGGGGATGTTCTGCAGCCCGGTTTTTGTGTGATGCGATGATGGTGGAGGATGATACGGCCGTTTACCACAAAGATGTGCGCATGGACTATGTGCGTAACAATGACTACTTCCTTCGCATGGTCACTACTACACCATCAGCCTGGAATACGGCCATTTTGATGGCGATCCTTCAGCGTGGAGCGCGACCCCGACCCAGATGCAGCTCACGATGCTGCGTATTTGCATCCGGTCATCCGCCGCTATGCCTTTGGCAAAGTGGTTGCCACGCACCACGTCAATGACGATCTGGAAAGCGAATGGCACAAGCCAGAGTATTTCGACCCGGCCCTGGCCTGGTTTAGCGAACAACTGACCCCGCATATGGAAATGGCGTGAAATACAGTAACCAGTAATCAGTATTCAGTAACCAGTGGAACTGAATACTGATTACTGACAACTGGTTACTGACCACTATTCATCGTCATGCGAATTGCCCATACCACAACCTCCCATCCGGGGAGCGAAACGTGCCCTGCAAGAGTTTGTCAAACGTCTGACGCCGCGCCATCAGGTTGATGTGTTTACGCTGGGCAGTGCGAACCATGATTTTGCCGATGTACGGCCGTTTGCAACCCACCACCATATTTACCCTTCCAACCCAGCAAGCTATTTGAATCCCCTTGGCCGTCTAAACCAGTTGGTACGGCTGGCCGATTTGCGCCGCCTGCGCAAACTGACACGGCGCATCTCGCAAGACATTGCCCAGGGCGGCTACGATGTCGTCTTTGTCCATCCCTGCCAGTTTGAAAAGCGCCATCTTTGCTGACTGATTTTGCAGCACATGCCCACTGTCTATTACGCAGGAACCGCTGCGCGAGCAGTACGAAACGCCGCCGCCGCGCCCCTATGACGACAGCAGCTCATCGCGGCGCATGTTGTTGAATCGTCTCGACCCGCTGCCGAAATGGTATGCGGCGACGGTGCGGCGCATTGACCGCCAAAACACACGGGCAGCGCGGCTGATTTTGGTGAATTACGCTTCATGCAGCAGTCGGTGGGGCAAATTTACGATGTGGCTCCGCAGGTTTGCTATTTGGGCGTGGATACGGACTGGTTTCAGCCACTTCCTCCTGCTGGAGTCGAGGCTTTAGCCGGTAAACCGTTTCTTCTTTTCCGTTGGCTCCTCACGCCGATGAAAGGGTTCGACTTTCTCATTGAGGCGGTGGGGCAAATGCCTGCCGCCAATCGGCCGCCGCTGGTCATCGCTAGCAATCTCCAAAATCCGCCGGAGCGGGCTTATTTAGAGGCGTTGGCCGCCGGCACGGCGTGGAATTGCGCTTGGAAGGCAATGTCACCGAGGAAAAGTTGCGCAGCCTGTATAATCAGGCCATGATTACAGTCTATTCCCCCATCCGCGAGCCGTTTGGCCTGGTTCCCATCGAGTCAATGGCTTGCGGCACGCCGGTGGTTTCGGTGCGCGAGGGCGGCACGCAGGAGACAATTTTGCGAGGCAAACCGGCCTGCTGGTCGAGCGCGCGACCCGCGCAATTTGCGCAGGCCATCCAGCGTTTGTGGGCGGATAGGGAGATGGTGGTGGAGTAGCATGTGCCGGACGCCAAACATCTTGCAAAACTGGACATGGGACAGGGCGGTAGACACATTAGAAGGTTATTTCGGGAAATGGTCAATAGGCAATTAACAATTAACAATTAACAATTCACAATTTTTCATGATTTCCAAACATTCAAACAAGGAATCTACATGATGCGTAATCTGGCTCTGGATATGGCGGGCAGCGATACCTACACCAAATTTATCGTGCTGGGCCGGTCGCGCACCGGCAGCAATTTTTGCGCAGCCTGCTCAATGACCATCCGCAAGTCGAGACTTACGGCGAGATTTTCCGCAACAAAGAGGCGATGGATTGGGATCACATCGGCCGTTTGCAGAACGATAAATGCACCAACTGCTGCTCAACGACCCGGTGAAATTGGTCAGCGACAGGTGTTCCGACGCTATCCGAAGGAGACGGCCGCTGTCGGCTTCAAAATCTTCTACTATCACGCGCAAGACCCCGGCTGGCAGGCCATCTGGCCCTATTTGCTGGCGCAGACGGACATTCACGTCATCCACATGAAGCGGGCGAATATTTTGCAGACGCACCTTTCGCGCAAACGCGCCGAGTTGACGGATAGCTGGGTGAATACGGGTGGGGAGCGGGAGAAGGAACGGCTGTACTCCTCAACTACGACGAATGCCTGGCCGATTTTGAACGCACCTGCGCCTACGAAGAAGAATATGACCACCTCTTTGCCGCCCATCCCAAAATCGAACTGATTTACGAAGCGCTCTCCGCCGACTACGCTGGCGAAATGCAGCGCATCCAAGAATTTCTACACCTGCCGCTGCGCCCCGTGCAGCCCAGCACCTACAAACAATCACACAAATCCTTTCCCAGTCCATCACCAATTACCACGAGTTGAAAGAACAATTCGCCGGTTCCCCTGGGAAGGCTTTTTCACAGAAAGATAGAGTATAGAGTGTAGAGATAGAGATAGCGTGTCGAGCGACCTCTCTCTATCTCTATCTCTACACTCTATCCGCAAGGAGACAACAATGGATTTCTCATGGTCAGATGAACAACTAGAGTACAAACGCGCCGTGATTGACTTTGCGCAAATGAACTGCGCGATGGCTTGATGGAGCGCGACCAAAAGCAGAATTCCCCGCGAAAATTGGAAGAAATGCGCCCAATTTGGCATTCAGGGTTTGCCGTTCCTGAATCTTATGGCGGTGCGGAAGCGGATGTGTTGACCACGATGCTGACAATGGAAGGGTTGGGCTATGGTGGCGGCGATAACGGCCTCATTTTTGCGATTAATGCGCAAATGTGGAGCGTGCAGATGCCCATTTTCAAGTTTGGCACAGAGGCGCAAAAGCAAAATATCTGCCCGCCATGATTCGCGGCGACCTCATCGGCGCACATGGCATGAGCGAGCCAGACTCCAGTTCCGACGCTTACAGCTTGCGTACCCGCGCCGAAAAAGTGGACGGCGGCTATATTCTCAACGGCGCGAAAACCTTGTGACCAATGCGCCCGTAGCGGATATGGCCGTTGTGTTTGCCACAGTTGACCCCAAGCGCGGCATGTGGGGCGTCACCGGCTTTGTGGTGGATATGGGCACAAAAGGGTTCAGCGTCAGCCGTCACATTGACAAAATGGGCTGCGCACCTCGCCGATGGGCGAGTTGATTTTTGAGGATTGTTTCTGCCTGATGAAAATCGGCTGGGCCGGTGGGCGCGGGCGCGAATATCTTCAAAGATTCGATGGAATGGGAGCGGGCCTGTATTTTGGGCAGCCACATTGGGGCGATGGAAGCGCAGTTGGAGAAGAGTATTGCCTATGCGCGGGAGCGGGAGCAGTTTGGGCAGCCGATTGGCAAGTTCCAAACGGTGGCGAACCGCATTGTGGATATGAAGGTGCGCCTGGAGACGGCGCGGCTGCTGCTGTATAAAGTGGCGTGGTTGAAGAGTCAGGGGAAAACGGCCGTGATGGAAGCGGCGATGGCGAAACTGTACCTGGGCGAAGCGTTTGTGCAGTCCGGCTGGATGCCATCCGCACGTATGGCGGTTGGGGCTACATGACCGAGTTTGAGGTGGAACGCGATTTGCGCGACGCGCTGGGCAGGTGTTGTATTCGGGCACGTCGGATATTCAGCGGAATATTATTGCGCGTTATTTGGGGCTGTAAAGATGGGATAGGAACCGCGTTCCTCTGAGGAACGCGGTTCCTGCGAAACGTTTCGGTTTGTAAGCAAGGGAGAAAGAAAAGGGGCTACACTCAGGTAGGTTTGGAGAGGGTCAATAATTAATAATGAATTGTTAATTGTTAATTGCCAATTGTTAATTGTTCGGAGGTTGTGATGTTGTTTTTGTTGCCACAGGCGGTTGATAATGCGGCGGCGCGGTTCCCGGAGAATGAGGCGGTGCGCTATGGCGGAAGGGGCTGACGTATGAGAATTGGCGCGGCGGGCTAATGGCTTGGCGCATATTTTGCGCGAACAGGGCGTGCAGCGCGGCGACCGTGTGGGCATTTTATGAATAAGAGTTTGGATACGGCCGTTGCCCTGCACGGCATCATGAAATCGGGCGGGGCGTATGTGCCGCTGATCCGTTTGCGCCAGTGTCGCGCATTGCCTACGTCATCCGCGACTGCGGCATCCGCCATGTGATTACGAACGACATGAAGCTGGATCAGGCTGATTTGCTGGCGGAAGATACCGGCGAACTGGCCTGTTTGATTGGCGCGACCGAGCGCGAGGGGATGACCTGCTTTTCTTGGGATGATGTGTACGTGGCAGCGACGGATGCGGCCCCGGACATTGAATTGACGGAGCAAGACCTGGCCTATATTTTGTACACATCCGGCTCGACGGGCACGCCGAAGGGCATTATGCACACGCATCGCAGCGGCTTGAGTTTTGCGATTTGGGCGGCGGAGACGTATGGCCTGACGCCGGATGACCGCGTGAGCAACCATGCCCCGCTGCATTTTGATTTGTCTACGTTTGATTTTTTTGCAACGGCCGTTGCCGCTGCCACCACCGTCATCATCCCCGAAGCCATCACCAAATTCCCCGCCAGCCTTTCCAAGTTGATGCAGGATGAGAAGCTCACCGTGTGGTACTCCGTGCCCTTTGCGCTGATGCAGTTGATGGAGCGCGGCGGCATGGACAAGCGCGATTTGAGCGCCTTCCGCTGGATTTTGTTCGCGGGCGAGGTTTTCCCCACGAAGCACTTGCGCAATTTGCTGGCGGCGCTGCCCAATGTGCGTTTCAGCAATTTGTACGGCCCCACCGAGACGAATGTCTGCACCTATTATCATGTAGACAGCCTGCCGGAAGATTCCGACGAGCCGATTCCGATTGGCAAACCGTGTGCCAATCTGGAGTCGCTGATTGTGGATGCGGACGATAAGCCGGTTGCGCCAGGCGCGGCGGGCGAACTGCTGATGCGCGGCGGCGTGGTGATGTACGGTTATTGGGGTCGCCCCGATTTGAATGAGCGCGGTTTTTATCGCCGCCCGGTTTTTGGCGGGCACTTTTCTGATCGGTTTTATCGCACGGGCGATTTGGTGGAGCGGCTGCCGGATGGCAACCTGAAATATTTGGGACGCAAAGACCGCCAGATTAAAACACGCGGCTATCGTGTGGAATTGGATGAGGTGGAGGTGGCGCTACTCTCTCACGAAGATGTGGACGAGGCGGCGGTGTTCCCTGTGCCAGACGGGCAGGGGAGTAATTTGATTGCAGCGGCGGTGACTCCAAAAGAGGGTACGGCCGTTACCCCCGAAACACTCATCAACCATGTGGCGGCGCGGCTGCCTTCTTATGCTGTGCCAGCCAACGTGCGGGTGTACGAGGTGTTTCCGCGCACATCTACGGGTAAAATCAATCGCCGTGAGCTGCAAGCGCAGGCGATTGCAGAAAGTGAAACGTGATAGATTTCTTTTCACGTTTTACGTTTCACGGTTTAGTGAGTAAATCAATAGATTGACGGAGGATTACACATGGACAGAGAAAACATTTTGCTAGGGTACATTAAAGATGAGCTGCTGCGTGGCCGCAAAGGGGATTTGAAAGCCGTTGATGATTTGTTGAGCAACGGCATCATTGACTCTCTGGGCATTTTGCAGATGGTGGCCTTTATTGAGGAACGTTTCAATATTCAAGTCCCAGATGAAGATGTGGTCTTTGAAAACTTCCAGAGCGTCAAGGCTTTGTCCGATTATCTGGCGCAATATTAAAAGACTTTTGGAATAGGGGTGAGTGGCGAGTGGTGAGTGACAAGTTTGGCGCTCGCCACTCGCCGCTCGCTTGTTTTGAGGCCTTGCAGCATGGTTAGACGGTTGCTTTATCTCAATGGCATTGCGATTGTGGCGGTGATTTTGTTTCACTCGACGGGGTGGGGGTTTACGGCGTTGTTTGCGTGGGATAAGGTGTATTTGGGGGCAACGGCCGTACCCTTCAGCCTAAAAAACACCCCCTCCTACTACGCCCTGCGAATCATGGAACAAACCGTGATGGCCGCCATCCCGGTCTTTCTGTTTGTGTCCGGTTACTTCATCGCCTTTGCCACCGGACGCAAAGACAATATTGGCTGGCCGCTCATTGGGGCGCGGGTGAAAAACCTCATCGTACCCTATGTGTTGTGGGGCGCGTTGGCGTTGCTTATGCTGTTTGTACAGGGGACTGTGTGGACGCCCAAACAATATTTGGTGAGCTTCCTCATTGGCAATATGACCCCCGCCTATTATTACATTCCGCTGCTCATTCAACTGTATGCCATTTCCCCCTTCATTGTGCCGCTGGCAAAGAAGCGCTGGAAGCTGCTGCTGGCAATCGCCGTTTTCGTGCAGTTGCTCATTCACGCCATGCAGTTCCCGATGCTGCTGCACCTGGATGTACCCGATTGGCTGCTGCGCTTGGGGATGATTCCCAAGTGGTTTTTCCCTACCCGTTTCCTCTGGTTCACGCTGGGCATTGTCGTTGGCTTTAATCTGACCAGTTTCAAGCAGGCGTTGTATCGTTGGCGGTGGGTGTTTTTGGGAACGGCCGTACTCCTCATCCCACTTGGCGTACTCGAATGGGAGTGGATATTGCGCCACTCCGGGCAGCAGTGGATTGACACCCGCGAGACGCTGCTCGACAGCATCTACTCTGCGTCCATGCTGCTGGCCTTCATCGCCTTCGACAAAATGCCGCTGCCACAGATGAAGCGCGTTAGCGATTGGGGCACAAAATCATTTGGCATCTACCTGGCGCACATCCCCGTGATGGAAGTGGTAGCGCGGGGTATTTACCACGTTGCTCCGGCCGTGTTGGGCTATCAGATTTTGTTTGTGCCCATCATCATCGTCACCGGGATGGGCATTCCGCTGCTGATGATGTACCTGATTAACCTCTCTCCGGCGCGGCGGTTTTATACATACATTTTTGGTTAGCAGCCACGCAAAAATTAGTTGGCGTGGCGGTTCTCAGATTTGTCAAATCTTTAAGATTTGACAAATCTTGCCGAGTTAGGACACTTTATGATTAAACGCTTGTTGTGGTTGAATGGGCTGGGGGTCTTGGGGGCTGTCATCAATCACGCTTCGGGCTGGGGCTTTACGGCCCTGTTTTGGTGGACGGATCGCTATTGGGGCGGCAGTGTGCCCAATTTTTCGCAATTGGGCAGCGCATCTTACTACGGCCTGCGCGTGATGGAACAGGTGATCATGTTCAGCATTCCCGCATTTTTGTTTGTGTCGGGATTTTTTATTGCCTTTGCTACCGGGCGCAACCGAGAGACAGTGGCTTGGTCTGTGGTGGGCAACCGCGTCAAAAATCTACTCATTCCCTACCTGATTTGGTCTGTGGTCATTTTTGCGATGAACGCGGCGCTGCGCTGGATTGACGACCCTACACAGCGAATATTGGGTACGCCATTGGGTTATTTGCAGAATTTGCTGTTTGGACGCACGGCCGCACCCTATTATTACGTCCCGCTGATCACCCAACTGTTTTTGTTGTCGCCGCTGTTGGTTCCACTGGCAAAGAAGCAATGGAAGCCGCTGCTGCTGGTAACGGGTTTGTTGCTCTTGTTGGTGTCGCTTTCGCGCTATGCGGTGATTTTGGAGATGGATATGCCCATCGCCGAGCAAATTCTACGGCTTACGCCAGCTTGGTTTTTCCCGCAATCTGTTTTTTGGTTTGCGGTGGGGTTGGCAAGCGGTTTTCATTTGCCTGTGTTCAAGGCGTGGTTGGCGCGGTGGAAGTGGGTGTTGTTGGGGGCTACGGCCGTTTCCTTCTTCCTTGCCCTGTTTGAATGGGAATTCCTCTTCCACCAATCCGGCGCAGAATGGCTGACGCCCACGCGCACCCTGTTGGACGAAGTATATTCCGGCGCCTTCCTCTTCACATTTCTGGCCTTCGATAAATTCAATTTGCCCCTCGCCAAATTCTGGAGCGATTTGGGCACAAAATCGTTTGGCATCTATCTGGTTCACGCGCCTGTGTTAGAGTTCGTGGCCCGCGCCAGCTACCATTATTTCCCGCAGGTGTTGGCTTACCAAATTCTATTGATGCCCTTGTTGATTGTGTGCGGCGTGGCCGTGCCGTTGTTGTTGATGGCGTTGGTGAACCGTTCAGCGATACGGCCGTACTACCAAACCATCTTCGGTTAACTTCATCCTTCATCCTTACAAGGAGTTTTCGTATGAGCAAAATTTTAGTAACAGGCGGCGCTGGTTTCATCGGGTCGCACCTCGTCGAAGAGCTGGTCAATCGCGGGCACGATGTCGTCGCCCTCGACGATTTGAGCGGCGGATTTGTGGACAACGTGGTCGAAGGTGCCCGCTTCGTCAAAGCCGACATCACCGATGTGGAGACCATCAACGACCTGTTTGCCGCCGAACAATTTGAGTACGTGTACCATCTGGCCGCCTACGCCGCCGAAGGGTTGAGCCATTTCATCAAACACTTCAACTACACTAACAACCTTATTGGCAGCGTGAACCTGATTAATGCGTCCATCAACACCGATGTGAAGTGCTTCGTGTTCACCTCGTCCATTGCCGTGTACGGAACCAGCGCCGAACTGCCGATGACGGAAGAAACCATCCCGCACCCCGAAGATTCCTACGGCGTGGCAAAACTGGCCGTCGAGCATGAGCTGGCAGCCTGCAAAGAGATGTTTGACCTCAATTACGTCGTTTTCCGCCCGCACAATGTGTATGGCGAGCGGCAAAATATTGGCGACAAGTACCGCAATGTGGTTGGCATTTTCATGAACCAGCTATTGCAGGGTAAGCCGATGTCGGTGTTTGGCGATGGCTCGCAGTCGCGGGCGTTTAGCTACATTGGCGACATGACGCCGATTATGGCGGACGCCATCCACATGCCAGAGGCGTATAACCAGGTGTTTAATATTGGCGCGGATACGCCGTATAGTGTGAATGATTTGGCAACGGCCGTTGCCAAGGCCATGAACATCGAACTCGACCTGATCCACCTGCCCGCCCGCAACGAAGTGTGGCACGCTTACTCCTCGCACGCCAAAGTGCAGCGTGTGTTTGGGGAACGGCCGTTAACCAGCCTCGACGACGGACTCAAACGCATGGCCGATTGGGTCAAGCAGCACGGCGCCCGCTCCAGCAGCGAATTCGGCAATATCGAAGTCACCAAAAACTTCCCCAAAGCCTGGCTTTTGCAGAAAAGCTAGAGTGTAGAGATAGAGGGAAGAATGCCTCATCTCTATCTCTATACTCTACACTCTATCTTCTTCCATGAACGTAACCACCATTATCCTCAACACCAACCGCCGCGAAGATACGCTGGCTTGTCTGGCGTCGTTGGCCGAGAATGATTACGCCGATCACGACATCATTGTGCTGGACAACGCTTCCAGCGATGGGTCAGTTGAGGCGATTCGGGCGCAGTTTACGGCCGTGCGCGTCATCGAATTGACGGACAATAAAGGTTACGCGGGCAACAACAACGTCGGCATCGAAGCGGCGCTGGCGGCCGGGGCCGATTGGGTGTTTGTCCTCAATGAAGACACCATTCTCGCCCCGGATTGCATCAGCCAAATGATGGCGACAGCACAGGCTGATCCGCAAATCGGCATCGTTGGGCCGATGGTTTACCACCACAACGAGCCGGACGTGATTCAGTCGGCGGGCGGGCAGATGAGCCGCTATTTGGAAGCGACGCACATCGCCGAAAATGAACCCGACCAGGGGCAGTTCCCCGCACCTCGCGCCGTAGACTGGATTTCCGGCTGCGCCATTTTGGTGCGCCGCGCCGTCATCAAGCAGGTGGGCATGTTGGACGAGCGTTTCTTCTACTATTGGGAAGAAACGGAGTGGTGCTTGCGGGCGCAGCGGGCTGGCTGGCGCATTATGCACGTACCGCAGGCCAAATTGTGGCATAAGGGCGTGCAGCGTGATTATCGGCCGTCGCCCAACGTGACCTACTACGCCACGCGCAACCGCCTGCTGGCACTGCAAAAGCATCACGCCTCAGCGGGCATATGGCTGCGCACCTGGCTGCAACTGGCGCGTACCCTCACCAGTTGGACGGTGAAGCCGAAATGGCGCGACATGCGCGGCCACCGCGATGCGATGTGGCAGGGCATACGCGACTTTTGGGCGCGGCGCTGGGGAATGCGCCAGGCGTAATTAAGGTGACAGGCACTTTTGAAGTGCCTGTCACCTGCATAAATGATGCGTATTTTATTCCTCTCCATGTGGTTTCCGTTTCCAGCGAATAACGGCTCGAAGCTGCGAATTTATAATTTGCTGCGCGGGCTGGCGGCGCAGCATGAGGTGACGCTAATCAGCTTTGCCGATCAGCCGGATGCGGACCCGGATGTGCCCGAACTGCGCCAGATTTGCCGCGAGGTGCGGGTTGTGCCCACGTCCTGGTTTGATCCGCACAGCTTGCGGGCGAAGTTGGGCTTTTTTAGCCTCAAACCGCGTTCGGTGATTGACACCTTTTCCCCGCAGATGGCCGAGGCGATTACGGAGACGCTGACGGCCGTTCCCCACGACCTGATCATTGCCTCGCAAACGCGCATGGCCGGGTATCAACCCTACTTTGGCGGAGCGCCCGCCCTGTTTGAAGAGGTGGAGATGGGCGTGATTTACGAAGAGTACGCGCAGGCGGCCACCTTCAAACAGCGGCTGCGCTACGGCCTGACCTGGGCCAAGCACCGCCATTACATGGCCGGGCTGATGGCAAAATTCGCCGCTGTGACGGTGGCCTCCGAGCCAGAGCGGGAACTGCTGCGGCGGCGCGTGGGCGGCAAAGGGCTGGGCAGCCCCTGGCTGCGCGTGGAACTGCTGCCCAACTGCATTGATGTGGCCGCCTACGCCGATGTCGCCGCTGCGCCGCAGCCGGACACGCTCATTTACACCGGTTCGTTCAGTTTTGCGCCCAATTATGAGGCGATGAAGTGGTTCATTTTGCAGGTGTGGCCGCTGGTGTTGGCGCAGGTTCCGCAGGCGCGGTTGGTCATTACCGGGAATCAGGCGGGACGGCAGTTGCCCCCCGGCAAACATGTGCAGCATGTCGGTTTTGTGGATGATGTGCGCACTTACGTTGCGGGTTCGTGGGTTAGCCTGGCTCCGCTGCAAACGGGCGGCGGCACGCGGCTGAAAATCTTGGAGGCGATGGCTTTGCACACGCCGGTGGTGGCAACCAGCAAAGGGGCGCAAGGGCTGGATGCGCAGCCCGGCGAGCATTTTTTGCAGGCGGATGAGCCGCAGGCGTTTGCCGACGAGGTGGCGCGGCTGTTGCAAGACGCCGACCTGCGGCGTACACTGACTGAGAAGGCGTATGAGTTGGTGTGGCGAATGTATGATTATACGGCCGTTACCCCCAAACTCTTGCACTTGATAGATGAGATTGCCCATGCACATCACTGATTTGCACCCCACTCACCGTTTGCAGCATTGGCTGCAAAAGAACCGCTTGCTGCTGCTGCGGTTTTTGGTGGTTGCCGGGGCGCTGCTGGGCAGCGTGGCTTTTGCCTTGTATGGGCTATCGCTCAAGTTGACGTTGCTTGTGGTGGCGACTCCGGTGGTGTTGGTGGGTACGGCCGTTTTGCTGCGTTGGCCCCCCCTCGGATTTGTCCTGCTCATTGTTGCCAGCCATGTCTTTAAGATGGAAGTGATTTACGTGATTGGCACAGCGGCCGTGCTGGCCTCCGGGCTGACAGCATTGTGGCTGTTTGACATGGCGATCATCAAGCGCCAATTCTCAATGGTCAAATCGCGCACAACAGCGCCCCTTTTCCTGTTTGTGCTGGTCACAATTTTGGCCTTCATCAACGGCCAACTGCCCTGGTATCCCGTGACGCCTGCGCCGCTGAATGGGCAGTTTGGCGGCATTCTGATCCTCGTCATCAGCGTGGCCGTCTATTTGATGGTGGCAAATCAGGTGCGCGATGAGCGCTGGCTGATGGCGATTGTTTTCATGTTCATCCTGGTGGGGGCGGGGATGATTTTTGGCCGCATGATCCCCTTCACGCTGCGTTTGGTGATGATGGTTTATTCGCAGCAGGTCGCCTCCGGCGGCATGTTTTGGACGTGGATTGTGCCGCTGTCCTTCACGCAAGCGGTGTTTAACAAAACGCTGCACATTCGCTGGCGGGCCGCGTTGATGGCGGTGACGTTGGGTGCGTTGTACATTTCGCTGGGGCCGGCGCGGGCCTGGGTGTCTGGCTGGCTGCCGCCTTTGGTGGCGCTGATGGTGGCGCTGTGGGTGGGAATGCCGCGCCAGGCGTTCATGGCGACGCTGTTTGGCGGGCTGGCTGTATTGACGCAGATACAGAGTCTGATGGATAACCTGTTGTACATCGGTGACAATTCGTACAGCGAGACCACGCGCCTGGAAGCGTGGCGCATCATCGGCGAGATTGTGAAGATTAGCCCGTTGTTGGGCTTAGGTCCGGCCAACTACAGTTATTACACACAGCTTTTCCCAATTTTAGGTTGGTATGTGCAGTTTAATTCGCATAATCAATATGTGGATATTGTGGCGCAAACGGGCATCTTGGGGCTGATTTGTATCCTGTGGTTTGCCTGGGAAATTTTGCGGTTGGCATGGCGGCTGCACCAGATTGTGCCTAAAGGGGGCTTTTTGGAGGCGTATGTGTACGGCACGCTGGGCGGCATTGTGGCGACGTTTGCCGCCGGGATGTTGGGCGATTGGTTCTTGCCTTATGTCTACAATGCCACCATTCGCGCCATGCGTACCAGTTTGCTGCCCTGGATTTTTATGGGTGGGCTGGTGGCGATTGAGCAAATGTTGTTGGCGAGGAAAGAGGCAAGTGGGCAGGTGGCAAGTGGTAAGTAAGCAGGTGGCAAATCAATCGTCAATCGTCAATCGTCAATCGTCAGTTGCGCTGAAGCTCTCTATTGTGGTTGTGAGTTGGAATACGCGGCAGTTGTTGCATGATTGTTTGGCTGCGGTGTATGCGTATCCGCCGGATTGTGCGTTTGAGGTGTGGGTGGTGGATAACTGTTCGCATGATGGCAGTGCGGCGATGGTGCGCGAGGATTTTCCGCAGGCGCTGCTGTTGGAGAGTGAGGACAATCTGGGGTTTGCGGGGGGGAATAATCGGGCGATTACACGGAGTGGGGGAGAGTATGTGCTGCTGCTGAACCCGGATACGGAGGTGAAGCCGGGGGCGTTGACGGCGCTGGCGGCGTTTTTGGACGGGCATCCTGAGGCGGGCGGGGCGGGGTCTATGCTGCTGAATGGGGATGGCTCGCTGCAACATCCGTCGTGCCACCCTTTGCCGACGCTGTCCCGTGAGTTGTGGCGGCTGTTTCATTTGGATGCGCTGGCGGCGTATGGGGTGTATCGCATGGATCGCTGGGATACGGCCGTTCCCCATCCCGTAGACATCATTCAAGGCGCATCTTTCATGCTGCGCCGCAGCGTGTTGGACGCGGTGGGGCTGCTGGATGACAGCTACTTCATGTATTCGGAAGAGGTGGATTTGTGCTTCCGTATTCGGCGGGCGGGGTGGTTGTTGTATTGGGTTCCGCAGTCGCAGGTGGTGCATTATGGTGGGCAAAGCACGCAGCAGGTGGCGGACAAGATGTTTATTGAGTTGTACCGGGGGAAGGTGCATTATTTTCGTAAGAATTATGGCGTGAGGTCGGCGGCGGTGTATAAGGCGGTGCTGGCGCTGGCGGCGCTGCCGCGTGTGCTGGCGGGGCTGGTTGGCCGCCTGATTCCTGGCCCTGTTGGTGCGGCGGGCAAGCGGGTGGGGGGGAATTACGGCCGTTTGCTGCGCGAATTACCTGATTTGTAGCTGGTAGTTGGTGGTTGGTGGCTGGTGGCTGGTGGGAGTTGAGGCTTTAGCTGGTTGTCACATCATGACCGGCTAAAGCCTCGACTCCGAAATCGTTAATCGTCAATCGTAAATCCGATATGAATATACTTTTTTTGACCCAAATTATTCCCTACCCGCCGAATGCGGGGCCGCGTGTGAAGACGTGGAATGTGCTGCGCTATTTGACGGGGCAGGGGCATGAGGTGACGCTGGTTTCTTTTGTGCGCCCGGATGAAGAGGCGTTTGTGCCGGCGCTGCGTGAGGTGTGTACGGCCGTGCATACCATCCCCATTCGGCGGTCGCGGCTGGCGGATGTGGTTTATTTGCTGCGCAGTCAGGTTTCGGGACGGCCGTTCCTCATTGAGCGCGACGATTTGAAAGGGATGCGCGAGACCGTGCGCGGGCTGTTGGCCGCGCAGTCGTTTGACGTGGTTCATGCCGACCAGTTGACGATGACGCAGTTTGCGTTGGACGCGGCGGGGCAGTCGTCCCGGCAACCCTTCACCATTTTTGACGCACACAATGCCACCTGGACAATCTCGCATCGCTTGGCGGAGACGGTCAACCCGCTGCTGCGCCCCATTTTGCGGCTGGAAACGCGGCGCATCCAGCGGTATGAGGGGATGCTGGTGGAGCGTTTTGACCACACGATGGTGGTGATTGAGCAAGACCGCGACAATTTGCTGGCAGGTGTGGCTGCCGAACGGCGGGCGGCGCTGGCGCAGCGCATCAGCGTCATCCCCATTGCGGTGGATACGCGAGAGTTGCAACCGGTGCGCCGCCAGCCCAATTCGCTGAATGTGATGACGCTGGGGTCGCTGAATTATCCGCCGAATGTGGATGGCATTCGCTGGTTTGTGCAGGAGGTGTTCCCGCTGGTGCAGGCGCAGGTTCCGCAGGTGACGCTGACGATTATTGGCAAATCGCCGCCGCCGGATTTTGTGGAATTGGCGCAGCAGCAGCCGGATACGATTGACGTGACTGGCTATGTGCCGGATTTGACGCCGTACATGGAGCGGGCGGCGTTGATGGTGGTTCCGGTGCGGGCGGGCAGCGGGATGCGCGTGCGTTTGCTGGAAGCGTTTGCGCGGGCGATGCCGGCGGTGACGACGACGATTGGTTTGGAGGGGATTGAGGCCACGCACGGCCGTGAGGTGTTGGTGGCGGATACGGCAGAGGCGTTTGCGGCGGATGTGGTGCGGCTGCTGCAGGATGTGGCTTTGCAGGATGAGTTGGCGGGGAACGGCCGTGTCCTGGCCGAGACGAAATACGATTGGCAGGTGGCGCTGCGCAAAATGGATGCGGTCTTTGCGCAGGCGAAGGGGGCGCGGTGAAACAATTGCAACGATTGGGCGCGAATCCGCGCCGCACGCTGATGATGATTTTGCTGGTGTCGGTGCTGCTGCGGGTGGCGGTGGCGTTGTATATGGGCAATCAGGTTGTGCCACTGCCCGGCGTTTCCGATCAGGAGTCCTATCACAATTTGGCGCTGCGGCTGCTGGGCGGGCATGGCTTTTCGTTTGGCGAAAATTGGTGGCCGGTGACGCAGGCGGATGCGCCGACGGCGCATTGGTCGTTTTTGTATACGTTGTATGTGACGGCCGTTTACGCCATCTTTGGCCCTGTGCCGGTGGTGGCGCGATTAATTCAGGCGGTGGCAGTGGGGCTGCTGATGCCCTGGCTGGTGTTCCGGCTGGCGCAAAAGTTGTTTGCACAACAGGGTGAGCCGGGTACGGTGATTGGATTGGTGGCGGCGGGGGTGACGGCCGTTTACATTTACTTCTTCTATTACGCCGGGGCCTTAATGACCGAGAGCTTCTACATCACCGCCATTTTGTGGGTGTTCGACATCGCTCTCAGTCTGAAACGCGGCGAAAAAAGAGATTGGTCGCGCTGGATTTTGTTGGGCGTCGCTTTGGGCGTCACCGTTTTGCTGCGGCAGTTATTTTTGCTCTTCATCCCATTTTTGCTGCTGTGGCTGTGGTGGGCAACCCGGCCTAATTTGCTCAAATTAGCTCTGCCGCTGGTTATTACCGTGCTGTTTATTTTGCCCTGGACATACCGCAACTACCGCGTTTTTGACCAGTTTGTGCTGCTGAATACCAATTCCGGCTACGCTTTTTATTGGGGCAACCATCCTATTTATGGCACGCATTTCATCCCCATTTTGCCGCCGGAAATGGGGTCGTACATTGACCTGCTGCCCAAAGATTTGCTGCGGCAAAATATGAGTGAAGCGGCGTTGGATTCGGCGCTGCTTGGTCGGGCGCTGGAGAATATTCAGGCTGATCCGCTGCGCTATATTCAACTGTCCATCAGCCGCATTCCGCCGTACTTTGCATTTTGGCCGGAAGCGGATTCGGGGATGGTCAGCAATTTGTCGCGGCTGGGCAGTTTTGCGCTCTTTTTGCCGTTTATGCTGGCGGGGTTGGTGATGACGCTGCGCTATCGCTATGGCTCGTGGCAGACGTGGCTGGCCTCGCCATTTACACTGATCTACTTGTTTGTGGTCATTTACACCGGCATTCACGTTCTGACGTGGACGCTGGTGCGCTATCGTTTACCGATTGATGCGTTTTTGGTGATTTTTGCGGCGTTGGCGATATGCCGGTTGGGGGAGTGGCTGCTGAAAAGGAAATAGTAGGAACCGCGTTCCTCGGAAGGAACGCGGTTCCTCAATTTGTGCTAGTCTGCCTCGATGGCTGTAACTAAATTCTGAATGTAGAACAAATCGCCGCGTTGGAAGGCGGGTACGTCGAGGTATTTGATTAGCTCGGTTTGCGATGCGCCCAAGATGAGGGCTTTGGCCTGGAAGAGGGCGCTGTAGTTGTAGAGGTTGGACATGACGGACTCGCCGATGGCGGCTTCGTAGCGGGAGACGAACCAGTAGGGGGCGATGGTTTCGTATTCGGTAACGGCCGTTACCATCTGCCCCGGTAGCTGCTGATTCAAGTACGCCCCCAACTCTGGCGTCAGCCAAATATAATTTCGCGCCAAATCGAGATGCTTGCGATACGAGAAATTCTCAACACTCCAATAAGAGTCTTTATCCCAAAGCGTCACCCGCAGATTGCGCAGGCGGTTCAGTTCATTGGTGACCTGAGTTCTCAGCGCTGCATCTGTGCCTGACATGCCCGCCAGGGTTTGCAACTCCAAAAAGCCCGTGTATCCGGCAATGTAGGCGTTCATCTCAAACGGCTTTTGCAGCAGATAATCATTTGTTACTAGCGAGGGCACGGGTACAACCAGCTTCGATTTAGCTAATTCGTAGACGCGGCCAACATCTACGCCCGGTATCGTCGCTGCATACTGCCACATGGCATAAAAGTTGAAGGGCGGATACGGCCAAGAAAAGCGAATAGATTGTACGCGAGGCGGGTAATTACTCAGATCGGCCTGAATTTCTGGGGGCAGAGTGACATCCTCACGCGCCGCGCCCGTATCCCAGCCGATGGTGGCATACATATTGGGATCGAAATAGGTCTGGAACTCTTGATTTAAGTAGTCTCTGATTTCCTGCTGTAATTCTGAAGAGACATGCGGATAGGCCAGTGACAGCACGTACAGCGTATCCCCCGGATTGTCGAAATAGTCGGCGAACTCTTTCCATAAACTGAATTGGTTCACGTTGTAAAAGCCAGGGCGCAGATGTCCCGCGTCCATCATTTTCCCGATTTCTGTTTCTAATAGGGATATTAGATCACTTTCGGTTAAAGTTGGCGAGCTTGGGGTCACGTTGTTAATAGCAATGGTTGGCAACTCGCCTCTGACTGTGCCTGTGCCATATGCAAGAATGGCGTTGCTACGATGAGCAAATAATTGCCCTTGATAGGGAATGATGGGATTTTGGTCGCCGTGATTGTGATAAGCTGCATTGATGCTGTTTGCCTGGCCCTCATACCAACCCCACAGGCGTGGATAACCCGGGATAATGTTCCACATGGCATCGTATGATGGAGCCTGATCATCAAGGTTGTAAGACCAGAGTGTTCCCGTTGGACCGTCGCTATAGATGCTGAAAGAATCGCCAACGCGGTCGCAGCAGAGGTTGCGGTAAACCATGCTGCCACCCATGGAGATGGCTTGCGGCTCGGCCAGAGCGCCCATGCCGCCGACGACGCTCATCAAGTTAGGGGAGTCTGGGTTCCAGCCCATGACAATCCCTTTTTCATCGGAGCAGCAGCGGTAGATGTTGCCGAGGTAGAGGATGTTGTCTGGCCCGACGATGGCCGGATAGCGATTGCCAGACCCTGCACCCCACCAGAGGGCCGGTAGATATTCGGCGTATCCGTCGTTGTCGGAGTCGAAGGTGTATTCGATGCCGTTGCTCATATTCAAAGAGGCAAAGGCGCGCCGCCAGGGCTTGTACTTGAAGGGGTCGGAGGCGGGATTGTTTTCCAGGTATTCGGTGATGCGGTTGATGTTGAGGATGGTTTTGCCGTGCGCCCAGGCTGCGCTGTTGGCTACTGGCCCGACGAGGGTGCCTTCAACTTGTTCGGGCCAGACGCCGTAGAGCTGCATGTCCAGGTAACGGCCGTAAGGCCAACCATCTGGGTGCTCAATCGTTCGTGTTCCTAACTCAAGGCCATCACGATACGCATAAGCTGTCGTGAAGATAACCTGATCTTGGAAAATCACCGGCCAATAGGATTGGAATTGCAGACCCGGCAGTTGGTTTGATTTCCACACTAACTGTCCGGTATTGGCATTGACAGCGTAGGCATGGTTATCACCAGCGGCAAAGTAGACCACACCGTTGTTGTAAGCGGCCGTTTGGTAAATGGCTCCGCCTGCTGTAAATTTCCAGATTAGCTGTCCTTGTTGGGCCGTATCATGAGCGCCAATCGCATACATGGAGCCGTCCCGATTGCCAACAATGACTTTGCCGTTGACGACTAATGGATTGGCACTGTAACCAGCTCCTGCGCCATCAAATGACCACAGATGTTGACCGTTGCTGGCATTGAGCGCGTGCAGTTTGCGATCATACCCACCTACGTAAACGACACCATCGGCGACGGTGGGTGAATTGCCCAGGGGCATTTCTGTATCAAAACGCCAGGCCAAATTGCCGTTGCTGGCGTTTAGAGCATAGAGCCCATTTGATGTAGAAACGTATAAGAGACCGCCGCTGGCGATGATTTGCGTATTTTGCGGAATGTAGGCTTCAATTGGACGGTACCATTCCAGATGTACGTTACCAGTGACTTCTTCCGGCGTCCAAGATGTCCGTTGAGGATTACCTGCAACGGTCGGCCAATCATGTTCAACTGGTGTGTTGATGATAGGAAGGAATACGTTTGTGGTGGTTAAAGTGGTGTCGCTGCTAGCGAGGGCGGGGCTGGTGGAGTAGTTTGCTGCGAAGAAGATAATGGTTAGTGTGGAAAACAGTAGAAGCATACTGTTGACTTTTCGCATCATAAAATACCTCTCTATTGTGGGGTATATTGTAAGGTTCGTTGTGTTTCAAGATTTTGGTCAGCCCTATTGTAAGTAGAATGGTGGGAATGTCATTAGTCCTTTTGGGGGATATGATTTACGGGGAAGGGGTTGTAAGACGATTAGTAAGTGTGTGGTGCTAATTTATAGCCGTGTTAGGAGGCGGTACGGGAGGGTGAATGAGAATGCTGGCAGTTGCTACGTTACAGCATTGTAACCAGGTGTATTGAGGATTATGAAAATTCTTTTTGTTGTCCCTTATGTTCCGAATTTTGTACGGGTACGGCCGTTTAACATGATTCGTGCGTTATCGAAGCGGGGACATGAGGTAACAGTACTCACACTGTGGGTCAATGAAGAAGAGCGTCAGGATGTGGAACAATTGCGTGCTCATTGTCATGAAGTGTACGCGCTGCCCATGTCTCGGTGGCGCTCATTGTGGAATTGTGTGTTAGCATTGCCTGGGCGCAACCCTTTACAAAGCGTGTATTCATGGCAGCAAGGGTTGGCAACATCTTTGGTTGACTTGACTGATTTCGACGTGATTCATGTGGAGCATTTACGCGGTTCGCGTTATGGGTTGCATTTCAAAACGCATACAGGATTGCCGGTTGTGTGGGATAGTGTCGATAGCATTACACATTTGTTCCGGCAGGCGGCGGTGCAAAGCACGGATTTATTGCGGCGCTGGCGCAGCAAGTTTGAACTTGGCCGCACAGAATGGTATGAAGGATGGCTGGTGAGCCAGTTTGATCATGTCTTGGTGACGTCGCCAACGGATCGGGAGGTGTTGTTGTCTTTGGATGGCAACGGCCGTCATGCGCCTGTATCAGTTGTGCCCAATGGTGTTGATTTGGACTATTTTGTGCCGGACACGGCCGTTTCCCGCGAACCCGCCACCCTCATCATCAGCGGGAAAATGAGCTACCACGCCAACATCACCATGACCATGCATATGGTGCAAGACATTATGCCCCTTGTCTGGCAGTCTCGCCCCGACGTGAAATTGATGATTGTGGGCAAAGACCCAACAAGCGAAATAGAAGCCCTGGCCGAAAATCCTAACATTGTGGTTACGGGCACAGTTGATCATTTGCCACCCTATCTGCAACGTGCCACCATCGCAGTAGTGCCTATTGCTTATAATGCCGGTATTCAGAACAAGGTGTTGGAAGCCCTGGCTTGCGCTACACCCGTTATTACGTCACCCCAAGCGGTAGCCCATTTGCCATTAGAACCAGATCGTGATTTGCTCGTGGCTGGAGATGCGCCATCTTTTGCCCAACATATCTTGAATTTGCTTGCCGATCCCGTGCGGCAGCAGCAATTGGGGAGAACGGGGCGAGCCTATGTGGAAAGATATCACAATTGGAACCATGTCGCTGTGCGGTTGGAGGAGATTTATACGGCCGTACAGCCCGCTTCCGTGTCTGCAATTGAAACGGCCGTTATTCCCCAGGTCCCTCAACCCGTCAGCTAAAAGCTGACAGAAAACAATACAAAAAGGATTATCATGCTTATCATCCAAACCCCTCTGCGTGTAAGCTTATTTGGCGGTGGCACCGATTTCCCCGCTTATTTTTTGGAACACGGCGGATGCGTAATTAGCTCCGCCATTGATAAATTTATCTTTGTGACCATCAAACAGCGTTTTGACCAGAAACTGCGTGTCGGTTGGACGCGCACGGAAATGGTTGATTCCGTTGACGAAATTCACCACACCCTCATCCGTGAAGCTTTCCGCAAGACCGGCCTGACGCAGGGCGTCGAAATTACCACAATGGGTGACATTCCGTCCGAGGGATCGGGGTTGGGGTCTTCCAGTACGGTTACGGTTGGCTCATTACACGCCATGTACGCGCACCAACGACAACTTATTTTGTCGGAAAAGCTGGCGGTCGAAGCCTGCGAAATTGAGCGCGACATTTTGCAAAGCCCAATAGGTATGCAAGATCAATACATTGCTGCATATGGCGGGATGCGATTCATTGAGTTTAGGACGGACGGGCAAGTCATTCCTCATACGTTAGAGCTAGACACAAAAACCTTGCGCCGTCTGAACGATAACTTATTGCTCTTTTTCACTGGCAAAACCCGCAAGGCAGATAAAATTCTAAGTGAGCAAAAGGCTAACATCAAACAACGTCAAAGCGTGTTGGGCGAGATGAAGGATATTGCTTGTACGGCTCGTGATGAGTTACTAAACGGAAATGTGGATGCCATTGGCGGTTTGTTGCACGAAAGTTGGATGCTCAAGAAAAGGCTCGCCAGCCAGATTAGCAATGATTATCTGGATGAGATGTATGAGACAGCTCGCGCTGCTGGTGCGATTGGTGGCAAAATTGCTGGCGCAGGCGGTGGTGGATTTATGCTTTTGTATTGCCGCAATGGCACACAAGAAGATGTGCGACATGAGTTACAGCATTTGCAGGAATTGCCATTCAAATTAGGGCAGGATGGCAGCAAAGTTATTTTTGATTACCATCGTTAGGCAAGGATGAAATTATGAGTTACGCACAAATTTATTTCCAGCAGTTGCAAGCAATACTTGATCGCATTGATCAGGCTCCTATTGAAAAAACGATAACCTGGTTACACGATGCTCGAATGAACGGCCGTACCATCTTCATCATGGGTAATGGCGGCAGCGCTTCCACGGCCTCCCACTTTGTGTGCGATCTGGCGAAAAATACCCGGCACGCCAGTGCTCCCCCCTTCAAAGTAATCGGTCTCACTGATAACATGGCGATCTTGTCTGCCTACGCTAACGATGAGGGGTACGAAAATGTATTTGCCCAACAGCTTGCCAGTTTGGTGCAACCGGGAGATATTGTGATCGGCATTTCTACAAGTGGTAATTCGCCTAATGTGTTACGCGCCATTGAGATGGCGCGGCACAGGCAAGCTCGCACCATTGGTTTCACCGGTTTCAGTGCTGGTCAGTTAGGCTCAATGGTCGATCTGCAAGTTCATGTTCCGAGTGATTGCATTGAACAAGTGGAAGACATTCACTTGGTTTTTGAGCATCTGATTACCAAAGCATTGCGGGAAATGGTAAGCTAATAGTGAGATACGGCCGTTCTAATCCCTGAAATAAAACATTGGCCGCATTAGGACAAGTTTATGGAAATTAAAGAATACTTCACTCCCCTGCTCAAATGGTGGTGGTTGGTACTCCTCTCCACACTCATAGCTGGCGTAACCAGTTTCATAGTTGCTGCACAGCAACCATCCCTTTTCAGCACAACTGCCACGATCATTGTTGGGAACGCCATCGAGGACCTTAATCCATCCAATACAGACTTAAGCATTACCCAACAGTTAGCTTCCTTCTATGTAGACCTGGCTAATCGTTCCTCGGTGCGTAATGATGCTCGCGAAGCTCTAGGGTTAAACGCGTTGCCCAGAGACATCTTTGTACAGCAGCTTAACAACACCAACGTGATTGATATTATCGTCCAAGATACTGATGCTGCCCGCGCTCAGGCCGTAGCCAACGAACTGGCCCATCAACTCATTCTGCGCAGCCCGTCCGCACAGGAAAACGATCAGGAACGTCAAGACTTTGTAAACGAGCAGCTTGATACGTATGAGAAAGCCATCCAAGATGCGGAGCAACAACTTTCTGATAAACAAGAAGAATTGGGAACCTTGACCAGTGCCCGCGAAATTCGCCAGGTGCAAAATGATATTTCCTCTCTGGAATCAAGTTTGCAAACCTTGCGCCGCGACTACTCCAGCCTTTTGGGGAATACACAACAGGGAGCGACCAATACTATCCGCGTGATTGAAGCCGCACCATTGCCAAAACAGCCGGTTAACAGCAACAATATGTTGTCTGTGGTAACGGCCGCAGGTGTCGGCTTTGTACTGGCTGTATCAGCGGCCTTTGTGCTTGAATACCTCGATGACACGATTAGCTTGCCTTCGCAGGTGAACCGGCTCACGGAACTGCCTACCCTCGCTGGCATTGCTGAAATCAAAGAGGATATTCTTGTGACAGTTCAACATGCTCGTTCCCCTACAGCGGAGGCTTTTCGAGTGCTGCGCACCGGTATCCAGTTTTCGGCTGTTGATAATCCGGGACGAACCCTTTTAGTCACCAGTGCCACACCATTGGATGGGAAAAGCACGATAGCGGCTAATTTGGCTGTGGTGCTTGCCCAGGCTGGGAATCGCGTGCTCTTTGCAGATGCTGATTTACGCTGTCCGTCGCAGCACGAAATTTTTAATATGCCTAATAAACGCGGCCTGAGTACCCTCCTGCTTGATTTTGATACAGCACAACAAGAGGAAGAGGTCAAGCTGATGGTGAAGGATAATGCCCAGGCTACTCGTGTAGAAGGGTTGTTTTTGCTTACCAGTGGCCCCATTCCCCCGAATCCTTCGGAGCTGCTTGGTTCGATTAAAATGAAGCGGCTGCTTGAGGAACTGCTTAAACAATTTGATTACATTGTTTTTGATAGCCCACCGGTATTGTCTGTGACGGATTCGGTGGTGTTGAGTACACAAGTGGATGGCACACTGGTTGTTGTGCGTGCCCATAAAACACGGCGGGGGCACATAAAACAGATGGTGCAAACGTTGCGTGAGGTGAATGCCAATGTGATTGGCACGATTTTGAATTCACTCCATCCTAAAGGAGATGGATATGATTCATACTATTATTACAAGAATCCGTATTATGCTCAGGATGATGAATCAGAAAACCCTGACACAGATGACAAACCACGAGGGAAACTGCGTAAGCGGTTGGTGCGTAGCGGAGAAGCTAAGAATTTAGTCAGTCAGTAACGAATTTATTGTATGGGTAACACCCACATCAACATGACCATGTTGATGTGGGTGTTTTTTTATGTGGGTGGGAGGAGCAGTGTGTTGATAAGGGCTTGCACGGCCGTTTCCAACGAATCATGCACAATCATCGAGTGAAACTGGGCTGCCTCCGGTTTCTGCAACTGGGCCGCGCCACGCCCGGTGCGCAGCAAGATGGTTTGCTGCACACCAGCCGCTAATCCCGCTTGCATGTCCGTTAGCGCGTCGCCAATCATCATGGAGCGACTCAGGTCAATCCCGTGCTTTTGCGCCGCTTGCAGCAGCAGACCTGGCTGGGGTTTGCGGCAGTCGCAGCCGTCTTGCGGCGCATGGGGGCACAAAAATACGTCATCAATACGGCAATTTTCCTTTGCCATCACTGCCAACAATTGTTTATTAATCGCCTGTGCCATTTCCAGCGTAATGATACCGCGCCCCACTGCTGACTGGTTAGTGACAAGAATGATTTTGAATGGCGTATGTCGAATGCGGGCCAACGCTTGCACTGCCTGCGGATAAATTTCCACGTCAGCCCAAGAGCGAACGTAATTGGCGCGATTTTCGATAATGACCCCATCACGATCAAGGAAGAGGGCCGGGAGAAGGGGCGAGTTTGTCACTGGTTATACTTCCTGGTTACAGAGGGGCAATACAGGTCGGATTGTCGTTTGCAGGGCTGTTAACGGCCGTGCTTACCGCATACGCGGCCATTTTGTCGGCGGGATACGGCCGTAACAAATGGTGCGCATCATCTGAGCGCGGGCCAGGATGCAGCCACATATCAAAATCGGCCGGTTCTACAATGACCGGCATCCGGTTATGGATGGAGGCCATCAGGTCGTTTGGTGTTGTCGTCAAAATGGTACACGTTTGCAATTCGCTGCCATCGGCGCTTTGCCAATACTCCCACAGCCCGGCAAAGGCGAAGATGCCGCCATTTTCGGGGTAGATGTACATGGGTTGTTTACGGCCGTTTACCTTCTGCCACTCATAAAATCCACTTGCCGGAATCAGGCAGCGCCGCCGTTTAAATGAGGTGCGAAAAGAGGGCTTTTCTGCGGCCGTTTCCGCTCGCGCATTAATCATCCGCGCCCCAATTTTGATGTCCTTCGACCACGAGGGAACCAAGCCCCAACGAAATAGCGCGAACTCGCGCTGCTGGTTGTGGGGTGATAATCGCACTGCTAATACTGGTTGGGTAGGGGCAATATTGTAACGAGGGGGCAGCGGCTCAGGGATAGTGTCTATGGCAAAAGCCTTTGCAATTATTTCGCCGGGAGTCAGTAAAGCAAAACGACCACACATGTCCAGTCTCCTTGAGTGAGGGCATAATAGCATGGATAGCAACTGGTGACAATTCAGCAATTCAGCAATTGACGATTAACGATTTGCGATTTACGATCATTGTATGGAGAGAGCGACATGGCAAATCAATTTATTTTGACCCCTTATTTTCTAGATCGACCTGAACCCGGATTGGAATCGCTGGTCGAGCCGGGTTGGCAGGTCAATGACCCGGTGCTGCCGGTGCGCAGCCCACAGGAGCGGATGGTTGCTTTATATCAGCCATTAGCCGAGTTGGTGGCAACGGCCGTACAACAGGGCCATCGTCCAGTCAGCATTGCCGGAGATTGCTGCACAAGCATTGGGGTACTGGCTGGACTAGAACAGGCAGGCATTCGTCCCACACTGCTCTGGTTTGATGCGCATGGCGACTTTAATACCTGGGACACAACGCCCAGCGGTTTTTTGGGCGGCATGCCTCTGGCTATGGCTGTAGGGCGTGGGGAGCAAACAATTGTGCAGGGGGTAGGCCTAACGCCCCTGCCAGAAAGCCAGGTAATTTTGACGGACGGCCGTGATCTAGATGCCGAAGAACGGGTTGCTGTGCAAGCGTCACAGGTTACCCACCTGCCACAAGTTACCAATCTGCTGGACTTTCCACTTCCTAATGGCCCATTGTACGTGCACTTTGATACCGATGTGATTGACCCGGTAGACGCCCCAGCCATGAATTATCTGGCTGCTCATGGCCCCACGTTGGATACATTGCAGCAAGTGCTGCGCCGCCTGGCGGCGACAGGGCGCGTAGTGGCTGTATCGCTTTCTTCGTGGAATCCGACGATGGATGGGGACGGCCGTTCCCGCCAAATTGCTATGAACTTGCTGCAAGAACTATTGCAATGACTTTCATCAAACGCAAATATGCCATTCGTCACTTCCCCAGCGAGGTTAAATAGGCGTAAAGTGCAGATATAATCGTTACCATTTACGAAAAGAGAGGGAGCGCATGTACAAGACAATTCTCGTCCCATTAGATGGTTCTGTTCGTGCAGAAGCGATTCTGCCGCACGTAAAAAGTCTCGCCCATTGCACAGGAGCAAAGTTGGTTTTGCTCACGATTGTAGACCCCCCTGTTGCCTTCATCAGTCCGTATGATGTCATGCCTAGTTTTACGATGGATGAAGTACAGGAGCAGCGCAAAGATGCTGAAAATTACCTGTCTCAAATCCAGCAAAAAGCAAAGACAGATGGCATTGATGCTGATATGATCGTAGAGTATGGTGCTATCGTTGCCACCATTATTGAGGTAGCCGAACGAGAGAAGGCTGACCTGGTAGCAATGGCGAGTCACGGCCGTACAGGTCTTTCTCGTGTCTTTTATGGCAGCGTAGCCGCCGGTGTCTTGCAGCGCATTGACCGTCCGCTGCTGCTTATCCGTTCATAAACCGTGAGAGATAGAGAGCGATTCTCCTCTCTATCTCCATACTTCATACTCAACCTTTGCAGGAGATTCGCTCATGAAGAAGATTGTTTGGCTGCTGATGGCAGCGGCCGTTTTTATGTTGACTGCAACACAGACCTTTGCTCAAGCTGAAACCGAGCCCCAGTCTATTGTGCAGGCTGTTTTGTTTTATTCACCCACTTGTCCGCACTGTCACAAAGTCATCACGGAAGATTTGCCACCGCTCAATGAACAGTATGGTGATCGTTTGCAAATTTTGGGGGTTGACGTCAGCCTTGAGGTGGGCCAGCAGCTATACCAAAATGCAATTGTGCAGTTTGGCATCGAAGAGAATCGCCTGGGTGTCCCGACGATGATTATTGGCGATACAGTTCTAGTAGGCAGTGTGGAAATTCCACAGTTGTTTCCCGGTTTGGTAGCTGATGGCATGACGGCTGGCGGAGTGGGATGGCCCAATATCCCTGGGTTGTATGAGGCCGTGCCAGATTTGCCCCCGTCGGCTATGGCAGGGGAGGGAGGGGGTGTAGAAACGGCCGTTCCCACAGAAACCACCATCCTCACCCCCACTACGCCGGCGGCGGCAGAAATTGCAGTAGGCCCTGCCGCACCAGCCAACGCTGGCGTTGCTCTGGAGGAGATAGACACAACCACCCTAGCTACCGAAGTTGAACCCCCTGCTGACCCCGTTGGCTTCGCCATTGCCTGGGTCGTTCTCATACTCATGCTGGTTTCCTTACTTTACACCTTCTCGCGTTTGCCCCGCATCGAAGCAAACCTCTCCCTGGCAGCAAGTAATGGCTTTTCGGCCATACCGGGCACGGTCATCCCCGTGCTCATCATCATTGGCTTCATTGTGGCCGCCTACCTTACCTATGTGGATGTGACCCAAGTAGATGCTGTTTGTGGCCCCGTCGGGCATTGCAATTTGGTCCAAACCAGCCCCTATGCGCGGATATTGGGTATTCCCGTTGCCATTTTGGGATTGATAAACTATTTATTGCTTGGCGCTTTATGGCTGTGGCAGCGAATGAATACGCAGCAGCGCTTACCTGTTTTGGGTTTGCTTTTCCTCACAATCATTGGCACATTTTTCTCCATCTATCTTACTTTATTGGAGGTATCGATTATCAGTGCTGTTTGCGCCTGGTGTCTTACGTCTGCATTGGTAACTGCGTTGCTGCTCGCCCTGATTGTGAAATTTATAACAAATGATTTCCGTCACGCTCAGATTGTGACAAATGTCACTAATGACTTGATGTAACTTTGGCATATGCTCTTATGGGGGAGGTAGATACTTGATTATATTGGGTTCGTGCTAAATTTTTGATACTTCACAACCTTGTCCGCACCTAAGCCACTAGTTTTGTTGTGCGGAGTTCAAATGGGCGGCTTGGCCGGTTGTCCAACAATTGAATCGTTTTTTTTAAGCAGCTTTAGCTCTGTCGCATCAGGGTTAAGGCTGCTTTGTATTTAGAGGGCCATAGATTAGTAGAAATTGGCTGTCAAAAAAGGAGGCAACTTTGACTACTACAGCTTTTTCCCCAGAAGCGCCAGTGTTGGCCCGTACCCGAAGAAGTTTTATGCGAGAAATAGTCGAAGACACGCCCGGCGGCGACCCGCGCCTGGAGATGTGTATTCAATGTGGCACTTGTGGAGGGTCTTGCCCTTCTGGCGCCGACATGGAGTACAGTCCCCGACGTATCTTTGCCATGGTTGAAGCGGACATGCGCGAAGAGGTGCTGAAGGCGAATACGTTCTGGTACTGTGTTTCTTGCTATTACTGCATGGTACGTTGCCCACAAGAGGTGCATATCACTGACATTATGTATACATTGAAGCGCAAGGCGATCCGTGAAGGGTATTACCGTGAATCTAGCGCAAGTGATGCGCCGGACTTTTCAGAGACGTTTGTTGACGCTGTGTTGAAGTACGGCCGTTCCTTCGAGCTAGGTTTGGCGACCCGTTATCACTTGCGCCACCATCCCATAGGGGCGGTGAAAATGGCAACAGGCATGGGACTGGAGATGTTGCGTAAAGGGCGCATGGACTTGACCCCGCGACGCATCAAAAACCTGGGCCAGTTACAAGCCATTTTGCGAGAAGCAGAAGATGTAGCCCGTGAAGATCGCGAGCAAATAGGAGGTGGCGCATGAAATACACCTACTATCCCGGCTGTTCTCTGGAGCGCAATGCCGGAGCTTACCATAGTTCAACCCTGGCTGTTGCTGGCCCATTGGGCATGGAATTTCAGGAAGTTGATGACTGGAACTGTTGCGGCGCAACAGAGTTTATTGCCGTAGATAAGATGCAAGCGTATGCGCTGGCGGCGCGGAACTTGTCGCTGGCAGAAAAACAATCAAATGGCAATGGGGCAACGATGGTGGCCCCATGCAGTGCCTGTTTCCTTAACTTGAGCAAATGTGATGCCTATTTGGTAAAAGATGCCCCGTTGGCAGAAAAGGTGAACCGGGCGTTGGCGGCGGGCGGGCTGCATTATACGCCTGGCTCGGTGCGGACGCGCCATTTGCTGGAAGCGATGGTGACGGATGTGGGCTTTGAAGGGGTGGCGGCGCAAGTGAAACGGCCGTTATACAACCTCAAAGTTGCGCCATATTACGGTTGCCTGATTGTACGCCCCGGCTTTTTAGACAAATTTGACGACGAAGAATACCCCACCAGCCTGGACAAGCTGATGCGTACTTTGGGCGCAAACGTGGTGGACTTCCCTATGAAAGCGCACTGCTGCGGCGGGCACATGACACAAATCAGCGAAGAGGTGGCCCTCGGCCTCATTTATCGCCTGCTGAAAAATGCTGCCGATTATGGCGCAGATGTGATTACCACAATATGTCCCATGTGCCAGCTTAATCTGGATGCATACCAAGAACATGTGAATCGTTATTTTGGCACCCATTTCAAGATTCCCATTTTGTACTTCACCCAACTGATGGGGCTGGCGTTTGATATGGATCCGCTTGCTTTGGGTTTTGGCAAAGAATTCATTGATGCTGCCCCAGCCCTGGCAAAAATAGGTGTGGAACCGCCGCCGAAACCGAAACGGGAACGGCCGTCCAAAGAAGCGCTGCCCATGCCCATGATGCCGGAGGAGGAGTGAGCGATGAGTGAAGAACGGATTGGCGTTTATGTTTGTCATTGCGGTTCCAACATCGCCTCGGTGGTGGATGTAGAAGACGTGGCTGTGTGGGCCAAAGACAATCTGGCCGACCAGGGCGTCGTTGTCGCCCGCGATTACAAATTTATGTGTTCTAGCCTGGGTCAAGAGTTGATTCAGGACGATATTAAAGAGCAGGGACTAGACCGCGTAGTCGTGGCGGCCTGTTCACCGCATTTGCATGAAAGAACCTTCCGCAATGCCTGCGACCGCGCCGGGTTAAACCCCTTCCTCTGTGAAATGGTCTCCGTGCGCGAGCAAGTTTCGTGGGTGCATACGGATAAGGAACTGGCAACCCAAAAAGCAAAAGCGATGATCGCGGGCGGCGTGGAGCGCGTGGTGTATCATGAACCGTTGGAACCACTGCGCGTGCCCATCAATGAAGCAACACTGGTGGTAGGTGCGGGCATTGCCGGTATCCAGGCCGCGTTAGAGATTGCCGACAGCGGCTTTCCCGTCTACCTGGTAGAACGTGAACCTTCCATTGGCGGGCATATGGCGCAGTTTGACAAAACTTTCCCCACGCTGGACTGCTCGGCCTGCATCCTCACCCCCAAAATGGTGGATGCGGGGCAGCACCCCAACATTACGCTGCTCTCGTGGAGCGAGGTAGAACGGGTGGATGGTTACGTGGGTAATTTCACCGTTACCATTCGCAAGAAAGCCCGTTATGTGAATGAGGATGTCTGCACTGGCTGCGGCATTTGTATCGAAAAGTGCCCGGTGAATGTGTTGGATACTAACTTTGAAGCGGGATTGGGTTATCGCAAGGCTGTGTATCGGCCGTTCCCGCAAGCTGTGCCCAAATATCCAGTCATTGACACGGAAAACTGTACGTACTTCAAGCGTGGCAAGTGCAAGGCCTGCCAGATTTTCTGCCCCACGCAGCCGAACTCAATTGATTTTGAGCAGCAGGATCAACTGCTGCAAGTGCCGGTAGGCAATATTATTCTGGCGACGGGGTATGATTTGTTTGATGCGCGGCGGATTCCACAGTATGGATACGGCCGTCTTGCCAATGTCTACACCAGCCTGGAATTTGAACGCCTTTGCAACGCTGCTGGCCCCACCAACGGAGACGTCGTGCTGCGTGATGGCGTCACTAAGCCAGAAGCGGTAGGCATCATTCACTGCGTGGGCAGCCGTGACAGAAACTACAACAACTACTGCTCCGTCATCTGCTGTATGCAAAGCCTGAAATTTGCCCATCTGGTCAAAGAGCGCACCGGAGCCGAAGTGTACAACTTCTACATTGACATGCGTACCGCCTACAAAGATTACGATGAGTTCTACCAGAAAGTGCTGGAAGAAGGGACGCACTTTGTTCGTGGTCGTGTGGCCGAAGTGACCGACGCCGCAAGGCAACCCGGCGAAGATGGCAAAATCATCGTCCAGGTTGAAGATACCTTTATTGGTAAACAGCGCCGTATTCCTGTAGATATGGTCATTCTCTCCTCCGCGTTGGAACCGCGTGCTGATTCCGATGAAGTTGCGCACAAATTCGGTATTGCATGTAGCGCCAATGGTTGGTTCATCGAAAAGCACCCCAAGCTAGACCCCGTTGCCACCATGACCGAAGGCATCTACATTGCCGGATGCGCTCAGGGGCCAAAGGACATTCCGTCCACTGTTGCGCAGGGCGCTGCCGCTGCCGCACGGGTATTGGGACGCATCCAGCAAAAAGAACTGGCTTTGGAGCCTATCCGTGCTAGCGTGATTGCGGAAAGATGTTCTGGCTGCCGTATTTGCAACAATATGTGCCCCTTCAATGCCATACTTTTCCATGAAGACCGTATGGTCACGGAAATCAATCCGGCGTTGTGCCAGGGGTGCGGTACATGCGTGGCGGCTTGTCCATCTGGCGCGATCACCGGAACCCAGTTCAGCAATGAGCAGGTGCTGGCTCAAATTGAGGGCTTGCTGATGTTTGGCGTGAACGGGAATCTGGCAAACGAATTGGTTCCAGCGTGAGATAAGGAGACGAACGATGGCTGACAAACAATTTGAACCTCTGATCATTGGATTCACCTGTAACTGGTGCAGCTACCGGGCGGCAGATTTAGCGGGTATGTCTCGCGTGAAGTATCCGCCCAATGTCCGTCTCATGCGTTTGATGTGTTCCGGGCGGCTGGACCCTGAATTTGTATTGAAGGCACTGCGAGGTGGCGCAGATGGTGTATTGATCACCGGCTGCCATCCCGGCGAGTGCCATTATCTGGAGCAAAACTATAAGGCGTTGCGCCGCTTCTTGCTGCTACGCCGCACGCTGAAGCAGTTTGGCGTGGAACCGCAGCGAGTGCGCCTGATCTGGGCCAGTGCGGCCGAAGGCGCACGATTGGCGCAGGAAATTAACAAGATGGTTGAAGAAATTAGAGCATTAGGGCCGTTGACCTGGCGGGATGTGATTAGTGCCAATGGGGATCGGCCATTGGAGGCATTGCCCGCAGAGGAGGTGACAGCATGAGCGATAAACCGAAATTAGCCATGTATTGGGCGTCCTCCTGCGGGGGGTGCGAAATTGCGACGTTGAACATCCACGAACACATTTTGGATGTGGACGCGGTGTTTGACATTGCCTTCTTCCCTTGCATTGCTGACTTCAAGGTGAAGGACGTGCAAGGATACCCGGATGGTTACATTGATGTGTGCCTGTTTAATGGTGCTATCCGCACGTCTGAGAATGAGGAAATGGCCCATTTGCTGCGCCAGAAGTCGAAGGTGATGGTGGCCTTTGGCTCTTGTGCCTATGAGGGCTGCATCCCGGCATTGTCTAACCTGACGACGAAGGACGCGACGTTTAACACGGTGTACCTGGATAACCCGTCTATTGATAACCCGGATGGCATTTTGCCGCAGCCGGTGACGCTGGTGGCGGAAGGAACATTGACGATTCCGGTCTTTTACCACACGGTGAAATCGTTGGATCAGGTGGTGAAGGTAGATTACACGATTCCGGGCTGCCCGCCGGAGCCGCACCAGATTTGGGCGGTGCTGGAAGCTGTGGTAGCAGCGCTGACGCAGGGCGCACCACTGCCGCCGTCTGGCGTGGTGGGCGCAGGCAGCGTGGCGGTGTGCGAGGAATGCTCGCGTAAGCGGGACGTGAAGAAGATTAAGCGGTTTTATCGGCCGTATGAGGTAGACCCAGACCCGGACATCTGCCTGCTGGAACAGGGGATTATGTGTATGGGCATTGCCACGCGCAGCGGCTGCGGGGCGTTGTGCCCGCAGGTGGGCATGGGCTGCCGCGGCTGCTATGGGCCGGTTCCAGGGGTAACTGACCAGGGCGCGAAGATGGTTTCGGCCATTGCCTCTGTGATGGATGTGGGCAAGATGGGCGAAATTGACGAAGCGGTGTTGGAACGGCAGATTGAAGCCGTTTATGATTCTATTCCTGATCCGGCCGGTACGTTTTATCGCTTTAGTATGGCGCATTCTATTTTGCGCCGTACCCGTGTGGCCGGCAATGGGCACGGCAAGGAGTAAAGGAAGATATTATGAGCGCAAAACGGATTACCATTGATCCCATCACCCGGCTTGAGGGGCATGGCAAAATCGAAATCTTCCTGAACGATGAGGGAGATGTTGATAAGACTTATTTCCAGATACCGGAACTGCGCGGCTTTGAGCAGTTTTGTGTAGGGCGACCGGCGGAGGAGATGCCGCGGATTACGAACCGCATTTGTGGGGTGTGCCCGGAGGCGCACCACATGGCGGCGACGAAGGCGCTGGATGCGTTGTTTGCTGTGGAACCGACAACGGCCGTCCACAAAGTCCGCGAACTCTTCTACTCAGCCTTCTACTGCACCGACCATACTGTGCATTTCTACGCCCTGGGCGGGCCGGATTTTGTGGTGGGGCCGGAAGCGCCTGCCGCAGAACGGAACATCTTGGGCGTGATACACAAAGTGGGCGTGGAGATTGGCAAGCAGGTCATTGACTGCCGCCGCCGCAACCATCATGTGATCAAGATGTTGGGCGGGCGCGGCGTGCATCCGGTGGCCGGACTGCCCGGCGGCTGGAGCCGCTCTGTCTCGCCGGATGAGCAGAAGGAAATTGTCGAGATTTCCAGGCAGAACATTGAGTTTGCTCTGTTTAGCTTGCAGTTGTTTGAGGATGTGGTGCTGGCGAATCAGGCGTATGTGGATTTGGTGTTGTCTGATGCGTATGCGCACCGCACGTATTATATGGGCACGGTGGATGCGAATAACCACATCAACTTTTATGACGGCATGATCCGCGTGGTGGACCCGGATGGCAAGGAGTTTGTGAAGTACCATCCCAAGGATTATGCGGCGCACATTGCCGAGCGGGTGGAACCCTGGTCGTATCTGAAGTTCCCGTATTTGAAGAATGTGGGCTGGAAGGGCTTTGTGGATGGGAATGACAGCGGCGTTTACTGCGCCACGCCGCTCTCGCGGCTGAATGCCGCCGATGGCATGGCGACGCCAAAGGCTCAGGCGTTTTATGAGAAGTTTTATGAGACGCTGGGCAGCAAGAAGGTGAACGGCCGTTACCAACCCGTCCATTTCCGCCTAGCCACCCACTGGGCGCGGCTGGTGGAGCTGCTCTACGCCGCCGAGCGCATGTTGGAGCTGGCCGAAGACCCGGAAATCACCGAGAACGTGCGGGCGATTGTGAAGAATAAACCCACCGAGGGAATTGGCAGTGTAGAAGCGCCACGCGGCACGCTGACGCATCATTACGTCACCGACGAAAAGGGCATTCTCACCAAAGTGAACCTGATTGTGGGCACGACGAACAACAACGCGCCAATCACCATGTCCGTGAAGAAGGCCGCCGCCAACCTGATCCAAAAGGGGACGATTGTGACCGACGGGCTGCTGAACAAAATCGAGATGGCCTTCCGCAACTACGACCCCTGCATGTCCTGCGCCACGCACTCCCTGCCCGGCCAAATGCCGCTGGAAGTGGTGGTTTGGGATGCGGAGGGGGAAGAAGTGGAGCGGTTGAGCCAGTTTGTGTAGCGATTAGCGATTAGCAATTAGCGGTTAGCTCTGCTTGCGGGGCTAACCGCTAAATGATGCTAGAAGCTAACGGCTAAAAGCTAAAAGCTAAATGAAGACATTAGTTGTTGGTCTTGGCAATCCCTATCTCACCGATGATGGCGTGGGCGTGAAAGTCGCTTATGAAATCGAGCGGATTCTTGCCAGCAACCAGCAACCAGCAACCAACCACCACATTGATGTGACAGAGGCCAGTGTGGGTGGGCTGCGGTTGATGGAGTTGATGATTGGCTATGATCGCGTGATTATCGCTGACGCATTTACCAAACCGGGGGAGCGGCAGCCGGGGCGTATTCACCGCCTGACACTGGATGATTTGCGGGCAATCAGCCCGACGCAGCACAGCGCTTCGGCGCACGACACGACGCTGGTGACGGCGTTGGATTCGGGACGGGCGCTGGGCTTTCACCTGCCGGATGAGGTGATTATTTATGCGGTGGAAGTGGAGAATGTGCTGGAGTTTAGTGAGGAGCCGACAACGGCCGTTGCCGCCGCCATTTCTCCCGTTGTTGAAGCAGTTTTACAAGAATTGAAGACGTGAAACGTGATACGTGAAACGTGATGGTTTTTCACGTTTCACGCATCACGTTTCACGCCAAATAGGAGGCTATGATGATTTCACCTGAAATACTTCGCCGTTACCCATTTTTTGGCGGATTAGATGCAAACCAGTTAACCGCGTTGGCACAGGTGGCGACAGAGAAAGAGATCGAAGCGGGTGTGTTCCTGTTTCATGAGGGTGAGCCATTGAAGGAAATGTACCTGACCCTTGAAGGGCAGGTGGATATTTTGTTTGAATTGCCTGCGCAGGGGGTGAACCACACCGTTTCTGAGCAGTTGTTGGGCGAGATGAAAACCGATGAAGTGGTGGTGACGACAATTGGGTCGGGGCAAGTGTTTGCCTGGTCTGCACTGCTGCCGCCGCATGAGGCGACCGCCAGCGCTAAGACGGTGACGGCCGTCAAGGTCATTGTCTTTGATGGCACGGCATTGATGCAATCCTTTGCAGGCGACCCCGCATTGGGCTGCCTGATGACGCAGAAGGTAGCTACCGTCATGCGCGAACGGCTGCGGGCGCTGCGCATTGAGTCGTTGGCCGCTTATGTGGGTGGTCGCAGATAGCGCTTTGATTGGGATTAAGTTAACCAATCTCCAATCTCTAATCCAAAATCGCTAAGTTTGCTTACTTAGCGACATAGGTAAGGTAAATTTCGTTTGCTATATAGCATCTGCAAATTTGCTATATAGCAAACTTTTTTTTTCATAGCTATCAAACCGGCGTTTGATAGCTATGAAAATTTTGTTTGATAGCTATCAAATTTTCCCCTGCCAAATATGACAAAAATCATTTTCCTCTGGTGACAGACGCTACTTCCGCTGCGCATGTTGTTTCGGGTAAAGTGGAAGTGTGGCGAGTTTGTAAACTCATCATACGGGAGCGGTCATGAGTACAATCAGTCCCCAAATGGAACAATCCTTGCGGCAAGGATTCAAGTATCTGAATAAGTTTATGGTTGCCATGTGGCGGTTGGGCCTGGGCAAATGGATTAATGCCTGGCCGGAGAAGGGTGGGCGCATCATGGTCATCACCCATATTGGCCGTAAATCTGGCCTGACGCGGCGCACGCCTGTCAATTATGCGGAGGTGGATGGCGATATTTACTGCACGGCCGGATTTGGCCGCGTGGCTGATTGGTATCGCAATATCCTGGCTCACCCGGAGGTGGAGATTTGGCTGCCGGATGGATGGTGTACGGCCGTTGCCGAAGACATCACCAACTGCGACAAACACCTGGTTTACATGCGCGATGTACTCATTGCCAGCGGCTTTGCCGCCCACGCCGCCGGCATCCACCCCCGCATGATGTTGGATGATGAACTGGCTGCGGCAACGGCCGTCTATCGCCTCATCCGCATCCGCCGCACAGCCGCCCGCACCGGGTCAGGCGGGCCGGGCGACTTAGCCTGGATATGGCCCGCCCTCACCTTTGCCCTGCTGCCCCTGGCGCTGCGCCGTCGCCGCTGATTATTCATCATTCCATATTTCATAGGAGGTACAAAATGGCTCAGATGCAAAACCCAAAGCAAGAAAATGATTTACGTTTTATGACCAAATCCATCGGCTTTTTGGCTGTGCTGACGGGGCTGGCTTATTTGCGAGCTGTTGGCATGGAAGGGCTGGCGGATTGGAGGGCTGGCGAACGCACGAGTTCACTATTGCTGTTTGTGTTCTTATTGGTAGCAACTGCGGGCCTGCTCATTGCCTGGTTTCATGAGGGGGCGGGGGGCGTGGTGTCCGTCGTCAGCGCAGTGGGGGCGGGGATTTTGGCCTTTGCCGTTGGAGAGCAAAATCGCCTGTTTGAAGCCTTTGCCTATAGTTCGCCCTTCTTGATTACGGGGCTAATGTTTTTGGTTTGCTGGTGGCGGCAGCGGGTGGTGAACAGTGGTCAGTAGTCAGTAATCAGTGGTCAGTGGTCAGTAATCAGTGGTTAGTTAGGAAGCGCCTCGGTTTACTGAATACTGCTTACTGTTTACTGTCAGTCCCAGTTGGTTTGGAGGAGGGTGCGGGTTTCGGCAACGGCCGTTTCCCATATCGCTATCATTTCTTCGTCGGGGCGTTGGTAACGGCCGTTAAAATTGCCATCGCCATAAAAAGCCCGTGCTGCCTGCGGGGAGAGCGCCGGTTGACCGCTGCGGTCTGGCAGCCGTTTTTGTGTCTCCGGCATGGCGATGCCGGGTAGCCGTGTCCAGGGGAAGTTTTCCATCCATGAGGCGTGGCTGGCGAGGGGGTCGGTGTGTTGAACGGCCGTCCACGTTTGCGGCGCACGCCACCAATCATGCCATTTCACGCGCACAGTTGGGTGGCTGCCCAGCCATTCCCCCACCATTGCATTTGCGGGCACATTGCCGCCATGCCCATTGACAATGAGAATGCGCCGGAATCCGTGCCCCACCAGACTGTCCAGCACATCACGCACCACAGACAGGTACGTTTCTACGCGCAGGCTCACCGTGCCGGGGTAGGCGAGGAAGTAGGGGGTGATGCCATAAGCCAGCGCCGGAAACACGGGCACGCCCAATGGCTTCGCCGCTTCCACAGCCATACGCTCTGCCAAAATGCTGTCTACGCTCAAGCTCAAGTATGCGTGTTGCTCCGTGCTGCCCAGCGGCAGCACCGCCCGGTCGTCGTGCGCCAGATACGCTTCGACTTGCATCCAGTTCATGTCGCTAATTCGCATCATTTACCTCAGGTACTGTCCACAGATTTCGCAGATTTCACAGATTTTCTCCGGTTCAATCTGCGCAATCTGCGAAATCTGTGGATCATTATTCATTTGACTCCTCATCCTCTTGTTGCGCTAGCCGCGCTTTCATGTCGGCGATGTCGGCCAGTTGCAGGGCGACATGTGGGTAATCGGGCTGCTGCTCCAAATTGCGGCGCAGCGGGGCCAGCCCCTCGCGAAATTTGGTCATGAGGGTGAATGCTTCTTGGGCGACGGCCGTTTCCCCTAATGCCTCCAAACTGCGCCCCAAGTAGTAGCTGGCCTGCAAATCATGCTCCAGCAGGGGCATCGTGCCCTGCGTGGCAGCAGCCAGCGCTTCGGCGGCGGCGCGGTATTGCCCCAGCCGGTACTGGCTCAGTCCCAAGTGGAAGTTGTACAGGGCGTAATCGGGGGCCAGTTCTAAGGCGGCCGTATAAGCATCAACGGCATCGGCAAAGCGATTTTGCGCCAGATAGATTTGGCCGAGGGTATTGTAGACGGGGTGGGCGTTGGGTTTGCGGGCCAGCGCCGCCCGCGCATCTTGCTCGGCATGGTAGAAATTCAGGTTCATCAGGTGCAGCAAGGCGCGTAGCTGGTACGATTCCCAAAAATCGGGGCGGGCGGCGATGGAACGGCTGATCAGGTCGAGGGCCAGGTCGTTACGGCCGTTCACAAAATGCCGGTACGCTGCACGATAGGAAAACGGGGTATTGAGCAGGCGCTGCCCCAGCAGCAGCACAAAGGTGACGGCCAGCCCGGCAAAGGTGTAGGTGAGGCTGCCCTGAATCATGCCCCAGGTGATGCCAGCCAGGGCAGGGATGGCAAAGAGAACGGCCGTTACCTGCAATGCCCGTCTCGCCTTTCGTGTCCAATACACCAGATAAATTACCAGACTGAGGCCCACCAGCAAGCCCAAAATCAGGTTGAATTGCAAGGGGACGATGACGAGAATAATCGCGCCCACCACCCACACCGCCAGTGTGATGGCGATAGGCAAAAATAAACTGAGCCGCAGCTCTTTGGGCGTCGGGCGGCGCGTGGAAGTGGGGTTGTCGCTGGTTTGTTGGGTCAAATGAACACCTCGTGGATTGACGATTGACAATTTTGGATTGACGATTGCTTGTTCGCACCACCTAGCTTACCATGTCTGTCGCCTATTTTCACCAATGGGGAAAGGTAGGTAAACTACGGCGAGTGGCGAGTAGGTGATTTCACTCGCCACTCGCATACTCGCATACTCACTTTGGAGGCAACCATGACTTTTGATTTTGACAGCGAAATGAATCGCCTGGGTACACATTCTGTGAAATGGGAATTTTTGTTTGACAAGGGCCGTCCCCAATACGGAGACCACGCCGACCCCAAGCACGGCCGTAACCGCATTTTGCCCTTGTGGGTGGCCGATATGGACTTCTGCAGCCCGCCTGCTGTTGTCGAAGCGTTGGTGGCGCGGGCGCAGCACGGCATTTTCGGCTACACCGCCCCCGCCGATTCCTATTATGAGGCGGTGATTGGCTGGATGGCGCGGCGCTACGGCCGTACTGTCGAACGCGACTGGCTGGTGCTGACACCGGGCGTTGTGCCCGCCATCAATATGCTCGTCGAGACCTTCATCTCGCCCGGCGAAAAGGTGCTGGTGCAGCGCCCGGTCTACTACCCATTTTTCAGCGCCGTCGAGAACAACGGCGGCGAGATTGTCTCGAATTCATTGGTGTATGCAGACGGCCGTTACACCATGAACTTCGACGATTTAGCCCAGAAAGCCGCCGACCCTGCCGTGAAAATGGCGATTTTGTGCAGCCCACACAATCCCGTTGGCCGCGTGTGGAGCCGCGAAGAGCTGACCCGCTTCGGCGAAATCTGCCTGGCAAATGATGTCATGGTCATCTCCGACGAAATCCACTGCGACCTGATCCATTCCGGCCACACCTTCACCTCCTTCGGCAGCATCAGCGACGAATTCGCCGAAAACAGCATCGTCTGCACCGCGCCTAGCAAAACCTTCAACCTCGCCGGGCTAAAAACCTCCAACCTCGTCATCCCCCGCGAAGATTGGCGCAAACCTTATTTGAAAACATTGATGCGGCACGGGCTGATGGGCACGAATGCCTTTGGCGTGGTGGCGACGGAGACGGCTTATAACGAGGGTGAGGCATGGCTGACGGCCGTGATGGCCTACATCGAAGAAAACTACCGCTTCATGGTGGACTATCTCGCCGAGCATTTGCCGCAGCTCAAAGTGGTCCCCACCGAGGGGACTTATCTGGTGTGGGTAGACTGCCGCGCTCTGAGACTAGACCCGGCAGCCCGCAAAGAGCTAATCATGGGAAAGGCCAAATTGTATCTGGATGAGGGCGAGATGTTCGGCGCAGAGGGTGAGGGCTTCGAGCGTTTCAACATCGCCTGCCCGCGCCATATTTTGGCCGAGGCGCTGGAGCGATTGAGGGAAGTAATCAGTGGGCAGTGACCGCCACTGATTACTGAATACTGAATACTGATTACTGAATACTGACAACCGGCCATTCCACCGTCACGGCCGTTCCCCTCCCAATGCCCTCGCTGCTGATGGTGATACGGCCGTTGTAAGATTCCACAATCATTTTGGTGAGCGAAAGACCCAGCCCCACGCCGGGCACAGCCCGCGAGCGCGACTTGTCGGCGCGGTAAAAGCGGTCGAACAAATGCGGTAAATCCTCTGCGGCAATGCCTTGCCCATTATCGCGGATGATGTGCTGCACCGTGTGGTTGGCGGCGCGGATTTCCCACCAGATTTGCCCGCCGTCCGGCGTGTATTTCAGCGCATTGCTCAATAAATTGCGGAACACCATCTGCAAATGGCTGAGGCTGGCGGCCAGCGGGGGTAAATTATCGGCACATTGCAGTGTCAGAGTGATGCGTCGAGCCTCCGCTTCTCCCTGTAGCTCGGCCAGCAGTTGGCGGGCCAATCGCTGTGCGTCAATTTCCGCGTGTCCGGCCTCCATGCGCCCCGTATCCAGCCGCGAGAGCATAATCAAGTCTTGCACCAGGTTGCCCAATCGCTGCACTTCATCGTCTATTTCGCCGATGTACTGCTGTGCCGTTTCCGTATCCAGCATACCGCTGCGCAATGCCTCGCTGCGCAGGCGGATGGTCGTCAGAGGGGTGCGCAGTTCATGAGAGGCGTTGCTGGCAAAGGCTCGCTGTTCCTCTAGCATTGCTTCAATCTGGGCGGCCATGTGGTTAAAGGCTGTGGCAACCTGCCCAATTTCGTCTTGCCGTTTTGTGGGAAGCCGCTGCGTGAAGTCGCCTTGAGCCACTTGCAGCGCAGCCAGGCGCAACTGTCCCAGCGGCCGTGTGAGGGACGCGGCTAATCCTAGGCTGGCAAGTACGGCCGTTGCCGTCAACACCAACACACTGCCTCCCAGTGCCAGCCAGCGCTCCCAAATGAGAGTTTGTGCTTTAGAGAGGGGGGCGACGAGCTGTACGATAGCCAGCAGGTCTTCATCATCGAGAATGGGAGCGGCCGTGTACACAATGTCGTTGCGTGTATCGCTGCTTACTTGCCCGTGTGCTGCTGTCAGCACTTCGGGGGTGCTGGCCGTGTCGCTGGGGGTTGTGCCGTCGCTGCTGAGCCAGAAACGGCCGTTACCATCCAACAAAATCACTTGTGCATTGGCCTGCTCCGCATAGGTTTGCAGACGGGCTTGCAGCATCATCCAACTTTCGTCCCCTTCCAGCACATGTTCCACTGGCTCTTTTAATGCTCGCGCCACCAACTGCGTTTGCTCCAGCATCCCCTGTGTAAAATCTTGCACCGTTCCAGCCGAGATTTGCCCGCCAGCTAAAAAAGCCAGCGCGGCGAATCCGGCAAGGATCAGCCCGGCATAAGCCAGTAAAAGGCGGGTGCGAAGACTTTGTTTCATAGATTTATGTACTTGCAAAACGGTAGCCCACGCCGCGTACCGTTTGGATAAGATGCGGGCTGGCGGGATCGTCCTCTATTTTTTCGCGTAGCCACCTAATGTGAACATCCAACGTGCGCGTATCACCTAGCCAATCTGTGCCCCACACCTGGTCAAAAAACTCGGCACGGGTGATGACCTCACCTGGACGGCTGAGGAGCAGGCTAAGTGCCTCAAATTCTTTATGCCGCAAGGTAAGCTCTTGCTTCCCTTTGAAGGCGCGGCGT
>JACKBX010000013.1 GCA_020634375.1 Ardenticatenaceae bacterium | reverse complement strand
CTTACGGTGCGTTGTTTCGAAGTCAAATAAGGATTGTTGAAATCTAGCGCAAATTGAAATCCAACGTCAACGCCCAAACTTATACCCAAATCAAGAACGTGTAACCCAAGTTTGCTCGCCAGCAGCTTGCCCACCACCCGGCCGGCCGGCAGGTTGTGCCCATAGCTGAAGCTGTAGCCGATGACCACCTCTTCCAGTTCAGGGCGAAGATTTGCCGCAATAGTTTTGTTAACCAGGCGCTGCCCCGCTTGCTGCACCGATTCCGGCGCAAAGCTTAAGCCAAACAAGAGGCCGGGTCCGGCTTTCCGTAGCACCCTATCGAGCAAGTCACTCTTTGGAACAGCTCTTACAACCGTGTCTATGATGGGGTCGCCGACAATTGTGTACGCCGATTTCCGCAGGTAAGCGTACAGACCTATCGTTACGGCTTCATTAACCTGGTTGCTTACCAAAGCTTTGCCGGTGTTGGATGTGTAGGCATCGTCAAAGGGGTTCCAGGTGCTCTTCGTCGCCTCATACACCCCCGGCTGGCCTACCGGCGTCGCCGCGTAGCGATTCAGCGCCTGGGGTAGCGTGGGCGGGCTGCCGGCCGCATTCGGTTGTAATGGTCTGCCCAGCGCCGGGTCGTACCACCTACCACCACCCAAATGCACCAACCCCGTAGCCGCATCGGGCAAGTCTGGCAGCGTGCCGGTTAGCGTTAGGGGGAGGGTGTTGGTCAGGAGCATGCCGTAGCCATCGTATACCATACGGCCGGCTTCGTCACCATTCTCATCCACCAATACCAGTGACATGCCGGTGGGGTCGTTCAGGTGATAGAACAAATCCCCATCCGCCAACCGTGTTGCCAATTGCTGTCCACCGCCAAAGTAATGTTTAGTGTATTCAAAAGAAATATTAGATTCATAAACAGCAATTTCGTCTAATTCATAGTAATTTACATAAATCTTCCCGTTTACTATAACCGGAGGAACATTCGATCTTCCACCATCTAAAGACTCCCAAACGAGACCCCCCGAAGAAGCATCAAAAGCTTTTATGCCCACTCCCTGACTGCCACTGCCACCCCATGAATTAACATAGATGGTTCCATTAGCCATCGTCATGTATTGGTAATAAAATACATAATCAGGTGGGATTTCAACTTCCCAAGCAATAAATCCCGTTTCCGCGTCAACTGCGATCAGACAAGTAGTACCATAAGTACCGCAAATAGCTATTAGATAAACCGTATCTTCTGTGACAATAATGTTGGAATTTACCATGCTTGCGTCAACGGACCATGCCGTTACCCCACTGTCCGCATGAAATGCCGTTAAAACATTATCTTCCATAACATAAATTAAGTTATAGGTCTCATTGCCAAAGATATCCTCCTGTTCAGATATATTGTCACTTACTAGCTGTTGCCATACATCCTGACCTGTTACCTTATTCATCCCCACAATAGATTCATCATCACTCGGTGTCTCAATGCTAACAGCCAGGGTATCATTTACAATGATTGGATTCCTTATCAGAAAGTTATCAGGAAAGCTAAAGTTATTAGCCCACACAGATGCTCTAGTTTGTTTATCAAAAGCGTGAATTGTTAAGGTGGTGCCGATATCCTCAACTACATATAAGAAGTTTCCATCAACAACAGGATTGCTCAACTCTCCAGTAAATGATTGCTGACCAACAATCTCCCCTGTTTCAGTTGATAAGGTATATAGTACATTATTGATAGTTATGAACAATTGATCACCATCTAAAATCGGAGATGTTACCTCGTTATGGTCTGATAATTCTCGCTGCCATAATAACAAGTAATTATTTTGGTCCAAAGCTGAAATTCGGGTGTCATTAGTATTGATATTTACTGAAACAATAAACAGAGCGTCTGTACTGGCAACGAATGATGAAGTTTGCATGAACTCATATCCAACAGAAGGAACAATAGCCCCTGTCCTGGTTAGTGGGGGGGTGATTCGTGTTTCCTGAGCATTGTAGTTTGAATGCGCATTATCATACATATATGTAGGCCAGGAGTTCAAAGAAAGCGGTATAAGTGGATTACTCGTACTACCTAAAGAAGCTTGCACATATTCATTTATGTAAAAACCATCTTCTCCTGATGACATTCGCCTGACTAGCTGCCCATTTCCGTCATAAATGAAACTGCTAGTTGATGCAATTGTCCCTGAATCGCTAATGACCTGTGTCAATCTGTTTTCCGCATCGTAAATGTATTGAATTGTATTACTTAGACCCAACGTCTTTGTAATCAAGTTGCCATTAGCATCATATGCGTATGCCGTGCCATAGCTATCTGTAATGGGCAAATGGGGGCGTATATCATCATAAGTCAGCGTGTTCGTCACCACCCCACTGCGTCCAGTCAGGTTACCCAATTCGTCATAGGCATAACTTTGGTTAGGGTATGTAGTCGACCCCACCGTTTGCAATCTACTTAAAGAATCGTATTCTAGGTCTAGGTATTGCGTAGCTATCAGGTGCGTGTCGCTCCACCAATCCAGCCGTCCCAGGTCATCGAAGAAAAATTCCAGATTTTGCAGCGCCGGGTCATGGGCCGTAACAGTCGCCGGTCTAAACGTCACCGAATCGTAGGCCAGCGTTTGCGTCACCACGCCGCCCAAAGCCCAGGTCGTTGGCTGTCCCAAGGGATTGTAAACGGCATTCGCCAGGTATACATCCTGCCCGGATACACTCGTCAACTGCCCATCTCCTGGGCTATAGGTATAAGATACTATTTCGCCATCTGGGTAAGTCATCGTCTCCAGGCGACCAAAGTCATCATAGGTATAGCCAGTATAGAAGGTATATCCTTGAATAGTCTTGGTTTCTCCCCACAATCGCCCTGCAGGATCATACTCCCAAACCGTGCTGCCAGAGCCATCACGCATGCTGGTGCGCAGGCCCCCTGTGTATCCATAGTAAACCGGCTCTGTCTCGGCCACGAGCGTCCCGGTAGGAATAGTGTACGTCTTTGAAATTACCCGCCCCAATGGATCATACCCCAACGTCGTCGTCACACCGCGAGCGTCCACCTGCGTCACCAGGTAGCCACTGTCATCATAAGCGTAATACCAGTCGCCCATATCGGGGTCGCTCATACTCAATTTGCGCCCCAGGCTATCATAGGTCATGGTAATGACATTCCCGGCTGCATCCTCAATGTGAGTAAGATTGCCCAATAAGTCATATTCGTAATTGGTACTCAACGACAGGGTGCCACTATATTCTGTGACCCGTACAATCTGTCCATAAGCATCTAGTTTGTATACCTTTGCTTGTCCCAGGGCGTCGGTAACAGTGACAAAAGGCCAGTTAGCATAGGAGTAAGTGGTCACGCCATCTACCGTTTCCACCGTTGTGGGACGGCCCAAAGCGTCATAAGCGGTATCTAACCAGCGACCGAGGGTACTGGTATAAGGAAGTGTCTGTCTGAGTAATCGGCCCAGCCCATCATATTCGAAATCTGTGATAATCCCGCCCGGCGCGGTTGTCTGCACCAACTGCCCCAACCCATTGTATTGTTGGGTGACGGTGAAAACGCCCGTTGTACCAGCGGCGTCTCCATAAACATTGGTAACGGTTAGCCCGTTCTCGCCCGGTGTGTATTTATAGTTGGCAGGCCCATTGGCTCCAATTTCCGTATCCACACGCCCAAAAGAATCAGAGGTAAATGCACTCAAAAAGCCATTCACGTCAGTATGGCTGATAACGATGCCAAATCGCGCATCATATTCATACACCTCGACCATATCACTGACAGGATAGGTCATAGTCATAGGGAATGTGTAGTGAACGGGATCGTAAGCGACGTGCATTGCACTGGTGGGCGCGCCGCTCCAGGTAATATCTACGTTACCCACTGAATCAAAGTGGGAATAGCTTACCAGAGGAAGGGTTTCGTGTTCCGAAACGTCATGCTGAGTCACGGTGATGCCTGCCAGGCTGCCAATAGGATAGAGTTGATAATCGTATTCCGTCCGCGCTATCTCAGTGTTCAGATGATCGCGCACAACCACCGAAGCCGGCCGATTGTTGACATAGCCATTGGCTGCCGACGGGGACACATAGGTAATGCTCGTCAGCCGGTCATCACCGTAGGTACTGTTATAACCATTCTCCTGAATGGTGGTTACGTTACCGTAGCTGTCATACAAATAAAAGATGCTTACTGGTGAACCATCGTTGATGCTGCTGCGAACATAACCAGGCCGCCCAGCATAGGCGCCTGTGGGGAAATAGGTAGTATTGACTTGGGACAGGCGAACGCCATCTTGCTCGATGATAGTCTCTACCGGTTTTCCCCAAAGAGATTCCCAAGCATAATCCAGGCTGCTTTGATAAGCGTGGGCATACTTGCCCAACGAGAAAGATGTCGTCGTTTCACCACCATCAGGGTCAATCACCATAACAGATGGATGGCCTCTAAACTGTCCATCTATAAAGACAGCCGAATCATATGAATAAAAATATCCATATCCCTCATGAAGATAGGTGTTCTCTACAAATCGCTCGTAAACGCGCCAACGATCTGTATCTGCTGACTCTGCTTGTTTATCCGATTGGATGCGGCGACCATTGTAATATTCAGATATTGTATAAGGCCAATGATCTAATGGTTCGTACAGATAGTGAACCCGACCTCCATAGCCATTGTCAATCATAGACAAATGCCCGGTTTCTGTATACGTTAACACCGTTGTAGGCAGTGGCGAAACGCCATCGCTGCCATATTCCGTAATGCTGGTCAGCATCAGGTGATAGTATTGCGGACCATAATCTGAAGGTTCAGGAAGTTCATCTTCTTGTACGTAATAGGTGTACTCAAAATCATATACACGTACCAACTCAAAATTGCCAGTTCCTTCTGTATCCACCAACATACGCACGCTATCCAGCGCCTCAGTATAAGCATACTCTTGCCCCGGCCCCTGGTCTGCTTTCCCCGGAAAGTCTGCTCGCCACCCTGAGTATTCGTTCGTTTGTTGTGTCGTGGTGTAAACAAACTCAATCTGACGAGTTGGCGCTGCCTGTAGGGTATTTGAATAAACAATACTAATGGGTTGGGCCGATGCCTCATAAACCATGTGATAAGGTGGATTAGGAATATTTTCCGTGTCTTCACGTTCTTCATAAGTTACAGAATAGGTATTACCATACAAGTCTTGCACACGATCTAAATTGAACCTATAAATATTGTATGTGTAATAGACACCACTGTCGGCATACCGGCTGGCTGAGTCTGGATTGTAACCAAAGCGGTATCTGGTACCGTCCTGGGTGGTTACTATCCAATACACCTGACTTCCCACACCATTTGCCCCACCTGTTTTGCGCTCGATTCGCCAGAATGTTTCGTGTTCGGTGCGATATCCTGGGTCATCTAAGACCAGCTTTTCGCTAACACCATTGAGATTGAGGTAGTAAGCCCTTGTTTCGGGATCGTATTGAATCCACCCCAGACCTGCCAATTCAAAACCCAGACCAACCAGGCCGGCCTGCTGGTCAAGTAGCGTATCGGCGGCACCGGAATTGTAAACCAGGCTCAAGTTTGGCTGTATTCCGTTGGTTCCCGGCGGCACTTCCAGTGGGTAAACATAGGTAGCTGCGCCTGTGAGTAAATCCACTCCGCCTCCACTGACACTGGGCAGACGGCGCAATGCCGGAGGCCCACCCAGGCCAAAGTTGGTCGCTATGGTGAAGTCGGAAAAGTGACTGGTGTTAGCAGTTGCCACCCCTGAAGCCACATTGACGGTGGTGGTGATAGACTGCCAGTCGGCAGCAGCCTCATCCCAGTAGAAGAACAGCAGCGTCTCCGCTTCTTCCGGCGTCAGGTTGTACTGCATGAAGTCAAAGGATAACGTCACCAGCTCTGCAAACTGCGTTACCGGTTCGCCGCTGGTCTGGGCTGTGGCACTCAGGTCAAAGCGGTTCAACACACCCTGATTTTGCGCTACCGCTGCCTGGTATGGCGTATGGGTCACAACCAGCGTCTGTGTAATGGCGCCATCAGGGAAGGTCACAACCAGGTCCGACTGCGCCGAGGGGAAACTGCTGCCAGTTCCAGTTGTCAGGGTTTGTGTAATCACCGGGATTTCTTCCGCACCAATGGCAATGCTCACATCGCTGCTGCGGTCGGTGAGAATGGTGAGGTAATCGGCATAACCATAAGTTACTTCCATACTATCCGTTGTGACAGCGGTCAATGTCACTGTATACACTCCGGCTGTGTAGGTATGGCTGGTTTGTGTCAACTGCCCGGTGAGGGTAATCCCATCTCCGAAATCCCAGATGAGATTGTCTACGGCGGGGGTTACGGCACTGGTAAAGGTAATGGCTGCCGGTTCCCACGCCTGCCGCGTATCAGCCCAAAAGGAGACGGTGGGCGTGACCACGCTGCTGCCAACCACGCCGGTAATTATTTGCCCTTCTGTTAGCGAAGCTGGCTCCAGGCGCGATATTTGGTCAGCTACAGCATTGCCATAATACAGCCAGTAGCTGGCGCTGGTGTCGGTAATGGGCGCTTGCAAGGAAAAGGTGATAGTGACGCTGGGTGAAATCACCGGACTGACCTGTGCCGGCAGCACATGCCAGCCCCACTCGTCACGGTAGGTGACGCGCAAATCACGGCCGTCCTCGCGCAGTTTGCCAGCGTCAATCAAGGCATTGGTATTGTCCAACGTGAGGGCAACCGTATTGGCCTGCACTCCCTCGCCTTCAACAGGCAATAAGGCAGTCAAAGCGAGCGGTCGGCGATAGAAAAAGTCATCATTCCACCAGACCCCGTTAGGCAACTGGGAAATAAAGGTCACGACTTCTTCTTGACTACGCACAAGAATATCGTTATCTGCACGTATGGCATAATCATTGTTAATAACGGTTTCCGTAGCGGTCACCACATACTGTACCTCTATTGCCGTACCGGCTGCCAACGCAGACGCACTCCACTGCACCTGGTTGCCCACCACTGTCCCACCGCTAATGTAGGTTGCGTTGGCTGGGATGGTGTCAGTTATCAACAAGTTGGTTAACGTGAACGGGAGACCATTACTGACTGTCAAGGTATAAGTAATGGGGTCACCGGCCAATACAAGACCCGGGGCTGATTTATGTATCCCCAAATAATCCGCTATATTTTGAATAACCACGGTGGTAGTTGCTGTCATCTGACTGAGGCTATTATTTGCAGTGACCGTTGCTGTATACACTCCTGCGGTCGTATATGTGTGACTGATCACCGCTCCGGTACCATCGTCACCGTCACCAAAACTCCAGGTATAAGAGACATTGTCCCCACCGGTAACTGTCGCAGTCAGACACGTTGCCAGACCTAGTATGGTCGGGCTATCGTTGACTGCAGCAAGGCCCGTGAGCATCGAATCTGGCTGAAGGATTGTTGCATACAGATCCCAATTCTCTGCTGAGTCGTCCTGCCAGGCCAGGAGATACTGGTCACTGCCATTTCCGGCGATAACCGGAATGGGAGATTCCTGGGTTTCATCCAAACCGACTACCTCAAAAACATTACCTAGAGGTTGTGCATCAGCATCTAAACGGCGGGCATTCAGGTCATACCCGCCAGTGGGATAAAGATAACGCGGCCAAACCACCAATGCCCCTCCCTTTCCATCCGGAGCGATTCGCGGCGACAGTACGTGTCCACTTTCTGCGGTGATGGCGGTCATTGATCCAGTGAGTACACCGGTAGGCGAAACCCTTTGACCATAAATATGATTATTCCCTGGTAACTGTCCTACACTCCCTGACCATACAACAAAGTAGTCCCCCATCTGCGGCAAATAAATCACATCTGCTTCACCAGCGTCGGCGCCACCAACAGCGAGATTGATAGTACTCCCCAATAATGTTCCGCTGCTGGACAAACGGATACCGAGAATATCACGATTCCTAAAACCGTCTGGGGTTTCATAGAGCACGAGGTATTGTGCATCATCAGCATTGTAGGTGACGACCGCGTCGCTTTCGGGCAGGGAAGGAGAGGAGGTAACCTGAAACGGGTCGCTTACGCTTCCCCCATCTGTTACAAACCAGCCCCAAATATCTGTATCATAATCATATTCAGTGGATTGGTACTGCGATACAATCAAGTATTGTCCCGTCGCGGGATTATAGGTGATGCTTGTTGGTATTTCTTTGGGGGTTTTTACATCCCTTGAAAATGGGCTAGGATTGCCTGTCAAGGTTCCATTTGCCGTCACGCGCTGCCCATAAATAATGTAATAACTTTCTTTTTCCGACACGTAGTCTTGCCAAACCACCAGGTAGTCGCCATTGCCATAGGCGACTTGGGGCGCGACTTGATGGGTTCCTGATGTTGCGTTAACAACAATGTTCTCCCCTAAAAGGCTGCCGCTACCATCCACCCGTTGTGCATAAATATCCCAATCCTTTCCACTGCGATAATCTTGCCAAACAACCAGGTACTCATCATCCACAGGGTTGTAAGCAACTTGAGGCTGCGTTTGGCCCCCTGGTGCCGGATGGGCCAGAAACTCACCAGACTCAATGGTGCCACTTTGTAGACGCTGCGCGAAAATATCAAAATCTCCGTAACGGTCATCGTACCACACGGCCAGGTAGCTCCCATCTTCTTGGCTGGCTATCGCAGCCCCGATTTGTTGTCCAGAGGTTTCTTGTACCACAAAACGACTGCCGCTTAACTGCCCGCTGTTGTTTAGTGGCTGAGCATAAAGATCCCACGAGGTGGTCGCGCCATTGTCCTGCTGCCAGATAAGCTGTGAACTGGAACTGGCGCCATTAGCAAAGCGTGGATTTCGCTCATCGGCAGGTAAAGTTGTAACCGGGAATTCGGCCTCAACACTTCCATCAGATTGGATGAAACGGCCGTAAATATCATACCCATTCGTGCCTGCTTGACGATTATCCTGCCAAGCAGTTATGTATTTTCCTGCATCTGCTAAATAGATAATGTCTGGAAGCCTCTGATCAGCACTGCCTGTTGCGATATAAATTGTTTCATTCGACAGAACAGATAGGGTTTGGTCAGCTAGCACATTGATTCTTCGGGCACGAATGTCCATCTGCCCACTCGGCGGTACAGCTTGATATTCATAGAGGACAATATACTGATTATCATCGGGATTATATGCACCAACGCCATTGGGTTCGTTTTTAGCGTTCAGGAAGGTGATCTGCGTAGCTAGTCCCATTTCCCCTGTGGGGCTTACTTGACGTCCCCACATGTTCCAATAATTAGTACGCAAGTCTTTCCACAAGACAAGAAAACGATCATTCGTCGGATTGTAAACTATATCAGTTGGCGTTTCACGATCTGCATAACCGCTGCGGGTGGCTATTGGGATTGTGTTTGTCATTACACTACCAGTATCAGAAATAATGCCCGCATAGGTGTCGTAATAGTATGTAGATGTTCCCGGATAATGACGCCATGCAGCCAGATAAACACCCCCGCCATAAGCCACTTTCGGAAATCGCTGATTATACGGGCCATCCGCGATGACGAAATTTTCATCTAGTAAGGCGCCATTAGCTGCCACACGCTGCCCGTAAATTCCCCAATCGGTGCCACTGCGGTAATCTTGCCAGACTAGCAGATATTCATCGGCATCTGGATTGTAAGCAATATCAGGGGTTATTTGGTCATGGCCAGGCGTTTCTTGTTCCAGGCGGAACATGCTACTGACTAAGGGGTCTATCAAAATGGGGTATGAGGCAGCCGCCAGCCAACTTTCGGTAAAGGTGATGGAAATCTGAAAATGATGCTGGTCGCTCCCGGTGCCGTTGATAAGCGCAACCTGCATCGAAGCCCATTCACTTTGCCCATTTGCATCTACAGCCAATGCCCGACTGTATTGGGCTATCGGCGTCAGGTTACCATTTTCTTCTTCGATAGCGAAAACAAGGTTTCCTCCTTGCAAGGTGATGGTAACGGCCGTAGAAATGTCCACAGTTACGACTAAATCTCCCGTCAGGGTCGGTTCGGATAACAGCCACCACTGCTGCTCAATCCCCGCATCCAGAGCAATAAATTCTTCGACCAACGATTGGGTATGCGTGTACCGTACCATGTTGTCTTGAATTTGCGGGGAGGCTGTTGAAGGTGAAGAAAACAATACGTCTTCGCCTATGGCAACGTTCGCCAGAGCAATCGAGAGGGTTAATGGCACGCTGGAGGAAATCATCTGCCCACTGGTAATCGTTGAGGTTTCCTGAAGCATTGGGAATAGTTTGACAAGGCGTTGACCCGGTTTGCCGGTACTCTCCTTCCCATTATCGTGTGATGCAAGGCCATCTGGTTCTGGCACAACCGGTGCAAACTGTAGGACATGGGTGTCCAAAACGGCATGATGCGCTGAATTGTTCAATAGCGGTCGTCCCAAGCGGTCTACTTCGATTGTGTTCCGCGCCGCTTCGGCCACCGCAAAGGGGTCAAACGGAGGGGTCTCATCAACCGTCAGGTTCCCTACCGGTGACAGAAGTAACTCGCCGCTTTCCGTATTTGTTTGCGTATCACTGGCAAAAAACGCCGCGTCTGACGTATCTGTGGTTGCCACACCTTGTTCCGGCATGTCTGGCACATTGGCTTCCTGAGGCTCGTCAACCACTACCGTTTTCTCCGCCTCGACCGTCACTGCTTCCGGAACTGCCGGTATTTGCACAAGCGCACCTGGCAAGACCTCTTCTCTTTTTTCAAACCGTATCGTGTCATTTGAAGTGCCCGCGCGACCTTGGGCAATTTCCGCATCTGGATGTGCCATCAGCGCATAAAGCGTGCCCAGTAGCAGCGCCCCGATTAGAGCAATGATCAGAAGGATAGATAGTTTACGAGATTGATGACGAGACATAGGTTTCCTCCCCTTAGAATGGCGAACGAATGCTTTGCAGATGCCATATCAAAAAATCCGTAACCCACATCAGCGTGTTAAGTTATAGGAATAGGCAACACGAAAAACGAAACGGCTGGTAAGCAAAGCGTCCCTCCATTTGGGTGTATGGGTAACGGTTTGCTAATCTTTGGAACTGACGGAGGATCCTCAAGAAAAGCGGCTGTGAACTCCTCCGTATGATACATCAGATTTTGGCAAACAGATACATTGCAAAATTGATGACCGCAGGGTAACACATTTTCACCTCTAATGATCTACAAATCACCTTCAATTGAGCTTCAAATTGTGTGCAAATGGGTTGTTTGAGCTGCGTTTGCACGTTATTCGACAAAAATGAGTTCGAGCAGGCGCTAACGCGCTGGATTTCTTGATACTTTACATTCTCCGATGTACAGTCGGTCGTCACTTTCCCCGAGACGAAGATGCTCACTCAGTGACGCCCTGGATAAATGGACACAGCAAAAATGAACATACATTCCGCAAGAAGTTCTTTCCTGGCGTTAAAAAGTTTGCGTTTAGTCTGGGAGATTGATTTGATTTTATGTCCCCAATAAATGAACACACCAAGATACCCGTAGAAACATTTTTCCCCGAGTTGGGTCACGCCAAGACAGAAGAACGTGAGCTGCCCGACGGTACGCGGGAAATTACATTCAGCAAGCAGGTGACGCGCAAGGGTGCTCTCCCCGCGCCGGTGGCAGACCCGGCAGCTATTGACACCCTGGTGGCGGCGCTGACGGCCGTGCCTGAATACGACAATCCTCTGGCTCCCGTTTACACGGCGCTGGTTCAGGAAATGCCATTGACCCTGCATACCCAGCGGCAGCACACGCTGCTGCTGCACGATCATGCCGACCAACTGCACGACCAGACCTTTGCCGTCAATAAGGTGATCCTGTCATGCAAACGCCTCGCGCCGACCCCCCTGCTGCACCTGCCGTTGGGATTTTAGACCCAACAGCCACCCTGCTGCCTTCAGCTTCCCTGCATCCCGTAACGTCAAACCCTACACCTTCTGCAACCGACAACCTGCACCTCCCGCTGGGGACACGCCTGCCGCCGCTTGCCTTCCTTTTGCTGGCCGACCGGCTGGCTGAACTGTATGAGATGGTGTTCCCCGGCCGGTTGGAGTGGCTGCGGGCGGAAACGGTGCAGTGGCAAAACGAGGAAGATGTGGCGGCCGCCGTAGAGCGCTTTCTACAACGGGTGGGTGCGCTGTTTCCCATTCACGATGAAATTTGGGACACGGATTTGGAAGTTGTGGAGTGGCGTTTGTACGAAATCCCGGTCATCCCGATGGGCATCGATGAGTGGTACGACGGCTGGGATGATTTCAAAGAGCCGCTGCCTTACTTGCTGCATGCGCAATACTCGCGCGGCAGCGAGGAATCTCCCGATGAATTTACGGCCCTGTACCCGGCGCACTCGCTGCCCCGTTATCTGGAGCCTCATCGTCTGGTAGAAGACCTTCGAACAATGGACTTGGCGGAGCCGCTCGCTGCCCTGCCCGACCTCATCCTGATGCTGAACCATGACACAGACAATGCCTGGATTGACGTTGGAGAAATGGCGTTGGCCGAGGGCGGCGGGTATCCACAGTGGCGGCCGGATGAGGTGACCTGGCTGGCCGCTGAATGGCAAAAAGCGCAGCCCATTCTGGAGCGGATCGACCGGCTGCTGGATTGGCAAAACGACATCCCCGATGCCATTGATGATAAGTTAACGGCCGTTCGCGACGCACTGCTGGTCGCCTATTACCAATCTCAAGAAACGGCCGTTTCCCCTTGAGGTAGTTTATGAACCAGAAACTCCCCCTGCCCCACCAGCCACTAATGCCGCGCCTGCGGCTGGATTTTTACGACACGGCCGTCTTGCTCTCGCGTTGGGAAGAGAACGGCCGTTTGCTCACCCATCCCGTCTCCGTGCATGACGTGGTCAGTGTCTGCACCAGTGTGGCCCTGAGCAGCGGCTTGCTGCCGGCCAACACCCTCTTTTGGGGACAGCAGGCGAACACAACGACGCTGGGCATTTACGTCCCGGCGCGCCGCTGGCGTATGCAGACGGCGGAACGACACTACCATCTGCCCATGCCACCCTTTGTCTTTGTGGGCAGTGGGACTGCTTACAAGATCTTTGCAGTGAAGAAACGGCCGTCTGGCGAAGAGGATCGCCTCTATCACGTCCCATGCCCCAATGTGCACACCACCGGCGGCATTTGCCAGGGAAATACACCCTTCCCCGACTGCTCCCCGCAAACCATCCAGGCTGCCCTGAAGCTGTTCATGGAAGGCAGTTTGTTCAACGCGGACCTGAGTCGAGGCAAGTGCCGGTCGTACCCAGATGATGTGCGCCAGTTATGGGCTGAACTGGACGGCCGTCCCCGCTTCCCCCTATCCGAGCTAGCGCCTGCACAGATGCGGTTGCGGAATTTGTTTTCATGAGGAACCCGACATGATCGACAATCTGGTCACCTACCACATCCACAAGCGCGATCCTCTGCCGGCCAATGATGCGCTGGCTTACCAGTACGTCCTGGCCGGGAACGGCGTTTTTGTGCGCGCCGAAACGCGCTTCTTTACGGCGCTGCTGCCGGTAACGGCCTGCACTGTGCGCGGCCTGCCGCCGCTGCGTCCCCAATTCCAACTGCTTGTACCGCGCATCCCGGCGCGCCTGCTCGATGTCGTCCTGGCCGACGCTCGGCGTGCCCGGCGACCCGATAACGGGCTCAACGAGGTGTTGTACCAGTTTCACCACCACGGCCGTGCCGTGCAGGTCAAGAAACCAGCCCAGCAAACCACGCCCACCAGCGTGACTACAGCCGGTGCTGACGCCGCCAGCATCATTTGTGATTTGCATTCCCACGGCAACATGCGTGCCTTTTTCAGCCAGACCGACAATGCCGATGAGCAGGGCGCTCGCCTGTATGCCGTGATCGGCAGACTGGACAGCGAACCGGAAATGCGACTGCGCGTGGGTGTGTACGGGCATTGGCTGGCGCTGCCGCTAACGGCCGTTTTTACCAACAACGGCCCCTTCAAAGATTTGTATCAGGAGAAAGATGATGACAAACAACGGTTATAACAACGGCCATGCGGCCAACGACGATTTCACCGGCTTCACTTACGAGCTGGAAGAGCCCATCGCGGTCAAGGGATTTTCTGTCACGTATGACGGACTAGCGGGGGCATTTGAACAGAATGTTACGGTTTCAACTCCCAAATTACTATCAAAACCGTAACATCCTGCACAAAAATCCCCTAAAGATCATCAATGAAGTAAGTCCCATTGGGCAATACATGCTTGTATGGCAAGAGAGAGATGTGGGATAACGTTTCATCATCGATCTCCTCTCCCTGTTGCCGGAGGCTCGTTACGATCTTCTCGATTTTGAGCGTGTTCCAATAAAGTATTGCGTTGGAAACAAGGCTCAAGGAGCTTGCCTTGTTCATGATTTCCTCGTAATCGCCTTTTGTGAATTCGCCTTGATTAGCAAAGAATATCCAACGGGGCAGTTTATGACAATATTCCCCCTTGGCGCTGCACCATTCTGCGTAGCTGAGGATCAGTCAGGTAACGCAGAATGTACTGTGTTTTGATAATCCGCCCCAAATGGGTGAACGCTTTGGATAAGCGATCAGAGGGATAGCTGTTAATCAAACGCTGAACGACCACATGAGCCGGAACCGTTCGATGCAGTAATGAGAGAACCACGCGCAGCATAGCTGACCATTGTTCAACAACGATATCGATATTGGCACTCTTGTTCAAGAGTGGGGTAAATACGCCATAGTCAAAATCCTTGTTGATTCGATACAGTTGTTGGTCTTTGAGGTCTCGGATACGAGGCATAAATTCATAGCCCAACAAATGACAAAGTGCGAAAATGATCTCTGTATAGCCATCTGTATCCGTCGTGTGTTTACGAGGTTTGAGAATGGTGTTGTTCTCGAGAAGACCATCAAGAACGTAGAGTGCCTCACGCGGACTGCATGAAATCACTTTGGTACTAAAAATAGAATACTGATCGGAAACATGTGTATAAATCCCAATCGCTTTTTGGTAGTAGCCGTAATAGCGTGGGTAATAAGAAGCCAGGAGGCTGCTGGCACGAATACCAAATCGTTGGGCATCAGAGGAGGAGATTTCACCGGTACCATAGATTGAACTGAAAGGCAGTGGATGATGGCGGTCGACAAGCTCACCACTAGCGGCCGTGGTCGTTTCCTCTCGAATATAATAATGAAGAATATGGCGTAGCATATCGACAGAAACGCCCTTCACACTGGCACTCATAGCAACAACGCCTAGATTGGTTGCTTGAGAAATAATGGCAGCCAGCAATGTTTTGTAAAACTGTTTCGGTTGAGCATGATGCCGCTGAATGGGTATGAAATGTTTACTGAAGCCAGTCAGTTGATCAACTTCCATGAGCAATTGTTCAATCCGAATGGTCGGCATGTTGGCATCAATCGCCTTCTGGAGTTTGGTCAGCTTATCCGGCCGGGGCAATTTGTCATCTCGTTTCAATTTGAGTTTTGTGTCCTGGATTTGGGCGAAGCGATCCGTGTCGAATTTGTCTTTGGCTGTGTTGACATCCGCTTCAAATTGTTGTGTCAGGGTTTCTTTTACATCTTCCTTCTCTGGTAGCTGCAGTTCAGTCGAAGCGGATGATTCCAATGCTTGCCAGGCTGTATCACTCAACATGAGGTTCCAAAATGACACATGCTGTTTGCTTTGGGGTAGGTAAAGGTCACCAGAGCGGAGTGCATCTTTGATCGCAAATGCCAACCCCATCTCCCAAGCATTGCGGTTGATATTGCCGGCATCATCATGCAGACCCCGACGCAATTCTTTGGGAACAAAAGTCGTTGGCGTATCACAAGGCAGTTTCTTCAATTCATTGGCATCCAATTGATGGACAAGTTGAATGCCTCTAATCAATTGGGTGCTGCCATGTTCGGCGGCAAAAGGCAGGTGCAGAAAATCAGCAAAATATTTGCGTAGACTGGGATACCGATTCATTAAGAGGTTCCCGTAGCCGCGTTCTTCTAATGACTTGAATGTACGTAACGTATCGCGGGAAGTACGCAGTTCCGCTTCATTTACTTGTTGCCAGAGATTGGATTTCAGGAGCGGCTTATCTTCTGGCCAATCTAACAACGTATCTGTTGTTTTCAGGACAATATCGACTGCTTGTTTTTGGCGTTTGCGTAAAGCTCGATGCTGTTTTTTAAATTTGTTTTTGGATTCCCGTGCGATTTTTGTCATATATTGGTCATGCATTTCGACCAGATAATCCAAAAGGTTTTTGCGGGTTTCCAACAGGAAACAGATCATCATGGCGTACTGCTTATGCTTGTGAAAACGTTTCATCTCTTTGGCATTGTACTTTTTGGTTAGCCGGAACAAGCAATCCTGGAATGCCGGTTCAGCCAATTGTGTGGCAACACCATTAATGCCAGTTGCCATCAAGGTTTGGTATCGTTGCAGATAAGCACGCAAGGATGATATTTTGGCCTCTGGCGGATATGCCTTCAATTGAGAAAAGGTTGCCTGCCGTTCACCTTCCGATGCCATCAATAACTGGTCAATCGCTTTTCGTAAATCGGGGGACAGGCGATGGTAGATAGACTCAAACAGTTGCTCGTGAACACGGGAACATATGTGAATAACGAGCCGCTCCAGCACTGTTGTGCCGGGCATGAGGATTCGGTGATTTAACAAATACCCTTCTGCCTGCTGAAAGAGGTCATCGGGCAATGCCCCTTGTTGGGCTTTTTCTTCCAGCCAGCTTTCTAGCTGTTGCTGAGCAGGGTCACTGAACCTCTGAAATCCCAAATGAGCCAAAATATGTTTCTGGTAATCGGCAACTGTAGCTCTTCTCTCCGGAACCCGCACTGTCAGTGCAGGTGGTAAATCCAACTGGGTGTTCAAATAGGAAAGGATACGTGGTGACAGGTCATTCACCGCATTCAGGAAACGGCCGTATAAACGGACAGCACATAGCTGGATAGCAATGAAAAGCCGATATGCTGTCCGATATTTGCGGCGTTGTATGATTTCCTGCAGATCATCGGCTGATAATGTCCAGTCTCGGACCATTTCCTCATCAGAAAATTCTTCTGGAAGGGTGATTGGTTGGTAGCGTTTTTTGTTGGACAGGAACTTCTCTTTGGCTGTCATAGAAATAACCAGGTTGGCCCGAAGTGCAGGCATAGATAACGATCATTATTGATGTCGCGAGAATCTCATGATAACCTATCATATCGTCATCCCGATTATGCACCAATTACGGGGAAAATGAGGTTATCTTGAGATTATGAAAACCATCGCCTACATCCGCGCCTCTACAATGGCTCAGGACGTCAAAAATCAGCGTCATGAGATTTTAGAATTTGCACATCGTGAGGGAATCAAAATTGATGCTTTTATTGAGGTTACAAGTTCCTCCAGGCAAAGTAGCCGTCAACGCCGCATTGAAGAATTGCAGGAGCAACTGCAACTTGGGGACAGACTACTTGTCACCGAACTCAGTCGGTTGGGTCGTAGTACAGGTGAAGTCATTCTCCTTATTAACCAACTCATTGCTTATGGCGTTACCGTGTTCATCATTAAACAAAAACTGCGTTTGGGTGAAGACTTACAGGACATGACCTCAAAAATTATGGTTACTTTTTTGGCGCTGTTTGCAGAAATTGAGCGAGACTTTATTTCGATCCGGACGAAAGAGGCATTGGCAACGAGAAAAGCGCAAGGTGTTACCTTGGGGAAGCCCAAAGGTACAATTCAATCGAGTATGTACGATAAGGATAGGGAGCGGATTCAAGAACTGCTTTTGTTAGGCATCCCGCAAACCCGGATTGTTGAAGGTCATTTGGGGTATGGCACGCCCAAAAGTCTCAGTTACTATATTCGGACACGGGAATTACGCAAAAAAGCCAATAAATCGTAATATTATGGTCACACCCCATCGGTTGAAACCGTAACATTCTGTTCAAATGCCCCCACTAGTCCTTATACAATGATTTGATGCTAAATAATAGAATTGATGCTCCCGCTCGATCTCGAATTTTTGTGGGGCAAAATGTGCTGAATATATGTTCTCATAGGATGTAAATGGCACAATGCCATGAATATTCACATCAATCTATAGTAATTTAGGGTGCATTTGGTTACGGAGTAATATCGGCGTGTAACAAAGACAAAATTCCAGATTGGATTTGAAGCATGAAAAGTCCCCTTTTTGTCTGTGTCTCTATATATGTGTAACAAAGACAAAATTCCAGATTGGATTTGAAGCCAGTGATACAAGGGCTTGATTACCCGGAAGGGATGGTGTAACAAAGACAAAATTCCAGAGTGGATTTGAAGCTAGCATTGCACAGTAGATGAGGCTTGTCTTTGCATGGGTGTAACAAAGACAAAATTCCAGATTGGATTTGAAGCAAAACCGCCCTCGCACTTTACGAATCCGCCCGCACCGCGTAATAAAGACAAAATTCCAGATTGGATTTATGACAGTTGTTCAGGATTTGTCCAACTTAAGTAGGAGAAAGCTGAAATGCAAAAAAATGAGGTGTTATTTTGCAGTGGCGTAGTAAAAAGGGTTGTTTTTGCCACTGCAACGTGAAACCTCACTACTGCAAAGACAAACCTCACGACTGCAACGCTAAACGCTAAACCACGCCACTGCAACGCTAAACCTCGCTACTGCAAAGACAAACCTCATCCACTGCAACGCCAAACCTAAATCACAAGAGTATAGCGGCGTTCTCTATCTCTATACTCTACACTTCTGCCCGGTGCGGGCGGATTCGTAGAGGGTGAGGGCGGTTTTGATGTGGTTGCGCGTTTCGGTGAGGGTGAGGTAATTGGGTGCGCCATCTAAAATGGCGGCGTGCATGTCCTCCACTTCGCCGAGGTAAAGTTCTTTTTGGGGGACGGGGATTTCTTGCGGTTCGCCGTTTGCAGGATGGAAAAGCATTTGGCGCTGGCCGTCATTGTGGCCGACAAACGGCCGATTCATCGTCAGCCGCCCCTGTGTGCCGATGATTTCGGCGAAGGTGTAAAAGGGGGTGTTGAAGGAGGCGGTGATTTGGGCGATACGGCCGTTCCCATATCCCATCTGCCCGGCAAAAAACTCATCCACACCTGTGTCGCCAATCCATTGGCTGCCCATCACCCACTGCGGTGGCCCGCCCATGATGAATTGGGCCAGACTGAGGGGGTAGATGCCTACATCCCACAAACAGCCGCCGCCATATTCGGGAACCAGGCGCACGTTCTCGCGGCTGCGAAAGGCAAAGTTGAATGCACCACGCAGCAGGGTTATGTCGCCTAGACGGCCGTCATCCACCCACGCTTTAGCGATTTTAGTTTGCGGGTGGTGGCGGTACATGAAGGCCTCGGCAAGGATATTGCCAGTTTCTTGCGCCGCCTCGGTCATTGCGTCTACCTCATCCAGCGTGAGCGCAAAGGGTTTTTCGCAAAGGACATGCTTGCCATGCCGCAGGGCGTAAACGCTCCATTCGGCGTGCAGATGGTTGGGCAGGCTGATGTACACGGCGTCAATTTCGTCTGAGTTCAGCATGGCTTCGTAGCTGCCAAAGGCACGGGGGATTCCCCATTGGGCAGCGTAGGTTTGGGCGGCGGGGAGGGTGCGGCTGGCAACGGCCGTTAACTCCCCGCGTGCGCTCATCTGAATAGCCGGAATCAGACGCCGGTTGATATTCGCAGTAGAAAGCAGACCCCAACGAACTTTGTGCATCTTGATGCCTCCGTAGTCAAGTTGTTTACCGCTGCCAGTTTACCAGAAAGCGTTTATTAGGCTAAAGACAATATTGTCTCAGTGAGATGCTTTATGGTACTCACTGAGAAGGTCTATATTTCACAGTGTATAATTTGGTTTTGACAGTGTCAAAAATAATTATGACACTGTCAAAAATTATTTTCACACTGTCATAATTATTTATGACAGTGTCATAATGCCATTCACTCAGTGAGTGAATAATAAGATCAGGCAGAGGACGCATTTTGTGACTGCGTAAGCTGTGATTCTTAGCCTTCATTCCCTTTTACTTGTAGTTGACGCCAGGGTCATTGCTGCCCATAATGGGCTATCCCTCAATCTTTAATCTTGGAGCAGACATGAACGAACAAATTGGTTTTATTGGTCTGGGAATTATGGGTCAGGGTATGGCCCGCAACTTATTGAAGGCTGGATTTGCCGTGCGCGTGTGGAACCGCACCGCCAGCCGCATTGAAGCGCTGGTGGCAGAAGGCGCAGAGGCTGCCAGCAGTCCTGCGGATGTGGCCGCACACAGCGACATCACCCTGATTTGCGTCAGCGATACGCCGGATGTGCAGGCAGTGGTGCTGGGCGAGGATGGCGTTATTCATGGCGCAAAGCCTGGCTCGTTGGTAGTCGATCACAGCACGATTAGCCCCATCGCCACCAAGGAGATGGCGGCAAAGCTGGCGGAGCAAGGGGTGCATATGCTGGATGCGCCCATCAGTGGCGGCAGCGAAGGGGCGGCGAGGGGCACGTTGAGCATTATGGTTGGCGGTGAAGCGGCGCAGTTTGACCGTGCCATGCCCGCATTCCAGGCAATGGGCAAGACAATCACGCATGTTGGCCCAAATGGCGCTGGGCAAATGGTGAAGTTGGTGAATCAAATCCTGGTGGTGGTGACGATGCAGGCGGTGGGTGAGGCCTTGTTGTTTGCACAGGCTGGGGAGTTGGATTTGGAGAAGACGCTGACGGCCGTTGCTGGCGGCGCAGCAGGCAGTTGGATGCTCAGCAATCGCGGCCCGCAGGTCATCGAACGCGACTGGCGGCCTGGCTTTACCATTGATTTGCAGCAAAAAGATTTGCGCCTGGTGTTGGAAGCAGCCGATCAACTGGGCGTGCCGTTGCCTGGTGTGGCGCTCGTCTTCCAATTTTATCGCACCTTGCAGCAGCAAGGGCTGGGCGGCGATGGGAACCATGCCCTGGTGAAAGCGTTGGAGCATTTAGCGGGTTTTGAGATTGGGTAACAAGTTACAGGTTACAGGATACAGGTTACAAGTTGTATTTTGTAACCTGTAACTGCAACAAGACCCGGACAGTGCCCAAAGAAGTCTGAGAGGCAGTGAAGAAAATCAGTCTCTAGAATAGTACCTTGGTCTACTTTTTGCCGACGAAAGGTCTACGGTAAGCTATTTGAGTGTATAGTGGGGTTATGGCTACACAATATCATATCAACGGAATCTGTGAGGTAGAATACCCGCAGGGTAAGAAGGTTGAAGAGTTCTATGTTGATGATGTTGTCAATGCTCGCTCCGAGGCACAAGCCATTTCTACTGTAGCAAGTCTGCTGACCCGCGATAAAGATATTCGCAATCTTATGTGGACGCAGCTATATGTGAAGGCTTTACCCTCTTAGACAACATTCCCCCTATTTCTTGCTACGGGGCATGATACAAATAGGTATCATGCCCTTTTTCTTTGCAAATGAGCCGGGAGTCGTATAATGCGAGGATGCAGGAACGGCCGTCACCCACCCAACTCGCGCAGCAGCTTGCTACTATTCCCCTGTTTGCGGCATTGGAAGAAGCCATTTTGCATGATCTGGCTGCCGGGGCGCATTGGGCTTTTTATGCCGAAGGTGAGGCTGTGTTTTGGGAGGGTGAACCCGCGCAGGGCCTCTATTATTTGCAATCAGGCTGGCTGAAAGTGGTTAAGAGCGCCCCATCCGGGCGGGAGCAGGTGATTAAATTTTTGGGGGCGGGAGAGCTTTTTAATGAAATCGGGGCGTTGGCTAATTTGCAGAATCCAGCAACGGCCGTTGCCCTGGAACCTTCTGGCGTGTGGCTCATTCGCCGCGAAACGGTTTGGGGATTGTTGCAAACACGGCCGTCCTTCGCCCAATACCTCATCGAAAACCTCGCTGGGCGCGTGCAGCACCTCGTTGAACTTGTTACCGACCTCTCCCTGCGCACCGTCAAAGGGCGGCTGGCCCGCCTGATCCTCGAAGATACCACCGGCAATCAATTCCACCGTCCCCAATGGTACACCCAGGCCGAACTTGCCGCTCGCTTAGGCACAGTTCCCGATGTCATTCAGCGTGCCCTGCGCAGCCTGGCCGCCGATGGCGTCATTGAGGTGGAGCGTCACCGCATCCACGTTCACGACCGTGCCGCGCTAGAAAAAATCGCCGAAAAATAATCCCCATCCGACAAAAGTCGGCGACGCCATTCCCAAACCCTTATATCCTGACAACATGTTGCAAAATGGAGGTCTAAGTGGACGTTGATTGGCCCGTGCCGCAGATAGATGCTCGGCTCTGCAATGGCTGTGGTTTGTGCGTGCTTGCCTGCCCGCACCATGCCCTGGCCCTGGAAAATGGACGGGCCGTTGTGGTGCATCCCGCTGCCTGTCAATACGACGGACAGTGTGTACAAGTCTGTCCGTCAGATGCCATCACCCGCCGTTTTTGCCTCATTGTGGAAGAAAGTGATAAACGATGATGACAAAGGAGAATGAATCATGGGTCTGTATTTTTTGATGGCGCTGCTGTTTGTAGCGCTGGCTGTCTTGCAAGCACTGGATGCCTCGTTGGTGGGATTGGGTATTTTGCCCTGGTTTAATGGTATGCGCTGGCTGCGCGTCCACTTTATCACGCTGGGGGCGCTGACGGAGGTGTTGTTTGGTGTGCTGCCCTGGTTGGTGGCGCAAAAGAATAATTTGCCGCGCCCCCAATTCCGTTGGGATATTTGGTTGGCGCTCAACAGCGGCATTTTGTCTCTGCTGGTGGGGATTCCATTGGTGAATGCAGTGCCCATTTATGCCGGTGGTACGTTGGTGTTTGTGGCAACGGTGTTGTTGATGGGGCAGTTGTGGGGATTGCGAGGTGGTGGGGAGGGCACGGCCGTTTCCCCTGCTCGCAAATTCTACCTTGTGGGTCTCGCCTACTTCCTGCTTGGCATTATCATTGGTACTGGGTTGTGGTTCAATTGGCCTAACTGGCTGCATATTGCCATCCCTCTGGAGACTCACATCCACGCCAATAACTGGGGCTTCATGTCTCTGACTTTTGCCGGGCTAATGGTAGACCTTTACCCACGCTGGACAAAACGCCAACTCGCCATGCCGCACTCTATTACCCCCATCTTTTGGATGATGACTCTGGGCGCGTTGGGGTTGGTGCTTGGCCCCTGGTTTGACTCGCTGGTTTTCACCGTGCCGGGGCTGGTGCTGCACCTGGGTTCCACCTTTTGGCTGCTATACAACGTGATCAAACCTCTGCGGGGCGACCGCGCCGCTTGGACTCCTGGCGTGTGGCATTTGATAAGCGCCTACGTGTGGATTTTGGTTCCTGTGTTGGTGGCGCCGTTCCTCATTTTGGGCATTGGCAATTTGCCCGGCCCAGCCATTGAGAGCAACGCGCCGCAGGCCTTAATTTATGGCTGGCTGCTGCAAGTGGGGTATGCCATATTGCCCTACTTTTTCCGCCGCATTTTAGAGCCGCAAGCTGAAGCGACGCTGGGCGGCAATTGGCTGAGTCTGGCGACCAGTCATTTGGGCGGGCTGTTTCTTTGGTTGAGTATCTTTATTGTATCGGTGCGTGGTGTGCTGCAAGGCATTGCTTATGGGTTCTGGGTAGTGTCGTTGATTCCAATCGCCATCGAATTGGGCCGCATTGTGAACGCACACCTGGCAGTGGACAATGAACAATTAGCAATGAACAATTAACAAGGGACAGAGCTAGAGTTAGAAAGGTGTATCTTCCTCTAGCTCTAGCTCTCTCTCCATTCGTTAGCTTCTGGAGAAATAATGGACGATTACACCTTTTTTGCTGATTTGGTACAGGAAATGCCGGAGGTTTCACCGGACTCGATTGTGAGTCGGCATTTGTTGAAGAATGAGTACGTGGATGTGATTTTGTTTGGTTTTGCGGCGGGGCAAGAGCTGAGTGAGCATACATCAGCACGCCCGGCAATGCTTTATTTTGTGGCTGGTGAAGCGGAGTTGATGCTGGGTGAGGAACGGATGACGGCCGTTCCTCACACCTTTGTTACCATGCGCCCCCATCTCCCGCACAGCATTTTGGCCCATTCGCCGGTGACGATGCTGTTGATAATGCTCAAGAACCCCGGTAACTGATGCGGTAAATGTATCCGCCTTTATCATCGCTGACGTACAGCGCCCCATCGGGGCCAACGGCGAGACCAACGGGACGGCCGTACACCACATTCTCCTCCAGAGACAGCCAGCCCGTTGCAAAATCCTCGACTGCGCCGGTGGGCGTGCTGCCATTTAGCGGGATGCGCACCACTTTGTAGCCGGTCGGTTCGCGGCGGTTCCATGAGCCGTGAAAGGCGACGAACAAATCCCCCTGGTACTCTGCCGGGAATTGAGTGCCGGTGTAAAAGGCTAGCCCCAATGGTGCGGAATGTGCTTGCATTTCCACGATGGGCGCAGTCACGCCGTCGCAGTCCCCAGCGTGGCCCAAGTCGGGGTCAATGATGTCGCCGCTGTGGCAAACAGGCCAGCCGTAGGCTTCCCCTTCGCGTACAATGTACACCGTTTCGGGTGGGGTGTTGTCGCCGAGCATGTCACGGCCGTTATTCGTGGCCCACAATTCGCCGGTTTGCGGATGCAGGGCCAGCCCCACCGCATTACGCAGCCCGCTGGCAAAAATCTGCTCGTTGGTCGCATTGCCGTCATCGTAGACGAGAACGGCGGCACGGCGCGGATCGTCCTCTTCGCAGACGTTGCAGCTTGAACCGACGGAGACGACCATACGGCCGTCCGTCAAAAACAAGACCGTGCGCGTACTGTGCCCGTTTGTGGGGTAGTCGTCAATTAGCGTTTCACGAGAATCGGCTGTGCCATCACCATTTTCATCGACCAAACGAATGACGCCGGTGGGCACGCCCACGTACCACGCCCCTTCGTGGTATGTCAGGCTGTGCGGCTGTGTCAGGCCGTCGGCAAAGGTGTGGATAGCGTCGGCCACGCCGTCTTGGTTGGTGTCGGGGAGGGTGGCGATACGGCCGTTGCCCCTGTCCGCCACATACAACGCGCCGTCTGGCCCAAAGGCAATGAAGCGCGGCCCGCTGAGGCCGCTGGCAAAGACATTGGCCTCAAAACCGGGGGGCAGCGTCAGGCTGGCGATATCGCCACCGCCCAGTGACCCCACCAAATTGACGGGGGGATTGAGGCGGCGGTAGAGGTAAACGGCCGTGACCAACACGCCGCAAAGCAGAAAGAACACGATGAAGGTGATGCGTTTTTTAGACATAGGGGGAGATTAGAGATTGAAGATTAGAGACGGGGCGGTTGCCAATCTCTAATCTCTAATCTCTTTAATACACTTCGGGGACGAAGGTTTGTTCGTGAATGGGCGGGCGGATGTAGCCTTTGTCGCCTTCGCGGGGAGGTAACTGCACTGGTTCGGGGGTGATGTCTTCGTAGGGGATTTGGCTGAGGATGTGCGTGATGCAGTTGAGGCGGGCGCGTTTTTTGTCGTCGGCGTTGACCACGTACCAGGGCGCTTGTTTGATGTCGGTGTAGGCAAACATGGTGTCTTTGGCTTTCGAGTATTCTACCCAGCGCCGCCGGTCTTCCAAATCCATTGGGCTGAGCTTCCAGCGTTTGGTCGGCGTGAAGATGCGGGCCTGGAATCGGCGCTCCTGTTCTTCGTTGCTGACGGAGAACCAATATTTGAGCAAAATGATGCCGGAGCGTACCAACATGCGCTCAAATTGGGGGCAGGAGCGCAGGAATTCGCGGTACTGCTCTTCGGTGCAGAAGCCCATCACCGGCTCAACGAGGGCGCGGTTGTACCAACTGCGGTCTAACAGCACGATTTCACCGGCGGCGGGCAGGTGCGCCACGTATTTTTGGAACCACCACTGCGTGCGTTCGCGGTCGCTGGGCACGGGCAGGGCGATGACGCGCATGATGCGTGAGTTAGTGCGCTCTAAAATGCGTTTGATCACGCCGCCTTTGCCCGCACCGCTGCGCCCTTCAAAGACGATGACGACGCGCAGACCGGCTTCTTTGACCCAATATTGCAGCTTGACCAGCTCTTCTTGTAGACGGGCCAGTTCGTGTTCGTAATATTGGTTGTCGAGTTTGCCTTTTTTGGTGTATTTGGGGGGCTGCGCGGGGCGCAGGTGTTCGGGGATGGAGCTGATGTCGCTGAGGATGTCGCGGTTGAGTTCGATGCGCCTGTCTTCGCTTTCTGGGCCGACGGTGATGATGGGTTTGAGGTCGGAGAACGGCCGTTTCCCTTCCACCTCTTTCTCAGCAGCCGATGGCGCTTCGACCATTGGCTCGGCAGCCGTTGTGTCAACGGCCGTATCGTCTGGATCGTGATCGTGATTGCTCATAGTGTCCCTCCGCTGAGATGATTGGTTCAATCTGAAAGATTGAACCAATCTGCATGATGTTTGGGGACATTATAGCATAGGTTACGGCCGTGCTGCGTTCACACCCAGCAAGAAATACTCCTCTGTACGCTGGTCGGCCAATTGCGCTGCCTCGGCAGCGGTGATGTCGCCGTAGAAGGCCCGCTCGATTTCTGCGCTGGCGGTCTTTTCAATCTCCTCCCAAGTGCTGATGACGGGGACGGCACGTAAGGTAACGGCCGTATCCAGCCAAACCTGGCTGCGGCTAGGAGGCTTTGTGGGGTCCAAAAAGACGTTGGATTCGGCCACCGCGATCAGGGAGGGGACGGTGCGCCCGCTTTGGGCAATGAGCGTCTGCCCTTCTACCGAATTGGCGAACTCAATAAACGCCCACGCCGCCTCTTTGTTTTCGGTGGTCGCAGAGAGGCAGTAAGCGTCGCTGTGCAGGATGCCCGCCGCCACTTTGCCTTGCGGCAGCGGGGCCACATCCCAGGCAAAGCTCTCAATTTCGCGGTATGTGGGTGTGCCGCGACGGCTGTCCAAAAACATGGCCGTTGTGCCCGCGACAAAGCGGCTTTCGCTGTCCTGCGCGGCCTCTTCTACACGATCAGGCACGACGCCGTGTACCTGCCGCAAGTCCACAAACCATTGCAGTGCTTCCAGGGTGGGCACGCGGGTGAGAGTGAGGCGTGTGGGGTCTTGCGGATCATCCACCATCGGGGCGTCGTTTTGCCAGATGAAGGCGGATAGGCGATAGAGCGAGGGGTCAACGCCGAGGCCGTATTGGTCAATTGTGCCATCGCCATTGGTATCTTGGGTGAGGGCTTTGGCTGTAGCAACAAAGTTGTCCCAAGTCCATTGGTCGGGCGGATAGGGCAGGCCGGCGGCGTTAAATAAATCCTGGTTGTAATAGACCACCAGGCTGGAGATGTTTTGTGGCAGGCACATAATCTCGCCTTGCCAGGTGAAGGCTTCGATGCTGATGGGGTAGAAGTCTTCGGGCTGAATGAGGCTGCTGTCTTGGAGATAGGGGTCGATGGGCTGCAATAAATTGTTAGCGGCGAAGGCGGCGAAGCGGCGGTAGTTCATGAGGGTGACATCGGCGGGTGTTCCGGCGGCGAAGTCGGTGGCAAGTTTGGTGCGGTAATCGCTGGCAGAGGGGATGTGGGTGACGTCGATGTGAATGTCGGGGTGGCTTTCTTCAAAGGCAGTGACGAGATCGAGGTAGGCTTGTCGTTCGGCAGGATCGCCGGAAATCATGAAGGAAATGGTTTGTGATTTTGGATTGTTGCAGGCGGCCAGGATGCTGAGGAATGGGAGCAATATTATGAATTTGAGACGGTGCATAAGCTCTCCTTTTGATTGATTCGAGTGGGGCAAGTATACACGCCCCTGCCGGGTTTGCGTTGTTGGTTTGGTCGTGTGGAGGGAGCGCTCATCCAGGTGGACGGAATGCCGGGCTATGTGGATGAATAGGTTATCTATATGGACGGCGGATTGGTCTATAAGGATAAACTTTTCAGCCAGATGGATGGGGTGTTTATCCAGGTGGATGAATAGTTTGTCTATATGGATTGTGGCTTTATCTATAAGGACGGGCTATTCATCCGGGTGGATGAAGCTGTTGTCCAGGTGGATGAGGCTTCTGGGCATGGGTTACTGCGGTTTGTGGAAGTAGGGTTGGAGGAGGAGGAAGAGGAGGGTGGGCACGGCCGTTGCTATCACTGCGGCGGCCATGAGTAGGGGCCAGTCGGAACGCCCCATTTGCTGTAAAAGCTGGAGGGCGATGGGTAGGGTGTACCATTTTTCGGAGCTGAGGTAGAGGAGGGGGCTGGTGAAGTCGCCCCAGTAGAGGATGAAGGAGAGGAGGGCGACGCCAACGGCCGTTGGCCGGGCGATGGGCAGGGCGATGGCGGCCCAGGTTTGCAGCACGCCTGCGCCGTCGAGGCGGGCGGCGTCGTAGATGGCGTGGGGGATGCGGCGGAAGGCGCGGTAGAACATGAGGACGTAGAAGGGGCTGCTGCCCATGAAGGCGGGGGCGATGAGGGCGATGAGGGAGCCTGTCCAGCCGAGTTGTTTGTAGATGAGGAAGCGGGTTGACCAAAGGGCGATGCCGGGAACCATGAGGATGGCCAGGGAGAGGAGGATGAGGCGGCGCTGGCTGGGGCGCGGTAGTTGGGACATGCTGTATCCGGCCCAGGAGCTGGTGATGAGGGTGAGGGGAACGGCCGTTGCCACCACAATCAGCGAGTTGAGGGTGAAGCGGGTGATGGGGATGAGGTGGAAGATACGGCCGTAATTTTCCAGAGTTGGCTGCTGCGGCAGTAATTGCAGGGTTTGCGGCAGGGGCACGCCACGCGGGTGCAGCGAGGCGGCGATCATCCAAAAGACGGGCAGCAAAAAGAGGATGGCGGTGAAGAGGCGGAGGGATTTAACCGCAAAGGGCGCAAAGAGCGTAAAGGAAGAGGCATTTTTTCTTTGCGCTCTTCGCGTTCTTTGCGGTTGATTAAATGACGAAGGTTTCATCGGTGGTTCCTATGTTCCATTGGCGGGCGATGATGTAGAGGAAGAGGACGATGAGGCCGGTGAGGGCGTACATCACCCACAGGGCCGCGCTGGCCGTGCCAAAGGAGAGGAGGTCGAAGCCCTGTTCGTAGATGAAAAGGGGCAAAGTATAGGTCGTGTAGTAGGGGCCGCCGCCAGTGGTGATGAGGATGGTGGTAAAAGAATCTTGCAGGGTGATGACGGCGTCGCGGAAGCTAAGGAGGAGCAGAATGGGGGCCATGATGGGTAAGGTGACGTGGCGTAGAAATTGTGCCGGGGTTGCGCCATCCAGCGCGGCGGCATCTTCCAGGTTGGCGGGAATGTCCTGTAAAGCGGCGAGGCTGACGAGGAAGCCCTCACCGATTTGCCAGAGGGACATGAGGATGAGGCCGGGTTTAGCCCATTGGGGATCGCTGAACCAGGCGGGGGCATTGAGGCCAACAGCTTTGAGGATGAGGTTGACGGGGCCGAAAAGGGGGTTGAGAATCCACAGCCAGGCGAGGGCGTAGGCGGCGGTGGGGATGATGCTGGGCAGGTAGATGGCGGCGCGGAATGTGTTGAGGAAACGGCCGTGTCGCTGCAACAATCTCGCCAATAAAAACGCCCCCATCACGCGCAGGGGCACGGGTAACAGCACCAGGGCAACAGCATTCTGCACGCTGAGGGCAAAAAGCTCGTCGGTGTAGGCAAGGATAAAGTTCAGATTGCCGATGTATTGGGGAGGAGAGAGCGCATCGTAGCGGAAGAAGGCGAGTGAGAAGGAGAGAATGGCGGGAATGATGACGAGGATGAGGATGCCAAGCAGGTAAGGCAATAGAAGTAGTTTGAGGCGGGTTTGATGGTTGAAGCGGAAAAACATGGGGGAATTGTCAATGGTCAATTGTTAATTGTCAATTGTAAATTGTGAATTGGTGGGGTATGGTGGGGAGAAATTTGATGGAGGTTGCAGTGAAAATGGCAGAGGGTTTTCAGTTGATACCGTTGGCGGAGATGCGGGAGCTATCGGGGATTGAGGTGTTTCGGCGGTTGTTGGACGGCCGTTTCCCGCCAGCGCCCATTGCGCAAACGCTGGATTTTAGCCTGGTGGAGGTGGAAGAAGGGCGGGTGGTGTTTGCAGGTACGCCGGATTTGCGCCATTACAATCCGTTGGGCACGGTGCATGGGGGGTATATCGCTACGTTGTTGGATTCGGCGATGGCCTGCGCCGTGCATACGACGCTGGCGGCAGGGCTGGGGTATACGTCGGTGGAGATTAAGGTGAATTTTGTACGGCCGTTAACCGAAAAGTCCGGGTTGGTGCGGGCAGAGGGGAAGGTGATCAGCGTAGGGCGGCGTGTGGCAACGGCAGAAGGGTATTTAATCGATGGCGATGGGAAATTAGCCGCACACGGCACGACGACTTGTTTGATTTTTCCGATTTGAGATGGGGAGCTGGTTATTGGCGTTTGAGGGCGAGCATGGTGATGTCATCAAATTGGCCTGTGCCGTCGATGTAGTTGTGGACGGCCGTTTCGATGTTGTTGAGCAGCACGTCTACAGGTTCCCCATTATTTTTGAGCAGCCCTTTTAATCGTTCCAGGGTGAAAAAGCGTTTTTCCGGGTCGCGGGCATCAATGATGCCGTCTGTATAGGCAAAAAGTAAATCACCCGGCTCCAAAGTCAGGGCTTTTGCGTGGTAGAGAGCTTCGGCTTGCAGCCCAACGGCTGGGCCTGTTGAACCAAGTGTTAGGATACGGCCGTCTGATTTTAAGAGGAGGGGGGGGTTGTGTCCGGCATTGACATAGGTTAATGAACTGCTGTCTAAATCAAGAATGCCAAAAAACAGGGTGGCAAACATATGATTTTGACTATGCTGCTGTGCAATGTAGCTGTTCGTTAAACTGGTTGTATTGGTGAGTGCCGCGGCGGGGTTTGGAAAGGGTTGGGGGGAGCCTATCGTGGATTGCTCTAGCAAGAAGTAATACTGCTGCAAATAGGCACGCAGTAGGCTGCGTATCAGAGCCATGAACAGGGCGGCTACTACTCCTTTGTCACATACGTCTGCTATCACAAGGGCAATACGGCCGTCTGGCAGCGTCAGGACATCATAAAAATCACCGGATACAATGCGTGCCGGTTGCAGTCGTGCCGCCAATTCCCAATTGGGCAATTGAGGGAGTTCTTTAGGCAAGAATCCTTCTTGCAACCGGCGAGCAATTTCTAATTCTCGTTGATACCCCAGCAATTCCTCATGTCGTTTTGAGAGGATGTGGTTGTGCAGCACGACGGTTGCCTGCGATGCCAGGGATTCAGCTACAAGTTGATGATACGCTTGAAATGGCACGTAACTGCCTTGTTCGTCACGGGTGTTGCATAGTTGTAATACGCCAATTGCTCTGTGATTCAACAAGGGGACGGTGAGGCAAGATACGGTGCGATATTGGTGTGTTTGATCAAACTTTTTTGTGTTGGAAAAATTGAAGCGCCCTACATTATATATATTGGCAATGTTGACGGTTTCATGGGCCAGAATGGCGTAGGTCATCGCGTCGCTGTGATTGGGTTGACCGTCCTGGTTGTAAAGGGGAAGGGGGAGGGCAGGGACTTCTGTGCCTGTGCTGCCACCGTAGAATAAATTTAACGAGTTTGTGCGCATGATGGCGGAACGCAGATAGTCATCTTCTGTGCGCAAATATAATGCGCCCATGTCGGCATTGCAGATGGTCATGGCTTCGATCACGATTTGTTCTAGTAGATGATCGAAATTTTTCTCGGTAGAAAGGGCAATGCCTAACGGTAAGATTTTTAGCCGCAGATCATCGGCCAGCTTTTCCATTTCGTTGAATTCGCGCAGATACCAGGTGGCTTGTTCGGCGAAGAGGCGCTTTTCTAAGCTGGTACGAACGCGGGTTTTGAGGAGAACGGCCGTTGTGGGTAAGGTCAGATAATCTGTCGCCCCGGCTGCAATGGCATGGTCCATGTCGATCAGGTCATCTTTGATTCCGTAAATGATGATGGGCAGGTGGCGCAGCTCGGCATGAGCCTGGAATTGCCGCAGTAGTGCAAAATTATTTTCTGCTGCTTCTGTGATGTGGAGAAAAACGATGTCTATTGTGTTTGGTTCTGGCAGGGAGAGGATGTGTTCAGGAACGGCCGTTGTTTGTGCTGTATAGCCGCATTCATCTAACAACTTTATCAGTTTAGTAAGTCGCTCCTCATCGGGATCAACAACGAATAGGTGGGTTGTGTGCATTGTCATTCTTAAAACACCTTTTCAAAGAAGGTATGAGGACTCGCTTTCAATGATACTTACACGGCCGTTGCACCTTAAGTGTGCTGCGGTTACATTCCCGTATCCGCGAATAATGATATTGATCAACCCCCCACATGGCTAAATAAATGCCCCATCCTCCCAATCTTCGTGTTTCTATTGGTCCCCACATCTTATCTGGGGGCAGAGCTTCATAAGGGTTATACCCTGTACCCGTATCTTCAATGTGAATGGTCAGATAGGCTTCATCCATTTCGGCCGACATCGTAATCGTTCCAGCCGCTTGCTCATCGTCTAATCCATGCAAAATGATATTTGTTGTAATTTCATCCACTGCCAGGCGCAGACGATAACTGGCCCGATAGTCCAAACCGGCACGTGTCGCAGCTTGCAGTACATAACTTGTTACCGAATCCAGCGATTCCAATTTACCGGGAATCGTTAACGGTTTCATCTTGCAATCCTTCCTTCTCATTTACCGGCCTACGAGGATAACCACAGATCGCGCAGCAATGAGTAGATGTTTCTGATTAGCCAGTACAGGTTCTTTGTCTGGTGTGCAAATATCATTTGGATGGGGCACGCTCGTGTTGACAAACGTGTGCCACTTCTGATGCACGGGCAGACGTGGTAACGAGAACTGATGATCTTCCCAATGCATGTTCATCGCTACATATATTGTATCATCCGGTTCAAGCCCACCCCGAGCATGTTCGCCATCTAACATAAAAGCAAGTGTGTGGCTGTGATAAGCCCAATCGGGTTGCCATGCCTCTACACCGTGAAAGGAAATATCTGGGTAGCCACTGCCTACATAATCCTCATGACGAAAATGAGCCTGATTTCGCAAGGCAGTGTGAACCTTGCGGAAGGTTATGCAATTTCTAAAGAAGCGGTATAACTCGGCATTGCTTTCTAAGCGTGTCCAATCAAACCAGTTGAGTTCGTTATCGTGACCGTAGGTGTTGTTGTTGCCGTTTTTTGTGTGACCGACTTCATCCCCCATGAGAATCATGGGCACGCCCTGGCTAACCAGCAAAATGGCGATGGCATTTTTGATCATGCGCTGCCGCAAGGCATTAATTTCTGGGTTATCGGTCGAGCCTTCCCAACCGCAGTTCCAACTGTAATTGTCGTTTTGCCCGTCGTGGTTGTCTTCACCATTGGCAAGATTATGCTTTTCGTTGTAGGAGAATAGGTCGGCCAATGTGAAGCCGTCGTGAGCTGTAACGAAATTGATGGAAGCGGTTGTGCCGCGCCCCGTATATAGGTCAGGTGAGCCTTGTATGCGTTGAGCGATTTCCGCTACCTGCCCTTCGTCTCCTTTTAGGAATCGCCGCAAGCAGTCGCGGTATTTGCCATTCCACTCTCCCCAACGGCCGTATGCGGGAAAACTGCCAACTTGATAAAGGCCAGCAGCATCCCAGGCTTCGGCAATAAGTTTAGTTTTGCCCAAGACGGGATCGTGGGCCATCGCTTCTAATAGGGGAGGGTTAGCAAGAGGTCGTCCCGCGCTGTCGCGCCCCAAAATGGAGGCGAGGTCAAAGCGAAAGCCATCAATGTGATATTCTGCCACCCAATAACGCAAACAGTCCAAAACCATATTGCGGACAACAGGGTTATTACAGTTCATAGTGTTACCACAGCCGCTAAAGTTTTGGTAGCTGCCATCGGGGCGCAACATGTAGTAAGTTTTGTTGTCTATGCCACGATAGGAAATGGTACGGCCGTCTTCCCCACCTTCTCCTGTGTGATTGAAGGCCACATCCAGAAACACCTCAATATCATGCTTATGCAGTTCCTTCACCAGGGCTTTGAATTCATCCATTTGCATACCATAACGGCCTGTGGCTGCATATCCGGCTTTGGGTGCAAAAAAGTTGATGGAGTCATACCCCCAATACTGCACAAGAGGAGCGCCAGTGAGTGGGCTAATGAATTTATTTTCAAGTTCGTCGAATTCAAAAATCGGCATGAGTTCAATGCAGTTAACACCCAAGTCCTTCAAATAAGGGATCTTTTCCCGAATAGCAGCAAAGGTACCCGCGTACTTCGCTCCGCTTGAAGGATGGCGCGTGAACCCACGCACATGCATCTCGTAGACAATTAGGTCTTCAGGAGGTTTTTCGAGGGGATGGTCATCGACCCAATCAAAATCATCGTATGGTAATAATGCACGGTGGGGGTAGGGGTTGTTTGGTGTTGGTTGTGCGGCCCATTGGGAACGGCCGTTCACCGCACGCGCATATGGGTCTAATAAAATCGTTTCCTGGTTAAAATGGTGTCCTTCATGAGGGCGATATAAGCCATCCATACGGTAGCCATATTCGATGTTTTCGTAATCTAGATCGAAAACAATCATGGCAAAGACATGCCCAATCTGAAACTCAGTAGGGAAAGGGATTTCTACCAGTGGCTGAAGTTCACCTTTCTCGAAAAGCACAAGGGCACAAACTGATGCGTAACGCGAGAAAATAGCAAAATTCACACCCCCCGGAACAAAAGACGCGCCGAACGGATACGGCCGTCCTGCACGCAGTAAAAAATCACCGTGTCTATGTGTAGGATAAAAATCAACTCGTTTCATGACCAATTGGCTAATGCTCCCAATCCTTCTTCAATCGTTTGATAATCCTGAAAAAAATCCAAAAAGCCGGTAATTGCCATCGTATCTCGAATCATATCTTGCAACCCAACTAACACAACCTGCCCGGATTGATCGTTGATCTGCCTATATAGCAGCAATAAAATCCTTAAACCAGCACTCGACATATATGTCACATGACGCATATTCAACAAAAGTTTACAATTCGGTGTTATGAGCGGAAGAATATCAGCCTCAATTTGAGATGTAGTACGGCTATTTATTTCACCAGTTATCGAAGCGATCCGTATATCTTTCAGAGATTCAATTACTATCTCCATTACCAACTCCATATAATGTCATACTCGCTTTTTACCTTGAGAGACACCCCAAACAAAGTGAGCCTCTACATTATATCAGAACACTTTTATTAGAGGTGTGCATTGGACATTTAGTATACCTAAAATCAAGTCCCCCAGAACTGATTTTGACCAAAATCAAAAAAGCCCTTGACACAACAGAAGAGTATGCTAGAATCCTCCACTGTTGCTTAAAAACAAGCCACAAGGAAGCTCTTAAATAAAAAAACGAGTTTTGCGAAAATGCGAAATTCCTCTTGACAATATAAAAGAGCCTGATATAATAAATCCTTGTCGCTGATAAAGATGCGAACGCACAAGTGCGAGGCATCATTACAAAATAATAGTAGCGCAAATCGCAAAGAGCGGTAACTCCGAGTAAAAGGGGCCGTTCTTTTTTGTGCCCTATTTGACAGCGCAACTTTGATAGATTGACCTTTAACAACTGAAGAGTGACAGGGAAGCGGAACCCTGTAAGATTAAGAGATAAAAGTAGTTCCGTTAGCAAACGGAAAAAAACTTTCTACGGAGAGTTTGATCCTGGCTCAGGATGAACGCTAGCGGCGTGCCTAATGCATGCAAGTCGAACGGGATCCTTTGGATTCGTCTGAAGGTGAGAGTGGCGAACGGGTGAGTAACACGTAGGTGACCTGCCCCAGAGAGGGGGACAACCAGTGGAAACGCTGGCTAATACCCCGGATGTCAAGGTAAATCAGAAAACCTTGACTAAAGCTCCGGCGCTCTGGGAGGGGCCTGCGACCCATCAGCTAGTTGGTAGGGTAATGGCCTACCAAGGCAAAGACGGGTAGGGGGCGTGAGAGCGTGGCCCCCCACACTGGTACTGACACACGGACCAGATACCTACGGGTAGCAGCAGCAAGGAATATTGCGCAATGGGCGAAAGCCTGACGCAGCAACGCCGCGTGAAGGATGAAGGCCTTCGGGTTGTAAACTTCTTTTCTGGGGGAAGAGAAAGGACGGTACCCCAGGAATAAGGCCCGGCTAACTACGTGCCAGCAGCCGCGGTAAAACGTAGGGGTCGAGCGTTATCCGGAATTACTGGGCGTAAAGCGCGTGTAGGCGGCGGCTTAAGTCGGACGTGAAAGCTCCTGGCTCAACTAGGAGAGGTCGTTCGAAACTAGGTTGCTCGAGGATGGTAGAGGTAAGTGGAATTCCCGGTGTAGTGGTGAAATGCGTAGATATCGGGAGGAACACCAGTGGCGAAGGCGGCTCTCTGGGCCATCACTGACGCTGAGACGCGAAAGCTAGGGGAGAGAACGGGATTAGAAACCCCGGTATTCCTAGCCGTAAACGATGTCAACTAGGTGTAGGAGGTTATTGACCCCTTCTGTGCTGTAGCAAACGCGTTAAGTTGACCGCCTGGGGACTACGGCCGCAAGGCTAAAACTCAAAGGAATTGACGGGGACCCGCACAAGCAGCGGGCGTGTGGTTTAATTCGAGGCTACGCGAAGAACCTTACCAGGGTTTGACATATACGTGGTAGGAAGTCGAAAGTGAGCGACCCTTCGGGGAGCCGCTACAGGTGCTGCATGGCTGTCGTCAGCTCGTGCCGTGAGGTGTCAGGTTAAGTCCTGTAACGAGCGCAACCCTCGTCGCTAGTTACATGTGTCTAACGAGACTGCCGGTGATAAGCCGGAGGAAGGTGGGGATGACGTCAAGTCAGCATGGCCTTTATATCCTGGGCTACACACACGCTACAATGGCCGGTACAATGGGTTGCCAAGCCGCGAGGCGGAGCCAATCCTCCAAAGCCGGTCTCAGTTCGGATTGTAGGCTGCAACTCGCCTGCATGAAGTTGGAGTTGCTAGTAACCGCGCGTCAGCAACAGTGCGGTGAATACGTTCCCGGGTCTTGTACACACCGCCCGTCACGTCATGGAAGTTGGCAACGCCTGAAGTCGGTGAGCTAACCCTAACGGGAGGCAGCCGCCCAAGGCGGGGTCGGTAACTGGGACGAAGTCGTAACAAGGTAGCTGTAGCGGAAGCTGCGGCTGGATCACCTCCTTTTATGGAGTACCGTATTATCGAGAGATAATACAAACTCCCAGGTCAATCATCCGAATAGGATGATAGGGTAATGCATTTCCTGTCACTCTTCAGTTTTTAAAGGTATGAAGGAGGGCCTGTAGCTCAGCCGGTTAGAGCGTTCCTCTGATAAGGGAGAGGTCGTTGGTTCGAGTCCAACCAGGCCCATGTTTACAGCTTAGAGTGGGCAAAAGAGGAGAGGGTTGCATCAATACCCTTTGTTTCTAACTCCGGGGATGTAGCTCAGTTGGGAGAGCGCCGCCTTTGCACGGCGGAGGTCAGGAGTTCGAGTCTCCTCATCTCCATTTGCTTGATTAGAATTTGGATGTAGGGCATTGATGAGTGCTACAAGAATATGTGGCACTCATCAGCATCTTACACAATAGAAGCTGCTGAAAGTACTTTAATAACCAAATAACACAACCAATAGTAAAGAACACAAGTTGAAGAACACGTAGAAAGCGAGAATATCGAATTCTCCGTATCATGTGTGTAAGCTACTAAGGGCGCACGGTGGATGCCTTGGCGTCAAATGCCGAAGAAGGACGTGGCACACTGCGATATGCCCCGGGGAGTCGTGTGCAGACGCAATATCCGGGGATATCCGAATGGGGAAACCCACCAGAGGTTAAAGCTCTGGTACTATTATCTGAACACATAGGGTAATAGAGGGAACGGGGTGAACTGAAACATCTTAGTAACCCTAGGAAAAGAGATTATTCCCTGAGTAGTGGCGAGCGAAAGGGGAAAAGCCCAAACCGGTATCTATAAGGTGCCGGGGTTGTAGGACCCACAATAAAGAGTTACAAATCTGACTGGTAGTTGAATTATCTGGAAAGGTAGACCGAAGAGGGTGATAGTCCCGTATACGAAACTGGAAAGACTCTTGTGGTGTTCCTGAGTACGGCGGAGCACGCTAATTCCGTCGGAAGCTGGGAAGTCCACTTCCCAAGGCTAAATACGTTTGATGACCGATAGCGAACAAGTACCGTGAGGGAAAGGTGAAAAGACCCCCGGTGAGGGGAGTGAAATAGAACCTGAAACCGTGCGCTTACAACCGGTCGGAGCACTATGGGCGATGCTTGCATTGTCAATGTGTGACGGCGTGCCTTTTGGAGAATGAGCCAGCGAGTTAATCTCAGTGGCAAGGTTAAGCCAGAGACAGGCGGAGCCGCAGCGAAAGCGAGTCTGAATAGGGCGAAGGAGTCGCTGGGATTAGACACGAAACCAGGTGAGCTACCCATGGGCAGGCTGAAGCGAGACTAACCTCTCGTGGAGGCCGAACTCACTAATGTTGCAAAATTAGGGGATGACCTGTGGGTAGGGGTGATATGCCAAACGAACTTGGAGATAGCTTGTTCTCTCGAAATAGCTTTAGGGCTAGCGTCGCGTGTTTAGTACTGAGGGTAAGCACTGGATGGGCTGGGGGCGCAAGCTTACCGACCTCAGCAAACTCGAATACCAGTACTCCAAAGCGCGGCAGTCGGACTGTGGGAGATGAGGTTTCATAGTCGAGAGGAAACAACCCAGACCGTCAGCTAAGGTCCTCAAATCTATGCTAAGTGGGAAACGATGTGAGAGTGTTTAGACAGCCAGGAGGTTGGCTTAGAAGCAGCCACCCTTTAAAGAGTGCGTAATAGCTCACTGGTCAAACGCTTTGCGCGGAAAATGTAACGGGGCTTAAGCATAGTACCGAAGCCACGGATTCCGATTTATCGGAATGGTAGGAGAGCGTTCTGTAGGAGATACAAGGTTGACCGAAAGGACAGCTGCGGCCTACAGAAGTGAGAATGCTGGCATGAGTAGCGTAAAACATGTGAGAAACATGTTCCCCGTAAACCTAAGGTTTCCGACGGAAGGTTAATCCGCGTCGGGTTAGTCGGGCCTTAGCCGAGGCCGAAAGGCGTAGGTGATGGACATCCGGTTAATATTCCGGAACCACTTAGATGGAGCGAAGGGGGGACGCAGCATGGTAGGTCAGCCCCTTACTGGATTGGGGTACCAAACGTCTAGGGTTATGACGAGTGTAGGAAAATCCGCACTCTGAGCCTGAAGCGTGATGGCGGGCCAATAAGAGCCAGAAGTGATTGAGCCAAGCTGCCAAGAAAAGCCCCTAAGCGATGAAGTCTAAGTGCCCGTACCGCAAACCGACTCTGGTAGGTGGGTAGAGTATACCAAGGGGATCGGGAGAACCCTCGTTAAGGAACTAGGCAAAATACCTCCGTAACTTCGGGAGAAGGAGGGCCTCTGATGGTTAGCAATTATGCGAAGCTGTCGGAGGTCGCAGAGAAATGGCCCTGCCAACTGTTTAACAAAAACACAGGTCTCTGCTAAGTCGAAAGACGATGTATAGGGGCTGACGCCTGCCCAGTGCCGGAAGGTTAAGGGGAGAGGTTAGCGCAAGCGAAGCTTTGAACCGAAGCCCCGGTGAACGGCGGCCGTAACTATAACGGTCCTAAGGTAGCGAAATTCCTTGTCGGGTAAGTTCCGACCCGCACGAATGGCGTAATGAGTGGGGCACTGTCTCAACGAGGGACCCGGCGAACATTGAAGTACGTGTAAAGATGCGCGTTACCCGCAGCTGGACAAAAAGACCCCGTGGAGCTTTACTACAGCTTGGCATTGCGTTAGGGCTTAGTTTGTGTAGGATAGGTGGGAGGCTGTGAAGCTGGGACGCCAGTCTCGGTGGAGCCACCGTTGAAATACCACCCTGACTAAGTCTTGGCCCTAACCCGCAACCGTAATCCGGTGTGGGAACAGTGCCTGGTGGGTAGTTTGACTGGGGCGGTCGCCTCCGAAAGAGTAACAGAGGCGCCCAAAGGTTCCCTCAGGCTGAATGGAAACCAGCCGAAGAGTGTAAAGGCATAAGGGAGCTTGACTGCAAGACCAACAAGTCGCGCAGGGACGAAAGTCGGGCTTAGTGATCCCACGGTACCGAGTGGAAGGGCCGTGGCTTACCGGATAAAAGCTACCCCGGGGATAACAGGCTAGTCTTGTCCAAGAGTTCACATCGACGACAAGGCTCGGCACCTCGATGTCGGCTCATCGCATCCTGGGGCTGGATAAGGTCCCAAGGGTTGGGCTGTTCGCCCATTAAAGCGGTACGTGAGCTGGGTTCAGACCGTCGTGAGACAGGTCGGTCTCTATCCGCTGTGGGCGTAAGGGATTTGAAGGGAGCTGCCCCTAGTACGAGAGGACCGGGGTGGACAGACCTCTAGTGTGCCAGTTGTTCCGCCAGGAGCATTGCTGGGTAGCTACGTCTGGCAGAGATAACCGCTGAAAGCATCTAAGTGGGAAACTCGCCCTAAGATGAGATCCCTCATCCGTTTGGAGTAAGACCGCTAGGAGACGACTAGCTAGATAGGCGGCACGTGTAAGTGCAGTAATGTACTCAGCGAAGCCGTACTAATGGTCGAGGGCTTACTTAAAGCATGGTACGGAGAACTCGGTATTCTGGCAGTTGGTTGTAGTTGGTTATTATAGTAAATTAACAAATAGTGATTTAAGAGAAGGTCTCTTGGTGATTTGAGCGACGAGGGTACACCCGGTACCATCCCGAACCCGGTAGTTAAGCTCGTCAGCGCCGATGGTACTTGGGGGGCGACCCCCTGGGAGAGTAGGTCATTGCCAAGAGGCCTTTTTTTATTTTTGGGGATCTTCCACTGAGTTTTATGAAACAATATATTGTCTTATTGCGGAGTAATCGGAATTATCGGTTTTTATGGCTCGGTAGTGTGATTACTCAACTGGGGGATTGGTTTAATTTACTTGCTTCTGCGCAGTTGATTACTGGTCTTTCTGGTTCTGGTATTGCTGTAAGCTATTTGTTTTTGGCGCGTTTTGTGCCGTTGTTTGTTTTTAGTCCAGTTGCGGGTGTCTTGGCTGACCGTTTTAATCGTCGCCATATTATGATTTTTACTGATTTATTGCGGGCGGGCACCGTTCTTTCGCTGTTGCTAATCAATTCCCCTTCTCGGATCTGGTTGCTTTATTTGTTGACTATTACGCAATTTTCGTTGAGTGCGTTATTTACTCCTGCACGCACGGCCGTTCTCTCAAATGTTGTAGAGAGACAAGATTTGGTAACGGCTAATGCACTGGATAGTTTAACGTGGAGCACGATGCTGGCTTTGGGTGCCTTTCTTGGGGGGATTGTTGCTGCTGTTTTGGGTATTGCAGCCGCTTTTGTAATGGATGCATTCACTTTTGTCTTTTCAGCCTGGTGCATTAGTCGAATTGTTGTATTAGAGTACCAGCGAGAGACTGAAGCTCCAGCGCAGGAACGAGGGTGGCTAACTTTTGTCGGCGGGTTTCGATATCTGTTAGGGGTTCCATTTGTTATGGGGGTTAGTTTAGCAAAGGGAGCGGGCTCATTGGTTTGGGGTGCAATTAATGTTTTAGAAATCAATTATGCTGACAAAATTTTCCCCATAAACGACCTGAAATGGTTTGACCGATTGCATATCGAATCGGGTGCTTCGGTTACGTTGGGTATTGTTTACGTGATCAGTGGCTTGGGTACGGGAATTGGCCCGATTTTTCTCCGACGGATTTTTGGGGATGCTTATCATCGTATGTTGTGGGCGGTGGCGGTCGGGTTTGTTTTACTTTCTGGGGGGATTCTCGGCTTGAGTATTTCTCCGAGTTTGGGCATTTTTTCTTTTGCCACGTTGGTGAGAACGGTTGGCTCAGGAGTGGTGTGGGTGTTTTCTGCCGCGTTGCTGCAAATGTTGGTGCCGGATTCTCTTCGAGGGCGGGTTTTTGCTTTTGAATTTGCTGTCCTGACTTTGACTCAGTCAATTTCGACTTATCTTGCAGGTTTTTTCCAAGATAACTTGGGATTGAGCGTGCGGCAAACCACGGCCATTTTTGGCATTACTGGCCTCGTTATGAGCGCACTTTGGTTGATTTTCATGGGTTTTCACTCGAAGCAAGCTAAACAACTGGAGGAACAGGGAGGTATAGCCATCTAACTGGTACTTTTGGTCAAATCACTTGAATCGTGTGGCAAATAATTGTACACTATCAGACATATTATGTTATGTTTGATAATATAGTGTCCAGATAATAAATCAAGAGGTTAACCATGTTCCAGAAGATCAAAAACCCACTAGTTTTTTCAGGTGTTTTACTTATTTTGTTTATGGGAATGGCCCCAGTTTTTGCTCAGGAGCCGCGCCCTACGCCTACAATGGCCCCTATTGCCCAAGATACGCCTACCCGACCAACAGAAACCCCCGTTCCACCAACAGCTACACCAGAACTCCAAAATCATGCAAGTGCGGCTGAACCACGCGGCACGATTCGCGGCATGGTTTACGAAGATGTAGATGGTGACGGCCGTTGCATCAACACCAATATCTCTGGCGAAAACCCAGTTGCCAATATCCCCATCGAATTTGTCAGCAGCGACGAACAGACTGTTATCAACTTAAGCTCTGGCCCGGATGGTGGATATGGGTTGGTTGCCGCTGGCCTTAGTTATTGGGCTGTGACGGCTCGCCCCGGCTCAGAGTGGGTTGTTACCTCAGAGGAGACACAATACGCGCCTGTTTATGAGGATAGCCTGGTCGTTACCGATGTAAATTTCTGCGTGCAAAAAGCTAGCTCGGCCCGCGTTTTATTACCCGTTTCTGGTGGGGCAGGCACAGGCGTTCTCCTCTTTATCTTTTTGCTCGTTGGGTTCTTGCTAATTTTTGTTGGGATAAGCTTCGAAATTCGCCAGAAAAACGCTTAACCGCTTAGCCCAATCGGACATCACAAGTAGATTAACGCGAGGCTGGTAGGATTGTGATAATCCTACCAGCCTCTTTGCGTTTTAATTCGGTGATGGAACGGGTGTGGGGGTGCTGCGTGGTGCAGCAATGTCGTGTATGGGCGGCAATGTCTCGCTGCCACTATGTCCACTGGGTGTCAAGATAATTGGCCCGAATGTGTTGTTGTCTTCATAGGGGCATTCATCAACAGTGCGATCTGTATCCACTTGTGCCCATATTTGGTGAGTCCCACCACTAAACGTGAACGTGCCATTGTATGTGACACTGGCTCCTGCCGTCAGGGCACGGGCTTGCACACCCCACTGGAGATTGCCATCACCGGGCAGGTACGGCTCTGGCTGATGATCCACATAGGCGTCAAGGAAGAAGTTATTGCTGGGATCCATATCCACCGTTCCCTGATTTTGAATGGTCACAGACACAGTAGCCGGTTGCCCGGCAGTCGGCGGATTTGGTGTGACCGTGATGTTTGTTATAACCAAATCAATGCCAGTGGGGACGCAGGCTTTGAGAACGACTGGCAAGTAAAGAACCCGACTGCCTGCTTCATTAACGGCCGTCGTATCAGTAGCGCTGTCAGTTACGGCCGTTGCTGGCGTTGTTGTCGAAACCGTTACCGTTGTCACATCAATGGTGCCCGTTGTGGCCCCGGCTGGGATTGTGACTGAGACAGTCACATCAGCGTGTGATCCTGGGGGCAAATCTAGCGTGTTTGGCGTGACGGCCGTTACCCAACCCTGACTCGAACTGCTTTCCAGCGCAAAAGTTTCTGTGACATTGCCCGTGTTGGTCACAGTATGCTGGTACGTCACCATCGCACCCGGCAGATCCGCACCCGTGTTATCCGGCGCAATCATCACGCCATAAACCGGAGGTACAAACTCAACCGTTGTGTGATCAAGGGCTGAATCTGTGATCGTAGGCTCGCCAACGGCCGTTGCTGCCACTGAAGTCCAATCCTCGGTTCCATTCACAGCGCCAGCAGGAATGGCAACCGTCACCGTAATTTCATGCGAGTCGCCCGCTGCCAGGTTATCCACCCGGTCTGGCGTGACGGCCGTTACCCAACCCTGACTTGACTGCGTAGCCAACAAGAAAGTTAGCGTACTACTGCCCGTATTCGTTAGCGTGTGGTGATACACCAACATCTCACCCGGCGCACCCACATCACTGTGATCAGGTTCTAGCAGTACACCTTCTCCTTGCACTTGCACAATACTGGTGTCAGCAGCCGAGTCATTGGCGGCAGCATTGAGCGATTGCGCCGTCACCGTTGCCACATCGATTTGCCCGTTCGCGGCCCCACTCGGAATGGCAACCGTTACTGTGACCGGCGTACTTTCTCCCGGAATGAGTAAGGGAATCGCATCAGGCGTCACCGTGACTGTCCAGCTTTGGCTGGAGCTGACACCAACTGAGTAGCTGTCAGCAAAATCGCCCGTATTTGTTACTACATGCGTGTAAGTAAGGGTCTCACCCGGTATGCCTGTGCTGCTGCGATTGGGGGCGATTACGACCGAATAGACACCGGTTACGGTGGTGGTATTAACGGCCGTATCCTGCACAATCATTCCCGTATCCTGCACCGTCACCGTTGTCAAATCCACCACGCCATCACCCGCCAGTGACGGAATTTGCACCGTCACCGTCACCATCTCGCTGGCTCCCGATAACAGGCTGAGGGTGGGGGGCTGTACAGTTGTCGTCCAGCTTTGATTAGAAACGGCCGTCAGTACAAAATCTGCATCCAACGTGCCCGTATTCGTCACTGTGTGGTAATACGTCATCAATTCGCCCGGCAGACCGCTGTCTTCATTGTCCGGGGCAATCATGACGTCCAATGCTCCTGGCGTCAGCGTGACCACTGTTGTATTCGTCACTGTGGCTGTGAAAGCCGGACTGATGACAGAACTGGCCGTCAGCCGTAACGTGTCTGTGATGCCGCCAGGGCCGGGGGGCACGGTCAGCGTCACCACGACATTGGCCGTCAGTCCTGCGCCAAGATTCGCCACATCTGGTGGCAGGGTAATGGCCCAGCCCTCGCTGCTGTTCGCCGCAAAGGTGAATGTGTCTACGCCGTTGCCAGTATTGGTAAGCGTATGTGTGTACGTTACCACGCTGTCTGCATCCACCGTGCGCGTGAGATTTGGCGCAAACGCCAGGCCATGCAACTGGCGCACGCGGGTCGTCGCCGTTGCGCTGTTGCTGGCGTTGGTCGATGTGGCGCTTACGGTAGTGACATCCTCTGTCCCTGGTGTGGCTCCTGCGGGAACTGTCACCGTGAGTATGACTGTTGTCGTGTCATCTGGTGCTAATAAGGCGCTGCTGCCGCTGAAGCCGCTGACCCAGCCTTGTGTACCGCCATCTTGCGTAAAGTTGAAGGTGTCGCTGACGTTGCCCGTGTTGGTTACGGTGAATTGGTAGATAACTTGTGTATCTGCATCTACTATCCGTAAATGGTCTGGCCCAATGGCAACGCTGTTATCAATCAGGACGGTGGTGGTATCAACGGCCGTTGCCGTCACCCCAGGCCCTTCCGATGCAGCCGTCACATCGCTGACGTGTACTTGCCCGCCTGTGTTGGGTGGTACAGGAACCGTCACCGTCACAGTGGCGCTTGCGCCGGGGTTCAGGGCGATGGCCGCCGGGTTTATGGACGCTCCCCAGGCCAGGCTTTCTGTCACCGTCAGCGACACCGTGTCGCTGATGTTGCCCAGGTTGGTGAGCGTGTGGGTATAGACGGCCGTTGCCCCATCCATCACACTTTGCGATTGCGCCGCAGGCAGCAGTTGCAGCCCATAAGCGGGCAGCACAGTGGTTGTATCTACCAGCGTGTCCTGTGCCGTGCCATCTGTTTGGGAAACGGCTTCAATTTCGGCAGTGTGGATGGTATTGACGGCCGTTCCTGCTGGAATAGTCACACTCACCGTAAATGGAATCGTGCCGCCTGTGGGCACAATGCCCGTCGCTGCCGGTTCCACCGTCACTGTCCAACCAGGAGGTGTGCCTGCCAACAGGTGCAGGTCAAACGAATCTAGCCCATTACCTGTATTTGTCAGCGTGTGTTGATATTGTACCGTCATTGTTGGTTCGCCGGAACCGGCTCGTGATGGGCCAATATCCACACCCGCTGTACTGCTGATAATGGTTGTGTCCACAACAGCTACAGATGGCCCGCTCAACGGCGTTGCCGTAATCGTCGAAGTATCCACATCACCGGGAACCGTCCCAGTGATCATCAGCGTCACAACTTGCGATGCGCCGATATTGAGCGCGAAGTTACTGGGCGTCAGGTTGTGATCCCAATCTGCGGGATCGCCAAGCTGCGTGCTGTTCAATATCAGCGTGTACGTGTCCGCTGTATCGCCGTTGTTGGTGAGTGTGTGCGTATATACGTGACTGATGTTTGGCAGAATCGTTGCCGTTTGCGTCACCGGAACAAAGGTGAAGCTGGCGTGCTGCACGCGCTCATCTGCGCCAATGTCCACTGTGCCGTTTAATTGGCGTGGGTCGCCTTCAAAGTCAGTTCCTGCAAGGAAGGCAATGCTGTTTGTGCCCGTGTCTTTGGCCGCCGAGGTTGGCCCAATGTGGAAGAAAGTGTCGGCAAAGGTTGGGTCGCCGCTAAAGCTGTGAGCGCCTGGCGAGAAGTTGGTGTCTGCGCCGCCAACGCCGCCAGAATTATTGAAGTACAGGTTGTAATCATTAGCAATGGGCAGCGTCGCGCTGATGTAGACGGCAAATCCGTCAACCCCTGCTTCATTTTGGCTGAAGATGTTGTTGATCAGCGAGAGTGTTCCCGCTTCCTGGTAAACAGCGCCGCCGTAGCCGTCATCGGCGTTGGGGGCACGGCCTCCACTTATTGACGCAATGTTGTTGGCAAAGGTGTTGTTTTCTAGCAGCACTGTACCCGTGACGACGAATATACCGCTGCCAGATGCCGAACCGGAACTGCTGCCGTTGCCATCGTTGTGGGCAAAGACGCTGCTGTGGACGGTAAGATCGCCGTCTGCGTGGTACAGTCCACCGCCAGAAACGGCCGTACCCGACAAAACCTGTGTGTTTTCAATGGTCAGGTTAGAGCCGCCGTTGTAGATGCCGCTCCCTTTTTGGTCATTGGTGAGGGAGGGGAAGTGGCCGTTCTGTACAAACAAGCCGCTCAACGTCACGTCATGGCCTGGCGTGATGTAGATCACGCGACGGCCGTCCTCGCCATCCAGCGCCGTCACATTCGTGATTGGCTGTGAAACAGCGAAATTGTCCGTCGTGCTGTAGCCACCAATAATGCTCACCGATTTGTTGATGTAAACATTTTGCACCAATGTTTCCGTCGTCGTGATTACACTTTGGTGGGTGTACAGACCACCGGCAACGAGGATGCTGTCACCATCAAGCGCCTGGTCTACAGCATGTTGGACAGTGGCACAAGGCTGGTCATTCAACAGGCAGTTATTGCCCTCATCTACACCGCCAGGGGCTACGTAGCGCGTGCCCGCTGTGGGGCTGATGGTGATCTGGTTGATCACCTGCCCTTGAATGGAGGGATCATCTACAGCGCGAGCAATGAGGCCGGGGGTAGCGATTTCGCCGGAAGCGGCCGTTTCCAATACGTTCACTTGCAGCAACGCCGTGATCATTTCACCTCGGCCAATCGTGATCGGCACATCACTCAGGCCCAACGTGTTGCTGTAAACCGCGCCGTCCGTATCTTCAATACGTGTAACACTGGCCGTAGACAATCCTGCCGCCCCTGCACTGGGGATAAGGTAGAAATCGTTGGGTTCATTTCCTGTATTGGTAATGTAGTGAGTAAAGGTCAAAACTTGGCCGGGATACGTTTGTGTGATGTACTCTGGCTCAACCAAAACCGTACTCACCAGTCCCGCATTGGTCAAGAAACTGGAGGTGTTAGAGCGTGAGGGCAGCGAAGCTGAACGACACTCTACCAGAGACTGCTCCTGCACGCCAAACGGCGATGTGATGGGGACTGCTACCGTCAAGGTTAGGTATACCCGGTCGTCTTGCTCCACGTCATCGTAATAATCCAGTTCCACCACTTGTTCTGCTCCACCACTGAGGGTGGCCCATCCTTGCGAACTACTCAATGTAATTGTAATGGTGTCCGTGTAACCATGCGGATAATTGCTGCTTAGCCGGTTGGGGTAGCCTACGTTGAAGACTGCTACTGAGTACGTGATGATTTCGCCGGGGAAGATGGTGCTTTGATCGTTGTTGGGCAGCACGTCGCAGCCGAATTCTTTCCAATACTCGTCTGCGCCTACGTCGCTGGCATAGCCGTAAAGCGAGGTATTTAAGTCGTTGTATGTGGGGTGTACGTCAGGCCGTTTATAGTTTCCGGCATCAAAGTCTATGCCATCGGCCCATATGCCGCCTTCACTGATGTCTAACAACAGGGCGGGGTCGGCCTGGTCAATATTGGGCGAATATTGCGAGAGGGCATAGCCGTAAGCAAAAAGCGGGTTCCCTGAGATGTGGTTTGTGCCCACGTTCCCGTCATTGGTATCGTTAGGAGAGTTGGCGTTAAAGTTATCATAGGAACGTATGGCGCTGCTGCCCCCGGCAACGTGTAACCCGCCGCCATTGGCTGCCGTGTTGGAGTAGATGATGCTGCTGTTGAGGGTGAGTGAGGTACCGCCCTGGTATATACCGCCGCCCAGGTTGACGGCCGTATTACGACGCACAGTATTATGGTACATTGCCAGCCCGCCGCCGTTGTAGACGCCGCCGCCGTCCCCACTGAGAGCATAGTTGTAGCTAAAGATGCCATTGATGACGCGCATTTGCCCGCCATTATAGAGGCCGCCGCCGTTGCCAGCTGCGGTGTTACCGCCAAATCCATGATTGACCACGTCTACATCTGCGCCGTTGCTAACGTAGATGCCGCCGCCATCACTCATGGCCGTGTTGCCGAAGTAATAATCATACTGTTGCAGGAATTCGTCGCCATCAAAGAGGGCTACCCAACAGGAACCGGTTCCGGCTCCGGTGACGTAGGCTGAGGCCGTGCTGCCGATGAAGTAGCCGCCGCCGTTTTCGGCATAGTTCTGGCATGCTTCGCTGGTGTCTGTTTCCAGACGGCTTGGGCCGGGGTAGTAGACAGCGCCACCATTGTTGCCACCGCCAGCGACGTAGGCGTTGCCGTTGACCATAGCCACTTGTTCCAGCGTGACAACGGCCGTTCCCGCAATCTTGAATACACGCCCTTCACCCTGTGCATCAATAGCTGTACTCAATGCGGCAATGTTGGGGTTTACATAGTCGTTCGGATTGCTGAAATTGCTGTGACGCAGTGACCCAATAATGTGCAAATCTTCGGAAATGTAGCCAACCTGGTAAGTTCCGTCCCGGAACTCCACGCCGCTGCATGTGCCGCGTGCAATTTCTACGCGCGGATTGGGGTTCGGGAAGTCTTCGGCAAACTCAATGGCGTCTTGCAGCTTGCCAAAGTAAACAGGTTCATCTGTATCCGGGTCAATGACACGAATATAGCAGGTGTTGATTTCGTCTGCACCGATGTCGGGGGCGGCATTGGTGGGCCGCAGGTCGCCATCGTAGTCATGATCCATCCCGGCGATGGGCAGGTCGTCGTCGCCTTCGTCTACGCCGGGGGAGTCTTGATGCAGGTGGTAATCTTGGTGTGCGCGGTCCACATAAACTGGAGTGACGCTCTGGTTGCTGGGGTCGGAAGCGGCGGCAACGGCCGTTCCCGCGTAGTTGGTGCTGTTGCTAATGACAATGTTGTACACAATGTCCGGCGACGATGCCAGCGTGTGAATGCCCGCGCCCCCGTTGCTGTCAAAGATATTGCTGTGGATGTTGTTGTTGGCGCTGGCCCCACTGTACAAGCCATCTCCGCTGTTGCCGAGGATGGTGTTGTGCCAGATACGGCCGTTCGTATCCAGATTGTACACACCGCCGCCATGCCCTGCGCTGTTGTTGAAGATGAAATTGTTCCACACATCAATGGCATCATTACCACCAGCCAGATAAATGGCTCCGCCCGATGCCGCATAATTTCCAAACAAACGGTTGCCATCCAGCGCCAGGGTCCCTTCCATTTGATAGACTGCGCCGCCATTTTGTGTGGCTATGTTGCCAAACAGGCGATTTTCGCCCGTCAGCAGGGCCGCTCCAGCCCCCGTGATGTTGTTGTAGAAGCCTGCGCCATGAGTAGCCTGGTTGTTGTGAACGGCCGTGTCCATCATCGTCACGTACCCATCATTAAACACACCGCCGCCGCGCACGGCCTGATTTTGCAAGACCTCGCTGTCCCGCAAAACGAGCGTGCCATCGACGTAAATGCCACCGCCGTCGCCTGCTGGTAGACCGCCTAATGCGCCGTTCCCACCCTGCAAAATCAGGTTGGTAACGGTAAGCGTGGCGCTGGAACCCACGTACAGCGTGCGTCCGCGCCCAAGCGCATCTAGCGTGGCCGTAATCGGGTCTTCGTAATTCCAATCGCCGTCAATAATCAGGTCTTTGTTCACAAACAGCGTTTGTGTGACCGTCACGCCGCCAGCGACCAATTCGTGCGGGCTGACGCCGTAGCAAGTGCCATCTATTTGCACCACGTCCCCAGCAGGGGCTGCGTCTACTGCTGCCTGTACGCTGCCATAAATCACGTCAGGCGCACTGAGAACGCGGGCATAGCAGCCGCCAAATTCGTCTGCGCCAATGTCAAAACCATTGTGAGACGGCCGTATATTTGTCTGGAAATCATCCGTAATAGGCAGCGTGGGATCGCCCACATCCACCACCGGCGAGGTAAAGGGCACGGTGAAGTCTAATCCGATCAGGTCGTTGAAAGCCGGGTCTTCTATGAGATACCCTGACCCATACGCCACGCCGCTGAGGTCGCCGGGCGTGTTGTTGAGGTAATCGTTGTAGCCCAGGCTGGGGGTTGCGCCGCCAGCGGCAAAGATAGCGCCTGCCGTCGTCGCTGTGTTGCTGATGAAGATGTTGCTGCGAATGAGCGGGCTGTCTGTGGCCACGTACACCGCGCCGCCGCTGGTGGCCGTGTTGCTGTAGATGGTGTTGTGCCAGAAGTTATGGTCGCCGTCGCCGTTGTAGAATGCGCCGCCGGAAACGGCCGTATTCGAGTACATGAAGTTGTTTTGTACGGTAACGGCCGTGCTGCCACTGGCATACACCGCCGCGCCCGCCGTCGCCTCATTCAAGAAGAAACGATTGCCTCCAGTCAGCAGCGCCGCGCTGTTTGCGCTGTAAATGGCCCCGCCATTGGTGGCTGTATTACTGTAAAACTGATTGTGCTTGATGGTGGGCGCGGCATCTTCCATACAAATGGCGCCGCCATTGCCCGCTACCAGGCCATTCACCATGTCAAAGCCTTCAATGGTCGAAGTTACGCCTGGCCCAATGTACATCACCCGCCCTAATTCCAGAGCATCCAGCGTCGTGACTTCGTCCTGGTTGAGGAATTCTGCATCCCAGCCGCCCACCAGATTGACGCTCTTTGTCAGGTGAATGGTGACGGCAATTGCGCCGCCGCAGCTTCCACCGCCACCGCCGCCCGTATCATACGAATGGACGCCACTGCACATGCCAGAGATATTGAGGGTTTCACCCGGTTCTGCGGCTTCTAAGGCCGCCTGGATGCTGCCATAAACCACATCGCCCAGCATCACATAGCAGCCAACTGCCTCGTCTGCACCCATGTCTGGCCCCTGGTTGTTGGGGCGTGGGTTGCCTTCAAAGTCTTTGAGAATGGGAGAAAGCGGGTCGCCAATGTCAATGACAACGGCCGTATCTTCCAGATGAAAATCGCCGCCGTTCGGGTCGCTTATGCCAGGAGGTGTGACATTATCAGTGATGGAACTGCCACCTGCGTTGGCTCCAATGACAGGCGTGCTCGCGTAATCATGATAATAGTTGTAGTCCAGGTCTGGCGTGCCGCTGGCGGCATAAAAGGCGGGGCCGCTGACGGCACGGTTGCTCTGGAAAATGGTGTTGTGCACCAGGGGATCGCCCGCCGCATTGTAAAAACCACCGCCGTTGCTGCCCGCTGTATTCGTGAATACGGTGAGATGCCAGAAAGTAGCTGTGGCTGCCTGGTTGTAGATGCCGCCACCGCTGCCGGTTGCTTCGTTGGCGTAAATGACGGTGTTGCTCATCACCATAGGGCCAGCATCATTGAAAATGCCGCCGCCGCTGCTGGCGGTGTTGCTGTAGATGCGCATACTGTCTGCGTACAGGGTTCCGGTGTAGTTGTAGATGCCGCCGCCGGAAACGGCCGTGTTCGCCGCCACTTGGGCAAAGGGCGAGTCAGCCTGCTCCAGGGCGCTGGCAGGCGCGGTGGAGTGGAACACGGGTGTTCCCATGTGATTGTAAAAGCCGCCACCGAGGACGGCCGTATTCGTCAAAATACGCACATCCTGCAAAATCAAGCTGCTATCCAGATTGTAGATACCGCCGCCTGCATCCTCGCTGGCGGGGCCGCCGCCCAGTCCGCTGGCATCGCCATTTACGATGTACAGGCTCTCCAGCGTGGGCGTAACCGCGCCGCTGACGTAGAAACCACGTCCCAGCCCTTCCGGATCAACATAGGTGGGCAGGTTCAGCCAGCGCGTGAAATCGTTGTTCCAGCCGCCTTGAATCGTCAACGTTTGCGTCAAGTGGACAGTTTGTTGGATGGGCTGCCCCCCGGCGTCGTTGATGGTATGCACGCCGCGGCAGGTTCCGGTGACACGGATCAGGTCGCTCACCGCGTCAGGGGCGTCAATGGCCTCTTGAATGCTGCTGTAAATGATGCCATCGCGCTGGGCGCGGCAGCCAACCAACTCGTCCCAGCCCATGTCGAAGCCGCTGTCGGCGGGGCGGAAGTCATCTTCAAAGTCTATGGTGAGGGTGGTGTTGGGATCGCCATGATCCAGTGCCGGGGAACCGCGATCCAGACGGAAAAATTCGTCGCGGAAGAGCGGGTCAGCTTGGAGGATGCCATCCCCCAATGTGCCGCCGCTGACTTCGGGTAGGCTGTTTTGCCAGAGGTCGCTGTAGCTGAGGGTGAGGTTGCCGCTGTTGTCGAAGATGGCGCCGCCAGAAACGGCCGTGTTGCTCACCAGCAGCGCATTGACCACCGGAACGGCCGTAGAGGCATTGTTGTAAATGGCCCCGCCGTTGCCCCCGGCCTGGTTGTTGACAAAGGTGTTGTTCCACAAGCTAGTTTGCCCGCTTGCCAGGAAGAGCGCCCCGCCATTACCTCCGGCGGTGTGGGCGCTAAACAGGTTGTTTTCGGCGACAAACTGACCGCCGTTGATGTAGATGGCGCCGCTGTGGGAAACGGCCGTGTTCGTATAAAAACCACTTTGCTGCACCAGTATGATGCTGCTGTTGCTGTACAGCGCACCACCGCTGTCAGATGCCGTATTGTTAATGAACTCGCTCTTTTGAATGGTGACGACGGCCGAACTGGCAGCGTAGATAGCGCCACCGCGCGTGCCGCTATTGTGTTGGAAAATCACCTGTTCAAATGCTGGCTGTGCCGAACTGCCGACAAATACCGCGCCGCCGGGGCCACCGCTGGCCCCATTTTGCAGCACCATGTTGCTGAAACTGGGGCGCACTGTACTGCCGGGGGCCACATCAAAAATGAAGGCGGTGAGTTCGGCATCAATAATCGTGTCTCGCGGCTCCCCCTGGCTGCGGAAATTGGTAGACCAGCCGCCGGACAGGTACACGGTGTCATTGACCGGAATGCCGGACTCGAAATAGGTTCCGCGTGCGATGCGGATTTCATCGCCGAAGGAGGCCTGCCCGATGGCGTGCCCTACGCTGTTACAGGGTTCATCTACCTGCGTACAGTTGTTGTCCGTGTCGTCGCCATCGCGGGAGACGTAGCGTGTGCCCACTGTGGGGCGGGCTATTAATGTGTCTGTAACCACTTTGGCGATGGCCGGGTCGTAATCAGAACTGGCGCGGATGATGGTTTCGTTGAGCAGCCCTTCCGGGGCGGTGGCGGGCACGGCAATGACGACGCGAATGGGCATGGTGGCCCCAGGAAGCAGGTCAACGGGGAAGTTGTTGGTGGGCAAAATTTGCGCCCAACTTCCATCCACCAATTCAATATTGAATGTTTCCAGGGCGTCGCCGGTGTTGGTGAGCATGTGGGTGTAGGTGAATGTTTCGCCGGGCAGCACGGTGGCGGAGTAGTTGGGTGTGAAGTCGAGGGCAGGGTGGGGGGCGACGATGGTTTCGATAACGGCCGTATGCGAAATAGTGGGAGAGGTGGTGGAAACGGCCGTGATCAACGTGCGGGCGCGGGTACGGGCCGTACCCGTCACCTCAACTAGCGTGGAGAGTGTGGTCTGCGCCAATGGGCTGAGCGCAACAGAACTGGGGCAGGTCACATTCCAACCCTGGTCGTTGGAGCAGGAGAAGGTGTAGGTGTCGGCGACGTTGCCTGTGTTGTGCAGCGTGTGATGGTAGGTGGCGATTGTGCCGCTGTCCTGATAATCGTTGTTAATTACCGGGGGTTCCAGCGTAAAGGCGACGAGATTGCCGTATTCATCTGCGCCTACGTCGTAAATGCCATTGTAGGGGCGCGGCTGGCCGTCCATGTCCACGCCGATGGCGGGTGTGGCCGGGTCGCCAGCATCCACATCTGGGCTGCCAGGGGGCAGGTGGTAGTTGTAATCCGGTGAGCCGGGGCTGACGAAGTTGGGGTTGCCGCTGACGGGATTGCTGAAGGTGACGCTGGGATCAATGCTGTCGTCATAGACGTTGTTGTAGCCACCGCTGACTGTGCCCCCAGCAACGTGAATACCGTCGTTGGTAGAAGCGGTGTTGAAGGCGATGATGGTGTTATTAATTTGAATGGTTCCACTACCCACGTAAATGCCACCGCCCTGACTGCTGGCGCTGTTTTCGGCGATAGTGTTGTTCCATAATGTGCTGTCGCCAGTGAGGGCCAACCCGCCACCTAGCGGGCCGCTGTTGGCGTAAAAGAGGTTGCTGTAAAGGGCTGCTGTGCTGCTTGTGTCGTTGAAAAATCCACCACCGGCAATAACGCTGCCATTCACTGCGGTGTTGTGATGCAGGGTGTTGGCTTCCAGCGTAGCCTCACCGCTGTGGAGGGCAACACCTGCGCCCAGGGCGGCGCTGTTGTTGTCAATTTCGTTCAGGCGGACGGTTGTTGCTGTTCCGCCGCTGTTGGCGATGTAAATACCGCCGCCTTGTCCATTGTTGCCCGTGCTGTTGTTGTGGATTAGATTGGACTCGATGGTTGCCGAGCCGCCATCATAGATGCCGCCGCCAATGACGGAACCGGCGGTGGCCTGGTTGTTGTGGATGTCGTTGTTGCGGATGAGGGGGGAGCCGCTTTCGTTGTAGATGCCCGCGCCCTTGTCGTAGGGGGATGTGCCGGTACGGCCGTTTACAATCTCAAAGTTCTCGATGACCGGATTGATGTCCCCTTCGATGCGCACAACTTGCCGGGTTGACTCCCCGTCCAGAATTGTGGGGTTGAGCTGTGTGTTGGGGGATGTGCCCCAGTTGGCAGCATCGTAGCCGCCTGTCAGGGTAATGGCGGTGGTGACGGTGACAACGGCGGGGCCAGAATCGGTGTAAGTCCCGCCCGCGACGTGGACTTCATCACCGGCGGCGGCGTTGGTAACGGCCGTTTGCAGCGCACACGGCAATGCCTGCGAACAGGTACTGCCAGAACCAGCATCGGTGACATAGAAGATCGTATTGGTGGGCGAGGCTTGCGTGGGTCTGGCTCCCATCAACCAGATGAGAGCGGCCAGCAACACCAATGCCAACAGTGGCAAAAAACTAACATACCCGATACGTTGAAAAGACATAACACGAGAACGAGGAGAGGAGTCAGACTGCGACATAAATCACCTTTCTACAACAACGAGTGTTAAAACGAAATTGGCGGAGCGGGCGGGCAGCCCGTTCCCATCAGAAATATGCAAAAAACGACAGCACCAGAATTTTGGGCTGGAACAGTTGTGTTCATTCAAGTCTCAAAGCAGGAGCGTTAGGGGTTGACCTTTACTTTGTAACCCGTGTTACCGATGGACATACTGCTGCCACAAGTAACACCACTGAGCGAGGTGCTCAATCCATCCGCCAAACCAATGTTGTTGGTTGTACCAGACATTGAGGCAGACCCCCCAGGCGCTGAAACAGAGATATTGCCAGAATTATCATCTTCCAGCAGCTTGCCATCTTCGATGACGGCTACAGTAGCATTGTTAATCGTTACGTTGCAAGATAAAGCGCCGCTAACAGAAATATCAGCATTCAATACAACATATTCTGTGCCTGAGCCGGTAATAGACTGCCCACTGAAACCACCTGCGACACGCACATACACCAGCGCAACCGAAGAACCCAAGATTGTCAAAATGATGATGATAGCGACTGCGACCAGAACCAGGACGAGGGCATACTCAACGAGACCCTGCCCCTCTTCTCTCTTTGGAATGTTCATAAAATTACTCCTCTTAAAGAAAAATAGACTGTTAATAAAAAAACATGACAGCTAGAAATGTAAATGATTTATGAAAACTTGTAAAGTGAAGAAAGTCATGGTTCTTGTCTTAACAGGCATCTAAATTTAAACAATGCGCCCTCCTTGACTTAAACTGGTATATTTATTCCAGCGCAAGTGAATCAATTTTACTCTCCCCATTAAGTTTTTGCTAAGTGGATTTTTTTTGAAATCACGACCTGCTTTTTGATATGATCACTAGCGCGTATGTGAATTTAAAAGACTACTTTACACAAACAATTACAAATCGATAATGGACAAATGACATTCGTCACTAGTCAAAAAGTCCTAGAACTGGTTAATTGTCGGGAATGTAACTAAACAGTAGAAATATCGTAAGACGCCTGATCAAAGTGAGGGAAATTGTGCAGAAAATGAACTCAAACCGTTTGTTCTCTAGGCGGCTCTTCAATGCCCTGTTACCATTTTTGGCTGTGCTCGCAGCGTTTGCGGTGGGGGCTGTCATTCTCCTCTTACAAGGTGTAAACCCGCTCGAAGCTTATCAAGCAATGATTGTTGGTGCCTTTGGCAGCAAAAATGGGTTGGCCGATACATTGGTCAAGTCCATTCCGCTGATGTTGGTGGGGCTAGGCATTGCCATTGCATTTCGTGGCGGTGTGATCAACATTGGTGCAGAAGGGCAGATGATTGTGGGAGCATTGCTTACCACATTTGTTGGGGTGCAGTTAGGCGAGCAATTCCCCGGGATGCTAGGTATTGGCATTGGTTTAATTGCGGGGATGGTGATGGGAGGGATATGGGGGGCAATCCCTGGTTTTTTGAAAGCACAGCTTGGCGTCAATGAGATTCTCAGTACCATCATGATGAATCAAATAGCCATTCAAATAGGCTACTATTTGTTGCGTGGCGTGATGATTGATCCGGCAGAGGTTGCTGCGGGTACAAATATTCCGCATTCGGCTCGTTTGCCAAAGGTCATTGATATGCCGCGTTTTACGGATATGGCGCAGTGGCTGGGTTTTGATCAATCGGCGAAGGATTTAGGGCTGCAAGGATATTTGGGGGAAGTGTATGGTGTGCTGGTGGAGCCGTCGCGGTTGCACAGTGGGTTTATTTTTGCGGTGGTTATGGCTGTGCTGGTGTACATTTTCCTCTGGCGTACCACGATTGGCTATCGCATTCGTGCGGTCGGGCTAAATCCGCACGCTTCGCGTTATGCGGGTATGAATGTGAAGCGCACAATGGTGCTTTCGATGACGTTGAGCGGGGCGTTTGCCGGGTTGGCGGGGGCTGTGGAGATTTTGGGGTTGCATCACAGGATGTTTGAGCCAACGGCCGTTTCCGCAGGCTACGGCTTCTCAGGCATTGTGGCTGCCCTGTTTGGCAAACTACACCCACTTGGCATCATCCCCTCTTCCATCTTATTCGGAGGCTTGTTAGTCGGTGGCGACAAAATGCAGCGGGCCATGCAAATCCCGCAGGTACTCATCGTCGCCGTGTTGGGGCTAGTCGTGCTGTTCGTTGTCAGCACAGACTACTTCGTGCGCAAGCGCAGCACCCGCCGCGTATCTGTAGACAGCGACGAGAAACCGACCGATACAACACCAACCGAACCTAATCCTGCGGAGGCACAGGCATGAACGAAGACCTTACCACGGCCGCCATATTATTAGGCATCATTCACTCCGGTATTCGTTTGGCAACCCCTTATTTGTATGCTGCCATTGGCGAAACCTTTTCACAACGTTCCGGCGTGTTGAATTTAGGTGTAGATGGCATCATGCTCATGGGGGCATTCTTCGGTTTTTACACCGTCTTCCAAACCCATAATCCCTGGCTGGGGCTGCTTGCCGCCGGATTGGTCGGCGCAGTGATGGCTCTCATCCTTTGCGTAGTTAGCATTACATACCAGGCCGAGCAAGGCATTAGCGGTATCGGCCTCTACATGTTTGGACTGGGCATGTCCAGTCTGCTGTTCAAGACCATGTTGGGCACAGTAGAAGGGGTGAAGGGATTTTCCGAACTGCGCTTTTGCTTTGGCGATAGCTTTTGTCTGGCCGATGTGCCTGTGCTGGGCGACATATTCTTTAGCCACAGCCTGGTTACGTATGGCGCATTTGCACTGGTTCCCCTGGCCTGGTGGATACTCAACCGCACCACCTGGGGGCTAAAAATTCGTGCTGTAGGCCAAAATCCAGAAGCGGCCGATTCATTGGGCGTCAGTGTCAATCGTGTGCGCTATGCCTCTGTGACAGTTGGCGGTGTCCTGGCCGGGTTGGCAGGCGCATCGCTTTCCATTTCCCTGTTGAATATCTATCAAGAAAACATGACCAATGGTATGGGCTTTATCGCAGTGGCCCTGGTCTACTTTGGCAGTTGGAAGCCCGGTGGCGTGTTGCTGGGTGCATTGCTCTTCAGCACGGTGAATGCGCTGCAATTATGGGTGCAGGTGCTCAATTTGAATATTCCCTCCGACGTGGCAGTAATGCTGCCTTATCTATTAACCATTCTCGCGCTGGCGCTGCCATTCCGCCGTGCTTTGCAACCTGCGGCGCTGACTAAGCCGTTTGCGCGAGGTGAAAATTAATCTTTTTGAGAAGGAGAAGATCATGAAGCTAAGTAGAATGTTGACGTTGTTGTTGATTTTTGGACTGTTGCTGGTGAGCTGTGGTGGTGGCAATACAAATGGGAATGAGGATATGGCAGATAACACGGCCGTTTCCGAACCCAATACCACCGAAAATACAGCCGAACCAGCCGAAGAAACTGTCGCTGACGTTTCTGCCGAAGCAGATGTGGCCGGACTGGAATCCGTACGTGTAGCAATCGTCATGCCCAGCACCATCACCGACCTGGCCTGGAGCCAGTCGTTGTACGATGCGCTGGTACGCATTCAAGAAGAGGCGGGCGGCCCTGACAATGTAGAAATTGCCTACACCGAGAATATGTTCAACGTGACCGATGCTGCCGCCGCTATTCGTGACTATGCCGCCGATGGGTTCAACCTCGTTATCGCGCACGGCACGCAGTACGGCACATCCCTGTTCGAGATTGCCCCGGATTTCCCGGAGACGAGTTTCGCCTGGGGAACGGCCGTAGACACCGGCAAAGACCAGGGTCTGGAAAACATCTTCGCTTACGAAGCCCGCGCCGAACAGGGCGGCTTCATCAACGGTGTCCTCGCCGCCAATCTCAGCGAAAGTGGCGTGTTGGGCGTGGTTGGCCCCGTAGAAGCAGGCGATGCCAAGCTCTACATTGACGGTTTCGTCGCTGGCGCAACATACGCCAACCCCGACGTGCAGGTCAATGTTTCCTACACTGGCTCCTTCGGCGACACCGCCCTGGCTGCGGAAGCGGCCAACACACACATCGCTGCTGGCGCCGACATCCTCACCGGCTCCGCCCAACAAGTAGTGGGTGCAATCGGCGTTGCCAAAGAGCAGGGTGTTTTCTGGATGGGCACGCAAGCAGACCAAAGCTCCCTGGCCCCCGACATTGTTGTAGCCTCCCAAGTGTACGATTGGCAAGGCGTGTTGTCCGACATGCTGCAAAAGAATCAGGCTGGCGAATATGGCGGAACCGCCTACGTCCTCACCCTGAAAAACGGCGGGTTGGTCATGCAGTTTGCGGATGGGCTGAATGCTGACGCCGTTGCTGCCGCAGATGAAGCCGCCGCAATGATTTCCGATGGCAGCATTGACGTGATGGCGATGATCAGCGGCGAAATGATGGCCGATGCAGGCGACATGGCCGCCGAATATCCCGAAATTGAACCGGTGCGCATTGCCCTGGTCATGCCCAGCACCATCACCGACCTGGCCTGGAGCCAGTCCATGTACGATTCGCTGGCCGAACTGCAAGCGTACTACGGCGAAGATAATTTCGAGATTGCCTACACCGAGAATATGTTCAACGTCACCGATGCGGCAGCCGCCATCCGCGACTATGCCGACAGCGGTTACAACCTGGTGATTGCGCACGGCGCACAATATGGCACATCCCTGTTTGAGATTGCTCCCGATTATCCCGAAACCAGCTTTGCCTGGGGCACAACCACCAACACCGGCGCGGACGAAGGCGTAAGCAACGTCTTTGCCTATGACCCGCGTTTGGAGCAGGGTGGCTATGTCAGCGGTGTATTGGCTGCCAATTTGACTGAATCGGGCGTTATTGGGTTGGTTGGCCCGGTGGACGCTGGCGATGCCAAGCTGCATGTAGATGGCTTTGTGGCGGGCGTGCGCGACACCAACCCAGATGCGCAGGTGAATGTCTCCTTCACTGGTTCCTTTGGTGATACGGCATTGGCAGCGGAAGCGGCGAATACGCAAATTGCCGCTGGCGCAGACATCCTCACCGGCTCGGCGCAGCAGGTGGTAGGCGCGATTGGTGTTGCCAAAGAGGCCGGCGTTTATTGGATGGGTGTGCAGGCTGACCAAAGCCCGTTGGCCCCGGATGTGGTTGTAGCGACGGTGCTGTATGACTGGAAGCCGACCCTGTTGGCGATGATTCAGGCAAATCAGTCTGGTGATTATGGCAACCAGGTGTTCCAATTGACGCTGGAAAATGGCGGCCAGCGCATGATCTACAGCGACAGCTTGCCAGCGGATGCTGTGGAAGCGGCTCAGGCTGCCGAGCAGGGCATTATTGATGGCAGCATTGAGATTGTGCCCGAACCGAGAAGCTGACGAATAATGAATTGTAAATAGTGAATGGTGAATGGTGAATGCCATTTGCCATTCACTATTTGTTGGGGATTGGCGATATGGCGAATAGCAGCAATCTTCTCCCATCTGGTTTGCCGCGTATTGAGTCGTTGGAGATGCGGGGCATTGTGAAGCGGTTCCCCGGTGTGTTGGCGAGCGATCATGTGAATTTTGACGTGAAGGCTGGCGAAATTCATGCGCTGTTGGGCGAGAATGGGGCCGGTAAGAGTACGTTGATGAAAATTCTCTATGGGCTGTATCAACCGGATGAGGGGGAGGTTTTTCTCAATGGTGAGCGCATTGTGATTCATTCGCCGACGGATTCGATTAAGTATGGCATTGGCATGATTCATCAGCATTTTATGTTGGTGGATAATATGACGGTGGCGGAGAATGTGGCGTTGGGGCTGCCTTCTTCGCGGGAGCCGCGTCTGGATTTGGATGTGGTTTCGGCGCGTATCCGCAAGTTGGCGGAGAAGTATGGCTTGCAGGTGAACCCGAATTCGGTGATCTCGAAGCTGGCGGTGGGGGAGCGGCAGCGGGTGGAGATTGTGAAGGCGTTGTATCGTGGGGCGGCGTTGTTGGTGTTGGATGAGCCTACGGCCGTTCTCACGCCTCAAGAAGTGGACGACCTGTTTGTCATTTTCCGGCAAATGGCGGCGGATGGGCACGCGCTTATTTTTATCTCGCATAAGTTGGGCGAGATTTTGGCGCTGACGGACCGGGTGACGGTGCTGCGGGACGGCCGTGCGATGGGTACGCGCCCCACTGCCGGAGCGACCAAGCAAGACCTGGCGAGCATGATGGTGGGGCGGGATGTGCTGCTAGAACGGCATCGCCCACCTGCCGAGCGCGGCCCGGTGCGGCTGAAACTGGACAATGTGAACGCGATTAATGAAGATGGCGTACCCATTTTGAAACATGTGAGCTTTGACGTTCACAGTGGCGAGATTGTGGGTGTGGCGGGCGTGTCTGGAAATGGGCAACGGCCGTTGGCGCGGGGTATTGCGGGGCTGCATGAGGTGACGAACGGCCGTATCTATCTCGAAAACGACGACATCACCGACCTAAGTCCGGCGCAAATGTTCAAGATTGGCCTCTCGTACATCCCGGAAGAACGGATGCACGATGGTGTGGTCAAAGATTTTAGCGTGGCCGAGAATTTGATTTTGCAAGATTATGTGCGACGGCCGTTTAGCAACGGTATTTTCCTGGCCTTCAAGTACATCGCTGAACACGCCAAAAAACTCATCACGGCGTTTCGTGTCAAGACCCCCAGCCGCGATACACCGGCGAAAAACCTTTCTGGCGGCAACATCCAAAAACTGATTTTGGCCCGCGAATTGGCGCGGCAGCCGCGTATTCTCATTGCCGCGCAGCCCACACGCGGCGTAGACATTGGCGCAACCGAGTACATTCACAACCAACTGCTGAAGCAGCGTGCCGAAGGGTTGGCGACGCTGCTCATTTCCGAAGACCTGGACGAAGTGAAAGCCTTGTCTGACCGCATCGTCGTGCTGTTTGGCGGCGAGGTGATGGGCATTGTGAACAGCGATGAAGTGACGATTGAGGAGTTGGGGTTGATGATGGCGGGCGAGAAGCGGGCGGAGCTGGCGTGATACGTAAAACGTGAAACGTGATTTTTTCACGTTTCACGCTTCATTTTACAAATCCCTTACACTTTTCGTACAAATTGAAAAACATCCTCCATTATGCTGGGAACAGTTTAGTTAATGACGGCCGTTTCTCAACGGTCAATCAATTTAGTAATGGAGAGTATGTCATGAATAAGGTAACAAAGTCAGTTGGTATTGCATTGGTTGCGATTTTGCTAATTGCGGGAGCAACGGCCGTTTTCGCCCAAAATAACGAGAGCGACACGCCCACCACAAACCAGCCACAAGAATCAGCCCCTCGCATTCAGCGTCCCAATCCGGGGCAATTGTTGGATCGTGAACTGATCGAGCAGGCCATTGCTGAGGCATTGGGCATCAGTGTAGAAGAGCTGCAAGCGGCGCGTGACGAAGGGACGCGCTTGCCAGAATTGGCCGATGAGTTGGGTGTGGAGATGGCTGATGTGGTAGACGCTATTGCTGAAGCTGTAGAAGAATCTATCGCTCAGGCTGTGGTTGATGGTGTCATTACACAGGAGCAGGCTGACCGCATTCTGGCACGCATTGACTTGCGCCATCTTTCTTACAACATTTTTAACCTTGAAGATGCTGCGGCGGTGACGGCGGATACATTAGGTATCAGTGTGGAGGAGCTGCAAGCAGCGCTTGCTGATGGCACAACGCTGCTGGAGTTGGCTGATGAGTTGGGTGTGGAAATGGTTGATGTGCAGACGGCCGTCTTCAACACCAGGGTGGATGCTGTGCAGCAAGCCCTGGCTGATGAGCTGGTTACGCCACAACAGGCCAATCAGATTTTGCGCTTGTCCTGGCGGTCACAACGGCCGTTCTCCAACTTGCGACCCGGACGATTGCAGCAATTTGCTTCACAGCCATAAGCATCATTGGAATGCACAAAAGACAACGGGGCCACATGGCCCCGTTTTTGTATGTCAGGTAAAGGATTACGCTTCTTATGGGATGGCTAACAGTGGCAAAATGGCGGCGTGCCCTTTAGCTTGGGCGAGGTCGTAGGGAGTACGGCCGTTTCCATCCGCTGCGGCCCGATCTGCGCCGTGCGCTAGCAAAAGTTGTGCCAATGCCTCATCGCCATTGTCTGCGGCCGTGTGCAGCGGCGTGAAATCATTGGCCTGCCGTGCATTCACATCTGCGCCGCGATCCAATAGGGCCTGTGCAATGGTCAGGTTGCCGTTGGTGACAACGGCGTGCAGCGGTTGGATGCGCTGCGGGTTTTGCGCGACGGCATGAATGTCCGCGCCTTGCTCCATCAGCCAAAGGGCAAGGGCCTCACAGTTGAAGAAGCAGGCCAGTTGAAGAGGAGTAAACCCATCGCGGGCCACTTGATTGATGTAGCCGTTCCATCTGCCTGCTAGTTCTTGCGCTCGTTCCAAATCACCAATGGCTGCCGCCTCGTGCATGTTGAGCGTCGCTCCGGCATCGCGCAGCGCTTGCACAGCCTCGTGTTTGCCGTAATAGATGCTGGTCATCAGGGCTGATAGGCCGGATTGGGCGCGGGCATTTGCCAGGGCGGGGTTGTTTTGCAGGAGTTGGGTGAGGGTGGGGAGGTCGTTGTCGGTAACGGCCGTTATCACCTCGTGTGCGCCTTTCACCAAATATGCCGCCTCTTGCGCCCGCGCTGTAATGGCGGATGCCAGTTCAACTTGGACGGCCTGCCCCAATTTTGGCAACCCGATGCAAGCTCCCTCTACATCTGCCAGAGCATGGTAGACCAGTCGCAGCCATTGGCGGGCCTCGCTGGGGCGGTGATCGAGGGCGGCGAGGGTTTTCTCGGCCTGGATGGTGTGCTGGCGCAAGTGCGCATCGCAGCGGATGAGGCGGTGGTACAGGTTGTAGGGGGTGCCTTCCCACCACAGGGATTGGGCATTTTGCAATTCGTCATCGGTGATGGTTGCAAATTCGTGTAGGGCACGCTGGTGCAGGGCGGCAAAGTCGGCTCGCAGGTCGGAAATAGAGCCTTTGTTTATCAATTCGTAGAATTTGTCTCTTGGCCCGGTGACTCGTTCGACTTCGCCATCGGGTAGGGTGGGGGGTAGCTTGGTATTTTTGCGTAGGCAGCGAAGGGCATAATGGATGAGCGTGAAGAAACTGCGCTGGGCGTCGGCAATGTGACCCAACACGATGCGTACAGGCCATTCCCCGGCAGCGGGTTGTGTTTCGTAGAGGTCGTCGGGTAAGCCAATGAGGATGGCTTGCAAATCCTGATATGCGGTGTTGTATTGGGCAAGGAGGTGGTGAACGGCCGTTTTGTTTGCTCCGCGTTCGGCGTGCAATTTGACGGCGAGTTCTTGTAGTTCGTGGTACGTGCCAATGAGGGCGAAGCGTACTCCTTCTTTGTGTGGCCCCCAAGCCCAAGGCTGTTCCATGTCAGCGTCGCTGAAGGATTGGGTGAGGGTGGCGAGGGTGGAAACGGCCATTGCTAAGGATGATAATTCATTCATGGGTTCTCCTTACTCAAGCAATTTACTTGTTTCGGATGCTATTGCATTCTGGTTCAAATGTTCTGTTTTGTCAATCTGTTTCCCTTTTACCTCTTTTTCACTTCATCTTTTCTCAAATTGGACGGTTACTCTGAAGCTCTGGAACTACAATGGAAGTATCTTGAAATAAGTGAATGAGTGATTGAATGAAGACGCAGTTGGAATTGATGTGTAATACCATTGACCAGGTTTTAGCTGTACATGGTCTGGCGGCAAAGGTTGCCGGAGGATATGTAGCTGGAAATGGAGTATTGTTTTCTTTGACGGATACAACGTTTGTGGATACCCAGGTACGATTAGACTTGAAGGAGGCGCTGCGAGTGGGAAAGGTATTTGCCACGGTGGGCGTGGTCTTGGTTAATGGGATACGTCGCCCGGATTTCGGTGCAGACATCATTGAGGGAGAGTTGGTTGAGGGGGTTGTTCCTGTGATTCCTGCCGATGAGGTGGAGACGGTGGATTTATTGACGTTGATGGATGCCCACGAAGCGGAATTGGGAAACGGCCGTATCCTACCACCCCAAACAAAAACGGCCGTAGAAATGGAATGCATCCCTTCTACGGCCGTTGTCTATTCTTTTGATAGTGAGGCTAGTCGAACCAGCTACCTAATAAGGCGTTGATGCCGAGAATGATCAGAAAAATGGGCCAGACGATGTCCCAGGTCATTACATCAAAGAGGAAAACAGATGCGACCAGGGTAAGAATGAAGCCGCCTGTCAGAGAGCCACGCGTTGAATGGGTGAGACGGCCGTTTGCCTGATAACCCCGCCACACCCGTTTGAAGTTCGAGAAGGCTGGAATTAGAATAAACAGTGCCCACCAATTGTTAATGGTCAACCCTGTTAAGTTTGTGAGCAAGAAAATCCCGCCTACCGCCACCAGCACCACGCCAGCAACTAAGTTTCCATCTGAATGATGGTGACGCTGTAGGGGTCTTTGCTTTGTGTCTGTTGCTATATCGTTTTCAAAAATTTCTTTTTCAGCTTCTTTCAAGCTGTCAATTTCTTCGTTCATGATGAAACCTCCGGGCAATCAATTGAAGATTGTTTCCTAACAATTGGTATATTTGGTGGTCTATACGGGCAACAAGATTGGAAGTTGCGAATGGGTATATAAAAGACAAAAACCGTTTCCCAAAAGGAAAACGGTTTTTGTTTGTTGCCCAGGCACCAGGAGGGAGGTGCGTTGAGCTAACGGATAATGTCAGGGTCAAGGGAGAGGGAGACATTACCCTCGATGTGACCAGGTTGTTCCAGTCGCGTTTCTTTCGTGCCAGTTTTTGGGGGGAGGAGTTTTCCCTTAGACCCTTACCCGATCACACTTGCACATATATTACCTCAGTTTTTTCAGTCTGTCACGAAAAATAAGTAGATTGTGTGAGAATGATCTTTCGCCAGCTTCTTGAAGTGAGGAAACGGATTACTTAAGGTTTTTCTATCAAGAAATTGTTGGTTTGCAGAAAGTGTGCAATGAATTTAGGCACAATATTTACCTGTTCAAAATAGCGTCGCTGCCCGCTGGGAACATGGGTAATGTGGCCACGCCATTTGTACTTCTGACCCGTGTCAGTTGTTTCTTCAGGCCATATGCGAATGATGAAGGAATGGGTGGTATCTTCGAGCGGTGTCAACTTGATTCACTAGCCCCGTGAGCAGATTGTTGATAGCAGGCATCTATGTGGAATAGAATGGACTGTAGCGTAGCAAACGGCCGTATCTGCTGGCGTTGTTATTGCATACCCTGAAGCGTATCAAGTGTGAATAAACCAAGCAGGAAAAGAGCAACAAGAAGTTTAAGCGCGGGGATTATTGGTCTCAATAGTTTGAATTTCTTGCTTGACCTTTATAGAAAGCGTATCAAGGAAAGATTGCAATTGCTTCAGCTTATCTACTCGCGTATCCAAGATGAAAGCGGGAAGAGCTAATTCTTCTTCTGTTGCTAGTGGAAGTGCCGCCTGAATCCGCTTGTAAAGCGTAAGCGTGTGTTGGTCGGGTTCCACGTCCAATTCCTGGCGTAGTACAGCCGCACAACGTTCATATTGGCGCAGCGCTTCTGTGCGATTGCCCGCCAGGTAATGTAGTCGCATCAAGCTGCGATGGGTACGCTCACGGGCTAGATCACTTCGCAAGATGCGCATACCGTACTCAATACCAGCCTCATATTCACTATGCTCTTCACAGAAATCCATGAGTTTTTGCAGCATCATGTAATGGATATGCTGCAAACGTTCCCGCTCAAATAGACACCAATCCTGATACCAACCATCAAGTAGGTCGCCACTATATAAGTCAACCGCTTGGCGTAATTCATTTGCCAGAGAACGGGTCAATTTAGATGTGCTAATAGCACTGACATGATGGCAGGCTTCTTCAAACATAGCGACGTCTAGCCAAAACTCAACCTGGGGATTTAACTCGATCCAATTCGAATCGGCTAGTAACAGGGAAGAAGTCGTGCCTATGGGCAAACTATCCAACGCTGATTGCAACTGCCATAAAGTTTTGCGGAGGTAACTTTTACCTTGGGCGGGAGAACCATCTTCCCAAAGAAGGCAAGCCAACATATTTCGAGAATGAGGCCGATTGCGATGTAATAGCAAGTAACTAAATAGTTCTTGAACTTTAAGGCCGTCAATGCCCTTAACAGGTTGACCATCATAGGAAGCATGGAAGCGACCCAATAGGGAAATTTGAAGCATACTTATCAACCAAACGGATCGTAACAGTGACTTGAGATGTCTTGCTTGCAATGGGGTGGTGCTGTGGGGTGAAGCTAAGAAGGGTAGTGAATGATAAAATAACTTACAACTCATTCAGTATAATGGATCGTTACCAAAAGAATCAATGTTAATAATTTAACAGTAAGGAAGTCAAAATGGTTTCTCGATTGGTTCAAGATAATCCTTGCTGCTTTTTTGCCTGACTTTTTGCCGTTTGGAGTCTGGCAGAAAAGAGGTTTTTTTGAATAGGACCTGGTTGCTAATATGCTCTGGCCAATGCGAAAATAAAAGTCAGAGTTGATTAGTGTAATCTATTGAACTTTTGTGGGGTTGTTACTTGTGTTAAAGTGTTCGTGCAAGAATTTTTTGTAAGCTATTCCTTTGCCCTGCCATTATTTTGGTTTGCTGTTACATGGGGCAGCAAAAAATCAAATGGTTAAGAGAAAGAGGTTTTTCTTTGACTGTTCGACCTAATTATGAACAAGCTGTTGCACATGCGGTTAACCAGTTGCGTGGCAACCTAGACCCTCAACTGACGTACCATAATTTATGGCACACAGAAAACGACGTTATTCCTGCTGCACTTCGTTTGGCGGATGCTAGTGGTATTGCAGAAGATGATATGATTTTATTGCGGGTTGCTGCTGCGTATCATGATGTGGGTTTTGTTTACACAACAGAAGGGCATGAGATTGCAAGTGCTCGTGAAGCCGCTCAAACGTTGCCGCAGTTTGGTTTTTCGGATCGGCAGATTGAACGTGTGATGGGGTTGATCATGGCGACGCGATTGCCACAGTCCCCGCGCAATTTGCTGGAGGAAATTTTAGCTGATGCCGATCTGGATGTGTTGGGGCGGGATGATTTTCTTATTCGCAATCGGCAGTTGCGACAGGAAATGGCGAATTATGGGCAGTCAATGACGGATAGGGAGTGGCTGCATTTTCAATTGGAATTTTTGCAGGAACATACTTACTTCACGGCCGCAGCCAGGGCCTGTCGCGTAGACAAAAAATTGGCGCATTACCAGGCTATCCAAGTAGAATTTGAAAAGCTGGTGAGCTAGACGGCCGTTCCCCCTTATGGTACAGTCGTTTCCCATGAAAAAACGAGCCATCCTCTCTGTATTCGATAAAATTGAATTAATATCATTTGCTCAAGGTCTGGTTGATCTGGATTGGGAATTGATTGCTAGCGGCGGTACATCTCGCCTGCTGCGCGAATCAAATCTACCCGTATTGGATGTGGCTGACGTGACCGGAGCACCAGAAATGCTGGGCGGGCGGGTTAAGACGCTGCACCCAGCTGTGCATGGTGGAATTTTGGCACGGGATACTGCTGCGGATCAGGCTGATCTGACAGCTCAATCAATCCGTTACATCGATCTAGTTGTATGCAATCTGTATCCCTTTACCCAGACCATTGCACAGCCAGGCGTGACATTGGCGGATGCTATTGAACAAATAGACATAGGCGGCGTGACCTTGCTGCGAGCGGCAGCGAAAAATTTTGCACGAGTGACCGTTGTTTGCGACCCAAATGATTATGCGCGTGTACTAACTGCGTTGCAGACTGGAGACGTGCCTGAAATGCTGCGTCACGAATTGGCAGTGAAGGCTTTTGCGCACACGCGGGATTATGACACGGCGATTACCGCTTATTTGGCGGCACAAGAATAAATGGAGGAAATCATGGGTGAAGAATTGGAATTACGCTATGGCATGAATCCGCACCAGAAACCGGCGCGAGTTTGGGTGCACCAGGGAAAGCTGCCAATTCAGGTGCTGAATGGACAGCCTGGGTTTATTAATTTATTGGATGCGTTGAATTCCTGGCAGTTGGTGCGAGAACTGCGGCAGACATTGAATATGCCTGCTGCTGCTTCATTTAAGCATGTAAGCCCGGCGGGTACGGCCGTTTCCGTTCCCCTCAATGATACATTGCGACAGGCCTACTTAGTGGGAACTATGGAATTATCACCACTGGCCGAAGCCTATGCTCGCGCTCGCGGCGCAGACCGTATTTCCTCCTTTGGTGATTGGGTTGCGCTAAGCGACCCGGTTGATGCTCCTACCGCACAGCTTATTAAACGTGAAGTGTCTGACGGCGTGATTGCACCCGGCTACGAGCCAGAAGCGTTGCAGATTTTGCGGCAAAAAAAGGGTGGGGGGTATCGCATTGTACAAATTGATCCTGACTACGAACCGCCAGAACTGGAACAGCGAGAAGTGTTTGGTGTAACGATGGCGCAGCAGCGGAACACGGCCGTTTCCACCCCCGCCGATTTCCAGAACATCGTGACACGAAACCAGGCCTTACCTGAAAGTGCCATCCGTGACCTGATCGTCGCGCTCATCACCTTGAAATATACGCAATCCAACTCTGTGTGCTACGCTTACAATGGGCAAGTTATCGGCGTGGGCGCAGGGCAGCAATCACGTATTCATTGCACGCGGTTGGCGGGCGGTAAAGCAGACACCTGGTTTTTACGACAGCACCCGCGTGTATTAGCATTGCCGTTCCGTCCGCGCCTCAGCCGCCCGGAGCGTGATAATGCCATTGACCAGTTTTTGTTAGATCAACTAACCCCGGCAGAAGAAGCAGCGTGGTTGGAGAAGTTTACGGCCGTTCCCCAGCGCCTCACCCCCGCAGAAAAACAAGCCTGGATCAGTCAATTCACAGGCATCGCCCTCGGTTCTGACGCCTTCTTCCCCTTCCGTGACAGCATTGATCGCGCCAGGCAAAGCGGCGTGCGTTATGTAGCCCAGCCTGGCGGTTCCCTGCGCGACGAAGCCGTCATTCAAGCGTGTGATGAATATGGTATGGTCATGGTGATGACGCATACCCGCCTGTTTCATCATTGAGTTGACTGAAAAACACGGAATTTCAACTTACTCAAATCGGAAGCGCCAGGCGGCCAATCCCCAAAAGATGATGGCGTAGATGATGAGAACGGCCGTTGCCAACAACACCGCTTCCAAGCCCAAACCGCGCACAATAATATCTTTGAATCCATCCATCATCCAGGCTATAGGTGTAAAAAAAGCGATGCGCTGAAACCCTTCTGGCGTAAATTCCAGTGGAACCCAGGCTCCTCCTAGACCGGCCAGCACAAACATCGGCACCAGCGAGAAGATGATGGCCTGCTCCTCCGATTGCGCTAATGCGCCAATGAGCAGGCCCAAACTGGCGGCAAACAGCGCCGAAGCGACGGTTAGCAGCAGTGTTGCCGCCGGTTCCTGAAAGTAGGGCAGTTTGAGGAACAACTGCCCGAACAAGATGAGAATGAACAGTTGGGCTAAAATCGTGACAAACATCGCCAGGTAATGGCCCAGTAAAATGCTGCCGCGTGACATATCAGTCGTCAACAAGCGGCGCAGGGAGCCGCTTTTCCGTTCCAATACCAGAATTTGCGCTGCGGTGATCAGACCAGCGATGGCGAATTGAGCCATCATACCGGGGGAGGAGTGGGCGAAGGCGTTGTCGCTGGAAACGGCCGTTTCCGTTCCACTTTCATCCACCGCCCCTGATTGCGAGACTGCCACTTGTATGGGCGGTGCGGCCCAGGCGGTGATGGCGCGGGCTAATGTGGTCTCAAAATAGGCGGGTTTGTCGCTCTCCGAGATGACGTTTTGGGAGACGGCCGTTTCCATTCCCACCTGTGCCGTTTGCAAAGCGCTCAACAATCGGGTGACAGCCGCCGTCACTTCCTCTTGAGCCGTTATCCCACTGGCATTGCCCGAATCAACGATCACCGTCAGTGGAACCAGTTCGCCAGCCGTCATGTGTTGGCCGTACCCGGCGGGAACAATGACAGCGGCAGCGGTGACGCCATCTTTAACTTGCGTCTCCAGGTCGGCCACATCCATCGTGTCTGTTACCAGCCGGATTACGTCAGATTGTGCCAGGAGCGTGACCAGATCCTCAGAGACCGTGCCCGCATCCTGGTTGAGAAAACCTACCGGCAGTCGTGGGTCTTCATCATCACCGCCGCCAAATCCGCCAAAGGCAAAGCCAAAAAGCAGCGTAAAGACCACAGGCATAATCAACAAAAAAAATGCCGACTGCCGTTCCCGTAAAATCTGCCGCAAATCTTTAATTGCTAAATCCACAACGCGCATGAAATAATCCTTATTTTTTTAAGCGAAACGTCTTTGCAAACGATATTGGCCGATGGCTGCAAAGATGACAACCCAGACCAGCAGTCCGGCCAGTGTGGGCAGTATATCGGCTGCTGTGCCGCCGTTCATTGCCGTTTGCAGGCCGCGCACCGCCCAGCCTTGAGGGACAAAGAGGGATACGGTACGCACCATTGGTGATGTGTTGGCTCCGCCGCCAGTAAAAATTGTGATCATGCCAATCATGCCGGTCAACGTCAGGACGCCGCCATACACCACTCCGGCCTGGCGTGTGTTTTTCATCAACGAGACCAGCAGCAGCCCGGTCGCAACAGACATGACAATGATACCCCCCACCGCCAGGATAATCGGCAGTGCCGTGCCCCAATTTATCTTGAACACCAACCGGCCAAACAGGAGGAGCGTCGTGACCTGCACAAAAAGCATGAGGAATGTGGCCGTCACTTTGCCGCCAATGATGGTGCGAATCTGGGTTGGTGTGGTGAACAGGCGGGCCAGCGTCCCCTGCTCTTCTTCGATGAGGATGGATTGCAAGATGGCCGAGCCGGTGAAAAAAGCAAAGAAGGTCATCATGCCGCCCAAAATCTGCCCTAGAATTTCGCCGATGAGACCGGCTTCGCTGTTCGCGCCGGGCGGAGGCTGGACGTTGATGAGAGCACCGGTGGTTTGGGCGGATTCCATGGCAACGGCCGTAAACTTCCTCACTATTTCCTCAACCAACGCGCCATTTATCGCCGCACCCGACTTGACTAACTGCTCAATAACGACGCCGGTGCCGATTTTGGTGGACACAAAGCTGTCGGCGAACTGTTTGATGAGGGATTCGACGATGGCCGGGCCAATGGTGAGGGTGGGGTCCTGGTACAGTTCGATCACGGCCGTTTCCTGGGTGATCAGCAACGCATCGGTAAAATTAGATGGGATAATGATCGCTACGCTTGCTTCCTGGTTGTCAACGGCCGTGCGGGCTGCCGTCGCATCATCCACTTCCCGGACAGCCAGCAAATCGGCAAACGCATCTTGCTGCAAGATTTGGGCCAGCAGTTCGCCCATCGACGTGACACTACCCAATGCGGCCGACTGCCCGGCCGAAAATTCACTGCTCAGGTCGGCATTCTCCGGCAGCGTTCCCGCGTCCAGATTAACCAGCAGTACGTCGGTGCGGGGCAGGGCGAAGCTGTCTTCATCGTCAGCGCTGGCCCCGCCAAACATGAAATAGAACAGCACCGTCACCAGCACCGGAACGACGAACATGAACATGATCCCGCTTAGGCTGCGCAGTGACTGGCGCATATCTTTGAAGGCAATATCGAATAGTTTCATGATTTAATCCCGCAAGGCCCGCCCGGTGAGGTGCAGGAAGACGGTTTCCAGGTTGGGTTCCTGAATTTCTACTGAGGTGATGCGCACGTTAACGGCCGTTGCCACTTCAAACAAACGGGGCAAAACTACGTTGCTGTCATCAGCCAGAAGCGAAATCAGGCCATCATCGGCCGTGACCTGTGAAACACCGGGGACTTCTTGCCAGTGCGCCATCACCAACTCCGAGGGGGCGTTGATACGCAAATCAATCCGATCCTGTTCACCCACAATCCGCACCAATTCACCGTGCGTGCCCAAGGCGATGATCTCGCCCTGATCCATAATGGCGATGTGGTCGGAAAGTTCCTGCGCTTCTTCCATGTAATGGGTCGTGTACAAAACGGTCATCCCCTGTTGGTTCAACGCTTTTACCCCATCCAGAATGTGACGGCGGCTTTGCGGGTCGATGCCCACAGTCGGCTCATCCATGATGATAATGTCTGGCTTGTGCAGCAGCGCCGCGCCGATGTTGACACGCCGTTTCATCCCGCCGGAGAATTTGCCGATGCGCCCTTTTTGCCGGTCGGTCAGGCCAATCAGTTCTAGCACGTCATCAACCTGTTTTTGCAATGCTGCGCCGCGTAAGCCGTACATTTTGCCCCAAAAATCGAGGTTTTCGCGGGCTGACAAATCATCGTATAGAGCGATTTCTTGGGGGACGATGCCGAGGGCTGCTTTGGCTTGTTGGGGAACGGCCGTTACCGAATGTCCCATCACAAGTGCATCCCCTTGGGACGGCCGTTGTAAGCAGGCCAACATGGAAATAGTCGTACTTTTGCCCGCCCCGTTCGGCCCCAACAGGCTAAATATTTCTCCCCTCTGCACATTGAAGGAAACGCCTTTGACCGCGTAGACCTCGCCAAAATCTTTATGCAAATCATGAACTTCAACTGCGTATTCACCCATAAATCATTCTCCTTGGCTTGCCCCATGCAATAACATTGTAGGTGGTTTATTGCGGTAGTATTTAAATTTTTGCAGGACTGTGTTTCTTGGAAAGAGCGCGGTTCCTAAGAACAACCACGCAATAACTCTCTTGTCTTGACGCAACGCATTTGATCTATTACGCTTGTAATCAGCGCCTTAGCGTAGTCTACTAAAAGGGATAGTTATGAGCAACGTACCCTGCATCGTGAGTGTAGAAGATGACCAAGATCTCTTTGAGATTATTCGCCTTACGCTGGCAAGTCTACCTATTCAGCTACGCCACGCCAAAACAGGCCAGGAAGCCATCGAGTTACTGCGCCACTATCAGGCTGATTTATTGATTCTGGATATTATGTTACCAGACATTAATGGCTGGAATGTATTGAAAGAAATTCACACCTGGGAACGCCAACCTACAAGTGTGATTGTCCTGACTGCCCAAACCAGTGCCACGCATCGCGTTATCGCTCACTTGCAGGATGTGACAGCGTATATGACCAAGCCATTCATGCCTAAGGAATTGCGCGAGAAAGTGGTGGAAATCTTAGGTTTGCCAGTTAGTACCTGATTTTTTAAGCGAAGTGTGACAGAGCATAGAAACAAAAAGGGAGATGGTTTGATCCATCTCCCTCTTTGCGCTTGATGAAAGGAGTTTGCTTATGCCATTTCCACGGCAACTTCTTCTTCGACTTTCTTGTTGCGCTTCATGACATCTTGAACCCATTCGCGGCTCTCTTTTTCCATTTCTTCGCCACGACCAACGAGTTTGTCAAACAATTTGTTCATCTCTTCCCGACCATCCACGATGAAGTCTTGGCTCATGCCGATAACCCCAAAGCCAATCAGGAGTGCTTTGTGAGCTGTGTCAAATAGTACATTTTTCTTTTCTGCTACTTCTTCCACTACGACTTCTACAGTCGCTTCTTGTTTCTTTGCCATTTTATGCCTCCAAAGGGTCTAAATCCTTGTTATATTTGCAATTATAACGCGTTGCGTCATAAAGAATATAACACAGCGCGTCATGGAAGTCAAGAGGCTGTTAGCATGTTAGCATGGCTTTATTCTTGGCCGCTGTCGGGTTTGTTTTCTGTTGAAGTTGTGTCGGAAACGGCCGTTTCTCCCTCCTCCTCCTTCATCTTCTTCAATAGTGGATACTGCGGGAATAACTCTTCCAACCGGTGGAAAATAGCCTGTGTGGTCTTGGCTGCCGGGGTAAAAATATCCTTTAACTCATTCACCACATCCACAATTTTATGCTCTTCCAGTCCATCAAACTGTGGCACTGCATACAGCAAAAACGCCTCAGCTACATGGTCAGGTGTAGCCGCGCCGGTTTGCTCGCAGCGGCGGGCCATATAACGGATCATATCTCGTGCAATGGCCGGTCCCAGTGGTCGGTGATGCATCACTTTGCTCTGGTGATGAAATAATTTATCGCGCAGTGCTTGTGCAATTGCGTTCTCGTCATCATCCGCTAAATCAACCTGCCGTAAGAATAGACTGATAAGCTGCGGGAATGTGTCTTTATCAGGAATGCCCACGTCCACAAAAGCGAACCGCCGCATAAAAGCATACGACATTTCAAACAGCGATGCTTTGTCGTAGACATTCATCGTGCCAATGACGCGCCACGTTTGCGGAATCACGTAATCCTTTTCACTTTGTGCCGGGTAACCAGGCGGCAAAATGCGGATGGGATGATGCCCATCCCGATAGGGCAGAGTCACGGGCTGTCCAGATAACACTGTGAACATCTCGCCAAACGCTTTGTCAATTTCGGCGCGATTGATTTCGTCGATAATCAGCCACTTTTTCTCCCGAATAGCACGCAGCACAATGCCCTCACTGAAGGCAAGGCGATTATCAGTCGTGGGCATGTAGCCGCCAATGGTGTCAAACGTTGTCCAATCGGCTGTAGCTGTCACAGAAATGAAGCCGCGATTGCAATTGGTGTCATGTGCCAGGCGGCTGATGTCTTGCGCGACCGTTGTTTTGCCTGTTCCCGGCGGGCCAATGAGGATGATGTGGTTGCCCGCATTGAGTGCGGAAGTGATTTGGTCAAACGCACTGTCCGGCAGGGTGAGAGCAGTGTCAATATGTGCCGGTTTGAGCATAACTTCACGGGCTAAAGGAGGATGCAGCGTGAAGCGTCCATCCATTTCTGCGCCGGGGTCGGGCGCGAAAGAGAGCAGGTTGCCGCTCATTTGGTATAAAAAGAGGCCAACATCATCGAGGTCATCAAAGCCCAGGTCAGGATCGTGCAGCAGGTTGTGGGCAAATTCCATGTAAGTGCGATAGTCGAGCTGCGTTTCTTTGTCGTCTAGTTCCAAATTGCGCAGCATTTGTTCGGCGCGGCGTTTCTTGTAGGGTAGGTGTGTTTCGGGGTGGAAGGCGGCCAGCAGAATGCTGCTGATGCTGTCGGGGAGTGGGCTGCGCCGGAAGCGTTCCCAGCTATCGAGGTGTGCCAGGTGGCCTTCGATGCTGTGTAGTAGGGCGTGCAGCAGCAGCCAAAATTGGCGCGGGTCTGTGTCGTAGCGGCTAAAATCGAGGGCGAGTACGTCATGGTTGAGGTTGCCGGTGAGGGTGAGGGTCTTTTTGGCAACGGCCGTGCGCCATTTTCCCACCGGCTGCTCATCCTTGCTTTTACATATATCACTCAGGGTTTGTAGGGTCTGGTTTTGGAGGTGGAAGCTGCCTTCGCTAAAAACGGCCGTTTTCACGCGATCATACTCCTCTTGTACGGCCGTTTCTGCCGTGCTGTCATCCACCAATACCGCCACCTTTTTGGCGCCGAGGTCTTTGCGGATTTGACGGCGTGCCTGGTCGCGTAAGAACAGCGCCAGCCGCCGCCCGGCAGATTGCCGGTAGCTGCTGACTGTGCGAATGAGCGCCCGCCGCTGCTGTGGCTGCGTGATAAAGAGCGAATCTAGTACCGGTAGGCGCAGTTCAGTCGTCATTTCCGGCGTGACACGCTGCGTGCGCGTGGCTTCGGCCAACACGCGGGCGCTGCGCAGGCGCAAGTCCTGCTTGTGCGCGGCGGACAGCGTGGGCAGCGCCAACGTTTGCTGCACAAACTCGCGCAAAATCTGCACTTGAGCGTTATCGTCTAGTCCTGTTGTCGTGCTGCTTAGGTCGTTTAGTGTGCGGCTCAACCGGTTGGAGACCAGTTCGCCATTGGGCTGTGTGGCGAGGTGGGTTGGGTCGAAGGTTGGGGGTGGGGGAACGGCCGTATCATCATCTTGCGCTGCGTCATCAGCAGGCGGGGGTGCTTGTTTAGCGGCGAGCAGTTGTTGGGCAGCCTGGGCCATTTGCGCTTGCTGCACCAGGCTGGCTGCGGGGGCGTTCGTCAGTCGTTCCGCTGCCTTTGTCAAATCGCCGCGCAGTTGGGCAATGGCGGCCAACCCAATAGCTGGGCCAGTGGCTGTGGGATTTTGCTGCTTGAATTGCTGCATCCACGTCTCTGCTTTGTCTAGCATATCTGCGCCGAGCTGCTGTGCGGCAGCGGCCATGCCGTTGAACGCGTTGGCGGCGTTGGGCTGCAAGCGGGCCTGATTTTGCCAGTGGGCATAGGCCATGCGGTGGTTGCCGGTGGCAGCAAAGGCTTGCGCCAAAATGCTGTGAATGGCGGCACGTTCCGGCGCTGTGCCGATTTCCCATTCTTGTTTTTGCTGGCGTAAATACTCAATCACTTGCGCGGGATTGTGCGGCAGGAGGGCTTGTGCATTTTCAATTAATTCTTGTACGGATTCTTGAAAGACGAATGCCTGCCGGGGGTGGTTTTGCCGTACCAGGGTTTCTAATTCGGCCAATCTACCGGCTTTACCGACGCGGCGTACAAATTCCCGCGCCATGCGGCTAAGGCCGTCTTCTCTTAGTTCTTCGTCGTCGATGCCCAGATCGGCGCACAACTGGCGGATTTCTTCTTTGCCGCCGTGACGGATGAGGAATTCGATGAGGCTTTTTTCGCGAGGGTCGAGGGTGGGATGCAGGGCGGTTTCGGGGGGTACGGCCGTTTGCGGGATATATTGCACAATCACTTCGCGGCGGGTTTCGATGCGTTGTTTTTCGACATGATCTTGGGTGAGATGCACGGCCGTTTCTAGCAATTCTGCCGCTTTTTCATACTCATTGCGCCGCTGCGCGATGGCCGCCATGCCCACCGTTGGCCCGGCACTGTCGGGCGCTTTGGCAGCTACTTTTTCGATGAACTGTGCTGACCTATCTAATTGATTATCTGGTGTACAGCGCTCGATGCCTTCAAAGGTGGCGCTGTTGGCGGGGTCGAGTTCGGCGGCTTTGCGCCATTGGGTGAGGGCTTTTTTGTTATCACCTAACCCTTCGTAGGTTTGCGCCAGCAGTGCATGACCGCGAGCACGCAGTTGCGGGTCTTCAATGGATTCCCACGAGGTATCTATTTTTTGCAACAGTTCTTTTGCGTCGGTGTAGCCATGTTTGCGCAAAATGGCTGTCGCATCGTCCAAAGTCATGGTTGGGGGGATGGGGCGTTGGAGTGTGTTCCAGACAGCGCGGCGGGCACGCCATTCGCTTTCCAGGTTGAACTGCTTGAGCAGGTCGTCGTTGGTGATGGTGCTGGGGCGTTTTTGGATGAGGGAGATAAGGGTGTGGAGACGGCCGTTTTTGTCTGGTATTTGCAGGGCGATAGTAACGGCCGTTTGCCACACATCTTCTTCCGTCAACCCTTCCCACTCGGCCAGGTCGGCGATCAGGTCTGGGTTCCAGGCGGCGATGAGGCTGCGCAGGGGCTGCCAGAGGTTGACGGCCGTTAAGTCCAACGGCTGATCGGCAGTGGTAGGCGGTTTCCAGCCCTGCATGGCCGGATGTGTGGCGATTTCTGCCTCTGGCAGTGAACGGTTAAGCGGATGTGCCTTTCGCAGGCGAAAAGGCGATTCGGCATCAGGTCTGCTTTGTACGGTGAACAAGTGTGTTAGTTCGTTGTGCGGAGCCAAACGATAGAGGGCGACGATGTCTTCGGCTCCGGCGTCTGCATTTGTTTGCCACGAAGGTTCATCTTCTGCCAACATGGTTTTGAACCCCGCATCATCTTCGCCGGAGAAAGGGGCCAGCCAGGCGCGGAACGGCCGTGCTTCTTGCGTTACTGTTATCTGGCTTTCGATGCTTTCGCCCATGTTGGTGGGGATGGGGAAGGCGCCTTTGATGGCTGGCGCTTCTGTTTGGGTGATGAAGTCGGCAACGGCCGTTTGCTGTGTCGTCAACTCAGGCAAGGTTTCGCTTTCTAGCGGTAGATAGTCGGTTTGTGGGGGAGGGGATGATGAGGTGGAAACGGCCGTGTCTGTTTCCAGCCATTCCTCCCAAAAACCATTTGGTCGCATTCGTTGTAACGCTAAAGCCAGGTCTGGAATACGCTGCCGCCGGGCAAAATAGGACACCAATTCCCGCACTTTATCCGCTTTGCCCACTGCGGGTAAATTTTCATAATCCACGTCTAATTCAAAGCATAAGCTGCGAAGTTCTGCTTCATCGAACCTCTCATTAATGACGGCAGGTAGTGTGCGAATGCGTCCATAGTCTAACCCGGGTGGCGATAGTTGCCCTGACACAATTTCTTGCCAACCAATCTCTGGACGTTGCCGAATTAACTCGGCCATTAACTCTTCACTGCGTCTTTGGGTGAGGATTAGAGAGATTAATTCGCGCACTTTATTTTCTTTGCCCGACGCTGGAAGATTTTCGTAATCGACACCCAGATTAAAACACAACGAACGCAGTTCTTCTTCATTGAAAAAATCGGCCATCACCGAGCGCAGCCGGGTATAGCCCATGTCCTCTTCTCTAATTGGTTGGGAGACTTCCTCAAAAGAGGGATCTTCGTCATACTCTTCAACAAACGGGTCTGTCCCATAGCTGTTCGCCGACCAATCCCCATTTTGGGGGTGGATTTCAAACTGGTAGGAGAGGCTTAGTTCGGTTAACGGCCGTACCAAATCCGCCACCGAATCCGCCACCGCGCCCGCATCCGGGTCCAACGTCCACAAAGCCGCGCCGCGTATTTCTGGGTAGTTGCTGTACAGTTGCTCATTCACCTGCACAATGTGTTCCATCGCCGCCCCAGGGTTGGGGATGCGCTCCCGCGTCCAGCCCCACTCGCTGATGAAGATAGGCGGCACGGTAATGTCCTGCTCGTGACAAACCTGAACTAACTGGCGGAAACGGCCGATGCCACTCCGTTCCCCGTCTGGCGGAGCCAAACTCAAAGTGCCGATCTCATTCTCTGCTGTGTCGGGCGAAATGGTGTCCAGGCTGCCGCTAAATTCATGCAGCGAAACCCCCAGATTATCTGGAAATTGTTGGCAATAGTGCAGCAAGCGCAGCATTCCATTGGTTTCCCACGCTTCTATGCTCGGTTCTCCATTACGCCAGCCAAAAAAAGCGATTTTATAGCCAATTTCCGTTGTGCGGCGTGCCAGTGCTGTGGCAAATTCTCCTAACCAATCTGCCTGCATGGTCTCATAAATCGCCGTCAAATTGCCAGGTAGTTCCAGCCACACTTTCTCACGGGGAAAATCGGAGGGGAGCAGGTATTGGATTTGCTCCCAATACTTTTCAGCCAATGCGGCTTCTTGTCCCTGATTTTGCTGATAAAAACTGGCATTGTTGAAATCGAATAAGTCTTTCTCAAACCCCTCCATTTGCTCTGGGCGAAATTGGTAAACAATGGTGTGATTTTGCGGCAGCGTTAGACGCCCTACCAGATTGAACAAAAAATGAAAATCCCCGGTTACGGTTAGAAATACGGGGATATTTTGTGAATCAAGACTATACAGCCAGTCTTGCAATAACTGGTTGTTGGTGTAGGGACCAATGTGGAAGCCGATTTTGTTGTGCACAAGCGGGGGGGATTGTTCTGCCATAATCATCCTTGTCGCAGAGGTCATTTAGCCATTTGCATTTATCTTTGTTTGTATGGTGATGATAGCAGAGGGGTGCGGCGCTTGTCTAGGAAGAGACGTTTCGCCAGTGTCCAGCTTTTAACAATTTTGTGTAATGGGCCTGGCAGGCCGTTCCTCCGATGATCTGCCAGACCCACAGAGATCACATCAAGTGCTTTTTGAAGAAGTCGGTGATGGCGTTGTAGACGCGCACGCGATTTTCAAATTTGAGGACATCGTGCCCTTCGTCGGCCATCATCAGGTAGTCTACTTCTTTGCCTTGTGCTTGCAGCGTTTCTACCAGTTCGCGGGATTCGATTTCGCGCACGCGGGGGTCGTTTTTGCCCTGGATGACGAGCATGGGGCAAGCCAGATTGTGAATGTGGGTGCGCGGCGAGCGTTCGGTGATGAAGGCTTTGTCTTTTTCGGGGTCGCCGATGGTGATGAGGAAGTATGGCCGCCATGTGGCGGGCACACGGTCTATGAAGGTGAAGAGGTCGTAGGGGCCGAACATGTCTACGGCCGCTGACCAGAGGTCGGGGTGGCGGCCAACCTGGGTGAGGGTCATGTAGCCGCCGTAGGAACGGCCGACGACGGCGGCGCGGCTGGTGTTGATGCGTGGGTCTTTGGATAGCACATCCGTCATCGCGTAGGCATGATCAAGGCGGTCTTGGCCGCCCCAATCGCGGTTGACGCGGTGCATGTAGTCGAAGCCGTAGCCGCTGCTGCCGCGCACATTGGGCACAAAGACGGCAAAGCCATTGAGGGTGAGGAATTGGATGAGGGGCATGGAGAACCAGGCGAAGTCGGGACGCTCCTGGCTTTGTGGGCCGCCGTGAATGTAGTAGACGAGGGGGCGCGGCCCTTCGTAGCCGAGTTTGGTGGCAGGCATGTAGAGGCGGGCGGAGATGCGCAGGCCATCGAATGAGGTGTATGCGACCTCTTCGCCGGGGGCGAGGAGGTCGGCGGGGATGGCGAGGATGGTTTCGCGGGTGTGTTGGAGGAGTTGGTCGCGCTGTGGCCCTTCGATGGTGTAGATTTGGGTGGGGGAAACGGCCGTCGAAAACGACAACACATAGCGATCATGCTCCTCATCATAACGTACCGATTCCAACACACCACCGGAGAGGATGCCCTGGCCGACAAGGGTGTGGCGCATGCGCATGACGAGGTTTTCTTCGTCGAGTTCGGCTTCGTAGAGCCATGTGCTGCCGTCTATATTGTAGTTGATTTGGTAGATACGGCCGTGCAAATGCTCGACATCCTCCAATTCGCCGATGCCGCTGTGCGCCAGCCCTTCGATGGCGACGGGGACGATGTTGGCAGGGTCGCTGAGGGGCATGTAGCCGAGGCTGTATTTGTCATCGAAGAGAATGGAGGAGATGAGCAGCCCCTGGTTGTTGCGGATGAAGTGGACGGGGACGACGGCCGTTGGCGCGACATACTCGCCAGGTTCTCGGTCAGATATAGGCTTACCATAAAGCAGGGCCTTGTCACCCTTGAGATCGCGTTTGTGGTAAACAACCATATCCCCTGGCCCATACCCCTCAATGATGGCAAATTGATCGTGATTTTTGGTACGGGCAGTGGGATATGCACCGTACATGCTCTCGCTGATGTTGATGAGTTCGCCCGTTTCTAAATTGGCGCGGTAGGCGGTGAATAGGGCCTCTTTACGGGATTGAACAATGAAATAAACGAGATTTTGCGCCAAGTCTTCACCGCCAGCGGTGACGCTGCTCCCGGCAAAAACATCGGCGCGGAAGGGTTCGGGATAGCCGCCGCTGAGGGGGATGAACATGGGTTGGTAGTTCTCGTCGCCGTTCTGGTCAATCATGACGAGGATTTTGTCGAGTTTGGGGAAGACAACGAAGGAGGGGCCATTCATGAGATGTGGGTTTTGCAGGGCGATGTCGGGGGGCAGCAGGGGTTCGGGTACGCTGCCGCCGTGATCCATGACGTAGAGACTCATACGGCCGTTCATATTGCTAATAAAATAGATGCGGTTGCCTACTAACTGAGGAACCAGAAAGAGGCGGGCAGAAAGGAAAGATTCGATTCGGTACATGGGAAACTCCTTTAATAAGGGTGAAGGATGAAGGGCGAAGGATGAAGATTTTCGCCTTTCATTCAGTCCAGGGCAGACCCAGGATTTGGGCATGCTGGACGTATTGGGCAATGTGCTCCTTTACGACAGAGTGCATATCTTGTTGCTGCTGATGCGCTTTGAACCAGTCTACAATTTCGCCTAGCGCCTGTTTCCAGGGGTAGACGGGCTGCCAACCGAGGCGGTCGGCGGCTTTGTCCCAACTGAGGCGCAGCAGCCCAGTCTCCACTTTGGCGTAACCGGGTTGGGTATGTACCCAGGAACCGGAACCCCAACGAGCAATCAGTTCTTCGGCGATTTCGCGGGTGGAGAGGCCGCGCTGCTCTTGCGGGCCGAAATTCCAGGCTTCGCCAAAGGCGGGGCCGTCGCTGAGAAGTTTTGCGCCCAACCAGAGGTAGCCGCTCAACGGTTCCAGTACATGCTGCCAGGGGCGCACGCTGAGGGGGTTGCGCACGCCGATTGGCTGCCCGGCCATTAACGCTTTCATGCAGTCGGGGACGAGGCGGTAGCTGCCAAAGTCGCCGCCGCCGATGACGTTCCCGGCGCGAGCGGTGGCGATGGCGACGCCGTGCTGGTCGTATGTTTCGGGGGCGAAGAAGGTACTGCGGTAAGCGGCCGTTGCCAGTTCGGCCATCGCTTTGCTGGCGCTGTAGGGGTCGTGCCCGCCGAGACGGTCGTTTTCACGGTAGCCCCACAGCCATTCCTGATTTTCGTACACTTTGTCGGTGGTGATGACGACGACACCTTTGACGGAATCGGTATGGCGCACGGCTTCAAGAATGTTGACTGTGCCGCCGCTGTTGGTGTCAAAAGTGAGTTTAGGTTCGGCGACGCCGCGTAGGACGATGGGCTGGGCCGCAAGGTGGAAGATGAGGGTGGGTTGATGGGTGGCGATGAGATGGGAAACGGCCGTATAATCCCCCACATCCCCGCGCACATCCGTCATCAACGGGACCAGGTTGCAAACGGCAAAATTGCTGGGCGTGGTCGGCGGGTCGGGTAGGCTAAAGCCGACGACATTTGCGCCCATTTCCAGCAGCCAGGCCGTCAGCCACGACCCTTTGAAGCCGGTGTGCCCGGTGACGAGGACGGTCATGCCCTGGTATGTGTTGGCGAAAAGCTTTTGCATGGTATCTCCTGAAGAAAGCTAGGGCGAGAGATAGAGATAGAGAAAACTTCATCACAACCTCTATCTCTATCTTTGCCCTCTATCTTTTGTGTAAGCCGCTTCGTAAGTTAATTTGCCCATAATGCGAGTGGCATTGTGGTGATTGTATCCCTTAACAACAGTACAGAAAAATCGGCGACTAGTAATCAATTATCAGTAATCAGTTGTTGGATACCAATTACTGGCCGCTGACTACTGAATCACTGACCACTGATTACTGTAAACTTCCTTATGCGTGCAATAATTGATAACCTCAGGCTTTACTTGGGCCGTCAGGCGTCAGGTTTGGGCCGTTATGTCTTAGAGCAAACCCTATTTTTTTTAATTGGCTGGATTCCAACATTGGTCGGAATTGGACTTCGCGGCGTGTTGTACCGGCTGATTTTGCGTATGGACGGGTTGGCGGCCATTGAAAGCGGTGTGCGCTTGCGTTATGCCAGCCGTATCCGCTTGGGGCGTGGCGTTTATTTGGATCAGGGTGCTTATTTGCACGCCATGCCGAATGGGATTGAGATTGGCGATGAGACGATTGTGATGCACGGAGCGGTGCTGCACGTTTATAATTTCCGTGAGATGCCGCAATCGGGTATTACAATAGGTAAGAACAGCCTGATTGGCGAGTACAGTGTAATTCGCGGGCAGGGTGGCGTGACGATTGGCGACCGGGTGTATACGTCGCCGTTTACGCAGATTATTGCGGTGAATCATGTGTTTGCGGATCGGGAACGGCCGTTCACCGAACAAGGCATCACCGCCGAAGGCATCGTCATCGAGGACGACGTTTGGTTAGGGGCTGGCGCAGTCATCACCGATGGCGTGCGCGTGGGCAAAGGGGCCGTCGTCGCCGCCGGAGCCGTTGTCACCAAAGACGTGCCGCCGCACACCGTTGTCGGCGGCGTGCCGGCCCGCATTATCAAAGAAATAGACGGAAGTGCTCCCGCAGACGAGCGCATTATTTATTAAAAGTAGGGGCATGGCGTCGCCGGGCATGGCATCGCCATGCCCCTACCATACGAAGGAAACCAATTATGACCACACTTTCCGTAGTAATTCCCGCCTATAACGAAGAAGATGGCATTGCCGAAATCGCCGAGCGCGTGCTGGCGGTGCGTGATGATTTAGCCCGTGTGGGCGTCGAAGAATTAGAGCTTATCGTCGTGGACGATGGCTCGAAAGACCGCACGGTGGAAATTGCGCGGGCCATTGATGGCGTGCGCCTGATCCAGCATGAGCAAAACAAAGGGTACGGCGGCGCACTCAAAACCGGCTTTGGCGCGGCAAAAGGGGAATTGATCGGCTTTTTGGATGCCGACGGCACGTATCCACCGGAGCATTTCCCGGAATTGTGCGAGGAAGCGCTGCGCGGTTCGGAGTTGGTGATTGGTTCGCGCATGGCGGGAGCGGAGAGCGAGATGCCGCTGACGCGCCGCGTGGGTAACTTCTTCTTCGCCAATTTGCTCAGTCTGATTGGGCGGCAGCGGGTGACGGACAGCGCCAGCGGGATGCGGGTGTTCCGCCGCGAGATTATGGAGCGGATGTATCCGCTGCCGGATGGTTTGAATTTGACGCCGGTGATGAGTACGCGGGCGATTCATGAGCGCATCAGCATTAAAGAGGTGCCGATTCCGTACAGTGAGCGGCTGGGCCGCTCGAAGCTGAGTGTGGTGGGGGATGGGACGCTGTTTTTGCAGTCTATGATTTGGACGGCGCTGACGTATAACCCGGTGCGGATTTTGGGTTTGCTGGGGTGACTGGCGGGGGTATTGCCGGGCTGATTTTGTTGGGTCTGGTGGTGGCTCGCCTGAGTGGGGTGACGGAGTTGGGCGCGTGGGGGGTGATGGCGGTGTTTACGGCGATGGTTACGGCCGTTGTCGGCGTCAGCCTCTTTGCGTTGGGGGTCACATTCAACTACATGGTCACAATTTTCCACAAACGGCCGGTGCGCCAGGGCTTGTTCGGTCAACCCATCTTCAAGCGTAAGCCGTTGAACCATCATTTTGGCTGGATGGGCGCGTTGGGCGTGTTGGTTGGCCTGATTATCGCCGTCGTTAGTTTGGCTCTGGGCGTCAGCGGTTGGGCGATTGAGCGGCTGTGGCTGTGGCTCTTGGGCAGCGCGATGGTGACGTTGATTGGCGTGCAGTTGGTAATTTATTGGGTGCTGCTGCGTGTGTTGGAGGAATTGGGGCAGCGGGAGATGTTGACGAAGAAGGACATGGGGCTGCTGTAGGCAGCCAGTGATAGAGTGCGGGGGTTTTTATGAGGATTGTAAGAAAAATTGTCATGATGGGTTATTATAATCAGACTTATTAGAGCTAGAGATGGGGCAATGGCTTCCTCTAGCTCTATCTCTGTACTCTATACTTTTTTGGAGGTAATGATGAGCGGCATTCAATTGGATGATGTGAAAGTAAATGGAAACGGCCGTACCGACGACGACAACGGCAGCAGCCGCAAAGACCCCTTGCGTGAAAACCTGGGTACACGGCGTGTACCTCGCCTGCGTATGGCAAATTTCCCCAATGCGGACGACATCGTGCGCAAAGGGTTATTAGAAGAAAAACGTTCCGAGAAAGCGGTAGACATTCTCTTTGTCAATCCGCCCACGCCAGATGGCGGTTTGTGGATTCGTACCCAGCACCGCGTCGGCCGTCGCACCCGCGAGAACATGGTTTGGCCGCAGGTATCGCTGGCGCAAATGGCGGCGATGGTGCATCCAGAGCATAAAATGGCCGTCATTGACGCCAACGCGGAGCGCATGAGTTGGGAGGAATTCACCAAGAAACTGGATGAGTTTAAACCCAAATATTACATGACCCAGGTCACGGCTCCGACGCTGGAAAATGATATGTATGGCTGTTTTTTGGCGAAGGCGCGTGGCGCAAAGACTATCGCCTTTGGCACGCATGTCACGCCCATCCCGATGGAGACCATGCGGGCGTATCCGGCGCTCGATTTCATTTTGTTGGGCGAGCCGGACTTGACGATTCGGGATTTGCTGGATGTGTTGGAAGGGAAGGTGGAGCAGCGCCCGGAGAATATTCTCAAGCTGTTTACTGACCATGACCCGACGTATGCCCCGGCTTTGAACGAGGATGGGGCGGTGGATATGTATGGCATCAAGGGGCTGGTGTGGCGTAAGGGTGATGAGGTGGTGATGAATGAGACACGGCCGTTCATCCCCAATTTAGACGACATGCCCCTGCCCATGCACCATCTGCTGCCGCTGAAAAAACAGCGTATGCCCCTGATTAAAGGGCCATTCACCTTCATCGTCACCAGTCGCGGCTGCCCGGCCGGCTGCACCTACTGCATCAAACACGTCAGCTACCAATACTCCGTGCGCGTGCGCTCCCCCGAAAACATCATGGAAGAACTGTGGATGCTCAAGCGCCTGGGCATGAACAATATCCACATGTACGCCGACCTCTTCACCGTCAACCGCGAGCAGGCCATGGGGTTGTGCAAGCTGATGATTGAGCAAGAAATCAACATCAAATGGACATGCAACAGCCGCGTAGACTACGTGGACGAAGAACTGCTGCACATGATGGCGAAGGCCGGTTGCCGCCTCATCTCTTGGGGCATTGAAAGCGGCAGCGAGCAGATTTTGCGTCACGCCCGCAAAGGCGCTTACCCCGACAAGGCCGCCCGCTCCCTGCAATGGGCGCGTAACGCCGGGATTATGAACTGGGGTTACTTCATTATCGGCTTGCCCGGCGAAACCGAAGAAACCATTCGCCAGACCATTGACTTTTCCAAAACGCTGCCATTGGACATCGCTCTCTTCCATGTCGCCGCGCCCTATCCGGGCACGCCCTTCTTCTTTGAAGTGGTCGAGAACGATTGGTTCCGCCCCGGCACGCGCTGGGAACAGGTGGACATGGACAAGGGTACGGTGCTAGATTACGATAACTTGTCTGCGGAGAAGCTCCTCTACTGGCAAAAACGTGCTTTCCGTGAATGGGCGATGCGCCCGGAACCGGTGAAGACCTATGCCAAGATGCTGGTTTCCGATGTCTCGACGTTGAAATCGGCCGTTAGCGTAGGATTGCAGACGTTGAGCTGGCAGGCGAAAGGCGAATAACGATCATATCGTGAAACGTGAAACGTGAAACGTAAAACGTGAAAAAAGTTCATCACGTTTCACGCTTCACGTTTCATATCAAACCTTGCCAAATCCGAAAAACTTGTAAAGGGTAGACTATGACAGACACGGCAGAATTGCTGGAAACAGTATATACGCCCGACTCACAAATGCGCTCGCCGGGCTTGTTGCTGCGGGCGATGGTTCGTGATGTATGGGCTTCGCGGGAGTTGTCCTGGCGGCTTTTTGTGCGCGATGTTTCGGCACAGTACCGCCAGAGCCTTTTGGGGGTGTTGTGGGCCTTTGTGCCGCCCATCGTCACCAGCATCATCTTCATTGTGTTGCAGTCTCGCCGCGTGGTGGACTTTGGCGAAACGCCGATTTCGTATCCGGTTTATGTGCTGGTTGGCAATATTCTTTGGCAGTTGTTCACAGAAAGCCTGAATGCGCCGCTAAAATCGGTAACGGCCGCAAAGTCCCTGTTGGTAAAGATTAACTTTCCGCGAGAGGCGTTGATTGTCTCGGCCGTGTACCTGGTCTTGTTCAACTTGGGCATCAAGCTCATCGTCATCGCCGTGATCTTCGTCATCTTTGGCGTGCCGCTGAGTTGGGGTTTGCTGCTGGCTCCCATCGCCATTTTGATGCTGATGATGTTGGGTATTGGCCTGGGCTTGCTGCTCACGCCCATTGGCATGTTGTACACCGATGTGGCGACTTCGCTGCCCATTATTGTTAGTCTGGCCTTCTTTGTGACGCCGGTGGTGTACACGCCGCCACAGAGTTTCCCCTTTTCGCTGATTGCCATTGTTAACCCGGTTAGCCCGCTGCTGATTGCTGCCCGCGATTTGTTGACTCAAGGAATCGTGGAAAACATTGTGCCCTTTGCCGTCGTGAGCGTGCTGACGATACTCCTGACCTTAGTTGCCTGGGTGATTTACCGCGTGGCGTTACCCATCATCATTGAACGGATGAGTGCCTGATGAGCGATACTTTAGTTACCGTTGAACATGTTAGCAAAAAATTTACACGCGACCTGAAGCGCTCGTTGTGGTATGGCGTGAAAGATGTTGCGTCGGAATTGGCGGGGCGCGGCGGGGCGCGTGATGCGCTGCGCAAAGATGAGTTTTGGGCGGTGCGCGATGTGTCGCTGGAAGTGAAGCGCGGCGAGACGTTGGGGCTGATTGGGCATAATGGCGCGGGCAAAACCACCCTGCTGCGAATGCTCAACGGCCTGATCAAGCCAGACCTGGGGCGGATTACGGCGCGGGGTCGGATGCAGGCGCTGATTGCGTTGGGCGCAGGCTTCAATCCGGTGTTGACGGGGCGCGAGAATGTGTATGTCAATGCGTCGGTGCTGGGCATTGCCAAAAATGAGATTGACCGCCGTTTTGACGAGATTGTAGCTTTTTCGGGCATTGAAGAGTTTATTGATATGCCGGTGCAAAGCTATAGCTCCGGCATGACGGTGCGCTTGGGCTTTTCGGTGGCGGCGCATTTGGAGCCGGATGTGCTGCTGGTGGATGAAGTGCTGGCGGTGGGCGATTTGGCGTTCCGCACAAAATGCCAGGTGCGCATCCAAGATTTGAAGGAGATGGGGGTCGCCATTATTTTGGTGTCGCATAATTTGCACACGATCAGCCATGTTTGTACGCGGGCTGTGACCTTTGAGAAGGGGCAGGTTATTTATGAAGGCGATACGGAAGAGGCGATTGACGCTTATCGGGCTTCGCTGGTTGACGGCGATGAATCGTTGGTGGATGTGCTGCGGGCGGGCACGGGCGAGATTCGCATTGCGGGATTGGACGTTTTGAATGAACAAGGCGTGGCGCAAGAGTCCTTTGAAGTGGGCGAACCGGCTATCCTGCGTTTTCATTATGAGGCGGAAAAGCCGGTGAAGAATCCGGTGTTTAATGTGACGATGCACATTTTGAACAGCCATCAGGTGACGGGTATCCGCACGGATGTGGACGGGGTGCAGTTGGGGATGCTTGAGGGCAAAGGGTATGTGGATTTGATGATTCCGCACCTGAATTTGCTGCCGAACATTTTTACGCTGGATGCGGTGATTTTCCATGATGATGGGTACACGTTTTATGATCGTGTGAATCGGATTGGGCATTTGAAGGTGCGCGGGGGGCATTTGATTAATGGGACAGCGTATTTGCCGCATGGCTGGGAGATGGGCACGGCCGTTCCCACCAACCTACCCACACTGTGAGGAATCAGACCGTAATGCGGGAGCCGGTTTTCATCGTGGGCGCACCGCGTTCCGGCACGACGCTGTTGGCGGCGATGCTGGACGCGCACAGCGGCATGAGCTGCGGCCCGGAGACGCACTTTTTCCGCAGGCTGGCACAGATTGACGCGCAGGCATTGGTTGCCGCCGCAAGTTGGCCCGACAGGGCGGTGGATTTTATCGCCGCCATTGAGCATACGAGTTCGCTGGGCAGCGAGAAGAAGTTTTTGCTGAACAAGTACCAGTTGGAACGGCCGTCCATCACCCAATACCTCGCCGAAAAACCCCCACAAATCCGCCACATTTTAGGAGCCGTCACCGAGCAGCATATGCAGCGGCTGGGCAAACGGCGCTGGATAGAAAAAACCCCCGACCATTTAGAATACGTGGCCGACATCCGCGCCTATTTCCCCGATTCGCCGATTGTGCGCATTGTGCGCGACCCGCGTGATGTGGCTTTGTCATTGACCAAAGTGCCCTGGGGCGTGCAAACCGTGACTGAGGCGCTGCTCTTTTTGCGCCGTTTGGACGAGAACAGCGCCGCCTTTTTTGAGACGGATGCCAATGCCTACACCCTGCATTATGAGGATTTGGTGGCCGATGCCGAGGGGACGCTGACGGCGCTGTGCGCATTTTTGGGCGAAGAATTTGAACCGGAAATGCTGGACACATCGAAAACGGGCAAGCGCATTAACAGCCGCAACGCGCCCTGGAAGGACAAGGTGAGCAAGCCGGTGGACAAGAGTCGCGCCGAGGCGTGGCGTCATGAGCTGACCGAGGGGCAAAACCGGCTGGCGGAGGCGTTGTTTGGCGACCGCATTGCGGCGTATGGGTATGCGCTGGAGGGGCGGTTTGCGCTGTTGGGGGAGGCGTTTCCTGATGTACGGCCGTTCATCAAATATGCCGCCCAATTAGAACCCATTGCCGCGCAGGGCGTGCGCTTTTGGGCTGCGCACGAGGGCGAGCAGCCCGGCGCAACCGTTTATTTGGGCGATCCCGGCGAGGAAAGCTGGCTGGGCGTGGGGCGATGGGCGCGATTGCGCCGTACCTGGCAGTTGACGTGGCACATCATCCGCGCTGCGGCGGGCGGGCGGCGCGTGTACTGGATTCCCAACCCGGAGATGGCGGGCTGGTCGGGGATGAGCGCGGCGTGGCTGAAAGGGTTGCTGCGAGTAAGGATGAAGGCGGAAGGATGAAGGATGAGGCGTACTGGCTGTGGCTGTTTATGGCGACGGCCGGGGTGGGGGTGGCCGTTGCTTATGATCATGGGCAGGCCTGGGCGAAGTTTGGCATTTTGTTGGGCGGGGTCTTCCTATATTATGCGCTCGCTGCGCTGTCTGTGCGGCGGCTGGATGGGGTGATGGCGGGGGGTACGGCCGTTGCCCTGCTCATTGCATTCTATTTTCTCTTCACGGTGGATTGGCAAACCTGGACGGCTGATTTTGCGCTGCTGACGGCGTTGGGCAAGCGCGTGGGCGCGGCTTTGTCGTCGTTGGGCTGGCCGGCGCTGCACCCCAATAAAGCGGCGGGGCTGATGGCGATGTTTGTGCCCATGGGCACGGCCGTTCTCTGGCGCAATTGGCGGCAAAAACGGTGGGGCGGGGCGGTGTTGTCGGGGACGGCCGTTGCCGTTACCTTGTTTGCCCTGCTGCTGACCAGTTCCAGGGGTGCGTGGGGAGCGCTGCTGGTCAGCGCCTTGTTTGTGATGGGCTGTTTTTTTTGGCTGCGGGCGATGGGGCGGGAGACGGCCGTTTCGTTGCATGTCAAGCTGGTGGGCATCATCGGCGGCGCGGTCAGCCTCGCCATCTTTGCCTGGGTGATGTGGCAAAGTTTGCACAGCATGACCTCCTCCGTGACACGGCTGCAACTGTATCGCCAAACCTGGCAGTTGATCGCCGATTTCCCCTTTACCGGCAGCGGCCTCGCCACGTTTAATGGGCTGTACTCGCAGTACATCCGCGTCATCCCCTTTTTCTTTTTCAATTATGGGCACAATTTGTATTTGGATGTGTGGCTGACGCAGGGGCCGCTGGCGCTGTTGGCGCTGCTGGTCATTTATGGCGGTAGTGTGTGGCGGGCGCTGGCGCTGCTGCGCGAGGAAGCAACGGCCGTGCGCTTCGCCTTGTTGGGCGGGCTGCTGGTCATTTTGCTGCACGGCCTGATTGACGATGCCTTGTACGGCTTCCTGGGCACGCCGCTTTTGTTTGCTTTTCCGGGGATGGTGGCGGGATTGAGCGCCCACCATCTGCTTGTCAAAGAGAATCGTCGGTGGACGGCCGTGCGCCGTTACGCGCTGCCCGTTTTGGCGGTGATGTTGGTCGTGTTGTTCGCCTCAAAAGAGGTGCGGGCACGCTGGTTTGCCAATTTGGGCGCGGTGACGCTGGCGCAAGGGCAACTGGCGGGTTGGCCGCCAAACAGTTGGGATTACGACATTCCCGCCGCAAATTTGGAGAAGGCGCGGCAGCAAAGTTTGCAGGCGCTGGATTTGGACGCGGGTGATGTAACGGCGCAGTACCGCCTGGGTATGATGGCGTTGTATGAGCAGGATTTTGCGGAGGCGGCTCGCTATTTGCAGGCCGCGCATGAGGCCCGGCCCACGCATCGCGGTATTCGCAAGATGTTGGGGTATAGTTTGGCTTGGGGGGGGAGGACGGCCGTTGCCGCCGACATGCTGCGTTCCATTCCAGAGGCTGCACAAGAATTGGCGAATTACCGTTCCTGGTGGCGACAGCAGGGGCGGGACGATTTGGCATCGCGGGCAGAGCAGGTGTATGGGCTGCTTGTGAAACCGTGAAGCGTGAGGCGTGAAACGTGATGAATTTCTTTTCACGTTTCACGCTTTACGTTTCACGGCAAAATCTGAACATTGAAGAACCTGCGTTTTTAAGGGAAAGCGCAATCGTAAGATATTATTACCATAATGATTAAAAGTAGATGGTATGGGATTGCCAACGCGCTTGCCCTATGGGATAGTTGCGTTGGCTTTTAATTGTATGGAAACAATCGCCTGTACGGGATTTGACAAATCTTTGGGTTAAGATGCACTATGATCTGGCATAAAAAAAGTAAAGGAGGCTTGGTTGCCTCTCTGGGTTTGGTCGGGTTACTCCTTGTGTTGGTGTGGCAGGTGCGTGCCCAATCTGGCTCTGGTAGTAATTGGGAGCCACCCTATAATTTGTCGCAATCGGGAACGGCCGTTAATCCTGTTATGGTGGTAGACCCATCCGAGAGTATGCACCTGTTTTGGGTAGATAAGTTTGTGGGGTATGTCTATGCGCGGCAACGCAATGGGGTGTGGAGTGAACCCTCGCCTGCGCTGGTTCCCTTCAGCGACCCGCCATTTTCCGAAACGGATGGTGTTGAATCCTTTACCGGCTACCTGCCTACATTGGTCGCAGACGATGATCGTCTTTATGCTTTTTGGGTGGATGAGGACGCGACGCTGCATTTTAGCCGTTCGCGTATTCCAACGGCTGTTGATGCAGCTAATTGGCTGTTGGCTATTTCGTTGTCGGATTCGGTGACAGGGTTTGATACGGTCGTTGACTCGAACGGCCGTTTGCACCTGACATACATCAAGCGGGCGGCATCTAATGATGCGCCAACGGGCGTGTATTATCGTTCCTCTGATGATTTGGGCGATACCTGGACAGAGCCGGTACAGCTTTTCCAATCCAATTATTTGCGCTCGATTAGTCAGGAAGAAAGCAATGTGCAGATTGCGGTTTCGGCGAACAATCAAGTGTACGTTGTGTGGGATAACCCGCTGGTGGAAATGGTCTATCTGGCGCGGTCGCACAATCGCGGTGATGATTGGGGCGAGGCGGAACTGATTGACAAACGTCAACTGGATGATGCGTTGGAATCGCCCGGCCCGGGCAAAATTACGGTGCTGGCCCGTGACGGGGAAGTGCATCTAGCGTGGCAGGGCGGGCACACGCCGCGCACCTGCTCCATCTATCACATGGTTTCGCAGGATGATGGGGATAGCTGGTCGGATGTGATGACGGTGCTGGATATTAATTCCACAGAATGCCCCGATTCCATACGCCTATTTTGGGGCCATAATGATTTGCTCTTTTTGATGACGGAGGTGCTGCTGGCTTCTGTGGATCGCACGCAGGTCTTTTTGCAGGCATGGGATGGCGAGGCGTGGAGTGAGCCAGAATTGCAAGATAGTATTTTTGATTTTGAAGACCCGGATGTGTACCGCGCAGTGGCGTTTTCTTGTATTCAGGAGTTTGTCACAGGGGAGAATCAGCTATTTCTGATTACCTGTGGGGCGACGCGGAATATTGAGGATGTGTGGGTGTGGCAACGGCCGTTGGGTGATCGTGAAGATTGGTCATTGCGTTTCGCTCCTCCGCCAGCGTGGAGCGCTCCCGAACAGATTGTAAAGAGTACGGCCGTACAAGACTCCCTCGCCGTCTTTGCTACAGAAGATGGCCTGACACACGCTTTTTGGACTGTTGAAGACCAAGATACCCTCCAACAAACCATCCAATACAGCCTGTTTGATGGTACAGAATGGTCTCGTCCGTTGTCCGTGGTCGAGTCGCTGCAGGGCAACATCCAACAAGCCTCATTTGTGCTGCACAAACAGTTCCAGCGATTCATGGCAACCTGGGTAGATGCCGAATCACGCAGCCTCTATTTTAGTCAAGTGCAAATCCCCTCGGCGGCCATTACGCTAGATTGGCAAGACCCCATCCAGGTACATGATATTCAAGAATCCAGCGAATGGCCGCAGATCGCCGTTGACGAAACCGGCGCGGTTTACATCGTTTTTTCCATTCCCGTTAACGAGCAGCGCGGCGTGTATCTGGTCAAATCAACCGACCGGGGCAATACTTGGTCGGAGCCGATCAAGGTGTTGGATGGCACGGCGTTGGGCTGGGAATTGGTCGGCAAACCGCGCATGATTTTGGGTCGGGACGGCCGTATCTACTTGGCCGTCATTCGCCACCGCTCCTTTTTGCCCCAGGGCGATACCGAACTGTACTTTTTCAGCTCGACCGATGGCGGTGCAACATGGAGCGACATCACCGAACCCGTTGACAGCGAGATAGCCTGGCATGACCTCGCGCTGACAGATCAGGGGGTTGTGCATCTGGTGTGGGCCAAGTTTAGTGATAACCGCACCGTTCTCTGGCACAGTTATTCCGAAAATGGCGGGCAGGATTGGACTGCGCCGCTGCCCGTCGCCAACTTTACCGGCGAAAGCGGCGCACCAGCGCTGGCGCTGGATCCGTTAGACCGCCTGCATTTGTTGTATTTGGATAATCTGAACCTGGGGCATTGGGTTTGGGATGGCTTGCGCTGGAGTGAAAATGACAGCCTGGATGTGAGCGACTTGCTTCCTGGCGGCGCGTTTTCACAGGCGGCTACGGTGAATCAGGCGCAATTACATGTGCTGTTTAATGGCGTCTTGGCGGAGCAGACGGTGGAGTTGGAGACGGGCAGCAGTCCGGCGGTGGCGACGATTGCCGCCAGTCAGATCAATGCAGATGCACGTTTTGGCGTGCTGCATACGGCGCAAACGCTGGATTTGCCTGGGGAATTGCCGACGCCACTACCCACATGGACGCCAACGCCTTTGCCACAGAGTGGAGTGGGGGAAACGGCCGTTTCTACTATCACCCCTACGCCATCTCCCACTCCATATGTTGATGCACTAGCCAATGCGTCCGGTGGCAGCTTCTTATTCAGTAGTTCGATAGGCGCCCTTATCCTAAGCATTGGTTTGGTTGTCGTCTTGGTCTTGTCCGTTTTTGTCATCAGTATCCTGCGTATGAGGAAGAAACGCTCATGATCAGCCCAAAACGCCTTATGATTGGGCGTGCATTCATTTTCATATTCACGTTTGTTGGCATAATGCTGGCCGTGTTTAACCCATCTGCGGCACAGGCGCAAGACGCGCAGGATGTTCCTGAAATTACCAATATCACCATCCGCAACTTCTCTAACACGGTGGAAAGCTCCGTAGACCCCTTATTGCTGGCAGACCAAACTGGCGCCGTGCATCTTTTTTGGAGCGAAGATGTGGGGGGGCGTGCCTCATTGGGCGGCACAACGGCCGGAAATACCATCATGTATTCCCGTTGGGATGGCGTTACCTGGTCAACCCCGGTAGATATTTTGCTGTCGCCGCTCGATCCCACCTTAACCACGTTTGGTGATCCGAAGGCATGGCAGCCAGAGGGCGTCATTGATGAACAGGGCATCATCCACCTGATTTGGCTGGGGCAATACCCGGAGAAGATGTATTACAGCTATGCGCCTGCGGATAGTGCTGGTTCCGCTTCAGCGTGGGCGACCCCGGTGGTGTTAGTTGATGATTCAACAGGCAGCCAATACTCGGCGGACCTGGAATATATTGCCCCGGATACACTGCACATTGTGTATGCGCGTGTCCATTGGGAATCGCAGTATTCCGGCGATCAGCCTCGCTCACTGGCTTATTTGCGTTCTCAAAACGGCGGTCAAACCTGGTCAGAGCCGCAAGATATTGCCGTTGTGCCTGATCCAGATCGTGGGTATAGCAATGTGCGTTTGCTCACCGCTCCTGAAGAGCGGTTATATGCATCGTGGACAGAGTGGGACACGACGGGCAATGGGCAGCGGGTGTACGTGGCACATTCATTGGATAATGGCGATACTTGGAATTCGGCCGTGCGGCTGGCAGAACGCGAGCCCATTGATTACGAGCGAGATTGGATGCAGTTGGCGTGGCTGGAGGGGGATAGACTGGTTGCGGTATGGGAAGGCGGGTTCCGTGCTTACCGTCAGTTTATGTATTCAGATGATAACGGGCAAACGTGGTCAGAAGCAGAAGACCGCTTTTACTGGTTGATTGGTGATAATGGCTTTCCGGTTTTTGTGCGTGATGGGGATAATCATTTGCACTTTTTTGTGGCGCAGCGTGTTCGTGAGGGCAGTATTGGCCGTGCTGGGGCGTTAGGGTTGTGGCATAGTGTTTGGTTGGGCGGTACGAAGTGGACGGATGCGGAGCTGGTTGGCGGCGCGAATGATATGGTTTTTATTACGGCCGCTGTGGCTGGCGGGAATAATTTGGTTGTAGCCTGGTACGCGTCGTCGCATGGGGAGATTATGGTGATGAATGCGACGATTGATGGGGTTCAGACGATTGCACCTGAACCCTGGTCGGCTGCAACTGTGGAGAGTACGGCCGTTCCCCTGCAACCCACGCCCTCATCACCTACTGTAGAGGCAACGGCCGTGCCCAACAATCTGGCGCAAATCGATTCAACCTCTGTCAACATGGGCTTACCCATCTTCGCCGCCCTAATACCCATACTGCTGCTCATTTTTATCGTCAGCATCGTGCGATGGCGACTGCTTCATTCGCGCATCTGATATATACTGGCTGACCATCTAAAAATAAGTTCTTTAGGAATTGAAGGGTAATCTTAGCGTGAAACGTGATGCGTGACCAAAGTTTTTTCACGTTTCACGCATCACGTTTCACGGCAGAAAATATTGAGTTGACCATGAAAATATCAATCGTGATTCCTTGCTATAACGAAATAAAGACAATAGACGACATCATTAATCAAATTTTGGCTGTTGAGCTAGACCTGGGAAAAGAATTGGTCATTGTGGATGATGGCTCCGCCGATGGCACACGCGATTATTTAGACACATTGCGTGGCCGGGAAGGGTTCCAAATCATTTTCCATGAGCAAAACAAGGGTAAAGGGGCCGCCCTGCGCACCGGTTTTGCCGTCGCCACCGGGGACATCATCATCATTCAAGACGCCGACCTTGAGTATGATCCCAATGAATACCCCAAATTGCTGCGCCCCATTTTGGAAAATAAAGCGGATGTGGTTTATGGCAGCCGCTTTGTCGGCGGCGAGTCGCATCGCGTCCTGTATTTCTGGCATTCACTGGGCAACCGCTTCCTCACGTTTTTCTCTAATATGTTTACCAATTTGAACCTGACCGATATGGAGGTTTGTTACAAGGTCTTTCGGCGTGAGGTTTTGGATAAGTTTGCTTTGACAGAAGACCGTTTTGGTTTTGAACCGGAGTTTACGGCCAAAATTGCCCGGCACGATTTTACGGTGTTTGAGGTGGGGATTTCTTATTACGGCCGTACCTACGAAGAAGGCAAAAAAATCAACTGGCGCGACGGATTCCGCGCCATCTACGTCATCCTTAAATATGGCCTCTTCCGGTAGTTAGGCCACCTGTAAGATTTCCCACAGACAATAAACCCCATGCAAGTAATCGTTGCCCCAAACAAACGTATTGTGCCGGTCATCCTATTGGCATTGGCGGGCATGATAGTTCTCCTCATTGGCACGCCTTGGGGGATTGGGCTGTCTCCCGATTCAATCTCATACATTGGCGCGGCGCAGAATTTGCTGGCCGGAAAAGGGCTGACCGTTCCCTACGGCGCGGCGCTGAATGGGCCAATGACGCATCACGCCCCTTTTTACTCGCTCGTTTTGGCGCTCCCTGGCTTGTTGGGATTAGACCCCCTGGCAAGCGCCCGCTGGCTGAATGCGTTTCTATTTGCCGCCAATGTGTTGCTGATGGGGATGATTATTGAGTATTACGGCCGTCGCACATCATGGACAGCCGCAGCAGCCGGGTTACTATTTCTCACCTCCGTTTCCATGCTCACCCTGCACCTCATGGCCTGGACAGAACCATTATTCCAATTCTTGGGCATACTTGGCTTATTTTTCATCGCGGCCTATTTGGATAACGGCCGTTGGCGCTACCTCATTCTGTCAGCCATATTCATCAGCCTGGCCCTGCTCACGCGCTACGCCGGCATTACTCTGGTGATGACGGGCGGGTTGGCTGTGTTATTTTGGGCACGGCCGTCATGGCGCAAACAACTCCTGCCAGCCCTTACCTTTGGTTTTCTGTCCGTACTGCCACTATTAATTTGGCTGTTGCGCAATTTCAGCGAGGCGGGCACGGCCACCAATCGAGACGTGGCCTTTCACCCGCTGGGCATGACGCAAATCCGCCAGGCCATAGACACCTTTTCAAGCTGGTTGTTAATTCCGTTGTCGGCGCCGCTGTCCATCAAAACGGGTGTGCCGGTGGTGCTGCTGGGGGTGTTGGGTACGGCCGTTTACCTGCGCTTCCGCGAACGAGCCAACCCCCGCGACCGGCGTTTCTGGGCGGGCATCGTCACCCAGACCCCGACCTTCCTCAAAATCCTGATCATTTTCATTCCCGTTTACCTCGCTTTTTTGGCCTTTTCCATCTCTTTTTTGGACGCCAACACCCCACTAGACAACCGTATTTTGTCGCCTGTTTTCATGGCCGGGCTGATTTTGCTGGCATTTGTGGTCAACACACTGCTGCATCATGCCCACGCGCCGCGCCGCAGCGAAATCGTGCTGGCGGGTATCGGCATTGTGTTCGTGGGTTTTCAGTTACTGCAAAGCTACACACTTCTCGCGCAAAGCTACCGCGAAGGCATTGGCTTCAACAACCGCCTCTGGCACGATTCGCAAGTGTTGCAGCAAGTGCGAGCGCTGCCGCCGGACACGCCAATTTATGCCAATTCGCCGGAGGGAGTGTATATTCACACGGAACGGCCGTGCTATCCCATCCCCAAAACCATCAACGCAGCCAGCCAGCAGGCCAACGACCAATTCCAGGCTGAACTGCAAGCGATGCAGCAGCAGTTACAAGCCGGAAACGGCGTCGTCATTTACTTCAACAGCCTCAATATCAGTTCCATTCCCACCGCCGAGGCATTGAGCGCCGCGCTTTCCCTGCAACTCAGCTACCAGGGCAGCGATGGCGCCATTTACACACTGGAGACAACCAATTAGCTAATCGCTAATTGTTACCAATTATGTCAACCATCAGCATCATCATCCCCGCCTACAATCAAGGCCAATACCTGGCAGCGGCCGTACAAGCCGGGCTTGACCAGACCTACCCCGACGTGGAGGTCATTGTGGTGGATGATGGCTCGACGGACGACACGGCCGTTGTCGCCCAATCCTTCTCCGACCCCCGCGTGCGCTACGTTTACCAGGAAAATCGCGGCCTCTCCGGGGCACGCAACACCGGCATCCGCCACGCCAGCGGCGACTACCTCACCTATCTCGATTCCGACGACCTCTTTTTGCCGCAAAAAGTGGCGATTTTGTTGGCGGAAATGGAGAAACGGCCGTCCCTCGGTTTCGTCGCCGGTCAATCCATCCCCATTGACGAAAACGGCAGCTCCATCGGCAAACAGTTCGACAAAGGGCTGCCCGCCCACCTGCCCGACCTGCTGCTGGGCAACCCGCTGCATGTGGGCAGCGTACTGCTGCGCCGCGAGTGGCAAGAGCGCGTCGGCTTTTTTGATGAAACCCTGCGCTCTTACGAGGATTGGGATATGTGGCTGCGCCTCGCCGTTGCTGGCTGTGAGATGGGGTGGGTGGATCAGCCCGTCTCGCTTTATCGCTTCCACCGCCACCAAATGACCCGCGACGGCCGTCAGATGACCACTGCCACCTTTGCTGTGCTGGAAAACTTCTTCCGTCGCAGCGACTTGCCAGCCCCCTGGCAGGCCATGCGCGACCGCGCCTACAGCCGCGCCCACCTCCGCGCCGCTGCCCAGGCTTACCGCGTGCCGGACGCGCTGCAAGAGGCGCAGGAACATTTGGCAACGGCCGTACAACACGACCCCATCTTGCTCGCCAACCACGCCGAACCCCTGGCCCGCATCCTGTCCGGCTGGACAGACCTGCCCAAAATCGCCGACCCGCTGGCCTATTTGGAAACCATTTACAACAACCTGCCCCCCAATCTGCCCGAACTGGCGCAGCGCCGCCAGCGCGATCTCGGCCAGATTGCCATGCGGCAGGCGTATCAGGCTTATGAGAAGGGGGACATGCTGCGGGCGAAAACGGCCGTGCGCAAAGCCATCCGCTGCCAACCCCACTGGCTCACCAATCGCGGCGCCCTCTCCATCCTCCTCCGCACCCACCTGACACCTGACACCTGACACTTATTTACACGGGAGAAAAACAACATGCCCTCAGTTTTCTTACGACCCCAAGTCAGCCCCTTCGTCATCCTCTTCGTCGAGCGCGACGGCAGCACCTACATGACCACCCTGCTGCAAGAACACCCCGACATCGAAGCCGTCTTCGAGCGCTTCGCCGTGATGAAACAAAAAGACCAATCCGCCCAAGAGCAGCTTGATTGGGCCAACGACTATTGGACGCCGCCCCTCGTCGGCAAAGTGGGCGCTATCGGCTTCAAAACCAAGCTCGTAGATGTGCTGGATTTAGACGGCTTCACCCGCCTGCTGCGCGAAAAGAACGTCAAAATCATCTACATGTACCGTCGCAACCGCATCAAAGCCGTCGTTTCGCGCATCAATGCCAGGCGGCTGCACGACGCCACCGGCAATTGGAACCTCTACAAAGAGTCCGACCGCCAGCCGCCCATGACCGTAGACCTCGCCGAGTTCCGCCAATTTGTGCAAGAACGGCAAGACGCCGACGATGCGTTATCTGCCTACGTGCAAAGTTTGGGGCTTCCCAATCTGCGTGTGCAATACGAAGACTTGTCGCAAGACAAAGACGCCATCCTGCGCCAAATCTTTGAATTCCTCGGCGTCAACTACATGCAGCTAGAAGGCAAAACCAAAAAACACACCAAAGACGACCTCCGCGAAGTGATCACCAACTTTGACGAACTCAAAGCCAGCTTTGCCAACACCCCCTACGCGGATATGTTCGACGAGGTGTTAAGCTAGTAGGGGCGAGGCAGTTGGGGTTCATGTTGCTTTTTAGGTAACATCATGTGCCAACTGCCTCGCCCCTACCTCTTGCAACCAACAACCAGGAGACCCCCATGCCCGGATTAGTCGGCTTTTACGGAGATATTCACCACGACCAGCCGCGCCAATTTTTGCAGAAGATGGCCCACGCGCTGGAACACGAGAACCTGTTCCGCACCGAACTGCACCAAGAGGGACAGGTCGGCGTTGCGCGGGTCACATTAGGCATTGCCAATGCCGCACCGCAGCCCCACTGGAATGAAGCAGAGACCATCTGCGTCTTTTTGGAAGGGGAACTGTACAACACCCAGCCTTTGCGCCAGGATTTGGCCGGGCGCGGCTGTCAATTCCGCGCCGCCCACGATGCCGAACTGATTTTGCGCCTGTACGAAACTTTCGGCGAGAACTTTGCCGTTGATTTGAACGGCAACTTTCTCATTGCTATTTACGACCGCAAACAGCAAAAACTCATCGTAGCCAACGACCGGCTGGGGCTGTACCCGCTTTATTATGCGCGGAACGGCCGTTGCACCCTCTTCGCCTCCGGCGTCCGCGCCCTGCTCGCCGACCCAGACCTGCCCCGCGACGTAGACCGTGCGGCCATCGCCCAATTCCTCACCTTCGATCATGTGCTGGGCGACCGCACCCTGTTGGCGGCGGCGCGGCTGCTGCCACAGGCGTCGCTGCTCATTATGCAGCACGGGGCGATGACGATACGGCCGTACCACACCCTGCGCTACCCCGAACAATACCCCCTGCGCCGCGAACAAGCCTACGTTGAAGAATTGCAGTATTTATTGCATCAGGCCATCGCCCGGCAAGCCGACAGCGACCTGACGGCTGGCGTCCTCCTCAGCGGCGGCCTCGATTCACGGCAGATTTTGGCCGTACTCAACGACCTGCCCGCAAACTCGCCGCTGCACAGCTTTACGTGGGGCCTGCCCGGCTGCGACGATGCGCGATATGCCCAAGAAATCGCCGCCATGACCCGTGCCCAGCACCACTTCTTCCCGCTAGACCCCGACTTTTTGCTGCGCACCGCCGAAAACAGCGTGCGCATCACCGACGGCATGGGCAACATTGTCAACCTGCACGCCCTGGCGACGCTCGACGAAGAAACGCAGCACGCCAAAGTGATCTACAAGGGTTTTTTGGGCGACGCCATGTTTGGCTTTGCTCTGCGCCAGCAATTTTGGGCCGACTACGACGACGCCACGCGCATCCACGCCCATTTGCAGGTACACAGCGACCAGGGCGTGATTACCTTCGACCCCTTCACAGAGCATGAGCAGGTGTTTGCGCCGGAATTCCGCACGGCCGTTGGCGATACCGTACTCGCCGAATATCGCACCGGCATGGAAGCCTCCGGCGTCCATCCCCTGGCGACCCAGCGCCTCTACTTCGACCTCACGCAGCGTGTGCCGCGCATGACGCTGAACGGCGTCG
>JACKBX010000012.1 GCA_020634375.1 Ardenticatenaceae bacterium | reverse complement strand
CGGCCGGGTGGTGGGCAAGCTGCTGGCGAGCAAATTGGGGTTAAACCTGCTGGATGCCGGCATTGGGTTTGGAATTGATGTGGGATATCAGTTGTGGCTAGATTCGAGTACACCATACTTGAATAACACCCAGCGACTTCAAAGAGCATTTTGGGGACAAGGAATCGGATCACTTGTTAGCTTTGGTATCGGAAAAGGTGCAGCCAAGTTAGTTGGAGCGGCCATTGCAGGCCCTGTTGGTTTAGTGATTGGCGTTGGAGTTTCTATAGCTTGGGATCTTTGGATTGCGCCCAGAATTTATGAGCGTCCGGGTGCTGTACCAACCAGGCAATTAGCCCCCCTAAATCAGTAACCCAAGAGGAGATAGCATGGTCATTCTGTTTTGCTGTTTAGGCCTATATTTTATCGTTTTGGGCCTTACACCATACTTCGGCGAGAAAAGCTGGTGGTGGCAAAAATCTACACCTATTGTGCCAACTGGAATTGTTTTCGGTGCTTTTCCCGCTGCATTAGTGTTGTTCATAATGGCTTACATGTTTTATGATAATGCGCTTTCAAAAAAACAATTAGATATACTGACATTGTACATAGGCATCCCTTTGATTTTACTATCAGTTTTTCTGGCAATGTGGCAACCTCGTTTCATGAAACCTAAATGGTTGCGTTGGTTAGAAGCAAATCACGGGGATATCATACACTTGTTGAAGGAAGAGGCATTTGCTGCAGAAAAAAGAGAGAAAAATAGTTGGGCACATAGAGTCAAAACACCTGAGGGCCTAGCAGAGTGGGTGACAGAAGTGCGGCACAAATACAAATTTGATCATCCCGATCAACGCTTTATTGGCGATCCTCATGCAAAGTAAGCGTTTGTAATTGGACTATTGGCAGCTTGCACTACTACCTTATCAACAACTCCACAGATGTGACGCTGGTGCTGTTGGATGGGAATGGTGACGACGCCGGCCGTATGGTGTACGATGGCTACGGTATGCCCCTGACCAACACTCTTCCCCTGACGCTAACCGGCACACTGCCCGACTTGCCCGATGCGGCTACGGGGTTGGTGCACCTGGGTGGGGGTCGGTGGTACGACCCGGCACTGGGCAGGCCTTTGCAACCGGATGCGGCCGGCGGCCCGCCCACGTTGCCCCAGGCGCTGAACCGCTACGCGGCGACGCCGGTAGGCCAGCCGGGGGTGTATGAGGCGACGAAGAGCAACCTGTTTGCCACTGCGTTTGGACATCAGATGCCCGGTACGGTTCTTGGAGTAGCAATTGATTTAGCTCCGGCAAGTAGGGTAGTCGAAACACAAATATGGGGGTTGATTGAAACGAGCTATCTGCCCGTAAACGGCATATCTGGTCTTGTCAGCCGGTTTACCACCAGCCGGGCTGGTCAGGTCTTGATCCGCTTGCCATGGGGGATAGGCAACTCAATTGCCGCCCAGTATGAAAAACGGTTCATCACGACCCAAACCGAGCTGAGGCTGGACAATCTGAGCGGTTCGTTTGCCGATGAATTGCTTGGTGGTGGCGAGGTGGCTATCAGCCGGTATTCTAAAACCCGGTTGCTGGAACAGTGGGAAGTGCCCATTACAGAACGGGGAACGTATGGCGAATTTAATCCGTGGTGGAAAACGGGATTAAAAGCAGGCGGTGCTGCCTTTATAATTGGTGCTGGCTTCCAACTTTATGATGATTGGGGTAATCCGTATCTAACAGGATGGCAAAAAGTACGTAGGGCTGGTATCTCCGGGGGTGTAAGTCTTGCAGCTGCATTCGCTGGTGCTGGAGTTGGGGCTTTGGCAGGTACAGCTACCGGTGTACCTATTGTAGGGACTGTAGTGGGTACCGTAGTCGGCTTTGGCGTTGGACTGTGGGCAGAGTTGCAGGTGACTCCAGTAATATTTGAACGGACTGGTAATATACCTGAACGTCATCTAGCCCCGTTGCCATGATCTGGCTTTGTGATCATTGAAATAGGATGAGGTAACTTTAATGGACGAATTGACTTTAGGCATCCTTGGTGTTGGATTGCTTATGGTTTGGGTAGGTATAATGGTACGTATAGGAAAACTTCGCTGGCTTTTTTTCGGGGGGGGCTTTCCTGTTCTGGCTCCTGTAGGTGCCTTTCTGATAGCTGTTCCTATGGGTTTAGGTATTATGACCATAGGATTAATGATTATTTTCCCTGAGTATAACGATCCGTTGACAATTCCTTTACTCTTTTCATTCCTTACTGGTGTCATCCTAAGTTTCTGGCTGCCAGATTGGATTCTTCCAATGTGGCTGAGTTGGCTTAGGAAAAATTATGACCATGTTTTGGATGAGATGTTTGAGGAAGTGCGCCAAATGGGGGTGAAGAAATGGGAAAGAGAAACCCGCACTGAGGTTGATCTGGCACAATGGGCTGATAGCGTAGCCCAAAAGCACGGTTGGCAGCGGCTAGGTAAGAGGCCATGAACAATAAAATTCACATAGCGCTTTGCTCGCTGAATTTGTGATTGGGCGAACGGCCCCACTGGCACTTCTCTGGTATTGGTGGGTGGGAATGGCAACGGAGCCGGCCGCATAGTATACGATGGCTACGGCATGCCCCTGACCAACACCTTCCCCTTAACGCTAACCGGCACACTGCCCGATCTGCCCGACGCGGCCACAGGGCTGGTGCATCTGGGTGGGGGTCGGTGGTACGACCCGGCATTGGGCAGACCATTACAACCGAATGCGGCCGGCGGCCCACCCACACTGCCCCAAGCGCTGAATCGCTACGCGGCGACGCCGCTGGGCCAGCCGGGGGTTTATGCGGCGGCGGCTACTTCTCCAGACGCATTATCAAGTTTTTCCCAATCCCTTGTTTCCAATAGCATTAGTGAGGGCGTTTCTAATAAGATCATTGCGCCGTTGGGAATGAGATTGATACGGACATACTGGCAAGAAATTGTTCGGAACCCGTCTGCAAGTGGCGGGGCCTTGAGACGAGGCACACAACAGCTAGTAGATGCAGGCTTGCTTACATCCGAGGCCCGAACGCAACTTATTAGAAATGGCCACTGGCGAGGTTATTCAAATTCTGCTGTTGACGAGTTGAGACAGCTTACGCGAACAATTGGTGGTGCTGAAGAGTCTACCATTGCCAGGCGTATTGGAAGTATCTCCGTGAACAAACAACTTGGCATAACCGTAGGTGATTTGGCACCTGGATTTGGTGCTGATTTGATAGTTGGTGGCTTGTGGCAAGCTATTCTGGTGGATGGTGACTTATGGCAAACCAATCGCGAATTAGCACTCAGAAGAACAGGGCATGCAGCAGTTGTAAATGCGACTAATGGAGTAATTGGAGCAGTCGGTGCAAGAGGAATAGGTTGGTTTATCGCAGCCGTGATAAACGTTCCAGACCCATCAGACTTAGTAGTATTCCCGATCTTAGTTACAGTACTTGTAGACAACTCAATTATTGGTGACACAGTCAGTCGAATATTTGAACCAGTTTTTGGAGATTTGAACATAAATCGCGATCTGTCCCCATTGGGACAATTGGAGTGAATTTATGCAAAATAAAGATCGGAAAACTTTTGTTATTATTGGAGTGACGCTTCTTGTGGTTTCAGGATATGCTGGGTTTGGATGGGTTTTTCAACATTGTGGTGAAGTTTCTGTCCGATGTTCGACACTGGTGTTCATATTACTCGGAACTATTGCGGGAACTATTCTGTTAATTGAAAGCCTGCACTATATGAAAGAGAAATCTAGTAATTATGCTCAGCAAACCGTCACAAGTAGGGAACAAAAAACTAGTGTCTGGATCAAGTCAGTTCTGCGAATAATTTTGTCATCAGTATTGTTAAGTACTCCGTTACTAGTAAGGGGAGTGATAAACATATTGTTTTGGGGATGTCTGTGTGGACTGGCAATAGACGGACTGGTTAGATTTTATTTTGGGCGACTACCTTTAATGAAAACGCCTTCTGTTCAAGATGATATTGATAGTATAGATTAGTCACTTGGTGACGTATGAACAACCCCACGGGCACTTCTTTGGTATTGGTGGATGGGAACGGTGACGAAGCCGGCCGTATGGTATACGATGGCTACGGCATGCCCCTGACCAACACGCTGCCCCTCACCCTAACGGGCACACTGCCAGACTTGCCCGACGCGGCCACGGGGGTGGTGTATCTGGGTGGGGGTAGGTGGTACGACCCGGCATTGGGCCGGCCGTTACAGCCGAATGCGGCCGGCGGCCCACCCACGCTGCCCCAGGCGCTGAACCGGTATGCGGCAACACCGCTGGGCCAGCCGGGGGTGTATGCGGCGGCGACCCAGGAAAGTTTCTTAACGGATTGGACACAAAATAACTGGTATCGGCAAGGTGCAAGTGCTTCTTTTGCATGTGCCACTTGTATCCTTTCAGAGATAAAAGTTACACAGCAGCTGTAATGCGGTCACTTTATTGGACACAATTTAGGTGGATAAGAGAGACACCTGCCGCCAATAAAATTCTTGCTCAAACTCCAAGGGCGTCATGTAGTTGAGCGACGAATGCGGCCGGGCTCGCGTGTACTCTACTTCAAGATAATGCCGCAGTTGGCGGCGTAAGTCAACCAGCGAGTCGTATTCCGAATAAGCGATATGTTCCTAGTTCTCGCATTTTTTGTTGCTGACATGAAAACCCTGTAACGAGGTGGCTACCAGGAGGTTTTCAAGCCAATTATCACGATAAACAAAGCCGTTGAGTTTATGGGCAGGTGATTGATATGTTTCACGCACTTTTGCCCGCGGACAATACGGCCAAAAGTTATGAAGCAAGGCCCATGACCTGGTTTGCAGTTCGGCGGAGCGTAAATGTCCATGAAAATAACGTGCGCCATAAAGCCAACGAGACATAGGTTCCATATGACGGTCAACCATGTTGCTGGTGCGGTAGGCATCGGGATACTCAAAGGCTACCACAAAGGAATCGGCTTTAGCACAGAGCTTCTCGATGGCTTCCATCACGGTTCCGGTTAGATTCTCGGCATTCGTTTTCGTCCAAAACTGCAAATCTGTGATTTTTGTCAGGAAGTCGGTGCGGTCAGAAGCGTGATAAATATCCCACACCTGCTGCTTAATGTCGGCAAAAGCGTCTCCCAAACGTTTGCCGCAGGAGCGAATCTTGATGAAGGCATGCAGAAAACAGCAAATAATGGTTATTGTGGGAAAGAGCGTCTGCCAAGCTAAATGGGTTGCTCGCCAACCGTCTTCATTAACAGTTTCTGGTTTGTAGTTTGGGTTTAAGTCGCTGTGTTTCGTCCTTAAATGACCATATGCTTCTGTTAAGCCTTCGGTATCGGCTGTCAAAGAAACGGATGCGCCTAAAACACAATCATTGGCAACTGTCGTGGCAATGTATGCTTTGTCTCCTTGAAAGCGGGCATGTTTTTCATCAGCCAGTAAATGTTGCGGTAAGTTTTCTGGCTGTTTGACTGTTGTACCCACAATATCATGGCGACCGAGGGCTGTTGTCAAGTTGCACCAATAGGAATCGTTGCGCCCGAATACATAGGTCAACGCCCAAAACGGCACACCAAAACGACGCAGAAACAATGCTTTTTCGACTTTGGTTACATGACCAGCCATATAGGGTAAGATGTCGCAAGGAGAAATGGTAAACACTTGTCGTTGCTGTTGCTCACCAAGAGACGTTAACTGAATCCGTCGCAGTTGAACTTGAGGCATTTTCTTGGATGGCGGCATCATACCGTGTAATTTGTACCCGCAACCAATATCGTCTGGAAAAAGCTCGGGATAAGTTTGCACCATTTCATCCAAATATTGGCGAAAGGCTTTTTTGTCGGGCAAGAGTTCATTGTAAGTTACCAAATCGATGGGCAAGGTAATGCGTTTGGTATGTTTTGTGGATTCGAGTTTGGTTTTGTTATACTTTCTTTGAGGCATATTGGTTGGATTCTTGGTCGTTTTTAACCAATATAGCCTCACTCATTCCAAAGCTACAAAATTTGTTAGAACTAGATATGTTCCTCCTTTACTGTCCGAATAAATCGTTCAACCAAGCCATTCTGTGTCGGGCAGCCGGCATCAGACATGCTCATGGTTGTATCTCTAGCCTGGAGCATCTCAACATGGTCTGTGACGGCATACTGTCGGCCTTGGTCGGAATGAAAGAATGTTGGCGTACCTGTTTGCAAAGCCATTTGCAGCGCAGGCAGGGTCAACGCCTCGCAAGTGAGCATCTCTTCCAGATGCCAGCCACGAACAGCTCTGGTGTAAGCGTCCAAAATCACTGCCAGATACAAGAATTGACGACCATAGCGCAAGTAGGTGATGTCACCTACCCAAATATGATTCGGGGAAACGGCTGTTACATCTTGAATCACGTTAGGAAAACGTGGGTGCGAATGGTTGCTATCAGTGGTGATAATCCGGCCTGCCAACCGCGTCCGCTTCATTTGGCGCAAAATCCGGCGAACGGCCCGTTCGCTGACAATCCATTTGTCGCGTCGCAAACGAGCCAGCAGCATTCGGTAGCCCAGATAAGGTCTGAGTGCCAAATGCCGTTCAATGGCTTTCACCAATTCTGGATCATCCTCTTGACGCTGAGACTGATAGTAATAGGTGCTGGATGACAAATCCAACAATTGACACAGGTAGCGCACAGGATGTTCAGCCGACAGTTGCTTTATCATCTTCCGTTTTTGCGTGGTGTTGAGTTGAGCTGCGTCTCGAACTTTTTTAGCACTTCATTCTCCAGCGCCAGCCGACCGACAAGTCTTTCCAAATCAGCAATGCGTTGGTCGCGTTCGGCTAATTCCTGGGTTCGCAAATCAGCGGAACGGAACACATCAGAGCCTTGTTCAAGGAAAGCTTGTTCCCATTTGTACAGCAACGATTTGGTGATGTCGTTTTCGCGGGCAATCTCGGTGCGTGTCCGTTTGCCGCGTAAAGATTCGACGACCAGCTTGAATTTGAATTCTGGTGCGTGTTTGCGTAGTTTTCTTCTGGGCATTTTTGAACCCCTTATTGTCTCAGTTTACACTGATTTAGGTGTCCAATAAAACGCCCGCATTACACACTTCTCAAGGACATTGGCGACGAGGGAAGCATTATCGTCTACTATGCGCCTTTTGAACGAAACCGATTACAAGAATTAGCCGAAGCATTTCCTAACCATGCCCCACATCTGCTCAATATGGTTGATCGCCTTTGGGATCAACTCGACATCTTCAAAAAACATTACCGAGATTATCGGTTCGGCAAATCGAATTCGTTGAAGTCGGTACTGCCAATCATCGCGCCGAAACTAAGTTACCAGACGCTGGTTGTGCAGGATGGGACGCAGGCGCAGGTGGTATGGGAGGAGATGATAAATGGGGAGGACACGGCCGTTAAATCCCAACTCGCTGCTCAACTCCGCGAATACTGCCATCTGGACACACAGGCAATGGTGGAAATTCATTACACACTACAAAATACCTGAGCGAGATTTTTGGTTCGTCATTGGGAATTGTTTCCTTGTCTAAAATGTGGACAATAGAATAGTGGCTAATATTGCACAAGGACAAGTTCGGATCGTCTACATTTTGCACAGGATTGGTGCGACACGTTATCCACTGCAAAATGACACCTCAACTACTGCAACGCTAAACCAAAGTCACAACTCTATCTCTACACTCTATCTTTTAGGAGATTGAACGATGACAACCATTTTTCTCACTGGCTTCCCCGGTTTTCTCGGTTCCGAACTGGTCGAGCGGCTGCTGGCCCGCTACGCTGCGGACGTGACCGTGACCTGTCTCATCCAAAGCAAGTTTCGTGATCAGGCTGCACAGCGTGTGGACAAAATAACCAGCGCTCATCCTGACTGGAAAAATCGCATTCCACTCATTGAGGGTGACATCACCCAACCAGACCTGGGATTAGACGCCGCGCAGTTGGCTGCTTTGCAGCAAGAAACCATCGAAATCTTCCATTTTGCGGCCGTTTATGCGTTGGGCGTCTCGCGGGAGATGGCGATGCGCGTCAACGTAGATGGCACGCGCCACATGCTGCGCTTTGCCGAGCAGTGTCCGCAGTTGCACCGTTTTCAATACGTCAGCACCTGTTACGTGAGCGGCCGTCACGATGGCACATTCAGCGAAAACGACCTGAAAAACGGGCAGCACTTCAACAATTACTATGAGGAAACAAAATATTGGGCCGAACTAGAAGTGCGTCAGCACATGCAAAAGGGGCTGCCCGTCACCATCTATCGCCCGGCCATCGTTGTTGGTGACAGCCAGACTGGAGAAACGCAGAAATATGATGGGCCGTACTACATCTTCCAGCTCATTTTGCGGCAGGGGAAGCAAACCCTCATGCCCGTCGTCGGCGATTTGACACAATGTAAAGTCAATTTAGTCCCCCGCGATTTTGTTACAGACGCCATTGACTATCTCAGCGCCCAAAAGCATTCACTGGGGCAAACCTATCACCTCAGCGACCCCAACCCTCTGAATGGCGATGAAATTTTGGATACCGTTGCCGCCATCACGGACAGCAATATCTGGCGCATTCCGCTGCCTGGCTGGCTGGCAAAAGGGTCGCTGGCTTACGTGCCTGGCGTTCACGCCCTGCTGCGCATTGAACCAGCGGCCATAGACTACTTCACCTTGCCCACCCACTACACCTGCGAAAACACCCTGCGCGATTTGGCAGGCAGTGGCATTGCCTGCCCGCCGTTTGCAGAGTACGCCCCTACCCTCATCGAATTCATGCGCCAAAACCCCAGCATATCCTCGGAAGCAATGGTCTGAATCTGCGTGAAACGTGATAAATCTTCACGTTTCACGTTTCCTACGTCAGCATAGAACGGCCGTACCCCAACCAACGCCCTCCCGTCAAACACCCCCCGCCCTCCTCGCAATATACTCAAACTAACGGTTGCCAATCACCAATCGTCAATCGCCAATCGTAAATAGTTATGAGTAACTCACTTTTTGCGCCACAGGAGGCCCAGTGATGAAACAGCAAACCATCTTTATTATTCTGATTGTCCTATTCCTCTTAAGCGGCTGTCAGCAGGCAGAAAAAGACGCCTTTTCCATTGACGAGTTGATGCCCACGACAACGGCCGTTGCCCAAACCCCCGTTTCCCAATTCCTGCTCCCTACCCCCCTACCCGACACACTCGCCGTCACCTTTCCCACCACCACCGAGGACTTCCCGCCACAAGACGCCCTGGTGCTGCACTTCAACCAGCCCATGAACACCGATGTAGCACGGCCGTTTCTCATCTCCCCTGTCATCAACGGCCAATTCTCCTGGCAAGACGACGGCATGACCCTCACCTTCACTCCAAACACCAGCTTCGGCCAAAACCACACCTACCTCATCACCCTCAACAGCCGCCTCAGCAGCGCCAGCGGCCTACAATTTGAGCAAGTGCAGCGCTGGCGGATGCACACCGGCTTTGCGCCCCTGCTCACCCAGCGCATACCCGTAGGCGGTGCCATCACCGAACGCCAGCCCGCCATCAAACTACAATTCAACCGCAGCATGAACCGCGACAGCGTCATGGCCGCTCTGCAAATCACCCCCACCCTTACCTTCGACACAGCCTGGCGCGACAATCAGCTCACCATCACCCCTACGCGGCGGCTGGCCTACGACACAAACTATCACTTCAGGCTGGACAAAACGGCCGTTGACGACACCGGCGCTCCCCTACTGCAAACCTATACCTGGGAATATCATCTAGCCGCAGCCCTAGACGCTCTCACCGGCCCCGGCACTTACACGCCCTACACTCCCATACAAATTGTTTTTAACTACCCTATGGACGATGCCAGCGTGCGTGCAGCCCTCAATGTATCCCCGCCACTAATGGCCGACCTCATTTGGGATGAAAGCGGAACCGTCGCCACGTTAGACCCTGCTGGGCGATTACCTACCGAAACCACCTACACCATCGCCTTCACGGGCACACTGCGCGATCAATTTGGCGACACCGTACCCCTTCCTGCCGCCCACAGCTTCACCACCCCGCCCGCCATCCTCAACGCTGCTCCCACCGGCAGCAGCATCCAGCCTACCGCCGCCATCCGCGTCACCTTTGACCGCTTGATGGACGAGGCCAAAACCGCCGCCGCCCTCAGCATCACCCCCGCCATCAGCGGAACCATCCGCTGGAATGAGACCACCCTCATCTTCCAGCCCGATGCTGGCATGTTCGACGAATATACTGAGTACACCGTCGCCATCACCTCAGAAGCCGTTGGCCTGGAAGGGGAATCAGTACTCAACGGCAGCTACAGTTGGTCATTCCGCACAACGAACGTGCAAAAAGTGGCCCATTTTGGCTATGGCCCTAATGCACAGGTAGTGGATGTGAACGGCCGTCGCACCATCCAATACGTCCTCACCAACCGCGCCAACCTGGACAGCGTCACCTTCGACCTCTACCAACTTAACACCACCCAATTTTTAGATCGCTACGCCTCCGGTTTCCGCGGCGGGGCCGGTTGGGAAACCAATCGCCCCATTAGCACAGAAGGATCTGTCCTGGTAACCTCCTGGCCCGCCAACAGCAGCGCTACTGGCGGGCACAGCGACCACATCCGCGAAGTCATCATCCCAGATGACGTACCTCCCGGACTCTACATCCTCAACCTCAATGCAGGAAACCTCAACGACCAGATCATCGTCGTCCTCAGCAGCTACGCCCTTGTCGTCAAACAGGCCGAAAACCAGCTCACAACCTGGGTCACAGACATAAACGGCGTGCCCGCCCCCGACGCAGAGGTGCAAATCTACGCCCGCAATGGCACATTAATCGCCCAGGGCACAAGCGACAGCAGCGGCGTGTTCTCCACCGTCATCAACCGCGACCCAGAACCGCTCATCGTCATCGCCGGTCATGGCGACGACCGCGCCGTCAGCGGCCTCACCTGGGAATGGGGCGGCAGCAGCGGCTGGTGGGGTTCTCGCCCAACAACACAAGACACGGCCGTCTACATCTACACCGAACGCCCCATCTACCGCCCCGGCCAAACCGTCTTCTTCAAAGCCATCATCCGCCGCGATGATGACGCCCTGTTGAGCATGTTGCCCGCAGGCACGGCCGTTACCGCCCGAATGCGCGACGCCCGCAACAACGTCGTCCAAACCCTCACCCTCACCACTAACGACTTTGGTACAGTTGACGGCAGCTTCCAGGTAGCAGAAGGGGCCATGCTCGGCGACTACGCCATCGAAATAGCCCTGAACGGCGACGCCCTGCGCGACGCCAGCGTTCACCGCCAGACCTTCAAAGTGCAAGACTACCGCAAACCCGACTACGAAGTTATCCTCAGCGCCGACAGCGACCGCTACGTGGACGGTCAGCAAATCGCCGTCACCGTAGACAGCCGCTACTTCTTCGGCGAGCCGGTAGCCAATGCGCCGCTAGAGGTCAATTTCTACTCGCTCTCGCCGCACTACCGCTGGATGTCGCCCGAAGATGGCAACGATTTCACCTGGTATCTCAGCTACCGCACCCCCATCAGCGGGCAAACAGACGCGGACGGCCGTTTCACCTTCACCTTCGACGCCCAGGCCAACGAGGGATACGACTACTACGCCGGCTATGGCGATTGGGGCAGCAACGTGCGCCAAAACGCCTGGGGCGTGGAAGTGACCGTAGACGACGGCAGCCGCCAAACCGTCAGCGGCAGCGCCGTTTTCTATATCTACAGCGCCGCCGAAAAAGTGACGCTAAACAATTTCGACTACTTCCAAACGCCAGAGCAGCCCTTCACCGTGCAAGCCGCCGTCAACACCATCAACGGCGAGCCGGTGAACGGCCGTGCCCTCACCCTCAGCCTGCGCCGCTGGAACCGCGACAGTCGCTCATACACCACCGTCATCCAATCCGCCCAACTCACCAGCGACGCCAACGGCCGTGCCAGCCACACCCTCACCATCCAGCAGCCCGGCTACTACCAAATTCGCGTCAGCGGCACAGACAGCCAGGGACACACCATCGCCTACAACCGCTGGGTCTACGTCTTCAACACCGACTTCGCCGATTGGTACGGCATAGACAGCGCCCTGCGCGTCACCGCCGACCAGGAAAGCTATGCCCCCGGCGATGCTGCCCACCTGCTGATCGAATCCGCTTTTGATGGCCCGGCGCTGCTCACCTTCGAGCGCGGCACAACGCGGCGCACGCAGTTGGTAGAATTGACCGCCCCGGTAACGGCCGTCACCGTCACCATCCAGCCCGACGACGCCCCCAACACCTTCGTCACCGTCAACGCCTGGGAAGGCGTAGACACCACCCTCAGCGAAGAGATGTGGCAATCATTGGCCGACAGCCAGCTACACCAGGCCACTGTGGAACTGCTCGTGCCCGTCACCGGCAAAACCCTGCTCGTCACCATCACCCCCGACCGCGAAACCTACGCCCCGCGTGACGAAGCCAGCTTCACCGTACGCGTCACCAACGAGTACGGCGAACCCGTCTCCGCCGAAGTCTCATTGGCAATGGTAGACGAAGCCATTTTTGCCCTCAGCGCCGACCTCTCCGGCCCCATGTTTAATGCTTTTTACTTCCAACGCCGCAACCTCGTCAACACCTACAACGCCTTTGCGCCCAGCCGCTACCTCTGGGAAAGTGGTGGCGGCGGCATGGGCGGCGGCGGCGGTGATGGCGATCTCATTGCCAACCCGCGCCAGGATTTCCCAGATACGGCCGCATGGTTTCCCACCCTGCACACCGATTGGAACGGCGAAGCCACCGTCACCGTAACCCTGCCCGACAACCTGACAAGCTGGCGGCTGACGGCCAAAGCCGCCACCGCCGACACACAGGTCGGCGAGGCCGTCGCCAACATCACCGTCCATCAAGATGTCATCGTGCGCCCCATCCTGCCGCGCACCCTCACCGCCCACGACGAGGTGCAGCTTTCCGCCCTGGTACACAACTACACCGAATCCACCCAAACGATCACCGTCCAACTCCTCGTTCCCAATTCACTATTCACCATTCACCATTCACCATCCCTCTCCGTCACCGTGCCTGCCGGTGGCGTGCGCGTGGTGGGTTGGCTGGCAACGGCCGTTTCCGCCGGAACCGCCGACCTCACCGTGCAAGCCAGCATCGGCGATGTGGTCGTGGATGCGGTGCAGTTGCCGTTGGAGATACGGCCGTTAGCTATCCCCGACGTAACCACCCAAATCGGCCAATTCAGCGGCGACCTGGCAACCACCATTGACATGCCCGCCGGGGCGCTGCCCATCAGCAGCGCACGCATCGAACTCTCCCGCTCCATCGCCGGAACCCTGCTAGAAGGTCTGGAATACCTCACCGGCTACCCCTACGGCTGCGTGGAGCAAACCATGAGCCGCGCCCTGCCCAACGCCGTCGTGGGCCGCGCCTTCAATCAGCTTGGCGTGGGCAGCCCCACCCTGCAAGCGGATTTGCCTGCCAAAATCAACGCCAGCTTGCAGCGGCTGTATGGCTACCAGCACAACGACGGCGGCTGGGGCTGGTGGTACGACGACAGCACGCACGATTATCAAACCGCATGGGTCGTCTTTGGGCTGGCAATGGTGCGCGACGCCGGATACGAGGTGGATCAGGGCGTGATTGATCGCGGCATTGCCTGGCTCAACGACAATTTGAGCGGCATGGACATCCGCACGCGGGCGTATGCGCTGTACAGCATGGCCGCCGCCGGTCAGCCCAACGCGGAGGCGACGCTGGCGCTGCAAGCTTCGTTGGATAACCTGGACACCTTCAGCCGTGCCGGATTAGCGCTGGCGCTGGAAGCCATTGGCGAACATGGGGCGGCGCTGGATGTGCTAGATTTGCTGCGGGAAACGGCCGTCACCACCCCATCCGGCCTCGTCTACTGGAGCGGCGACCGTGAAGACGGCCACTACTACAACAAAACAATGGCCTCGACCACGCGCAACAGCGCATTAGCTCTCAGCGCCTTTGTGCAAATTCAGCCCGGCAGCGAGTTGGAAGGCGGCATCGTGCGTTATCTGATGGGGCAGCGCCAGCAAAATGGCTGGGGCAGCACCAACGAAACCTCTTTTGCCATCCTCGGCCTGACTGACCACTTGCTGGCAAGCAGCTTTAGCGAAAGCGCCGCCGCCACGCAGTACACCGTTTTGCTCAATGGCGAGACCATCGCCAGCGGCAGCCTGGGGCGCGGCGAACCGGCCGTCAGTCTGGAAATCCCCGCCGCGCAGATGCGGGCCGGTTCTAATGATCTGCGCATCACGCAAGATGGCAGTGGGCAGTTGTATTATGTGGTGAACGGCCGTGTCTATTTGGAACAATCAGACATCCCCGCCGCCGGCGCGGTGCAGGTGACGCGGGAATATTTGAGCATGGACAACGAGCCGCTGCAAAGCATCAGCGCCGGGCAGTTAGTGAAGGTGCGCCTCACCGTAACCATGCCGCAAGACGCCGCCTATGTCATCGTGGAAGACAGTCTGCCCGGTGGCCTGGAAGCGCTGAATGAGAATCTGAACACAACCAGTCATATCGCCGCGCTGTATGAGTGGCAGCAACCGCGCTATTACTGGCAGGAGTATGGCTACAATTACAAGGAGATTCGCGGCGGCCAGGTGAGCTTTTTCATCACGGAGTTTAACGCCGGGCGGCGGGTGTTTACTTATGTGGCGCGGGCTACGCATGACGGCCGTTTCGCAGCCCTGCCCGCCGAGGTGTATGCCATGTATGACCTCACGGTCTGGGGCCGTTCGGCCAGCAGTCAGTTGGTGGTGTCTGGGGAGTAAAATAGGTGGGGGAAACGGCCGTTTCCAAAAGTGTGGATTGAAGACGGCCGTTTCCCCTACCCCTCACATCTGCTACAATGCTCCCCATATTCACCATTTATCATTCCTAATTCACCATTCGGAGACCCCCATGACCAGACTAAACGGCCGTTCCCCCCACCACCTACGCCCCATCACCTTCCAACTCGGCTACACCCAATGGGCCGAAGGCTCCGTCCTCGCCCAATTCGGCAACACCCACGTCCTCTGCAACGCCACCCTCGACAACACCCTACCCAACTGGCTGCGCTACAGCAGCAAAAAACACGGCTGGCTCACCGCCGAATACGCCATGCTGCCCCGCAGCACCCACCGCCGCACCCAGCGCGAACAGCGCTGGCCCAAAGGCCGCACCCAAGAAATCTCCCGGCTCATTGGCCGCAGCCTGCGCATGGCCGTCGATTTAGACGCCCTCGGCGAGCGGCAAGTCATCATCGACTGCGACGTATTGCAAGCCGATGGCGGCACACGCACCGCCGCCATTTGCGGCGGGTGGATAGCCACACAGCTCGCCCTGCGTCCCCTCATCGCCGCCGGAGACTTACCCGAAAGCGTCCTCACCCACCAAATCGCCGCCATCAGCGTCGGCATCGTCAATGGCGAACCCCTGCTAGATTTAGCCTACGAAGAAGATGTAAACGCCGAAGTAGACTTCAACGTCGTCATGACCGGCACAGGCGACCTCATCGAAGTACAAGGCACGGCCGAAAAAGCCCCCTTCCCCCGCGCCCAACTCAACACCCTCCTCGACCTCGCCGCCAGCGGCATCACCCAACTTGCCGAAGCTCAACTTGCCGCCCTGAAGTAAGAGCAGGGGAGCGGAGGAGCAAGGGAGCAAGGGGGAAATGGTTGCGAGGCCGTTAGGAATGGCCCAACGACCCTGAGGAACGACCAAACGGCCGTTAGGAACGGCTCAACGACCCTGAGGAACGACCAAACGACAGTTAGGAACGGCTCAACGACCCTGAGGAACGACCAAACGACAGTTAGGAACGGCCCAACAACCCTGAGGAACGACCAAACGACTGTTAGGAACGGCTCAACGACCCTGAGGAACGGTCCAACGACTGTTAGGAACGGCTCAACGACCCTGAGGAACGGTCCAACGGCCGTTAGGAACGATTAAACGACTATCAGGAACGATTCCACATTGACAATTGGCTATTGACCATTGACAATTGACAATTAAATTTCACATTCCACAGGGGGAAACACATGAAAACCACCCGCGCCCTACTCCTCATCATCATCCTCACCATAGCAATGAGCAATGAGCAATTAGCAATTAGCAAAAAGCAATTCACCGCTCACCGTTTACCATTCAAAATTCACAATTCATTATTAATTATTAATTATTCCATCCTCCGCCTCCAACCCCACGCCGACCTCGGCCCCTACGCCGACCAAATACTCATACGGCCGTTCCCCAACCCCGACGGCACACTTACCGCCATCACCCCCCTCCCCGCCGAAACCATCGCAAAATTAGATGGCGTAACGGCCGTCACCCCCCTCACCCTCACCCCGCCCCCCGACCTCCTCGACGGGGCCGCGCCCGACCCTACCGCCCTCGCCAACCGCATCGCCGCCATGCAAACCCTGCCCCACAATAACCGCGCCATCCCCGCCGATGTCCGCGCCCCCCAAGACTGGTACGACACCCCCGAAATCCACCACGCCAACGACGCCTGGGCCAACGGCTACACCGGGCAAGGCGTCAAAGTCCTCATCAACGACAGCGGCATAGACTTCTGTCACCCCGACCTCATCGGCACCTGGGCCACCGTAGACGACCCCGCCTCCCCCTACGACGGCTGGCCCCTCATGTTCGACTCCTACTCCCTCTACCTCTACGCCCTCGACCAGCGCTTCGGCCAAACCAACATCGCCGACGGATTGAGTGACTACGCCGACACCAGCGCCACCTGCACCGCCGCCACCTGCACCTACCAACCCATCGGCGCCGCCGCGCCCCACACCTACACCCTGCCCAGCGCCATCGCCAGTCAAAGCGGCATCTACCACATCGGCAGCCACCCCGACACACAGCTTGAGAACATCTACGGCCAGCGCGTCGCCGTCCTCGTCGTAGACGCCGCCCAACCCGGCCACTACGACACCGTATTCGTAGACCTCGACAACGACGACGACTTCAGCGACGAAGAACCCGCCACCCAAGACATGCCCATCGCCTGCCTCGACAACTGGGACTCCATCAACCAGCAAGCAGGCAGCGACGGCTACAACGACCTCTCCGGCGGCCTCATCTACTTCATCGCCGATGGCGCCACGCCCATCCCCGCCTCCGATTGGCTCTGGGGCGGCTTCACTCCCGCCAATGGCGACCTCGTCGCCTTCACCCTGGTAGACGTGCGAGAAACCACACACGGCGAATACGTCGCCTCCAACGTCGCCGCCCAGGGCATCGTTAACGGCCCCAACAGCAACGGCGTCGGCGAAAACGAACTGCCCGCCTGGAAACCGCCCTACGCTGGCCCCGGCACAGGCATGGTGCTGGGCACAGGCCGCGACGCCAAGCTCGTCGCCAATGGCAACTATTACGACTCCCCCTTCTACGAAGATGGCTTCCTCTTCGCCGCCCTCGGCTACGATGGCCTACCCGGCACGGCCGACGACAGCCAGATCATCAACAACAGTTGGGCCGAATTTGCCCTGCACAACGACGGCTGGGACGTGCAAAGCCGTTATTTTGAGCAAATCGCGCAGATCAACCCCACCCTGACCATCCTCTTTGGCACAAGCAACAGCGGCCCCGGCTACGGCTCGCTGGCCGCGCCCGCGCCCGCCAGCGCCATGCAAGTCGGCGCATCCACCCTCTTCGGCTCCACCACCACCTTCGACAGCATCACCGGCACGCTGCAAATTGAGGGCGGCGATGTGATCCCCTTCTCCAGTCGCGGCCCGGATACGCGGGGCGGCAATGGCGTGGGCGTGGTGGCAACCGGTTCGGCGGCCACCGGCTTGCGCCCCATCAACCAGTACGCCGACGGCTGGGTGTCGTGGGGCGCGTGGCAGGGCGTCAGCCGTTCCGCGCCGGTCGTCGCCGGGATTTTGGCCCTGGTTTACGATGCCTATTACCAGGCGCACGGCGTCTGGCCGGACACGCTGACGGCGCAAGCCATCCTGCAAGCCGGGGCGCAAGATTTGCACTACGACCCGCTAACACAGGGCGCGGGATTAACCGACGCGCTGCAAGCGACGACGATTGCCGGGGGGGATGGCGGTTTTTATGTACGGCCGTCCCAATGGCAGCCCGGCAGCGCCCCCAACATCCCCGCCTTCACCCACGTCGTCTACGCCGGCGAGGCTGCCACTCAGCCCTTCACCGTCACCAACAGCGGCCCGGCCCCGCTAACGCTGACCTTTGCCAGCGACCAGTTGCAGCAAATGGCGCCCGCCATCACCCTGCCCTTCACCACCAGCCTCTACACACAAGAGGAACCGCTGAACAACGCCCGCCTGCGCCACACGCCCGACTACCTCATTGACATCACCAGCCTCATCCCCGCCGGGACCGATTTGCTGGAAGTCAACGTCATCTTCCCCTTCAGCCAGTACGACCCCAACGGCAACTACGTCGAGGACTCGCGCTGGAGCCTGCAACTGCTGAACTGGACCGACATCAACGGCGACGGCAATTTGTGGACGGACGACAACGCCAGCGGCACGGTCAACGATGGCGAGATTGACCTTTACGAATACAACCGCTTCACCTACGACGACAATCGCGGCACGGCGCTGCAAGGGCGCATCCAACAGCCGCTTGTGCGCATGGCCGACGGCATTTTCATTGATTTGCGCCACACCAAACGCAGCGCCCTCGTCCCCACCACCAGCTTCCAAATCGAACTGGTGGCCTATCAGCACGCCGCTTGGGATTGGCTGCAACTGCCCATGACAATGACGGTGGCGGCGGGCGAAACGGCCGTCTTCACCCCCACCCTCCTCGTGCCACAAACGGCCGTACCCGGCACAGTCAACGGCGCATTGCGCGTCAGCGGCGGCGGGCAGAACAGCCTCATCCCCATCACCGCGCAGGTGGCGGCGCGGCTGGCGGACGGCGCCATCACCCTGGGCGGCACACCGCCCGCCGCCACGCCATTGGATAACGGCCGTGTGCGCGGCAACATAGATTGGGGCTGGGCCGTAGACGCCGGAGATTGGCGCTTCTTCTATCTCGACGGCGCGGGCGTTTCCCCCGCCGCCAGCCTGATTGTGCGCAGCCAATGGGCCGGCCCCGCGCCCTACACCGACATTGACACGCGCATCTACGCCCCCGTTGTGGATGTGCCCGCCGCGCAAAACCCGGCGCACTTCGGCCCGTACACCCTCGATTACGCCGGGGGCAGCGCCTATCTGCCACGCGGCGGCGGCAAGTTCACCTTCAACACGGTGACGGGCGGCGCAGAGGAATGGGTAGCCGCGCCGTTGGGCGACGGCCTGCACCTGCTGGCGAACCAGACGGTGCTGTACGAAGGCGCGGATTTTGCCGTGCCCTTTACGCAGACGGTGGGCACGGCCGTTCTTACCCCCACCCCGCTGATCATCCAAACCTGCGAGACCAGCGGCACAATCCCGCTGACGCTGACGACGACCATTGACCTGCCCAATCTCAGCGGCGCGGCCTTTGGCGTGTACACGCCCACACTGCTCGCCGGGCAGCAGGTGGCGCAAGACGCGCCCTGGGATGCCAGCAGCGCCAGCTTCACGCACACCCTCACCCTCAGCAACACCGGCAGCCTGACCATTGACTTGCACGGCCAGCCCGGCGACGACCTGAATCTCTACCTGCTTTTTGACGAGAACGGCGACGAGACATTTGACTGGAATACGGAAGTGGTCGCGGCAAGCACATCGTTTTATGCTGACGAGACGGTTTCGCTGTCGCTGCCCGCCGCTGGCGATTATTTGATTGCCGTGCATGGCAATCGCTTGATGGGGGACACGGCCGTATTCGACCTCACCATCCACGCCGCGCAGGGCACAGCATTATCGCTGACAGGTATTCCCACCGGCACAATTAGCGCGGGCACACTGCCGCTCACCCTGGGATGGGATCACACCACGCCGCCGGGCACACTGGAGTACGATCAGCTCATTCTCGGCCCAGACTTTGCCCCCGCCGCGCTGCACGCCACCGTCTACCTGCTGCCCTGCGATGGCACGGGCATTTTGCCCGCCGCCAGTTTTACGCATGTGCCGGTAACGGCCGTCAACGCCGCCATCCCCTTCACCAACACCTCCACCGGTCTCAATCTGAGCTACCTCTGGGACTTTGGCGATGGCAACACCTCCACCGAGGCCAACCCCACGCACCAGTTCGCCGCCCCCGGCACCTTCACGGTGACGCTGACGGTGAGCAATGAGTTGGGTGGGGATACGGCCGTTTCCACCCTTGAAGTGCGGGCGATGGTGTATTTGCCGGTGGTGATACGGCCGTAAACCAGAAACTCCAGGAACCGCGTTCCTTCTGAGGAACGCGGTTCCTAAGACAACAACAATCATGAATACAACCCGCATTCCTCTATCGCCCGGTCAGTTCTATCACATCTACAACCGGGGTAATAATGGCGAAACTCTATTCCGCGAAGAAAGAAATTATCGTTACTTTCTTACGCTATATGCCCAATACATTGAACCCGTAGCTGACACATTTGCTTACTGTTTGCTCCGCAACCATTTTCACTTCTTCATTCGAATCAAAGACCATCAGGAACACGGTTCCTCAAAGGAACCGTGTTCCTCAGAACCGCGTTCCTTAGTTTCGCTTGACCCAAGCAAACAATTCGCTCGTCTCTTTGGAACCTATACCAAAGCCTTCAACAAAGCGTACCAGAGAAACGGCCGTCTTTTTAGTGATCGTTTTCAGCGCAAACCGGTCACTAACTACGCCTACTTTGTCACCCTCATTGCCTACATTCATCGTAATCCCCAAAAACACAATTTTGTAAACGATTTTCGTGATTGGCCCTACTCGTCATACAATGCCATTGTCAGGAACGCCGTTCCCGTGGGGAACCGCATTCCTACACACATCCAATGGCAAACCGTAATAACCTGGTTTGATGGCCCTGAACCATTCCTTGAAACTCACCAATACGCTGTGAACGAAAGTTTGATTGTTGATGTTTTGGAAAAGTGATGAGGGGTTCAGGAACCGCGTTCCTCAGAAGGAACGCGGTTCCTTGCCTCCACCACCTGGGTTCCCGTTACCGCCACCGCCACCTCATCCCCCACCCGCCAGCGCGGAAAATCGGGCAGTTCAGCCATTAGCGGCACGCCATTGCACGCCAGCAAAACCTGGGTGTAACGGCCGCGAAAAGACAAACCGGTAATGAAGGATGAAGGATGAAGGATGAAGGATGAAGGGCTGCCGGTTGTTAATTGTTCATTATTCATTGCTAATTGAACGCTTTCGGGGCGGATGAGGAGGGTGACGGCCGTTCCAATCTCCCCTTCCCCATCAAATGGCAGCCGCCCGATTTTGGTTGCGGCGATGCCCGACTCCACCACCACGCCATCCAGCAGGTTGTGGAAGCCGAGGAAGCGGGCCACAAAGGGCGTGGCGGGGCGGGCGAAAAGCTCCTGCGGCGCGGCGATTTGCTCGGTGCGCCCGGCGTTCATCACCACCACGCGGTCGGCAACGGCGAAGGCTTCGGTTTGATCATGGGTGACGTAGACGGCCGTTACCCCCACCCGCTGCAAAATCCGGCGCAAATCCAGCATGAGCCGCTCGCGCAGGGCGCGATCCAGCGCCCCCAACGGCTCATCCAGCATCAGCAAACGCGGGCCGGGGGCCAGGGCGCGGGCCAAGGCCACGCGCTGCTGCTCGCCACCGGATAGCTGCGCGATGTCGCGCTGCCCAAAGCCCTCTAACTCCACCAATGCCAACATCTCGGCCACCCGCGCCGCCGCCCGCTCCCGCGACCAACCGTGCATCTCCAGGCCAAAGGCGATGTTCGCAGCCACGTTTTTATGCGGAAAGAGGGCGAAGTCCTGAAACATCATGCCAAATTCGCGCTGGTGGGGGGGAACGGCCGTCACCTCCGCCCCCTCAAACCACACCGAACCGCTGTCCGGCTGCACCAGCCCGGCAATCATGCGCAGCAGCGTGGTCTTGCCACAGCCCGACGGCCCCAGCAAGCAGACAATTTCCCCCTCATCAATGGCGAGTGAGAGGTTGGTAACGGCCGTAACCCCCGGCGTGTAGGCTTTTGTCAGTGATTTTGTTTCTAGCAACATAGTTATCATTCAGAGATTGGAGATTAGAGATTGATCAATCTCCAATCTCCAATCTCTAATCTCAAAACTCCCCCACATCCCCCGCCCGGAAGCGCTCAATCGCCGCAAAGCCTACTGCACAGACCAGCATCAATACACTGCTCATCGCCAGGGCTTGCCCATAATTTAGCGCCCCCGGCTGGCTGAGGAAGCGGTAAATGGCAACGGGCAGCGTCGGCGATTGCGGGCGGGCAATGAACAGCGTCGCGCCAAATTCGCCCATGCTGATGGTGAAGGCAAAAACCGCACCCACCAATAATGCGCGGCGGATCAGCGGCCAATCCACATGCCGCCACACCTGCTGCGGGTTTGCGCCGAGCATCGCTGCCGCTTCGCGCAGGCTGGGGCGGATGCTGCGCAACGCGGGCAGCACGCTGCGCAGCACAAAGGGCATGGCAACCAGGGTGTGGGCGATGGGAACCAGGGCGACGGAGCTGCGCAAGTTGAGCGGCGGCTTGTTCAAGGCAATGATGAAGCCGAAGCCGAGAGTGACGGCGGAGGTGGCGAGGGGGAGCATGAATAAAGGATCAAGAAAATTGCTAATTGCTAATTGCCAATTGTCAATTGTCAACCTGCTTGTCGCTTGCTGGGTGAGCAAGAGGGCAGCGAGGAGGCCGAGGGCGACGGCGAGGAGCATGGTGGCGAGGGCGTAGGCGGTGGAGTTGAGGACGGCCGTTCCCGGTGGCACAAAAAAGATAGAGTCGCGACGGTTGATGAACAACTCGCGGTAGAACTGCAACGTCAGGCCGTTGGCTCCGGTAAAGGAGCGCAGCAGCAGAGCGGCCAGGGGCAGCGCCAACAGCAGCCCCATCACGCCCAGATTTGCGCCAACGATGAGACGGTCTGTGACGGTACGGATGGGACGGGCGGTTTGATGGGAGGCGTGGAGGGTTAACGGCCGTGTCATCCCCGCCTGCGCCCGCGTATACCAGACCATCAGTCCAAAGGTGAAGACAATTTGCAGCAGCGACAGCGCCCCCGCCACCGGCAAATCAAACAAATTCACCGCCTGCCGGTAAATTTCCACCTCCAGCGTGGCAAAACCGGGGCCGCCCAAAATCAGTACCACGCCAAAGCTGGTGAAGCAAAACATGAAGACCAGCAAGGCCGCCGCCAGCACCGCCGGACGCAAGAGCGGCCACGTCACCGCCCCAAAAGCACGGCGCGGCGATGCGCCCAACATCTGCGCCGCCTGCGGCAGGTCATCGCCCAAATGTTGCCAAAAGGCGCTGATGATGCGCAGCGCTACGCTGTAATTGTAAAAAACATGGGCCAGCAAAATCATCCAAATGGTGTGGTTAAGTTGAATGGGCGGCGCGGCCAAATCAAACCAGCGCACCAACCAACCATTCACCAACCCGTTCGGCCCCAACAGCGCGGTAAAGGCATTGGCGACGACCACCGTCGGCAGCACGAAGGGCAGTGTGCTGATGGTTTTCAACGTTTGCTGCCCGCGAAAACGGTAGCGGGCGAAAACATAAGCGGCGGGCAAGGCCAGCAGCAGCACAAGCAGGGTAGAAACGGCCGCTTGCCACGTCGTAAACCACAAAATCCGCCAATAGTAGGGCGTGCTGACCAACTTGCGCAGCGCATCCCAGGCTACCGCGCCTTGCGGCGCAAAGCTCAGGCGCAAAATGGCCGCCAGCGGGTAGAAGTAGAAGAGGATGAAAAAGGCGACCGGCAGCAGAAAAAGCAATCTGAGTAAAGAACGAGATGTTTTCATGAAATCGTGAAGCGTGAAGCGTGAAACGTGAAAAAGCAACCATCTCGTTTCACGCTTCACGTTTGACGCCCTACCTCAGCACCACATTCGTCCAGTCCTCAATCCAACGTTCACGGTTGGCGGCGATGTCCGCCGGGGGCAGCGTGGCCGGGTTGGCGGGGATGGGGCTGTATTGCACGAATTCGGGGGGGAGTACGGCCGTATCATTCGCCGGAAACACAAACATTTGCAGGGGCACATCCTCTTGGAAAGTCTGGCCCAGCATAAAGTCCACAAGCTGCCGGGCGGCCTCCTCATGCTCAGTTCCACGCAAAATGCCCACAAATTCTATCTGCCGGAAACAGGCGCCATCGCCAATAACGGAGGCGGTCGGCGCATCATCCAGCGGCGTCTCGGCGAAGATGACCTCGGCGGGCGGGCTGCTGGCGTAGCTGACGACGATGGGCCGGTCGCCATCGGAGGCGGCGGTGAAAGCGCCGTAGTACGCTTCTTCCCAGCCGCTCGTCACCAGCACATCGTTGTCCACAAGCTGCTGCCAGTAGGCCAGGTAGCCGTCTTCGCCATAATCGGCGATGGTCGCCAGCAAAAAGGCCAGTCCAGGGGTGGAGGTAGCGGGGTTTTGTACGGCCGTCAATCCCGCATACGCCCCCTTCACCAAATCATCCAAATTCTGCGGCGGCTGCAAGCCATTTTCCGCAAACCACGCCTTGTCATAATTCAGGCACACATCACCAAAATCCACCGGCAAAGCGCCGTGTTCCGGGTCTAACTCCAAACTGTCAGGAATGTCAGCCAGCGCGGACGCATCGTAAGGAATGAAAATGTCGTTGTCCAATGCGCGGCTGAGAAAGGTGTTATCTACGCCAAAAAACACATCGGCTAAGGGGTCGCCCTTTGCCAAAATAGCCTGGTTCAACGCCTCACCGCCATCGCCCGCCTTGAATACCTCTACAGTAATGCCAGTCTCATCCATAAACTGATTCAGCACCGCTTCGCTAACGCTAAAACTGTCGTGCGTCATCAGCCGCAGGGTGATGGGTTCCGCCTCGCCGCCGCAGCCCGCTAATAACAGTAACATCATGAATACAACTATCTTTTTTGCCATTTTAATCTCCTCGGAATTCTGAATGCGGAAAGACTCGCCACTCGCAAACTTGCACAAAAAAAGCGCCGTCCTCAGGGACAGCGCTTGATTGCTCATCACGTTTCCCTGCGCTGGCATGATCCAGATCAGGTTCTTAGGGTCGAAGGCTTTGCCCTTCCTCTCAGCCCGACAAGCGGACTCCCCTAACGGGTGCTATTGCATTTGTAAGGTTTGCCGGTACTATACTGCCAGAAACGAGAGAAGTCAAAATAGGTCTTATAGATTTTATGGGGTCTGCGTGAAACGTGATGCGTGAAACAATGGCGTTATCTATCACGTTTCACGTTTTACGTTTCATGATTACACGATACAGTGATCATAAGGCCGAAAGGAACTTACATGCACCTCTACATGATCCGTCATGGACAAAGTTATGTTAATTTACCTGATTGGAATGGCGGCAATCAGGACACCGGGCTGACCGATTTGGGCAAGCGACAGGCTGAACTGCTGGGCGAATGGCTGCCGCGCAAGCTGTCCGCCATTGACGCCCTGTATTGCAGCACGATGCAGCGCACGCGAGAAACGGCCGTTCCCCTCATCACCGCCTACCAAATCGAACCCACCTACGACGACCGCATCCGCGAGATTGGCAACAACCGCGCCGACCACACGCCCTGGCCCAGTGATGATCTGCCGGAATATGGCGATTATTGGGGATCGGAACGGCCGTTCTCACCCATCACCCCCAAATACCCCGAAGGCGAAAGCCTGATGCACTTCCGCATCCGCATCGGCACATTTTTGGAAGAATTGGTCGAGAAACACCGCGCCCAAACCGTCGTCGTCGTCTGTCACGGCGGCGTGATCGAGCTAACCTACGACCACCTCTTCAACATCGGTCCCTTTCGCCGCGCCGAAGTGTGGACAAAAAACACCGGCATCACCCGCTTTGAACTGGTAGAGCATCCCAACCGCGAAATGTGGCGGCTGCATTACCACAACCGCATGGAACACTTGATTTCGTTGGAAACGGAAAACAAAAAACAGGGAACAAAAAACGGAAAACAACACCAACAACCAGCCACCAAATGATGATTCTCACCGCTGACCCTCACTTTTCTGATATGGCGCTGGAAGAACTGCGCCAGGATTGCCCGACGGCGCAGGTGCGGCAAACGCTGGAGCCAGGCTTGTGGCTGATAGATTTGCCCGATGGCTTCTTTGCATTGGCGGAGCAGTGGCGACGGCAGCCTCCTATTTTTGTACGCCACATTTGCCCGGTGATGCTGACGCTGGCATGGGACACGGCCGTTTCCCCCCCACACATCGCCGCCGAACTTGGCGACCTTTTCGACCCAGCCCTGCCCTTTTCTGTGCAAACGCGGACGGTCGGCGACACGGCCGTCAAGCCCTTCGACATCAACAAGCCCCTATCCGAGGCCATCCAACAAGCAACCGGCACGCCGCTGGATGTGCGCCAGCCGGTGCAGATTTTGTCGGTGGTGATGCACGGCCGTACCGCCCACATCGGCCTCTCGTTAGCGGCGCACAATCTGTCCGATTGGGCTGGTGGGATGCGCCGTTTTGCCCGCGAAAAGGAGCAAATCAGCCGCGCCGAGTTCAAATTGCTGGAGGCGATTGAGGTGTTTGAGATAGCGCTGCCCGCTTACGGCCGTGCGCTAGACTTAGGCGCGGCTCCCGGCGGCTGGACGCGGGTGTTGCACAAACGGGAGCAGTATGTGACGGCCGTTGACCCCGCCAACCTGCACCCGTCCCTCTACCGCATCCGCACCATCCGCCACAAGCGCATGACCGCCGAGGAATATCTGGCCGAAGGGCCGGACACCTACGACCTGATTGTGAACGATATGCGCCAGGATGCCCGCGATTCAGCGCGGCTGATGGTGGATTTTGCCCCCTACCTCTACCGGCACGGCACAGCGTTGATGACGTTCAAGTTACCGGAGAACGGCCGTGCCAACGTCATAGACCACGCCTTCAACATCCTAAGCCAAAGCTACGCCATCGCCGGAGCACGGCAGTTATTTCATAATCGCAGCGAAATTACGGTTTATTTGAATGTGAAACGTGATGCGTGAAACGTGAAAAGAAACCCTTCACGTTTCACGTTTTACGTTTCACGCTAAAACGGCGAATCCCCCACTACCGATTGCAGCCACTCTGTCAAAAATCCCATCGCCTCCTCAAACTTTTTGCGCGGCAGCAGGCGGTAGCTGGTGATATTAAAGCGGCGGTACATTTCGCCGTAGCAAGCGCCAAATTCATTGCGCCCCGTTTGCTTGCCCAACGCAAGGGCCACACTCTTCACCGCCTGGCTGATTTGCGCCGCCTGCGCCTCCGTAACCACATCTTGCCCGGATAACTGCTCCTCCATCACCGTCAGCCGCTCTTCTACATTGTCCAGCCGTATCTCGGTATCGCCCAGCCTGCCCTCCAGCAAAATCTGCTGCCTGGCGAGCTTCATAATCGCCATTGCCATTTTGTAGGCTTGCACCGTCTCGGTTTCCTGATTCAGCAGCTCCTCAAAACGCGAGTCGGTTGTGAGCCGCCCTTCCTGAAAGGCTTCCCACAAAACCGTCGCCGCTTCTTCCTGAAACCGTTCCAACTTGGGGCGCACATCGTCGTTGACCATGCTGGCGCGGACGCCCGCCAGCCACAGGGGGACTAAATCCACACGCAGCACCACAACGGATTGTTCGCCGCCGGGGGTGTGTATTTTGCACACCCCTTTGCCCCGGCTGAGTACGGCATGGCGATCCGTGCGTTGACTTTGGCCTCGCGTATTCAAGCCCAATACCCTGCACATTTGGTTCAGGCTTGCGTAGATACGGCCGTCGTTGGCACGCACGGCCGTTAAATCATCACCGTAAAAATCCACAGACCTTTGTTCAATTGGAACCAGCTCGTTATTTTCTGCCATCATGCCTCTCCGATTTTTCAGCAGCATTATACCCCGAAGACGGCCGTCACAGAAAATTCCGGGGTTCACCATCATGCCGCCATCGTGTATACTACAAACAACTCTCCCAAATTCGGTTTTTGAAGAATTCTCCACGAATGGGACACATTCCTAAAGGAGTTCGAGCAATGGCGAAAATCCCCATGACCCCCGTAGATGCAGCCTGGCTGCACATGGAAGAACCCACCAACCTGATGATGGTCTCTGGCATCATGACCTTTGACCGGCCAGTCAACATGGATCATCTGCTGGCAATTTTGCAGCACCGCTTCCTCAAATACCGCCGCTTCCGCCAGCGCGTTGTCGAATCGACATTGCCACTGGGCATGCCGCAGTGGGAAGATGACACTTCCTTCGACCTCAACGCGCATGTGCATCGTGTAGCGCTACCGGAACCGGGCGGGCGCGAAGCCCTGCAAGCAATGGTCAGCGACTTGATGAGTACGCCGCTGGACTTCTCAAAACCGCTGTGGCAGTTTCACGTCGTGGAGAATTATGAGGGCGGCAGCGCTGTCATCACACGGCTGCACCATTGCCTGGCCGATGGCATTGCCCTGATGCAAGTGCTGCTGGCGCTCACCGACCTCAGCCCTAACGCCCCCTGGCCGAAACCGAAAGCGCGGAAACAGAAACGGCCGTCCTCCCTCCTCGACCGCGCCTATAACCGACTCGTCAAACCGGCCGCCGCCGCCTTTACCACCGCTCGCAACCTCACCGAAAAACTGGTGCAAGAAGGCAGCGAAGTGATTACCAATCCCGATCACTTACGCGAACTGGCACAGCAAGGCGGCGACGCTGCCTTTGCCGCCGGTCGTCTCATGCTGCTGCCCCCCGATCCCAAAACCATGTTCAAGGGCAAGCTGGGCGTCAGTAAAAAGGCGGTTTGGTCACGCCCCCTGCCCCTGCAAGATGTCAAAGCAATCAAAAACCACACCGGAACCACCGTCAACGACGTGCTGGTCTCCGCGCTGGCGGGCGGGCTGCGCCATTATCTGGTGCAGCACAACCAGCCGGTAGAGGGGCTGAACTTCCGCGCCTTCGTGCCCGTCAACATTCGCCCCTCCAACGAAATTGACGAGTTAGGCAACAAATTCGGGCTGGTGCTGCTCTCGCTGCCCATCTATTTGGACGACCCGTTGGAACGGCTGCAAGAGGTGCAGCGGCGCATGGACGCGCTGAAAAACACGCCGGAAGCGGTCGTGGCCTTTGGCATTTTGGGGGCGATGGGTCTGACCCCGGTGGATGTGCAGAAGGTGATTGTGCAGCTATTTGGCATGAAGGCAACGGCCGTCATGACCAACGTCCCCGGCCCACCCATTCCCCTCTACCTGGCCGGAGCCAAAATGAAAGACATCATGTTTTGGGTTCCGCAGTCCGGGCATGTGGGACTGGGCACGAGCATTCTCAGCTACGCCGGAAACGTCTATTTGGGCATCGTCACCGACAAAGGGCTGATTCCCGACCCGGAACAGATTATCGAAGGCTTTTACCACGAGTACGAGCAGTTGATGGCGCTGGTGCAGCAAACCGAACAGCCGCAACCCGCCCCCACCCCCGCCGATGATTTGACGCGCATCAAAGGCATTGGCCCGAAAACGGCCGTCCTCCTGCAATCACACGGCATCACCACCTTCGCCCAACTGGCTGCCGCCAACGAAAACGATTTGCGGGCCCTGCTGGCTGATGGCAACGGCCGTTTCCGCCTCATCAACCCCAGCGACTGGCCCGCCCGCCAGTCCCAAACTCTCAAGCAATTAGAGATCAGAGCAAAGGAGCATTAGAAAATAGCCAAAAATCTTTGCGCCAATCGGTAAATTCTCGCTATTTCCCCACAAATTCCAACATCGCCTCTGCCAACGCCAACGGCCGTTGCACATGAATATCATGATCCGTTTGCGCAAAACGCAGAGCGCGGGCGTGCGGCATGGCTGAGACGGCCGTCTCCACCGCCGCCCACTTGCGCTGCGCCCACTCACTGCCATCATCGGCGGCGCAAATCAGCACCGGTTCCTGCACCTGCGGATACAAGTCGGCGGGGCGCTGCTCATACATCGCCCGCAAAATCGCCATGTGCCGATCCAGCGAAAGCCAGGGGCGCACCGTGCCATCGGGCAGCGTCTCAAAATTGTGCAGCGTGGCCTCAATGCCCGCCGTGCTCCAGTCCGGGTGGAATCCGGCAATGCGCTGGCGCAACACCTCTCGCGGCGTGCCAATGAGGTCGGGCGGGCGCAGTTCGCTGGCGATTTGTTCCCACGAGCCGCGCCGGTGCAGCTCCAAAAAGCCGCCATCCACAAAAATGAGGTGGCTGGCAATGCCGGGATAGCGTGCGCCAAAGGCCAGCAGCACATTCCCGCCCCACGACTGCCCGGCCAACACCGGTTTTTCCAGCCGCAACGCCTCAATCAAGCGGCGCAAATCGCCGGTGACGGTGGCAAAGTCGTAGCCGCTGGCGGGCTTCTCGCTGAGACCGTGCCCGCGCTGGTCAACGGCCGTGACCGCCCACCCCGCCGCCGCCAACTGCTGCGCCACCCCATCCCACGTTCGCGCATTGCTGGAAAGGCCATGTATGAGAAGAAAGGAGCGATCCCCCCCACCCCACTGCCGCACATGCAGTTTCACACCCACATCAATCATTCGGTCAATTGGTTCCATCGTTCTCCATTTTGCGTGAAACGTGAAGCGTGAAACGTGACAGCCTCTTTTTCACGTTTCACGCTTCACGTTTCACGTATCACGTTTCACGCCGCTTCAATCGGCTGCACCACCGGCCCATCCGCCGTATCCAACACTTCCCAGCCCAGGGCGGTGAGTTGGTCGCGCAGGGCGTCGGCGGCGGCCCAGTTTTTGGCGTCGCGGGCGGCGGTGCGCTGTGCAACCAGGGCAGTAATGTCGGGGGGAATGGAAACGGCCGTTTCCCCCTCTCGTCGCTTTTCTTCATCTGCTTGAAGTGCTTGCTGCCACACTGCATCAGGAATGCCTTCTCCGGCAGCAGGCAGGCGCCAGTCGCCCAACGCAGACAGCGGAAACTGGTCTCCTGTACGGAAAACCTGTCGTGTGCCATTTTGCAGCAGCACCACACGCCCTTTGCCCATCACCTGACATTGCTCTGCGGTAAAATCGAGGATAACGGCCGTGTGTTCATCAATGCCCACAATCGTGCAACCGGACGATAGTATATTTAGCAATTGCGCAAACCGTTCCCGTCCCAGGTAGCAGCGGCTGGTGTCCAACTCGTCGCCGCCATCTGTATTATCCCAATGGGGGATGATGATCAGCGGCAGGCCAAATGGGCCGAAAAAGTCCAGCCCTGGCTGCCAATGCAAATCCTGACCCACCTTGTAAATCTCGTACACGGGCATGGTTTGGGCGCTAAAAGCCAGCGTGGCAGAACTGGAGAGGAACACGGCCGTGCCCAATCGGTGACGGGCAGCCATCATGTGCAGCGCCAGGCTGTCACGCAGTTGGCGAGCAGCATAAGTGGGACTGCCTGGCCCTAACAAAATCTCGTCGGCTTGCAAAATAGGCGTCACGATAGCGGGATTGTCTGGACTGTGCTGCGTCCCTTTTTTGCGTGCAGGCAGCACTTGAATGTCCAGATTGTAATTTTGCAGCCGATGCGCCAGATACGTTTTGATTTTGCCGGCAACGAGGGCGGAATTGGGTTCAAAGCCAGCGGGGGTCTCTAAAATGACGATCCGTCTGCCGGGGGACAGGTGTCGGGCAACGTATTCGTGTATTTTGCGGCTGGAGGGCTGGGTCTCGCCAGACCCCAACAGTACCACAAGTCCAGGTTTTGGCATTGTCATGACGCGCATTTTACAACATTGCCAGCATACGGGTTGGGCTTTCTAATCCGTGTCTTTCTAAGAGGGCGTCATCGCTGAGGAGCACGGCCGTTTCCCCATCCGCAACCACCTCACCTCCATCCATAATCACCGTGCGCGGGAACAGCTCATGCACTAAAAACATATCGTGCGTCGAGACCAGCATTGTCAGTGGCAAATCACGCAGCAGGCTGATGAGCGAACGCCGGGCACGAGGGTCTAGTCCGGCTGATGGCTCATCCAGCACCAAAATCTCCGGGTCCATCGAGAGGACGGTGGCAATGGAAATGCGCTTCTTTTGCCCAATGCTCAAGTGGTGCGACAAGCGTTCCTCAAAACCAGACATGCCCACATGTGCCAATGCCCGCATCACGCGCTCGCGCACCTCTGCTTCCGGCAGCCCCATGTGCAGCGGGCCAAAGGCCACATCATCAAACACGGTTGGCGAAAAGAGTTGGTCGTCGGGATTTTGGAAAACCAGTCCTACTTTGCTGCGAATGAGCGGTAGATTTTGCTTTTCCACTTTTAATCCAGCCACGCGCACTTCGCCACCGCCGCCGCTCAAAATGCCGTTGAGGTGCAGCATGAGGGTGCTTTTGCCCGCCCCATTTGGCCCGACGAGAGCAACTTTTTCGCCGGGCGCAACGTGCAGTGAAACACCATGCAGCGCCTCATGCCCATCGGGGTAAGCAAAGTGTAAATCTTTTACCTGCAAGGTGGGAAAGCCTGCGCTGTTGTCGAGTTTTGTCAGTTCGGTGTGGACGATGGGCATAAAAGAGCCTTTTGATGCGTGAAACGTGACAAGAAAACCGTCACGTTTCACGCATCGCGTTTTATGTTAACCAACCTAGAAGTTGAATGATGACCAGCACGGCCGTTCCCACCCCTGCCATCAGCCAATCACGGCCGTTCATCACATGCGGGTTCATCGTCAGCAAGTGGCCGCGATAGCCGCGTGACAACATCGCATTGTACACCCGGTCGCTGCGGTCAAAGCTGCGCACGAAAAGCTGCCCGGCCATGCTGCCGGTCACTTTAGCCCGCCACCAGATTGTTCCGCCAAGTTTGCCATCGGTCGTCAGGCGGGCACTGCGTGCATCCCGCGCCCGCAGCAAACGAATCACCTCATCCGCCAGCACAAAGAGGTAACGATACATGAAGCTAATGATGGATACCAACACCTGCGGCACGCGCAAATGATGCAGCGCGTGCATCAAATCGGGGAACTGCGTGGTGGCGGTGAGCAAGATTGCCATCTGCACAGACAACCAACTGCGGATGAGAATGCTGGCAAAGCGCATCAACCCGGCATCGCTGACGGTAAGCGTGTGGCTGCCAATCTGCCAACTGGCAACGGCCGTGCCGGGCAAAGTAAATAACACGGTAACAGCCGCCAGCGCAAACGGCAGCGCAATAAACGAGCGTTTGAACAAGTAGCCAAAGCTAAAATGGGCGGCGCGATTGACGAGCAGCAGCAGCGCCCAGCCAGCGGCAAAGGCCCACCATGCGCCATCGGGCAGGGCCACATTGGAAACGATGAACAGCAGCGTCAACACCACTTTGACGCGGGGGTCAAGTTGATGAACGGCGCTGCTGCGCTGCTCGTAACGGTCGAAGGTACTGACGTGCATGAGACTGATAACTGGTTACTGATAACTGGTTACTGGTTACTGGTTACTGGCTCGTGGCGCTGCAGAAGACGGCCCAACAGATAGGTAATGCCCATAACAAGCAGCACGCCCACGATTCCGGCGACAATGGTGGAGAAACCAGATTCACCGAGGAAGGGAATGGTGTAATCGGGCAAGATTTGATAGGGCGCGTCCTTGGCTGTTTGCAAGAAGCCATGCTCGCCAGCAACCCATTCCAGACCATCGGGAGAAGCAGAGGCCAGTGGCGCAAACAGCGTGACAACGAGGGCAATCACCAACCCGGCGACGACCCAACGCCCGCTGCCCGCGACACTGCCTTCGGCCAGGATTTGCGGGCGCGTGCGCTGAATGAAACTGATGGCAGCAACGGTAATCAAGGCCTCGCCAATCCCAACGAGAGCATGAACGCCTAACATGGCTGGCACGGCTACGTTAAATGCAGATGTGCCGCTGAAACCGATGAGCAATGCGGTGATGAGGGCCGCCATTTCGATGGAAACCCAAGAGGCAACGGCCGTTCCCACCAGCATCACGCCCCGCGATTGGTTTCGCAGCAGTTGGTAGAGGCCATAGCCCACAAACGTAGGCACAATGCCCATGATCAGGATGTTAGCGCCCATGACCACCAACCCACCATCCTGGAACAAGAGCGCTTGTAGGCTAATAACGGCCGTCATCGCCAATAAACCCACCCAGGGGCCAAGCACAATCGCTGCCAGCGTTGCGCCAATAAAATGGCCCGACGTGCCGCCCGCTACGGGGAAATTCAACATCTGCCCAGCAAAAATAAAAGCAGCCATGATTCCCGCAAGGGGAACCAGGCGCTCATCCAACACCTGCTGGGCATTGCGCACCGCAAAATAAAGCAGCACCAGAGTAATAGCCCAACTCACTACGGAAATGGGCAAACTTAAGAAACCATCAGGAATATGTAGTAATTGTACGCTTGCCGGGAAAATCATGTTTCACCTCCAGAAACAAGGTTGAAGGATGAGGAATGAAGGCTGAAATTGTTTCCTTCTCACCATCCTAATATTTTGGGGCAATTGCCCGGTTACTAACCTTCTACTTGGGCAGCGCAGTGCGCACACAAGCCAACGATGGCTAAATGATGAAATTCAGCGTGAAAGCCATATTCTTGTTGCAATGCTTCAGCGAGGGTATCAAGGGCGTGGTCAGGAATGTGGGTGATGTACCCGCAACCACGGCATACCAGGTGATGATGCGGCCGTTCGCCAACCAATTCGTACATGGTACTGCTGCCTGTTTCAAAACGTGCCACCACCTGCAAATCACACAAAAAGTTGAGGACGCGGTATACAGTGGCGCGATTGATGGCGGGTGAATGCTGCTGCACCCACTCATAAATATCCGCCGCGCTGGCGTGTCCCTCAAAGGCAGCAATGGCATCCAGCACAATTTGCCGCTGCGGTGTCATGCGGTATCCCTGTGCGCGGATTTGGTTGGCGAATTCAGTGTAATCGGGCATGGTGTCACCGTGTCAGGTTTTTAGGTATCAGGTCAGCTTATCTTCACTAATTGTGCCTCTTCTTGCGATTAATTGCAATAACGAATAGTTGCTACTAAGAATGATGTAAACTGTGGCCTCATCTTAATAGATCGCAGCATCGCCATTGGCAGTTTTTAAGCGAATGGTCATGAAAGCGTGGGGCGGGACGTTTTGAGTTACAATTCGGCGCGATGATAAGAATGGTAAATGGTGAACGGTGAATTGTGAATGGCAACCAGCAACCAATAACCAACGACCAACTATCAGCAACCAAAGGCGACGCTATGGAACTTGCAAATATGCCACCCACCGGGCATTTTATCGGTGGGAAATGGGTAGAATCCGCTTCGGGACAGCAGTTTGAGACGATGAATCCGGCGACGGAAGAGGTGTTGGCGAAGGTGGCGCGGGGCGGCATGGCGGAGGTGGAGCAGGCTGTGGCCGCAGCGCGGCAAGCCCTCTCTGGCCCCTGGGGAATGATGCCGCCGAAGGAACACGGCCGTTTCCTGCACACCATCAGCCAACACATCACCGCGCACGCGGGCGAACTGGCACGATTGGAGACATTGGATAATGGCAAACCGCTCTCTCTGGCCGAGGAAGAAGTGCGCGGCGCAGCACGGTACTTTGAATATTACGCCGGCGCGGCGGACAAAATTCATGGCGAACAAATCCCCCTTGGCCCAAACAGATTGAATTTCACGGTGCGTGAGCCAATGGGCGTGACGGCGCACATTGTGCCCTGGAATAAGCCGCTGAACATTTTGGCACGAAGTCTGGCTCCGGCGTTGGCTACGGGGAATACGGCCGTGATCAAACCCTCCGAACTCACCCCCCTCACCGCACTCAAGCTGGCCGAGATTTTTGCCGAAGCGGGCTGTGCGCCGGGCGTGATCAACGTGGTCAACGGCTTTGGCGAGGAAGCGGGCGCGGCGCTGGCCGGGCACACGGCCATTGACCACCTCACCTTCACCGGCTCGGTGCAGACGGGGCGCACGGTGATGAAGGCCGCCGCCGAGCATATCAAGCCGGTAGTGCTGGAATTGGGCGGCAAGTCGCCGCTGCTGGTCTTTGCCGACGCCGATCTGGATTTGGCGGTGGCGGAGGCGGTGAATGGCATCAGCACGAACTGCGGCCAAATGTGTTCGGCGGGGTCGCGGCTGTTGGTGGAGTCCAGCATCAAAGAGGCGTTTGTGGCGAAGCTGGCGGCACGGCTGGCGGCGCTGCGCATCGGCCCAGGGGTGGATGACCCGGATATGGGGCCGCTGGTGTCGGCGGTGCAGGTGAGCCGGGTGACGGGGCACATTGAGATTGCGCAGAGTGAGGGGGCGCGGATGGTGTTGGGTGGGAAACGGCCGTCGCACCTGTCACGCGGCTATTTTTTGCTGCCCACTCTGTTTGATGGCGTACTGCCGGACATGCACATCGCGCAGGAGGAGGTGTTCGGCCCAGTGCTGTCGCTGACCACCTTTGCGGATGAGGCGGAGGCACTGCGCATTGCCAATGATGTGAAGTATGGGTTGATTGCGGCCGTGTTTACGCAAAATATTGACCGGGCGTTGCGGCTGGCGCTGCGCTTGCAGGCGGGGCAGGTGTTTGTGAATGAGTATTACACCGGGGATGAGGAGATGCCGTTTGGCGGCACCAAGCAAAGCGGCTTTGGCCGCCTAAAAGGGCTGGCGGCGCTGGATGAATATACGCAGGTAAAGAATGTGGCGGTAAGGATGAAGGGTGAGGGGTGAAGGATGAAACTACTTCAACAACCGCCCCGCCCCAATGCGGGCCAGTTCCCGGTCGAGGTCTAGTTTGTAGATTTCGAGGTTGTCGGACGGCCGTTTCAAATTATACGTGTTGATATGCTTGTTCAACTCGGCGATGGCCGCCAGCCAGCCCTGGCAGGCATCATACCAGCTAATGGTCAGTGCGTCGCGGCGGGCGGGCAGCAGGTCAAACTCGCGGCGGTGGCGCTGCCAGCTTCGCTGCATCTGCTCCCGCAACTGCGCGGTTTGTTGCAGCAAGCCATTGCGCTCGCTAATCCAGGCCGGAACCAGGTCATTGTCTTTGAGCAGGGTATGGGCCAGGTCTAACTCCGGCACGTAGGGGTTTTGCTTCAAATTGAGCGGCTTCCCTTTGCCGGGCAAATTATCAAACGCGCCTTTCTCGTGCCCATCGGCGATCAGGTCTTCGATGAGGTTATCCCACTCCTGGCGCATACGCACACGGCGCTCTGCCTGGGATTCGGCGCTCTGTTCAGGGTCGGATTTGTCAGGAATAATGGGCATACAATTAACAATTGGCTATTGACAATTGACCATTGACAATTGATCAGGGCATCGAGACTTGCGTGCCGGGGCCAATAATCACTTCGGGGGAGAAATCTCCGACACGGCCGTATTCATCCAGCGCCGTCATACTCACCGCATACGTTGTGCCCACTTCCAGGTTCGTCAGGGCCACATTGCCAGCAGACAGCCCCTTCACAAAACGAAACGTAGGGTACGATGGCGAGTCTAACGGTCGAAACGCAATCGCATATCCTGCCACAGCAGGATCCACCGCCCACGTCAGCAAAAACGAACCGGGTTCGGCCATATCGGCAATGGTTGGTGCCGGCGGCGTCGCCGGTGCACCGGCCATATTCGCCACCACCGCTACATTCAACTGCACCACATGTTGCAAATAGTTGTAATCAACCAGGCTCCACGTATCCAGGTTAGAATTCAGCAAATCCGGGTCTTCCTCCGATTCAATGATGCGAATGGAAGGCATACCCACATTTACAAATTCGCGGTGATCGCCCCAACGCCCTTCGCGGTCAAGCGCATCGTAGACCAGCACCGGGAACGTGGGCAGATACAACCCGCCAATATACTCATAATACCGTGCCAGTTCGCCCGATGGCGAGGTGAGCAAATCAGGGGAAAAGAGGCGCACATACTGCGGGATTCCGGCACGGCCGCCCACTGCATCGTAGTTAATGGCCGCCAGCACATTCATATTGTCCAAAAATGCGGTCTGGGCAAAATGGCGCGAGCCAACCGTGCCCTGCTCCTCAGCAGCCATCGCCACAAATTTGATGGTCTGGTTCCAGTTATAAGCGCTGAGAACGCGAGCCGATTCAATTAGCAAAGCAACGCCAGAAGCGTTGTCATCGGCTCCAGTAGCGCGGGTAAAACCATCGGCGATTTCGGTAGGGCGATTGTCGTAATGGGCCATGATGATGATCACGCCATTTCCGGGGCCGCTGCCGGGCAAGGTGGCAACGACGTTGCGCTGTGGCGCGGAGAAGCCCGCGTAGGTGAGGTCAAAGTCGTCAAATTCTACATGGATACGGCCGTTCCCCACCCGCTCAAACTCCGAGAAAATCCAGCGCCGCGCCGCGCCAATCCCCCGCGTCTCCGACTCCGCATTACTAAACGAGTTACGCGTATAAAAATTCTCCAGCGTTTGCACATACGCCGTCAACTGCTGCTGCGACACCAAATCCAGCAAACCCTGAATCGCCGGGTCCACCTGCGGAACCACATCACTCACCGGATCAACCACCGTTTCCGCACTCAGCGCCAGCGTCTCAGACAACGGCGGCGCCGTCGGAATCGGCGTCGGGATCACCGGGCGCTGCGGCCCAGCCATCAGTCCACAGCCCACCAACAGCACACCCAACAAAATCAATCCAATTATGTGAAAACGAACCAAACGCCCCATCATATTACTCCGCAAAATAAAGTTTAGAGATAGATAGAGTCTAGCATATAAAGCCTCCTCTACCTCTATCTCTGCACTCTATCTTCCCTACATTATAGCCATCGCCAAATTTATATCCATCTGCCTGGCGGCAAGCAAATTTGCATCGCCATCATGAGAACCCTTTCATGCACCAGCAATCCTTGCCTCAGCTATGTTACAGATATTCGCAGCATAGTGGTTCAGGCACTCGCAGCATAGTGGTTCAGGCACTCGCAGCATAGTGGTTCAGGTACTCGCAGCATAGTGGTTCAGGCACTCGCAGCATAGTGGTTCAGGTACTCGCAGCATAGTGGTTCAGGCACTCGCAGCATAGTGGTTCAGGTACTCGCAGCACCGTGTCAGTACTTGAAGCAGGATCGTATCGGTACCTACACCAGCATGGTATCAGTATTAGAGGCACCATGCTGTCAATGTCCGCCGCAGCACTATCAAGTTATGCACCGGGTGTACGAACAACTTGTCAGACTGTTTGTTTTGTCAAACTGGGCAAGGCATCGCCAGGGCAAGGCATCGCCTTGCCCCTACAAGCCCGTCATTTGTAGGGGTTTGGCGTTGCCAAACCCAAATTAAATGACAACTCGTTCGTAGACCCTTATGCACTATCCCGTTGGACACCCATGCAAAAATGTAGAAAATAGGGTGTTTGCAAAAAGCAAGGAGATATACATTGCAGACAATACATTGGCAAACCTATCACGAGGTCTATCCAAACCAACATACCTCAATTACAGGCACGATGCGTGTCGGGCGGAATGTACGCAGCCCCCAACTTCACAACCGGCGCAACATCCTCGTTTACCTGCCACCATCTTACCACCAGAGCAGCAAACGCTACCCCGTGATGTATATGCACGACGGGCAAAATTTATTCGACAATGCCACAAGTTACGCTGGGGAATGGGGCGTAGACGAAACAATGGAAAAGTTGAGCCACGAAGAAGGGCTGGAAGCCATCGTTGTGGGCATTCCCAACATAGGCGAGATGCGCATGGAAGAGTACAGCCCGTTCAAAGACGAAGCGCACGGTGGTGGGCTGGGCAATCAATATCTGGCCTTCATCGTCAACACACTCAAACCAATCATTGACCGTGACTTTCGCACGCTGCCAGGCAAGCGCTACACCGGCATTATGGGGTCATCTATGGGCGCACTGATCAGCCTGTATGCTTTTTTCCGCTATCCTGATTTCTTCGGATTTACGGGGGCGATGAGTCCATCATTTTGGGTAGCCAAGGGCACAATCTTCCGCTATGCCGAAGCTGCACCATTCAACTCTGGCAAAATCTATATGGATGTGGGCACACGGGAACTGGGTGATTCTGCCGAGGAAATGCACATGCAGCGCACACTATCGCGCCGTTATTATGCAACGGTGCGGCGCATGAAACGGCTGCTGGTTAAAAAAGGGTATCGTCCTGTGCATGATCTGCTGCATATTGAAGAAAAGTGGGCTGTTCACAGCGAATCTTCGTGGGCGCGACGCCTGCCGGACGCCATGCGCTTTTTCTTGCAGAACACGGGGCATGTGACAGTTACCAGTAGTCAGTAGTCAGTTACCAGTAATCAGTAAACGGTTACTGGTCGCTGGTTACTGGTCGCTGGTTACTGATTGGGGTACGATGGAGGCAATCACTTGAAAGTGCAAGCCTTAACTAGGAGTAAATCCGTGGAAAAGAAGCTAGAAGAACTCAAGAACCGCTTATTTGAAGTAAATGATTTGAATATGATTGGGGCTGTTTTGAACTGGGATCAGTCCACCTACATGCCGCCAGGAGGCGCGGCGGCACGCGGGCGGCAAATGGCAACGGCCGGCCGTATTGCGCACGAAAAGTTCACCGATGCCGCCGTGGGCAAACTGCTGGATGATTTGCAATCCTACGAAGAATCCCTGCCGTATGACCACGATGATGCCGCTCTCATCCGCGTGACGCGCCGCAATTACGAACAATTGACGAAAGTGCCGGGTGAGTTGTTGGCAACATTTCTTGCACACAGTGCGGAAACGTACCAGATTTGGGCCAAAGCACGGCCAGAGAATGATTTTACGGCCGTATCCACCCACCTCGAAAAAACCGTTGACTACAGCCGCCAAATCGCCAACTGCTTCCCTGGCTACGACCATATCGCCGACCCCCTCATCGATTTCTCCGACCTGGGCATGAAAGCCGAATCCGTGCGCACCCTCTTCGCTGAACTGCGCGAAGCCCTTGTGCCCCTGGCACAGGCCATCACTGCCCAAGAACTAGCTGACGATAGCTGCCTGAAACAGACTTACCCCGAAAATGAGCAGCTTGCCTTCGGCCAACAAATCATTAAAGCCTATGGCTACGACTTTGAACGCGGGCGGCAGGACAAGACCCATCACCCCTTCATGACCAAATTCTCGTTGGGCGACGTGCGTATCACTACCCGCGTCAAAGAAAACGACCTCAGCGAAGCGTTGTTTAGCACACTGCACGAGGCTGGTCATGCGCTGTATGAGCAAGGCATCAACATGGCCTACGAAGGGACGCCTCTGGCAAATGGCACGTCCTCCGGCGTGCATGAGAGCCAATCGCGCCTGTGGGAAAATCAGGTAGGGCGCAGCCGCACATTTTGGCAGCATTACTACCCGCAGCTACAAGCCGCTTTCCCTGCACAGTTGGGCGCTGTCTCGCTAGACACCTTCTACCGCGCCGTGAACAAGGTGCAGCGCTCACTCATCCGCACGGATGCGGACGAAGTAACCTACAATTTGCACGTGATGATCCGCTTTGACCTGGAACTGGCGTTATTGGAAGGGTCGCTGTCTGTGAAGGATTTGCCAGAGATGTGGCACGGCCGTTACCAATCCGATCTTGGCTTGCGTGCTCCCGACGACAGCGATGGCGTGCTGCAAGATGTCCACTGGTACGGCGGGTTAGTTGGCGGCGCATTCCAGGGCTACACCCTGGGCAACATCATGAGCGCCCTCTTCTACGAACAAGCGCTAACCGCTCACCCCGAAATCCCTGCCGAAATCGGCCAGGGCCAATTCAACACGCTGCATACCTGGCTCCAAAACAGCATCTACACACATGGCAGTAAATTCACTGCCAATGAACTCGTCGAGCGCGTCACCGGCGCCCCGCTGACCATCGCGCCCTATATTCGTTATTTGCAAACCAAATTTGGGGAATTATACAAACTGTAGAAACCGTGAAACGTGAAGCGTGAAACGTGACAATCTTCTTTTCACGTTTCACGCATCACGCATCACGTCTTATTTCGGCCCCGCGTCCTTAATCTCCTGCGTCACGCCTTCTTCAAACTGCTTAAAGTTCTCAATAAACATGCCCACCAATTTCTTGGCCTGGGCATCATAGGCATCTGCATCTTTCCAGGTGTCTCGCGGGTTCAACACCTCGTCTGGCACACCCTCAATGTGCTTGGGGATGTGCAAGCCAAAGAATGGCTCCTCAAAGGTTTCTACATCGTCTAGCTCGCCGTTGAGCACGGCCGTTACCATCTTCCGCGTATAAGCCAGCTTCATCCGGCTGCCCACACCAAAGGGGCCACCCGTCCAACCTGTATTCACCAGCCACACATTGGCTTCGTGCGCGTCAATCTTCTCACCCAGCAGCTTCGCATACGCCCCCGGATGCAGCGGCATAAACGGTGCGCCAAAGCAGGCGCTAAAATTCGGGATCGGTTCCGTCACACCACGCTCCGTGCCCGCCACCTTCGCGGTGTACCCACTCAAGAAATGGTACATCGCCTGCGCCTTCGTCAACCGGCTGATAGGAGGCAGCACGCCAAACGCATCGGCCGTCAGGAACAACACATTCTTCGGGTGCCCGCCCATCCCCTCCGGGTCTGCATTGGCAATATGCGTAATCGGATAACTCGACCGCGTATTCTGCGTCAACGACCCATCATCCAGGTCAATGTACCGCGTGTCACTGTTATAGATCACATTCTCCAAAATCGTGCCAAAACGCCGCGTCGTCGAAAAAATCTCCGGTTCCCCTTCCGGGTCCAACCGAATCACCTTAGCGTAACAGCCGCCTTCAAAATTAAAGACGCCGTCATCACTCCAGCCATGCTCATCATCGCCAATCAGCGTGCGGTTCGGGTCATTGCTCAACGTCGTCTTGCCCGTACCACTCAAACCAAAGAACAACGCCGCATCATCCTTATCCTTCCCATAATTCGCGCTGCAATGCATACTCAACACACCGCGCTTCGGCAAATAATAATTCATCGCCGTGAAAATGCTCTTCTTAATCTCACCCGCATATTCACTACCGCCAATCAACACCAACCGCTTGCTAAAATCAATCAAAATAAACGTCTGGCTGTTCGTGCCATCAAATGCCGGTTCCGCATGAAAACGCGGCATATCAATCACCGTAAACTCTGGCACATGCACCGCGAGCTTCTCCGGGTCAGCCTCGCGCACAAACATATTCCGCGCAAACATACTATGCCAGGCGTATTCTGTGATGATGCGCACCGGCATCCGGTAACGCTCATCCGTGCCCACATAGCCATCAAACACAAAAATGTCCCGGTTCTGAATATAGGCAATCATGCGCCGCATCAGGCTGTCAAATTGGGCTTGTTCAATGGGGCGATTAACCTTACCCCACCAAATATCCTGTTCACTAGTCGGTTCCTTTACAGTAAATTTGTCGTTAGGAGACCGACCCGTATGGTCGCCAGTACTCACACAAATCGGGCCAAGATGTACAATTGACCCTTCGCGCCGCCGGATAATCTGCTCATACATCATCGACGTACTAAGATTCCAATAAACTGTATTGGGGTTCTTAATCCCGTGATTTTCGACCCCATACTTACTGATATTTGGACCAAAGTTCTGCATGGAAATACTCCTTTATTGTGGGTAAACGCATTGTTAATATGTGGGAATTCAGAAAGAAATTAGTGAACACACACCCTCTAGTTTACGACTTAACCCATGCAAAAACAACTGAGCCGTTCAGTCTGAACAGCTCAGTATGCGCTTCTTTCCACTCCACTTTTCCGACCTTATTGCTTTACCCAAATCGCGCACGGCCGTCTACGGCAAACGCCCCCTGCCCCTGTTCCAACACCCGCAAAGGGTTGATCTCAATTTCCTGTAACTGCGGAAAATCGGCGGCAAGCTGCGCCAGGCGCAGGATGGCATCAATCACCGCCTCGCGGTCGGCGGCGGGGATATTGCGGAAGCCGTGCAGCTTGCGCCCCGCCCAGGTGCGAGCCAGCATCTCCTCTGCCTCGGCACGGGTCAGCGGGGCCAGCGAGAAGGTCACGTCCTGCAAGCCCTCCACCTCCACGCCGCCAGAGCCAAACATCACCAGCGGGCCAAACTGCGGGTCTTGCACCGCGCCAATAATCACTTCCTGCCCCTGCGGAATCATGCGCTGCACATGAATGCCTTCGATATGCGGTTGGGGCACGGCCGTTTCCACCGCCACCTGCACGGCCGTCATGATCTCATCAAACGCCCGCTGCACCTGCGCCCCATTCAACAAATTCAACCGCACCCCGCCCACGTCACTCTTGTGGGGGATGTCCGCCGAAGCCACCTTCAGGGCCACCGGGTAGCCCATCTCGTCAGCCAACTGCGCCGCTTGCACGGCCGTTTCCGCCAACGCAATCGACGGCACAGGGATGCCATACGCTGCCAGCAGATCATTCACCACTTCCGGCGGTAAAAAGCCCGGTTCATGCTGCTGGCGCAATGCCTGATGCGCTATATCCACATGAACATCTGTAATGCGCTGCGGCTTGCCAGGAACGGCCGTCAAAAACTGCGCCCGTTCCCACAACACCGCCAGCGCTGCCGCCGCCCGCTCCGGGAAACGATACTCCACCACCCGTGCTGCGCGGAAATACTCCACCGCTTCTTGAATCATGCGCTCACCCAACACCGCTGCCAGCACCGGCTTTTGCGCGGCATAAATCGTGGGGATGATCGCCCGCGCCACGCCGCCCGCCGTGTACAAAGGCGGCGGCGGAAAAATGACAATCACACTGTCCACCTGCTCGTCATCCAACAGCAGGCGCAGGGCACGATTGAAATCCTGCGGCGAAGCCCCGGCGAGCATATCCACCGGATTACCCACGCTGGCCGCCGCCGGTAAAAATTCCGCCAATCCCTGCCGCGTTTGCGCCCCCAATTCTGCCAGTTGCAGGCCTTGCGCCTCCAACGCATCGGCGGCGGTGACGGCCGGGCCGCCAGCATTAGTCAGCACGGCCACACGCGGCCCTTTGGGCAGCGGACACCACGCCAGAGTACGCGCCCAATCGAACAGCTCTTCGCTGGTTTCGGCGCGAATAACCCCGGCGCGGCGGAAAGCGGCTTCAAAGGCGGATTCGGAACCGGCCAACGCGCCGGTGTGCGAGGCGACGGCTTTCTGCCCACTGGCATAACGGCCTACTTTCAGGGCCAGCACCGGTTTTTCGCGGGCAACGGCCGTTGCCGCCCGCACAAACCGCCGTCCATCGCTCACCCCCTCCAAATAGAGGGTGATGACGCGGGTGTACGGGTCGGCGGCCACCGACACCAACACATCCGTCTCGCGCACATCGGCCTGGTTGCCCAGGCTGACCAGCCGCGAGAGGCCAAAGCCTTGCCCCCGCGCCCAGTCAATCACCGCCGCGCAAATCGCCCCAGAGTGGGAGATAAAAGCCACGTCTCCCGGTGTGGGGCCGGGCGGCGGCAAAAAGGTGGTGTCCAGGGGCAAATGGGTATCCAACAAACCAATGCAATTAGGGCCAATAAGGCGAATGCCATAATTACGCGCCACCTGCACGCATTGGTCTTCCAGGGCCAAACCATCCGTTCCTGTTTCGCGGAAGCCGCCGGAGGCGATGATGGCCGCTTGAATGCCGCGCTCGCCGCATTCGGCCAAAGCCTGGGGCGTGACCGCCGCCGGGACGAGCAGCACAGCCAGGTCTACCGGGTCGGGCACGGCGGCAATGGTGGGGTAAACCGGCCGTTCTAACAGTGTCCCTCCCCTGGGATTGACAAAGTGGATGGCGCCGCTGTAGCCGCTTTGTACCAAATTACGTGCCAGCCCAAAGCCGAGTTTGGTGGGGTTTTGTGACACGCCCACAACCATGACGCCTTTGGGTTTGAAAAAGGGGAATAGTGAGGGTTCAATTTTGAGAGCCATGCTGTAAGTTTACCGGAATACGGTGCGCAAGAAAATTGTCAATGGGCAACGGTCAATGGGGGCGCTGGGTTTTTGCATCTAAGCCGAGGGGAAACGGCCGTTACAACACCTGAAAATGGTTCCCTGATGCCTGAAAACGACCTGGCTCTTTGGGGACTCATGGGGTAATCAAGGCGTGAAACGTAAAACGTGAAACGTGACCAGAGGTTCATCACGTTTCACGTTCCACGTTTCACGGCAAACCCCGCGAAATCCGAAAGAACCCACTTTACTGCATCAGCCCCGCCGCCATCAACAAATCATGGACGGTGTTAAAGGCGTCTGCTTGCTCTTGGGTAATGCTGCCCGCCGCGACCAAATCGTCGAGGATGGTTTGCTGCATCTGGCCCATGCTGCCTTGCATGGTGTCGCTGTTTGCGACCATCCAGCCGTCCATTTCGCCGTGTACAGTGGCAAATGTGTCTGCCTGCTCCTGCGTAATCACGCCCTGCTCCACGCCTTGCGCCAGCATTTCCGCCTGCTGCGCGGCTTCGGCAGCGGGGTCAAACATCGCCCCGCCCATCATTTGGCCGGGGACAACCGCGCCGCTGCCCAATGCCTGCACGTAGTTGATTACATCCCAACGCTCTTGCTCATCTAATGCAGCCTCCCAAGAGGGCATGGCGGTTTCAAAGTCGTGCCCGCCCTCGGTGACGCGCCAAAAGAGGTAGTCGTCGCCCAGCATTTGGCTGGTGTGGGCGATGGGCGCGGGCGCAGGATCAAGATTAACCGCTGAGGGGCCATCGCCCATGCCACCATCGCCATGACAGGTTGCACAGAGACGGCCGTACACCTCTGCCCCTCGCGCCAATGATTCCTCATCGGCAGGGACGGGGTTCGTCATCCCAGCATATTCTTCAGGGACGGGAGCCTGGTGGCGGGCCATCATACCGCCGCCCATGCCGCCCATACCCATGCGCCCCATGCCCGGCGCGGCAGCCGATTCGGCAGAGTCAGAGGTGGCGGAGGAAACGGCCGTTTCCACCGCCGGCCCACAAGCCGTTACCAACAAAATCAACACAATCCAAATAGACTTTCTCATTAACTTCTCCAGTGTTCAGTATTCAGTAACCAGTAAGTAAGCGTCCGTTTTTAACTTAGCGATTTTTGAGATTAGAGATTGGAGATTGGAAACTGATAAATCTCTAATCTCCGACGGAACAGTGACCAACTACAATCTCAGCCCGCGCAGCCGCAAAGCGTTGCTGACCACACTAATGCTGCTAAAAGCCATCGCGCCCGCCGCCAAAATGGGGTGAAGCTGGCGCAAAAACTCCGGCGCCCAGGCAAAGGGAGCCAAAATCCCCGCCGCAATGGGAATGAGCAGCGTATTATAGCCAAACGCCCAGCCCAAATTCTGCTTAATGTTACGCATCGTCGCTTTAGAAAGCTTGAGCGCCTGCGGCACACTGCGCAAATCGCCGCGCATCAGGGTGACATCGGCCGTTTCCATGGCCACATCCGTACCCGTGCCAATGGCAATGCCCACATCCGCCTGCGCCAAAGCCGGGGCATCATTAATGCCGTCGCCGACCATCGCCACTTTGTAGCCTTCATCCTGCAACTGCTTAACGTAGCTGGCTTTGTCGCCGGGCAGCACCTCGGCAAAGACGCGCTCAATGCCCACTTCGGCGGCAATCGCCTCGGCGGTGGCTTTGTTATCGCCGGTCATCATCACCACCGTCAGCCCCAACTCATGCAGCCGCCGCACCGCCTCTGGGGAGCCGTCTTTGATGGTGTCGGCGACGCCGATGAGGGCGCTGGCTTGCCCATCTACGGCCAGCCACATGGCCGTGCGTGCCTGCGCTTGCAGGTCGGCGGCTTTGGCTTCCAGCCCATTCAACTGCACATTTTCGCGCTGCATCAGGCGCATATTGCCCAACAACACGTTACGGCCGTCCACCTCTGCGCGAATGCCATGCCCGGCGATGCTCTCAAAAGCGGCCGGTTCGCTGAGGGCCAACCCTTTCTCATTGGCCGCACGCACAATCGCCGCGCCCAATGGGTGTTCGGAGCCGCGCTCGGCGCTGGCAGCGAGGTGGAGGCAGCGATCAGTGTTCAGTGGGTCAGTGTTCAGTAAATCAGACTGAATACTGAATACTGAATACTGATCACTGATCACTATATCCGTCACAGAGGGTTCGCCACGTGTGATGGTTCCGGTTTTGTCGAGAACGATGGCGGTGAGTTTGTGGGCTTGTTCAAGGGCGGCGCTGTTTTTGAAGAGGATGCCGTTTTCGGCCCCCTTCCCCACCCCAACCATGATGGAGGTGGGGGTGGCAAGCCCCATGGCGCAGGGGCAGGCGATGACGAGGACGGCCGTCAACCGAATCAATGCCGGGACAAAGCCAGCACCGGTGAGGAGCCAAATGATGAAAGTGAGAACGGCCGTACCGATGACAAATGGCACAAAATAAGCCGCCACCTGATCCACCACGCGCTGAATGGGCGCTTTGCTGCCCTGCGCCTGCTCCACCAGCTTGATAATCTGCGCCAGCGCCGTCTCTTTGCCCACTTTCGTGGCCTCAATTTTCAGCAAGCCCTGCTTGTTAATCGTCGCGCCGATAACTTCATCGCCCACTTTTTTGTCAACGGGCAGACTTTCACCGGTGATCATGGACTCGTCGAGGGTGGAACGGCCGTGCATCACCACACCATCCACCGGCACCTTTTCGCCGGGACGCACCATCACCACATCGCCGCGCACCACCTCGGCGATGGGAATGTCCAGTTCTGCGCCGTCGCGCACCACGCGGGCGGTTTTGGCCTGCAAACCAATTAGCTTTTTGATCGCCTCGCTGGTGCGCCCTTTTGCCCGCGCTTCCAGCAGCTTGCCCAACACAATGAGGGTGATAATCACCGCCGAGGTCTCGAAATAGACATGATGCCCCAGCGCATGTGAGCCAAGCGTGAGCGCAATCAGCACGGCAATGCTGTAAAAATAGGCGACGGATGACCCCATCGCCACCAGCACGTCCATGTTGGCGCTGCCGTTGCGCAGGCTTTTGTAACCGCCAACGTAATAGTCCCAACCCACGTAAAATTGCACCGGCGTCGCCAGCGCTAAAAAGAGCCAGTTGACCCAAATGGCGTCTGCCCACTCGCCCAGCAAGCCAAAATCGCGGCTCATGCTGATTAAAAAGAGGGGCAGGGCAAAGGCCGCGCCGACGATGAGGCGCGTCCATTGGTGGCGCACTTCGGCGGCGCGGGCGGCGGCTTCGGCATCTTCGGGGTGGTCGGATACGGCCGTTTCCACCACGTCATAGCCCGCTTTGCGCACGGCCGCCACCAAATCGGCCCGCGTGACCGCGCCGGTGGCATATTTGATCGCCGCCTTCTCGTTGGCGTAGTTGACGGTGGCTTCCAGCACGCCATCCACTTTGTTCAACGCCCGCTCGATGGTGCTGGCACAGTTGGTACAGGTCATGCCGAGGAGGGAGAGGTCGAGGACGGCCGTTGGCACCTGATACCCGGCGCGTTCAATGCGGGCAATGACGTTGGCCGTCAATTGCTGCGGCTTCACCAACGAGGGGTCAAAGGTAATCGTCACCTTTTCGCTGGCGTAGTTGACATTGGCAGTGGTTACGCCATCCACTTTTTTGGAATTGCGCTCGACGGCCGCCACGCAGTTGGCGCAAGTCATGCCCAGTACGGGCAGCGTTAATTGTTTTTCGGACATATGCCCTCCGTAAAACGTAAAACGTGATACGTCGTGACCTTATTGTCACGTTTCACGCATCACGTTTCACGCTTTTACCCCAGTGGGTAGTCAGTTTAGTTGGATGAGTTGTTCCGGGGGGTAGTTGATTTCGTGCAGCAGTTCGTCGATTTTTTCCCAGGTGGCGGGGTCTTGCCAGGAGACGGTCACTTCTTTGGATTCAACTTCAGCTTTCACGCTGGTTATGCCTGCCAAATCACCTAATTCCATCTGGATTGTGTGGGTGCAATGCCCGCAACTAATATTGGGTACAATAAAGGTTTTCGTTTCCATCAAAATTCTCCTTTTTTGGTTCTCATTTATAACGACAACTTTCCAGTTACTTCAAACACATTTACCACTTCTTCCAGCATTTGCTCACGTTCCAATGGGTTATCCCCTTGAATAGCTGTGGTTACACAAGTACGTAAATGGTTATCCAACATCATCGTGCTGACTTTGTTTAGAGCCGCTTGCACTGCCTGAATTTGTTTGATCACGTCAATACAGTAAGTGTCATCTTGCACCATGCGTTCAATGCCTTTAATATGTCCAGCAGCGCTGGCTAAACGGCGTGTTATGGCTATTTTCGTTGTATCATCCATAATTTCATCCCTACCCCCTGGGGGGGGGGTATAGTTTGATTATATACTTGGATGTTTATTTGTCAAGCATGCTTGTATCGCGTTGTTACTCGAGTAGTTAATTTTAGAATTTTTTGTGATAAATATCACAAAAAATTTCCTATTGACGTGACTATGAGATTATGCTATATTGTACATGGCTCCCCCCCAGAGGTGGTAAGTTAAGCGCCCGCTTAACTGCCGCCTCATTTTTTTTGCCCCTGTTACAATTGGCTCCATCATGAAAACAATGAATAAACCACTGTTCGTTCAAGCTGACATGACCGGCTTAATTCATCGAGTTCGCATACCAGATACCGTTGGGCCACATCCAACAGTGGTGATGTTGCACGGCCGTTTCGGTAACGAAGATGTTATGTGGGTGTTCGAGAAAGTGCTTCCCCCAGATTGGCTGCTTGTTGCTCCTCGCGGGCTGCGTGAAGATGGGGATGGTTATTCCTGGCATCCCCGCCTGCCAGATGAATGGCCTTGTTTGTATGATTTTGATGCGGCGGTAACGGCCGTTACCCATTTCATACATACGCTTCCCAAAGAATACAATGCCGATCCGCGTCAAATTTACCTGATGGGCTTTAGTCAGGGTGCGGCAATGGCTTATGCCCTGGCAATGAAATACCCCAAATTGGTACAAGGTGTGGCCGGATTAGTAGGATTTGTACCTGAAGCATGTGATGCGGCTGTACAAATGCAGGCGTTGGATGGCCTGCCCGTTTTTATGGCTGTTGGCACAGAAGACCCCCTCATTCCTTATGAACAGTCACAGCGATGTGCGCAGACTTTGCAAAAAACAGGAGCCGATTTGACCTATCGAATATACCACACAGGGCACAAACTTAATGCACAAGGCTTTCAGGATTTGCAAAAGTGGTGGAAGATACGTGCGAGCGATGGAAACTAATGACTGCTCCCCCACCAAGCACACTTCACTTCAAAACTATGTAAACCCGCTCGTATTTTGCGGCCCTTCTCCTGCCAGAAATAATATTTTATGAGTTACTCATAAACAAAGAACCCCGACTTTTGCCGAGGTTCTTAAGGATGTTTGCTTGTAATGATTATTTTTTGGCGCGTAACAAGCCGATTGCCAGGGCAGTAACGGCCGTTGCCATTCCCGCTGTCCGAACCAATTTCCCAAAATTGGGCGTTTTCTCGGTTTCACCCAAAGCTTCTTGAATAGGCTGCAAACGTTGTTGCGGTGTAACACCAAAAGAAAGGCGTAAAATCGCCGCACCCAGTTTGTAATGATCTGGTTCACGCATCCGCGTTGCCAGATCAAAGGGCATGGGTGGGCGACCAATCGCATAAGAACGCAGTTGCGTAAATTGCAAAATCTCCTCTTTGCCATGCGTGCGGGCATTGCCTGATTGCTTAACACCACCAAACGGAAGCAGCGAAACCGGGTAATGGGAGATAGCATCATTTACATTGACAGAACCAACATCCAGGCGGTGAGCTACCCGTTTGGCCTGACGCATATTATTGCTCCACACAGATGCGCTGAGGCCATAGACAGTATCATTAGCTAGCCATAAAGCCTCAGTTTCATCTTTGACACGCATTACCGGCATAATAGGGCCAAAGGTTTCTTCCTGCATGAGCTTCATATCCTGATTAACGTCAATGATAATGGTTGGCTCCATAAACATCCCTTCTATTTTGCCACCATAGAGGATATGTGCCCCCTTTGCCAAGGCATCATCAAGGTGTTCTTGGGCAATATGCACCTGCCGCTCAAAGGTTAACGGCCCCATATCATTTGGGTTATGTAAATCCGGTGAGTACCCAATTTTGACGCTTTTTGCAGCAGCAACAGCTTCGCGCAAAAACTCATCATAGACAGATTCGACGACATAAACACGCTCGATCCCCATGCAAGTTTGCCCGGTATTATAAAATGCGCCCCATGCGCCCCATTTAGCAGCGGATTTGATGTCCGCATCTTCTAAGACAATCATGGGGTCTTTACCACCTAATTCAGCGATGAAGGGGGTCATTGTCTCAGCAGCCGCCTTGGCAATTTTGCGTCCGGTGGTAGTGGAACCAGTCAAGAAGATGAGGTCAGGTTGGCTTTGCACCAGGGCTGCACCAACGGTCGGGCCACCATGCAGCACACGCACGAAGGGGGCCAATTCAGGGACACGCTGAAACAGTTTTTCAATTAATACGCCGGTAGCGGCCGTTACCTCTGAGGGTTTTAGCACGACGGTGTTACCCGCCAACAAGGCAGAACAGACAACGGGCATGGTTAGATCAAAGGGATAGTTCCAGGGACCAATCACGGCAACCACGCCATAGGGATGCGGTTCAGTGTAATAATTTTTGAATACGTATAAACCAGGCGGTACGCGGCGGCGTTGCAACCATTTGGGAGCGTTTTTGTAATATTGATGCAGGCGATCAACCGTCATCATGACTTCGATGAGACCGTCTTGGCGGCTTTTGCCGGTATTTTGGTTGATAACGGCCGTAATCTCATCCAACGAATCGATAATCTCTTCCTGCAATTTACGCAGAACACGCACCCGCTCCTTCACACTACGCCGCCGCCAGACCGTGAAAGCTTGCCGCATGTCCTTAACAGCCCTTGTTACGTCATCGGGTGTGGCAGTGGCAACCTCGCCAAACTGCTCGCCGGTAGCTGGATTAATGAACGGTATCGTCTCCATAATTTGTCTCCTCAAGAGGGTAGCGTAGAGAGATATTCTTCTCTCCAGCTCTTCGCGCTACTTCTATCTCATTTGCGCTTAAAGGTTTTGAAAAGGAATAACAGGGAAAGAGGCAATAAAGCAAAGATAAAGGGCAGGGCCTTTTGTAGGAAACGGCCGTCCTTCCGCTGCACCAATTCCAACCCCTCTGGTTTCTGTAAGGGTTCTAGCGGGGGCGCATCCACTTTTTGCGGGATATGCGCCATTGCCCGTTCTGTCATCGCCGTAATCGTCAGGCTCGGATTCACACCTAAATTAACCGGAATAACCGACGCATCAGCTACATACAAACCAGGATAGTTAAATACTTGCTGGTTGACATCGACTACCCCTTCCGTCTCGTTGCCGCCAATCCCGCAGCCGCCCAAAACGTGCGCCGTATTCGGTTTATTCATCAACTCGTTCATCCCCACCCAGGGAACACCATTCACCTTATCCGCAAAACGATTCAAAATGGCGCGGCCTGTTTCAATCACTGTGGGGATAGGTTGATCCGGGTCACGGTGTGTCACCAGACCCTTAAAGCCTAATGTCCACAAGCTGCGCCCGCGGCGCAAACTCATGCGATTGTCCAGGGTTTGCATCACCAACAGTACGGTGTTCTTCTCCGGCCATTTGGGAAGTACGCGCACGGTGAGGAGGTCGAACGGCCGTTTCAACCCCTCCCACAAAGCATGACCAAAATGCGCCAGGGTTGTCTTTCCCTTCAAGCTCTCCAGCGGCAGCATCAACGTGCGCATAAATGACGATCCCGGCGGAAAGCGCACCGGCTCCACACTCGTCACCTCATCCACCCAAAAATGGGACGTAATTGCCACCCCCTCTGAAAAATCTTGCGCGGTTTCTCGTGCCGTCACACCAATCAGCGCCTCGCTGTTGCTGCGTACCCGCAGACCCAACCGTCGTGATAATTTCGGCAGTGACCCACTTTCATCGCGGCATTTCAACAACAAATCTACCGTACCCAATACGCCACCCGCCACAACAACATTCCGCGTCCGCACAACCTGCTTCCGCTTCATGAACCAATCGGTAATATGCTCATAGACCACTTCGTAACGGGCATTATCAGGTTGGGGGCCATATAACGGCCGTATATCCAACACATTCGCCTCCGCCCGAATCTCTGCCCCCCACTTCTCCGCGAAATACAAATAATTCTTGTCCAGCGTATTCTTCGCATTATGGCGGCAGCCCACCATACACCCCCCACAATGAATACAACCTGCTCGTTCCGGCCCCTCGCCATCAAAAAACGGGTCCGAGACAACCTCCCCCGGCTCACCAAAGAAAATGGCAACCGGCGTCGGTTTAAACGTCTCCTCCTTTCCCAATTCCTCCGCAATATCATGCAGCGCATGGTCAGCCGGCCAATACAGCGGGTTCTCCGCCACCCCCAACATACGATTCGCCGTTTCAAAATGGGGCGCCAACTCCGCTTCCCAATCCGCCAATTTCTGCCATTCCTGAGCCTCAAAAAACTCTTTACTAGGTTTGATATGAGTGCTGGCATAGACCAGGCTGCCTCCCCCCACACCACTCCCATTCAAAATCCAAATATCATCAAAGAAATTGAGACCCATAATGCCAAAGCAACGCGCCGCTGGCAGCCACAAATATTTAGAAACATGCCAATTCGTCTTGGGAAAATCTTCTGCTGAGTAACGCTTCCCCCGTTCCAGCACTAGCACCTTATACCCCTTTTGGGACAGGCGCATTGCCGAAACACCACCACCAAAACCGGAACCAATCACCACATAATCATGCACGTTATTCGTAAATTCATTACCTGCCGATTCGTAATTGTTCATACAATTCTGCCTTTGTTGAAAAAGGGGCACTTCTTACAAACTACCCCCACTTTATAACACAGTGCGTTATAAATATTCTACACTAAACTAAAGCTCTTGTGGATACCCAACCTGGACAAAAAGTTTAGTTAACTAAATCATGGCAATCACAGGCAAAAGTTCCGACACAGGCGGGAGAACTGTCAACCCCGGTAGACAGTTCATTGACGCAAAAACAGCTTCATGCTATACAATGGAGCAGCCTGATACTTAGGTGGTCTGGTAGTTCCTCGACCAACCAGCTATCAAATCAACTGATTAATCAAGGAGACTTGGATGACCCAAATAATTGCTATTGCCATGCAAAAAGGCGGTGTGGGCAAAACAACAACGGCCGTCAACCTCGCCGCAGCCCTCACCGAACAAGGACAGCGCGTTTTGGCAATTGATCTAGACCCGCAGAGCAATCTCACCCAACACTGCGGCTTCGATCCAGACCACATCTCTCCAACCATCTACGACACACTGAAAGCCGAAATAGAAGGGCACGAAAATCATGTAGCCAATTCCATCTACCAAACCGAGGAAGGCTTTCACCTGCTGCCCTCACAGCCAGAACTTAGTCTTACAGAATTGGCATTGATCAACACCCTCAGTCGGGAACGCGTTTTGTGGACCATACTGGAGCCTGTTGTGAACCAGTACGATTACATCTTGATTGATTGCAATCCGTCACTAGGATTGCTGGTAGTGAATGCATTAACGGCCGCAACCCACGTCATCATCCCCATCCAGGCCGAATACCTTGCCGCCCGTGGCGCACTCATGATTTTGTCTAGCATCGAAACCGTGCGCCGCAAAAAACTCAACGCTCATTTGGACATTGCCGGGATTTTGCTCACCATGGCCGACACCCGCACCATACTTGCGCAAGACATACATGACGCAATTAAAGAACAGTATGGTGACGATATTCGCATCTTCGACACTGTCGTCAAACGCTCTATTCGTTTCGCTGAAAGTGCAGCCGCCGGGCAAAGCATCCTTGCATACGACGGCAAAAGCCAGGGAGCCGCAGCCTACCGACAGGTAGCATCGGAACTATTACAGTAATCAGCCATGACTAGAAAAAAGCCAAAAGTCAGCCTCGGTCGCTCCATTTCGCCACAAACGGGTGACCTGGAAAAATTATTCAGCGCGGCAGAAGATGTTGAGCAAGCATCAGGCTTACAGCTTCTTTCACTCAAGTTGGATGCCATCCACCCCGATCCCGGTCAACCACGCAACACCTTCGTTGAAGAGACCCTGGAAGAGTTGGCGGAAAGCATTCGTCAGGATGGCGTTATTCAGCCAATTGAGGTAACAGAAGTTCGCGCCAATCAATACATGATTGTGCATGGCGAACGGCGTTGGCGGGCGGCAAAAATGGCAGGGCTAGATGTCATCCCGGCTGTTGTGCGCCGCCGCAATTATGACGAGATTACGCGTTTTGTGCGTCAGTTGGTAGAAAATATCCAGCGTGAAGATTTGAATGACGTTGACCGGGCTTATGGCATGGTGCGCCTGCGCGATTTGATGCAGACCGAACTAGACGCACAAATTGCCGAAGGGCATATAGACAACAAACCACATTCGCGCACAGTAAGCTGGGCAAATGTCGGAGAACGATTGGGCTTTACGCGGCAGCGTGCCAGCCAAATTATTCAATTGCTAGATTTGCCGGAAGAAATTAAAGATGCCGTGCGTGAAGGGAAAATCAGTGAACGAGATACGCGAATTTTGCGTGGGTTGAAGCCATCGCAACAACGTGCATTGTATCGTGCACTGGACGCGGGTGACGTGGATGCAAAACAGTACCGACAAGTAGCACGTTATCTAAAAAATGATGCGCCAGACCTCACTGTACACGAGGCAATTCGCATCATGGACAAGCCGCTGCCGCCGCCGCGAGCAATGGGTGAATCGTCGTTCAATGATTCCTTCGGGGATGATTATGGCGATTTTGCAGAGGAGCCAGCAGCGCCATTGCCGCCATCAGAAATGATGAGCGGTACGCGCATTTCCAGTGTGCAGCGTTTGGTGTGGGCGAGGGGGCATTTGGCTCGTGTTTCCCAGCAAGGCATCTCTACAACCGAACGGCAGGAGCTGCTGCGGCTGTTGCAATTGATTGAGCAAGATGTGCGTTCTTTGATTGCGACGCTGCGTGAATAACGGCCGTTTCCCACCAATTTTGCAAGATTTCTCCACCTCAGGCGTTAAATAGGCAAACAAACGCAAAAGGATTGCCTATGCTTGACGATACCGTCCTGATTCAACAGGCGTGTGACACCCCCCAGGCTTTCGGAGCGCTATATGACAAGTATGTTGACCGCATCTTTGGCTATGCGTATCGCTTAGTTCAAGATGAGGTATTAGCCGAAGAGGTAACGGCCGTTACCTTTGAAAAAGCGCTGCAAAACCTACCTCGCTACCGTCCTGAGACACCTCTGCTCGCCTGGCTGTACCGTATTGCGCACAACGAAGCCATGAATCAGCACCGCCGCCGCAAGTGGCTGGTTCCCTGGCAAGAATGGCGCGGCAAAACCGGGCAACGAGTGACAGAAACGGCCGTCCTCGCCCACGAACACCGCCAACAACTCCACCACGCCCTCGGTCAACTTTCAATCAAAGACCGCAGCATCATCACCCTGCGTTTTTTTGAGGGATTATCCAGTGCGGAAACGGCCGTCATCCTCAACTGCCCTGTCAACACCGTGTATCAACGCTTGCACCGCGCCCTACAAAGGCTAGAGAAACAGTTAGTAGAGAACGGTTATTTGTGAGCAAATTGGAGGAAATGATGAATTCTAAACAAAAGCAAGACCCAAAGCTGCCCCAAAATGCAAGCGAAACACAACGCCGCCTGGCGGCAGAACTGGAAAAACAGTCACTGCCTGCACCGCATATGAATGCGGCCACAAAAGCGAGCTTGCGCCAAAATTTGTTGGCCCAACACGGCCGTACTCAATTTACCTCAATTCGCATTCTTAGTGCTATTGGCACGGCCGTTGCCCTGATTTTCCTTGCCAGCGCCGTCCTCTTTTTCTGGATGAGCCAATCATCACGAGAAACGGCCGTTGGCCCCATCATCGCCGCCCGCACAACTGAAACACCTGCGGTAACGAGCGTCGCCGTCGCTGCGGAAATTACGCCCACCCCCACACCCATTCCGCTGCCCACCTTCCCACCCGAATTCACCCACACTGAGCAGCCATTTGGCGAGATACTTCAACTGCGCGGCTTCTGGATTCGCAGCCAATCCATCGCCGCCGCCGACCCAATCCGCGTTGATTTGCTTTGGTACCTCACCACAAAGACCGACGAAGACCTCAGCTTTTTCATTCAGGCCATTGATCAACAAGGCAACCTCGCAGCCCAATTTGATGAAGTGCTCGCAGCGCCAGCGTATCCAACCTATGAATGGGTTCCCGGTCGGCAGTATACGTCGCAAATCTCGCTGCCATTCACATTACCTGCCGGGCAATACACACTTATTTTAGGCGTTTACAATCGCGCCACACAGGAACGATTGCTCACCACAAATGACGCTGCGCAGTTTGAGTTGGCAAACATAACGGTAGTTGATGAAGGAGCTGTGATGGCGGAAACGGCCGTGCCCACACCCCTCCCCGAAGACGGCGTACGCATCCTAGCCATGCAGCCAGCCGCCGGAACCATCCTCACCACCTCGCAGCCCATCACCATCACCTTTGCTGTGCAGCTAAGCTCCTGGCCCACTGCCACCATGCTCACTAAACTCGTCGCCGTGATGCCTGACGGCTTCCGGGACATCGCCGAAACCGACTACGATCTTGTTCAAGGCAGCAGCGTCTTCACCGTCACCCTCCCATTCAGCACAGACGAACTCAATGGCCCTACCGATCTCGCCCTGCTGGTTGAAGGGCGTACCCAAACCGCCCCCCGACTCCCGCCTGATGGCGTGTATCCACTCGAAGAAGCACACTGGCGCTACGAGCCGTAGCCCGGCGCACAATTTATCTAAAAACGTGGCGGGAATGGGGAAACGGCCGTTATAATCCACACATGACCATTCCCGGAAAAGCCACACCCACAAGTACACAAACCTACGCTGCCAAATTCAGCCAACTCCACTACCGCCCACTCAACAATTGGGCGGTCAGTGAGGCTGGATTTGGCAGCTACCGTATTGACCCCGATGTTGAACCGCACCGCGCCGCCCTGACACACGCCCTGCGCAGCGGCGTCAACCTGATTGACACCAGCAGCAACTACGCCGATGGTGGTTCCGAAACAATCATCGGGCAAGTGCTGGGCGGTCTTTTGGCTGATGGCACACTAGCCCGCGAACAACTCGTCGTCGTCAGTAAAGTAGGCTATTTGCAGGGGCAAGCGCTTGAATTAAGCCAGCAGCGCAAAGCAGACGGCGATCCATTTCCCGATTTGGTGGAATATGCTGACCACCTTGAACATTGCATCCACCCTGATTTCATCGCGGATCAGCTTACACGATCACTGGAACGCCTCAACCTGAAAACGTTGGATGTGTACCTGCTGCACAACCCGGAATATTACCTGGGCTGGGCACACCAGGCAGGCATCCCCGCCGACGAAGCAGAAAGCGAATACTATCGCCGTCTGGCATTGGCGCTGCGCCACTTAGAAGCAGAAGTGGATGCCGGGCGCATCCAATGTTACGGTGTTAGCAGCAATACTTTCCCCGTGCCGGTCAGCGATCCGCAGTTTACGTCACTGACTAAACTGCTTGCCATTGCAGATGATATTGAGCGTGAGAACGGCCGTCCTCACCACTTTCGCGTCGTGCAATTCCCCATGAACCTATTCGAGAGCGAAGCCATTACCCAACCTAACCAACCGGGCGAAAAAGCCGTGCTAGAAACAGCGCATGAGGCAGGGTTGGGCGTGCTAATCAACCGTCCGCTCAATGCCATTCAGGACAATGCCGTGACGCGCCTGGCAGATGTGCCCGCACCCGCGTACCCTGCTAGCAAGTTCGAAGTGTCAACCACGGTTGACATGTCTGTGCGCGTGGAGCGCATTTTGCAAGACGAAATTTTGCCCGCGCTGCCATTGGATGATGAAACACGGCAGCAAGTTTTGGAGTACATGGCCGTCGGCATCATGCTGCAAGGGCAGTGGCGGGCGTTTGGCACGTACCACAATTGGCGCGATGTACGCTCGCGGTTTATTTTGCCCCGCGCTCGCAGCGGCACGCAGTTCCTCGCAAACATCGAAAATCCGCCCGTGAACGTGGATTCCTGGCTGGAAGGGTATGTGAACTCGTTAAATACGATGTTGGCGGCTGTCACGTCGTATTATCAGGGGGATGGACATAAGTTGGCGCAGGCTATCCGCGAAAAGGCGGTTGCCGCCGATGCGGATTGGGCTGCGGGGACGCTCAGTCAAACGGCCGTGCGTGCTTTGCGTTCTACGTTGGGGGTAACGGCCGTGCTCATCGGCATGAGACAACAAGCATACGTGGACGATGTTCTCCACGATTTGCGAAACCCCGTCACCCAACAAGACCGCCGCGCCGCCTGGCAAGAAATGGCGCAGAAAGAATAGCGGTAGGTGTGCAAGTATGCAGGTTTGCAAGTCCATGCGATCAGGGATACCTTTTTACTTGCAAACTTGCCCACTTGCAGACTTGCGAAATCTTGACACAAGGAGTAAACAATGGACGAATTAGTAAAAGTTGTAGTTGAGAAAACGGGTTTACCAGAAGCACAGGCCAAGAAAGCGGCCGAGGCTGTGGTCGATTTTCTGAAAGAGAAACTACCCGCGCCATTAGCCAGCCAGGTTGATGCCGCCCTGGCAAATGAAGAGGTCATCGATCAGGTAGTTGATCAGGCAGAAGATTTGCTGAAAAAAGGGTTGGGGGGATTTTTAGGTAAGAAATAAAAACGTGATGCGTGAAACGTGAAAAAACTTCACGTTTCATGCATCACGTTTCACAAAAAACCATTTACATTTGCCGAGTCAAAAACCAATTACCGTGTCGATCATCTGCGTTTTTGGGGGCGCGGTCATAGTAAAATTCAAACATCTGCCCACCGGTTACTTGCACACGAAAATAGAATCGCCCGACGCCCCATGAACCGTGCTGTGCTGCTCGTGCCGCATGTTCCGGGCGCATATTTTGCGCCATCCGCCCGCGCCGCCCAAAGTCCACCCACGATTCCAAGAGTGATTCAATGGCATAGGTTTCCTCGCGCCAAATCAGGCGGTTTGGGCAAGGCGGGCGTTTGCTGTAAACGGGGGCGGTATCGTATTCAACGGTGATGGGTTCGCCAATGAAACGGCCGTTCATGTTTCCCCCTCTCTAAAAAGCGGCAGTTGGTAAGACGGCCGTTTCCCATCCAACAAAACAAACGGTTTCAGGCGCTTTGTCTGCACACCAATTTGCTGCAAATGCATTACTTCACGCAGCACACCGCGCCGCCTGGCAGCCAGGATGAGGGCTGCTCCTTTGGGGCCAATGCCGGGCACGCGCAGCAGTTCTTCGCGGTCGGCGCGATTCACTTCCACCGGATTTTCGCGCAGGTTGGCGTAAGCCCAGGCCAGTTTGGGGTCTGTGTCCAGGGGCAAACGGCCGTCCGCCCCAAAAGGCATCTCCTCCAAATCAAACTGGTAGTCACGAAAGAGGAAAGCGGCTTGATAAAGGCGGTGTGTGCGCAGGGGGTTCTCGGCCGGGTGATTTTCCAGCGGCGTGTCGGAGATGGGGTTGAAAGTGGAAAAGTAAACGCGGCTGAGATGAAGCTGCTTATGTAGGTACTCTGCGGTACTCAACAATTCCAGATCGCTCTCCTCGACTGCACCGACGACAAATTGGCTGGTGGTAGAAGGCCAACGGCCGTTCCAGCCCAACTGTTCCGGTTTATCACGGCGGATTTGCTCGATAAGCTGCAACGGCCGTAACAACTCATCCACAAACACCTTTTTGGGCGCCAAGGCTGCCAGCCGCCGCTCATTCGGCGCTTCCAAATTCACCGACAACCGATCTGCTAGCGTCATCGCCTGCTCAATTTGCGCCTGCTCCGCACCCGGCATCACCTTCAAATGCACATAGCCACGAAACCGATATTTCTTCCGCAAAATCGCCACCGCATCCAGCAGCTTATCTTGCGTTTTCACACTGCCGCCAATAATGCCCGAACTGAGAAACACCCCCTGTACCAATCCCGCACGATACATATCCACCACTGTTTGAGCCATCTCTTCTGGCTTAAACGTGACACGACGATAATTACGGCCAGCACGAAAGGGGCAATAATGACAATTGCGCTCACATGCCGAAGTCAACATGGTTTTAAGTAGGGGAATCGTTTTGCCGTTAGGCAGTTTGGCATGAAAAACAGCCTGATCCTGCTTGCCCTGCACCGCCTCCTCACGCGGCACAATCACCTGCCCACAGGGGGCGACACCAGGTTTAGTCTCCGCCGCCGGGGGTGGGGTAGGGCGGAAAGTGACTTCTTCAGCCGGTTCCAGCGACATATGTTCAGACATCACACGCAATTTTGCTAGAGCATCCATGCCTATATTATAGAACATTTGTACGCTTTGTTCAATTAACAATGGGTGATTGACGATTGCGATATTTCTCTTCGATGGCCTGAACCTGCGCCAAACAGGTTTCGTCAACTTCGTTGGGAATGTAAGCTGTATCAAACCAGCGGTCGAGAATTTCTTGGGCGACAATGTCAGATGTGCGGCGCAATGAAAAGCAGAGGATGTTAGCATTGTTCCACAACCGTGCGCCGCGTGCAGTTTCAGCGTCGTCGCACAGTGCAGCGCGGATACCGGGCACTTTGTTGGCTGCCAGAGCAACTCCTGTGCCTGTCCAGCAGAAAAGAATGCCCTCATCGGCCATGCCAGAGGCCACCGCTTCCGCAACTTGTTGGGCAACGGCTGGCCAATATGCTTCTTTGTCACGCAATGGGCCATAAAGCAGCACATCATGCCCACGCTGCTGCACATTTGCGACAACTTGATCTGTTAGATGGGTTCGTTCGTCTGCACCAATGGCGATTTTCATAAGACACCTTCTCTTTGCAATGGGTGCAGTTTAACAAAGTGCGGCAGGCGAGCAAGCTACTGTGCGGGGATGACGAAAGGTTGGGTAAATGGCGAGGTACGGCGGCGTAATGGAGGGGCAGATTGGGCTTCGTAGCCAGCAGAGTAGAGCAATGTTACGCCATTTTGCCCCAAATGGTGGATGCGTTCCAGCTCCATCAGTCGCTGCATGTCGCTTTCAGAGAATTGGCTGACGACACGCTGCAATTGTGCCAGGGCGAATGCTTCATTTTCGGCATGTAGACGGCGCTCTTGGGCCGCTTCCAGTGCTGTTTGCACTGGGGTTGGCAGTTCAATAGCGCCAATCATGACCAAGGATACCTCAAAACCGAGGGGGGCAAGACGGGCAGCCGCTTGCTGACGCACCTGACGCTCTAAGCGCTTGTGCGCACCTGGCTGGGTTAGCTCGGTGATGGCGAGATCACCGATGATGTGTTGGAAGATGTTGTCGAGGTGGCGTGTGGCAAGCACGGCCGTTTTCCGTGGCAATGTCCGCGCCAACTTCGCTGCTTTCTCTGGAGCAATGCGCAGCGGATTGAGGCTGTAACTCAGCGACCAGGTAATATTAAGCAGGATGCCACCGCTGGCCTGTATGCCCTTGCTGAATCCCTGAAGTGTGGCGGGAGCGGTAGAAATTGGCTCCGCCAATTTTTCCACAAATGGCATCATCCAATGGTGTCCGGGAGGTAAAAACCGCAAAAAGCGCTGTGATTCAGCATGATAAACAACACCTACAGCCATTTCGGGGATGCGCACCAGGGCATGACGCATGACAAACCAAAGAAGGAAAAGGATAGTGGCAGAAACGGCCGTTACCCACAACCCAACCTCACCAAACACAACACCAGCCGTAAAAGTCGTCATCATAATTGCAAAAAACAGCTTCATCATCACACTCGCTCCTTTATTAGTGTATTTGAAACACTATATCAAAATAATAGTGTCTAACTTACACTTTGTCAAGAGCCAATTTTCTAAAAAGAAAAAGGCAACCCCTCGGTTGCCCACATCAACATATGCTTTTGAATGACCTCAAGTGAGATTCGAAGATCAATCCCCTGATATATCAGGCGGTGTTTCAATCATGCCAAGTTTACGCTCATTCAAGATGGCGATTCCAGCAATGATCAAGGCCATACCGCCCAACATCACTGGCGTAATTTTCTCGCCCAACAAAAGCCAGCCGCCAAAAACAGCAAAAATAGGGATGATGTAGCCGGTCATAGCACCAGCAGTCGCCCCAAATCGCTGCACATTACGAAACGCAAGCAACATGCCAGAAAATGTGCCAATCAGGGACGCATAAAATAGGGCAGCATATCCCTGACCAGTTACCGCACCAAAATCCACACCAATGAAGAGCGCAGACAAGGGCATGACAACCATTGCAGCGGTAAACATGCGTACACTTGCCACATCAAAGGAATTGTAATTTTGCATGTATTTACGCACGTAAATGATCATGGCGCTGCTGACCAGAATGGCGGTTGCCATCAGCAAATACCCACGTGGGTCTGCCTGATTGACATTTGGTAAACCGCTCTCTCCACTGAGGGCTAGCAGCGCAGCACCGGCCAGGGCCAACATGATCCCGGCTGATTTGCGCTTGTTGAGTTTTTCGTCTGGCAGCAGGAAATGGGACATTAACACGGTGACGGCCGGGTTGGTCGTGATGAGAACAGAGGCAATGCCACTGGAGAGGTATTGCAATGAATTGACGATGGATGTCATGGGCACGGCCGTTCCCAACACACCCAAAATAGCGGCATGAAACCACAAACGGGGGTCGGTCGGCCAACGAAACTTTTTGCGGGCCAACGTGTAAGCGGCAACGTGCCCCATTCCGGCTAGAGTCAAACGCAGCCCCACGTAAACGGTAGGGTCGAATTGAGCTACGCTAAAGCGTGAGACCACTAACGTTGTACCAAAAAGAAAGCCAACGAAAGAAATGTAAGGAAGTGCTTCTATTGTCACGTACTGCTCCGCAGAGTTAGATTCTTATCTAATACAACAAGCATTATAACTCAGGAGCAAGCCGTAGGGAATAAGAGTTTAGTCAAAGCAACGATTGTTGCTCTTGCATGGTTTGCGGCCACATAACCAGCACCGCATACGTGAGTAAAAAGACGGCGCACAGCAACAGAGAGACAACGGCCGTTTTCAATCCCAAATGCGGCGTTAGTAAATTGCGGCCAATGTCTGTCAGCAGGTGTGTAGGGTTAGTGAAAACATCCCAACTATTCCAACGCAAAAAGCGGCCCACATAAATGCCAAAGCTGCTAAACGCCAGCGTGATTCCGGCAAACAACCAGCCCACCCAGCGGCCAAATCGCGCCGTCACCAGGGCATGAATGCGCTGCAAGGAGAGAAAACCCAGTAAAAGTCCCGTTAGGGCAAAGGAGAAGATCATGATCGCATCGTACCAAAGGGGAATGGCGAGATACGGCCGTAAATGCATCAAATCTGTGACGATATACAGTGCATTAGGCAAAAAAATGAACCAGAGAAAGCCAATAGCTGCCAATAAAACCCGCCGTTTACGCACGTGATGGGCCAATTCAGCAAACAAAAAGGGCAGCCAAGCCAGGAACAAATTCCAAACTAAAAATCGAAAATGAGGCGTGCCTGTAGCGATCATGCGCAGCGCTACCAAGACAATGGCAAAACAGGAGGCCAATGCCAGCGCCAAAAACAGCATCATTTTTTGTGAAGAGAATATTTTCATTTTCATTGAACCTCTGAAATGTGATGACGGAAATACAGAAAAACCAGCCCCGCCCCCGCTGCGTCGGTCAGCAAATCGAATAGGTCGGCAGCAGCAAAGGCGCGGTGTTTGAAGGTAAGCAGTTGCAATAATTCTTGGGCCATGCCCAGAGCTAAAATGAGGGCAAAGTAAAGGCCCGGTCGCCAGCGTAATTGGGGGAATAGGGCAAGTACGGCCGTTCCCAACCCCATAAACAATCCCAAATGCCCCACAATATGCGCCCATTCCGCCGAAAATAAAGCATCCACCACCGCGCCAAACAACGGCCACAGTTCCGCCAGCCAGCCATAAGGAATCAGGGCCACTGCTGCAAACAAAACCAGCCCTGTCAATAATTTGGGCCGGTGAGCTTGTAATTGAACCAATCCATTCATAAAAACCTCCGAAAGAAGTGTGCAAGTCTGCAAGTGGCAAGTTTGCAAACCGACGACTTGCGGACTTGTTCCCCAGCATATGACAATCACTCATATTGATTCGATGCATCAAACGGCCGTATCCGCGCACCCAAGTGCTTGACCTGTCTCTCCGTTTTAGAGGATGTTACAATGACGTGAAACGTGACCCACTTTCTGCACGTTTCACAAAAGGCATGATTATGTTAAATTTACTCATCGTTGAAGATAACGAAAAACTGCGCCCGGCCCTGGTTAGCGGGCTGACGGCTACCGGGCAGGTACAGGTGGTTTTTGACTGCCCCACAGGAGAGGAAGCATTGGAATTTTGCCTGGCTGACACGCCAGATGTGGTGTTGATGGATGTGCAGTTGGCAGGGGTGATGAATGGCATTGAAACGGCCGTTGCCATCCGCCGCGAGCTGCCCCGTTTCCCCATCGCTTTCTACTCCATCCAAGACGACGACGACTATTACCGCGCCTTTCGTCGCTCCGGCATCCTCAGCCACTATGCCTACGTGCGCAAATCCAACTTTTTGCTGCCAACCATGATTGTGCCGCTGTTGAAAGATGCCGTGAACGGCCGTTCCTTCATCGACCCCGACATCGAAACCCGTGTGCAGGAAGTGCGCCACAAAGACGAACACGCCCCTCTCGACCTGCTGGAACCCAACGAGCGCGAGGTGGCCCACATGCTGGCCCAAGGTATGAGCAACGAGCAAATCGCCGCCCGCATGGGCTTCCGCGATAAGCGCACCATCAGCCGCATCAACGGCCAGATTTACACGGCCTGGAATCTTAATACCACTGCCACCGATGAAAAAGTAGCCCGCACCCGCGCCGCCGTCATTATGCGTACCGGACACCTCATCACTTGGGACGAGGACGGCACACCACGCATTCTGGACGAGCGTGGCGAATGGGTGGAATGGAAATGATAAGCTCCGCAAAACATATATGACCGGCAACCTCTTCCTCGACGCGGCCGCAATGGCCGTCTCCATCTTCAACACCATCCTGCTCGTCTGGTTGGGCCTCACCGTCCTCTTCAACTCCGACCGCCGCGCCTGGGGTATTTGGCTGGGCGGGTTGGGGTTGTTGATGGGCGGCGCCTTCTTCGTCAGCCATTCCGCCATTTTGCATTTGGGGCTGCACGTTTTCGGCTGGAATATGCTCTTTTGGTGGGCGGTGGGGCTGGTTCCGGCCATCACGCTGCCATTTTTATGGTATCTGGTGGTGCTGTGGTACGCAGGCTTTTGGGAAGAACGGCCGTCCCCCCTTTACCGCCGTCAACATAACTGGCTGCGCCTCACCATCACCCTGGTAACGGCCGGGCTGGCAGGATTGGCTCTAGGCATTTTCCTCTTGATGACACCGCCCTGGGAATTTGTACAACTGCGGCTGTTTTTGCGTTGGTCGGTGTGGGGTGTGCCCCTGTTGGCTGTGGGATACGCCGTGTACGTTGTGTTGTGCATTGCCCTTTCGTTGGATGCGCTGTCGCGGCCCGGCCCTGTTCGCCGCGTGATGGGGGCGGCAGCCCGTCAACGTGCCCGGCCCTGGTTTACGGCCGTTTCCATCACCCTGCTCCTCGTCAGCCTGCTTACCATTGGCGTCATGGGTTGGGTCGTGCAAGACGCCCGCCAGCGTCCCTTCTACGAGATTTTTGACGCGGCTACCATGACCATCGCCGTGCTAGATTTGATTATCGCCAGCCTCATCGCCCTCTCTGTCGTGCTGTTGGGGCAAGCCGTTGTCTCGTATGAGGTATTCACTGGTAAAACATTGCCACGGCGTGGTTTGTGGCGGCAGTGGCGGCGCACTATTTTTCTCGCGGCAGGCTACAGCTTGGTTGTCGGTGGCAGCTTGTTCCTCGATTTGCGCCCCATCTACAGCCTATTGCTGACGGCACTGCTCATCGCTTTCTTTTTTGCACTGTTTAGCTGGCGTTCCTACCGCGAACGAGAACGCTACATTGACAATTTACGGCCGTTCCTCACCAGCCAGCGCCTCACCGACCAACTTCTCACCCCATCCGGCCCCGCCGAAGTGAACATCGCGCTGCCATTCCACGCCCTGTGTACGGACGTATTGGATGCGCGGTTGGCTTATTTGACGGCCGTTGGCCCATTGGCCCCGCTCGTTGGCACAGCCCTGGTTTACCCCATAAATAACCGTCGCTCGCTGCCGCCTCTCACCGATCTCTCCTACCAATTCCGCAATACACAAACCCCCATCGCTATCAACCCCGTTGATTACGGCGGCGCAGTGTGGGCCGTTCCCCTGTGGAGTGAACGTGGCCTGATCGGCATCTTTTTACTGGGGCCAAAATGGGGCAATGGCTTGTACACACAGGAAGAAATTGACGTGGCCCGCGTCAGCGGCGAACGGTTGATTGACACCAAAGCCAGCGCAGAGATGGCCCGCCGTCTCATGGCCTTACAGCGCGAACGATTGGCGCAAACACAAATCGTAGACCAACAAACGCGCCGCGTGCTGCACGACGACATCCTGCCTGAAATTCAGATGGCAATTATTGCTTTGAGCGGGGAAACGGCTGCCAATGGCGTTGTGGCGGATGCGGTAAACACGCTGAGCAGCGCTCACCGCCAAATTTCTAATCTGCTGCGCGAAATGCCTACAACCAAAGCGCCAGAAGTTGCCCGCCTGGGATTAATCGGCGCATTGCAGCAAACAATCGAATTAGAATTTGCTTCAGCTTTTGATGAGGTGGTCTGGCAAATCAGCCCAGAAGCGATAGAGAATACATCTACCATTCCCACGCTGACCGCCGAGGTAATTTTTTATGCGGCGCGGGAAGCGGTGCGTAATGCGGCAAAGTATGGGCGAGGAGAGGGGCAACATGCGTTGGGGGAACGGCCGTTTCACCTGCACATTACCATCTACTGGCAAAACGGCCTGCACTTACAAATCGAAGATAACGGCATTGGGCTGGTTCCCGACGCCCAACCCCAGGGCAGCGGGCAGGGGCTTGCCCTACACACCACCATGATGGCCGTCATTGGCGGCGAACTCACCACCGAAAGCGTGCCGGGGCAGTTTACACGGGTCACGCTTTTGGTCAATTAGAGATTGAACCAATCTCTAATCTCTATCTTACTACTCCATTTTCCGCCAGTAACGCACAATCCCATCCACCGACATGTACAGTGGATTTGCCATCTCATACTGGTGAATTTGCATCTCTGTCAGGCCCAATGCTCTGGCCCGGTCACGCACCCACTCTTCATACAACGGGATCATGTCATCGCGTGACACGTTTGCTTGCATTTGTTTGCGGATAAAGTTGGGGGCGTCATCAAGCAGCGCCCGCAGACTGTCAATTTGGTGGTCAACATCCTCTAGCCGCCCAAAGTGGGTAGGGTAGAGGGCACTGAACTGCGCTGCTTGCAGTCTGTCCAGTGTTTCCAGCCAGGTTTCGCGGTCAAATTCTGGTGGTGGCGCGGGCACATCTACCAGCGGATTGTGTGGCAGGCGAATGCCAACGGCATCGCCAGTAAAGGCCACATCGCCCAACTGCCAGACATGGTGATGGCGGGCATGTCCGGGTGTTTCCAAGGCGGTGAAGGTGAGGCCAGCGACTTGGATGGTGTCGTTGTTGTGTACGGCCGTTACCCGTTCTGCTGGAGCAGGCAGCATTTCACCCCACAACATTTCCATTTTGTCGCCATAAATGCGTGACGCACTGGCCCATAATTTGGATGGGTCAATCAAGTGACGCGCACCAAAATAATGCACGTACACTTGGGCCCCTTGCTGCGCCCACCATCCGGCTGCGCCAGCATGATCCAAATGAATATGTGTCACTAAAACATGGTGAATATCTGCTGGCTCATAGCCATGTCGGGCTAATTCAGCTTGCAAAGCCGCTAATGTAGACCCTGGCCCTGTTTCCACCAAGACTGGGCCGTCTGGCCCAATTACCAAATAAGACGCAATGGCTTGTGGTACATTTTGAAAATTGAGATCAAGCGTTCGGATGTCCATAGTCAAAAAATATATCATATATCCCTAAAACGGGGGATCATTATTTCCGTGAAACGTGATGACTTTCTTCTCACGTTTCACGCATCACGTTTCATGTTTAACATATACCAAAATTGCATCGAATGTTTCGATTCTCCCGGCCAATAAACGTCTCGCTGGGCATTGCGACTGTACGCTTGGGCTGCCTGTTTGCCGTTGCCAAAAAAACGTTTTGCCTGAAAAGGAGCAACCGTTTGCACGCTGTTCCCCGTCATCCCTTTTCTAAACAGGTCTGCGAGTTCGCGGTTGATCCGTTTCTGGCGGCCTTTTGGCTGAGGCTGGTGTGGCCCTGTGTACTGGTTAGGCAATTGCCAGGCCAGGTAAGTGGCCCCGCGCTGCCCTTGTAATCCTTTTACGTCTTTTAGATGGAATGCGGCACGGCCGTGCTGCCATGCGGCATGTTCTGCGCCGCTTGTGTTTGCCTGCTGCCCTATCGCGTAGTTTGCCTGCTTGCGCACACGCGCTTGTCGTTCATAGCGGCGCTGTGTGCGTGGATGAACGCAAGTGAGTTGTTGCAGGGTGGCGCGGGCAATGGGGGCCGGTGTGCTTTTTTGCCGCCCGCTGTGAAAGCTGGCATACAAATGAGCGCGAACTTTGCCCATGCCCTGGGTCAATACCGCTATTGGTAAGGCTACCGGGCGGCCTGTCAGCCGCCATACGCCAAGTGCCGCCGCTACTTTTGCCACAGAGCGCAGCCATATACGGCCGTTACCCATCTGCCAAAACACCCCTTCTCCCTGTGCCAGCAGATTGCGCAACTGCCGGTTTCCGCACACACGCAGCGGGGACGGCCGTTCCGCCAATCGTTTCCGCGCCACTTCTATATTGATCCAACCGCGCCCCTGGCTGTCCAAATGGCGCAGCAGCAGCCAGATGCGCCCTGTCGCTGCCTTTTCTGCCTGCAACATGCCCAATGCTACATCGGGGTATATTTTGAGGGTATTTGTCGTGGGGGATGGGGCAGGGGGCTGGGTAATCGGTTTCGACTGTGGTAAAGGGGTACGTGAGCGAGATGGGGTTGATAAGGGAGCGGTTTTTTGCAGAACGGCCGTTATCGCCGGGCTGTCCCAACCCAAGTGAGCGGGCAGCGTAGAGGTTTTTGGGGAGTAGGCAGAAGGGGGGGGGAGAGGACGGCCGTCACTCTTTGCACGCTGCGGTAAAGCCGAGTTTTGGCGCTCTTGCCGCAAGGCCATGAGCTGCACTTGCGCAGCCCGCAGCGCATCAGATAGTTCGAACCGGGTTCCCTCTTCGACCACGAAATGCTCCGTAGTCTAGGCAAGAAAATAGAGCAGCAAAAGGGTAAAGAAACGGCCGTTTTGACGAATTTCCACCACCTGAAAACAGGGTAACAACCATTTGACAGCCCGATCTGCCTGTGCTATGCTCTTGTCTAGCTAGTGAGCTACCTGGGGACACAAAATCCCCCTCCCCAATAAAGGGGCACTGTGCTACAGGTGTTGGCGGCACCAAGAACAGCGAAATCAGTAGCTTGCTTATATCAATCAGGTCAGGCATGAATTTGCCTGACCTTTTTTTGTCAGAGGCAAGTGATTAATAAAGAATAGCAAGTAGCAACCAAAAACCTGCAAACTTGCCTTTGTGAGCTTGCCTATTTCTTAATCATGGTAATTGTTGGCAAGATATACAGTTACCTGCCACCTGTGGGTCAGTCTAACAGAATTAATATACCATGTCAATCAATCTATATAGTATAGATTTCTAAAATCACCTAATTAATAGCAAACAATGGCGGTAAATGCCAATTATGGTTATTGGCTCTTGACAATGATGCCTTCTTTTAATACGATCAGTGGATGAACGATATGCAATTGGGGTTAGAATTTGATCGTTATCGGCCTGATTGGGAGCGCTTGGGTGTCGTTGTTGCTCCATTCACCATCGAAGCCGACCCGCGTTTTATGTATTTGTCTACAGAAACACGCCGTGCCCTGGCAAAGGTAAGTTACATGGTGGAAGCAGGGCAGGGGGCTTCAGTGATTGTTGGCGAGATTGGTACAGGAAAAACAACATTGGCTTCCTGGTTTCATAGTCGCTACCATCGCCGTCCCGATTTTGTGGCAGCAAAAGTAGATGAAGCACCCAAACGCAGCGGCTTACTGCTGCTGCGGCGTATTGCGGCTGAATTTGGCCTGCGTACCCGTCGTGCTACCGAAGACCAACTCAATGAATTTCGTTCGTTTCTTGTTGAGCAAAGTGAAAAAGGTGTGCTGCCGCTCATCATCGTGGATGAAGCCCATGAGCTGAACCCTGAACAATTTATGGAACTGCGCCGCTTGCTCAATTTTCGTGATCCTCAAGGGGGGAAGGCTTATCAACTGATCCTCTTGGGTCGCCCAGAATTGGATATTAATTTGCGTGAGGTGCCAGACTTTAATGACCGTGTAGCCACTCGTTCGTCTTTGGATCCGCTAACCCCAGATGACACAAAATCGTTAATTGAGTATCGTTTATTGGCGGCTGGGCGCAGCGCCAAACAGCCGCCGTTATTTGCAGATGATGCAATGATGCCGATTTGGCAAGAAACGCGGGGGTATCCACGCAGCATTTGCTTGTTGTGTCTGCATCTGTCATTGGAATTGCTGGCAACGAATCAATTGCAAGTCACGGGGCAGTTTGTCAGAGAGTTTTTGGAAAATCAGCACGGTTATCGTCAGGCAGCAGAGTAATTGAATGAGTGATACGGATAAAAAGAAGGCCAGTACCTTGGCGGCCTTGTTAGAAGAAAAGCCGAAGCGTGGACGCCCGCGCCGATCTGTGCAGCGGCAAAATGTATACGTTGCTCTGTCTTTGGCCCAAAAGCAGCAAATGAAGCAGCTCGGCAAAGATTTGCCAGACGGGCTGGGTCGGGCGGATTTGTCTGATGTGGCAGTGTCCATTTTGGCGGCGCGGTTGGAATCATTACGCCGTGCTGTAGCTGGTCGCAATCGTGAAATCCCAGAGGGGATCACGGATCTGGAATCTCTTTATTTGTTGTGGGATTTGCCATTGCCCAATGAGGCGGAGGATGTGAAGTGGACATCTATTCGCTTGTCGCCGCAGCAGGCAATTGAGTTAGGACGGGCGCATGGCACGCTGCACGCGGTGTTTGGTGCGAACCGCAGCCAGACTTTTTCATTGGCACTGGCGTTATTAGAGCAGTTTTTAGAGGATCATCCCCCGGTTATTCCGATTTCTTTGACTGAGCTACGCGAAAAAATACTAGACATTTATTTATGAGTAACTCATAATTTAGACTATTTGAGAGAGTTTGGGAAACCGCAATGTTAAAGCGGTTTTCTTTTTTGCATACCGTTTCGCGTAGTAAATTTCGGGTGTTTAACATGGGAAAGACGGCCGTTCCCAACCAAAAACTCGGCCGCCCCACATATTTCCTAACAAGCGGAACACATCTCAATCCATTCGCCGTTTAGAGTGAGGTAGCGTTTCATCAGATTAGCGGTGAGGCAGGAGTGGATGGGCAGGACGAGTAACAGATCGCCAACGGCCGTTTCCCGCAGTAACGCCTCGTCCCCCTGCACAATCCCATGCTCCTGAGACAACGAGACAACCTTATACGGCAAAATCTCCCAGTCAGAATGGGTGAGGCGAGCGATACGGCCGTAATTCACCCCATCATCCCCACGTAACATCTCTTTTGAAAGATGCACCGCACCGCCATACAGCACAATCTGTTGGCGGGCTGGGTGCTTTGTCACCACCGGGCAGGCCAGGGCCACAGCAATATCCTCCAGCGCACACGCGCCAATTTGCGCTTGCATCACGTCGTAAAAGACGAAGTTACCGGGACGAATCTCATCCACATCACGGAAATTATCTACCAAACTGGCACCGGGTGTGTCGCCAATGGAGAGCGCAACTTGCCAGCCGTGTTGTCGCAGGGCCGCTTGCATAGTTTGCAGCCGCGCCACTGTTTCGTGGTAGATGGCTTGTACGGCCGTTTCCCCTGTCACGCCATACGTGTGCCCGGAGTGGGCGAGCAGCCCGGTTAAATGTAACTGTGGCGCCGCAGTAACGGCCTGGGCAACGGCCGTTGCCAATTCCACATCCTGCCAATGAATCCCGGTGCGCTGGTAGCCCGCGTCAATTTTCAACCAGATGTGCACGTCGTGGGTGAGATGTTGGTGTAGGGTGACGGCCGTTTCTATCGACTCCACCAGCAGACCCAACCGCACGCGCTGCGCCAGCGCATCAATCTCTGGCAGTTGGCGCACATTGACCGGAAACGCAATGGTGATGTCTGTCCAGCCATTGTCTGCAAAATACCGCGCCATATCTACAGAAGAAACGGTGATGGCCTGCACGCCGCGCTGCCGGAACCAATCGCCGATGACGGCCGATTGATGCGTCTTGAAATGTGGGCGAAAGCGCACCCCGCTAGTCTGCGCTTTATGCACCAGCCGTGCGATATGATGCTGCGCCTTATTACTGTCCAATAGTAAAGTTGGTTGACGAATTTGTTCTGCCAGAGTCATCAGAATTCTCCCTATTGCTTGTCAGTCGTTCGGAAAACAAGTAGCCTATCCCAACAAGATTATCCTACAACAAGATTGACGGAAAGGAGATAACGATGCAAATAGAGAACAGCGTATTCTTAATAACAGGTGGCAGCTCTGGGCTGGGCGCGGCCTGTGCGCGGCAGCTTGTGGCCGCAGGCGGCCGGGTTGTCATTGCTGATGTGAATGTGGAGGTAGGGACGCAATTGGCGGCCGAGTTGGGCACGGCCGTTCACTTTGTACCAACGGATGTGACGAGTGAAGAAGCAGTGGAGACGGCCGTTGCCACCGCAATTGATCACTTTGGGGGGCTGAACGGAGCCATCAACTGCGCAGGCATCGCCATCGCTAGCAGAGTTGTGGGTCGAGACGGCCCGCACAGTCTTGCTGCCTTTAACAAGGTCATCCAGGTTAATCTGTTGGGCAGCTTCAACGTCATTCGCCTCGCGGCTGCGGCGATGATGACCCGCGAGCCAAACGCAGCGGGCGAGCGGGGCGTGATCATTAATACAGCTTCCGTCGCCGCTTTTGATGGGCAAATTGGGCAAGCCGCTTACTCCGCGTCCAAAGGGGGTGTGGTGGGGATGACACTGCCCGTCGCCCGTGAACTGGCCCGCTACGGCATTCGCGTGATGACAATTGCTCCCGGCATTTTTGACACACCCATGCTGGCCGGACTGCCAGAACAGGCTCGCCTCTCATTGGGGCAGCAAGTGCCCTTCCCCTCGCGGCTGGGACGCCCAGCGGAGTATGCCGCCCTGGCACAGCACATTATTGAGAATGAGATGCTGAATGGTGAAGTGATTCGCCTGGATGGGGCCATTCGTATGGCCCCCAAATGAGACCCAATCTAATGAAATCTGACGTTATACAGGCCGAGTCTGCGTTGCCGGACGTAACTGTGGTGGAAACGGCCGTACCCACCCCTACTGACACCTTCCAAACCGACCAGGTTCTGACTATTGCTGGAGCACACTTTGCTCACGACACCTTCAGCGCCTTTTTAGCGCCGCTGCTGCCCCTGCTACAAGAGCGCTTGAACACCAACTACGCCCTCACCGGTGGCCTTACCATTTATTCCCAACTGCCCAGCCTGCTCAACCCCTTCATCGGCTACCTGGCCGATAAAGTTAGCCTACGCTACTTCATTATCTTTGCCCCGGCTGTTACCGCCACCCTGATGAGCAGCATGGGGTTTACCTCCAATTATCTGACCCTCGCCTTGCTGCTGCTGGCTGCCGGGGTGAGCATTGCCGCTTTTCATGCGCCCGCACCTGCTATGGTCGGACGCATCTCCGGTAAACAAGTGGGCAAAGGCATGAGCATTTTCATGGCAAGCGGCGAATTGGGGCGCACATTGGGGCCGGTAATTGCTGTAGCGGCCGTGAACCAATGGGCATTAGAAGGGATTTGGCGGCTGGCTTTTGTAGGATGGGCCGTTTCTGGCATCTTATATTGGCGTCTGCACAATATCTCCGTGCGTCCAGTGCGCAAAGAACAAGCTGCCCTATCTGCATTTTGGCCGAAGGCCCGCCGCCTCTTTTCTATCCTTACCTGGATTATGCTTGCCCGCGTCTTTATGTTGGTTTCTGTCACCACCTATTTGCCCATTTTCATGCGCGATGTGCGCCAAACTAACCTTTGGTTAGCTGCTGCCTCGTTGACCATCTTGGAGGGGGCAGGGGTGGTAGGAGCCTTGCTCACGGGAACTCTCAGCGACCGCCTGGGACGGCGGCAAATGCTCACGCTTTTGCTGGGGGTAGCGCCTCTTTTGTTGATGGCATTTTTATATGGCCCAACCTGGTTATTGATCCCGCTGCTGTTGGGTTTGGGGTTGACGGCCATTACCACGCAGCCGGTGTTGCTGGCTGTGGTGCAAGATGAATTCCCACAGCATCGCGCCCTGGCAAATGGCACTTTTTTGGGCATCAGCTTTTTGGTGCGGGCCGGTGCGGTGTGGATTGTAGGCATGTGGGCCGACCAGTTTGGCCTGACGCAAGCCTTTTTATGGAGCGGGCTGGCAGCGTGGGTGAGTTTACCGGCCATCTGGCTGCTGCCGCAGCGCGTGAAAGTTGGCTAATTGGGGTTCACTCGGTAAACTTGCCCGGTTTTTTTGCAAACCAGTGGGTTTGGTGCGTATCAGACTGGTTGCGCTGGTGTTATAGCGAAAGATGAAATTAATCTTGGAAGATGAGAGGAGCATATTATGTCAAAGAAGAAGGTAGCAATTGTTATTGATAGCACGGCTAATTTACCAGATGGAGTGGTGCAAAAGTATGATATTCATGTTGTGCCACAGATTGTGAATTGGGACGGCCGTAGCATGTTAGACGGGGTTGAGCTGCACGCGGCGGAATTTTACGAAAAACTGCCAACTACAAAGTCCAGCCCTACTACGTCGCAGCCCTCGGCTGGGGAATTTTTGGAACATTTTAAGAAGGTAGCAGAAACGGCCGATTCTATCGTCGGTATTTTCATCTCGGAATATTTGAGCGGAACCCTTTCCTCAGCACGCACGGCCAAAGAAATGATGGGTGATTATCCATTAGAGATTGTGGATTCCCGTTCTGCCTCTATGGGCTTGGGACTGATTGCCATTGCCGCCGCACAAGCTGCCACCGATGGCAAGGATTACAAAGAAGTCGCGGCCATTGCCCGTGCGCTAGTTCCTAAAACGCGTGTCATGTTTGTGGTGGATACGCTGGAATATTTGCACCGGGGCGGGCGCATTGGTGGGGCCCAGCGTCTGATTGGCTCCATGCTTTCTGTGAAGCCGCTGCTGCACCTGGAAGATGGCAAAATTGAGCCGTTGGCTTCTGTGCGCACAAAGAAGAAGGCTTTACGACATATGCTTGATCTGATTCAGCAGGAGTTGGCGGGGAAAAGTGGGGCACACACGGCCGTTCTACACGCCGTCGCCTCGGTAGAAGCGCAGGACATTGCCGACCAATTACAAGCAAGCGTCAATCCTGTAGAGTTGTTGATTGGCGAACTCAGCCCTGTGATTGGTACACACGTTGGCCCCGGCACGCTGGGTGTGGCCTTTTACGCAGATTAATCGTCTGGACATAGACAAGTTTTCCAGGGGCAAGCCAACGGCTTGCCCCTGCTGTTTCCTACAGCCCCCGCCAGCGGCGCACTGGAACCAGAAAGACAGGGCGTTGTGTGTGCCGTACGACGCGGTCTGTGGTGCTGCCAATCATGAAACGATCCATGCCGCCTGCGCCCCGTGTTGCCAACATGATTAAGTCTACGCGCTCAGACTCGCTGACGTGAACGATGGTTTGGGCGGCAGCTGACCCTGTGACCATTGCTTGCGCTTGCAGCCCCTCCGCACGCAAATTGGTGGCAACCCCGTCTAAATATTCTCGCATCTGCATAATTTCTACCTCCGTGCCAAACCCGGCGGGCACGGAGAGCAGCAGGATTTCGCTTTTCAGGCGTGAGGCCAGTGCTTTGGCGTAGGGCAGCACTTCCTCGGCTACTTTGGAGCCATCTAGTGTGACTAGCAGCCGCCGCATCAGTGTGCCGCGACTGCGCCACTCGTCGCCGGGCCGAATGAGGAGCAGCGGCGTGTTGGAGATCTGAATCAGTTTGTGTGCGGCGCTGCCGATGAGCCAACGATCTAGCCCGGAACGGCCGTGCGTGCTCATCACGATCAAATCGGCCCCCGTATCATGGGCCAGCGTGTTAATCTCGTTTGCTACCGTTCCCGAACTTACCGCAAAATCTAACCTGATGTCTGTTGCGCTCATGCGCCACGCCACCTGGCTTAGATAATCTTCCCGCTCCGCCAGGTCTCCTGAAATGCGCGTACTCTGAATGGGCGGATGCGGAATCAGACGGCGTGCATCGGCCCGTTCCTCCACCGACACCAGTGTGAGCGTGGCCTGATGTGTGTGGCAAAGCATTTGCGCCAGGGGCAGCGCCTGCTCGGCAAAGGCAGAGCCATCCAGCGGCACGACGATATTTTCAAGGGTCACCTGGCCGGAGCGCCGCCCATCTTGTTGAAAAGCGGACACGTAGCGACGTTCGGCAATGAGACGCCCCAAACGCTCGGCCACTGGCGTGGGGTCGCCCAGCCGCCGCCGGAAAAAGGTGAGCAACATGTACAGGATGGGGATGAGAATAAAGTAGGTCCACGCGCCTTCGGCGAAGCGTTCGTAGAAAATGATGATGGTGGCCCCGGAAGTGAGGAGGGCGGCAACGGCCGTTCCCCCCAACGCTGCAAACCGATTCAACGTAAACTGTGTGCGCATCTGCCGTATTAATCGCTTTGCTGCTGCCCAACCGGTCATACTTAGCAAAATAAACACACCAGCCGCATAAATTGCCAGGTACGTTTCCTCATCCGTACCGAAAAAGAGAAAGCAGATGGCGACAATGGCAACCTCAATCCACACGGGTTTATCAGCTACTTCAAACTGGTTGCGCTGCCCCAGCACTGCCGGAATGTAATGACGGTAACGCAATCCCAAAAACAGATTTTGCAGCCCCTGTGCGCTGGCCGCCGAAGCAGACAGCAGCACCGCAATGCCAATAAGCGTGCCCACGTAAGGCAGTGGCGCAGGCAGTAATAGGTCCATCGTTTGCGTAAAAACCGAAACCGATTCCAGGGTAGGATCGGCTAATTGGAAGATGGCTGGCCCAACGACCAACATGGTCACAGAAGTGGTTCCCATGATGATTAGTAGGCTGCCAAATGATTTGCTGGCTTTTTGCTGTGGCGGGCCATCGTAAGCGGCAACAAGATTGGCAAAAATTTCGATGCCGGTCATGACGGCCAAAATGCGGGCATAACCGCCAAAGGTGAAGCCGATGTAGTCGGAGGAGAACGCTTGCCAGGTTAACGATGGCAAGTGGAACCCTAATTTCCAGATGGTGGCGATAACCATCACCCAAAGGAGCAGCAGTACGGCGGCTGTGGCCGGGCCAAATGCCCGCGCTGCCATTTTGGGGCCGCGATTGACCAGCCAACCAGTGAGGATGCTGAGGAAAATGGCGACGAAGGTGCGGTATTGGATGCCATAAACGGCTTCGTTGAGGATGGGCAGGCGGTCGGCAATGAAGGTGACGAGTGCGGCCATGCTGACGAGGAAGGTGAGGGTGTATTCGATGAAGGTGATGCTGGCGTTGATTTTGACCGCCCAGCCGCCGAACTCTTCTTCGCTGAGGCCGCTGCCGCCGCTGCCGTCTGTGACCCAGGCCATAACGAGGCGGTACATGGCGGAGACCATCGCCACAGTGAGTACAACAAGCCAGACACTGGCGCCAAAGGTAATTTGGGCAACACCGGCGACGACGATGAGTTTGAGAAAGGGGCCGAAGACGTAGAGGGGAGAAGTGGCAGGATCGCCGCCCCCGGCGAGGGCGCCTTCAAAGGAGTTGGATAGTTTGTGGGAAACGTGAGACACAGGTAGCTCCGTAAGGGTGAGGGATGATCATGTGATGGGTAAATGATAAACGCGCCAGCGTTTGTAGAGGGTGGCGCCGAGTTGTTTTGCCAGGCCGGGGGTGGTGGGGTTGTCTTCGGAGGTGATGGATAAATCGCCCCAAGTGTACCCTTTGGCACGGGCGCGTTGGATGAGTTCGTCGAACATGTAGATGGGCACGGCCGTTCCCCAATACTCTGGCAGCACGGCAATGGCTTTGATCGCCAGGCAGTGTGGCTGCTGGCGCATGTGCCACCATAGTTTGGCGTAATCCCAGGGGTAGCGCAGCCCATTGGCGTGAATGAGCGCTTCATTTAGATTAGGCACGCCGGGCAGCCAACCTACCGCCTCCCCTTTGACTTCGGCAAAAAGGATGAGTTCGGGATCGGCGATGTTGCGGAAGGGTTTGACGGCCGTTTCCAACGTATCGCGTCGCCAGCCAATGTGCCCCGGAATGTGCGCCATGGCGGTTTCCATCAGGTGTAGAATGCGGTCGATTTCCCTGTCCCAATCATCAAAGTTGACTGCGCGGAGGACAATTTCGCCGCGCCTGCGTGACCGTTGGCCCAGCCGTGCCAGCCGCTCTAATTGTGTTGTGTTGGTGAAGTCGAGGGCGAAGGCCACGTTGTCTTTACGTGCTGGTTTGAAGCCAGCCTCTTCCATATATTGTTGGTAATAGGGCGGGGTGTGGCCGCACATGAGGGTGGGGGGACGATCACGGCCGTCTACCAACACCCCGTAGGCATCGTCATAATCCAAATCAAACGGGCCAAAAAGAGTATCCAGTTGGCGGGCTTTCGCCCATTGGCAAGCAGTGTCTATCAACGCAGAAAAGACGGCATGGTCAGGTATATAGTCGAGAAAGCCAATTACGCAGTCACGGCGGTTTTTGCGGGCGTTGGTGGCTTTGTCTTCGGCGGCGCAGAGGGTGCCTACGGGACGGCCGTTTGCCCAGGCAACAAAAAACTCAGCCTCGCCCCGCCTAAAAAAGACGCCGCGCTGTGGGTCGGTGACTTTGTCGCGGGTGCGCAGCAGCGGCGGAACCCACAGCGGATCATTTTTGTAAATGCGCCAGGGAAAGGTGAGGAAGGTTTTTCTTTCGTGGGCAGTTTGTACAGGTTGGACGATGACGTTCATGGTGACCTCGTGGGTTTGGTCAAAATGATAATGGAAGCATTGTAGCATACTTGTGAATCGCTTGAATTGTTGATCGTACAATTGGAGAATCCGGTACAATCAGGGCTGTTTTTTATTAATGGGACGCTTTACGAATCTCTGTATCCCATTTTGAAGGAAGATTAAATGGTTGATTTGCGATTTTTTGCTGTGACGGATGAGGGAGTACGGCCGTTACCCATCCCCCAAAATGCACATACGTTTACCGACTTGCTGGATGGCCTGCCGGTAGGTGTCTATTCGGCGCTGCGCACATTTGCGCACAACCAATTCCTGTTTCTTGATGCCCATCTGGATCGCACGGAGCAGTCCATGCGCCTGATGGGTTGGGACAAGCAGTTGAATCGCCAGCAGTTGTGTGCGGCGTTGGATGAAGTAGTGGATGGCGCACCAACGGCTGACAGCCGGGTACGTTTTGATATGCTGGCCCAATCAGCACCGCAGCGCTTGGGCACGGAGAGTCGGTTGCTCATCGCCACGATGCCGTTGGTTCCGCCGCCCTCAGAATATTATGAGAACGGCGTGACGACAGCCTTCGCGGCAGAGCTTACACGGCCTAATCCACTGGCGAAGACGGCCGAGTACAGCCAGCGCCGCGCTGAGTTTTTGCAGGGGCAGGATACGGCCGTTTACGAATACCTGCTGCTGGATGAGGTAGGCCATATTTTAGAAGGCAGCGGCACCAACTTTTGGGGCGTGCGCGATGGCGTGCTGTACACGGCGGGCGAGGGCATACTGGAAGGGATTACGCGCAAGATTATCCTGCAACTGGCTCCGCAGGTAGGCATTCCCGTGCGCTTGCAAGCCGTCCACCATGATGAAGTGGCGGCGCTGGATGAGGCGGCGTTAAGTGGTTCATCGCGGGCGTTTTTGCCGGTGGTGCGTATTGAGGGGCAGGTGGTGGGGGACGGCCGTCCCGGCCCCATCAGCAAAAAACTGCTGAAGGCGTATAATTCGTTTGTAGCTGCGAATATTAAGCGAGCAGAAGTATAGAGGATAGCGATAGAGGGAGGTTGATATTGTTGCGCGGTTTGCTTTGCGTACTGCTTTCTATCTCTACACGCTATCTGGTGGAGGTTGAGCATGTTTGATCGGGTGATTAAGAATGGGACGGTGGTAACGGCCGTTGCCACCTACGCTGCGGATGTTGCCATTCAGGGCGAACAAATTGCCGCTATTGGGCAAGATTTGGCCGGGCGCGAGGTGATCGACGCAGCGGGTAAATTGGTAATTCCGGGCGCGATTGATCCGCACGTGCATTTGCAGTACCAACTGCCGCGTTTCCGCTCCGCCGATGACTTTTACACGGGCACGCGGGCGGCGGCATTGGGCGGCACAACCACTGTGATTGATTTTGTGGAGCCGAAACCGGCGCAGCGCATGGTAGACGGGCTGGCGGCGCGGCAGGCAGAGGCGGACGGCCGTGTCATCATTGATTACGGCTTGCACATGACCCTGGGGCCGCACGAAATTGGCAAGCTGGAGCAGGTGGCGGAGGCGTATGCGGCGGGCTGTGCCAGCTTCAAACTGTACATGGCTTATGGGATGCGCCTGACGGACGACCAGCTTTTGCAGGCACTGCAAGCGGTGCGCGACGTGAATGGGCTGCCGGTCGTTCACGCGGAAAATTGGGATGTGATCACGACGCTGATTGCGCAAAATTTGGCGGTGGGGCGCACGGAACCGCGCTGGCATCCGCGCAGCCGTCCGGCGCTGCTGGAAGCGGAAGCGGCAGGGCGGTTGATGGACATTGCTGGCTACGTGGGTACGCGGGTACACATCTTCCATATTTCTTGCGCGGAGGTGGTGGCGCGGCTGAGTGAGGCGCTGCGGCGCGGTCAGCCGGTGACGGGGGAGACGTGCCCGCAATATTTGATGTTGAATGATGGCGTGTTTGAACGGCCGTTTCCCGAAGCCGCGCTGCCTGTTTGCTCGCCACCCATCCGCACACCCACCGACCAGCAGCGTTTGTGGCGGGCGCTGGGGCAAGATGTGGTCAGCATTGTGACCACTGATCATTGTCCGTTTACCCGCGCAGAGAAGACGGCCGTGCCCGACGATTACAGCCAGATTCCCGGCGGCGTGCCCGGCATTGAGGCGCGGTTGTCGCTGCTGTACAGCTTTGGCGTGCGTGCCGGGCATTTCTCCGCCAACCGCTGGGTGGACATGAGCAGCACGCGCATTGCCCAGCTATTTGGTTTGCAAAAGAAAGGCCAAATCGCCCCCGGCTACGATGCTGATTTAGTGATTTTTGATCCCGAAAAAGAAGTAACGCTGTCCACGGAAACGCTGCATGAAAATGTAGACTGGACGCCATACGAGGGCGTGACCGTGACCGGTTGGCCCGCCATCACCCTCAGCCGTGGCGAGGTGGTGGTGCAGGATGGCGAGTGTGTGGCGCAGCCGGGGCGCGGCAAGTTTATCAAGCGAGAATTTTAAGCAAGGTTTAGAGTTGTCAAATCTCAAAGATTTGACAACTCTTTGCAAAGCAGGAGTTTGTGATGATACCAAAGGCAGAATTCGGCCGTACCGGCCACATAAGTACGCGCACATTATTTGGCGCAGCAGCTTTGTCTCGCGTTTCGCAGGCGGATGCTGACCGCACGCTGGATGTGTTGTTGAAGTATGGGGTCAATCACATTGACGTGGCTGCCAGTTATGGCGATGCCGAGCTGCGCATTGGCCCCTGGATGCAGCAGTACCGCGACCAGTTTTTCCTGGCGACGAAAACCGAAAAGCGCACCTATGCCGGGGCGTGGGAGGAGTTGCAGCGTTCGCTGGAGCGGCTGCAAACGGACTCGGTTGATTTGTGGCAGATGCACATTTTGGTTGACCCAGAGGAATGGGAAACGGCGATGGGGCCAGGGGGCGCGTTGGAAGCATTTGTAGAGGCGCGGGACCAGGGGCTGGTGCGTTATTTGGGCGTGACGGGGCATGGTGTGACCATTCCCCATATGCACCAGCGCAGCCTGGCGCGGTTTGATTTTGACAGTGTGCTGCTGCCGTACAATTATGCGATGATGCAGAATGCGCAATACGCAGCCGATTTTGCCGCGCTGCTGGCAATGTGCCAAGAGCGGAACGTGGCCGTGCAAACGATCAAGTCGTTAACACGGGGGCCGTGGGGCGATAAGCCGCACACGCGGGCAACGTGGTACGAGCCGTTGGAAGACCCGGCTGAGATTGAAACGGCCGTGCACTGGGTACTCAATCGTCCTGGCGTGTTTTTGAATACGGTGGGCGATATTGACCTGCTGCCTCTTGTGTTGGAAGCGGCAAGCCGTTTTGATGAGCGAGCGGTGGGGGATTTGGACGGCCGTATTCAGGCATTAGGTACGGAGCCACTTTTTGTGTAAGCGATTGGGTTTTAGGTTTGACCGTGAAACGTGATACGTGAAACGTGAATTTTCCCTGGTCACGTTTCACGGCATGATGACCCCGTAAATTTCCAAAGAGCTATCTTTTCTTGGCATCTATAGTATGAGCGATTATCAATCTGTTAGCCGCCGCAGCGGGCAGCACGGCGATACCGTGATCACGACGTTTAATTTGTACAATTTATTTCCTGTTGCTGCTTCACCGGAGGAGTACGTGGGCGGTGCAGCGACAGCGGAAGCCCTAGAGACGCAGCTTTGCAAACTGGCGCTAGCCATTCAGCATGAGTTGGCGCTGCCGGAGGTGATGGTGGTGCAAGAGGTGGCCGACGAAGGGCTGCTGCAAGCATTGGCCGACCGCGTGAATGCGGCAGCGGACACACGCTATCGTGCCGCTGCGCCGCCAACCAGTGACCGGCGCGGTATCCGTGTGGGTTTTGTGTGGGATGAGGCGCGGGTTGCGCTGACGGAGTTGTACCAGCTTGTCGGGCCAGAAGTGGCGGCGGCGTTTGGCGCAGACAGCGCAAATCCGGGGCGAGAGCCGTTGGTGGGGGTGTTTGGGCTGCACGGCCGTTCTATGACGATCGTCGCCAATCATTTTAAGAGCAATTACATCCCCGATGAGTTGGCTGATGCGGAATTGGCTTTACGGCAGGCGAATGCAGGACAGCGGCAGGTGCAAGCGCGGGTCGTGCGGCAGTTTGCCAACGAGGTACTGGCGGCAGACCCGGCGGCGCTGCTCATGGTGGCGGGCGATTTGAACACGGATCTCCCGCAAACGCCAGACCCGATGCATCCGCTGCGGGTGCTGGCAGGTGTGCCGGGGGAAGTGCCGCTGCGTAATTTGGTGAATCGGGTGGGGGGAACGGCCGTGTATACCTTCAAATGGGATACGGGGCCAGCGGTGTTGGATCATATGTTGGTGAGTCCGAGGTTGTGGGAGTTGGTAACGGCCGTGAATATTCTGCACTTCAATGTGGACTACCCTCCAGACCTGGCGGCCGATCCGATGACGGCTTGCCGATCTTCTGACCATGATCCGTTGGAAGTGCAGTTTCGGTTGCATGAAACGTAAAACGTGAAGCGTGAAACGTGATGAGAAAGTCATCACGTTTCACGCTTCACGTTTGTTTACCGATAACTGATTACCGTTTATTGCGCACTGGCTGCGGCTCGCAGTGCTTCTGGGTCACGGATGATGATTTGCCCTTGTTCCATGGCAATCCATTGTTGTTTGCGGAAGTCACGCAGGCTTTTGTTGGTGCTTTCACGCGTTGCGCCAATGAGGGTTGCCAGGTCGGTTTGGGTGAGACTGACGTGCAGGTGGACGCCTTTTTCGCCGGGACGGCCGTAATTTTGTGCCAGCTCCATCAGTTTGCGGGCCAGCCGTTGCGGGATGTCTAGCGAGGCGAAGCTGTCCATCTGACGGGTGTTGTAGCGCACACGCATACTCAATTCGCGCATGAAGTTAAGGGCGAGCTGTGGTGTTTGCTGCATGTATTTGCGGAAATCGTCGCGGCTGAGAGTGTAGAGGACGGTGGGGTGCATGGCAACGGCCGTTGCCGAGCGGGGCAGCCCATCTATCACCGCTAATTCGCCAAATATTTCACCCGGCCGTCCGAATAGAATCACCGACGTTTCGCTGCCATCCAACCCATTCACAAAAATCCGTACTTGCCCAGAGCCAACGATGTACAAAACCTGTCCCGGATCCCCTTCGTGGAAAATGATGTCGCCCGGTGCAAACTCTCGCCATGCGATGTTTTGAGCAATGGCTTTCAACTGCACATTCCCAATGTCTGCAAAGAGTGGAGTTGCCTGTAAAAAGAGCAATACATTCTTCCTATTTATGTTGTCAGTATGTTGATGATTCTGTTGCATAGTTAATGACAATGATACCGTTTCTTGAATCATTGCTCCACCTCCTGATATTGGCTCATAATTGGCTGATTGCCAGCCCGGTCATGATAGCCATGACGATGCCGAAGAGAAACTCTACCAGATACACTGTGCCACGATCATTACGGATAACACCCGGCCACTCTAAAACTAATCTTGGTAATGTGATCAATGGTATGAGTAAGAACTGTCCCAAGGCGACAAATGTGGTGACAAGAATTCGTTCTAAAATCCCCAAATATTTATTGGAGCCTTCTGGGAAATTGGGTGGAGCGCCTTTTACCAACCCATAGGCTAGAAATTTGGCGATGACCCATGCGGGCATGGTTACGAAGGCATATCCGATTAAGAGCATCAAAAGTTTTTCGCTTTGTAACTGAGGCAGCAGTGTGGTTAATACTTGGTTTGTCTCGATGAATCCGCCGATGATCAGTGCGATCAGGATAATGGTGAAATGAGCGATTTGATCCAGGGTAAAGCGAAGAAGGGCGGGAATAGGTGGTTTTACATAAAGCTGAATCGCATCAATGAAAATGTGCGTGATACCGATGAAGACAACGCCGCGCCACCATGTGGGATCGAAGGGGAGGGAAAATAACCAGGTGACGATGAATACGACCGTGCCATGTGCCAATACGCCTTTTAACTCGCGGCTTTTCCAGCTTGCAAGTTTGTCCCATTGTAAAACGAAGTCGCCTACGAGATGTGCTAAAAGCATTGCGCCAATCATGATGTTCCTCACAGATGTTGAATAGCTTTGATATAGATGTCTGGGTCTGGTCGAGGTTTAATGATGACCAGGTTCCAAATAAATGTTTCTATCTATATCCTACTGTGTGCCTGGTTTGTCGCTGTGAAATATGTCACATCGTTGTTTGATAGTGTTGGAATGTGCTGATAGGGGAGAGGAAAAATGGCTCATTTTTATTAATTTTTTCTTTATAATCCCTGGTTGGTTGACAAAATGTCACGCATAAGCTAATTTACCATTAATCTGGAGTAAAAAGGTCAACAATGTCTATGTTCCAAATTAGCCGCCGTGCAGATTATGCGGTACGTATCATGATAGAACTAGGGCTTCATGGGGAAGAGGCCACTGTACCTGTTCGCCAGATTGCTCGTCGTACTGGTGTGCCGAAGGCCTTTTTGCATAAGATTACAGCCGATCTTGTGAAAGCTGATTTGGTGGAGACGTTTGCGGGGCCTGGGGGTGGGGTGGCTTTGGGACGGCCGTTAAACAAGATCAATATGCTGCAAATTATTGAAGCAGCCGATGGGCCTATTTGTTTAAATATTTGCCTGGTTAGTCCACATGAATGTCCGCTTGATCAAATTTGTTCGGCACACACAACATGGGGACGATTACAGACCATCCTTACACAGGAATTAGAAGCAGCGACGTTAGCCAAGTTAGTAGACGAAGCACGTCAGTATCGGAAAATGCCTAACACAAACCCGGACGTGCCTTATTTATCACTTGTTGGGCAACCTAGAAACGGGAGCCAATCATTTTGACAGCAGTATTCGCAGCAGGAAAGCGGCAAGAAGCAAAGAAAACGGGCGCTAAATGGCATTGGTTGTGGGTGATTCCAGTAATTTCTCTGTTGGCTGTAGCCGCCTTCTCTATTTTTCGGCCGATTCAAGTACTGCCACGAATTACTTTAGCTCCTGGTTACTCATTGACGGACCAAAATGGTGAGGCACTTACCAGTGAAGATATGCGTGGCAAGATTACTTTGTATACCTTCACTTATACCAATTGTACTGAGCCATGTGTGCAAACGACTGGTTTGCTTCAAGAGGTGCAGGCAAGACTGAATGAGATTGACAATGGGGATGTGCCTATTCAGTTTGTGACGATTTCTGTAGACCCGGAACATGATACAACGGCCGTACTCACCGAGTTTGCCAATCAACTGGGTGCAGACCCCAATATTTGGCACTTTGTTACCGGTGATGTTACCCGCCTTAAGTGGGTGATTGGTGGCGGTTTTGGACTGTACTTTGGTCAGCGGGATGATGGCTCTATCATCTTGGATTCAGGATATACATTAGTAGATGGCGCTGGAATCATCCGCGCCGATTACCGACTTTATAATCCAGACGTTGATATTATTTTGCGGGATTTACGATTGTTGGTAGAGGAATCACAAAACAGCGAGGGGGCAGCCCGATATGCTTATGAAGCTGCTCACCTATTCTTGTGTTACCCTCGCTAAAAAATAAGGGGAGCATTGTGACAGAATTGGTAGACACTGCGAAGGTGCAGGATGATCAACTTCGCTCAAAACGCGCTAAACGCATTTGGACGGCCGTTGGCTTGATAATCATCATCATACTAGGTGGCATTGCACTGATCGCAACCGGCACATGGCAAATAGGCCCACCTGAATTTCACGGGATGGTGATACAAGCGCCCCAACCGGCTAACAACTTCACCTTATATGGTGCAGATGACCAACCTATAAGCTTACGAGACTTCCGGGGCAAAACAGTACTTCTTTACTTTGGTTACACATTCTGTCCTGACGTATGTCCGGCCACAATGGTTGAACTGAAACAAATGATGGCAGATTTAGGTAATGATGCAGAGAATGTCCAGGTGATCATGATTTCGGTAGACCCAGAACGGGATACGCCGGCATCTTTACAAGACTACGTGTCTCATTTCCACCCATCATTTATTGGGCTAACCGGCCACAATGAAGACGAAGTGCTGGCTGTTACCACCCCTTTGGGTGTCTTTTACGAAAAACATGAAGGGACAGCCGCATCCGGTTACCTCATTGACCATACTGCAACTGTTTCTGTTATTGACAAAGAAGGATATCTACGACTCGTATATCCTTTTGGCGTAACAGGCAGCGAAATGGCAGCCGATCTACGCTACATCATTCGAGACTAAGGAGGTGAGCCTGGCAAGGAGCAAGCAAAGCAGCATCAAAGAACGGCGAGCAAATAATTAAGATGATAGATCAGACCCAAAGTAAGTATAGATACGTGGAAGGAGGTTCATGTGAATAACAAGGACAAAAAATACAAAGCGCCACAAGGAACAGTGGCAATCATGATCATCTATGTCATTTTGATCATTGCATTGTGGGGGAGTGCTTATTTAACACTGCTCTCACGAGGGATAACGGTGACACCATAATGCATGTCGAACGAAGCGAAAAAATGTTTTTCATTGCCAGTGCCGCCCTGTTAGTTGTCTTTGCACTGGCTGTTGGTATAAGCGGTTTTGTATATGGTATTCAAGTACCTCAACCGGTTGGTCTGGTTGACCCCAAAACCGTGGCGACACCGGGCGCAGATGGATATCATTTTGGGGATCCTGTAGAAGAACGTATCCGTGAACTGGCGCCAGGCCGTTATGAAGTGTACATACTTGCCCAGATGTGGAAGTTCTCTCCTGGTTCTATTGGTTATGGCGAGGATCCCATTACTGTGCCGGTTGGTTCAACTGTGACGTTTTACCTGACCAGCAAAGACGTGCAGCATGGTTTCAAATTGCAAGGAACCAATATCAGTATGATGGTCTTACCTGGGCAAGTTTCAAAACTAACAGCAACGTTTGACGAACCCGGTGAATATGATTTCGTCTGCCACGAGTACTGCGGCGCTGCCCATCAAACCATGTATGGTCGGTTGATTGTAGAGCCATAACCGAAAGGAAGGAGAGAAGATATGTCAGCAAACAACAAACTACCCGATAAATTATCTACTGATAAACTCGTTGGCTGGAATATCGGCATTGCCATGTCGGCGATTGCTATTGGCGGTTCCATGGGCTTTTTCCAGAAAATGGAACATGCTGGAATCAATCTATACAATACGTTGAATGCAATCGGTATAGCCAGTTACTATCAGGGTTTAACATTACATGCTGTATTAAATGCGTTGGTGTGGACGACCTTCTTTATCGTTGGTTTCTTCACATTTGCCATTCCTCGTAGTCTGAACCGCGAACTTAAGTACCCTAAATTGAATTGGGCAGCATTTTACATCATGGCAATTGGCTTGGTGATGGCTGCCATTCCAATTCTGATGAACGTGGCAAGTGTACTTTACACGTTCTATCCACCCATGAAGGCGAATCCATTCTTTTATATTGGCCTCGTTTTTGTTGTGGTCGGATCCTGGATTGCTGGATATGGATTCTATTTTACCTATGGTGACTGGCGCAAAGAAAACCCTGGCGTGCGCACTCCTTTCATCGCTTTAGCTTCGCTCATTACCATGGTGATGTGGCAAATTGCAACGTTAGGTGTGGCAACAGAACTGCTTTGGCTGGTTATTCCCTGGTCTCTTGGTCTGGTTGAGGGCACTGATCCGCAGTTGGCACGTACTTTCTTCTGGTTCTTCGGCCATCCGTTGGTTTATTTCTGGCTGCTGCCCGCATATGTTTCCTGGTATGGTATGCTGCCCAAGCAAGCTGGTGGGAAATTATTCAGCGATTCTTTGGCCCGTTTAGTTTTCTGGCTGTTCCTGGCTCTATCCGTTCCGGTGGGGCTGCATCACCAATATGTTGACCCGGGTATTCCGGCTGGTTGGAAGGTGTTGCACGCAGTTCTGACTTATTCTTTGTTCCTGCCTAGCATGTTAACGGCTTTTACAGTTGTTGCTTCGTTAGAAGTTGCCGGTCGTGCGCGAGGTGGAAAAGGTTTGTTAGGATGGGTTCGCAAGCTGCCTTGGGGCGATCCGTCATTTGCCGCGCAAAATCTGGCGATGATTTTGTTTGCTTTTGGTGGTATTGGTGGTTTGACAAATGCTTCCTACAACTTGAACCTGGCTGTGCATAATACGATTTGGGTTCCTGGTCATTTCCACTTAACATTAGGATCGGCCGTCACGTTGACGTTCTTTGGTATTTCGTTCTGGCTAGTTCCCAAACTGAGTGGCAAGCAGTTGTTTAGCCGCAAGGTGGCTTTGGCCCAAGTTTGGACATGGTTTATAGGTATGCTGATTTTCTCCAATGGTCTGCATATCCTGGGTTTGAACTTTGGTGTGCCGCGTCGTACGATGTTGGGTTCTGCTCCCTATCAGCAGGCGTCATGGAACCCCTTGTTTATTGAGGCGTTGGTTGGCGGTATCATCCTGACTATCAGCGGCGCTCTTTTCTTTACAGTGGTGTTGGGGACGGTCTTCTCTAAGAAGACGTTGGAAACACCGATTGAAATGCCTGTTGCAGAACCAATTGATCCTACCCCGGCTCCGGCCTGGTTGGATAGTTGGCGGCCATGGATCGTGTTGACCGTGGCGCTGATTATTATTGCTTATGGGCCGGTTTTGATGGCTTTGATTTCTAACTTGAATATGACTTCACCGCCCATTACTGGCGCTGGCTTTGGTGGTTAATAGATGTGGGAGGATGCCGTTTTAATTGGGAAACGGCCGTTCCCTCTATCCCTGTTCGTATCAAAAAAAACGTATGATCTTCCCGCCATGTTGGGCGGATCATACGTTTTTTCATTTGTGACAAGATGTGGATATAATTAGTGATATGTGTAACAAGCGGTCAGATTAAAAAGCGCGTAAGTTCGGGGTAAGGGGTTCACAATAAGCCTTTCGGCTCCATTCCCACGTATACTTGCCATTTTTAATAACCGCACATTACTTTCATGGAGGTAACTTTCAATGCGTAAGACACTGTTAATTTTGTTGGTCATTTTGTCCATGCTGCTGTTAGTGGCTTGTGGCGGTGGTGGCGACGAAGAAGCCGCTGATGCTGGTTCTTCCATTGGTAACGCGGCCAATGGCGAGAAACTTTTTAACCAGGTGACAATTGGCACAGCCAATGCTCCTGGTTGTGTAACCTGCCACTCTCTGGAACCGGATGTTGTTCTCACTGGCCCATCTCAATATGATGTAGCGGTGCGTGCAGTAGGTCGTGTGCCCGGTATGTCCGCTGAAGACTACATTCATGAGTCTATCGTTAACCCCGATGCTTATGTGGTAGAAGGTTTTGAGCCTGGCGTGATGTATCAGAACTTTGGTACAGAATTGAGCGAGTCTGAGATCAATGATCTGGTTGCTTATTTCATGACGCTGGATGGCAAATAAGCCATAGGTGAATTTTTGACAAGTGGAGGGCGCAGACCGTGCCAGGCGATGAGCATCTTGTCCCTGTGCACTCTGCGCCCTCTTTGTTAGTGTGTGTAATGGGTTGGGGACGCTGGCTGATTTTACTAGGGATTGTGTTGTTGTTAGCAGCATGTCATCGTGCGGTTGAAACGGCCGTTCCCATCCCCACAGCCCCGCCCCAACAACCCGCCGACATCATCGGAGACGCCGAACGGGGTGAACGCCTGTACTGGCAGCCCATTTTAGGCAGCAACGGCGCTCCGGGTTGCATTACCTGCCACTCTTTGGCCGAAGGCATCATTCTTGTTGGCCCTTCCCATTATGGACTCGCCGACTACGCTTCAGATGTCGTGCCGGAGCAAACCGCAGAAGCATATTTGTGGACATCCATTGTCAACCCCAATGCCCATCTTACAGACGGTTTTGTCGCCGACGAAATGTATGGACAATATGCCGCCAATCTGACTGTACAAGAGATTGCTGATTTAGTAGCATTCATGCTCACCCTTCATCAATAGAGAACCTCATGGCCCTTAAACAATCGCAAGACCGAGACCCATTGCCCGGCGCTGATCGTAAGCTGCCAGTGGCCGATGCCCCCGACACCTGGCGTACCCCACATCATCGCTGGGCCATTCTCCTCGAAAAAATCGCTCTTGCCTTCGAGCGCCCCGTCAATAAACTGATTGGTACGTCCCAACTAAATCCCCTTTACCATACCGGAACGATTGCCACCTATCTACTCGTTATCGTGGGACTGACCGGCCTCTACCTCTTCTTCTTCTTCCAGTATGGGTTTGATGCCTCTTACAATGCCGTCGCTCGAATGGAAGGCCAACTCATTGCTCGCCTCATCCGTGCTATTCATCGCTATGCATCTGGTGCGTTAGTAATCACCACACTGTTGCATGGCTATCGCACTCTCTTTATGGAACGCTTTCGTGGTGCGCGCTGGCTGGCCTGGGTTTCTGGTTTTGTCATGACCGTCCTGGTTTGGGGAGCCGGCGTCACTGGCTATTGGATGATTTGGGATCAGCGATCTCAACTTATCACCGACGGCTTTCTCAGATTATTGGGTAAAACTACGCCGTTTGCCCCTAATCTCATTGCCTACCTCACCAGCGTTGAGGGAACGCCGTTAAGCTGGCCCTTTTTATTGATTTTGTTAGTCATTCACGTCTTGCTTTTCCTCATCGTTGCTGGATTTTTCTGGCTTCACATTTTGCGCTTGAGACGGCCGCGTTGGTATCCCGAAGTGCATTGGGTGGTAGGCTTGGGAGTCGTGTTGGTATTAGTATCCGTCTTTTTCCCGGCGGGGATGCTGCCCCAAGCAAACCTTTCCCAATTACCCGACACGCTCCCTATAGATCCCTTCTTTCTCTTTTATTTGCCCTTTAGCGGCACGCCAGCTTCCATTGTTTTGTGGAGCGGATTGTCGTTGGTTACAGTTGGGTTAACCTTATTGCCCTGGCTTTCAAAGGCGAAACGGCCGTCCCCCATCACCACCCCGCCGCCCAGAGTCGCCATCATTGACGAAAAATGCACCGGCTGCACCCTGTGCGCGGTAGACTGCCCCTACAAAGCCATTGAAATGGTTGAGTTGCCAGAGGGCAAACCCCATAAATACATTGCCGTCGCCAAACCAGAGTTGTGTGTAAGCTGCGGCATTTGCGTCGGTTCTTGTGCTTTTGATGCCATTACATTGGGCACGACACCCCCGGCGCTGCTGTGGGATATGGTCGAGGGCAAGCTGGCTCTGGCGAAAGCCAAAACGCCGGACGCCGATGTGAAGCTCATTTTCACCTGCGAACGCCACGCCAGCCAGGGAGCGCAGCCCTATTTGAATGGAACCACGCAAAATGGTACGGCCGTTGAAATCATCACCATGCCCTGCGTCGGCGCAGCCCCGCCCGGATTGATGACCCGCGCCCTCGATGCCGGGGCTGCTGAAGTGCAAGTGGTCGGCTGCCCACCGGCGGACTGCATCAACCGCGAAGGCAATCTGTGGGAAGAACAGCGCGTCGTGCGCGAGCGTGTGCCGCGTTTGAAACGGCCGTATGCCAACGCACCGGTTACAGCTTTATGGCTCTCTCCAGACACCTTCTCTCAGGCGGTCACAGTGCCCGCCCCGCCTGCTCCCGATGAAGAACGACTTGAGCGCCGCCGCATGATTTTGCCCATTTCTGGCAAGAATGTGTCGATTTCCTTTTTGTTGCTGGCAGTGGTCATGGTGGTGCAGGTCTTGTTTACCAACATACCCATCAACCCTTACCCGGACCGCCCGGCAATGGCGCAGGCCATTTTGGCAAACCCTTCGCTGGCATTTGAGCGATTTGAGGGAGATACGGCCGTTTCCAACCCCATACTCTTCACCTTCACTGTGGACGGCGACCCGCTTTATACGCAAACCATTGACCCGACTGACCTGCGTTCCCCTGAACCAGAACCTATCGTTGCTAAACAAGAATTAACACCTGGCAGCCATCATATCACGCTCAGTTTTGACGATGGGCAACGGCCGTTCATCCTCTTTGATCGCACCGTTGACATCGCGCCGGGCCAGGTGTTCCGCATGGACTACGATCCGAACCGTACCGGTGACTGCTACGGCACAACCTGTTTGAAAGTAATACCGTCTCACGAAAAGAGCCGGTAGTCATGAAACGTGAGACGTGAAACGTGAAAAATAGTTCTCACGCTTCACGTTTCACGCAGGTTAGAACCATGACCGTCAAAACACTCTCCATCCAATTGCAAACGCACGGTGACGCCGATGTGGTGGATTTGACGGGGCAGGTGCTAACGGCCGTGCGCGACACAGGCTTGCACAACGGCATCGTTACCATTTTTTGCCCCTCCTCAACCAGCGCATTAACGACCATTGAGTACGAATCGGGCTGCATCAGCGATTTGCGCCGCCTGTTTGACGAGATTGTCGATCCTGCCCGGCACTATGCTCACAACGCCCGTTGGGGTGACGGCAACGGACACAGCCATGTGCGTGCCGCCCTGCTTGGCCCATCCCTCACCGTGCCCTTTGTGAACGGCCGTCTCACCCTGGGAACCTGGCAGCAAATCATCTACGTGGACTTCGATAACCGCCCCCGTCGCCGCGAACTCGTCGTCCAAGTCATCGGCGAAACCAGCAACCAATAACCAACTACCAGCAACTAGCTACCAACTACCAGCCACCACCAACCCATCGCCAATGTGGATGAGCAAATACTCGCCGCTAACGGCCGTCCACGTATCATGCAGCAGCTCCGCCCTGGCCCCGCCCACAAATAACCGCGTCAGCCCTGTGCCATCGCCATTCATTGCAAAAACCGTCACTTCCCGCGTGATGCCGCTGTCCATTTGCGACACCAGCCAGACCCGCGCTCCCTGCACCAGCAGCCGCTGCTCCCCGGAGGCGGCAGCGGCAAAGGAACGCTGCCAGCGCAGCGAGCCATCCCCATTCAGGGCAATGAGACGGCCATCAAACACATCCGTATGCGCCACCAACACCCCGCCATCCGGCAAAGCCGCAACATCCCCGCGCTCCAAAAAGGCGTGCGGCAGCGCATACAGTAATTCCGCCGTTTGCGTGGCAGCATCAAGCCGGTAAATGCCATCGCTGGCATATACCCACACTTGCCCGCCCACAATCACCGGTTTGCCGCTGATGGGTGTAGCCAGGGTGATGGGAGCCGCCCCCATGACCACCCACGTTGCGCCATCGCTGCCACTGGTGCTGAGGGCCAGCAGATTGCCCCCTTGCTGCCAGGCAAACGGCCGTGCGCCCAAATCAGCCTGCCACAACAACTCACCTGCTGCCGAAACAGCCAACGCCTCATTGCGGATAAGCGCCAGCACCCCGCCGCCCGGCAGCGACAAAAGCTGCGGCGTCCCCACCACATCTAGGTCTGTCTGCCACAGTGGGGACTCTGCGTCCGGGTAGCCAAAAGCCGTTATCATGCCCAGTCGGTCGGCGTTGTAAATGATTTGTCCGCTCACGTCCAAAGCCACCACGACAGCTTCGCCATCTTCCAACGGCAGCAGACCGGGCTGCACACGGCCGTCCGCCGCGCCCAGCCCCACCAGCGTCCCATCCTGCAAAGTGAGGAAGGTGTCTGAAGCCATGCCGATGGGCTGAATAGCGTCGGTATCAAAGCGCTGCATCCAAACCACGCCCGGCGCGGCCCTCATACGCTCCTCCCAAATGGTTTGCGATGGCGGCAGCCAACCAGCCAGGGTAGGGTCTTCCCACCAATAGCCTGGCCCTGGCTCAGTGGGCATGTGCGAGCGAATCTCGAAATGCAGATGCGGTGGCGTGCGCGGCTGCCCGATATTGCCCACCTGTTGGCCGCGTGTCACGCATTCGCCCACGCGCAGGGTGACGCTTTCCGGGTCGAGGTGGCCGTAGAAGGAGAGAATGGTACGGCCGTCTGCGAAAATATGGCGCACGATCACCACACCCTGGTCACGCCCCCAGCCCAATGGCTCGGCGTAGGTGATGGTTCCGTGCCCGATGGCGTACACCGGTTCGCCCAAATTCGATTGCCCCCGGCCAATCCACCAATCTTCCCCGGCGTGGTATTTTTCATAACGGCTGCGATAGACGCCAAAATCTTGCCCGGCACGGGTGACGCCCTCGGCATCGGGCGGGCGCAGTGGGAAATCGAACACGTCCACGACGCCGCAGCCCGCGCCTGCTTGCGGAGTGGGGTCTTGCAGCACGGCCGTGCGCGGGTCGCCGCTGACTGTCATGGGAACGGCCGTTGCTGTTGGGGTGGCCGTCGGCGTGGGTGATGGCGTGATGGTTGGCGTCGCCGAGGGCGTAGGCGTCCACGTTGGCGTGGGGGAGGGGGTCAAGCTGGCGGCCGCAGTGGGTGCAGGGGAGGCTGCATCAGAAATTGCGGCGGAGGGCTGCGTGCGGTTGCAAGCCACAAGCGCGGTGATGATCACCAGCAAAAGTATGACTGTCCCCGCTCGCCGTTTGTTTTGGGCCATAAAACACCTGTCAGGACGGCCGTGGCCGCTGCGACGAGTCCGTGATGTGTTGCTGCGCCACAATTTTTCCTCGGCGCAGGGTCACAATTTTATCCACTTTATCCAGCCCCGCCGAACGATGGGTAATCAACAGCAGCGTGCGCCCGGCGGCCAGGGCAAAAATGGTATCCAGCACACGCCGCTCGGTTTCGCTGTCCAGATTGGCGGTGGGTTCATCGAGAATGAGGATCGGCGCATTGTGCAGCAGAGCGCGAGCGATGGCAATGCGCTGCCGCTGCCCGCCGCTCAATTGCATCCCCTGTTCCCCCACCTGTGTGTCATATCCCTGCGGCAGTTGGCTGATAAAGTCGTGGATGTCGGCGGCCTGGGCAGCGGCTTCGATTTCGGCGCGGCTGGCGCTGGGGCGAGCCAACCGCAGGTTGTCCCAAATGGTGCTGTTAAACAGGTAGGTGTCCTGAGCAATGACGCTGAACTGCTGGCGCACATTGTCGGGGTCGAGGGTGCGGATGTCACGGCCGTTCAGCGTAATACGCCCCTCTTCAAATTCCCAAAAGCGCAGCAGCAGATTGACCAGGGTGGACTTGCCCGCACCGCTGGGGCCAACCAATGCTACCTTTTCGCCCGGCGGCAAGTCCAGCGTGATATTTTTCAGAACGGGCGGCAGGGAGGGTTGGTAGGTAAATGTGAGATTTTGAATGCTGAGGTGCGGCTGCTGTTCCCTGTTGATCAGTGATAATTGGGTATTGACCATTGCCACTTTCCCCGCATCCACGATTTCAAACAGGCGGCGGGCGGCAGCGAGGCTGCTGCCTAGCTGCTGTGCGGCCAGGGGCAGGGGCTGCACGGCTTCAAAGGCGGCCAATGTCATTAGTGCCAGCCCGGCAAGGTAGACGCCATTAATTTGGCCGCTGCTGACGAGGGGGATGGCGAGGGTAACGGCCGTCCACACGCCAAATTGCGCCAAAAATTCACCCAGCGCAGCGTGCAGCCCATGAATCCAGGCAAAGCGGCGCTGGACATGTGCCAGTTTTGCTGCGCTGGTGGCAACCGTTTTTGCCATGCGCTGCGCCTGTCCGTAGGCACACAGGTCGGCCATGCCCTGAATGCCGTCAATAAGCTGCTCCTGTAATTTGTTGCGCGTAGCGATTAGCAGTTGTCCATCGTGGCGGCTGCTGGCGTATACAAAAACAGGCAGCGCCACGCCAGAACTTACGAATAAAAGCAGCAAAGCCAGGGCTAAACGGGGCGCATATTGCCCCATGATCAGGGTCATACCCAGGGTGATGACGGCGGCAACCAGTGATGGGCCGACCACGCGCACGTAAAATTCTTGCAGCGTTTCAATGTCACCGACGATGCGGCCTAGCAAGTCGCCGCTGTGGCGCTGCTGCAAGCGGGCAGGGGCCAGTGGTTCGATGGCTTCGTAAAACCAGACACGCAGGCGGGCCAGCAGGCGGAAGGTGAGGTTGTGTGAGACGAGCCGTTCCAGATAGCGGAAGATGCCGCGGCTGAGGCCGAAAAAGCGCACGCCGACGATGGCGACGTTGAGCGCGGCAATGGAGGGCTGCAAGGCGGCGGCAGAGATGAGGTAGGCGGATGTGCCCAGCAGCCCGATGCTGCTGCCGATGGTCAGTGCACCGAGGAGTACAGCCAGTGCGACCCAACCGGGATAGGGGCGCAAGAAGGAGAGGAGGCGGGGGAGAGGAGGGGGGGAATAGTGAATGGTGAATGGTGAATGGTGAACGGTGAATGATGGGTTATTGGTTGCTGGTTGTTGGTTGCTGGTTGTTGGTTGGCGATTGGCAATCGTTAATTGCGTCACACGGCCGTTTTCCAACGTCACTACTTTATCGGCAAGGGCCAGGGTTTGCGGGTTGTGGGCGATGATGAGGGCGGTACGGCCGTGCAGCAGGTCGGCGGTGGCGGCAAGCAGTTCGGCGACCATGTCTGCATCCAAATGGGCGGTGGGTTCATCGAGGATAATGAACGGTGCATCCATAAGGAAGGCGCGGGCGAGGGCCACGCGCTGTGCTTGCCCGCCGCTGAGGCGCGTGCCGCGTTCACCAATTTGGGTCTCGTAGCCGTCGGGCAGGCTGGTGATGAAGTCGTGGATGCGGGCTTGTTGTGCGGCAGCAACAACGGCCGTATCTGGCGCCGTGGGGTTGCCCAGGCGGATGTTGTTGGCGAGGGTGTCGTGGAAGAGAAACGGCCGTTGCGGAACCCAGGCGGTTGGTAATCGGTAATCCGTATTCAGTAAACGGTTATCAGTTGATGATTTGCTATCTCCAATCTCTATTTTTCCGCTGATGGGTTGGATAAAGCCGAGAAGGAGGCTGGCGATGGTGCTTTTGCCTGCACCGCTGGGGCCAATCAACGCCACCGTCTCTCCTGGCTCAATGGTGAAAGAAACGCCATGCAGCGCCGGGCGGTCGCCGTGTTGGTAAGCTACATGAACGTCATCAAAACGGATTGACGATTGACGATTGGCAATTGGCAATTGACTGTTAGCTATTGACCATTGGCTGGTTTTGCTTAACAGGCCAAAAATTTGCTTTGCTGCTGCTGTGCCATCCATCCCGGCGTGAAAACGCTGGCCTAACATGCGCAGCGGCAGGTAAAACTCCGGGGCCAGGATAAGAATGAACAACGCCTGTTGAAACGGGATGCCGCCGTGCAGCAGGCGTAGACCAATGGCGACAGCGATGATGGCGACGCTGAGGGTGGAGAGCAGTTCCAGCACCAGCGCGGAGAGGAAGGCCACACGCAGTACACTGAGGGTGGCGTCGCGGAAACGGCCGGTGATGGCGGCGATGTTGGCCGCCTGCCGTTTGCTCTGCCCTAATAGTTTGAGGGTGGTCAGCCCTTGCAGCACGTCAAGAAAATGGGCGCTCATGCGGCTGAGCAGCTGCCACTGCCGCTTGGTCAGGGTTTCGGCATAACGGCCGATCAGCACCATGAACAAGGGGATGAGTGGGGCGGTCAGCAGCAGCACCAGCCCAGAAAGCCAATCTGTGGGGAAGATGGCGATGAGGATGGCGAGGGGGATGAGGGCGGCGACGAAAAGCTGTGGCAGGTATTGGCTGAAGTAGGTTTCGAGGGCGTCAATGTGGGTGGTGAGAACGGCCGTTAATTCCCCCGCTCGTTCTCCCGCTGCCTGCACTGGCCCCAATGCTTGTACATGGGCAAACAGCCGGTTGCGCAAATCTTCTTTGATGGTTGCGGCGATTTGGTTGGCAGTTACTTCACGCCCGCCGCTAAACAGCGCACGCGCTATGAGCAGCAGCAGCAGCGCCCACAGCGAACGCTGCACGTCAACCAGTGCCGCCCCTTGCAAAAAGACCTGATTGACAATGCGGCTGAGCCAATATGCTTGCAAAATAGTCGCCCCACCTCCTAGCACACTGAACAAGATCGTGAGCGAGAGGGTGAGGCGGCTTTTTACGGCTTCGTGCCAAAGCGGCCGATTGAACATAGTCGGAAGAGATTGGAGATCGGAGATTTTGCAAAGCTAATCTCTAATCTCTCAATCTCTGCTCTTGATTAATATTCCAGCACTGATTTCTCCGTGATGCGTTGACGGAAAACCCAGTAGCTCCAGCCCTGGTAGATCAACACAAAGGGGACGAGGGTCAGGGCGATGATGGTCATCACCTTGAGGGTGTAGGGGCTGGAGGAAGCGTTGTAAATAGTCAGACTGAAATCTGGGTTGGTGCTGGAGACCATGACACGGGGGAAGAGGATTTGGAAGAGGGAAACAACGGTGAGGGCAATGGCAACGGCCGTCATCGTGAATGCCCATCCTTGCCGCTTTTGATTAAAGAATGCTCCCGCCGCCAAAATGGCTAACGCTGCACCGATAGGAATCATGCCGGGGTTAATGCCAAGCTGTGCCGTAATGTCAGTGGACATGTAGGTGGCAATAGTGAGGATGATGATGAAGAGCGCACTAACCGGCCCTAATTTTTTAATTAGACTAACCGTGTTGGTGTGCAGATTGCCTTCGGTTTTAAGGCTGAGGAAGAGCGCACCGTAAACAGTGAAGACGACAACGCTGGTCAGACCGGCAATAAGCGCATACAGGTTCAGTAAATTGAAGAAGCCGCCAGTGTAGGTCATGTCAGCGTTAATGGGCACGCCTTTGACAAGATTGGCAAAGGCTACGCCCAACAGCAGGGGCGGCAGCAGTGACCCGACGAAGATCGCCCAATCCCAGGTTTTACGCCAGAGAGGGTTGTCATCTTTGCTGCGGAATTCAAAAGCAACGCCGCGAATGATGAGGGCGACCAACAGTAGGAACAGCGGCAGGTAGAAGCCGCTGAACATGGTGGCATACCAATGGGGAAATGCAGCGAATGATGCGCCTCCGGCCGTTAGCAGCCAGACCTCGTTGCCATCCCAATGGGGGCCGATGGTGTTGATGATCATGCGGCGGGTTTTGTCATCTTTGCCGAGGAAAGGCAGTAAAATGCCCACGCCAAAGTCAAATCCTTCTAAGATGAAGAAGCCGACGTATAACACAGTGATGAGGATAAACCAAAGTATGTTTAGATCCATTATTTACCTCCGATGGTTCAGTAATCAGTTTGCCGATTACTGATCTTAGTCTCCTGCCAGGGAAATGGCGGCCTCGCCTGATTCTGAGGGCAGTAATTTGCCGGAACCCTTTTTTGCGTACTTTACTAGCAGGTAGACGTCAGCAACCATTAACACGCCGTAAAGCAGGGTGAAGCCAATGAGAGTTGTCCACAATGCGCCTACGCCAACATTGATTGAGACGGCATCTTCCATTTTCATAAGGCCATAGACAACCCAGGGGACACGGCCGAGTTCTGTTAGTAACCAGCCAGTGGTGTTTGCGATGTAGGGCAGGGCGATGAGGTAAGGGAAAAATTTGAGGAAGCGAGGGGGCTTGCCGCCCACTTCTTCGCCCATGGTGAGGAACAGCGCGTAGATGGCTGCGATGAGCATGAGTGTGCCTGTGCCTACCATGAAGCGGAAGTTCCAATAGCTCATGGCGACAGGGGGTACGTAATTGCCAGGCCCATACTGCGCTGAAAATTCTGCTTGCAGTTCGTTAATGCCTCTGACTGTTCCGTTTAGCTGGTTGTAAGCTAACAGACTGAGCAGGCGTGGAATGCGAATGGCGAAAACGTCACGCCGCTCTTTTTCGTTGCCAATGGTGAAGAGAGACATGGCGGCGGGGCTTTCGGTGTCCCAAAGGGCTTCGGCGGCGGCCATTTTCATGGGTTGGGTTTCGACCATGTGCTGTGCCTGGCTGTGTCCGGTCATGATGACGCCGATGACGGCTAGTGTGCCGATGATGGCGGCAACCTGGAATGAGCGGCGGTGCAGGTCGCGGTTGGAACCAACGCGCAACAGGTGGAAGGCGCTGATGCCGAGGATGAAGAAGGCGGCGGTGGACAGCCCGCTGGATACGACGTGGGGGAATTGGGTCCAAATGTTGGGGTTGAAAACGAGGGCGAAGAAGTCGGTCATTTGGGCACGGCCGTTCACAATCTCATATCCTACCGGCTGCTGCATAAAGGAATTGGCAATTAAAATCCATAGGGCAGAGAGATTGGAAGAGATGGCAACTAGCCAGATAGCGGCGGCGTGCATCTTTTTCGAGAGCTTGTCCCAGCCAAAAATCCAAATGCCGAGGAATGTGGATTCCAAGAAAAAGGCTAGCAGCGCTTCAATTGCCAGGGGAGCGCCGAAGATGTCGCCAACGTAGCGGGAATATTCTGACCAGTTCATGCCAAACTGGAATTCCTGCACGATGCCGGTGACGACGCCCATAGCAAAGTTGATGAGAAATAGCTTGCCCCAGAACTTAGCCATTTGTTTGTACACATCCTGACCGGATTGCACGTATAAAGTTTCCATGATGGCTACTAGGATTGACAAACCCAGGGTGAGGGGCACGAAGAAGAAGTGATATACTGTGGTGACGGCGAATTGTAATCGCGCCAGCATTAGAGCATCCATTCATTGACCTCCTTTCGCAATGCGACGTTCAATATAATTGTGTGTAAACAATTGAGGGAAGAGAATCAGACACGATGTGCCGCAATAATTATGAATTCGTATCTAGCTCCCCATCAACAGCTTTCGCTTATGGAGTATTTTCATCCATATTACACGGGGATTGTAGTGAAGAATGTCACTAATAAAGTATGACATCGCACCCTAATAGTGGTACACATGTGCCCAATAGTGGTACAAGAGGTGAATAGTAGGCGGATATGGTAACTAGAGAGGAACGGCCGTTCCTCAATAATTCAGAGATATGGAGCGAATGAATTGTAGCAAGGTGGGGAAAGGATTATACACGGATCAGAGTTGGGGATGGGGTTGAAGCAGCGCTTTCAATAATTTGTACAACCTTGCGGACATAAATGTCCAGGTTCATGGTTTCTTCGACCGCTTGCCGGGCATTTTCCCCCAAACGGACTTGTTCGCCGGGTTGTTCCCAGAGTGTGAGGATTTGCTCGCGCAATTGTGCAATATCGCCGGGGGGGGTGAAACGGCCGTTCTCATTATCAACAATATAATCCTCAATACCCCGTGTCCGGCTGACGATAACCGGCTTCGCCATTGCCATTGCCTCCAGTACTGCATTTACACCAGCCGCATAATCTACATTTCGCAAGGGCACGACAACCAATCGTGCCTTTGCATATAGTTCGCGCAACATCTCATAGGAAATGTGGTGAGACAAAAATATGACATTTTTAGCGCGATAGATTTGCTGGTAAAAAGTTGACCAAAGACTGTTTGCAAGAATGATCACGCGAATATCTGTTTCCGCCAGGGCATTAATCAACGCGCCATAGTCCCGTTGTTCCATGCCCACAGCCAGAACAAAATTACCTGTGGTGAGTTTTTGCGGCTGAAAGAAATGATGATCCACTTTATCATGAATGAAATGGACTTTCTCAGGGGCCAGTCCGAGTTGGTGAACGGCATAATCAGCTTGGGCTTGGCATACAGTAATGACTTGGTGGAATTGTTTTTGCAATGACCAAACTTTGAAAAGGCCGGTTTTGTTACCAGAGGAAAGTTTATGAGCAATCACAACATGAGGGAGATCAATGCGTTTTAATGACATGAGCGTTGCGATAGGAATTCCCGATTTTTCAGAGGTTGAGAGAATGCAATTGTAATGCTGACTACGACGCATAACTTTGAGGGCAGCCAACATGTCTAATTTAATGCGTTTGTCTAGCTTCTGTACGAGGGTATGCCAGGGTTGCTGTTTGTCGCCATTGCAACAAAGCTCAGCGCCCAATTGCTGAGCTATTTCCTCGTAGTCTTGCCGGGGATGCTCAGAAGAATGAGATTGATTATGGGGTTTATTCAGCTGCTCGCCTACTATAATGACGGCTTTCCGCATTGTGTACTTCCGATTTGCTGGGTTGATGGCTGGATGCACTTCAGGTTGCCGCACCTATCTTAAGGAGTTAATAACAACTTTGGGTTTTTGTGAATAGGGATTTTGTCTCATTGAGGGCCAGCTTCCCGGAAGATTAGCTTCCGGGAAGCTGGGTTCAATTATGGGGTTTCCCCGGTTAGCTCCATTAACTGTTGCAAGTTTTGCTCAAGCGCGTCCAGTTCTGCCCCGTAAGTTGACCAATCCCCCGCCCGTTGTGCAGCTTCTGCTGCATTGAAATGTTCATTTGCTGTTTGAACCAATTCCTCGACGGAAGCGTCCAGGTTGACTGGGGGTGCTGTGGTGGCGGGCACGGCCGTTTCCGTTGCATCCCCTTCTCCAGTAGTGGCCTCAATTTGTGCGACGGCTGGCGCATCTAACAGCAGTGCTGCCAACGCTTCATCCAACGTGTCACGCATCACAATACGCGAATTTGTGGCCACAATCACCCGCTTGAGTTCTGGCAAGGCGCTGGTATCCGATTGCAAATAAACCGGTTCCACGTAGAGAAAACTGTCATTAATCGGGATCACGATCAGATTACCGCGAATGACACTGGAACCACGCTGATCCCACAACGAGAACTGTTGCGAGACATCCGGCTCTTGATCAATGCGCCCTTCTACTTGAATTGGCCCGTACACTAATTCTTGTTTAGACAATTCATATTCCACCAGCTCGCCATAATGCGGCGGATCATTCCGCGCCGCAATCCAGGAAACCATATTGGGTTTACTGGCTGGTGTAAAGGGTTGAATGAGCAAGAATTCAGGTTCGCTGTCCTTCGACAAAGGTAGAATGACGTAATACGGTTCCATGCGAATTTGCTCCCCTTCCAAAATTTCGTTGGGGATGGCCCGCAAGTCTTCTTTATTGTAAAAGACGCGCACGTCTTGCATGTGGTAAGTTAGATATTGTTGGGTCTGAATGCTGAACAAGTCTACCGGGTAACGCAGATGGGCTTGCAACCCCTCAGGCATATCAGACAGGGGGTGAAACAGGCCGGGGAACGCATTGGCGTAAGCCTGTATCAACGGGTCTTCTGTGTCTGTGAGATAGTAGTTTACAGTACCATCGTAGGCATCCACCGTGATTTTGACGGTGTTGCGGATGTAGTTGATGCCGTTGATGGGCGTGGCGTAGGGGAATTTGTTGCTGATTGTGTAGGCATCTAGTATCCACACGAGACGGCCGTTCCACAACACCACATACGGGTCCGCATCCAGGCTCAAAAATGGTGTGATTTGCATCACCCGTTCTGTAATTGTACGGTGAAACTGCACCTTTGTTTCCGTCGTGATTTCGTCACTTAACAGCACATTGGCATCCGCCAGGCGAATGGCAAATGCCAGCCGCTTGAGATAATTGTCAAGCGGCACGCCACCTTCACCCGCATAAGTCGAATATACATTTTCATCGCCGCTGGGATAACTAAACTCCTCACGGTCGCTGGCGACAAACACTACTTCGTTAGAAAGCTCACCATAATAAATCTCTGGCTGCGTAATTTCCAGCGGCACGTTTGCGACTGGCGGCAGGTCTTGAATATAAAATTCCGGCTGCCCATCGCGGGTGACTTCGTCTACCGGGTTCATCACCAAGCCGTAGCCGTGCGTAAATTCCAGGTTTTGATTCACCCAGGTGGGATTAGGCAGTTTGCTCTTGTCTAATTCGCGCACGGCCAGCATGACTTGCCGCATTTGCCCGTCCACATCGTAGCGGTCAATATCAATTTCACCAAATTGATAATAAGGGCGCAGTGCTTGTAACTGGGTATAGGTCGCTCGCAGTGGCCGGTAATCCCACAGGCGCACATTTTGCAAGCTGGCTTCGTTTTCTTGCAAATCTTGTTGATTAATCTCTTCGCTGTAGGGGAATGCGCGTATCTCGATTTGGTCTAAGCCAAAAGCCATGCGCGTATAGGTGATGTTGTGGCGAATATACTCGCTTTCGCGCGCAATCTCGTTTGGTTCAACGGCGTAACGCTGCAACAATCCAGGATACACCCCGCCCACAACAAATGAGGCCAACAGCCACAACCCTGCCACCACTAACGCCGGCTTCACGCTCTGCCGAAAGATATTGACGGCTACAACCAGGGCTAACAAAGCCATCAATCCCAACTGCGCCCACAGTGCGTACAATGAAGCGTGCATGTCGGTGTAGCTGGCTCCAAACACGACGCCGCGACCAGAATACAATAAATTGAATAGGTCTAATCTGTAATTGACAGCCCACAAAGCCAGGAAAAAGGCTCCTAGTAATGCCAGATGGGGGCGGGTAACGGCCGTTAACCCTGCCTGCCAGCGCCCTTGTTGAATATCCGGCAAATAATTGAGCAAATAAATCACCAACACGCCAATCAGCGTGAAGAAGATGAGTGAGCTAAACCAGCCTTGCAACAGTTCATACACCGGCAGCGAAAATAGATAGAAGCTGATGTCGCGCCCAAAGATAGGATCGGCTGTGCCATACGGCACCTGGTTCACAAACAACAAAAACCGTTCCCACTGGGCAGCGGCCGTGCTGGCAAATACAAAAGCAAGAAACAAACCCAGCCCATTAATTAGCCAGGGAATGCCGGGAAACTGTAACAATTGTGGGTAATAAGGTGGTGTATTGGCAATGCCTCGCCGCCGGGCTACATGCCAATTGCCCAAGAGAACGGCCGTTGCCAGCACAAAAAAGACGACGAAACTTAAAACCTCAATGCCCCACTGTTTCAACCACACATTTTCGTAGGTCAACTCAGTAAACCACAGCCATTCTGTGTAAGTTTCTACAACCCAATTCAGGCTGAGCAGCAGAATGAAGAAAATGCCTAGCAGCCAAATTGTGCGATTCGGACGGCGCGGTTCTGCTGGGCGGCGCGGTAAAGGTTGGCGACCACCATTATCGTCGCCACCTTCATCACCCCCTTGCCCGCCTTGATTGCGGTTCATATCCCACCCGGCATCTTCCATTGCCTTGCGAAAGACTTCGGGAATGTCAAAATTATCACGACCCATTTCAAGCTCCTTTCAAGTATCAAAACGTATTTCAGTATACGTTCTATGTCGCGGAAAGTTATTTACCCCTTTGATTGTATGTAATTTTACCAGGAATAGCGCTGCGCGCCGTTCTTGACGAGCCGGAGATAGGTAAACTGTTAGAAAGTGCGCAAAAAATCACGACAGCGGACTTAAATGATGTGCGAAAATTGCCCGTCACAGTAGTTGACGCATCAACTAGATTAATGGCACAATTGTGCAATGTGTCAAGATAGACCATCTACACTTCGGGCATATTTGCCAAATTTAATGACAAGGAATAGTTATTGCTGATTGCCAGCAATAACTATTCCTTTTAATTTATATAAGGAGAAAAATGAATAGGAAAATGTCTCTTAAATGGAAACCAATCGCAGTGGTTTTGCTTTTGGTTAGTGTGTTGGGCGTGGTTTCATTCCAGGCTTTGTTTGCTGCACCCAGTGCGCCAAATGACCCGATCGTCACTGTTGCACTGGATGGGGTGCGTGATGCCGGTTACGTCCTCATCGCCAGCGACCCGGCTGGGGATTTAGCCACCAGCCCTGGCCCTGCTGATTGGTCTGGTACAACCTGGACGGATCTCACCGCTCTTTACGTGGCGGCTGACGCCAATAATTTATATGTTTATCTCGACTTGCCTAACTATTTTTATAATGCGGGTGATACGGAGAACGATTCTAACGGCCGTATCGGCCTTGCCTTGGATGTAGATAGTGAACCCCTCTCCGGCAGCAGCACAGATCCCTGGGGCAACGCCATCACCTTTGATTACAGCAATGTAGATGGCGTGGAATTAGGCGGAACCGTTCTGCCCGACTACCTCATTCGTGGCAATGTCAGCAACGATGGTGGCTGGACTGAACTGCGGGCCTGGGACGGCAGCCAGTGGACTGGTGGCGGTACCAACTGGGGGGGCATTGACGGCAGCCTCATCGGCACACATGTGGCCTACAGCTACACTCAGGGTGTTGAATTCTCCATTCCTTTGGCAGACATCGGCAATCCCGATCCTGCTCATGTTCATTTGCAAGCTTTCACCTCTCAGGAAGGCAGCACCAAAGGCGCTTACGATACAATTCCTAGCGACGACCAAACCACCGGATGGGACGATGCAACCACCCAAAGCGCACTGGTTTCCGTGCCGGTAGCTGTTGACGATGCTGGGGATATGGTGTTGACTTGGGAGGGCGTTTTCTGGACAGATGTGACCCGTTTGCACGCTTTTGCAGATAACGAGAGCCTCTTCTTATTCATCCCTATGGAAACCTATTCTTCCACTCTGTCTGATGGGCAAATCGGATTGGTTATTGACAGCCAGTCCGGTGGTGGCAGCACCGATCCTTGGGGCAATGCCATTACCTTTGCCTATACTGCAACCCAGCAGAATCTGGGCGTTACTCCGGTCATCACGACGAATACGATTTTGCCGGACTTTGCCATTCGCGGGAATATTTTTGGCCCTTCCGGTAATGGATGGACAGAGTTTCGCACCTGGAATGGCGATTGGAATACTGGTGCAGGTGCTGACTGGGGTGGCATTGGCAACAGCGGTCTGCCCTCAACGGCGAATTCCAATGTGGCCTGGAGCGATGGCGAAGGGCTGCGTTTACGTATTCCTTTGGCCGACATTGCTGCTGTTGGCGGCGATACGATTAACTTGCAATTCTTTGGTACCCAGGGGGGTGGTGGTAAGGGCGCTTATGATACCGTGCCCCAAGATGATCAATCTAATGATTGGGATGATCCTACAACGCAGCAGTTCCTGGCTACTTTTACCATTCCCGCAGTCTCTTCTTTTGATGTGTCTGCCAGCCACGACAACAATATCTGGTGGGATGATCTGGGCCACAACAGCCGCGATGAACTGTACCGCACCCCTGGCGGGCCAGTGATCACGGGCACGGCCGTTACCCTCCGCCTGCGTGCTGCCAGCGGCGATCTGACAGAAGCGAAAGTACGCGTCTACAACGACCGCCTGAATACCAACACTCTCTACAATATGGAACTGGCCGCCGATGATGGCACCTACGAATGGTGGGAAGCCACCGTTCCAGCCAGCGTAGACCCCACCATCTACTGGTATCGTTTCATCGCCATTGATGGCACGGCTACCGCCTATTATGAAGATGATGGCAGCCGCGATGGCGGGTGGGGTCAGACTTTTGCCGAAAGCCAGGACAATAGCTGGCAGTTGACTGTCTACAACCCTGCTTTCCACACCCCGGACTGGGTGAAAAACGCCATCATCTACCAGATTTTCCCCGACCGTTTCCGTGATGGCGACGGGACCAATGACCCGGAACCAGGCCGCTTCTTCTACGATGAAGCTGGCGGGACTATTTATCGCTCCGATCCCACCGGGAGCACGAGCAATGACTGGAATACACCTGTATGCGACCCCCGTTCCGCCATCGACTGCCCCGGCGATTACAGCAACAACTTCTACGGCGGCGATTTGCAGGGCGTGATTGACAAACTCGACTACCTGCAAGAGTTGGGCGTGACCGCGATCTACTTCAATCCCATCTTTGAATCACCCTCAAACCACAAATACGACACCGCTGACTACAACAGCATCTCTGCCGACTTTGGCGATTTGACCACCTTCCAGACGTTGGCGACGGAAACGAGCAATCGCGGCATGAGCATCATTCTGGACGGTGTCTTCAATCATACGTCGTCGGACAGCATTTACTTTGATCGCTACAGCAACTTCCCCGAAGTGGGCGCCTGCGAAAGTGAAACCAGCCCCTATCGTGACTGGTATTATTTCACCGACGTGACCCCCGGAACCGGCCCCTGCGTTGGCTCCGATGGCACACCCAATGCCGCTACCTACGAAAGCTGGTTCGGCTTTGACAGCTTGCCCAAACTACAGGCTAACAGCCAGGCCGTGCGCGACCTGATCTGGGACGACGGCAGTAATTCAGTGGGTGTCTACTGGCTTAGCCAGGGGGCAGATGGTTGGCGTTTTGACGTAGGTGGCGACGTAGACCCCGGTACAGCCAATGACCCAACCAATGACTACTGGGAAGGATTCCGCAGCGCAGTGCGTGCCGTTTATCCTGACGCTTACATGACCATTGAGGAATGGGGCAATGCTTCATCCTGGCTGCTGGGCGACGAGATGGACGCCACAATGAATTACCAGTACAGCTCGGCGATGCTCAGCTTCTGGCGGGACACGACCTTTACGGATAACGACCACAATGAGGGCAGCTCTGCCGGGGCGCTTGTGCCGCTGACACCTTCGGAATTGGACGGCCGTCTGCAAAACTGGATTGAGCGCTATCCCCCCGAAGCGCTGTACGCGATGATGAACCTGCTGGGCAGCCACGACACCAACCGCCCGCTCTTCTTCCTCGACCACAACGCCGCTAATGGCACAGACGCTACCCCGCTGCTCGACCCCAACTATGATTGGAGCGACTCCGTCGCTCGCTTGAAAGGCGTGGTTTTGCTGCAAATGACCTTGCCCGGTGCGCCGACCATCTACTATGGTGACGAGGTGGGGCTGGTTGGCCCAACCTATTACTACGGCGGGAAATGGGAAGACGACCCGTACAACCGCCAGCCGTTCCCCTGGTTGGATGAGAGCGGCACGCCGTTCTACACTTTCCTGCAAACGCCGCAGGGGCAGGACAATTTGCGCGACTACTACAAGCTGCTGACGGCCGCTCGTAATGCGCACCCGGCTTTGCGCACGGGCAGCTTCGATACACTGCTGGTGGATGATGCCAATGAGGTGTACGCTTACGGCCGTCTCCAATCCGACTACTCCGACGCGGCCATCGTCATCGTCAACCGCATGGGCACGATTGCCTCTCCGGTGACACAAACCGTCACCCTAGACGTGAACGGATACTTGCCGGTGGGGGCAACCTTCACGGAAACGCTGTCCGGTGATGTGTACGCCGTTGCCGGCGATGGCACCATCACTCTGGATGTGCCTGGCGAAAGCGGCGCACTGCTGGTATTGGCGGCCCCGATGGTGGACACACCGCCCGACGCCGTGACCGATTTGGCTGTTACGGCATCACGCAGTGGCGAACTCGATCTGGGTTGGAGCGCGGCTGCTGGTGCAACCAGCTACGACCTCTATCGCAGCCTGGTTAGCGGTGGTGGCTACACCTGGATTAGCAACACAACGACTCTAACCTACACCGACAGCGGCTTGACCAACGCCCAAACCTATTACTACGTCATCATCAGCAAAGATGATGGCAGTGGGTTGAGCAGCGACTATTCCAACGAAGCCAGCGGCATTCCCGCTTACGACCTGACAACGGCCTGGTACAACTTGCAATGGCCGCCGAGCATTAACCACACCATCAGCACCATCACCCCCACAGATAATATCTACGGGCAAATCTACATTGCTGGGGGCACGGAAGACGCAGGGCCGCCTGCTGGTGTCTCGGCGCAGGTGGGTTATGGCATCAGCGGCACGCTGCCCGTTAGCTGGATGAATTGGGTGGACATGGGCTACCAGGGACAATCTGGCAGCAATGATGAGTTTGTCGGTAACTTCTTGCCAGATGAGTTGGGCGTCTACCAGTACACCACGCGCTACAGCAGCGATGGCGGACATACCTGGTATTATGCACTTTCTGGCCCCAACAGCAGTCCTGATCCATTGGGCGTGATGACGGTGACGGCTAGCAGCGACGTGACGCCGCCCGCCGCGCCGTTGAATCTGGTGTTGGATGGCACAACGCCAGCAAGCATTAGCTTTAGTTGGGATGCGGTGGCGGATGCTGATCTGGCAGGGTATGAGATTTACCGCGATGGTGGCTGGTTGACGGCCGTTTCCACCGCCACAACCTCTTACACCGACGAAGACGTAGTTAGTGACAACACTTATGAATACTTTATCAAGGCTTATGACACCAGCTTCAACCGTTCCGACCCATCTAACACGATCACGGCAACGGCCGAAGCGCGGTTGGTGACGGTGACGTTCCGCGTGGGCGTGCCCGCGTACACGCCTGGCACAGTCTACGTCGCTGGCGACATCTCCGAGTTCGGTCCCTGGAATCCAGGGCAGGCGGCGATGACGCAAATCAACGACACGACTTGGGAACTGACCTTGCCGCTGCTGGATGGCACGCAGTTGCAGTACAAATACGCACGCGGCAGTTGGGACACAGTAGAATCGTGGGGCAGCATCACCGGGCTGAACAACCGCAGTGTGACCATTGATTACGGTACAGACGGCACGCAGTTGGTGGACGACACAGCGACCGATTGGGGGACTGGTGCGGACATCCACAAAGCTGTGCAGTTCTGGCGTGACCCGATTGTGGTGGATTATGCGCCTGCTGCGGGAGCGACGGCCGTTTCGTTGGATACCGCTATCAGTGTGACGTGGAGCATCACCATGACAGCCGACACGGACTTTGTCGTTACCGGGCCAGCCGGCGTTGTCTCTTGCACGTTTGCGAATGATGACCTGACGTGGACGACGGTGTTCACGCCGGATGCCCCGCTGGAAGCGGCTGGCACCTATACGGTGACGGTGGCCGGGCAGCAGACGAATGGCGTACCCGGCGGCGACAGCGGTGTGCAGCAAGTGCCGGTAACGTGGCAGTTTACGACTGCGCCTATTACCATCACGGCTGGATTTACCAGCAACTCGCCAGTGACGGTGGGGGATACGGCCGTCTTCACCAACACGACGACGGGCACCGACCCCATCAGCTACGAATGGGACTTTGGCGATGGCAGCGCGGTTGTCACCGACACCAACCCTTCGCATCTGTACGCCATGCCCGGTGCATACACCGTGACCTTGACGGCGACGAATGCATATGAAACGGACGTCACCACTGCTACATTCACAGTGAACCCGGTTGCGCTGACGGTTGGCTTCGACAGCAACTCGCCAGTGACGGTGGGTGGTACGGCCGTCTTCACCAACACGACGACGGGCACCGGCCCCATCAGCTACGAATGGGACTTTGGCGATGGCAGCGCAGTTGTCACCGACACCAACCCTTCGCACCTGTATGCGACGGCGGGGGTGTACACGGTAACGCTGACAGCTACCAGCCCTTATGATTCGGCTGTGGTCACGGGAACTTACGTGGTGCAAAATGCCACCCTGTATTTGCCGGTCGTTATGCGCCCGTAGCATAACGCTGAAACCTACCGGGTTTGTAAAACCGGATAGGTAGTGATGAGAGGACGGCCGTTCCCCGAAACGGCCGTCCTTTTTTGTTGCCAGTCTATGCAAATCAGCGAAAATCCTCTCCATTCTGCGGATGAGGGACAACATGAATCAATTTTCACGTAAGCAAAAGGGGTTGGCCTGGGGCGTTCACCTCTTCACTGCCAGCGGTGCGGTGATGGCCTTGTTGGCGACATTTGCCATTTTTGAAGGGCGGTGGCAGGCTGCTTTTGGGTGGATGGCAACGGCCGTTATGGTGGATGCGCTGGATGGCACATTGGCCCGGTGGTTAGGAGTAAAGGGCGCATTACCTTCGTTTGATGGTGCGTTGCTGGACAATATCATTGATTATCAGACCTACGTCATCATACCTGCCTTATTTGTAGTGCAGGCCGAACTGCTCCCCTCTGGATGGGCATTAACAGGGGCCAGCCTCATTGTGCTGACTTCCGCCTATCAATTTGCTCAGGCCGATGCGAAAACGGCCGACCACTTTTTCAAGGGCTTCCCCTCATACTGGAATGTGGTGGCAGTGTATTTGTTTTTATTGGGGTTAAATCCCGTGCTGAACTTGTTGTTGATTGCCTTGTGCGCGGCGTTGGTGTTTGTGCCGCTCAAATATGTCTACCCCTCGCGGACAGAAACCTTTCGTCAGATGACGCTGATTTTAAGTAGCTTGTGGGGCGTGGCAATACTCGTTGCGCTGGTGCAATATCCGTTGGTACAGCCCTGGCTAGTGCATGGTTCATTGCTATTTATTGCGTATTACCTGCTGTTAAGTGTGTACTTAACCAGGACGTGGCGCAGGAGCCTCCCTCTTCCACTTGACGATTGAAACGCCTTTGATTTGGTACGTCTTTGACTGAATTTTCTGTAAATGATTTGACAAAAATCTAATCATATTGTACTATCTTGTTCGATGGCTATCGAATAAATTGAAGGCGGGCGCATTCAATCGTCAATCCAAAATCGTCAACTGACAATGAGGTGAACCATGATACAGGGTAAAAAACGAGACCCCGATACTATGCGGGCGTATGAAGCCGTGATGGCTTCGGAATTGGCAGAAGTAGATAAAGTGAAAGAGGCGTTCAAGCTGGTGACTGATTTCTTTTTGCTGCACAGCGAACATGAAATTGAAGTGCTGCGGGCAATGAGCGACCGCGAAAATCTGGTTAAAGAGCAAATTAAGGCTAGCACTATCCGCTCTATGCAAGGTATATTGGCGGATGCGTACCGGCAAGCAACGGGAAGGAAGGCGTGGGATGAGTGAGACAACCGCAGAAAAAGACCTGGAAAAACGGGCACAATTGTTCAAGGCGTTGGGACACCCGGTGCGCCTGCTCATTTTGAATTTGATTCATGCTAAACCGCGTCACGGCGAGGAGTTGGCGGCGATTTTGAACCTGAAACCGGCGACGATCTCGCACCACCTGGCACAGCTAACCAATGCAGGCTTGCTGCAAGCGGAGAAGGATCAATATTATCAGATGTATTCGTTGGTGAAGGGGGTGTTGGAACGGCCGTTATCCGACATCATTCGTTTGCCACAACCCGACCTGACCGCCGAAGTCACCGTAGATGCCTACCAGCAAAAAGTGCTGAAAGCATTCTTCAAGCGCGGGCGGCTGGTACAAATTCCAGCGCAGCTCAAAAAGCGGCAGGTGATACTGGAACGGCTGGTGCAAGAGTTTGAACCAGGGCGACAATACACCGAGCGAGAAGTTAACCACATCTTGCTCGATTTTCACGAAGATGTAGCTTCGCTGCGTCGCTACATGATCGAAACCAAACTCATGCAGCGCGAACGCGGTATTTACTGGCGCATCGACAGCTAGAGCAAGAGCTAGAGGCGTTCTTCCCTCTAGCTCTTGCTCTATACTCTACCTCACTCCCAAGTACGTTCGTCGCGGATGGGCGGGGCATTGGGCGGGAGGGCGTCCACTACCTCCACTTCCAGACGGAATTTAATCGTATCGCGGGCAGTTTGCTGAATAGTGGCGGGTAAAGTCGCACTCTCTGTGCCGGGGGCGAGGACGACATGCAGCGCCAGGAAATCTTTATGCTCAGCACGGGTGATGACGGCCTGGTAAGCGGTTACATTGCCGAAGCGGGCCATCATATCAGCCAACTGCTTGGGGTGCAGGAACATGCCGCGTACTTTGGTGGCCGCGCCGACGCGCCCTTGCCAGCCGTTCAATCGTAAGCTAGAACGGCCGCATGTGCATGGTTCCGCAATAATAGATGACAAATCACCCACACCAAAGCGCACAATGGCATAATGTTCGTGCAGCAGCGTGACGACCACTTCACCTGTTTCGCCATGCGGCAGCGGTTCGCCGCTGTTGATGTCGCAAATCTGTACAATGACGTCATCGGGGATGTGCCAGCCGCTGATAGCTTCACATTCGTAGCCAAGATTGCCACATTCGGCCGTGCCATAAGCCTGGAACACGTTCACGCCGCGCTCTTTCAATTCTTGCCGCAGCGAGGGGGGCAGAGGTTCCGCCAGTACGAAGGCTTTGTTGAGCTTGAGCGGATAGCCTAATTCGTCTGCTTTATCCAATAAGGCTTTTAAGTAGCTGGGCAGTCCCACGTAGCCGGTTGTGCCAAAGGCAGCCATTGCCTGAATTTGCTGTTCCTGATTGCCAATGCCGCCGGGGATGACGACACAGCCTGCTGTGCGCAGCCCATCTTCCAAGGATGCGCCCGCCGGGGTAAGGTGGTAGCCAAAGGCGTTGATGGCGACTTCCCCGACACGGAAACCTGCTGCTTCTAAACCAGGCGCCCAGTTCCCGGCATCGGCTAATTCTGGTTCGGGTTCATTGATGGGGCCAGGTGATTGAAAGACGCGACGCAGGCTGCTTAGCGGCACAGCCAACATGCCACCAAATGGCGGTTCTTGCTTTTGCAATTCGATCAAGTCGTCTTTGCGCAGCACGGGTAGCAGGGACAATGTTTCTACGGTTTGTATGTCCGCAAGGGTTAGTCCGGCATCATCCATACGCTTTTTGAAGCCGGGGGCGTGCGTGTAAAGGTGGGTCAGGGTTTGCTGCAATTTCTGATTAAGTTGGTCGCTCATGGTTTCCTCAAAAATTGGCAATGGCCTGGGGCGATTCCCAATTAACAGTGATGGCGCAGTTTGTTGCGCGGCTCTTTGGGTATTGTCGGAGAGGTTTCTATTTTAACGTGAGGAACAGTAGATGACACCCCTGTCATTTGGTCCGATCCCGTTTATTTCAAAATCCCCCGTTACTTTTTTACAAGTTGTGCGACTTGTAGGACAGAATCCTACACAAGTTAATTCGGAGGTTGTATGAAAACCGGGCATGTAAAGTTATTGTTTATTCTTTTTGTATTTATTTCAAGTATTGTATTAGCAGCATGTTCGCGTCCTTTGCCTCAATTTGATGCTTCCTTGACAGCACCAGAAACCGCAGCACCCGAAGAAGCTGTATTGGAAGAAGCCGTACCGGAAGTTGCTGCGCCGTCTGTGGATGTGGAACCGGGAACGGAAACGACCGTTGCTGACACTACCACCGAAGTTGCAGAGGTAGCTCAACCCGCGGCTGCTGAACAAGCTTCGGATGTTGCCGTTGCCGAAGAGAGTGTGCAAACGGCCGTTGCTGCCCAACCTGTCGCCAACCGCAGTGCGGCCGCTATCGTGACGGAAACAAAAGTCAACCGCAGCAGCCAGGGTGGCGAAACAAGCGTCAGCATTGCTTCTGCTTTGACGGGTAAAATGGATAGTAGTAAAGGGCGTGCGACCGGCATAACGAGCAGTGTTGGGAGTAGCACAGTTGCGAGCGGTGCTAATGACACCACCAGTGTCAACGTCAACAGTAATGACAGCGTCAGCAATAGTGGCACCACTAGTAGCAATGACAGTGGCAGTACCAGTGGTGACGTTGGCATCATCAGTGGTGATACCGGTGACACCAGTGGTGACGACAGCGGCAGCACCCATGACGATGATGATGACCACGACGACAATCATGACGATGATGATGATCACGATGATGGCGATCATGGCGACGATGATCATGATGACGATTAAACTATTTGTCGCAAGATAAACCTGGAAGCCACAGAGTGATAGAGTCACTCTGTGGCTTCTTTCATTATTTGAGGTTTACTGTTTGGGAGATGCGATGATTAATGCGGTACGGCCGTAACGATTAACCCTCTGGAACCAGCAGCAAGCGCAAATTTCCTTCACGGGCCAATTCATCTGAAAACGCTTCCATTTCTGTGAAGTCAAACACATTGCGGCTGGGGCTGCGCGTGGGCCGTCCCAGCACCATCACCTCTGCCTTTGTTTCGATGGCTGCCTGCCGCAGTTGTTTGCGCACATTCCCCTCGCGCACAATAAAATCGACACGCTCCACGCCGCGCCGCTGCGCCCGATCGACCAAAATGAGCATGGTGAATTGACCCATTTCCATCAATTCCTGGTACACCACGCTCAATGGGCCAATGGTCGCGTACTGTAAGAATTCCGCATCCAGGGCATGGAAAAAGGTCAGGCGTGCCTCCGTTTCCAATGCCAAATCAATGGCATAGCTCACCGTTTCGCGGCTTTCTGGCCCGCCGCGCACGGCGCAGAGAATTTGGTGGATGGGTTGGTCGTTCATCATCATATCCTTGACTTGGGAAGATTTGTCCAATCTCGTAGATTGGACAAATCTCTATTTTTACAGAAAACGCAGCAGCAGCCAGATCATCGCCAGCCCAACGGTGATAAACAGGGCGGGCATCCCTTTTTTGAGGAAGTAGGCATAAGTCAGTGATGATCCGGCGCGTTCGGCGATACCGGCCGTGACCATATTGGCTGATGCGCCAATGAGTGAGCCGTTGCCGCCCATTGCCGAGCCAACAGAGAGGCAATAGTACAGGGCTTTGCTTTGCGCCGCAGGAATGCTGCCGGTGAGAAAGCCAATGACGGGCAGCATGGCGGCTGTGAAGGGGATGTTGGCAATGACAGTGGAGAGCAAGGCACTAAGCCACAACACGGCCAACATAGCCAGGACAAGATTTGTGCCGACGAGTTGGCCGATTCCGGTGGCGATGAAGCTAATCAGTCCCACCTCTTGCACCGCACCCACGCAGATGAAGAGGGTGATGAAGAAGACGAGGGTTGTCCAGTCTACAGCTTCAATCATTTCTTCAATGTCTGGCTTGATCCAGACGAGGAGGGCGGTGGCTCCCATAACGGCCGTTACTGCTGGCAATAAATGCACATGTTCGCCAAACACAAACAATAAAATCATGCCCAGGCCCACCACGCCCGCCTTTTTTAGATGACCAGGCTGTGTGATGCGCCCTCTTTCCGCCAGCCGTTGCAGCAGCAGCTCCGAAATGCCACCGCTGCTGGCCTGCAAATCATGGCGGTAAATCACCTCGCTGTAGATGATCAGCCCGACCAATGACAACAGGACGCCAGGGGTCAAGTTAACGAGAAAATCATTGAAGGAGATGTGCGCATAGGAGCCAATCAGAATATTGGTAGGCGTACCCACCAACGTGCTGATGCCGACCACATTGGAAGCCATCACCTCTGGCATGAGCAGCGCCAAAGGGTTTAGCCCCAGGCTAAGGGCAATCTGGATGGTGATGGGCGTCATTAGCAGCATCGTGGTGACGTTATCCAAAAAGGCTGAGGCCACGCCCGTAATCAGCATGAGGATCGGCAGCAGCAGCCAGGTTCGCCCGCCAGAAATGCGGTAGGCCATGAAAGCCGCCCATTGGAAGACGCCGGTGCGCTCCACGACGGCGATGACGATCATCATGCCCATGATCAGGAAGATGACGTTCCAGTCCACGTAGCGCAGCGCCCCGCTGAAGTTGAAAATAAAGAGGTCTTCGTGCAGCAGCGGCCCCAGGTAGCTGATGGCAAAAATGACGGATGCGCCAACGAGAGAGGCCAGGGTGTTGTGTAGACGATTGGTAGCGATGAGGGCGAGAATGATGACAAAGATAAGGGTGGCGGCCCAAAAAGCCGGGGTGATGCGGCGCTGTAACTCGATGTCGGCGAGGGAGACGGGCTGTCCCTGGTGCAGTGTGGTGATTTGGTCTGTGGTGAGCGGGAACTCGCTTTGTTGGAAGTGGGCGCGGTGGATTTGCAGGGTGATGGTGTCGGGGATGGATGCGGGCAGAAGAATGGCGAAACGGCCGTCTGCCTGTGTCTCAATTTCTGCCAGCACCGTGTCGTCGTCAGCCAGCGCCCGCACGGTGGCCCCGATAACGGGTTGGGCCTGAGTGTCGTGGATGTAACCAATGAGCAGGGGGGTGACGGCCGTTTCCACCGCTTGCGCCCGACCATCACGCGGCCAGCACAAGAACAGCCCCGCTGCTAATGACAGCAGCAGCCCCCATTGCCGCAAATGTGTCATGATGTGCTCCCTGCGGCAAAGATAACGGCCGTTCCCGCCTCTTGCATAATCCGCTGACTAAACGTATCCAACAAATCATCTGTAAAGACATTCTGAGCCTGCACCGCTCGCGGTTGGCCTAAAATCGCATACTCCGCCGCCATTTCACGGCACAACGCCACAATCTCGTCGGCCACATTGCCCTCGCGTATGACCCCGTGCGCTGCCACGCCCTGGGCGGCCGCCTTGTCTTGTGCTGTTAGCAAAATGAACTCGCCCATTTCGCGCATTTCCTCTGTGATGGTGTGTACGCGGATATGGTCGGTACGCATCAAAAAGTCCAGATTGACCACGTACAAAAAATAAATCGGCAGGCCCGTTTCCAATGCTGTGCGAATGGCTTGATTAATCGTCGGCTGGCTGGCAGCCCCACCCCGAACCGCACAAATAATTCCACTCATTGCATACTCCCGAAAAAATACAGAATGCGGATTGCGGAATGAAAACCGGCAATCAGCATCACCACAGATACGTGAATAGACAGGTTTATTATAACGGATTTGGAGGGGGGATGGGGAGAAGGATGGCGTGAAACGTAAAACGTGAAACGTGATGGACTGTTTTTCACGTTTCACGCTTCACATTTTACGATTTTAAGACAACCAGCGCTTGCGCCGCTTGTAATGCTTGACATCGCGGTAGCTTTTGCGCGTGCCAACCTCATTCAAACCGAGATAGAACTCGCGCACATCGGCATTGTCGCGCAGTTGGGCCGGTTCGCCAGTGAGGACGATACGGCCGTTCTCCATAATATACGCATAGTCCGCCACATCTAGAGCAATACGCGCATTCTGCTCTACCAACAAAATCGTCGTACCTTGTTCCTGATTAATGCGGCGAATAATGCTGAAAATCTCGCGCACCAGCAGCGGAGCCAACCCCAACGATGGCTCATCCAGCATCATCAACTTGGGGCGGGCCATCAGAGCACGGCCAATAGCCAGCATTTGCTGCTCGCCGCCGGAAAGATAACCGGCTGTCTGGCGGCGGCGTTCCTTCAGGCGCGGGAAATATTCATACACCACGTCAATATCCTGGCGCACATTTTGCCGGTCAGAGCGTGTGTAGCTCCCGGCAATGAGATTTTGCTCTACGTCCAGGTGTTCAAAGACACGGCGCCCTTCCATCACCTGGAAAATGCCGCGCCGCACGACGTTGGCCGCTTCCAACTCGTGGATTTTCTCGCCCTCAAAGAGGATTTCGCCATCTGTTACCTCGCCATCTTCTGGCTTCAGCAGCCCGGAGATGGCCTTGAGCGTGGTGGATTTCCCGGCCCCATTGGAGCCAAGCAGGGCCACAATTTTGCCCTGCGGTACTTCCAGCGACATCCCTTTCAGCACGAGGATGACATCGTTATAGATGACTTCAACATTATTCAGCGCCAGCATGGTTTACTCCGTGTTCCGAAATCCGTAGCCCGTAACCCGTCGGATTTCCACGGGTCACGGATTACGGATTTCGGATTACCGTTTATGGGACTGTGATCAGGTCAGAAACGGCCGTCCACTTGCCGCCTTCAATTTGGAAGAACTGCACCGCTTTATTGCTTGCGTGATCTGTTGTGCTAAAGCTCAACGGGGTGGTGATATTACCCGTGTCAATATTGCTCATGCTTTCCAGCGCAGCTTTAATATTCGGGCCAGTCACTTCATTGCCATCGGCAACGACCTTCTCGATACCTTCAGTCATGACCTTCATCGTCAACCAGCCGGCCACGTAGCGCAGCCCTTTCTCTTCCAGGCTGCTGCCCTTGCTTTGCAGGTAATCATCCATCTCTTTCAGGCCGGCTGCGCCGCTGCCAGGGAAGGCAAATGGGCTGGCGCCCAACACACCCTCGCCCGCGTCACCCGCGAGGCTGGCGAACAGTTCGTCCGTACACCAGTTCAGGCAGACCACCTGCACATCCAGGCCGAAGTCTTTGATGTTTTTCACCAGCGTCGCTGCTGGGGAGGATACGTTTTGGATGAGGATGTACTCGATGCCCGCGTCTTGCACCTGGGTCAGTTCAGCGGTGAAGTCGGTTGCGCCGCCGGGCATGGGGAATTCGGCCATCGTTGCGCCGTTGGCTTCGGCAAAGGCGGTGGCCCCGGCAACGGGAGAGGTGCCAAATGGGCTGTCGTGATGGAAGATGGCAAACTTGCTTGCGCCATTGTCCAAACCCCATTGTACGGCCGTAATTGCCTGCGCGGCATAGCCTGTGCCAATCAGGAAGTTGTAGGGTGCTTCATCCGGGTTGCCTAACACATCGGAGTAGGACGCGGACATGAAGGGGATTTCATCCGTAGCAATGCGCGTGCGCAGTGCCTCGGTGTCACCCGTGCCCCAACCCTGGAAGGCGACAATGCCCTGGTTGACGTATTGCGTGTACAACTGCTCGGCCTGGTCTACTTTGTAGGCATAATCGGCAGAGACCAGTTCCAGGGAACGGCCGTCCACGCCACCATTATCGTTATACCAGGCCACAAAATCCTTGACCCCTTCCGAATAGGGCGTGCCTACGTCCGACGTGGCTCCGGTCAGGTCAAAAATGGCGCCAACCTTGATCGACTCATCGCCGCCGCCATCATCGCCGCCGCCACAGGCCACCAGCGATATTGCCAACAAAGCCATCAACAACAACACAACTCTTCTTACAAATTTTGACATTTCTGCCTCCTCTTTGAGAAATAAATTTTTGACCTGGCAAGTTTGTCAGGTCTTAATACGCCTAATAACTAAACGGCCACAGGCGAAAATAATCCTTGATGTCGCGCCAGATTTTGGCTAACCCTTCCGGTTCTAACACCAGGAACAGGATGATGGTGAGGCCGAAGACAGCCTGCTGCGCAAAGGGAACCAGGCGGGCAATGGCTGGAGCCGATGAACTGAATGCCTGGCCCAAATTGCTGAGAATGGCGGGGATGATGACCATAAAAACTGCGCCATATACCGAACCGGAAACAGAACCCAGCCCGCCGATAATGATGACCGCCAGGTAGAAAATGGAGGTTTCGATGGTGAAGCGCTCGTAGTTGACGATGCCGCGATATTGCCCTAACAGCGCTCCAGCTAGCCCTACAATGAAGGAGGAGGTGGCAAAGGAGAGCAGTTTGTAGCGAAACAGGTTGACGCCCATCACTTCGGCGGCAATGTCCTGGTCGCGGATGGCGATGAAGGCGCGGCCTACTTTGGTGCGGAAGAGATTCACTGCAAACAAAATGGTGAGGAACATGAAGAGGTAGATGATCCAGTAAAACCAGAAGTCGGAGCCGCCAAATGGCCCAATGCGCAGCTTGTTGAGCGATGTGCCAAAGATGGTGACGGGGGGCACGACGACTGCATCTACACCAAGTGGGGAGCGGACAATGGCCCATTGGATGATTTGTTGTGCGGCGAGGGTGGCGATTGCCAGGTACAGTCCTTTGAGCCGCAGGGAGGGGATGCCAAAGAGTGTGCCGACAACGGCCGTTGCCACACAAGCAATCGGTATCGTTAGCCACCAGGGAACACCCAGCGACGCCGCCAACACCCCAGAGGTATACGCGCCAATCGCCATAAACCCACCTTGCCCCAGGCTGATTTGCCCGGTAAAGCCTGTGAGAATGTTCAGCCCAATAGCGCCAATGGCGACGATGCCAATCTGGTTTGCCAGTGTCAGTGTGTACGAATTGCCAAAGAAGGGCAGGATGACAATCACGGCAACGATCAGATAAATGCGCCAACGCATCAACGGCGTGCGCCGTAGGGCCATATCGCTTTCATAAGTGGTGTGAAAAATGCCAGATTCCATAATCAATTACCAATGAGAAATGAGCAATTAACAACTTGTTCAGTGTTAATTGTTACACTCTTTCAATGCGCTCTTCGCCAAAAAGGCCATAGGGCTTGATCATCAAAATGATGATGAGGACGATGAAGGGGAAAACGGTGCGCAGGGCCAGGGCGCTGGGGGTGTAGCCGCCCACGTAAGATTCCAGCAGGCCGATGATCAGGCCGCCGATGATGGCTCCAGGGATGGAGTCGAGACCGCCGAGGATGACGACGGGGAAGACGTGCAGCCCAATGCTAGACACCGCAAAGAAACTCAATTCGGTGATGTTGGCGACGATGATGCCAGCAAGTACGGCCGTTACTGCCGCAATACTCCAGGCAATGGCAAAAATCTTCTGCACACTAATGCCCATACTCAATGCCGCCTGTTGGTCGTCAGCCGTAGCCCGCATGGCGATGCCCTCGCGGGAATAGCGGAAGAACAATGTGAACACCACCAACAGCACCGCCGCCAGCCCAATGGCGATAAATCGGTCGGCGGGCACGACCGCGCCAAACACATTGATTGGCTGGCTGGGCAGGAACGAGGGGAACTGCGCCCCCATCGTGCCCCAAATCCAGATGACGACCGACCTGAGTAAACTAGACAGCCCGATTGTGACCATAATCACGGAGATGATCGGCTCGCCGATTAACGGCCGTAACACCAACCGCTCTACCACAATACCCAGCAGCACTGCCACCACAATGGCGATCAACATGCCCACCGACCAGGGCAGCCCCACCTGCGAAATCAGACCAAAGGTGAGGTACGCACCCACCAGCAAAAAGTCGCCCTGGGCAAAGTTGATCACGTCGCTGGCCTTGTAGATCAGCACAAACCCCAGTGCCACCAGCGCAAAAATGGCTCCGTTGGTTAATCCTGTTAGTGTGAGTTGCAGAAATTTATCCATAGGTTGTCTCTTGTATTCAGTAATCAGTATTCAGTCTACTGACCACTGATTACTGATTACTGGTCACTTCCATTCAAAGATTCAATTCGCAGTCTCGTGTTCAGCGTGGCCGTACGGCCGTCCTGATACGTAATCGTCGTTTCCACATCCAAATGATCATTCTGGCTGTACAGCGCCGAGATAATGTCATCATAACGCTGCGCCACAAAACGGCGGCGCACCTTGCGCGTACGCGTCAGTTCCGCGTCGTCGGCGTCCAACTCCTTATGCAGCAGCAAAAAGCGTTGAATCCGCGCCGCATCTGGCAAATCCGAATTCGCCGTTTCCACCTGCTTGCGCACCAGCGCATACACCTCCGGCTTTTGCGCCAGGTCAGTGTAAGTGGTGTAGGCGATTTGATTATTCTCCGCCCACTTACCCGTATTCTCCATGTCAATGTTGATCATCGCCGTCACAAAAGGCCAGTCACCGCCAAAGACCACTGCCTCCTTCACATACGGGCTGAATTTCAGCTTATTCTCGATAAACTGCGGGCTGAACTTCGTGCCATCGTGCAGCGTCATCACATCTTTGGCGCGGTCAATCACAATCAGGTGACCGTCCTCGTCAAAATAACCGGCGTCGCCAGAGTGCATCCAGCCATCAATCAGCGTTTCGGCGGTGGCCTCCGGGTTGCGGTAGTACCCCTTGAAAATCGAGTCCGATTTCAGCAAAATCTCGCCATTTTCGGCAATGCGCACGGCCGTGCCCGGAACCGGCGTACCTACCGTTTGGAACTTAATATCCCCATCGCGGTGCACCACGCTGATACCACTGGCCTCCGTCTGCCCGTAAATCTGTTTCAAATTGACGCCCAACGCATGGAAAAAGCGGAACACATCCGGCCCCAACGCCGCCCCGCCGGTATACGCCCGTTTCAGATGACGCAGCCCCAGATGGTCTTTAATCTCCTGAAATACCAGCCAATCGGCAAGGAAATACTTGAACTTCATCGCTGCGTTGGCCTCTTCTTTGCGAAAACGATAGTCGGCCATCTCGTAGCCAATCTGCATCGCCCAATCGTAAACGGCTTTTTTGAGGCGGCTGCTGTCTTCTATTTTGACCAATACCTGGCTGACCAGATTTTCCCAAATGCGCGGCGGGCTGAACATGGAATGCGGCCCAATCTCGCGCACATTTGCCAGCGCCGTCTCCGGCTCTTCGGGGAAGTTGAGCGTGAAGCCGTTTTGCAGGCTGCACGCAAAAGAGAGCATCTGCTCGCCAATCCATGCCATCGGCAAAAAGCTGACAAAACGGTCATCTGGCAATAAGGGGTCTAGCTCCATCAGGTTGTGCCCCATTGAGACCAGATTTTTGTGGGTAATCATCGCCAGCTTGGGGTTGCCGGTTGTGCCGGAGGTGGTAGAGAGGATGGCGATATCATCCGCTTTGCCGCGTTGGACGCTTTCTTCAAACCAGCCGGGGTTTTCTTGCTCAAACGCTTCGCCTAATTTCTCTACATCGGGGAAGAACATCAGGAATTCTTCAGTGTAGTTGCGCAGCCCTTTGGGGTCGTAGTAGATGACTTTTTCCACGCCGGTCAGCTCATCCCACATCTCCAGAATTTTGTCTACCTGCTCCTGGTCTTCGACAACGATGAATTTCACCCGCGCATGGGTGATGATGTAGATCATTTCTTTGACGACGGCATCCTGGTAAATGCCGATGCTTTTGGCTCCGGCGGCTTGTGCGGCCAGTTCGGAGTAAATCCATTCCGGGCGGTTGTCGCCGATGATGGCGACGGTATCCTCCGGGGTAAGGCCCAGGCTGACCAGCCCTTGCGAAAAGAAGCGTACATGCCGCAGGTATTCGTTCCAGCTAATGGCCTGCCAGATGCCGTAATCTTTTTCGCGCAGCGCCTGGCGTTCGCCAAATTCTGCTGTTCGTTCGATGAGTAGTTGAGGGAATGTTTCTGCCATACAAGCTCCGTGAAACGTGATTCGTGAAACGTGAAACGACGCAGTTGTCATTCACATTTTACGTTTCACGTTTTACGCTTCTCAAATAACGCCTTGATCCTCGCCGAGGTAGGCTTTGATCACGGCCGGATTGCGCTGTACTTCGTCGGGGGTTCCGTCGCCAATTTTGACGCCAAAATCGAGGACGACAATGTGGTCGGAGATGTCCATGACCACGCCCATGTCATGCTCGATGATGATGATGGTCACGCCGTGCTCTTCGTTCACGTCGAGGATGAAGCGGGCCATGTCTTCTTTTTCTTCGCTGTTCATGCCTGCCATTGGCTCGTCGAGGATGAGCAGACTGGGTTGCAAGGCCAGCGCCCGCCCCAATTCGACGCGTTTTTGCAGGCCATAGGAGAGTGTGCCGACAGCTTGTTTGCGGATGGATTCGATTTCGAGCAGGTCAATGATGTCTTCGAGGAATTGGCGGTTTTCGACTTCTTCGCGTTGGGCACGGCCCCAGTAGAGGCCGCCGCTGAAGATGTTGGACTTGAGGTGAATGTGCCGCCCCAGCATGAGGTTGTCGAGGACGGTCATGTGTTTGAAGAGTTCGATGTTTTGGAAGGAGCGGGCGATGCCGAGGCGGGCGATGTTGTAGGGTCTGAGATTGGTGAGGGTGTGAGTACGGCCGTTATGAAACCGAATCTCCCCTCGTTGTGGATGATACAAGCCGCTAACGCAGTTCAGCAAGCTGGTCTTGCCCGCCCCGTTGGGGCCGATGATAGCCGTAATTTCGCTTTGCCGCACCTGGAAGCCCACGCCGCTAAGGGCTTGCACACCGCCAAAGGCGAGGTAGATGTTGTCAATGTCAAGCTGCAAGTCGCCCGGTTGCAGTGGGCTGCTGTTGAGAACATGCGAAAAGCCACGAGGCATAGGGTTTCTCCTCTTGCTGTTGGTTACAGTGAGGAGTTTACCTGTGTGGCGTTAATGAACTGTCTACAAAGGCGTTAATGAGTGGGGAAGAAGAAGGCTCCAGAGGTTTCTTCAAACTCCTGGAGCCTTGATTGCGGGATTACGCCGGGGCTGGATTTTCCTTGGGACTCTGGCTGGCAGCCAGAGTGATGCGGTAGAAGTTAGCTCCCCAATCAGCCCTGGCACGATGATTAATTGCCAAAATTAAAGTCGCCTATACCGTTTTCACCCCAAGTCATACTATCAAAATACATTTTTCCAGCTTCAAAATTCATGCCAACACCTTTGCAATGCCCAAAGGTGGCTGGCACTGCGTTAGAAGGCCTTGGCTCAATAACATTTGCCAAACAAGATGTGTATTGGCCGGGCGACACATTCATTTCGTAAAAACCGTCACTATCTGTAACCGTATATTGAATGCCATAACGGCCGATCGCATTCGCATCTAATGTCACTGGAGCAAACTCTCGATAATTAAAGGGAGATTCTAACCCTTGGTCGGTGAAAATGGATTTGAGATTCTCATGAGGGATGAGCAATACAACGGCCCCGGCCACAGGTGCTTCCTGATCATCAGCCCGGACGATCCGCCCAGAGAACGGGACGCTTCCCGAACCGCCTGATGCGGCCGATTCTTGCCCCCCACCTACTCCGGGGTTACTCCCTGCTTGGTTACTTGAACCTCCACATCCGGTAGCCAGAAGCATAACCATCATACCACCCAATAAAAGAACTTTTTTCCACATAAAATTAACTCCTTAAGTAAGCCAGTTTTGTTGGCAAAATAAAGTGGGAGTATAGGTTGTGTAGGGGTGGAGAGCAATAATGCTTTTGGGGGATTGCCAATACACATGAAGCCTTTGACTTCAGTGTTGCCATCAAAAAAAGCACGGTGCTACAGGGATATTTTCAGTGGTGGGATTGTGA
>JACKBX010000011.1 GCA_020634375.1 Ardenticatenaceae bacterium | reverse complement strand
ATAAAGCTTAAATTCCCCCGATTCAATCTGCGCCATGTCGAGCAAGTCGTTCAGCATATCTAGCAAATGCCAGCCAGACTTCTCGATTCGTTCTAAATAATCTTGCTGTCCCGAATTGACCGAGCCAGCGCCACCCTGTATCAGAATATGCGCAAAGTTAACAATGGCATTCATGGGTGTTCGCAGTTCATGGCTAACATTGTTCATAAACCGGGTACGCAGGTCTCGCTCATTAATCGCCTGCTGCCGCGCCTGATCTAGCTGCTGGTTGAGAAAAACAAGGCGGTTATTTGTAGAACTAATCTCTTCCTTGATGGCGAACAATTCATCGCGGCGCTGTTGTGCCCGAATATGCAAGAAGCTAACCGATTCAACGGCATACTGCCATTCCATTGCCGAAAAATACATAGCAGCAGCTACCAACAAGTTGAAGCCAATTGGCAGGGACAAACGCAGTAAAACTGGCCATGTAAGCCCACCGGCAAGATAAACACCCAGGATAAGCAGGGCAACACATGCGAACCAGTTCTTAAAACCAGCAATGGGGGATAAAGTCATGCTGGCTACAATGATGAAAATGGCGAAGAAGTAGGGCAAGGGGTTGGGATTGAGAATTCCCCAAGTACGAGTGAGCGCCATAGTCATTAAGCCCATGTGAACGCTCAGAAACAACATGCTGCCTGGTTTCTCTGAACCCTGTTTAATCAGCCGCCAGGAATAACGGCCTGTAGGCAGAGAAATTGCAATAATAGCTAGCCAGACCCAAACTTGTGCAAACCCCCCGCTCAAATTACCTACCAGGCCAACAATGCCTATTATGGTTGCCAGTAAGACCATGAGGGGAATGATGAAGATGATGGTGTCGCTGCGGAGTTCGTCGGAGTATTCTTGGTTCATTAACTTTACATTCTAGGGGAGGGTGATGTGATCAGCCGTATAAACTGTGTGAATGTTAGGGGTCAATATACCATCCCAAAGCATCTATATTGGCTTCTGCCAGCAGTGCAGCAGGTACATCGGCCAGGGTTAGCTCGGATTCGGCGGCAACGGTGTTGTCGGGCAGCAGGATTTGACCAATGGCTTTGCCAAGCCGCCCGCGCAATTTTACAATTTGCCCGCGAATGATCAGGGGGGTTTCTGTGGGGACGGGCTGGCGGTATTTGACCTCTAGCTTGACAGACATCATGAAATGGTGATGGTCGCCGATAAGGGCAACGCGGCCAACGGTTTCATCGAGGATGGCGGCCACAATGCCGCCATGTACGATGCCGGGATAGCTTTGGTAAATGTCAGGAACGGTGTAGTCGGCGTGGATTTCGTTACGGCCGTTATCATAAAAGGTCATGTACAAACCACGCGGGTTCTTTCGCCCACACACAAAACAAAAATCACTGTTCGGTTGTTTATTGGGATACAAAAGAATTGCCTCTTTGCTAAAGATGTGGCCTCATTATAGGGCAGCGTCACGGTACAGCAAAGATGACTTTAGGGGGAGTGTTCCGAACACGTTAACTCATCTGGAGAATGGCGCGAAAAAGTTGTACAATAATTTTCTGTACGTGGGGGAGCCGTACAGTTAGAAATAGACTTCTGACGTCTATACATTTACGACTGATGTAACAACAACTTCATAACAGCCTGTTTTGCCCTTCCGGTCTTTGCAGTTTGACCGGATATTTCGACAAGGAGACCCACATGACTGACACCATCGCTTGCCCATTTTGTGGTGAAACTATCAAGATACAGGCCAAAAAGTGCCGCTTTTGCGGTGAGTTTTTGGAGGAGGGTGTGACCCGCGAGTCTATTTTGGCTGAGTTTGCCGCGCAAAAGGGTGCAACTGAGGCAGCAACTCCTGTCCAGCCAACTACTAATGAAACGGCCGTCCCTACCTCACCACCTGCTCCCCCCACCGTTGTTGTCGAAACCACCATCGCAGAACCGGCTCTAGAACTGGCAGCCGAAACGGCCGTTTCACCCGCCGACAAAACCAATGAAGCCCTGGCTAACCTCTACGCGCGATTGGCCGCGCTGCCGGATTCTGATGAGAAGAAGTTGGCACTAGAAACCCTCAAACAGCTTGAATCAGAGTCACAGAAAGGGGAAGAGGCGGACGAAGGCAACATCGAGAACATGGTCAAGACTGTGATCAAGGTTATTCCTGATGTGGCTGAAATCACGATTAACACTATCATCAATCCGGCCAGTGGGTTGACGACGTTGGTGCAAAAAGTAGCTAAACGCGTAGCTGAAGGATACAAAAACAAAGCTGCTGAAGCGGAAAAGGAAGAGTCAGAAGCTGCGCAAGCGGAAGCAGCCGCAACGCCTACATCTGCTGCCGAACCAACTCCAGACGCGGCTGTTGAGTCGTCATCCGTACCAGAAACGGCCGTGACGCCCCCCATTGACGCAGACACGGCCGTTGCCGCCCTCAACGACCTGCACGAAAAACTAGAAGACGCTCCTGCCTCACCCGAACGGGAAATCATCGCTGAAGCGTTGGAACAAATGACAGAAGACACGCCCCCCGCTGATGACGATAAAGGCGAAGAAGAGTCAAAGCCGGGTCTCGTCGCCAAACTGGTGGAAGAGGTGGCAAAGCAACTACCAACGATTGCAGAAACGGCCGTTGAAATGGTGGAAGATGCCGCAGAAACCCCGGAAGCCTGATTCTAATAAAACAGACTTTTATCCCTACATGCTATCTAATTTAAAAGGAGACAATCAATGGCAGACCAACAATATTATCAGAACGATCCCCGCTGGGAGAACTCAGCTTTAGGCAACAACCCCTCGGCTACCATCCGCATATTCGGCTGTTTGCTGACCAGTTTAACAATGGTAGCCAATCATTTTGGCGGCAAATATACCCCCGCCAGTTACAACGATGCCATGAAAGCCAATGGCGGTTTTGGCCCTGGCTCGCAATGGATCAAGACCTTCGCCATCAGCAACGTCATGCCCAATGTGCGCTACCAAAAAGGGGTGGAATGCCCCAATCAACCCGCCCCTCTGGCTTTGATTGACCAGGGATTGCAAGACGGCTCCCTCATCATTATCAAAGTAGACCGCGACAAAAATGACAAAGAATTTGAGGAAATGGACGGACATTGGGTCGTCATCCACGCCAAACAAGGAGCCGATTACCTGATTTGGGATCCCTGGAAAGATGATGCCCAGCCTGATACCCTCACCGGGCGTTATGGCTTTGGCTACAAAAAACCAGATGAAATCATTCAGCAAGTGATCTGGTTTGGCGAAGGGGAATTCCCCACAACGGCCGTTGCCCCACCTGCACCCGCCAAAACACCCAAGCCGAAAATGGCAAAAACAACACCACAAGCACCCGCTCCAACAACGCCCCCGTCTTCCGACGCCCCCCTTGCCGTCAAGCCAACCGTGGAGCAGCTTTCAGTGCGCCAGCAGCCGCAAATCACAGCCTCTAATATTGTTACCTACGTCAATGAGGATGCAGCGCTGCAAGTATTGGAAGCAGCACAAGGGGCACGTGCCAAAATTGGGAAGCAGAACCAATGGCTGCATATCCGCACCAGTGATGGCAAGGAGGGCTATGTGGCGGCATGGTTTGTGCAGGAAACGGCCGTTTCCACCCCATCGCCTACCCCCAAATCCGCACCTGCTGCCGCCACCGCAAAAACGGCCGTTAAAACTACAGCCGATTTGGTCTCCCTGCGCAAAGAACCTCGCGTCGCCAACGAAACCTTCATCCGCTCGCTGGCAAATGGGGAGGCCTTAGAGGTGTTGGACGGCGCGACAGAAGCGGCCAAAATCGGGCAGCAAAATCAATGGCTGCATGTGCAGGCTAAAGATGGCACACAAGGGTACGTGGCTGCCTGGTTAGTCACACGTGCATAAACACCCAAATTTTGCCAGGACAGAACGGCCGTGATAAAATTTCGCCCGTATTGAGGGATAGTTTAATGGCAGAACAGCGGACTCTGACTCCGTCAGTCCTGGTTCGAGTCCAGGTCCCTCAGCTAGAAAAGCCACTCAATTATGGGTGGCTTTTTTGTTTTCCAGTCATTGATTAGCGGTGCTGTTTTGCTGCATTCAGGGATGCCACTCTCCCTGATGACCCCCTGAAGGTGTAATCACAAAGGACGGGTATTTGATTGAAGTGGCAAGACAATCTCCCCTGACGCGCTTAAAATCATTTTTCTCAGATGGAATATCCGCTATACTTCGTTCAGATACAGTCTGTGTTGAAAACAGGTCGTGGTTTTCAAAAACAATCGGACGCTTAAAAACAATACATGAAAAGGGGAGAAATATGTCTACTCAAAAAACCAAACCGATTATTGTCGTTATCTTTGCCTTCGTTACCATTATGTTAATGCTAAATTGGGCGGGAACGGCCGTTACCCTTCCTTCTGATCAAACCCCATACCAGGTCAAAGACATCTATGCTGGCAGTTCTAGCTCTGAGCCGCAAGACATCACCGTTTTCGGCGACAGAGTTCTGTTTGCGGCAAACGATGGGATTCATGGCAGTGAACTGTGGATCAGCGATGGGACTGAATCGGGCACGTATATGCTCAAAGACCTGTTTCCAGGGCCAGATTCATCAGATCCATCCCAATTATTTGTCTACGATGGGAAACTCTTTTTTCAAGCCACCGACACTCCCACTACCAGAAGGCTTTGGATAACTGATGGAACCGAAGCAGGAACTGTGACCCATAATATCGGCGTCACCCCGAATACCTCTAATATTACCGAGATGAACGGCCTTCTCTACTTTGTTGCCATCACCGGGATGGATTTCTCTGAAAAACTATGGGTCAGCGATGGTACACAGGCCGGTACTTCTATTGTGAAGGAGTTAGACCCCTATATTTCTGATGTTAGTAATTTGCAAGCCATAGGCAACCAATTATTCTTCGAGGCCTGGGGAAATAACTACGGCCGTGAGTTATGGGTCAGTGATGGTACTGAATCTGGAACCGGGTTGGTAAAAGACATTAATCCTGGCGATGCCGATTCAGACGCCGATATATTGGGCAGCTTAGGCAACGATGTCATTTTTGCGGCGACAGACGATGTGAATGGCAGGGAACTTTGGAGGAGTGACGGTACCGAAACTGGCACGATGTTAATCAAAGATATCGATCCAAACCATGATTTCTTATCTCCTAATTACCTGGCTAATTTGAATGGCACACTTCTGTTTACAGCTAGTGATGGCATTCACGGTGGAGAATTGTGGATTAGTGATGGCACTGAAGAAGGAACGGCTCTTCTCAAGGACATTAATCCAGGCTCCCCTTCTTCCTATCCGTATGCCAAATTTGTCGTGAATGAGACTGTCTACTTTTTTGCCGATGATGGTGTACATGGTTGGGAATTATGGAAAAGCGATGGAACCAGTGAAGGAACCATGCTTGTGCAAGATAGTAATCCTGGCAGTGATGGCTCCCTAGGGGGAGCCTTGAGAAGCATTGGGGAAACTATTTATTATGTCTCTGATGATTTCACGCATGGCTATGAGTTATGGATCAGCGACGGCACAGATGCCGGAACTTATATGTTGCAAGATATTAATCCAAGTGGGCCTTCAACACCCCAATTCCTGGCAATGACAAGTCAGAGATTGTTTTTTAGCGCGGATGATGGGCAGAACGGCCGTGAACTATGGGCTGTACAGTTTTTTGAACACCAAGTCTTTTTACCAATGACAATCAGGTAAATACATGGTTGAAGGTATAAAGCGCTAGCCGTACGGTTTGCTTACTATCGTAATTTATTCAAATAATCAGATTCTTATCTGCACTAGATATGGTGGCTGTTTTCTGTAGGGTCGCAAGTATCAGTTGCGGGCTGACTGCTTGTGTTTACGAAATCTTCCCGTGAAACTAGCAAAAAAAATATATAATTGGGGGAGTATAATCTGTTGTCTGGCGCTTTACGCTGTACGCACTGAATAGGAACCTTTTATGCAATCGCTGCGGCCTCAACCACAATCCTCCAGGATGTCTCCTCTATTCGCCCTTAAATTGACTTTCCCCGCTCAAGATTTCCAAACGAATTGGACACAATGCAGCCTGCTTGCCAACTATATGGCTGAATATACGGCTTATCAATTTACGCAGCAGGAACGTGCGGAAAATATTATTTCGACGGTTGCCAACGAGTTGTTGGAAACGGCCGTCCATCTCGCCACCCCCCATTCCGACCTGACCCTGCACCTGGAACAACACGCTGCTGGATTGCAGCTAGAAGTTAGCCTGCTGCCCCAGCCCGATCTGGCAACAGCCTACACCGCCTTTTTGCAAGACTTGGCAGACGATGTGGGCGAGCAAGCGTATATGCAGTGGTTGACGGCCGTTACCATTCCCCCCCACTACTTCAACCAATTAGGCCTGATGATGATTGCCCACGATTTCAGCGTGCGCATTACCTCCGTTTCCTTAGCCTCAGAGCGCATTTGCACCCGGCTCTTTATCCCCAACGAGGAACTGCAAGCATGACCCCCTACACCCTGCACTACGACCCGCTCGATCAACAGATCAATTTTGAAGGAGCGCTGCGCCTCATCACCGAAGAAGAAACCGCCCGTCTGCTGCGCGAACTAACCGCCATTCATGATCGCATAGAGGGCGTGCTGCGCCTCAATTTTCAGCGATTGCGCTACATCAACGCCGCCGGGGTGCGGGCGCTCTCGCTTTTCATTGATTATGCCCGCCGCCAAAACGCCCTCGCCATTCAAGTCATCGCCTCCAGCGTAGTCGCCTGGAGCGAGCGCGTGCTGCCGGTTTTGCAGGCCATTTGGGATCGCGTCGAATTTTCGGTTTACGACAAAAATTTCTACAAAAGCCAGGGCATCATTGAAGATGACGGCTTCATCCCCCTGCTGCGCAATCAGACACGCATTTTGTGGCCGCTGGAACAAGAGGTGCTGCGACGGCATGGCCTGAAATCGGGCCAGCGCGTGGCCGACATTTGCTGCGGCTGCGGCGATGTGCCCCTGCTCATCTCGCGGGAGTTTGCGCCGAGTTTTATTTTGGGCGTGGATCATTCGGAAGCGGCCGTTGCCTACGCCCGCCATCTACAAAGCGAATTCAACATTGACAATGCCGAATTCCAGCGCGGCGATGCCACGACGCTGATGATTAACGACAACAGCTTCGATTTTGTCTCTTGCCGCCTCAGTTTGCAGATTTTTTCGCAGCCGGAACTCATTCTCAAAGAGCTGATTCGTATCACCAAACCGGGCGGGCAGGTGTACGTGACTTGCGAAGACTACGACCTGATTGTGGGCTACCCGGAGAGCGCGTTGATTCACGAGACATATGAGCGGGCGGCCGTTTACGGCGACCAAATGGGCATGGATTTGCGCAGCGGCAAAAAACTGTACAGCATGTTGGCGCAGGCGCGATTGGAAGCGATCCAAACCGACCACATCATGCTGGATACCAGCCGCGCCGACCGCGAAGCGTTCGCGCAAGTGATCGAAAGCTGGCGGGACTTTTCGGTTTACACCATCGGCGATGATTTGGGGCTGGATGAGGCCGATCAGGCCACGCTGCTCTCCGGCTACGAGGCGCAGCTCCGCGCCATTCGCAGCGCCAATGGCTTTACGACTTGGGGCATTGTGGCCTGTTCCGGGCAGAAGCCGAGGCAGTGACCAGTGTTCGGTAATCAGTAATCAGTAATCAGTGCGGCTACTGATCACTGATTACTGACCACTGAAAACAGGGCTAACTATGTACAAACGATTTGTTGCCTTTGTTGAACAGAGTTTTCAGCGCAAGTTGTTGGGCTTCCATATTTTGTTGGTCAGCCTGACGACGCTGTTTTTATTTTTTTATCTGACTAATAATTTCCGCCGTATCACAGATTTTTCGTTGGGGGAGAACAAGCGGGGAATTACGCAGACAGTTGAGGAGTATTTGACGATTTATGCGCAGGAGAAGGCCACATCTACGTGGCTGCAATTGGCAGCGGCGCAGGATAATTTGACGGTTTTGGGGCGCACAGCGCAGAAGGTGGTAGATGATTATGATGTGTTGGCGGGGGATACGGCCGTCTACACCCTCCCCCTTTTTCAAACCCAACTCGTCGAGGAGCGGGGCGCGTGGACAACGGCCGCCGACGCCGAAGTTGACGCCCTCATCCCCCCGCCCATCGCCGATAACGCCGACGCCAGAGAACTGCTCACCGTTTCCGCGCTGCTCAATCTGAATATGGACGCCATCTTCGACGCCGACGACAACAACACCCTCATTTATTTTGTGGGCAACGCCGACACGCCCGTCACCCGCGCCTACCCCAATGTGCATTTGGTGGAAGTGTTGGGCGATGCCGTCAGCTTCCTCTTTTGGCGCGATTTCTTCCCCGACAACGTGGCCGTGTGGCAGCGCTGGTACACGGACGCCGCGCTGCAAGCTCGCACGCCCAATCCCATCACCGTGGAAGCGCCCTATGGCGACGCCGCCGGGCAGGGCACGGTGATGACGATGTTTTACCCGCTGTGGGACGGCCGTAAAAACGAGTTCGCCGGAGCCGTAGGGCTAGATTTGTCGCTGGACAAAATCATCGAAGATGTGTTGTCCATCCGCGTGGCGGAGACGGGCTTCGCCTTTTTGGTGAACAGCCGGGGCGAGGCCATCGCCATGCCGCCGCAGGGCTACGACTTGCTGGGCATTGAGCAGACGTTGATTGATCACGGTGGCCTGTCGTTTAATTCGGGGTTGATGAGCGCGGCGGGGGAAACGGCCGTGCAAGACCTATCTGCCACCCTGCAAACCCAGGCCGAAGGCATCTACCAGCTACACCTGACCGCCGACGACAGCAGCCACCTCGTGGCCTTCGCCAGCCTGCCGCCCCTCTCCAACAACCAGTACGAGGAGGATGTGTGGAAAATCGGCATCGTTGTGCCGGAGGCGGAGATTTTGCAGTTGATTACGGAGACGGAAACGGCCGTGACCGACCGCAGCGGCCAAATCAATGCCATCTCCATCGCCCTCGTCGCCGCATTTTTGCTGATCGCCATGTTCGTCTCCGCGCAATTCTCCAACAACGTCACCCGCGACTTGCGCAATCTCTCCGAGGCGGCGCAAAAGGTAGCCGACAAGCAATACGACACTGACCTGACCATCAAAAGCCGCGACGAAATCGGCCAGCTTGGGCAGACGTTTAACGCCATGACCCAAGAAATCCGTGCCTACACCACCAATTTGGAAGGATTGGTTGCCGAGCGCACCGAAGATTTGCAGCGGGCGAACGCAGAAATCACCCACCTCAACGAAAAGCTCAAAGATGAAAACCTGCGCCTCAGCGCCGAGCTAGACGTTGCGCGGCAGCTACAAATGATGGTGCTGCCCCCCGAAAGCGAAACCCGCGCTATCCCCGATTTGGACATCGCCTGCTACATGGAACCGGCCGATGAGGTCGGCGGCGACTATTACGACGTGCTGCAAGTGGGCGATTCCACCTATTTGACCATCGGCGACGTGACCGGGCACGGCCTCTCCTCCGGCGTGGTTATGTTGATGGCGCAGACCGCCTTCCTCACCCTCTCGCAAAGCGGCGAGTACAGCATTGACCACATTCTGGCCTCGCTGAATCAGGTGCTTTATCGCAATATCTTGCGCATCCACGAAAACAAGAATATGACGCTGGCCGTCATCCAATATGACCAGGAGAAGTTCAGCATCGTGGGGCAGCATGAAACGGTGGTCATTTGCCGCAAAGATGGTGTAGTGGAAGTGATTGATACCATTGACCTGGGCCTGCCGGTGGGCCTGGAAGAGGACATTACAGAGTTCATCGGCTCGCAGCAGTTCCGGTTGACACCGGGGGACGTTATGCTATTGTACACGGACGGCATTACGGAGGCGGAGAACGGCAACCGGCAGTATTTTGGCATGGATAAGCTCACGGATTTGCTGGTGCAATATCACGATTTGGATGCTAAAGCGATTGTGGATGGCATTATCAAAGATGTGTATGCGTTCATCGGCACAGCCCCGGTTTATGATGACATTACGATGATGGTGATTAAGCAGAAATAGGGGATAGTGACACAGAGATTCGCAGAGTAGGCACGGAGATTCACGGAGAGAACATAGAGAAATTAGTCACGTTTCACGTTTTACGTTTCACGCAATAGGCTTTACTATGGCTCAGTCCACATCTACTTCACAAATTTTCGGGCATTGGGAGGCGGTAACGGCCGTACCCACCACCACCATGTCCCTCGACGCCGCGCAGTTGTCGGCGCATTGGCGGCGCAACAGCCTTAGCTCCGATTACTGGGCCGCCTATGCTGCCCTGCACATTCCCGAAACTGTGCCCGCCGGCTGGCTGCGCCGCGATGATGTGAGCTATGTCCTCTCCTATTTGCTCAACGAGTTGTTTGAGAACTGCGCCAAGTTCAGCGCCGGCCCGGAGTTGGCGGTGCATTTCCAGGCGTGGCTGCTGGATGAGCGCATGGTTTTTCAACTGACCAATCATATTAAGCCGCAGGGGGAACGGCCGTTCATCACCCTCATCGAAGAACTGCTAAACGGCGACCCGGACGAACTGTACTTCCAAAAGCTGGAAGCGAATGCCGAGCAAGACCTCGGCGGCTCCGGGCTGGGCTATCTGACCCTGATTAAAGATTATGGCATCCAATTTGGCTTTCGTTTTCAGCGGGCGAGTGGGGAGAGTACGGCCGTAACTGTCCAGGCCCACGTCAACCTGCGCGAGCCATCCTAATTCATCCTTCATCCTTCACCCTTCATCCTTACCCAAAAGGAGTTCACATGAGCGTAGAAACCATCAGCGGCGAAGAATACAGCGTCACCTACAACGATAACACCCAAAGCATCAAATTCGACGGCTCCATGCGTCTGCGCACCTCCGAAGAATACGCGCCGATCAACGACCTGCTGCTCAAAGCGCACGATGCCACCCCCGCCGAAAGCCTCCTCACCCTGGATTTCAGCAGCCTCAAGTTTCTCAATAGTTCCGGCATCAATATCGTCAGCCGCTTTGTCATTGCCGCCCGCAAACAGGCCCACCTGCAACTTAAAGTCATCGGCAACCAGGACATCTACTGGCAGCAAAAATCACTGACCAACTTGCAGCGTTTGTGGACGGCCGTACAAATCGACATTCAATAATATAGAAGCGCAGACAGCTTGTCCGTACTTCGTAGTACACAGCATGACCACCGCAAAATCCAACAGCCCGACCGAACTAACCGCTCTCCAAAACCGCGTCAGCGAACTAGAGGAAGAACTGGCCGATCTCCAAGTGCTGCTCGACAACACCATGGAGCATGGCACAGCGCTAGAAAACGAACTACTCAACCAGACCGAGCGCATGGCCGCCCTGCAAAGCAAAATGCGCAAATACCTGTCGCCACAGCTATTCCAGGCCCTCGTCGGCGGTACGGCCGACGCCAACACCAAATCACACAAGCGCGTCAAGCTCACCATCTACTTCTCCGACATCGTCGGCTTCACCGACATCACCGACGCCGTAGAACCCGAACTCCTCTCCGACGTGCTGAACAGCTATCTCACACGCATGTCCGAAATCGCCCTGCAATATGGCGGAACCATCGACAAATTTGTGGGCGACGCCGTCATGGTCTTCTTCGGCGCGCCCGAAGCCATGCCCGCCCGCGAACAAGCCGAACGCAGCGTGCGCATGGCTCTGGAAATGCGTGAAGCCCTCTACCAACTCCGCGCCGAGTGGAAACGCAAAGGTATCACGCAAAATTTACAAGTGCGTGCTGCTATCAACACTGGCATTTGCACCGTTGGCAATTTTGGCAGTGAAAACCGCATGGATTACACGATCATTGGCGGGCAGGTAAATTTGGCCTCGCGGCTGCAATCGGCTGCCCCGCCAGACAGCATCTACATCTCCAGCGCCACCTACTCTTTGGTGGAAGATTTTGCGGATGCCCATTTTGTTGGCCCACTACAAGTAAAAGGCATTCACGCGCCCGTAGATGTATGGGAATTGACTGGCGTCACCCAGGAAAATCGCCTCGATTCCCCTTACTTGACCATTGACGACCAGCATTTGCTGCTCAAAGAGTTGGATGTGGATATGGCAGCTCTCTCAGATGATGAGCGCCGCGCCATTCAAAAGGCACTGTCACGGGTTTTGGCTCATCTCTCTACCCGTGTTGATTCCCCCAAGACAATACATTAAGGAAACAAATGGTATGGAACTGACCCGTTTACCAGAGCATGGGAGTTGTTTTGTATGTGGTAGTGAAAATAGTAAGGGCATGGGGCTGGTGTGGTATGCTCAGTCCCACGAGGAATATGACCTGCTGGTCTTTTCCGAGTTCCAATTCACGCTGACGGAGCAGGGGCCACCGGGGCACGCGCACGGCGGTGCGATTGCCGCCGTCATTGACGAGGTGATGGGCGCCGTTGTCTGGCGTTCTGGGTTGAAGGTGGTGCTGGCAAATTTGAATGTCAATTATCACAAGCCTGTGCCATTAGATACGCCATTGCGGGCTGAAGGTTGGGTGCTGAAGCAGGTGGGCAAACTGGCGCAGGCGTTCGGTCAAATTACTCTGGCAGACGGTACAAAGCTGGCTTCTGGAGAAGGCATGTATGTTCATGCACCGCATTTATTTACACGAGATTACTACAGTTAACAAAAAAACCGGGTTTCTGTCAGAAACCCGGTTTTTTTGATTAAGTGGAGATGGCGGGAATCGAACCCGCGTCCGAAAAATTCGTCCTCTGAACGTCTACAAGCTTAGTTGGCCTATTTGTGATTCGCCAGCGCATCCCCAGCTAACAGGGTCTGACGCCGACTAGCTCATCATCCCCGAAAGGACGCTTACTCACCGCTATGAGCGTCGCGGCGCAGCACGTTGACTTTAGTGTCGCCTGATTCGCACCCGGTCAACGAACGGCTGCGGCAGACGCGAGTCCTCTTGGACTCTCCGCTACCCGAAGGCTGTTTAGGCAGCCAACGGAAGAGCGTTGTATGTGTTTGTGCGGTTTGCACTTATTGTTTGCTTCCAGTTTTACGAGTTGTAAAGCGTGCTCGGCTTGCAGTCCAGGAACAGCCTTCCCCGTCGAAGCCTGTCATCCCCGATGTTACAGTGGTCAGTATTCAGTATTCAGTATTCAGTGGTCAGTGAACTGATTTACTGCTTACTGATTACCGAAATTATAGCATGGGGGGTAACGGCCGTCCAAGACCCTCATCCCATGCCAATCGAAAACATACTTTCCAAATCATGTTGCGAATAAGCACGGAAAGCGATCAGGGTTTCCGAATTGAGAATGCCGTCAAACTGGTGCATTTGCTCCGTCACCAGTTTCGCTAGCGCATCGTTGGTGGGCACTCGAATCATGACCACCAAATCATACTGTCCGGCGACGGAGTAGACTTCAGAGATACCTTTGAGTTCGGCCAAGCCCTGTGCGGTTTCGTTGATCAGGCCGTGTTCGATTTGTAATAAGACGACTGCATTGACCATGAGAACCTCCGTTTGTAAGGATGAATTATGAATTATGAGGGATGAAGGAATTATAGCACGAGTGGGGGGGGAACGGCCGTTTCCCCTCTGCCCATTTCCGTTATAATAGACCCTACATTTGGGGGCAGCCTTAGGCTGTTCCTAAAAACGCCATTGTTTCCCGTTAATAATTAACAATTGAGGTGATTTATGAACAAACTATTCGACCATTTTGGCGCTCGTGACACATTACCCGGCACTGACCTGCATTACTATCGCCTGGACAAACTGGCGCAATACGGCGACGTAAGCCGCCTGCCCTTCTCCATCAAAGTGCTGCTGGAAGCGCTACTGCGCACCTGCGACGGCTACGAAGTCATGCCCGAAGACGTAGAAAAGCTGGCGGCCTGGAATGCCGCCGCACCCGTTAAAGAGGAACTGCCCTTCAAACCGGGGCGCGTCATTTTGCAAGACTTCACCGGTGTTCCCGCCGTCGTAGATTTGGCGGCGCTGCGTTCGGCGATGGCCCGGCTGGGCGGCGACCCCAAGAAAATCAACCCGCATGTGCCCGTTGATTTGGTGATTGACCATTCCGTGCAGGTTGACCAATTTGGCTCCCGCGCCGCGCTCTTTTTCAATGTGGAGCGCGAATTTGTGCGCAACCGCGAACGCTACGAATTCCTGAAATGGGGCAAAGAAGCGTTCGAGAACTTCCGCGTTGTGCCCCCGGCGACGGGCATTGTGCATCAGGTCAACCTGGAGTATCTGGGCCAGGTGGTTATGACCAAACCAGAGAGCAATGGCACAGTCGCTTTCCCGGACAGCCTCGTCGGGACGGATTCGCACACGACGATGATTAACGGCCTGGGCGTGGTGGCCTGGGGTGTCGGCGGCATCGAGGCGGAAGCGGTGATGCTGGGGCAGCCGATTTATATGCTGACGCCGGATGTGATTGGCGTGAAGCTGACCGGCAGCCTGCGCGAAGGGGCGACGGCCACTGACCTGGTGCTGGTGGTGACGGAAATGCTGCGCAAGAAGGGCGTGGTGGGCAAGTTTGTGGAGTTCTTTGGCCCCGGCTTGAGCAATATCACCCTGGCTGACCGGGCGACGATTGCCAATATGTGCCCGGAATATGGGGCGACGGTGGGCTATTTCCCGGTGGATGCGGAGACGATTAACTATATGCGCAGCACCGGCCGTCCGGCGGAACTGCTGGATTTGGTGGAGAAGTACACGAAGGCGCAGGGGCTGTATCGCACGGACGATATGCCTGACCCACTGTATACGGATTTGGTGGAATTGGATTTGGGCACGGTGGAATCGAGTCTGGCGGGGCCGAAACGGCCGCAAGACCGCATCACGCTCTCTAATATGAAGGCGCAATACCGCGAAACGCTGCTGACTCCCGTTGGCCCGAAGGGGATTGGGTTGAAGGAGGAGGATTTGGGGAGAACGGCCGTTGTCGCCAACGGCCACGAAACCACAATCGGGCATGGGGCCGTCGTCATTGCCGCCATCACCTCCTGCACCAACACCTCCAACCCCAGCGTCATGCTTGGCGCGGGGCTGGTAGCCAAGAAAGCGGTGGAGAAAGGGCTGACCGTGCCGCCCTACGTCAAGACCAGCCTGGCCCCCGGCTCCCGCGTCGTCGAAGATTATCTCAACAAGGCGAAGCTGCTGCCTGCGCTGGAGGCGCTGGGCTTCCACATCGTCGGCTTTGGCTGCACCACCTGCATCGGCAATTCCGGCCCGCTGCCAGAACCGGTCGCCAATGCCATTACCGAGGGTGACATTGTGGCTTCGGCCGTTCTCAGCGGCAACCGCAACTTTGAAGGGCGCGTCAGCCCGCTCACCAAGACCAATTACCTGGCCTCCCCGCCGTTGGTTGTGGCCTACGCCCTCGCCGGAACCACCGATATTGACCTGATGAACGACCCCCTGGGCACGGGCAAAGATGGCGAACCGGTCTATCTGCGCGACATCTGGCCGACGAATGAGGAGATTCGCCAGACGGTGGCGGCCTCGCTCTCCCCGGAAATGTTCAATGAGCAGTATGCCAATGTGTGGGATGGGAATGAGCAGTGGAATGAAATCCCGGTCGGCGGCGGCGAAATTTACGAGTGGAATGCGGAATCGACCTATATTCAGGAACCGCCTTTCTTCACGGAATTGACGCCGGACGTGGAACCGATTGCCAATGTTGAAGGAGCGCGGGTGCTGGTAAAGGCTGGCGATTCGGTGACGACTGACCACATTTCCCCGGCGGGCGTGATTGCCAAGAGCAGCCCGGCAGGCCAATATTTGCTGGAGCATGACGTGGCTGTGCCTTATTTCAACTCTTATGGTTCGCGGCGCGGCAATGACCGTGTGATGACGCGGGGCACGTTTGCCAATGTGCGTATGCGCAACCAGATGGCTCCCGGCACGGAGGGCGGCTGGACGACCTATCTGCCGACGAATGAGGTGATGACGATGTTTGACGCCTCGCTGCGCTATAAGGATGACGGCACGCCGCTGGCGGTGCTGGCGGGCAAGGATTATGGCATGGGCAGCTCGCGTGACTGGGCGGCAAAGGGCGTGTACCTCTTGGGTGTGAAGATGGTCATTGCCGAGAGTTATGAGCGCATTCATCGCAGCAATCTGGTGGGCATGGGTGTGCTGCCCTTGCAGTTCAAGGCGGGCGAGACGCCGGCGACGCTGGGGCTGGATGGCTCTGAGGTGTTCTCGACGCTGAATCTAACGGATGCGGTGCGGCCGGGGCAGGATATTATGGTGCAGGCGGTGAAGGGGGATGGTACGGCCGTTACCTTCCAAACGACTTGCCGCATTGATACGCCGGTGGAGGTGGACTATTACCGCAACGGCGGTATTTTGCACACGGTGCTGCGCAATTTCTTGAAGGGGTAAGCGCGTAGATTAGTGGATTTGTGAAACGGCCGTTTCCTGTGCAGGGAACGGCCGTTTTCTGTAAATAAAGGGGAATATTAGTGCCAACCAAACCACATGACGGAATCCTCTATCGAGAGCTTTCAATTGTTGAGGCTCGTGAAACGATAGATATCGTTTCAAAATTACTCCAAGAGCAAATCAACTTTGGAACAAATGCGCTTGTGCGTTGCATAACTTCTACAAATGGAGGGATTGACGAGGATTTAGCAGTGTTCGCAATTTATCGACACATGCTTGAAATAACCGATGGCATCGAGGTGCTACTGTCTCAGGCTTGTGTTAATCCTGCAGTGCCATTGCTTAGAAGTTCTTTCGAATCGTATTTGGCAATTGACTTTATTCTTGAAAGTGACGCCAAATACACAGAGCGTTCATTATCATGGTTAGTTGGTTATGTTCATGAACGTTTACATATTTATGAACGACTCGATCCAGCAACAAGTCGAGGAAAGTCGGTTGAGAAATTATTCGCCGAGGATCCAATAGCATCAACAATCTTTCCGCTTGATGAAAATCTACAACTCCTCAACGGAAAAGCGATAACTAACCTAGAATCTTTTCTTTCTAAAAAGCATGTTGAACCTGTTGAAGTTGAGTATAGTCGTCACAAGAATCCAAAATGGCATGCTTTGTTTGATGGGCCAAAAACAACTTGGGAGTTAGCAAAACATTTACAGATGGGGGGATTTTACGAAATTTTATTTAGACAATGGTCGAGAAATACACACGCTCAAGACCTATTACCATTTATTCATCGCACAGATAGAGGTGAAGCGGCCATTGGCAAAATTCGTAATGCTCAACAGTTGTCTCAGACTGCAAGTTTGGCTTCGACATTTCTGCTTGGAGTAACGTACAAAGTTGTTAAAAAATTTAGGCCCGGAGAAGATTTGTCGAATTGGTTTAAACGAGAGATTTTCGAATACAGGAAAGCTCTTCGCTAAAACAATAGTTATCCTTTAGTAGCACATGAAGCTTAACCATCCGCTCCCAACTACAACAGACTGTATGATATAGTGTTGCGGGCAACGGCCGTATCTTTGTGGGCGTTTATGATGGGGGGGTAACGGCCGTTACTCCCTTCACGCATGGCATTGGAGGGGATGATGTGGGGTGGGAACGGCCGTTGTTCCTATGTTACAATACCAAGAAATAACAAAACTAGTGCGAGGCTAAAAATGCAAGTCATAGAGAAAATTCAAGAGAATGTACAAAAATTACCTGAACCGTTTCAGGCTGAAGTGTTAGATTTTGTCGAATATCTGCTGGCAAAATCGGAGCGTGAAGCCCTGCATCAAGAAGCGATCAATTGGTCAGACTTTTCTCTGGCTGCGGCAATGGCTGGCATGGAAGATGAAGAAACATCTACCTATACATTAAAAGATTTGAAAGTGGTGTTTTCGTGAAGCAGTCTGGTCAAATCGTTCTGTTTCATTTTCCGCAGACTGATCTACAATCTGGCAAGTCGCGTCCCGCATTATTGATTGGTAAATTGCCGGGGCAGTATGATGACTGGCTCATTTGTATGATTTCTACGCAGTTAAGGCATCATATTGATGGGTTTGATGAAATAGTTCAAACCACTGATGCTGATTTTGAACAAACCGGGTTGAAAGAGCCAAGTGTTATACGAGTTGGCCGTCTTGCTGTGGTAAATGGCAATGTATTGTTAGGCGCAGTTGGCGAGATTGCTCCCCACAGGTTGCATCGAGTAAAACAAAATCTTTCTGAATGGATTTTGCAAGTGGAATAACCATCTCGACAACAAACAGGAAGGGGAGCCTACTCCTGCATCGCCACATACACCTGATTACCGGCCGTCACAAAAATGCGTAACGGCGTCTCCGCAATGGCCAAGTCGCTGATGTGTGTGAACAGGCTTTGCCCCGCCTCGTCATTGGCGCGGTACTGCGCCAGCACCGTGCCACTGCGGGCAATCTTGATGATGCGCCCGCTGCCGGGGTCGGCGACAAAAATGGAGGTATTGAGGCCGCGCCCCACCATTTTCACCACCGTTGGGCTGACTAACGGCCGTGTCAACCCATTCCTCATTAACTCCGCCTCATCCCACTGCACACTGCCAGAGCGCGTGTCATAGTAGCGAATACGGCCGTCGCCATACAACACCACCAAACTCGCATCCTCACTATACAGGTCAAAGTCCACTGCCAACGCCAGTTCCGGGTCTTCGCGGAAGGCGATGACGCGGTCTTCATCACTCACCTCAAACCCCTCGCCGCTGGGGAAATACTTCCAAATTTGACCGCTGCCTACGTCCAACACGTAAATACGCTCATCGTAGGTCGCCATCGCCACCGGAAGCTGCCATTCACTGGATAACCCCAGGGGGACGGCACGGGTATCCGTAAAATTGGGGTAATAGGTGAGCAGCGCACCACGACTGTCTAGCATGGCGATGCCATCACGGCTGACCATATTCCCGGCGGGCCGCCAGAGCAGGTCGATGACATTGCCCACGACATGGCTGCCGATGGCCTGCTGCCGGAATATCAATTGATTAAGCGGTTCTTCCAGTACCGTGAGATAGCTTTCATCCGTATCCAGGCGGTAAACGCCACCGCCAGCAGCATCCAGCGCGTAAATGCCGCCGTTGAAACCATCTTGCAGGGTGAGATGTGAGAGGTTTACCCCTTCGTCAAAGGTGTAGAGTGAATGGGCTGTCAGGCGCTGCACGCCATCCAATAAATCCAGAGCGGTGTACGCTTCCTGGCGCAGGCGGTTGATTTCGCTGTCATTGGGGCGTAAGGTGTCGCCCTCTTCGGCTAGCAGCAGCATGGTTTGGTAATAAACGCGGCGGTCAGTTTCGCTCTCAGCAGATTCGGCCAGTACCAGATTTTGCCCCATTTCCTCTTTGATTTCGGCAATGCGGCGCACGCGACCGCGCTGGATGTACACGCTGCTGACGATGATGGCGATGATGAGGGGAATGGCGATGGCAATGATGCCAGCCCAGGCTAGATTGACAGAGTTGTCCGTTTCTGGGCGTGGCGAGCGTAGACGACCAATCAATTCTGCCAGCCAGCCGGTGAAGCGGGAAAGACCCATCGCTGCTTCAGAGGTGGCTTTGCGAGCGGTGTGTTCTACGTCTACATTGCGGATGGGGGCGGGTAGTTGTTCGCGCAGCGGCTGATGCGCCGGGTGGGAAGGCATGGCGGTTTGTGGAATGGGGGTGGGGGGCACGGCCGTTCCCATCTCTCCAAGTCTGCGCGGCGATGCTTCCGGCAAATCGAGCGGGGCATCGTCGGTGAATTCCACCAGCAGCAGCCGCGCCGAATCAGGGCCGACAATCTCCACCAATTCGCCCAGTCCAATTTCGACTTCGGTGTCTACCAACGCCGGTTCAAAGGATTGCGTGGGCAGGTGTGCCAGGCGCGGGTCTACCAGCAGCAGCATGTCGCCTGCTTGCAGGTGATGATGAGAGTAGCGGATGTCCAGCCCGGCGCTGCGGCCAAAGGGGGTGATGTGGTCGGGGGTGCGGGCGGGCAGGCGTTCGATGCCGAAGTTGTGGCCGAGCATCGCCAGCGATTCGCCAATTTGCAGCACGAACAGCTCGCCGTGCCGCAGGGCGGCGCAGGTGACGGCGCCTTCGCGGGTGGGGCCGCTGCCGCTAAGATTAAGGCGCAGCAGCAGGTCGTTGGCCTCGGTGAGGGCGCGGCGCAGCGCGGCGGTGACGCTGCCGCTGGTCTGGTAATAGCGCTGGCTGATGGTGTCGAGGAGGTCTTGCAGGAGCACGGCCGTTTCCGTTACCTGCCCTGTCAATGTCAAATGGACAAAGAGGAAGTCGCTCTCGCGGCCCCGTGCCGCTTTGCCGGGGGCGGATTGTGCCAGGATGCCGGGAACGGCCGTTGCCGAGGAAAATGCCATCTCCGACGAAACGGCCGTGCCGTCCCGTACTTCCCCATCTTCAATGAAAAGTTGACCCGTGACTGCATGTAATTCCATAAGTCGTAAGCATAGCACAACCATCGGGGGTTACAAAGAAGCTCAGGGGGGTGTAGAATAGGGCAGAGATAGAGTGTAGAGATAAAAGCCCGCTCTATCTCTACACTCTGCACTCTATCTGAAAGGAGGTAGATGATGGGCCTGTTTCCAAATACAGCAGAACGATTGACGGCGTTGTTTGCGCAGTCGCCGGTGATTCAGTTTGATGATGATGACCGTTTTATCTTTTTTAGCGATTGTCATCGTGGGAATGGTAGCTGGCAGGATGATTATGCCAAAAACCGCGACCTGCACCTGCACGCGCTTTCTTATTACTTTTCTGAAGGGTTCACTTATTTTGAGTTGGGAGATGGCGATGAACTGTTTGAGGTGGCCGACTTTTCAGAAATTCGGTATACGCACAGCAATGTTTTTCGGGTGATGCGGCAGTTTCATGAGAACGGCCGTCTGCACCTCCTCTATGGTAATCACGACATCACGCGGCGGGATACGGCCGTTGTCGAACGGGAACTGTACAGCTACTACAATTATTACACCGACCAGACCCACCCTCTCCTTCCCGACATCAAAGTCCACGAAGGACTTCGTTTGCAGCATCGCAGCAGCGGACAGACCATTTTTCTCTTTCACGGACACCAGGGCCACTTGTTTAACGACCATCTTTGGCCCATAGCGCGGTTCTTCGTGCGTCAGGTGTGGACGCGTTTACAATTCTTAGGCTGGAGCGATCCCACCATGCCGCCCAAGCCCTATCAAAAAGTACACAAAGACGAAAGCCACATTCAAGCCTGGGCGCAGGCAAATAACCAGATGGTGATGTGTGGCCATACGCATCGTTCCTGGATTGCAAAGCCGGGCGAGGTGCCCTATTTCAACAGCGGAAGCTGTATTCACCCACGCTGCATCACTGGGCTGGAAATTGTTAACGGAACCATTGCCCTGATTAAATGGGAACTGGAACCCCATACAGACATTGTTTCTGAGGATGGGCTGTTGCACATTCGGCGTTCTGTATTGGCAGACGGGCCTGTGCCGTTGGCGGCGTTTCAATAGATTGAGTTAATCCGCGCAAAGGAGCAATCATTCATGCCCAGCATTCACGTCCGAGACACAACGCTTTACTACGAGACGGCCGGTTCTGGCCCGCCTGTGCTGCTGCTGCATGGGTTAGGTTCTAGCACCCGCGACTGGCAGTTGCAGGTGCCTGTTTTTGCGCAAACGTATGAGGTGGTGATGGTGGATGTGCGCGGACACGGCCGTTCTGCCAAGCCACGCGGCCCCTACAGCGTCCCCCAATTCACCGCCGATGTGGTTGCTTTCATGGAAGCGCTGCACATTGCGCCAGTTCACATGTTGGGGCTGTCGATGGGGGGCATGATTGCCTTTCAAACGGCCGTAGACCACCCCGATCTCCTGCGCAGCATGGTCATCGTCAACAGCTACCCCGAACTCGTTCCCCACAGCCTCTCCGATTATCTCACCTGGTATCGGCGGCATGCCATTGTGCAGTTGATGGGTATGAAGCGCATGGGGCAATATCTGGGCAAAACCCTCTTCCCGGAGCCGCACCAGATTGAACTCCGCCAAATGATTGCGCAGCGCTGGACAGAGAATGACAAGCGAGCGTACATGGCTTCTACACGGGCACTATTTGGCTGGAGCATGGCCGCCCATCTGGGCGACATTCGTTGCCCCACGCTCATCATCGCCGCCGATATGGATTACACGCCGGTCGCGCAAAAAGAGGCATACACGGCCAAAATCCCCGGTGCGAGGTTAGTGGTTATTCCCAATTCGCGCCACGCTACACCCATTGACCAGCCAGAACTGTTTAACCAAACGGTGCTGGCGTTTTGGGAGGAGATAGGGGGAGGGATTCGGGATTAGAGATGGGGGATTGAGCTAGCAAGAGGGCATATCACGGAAAAAGTAGGGGTTCGGCGGTCACCGAGGAGGCAGTTGGCGGAAAAAGTAGGGGTTCGGCGGTCACCGAGGGGACAGTTAATGGGAAAAGTGGGGGTTCGGTTATCACCGAGGGGCTTGAAAACTAAAGACAAAAACCTATCAATCTCCAATCTCTATCTTCGCCACCGTCAGCGCATCCCTCCCTGCCGCGCTTTGAATGGGCAAACGGGCAGCAGGGTCGGCCACATCATACAGACCGAGGAGGAGCGTGTACTCGCCAGGCGGCGCGTCTGCGGGCACGAGGATGCCGTGATTGTCCACCACCACCCCGCCTGGCTGCCAGATGGTGGTGAGATTCAGTCCGCCGCCGGGTTCACTGTCGCGCTGCGCAACAAGCTGCCCGTCAGCATTAAGCAGGTGCAGAAAGACTTTATAGCGCTGCTCTAATGGCACGGCCGTTTGCCAAAAAAGGGTGATTTGGATGATGTCGCCGGGCAGCACGGCCGTTCCCCGCAACGTATAGCCGTCCAATGTGATGTGCGGGCCAAAGGAGACGGCCGTTGCCGTTTCCATCTCCGTCGCCCCCGCCTGCGGCACAGCATAGGTCACAAAGCGCACATCCTGCACCCACTCATCCGTCGCCTTAAAAGCATGTTCATCCAGCCAGCGTTCCACCAACCGCTGCGGATCACGCTGCGCTTCGCCCCAAAAGATGGCGTAGATGCGCTCGTGTGTGGCGGCGATGTCCGCCAGTTCGGCGGCGATGGCCTCGGCGTTGGGTGTGCCGCGTGGGATGGGGTAAACGGCCGTCACATCCCTAAAATAATAGGTAAACACCTCCCACTGATTGGGCGCGTCCAAAATCACCGCCGCGTTCGGATGCCCCTCCGCCTCAATCCGCGCCGCCATGGCGCGGTAATCGGCGCGGGCATAGGCAGGGTTGACGTAGAGATTGTGCAGGGCACGGCCGTTGCCCACCAACACCACAACCAAAAGTAAACTGGAAACCAAAGATAGAACCACATTTCTTTTACCAGGCACCAGCCACCAGCCACCAGCCACTAACATCCCCCAAAACGGCGCAGCCACACCCAAAAACTTAAAATACTGCGGCTGCGTGGCTCCGCTGGCAAACATGAAGGCCAGGGGCACAAGCAGCATCAGCAGCGGCAGCAGCGCCCGCTTTTTTTGTGTGATTAGAGTGAGCAGGATGAGGAGAACGGCCGTACCCAATGGCCACATCACTTGCGAAACCGGCAGCGTTTCCCCGCCCACCAGCCACGCCCCCGCCGCCTGCAAAAAGGCCAGCGGCGACCCGCCGCCGTCCACGCGCCCACCCGTCTGACGCCAAAAGATGGGCAGCCAGGGCAGGTACAACAGCCCGGCGACCAGCGCAGCGAGAAGGAAGGGGGCAAGGAGCAAGTTTGCAAGTTTGCCGGTTTGCAAGTTTGCCGGTTTGCGAGTTTGCAGAACGACGTAAAGACCGTGTGCGAGGATAACGGCAGGGAAGAAGTAGTGGGTGTAGAGTCCGGCAGTGATGATGAGGGCGTATAAAATGGTCAATCGCCAATGGTCAATGGTCAATTGCCAACGGCCGTTTGCCAACCGCCAATCGCCAATCGTCAATGTCGCTGCGCGACGCTTCGCCCGCAAATCGTAAATGAGCAGGGTTGCCAATGCCGCCTCAAAAGCCAGCAGCGCATACATGCGCGTTTCCTGACTGTAATAGATGAGTGGGGGAGAAACGGCCGTCAACACCCCCACCAGCCACATTCTCCCCTGCCCCCCTGCTCCCTTGCTCCTCCGCATCTTCCCCGCCAATGCCATCGTCACCGCCACCGTGCCCAGCCCCACAAACAGCGAAAAGCTGCGCAGGCCAAACTCCGATTCCCCCACGAGTTGCCGCCAGCCGTGCAAAATCAAGTAGTATAGGGGTGGGTGTACATCACTGGCTGTCCCCTCAATGATCGCGTGCAACGGCCGTTCACTCAACCGCGCACTGTTCCCCTCATCATTCCAAAACGACTGCGCCTCCAAACGGTGCAGCCGCAGCCCAAAAGCCAGCAGCAGCACCGCCACCCACACAGCACGATACCCATGTCTCGTCCAAGTCATGCGCAGGATTATAACTCTGAAAAGGGGCAAGTGTGCAAGATGCTGGTGACAAACATCCAAGTGTGCAAAACGTATTGTGCATCATGTTTCATATTTGACTGGACAGCTACCCCCCAAATGAGGTAGACTATGCGCTTGTTGTTAGATGATTGTCTAATACAGAAGAGATTAGAGATTCAGCCAATCTCCAATCTCAAAGGGGATAATTTGTGAGTAGACAAAACGAGCCAACCCGTGAAAAACCATTCAGCCTGCGCGTCTTTTGGGAAAATGCGTGGATTTATCGGCGGTTATTGAGTTATTTACGGCCGTACACTCGTCAGGTAGCCTTCGCCTATGCTTCTATGATTTTTGCTTCCCTCATCAACTTGTTTGTGCCCCAAATCATCAAAAATGCCATTGATAATGGCCTGGCGGCGGGCAAAGCATCAGCGTTATGGGCAGCAGGCGGGCTAATCTTGGGTATTGCCCTAATTCGTGGCCTGGCCGGATTTACGCAGCGTTTCTACGGCGAATGGTTGTCCCATCGCGTTGCCTACGATGTGGGCAACCATTTTTATGACAGCGTGCAGCACCTGCCTTTTGCCTTCCACGACCGCTCGCACACTGGTGATATGATGAGCCGCGCCACCAGCGACATCCAAGAAACGCGTATGTTTGTGGGCATTGGGCTGATGGATTTGACGGCCGTCATCCTCCTCGTCACCGGTGTTGTTGTCGCCATGCTTCTCGAATCGGTCAGCCTCTCGTTGCTGGCCCTGCTGCCCATCCCCATTCTGATGTATGCCACCATCCGCTTTGGCGCGACGGTGCGCCCCATGTTCAAAAGCATTCAGGAGCAAATGGGCACACTCTCCTCCGTGATGCAGGAAAGCATGACCGGCATTCGCGTGGTCAAAGCCTTCGCCCGCGAACCCTACGAGCTGCAAAAATTCGATGTAGAAAATGACGAATGGTTTGATCGCCGCTTCAAACTGATCAATGTTTGGGCAAATAACTGGCCCTTTTTCACCTTTCTCGTTGCCTTCAGCATCTTTTTGCTGCTCTGGTTCGGCGGGCCATTGGCGTTGGACGGCCGTATCACCGTCGGCACCCTCTTCGCCCTCATTTCTTATGTGCTGATGCTTGCCGCACCCGTGCAGCGGCTGGGCTTTCTCGTCAATTTGGCGGCCACCGCCAGCGCCAGCGCCGGGCGCATTTTCGAGATTATTGACACCCCCAACGAAATCGAAGCGCATTCCGGCACAATTACACTGCAAAACACACGCGGCGAAGTGGTGTTTGAGAATGTGGCCTTTGCCTACCGCGAAGACCAGCCCATCCTGCACGACATCAGCTTTTACGCCGAGCCGGGGCAGCGCGTGGCCCTGATCGGCCCCACCGGGTCTGGCAAATCCACCGTCACCAATCTCATCCCGCGCTTTTATGATGCCACGCACGGCCGTATCCTCATTGATGGCATAGACACCCGCGAACTAGACCTGCACAGCCTGCGCCGACACATCGGCATTGTGCTGCAAGACCCGTTCCTGTTCAGTCAATCGGTGGCGCAGAATATCGCTTACGGCCGTCCCGATGCCAGCATGGACGACATCATCGCCGCCGCCACCGCCGCCCGCGCCCACGACTTCATCAGCAGCTTCCCCGAAGGCTACAACACCCGCGTCGGCGAGCGCGGCGTCACTCTCTCCGGCGGGCAAAAGCAGCGCATCGCCATCGCCCGCGCTCTGCTCACCGACCCGCGCATCCTCATTCTCGACGACTCCACCAGCAGCGTGGACACAGAGACAGAGTACCTCATCCAGCAAGCGTTGGAGGCGTTGATGGCCGGGCGCACGACCTTCATCATCGCCCAACGGCTGCTGACGCTGAAGAATGCCGACTATATTTTGGTGCTGGATCACGGCCGTATCGTTGAACGCGGCAAACACGACACCCTCCTGGCAAACAACGGTCTCTACCGCGAGATTTACGATTTGCAGCTCAAAGACCAGGAAGAGTTTATGGAAACGGTAGCCAGCAATGCGTGAAACGTGAAACGTAAAACGTGATGAACCTCTTTTCACGTTTCACGTTTTACGTTTCACGCCACAGGAAAACCACATGTCAAACACAAAAACCCAAACCAACCGCCGCTTCGACCCCAAAATAGGCATCGAGGAACAAGAGCGGCGCGACCGCGAGGCAAAAATCAAAGATTTGCTGCCCAATGAGGAAGATGACCTGTTGGGCAAGGCCTATGACGGCCGTCTCGTGCGCCGCCTGCTTGCCGGAATGGGGCCATACCGCCGTCAAATGTGGCTGGCAATCATCTTCATGGTCGTTAGCTCCCTGCTTGGCGTAGTACAGCCCACCATCGTCGGCTATGCCATTGATGATGGCATCCGCGCCAACGCGCCCACCGTGCTGCGCAACTGGACCATCATCTTTGCCACCGCCGCCATCGGCGAATGGATTACCAACCGCTGGCGCATCGCCATCATGGCCTTTGTGGGCACAAAAGTCGTCGCCGATTTTCGCAGCAAACTCTTCCGCCACCTGCACACCCTCACCCTAAACTTCCACAACAACTACAGCGTTGGCCGTCTCATGAGCCGCCTCATCAGCGATGTGGGCGTGCTGCAAGATTTCGTCACCTGGTCTATCACCGGGCTGTTCCGCAGCTTCTTCACCCTCATCGGCATCATCATCGCCATGCTCGTGCTGAACTGGAAACTGGCCCTCGTCACCTTCGCCGTGCTGCCACTGATGATTGTGCTGACCAATTATTGGCAAGTGCGTGTGCGCAACGCCTACCGCGCCACGCGGCAGCGTCTCTCCCTGATTAATGGCTACCTCAACGAGTCTATCTCCGGCATTCGCGTGACCAAGAGCTTCACCCGCGAAGCGGAAAACATGCAGCACTTCGACGACCTGAATTACTCCTATTTTGACGCCAACGTGGACGCCACACGCCTCGCCGCCATCTTTTTCCCCGGCGTTGATTTCATGGGGTCGCTGGCAACGGCGCTGGTCGTGGGCGTGGGCGGCTGGCTGGCAATGGGCGACAGCCTCACCACCGGCACGTTGATCGCCTTTGTACTGTACGTCAACCGCTTTTTTGACCCCATCCGCGAACTGGCACAGCGTTACAACACCTTTCAGGCCACGATGGCCGCCAGCGAGCGCATCTTTCATTTGCTGGATAATGAGCCGGACATCAGCGACGCGCCAAACGCCGTTGACCTGCCGCCCATTCAGGGGCATGTGCTGTTTGATGCGGTGCAGTTTGGCTACAAAGATGGCGAGCCGGTGCTAAAGGGCATCACACTGGAGGCACAGCCGGGGCAGCGCATCGCCCTCGTCGGCGAGACGGGCGCGGGTAAAAGTACCATCATCCGCCTGCTGGCCCGCTTTTTTGAGATTAACGAGGGAGCGCTGCGCATTGATGGGCATGATGTGCGCCAGGTGACGCAGGCCAGCCTGCGCTCGCAGTTGGGCATTGTGCTGCAAGATACGTTTCTGTTTGCGGGGAGCATTGCCGATAATATCCGTTACGGCCGTCTCGATGCCACAGACGCCGATGTGCAATGGGCCGCCGAAATGGTTGGGGCGCACGCCTTCATCAGCCGCCTGCCAGAGGGCTACGCCAGCGATGTGGGCGAGAACGGCGTCAATCTCAGCGTGGGGCAGCGGCAGCTTGTCTCCTTTGCCCGCGCCCTGCTCGCCGACCCGCGCATCCTCATTTTGGACGAGGCCACCAGCAGCGTGGACACGACGACGGAGAAGCTCATCCAGCAAGCATTGGACACGTTGATGGACGGCCGTACCAGTTTTGTCATCGCCCACCGCCTCAGCACCATCGTCAATGCCGACCAGATTGTGGTGTTGGATAACGGCCGTATCGTGGAACAGGGTACGCATGGGGAGTTGTTGGCGCTGCACGGCCGTTACTACAACCTCTACACCATGCAATGGGCGCAAGAAGACACGCCCTTCAGCAAAAACTAACTGGTGAAACTGGAAATTGGGATTTAAGAATTCATCGCAAAGAACGCAAAGGTTTTTCTCTGGCATTTTCTTTGCGTTCTTTGCGCCCTTTGCGGTTCAATAAGATTTGTCAGCCAATCAGGGGAACTGGCGCAATTTCTAATCTCCAATCTCTAACTCGGAAACGCCCAAATAAGAAACTGCGGCAAAACCTCTGCCCAGGTGTGGTAATTATGCCGCCCGCCTAAAACCTCCACATAAACCACATCCCGCCCATATTCATAGCCCAGCGCCGCCAATTCATCAATCAATTCCTGCGTGTCTTGAATGGCATCAATCACGCCGTTGTCGTCGCGGTCAGAGGCTTCGTCTTGCGTGCCCGCCTCAAACCAGAAGCGCATAGCCGGTAAACCGTCATCCGTCATCCGTGATTCGTCATCCGTCATCTGTGCCCCATGCAAATGACGATTTACGGATGACGCATGACGCATGAGGGAACCTTGCCGCACCATTTCGTGGGCAATCAGCTTGCCCGGCGGAATTTCTGTAGCATCTTCGCCCGCCCGCCACCAAAATGAGCCGGAGAAGACGCCCACCGCGCCAAACAGGTCGGGGTGATTCCACGCCAAATCAAAGGCGGACAGCCCGCCGAGTGATGCACCGAGTACGGCCGTTCCCCTCTCTCTCACCCTGAATTCCCGATTGATATACGGCCGTAACTCCTCCGTCACAAAGCGATTGTACAGGGCCGCCTTTGTGCCAAAACCCTGCGCGTTGGCGGAAACGGCCGTGCCATACTCCTGCAACCGCTCCTCATTGGTGGGGATGGCAACCACCAGCAGCGGCACAATTTGCCCGCGAGCCATCAGCCGCGCCAACGTCTCGCGCAGCCCCAACTGCCCCACGTCCTGCCCATCATTCAGGTACAGCGCCGGGTAATGCTCCGTGCCGCCAGCGTAACCCGGCGGCAAAAACACCTGCACATCGCGCACATTGTCCAAATGCCGCGAAGCAAAATCCCGCAGCGTGACCACCTGCACGGCAGCCGCCAGCCGTTCCCGCCACCACCGCCCCCACACCGCAAAGATGAGGAGGAGGGTGACGAGAACGGCCGTGAACAGTGTAATCTCATTCATAACGTCTAATAGTAAACAGTTATCAGTAATCAGTCATCAGTAACTCGTAACTGACTCACTGCTTACTGACCACTGTTTACTGATTCTTCCCCACATCCCCCTGCCACAACTGCTGCATAATCTCGCAGCGAGCCAGCAGCTCATCCAGCGTGCCTTCATCAGCGATACGGCCGTTCTCCAGCACCAAAATATGGTCAGCCCGGCGCAGCGCCGCCCGCCGATTCGACACCACCAAACAAGTGGAAGGATGAAGGGTGACGGATGAAGGATGAAGGGACGAGCCATTCTCTGAATTCATCCCTCCACCTTCATCCTTCATCCTTACGCTTCCATCCCTCATCCTTTCCCACAATTGCTGTTCCGTCTCCACATCCAACGCGCTAGAGAGATCATCAAAGATATACAACTCTGGCGTGCGGGCGAACATACGCGCTGCGGCCGTGCGCTGCATCTGCCCGCCGGAGAGCCGCACACCACGCGGCCCCACCATCGTTTCCAGCCCATCGTCCAGGTCAAGCAAGTCCTTCTCCATGACGGCCGAACGAATAGCAGCAGGGATATTAACGGCCGTTTCCGGCATCCCCATCAAGATATTGTTCGACAGCGTATCACTGAGCAGGCGTGGAACCTGCCCCGTGTATGCGGCGCGGGGCGGCACAAAGAAATTGTCCCGTTCCGTCACCAACGCATCGTTCCAACGCACTTCGCCACTGTCCAGCGGCAGCAGCCCTAGCAGCACACGCAGCAGCGTGGTTTTGCCGGAGCCAATACGCCCTGTCACCACCACAAAATCACCGCGCCGCAGCCGCAGCGAGATGTCGGTGATGCCCTTCTTCGCACCGTTGGAATCGGGAAAATGATACGTCAGGTGGTTCGCTTCCAGCGTGTGCAATTGATGGGTTTCCGTTTTTGGCGTGTACGGGACGGGTGGGAAACGGCCGTTCAAATGCAGCTCAACCGGCGCCACAATCGTGCCATCCGGCGCATCTTGCAGCAGCTTCTCCATGCGGCCCACCGACACATTCACCTGCTTCTGCGTCGCCATCATCTCCGCAGTGGTCATGATGCCGTCGGTAATGGGGTACAGAAAGGCCACAAACAGCGCAAAATCACCAATGGTAAAGCCGCCGCCAGCCATCGCCTGCCCCGCCAACAGCAAAATCAGACCCGTGCTGATTTCAATCGTGCTGAAAAAGGAGGTACGCAGCAGTTCCAAAAACAAGCTGTCTTTCAACGCCGCCTTGCGCCGATCCTCATTCAATTCGGCAAAACGCCGCCCCACACCCGCGTAGCCATTCGCCACCTTCACCGCCTGCACCGCGCCATACGTCTCGCCGATGAAGCCGGTGACGCGCCCCGCCGCCTTGCGCTCCTGCGCCCGGTAGAATTCCAACCGCGTGCGAGCCAGATTGGACAGCGCCATCACAATTGCCAGCGGCACGGCAACGGCCAATGCGGCGGTGGCATTGATGCGGAAGAGGACAAACAGCCCCACGCCCGCACCAATCATCAGCCCCGGCACATCCACCAGCCAGTCGCCAACGAAGAACATCACGCGCTCCACATCGCCGCGAAAACGGCTGACGGCCTCGCCCGGCGAACCGGGCAGCGCCGCCGCGCCGGGCCGCTGCAAAAGGTAGCGCATCATGTTCACTTGCAGCGTGCCAAAAATGGTGTACCGGAAGGGCACGTAGGTGGTGATGCCCACGTAGAGATTGACAAAGCGCCCCACGCCTGCCGCTACCACCAGCGCCACCAGTGTCCACACATTCAGCCCCGCTGTCGCTTCGCCGGTCAGCCGGTCGAAGACCATCTTAATCAGCACGCCGGGAATCAAACTGGAGGAGTGCAGCAAGCCCCAAAACAGGGCATTGAGCAGGTACAGCCCAGGGTGTTCTTTGATTATTTTTCGTGTTACTTGCCAGGTATTCATAAGTCATCCTGTTTTGTAACGTAAAACGTGATGCGTGAAACGTGAAGACTTTCATTAAGCGCATCACGTTTCACGTTTTACGTTTCACGCCAACACCTCCGCCATCCCCGTGTGCAGCAGTTGATTGAAGTGGCTGTCCGGGTTGGCGAGCAGGTTGAGACGGGGGCCGTATTCGAGGATACGGCCGTCTCCCAATATCAATATATCGTCGGCACGCTGCACTGTTGCCAGGCGGTGGGCGACAATGATGGCGGAACGGCCGTGCAGCAGCCGGTCAATAGCGCGTTCAATCAACTGCTCCGTCACCGGGTCCAGCCGCGAAGACGCCTCATCCAAAATGACCAGCCCCGGATTCCGCAAGAACACCCGCGTAAAGGCCAAAAGCTGCCCTTCACCGGCGGATAGCCCGCGCCCGCCAGAAGCCAGCCGCGTATCCAATCCATCCGCCAGCGACGCGAACCACTCATCCAGCCCCAGCAGCGTCAACGCCTCTAAAATCCGCTCATCGGAGATGGTCGGATTGAAGAAGGTCAGATTGTCCCGCACCGAGGCCTGAAACAACTGCACCTCTTGCGTCACCATGCCCACGTTTTGCCACACACTTTCCAGCTTCGCGCCGCGCAGGTCATGGCCGCCCAGCCGCACCGCACCCTGCTGCGGGTCATGGAAACGGAACAGCAGCTTCGTCAGCGTGCTTTTACCGCTGCCCGTGCGCCCCAACACCCCCAACACATGCCCCGGCGGCATGTCGAAGTTGATGTCGTGCAGCACGTTAGCCGTATTCAGTAGGGAGTGGTCAGTATTCCGTGACCCGTTCTCTGGCAACTGATTACTATCTACTGAATACTGTTTACTGCTCACTGAATACTGATTCCCGTTCACCGGTACGCCGTCATCATATGCAAACGTCACGCTTTCAAAAGCGACCGAGAGAGCGCCAGAAGGTAAGGAATGGGCAACGGCCGTTTCCTGCACCTTAGGCTGCTGTGCGAAAAGGGTTTCAATGCGACCAATGGCGGCGGTGGCCGCTTGCAGGTCTTGTAATTGGCGGGCGAGTTGTTCCAACGGCCGTTGCATCGCCCGACTATAATTCACAAACAGATACGCCGTGCCAATCGTAATCGCACCCTGGCCCAAGAGATAGATACCCATCCCCAGCGCCAGCGCCATGCTGATGCCAAACAACACATTCGCCGACCCCCAAGTCAGGTTCCCGGCATAAAACGCTTTGCGCGTCGTCTTCATCAGCGTGTAAATGGCGCGTTGCAGCCGATCCAGCACCCAATTCACAGCGCCGCTGGCGCGAATGTCTTCCGTGCTGCCCAGCGTCTCCTCAATCAGGCCAAAGAGATCAGACATGGCTTGCCGCTGCCGTTCCCAGCGCGGCACGCCAATTTTCACCGTGCTGCCCAGCGTCAGCAGCATCAGCAGCGTAAAGCCGGTAAAGGCCAGCCCCACGCGCCAATCCTCGCGGTACAACAGCGCCAACACACCAATCAGCAGCAAGGCATTGCCAAACACTTGCAGCACAAACTGCGAGAAGAAATTGGACAATTGGGTGATGTCGCCATCAATGCGCTCAATCATCGAACCGGGCGTATTTTCGTTGTGGAAGGCCATATCCAGCCGCAGGCAGTGCGCCGACAAATCGGTGCGCAGCCAGTTGGTAGCCTGCCATTTCACCACCTCGGTCATGTAGGCGGCGCTCAGGCGCAAAATCTGATAGGTGAAGGTGACGAGGAGATAGAGGACGGCCGTATGCAACAACGCCTGCCCCGCCGCTCCCGTCTGCACCGCATCAATAAAATTGCGCACAATCTGCGGCGACAGCAGTTGCAAACCAATACTGCCAAACAACACCACCGCCAACAGCAGCACCTTTGCCCCCTGCGGGCGCAAATATTGAGACAACAATCGGAAATAATCTTTGATGGGTAATTTCATGGTTTACCTCTGAATGAGAGCTAGAGGCTACTAGTCAAAAAACCCCTCTAGCTCTAGCTCCAAACTCTAAACTAAAAAAGCCACAAACTGACCAGGGTCGCCTGTGGCTGATGGGTGTTGCTGCCGGTAAAAAGCAGGGGGAACAAAAAAAGCCACAGGCGGGGGAGTGTGCCTGTGGCTTGAAAAGCAGAACCTATGTGCTAATCACTTACCAGGGCACACAAAAGCGCGGACCACCACCCAAAACAATGTTGTTTTGGATGCAGTTCATTTTGTGTGTGAATAAGTGACTGCTCATCTGAAATATTGACCTCGCAAAATATAATACCCCAAGTCTAGCACAGGCTAAGGGTTCAGGTCAACAACAATTGCATTTTTTGCAGCCCGTCCGTAAACGGGGCGGGCTAACCAAACAGTCCTGTCCAAAGGTGTTCCAGCCCTATTCGCAGGGTGTTGTTTTCAGTCTGGTCATTTATGGCTGGGCGCTTTTTTTTGCAAGTTGCCCCAATGGGTCTGCAAGTCGTCCCAATGGGCCTGCAAGTCGTCCAAACGGGTCTGCAAGTCGTCCCAATGAGTCTGCAAGTCGTCCCAATGGGCCTGCAAGTCGTCCCAACGGGTCTGCAAGTCGTCCCAATGGGTCTGCAAGTCGTCCCAATGGGCCTGCAAGTCGTCCCAACGGGTCTGCAAGCCGTCCCAATGGGTCTGCAAGCCGTCCCAATGGGTCTGCAAGTCGTCCCAATGGGTCTGCGAAACTGCCCCGCCCTGGTGAAATGCTGCTGGATTGTCTACAATAGCGGCATGGATACCTTAACTCGTTTTCGCGGCAGTTTGTTGGGATTGGCCGCAGCGGATGCTGTAGGCACGACGTTGGAATTCAAAGCGCCGGGCAGTTTTACGCCCATTGAAGATATGGTGGGCGGCGGGCCATTTGGGCTGCGCCCCGGCCAATGGACGGATGACACCTCAATGGCCCTTTGTCTGGCGGAAAGCCTGGTCGAGAAGGGCTGGGATGCGCATGACCAGATGACGCGCTATGTGCGCTGGTACAGAGAGGGCTACCTCAGCAGCACGGGCGCTTGCTTTGATATTGGCAACACCGTGCGCGGGGCGTTGCACCGCTTTTTGCAGACGGATGATCCTTTTTCTGGCTCGACCGATCCATACTCAGCGGGGAATGGCTCGATTATGCGCCTGGCTCCCGTGCCCATGTTTTACGCCGCGAATCCGGCGCTGGCAATGGAGCGGGCGGGGGAGAGTTCACGGACAACGCATGGGGCAGAAACGGCCGTTTCCGCCTGCCACTACTTTGCCGGACTGATTGTGGGCGCGTTAAATGGCGAATCCAAAGACAACCTGCTGTCCACCGGGTACGCGCCCATCCCCGGTTATTGGCAGGAGCACCCCCTGCACCCGGACATCGCCGCCATTGCCGCCGGTTCCTTCAAAGAGAAGCAGCCGCCAGCCATTAAGGGTAGCGGTTACGTGGTGCATTCGCTAGAGGCGGCGCTGTGGGCCTTCCATTGCAGCGAGACGTTCCGCGATGGCTGCCTGCTGGCGGCTAATTTGGGCGACGATGCGGACACGACTGCGGCCGTGTATGGGCAGTTGGCGGGGGCGTTTTATGGGGAAACGGCCGTGCCCCACCCCTGGCGAAGCCAATTGGCCCTGCGTGACAAAATTGTCACTCTAGCAGAACAGTTACACGCGCTTGCCTACTCATAAGAGATTGGAGATTAGAGATTATCCAATCTCCAATTCCTAATCTCCATTCGGCTGCCAGCCCGCAATCTCCGCCATCAACACCCAAAACGCTTTCGCCACCCGAATCTTGCCCACGGATACAGAACCGAGATGCCCGCCGTCTGTTTCGGTGGTGTAGTGGGGGCAGATGGCAAGTTGATTGATGCCGTCATCTGCATAGTTTTCTGAGTTGTTGCCGTTGTCGTAGGCGATGCCGTCGCGGTTGTCGTAGCAGGGGCTGCCATCGGGGGCGTGGGAGAGGATGTCGGCGACATCGAACAAGGGCTTGCTGTTGGCGATGGCGTATTGGCGCATCTGGTCATTGAAATCGGTGGCGATTTGTGAACCGATGCCGCGTGCCAGGCTGGTTGTCCAGTAAATAAACACTTTGTCGGGGTATTGGGCTTCGTAAGCTGCCAGGTCATATACATCGTAACGATCCGCATTGTCTGCAAAGAAGCCGCCGGGCTGTGCCAATATGTCTGATGTTTCTTCGACGGCTAGATAGCTGAGTTGGAAGGATACGACATCATATTGGTTGATGCGCGTAGCCATCATATTTATGAAACAACCAACCTTGTCGTACCATTGATTACACCCTCCTCCCTCTTCCCAGAAATCGTAGGACCAGTTGTCGCGGTTGTATCCACCGCTGCGTGCCCAGTTGACTTCTGAGGGGTCTGAGGAGTAGGCGGGGACGGTGTGTGTGTAGCGTTTGCAGTGGCTTGGCGCGGCTTCGTCGGAATCGAAGGCCAGGCAAGAAAGGCCGTCGCTGATATTGGCGCCAACGGAGCGGTCGATGAAGAGCATGTGCAGCGCCGCAGCCGCTTGCAGATATTCTTCGGGGATTTGCTCGAAAAGGGCGACGGAGGTGTGGTCTACGATGATGGCATTGACGGGGGCGGTGATGGGTGGGGTGGCAACGGCCGTTTCTTCTGCAACGGCCGTTGCTGTCGGTGGTGTTGTTTCTGTGGGCAGCGGCGGAGTTGTGGGGGGAACGGCCGTTTCTGCTGCGGCCGTTGTGGGAGGGATGGTGGTGGAAATGGCAGTGGAGGCCGTTGTGCGGGTTGCGGTTGCGGTGGGCTGGGGTGGCGTTTCGACGCCGCACGATGTGGCTGTCAGTGTGATGAGCAAGAGCGTAGCCAATATAAAAAAGAACTTTTGCATGATTATTCCTCTTTCAAACACGGGATATTACAGGGCGCCAAAAGGGTCGCACCGGCACATAGCTTAATGGAGCCTCATGCTCAAATCAATAATTTGTGTAACAGTAACGGCCGTACAACCGCATTTTCTATAGAGATTCCCATAAACAGCGCGTGCGAGAATAAATGAAATTACCCGGATTTTACAGTACAATACGCAACAAACACGGGCCATCCCCGTATAGATCAACAATAACAACCGGATGGCTGCTGCACTCTTGTAGCAGTCTTTTCTTTTGGTAACAGGAAGGAATTTATGTCATCTGTAGCCGGAACTCCCACAGTTGTCGTGCAATCAGTCAAAAAGCGCTTTGGCGATGTACATGCTGTTGAAGATGTCTCATTTGAAGTATACCCTGGTGAAATTTTTGGATTACTGGGACCAAATGGCGCTGGGAAAACGACCACTATCCGCATGATGCTTGACATTTTCAAGGCAGATGGCGGACATACAGCGATTTTTGGCGGTGCTATCACTGAAGAGACCAAGCATCGTATTGGCTATATGCCTGAAGATCGCGGCCTCTATAAAGACCTGAAACTAGAACCCACGTTGGTTTTTCTGGCAACGCTCAAAGGAATGGATGCAGGAACGGCACGTACTTGCCTGGTTGACTGGCTGAAACGGCTGGATTTGTATGAGCACCGCGAGAAGAAGATACAGGAGTTGAGCAAGGGGATGCAGCAGAAGGCACAGCTTATCGCCACACTGCTGCATGACCCGGACGTGATTATTGTGGACGAGCCGTTTTCTGGTTTGGACCCGGTGAATACGCGGCTGGTAAAAGAGATTATTGAGGAGCAGCGGCAAGAGGGCAAGACAATTATCATGTCCACGCACCAGATGTACCAGGTGGAAGCCCTTTGTCAGCGGATTGTGTTGATTGATAACGGCCGTACCGTGCTCTACGGCAAAGTGGACGAGATCAAGCGCAACTTTGCCGGAAACGCCGTTGAAATTGAGGGGCATGGCGATTTCAGCAACATTCCTGGCGTGCTGAATGTGCGCCATGAAAATGGCACACATCACCTTGCTTTAGATTTGGGAGCAGACCCCCAAGACGTTTTCCGCACGCTGGCCCTTCGTGATGGCGTGAAGATTGAGCGTTTTGAAATAGCTGAACCCTCGCTGGATGACATCTTCGTGACAGTGGTTAAAGAAGGTAAACGGTAACGGGTTGCTAGTTGCTGGTAATTGGTAGCTGGTTATTGGAGGTATCATGCACAATCTTTGGCTTATGGCAAAGCACGAATATCGCAAAATGGTGGGCAAGCGTAGTTTTTTGCTGGGGACGTTAGGTATCCCCTTGCTCATCATTGTGATTTTAAGTCTCATTATTTTTGTCTTTGTTCGCGGGGAAGATGACCGTCCGCTCGGTTATGTCGATCATTCTGGTATTCTGGCGCAAGCTGTGTTGCCCCCCGCAGACGTGAATGAGGAAACGATAGAACTTCGTGCTTTTACAGATGAAACGGCCGCACAACAAGCATTAGAAGCGGGTGACATTCAGGCCTATTACGTCTTGCAGGATGATTATTTGCAAACCCGCGCAGTTAACCTGGTTTATTGGGAAGATGACCCCAGCGACGCCGTGCGTAGTGATTTTGCAGACTTTGTCCGTGCGAATACGGCCGTTAATCGCCCCCCCGAAATACAAACCCTGCTCATGAATGGCCCCAATCTCACTGTACGTTCTCTGGATGGCAGCCGCGAGCTTGATAGCAGCAACCCATTGGGGTTTGTCCTGCCTTTTGTGGCAGCCTTTCTTTTCATCTTTGTTGTCATGGCATCAGCTGGCTATCTGCTGCAAGTGGTGACAGATGAGAAGGAAAACCGCACGATGGAATTGATGGTCACATCCATCACCCCACTGGAACTGATTGGTGGTAAAGCGTTGGGGTTGATGGCTGTTTCGTTGACTCAATTGCTCATTTGGTTAGGCGTAGCCGTCATTGCTTTGCTGTTTGGCTCTGACTATATACCACTGCTGCAAAACGTGAATATCCCCTGGTCGTTTTTAGTGGTCATCGTGCTGTACTTTTTGCCTTCTTATGCCCTGGTTGCGGGGATTATGACGGCGATTGGTGGAGCGGTCACAGAACTACAGCAGGGGCAGCAAGTGGCTGGTATTTTGAATTTGCTATTTATGGCCCCATTTTTCTTCATTGCCTTTTTCATGACGAATCCCAACAGCCCGATTTTGCTGGTATTGACATTGTTTCCCACGACGGCGTTTCTCACGGTGATCATGCGCTGGTCGCTAAGTGTGGTTCCGATGTGGCAGATGGTGTTGAGCTGGTTTATTTTGGTGGGAACGGCCGTGCTCAGTGTCATTGCTTCGGCACGTATCTTCCGGGTAGGCATGCTGCGCTATGGGCAAAGAATGCGTTGGAAGAGCATCGTTGCCGCAGTCCGCAGCCGTCAATAACCATCTGATAAGCGGATTACGGGAGAGAAAAAACATGCGTAATATTCTATTAGTGCTCAAGCACGAATTTCTAACGACAGTCCTAAAACCCTCATTTTGGGTGACAACCTTTTTGCTGCCCGGCATCATCATTCTGCTCAACATCGGCACACAAATTGTTAGCGAAAACGCTTTTGAGGATTCTGCTTCCACACTCATACCAGGCACAGATATGACCCAAAGCCAGCACACCGCCGTCATCGGTTACGTCGATGAAGCAGGCATTATCAATGACCTGCCTCCCAGCGTGCCACGCGGTCTGTTGCAAAAATTTGCCGATGAAGAGATTGCTAAAAAGGCGATCAATTCCGGTGCAATTGAACAGTATTATGTGATTCCTGCTGATTTTGCAGAGACAGGCAACCTCAGCCTGGTCAGCGCCGAGTTTACACCCTTCAACGTGGGCACAGAAGATATGTTTGATTATGTGCTGGCCTATGCCTTAACTGGCGACGAAACGGAAGCGGCCGTGTATATTGACCCAACATTTAGTGTCTATCCACAAGACTTGGCCCCACAACAACCAAACGAGGATTCGCAAAGCCCGCTCACATTTTTTGTGCCTTTTGCAGTCATGTTCATCTTTTTCTTCCTGATTACCATGAGCAGCAGCTTTATGCTGCAAAGTGTGACGCGAGAAAAAGAAAATCGCACAGCAGAAGTGCTTTTGGTTAGCCTGCGTCCGCGAGAGTTAATGATGGGCAAGGTGCTGGGCCTGAGTCTGGTTGCTCTTTTGCAATTGGGCTTCTGGCTTGGAGGCGGTCTTGCTGCTCTGGATCGGGTGCGTGCCATGTTGGAAGTCGCCGCTACCTATGCCTTGCCGCCAGGTTTTATTGCCTGGGGCATCGCCTTTTTCATACTGGGTTTTCTGGTTAACGCCTCTATGATGGGAGCCGTTGGAGCGTTGGCACCTAATGCCCGCGAAGGTGGTCAGTTTACTTTTGTTATTTTGTTGCCTTTGCTGATCCCACTGTGGCTTAACTTTGCGTTTTTAGAATCGCCAAATGGGTCGTTGGCGACAGGATTGAGTTTGTTCCCCTTAACTGCGCCGGTGGCGATGATGACGCGTATGGCAGCAACGGCCGTTCCCGTCTGGCAAATTGCTATCAGTCTAGGTGGGCTGGCATTGACTACCTATGGATTGGTGCTGTTGGCTGCCCGCTTCTTCCGCGCAGATACGCTGCTTTCGGATGCATCATTTGATTGGCGGCGCTTGTTCACAGCCTTCCGTGGCAGCGATTGATTGTCGTTGACTGAAACAGGTATAAAAAAACGGCCGTTTCTAGGATGGAAACGGCCGTTTGTATTTCTCGCTGATCAGGCCAGCCGGTTATTTACCTTGCTTTTGTCCCTTTCTTTTTCCCAACTTCTTGGCAGTTCCCGCTACTTCATCGGTTGCCAATTTGGCTGCGCCTGCACCTGCGCCCGCAGCCCCCACTGCCGCTGCCGCCGCCACACCTTTCGCAGCTGCGGATGCGTCACTTGCTGCGGCTCCTGTTGTAGCTTGCGTACTGCTTGCACCGGCTGCACTTTGTGCGCCTACACCGCTAGCGGCGGCTGTGCCTGCGCTGCTGCCCGCCATGTCGCGCCCACCATAAACAGTGCTTTGCCCACCTGCTGCGGTTTTTGCTGCTCCATGAATGGGCTTGCCGCTTGTAGAACTTCCCGCTTGTGGCCCCACTGCAACCCCCTGATTGCCAGCGCCAAAACTAGCCTGCCCGCTGCCCGCAGCACCGCTGCCTGCTGCACTGCCTCCGCCTGTTCCACTTCCCCCGGCTGAACCAGCGCTGCCGCTCGCTGAACCAACAGCTTCACCTGCACCGCCTGCTGCCCCGGCGCTGCTCATTCCTGCGCCGCCTGCTCCGGTAGCGGCCGCACCCATTACGGCCGTTGCTGCTGCACTACCGCCGTCTGGCTCTGTCTGTACCGTGCTGGCCGCTTCTTCTTCTGCCACTTGCAGCATATCCATGATTTGTCGGGTGACGTAATTGCCCTCAGCCATGGCTTCGCTCAATCGCTTTAATGCAGGCATGACTTGATCTTCCATTTCGGCATAAAAGGCATCGGACCCCATTCCTTCCCAGCCACCGTTGCGCAAGCTATCTAGTTTTTGCTGGATATACGTGCGTATTTGGTCGCTTTCCTGGGCTTGTTGGTCGAATCGCCGGGCTATTTCTTCGAGATCTTCATATTGTGCCTGAAAAATATCTTGACCCATTCCATTACCTCCACATGCCATCTTCTTAATACTTTACAAGTTGCCTTCTGCAAGTCTAATATTTCTGGAGTGCAAAATCAAGCGAGAAGCATTCACACAGCGTGTAATCTATGTTATAATGCAATGCGTCATGACATAATGTGTATATGACTTTTGTGAATGGATTTAACTGGAATTGGAGGTACTTATGTTGCACGAAATGATTAAACCTCAAAACATAGTGAAACTGTTTGTTGGATTCACCAGTATGCTTTTTGAGCGGGTTGCGGGTAATGCTGTTGTCAATGGGAAAGGGGCTGTGGCGATGGAAACGGCCGTTTCCCCCGACGATCTCACACTCATCAATGGGATTGGGCCAACTTTTGCCCGCCGATTGCAGGAAGCAGGCGTCACAACTTATGCTAAATTGGCAATTTTGACGCCAGAGTATTTGAAAGAAGTAACAAAAGCCGCCGACTGGCAAGCCGATCCTGCCAATTGGATTGTTCAGGCACAAGCACGCGCTTAAACTGGGAGGGGGGAATACGCATCTCAAAAACTCCTCCAGTCATGGTATACTGTGAGCAGCTTACCATCCTATACTGAACCAGATCGCTGCCTCAGGTAAGTAAGTACAACGATAGCAAACCATAGTTTTCGGCGAGCAATAGGAATCGTCAACAAGAAACCCTTCGGATTTCATGCGATTTCTTGCCAGTAATCATTGCCATTTCGTTGATGTAAACACACTCCAGGGTAAGCGTTACACTCGCCAGTGAGGTTGCCATGGAATCCATCAAGCGTTTGTTTGGCCAGTCTAAAAAGCCAGCAAAAAAGCCGGTGGCTACCCCCGGATATATGCAGGGCACTATCCAGCATTTGCAAAACGAAAACATTCGCCTGAAAGAAGAGGTGGCGGATTTGCAAGATGAAGTGGTGCAACTGCGGTTAAAGCTGCGAGCATTGCGTACCCTTCAAGAAGCTTCCATGAACATCACACCCCATACAAATGTTATGAAACTGTTGGGGCGTGTTTTACAATCGGCTCTGTTGTGTATTGGTGCGAGTGATGGCTCTCTGATGTTGGTGGATGATGATAGCCAGGAATTAGTTTTTGCCGTTGTCCATGGTCAGGTAAAAAACAATCTTGTTGGACACCGCATTCCTTTGGGAACAGGCATTGCTGGCTGGGTTGCTGAAAATCGTGAACCGCTTGTTATTCCTGATGTACAACGTGATTCACGATTTTCAACGACAGTAGACCAAACTTTTCGTTTTAGCACACGCTCTATGGTCTGCGTGCCCGTATTAGATGAAGAACGGGTGAAGGGGGTGTTTCAGGCTATCAACAAATTTGAAGATGAGCCATTTAATGATGCAGACCTGGCGACAATGTGTTTGGCGGCCCAACTAGCAACAACAGCTATTGTTCGGGCTGAGGCAGTTGCAGCCCTGCAAGATACGTGAACTACTTTTCCCAAGGGTACCGCGTTGGCGGATTGGGTGTAAATAGAGTTGTGTCAATGGCTCCAATTCCAGGAGTGTAGCCAAAATAATGTGTTAGACTGTAATCTCGTATCGGACTGATTAGCAGCCGAGTCTGTTCTGCAATTCCCCCAAACTCTCCCCCTAAATACCAAACGGCCGCTCCCTTTACTTGTGGATAGGCTGCATACAACCATGAGGCCCAAATAATATCCTGCATGGCTTCTTCCACAGGGGGCATACTTGAATAGGTCCAGCCCCACTCTGTAATGAGTACCGTTGGACGGGGGATATTATGTTCATCGCATACCTGAAACAGTAGCTGAAACCGTCCTAACAAATAGGGATACCATAAGCTCACGAGATCGTTATTCAAACTATACTCGTGTAAGGCAATGGCAACTTGATCGGGATGTTCTCCGGCAAATTGCAGAAATTCCAGCATAGCAGGAGATTCCCAATCCTCCGGCTCTGGTTCGCCCGAAGACCAACCGAAGGCAGCCCACCTATATCCATTTGCAATAGCCAATTGTGCTGTTTCTAAAGCAAATTCGGCCAGCCATTCTGATCGGGTTTTATCTACTTCGTTAATTGTCTCGATCCAGATTAGGCTAGGGTCAAGTTCTGGAGGGAAGCCATCCATGTGCAACTGCCAATGGGCTAATGCTGCATCGGCTGGGGATAGGTCGTAATTGGGTACGTTGTAATCGCCATTGGGGCCGCTGGCTCGCCGAAAAACCAGTGTGTGGGAGATGCCGCTGCTGCGCATTAGCTCTTGGGCAATGTAAATGGGTTGGGCGTTGTCTGTGCTTTTGAGGAAGAAGGGCGTGCCTGCGGCGTCGAGGTCGGTGATCATTTGCACAAATTCGGGGTCGTCTCCGGCGATGCCGCCAACGCCATGGTGGAAGCCAATCTTGTTGAAAGCTAATTCCAGACCTTGTGTTTGTAGGTCGCTGTAAACGGCCGTAAAGTCAATCGGCTCCGTTCCCGTAAACACGAGCGGAGGCGGCAGCGGAGGGGGAAATGGCAAGGGAGGCGTTGTCACAATTGGTAAATGGGCCGTAAAAGCCTGAGTGTGAGTGATGGTATCTGTGAGAATAGCTGATGGCGAGACTGAAGAATCAACACTACGAGCAAGGACGGCCGTATTGCTTGCCGCTGTATACAAAGGTGTCACCAATAAAGTCAGCAGGGCAACAGCTACGCCTAACGTAATAAAAAGGGCGCGAAGTCGCCATGCACTTCGCGCCCCATACAGACTCCCAAAAGTCTTGGTCATTGGCTTAACAACAAATCCGAATATCGATTAGCGTTTCAATGTGAGGCGTGATTGTCTGCTTAACGTCTTCTAGCTCCATACCTGCGACCTTAAACGTCACCATACGATTTGCCGGACTATCCCCTGAAAATTGGCCGAATGCCACAAAACTACCACCTGCCTGGGCAATGGCATGAGTTAACTCATCTAGCTCGCCCGGCCGTTCTGGGACTAACGCCGTGACACGCACTCCCTCATCCTGTGCGCCCATCAGCTCCAAGAAAATCTTGAACAGATCAGTTTCAGTAATCAGGCCGACAACCTGGTTGTTCCGCATAACGGGCATACCGCCAATTTTATTTTGCACCATAGCATAGGCGGCTTCTTCAATGGGGGTGTCTTCTGTGACCGTCAGGACATTCTTGGTCATCACGTCTTTTACTTTAACTTGCCCCAACAAATAGTTCATTTCCCAGACGCTCAATGTGGTGGCATCGGATGGAGCGGCATTGAGCAGGTCTTTATCGGATACAATGCCGAGGAGCTTACCTTTCTCCAAAACAGGTGTGCGCCGGATGCTTTTATCCTGCATCAACTTGAGCGCCTCCATAATAGGCATATTGGGGTCTACGGAAATGACGGGAGAAGACATTCTTTCTTTTACAAGCATGGGAAACTCCTTTAATCATGAAGTGAGTAAAGTGTGAATTGTTGATTATTATAATGCAAGTTGACAGGTTAGAACATGGTTCAGTTTAACCGATTCCTTAACCCTTGTCACCCTTCCTTTGCCCCTATACAATCAGCATAAGGATATGAGATTGCGAATGCTCTGGAAGCCAATCTCTGAAGAAATGGCTTTATGCTACTGACCATTGACATTGGTAATACGAACATCTCGTTAGGCGTATGGGGTGGGCAAAGCTGGCAGCATCAATGGCGGCTTTCAACCGCCCCCTCTAATACGGTTGACGAGTATGGCATTTTGCTTCGCGCCTTGCTCCAAGAATTTCAATTGGCAGATAGTCTTGATGCTGTCATTTTGTGCAGTGTGGTTCCAAGCCTGACAAATACGTTTACGAAAGCCAGCGCACGTTACCTGGGTATAATGCCTGTTCAGGCGGGGCTGCATATGGATTTGGGTATTCGCGTGACAACGGATGTGCCTACGGCCGTTGGTGCGGATCGCGTGGTCAATGCCGTAGCCGTTCACTCGCTTTATCCTGGCCCAGCCATTACCATTGACATGGGCACGGCGACCAAGTTGGATGTGGTAACGGCCGTTGGCGAACTCTGTGGCGGGGCGATTGTGCCCGGTCTAAGGCTGGCTGCCGATGCACTTGTGGCCCGTGCCGCCAAGTTAAGCCACGTTGCGCTGGAAGCGCCGCCGCAAGTGTTGGGGCGCAACACAACCGAGGCTATGCAGTCGGGTTTGATATTTGGCTACGTGAGCCTGGTTGAAGGATTGGTACAGCGACTGCGTGCCGAGCATCCCGACCAAAGCCAGCCTGCCCGCGTCATTGGCACTGGCGGTTTAATTGACCTGATTGCGCCATACACGGCCGTTTTCGACACCATTGATCCCGCCCTCACCCTAGAAGGATTGCGATTGATTTACGAACGCACACAACTTTGCTAATGAACTTGAAATTGACGAAATTATTCCGTTACACGGTTGCCTTCATTGCTTTGGGGGCCATTTTTTTGTTAACGGCTTGCCAGGGCCTGTTCACCCCGCCACGCGAGGCGACGCGGACGGCAGCAACGGCCGTTGCCCCTACCAACACCCTGCCCCCAGAAATCATCCCCGCACCCACTGCCACACCCGGCGGCATCATTGCGCCAGAGGCGGGCACATTCCAGGCCCCAAACCAGCCCACCCTCACCGTCTGGGTTAACGAAAATTCCCCGGCTCATGAGGACGTGTTGCGAGAAATGGCTGTCGAATTTGGAGATGCTCACAGTGTCACAGTTGAAATGCGCCTGATTGCGTCCAATTTGCTGCCTGATTTAGTGGAAACGGCCGTCATTTCCCCCGAATACGACCTGCCCGACATCCTCATTTTCCCGCTGGATTACGCCGTGAATTGGGCCGAGCGCGGTGTGCTGGATACGGCCGTTACCGCACAAGCCCTCGATGCCATTGGCCGCGACACATTTGATCCCAATGCCCTTGCCTTTCTCAGCGGCAGCGGACAACCTGCCGCGCTGCCCAGCGATGGCTATCCACAAATCACCATTTATCGCACCGATTGGTTTGCAGACAAAGGCTTAAACGCCCCCGACAACTTCACCACCATGTTCAACGCTGCCGAAGCTCTCTACGATCCAGAGAACTTCATTGCCGGATTCGTTGCGCCCACAGAGTCCAACCTGGTGAGCACCCACCGCATTTTTGAACACATCGCCCTGGCCAATGGCTGCCAACTCATTGATGAGATAGGTCGCATCCAACTGTTGCAGCCCGTGTGCCAGGATGCGCTGAATTTTTATTACGACATCATTCACAACTACAGCCCTATTGGTGTACAAACAGATACCAGCACACGAGATGCTTACCTGTCCGGGCGTGCCGGTTTGGTGATGGCTGGGCCGCAGTTGCTGCTGCAACTGGCAGGATTGGATGATGCCCATCCTCCTGTTTGCCCGGAATGCGCGGCGACGCCTGATTTTCTGGCGCAAAACAGCGCCGTCCTCGCTACGCTGCGGGGGCGCGGTGCACAGGCTTCCCCCACCAGCTTTGCTTCCATGACGGTGTTGGGCATGACATCGCAGGCGGATGCCGAAACGGCCGTTGCCTTTGCCCAATACTGGTTCGATGAAGGGTACGAACGCTGGCTGGCTGTGGAACCGGAGCGCAAAATCCCGCTGCACTGGGGCACGGCAGTTGCTCCCCGCCGTTACATAGATGCCTGGGGCAGCACCCCATTGCAAAACGGCGGCCCCAGTTTGCAAGATATTTATGGTGCGGATACGGTGGCGGCATTGCAAGAGGCTCTTGCCAGTAACGGCCGTTGGGGCTTCTCACAAGGTCAGGGTGCGCTTATCGGCGAGGTTTACCGCACCCTCACCTTCTCAATCGTCTTGCAAGAAATGCTCAGCGGGTACTTTGGTACTGAAAAAACACTTGTCGAAGCATATAATCGAGTAGTAGACTTAATTCCCAACTATCCATATGAAGAGGTAGGCACACCTTAGCCCAAGCCGGTTCAATGCCAGGTGTTGAACCACGAGCTGTCCCAAGTTTGGGTTGTTGAAACAGGGAGCAAAAATACATGGCCATCGCACTACCCTATGTTGAAGAAGAATTTGGCATCTTAACAGATGACGATCTCTATCTGGATGCCATGTTGGTTAAACCAACCAATGCTACAGATAAAGACATAAAGGTTTTGCGTGCATGGGTTCCCAAATACCCCCTTACCAAAAGTAGTGTACTCACCTGTGCCCGCCAAGAAGTAAAATCTTATGGGGCGGGCGGCAAAATAGCCAACCTGGTTTTTGATTTGCGCGGCACAGGCGAAAGTGATGGGATGCCCGGAGACGTTAATTTCAAACTAGACCTGGCAGCCATAAAAGATTGGGCCGAAGAACGGTTTGGCTCCGACGTGAACTTTGGCTTTTTTGGCTTTCCGCAATCAAGGGCAGGACGGGTATACGTTTGGCCGCTGCGTTCTGGCACGGTGATGGAGAGCTATCATTATCCCCCCAGCAGTTCAAGTTTATCTCCGCAAACTGTTTTGTATCTTTCCAGCTACGGTAATTTTGGCCGTAAAGATGATGCCATCTGCACAGCTCTAGCCGAGGGCGGTTACAGTGTTTACGGGCTGGATCCTTTTCGCTATTTGCTACATGCCAGCGCAAATGAGCCGTTACTGCCAAAAGATTTGCAAGAGGACATCGTCATGTTGACCCAAATGCTGCCGAACGAGCCAATTATCATTGGGCAGCCAATGGGTGCTGGCATAGCCTTGATGTGGGCAACGCTGACGTCTGCCATTCGTGGCGTGATTGCCATTGGGCGCACACAGGCTGGTTTTGCGCCAGCGCACGTTTTCCAGAATCGTAACCCCCACACGTTTTTCTTGCCTCGTCACATAGGCAAGATCGCGCCGCGTCCGGTTGTGCTCATTCAACAGAAGGGTTCAATGGGAGGAGATACGCAGCGGATGCAGGCATTGTACGAAAGCTCCCAGGAGCCGCGCCGTTGGGAGAAGGTGGATTCTGCATCGCCGGAATTTTTGCTAAAAATGTTGGAATGGGTGCTTGAGAAACGTAACGCATGAGGAATCGTTCATGGCTGAATTAACGATACTTGCTGCATATGATGCGCCGGGACGTGGCCCTGCGGGGTTGGCCTGGGACGGCCGTTTCCTATGGAATGCCGATTACACGACAGGCTCCATCTACCAGCTAGACCCGCAGACCATGCAGGTGCAGCGCAGCATCTTGTGCCCTGGTAACTTGAGCGGGCTGGCCTGGGACGGCCGTACACTCTGGCAGTCCCTACACGACGCCGGTTGGATACGGCAAGTCAACCCTGCCACCAACGACTTTGACCATACCGTTCATTTGGACAACGAAGGCTGGATTTCCGGCGTGGCTTGGGAGAATGACCACCTTTGGGCTGTTTCGCAGCAATTTGGCAAGCTGCTAGCCGTCAATCCCGCAGACAGCGCCATTTTGCGCACGCTGCCCGCGCCCGTTGCCGCAGGCGACCTCGATTTCCACAATGGCTATTTATGGCTGGGACTGGCTTACCCCATGCAGTTCGATCCCATTTATCAGGGTTTTGACTGGGTAGGTGATGAGCAGCATTTTGCCTTGCTGCAAATTGATCCGGCGGACGGCGCGGAAATTGCCCGTTATCCACTGACCTTCATGCCAATGGGCGTGGCCTGGGCCGGAGATACACTGTGGCTCAGTCATGCCGGAGGGCGCAAGCTCTATCAATTAGCAATGAGCCGTTAGCGTTTTCCGTTTTTTGTTTCTTGTTTTTTGTTTCCCACCCCATTTGCAGACCACAAAATCGCATCCACATCCACCGGGCCGGGATAATGTAACAAGTCATTCACCTGCGCCAGGGGATGCCATTCTAGCCGGTAAATATTTTGCGGCGAATGCGCTTCTTGCTCTGGCCCACCCAGGGCCAACCTCCCCGAAAAATCGGTAATCAGGAAAGCGGTCTCATAACCCAAATCGAATTCGCGTTCCCACAATAATGGCCCCAGCGTAAAGTCCAGGCTGGTTTCTTCTTTGCCTTCGCGCATGGCCGCCTGCACAATGGTTTCTCCTGGCTCTACGCCGCCGCCGGGCGTGACGTAATAGATATGACCGTGCTTGTTGCGATACAGCAGCAGCATCTCTTCGCCACGCAGAAAAATCAACGTTACGCGCTGACGCATCATAACCTCCCCAGCAATTTTAATAGGATGTCGGGGTAGTCGGTCATCAAACCATCTACGCCCATGTTGATGAGTCGCCGCATTCCGGCCACATCGTCTACTGTCCAGACGTGTACGGCCGTTCCTGCCTGATGTGCTGCCTCCACAAAAGCAGGGGTGATGATGCGCAGCCGACTATCTACTTCTGGAATTTGTACGGCCGTTGCTTCCCCTTGGAACAACGCCCCCAATCCTAACTTGCTCAATACCAACAACTGCCACACTTCTGGCAGGGATGCGGCCGTTGCTGCCTCTGGGCACGCTGCGCGGAACTGGCGCACCGTGTCTGTGTGGAAGGAGCCAACGCAAACCTTGTGGGCCATGTTATGAGCGCGAATCAGCGCCACAAACGGCTCAACGATAGGCGGGTCATGTTGTTTGATGTCGATGTTAATCCACAAATGGGGAAAGGTTTCAAACACTTCCGCCAGGGTAGGGATGGTTAACCCCTGGCTGCGAAAGGGATAGGTTTGCCCGCCATCATCGCTCCACCAATAACCGGCGTCCAATTGGCGCAGGTCGGCCAGAGTAAAGCTGTGTACGGCTCCTTTGCCATCCGTCACCCGCTCCACAAATGGATCGTGGATGACGACAAGCTCGCCATCGGCGGTGCTGTGAATGTCGAGCTCGAGGGCATCTACACCTAATGCCGCCGATTGCTGATAGGCGTGCATGGTGTTTTCCGGCCAACGGCCGCTGCCCCCACGATGGGCAAAGACGAGAAATTTGTCGCGCATGAGTACCTCTATGAGTAGTTGATTAGCTGACCGGCTGACAAGCTGATTAGCTGAAATGCTTAAGAATTGTATGGGAAACGGCCGTTCCCGACGACCTTCACATCCAGCCTTAACCCTGTGTTAAGCAGCGGTTGCTCGCGTCAAGCCATGCAGTATAATCTTTTCTGCTTAATTGCTGGCATTGCCAGACACTAATACTATCGGAGTGAAAAATGGCCCGTCGAGTAGCATTTCCTTTTACCGCCATCGTTGGACAAGAACGCATGAAGCGTGCGCTTATCTTAAATGCCGTCAACCCACAAATTGGCGGCGTGCTCATACGCGGTGAAAGAGGAACAGCCAAATCCACTGCGGCCCGCGCTTTGGCCGCGCTGCTGCCTGATATCGAGGTCGTCTCCGACTGCCGTTTTGGCTGCGACCCGCAGCGCCCAGATGCGTGGTGCGATGACTGCCGCGCCCGTCACTCCGACAATAAACCGGATGCTGTCATACGCCGCACCCCCTTCGTAGACTTGCCTGTCAGCGCTACCGAAGACCGCGTGGTGGGCACGTTGGACATTGAAAAAGCGATTCAGCGCGGCGAAAAGCACTTTGAATCTGGCATTCTAGCTTCGGCAAATCGTGGGCTGCTGTACGTGGATGAGGTGAATTTGCTCGACGACCATGTGGTTGACCTGCTGCTAGATTCGGCGGCGATGGGCATTAACGTGGTAGAGCGCGAGGGCATTAGCTTTGTGCATCCGGCCAAATTCATCCTTGTGGGCACGATGAACCCGGAAGAAGGGGATTTGCGCCCGCAGTTGCTAGACCGCTTTGCCTTTTCGGTGAACATTTCCGGAATTAGCGATACGCGGCAGCGCGTGGAGATTATGGAGCGGCGTATTGGCTTTGAGATTGATCCTAATGGGTTCCGCGCTCAATGGGCTGAGCAGGAAAAGCTGCTTTCCAACCAAATTTCGCACGCCCGCGAGATGGTGAACAGCGTTTCCTATTCGCGGCGTGATTTGGTTTCGATTGCCGGGTTGACGGCTTCGTTGAATGTGGACGGCCATCGCGCTGACCTGGTGATTTTGCGCGGAGCGCAGGCACACGCCGCGCTGCAAGGCCGCGACCGCATCACAGACCGGGATATTGTGCTGGCGGCGGAGTTGGCTTTGCCGCATCGTATCAAGGGACGGCCGTTCCAGGACACGGGCATTGCTTCCGGTGATTTAGAAGATCGCCTGGCCGACGTGCAGCAAGACATGGATGCCAGCGAGATGGGCGAACCAACCGATCAGGTGGAAAGCGAAAGCTCCGTAAAAAAAAAGCCCTAGATTCAGAAGAAATTGAAGAAGAAGGGCCAGAAGTGGCCCCAACAGAAGCGAGTGTACAGACTGTGCCCCAAACCCCACAAGAAGGGCATTGGTGGGAAGGCGGGCAGAAGATCAAGAGCGGGCAGGAGTTTTCGCCGCGCCGTCTGGATACGCAGCTAGACCGCCTGACGCGCAAGCAGGCGGGCCGCCGCTCGCGCACCCGCACGGAACGCAAACGCGGCCGTTACATTCAGGCGCGTTTGCCCCGCGACAAAAAAATCACCGATCTGGCTTTTGACGCCACATTGCGGGCTGCCGCCCCTCATCAAATCCACCGTGACCGTTCCAAACTAGCCCTGGCGCTGGAAAAGCAAGATTTACGCGAGAAAGTGCGCGTGCGCCGCACGGCCAATCTCATTTTGTTTGTGGTGGATGCCAGTTGGAGTATGGCTGTGGCCGAGCGCATGGAGGCCACAAAGACGGCGATCATGTCTTTGCTGACGGATGCCTATCAGCGGCGTGACCGCGTGGGGTTGATTGTCTTCAATAAAAACGATGCGCATTTGGTGCTGCCGCCCACGAATTCGGCGCAGTTAGCCAAACACAAGTTGGCGGATATTGCTGTTGGCGGCAAGACGCCGCTTTCGGCGGGGCTGATGCTGGCGTATGAGGTGTTTCGCCAGGAGCATTTTACGCACCCGGATGTGCAGCCGATGATGATTTTGCTGACGGATGGCGCGGGGAACGTCAGCCTCAGTGATTTGCCGCCACAGGAAGAAGCGCATCGCATTGCCGGCTTGATTCGGGAAACGGCCGTGCGCTCCGTCGTCATCAACATGGAACACCCCGCCTTTGACCAGGGCTTGGCCCGCATTCTGGCAGAAAAATTGGATGCCCCCTGTCATTCACTAGAGGACATCCGTGCAGATGTGTTGTATCGAACTGTGTTGGATGAGTTGGAATAGGTGTCAAGTGTCAGGTGCTTAAGTGTCAGATCACTTGACACTTAAGCACCTGACACTTTCTTATCGGCCAAAGTGCATAGGCATAATGATATGCACAAAATCGTTATCACCTACGGGTTTGATGACGCCCGGTTCCATTGCGCTGGTAGTTTCTAAAGCCACTTGAGGTGTGTCAATCACATTAAGCACATCCGTCATGTATTTGACGTTGAAGGCAATTTCTACGGGATCGCCGTCGACATTGGCGTCAATTTGGGCCACATTGTCACCGGTCTCTGCGCTGGTAGCGGCAATGGTGGCGTAAGATGGGGTGATTTCATCGCCGGGTTCAATTGAGACGCGGGCGGTATGGCTGGATTCGCGGGCGAAAATATCGGCTGTTTTGCATGCTTTGCGAAAATCGGCCGTACTCATAGTTGTACGTGTGTTGCGTTTCTTGGGGATGATGGGTGTGTAATCTGGGAAATTGCCATCAATAAGCTGTGACACCAGCAGCACGCTGTCCATATCAAAGATAATCTGGTTACGCCCGCTGGGTAGGGAGATGTAGACGGCTTCGGCGTCGTCGGCGGTGACACGAGCCACCTCCATTAATGCCCGCGCGGGAATGATGGCGGAGAAGGGTTCTTCTACCAGGCTGGGGATATGCGCGGAGCGTAAGGAAAGGCGGAAGCCATCGGTAGCGGCCATGGTGATTTGGCTGCCTTCAAAAGTGGCTGAGACACCAGTGAGGGTGGGACGGGCATCGTCTAGTGCGGCGGCAAAGGCTACCTGGTTGATCATTTGCTTGAATACGTCAGCCTCTACGCGGATGCGGTGTTCGTTGTCTGGTTCGGGAACGAGCGGAAATTCTTGGGCATCAATGCCCTTGATGTTGGCCTGTGTGCGTAAGCAGGAGACATGCAGGGTTTGTGTGGTTTCATTTAGTACCAAATCCACGCGGTCTTGGGGCAGGGTGCTCACCAGGTCGTTGAAGGTGCGGGCGGGAATGGTGATGGAGCCTTCGCTTTCAACTTTGGCGCCAATCCAGCAGGTGATGACGATTTCAAGGTTGGTGGCAGATAGTTTGAGACGGCCGTTATCGGTTGCCAACAGCACATTTCCCAATACAGGTAGGGTGGAGCGTGTGCTTACAGCACGACTCACAATGCTCAGCCCTTTGGCGAGATTCTCTTGTAAGCATGAAACCTTCATTATTCTTCTCCCTGAAATCGTTTGTGAAAGCGGAACCACTCCCTGAAAGTTTTGTTGTAGTATCCCGCATGTGATGATGAGGGTAGTATAACAGAAAAGAAAAGATTTGTGAAGCAACCAAGAGTATTTGTGGGAAATTGGGTGACAAAACTTGATTTTTAGCGCAGGCTCTTATAAGCTAACGGCCGTTCAATGCACCCCGATTCGCAATTCAACAACAAATTTTCTGAGGTGTAATCAAAAATGCATAAAAAAATCAGTGTGATCATGCTAGGTCTGGTCCTTGCTGCATTGTTCATAGTCTTATCCAGTTTGACAGCTAATCATCTCTTGTTTGCTCGTGCGGCCCGTTCCCCACAAGCTATTACCGATGACAGCGCGAACTACTTACCTATTGTTATGGCTCCTCCGGCTACTCCCACACCATCCCCGACACCGACCCGCCCGGCAGGCAGCATTGTCGTAGACCATACATCAGTGGCCTTGTTTGAACAGATACCGGAAGAATATTTGCAGGCTGCTGCCAACACACAGATGTTTTTTATGGATCGCTCTGTAGGCGGGAATATCAATGATGGGCTTACTTGCCTGGGCTATGAATCTGACGAACTCGCGCCCAGTTCGTGCAAACGTTACATTCACGTGGACCCAACTTATTCCTCTCCGCCAAGCGAGGTGGATTGGTTCCACCCCGGTGGGTATAACCGCGACAATTGGGACTTTCAATTTTGGCCAGACACAGTTTGCAGCGAGTGGTATGACAAGGTCGGGTGCTTCATGGAAGTGGTCACTCCCATGATGACGCAATACCAGGTTCTCTCTTTTCAATTTAGTTACCTGTCTGTAGATAACACCTCGACCATTGCTGATGTGCCGGGTGGATTCTTTTCAAATAATGCGAACTTATTGGATGTCTATGATTTGGAAGCGTTTGAAGCACAGTACGCAGATAAGACATTCATCTATTGGACAACGAGTTTATCGCGGGGGATTGGCACGGCCGTTTCCGAGACATTCAACGAGCAAATGCGGCAGTATGCGCTGACCAACGGCAAGCCCCTATTCGATGTGGCCGACATTCTTGCTTACGATCCCTTTGGCAACCCCTGCTACGACAACCGCGATGGCGTGTTGTATGACAACGGCAACACATCCGAGAATTACCCCGATGATGGGCTAAATATTCCAGCGATTTGCCCGCATTACACCACAGAGGTAGACGGCGGGCATTTGGGCAATGTCTCTGTAGGCAAGATTCGTGTGGCCAAGGCGTTTTGGGTGCTGATGGCACAGCTTGCAGGCTGGGTTCCGTAGAAGGGTGTGTGGGTGGCGGTACACTGCCACCCCATTGCTACTTAAAATCATGGGGTGAGGAGCACGGCCGTTTCTATTCTACTGTTATGTCCTATGTGCCTCCTCGCTAAACCCAATATCCAACCGCAAGCGCCACAGTGTGGGTAACGGCCGTTTGGCACATTCCGATTCGCAATTCAATAACAAATTTTCTGAGGTGTAATCAAAAATGCATAAAAAAATCAGCGTGATCATGCTAGGTTTGGTACTTGCTGCATTGTTCATGGTCTTATCCAGTTTGACAGCCAACCATCTCTTGTTTGCTCGTGCGGCCCGTTCCCCGCAAACTGTTACCAATGGTGCGAACTACTTACCTCTCGTTATTGCTCCTCCAGCTATGCCTACCGCCACCATGACGCCTACCTCTACACCGACTCATACACCTGTTGTTCCTACAAATACACCCACGCCTACCTCTACACCGACTCATACACCTGTTGTCCCTACAAATACACCTACGCCTACACCATCCCCAACGGCTACCCGCCTGGCAGGCAGCATTGTCGTAGACCATACATCAGTGGCCTTGTTTGAACAGATACCGGAAGAATATTTGCAGGCTGCCACCAACACACAGATGTTTTTTATGGATCGCTCTGTGGGCGGAAATATCAATGATGGGCTTACTTGCCTGGGCTATGAATCTGACGAAGACGCGCCCAGTTCGTGCAAACGTTACATTCACGTGGACCCAACTTATTCCTCTCCGCCAAGCGAGGTGGATTGGTTCCACCCCGGTGGGTATAACCGCGACAATTGGGACTTTCAATTTTGGCCAGACACAGTTTGCAGCGAGTGGTATGACAAGGTCGGGTGCTTCATGGAAGTGGTCACTCCCATGATGACGCAATACCAGGTTCTCTCTTTTCAATTTAGTTACCTGTCTGTAGATAACACCTCGACCATTGCTGATGTGCCGGGTGGATTCTTTTCAAATAATGCGAACTTATTGGATGTCTATGATTTGGAAGCGTTTGAAGCACAGTACGCAGATAAGACATTCATCTATTGGACAACGAGTTTATCGCGGGGGATTGGCACGGCCGTTTCCGAGACATTCAACGAGCAAATGCGGCAGTATGCGCTGACCAACGGCAAGCCCCTATTCGATGTGGCCGACATTCTTGCTTACGATCCCTTTGGCAACCCCTGCTACGACAACCGCGATGGCGTGTCCTATGACAACGGCAACACATCCGAGAATTACCCGAATGACGGGCTGGATACCCCGGCGATTTGCCCGCATTACACCACAGAGGTGGACGGCGGGCATTTAGGCAATGTCTCTGTAGGCAAGATTCGTGTGGCCAAGGCGTTTTGGGTGCTGATGGCGCAGCTTGCAGGCTGGAATCCGTAAAAGATAATGAGGTGATGGGGTGACATTATTTTGTCACCCCATCATTGCTTTACCTTGTCGAGATTTGGAGCACGGCCGTTTCCACCCCACCATCCTCCCGCCGAATCCCCACACTCAAATACGCGCCGTCATACGACCACTTCGGGTTGATGAGTCGGTTGCCGCCATTGAGCGCGAGGGGGTGGACGATTAGGGGCAGTAAATTCCAGATGGGTCAATACTGCAATTGTATAGATAGTATCCAAAGGGCGAACCGCTTGCGTAATCTGCTTCCACCTGTTCTCGGATCCAATAGAGTAGTTGGATATCTGTTGCATCGGCAATAGACCAATTTTGCGGGTCTGTTAATTCCAGGAATAGGTTAAATCCTTCCTCCCGAAGCCCTGCTTTTTCAAGGTTAAACAGGATAGTGTAAATTGACCGTAAGTGCCATTTAGGGTGTTCGCTTTCTGTGAAAGTCTCTCTTATTCTGGAAGCGGTTTCTTCTGCCATTGAAAGGTATTCACGTTGATAGTTTGCAGTGCGATCAACAAATTGGTTACCATCCCAAGTAAATATCCACGGGCTTTCCAAGCGATCCCATTTGTTAGGCGTTCTCACCTCAAATGCAGGAATATGATCGAGAATAGGAAAAGTTAACAATTCCCAGGGCAAAATAACGCCGGGTAAGTTAGCAGTAATTTCCACCACTTGACTTGTTGATTGAATTTCATAAAAGCGTGTATCTGGTATGCCATAATCTAAACAGGCATTGAAACAATAATTGTAATAAATACCCACCTCTGGCAAATCATTTTGATTTATATCACTCCAATTACCGCTTACTCCAAGTGTGGCACGATTTTTTATAACCCTATTTGGATCATCTGACCCTGGCGACCACCACTCCCCTTCTTCTACCCAATTAAAATGACAAAGAGATACCGTGCCAGGTGCGCCAAATGTGCGAAGAAATTCACCATTACTTTGAGTAAAACGATAGATGGCAAGTCGGCAAGCTTCTGGCCCTGTTATTCCCATTCCAGGATCAAAAAATGCAGGATCGCGCAGTAAGTATGCGGCATAAACGTAATCCTTGGGTCCAATGACGGCCGTACTTTCCAAAACTTCATATCCAGTCTCCTCTAATTCAGACCAAAATGAATCGTGAGGAATTGATGGAACTTCGACTTCTTGAAACTTTGGTGGGGAAGCGGGTATAAGGGTAGGTGAGGCGGTTTGAGTAGGTCTTGGTGTATAAGTGGGAACATGGGTGGATGTGATTGTTGGCGCAACGGCCGTTCCCACTCCCTCCATCCCCCGCGTCACCGTTGGCGTACTTGACGGCCGTTCCACCACAATAGGTTCGGTGTCAGCAACGGCCGTTGTCGGCATAAATGTGGGGTCGGGAACGGCCGTACAGGCTCTCCCAATCAATAGCAAAATAAGCAGTGGTAAGTAAGTTCGTCTCATTGTTGTTTCCCCCATTAATTGTGGTTTGGTACATTTTATGACTTTTTACTCTTGGATAATTAGGGAATTTGGAGCACGGCCGTTTCCACCCCACCATCCTCCCGCCGAATCCCCACACTCAAATACGCCCCGTCATACGACCACTGTGGATTGAAGAGCCTGCTGCCGCCATTGAGCGCGAGGAGTGTGGAACGGCCGTTGCCCACTTCAGCCATCACAAGCCCCTCTTCGACCTGGGTATAAACGAAGTAAGTGCTTTCTGGCGACCATACAGGGATCCCATTTACATTTGAGTCAGAAAAAATAATATTTCCGGTTCTTCGATCCAAAATATGCAAATCTTCGGATCCAGTATTGTCGACTGTCGTGTAAGCCAGGTAATGTCCGTCAGGGGAGAAACGACCTTGTGTTGCTCCGGGGATTAGTAATACCAATCTGCCTGTATCAACTTCCCAAAGCTGGAGATTGGTTGATGGTGCTAATGTACCATCAACGATTTGTTTCCAATCCCAGGTAGTCACCAACATATTATCTGTATCAACAAGCCAATCCTCAAACCTGGAACCGAATTCATAAGTAAGTACATAAAGGTTAGTGGAGTCAACATGAACTGCATTTTGAGGAATTTGGCTTGAGTCCGGTAATGGTAAAACACCTGCAACATTTGAATACAAACCAGAACCACCCATTGGCACGAATCGATTTACAGCAACGTAATGTTGGCTTGTCTGATTGAAAAAACCTCCAATTTCATCCAATGTCATTGAAGCTTCTGTGTCAATATCGAATATCCTCCCAACATCGACACCACCACCGTTGTAGTTGGAAAAGAACAAGGTTTTTTCATCTATCCAGTCAATGAAGGTTGGTAGCCATACCATTCTTGTAATTTCTGAGTCAAACTGATGAACATCATTTCCTTCTGGATCCATTATCCACAAGTCGCTATGAAGAAGTAGCTCAGACTTACCACCCGCAAAAATTATGTGTTCCCCCTCAGGTGACCAATTCAGTCCGAAATCAGTGATACAAATATTGCTGATTGGAATATTCTGTGGCGTGATGTCCCTCGGTGAAAATGCGGGAGCATTCACTTGATTAATCAAGACGGCCGTTGTATACCCAAGTGGGCCAATGCAATTGTCTGTAACGAACTGGTTTTTGGTAGGTGCCCAATAAACATGAGATGCTGCCAGAGTCGCTATCACGTTTATGTCAGTTGACCATTGAAGTTCTAGTAAAAATTGCCAAATTAACGTTGGTGTGGCAGCGGGTGTGGGAGTGTTTGTAGGCATAGGTGATGGGCTTTGAGTATGCGTTAAAGTAGGAACAGGTGTCGTTGTCGGCGCAACGGCCGTTCCCACCCCCTCCATCCCCCGCATCACCGTTGGCGTACTTGACGGCCGTTCCACCACAATAGGTTCGGTGTCAGCAACGGCCGTCGTTGCGACGGCCATCGTCGGCACAGGCGTGGGTTCGGGAACGGCCGTACACCCCACAACCCCCACAATCAACAACAAAACCAGCAGCACATCAAATTCAAATTGTTTCATCGGTCACTCCTCCCCACAATTCTACCCCAACCCCTTCACGTTTCACGCATCACGTTTCACGTCTTACTCCCCGCCAAACCCAATACCCCACCACAAGCGCCACCGCCCCGGCAACGGCCGTTCCCCATCCCCACTTCCCTCTTTCCGGCAGCACAACCTGCGTCTCCGTTTCCGCATCCGCCAGCATCCGCCGCCAGTCCGGGATCGTCTCGTGCGGCGGCAGACTGTACGCCCGTTCAATCAGCCGCAAATACGCCGTTTCTTCGGCTTGCCAACGGCCGTCATCCCAGCCCAACTCCTCCTGACAAATCTCGCGGACACGCGGCAGCAGCGCCGCCCCGCCGCGCGGCAGCAGTAGCCCCAGCCGCACCCGCCGCAGCAGCAAATCATCCAAATGCCGCACCCCCTCCGCCCGCGCCGCCCAGCGCAGCTCCGCCCACAGCGTCCGCGTTTGTTCGATGGCTGCCAGCTCGCCCGGCCTGGCAGCCGCAGCCAGCGCCGCTGCCTGTGCGCCATAACGGCCCAACAGTCGCTGCCACTGCACCTGTGTCAGCGTTACCCCATCGGGCATGGTCGTATTGATGGGATTGAGCACGGCCGCATCCTCATCCGCCTCCGGCAAATCCGGTAGCTGCTCCCGCGCTGCCTTCAAAGCGTCCAGCGCAATCAGGCGGAAGGTGGTCAGCTTGCCTCCCGTCACGGTGAGCAGTCCTTCCTCTGTCCACACCACATGGTCGCGTGATTCCTGCGACGGGTCTTCTTTGCCGCTGCCAATCACCGGACGCACCCCGGCAAAGGTGGAGGTCACGTCATCCAGCGTCAGCCCCAGCGCCGGAAACTGCGATTGAATGGCGGCCATCAAATAGGCCACCTCTGCCCCGGAGATGCCCGGTTCCTCGTTCAATTGTCCGGCGTAATCCACATCCGTCGTGCCCACCAGCGTGATGCCCTCCCAGGGGAAAATCATCACCGGGCGCTGATCAATGGGGTGCAAAAAGCTGACCGCCTGCGCCACCGGGAAGCGCCACGCCGGGAAAATGAGGTGACTGCCGCGCAACGGCCGTATCCGTTTCTCGCCGCCCACTTGTTCCCGTAGCCGGTCGGCCCACGCCCCGGTGGCGTTAATCACCACTTTGGCGAACACATCTGCCCGCCGATCTGTTTCCGTGTCGTGCAGGGTGAGGCCATACACACGGCCGTTCTCATCCCGCAAAAGTTGTTCCGCCCGCACATAGTTCAAGGCCACGCCGCCATCAGCCACCGCCTCCTGAATCACGCGCAGTACCAGCCGCGCATCATCCGTTTGCGCGTCGCCATAGCGGAAGCCGCCCTTCAACCCCTTCTCGCTGAGGTGCGGCGCCAGCATTTTGAAATCGGCCGAACCGTAATAGCGATGGCTCCATTGCAGCGCCAGCAAATCATACACCGTCAGCCCGGCGCGGTAAGTCAGGCGGCCCACTTTGTCACTTTCATACGCTGCCAGCAAAAAACCCAGCGGGTCAATCAGCCCTGGCCCCTCGGCCAGCAGCATTTCGCGCTCCTGCACCGAGGCCATTGTCAGCCACAGCTTGCCCTCTTTGAGATAGCGCAGCCCGCCATGCACCAGTTTGGACGAGCGGCTGGACGTGCCCCAGGCAAAATCGCGCTGCTCCACGAGCAGCGCACGCAGCCCTGCCCGCGCCGCCTCGCGCAAAATCCCCGCGCCGGTAATACCGCCGCCCACCACCAGCACGTCCCACTCCTGCCCCAAATTCTGCCAGATTTCGTCACGCCAATTTTGTGTCCACATAAGATTCTCCAGTTGCAAGTTACAAGTTGCAGGTTATAGATTTGTAACTTGCAACCTGTAACCTGCACTTTCTCTACTCAACCAGTTTCCCTGCATTCATCATCCCCGCCGGGTCAAATGTGTGGATGGCATTGCACAGGGCGGCCATGCCCAGCGTGCCCTTTTCGGCAGGCAAGTAGGGGGCGTGGTCTGTGCCCACACCGTGTTGGTGGCTGATGGTTCCGTGATTGGCAACGATGGCTTCGCTGGCAGCGGCTTTCATCTTGCGCCAGCGAGCCAGCGTTTCCTCTGGATCAGCGGTCAGGCGGAAGAGATAGGTGGTGTAGATGCTGGCCCCATCGCCGTACATATGCGAGAGATGGGTGAAGACATGCACGCGCTCATCCCACTCGGCCAGGGCGGGGTGCAGCGCGTCCTCAATAGCTTGCAGCGTGGCGGGGACGTTGGCCCAGGGTACGGCCGTTTCCAATGTATCCACTGCGTACCCCTGCTGCCACAAGCTGTTACGCAAATACGGCGTGCGGAAACGCCCCTTGTGCCATTGGCTGCCAAACGTGCGCCCCACATGTACCCCGCCGTGATTACCCGTCATTTCCAGCGCCGCGCCGCGTGCCATTTTCACCAGCGCATTACTGCCGGTGAAGCCCAGCAGCAGCATACATTTGCCCGCTTCCACGCTGCGAATGGCGAGCAGCCGTTCCAGCAGGCCAATTAACTGCTCGTGTCCGGCCAGGGCGAGGGTGGTGGTGGTTTCAACGGCCGTACTCAGCCGCAGCATCGAAAGCGGGATGCCTGCCTGCATCATTTGTCGCGCCGCTGCCTGCCCACTCTCGAAATCGGGGAAAAAGACGGCGTGAAAATCTTCGCGCTCCGGCAGGGCGGAGATGCGCACGGTGGCTTGTGTGAGAATGCCCATGCGCCCTTCACTGCCCAGCACAAGCTGGCGCAAGTCCGGCCCGGCGGCGGAGGCAGGATGGGGCAGCATTTCCAGCCGTCCGGCGGGCGCAAGCAGTGTGCCCCCGGCAAATAGGTGCTCGATACGGCCGTATCCCAACGACTGCTGCCCACTGGAACGAGTGACCACCCAGCCGCCCAGCGTGGAATACTCAAATGACTGCGGAAAATGGCCCAGCGTATAGCCGTGTGCGCGAAGCTGTGCCTCCAAATCCGGCCCCTGCACGCCTGCACCAAAGGTCGCCAGGCGGCTGGCTTCGTCCAGCGCCAGCAGTTTGTTCAGGCGCTGCGTGTTCACCGTCAGCGTCGGCGGCGCGTCTGCCTGCGGGTTGATGTGGCCGACCACGCTGGTTCCGCCGCCATAAGGGATAACTTGTACCCCGGCGTTAGCCGCGTACTGCAACAAGTCTGCCACCTCTTCTTCGCTGGTGGGCTGGGCGATGCCGTCGGGGGTGGTGGGAAGACGGCCGTATCGCAGCGCCACCCAATCCGGCAGACTCTGCCCGCGTGCGTGCAAAACGCGCTGTGCCGCATCTGTTTTCACCAGCGGGTGTGGTGGCAGCCGCGAGGGCGGCACCGCCGCGACTACCTCCGCCAGGGGTGCATCCACCGGCGGTTTGCCTGGCCCAACTAGTTCATCTAAAAATGCCGCCGCATTCTCCGGCAGCGGATACTCAATGGTGTCGTCGCCCCAACCGTTCCATCTGCGCATTACATGCTCCTTTTGAGGAATATTCAGTAACCAGTCATCAGTCATTAGTCATCAGTGGCCAGTAGCTAGTTACTGAATACTGATGACTGACTACTGGCTACTGCTCTCCCACAACACAATGCTCTGTTCCATCACTTGCCGGGTGAGGGTTTCGGCGGTGAGGGCGTCTTGGTTGGCAACGGCCGTTGCCAACCCCTCATAAAAAGCCCGCGAAGCCCCCCGCGCATTTGGCAGCGCAAAATAGAGCTGTGCAATTTGCTCATAAAAATTGGCAAAGCCATTCAAAATCAGGGTGTAAATGGGATTGCCTGACGCCACTGTCAGGCAGTGGTGCAGTGTCCAATCGAAGGTGGCAAAGGCAACGGCCGTGTCTGGCAAATTAGCGGCCTGATTGAGCAGCGCCGACGGCTGCGTTGGGTCATTATCCACTGCTGCTCGCGTATATGCTGGAGCCAGGTGTAGGCGTACGTCCAACAAATTTGCCACAAAATTGGGCGGCAGTTGGTCGCTGTGCTGCACCAATGTGCTCAGTACATTCAGGCCGCCATCGCGCCAATAGTCATTTACCAGGGTTGGTTTGCCGTGATGGACAGTCAGCCAGCCATCGCGGGTCAATCGTTGGATGGCTTCGCGCAGTGTTGGCCGGGTGACGCCCAATTCTGCGGCAAGTGTGCGCTCGCCGGGCAGGCTGCTGCCCACCGCAAATGAGCCATCGAGAATAGCCTGTACCAGTGCTTGTTCAGTGTAATCATTTGGTCGCTGCGGGGTCGTCCAGTTGTTTGTCAAGTCAAGCTCCTCAAGATTAAATCAATTTAACCACCTATCTGGTAAGTGGTCTGACCAGTTGTTAAAAGTATGACAGATTATGCTTTTGTTGTCAAGAAGGCAAACAAAAAGGGCAGATGTGTAAGCATCTGCCCTTCATATAATTGAGAAACCGGGTTTTTCCGAAAAACCAGGTTTCTGATCATGTATAACTAATCGAACTGATAATCCCATCCAAAGTCTACATCCAGGCGTTCCTCACCAGCTTGCAGAATGACACCGAGACGGCCAACACCGCGATACGGATATGTCCAATCGCCGGGTATGAGTGAGTTGATGTTGGTGTCGTCGAAGGCGTCAATGGAGATGCAGTAGGTGCCATTGTCCAGACCGGTGAAGCGGTATAGTCCATCTACGTCTGTGGTGGTGGTAGAGAGGATGCTGCTGGGTGTGATAACGCCCTCTTCGGGGCAGGCCCCATCACTGAGTGTGACGAGCAATTCTGGAATGGGGGACTCGTAGAAGTTGTAAGTTCCATTGGCGATGTAGACACCGCTGCCTTCGGCTGTTTCCAGGCAGCCGACTGAAGGAGAGCCATCGTTTTGGATGGCGCAGTAATCGGCCCACACGACGCCGCCGATGACGGCCGTATTGGGTTCCGGCGTTACGTCGGCATTTTCATCCACAACGATGCGCACGTATACAGCATCTTCAATGAAACCACCCACGCCAAAGCGCTCGCCGTTGGCATCGGCTAACTGCCAATTGCTGCGATACGTGCCGGGAGTGGTGGGCGCAATGAGTGTGGCGGCGATGTCCATTGTTTGACCGGGTGCAACGACCGATTCCAGCGGCACTTCGGTGTCTCCGCCAAAGGGCAAGGGGGCTTCGTCTACGGTGACGAAGGTGTAGTCGGTTGTCCAGGGACAGGTGCCGATGTTGCGCAGCCGCCACTCTTTCACAAATTCTGTGCCGGGAGCCATGATGGTATCGTCATCAATGGAGAGGTCTTCGACGAACTCGAAGTTGTTGGTGCAGGTGGCAGCGTCTACTTCGGGTACGGGTAGGAATTCGTAGTCCCAGCCGAAGTTGATGTCGCTGGTTGTTTGGCCGTCGCTGAGGGTGACGGCCGTCACCCCTGTTTCAGGGTTGGTGAAGCTGCCAGGGTCGAGAACGGCCGTGTTTTCCACATTTGTCACATCCACCGAAACACAATACTCACCGGCGGGCAAGTCTGTGAATGTGTATTCGCCATCAGCGTTCGTCGTTGCTTCGGCAAAGCCAGTAGACGGACAGGCTCCTTCGCCCAAACTGACGATAACATTTGCCAGCCCAGGTTCGCCCTCTTCCAATAAACCGTTGGCCTGCACACCGCCATTCTCCAAAACCACGCAGCCGGGAGATGGTGTAGCCTCGGCTTCCCCTTCACCGCCAGTAACGGCGCAGAGGTCATGCCATACCAGGCCGCTGATGGCTGCACTGTTGCTGTCGGCGGCAGGCGGTTCTGGCGTGACGGAGGGTTCCGGTTCGGGAACGACTTCTTCGATGCGGTTGTCGGCGGCGAGGGTGAAAGTTCCACTGGGGTCGCCTGCATTCACGTCATAGGTTCCAGCATCCAACCCTTCCACATCCAAAGGAATGGTCTCGCTGAAAGGCACGACATCTGCGGTGCACACAGCATCGCCAGGACGAATGGTGGTGATGATGATGCGGAACGTGGTGTCGTTGCGCTGCTGCACGATCTCGTCAATTTGGGTGCAGCTATCGGGCAGTTCGCCGCGAGCGATGACGTTGACCTGTATGGGGAAACTTTCTAGCATCTCAACCTGAATGCTGTCAATGGTGGCCTGTCCGCGCACGGTTTCGCCGCTGGGGGCGGGGGTGGCGGAGGGAGCGGGTAAGGGCGTGTGGGTGGCCGGGATGGGGGTCGGTGTTTCATCTGCCTGACTGTTGCAGGCAGTCATTAGCAACAGTGTGATGAGGAGAATTGGAAGCCAATAAGATTTCATAAGGATGTCCTTTTCATAGAGATTGGAGATTAGAGATTAGCCAGTTTTCAATCTCCAATCTCTAATCTCTCATCTCATTTTTAGCTGAGGAGGTATGCGGCGATGAGTTGAGCGGTATGTTTCAGGCTGTTACGGTGGGTGCGCTCATAGTGGTGGGAGGCGTCTACGCCGGGACCAATGAGGCCGACGCGCACGTTGCCGCCCGCACGCCAGTATGACTCACCATCGGAGCCGTAGTAGGGGTAGATGTCGGTGTTGTAGGGAATGTTGTGGGCGGCGGCGAGATTCTCTAGTTCGCGGCGCAAGTTGAGATGGTAGGGGCCGCCGCTGTCTTTGGCGCAAATGGTGACGCCATATTCGTCGGAAGTCTGTTTTGGGGCGACGACGGCCATGTCTACAGTGAGTAGATCGTGCAGATTGGCGGGAAATCCGGCAGCAGCGCCGTGCCCAACTTCTTCGTAGTTGCTGACATGGATGAGGGTGTCTTGTTTGGGACGTAGCCCGGTGCTGTGCAGGGCATCTAGTGCACCGTAAATGGTGGCGACGCTGGCTTTGTCATCGAGGTGGCGGGAGCGGATGAAGCCGGTGTCGGTTTCTTCGACGCGGGGGTCGAAAGCAATGATGTCGCCGACGCGGATGCCGAGGGCTGCGGTTTCTTCACGAGAGGCTGTGCGGGCGTCTATACGCACTTCCATGTTGCTGTCGTCACGTGGTTCGTTGCGTTCTTTGGCGGTGTGGGCGTGGATGGAGGCGGTGGTGGGGAGAATCGTGCCGCGATAGGTACGGCCGTTACTCGCAAATATTGTCACGCCTTCACCTTCTACTGAGGTCCACATCCAGCCGCCGAGTTGGGTCATGCGTAGACGGCCGTTATCCTTGATTTCCCGCACCATTGCGCCCAAGGTGTCCACATGAGCCGTGAGGGCGCGAGGCTGCGTTTGTAACTCGCCAGCCCAAGTTCCGGTGAGGAACCCCTTAGGGGACATTTTCATGGTGAAAGGAAAGGGAGCAAATGCTTCCTGCACATAAGCGACTGCACGGTCTGTATCTCCGGTGGGACTGGGTGTATTCAGTAAACCCACCATAAATGCTACCATTTTGTCAATATTAATTTGCAAGCTCATTAAATTAGTCCTTTTAGCCCGTTACGCGCCAGATAGATGTAGTGGCATTATAAAAGATGGGAGAGGGCAAAACAACTATTGTAAATTTTGCAATGTCTCCAACAGTTTGTTGACAGATGGGCGATCCGTCGGTTCGCGGCTGGGATGAGTCAGGCGCAGAATGCCTTGCTTGTCAACAATAAAATCACCACCAAGTTGGTGCGGATTGCCCCGCTTGCCAAAGGTTTCTCGTCCTTGTCGTACAGCTTTGGCATAGTACCATAAATTATTGAAGCTCCATGAGCTAATGATAGACGATTTTAGCCCGTAAGCATGATAGGCTGCACGTTCAGTGTCAACCAGGAAGGGGAAGGGGGATTGAGTTTCTTGCAGCCACATTTGTGCCCAATGGGTTGCGCCGAAAGAAATGGTGATGACCTCGGTGTTGAGGGTTTGGAGCGTGTTTTGGTGAAGCACAACCTGTGCCACATGGTCTCGACAGGGCAGTCAGGCGAGGTGGCGCAGGAAGATGATGAGCAGGTGACGGTCGTTACCCCAATAGTTGGATAAGGAGGTGGAACGGCCGTCCAGCACAGTGAGCGTTGCGTCAGGAGCAAGTTTGCCAATCTTTATTTTAGTCATATCGTTAAGTGTAGCGAAAGCGGCGTAATTCGCACAGAAAACAACAAGACCCCTGGCGGGGCCTTGTTGTGGAAGAGGAAGAGGAGAAAAAGGAGAAGCAAAATTGTGTTGATGTGCTTCTAGTATAGCTACTTTATAGCGTCCGGGGTGTGACGCAAGTTACACGGAGTCTGTACGATTCCCAACCGCTGGCGGCGAAAATTAGACGAGCGCTTCCTGGCGCTGCACACAATCTTCCCCGGCCAGCACTGCCTCATAAACGCGCAGCATACGCGTGACGATGTGCCGCCAGTCATATTCTTGTGCATATTCGCGGGCGTTGTGTCCCAAGCGGGCACGGTACTGTTCGTCAGTAAGCAGTTCGTAAATGCAGCCAGCCAATGCTTCGGGGTCACGGGAGGGTGCGTGCAAGCCATTCACACCATCTTGAACCAGGAAGGCCAACCCACCCACTTCTGAAGCAACGACAGGCGTGCCCATTGCCATCGCTTCTAAAGCGACCATACCAAAGCTCTCGTAATGGCTGGGCATGACCACCATTTCGGCGGCGGCATAGTAATTGGGCAGCACATTTTGGTCTTTGGCCCCCAAAAAGGTGACGAATTCATGGATGCCCAGGGTTGTACGCATCTCTTTGAGACGAGCCATTTCTTCGTCGGGGTCGTCGCTCCAGGGATCGCCGCCAATGATGGCGACGCAGGTGTCACGTACTGTGCCAGGATGACGTTGGTGGATGAGAGCCATTGCCAGCAGCAGGGTATCAATGCCCTTGAGTGGTTCGATACGCCCGGCAAAAAGGATGTTTTTATGATGAGCGGGAATGCCAATGTGTTGTTTGGCTGCTGCTTTAGGAATGGGTTTGAAGCGTTCCAAGTCTACGCCAGGGGGAATGATGGCGACTTTGCTCATATCAGCATTGTAGAGCCAGTTGAGCTGCGCTTGTTCGGCAGGCGTGGCGGCGATGATGCGGTCAGCAATGCGGATGACGTGGGCTTCGCCGTCGAGGCGTTCTTGGGGGGCGCGTTCGCTATCGCTGAGGGCGATGCGGTTTTTCATGTGGCCGAGGGTGTGGAACATGTGGATGATGGGGGTGTAACGGCCGTTGCCATCTTTCCAGGCATCGCGTAGTTTTTCCGCCACCAGGCCAGAAAGCCAGTAGTGGCTGTGAATGACATCATAGGTAATGCCTTCGTTGGCGGCAAACTCTAAGACGCCAGTCGTGAAATCGTCTAAATATTGGATGATGTCAGCGACGGGAATAGGGCGTTCTGGCCCGGCGGGGATGTGGATGACACGGCCGCCGTAGCCCAAATCGTGAACGACGCGGGGCACGCAGTCGTCTTGCGAGCGGGTGAATACATCTACGTGAATACCCTGGCGGCCCAATTCACGGCTGAAATCGCGCACGTAAACATTCATGCCGCCGGTTTTTTTGCCACCGAGCATTGCCAGCGGACAGGTATGTACACTGAGCATAGCGATGCGGCGGACGGGGGAGGAGTTGTCGTTCAACGTTTTTTCCTTTAAGAATTCACCGCAAAGATCGCAAAGGTTTTCTCTGGTATTTTCTTTGCGCTTTTCGCGCTCTTTGCAGTTGAAAAAGAGATGCCAACTGGCCTCTAATCTCTCGTTTTTAACACGCTGGGATTTCTGTTGCGTTTGGTTTGGCGACGTGTAGTTTGTAGACCATTGTATCTTGTGCGCCAAAGCGGTATTTGTAGGTTTCGTTGCCACGTAGGAAGTCGAAGGTGGAACGGCCGTTTGCAATGGCCCATTCAATTGCTTTAGCGGTCAGCACTTCACCGAGGCTGAGGGGGCCGAAGGCGGCAGGGTCCAGGCCGGAGTTGTAAACGAGGACGTGGTTGTTGTAGTCGAAGTTGAAGAGGGCGGAGGCTTTACGGCCGTCTACCTCGATGAACATCAACAGCAAATAGCCATCAGCGAGAGCGACTTTGGCGGTGTCGTGGAAGACGGCGCGACGGCCGTCGTTGAGCCAGTCTCGCTTTTCAAAAGTGCTTTTGGCAAGCAAGTCTAAGAAGTCGGTGACGGCCGTTTCTACATCATCACCCGGCTGCACAATCACCAGTTCCGCTTCCGCACCATCAGCGCGGCGCAGCTTGCGGCGAATCTCGCGGCGCTGTTTACTGTCTATGGACTCCAGGTACTCGTCAAACGTGGCCGGTAGTTGAATAACCGGACACACTTCGTGGATGGTTTCAGCAAAAACCAGACCGTGCTGCGCAGCAATAGGGGGTACGATGACACGAGACGGAGAGTCTTGGGGCACATTGCAGAAGTCGAGCGTGTGCCAGATGGGGAAGTCGTCGGTGTCCAGGTGTTGGAAAACGGCCATCCACAAAGCCTCAGCATAATCTGGCAGCACAATGGCATCCAGATAATCGGTTTCTTCTACGCAGCCATTAAAATGAACCAGGCCATCCATATTGTAGAGGCAGAGCAAACCAACCAACGTGCCTGCCTCATCGCGGGCAGCAAAGGTATGCAAGGTTGCGCCATTGGGCTGCAAATGCTGCCACCATGCCTTTTGGTAGGCAAGGTGTTGAAATGGCGTATTGGTTATTCCCTGGCGTGCTAAGGTGTTCCATTCGTCAGCCAGGGTGTCAAAAACAGAGTCTCCATGAATGAGTTGAAGGTGCATGTTGATGTATGATCCTTTGGAATCGGTGAACGAGAATTATCAATTGTCAATGGTTAACTATCCATTGCCAATCGTAAATCGTCAATCGAAAATCGTCAATCGGAAATTTAGCGGCGTAGGCGAAGCTGCCAGATGGCTTTCCACCAGTCAATAAATTTGGGTACGCCGCGCTCGTAGCGTACCAGCAGCACGCTGGCGAGGAGAACGCCCGCACCCATCCACTGTGTGAGGGTGAAGTGTTCCCCTAAAAAGAGAATGGCGAGGGTGATGCTGACAACGACTTCGAGAATGCCGAGTAGGGCGGTTTGGATGCTGCCCAAATGTTTGACGCCGAGAAAGAGGGTGAGGCGTGAGAGTCCCGTGGTGAGGCCCATGAGAAGGATGGCCGTCCATCCAGCCTGGGAAACGGCCGTTACATCAGTTGGATTTGTTAGCCAGGCAATGGTGACGACAATAGCCATCGCTGTCATGGCATAGAGTGCCATGGTGGGGGCAGGGATATCCAGCAAAATGCGCTGGCTCAAAACCAGTTGGATGGCATACATCAATGCAGCTACCGCCATCATGCCGACACCCACCCAATTGGGTTCGCCCAGGCCGCCCTGTGTCAAAATGTAGATGCCCAAGATAGCCAGCCCGGTGCGAAAAAAAGTGAGCCAGGAGACAGCGTGCCCTGCCAGCCGCAGCAGTACGGTTACAAAGATGAGGTAGGTAATGTTGATAAGCTGCCCTAATGAAGCGTCAATGCGCGTCAGGCTGGCGTAGAAGAAGAGGGAGCCGATGCCGTTAATGCCCCCGGCTACGAAGCTGCTGAGGACGGCCGGGCTGGAGCTGATGATGAAATCGCGTTTGAAGAGGAGAACGGCCGTCCACAAAATAAAAGCGGCAAACAAGGTGCGAAAAGCAACGACAGTTAAAACGTCTACACCGGCTGCATACGCCAGTTTTGCCAGGATGGGGATGGTTCCCAAAAACAGGGGGGAAACTAAGGCCCAAAAGAGGCCGCGCTGCCATGAGCGGGAACGAGAGCTAGAGGCTGTAGGTGATGTCACTTCTTTCTCTCGCTCTCGCCCTAACTCTAGTTTCATAAGATGGTTTGTTGGCTTGCCTGCCTGATAGGCAGCAAGATATGGAACGTGCTGCCCGGTGGATTCTCCAAATCGCGGCGTTTGCTTTCGACCCAGATACGGCCGTTATGCGCTTCCACAATGCCATGAGCGATAGCCAATCCCAAACCCAGGCCGCCCCCTTGAAATGCTGATTTACTCGTTGAATGGTGTTGAATAGACCCCAACACATAAAACTGGTCAAAAATGCGGCGCTGCTCTTTGACCGGGATGCCGATTCCCGTGTCTCGAATAATCAAGTCCACCGCATCGCCCACCTTGCGCCCGACGACAAAAATACTGCCTCCGTCCGGCGTAAATTTAATGGCATTGCCCATCACATTCTCTAGCGCCACGCGAATGCGTTTTCCGTCCCCCTCAATCACCGGCAAATTGTGCAAATCGCCAATTTCAAGCGTCAGGCGACGGCGACGGCAAACCTCATCCAGGTCTTGCCGCAAATCCTCCATGATTTGTTGTAGGCGTACCGGACCAATTGCCAACTCCAATGTGCCAGAGGCAATGCGCGACACGCTGATAATTTCGTTGACCACTTCGCGCATGCGCGTCACGCCCAGGTTCAACCCCTCCGCGATGCTTTTCACCGTTTCGGCCGGGACGGTTTGGTCGTTGGTTTGTTTGAGCTGTTCTTCCAGCAAGTGGGCATAGCCACTGATTAATGTCAGGGGGGTGCGCAGTTCGTGCGAGACCAGGACGATGAAATCGCTCTTCATCTTGTCTAGTTCACGCAGGCGTTTGTTGGCTCCTTCCAGTTCGCGGATTTTGTTTTCCAGGCGTTCTACCAGGTTTTGTGCATGTTTTTGCAGGTGAATATTGCGTTCGGAAGGAGAGAGAGGTTCAACACGGCCTTGCAGAAAATCTTTAACTTGTTGGGGAAATTCGGAAACGTTGATTGGTTTGGTGAGGAAGCCGGTGCAGCCGGCTGCCAGCGCCATCTCGCGGCTGCCTGCACTGATGTTGGCTGTCAGGGCGACGATGGGCACTTCGCTGAAGTTCGGCAGGCCGCGCAGCCGGGTGGTGATTTCACGGCCGTCCATATCCGGCAGGTTGATGTCCATAAGGATGAGCTGCGGTTCCTTGTCACGAGCCAGCGCAATGCCATCAAGACCATTGCCGGCGACGTGTACATCATACCCTCGGCTGCCCAGTACACGCTGTACTAACAACCGGCTCGCAATGTCGTCTTCAATGTAAAGGATGGTTGCTTCGCTGTTTGTAGCCATACCTTGTTTCCGTATTGGTGGTTGGTAATGGGCAGCTAGTTGCTGGTAGCCGATTACCGTTCACCATGCCTAAGTGGGAAGCGCCTGCCGAATGTCGTTAAGCAGGTCAGAGTCCATAAATGTGCCCTTTTGCAGCAGTCCTTTGATTTTACCGTCTAAGCGTTCTCTTTCAACGGCCGTTAATTCCTTTGCAGTGATGACGATGACGGGAATGTTACTTAAATACCGATCATGCTTCATGATTTCGACAATGTCAAACCCATCCATGCCGGGCATCATCAAATCCAGGATGACGAGGTTGGGGCGGGTTCGTTGAATGAGGGCTAGCCCTGTGATGCCATCATTCGCTTCATCTATGAGGAAGTCGCCTTGAGCTTGCAGAATGCGGCGGACGAGCCGGGCTGAGTCTGCATTGTCTTCGATGATGGCAATGCGCTGCACGCGATCATCGAGTTCTTCTAAAGCAGTGAGCAGTCCCTCGGAACGGCCGTGATGGCTAGCCCCATTGGATACATGCATGTCACGGGTGAAGTGTTCGCCGACAATTTGCTTTTCTACAGGGAAGGTGTGCCCGGAACAGTTGACGACGACAATCTCATGCGGTTGGATGACATCCTGGCGGATGAGTTTGAAGAGACCGGCAAAGGCAACGGCCGTTGCTGGTTCCACCGAAATCCCATCCATCTCCGCCACCACACGCAGCGCCTGGAATGCTTCCGTATCCGTCACGGCCTCAAATGTGCCGCCGTGCCGTTTTGTCAGCTCGTACAACACCTCATAAGCTTCGCCCGGTTTACCCGTTGCCAGGGTGATGATGTCGGTCATGGGGTCGTCAACGTTGACGGCCGTTGCCCGATCTTGGCGGAAAGCCTGAATCATTGGCGCACAACCGCTGGGCTGCACATTTGCCAACTTGGGCATTGTGTCAATCAACCCTAGATCATTCAATTCCGCAAACCCCTTCATCACGCCTACAGGCCCCAGCCCGCCGCTGACCGCTTGTACATACCAATCCGGCGCACGCCAGGGGCGTGGCGTATTCAGCAGCATGGGATCATCCCCGGCCATTGCCGCACCTAACTGTTCTGCCACCTCAAAAGCCAGCGTTTTCATAGCTTCTTTGGCGGCAATGCCCTTGATGCCGCGATCTAAAAAGATGTTTTTGCTGGTAGCAAACTGTGCGGCAATCTCTTTCGTCTGGTCATACGTGCCCGTTACCTTGATCACTTCGGATCCGTACAGGGACATTTCACGCATTTTTTCGACGGGTACGCTGCTGGGCACAAACACCCACAGTTTGATGCCCGCTCGCGCACAATAGGCGGAGTAGGCTATGGCGACGTTGCCAGTGGAGGCGACAACGGCTTCGGTGATGCTGGCTTCTTTTAGGGCGCTGACAGCAATAGCGGCCTGGCGGTCTTTGAAGGAGCCGGTTGGCCCCTGCCTTTCATCTTTGATGTAGATGTTGGGATGGCCCAGCATCAGTCCAAGATTGTGTGCTTTCAAAAGGGGTGTCCAGCCCTCGCCGAGGGTGACGATGTTTTGGTCGTGGCGCAGCGGCAGCAGGTCGCGGTAGCGCCAAAGGCTGGCTCCGTACCGTTTGAGGGCATGAGGCCAACGATAGGTGTTTAGTCCTTCGGTATGATGGTAACGGCCGTACTCGTACACAGCATCCAACCAGCCCCCGCCACATTCTGGACAGGCAGCAATGGGATGGGTGAACGGCCGTTGTGCGCCACAAGCGCGACAAGTAATAGAGAACGCTCTCATAAACTCCCTTGCAATGATTCTGTAAATGTAATATTTGAAGTCAGGGTTTCATCTTGATGCACCGGCAGCCGCACGTGGAACGTTGAACCCCGACCAATTTCACTTTCCACTGTAATCGTTCCCTGGTGCATGTTCACTAGCCATTTTGTAATGGGTAGGCCCAATCCCGTGCCACCCACCATACGTGTGGTTGAGTTATCTACTTGCTCAAACGCAGCAAACAGTTTATCAAAGTCTTCTTGCGAGATACCTATCCCCGTATCGCTAACCGTAATATGTATATGGGTAGCTCCGTTGGGTTGGATATGCAGCAAGATATTTCCTTCATCTGTATATTTTACGGCATTAGACAATAAATTGTTCAAGATTTGGCGCAAACGAACCGGATCTGCCTCAATTTGGGGCAGTTGGTCAGGAATGGCGGCATGTAGAGTTAGCCCTTTTTCGTGGGCCAGGCTGCGGATTGTATCAAGCGCGGCTTGAGCGATCTCGGCCAAGTCTACCGATTCAAAGGCCAATATCATTTTGCCTGCCTCAATTTTCGCCATATCCAAAATTTCATTGATTAGACGCAGCAAGTGCTGACCATTGTTGTAAATGGATGTCAGGTCTTCCTCTTGTTCTACAGAAATGGGGCCGTCAATTCCTTTGAGAATGACGCGGGAGAAACCGATGATGGAGTTCAACGGTGTGCGGAGTTCATGGGACATGTTTGCCAGGAATTGGGTTTTGAGTTTGTCAAGCTGACGAAGCTGCTCGTTGGCGGCTTGTACTTCGCGCAGCAGCCGTTGGTTGGCAAGAATGACGGCGGCCTGGTCTGCAAGTGTGAGGAACGGCCGTAACGTATCCTCGTCAAAAGCCTGTTTTTGCCGGTTGTGCAAGACCAGTGTGCCCAACCACGTATCTTCGACTGCCAGGGGAATGAGGGCGCAAGACCGCATCTGATTGCGGACAAACCAGGTACGGGTTGTCTCGTCCAATCGGGAATCTGTCATGGTGTCGTCCAGCAAAAGCAAGACGCCGTGCAGCAGTTGTTCGCCAAACTTGTAGCTTTGTCGCGGGTAGCGCACCAGGGCTTTTTCTTTGAGCGGCTCGCGGGTCCACAGCGCAGGGCAAAGGAGAAAATCGTCATCATCCGGGTCTAAAATTAATATTTGTGCTGTATCTACAATGTCTGCCTGCGAGGTGAAGTTGATGAGTGCCCGATAGACCGCGTGTGGGGATACGGCCGTACTCATCTCTTGCCCTGTTTCATACAAGTGGCTGGTTTCTGCCAGCGTGTCCTGAATTTGGGCGAAGAGCGTGGCTGTTTCGATGGCGATGGCAAGCTGATCGGCTAGATTTTGCAGCACAGCTACCGTGTCGTCGGTAAAAGCATACCGTTCAGCGCTTTGCACGGTGATCGCGCCCATAACCCGGCCGCGTGTGCGCAGCGGCAGCGCCAGTTCGGCGCGGGTTTCGGGCAGCAGGGGATTGTAAGTGAAGGCAGCCGCCTGGGTGACGTCTTGTTCGACAATGGCCTTGCCCTGAGAAATGGCCGTGCCAATCATGGAGGGGCCGCCAATGATGAGGCGGTGACGTCGTTCTAACTGCAATTTGCCAGCTTCGCCAGTGCCTGCTTGCAGCACGGCCGTTTGCCCCGATTCATCCAGTAAAAAGAGGCCCACGTAGTAGAGGGTGTACCGGCTGCGGATTAGATTCACAACTTCTTGAATGAGATGGCTGCGGTCGAGAATGGTGGTAGCTGCGCGGGATACCTCGGTTGCCAGAGCAAGTTGGTTGGCATGGACGCGGGTCGTTTGCAGCAAAAAGGCATTGTTGAGGGCGTTGCCCATTTCGCGGATTAGATTTTGGATGAACGTTTCCTTTTCCGCGTCGATCGGCACATCTTGGGGAAGGGAGATGAGGCCAAATGGGGTTTCGCCGAGTTGCAGGGGAAGGGAACGGCCGTTCCCCATTTCTACATCCTTCTCAACACGATTGAATCTAAAACCATCTGGTGTGTACCCGGCTTGAAAAGCAATTTGCGATGAGCGCCACACATCGTTGTTTAAAATATCCGGCGCTTCCATTCCCAACTGTGCCCCCACTTCTGCACCGCCAAGCTGGTCGGAGATGGCTTGCAAGCCAACACGGACAATCTCGGTGACATCAACTGATTGATACATCCGTGCGCTGATTTCGTTCAAAAGACGCTGCTGCCGGTTACGTGCTTCGGCCCCTGCCAACAGTTGTGCATTTTCAATGGCGACCGCCAATTGGTCGCTCATGGTTTGTAGTGTGCCAATCAGACCCTCATCGAAGGCGTTCGCTTGTGCGCTTTGCACGGTGAGTGCGCCTATGATTTCGTCGCGTACGCGCAGGGGTAGCGCCAACTCTGCCCGTGTGTCAGGCAGAGTTGGATTTGGGAGCCATTCTGTGTCTTCAGTTACATTTTGGGTGATGCGGATACGGCCGTCGCTCGTTGCTCCACCAATTAAAGACCGACCCCCTACAGTTAATTGATGCCCTTGTGCCAACTGAACTCGTCCAGCCTCATCCGTGCCTGCCCGCAGCACAGCCTGCTTCCCAGATTCATCTATCAAAAACAACCCGACGTAGTACAAACCAAACCGTTCTTTAATCAGCGTCACAGCCCGATTAATTAAGACTTGCCCGTCCAAAATGGTGCTGGCGGCTGCGGCCACCTCTGCGGCCGTTTGTAGCTGCACACGCTGCTTAGATTGCGCTTCCAAAGCAGCCTGAATTTCCGCAAATTGCAGCGAATTCTTAATCGTAATGGCCAATGGCCCGGCAATTGTTTTCAGCAAAGCAACATCTTGCTCGCTAAATGCCTCATTATCAAATTCGTTTTCCACCGCCAGCACGCCAATTAATTCATTGGTTACAAATAGCGGCAAACCCAACCAGGAATTGGGTAACGCACCCACTGTGAGCGATTGAAGCTCATTGCTCATTTCTTGCATTTGGCGATTGATATGTAATACATCTCGGTTTCGTACCACATACCCGCTGAATCCCTGAGAGATGGGCAGCAAAGGAATGCTGGAGAGGTCTACTTCTTGCCCGCGCTCGTATCCATAAATCCAGTTAAGATGCGTACCGCCTGAGTTAAGCAGGATGATAGACATACCGGTGGCTTCAATGAGAGACATAATCTCGCGCCGTGCGCCATCAAACACATCTGTCAAGCTCGGTGAAAGCGAAAGCACGGTACTAATGCGGTTCAGGGTGCTTAATTGTGCTGCCCGTGCTCTTGCCTCAGTTGCCAGCATCGCATTTTGTCGTGCGCTGGCGATTTGATTTGCCATTGTTTGCGCTAATTCGCTTTCTCGTTGATTGAAATTGCCTTGCGCTTCCGTGCGGAATAACTCAATTAACCCGATAGCCTCAATCCCTTGAATCATGGGCAAAACCAAACTTATGTCCAGTCCAGCTTCGCGCATGAGACGTTCCTTTTCTGTTGGCAACCCATGATCTTGTCTGTGGTACGTAAGGGTTTCTAATGTTTGCAGCACGCGTTGCGTATCACTCATCCCTTGCAATTCATAGACTGTGCGGTTGAAATTAAAATGTCCGGTTGTTTGCCCTTTTTCAGAGTGAGTGAAATCTATTTGAACGGTTATGGTATTCAATTCTGGTTCCCAACTGTATATGATGCAGCGGGAGCAGTTTATGGATTCTATGAAAGCAAGGGCGCTGCGGCGGTAAATTTCGTGGGCGTCTAAAGTAGTTGTTAGCAGGGTGTTGAGATTGTAAAGTGTAACAGCTTCATTTAACTGCGTTTCTGTTTCTGCAAATAGTCTGGCGTTGTCGATGCTGCCTGCAATCTGATTGGCTAGAATCTGGAGGAAGTTGACATCTTCTTCTTGGAAGGCGTTTGGTTCGTCGCTTTGTACGTCGAGGATACCAAGCAAAGTGTCGCGCACGATGAGAGGGACTGCAACCTCAGATTGAGTTGCGGCTAGATGTGGTACAGCTAGATAGGCAGGGTCTTGACTAACGTCATGGGCGATTCGAGCTTTGCGGCTGTTGGCAACGGTGCAAATGATGGCATTGGCCTGGAGGCTGACGCTGAATTTTTCGGTTTGCATGATTTGCCCGACTTGACCGGTCGCAGTTTTGAGAATGAGTTGATTGGCGTTTTCGTCGAGGAGGTAGATTGCCACAAAGTAAAAGCCGAATTGTTCATGGATTAGTTCGCTGCTAGTTTTTAGCAGCCATTCCAGGTCATGTATGGTGTTCATGACTTGCCCGATCATGGCGCTTTGTTGTAGTTGGCGTGCCCGGCGTTGAATGAATGTGCTGTTGGCTTGTAGTTCTGAGAGGTTGTCTTGGGTAGTTTGGGTTTTTTCTTGGGCGTGCCGTAGTGTCTCTTGTATGTTTCTGACAATTAGCCAGGTGATGATGGCGAGGCTGATGGTGGTGATGTAGTAGCCGGTTAGAAAACTAGCATCTGTTTCTCCAACATAGTGGGTGTAAAGTGTGGTGGATATGAGAACGGCCGTGCCATACAACGCACTGGCTAAAATAGAATCGAGAATGGCAACAGCAACAACTGCGGTGAGACTTAAGTAGGCAACGGCCGTTACCCCACTGCTAAAAAGCAAGAAAACGTGAATGATAGTTTGCGAAACAAAAAAGAAATGGACAGCCAGCCGGTGCCTGGATAAGCGAGTCAGGTAAATCGTGATGCCTGTTAAAAGCAGGCTAAGTATGATTGGAACTGCAACATACTCAGGTTGAGGTGATTGGAGGAGAGTATAGAGAATGGTTAGCGCTGCAAGCGTGACAGCAAGAATTTGCAGCAGGCGACTTTGCTGCTGAGTTTCAGCGTTTTCCGGGGAATGACGCAGCAAGCCAAACATTTAGATACCTAAATCCCACACCTCTTCGCCATTGAGGATTTGCCCAATTTGCTCTGGAAACCGATCGACGTCGAGCGGTTTGGAGATGAAACCGTCAAATCCGGCTGTACGAGCCTTTTCCATTTCTGCGGTGCTGCCTTGGGCGGTGACGACGACGACAAGCGTGTCTTTGAGTTGGGGATGTGTGCGGATTTGGCGCAGGGCTTCATATCCATCTTCGTGAGGCAGGCGCAAATCCATGAGGACTAAATCGACGCGGCTCATGGTGTTGGCGAATTCGACAACTCCCCAACCCGTTGTCTTCCACTCGCACTTTTCGATGCCCATAAAGGCCAGGAGGCGGGCAATGAGGACAAAATTGGAGACGTTGTCTTCGACGACGAGAACGTGGGCTTCTTGAGGGGTGATGGGGAGGGTTGCCTTACTCATAAGGTTAATTCCTGTTGAGGTACTCTAAGATTTGATCGGGTAAGCGGTCAACATTGATGGGCTTTTGAATGAATCCATCGCAGCCAGCCACGCTTGCCTTTTCGCGGTCGGCTTTCATGACATTTGCGGTGAGAGCGATGATAGGAATGGAAGCTAGATTTTGGCGTTGACGTAGCTGTTGAGTCAAGGTGTAACCGTCAACACCGGGGAGGTTGATGTCCATGAGAATGAGGTCTGGGGTTTGTTGGCTAAGAAAGGCAAGAGCTTCCTGGTTATTGCTTGCACCATGAAAGTTGAAGCCAAAAGCATGGAGGATGCGTTTGACTAGTTTGAGGTTGTCGTAGTTATCTTCTATGTAGAGAATGAGGGGGGACTCACTCATTGCCTTTTCCTTACGTGTGACAAACCTAAATTTCAGGTGTATTGCACCTTTTGGATGATACAGGGAAATTGTTTCATTTGCCGTTAAGTAAACGAAAATTGTGTTAATTTGCCCAGATACGGGCGGAACGGCCGTTCACCACATACTTCTTTCCGGCTGTCAGAGGCTTGCCGGGATTGGCTAGTTTTTCAGGAAGCTGCCCGGCAAATCCCACCGGACAGGTAATGGATTGTGGGCTTGTGCCTCTGTTGAAGACGATCACGGCCGTTGAATCAATCTCTCCTTGCTGGTACCGCCGTTGGTACGCGACCATATTCGCATCTGCATAGAGCACTTCAAATGTGCCGCGCCGCAGCGCGGGAATTTCGTGCCGCAGATGCACGTAGGCACGCACATCTGCCAGCAATTCCCGATCCCAAACGCTCTCATCGTGCCAGGGGAAAGCGCGGCGGCAGTCTGGATCAGCGTGACCCGTCATGCCGATTTCATCGCCGTAGTAGATATTGGGTGCGCCGGGATAGGTCATTTGGCAGAGGAGCATGAGCCGCACGGCCGTTTTATCATTATTCGCAATTGTCAACAAACGCGGCGTGTCATGGCTGCCTAACATCGTCATTTGCGCCTGCACCACTTCTGCATGGTAGAGATGATTTGTCAGCCGATCCAATTCCAGTGCGAACTCTTGACCCGTTAGTGTGGGCATTAGCCCATAGCCCATCCCAGGCGTATCTCGCTGATCCATGTTATCCCCGGCAAAAAAGCCAAAAGCTGCCCGCGTAAAATTGTAGTCCATCTGCGCGTCGAACTGGTCGCCTTGCAGCCAGCGTGCAGCGTCTTGCCACAGTTCGCCCACAATGTACGCCTCTGGGTTGATGGCCTTCACCCGGCGACGGAATTCTTGCCAAAAGGCATCGTCGTCAATTTCATTGGGCACGTCTAGCCGCCAGCCGTCAATGCCTTGTTCCAGCCAATGGGTGGCTACACCCCACAAGAATTCGCGCACGGCCGTTGTATCCGTATTGAATTCCGGCAGCGCTGCATTCCCCCACCAACCATCGTAATTCGGTTTCTTGGCGCGGAGATCATACGCATTTATAGGCCAGCCATGAACGTGGAACCAGTCCACGTAAGGGGATTCCGCGCCACACTCCAACAGGTGATTAAACTGGAAAAAGCCACGACTGGCGTGATTAAACACGCCATCCAACACCACACGAATCCCCCGGTCGTGGGCGGCATGAAGGAATTCAAAAAAGGCCATGTTCCCGCCCAAAATGGGATCAACTTGATAATAATCATGGGCGTGGTAGCGGTGATTAGACGCGGAAGCAAAAATAGGGTTGAGGTATATGGCATTAATGCCCAGATCGGCTAGATAATCCAATTTGTCAATGATGCCAAGTAAGTCGCCCCCCATAAAGCCGTGATAAGTGGGTTTGGCCCCCCAGGGTTGCAAGTTTGTGGGCTTAAAAGGATAGCCGTTTTGTCCAAAAGCACTCTTACGGTGGGCGAAGCGGTCGGGGAAGATTTGGTAAAATACAGCGTCTTTTACCCAATCTGGTGTGTTGATTTCCATCGGTAATGTCTCCTGCGATGTTTTGTCATATTATACCTGACAAAGTGATGGCGTGACGAAGTGCATCCATCACTCGCTACTTGCCATTCGTCACTTGCGATAAAATCAGGCAGTTGCAAATGACTCGGAGGTTTTATGCCAAAAACGAAAGTAAAAGAACCTTTGTTAATCCTGGTTGGTGCAATTCTGCTGATTATGTGGTTGATTAATGCCATGAACACGGGGAATGCTTGGTGGTTTTTGCCGTTTCAGCCCAGTTATCAACCCAGCCGTATTGTCGTGCGTGATTATGGCACGGCCGTTACCATCACCCCAGGTACGCCTGAATATGCCACACTCACTACCGCTTTTGACGAGGCCTTCTCTGATTTTTCCAACACCGCCCTCATTGACTTGGGGTTGGGCGACGAAACTTTGCGCCGCTACGCAGAGGAAGAACTGGTTATCGAAATTTATTACCCCGAATACATTACTTTTAACACCCCCGTGCGCATGAGCAAAGTGAACCAACTGCTCATTCCGGTAGAGGCCACTCACTCGGGACATGGCTACCTCTTTTTAGGCTCCAGCGGCCTGTGGCGCATTGGCCCGATGGTGATGGCAAACGAACAGCCCATCATTGATGCTATGCGGCAGTTGGGTTATTTGCAGGATTAGCAAGCTAGCATGAAACGCGCACGCCATTTACTACAATCTTCTGTTCTGGTCATTATTTTCTTTGGCCTGGGTAAACTGACTGGCCTCATCCGCGTCCGCCTGATCAGCACGGCCTTTGGAACCGGCTCTGAATTTGATGCCTTTACCGCCGCCAACCAGCTCCCTGAGGTCTTTTTTATTGTGATTGCAGGTGGCTCGTTGGCTGCTGCCTTCATCCCAGTGTATGCTGCCTATTTGGCTGACGAAACGGCCGTCAAAAGCGCCCGCCTCGCCAATACCATTCTCACCCTCGTCATTCTGTTGTTGGGAGCTGTGTCCGCGCTGGGGGCGCTGTTTGCTCCCTGGCTTGCCCGCGTCGTCCTTGTGCCCGACTTCACTCCAGAAAACCAGCAGTTGACAGCCGAGATCATGCGCATCATTTTGATACAAACCACGCTGTTCGGCATCAGCGGTGTGTTGAGCAGCATCCTCAACGCGCATCAGCATTTTGCTCTGCCAGCGCTGGCCCCGCTGGCGCTGGATATTGGCTATTTTATTGGGGTGACGTGGTTACGGCCGTTAGGCATTTATGGCCTGGCATGGGGCACAGTGATTGGCGGGGTGCTGCACATTGCCATTCAAGTTCCGGCACTGCTGCGCTACCGTTATCGCTATCGCCTGGCCCTGGATTTACGTCTGCGCGGCGTGCGCGAAATCATCCGCCTGATGGGGCCGCGCATCGTTACCCTGGGGGCCATTCAAGTGGCTGACTTATTTATCATCCGCCTTGCTTCTGGCTTGCCTAGCGGCAGTACTTCGGCCTATTTTTACGGCTATGCGCTGATGCAGCTTCCAGAAACGCTCTTCGGCACGGCCATTGCGCTGGTTATTTTCCCCACGCTGGCCGAGTTGTTTAATGCTGGCGACGTGGATGGATTGAAACGGACGGCCGTTTCTGCACTCAACATTATTTGGACGCTTACCATCCCTGCCGCTGCTATGCTGGTGTTGTTAGGCCAGCCCGCTATCAGCTTTTTGCTGGAAGGGGGCGAGTTCACCGCCGCTTCCACTGCGCTTGTATACAGTGTTCTCCTGGTCTTCAGTGTGCGTGTGGTCAGCGAGGCCACATTGGAGATGGTGGCACGCATGTTTTACGCGCAGCACAATACGCGCACACCGATGTTTGCTTATATCGGCTGGTTGGCGATCAATATCAGCCTGGCTTACTGGTTGGTAGGCTCTTTGGGTATTGTCGGACTGGCGCTTGCCAGCACGGTTGCTTTCTCGGTGTTGTCGGCGGTGTTGTTTGTGTTGAACGGCCGTGTGTTAGGTGGCTTGGAAATACGGCCGTTGCTCATGGGGGCGGGGCGGGCATTGTTGGCAACGGCCGTGATGAGCGGGGTCATTTGGGGAATCGGCCGTTTCCTCACCACGCCGCTCATGTTCTTAGGCGCAGCCACTAGTATAGGTATCGTGGTCTATTTAGGCTGCAACTTGTTATTCGGTGGGCGAGAAATCCCCCGGTTGCTGCAAATAATTCGCTCTCGCTAACCCTTCCTAAAAAATTGAACGGTTGTTCTGAAAAACAAACCCGATATTGACAAATAAGAACATTCGTGCTACTATTCCCTCGTACAATAAAAATCACCTATTAATTATCTTGCAGCAAAATAAGGAGAAAACTCATGGCCTCAACAAATGGAACCGGCCGTACTGCCACCCTGGAAAAGACCCTCGACTCCCTGACCAAGCGTTTTGGTGAAGGCGCAATTATGCGCTTGGGAGAAGCCCACCACATGACAGTTGAATCTATCCCTACTGGTTCGCTGTCATTAGACATAGCTTTGGGTGTAGGGGGGGTTCCCAGAGGTCGGGTTGTCGAAATCTATGGCCCTGAATCATCAGGGAAAACGACTCTGTGTCAACACATCATTGCCGAAGCACAAAAGCGTGGTGGCATCTGTGCCTTCATCGACATGGAACACGCGCTTGATCCCAGCTATGCTGCCAAATGTGGTGTGGACATCAATAACTTGTATGTATCCCAACCAGATACTGGTGAGCAGGCCCTGGAAATAGCAGATGCACTCATTCGTTCCGGTACAATGGATGTTGTCGTGGTGGATTCAGTAGCAGCATTGGTTCCTCGTGCAGAGATTGAAGGCGAGATGGGTGATGCTCATGTCGGTTTGCAGGCTCGTCTGATGTCACAAGCCTTACGCAAGTTATCTGGCGTCATCAAACAGACAAACACCGTAACGATTTTTACTAACCAACTGCGTCAGAAAATTGGGGTGATGTTCGGTAATCCAGAAACAACTAGTGGTGGCAATGCCCTCAAATTTTATGCATCTGTGCGTTTGGATATTCGCCGTATTCAAAGCATCAAAGCTGGTGGGGATGTCACTGGCAACCGTACAAGAGTCAAAGTGAAGAAAAACAAGGTTGCACCGCCCTTTACTGAATGCGAATTTGACATTATGTACAACGAGGGGATTTCTCTTACTGGTGATGTTTTGGATTTAGCTGTTCAAATGAATATCGTTGACAAGCGCGGTGCCTATTTTCGGTACGGCGAAACATTATTGGGGCAGGGACGTGAAAATGCCAAACTATACCTTGCTGAAAATCCAACGACATTGGATGAATTAGAATATATTATTCGCAAACAGGTTGGGTTGCCAACGCATGAATTTGAAACTGTAGAAGTCGAGCCAGAAGCGGCCTAACGCGTTTGAATAGATTTACAATTTCAAAGATGACGGGCAATCTATAAATCTCCCGTCATTTTTTGTGCGAGATAGTCGTTTTTTTGGTTGACACACCAATCACCCTTGCTATAATTGCCTTTTGGATTCTGGAGCAAAAGCAGATACATGCGTTCTGCCCCCCAAGCATTGTGAACAATATATTCACTTTTGATGCGCGGAGCGCAAAGCTACTATACCCCTGCGTAGGAGAACTCGACTATGAGTGATGAATTAACAGAACTAACAGATGCACCTGAGATTGCGGTGCCCTCAAGCATTGAGGAATTGAAGCCAAAGATGCAAGTAAAGGGCAGGGTTGAACGACTTGAGTTATACGGTGCTTTCATGGATATTGGCGTTGGTGTCAATGCCTTGATTCATATTTCGCAGCTAAGTGAAGGACGTGTCAATCGTGTTTCTGATGCATTGAAAGAAGGCGATGAAGTCCTCGTTTGGATTGACAAAGTTGATCCGCAAGCACAACAGATCATGGTGACGATGATTGAACCGGTTGCGGTGGACTGGAGTGACCTGAAAACGGGTAATATGTACACGGGGAAAATTGTGCGCTTGGAGAATTTTGGCGCGTTTGTGGATATTGGTGCAGAACGTGAAGGCCTTGTCCATATCAGCGAGCTAAGCCACGATTACGTGAAAAACCCCAGTGAAGTTGTGAAGGTGGGTGATGAGGTTGAGGTCCAGGTTTTGGGCTTTAGCAAGCGCAAACGCCGTATTGACTTGAGTATGAAAGCGTTGATGGAAAAGCCTGAACCTACCCCAGAGGAGTTTTCTGCTCCGGTTGAACGGGATGGTGGTGGTAGTCGTCGGCGTGGGCGAGCTTCTCGTGTTGAGCAGGTAGACTTTGACTTTGACGATGAGGAAGAAGCTTTGCCGACAGCCATGGAGGTGGCATTACGCCGTGCTATGGGTGATGATGCTATTGATGAGATGGCTGACAGTAAAAAGAAAGGCAAGAAATCTCGTCGCCGCCGGGAGCGTAGACGGGAGCAGCAAGAGGATTTGCTGAACCGCACACTGCAATTACAAGATTAAGATGTAAAAAGACCCGCCAAGCGGGTCTTTAATTTTTTAGAATACTGTTTCCGGCCAATTGATCATCATGGCCTGTAGCTGTTGCCCGATAGGGACGTGTTTGATTCCCTCTGGAATGATGAGTAGGGCATTTGCTTTGACAAGGGAGGTCATCATATGGGAGCCTTGTCCGCCGGTGGTAACGGCCGTATATCCATCCCCCTCTCTCATTACTACAGCACGGATATAACTTTCCCGCCCATCCGATTCAATTTCTTCTTTGAGTGTCACCATTACCTGGGGGCGATCCAACTGCGCGTGCCCACCCATTTTGAGGATGGCCGGGCGAGCAAAGCGCTCAAACGACACCATTGAAGAAACTGGATTACCCGGCAAACCAAGATAAGGGATGCCGTGATATTTGCCATAGGCCAATGGCTTGCCAGGGCGCATTCGTACCCGCCAGAAGCCTACGTTGCCTTCGCTTTCCAACACAGCTTTGACGACATCGTAAGCTCCGACGGAGACGCCTGCGGAACTGACGAATAAATCCACGCCCATTTCGATGCCAATTTGTAGGCGGGTGCGCACATCCTCCTCTGTGTCGCGGGCGATGCCCAGCGGAATAGGGATGGCTCCGAGCGCGGCGATTTGCGCGGTTTGGGCGTAGCCGTTGCTGTTGCGGATTTTGCCGGGGCGCAGGCTCTCTTCGACGTTAATCAACTCATCGCCGGTGGCAAGTACGGCTACGCGGGGGCGGCGGATGACGGCCGTTTCCCCCACACCCAGAGCAGCCATCACCCCAATTTCTTGCGGGCGGATTTGCTGCCCGGCGGCGATGATCTGCTCGCCGGCGCGGATGTCTTCGCCGATGCCGCGCACATAGTCGCCGGCCTGTACCTGGCGGTGAATTTGGATGTGGCTGGGCAACGGCCGTTTCTCATCCCGCCACGGCTCATTTGTGTCTTCCACCGGCACAACTGCGTCTGCGCCAGGGGGGATGGGGGCGCCGGTCATGATGCGCACGGCCGTTCCCTCTGTCACCGTCACATCCACATCAGAACCGGCAGCAATGTCCGCCAATACGCGCAGCGTCGCAGGGGTATCTGCTGTTGCGCCGCTCAGGTCTGCGGCACGCAGTGCATAACCGTCCATCGAGGAATTGGCGAACGGCGGTAGGCTGTCCCGCGCCACCACCGGCTGCGCCAAAATGCGATTCAGCGAGTCAAGCAGCGGCACGGTTTCAGTGGGCAGCACCGATACGCCATCCAACACAATTTGCAACGCCTGTGCGACAGTCAAATATTCTAATTCTGCCATATGATTCTCTGTTTGGGCGATAAGTAATCGTCAATCCAAAATTGTCAGTCGTCAATCCGCAGACGGCCGTCCAATTCCAACACATCCGCCGCGCCCTGCATGGCTGTCAGCACATTGCCGATGTGCTCCCACAAGTCAAGTTGTCCATTAAAACAAGCCTGACTGAAATCAGCCGTCACTTCGGTGACGTGTTCCCGGCCCACTCCGGCTGCGAAGCGCGTATCCTTCCACTTTTTACGCACCGATTTCAGGGCAACGTCGGCGATGTTTTTGGACGGCCGTACCAACGCCGTGGCAATAATCAAGCCCGTAATTTCATCACAGGCCAGCAGCGCAAAATCAATGGGCTGCTCCCGTTCCACGCCGGTTCCCGCCGAATAATGCGACAAAATCGTGCGAATCGTTGCCTCATCCCAGCCCCGTTCACGCAAAATGATAGAGCCTTTGCCCGGATGCTCATCCAAATTCGGGTGAATTTCCCAATCAAAATCGTGGATCAGCCCCACAATGCGCCAATAATCAGGATCATATCCCAATTTCGCCGCGTAAAATTGCATCGCTGCCGAGACTGCCAGCATATGCCGCCGCAGCCCCTCATCTTTTACAAATTCACAAACTAAATTCCAGGCTTCATCGTAAGTTTTGTTCATTTTGTCACTTTAGATTGGTTCAATTTGCAAAATTGAACCAATCTCATTCACCGCGTTCATTTTCCAGCGCCGCAATCGCATTCGCCGCCTTCGTGCTTGGCGCAGCCCTGTTCCGCTTTCTTCTGCAAGGCTTCCAACTCATCTAAGGGTTCTAATTCGTGGCGAAACACCTCGTAGCGCTCCCCTTCCACATCGACGATGATCGACTCGCGCAAAACGCGTACATCGCGCACCCTGCCCTCCCCATAAGGCGTGCCTACCCGCTTGTTCACTTTGGGCAGGGACTTTTTCGCAGCCACATACTGCTCATATTCATAAACAAGGCAGCAGCGCAGCCGGCCACACATGCCGGTAATTTCCTGTGGGCTGAGAGAAATGCCTTGTTCTTTTGCCATGCGGATAGAGATGGGGCTGAACTCGGTGAGGAACGTGGAACAGCAGCGGGGAGCGCCGCAGGCTCCAAACCCGCCCATAATTTTTGCCACATCGCGGGGGCCAATGGAGCGCATTTCAACTTTCGTGTTGAATGCCTGGCTGAGTGTGTTTTGCAAGGAACTGACATTGAGTTTCTTGTTTTCCGTCGTGTAAAGAAAGGTGAGCCAGGAACCATCAAAGCTGTATTCTGCTTTGACGAATTTGGCATCTTTAATGCCTTGTTGACTGGCCTTTTCACGACAGGTTACAAGGGCGTCCAATTCTTTTGCTTCCCACACCTGTTTCATGACCAGGTCGCGTGGTGTCGCTTTGCGACTGACATATTTGATGCCCTTGACGTTATGAACGTCTTCAGGCCGCACATAGGCAATGACTTGTCCAAGCTGCCGCCCGCGTTTCGTATTGAGGATCACATGATCCCCAGGATCGATTTCTTCTGGCTCCCGAACTTTGAAATGATAGAGCTTTCCCAATTTTTGGAAACGAACGCCAACGACGTTTGTCTCCGTTTTTGTTGCTGCCGCAGTTGTCATTAATTTCTCCAATTGTTCGGATTCTTGCTGTTTCCCGGAGTCGTGGCTTTAGTCGGTTTTTACGCACCGGTTAGAGCCTTGACGCCTACTTTATAACTCTAGTTATAGCTAATTTGATAAAAATAACCAAAACGGTCGTCAATTGTGATGATCACGAGCCAATAACCAGATTTTTAGTCATCGTCAAAGAGGCATTCGGTTCTGGCAAAGAGGCATTCGGTTCTGGCAAAGAGGCATTCGGTTCTGGCAAAGAGGCATTCGGCTCTGGCAAAGAGGCATTCGGCAGGCTTTTACCGAATTTGCAGCGTGCGTAAACGATTCAGCGCGGCGGCAAACTCAAACGGCCGTATCGCGGCAAAATCCCCCACCGGGTAGCGGCTGAGTACGTCTAATCCCCGCTGGCTGATGTCTTGCATGACGAGCTGGGTGATGGCGGCCAACGGCCGTTCCCCATCCATATACCGCTCCCAGGCATACACCAGCGCCGCCGCCAGCGCCCGCGTTTGGCTGTCATCCACAAGCTGCGCCACCGCGCTCAAATCAATCGTCTCTGTGCCAAATTGCACCGTGCGCAAGCCGCGCGTCTTCACAGACACATCGCGCCGCCCTTTGCTGGGATCAATGCTGCGCGGCAGGGGGATGCGCGGCGTGATCTCGCCAAAATGAGCGCCGCCTTCGCGCTGCCTCTCCTGCTTGTGCTGCGCGGCGATGGCTTGGGCAGCGGCCGTCACATCTTGCGGCACATAGCTGTCCAGAGCAATCACGCGGTCGGCCACGTCAAAATAATCACCGCTGCCGCCGATGACGAGAATGGAGGAGACGCCTTTCTCATCGTATAACTGTCGCACTTTGTCAATGAAGGGTGTAATCGGCTCTTTGTCTTTAGCGATCAGCGCCTGCATCCGCTGGTCGCGGATCATGAAATTGGTGGCGGCCGTATCTTCATCAATGAGCAGGGCGCTGGCTCCCAATTCCAGTGCTTCGATGATGTTGGCCGCTTGCGAGGTGGAACCGCTGGCGTTGTCGCTGCTGAACACGGCCGTATCTTGCCCAAACGGCAACTGATTAATAAATGGCGAGATATTCACCCCCGCCACGCGACGGCCGTCCTCGGCGCGGATTTTCACAGCGCTGGGATCGCTGACCACTTGCTCACGGCCGTCGCCGGGGCGGTGGTTGTAAATGCCCTGTTCCAGCGCATTTAGCAGCGTAGATTTGCCATGAAAGCCGCCGCCCACAATCAGCGTCACGCCCAGGGGGATGCCCATGCCGCTGACCGCGCCGCCGTTGGGCGTTTGCAGGGTCACGCGCAGGCTGGGCGGGCTTTGGAAGGGCACGGCCGTTGCCCGGTCGAGCGGGCGGTTGTCCACCCCGGAGCGGCGCGGCAACATGCTGCCATCGGCGACAAAGGCGACCAGCCCGCGTGCGGTCAACTGCTGGCGCAGGGCGTCGGCGTCTTCGTTGGTGTGGGCGTAACGCTGCATCAAATCGGCACGGCCGTTGCGATAAAACAACGCCGCCTCCACCAACTGCGGAACCGTTTCGGTGAGCATGATCGCCGCTTGCCGCCCCAACACGCGCCGTCCTTGCGCGGGCAGCCCCACCACAAAACGCGCTTCCACAAATTCGGGGGTGATGGTAACGGCCGTGCGTTCCATCATCTCTTGCCCCGGCGCGTCTATCTCAATCAGGCCGCTTTTGCCGGAGCCGCTGCGCCCAGCGGCGGCGTGGCACGCCTGTCCAAAAGCGGCGGCCAGATAGCTTTCCAGCCCAATGCGGCGGCTGTCGTTGCTGAACAGCACCGCCGGGTACTGTGCCTGCGTTTGCGGCACGCGCACGCGCAGGCGACTGGGTGCGGCAAAGGGGTCGCCCTGCACATAGTCAATGTACAGGGTGAAGGTGGGGAAGGTGTAACGGCTGTCGGACGGCCGTCCGACAATTTCCTTATACGCCTTATATCCCCGCCCATCAATCCGCTGCAAAATCCGCTTCAAATCATCTTGCGTTGCCATACTTGTCCTAAAATCAAAAGCCAGCCTATTGGCTGACTTTTTAAGTAATCAGAAGTCAGTATTCAGTGATCAGTAGCCCATTACCAGAGATTGCCACCACTGATAACTGAATACTGCTTACTGAATACTGGTGTTATCCAATCATCTGAATCGGAATCACGCTTGACGCTTGCTGCTGGATGGTGAGCACACTCACCCGCGCCGCTACATCTTTGGCAAGCTGCTGTAATGCTGTGGCTGCCGGGGATTCGGGATGGGCGATCACAATCGGTTGACCGCTGTCGCCGCCCACGCGCACATTCGCATCCAACGGAATTGTGCCCAGGTATGGAATGTTGTAATCCTGCGCCAGCTTCTCGCCCGCGCCCGTGCCAAAGAAATCGCCGCTCATATTCTCAATCACGCCGATGATGGGCACATCCAACTTCTCGAAGGTTTTCATGCCGCGCAGCGCATCGGAGGCGGCTACCTGCATCGGTTGGGTGATGACGACTGCGCCGGAGAGTGGCAGCACTTGTGCCAACGTCAACTGTGCGTCGCCCGTTCCCGGCGGCAAGTCCACAATCAGGTAATCCAACTCGCCCCAATCTACGTCAGTCAACAGTTGTTGAATGGCGCTGTGCAGCATCGGGCCGCGCCAAATCAGAGGCTGATCCGGCTTGACCAAAAAGGCGGTAGAGATGAATTTCACGCCATAATTTTCGGCGGGGATCATTTTGCGATTTCGCGGCGGCGGCATTTGTTCCACGCCCATCATCATGGGGATGTTGGGGCCGAGGATGTCTGCATCCAGTAAGCCGACCCGTGCGCCAGCCTGCGCCAGCGCAATCGCCAGGTTGACGGAGATGGTGCTTTTGCCCACGCCGCCCTTGCCGCTGGACACGGCGATGGTGTTGCGGAACTGCTGTCCAATCTGGTTGAGGATGCGGTTGTCTTTGGGAACATTGGAACCCCAATTGACTTTGATGTTGCCGATACCGGCTACTTTTGCCAACGCCGCCCGTGAATCGTTTTCCATTTTGCCTTTGAGGGGGCAGGCGGGGGTGGTAAGCATGATGGTGAATTCAACGTTGTCGCCATCAATGTTCACGTCGCGCACCATGTTCAGCGATACGAGGTCGCGGTGCAGTTCCGGTTCGATGACCTCTGATAGTGCTGCCATGATGGCTTCTTCGGTTACTTGATTATTTTTTTGAGACATTACTATTTTTCCTACTAAAGTTTTGCTAAAACAAAAATCAATACTTGCCCCTTGTTTTTGCGAGAGACAAGTATTGATTTTCAGATCATCAGGTTAACTGTAACAAACTAATATTGTGCGCCTTTGTAAGCGAGTTGGCGGGCCATGACTTCGGCGAGGCGTTCTTCACGGCCGTCATCTTCCCCTTTCTTTGCCTTTTTGCGCTTCTTGGACTCTTCCGCGAAGTCGCGGGCGGCAGCTTCAGCAGCGGCCTTTTTCGGTGCGATTTCGCGCCAGTAGCTGAGGGGTTTGCTCAGGCGTTCTTTGTCGTGAATGTGGGCGCTGGTGCGGTTGTAGCTCGCCAGTTCGTAGTCATGATCCATTTTGATGGCGTCGAACGGGCAGAACTCGGCGCACATGCCGCAGTTCATGCAAATGTCAATGTCAATGAAGAATTTTTCAGGTTCGGGTTTGGGACGGCCGTTCGGCTGTTTCCCGCGTTCAATCCAAATACATTGAGGCGGGCATACCTTCGCGCAAATACCGCACGACGTACACCACTCATGGCCCCATTTTTGTCCTGGCGGGGGGTCATCCGTCACCAAAAACGGCACAAAGCGGAAACGTTCCGGAACCGGCAGTTTCTCTTCGGGATAAAAGACGGTGATCACACCTTTCCCTTCCAAACTTTGCCGTACCGCCAGCGCATCATCATTATAGTAACGGCCGCCACGCGACGCCCAGAAAATATCATCCAGGTAACTGGTTACGAAGTGCTTCATCGTAACTGCCATACCTTTCAAAATACCTAATCCGTACATAGTATCTCCGTAAAAGTACAGTGTTCAGTAATCAGTATTCAGTAATCAGTATTCAGTTGCTTTACTGATTACTGACCACTGGTTACTGTTTACTCTCTTATCGGTCTACCTCGCCCAGCACAATGTCAATGCTGCCCAGAATCGCCACCACGTCAGCTACCTTGTGTCCGATACACATCTTCTCTAGCGCTGTGAGGTTGATGAATGAGGGGGAGCGTACATGGTAACGCGCCGGGTTGGCATCGCGGCGTTTGGCCGTGACGTAATAGCCGAGTTCACCTTTGGGGTTTTCAACACGGCCGTAAGCCTCACCAGCTTTCGGCATACGAATCGCATATTGCGGTTTACCATCATTAATCGCGCCGCCTTCCGTTTCCTCAAGATGTGGCAAAACCTGCTGCAAAATCCGCAAACTTTGCTGCATCTCATCCACGCGAATCAAGAAGCGGTCATAAATATCCCCGTTATAGCGTACCGCCACATCAAAATCCAGATGCTCATAGTATGAATACGGGTTCGCCTTGCGCAGATCATAGGGCACACCGCTGGCACGCAGCACTGGGCCGGCCGCACTGTAAGCAATCGCATCTTCCGGCGACAAATAGCCCACGCCCATACCGCGTGCCCGCACAATTTCATTACCCGTAATCAGTTGATCCCCCTGATTTAGCGCTTTCGGCAGCCGTTCATAAATCAGGTCATGCAAGAACTTCATCACCGGCTGACCGCGCACATCATCAGGCAAATCATAAGCCACGCCGCCAAAACGCATGTAATTGCACATCATACGCGAGCCAGACGCTGCCTCGAAAAAGTCCAAAATCAATTCCCGCTCAATGTAGTAATACAACATCGGCGTTTGTAGTGCGCCCAAGTCATTGAGTAAGAACCCAATTGCCCACAAATGGTTGGCAATACGAGTCAATTCCACCATCAAAATGCGAATCCATTCGGCTCGTTCGGGTACCGTTGCATCCATCAACTTTTCCACAGCCAACACGTAGCCGTGATTATTAGACATAGACGAAATGTAATCCAACCGATCTGTGTAGGGGATGTTGCCAATGAAGGTGTTGCGCTCGCCAATCTTCTCGTGATTGCGGTGCAAATAGCCCATCACCGGCTTCAAGCCCATAATAGTTTCACCATCCAGCGTAATCGCCATGCGGAACACCCCATGTGTTGACGGGTGCTGCGGTCCCATATTGATGGTTACTTTTTCTGTTTTGATATCTGGGGATTGGTCACGGGAATAAGTGATGCCCGCGTAAGAATCAGTCTCTGCTTCGATCTCGTCACCTTCTGGCATCCATCCCGCGGGATACTGTACATTTTTGCCGTATAAGTTACGTTCTTCAGCGCGGAAAACCTCACCGCCGGGCCAACGACTGCCAAAAGGCTTGTTGTCTTCTTCGTAAAATGGTTCCCGCCAATCCTTACGCAGCGGGTAGCCATGGAATCCATCCCAGGTGAGAATACGTCGTAAATCAGGATGGCCTTCAAATTGGAAGCCATACATATCAAAGGCTTCTCGTTCCTGGTATTCAGCGCCGGGCCAAATGGGGGTCACTGAAGGTAGCACCGGATTATCACGGTCTACCTGCACCTTCAAAACCAACGGATTCCCACCATGTTTGATGCTGGCGGTGTGGTACACAATTTCTAACTTGTTGTCGTCGATGAGGTCAACACCGGTCAGGCTTGCCAAATAGTTATAGCCCAGCTCGCTTTGCAAATCGCGGGAGATTTCAACGATTTTATCCGGGTGGACAATGATTCCTTCGTACCCATCCCGCGCGTCATCGCTAATGTGCTCTGGGTAACGCTCTTTGAGAAGGGCAATGGTGGCTTCGGGGGAATGATCCTTTACGCCAGCAACGGGGGCTTCTAGTGTCATCTCGCTCATTAAGTTACCTCAAATTAATTTGTGACTTCTGCTGCGGGTTCTTGCGCTTCTTGGGCCGCTTTTACTGCTTCAGCTTTAATGAGATCGACCTGACGCATATCGTATAGGTCGGGGCCAAGGCGAGGAATTGGAATCATTTCCGCAGTGGGGTCGTTTTTACGATACCAGGGTGCGGTGGCGATGGATTGCTGGTCAATTTTTTCTTGTAGAGCAATCAGGCCGTTCAGCAAGGCTTGTGGAGTAGGGGGGCAGCCCGGCACGTACACATCAACGGGGATGAATTTGTCCACGCCGTCTACCACGTTGTAGCCTTCTTTGAAGGGGCCGCCGCCAGAGGCACATGCGCCCATGCTGAGTACGTAGCGCGGTTCTGAAATCTGGTTGTAGAGGCGGACGATGATGGGGATCATCTTTTTGGTGACGGTTCCCGAAACAATCATCAGGTCAGCCTGGCGGGGAGAGGCACGGAATACTTCCATGCCGAAGCGAGCCAGATCGAAACGGCTGGAGGCCGCACAAATCATTTCGATGGCGCAGCAGGCCAAACCGAAACCGAGAGGCCAAATAGAGTTACGGCGTGACCAGTTGTAAACCGGGTCTAACAATTTGGCGATGTTGGTGATGAATACGTTGTCTTTTACTTCATCTGGCACCGCGATGTCAGGCGAGGTGACGCCTGTGTTCGTTGTTGTCATAGGCTTGTAATCTCCTCATACCAAACGTTTTGTATGTCGAGTAGGATTTGGTCGGTGACTATGGCAGGGTCGTCGTGGAATCCGGGCAAAGCAACCACGAGGCTTATGAGTTCATACAGGCCAATATCTTCAGGGCGGCGTTGTGGATAGGTGTCTATAAGGGCCATTGCGATTGCGTATGTTGATTCCCAATAAAGTTCGGGGACGTTGCCCGTCAATTTCAAACTCCCACCATAATAAGGTGTACGCACCGATAGGGCACGCGTGTGTAAGTATATTACATTGTGAAAATCAGGGCGAATTACCTAATGATCTCTTCCGCGAGTTAGTGTATCTTTACTAATAGGGTATGTCAAAAATTCAAGTGCTTCTTGTATCTCCTTATCATGGTGGCAGCCACCGCTCTTGGGCGGAGGGTTTGCGGCGTTTTTCTGAGCTTGAAATTGGCTTGTTGACACTACCTGCTCGCTTTTGGAAGTGGCGGATGCATGGGGGGGCGGTGACGCTGGCGCGGCGTTTTGTGGAGCAGGGTTTGTCGCCACAGGTGCTGCTGGCGACGGATATGTTGGATGTGACGACGTTTTTGGCGTTGACACGGCCGTTTACCACCCGCGCCCCCCTCGCTCTGTACATGCACGAAAATCAATTGACATACCCGTTGCCGGGCGACGGCCGTTCCGGCCCCATGCGGCGGCAAAAAGGAGAGCGCGATTTGCATTATGCCTTCATCAACTTCACTTCCATGCTGGCTGCTGACCGTGTGCTGTTCAATTCACGCTTCCATTTAGAGAGCATGTTTGCCGAACTGCCTAAATTTTTGCGCCATTACCCAGAGTACAACGAACTAAACGCGGTGGTAAAGCTGCGGCGCAAAAGCGAAGTCTTGCCGGTGGGTATTGACTTGCAACGACTGGCGTATCAGGTAGAGCCTGTAGATGATGCTGCGCTGCCGTTGATCGTGTGGAACCAGCGTTGGGAGTACGACAAAAACCCAAAAGGATTTTTCCGAGCTTTGTTTACACTGGCGGATGAAGGGGTGGGTTTTCGATTGGCGTTGTGTGGGGAACAGTTTGGCAAACGGCCGTCCATCTTCAACGAAGCCATTGCCCGATTGGGGGAGCGTGTGGTGCATGTGGGCTATGCCGAGCCTGACCATTACCGTCAGCTTTTGTGGGAAGCGGACGTGACCGTTTCCACCGCTCATCACGAGTTTTTCGGCATCAGCGTGTTGGAGGCGATTTACTGCCATACGTTTCCTGTGCTGCCGCACCGCCTCAGTTACCCGGAACTAATTCCAGAGCCGTACCATTTGCGCTGCCTGTACCAAAATCGCGGCGGCTTGTTGGAGCGGCTGCGCTGGGCGTTGACCCACCGTGATGAGGCACAAAAAATAGCGCGGGAATTGGCAACGGCCGTTGCCATTTACGACTGGCCCCACATCGCCCCGCGCTACGATAACCTCCTCACTTCCCTGGCCGCCCAATAAAAAACGCCTGCCCCATGGGACAGGCGTTTGGATGAGGGTACGTGAGGATACGGCCGTTACTCTGCCGCCCGTCCTCCCTTCAAATTATCTTGCAACACAGCTAATTCATCCCATTGACCGGCTGCCGCCAATCCTGCTTGCTGTGCCCAGGTTGATGGGTCAGCCAGCCGGTAACGCGGCCCGGCTTCCTCTAACACTTTTTGCAATGTGCTGGTCTCGGCTTGTGCTAACTGTACATAAGTGGCAAATCCCGCTGCTTGCAGCAATTCGGCAATTTTCGGCCCGACCCCTTCGATTTTGGTCAAATCGTCTGGTTCGATGGGTTCGGTTGGTTCCGGTTCTGGCGCTGCTTCTGGTTCGGCAACGGCCGTTTCCTCTGCCGCCGCTTCCATTTCATAGTGTTCTGGGGCATGGGTTTCCTCGTGATGGGGATCAGCATGAGCGACAATCGCCTCTTCCTCACCATTATTCACATGCGCATTCAGCGTCCGCAAATCAATCGCCGAATCTTCGCCTTCCACGCTTTTCCACCATTGCCAGAAGAGATACAGCAGTACCAGGGCTGCTACAACTAATATAACCCCTGTCAAGACATTGCCGCCGTCCTGTAAACGGACTGCCAGCCGGATAGTTAAAAATGTTGTTGTTGAGACGGAGAGCATCGTTTTTCAACCTCCAAATTCAATGTATGCCCAAATAAGTTGATGAATGCCTCCAAGTTTAACGTGCCTTCCCTTGTCAGCCAAGCGCAGCGCGAAACGTAAAACGTGAAACGTGAAACGTGATGAGATTTTCTTCGCGTTTCACGCTTCACGTTTCACGGATGAAATCCGCCCACATCTGCTATAATCGTTTCACTATGACCTACGCAGACCCAATTGCTTCCCAATTGAAATTACGGCCGTCCCAAGTAACGGCCGTCATTGACCTCCTCGACAGCGGCAACACCATCCCCTTCATCGCCCGTTACCGCAAAGAAGCCACCGGCAGCCTGGATGAAGAGCAGCTTCGCCACATCAGCGAGCAAGTGGGCAAGCTGCGCAGTCTCGACGAACGCCGCCAGACCATCCTCAACGCCATCACCGAACAAGAGAAACTCACCCCAGAACTGCGCCAGCAAATCATGGCTGCGCAAACCCTGACCGAGTTGGAAGACCTCTACCAGCCCTACAAACCCAAACGGCGCACCCGCGCCAGCATCGCCCGCGAAAAAGGGTTGGAGCCATTGGCGCAGCTTATTTTCAGCCAACTACGCAGCGAGCAAACCCCGGAGGAAATTGCCGCTCCGTTTATTACCGATGACGTGCCGACAAGGGAAGATGCATTGGCTGGAGCGCGGGACATCGTGGCCGAGGTTCTCAGCGACCATGCTGCCATTCGTCAGCGTGTGCGCGAAAAGGCGCTGCAATGGGGCATTCTCCGCTCCGAAAAAATAGACAGCGCCGCAGATGCCCGCGAAGTGTACGCCCTGTATTATGATTTTGCCCTGCGTGTAGACCGCGTGCGGCCGCATCAAACCCTGGCTATCAATCGCGGCGAAGCGGAGAAAGTGCTGCGCGTCCACGTAGATATTGCCGAAAAAGATTGGCTAATTGCCATGCGCAGCGTGGTGCGCCCCGACCCGCGCAGCCCGCTTGCCGCGCAGTTGCAGGCGGCAATGGAAGATGCCGCGCAGCGTTTGCTGCTGCCCGCCATCGAGCGCGATGTGCGCCGTACTCTTGGTGAACAGGCCGAGGAACACGCCATCGCCATTTTTGCCGAGAATTTGCGCAATTTGCTCAATCAGCCGCCGCTGGCCGGGCACACGGTGCTGGGACTTGACCCCGGCTTCCGCACCGGCTGCAAGGTGGCGATTGTGGATGCCACCGGCAAAGTGCTGGAAACGGGCACGATTTACCCGCATCCGCCGCAAAACCGCCGCGAAGAGACGCTGAAAAAGCTGGCCCTGTGGGTGAAGCGGCACGGCGTGACGCTGATCACCATTGGCAATGGCACGGCCTCCCGCGAGACGGAGCAGTTGGTGGCAGAATTGACACGGCCGTTAGACACCGTGCAATACCTCATCGTCAACGAGGCCGGGGCCAGCGTCTACAGCGCCAGCAAACTGGCAAAAGCGGAGATGCCCGACCTGGATGTGACGCTGCGCGGCGCGGTTTCCATTGCCCGCCGCGCCCAAGACCCACTGGCGGAACTGGTGAAGATTGACCCCAAGTCCATCGGCATTGGCCTGTATCAGCATGATGTGAATCAGAAGCAGTTGTCTGAGGCGCTGACGGCCGTTGTGGAGTTGGTGGTGAACCGCGTGGGCGTGGACTTGAACACGGCATCTCCGGCGCTGCTGACCTATGTGGCCGGTATCGGCCCCAAGCTGGCGGAGAAAATTGTGGCGCATCGGGATAAGCACGGCCGTTTCGCCACCCGCCAATCCCTCATTGATGTGAACGGCCTGGGCAGCAAGGCGTTTGAGCAGTGCGCCGGGTTCCTGCGCATTTTGGGCGGCGAGAATCCGCTGGATGCGTCGGCCATTCACCCGGAGAGCTATGGGGTGGCAACGGCCGTGCTGCAACGCGCCAGCCTCACCCCCCACAGCGCCCCCGCCGAGCGCGAACCGGCCTTAATCGCCCTGCGCCAGCGCATTGCCGACAAACAGTTTGCGGCCGAATTGGGCGCGGGCGTGCCTACCCTCATTGATATTTACGAGCAGTTGGTGCGTCCAGGGCGTGACCCTCGCGCGGACCTGCCGCTGCCCATTTTGCGCAACGACGTGCTTTCGATGGACGACCTGCGCGAGGGCATGATTTTGCAGGGCACGGTGCGCAATGTGGTGGATTTTGGCGCGTTCATTGATATTGGCGTGAAGCAGGATGGGCTGCTGCATCGCAGCAAAATCCCCCGGCAAACGCGCCTGGGCGTGGGCGATGTGGTGGAAGTGACCATTCTCAGCGTGGAGAAGGAGCGCAATCGGATTGGGTTGGGGTGGCCGCAAGCGTAAAACGTGAAATGTGAAACGTGATGGCCTTCTTTTCACGTTTCACGCATCACGTTTCACGGTCAATATCATGATGAGAACCGTGTGAAGCGCGTCCCGTTTCGCAGATGAGCGCATCCAAGCCAGTATAACCATATGACACCGCAAGGAGATAAAGATGACCCAATTAGGCATGACTGTATATTTGGATAGTGATTTTGAAACGGCCGTTACCACCGTAACCTCCGAACTCAAGAAAGAAGGCTTTGGCGTGCTCACCGAGATTGATGTGAAAGCGACGTTGAAAAAGAAGATGGACATGGACTTCCGCCCCTACAAGATTTTGGGGGCGTGCAATCCCCCGTTGGCGCACGCGGCGCTCTCTGCCGTGCCGGAGGTGGGGCTGCTGCTGCCTTGTAATGTGACGGTGGCGTTGGAGGAGGACGGCCGTATCCTCGTCAGCCTGATTGACCCCGAAGTGATGCTGGGTATTGTAGACAACCCCGCCATCGTTGAAGTAGCCCAGGACGCCAAAGCGCGTCTGGCCCGCGTAGCGGCAGCCCTTGCCGCATAAACCCGTAGGGGCATGGCGTCGCCATGCCCGCGTCGCCATGCCCCTACTTTGCTTCCCCTTTCGCCTTGCGGCCAACGGCGACGCCGGAACTGTTTGTGATATTGCCCACTGAGATGTCATCGCCGCTGTTGTTGACGTTGATGATGACTTGCCTTGAGGGGGCTGGAACAGGTTCGCGGCGGCTTTGGCGGCCAGCATGTTCCACAACGCCCAACAATTCAGCCGGGTTGATATAGGAGCGAATGCCAGAGACATAATGTCGTTCTACGCCATCTTCAATCATGTTACGCAAGTCTATGTACGGCAAGGATAAATCTGGCCGCTGTGGTAGGGGAACCATCTCTTCGACCGACATTTTGGCGGGGAAGAGTTCTTCGAAGGTGCTGCGGATGATTTCGAGGAGGGGGCGACGGTCGCCGGGGCCGGTGATGTCTATGAGGATGGCCGGGTTGGTGTCGTCGGGGCGGGAGCGGATGAAGGCGGTTTGGCCGTCGCGCTGCAGGACGGCGCCATCGCGCCAGAGCAGGTGGGGGTTGGCGATGAGGCGGTGGCGGCGGACGAGGAAGCGGGAGAAGATGCTGGTGGGCAGGGCTTCAAATTCGTAGCGGAAGGCGAGGGCGTCGGCGGTGAGTTCCTGGAAGTTGATGGCGGCAGGGGTGGTTTTGTCGAAGAGGTCGGGGACGAGGTAGCTGTCGTCGCTGTCGAATCGGTAGCAGAGTTCAAACTTTTGCATCATGTCGAGGATGAGGGCGTGGGCGGCGGGGGGGTAGTCGGCCTGGTTGACGTTGGGGCAGGCGGCGAAGATGGCGGGCAGGTCGCGGCGGTGCAGTTGGCCGCGGCTGTCGGCGAGGAGTTGGGTGGTGATGATGGCGTAGACGCCTTGCACCACCCAGTTGCGGTTCATGATGCCGAAGTGGGAGAGGTGGGGATCGTCTTGGTAGTTGAGGATGACGCCGAGTTCGTGGAGGACGCGCATGTAGCCGCGCTGCAAATTTTCGTCTTTGATATCGTGTTGGCGGCAGAGGGCTTGATAGGCGGCGAAGGGGAGGGTGTTGGTTTTCATCCCCTCTAGCTTTTCTTTGATGGTGTAGAAGGCGTCGGGGAAGCGGTCGTGGATGCGGGGGAGATGGTCGTTGAGGGCGCGGGCGATGACGGCTTCGAGGGGGGCGAATCCGGCCTGGCCGTTGCAGGTGAAGTTGTGGCAGTCGGTGCGGATGAAGGCGACGATGTGGGGGTGATGGTATTGCAGTTCGCGCTCGTCGAGGGTGAAGGCGGGGTTTTGGTCTATGTGGTTGATGACGATGATGATGGGGGCGTCGGCGAGGCCGCCGATGAGTTTGAGCCAGTAGGCGAGGCGGTTGGCGTGGATGTCTTCGCGGGCGTTGAGGAGGATGAGGTAGAGGCTGCGCTCGGTGAGGAAGAATTGGTGGGTGTTGTGCATGATTTCCTGGCCGCCGAAGTCCCAGAGGTTGAGGCGGACGGAGAGGGGAGATTGGGGATTAGAGATTGGAGATTGGAGATTGGGGGCATTTTCCCCAGCCTTTATTTCAAACTCTCGTTGGGCTACGTTGATGCCGTGGGTGGTTGGTTCGTTGGGGTTGAAGGAGCCGTTGGTGAGGCGGCGGAGGAGGGAGGTTTTGCCGACGCGCCCTTGCCCGACGAGGAGGAGCTTGGCTTCGTGGAGGGGGCGGCGGGCGGCGAAGTAGGTTTGCAGGATGAGGGCGGGGTTATCATATTGTGCCAACACCTCCGGCGAGATGCCGGGCAGGGGGTTGTCGCGCAGGTTGAGGGTTTTCAATTGGGTCAACTTCAGCAAGCTGGCGGGTAAATCGGTTAACTGGTTGCGGCTCAGGTTAAGCGACGTCAGGCTGGTCAGTTGGCCGATTTCGGGGGGCACGGCCGTTAACTGGTTGCCGTTCAGGCTAAGTTCCGTCAGGCTGGTTAGCTGGCCGATTTCGGGGGGCACGGCCGTTAACTGGTTGCCGTACAGGGCAAGCTGCGTCAGGCTGGTCAGTTGGCCGATTTCGGGGGGCACGACCGTTAACTGGTTGCCGCTCAGGGCAAGCTGCGTCAGGCTGGTCAGTTGGCCGATTTCAGGGGGAACTGCCGTTAACTGGTTATCGTGCAGCCAAAGCTGCGTCAGGCTGGACAGTTGGCCGATTTCGGGGGGCACGGCCGTTAACTGGTTCTCGTGCAGGTAAAGCCACGTCAGGCTGGTCAGTTGGCCGATTTTTGGAGGCACGGCCGTTAGCCCCAACCCACTCAGATCAAGTTCTACGCTCCCATCCGTAAACGCTAGTTGAATACGGAGCCGCGCTCTTTTGTAAGCCTCTTCGGGGGTGTCGTATTTGTATATTGCCATCAATCACCTCGTGGGAAGGGGGATGAATCATGAATAATGAATTGGGAATCATGAATTGTGAATGAGTTGCCCCGTTCACAATTCATGATTAAACCTTCATTGTTCATGATTAAACTTAGGGAATCGCGCCTAATCCCAAGGCCTCCAGCAGTTGGGGATCATCCTCCAGGGCAATGCGGGCCAGCGTGCGGAACTCGCTGTACCATTCGTCCAGCGCATCCAGAGCCGCGTCGCGGGTTTTGGTCGCTTTTTGGGCTTCCGATTTTTCCTTTTCCTGGGCGGCGTTGAGGTTGGCGACATGGACAACGGCCGTTTGCGCCTCTGTCAGCATCATATGGGTGATGTTATATTGGCCCATCGCCGCCAACATATCAGCGTCGCCCAGCAGATTTTTATAGAAAACGCCCGCTTGCCCCAGCCAGGCGTCTAGCGTCTTCTTTTTGGGCTGATTAACAAAAATGGCCGCTTGCGCTTCCGGGTCGTCGCGCAGGGCCAACTTTGCCAGTTTGCGATGGGTGGAATAGGTTTTGTCGGTGGCGTGCCATGCTTCGGTAAGCGCTGCCGTTGCCGAGTATTGTTCGCTATATTCCTTTACCTGGATGGCTTGTAACTCCTCGGCGGTGGCAAACAAGGCCGCGCCCGCATCCATTTTTAGGGAATCGGTCCCATAAATGGCTAATGCGGCGGCGATGTCAGGTATATTGCGCCCGTTTTCTATACCCAGACGGACTTGTTGTAAATAATTATCAATCTTGTCATTGCGATAGGCAATCATGGAAAGGTCTCCTTCATACTGGTGAAATAATGTGGCGCGTATGGATTACGGCCGTTCGACGGCCAGATTATAACATAAACACAACCCGGTGATTCCGAGCGGAAAAGTGATTCCCAGGGCAGAAAAACGATTCCCAGAACGGAATAATTGTTCCCGGAACGGAATAATTGTTCCCAGACGTGGAGTAGCAATTCCCGAATGCAGTTTCATGATTCCCAAAAGCAGTTGCATGATTCCCAAATGCGGCACAGCGATTCCCGAAGATGGAATTACCATTTTTGAACGCGGAAAAATGATTCCCAAAAGCAGAATGGTCATCCCCAAACGCGGAATAATGGTTCCCCAAAAGCAAAAAATGACAGCTACCGGTTTGTTTTCTGAACTTTCATCATGGCCGGACAGGGTGAATGACAAGAGGCCGGTTTTAGCCTGGACTTGCCTGCGCACCGGCTTTCATCATTTGCCAGACAACGAGATGGTGGAACGGCCGTATCACATTAAAGTACACCGGCCCCGTCCAATGGCGATAATGAACAATCGTCGCCACATGATAGCGACTCCCCTGGGCCAGCGGTTCCGCTATCACCCCCATATAAGCAATTAAATGGGTATCTGCGGCTTCGCCCACCCAGTATGTGTCCGGTTCGGCCATCGTTACCTTGAAGATCATGGCCGTGTCGCCGGGGGAAAAGGAGATGTCTGTGGGGCGTAACGGCCGTAACAGCCCCGCCCCTTCCTGGCGCATCCCCAACAAGCGCACAAACACCCCGCGCACACCATACAAAAACTTCAACCAGGCAGGCATATAAGAAAGCATCCCGGCAATAAACGTGCGCAGGTCGGCAGCGCTGTCAATCGTTTTCACATCAATATGATTTGCATTCGTCAACAGCGGTTTCAGCGCTGGAACTTGTTCGGCAATCTGTTTCACTTCACTTTGTTTCTGTTCTGTCAAGGCCAATCTCTGCTTTTAACGCCGCAATTACCATGCCACACAAAAGATTGGTTCAATCTCGCAGATTGAACCAATCTATGTCAACTCAAGACTTAATCAGGCCACAATCGGCACATACAAATCAGGTCGCCATGGCTGGTTGGTCGCACGTTGCCAGGCTGAATGAATTCGCGCAAAGACGATTGGTTTTCCTGCATTCTGTTGTGCATCCAGCAGTTCAAGATTAAACAAGCGTATTTCAGGGTCGTCATCTGGCAAAACAACCAGTTCAAAATCTTCCGGCAAGGATTGCAACACCTGCGGATTTTGATACAAGTATTGCATGAGTTCCTGAACCAGTTGCAAATTGCGCTTCACAACATCTCGTGGTTGTTTCACATTTTTTTGAGCCATTTTTTACTGCTACTTCCTTACCACCGTGCGCTTCTTCTTCGGCAAATCCATCGGCAGCTTGTGACGGCGCACGCCATCAAACTGGTACAGGGCATTGGCTACAGCCCCGGCCGTGGGCACGAGGCCAATCTCGCCCACGCCCTTTGCGCCATATGGCCCATACGGGTCGGGCACTTCCACGCCAATAATCTCCAATTCCGGCGTCTCTTTGGCGCGGAGGATACCCATATTACGCAGGCGGGTAGACTTGGGACGGCCGTTCTCCATTTCCAGCCCCTCACTAATCGCATACCCCAGCCCCATGTGCAGCGACCCCTGCAACTGCCCCTCAAACAACATCGGGTTGAAAATCTTGCCCGCATCATGCGCGGCAATGATTTTCGTTACCTGCCCATCGTCATCCAAAATCACCAACTGCGTGGCGTAACTGTAAGAGTAATGCGTGTATACCTTCTCCACCATCGCCCCCGGCTTTGTCGTCCAATCTACCACCCACTCGCCGCGATAGCGCTTGCCCACCAGTTCCGCCAGCGTGTGCGTTTGCAGGTCGGCCTTCAAGCCCTTGCAGGCGTCAATCAGCGCATTGCCCACCAGCGAGGTCGCACGGCTGGCCGTCGTCATGCCCGCTTCCTGCTCGGCGATGGTGTCAATGCGTACCTCAATCAGGCGCGGGTCAATGCCCGTTTCATTGCAGACCACCTGCTGCGCAATGGTGTTCACACCCTGGCCCATTTCCGTCCAGCCGTGATCCACCAGCACCTTGTCCGGGGCGACAATGGTGATTTGCGCCGAGGAGGCGTCGGGCATCCCATTACCAATGCCGGTGTTCTTCAGACCGCAGGCCAGCCCGGCGTATTTGGCCTTGTAAAATTCATCTTTGACGGCCAGCAGCGTATGCCGTGCCCCCGCGCCCGCCTCAATGATTTGCCCGGTAGCGGTCATATCGCCGTCTTGTAGGGCGTTGTCGTAGCGGAACTGCCAACGGTCGAAGCCGCCCTGTTCGCAGAGGTCGTCAACCAGGCTTTCCAGGCCGAAGATGGCCTGATTTGCGCCGAAGCCGCGCATGGCGCCGCAGGGCACGTTGTTGGTGTAGACGGCCGTTGCCACCACATCCGTCACCGGCACACTATAGGCTCCCGTGGCGTGCCCCGCCGAGCGTTCCAACACCTTCGCCCCCACCGAGGCATACGCCCCGGTATCGCCGACAAACCGCACCTTGACGAAGGTCAGTTTGCCCTCGGCGTCACAGCCAATGTGGTAGTCCATCCAGATGGGATGGCGCTTGGGGTGCATCATAATGGATTCGTCGCGGGTGAGGCGCACTTTGGCAGGCACGCCCAACTGGTAGGCGATGAGGGCGGCGTGGCCCTGCACGGTCAAGTCCTCTTTGCCGCCAAAACCGCCGCCGTTGGGCATCAGCTTCACGCGTACCGCGTCCAGCGGCAGGCCCAGCAGCTTGGCAACCTGGATGCGGTCGTCGTAGACGCCTTGTCCCTGGGTCAGCAGTTCAATGCCTCTGGAATCGGCCTCGAAGGTGGGGTAGGCAACGGCCGTTTCCGGCTCCATAAACCCATGCTCAATCCACTGCGTCTCAAACACACCTTGCGCTGTGTAAGCAGAGTTAGCAATCGCTTCCCCCACATCGCCACGGCTGGTTTGGGACACCGAAAGTACATTCCCTGTGGCAAAGTCATGAATTTGCGGCGCATCCGGCAGCAGGGCCTTGTGCATGTCGGTCAGTGGTTCCAGCACCTCGTACGCCACTTCAATCAGTTCAACAGCCTGTCGCGCAATCTCTTCGGTTTCGGCGGCTACTTCCGCCAGCACATCGCCAATGTAGCGGGTGCTTTCCCCTTCGGCCACCATCAGCGGCCAATCTTGCTTGATCAGGCCAATCACGCGGTCGCCGGGCACATCCTTTGCCGTGAAAACGCGCAAGACTCCTGCCAACGCTTCAGCTTTGCTGCTGTCAATTTTCTTGACAATCGCCCGTGGGTGGTCGCTAAATTTAAGCGCACCGTAGACCATTCCCGGCAAGCGTACATCATCGGTGTAGGTGTGCTGGCCGAGGACGAGCTTTTGTGCCTGGTATTTGGGTGTGCGCGTTCCGATGGCTCCATTGCCATTTGGCGTGGGAATGCTTTCCTCTTTGCGAATCGCTTCGGCGGCGTACAAAACAGAATCGACAATCTTTTTGTAGCCGGTGCAGCGGCATAAATTAGGCGTCAGTGCCTTTTCCACGTCTGCTGCTGTGGGGTCAGGATTTTTGTTGATCAGGGCGTTAGCCTGGATGACAATGCCCGGAATGCAAAAGCCGCATTGCACACCGCCTTTTTCCACAAAGGCGTTGGCGTACACGTCCTGGCGATACTGGCCCAGCCCCTCAATGGTTGTCACTGTGCCCCCGTCTACCTTTTTCATGGGTGTGACGCAGGACAGCACCGCCTTGCCGTTGAGATCAACGGTGCAAGCGCCGCAAGCTGCCTGTGGGGCACAGCCATTTTTAGGGGAAAGGATCATTTTGTGTTCACGCAGATACGTGAGGAGGGGGAGGTCGGGGTCGCCGTCGTATTCGGTTTGCTGTCCGTTAAGCCAAAATTTCATGATAGTCCTCCAAATGGTGTTCCCCATCTGGGTGACTGGCAGGCATGAAGCCAGGGGAGCGGTGTTCAGTATTCAGTAGTCAGTGATCAGTATTCAGTAAGTCAGTCAACCTAACTGATTACTGACTTACTGAATACTGTTTACTGGAAACTGATCACTGTAAACGTGCTTCGTGCCTCGCCGCGGACGCCAGCCACGGAAAAGTCCACAATTTCCGGCGTGACTATCAAAGGCAAAGGGTTCTGTGAGCAATAATAGCACAAATTAGTATTTAGCAATTAGCTGTTAGCTGTTAGCAATCAGTTACCAACAACCAACTTGACAACTCTGGTGGGAAACGAGATCATTGCCTCATTTCATGATGGTTGATGTAGGGGCATGGTGCCGCCATGCCTCTACGAGAAAGGAGAAGGTTATGAGCGAAGGATATTGTCAGGCGCGGACGAAGGCGGGTAAGCCTTGTAAGAACCGGGCGCAGGCCGGGTCGGTTTATTGTTATGCACATCGAAAGGAGGAGGAAACGGCCGTTCCCCCCAATTTTGATGACGTGGTGCAGGGCTTGAATGAGGTGGCCGCTGAATTGCAGGCGGAAGAGCCACAGTTCTCGCCACCGCAATTTTCCCCGTTGAATTTACTGAAATTGATTCGGGAAAACATTGATCGCTTTACGCCAGATGTGCAGCTTGGTATCTTGCGCGAATTGCAGGACAGTTTGCAAGGCGCGTCGCCCAAAGACATGCTGGACCCGGCGATGTGGAAGGGGTTGGCCTATTTGCTGACGTATTCTTTGCAGAATGAAACGGCCGTGTGGCGTGAACGGGCAAACAAACATCTGGTCAAACTCCCCGGTGGCGAAACGCTGGTTAGTTTGCAGGATATGCTAGAGGGGTCATCGCCTAAAGATATGCTCGATCCGGAGACGTGGAAAGGGATGTGGTTCCTGGTGAACTATTCGCTGCGCAATCAGGCAGAAGATGTTAAACGACGCATTTTAGGTGAGGAGGCTGAGTGATGTTGATCCCAAGTATGATTTTGAAGCAGTTATACACGTTCGGCAGTTTGCAAAATTTACAGGATGGGGTGCAATTTTCGATCAAGAATCGCTTGAGTGACGCAGAGTTTACCGGGCTGCAAGAGGTAAAGATTGATGGGCAGCCGGTTCCGTTGGCAGATGTGCGTCTGGAAGTGGGAAACGGCCGTGCCCTTTCCCCCGCCGAAGTAGACGGCCAAACTCCCGTACCATTTCCTTTGCGCACAATCGTGCATGTCATTGCGGCCATCCCTGCCCTACCTGAGGGGAAACATGAGATCGAGATTGCCTTCAAAGCCAAGCCCTTTGGTAAACTCAAACTCAAAGTCGAAGATGCCATCACCAGTTCCACAGAGGACATGGTGCGTATCCCGCGCGATCCCAGAGACGACTACTCGCCGGAAGCCATTGCAAACCGCCAAAAGTTCGTTGAAGAATTCACCGGAACCAAATTACAACATGCTGCCCAATATTCTTTTGACCCCCATACCACTCAGGGCAATATTGAGCATTTTACTGGCGTAGCGCAAATCCCTTTGGGGTTTGCCGGGCCGCTTACTATTCATGGCGAACATGCCCAGGGTGACTTCATCATCCCCCTGGCAACCACCGAAGGCACACTCGTTGCCTCCTACAATCGCGGCATGAAAGTGGTTAACCTTAGCGGCGGCGTGAAAGTCAGCGTTGTGGCTGATGCCATGCAGCGTGCCCCGGTATTTGTCTTTGAAGACGCACGGCAGGGGCGTGAATTTGTGAAGTGGGTTTATGCCAATCTGGACAAAATCCGTGAAGAAGCAGAAGCAACCTCCAGTGTTGCTCGCTTGAAAGATATAGACCCTTACCTGGCAAGCAAGTTTGTCTATTTGCGTTTTAATTATTATACGGGCGATGCCGCCGGTCAAAACATGGTTGGCCGCGCCACTTTCGCCGCGTGCAGTTGGGTATTAGATAATTACAACGATGGCAAAATTAAACATTTCTACCTGGAATCCAATTTTGCTACCGACAAAAAAGCATCCCAAATCAACATTATGCGCACACGGGGCAAGCGTGTCACTGCCGAGGCTATCATCAAGCGGGATGTGCTTATCCAGCATATGCGCGTGGAACCGGAAGGGCTTCATTATCATTATGGTGTGGCAAATGTTGGTTCCATTCTTTCCGGTGCCAATAACAACGGGCTGCATTCGGCCAATGCCATCACCGCTATTTTCATCGCTACCGGGCAAGACGTGGCGAATGTGTCTGAATCTTCTGCAGGGGTGCTGTATACGGAGTTGACCCCAGAGAAAGATTTGTACATGTCTTTGACTATTCCGTCGCTTATTGTGGCAACTTATGGCGGAGGTGTTGGGTTGGCAACACAGCGGGAGTGCCTGGAAACATTGGGTTGTTTCGGCAAGGGCAAGGTGCACCGTTTTGCTGAGATTGTGGCGGGCGCGGCTCTGGCTGGCGAGATTTCTCTAGCCGCAGCAATTTCGTCATCGGATTGGGTGTCGAGTCACGAACAGTACGGCCGTAATCGTTAATCTTATTCAGCAAATAAAACAGGCCGCTAAGGCGCAAAAAACACTTGGCGGCCATTCTGGAAAAATATCACAAGTTGTAACAGAAATTGTAACACTTCCTTGTTATAAAAGAGGCATACGGTAAAAGCCGTTTAATTGACGCAAAGCATCATTGATCCCCATCGTAGCAACATCACACACAATAGTTGGCCTCCACCATCAATACGTTGCAGCCATCATCACTGCCCGCTTAGTAGCCCGCGATGCGTCACTCTAATCCCTTTACATTGAGAATATCATGGTGCTGGCATTCTTGATTGCATTGTAATTTGCAAAGTAATCTCATAGACACATCACTGTTACACTGTAGACTCAACGTTGCTTACATTGCTGGTACATCATTGCCTACATCGTTGCCCCACTGTTACCTGTTACTTTGCACCACATCATGACATCGCCGTAATAGAAGGGAAGAGGAAAGGAGAAAGAGCTTAGATTGGTATTTAAATGACATCAATCTAAGCTCTTCGCCTTTTTGTCATTCTTTTCCTTACATTTCCCCGACATATTCGAGACACAATAGGTATAGTGGCCCATTCACTGAGCGCATCATAGGCGTTATAATTCGTGTTGAGGCACGGATGTGAAATGCTAAATATGATGGTTGATGAAATTGACGCGATTCTGCCGGACTCACCCATTGTGCGTTCAGGCGGAAGCTTACTGCTCATGGCAGGCCTGCCTGGCAGTGGGAAATCCTCTATTGTTCAAGAGGTGCATCCTATGCTGTCGTTTGTTCTCATCAGCACAGATTGGGTGCGGGTGCAGTTACATAATCGTCCAGTCTACACTGCCACTGAGATGGAAAAAGTATATGACATCAGCTATCAGTTGATTGTTCGCCGCTTGAAGAGGGGACAACGTGTTGTATTTGATGCCTCAAATTACCTGGCAGCTCGCCGGGAACGGGTTGTGCGGTTAGCCAAGGAATGTGGAGCGCCCGTAGCTGTTGCTTTGGTGCAGGCCGCGCAAGAGACGATTCGGAAGCGTTTGTTGCAACGTATGTCAGGGGAGCGGCAAAAAATAGACTTGTCAGATGCGGATTGGTCGGTTTATAAATGGATGGTAGAGAAGCAGGAACCCATTGTGGGGCCTCATATCATTTTGGATACGACCCATACAGCGCCGAAGCCATTGGCAAGGCAACTGTATCAGTATTGGGTGCAGGTGGAAGCAAATGCGGCGGGCAACCTTGATTTACAATCCCCTAGCTGGGCCAGCAAATTTATTGCCGACAATTGAATTAGTGATAGATATTTGGCGAGCGCGTGGTTGGCAAACTGAGGTTTGCGCCACGCAAGCAGCTGGACACGCAGCTGACTTGGCACGCCAGGCGGCTGAGGCTGGGCATGAGTTGGTGTTGGCTGCTGGTGGTGATGGTACATTGGGGGAGGTGGCAAATGGCCTTGCTGGGAGTGAAACGGTTATGGCGCCTTTGCCGGTGGGGACGGCCAATTCTTTTGCGAAGGAATTGTTGATGCCGCGACCAGGGTTGGTTAATCGGCAAAAGTTGTTGCAAGCGGCTGACGTTTTGGCAGATGGGTTGGTGCAGTGCATGGATTTGGGTTTTACGCGCCGTGAGGGGGGCAACGGCCGTTACTGGATGCTATGGGCTGGTACAGGAGCCGATGGCTACCTGGTTCATGCACTTGAACCACGCCCCAAATGGTCTAAACGTATAGGGCCGCTTGGTTATGCGCTGCAAGGGCTGACACTTGCGCCAACCCTTCCCGATATGCACGCAAAGGTTGAGATAGACGGCCGTATCTACGAAGACGATTACGTCCTTGTCCTGATCAGCAATTGTCGCATGTATGGCGGTGAAATTACCCTGAGTCCAAAGGCGTATTTAGACGATGGCTTGTTCGAGGTATGGCTTTTTCGTGGCAAAGGGCTGGCGAAAACAATGGGTTATATTGCCAAAGCGCTGCGCGGCGCTCACCTGGATGACCCAAATGTGCAATTGATACACGGCCGTTCCATTACCGTTCACACCGATCCTATCATGCCCTGCCAAACCGATGGCGACCGTGCCGGACACACCCCCCTTTCTTGTGAAATTAAACCGGGCGCATTACGCTTGCTTTGCCCCGCTACCGCCCCCGCAGATTTGTTCAGCCAACCGGGTAAACCATTGTGATGCAGGTTGCAAGTTACAAGTTACAGATTTGTAACCTGCAACCTGTAACTTGCAACTTGCTCTAATAACTTTTCCATGTCTGCTGGCAGTGGGGCAGTAATCGTGCAAGTTGTGTCGATGATGGGATGGGTGAAGCGTGTTTCGCAGCAGTGTAAGGCTTGACGCGTCATGCCTTGCATCATTGGCAGTAATGGCCGTTCCCGCACCCAATCCAAAAACGCTTCGTCATTCAATGTATACAGAGCGTCACCCACAATGGGGTGGCCGATGGTCGCCAGGTGAACACGCAGTTGGTGTGTACGCCCGGTTTGCGGGTGCAGTTCCAGCAGGGCATGATGGTTTCCGTAGGTGGCGAGGGTTTGGTAGTAGGTAACGGCCGTTTTCCCCCCTTCCATCACGCCATAACGATGACGCAGCCGGGAGCCCGTTACCTGGCCAATGGGCTGGTCAATGCTTCCCGTTAGCGGCTGTGGAATGCCTTGCACCACAGCCACGTACACTTTCTCTACTTCACCTGCGGCAAATTGTACCGAGAGGGCGCGTTTGACTTCCTTATTTCGGGCTATCAGTACAACCCCGGAGGTGTCTGCATCCAGCCGATTAACCAGTTCTGCTTCCGGGTAAGGAGGCTGGTGCTGCGTGCGCAAGTGGTAAATTAGATTTGCCGTAACGAATTTCCCCTGACTGTGAACGCGCAAATGGCCGGGTTTGTCGATGCCCAGCAGCCAATTGTCTTCATAAACAATCGTGTAATTGAGATTGACTTCTGGTGGCACGGGAACATCGGGCAGGTCGCAGGTGATGGTGTCGCCAGGATGGATGAGGGTGGTGGGGTTGCAAGTACGGCCGTTGCAGGTAATACGGCCGTTCTCCACCAATTCCTGCCATGCTGCCGCCTCTAAATAGGTAAAACGCTGCGCCAGGTAAGCAACTACCCCCATTGCCGCTGCGTGCACTGGCACTTTAGACGAAACGCGCATTATCAGAAAAAGATAGAGATAGAGGTAATTAGTCGAGAAAACTCTCTATCTCTATCTCTACACTCTATCCTCACTTTCCAGCAATAAAATCTTCCGTCATCTTGCGGGCCACGTCATCTGTGAACTGCTGTGGCGGCGACTTCATAAAGTAGGAAGCTGGTGCAATCAACGGGCCGCCAATGCCCCGATCTAGAGCTAATTTTGCGCAGCGTGCTGCGTCAATCATCACCCCGGCGGAATTGGGCGAATCCCACACTTCCAGCTTTAGTTCCAGGTTCAATGGCACATTGCCAAAGGCCCGCCCTTCCATGCGAATGTGGCACCATTTGCGGTCAGTCAGCCAGGGCACGTAATCGCTTGGCCCGACATGGACGTTCTCCGCTCCCAAATCATAAGGAAGCTGGCTGGTCACGGCATTTGTCTTAGAAATCTTCTTTGATTCCAGCCGTTCCCGTTCCAACATATTATAAAAGTCCATGTTGCCGCCAAAATTCAGTTGGTAAGTGCGGTCAAGGTGAATACCTCGGTCTTTGAACAGATTGGTCAGCACACGGTGTGTAATAGTGGCTCCCACCTGGCTTTTGATGTCGTCGCCAATGATGGGCAGCCCGCGCTCCTCAAAGCGTTTGCTCCAGTAGGGCGAGCTGGCAATGAAAACAGGGATGCCGTTGACAAAAGCGCAACCCGCATCCATCACTTGTTCAACATACCATTTGGTTGCCATTTCCGAGCCTACGGGCAAGAAATTGATGACCACATCAGTTCCCGTATCTTTCAAGATTTTAACGATGTTATCGGTTGGCCCAGGGGACTTTTCGACGACTGTGCTGACATATTTGCCCAGCCCGTCATGGGTCATGCCTCGATGAACGGGGACATTCAAATAGGGAACGTCAGCAAATTTGATGGTGTTGTTGGGATGTGCCCAAATTGCCTCGCTCAAATCTTTACCGACTTTTCCGGCCACGACATCAAAAGCAGCCGAAAGCTCAATATCACGGACGTGATACCCGCCAACAGTGGCGTGCATCAGGCCAGGGATTTCGGCATCATCGGGAGCGTTTTTGTAATACTCCAACCCTTGCACAAGGGAGGAAGCGCAGTTGCCAATACCGATGATTGCCACACGAACCTTTTTTCGTTGTTCAGACATAATTGCTCCTATACTTGTTTCTTCGTGCCGATGGTTGGCAGCATGGCATTATACCGTTGATTTTCATCGTTGCGAATCAATGGCGGAGAGTAAGGGTGAAAGTTGGGATATTTCTAACTTTCGTGTTTGTTTTGCCGCAATTGAATTTCTCCGCTTTGCCCATCGACGCTAACGTAATCGCCGTTTTTAAGCGATGTGGTTGCTGCTTGAGTTCCAAGCACGGCCGGAATGCCATATTCGCGGGCGACAATGGCCGCATGGGAAAGTGGCCCGCCTGTGTCGGCAATGACGGCGCAGGCAAGTGTAAAAAGGGGTGTCCAGGCGGGGTCTGTGTACGGGCATACAAGTACGTCGCCTGGTTGTAGTTTGTCAAATTCGGCGGGGCCGTTGACAATCCGCACTGGCCCTTCGGCGTAGCCAGGGCTGCCAGATAAGCCTTGTAGAACGGCCGTGCCCGACACAGGTTTTCTTGCAGTTTGCCATTGTCCCCGCCAGGCACGCATTGCTTGCGGCCTCATCTTTTCGCGGCGCGAAACCAATCGAGACACCGCCTTTGCTGGCAAAGAGTCATTCAAAGCATCAAACAGTTCAGTTAATGTGAGGTAAATAATCAGGGTTGCGTTGGGCAGCGCTCCATTATTTACCAACCGCTGTGCAGCTTCATCGACGCCGCGACGTGCCTGCAAAAAGCCTTCTTCAATCGTGTAAAGCGTTGATTCGCGGGCAATGTGACCCGTACGGAATTTTTCCAACGTGGTTGTAAACGTCTGGCGCAGCCAGCCTGGCATTTGCGCCAGAATGGCTTGATGCACTTCGTTGTTATGTTCGTGTGCTGCCACAAAAGGTTTGTCTGAACGGAGAAAAACAGAAAGTGTAGTTAGTAAGGTAGCGGGCGTTTCAGACCAGGAGCGATTAGAAAAGGGGAGATACATTTTCATGGTGCGTGCCCCATGCTCATCTAAAAAGCGTTGAACCTTTTCCAGAAAAACCTGCCCCTCAGTGCTTTTTTGCAGCGTTGGAATGACTAATTCCATATTTGTGTTTGCAAGAACCTCACGAATGGTGGGGATTTTTTGCGCTTCAAAAGCAAGCTGGCGCAAGGCCTGATCAATGACCGCAGTTTTATAAGGTAGATTCCCCAGTAAATCCATTGCGTGGGTTTGTTTGTCCTTTTTGGCAAAACGCAGCAAGATGTTGAGCCAGATTGAGCGCATGATGGCCGGGACGATGAAATCACGAAAGCGGATTGTGCCCACTCGACTGGTCACGTTTACCGACTGGCGGATAAACTGCACCAATTCCTGATTATCCAGAGGGGTGACGTCTATCGTACGAAGCTCTTGCAATTCAGATAGAAAGCCTGCGTGCTGCTGTGCTATCCACAAATTTGGGTCGGTTTTTAGACTCTTACGCAAATTGCTGAACAGTTTCAGGATTACTCTGGTGAAACGTGGTGCAGGCGGACCAACGGTGGGAATGCCATCCTGATCAAGCAATATGATTTCGTTTGCAGGTGGTAGTTTCACGCCATAGCTGCCAAGTACGTCGGTTAGCTGCTGGTAGCTGTCGGTGACGGCCGAATAATCTAGCGGGTAAGGCGGGTCTGGGTAGTGTTCCAAAATGTCATTTAGGATGGCGTGCTGTAATCGGCTGAGGGGCTGCGGCTCTAATGTGGGAACGGCCGTTGTCGTGACCGGACGTGTTTGCAAAAGATACAGTTGGCTGTCTGCAATTGCCCATTCAATATCTTGTGGCGTGCCATAATAACTTTCAACCTTTTGCCCCAAGACAGATAGCTGCTGCAATGAAGGAGTATCCAAACACAAACGCTCACGCTCGGCAGTGGCGATGTAGGACTCCAACGTACCATCGCCATCCGGTTCCATATCAATGCGTATCTCTTTTGTACCGCATACCTGCTCCAGAAGATGAAAACGTTTGCGAGCGATCCTGTAAGTATCTGGCGTGACGCGCCCGGAAACGACACTTTCGCCTAACCCATATGCGGCATTGACCAGCATTTCATCCTTTTGCTGCGTAATCGGATTCATGGTGAACAGCACGCCAGACACATCCGAGGCAACCATTTCTTGCACCACGACCGCTAAACTGACCTGCTCGTGTGGAAATTGATTTTGTTCACGATAAGCAATGGCTCGTTCTGTCCACAATGAGGCCCAGCAACGTTGGACGTGCAAGGCTAGATTATCTGTCCCGCGAACACCCAAATAGCTTTCTTGCTGCCCGGCAAAGCTGGCTTCGGCCAGGTCTTCTGCGGTAGCAGAGGAACGGACAGCAACCGGAGCATACCCGCTGTTGAGATTGGTGTATGCGTTTTGAATGGCATGGAAAACTGGCTGTGGCATGGATGCTTTTTCAATCATCTGGCGAATGGTTTCGCCCGCTTCTCGTGCTGGTAAGTTTGCCAGGGCATAGTTCATCTCCGGCCACAGGCCCATTTCCTGAATAAACTGTTTGTACGCGTCAGTCGTGACGCAGAATCCGGGAGGAACAGGCAGCCCGGCCCGCACCATCTTCCCTAAATTGGCCCCTTTTCCACCTACTAAAGAAATATCGCCTAATGTTTCTTCATGGAACCATGCAATTGTCATGTATACACCTTCTGCTGTGTTGAACTTGAGTTTAGAGTTTGGAGCTAGAGCTAGAGGAATTACTCGACTATTTGCCTCTAGTAGCAGTAATCAGAGGTCAGTATTCAGTTTTCAGTAGGCCATTATCAGAGGTTGCACCCACTGATAACTGGTTACTGAATACCGGTACTAGCTCCATCCTCTAGCTCTAAACTTCAGATTGAATTAGTCAGTTGGTAAATAGTGTTCGTTGTATACGCTTGGCCGGGGGCTGATTAAGCCCAATAACAGTCCGGCAAAGCCAATTGTTGTCAGGGTGGCGAAGATGAAGCTGAACGCCGTTTGCCCCACTTCACCACCGAGGAGCCAAATGCCAAGCAAGGGGATGCCCATTGCCCCGCCCAAGTTGCGTGCTAGCTGCACGAGTCCGCTGGCTGTCGCCAGATGGGAATCGCCACCTGCTTGTTGCGCTAGCTGGAGATAGACGGGTAGCAACAGCCCCATGCCTGCGCCGATAACGGCCGTCATCCAGCCAATATTGCTGCTCTTCATCACGGTCAACGACAAGAACCCCGCGATAATCAACACCCAGGCAGCAGCCTGCGCCTGGCGCGGCCAACCGTTGGCCAGTGCGCCACCGACACCTGAAGCCACACCGGCCATGAGCAACATAGGCAGCAAGGCCAGCCCCGCAGATGTGGCCGTTTGCTCGTAGATTTTTTCCAGGTAAAGGGGGAAATAGGCAACGGCGCTGTTGGTCACAAAGCCCAGCAGCAGTGTGCCCAGCGTGGCCCGCCATAAAGACGGATGGCTTAGGAGGGCGATGGGGATCACGGGTTCAGCCTGTTTTTGTTCCCACTGTACGGCGAAATTGAGAAGAACGGCCGTGCCCACGCACAAAGCAATCCCATACACAAGATGGCCTGCACCCAGCCCAATTTGCTGGAACCCCAAAAGGCCGATGAATAACCCCGAACCGATTAAGAGAGCGCCAATCCAATCAATGTGCAAAGTGCGCCAATTGCTAGCCCGCATCTTATCTTGCAGCCCTAGTGCAGCCAGAATCATCGCCAGCAGGCCAACCGGAAGGATGAGGTAGAATCCCCAACGCCATGAGAACGTATCCGTTATCCAGCCGCCCAAAGGCGGGCCAATCAAATTTGCCAGCACCTGCACCGCCCCGATGATGCCAAATATTTTCCCGCGCTCCTCATCGCTAAACAGGTCGCCAATGGAAGCAAGCGCTGCCGGAGCCACAGCCCCCGCGCCAATCCCTTGCAGCACACGGAAAGCGACCAACAACTCCATGCTTTGCGACGCGCCGACCAATGCTGACCCAATGAGAAAAACGAGTATTCCCACCACGTACAACGTGCGGCGACCGACCACATCTGCTAACCGGGCAAACAGGGGGATACTGATGGTGGAGGCCAGCATGTAGCCCGCAAATACCCAACTGTATAGGGCCATCCCCCCCAGGTCGCGCTCAATGACGGGCAGCGAGGTGGCGACCAATGTTTGCATTAAGGCTGATGCACTCATGCCCACCAGAATGCCGCTGAAGCCAATCCATTTACGGTTCATGATTTGCCACCATGCCCTTTAAGACAATATCAACAGATGAGGTCAGCCTTTCCCGCAGGTGGTCATCCTCAGCCAATGCCCAAAAAGCGATGACGGCAAAGTAGGCTCCTGCCAGAACAACGGCCGTATCCCATGCCTCAAATTCACTGGTGAACTCCCCATGACTTTGCCCCGTGCGAACCAACGACGCCAACATCTCAACCAGCCGGTTTTTGTTAGAAGTTTCCGCATCCATAGAAAAATGGGAGCGTACCACTTGTTGGGTGATGGGCTTATTCGCTTCATGCCAATCTACGGAAGCAAGCAGCGTGTTTTTCAAAACCAGAGAGATGGGTTGATTTTGGCTCAAGCCCTCCTCGGCTGTCGTCGACATCGTTTCCATCATCATGGCCCCAAGCTGCCGAAAAATTGCCTCTTTGGTGGGGAAGTACGTGAAAAACGTGCCTTTGCCAATATCGGCCGCTTCTGTGATTTCGGAAACAGTGGTATTTTCAAACCCCTTGGTGATGAATAAATCCATCGCCACTCGAAAAATCCGCTCTTTTGTTGCTCGTTGTCGCCTTTGAGTTCGGGTTAATGTTTGTGCCATGCTCAGTCTCCTTTTCTGTAAGGCTGGATATGCTAGCACTAATATTGACCACAGTCAAAAATAGAGACGCTATATTTATGCTCGAAAACAACATACCTCTTGGGGAACGCAGTTCCTTAGTCGCACGGGTATTGGCAAAACTGTGCTATTGCTGGATAAGCCAGCACTGGTGAATGCGCTGGTTGCGGAAGTCTGCGGGGATGGTTTGAGCGGTGATGTCTTGAACTGCCAGACCAGATAGTGCCGCTTCGTCTAATTTGAAGCGGCGTGAGTTATTGCTGAAAAAGAGTTCGCCGCCGGGGGAGAGCAGGCAGGCGCAGGCGCGAATGAGGTCAGGGTGATCGCGGTTTACGTCGAAGGAGCCTTGAGCCATGCGTTTGGAGTTGCTAAAAGTCGGTGGGTCGCAGACGATGAGGTCATACCGCTCGCGGCGTTGGGCGGCGTCGTCTAAATATTGCAGGCAGTCCGCCTGGATGATGCGGTTTTGCTGGTTGGGGGTGAATCCGTTTAAGGTCATGTTGCGGGCCGTCCAGTCGCAGTAGGTGTTGCTCAGGTCTACGGTGGTGGTTACGGCCGTTCCCCCATCCAACGCATAGCAAGTGAAGGAACCTGTGTAAGCAAATAGATTCAACATCCGTTTGTCACGGGCACGCTGCCGCACCATGTTGCGGGTGATGCGATGGTCGAGGAAGAGGCCAGTATCCAGGTAATCGCTGAGATTGACCTCAAAGCGCAGCCCCTGTTCACTGACGGTACGCAGGTGAGATTGCTGGTCGAAACGGCCGTACTGCTCACTGCCCCGCTGCCGTGCCCGCTCCTTCACAAAAATTTGCGCCACACTCAGATTTAATCCAGCCTGAATTTCCGCCAACGCTTCATCGCGGAACGCATCTTCTTCCTCTGGTGTCTCGTCCCGTTTGCGCTCGTACAACCAGACGACCGCTTCCCCATCGTACCAGTCCACGATAAGCGGGTATTCAGGGATGTCGCGCTCGTAAAGGCGGTAGCAAGTTGTATTTTGGCGGGCAGCCCATTTACGCAAATGACGCTGCCGTTTGCGAAGGCGATTTGCAAGCAAGAGGGGGACTCCTGACTTATTCAGAGATTTGACAAATCTAAACCTATTCCATCACGCACGCCACCAGTGCTGGGTCTGTGGGCATGTCGCCCCAAAATTCACGCAGTTCTGGTAGCAGCTCTTGCAAGCCTAATTCGGTTTGTGCTTGCTGTTCAGCCGTGATCAGGCCGCGATTGTGCAAGAAGCGCAGCCAGGTGGGCAGCACAGACAATATGGCCGCTGTCGGGTAATGCTGCGGGGCAACCAGTTCCAGCATATTGGAAAGGAACTGCGCCAGGCTGATGGTTGTGGGGCACAATGGCGAAAGTCCGTACGTTTTGCGCTCAAAACGGCCCGCTTTTTTGCGCCGGGGTTGGTAGGCGCGGGCGCTTTCTTCCAGGCGTGAGAGCAAATATTCGTTGAGCGGCCAATAAGCCAGGGCGGCACGACTGAGCGGGAGAGATTTCTCGCTGTGCACGGCGTGCATAAATTCGCGCAGTAATTGTGTCAGGTTGGCATCTACTTCGTCGGGGATTTCGACGGCATTGCTGCTTTGTGGCGGCACGGCAAAATCGCTGGGCTGCCAGGAGCGGTTGGTCTGCCCGGTGACCTGGGCTAGATATTCTGTCAGCGTGTCGGCTTCAATTTCAGCGAAGGGGTCGAGCAAAGCGAGGAGATGTGGATCGGTGGGGTCAGGAGAAACGGCCGTTGCTACATAATTCAAAATCGCGTAATTCATGCCTTGCACAGCGAATTCTTCCACCGCCCACTCGTCGAAGTCGGCGTTTTGGATGTGCGGCCAGGCTGTGCTCATCATTTTTGCCAGTGTGTCAAGCTGGCCGTAGTAGGCCAACTTCTCGCCAGTCACCACCACTTCGTTGGGGAAACTGGCAGCTTGCTGCGCCAACTGTTGGCTGAGAGCGGGTAGTTCGGCAGTACGGCCGTCCACCAGGGCGTGAGTGATTTGCCATTCCAGCAAGTACCCGGCAATCCCGGCGTAAAGTTCAGGAGCCTGTGTGCGCAGTGCTGTAACCCATTCGTCGAAAAGAGAGCGGGCATCGTGAACGGCCGTGTCATCATACAAATCGCTCAACATTTCAAACGCGGTATCTTCGTCAAGACGGCCGTTTGCCAGCGCAGTGCGAAACAGTTGCACCCGCTTCTCATAGGGAGCCGTGTCAAATTGGTCCAGTAAATCGTATCCGTTATCAGTCATCATCTCTCCTGAAGATAGATAGAGTGTAGAGATAGAGATTTCCATTTCTGCAAGCCCTCTATCTCTATCTCCAAACTCTATCTTATTGTGGCATAATACGCCCGATTATACTTTGCTTCAGCAAAAGGCCACACGCATGAACAACCCTTCATCGCTCACCCTTCACCCTTCATCCTTACTCCTCGCCCTTGATTTTGGGGGCACCAAGCTGACCGCCGCTGTGCTGTCGGTAGATCGGCAGCTCAAACAACCCGCCTGGTTAGCGCATAAGCGCATCTTCACCCCGGCTGGTACGGATGCCCGCTATGAACTGGAAACGATGATTGCCCTGGGGCATGAACTGCTGGCGGGGAGACCGGTAACGGCCGTTGGCGTCAGCTTTGGTGGCCCGGTAGATCACGCTAGCGGCACTGTGCGTCTCTCACATCACGTCCCCGGCTGGCACAACTTCCCCTTGCAGCAGCGCTTAGAGGCAGAATTTGGCGTACCTGTGCGCGTGGACAACGATGCCAACACCGCCGCATTGGGGGAATGGCGTTTTGGCGCGGGGCGTGGCGTGAATTCCTTACTGTATATCACTGTGAGTACGGGTGTGGGCGGCGGCTGGATTTTGGGCGGGCAGTCCTGGCGCGGCCACGAAGGCATGGCCGGCGAGATTGGACACACCGTCGTTGACCCCAATGGCCCCATGTGCCTTTGCGGCAAGCGCGGCTGCGTAGAACGGCTTGCTTCTGGCCCATACATGGCGCAAGATTATCGCGCTCAGGTGCAGGGTCATGGTCTTGCTACCGGTAAAGCGGTGGCCGAAGCAGCGGCCAATGGCGATGTGATTGCGCGAAGTATTTTGCAACGTAGTGCATGGGCTTTGGGCGTGGGAATTGGTAATGCGGCCAATTTCATCAACCCGCAGTTGTTTGTGCTGGGCGGCGGCGTGACCAAGGCCGGGCCGTTGTGGTGGGATGAGGTACGCCGCGCCGCCCACGAGACGGCCATGCCAGAAGTGCATTTCACCATCATCCCGGCACAGTTTGCCGATGATGCTCCATTGTGGGGCGCGGTGGCGTTGGTGGAAGGGGTGCAGCAGTGATCAGTATTTAGTTTTCAGTGAGAGCAGTCAGGGCGAATTGTTACTGACCACTGATTACTGAATACCAATGAGTCATATGGATCAAGTTGTTGTGGTGGGTGACACGGCCGTTTCTACTGGCAGTTACCTCTTACGCATTCAGGTGATGGCCGATTTACAGGTGCGTTTTGGCCGCTTTGCCGGTGGGGCGGCGTTGTTTGTGCCGCGTGGGGAGTATGTGTACGTGGGGTCGGCGATGCGCGGTCTGGCGGCGCGGCTGCTGCGTCATGCTTCGCGCAGCCAGGGTGCGCATCACGCCATTTTTGTGGAGATGCAGCGGCAGTTTGTGGCGTTGGGGCTGCTTCGGGCGAATTGGCGACTGGCCCCCAAACGGCTGCATTGGCATGTGGACTATTTGTTGGAGGAAACGGCCGTCACCCTCACCCACGTTCTTCTCATCCGCAGCCGCGACCGGTTGGAAAGCCACCTGGCCCGTCGCTTGATGGCCGACGCCGCCACCCACGCTCTCATCCCCAGCCTCGGCGCCAGCGACGCCAGCGGCGAAACTCACCTTTTGCGTGTTGCCGCTGATGAAGCGTGGTGGGACAGAGTGGCTCAAATCTGGCGTGAAACGTAAAACGTGAAGTGAAGGCTCTCATTTCACGTTTTACGCTTCACGTTTCACGAGTTCTCGTTACAAATTCGGCAGCAAATCCGCATACACACCAAACAACCCAATGGCTACCAGCAGCGCCCCAGAAACACGGGTGAGCAGCGTGTACCGCTGCGTCATCCAGCGCGTAAACTGCTTTTGTAAGGGCATGGCGATGAAGGGCAGCAGCACTAACGGCCAGCCGAAACCCAATCCGAAGGCGAAAAAGTAAGCCAGACTATCGGCCAATGCCGCTACGCTGCCCGTACCCAGCAAAAAGGCGCTGACAACCAGCGGCCCGGCACAGGGCAGCGTCATTGGCCCCAGCAGCAAGCCATACACATAGGCTGACACATAGGGATTGCGCAGTACGGGAGCCTGCGCCGTTGTGAGCCGCGCAAAGGGGTTGCGTCCCAACAGCATAAGCACACCGAGGATGATGACAATGCCATAGATGATGGGCAGCAGCACTGGCAAAATGGTGCTGAAGGATTGCTTGAAAAAGTACAACAGTCCGCCTACCAACGTCATCATTGTTAGTACGCCTGCCAGCACAAGTAGGCCCAGCCACTTGGTGGCCCGCCGTGCTTCTTCGTTCGCTGCATTGCCTGCTAAAAAGGCAATCAGCCCAGGATACAATGGCAAAATGCAGACATTGGTGAGGATGGCGCTGTTGCCGAGAATAAATGCTTGAATGAGTTCGCTCATAATTTTCTTTGAGCTAACGGCTAGTAGCTGAAAGCTACTAGCCGTTAGCTGTTAGCAATTAGTTATTGCATTTCTGCGTGTAATTGGGTAACGAGAGCTTCGGCAGAGTCAATGCCGGTGATGAGGTCGGTGGTGCTGCCGTCTGCACGGATGATGAGGTGGGGGGTGGAGGGGGGATTGGCAATGGTACGGCCGTATTCATCCGCCAGCATTTGCAACATATCCGGGGAAATAACCGCAAAGAGCCAATCAAAACCCTGGTTATCCGCATAAGTTGCCAATTCTTCTGCGCTGATATTGGTCTCTACGCTGAGAGCGATAAAGACGACTTCGTCGCTGTTTAGCTGACCGCGTGCTGCGCTTACGTTCGTTAATTGTTGACGACAGTTGGTACACCAGGTTGCCATAGTTTCGACGAATACCGTTTTGCCCGAAAAATCAGCCAGCGTAAAAGTCTCACCGGTGCGAGCATTAACCAGTGGCAGCTCCTGCCAGGCGGCATGCATCATATCATCAGCCATCATGTCGTCGGACATGGCTTCATCGCTCATCGTCTCATCAGATGCCATGTCTTCATGCATCATATCGTCAGATGGCATCTCGTCAGACATGGTCTCATCCATCATGTCGTCGGACATGGCTTCATCGCTCATCGCTTCATCTGACGCCATGTCTTCATGCATCATGTCATCAGATGCCATCTCGTTTGTCGTGGAATCATCCATCATTTCATCATGAGTGGTATCGGCCGTATCTTCATTCATCATCTCGTTGTTTGTGCTGCTGGACATGTTGTTGTGTGCCATGTCGTTTGAATTGCTCCCACAAGCTGCCAATAACCCAACTAGCATGAATAAAATCATTAATCGTTTCATATTCTGTCTCCTTTTCAGTCGTTTTGAATTTGTGATGCAAACGCTCGTTTGGCCTGCGTGCCCAGAATACTTAGAAATTATTACGAAAATGTAAACTAGCTTCCCTTCGTAAGATGTTGTTAAGAAAGTGGCAGGTGGTGAGTAGCTGTACCCGCAATCGCCCATCAAAATCGTATAAGTTCTTGACAATTTTGGTTTGGGCCATACAATTGATACGAAATATCAATGATACTAAATATCAGTTAGGAAGTGATGAGTTATGAAACAACGAGATGTGTTGAAATTATTTTTTATATTGCTGCTGCTTATTTTTGTGGGATGCAGCAGCACGACAAATGAGGAAGATCACGAAGGGGAAGATGCGCTTGCTGTACTATCTTTGCCGCAGGGCACGGCCGTTTCCCTGAACGGCCGTCCGCTCAATGTCATCGCCACCACCAGCATTATTGGCGACGTGGTAGGTAATGTGGGCGGCGAGGCTATCAACCTGACCACGCTGATGCAGCCGGGGCAAGACCCACACAGCTACCAACCTGCCGCCGCCGAACTGACACAGGTGGCGCAGGCAGACGTGATTTTTGTCAACGGTTGGGATTTGGAGGAGGGGTTGGTCAATGACCTGGCGTCTATTGGTGAAAATGTACTCATTGTGCCTGTGTCTGCCAATATTGAGCCGCTGGCTTTTGGCGCAGCCGCTCATGATGATCATGAAGAGGAGGCGCCTGTTGCGGATGAACATGACCATACCGGAGCAGATCCGCACGCATGGTTTTCTGTGGGTAACGTGGAGCAGTGGACACGAAATATTGAAACCACGCTGAGTAGTTTAGACCCGGAGAATACGGCCGTTTACAGTGCCCATGCCGAGCAATATCTGGCTGAATTGGCTGATTTGAATGTGTATGCTCAGGAACAACTAACGGCCGTTCCCGCCGAACGCCGTGTATTAGTGACCAATCATGGTGCATTTGGCTACTTTGCCCATGATTATGATTTCGAGATGTTAGGCACAGTCATTCCCGGTTTGAGCACATTGGCAGAACCCTCGGCAAATGACCTCACCGAACTCGTCAATGCCATGCGCAGCGAAGGCGTATGCGCCATTTTCACCGAAACGACCCTTAGCGACCAGTTAGCACAGACGGTAGCCAATGAATTGGATAGCTGCGAGCAAGTGCAGGTCATCCCCTTGTACACGGGTTCTATTGGCCCCGCTGGGAGTGGCGCCGATAGCTACATTGGCATGTTCCACGCCAACGTAGATGCAATTGTTCAGGGCCTTAAATAATGCCAGAGACCTGATGCGCCATACGTCATGCACCGCTGTGATGCATGACGTATGGCGTACATTGTGAATAGTGGTATAAATTATCATTATGGCCGAATTAGTACGACAAATTACTTATCGCGGCGTTTCTCACCAGCCGGGCACGCCGACGCTGGAAATGCGTGATATTTCAGTGGCGTATGCTGCCGGAGCAAATGGCGTGACCACGCAGCGAGGGACGCAGTATGCGTTACAAGCCGTTTCTTTCAAGGTGGAAGCGGGCGAGCGTATTGCTGTGGTTGGCCCAAATGGGGCGGGGAAGAGCACCCTGTTCAAAATAATTGTAGGTACGCTCAAACCTAGTCAGGGCGAAGTTCATATTTTTGGACAAGGCCCAACGGGGCACATTTGTATTGCTTACGTGCCGCAGCGCAGTCAGATTGACTGGTCTTTCCCGGTGACGGTGGAGGATGTGGTGATGATGGGGCGTGTCGGGCGGATTGGTTTTTTCCGTTGGCCGCGCCGTCAGGATTGGCAAATTGTGCGTGCCAGCCTGGAGCGGGTGCGGGCGCTGCATTTAGCAAAGAAGCAGATTGGTGAATTGTCGGGCGGGCAGCAGCAGCGGGTGTTTATTGCACGGGCATTGGCACAAGAGGCGGAACTACTGCTGCTTGATGAGCCTCTGACGGGGTTGGATGTGCCCAGTCAGGAGGCGATTTTTGAGGTGTTGGATGGCTTGCGCCCGGATGGAGTTACGGTGTTGGTAGCGACGCATGATTTGAATCTGGCGGCGGAGCGTTTTGACCGGGTGATGCTGCTCAATCATCAAATGGTGGCGTTTGGGTCGGGAACGGCCGTGCTCACCCCAGAAAACTTGCTTGCAGCCTACGGCGGACACATGCACCGCCTCAGCGAGACGGATTTGCTGTTAACCGATACCTGCTGCGAAGGTCATGATGGGTAGCTGGTTGTTAATTGTTAATTGTTAATTGTTAATTGTTAATTGTTAATTGTTCATTATTATGGATTGGTTACTGGAACCCCTACAATTTGATTTCATCGTGCGGGCATTGGTGGCGGCAACGGCCGTTGGCATCGTCTGCTCCATTCTCGGAACCTACGTGGTACTGCGCGGCATGGCCTTCTTCGGCGATGCGCTGGCGCACACCATTTTACCCGGCGTCGTCATTGCCTTTTTGCTGGGCTGGCCGCTGGCTGTGGGCGCGTTAATTATGGGCGTCCTCACCGCCTTGGGCATCGGCTTCATGACCGAGCGCAGCGCCATCAAAGAAGACACAGCAATTGGCGTCATCTTTGCTGGAATGTTTGCGCTGGGCGTGGCCTTACTCTCTGCTTCCGGCAACTACACGGTTGACCTGGCACATTTTCTCTTTGGCAATCTCTTGGGTGTTACTAACGGCGACTTGTGGACGATTGCCATTTTGGGCGGTGTCGTGCTGCTCGCCATTTTCTTGTTTTACAAAGAGTTCTTGGTCATCTCCTTTGATCCCGTGCTGGCAACAACCTTGCGCTTGCCCGCCACCTTTTTGCGCTATTTGCTGTTGATATTGATTGCCGTGACCATCGTTGTAGCGCTGCAAGTTGTGGGTATTGCCTTGATGTTGGCGATGTTTGTCACACCGGCGGCAGCGGCCTCGTTGCTGACGCGGCGGCTGCCCACGATGATGGTCATCGCCGGGGTGATTGGCGCATTCTCCGGCGTGGCCGGATTATATGCTTCTTACCACCTCAACATTGCTTCTGGCCCGGCGGTGGTGCTGGTGGCAACGCTCTTATTTGTCCTTGTTTTTCTGTTTGCGCCAGGCCGAGGGTATGTGTGGCAAAGGTTATAAAAGCTGTTCTTAGGAAAATGAAGCCGTTTCATTGGAGAGTGTAATGAGCGATCTGATTTTCTCCTTAACGGGAATGTTAGTTGAGAATGGCTATCGCCTGACGGAAGCGCGGCAGGTCATTATTGAGACGTTGGTGGGCTGCGGCGGACATGTCAGCGCGGATGATTTGGCGGAGCAAGTGCACGGCCGTGCGCCGCGTGTGGGGCGCATGACCGTATATCGCACGCTGGATTTGCTGTGTACGTTGGGGGCGATACGGCCGATTTACCAGGGTACGGCCGCAGCGCATTACATTGTCATGCACGAGGGCAGCCATCATCATCTGATTTGCAGCCGCTGCGGACAGGTATTTGAGTTTGAGGAATGTGCCGGTGAAGAAATGGTACAGGAACTGAGCGAACGCTTTAACTTCGTCATTCACAGCCATTTGTTGGAGTTTCACGGCTTGTGTGAAAATTGCCAGTCGTGAAATGTGCTGAAATTGTTAGGTGTCGTGCATATTGTTGAGTAAAGTTGCAAACTGGTTCAAATTCATGGAAGGAAGCAAAAAATTAGAAAGCTGGTTTGAAGTTTCTTGGGATGACGAGTTCGTTTATAGAAGTGTGTCACCACCAGGCAAAGAGCCGTGGAGCGATAAATTCCGTTGGGAAGAATTGATCAGGGTGTGCTTTGAAGCAAGTGACTATTTGTACTCAGATGATATTTATTTTTTCACATCGAAACGTCCTGAAAGTTATGTCGTTCCCATAGATGCAAAAGGGGCTTCTGAGCTTTGGGGTGTCGTCATAGAGAAAGGTTACTTTAATGCCGAACTTGCAATAGAAGCGGCCTTAGCAGAAAGGGGTATCTTTTGCTGGCCAAAAGAAAATGACTGATGAGAGGAACTAAGTTTCTGGTTTTATAGTTGCTCTCTTTTTACGTTTCACGTTTCACGCCAATTCGGTACAATCATCGTGGGGATAGGGTAGCAGGAGAAAGAGGGTTCTCTGGCTCTATCCTCTAGCTCTAGCTTTGAGGTGATTGTATGGCTTTACACGAATTGGCTGGTAAACCAGCCCCACCAGACCTATTGGTCAACATTCCCCGTTTGATTTCAGCTTATTACACTTATATTCCTGATCCGTCTGACCCGGAGCAGTTGGTTGCTTTTGGTACGTCGGGACATCGTGGTTCCTCGTTAGATGGCAAGTTTAATGAGGCGCATATTGCGGCCATTGCCCAGGCGATTGTGGCTTACCGCCACGCAGAGGGTATTTCTGGCCCATTGTATTTGGGCATGGATACGCACGCTTTGAGTGAACCGGCGTTGAGCACGGCCGTTTCCGTTTTCGCCGCCAACGAAGTGCAGGTGATGATACAGGATGGGCTGGGCTACACCCCCACACCGGTGATTAGCCACGCCATCCTCAGCTACAACCGTGGGCGGCGCAATGGCTGGGCCGATGGCGTGGTGATCACCCCCAGCCACAATCCGCCCAACGATGGCGGCTTCAAATACAACCCTCCCTCCGGCGGCCCGGCAGATACAGGCGTAACCAAGCGCATCCAAAATGACGCTAACGCCATGCTGCGCGATGGGTTGAAGGGGGTGAAAACGATGCCGCTGAAGCAGGCGCTGCACGCGCCGACGACCCATTTTTATGATTACGTCACCCCTTACGTGCGCGATTTGGGGCAGATTATAGACATGGCCGCTATTGCCGCCGCCGGGCTAAAAATCGGCGTTGATCCGATGGGCGGCGCGGGCATTGCCTACTGGGAGCCGACTGCGGAGATGTATGGGCTGGATATGACGGTGGTGAATACGGCCGTTGACCCCACCTTCCGCTTCATGACCGTAGACAAAGACGGTAAAATCCGCATGGACTGCTCCTCACCCTACGCGATGGCCTCGCTGATTGGGCTGAAAGACCAGTTCGACATTGCCTTTGGCAATGACCCGGACTACGACCGGCACGGCATTGTCACGCGCAGCGCCGGGCTGCTGAATCCCAACCATTATTTGGCTGTGGCTATCGCGTACTTGTTCCAGAATCGACCGGGCTGGCGGGCGGATGCGGCCGTGGGCAAGACGCTTGTTTCTAGCTCCATGATTGACCGCGTGGCCGCCGACCTGGGGCGCACGCTGGCGGAAGTGCCCGTGGGCTTCAAGTGGTTTGTGGATGGGCTGGTGGATGGCAGCTACGGCTTTGGCGGCGAGGAAAGCGCCGGGGCATCCTTCTTGCGCATGGATGGCACGGTGTGGACGACGGATAAGGATGGCATCATCATGGATTTGCTGGCGGCGGAGATGACGGCTAAGACAGGGCGAGACCCCGGCGAGCATTACCGCGATTTGGAGGCGAAGTTTGGCAGTCCGGTGTATGAGCGCAGCGATGCCCCGGCGAACCGCGAGCAAAAGGCGATTCTGGCGAATTTGTCGCCGGAGATGGTGACGGCAACAGAATTGGCCGGGGAGCCGATTGTGGCAAAGTTGACGCACGCCCCCGGTAATGGCGCGGCCATTGGCGGGTTGAAGGTGGTGACGGAGAATGGTTGGTTTGCCGCACGGCCGTCCGGCACGGAAGAAATCTACAAAATTTATGCCGAAAGTTTCAAAGGCGCGGCTCATCTCAAGCAGATACAGGGCGAGGCGCAGATGATTGTAAAGGCTGCATTTGGGTAAGAAGATAGAGTGTAGAGATAGAGATAGAGGTCGGCATGTAAACGCCCCCTCTATCTCTACACTCTATCTCTATCTGCTGGGAGAGAGTATGTACGGTGACATCAAAATTTTCGCGGGGTCGGGCTGCCCTGATTTGGCGCAGCGCGTGGCGGAATATATTGGGATTCCCCTCAGCCCGTGGGACATTATGCAGTTTCCCAATGACAATATTTTAGTGCGGCTGCAAGGCAGCGTGCGCGGGCAGGACGTGTATGTCATTCAGAGCCATACGCGCCCGGTGCATCGCAATATTATGGAAATGTTGATTGCGGTGGACTGTCTGAATCGGGACTCGGCGGGGCGGATTACGGTGGTTTGCCCTTACATGGCCTATTCGCAGAGCGACAAAAAAGACCAGCCGCGCATCCCCATCACCGCCCGTTTGCTGGCGGATATGATTGAGGTGGCAGGCGCAGACCGCTGGATGACGATTGATTTGCACTCTGGGCAGATTCAGGGCTTTTACAAAATTCCGGGCGATTCGCTGACGGCGTTCCACATTATTGCCGATTATTTTAAGCAGATGAATCTGGATGCGGTGGTGGTGACGCCGGATTTGGGCTATGCCAAGCGCGGGCGTAATTATGCGGCGGACTTGGAACTGCCGTTGGCTTTTGTGGAAAAGCGGCGTGTGGGCAATGAGAACAAGCGTGAGGCGCTGAACCTGATTGGGGAAGTGGCTGGGAAAGATGTGATCATTGTCGATGACTTGGTGGATACAGCGGGGTCAATTCAGCAGGCGGTGAATTTGGTGAAGGAACGCGGGGCGCGGGATGTGTATGTGGGTTTTACGCATCCGGTGTTGTCTGACCCGGCGGTGGAACGGCTGCGCAGTCTGCCGATTAAAGAGATTGTGACGACGGATACGCTGCCCATTCCGCCGGAGAAGCGGCTGCCGAATATGAAGGTGCTGACGGTGGCGGGGCTGCTGGCGGAGGTGATCATGCGTACGCACGAGGGGCGCAGTGTGGGTGAGTTGTTTAATGAGTGAGTCTGTGAAAAAGATGAACCGCAAAGGGCGCGAAGAACGCAAAGAAAAAAACGAGATGAACTTTGCGTCCTTTGCGCCCTTTGCGGTTAAGCCTCCCCCTCTTCCGCTGCCGCCGGAGTGGTTGGCGAGGGATGTGGCATGGTCGGGGCGGCTGGCGGTGTGGGGACGGCCGCGTGCGCGTCATGGGTTGGCGTGGCTGTTGGCGCGTTCGGGGGATAGCATTTTTTGGATTGCGGTGATCGCTGTTTTGCTGCTGCGCGGGCAAACATTGGGCTGGGATTTGCTGTGGACGGTGCTGGCTACGGCCGTTTCTGTCTTCATCGCCAAGAGTATTTTCAAGCGGGAACGGCCGTCTGGCCCAGGTCGGGCGCTGAGTGCGGACAAGTATTCGTTTCCGTCGGGACATGCAGCAAGGGTAACGGCCGTTGCCATGACGCTGTCGTTTGCCTATCCGTTGTGGGCGGTGGTGTGGTTGGTGTGGGCAACGGCCGTGTCGCTGGCGCGTGTGGTGCTGGCCCGCCATTTCCTTTCTGACATTATTGGCGGGGCCATTGTAGGATTGGTAGTTAGTTTGCTGCTGCAACTATTCTTGTAATCAGCACAACAAAGGAATGAGACACAATGAATTTTGATGAATACATTGATCGCAGCGACTACCCAACCATGAAATGGAGCCGGGCATTCCTGGCAGAGCATTTTAGCAATGCAGACGCCATTCCCATGTCCGTAGCCGATATGGACATGAAAGCGCCTCCCGGCGTGATAGCGCAATTACAAAAGCGGGTTGCACATGGCATTTACGGCTACGAATTCAAAGCAGAGAGCTATTTCACCGCCCTCAAGGGCTGGTATCAAAACAGGCATGGCTGGGAAATCAACCCACAACACATGGAGCCATGCCCATCCATCTTGAGCGCCATTTCAATCTTAATTAACCAGCATTCAAATGAGGGGGATGGCGTTATTTTGCAGCCCCCTGTTTTTTTTGAATTTCGCATGGTCATCAAAAACAGCAATCGGAAAATTGTAAAAAATTCACTGAAGTTAATGGATGGATACTACCAAATTGATTTTGATGACTTGGAAGCCAAAGCGGCTGATCCTGCTAACAAGGTGTTGATTTTATGCAACCCGCATAATCCAGTTGGACGGGTGTGGACGGCGACAGACTTGGGACAAGTTGCCGAGATTTGTGAGCGCCACGATGTGTTTGTCATCGCCGATGAGATTCATGGTGATTTTGCCTTTTCGCCTCATCGGTACACGCCCTATCTGACTGTTTCTGATGGGGCCGCGCAAAATGGGGCGGCCTGTATTTCGCCGGCAAAAACCTTCAATATTTCGGGCATGGTTGATGCGCTGACGATTATTCCCAACGAACGCCACCGGCAGCAGTTTCATGAATTTGCCCATCGTTACCAAATTAACAAGGTGAATGTCTTTGCTTCGGCGGCGACGGAGGTGGCGTATCGGGATGGCGCTGAATGGTTAGATGCGTTGTTGGGCTATATTCAAGGGAACGTTGACTTGATCCAGGAGCATTTGCAGCAAGGTGATATGGGCATTTCATTGATTGAACCGGAGGGAACGTTTTTGGCCTGGCTGGATTTTAGAGGGCTTGGTTTAGATGCCAAAGCGTTGGAAAAGTTTTTGGCGCAAGATGCGCAAATAGCGCTGGCTCCAGGTTATTGGTTTGGAAGGGAAGGGGCAGGTTTTGGCAGAATGACGATTGGTTGTCGGCGAGAAACGGTTCAGAATGCGCTCAACAGTTTGACGGCCGCAGTCAAGATGCTTTCTTGAGCGAAGAAACCGACTTACCGAGGGATGTGTTTTGAAGATTTAAGCATAAAAACGTGTCATTTCGACCCGTTCAACTACGCTCAGGGTAGGTTCTTTGAGGAGAAATCCTGATTACCTGGCAAAAAAGAGTGGGATTTCTCAGAGGATCTCGAAATGACATTGATGGCGGCAACTTGAGTTAGAGTAGAACCCCGTTGTAGAGGTCTGCAATGCGCTTCCAGAGCGCTAGAACTTGATTTTAATAATCGTGCAAAAACAAGTTGGCGGTTCTCAAATTTGACAAATCTTTGGAGATTTGTCAAATTTTGTTAAGGAATGAAAATTCAATAACTTACAGGGGATTAGTCCAGTCTCCAATCTTTAATCTCCAATCTCAGTCTCGTAAATTGTTTGATCGGTGTTCCTTTATTAAGTCCATGCTGTGGGCAAAGGATATGAGCAATATGAATAGCAACGATAAAGCGTTATCATCAGAACAACGTGACGAACTACTCAAAGCATTAAAAGCTCGTTTCGAGAAAAACATGAACCGCCATCCAGGTGTTGAATGGACGGCCGTACAAGCAAAGCTGACAGCGAACGGCGAAAAACTGTGGTCACTTCATCAAATGGAGCGAACCGGTGGCGAGCCAGACGTTGTTGGCTATGATGAAAAGACGGCCGCATACATCTTTTATGATTGTTCAGCGGAAAGCCCTAAAGGTCGCAGAAGTGTTTGTTACGACCGTAAAGCGCTGGAGTCGAGGAAGGAACATAAACCGGCAAATAATGCGCTGGATATGGCAGCGGACATGGGCATTGAACTTTTAACGGAAGAAGAGTATCGGGTGTTGCAAACGCTTGGAAATTTTGATACGAAGACGTCAAGTTGGGTAAAAACGCCTGCGGATATTAGAAAACTCGGCGGCGCTCTCTTTTGTGATCGCCGTTACAACACTGTTTTTGTGTATCATAACGGCGCTCCCTCTTACTACGCTGCCAGGGGATTCCGCGGCTCGCTCAGGGTCTGAATTTCACCTTTTTCTTTGCCGAAATGAGAAGAAGAAGCCGCGTTCCTCAGAAGGAACGCGGTTTCTGAATTCAAACAAAAGCTGGGAGTTACGCTCTAGCAATAGGCAAATAAAGAGTAAAGGTAGAGCCACCATTTACACGGCTTGTTACATTAATTAGGCCACTGTGCCGTTCAATGATTTCCTGACAAATAGCTAATCCCAACCCTGAACCGGGCGCATTGCTCTTTCGGCCAGCCTGACCGCGATAGAAGCGTTCAAAAAGATGCGGCAGGTCTTCGCTGGAAATGCCTGGCCCGGTATCGGTAATGCTGGCCGTTACCCAAATTTCTCCACCTTTTTGGGTTGTGTCTGTATGCAGTGTAATCGCATCCCCTGACTGGGTGTAATTAATGGCGTTAATCAAAAGGTTCGTCAGCACCTGAAAGATAAGCTGTTGGTCTGCTAAAACGGGTGGGATTGTTTCATTCGACTCAAAATCTAAGGTCAGGTTGTTATCGGCCGCTAATCCACCCCGTTCCAGAACAAGAGAGCCGATGAGGGCGTTCAAGTCAACAGGTTCGAGGTTGGCGGGCGTTTTATCCGCATCAAGGCGAGATAGATCAAGCATATCTTCGATGAGACGTTGTAGGCGTCCAGTTTCCCGATTCAATATATCGAGGTAACGGAGGCGGTTGGCCGAGCTTCCGCGATCTAGCAGGTTGAGATACAGCTTAATGTTGCTTAACGGAGTGCGCAATTCGTGGTTCACATCGGATACAAATTGGGATTTGAGGCGGTCGGCTGCCTGGGCTTTTTCCAGGGCTGTGGTTAACTCGGCCGTGCGGGTGGCTACTTCTGCCTCAAGCCGAGTGGAATATTCTTGTTGTTCTTCATAAAGGCGAGCGTTTTCAATGGCAACGGCAATATTATTTGCCAACGTCATGGCGTTACGGCCGTCTTCTTCTGTAAAAGCGTCCCTTTTTGCGCTGAGGAAACTAATCATGCCAATAAAACGCTCTTTGTAAATTACGGGGACAGATAAGAGCGACTGGACGGGTATATTTTCTGGGATCCAACGCGGATCGATTCGAGCATCAGTGATAATGAGTGGCTCTCGTTGTTGCTCGCTCAAACCAACCAGGTTGCGTTCTTGCCCGCAGGCGGCGTCTGCCTGCGTTTCTTGATCTTGCCCAACGGCTACTTGGAGGGTGAAAATTTTTGTTTGTGCATCGTAGGCAAAAAACTCAGCGTATGTGTAGCCCACAATTTCTACTACAGCTTTCAATGCCTGAGAGATTAAATCTTTTTGTGGCTGAATCGCAGCTAATTTCATACTGACCTGGTAAAGAGTTTGCAAACGCCGGTTTGCCCGCTCTAGGTCCATCATTTTTTTCTCTAGTTTGCGGATCAGGGTTTCGTTGTACTGCTTAAAATAGGTTGTTTCTTCGACGACGGGTTTTGGGGAGGCGCCTTGTGGCTCTTGTTCCTGTTCTTGCTCGATTTCGTGCAGCACTGCGATCAGTTGTTCGGGTTCTAATGGCTTGATCAGGAATTTGTCTGCGCCCAGGCTGAGGGCAAAGGCTCTGTCTTGGGGGTCTGTGTAGGTGGCTGTGTAGAATATGAAGGGGATGTGTTTGAGTTGATTGTCTGCTTTCCATTGGCGGCAAAGGGTGAACCCATCCATGACAGGCATGAGAATGTCGGAGATGATCATGCTGGGTGGGTTTGCTTTGGCTTTTTGTAAGGCACTGGTTCCGTTTACGGCCGTTTCCACCGCATAGCCATGCCCTTTCAACAAGACTTCCAATAAATACAAGTTTTGCTCAAGATCATCCACAATCAGGATATGGGCCATTGGACACACTCCTCCCAAAAATAGCCAGCGCAAAGTTTGACGCGGAAGGAAGTAATTCGCCCTCCACGCGAGTTCTTTCGATTAATTTTATGCTGGCGGTAAATGTTCTTCAACTTCCGCCATAAATGTTTCCGGGTTAATTGGCTTTTCGATATAACCGGTACAACCTGCCTCTAACCCACGTTCTCGGTCGCCAACCATAGCGTAGGAGGTGACAGCGACGATGGGGGTGTCATCCAAATCTGGATTGCCACGCAGCGACTTGGCAACAGTGTACCCGTCCATGCCCGGTAATTGAATGTCTAACAGGATGAGATCGGGTCTTTCTTGCGCGGCCATATCTACCCCGGTACGGCCGTCACGCGCAGCCACGACTTCATACCCATTTGCTTCTAAAATAAAGCGGGTCAGATACAAATTCTGTTCATTATCCTCAATAACAAGAATTTTCCCTTTCATAACTTATGAACCATCCGTCAGCGGCAAAGTAAAAGAAAATGTACTCCCCACTTGCCACTCACTCTCTAACCAAATTTGACCGCCCAACATTTCCACCAGGCGCTTGCAAATAGAAAGCCCTAGTCCCGTGCCTTCATGTTTGCGATCTAGTCCGGTGTTTACCTGTTGAAATGGCTTGAATAATTGTCGCTGAGATGCTAGCTGGATGCCAATACCCGTGTCTGTAACATCTACTTGTAACCAGCCTTCGTCAACATCACAAGTGATCGTTACTTGTCCCTCATCGGTAAACTTGATGGCGTTGTTGATCAAGTTCAATAAAATTTGCTCCACGCGCCGTTGGTCGCTCCAAATCTGCCCCACATCAGTCGCTATTGTTACCTGCAAGGGCAGCTCCTTTTTATCGGCCAGAGGTTGAACAATACGCACGACGTTCTCAACGGCCGTACGCATATCAAAATCCGCCTTTTCAACTTTAAACTGCCCGGCCTCAATTTTGGAGATGTCCAATACATCATTAATTAAAGCCAGCAGATGGCGGGCGCTGGTCTGCACCATGCGCATTTGCTTCGCTTGCTCATCATTGAGTGGCCCGGCCAACCCTTGCAAGATAATGCCGGTGAAACCGATGATGGAATTGAGCGGTGTACGCAGTTCGTGTGACATGGAGGCCAAAAACGCAGACTTGATCCGATCCGCCTCTTGCGCCGCTTCGTAGAGACGGCCGTTGTGAATGGCAGCGGCAGCCTGATCAGCTAACATAGTTACCAGGTTCAGATCAGCAGGGGTGAATGTGAATTTATCACGGCCGTTGACCACCGTCAACGTTCCCACCATTTCTTGCCCAATGATTAATGGCGCGACCGCCGCCGATTTATCATGACTGCGCTGCGCATTTACCAAAGCAATGCCCTTATTGCGTGCATCCGTCTGAATATCAGCCGAAAGCGTTGGCTTTTGTTTCTGCAACACCCAGCCACTAATGCCATCCTGGCATTCAATATAGGATTGGCGATTTAATTCCTGGCGGCTGTATCCGAAGCCTGCTGTCTTGAGTAAATTCTCCTTTTTCATGTCAACCAGCAGCAGCAGACTTTTGTCCGCCTGCGCAACCTGGGCCGCGCCTTGGGCAATGGTGTCCAAGATCATGTCCAAGTCCAGTGTGGCTGTTATTTTCTGGCCGACATCGTACAGAATGGCAAGTTCCTGCGCTCGCCGCGCTGTTTCTTCATATAAGCGGGCTGTTTCAATGGCAACGGCCGTTTGATTCACCAACGTCATCACCAAATCCACATCTTTCTGGTTGAAATCCGGTTCGTCCGGGGAATTGATCGCTGTCAGCGTTCCCATTAGGCGGGAGCCATATTGCAAAGGCACAACAATGATTGCGCCACAGTTTGTTTCCATGCGTCGCTGCTGCACGGCCGTACTCTCACGTGGATCAAGCACATCTTTCGGAGACAGCGCCGGTTCCCCTTCACGCAAAACCCAACCCGTCAGCCCTGCCTGCAACTCCTTATAATCAGGCTCAGAAACTTGCTCTCTATTTTTGCCACCCCTCACCGCATGGGTTATTTTTTCCGTTTCCTGATCCAACAAATACAACACGATACGATTAGCTGGCAACGCCTCAGCCACACTATCTACCACCGTTTGCAGCAAATCAGACAGGTCTTCAAAATTAATCAGCGCACGGCTAAACCGGTGAAGTGTTTCCGAACGGCTCAAATTTTCTTCAAGAGCTGTTTCCGTGCGTCGGTGTTCTTCAATTTCTTGCGCCAATTGTTGGTTACTGATGGTGAGTTCCGCCGTCCGTGCCGCTACCAGGTCTGCCAAATGTTCCTGATGCTCACGCAGTTCATTTTCCATTCGCACTCGCTGCGTGATGTCGGTGAGTGAAATAAACACCCTTTCCCAACTTTCTTCATAACCAGGCACAATTGCCAGGTGCAGGCCAAAATTGATGGGAATGCCATGCGCTGTCAGCCCGCTTGCTTCCATAAAAAATGTGGTTTGCCCCTCTGCCAGGGCAATCAACTCCTCGCGGAACGTTTTGATAGTACGTTCGTTAAAAATCTGTGCCAAAGGGGTTAATAATGGCTCTTTGCTTTCATATTGCAATAGGTTAATCGCAGCACGGTTGACATTAAGAATGTTCACACCGGCAGCACATTGGGTGATAACTTCTGGATGAGACGCAAAATAAGCGCGAAAATCGGTGACGCCGGTAGCGCGTATTTGCTCAACGCACTGTTTTGCACCCGAAAAATCCTCTTCCCAAAGGGAGATGGGGGATTCTTCAAACAGAGTGCGGTAACGGGTTTCACTTTTGCGCAAGGCGTTTTGCGCTTCTAATTGTTCGTGTAATTGGCGTTCCAGACTGGCGTAGGTTTCTTGGAGCTGTAGGGACATGTGATTGAATTGTTTGGTTAGTGCTTCAATCTCATCCCCGGTCTTTACTTCCAGGGTATGCCCAAATTTGCCGTGAGCAACTTGTTGGGCGGCCTGATTCAATTGTTCAATTGGCCGCAGAATCTGGCGCAGCCCGATGGCGACGACGATGGCGGGCAAGATGACGCTCATGATGAGCAGCAAAAGGAGGTAGGTGCCATATCCCTGATTTGCGCTGATTAGGGCATCCCATTCTTGTTCGCTGACCATGCCCCAAGGTGTGTTGGGAATGGGGACGAAGCTGGCGACAATTTGACGGCCGTCTCTTGACTGTGTGCGAATGGCATCAGACTGCCCACTGGTGACGCGCTGTACGACATCATAGTTAGATAGGTCGGCACCAATTTGCGTGGCATCAGGATGGTAGAGGATACGGCCGTTGCTATCCACCAAATACGTTATCTCCCCACCGCCTTCCAATTGAGATGCACCCTGCACCAGTGAACTGCTCGCCGTTCCTGTTAGGCGCAGCAATCCAGCAATAAGACCCAAAAATTGCCCCTGCCGCCCTACAACAGGTACAGAGACGACAATCACCTCTGCATGATCAAGGCCATCTATTGTCACGTCAGAAAACGATTCCTTGGGCGTTCGCAGCATATCGCGGAAATAGGGGTGTGCGGCCCAATTTTCGCCCAGCACATCGGGTCGTGCCGGTTCGGCCCCAACTACCGTACCCAGATTGTTGATAACTAACACACCGCCATCAAATAATTCAAAACGGCCGCGTGAAGCAGATAATACCTCTTGCAAATAAGACATATTGGCTTCACTAAGCGTATCCGGTTCAGCGAAAAGAGCCGTATATTCGCGCAGTAAATCGGTATAAGTTCCCAGTTCAGTGGTATATTGCACGGCCGCCAGGGTAGTTAGGGCATGATTACGCTCAATGGCTGCGTTTTCTGTCACTTGTTGATAAGCGGCAAAAATCACCCAGGCAACCGTCAATAAAATCATGACTGTTGGCACAAAAAACCAGGCGATAATTTTGCTGCGTAATCCCCGCCACCGCAAGTTGGACAAAGTAGGCATCTCCCAAGTTATTAAACGTTCATTCTGTGTCTGTCATCCACACATCATGCAAATTGATACGGCCGTCTGGGCTAGGCTGCCAATTATGAACCCGCGAGGACGCCGCTTCCACCTCTTGAGGCACATACAGAAAGATGGTGGGGGCATCCACTTGAATCAGCTGTTGAACCTCATTATATATCCCTTGACGTTGTTGCTGATCCGACGCGACAGCTCCCTCATCAATTAAGGCATCCACCCTGGCGTTCGAGTAGCAGGCATAATTTCCCCGCCCTGCCGATGTGCCCGGCTGCTGCGTTTGCCATTTTGCCTCTACATAGCCAACCGGATCAAAAGCAGAGTCTCCCCAATCATGGACAAACGCCTGGCGTTGACAGGCCAGTAACTGGGGTTTAATCACATCATATTCCCAGGTTTTAACTTCTACCTGCATCCCCAAGCCGTTTAATTGAGCGGCGATTGCCTCGGCTAATGCCTCATTAGCTTCTGTCGTGTCCAGCGTAAAGACAATGTCCGCAGGTGCGTATCCCGCTTCGGCTAACAGCACTTGTGCCCGCTGCGGATCGTAATTTCCGGGAAATCGAGTGGGGTCTGCAAATTGGTTTGCTGGAGAGAATGGCCCGGCCATCAAAATACCGTAGCCGTTGGCAATTTCTTGCAGTAAGGCTTCGGTATCGATGGCATAGCCCATTGCTTGCCGCACTCGAATATCGTCGAAGGGGGGACGACTGACGTTGAGGTCGATGAATTTGGGGCGTGTGCCAACGACTGTTTTGATGGTCAAATTGGGATTATCGAGAAGGATGGGAACGGCCGTTGGCGGCACATTTTGGATAATCTGAACTTCACCTGTTTGCAAGGCTTGTAAACGCTCAGTCGTGTTCGGCATCATGCGGAACACCACGCCAGCTAACAAAGGTGGGCCAACGGGTAACAATTCATCCGCGCCGCCATAGTAATTGTCGAAACGCGTGAGGACAATCTCATCATCCAATTTACCGGAGGTAAACCGAAAAGGGCCGGTGCCAATGGGGTGTTGGGCAAATGCAGCGTCGCCAACGGCCGTTACATACCCCTGCGGCACAACTTGCGTATGCACCAGTAGTTGTAAAAAGACCGGCCAGGGCTGGTTGAGATGAAAGCGCACGGTGTAGTCATCTATCATCTCAACGCGCTCAATGCCCTGCACAAAAACCCGTCGCGGTGCGCCGATGTCCTGGTTCAACAGCCGGTCAAACGTGAAGGCCACATCAACGGCCGTAAACGGATCGCCATTGTGAAATTGCACATTCTGCTTCAATTTGAACTCGACGGTTGTGTCATCTAGCCAACGATACGATTGCGCCAATTCGGGTACAACCTGATTGTCAACAGTGCGCGTAACCAGCCCATCAAAAATATTGCGGATGACGGTTTCTGTCGTGCGGTCACTGTAAGCTGCCGGGTCTAGCGTGACAATTGAGTCGGTTGCCAGGCCAACGGTGAGAATAGCATCGTGAGGTGTGGAGGTGGTGAAAGAAACGGCCGTTGGCGTCGCCACAGATTCCGATTGCCCCATACAGCCAACCAAAATCACCACCAAGCTCAAAACCTTTCCAAACAAGCCAATGAAATTAGCTTCAAAAAATATTGGCGATAAGCGACTAAACTTCATAACATGCCACACAGAACTTATGATTTTAGATTGACAGCTTATGATTTGCCCGTATCGTAAGCCGTCAATCCAAAATCGTCAATCACGAATCGCCGTCATTCCCCATTACCGTTGACGATAAGTGGTTCATTTGGCAGAATCCTTTACCGTAGACAGGAGTTGATGACAGCACTTAAATACTTGACACACGAGGACACTATGACCAATCATTTCATCGCTATAGAGGGCGTCATTGGCGTGGGGAAGACCACGCTGGCACGCTTGCTGCAAGGCAAATTTACCAATGCCAACCTGCTGCTGGAGGTGTTTGAGGAAAACCCGTTCCTCTCCAACTTTTACCAGGATCGGGAGCGGTATGCTTTTCAGACGCAGTTGTTCTTTTTGCTCAGTCGCTATCATCAGCAGAATAAGGCTGTTCCGGAGGCGCTGAAGCGCGGCCCGCTGGTATCGGATTACACCTTTGCTAAAGACGAGCTGTTTGCCTGGCTGAATTTGAAGGATGACGAGCTGGCGATGTACGGCCGTGTCCATGCCGCCCTCTCCGAGAAAATCCCCAAACCCAATCTCATCGTCTACCTCAAGGCCGACCACGAGGTAGTGATGCGCCGCATCGCCCTGCGCGACCGCCCCTACGAGCGGGACATGGACCCCGAATACATCCGCGAACTGGCCGCCGCCTACCAGGCGTGGCTCTCCCATTTGCAAGACATCCCCGTGCTGAATATTGACGTTAGCAACCTCGACTTTTTAGCAAATGAGGAGGATTTGGCGCACGTCATCGGGCAGGTGCAGGCGGCGCTGGCGCACCATGCCCCCACAGCGCCGCCCGAATCCGAATCGCAGTCGCGGCTGTTGCAGCAGGGCAAACTGCCCGCTTACCAGGAGTTCCATCGTCAGCTTGATGCCAGTAAAAACTTCGACCCTGACCTCTTTTTCAACTACATTTTGCTCACAGAAGAAATGGGCGAGATCGCCAGCGAGTTGGTGAAGATGTGGGGCGATGGGCGGCGTTTGATGGGCGACGGCCGTTCCCCACACGAAGCCCACCAGGAAGCCATCAACCGCCACCGCGCCGGACTGCGCAGTGAACTGGCCGATTTGCTGGCCTACACGCTCAAACTCGCCAATTATACCGGCATTGATTTGGAGCAGGCTTACCTGGAAAAAATGCGCCAGAACATCAACCGCGAATGGCCGAGGGAACGCACCTTACCTGATGAAGCGGAAAGAAGCAGTTAGCTATTAGCGGTTAGCAATTAGCAATTAGCTCATCGCTAACCGCTAATAGCTTGTAAGGATACTCATGAACAACACCACACCCCTCCCCCTGGTCATCGTCAGCCACCAACTGCCCGAAGCGTGGTTAGCGAAGCTGCACGGCCGTTGCCGCATCATCACCGGCCCACCCACCACCGTAGAAGCGGGGCTGTCCGCTGACCTGCGGACGCTGCTGCCTCAGGCTGACGGCCTTTTCAGCTTGCTCACCGTGCGCGTGGATGAGGCACTGCTGGCGCAAGCGCCGCGGCTGCGCGTGGTTAGCAACATGGCCGTGGGCGTGGACAACATTGACCTGGCCGCCTGCTCGCGGCACGGCATCCCCGTGGGGCATACGCCCGGCGTTCTCACTGATGGTACGGCCGACCTCACTCTGGCCCTGCTGCTGGCTGTGGCTCGGCAGCTTCCCACTGCCGCCGCCGATGCGCAGGCGGGCAAGTGGACGACGTGGCTGCCCACCGGCTGGCTCGGTGCGGATTTACAAGGGGCGACATTGGGCATTGTGGGGCTGGGCAAGATTGGGCAGGCAGTGGCGCGGCGGGCGCAAGGCTTTGGACTGCGCCTGCTTTACAGCGGCCCGCATGAAAAAGCGGAGGCGGCGGACTTGGGCGCGACTTATGTCCCCCTGGAAACGCTGCTGTGCGAGAGTGATTTTGTTAGCTTGCACGCCCCCCTCACCACAGAAACACGCCACTTGATCAATGCGCAAACGCTGCGGCTGATGCGGCCGTCGGCCATTCTCATTAATATGGCTCGCGGCCCGCTGGTGGACACCGCCGCCCTGGTAGACGCGCTGCAAAACGGTGTCATCGCCGCCGCCGGGCTGGATGTGACTGACCCGGAACCACTGCCCCCTTCACACCCGCTGTACAGCCTGCCGAACTGCCTGGTTGTGCCGCACATTGGCTCGGCCACACAGCACACGCGGCGGCGTATGGCCGAGTTGGCCTGTGAGAATTTGTTGGCCGGGTTGGAGGGACGGCCGTTGCCCCATCAGGCCAATTGACGATTGACGATTTATTAGTCTTCGACGCGCTCGATGTGTGCGCCGAGGGCTTGCAGCTTGGCATCAATGCGCTCGTAGCCACGATCAATTTGCTGGATGTTGTGGATGGTGCTGGTTCCTTTGGCGGCCAGCGCCGCCAGCACCAGCGCCATCCCGGCGCGGATATCTGGGCTGGGCACGCCGTGTGGACTGGCGTACAGCGCCGCCGGGCCTTGCACCATCAGGCGGTGGGGGTCGCAGAGCACGGTGCGTGCGCCCATAAAGTTGAGGTTGTCCACGAAGAAGAAGCGGCTTTCGTACATCCAGTCGTGCAGCAGCACGGAGCCGCGCCCTTGTGTGGCGATGACGACGAGAATGCTCATTAAATCGGGGGGGAAGCCGGGCCAGGGCATGGGTTTCACTTCCAAAATGCGGCCGCTGAGGGCGGGCTGAATTTCCAGTGATTGCTCGGCGGGCACGATGACATCGTTGCCATCGGCCTCAAAGCGCACGCCCAATTTTTCGTACACCAGGCGAATCATGCCCAGGTATTGCGGGTCGGCTTGCTTGATGCGTACTGCGCCGCCGGTGATGGCCGCCGCGCCGATGAAGCTGCCCACTTCCATGAAGTCGGCGCCGATGCTGTATTCTGTGCCGCGCAGCCGCTCTACGCCTTGAATGGTGAGGCGGTTGGAACCGATGCCCTCAATTTGTGCCCCCATCTGGTTGAGGAAGTGGCATAAATCGCGCACATGCGGCTCGCAGGCGGCGTTGTCTAGCACGGTTTCGCCTTTGGCGAGGACGGCGGCCATGATGGTGTTTTCGGTGGCGGTGACGCTGGCTTCGGGCTGCAAGAGGTAGCCTGCGCCGCGCAGGGTGGGGGCGGTCATGCGGAAGATGCCGCGCTGGGTCATGGATACGGCCGTGCCCAATGCCTCCAATCCGCGAATGTGTGTGTCTAACGGCCGTCCGCCAATCACATCGCCGCCAGGCAGGGGCAGGGTGATTTCGCCCAGCCGTGCCAGCATCGGCCCGGAAAAGACAAACGAGGCGCGGATGCGGGCGGCCAGTTCGGCGTCTAGTTCTGTTTTGCGCACGTTGTGCGCATGAATGCGCCAGCTTCCGCCGCCTAAATCGCTGACTTCTGCGCCCAAATCTTGCAAAATGAGGCGCGTATTACGCACGTCGCGGATGTTGGGGATGTTGTGCAGGGTGATGGGTTCGTCGGTGAGCAAGCAGGCGGGTAATAGTTTGAGGGCGGCGTTTTTGTTGCCGCTGGCGGTAATCGTTCCGTTGAGGGGATGACCCCCTTCGATGATGAATTTACTCATGGGAAGCTCCTGGGGAAAGGATGAAGGGCGAAGGATGAGGGATGAACATTCGCCCTTCATGGTTAATTGTTTATGGTTCATTGTTAATTTTAGCAGGGGGAGGGGGGTCTGCCACCTATGAATGGCCTACGGGGAGGAGGCTAGATTTGTCCAATCTCAGAAGATTGGACAAATCTGGGCTAGCAATGGTTGGGGAGCATGAAGGAACGGTTCAGGAGCATGAAGGAACGGTTCAGGAGCATGAAGGAACGGTTCAGGAGCATGAAGCAACGGTTGAACGACAGATTTGATAAATTTTGGAAATTTGTCAAATCTTGCGGGTGCGGGTTTTCCTGCTGACAGCACCATCATGTCGGGATACACTAGGCATTATGCCGACAATAATGATTCACGATGATTCTATTTTTTACACGCAGCAGGGCGGCGGGGATGGCCCGGCGCTGCTGTTGATTCATGGCGCGGGCGGCTCTCACCTGGATTGGCCTGCGGGGCTGCGGCGGTTGGATGATACGGCCGTTTACACGCTGGATTTGCCGGGGCACGGCCGTTCCACTGGCAACGGCCGTCACAGCATCAACGGCTACGCCGATGTGGTCGCCGATTTTATGGCGGCGATGGGGCTGGGGCGGGTGGTATTGGCCGGGCACTCGATGGGCGGAGCTATTGCCCAAGCGTTGGTGCTGCGCCAACTGCCTGCGGTGGTTGGGCTGATTTTGCTGGCAACCGGCGCACGCTTGCCCGTTTCCGAGGCCATTTTGCAGCAGGCGATTGGCGATTTTGATGCCGCTACCGCCTTTGTCGCCAAATATGCTTGGGCGCGGCATGTGCCCGATGCGGTGCGTCAGGCGGGGCTGGCGCGGCTGCGGCAAACGGCTCCGGCCGTGCTGCACGGCGATTTTGTGGCTTGCAACACCTTTGATGTGCGCGAGCAGCTGCCAGAAATTGCCGTGCCCACGCTGATCATCGCGGCGGCAGAGGATAAGATGGCCCCGCCGAAGTTCAGCGAGTTTTTGGCGGCGGGCATCCCCCAGGCGCAACTGGTTTTGCTGGCGGATACGGGCCATATGCTGACGTTGGAGAGAGAGGGGGAGGTGGAAACGGCCGTGCAAACATTTATGAGAGAGATTGGTGGGTAAGGGCGTGGCATCGCCATGCCCTTACTTGTGCATAAGGAAAACACGATGATTCACAACCGACCGATTCAAACAGAAGCCGATTACTGGCGAGTGTACCGCTTTTTGATTGACCATGTGCGCCATGTGCCGCTGGGGTTCCATTGGGATATGCGCCGCTGGGAGGGGATGCGCTTTTATGAGGCGAGTCCGGCGGGGAATGTGGGGTGGATGAACGGCCGTCACCTGTGGGAAGATGACGGCCAACTGGTGGGCATGGCTCATCAGGAAGGGGGCAGTGTTGCCTATCTGGAAATCCACCCCGACTACCGCCACCTGGAACCGGAGATGGTGGTCTGGGCCGAGGCCAATTTACTCCGCCCAGTGCCAGAGGGCGATGGCAAGCAGCTTCACTTTTTTGTCTATGAATACGATACCGCCCGCCAGGAATTGCTGGCAGCGCGGGGCTATGAAAAAATGTCATACGGCGGCGTCATTCGCCAGATGTGGTTTGGCGAGCATGAATTGGCGCAGCCGCACATGGCAGATGGCTACACCATGCGTACGACCAATCCCGAAGACCTGGCCGATTGTCAACGCATCGCCGACCTGCTCAATGCCGCGTTTGGACGCTCTTTCCATACCGCTGAGGAATATCAATGGTTCACGCGCAAAGCGCCCGGTTTTCGTCAATATTTGGATTTGGTGGCTGTGACTGCGGACGGCACGTTTGCCAGCTACGTGGGCATTCCCTACGATGATGTCAACCAGCGCGGCGTCTTTGAGCCGGTGTGCACGCACCCGGGCCATCGCCAGCGCGGGCTGGGCAAAGCGCTGATGCAAGAAGGGCTGCTGCGCCTGCAAGCGATTGGCGCAGCCGACGTAACGGTAGAAACTGGCGATATGATTCCGGCCAATGCGCTGTACGGCAGCCTGGGCTTCACGCAGGTGGAGAAGGGGCATTATTGGCGGAAGCTGTTTGAAAACGAGTAAAGTGACACAAACGAGGAATGGATTGCGGCCATCGCACGTGCAGAAAACGACGATTTAATTCATGTTGCCCAGACCAGTCTTGATTTTTGGGATAACCCATTTGACGATGAGGATTGGAATAAGGAGTAAGGAAGATGACCCAACTTAATAAATACAGTTCCCATATCACCCAGCCAAAGTCGCAGGGGGCATCGCAGGCGATGCTCTATGGCACAGGCATGAGTGAAGCCGACATGGATAAGGCGCAGGTGGGCATTGCCAGCATGTGGTATGAAGGCAATACCTGCAATATGCACCTGCTCGACCTGGCCGTCGAGGTGAAAGCAGGCGTGGAGGCCGCCGATTTGGTGGGAATGCGCTTCAACACCATCGGCGTCAGCGACGGCATTAGCATGGGCACGGATGGCATGAGCTACTCGCTGCAATCCCGCGAAATCATTGCCGATTCCATTGAGACAATCATGGCGGCGCAGTGGTATGACGGCCTCATCGCCCTGCCGGGCTGCGATAAAAATATGCCCGGCTGTATCATGGCGATGTCGCGGCTGGATCGGCCGGCGATTATGGTGTACGGTGGCACAATCCGCGCTGGCTGCACGGTGAAGTATGACAAGCTGGACATTGTGTCTGCCTTCCAAAGCTACGGCGAGTACATCGCGGGCAAAATCAGCGATGAGGAGCGGCAGGAGATTGTGCGCCATGCCTGCCCCGGCCCTGGCGCGTGCGGTGGCATGTACACGGCGAATACGATGGCTTCGGCCATTGAGGCGTTGGGGATGAGCTTGCCTTACAGCGCGTCGTATCCGGCGGAATCGCCGGAGAAGGTGGACGAGTGTGTGCGGGCAGGAAAAGCAATGCGTGCTCTGCTAGAAGCGGATATCAAACCGAGCGATATTATGACGCGGGAAGCGTTTGAAAATGCGATGGTGGTGGTGATGGCGCTGGGTGGCTCGACGAATGCGGTGCTGCATTTGATTGCGATGGCGAAAACGGCCGATATTCCGCTGACCATTGACGATTTCCAGACCATTAGTGACCGCGTGCCGTTTTTGGCGGATTTGAAACCGAGCGGCCGTTTTGTGATGGAAGATTTGCACAAAGTGGGCGGCACGCCAGCAGTGATGAAATATTTGCTGGACAATGGCTATCTGCACGGCGACTGCCTGACGGTAACGGGCAAGACGGTGGCGGATAATCTGGCTGATTTGCCGAATTTGGCTGTTGGTCAGGAGATTATTCAGCCGTTGGACAGCCCCATCAAAAAGAGCGGACACATTCAAATTTTGCGCGGCAATTTGGCCCCGGAGGGGGCGGTTGCCAAAATTACGGGCAAGGAAGGGCTGACGTTTAGCGGTCCGGCGCGGGTGTATGATTCGGAGGAGGCGATGCTGGCGGGGTTGGAAGCGGGTGAGATTGTGAAGGGGGATGTGGTTGTGATTCGCTATGAGGGGCCGAAGGGTGGCCCTGGGATGCCGGAGATGTTGACGCCGACGAGCGCGATTGTGGGCGCGGGGTTGGGGAAGGATGTGGCGTTGTTGACGGACGGCCGTTTCTCTGGCGGCAGTCACGGCTTCATTGTGGGGCATATTTGCCCAGAAGCGCAGGAGGGTGGGCCGATTGCCTTGCTGCAAACCGGCGACATCATCACCATTGACATACAAAAACGCAGCATTGATATGGTTTTGAGCGATGCGGAACTGGCACAGCGCCGTGATGCCTGGGCCATGCCACCCTACAAGGCGACACGGGGCACGCTGTACAAGTACATTAAGAATGTGCAGTCGGCATCAGAGGGCTGTGTGACGGATGGGTGAAGTTTGAGCGCTCTTCATTGATATAACGCTGCTTACTTTGTCGCACATCGTTTTAATACGGCCGTTAGTTCTGGAATTTTAATTGGCTTGCTGATGTAATCGTCCATGCCACTGGCTAAATAATTTTCCCGATCACCAGCCATTGCGTTTGCGGTGACAGCAACAATACGGGGGCGTAGAGAGGGTGCATGTTGCTCGTGAATGCGTTTGGCCGTTTCAAGACCATCCATTTCTGGCATATGGATGTCCATAAGTACCACATCATAAGGGCTGTTTTGCAGTGCATCTAATACTTGTTGGCCGTTTTCGGCCACACTCGCCTGATACCCTAACCGACTGAGTATTTTGAGTGCGACTTTCTGGTTGATTTTGTTGTCCTCAGCTAATAGGATTCGCAGAGGGTATTTTTTCGCCATTTGTTTATGGAACGCGGACTCCTCTCCTTGGGTGATTCTAGATGACTGAGGATGTTCGAACATTGCTACCAATGTTTGGTGTAATTGGACCAGCTTGATTGGTTTAGTGAGCCGAGCTGTAAACAGCGTTGTCTGTTCTGTTGCTTGCTTACCTAATGGGGAAAGTAAGATGAGCGGCATGGCTTGGGCATCAATTTCGGCGCGAATGTGCTGAGCTAGCACGAGGCCGTCCATGTCCGGCATGTCCCAATCTAGAATGGCTGCTTGGAAAGAATGGTCTTGTTTGAGCCGTGTTAAAGCGGTGGGGCCGTTTGCTGCGACTTCTGCTTCCATGCCCCAGAGTTGACAGGCTTGATAGAGTAAGTCGCGGCTGGAAGCGTTGTCATCAACAATTAAGATGCGTTTTCCTTGTAGTGTGGGTTGTACGGCCGTGCGGTAAGAAGAGTCTTGTTCAGGTAATTCAGTGAGGGGAATGGTAAAAGAGAATGTAGATCCTTCATTCATGACGCTTTTCAATTCAATCTGTCCGCCCATCAATTCTACAAGTTGCCGGCTAATTGCCAGGCCTAACCCTGTGCCGCCGAAACGTCGTGTTGTGGAATTATCCACCTGCTTAAAAGGCTCGAATAGTTGGTCAACATCAGTAGAAGGAATGCCAATACCGGTATCACGTACGGTAAAGGTGAATAGGTTTTGGGTGTCGGTCATTGGTTTTTGAGTGATGGTGATAATGACCTCGCCTAATTCAGTGAACTTAACGGCATTTCCAATGAGATTGACCAACACCTGTCGTAGCCGAGTGACATCGCCAATCGCCAAACTGGGCACATCGGGCGCAAAAATCATGGCCAATTCCAGTTCTTTGGTCGCTGCGGTAGGCGCTAGAAAATCAACGGCTTCCTCAACACATTGGCGTAGATTGAAGGGGGCGTTTTCTAGCGTCAGTTTATGCGTTTCAATTTTGGCGTAATCGAGAATGTCGTTGATGATGTTTAATAAATTGTCACTGCTTTTATGGATGATTTGTAAAAACTCATGCTGTTCGCTTGTGAGTGTTGTGTCGGAGAGTAGGCTGCCCATGCCAATGATGCCGTTGAGAGGTGTGCGAATTTCATGGCTCATATTTGCCAAGAATTGTGTTTTGGCTCTGGCGGCAAGCTCGGCTCTTTCTTTTGCTTGTCGGAGATCGTAAATGGCGTGTTCAAGACTACGTGAGGAGAACCAGGCAATAAAGGCTATTGTGTAGTATGTCAATATACCAATGACATTAATGGGCAATTGCTGATTGATTGAAACGAAAGCGAGTAGAAGGTTTATGATGGTGGCTACAATAAAACTGGAGGCTGGTGGCAAAATCACACTGGCGACGAGAATGGGAATTGCCATGATGATCATGTTGCGCCCCCAAGTAGTGGCATAGGGAGTGTCTGATAAATAGCAGACGGCCGTTAACACAACCAAAAATAATATGGCCGCCAGGCTGGGTGATACCAATTTGTTGATGATGTAATTGATAACAAAGAATATGAGAAGGACTGCGATAGGAATATAAATTAGAAGGGATGTTGCTTTTGAAAGCGATCCGCTGCCCTGAAAAATGGCGACCACGATGCTTAACAGCAAGGCAATAAGCGTAATGGCTGCCATTAGTATGTTTAAGTTTTGGGCGCGGCGTTGAATATCAGAATCTACGTTTGGAAGTTTTGCAAATAGGTTTAGCTGACGAAGAAACATTATCAAGAACTCCCCGGCACACCGCCTGCTGACAATTTATAATTATAATGTATAGCGGTTAGGCTTTGCTGCGAAGATGACTTTGGTAATAGAGGTAAGGGAAATATGTCCTAATATTCGTGGAGAAGAGAGAGCCGAACTGGTAAATACACCCTTAATTGGGTCAGGCTTTGTCTCATAGGTTTCCTTGTTCCCCTTTCAAATTTCATGGTATACTGCTGCCATCCCAATTACCTCATTCTTTAAGGTTTGTGTTTGATTGATTATATGTTGGAATGGTTCGCGGTAATAGATAGATCGAGCCATCCTCAATGAGGAGAAGAACACCGTGCCTCCAATAAGAGTCTTGATTGTAGATGACCATCCCGTGTTTCGTCAGGGATTATGTGATGTGTTAGAGACTGACGATCTAATCACCGTCGTTGGGGAAGCGGCTGATGGTGAAGTTGCCATTGAAATGGTGCAAGAGGATCCGCCGGATGTAATCTTGATGGATATAAATTTGCCCACCATCAATGGCTTACAGGTGACACGCCAAATCACGGCACTTTACTCCGATATAAAGGTGATCATGATTACAGGGTATGATGATGCGGAGCAGGTATTTCATGCATTGCGTGCGGGCGCCTCGGCTTATTGCCCAAAGGATATCATGCCCGAAACCTTGGTAAACATTGTCAGCGAGGTGTATAAAGGCAAATACGTTGTTGATGAAAAGGTCATGACAAAAGATGAAATGCTGAATTGGATGGATCAGCGTATCAGTCGATTTGGTGGACAATATGCGCCTGACAGTGATGAAATGTTTATCCCACTTTCTCCACGCGAGATGGAAATTTTGGAACATGTTACCAAAGGCTTGAGTAATAAAGAGGTAGCATACAAACTTGGTATCAGCCATCAGACTGTGAAAAATCATATGACTGCGATCTTGCGTAAGCTGCGAGTAGATGACCGGACGCAAGCGGCCGTTTATGCATTACAACATGGTTGGGTCAGGTTAGACTCTACACATAGTTAGACTATTTACACAAGCCTGCCATTAAGAATGTGACCATTTTTTAGAGGCTAATCAGATGGAAGAAGAATTTTCTTTTCAAGGATTTTTAGAAGAAGCATATAACGACTACGAGCAAACCCAGCGTGACCTTAAGGAAATAGACATTCTAATTAAACAGAGTGCGGCTGAGGTTGAACGGTTGGTGCAGCGAAATGCACAGGCACAGAATTACGTGCGTCAGTTTGAAAAGAACTTTGAGACAGTTCCCCGCGAAGACATCAAAGAAGCCTATGAAAATTTGAATAATACACAACAGCGTTTGTTTACGATGCGGGGGCAATTGGAAAAACTGCAAAGTGATCAACGGAATTTAGAGAAATTAGCTGAATTTCAACGTCGCTTGTTGGAATTAACGGAGGGTGTTGGCTCTTTACCCACTGCGCAGAAGCGTCGTTCCGAGAGTGACCAGTCGACTGTAATCCGTGTGATTCAGACGGAAGAGTCAGCACGGCAGAGCTTGGTACGAAGGATGCATGATGGCCCGGCATCCTCGTTGAGCAACTTTATTCTCCAGGCTGAAATCTGTCAGCGATTCTTTGATATTGATCCTGATCGGGCACGCACGGAGTTGAATGCATTGAAGAGTGCTGCATCGACTACCTTTAGTGATGTGAAGGATTTTATTTTTGATTTGCGGCCTATGATGTTAGATGATTTAGGTGTTATTCCAACATTGCGTCGTTACGTTGAATCATTTCAAGAAAAAAGTGGATTGCCTGTACCGATTACGGTTACAGGGGTAGAACGTCGTTTGGAGAGCCATATTGAGGTGACTATTTTCCGCAGTGTGCAGGAGTTGTTGAATAATGCGTTGATGCACGCGCAGGCCTCCCGACTTCAGGTTTCTGTAGATTTGGCTTCAGATCGGGTGTCGGTAGTCGTTGAGGATAACGGCCGTGGGTTTAATGCAGACGAGATAATGGCCCGCAATTCCCAAACAATAGGTCTGGCAACGTTACGGGAGCGTATTGAGATGTTAGGCGGGGAATTAACTGTCCAGAGTAGTATGGGACAGGGAACCAGGGCAGAATTCACCATACCGGTTGAGTCTGAGTTCGATATTTGATGATTTGAAGCAATTTGATAGCCTAAATGATATTACTACAATCCTATTGAGGGATTGTTTACAAACATTAAAATAGTCTCTATACTGTTACTTAGATGTAGGCGATTTATTAGCTTTATGGAGGTAAATGTTATGTTATTTTTGAATCGTGAAAGTGGTCAGGGTTTGGTAGAGTATGCTTTGGTGTTGGTTCTCGTTGCTGTTGTCATCATTGCTATTTTGACCTTGCTCGGCCCTCAGATTGGTAATGTCTTTAGCCGTATCACAAATGGTCTGGCTTAAGACACGTTTTTAGTTCATCAAGCAAAGCCCTATCTCAGATAGGGCTTTGTTGTTTTATATGTTTATCAGCAATGAGGCTATTTTTATCAGGATTGGTCTGGTTTTTGAGGTAAATTGCTTACCTTGACAATGTTAAGGATAATAGTATGATGATGTTAATTGTGCTGACCCAATTCATATGAGGATATGAATTGTACAGGCAGCACAGTGGTAGTTTATCTCTAAATTATCAACACCCCTTGGAAATGTAATGTCAGAAAATATTCGTGTTTTAATTGTAGATGATCTCCCAGAAACCCGGGAAAATGTGCGTAAACTTCTCCAATTTGAGCCTGATGTTGAAGTAATTGGTCAGGCAGGAACTGGTGAGCAAGCAATAGAGATGGCCAAGGCACATGAGCCAGACATCATTCTGATGGATATTAATATGCCTGGTGTAGATGGGATTGGTGCAAGCCAAACGATTTCTGAATTGGTTCCCCGTTCGCAAATTATTATTATGTCGGTGCAAAGCGACTCGGATTATTTGCGACGTGCTATGTTGGCTGGTGCACGAGATTTTTTGACGAAGCCTTTCGGCGGAGATGAATTAATTACGGCGATACGCAGAGTTCATGATAAACGTCCCGCAGTAGCGCCAAAAGCGGCTTTACGAGCTGGGGCGGTTGAGATGGCGGGGGCTGATGTGGGCACGGCCGTTAGCGATGGCAACATCTTGGCTGTTTTTAGCCCCAAAGGGGGGAGTGGCTGTACAACAGTTGCTATAAACTTGGCCGTCTCATTAGCAAAAAATAACTATCGCGTTGTATTGGTTGATGCCAGCCTCCAATTTGGAGACGTGGCCGTCATGCTCAACATGAAAAACATGACCAATATAACCGATATTGTTCAGCGCATGAACGAACTCGATCCCGAACTGATAGGCACTGTTGTTCAGGTACATCAAAGCGGCGCACATATCCTGTTAGCTCCACCGCGTCCCGAAATGGCCGATATGATCACCGAAGAAAATATGAAAGCGACAGTAACTATGCTGCGCCAAATTTACGATTATGTCATCATCGATACCAGTTCAAACCTCAATGACATCACATTATCTCTGTTAGATGGAGCCGACCGAATTTTACTTGTAACCCAGCAAAGCCTGCCCAGCCTGAAAAATGTAAGCCGCTTTTTTGATTTAAGCGAAAGCCTTGAATATGCAACCGACAAAGTTTGGCTAATTATTAACAGAGGATCCGTCAAGGCTGGTATATCTGTAAAAGATATTTCTAAAATTCTAAAACGCCCTATTATTATGACGATTCCGGCGGACGAGGCCATTGCAAACGCTGCTGCGGATCAGGGAGTGCCCATCATCTCTGGTGCCGGACAAAAGCAGCCTATTGGTATGGCTTTACTAAAATTGACTGATTACGTCATTCAACAATTTAGCGAGGCGAAAGCAATGTCTAAGAACGGTGAAAACGCATCAGCTTCTGGAAACGATGACAATGGTGGTGTTTTCAAACGTCTTTTTAGCCGCAAGTAATTGGATTGCGTGTAATGGATTAACCGGAGGATCAGGTAGATGTCTCTATTAAAGCGAATTGAACGAAACCAAGTGTCCACTCGTTCGGAACCCTCGAAACTGCAAGAGTTGCGTGTCAAAAGAGCCTCCCCTACCACGGGTTCTCGAGACGCCTACGTGGAATTGAAGAATCGGATACAACAACGCTTAATTGCTGAGTTGGATCCGAGCATGGATATTACCCAATCCAATGAAGTGCGTTCCACAATACAGGAAATGTTTGAGGCAATGCTAGCTGAAGAAAGTATTGTCCTAACAAGGAACGAAAAAAGACGCTTATTCGAGGCCATCGTTGCTGAAATTTTAGGGTATGGCCCATTAGAACAATTCCTAAACACCGAGGGTGTTACCGAAATCATGGTAAATGGCCCCAAGAGCGTTTACATTGAACGAGCTGGTAAGCTACAAAAAGTCAATGTGCAATTTGAAGATGATGATCATCTTATGCGTATTATTGACCGCATTGTGGCCCCGTTAGGTCGGCGCATTGATGAGGGTTCTCCAATGGTGGATGCCCGTTTACCAGATGGCTCCCGTGTTAATGCAGTTGTGCCTCCTATTGCCTTGAATGGCCCTACATTGACAATCCGCCTGTTCTCCAAAGTTCCTCTGACAGTAGAAAACCTGATTGAATTTGGTAGTATTACACCAGAAGCTGTCGAGTTCTTGAAAGCATGTGTTATTGCCAAGCTAAACGTTTTTATTTCTGGGGGCACAGGTTCTGGAAAAACAACCTTGTTAAATATTTTGTCAGGCTTTATTCCAGATGGTGAGCGGATTGTGACGATAGAAAACGCCGCAGAATTACAACTACGTCAGGATCATGTTGTGACGTTAGAGTCGCGGTCCGCAAATGTAGAAGGCAGAGGTGAGGTTACAATTCAGGACCTGGTAGTGAACTCTTTGCGTATGCGTCCAGACCGCATTATCGTTGGTGAAGTTCGTGGTGGTGAGGCGCTAGACATGTTGCAGGCCATGAATACAGGTCATGATGGTAGTCTGGCTACTGGCCATGCGAATAGTACCCGTGATATGTTGGCCCGTTTGGAAACGATGGTTTTAATGGCGGGGATGGACTTGCCTCATCGTGCTATTCGAGAACAGATTGCCTCTGCTATACACCTGGTTGTTCATCAAGATCGTATGCGCGATGGCACACGTAAAATTATGTCTATTAGTGAGATTCAGGGTATGGAAGGCGATGTTATTACAGCATCAGAGATTTTTCGCTATGAACAAACGGGCTTTGAGAATGGCAAAGTCATAGGCCGGCTGCGTCCCACAGGTTTACGGCCGAAATTCATGTGGAAAATTCAGGATGCGGGTATTATGTTGCCCCCGTCTGTATTTGGTATTGGTTCACGCAGTACTCGGCGGTGAGTCAATTTGAGAGCATAGTCTGAGGAGAGTTGATATGTCATCTCCAATATTGATTCTTGTTGGTGTTGCTGCCTTATTGTTTATGATAGGTGCTGGTGTTGCCTTGCTTGCTGGAGGCGGCCAAAAAGAGGTGGATGAACGCCTGGAAGAATTTGTGGCTTCAAGCACATTTGACGTTCAGGACGAGATTGTGGATGCGACCGATGGGCCAGATGTAGCTGATAAATTAGATAAGGCGTTATCTGGTCGGAATTTCTTCGCACCACTAAAAGAACGTTTGTCCCGTTCGGATGTTAAGTTGCGGGTGAGTGAATACGTAATCCTCATTTTTATTAGTGCGGGGCTTGGCGCTGGGGCCGGGTATTTGTTTTTTGACGGCAAATTGTTTTTTATTCTGGCTGGCGCATTGTTAGGGATGCGCTTGCCTCGAATGTATGTGAGTTTTGCGGCAAACCGCCGTATGAATACGTTTAATGACCAGTTGGGAGATACGTTAAACCTATGGGTGAATGCGTTGCGTTCTGGTTATAGTGTGTTACAGGGGATGGAGACGATTGCAACTGAGTTGCCGCCCCCGGTTTCAGTGGAGTTTGAACGGGTTGTGCAAGAGGTGCGTCTTGGCCTTAGTGTTGAACAGGCGCTTAATAATATGTACCGTCGTGTGCCGAGCGAGGATTTGGATTTAGTGATTACGGCCGTAAATATTCAACGAGAAGTAGGTGGTAATCTCGCCGAAGTACTCGATACCATTAGCTTCACTATTCGTGAGCGGGTACGTATCAAAGGTGAGATTCGCACCCTGACAGCACAAGGTCGTATTTCAGCCTGGATTATCAGCCTGCTTCCGGTTGCATTAGGTCTGTTGTTGTACTCAATTAATCCAGGTTATGTCTCCGAGTTGTGGGTAAAAGAAGCCCCATTTATCATTCCTGGCATCGTTCCATGTGGGTGGATAGTCTTAGGCATTGGCGCCATCATGATTGGGTTAGGGGCTTTTGCCGTACAAAAAACTATTCAAATCGAAGTTTAACTGTATGGGGTGCTGTATTTAACTGACAAGTATTGGAGTAAGATTCTATGCCACCAATATTGATATTAGGCGCCGGTCTTGTTGTTTTAATTTTAATTATATTTGGGGTTATCTTGTTGCGACGTTCCGAAGACGACCCCTTAGCCGCACGCATTGACGAGTTTGCTGCACGAGAAGAAGCAACTTCTATTGAAGAGATTGAACTCTCAATGCCGATTACAGATCGTATTTTCCTGCCAATTGTGCGTCGTGCCAGTTCCTTAGTCGTGCGAATGACTCCCCAAACTGCATTGGAGAATACCGCACGGCAATTGGAATTGGCAGGTAATCCGCGCAATATGTCTGCTGCGGAGTTTTGGGTGGCGCGGGGTTTTGCCACAATAGGCTTTGCAGCGCTTACGGTCATGTTGATGCTGCGGTTCGACCAGCCCACAAATAAAGTGATTTTGTACTCATTGGGTGCGGCACTTCTAGGTTTCTTTTTGCCTTCTATGCTGATTCGCTCCATGACTGACAGGCGAAAACAAGCCATTGTCAAAAAATTACCGGATGCCCTTGACTTGATGACAATTTGTGTGGATGCTGGTTTGACATTCAATTCTGCAATGCAAAAGGTTGATGAAAAGTGGGATGATGCTTTGGCAAAAGAGTTTGGGCGGGTGATTTATGAAATGCAGTTGGGTAAATCTCGTCGGCAAGCTCTAAAAGATATGGTGGAACGCATGGATGTCCCCGATGTCACCAGTTTTATTGCCGCAGTTTTGCAAGCGGATCAATTGGGTGTGGGGATTGGTAAGGTGCTGCGGATTCAATCTGAACAAATGCGTTTGCGTCGCCGGCAACGTGCAGAGGAGAAAGCGCAGCAAGCTCCGGTGAAGATGCTTTTCCCCATGATTTTCTTGATCTTCCCGTCGATTTTTATCGTTTTATTGGGACCAGCAGGCTTCCAGGTTATGCGTAGCTCTGCATTGGGCAGCGCTTTTTAATGGTTATTTTTCATCTATTGCAGCAGTAATTTTGCTTGCTCCTTAAAATCTTTGAGACGTTAAAAGGTAAGCAATCTTTGACTGATCATACACAGGTTCTGTCTGGGTCTTGGCGTTTTCGTGCCCGATCTTTGACAGACACGCTGTTGAATTTTTTGTTTCCTCCTGTTTGCGCAAACTGCAAGAAGGTTGGCGCTCTCGTGTGTGCGGATTGTGCGGCGCAGATTTCTTGGGTGGTTGAGCCTCTATGCGAGCGGTGTGGACGGCCGTTATCCCACTCAGCACCTCATTGTTATGCTTGTACACAACGGCCGTTTCCCCTGCAACAAGTACGAACGGCCGTCTTCTTTGAAGACCCCATCCAAACCCTCATTCACAAACTCAAATATAGCAACACCTTTGCCCTGGCAAGCGCATTGGCTGCATTCATGCTCCAGGCTTGGCCTGATTGGGCTTCACCCATTAATTGCATCATCCCCATACCTCTGCACGAAAAACGATACAAAGAGCGTGGTTACAACCAGTCAGAACGACTGGCTCACTATCTATCCCATGAACGGCACATCTGGATGGATACCCACTCATTACAGCGGACTCGCCATACACAACCCCAAGTCCATCTCAATGCTGTTGAGCGTCAATCCAACGTGGCGGGAGCCTTTTCTGTCACGGACACAGACATTGTAAACAAACACATTTTACTAATTGATGACGTATTCACCACCGGCGCAACCCTATCAGCTGCTGCTGACGTTTTATTGACAGCCGGTGCTGCCACCGTATCCGGTTATTGTCTGGCGCGAGCCAAATAGAGATAATGGTAAGGAACATTTCATATTTCTCGAAGGAGACACATCATGGAAATAACAATCCACGGACACAACTTAGATGTAACAACGAGGTTGAGAAATTACGTCGAGAAGAAAACAGGCCGACTAGATCGCTATATGCCTAATCTCGACACAATGCGTGTAGACCTCACCGAAGAAAACACACGCAGCGCAGTAGACCGTCAAATCGCTCAAGTCACGATCCGGGACAATCGTGGCACGATTCTCCGTGCTGAAGAGCGCAGCAACGATATGTTTGCCGCCATTGATGCAGTTGTGGATAAGCTTTATCGCCAAATCAATCGTTATCAAGGCAAGCGTAAGCGCAAGATTCGCAACAGCGGCGAAGAATTAATTCTTGGTGAACCACTGCCTATTGAAGAACCTGTTGAGGAAGAAGAAGAACAAACCATTGTTCGTTATAAGCGTTTCACCTTACACCCCATGACGGCAGAAGAAGCAGTTGAGCAAATGGAATTGCTTGGTCACGACTTTTTTGTTTTCTTTAACATGGAAGATGATGCCGTAAACGTGTTGTATAGAAGACACGATGGGAATTACGGCCTGCTACAGCCAGAATTTGACTAGGACAAATGGATGATATACGGGTGCTTGCTCCTAACTTGTAGAGCAGGCACCCGTCATCGCACTCAAAAATATGCCCAAAATTCTTATTGTTTGTACGGCAAATATTTGCCGCTCTCCTGTGGGAGAAGCTCTCCTGCGCGACCGTTTGCAACAACAAAATCTGGGGGCCGATTGGATGGTTAGTTCTGCTGGAACCTGGGCACAGGTTAGGCGCGGCGCGTCTCGCCACAGCATCCAGGTTGCGGCTGACCGGGGATTAGACATTGCCAATCATCAGGCAGAAATGATCGAAGCCCACCACATGAAGGATGCTGACCTGATCCTTTGTATGGAATCTGGGCACGTCGAGGCTTTGCGTGCTGAATTTCCTGCTTACGCACACAAAATTTATTTGCTGACAGAGATGGTGGGGAAGCAGTATAGTATTAGTGACCCTTATGGACAGCCACTAGAAAATTATCAGATGATGGCAGACGAACTTGAGGGTTTAATTGATTCGGGGTTAAGCCGCATTATTGAGTTGGCTGACGCTGAGGGTGGGAAACGGCCGTAACCAACAACCGAACCTTACCAACCCGTAATATACGGTTCCCATTCCTCATGCCGAGATAGGAGATGCCCAAAGCGATACCGGGCCGTTGCCTTTGGCTCAAAAGGCAGTCGTTGCAGAAGCATATTCGCCTCTTCTGGCGTCTTTCCCCCTTTGCGTCGGTTGCAGGGCGGGCAGGCTGCTACCAGATTTTGCCACGTATGCGGCCCTCCTCGATGGCGTGGCAGAACATGGTCAATCGTTAAAACCCGCGTCCGCTTTCCGCAATACTGGCACGTATAATTGTCACGGTGCAAAACTTCACGTTTAGACAGAGCAACACGCGGATGCGGCCTCTTAATCATGCTGTCCAGGCGAATGACTGAGGGCAGCTCATACTTAGCCGTGCTCGTGTGAATGTAGCCACGGCCGTTTACAATGATTTCCGCCTTGCCCGAAAGGACAAGTCCCAATGCCCGCTTAATATTGCAGACGTTCAAAGGTTCAAAAGTTGCATTCAAAACGAGCACGGGCCGGTTAACAACCCTATTCGTACCCATAACGCTGAGGAGTATACCGTGTTAACAAACCCGCCGTCAATTACTTCATAGTTAAGAACAGGTTAACATTTCATGGAATATACAAAATTAGTCGCTTATCTAAATAACTATCTACACATTACCGAAATAGCTGATTATGGCCCTCAAGGTTTACAGCTTGAAGCAGATAATCCCCGCGTGCAACGTATCGCCCTTGCCGTAGATGTGGCCCCACCTGTTGTCAATGCGGCCGCCGAATGGGGCGCAGACATGCTGCTTGTCCATCATGGCATTCTCTGGCGCGACGTGACCCGTCTTGCTGGCCCTTTAGGCGAGCGCGTGCGACTGCTTTTACGCCATAACATGCACCTTTATGCCGCCCATCTTCCTCTGGATGCTCATCCTGAAGTGGGCAACAATGCTGTCTTGGCGCAAATGATGGGTTTGAGCATACGTGATTGGTGGTTTGCGCCTAAAGGGACTCCATTAGGGGTTTTCGGTGTGCTAGAAAATCCTATGCCTTTGGCCGAATTCGTTGGCCGCGTAGAGACAAACTTGCACACCAAATCCAGAGTGCTGCCGCATGGCACATCGCAAGTCCAGCAAGTCGCCATCATTTCTGGGTTTGGCGCAGATCAGGTAGCGGCCGCCAAAGAATTAGGCGCAGATACTTTCCTCACTGGCGAAACTTCCCATGCTAACTATTGGGCTGCTGCTGACCACGACATCAACGTCATTTTTGCCGGGCACTATGCCACTGAAACGGTTGGGGTGCAGGCATTAGGACAGCACCTTGCCGCGCAATTTGACGTCCAAGTAAAGTTTTTCGATTTTCCCACGAATATGTAATTCTTAAATCGGCTCAATCTGCAAGATTGAGCCATTTTTTTAATAGGAGATACCCATGTCAACAAAAACTGAACCGAAAACAGCCTGGATCGAAGAGGAACTAGCTAGTCTGAAAGAGGCAGGTTTATTCAATGTTATTCGCACCATTGCGTCGCCAATGGATGCCTGGGTGACGATTGAAGGTAAACGCCTGCTCAATTTTTGTGCTAACAATTATCTAGGGTTGGCCAACGACCCTCGCATTAAAGAAGCGGCTAAACGAGCCATTGATACCTATGGGGTTGGCCCTGGCGCGGTTCGCACCATTGCGGGCACGATGTCTTTGCATATTGAATTGGAGAAACGCCTGGCCGAATTTAAGCGGGCCGAGGCTTGCATTTCATTGCAAAGCGGGTTTACGGCTAATTTAGCTACGGTTCCGGCGGTAGTGGGGAAGGGGGATGTGATCTTCTCCGATGAGTTGAATCACGCCAGTATTATTGATGCCTGCCGTCTGAGCCGGGCGCAGGTGGTGCGTTACCGGCATAATGACGTAGATGATTTACAACGTGTGATTGCAGAGACGACCGAGTACGGCCGTCGTCTCATCGTCACGGATGGCGTATTCAGTATGGATGGGGACGTGGCCCCGCTAGACAAGATTTGCGACGTGGCTGAAGCGCACGGCATCATGTTGATGGTGGACGATGCGCATGGTGAAGGCGTGCTGGGCGAGGGTGGTCGAGGCATTGTGGATCATTTTGGGCTGCACGGCCGTGTAGACATTGAAGTGGGCACATTGAGCAAAGCATTCGGTGTGGTAGGTGGTTTGGTAGCCGGAAAACAGGCCATTATTGACTGGCTGCGGCAAAGGGGACGGCCGTTCCTCTTCTCCAGCGCCATGACCGTGCCCGATGCTGCCGCTTGCCTGGAAGCAGTCAACATCCTGCAATCCTCTACCGAACTCGTAGACAGATTGTGGGCCAACGCCGCGCTCTTCCGCAAAGGTATGGAGGAGATGGGTTTCGATACCGGCCACAGCGAGACGCCCATCGTGCCCGTGATGTTAGGCGAAGCGCCATTGGCACAGCAATTCAGCCGCCGTCTTTTTGCCGAAGGTGTGTTTGCGATGGCAATTGGCTATCCCACTGTACCACAAGGCAAAGCCCGCATCCGTGTCATGAACTCTGCCGCGCACAGCGAAAGCGACATTCAGCAAGCCCTTGCCATTTTTGGCAAAGTAGGCAAAGAACTGGGCGTTATCTAATCAAAAAAGCGCGAGGGAGAGATGCTCCTTCTCTCTCCCTCGCGCTTCAGTTTCCTCTTCTCTTCCGTGTCCTAAATTGCTACTCTCCAACTTTAAGCATTGCCTCAATAAATGCCTGCCGCAAGGTGGTATGCGCAAATAATTTTTGTAAAAAAGCTGGATATTGTGCGCCAATATCCTTGCCATCTGTTGCGTCTTTCACCACCTGTGGAAGAAGCTGGAAATCGTCGTCATTTGGTTTCGGTGCGTGCCAATGACCGCCAGGCATCAGTGCGACGAAATGATCGGCCGCCTCAGGCCAGGAACCACACCGCCTTAGACATTGTCGAAGTGCCTGCACCTCGGCTTGGACGGAGGCTGAGGATTGTTTGTCAACATACACCATATTTTGTTTGTTCCTACTTAGGCAAGTGACCATGCATTACCCATGCAATATGAACTATAGCACTTATCCCCCCTATTTATGCATAGGATTTATGGGCTAATAAATGGTGTTGTATGGCGGGTTGGGCTAGTCGATGGTGATACGTTGTCCCAGCTCTGGAACTATCACGTTGGTATAGCCCTGTTCGCTTTGCAACCCGTTGGCAAGCGCGTTGGAGGCTTCTTCTTCGCCGTGAACAATGAAGGTGTGCTGCGGCCGTTTGTGAAAATGACCAGCCCATTCCAAGAGTTCTTTTCTGTCAGCATGGGCGCTGAAGCCGTTTATCGTGACCACATCGGCCTTCAAATGGTACTCTTCGCCAAAGATTTTGACCTTTGGTACACGGTCTACGATGCGGCGGCCTAACGTGTCGGGCGCTTGCCAGCCGACGATGAGGATGGTGTTGCGAGGGTCTTCAATATTGTTTTTCAGGTGGTGCAAGATGCGCCCGGCTTCGGCCATCCCGCTGGCGCTGATGATGACGGCCGAATCGCGCAAGAAGTTGAGTTCTTTGGATTCGGCTGTGGTACGTGTGTAACGCATCATATCAAAGCCGAAGGGGTCGTTGTTGGGCTGCTCAAGTGTGAATTCTGCAATTTCTGAGTCGTACGCTTCGGGGTGCAGGCGGTAGATGCCAGTAGCGTCTATGGCCAGGGGGCTGTCTACGAATATGGGCAGGTTGGGTGGGATGTCACGAGATTCCACGAGTTTGTGCAGCCGGTAGACGAGTTCTTGAGTGCGGCCAACGGCAAATGACGGTACGATGACTTTCCCGCCTTTGTGGAATGTATCGTTGATCACGGCTTCTAGTTTTTGGCTGGCTTCGTCCAGATCGGCGTGATAGCGGTTGCCGTAGGTGCTTTCGATGAGGAGGACATCGGCTTCGTCAATGAAGGTGGGATCGCGCAAGATGGGGCGGTCTGGACGGCCAAGATCGCCGCTGAAAACGAGGCGAATGGGCCGTTTGCTCTCTTCGTCTTCAATGTCTAGCACGATGATGGCGGAGCCGAGGATGTGTCCGGCATCGTAGAAGGTGAGGGTGACGCCGGGCATCAGGTTGTACGGCCGTTCATAACCAATACCAATAAAATTCTTCAAGCTCTCGATTGCGTCAGCAATGGTGTAAATGGGTTCTAACGGGGGCAGGCTTTGCCGTGCCCGTTTTTTGTTCAGGTATTCGATGTCATACTGCTGGATTTTGGCGCTGTCGCGCAGCATGATGGCGCATAAATCGCGGGTTGCGTAGGTGCAGACAATATCACCTGTGAAGCCGCTTTTAACCAGGTTGGGAATGTTGCCACTGTGGTCGATGTGCGCATGTGAGAGAACCAGCACGTCAATCTCGGCAGCATCGTAGGGCAGGTCTTGGTTGCGTGCGTAGCTTTCTTTACGAGACCCTTGGTACAGCCCGCAGTCGAGGAGGATTTTACGGCCGTTCACCGTCAAAAGGTGTTGTGACCCTGTTACAGTCCGCACCGCTCCATGAAATTGAATTTGCATCTGAAAGCTCCTTTTAGTTTGTCAGCCTGACCATCTGAAATGCTGACCGCCTGAAATGCTACTTCAACAATGCCAAAATCTCATCGCCATACGTGTGCTGCCGCCAATCGCCAATTTCTGAGATGGCGGTCAACTCCTTTTGGGTTTGGGGATTGGCCTTTGCTAATGCCCACAACGCCTCGCGGCTGACAATGACATCAGATTCTACGCCGCGTTTTTTAGCCCGTTCTTTGCGCCACGTATGCAGCTTGTCGTAGCGTGTGATCACCTCATCTGGCAGGCGTTTGTGTCGTTTGGGTGGGGGTGGCAGCGGCCCGTTATGACCGCGACGAATGACGCGCAGAAGTGCCTCACCGTATCGCTCTACCTGCCCGGCAGACATGCCATAAATGGGTTTTAAGTCTGCCAAAGTGTGTGGCATAGCTTTCGCCAATTCGACCAATGTCCGGTCACCAAAAATCTTGAAGAGGGGTCTGTCGCGCTGCTGCGCGATTTGATCGCGGAAGATATGCAGTTCTCGGAGAATGGCTTGTTGGCGCGAATTTAGCTCGTTAGCTCCGCTGATGTTGCGGAAACTCTCTGGGTCAAAGTCGTGATTGTGCGGAGTAACGGCCGTTTGCTGCACAAATGTCTCCAACGCTTCTTCTACCCGGCCCGCTTTCTCAAGTTCTGCGGCCAGGTTGTCCCGAAGTCGCAGCAGAAAATGGGTGTCGTACTGGGCGTAACTGAGATGTGCTGGGGATAACGGCCGTCTACACCAATTCGACTTTTGATACCGTTTATCCAGCTTAATGCCATACAGTTGGCCGAGAATATTTGCTAAACCATACTGCTTGTATCCCAGAATCCGCGCTGCCCACATGGTGTCAAACAAATTGTTTGCTTGCCAGCCATACTGTCGCTTGAGCAAAATCAGATCATATTCCGCGGCATGAAATACCTTTTGCACGGCCGTATCTTGCACAATTGCACCCAACCCACCCAAGTCTAGGTGCGCTTCCGGGTCAATAATGTAATCCTGGCCTGGAATCGAAATTTGAATCAGGCAAACCCGTTCGCGGTAAGCGAACATACTGTTTGCTTCCAGGTCAATCGCTAACCGGGGTTCTTTTTGCAATGCTTGCAAACATTGCTGCCAATGATGAGGCGTTGCAATAAACTTATGTGGCGGCAATCGCATCGTGCGCCTCCAGTATCATTCTGTCAATCATTGTGTCTGCCGCCGTTTGCCAATTTTTCATCGCGCTCAATTATACCAAACGTAAGACGTGACTCGTCATGCCTCACGACTCGCATACCATTCCCAGAAGATACGCACCCCTTCCTTTACAGATGTTTGCGGGTCATAGCCCAGCAACGTGCGTGCTTTAGTGATGTCTGCCTGATTACGCACAAAGTCGGCGGCCAATTTGGGCTTATGCACAACATTGGCTTTGTTGCCCGCCAAGTCCTCGATCATGTGCACAAAGTCTGCCAGCAGCGTCGGTTCGCCGCGCCCAATGTTGATGATTTCGTAGCCCAATGGCTTATCCAACGCCAGCGCTATCCCGCTGGTGATGTCGTTGATGAAGGTCCAATCGCGGTACATCTGCCCTCCCTCATACAGGGGGATTTGCAGCCCTTTGGTGACACTTTCCGCCAGCAGGTAGGCCATCATGTCGGGACGGCCGTAAGGCCCATACACCGTAAAAAAGCGCAGCACCGTAAAATTCAAGCCAAACAAGTGGTGATAGCTGTGTCCCAGCATTTCCGCCGCCCGCTTTGCCGCCGCATACGGCTGCAACGGCCGATCACAATTGTCCGTTTCCACAAACGGAATCACCGTTGTATTGCCATACACAGAAGAGGTGGAGGCAAAGACAAAGTTGCCTACCTTATGTTCTAGTGCCGCATCCATTAGATTTTGCGTACCATTCAAGTCCACTTCCACATACAGCGCCGGATATTTGACGGCGTTACGCACGCCTGCCAACGCCGCCAGATGCGCTACCGCATCAAACTTCTCGGCGGCAAACAGTGCAAACATCCCTTCGCGGTCACGGATATCGGTTTCGATGATGCGTATGTTATCGTAAGCCGCCAGCCGTTTAACGGCGTGGCGTTTATGGCTGGAGGGGTAGACTACGTCATTGAAGTTATCAATGCCCACGACCTCGTCACCGCGCTTTGCTAATTTTTCTGCCAAATGGCTGCCAATAAAACCGGCGGCTCCTGTTACCAAGACTTTCATGTTTTCACTCCCTTTATAAGGTTGCAAGTTACAAGTTGCAGGTTACATGTAACTTGTAACTTATTACTCAAATCTTGTAGGTTGAATATCCTGCACCATCAACTGCAAATTACGTTGGCCGCGCCACTCGTTGACGCCGATGGTGTACACAATGTCCACGTATTGCGGCAGGGCGTCAGCCCAGTCGCCCTGGCGGAAGGCGATGGCGGGAAGGATGCGGTAGGCGGTGTTGGCACGGCCGTTTCCCGTGCTCAACTTCAACTGCAAATGTGATCCGTCTTGCCCAACCCGCTTATGGAATACCACTTCCGCGCCCCGGCTCAAAAAGACCGGTGAGGCATTCGCATTTCCCGTTGGTTGCAGCGCGGCCAACATTTCAAACAATGCCCAATCCACCGCGTCCAGTCCGATTTCTGCGTCAATGGCAATGGTTGGCGCTAGCTCTACCTTTTCTAGCTGTGCGGCGGCAATCTCCGTCATACGTTCCATAAACAATGGCAAATTCCCATTGCAAACGGTGAACCCGGCTGCTTGCGCGTGCCCGCCATGCCGCACCAACAAATCTGCCACCTCGTCCAGCGCTTCTGTAATGTGAAACTCTGGGATAGAGCGGCACGACCCTCGACTCTCGTCTTCACCCTGCTCAATGACAATCGCCGGGCGATAATATTTCTCTGCCAAACGGCTGGCAACCAGCCCCACCACACCGGACACAAAACCAGGGTCGGCAGCAATGAGGATAGGCGCATCTGTATTCACCAGTGTTTCCGCTTTGGCCGACAGGTCAGACGTGAGCTGTTGGCGTCTGCGGTTGAGTGCGTTTAGCTCGTTTGCCAAATCGGTTGCCGTGATCATGTTGTTGGCGGCCAATAATTTTGCTGCTGTGTAAGCATGTTCCAGCCGCCCGGCGGCATTAATGCGCGGCCCCAGGCCAAAACCGATGGATTCGGCCGTCATTTGCCCCATTGTCACCTGCGAAACCTGTGCCAGCGCGGCCACACCGGGCCGCCGCGCCTTGTTCAGCACTTGCAGTCCTTCTTGAACCAGCTTGCGATTTTCGCCTAGCAGGGGGGCCAGGTCAGCCACCGTGCCAATGGCAACCAGATCGAGTAATTCGTCTTCGCTAAAGGTGACGCGATCAGGCAATGCCTGGCGCAATGCCTGCGCCAGCTTGAAGGCAATACCCACGCCGGCCAGCATTGTTTCTGGGTAGGCGGAGTTTGGTCGTTTGGGGTTGATGACGGCCAGCGCGGGGGGCAGCTTTGGTCCCAGGCTGTGGTGGTCGGTGATGATCATATCCAGCCCGATGGCATTAGCGTGTTCCACTTCGGCTACGGAGCGGATGCCGCAGTCTACGGTGATGACCAGGCTGGCTCCTTTTTCCTCGCGTAGTTTGGTCAACGCGTCTACGTTTAGACCGTAGCCTTCATCCACGCGGTCGGGGATGTAGGGCTGGGCCTTGTTGCGCTCTACGCCCAGCCCGCGCAGCGCTTCAATGAGCAGCACGGTGGAGGTCACGCCGTCGGCGTCGAAGTCGCCGTAGACGATGATGGTTTCGTCGTTTTCAATGGCTTGTTTGATGCGGGCAACGGCCGTGTCCACATCCGTAAGCAGGAAAGGGTCGGTGTTTTCCAGATAACGGCCGTCCAAAAATGCCTGGATATGCGCTGGATCAATGATGCCGCGATTGTAAAGCACTTGCAGCAAAATGGGGGACAAATGAGCGAGTTGTTGGCGAATATCGGCAGGAACCGGGGGGGCTACTTGCCACTTGTTTGCGCGGATGCTGGCTGGTCGTTTCATAGGGGCGAATAGTAACATGAGTGGGGCTGTGCGCAAAACGAGGAAAAAGTGAACGGTGGACAGTAGTCAGTAAGCCGTTGATAGTGAAGTATGTCACGCATCACGTTTCATGTTCCACAGCAATGGCAGGCCCAGGGTGAAGGGAACGCCGATGAGATGAGCCAATGTTTGACTGCCGCCGAGGGCATAAACGCGCAAGTGGCCGTAGATGAGGACGGAAAGCTGTGCGGTAAGCAGCAGGGTGATGCCCATGCGCCTCCGCGCCTGGTTTTGCGCTAGCAGGAGCCAGGGGAAGGCCCACGTTGTGTACCAAATGCGGAAGCTGAAGGCGGTGAAAATGTAGGCAAGAAAGATAACGGCGGCGCTGCGGTGCGGTGGGAGTTTGCCTCTCATGGTTTGCCATGCCAGCCATACGGCCGTTCCCACAAACACACCTCGCGCTAAATTGATGACCAGTGGAATGGAAGGATTTTGCCCCACTTCGCGCAGCCCCAAAATGATGAGTACGGGAATCGAGAAGCCGCCTACGTCGCTCGCTTCGTACAGCAGCCTTTGCGCCAACTCTAGCGGCGAACCGAAGGGTAGAAAGGCCAACCACGCCAAGAGTATACTGCCGAGAATGGTAACGGCCGTATATGCCCATCGTGCCCTCCCTTTTTGCTCCCGCCAGCTTGCCAGCCAGAAAAAGGGCAGGGGCAGCAGGCCAATGGGCTTGGCAAGAGGAGCCAGGGCCATCAACAAAAACCCGGCTGTCAGATGTTTCCGCTGCATGACCCAATAACCCAACAGCAGCAAACAGAGCATCAAAATGTCATTGTGCGCATCCACAACGAAAGTGAGCAGGAGTGCGGGATTCCAAGCCCAAAGGATGGCCGATTCGCTTGTAACTTGTCTGTAACCTGTCACTTTCCAAATCAACACAGTGGCCGCCAAATGCAGCAGCAGCCCCAGCCCTTTGAAGAGCAGCAGGGAGAGATAGAGGTTGTCGGGGGCAACGGCCGTTATGCCTGCCGCCGTCATTTCCCACAAGGGGCCATAGGGGGAAGTCTGGTCTGCCCATTCACCGCCAAAGGGTAGATAAGGGTCATCACTGAATTGGTTGGGCGGTGCGGCGTAGGGACTTTCGCCATATACACTGCTGACGCGCCCGCGCAGAAAGTAGCGGTAGATGTCGGTGGCATTGATGGGATAAGTGAAAAGCAGAGGTAGGCTAAAAAGCAGGGTGATAAGCAGCAGTTGGGTAAGGGAAAGGTTTGCTGCCCGTCGTGCTGCCAACGCATAGAGACCAAACAAGGCCAGCAGCAGCAGCGCATACGCCCCACCTGCGGCTAACGAGGGCGTAAAGGTGCGGATGTCGGCTAATGGCACCTGATTAACATGCGGGTGCAGCGGAAACCATACGGCCATCAACCCATATCCCAAGGCCATTAACAAAATCAGCGCCCACAATGGCGGGCGCTGAAAAAAAGCAAGTTGTAACTTGTGACTTGTAATTTTATCTTCCATTTTGCGCATGACGGCCGTGCTTGCGCAGTGGCACAACCAGCATCACCATTGTCCCTTTGCCCGGAGTCGACTCCACACGCAGCGACCCTTCAATACGTTCAGCGCGTTCCCGCATATTCACCATGCCCAAGCTGCCGCGAGAACTGTAATCACGATTAACATCTTCCGTGTCAAAACCAATGCCGTCGTCTTGAATGCGGGCGACAAATAGATCATCTTCCTTCCACATACGAACTTCCACCACTTTGGCATCGGAATATTTTCGTGCATTTCCCAGTGCTTCTTCAACGATGGAAAAGACCACACTTTGCGCCGATTCGCTGAGCAAATCGCCATATTGTCCGCCAACCAGCCGCATGTTTAAGCCGTCCGTTTCGCGGATGCGCCCCATCACAGATTCGATGGCAGCGGCTAATCCTTGTGTTTCCAGCACCAACGGGCGCAAGGTGAAGAGCATCCCGCGAATTTCCTTGGCGGTGCGCTTCGCAATCTCTTCTACCTTTTCCAATTCTTGTAGGCTTTGGCGTGGGTCTTTTGTGACCAGAGAGCGGATGAAGTTGATGCGCATGGCAATGGCAGCAATGCTTTGCGTAGGGCCATCGTGTAAATCGCGGGCAAGTTCTTTGCGGGCTTCTTCATCGGCCTCAATAAGGCGTTGCTTTTCGGCAGTGAGCTGCTGGTAGAGCTGGGCATTTTGCAAAGCGATGACGGCCTGGTCAGCGACGGCGTTAAATAATTCAAAATGATTGCGGTTGAATTCTACTGGTTTGCCGGAACCAATGACCATTGCTCCGAATATTTGGAAACCGGCGCGAAGGGGGATGCAAACGGCCGTTACACAACTTTGAAATGTCGCAAAAGATTTCAATTCAGGATCACGACGGGGGTCTTGGGTAACGGTGGGTTCGGCATTGGTTAGCGCCTCGCCTACCACACCGGCATTGCCAGGGATGCTTTTTTTATCATCAGTCCCGATGAAACCGCGCGTGGCAACCGGGTATAGTTCCGTGCCATGATAGAGAAAGACAGCACCCACCAAAGATTGGCGAGACGTGCCCATCTCTTCCAGTTCCAGACTGCACACGTCCAATGCCGCTTCCACTACCCGTTCAAAGCTCAACGTGGCTCGCAGCGTAGAGGCCATTTGCTGCAAACGATAGGCGCGTTTGTTCGTTTCTTGTAAATGCTGCGTTTCCTCTTTGAAGAAGAGGCGCAGCGAGTTATTTAACCGTTCGTTGGATTGTGCAACCAGTGAGTAAATAATGCCGACAATCAAGAGGAGGATGCCGGTTGCTATAGCCAGGATAGGCAGCCATTGACGCAGGGGCATATTGAGCATGACGCCAGCGACGACGTAAAATGCACCTGCCTGGATGACGGCCGTTAGCAAAAAAATTGTGAGCAGAAGCCAGTTGAACCGTCGGGTTTCTTTTTGGGTGATGGTGGCTATACCCTTCGTCATAAATCTGATTTTAGCTCTATAAGATTAAAAACTCTGTTAGTCACATGGATGACGTACATCATTTTTAGAGTGATGTTTAAAGATGATACACTAATTTTAAGGTTATAGATGGTGCTTAATGGCCTGGTTCATAGAATTTCACGCAATTTCCATGTTCCCAGATTACAACATAACCTGGATAATCTTCCCCAATTATAACGGAAGTCACGAGGTGAACGATAGGAAGGTAGTGTGATAGACAAATGGGCTGGCTTGCCACTTGTTGCTCAACTTGTTAAGGCAGCAGCAATTTGCCCAGCAACGAGACCATTATTGCGCAAAAGAGCGGTGTTGGCTTGCAGGGAACGGCCGTTTGTCAATTCCACCACACGCCCCAACAGCCAGGGCGTGGCCGCTGCCCCATGAATACCCTGCGCGTCCGCTTCCGCAGTTGCCTGCGTGATGATGCGCTCCATCTCATCCGCGTCCATCTCCCACTTGCTGGGAACGGGTACTGTGACTAGCGTTCCAGATTGCAAATTAAGTGCACGGCGGGCTTCAATGAGTTGAGCAACGGCCGTTGGCGTATCCAAACGCACGTCAACGGGCAGACCGCTGCTGCGTGTAAAGAAGGCTGGCAGATCATCCGTGCCATATCCCACCACGAGCACGCCGTTGGTTTCCAGCACTTCGCGGGTCGCGGGCAAGTCCAAAATGGATTTGGCTCCGCTGCACACCACCGTGACCGGCGTGCGCCCAAGCTCGCTCAAATCGGCGCTCACATCAAACGGATGGCCGCGATGCACGCCGCCAATGCCGCCAGTGGCAAAGAGTTGAATCCCAGCGAGATGGGCCACAATCATCGTCCCAGCAACGGTGGTAGCGCCGTCCATTTTTTGCGCCAGCACCAGCGGCAAATCGCGGCGGCTGCATTTGCGCACATCGTCGCGGTGTCGCGTTCCCAAGTATTCAAGTTGGTCAGGCGTTAGCCCCACATAAATTTGGCCTTGAATGATGGCGATGGTGGCGGGGAGTGCGCCACCTTCACGGACAGAGGCTTCCATGGCAACGGCCGTTTCCACATTCTGCGGATACGGCAACCCATGCGTAATCACGGTACTTTCCAGCGCCACAACCGGCGTATTCGCCACTAGCGCCTCAGCAACAGCAGGAGCGATGATTAAGGGAGATTCTAAAGTCATAGTTCGTTATTATTGCCGTATTGTTTTATCCTGTTTGCAAAGCATTATAGATTCGCTGCGGCGTAAAGGGGATACGTCGCACACGCACACCGGTGGCATCAAAAATCGCATTTGCCAGGGCCGGAGCTACCCCATCTTTGGGTATTTCGGCGATGGCCTTTGCCCCAAAGGGGCCGGTGGGTTCATTTGTCTGCACCAAAATCGCCTTCATCCAGGGCATTTCGTCGGCGCGGTAAATGTGGTAGGGGCCGAACTCATCATTGAGTAGGTTGCCGCTGGCATCGTATGCCATTTCCTCGCAGTGGCCGTAGCCCAATGCCTGTGTCATGCCTCCCTCCACTTGCCCGCTGGCGGTCAGTGGGTTGATGGGCACACCCGCATCTACGGCCATGACTAGCTTTGTCACCGTGACCTGCCCGGTTTCTATGTCCACTTCCACTTCGGCAAACTGCCCGGCGAAGGGTGGCGGGGAGGCGGCGCTGACGTAGCTGGCTGTTGCCATGATTTGCCGCTGATCGGCTTGATGCAGGCTGTGTAGGGCAACGGCTTCCAGGGTGACGGAACGGCCGTCCGGGGCAATTGCTAGCTTGTTCTCCAGCCGAATCCTATCCCAGCTATCCAACTCTAGCATGAGGGCGGCTCGCTCCCGGATTTGCTCGGCTACTTTTTCGGCGGCGTGTTTAACGGCCGTGCCCGAAATATACGTCGTACTGCTGGCATAGGCCCCCACGTCAAACGGCGTCATATCCGTGTCGCTGGAATACATCAAAATGTCTGCCAGCGGCACGCCCAAAACCTCGGCGGCCATCTGCGCCAGCACCGTGTCCGATCCCGTGCCCAAATCCGTCGCCCCAACGAGCACATTAAACGAGCCATCGTCATTCATTTTGATCGATGCGCCGCCCATGTCCAGGCCGGGAATGGCCGTGCCATGCATACACATCGCCGCACCCAGGCCGCGCCGCAAGTGCGGTTTGCCGGGGACTTCATGCCAGCCCGGTTGGTATTTGCGCTCCCAGTCAACGGCCTTCATTCCTTGCGCAAAGCACTCATTCAGGCCGCAAGACTCAATGAGAGGCACATCTGTGACCGTTTCCTTCTCGCCTTCGCCCAGCAGCGGTGCAATGGGCATGGGGTCGCCAGCCTGCACCCAATTCTTACGGCGGAATTCGATGGGATCCATGCCCAATTCTTGGGCGATTTCGTCCATGTGAACTTCCAGACTGAAGAGGGCTTGCGGCGCACCGTAGCCGCGATAGGCTCCGGGCACAGGCAGGTTGGTGTAAGCGACGATGCAGTCAAACTGCCGGTGGGGACAGTTGTAGCTGCTGAGACCGCGCAGCCCGGTGACGGTTTGTACGGTCAGGCCGTGCGTGCCATAGGCTCCCGTGTTGGCAACGATACTAAACTGTTGGCTGTGCAGTGTGCCGTCAGCCATCACCCCCGTTTTCCAGGTGATGGTTTGCGGGTGGCGTGTGCGGCTGCTGCGGAATTCTTCGGAGCGTGTTAGTTCCATGCGTACAGGACGGCCGGTTTTGATGGTTAGATGCCCGACGATGTCCTCAATTAGCATTTCCTGTTTCACGCCAAAACCACCACCGATGCGCGGCTTGATCACGCGAATTTGACGCACGGGCAGGCCCAACAGCGGCGCAACCATGCGGCGTGTGTGGAAGGGAACCTGCGTACTGCTGCGAATGACCAGCCGTTCATCCTCATCCCACCAGGAGATGGCAATGTGCGGTTCAATGGGCGCTTGCTGCACTTGATGAACGTAATAATGGCGCTCAAATACGTGATCTGCTTCGGCAAAGCCTTGCTCTACATCGCCTAACTGCGCTTCAATGTGATGGACGATGTTGTGGCTAGCGTCGTGAATGTCTACGGTATCTGCCTCATCGTGGATGACGGGTGCGCCAGGTTTGATGGCCTCGTTCTCGTCGAAAACGGCGGGCAAAACTTCGTACTCTACCTTGATGAGCTTGATTGCCTCTTCCGCAATTGCTAATGTGTCAGCAGCAACAGCGGCGACGCGGTCGCCTACATGGCGTACTTTGTTGTCGAAACTGACCTGGTCGAATGGCGGCGGGTTGGGATAGCTTTGCCCGCCGGAAGCGTATTTGACGCGCTCTACGTTTTTGTAGTGAATGACGGCACGCACGCCGGGTAGGGCGTTGGCTTGGCTGTCGTCAATGTCCAAAATGCGGGCATGGGCATGGGGGCTGGTGAGCAGCTTGGCGTACAACATGCCGCGCATTTCAATGTCGTCTACGAAGGCGGGGTTGCCTTTTGCTAGCTTTACGGCGTCTACTTTGGCTTCAGATTTACCGACAACGGCCGTCTCTGGCACACCAGATTTGAGTTCGATATCAGTTTGCGGCTTCGTTTTTGTAGAGACTGGAGATTGAAGATTGGAAGTAGAGCCGCCGCTAAAATCTGGCGTATCGTCCATCCCTTCGGCGGGGGGCATTTCGGCAAAATAAGTAGCATCAATGATGGGCGGGCCTTCATAGGGAGGCACATCCTCGCCGCGCAAATAAGCCGCAGCACGCAGCACCGCCTCCACCGGTTTGACGTAGCCTGTCTCGCGGCAGAGGATGCCACTGAGGGCATCGCGCACTTCCGCTTCACCAGGGTTGGGGTTCGTAGCTAATAACACTTTAGCGGCCAAAATCATGGCTGGAGTAGAGTACCCAGATTGGATTGCCCCAGTTTCGATAAATGCTTTTTGAATGGGGTGCAGTTCGCCAATCTGAGTTGTTAATCCTTCAACCGTTTCTATCTGTTTGCCCAATACCTGGCCGACGAGCAGGGTATCGCTGTTAACCAGCTTCCCATCCACCAGTACGGCCGCTGCGCCGGTTGCGCCATCATCGCTGCCAAAGCGTACGCTGAAGCAGCCAGCCTGACGTAAGGCATATATGAGTTTGGTGGTAGGTAGGGTATTGAGGGTGTGGGTTTTTCCGTTGATGTTCAGTGAGATTTCCATTAGATGCTCCGTTCATTTGTATCAAGGACAGGTGCAAAATCTACTTTGATTATACGTCATTTTGAGGGGAATGCCTTGCCAGCCTACACAAGACGCACGACCCAGCTTGGAGCATCTACGCGACAAGAAATAAAAAAGCCCCGACCATCCGGCCAGGGCTTTTTCAGGGAAATAGTAGGAATGGGTTTGTTGCTTATTTACCGTCCAGAGCGGCGTGGGCGGCAGCCAACCGGGCGATTGGTACACGGAAGGGGGAGCAGCTTACGTAATTCAGGCCCAGATTGTAGCATAGAGCGATAGATTCGGGGTCGCCGCCATGCTCACCACAGATACCAACTTCCAGGTTAACGCGGGTAGCGCGACCCTTCTTCACGGCAATGTCCATCAACTGGCCGACGCCATCCGGGTCAATCGTCTGGAAGGGGTTCTTGGGCAGAATGCCATCTTCCACGTATTTCACCAAGAAGTTGCGCTCGGCGTCGTCGCGGCTGTAGCCAAAGGTGAACTGCGTCAGGTCGTTTGTGCCAAAGGAGAAGAATTCGGCCGTGCCTGCGATTTGGTCAGCAGTGAGACCAGCACGCGGAATTTCGATCATCGTGCCAAATTTGTAGCTGAATTCGACGCCTTTGGTCTTCATCACGTCAGCGGCAATTTCTTCCAGTTTGGGCTGGATGAAGTACAGCTCGTTAATGTGGCCGGTTAAGGGAATCATGACTTCTGGATGCGGCTCGAAGCCACGCAGTTTCACATCGGCGGCGGCTTCAAAGATGGCTCGCACCTGCATCCCGACGATTTCGGGCATCATTACACTGAGGCGTACACCGCGCAGACCCATCATGGGGTTGCTTTCGTGCATGCCCTGAATGCTGGCTAATAACGCTTCTTTGGCGGCATCTTCTACACCGTTGATGCGGTTTTCGATGACCTGCTCTAGTAGTTCGTGTTCGTCGGGCATGAACTCGTGCAGCGGCGGGTCAATGAGGCGGATGATGACGGGCAGGCCGGTCATGGCCTCGAAGAGACCGTCGAAGTCGCTGCGTTGGTAGGGCAGTAGTTCATCGAGGGCGGCTTGCCGTTCGGCAACGGTGTCGGCCAAAATCATGCGCTGCACGATGGGCAGACGTTCTGGCTCGAAGAACATGTGCTCGGTGCGGCAGAGGCCGATGCCTTTTGCACCGTAGGAGCGGGCGCGGCGGGCGTCGTCGGGGTAGTCGGCGTTGGCCCAGACTTGCAGGCCGCGTGTCGGCCAGCCTTCGGGTACGTCGCGGATGCCGTCGGTGGCGGAGATTTCGTCGGCCCAACTGAGCAGGGTCATTAGTTCGGTCTGCTCTTCGAGGGAGGGGGCGACGGAGGGGATTTGGCCCAAGAATGCTTCGCCGGTGGTTCCGTCTACGGAGATGTAGTCGCCTTCTTTGATGGTGATGCCGTTGGCGGTGACGGTTCGTTTTTCCATGTCAATGCGTACTTCGGAGGCACCGACGACGCAGGGGATGCCGAATTGGCGGGCGACGACGGCCGCATGGGACGTAGCCCCACCTTCACTGGTGAGGATGCCTTTGGCGGCCAACATGCCATGTACGTCGTCTGGTTTGGTGAACGGCCGTACCATGATCACATCTTGCCCCTCTTCCTTCGCCATTTTTTCCGCCGTGTCCGCATCCAAATAAATGCGCCCAACGGCCGCGCCGGGGGAAGCATTGACACCGGTGGCAAAGCGTGTGCCATCTTCGGCGGCCTTTTGCTTGGCGGCTAGCACAAATTGCGGGTGCAGCAGCGTGTCTACTTGCTCCGGTTTGACGCGCTTCACCGCTTCTTTTTTGCTGATGACGCTTTCATCGGCCATGTCTACAGCGATTTTGACGGCCGCTTTAGCAGTGCGCTTGCCATCACGAGTTTGCAGCATCCACAATTTGCCGCGCTCGATGGTGAATTCCACATCTTGCATTTCGCGGTAGTGCTGTTCCAGTTTCTCTTGTACTTCCAAGAATTCGGCATATGCTTCTGGCAGTTCATTGCCCATGAATTCGATTTTGGTGGTGTTGCGCACACCGGCTACCACATCTTCGCCCTGGGCGTTGATCAGGTAGTCGCCGTAGAGGACGTTCTCGCCGGTGGCGGGGTTGCGCGTGAAGGCCACGCCCGTACCGGAGGTGTCGCCCATGTTGCCGAAGACCATCGTGACGATGTTGACGCCTGTGCCCAGGTCGTGGCGAATTTTGGCGGCGTTGCGGTAGTCAATGGCGCGTTTGCCGTTCCATGATTTGAAGACGGCTTCGGTTGCCAGTTTGAGTTGTTCGTAGGGGTCTTGGGGGAAGTCAAAGCCCATTTCTTTTTTGATGACGCCTTTGTAGACTTCGGTCAGGGCTTGCCAATCTGCGGCGGTCATTTCGGTGTCGAGTTTGTACCCTTTGGCGGCTTTGTGGGCGTCCAGAGGATGCTCGAATGCTTCGTCGTCGATGCCGAGGACGACGGAGCCGAACATGTGCACGAGACGGCGGTAGGCGTCGTAAACGAAGCGTTCGTCGCCGGTGAACTCGGCCATGGAAACGGCCGTTTCATCATTCAACCCCAGGTTCAGCACGGTATCCATCATGCCGGGCATGGAGAACTTTGCGCCAGAACGGCAGGAAACCAGCAGTGGGTTTTGGGGATCGCCAAACTTTTTGCCGGTTTGCTCTTCAGTGGCCTTCATCGCTTTCAGTTCTTGTTCCCACATGCCTTCGGGGAACTGTTCGCCAGCCGCTAAATAAGCGTTGCACGCTTCTGTGGTGACAGTGAATCCGGGGGGGACTGGCAGGCCAATGCGCGTCATTTCGGCCAGGTTGGCGCCTTTACCGCCTAACAGCCCGCGCACGCCTTCCCAATCGCCAGCGTGTTTTTCGGCCTCTTCTACTTCAGTGAAAAGATATACATATTTCATGATCAACTAACTCCATTCCTACTAGAATTGATGTAAGCGGTCAGTTTGTCAGCTAATCAGCCTGTTAGCTTGTCAGCCTGACTAGCTGACAGGCTGATCGCCTGAAATGCTGATATGCTAACCACTTACGCATTGGTAAAGTGATCGAGCAGCGATTTGCTCTTAATGCACGTTATCAAATTTGTAAATAAAGGTTGGGTTTGCCACAGTATATTTTAAGGTGATCGGGGTGTGTAGGCAATGACAGATTGCATCTACGGCGATGACAAATGTCATTCTTACACCTTCTTTTTACCAGTGAATACGTGGTTGAGCAAGTGATAAGAGAAACGACAACGGCCGTAACTGGGAAGTTACGGCCGTTGCAATCAAAGGAGGAGGTAGAATATGGTAGATTGTTCAAGCTAACTTGAGATGCAAATATCTGTCCAAAACATTGCATCTTGCTGTTAACTGTCCAGATTGTGCCATACGTCACAATCGGAGGGTAGTGACAAACAGCATACCTATTCTTTGACAAATGTCATGTGTGAAGTAAGTGGCAAGTTAGCAGGTGTGCAAGGTTGCAAGTCACTTGCCACTTGCTTATCTGCCCGGTGGGAAGAAGGCGATGGTATCGTCGGGAGAGAGAGTTTGTTGCAGGCCGCCGTCGTAGGTGATGTCACGGCCGTTTCTCAATACACGCCAGCCCTTTTTCACCTGATACCGCTTCTCTACTGTCATCCAGGGTGTGTTGTGGGCGTCCAGTCGTTCACCTGCTTCCCAGGCGAGATCAAAGACCTGCTGTCGTGCTAATGGGAAGTAGTTAAAGAATTTGTGCAGCACTGTTTCCATGTCGCTGCCGGTTTCCAGTTGCAGGGGGATGGCGGCCTGGTGGGTGATGGTGCGCATACGGCCGTAAAAAGCCAACTGCACCGTAAAATCGCCAGCATCCCATTCGCGGGCGGTGCGGTAGCCCAGCAGCATCATGTGCAAATGCAGCGTCAGCACCTTGTTCCAGCCGGTCAGGGCGGCGGCAATGGCCGGATGCCCCGGCATTTCTTCGTTTAGGATGCGGGCAAACCCGGCGTGCATCAGGCTGATGGAGCCGGTAACGTACACATCGGGCACGTGGATGCGGCGCGGGCCATGCGCGGCGTGAATTTGCCCGGCGCGGAAGAGGTAGCGGGCAAAATCGTGGCTAAAGTCTAACCCCAGGGTGCGTGCCAGCCACACGGTGAAGAAGCGGCGGCGTTCGGCCAGGTGGCTTTCGTCTACGCCGCTTTCCCAACCGAGGATGACGGCCGTATCGTGGTTCGCCAGCAAGTAATCATACGTACCCACGACCAACTCATGGCCGCGCCGGAACAGCGGCTCCACCGTTGTCAGCATTGCAGTTATGTCATCCTGCCCCAAACTCAGAAATTGGCGCAGGCGTTCCCACTCCTCTTCCGGGGTGGGGTGCAAATGGGATAGTTCAATGGGGAACGGCCGTGTCATCATTCGCTCCACAGATAGAGTATAGAGATAAAACATTCTTCTATTACCTCTATCTCTATACTCTACCCTCTATCTTCTTCTGGTGAAAGCAGGGCAATCAGCCCTAATGCCCCCATATTAGCAAATAAAAGCGGGGCAAGGAAGGGCGCACCACGTAGGAAACGCTCCGTTACCACTGCACCTTGCCCGGTGAGGTCAAAAAGAACATGCAGAACCGCACCGACCAGCCCCACAGCAATTAACAACAACATGGTAGTCACTGTAATCCAGACATCGGCCTTTGTAGGTTGGTCTACTGCACCTAATCCGGCAGTGACGACAGTGGCAAACACGCCAGCAAGAAATGGAATCCAGACCCACCAGTTCTCAAAATTGGAGCGGGCATGATCCAACACACTGCTTAACAACGTGGCTAAAATGCCCAGGCTGACCATGAACAGGTATGCTCGTGTTTTGCTGTAGGGTAGGCGCAGCCGCTGCCCGCGCCATAAGGTGAGGATGCCGCTGTCTGCCGGACTTTCTATCCAGGCGGCACTAAGCCCCCACAGGCCTACCAGGGCAAAGGTGAGGGGAGCGATAACAGGCGGCGCCCATACCAACAATGCTACTGAGATGCGTTGTCCGGGTGGGGCGGTGGGCAGCGTGCCCCGTACCACATGGAAATACGCGCCCAAGATGCCGACTACCGCGCTGCTGAGCAGAACAACGGTTGCCAGCCAGTTGGCTGTTTGCCGCCGCCGTAGGGCAATCAATCCAGCAATGAGAAGCAATATCCCGGCAATTGGTCCAAAGAGAATGGGTATCCACTCGCGGGGGCGAATGGTTCCACTGATGAGGTGGGCCAGATAGGTGTCTAGCCCTAGAAAGAAGAGGTTGACAGCCGCCATGAGCAGCATGAGTTGGTCGCGGGAAAGGCGGCCGATGAGGGGCAACGGCCGTTCCCGCAGCCGTGGGAAGATAATGGCAAGATAACCCATAATCACACTCCTTGTATGGAATGGGATTAGAGATTAGTAGACACTGACAGTATCCAATCTCTAATCCCAAATCTCCATTTACTGCTCAGACTCAATCAATGGAGGACGAGTGTACTCAATCGGGTCCAATCCTGCTTCGATTAACTTCTCGTTGGTCAATTCTAGCAGTTCGGCACGGTCATGTAGGAGTTCGTAGGCGCCATGCCATTGTGTGTAGTCTGGCCCCTGCATCCATGCGCCAAATTTGGCTGTGCGCCCCCAATGATGCCAAAGATTGAAGTACACAAAATCAATCGATTCATCAAAGGGTTCGGCCGTCATCAGGCCATTCTCGACTAATGGGGCAACGATTTGGTCGCTTTCTGCTACCCAGGTGTTCACCTGTTCCACAATGGCGTCGCCATCGGCGTAAAGATCGTCAATGAAGTTGCCATTGTGGCATTCGCTGCACACGCTTTGCATCCGCACACGGTTGTCTTGGTAGGCAGGACGGCGGGCGCTGATGGGTGCCGCCAGGAACCAGGTCAGGCGGTCGCCCACATCGTGGGTGGTGGCCGTTGCGCCGAAGCCGCTCATGTGGCAAATGGCGCAGGTGGGTGCAGGGAAGTCTTCGACGGTCAATGTGCCAGATTCGGCTTCCCAATTCCACTCATCGCCGCTGGTGAGATAGGCAATACCGTGTGGCGATTCCTGGTAGATTTCCCATTGCGGATGGTCTGGCCCGATGTGGCAGGCATTGCATGTTTCGGGTTTGCGAGCCTGTTCCAGGCTGAATTCGTGACGCAGGTGACAGTCCTGGCATTGCCCGACGGAGCCATCGGCGGCGGGCAGGCCGACGTTGTGGCAGCTTTCGCAGGCAAAGCGGGTGACGGCCGGCCCTTCGAGGGCGTGCAGAGAGTTGCGGGCACGGATTTTGTCGTCCAGGTAGCCGCCTTCGGGCACGTTTTGGTATTGCTCTAGTAGTTCTGCGCTGAGAACTTCTTGCCCGGCGTAGGCCACATAGGCGGGCAGGGCGTGGCGGCTTTGGTTGAATTGGGCGACTTCTGCTTGATGGCAGCTTTCGCACATGGCGGCTGTTGGCGAGTTGAGGACGTAGGTGCCTTCGTGTTCAACGGAGCCGGGGTAGCCAGCTTCGACTTCGTGGCAGTCACGGCAGGCGACTTCGGCGGCGGCCATGGTGCTGTGTCCGTATTGTTGGACAATGCCGGGGGTTGAGTCTTCGTGGCAGCTTACGCATTCGTCGTCGCTACCTGCTAATACGTTGACGCGCTCGGCAACGGCCGTTTCCCCAGGGCCGCTAACTGCGCGAATAACGATGGTTAGCCCAGCGACGATGATGACGGCGATCAGCCCTAAAATAAGCAAGCGTGCGCCACCGAATTTTGGTTGTATTGTATTTTCTTCCATAACACTCTCCTGTTTATGTTAACGATTTTGCGGAGTAGAAATTTTTGCTTGGAAAGCAAAAACGCAACCCCGCCCATTGGGGGAAGCTAATTTACCTGATCTTGGATAAGGTTAACGGTTCTGGGGAGTGCTGTCTTTGCGCTAGCGCAAAGAGTGGATTATTTTGGTCAATATTACTGGCTACCGGGGTAGGTCTTCGGCGATATTGAGGAAGTCTGTGTAGTTGCAGATGGTGATACGGCCGCGTCCGGCAGTGATGAGGCCTTGCTGCTCCCAACTGCTGCATGTACGGCTGACGGTATAGAGGGTGGTTCCGGTCATTTCGGCCAGGTCTTGGCGAGAGAGGGTGATTTTGTGGGGGGCGGCACGGCCGTTTCCCGGTTTGTTAATCTGGCGCAGCAGGGCGCGGGCAATGCGCCGTTCCACACGCTCGGTTGCTAGTTCGCGGTAGCGATCTTGCATTTCCAGAAAGCGTTCCGACACCATTTTTAGGCCGTTGAGCGAGAGACGGCCGTACTGTTCCATCAGGCGCGTTATCGAATCACGCTCCCAACTTAACGCGTCACAGTGGGTATGGGCGCGGGCTGTCACCGGGTATTTGGCGTGGCTTAACACCACAATGATGGCAACCGGGTCGCCGGGGCCAAGTAGATGAATGATGACTTGTTGTCCCTCTGGCGTTATCTGCGTTAATCGTGCTTTGCCTTGCAGCAGCACATACAAATGAGTTGCTTCCTCACCCTGATGGAAAAAATAACCGTGCCGGGGAATATGGCGATGATGCGCTGCTTGCAGGATTATTTGCAGTTGGTGTGGTGTCAATCCCTCAAATAGAGACACTTGTGATAGTGTATTTAGAACGGACTGATCTAGATCATGACTCATTCCTCTATGTTAGCACGAAATGAAAGAGGCGGTAGCTGACTATCGGATTAGCAGTATGGGATAATCTAGTTCTTCTAGCAGGGTGTGGACGGTTTCGGGAGGGAGTGTGCTGTCGGTATCGTTGAGGATGAGCAGGCCTGGCCCGGCGAGGCGCAGCAGATAGGCGAGATTGGCCGCGTCGGGGCTGCGCAGGCGGCGGTATTCGATGGCGAGGTTGCTGTCGGCGAACTGCCGGGTGATGGTTTCCTGGTAGCTGGCGGCTTGTTCTTTGTCTGTGGCCCAGATGAGGATGCGTAGACGGCCGTTTTCCTCCGCCAAATACCCCGCTACATCCAAAGCGCGTTCTGCGCCGGGGGAGCCATCATAAATGGTGAGGATGGGGCGGTGCAGGGCCACATCGGGGCGCATGAGGAGGATGGTGCGGGCGGATTTAGAAACGGCCGTGCGTGCCGTAGACCCCAACTGCCGCCGCTGCCCCTGCCGCCCCACGCGGCCCAATGCCAGCAAGTCCGCTTCCAGCGCCGCCGCCAATAGTTCTGCCGAGACAGCCCCTTGCGCCACACGGAAGGTGAAGGCCAGCGCCCGTTTTGCGGCCATGCGCTCCAAATCGGCTTGCGCTTGCGCCGCTTGCAGGCGAAGCTGGCGCTGCATGTGCGCCAGTTCCAGTTTTTCGGTGGTGGCGGTGTGGGCGCGTACCTCATGGGCAAAGGGCAACTGCGCCAGCCGCAGCAAGTTGATGTCTTCCACAAAGACGCCGTGCAGTTCGGCTTGCAGCAGCGCGGCGAGGTCGGCGGCCGCTTCCAGCGCGGCCAGGCTGTGCGGCGAGCCATCCAATGCCACCATAATACGCCGGATGTGGAACTTATTCGTGGTCATGCCTTATCCTCCGTGTCCTTTTTGGCCTTTTTCTTTTTCTGTTTGGGTGGCGTGGCGAAGGCGCGTTGTTTTTCGGTGAAGGCGGTGAGGCGGGCGGTGACACGGCCGTTGACACTGTCAGCCGGGTAGCTGCCGGATTCGTCTAGCTCGCCAGCGGGGACGCCGGTGAGGAGGGCGATGCCCTCGTCAATAGTGGACACTGGGAAGATGCGGAATTGCCTGGCGGCGACGGCCTCTACTACATCCTGGCGCAGCATGAGGTGCTTCACGTTGGCGGCGGGGATGAGGACGCCTTGCTCGCCGGTTAATCCGCGAGCGCGGCAGAGGTCGAAGAAGCCTTCGATTTTTTCGTTGACGCCGCCGATGGCCTGCACCTGCCCGTGCTGGTTGACGGAGCCGGTGACGGCGAAAGATTGTTTGATGGGCAGCTCCGCCAGGGCGGAGAGCAGGGTGTAGAGTTCGGCGCTGGAGGCGCTGTCGCCATCTACCCCGCTGTAGCTTTGCTCGAAAACGAGGGTGGCGGAAAGGGTTAACGGCCGTTCCGCCGCATAGCGTGCCCCCAAAAAGGCCGCCAAAATCAGCACCCCTTTGGAGTGGATGGGGCCACCCATCTCCACTTGCCGCTCGATGTCAATGACCTCCCCTTTGCCCAGGCGCACGCGGGCGGTGATGCGGCTAGGTTTGCCGAAGGTGTTGTAGCGCCCCAGGCTAAAGACGGCGAGGCCATTAATTTGCCCCACTTGGGCGCCATCGGTGTCAATGAGGATGGTTTCGCGCAGAATCATCTCTTGCATTTCTTCGCGGATGCGGCCCACGCGGTACTGCTGCGCGTCGAGGGCACGCTGTACGTCGGCGAGGCTCACTACTTCGTGTGCTTGCTGCCGCGCCCAGTAGTCGGCTTCGCGCAGCAGGTCGGTGATGCTTTGCATGTGGGTGGTGAGGCGCTCGGCGTCGCCGGCGAGACGGGCGCTGTGTTCGATGACGCGGGATACGGCCGTGCGATCAAAATGGTACAAATTCTCCTTACGCGCCAGCCCGCTGATCAGGCGGGCGTAGGCCAGATTGCTGGCCTCATCGCGCACCATTTCATTCTCAAAGTCGGCCGCCACTTTGAACAGCTCCACAAAATCAGGGTCATACTGATTCAACAAGTAATAAAGCTGCCGTTCGCCCATCAGCACGACTTTGACATTGAGTGGAATTGGCTCCGGTTCCAGCGAGACAGTGCTAACCATGCTGACTATTTGCCCCAATGATTGGATGCTGATTTTGCGGGCGCGTATGGCTTGCTTCAACGCCTCGTAAGCGAAGGGTTCTGTGAGCAGCTTGCGGGCGTGGATGATGAGGTAGCCGCCGTTGGCGCGGTGCAGCGCCCCTGGTTTGATGAGGGTGAAGTCGGTGAGCAGTGTGCCCATTTGCGAGATATGCTCGATGCGGCCAATGAGGTTCATGTAGGTGGGAATGTCTTCATAGATGACGGGTGCGCCGGTTGGCGCATCGGTGCTGGCGGCGGAACCGTTGTCTACGATGACGTTGACCTGATAGCGGGTGAAGGCGTTTTTTTGCGGCCCGCCATCGGATGTGGTGAGGCCCATTGCCTCGGCTAAGGGAGTGTCATCTTTGTCTAAAAAGTTGTCGAAGTGTTGGATGAGGTCTTTTTCGACGGTTTCTAAGTAGGTTAGCACGCTGGCGGCGGCGTCGTATTTTTGGCGCAGCTCGGCTAGAAGGGGGGCGATGGCGTATTGCGCGACCTCTTCATTGAGTTTGCGCAGTTTGTTTTGTGTCTCGCGCTGCCATTGCGGTAGTTGTTCCATGATGGTTTGCAAATTGTCTTGCAGCGTGAGGACTTGCGATTCGATGGATTTTTGCTCTTCTGGGGAGAGGGCCATGAATTCGTCGGGCTTGATCACTTCGCCGTCTTTGAGGGGAGCGAAGGCGAAGCCTTGTGGGGTGTGGATGAGGGCGATTTGGTGCTGGAGGGCGGTTTGGCGCAGGTCTTCGAGGGCTTGGTTTTGGCGCTCTTTGAATTCTTCTTCGATGGCACGCTGTTGGGCCTGATATTCGTCGCTGCTGAAGGCGGCGGGAATGGTGGTGCGCAGGGCGGCAACGAGGTGCTTCATGTCGGTTTGGAAGACGGCCGCCTGGCCGGGGGGCAGGCGTAGGGCGTGGGGTTTGTGAGGCTGCTCGAAGTTGTTGACGTAGCACCAATCGTCGGGGATGGGTTCGGCGGGGGCGCGTTGGTGGAGGAATTGGGTAACGGCCGTAAATTTCCCCGATCCATTTGGCCCCAATACATAGAGGTTGAAGCCTTCGTGCTGGATGCCGATGCCAAACTGGATGGCGTCTACGGCACGAGCCTGACCGATGATGCTTTCCAGATTTTCCAGTTCGGCGGTGGTTTCAAAAGTGAACTGCTGCGGGTCGCAGGGCTGGTAGAGCGATTCGGGGGGAAGTGGGGTGGGCGTTTCCATTATTATCTCCTGATGACTGTTTACGGTTTACCGCTGTTGCCGCGAATGACGAAGGTGGCAACGCTGGCGCCGCGCAGTACTTTTTCGGTGACGCTGCCGAATATCCAACGGCCGATTCCAGAACGGCCGTGACTGGACATGACAATCAGGTCAATGCGGTGCGTATTGGCGTAATCAATGATGGTTTCGGCAACGGGGCCTTTGATGGTTTCGACCTGGTTGATGAGGTTTTGGCCGGACAGAGAGGCGCGGATGGTTTGCATGTAGGCCTGGGCATCTTCCGATTCGTGGCTTTCCAAATAGTCGGCTTGCTGTTTCATGGTGGTTGTTTCGATGGTGAGGTGCGCGGGGGGAATGACGCCGAGAATGACGATTTCTACGCCGAGGGCATGAGCAAGACTGACGGCAGGGGGCAATGCTTTTTCGGCGAGTTCGGAGCCATCGAGGGGGACGAGGATGCGTTTGTGGGTAAATAGCTCGCTTTCGATTTGGGCGCGGATAATGAAGACGTGGCAGCACGCGCCGTGCAGCACTTTTTCGGCAACGCTGCCGTAGACCCAACGGCTGACTCCGGAACGGCCGTGACTGGACATGATGATCAGGTCGCAGGCATGTTCCTGCGCATATTGCAAGATAGTTCCGGCAATAGGGCCGGAGATCGTGACAAGGTGGACGGCCGTTTCTGGAGGAATTTGGCGGGATTGCAGATCGCGCAAATAGGCCAGTGCCTCATCTTCACTCTGTTGACTGATCTGGTCGTAAACAATCGGGTCAACCGAGAGGAAAAGCGGGGGAATGACGCGCAATAGAACGAGGGTGGCCGATGTGGCTTGCGCGATAGACAAGGCGGGTTGCAGGGCACGTTCGGCCAGTTCTGAACCATCAAGGGGAATTAAGATTTTTTTGAATTGGAACATTGTTTTCTCCTTCTTTTGATGATGTGTGGGCTGTTGGATAATCGTTGATAATGACTTAATGATAGGGTAATGGTAACGGCCGTTTTGCGGTAGTGTACAATGTCATTTCCGTGCCGCGAGGTTTGTCATCGGGAGTAACCAGCAAAGCCCGATCTTTAAGGCGACATAACCAAATTTGGTTGAATGATTACGAAAAAGTTATACTTGAGGTATGTCTCGATTACGCATTATGTTGGTTGATGATCATGAGGTCGTTCGTTTAGGGCTGCGCAGCTTGCTGGAACGTCATGCTAACTTTGAAGTTGTGGCCGAGGCCGAAACGGAAGCAGAGGCCATTGAGCAAGCATTAGAACACGTCCCAGATATTGTTTTAATGGATATTCGCCTGGCTGGTGGCAGTGGTGTTGTGGCAACAGAAAAAATTGTACAGAATCTGCCCGATACCCGCGTTATCATGCTGACATCGTATGCTGAGGATGAAATGTTATTTGCTGCAATCCGTGCCGGGGCAGTGGGTTACGTGTTAAAGCAAGTTGGCAGTGGTGATTTGCTGCGAGCGATTGAAGCGACTGCTCGTGGGGAGTCAACGCTTGACCCAACATTGACGCAGCGCGTGTTTAGCGAAGTGCGCCGCTCCATTCAGCGCGAAGAAGCAGCCGCCTTTGGCGATTTGACACCGCAGGAAATGCATGTGCTGGCGCTGATTGCCGAGGGCCATACGAACCGTGAGATTGCGGATGATTTGTTTTTGAGTGAAGGTACTGTGCGGAATTATGTGAGCAGTATTTTGTCAAAGCTAGGTGTCTCGAACCGGGCAGAAGCGGCTGCTTACGCAATTCAACACCATTTGCGAGATTATATTTAGTAGATAGAAGCCCCTAAGAGTTGAGCTAGTTTGGTCGCCCATGTTATCTGTAGAAGGAAATGTGATTGAACATTCGGTACAGGTTTGTCGCGTAACGCTTGCTATTGCGGAAGCAGAGGATGTTGAATCGATATTACAACAGGCTGCTGAGGCTGTGCGTGTGTTGACCGGGGCTGTGTATGCGGCTGCCGGTTTGGTTTCTTCTCAGCAAGATGAACTCAGTCATTTAAAGCTTAATTATCAAAATACAGATGATGGTTTGCTGGTTTCTGCCGATGTGCTTGCGGAATTGGCGCGTGGGCTGATTTTGACTACTTATCGCAAAAAGCAGCCGCTGATGGCTGATCGGTCTGATAGTAATGTGTCGCTGCCTACCTGGCTGCCTGGAAATGGACAGGTGGCTAATTGGATAAGTGTGCCTTTGGAGCGTAAGGGGCAGATTGTGGGGGCGCTTTGTGTTTTTGAAAAGGAGGGGGCGGCTAACTTTAGCAGACGAGATCAGGAATTGTTGGCGGTGGTGGCTGCGCATACGGCCGTTTCCCTGCACAAGGTCCAACTCATTGAACGCCGCAAAGCCCACAGTGAGCAATTGGATGAGCGTAACCGGCAGCTTGCCGCTTTCAGTCTGGCGGCGACCAATATTGCTGGAGAGTTGGCGCTGGACAAAGTCTTACAACAAATTGTGGATTCTGCTCGTGAACTAATTCGATCAGAGTATGCTGCTTTGGGGGTGCCTGGCACGGATGGTTTTTTGGAAGCATTTGTGCATAGCGGCATGTCTGCGCAGCAGCTAAAGCAGATGTCGCATTTGCCCAAAGGGTTGGGGTTGCTGGGAGCGATTGTCAGGGAGAAACGGCCGATTCGCATTCCCAAAATTAGCGCCGACCCGCGTTCGATTGATTTCCCTGAGGGGCATCCGCAAATGTCTAGCTTTTTGGGTGTACCCATTGTGGCTGGGGGGCGGACATTAGGTAACTTATACCTGACCAATAAAATAGATGGGCCAGAATTCACAGCCGATGACCAAAAACTGGCGGAGCTGCTAGCTACTCATGCGGCCGTTGCCTTGCAAAATGCGCGATTGTATGAGCAGGTAGGGCGATTGGTGATTGTGGAAGAGCGTACGCGCATTGGCATGGATTTGCATGATGGCATTATTCAATCTATTTATGCGGTGGGCCTGACATTGGAATCTGTGCGATTGACGCTGAATGATAATAACCGCGAAGATGCGGATCGACTTTTGGAGTTGGCAATTGAAGGTTTGAATGACACGATCCGTGATATTCGCAACTTCATTTTGGACTTACGGCCGCATCGTTTTCAGGGGAATTTGCAGGAAGGGCTGGCGCGGTTGGTGCGTGAGTTTCAGGCCAATACGATGGTGGAGGTGACGCTCCGAGCGCGGGCAGAAGACCTGGATTTGCGCACGCCGTTGGCGCGGGCGGTATTTTTTACGACGCAAGAAGCGTTGGCGAATGTGGCGCGTCATGCTCGTGCCAAGCGGGTGGAGGTGACAATCCAGCGCACGGCCCGGAATGTGATGCTGCATGTGCAGGATGATGGGCGCGGGTTTGATATGCGCATACGGTCAGTGACTGTTGGGCATGGCTTGTCTAATATGCGTTCTCGCGCCGAGGATTTGAAAGGGGTGTTTAAGCTGCAATCTGCGCCTGGGGAGGGAACGGCCGTTACCCTGACGCTGCCTCTTGACGAAGAAAAATAATCAGTTATTGCGGATCGGCGAGTTCTGTTTCTTTTGACGTTGCTAGATAATCGAGAAAGTCGGTGACGGTGACGATGCCAACTAATGTATCCCCTTCGACAACGGGAAGACAACCAAATTTGTAGATACTGAGCATTTCTGCGGCGCGGTAGGCAGGGGTATCGGGGTTGACTGTGATGGGGCCGGGTGTCATGCAGGTTTCGGCGGTTACTTTGTTGATCAGTTCTTCATCTTGCCAACGGCCGTGCAGCACGATAGGGGAGTTCATCACCAGACGCACGTCACGATCGGTGACGATACCAACAAGGGCGTTATCTTTGAGGACGGGGAGATGCCGGCATCCCTCGCTTTTCATCAATTCCACGATATGGCGCAGTGATGTTTCCGGGGTGATGGTTTGAGGGTTGACAGTCATTAAATCGCTTACGGCCAACATGGCAATCTCCTTGTATCAGTGGTCAATTTTGAGTGAACAGTACTCGCTGTCTACTGAATATTAGTGTAACCGAAACCATCTTGGGTATTCTGTGGCGAATGTCATGATTGCAAGATGACTTTCATCGGGATTTACAGGTGGATGACAATAATCACACTCATCGCGTGACATTCGTTACTGGAAACGGCCGTCTAAGGATTTTACACTTTGCCTATACTCAGTACACCCCAATAAAGACAAGCGAATGAAAGGAATTCACTTACTTATTATTGAAGAACATATGGCTGTGCGCAATGCTTTGGAAACACGTTTACGCTCTGCGCAAACGATTTCCACGGTGACGGCCGTTAATGCGCTAGATGTAGGCCTGGATTATGTGCAGACGCAAATGCCAGGCGTGGTCTTGTTGGGATGCAAGGGTAATCTTAATGAAGAGCTGGTTAAGTTGACTGACGTTGTGCGGCAAATGGTGAAGGCGAATACGGCCGTTATTATTTTTGCGCCCTATGCCAACGAGATTGAACGAGAGGCCCTGTTGCAAGCTGGCGCGTCCCGCTACCTGCTCAAGAACATCAACACTCCCCAACTCATCAACGAAATAGAGACGGCCGTAAATAAAAAAAAATGGCCCGATAGACCCCGTTTCTCAGAATACGCTATTTATCAGGCACACCTGAGTCTCGATAGCGCCTACTAATCCCCGCATATTGATCCAAAAATGAAGCCGGATTCATCACATCCGGCTTTTTTTGTGCTGACTCGTGCCTCATGCACCATTTCGATTTAGGATGCTGATTCACGCAGATTGGTGCTAATTTCTCTCGAACTCCTGCGTCCAAATTCCTGAATTTTGTAAAAACTGCAAAGATAATGATGCCCTGTGGATGATACAAAAATGAAATAATCCCCAAGATTACTGGACAAGAATCAAGATCAATTTACAATCAACAAGAGCATCTGCATCAACGTCAGGTGAAAACTCCCTTCAGACAGTCTGGCTTATGACAGATGTCAGTAATCAACAATTACATTGAACACTCCCTCAACAGAGCAAGACTGTTAGACTAACAAAAAGGAAGAAAAAAGGAGAAATGAGTAAAAACAAACCACAACCCAGACGACAATCATCCAAAAGGCAAACCAACTGGTTGCTCATAGGAGGCGTAATCGCCATTGGCGTCATTGCTTTGTTTGCATTGTTGTTCTTGTCATTACAAGAACCAGAAGTGCTAACCTTGGCGGAATTCTGTGCCGCCAATCCCGATAACTGCATTACAGATGGCAACAAAGATGCTGCCGTCACCATCGTCGAAGTTGCCGATTTTGGCTGTTCTCATTGTAGAGATTTTCACGAAGAGACCTACCCTGCATTAATAAGCGAGTATGTTGATACAGACCAGGTTTATTGGATTACCTTGCCCTATGCCTTATCTTCTACAACCTTGCCTGCCTCCAATGCAGCTATGTGTGCGAATGAGCAGGGCGCTTTTCATGAATATGGTTCGGCCCTTTTTGCACAACAAAGTGAACCGGTAGCCCTTACCCGTGATGGCTTTGTGCAGGCAGCGGAACAATTAGGTTTGAATATGGATGCTTTTAACAGTTGCCTGGCCGAAGGGCGTTACAATGGCATTGTGCAGGATAATATTAGTGCAGCCCGTACTGCTCATGTTTCTGCAACCCCCAGTTTCTTTATCAATGATCGGTTGGTAGAAGGGGCCGTACCGATTTCTGTATTCCAGCAGCGCATTAGCGCGGCTATGAATTAGCAGGTGGCTTATGCGTATAGAGAAATGGCAAATCCGATTTATTCAATTACTCGCCGTTGCTGGAATGCTGGTCGCATTCTTTTTATACTTGTTTCATGAAGGTAGCCTGGTAGGTGTTTGCAGCGCCAGTGGATGGGATGATTGTGGGCAGGTTAGCGGCCCCGATGCGCCCTATGCAGCTATCGGCCCTATACCTGTCGCATTGATTGGTCTGGTAGGTTACGTGTTTATCTTTTTGTTGACTTGGCTGCAAGATTGGCTGCCTATTATCGAAGATTACATGCCTGAGTTGATGATTGGCACAACTGCACTAGCGTTCTTGTTTACCTTGGGACTTACTGGGCTGGAATTGTTTGTCATTCATGCGATTTGTCGTTATTGTGTGATTTCGGCAGTCATTGTGACGATTATGTTTGCTTTATCGGTTAGCTATTTGCGAGAAGTGAATCAGGCAGTTGCTGGTAGGGAGCAATTAGCAATCGGTGATTAGCCCCATTTAGGGTATCTTTTGTGGTAATGGTTGTTGACTGCCTAATGTGTGTGTGGGCTGGAGGCCAATGATGAAACTGGAACTGGTTCGTGATTGGATGTCGCGGGATGTGGTGACAGTTGGGCCGGATACTTTGTTGCCGGAAGCGAATCGTTTGATGATGGAGAAGCATGTCCGACGGCTGCCGGTGGTGGGTAACGGCCGTCTCCTGGGCATCCTGACTTATGGCGATATTCGAGGGGCAGGGCCATCTAGCGTCAGCGACTTGGATGTGGCCGAGGTCAGCTATCTGATGGGTCAAATCAAAGTTGAGCAAGTCATGTCCCAGAAACTCGTCACCATTGACCAAGATGCAACCATTGGCGAGGCTGCTGAACTAATGTTGCAATATGCCATTGGCGGTCTGCCGGTCTTAGGCCCTGATGGTGCCTTGATTGGCATCATTACCGAATCAGATATTTTTCGTTTGGTGGTGCATGGCTGGCGTCGTACCCAAGACGACTCATCTACGCCATACACACATTACGGATAAGAGACTGTACAACCGGGTGGCTGTCAAACGGCTACCCGGTTATATTTTTTGTCACGAATTGTGAAATTTTATACAAGCAAAGCGGTGGATGATGAGTAGCGGGCATTGAGTAACAAACTCGTAGACCCGTAAACGCACTCGCTTTTGATGGAGGCGACGACATGACAGAATTTGGCGTACCGCGTGAAGTACGCGACCTGGAAATGCGTGTGGGCTTGACCCCAGACATTGTCCTGGCTCTGGTAGAAGCTGGTCATACTGTTTACATTGAACGGGATGCTGGCGTGGGGGCCGGGTTTAGTGATGAAGATTTCCGGCATGCAGGTGGGCAGATTGTGTATTCTGCGGCCGAGGCTTACGGCCGTGCTGATATCGTGGTGAAAATAGCCCGCCCATCGGCGGCCGAGTACAAATATTTTCGCCCCGGGCAGATGATTTTTTCTTTTTTGCATCTGTCGGTGGCATCCCCGGACTTATTGCAGGCGTTGAAGGAGCACAATATTACGGCCGTTGCCTACGAAATGCTGGCAAAGACGGACGGCCGTCACCCCGTCTTACTGACCGCCAGTGAAGTAGCCGGACGATTAGCGCCTTTTGTTGCCGCAGACCTGCTGCGCAGCGACAAGTTTTTCCCTGGCGGGCGAAATGGGCTTGGTATCTTGCTTAGTGGGCTGCCAGGCGTACCGCCTGCGGCCGTTGTCATCGTAGGGGGAGGTATATTGGGACTCAATGCAGCCCGTGCCTTTGTCGGCGTAGGCGCAGAAGTCATCGTCTTGGACAAAAGTACACAAAAATTGCGCCAGTTTGACCAGGAATTTGGTGGGCGAGTGACCACCATGTTCTCCAACGAGTACAACTTGAAGCGCGTCGTCAAATTTGCCGATGTCCTGATAGGGGCTGTGTTTGTACACGGGCAGCGTGCGCCGGTGCTGATTACCCGCGAAATGGTACGTGCGATGCGACCTGGTTCTGTCATCATGGATTTCTCCATTGACCAGGGAGGTTGCGTAGAAACCAGCCGCCCGACCACTTTACGCGATCCCGCTTACGTGGCCGAAGGGGTCATTCATCATTGTGTGCCCAATCTAACTGCTTCCATTGCCCGCACAACAAGCCGGGCTGTGGCTAATGCCGCGCTTCCGTATCTGTTGAATATTGGCGAGAATGGGCTGCTTGGGGCCATTGCGGCTGACCCGGCGCTGATTCAGGGTGTCAATTTATATCAAGGTGATCTGGTGCATCCAGGCATTGCGTCTGCTTTAGGCCAGGAAATTTCTAGCGGGTTGCTTGAGGCGATAAAGAGGGGGGCGACTGATGAACTGGGATAAACTTTATCGCAAGAAGTTGACAGATGTTGCGACTGCGTTGAGTAAAATTGAATCGGGTAATCGTGTTTATTTGGGTGGCGGCGCTGGTGTGCCAATTCAGCTTTCACAAGCATTGGTGGATCGTGCTTCAGAGCTACGCGACGTAGAAATCACCCACATTTTGACTTTTGCTGATGCGCCGTATATTGATCCGAAGTATGAAGGTGTCTTTCGGGTGAATGCGCTGTTTATTGGGCACAATGTACGCAAGGCTGTACAGCAGGGACGGGCTGACTTTACGCCTGTGTTTTTGTCTGAGATTCCGAATATGTTTCGGAACGGCCGTCTCCCTATAGACGTCGCTCTTATTGCCGTATCACCACCAGACGAGCATGGCTTTTGCAGCATGGGTGTAGAAGTGGGCACAACCAAGCCTGCCGCCGAAAACGCCCGCATTGTCATCGCCGAGGTGAACCGGCAAATGCCGCGTACATTGGGCGACAGTTTCATCCACATCAGCCGCTTCGACCACATTGTAGAAGTGGATTACCCTATCCCTGAAGCGCCGCAGGGGGGTAGCTCCGACGAACATTTGCAGGTAGGCGCGAACATTGCTGAACTGATTCCTGATGGGGCAACATTGCAAATGGGCATTGGCAGCATCCCAGATGCTGTGCTGAGAAACTTGGGATCACACAAAGAGTTAGGCATTCATACGGAGCTGTTTTCAGATGGCGTGATTGATATGGTGGAGCGGGGTGTCATCACCTGCGCACGCAAGAACTTTCACCCTGGCAAAATCGTAGCTGGATTCTTGTTTGGCACAAAAGAATTGTATGATTTCGTGGACAATAACCCCATGATTGAAATGCACCCGACCGACTACGTGAATGATCCTTTTAACATTGCTCGTAACGACAATATGGTGGCAATTAACTCTGCCTTGCAAATAGACTTGACCGGGCAGGTCTGTGCCGATTCCATTGGCACTCGTTTTTACAGCGGTGTGGGTGGGCAAATTGACTTTATGCGCGGGGCGGCACGCTCGCAGGGGGGCTTGCCGATTATTGCCTTTCTCTCAACTGCGAAGGGGGGAGAATTGAGCCGTATTGTGCCCAAATTGTATGAGGGTTCCGGCGTGGTTACCACACGCAATGACATTCATTATGTTGTGACGGAGTTCGGCGCGGTGGATTTATATGGTCTGACTGTGCGAGAGCGTGCGAAGGCGTTGATTAGTATCTCAGCGCCACAATTCCGCGACGAATTGACGCATGCAGCCAGGGAGTTGGGGTATATTTAGACAGGTATTTGGCGAAAATTGAGTTTTAGTAGGGGCGAACTGACCGGTTCGCCCCTACTGGTTTTATGGGTGGTTAATTGTTTGCGGGGAGGGTGTTTGTTTCTTTGGGGTCGTTATTGGGAATCAAATCTAGTTGGCTGGTAGCCAGAGTGTGCAGTGCCGGTAAGATAGCTTTTGTACAGGCATCATGGGCTGTTTCAGATAGATTGGGGGTCAGGGCTTGCGCAAGCAAATCGGCCAATTCCTTGAGAAGCTTTATGATGTCTGCCTGGTCGCTGGTTTGAAGTGTGTGGAAATGTGTGTCACGCCAGGGGGTGATGAAGGTGTCCACCAGTGAAATAACTTCGTTGGCTTCTTCTAAATGGATGATAATGGCCTGGTGCTGATCTTTGATATGGTAGATGCGGATGGGAACGGCCGTTTTCCCCTGGCAATCATCTATAACCTGTTGCATGACTGCCAACGCATCCATATAGGGAGCCACATACTTCAACAAGTAGTCTGGAGATAAAGGTTGCATAGGTAGCGCCAATGTGTTGCGTGATTGCAGCGTAATGGTCATTTCTCTGACAGGGCGCGGCTTTTCTACAACATCCTGTCCGTTTCTGAAGCAAACAGTTAGTTTAACCGGGCCAAACCAGACTGCATCATTGGTGGCGAGAGAGTAGGGGACGCCAGGCACCAGGCGTTTGCGATTAAGCCAGGTGCCGTTTGTGCTGTGCATATCTTCCAACCAGAATATGCCGTCTCCACGAATGATACGGGCATGTTGCCGTGAAATCCCCAAAATCATGTCGCTTATTTCTGCCAGATCAACAAATTCTACGCCTGGAGGCTGCTCTCCTCGTCCTAAAATCACCGAAGTCACATGATTAATGATGACCGGTTCCTCTGCCTTCTCAACCAGTAAAGCCAGAGAGTCTTCCGATAACTGCGCGTATACTTTGGCGCAGCCAGATGCTTGGACAGCAGAATCTGCTGGTGTGATATGCACCCCTTTGGTTGTAATTGTTTTTGGGGAACCGGAGGCCTTTAGAGATGTTCCACAATAGATGCAGTGTATAACATCGCCTGTATTTTTACGTTGACATGCTGGGCAGATTTGAAAATTATCCATGGCTCACTCTTACACGCTGACAATGTCATATTGGTAGATTGTTATAAATTGTACAGTATAATCATCTCTGTCACCAAGTATCTAGCGCTTTGAAACAACTGTCTACCAGCGGTAACGGCGGCGGTAAAGGCATCTTCAAAAATTATGTTTGATACGCAACCTCTTTGGGATAAAAATTTACGGCGCGGTTATCAATTAGGTCATTTTGCTTTGCTGGAACGCATTGGTTATGGGGGTGAGGGTGTTGTTTGGTCAGCCTGGGACGGCCGTCGCCAACGCATCGTTGCGGTCAAATTAGTACCCACCTTTGGCACAGATGGCGCGGCCATTGAGCAAATATCAGAAGACTTCGAGCGGCAAGTTCACCTGGTAGCCAGCCTGGAGCACCCCCACATTCTGCCTCTGTACGAATTTGGCACGACAGAAGACTACTTCTACTTTGTGATGCAGTATAACGGCCTGGGTTCGTTGGCAAATCGTTTGCGAATGGGGCCATTACCCCCGCAGACTGTGTTGCATATGACGGCGCAAATTGTCTCAGCGCTGTCCTATTTGCATATGCGAGGCATCATTTTTCGTGATCTCAAGCCCAGCAACATTTTGTTGGACAGCCAGGATCGGGTTTATCTTGCAGACTTTGGGTTGGCACGCCGTCTAAATTTTGAGACCCGTGCATTCCATACGGGAAGAGGCACAGGGCCATATGCACCGTATGAGCAACATTCTCATTATGCCATGATGGCGCAGTCGGATATTTTTAGCCTGGGGATTATGCTGTATGAGATGTTGACGGGGGAACTGCCCTGGAATGGCGAGATGTTTTTGGCGGTGGAACAGTCACAAGGCCCGGCTAAACTTCCTGATCCACGAGAAATTAATCCCGAATTGCCCCCTGAGTTAGCTACAGTGCTGCGCCGATTAACATCTTATCAATGGCGTGACCGCCCGGAAACGGCCGTTGAAGTTTTCGAGTTACTGGCTTCCATATTTCCCGACGGGGCTGACCCCAATATACGCATGTTGCTGAATCCGGAGGCAGCTTCTTATGAATTAGCCATTCTTTTTGATGATGCGCGGCATTTTTTGCACAAATTTGCTGATGAATGGGAGGTCACTGCGGCACCATTCCCGGCGCGGCTGACTCATTTTGCCCTGATTGATGCTGCCTGTTCTGCAACGGGAACCCTTCAGTTGCAGCCTAATGCCGTGCAGCGTTTCTTCATGCTGCGGGGTGCATTAGCTTATGATTACAAGCTGGACAACTGGTGGGGGCAGGTAACAGATTCGCAGGCACGCCTGGCAGCGTGTGAACAGACGATTTTGCACGAAGGGGAAACGGCCGTTACCCTGGCCCTGCATCGCTTACAATCCGAGCCTGACATGTTGACGGCCACCGGACGACTGACGACGGAGACAGTAGATCGCCTGCTTGACCTGGCGGTGGGCCATAAAAATTGGGCGCTGCGAAACAGTGTACTGTCAGTTTTAGAACAGGCGGTAGCCCCGACACATCATTGGCAAGAAACCGGCCTTTCTCAGATAGCCGATTCCAGATTGGCACACCTCGCCTTGGGCACAACGCCCCAGGCGCGGCAGGCTGCGCGGCTAGTTGGGCGTGTGCGCAGTGGTGCGGCCGTACGTGCCTTGCTCGATGCGCAAGAAACGGCTGGGCAGGCGTGGTTGTTGGAGACTTTAGGAGCCGTTCGTGCCGATGCGGGCAGTTTGCCGCGCCTGGTTCCCAAACGGCTGCGGTGGCGAATTGGCATTGCGCAAATAGCTACCAGCATGTGGCAAGACGGTGGTGGATTATCCTGGTCGCGGATCATTATGGGCCTGATTATTGGGGGGTTGGTTAGTTTGCTGATGACCTTTGGCATTTTGGGGCGGCTAGATGAGCAAATGCTCGATAGTTACTTTGCGCCGTATCCAACCAGTGGCATTGTGACCATTGTAGAGGTGAATGATGCTAGTTTGGAGCGATACGGCCGTTGGGATGCCTGGCCGCGTGCGCTTCATGCCCAACTGATTGACCAACTTAGTGCTGCCGGGGCCAAAGCCATTGTGTTTGATATTCTTTTTGATGCGCCAACCGCAGATGATGCGGCTCTCGTTGCTGCCATGCAGCAGGCGGGCAACATTGTCCAGCCGGTCTTGGGGCAGGGGGATGCTATCCGTGACGAGCTTGGTGTGGTGCGTTTTGAGCAGCGCATTCTCCCGGAGGCAGATGTCCGCGCCGTCATCACCGGCATGGGGCACACGAATATTTTGCATGATAACGATGGGTACGTGCGTCAGATACCGGCCATCATTTCTGTGGGGGATGAGTGGTATCCTAGTTTGGCTCTTGCCGCTATCCAGACTTATTTGACGGATCGCGTGGATATGCAGAACTTGCCGCAGGTGGAGGACGGCCGTCTCTTTTATGCCGGGCGCTCGATACCCGTTGGTGAGTTTGGCGAAATCCGCGTTTATTACAGCAATCCCCCGGCGCAGCCCGGCGACAACGCCTTCACAACCGTTAGCTACCAGAATGTGTTGGATGGTAGTGTGCCCGCTGAATTGTTCAAGGACAAGATCGTCCTCATTGGCATTACGGCAACGGCCGAGCCAGACCGTTATCTGACTCCTGTTAGCAGCGGGCGGCCCATGTATGGGGTGGAAATCATGGCAAACCTCATTGAGTCGGTGTGGTCGGGGCGTTTTGTGGTACGGCCGTCTTCGCTGGCGCTGGTTGTCATCTTGCTTGTTTTGGGTGTGTTAACGGGTCTCGTTTCCTATCGGCCCTGGTCTGGTTTGGCATTCGCATTGGGGTTGGGTGCGCTTTATTATTTGGCTGCATCGTTGTTGTTTGATGCCAGGGCTGTCATGCTGGATTTGCTTTACCCTTTTGCCACGATTGCTCTGACCTACGCCACTGTCACGACCTACCGTTTTTCTACGGAAGTGCGTTTACGCCGCGAAGTGATGCGCCTTTTTGCCAGCAATGTCACACCGCAGGTAGCAGAGGCTACGCTGGAAGCGGTGCGCCGCGGCGAGTTGAATTTGGAGGGGCAGGCGCAGGAGATTACCGCGCTGTTTGTGGATATTCGTGGATACGGCCGTTTCGCGGGCGTTGTAGAACCGGCTCTCGTTGTCGAGTTGGCAAACCGCTTCAAAGATATGGTTACAGAAACAGCTTTGCAATTTGATGGCACCATGGCAAACGTAGAAGGGGAGCAGATGATGATCATCTTCAACGCGCCGTTACAGCAAACGGATCATATTTGGCGGGCTATCCAAACGTCTTCCACTTTGCGGGCACGGATTGATGAATTTGTACAGAGCGTGGCAGAGGATGACCCCGCACGGGAAATTGGATTTGGCTGCGGCATCTATTCGGGGCGGGCCATTGTGGGCAGCAGCGGTACATCCCGGCGTACTATATACACGGCCTTCGGCGACACAGTGAGCATTGCTGCTCAGTTGGCAGTTCAGGCAAAAATGGGCCAGATCATGATAGGTGATAAGGTATACCAGCAAATTAAAGACCGCGTTCGCGTCGAAGAAATCCCCCCCATGTTTTTGCGAGAACGGTCATTGCCACTAACCGTGTATGTGTTACTAGGGGAGGCTAATCATTAATTTGTGAATGGGTGAATTTGTAAATGGTTAATGAGTTGCCCAGGCTGCTTCACAATTCACAGTTAATTGAGGGAAAGCCATTTATCAGACTGCATGCCTGGCCCGGTCATCCCGCCCCTACCCAAAATTCAAACCACACGGTGCTGAACCATTGCAAAAAAAGAGGGGAGATTGATTTTCGATCTCCCCTCTTTCATCGTTATCGTTAATTTGTTAGTGGCAAGGCCCTAAGTAATCCCCATGTGCTAGATGTGCAGCCACATCTTCTGGCGATACCTGGATGGTTTGCGGATTGTCCGGGTTGCCCGGTGGAATGTGGCAAATCGTGACCAGTTCTGGTTCTGGCGGTGGCGGAACCGGTGTTGCCGTCGGTGGTGGCGGTGGTACTGGCGTAGCGGTTGGTGGAATTGGGGTTGGAACTGGCGTGGCAGTTGGCGGCAAGCAAGCTCCCAAATAGTCGCCATGTGCCAGATGTGCAGGGACGGCCGAGGCTGCTACTTCAATGGTTTGCGGATTGCCCTCATTGCCCGGCGGGACGTGGCAGATGATGACCTTTTCTTCCGGTGTGGCCGTTGGAGTTATGGTAGCAGTTGGCGTGATAGTGACGGTTGGCGTGATAGTAGCGGTGGCGGTTGGCGGTTGGCATGGCCCCAGATAGTCGCCGTGATCGAGGTGATCTTGCACATCTTCTGGCGACACTTGAATCGTTTGTGGATTGTCCGGGTTGCCTGGCGGGATGTGGCACAGCGTGACCGGTTCTGGGGTTGCTGTGGGGGTGGGTGGGTCTTCTACGGGTTGCAGATCGAGGGGTTGGTTGGTAACGGCCGTTACTGCAAACCCGGCGGGTACATCAACGACCTCATCACCCATCGTGACCTGGACAATGCCTTCTTCAACTGCAAAATAGGACGACGTGTTAGAGAGGACTTCTACCGTGAAGACGGTTCCGCGTACAGAAGCTGTTGAAGAGGGGGTGCGTACATCGAATTTGTCATTCGGGCCAAGCAAGTGCATGATGCGGTTGAGGGTACGCCCGGCCAGCACACGCAGCTCAACACGATTCGCGTCGTCTGTGTCTACTAATTCAGCAACTTCCAAAATTGTGCCCGCAGACAATTCCACAACACTGCCATTGACCATCCGTAACTGACCTGCCGCATCTTTCGCCAGTTCGATCCGATCCCCGGCGCGTACAGCCAGAACTTCACCGGATGCCAAAGTTAGCGTTCCTTCTTTGGGAAATACAAGTAAAGAGTTTCTGGTTTGAGTCACAACAGCTTGTCCGGCGGAGACAACCAGGGTGGCTTCTGGGCTTGCTGCGGAAGGGCCGGATTGGGCAAAGGCAAAGGCAGCTAGCATGAGGACGACAACGGTGACCATGCTAAAGGCGATGGTGCGGCGTTTGCGGAATGCGTCGAGGAAAATGGTGGGGAACGGCCGTTTCTGTTTCGCCGTATTCACTCGTACAGGATAGCCAGCCTGTTTGGCAAACTGTACGAGATTCGCTTTGTCAACGCCCACGTAGGTGGCAATTTGTGTTAAATCTTGGGCGAGTTGATTGCCTCGCGGACGGCGGCACAGCGCCAGTTTAGACAATTGAACACGCTCAATTTGTAATTGGTCAGCTAACTCGTCCCATGTAATGCCCTGACGTTCACACTGCTGCTCAATCAAAGATGCGAAAAGAGAAGCATCATCACGTGCCTGCCAGGCCATTTTGTCAAGTAAATCATTCATACCATTTACTCCAGGTCTAAAAAATTTCGTAAACCAATGCCTTCATTTACTTGTTCCGACCCCGCACCCCAAGTTCGACACTTTTATAGCTGTTTCCCAAATCGTCGCAACTGTTTTTTTATGCGGTCTTTCGCTCGTTTTACGGCTTCTCGTTGGGTTTGGGCCTCTTCGTTTTCCAGTCCCATGACCAGTGCAAACTGGCTGGTTTCGCGCACACCCTCCAATATCAAGCGCAAGATTTGCCGGTCTGTCTGATCGAGTTTGGCATACAGCGCCCGCAAAATTTCTTTGCGCGGAACGTCTGTATGTTGTTGCAGCCACTCATCGAATTCGGCAACGGCCGTAATCCCATCATCCGCAGGTAATCGCTGTTGAACGTAATCATCATCAATGTTAACTAATCTGCGTTCTTCCCGGCGTTGGCTATCGAGTGCATTTAGCAAGTCGCCACGGGCGGCCATGCGCAGAAAAGGAAACAGTGCCAGTTGGTCAGGATCATATTGAGTTGGTTTGGATTGATAGTTTAACAAGCAGTCAACAGCCGCACTTTCCAGCAGATGTGGGTCCGCATTAGAAAATTGGCGGCGCAAAAACGAAATCAGGTGGGGTAAGGCTTGCTCGCATAATTCAGCGAACGCAGTCACATCACCATTCAGAATTCGGTGGTGCTGTTGGCTTTGCCATTGTGATGACGGCTCAGATTGGAACATTAATTTTCGTCCAAGTGCTCGTAAATGTGAAGTTCATTATAACATGGCATATCGGCATACGATGCCCGATTCGGTGTAAGCCATCAAACTTTTATTATGTTTTCACGGGTTTTTGGGAAATGGTTGGCAATCAGGCAAACCATCGGTCATTTTTTAGGAAGACCATTTAAGATAACGGGCAATGTATCCCAATCTGTGAAAATTGCCTGAGGAAAATCCATGTGGAACTTCTTTTCCTCTTCTGCCGGACAAGTTAAAAAGATAATTGGAAGATACCGACCCCATCTTGTCCACCATAACGTTTCCGCAATCTCTTTGCCGCGAAGTGTATGATAACAAAGAGAGATGATAACGGCTTTCGGGGGTTGCTGACGCACAATTTTTAGATCAACCTCGTCCGCATTGGCATTAACAGCGACAAACCAACCTAATTGGCGGAGTTGCTTTGCCATGTTTTCTGCCTCGGTGCTGTGCCAATGAACCAGGTAAAGCCGACGATTCTCTTTGGACATAATTCCACCTCAATGGTGACTGACGGCCGTTATGAAAGGGTGTGGCGAAGGCAGACAATAACCAGCTACTAGCTACCAGTAACCAGCTACCACATCATAGCACATTATTGGGGTAGATTAGCAGTGGCCCACGCATCAAAATCAGTAAGCAGTTTGGCTTTGAGGGCCGGTTCTGCACCGCAGACGGCAAAGGCGTTGCGGGCAATGCGTGCCAGATTGGCGGCATCGTAACCGAATTCGTCGGCGAGCGTCTCATATTCCTGGCATAAATCGGTGTTGAAGAGGGGCGGGTCGTCGCTGTTGACGGTGAGCAGCAGCCCCATGCGGTCTAAATGAGGGAAGGGGTGTTCGGCCAATCGCCGGTAAACGCTGAGGCAAATGTTGCTGGTGGGATTCACTTCCAGTGGAATTTGGCGTTCGCGCAGCAGGGCCAACAGCTTGGGGTCTTCGATGGCGCGGACGCCGTGCCCGATGCGGTCGGCTTGCAGTTCGTTGACTGCGCCCCATACGCTGTCTGCGCCCAATGTTTCGCCAGCGTGGGGCACGCAGAGCAGCCCGGCTTCTTTGGCGGCGGCGAAGGCATGGGCAAAGGGGCGCGGCGGCGCGGTGGGTTCCCATCCGCCCAGCCCAAAGCCGACGACGCCGTAATTACGGCCGTTCAAAGCATGTTCCACCGTCTGATTAGCGGGTGCGGGGTCATAGGTACGGCCGTTCCCACCAAAGCTCAAATTACGCGGCACATCAAACACCCAGCGCATTTCTACCCCAAAGTCAGATTTGGCTCGTTGACGGCCGTCCTCCAACCCCTGCAAAATGTCCTCAATCCCCAGGTTTTTCTCTTGATAATGCGTGTGCGTAAACGTCGTCACCGTTAGCTCGCGGTAGCGGATATTCTGCCGCGCCATATCCGCGCCATTTTCATAGGCAATCAGCGCAAAATCTTCCGGCGTGCGGATCAGGTCTTGAATGACGACGTAAATTTGTACAAAATGCGGGAAGTCGGTGAAGGTGAACCAGCGACGCAGCGCCTCCACATTGTCGCCGGGCAGCTTGTCCATGCGCTGGTGGCGCTGCGCCAGTTTTAGCACCGTCTCCGGCTGAATGGCCCCCTCCAAATGGATGTGAACCTCGGCTTTGGGCATGGTTTGGATGAATTGGGGGAGATCGATCATGGGATTATTCATGTAACCTGTAACCTGTAACTTGTAACTTGTTACAAGTTACATTTGTTGGTAGATGCCGGTGAGGGCACGCCATTGTTCGATAGTTAATGTTTCGGCGCGGGCACGGCCGTCCACGCCCGCATCTTCTAGCATTTGCGCAATAACTGCTCTGTCCAGCCCCAACTGGCGCAAATTTTTCTGCAACTGCTTGCGCTTTTGGCTGAACCCGGCTTTGACAACCCGGAAAAATAGCTTTTCAAAGGCAGGGTCTGGTTGTGCTTGCCGCAGGTCTATGCGGATGACGGCCGAATCCACATCCGGCGCGGGCCAGAATGAGCCAGCTTTGATGTCGGCGACTTTTTCGGTACGGCCGTAAACCTGTGTACTGATGGCGAGCAAACTCATGTGGGGGGGAACGGCCGTTACCCGTTCCGCCACCTCTTTTTGCACCGTCAACACCATCATCGTCGGCTTGTGCGCCCCTTCCAACAAATGGCGCAAAATTGCCCCGGTGATGTAGTAAGGCACATTGGCGACCACTTTGTACGGCCCACTGAACCAGTCCGCCGGGTCTTGCTCCAAAATATCGCCATGTACCAGCCGCACATGCGGGTAAGCAGCCAATTCCAGCCGCAAAATGGGGATGAAGCGGTTGTCTAGTTCGATGGTGGTGAGGGTGACGGCCGTTTCCGCCAACAGCTTCGTCAAAGCCCCCAATCCCGGCCCAATTTCCAATACGGCATCATCCGGTTCCAACTCGGCCGCATCCACGATGCGCCGCAGCACATTCTCGTCAAACAAGAAGTTTTGCCCCAGGCTTTTCTTCGGTTCCAGGCCGTGTTGTTGCAAAATGTCTTTTGGGTGAACCATGAAAGTTACGATTTGCGATTGACGATTGGAGCGCTTATGAATCGTCAATCCCCATCAGGGTAGTCCAGTAGGTAGTAAGTAGTTGATGTCTTCGGGGGCGGGCACGGGCGTGAGGTAATACACATCCACGTAGCCCGACCAGGAGACGTAGTTGTCTTCATCGTAGCCCAGGTCAATCCAACGGCCGCGCACGCCCCCGCCGGTATCGCCCACAAAAGCCACGCCATACCCCGGCACAAACACATCCGAGCGGAAGGGAACGACGCTGCGGTCAACTGCCACAATGCCATAGCCTGCGGGACGGCCGCTTGCCGTGACGCCATACCCCGGTTCCCCCGGTTCTTTGCCGGAACTGGCGGCCGTATATGATGTGACGCGCATTCGCACCACGCGCCAATATTCGCGGGGGCCATCCGGCGTAGCCACCGTGTTGATGGTGATGCGCGTGCCGTAGCCCATCACCTCATTCACCGGCTCCAGAGCGACCCATTCGCCATCGGTAGTCTGGCTCACTTCCGCGCCATTTTCATAGCGCACGCGCACGCGCTGCCGCAAAATGCCCGGCTGCCCGTAGCTGATCACCGCCCGCTGGTCGAGGTCTAATTCATCTGTGCCCTGCCACACCGTTTGGAAAGGGATGGGCTGATCCACCACGCGGAAATCTTCGGTGACGCGGATGACGCGGATGGTGTCGTTGGCGTTGAGCGGCGTCTCTGCGCCGGGCTGGGTGTAATCTTCGCCGATGAGGCCGATGCCCGCTTCGGCGAGTACGTCGAGGGCGTTGCTGTGGTGGCTGCGCGTTTGGATGATACGGCCGTCCACCTCAATCGTCAGCGGCATCGAGCGGTTGACTCGAATGGTTATTCCCGGTTCCAGCCAATCGCCCAGCGCGGGTTCCACGCCGTCGGCGGCGTACAGCGTCAGCCCCGCTTCCGCCAATGCTGCACCGACGGTTTGCACGGCCGTGCGCAGCACCTGCTGCTGCCCGCCATCCACAATGGTCACGGTGAGAAAACGGCCGATTTCCACTTCACGCGGCAGCGCGGCCTGATTCAGCCCGCCAAAGGGAATCTGCACACGGTCAGCAAAGACCTGAGTGGTGCGGGCAATGGGGATGCCCGTTTCCGCCAGAAATGCGCCCAGCGTGGCGGCCTGCGTCCACAGCGTGTGCGTACCGTCGGCCTCGGTGCGCAGGGTCACGGGGCGGGCGCGTTGGATTTGGATGGCGGTTTCTACATCTGCGGGGGTGTCGAGTGCGGGGATAACTACATCTTCGGGGCGCAGTTCCAGCCCGGCGGCGGCGATTACGTCTTGCACGGTGGGGTAGGAGCCGGAAATGGTAACGGCCGTTTCCCCATCATACACTGTGTACTGCCCCTGCGCCGCCAAAAACCCGGCCATCGCCAGGCTGCCCGCCGCCAACAGCAGCAGGCACACCAACATAATGCGGACGGTGGATTTAGGTAATCTAGCCATAAAAAAAGAGATTGGAGATGAGAGATTGGCGTTTTGCAATCTCTCATCTCCAATCTCCTCAAAATACGCTCATGAGACCGATGGTCACCAGGTAATCCTGGGCACCCGATGGATACGCCTTAGTGCTGCTGCCTTCCGGCCCTGACACGGTTCGACGGCCGTCGCCGCCAGGGACCCAGTCACCACCGGTCACATGAGCATATTTCACTGTTAAACTCAACTTGATCGTAACAAAACCAACAAAACCAGGCAAACAATTTACGATTTGCGATTGACGATTAACGATTGAAGAGCGCACGAATCGTCAATCGTCAATTCCAAATGCCGAGGACTTCCGGGCCGCGATCCAATTCCCAGGGGTAGATGATGTAAGCGTCGGAAACGGCCGCGTAATACGTTGGCGTGTAACCGGGGTAGAGGGACGAGGCGGGCTTGTAGTGCAGCACGCAGGTTTCCGGCTGCCCGCCCGCGGCGTCAATGCGGTTGGACACTGTGACCATGTTGCGCCCCTTTGTCCACACATCATCCACGACTAGAATGCGACGGCCGTCCAACAAATCATCATTCGGGAATTGAATAAACTCCGGGATGGCATACTTACTCTGCATCGAGGGCTGCAACCCCGGAAAATCCGCCGGAAAGCGCACCGAAGCCGTCAAAATATAGGTGATATTCAGCGCTTCGGCCAGCATCCCGCCGGGAATAATTCCCCCGCGAGTGACGATGACCATCGAATCAAAACGCCCCTGAATTTGAGGCACAAGGTAGTCAATCAGTTTGTCCACGTCGGACCAGGTTAAGACTTCACGACGCATGGTTATCTCCTAGCCGAAAGGTAGAGGGGAAGTGTGTGAAACGTGAAACGTGAAACGTGATGATCTTTCTCACGTTTCACGTTTTGCGCTTTGCTTCTATTGCCTTACGGTTTTGTTAAGATGGGTGATTGTATCTTGCAATCGTACACGCTGCTGTGCAGTGTGTCAACCAATCGTGAAACGTGATGCTTTTCACGTTTCACGATTCACGTTTCACGCGCTGCGCTTATTTTTTCGCTGATGGGAAGCGCGTCAGCACCGTTGCGCCATCGGGCATGGGCAAACGTGCGCCCAATTTCAGCTCTTTGGGCGGGGTGATGCTGCGTTTGCCGCCGCCAAGCTGGTAGATGGAAACGGCCGTACCCGCCGCACTCATCCCCAGCGGCACAAGCGCCTGCCCCAGCAAATACCCCTCCGCGTCAATGGCGCAGCTCGTCACAAAGCCGATTTGTTTGCCGCGCTTGTCCAGCACCGGGTCGCCCTGTTCCGGGCGGCGCACACCCTTCTCATTCATGCGGAAGCGCACAATCACGCTGTCCCGCTCTTGCTCGTGCGCGATGAAGGCGTCGCGGCCAATGAAGAACGGCTTCCACAACTTCACATAACTGCCAAACCCCGCTTCCGCCGGATTCAGGCCATACGGCCCGGCCAATTCATGGCCGTACAGCGGCAAACCGGCCTCGGTGCGCGTGCTGTCCCGCGCCGCCAAACCGCACGGTTTCAGGCCAAAGGGTTCGCCCGCTGCCATCAACTTCATCCAAAATTCTGGCGCTTTGTCGGGGTGGACAAACAGTTCAAAGGCAATGCGTTCGCCAGTGTAGCCGGTGCGCGAGACGACTACATCAAACCCGGCGAGGGAGCCGTATGTGACGCCGGCCCAGGGCAACTTCTTCAGGCGCTGCGCGAAGGCGGCGTCATCGGCCAGGGCCAGCAAAATGTCGCGGGATTTGGGGCCTTGCAGGGGGATGTCCACGCGGCAGTTGTCGCCCCATTGGCGGTCGCGCAGGTCGCGCAGTTGTACGGGGTGTTGGATGTGGGCATACGGCCGTTTCTCATCCATCATCACCTCGCCTCGGTTCACGGCATTCACCCACGCCCAATCTTTGTCGTTGTTGGAGGCGTTGACCACCAGCATAAAGCGGTCGGTGGCCACGCGGTAAATCATGAGGTCGTCCACGACACGGCCGTCCGGCAGCATGAAATAGGTGTAGTGCGATTGGCCCACGCTCAACGTGGTCACGTCGTTGCTGGTGACGGTGTTCAAGAATTCGACGACATGCTCGCCGCTGGCGTCCCACACGCCCATGTGCGTGGCGTCAAACAGACCGGCGGTTTCACGCACGGCCGCGTGTTCTTCGCTGACGGAGCTGTACCACACCGGCATTTCGTAGCCGCCAAAGGGGATCATGCGCCCGCCGAGGGCGACGTGCGTGTCGTACAGGGTGGTGCGCAGCATCGGCGGGTCGGCCGGCTCTTCCCAGTTGAAGGCCGGCAGAGTTTCGTCTGCGCTGCGATTTTGCCAGCCGACGAAGTAAGGTTTGTTGTCCACAAAGGCGGCGTCATTGGCCGCCGGGGCTGTCAGGGTGTCGTCGGCGATGACTTGTACGACGACCGGCCCCGGCAGTTTGCCGTACACATCGTCAAATTCCACGTAGCCATCGGAGAGGGCCATCAGCCAGGTTGCAGCGGTAACGGCCGTTGCCCCATCGGCAAAGCCCAGCACAAACTCGTTCGCCGACAGCAGCTTGAGGGTGGCGTCCGCGTCCAGCCCGCCGCCAAAGATGTGCGTCGGCTGTGACTCGCCATCAGCCAGATCAAGTACGCGGCTGGTAAGGGCATAACGCAGGAAGGCCGCTGATTTTGTGCCGCGAATGGAAACGGCCGTGCCCATCGCCGCAGCCTGCGCCACACCGCGCAATTGGCGCACAATCTCGCGCCCGCGCTGCAACGCGGCAAAGTCCACCTTTGCCCGCAGTTCTGTTTTGCCGCCCAGCGCCATGTAGGTGAATGGCTTGCACCCGTTTAGCACCGTCGCAATGGCCTCCGCCAGCAAATCCACCTCGGCGTCGCCAAAACCAAGCTGGCTAATCCATACCGAACCCATGCGCAGCCCGGTGGGATTCAACGCGCCCTTATCGCCGGGGATGGTGTTGCGGTTCAGCACAATCCCGGCGATGTCCAAAATGCGGGCGGCCATATCGCCGGAGAGATGGACGCCGTTATGTGTCACGCTCTTTGTGTCCACCAATAGCAAATGGTTGTCGGAGCCGCCGCCAACGATGCGCAGACCGTGTTCGGCCAATTTGTCCGCCAGCCGCGAGGCATTATGCACAATGCGCTCTTGCAAGGCGCGGAATTGGTCGGTTTTTGCCAGCCGCAGGGCAACGGCGAGGGCGGCCATCGTGTTGAGATGCGGCCCGCCCTGCTCGCCGGGGAAGACGGCACGATCTAGTTTGCGTGCCAAATCACGGCGGTGGGTCATGAGCATCGCCCCGCGAGGCCCGCAGAGGCTTTTGTGCGTGGTGGTACTCACCACATCGGCGATGCCGATGGGGCTGGGGTGCATCCCGGAGGCCACCAGCCCGGAGATGTGGGCGATGTCGGCGAGCAAGTACGCGCCCACTTTGTCGGCGATGGCGCGGAATCGTGCCCAATCCACAAGGCGCGGATAGGCGGAGAAGCCGGAGACGATGATTTGCGGCTTGACTTCCAGCGCGATTTTTTCAATGGCATCGTAATCGAGCAGTTCGCTTTCTTCGTCTACAAAGTAGGCCACGCCGTTGTAATGTTTGCCGGAACGGTTGATGCGCGTGCCGTGCGAAAGATGGCCGCCATCGTTCAAATTCAGCCCTAAAATAGTGTCGCCCGGTTTGAGCAGGGCGGTGTAGACGGCGCTGTTGGCGGGTGCACCACTAAGGGGCTGCACGTTGATGTACAGTTGGTCGGCGCTGATGCCGTTGGCGGCGAAGAGGTCGGCGGCGCGACGGCGGGTGAGGGCTTCTAGCACGTCGGCGTATTCGACGCCTTTGTAGTAGCGGGGGTCGCTGTTGCGACGGTAGCGGGCCAACTCATAGCCGGTATCCATGATGGCGGTCTGGTTTTGCTTGCGGCTTTCTTCGCGGGGGTAGCCTTCGGCGTAGATGTTGCCGAAGTTGCTAGACATGGCTTCTTGCACGGCATCGGGGGCCATGCTTTCGGAAGCGATGAGGATGATAGTTTCGGCCTGGCGTTGGTCTTCTAAATTGAGAATGTGTTTGAGGTCGGGGTCAAGGTTTTCTAATGACCCGTCGAAGATGAATTCTTGACTCATGGTGGTCTCCTTGGGGAAATTTGTGGAAGGTACGGGATGGTAGACAGTAGTCAGTGGTCAGTAGTCAGTGGTCAGTGAGTGGTGGTCAGTTTAGCGAGTTACTGATTACTGTTTGCTGGTCACTGTTTGCTGGTCTCATTTTCCATCATGTTTTGTAGGCCGAATTTTAGCAGGTATTGGGGAGTTTGCGAGTGTGAATAGGAAAGATTGCTTAATGCAATTTGTAAGCGAAAGGGGTATAATGATAGTAGAAATGGACCCAAACAATTTATTATCGCATTATGGTCATGAGGTGGCCTGGACAACAGTCAAAAGGTTCAACCAAATGCCAAATGGAAGATAGTCTTATGGGTGTCCTTTCACCAATTTAGAGGCCATCAGCGGATTTGCTGGTGGCCTTTTTTTGTGAAGCGTGATGCGTGAAACGTGAATTCTCTCCGGTCACGCATCACGTTTTACGTTTCACGGTATAATGGACGGCATGATTGAAACAATGGGTTTGACACGACGGTTTGGGGCGGTAACGGCCGTTTCCAACCTCCATCTCACTGTTCATCCTGGCGAAATTTATGGCTTTTTGGGACCGAATGGCGCGGGGAAGACGACGACGATTCGTATGTTGGTGGGGTTGTTGAGGCCAAGTGGGGGAACGGCCGTCATCGCCGGGCACGATATTCAACAAAAGCCTCTGGCCGTAAAGCGGGCGGTGGGCTACCTGGCGCAGTCGCCGCCGATGTATGAGCGGCTGACCGGACGTGAATTCTTGCGTTTTGTGGGCGGGCTGTACGGGTTGGATGATGCCATTTGTGATGAGCGCGGTGCGGAATTGCTGGCGCTGCTGGAATTGACAGAAAAAGCAGAACAATTAATAGAAGGATATTCTGGCGGAATGCGCCACAAATTGGGATTGTGCGCGGCATTGCTGCATCGCCCGCAGGTGTTGGTGCTGGATGAACCGCTGGCGGGGCTTGACCCGTACAGCGCCCGCCGTGTGAAGGATTTGCTGCACGAATTGGCGGGGCAGGGGACGACGGTCTTCTTTTCCACGCACACGCTGGAGATTGCGGAGCGGGTATGTGACCGTGTGGGTATTTTGCAGCAGGGCAGCCTGATTGCCGAGGGGACGATGGCGGAACTGCGACAGATGGCGCAGTCTACGGCGGAGAGTACGCTGGAAGAGTTGTTTTTGCAGTTGACGGGGGGAACGGCCGTTGCTGATGTGGCAGAAATGTTGGATAAGTGATGCGTGAAACGTGATGCGTGACCGGCGTCTTTTCACGTTTCACGGCAAACTTCACATAAATTGATGATGACGATGGTTTGGAAAATATTTCGCCCACAATTTTGGCAGCTTGATCGCCGTGTACGGTCGGCTAACCGCCTGGTTATGGCGGTCGTTGTGCTGTTATTAGGCTTTGGCGGGCAGTGGGCGTGGGATAATCTTATCCGTGATAAGCTGTCGCTGTTGGGGTCGGATACGGCCGTTACCCTGTTTGCGCCCATGTTAGCTAATGTCCTGATGCTCTTCCTGTTCATTGGCATCATTGGCATGGGCGACGTGATGCGCCTGCTGTACCAATCGGCGGATTTGGAGCTGCTGCTGGTAGCTCCGCTGCCGCTGCGTACTATTTTTGTCGTCAAGCTGGCGCAGTGCAGCCGGGTGACACTGCTGCCGGCCATTGTGCTGGCGCTTTTGTTGGCGGCGTTTGGTGTGGCTCAGGGGATGGGAGCTGCTTTTTACGGATTGGCGCTGTTGCTGTTGTTGGCGGGGATGGTGTTGGTAACGGCCGTGATCATGTCTATTGTGCTGGCATTGGCGCGGCTGATTCCGGCGCGGCGCGTGAATGTGTGGCTGCCCATTGCGGCATCACTGCTGGCCGTGCTTGTGGTATGGGGACAGCAGTGGCTGACCAATTGGTTTGTGCGGCAGGAGGTGCTGCTGAGGTGGCTGGCAGATGCGCTGCGTGATGTGGCGCAGTTGATGCAATTGACGCTGGCGCTGGCGGGCGCGGCGGTGTTGGCGGCAGGGGGAGCGTACCTTATTTTTGCTCGCGCTTTTTATGATGGCTGGAGCCATTTGCGCGAGGTGACGGCGCGGCCCCGGCAGGCAGCATCGCGGCAGATGGGCTGGTGGTTACGGCCGTTTCCGTTGCAGGTACGGCCGTTTGTGCGCAGCGAATGGCTGCTGCTGCGCCGCGACCCCAGCCGCCTGATTAATCTAGCCCTGGCAATGCTGCCAGTGTTGATGATGTTTTTGCCGCTGTTGGGAAGTTCACGGGTGGCAGAATTACGCCCGCTTATTTTTTGGCTGTTGCTGGCAATGGGGTTGTTTATCAGCGTCACTTCGTTGTCGGCGGAGACAATTCCGGCGGTGGGGCGGGATGGGGGACGGGCGGCGCTGTGGCGGGCTGCGCCCATCTCAGTGCGGGCAGTGCTGGCGGGTAAGTTTTGGGGAAATGCCTGGCCGTTGGCGTGGCTGTTATGGATGTTGTTTTTTGCATTGGCGGGATGGTATTTTGGTTTTGCGGGCTGGCAGGTGGCGGTGTTAGTAACGGCCGTTTCCTGGCAAATCATCATCGGTGCAGCGCTGCTGCTGCCCTTTGGTGCGTTGACTGCCGATTTGCAGGCGGAAGACTCGGCGAAAAGCGTGAGTGGTCTTAGTTCGCTGCTGGCGTTGACGCTGCATGGCTTGTTTGCGCTGTTGAATTTGGGAACGGCCGTGTGCTTGTTGGTTCATTGGCGGCCAGAGAGCGAATTGCTTCTGCCGCTGCAAGCCCTTACCGGTTTCTCGCCAGTGGGTTGGCTTTTTGCAGAGGGCAGTACGGCCGTCATGGTTCTGGCAGGCGGGCAGCTTGTGGCGTTGGGACTGGTAGCCTTATTCTGGCGAGCGGCAGAGAGGAAGCTGGAGAATAATGAATTGTGAACAATGAATGGTTAATTGCTAATTTCTCATTGTTCATTGAGAGTGCATCATGTATATGCTGATGATGGTGTTGGATGACAGTACACGGCTGAACGAGGTTTTGCAGGCGTGGGTGGATTCTGGGGTGAAGGGTGTGACGATTGTGGAAAGTACGGGCGTGAATCGCGTGCTGCCGCGTCCAGCGGCGGGGCCGATGTTTGCCGGGTTTAGCCAGATTTTTGGCAGTGGCCGAGTGGGGCACAATACGTTGTTTGCCGTTATTGAGGAGTTGGAAACGGCGGAAACGGCCGTTGCTGCCACCGAAGCCATTTTAGGCGACTTGACTAAGCCGCGCACCGGCATCATTTTTGCTGTGCCCGTTGCCAAAACCTGGGGAATGCCCGAACCTTATGCGGCGGAATGACAAGGTAAGCGGGTGAACTTGCCACTTGCAAACTCGCATACTTGCAAACTTTCTGAGGAAACATGGTCTGGATTACATTTTTGTTAAGTGCGGCCGTCGTGGTCGTCGCGGCGATTAAATTGGCGGAATATGGCGACATCATTGCCGTGCGCACAAAGTTGGGTGGCGTGGTCGTGGGGACGATTTTTCTGGCGGGGGCCACATCGCTGCCGGAGATGATTGCTTCGATTAGCTCGTTTAGCGCCGGTGTGCCCAATCTAGCGGCGGGCAACTTTTTTGGCAGCAATATGGTCAATGTGCTGCTGTTGGCGCTGGTTGATTTGATTCATTTTCAGGTTCCGCTAATGCGGCGGGTGGCGGTGAGCCATGCGCTGACGGCCGCATTGACGACGATTTTGATGTTGATGGCGGCCGTTTCCATTATGGGGCAAATTGATGTGACGATTGGGTGGGTGGGGTTGGATAGTTTGCTGATGATGATGGTGTACTTTGGCGGGGTGTGGCTGATTCAACGTGAGAGCCAGGGGCCAACAGCAGCGACGGCTGCTGCGTCATTGGAGCCAGGCCCGGAATTCCCAAGTTTGCGGCGCGGCGTGATTGGGTTCGTGCTGGCGGCAGCGGTGCTGCTGTTGGTTGTGCCGCTGCTGGTGAATGCCAGCACGGAAATTGCGACGATTACGGGGTTGGGGACGGGTTTTGTGGGCACAGCTCTGCTTAGCGTGGTCACGTCTTTGCCGGAATTGTTGGCGGCGCTGGCAGCGGTGCGCATGGGCGCATTTGATATGGCTGTAGGCAACTTGTTTGGTTCTAGTGTATTTAATATGTTTGCGTTGGGGCTGGCGGATTTCTTTTATACGGACGGCCGTTTCCTCGGCGCAATTGATCCCGGTTTTGCATTGGTTGCTTTGCTGGGGCTGTTGTTGACGAATATGGCTTTGTTGGGCAATCTAGCCCGCATTGAGCGCAAGTTCCTCTTCCTCGAAATAGATACTTTGCTGATCATTGTGACCTATTTGCTGGGTATGTACCTCCTGTTTGTGCGCGGTGTTGGTGTGTAGCTGGTAGTTGGTGGTCAGTAAACAGTAAACAGTAACCAGTGATCAGTGACCCGTTGCCAGTGACCCGTTACCAACAACTAAAACTTCGTATGTGACATTTGTCACAATAAACACATGACAATCATTTCTGTTCGTCATGATAGAGCCTTTATATACTTTTCATGTATTCGGATAGGCGAATACATGAATATCCGAATACATGAATGTGAAGGCATCTTGTTATGGCGTGTCCCCCAATCGAAGAGCTAAACCTGTTACATAATAATATTTGTCAGGCGTTAGGTGATCCGAAGCGCATTCAAATCCTTTATGCCCTGAATGAGCAGCCGCGTCATGTAACGGCGTTGGCGGATGACCTGGGTATGCCCCAACCTACGGTCTCCCGCCATCTGCGCGTGCTGCGGCAGCGGGCATTGGTGACGACACAGCGCGATGGTCCAGCAGTTGTTTATCAGTTGGTGGATGATCGTTTGATTTTTGTCTTGGATGAGATGCGCCAGGTGCTGCGAGATGTGTTGATGCGTCAATCTGAGGTATTAAGTTAATTTGGATGTGAAACGGCCGTTTCTATCCAGCCAGAAAATTAATGAGGAACTCTGGAGAGCCATGAAAAATTCTAAGTACATATGGATTATTGGTCTTGTTATTACGATATTAATTATCGTCATTCCTATTGTATCTGTGGTGGCAGATAGCCCCCAGGTTGATCCCAGCGATCCCTGGAGCTATGTGCCACAACGTGCGCCGCACGTTGACCACACCAGTCTCATCGAAGGGCCATTTGAAACCGGTTCCGATGTGACTCGTCGCTGCCTTGAGTGTCATGAAGACGCCGGACATGAAATGCTAGATTCGGTGCATTGGACATGGGAAGGCGACCCCGTGCTTTTACCGGGACGTGACGAACCCGTAACCATCGGCAAGAAAAACCAGATCAACAACTTCTGTATCGGTATCCAAGGTAACTGGACAGGTTGCACACGCTGCCATGCCGGTTATGGTTGGGATTCTGCTGATTTCGATTTCTCCGAAGAAGATAACATCGACTGTTTGGTTTGCCATGATCAAACGGGCGCATACGTGAAGAGCAACTCTGGTCTGCCAGCCGATGGCGTTGATTTGGTGGCATCGGCGCAAAGCGTTGGCGTGCCGACGCGCCAAAATTGCGGCGGTTGTCATTTTAATGGTGGCGGTGGTAATGCGGTGAAGCATGGCGACCTGGACAGCAGTCTCTTCTTCCCCACGGAAAATGTGGATGTGCATATGGGGCGTTTCGATTTCCAATGTGTGGATTGCCATCAAACAGAAAATCACCAGATTAAGGGGCATTTGATTTCGGTCAGCCCCAATGATGACAATTTGTTGGCTTGTACGGATTGTCATGAGGGTGTGATTCATGAAGACAGCCGTATTAATGCACATCTTGATGCTGTGGCTTGCCAGACCTGCCATGTGCCGCAAGGAGCTATCCGCGACGCGACAAAGGTGGATTGGGACTGGTCTACAGCCGGCCAAGACATACCCGAAGACCCGCATATTTATTTGAAGATTAAGGGCAGCTTTGTGTATGAGAAGAATATCACGCCGGATTATGCCTGGTTTAATGGCAACGCCGACCGTTACATCTTGGGCGATGTGATTGACCCGACGCAGGTTACGGTGATCAATCAGCCATTGGGCAGTGTTGATGACCCTACAGCGAAAATCTGGCCGTTCAAGATTCATACGGCCCGCCAGATTTATGACACGCAGTATAACTGGCTGATCCAGCCGAAAACGGTGGGTGAGGGTGGTTATTGGACGGAGTTTGATTGGGATTTGGCAGCGAGGCTGGGCATGGAAACGGTTGGCTTACCTTATAGTGGTGAGTATGGATTTACGCAGACAGAGATGTACTGGCCGTTGACGCACTTGGTGCAGCCTAAGGAACATGCATTGCAATGTAGTGATTGTCATGGTGAAAACGGCCGTATGAATTGGGAATCGCTGGGTTATTATGGCGACCCCATTCGCTGGGGCGGGCGCACGGCCTTTCTTGAATCCGTTGTACCGAACATGGAAGAGAAATAATCATGAGAAGTAAGAAACTGCAACGAATCACAATCTTGTTAAGCGCAGGCTTGCTGCTGGCGGCGGTGCTGTTGGTACAGCAAATCGTCTTGGCGCAAGATGATGGGGAAGTGGAAACGGCCGTTACCACCGTGCCACAGCCCCAATACCATCCTGAATTTACCCTGCTTGACGAAAACGGTGAAAATGTCCTCGAAAGCGGCGCGCCCATTTCCACAATGACCACCTGTGGACAATGCCACGATTCCGCTTTCATTGAACAACACAGCTTTCACGCCGACCTTGGCTTGAGCGAATTGACTACAGCAGGCGAAACGGGAAACGGCCGTGCCTGGGATACTAGCACCGGCGTCTTTGGCAAATGGAATGGCATCACTTACCGCTACCTTTCTCCGGCAGGTGACGATTATTACGATCTCACCGTGCCCGAATGGATCGAGTGGTATGGCAGCCGCCACGTAGGTGGTGGCCCGGCCATGTACAGCCGCAGCGGCGAACCACTCACCGAAATTCCCTACGCGCCCGGCGACATCGAAACCAATATCGTAGACCCAGACACAGGTGAACTAATACCCTGGGATTGGCAAGAGTCCGGTGTAGTCGAGATGAACTGCTTCCTCTGCCACACCCCACAGCCCAACAATCAGGCACGCATAGACACCCTTCGCGCAGGCGATTTCCGCTGGGCAAATACAGCCACATTGTTAGGAACGGGCATTGTTGAAGAAGTTGACGGTGCATTAGTTTGGAACCCTGAAGCCTTTAACGAAAACGGCGAGTTAGCAAAGCCTTTTGTAACCATTCAAGACCCCACCAGTGAAAACTGCGCCCAATGTCATGGGCTGGTACACGTCGATTCGTTGACCCCGCTGGTGTTGGAAGGATGTACCCCTGACCAATGGAGTACCATCACGACCGGCCAGATTTTCTCACCGCAGCGCATGTCCGATTCCGGCATGAATCTGCCGGACAAGGAAACGTTAGGCCGTTCGTGGGACGTTCATGCAGAGCGTGTGCTGGAATGCACGAACTGCCATTACTCCTTGAATAATCCCACCTATTACCAGGAATTATCGGCAGACAGACCAGAGCATCTGATTTTTGACCCGCGCCGCATTGACCTGGGCGAGTATTTGAACCGGCCACTACATGAGTTTGCCAAAGGCAGCAGTGCTCAAGGTACGCTGGCCTCCGAATTGGACAATACAGCACGCCGTTGCGAAAGCTGCCACAGTGTAGATGTGACACACGACTGGCTGCCTTATAAAGACACGCATATGGAGGCGCTCAGTTGTGAGAGCTGTCATGTGCCGCAAATGTTCTCTTCCTCACGCCAGTTCATTGACTGGACCATCATCCAAAGTGATGGCACACCGCGTTCTGTATGTCGTGGTGTGGAACAGGAAGGGGAAACATTCAGCACGGCCTACATCACTGGCTATCAACCCGTCCTGCTGCCGCTAGACAATGGCGATGGCACAACCTCGCTGGCTCCGCACAACCTGATTACAGCCTGGTTCTGGGTTTATGGCGACCCGGAACGGCCGGTTCCACTGCGTGATTTGCAAGCTGTCTGGCTAGATGGCGATCAATATCACGCAGACATCTTGCAACTGTTTGACGCCAATGGCGATGGCACGCTGGATGAAGCAGAATTGGTGATTGACAGCGATGCTAAAGAGGCGCTGATTGCATCCCGACTGGAAGCCCGCGGGCTGGAAAGCCCACGTATTCAAGGTGAGGTGCAGCCGTACAGCATTCACCACGACGTAGCGACTGGCGAATGGGCGACTCAAGAATGTACGGCCTGTCACGGTGATGACTCGCGGGTAACGGCCGCTTTGCAATTATCTAACTATACGCCTGGTGGTGTGACCCCGACCTTCGTAGGGGGTAGTGTGGCTGCCAACAGCGGCGAGCTGGTCGCAGGCGAAGATGGCGCGTTGTATTTCCAACCCATAACCAGTGAACAGTCATTGTATGTGTTGGGGCATGACAGTTTATCTTGGGTAGACTGGTTAGGGGCGCTGTTGTTTGTCGGCACGTTGGCGGGGGTGTTTGTGCATGGTGGGCTGCGTTATTGGGCAATGCGCCGCAATCCGCCACACGAGCCGCGCTTGCGCCGCGTGTATATGTACGGCGTGTACGAGCGCTTGTGGCATTGGCTGCAAACGGCGGCGATTATGCTGCTTATCTTTACCGGATTGGTGATTCACAAGCCGAGTATGTTTGGAATTTTCAGCTTCAAAGGTGTTGTGCTGGTGCATAATGTGCTGGCGGCAATCCTGGTCGTGAATGCGGCGTTGTCTTTGTTCTACCATCTGGTGAGCGGTGAGATTCGGCAGTTTTTGCCCCGGCCACGTGGTTTCTTTGACCAGGCTATTGAACAGACATTGTTTTATTTGCGTGGCATTTTCAAAGGGGATGAACATCCCTTTGATAAGACACGAGATCGCAAGTTGAATCCATTGCAGCAGATGACGTATTTTGGCATTTTGAATGTGCTGCTGCCTTTGCAAGTGATTACGGGTCTTTTGATGTGGGGTGTGCAGCGTTGGCCGGAAGCAGCCGCTAAATTGGGCGGACTGCCAGGGCTGGCGCCGTTCCACACGTTGATTGCCTGGCTGTTTGCGCAGTTTATTGTGCTGCACGTTTATCTGACGACAACCGGACACACGCCCATGGCAGGTATTAAGGCCATGATGTTGGGCTGGGATGACGTGGAAGTGCATGATGATGGTCATGATGCAGATGAAGGACAGTTGGCAGGAGCCGCTGGGGATTGATTAAGAGTAAACGGTGATTGGTAATCAGTAATCGGTAGTTGGTTACTGATTACTGACCACTGAAAAGGAGTGAATGATGGCAACTTATACATCGTCGGAAACGGCCGTACAAGAACCGGCCAAAAAAGCAGAGCGGGTAGCGAAAGATTACGTGAATCCGTACTTTGCTGGCATTTTACTGGGACTCGTTTTGTTTTTTGCCTTTTTCATCAGCGGAAATGGGTTGGGTGCATCTGGTGGCATGAACCGGATGCTGGTGTTTATTGAAGACTTGATTGCTCCGCAGCATGTTGACCGTACTCCGTATTTGATTGATATGGCGGGTGGGAACAAGAACCCGCTGGATAGTTGGGTGGTGTTTGTGAGTGTGGGGACGATATTGGGTGGTTTTGTATCTGGGTGGCGCAACGGCCGTTTCAAAGTCGAAACCAACAAAGGCCCCAACATCTCCAACAAAATGCGCTGGATGATGGCCTTCATTGGCGGCGCACTCATGGGTTACGGCGCACGTATGGCTCGTGGTTGTACCTCTGGGCAAGCGTTATCCGGTGGTGCAGTCTTATCCGTAGGTAGTTGGGCATTCATGTTTGCCGTTTTCGGCGGTGCATATTTATTGGCCTACTCTCTGCGCAAATTCTGGAACTAAAGGGAGGAAAAAATGTCACCATTTCCTTTATCACTAAGTACAATATTCGGGCATTGGGGCGCTTACGTCGTTTACCTGATCATCGGTTTTGGTTTTGGATACGTATTAGAAATTGCCGGGTTCGGCAACTCCAAAAAACTAGCGGCACAGTTCTACTTCAAAGACCTCACCGTGCTAAAAGTGATGTTTTCAGCCATCATTGTAGCAATGTCCCTCATCTTCACCGCCTCTGCCTTAGGGCTGTTAGACTACAACTTGATCTGGGTTAATCCCACCTACCTCTGGCCTGGTATTCTCGGCGGCCTGATTATGGGCTTTGGCTTCATCATTGGCGGCTTTTGCCCCGGCACGTCTATGGTTGCCGCTGCCACTGCCAAAATCGATGGCATCTTCTTTGTTCTTGGCGTCTTTTTTGGCATATTCCTCTTTGGCGAGACAGTTGAAAACTATTCCGTCTTTTGGACATCTTCGTATCTGGGGCGTTTCACCTTGCAAGACTGGCTTGGCTTGCCCACCGGCGTCGTTGTCCTCATCGTTATCTTCATGGCCCTCTTCATGTTCTGGGGTGGTGAAAAGCTGGAAGTCATTTTTGGCGGTAAAAATCCCGCCTCAGAACCCAAATGGCGTTACGCAGCTGCGGGTGCGTTGGTTTTGGTCGGCGTATTTGCCCTGGTCATGGGGCAGCCCACTGCGGAAGATCGTTGGGCGCGTTTGGCCCCTGAGAAAAACGCCGTACTGGCAAACCGCGAAGTGCAAATTCACCCTGGGGAACTTTTGGAAATCACAAGTGACACAACCCTGAAAGTGATGATGTTAGATGTGCGCAGCGAGGCAGATTACAATCTCTTCCATATTTTGGATTCGCGTAATATCCCATTGGCGGATCTCCCGAACATTGTGGCGGATTTGCACTTTGAACCAGCCAACACCGTCTTTGTCACCATGAGTAATGATGAAGAAGCGGCTACTGAAGCATGGAAATACTTGGTAGCTGAGGCAGTACCTAATGTCTATATATTGGAAGGCGGTATCAATAATTGGATTGCCACGTTTGGTGATGATGACCTGACGAAACGCTTTAATGCCGGCGCTGGGGATGACCAATTGTGTTACATCTTTGACTCGGCATTGGGGGAGCGCTACTCGGCTGCGGAGCCAGATGCAGAAGAGTTTGAGCTGGAATATGTGCCAAAAGTGAAGCTGGAAATTAAACGCGCACCCACCAGTGGTGGCTGTGGTTAATTGCAGCTAACTCATTTATGATGCTGAAAAGCCCTCTTAAACAAGAGGGCTTTTTTCTTATATAACTCAAGTTGCTACTTTAACATTTGGTAATGCTGAGACCAATGACAAAAAGCTTAACCTTCAACTCAAAGCCTTCAGCATTGGTCGCATGAATAGATTTCGGTAACTTCCGTTCAATCAAACTGCCTGTTGTTTCAACCTGTTGGCGACACTGATGTTGGAGGCCCCGTTCCCAAGGTTCAAGCGGTCGTCTGCTGGTTTTCTTACGAACCGGCAACAACGTTAACCCGGCTTCGGCCATGACATCTTCCAGCCAATATAAGTTGTAGGCTTTATCGCCGATAACGATAGCGTCTTGCGGTAAGTCAAAATCAAAGCCTTGCAGGCCACTGACATCTCCCACAGAACCTGGCGAGAGGAGAAATTCCACCGGTTGGCCGGTTTGGGTAACCAGGAGATGCACCTTTAAACCATAGAAGTAACGTTTTTACTCGGTTTGTAACCACGATATTCTTCTCGACCATAGATACGATTGCGCTTGATGCGCCTGTTATCGCTGAACCGGGACAGGAAAGGTGTCTATCAAGTAAATCTGGCGGTCGTTGTTATCTTTCCAGACTTCGGCCAACAGGTAAAAAGAAGCATGAAATGATGCTCGACCCGATACAAGCGACAGCTGAAGCGGCTCTTGCTCAACATGACGGGCACTAAGTCTGGTTTATGCAACCAGTATCAGGCCAGGCATAGTTCCCGCCGCAGTGCAAAACGGCAGTCAAGGCCACTGCCATCACTTCTGAGCTGGACATCAGACAACAGGGATGGTCATGATGGTTAACGCTGATCAAAAGATCGTCACAAAGGCAGTAAATTGTTAAGATTTCATTGTCCATGGTAGTCTCCTTTTACGGTTTGGGTTGCTACCATAACTGTAATGAGGCTACCTGGACTATTCAAGCTACCCATCTTTGATGGTGGCAACTTGGGCTATATAAGTCTAATACAAAGTGTACATTGTCATACTTTTGTGTGACAAATGTCACTGTGAGCTGTGACACGCATAGACTATTCTTTGCCGTACCAAAAATGACGCAATGGATAAGTTAGGCTTATTGTCCATTGAACCCGTTGAAGAAAGTACGGAGGATGTTGTAATGCGTAGGAAGCAGATAGTTGGCATCATGTTGGCGATAACGGCCGTTTTCCTCACAGCGATATTCATGTGGCAAAGCGACGTTGTGGCTGCTTCTGCAGACGTTCCCCTGTCAGACCCGGTGCTGCCCCTCTTGCAGCAAGACACTGAGACAGGCGACGAAGGCGAAGCAGTTGAAGGGGAAGGCATCGTAACCATTCCCGCCGATCACCGAGAGTTTGAAGAGCTACAGCAAGAATTTGAGACAGGCCCAGACGTAACCAGAGCGTGTCTTTCTTGTCACGTAGATGCTGCACAAGAAATCATGACGACATCCCATTGGACCTGGGAATACGAAAACCCAGACACTGGGCAAATTTTGGGCAAACAAAATGTCATCAATAACTTCTGTGTGGCGATTGATTCCAACGAACCGCGTTGCACAAGCTGCCATACCGGTTACGGTTGGACGGACAATACCTTCGACTTCACTGCCGAAGAAAATGTAGACTGCTTGGTTTGCCATGACACCACAGGCACATATAAAAAATACCCCACTGCTGCTGGTCATCCGCTTTATGAGCCTATTGAGGTGAATGGCGTTGTGATACAGCCGCCCGATTTAGCCTATGTGGCGCAAAACATTGGTGACACCAGCCGCCAGACATGTGGCGCGTGCCATTTCTATGGTGGCGGGGCCGATGGTGTGAAACATGGCGACATGGACTCATCGCTGACCAATCCCGATTATGAATTAGATGTTCACATGGATGTGGACGGCCTTAATTTCACCTGTACCGAGTGCCATACATCTGATGGGCACGTGGTATCGGGCAGCCGCTATTCCATGAATTCGACGGATGAGGAAACTTGCGAGAGCTGTCACACGGCCGAACCTCATCAATACGATATGCTTAACCAGCACATAGACCGTATTGCCTGCCAGACCTGCCACATTCCCGAATACGCACGCGGTGGTGTACCCACCAAGATGTATTGGGACTGGTCAACCGCTGGCGAGTTGGACGAAAATGGCAAACCGTTCAAGGTCGTGGACCCCGAAACCGGACACGTTACCTATGATTCGATGAAGGGTAATTTTGAGTTCGGCGAAGATGTTGTGCCTGAGTACATCTGGTTCAACGGCGAAGTGGAATACACGTTGGTTGAGGATGTTTTTGACCCCAGCCAACCAGTGGTCATCAACCCGCCGCAGGGCAGCATTGCTGATGAGAATGCGCGTATCTGGCCGATGAAGGTGTTTGATGGCGTGCAGCCCTATGACAGTGGCAACAATACGCTGGTGATACCGCACCTATTTGGCTCTGATCCGGCTGCCTATTGGAAGAGCTATGATTGGGAAACGTCGATTGCCGCTGGTATGGCTTACTCTGAATTGCCCTACAGTGGTGAGTATGGCTTTGTGGAAACGACGATGTATTGGCCGATTACGCACATGGTGGCTCCGGCTGAGGAGGCTCTGCAATGTAATGATTGCCATACACCGGAGGACGGCCGTCTCGATTTTGCTGCCCTTGGCTATGATGAAGACGCGGTACAACGGCTGACCCATTTTCCGCCCACCTTGCTGGTAGAAGAATTGGATGCCCCGCACTTTGCTACGCAGTATTGCGCAGAGTGCCACGAAAATGAGCATACAGCATGGGTGGATAGCACGCATGGCGAAAAAGGCGTTGCCTGCGTTAACTGCCACAAGCTGGAAGATGAAACCAACGAGCATCCAACAGCCGCCTATTCGGTTGATCGAAGCGGTGAAGTATGCGGTGCTTGCCATCTAAATGAACACGCAGATTGGGAAATGAGCGTCCATGCTGAAGCGGAAGATCCCATCGCCTGTGCCGATTGCCATAACCCGCATACGCAGCAGTTGAAAACGGCAAATGGCAATACGACCATTTGCGAGAACTGCCACGAAGATCAGGCGCATGAAATGCCAGATTCGACGCACGCAGCAACAGGAATGACCTGCCTGGACTGCCACAAGAATACGGAATTGAATACGGGACATGCCTTTAATGTGGCCTCAGATACCTGTATCTTGTGCCACGCCAAAGACGCACACACGGCCAATGGCCTGTTGGAGGCGGGCGTGGATGTTTCCCCGGCCACACTGGAAGAGCGCCTGAGTGATGAAGAGGCAAGTGCGGCAATGGAAACGGCCGTAACCGACGAAGTTGAATCCAAAGGCATCGTCGGCTTGCCTAATTGGATGGTTGCCTTCCCAATTCTTGCGCTGGTCATCAGCGGTGTATGGGTTGTTGCTGGCAAAGACCCCGGCTACCGCCACCAAGACAAGCAAAAATGAGATAACCGTTTAGAAACCCGGTTCTTAGCAAAAGCCGGGTTTCTAAAAGATGGAGACACGCAATGAGTGACGAAGCAATTAAGAAACAAGATACCCCAGAAACAAGCAGCGGTATCTCACGGCGTGGTTTTTTGGCCGTCACAGCTTCGGCTGTGGGTGCTATCGCCGTCTCCCAAATCCCCATCATTTCGACGAGTGGACAGAATGCCTCTCAAGATCATGCTGGGGAAGGCGGAGACAGCCGCTACAAATGGGGCATGCTCATAGACATCAACAAATGCATTGGATGCAACTACTGCACCTATGCTTGTCAGGCCGTCAATGACCTGCCCGAAGAAATCGAATACAACGTAGTAACACTAGAAACCACAACCAATGGAGACGAATACTACCTTTCACGGCCGTGTCTCCATTGCGAAGACCCGCCTTGTGTGCATGTTTGCCCGGTTGGGGCAACCTACGTGCGCGATGACGGCATTGTCACTATGGACTATGACCTGTGCATCGGCTGCCGTTATTGCGAAGTAGCCTGCCCCTACGATGTGCGCCGTTTCAATTGGAAAGAGCATGTCGAACCAAATCAATTTTCTCCTGAATTTGGCTTCCCCGAAGTGGAAAGACGGCCGCGCGGCGTCATGGAAAAATGCACCTTCTGCGAACATCGCATAGATGCCGGGTTAGAACGCGGACTGGTTCCTGGCGTGGACGAAGCGGCTACACCAGCCTGTGTCGTCGCCTGCCCCACCGGCGCACGCGTCTTTGGCGACCTTAACGACCCACATAGCCCCATCTCAGAAGTATTGGCCGAAGTGCCCGCGCCCATTCGCTTGCGCGAAGACCTGAGCACCAGCCCGAAGGTGTTCTACATACCACCCGCAGGTGCAGAGACAGAGGAGGCATAAGATGGACTATCCCATTCATGTTCCTAAAGTACGTTTTGGCAAACGTGAAATAGACATCTTTCCTTTTTGGATTGTGCTGTTATTAGTTGGACTGGCCTTTGGTGCGGTGGGGGGCTATCAGGTCTTTCGCTATGGTCTCTCCGTCACGGGCTTAAACGACCAGGTTCCCTGGGGGCTGTGGATTGTCATAGACATTTCCAGCATCGCCCTTGGCGGCGGCGCTTTCACTATGGGCGTCATCGTTTACTTATTAAAAATTAAACGCTTCGAGAATATCGGCCGTCTAGCCGTCATCATTGGCTTCCTCGGTTACTCCACCGCCGGTATGGTGCTGCTCTTTGACCTGGGGCAGCCACTGCGTTTCTGGCACCCCGTTGTTTTCTGGCAGCCGCATTCGCTGTTATGGGAAATTACCATGTGCGTGGTGCTATACCTGACGGTGTTGGTGTTAGAGATGTTTCCCTCCATCATGGAGCATAAACTCTTTGCCCGCTTCCCCTTTTTGGTCAAGATCGCCCACTTTATCCACAAGATGGGGCCGGTATTGGCCGTGCTGGGGCTGACGCTCTCTCTGCTCCACCAGGCATCGCTGGGTGCAACCTATGGCGTCTTGTCTGGGCGTGGCCTGTGGTTCCGCCCCACTGCGCCGGTGATGTTTGTGTTATCGGCCGTTGGTGGGGGAATGTCCCTGCTCTTCGTCCTCAGCGTTTTTGTCTTCCGTGTGATGCGCCCCGGTCTTGTAAAGGATGAGGTGTTAGCGCAATTGGCACGGATTGCGGGTGCGATTTTGCTGTTGTGCATTTACCTCAAGTTGTGGGACTGGGCAATGACTTATTACTACAGCTTCGACAGCGACGTATCTATGCAGTTGAATTTGCTGAACAGCATTGCACCGTATGATTGGTCGTTTTGGCTGGGGCAAGTGCTAATCGGCGCATTGATTCCTGGCTTCACACTCATTACCTATAAGCCGGGCAAGAACCTACGTTTGCGTGTCGTGGTGTCGTTGATGGCAGCCTTTTGCGTGGTTATCATGCGCTGGAATTACAACTTCTCCGGCCTCATTGCCGCCATCAGCTACGATCCTTTTACCCCCACGATTAAGGTGGGGTCTTATGTGCCAACCTGGCAAGAATTAGCCGTTGGGCTAGGCGTGATCTCCTACTGGTTGTTGGGGTTCAGCCTGGCAGCGCGTTTCTTACCATTTTACGATACGCACGGCGCAGAGCATTGAGACTAATCATTCACAGGTAGATTTGTTGGAAGCCTCCCTCACCAAGAGGGAGGCTTTTTTGTTGGGCGAGGTCGGAAC
>JACKBX010000010.1 GCA_020634375.1 Ardenticatenaceae bacterium | reverse complement strand
AATGTAGTTGATTTCATTGGATAATTCTCTTAACAGGGTGCGGGCGTTCTCAATTTTTTGGTCGAGAGTGATTCCATCAAGGTTTCTTAAAAAAAGGGTTCTGGTCGTTGTATGGGGAGTAGACCAAGCGTCGTACATAGTGATAACTAGCGAAATATCGAACCCTGTATCATACGCATTAAGGAGGGTCATAAAATAGTCTCAACTTGCTTTCTGACATATAAAAAAAGCCCTCTTGCGCGGGCAAAAAGGCTAAAAAATGGGCGGTACAAGACTCGAACTTGTGACCTCTACGATGTCAACGTAGCGCTCTAACCAACTGAGCTAACCGCCCAAACAGGAGCCAAATTATACCAACCTTCTGCCCGGTGACAAGGGCAATATTGTTGCACAAAAGTTGTTCCATCCGTTTACCCTACCTCACAATTTATGGTATAGTTCCCCACGATAAGCCCTGCCGACAACCCATAAAAACAGGTGCAGCGTTGGCAAAACGGAAAGAATCTCAACCCAGACCCTCTACAAGTATCGGCGTCCTCAGCCTGCTATTGGCCGCCTTAGTTCTTGCCGTCATTGGTTACTTCCTTGAAGATTCCATTGGCGTTCCTTTCACCATTTTTGGAAGTATCATCTGGATAGTTGCATTGGGACTGGCCTTTATGTTTGGGCTGCTCTACTTTTCGCAGTTTGTTTTGCCTGTTGGTGGTGGCGAAGGGTGGTCTCAGGGTCTCATACTCTTGTGGCAATATTACCAGCAGCAGGCTAAAAGTTACCTCAAAAATCTTTTCAAAACTAAACCGGAGCAATCTCGCCGACGCGTAGTTACAGACAAGCCGGTGTCTGACCCCGATGCCCTATCTGAAACATTCAAAACGCTAAAGGCTGGTATGGTACATAGTCATCAGGCGTTGGCAATTGACCAGAAAAATAGTTTTCAGCGAGCCGCAGGGCCCGGTTTTGTCATGCTTTACAAAGGTGAAAAAGTACGCGAGGTGATAGATTTGCGCCCTCATGTGCGCATCCAACCTGTAAAAGCAACTACCCGCGATGGCATCCCCATTGAAACCAATGTTTTTGTCACGTTTCGCGTCCGACAAAATTTACCTGAACTGGCTGATAGCGGTATTCAATATCCTTATGATCGGGATGCTATCTTCCGTGTTAGTTATGCCAATAGTATTGATATGCAGGAACAGGTACGTGTTTGGACAGAACAGGTATGCTCTCGCGCCGCTGGTATGCTGGTGATGGAACTGGCAAAATACTCGTTAGATGAGCTGTATCGTGTAGATGATGACCACATTGTCCCATTGGAGGATATTCAGCAGCGTGTTACTAGTCAGTTAGCCCGTGATTTTGAACTTCAGGGTATTGAAGTGATTTTCATGGGCACGACTGATTTGACACTGCCAGAGGATATTGTGACGCAACGCATCAAGAACTGGCAGGCACGATGGGAACGAGAAATTCAGGTGCGCCGCGCAGAGGGAAATGCTGAGGTTATGCGGCGTGTCAAGAAGGCACGGGCGCGGGTACAAATTGAGATCATTGAAAGCATTATTCAAAATATTGAGGCGATGCGGCGTACAGGAACGGCCGATCTTCCCGACATTATCATGTTACGCATGATTGAGGTGTTGGAAGAAGCTATGTCTGACACTTCTGTACAAGCCCTGGTTCCAGAACATCTTATTGCGGGATTGGTTATGGACACCTCTCGCCAACTGCGTTTGTGGAGTGGTACGCTGCCCACCCCTGGGGAAGGAGAGGCTGGATGACGTTGAGAAGCCGCCCTCCTAGCTCCCAAACATGGTGGCAGGCGACGCCGAAGCCTGGCCAACTTGTGCCCTGGACGTTGGCGCTCGCCCTTATCGCTTACTGGGCCTTTGCGCATTATTTGGAACGGCCGGATTTAACGCTAACAGTTCAGCAATTTTGGCAGAACAAGTTGCCTTTCCTGCCTCTTCCGTCCGTTTTTGTGACGGTGGCAGAATTGCTACATCCGCGTGTGCTGAGACATTTCATCCCGGTTGTGGCGGGCTGGGTGTTGGCGCGAAGAGCGACGGTGAGCCTGGTGCAAATTTTGTATGATATGCCCACGCGTCAGGCAGCGAATGATTTTTTGTATCGTTTGCAATCTGGGGGACAAAGCCGTGGCAAACCATTGGACATTACTGCTCCGAAGTTGGCGTTGGAGCGGCGAAAATCGGTGCTGTTGCGCGTGGGTGGGCCTGGACAAATCAAGATTACAGGGAGTGAGGTGGCGGTAACGGAGTTGAACGGCCGTTTCCAACGCATCCTTGGCCCTGGCAAACACAATCTGGAACGCTTCGAAATCATTCACACCATCCTCGATCTGCGGCAGCAAGAACGCATTGTTTCCGACATCCCCCTCGTCACTAAAGATGGCATTGCCATAAAAGCTGACGTTCACCTGGTTTTCCGTGTTAGCGGCGGTGGCGAACCGGCAACTCCCGGAACACCCTACCCTTATGATGAAGAAGCTGTTCGTGCGGCCGCTTACGCGCAAACCATCCTCCCCGACAATTTTGTGGCCGGATGGGACACCCTGCCAGAACGTATGAGCCGCGCCCGCCTCGCCGCCATTATTCGCCGTTACCGCCTGGATGAGATTTTGCATCTGACACACGACAACCGCGAACCATACCGTGCTATTCAGCAAGATTTGGGTCGTCAACTGCGCCAGATTTTGCGTGAACGCGGCATTGAACTCCTTAGCGTCGTTGTCAATCGCCTGGAGCTGCCAGAATCGGTGACAGCCCAATATGTAAAGAATTGGCAGATTGATTGGGAAATGCAGCGGCAAATTCAAGAAGCAGACGGTACGGCCGTTGCCCTAGAAGAACTCGAAATGGCCCGCGCCGAAGCCGAAATGACCATGATTCAAGCCATCGTCGAAGGGGTGCAGCGTGCCCGCCGCGAAGGGCATCCCGCCGACATCAGCGAAGTCATGGCCCTACGCCTGATTGATGCTTTAGAACAAATGGCACACCAATCCCAACGCACTTACGGCAGCACCTCCCCCTTGCTGACCCAACTACAACAAATACGTCAGCAGCTTCCTCCTGGCCTGCCCCAAAGGAGCAAGGAGTGATCTTCGCCAACCATCCTCAAATCCACGCTGCTGTGGACATTCTCACCCGCCTGTTGGAAATGCTGTATCCTAATCAGGCCAATCTGGACATCGTAACGGTGGCCGACATCCAACGCCGATACCCCCTCACTGGTCTGGGCGCACCAGCCATGCGTGCTATCGAACAAGCCCAACGTATTGTGCGTGCTACCAACGCATACCAACTCATTGGCTTGTGTGAATATCACATCGGTCTGATTTACCTGCATTTTGGCGACAGCCGTGGGGCCAGCCAGCAGTTTGCTGCTGCTCGTCGTCAATGGTCGTTTGTCAATGCGACAGCGGCCGTTTGCCTCTCCCTGTTTGCCGAAGGGCGAGCACAAGAATTGGCCTTGCACCACGAATCTGCCATGACTTGCTACAGCAAAGCGGAACAGCGCCTACCACGCATTCGTTTTGACCCCGTAAAGGACAACTTCCGCCGTTTCACCAGCACGCTGGCCCATGAACTGGCCCAATCCAAAGAGAGCCTGCGCCAACTGCTGCAACAAGCCTGGCCTGACCAGGAAAGCGCTCCCCCAAACCAGGTTGCTCCAGAGTATGTCCCCATTACCCCCATTCCCACCATCATGCCGATTCCTGTGAATACAAACTCCCGTTGGTTTCGGGTAGAACGGCAGCGAGATACATTCCTCTCTCATATTCCCGATGGTGCGCTCGTTCATGTCAACAGCACCCCCTCCAGTTATGACCGTGATGAACTCGTCGCGGTTGGGTTCCGAGATGAGCCAACGACTCAAGGGCATATTTTGTTGATACCGTTTATGCACGAACTATCTTTTGTGGCTGTGTACCTTGCTCAATGGACAGGCCCATTTGTCCGTAGACAAGAGGTGTCAGCAGTGGATTTTGAGCTAGATGTAGGGAATGGGCATGAGAAGCTACCTGCTACCATCTTGGGACAAATAACAGGACATTGGGTGGCGCAATAGTGCTTGAAACTGCCCTGCCTGTTACAATTAAATTGCTTCGCCTACTGCCACAGTTGTTTTTGGGATTACAAATGCTCGAAAAGCCTTTGTAATCTGTGTAAAGGATAAATGAATGAGTACACATATCCTCGTCATTGGCGCGACGCTGTTGGACATGAAAGGTAAACCCCTGGCAGGGCTGGAACCCGGCACTTCTAATCCGTCAGCAATCCGGTTTACGCGGGGAGGGACGGCACGTAATGTGGCAGAGAATCTGGCCCGTTTAGGCGCGGATGTGGTGCTCGTCTCTGCTGTAGGCGAGGATATGATTGGGCAGCAGTTAGTGACGCTGACGGCCGAATCCGGGGTGAATGTGGAGCATGTGATTACGGTTCCGGGTAAGAGTACCGGGGCGTACATGGCTTTGCTGGAAGATGATGGCAAGTTATCTGTGGCCATGGATGATGTGCGTGTGATGGAAGTTGTGACGCCGGAATATCTGGATACGTGCGAAGATTTGTTCCGTGATGCAGCGATGGTGGTGATGGATGGCAGTTTGCTGCCAGAGACGATGACGCGGGTGGCGGCGTTGGCACAGCAGTACACTGTTCCTTTATGTGCAGACCCTTCTTCGGCAAGACTGGCTTATAAGTTACGGCCGTTTCTCCCCCACCTCTTTCTCGTCGTCCCCAATGAAGTTGAGGCCGCCGAACTCTGCCAAATGGATTACGATGGATACGACCCCGATCTGTCTCTGGAAATGGCTCGCCAATTAGTGCGCCAGGGCGTTGCCAACGTTGTCGTCACCCTCTCCGACTTTGGTCTGGACTACGTGACCTCCGACTCGACCGGATACATCCCCCCCAGTTACAGCGAAAAAGTAGACAGCACCGGGACTGGCGACGCGGTGACGGCCGCCGTCATCTTTGGTGTACTTAACGACCTGCCTTTGCTAGAGTGTGTTCGCCTGGGAGCTGCCGCTGCTGGCCTGACTTTGCAAACCAACGAAACGGTTGTCCCTGATCTAAGCTTAGATTTATTGTACGAACACCTGATTGTGTAAAACGTATACAAGTTACAAGTGGCAAGTGTATTTGTAACTTGCCACTTGTAACTTGCCACTCAAACTATGAACAACTGGCTCGGACTCCTTATTTGCTACGGTTACATCTTTGCCATCATTGGATTGGCGGAGGGGCTGCGTCGCTGGCGTGGGTATGGCAGCGGCTTCACCCGCAAAGTCATCCATATTGGCGTGGGGATGATGAGTTGGGGGCTGCATTGGCTCTTTGACTCGCCCTGGTTTTTCATATTTGCCGCCTTCAGCTTTATGGTCATCAATTTTCTGGATTGGCGTTATGGCTTTTTTGCGGCGATGGCCAGCAGCGACCGATCCAATCTGGGTACGGTGTATTTCCCCATTGCGGCGGCGGCGGTGGCTTACATTTTCTGGGACACCCCCCCACTGATGGTGGCGGCGCTGATGCCATTAACGTGGGGTGATGGGCTGGCTCCGGTGGTGGGGCAGATGTACGGCCGTCGTCAATACAAAGTCCGCAGCAGCACACGCACATTGGAGGGGTCGCTGGGCTTTTTCGTGGCGGGGCTGATCTTCACCTGGCTGGCACTGTGGCTGATGGGGGGCACGCCGGATATTTCACCGGGCACGGCCTTTTTCCCCGCCCTCGTTATCATGCTTGTGACCACCCTGGTTGAAGCCGTATCTATTTGGGGCATTGACAACCTGACCATTACGGCCGCCGCCATCCTCATTTTGCAATTCTGGCCCTTCCAATAACCAGCAGCCAATGATCAGCAGCCAGCAACCCAACCTCCGCAATGTGCAGGCCATTTTGTTTGATATGGATGGCACGCTGATTGATACTGACGATCAGGCAGCAGCGCGGCTAGAAGAGCGATTACGGCCGTTCCTCAAACAGCGTGCGCCCCAAGCTGCCCGTTGGCTGCTGATGAAGGCTGAAACCCCCGGCAACATCCTCATTACCACACTGGATTGGCTGCGTTTGGATGAGCTGCTGATGACGTTGACCGACCGGCTGCGCCGCCGTCGCGGCGTGTACCCGGCACATGAGTTTCGGCTGGTTCCTGGAGTAGAGGAAATGCTGCTAAGGCTGCACGGCCGTTATCACCTGGGCATTGTCACCACCCGCAGCCGCTACCACATCCAGCGCTTTCTGGAACAATTCCCACGCATCGCCCCTCTGTTTGAAGTCACTTGCGGCTTGCAAGACACTCGCTTTCTCAAGCCGCATCCTGCCCCCGTGCGCCTGGCGGCAAAGCGGTTGGGATTAGCCCCTGAGCAGTGCCTCATGGTTGGCGACACCACTGTGGATGTGCGTGCTGCCCGCCGCGCCAATGCCTGGAGCATCGGTGTGCTCTGCGGGTTTGGCGAGCGTGATGAATTAGAGCGGGCAGGGGCACATGCTGTGCTAGGCAGCACTGCCGATTTAACAGACTTTTTGCAATAGCGTTACGCGTTCTCCCACCCTTCTACACCAATGAGCGGCACAAATGCAACCGGACTCAGTTCACGCTGACGATAGGTTGTTTCGCCGGTGCGTTTCACCAAAATCAGCCGCTGCTGTCTTGGATTAGGGCCAACGGGAATGACGAGACGGCCGTTCACCGCCAACTGCTCCTTTAACGATTCTGGTACACCTGGCCCTCCTGCGGCAACAATAATCGCATTGTACGGCGCGGCGTCTGGCCATCCCCGCGTGCCATCCCCATGATGCACAAATACATTTTCATAGCCCAACTGCATGAGCCGTTTCCGCGCATAATCCACCAACACTTGATGCCGTTCCACCGTATGCACTTCTGCCACAATGCGACTGAGAACGGCCGCTGCATATCCTGACCCCGTGCCTACCTCTAGCACCCGGTTGCTGTGGCGCAGCGCCAACAGGGCTAGCATGTGCGCAACTACGTAAGGCTGTGAAATCGTTTGTCCAGCGGGAATGGGCAAAGGGGTATCATCATAGGCGTACACGCGGTGCGGACGGGGCACAAATAATTCGCGGGGAACGGTGTTGAAGGCTTGCAAAACGGCCGTATCCCGCACGCCGCGAGCGCGTAGCTGCTGCTCGACCATTTGTTGGCGCTGTTGTGGGAACGGCCGTCTTGCCTTGTCCATATGGGTAGCATAATCCCTGGTTTGGCAATGGGCAAGTGACTGACGCTGCGGTTGACTTTGCCTGTCTACATATCCCAGTTGGCGTCGCCATAGAAACGGCCGTGATCCTTCGTCAAAAACCGTTCAATCGCTGCCCGTTGATCACCCAATCGAAAAGATGGGCCATGCCCCGGATAACAAACCGTCTCATCCAGCCAGGGCAGCACCGTTTCACGCAGCGTCGCCAGTGTCGTCTGGAACCCTTCCGACGACCACGTCTTGCCGGGGCCACCTTCAAAAATCGTATCACCAACGATGACACGGTAATCATTCTCAAGGGCAAAACAAATCTGATCGCCTATATGGCCGGGGGCATAATACACACGCGCTGCAAAATTACCGACCTGCACGCGATCACCGTCATTCAACCAATAATCAGCGGCTAATTCCACGCCAGCAGCGTGCGGGCCAGGATTCGCATAAAGTGGCACTTGCAGTTTTGTTCGCATTTCGTCCAATGCGCCGATGTGATCGTGGTGGGTGTGGGTCAGCCAGATGGCTGCTGGTGTGCTATCGGCTAGCATTTCTAACAGCGTTTCCGGGTCATCGCCGGGATCGATCAAGACGCTTTCTTTGGTTTGCGGGCAAACCAGCGCATACGTGTTCATACCCCAGGGACCAACTTGTCGCGTTCTCAATTCTAACTTATCCATTGTTTACCTCAGGTAATTGTTATGATGACTTAAACAGATCATCACAACAATATCTTGGAACCTTCTGTTTATACTGTATGTAGTCAGCGCCATGCACAGAATACAAGTATTCCTCTTCCCTTAAAATCATTTTATGGATTAACAAAAACGCCAGGATAGCAAGCACGAGCAGCATGATATTTTGCAAAATAACCGTATATGCCATGAACATGACCAGGTAGGATAAAAAGTATGGATTTCGTGTGAACCGATATATTCCCGAAGAAATCAACTCCGTTTTTTGCTCCTCCAAAACGCCCACTCGCCAAGAATCTTTCAAACCCACCAATGATGCGGCTGATATAACCAAATTTAAGAATAAGAGCACTAATCCCAAAATCATGGACAAAGACTTGCTTAATATGAGCACCTCCCCAATGGGTTGTTTCCACATACTAATAAGCAATGAAACAGCTATAAACACAACAAATAAGGCAATCGAGAGATTCGCTTCTTTGTTGTTTCCACGGATTGGCTTTCCAAATTTCTTTTTGAGAGCTACGTTTTTTATGACGAACATCCCTTGGAAAACTATTTGGTGAATCAGTATCACTAGCCAGGCTTCTATCATTCTTGGTCCTTTTTCTTGCTTCAGCCGATGGGGATTAGACTGAATCGCATTGTTAGCCAAACGGCCCAAATTAAGTGTGCCTATCGTTTTGCACTCTTAAAGTTCACAGTGGTAGAGCATCAATTGTTCGCTATTATGCCAGACCTCCCGAATAAACTGCCACCCTAGACGCTCCAGGATTCCACGCGCCGCAATCGTTGTGGCATACACCCTTTCATAGCCCTGTTCTTGAGCTACTTTCATTCCAGCACTGACCAACTCCGTGCCAATGCTGCGGCTGCGATGCTGCTCCGCAACGAATAGTCCCCCTAGTCCTGGATGGTATTCTGGCAAGGCGTTGACCGCCTGCTCACGCAATGTAATTGTGCCCGCCAACTCGCCATCAGTAAAGGCCACCAGGCGCACGGGGAGACGATGGCGGTTTGCTTCTAGGTGAAAATCCTGAGCAATATCCGCCAGGGTGCGCCCTGCGTAGTAGTCAGGCCACTGGGCACGAAACCAATAGGCCAGGGTAGGGATAACTTCGGGATAATCCACGAGAAAGGCGATTTTGATCATGGGATGCCTACTATTATCGTATGTGGGTTTGTTGATTACGGCCGTTTCTCCCCAACACAGCCCGTTTATTCAGGTAAGTTCATGCACAAACCGAAGTATATCATAAGAGCCGATTGCAGTTTCCCACAATCGGCTCTTGGCATTACATTTTCCCGATGCTCACTAATGTTTATGTAGGTCAACCCGGTTAGCGGGTTGGCTGGCTTATTTAATGATGGTGGGCAGGTAAAGCTTATAAGGCAGGGTATCGAATTCGACAATCCACACCTCGCCGCCGGAGATGGGGTCTTCACCGGTGAAGAAGAGACGGCCGTTAACGGCCGTCAATCCCTCTGGGTAAAAACTGGCGTATGGCTCTGGCGAGAGGTCGGCAAACAACATTGTGCCCGCGTCCGTGCCGTCCGATACCCACAGTTCTTCGCCAACGCTGTCATCGTTTGAGGCGCTAAAGATAATGGTGTCACCAACCAGGTGGGTGATATGGTGAACATAGGAGGAGTCGCCTCCGGGGAAGATGTCTTTGACCATGTGCGTGCCTGCTTCGCTGCCATCTGTCACCCACAACTCTCCGCCATTGGTGCTATCGGAGGCGCTAAAGTAGAGCAGGTCGTTAACGGCCGTTAACTCTTCTGGATAAGCGCCGCCACTGCCCGGATAGATCTCTTTGACGAGATGCGTACCCGCTTCCGTGCCGTTTGTTACCCACAACTCCTTGCCAATGCCATCGCCGGTGGCAGAAAAGAAAACCTGGTCGCCAACGGCCGTAATGTGATCGGGCATGGAGCCATCACCAGTGTACAAATCTTTGACCATGACTGTGCCCGCTTCCGTGCCGTCGCTGACCCAAAGCTCCAGGCCATTGACGCCATCGTCACCGGCAAAGTAGAGTTTGTCGCCAACGGCCGTTAAGCGACGAATATCAGAATCAGTCACATCGTTGTCCAAATCAATAACCATATTGGTGGAGACGCCATCCGTCGCCCAAAGCTCTGCCCCATGAACGCCATCGTCGGCGATGAAGAAAAGGTAGGTGGTGGTGGCAGTCAGGTCGTAGGGATCGCTTTCTAACAAACCGCTTTGGATGTCGGCGAAGAGGGTCGTGCCTGCTTCCGTGCCATCGCTGCGCCAGAGTTCGCTGCCGCTTACGCCATCATCGGCCCCAAAATAGACGTAACTGCCAAACGTCGTCAAGTCTGTTACCAGAGATGAGGTTATGCCAACGTGAATATCTTTGACCATGATGGTTCCGGCCGGTGTGCCATCGGTGCGCCACAATTCCGTACCGACGGTTTCGTTGTCACCGGCAAAGAGGAGATTGCCGCCAAGCTGGGCGCTGCTGGTACTGCCAGCATCACCGTCGAGGTAGCCGGGATTGATGTCGGCGAGCAAGTACGTGCCTGCTTCCGTGCCATCGCTGAACCAGTATTCGTAGCCGTGAACGCCATCATCGCCCCAAAAAACAACGCCATCGTTAAAGGGCGTGAATTCATAAGGCCAGGTTCCGTTGGTGTAGTTGTCGGGAATATTGATGAGGAGGTCTGTGCCTATTTCTGTGCCATCGCTGCGCCACACTTCCGTGCCGCTTGTGGGCGAGAAGGCAGAGAATAGGAGAGCGTTGGTCAGGCCGGTCAGGTTGTTGGGAGCGGATCCCCGGGCGCCGGGATCAATGTCTTGTACCATGACTGTGCCCGGTTCTGTGCCATCGCTGTGCCACAGTTCACGGCCGTTTACGCCATCATCAGCGGTGAAGAAGACATTGTTGGAAACGGCCGTTATTTCTTGCGGAATCCCGGACAAACTGCCCGCCTGAATGTCCTTCACCATCACCGTGCCCATTTCCGTGCCATCTGTCATCCATAGTTCCGCGCCATCACTGTCCGTAGTGGCGCGGAAAAAGACACGCGGGCCAGCCGCAACCGGATAGAGAATAGAAGAACCGGCTGTACCAGGATTGATGTCTTTGACTAAACTTGTGCCGCCGGGGGTGCCATCACTGCGCCACAATTCGCTGCCATTTGTGCCATCATTGGCATAAAAAACAATGCTGCTGCCAATAACGGTTTTATATTGCGGATATGAGCCAGAAATGCCGGGCTGAATTTCTATCAAGGTGGTGCCGGGGCCGGTGCCATCCGATACCCACAGCTCAAAATTGTAGTAACTGCCCCTGGCCGTCAGGAACAGGAGTGAGCCATTGGTGACGATTTCATAGCCCGACAGGCTGTCACTGCTTCCGGGGTTGATGTCGGCAACAAGGGTGGTGCCCCCTTCGGTGCCATCGGTTTTCCACAGTTCGGCGCCATTGACGCCGTCGTCGGCTCTAAAGTAAACGGCGCCGCCCATTGCCGTAAAGTAGGCGGGAAGCGAATCATCGGCGCCAGGATTGATGTCTTTGACCATGACAGTTCCGGCTGTGGTGCCGTCGGTTTTCCATAGTTCACGGCCGTTGGTAATGTCGTCAGCCTGGAAAAAGGCCATCGTGCCAAACACGGCGACGTCGCTAATTCGGGAGGGGCCAGTGTAGCCAACTGTGATTTCTTTGAGAAGGTAGGTGCCTCCTTCCGTGCCATCGCTAATCCATAGCTCATCACCGTGTATGCCGTCGTTAGCTTCAAAGATGAGCTGGCCGTCCAGGTCTGCCATGTCCTCAATGCTGCTGCTGTCCCAGCCGGGGGCAATGTCTTTGACCATGTGTGTGCCGGTGATGGTTCCGTCTGACGCCCATAGTTCACGGCCGTAACCGTCAGTATCGGCCGTGAAGAAGATTTGCGACCCGACCATAACGTAATCTCTGGGTTCTGCACCATAGGGAACGGTGTTGATGTCTATCATGACGGGTTGGCTGAGGGTGGTGGGAACGGCCGTTGTCTTGCCGAGTTGCGCTTCTGTGTTGTTGGCCGAGACGCTTATGAATGGCAGCAGTATGGCGCAAACGGCCGTGCTGATTATGAGTAAGATAAGCCACCGCCGCCAGTGGGCGGCAAATGGCTTCTTATTTTCTAATAAGGGAAGGTGTGTTTGCATGTTCGTTTGTCTCCTTAAATTCAACCGGCTCCTATCGTGGATTTGTGTTTGCAACCGGTATTCTGGCTCCATAATAAGGAGAAAACGATCAAGAACCGATCGAGGATTAGATGAGGATTGGTTTTTGTTGAGATGGAGGGGGACGGAGGAGGACGGCCGTTGCCACCAACAGTTAACAAAAAACAATAGCTCTTTGGGAACTCGTGGGGTAATCAAGGCGTGAAACGTAAAACGTGAAACGTGACTAGAGCAGCCATCCAGCAATAAGGTAAAGTGTGCGCTTCTGTTTGGTTGTAGAAACGTATGGTTTATTTGTCATAGCTATGTATGGGTGCTCTATTTATTGGATACGGCGGGACTGTACTATACACCAAACTACATGTAACCAATAGAAGCAAATTTGATGTTTTTTATATTGCAGATGGTTGTTACCCCAGGTCTATCGGTTAAAAAGCTCTTCAAGGGCGGCTTGATTGAATCCCTTAATTATTAACCATATTCCCATCACAATTTCCTGGGGCGCCAACACCATTTGTAGAAAAAATCCTACACCGTGATCCAGGTGAAAGAAATGCAACAGGGCATAAGCCATATATGGAACCACGCCGATCAGACCCCAAACAGACAGCCAGCGAGGGATCAGCCGTGTACGGTAGAAGGAGATGTATAAACATGTAGCCCCAATAAGAAACACGATGGTGCCAACCGGCCCGAGGAAGTCTTGGAACTGATACACGACATTGCCCATAGATTGTAAAGCGGCCGAATTAGCTCCGGTGGCAACGTATTCGTTGCCAAGTGCGATGAGCGTCAAAATGCCGAGGGTTGTAGCAAAATACCAGCTTCCCTCCAACGCCCCACGGAAAAGAACCATTCCCATCGCCAGTTCTTCGCTATCTTTTCTAAAAAGTGGATAGAGGAAAACCGTCATCACTACCAACGAAATCCCCATCATGAGGGTAAAAAATGCTCCCAATGTAAGTTGGGATGAATTGGCGGCAACGAGGTCCAGCATATCCACACCAGTAAGCGGTTTGCCGGAAATGATTGAGGTAAGCACTTCTCCACTAACGGCTGCTCCAGCAACCCCAAAGGCTGTCCCTAAGAAGTAGAGTGCGCCTGCCATTACTGCATTCATTCTGTAAGTTTTCATGTTGAATCCTCATTTTTTTGAAAATCTACAATGACATACGGCGCCTCAAAAATTAAGTTGCAGCCCAATATGGTATTGGACTGCATTGCGCAGTCTCCCCCCTCATATTACCTACCCTATTCGTCCTCACTGGCAACGGCCGTTTCCACCTCATCCTCCACCGTTTCACCCGGCAGATGACGGTAAACCGAACCAAAATTCCGCAGCACTCGCCGTTGGCTGGCCGGGTCCATGTCATAGGTGGAGTAGATGACGGCCGCACGCACGGCTTTGATCAATTTGTCAGCCTGGGGGCGTAGAGCGGCAACGGCCGTTTGCGCTTCATCATACGCTGTATCAGCTACAGGCAGGTCATTGGATTCGGCAATCGCTATATCTAATATATCCTGCACCTCAGCCGCCGATGGGCTCACCGCCGCCGGATGCCCGGCCGCTGCCGCTGCCGCGTCGCCGTTGATAACAGACTGTGCCATCTCCAGCCATTCCTCGCGGCTGCGGGGCGTGGGACGGGCGCCATCATTGGTGAGCTTGTAATAGCCCAACACGCCTACCGGCTGATTTTCACGTTGGGCGCGGTTAGTAACGGCCGTCCATAAATGGCTGAGATACATCTGCAAACGCGCCATCGCCGCTGCACTTTCCGCCGTCTCTGTCTTGCGCTGGCTCAATGCCGCTTCCGCCGCATCATACGCTGCCCGATAGGCCGCATAATGTATCTTCAAATCGGCCAGCAGTTGAGCAGGCAGCCGCTGTATGCCGCCTTCCGGGACAGCTTCGGCCGTTTTAATGGCCCGGCTCATAAATGCCAGACGGGTTACATCACTTTGGGGTGCTAAATATTGGGGCATGAGGGTACCTCCTTGTACCAAACAAACTTAAAATCTTGACTGAATCACTGCGAACGAGCCAAGTCTATTATGTATGATTTACCCTCGCCGAGAAAATAGGACAAAAGGCCTCTGTAGGGGCTGGATTTTTGAAAAAGAAAGGCTTATAGGCCTCTATAGGGGCTAGATTTTTGAAAAAGAGGGGTCTATAGACCTCTATAGGAGGTAAATTTTTGAAAAACAAGGGTCTATAGACTGCTATAGAGGGCTGATTTTTGAAAAACAAGGGTCTATAGACCGCTATAGGGGATGTTTTTGGGAAAAAGTGGCTGTTTATTGTGGGTTATTGGGGATGTGGGGGGGACGGCCGTTCCCTAACCAAACTTCTTCGTGAGATTTTTGCGGGAAGCGGGACGGCCGTTCCCCCCACCTCATCTCCCATACAAAAAGACACGGCCGTTACCCCACCAAACTTCTTCGTGAGATTTTTTGCGCCAAGTAGGACGGCCGTTCCCCGTTGATTGTTTTTTGTTAACTGTTAGTTGTTAACACGGCCGTTCCCCTGCCAAACCTTTTCGTGAGATTTTTGCGCCAAGCATAACGGCCGTTTCCCGTTGATTGCTTTCTGTTGACTGTTGGTTGTTAACACGGCCGTTCCCCCTCCTTATCTCCAAACCGTCAGCGATAAATTGGATTACGCGGCTTCAAACCTCATGTACAGCACCTCCCCTCACAATCTTTGAGTGGGGTTCCGTATACTCTTGGATGGTCACCCATCCGGTGCCATCTCTGTAGTATTTGCCATGCCATCTTTTCGACAACTTGCCCAAATTGAATCATATTGTTGTTTGAAGAAATCGAACCATTTTTTATCGTCGCTTGCGTTTAATACAAAAGTTGCGTTTGGGCCAGGTGTATGATGATGATAAATTTCAACAACGCAGATGCCCGTAGGACTGTCAGGATCAATAATGATTAACCCAAAGGACGGTGTGTAAGGCAAATATCCTATTTCCAATAATCCTTTGTTTGCTGGATTTTTTGAAATAAGGTTGAGGAGGGCTTTTGTTGAAATCAAATCACTTTTCCAGCGTTCCGGAGTGGCAGCAACGCTTTCTAATGCCATCCGTTCAAGAATACCTTCTTGCTCTGGATCAATTATTATGACCTTTATGTTTGCTTCGTGAAAAAGCCGCTCGGTAAAGATGCCACTATATTGCCGAATAGTTCTCGATAGCGAATATCCAAGTAAGTGGATCTTAGATGCTGACGACAAATATTCATTTATTTGCGGACGACCAGACAAGAAGAAATCCTCTGAAAGAACCTGACCAATTGATGCTTGATCGGATAAACTTGCTATGTTGGTGTATCCTTCCCATTCGGTTGCTGAATTCCACATAGCATTGTATTGATTTCTGAAGTATCCGTACCATTCTTCATCTTTTTCTGGCGTCAACAGAAAATAAGGTGGAGTGTCATATCCACCGTGATGCGGATAAAGCTCGATCCACAAATTGCCTAAATTGTCTCCAACGTTAAAACCTATCATCCCAAACGATGGAGCATATGGTAAAAAGCGAATATACAAGCTTCCTTTATTCGGGTGTGCTGTCTTTTGATAAAGCTTCCAATTTTCCCAGAGATGATTGAGATCACGAAGAGATGAGTCTAAATGACGCTTGTAATAAACGATGTCTTTGGTTCTCTCACTTCGTTTGGTGGCCATCCATAACGTTTGGTTAAGTGGACTAATTATTAATATACGAATATCAGCACCTTCGAATAATCTTGCCTGGAGAGTACTGAGACGTTTGCTCAATGTCGTGGTAAGGGTGACGCCACAAAGATCAATCTTCTTCGCAGAATGGAAACCCCTATCTAAATCTGGTTGTTTTTGGAAAAAGTCATTGGCCGAAGATCCATGCTTAAGCCGGGTGATTAAGTCTTGTATATTCTCGGACAAATCCCAATTTCTAATGGCGAAAACAACCTCTACGAAAAGAAACACAAACGTGACCGCAAGTAGCTCAGTTCCAAAACTAGAAAAGATAGACTTTCGCGCCTCTGCATTTGATGTGACTTCACTAAAGGCAAGAATAAGCACAAGTCCCACGCTGCCCAAAACTAAGTACAGAAGTAAATGGTATTTTTGCTTGAGATATTTCATTGTTGTTGAACCAAACCGGATATACCTAGCAAATTTGAAGGATACATCCGCATTATCTACACCTTACACGTCTTTGCCAATCAACGGCCGTTTCCAACCCCCTCATCCAGGCAAAATATAACAAAAAAGCCGATTGCAGTCGCCTACAATCGGCATCTTCTCTCCATCTCATTCTCTCATTAGGATACTTAAACTGGCTATTGTACAGCTCCGCATAGAAGCCATCACAAGTCAGTTCCTCGTGAAGACCCTACTTTACAATATCGCTCTTATTACCCTTTGTTGCGTTTGCGTTGGAAACTGCGCCACTGACCACGTATAAACGGAATGGCCAGAATGGTTCCTGTAATCAAAGATAGAATCATTGCCAAACCTTGGAACGGTCGTACAGCTTCAAATTGAAGCTGGTTGTACAAAATAAAGACAATCAACAGTGAGATCGCAGCAACGATGTGAATCCAACGGACTGTGTTCGATGTTTTCGCTTTCATAAACTATAAGTCTCCTAAATTGCTTAATTACTTAAACGCCAATAATGGCTTTTTAAATCAGGTTTACTCAAATTTACACAATACTAATCTATAGGAATCAAGAGGGCTTCGTCTTCTATTACCTCCTCTTCCGATCTCTCAAACTGGCTGTTGTACAACTCCGCGTAAAAGCCGCCGCGCGCCAGCAGCTCTTCGTGGTTGCCCTGCTCCACAATGTCCCCCTCATTCATCACCAGAATCAGGTCGGCGTTGCGGATGGTGGAGAGGCGGTGGGCGATGATGAAGCTGGTGCGCCCCACCATCAGCCGGTCCATCGCCTGCTGGATCAACACCTCCGTGCGCGTGTCCACCGAACTGGTCGCCTCATCCAAAATGAGGATGCGCGGGTCGGCCAGGACGGCGCGGGCAATGGTCAGCAGCTGCATCTGCCCCTGCGAGATGTTGGTCGTCTCTTCGTTGATGACCATGCCATACCCTTCCGGCAGGGTGTGGACGAAATGATCAACGTGGGCGGCTTTGGCGGCAGCTATCACTTCGTCGTCGGTCGCTTCGGGACGGCCGTACCGGATATTCTCCATAATCGTGTCATTGTAAAGCCACGTATCTTGCAACACCATCCCAAAGCGGCGGCGCAAATCCTGGCGCGTGAAGTCACGGATGTCGTGATCATCCACCAAAATCGCGCCCCCATTTACGTCGTAGAAGCGCATCAGCAGCTTGACGATGGTCGTCTTGCCCGCACCGGTGGGGCCGACAATCGCCACCTTTTGCCCCGGCTTCGCCTCCGCCGACAGGTTGTGGATGACCGGCTTCTCCGCGTCATAGCCAAAGCGCACATCGCGGAACTCCACACGCCCCTGCAGTGCCTCCAGCTTGACCGGAGTCTCCGTTTCCTTCACCTCTTCCGCCTCTTCCAGGAACTCAAAGACACGCTCGGCAGCAGCGGCCGTTTGCTGCAACACGTTAGAGATATTTGCCAACTGCATCAACGGCTGGTTAAACGAGCGCACGTACTGGATAAACGCCTGAATATCACCCACCGTAATGGTCTGGCGCACGGTCAGGTAGCCACCCACAACCACCACAGCCACATACCCCAGGTTGCCGATGAAGCTCATAATCGGCATCATCAAGCCCGATAAGAACTGCGATTTCCAGGCCACGCTGTAAAGGGTAGTGTTATACCCTTCAAACTCCTCAATGCTGCGTTCCTCGCCGTTGAACGCCTTCATCACCCGGTGACCGCCAAACATTTCCTCAACATGGCCGTTAACATGCCCCAGGTAATCTTGCTGTTCCATAAAATAAACCTGCGAGCGTTTGACAATAAACGCCACCACACCCAATGACAGGGGAATGACAATCAAGGCTACCAGCGTCATCAGCCAGCTAATGGAGAACATCATCACCAGCACGCCGACGACCGTAATCACCGAGGTAATAATTTGCGTCAGGCTCTGGCTGAGGGTTTGATTGACGGTATCCACATCGTTGGTAATGCGCGAGAGCACCTCACCTTGCGTGGTCTTGTCAAAATAACTCAGCGGCAGGCGGTTGATTTTGGCCGCAATTTCTTCGCGGAAACGGTAAGCGATGTCGGTGGACACCCCGGCCATAATCCAGCCCATCAGGTAGGCAAACAAGGCCGAGGTGACGTATAAGATAAGCATCGTAAGCAGGATACGACCGATGTAGTCAAAATCAATCGAACCGGTTCCGGCAATCTCGGCCATCACGCCTTCAAACAACTTGGTCGTAGCGTTGCCCAATACTTTGGGGCCAACGATGTTGAACACCGTCGAGGCGATGGCAAAGATCATGACAACGGTGATCCGACCCTTATAGGCGTTGAGATATTGGGCCAATTTCTTCATGGTGGCCTTGAAGTTACGCGCACGATCTCCTTTGCGCATTGCGGCCATCGGCCCCCCTTCGCGGGGGCCGCTTCTTCTATTTCCTGAGCTGCGTCCTCCATGCATCATCATGATGATAGTTCCTCCATGCTTAACTGCGACAGCGCGATTTCCTGGTACGTTTCGCAGGTGTTCATTAGTTCTTCGTGGGTGCCTTTGCCGACGATGCGGCCTTGATCGAGGACGACGATTTGCTCGGCATTTTTGACGGTGGAGACGCGCTGCGTGACCACGAGAATGGTGCTGTCGCTGGTGGTTTCGCGCAGGGCGCGGCGCAGCGCAGCGTCGGTCTTAAAGTCAAGGGCCGAGAAGGTGTCGTCGAAGATGTAGATGGGCGCTTTTTTGACCAGGGCGCGGGCGATGGACAAGCGCTGCCGCTGCCCGCCGGAGACGTTGCTGCCACCCTGAGAAATTTCGGCATTTAGCCCGTCCGGGTTAGCGTTGACGAATTCGGAGGCTTGGGCGATGGTCACGGCCGTTTGCAAATCCTCCTCGCTCGCCAACTCATCCGCATAACGCAAATTGCTGCCAACCGTGCCAGAGAACAACACGCCCTTCTGCGGCACATAGCCAATCTTGTCGCGCAGGTCATGCTGCGTCACCTCGCGGATGTCAATGCCATCCATCAAAATCGCCCCCTCCGTCACATCAAAGAAACGGGGAATGAGATTGACAACGGTCGATTTACCGGAACCAGTCGAGCCAATAAAGGCGGTCGTTTCGCCCGGTTTGGCGACAAAGTTGAGATTTTGCAGCACATCCGTGTCGGCGCCCGGATAGCGGAAGGAGACATTGCGGAATTCGACTGTGCCGCTAAAAGAGCCATTGAGCGATTTGGGGTTGACCGGGTCAGCGATAGACAACTCCGTTTCCAATACATCGGCGATACGGTCTGCCGATACTGAGGCACGCGGCAGGATGATGAACAACATCGAGAGCATCAGGAAGGAAAAGACGATTTGCATGGCGTACTGCAAGAAAGCCATCATATCGCCGACCTGCATGTTGGCCTGCGCCACCTGATGTGCGCCCACCCACAGGATGACGACCGACAAGACATTGAGAATGAACATCATCGTCGGCATCATGACAGCCATCACGCGGGCAATAAATAAGGTGTTGGCCGTCAAATCGACGTTGGCCTTGTCAAAGCGATTCTCCTCAAATTGCTGCATGTTGAAGGCGCGAATGACCATCATACCGGACAGATTTTCGCGGGCGACTAGGTTGAGCCGGTCAATGAGCTTCTGCACCAGGCGGAAGCGGGGCAGGGCAATGGAAACGATGACGGTGATTACGCCCAGCAAAACCATCACAGCCACGGCAATTGTCCACCACATGGAGGAGCCTTTGCCGATGGCGCGAATGGTTCCGCCTACGCCCATAATCGGCGCGTAAAAGACCAGCCGCACCATGAACATGGTCACCATTTGCAGTTGGGTGATGTCGTTGGTGGAGCGGGTGATGAGCGAGGCGGTGGGGAATTTGTCGAATTCAGCCCCGGAAAAGTTTTCGACTTTGCGGAATACGTCGCTGCGTAAATCACGGCCAATTCCCGCCGCGATTTTGGCCGAAAGATAACCGACGCTGATGGTGGCGACGGCCGACCCCAGTGTAATTAACAACATGATCGCGCCGGTGCTTAAGATGTAACTGCTTTGCAGCTTGCTTACGTCCATGCCCAACGCTTCGTATTCAGCTTTGACCTGGACAACGGCCGTTTGCCCAATCATCTTGTCGCCCAACGAAGTAAAACGCTCATTGATGCTGGCGGCAATCTGATCACGCTGGCTGGCGGGCAACTGCCCCAACATGGCAAACAAATCAACGCCGGGCGGCAGTTTGGAGAGGTCGAAAGCGCCGCTTCCGCCCATCTGCGCCGCCGCTTCCGGGTTGTCTATCGCCTGCTGCAATGCCGAGACGACGAGGAGGGCTTTAGCCACCGGCGTGTCCAACTGGTCTATCTCTTCCTGGCTGATGTCGTTGCGAACGTAAATCGCTTCGCTTTTCAGCAAGGGATAAGTTTCGACGTACTGCGCGGCGTCGGCCGAGTCGGGTTGGATGAGGGTGTAGGCGTTGTGGACGGCCGTTGCATCATCCGCACTCATAAACAACACCAGATGGTCTAACGTACTCTGGCGCATGGCGTTAGGAACCGTGTCCTCAACGCCGCTTTGCTGAATGCCCGTGTTGACTATCTTGGAAAGATAATCGGGCAAAGCCAGGTCAAGATTGGCCTGGATGAACAACAAGATGACGGCAGCCGTAAACATGAGTAAATACGGCTTTAAGTACCTTCTTATTCGGAGCATAATTGCGGTTCTCCTTTACAGGTAGATAGAGCTAGAGTGTAGAAATAGAGAGGTCATGACCCGTCCTCTATCTCTACACTCTAGCTAGATTTTGTTACCTGCGCTCTCACTTTCGTCAAAAGCTGGAGCAGCGTTTCCTGCTCCTCAGTGGTGAGAACGCGAAAGCATTGGCCCATAGATTCCAAATGCTGCCGGGCATGTTGGCTAACCAACTCGCGTCCGACGTCTGTAAGACTGATGTTGAAGCGACGGCGGTCGGTAGGGTCCAGACTGCGCTCTATCAGCCCTTCATCTTCCAAGTTACGAATGAAGGAACTCATCGTGTTACGGCTCACTCCCTGCCGTTCGCTGATTTCCGACGGGTTTAGTTTGCCGTGATCGCCCATCTGCTCGGCAAAAAAGAGGTGCATGAGCACGCGGTATTGTGCAAAAGATAATCCAGGTATGCCCACACTCTGCTCATTCATGTGGTAGATTGCACGCGACACCATCCGAAACTCCTCCATCAGTCGCAGCGCCTGAGGGTCGAGGTCGGGGCTGAGAGTTTGCATGAAGGCGGCCCACTTTTCTCGTTTTTGTTGATCATGTAACCATTGACTCATAGTTTTTTGCCAAATTTGATCGGTTGAGTCCTCTGACTCAAAGTCACACCCAGAATATTACCAGATGGAATTGTACGCCATCGAACTATTCTGTCAATGGCATTTACCGCTTTCTTACAAAACTCGGAGAACCGGGTTTGTTGAAAAAACGCGGTTTCTCATTATAATGTGGATAAGTACCCACATAATCATGATGGTGAAAGCCTATGAAAACAATTCAAATGACAATTGATGAAGCGTTACTCACGCAAGTTGATCATGCCGTACAAGAAGATGGTACGAATCGCTCTGCCTTTATGCGTCAGGCTTTGGAGGAGGCGCTGCGCCACCGCCGCATTGCCCGGCTTGAAGAGCAAGACAAAGCTGGCTATCTGGCACATCCAGTGGAGCCAGGCGAATTTGATGTTTGGTTTGAGGAACAGGTGTGGGAGGAGGAAGAGGTATGGAGCGCGGTGAAGTAAGATGGTACACATTCAAACAGCCGGATAAGCGCCGCCCCGTACTTATCCTGACGCGCACACCGGCAATTCAGTATTTGCACACGGTCACTGTTGTATCAATCACAACTACAACTCGCGGTGTGCCCTCGGAAGTATTGTTGACGCCTGAAGATGGGATGCCAGAAATTTGCGCGGCCAATTTCTACAATTTGCACACAATTCCGCAAAATGATATTGATGGCCTGATCACGGTTTTGTCTCCGGAAAAGATGGCAGACGTAGATCAGGCCATTGCTTTTGCTCTGGGCATGGATAGCTGGTTGTGAGAGGCGGCGGCATCAACGGCCGTACCCTGTGATATGCCCAAAGTCATGCACAGGGCATAAACAGATCATGGTGAGAGAGGAGGGGAGAAACGGCCGTTACCCCACAATATCATCCAGCGTCAGGTTCATGGCTTTGGCGATGGCTTGCAGCACCTCCGTAGAGCCGGTGCGCTTGCCCGTTTCAATTTGTGACAGGTAGGCGGCGCTAATGTCCGCCTGCTGTGCCAGTTCTTGCTGTGTCATCCCGCGATATTCCCGCCACACCTTCACTGCATTCTCGCCATTGATAATGGCAAAGGTAAGTTCTATGGGGATTAGTTCTTCGCCCTCTTCAATACGTTGCTTGGCTGCGTCATATTCGAGTACATCCTGCAACATTTCTGCGTCTTCCATCATTTGTAGATATAGAGCATAGGGCAGCACGGCGTATTCAGGTTGCCCTTCTTTGAGAATTATTTGTACGTTACTCATTTGTATACGCCTCCTCGCGGTGCAATTTTGAATACGTAGATGATTACTTCTTCCGCAATCACATCATAAAGAATTCGCCAATCACCAACTCGCAGTCTGTAGCCAACTCTATTTGTTAATTTGATCACGTTGTTGTTTGGAGCGTAAGGGTCTTGCGCTAACAAAGCCAACTTTTCATGAATTCGATGGCTATCATTAACAGACATTTTTCGTAAGGCTTTGTCTGCTTGTTTGGTGATGATTACTTTGTACATAATATGATATTAGCTAAATGCTAACAAAACATCAACAATAAAATTTCTTTCTGCAAGTTATAGCAACGGCCGTTTCATCGGCGCAAACGTCTGACGGTGTAGCGCACAGGAGCCGTGCGTGGCAATGGCCGCCATATGCCGTTCCGTGCCATATCCTTTGTGGTGGGCAAAGCCATAAGCCGGGTACTGTCCGTCCAGTTCCACCATCAGCCGGTCGCGGGTTACTTTGGCAAGGATGGATGCGGCGGCAATGCTCAGGCTTTTGCCGTCGCCGCGAATGACGGATTGTTGCGGGAGGGGGTTGTTTTGCAAGCGAATACGGCCGTCAATCAACAAAAACTCCGCTTGCGGCCGTAACTGGTCAAGCGCCTGCTGCATCGCCCGCTTCGTCGCCGGGATAATGCCGATGGCGTCAATGACCTCCGCCGCCTGCTGGCCGATGCCATAGGCTAATGCGTGCTGCGTAATGCGCTCAAACAGGGCTTCTCGCTGCTTCGCGGTAAGTTGCTTGGAATCGTTCACTCCCGCCAAATACGCCTGCGTATCTGCCCGATCCAGCGGCAAAACAACGGCCGCCGCCACCACCGGCCCGGCCAACGCGCCGCGTCCCGCCTCGTCCAGTCCGGCGATGTAGATGAGATGTTGTTGCAGGAAAACGGCCGTTTCCAACGATAAATCAGGCATGGCGGAATTATACAAGAAACACACTTATCCCCACCCAACAAAAAACCCTGCAAACCAAATTCGATTCACAGGGTCACTAATAACTGCCCACTGATGACTGAAAACTGATTAAACCCGCGTAATATATTCCCCGGATTCCGTATTCACCTTAATGTGGTCGCCAATCTGCACGAACAAGGGGGTTTTTACCTTCAAGCCTGTGTCCGTGATGACTTCTTTGGTTGCGCCTGTAGCCGTATCGCCAGCGACGGCATTTTCCGCTTCCACAACCTCAAATTCCATCGCCTTCGGCAGGTCAAAGTCCAGCACCTCGCCCTCGTATTGCAGCAAATCTAGCTCCATATTGTCGCGCAGGAATTGCGTGTACCCTTCAAAGACGCTGTGATTCACCAGTTTTTGCTCGTAGCTGTCCACATCCATGAAGACAAAGAAACGGCCGTCATCATACAAATACTGAAACGTGCGCTTATCCAGGCGAATATCCTCCACGCGGTCGCCGGAGGTGAAGGTCAACTGAAAGTTTGACCCAGAACGCAAATCACGCACACTGACACGGATGGTGGCCTTGCCCCGGCCCGGCTTGCTGTGGCTGTATTCGCTTACTTTATACAAATTGCCATCTTGCGTGAAACTCACGCCACGGCGTAGTTGATTGACATCAATCATGATCAGAAACTCCTCTTATGTTAATCTATTACAGGTATTGGGAGACTCTACGTGAAACGTGATGCGTGAAACGTGAAAAACCGTAATTGTCCATCACGTTTCACGTTTCACGTTTTACGCAAAGGGGTCAATATGAGACCGACGATTCCACCACAAGACGACGGCCGTTGATCCCGTAAGCAGCAGCAACCCCGCTACAAACCAGGCCAGGTCAGCCAATGGGATGACGCTCTTTGTGCCCACATCACCCAATTCAATCGCCAAGAGTAAATCCATCATACAAAAAGTTTAGCATAACTACATAGCTAGAGCTAGAGATAGAGATAGAGTACAAAACCCACCCTATTTCTATCTCTATACGTATCTACTCAGGTGGCTCGTTCGTAAGCTGAAGGCAAAACAGGATTGCCGCAGAGCACAGCTTCAAGAGCAGCAAGCACATTGATGCCTTGTTTGCGAACGGTTGAAATATAACTGCGGATGGCACAAAAGATTTTTGCACCACCCATGGTGCGAAACGAACCAGAGATTTTTTCTTTGACCTTTACCATTCTGACATCGCGTTCGGCCAGATTATTGGTAAACGGAACGCGAAAGTCATACATAAAAGCCAAAACTTGCTGCTTGTTCTCTTGTAAGCGGTCTAGCAGATTCTTGGGTGGGGATTGTTTTGGCCGTCCCTTTTTACCGGTCTTCTCCGGCTAAGGATTCACGGCAAGCCCCTCAGCCAGAATGTTGTCGTAGGTATCGGCAAACTGTTTACATTGACGTGGCGATAATGACCGATTGGCTGTTGGGGCTCGCGCTACAGCCGTTTGGATAGCCAAAAGCAATTGGCTCATTCGTACCGCCCACCCTTGCTGATATTGGTCGGTGATGAACTGTAATTCACGCAGATGATGGGCGTTGCAAAAGCCATGCAAACAATGGCTGAATAGTCGATAGGATTGGAAATGGTCATGGATCGCCCGTCCTTTGAATTCAGGCAAAATGCCAATGGCTCGCATACCGATTTGTCCTCGTTTCTCATGAACACCATAGTAGGTCAAGTCAGTTGTACTGGCGACACGAACCCAATGAAGCTTGCCCAACACCCGCATGCCGGTTTCATCAAAGTGAGCCACGGGTTTCGTTTTGAGCCTCCCTTTGATCGCGGTCAAAGCAGGCTGGATTTGTTGCTGGTACTGCTGCAATGATTCCTGGAGAAATGCTTCAGCCGGTCGGTGACCATACACATCACCGATGGCTTCACACGTCCGTGCTCAGGGTCTCAGTTGGTATTGATTCCAATAGACTGCTTGCGCTTTCAACCTGGGGCCATACTGCACTGGGGTCGTGATATGTTCGGGAAAATCGGCTTTAGCCGGTCGGTGACAATGCGGATACGGCTTGATTTCTGCCTAATACTCTGTCACTTCGACCGCGACCAGTGGCGGGTCAAACAGTTGCCGCTTTTCATAGTTGATGACCGGCACCGCACTGAGGTCATGGGCACAATGCGGACAACTGGTGACGCTTTGCACTTCCTGGTGGTGCGGATTGGACACCATTTTCAATATTTGTCCTTCATGCCCTTTTTGCCCACCTTTGCTTTTGCCACTTTGCTGCCGCAAGCTTCTCGTTTTTGGCTTTTTCAAACCATCACTGCTGGGTGGCTTGCCTGTAGTGCGGTCACTTTATTGGACACAATTTAGGTGGATAAGAGAGACGCCTGCCGCCAATAAAATTCTTGCTCAAACTCCAAGGGCGTCATGTAGTTGAGCGACGAATGCGGCCGGTCTCGCGTGTACTCTACTTCAAGATAATGCCGCAGTTGGCGGCGTAAGTCAACCAGCGAGTCGTATTCCGAATAAGCGATATGTTCCTCCTTTACTGTCCGAATAAATCGTTCAACCAAGCCATTCTGTGTCGGGCAGCCGGCATCAGACATGCTCATGGTTGTATCTCTAGCCTGGAGCATCTCAACATGGTCTGTGACGGCATACTGTCGGCCTTGGTCGGAATGAAAGAATGTTGGCGTACCTGTTTGCAAAGCCATTTGCAGCGCAGGCAGGGTCAACGCCTCGCAAGTGAGCATCTCTTCCAGATGCCAGCCACGAACGGCTCTGGTGTAAGCGTCCAAAATCACTGCCAGATACAAGAATTGACGACCATAGCGCAAGTAGGTGATGTCACCTACCCAAATATGATTCGGGGAAACGGCTGTTACATCTTGAATCACGTTAGGAAAACGCGGGTGCGAATGGTTGCTATCAGTGGTGATAATCCGGCCTGCCGACCGCGTCCGCTTCATTTGGCGCAAAATCCGGCGAACGGCCCGTTCGCTGACAATCCATTTGTCGCGTCGCAAACGAGCCAGCAGCATTCGGTAGCCCAGATAAGGTCTGAGTGCCAAATGCCGTTCAATGGCTTTCACCAATTCTGGATCATCCTCTTGACGCTGAGACTGATAGTAATAGGTGCTGGATGACAAATCCAACAATTGACACAGGTAGCGCACAGGATGTTCAGCCGACAGTTGCTTTATCATCTTCCGTTTTGCGTGGTGTTGAGTTGAGCTGCGTCTCGAACTTTTTAGCACTTCATTCTCCAGCGCCAGCCGACCGACAAGTCTTTCCAAATCAGCAATGCGTTGGTCGCGTTCGGCTAATTCCGTTCGCAAATCAGCGGAACGGAACACATCAGAGCCTTGTTCAAGGAAAGCTTGTTCCCATTTGTACAGCAACGATTTGGTGATGTCGTTTTCGCGGGCAATCTCGGTGCGTGTCCGTTCGCCGCGTAAAGATTCGACGACCAGCTTGAATTTGAACTCTGGTGCGTGTTTGCGTAGTCAACACGGCAAAACAGATCAATGATAAAATATTCGGTAGGCATTGGATCCTCCTGTCTGATTTGGGTTCGTTACCTTCAGCTTAGGAGAATCCAGTACTCAGTTCAAATTAGCATCATTGGTTATCTACAACCGCCCGTGCTGGACATCCCCCAAAACAAGCGAGGGGAAAAAGCCCAAAAGCGGCGTGTCCTCACCCCATGCGCCGTGCGCGTTGATAGCTTGCGGCACGACCCTGACCTGATTTGGCAGGCTATCACACTGCGTCCCAGCGAACGGGGAATGCTCCAGGCTGAGTTTGCTCCCTGCCGTGTTTGGACCGTCCGTGATGACTATACAGTGGTTGAAGAATGGTTGCTCATTCGTCGTGATGGTCAGCGCCGCACCTACACCTTCAGTAATGCATCCCGCGACACGCCCTTGGTCACGATGGCGCACCGCAAATCGGCGTGCTATTTCATCGAACGTAGCAATCAGGGCGTGACGGAGTTGGGCTGGGATGAATTTCAAGCTATCAAACTGCGGGCCTGGGAGCATCAGTTAGCCCTGACCATCCTGGCTAGCTGGTTTGTCACCGAAACCAGGCTGGACTGCCCCCCCCGTTTTGAACGTGACCCGACACTACTGGCTCATTACGAAGTTGAAGTGCTGCCTGCTCTGTCAATGGCTAATGCCCGTGCCATGTTGATAGCCGCCATGCCTCTGCCACAATTATCGCCAGAGGCTACTTATTTAGTTGTTAAACATCTTGATAATCGGACGCAATCCCGCAAATCTCGCTTGAGAAGCGGCTCAAGCCCTTAATTTGACATTGTCGTAGTAATCGGTTTACGGATTACGGACTTCGGATCACGAAAACTAAAGAAGATACACATGACCGATAAAAAGTTAGGTAATGGTCAGGTAGTAAGTGATAGGTTGTATTCATAGATATACCACTTGGTCACTAAATGATGAAACTTATCGCTCTTTGAAAACGATAATGTCTTACGAACATAGCGGCCAATGCGCTGACGTAATGTGTTGTTCCACCGCGCCACATGTGCTGTTTCGCCGCTCTCTTTACCAACTGAACGATGCTTGCCAGTTGTGATGACCTGCTGGTAAGCATGCCAAAAGTCACTGAATGAATGGCAATGACGGTAGGCTGGCGGAATCCGTTTCCACAGGTTGCGACAGGTTCTGGCGCTGCGGTCACCGATGACAAAAGCCACGATTTGGCGTGTGCGCCGACAAAGGGCAACCCAAAGCCACCTTTTCTGGTGTCGCTTGGCGACAAACGACCAGAGTTCATCCAGTTCAAGAACATCATCTGCTTTAGCTGGTTTCACAGACGTGCCAAAGGCTGGAAGACGGGCAACTCTCTCCATCAGCCAGATGGCCAATGTATGGCGATGCACACCTAGAGACCGCTGCACGCCGCGCATACTGGCACGCTCTTTGTAAACGTTCAGTGCGGTTTCTTTTTTTCGGATGACGGATGGTGCTTTGGCCGCAAAACACGTCGTGCGCCACAATCTTTGCACCAATACTGCTGATTGCCGCAGCGATTGGTGCCATTCTTGACAATGTTGCTGCTGTCACAGACGCGACAGCGATAGGTGATTGTTTCTTGGATCATGCTATCAAGTTTAGCCATCACTTACTACCTGACCACTACCAGTGATCAGTATTCAGTCACTTGCTCTACTGATTACTGACCACTGACCTACTGATTACTAATTCCCATGAACCAACCCTCTCCTCCTCAAAATCCTCGATTTTTCCACCCTCTTGCCCGGCCCTTGCCACGATGCTGCTGGCCGATTTGGGCGCTGATGTCCTGCGCGTAGGCGCCCGGCCGCCCGGATATGGTCCGCGCCATGCCCCTTTGACGGCGACACTCTGCCTGGCACGCTGTACTGAATCGCAACAAAACGCTCGCTGGCCCTGGATTTGAAGCAGCCCGGCGCAGCGGACGTGGTGAAGCGGCTGGTCGCTGCGGACGGTGGCGGCTACGACATTGTGCTGGAGCAGTTTCGCCCTGGGGTGATGGAACGATTGGGCATTGATTATGCCACGCTGCGTGCCGTCAACCGCGCCTCATCGTTTGCGCCATCACCGGGTTTGGGCAGACTGGCCCGTACAAAGACCACGCCGGGCACGATAACAATATCATGGCTTTGTCGGGCATCATGAGTTATACCGGTCATCGCACCTGTGGGCCGGTGGCGTTGGGCGCAGGTGGCGGATATGGGCGGCGGGTCGTTTGGCGCGATTATGGGTATTCTGACGTTGCCGTTATTCACCGCGCCAACACAGGCGAAGGGCAAGTGGTAGACGTGAGCATGTTGGACATGGCCCTGGTGTGGCAGGCACACCTGCCAGCCAGCATCTGGTGGGTGGCGAAACGCCGCAGCGGGAGGGGATGCCGCTGAATGGAGGCGGGTGTATGATTATTATGAAACGCGGGACGGCCGTTTCCTTTCCGTTGGCAGTCTGAACCCAAATTCTGGCAGGGCTTTTTGTGCCGCCATTGGTCGCCCTGACCTGGTTGGCCTGGCTTGCAGCCCGATTGGGCCATCCAGCAGCAGGTGAAGGGGAAGTGCGGGCGGTGATGAAGCAGAAGACGTTGAGAGAGTGGACGGCCGTTTTCGACCCGCTCGATGTCTGCGTGGAACCGGTACTGACCGTGCCCGAAGCCTTGCAGCATCCTCAAGTGCAGGCGCGGAACATGGTAGCAAATGTTCCCAAGCCTGATGGCTCCACCCAACCGCAAATTGCCAACCCCTTCAAATTCTCCAATGCCCAGCCCCAATACCACCACATCGGCGCTCCTCTTGGCGCACACACCAACGAGGTTTTGGCCGAGATTGGCTACACTCAGGATGATGTACAGAGAATGCGGGATAGCAGGATGTTTGTTTGAACATTTCTCGTTTCAAGTGGTCTACATGAATTGACACCGATTTACGAACTATCATACGAATTGCTTGAGGGCTGTAAAATTTTGGCTGGGAAGGCCGACAACGATCAATTGGAAAGTATGAGTATCAATTATTTGCAGGCACGGACAAATGAAGGATTTTACATCAAAGTAATGGCTTCTCTAGTTGCTCTCTGGGCAACTCGGACGTTCGCCAATTAGCAATTACGGTAGACTACATTTCATTGCCCCTTGCTAACCAGTTTTTCGTGCAAGATGTTCAGCTTATCACAAACCTGCGTAAGAACATGAAGAATCGCCCGTTGTCACTAATGGACAAACACTTTTACACAAGCAAGCCATTACTGAGACAATAGATGATCAACTCCAGAGCATCTCGCAGATTGCACATACCCCGACACTTTGGTGCCGATAAATTTCATGTTAGCGTGATTACTTGCTTGCACATATAGCCCTAAAAGGCTAGCCTTAAACTTGCATGATGGCGATTTGGCTTGTTTGCTGGTTCTCATCTAATTCCGAACTCAGGTTATATACGCACAAGGTCGAACTACGACAGCATGGCACTCAATCCCAATCTGCGGCGTGTGGCAAAGAGACGGCCGCTTCCAATTTGCTCCACATAATGCAGTATATCTGCATATCCAGCTACTAACTCATCAAACCGCGCTTCATCCAGCAGCAAAAGCGTTGAATCTTGCTTGGCACGATAGGTTGCTTGGTAAGGCGTGTCTGCAAACAGTGCATACTCACCAAAATGCTCGCCTGGCCCTAACTCGCCGACAACAATGTCGGTCGCGCCATCTCCAACTAGCACCTCTACCAATCCCTCGGCTACAATAAACAGATCGGAGCGCGGCTGGCCTTGCCGCACAATCGCTGTGTCTGCTGTTACTGTTTTACGCCGTAAGCGGGCGTCGATTGCTGCCAATTGCTGTGGGCTGAGGCTGCTAAACAACGGCATTTTCTTCAATAACTGTCGCGCCTGCGCACCGGAATTCACTTGCTGCGCTAATGTTGTGTCTGCACGCAGTAGTGGATCAAAGCGTTTGCGGTGGATGGCAAGGGTTTGCACTGGCGATAAGGCGCGGTACGTAGCCATGTAGCTGCCGCTGTCCAGCAGCGCCATTGTGCCAAAGTAACCGCCAATATTGATAGAGGCCATCTGTACACCTCCATGAAATACGCCAACCTCGCCCGATTCAACCAGGAAGAAATGGCTTGCGTCATCTTGCGCACGGGCAATAAGAGCACCTTCGCGGAATTCGCGAGTTTCAATGACTTGCATCACTTCGTCAATATCGGTCTGATCAAACCCGGCAAAAATGTCCGCCTGACGAACGATCTGCATACGGCGGTCGCGGGCCACGATAAAGCCCTGAGCTAACTGTGTGCCCCATTCCAACTCGGCTAAAACGTGTCGTGCCAGGGTTTCTGCTTCTAGCCAGGGCAAACTATCGTAGGCGGCTTGTCCCGCTTGCCGCGTGAAGGGTGTGCCTGCGAGATCATCCAGTCTATCTACGGCCAGCAGCAGCACTTGTTGAATTTTTTGTGCGATGTTGAAAATGGTGGCGTCGGGGTCTATGGGGCCGAGTGCGACCATTTGTAACTGAATTTCACCAAGCCGCCGCCCGCCAAAAATAGCTTCATAACTGAGAAATATGGCTTGCATGAAATGGTTGAAGGCATTCACCAATCGTTCTCGTTCGCTAAATGCACCTGTTTCGGCCAGGGTTTCTTCTTGGCGAGTGAATTGGGCCAGGCTGCCTAATAGCAAATATAGTACGCTGGCGTAGAGCCAGAGGATAATTACAGGTAAGTGCAGCGTGGGATAAAATTTGAGCCAGGGAATGGCCAGGATGCTAAACAGCAGCAGTATCCAAGGGAGGGCAAATCGGGAACGGGTAAAATTGATGATCAGGGGGGTCATGAAGATGAGGCCGGGGAAAATGGCAAATAGGGTGAGGCCGCTAAGGAGCCATTGTCCGCTGCTGAGCAGGTAGGTGAGGACGGTGTAACCCAGACCAAGCAGGAATGTGAAGGCCATGAGCAGGCGGTCAGCCCAACTGAGTGTATGCGGCCAAACTGTGAATCCAGCAATGATGCCTGTGCCGAGTATGCTAACGGCCGTTACGAACACCCCCACCTCTTCGCCCCAACTTCCCCTGAAAAACCAGGTAATCGTCAGGCCAACGGGCGCGGCGACAAGTGTCCACAAAGCCCACTGGAAGCGAGAGCCGGGAAGCTGGCGGGCAACGCCGATGAGCGCAACAATGGCGGCAAGATGCAGCGTCCACATCATGAGCTGGAGAGCGAGACCAGAATTGGACAGGGTTTGCAGCCACAAGAGGAGGAGGGGGATGCCGATGAGCAAGGGCAGGCCAGTGAGCAGGGCCAGCACATCGGCGCGGGCCAAGAGATCGCGACGGGCAAGCCATTCCAGAGCGCTGCGGACGCGGCTCCAACTGTAGCTGAGTAGATAGTAAACGGCGGGAATGAGAAGCACGGCCGTTCCCACCAACACAAGCGCCTGCCCCCACATGCCATACGCACCCCACAAATTGCGTACAAAGGGAATCAGCCGTGTGTGCCAGAAATAGAGGGCCAGCCACAAGGCATAGGCGGAGTAAAGGAGGGCCAATCCACCAAAAAGGGCGAAGAAACGTTCTTGTCGGGAGAGGGTGTGCAGGGGGGGAAACGGCCGTTTCCGTTCCCGCCACTGTGCTGGCACAGTTTTGCGCCAAAAATCAAACGCTCGCGCCCGCAGATTAGGCAGCTCCAGCGCATCCATCAAAATAAAATAGCCATCCAATTCCAACAGGGGGTTGAGGTTGATAACCACACTAAGAAAAGCGAGGAAACCCATCTGATAAATGAACCCCGCCCATACCGAGCCATCAGCGCCGGGGACATAAAGGCCAATGAAGGTGAGGGCAAACCCGGCGGCGCTACCAATGAGCAGCCCCGTATGCGGGCCAGCCCAAGACACGGCCACCCGCGCCCAACGCGGCGACAGCCAAATGTCCCGCGTATCCACAAAAAAAGCGGGCATCCCCCAATACAACAAAAACCCGCCCCGATTCAACTCCCGTTTGAAATGCTTGGTTGCCAGCCCGTGCCCCATTTCATGCACGCCAATCACCAGCAGATTGGCAATCAAAATGCTGGCGAAGCTGAACACGCCATTTTGCGAAAGAGCAAAGGTCTGCGCCAACACCAGCCGCCCAAAGAGGTAGCTGCCCACAACGATAAGCAAAAAAAGCAGCAACTGTACCGGCACGGCAAATAACCCACGAAGCCGATTGTAAAGGTGGGTGAAGGCATCATCCAATCCGTCCACGCTGATTTCTGTGTGCAAGAAGGCGTTAAGCAGGCGACGCCCGCGGCTGGCGGGGTTTCGTGCTGCCAGTTGTTCATTTATCTGCTCATAAATATTGGTAGGCGTATCTTGCAGAAAATGATCCTGTCGTAAATCAGTGACCAGTCCATTAAGGCGGCCAATGGGTAGGGAGTGGTAACGGCGCAGGCTGTAGAAGAGCAGGTCTTTGATGGCGTGCGTGCCATCCATTTGCCACCACAGGGCATAATCTTCTTCGGAGAGGCGCAGGTAGCTTTTGATTTGCGGTTGTTTAAGGATGTAGTAGGGTTCGTCGCGGTGTTCCAGGCGGCTGACAACGATGGACGGCCGCCGCTGAGGTTTATAGGTAGCGGGGTCAACAGCTTGCTCTAGCGCCGCCCAAAATTCTGTACCGGTACTTGCCATGCGTTTAGTCTAGCATGATTCCCTGAGGGCGGGAAGCGCCGCCGCGTGTAAATTACGCAAAAGCTGGCATATAATCGTGGTATAGATTTACGATAGGTAGTTAGCTGAGTGTTTATTCCCCAAAGAGGTAATTATGGGTTTTTTGAAAAAACTATTTGGCGGCGGAGAGCCGAGAGAGTATGTAGACAAGTACGGCATTTATTTTTATGTGCGTTGTGATAATTGCGGCACAATCGTCAAAGTACGGGCTGATAGGCAGCACGACTTAAACAGCACAGACGACGGTTATGAATGGCACAAAACGATTGTGGACAATCGCTGCTTCCGCCGTATGGAAACAGTGGTGCATTTTGATCGCAGTTACAACGTGACCAACGCAGAGTTGAGCGGGGGCACGTATGTGACCGAAGCGGAGTTTAACAGTGGTCAGTAATCAGTAATCAGTGGTCAGTGACCTACTTACTGATTACTGTTGACTGACTACTGATTACTATTCACTGGTTGTCTCGCGTACCAGGTCGAGGATGTCGCCGAGGACGCCGGCAGCGGTCATGTGCACGCCCGCGCCTTTGCCACCGATGAGGAGAGGTTCGTCGTCGTAGAGGGCGCTGCGGAAGCTGATGTATTTCATGTTGGCGAGGGGACTGGCGGCGGGCAGGGCTTGCAAGCTGACAGAGCCGCCCTCGGCGGAAACGTGGGCGACGTAACGCAGGACTTGTTGGTGGGTAACGGCCGTTGCCACCCTCTCCCCCATCGTCTCATCCAATTCCCCCAACCGTGCCATAAAGTCTGGCACAGAGAGGTCGGCCATCGCCGCCGGATAGAGCGATTCCAGTTTGAGGTCGGCCGCTTCCAACGGCCAGCCAGCCATGCGCCCCAAAATGAGAATTTTGCGCATCACGTCTTGCCCGCCGAGGTCATCGCGGGGGTCGGGTTCCGTGTAGCCTAGCGCTTTGGCGGAGGCGATGGCTTCTGAGAAGGGCGTGCCGCCATCCAACTGGCTGCAAATGTAGCCCAATGAGCCGCTGAGTTGGCCGCTGATTTCGTGGATGGGGTCGTTCACATCCAGCAAGTAGCGCAGCGTGGCGATGACGGGCTGCCCGCCGCCAACGGTGGATTCGTGGCGCAGGCGGAGGTGGTGGAAGTAGGTTTGTGCCGTCGCCCAAGGGCCGGCCAGGGGCTTTTTGTTGGCGAGAACGACGCGGTGGCCTTGCGCCAGGGCGGTGTCGAGCAGCGGCTCCATCCCTGCGGCGGCGGTCACGTCTACGAGGATGAGGTTTTGCGGGCGGGCGGTGACGGCCGTTTCTAGCAGTTGCAGGTCGGACGGCCGTTCCGGGTTGGCGGCATTGACCGGCTGCCCCTGCTGTTTGGCGGAGACAATGGCTTGTAGCTGCTGGTCGGTCAGGCCGTCGGCGGCCCAGGCGTAGCTTTTGCTATCGGCGACGCAGATGACGTCGAGTTGGCAGTTGTTGCGGGTGGCGGTGGTGGAACGGCCGTTGACAATTTGCTGTAACAATGCCTGCCCCACGCCGCCAGCCCCAAAAAGCATCACAGGAATTCGTTTCATGAGGTACTCCGATAAAAAAAGATAGAGTGTAAAGCTAGAGATTGGTCTTGCCGCTATCTCTAACTCTACACTCTATCCTCTATCCTCTTAAAAGACAAAAGCCCTGTCCGAAAACAGGGCTTTTGGGTTGCACCGTAGCGCCTACTTCTTTGTCGGAGGTGGCGCTACGGTGCGTTTAGGTAAATAACTACTCATAAGCACCACCTCCTTTCTTGTATAAGATGGCCGTGCAGCTTGTGCCGCGAATCAATAAATAATGAGGGCATTATGGCATAGACAACGAGGGGTGTCAACCGCTTCTCATAATAAGAGAGCGTGAAGCGTGATGCGTGAAACGTGAAAAGAGGGTTGTCACGTTTCACGTTTTACGTTTCACGCCGCCATTTCTTGCAGCGCTGCCAGCAGTTGGTCAATTTCGTCGCGGGTGTTGTAGTGGGCGAAGCCAATGCGAACCAGGCCCCCTTTGTCCAGCAGCCCCAGCCGCTCCATGACGGCGATGGCGTAGTAGTGACCGTGCCAGACGTAGATGTCTTGTTCGCCCAGTTTGGCGGCGACTTCGGCGGGGGTGTAGCCATCGAGGCTGACGGCGAAGGTGGGGGTGCGCTCGTCCAGCCGCTCTAAATCGGTGATGCCGTAGATGTGGAGTCCGGGAACGGCCGTTGCCCCACGCAGAAAATAATCGCTCAAGCCCATCTCGTACTGGCTGGTGAGGGTCATGGCCTGCACCAGTTGGGCGCGGCGGGTGGGTTGGTCGCCGCCAATGTCGGCGAGGTAGTTGATGGCAGCGGTAACGGCCGTCAAACTTTCAAAACTTTGCGTGCCCGTTTCCCACTTGCCCGCCGGTTTGGATGGCGCAGGGCGCACTTTGTAGGCGATCAGGTCATCCAACAAATCATATTTACCGTACAAAACGCCGGTGTGCGGGCCAAAATATTTGTAGGATGAGCAAACGAGAAAATCACAGTCAAGCGCTTGCACATCAACGGGGCCGTGCGGCGTGTAATGCACCGCATCCACATAAACCAGCGCACCGGCGGCGTGGGCCATTTGCGCGGCGCGGGCCACATTGGGAATGGTGCCAACGGCATTGGAGGCGTGGGTGATTGCCAGCAGGCGGGTGCGGCTGTCGAGCAGGGCGGGCAGGGCGTCGAGGCGCAGGGTGCAGTCGGTGGGGTCGAAGTCTAGCCAGCGCACGGTGACGCCTTTGTCTGCGGCGGCCAGCAGCCAGGGGGAGATGTTGGCGTCATGATCGAGCCGGGTGAGGATGATGTTGTCGCCTTCCTGCCAGGTGCGGGCAATGGCGCGGCTGACGCTGAAGGTGAGGCTGGTCATGTTTTGGCCGAAGACGATTTCGTCGGGGCGACGGGCGTTGAGCAGGTCGGCGGCGGCTTGCCGGGCAGCGGTTACGGTGTCGTTGGCGCGGTGGCTGGCGGCGAAAGGGCCGCCGACGTTGCTCATGTTGTGTGTCAGCCCGTGTGTCATGGCCTGGATGACGCGCTGCGGGACTTGGGTTCCGCCGGGGCCGTCGAAGTAGATGGGGGTACGGCCGTTTGTCATTGTTTGCAGCGCCGGGAATTGGGCGCGTAGAGGAATGGGATTGAAAGGGGAGGTTGAAGTGTTCATGACGGAATTATACATGGGATGCAGTTGTGTCAAAGCATAGGAATTTGTACACTATGTGAGTGAGATAAAGGATAATTAGCCAATGATAACCTATCAACGCTGGCCTTTTATGCCAACGAACACACAGACACCGGAGCAGCAGCAGCAATGGTGGCAGGATTGTTTTGTTAGCACACCAGAGGTGACACGCTTTGCACAGGCTGAGGCGTCGGCAGTGTTGGTTGGGGGAGCGGGGAGCGGGAAGTCTACGGCCGTTGCTGCCCTACAGTACAAACTCGATGAACCTACCCTGTTAATCCAGTATCTCCCCCATCATTGGCCGGGAGGCAACCGTCCCTGGGTTCCCGGTGGCAGCCACTTGAGCCAGATTTTAGCGGCGGCGGCGACAGAGGTAGTGCGACTACTGAGCGATAAAGCAAAATTGTATACGGCCGTTACCGAACTCGACACACGGCTAGAATTTTTAAATTGGTTAGTAGAAAAACATTTAGGGCGACGTACTTTAGCACGTCTTTATCAACGACTACGCCATCTGACACCAGCACCATCTTTTCCCGATGCTTCGATTGATTTGTATTCCACTGTGATCGGAGAAGCTGATACTTGGAACCTTTTAGATGAATTGATTGATTTAATTCAGGCACTTGGCTATCCGCAAACACTGCTCGTTTTAGATTTGAACGAGGCTGAAGCAGAAGCGCATTTGAATGATTTGCGCAAGTTGCTGGGATGGCTGGATTTGTTTGAGTACCCTGAATTTGCTATCCGTGCGGCGATTCCAGAATCAGCAGCTAGACAACTCAATTTACTGCAATCTGATAACGGTCGTCTTCCTGTTATTCGGCTGCAAAACAATGAGGCAGTTATTGAACAGGTTGTTGGACAACATATGAAGGTAGCTACGCAGGGGGCATGCAATTCATTGAAGGGGTTGGCGGAAACGGCCGTCTTGCAGCGTGCGCAAACTGAAATAAAGAGTTTGTACGCAGCAGAATCTATAGCCGGGTGGCTGCAATGGGCCGAAACTTTGCTGATGTTGTCTGCACAACAGAATCCTTCAGACGATCTAGAAACGGCCGTCTACCACTTTTACCAGCGTCATATCCCCTTGCGCCTGGAAACCGCTCGTAACGGCGTATGGCGCGGCCCTCAATTTGTTTCTCTCGACCAGCAGCCTTACGAACTACTGAAAAAACTTTTTGACCTGCGCGGTCAACCGAACCCTGGAATACTACAAGAAGTTGCCGGCAGCCCTGGCAACCTGAACACGCTGGTCAGCCGCCTGCGTAAAGAAATCGAACCCATTAACGGGAAAAACTTATATCTGCAAAATCGGCGCGACCGGGGATACTGGCTGGAAAACTTCCTTCTTTGAATCCAACTATATTGCTGACAGACTCGTGTAAGGTTCATGTTAGAGAGTGGTCAGTTATCTGTTGGTTTCAATGATAAGATGGAATTGTTATTGTTGATATTTATACCCTGGATTATTAGTATTTGTGTAAGGGAAAGGTTTTGCCACAACAAAATGTGGGTACAGGCGCTAATCCGCGCAATGTATATATCTATCGAACTTTGGGGTTGGAGCATGATCCCTTTGCCTATGCTACAGCCGAATTAGAATTACAAATTAATAGCGATGACCCGCCTTTCCTCACTTATTTTGTGGATTTACCTGCTGCAAAAGGGCAAGGATCGCTGTTAGAAAATTTGCAGCAGTCCGGCCATGCAGTCGTGTATGGCGACATTGGCAGCGGGAAAACGACGCTGCGTTATGCGCTGGAGGCGCAATGTCGCGGACTGGCACAGCAGGTTTTGATCGTGTCGCAGGAATTGGGGAAAGGGGAACCGGGAACGGCCGTAATCGCTCCGACCCTACAAACCTTTACCCAAGCCCTGGCCACTGACCTCTTTGTGCAAACCATTGAACGATTTGACACACTACCATCTGTGCCAGACGCAAAATTGACGACGGCACTCAGTCACTACTGGCATCAGCACATCCCCAATTTTCATCGCAGTCTTAGACGCCATTTGCGTCAGGGGCAGTCACCAGACGTACCGACAGGCATTTCCCCTTGGTGGCGCACCTGGAAGCGGGTAGTGGTGCGCTACACGCCGCTAACGAAGGCCCGCAAACAGTTTTTGCAGCAGGTGTTGGATGTGGGCGAGAGGGAGAAGAGGGAGGTTGTGGAGGAAACGGCCGTTCTTCAGCAAGGTATTATCCTAGCTCAGCAATTGGGCTTCCAGCAACTTTACTACTTACTAGACGCCGCAGATACTCCCCAATTCGACATCAACTCTTTGCTCACCCATCTTCATCAAATCAGCAAACTTCTACCAGAATTCCCCACACAAATCCCTATATCATTAAAACTCTTTTTGCCCAAACGGATAAAAAGCAAGTCACAACACTTCTTCTCACAACCCGATAATACATTGATTTCCCCTTCTTTTTCTGCTTTAATAAAATGGAATTATTCACTGCTGCATGCACTCATCGAGAACCGTTTTCGGAGTGCTGGGAGTTGGATAAGGGGAATTGAAGTGCTGACGAGCCAGGAGAGTCCCGTAGACTTAGAAAGTGAGCTTATACAATCTGCTCAACAATCACCACGCCGCCTCATCCAGATATTAAGTTCACTTATAAACATCCACGTCAATCGCACACCGATTGAGCCCACAATTACCAATAGTGATCTACAACAAACCCTCCAGAATTGGTCAGATAATACACCCTCTTTGCTTTCCCCTATAGTTGACAATGTTATCAATGAGGGGATGTTACATGCCTGACGATCTTAAATCCAAAATACACAACATTCGCAGAGATTTCGACCAAGACCTATTTGTCGAGCGTCGGGAAGAATTAGAATTTGCCCGCCAGTGGCAAGCCAGCAGTCGTCGCGTCTTAACCATTACCAGTCCGCCTGCTAATGGCAAAACCTGGTTTTTGACCCATTTCCAAAACCTGCTCCAGGAAGAAGGACAAATTATATTCAAAATTGATGTCACGGCTTTCCTGTTAAATGGTTCTCTAGGAAAACGTGAAATCGACCATGCTGCGTTACAAAAATATGTGTCAGATTTTGCCGAGAACCTCCAAGAAAAGTGCGATTCTGTGCCGAGCACAAAAGCGACTGAAGATATATTTACCACTCTGACTAAGGTGGCAGGATATGCTAGTATGCATTGCTGGCCAGAACAGCCCATCTATTTATTTGTTGATGGTGGTGATGAACCTTCCCTTGCAGCTTGGCGAATTGTCGAAAAACAAATTTTGGAACCAATTATCGCGCATTTCAATTGGCGGTTGATTATTGCTTTACGCCAATCTCAAAGACTTTATTCATCTTTATTGCGTCGAACAGAACAGCGATGTGTCCTGAAGCCCCTCCCCTCTCCAATCAATATCTCGCAGCAGGGACGCGATCAACTGGAGAAATTAATTAGCCAATCTGAGGAACCTGACCTGCCGTTGACCGAAATTTTGGCTATGGTCCCTGGCTATAATTGGGTTCATTTAGGACTCAATCATTTCTTGTTTTTGGAGGGGCGTTTTCAATACATAAACCAACAAAAACCAGTTGCGAACGATTTGTTAAAACGGGGCATAATGGCATTAATGCCACTAGACAACATAGATGAAATATTGAAACATTTGCAATCAATCAGCCAATTGCCTCCTGAGTGGGCAGTTGAAGAATTAGCCACGCGTTTAGATCACCCCCTCTCAACTGTCTGGGAAACAGTTCAGACCCTCCAAGATTATATGTTGATTACTAACATAGATAATAGTTACAAGATCACACCAGGGGTTCAAGAATTTGTCCGCAGCCTCACACCAATTCGGTTGAGGCTGTGGATTGATAAAGATATTAATCAATTTGCTGGAAACGAATTTCTTTCTGAATTGTCATCTATCTTGGCTGTCAACTCAGAAAGAATACAACTTGTGAGTATAGAACGAGGTAGTGTAACCATAATACTAGATATACCTCAAGACTATTTTATCATCCTGTTACAAAGGTTTATTGCTCAGGATAGCCATCTGGAAAAGCTTCGTTTGCTAGAAATTGAACCGATGATTACTTATGGGATTTCCTTAGATGAGAGTATGCAACAGGGTTTGAAGGTAGAAAACAAAAAACGTCTGCATCAAAAGTTTCGTCGAGAGCTTCGTCTTTTAATGGAAGCACATTTCGATTTAGGGGAATTGCGTACCCTGTGTTTTGATCTTGTTATTGAATGCGAGAATTTTGAGCAAAAGAAAAACCCAATCGTGATTGGAATAATTGAGGTATGTGAGCGGAACAGGAAATTAGCAAGCCTACTAAATTATCTTGCAACAAATAAACCAAAAATAACGTGGCCCGCCATCAATTGAGGAGGATTCCGGTATGCAACCGTTAATGGCAACAGATAGAACCCGCCAGCTAGTTGGTCGAAAAACTGAAATGGAACGTATCTGGAAATCCTTAATTGATTCTGGGACACACTGCCGGGTGGTCATGATAGAAGGCCCTGGCGGATTAGGGAAAACCCGAATACTAGAAGAAGTGCTGCGTCGTCTGGGACAACCAGAGTTCTGTGAAATGTATGGGCCCCCTCTACCAGAAGATGATTGGACATCATTAAAGAAACGGCTTGCCTATTGTGATTTGGTCGATTTTACAAATATTAAATTACACACACGAGAACATTTTATACAAAAATTGGGAGATCCGCTTTCATGGGCTAATAGAATCTTTTTTAATGATTACATTGTCAAAAAAGACAGATATCGTCGTATGACCGATTTTGGCGCTGCATATTCTGCTGTCCGTACTGCTGCTCAAGAAGCAGAAGAAGCATTTTGGTCAGATTATGAAAAAGTTGCTACAAAGCAGCGTTTAATGATTCCTTTGGATACAGCCGAACAGTTGGCAATCGTCAGTTCGGAGTGGCTATTGGAAAGAGAGTTGCTTAACACAACCGATCTTGTCTTTGCTACGCAACAGTGGTTGATTGAGCAAATCGCAGGAGGAAAGTTTACTAACACTACGCTGCTTATTGCCGGCAGAGGGGAAGAGGGGAAACGTTTCTTTGATGATTTGCGTCAGGCAATTGCTAAAGCGGGCCCACTTTGCGAGGAAATCCCAATAAATCTGGAACCGTTTAGCGAAGCAGAAACGGCCGAATACTTTCAGAAACTCTCAAATGACTGGGCGGTAGCAGCACGTGATGAACAAGCTATAGCTGAGGACACTCGTGCTACTTTGGACTCTCTATTATCTGATAAAGACCAACAAAAGTTGATCTGGTTATATACAGGGGGGCAGCCTGTGCGCCTGTCTATGTATACCGACGTACTTATTGAAGGGCGCTCGTTACCAGAACCACTTCAGATGTCATATGATGAAGCGTTTGAAAGAGTAAAAACAGATGGCAGTAAAGAAACGCCAGAATTATTACAAGCACGCCGGGAAATAGAAGAAGAAGTCATCAATCTGTTATTTCAGGGAGGTGGCAGCTTACAGGCTCAGATATTGCAAGTGTTGGTGCGTGCCCCGCGCGGCGTCACAATTAACCAACTTCACTTTGCATTAGATAGTACACCGAAACAAGACGCGGCAGACTGGGTAGAAAACTCCGAAAGATTAGAAGTCATACAAGAAGAAATCAATAATATAAAAACGTTGGCGATTGTGCGTTCCAAAACGGGTGGCAAAATTGGCTTGCAAGATGAAGTATATCGAATATATGCAGAAATTATCAGTGCTAACGAATCATCTAGAAAGCATGAGGTGTTGGCCCGGCAAAAACTTTACCAACGTTTACAAAATTGGGCCGAAAACCAGATTCAACGGTTACGAGATAAACGGCATCAATTTGTTGTGGATGATTTGTCGAAGATCCGTGTGGAAATTCCGGCAAAAATTCTTAATACACAAATGCCGCGTTTGTCACTCTTGGATGAACAAGAGCGAGAAAATTTAGCTACGCTTCTGCTTGAGGCAGAACTTGAGAACCTACATTACTTGCTCTTGCTCGATCCCGATAGAAATTTCAATGGCGTTTATTTCAGAATGACTGGCATACGTATGGCTTCATATAATGAGCCGCGGCAAACAATGTTCCAGGCAGAAATGTGGCGTGTAATGCATGACCAAGCTGCTTTTAAGTTTATTAGTTTACAGGCTCGCCAAGCAGCACTTGAGCGTGGCGAAACGCAAGAGCAGGTATTGCGACGTGCAGCACAACAAGATGATGCGGTGCAGTGGATTGTCCGACCTTATATGCGCAAGCAGTATAAAAAGGCCATTCAATTGGCTGATGATATTGAAGCCAAAGCTCACCAATTAAAAAACAAACACGAGTATGATAGTTGGAACCATACATTGGCTCGCTCTGATAGAGGATGCTGGCGGGAAATGGCTCGCATTTATTCAGGTGAAAATATCGAACAGGCCGTTTCTGCACTTGAAAAAATTGTAAAAGAACTGGTTGCTTTAAGCCGGGCCGATATAAATACGCCCGTTTTCCCTGAACGAAATGAAAACGGTTTTATAGGCCATCCAGCATATGAACGATTACTGTTTCTTATCGCCTCTACTTACATAAATTTGGGTTTTGGTTATGTAAGTTTGGGCGATTTCCGCAGCGGTATACGCAATTATGCCGCTTCATTGCGTTATCTCCGCTCGATAACACCATCAGACATTGCGCTCAAAGCAACGGTACGAAATAATCTTTCGCGTGCTTTGGTAGAGATTGGACGTAAGCGTTCGGTGCGAGTTTGTGAAGATGCGCTTGATTTGCGAATTCTTGAAGGGCAACTGCTGCCCATTGCCTATTCATATAATACGCTGGGACTGATATGGAACGATTTAAAACAGCCAGAAGAAGCTTTGGATACCAGTGCGCGGGCACTGGCCATTGCTAATTATGTAAGTGATGGACGAGCGGCAGGGCTGTCTTTGCTGCAAATTGGGGAAGCGCTGCGGCGTATTGCAACAGGAACGGTATCAGCGCTGCGAGAAGAGTCACCAGAGGCTATATACTTAGAAGCGGAGCGCGTTTTGCAGCAGGCGCATGAGATTTTTTATGAAGGCCCAGCCAGTGGGGAGCGAGTGCGCTTGATTGAGGCGAAGTTAGAATTGGGCAGTTTGTATCGGGATTGGGTGGCGTATTCACGCGAGAAAATGACACCAGAAATCTGGCGCCGTCGCCATAATAATGCTCTGATGTATTTGAATGATGCGGCGCGTTTAGCCAATGAATTGAAGCTGCCACATCTGGAACTTGATGCATTGGTAAATGCCGCCTGGACGAATTATTATGCTGGTTTGGAGGAGAAAGCAGAAAGTGAATTGACGAAAGGGGAGCAGTTAGTACGGGGCGTTGAGCGGAAATTGAAAGTGAAGGCACGGGTGACTAAAAGTGGCAAATATCCTGACTCAGCTAAGACGCCAGCGTACCTTTTTAAGCAGCTTAGCAAAATGCATAATCTTTATGGGCAAATAGCGTTTATGCGGTTCCGCAAAAATGCCGAATTGTTGACGGCTGAATATATAAGTCTGCCGCAGCAGGAACGGTGGGAACGTGTACGTAAGAACGATGAACTACAAACTCATTTAAAGCGTGCGGCAGAATCTTATACGTTGTCGTTGGCTTATGCTCAATTGTTTGCACCAGGATCAAGCGCTTTAACAGCCGCATACGATGATTTATACAGCTTTTTGAAAAAACTTAATGCCGTCGAAATGGTTGATTTTTACCGATATGAACGGGATTTCCGTAAAAGCTACCGTGTTGCTAAATTGAAACTGGAGAATTTTGGTGATTTAGAAGAATTCTTGCTGGATTGTTTTGGTGATTACTACGATCCCGTTGCAGTTGACACGGCCGTATCCAAGGAAAGTCTATGAACACCCAACGCCCCATCCTGCTAACCGGCCAGTTTAATGACCGCGACGATGATTGCGCCTGCCCGGATAAAGCATTCCTGTTGGTATTTGAACAGGGTGAAAGCAGCGAAATGGATCATGACTGTGCCTGCCCGGATGGGGCTATGGGGTTAACGGCCGTTCCTACCACCCCTTTCATCCCCCACTTCACCCAAACCACCGCTCACACCCAACCCCTTCCCGGCGACAATCATCTGGCCTACAGTCCCTATGCCCCTGGCGGTCCCAGCGTCCTCAACCAGGAGGCATGGCAGCGTTGGCAGCAGTTTGCTACACCGCAGCCCCTGCGCGACCCCATTGACCACGACCTTGCTGCCCAAAACCTTCTGCTGCCAGAAGATACGGCCGTTACCCCCAAATACACCACCCCACAAACCCTCACCGCCTGGATGCACATCACCAATGCCTGCAATCTGGAATGCCCCTATTGCTACGTGCGCAAATCCTCCGCTCGTATGGCCGAGGCCACCGGACGGAAAGCCGTTCAGCAAATTTTTGCCACCGCACAGCAGTATGGCTTCAAACGCGTCAAGCTCAAGTACGCTGGGGGCGAAGCAACATTGCACTTTAAGCTGGTGCGCCAACTGCACGAACTGGCGCAGGCGTTAGCAAAACAAACTAGCCTGGAACTGCGCGAGGTCATCCTGAGTAACGGCGTTCACTTGCGACCTGCCGACGCAGATTGGCTGGCGACGGAACAGGTCAAGCTGATGATTTCGTTGGACGGCATAGGCGCAGCGCATGACCGCCAGCGCCCCATGAAAGGCGGTGGTGCAACCTTTGATCACGTTGCACACACCATTGACCAGATTTTGCAGCCTCGCGGTATACGGCCAGACATTACCATCACTGTTACGCAGCAAAATGCAGGTGATGTGGCCGAAGCCGTGCGCTGGGTGTTGGCACGAGACTTGCCTGTCAGCCTGAACTTTTACCGTCAAAATCTTCTTAGCGCCAACCGCGCCGATTTAGCGTTGGAGGAGCAAGCTATTATTGACGGCATGTTAGCTGCTTACGCCGTGTTTGAAGAGATGCTGCCGGAACGGCCGTTCTTCAACGGCCTCCTTGATCGCGTACAAGCTGAAGCCCATGCCCACACCTGCGGCGTGCAGCACAGCTACCTTGTAGTCAGTCACGAAGGGCGGCTGGCCCAATGCCAGATGCACGTCAACCAGCCATCTGAACACATGCTGGATGGCGATTTACTGCTGCCAATGGCCCTCGGCCCCATTCAAAACCTTTCTGTAGACCAAAAAGAATGCCGCGATTGTGAATTCCGCTATCGTTGCACCGGTGGCTGCCCATTAGAAACGTACCGCGCTACCGGCCGTTGGGATGTCAAAAGCCCGCATTGCAACATTTACAAAACTCTGCTGCCCGCTGCTTTGCGCCTGGAGGGGCTGCGCCTACTTAAAACCAACAACCTTTTGCCAAGTTAGATTCATGACAGACATATGTCGTTTTCAGAAGCCCCGGCGTCAGTCCGGGGCTTTTTTGCGTTTGGCTGCCGCAGATAACACGCAGATTAAAGTGTGTTATGTCTTTTATGCTATGGATGTACAAGGAAATCAGAGAATTTTGTTAGTGAGAAGATGGAGGCGAGAACATGCAAGTGAAAATGGCAATTTCCGTATTTGTTGGGGTTAGCTTATTTGTCATATTGTTACGAGCTATGCGTAACTGTGATGATAATTCTATTGTAACCCCATTTCTCTTTTCTACCGTTATCGGGGCTGGCAGCTTCGCTGCATTAAGTTTATTGTAAGGGCAAAGCCCTTTACCAAAACGAGGAATGATCATGAATCCCTATTTAGTTGCGCTCATTTGGCCGCTGGCAAGTTTAATCGTTAGCATTTTGATTTGTGCGCGTTCAGGGCAAATCAGCCGTGAAGAAGAACGTTCCCTGGCGCAATAAAGGAGCTTGGCATAATGGGTAAGCCTACCAAACATAGCTTGATGCATCGGTTGTTGCTGCGCTTTGGCTGGGAATTTGTAGATTTTCAGGAACAACTTCCGGTTTACCGTGACGAATTCGTTTTTGAAGTGCGTGATTCAGGCTACTATCCGCCAATCAATCCTTGGCGCGGACGGTATGGGAAACGCATTTCTACAGGATTCAATCTGGTGCAGGTTCGTGATTATGCAGTGCAAACGGCCGATCCCATTCCGCTAACAATTGACATGGATGTCGCCTATAAAATTGATGCCCAACAATGTGCATCACAGGACATTTTGAATACATTGATTCGTTCAACCCCCGCTCGGCGAGCAGCAATGGCCGAACGGTTTGTAAAAATAGCAATTCAACAGGTTATTAATCAATATACTGAGGAAGTGGTATCTAGCGGGAATAATCGCCGCAGACTAACAAGAGAAATCCGTCATCAAATCCAGGCTATGGCAGAAAATTTTGGGATTGTGGTTCGTGGGGAAACGGCCGTAACCATTCATCAGATCACGCCCCCCGCCCTCATCACCGAAGCCCGCCAACTAGCCCATCGCCGTCACATTTATGCCAATAGCGTGGCCCAATTACCCCAAGATATAGTTCGTGATTTACATGTACAAGACTTGGCCCACCAAAGCAATGATGTGCAATTTGCCTACATTGAACATCGCAGTCAGGCACAAGAATACAAGCCCTACATCTCTGTTCAGAATGGCGCGGCAGCGCCTCAGAATAACAACCATCACACAAAGGAGGTCATACGATAAGGGAAACACCCAATTTCCCAGCCCTTTCCAACATTTGGTAAAAAGCCAATTAACTGTGACGCATTGCCACATATGACATCGCAATGCAGGAGGTGCTTATCGAAGTACAAACAAACACATAACAAACCTAATTACAGCGTCGTGACAAAAGTCAGGGCGCTGTTTACTGTTTGGTGACTCATAGGCTTTCCTCATGCCATAACCGTTTGAACGGGGTAAACTTCCCCGCATGAATAGTTCCCCCAATTTGACACAGTTTGAAGCAGAAACACAGCGTTATTACCAGCGAAATTTTTTGGCTGGGTTGGTACACGGCGTATTTTTTCAGGCTTCGGCCGCACTGGGCAGCATTCATACCGTATTGCCTGCTTTTGTGGCCTTGCTCACGCCATCCACACTGGCGGTGGGGCTGATGGCCGCCGTGCAGGGCGTGGGTGAGGTCGTGCCACAAATGTTTACGGCGTACCTCATTGAAGATCGACCGCGAAAAAAGCCTTATTTATTGTGGATTATCACGACGCGGTGGGTTTCTTGGGCGGTGCTGGCCTATCTCACATTTGCCTTTGGCACGACACGCCCCATGTTGGTGCTGACGGTGTTGATTACACTGTTCACGATATTTTCGATTGCCGGCGGCATGGGTACAGTCGTGTATGCGGATGTTTTCTCGAAGGCGATTCCGGCGCAGCGGCGCGGCCGTTTTACGGGGCTGCGGCAGTTGGTGGGATATGCGTTGGCAATTGGTGCTGGTTATGTGGTGAAGTGGGTCTTAGATGACCCGGTTCGTTTCCCTTATCCGACCAATTATGCGTTTATTTTTTTGCTGAGTGCGCTGGCGCTGCTGGTGGCGTTTAGTGGGTTTGCCGGTATTAAGGAGCCGGTCTATCCTGTGCAGCGCACATCGCAATCGCTGCGAGGTATGTTGCAGCGGGCACTCTTTTTGGCGCGGGTTAATCCTAATTTTCGGCGGTTGTTGGGGGCGCGGGCGTTGACAACGGCCGTCCTAGCCATCGCCCCCTTTTACGTCGTTTACGCTCGCACAGAGTTGGTGGTAGATGCGGGCATGGTGGGCGTGTATTTGTCGGCGCAAATGGCAGGCGGCGCGTTGTCGAATTTGTTGTGGGGGTGGCTGGCGGATCGCTTTGGCAACCGGGCGGTGATTGTGGGCACGGCCGTTTCCGGCGCACTTTCTCCTCTGTTTGCCCTGCTCGCCCCCATGAATACCCTCTTCTTCCTCCCCGTTTTTGCCTTTTTGGGAGCGACTACCAGCGGAATGCGACTTGGCTACAGCAACTTCATTTTAGAAATGGCTTCTGTCGAACTGCGTCCCACCTGTGTTGCTTTGCAAAACACACTCCTTACTCCCGTGAGCTTGCTGCCGCTTTTTGTGGGTGGGTTGGTGCTTATCATGAGTTACCCGGTCATGTTGAGTATAGGGGCGGTGCTCATGTTGCTTAATATTTGGGTGGCCTATCGTTTGCTCGATCCCCGGCATGGTGCGGAGGGTGCTTGTTTAGGTGTGGAATAAAAAAGCAGCGCCCTGATACAAATCAGGGCGCTGTCCGTTAAGATTCTTTCTCTCTCGTCAATAAGCACCTCCATACTTCATCATCGTGAAGCTAGACCAAGCGCTTATACCTGACAACAGCATACATGATCTTAACGGCCGTTTCAACCCCCAACTCTTATACTTTCGTACCATACTCATAAAATCCGCCACAAAATCTCGTTGCCGCATTGCGTCATGGGCGCAAAATCTGTATCATGTAGGACAAGCCTAAATGGAGCGATAAAAATCATATGCGACTCGGTAAAGACCTCACAAATAAACCCATTATCAGCATGACAGACGGCCGTTTTCTGGGCAATGTCAAAGACCTCTACCTCGATGAAGAACTTAACTGGATCAACGGTATCTATCTCGGTTCCGAGGGGCTGCTCAAACGCAGCCACAACCTCATCGACCGCGAAAACGTCGTTGTTTTTGGTATTGATGCCATGCTTGTCAAGAAAGCGGACATCATCACCACCGAAAAAGACCATCCCACGGCCGAAACCTGGCTGCGCTTTGAAAAACTGCGTGGCCGCGAAGTAGACACGCCCGGTGGAACCAAAGTTGGCACAATAGGCGACATTATCGTTGGCAGCGAAGGCAATATCACCGGATTTGTGCTTGCCAAGGTTTTTGTCGAAGGGCCTATTGCTCAACAAGGCCAGATTCCCCGCGAAGGTCTCATTGACACGGGCAGTCTGGACGGTGTGATGACCATCGACTTGCCTAAAGTAGAAGCGCTCTATCAGGGCGTTGTTCTTCCCTCCGAAAAAACTGAACCGTAACTGACAGCGCAGTTGCGCCGCAATCGTGCCGCGATCATGCGCTTCTAATCAATTAAGGAGAAGCAAAAACATGAACAGTATCAATTTCAGCCTATCAGATGAGCATAAAGAAATTCAGCAGTTGGCTCGTGATTTTTCTCGCAACGAAATTGCCCCTGTTGCCGAGCATTACGACAAGACGCATGAATTCCCCTGGCCTGTTGTTAAAAAAGCGCAGGAAATGGGCCTGACTACCATGAATATCCCAGAACAATACGGTGGTTTAGGGTTGAGTATGTTGGAGGAGTGTTTGGTAACTGAAGAGATGGCCTGGGGGTGTTCTGGCATTAGTACGACTATTGGCGTCAATGGGCTGGGAATGCTGCCCATTTTGATTGCTGGTTCTGAGGAACAGAAGACTGAGTATGGCAATCGTATGGCCGATGGCGCGTTGGCGGCCTACTGCGTGACGGAACCAGAGGCGGGATCGGATGTGTCGGGGATTGCGACAACGGCCGTTAAAGATGGCGACCACTACATCCTCAAAGGTGGCAAAACCTTTATCACCGGCGCAACCAACGCTAGCTTTTATACTGTCCTTGCATACACAAATCCTGAGTTGCGTGGCACGAAGGGCCGCTACAAGGGCATGAGCTTCTTCGTTGTCGAGCGCGATTGGGAAGGCGTGAGCGTGGGCAAGCCCTTTGAAAAACTGGGGCAACATGCCTCTGATACGGCGGAAGTCATCTTTGATGATGTGAAAGTACCTGCCAGTCATCTATTGGGCGAGGAAGGCATGGGCTTCCTCTATGCTATGAAGGTCTTCGACCACAGCCGCCCCTCGGTAGCGTCTGGCGCAGTGGGCGTTGCGCAGCGTGCGCTGGATGAGGCCATCAAATATGCCAAAGATCGTTACAGCATGGGGCAACCTATCTGGCGGCATCAGGCTATCGGCCACATGATTGCTGACATGGCTATGCAGGTGGAAGCGGCGCGTCTTTTGGTATGGAAAGCGGCCTGGGCGGTAGACACGGGCAGCCGCAACACCACCGCTGCGGCTTTTGCCAAAGCGTATGCCGCAGACATGGCGATGAAAGTGACGGTTGACGCGGTGCAGGTTTTTGGCGGCTATGGCTATATGTCCGAATATCCGGTAGAAAAGTTGATGCGTGACATTAAAATCTATCAGATTTACGAGGGCACAAGCCAGATTCAACGCAATATCATTATGCGGGAATTGTTCCGCGACTAGGAATTGTTGCAGGGGAGAGGTTTTGCTTGTCCCTTGCTTTGTTTTCGGATAAATTTTATTTGATTGCATTGGCTTTGTTATCAACTTGGGCCATTGTGATACCTCCTAATTTGAAAACGGCGGTTGGTTTTGTACCAGCCGCCGTTTTCCTTACATTGCTGATAAGCTGATGAGCTAATGGGAGGGCTGACTGTTGGGGGAGTGACGGCCGTTCCACCCCATGTTATAATGCCCCGCTATTTTGCAAATTTGTATGATGAGGTCATGATTTTATGCAGGAACCTACGGAAGAAACGGCCGTTTCCCCACGCCGTACTTTGCGCGATTATGCTGGAATTGCCCTTCGAGGCATGGCTATGGGAGCATCGGACATTGTGCCCGGCGTTTCCGGTGGCACGATGGCCTTTATTTTGGGTATTTATGAAGAGCTAATTGATTCTCTGCGCATGATTGGCGAACCGGCTTTCTTGCGTGCCCTGTTTCGGTTTCAAATCAAAGAGGTTTTCCGCCTATTGAATTGGCCTTTTTTGCTGGCTGTTTTCGGCGGCATTCTTGCGGCCATTTTCACCCTTTCTCATGGTTTAGAGTGGCTGCTTGTTCACCAACCGGTGCTGCTGTGGAGCTTTTTCTTCGGCCTGGTGCTGGCTTCGGTTTTCGCGGTGGGGCGGCGTATTCAAAATTGGCGAACGGCCGTGCATCTGACAATGGCCGCCGCCGCCGTGGTAGCTTATCTGCTGGTGGGTGCAGCCCCCACGCACACCCCCAACACCTGGTGGTTCCTGATGCTCAGCGGGGCTGTCGCCATTTGCGCCATGATCCTGCCTGGCATTTCCGGCGCATTTATTTTGGTGCTGCTGGGCAAATATCAATTTGTCCTTTCCGCCGTCAATAACCGTGATTTTCTGACCATTGGTTTCATCGGCATCGGGGCAGTGATGGGTCTTGTGACCTTTGCTCAAATTCTGAGCCGATTGTTCAAGCGTCACCACGATCTAACTGTGGCCGGTCTGACTGGTCTGATGTTGGGCAGCTTGCGAAAAGTATGGCCCTGGAAAGAAGATGTTGCCTGGCTGGTAGATGATAGTGGACAATATATGCTTAGTCACGGCGAGAGAATTGTGACGGAGCAGTTGAATATTTTGCCAGATGCTGCTGGTGAACCATTGCAAGTGATTTTCGCCATTTTGCTGACCTTAACCGGGCTGGGAGCCGTGTTATTGATTGAGCGTCTGGCTCATCAAGCATCGAATTAAGAGGTAGATATTTTATGGACATTCTTACATTTATTATTGACTTGTTTCTCCATTTGGATGAGCATCTTAGCGAAGTAATCCGCAACTATGGCACGTTAACTTATGCATTCTTGTTTGTTGTGATTTTTATTGAAACCGGCTTAGTTGTCACGCCATTTTTGCCGGGCGATTCGTTACTCTTTGCAGCCGGAACCTTTGCTGCCCTCGGCGATTTGAACATTGTCTTTGTTATGCTGCTGCTGTTTGTTGCTGCGGTCTTGGGGGATACGGCCAATTATTGGATTGGACACAAGTTAGGGCTGCGCGTTTTTGATACGCAAAACCGGCTCCTCAAGAAGGTATTGAAGCGCGAATATCTGGAAAAAACGGAAGCGTTTTATGCTAAGCATGGCGGTAAAACGATTGTGCTGGCCCGCTTTGTGCCCATTGTGCGTACGTTTGCCCCGTTTGTGGCTGGGGTGGGGACGATGAGTTACAGTCATTTCATCACCTACAACGTCATCGGTGGGTTTCTTTGGACATTTGGCTTCTCGCTGTTGGGCTATTTCTTTGGCAACATCCCCTTCGTCAAAGCCAACTTCGAGTACGTTATTCTGGGCATCATCTTCATCTCCGTGCTGCCGATGGTCATCGAATACTTGCGCGGACGTAACCACACCCGTCAGGCCAGCGAAACAGCTTAATAGAGACTGGAGATTAAAGATTGGTCAATCTTTAATCTCCTTTCCAAATCCCACCTCATGACCCAGCCAAGCCTTATTCACGCCATCATTTTTGACTTTGACGACACACTCATTGATTGGTCGCGGCAAATCAAGCCTTACCCCGAAATCTATCGTTTTCACCTCGAAAATCTATACACATTCCTCTCTGAGACCGGGCATACACTACCCCCTATCGAGACCTTTGTGCAACAATACCAGGAAGTCGTGAGACATGCCTGGGATGAGGCCAAAATCGTTTGGGCTGGTGTCAACTTTGCCACTGTGCTGAAAACTCTATTTCGTGCGTTGGCCTTGGATCTGAGTCAAATTGACATTCAGGCTGCAATGCAGGCTTTTAACTGGCAGCCTGTGCCCAATGTTGCACCGTTTGCAGATACCCATGCTACTCTGCAAACGCTCAAACAGCAGGGGTATCAACTAGGCTTGATCACGAACTCGATGATGCCGATGTGGATGCGTGATATTGAGCTGCGTGCTTACGAACTCATTGATTATTTTGACGGCCGTCTTACCTCTGGCGACTTTGGGCATATGAAACCCCACCCAGCCATCTATCACGAACTCTTGCGCCAACTGGGCTGCCGCCCAGAGCAGGCTATCTTTGTTGGCGACCGCCCTGCCAACGATATTGCGGGAGCCAACGATGCGGGGATGATTAGTGTGCTGATGTCCCCCCCTCATGTGATCCGCGATTTGAACGGTGTACAGCCCGATTATACAATTGAAACATTGCAAGACTTACTGCCCATATTGGCAGCACTGGAAGGTGCATAATGGATAAACCCGGACGTAATGATCCCTGTTACTGTGGCAGCGGCAAAAAATACAAAAAATGCCATATGCCCATTGATCAGCAAAAAGAAAAAGAAAAGCGCGATTGGGTACAGGCAGCCAATTTTCTCAGCCGCAACTTCATGCTTTTTGCGCGTGATGAACGATTTGCCGAAGATTTTGCCCAGGCATTGGCCCTCTATTGGAATGAGATGTATACCATTGACAACGCCGAAGAGATGAGCCAGCCAGAAGCGCTGCGTTTCTTTGACTGGTTTGTATTTGATTACCCGTTGGCAGATGGCACGCGCCTGATTGATACCTATCGCGCCGAGAAATGGGACGACCTATCTGCTGTGCAGCAGGCGGCTTTGGAGCGCTGGGTAGCCGAATCCGGATCAGCATGGGCATATACCCTGACAGATTACGATGCCGACAAGCTATATTTGCAAGATTTCTTGTTTGGTGAATCGTTTGCTGTGGAGGAGCCGGGTGGTCGCGGTGTGGTTGAGATTGGGGAAGTGATTCTGGCCCGGTTGGTGCCAGTGTATGATCATCTGGAGTTTAGCACCTCGGCTGCTTACCTGCCTGCGGATGAGATTGGCGATTTAAAGGCAAAATTAGAAACAGCACAAACGGCCGATGCTACAGCGCATCCTGATGCAACTCCATTAGACTTCATGCGCCGAAACAACCATGTGCTGATTCATCACGCGTTGGAACAAGCAGAAAAGAAAGGCCGCCCACCTGTTGCTCGTCTGGACCCAAACCGCTCTGACAAAGCAATGCAGAAAGCTGTGCGTATGATGCGGCGGCGGTAAGCTACCCCTCGTACCGTTTGCCATCTGGCATGATGGCGTTGTGCAGAGATTTGGCTTCGGCAAGCTGTTCGGAGGTTACTTGTGCGTTGCGCAAGTTGGCTCCTGATAGGTCTGCCCCACGCAGCACGGCCTCGCGTAAATCCGCTTCCCGCAAATCAGCGCCACGCAGATCGGCATCAGTTAGTGTAGCTCGCTGCAAGTTAGCCACTTGCAAGTTAGCGTCTTGGAGTTGTGCTTCTCGCAAATAGGCACGGCGTAAATCGGCTACTCGTAAAATAGCCTGTTGTAAATTGGCATGACGGAAATTAGCACCGACAGCCTTTACTCCCCACAAACGCGCCTTTTCCAGATTCGCATTGACGAGACGCGCCCCCCCGATGTTGGCGCAGCGGAAATTGGCTTCTGGCAACTGTGCCTGTTGCAAATTCGCCCCGGTTAGCTGCGCGTCTACAAAGTCAACAGCTTTTCCCTGGGCTTTGACCAGTTCTGCATTGATGAGTGTGGCCTCACGCAGGATTGTCTGGTTGAGTTTTGTGCCGCGCAGTCGTGCATGATAAAAACTGGCTTTACTGAAGTTGGCGTTGGGGGCATTGGCTCCCCACAAATTTGCTTTAACGGCGTTGAGTCCCCGGCCGTCTACATTTACTAATTGAGCGCCGACCAGGTCTACGTTGTTTAGGTTGGCTCCTGCCAGTACGCTGCCGCTGAGGTCGGCAACTCGTAGAGAGGCATGGCTAAGATCGGCTTCTTGCAGGTCTGCTTGTCGCAAGTTGATTGCCCACATGTTGGCTTTGCGTAAATCGGCGTGGTGAAGAACGGCCGTTTCCATTTGTACCCGTGTCAAGTCCGTACCTTGTAACTCCGCCTCTGCTAATTGCGAACCTTGCAGCAGCGCCCCAGTCAAGTTTACTAGCGGTGGTGTACTAATCAACCCCGATTCGGCCAGAAAAAGCAGCACTTGCCCCCGGCGAAAGGCATCCAATGGCGACAGCGTTGCCAGCGTGCGGGCACGAGCAACACGGCGTACATCTGCCGTTTCTGGCGCACTACGTAAATTTTCTCGCAGCAGCAAGTCTGTCATACGGTCAAAATAAGCGAGGAGGCTCGTTTCGCGCCGCTGCTCTACTGCGGCGCGGTGTTGAATATCTTGCACGGACAGGGTCAGGAACCAACCTCCCCACAACAAGATAACTGGCATGAGCAGTAAGTCCAGCCAATCCCATAAGGTCTTCTCTTCAAAACCTAGACGGCCTATCTGGCTTAAACGCCAATGCACCCATAAAACAAAAACCAGTAAGATGATGGGAACAACATAGAGACGTGCTTTACGCTGTTGCATCTTACTGGCGACTACGGTCAGAATTTGCCGTACGCTTTCTGGCAAGCGCATGATTTATATTCACTCCGAGTAACAATGGGAACTGCCGATTATCTCAAGTTTCACACCCTTATTGTAAGTCGATTTTTATCAGAAACCCACAATCTACTTATAAGTCAGCTCATCACATGTGCAATGCGCCCTAGAGTTAGTTGTAAGAAGCCAGGTATCGGGATGCGAAACGGCCGTTGTTTCGACATCATCGGTTTAGCAAGCGAACCATCCCGTTCGGATGAAGCTGATACAACCCCCTTAGCAACTACCGTCACTCGCAGGTCTTGTCCCACATGTTCATTGAACACCGCACCCAACTTCAGGTTTGCATTCGGGCCTGCTGCATCTTGAATCAAACCGACCACATCCCGAATTTCACCTAAAGTCAAGTTCGATCCGGCTGTAACATTCACTAGCAAATCCTGTGTCCCATCCAACGATAAATCCAACAAAGGGAAATCCAATGCTTGCGAAACAGCTAGACGCGCTCGCTCCTCCCCTCGCGCTTGGCCCACCATCATGAACAGTTGACCTGGTTGCTTCAATACTGCTTGTACATCAGCAAAATCAATGTTGATTAATCCTGACGAAGTCACCAAATCACTAATTGCTTGAATGGCATGACCCAAAACCCCATCTGCCAGACGTAATGCGTCGTCCAAACTAGCCCCCTCATTCATCAATCCCAATAAGCGATCACTCGGTATCTCCAATATCGTATCTACAAATTGCTTTAATTGGGAGATGCTTTCCTGCGCGGCTTTTTGTTGCCGCACTCCTTCAAAGCTAAAAGGGCTTGTGATAACGGCAATGGTCAAGATGCCTAACTCATGAGCCATCTCGGCAATAACTGGAATCACACCTGAACCTGTCCCTCCGCCCATACTAGCCGCTAAAAACAATAAATCTGTTCCCTCAATTGCTTTGCGTAGCTGCTCGGCTGATTCGTAGGCAGCTTGCTTGCCTAAAAAAACATCCCCACCAGTTCCATGTCCTCGTGTCACATTATGACCAATGTGTACCTTTGTCGGGGCTATTGACTTGGCTAGTGTGAAGGAATTTGTGTTCACCACCACAAACTCCACTCCTGTGAGACGCCTTTTAACCAAACGGTTGATTGCATTGACGCCCCCATTTCCGACACCAACAACGCGAATTTTTGTGAGTGAAGAAGTCCGCCTTTCTCTCTTCATGATGCTGTTTTCCCCGCTCTTCCCAACCTAACCCTTGTTCTTGCATCCCCAACTCAGCCCACCATCATCCGGCAGTACAAAACTGCTGCCTAATGAATCAGGTGCTATCGCCAAAACAAACACATCTTCAATTAAGATACTTCTAGTAAATACAAACCATATCAACTATAGAATATGCATAACCCTATGTCAAGTTAAACACATCGTTTCTTGACAGGCTTAAAGATTTTGTTGTACTATTACAACATTCTGCAAGGAGTATCAAAAAAGAATATGGCGGCGAAAGAGAAGGTGGGTACAGTTATCATCCTCTTTGGGTTTGTTGGTGTGTTTTTAGCCTAAGTGCTGGAATTCACGTTGCCACTTGAAAACGTATTTATCTGACAATAACAATCTGTGAACGCCATGTTGATATTGTTGTATCCCCAAACATTGAAGCTGCTAAGTGAGGAGGGGGAATGACTGATCATCTATTAAAAATTGACGATAAAATATTCCTGGGACGCGTAGAAGAACAAAAGCAATTTCGATTTGCATTGACAGAATTGTTGGACACGACACAAGCTGATGATTACCCTTATGTCTGTCTGTTATATGGAGATGGCGGGATTGGGAAAACCACGTTGGCGAAAAGATTCCGTCATATTGCCACTACGGAAAAGCCTTTTGCGGATTCCTTTCAGTGTCTCTGGGTCGATTGGGAAGACGAACGAAAGAAGTTAGTAGGGCTACAGGTTGGCCGTGAACACGTAACGGCCGATGCTGTATTCAAAGGCATTTATGCCGCAGCTATTCGCAGAAAATGGGGCCGCCAGTTTGCTGCCTATCACAAAGCCATCAAACAAGCCGACGAAGCTGAAAAAAATGTCGCCGAGATTTTGACCAGCGATGATAGTTGGGAAGAACTCTCTGCCTTTCGCAGTATAGGTGTGGGCCTCATATCGAAAATTATTCGTACCCGGGTGCCGATGATTGGCGATACAGGGGAACAACTCGTCACCACCTTTCTGGATGCGGGTATCCAGGTTGGCGCGGAACAAGCTGCTAAACTACGGGCCACATTGGAAACCTATCTGCGTGCCCGCATGAAACCCAATTATTTTGACCATTTTCTCAATCCCAACGAACAACTTGCTTATGCGTTGGCGCGTGGCCTTGACAAAGTCGCTGACAAAAAGCGATTGATAGTCGTTCTCGATTCTTACGAAGTGGTAGACCGTGCCGATATTTGGCTGCGGGCAGTTATTCGGGCTGCTGGTTCTCGTGTGATATGGGTAATTAGCGACCGTAATAACCTGGTACACAGCCGCCAGTTTGGCAACGAATATTTCAAAGGATATGCGGATGATACGCCCCGACGGTTAATCGCTTATCGTATGCGCCCGCTGGCAGAAGATGACATCCGGCAATATTTTTCCGCACAAGGGCGAAACCTCACTGATGCCGAATTAGAGGCCGTTAGCCGTGTGACACGCGGTATTCCCCTGGCAGTTCAGGAAGTGGCCGATGTGCTTGATGCAGGCACGTCATTGGCGGATGTGGTTGGTGACATGGTGGCGGCCACGCCCAGCGACCAAATTGTGCGCAAAATGACTGACCGTTATATGCAGCATGTGGTGGCAGAGGCAGATAAAAAGGCTATTTACGCGCTGGCTTTGGCAGATGGGGATGTTGATATTTTGCGGGCTATGTTGACTCCTGAAGAGGGGAAGGCATTTGATCTGGATGGCCTCATTCACCGGCTGGAGCGGGATTATGCTTCTGTTCATGCAGATCGGGCACGATTACACGATGATCCTTCGTTATTTATCCGCGAGTATTTGAAGGCGGAAGTGCGGCGTACAGGCAAGCAAGTACGCTTGTTGAACGAACGCGCCACAGAGGTTTTACGAGGGCGGTTGGCAGATATCGAGGGTCAGGCGGATTTGGTCGAAACTCGTTGCATTGATGAGAATTGGGTGCAATATGTTATTGATCTGACGCAATATTTGCTGTGGATGGATGAAAAGGAGGCCTGGCGTTGGTTGATTCCCCGTTTTGTGGAGGGGTTGGCGTATAACAGCGATTTATGCGGGGGGCTGCTGCAATCGTTAGCGGCATGGAAAGAGCAATTAAGTGATGGGGGGCAAACAATTTATGCGCGTTTATTGGCTGTGCGGAGCCAACATCCTTCGCCGGATGATGAGGCGGCGATGCTGGGGCTGTTGCAGCGTATGGGGCAGCAGGGTTGGCTAGATGATGATGATGCTCAGGAACGGTGGGCTATTCTACATTGGCGGCGGGGGTTGCTGCATCAGCGCCGCCAGGAAGTTGATGATGCGTTGGGGGCTTTTGCTACTGCTGAAGAGAATCTGCCAGAGAATGGCGTTGCACTGCGGCAGTTGTTGGGTACGGCATTAGAAACATTGGCACGGAGTATTATCTGGTCTAGGGGGGATGTGGACACGGCCGTTTCCAGCAAAGCCGAGCCGATTCTACGCAAAGTGGCGGCCTGGCTGCCCGACCGTCCCAATCCCTGGTATTACCTGGGGGCTGTGCAGGAGGCACAAGAGAACTATGAGGCCGCGCTTGAGTTATATGGTGAGGCATTAAAAATTGACAGCGGATTCGCAGTTGCCCATGTGAGTATGGGCAATATTTACCGGGCACTAGGGCAAAACGAGGCGGCATTAAAGGCATACCGAAAGGCCATCAAATTGAACGCGCAGTCGGCTGCGCCGCATATGGGGATGGGAGAGGTTTACCGCGCCCAAGGGGAAATGACAAAGGCCGTGCGTGCCTACCAGAAGGCAGCTTCTTTGGAACCACAAATGGTACTGCCGCAGCTTCGATTGGGGGATTTGCGCCGCGAGAACGGCCGTTACAAAGACGCCATCGCCGCTTACCAGGCTGTCATTGAGCAGCACCCAGAAAGTGCCCACGCCTACTGCGGGCTGGGCAACACGTACATTGAACTAGACCAATATACCGAAGCGAGAGACGCTTATCGGCAAGCAACCATCCTGAATAATCAGTTAGCTGAGCCTTACATGGGCTTAGGCGACCTTTATCAGGCCAGCAACCAATGGGACGAGGCCATTGCTGCGTACAAACGTGCGATTGAGCTAGATTCCAAATTAGCTGCGCCGCGCCAGGGATTGGGTGACGTGTATCGCAAACTGGGACGTACACCCGAAGCACAGGCGCTTTATGAACAAGCACTGGTGTTAGGGGCGGATGAAACGGAAATTCGTTACCGCTTGGGAGATGTTTACCGCGATCTGGGACGTTATGACGAGGCTTTGGCGGCTTACCAGCAAGCAGCCAACGAGAATGAGGCAGAAGATGCTGTCAGTGTGCGTTTAGGGGAATTGTATCAGCGGTTGGAACGGTACGAAGATGCCGTTGCCGCTTTTCGTCATGCGCTGGAGGTGAACCCGCGTGAGGCAAAGGCGCACTGTGGGTTGGGAGAGGCTTACCGCCAACTTGGGGAGTGGGATGCAGCGAAATCAGCATATGAAACGGCCGTTTCCCTCGATACCACTCTGGCCGAAGCACACCTGGGATTGGGGATAGTGCAAGAGGCCCAAGGGCAAATGGAGGAAGCGGCAGCCTCCTATACCAACGCCATTGCTCACAACCCGGCTTTAGTTGCCGCACACTCTGGCCTGGGCAACGTGCAAACAGAACTGGCACATTATGAAGACGCTTACAAAGCCTACCTACAAGCTATTTCTCTGGCTCCTGAGAGCGCTGGCCCACTAGTCGGCATGGGTAATTTGCTGCTGCGTATTGGCCGGCCTCGTGAGGCACAGGCATCATTTCAAAAAGCGATAGAGCTAGACGCCCGCAACCCCGCAGCCCACACTGGATTGGGGCGCGTACACATGGCAGCGGACAACCTCGATGAAGCGCTTGTGACTTTTCAGAGAGCGATGGCTGCTGATGCACATTATTTACCGGCACTCGATGGGTTAGGCGAAGTACTTTACGCTTTACAACAACCAGAAGAAGCCTTGCGTGCCTATCAACAAATTTTGTCACAAGATGCCGGTTACGCCTTGTCTTATGTTAATTTGGGAGACATCCAGGCGGCACTGGGCAAAGAATTGGAGGCCATTGCTGCGTATGAGCAGGCCATTCGCCGCCAACCAACAGCAGCAGCCTATATTGGTCTGGGCAAAATCAACCTTCAGCGGGGCGAATATACTGCTGCGGCCGAGGCATTTTGGCAGGCGCTCAAACTAGATGCCTCCTCCGCTGCCGCTTATCAGGGCATGGGGGATGTGTTTGCCGCACAAGGGCGGCTGCAAAAAGCATTGCAAGCGTATCGTACGGCTTTGCAATGTGACCAGCGGTTTGCCGCTGCTTTTGTGGGCATAGGTGATGTGTATCGCCAGAAGAAGGAGTGGCAGAAGGCGCAGCAAGCATACCAGGAGGCGTTGGCATTAGAGGCAAATAATGCGGCGGCGAAGATGGGCTTGGGCGCTATCCACCTGGCGCATTCTCAATTGGTTGATGCGCAACAAACGTATCAACAGGCCATACAACTGGCGCCGCAAAATGCCCTGGCATATGTGGGCTTGGGAGATGTGGCCTATCAAAGCAAACAGTATCATGAGGCGTTACAGGCGTATGAAACGGCCGTTTCCCTGGACACAGCCCTTCCCGCAGCACACATTGGCCTGGGAAATGTCTACCGGGCACAGGGCGAATACCCAAAAGCGCTTGCTGCCTATCAATCAGGGATGGTACATCATCCCCCTACCGCGTTTCCCTATCATCATCTTGCCTATGTGCAGAAAACTTTGGGACACACCCAAGAGGCCGCTCAATCATACAAAAAAGCTATTGCCCAAGGCCCCCAACCCGCCGCCGTTTACGTGGCATTGGGAGATACATACCTGAAACTGGAAGAGGCACAAGCTGCAATAGACGCATACCGGCAAGCGCTGGCACAAGATGCACGTCATGCCAAGGCACACGCCGGATTAGGGAAAGCCTATACCATTTTAGGCCAGGACAATGAAGCAACGCGGGCCTTTCAACATGCCCTGGAATTGGATGCTGGCACATTAGATGCTTATGTGGGCCTGGGGGATTTTTATCGTTGGCGCGAACAATGGGAGCAGGCATTGCTTTCATATCAAAAGGCGTTGCAACTGGCCCCTCTAACCTATCGGGCGCATCATGGGCTGGGGCACGTTTACCGCACATTGGAACGGTTTGATGAAGCACGCAAGGCGTTTATGAAGGCGCGTGATTTGGCTCCAGATCGCCCTGCACCACTGGCAGGGTTAGCTTCAGTCTACCTACAAATTGGACAGCCAGAAAAAGCATTGAGCACCTTGCAAAAAGCCCAAACATTAAGTGATACATATGCCGGTACATTTTTGAGATTAGGCCAGTATTATGCCTTAAAGGGAACAGCGCAAGAAGCGTTAACGCATTATCAACATGCTATGTCATTGAATCCGTACTGTGCCAATGCTTATATTGGTCAGGGTGATATGTATGTTCAACTAGGCCAGGAGAACGAGGCATTTTTAGCTTATGAGCAGGCGCTGCGCATTCATCCGCAGTCTGTGTCCGCGTTGATGGGGCAGGCTCGCTTGCTGCAAAAGCAGGGAAAGGTGGAGCCAGCTCTGCAAATGTATAAGCGTGTCGTGCGGCGCGATCCGCAAAACGGGGAAGCATACGAAAACCTGGGGGATTTGCAGGTGGCAGCAGGTTGTTATGAGGATGGCGTGCGGGCTTATCGGCAGGCGGAGAAGGTGGGGGTGAATACGGCCGTTCTCTTCTGCCACCTGGGGGACGCACTGCGCCTGGCGGGACATTTGGTAGATGCCCAGACTTATTACCAGCGTGTCTTGGAAATGGAGCCGCAGCAGGCGGCGGCACACGCCGGGTTAGGCTGGCTGCACCAGCAAATGGGTGAGCACGAGCAAGCCTTGACGGCCTTCCGCCGTGCATTGTCTAGTGATGCCCAACAACCGGGCACGCACATTGGCCTGGGGCGTTCATTGGCGGTACAGGGGCAGCACGATGCTGCCATTGCTGCCTATCAGCACGCGCTGGCGTTGGATGCGCAGCAGGTGGGTGCTTATCTTGGGCTGGGCGATTTATTTTTGCAAACCGAGCAAATTGAAAAGGCACGCGAAGCCTATCAACATGCACGCAGTCTGGATCATTATAATGCGGCCGTCTATCAGGGTTTGGGATGGGTGTACCTGGCACGCGGCCTGCACGATGATGCCTTGAAAGCATTTGCTTATGCGTCTGAGCTGCGCTCGGATTGGTATGCGCCGCATTATGGCATGGGAGAGGTGCAGCGTGATCTGCGGCAGTATGAGACGGCCGTGCGCCATTATCAGGCGGCAAGTGAAGTGGATAAGAATGCTTTCAAGCCGTATGTTGGCTTGGGGATGACTTACAACAGCCTGGGCAAATATACCCAGGCGCGTGGCGCTTTGGAAACGGCCCTGAAATTGAACCCGCAAGACGTGTCTACATTGGCAGCGTTAGGGCAGGTTTTGGCAAGTTTGGGGCAGTTAGATGATGCGATACAGGCATATGAGGATGCACTGGCCCTGGAACCGGATACGGCCGTTTTACACACCGGTCTGGGTCATGTTTATGCACAATTTCGCCGGAATGAAGAGGCGGTTGCCGCTTACAACCAGGCACTCTTGTTAGCTCCTGCTTCTGCCGAGGCACATATTGGGTTAACGGCCGTTTACCGCCGGCAAAAACAATATCACAAGGCACATACAGCCTGTCAGCAAGCCATGCAGATAGATGCTGGCAACCCTGCTGCACATACAGCCCTCGGCGATTTGTACATGGCAGAAGGGAAACAAGAGCCGGCAGTAGATGCTTATAAAGAAGCGGTGCGGCTAGATGCACGACATGCGCCAGCGCATGTAGGATTGGGACACCTCCAGGCCCAACGCGGCCGTTTGGACAAAGCAATAGCGGCTTTCAATCATGCGCTGGCATTAGATGAGACCAATGCCTCGGCGTATAATGGATTGGGGGATGTTTATGCCAGCCAGAGTCAAGCGCAGGAAGCGATTGCGATGTATCGGCGCAGCATTCAGGTGCGCCCCGGAGATCCAATCCCTTACAATGGGCTGGGGCGAGAGTATTTGAGGAACGGCCGTATCAACCCCGCACTAACCGCCTACCAATGTGCAGTAGACATGGCTCCCCAATGGGCTGCCCCACGTAGTGGATTAGGAGACGTCCACCGCCTGTTAGATCAAACAAACGAAGCCATCACAGCCTATCAACAAGCCATCAAATTAGATGCCACCTATGCTCATGCGCATACAGGCATCGGGTTAACTTACCTGATTTTAGGCCACTATCGCCTTGCCTTAACAGCCTTACAAACTAGCCTCAAGCTAGACCCCGGTAGTTTTGAGGCAATACGCGGGTTGGGCGACGCTTATCTTGGCTTACAAATGCATAGCCAGGCCATTCTTGCCTACAAACAAGCCCTGGCCCTGACTCCCAAAGACACTCTAACACTTTCCCACCTGGGCGATGCCTTTTTGCAAACCGGTGCCTATGAAGATGCGCTGCGCAGTTATCACAAAGTCATACGGCTGCAACCAAAGAACGCCGAAGCTCACTATGGTTTGGGTTTGGTTTATGCTGCACAGGGCCGCCCCAAAGCTGCAATAACCGCTTATCAGGAAGCAATTCAACATCAACCAGACTTTGCGCCAGCATATCATGGGCTGGGCAAAATACACATTGATCTAGAATCGTTTGCCGAAGCAGCCCAAATATATGAACAAGCGTGCACCCTCCATCCCAACGATCCTGACTACCTCAATGGCCTGGCGCAAGCATATACAGGGATGGGCCGCATAGAAGAAGCATTGTCGCTCTATCAGAAATCAATAGAGATGGACCCGGCACGGGCTGCTACGCGATACGGATTGGGCGAAACATTCCGTACTCTGCGAAAATTTGATCAGGCAATTGCCGCTTATGAGCGTGCCCTGCGCTTAAATCGAGGTTATGCCGAACCCTATCGAGGATTAGGGGATGTGTATTGGGAACTTGGCCGATTATATGATGCGCTTACTTCCTATGAGCGTGCATTACGCCATGACCAACGCAATGCGACAGCTTATGTGGGGCTGGGTGGCGTTTACTCCAGCCTGGGGCAACAAGAGCAGGCGCTAGCATCTTATCGCAAGGCAGTTGAGATAAACCCGCTTTATCCGATGGCCTACTATGGCCTGGGCAATCTGTACAAGGAATTGGGCAATTTAGAGGAGGCGCGAGATTTGTATATTCGCGCATTGGAACTGAATCCGCGTAAGGCCAAGCTATACGGTGGACTGGCTGACGTACAAAATGCTTTGGGTAATGGCGAACAAGCGATTGAAGCATATAAAAAGGCTATTGAACTAGACCCCAAGGATGCTTATTCACTGGGGTCGCTAGCGGGTATTTATCGGAAGTTAGGACAAACAGATGGATACAAAAAGCAAATTAAGACAGCACGCGAATTGATGAAGGATGAAAATAAATACAATCGTGCCTGTTTTGAGTCAATTTGTGGCAATGTGGAAGAGGCGCTGGTGTTATTACGAGCTGCTTTAAGTTTAGGACAGGTAGAAAAGAAATGGGTGGAACACGATCCTGATTTTGATTTCATTCGCAATGATCCTCGGTTTCAAGAATTATTGGAAAGTTTCTCGTGATTGCTTGATTCCCTACAAAGATGTAGGCATAAAGCTAATCCTGCGCAAGTCCTGTTGGAATTACAACTTGGTAGGTGAAGACTGTATCAGAATTAATTAACGGGTTGTTCACGGATTCTCCCCTTGACATTGATGGAGAAGTTTTCTCCCTAATTCTAAAATGTTGCTTGTATATTTAAGAATTTGTTTTTGTGGAGGCGAGAAGAATGACCCGATTCATTTTTTTGTATCAGAGGAAACGTAGTAACCGTCTATGCCCCTATTGTCGGCGTCCGTTGATTTGGTGTACGTGCGACTATCACAACTGTGAGGATGCCTGATCATTAGTTTCTTGTTTTGGCGTTAGCGACCAGCTTTTTTGGAAAAGCTGGTCGCTTTTGTTTTTAGGGGGAGCCTATAGTTTGTGTAGGGGAAAAGATGCTTGACCCTCGATCTAACCTCGTGTAGCATTAAGTCACTGTGTTGTCTTATGACTTTCCTCTTTTTCTCCTTGAGCGAATCCAATGAAACAATCGCGATTAATTGCCTTTTCTTTGACGCTATTTATGCTTTTACTGGTCGTAGCAGCCGGGTTTGTGTTTACGGTTCAGTCACAACGGACGTTGCAAACGCGCCTTGAGGATCGTCATGAAGAGTTGTTGACAAACCAGGCAGCGGGGACACGCACGGCCGTTTCCCTTGCCGAAACTGCTGCTACCAGAGATGCAGTCAGCGAACAAGCTGCTGCCGCTAATGCTGACCTGGACGCAGTGGAACAGCAGCTTAACGAACAACTTCAGTTGGCAGCAACTTCCGAAGCAGTGTTGGCAGAGGCAGAAGCAGCCGTTGCTGCTGCTGATGCGCGTATAGCGGATTTACAGCAGGAATTGCAGAGCCAACAGCCGGAAGTGACCGTACAGCTACTGGATGCAGAGCAAATTGTTGAAGAGCCATTTTACTTTTTTGTAGCAGCCAGCGACGCGGTGGGGCTGACTTCAATAGATGTGGCCGTAGGGGAAGAAACGACGCCTTACACGGGTGACGACCAGCGTCTATTTACACAGATGATTAGCCGCACATTGCGACAGGCTGGCCCATTTACCATCACGGTCACGGCCGTCAACAGCAATCAAATCTCTACCAGCATGAGCATTACCGGCACGCTGCTAACGGCCGTTGCTGCACAGCAAGCCGACATTTTAGCTGCTGTTAATAGTCTGCCACCGCGAACGGCGCTGCCAACGCTGCCGCACATTCTCATTTTACGTTCTGATTTTGTGCAGTGGGTGGGCGCACAATTCCCAGATGTAAATGTACAGCAGCAGACTCGCATCTTGCGTGCTTTCGACATGATTTCGCCTGATGTGGATGTGGCAACGGCCGTTGCTGCGTGGCAGACAGCCGATTTTGCCGCACTCTACTATGACCCTGCCGCCGACCGCTTTATTGCGCTGGAGCAGGCAGCGGTTACAGGGCCATTGTCTGATTGGGTGGCCGCGCAGCAGGCACTTGTGCTGCCAGAATTTCCTCCTGGCGATTTAACCTTTGATAGCTGGCTGGCCGTGAACGCCCAAAGAGTTGGCGAATCGCTGTTATGGCAGGAGTTGTATCTGGCGCGTAATGAGCAAGCCATTGCAGAAACGGCCGTGCTCAGCGCCACCCTCCTCAGCAGCACAAATGAAGCTCTGGCGGATATGCCTGCGGCATTACGCCAGGAACTGCTTTTCCCCTACACAACCGGCTACCAATGGGCGCTTGGCATTTACCAGGAGCGCGGCTTGTCGGCAATTGCTGCGGCGCAGCAGCCACAGTCCACGACCGCGCAGGTGCTTTTTGGCGGCACGGCCGTGCCGCAAGGCATTACCCTGCCTGACTTACAAGCGGCATTGGGCGACGACTGGCAGATGCAAGGCCGGGGCGTGTGGGGGGCATTCCGTTTGCAGCAGTTCCTTGCCGGGCAATTAGATGATGTGGATACGGCCGTTGCCGGGTGGTCAGGCGATCAATACACTATCTACTGGAACGAAAACGACGACACATTAGTGATGGCATTGCTTATTGCCTGGGACAGCCCGGACAGCGCCGATGCTTTCAATACAATATTTGCCGGGTATGCGCCCGCACTGTACGATCCCGCACAATCGCAAGATGTGGACGGTGGCACCTGTTGGCAAAGCCAGGACGAAACGCTTTGCCTTTTCACGCAAGAAACAACCTCTTTCATCGTCCGCGCTCCCACGCTTGAATTGGCGCAAGCAATCGGGGCGCAAATGCCGTGATGTGTCACGTTTCACACATCACATTTCACTTCAAATGACAACAATCGGTAGCGCTAGTGTAGGTTTGGTCTGGGGCTGGTGGGTGGTGATGGTAGAGCATGGCTGGAAACGGCCGTTGCACGCCTTTCCCCTCCTCATTCTGCCCACGCTGCTCTTGCCGCTGCTGCTGTGGTGGTTTTATGATTGGGTAACGGCCGTTACCTTCCTCGTAGCCGCTTTCATTTCGTTATCCACCCATCTGGCCTGGTTAAAACAAATAAAGGATAGAGCTAGAGGCCAGAGATAGAGACCCACTCTATCTCTAGCTCCATCCTCTACACACGGAGGTAGTTATGGACGGAGAAACGACACAGGTAAGCGCAACAGTCCTTCAGTTGCTTGGTGCGGGTGGCTTTGGCGCAATTATTGGCTTTCTTGTTTACCAGATTAATCGTCACCGTACAGGAGATGTCCAGTTTAGCGATCTTGTTACCATCATCGGCATTATTGGCGGTACGGCAATCTTGCAGCTTTTTCCACAGGCAACAGACTTGTTTGGGGCTTATGGGATTGGGCTATTTATCGGCTTTTTTGGCTATTTGATTATGTTGATGATTATGGTCAGCCGCACGGATAATTTTAGTGTGGACTGGTTCTTGGATGGCCGTTTCAAAACTCCCAAAAAGAGCGAACAAGTAGACCAGCGCCGCGCCATGGACGATAAAACACCTGACGCAGAAAAAGGCGACTGAAGCAGTAAACAGTGTTCAGTAAACAGTAAACGAACTACTGTGTCACTGATCACTGTTTACGGATTACTAGAAAAGGGGCATCAATGGCTGATCATAATTTTGAGGCTGCCCAGATTTTGCATTGGGCAAACGAAGATGAAGCATTTCGTAAACGCCTGTTTGCTGACCTGCCTGGCACACTGGATGCGTTGCGTGCCGCCGGGTTTGAGGTGTCCGACCGCGCCGCCGAAATTTTGCAGCGTGTCAACGCCGCCAATTTCAGCGACTATTACCAGCGGGTAAGCGGCCGTTTCTCGCCTGAGCAATTGCAAACACCCCTTCTCCATCTCGCTGGCGCAGGGAATGAAATGGTTGTAGAAACCATCACGGCCAAAGAGTTTGCTGACTGGTTGAACGACGACCAGGCCCTGCGCGAACTCTTCTTTAATGATGCGGGCAACGCTTTCAAAGCGGCTGAAAGCGCTGGATACACCCTTCCCATAGAGGATCAACAGCGTTTACAAATCCTCACCCGCAGCAACTTCGACCAAAAAATCAAAGAACTGACGACCCGTGCTACTGCAAAAAGACCGCTGCCAGACACATTGGAAACCCCTTCGGAGCGCATTGTCAATACTGGGTTTGCGGCCCAATCTGCACCTACACAAGACCTTCCCGCCGAAAAGCCGCTGCCAACGGCTTCAGATTGCTACTTCTGGTTTGAAGTGGGCGCACGCATCGCTGGCAGCATCGAAAAGGAAGCCGTTGCCCTGCCCACCGAAAAACTCCCGTCCAACGTACAGCTTCACGTCGTCCTCTTCGATTTTGCGGATGAACTGCAAATCACGCGGGGGCAGGATGTGGGCATCATTCAAGTTCCGCCCCAAGGGGATGTGCAGGTGGTGCAGCGCGTGGCCGAACCAGATGTTGGCGAGGCGCAGCTAGCACGGCGGCTATTTTTCCCGGTGAAAACACCAGCCGAACCGGGTGTTTACCGCCTACGCTGTCACATTTACTATCGGCAAAATCTGGTGCAGTCTCGCCTGGTGACAGCTCATGTGGGTCAGGAGCCACCTGCCGCGCAAAATGCCCTCGTTTCCGAGGTGGATTACACGCTGTCTAAAACGCTGGACGGCCGTCAACTGGAAGGCATGGGGCACACCGACCTCAGCCTGATGTTGAATGAAAATGACAGCAACACGCATGGCTTCCGCTATTTCGGCAAAAATGAATTCAAGCAAGACGTAGCTTTGGGTGAAGGGGAACTCAACACGAGTATCAAAATGGCGCGGGCAGTCCTGCGCCGTGCATCTTGGGGTGACGAAGAAGAATTTACGGATGATAAGCCCTATCGTTATGATGGTGTACGGGATTTGGCACAACTCCAGCACGACCTGATCCTCTTTGCGCAGCGTGGCTACCGCTTCTTTGCAGACATGATTGTGCCATTAGCGGGCGAAGACGGCGACCCTTGGGAAATAATGGATTGGCTATTGCCGCCAGGGCAAATTCAGTTTGCCAGCAAGCGGTCGGCGCGGTTGGTGCTGCCCCTGGCAATGATGTATGACTACCCATTAAATGATGGTAAAGACCTGAGCGATTTCAGTTTGTGCGATACGTTCACGAAGGCATTGCAAGCGGGTACACCGCTAGCAGAGACGGCTTGTTTCCAGGGGCATTGTCCTAATTATGAGGACGACCTTATTGTTTGCCCCAGCGGTTTTTGGGGATTCCGGCATAGTATCGGCCTGCCGGTGACAACAAATGCAGCTCCAGATGCGCCCACGGAAATTCCTACCGGTGATAAGCCGAGCATGGCGGTGAGTATTTATACAGATTTTGCGTTGTGGAATGGGCATGAGAAGAAGCTGCGAGCGCTGGATGTGGGTTGGGATATTGCTAAAACGCGGGATGACTCGTTGGATTTGTTGAAGCGCACGGAGGCGCAGGCTGTTTATTTCTATTGTCACGGGGGGCTAGTGAAGGGCTTGCCATTCTTGAAGGTGGGGCCAGAGGGAGATGACCGGTTGGTGGCAAACAATCTTTTGAGTAAACGTATCCGCTGGCGGAAGATACGGCCGTTAGTCTTCATCAATGGCTGCCACACAACTGCGCTCTCTCCAGAATCTACACTCGATTTCGTCAGCACGTTTGTGGGCATTTCTCATGCAGCCGGTGTCATTGGCACGGAGATCACTATTTTTGAGGAAATTGCCACGACGTTTGCCGAAACATTTTTCCAGCTTTTCTTGAACAAACGACAGACGGTGGGAGAGGCCGTGCGCGGTGCGCGGCTGGCAATGCTGCAAGACTGGAATCCATTAGGGTTGGTGTATATCCCCTATGTGCCGCCGGGATTGAAATTAGTTTGAGGACATGAAAACGGGGCTTGAAATCAGCCCCGTTTTTTATTCTTGTTTGCCAACGCGCTGCCAAATGACTTCTGCCATACGGTTAACGGCCGTTGGCAAGACAGTCTGTGCATTTGTCAACGTCAGGGGCACGCCCTGGGTAAGGGCGCGAGGCTGATTAGCGTCATATCCAATTTGGAACGCGATACGCGCACTCAACGCCTTCTCAATAGCAGTTGGTGCGATGGGAGCCTCTGTTGTCGTCTGATTAACCACATGTGTTTTGTACTTCATTGCCACATTGGCTTTGGCAATTGCCCGGTTGACATTTAATGCTGTCTGCACAGCAATCACGTCAGGTGTAATCACATGCATTGCCATATCAGATGCTTGCAAAGCGGCAACAAATGCACTCGATAGGACCGGCGGCAAATCAACGACCACGAAGGCTACGTTTTGGCGTAACGTTTCCAAAATAGCAGTGGTGGCTTCTCCAGAAAGAACGGTTGGTAGCTGTGGTAGTGCGGGCGCGGCTAGTATCCGCAATCCAGAGGGGTGGATAATCAAACGTTTTTGTATCTCGGCCCACTCAAAGGTGCTACCTGCCAATAAATCGGCCCAGGATGTACGCGGTTGCAATCGCAAGTGGAAGGATGCCTGACTGCCGGAAAGCGACAAGTCCACCAGGCAAACCTCTTTTTGGCTAAAACGGCGTAACGAACTTGCTAAATTTACTGCCAGTGTTGTCTGACCCACACCCCCACGCAGGCTGTAAAGAGCGATGATGATACCTTGTTCTGTTTTGGGAGTGCCACTTTTTTGGGTGAGAAGGTCATCCACCTTTTCAATTAATTCTTGTGAGGTAACTGGTTTGCTCAAATAGCCATCGGCGCCGCTTTCTAGTGCAGTAGCGCGATCAATTTCTTGGGAGCGGGCTGTAAGTATGAGAATGGGCAGGTCTTCTATTTCTGGCGTGTCACGAATTTTGCGAGCCAGATCATGCCCGCTCATGTTTGGCATCATGACATCAAGCACGAGTAAATCGGGCTTGTCGGCCATGATTTGATCGAAGCCGTCCACGGGGTTTCCGATCAGGTTTGTTGTATGCCCGCCTCTTTGCAGCATTAAGCCAACCATGCGCAGCAGTTGTTCGTCGTCATCAATCACATAGATTCGGGCCATGCTGTTGTCTCCTTATGTGTGCTCGTTAAGAAGTATGGCTGTGATTGGTTATTTGTTGCTCTGCAAACAGAAGATGCCAATCCGTTCTTTTTGAACCAGAATAAGATCGCCGCTGTAAGATATGTCTGGGTACAATGAGGCTGATGCCGTAGCTTCGAAGATGGGTTGAAAGCGACCCATTGAGTGTACGAGTACGGCTCGCGGGGATAATTGCCCATCATGATGAATGTCTCCTTTGATTTCAAAGGAAGGGACGGTGAGGAAGGTGGAGACGGCGCGACCGCGTGTGAAAACGGAACGGCCGTGCTGTGTGCCGACAGGAACCCCATCACGACGATCTTGCAGTACAATGAAATTAATATTGTCCTTCCGAAAGGCTACCAGCGCATAGCTGGTAATAATTTCTCCCGGTTTGATAATGCGCGAAATATACGCATCCTCTAATTCCAGAAAATCGGAATTGGGGTCTGCCAGCGCTGCATGAATGCCACCTGCACCTACAACTGCCCGCCCCGTTACGCGGTAAGAATCAGTAAATAGATCGAGGTTTATAACATGGCCATATCGTTTTGAGGACATGAGGCCAACTATCTCCTTGTTCTAAAAAGCAGTATACCCTAACTTTCATCGTAAGTGTATCAGGGCCAGCCGAATGATTTCCCCCTATACTATAAGGTAAACGGCGCTTTTACAATAGCTTCTTGATTTTATAAGTCCAGTGGTCTGGCGCAAAAGTAAGGGGATGGAATCAAAAAGGGCGACTGGACATTGTTTTGGTAATAGGAGGGCTTGTACGGCCGTTCCCAAATCGAAAGGTCACAGACAAAGAGTCTGGTGTTTCCACTGCCCGTTGCTTTCAAAACGATCTGATTGCGAAATTATTTTAGCGACGCGGTGATTGCCAACCCGTCTGCTCATCACGCAATGTGTGGGGATGAGAAACAGAACGTCTTGACGAAGTTTGCGCCAGACGATCCAATACATAATCCATGCTGTGCAAAAACCGTGCATCATAATGAACGTGTTTACACACATCGCATACCAGAGCTGGCGCATTAGGAAAAGTCAACATTTGCCTACCCAGCCAATGCATGTAAGGAATCGTCATGGGTTGGTAACGTCCAACCCGGCACTCTTCACATATTACCTCAGACATTTTCTTGCTCCGCTTCACTCATAATTTTGACGCCGGCGCTTGCTCCCAGGCGTGTGGCCCCAGCAGCTATCATAGCCTGCGCATCTGCTAATGAACGAATTCCCCCGGCTGCTTTTACCCCCATATCCGGCCCCACTGTTTGTCGCATCAATGCCACATCAGCAACGGTGGCGCCCCCAGGCCCAAATCCCGTTGAAGTTTTTACATAGTCCGCATGTGCAGCTTTTGCCAGCTCACAAGCAGTACGTTTTTCATCATCTGTCAATAAAGCTGCTTCAATGATGACTTTTACCGTTGCCTTTTGTGCATGGGCTGCTTGAACAACGGCCGTAATATCATCCCGCACCACATTAGTTAGACCAGACTTTAGCGCCCCCACATTAATCACCATATCAATTTCACGCGCCCCAGCCATAATTGCCTGAGTCGTTTCATACGCCTTTACCTGCGGCAGCGTTGCCCCAAGCGGAAACCCAACAACTGTACAAACGGCTACATCAGTTCCATGTAATTGCTGTGCCGCCAGTGGCACGTAGACAGGGTTGATACAAACTGAAGCAAAATGATGAGTGGCCGCTTCCGCGCAAAGTTGCCGCACCTGTTCTTGTGTAGCCTCCGGTTTGAGGAGTGTGTGATCAATCAAGCGTGCTAGTTCAGTGGAATTTGTCATGATTTACTCTTTCTATAGAAATTCAATTGAGTGAAGGAGATGCAAGCTCATCGTGGGCGAAATGAGGAACAATCTGCCAATCACTAGGAGGCCAATAAATCACTTCCGCTTTGCCGAGGATATTCTCCTCCGGCAAGAAACTCCATGAATGAGAATCACTCGAATTGTTCCGATTATCCCCTAAGACAAAATACTCGTTTTCTGGTACATCCCACGAACCGCTATAGGCCGGAGCAGCCTGAATGTAGGGTTCATCGATAGGAACACCATTCACAAAGACTTGTTTGTCATGAACCTCTACATGGTCGCCGGGCAGACCCACAACCCGTTTAATCAAATTGAGGTCGTTTTGCGGATGTTTAAATACAATTACATCCCCTCGCTGCGGTTCATCTAGCAAGTAGCTAATATTATTGATGATAAGATATTGTCCGTTGTATAAGGTAGGGTTCATGCTGCTGCCGTCAATTTTATAACGGCCGATCAACCCATTCACCAACCAAAAGATGAAAAAGGTCAGCAAGAAAGTTTCGATAATTTCTCGAAGAACCACTTCGGTTGGCTGTCGAAACTCCATGTCTTCTGGCAGTGATGTTGGGGTCGTGACAATCTCGTCAGTTATGTATTCTTGAGTCATGCAATCTAATTACTAAAGTCAAACAAAGATGAACTGAATTATAGTAAAGTTTTGTTGGTTGGCTAATTTAGCCATTTTTGTTTAGTAAGCGCCCCTCTCAATAATAAGTATATCTTGTCTATAACCAGCTTATGCGAACCCACTTACAATCTGTCTTGCACACAGTTATCGGCAAGGCTATAATGCACGCGCAAGGGCCATTAGCTCAGTTGGCAGAGCAGGTGACTTTTAATCACTTGGTCAGAGGTTCGAGTCCTCTATGGCCCACCATAAATAAGAAAAAAAGAGCCTGAACGTTACTACGGACAGGCTCTTTTTTGCCATTCTGCAGCAGCATTCAGTTCGTGTTGTTAGAATAAACACGAACTACATTCATGAAATCCCTTTTCCTTTGCAAATCTGCCCATTCGGATTAACATAACTGTCATGAATGAGAAACGTCCCATCGACGACTTGAGTGTAGAGGAACTGCAACAACTTCTCTACCAAAAAAAGCGCAGCCAACGCCGCCAGCGTTTGCAGCGGCTGAAGGAGGACGGCCGTGTTGTAGACATAGCTGGCCGACCTGCGCCCAACCCCGCGCCGCCGCTGCTGGTACGGCCGCAGCCCAAAGCCAATGGCGCTATGCAGGCGTATACACTGGAACTGGATAGGGAGGAAACGGCCGTAACCCCACCCCGCTCTGGACTGAACTTGCGTTGGATAGCCAATAAATTACTGTTGTTGATAGAAGTAACGGCCGTCATCGGCCTGGGTGTCATTCTCTTTGGTTTGTGGAGTACCCGCAGCGAGCTTAATCAAGAGCTTACGGCCGTACAAAACGCCGAAAGCCAGCGGCTGGCCCTGCCCACCCCAACACCCACCCCCATTATTACCCTGGCTGTCCTCCCAGGTGGGCATAAACCACCCATCGAAGGTCTCTCCCCCGAACCTGGCGAGGCGGGCGACATCCCCGCACATTTATTGCCCGCCATCAACGCTTATGTCCCCCCGCCCATCCCCACGCCTGGCCCCGAACAAGCTCGCCGCATCCAAATCCCAGCTATCGGTGTAGACAAACCCATTGTACAGGGTGACGATTGGGAACAACTCAAAAAAGGAGTTGGTCAACATATTGGCTCCGCCCAACCCGGTCAAGACGGCAACCTCATCCTATCCGCACACAACGACATCTTCGGTGAAATCTTCCGTTACTTGGACAAACTCAAACCGGGCGACGAAATCATCATCTCCACTGAAATCAACACCTACACCTACGTAGTGCGCGATATACAAAGAGTCAAGCCCACTGATGTGTATGTCATGGACGCAACTGACTACCCTAGTTCAACACTTATTTCCTGTTATCCTTACCAGGTTAACACCCATCGCATTGTCGTATTTGCTGATCTAGCAACAAATTCATAGAATCAAGATATCAAATTAGACGGAGTTCATCTAAATGGCTAAAAGAAAACCCAAAGCACGTGCGACCCGAATAGATAATTCGGCATCAAACAACCTCACAACAGAACAACAATTCCAGCAAGAATACGCTTACGTAATCAAAGATTTGCGGCGTATCTTTGTGCTTGCGGCCGTAATGTTCACATTGCTTATCGTTCTCAACATCGTTTTACGGTAACAATTACTGTGGCAAATCGGAGGAGATACGCTTGTCCTGTTGTCATCTTGACGCTCCTCTGGGCATGTGTTATATTTCCCTTATTGTCCGGTCATTTTGACCGGCTTTTTGTTGTAACATTTAGAGAAAGTTAATAATCAGGAGTAATTGCAATAAGAAGAAGAGGCCGTAGCAAACCTAGTAGAGATGACAAAGCGTCAATAAACTATCGGATAAATAACCGTATTCGGGTACCTCAAGTCCGATTAATTGATCATAATGGCGTAAATCACGGTGTTGTGCCCACAGCGCAAGCTCGTGATATGGCGTTTGAAGCCGAATTAGATCTGGTAGAAGTAGCTCCTAACGCAGACCCCCCTGTTTGCCGTATTATGGACTACGGCAAGTTCTCGTATGAGAAAACTAAACGAGAACGAGAAGCACGTAAACATCAGAAACAGATAGAAATAAAGACCATTAAACTCACTCCTCGTACATCCCCTTTCCATAAAGATATTACTGTACGAAAAGCCAAACAATGGCTGGAAGAAGGGAAGAAAGTTAAGTTTATGGTTCGGTTCAAAGCTCGGGAAATTACGTACCCGGAAATTGGGCAACAAACTTTGGAAGAAATCGCCGAGGAACTTGGCGAACTTGCTGAAGTTGAGCAAGCACCCAAACTTGAAGGGTGGTCAATGACTTTGATGTTGACCCCAATAGGTACAAATTAGGCAAGACGCTCCTGGCCTGACTGACAAATGTAGTAGTGAGTTTCCGCGCAACAGCGTGATAACTTAAAATCTTTGCGCAAGAAGCCCGCTTAGGGCTTTTTGTATGAGAGGGATTAAAATGCCAAAGGCGAAGACAAAAAAGTATAAGATCAAAACATATAAAGCGGCCGCAAAGCGCTTTCGTATGACGGGAACTGGCAAAATTGTGCGGACGAAGGGTGGTAAAAGCCACTTGCGCCGCCGCAAGGCCAAGCGTGCAAAGCGCCTGTTCTCCCGTATGTTGGAAGTAACTGCGGCCGGGGATCGCCGTCGTATTAAGCGGATGGCCCCCTACCTGAAAAAGTACAAGGCGAATCCCCCGGCATAGGGAGTGACGCCGCAATTGTTGTATCCATTCGCTGCCTGGCCTTGGTTAGTGCAAACTAGCTTGAGTGTCCAGAGCTTTTCTGAAATGCGAGGTATAAAATTATGCGAGTAAAAGGTGGGACGGTTACACGCCGTCGTCATAAGAAAATCCTAGATATGACCAAAGGCCAATGGGGAACACGCAGCAAGCTGTTCCGCCGGGGCAATGAGGCGATGATGAAGTCGTACTGGTATGCGTACCGGGATCGGCGTCAACGTCGCCGCGATTTCCGCCGTTTGTGGATTGCCCGTATCAATGCGGCTGCACGTATGAATGGCATGAGCTACAGTCAGTTGATTCATGGCTTGAAAGTAGCCAATGTGCAGTTGGATCGGAAAGTGTTGGCTGATTTGGCTGTTCGGGATGAAGCGGCTTTTGCTGCTGTGGTGAACATGGCAAAAGAAGCGTTGGCCTAAGCCCTAAGCATCGAACATCTCTCGAAACGCCACGCCTGGTAACAGGGGTGGCGTTTTTGTTTCACAGTGTAGGCGTAGTTGTCGCATTTGGCGATTTTTGTATGATGGACGGGCTATGAGTGTGATGCAAGGTTTTGGCAAACGATATGGATGGCTGTTGCTAGTGTTGTTAACGGCCGTCTCCCTCCATCTCACCCATATCACCACCGCCCCACCGGGGCTGACGCATGACGAAGCCGATCACGGCATCACGGCCTGGAGCATTGTGGACGAGGGGGTGCGCGACATCTATTTTACGATTGGATACGGCCGTGAACCCCTCTACGACTACCTCAGCGCAGGCATGATGGCGCTAATTGGCCCCACTTTTTTTGCCGGGCGGCTGGTGTCCGTCTTCGCCAGCCTGATAGGGTTGGCCGCGCTGTACGCCTGGGTGAAGTTGGCCTTTAGCCGCCGCGCCGCGCTGCTGACGCTGGCCGGTGCAGCCACCGGCTTTTGGCCGCTGATGACGGCGCGGCAAATGCTGCGCTCCAGCCTGCTGCCAGCGTTGTTTACGTTGGCGGTTTTGTTTTTTTGGCGGGGGTTGCGGCAGATAGAGATTAGAGATTGGCGATTGGAGATTGCCGGTCAATCTTCAATCTCTAATCGCCAATCGCCAATCCTCAAATTCTTTGCGGCGGGCATTTTTCTGGGGCTGACGTTTTATGTGTATCTTCCGGCGCGGGTGTTGTGGGCGTTGTTTCCGCTGCTGCTGATGTATTGGGCGCTGGTCAACCGGCCTTTGCTGCGGCGGGTGTGGAAGGACGCAGGCGTGATGCTGGCAACGGGCGTCCTTACTGCCGCCCCCCTCTTCATCTACCTTTTCACTCATGCCAATATTGAGCGCCGGGTGAAGGAGTTGAGTGGGCCACTGACGGCCGTCACCCACGGCAACTTCCAACCCCTGCTGCAAAACACCCTCGCCAGCCTGCAACTCTTCACCTTCAATGGCGATTCGGCGTGGCGGTATAATTTGCCGGGACGGCCGTTCCTCGGCCCGCTGCTGGGGGTGTTGTTTTACGTCGGAGTCGGGCTGGCGGTGTTCACCGTTTTCAAAAGGCAAGGGGGCAAAGGAGTAGGGGAGCAGGGGAGAAAAACCATCTCCCTTGCCCCCTTGCTCCCCCGTTCCCCTGCCCTCTTCGCCCTCGGCTGGCTGCTGGCGGGCATGTCGCCCGTCTTTGTCACCGGGCCAGAACTGGCGACGACGCAAGCCATCGGCGCACAATCGGTTCTGTATTTATTTCCGGCGCTGACGCTGGTGTGGATCGGAGATTGGAGATTGGAGATTAGAGATTGGCGGCGCAATCTCCAATCTCCAATCTCTGTTTTGCTGTTATTCGGCGCAACGGCCGTCCTCACCGCCAACGCCTACTTCCACACCTGGGCCAATGCCCCGGAGGTGCGCGTGCAATACGAGACGACACTGATCACAGAACTGCGCTATTTGAACGAGCATCCCGTTAACCATGCCGCCATCTCCACCATTACGCCCGCGCCGGAACACAGCCCGGCGGTGGCGCAAATGGCGCTGCATTCGCCCATGGACATTCGCTGGTTTAACGGCCGTTCCAGCCTCCTCCTGCCCGCCAATACCCAAACCACTGTTTTCTTCCCCGGCTTTGCGCCGTTGGGGGAGGGGTTGACGCGCTATTGGGGAACGGCCGTACCCATCGCCACCCTGCCCATGCGCCCCGACGACGCCGACCGCCCTGTGCAAATTTACGAGATAGACACGGGCGCGGCGCAGGCGGCGTGGCAGAGCCAATTCATCCCGCCCGCCGCGCCCACGCAAATCAGTGATGCGCTGCAATTCTTAGGCTATGATGTGCAGACGCCGGAGGCCCGCCCCGGCGACCCTTTTGTGGTGGCGACGTTGTGGCAGGTGAAACGGCCGTTGCCCCAGGCCCAACTCTTCACCCACCTCTGGAGCGGCGCGGGCGAACCGGTGGCGCAGCAAGATTTGCTTGATGCGCCCGGCGCGGGCTGGCAGCCGGGCGATTTGCTCATTCAACGGCATGAATTGACCGCACCGGCGGCAGGCAGTTACCAATTGCTCGTCGGCGCGTATGATCAGGTTTCAGGCGTGCGCTATCCGGTGTTTGTGGACGGCCGTGCCCAAAGCGACGCCATCTTGCTGCAAACCATCACCATCAACCCATGACAGCTTACTTTTCCGAAAGCGAATCTCACGCAAAGGCGCAAAGGCGCAAAGACGAAAATCTTAGCGGCTTTGCGACTTTGCGTGACAATCAAGTAATTGCTAATCACGATTTCGCCAAACGCATTGAAATGGCGCTGCTCGTGCTGCTGACGCTGCTGGCCTTTGGCCTGCGGCTGTGGCGGCTGGACAGCATCCCCCCCGGCTGGCGCGACGACGAGTTGATTAACTCGCTCGTCATTTCGCAGAAGGTGTTGGATGGCAACCTCGCCGTTTACTACGCCGATGCCTCCGGCCACGAGGCGCTTTATCACGCGCTGAACGCCATCTTTTTGGGCGCGTTTGGCCCCAGTGTGCCCGGCATCCGCTGGCTGTCCGTCATTCTCGGCAGCCTGGCCGTGCCGCTGACTTACCTGCTGGGCAAACGCCTGTTTGCGCCCACTGTGGGATGGGTTGCCGCAGCCGGTCTGACCGTCAGCTTTTGGTCGCTGATGTATTCGCGCATCGGCCTGCGCCATATTTTGCTGCCGCTGCTCACGCTGCTGGCCTTCAATTATTTTTGGAAGGTTGCTGGTCGCTGGCGGCTGGTCGCTGGCGAACCGCCCACCAGCAACCAGCAACCAACAACTAGCTACCTTTTGACGGCCGTTTTCGTCTCCCTCGGCTTCTACACCTACTTTGCCGGGCGGGGCGTGCCGCTGATTTTGCTCGCTTTCATGGGCTACGTGTGGCTGACGCGGCGCGATGTGTTCCGGCGGCAGTGGCGGCAGTGGGCGCTGATGTTTGGTGTAATGGTGGCGCTGGCCTTGCCGCTCGTCGTCACCTTGCAGCAGCAGCCGGAGGCGGAGGGGCGCGTGGGCGAGTTGGCCGTGCCCCTCACCGAAGCGCGGCAGGGTAATTTTGCGCCTCTCGCCGAGTACACACTGACCACCCTGAGCATGTTCCACAGCACGGGCGATGGCGAATGGCTGTACAACATCCCCGATCGCCCGATCTTTGGGCTGATTGGCGCGGCCTTTCTCTGGCTCGGCGTGGGATTTGCGATTTACGATTTACGATTTACGATTGGCACTCGTCGCCGACAGCATACTGATGACCGATTACTGATCACTGATTACCGCCTTTCCTCCGCCTTTCTGCTGCTGTGGTGGCTGGCGGGGATTGCCCCGGCGTTTGTGAGTGTGCCGCCCGCGAGTTTGGGGCACACGATTTTGGCACAGCCGGCGACGTATTTGTTGACGGCCGTTCCCATTTGGCGATTAGGGATTAGAGATTGGAAATGGCGACCAATCGCTAATCGCCAATCTCTAATCTCTCTCTTCTTGGGGCTGCTGTTGGTGGGCAGCATCGCCGCCCGTGATTTGCCGGATTATTTTGTGAACTGGCCGCAGCGGGGGATGGTGCGCTTTTTGTATCGGGCGGATATTCGAGATGTGGCGTTGTACGTGAATGACCATCCTGACTTGACGGATTTTGGCATTTCGGGGCTGCTGGCGGGGCCATGGGACCGCATTGCCTTAGAAATGGGGCTGGATGGGGACACGGCCGTTTCCCCTCGCTGGTATAATCCCGAAAGAGCGGTGGTGCTGATGCCCTGGTTGAGTTTTGCCGGGCAGCCGAGGGTGACGGCCGTTTTCTCAGACTGGTTGACGCCCACTGGCGAACGGGCTGGCGGTTACAAGCTCAACCGCGTCAACCAATCGCTGCAAATGCAGGATGATGTCTGCTTTACCAATGGGCTGTGCTGGGTTGCCGCCAATTATGACGCGGCGGCGCAAACCCTTGACCTGGCCTGGCGGGTCAGCGGCGAACTGGATTTGCCGCCGTTTGCGCTGATTAGCAATCCTCCCCCGCCGGGGGTGTACAATGGGCCGCGTTTGGCGGTGTTTGCGCAGGTGTGGGATGGGGACGGCCGTTTCCTTTCCGGTGACGATGGCTTGTGGGTAGACCCGTACACGTTGCAGCCCGGCGATGTGTTTATGCAGCAGCACCGCCTGCCGCTGCCCGCCGACGCCGCGCCCGCCGCCCTCGCCTTTGGCCTCTACGACCCGATGACGGGGCAACGCATTTTGACGGGGGATGGGCGGGAGTTTTTGAGATTGGAGATTGGGGATTAGAGATTGGAGATTGGAGATTGCGTACTGCCTGATTGATGGAATTAATTTAACCGCAAAGAGCGCGAAGAACGCAAAGAAAAAAACTTTGCGCCCTTTGCGCCCTTTGCGGTTGATTCTCAGTCAATCTCTAATCGCCAATCTCTAATCTCTTCAGTAATTTGGAGAGACTGTTGAACGAAGATCGCAACGGCCGTATCGCCATCACCATCATCCTCATCCTGTTTGTGGGGGTGAGTCTAGCTTACAGCGTGGTAAATCCGCTGCATGAGGCAACGGATGAGCTGCGCCATTATCGCTTTGTGCGCTACGTGGCGACAGAACATGCGCTGCCGGTGCAAGGGGCACTTAGCTGCCGCACACAAGCTCATCATCCTCCCCTTTACTACGCAGCAGCGGCGCTGCTAACCGGTTGGATTGATACGGGTCGTCCGGTGTGTTATGAACCGCCGCAAAATCCGTTTTGGGCGTATCGTTACTGGGACGTAGGCACAGACAACAAAAATCAATATTTGCATGGCGCAGATGAGGCGTGGCCCTGGCACGGCGAAGCGCTGGCGGCGCATCTGGCGCGGGCGTTGAATGTGTTGATTGGCGCAGGGGTGGTGTGGCTGACGTGGGCGATTGCGCGGGCGATTTGGCAGGAACGGCCGTATCTCGCCGTCGGCGCGGCGGCATTTGTGGCCTTCAATCCCATGTTCAACTTCATGGCCGGAGCGATCAACAACGACATTATTGCCGCGCTGGGGGGGGCGGCGGTGACGCTGGGCTGTGTGCGCCTGCTGCGCGACGAGCGTGGGTTGAGTTGGCGCTGGGGTATTATTTTGGGGGCGCTGTTTGGAATGGCGCTGCTGAGCAAGTTTAATCTGGCGGCCATTGCCCTGACAATTGAGGTGGCCGTGACCTGGGTGGCGTGGCGCAAAAAGCAGTGGCGGCAGTGGTGGCAAGCCAATATTGCCATTGCGGTGACGACGCTGTTGGTTGCCGGTTGGTGGTTTGTGCGCAATCAAATTTTGTACGGTGAACCAACTGGTGTTGAGCGGCTGACCGAATTGTGGGGTGTGCGCGATCCGGCGGATAGCTGGGGGGTGGCGATTTTTGAGCTGCCCTACGTGTGGACGAGTTTGTGGGGGCGCTTTGGTTACGGGCAGGTGCCACTGCCGCAGGCGATCTATGATGGCTTGTGGTGGTTTGCGCTGTTTGCGACGGCTGGGCTGGCGCTGCCTTTGCTGCGCCGCCGCCCGGATTTGCGCGAGGCGGGGTTTCCGCTGGCGCTGCTGGCGTTGAATGTGGCTTTGTTTTTTGGCGTGATTTTTAATTATTTGCTGATTAGCCCGGCAGGGCCGATGGGGCGGTTTTTCTTCCCGGCGCTGCCTTCGCTGGCGATTTTGTTGTTTTTTGGGCTGAGTCAGTGGGGGGAGTTAATTGTAAATGGTGAATGGTTAATAGTGAATGATGAACGGCCACTTGCTACTCGCCACTTGCCGCTTGCTGTTTTGGTGAATGGGGGGATGTTGGCGCTGACGTTGGTGGCGTTGTTTGGGTATTTGGGGCCGGCGTATGCACGGCCGTCGTCATTTACGGATGCGGAACTGCCGAATGTGGTGGATGCGCAGTTTGATAGTTTTGTGACGCTGCGGGGGTATGATGTGGCGGAAACGGCCGTTACCCCCGGCGGCTATATTGATCTCAACCTGTACTGGGAAGTGAAGGCCACGCCGCCCGGCAATTATTTGCTGTTTGTGCATTTGGAGGATGGAGTGGGCATGGTGGCGCAGCGCGATACGCATCCGGGATTGGGCAATTTCCCCAGCAGTTTGTGGCAGCCCGGCGACCGCTTTGTGGAGTCCATTCGCCTGTATTTGCCGGAAACGGCGTATGCGCTGGAGATGGCGACGCTGAGTGTGGGACTGTATGCGCCGGTGGAGGGGTATCGGCTGGGGATTACGGCCGTTGGTGGCACAGGTTTGGGCGATGCACTGACGTTGACACAAATTGCCATTCAATCCAATGCGGGCGAGTACCCCAATCCGCAAAACTATAATTTTAATGATCAGGTGCGTCTGGTGGGATACGCGTATGATAAGCGGGTGTTGGCTGCGGGAGAACCCTTGACGCTGCGGCTGTACTGGCAAGCGCTGGTAGATAATCCGATGGGTTATGAGGTGGAGGTAGGATTGCGCCGTTCGCCGGGAGAGGATTGGGATGCTGTATCCTCAATGCGGCAGGAGTTGCCAACGGCAGAATGGCGGGCAGGTGAGGTGATGGTGACAGAATATGTATTGGAAACGGCCGTGCCCCCCGACAACTATCTAATTCACGTAGCCTTGATTGACACCTCTACACAAACAGCGCAAAATATCCTCGCGGAGGATGGACATTGGATTGACGATCATTTACTATTGGCGATAATACGTATTGAGCCTTAAACAATTGTCAAAAATAAAGATTTCCACGTGACTGAACAACGAATCGAGCAAACCAAAGTAGCCCTTGTCAGCATAGTATTAGCTGCTACAGCCCTCATTTATATCCTATTGCCAATTACGGCCGTGCGTTGGGCCAGAAGGCCATTTCCTGGTTTTTTGCTAGACCCGAACCTGGTAGTGAGTGATAGTGGTGAGGAGTCCTGGCCGGCAAAGCAATTGACTGAGCCAGTCGCCTATCCAGAGCGGGTAACGGCCGTGAACGGTCAGCCGGTAAATACGCTAGACGAATACACCCAACTCCTCTCTACGCACCAATCTGGCGATACCGTCACAATCACCCTCAGCCAGCCACCGACTGGCGCAACCGTTTCCCCTTCTCACCCAGAACGCCCCAGCAGAGATGTCGCCATAAAACTTTTCACAATCAGTACGGCGCATCTATGGAACCAATTTTGGCTCGTTTATTTTGTAGGCTTCATCTTCATCATCATCGGTATGTGGACTTTTGTCGCCCGTCCCAAAGCAGAGGCCGCACAGATTTTTGCACTGTTTGCCGCGCTGGCAGCGTTAACAGCCGGGGAGCTTTTTGATCTGGTTAGCACACTTGCATTTATCCGCGTTTGGATAATGGCTATTTCCCTGGCAGGCAGCTTTGCCGCATTGCTTGCTCTTATTTTTCCACACAAACCTAGACTCATTGCCCGTTTTCCCTGGCTCAAATGGCTCATTTTGCTTCCAGGCGTCTTCCTCATCATATGGAGTCAAATTTGGCTTTATAATGGGCCAGATGTTTGGGCTTATGCCATTCCCTGGCGTTATGCCTATTTGCTGAATGTTGTGACTTTGGGGTTGGCGATTGTGGAAACAGCGTACCGCAATTTTGCGTCCCCTTCCGTGCTGGTACGCCAGCAAGCACGCATCATTCTTGCTGGAACCGTTTTCGCGTTCAGCCCGATTATTTTGGTGTTTGTCGCATTGGCATTTTCATTAAAGCTTGAGTGGCTAACCCAGGCAATTTATGTGCCTCCGGTGGTGATTTACCCTCTAGCAATTGGTTACACCATCATCCGCTACCGTTTGTTAGAGATTGACGTGGCGTTGCGGCGTGGTTTGCCTTATCTGTTCGTTTTGGGGCTGCTGGGAGGCGGTACAGCGCTAATTGTCAGCGGATTGAGCACAGCATTTGAATCCGAAACAAGTCTCCTTAGTAATCCGCTGTTGGTGGCTGTCGTTGTGGTGGCAATGGTGGTGCTGTTCAATCCGTTGCGAATCAGGTTTCAGCAGGGATTGGATCGGGTCTTGTTTCGGGAGCCGATGGTGTTTGATGCGCTGCTGCGTTCGTATAATCGGGATTTGACAACGGCCGTTACTGTCGAACAAGTCGCCGACACCATGCTCAATTATGTCAACCGGGCTATCCCGCAAACGGCCGTGCACCTTTATTTGCCTGATGACCGTGCAGTTGCTTACAGTCAATACAATAACGGGCAAAGCTCCCATGTGATGATGAGTTCTCCCCTGGTGCAATTTATGCGTACAGAGCCAGAGACGATTGACCTGGTCGAAGAACGTGCCTGGCGAGAAGAGCTATTAGATTGCCGCGACGAAATTGTAGCGATGCAAGCGGCCGTTTTGGCCCCAATCAACAATGGTAATTCGCTGTTAGGCTGGCTGGCAGTAGCTTCTAAAGAAAATGGGCAACATTTCAAGGCAAGCGAACTCAATTTTCTCAGTGCATTAGCCGATCAATCGCTCATTGGGTTTGAACGGGCGAATGTGGTGCGCCGCTTGGAAATGCGGCTTGCAGAGCAGGACGTGTTAGGCCAGTTTTCGCAAGCGTTGAACTTCACCATTGTTTTTGATGATTTGCTGGAGTTGGTTTATACAAACTATCATCGAGCCTTTGGCGTAGTCGATTTTTGTGTCCACCTCTGGAACCTACATACGGAATCGATTTACACCGCCTTTTGGGTGGAGCGAGATGAGCGGTATGAAGGACGTGAGGGGAGACGCCAACTTGTAACAGATGAACGCATTCGTCAGGTGATTAGCACGGGGCAAAAGTGGGTGGAGGAGGTAGACGGCCGTTCCTGGATTGCCGCCCCGCTCAATTCTGGGGCAAACACGCTGGGTGTGTTACAAACATTAGCACCGCACCTGCTGCAAGAGCGGGAATTACAGTTGTTTATGGTTTTTACAGATAGAACGGCCGTTGCCCTCGACCGATTGCAAACCAACCAACAACTTCAAGAACGCGCCCGGCAGCTTGAAATCATCAACGAAGTCACACTTTCCCTTGCTTCCACACTGGAACTAGAACCCCTACTCAACCTTATTTTAGACAAAGCAATGGCCCTGCTGAACACCGAAGCGGGCACCTTCATGCTCAGCCACGAAGACACCGGTGAACTAGAATTCCGCGTAGTACGTGGCCCGGCCAGCGAGGAATTACTGGGGAAACGGCTGCCAATTGGCACAGGGCTGGCCGGGCGTGTAGCCCAATCTGGCCGTCCAGAAATTGTCAACCGCGTACAGGATGACCAGCGTTGGTTTTCTCAAGTAGATGCCGCTACCGAATTTCAGAGCAACTCCATCCTCACTGTCCCCCTCGTTCGCCAAAACACCGTCTCCGGCGTGCTGCAAGTCATTAACAAACGCAATGGGGCTTCATTCCATGAAGAAGATCAGCAGTTGCTGATGGCCTTCGCCAGCCAGGCAGTTGTGGCCATGGAAAATGCTCGCTTGTTAGAGCAAACAGACCAGGCGCTACAAGATCGGGTAAATGAGCTGTTCCTACTACAACAATTAGATCGTGATTTGAACACAACACTGCAATTGAATCGCGTATTGCGACTGACTTTGGATTGGTCAATGCGTATCTGTGGCGGCACGGCCGGTATTGTTGTGCTGGTAGATGAGGCTGGCGAGATGCAAACCTATGTCTCTCACGGCTATGATCCAGAGTTTGACTTTTCGGTAGTAGGGAATCGGCGGTTGACAGGTGGATTAATCGGGCAGGTGATGACATCAGGCAAACCGCATGTGTGCAGCAATGTGCATACGGAAGAGCATTACGTTGCAGGTGCGGCCTCCACCCATTCTCAGTTGACATTGCCGCTGTTGTATCAGGATGAGCTAATCGGGGCGCTGGCAATTGAGAGTGACCATTTTGACGCGTTCTCGCCAATGATACTGGAAACGGCCGTGCGCATTGCCACCCACGCCGCAGCAGCCATCACCAATGCCCTCCTCTACCAACAAGTACAAGAAGCCAACAAAGCCAAATCCGAGTTCGTCTCAATGGTCTCCCACGAACTTAAAACCCCCATGACCTCTATGCGTGGTTACACCGATCTATTACTCTCTGGCATGACCGGCGCCATTACTGACCAGCAACGCGGCTTTTTGGACAAAATCACAATTAATATTGATCGTATGGGACGGCAAATTCGTGATTTGACCGATATTTCGCGGATTGAAACTGGGCGCATGTTAGTAACAACCGCCCCGACCCACTTCACCAACATCATCAGCGAGACCCTGCCCACCGTGCAAGGCCCCTGTGATGCCAAAAATATCCACCTGCGGCTAGACCTGCCGCCCGATTTGCCGCCCATCATGGCCGACCGCGAACGGCTGGTGCAGGTCTTGACAAATCTACTGAGCAATGCATGTAAATATTCTCCAGAGGACACCGAAGTCCACGTCATTCTGCGCTCGGACAAACTTGTCGTTGGTGAAAATGATGTGCTACGTTCTGTGGTTGTGTGCTCTGTACAAGATAATGGTTATGGTATTTCTGAAGAGGATCAGGAAAAACTGTTCACCAAATTTTTCCGTTCAGATGATCCGAATATTCGCCAGGCGTCGGGGACTGGATTGGGATTGTCTATTACGAAGGGGATTGTGGAACTGCACAACGGCCGTATCTGGGTAGACAGCCAGGTAGGCCAGGGCACAACCTTCCATTTTGCCATCCCTCAGGCTCCCGAACACTGACCAGCGACTACCCTACGGAATAAAAACGGGGTTTGACTTAGTTATCAGGTGGGTTATACTTGATTCATGGGTGAACTAAACAAAAAAGCACCTGTCGCACCAACATAATTGTCTAATTGACGCACGCTCTTGGCGTGCGTTTTTGTTTTATTAACCCTGACCGCAGCAGACGGATCAGGAATATTTCGTAGAGAGGAGAACCTATAGAATGGACTATACGCGAATCAGTAAGATTGAGAAGTCCAAAGTGTACGCAGAGGAACGCAGCGACCGTATTGATTTTGTCTCTTTGACGGCAACCGTCAAGGGAGACAACAATGGCAGTCACACAGTGAAATACAACGATGGTGTATGGACATGTGATTGTGCTTATAATCAGTCTCGTCATGAGGTCTGCACCCATATCATGGCACTCGAACGTATTTTGACCAATATGGTCGAACTAGCTCAATAAGCATCTTCCATCCTATAAATTAGAAAAGCGTGCCTGGTAGACTACCGGGCACGCTTTTTTTATCTGCACTTTTTTGCAAGAATGGCTAAACTTACAAATACATTGATCAGAGAGAAGCTACTTTGTTACTAGAGGTGAATATGGATTTAGTGAAACACGTCACTGACTTTGTTGGTGTACGAGAGGAAAAATTTTACAAAACAACTCTATTTCGCACAGATGGGTTGATGTTGGGGCTAAACTGCCTGGAACCGGGACAGGTCCAAAAACCCCATGATCACGCGGATCAGGATAAGTTTTATTATGTGGTGGAAGGAGAAGGCGTGTTTTGGCTGGGGGAAGAGCGGGTAACGGCCGTTGCCCAACAACTCATCTTTGCCCCTGCCGGACTCCTACACGGCGTCGAAAACCAAAGCGATTCTCGCCTCACCCTACTCGTTGGCATTGCCCCGGCCCCCTAACCAGCAGCCAACGACCAACAACGAGCGACCCATTATGACTATCGGCGGCGTCGAATTCGACCTCAAACTCACCTTTTTGATCATCCTTGGCACAATCGTGCCCATGCTTGACCGGTATCGGCATGAGATATTCAGCGAAAAAGCGTATGATCGCTTTTTCTACTACTTCATCATTCCCATTCTCGTGATTTGGCTGCTGTTCCGTGAGCCAGCTTCCGAGTACGGTTTTCGTCTGGGCAACTGGAAAGAGGGGCTGCTATGGGTGGGCGGCGCAATCATTGGGATGGGCATTATCCTCTGGTTTTTCGCTCGCACACCTGATATGCAAACCTATTACGAAAAACGCGCTTATGCAGAAGTGACCCGCACCATTTGGCTGAACGGCGTAGAGATGTTTGGTTGGGAATTTATTTGGCGCGGGCTGCTGCTGTTTGGGTTTGCCCGCGTACTTGGGCCAGGGCCAGCCATCTTTTTGCAGGCGGTACCCTTCGCCTTCATGCACCTGGGCAAGCCGGAATTTGAAACCTTGAGCACGATTTTTGGCGGGGCGGCGTTTGGCTTTGTCGCCTGGCGCACTGGCTCTTTTGTATACCCCTGGTTGATTCATTGGTTTATGGTTTCTTTCACGATGTTCATTGCCAGTGGGCGGATTGGATAGTTTCATGACAAACTCGCTAACTTTGCAGGTAACGGCCGTCGCCAACGGCGGCGCAGCGCTCGGACGCGACCCACAGGGCCGCGCTATTTTTGTACCCTACGCCATCCCTGGCGAAACTGTGCGCGTCACTTTGGTGGATGAAAAAGCACATCATGCCCACGCTCAACTCGAAGAAGTGTTGACCCCTGCTGCCGAACGCATTGCGCCGCAGTGCCGTCACTTTGGCATGTGCAGCGGCTGCCATTTCCAACACATGCGCTACGAAGTGCAATTGCAAGCCAAAGAAGACATCGTGCGCGATCAATTGCAGCGCATTGGCGGATTCAAACAAATCAACGTCCGGCCAACCTTGCCCAACCCCCAACCTTGGGGATACAGCATTGAACTGCCCCTTAGCCCTACGCCAGAAGGGGGATTTGGCCTCTGGTCGGCAGCTCAGCAGCAAGTCATCCCTATTACGCAGTGCCCCATCACCCATCCCGACCTGGTGGCGCTGCTGCAAGCCATTGACCTGGAACTGCCCGATCTGCGCAAAATGACCCTGCGCCTGGGCGATGATGGCGCGATGCTGGCCGCGTTAGAAGTCGAAGACGTGGAACCGCCGGAATTAGAAGTGGATTTCCCCTTTTCCGTCGCCATTGTGCTGCCAGATAAAACGGCCGCTTCCCTCATCGGCGACAACTACATTGTGCAGTCTGTTAAAGGGCGTGACTTTCGTGTTTCACCGGGCTGTACCTTCCCACCCAGCCCGGCAGCGGCGGCGCAGGTGGTGGATACTGTACTGGACTTTGCGGCGCTGACCGGCGTGGAAACGCTGTTGGAATTGTACAGTGGCGTGGGGCTGCTTACCGCGTTTTTGGCAGATGCGGCGGTGGAAGTGGTAGCGATTGAGTTGAATGAGGATGCGGCAGCAGATACGGCCGTTAATCTCCCCAATGCCGACAACGTAACCCTGTATGCGGGCTGGGTAGAAGACATCCTGCCTGCGCTGGATGTGCGCCCGGATATGGTCATTGTCAATCCACCCGGCAAAGGGCTAACACGAGAGGCCTTGACGGCCGTTACTCGTCAAAACGCCCCCCGCCTCATCTACGTCAGTTCCGACCCCGCCACCCTGGCCCGCGATGGCAAACACCTGGCAAAAGCAGGCTACCAGCCCATCGTTGTGCAGCCCATTGACATGCGCCCCCAAACCTACCAGATCGAAACCGTCTCATTGTGGCAGCTATCCGATTGACGATTTTAGATTGTAAATGGAGTGCGAACGAGACATTCGCGCTCCATTTACGTTTTTAACCGGCGATCAAGGCCAGTTCAGGGTAATCCTTTGGTTCGGCCATTTCCGGGTTAACGCCAAACAGCTCCAGTATTTCTGCAATCAATCGCGCTTTGCGTTCCGCATCATTGCGGGACCATGTGCGCGATTTAATTTCCAGATAATAGCCAGGCATTGTGGGCGTCACCACCTGATCCAGGTTGATGGCAAAATCTGTGCCTTCGTAAAGAATATGCCAGCGCAGCCGGTCTTTGACTAACGTCACTTCCGTGTCGGGGGCAAAGTATTCACGGTAGAAGCGCAAGGTGCGGTCTGCCGAGGCCAAGAAGCGCGAACGCGAAAGCATGACGGCATTAGGGAATTGGGCGCGTTCTTCTTCGCCAATGAGAGTGAGGCGGGAGCGCACCTGATATGGTTCGCCGTGTTCGTTGATGAATTCGTCTTCGCGGTAGCGCAGACGGGCAGCGTCGGGGTCGTGTTTGGCAAAGAGGAAGTAGGTGTCGTACTGTCGGTAATGAGACTGGCGGTTGATTTCAATCTGGCCGCTCTCAAGAATGCTGAGAATGCGATCACGGCCGTCTAATGGCACCTTTACCTGTACCTCAAAACTCTCTTGCCGCTCTACACCGGCCAAAAAGACCAGTTTGTTGTAGGGGCTGGATTCGCGTTCGTGGACAAAGGCATCTATGCGGGCGGCAACGGCCGCTGCTTGCTCTTTCGTCTCGGCTTCATCAATGGTGGTGAGCTGGCGGTCGTGGAGGAGGAAACGGCCGTTACAGACTACATGCACTACATCAGGAGCCTTTGCTGCATAAATCAACCGCGAATAAATCGCATCTTCATGGTTATGGAAATGCGGCTGATTATGAACGCCATCCATTGCCACCACAATCACATCGGCACGTTTGCCCACTTCCAGGCTGCCCGTTACGTCAGCCATATGCAGTGCCCGCGCACCACCGATAGTTGCCATCTCCACTGCCTGCCGTGCCGGCAACATCGTGGGGTCATTGCTGGCTGTTTTCGCCAGTAACGCCGCCAAACGCGTTTCCTCAAACATATCCAAATCATTATTACTGGCAGGCCCATCTGTGCCTACGCCCACATTCAACCCCATTTCCAGCATCTGGCTCACCGGGGCAATGCCACTGGCAAGTTTGAGATTGCTGGTGGGGCAGTGCGCCACGCCCGCACCCGCTTCCTTCAATTGGAACATCTCATCGCGGTCAATGTGCACACAATGCGCGGCCAGCAGCTTGGTATCCAAAATGCTTTGCTTGGCGTTCCAGGTTACGGTGCGCATGTGATTTTGCTCCTGACAATTTTCCAATTCCAGGCGGGTCTCGCCAATGTGCGTGTGGATAGGCACATCGTAGGCGCGGGCCAGATCGGCACAGGCACGCAGTAGTTCCGGCGTCGCTGTGTACCAGGCGTGTGGCGAAACAGCCGGTTGGATCAACTCGTGCCCATTCCAACGCTCAATGAAACGGCGGCATAAAATAAGCGCATCTTCATAAGTTGGCGCATCCGGGGCAGGGAAAACGAGAATGGTTTGGCCAAGCAGGGCACGCATCCCGATGACGGCCGTTTCCTCAGCAATAGCCTCTTCAAAATAGTACATATCGGCAAAACTGGTGATGCCAGAACGAATCATTTCCGCTGCGGCGAGGCGCGTGCCCAGCTTTACAAATTCCGGGGTCACAAATTCGCGCTCCAGCGGCATGAGGTAGCCCAGCCACACATCCAGACGCAGGTCGTCGTTCAGGCCGCGCAGCAGAGACATGGGAACATGGGTGTGGGCGTTGACCAAACCGGGCATAATCACCTGCCCGGTGCAGTCAAGAGTTTGGGCGGCTTCGTAGACGGCCGTTACCTCTTCTACATCTCCCACAGCTACAATGCTGTCACCGCGTATGGCAACTGCGCCATTAGGCAGCACATCATATGCGTCATTCATTGTTACAACTGCGCCACCCACTAATAATAAATTAACTTTTTCGTGCATGTAAGACTCCTTGTGGGCGAAAGATCCCCCCACTTCCCTTCGCTTTCAATAGATGAACTCCGAATTATACCGATTCCTGCTATAATCGGGAAATCCTCGCTGATAACAACGACAATGGAAAAATAGCTATGAGAATGATCGACCTGATTGAAAAGAAACGGGATGGCGGTGAATTAACAACCGCAGAGATTGACTGGTTTATTCGTGCCTATACAGATGATAAAATTCCTGATTACCAGGCTTCGGCATTAATGATGGCCGTATATCTGCAAGGCATGAGCCGCCGCGAAACGGTTGACCTCACCCTGGCAATAGCCCGATCTGGTGAGCAGCTCGATTTGCATGATGTGGCTCCCTTCGTGGTAGACAAGCATTCTTCCGGCGGTGTGGGCGACAAAACGTCGCTGGTTGTGCTGCCGCTTGTGGCCGCATGTGGCATTCCAGTGGGCAAAATGAGCGGGCGAGGCCTGGGTTCTAGCGGCGGCACGCTGGACAAAATGGAATCTTTCAACGGCTGGCATTTCGAGATGTCACTGCCGCAGTTCAAGCAGCAGCTTGCGGACGTGGCGTTAGTGCTTTCCGGGCAAACGGCAGAATTGGCTCCTGCCGATGGCAAGCTGTACGCGCTGCGCGACGTGACCGGGACGGTTGCTAGTATGCCGCTTATTGCCGCATCCATCATGTCCAAGAAACTGGCCTCCGGCGCGGACGCCATTGTGCTGGATGTAAAAATGGGCAGTGGCGCATTTATGCCTACTGTGGAGAAGGCGCAAGAACTGGCACGAATTATGGTGGACATTGGCAATGATGCTGGCCGCAAAACAGTTGCCATTATCTCGGATATGAATCAGCCGCTGGGGCACGCCATAGGCAATGCGCTGGAGGTGAAAGAAGCGATTGACACGCTGCACGGCCGTGGCCCGGAAGGTTTTTGGGCGCACTGTTTAGAAATAGCGGGACAAATGATCTTGCTGGCCGGGAAAGCACAATCGTTAGATGAGGCCAAAGGATTGGCAACGGCCGTGCGCAGCAACGGCACAGCCTGGCAAAAGTTCCGCGACCTGGTGCGTGCCCAGGGCGGCGATGTGGCCCAGGCAGATGACCCCAGCTTGCTGCCCCAAGCAGCTTATGTGGAGCCGCTCTTGGCCCCGCAAAGCGGCACCATTGCGGCTATGGATACGGCTGCTATTGGCTGGGCGTGTGTGCGCCTGGGCGCAGGGCGGCTGGTGAAAACAGATGAAGTAGACCACGCCGTGGGCTTCGTATTACCTGCAAAAATTGGCGACACTTACAAGGCGGGAGACACCATTGGAACCATCTACGCCAATGACCGCGCCAAATTAGCGGAAGCCCGTGAAGGGGTGTTGGCAGCCATTACATGGAGCGAAGAGGTGGTACGGCCGTTACCGCACATTTACGCAGTAGTAGAGTAGGCAAGTGGCAAGTGAAGATACCAACAACCAGCCACCAACAACCAGGAGAAACAAATGGACATTCTAGGCATTGACATTGGCGGGTCTGGCATCAAAGGGGCGCTGGTAAATGTGGATAACGGCGAGATGATAACCGAGCGTTTGCGCATTCCCACGCCACAGCCTGCTTCCCCTAAAGCTGTCATCAAGGTAGTCAAACAGCTTGTTGACCATTTCGAGTATTCTGGCCCTTTGGGTGTAGGCATTCCCAGCATTGTCATTAACGGGGTTGTGTTAAGCGCGGCCAATATTGATGATCGCTGGATCAATTACCCTGGGCGTGAGGGCATTGCCCAGGCCACTGGTTGCCCGGTGACGCTGATGAATGACGCCGACGTAGCTGGATTTGCCGAAATGCGCTTTGGCGCAGGCCGAGGTGAAGATGGCGTGGTGATGATTTTTACCCTGGGAACGGGCATTGGCAGTTGCATGTTTGTGAACGGGCAAATTGTGCCCAACCTGGAATTGGGACACATATACCTGCCACGCAAGAAGCACGATGCAGAATTTTCCGCTTCTGATCGCGCCCGTAAAGAGCATAAATTGGACTGGAAAGAGTGGGCCAAGCGGCTGAACAGCTATTTTGCTTATATCGAGGCTCTGTTCTCACCAGAACTGCTGGTTATCGGGGGGGGCGTCAGTAAAAAATATGAGAAATTTGCGCCCTACTTGCGGACGCGGGCACGGGTGGTTCCGGCACAACTGCGGAATGAGGCGGGCATTATTGGCGCGGCTGCCGCTGCGGTGAGTAAAGAAGCTGTTAGCCAATAGCTGACACCTATCTGCTATACTTGGGGGCATGGTGCGAAATAAACGACCGGGACAACGATTAGCCTTTCTACCCTCGGCTGAGGTGGCGGCACTGGCGGAATGCCTGGTGGCGTTTGCCAATGGGGATGGCGGACTGATTGTGCTAGGGCTGAATGAAAACGGCCGTGCTACCGATTCCATTTGGGAAGAAGAGGCTGAAGGTGCGTTGTTGGAGGCCGTAAGCCTCTGCCGTCCTCCTGTGCCCAGTCATTGGCAGCCGGTGGAGATGGGAACGGCCGTGTTGGTAGGCATCAACGTCCCGCGCAGCGCCGACCTGCATAGTTTGGATGACGGCCGTGTCCTCATTCGCAGCGGCGCGGCCAACCGCCTGCTCTCCGGCGACGAAATCCGCAACCTGGCCGCCAGCAAAAATACCGCCGAATTCGAGCTAGAACTTGTCCCCGGCGCACGCCCCGACGACCTGAATCCCGACACTATCCGCGAATACCTGGACATGCGCGAACGGCGCGGTGCAGCCAAAGTCAACGACCTTGACCAACTGCTCTTTGAGATTGGGGCAACAGACCGAGACGGCAATCCTACTGTTGTGGGAATGCTGCTTTTTGGCAAAAATCCGCAAGCCTTCTTTCCGCAAAGTGGCGTAGTCTTTGTCAAATTTCCGGGCACGGAACCACGCGGTGGAGATGGCGGCATTGGATACGGCCGTCGAGATGAGTTAACCGGCCCCCTGGCACGCATCGTCGAACGAGCGTGGAATGTTGTCTTTGAGGAGATGCGCGTGGGAGCCACCGTCAGCCAGTTAGAGCGCGAAGAATTGACCGAATACCCACGCTTTGCTGTGCGTGAAGCGTTGGTAAATGCTGTGGCGCACCGCGACTACCGTATCACCGGACGGCGCATCGAAATCCGCATGTATGCCGACCGCCTGGAAATTATTAGTCCTGGCGGGCTGCCCGGCTACATGACGGTGGACAACCTCGTCGAAGAGCATTTTTCGCGCAATCCGCGCCTGGTTAGCGGGCTGTACCAATGGGGGTACATTGAAGAATTGGGATTGGGTATTGATCAAATGATCGAAGATATGGTGCAGGCTGGGCAAGAACCGCCACAGTTTAACGCCATGCCCCACTCCTTTACTGTGACGCTGACTAATAAGCGCGACCGTGCTCCCATCCCCAAGTGGACGCACAATATGAATGAGCGTCAAACACGAGCGTTAACCTATATTCGTGAAAATGGCAGCATCACTAACCGCGAATATCAGCAGCTTTGCCCCAGTGTTTCCGCGGAAACACTGCGCCGTGATTTAGTTGATTTGGTCGATCGCGGTTTGCTGTTGAAGATTGGCTCGAAAAAAGGTACGAATTACATTCTGAAGTAACTTTCATTTTATCCCACACTTATCCCACATTTATCCCACATTTTGCTGTGGGAAATACGTGGGAAAAACATTATGACACTAACGCAACAATTCCTCATCGTAACCATCTTCCCGCTCAGTTTCTTGGGCATGATCATTTATTTGTGGCGTTCCGAAGCACGGCGAGGTGTGACGCTGCGCTTGTGGTCACTGACGTTGATTTTAGGGAGCGTATGGGCCAGTAGCATTTTGCGGGTGTATGGCGGCCTTTCTTTTTCGTCTTGGCTCATCTTTGGCTGGGGTGTGGTTGGCCGTTATGCACTCAGTTTGATGGCGCTGAGTGTGCTGCTGGCGACGTTGCAGTTTTTGTCTATTTCCCGTGAAAGGGGAGCGGTTGCTGTGGGCATCAGCGCGGTTTTGATAACCATCAGCCTGGGTTTAGACAGCAGCCTGTGGGGAACCTATCTGCCGCTGTTTCGTGTGGCGGGTACGGCCGTACGCCAGTTTGACTTGTGGGCTGGTATCTGGGTTGCCAGTTGGCTGGTGTCGGTGTTATCGGCGTGGCTGCTTACGCGCCAGGTGCGCAGCCGTTTGCCCTTATCACTCTATTTCAATCAGATGAATTATTGGTCTTTGATGCTGACGCTGTTTGCCATAGGTGGGATGCTGGCCTCGGTACAGCAGCCGGGGCGCGTCACCTGGCAAGAGGCTGGCCTCTTGTTGATTTTGCCAGCAGCTTTTGTGGGTACAGTGAGTATCCGCAGCAGCCAACTTCCAGACCTGCAACTGGCAGTTCGGCTGTTACTGCGCCGCCTTTCTGGCACGCTGATTATTTTTGGATTGTCGTGGCTGGCTTTGTGGGTGATTACGGAACAGTTAGATGCGCTGCCGGTGGCAGCCCACAACTTGCTATTGGTAGCAGCGGCCGCTTTGTTTGCAGGGTTCTTTACATTGATTTATCGGCTGGTCAATCAGGCGACGAGCAGGTTGTTTTTACCATCTGCCTGGCAGGTGGCGATTGCGCGTACAACGTATCGTAATTTGTTGGCGGCGCTGCCGGACCCTGAGCAATTGGCAAATGCATTTTTACAGGTTTTGCAAGCTGACCTGGGAGTTAAGGAGATATGGCTGTTTGTGCCGGAAGATGGAGAGGATGAGGCTTTGGTGTTACGGCCGTTTGCCAGCAAAGGCAACACCCCGCCACAAACTGTCCAGTTTGCCGCAGATAGTCCCTTTACCCTCTACATGCGCGAACAGCGCAGCCTGCTGATGCAGCACGATATTGACATTTTGCGTGATTTCCGCGAGTTGGACAGTGCGGAACGGGAGATGTTGGAAGCCTGGCAGCATGTATTATTTGTGCCCATGTACGTTGGGGATAGGTTAGCTGGCTTGTTGGCTTTGGGGGCCAAGCAGGGGGGGCTGCCCTATAACCAGACCGATTTTTCACAATTAAGAACGCTGGCAGAGCAAGCCGGGCCACTGCTGACGCAGGCGCGTCATATGGCGCATTTGCAGCAGGTAAATGAGCAGGTACACCAGGACATGCAGACGTTGGCTCTCGATAAACGTCATTTGCAAGCGTTAAATCAGTTGTATGCACGTTTTGTTGAGCAGGTTTCGCCGGAATTGAAACGGCCGTTTCACAGCATCAACGAACAAATTCAACAAGCACGAGGCCAGCTAGAAGAAACCCAACGGGAAACCTTGCAGCAACAAGTTAGCGAAGTCGAGACAACGCTTGATCGTTTTGTGCAAACGGCCTCTCGATTGCGAGGTCGTGACCAATTCCAATTTGAAATGGTGCGATTAGATGAAGCCGCTCGTGCCGCGCAGCGGCATTTACGCAATATGGCTGAAGCGCGGCAAGTCCATATCGAGTTTGACCCTGTTGCGAAAACACCCCCCGTACTGGGTGATCACAGCCAGCTAATCGAAGCGGTGCAGCATATTCTGCACAACGCCATCAAATTCAACAAAATTGGCGGCGTCATTAACATCACTTGTGGCACAACAAGCAGCGAAGTGTATTTGCGTATTTTAGACACTGGCGTGGGGATGCCTCCCGAACGTCTGGAAAACCTGTGGACTGGGTTTCCGGCACTGCGCCCGGATAACAGCAATAGTAACGGAACCCGCCCCGCACGGTTAGGGCTGACATTGGCGAGGTTCATCATTGATGCGCATGGCGGGCGTATTGAGGCTGAGAGTAAATATGGTTCCGGCAGCGCCTTTTCCATCTACTTACCATTGCAAGATTAATGATTGCCTACTCCCTCTAAGGTAAACAGCAAAATCAGGACGGCCGTTCGCGTTCTCCGGTATTCCGGTACTAATTGTTCGTGCCAGTTGGAATGAGTTTGGAACAATTTTGGGACACTCTCGGTCCCTCTCTTGTGTTATTCTCAAACACATGACAAAGCACCGCATTCTTATTGTTGACGATGAGCCAAAAGTGGCGTTCTTTTTCCAAAAGCATCTGGAAATGGTTGATGAAGGTTACATTGCGAAGGCTGTCAATTCGGGTGCAGATGCGTTAGAGGAATTAAAGAAAGAACCATACGATCTAATGCTTACTGACTTGCGAATGCCGCAGATGGATGGGTTAGAGTTGGTGCGGCAAGTGCGCAAAATATCCCCCAAAACAAAAACAATCCTCATTACTGCTTACGGAACCAATAACGTGTGGAATGAAGCCGGTCAGCTAGAGGTTTTTCGCGCACTTTCCAAGCCGTTGAAGATACCGCAACTGTTGGAATCGGTGCGGGAGGCATTAGCTCCGCCTACTCATAGTCAATCGAATGTTACAGTCTTGTCGGGAGAGAATTTCGAACAGTTGGCGAATCGTATTGAGGCTTTGCGGGTGGACATTGGGGCCAGGGCAACGGTTTTGGCCGACACCACCGGGCATATTCTTGTCAGCACCGGTTCAATTGCTGAATTAGAACTCTCCTCAACAATGGCTTTGTTGGGTGGCACGGTAGCTGCTTCTAATGCGTTGGCCGAGCAGCTTAATTATGCGCGTCCCATGCACCTCTCATACTACGAAGGGCCGCCCTATGATTTGTATGCAGTCAACTTAAGTCACCACTATTTCTTGACCAGTATTTTTGACCGCCGGAAGGAAGCCAGCCGTATTGGCTTGGTGTGGCTCTATACACGGCGGGCATTGGAAGAGATGCTGGATTTATTGCACAACAAAACGACGGCTTCGCCGTTGGGAAGAGAGTTTGCCGAGTCGGTGCAGTCAGAATTGGATGATTTATTGGCCGGGCCAGGCCAGCAAGATGTGGCACGACCCAAATCATCTCAAGAAACGGTGGCGCTCTCTACGCAAACGAAAGAGGTGTCTCCCAGCACTTTAGCGGACAACATTGCTGGGATATTGGCGCGGTTTAATCAGCAAACAAAAATTGCAATTGAGTACCGTTTAGATGCTTTGGAAGCGCCGCTCCCGCCGCAAGCGAGTGCGCTCATTCAAAAGACGGTGGGCGAATGTTTGAAGAATGTGTATCAGCACGCCAAAGCAACGATTGTGGGGGTATCGTTTAATCGGGACGGCCGTTTCCTGCAAGGCAGCATCGCTGATAATGGCATCGGCTTCACCCCAAATCAGCCGCCGACCATGAAAACACTGGCAGCCTACCAAAAAGCATACGAGGCAGCCGGGGGTAGTTTAGAAGTCGTTGGTTATCAAGATCAGGGCGCAAAAATTAATTTCAGACTCCCTATTTCTGAATAACCGACCTAATACATGGAGCCATGAGAAAAGATTATGTTCATTAACTGGAAAATGCGCGAACTGCAAGTCAAGCTGGTTTATTACGGGCCGCCATTGAGCGGTAAGACAACCAACCTGGAACAGATTCACGGCCGTTTACCACCACAACGCCGCAGCGATCTCGTTTCCGTCAAAACACGCGAAGACCGCACCCTCTTCTTTGACTTTATGCAGTTGGAATTGAATGAGATCAAAGGGCTGCGCCCCAAGTTCAAACTATACACCGTGCCTGGGCAGGTTTACTATGCGGCCACGCGCAAACTGGTTCTTAAAGATGTAGACGGCCTCATTTTTGTCGCTGACTCATCTGTGCAGCGGTTGGCCGTTAACCGGCGGGCCATGAATGATATGTGGCGGCAGCTCAAAGAGCTAGACCGCTCACCGACAGATATACCCTTTGTGCTGCAATGTAATAAGCAAGATTTGCCAGATGCCGTTGATCCGGCTTTGTTGGGCCGATTTCTGAATGTGTCGGAAGCGCCCATATTTCCGGCAACAGCCATAGACGGCACAGGCACAGCCGAAACATTGAAGAACTTAATTAACCAGGTAATTGCACGTTTATAAGGCAAATGACTATGACTAAGACAAAGCTGCATGATCGCCCGCTTACCTTTGATGCTGAACAGCAGCGGCAAATGGATCATTGCCTCCTGCGGCTCGCCGACCAGACTGGCTCACCATTGGTTATGGTGGCCGATGTGAGCGGACGCATGGTGTTGTATCGAGGGCGGTTGTCAACGATGCAAAGTACAGGGTTAGCCGCATTAGCGGCGGGGGGATTCGCAGCAGGGCAGGAGATCGGCCATTTTTTAGGCTTGCATGATAGTTTTCAACAGCAACTGCTGGAGGGTGAGCAGGCTAATTTGTATATCCTGGCGATAGGGCCGGAACTGCTGTTGATTATTGCCTTTACTCGTAAGGCGATGTTGGGGATGGTGCGCCTCTTTTCGCAACAGGCACAGCAGGAGTTGTTGGCCCTGGCTGAAGAAGCAGCCATCGAACGGGAAAAGGCGGCATTGGCCGTGCAACCCAATGTGGAAGATGGTTTTGGCGAGGCGCTGAACCAGCAGTTAGATGAATTGTTCTCGAATGACAATTCGGGGCTGGGGTAAGGGTATGTTTGCAAAGGGTAAGGCCTCTAACGTGTCTCGTCGGTTGCAGCATATCATGGCCGATTTGAATGAATTTCCTGGTGTGCAAACGGCCGTATTATCTACAGAAGATGGCTTGACAATGGACACGGTGGAATCCACTCCGGGTTGTAATCAACTGGCGGCGGTGGCCGGGTTTATGCTGACGACAGCACAGCTTTCTTCGACGATGTTAGGTTTGCAAGATAGTGAGGAGTTGATGCTTCAGGGGAAAGACGGCCGTTTTCTGGTCTGTCGTCCATTTCAGGTGGGACAAACCCGGCTCATTTTAAGCGTCATCTTCAACCAGACAATCTCTTATAAGCGCCTGTTTAATCAAACGATACAGGCAATTCAACAAACGGTGGAAAAGTCGTAATGGCTATCAAAGGCGATTTACACGAAATTAGTTTACCAACCCTGGTGCAATTGGTTATCCAGGAAGGCGGACAAGCATTGCTGCAACTGCGGCATGAAAACGGCAATATTGGTCAGTTGTATATGGACAATGGCGATCTCTGTCATGCCAATGTGTTCCATGCCAATAATCTGAAAACGGCCGTTCAAACCGGTGAGGAGGCTGTGTATGAACTACTAAGTTGGCGAAATGGCGAATTCCATGTCAAGAAACAGGTTTCGCCCCCGGCACGCACCATTAAACAAAATTGGAGTTATTTGTTGATGGAAGGGCTGCGACAGCTAGATGAAAAACAGCTTGCAGCCGAAGAATTACCCCAGGAAGACAGTATTGCTGACATTTTATCAGAGTTATCCCAATCAGATTCGGCCATCATTCAGGAATTGATGGCCCAAAAGGAGACAGACACCATGGCAAGTAAAACTGAGCAGTTGCAATCTATTTTGAACAGCGTCATTCAAAACTCGACTGAGATCATTGGCGCGGCCGTTGTGGATAATGATGGCCTTCTGTTAGCCAGTGCGCTGAGTGGCCCTATTGATGGCAATCGTGTTGCGGCCGTTTCCGCTGGTTTGATCAGCCTGGCCTCGCGTTCTGCGCAGCAGCTTAATCAGGGCAGCGTCACCCGCACGCTAATCCAGGCCGAACAAGGCAACGTCATTGCTATCCGCACAGGCAGCAAAGCCTCCCTCGTGGCGCTAACCCCCACCGGCGTGAATCTCGGCATGGCCTTTTTGGAATGCAGCGAGATGGCAAGTTCTATTCAGCGTGTATTGTAAACGGCCGTCCTATCACAACTAAGGAGAGACACCATGACTAAAGAGTTCAATATAGCCGAAATGCGTCGCTTGGGCGGCTTGTCAGACGAAAGTGCGGCCTTATTAGCCGGTATGAAACCCATGTTGGAAAAACATGCCGAGGCACTTGTCACCGCTTTCTATACTAACCTGGATCAGCATGAACACCTGCAAAAACTGCTCGATGCCAAAGAAGGGCGTCGCCAGGCATTGGGTACGCACTTGCGTGCCTGGCTGCTCAGCCTGACTACCGGAAGTTATGACGAAAGTTACCAGACCCGGCGCTACGTCATTGGCAAAAGACATGTAGAAGTTGGTCTTGATCCCCGCTGGGTTGTGGGCGCTATGTCATTCTGCCGGGGGCAAATCATGCCCATGATCGAAGCGGAATACGGCAGCGCCCCGGATAAGATGGATCGTTTTCTAGCCTTAGACCGTATCATGGATTTAGACCTCAACATCATGCTCCAATCCTATGATGATCAACGCATGAATATGTTTTTGGAAACAACAGGTTTCAGCAAAACATTGTTTGAATCCATGATTGCGTCTGCTGGTGATTGATGCAAATGTTCAGAATGAGTTTGAGAGGGGCAGAGGTGTGCTCATTCGCCCCCTCAAATATCCATTCTTCTAACAAAGGACGAGGTGCAAGATGGAAGAAATCTTGAATGATTTGATCGCTCTCACCGGCTTTACGGATCAAGACCCGCAAATCTTGCGTGATGTGGCCGCACAAACGGCCGTTTGGCAAGAAGAAGTCACCCAGGTGTTTTACAATACGCTTTATGGTTACAAAAGTACAGCGGCCGTTTTCCGTGAAGGGGAGCGTCCTGACCGCGAAAACACTTTGCGCAACTGGTACCAAATTGTGACCGCAGGGGATATTGATGCAAACTTCTGGCGTTGGCAATGGTTTGTGGGTCTCATTCACATTCCACGCGGCATTACCAACCCCTTCATGCTGGGCATGATGAGCCGCGTGCAACAATTGTTCCGCGCCAAATGCCTGGAAACATTTGATGCGGAACAAGCGGAAACCGTGTTTGGCGCATTTAAGCGCATCACTGACATTATCGCGGGTCTTATCGCTGAAGGGTACTTCCAAAGCTACGTGCAGGCGATGGAGCGGATGAGCGGGCAGAGCCGGCTGCTGATTGATCGTATGGTGAATTTAGAAGTGGAAGAAATGGTGGCCGAACTGCGACAAACGCCTCATTAGCGGACGGGGTCATCTGTTTCAGGCAGGGTAGTGTACAAAATAACGCCCCGTCCGCGTACTGCTTGCAGGGGACTCTGCTCCTTGCCGCCCAATTTTTGGCTGAGACGGTAGAGATGGGTGCGCAAAAGGGTGCGGGCCTCGGTTTCTTCGATGTCCATGCCATGCGACACGCGGGCTAGTTCCACATAACTGAGTACGGTGTCAGGGCAGCACACCAGGTGATGAAGCAGCTTGTATTCCACAGGGGTTAATGGCAAGGGTTCTCCCTGGTAGTGGGCAGACTGGGTTTGTTCATTGATGAGGATGTCGGCGACTTGGAGAACGGCCGTTTCCTCTTCCTCATCATCACCCATTGGCAGTTGCAGAGCCTGCATTGCCTGACGTAATAACTGAACCGCCTCCCTCTGCTGCTTTTGCTGCCGCTGTTTTTTTACGGCCCTTTCCACAACAGCAAACAACCGCTCCAGCGAAACCGGTTTGCGCAAATAATCAACCGCTCCAGAACGCAGCGCTGCAATTGCGGTATCTGTAGACGCGTGAGCTGTGAATACCACAAATGCTGTGTTTGGAGCCATTTGCTCCACTTCTTTCAACACTTGCACACCGCTCATGCCCGGCATTTGCAAGTCCAAAATCACGACATCGTAATGACTGGTTGCCAATTCACTCAAGGCATCATGTCCTGAACCGGCATGATCGGCCTGATAGCCAACTTGATTAAACGCCTCACACAAAGCCAGGCGGGTTGTTTTTTCATCATCCACGACAAGAATCTTCGCGGGTTCCACTTTGTTACCGGGCATAATACCTGCTTTTTTTAGACTCTGGGGCGTGGCAGGCAAACCGTAAACGTGCTGCCTTTACCCTCTTCGCTTTCAACATAGAGCTTTCCCCCATGCCGTTCAACAATACCATAACTGACGGCTAATCCCAGCCCTGTTCCCTCATTTTTCGTTGAATAAAATGGCTCAAAAATCCGAGCTTGCAGCTCTGGCGACATTCCTACCCCATCATCTTGGAAGCTGATTTCGACCCAACTACCTTTGGCCCGGGTTGTAATAATGAGTGTGCCTGCCGCACTCATGGCATCAAATGCATTCAAAATAATAACCAAAAACACCTGCGCTATTTGATTGGGAACAACACGCAGAGGAGGAATGTCAGAGGCGAAATTTTGCTGCACAGATAACCTTTGGTGGGACAGTTGCTTTTCTGAAAGACGGATGACCTGTCCAATAATTGCATTGATATTTGCCATTTCAAACACGCCGCCTGACGGCCGTGCAAAATCAAGGATGCGTGTCACAATATCAATCAGTCGCTCGACCTCTTCTTCAGCCATTCCCAGATACTCTGTCTGCTTTTCCTGGCTCAGGTTAAAATGAGTCGCCAGTTGCAAACAACTATGAACAGCTTGCAAGGGGTTGTTGATTTCATGGGCCAATGATGCCGCCAATCTGCCCATGGCTGACATTCTTTCGCTTTGCACAAGCCGCTCTTGGGATTGTTGCACTTCTCGGATTAATTCTGCTTGCTCGCGGTAAAGTCGTGCATTGTCAATGGCAATGGCAATAGATGTGGCAGCAGAACTGACCAGTGTCAAGTCCATATCGTTAAATAGCCCATCTTTTTTGTTTATCAGTTCAACAGCGCCAATTACTTGGTCGCGGGCAATGAGGGGAACACAAAGAATAGAACGGGTCTTTTCGCCGGTGAGTTGATCCACGAAAGGGGAAAATGAAGGGTGATTTTGTGCGTCGTTGATGAGGAGCGGCTCTCCAGTTTGAATGACTTGCCCAACAATGCCTTCGCCGATATGCAAGTTCATTTCTTGTAGGGAAGGGCTGTGTTTTAACGTGCTGGCAAATGAGAGGTTGTTTGTCTTTTCGTCACGCAGAATGATCGACCCCATTTCTACCTGGAGCATGTCGCGGATGTTGTCCATGGCGATGGTTAAGACTTCGCTCATGTCCAAGGACGAGCTGATGACTTGTGACATGGAATAAAGTTGGGCGGTTCGGGCATCTGCTTGTTGTTTGATTTTGCGTAACTGTGCGATTTTGATGTGCGTCGCGGCGCGTGCTAACAGCTCTTCAATGCTGCAAGGTTTGACCAAATAGTCATCTGCCCCCATGCTGAATAGTTCTATTCGTCTCTCTACGTCATGAACGGCCGTCAAAATGATAATCGGTGTATTGGCTGTTTGCGGCTGGGCACGCAGCCATTTGAACATTTCGATGCCACTCATTCCTGGCATCATCAAATCAAGCAAGATGAGATCGATAGACTGCTTTGCCCGCGTTGTTTCATCTGCCAGCAGTTGAAAGACTTCATTGTAATTATGAGCAACGATAGTTTGATATTGGTGACTGGCGAATATCTGGTGGACGATGGCTGTCATACCAGGGTCATCATCAATAATCAAGATAGTTTCGGCTTGTCCATTCTTTTGTTCCATGCTCATCATAATAGTCGAAGACGGCCGTATGCGACAAGATAAAGGACTAAATTCCCCCACAACATAATTAAAAATGACAAAAACATATGGTATGATGTTGTTTATCTTAAGGACAAAGCGTCAACACAGCGCTGCTTAGAGGTTTTCGTTCACTCACATCCATGAATACAACTGATTTTCTAATACCCCTTGAGCAGTTCGCACTCCAGTCTAGTTTAACTCTTGCAGAAGCCTGGCTTCAGGCACTAGAACCAGCACTCGTTGAGTCTGGCACGGCCGTTTCCCTGCCACAACTACATGCACTCGCCCGTCGGCTTCTCGCCCTTGCACGAACATCGCCACTCAACGTCAAAGCCATTCGACAATTGGGAAATGATGTTGCACATCAATGCGGTATCCAACCAGCCGTATTGAGCATCACTCAACAACTGTTGGCTCAACAATTAACAGCAACCCTCAACCATGAACAAATCGGCTTATTTCAGACGCACACACAAGCCATACTTGGCGAATTAGCGGCTGGTTTTTTGCAGGCCTCTCAGGAGATGCTCCAGGCCGCCAGCCCTTCTCCAAAAGCAACTTTACAACAAAACGAAACCTGGTTTCGCGCCATTCTGTCAGCCGCCAATGACGGCATCATTGCGGTGGATGAGCAGCAGCAGATATGTTTTGCCAATCGTGCGTCAGAAGCCCTGTTTGGTTATCAGCCAGGCAAGTTAATCGGTAAAAATTTGCGGCAGCTTTTACCAGAACGCGCTCGCGCCAAGCATGTGCGTCACATTCAATATTTTGGTGAAACAGGGGTCACTGCTCGCTCGATGCAACGACAAATGATTGTTTACGGCCGTCACGCCTCCGGCCAAGAAATCCCCCTCAAAGTAGCCATTTCGCAAATAGAGCTGGCAGGCCACAAATATTACACAGCGATATTGCATGATGCCACAGAACACAGTCGCATTGATGCCGCTCTGCAAAAAACTCAGAAGCTAGAAAGCCTGGGCATATTTGCCAGTGGCATAGCGCATGATTTTAACAACTTGTTAATTGCTCTGATGGCCGAAAGCGAAATTGCTTCACGCAAGATGCCCCCCTCCCTGCCCGCCCGGCAAAATATCCAGCACATCATGCAAATTGCAGAACGCGGCGCAACCCTTACCCAACAGTTGTTAGCCTATTCAGGTGATGGACCACCGCAAATCATTCTCGTCAACTTCAATCAACTTGTTGCCGATAATCGCAACTTTCTGGAAGCGATGCTGCCGAAAAATATTACCCTGACACTAAACCTGAAAGATGGTTTGCCACCCATCGAAGCAAATACAGGGCAAATTCAACAAGTCGTCATGAACCTCATTACCAATGCTGCCGAAGCGTATGAAGGCCAGCCCGGAACAGTGGAGATCGAAACACGGCTAAAAACCATTGATTCGTTGGGCTTTTGGCAAGAAGCTGCCCAACAAATACAACCGGGACAGTATATTTGTCTGCGAGTAAGCGATCAGGGGCATGGGATGAATGAAGAAACGCTCATCCGTATTTTCGATCCCTTTTTCACAACGAAAGTTTCAGGGCGCGGTTTGGGGCTGGCTGCTATTCAAGGCATTATTCGCAATCATTACGGTGCAATGCACGTGACCAGCCAGGTAGGGCAAGGCACAACATTTCAGGTGCTATTTCCGGTTAGCGACACCCACGACTTGACAGATAAAATGCCTGCGCACAAATCGCCAGCGCAAATCGGACATATCCTGTTTGTTGATGACGAAGATATTGTGCGTTGCGCAATCACTGAAATTTTGGAATTAAATGGGAACACCGTCTTGCAGGCCAGAAACGGGAATGACGGGTTAGCCCTGTTCCGGCAATTTGCAGATGACATCAATCTGGTTTTGTTGGATCGCACAATGCCCATTATGGCTGGAGATGAAGTGTTACAAACAATCCGCAAGACCCATCCTAACGTGCCAGTATTGATGTTGTCTGGTTATGATGAGCCAGAAGCTACCAAGCAAACGGCCGTTACCCAATTCCTCAAAAAGCCCTTCAAGATGGATACACTTTTAGCATACATAAACGAGATGCTCAGCTAAACTTGGAACCCAGGCATCCTCAGAAACCAAAAAGCTCGCGTACAACGCGAGCTTTTTATTGGGTGAATTACTGTTTCTTTACAGGCCAAGCAGCGATTGCATCTGCATTACAGTGCTCAGGTCGCCCTCCACTTTGATTTTGCCACTCATGAAGGCAGCCATTGCATTCAATTCCCCGCTGCTCATCGCCACAAAATCATTGGCATCCATAATAATGGCAGCTTTAGGGCTGTCCACTTTTCCTTCATCAACTTCAATACTGCCGTCGGCAATGGTCACGTACCAATCACCACCGCCGTCACCACTCAGACTGAACTGCACAGTAGCATTGAGACCGGCAGCCGCAGAGGCATTGAACCGATTGGGCATTTCTTTGAAAACATCAGTAACTGTTGGCATGGGAATCTCCTTGAATAAGTATGAATCACGAGAGATACGTTCTCATCTCTCATTGAATGATTTACAAAACATATGACGCAGTGCGTAAAATTTTGTTACTAAAGTATAACAACGGCCGTTTCGGTGTCAAGCTTACAGAATGCACTGCGTCATCATCGTATAATGCCAGGAAATTCCCGATGTGAAAGGAGATGCGATGCGTACCACACTCATTTTATTGATACTGCTCCTAACGGCTTGCAATATTGGCGGTGAACCCGGTTCTGCGGCATCCATTGCCACACCTTTGCCGGTAGCAACGGCCGTTGCCACTACCCCCACAACAATTGCCACAGCCCTCCCCCGCATCCCCGCAGGCACATACGATGACCTCGAAATCATCACCCTGCTGCCTCCTGACGCCATTCCCGCCATTGACGACCCCCAATTCCTCAGAGCCAGCGAAGCCGCCGAATTCTACGACCCCGACGAACTGGTAATGGGCGTCACCTTCAACGGCGAAACCCGCGCCTACTCCGTCCCCTTCCTCAGCAGCCACGAAATTGTCAACGACGCCGTTGGCGGCGTGAAAATCGCCGTCACCTGGTGACCGCTTTGCTTTACGGGCATCGTGTATGCCCGCGAAATTGACGGACAAGAATTTACTTTCGGCGTTTCGGGCAAACTCATCCGCAATGTGCTGGTGATGTACGACCGCCAAACCAACAGCTTGTGGAGCCAACTGCTGGGCGAAGCCGTTCAGGGCGACATGATTGGCACAAAATTGGAGTTTCTCCCCGCCTGGATGACGACTTGGGAAGCATGGCAGGCGCTGCATCCCGATACGTTGGCGCTGGACAAAGGCGGGCGGCGTGGCAGCCGCGATGTTTACGACTCCTACTATGCCTCTAGCGAGGCGGGTGTCATTGGCGAGACTTTTGCCGATGACCGTCTGGAAACCAAACAGTTTGTGGTGGGTGTGGAGATTGGCGGCACGGCCGTCGCCTACCCCTTCAGCATCCTCAACGACAAACCCGTCGTCAACGACAATATCACCGGGCAGCCTGTACTGGTCGTCTTCGACGCCGACAGTGCCGCCGGTGTCACTTACAGCCGCCAGGTTGATGGGCAAACCCTCACCTTCCTCACCGCCGGCGCTCCCCGCACTATTACAGATGCAGAAACAGGCTCCACCTGGGATATTTTCAGCGGTGAGGCGATAGCTGGGCCACTCACCGGGCACAGCCTGGAACGCCTAAAAAGCACGGTTGTCTTTTGGTTTGGTTGGAAGGATTTTCACCCGGACACGGCCGTTTACGGCATCGCCCCTAGCGACGAGTAGCGAGTTAGCATCTCAGCTTAACTAGCTGATTACCTGACTCGCTGACCATCTGACTAGCTTAATGTCCGTTCACAGCCCGCAGCCGCTCTAACAACTCGTTCAACATCATCGCCGTCGCTCCCCACACCTTATGCCCCTGAAACTCAAAATAGGGCACCATCATCTCAAAGCCATGTAGATTCCAGGGTTCCTCGTGACGGTTCGCCGGGTCTAAAAGATGTGTCAGCGGCACTTCCAATAGTTCCGCCACCTCCGTCACACTGGGGTAGAAAGACGGCCGTTTCGCATCTACCCGCCAGGCCACAAACGGATGCACTTCAAAATCCGACGGCAAAATATAAATCGGCGTTAATTCCCCCAAAATGGTGAGTGTAGACGGCCGTACTCCCACCTCTTCCTCCGTTTCCCGCAGCGCCGTTTGCAAAAAAGGCTCCCCATCTTCCCGCCGCCCGCCTGGAAACGAAACCTGTCCGGCGTGCGCCTTCATATCATCCCGCCGCCGCGTCAGCAGCACATGCAGCTCATGCTGATAGCAATACAACAGCGCCAACACGCCACCCAGGCGTGGTTGTCCCTCTCGCTCCTTTGGGCGGGCCTGTGCGCGGAACTGCGGCATCATTTGTCGCTGTGCCGCCAAACCATCAAATTCATTCAGGGCCAATGCCCGTCTCACATCATCAATTGTCACATGCATAACCCTTAAGATTAGCGCATCACCGCAAAGGTGCAAACCTAAACTTAACCCCGTCAGGCAATTCTCAATGGCGTACAAAAAGAGCCATAGCGGTTGATATGGCTCTTCACTATAAGGCTGATGTTGTTAGTCTGGTGATTATGTGTGGAAAACGAGATTATTCGTTGCGTTCTCGTTCCCGTTCCACAAACGGATCCAACTCCGGGTTCGTGTAGGCCCATTTGCAGGGAAACCCGGCCATGTTGCACGTTACGTCAACCGAACACTTGCGAGCAGTTACTTTGTATTCTTGCGGCCCCGGAATCACGTCATCAGGATACACCCGCAGTTCCATTAACTCTACGTCTTGTTCTACCAGATTACACCATTCTTGTTTAATTGCGACCCATTTTTGTGTAGCCATCATACACTCCTATCAGTAAGAATGAGGGATGAAGATTGAAGGATGAAAGAAACTTCCCTCTGTCTCTATCTCTAAACTCCACCCCAGCCAGAAACATCATAAAGGAAAACACCTCCTATAAGCAATGACATTTGTCAAAGGATGGCATGTCATATATCACTATCTGCGGTTGTTTGTTTCTTCATAAAATGGGTGTTAGTGGGAGTCTTGCTTCATTGCCACACTGTGAGCCGCATTTATCGGAGGTGAAATCATGCTACAAGCAGACCAAGTCGTCCCGACGACCTGCCCTTATTGTGGTGTAGGCTGCCAAATAGACCTGCATATAAAGGATGGGATGATTTTTCGCGTGAACGGCCGTTTCGACAACCACGTCAATCACGGCAACCTCTGCGTCAAGGGGCGTTTTGGCTACGACTACGTACACGCCCCCGACCGCCTGCGCCAGCCCCTCATCCGCGCCAACCGCAGCGACGAACTGGCTCCCACAGATTGGGATATCGCCCTCAACACCGTTGCCAACCGCCTACGTCATGCCCGTGACACGTATGGCCCTGACAGCATCGCCATCCTCACCTCCGCCAAATGCACCAACGAAGAAAACTACCTCCTGCAAAAACTCACCCGCGCCATTTTAGGGACAAACAGCGTAGACCATTGCGCCCGACTTTGACACAGCAGCAGCGTGGCCGGTCTGGCTACGACACTTGGTTCCGGCGCAATGACCAACTCCATCAGCGATATTCCCCAGGCGCGGGTGTTGCTCGTTACCGGCTCCAACACCACTGAAGCCCACCCCGTCCTGGCCCTGCAAATGAAAAAAGCCGTGCGCCAAAACGGGGCCAAGCTCATCCTTATTGACCCGCGCCGCATTGGTCTCGCCGATTTTGCCTACCTCCACCTGCGCCAAAAACCGGGCACAGACGTTGCCATCTACAATGCAATGGCCCATGTCATCATCGAAGAAGGGCTGACAAATGACGACTTCATTGCTGCCCGTACCGAGAATTTCGACGCGCTAAAAGAAGCCGTGCGCGATTGGACGCCGCAGCGTGCTGCCGCTATCTCTGGCGTGCCCGCCGCACAAATTGTGGAAGCGGCCCGCCTCTACGCCACTTCTGGCGCATCGGCCATCTTTTGGGCAATGGGCATCACGCAGCACACCACCGGCACGGACAACGTGAAGGTATTGGCAAACCTGGCGATGATGACCGGCAATGTCGGCCGTCCCGGCACAGGCGTCAACCCTTTGCGCGGTCAAAACAACGTGCAGGGCGCGTGCGATTTAGGCGGACTGCCCAACGTTTTCCCCGGCTACCAGGCCGTTACCAGTGTAGATGCACGGCACAAATTTGCCGAGGCATGGGGCGTGCCCTACGAAAAGATGAACGACCACGTGGGGCTAACCGTAACGGAGATGATGAACGGCGCCCTGCACGGCACAGTGAAGGCCATCTTCATCATGGGCGAAAACCCGATGCTCTCCGACCCTAACCTAAGCCATGTTAAAGAGGCGCTGGAGGCGGTGGAGTTTCTCGCCGTGCAGGATATTTTCCTTAACGAGACGGGGCGCATGGCGGATGTAGTGCTGCCTGCGGTTAGCTTTGCGGAGAAGGGCGGCACGTTTACAAACACGGAGCGGCGCGTGCAGTTGATTCGCCCGGCGCTGCCCACCCCCGGTAATGCCCGCCCAGACTGGCAAATCATTACCGACATCGCCAACCGGTTGGAAGCGGATTGGTCTTATGCTGACGAGGCGGAGATTTTTGCCGAGATGGCCGCGTTGACGCCGCAGTATGCGGGTATGTCGCACGCACGGTTGGAGCAGGATGGGCTGCAATGGCCTTGTCCTACCTCGGAGCATCCGGGAACGGCCGTACTCCACGCTGGCACATTTGCACGGGGCAAAGGGCTGTTCCAGGCTGTCAACTACGTTACCCCCGCCGAAGAAGTAGACGACGACTACCCCTACATCCTCTCCACCGGGCGCATCCTCTTCCACTGGCATGGTGGCACAATGTCGCGCCGTTCACCGGGGCTGGATGCCATCGCTCCAGAAGCGGAGGTGGAAATTCATCCCGACGATGGTGAGCAATTAGGCATTGCGCATGGCGATTTGGTGCAGGTGAGTTCGCGGCGAGGCCAGGTAGTGGCAGCAGCCAGGTTAACGCGGCGCTCCCCGGCGGGAACTGTCTTCATGACTTTCCATTATGCCGAAGCCGCAACAAACCTATTAACGATTGATGCTGTAGACCCCACTGCAAAAATCCCAGAGTACAAAGTGTGTGCGGTGAAGGTGGAAGCCCTTCCTGTCCCCCGGCAACAATAATCATAAGATTAATGCACCTGCACCGGGTCTTTAATTGCTCCCTGCTCAAACAGCAGCGAAGGCTGCCAGCCTGCGGGTGGCGTGGTTTTTTGGATGGCAACGGCCGTATTCTTGTAATCTGGTATCTTCGCCCGCTTGTCCACCAAATCCAGCGTCAGCGCATTGGCTGCTGCTTCTGCAAAGTGGAAGGGGATAAAGATTGTCTTTTGCGGCGAGCGCCCTGTTACCAAGACACGCAGCTTGATTGCTCCGCGCCGTGAACTGACCTCTACCCAATCGCCAGTCTCTAATCTCAAATCGCTGGCGTCATCTGGGTGCATTTCGCACGTCGCCTCCGGGTAGATGTCATCCAACTTCGAGTGACCGGTCATGGTACGGCCGTGCCAATGATACAGCACCCGTCCCGTACTCAGGTTAAAGGGGTAGTCCGCGTCCGGCTGCTCCGATTCTGTGCCAAACTCCACCGCCCAGAACTTGCCACGCCCACGCGGGAACTCATCCGTGAACAAAAACGGCGTGCCCGGATGGTCGAAGCTGGGGCAGGGCCAATGCACACCTCCTTCGCGCTCAATGCGGGCATAATCAATGCCGCCAAATGCGGGCGTTAGCTGCCGCATCTCTTCCCAAATTTCGCCGGGATGGCTGAAATCAAATCCAGCGGACAGCTTTACACCCAGCCGCTGTTCTACACGCCGTCCTAAATCGCAAATAATGTCCCAATCGGGGCGCGACTGGCCGATGGGAGGAACGGCCGTGCGGCAGCGCTGCACCCGTCTATCCGTATTCGTAAAGGTGCCATCCTTTTCGGCAAAACTGGTGGCGGGCAAAATCACGTCTGCCATTTCGCCGGTTTCATTCACAAAAATATCCTGGCACACCAGCAGTTCCAACTGCTCCAGCGCGTGGCGGGTATGCTCCTGGTTGGGTTCGCTCATCATCGGATTTTCACCGACAACAAACATGCCATGCACGCCCCCGGTTAATGCACCATCTACCATTTCCGTAGCGGTCAGCCCCGGCGTGGGATTGAGTGCTGCGCCCCAGAACTGCTCAAATTTTTGCTGAACGGCCGTGTCATTTACCGCCTGGTACGCTGTGTAGACGTTGGGCAAGCCGCCGCTGTCCGAACAGCCCTGCACGTTGTTTTGCCCACGCAGTGGATTCAGCCCCGTGCCCGGCTGCCCCACATGCCCACACAGCAGTGCCAGATTCACCAACGACAGCGTGTTATCCGTGCCGTGCGTGCTCTGGCTGATGCCCATGCCCCAATAAATCGCACCGCGTTCAGCGCTGGCATACAGCCGCGCCGCCTCGCGGATGCTTTGCGCCGGTACGCCGCTGACGCTTTCCGCCCACTCCGGCGTATACGCCTCCAGCGATTCCAGGTATGCGTCAAAACCCTCGGTGCGCTGATTGACAAAGTCCGGGTTGTACAGCTTTTCCTGCACAATGACATGCGCCATGGCCTGGAAAACGGCCACATCCGTGCCCGGCTTTTGCCGTAGCCAATGCGTGGCAAAATCGGTCATTTCAATCTGGCGCGGGTCTACAACAATCAACTTTGCCCCATTTTGGCGAATGGCCCGCTTCAAAAAATTGGAGATAACGGGATGGGTTTCGGTGGTGTTGGAGCCGGTCACGATGAAAACATCCAGGTTCTCCATTTCGGCGATGGAATTGGACATAGCACTAGAGCCAATCGCCAACTGCAAGCCAGTGACGGATCCGGCATGGCACAAGCGGGCGCAGTGATCGACGTTATTTGTGCCTAGCAAGGCACGCACAAATTTCTGGAAGATGTAGGTGTCTTCATTGGTGGCTTTGGCGCTGGCAAAGGTGGCAATGGCATCGCCGCCATGATTTTTGACGATGCGCACCAGTTCGTCGGCCACGTAATTCAGTGCTTCGTCCCAGGTGGCTTCGCGCCAGACGGGCGGCGCGGAACGCCCTTCCTGGCGGTTGGCGCGAATCAGCGGCATCTTGACGCGGCGCGGGTGGCGCACGTAGTCCGTGCCAAAGCGCCCCTTGACGCATAACATGCCATAATTGGGCGCGGCATCAAACGGCGCTTCTACAGCGTAGATGGTGTCGTCTTTGATGTTCAGGTTTAATTGGCAGCCCACCCCGCAATAAGGACAGGTTGTACGCACTACTTTATCGGGGGTTATCATTTTGCACCTCTCTGACAACAAGTTTCGTCACTTGCTTCCTAAGTCCATTGCTACAAAATTGTGTCCACTTGCTTATTCTTCTGGGGCAGGCGGGGGGGGGGCTTCGACAATGGGCACCAAGTCTTGAATGCCCTGAATTTCTACACCCTCGCTGATCAGCCAAGCGGGATTGTCATCAAGACAGCAGATTTGCCACCAGGTGCCGTCGTTCAAACGGCCGATCACGTCGTAAATTGCACCCGCTTCTACCAGTGCCACGATGGGGTAATCTGTGCTGGGGCCAGAGCGAATGTTCAGGCGGTCGGCTAAGACCACAGCTTGCGGGTTGGGAGCGGATAGGGTGGGCACGATGGCGGAGTCCCCGGCAAAATCAATGCCTTCTTCAGTAATCCAGCCTGTTTCGTTGTTGACGCAGCAGATTTGCCACCAACCGCCTGTGTCCAAACGACCCACAATGTCGAAACGTGCGCCTACTTCGTTAATGGTGCGCAAGATGGGGTAGGATGTGTCGGGGCCGGTGCGTAGGTTGACGGGGGCAACGCTAATGATGGCCTGTGGTTGCGGTGGAACAGGGGTAAAGGTGGCAGGCAAGGCAATCGTGGGAATGGGTGTAACGGTGGGGGGCGGCGTGGCGGTGTGGGTGGGCTGGGGGGTGGCGATGGAGGCATGGGCACGGCCGTTTCTGTGGCTGGGAGGGTGACGGTAGGTACGGCCGTTTCTACTACGGGCACTTGTGTTGCTGTACTTTGCACGATTGCCATTACGGCCGGTTCAGTTGGGTCAGCCAATCCTGCGGGTAAATTAATCAGGCCATTGCGCCAGATACCAAATAACGCAGCGAGAATAGCAATTGCCAGGATGCTCAAAACGAACATGTACCGGCGACGTGGTTTCTTTTGCGTAATTTCCTGCCCGCGTAAACTGGTGGGCAGCGGGCCAGCTTGCAGATAAACCGGGCAGCCTTTGTGCCGTGCCGTGAGGCAGTGCGTTTCCTGATGATTCAAATGCACAGGCGCAGAGGGCTGGGCACGGTGGCAGTGCCCCATTGACGAAGGAAATAGGAGAGAGGTATCGGGGTCATCCATCAACGCAAAGTAAGGACAACCCTGGTGAAAGGGATGACGGGTTTCTTTCTCAGATGATGGCGGGAGGGTGGCTGGACGGCCGTTTCCACTGCGTTGTTTTTGCAACATGAGCCTCTCTGTTTAAGTGGGACTTTTGACAACTGCCGAATCAATCATCAGACATCTAGTCGGATTTGTCAATTCGACGCAGGCAGGCGGTCTGTTTCAGTTAGTCCCAGGCGGCCAAAAGATAGCTTGTACAGCAGCCAATCAGTGGTGTTGCCCAACAAGTTGCCGGTACGAATCATGTGCAGGATGGTTTCGATAGCTTCGGCACGCTCACGGCCGTATGTGTCTAACAGACGCTGGCGAGCGGCAGGGTCAGGGTTGGCGCCGCTTTCTGCCCAATGTTGGGCATAGAGCAGGGCTGGCAGTTCTTCGTCCGGACCTTGGTTGACGTCACCATCTAGCAATTGGCGGATTTCTTCCGGGGGTAATCCAGCCTTCAGGCTGAGTTGGGCATGGTAGTAAGAACAGTAGCGGCATTGGTTAACGGCCGTTACCGCCATCATCAACCGCTCTCGAAACGAATGCGAAACCAATCCGCCGCGCATGGCACTGCGCAGCCGGGCGCGGTTATGAAAGGGCCAGGCCATATCCACCCCAAACTCCCGCACACTGCCATAAATTCGTCGTTGAAACTGGGTCTTCATCAGCGTTAAATTCCCCCTACTAAATGGTCATTATCTGTTATCAGGTTTATTTTACTTGATCATGATTAAGCGGGCGATGGCTTGTCACCTGCCTTTCAGATAAATCCGATGAGGAATCGTCAATCTTCATTTCGTCTGGCAAAAACCTGATCGTAATCTACCTGCCAGGGCAGCGTTTCGACACTATCGAAGCCCAATTCTTCCAACAAAGCCTCAAACTGCTGCGGTTCGCGGTAGCGGCCGAGAAAGGTTTTTGCTTCCCAGCCGCGCCGCCGCGTGATCATGAGGATGCCGCCAGGGCGCAAGACGCGAGCCATTTCGCGCAACGCGTCCACGTCAGAAGGGAAGAATTCGAGTGATTCCAGGCAGGTTACAGCGTCGAAATGTTTGGCGGGAAAGGGCAGCGGCACGGCCGTTCCCTGCACCAACCCCACACGATAGTCATACCCCGCCAGTTTTTGCGCGGCCAAAGCCAACATGTTGGGAGAAGCATCTAGTCCGACCAAACGGCCGTGAAATGTGGGCGTTTGCAGCACAAACCAGGGCAGCCGCCCCGTACCCGTTGCCACATCCAAAATGCGCGGCGCAGGGGTGAAGGAAAGGCGTTGCAGAAACGGCCGTACCACAAACAACTCCTCCGCCTCATCCTCAAACTCCTTAATGCCATCATACTTATGCGCCGTGATGTCATACATCCACACCACAAAACGCCGCCCCAAAAACAGCCCCTCTGTAATGACCAGCAGCCAATAAAGCAGTAACCCTAGTAATAGCAGTCCAATGATGGTAGGAAATAACCACATAACAAAAAACAAGAAACAAAAAACGGAAAACGGGTGGTGATGAACCCTAATCGCAAATCGTCAATTACAAGTAGCCTTCTTCGCGCAGCCAGGCTTCGGCGCGGCGCATTCCTTCGTGAATATCCACACGCTGCTGGTAGCCCAGCCGATCTTCCGCCTTTGTCATCGGGTAAACGGCCTTCATTGTGTAAAATTGCAGCCGTTCACGGGTAAGCGGTAGCCCCAGAAAGCGAAAATGCTCGCTAAGCCAGGCCAGCACCTGCGCCACCCGGTAGGGGATGACACGGGGTTTGCAGCCGCACATCGCCCCATAAAAGCCAAAAAAGGTATGCCAATCTACCGGGGGATCAAACATATTGAAGGCTTCCCCAGCGGCGTTGGGGCGAACGGCCGTCAAAATCATGCCATCCAACAAATTATCCACATACACCGGGGCCGCGTAGCCTTTGCCATCGCCAAAAATAACCGGCAAGCCCTTCTTCAACAGCTTTACCATTTCCAGCGTCCAACTCATTGAGCCGGGGCCGTAGACCATGCCCGGACGCACTACCGCCACCTCAATGCCCAATTCTGGCCCCAGGCGGCGCACCATCTGGTCGGCGATGGCCTTTGTTTTGCCATAAATGTCGCGCAGTTCTGTGTTCAGCGGTTTATCTTCGTCAATAAGGTCGTGCGGCTGCGGGCCATATGCATTCATGGAACTGACAAAGACGAAGCGACGCACGCCCGCTTCCGCTGCCAGGCGCAACAGCGTTTCTGTTGCTGTCACATTCAGCTCATACGCCTGCGTCTCGTCGCCGTGTGCCCGCAGCCAGGCCGCCACATGGAAGACCACTTCTTGCCCGGCGATGGCTTGCTGCATAACGGCCGTATCCAACAAATCCGCCTGCACCAACTGCACTCCCAACGCTTGCAAATGGGTCGCCTTTTGCAAATCACGTCCTGTGCCCGTGACAAGTGCGCCTTCTTCCACAGCCAACCGCTCCGCCAGCCGTGCGCCAATAAAACCGGTCGCCCCGGTGATGAGTACCTTTGTATCTTGTAATGCGTGATTGATGATCGACATGGGGGAAATTGTAGCGGTAAACCAACCAGGAACAAAAAAGCGAGTGGTGAGTTTGTTGATTTGTTACTCGCCACTCGCTACTTGCAAACTTGTACCTGCTTACGGCCGTAACACAACCGGCAAAAATAGTTCCCGATCATCCCCAACCAACGTGCCATCGGCATAAAACATCGTCAACTTAGTGGCGAAAACTGGTGGGTAATTCAGCGGGTCAAGCACCTGCGCCGTACAAATGAGCTGATCAGATTGAGAAAGGATACGACCACTTCCTTGAAAAATGGCTGGTGTGGAGCCACCTATAAAAATGTCATCATAATAAATTGTTGTATTTTGTGTGCTAAATGTACTTGTCGCGTTAGGTGGCATTGTTAACGTGCCCGTAAAAACATCTGTCCCATTCCACTGTATGATCTGAACCTCCACCTGATTGTCCGTCGCTGACAAATTGGTGCAGTGGATAGATGTTGCTTCTTTACGATTCGTGCTGCCTTGTTCGCCATCATCAGAAACGCCGCTAAACCTATAACGAACACGCAACGAAGCATCTGCTGACGCCAGGTTTGCTAAATTCTCTTCGCGCTGTGCCTGGGCAAGATGATCCCATCCCCAAAAGCTCATCAATCCGAAAACACTTAAGCCTAAGACAATTAAGCTAAAGGTACGCATTTTTTGGTTCATGGTTACCTCTTGTACATTTCTAAACTAACCGCAAAAACTGGTGGATAACCAAGCGGGTCTAGCACCTGTGCCGAGCAAATAATTTGTGGCGATTCTGCCAATACCACACCGCTCCCCTGAAAAATAGCCGGTGTAGAACCGCCTATAAAAACGTCGTCATAGTAGATTTGTGTGTTTTGTGTGCTAAATGTACTTGACACGTTAGGCGGCATCGTTAGGGTGCCCGTAAAAACATCCGTCCCATTCCACTGGATAACCCGAACCTCCACCTGATTGTCCGTCGCTGACAAATTGGTGCAGTGGATAGATGTTGCTTTTTTGCGATTAGAACTGCCCTGTTCGCCATCATCGGAAACGCCGCTAAAACGAAACACTTCCGTCATATCAGCAGAAGGTGCTAACTGCATCCAGGCGTCCCCGTTTGGAAAGGTCGCATGTCCGGTAGAGCCAGCTTTGCCTTCTTCCGCACTGTGATCAGAAGACAGTTCGCCTATCCGCGAACCAACGGCCGTATAACCATTCCCCTCGCTGTATCCTTTGGTGGTTGAGCCTTGTACGGCCGTTCCCTGAACGGCCGTTCCCACCCCCGACGCGCCCTCGCCTTCAGCATACCCTTTCTCACTCAAATTGCTGGCGGCAACGGCAAACACCGCCGCCAACGCTGCACCCACAGTCAAAACAACCATCATCAGCCGAACAAACTTTGGTTTCATCCTAACCTCCATATAAAATTGAAATAAATTAGCATGTGCTCAGGGGGTTGTTGTAAATGCGAAAGAGCGTGTGCATCATAGCATAGATAGCGCGGCAAATACAATACCCTCCGCGCCCCGCACTTAGAAAATCCGTGCTATAATCCCCACACTTAAAAGGACTTTGGTTCTTTGGAAACTCGCGGGGTAGCAAGGCGTGAAACGTGACCAGAGGTTCATTACGTTTCATGGAGTTTGCCGTGAAACCCGAAAGACTCAGAAGTTTTAACGAATTAGAGACGGGCCACCCAATTTTCAATCTCTAATCTCCAATCCCTACTTATGTCTACCACCTTTGTCGCCGTTGACGTAGAAACCACCGGCTTTGACCCGGAACGAGAATTCATCATCGAAGTGGGCGTCATCGTCTTTCGAGACCATGACATCCTTGACGAATTCACCTCGCTGGTGAATCCGGGGCGAGACGTGCCGCCGGAAATCACACGGCTGACGGGCATTACCCAGGCGATGGTGGACGATGCCCCGTCCATGTTTACACTGCGCTCGCGCTTACGGCCGTTACTCGCCAACCACATCATCATCGGCCACAACGTAGACTTTGACCTCGGCTTCCTCAACGCCGAACGGCTGGGCATTGGCAACCACCGCCTCGACACCATCACCCTTGCCTCCATCCTTGTGCCCGAATCGGGCCGCTACAGCCTGGATGCGCTGGCCCGCCATCTACACCTGCCAGACGCCGACGCCGGACAAAACCACCGCGCCCTCGACGACGCCGAGCAAACCGTCGAACTCTTTTTGGCGCTGCAAGAGCGGGCGTTGGCCCTGGATTTGGATCAGTTAGAGGAAATTGTGATGAACGGCCGTCGCATTGGCTGGCCGGAAACCCTCTTTTTTGAAGAGGCATTGGCGCAAAAAGCACGGGACGCATTCAGTGAGGGGCGACGCCGTCCACGAGGTGCGCCGCTGTTTGAGCCACCCAAGTTGGACGGCCGTACCCTGGCCCCCGCCGAAACCCCCAAATCGCTGGACACGGACGCCATTGTGAGCATGTTGCAGCCCGGCGGCAACTTCAGCCGCGCCTTTGAGGGCTTCGAGCATCGCCCGCAGCAAGTGCAAATGCTGGAAGCGGTGACGACAGCCTTCAACCAGGGTCAGCATTTGTTGGTGGAGGCAGGCACGGGCACGGGCAAAAGTGTGGCCTACCTGCTCCCAGCGGCGTTTTGGGCATATGAAAACGGCCGTCGCGTTGTTATCTCCACCAACACCATCAACCTGCAAGACCAGCTCATCAACAAAGACATCCCCGCGCTGCAAAAGGCGCTGCCCTTCACGCTGCGGGCTACTGTGCGCAAGGGGCGCAGCAATTACCTCTGCACGCGCCTCTTCCAGCAAATGCGCCACAATGGCCCCAGCAGTGCCGACGAAATGGTGATGTTCGCCCGCATCCTGCTCTGGCTGCCACAGACGCAAACCGGCGATGTGGCCGAACTGACCGTGCGCACACCCGGCGAGCGGCAAGTGTGGCAGCGGCTGAATGGCGACAACGCCGTCTGCACGATGGAACATTGCGCGATGGCAAACTGCCCCGTACACATCACGCGCCGCCGCGCCGAGACAGCGCACATTGTCATTGTCAACCACGCCCTGCTGCTCTCTGATGTGGCGCATGGCGGCCACATTTTGCCAGATTTTACCGACCTGATTATTGACGAGGGGCATCATTTGGAAGCGGCCGTCACCGATGGCCTCAGTTTCCGTGCCGACAAACGCTTTTTGGAGGCGATTTTGGACGAGGTGGTGAAACCGCGCTCCGGGCTGCTGGCAGATGCGCAAACGGCCGTTGCCAATAACGTCCCCCCCGCCATCAGCGAGCAGTTCAATGGCATGGTTGATGCCATCCGCCGCGAAGGACAGCTTGCCGTCATCCGCCTGGAAGAATTCTTCGAGACCCTTTCCTTCTTTTTAGAAGACCACATCAACAAGCGGGCACAATTCGCCGAACAAATCCGGCTCTTGCCCGCTGTGCGCTCACAACCTGGCTACGACGAAATAGAAATTAGCTGGGATAACCTGGGCAAGCAGCTCAAGGCCATCGCCAAAGGCTTTGCCAAATTGGGCGAAGCAATGGATGAATTAGCGGGTATGCATGACATGGAAGAGGGCGAAGATTTGCGGCTGATGTTGAACAATAACGCCAATAAACTGGAAGAAACGCGCCTAAACATGCACGCCATCATCTCCAGCCCTACCGATGAGATGATTTATTGGGTGGAGGTGTTCAAAGAGCGCATTTCGCTGCACGCTGTGCCGCTGCACGTTGGCCCGCTGGTAGAAGAGCATATCTTCAATGAGAAAGAAACTGTCATTCTTACCTCGGCGACGATGCGCACGGCCGATCCAGCTACAAATCAGGAACCGGGCTTTGGTTATTTGAAGGAGCGGCTGCACGCCACTCATGCCGAAGAATTGGCCGTCGGATCGCCGTTTGATTACAAAAACAAGACGCTGCTTTTCCTCGCCAGCGACATGCCGGAGCCGAATCAACCCGGCTACCAACGCTACGTGGAAGATGCCATTGTGGATGTGGCGACGGCGTTGGGCGGGCGCACGATGGTGCTGTTTACGTCTTATGGGCAGTTGCAGCAGACGGCTCGCGCCATTGAGGGGCCGTTGAATGATGCCGGGATCACGACGCTGGCGCAGGTTAGTGGGGCATCGCGGCAGCAGTTGTTGGCGCAGTTTGTGCAGCCGCACGGCCGTTCCGTTCTCCTCGGTACGCGCTCATTTTGGGAAGGGGTCGATGTGCCCGGCGCGGCGCTGCAAGCGGTGCTGCTGGTGAAGCTGCCTTTCGACGTGCCCTCCGATCCCATTTTTGCCGCTCGCTCGGAGACGTTTGACAATTCGTTTTACCAATATTCCATCCCGGAGGCGGTGCTGCGCTTTCGGCAGGGCTTTGGCCGCCTCATCCGCCGCCAGGATGATGAGGGGGTGGTGGCAATTTTGGATAAGCGGGTGCTGACCAAGCGGTACGGCCGTCTTTTTCTTGAAGCCCTCCCCGAATGCATGGTTTTGCGCCAGCGAACCAATCGTTTAGGCGAATTAACGCTTCGTTGGCTCAATCGTGATAAAAGTCAGCCACTTTAGGTTATAATACGGGACGATTGGGTTATAGCCCACGGGAACCAAACTCCATTACAATCAATTACTGACTAAATCATTCTATAATTTACGGGTTGATTTTTTTTTGAACTTAAGGAGGTTCATTTTGAAGACATCACATTCCTATATTCGTTTTATTGTTTTGTTCTTACTGGTTTTAAGCCTGGCTTTGGCGGCTTGCGGTGGCGACGAAAGCACACCTGAACCTGAAACGGCCAGCGAGCCAACGTCTGCACCAACGGTTCCCCCGGCGACAGAAACCCCAGCGCCGACAAATACGCCCGAACCCACAGCGACACCGGAACCCACTGCCACACCCGATGTGACGGCTGGCTTTGCTGATTTTGAAGCCCCGGATGCTGGTATTACGATGAAGTATCCCGGTGAGTGGTTCACTGAAAATATGTTTGGCTTCTTGCTCTTTGCTTCCAATGAGGATCTGATGGATTCGCCCGATCCCGGTGAGGAAGGAGCGGTGGCCCTGGTAATTGCCGGTGATACGTCTGATTTTGAAACAACCGATCCCACAGAAGCAATTAACACGGCCGTTGCCGAGTTTGGCATTGGCGAGGATGCGGAAATGGTTTCTGGCCCCGATACAATTTCGGTGAATGGGTTGGATGGGGCAACGGCCGTTATCCATGCCACCACAGAAAACGACATTGCTATTTCCGCACTGGTAGCCATCCTCATTGGCGAAGAGCGCTCCGTCATCTTCTTTGGCGTCACGCCACAAGAAACCGAAGCCGACTTCGCCCCCACCTTTGAGGCAATGTTAAACACCATCGAAGTAAGCACCCCCGTTGTGGTCGAAGAGACCACCGACCTGCCTACCGCCGATGGCGTTTTGTTGTTCGATGTAATTGCTGAAGGCGAAGTGCTTTCCGCTGACGCTCCGGCCGTGTGGACGTTCTCCGGCACGGCAGGCGACACCCTCAATTTGACCGTAACCCCTGGTAACGACGATTTGGACGTTGTTGTAGATGTATTAGATGCCAATGGCGCTTCCATCATTGGCGGGGAAGTAGACAATTCCTTCGATACAGAAACTGTGAGCATTAACGTGCCCGAAACCGGCGAATACGTTATCACCGTGCGCGGCTTTGCCGGGAGTGTTGGCCCCTTCCAGATGCTTTTGCAGTCTGGCAGCGGCGCAGCCTATCCGACAACAGGTGTCATCTTTATGGATGACACGGTACTCAGTACCGTTCTTTCAAATGACACAGCCACCTGGACATTTGACGCTTTCGCTGGCGACACGGTTGATGTAATTGTGACGCCTTTAGGCGATCTGGACGCAGTGGTTGACGTATTGGATGCCGATGGCAATAGCATTCTACCCAACGGAGAAGTAGATGAGTCCTTTGGCGAAGAGCAAGTGCCAGGTGTCAGCATCCCGGCAGATGGCACGTATACCATTTCGGTACGCGGGTTTGCTGGCGACAATGGCGATTTCTCCCTGACGCTAGGCACGGGCACAGGCGCCGGTGCCGTTCTGCCTACCGGCAGCGAACTGGCCTACGGGCAAACAGGCACAAGCACATTGGTAGATGCGGGCACGGAAACCTGGAGTTTCTATGCGGAAGCTGGCGACTTCGTGGATGTCACCGTCACTCCGTTGGACGAAGAGTTTGACGTGGTTGTAGACGTGTTGGACGCCAATGGCTTCTCGATATTGGAAGAAGGCGAACAGGACGACTCCTATGATGTTGAGTACGTCCGCCTCGTATACATTGACGCTGATGGCTATTACACCGTTGCCGTACGCGGCTATGAAGGCGCAACGGGCAATTATGAAGTGTCTGTGTATGAATCGTTGGACGGCCGTCCCGGTACAGTAGTCTTTGCCGCTGACACCTTGGAAGAAGGGGACGCCCACACATTTCCGTTTACGGCCGTTGCAGGCGAGCTAGTCAGCTTCTACGTTTGGCCGGAATTTGGCAACGATGTGATCGTCAGCCTGTACAATGACGACACCGACGAATTACTTGTCGAAGTAGACGACACCACCGGCTTTGAGGAAATCAGCTTCCCTGTAGAAGAGTTGGCAAACTACTACTTCGAGGTTACAGGCTTTGAGGGCAGCACTGGCTACTACGAAGTTGCTGTGTTGGCAACCGACATCACGTATGTAGAAGTAACGGGCGGCGATGACGTGTACGGCCGTCTCGGCCCCGAAGGACTGCTCGAATACTTCATCAGCGGTGTGGCTGGCGACGTTCTCACTGTGTCTGTCACCCCAGATGAAAACACTGACGCGGTACTGCAAATCGCCGATTTGGACGACAATGTGTTGGCCGAAATAGATGGTGCCTTCTCCGGTGAAGAAGAAGTGTTAACCTACACCTTTACCGAAGATACGCTGGCCGTCATCACCGTATCAGACTTCTTCGGCGGCCAGGGCGAATTTTACATGACCCTGTCCTTTGAATAAGCCGACGATCATATAAACGCAGCAAAAAAGAGCTGCCGGACGATACCCGGCAGCTCTTTTTTTATGAAAGCGTGAAACGTGATGCGTGAAACGTGAAAAATTTCTTCTCACGTTTCACGTTTTACGTTTCATTGCGTAATCGTAAACAGCAGCCCATCCGAGCGCCCAAACACCTCCGGGAACATCTCCTGCCGGGCGGTAGCCGGCATCACCTGAAAATCGCCGGGGATGTTGGCTTGCAGCGTGTACGTGTACTGATACGTGCCCGCAGGCAAAAACTCGGCAAAGAACACCACTTCCTCATCGCGGAACTCCGTGCGATTGAAGTACCACCAGCCCCAATAGCCGTAACGGTAAGCCTGATCCACATTTTGCAAAGAGGGGCCAGCGCCGGAGGCACTGGTGTCCAGATTCGGGTCAATGGCCTCCGCGCCAGCGGGGATGGGGTCGCGCACGACGGCGTAAACCAGATCATTGGGGGCGATAATCGTCAGTTCCACGCGCACCTGCTGCCCGGCGGCAATCTCGCTGATTGGGTCGCACGTCTCCGTTTGCGGGTCGCAGGCGGCGTCGTAGTACGCCCGCCGCACGGTCACGCCGCGGCTGACGGCGCTGACGCTTTGCGCCAGCAGGTAGCTGTCTAAATGCAGGGTGTAGTAGAGACGGCCGTTCCCATCCCCACGCCTAAACTCAAAGTAATTCACCGCATCCGGGGCCAGTTCACTCAGCGGCACGGCCGTTGCCTGCGTCGCCAAAATCGTATCCCGCGTAAACGTGCCCTGAATCTCCGGCTGCAAATTCACCACAAAGGCATACTCATAACGGGCATCCAGTTCACCCGTCGCCGCCATCCAATCTGTCAGCGCCAGGATACTCCACGCCGTTTCGTGCGGTGTTGACCAGTGCAGCGCCTGCCGCGCCACCATCAGCCAGCGCACCGCGCCCGGCAGCAGCCCATTATCCGGCTGGACGCGGGCGAGAACGTCAATGATCACGGCCGTATTGCGCACATCACTGTCCAGGTTATACCAGTACGGCCCGGCCGCATCCTCCCAATGCGTACCCGTCGCGCTGACAATCGCCTCGGCGCTGAGGTCATCCAGCAGCGTGGCCAGATTGGGCGAGGCGGGGTCGGCCAGCGCGTAAGCATCGGCCAGCAGCGCTTTGGCATACGGGCTGATCAAGTCGCGCTGCTCGCTGACAAACTGGTCAAACAAGTCAATATTGTCCTCGCCCATGCGGTGCAGCACGTAGAGGTAGAAGATTTGGCGGTTCACCTGATACGACTGGTTAAGCGAGGCCGGGTCTTTGAGAGTGCTGTGCATCAGGTTACGGCCGTTACTCATCACCGTATCCGGCACAGAATAGCCCGCATTTTGCGCCTGAATCAGCGTAAACAGAATGTACGCCGACAAAAACTCCTCGCGCTTGTCGCTGTAGCACCAACCCCAGCCGCCGCCGGGCAGTTCCAGCGCGGTAATGGCCGCGATTTGCTGCGGGATGAGCGCATCCAACTGCGCTTCCAGCGCCGCCTCGTCCAAATTTAGGTCGCGGATGGCGCGGGCCGTGACCGCGTTGGGCAGCAAGTTATTGGCGATGGCATGAGCGCAGGCCGTCTCGTATGGCTCATTGTCCACATAGTCCAATGTTTGCAGCAGCGCCGCCGCCAACGACGGGCTGAGGGTCACATCGGCCGTGCCGCGCCGCAGGTCGGCGTTGGGCGGCACGAGGATGGCTTCAACTTGACGGCCGTTCTCCGCCAACACTCCCGACGTGCCCACCACATCCTCGGCATCATAGCGATAGACCGGAATCATATTGTCCGGGCCAACGCCGAAGCTGGGTTTGGTGGCATCGCTGAAGCCGCCGCCGCTGACGCGGAAGGTCAGGTCAACGGCCGTGCCATCATCCACCGACACCTCCCAGCGCACCAACGTTTGCCCATGCGCGGGCACAGTCACCGTTTTCGGGGCCACATCACCGCTGAGGCCAGTAGCCTCCAGCGTGGCGGTGGCTTCGATGGCGCTGTCCGTGTTGTTGTTGATGATGGCGCCAATCTGCACCACATCGCCGACGGTGAAGAAGCGCGGCGTCACCGGGCGCAGCAGCAGCGGCAAACTGACGATAATGTCCGTGCTGCTTTGCCCCACCAACGTGTCGTTGGTGACGGCTTTGCTGCTCAGTCGCCAGGTGGTGAGGGTGTCCGGCAGAGGGATTTCGATTTGCGCCTGCCCGTTGCCGTCGGTTTCGATGGTCGCCCGCCAGTAGGCGGTGTCCGGGAAATCACGGCGCACATTCTCATCTTCGTCGCCCACAGCAGCGGAGAGCGCTTCTTCGGCGGCATCACCACCGCCGCCGCCGCGACCGCCGCCCTCGACGGGCAGTTCCGCCTCTAGCCCTTCGCCGGAGACGAAGAGGCCGCCACCGGTCTGGCTGTACAGCGGCTGTGGCTGGTAAAACGCATCTTCGATGGCCGGGGCGTTATCAGCTTTGAGGGTGAGGACGGCCAAGTCTACCAATGAAAGGGAGAGGCTGGCCTGTACGGGATTGCCCTGGTAATCGGTGACGCGGATGTCGTAGACGGCCGTCTCCCCAGGTGTGAAGGCGCTGGAACGCGGGTTCAGGGCCACGTTCAGCACCAGTTCGGCGGGCGAGACCGTGATTTCGGCCATGCCCATGCGGATGTCGGCGTAGGGGTTGTCTGTGCCGGGGGTGACGGGTTTAACGGCCGTCACCGTGACAAATACATTGGGCGCATAGCTGGCGGGGATGGGGATGTCGAGAATATCGCTGGTGGTTTGCAGCGTGACCACACGCTGCTCGATGAGGTTGCCGCGCTCGATGGTCAGCCATGCCTGCACCGGCCCCTCGAAGGGAGACTGCACCAGGATTTGCGCCGTGTCGCCGGGCTGGTAATCCTGCTTGTCTAGTACCAGTTCCATGCGCCGCTCTTTGGGGTCGGTGCGCCAGCCGATGAAGGCGCTGTCAATGACCCAAAGGTAGGTGCTGCTGGTTTGCTGATGCCCGCCATTGTCTGTGACGGTGGCGACGGCGATGTAGGAGCCGCCGAATTCGGGTGTGAAGCTGGCGTTGGCTTTGCCTTGCGCGTCGGTGGTGACTTGGGCGCGGGCGACTTCGGTATCCACCGGTTCCCAAATGGTGCGGTAGAAGCCAGCATCGGCGCTGCGCTGCCGCTGCCACTGCCGTTCGTAAAAGATGACTTCGACGGACTGGTTGCCGAGCGCTTGCCCATCCCAATCTACGGTGTTGAGGTCAACGGCCGTTTCCCGCCCTGCCGTCGTCACATAATCGGCTGGTTTGACGCCGACGTAGGCGTTGGCGGCGTGGAAGGTGACGCTGGTGTGGGCGCTGACGGGGAAATTGGAGATGTCTTGCACGTTGGCTTCAACGGTGACGGTGCGGCTGCCCGCTTCCGCGTCGCGCAGCAGGTCGGCGGGCAGGGTGATGGTGAGACGGCCGTTCGCGTCTGTCCTGCCTTCGCCGCCGAGGAGGTAATTGCCCTGTGCGCTGCCGCCATAATAAGGGCCGTAGTCAATGTAGTAGAAGTTGGCTGAGTCACCGTAGCTGTAGTAGGGGCCGGGCACATTCGGGAAGTAGCCGCTTTCATAAATGGACCAGTTCACGGTGAGGTCGGCGGCGGGGCCGCCGAAGAAGTAGCTGGCCTCAACAGTCACGTCTACCGTTTCGCCGCGCAGCGCTTCTGGCTGGGCGGCGGTGACGCCAACGAGAAATTCGGGGCGGCGGTACTCGGCGACGGTGAATTGGCGGGTGGTGTCGTAGTTTTGGTCGCGCATGGCGAACTGGTACGTACCCAGGGCTATGTCTTCGGGGAGGACATAGCTGCCGTCGAATGTGCCGTCGGGGTTGAGGGTGAAGGTGAAGTTCTCGTTGAGGCTTTCGCCTTCGCGGTAGAAGGCGGGGGAGAGGTCTACACTCACGCTTTTTTCGCCAGGCAAGTAGTAACGGCCGTAATCGGCGTTGCGCACAATCCCTTTGAAGTACACGGTGTCGCCGGGGCGGTAGATGGGGCGGTCGGTGTAAAGGTAGGCGTAAGTGGGGGTGGGGGGATTGTAGGCCACATTCAGGCCGAATTCCCAGGGGGAAACGCCTTGCAGCCAATTGCTGCTGGCCATGCCAAAGCCGAGTTCGCCAGGTTGATTGCTGACGACGATGACGCCTTCGAGATAATCGGGGCGCGTGGAGCGGCTGAAGTTGGCGAATCCGTTGGCATCGGTAACGGCCGTGCCCACTTGCACGCCGCGCACGTTGTACAGGGTCAGATTGCGCCCGGCGACGGGCTGCCCGCTGGCGAGGTCGGTGGTCCAGACGTGTACCTCGTCAAACATCTCTTTGACGACGAGGTTGGTGTCGGCGACGACAAGCAGGTTGCGCTGATTTTGCCAGTAGTAGGTGTTAGGGTCTAACTCTGGCGCGGAGACGGTGAGCAGATAAACGCCGGTGGGCAGTGTGCCGCCGTTGGCAAGGGGCACGGCCGTTACGCCATTTCGCTCTTCCAGGGGCAAATTCCACGTTTGGCGCGGCTGCGTGATGGGGTTGTAGTTATAGACTTCGTAGGGGTTGAGCACCAGGTTGAGTGGCAGTCCCAAATCATACAGCGCCAGATTAAGCGTAGATACATTGCGGTGCAGCACCTCAACCTGGGTGGTGAAGCTGGTGCTGAGCTGGCTGACCTGATTGGGTAAATTGAAGGAGGCGATGGGGTCGTAATCAGGTGTGTCGAACTGCCAGGTGTAATCTTGGCCTAATGTGTTGCCGTAGGGGTCGGCAGCATCGCCGGGGACGGTGACACGGTAGGTGGCGTTGCGATCCAACGCAAAGCTGAGGTAGAGGGTGTTGTCGTAGTCGTTGAAATAGTAGTCAACGCGGTAGGGTTCGGGGTCAATGGTGATACGGCCGTCCAGGGTGTCCATATCCATTGGCGAGGTGAAAACGATATTGACGCCGTACTGGTAGCGGTCGGCCAGGCCGTTATTCGGCGGGTCGGTATAGCGGATAGCGGGGTAAGGCACGGTGCGGAAGGCGCTGACTTCGTTGCGCTCCAGCCCGGCCTGCCCGCTGGCGGCGCGTGCCCCGGTGCTGATGGTGACCTGGTAATTGGTGTCTAATTGCAACCGGTTTTGCGGTTGTAAGGTGAGGATGCGGTCGTTGTCGCTCCAGTGGTAGGAAACGGCCGTGCTGCCGACGCCTTCGCCGGGGAGCAGCACACTGGCTTCCGTGCTGGCGCGATCCATGGGCATGTTGAAGGTGATGGTGATGGGGCGTGTGGGGTTTACGCCATCGGTGTTGTGGAAGGGGTCAATAGAGACCACTTCCGGGCTGCGCGTGGTGAAAGTCCAATCTACGCTGCTTTCCAATATGCCGCCGGTCACGTCCTCCAGTCCATTGGCGATGCTGACGTGATAGGTGGTGGCTCCGTCTAGTGTCGTTTCGGGGGTGAAGCGGTAGATGCTGGAGGAAACCCATTCGCCCTGCCCGGCCAAGGGCGGGTCTATGAGCAGTGGCTGCGGCAAACCGGCTTGTTGGCCGGTGCTGACAATGGGTACAACGGGGCGGTTGAACAGCACGGTGATGGCGCTGGCGGTGTCTACGTCGCCGCTGTTGTTGGCGGGGATGGTTTGGCTGACTTCCAGGTAGCCAACGGTGCGCAGGTCGATGGCGATGGGGCCGGTGAGGGGACGGCCGTTTGCGCCGCTGGCGCCTTCGCCGATTTGGACGCGGTAGTCGCTTTGCCGCTTGAGGCTGCGCGGGGTGAAGACGAGGGTGTCTTCTTGTGTCCAGGTGAATTCGCCGCTCACGGCTTCGCCAGCCTCATCGGTGACGGCGAAGGCGGATTCGACGGAGTCCTGGTTCATGGGCTGGTCGAAGCGCAGGGTGATGGCGCCGTTGAGCAGGGTTTCTTCGCCGGGGGCAGGGCTGCTGTAGACGACCTGTGGCGGCCAGTCGATGTTGGCCGGGTCTACGGCGGAAATGGGGACGGCCGTTGCCGTTGGTTGGGAGATGGCTGTGGGCCGTGCGGTAGGGGAAATGGGAACGGCCGTTGGCATAGCAGTGGGCAGTGGCTCGCTGCTGACTTCCTCATCCTTGCGGCAAGCGGTTGCCAGCAGCAAGACAAGCAGGGTTAACGATAACAATTTAACAAGAAATGACTTACGCATGTTTTCCGACTCTCCAGATATGCAAAAAGTTGTGGCTTTTGCCACGCTTGCACTATATCAAAATCACGGCCGTCTGCACAAGGGAGCGGAGGGCGCGTATGGAGATTGGTGGGTGGTGGTGGGGATGGTGGAACCCTGGACAAAAGTACCACATACCATAAGCCGAAAAATAGTTGACAAACCCTATAGCTTTCAGTAAATTCTTTTTATGATCAGTTGCCGGCAGGTCGCTCCGGTCCGTGTCATAGATAGTATGCAGCCCATGGATCGGCGGCCAAACTCATTTACCCAGGTGTACAGAGCCAGTACGGGTTCTGCAGGCCCACTCTGCGTTTCTGGACACCGCCACAAAATAACAGTTTGGAGAGAATCCCATGACGATAAAATATAATGTAATGCCTCGCCGTAACCCGCGCGACACAGCAGCGCCGTCGCGCTATTACCCGGTGGTAAAAAGCAGCGGCCGTACCAACCAGCGCGGTCTGGCTCAAAAGGGCGTCAAGATGTCTACGCTGAGCGTCGCCGACATGGCTGCGGCCACGGAGATATTCTTGGACTTGATCCCGGAAGAACTCATGGCCGGGAATATCGTTGACCTGGGCGATTTTGGTTCCTTCCGCGTCATCATCAAAGCCGAAGGGTCGGATACACCGGAAGAGGTAAACGCTACCAAAATCATAAAAGTCAATGTGCGTTTTACGCCGGGCAAAGCGTTCAAAGACGCGATGCACCAGGCGGTATTTGAAAAGCTGTAGAAGTCTTGTAAAAAAGATGAGCATCTCTTGGCTGAGAGATGCTCATCTTTTTAGAAATGTTCATCATCTTTTTGAAAATGTTCAGCATCTTTTTTGAAAAGATGGCGGTCTCTTGTGTGGGGAAGGAACGGCCGTTTGCCATGTCCGCCGTGTTTAGATTGGTTCAATTTGGGAAATTGAACCAATCTGGCGATAAGGAGGATGTAAGGAGCATCAGCGTATCTTCCTATTCGTTTTTGCGTGGCTGGCAAAGGTGATTTTCTATTGGCGGCTTTTCGTACCTTTAGCTATACTTTGCCTCAGAATGGGGGTCGCGTTTTGGGGTTAAGCCAGTCTGGAGAAGACCTTAATCCTCAAACGGAGCGTCTTCCTTGTTCCCCGGCTTCGTTCAACAACATTTATGCGGCGGCTGACGCACTGGTCGATGAAGGTCGTTTTTTATCGCGCCGCATGAAACGCTTATTTCGTTAGCTAGACTACAAATACATATGTAGATATGTGACGAATATACTGTGCCTGATTAAAATCCCAAAGAATTGGAGAAAGATTGATGAAATTATCTAGACTAATGGTTTTGTGTCTATCATTTGTTATAGCGTCTATGGTTGTTGGGTTAATTATCCAATCTAGCGTTGAGGCGGAGGCCACAGGAGGGACAAACGATGTTTACCTTCCAGTTGTCGTAAATTCGCTTGACCCAATTATCCCAGATACAACGGTAGTACTGACAGAAGACACGACACAATATTTGGTATCTGTTTCTGGGGACGGTTCCGAGTTTATCTTTGACCAGATGACGCCAGAATTAAATGAACTCAACCCTGGCGATGTCATGGTGGGATCTGTCAGCGCAGCTGCTCCATATGGTTTTCTAAGACAGGTTACAGGTATAGCCACACCAGGTGGGCAAGTTGTGGTTACGACAGAGGCAGCAACATTAGAAGATGCGATTCAACAAGGCGCGATTCGGCTATCTCGGCAGTTAACGCCTGCTGATATCGATACGATAACATTGACCGACGGCGTTTCCTTAATGGCTAGGCCAAATGTTGCGAACTTGGATGACCGCTTTTTCTTTGAACTTAACAATGTTGTGCTTTTCGATGAAGATGGCGATTTGGGGACTACCTACGACCAGCTTAAAGCAAATGGCAGCCTTGATTTTGCGCCGGGCTTCGATTTTAACTTCGCTATTGAGAATTGGGCGCTGGAAGATCTCGAGTTTTTATTCAATATTGAGGAAACGGTGGACCTGGAATTTCAGGTTGATGTCGAACTTGCAAGCGTGGAGCGCTCCTATGAGATTGCCCGACTACACTTGGGAACTATAGTCGTATTTGTTGGCCCGGTACCCATCGTGTTTCTCCTTGAGATGCCTGTTTATCTCCGTGCTGACGGCGATTTGAGCATTGGTATAACCACGAGTGTGGGCCAGACAGCAAATGTTGTGGCTGGATTACAATATACGGATGGCAATTGGAACCCCGTAACCGATTTAACAAACGATTTTTCTTTTGAGCCGCCAACGCCTACAGTAGGAATCAACCTGAAAGGATATATCGATCCCCCGCTTACACTTTTGCTTTATGGTGTGGCCGGGCCTTTCGCTAGTGTAAAACCATATCTAGAATTAAAAACAGATGCTGTTGCTGTTCCTTGGTGGGAACTTCATGCCGGTCTTGAAGCGACAGTGGGAGTTGAAGTTGAGGTTTTGGGACATTCGTTAGGCGAGCATACGGAAGCAGTCATTGGGTATGATGTATTATTGGCTCAGGCAGAAACAGATAATATTACATTGACATTGGAGCCGCCGCAGGTGAATGGCCTGACAGCGATGGTAAGCGGGACGGTAACAACCACAAGCGGTACGATAACCCAACTAAATTGGCAGTGGGGGGATGGCAATAGCGACGACCAATGGTTCCCAGCTAGCCATGCCTACGCCATTAGTGGAACTTATGTGATTACAGCGACTGCGTTTGATGATTTAGGTGGTAGCGCTGTGCAAACCACAACGGTTACCATAGTCCCAACCAACACGATTTCATTGATATTGCATGCTCCTGAAGTGGTGAGCCAGACAGTGGTGGTAAGCGGGTCAGTGACCGCGACAAATAGTACGATTACCCAGCTAAACTGGCAATGGGGAGATGGTAGTAGTGGCGACCAATGGTTCCCTGCCAGCCATACTTACGCTATTAGCGGCACGTATGTAATAACAGCGACGGCCTTCGATAATCTAGGCAATAGTGTTATACAAACAACAACTGTTGACGTGGGTCTATCTCTGATTGGCGATGGTATAATGCGAGTATCGGTGGCCTCAAATGGAACTGAGGCAAACGATGATTCCAAAATAGTGAGTATTTCAGGCAATGGACGCTATGTGGCTTTTTATTCACGAGCAAATAATTTGACGCCTGATGATAGCGATAGTTACATCGACCTGTTCATCCAAGATCAACAAACAGGTATTATTGAACATGTCCCTGAAAGTAAATTATATTCATGGGGAGCTGTTCCTGATTTTTCGTTTGATGGCCGTTATATTGTGTTCATTGGGAATGATACTATTGGTGGTAGTGATTGGAAAGTTTGCATCTATGATCAACAAATAAGTGGCCTCGAGTGTATATATCTTGGTGATTACAGTTACTCACCTAAAATATCTAGTGATGGTCGTTTTATCACCTTTGACACGGGTGCTGATAATCTGGTGCCAAACGACAACAATAATCATGACGATGTTTTTGTCTATGATAGGGAAACGGGCGAAATTTCACGTGTTTCGGTTACATCAAATGGAGATGAGGGAAATGGTTATTCAAGGTTCCCCGATATTTCTTACGATGGACGATACATAGCATTTACATCCTCAGCAGAAAATTTCTCAGAAGAGGATATTGACGGAGAAGCAGATGTTTTCTTACATGATCAACAAACAGGACAAACCATCTTGATACCCTTTCTTTCCCCTGTTTCAGGGCTGTTAAAAATATTTCAGGGTAGTGTTAGCATATCCGAAGACGCACGCTTTATTGTAGTCAGCGTAGAAAATAGCAGACCCGTACCAAACGATCCAAACATACCTACGATACGCGAATTATATATCCACGATACTCAAACCAATGTAACTTCATCCCTTTTATCTTCGTCTTCACATGATGAGCCATTTGGAAGTTTTTATACTCCTATTATTTCTGGCGATGGTAATTACATTAGTTATGTAAGATACCGAGATCCGATAGTTCATGGTACTCTAGATGTTTTTGTGCTTAATCGAGTGACTGGAGTGATTCAACGAGCTTCTGCTTCCTCTGATGGTATTCTGGGCAATCAAGATTCAGGTTATAATGGTCTTGGTATATCTTATAATGGACAATCGGTAGTATTTGAGTCTCTAGCAGATAATTTGGTATCAAATGACAGTAATGGTAAAGGGGATATTTTTATTAATCAGTTTTCAACTGAAAATACAATGGAGATCGGTTCCAATAATATCTCGGTATCATCCCCTTAAACCGTGACTGAATAATGTATCACGAAAATTTTGTAGAAACAGGCTCATTGTGCATACTGGTTAGTTCACCAAAACAAATCAATGGGAGGCACAATAACCCCGCTGCTCCAGCACGGGCTTTGTCTTGGCGCAGCTGCGGCATGGCGTCCCTACCAAGCCGCCTGTGCGGTGAGGGATTATTTGGATTAGTAAACGGCCGTTTACATGGTCAAATTATGCTGCGAATAAAAACACGAAACAGCAAAGAGCGGGAAAATGGCAAAAGGTAGTTTGTGGTCGGATAAGTAGGGTCGCAGGCTGGTTGTTGCAGGCGTTGGGTACCCGCCAGCTAACAAGGCTTGCACCTGATTGCGAGAGCAAGGTCATTAGCCCGACAAGGTTAGGGTTGTTAAAGGCCAGTCGCCCGCGAAGGCGTTGGTTTTTCTCGCAACAGGTGAAGCAGGCGTTGGGTGGCTCGGAGAGGCTAGTGCAAATCGGAATTGAATCAATTGACAGCCCTGATGTGCAGGCGCTGCTTATGGCTCACCTGGAAAGCATGCACCAGTATTCGCCGGTTGAAAGCATTCATGCCCTGACAACCGCGCAGTTAGGTGATCCATCAATCACATTGTGGTGTGCCCGGGAGGAGCAGGCGTTACTAGGTTGCGGAGCACTAAAGATGCTCGACGAGTTTCACGGTGAAATAAAATCCATGCGGACGGCGCCAGAGCATCTGCGTAAAGGTATTGCTCAAGCGCTGCTGGAAGTGATTATTCAGGCGGCGAGGGAGCGTTCATTGGTGCGAGTAAGTCTGGAGACGGGGTCGCACGAAGCATTCAGACCGGCGCGGGAGCTCTATATGAAGAACGGATTTTGTGTTTGTGGTCCGTTTCCACCGTATCTAGAAGATCCCTACAGTGTGTTTATGAGTTTGAAGCTCTAGGCGAGTTTCAGACCAAATGGCACATTGATGCGTACAAAAAATCAAAGCCGAGAGGTGTCAATGAAAACAAGACGAACGGCATTCAAGAGCAAGGTTGGAGGCGCGTCGCCACCCAACAAATCGTTGCAGTGGACGTTTGACCCGCCGCCCGCTTTTGCTGCCGCAAAAGCAGCCGTCGCCTCAAACGTCGCTGAACTCAAGTTAGCCTGCAATAGTAAGGACAAAAAGGAAAACATCGATGGCAAATCACCAAAAAAGCAGAAATCCCTGGAAATTTTTCTTACTGACATTTGCCTATTCATGGATTATTTGGATACCTTCTGTGTTGGATGGCATAGGAATAGATTTGCCCTTTAGTGTGGCAGGGTATTCAACAGTGGCCGTTATCATTGGCGCATTTGCCCCCTTATTGGCAGCAATTACACTGATAGCTCGGAAGGATGCTTCAAAAGGAATAAAGTCATACTTAGGACAGGCCCTCGATTTTCATATCAAGCCATTGTATTTAATTCTTGCATTGGTATTGCCATTGGTAATTCATGTGATAGCTCATTATCTGGCGCTCGGCGTTGGCTTGGATGTTGCTCAAACATTATTCCCAACGGAAACTCCTATTGCACCCATAATTTTGGCGATTCCATACTTTATTCTCATGATGGTAATTGGTGGCGGGCAAGAAGAATTTGGCTGGCGCGGTTATGCTCAGGAACCTTTACAAGAAAAAATCGGGGTCATACCGGCAAGTTTAGTGATCGGTGTTATCTGGGGAATTTGGCATTTGCCCTTATGGTTTATGGCAGGCGATTTGCACAGTGCGTATTCGTTTTTGGCTTTTGTGATGATGACAACGAGTATATCGGTCATGTATGCTTGGCTCTATAATTCAAGTGGAAAGAAACTAATTGTGGTGATATTTTTTCATGCCATGAATAATACGGCTGCACCTCTGTTGCCATTTTTACATGGTATCGAAGGAAAACCAGAGAGTGCTTACTGGATTTACGCGGCTGTAAATATGGTTTTTGGGTTCGTATTTGCTTATGTTCTTGTCAAAGAATCAAAGCCATAATGATGATGGCATCATTTATTGTAAGTGCGTAGGCTAATGCGAAGCAGGCTAACCCCGCGTGAAGCGGCGCATTTTAGGTTGTCTCAGCCAGGAGATTGACCTGCTCCCCCCTCCCGTCCGCCGCTTACGCCACCGTTAGGCGGTAATAGTGTATTTTACGTGGAATCTTTTAGAGATGAATGGTTGGCTAAATGGGGGTTATTGGGAACTGCCGTCTCCCAATCAACAAAACTGATAGCAGGGTGGTGGGGAAGGTATGCCCCATCTTTCAGCTTACGAATACAGTCGTTTTGTCATCCATTGCTATTGCTTTATCTACGAGGGAGGCGTACAATTATCTGTACATATTTTCTGGAGGTGAAGTGAAATGGAAGCTATTAACTACACAGTCGTTCGCCAGACATTAGCCCAAAGAATGGATCAGGTTTGTGATGACCATACACCTATCATCGTCACCCGACAAAACAAACCGTTCTGTTGTCATGCTATCTTTAGAAGATTATCAGGCGCTTGAGGAAACCGCTTATTTGTTACGCAGCCCTAAGAATGCCAAGCGTTTGATGGAGTCCATCCTGAACTGGAAAGCGGTCGCGGCACAGAACGAGGGCTAATTGAATGAGGCTGATTTTTTTCGGAAAACGCCTGGGATGACTATTGGTACTGGCAAAACGCAGATGAAGAAAACCCTGAAACGTATCAATGCGCTTATCAAAGAGATTCAGCGCACACCTTATTCAGGAACAGGCAAACCGGAACCGCTCAAGTTTGGACTTTCTGGTTATTGGTCGCGGCGCATAGACAGAGAACATCGTATCGTTTACCGGGTTGTGGCTGATGATTTGCTCATAGCTCAACTGCGTCATCATTATTAGCGTTCATATAGCGGCGCGTCAAAAGCATGTGAGTGGTGTGGGGAGCAACATTCTTACGTCCACTGATAAAAGTACATGAATCCACCGACAGCAACCAATATCGTGCCCACAACAAAGTAATAAATTGATAGGTTGTATCCGCTCCGGCAATGTCTATGATGCCGCTGACGCGCCGTTCTGCGTAGGAACGGCCGTCTCACAACCAACAAAACTGGTGAATAGATGGTGGTGGAGGAACGGCCGTTTGCCATTTCCGTCGCGTTTAGATTGGTTCAATTTTGGAAATTGAACCAATCTGGCGATAAGGAGAGATAAGGAGGATGTAAGGAGGTTCTAAGGAGGATGAAAGGAAGCAGTTAGGAGCGGATTAATAAATACTTGTGCGGTTCATGTTCATTTTAGGGAAATATTATCTGCTACGCCGTAATTGATTCGATGCAATGCCAATTCCAGCTAAAACCGCAGTACCTGCAAAAATTGTTAGAATAATGATGTTTTTCCTGAAATCAGGCGAAAATGTATTGAAAAGGATAAAATCCCGCAGCATATCAACAGCATAGGTATTGGGTATTAACCAGGAAAACCAGGGGACATTTGCCTCATTATTGCGAACCATAAGCAACCCGCCACCAACAAAAAAAGCGGTTACGCCAGTCAGTACAACCCCAATTGCTGCTCCCATAAAGTGCCTGGCACGCAAGCCGACAACGAGTACTGCCATAATCCAGAAAAGAGAGACTAAACCAGCGAACAACCAAACATGCGGCAAATAATGGCCAGGCCAGGCACCTGTCCAGAGATAGATGATAACCAGGAAAATCGTACCCGTCACAAGGCTCATCATGAGCGCCAGGATGATCTTGGGGATCATGACCCAGCCAAGTGAACGGGGAGATAGGGCAAATTCAAGTGTAATTTTCGCAACTTGCTCTCTGTAAGTCAGCATCAAGATATTCATCATGCCGCCCAATATGAAGCTCAATAATACCGCGCCTACACTGATGATGGGGAACCACCCCACCATTATGGGCAAAGGATATTCCTCCAGCATAGCCAAAGGCGGAGATGGCATCCCGATCTTTTCATAAAATGTCCACATCACCTCCGCCTGATAGATGCGGTGATTTTTCGCGGCATCATCAATGAAATTACTAAAATACATTTCTATCTCTGGTTCTTGTCCTGCATCCACTCGCGCCGAGAAATCATCGGGAACCACCCAGATACCGTCCAGATGATTTTGTTGATAGACTTCCCAGGCTTCTGTTTCTGACAGGGTAGAAATGTCGTAGTAGGGTACGTTGAAAGGCGAGATCGTTTCTTCGATGGCCTGGCGTAATAATTCACCATAATTCCCCTCATCATGGTTGATAAAGGCAATTTTGAAGGTTGGGCGTGCGCCGAACATGATGCTGAATGCGATTAGAATAATCAGCGGGGGCAAAATACCGCCAATGGCTGAAACAGGGTCCTGTCGCCAAGATTTGAATTCTGTTGAAAGAATAATCCATAAACGTCGCATGGTTTACTCCGGCTTAGAAACACGTTGAGTATAAAGAATAGTCACGACCAGCAGCATGACCAGAGAAAGGCCTACGAGAACTATCATAGATAGAGGCGGGGGATTGATTTGTGACCCGTAGTAGTAGGGGAACAACAGGTTAACCGCGTAGCTGTTAGGCGCTAAATAGCTGGCAAACTGATAAAAGCCGCCAAATAACGCCGCCGGTTTGAAGGAATCACCAATGATCCAGAAGGTGATGGAGGTTGCCAGGGTGAGAATAAATGCAGGCAGCGTTGTCCTTGTTTGGAGACCGATAATCATCCCCAAACAGCTACCGATAATGGCGATCGGCAGCAATATCAGGGCAACCATCCCGATTGAGTCAGGCCAATAGCTATTAATCAAGCCATTCACTACCAATAACAAACCTGCTGCAATTGCCGCCGAGAGTACCAGTCGAACCAACCTGGCGCTTAGGACCATCCAGGTTGGGATAGGGGCAACGCGGTATTCATCGATGGTTTGGAGTTCAAATTCCTGAGCGATGAGAATTGCCCCAATCATGCTGGCAGAAAGCATTGCCGCCAGGGGTAACATTGCCATCCCAAAATAAACAGTGTAGGGGATGTCAAATGGCAAAGATGGCTCTTGAACAACCTCGACTCCCGCATTACCTAAATTTTCATTCCAAAGTTTCAATGCCGCTGCAGTCAATCGGTTGCGGTAGTTTTTGACCAGGTTGCTGTCGATCAGGTTGTATTTTTGTACGGCCGTTGTGATACCGTTGATTTCCTCGACCGTAATAACCTGGCGCAGCCCATCAGGCTCCGTTTTGTCCGTTAAAATTGGGTTGATATAAGTCTGCCCAATTGGTGAACCAATGGATTGCATGGCAGTCACCAGAGAACGGCCGATTTCTGTAGTGGGATTGGTAATGTAGACATCGAGCGATGGGTGAACGAGAATGGCAGTGAGCAGCGCATACAAGATGACCGGTTCGAGAATAGCCACTGCGTGAATGGGGATGGTGGTACGCGCCAGCTTGAACTCATGAGCAAGTAAAGATAGGAAACGACGCATGTCTCACTCCCTAAGTGCCCGGCCAGTGTGGTGGAGAAATACGTCATCCAATGTAGGACGGGCAATACGCAACGACTGGATGCGATAGTGCTTATTGAGTCGTTCGACAAATTCACCGATTTGTGCCTCGGCGTTTTTGACTACCAGCCGCAAACTCCCCGGTTCTGGACTCGATATGTTTACAACCCCCAATCCAGAAAACAGGTTTTCTGGGTTATCTACTAGGGTATCGGTTTGTATAGTTACGATATCATGTTGGAGTGTCGCTTTCAGTGCCTCTGGGGTGTCCAACGTGATGGCTTTGCCATGATCGATAATCACAAGCCTGTCACACAGCGCGTCCACCTCGCCCATATCGTTTGACGAAATCAAAAAGGTGATCCCCTGAGACTTGAGGTCTTTAATATGTTCCCATAGGGTATGACGACCATGCACATCCACCCCCGTTGTTGGCTCATCGAATAGAATGATTTTGGGTTCGTGCAGCATCGCACGCGCCAGGGCCAGCCGCCGTTTCATACCACCGGAAAAAGTTCTTACCGGGTCTTTACGCCGTTCCCATAATTCCATCAGACGCAGCAGTTCTTCAATACGGGCGGGAATATCACTGAGGTCATCACAGTACAGAGCTGCATGATGCCATAAATTGTCCATAGGATTCAGATCGCCATAGACATTGGTTTCTTGGGGGACAAGGCCGATGCTTCTGCGCACCTGTTGTGCCTGTGACTGCGGGTCAAATCCCTGAACAAGAATATTCCCCTCATCACGCCGCAGCATACCGATAATCAGGTTAATCGTCGTAGTCTTCCCTGCACCATTTGGGCCGAGCAGGCCAAAAACTTCACCGGATTGAACAGAAAATGACAAATTGTCAACGGCCGTTATCTTTTTAAACCGACGCGTCACATTTTGTAGTTCAACAGCAAGTCCCATTGATTGGCTCCTTTGGATCATTTCGTGTCTGCGGTTTATATCTATTGCCAACACTTTCGCTATTTAAGGGTTCCTCTTACAAATATTGCTACAAACTGCTTCACAATTTCTTCTGAAGTTACATCTGGGTCTGATGAACCCAATAGAAATCCTTGAATCACAGTAGAGAAGAAAAACATCCCTAAAAAGGCTTGGGCCAGCACTTCCGGCTGGTCTGGCTGGATCAGATTTTCTTCTATCCGTTTTGCGAAGTAATTTGTGAGAAAGTGTTGGATTTGACGAGGATTCTCTGCGATTGACTGCCGAATTTCAGGAAAGCGACCTGCTTCGCAGATTGCCATGCGAACAACGTGATTGCGTTCGGCTAGTACCGTGATCAGTTCATTACCGATCAAGGTCAGATCCTGAATATAGTTCCCACTAAGCCGCGATTCTAAATCTTCTGCTATCGCCAGCCCACCAAATTCATCGACGATTGCTTTAACAAGATTCTCTTTTGAACCAAAATGACGAAATAGCGTAAGTTCATTAAATCCAGCTAACTCAGCAATCGCACGAGTCGTTGTTCCGGCATAACCTGTTTCAGCAAAGAGCTGCGTAGCAGCCTGCATGATGCGGGTGCGCGTGTTATTTTTATTAGGCGAAGGGATCGGTTCAGTCATTGGTACTCCGTAATGTATGTAGTTACTTACACACATTGTAGTACCAACTGAATAACCTGTCAAGATTAAATGAATTGAAGAAAGGACGTATAGGGATTGGTGGGTGGCTGGGGGAGGAGGGGAAACGGCCGTTCCATCTAAGTATGAGCCAGCTCTGTTTGCCACTGATAAAAGTACATCAGTCCACCAACAGCAACCAATACCGTGCCCACAACGAAGTAATAAACCGGATAGATTGTATCCGCCCCGGCAATGTCTATGATGCCGCGCAGCAGACTGCCGACTGTCAACGTGGCAATCCCGGCATTATAAAGATTAAACGCGATTCGATTCTCTACGTTTAGCCGTCCCAATGCGATAAAGCCGCCAACGCCCAAAACCAAACTAAACGCAAACGCATAGCTCATAAATGGCGAGGAAACGCCGTGCCCGAAAAGAGAATAAATGTAATTGAAAGCGATACAAAAAAGCGTTGTGAAGCCGTAGATTTTCACGGTTTTATGTGTGTTCATAGGTGTTCTCCAATATAAATGATGTCGCTGACGCGCCGTTCACCGTAGGAACGGCCGTCCGTCGGATGATTGACCACCTCCCCATTAAACACCATCGTGGCCGACCCGCCCCCGTCCAGATTGTAGGCTTCCGTACACCCATACTCCTGCATAATTTCAGCCAATTGCAGCAGGGAGAGTCCCGCGCTTTGAGATGTTCTGCCATCAGAAACCACGAAGATGTAATGCAAGGGCGTGATCATGCCAACGGCCGTTCTCGGATTACTTCTCATAGATTGCGACACTTCAGAATTACTGGTGACGCTAATCTCACCCTCTTCAATTAAACCTGGCCCAAACGTAAAGACCTGAAGCGCCCCTTCCTCATAAAGTGCTTGCGCATCCGAACTCCCCTCATCAACAATCTCAAAACTGCCATCCGCTTGAACAACCAAAGCCTCATTAGACCCACTTCTGGCCGCTGTGCGATACAACACACCATTTCGTATCACGAATCCCGTATTTCTAAACCCGTAATAGTCACCATTGATAGCCAATATGGCCTCATGTTCGTCGGCCATAGCCGAAGTCGTCTCCTTAATATTTCTACCATAAGTGTTTTGAGCCAGCGCCGTTTTGAAATACGCCACATCACTAACGACGACATCGGCAATATAAATGTCCGTGTTATACGCACGAACGGTCTCAATAGTGATTTGAATATTGGCATCTTGATACGAAGTTTCTGTAATGATGGGATCTTCACTGCTGCCGTCACTGTCACCACTTAAGACGCTGGCCGATGTGCTGCTAGAAGCAAGCTCATTCACAGTGCTGTCCGAAATGGTACTCAAAGCAGCCACATCCACAACACTATCCGAGGTGATGCTAGCAGCAGGCTGACTTTCAATATCTGTATAAATACTTGTATTGGCAACGGTCTCATCGACCACGACGATTTTGTCTGCAATGACAAACGTGTCGAGCAAACTCCAGATCGTTCCAAGTATTAATATTATGGTGTAAAAAATGGCAAAAGTGTGTTTTTTCATTTTGATGGACTCAATTCCAGCTTGAGTTTAGAGCTCGGAGCTAGCGCGAGAGGAATTACTCGACTATTTGCCTTTAGCTCTATCCTCTAGCTCTAAACTCCAGTTTCAGATTAGATGGGAAAATCCAAAATCGTTGAACGATAAAGTTAGTGACAAACAACAGACAGTCAACCAATATTTTGCTAAGTAGCAAGCCGTTATGGAAGTTGAATATACTGCTGAATGCCTCAGTTAATATGCCACTAAAAAACATCTGCGTGATAAATAAAGCCAGATATTTCAAAGACTCATTTCTGGTGTTATGGGAGTCTTTCTTGTCAAATACCCAGATTTTATTCAATGAGAAATTAAACATGCCGGAAATAATCCTGGCTACAACGGTGGCCGAAAATATGCCGTTTCCCACACGGACTAAAAGCATAAAAGAGGTAACATCAACGGCCGCTGACAGCAGCGATGACGCAATGTTTTTGAAAAACGTCTTGTAAATCACATATGAATCACTAACCGCACGAAAATGAGTGACGCGATCCTTTTCATAAATGGTTTCGATATCCACTGTGCGGTAGGCGATATGCTGCTCGTTCATTTGCTCTAAAAAGCGCATCTCGTAATCATACCGCTCGCCTGCCACATGAAGTGCAAAATCAAAGTACCTCGTCGGAATACCTCGCAATCCAGTTTGCGTATCTTTTAATAACTTACCGGTCTTCAATTTGTAATAAACAGCGGAGAACAAGTTGCCGGCTTTGCTTGCCAACGGGACCTCTGGGCGCGAAAGGTCTCGTGTACCCAAAACAATCGTATTGCTTGCGGCCAGTGCTTTAGCAACCTGCAAAATATCTTTGGGTGCATGTTGTCCGTCCGCATCTGCGGTAACAACACCGACAATACGTGGCTGGTTTTTCTTGAGATACTCGATGCCTGTCTTTAGTGCCGCTCCTTTCCCTCGGTTGGTCTGGTGATGATAGACTTTTGCTTGATATGTCTGCACTTCATCAAAAACTGCCTGTGAGGACTTTTCAGAGCCATCATCTATGACCACAACATTAACAAGGCCTATCCGGTTTAGCTCTTTAACCAGGTCAACTAGTTTGTTGTTTGGGTTTAGTGCCGGAATTATGATTGCAATATTTTCCGAAATCATCTTGAGATAGTCTCCCCATGCTCTTTGCCGTTTTGCATTTCGCCCCGATATATGCCATTTACAAACTGCTCGTTCAGGTGTATGTGCGGGTCAAACCTTAAAAGTGCAAAGATAATGACTAAAGGTAATGTCTTTTGAAGCTCCTTTGTATACTCAAAGTATTTATTGATTAACACTTGCAGCATACGATATAAGTTTGAAGAAAACGCTAAGAAGTTATTGGGGAAATGTTGAGATAATTGGAAACTGCTTTCAGAGTAGGGATGCTGCCCCACTCTGTTGTGGTTTATGCTATTATGAAATCTTGAATAGTACTTACATGGCTGATGGCTATTTTAATATGTTTGCGTCGAAGCCTTACTTTGGCGCGTTAACAGGAAAAGGGTTAGAAAAATGACAGGAATCATCTTAGATGGAAAAACACTTGCAAAGCAATTAGAAAGTGAATTAGCAAAGCGCGTTCAACAAGTAATACAACAAACCAATGGTAAAAAACCTATTCTGGCGACTATCTTAGTTGGAGATGATCCTGCTTCTGCAACCTATGTAAGGATGAAAGGAAATGCATGTAAACGAGTAGGAATGGAATCGTTAAGAGTGGTTTTACCGAAAGATACTACGACAGAAGACCTTCTGAGTGAAATCGATAAGCTAAATGCCAATCCTGAGGTGCAGGGGATATTATTACAGCATCCTGTTCCGTCACAAATTGATGAGCGCCAATGTTTTGACAGGATTAGTCTTGAAAAAGATGTCGATGGGGTAACCGTTCTTGGTTTTGGAAAGATGGCTATGGGTGAGTCCGCCTATGGGTCAGCTACCCCAGCAGGCATCATGCGATTACTCGATCACTATGAAATTCCAATAGAAGGTAAACATGCTGTTGTGATAGGGCGTAGTCCGATACTAGGAAAACCAATAGCGATGATGCTGTTAAATGCAAATGCGACAGTGACAATATGCCATTCAAGAACGCAGGGATTGTCAGAAATAGTTCACAGTGCTGATATTGTGGTCGGTGCAGTGGGCAAGCCAGAATTTATTAAAGGCGAATGGATTAAATCAGGGGCTGTCGTAGTAGATGCAGGCTATCATCCGAATAAAGTTGGAGACATAGAGCTTTCTGCTGTCATTGATAAATGTTTTGCATACACTCCTGTTCCGGGCGGAGTTGGGCCAATGACCATCGCAATGTTGATTGCCCAAACAGTTGAAGCAGCAGAGAAAAACGCCTGATTATGCAAATCAACAGGCGACAATTATGTTTCGTTTCCCTAGAATGTTTTAAAGTTGAAAGATTACCTGAATCGGGGGGCTTTGAACGGCCGTTCCCACCACCACACCTCAAACCATGATTTACTTTATCCCAACTCTAATAGTCTTCTCGATACAACTTTACCTGCTTGTATCCTGGTTAAAACACCACCCCAAAACAGATAGCAAAGCAAAGAAACTTTGCTTGTGGGGATTCCTCTTGGGTCAAGCCTACCTGCTGTGGGAAGTCACCCTGGTTAAGCAAACCGGCAAACCCTTGCCAGGGTCAGCAGAACAAAACATGTTGATGGGCAGGCTGCTTTTAGGCGGGGGGATAGGCGGCGTTTTCACCATTTTAGGTCTGTTCTATTTGAGTTTCGCCTCTTTTGGACAATTGAAACCGCCAGCGCAAGAAAACGACTAACAGTCGCATAGTTGGACAATTTGTTGAGAAACCATTTCCTAAGCCCATTGTAGCCAGTGTTCAAACGCCAAGGGTACTGTGCCAGTGTGACATTTGTACAGTGACAAATGTTGTACAATAAATGCATCGTTATTAGCATCTCTGGTGGAAACAATCCATTAGATGTATGGGAGTGTGGGAGCTGCCCTCTATGAAGCTGATATAAGCAACCTTCTGTGCGTATTCACCTCACTTCATGCTGCTAACGCCCAAAGCCTGCGCCAGCTTATCCCTTCCCTCCACATTTAGCACACAAACACCAGAGGACTCGTTCTTTTCAAAACTTGCGAAGAAAAGGAGGCTATGGTTATTGTCCAAAATCGGTTGAACGGAAGCCGTTGTCATGACGAGTGAAAATGTGAGGTGTTATCATGCGTAACAGATTTACTTATTTTCCCCATGCCGGTTTGTTTGTATGGGTAATCGCTTGTGTCATGTGTGTCATGGGCTTACAACAATCTCTAGTAAACGCAGCATCCACGGTCATTCAAGAACAAAATGACACAATGGGATGGAAATTTTCCATCGTTGAAGATGCGAAATATTTCCCTTATAGAACGTCGCCCGATATTCAATATGATGGTCTTAGTCGCCCGCACATTGCCTATGGCGGGGATAAACTCTACCACGCCTGGCATGATGGTACAGTTTGGCATGTAGAAACAGTAGATGACAGCCCAGGTGTGGGGTATTGGGCTGTTTTGCAAATCAATGAGGCCAATCAACCAATCATTGTCTACACCGATTACAGTGTGAACTTGAAACTGGCTTGGTGGACGGGTTCTGAATGGAGACGCTATTCAGTTGGCTCTGCGGCCTGGCAGTCGCGCCCGGCACTTGCCGTAGATAGCCAAGGGTATCCCCACGTAGCCTACCGAAATTACCCTGATTTCGACCTGACATACGTGTACTGGACTGGCTCAAGTTGGACGGAGCAAATTGTGCCCTCAGACCCTGGGCGGGTCTCATTGGCATTAGACGATGCAGATCGGCCCCACATTGTGTCGAGCGATTGGGACGCTCATACGTTAACGTATGCCCATTGGGATGCGGGGAACTGGGTTACAGACACTGTAGACTCGGTTTTTGCGGATGGCACAAGCATGGCGCTCGATTCGTCAGGCTACCCGCACATTGCTTATATCACAGATAGTTGGCCGCAAGTACGGTATGCGCAATGGGATGGCGGACAGTGGGTGCCAGGCAGCATCGAGAATTCTGTTTCTAGCGATGCATGGCTTATCTCGCTGGAGTTAGGTGAGAATGACATCCCCCACGTGATGTATGAAGGGGGCTATTGGACTCGTGAGGATGATGTCTGGACTCACCTGGGTAGTGGTTGTTTGTATTGTTCATTTGCTTTGAATCAGTTGGATGAGCCGGATAGGGCTTATTATTTGTACAATGCTTCGAATTATGCGTACGGGGTTGGTTATAGCCCGTGGGACGGAGATGTTGAAGCAGTTGACTTGGCCGGTTACTTGAATCAGACGATTGATTTGGCGCTTGATGGGGAGGAACGGCCGTTCGTCAGTTACTTTGACGACGCCAACCACAGATTAAAACTAGCCAACCGGCCAGACACAGCATGGGAAATATCAGAGGTTACACCCATCTTGCACGATTACGGTCACGCCTTAGCCGTAGACAGCGTGGGGCAGCCACACCTTAGCTTCTCCAGCGGCTCTGTAATCAGCTATGCCCACCGTATCAGCGACACTTGGGACTTCATGGACGTCGCCAATGGCTCTTACTTCACTGACATAGCCCTAGATAGCGAAGATACGCCACACATCACTTATAGTTCCTCTGGTCTCCAATACGCTTACTGGATGAGCGACACCTGGCATACAGAACTCGTGGAAAGCAGTTCTGGTCCGCACAGCATAATGCTAGATGGTGATGGTACCCTTCATATCGCCCATTTTGGGAGCGCACTACGATACGTGTATGGCACAACAGAAAATTGGACTGGAGCAGATGTCTTAACCGGAACATATGCTCTTCCCGCCGGGTTAACACTGGACGGAATAGGAAACCCGCATATTGCCTATACTAATCAGTCCGTCTGGCCACCCAGTACAGAATATGCTGTGCAAAATGGCACACAATGGCTCACTGAAAATGTCCTGGAGGGAGAATGTAGCAATCCAGTTGTAGACAGTGACGGAACTGTCCATCTCATTTGCCTGAGCAACTTTGAGTTTGTTCACGCCCAACGCATGGCGGATGGCTGGACATTCACACCTATCGTTGATGCTTATAATACGGACATCTCTTTAGCAATTACCAAAGACGACCATTTGATGTTCGCTTATCATGATTACCTATCATATGACTTGATGTTAGCGGAGGTGATTACATACGATAATGCAATTTATTTACCGACCATCTTTTCGCCGTAAACGCTGTGCGTCAGGCCGGTAGAGAAGAGACATTACCTTAACCAACTACTTATGGTATTTCTCGTTGTTACGGATGGTGAAGGCACGGTAGAGCTGCTCTAGCAGCAGGACACGCGCCAGCTCGTGGGGAAAGGTGAGCGGGGAGAGAGCCAGTTGAAAGTGACTGGCGGCGATTACATCATCGGAAAACCCCAGAGGGCCGCCAATGAGGAAGGCGATACGGCCGTATTCCTGCAACTGCTTTTCTATAAACCGCGCCAGACCAGGGCTGGTTGTTTGCTGACCTTCTGGCGTGAGCAAAATAAGCCGCGCTGCACCAGACGCCGCTTGTAACAGCAGTTCCCCCTCCTTTTGCATGGCAGCGGCATCTGGAAACCCTTTGCCAACGGCATCTTTCACTTCTACCAGTCTGAAATCCGTATAACGTTGCAGCCGCTTTTGATAGGCTTCTTGTGCGGCACGCCAATGTTTGGCTTGCAGCTTGCCTACGGCAATCACATGGAGATGTCCGGGGAATAAGGGCATATGGCTGTTAGCGATTAGCTTGTTTAGTTGAGTTTACCTAACAGGAGGTTCTTAGCCCATTCTGCGGGCAAATAGAGTGGATCAATTTCTAGCGCAGCCTGATACCAATGGATAGCTTCCGTGTAATCTCCCAACCTTTCGTAAACTCGACCCAAATTGAATCGCGGGAATTGTGGTGCTTCATAGCGTGGTGCGGTCAGGGCTTGCTTTAACCAGGAGATAGCTTCTTCGTATTGCTCCTGATCAATTAAGTACACACCTATGTCGTTGTAGGGGTTGCCATAAGTTGGATCAATAGCAATGGCCTTATAACATTCTTCAATGGCTTCATCGTGCCGTTCTAACAAGCTGTATGTCCAACCCAAAAAGGTATGCGCCTCTGCTGTTGGCTGGATGGTGATGGAGCGCTGGTACAGCAGCATGGCATTTGCCAGTTCGCCTTGCTGCTGTAATCGGTATGCCCGGTCAAATAATATCATCGCTTGTTGGTGAGCAATTTCTTGTTCGTTCATCATGTCGGCAAGTATAGCAAACTGGGTGTTAGATCAACGTAAACGGCGGGGAAGGTTTGTGAATTCCCCTACCCGGCAAAAACCTTCCCCAACACAGATGGCAGTTCAGCCAGCTCTCGGATGATTGCATCCGGGTGGATGTGGTCGGGTACAGGGAAGCGTTGTGTGGATTGGATGAGGATGGCTCGCAGTCCAGCGTTGTGTGCTCCGGCTATGTCGTGTTCGGGGCTGTCGCCAATGAAAACGGCCGTATCCACCCCATCGCCCAACTCCTTTACCAACTGCAAATACGGGGCCGCCTGCGGCTTCCACATATTCACATCCGCCGAAAATAGCATCGCGTCAAAATAGCCATCCAGTCCAAAGCGGCGCAGGTCGGCCATGTGCGCTGCGCCAGTGAACATGGTGTTGGAGAGCAGCCCCAGCTTGTATCCCTGGGCCTTCACCGCTTCTAATGTTTCTTTTGCACCATCCAGCGGGTGCGCTTGGGCGCAAATAGCATGTTGGTATAATTCTGCCGCTTCCACCAGCCAGCCCGGCTGGATGCCGTTTTTGCCACAGCAAACGTGTAGCAGTTCTCCTAGCAGGTCGGCGAGGCGCAAGTTCTGTTGTCCGGTTACGGCCGTTTCCCAGCGCCCCGGTAGTAGGTCAAAGTAAGTATCGCGCAGCGCAGCAAATGCGGGCAACGTAACGCCTCTACTTTGCAAACTGGCATAGGCTGCTTGCAATCCCGGTGTTTCCAGGTTAGGCCAGGTGGCATACGGCCCGGCATATTCAATAAGCGTGCCGCCCAGGTCAAAAATTACAGTGGTTAGTGTCATCGTATTTCCTTACAAGTTCTCAATTGTCGAAGGTGAACAGTTCATCTTGCCCAGCACGTCGTGCAGCTTGCCGCTGGCTATTACCGTCGAGTGCTAACCGAATCGCTAGTTGTCATTTTTCTTTGACATTCCAGGGGGTTTTGGTTCAGGGACGTGAGTCGGATTATTTATGGTAGTCGTAGAAGCCGCGCCCGGTTTTACGCCCTAAACGGCAGCTCTCGACCATGCGCCGTTGAATGGGGTGCGGGCGGTATTTGGGTTCCTGAAAGTAGGCGTCGTAAACGGATTGGGTGACGGAAAGGTTGACGTCGCAGCCGATGAGATCGATGAGTTCAAATGGCCCCATTGGGAAGCCGATAGATTTGATCAGGCGGTCAATGGTGGCAACGTCGGCCATGCCCTCGCCTAACATGCGGAAGGCTTCGCCGTAAAACGGCCGTGCCACACGATTGACGATGAAGGCGGGGGTATCTTTGCAGAAGACGGCCGTTTTGCCAATGCGCTCCACATACTCTTTTGCGGCCGTCACCGTTTCTGCGCTGGTATCATCACAGGTGATTACCTCCACCAGCTTCATGATGTGCGGCGGATTGAAGAAGTGCAAGCCCAAAAAACGGTCGCCGCGATGGGTGCTGCCTGCTAAGGAGTTGATGCTCAGGCTGGAAGTGTTGCTGGCGAGAATGGTGTGTTTGGGCGCCACTGTATCCAGACGAGAGAAGAGGTCGTGTTTCAATTTCAAGTCTTCAGGAATGGCTTCAATGATCAGGTCGGCCTGTGCCATGTCATCCAGGGAGTGGGTGACGTGAAAGCGATTTTTCGCCAGGTTTGCAGCCTGGGCATCCAGCTTGCCGCGCATCACACCTTTGTCAATAGAGGCTTCGATTAGGGTCACGGCATTGGCTAAGGCCTGCTCAAACACGTCATAAACGATGACGTCGTAGCCGCCCAATGCTGAGACTTGGGCAATGCCCCGCCCCATTGTGCCTGTGCCGATGACGGCGATGGTTCTCATCATGCTCACCCTTTGCGGACTGGCAGCCCGCGCTCCTTGTTATTTTCCAGTGAAGTTGGCAGTGCGCTTTTCGAGGAAGGCGAGGACGCCTTCTTGGTTGTCGGCGCTGCGCCCGGCAACTTCTTGCAGATAGGCTTCGTATTCTAGCGATTCAGGCAGAGTGGTGTCCCAGGCTTTGAGCATAGCGCGTTTGGTGAGACCAAAGGCCAGTGTAGGGCCAGAGGCAAGTTTGTGTGCCCAGGCGGTGACGGTCTCTGGCAGTTGGTCATGGGGCACAACATCATTAACGACGCCCCACTCTAATGCCTGTGCTGCGGGAAGTTTTTCGGCGGTGATGGCGAGCTGGTAAGCACGGCCGTATCCAATCATGCGTGGCAGCAGCCAGTTAATGCCACTGTCGGGAATGAGCCCAATTTTGCTGAAAGCGAGAATGAAGCTGGCCTTGTCGGAGGCGATGCGGATGTCGGTGGCAAGAGCCACGCCGCAGCCCGCCCCGGCGGCCACGCCATTAATCGCGCCGATGATCGGCTTTTCCAGCGTGACCATTTGCATAATCAACTTGTGGTAGCCGTGCCGCAGATGCTCGCCAATGGAGAAATCCCCGGCGCGGGCTTGCACGTCGGCCAGGTCTTGCCCGGATGAGAAGCCACGGCCGTTTCCCGTCAACACGATGCAGCGCACGGCCGTATCGCGGGCGGCTTGCTTGAAGGTGGCCGTCGTCTCGGCAATCATCTGGTCCGTAAAGGCGTTGAGGGTTTGGGGGCGGTTCAGGGTAATGGTGGCGATGTGGTCGGCCACATCGTAAAGAATGGTTTCCATAAAATTTGCGGTTTGCGATTGCCGATTTACGATTGGGAACTGAATCGACAATCGTCAATAATTAGCTGATCTGGGCAAGCATGGCCTTGAAGTCCCAATAGCCTTCTAGTTGAGAAATCAGGCCATCCTCTGTGAGGGTGAATACATCAATCCCGGCAAAGTTGGCGATTTTGCCAGATTTTGCAGTGGCGGTACAGTGCCAGGAAACGGCCGTGCGGTCGCCCGCAGCATAGGATTCGCCAGGGGTCATCTGGAAGCTGTCCCAGGTGCGTTCCATGCCGTCCATAAATTTGTGCAGACCGGTTGTGCCTTGAAACGGCCGTCCGCCATACGGGTCTAGCACAACAGCATCTTCGGCAAAACAAGCCACGTAAGCATCGCGGTCAATGGCAGTCAACGCCGCGAAGTAATTATCCAAGATAGAAGCCATCGTCATCCTCATCAAACGCTTCGTCTTCTTCGTCGTCGAAGTATTCTGCGGGCAGCGAAAGCCATAATTGCAGCAACTGCCCTTCCTCGACTTCGTTCAAGCGCATAGCGATGACGTCAGCAAATTGGCGCATCCGTAAATCATCAGGGTATTCCAACTGCACCGTGCGCCCTTGTCGCCACGCTCCCTGGCAGCGTTCCATAATGTCTACACCATTATTCGTGCGCAATTGGCAAAACACAGCGTCGCGGTCGTCCGGGCCTTCATAAATAGATTGCAACCAGTCTTGCGGGCTGACATGAAACTCTGGTGTTGGCCCTTCAATAATGGTGATCAATTCAGGTTCAAGTTTTGTCACGTTATACCTTCCCTATCATAAAGGTTTTCTAACTATCCAATGCTACTCTTTGTGGAATAGAATGGCAATAATTAATGGACTAGAGATTAGAAAACCCCTAATTCGTACTTTTCTGAGACACCCTTCCCTGACTCAAGTCACAAAATATCCCTCTGTTAGATGCTGCAAAGCCGCTTCAAAATATGGCCGATAAGCAGGTAGCGTGCGTGTTAGCATCTCTTGCGGCGTCATCCAGGCGACGCTGCTGATCTCGTCGCCATCCGCCTGAGGTAGGCCGTTGGCGCTGTCGACCAGCCGTGCCCGAAACAGCACGCCTACGTTTTTTACCTGGTGTCCGTTGGGGTAGGTGTGGTGAAATAAGGGGGATGAATAGACACCGATGATGCGTTCTGGCACGATGTGTAGATTGGTTTCTTCGCGCACTTCGCGCACGGCCGTATGCGCCACTGTCTCCCCCAAATCTGCATACCCGGCAGGGAACAGCCACAATCCATTATCGCTGCGCTGCACCATGAGAATACGGCCGTCCTCCCGTACTACCACCGCCGAAGCTCCTACACCAATTAGACGGTCATTGCCGATGAACGGCCGTACCTGCGCCACTTGGTCCAACACCGCTTCACCCGCATACGGCGGCTCAAACGTTGGCGCTGCATTCTGCCGCGCCGCATCCCGCAGCATCACACGATACCAGTTTGGAACCAGCAAGCTGTCCAGGTCAGACATGGCAAAATAGCGCAGGTCATGCGCCTCCGTGTGGTCAATTTGCATCTGTCCACCAGCGGCAACGCTGCTAAAGCAAAAAGTAAACTGCTGAAACTCATCGCCGTTGGGCAGCGCCACGTCCAAATCAGGGTGCGTGTACACACCCACCAGCCGCAAATCGCCCAGCGTCAGCCCGGTTTCTTCCTGCACCTCGCGCCGCGCACAGGCCATGATATCTTCGTCAATCTCCAACATGCCGCCGGGAAGCCCCCACACGTCCATATCCGTGCGGTGCTGTAATAGAAAACCGCGCGGCTGTTCCGCATCTTCATTTGCCTGCCACACCACTACGCTGCTCGTTACCAAAAAGATTTTGCGGGTTCCCACCCGTGCCCGTATCCAATTTATATATGACATGATGAAGCCTTTAGCTTTTAGCGATTAGCAATTAGCGGTTCGCTAGCTGTTGTAATGTGATGATTAGTTGCTGCCAGGAGAAACGGCCGTTTCCCTCTACAATCTTTTGCGCAAATGTTGGCCCCAAGTTCTCAGCAAAAAAGCGTTCAATGGCTGCGGCCAGAGCCGCTGCATTTTCTGGAGGCACGACCAACCCTGTCTCCTCATGTTCTACTACTTCTGCCAAGCCGCCAACGGCCGTTGTAATCACCGGCTTGCCCTGCCCAAACGCGGCCTGAATGATGCCGCTCTGCGTGGCGCTGCGATAGGGCAGCGCCACCACATCCGCCCGCTGGATGCAGGCTGCCAGCGCCTCATCCGGTAGATAGGCATCCAGCAGCGTCACCGCGCCGCCAATGCCCAATCGGGCAATTTGCTCACGATACATCTCTGTGCCCTGCCAAAATTCACCAGCGACCAGCAAATGTAACTGCCGATTTTTCAACACCAATGCCATCGCTTCCAGCAAGACATCCAGCCCTTTGTACGGCCGTACGAACCCGACAAATAACACCAGTGGGCAATCATCTGGCACGCTAACTGGCATCTCAGATGCAGAAGACTTGCCCAACGCTGCATAGGTAGGATGTGGCGTCACTAGGAAGCCTGCATCAGGCAAAAGCTGCTGTAACATCGCGCCATCCGCTTGCGCATGTACCACATACCCATCTCCCGCAGCAAGCGCCATCCGCGTCAAATAAGGCAACAGAAAACGCAAATTCCCTTGCTCGTGCGGCAGCACATTATGACAAATGAACAATAGCTTTGGCCGGGATGGCAGCCGTTTGATTCCCTGCCCCAATACGGCCCACACCGGCGCCCAAAACAGAACCCACCAGGGGATGATGACCACATCCGGCTGCCACTGCCGCAAGCGGCGCAGTGTGCGCCACCAGCTTAGCGGGTTGAGGGGGTTAAGCAAATATTCGGCGTCGGTGCGTAACGGCCGTTCACTAGGGTCACGATCACTGCGTCCGGGAAACAGCCAATGTGGGTACTGCTGTGAAAACGAGATGAGCAGTACCTCATCTTCCTGACGTAGTTCTTCTGCCAACAATGTTGTGTAATGGGCTATTCCCCCACGATAAGGGTAGGTAGGGCCAATCAAACCATAGCGCGTCATGCGGCGATTATAACAAACAACGTGAAACGGGAAGTATGAAACGTGATTGAAGGTTCATCACGTTTTACGTTTCACGCTTCACGCCTTACAATTCTCCCATGATTTTGATCACTGGAGCTACGGGCTTTATCGGGCATTCTGTCACTCAACGTTTGAGGCAAACTCAGCAGGAATGGCTGGCGTATGACGGCCGTATCAATAACCCACAACATCTAAGGAAAGCGTTAGAGGGCATCCACACCGTCATTCACCTGGTAGGCAGCGAGGCACGAGGGCGCACCCGTCTTCTGCAACATGTTGATGTAGAGGGAACAGAGCGTCTCATTGAAGAAAGCCGCCGTGCTCAAGTGCAGCGTCTCATCATCGTCAGCCGTATTGGCGCAGACCCCAATTCGTTACACCCGTTGTTGCGCACAAAGGGCGAAGTCGAGCGGGCGGTGCGGCAGAGTGGTATCCCGTACACTATCATTCGCGCTGCCACCCTTTTTGGGCGCGGCGACCGCTTTACCGAGTTGATTTTTGGATTGGCTTTGTGGAGTTGGCCGTTAGTTTGGTTGCCCGATGGGGGGCAGCTGGCAATGCAACCCCTATGGATTGAAGATTTGGCTCGCTGCATTGCTGCGGCCGTAACCAGAGATGATTTACTCGACAAAACCATTACCCTGGCGGGAGAAGAACGGTTACATTATCGGGATATTGTGCAAATCTTGCTGCAAACAACAGGTGTACGTCGTTTTCCGCTTAAGATGCCATTGGTGTTGTTACGGCCGTTAACAGCACTTATATTTAGCTGGTGGTATTGGCCGGCAGTCAGCAGCTTTTTTGCCGACCGTTTCTTTGTGCCCGAAGTTGCCGAATTAGACAGCATCTTACACTATTTCGGCTTCCGCCCCGCTCGGTTCGTTGATAATGTCGCCTATCTCAATCGTCCCGGCCTGCGCTGGCGACTGTTTCGCCATTGAAAAAGCACCGCGTTTCTTCCGAGAAACGCGGTGCTTCATATTGTTGACAAAAAAATCGGGCTGGCCCATAAGGTCAGCCCGTTTGTTTTTTGGAGAGTCAGGAACGCCGAAACCTGACTCTCGTTAAAAGGAGGAGAAGAAGAGATTTTTGATACACTTTTATTCTATAGGCTTGCCATGTCAATCGCTGTACGCCGAACCTACGCCAAACCGACGCGAAACCTACGCTTGCTATATTTTTCACAAACCGGTTGCTGTCCTCTAGCTCTTGCTCTAGCTTAACGCTACAATCAAGTTCATGATTCGGATTAGCCGTACACATGTCTTCCTGATTATGCTGCTGGCACTGCTGACGGCCGTTGCCCTGCGCCTGCCTAATCTACCCGAAGCTCCACCCGGCTTGCATTATGACGAAGCGGCCAATGGCATACTTTCCGCCAACATCGGGCTGCGTGGCGACCACCCCATTTTTATTGCCAGCTACACTGGTAAAGAAGTCCTCTTTTTCTATCTGGCGGGTGGACTGATGCGGTTGCTAGGGGATTCTATTTTTGCCCTGCGGCTGACGGCAGCATTTGTAGGCCTGCTGACTATTTCCGCCACCTACTGGCTAGGCCGAGAGTTGGGCCTCAAGCGAGAGGTCGTCATCATTGCCGCATCACTTCTGGCCGTGAGCTTTTGGCATGTGCTGTTCAGCCGTTTGGGATTCCGCGCCATCACGCAGCCGCTGCTGCAAGCGCTGACATTGGCGGCGCTGCTGCGCGGGCTGCGCCGGAAGCAGTGGGGCTGGCTGCTGCTGGCCGGTCTATTTCTCGGCCTGACGGCATATACTTATCTGGCAGCGCGGCTGTTCCCAATATTGCTGCTATTGGCAGCACTGCCTCTGCTGCTGTCGCGGGCAACCTGGCGGCGGCGTTGGACACAGTTGATGGTGACGGCCGTTACCGGCGGCATTATTCTCTCCCCTTTGCTAGCATACTTTGTGCAGCACCCCGATGCTTTTTGGGTGCGCATCGGGCAAGTGGCTCCGGGAACAGCCGGGTTAAGCCTGGGCGAAAGCACACTGCGTTCTTTACAAATGCTGTTTTTAGTGGGTGATCCGTACATTCGCTTTAATTTACCAGGACGGCCGTTGTTCAATGTCTTTTGGGGCACATTACTGGTCGTGGGCTGGCTTGGTTTATGGCTGCGCTGGCGCGAGCGGGAGGACTGGCAGCGTATGGCAGCGCTGCTCTTGCTGCTCAGTCCGCTGCTGATGCTGCTGCCCACCGCGCTGGCAACCAACGAGATTGTGCCCAGCAACCTACGCGCCATTGGCCTGATTCCGCTGCTTTTTTACTTACCGGGTTTGGGACTGCAACATTTGCTGCAATCATTGGAGGGGTGGCTGCAAAGCCGCATGGTAGCGCTCACAACGCTGGCAACGGCCGTTACCATTCTTATTCTCGGTGGCATATTTACCGAGCGGCTTTATTTCCGTGAATGGGCAACCGATCCGCAATTATTTTATGAAAACGATGGGGATTTAACGGCCGTTGCCCGTTTTCTTGACGAAGAAGATTTAAGCGAGACGACTGTCTATGTAACGGCGCTGCATTACCAACATCCCACCCTGGCCTTCCTCAGCAAGCATTATGATGCGGTTAAGTGGCTGCCCGGCAGCGATGCGCTGGTTTTTCCAGAGCAGGCCAAGGCGCTGTATATTTTTTCGCATAATAGCCCGCTGCCGGATTGGGCACGGCCGTTTTTTGCCGATTTTCCTGGCGACATCACCGTAGACGCACCCATCACAACCATTATGCGTACGTCACCGCCAGAAATCACCCCGCCGTACACGGCTGATGTGAACTTTGGCAATACGATTACGCTGCTGGGCTACAATGCTCGTCCGGCCTACACGGGGGAGACGATGCCGGTCACACTTTACTGGCGCGTGGACGCAGCGCCAACGATTAACTGGATGCCTTTTGTACATTTGGAGGACGTGTGGAAATATCGTTGGAGCCAGGTGGAGAGCTTTGCCTATCCGGCAGCGCAGTGGCAGCCAGGCGAGGTCATCGTGCAGCGTGTTGACTTGCCCATTTCACCGGGTACGCCACCAGGGCCGTATCGCCTGCGTATTGGCTTGTTTGATCCGGCAACGGGGAATCGGCTGCCGCAGTTGGATGGGAACGGCCGTTTTGCAGGTGACAGCTACATCCTCGAATTTGTTGGCGTGCTGGCCGGGCCATTGCCAGAAACAATGCCGCAATCCTCCCATCCCATGCAAGAAACGATTGCACCAGGGCTGCAACTGCTGGGCTACGAGCGCGGCGGGATGGAGATTGCCACAGGTGAAACGCTGCCCCTCGCCCTTTGGTGGCAGGCTGAGCAGCCTTTGCCTCCTCTGGCAACACGCCTGGAACTGCTGAAGCCTGACCACACCGGGCAAATTTTGCTCGCCACGCAGCCAGTGCATAATACCTACCCCTTCAATGATTGGTATACGCCGCAGTTCCTCATTGACCATGTTGACCCGATGATCCCGGCCAACTTCTCGGCGGGAAGCTACCGACTACAACTGCGTATCTTGAATGAGGATGATGAAACGCTGTTTACCACCAGTCTGGGCGACCTGAATATTACGGCTACGGAGCGGCTCTTCATCCCCCCGCCGACGCAAATGACGAGCGGGGTAGTTTTTGGCAATGAGCTGCTGCTGTTGGGCTATGATTTGGAGGAAACGGCCGTTCACGAGTTTACACTGCGGCTGGTGTGGCAGGCAGAAGAGTTGCCCACGGAGGATTACACAGTGTTTGTGCATCTGCTGGGGCAAGATGGGGTTTGCTGTGTCTGGCAACAAGACGCAATGCCGCAGCAAAACCAGTACCCCACCACGCGCTGGCTACCCGATGAGGTGGTGGTGGACAGTTACACAATTCGCTTGCCGGATGATGCTGAACCTGGTGATTACCCGATAGAAATTGGCCTGTATGTGGCGGAGACAGGATTGCGTTTGCCAGTGAGCGGGACTGGTGTGACAGAGGGGGGCGATGCGGTTTGGTTACGGCCGTTGGCATTAAGCCAGTAACAAATCTGTGTGGGTAAAATCATCACCCACGAAGAGCAATGGCATATTTGCCAGTTTTGCGGTGGCATAAGCCATACAATCACCAAAGTTTAGCTGTGCCTGATGTCTGCCTTTGCCAAATTTGAGCCATGCAGAGACGGCCGTTTCATAATGTGCTTCCGTAAACGGAACCACAACGATATTTGCCGCTTTCAAAAACCGTGTTAAAAAAACACGCGCATCCTTATTGAGACGAGCAGAAAGCACAATGCTACATTCAACCAGAGTGGGTGCACCAATGCCAACTTCATCAGCAGCCGATAATTTGGTTACTACTATCTCAAACCCCGGCTCTTGAAAAAAAATGGCAACAATTGCAGAAGAATCTATTATCATACGCCCAAATTCCCCAAACCCAGAATTGTCTCCTCTTCAGCTTTACTAAGTCTAGTGCCCAACAAGTCACCTGGAATTTGAGGCCAAATTTCTTCACTTAAAAACATGCTGAGTCGGTTACTATGTTGGGGCAGAATCATAGTCTGCAAAGACAAACGCTGTTGTCGTTCTTCCAACGCCCGACGCACCGCTTCCGTTTTGGATTCGCCAGTTATTTTCACGATATTGTCCAGCAAAATTTCCACATCATGATTTTTGATATTTAATGCCATCTCAAATCTCCTTGTCATTAATTACATTTTACGGGATTTTGAAGATTTCTTCAATTTATCTTTATTTCTTTAATGACATAAACTAGAAAATTTGTGAGGCAAGGCTTATCACGCCTCTCGCTTCACAAACAATGTTTGCGTGGGGTAAGCAAACTCAATCCCTTCTGTAGCAAAACGACGCACCAACGCTAGATTAATGGATTGTTGTGTATCCATGTACAGTTGATAGTCTGGCGTCAGTATGTTATACACAACCTCAAACGTCAACGCAGAAGCATCCAATGATTTGAAATGAGCGCGATCAAAGCGAGCCTGTTCGTGGCTCTCGACGGCTTCTTGAATTATGGTCGGAATTTGCTCTAGCTTTTGCGGTGGCGTCTCGTATAAGACCCCCAGACTAAAGACAACACGCCGCGTTTGCATGGATTTGTAATTGCGGATACGGCTGGTCAGCAGGTCGGTGTTGGAAAAGACAAGCTGCTCCCCAGAAATGCTGCGCAAGCGTGTTGTTTTCAGGCCAATTCTCTCAACCGTACCGGTAAAATCCCCCACCACAATTACATCACCAATGACAAAAGGTTTGTCCAATACAATAGAAAGCGACGCAAAAAGGTCGCTCAAAATATTTTGTACCGCAAGAGCAACCGCAATACCGCTAATGCCCAGCCCGGCAATTAGCGACGTGACCTCAACCCCCAGGTTATCCAGAATGAGCAGCAGAATGACAGCCCATAAGACCAACTTACCCACCAGTCCCAAAGCTGATAACACCGTTACACTGCCAGCATCTTCATCCAGGCGTTCTTGTTTGTAGCGCGTAACCCAAAAGCTGATTGCCCCATTCCCCCACACTGCAATCTGAAGAAAAAGGGCAATGGTGACGATATGCCCGATGATGCGTGTTGTATTAGGATCAAAACTGAGCAGTAGCGACCCTGCATAAGCAGCGATGATGAGCAAGAACCAGGGCTGTGTGCGTTTTGCTAATTCCACCGCAAAATCATCGAAGTAATTTTCTGTGCGCCGGGCAAACTTGACAGCTTGTTGGACTAACAACCGTTCGAGTAAGCGAAAGATGATGATTGTTACGGCTGCTGTCAACAACGCCAATAGCCAATTTTGAATAGAGTTGTAGAGAAATTCTGTTTGTAACCAAGTCATGCTTATTATTATGGGACACTGGCTGCGTTATGCAAGCAAGGAAGTTTGCAGGTAGCAAAAGATAAGCAGTCAAACATTCCACGTATCACTCCTTCATAATTTTCACGCGCCCTTTATTTCGATGTTTCATCGTTGCTGTATGATGAAACCAAATCTCTACCTAAATGTAGGATGCAAAAAATGGAGCAATTTAGCGAACAAGTTTATCAAGTTGGTGATCAGGAAATCCATGCGATGGAGGCGGGACGGCATGGGCGGCAGATTGCGCTAATGATTCATGGCTGGTCTAGTTCCTGGTATGCGATGTCGCCGCTAATGGGCTTGTTAGCACAACGCTTTCATTGCATTGCGGTAGACTTGCCAGGGTATGGACAATCGCCACCGTTTAACGGCCGTACCACCATCCCCCGTTACGTAGATTTGTTAGCAGATTTGATTGAGCAATTGAGCAATAACCCGGTTGTGTTGGTGGGGCATTCTATGGGTGGGATGATTAGTATTACACTGGCGTTGAAGTACCCTATTTTAGTGGAACGCATGGTGCTGCTGAGTCCGACGATTAGCGGCCGTTTGTCAAATTTCATCAACTTTTTCATCTCCCCTATCACCCTTTTGGAACGGTTTGGCCTGGGTGGGTTTCTAGTCTCGGCTGTAGAAAAGACGATTGTGGGCATGACGGATCGGTTGATGCGCCCGGTTTCTTTCGCTGAGCGGTCCGGAATTACGGAGGCGGCGTATATGCGCTTACGTGCAGATGCACGCCGTCCGGGTCAAGGGCGGGTGCGGGCAGAGTGTTTTGATGCGATGCGGGAAAATAATTTGAGCGGCCGTTTCCAACACATGGAGACACCCACGCTGATTCTTTGGGGGGCTGAAGATAATACAGTGCCTCTTCGTGATGCAGGCGTGGTAGCTGATGAATGGCCCGACGCGGACTTGCGCATTTTGCCAAAGGCAGGCCATTGGCCCCATTTTGAGACCCCAGATGCCACACACCGCCAGATAGCCGCCTATTTGGGGCTGCCACGCGCCAGCACAGAGTTGTACGAGCCGGTGGATGATGGCGAGTTGGTGCAAATTCAAGAGGTTGCACAATTTCTGGCACACTCGGATATTGGCAATGACTTGAACGAGGCGCAGCGCATTCGTATTGCGGCGCAGTTTCAGCAGTACAGTTATGAGCCGGGGGAAAGCATTGTGCATACGGCCGAATCGGGCAATGAACTGTATATGATTAAAATGGGCACGGTTGAGGTTTGGAAAGACCCAGAAGGCATTGACCCCAGTATGCATGATCATGCCCAGGTACAACACGTCACCACGTTCCGGCCAGGGCAAATTGTGGGTGAATTGGCGATGCTAGACCAGGGGGGGCGCAGCGCGGATTTGATTGCTGGAGAAGATGGGGTAACGGTGCTGGCGCTTCGTCGTGACCGGCTGCTGACGTTGTGTGAGGATGACGCGGTACTGGGGACGCGGCTGCTGTGGAATATTGCTACGGTGGTCTCGCGGCGGGTTCGCTTTATTTTGTGGCAGTTAAATCGGGCGGAACAGCGGCGGGTGGAAGGGCTGGCAAACGAGCGGGATGTTGTCGGTATTCGCTAATCCATTAGCCTAAGAGGGCACGTTCTAACCAGTCTATAGCACGGCCGTCTCGAATCATGGCCGGGGTGACGCGAATGACTAACCAGCCGTAGAGGGCGGCTTCGTTGTATTTTTCGCAATCCTGCTCAAAACGCTGTGGGTGTGCATGGCCTTTGCTGCGACCCGTATCCGTCTGCATCCAAATCCCCCCTTCAACTTCACAAGCAACAAGATTAGCTTTCCAACAAAAGTCGAAACGCCATTTGCGGTTAGCGTGAAAGCGGTATTCTTGCTGGGGCTGGGGCAAACCAGCAAGCTGGATTTGTTGCAAGAGAACTTCGTTCCAGTTGGTGTGCTGGTTGCGCTTCCGAGGCCGAATGAGATGGCGGCGTGAGGTTGTGGGGAGATTACGTTTCATGGCCCCGATTGTAGCACGTATGTTCTATTTTTGTAAGATGTAGAATGGGGAACGGCCGTTCCCCATTCCCCTATCTCAAAAAAAATCAGCACTCGACAGAAAGTAGGTAGTTATGTTACTGTGTACCTATTGGAACCAGGTTTAGCGGGACACAGAGACGTACACCGCCGTCCACATGCCTGCCAGTCAACTCTGCTCCCCAAGGAGATAAAAAATGAGTGTCTACAAGATTATTGAGTTAGTGGGAACCAGCGAAACATCCTGGGAAGACGCAGCAAAGCAAGCCGTGCAGCGAGCAAATGCCTCACTGCGGGACTTGCGTGTCGCCGAAATAGTCAAATTAGACATGCGCCTGGAAAATGGCGAGGTTGTAGAGTACCGGGCACGAGTGGCATTGTCATTTAAGTTTGAAGGAGATTAAGCTGTAGTCAATTGTTCGTTGACTGTGGCAAATTGAAAAAGGCTCTGCGGTTAAGCAGAGCCTTTTGTTGTTATTTGTTGGATTTAGCCGTGCCTTTGGGCAAAGTGAAATGGTCGAAGAACTCGCGGGCGGTTGCTTCCCCAGCGGCAACGAGGGCGGCAACTCGTTTATCGCTCATGCCGAAGTCTGTTGTGCCGTACCCTTTGGCGGGCAGGCGACAAACGCCGTCTTTGTATGCATCCATAACGGTTTTGTCGTGTGCATTGGTGACGGTATTGACCAGGTTGGAGATACGGCGCACGATGGGCAGGCTTTTGATGCTGAGCGCAGATTCGGAGCCGGTGTCCTCCGCGATTGGTATTTCCCCAGCAACTGGTTTTGTTTCGTCAATGAGCATGCCCAGGGCAAATGAACCATCGTGTGGCCCCATAACGGCCGTCACATCTGGGCTGCGAGCAATCAACAGGCGAATGGGGAAATTAGAATTGAGGCCACCATCTACAATGGCATGGCCGGTGACGTCACGGTCGTGATAAAGCCCCCATTCCTTGCGCCAGCGTACCTCTTCCCAAACGAATGGAATGCTCATAGACATACGGACGGCCCAGGCGACAGGGCAGTTTGGCGCGGTACGATGATTGAGGACGAGTATGCCGCCATCTGTTGTATTGGAAGCGACGACACTAAGGTCTTTGCCGGTGTGTTCATAAAATTCGGCAAGGGTGGCATGGCCTAGATTACGGCCGTCCAAATCCAACTTTTCGCGCAGCCATGTCAGGAAAGTATTGCCCGTGTATAAACCGCCCAACTCCAAAAATGTAAAAATGAGGCGAGATGCCTTGAGGCGCATAAACTGCTTGAATATTTTGTCATCAATGCGCTCTTCAACCACTTCGGGGATGAGGGGCCAATCGGTTTGCTTAAAAAGGTTATAGAGAACGCTGTTTTCCCAATCTTTTTCGTCAATTGTATCAGCGACATCCATGAAAGAGGCAAAGCGGGGCGTGCCATCAGGCATTTTTTCGTTGACCTGTTTGAGCATTTCGCTGGAGGTGTAGTTGGCAGCAAGCAGGGCAGCGGTGATTGCCCCGGCGGATGTGCCTAAGAGACGGCCGTATGTATACTCACGTCGCTCAAATTCTTTCATGGCTCCAACAAAGACCAGACCTTTGGCTCCACCGCCTTCAAATACAAGGTTGAAGTGCATACGATTCTCCTTTTTGGTTTGCTAGTAGCTGGTTGCTGGTTATTGGGTGGTTGGTTGTGGGCTGCTGTGATGCAGGGTACACGGGGGGAAGAAATGTGTCAATGATCAGTTGTTAAATGGGGGCGGGTAAATCCCGCCCCCATAAATAGACAGTGGCTACGACACTATTTCTCGATGAAGAAGATGACTGTTTGATGGGCGGTGTTGTCGTTATATTCGGCAGCAGCGGCGATGGTGTGTAACGGCCGTATCACCCCCGTAACTTGGTCAAACTCCTCTGCACCGCCATCGTTGACGATAACGGCCGTGCGCACATTATCAAGAATGCCGTTCATGTCCAGGTACATCATCGGCGTCATATTATCTGAAAAAGCATCCAGAACTGTTTTAAAACTGTCACTCTCGCGCAGCGTGTTGCCGCCATCAATGGGCAGGTTAGCAACTGTATCCGAACTGAGACTGAACAGTAGATAATTTCGACCAACGCCATAAGTAAACATGGCGGTTGCATCAAATTCACCGGTGAAATCATATAAAGTGAAGCCATTCACTTCACGTTGGTTGATTTGTGCAATGGGGCCATTTTGCGGATCAGTCAAACTGCTATTCAGCGTAGTAATATTGCTCGCTATCACCTCTTCATCCGTCACGCCCAAAAACAGAACAATGTCTATGGGGAGGCCCAGTTGTTCGGCCAGTAAGCCGCTGTTGCTGGGGACAACAGTCATCGCAAATTCACCACTAAGATAGGGCAGTAAATCGGTATCAGGATTGATGCCAAAGTCACGGGCAAAAAGCGCCATAGATTCGTCATAGGCCGCAGCGTCACCCGTCTGTTCAATGATGAGATCGCGGTACTGCTCCCAATCGAAAGCACTCTTTCCACCAGCGTAGAAAAGGGTGTCGTCAGGTAGATAACCCAAAGTAGACGATTCCTTGATGTCAGCATTCAAGTTCATGCCTACCGCATCGGCAAGTTGTTCAGGGTCATAGGTGCTGACGCTGTCAAATTGCACACCAGGTTCGATAAAAGTGACGGACATGGCCATGCCGCCCATCCCTTCTTGAAGTTGTGTCAGAGCGGTGGACGAGGTTAGCAAGCCCATCGTACTTTGCATATCTTCAATCATGCTAATAAGCTGCGTCCCATCCATGTATATGGTCATGAAACGCTCGGAGGGGAGTTGGGAAACGGCCGTATCAAAGTCCGCCATATCCGCTAAAGAATCACCTTTTTGGGCATCAATGGATTGTTGGATAACGGCCGTATTCGCGCCAATGATCACCACATCATCAGAACGAGCCAGGGCAAATCCGGGCTGGTACTGCGCTTCGGGCAATACCGTGATGGTCACATCATCGTAAGTTTCAGTAGTTGCCGTCAGATTATTATTGGCTGCATAGTAATCGGCCAATTTGCTCAAGAAGGCATCGGCGGCCTCTTTATCCCGGCTTTCGGCCAGCAGCAGCCAGTCGGCATTATCCGGCGAGCCATACTCATCCATTGTTACATGCAAGACGGCTGCCCCAACATATTGACCCAGCCAGGGATGAATGTCATCCGCAAAGGTAACGCCAAATTCTTCGTACAGGCTGTCATTAAAATCTTGTTGGGACTCCTCCACATCTAAATCCGCAGCAGCTAGGGGCTCAGCAAATGTATCGCGCAGTTCGCGGAAATTATCCAGGTTGCCGTTGACTATGTTGATACCGCTGTACATGAGAGCGTCTTGGGGAACGGCCGCAGCGACTGCATCATATCGCCCCGTTAACCGCGCCAGAAAATGCCAGCCGAAGGGATCGGCCCACAGTATGATAGCCAGCAGTACAATGAAGCCCAGGGCAACGGCCGTACCACTGATAACCAGCCGCCGAAGACGGCCGTTCGTTGGCGGCGGCTCTATCGGGGATTCAGGGAATATCTCATTCGAGGGGAAGTCACTCATTATTTGCTCCTTTAACTTAATGAAACGTAAAACGTGAAAAAATATCACGCCTCACGTTCTATCAAACACCTACTTTACGGTAAAACAGGCGGTTCAATATCAAAAAGAGTATCAAACTGACTAAAATCTACCTGCCATACACTGGGTTCCTCACTACCCGGTACAGGTTCAATAGCAACGATGCGATGCAGTAAAAACGTTTCCGGTTCCACCCACATCGTCACAGCTACCATATCCGGCCCAATCAGCGTGCCGCTCATGTCATAAAGACGCTCACCGGCAGCTTCGCCTGTCACTTTATATAGTAACATATCTGGCCCTTCATCTAACCTTTCGGTTCCTGCCAGCACCACATCAGTCAGGTCTGCGGCCAAAATCGCTTGCAGCCCCACATCTTCCTGAAACAACACCGTTGGATTAAATCCCCAGTCAGGTGGCAGTTCCACCCATTCACCGGTTAGCGGATTCGTTTCCCACTGCACGACCCCCACACTGACCACATTTACATCTGTCACCAATCCCGGCAAAATAAGGCGCACCACGGCCTGGGCACGATCTGGCGCAGCATAATTTCCTTCCGCACGGCGGAAAGAGAGGGTTTCGGCGTTGTCTAAATAAGCCGGCGCACCACTGCGGTCAATGACAAAGTGAAAGCCTTGCAAAGTCTGCATCTTGGCCGCCGCCTGAGTGACGATGTCTTCTGCCGGTAATTCTGGTGGTGGGGGCGATGTGCAGGCAACGAGCAAAATGAACAACAAGAGTAAAACGATTCTTTTCATCACAAATGGAGTTTACCGCATCTGTAAAGTTTAAGACAAGAGTTGGAAAGCAGTGGTAAAATGAGCCTATATCCTACTCTAGAATCGCGGTTATACTTGACATAGTGACAGAATGATTAAAGTAACAAGGTGAAGAAATGCCAATTAAAGATGCTGAGTTAGTTCGCGCAAAATTGTGGCTGGCACGCAAAATTGAGGGGTCTTTGCCGGATAAGATTGTACTAGAACGCACGCCGGAAACGGTAAAGTTGATTCAAGAACGTTTTTTGATGGCACAGAAACATGCCAAAATTGAAATTCCGGCGCATTTGGAACGGCCGTTTTTCGACGAGTTACTTGATGAAATTCTTGGTTTTGGGCCACTGGAGCCGTTACTGCAAGACGATACCGTCACCGAAGTCATGGTCAACCGCGCCGACCAGGTCTATGTGGAGCGCAAAGGCAAAATGGCATTGTCCGATGCCCAATTTTTAGATAATGCACACGTTGAGCAGGTCATCAACAAAATCATTAAACCATTGGGGCGGTTCGTCAACAAAGATTCCCCACTGGTTGATGCTCGCCTGCCAGATGGCTCTCGTGTTAACGCGGTTGTGTCCCCTTGCGCCATTGACGGCGCCAACATCACCATCCGCAAATTCTCCAAAAACCCCTTCACTATCAAAGACCTGATCGGCTTTGGCAGCATTGGGGAAGACATGGCACAGTTTCTAAAAGCAGCTGTTGTCTCAAAACTAAATATTGTTGTATCCGGTGGGACCGGTTCTGGAAAAACAACCCTGCTAAACGTCCTTTCCAGTTTCATCCCCGAAGGTGACCGCATTGTGACCATTGAGGATGCGGCAGAATTAAGTTTGCTGCAACCACACGTTGTGCGCCTGGAAACAAAAAAACCTTCACGGGTGGGCGACACAGAGGTGTCCATTCGAGACTTGGTGATTAACTCATTGCGTATGCGCCCCGAACGCATTGTCGTCGGCGAATGTCGCGGCGGCGAGGCGCTGGACATGCTGCAAGCGATGAACACCGGACACGATGGCAGCCTGACTACCATTCACGCAAACAGCCCACGAGACACCATTTCGCGGCTGGAAACATTGGTACTAATGGCTGGCATGGATTTGCCGCTCTCGGTGGTACGCAAGCAAATTGCCGCGGCCGTAGATTTGATTGTGCAGCAAACGCGGCTGCGCGATGGCAGTCGCAAGGTGACGAGCATTACCGAGGTGACAGGTATGGAAGGGGAAATGGTGGTCATGCAAGAAATTTTCCGCTTTGATGAAACGGGGGTAGACGGGGAGAAAGTGCTTGGCGAATTTGCCCCCGGCGGCGGACGGCCGAACTGCGAACCCCGTTTGCGGCAGCATGGCTTCACTTTACCAGCAACCATGTTTATTTCGGGTGCATCAGTACGGGGAAGGCGGCGATGAAGCGAGTAGGTTTTGTAGGATTGATTTTGTTAATGATTGTGATGGGAGTGAGTACGGCCGTTGCCCGCCACGCCCCCCCCCAATACAGAAACCACCATCCTCTACGATGGCAGCCTGGGCACACCACCCACCGAGCAAGGGCTACTTTACGCTGAATTATTCCCTGGCCCAACGCAGACTCTGAATAATGGTGGAGTCTTATTTGACACAAGTAGTTTCGTAGGATACCAAGCTGGTTATGCCGCCGATCCGGCGCTGTTGCCAACACTGAGCCGCACCACCGGCTACACTGTCACCGTTGCCGTGCAAGTGTTGAATGAGACGCACACCAGCAATGACCGCGCCGGGTTCAGTTTGCTTGCATTGAGCGACGATGTGAACGGCACAGAACCGGTCAAAGGTATTGAGCTTGGCTTTTGGGAAGATGAAGTGTGGGCGCAAAATGACGCCACGCAAGGCGGCTATTTTACACATGGCGAAGGGGTGGCGTTTGATACGACAACGGCCGTCATCACCTACAGCCTCTACGTCATCACCGACACCTACACCCTCTCCGCCGACGGCGTGCCCATACTCAACGGCCCCATCCGCGACTACACCGGCTTCACCGGCACAATTGACCCCTACGAGACGCCGAATGCTTATGGTTTTGGCGACAACACCACTTCCGCTGGCACAGAAGTGCAGTTTAATTACACGGCCGTCACGGTTCCGATAACGGCCGTTGAACCAGATATGAAGGTGTATTTGCCGGTGGTGATACGGCCGTAAGCCCCTACAGCACGGCCGTCATATACAACCCGTCCAATTCAAAGCCCAGTTTGCGGTAATACTCCCGCGTACCGATGGCGCTGATCACGGCGATACGGCCGTAACCCGCCCCCCGCGCCATCGTCTTCGCCTTTTCCACCAACTGCGTGCCCAGCCCTATGTGCTGCGCCTCCCCCTGGCTGTCCTCACCCAACGACAGCACCGGCCCATACACATGCACCTCGCGGATCATCGCGTGCCCGGCCAGCTCCGCAATCGGCAGTTCCACATCGCCATACGGCAATGACAGACGCAAAAATCCGGCAATCTGATCATCGGCCGTCACAAAACTGAGGAAATGCTCCGTCGTCGCGTCCGTCTCGTAGCTCTCAATCGTCAATCGCAAATCATCAATCGCCAATTTCTGCCGCTTCACCTCGCGGCAGCGGATGCACTGGCAGCGCTGCCCCTGCTTTGCCAGCCGCTGCTGCGCAATCTGGCGCAAGTTGGCCTTTTTGAAGCCCTCCACCACATTCGTCGTGGGAATGTCGCGGATGATGCGCGTCAGGCGGGCATAACGCGGCGTCTGCACTTTGCAGCGCATCAGCACATCAATCACCTCTTCCTCGGTGTAGGGCTGGTACTCGCCACGCTGCCAATAGGCGTAGAGGTCGGCGTTTTCCAGCAGCATCGTCGGATAAATTTTCAGTTCATCGGGCTTGATGGCGGGGTCTGACCAGAGACGGCCGTAATCCACCACATCACTCTCCACCGTCGCCCCCAACAAATTGGGCATCCAATGGCCGTGAATCTTGTAGCCCGCCAGCCGCAGCAAACGGAAGGCATCGCGGGTGGCCTGCGTATCATGGCCGCGCTCATTCAAGGCCAAAATGCGGTCATCCATGCTTTGAATGCCCACCTGCACCTTCGTCACGCCCAGCGTGCGGAACCAGCGCAGTTCGTCGGCGGTGATGTGGTCTTGCCGCGTTTCCAGCACCAAACCGACGTTGCGGCGCACGGCCGTGCTGTTGCGCTCCTGCGCCTCGGCCAGCGTCGCCGATTCCACGCCGTTCATGGCATCAAAACAGCGTTTGATAAACCATTCCTGGTAATCGCGGCGATAGCTAGACCATGTGCCGCCCAAAATTAACAGCTCGATTTTGTCCACCGGATGCCCAATTTGCGCCAATGCGCGAATGCGCCCGGCCGTTTGCTCGTAGGGGTCGAATTTGTAGCGCTCGGCACGCTGCGCCCCCGGCTCGTCGTGCAAATAGCTTTTGGGCATCCGGTAATCGGTGGGGCAAAAGATACATTTGCCGGGACACGGGTACGGCTTGGTCAGCACCGTGACAACGGTGACGCCGGACTGGCTGCGCACGGGCTTGGTTTGCAAAGCCACGCGCACGTCGGGGTCGAATGCCATGTAGCCCTGCTCGCACAAGCGCTGGTACACATCTAGCACCTGGCTTTTAGAGAGCCAGGGCAGGCCACGCTGCGTGAATTTTTGCATGGTGCGCGAGTATTTTTTGCCGGTTAACGGCCGTTGTCCCACCAACGCCTCAATCAACGCCACATAAACCGGCTCCTGCCCCGCAATCGGCACAGATTCCCGCTTCGCCTGCCATTCGGCATCATATTCATCCAGTTCCACAACCGGCTTATATTCAAAATCTCGTGGTGAAGTCATACAAACTATTGGCCTAGTAGCATCTTGACGTTATAACGTTAAAACATTAAGATTCAAACATGAATACACTAACCAAACGAGCAACTGTTTATTTCGATCCCCTGTTGCATAAAGCCTTGCGTATCCAAGCCGCCGAGACAGACCGTTCTATTTCCGATCTAGTCAATGAAGCCGTGCGCTTAAGTCTTGCCGAAGATATGGAAGACATTGCCGCCTTCAGCGAACGCGCCGATGAGCCTGACCTGTCATTTGAGGATGTGCTAAAGGATTTGCAACAGCGTGGGAAAATATAGCATTCGCATCAAGCCAACGGCCGTTAAAGAAATCGAAGCCATCCCATCCAAGGCAGATCGGCAAAAAATCATAGAGCGCATTCAGGCGCTGGCCGATGACCCGCGCCCACCCGGTTGCAAAAAGCTAACCGGCCGTGAACAGTATCGTGTTCGGCAAGGTTGGTATCGCATTGTTTATGCTGTAAATGACCAAGAAATAACCGTTTTCGTCGTCAAAGTCGGCCATCGCAAAGACGTGTACAAATAATCGTTGTCAATCCCACTACGTTACGATAACTCCGCTACCAATTCTACCATTGTGCGCAAAGTGGCAGCGTCGAAGACCGTCATGTTCATCGTGGTGATGGGGCTGTTCAGCCAGCGGTGCAGCCGCTCTTTCACGCGTTCGCGGGGGCCGACCAGGGCTACATCGTCAATCAGTTCGGCGGGCACTTTTGCCATCGCCGCGCCCTTGTTGCCGCTGAGGTAGAGGTCTTGGATTTCGTTGGCGGCGCTTTCGTAGCCGTAACGGCAGGCTAGATCGTGGTAGAAGTTTTTGCCTTTTGCTCCCATGCCACCAATGTAGAGAGCGAGGAACGGCCGTAACATATTATAAGCAATGTCCAGATTATCACTGATCACGACCGACACCGTCGGTGCAATGTCAAAATTATGATACCCCTTGCCATTGCCCGCTTTGGCAAAGCCCGCATCCACCTGTTCCTTGTAAACCTCGTCATATTTGTCCGGCGAAAAGAAGATAGGTAGCCAGCCGTCAGCGATTTCGGCGGTAAGTTCCACATTGTTGGGGCCAATGGCGGCGAGGTAAATGGGGATGTCCGGCGCGGCTTCCAGTGTGCTTTTCAGGGGCTTGCCCAACCCGGTGGCGTCATCGCCCCCATAGGGAATTTGGTACAGCTTGCCATCATGTGTGAGTGGTGCTTGCCGTGCAAAAATGGCTCGTAAAATCTCTACGTATTCGCGGGTACGGGTGAGCGGCCGTTTGTAACTGACGCCGTGCCATCCCTCTACCACCTGTGGCCCGGAAAGGCCCAAGCCCATCAGAAAACGGGACCCGCTCAACTGATTCAGTGTCATTGCCGTCATGGCCGCATTGGCCGGGGTGCGCCCTGGCATTTGCATGATGGCCGTACCCAGCTTGATATGTTTGGTTTGTGCGCCAATCCAGGCTAACGGTGTGACCGCATCGGAACCATACGCTTCAGCCGTCCATACAGCGTACACACCTAATTTATCTGCTTCCTGTACCAGTTCCATCGGCAGCTCAATCCGCCGCCCTGCGTAACCCAACATCAAACCGAGTCTCATGATAATCCCCTTGTAATTTACGATTACTCACCCATGATTAACAAGTTTGCTCTCAATCGGAAAGAAAAACAATAATTGATTTTCTTATCATCAGCCACTCTTTTTACCCACAGTATATACTTTTTAACTTGTGATTGACGATTCGTAATACTCTTCTACATGTTCAGCGGCTTTGTCCCAAGAAAAATGGGCGGCGTAATGGGCACGGCCGTTTCCCCCCATTCGTTCCCGTTCTCCCCGATTTTGTAACAAATACACCAAATCGGCGATGAGACCTGCCTCGTCGCCGCTGCGGCGCAGCAGGCCGTTGTGCCCCTGCATCACGTATTCCGGCACTTGCCCTACAGCCTCTGCCACTATTGGCAGCCCGGTGGCAATCATGTCCGCCAACTTAACCGGGCACTTGGTACGGTTAAGCATGTTTTCTTCCATCAGGTAAATACCCACATCCGCCGTAGAAAGCAGCGCGGGCAGTTTGCTGACCTTTACCCAGCCCACGTCTGTCACCGTATCCAGCAGCCCGGCGGCCGCAAACTGCGCCTGCAACTGCGCCGCATCATTCGCATACAGCCCCGTGCCTACACTGAGGATGGCTAAATTGGGTACGGCCGTTTTCACCCCTGCCAAAACTCGCACCAATCGCCCCACATCAAATTCAAACAAGCGGCTGTAGAGGAGCAGCGTTGGTTTTTTTGTTTTCTGTCTTTCGCTTTTTGCTTGTTGTTCCTCAATTCCCGCCCCATTTGGCAGATAAACTACCTGCTCTCGCGCCATGCCCCGGCTCCAGGCCAGCCGCTGCAACTCCCGGCTTGCCACTGTCAGCGCGTGTGCGTGCGTCATCCCCCAGCGTTCCTGCCACGCAAATAATAACTTTTGTCCCGGCGAATAGGGTGCGAGATTATTCCAACCACCCCAGCCCTCCCAATCATCGCAATCCGTCACCAGCCACAGCCGTTCTCGGTAGAACTGCCACAGCCACCACGCCGCCAGCCCACTGTACGCCTTGGGCTTGAAGCTGTGTACCACATCTGGCTGCCAGGCTAGCACTTCATGCAGCAGCCGTGCCACAATGCCGGGCACACCGCCGCGCAAGGGCACGTAGCGTAACAACACGCCATCCACCTGCCAGCGGCGATCCGCTTCGGCAGGAGTTTGCCAGGGCGGCATGAAAATTTGCACTGCGTGACCTCGCGCCACCAGTGCCCGTGCCAGCCCAAGTGCTCGACTTTCCATCGTTTTGTTAGGATGCAAGCCAAACGGCCCAATCATCGCCATGCGCATAAGCTAATCTGTATCACGAATCCCAATTTTGGGCGAATCGTTACGGCCGTTTGGAGAGTTGGATAATCTGCAAAAATCAAGTTTTTGTGAAAAGCCAGCTTCTACGGAGTCTAAAAGGATTTGATGTGCTTACTGAACATGATGGAAATGCCAGAAGCGGGCCTGGTTCATTCTCTTATGACGCAGTGCGACATGTTGCGCTGATACCCCCTCCCCGTTATAATTTTCACAGGCAAATTGCCCGAAAAACCACCTTCCTGCTTGGATAAGGATAACAACCACATGCTAGATTTCTCCCTGACCGATGAACAACTGGATGCCGCGCAAATGGTAAAAGACTTCGTGGACAGCGAAGTGTACCCTACCATTAAAGAGTACGACCGCAAACAAGAGATGAATCCGGCCGCGCTGCCGCGCATGGCTGAACTGGGAATTTTAGGCATCAATATCCCTGTGTGCTACGGTGGACAGGGTTTTGATTATGTCACCCTGGGGTTGGTGTGTGAAGAATTGGAACGCTGCGACTCCACACTGCGCGTGGTCATGTCTGTCCACATGGGATTGAACAGCATGGGCGTGTTGCAATGGGGCACAGAAGAGCAAAAGCAGCGTTTTTTGACGCCGCAGGCCAGGGGAGAAAAATACGCCGCTTTTTGTCTGACCGAGCCAGGGGCTGGCAGCGATGTTGCTAATTTGCGTTCTACAGCCAAAAAAGATGGCGACGATTACATTATCAACGGCGAAAAGATGTGGATTAGCCTTGCAAGCAAGGCGCATCATTTTCTTTGGTTTGCCAAGACTGACCCGGCCGCGGGCAGTCGCGGCATTACCGCGTTTATGGTGACATCTGATATGCTTGGTGTGACCAGCGGTGACATTCATGGCAAGCTGGGTGTGCGTGCCGGGTCTACAGGCTGGGTGAACTGTCAGGATGTGCGTGTACCTGCGGCAAATCGCATTGGTGAGGAAGGGGAAGGGTTTAAGATTGCGATGAGTTGTTTGGATAACGGCCGTTACACTGTAGCCGCCGGCGCAACCGGACTCATCCGCGCCAGTCTGGAAGCCTCCCTCAAATATGCTCAGGAGCGCGAAACATTTGGGCAGCCCATTGCCACTTACCAGCTTGTGCAGCAAAAGTTGGCCTACATGCAGCAGTGGTACGACAATGCCCGTTTGCTCTACCTGCGGGCAGGCTGGCTGAAAAATCAAGGTATACGCAATACCCGCGAAACCTCGATGGCGAAATGGTATGCCACCGATCACTCCTTCCAGGCGGCCAATGAAGCCATCCAAATTCATGGCGCATACGGCTATTCTGATGAGTACGACGTAGAACGCTATTTGCGCAACAGCCGTGGCGCCATCATCTACGAAGGGACGAGTGAGATTCACCAGCTCATGCAAGCCGGGTATTTGTTGGGCACGCGCAAGGATAAGCCGTTGCGCCGCGAATTGCCTGCCTACGATCCAGATTTTTGGCAAGCTGAGTGACCGGAATTTTTAGTTAACAGATCATGGCACGATTGACACATTTCCTCCACCAAAATCAGCGGGAAATGATCGTGTTGACTCTCATCGTCGTGTTGGCTGCTATTTTTCGATTGGGATGGGTTGGAGTTAGTTCTTTTGGGTTTGACGAGGCCCGTGTGAGTGATATGGCATTGCAAATGGCTCGTGACAATCAGTTTGCCGAATTGGGGATGCAATCATCAACGGGCATCCCTAATTTCCCGGCGGCGGTTTGGTTGTATGCAGCGCCTTATGCTATTTCCACAAATCCGCAGTGGGCGATCTGGTTGACGGGTTTGGTTAACACGCTGGCGGTCATCGGTGTCTGGTGGTTGGGTAGGGATACCTGGGGAGTACGGGCTGGCCTAGCAGCTGCGCTCCTTTTTGCCAGCTCTCCCTATCTCATATATTACTCGCGGACGGTGTGGGGCCAGAATTGGTTGGCTCCGCTGGCTGTGTTGTGGGGGGTAACGGCCGTACTTGCCATCAACCACAACCACGCCCCCAGCCTGGGGCTGCACGCATTCCTGGCCGGATTCATCGGGCAGGTGCATATCGCCGGTTTCGCCCTTATTCTGGGTTCACTGTGGCTGGGCATCCGCTACCGTTTATGGCGGCGTTGGCGGCCCATTGTTTTCGGGGGTGGATTAGCCATTTTAGCCGCATTACCAACCATTTTTACAATCTGGCGCTATGGTGAGGGGGCCAAAGCTGTGATTGGCGAGCTGCTAGCACGGCCGTCCGTTACCTCCTCCGCCAGCTTCCGCCAATTAGGAAGGCTGGTAGTGGGCTTGAACTGGGAAAACTTCTGGCTGGGCAGCAACTGGTCATGGCCCCAATGGTTGTCTGGTGCGCTGCTATTTGTCAGCATCGTCATCGGATTGGCGCTGATAAGTGGTTTATTGGTCGTGTTACGACAGATTACAGTAGGCAACCGGCCAACTGAGGGCAGCAGTCCCCGCCATTCCAGTCTGCCCGCCTTGCTGCTGATTTGGGCACTGTCCGCGCCGCTGCTGTTTTGGCGCTCAAAAACGGGCACAAACATTCAGTATCAGCTTGTTGCATTGCCCGCGCTCTTTTTGTTGGCGGGGGCATTTGTGGGGTGGCGGTTAGAAAAATGGTGGCGCGGGGGTTGGACTGCCGTCCTCATCCTCGTCGCACTGGCACAGGGTACGGCCGTTGCCCAAACGTTGAACCTGGTTAACCTGAAATTTGTGCCCGGCGGGATGGGCACGCCGCTGACGTATCCGCAAACGGCCGTATCGCACTTGCAAGACGGCCGTCCCATCGTTGTCGAGACCTTCGGCAGCATTCCTGAATTTGATGGCGACGCAGCCACCTTCCAGGTGTTACTGTGGGATTATCCGCACCAGATTGTGGATGCCCGTTCCGCCCTTCTCATTCCCAATAAACCGGCTCATCTTTTCTTCACCTATGACAATTTGCCCGCCTGGAACATCGCCCAAACCATTGGGCTGACAGGCGCGGCGCAAGAATTTCCCAGGCGAGAAGGAGAACTTCCCTATTGGGCGCTGACGATTAATGAGCCAGCATTCACCAGCTTCACTCCGGTTGAGCCAGTGCAATTAAGCAACGGCGCGGCGCTGCAAGGCTGGCAAGTACAAGAATTCGAGGCAGGTACGAAACTTCGCTTGATGACCCTCTGGCAGTTTACGCAAGAACCACAAGCCGGTCATTTTCAACAATTTAACCACTTGTACATTGATGGAGAAATGGAGCCGCACCAAATTAGCGACGTGTACACATCATCCTCAGCGTGGCAGACCGGAGATACACTCATCACCTGGGCAGAATTTGATAAGCCAGCAGGCGCTATCACGCATGTTGACGTAGGTATGTATACCTGGCCCGATTTACAACGCAGTTCAATACTAGGCGCTGCTGATCCGCAGACACCCATTCGGCTGATGATAGAGTCGCCGAGTGATGATTGATAAATACATCAAAACTCACGTTTTCTACACAATTATGGAGGTTTACATGAAAGTAGTCGTTTGTACAAAGCAGACCCCCAGCACAACGGCCGTGTTCACAGTCAACAACGGCACAGTAAGCTGGGATGACCCCGGTGGCAAGCCCAACGTGGTCAACCCCTGGGATGAATATGCTATCGAAGAAGGCATTCGTCTCAAAGAAAATCATGGCGCATCCGACGTCATCGCCCTCGCCGTTGGCAGCGAAGAGAGCAAAGAAGCCCTCAAAACCGCCCTGGCAATGGGCTGCACCGAAGCCATTCTCGTTTCCGATGATGCCTTTGCCGGATCAGACGCTGTTGGCAGTGCGCGGGTATGGGCAGCAGCCATTAACCACGTCAGCGATGCCAAAGTAGCCCTATTTGGCAAGCTGACTATTGACGACAACATGGGCGTGGCCGCAATGATGACCGCCCAGAAATTGGGCTGGACACCCCTCACCTTTGTTTCCGCCATCAAAGAAATCAGCGAAGATAGCATTACCGTCGAGCGGCTGCTGGATGATGGCAAAGAAACCGTCACTGCCCCGCTTCCGGCCGTTCTCAGTCTCGTCAAAGAGATCAACGAGCCACGCTACCCCTCCTTCATGGGCATTCGCAAAGCCAACCGCGCCGAAATCCCGGTGTGGAGCGCTGGCGATTTGACCGTAGAAGGCGAAACCGGCGCAGCCGCCAGCAAAGTGGATTGGTCGCACGTCTACACCATTCCGCCCCGCGAAGGCAGCGTAACCCTGATTGAAGCAGACAGCGTAGAAGAACAGGCCAAGCTGTTGGCCGACAAGTTGTTTGAGGAGAAAGTGATATGAGCGGCGTATGGGTATGGGTTGAAAATAGCAACGGCACAGCCGCCACTATCAGCCGTGAGGTGATTGGCGCTGCACGGACTGTCGCCGACGAGTTGAATGAAGATTTGGTCGGCATCGTCTTTGGTCACGAGGTAAGTGGTGTGGCTGACGAAGCCTTTGACCTCGGTGTTGATGAAGTTGTTGGCAGCGATGATGAAACACTGGCTCACTTTCGCGTAGAGGCGGCCGGCCCGCTGCTGGCGCATCTGGCGCAGGAACGGGAACCCGCCGTCATTTTGATTGGCGATTCTACGCAGGGCAACGACCTGGCTGCATGGACGGCCGCAGAACTGGACGCCGGATTGGTTGTGGATGCGGTAGCCATTGAAGTGGACGATGAAACAGTCAAGGCGACTCGTTCCGTTTATGCCAACAAATTGTTGAGCACGACTTTTGTGAAAGAGGGGCTGCAAATCATGACCCTGCGCAGCCGCGCTTTTCCGCAGGCTGAATCAACCGGTGATACAGGCGATGCTGAATGGGTAGACGCGGTTGTGGCCGAAGATGACATCCCCAGCAAAGTGACCGGCTTTGAAAGCAAAGAGGGCACGGTTAGCCTGACAGATGCCAGCATTATCATCAGCGGCGGGCGCGGCGTGGCTGGCCCTGAAGGGTTTGAACCCATCCAAGAGCTGGTGGATGTGCTGGGCGGCGCCATGGGCGCTTCGCGTGCGGCCGTAGACGCGGGCTGGATTCCGTATGAGCATCAGGTGGGGCAAACGGGTAAAACGGTCAGCCCTGACCTGTATATTGCCTGCGGTATCAGCGGCGCCATCCAGCACCAGGCGGGTATGCGCACCTCAAAGGTGATTGTGGCAATCAACAAGGACCCGGATGCGCCTATCTTTGCGCTGGCGCGGTATGGTATTGTCGGTGATTTGTTTAAGGTGGTTCCGGCGTTGACGGCCGTTTTCAAAGAACGGTTAGGCAAGTAAGCCTGTTTGCAAGTGGCAAGTGATGTTGAGACCTGTCGGGTTTAGGCCAGGCAGGTCTTTTTTTGTGCAATTGTTACGCTGTTCACGTTATAATCAAGTTAAGCACTCTGGTCTGGATCACAATTGTATGATTTATCCCAACATACTTATTACAGGAGGACATTAATAATGATAGAAACTATTGCCGCATTCCTCTTAGCACAAAAGTTAAGAAAAATCCTTGAAGAAAAAGGAAGACCTGTCTGGAGGTATATCATTCCAGGAATTCTATTACTTATGATTGGAGAATTTGTTGGCGTAACACTTGCTCTAACCCTTGACCTGGATAAAGCTGGAGCAATATTGTTTGGTATTTTCGGGTTAGCAATTGGAGGATACACAGCCTACTATCTTGTTGACAGATTGGAACCAATTCAGGAGCCAGAAACTACAGAGTTATAGTTCTTGTGAATCAGAGCAAACTAAAGTAAGGCACAAGTTAAAGCAGAAAAAGATCTATATTCACCTTTATCCGATATTTGGAGGCGAGTATCTGAACGAGCAAGTTGATGGCCTGGTGATTCGGGCGTTGAGCGGTTTTTTTACGGTGAGAACGGCCGTTGGCGACATCACCTCCACCATTCCCGGTCGGCTCAAAAAAGAGCGGCGCGACACAGACATTGTGGCTGTAGGGGATCGCGTCACCATCACGCAGCAAAAAGATGGCAGTGGCATCATTGAGGCAGTCGCCGAACGCACATCGGCACTGTCGCGGGCGCGGCCGGTGGCGCGGGGGCGCAGCCTCTCCGCAGACCGAGAGCAGGTGCTGGTCGCCAATCCTGATCAACTGGTATTCGTCTTTTCCGTGCAGAACCCAGCCCCCAATTTGCGTAAATTAGACCGCTTTTTGGTGGTGGCGGAGATGAATGAGTTAACGGCCGTCATCTGCGCCAACAAAACAGACCTGACCGGACTCTCCCATGCCCAAACCCTCTTTCAACGCTATGCAGACATTGGCTACCGTGTCATTTACACCAGCGTCAAAACCGGCGAGGGCATTGCCGAACTGCGCGACTGCTTGCAGGGCAAACTCTCTGTGCTCACCGGCTCGTCAGGGGTGGGCAAATCCAGCCTGCTGAATGCGATTCAGCAGGGGCTGGGGCTACGCGTGCGTGAAGTGAGTGAGGCTACCGGCAAAGGGATGCACACCACACGCCACGCGGAACTCTTTGCGTTGGATGGCGGCGGCTATGTCGCCGACACCCCCGGTATTCGCGGGTTGGCGCTGTTTGACCTGGAGTATACGGAGGTGGATGCTTACTTCCGCGAGATTGCGCCGCTGGTGGCGCAATGCCAGTTCAGCGACTGCACGCATAAACATGAACCAGGCTGCGCGGTGCGCACGGCCGTGCTGCACGGTCAAATTCACCCCGACCGGTACGAAAGTTACTTGCGTTTACGCGAAGAACATGAAAAACTAGATGAAGCATTGTATTAAAGCGGTGAGTTGGCGAGTGACGAGTAGGCGAATGAAATTCAACATTCAGCATTCAACATTCATCCTTCTATTTTTGTTGTTGGTGGGATGCGCGGGCAGCACGGCCGTTTCCACCCCCATTACCAATACCGGCATTCCTGTCGCGGAGGAGTTTGCCGTGTATTATCAGGCTAACGGCGGGCCGCGCGTCTTTGGCAGCGCCATCACCGAAGCCTTTCGCCCTGAGGCAGACAGCCCTGTCGTGCAATATTTCCAGACCATGCGCCTGGAGTTTGATCAGCAGCAGGTCACGCCCTTTCCTCTGGGTGAATGGGCTTTCCCCGGTATCGATCATGTGGAATTGGCAGCGGTGACGGGTAACGGCCGTTCCCGCACCCTTCCCGGCAGCGATTACCCCATTCAAGACGAATTCCTCACCTTTTACGAAACCCACAATGGTGAGCAGCTTTTTGGCCTTCCGCTTTCCCCACAGGTTGATGAAGGCGGGCTGCGTGTGCAATATTTCCAAAACGCCCGCTTGGAATGGCGGCCTGAACTGCCTGTTGCCCAGCGCGTGCAGGTCAGCATCTTGGGACAGGCCCATTTTGATGCAGAGATGGTCTTTGTCTACCGCCGCGAATTCGCCCGCCCCGTCTCCTCTGCAGGCGTTAGCAACGTAGACTTGACTGCCGCCGTGAAATACCCGGTGTTGTATGCCGGTGATGAACAGGTACTGTATGTGACGGCGCAAACGGCGGACGGCCGTTCCATTTCCGACATCCATCTCATTGCCACCCTCACCTATAGCGACCAAAGCATCCCCATCGACCTGGGCGTGAGCGATGAATCTGGGCAGGTGCATGTGGTGCTCGATTTAAGCAGCATCCCCGCCGGGGAAGATGTGCAAATCCGCCTCGCTGCCTCGCGCAGTGATGGGCAGGTTGTGGGCAGCAAGACGCTCGGTTTCCGCACATGGTGGTAATGCCAGACCCAATGGTCACGGACGGCCGTCAATTCCTCGGCCAAACCGTCACCCTGACCATCGATCGCCCCCTCGGCTCCTGTCATCCTCATTGGGGATTCATCTATTCCCTCAACTACGGCTATGTGCCCGGCACACGCTCCCCAGACGGCGAAGCATTAGACGCCTACGTGCTGGGCATTTTCGAGCCACTGCAAATCTATACCGGGCAGTGTATCGCCCTCATCCATCGCCTGAATGACGATGACGACAAGCTTATCGTTGTCCCTTCCGGCAAGCAGTACACACCTGCACAAATCGCCGCCCTCACGGAATTTCAGGAGCGTTTCTTTCAGATTGAAATCATCATGAAATGAGTTTGCAAGTGGCAAGTATAAGACTTGCAAACTTGCCACTTGCAAACTTGCAAACACCATTTGCCACTTGCCTCTATACCGGAGTAAGATTCCCCACCTTTGACACATTGGAGAAAGTTATGCCGCTAGACACACTGCCGCCAGAGAAATTACGCTTTACGTGCGACCCACAAACCTTTGCTTTTGAAACCACTGCTGATTTACCCGCGACAACGGCCATTATCGGCCAACCACGCGGCCTGCGGGCCATTGAATTTGGCATCAGCATCCAGAGCGAGGGGTACAATATTTTTATCATGGGGCCAGTGGGGACGGGGCGTACCACTGCCATTGAGCGCTTTTTGCAAGAGCGTACCCGCACCCACCCTGTACCCAAGGATTGGGTGTACGTCAATAATTTCCGCACGCCGCACCAGCCGCGTGCCATTGATTTGCCTGCTGGGGAGGGCACGGTGCTGCAAGCACGTATGAGCCGTCTCATTGCCACCCTTAGCCATGATTTGCCCCAGGCTTTTGACACGGAGGTGTATGAACAGGCGGTTGCTGGGGTACGGCAAGAGTTTGAAGCGCAGCAAAATGAGATGTTAAGGGCGTTGCAGGAAACGGCCGTTGCCCAAGGCTTCGATCTCGTCAATACCCCCTCTGGTCTGGTTGTGGCTCCCGTGCGTGACGGCGAACCACTCCCACCCCAGGCCATCCAGCAGCTAGAGGCCAACGAACGCCAGTCGTTGATGCAGCAGCAAGAGGTGCTCTCCGATAAATTAGATGATGTGCTGGCTCAAATCCGGCAGCTAGAAATGGCAGCGCGGCGGCGCGTGGCCGAAATTGACCGCGACGTTACCGAGTCGACCATCCAGCATCCTTTTGCACACATGCGCGAGCAATACCAGGAACAGGAAGAGGTGCTGCTTTACCTGGAAGAGGTGCGTCAGGACGTTTTGAATCAGATTGACGATTTTGCGCCGCCGGAAGATGACGGCGAACGCGACATTGACTTGCGCCGTTACGAAGTGAACGTGCTGGTGGACAACAGCAAAGAGGAGGGCATGCCCGTCATCGTCGAGCAGAATCCCACTTATTACAACCTCTTTGGGCGCATTGAGTACGAAATGGTTTCCGGCGTGGTACAGACCGATTTCACGAACATCAAATGCGGCAGCATCCATCGCGCCAATGGTGGCTACCTGATTATGGACGCCGCCGATTTGCTGCAAGATGGCGGCGAGGCCTGGGAAGCGCTGAAACGGACGCTGAAGGCGCATGAGGCGCGTATTCAGTTGGCGGCAACGATGGATGCCAGCCAGGTTTTGGCGAAATCGTTAAGCCCGGAACCCATCCCATTGAATGTGAAAATTGTGTTGGTGGGTAACCCGGCCATCTATTACATGTTATACGAGCAGGATGAAGATTTCCGCACGCTGTTTAAGGTGCGGGCTGATTTTGACGTGATCATGCCGTATACGCCAGAGAATGTGCAGGCGTATGCAACTTTTGTGGCCACACGCTGCCAGGAAGAAGGACTGCTGCCGTTTGGGCGCACGGCCGTTGCCAAAGTAGTGGAATTTGGCACACGGCTGGCCGAACATCAACAAAAGTTGACGACGCGCTTTGGCGCGGTGGCCGATTTGCTGCGGGAAGCGAGCTTTTGGGCTGGTTATCACGGCAGTTCTACCGTTGAAGCCGCAGATGTGCAAACGGCGCTAACCGAGCGCGAACATCGCGCCAACCGCATGGAAGAAGAAGCCCGCGAAGACATGCTGGAAGGGTTGATCTTCATCGCCACTGAAGGGGATGTGATTGGGCAGGTAAACGGGCTTTCGGTGCTGGATACTGGCGAACATGCCTTTGGGCAGCCGGGCCGCATCACGGCACGCACCTACATGGGCGAATCCGGCGTGGTACATATTGAGCGCGAAACGGACATGTCTGGCCCCATTCACCAAAAGGGCGTGTACACGCTGATAGGCTACTTGGGCGGCACGTATGCACAGCATCAACCACTGACGCTCGCTGCCAGCCTGACGTTTGAGCAAACGTACAGTGGGGTTGATGGCGACAGCGCCTCATCAACGGAGTTGTATGCGCTGCTTTCCAGCTTGAGCGATCTGCCGGTTCATCAGGGGCGGGCGGTGACTGGCTCGGTGAACCAGCGCGGCGAAATTCAGCCGATTGGCGGCGTGAATGAGAAAATCGAGGGCTTTTTCCGCTTGTGTGAGGCACGCGGGTTAACCGGGGAGCAGGGGGTGCTGATTCCTGCCAGTAATGCGGTGCATTTGATGCTGCATGAGGATGTGGTAACGGCCGTTGCCGCCAACCAATTCCATATCTGGCCGGTGCGCACCATTGACGAAGGAATCGAACTGCTCACGGGCACTCCTGCCGGGCAGCCTCATGCGGATGGCACATATCCGAAAGGAACCGTCCACGAAGTGGTGCATCGCCGCTTGTTGGCGCTGGCACAGGAGCTAAAGTCGTTTGGGGATGATGAGGAAGAAAGTGAGGAAGAAGAGCTGTAGGCAGTGGTCAGTAAACAGTGAGCAGTGAATGCTACTGACCACTGATCACTGATTACTAAAATATTCCGCCGCCCACCACAGGCCGATGATGCTTTTGGCGTCGTGGATACGGCCGTTCCGCGCCATCTCCAATAATTCAGGCAACGGCATGGGCTGCACACTGATTTCCTCGTCAGCGTCGGCGGGCAGCGGGTCGGGTTCCAGTCCAGCAGCCATGTAAAGGCGCATTTGCTCGTTCGACACGCCCGGCGACGGCCAAATTTCCCCCAGATAGATGAGTGATGCGGCGCGGAAACCGGTTTCCTCGCGTAACTCGCGTTGAGCGCAGGTTAGCCATTTCTCATCCCAACCGCGTGTGCCTGCCGGTAACTCCAGAATGGTTTCGCCCAACGCCGCACGATATTGGCGCAGCATCAACACATTAAAACCAACGGCCGTTTGTTGCACAGGCACGAGAACGACTGCCCCGGGATGATCGATGAAGGCGCGTTCCATTGTTTGCCCATTTGGCAACCGTTCTGTTACGGCACGCATTTGCCAGGGACGGCCGTGCCACACAATACGAGAATTCCCATCATTCATTGAAAAAACCTTACTCGAAAACAGCACAAGAGCTAGAGGGCTTACCCTCTAGCTCTTGTGCTAATCTCTTGCCATTTTCAAACGTGGACCTATTGGCTGGGAGGAATACGAATTTCCTGACCAACCTCAATGGCGTTCGGATCAACAATGCCATTGTAAGTGGCTAATTCTTGATACGTAAACCCATATTGCAGGCCAATGCGGAAGAGGTTCTCGCCCGCTTGAACAATATGAATTTGTTCCCCGGTTGGGGTGGTTGTCTCTTCAGCACCTTCTGCAGGAGCCGGTTCGACCGGCGTTTCGGGCTGCGTTGCCTCTTCAGCAGGGGCCGTTTCTTCTGCGGGTGCTGTCTCCTCGGCTGGGGCGGCAGGTTCAGTTCCTGCATCACCACCTGCATCCGTTGCATCTTCCCCGGCGGCGGGCGTTTCGCCCGTTGTGTCACCGGGTGCTGGATACGGCTCCGGCTGAGTTACTTCCGGCGGTGTTGTGGGGATGATGATGGCCGGGGTTTCTGCGGGGGTGCTTGTGTCTGGTTCTGCATTGTCACTACCGGGAACTGGGCGCACGCACGCGGACAGGGCCAGGACAACAATGAGGACGAGAACAAACCATTTTATATAATTACCTGTGCGTTTCATGAGTCACTCCTATGCAATTGGCTTCATGCCTGGTTTTTCCCAGGTTTGAGGGGAACATTGTTATTCCCGAATTGACGGGTCAACATAAAACTTTGCTAAACATAACGCAGTCTATCATATGCGAAATAGTCAGTCAAGCAATGAGCAATCTGCACAGTGGCTCAGTTGGGTTATAATTTGCGGCTATGTCATTGAATGAAACGGCCGTTCCCCCTCCCACCACCGGCAAACGGATCGGCATTAATGCCCACCTGCTCGCCGGAAAAGCAAGCTACCGGCGCGCCGGTATCCATCAATACATCTACCAGGTCTTGCGCCATCTTCCCCCGAAAAACGATTACACAGTTTACACGCGGCACGGTGGCGACCTGGCAGCAAAGGGCATGAAATTGGTCAGCAGCCATTGGCCTACCGAGCGGCGGCTGGTACGCATTTTATGGGAGCAATTGCGTTGGCCGCTGCTGGCAAAGCGGCACAAAATAGACTTGCTGCACAGTACGGCTTTTGTATTACCCCTGGCGCTGCCCGCCCCGGCCATTGTGACCATTTATGATTTGAGTTTTATGCACTACCCGGAGCGGTTCCCATCTTTGCAGCGCCGTTATTTGCAGGGGCAAACGGCACAGGCCTGCCGCCGCGCCCGCCGCGTGATCACTATTTCTGAATCGGGGCGTCAGGACGTGCATCGCTTTTTTGGCGTACCGTTGGCGCAGATTGATGTGGTAACGCCGGGAGTGGATGAGGCTTACCAGCCATTGCCAGCAGAAGAGGTGGCTGCTTTTCGGCAGAGGCGTGGGCTGCCATCGCGTTTTGTGCTGCATGTGGGTACGCTGCAACCGCGCAAGAATATCCCCACGCTGCTAGAGGCTTTTGCTCGCTTGCCTTTGCTGGATGTCCACCTGGTTTTGGTGGGCGGCAAGGGGTGGCTCTATGATGAGATTTTTGCACGAGTGACGGCGTTGAATTTGCAGGAACGGGTACATTTTACTGGCTATGTGCCGGATGAGGAACTGTCGCTTTGGTACAATGCGGCGGCTTTGCTGGCGTTCCCGTCTGTGTATGAAGGGTTTGGACTGCCGGTGGTGGAGGCGATGGCCTGCGGCACGCCGGTAGCGGCGGCAAATACGTCGTCTATCCCGGAGGCGGCGGGAGATGCGGCATTGTTGTTTGATCCTCTTGATGTGCAGGAATTGGCGGATTGTATGACGGCCGTCCTGCAAGACACCTCTCTTGCGGCTACAATGCGGGAAAAGGGACTGACCCAGGCGCAGCAGTTTTCGTGGGCACGGGCTGGTTGGGAAACGGCCGTTGCTTACCAACGCGCTCTGACTGATATACCATGAATCGAGAAACCATCCGCAACCTCACCATCATTAGCGACCTGTTCCTGATCAATATCGCCTTTGCCCTAGCCTATGTGGTGCGTTACCAGTTTGAGTGGATCATTGAAACCACCGCCTATGACCCTTATTCCGGGTATATTGGTCAACAAATTCTGCTCACGGCCCTGCTCATTTTCACCTTTTCGCAAAACAAGGTATGGCGGCGGCGGCGCGGGGAATTCTGGCTGGATGAAGTGGCGCGGGTTGGCTTTGCTACCTCTACCGGCATTGCCCTGATGGTTGCCTATACCTTCTTCTTCCGTCCCCTGGCTGTCTCGCGGTTAATGCTTATTTGGGCGCTGATCTTTATCGTTATCCTCATTGGCTTGGCAAGGCTGGTGCGGCGCAGCGTGCTTTCGCTGTTTTACCGGCGCGGGAAATTGGTTGATCGTGTACTCGTTATTGGCTCTGGCGAGGTGGGGCGCGGCGTGATGCGCACGCTCATGGCTCGCCCAGACCTGGGCTATCAGGCCATCGGCTATCTGGATGATGGCTCTGGCGAGAATAATATTGGCCTGGAACGCATCCCTCATTTGGGGTCTTTGCCCGATTTGGAGATGATTTTGCAGAGCTACGCCAAACTGCATACGGTTTTTATTGCGCTGCCCGGCGAGATGCATCAGGCGGTTTTGTCTACGCTGCGGTTGTGCCACAAGCATGATGTGCGTGCGCAGGTTGTGCCGGATGTGTTGCAATTAAGCCTGAATCGCGTGGAGTTTAATAATATGGCCGGGGTGCCGATGCTTGGCGTGCGTGATGTGCGTATTAGCTCTTTTCAATTGCTGCTCAAACGGGCGCTTGATCTGGTCGTTGTCTGTGTCGGGGGGATTCCGGCGTTGTTGGTCGGGTTGATGATTGCGCTGGCGATTAAGTTGGATTCTCGGGGGCCGGTACTTTATACGGCGGAGCGTGTGGGGCGGAACGGCCGTCTCTTCAAAATGTACAAGTTTCGCTCGATGGTGTTGGATGCGGAACTGCAAAAAGCGAACCTGGAACACCTGAACGAGGCAGATGGGCCAATCTTCAAAATTAAAGATGACCCGCGTTTGACGCGGGTAGGGCGCTTTATTCGCCGTACCAGTCTGGATGAACTGCCGCAGTTGTTGAATGTGCTGCGGGGACAAATGAGTCTAGTGGGGCCACGCCCACCCTTGCAAGAGGAAGTGGCGCAGTATAAGCCCTGGCAGCGGCAGCGATTGGGTGTCATTGGGGGGATAACGGGGTTGTGGCAGGTAAGCGGCCGTTCCGACCTCACCTTTGACGAATTATGCCTGCTGGACATTTATTACATCGAAAATTGGTCGCTCTCGCTAGATATTCGCATTTTGCTGCAAACGATTCCGCATTCGTTATTTGGGAAAGGGGCGTATTAGCGCCTACTCTTCATCGGGGACGCTGGGCTGGCTGATGCCGGTGACTTCGCCGTGATAGTTGATGGTGATGCGAAAACCCATCATGCCCAGCATTTCGCGGGCTTGCATGGGGATGCCCTGGGCGATGATTTGCTCCATATCAATGTTGCGCAAAGAAGCGTCAACGGCCGCTTTTGTCATGAAATCATCTTTTCCCATCAGATTCAGCATTTGTTCCACAGCCATGTCTTTATTGTCTTCTAACTGGTCTAAAAAGATTGCCAACACCTGACGGTCAACTTCTTCGGAGTTGATGTGTCGTAAAAATCCATTGTCATCAACAACATATGACGCTTCCCCACCAATGAAGGTGGTTTCTACCAAGTGTTCGCTTTCATCGTAAACTAATCCTGCAAATAATGCCTGTCGAGCCATGATTCCCTCCGATGGGATAAAGATAGGGTATGGAGATAGAGGTCTCTATCTCGACACTTTACCCGTATGCTATTACGGAATTGGGGTGGTTGGCAAGTGCTTATCGGCAGTCTGGCTCATGCTTTTTTAAGGTTGCACGGCCGTTTCAGTGGCAGTCTGGGTATTATTGAGGGCTAAATTTGTCCAGTGGGTACATGTGGTATAATCTCGCGGCTAACTCTGCAACAAAGCAACCATGCGCTCTGGGCATATCCCAGTGAGAGACGAAAGGACAAAAGTTGTTTAGACCACTTGACTGGCTATTAGGATTATTTTCACTAGATATTGGCATTGACCTGGGTACAGCGAATACGTTGGTCTCCATTCGTGATCGCGGTATTGTGATTAATGAGCCTTCTTGGGTAGCGATTAATAAGCGCACGCGCAAACCATTAGCCATTGGCGCAGAGGCGCGAGAGATGGTGGGGCGGACGCCAAGTGACATTGTGGCAATACGGCCGTTACGCGATGGCGTTATCTCCGAATTCGAAATCACCGAGGCCATGCTCGACTACTTCATCAAAAAAGCACACGAGCAAATGCTTGTTCCCTTTCCGCGCCCTCGTGTTGTCGTCGGCGTACCCAGCGGTGTTACCGAAGTGGAAAAGCGTGCCGTTTATGACGCTGCCATTTCTGCTGGAGCCAGACACGCTTTCCTCATCGAGGAGCCGATGGCTGCGGCGATTGGCGCGGGACTGCCCATCAACGAAGCACGCGGCAGCATGATTGTAGACATTGGCGGTGGCACTACCGAGGTCGCCATCTTTGCCATGACCGGCATTGTCGTCAGCCGCTCCATCCGCGTGGCCGGCGACGAAATGAACGAAGACATCACCAACTACGTGCGCAGCAAATATAATCTACTTATTGGCGAACGCATGGCCGAGCGCGTCAAAATCGGCATCGGTTCCGCCTTCCCCTTGCCTGAAGAACGCACGATGACCATACGCGGCCGTAACCTGATCAATGGCCTGCCCCAATCCGTTGAAATTAGCAGCATCGAATTACGCGAAGCAATGGCTCCCTCCATCAACATTATTGTGGATACGGTGCGTGATGCCCTGGATGACACGCCTCCCGAATTGGTTGCCGACCTCATGGAAGTGGGTATTTGCTTAGCAGGCGGCGGCGCACAAATTCAAGGATTGGCCGAACGATTAGAAGATATGGTCAAAATGCGAGTCTGGGTTGCCGAAGATTCGATGACCTGTGTGGCGCGGGGAGCGGGGCGTGTATTAGAAAATCTGGACTTGTGGGAACGCGCATTAGTCGGCCTACATCGTGGTAGCACCCACCATTAACCCTTTTTCACCATGAATATGAAAGATGCGCCGCAACGTATCCGTTGGGGCATCGTGGCTTTTCTTATTGGTCTGGCAATTGTGCTGTCTATTTTGGACAGCACCGGCAACCTGGAAGGTGTGTTGGCGTTTGTACGCAATCCGCTTATTGCCGTGCTGGATTGGACGGCCGCTCGTACCGATTCCCTGGCTGGTGCACTCTCTGGCCCACGCGACTTGCAGGAAGCGCGTGCAGAAATTGACCGCTTACAGGCGCGGGTAAATGAACTAGAGCGCGAAAATGAAGAGCTGCGAGGGGTACAGGGCGAGGCGCAACTGCTGCTTGACCTGTTTAACCGTGCCCGCCAAACTCCAGAACTGACACGCATTACAGCGGCCGTGATCGGCCAGGATACGAATCCGGCCATTCGCAGCATCATCATTGATAAGGGACAAGCTGACGGGGTGATGGTGGGGATGCCGGTGGAAGGAGCGCGTGGGCTGGTGGGGCGGGTATTTCGCACGGCCGTAAATTCTTCCCAGGTTGTTCTCATTACAGACAGTGCCAGTGCCATTCCCGCACGGTTGGGCACGTCGCGGGCGGCAGGTATCTTGCGCGGCGGTGGCCTGGGCGGCTCTATGATTATTGATTGGCTGGACTTGAAGTACCAGATTGAAATTGGCGAAGTGGTTGCCACGTCCGGGCTGGGCGGCGATTTCCCGCAAAATATTGCCATTGGCCGGGTCACGGAACTGGACCGCAGCGAGGCGGAGTTGTTTCAGCGGGCGGTGGTGCAGCCTGCTGTCGATTTTGAGGCGTTGGAGATTGTGTTTGTAATTACGAATTTCCAGCCGGTGGAAACGGATATTTTCTCGGATTTGCCGTAAGATTATGCGTACGAGTGTTTATGCAGCGATTCCTTTGATGACGGTGCTGGCGGTGTTGGAAACGGCAGTGCTGCCCCGTTTCCCTATTTTAGGACTCGTCCCCCAACTCCCCTTTCTCGTCGCTCTGTCCTGGGGCCTGCTGCGTGACTTTGAAGAGGGCATTACCTGGGCATTTGTGGGAGGGCTTATCCTCGATCTCTTTTCCATTGGACCAACAGGCCTCACCGCCCTGGCCTGGATGATTGCCATCGCCCTGGCTTTGTTAATTGCGCAATCCTTTCCCACCAGCCGCGTCATTTTACCCGCATTGGATGCTGGCTTTGCTACTCTGGTCTATCTTGCCCTCTACTTCCTGCTGCTGCGCCTCTTTGGCTATCAGACCAGCCTGGAGATTACAACGGCACTTCCGCCGTTAGCTATCCTCCATGCACTTCTCATTCTGCCGATCTACTGGTTCATGTATACTGTAGATAAAAAATTTTGGCCGCGCCGCGTCCAAATCTAACTGTAAAGGTACCGATTATGTCCCGAATGGGTTGGGAACGAATAGAAGAGTTAGAACTGCAACAGCAAGATGATCCGGGTGTGTACGGCCGTCTCTTCTTCTTTCGGATTTTCATTGTTGCTATATTTGGGTTGCTGCTTTACCGTGTATATTTTCTGCAACAAAATAGCGGTGAAGAATTACAAACCTTAGCCGCAGACAATCAATTTGCCGAGTTGCTCACTGATGCTCCTCGCGGTGTCATTTTTGATCGCAATGGGGAACTGCTGGCGGTTAATCAACCCAGCTTCAACGTCACCATTACCCCCGCCTTTTTGCCCGATACAGAAGAAGAACAGCAAGCCGTCTACGCCCGGCTATCCGCATTAACGGGCGTACCTATCACGAACACTGTACAGCAAGAAGCATTGGTCGCTGCCGCCAATCCAGAATTGGTTGGGTCCTATACGCGTCTGGCCGAAATTTATGGCGTTTCCCCCCGTGATACACTCGATCAGGCAGGCATTGTGCCGCAGCTTCCCCAGAGCATTGAGGGCATTGTGCAAGAAAACAGCTTTGCACAATATGTACCGGCCGTCATCACCTCTGGTTTACCCATCACCTTAGCTTACACCATTGAACAGGAAAGCATTTTCCTGCCGGGTGTGCGCGTGCTGCCAGAACCCCTGCGTTACTATCCCGCCGGTGAATATACCGCACACATCATTGGCTACATGGGGCCAATCCCTAACGAGGGCTGGCTGGATTTGGGCTATGAACGAGATGACCGCGTAGGTTGGTCTGGCCTGGAATCGTCTATGGAAATAGAGTTGGCTGGACAAAAAGGCGTGCGCCGGATTGTCCAAGATTGGACAGGACGAGAGGTGCAGCAAATTGGCTTGGAAGTACCGCCTGTTGCCGGTCTCAATATGCACCTGACACTGGATTTGGAGTTACAAAAAGTAGCCTCTGAGATTCTGGCCCAATACATGGAAGCAAACCGAAATAGTGTGCGAACAGATGAGATTACCGGGGAGCAAACTTACCCAGAAATTGAGCAGGCTGTTGTCGTGGTGCTTAATCCGAAAACGGGAGAAGTGCTGGCAATGGTTAGCTATCCCACTTTTGATAACAATCGCTTCCAAACTGAAGTACCCGTTGATTATTACTTAGGGCTGGCGCGGAATGATTACACGCCTTTGGTAAATCACGCGATTAGCGGCACGTATCCGCCGGGGTCTACCTTCAAGCTAGTTCCTGCGTCTGGAGCTATGCAAGTGGGTACAATTTCTCCAGAGCGCCTATTATTTGACCCCGGTCAAATCACCATCGCCAATCGTTTTGCCCCCAATGACCCTGGGCGAGCGCAAACATTTGTGTGTTGGAATCGAGAAGGGCATGGATTGGTCAATATGTACACGGGCATCGCCAATTCTTGCGATGTGTATTTCTATAAAATCACAGGTGGTTTTGATCAGGATGGCGAATATGTAGAGGGGTTAGGCGTTGACCGGTTGGGGATTTATGCAACGCAATTTGGTTTTGGCCGTGTGCAGGGCATTGAACTGCCTTTGGAGGCACAGGGCAATTTACCCTCGCGGGCCTGGAAGAATCGTACACAAGGCGAACCCTGGTCTACCGGTGATGATTACAACTTGGGTATTGGACAGGGCTTTATGACAGCCACGCCGCTGCAAGTGGCGCAGATGGCGGCTGTTGTGGCGAATGGTGGATTTCTATATCGGCCGTCCATCATCCACCATTTGACTGATGAGAACGGTAATGTCGTTATTGTAGATGAGAACAGCCAGGTAATTGCACGAGCGCACCCTGGAGAAGATGGTGAGGTTGTTGTCACAGATGCCAATGGCCTTGTCATTCCCAATACGTTTAACATTCGCTTTGACGAAAATGGTAACTACATTTTTCAGCCAGAAGTAATTGATTCGCTAGACGTTGACCGGGAATACCTGGACGTGGTGGCGGAAGGTATGCGGTTGGTAAACACGCGTGTTGACGAAGAAAAATTTTATACTGGCGCAACTTACGTGAATTGGCTGGAGGATTTTGGCATTACTACAGCGGGAAAGACGGGAACGGCCGAATATTGTGACAACATTGCTATTAAACGAGGGTGGTGCAATGATCAGAAACAGGTGCAGCCCACTCATGCCTGGTACGTGGGCTACGCGCCTTTTGATGATCCAGAAATTGCAGTGGCTGTTTTTACCTTCAATGGCGGTGAGGGGTCGGCGTGGTCTGCGCCAGTGGCCTGCCATGTGATGGCGGCCTATTTTGGTGTGGGACAGTATGCTGATCCGGCGACTTTTTTGGATGGGCAGCCTGCGGATTATGCATGTACCCCTACTTCGCAATTTGGTTTTCGCCCGGAATGGCCGCTTCCACAAGAAACGCTGCCGGTTGAGAGTGTGAACGGTAATTAGGAAAAGGATTGGGCGTGATGATTATTGGCATTGATGCCAGCCGCGCTACTAGAGCGCAGCGCACCGGAACCGAAGGGTATGCTTATTTTTTAATTCACGCCTTGATTGATCTCGCCGGGGAGCGGGGCCATCAACTCCGTTTGTATTTTAACCAGCCACCACAGGCGGAGCTGTTCCCAGAAGCGGATTATGTAGAGCAGTTGGTGATGCCATTGCCGCGTCTGTGGACGCATGTGCGGTTGGCCTGGGAGTTACATCGTCGCCCACCGGATGTGTTTTTTACGCCTGCGCACGTTATTCCGTTTACGTATCACCATCCCAGTGTGGCAACGGTTCATGACCTGGGCTATCATCATTTCCCAGAGGCGCATACACGGCAGCAGTTGGCTTATTTGCGTTGGAGTACCCGGCATAACGGCCGTTCCGCACGCTGTGTCATCACCGATTCTTTGGCAACTCAAACAGATTTGCATTCATTCTACAAAGTCCCGCAAAATAAAATCCATGTTGTGTATCCGGGGGTCGACCCCGGCTTGCAGCCTGTGATGGATGGAAGCGAAATTGCCGCCGTGCTGCAAAAATATGGTGTTACGCCGCCCTATCTGTTGTATTTGAGTACCCTCCAGCCACGCAAAAATCTACTGCGGCTCATTCGCGCCTATGTGCAAAGCGGTGTGCCCCATCAACTGGTCATTGCCGGGAAGCGGGGCTGGCTGGCTGAACCGATTTTGGACGAGATTTTCCATTTGGACATGGCAACAGCGAAGCGCATTATTTTGCCTGGGTTTGTGCCGGATGCGGATAAAGGGGCGTTGCTGTCGGGGGCGACGGCTTTGCTGTACCCGTCGCTGTATGAGGGGTTTGGGTTTCCGGTGTTGGAAGCGCAGGTGTGCGGCACGGCCGTTCTCACGGCCAACACCAGCTCCCTCCCCGAAATTACTGGGGACGACAGCGCATTTCTGGTAGACCCACTGGACACGGCGGCCATTGCCGATGGCATCAAACAATTGGCAACGGATGCAACGCTGCGCGACAAATTGGCGCAGCGTGGGCTGGTGAATGTGCAGCGTTTTACCTGGGAGAAAACGGCCGTGCAAGTGCTAGATGTGTTAGAAGCGGCCGTCGCTGGCGAAACGGCCGTGCAGCGTGCCTGATCTACAAAAATCGTTCTGCATAATGGCAGGCCACCCAATGTGGTTGAACGGCCGTGCCCAAATCACGTAGAGGCGGCGTTTCGCGGCGGCACACATCAGACGTGTGCGGACAGCGCGGGTGAAAAGGACAGCCTGATGGCGGCTTAGCCGGATTCGGCTCGCGGCCAGACAGACGCAATCGCTGATGCTCCCCATTCGACACGCTATCCAAAGGCAGTTCCGAAAGCAGTGCGTGAGTATAAGGGTGCAGTGGATGATCGTAAAGTTCGGCCGTATCCGCCTGTTCCACCATGCGACCCAGGTACATCACCCCCACCGCATCACTCGCCTGGCGCATGTGTGCTAATGTGCGCGAAGTTAGCATATAAGTCAGGCCAAGCGCCGCTTTCAACTGTGCCAGCAGCGCCATCATTTGCCCATGCACAACCTCATCCAGCGCGTACAAGGGGTCGTCTACTAGCAAAAAGATGGGCTGTGAGGCCAACGCTCGCGCCAGATTGACCCGCTTGCGCTGCAAACCAGACATATCGAAAGGCGGCCGTTCGGCCACATATGGATTTAAGCCCACCTGTTGCAGCAACGCAGCTACTCGTTCATCTCGCTCGGCTGCTGCACCCAAGTTGTGAATTTGCAAGGGTTCGCCCACCAATTTGCCTACTAACATGCGCGGATTCAAAGAGCGATATGGGTCTTGAAACACCATCTGCGTTTCCTGACGCAGCGTCCGCAGCCCACCCCCGCGCAGCCCGACAATCTCCGCACCCTTAAAAATCACGCTGCCGCCTGTTGGTTTAATGAGCTGCAAAATGGCTCGTCCCGCCAGTGTCTTGCCGCAGCTAGGCCCGCCTACCAGGGTAAATGTTTCGCCGTGCCGCACCATAAAAGTGAGGTCATCCACAATTTTAATGGTCCCAATCTTGCGCCGCAGCAGCCCCCCGCGAATGGGGAAATGGAGTTGCAGATTGCGTACGTCAAGTAATACATCGCCAGGGCGTTGTTCAATGGGTTGCTGCATAAATTTGCTCCAAAAAAATCTATTGGATTATTTTATCGGGGGTGGGGAGAAAAAGAAACCGGGTTCCAGCGGAACTTGCGGGTTCCGCCAGAACCCGGTTTGCGGTTTATTGCAGGGGAAGGGTGATGGTAAAGGTGCTGCCTTTACCGGGGGTGCTCTCGACGTGGATACGGCCGTTCAACCGTTCCACCTTCAGCTTTGCAATCGTCAAGCCAATGCCCAAACCAGGGAACAACTGCGAACTACCCAATTCCTCCAACCGGAAGAACGGCTCAAAAATACGCTCATGCGCGTCTTCAGGGATGCCAATACCCTGATCCTGCACACAAAATGCCACTTCCTCGCGGCTTGGGCAAAATACTTTCACATTCACTGGCTGACGGTCAGGTGTGAACTTCACGGCATTTTCTATCAAGGCCCGTAGCGCCAGCACTAAATCATTTTTGTCAGCATAAATTTGCGGCAAATCGTCAGCGATATTCAACGTAATCAGCGGCGGTGTGCCTTCAATGGCCGACTGCGTTGCATTCAATGCCTGCACAACCACATCAGAGGGATTCAGGTAATCATAGCTTGATGCGCCCGGTGACATCTCATATAAAATGAGCATGTTATTCACCAGCCCCACCATTGACTCTACATTTCGGGTGACAGAACGCACGGCGACCTTCAATGATTCGCCTGTAATTGCGCCCTGGTTAATCAGCCCCAAGAATCCACGAATGGAGGTTAGTGGCGTGCGCAATTCGTGCGATAGTGTGGCAATAAATTGACTGCGCAGTTCCTCTTGTTCTGCCAGGTCGGCATAGGCATCTTGAATGACCTGATTTTTAATGTTGAGTTCGCGGATAACAGCACGGTCATTGCGGCGTAGGTGGCCGATGATTTGATTGAGTAGATTTTGCAGCAACTCTGTTTTGGTTTGTGCAATCTCCATAAAGGCAGACTGTTCTAATTCCAATGTTTCGCAGTCCGTCTTGGCGCGAATAGTTGCCATGCGCGTTGACTCACCAAAAAAGGACATCTCGCCAAAATAAGTGCCGGGGCCAATTGTGTCTACTAAAATCTCGTGCCCATCGTCGGCATGGACGATAATTTCTGTATGCCCTTCCCCTAAAATATATAGGGTTGTGCCGTGTTCGCCCTCGCGCACGATGTCCTGGCCGGCCTGGTAAGCGCCAAACGACGAAACTTCACTTAGCATTTGTAGGTTTTCACTGCTAAGTGAGGGGAATGCTTGTTGTAGCAATGCAATTGCTTCCATTGTTTGACTTGCCACCATGCTTGAGATACTCCTCATTATACTTGCCCACCATAAAATTGGGCGAATTTCCTCTTGAGAACATTCTAACACAGGCCCTGGCTGCGCTCGTTTACTTTTTACGACACCTTCACAGGCGGTAAGCAGGGGGCAGTAGGCAGTGAATAGTGGTCAGTAAACAGTAAATACCGTTGACCACTGTTTACTGATACCTGATTACTGCTTATAATCCCGCGAATTGCCCACCTGGGTAAAAATTTCGGAGGTATTGGGTTATGAAGAAAATTCCTGTAGGTGTATTAGGCGCTACGGGGACGGTAGGGCAGCGGTTTGTACAATTGCTGGCCGATCATCCCTGGTTTGAAGTGGTTGCTGTGACTGGCTCAGAACGTACTGCGGGACGGCCGTTCCGCGAAGGCGTCAACTGGGTCATCGGCGGCACCATTCCCACCACTATCGCCGACCTGATTGTGCAACCCACTGAACCCACTCTCGAAATTACAGGTAAGCCCCCCGTCGTCTTCTCGGCCCTTCCCACCGCCGAGGCCCGCGAATGGGAACCGAAGTTCGCGGCTGCCGGGTATGCCGTCGTCACCAATGCATCCGCCTACCGCATGACGCCCGACGTGCCACTACTCATCCCGGAGATCAACCCAGAGCACACCGGGCTGATTGCCACGCAGCGTGCCAACAACAACTGGCAAGGCTTCATCGTTGCCAGCCCCAACTGCTCGACCACCAGCGCCATTTTACCGATGAAAGTATTTCAGGATACGTTTGGTCTGGAAGCGGCCTTGATCGTCACTATGCAAGCGCTATCTGGCGCGGGCTATCCTGGCGTTTCATCTATGGACATCATAGACAATGTTGTGCCATACATTGGCGGTGAAGATACCAAGTTGGAAAACGAACCGAAGAAGATGCTTGGCTCATTCCGCGATGGGGCGGTGCAGTTTGCCGATATACGCACCAGCGCCCAGGCTAATCGTGTGCCGGTGATTGACGGCCATTTGGCGAGTGTTTCGGTGAAATTGGGGCGGCATGTCTCGGCAGAAGAAGCGATTGCCGCGCTGCAAAGCTGGCAGCCGCCACAAATTTGCCGCGAACTGCCTACCTCTCCGGCAGAATTATTGGTCTACCGCTCGGAATCAGATCGGCCGCAGCCCCGGTTAGACAGGGACACGGGCGATGGTTTGGCGTGGACGGTGGGCAAGGTGCGCGAATGTGATGTATTGGACATTCGCTATATGGCTATCACGCATAACACGCTGCGTGGCGCGGCCAGCGGCTCTATTTTGAATGCGGAGTTGTTGGTGAAGCAGGGGTTTATTGGCTATTAGCAGTTGACCATTGATCACTCTTCTTCGTCGTGGGGGGGAGCGACGTAACCAGCCGTTTTGGCATTGAAAAAGGCGCTGCGGGCGACGGTTTCTTCTTCGAAGGATGTGGCGAAGAACCAGGTGAGAATTTTGGCGTCGGCCCAGGGGCGCAGGGCCTGGATGAGTTGTACGCCTTGCGGGGTTGCCATTGCCCGTTGAAACCAGATGTCGGACTCGAAGTAGAGTTCGTACATGAGGTAAAAGCGGGATTCGCCACCGGGTTTGCGCTCAATGCGGCTGACTTCGCTTTTGAGCAAGCCGGGTAGTTTTTCGGCCAGAGGTAGGTGTGTGCCGGAGAAGAAATTTTCGAGGGTGGGTTCGTCGTCTACACGGCGATAGATGGCGGTGAATTTGTACATAGGGTGTCAGGGTGTCAGGTGCTTAGGTGTCAGGATTTCACTTGACACCTGACACCCGACACTTTGTTTACCAAATTGCTTTGAGTTCGGCTTTGAGCTGCTCTCGTTCGGCGTGATAGGCTTCGTCGTCGAGTTCGCCCTTTTCGTGGGCCTCGTCAAGGGCGGCAATCATTTGAATGAGTTCGTCGGCGGTACGGCCGTTGCCATCCACTCCTTCTTCCTCTTCGTCATACTCCTCAGCTTCATAATCATCGTCGTCATCGGGACTGGTCCGCGAGCGGATGAAGAAAGCCGCTCCGCCGCCAATCAACAGCAGCGCAACCCCGCCGATAATCAGTTCCGTTGTTTGATTGCGGGGTGTTGCTACGGTGCTGCTGCCCGTTGTGCTGCTCACTTCCTGCGGCACACCTTCCAGCGTCAAATCAAAGGTGGAGCCGGCTGGTAGATTTTGCTGCGCATAACTGAGGAACATGCCGCCCATCGTCTGCTGCTCGTCCAAAGTCCAGGCATCGGCGTTGACTAATTCCACGCCGACATCAGGCACGATCACGGTGGCGCTGGTAACGGCATAGGGCACATCATGTGCAAATGAGACACCTTCATCATAGGCCAGGGTGTAGTTTACTACCAGGCTGGAATTGCTGCGGCCAGGGCGCAGGGGGATGGTGTCCACGTAACCGCCATCGGGTGAGGCAACTACTTCGGGTGCGGGAATGAAATTTTCCATTGCGGAGAAGGCGCGTTCAAAGCTGACGTTTTCGGCATTGGCAGGTACATCTACACGCACCACACCCAGGTCTGGGTCGCCTGCTTCGCCAACGAACACGGCCGTTCCCAAATTCTCGAACACGTACAACTCTGTCACTTGCAATATATTTTCGCTGGCAAAATTCATCACCAAATGAACTTGCAGTACGTCTACGACTGTGGGATCTGTCGTTTGATCATAAACGAAGACGGGTAGGTCAATGTTGGGTACTTCGTTGGAAAGCTGTCCCACATCACTGCTGTAAGCCAGCCCATCATATTGCACATTCACCAAATAAACCCAATCGGGGGACACATCGCTGACATCGAATGAGAAACGGCCGTCCGTTCCCACTGTCGTCGTCAGTGTTAGCATCTCTTCAATATTGGGCGAAAAAGCGCGTAAATGGGCATCCATGCCGGTTACGATTTCGCCGCTCGTGGCGTTTGTGACCTGCCCTTGAATGGTGGCGGCAGCAATGGGCGCGGTCAAATCAGCCGGGGGAACGTAGTTGTAACTAAAGGTGCGGGCATAATCCACCACGTCAGCCAGATCACCGTCGCCGAGATCATAATCGTGCCCTGCCAGCTTGCCCGGTTCCAGGTTCGCCAGCACGACATCATTGCTGCGGTTGAACCAGTAGGCCAAATCAGTCAGGTCGGGCACGGGGGTGTCGCTGGCAGCGGCATCAGGGCCGTCGCCCAGGCCGGTTTCGCCGTGACAAGCCGCGCAATTATCTGTGTAGACCTGTTGGCCGCGTTCAACGGCCGTTGCCGGGGTCGCCAGGGACATTACTGCGGCAATTGCATCCCAAACCTGCGCATCAGAGAGGGGATTGCTGTTGGTCGAGCCAAAACCGGGCATCCCGGCGTCCAAATTGCCGGTGAGGATGAAGTCGTGGAAGCTGGCGGGCACGGCCGTTTGCCGGAACGCGGGATTGGTAAAGGCACGCGGTGGCTGGGCCAGGTTGACGGCCAGTTCGCCATCGCCATTCCCCTGTGGGCCATGACAATTGGCGCAGCGGGCGGCAAAAGTCTCTAGCCCGGCCGCTGCATCGGGTGGTGCATCCGGCAAGGGGGTGTCTTGGGCGGCAGTGGTTTGCAGCCCGAACCCTACAAGCAGGGCCAGTACAACAAAAGAGACAGCCAGGAGACGGCCGTCTCTCATCAAACGGTGAAAAGGTTGAAGTAGAATCATTTGGTTGCTTTTGTGAGTAATTTATGCCCGCAAGTGGAGCAGAATTTGTCAGTTGGGTCTACAGCCTGTCCGCACTGTGGGCAGAAGCGGCTGCGTTTGCCATTTGCAGTGGCTGTTGGCGCAGATGGTTTTGTCCGTGCGTGGGCAATGGCGGCTTCAATGGCATCATCCGCGCTTCCATGCCCATCGCCAGCAGGCTTGGCCTGCCGGGCACGGGCAATGGCGGCCTCGATGTCATCATCTGTGGCGACACGGGAGCGTTTGCCACTCAGCGTGTCTAGCTCTTGCAGGACGGCCGTTGCTTCCGCCAATAACTGCGCCCGTTGCGGCCCATGCAGCTCTTCAGGAATTTTGCCCGTTTCAAAGTCAAAATCTAAAGAGCGCATTTGCGCCAAAATGGCCTCTTTTTGTTCATTGAGTAAATCACGTTTGCTGCGTCGTTCGCGTCGTTCCTGTTCTTCCGCTCCCCAAAAAGGGTAGGTTAGATAGGTCAGCACGGCAATCAACAGCGCAATGCCGAGAAAAATGGAGCCTGCTGTCATAATATCGCCGTTATCCTCCGTCTGCTAACATGCGCTCGATGACACTGTTCAATTTAACAGCATCTATCGGGCCAAAGTGAAAATCGTAAATCATGCCGTCCCGATCAATGAAGAAAGTTTCCGGCACACCAGTAATATCGTAATCGTCGGAAATGCTTGTGCCCAAGTCGGGCGCGTTGGGGTATGTGATATCGAATTCCTGCAAATAGGCTTTTGAATTCGGTTCCACATCTGAATAGGCAATACCCACAAATACCACGTCTTGGCCCGCGTAATTGCGCGACGCCTGCTCTAACAGGTCAGCCTCTACGCGGCACGGGCCACACCAAGAAGCCCAAAAGTTGAGTACCACAACTTTGCCTTGCAAATCGGCTAATTCAGCCGAAGTTTTGCCATCCCAGGTGTAGCCATCAAAAAATGTCATATGGAATTCGGGGGCTTTTTCGCCCGGTTCGGGGCGGGCGGTTGTGTTTCTGACCAGCCCAAATGCGGCCAGCCCTAACACACCAATGACAACTACCCAAATCACAATACTGGTTACATTGAATGGTTTCTTGGGAGTTCCTTCAACAGCTTGTTCGCTCACAGCTTATCCTGTTCTCCTCTTAATTCTTTTTCGATGCGGTTCACATAATCGTCTGCCTCAACAGTAGGGGATGGGCTGTCTACGCTGGTCGTCGTTGGTGACGCTTCGCCAACGGCCGCACGGCGCATCCCGCGCAATAAGCGGACAAAAATGTAGGCGCCGCCAATTAGGGCAATGAAGGGCCATGTCCAGATCAACCAGTTTAGGCCACGAGCAGGGGGTGTTGCTAGAACACGGTCGCCGTATTGCTCTGCAAAATAATCAAAAATGTCTTGTTGGCTTTCGCCGTTTGCCAATTTGGTACGGATGAGTTCGCGCCAATCGGCACATGCCTGGGTTTCGCACACGTCCAGGGGAGTGCTTTCGCACACCGGGCAGTAGACTTCTTTGGCAACTTCGTTTACCTGATCATCGGTGATGGTTGTGGTGTCGCTGTCTTGAGCGAAAACGGGCAGCGCCATGAGCATGATGACGATAAGTAGTAGGATGTAAAGTGTAATGCGTGATGTTTTCATAGGTAGTATCCCAATGAAACGTGAAACGTGAAACGTGATGAACTTCCTTTCACGTTTCACGCATCACGTTTTACGTTGTTAATCTCCAGCGACAGCGATTGCGGGACGGCGGCGGGCACGTACGGCCGTAATCCGATCCTCAACAGCATCCGGCCAGGCAGCAATGAGCGTGCCCAGCACAAAGACAAAGCCGCCTGCCCACACCCAGTTGATCATCGGGTTGAGGAATACGCGCATAATGGCTGCATTGGGTGATGTGGGTTGCTCGGCCAGCAACACGTAGAAGTCTTCGGCAATGGTGGAACGGGCCTTGGGGATGGTCATGGGCTGCCCGGTACGGGTGTAGATTTCGCGGCGGGGGGTGAGGGTGGCAACGAGATCGCCGTTATCATACACATCCACCGTCGCTTCCGTAATAATCAAATCATCCGGGCCTTCATACTGCTGCACGCCTAAAAGCTGCATCTCATAGCGACCCAGCGAAATCTTGTCGCCAATTTGCATCAACTGCTGCGTCTCTTCCTGATACAGTTCCACGCCAATGATGCCCACAGCCATAATCAACACGCCCATGTGAATCCAGTAGCCGCCGTATCGCCGCCGGTTCCGCGCCATCAGGTTAGAAAAGGCGACAAAGACATTTTCGCCGTGCTTCATACGTGCCCGTGTACCTTTCCCAAACTCCATGAGCGTCAGTACAACCGCAAATGTGACAACCCAAAAACCAACCAATGCCGCCCAATGGCGAATATTCAAGAAAAAGAGCACGATAATGGTTGTGGTAGCGATGATAAAAGGCCAAAGCATGGCTTTTTGCAACCGGTTCATGCTGGTGCGGTACCACATGGTCAGTGGGGCAACGCCCATGAGCAGAAGCAGCAGGGCAAATAGCGGCGCCAATGCTTTTTCATACACAGGTGGCCCGACAAAACCACGCTCACCAGTGAATAATTCGGAGATGATGGGGTAATAAGTGAAGAGGAAAGTAATCACCAAAATTGCCAAAATGAGGAAGTTGTTGTAAAGGAAAGCCGCTTCCCGCGAAAAGAAGGAAGTGAGGCTGTTTTTCCCGGCCAATTCTTCGCGGCGTTTATTCAACCAGTAGGCTGAAAAGATAAACATGACGGCGATGAAACCAAAAAACAGCGGGCCAACGGCCGATTCTGCAAACGAATGCACCGATGAAATGACACCGCTGCGCACTACAAAGGTACCTAAAATGACCAGCGCATAGGTGACGATGATCAGGAACATGTTCCACACTTTGAACATATCGCGCTTTTCCTGAATCATAACCGAGTGCAAGAAGGCTGTGCCAGAGAGCCAGGGAATGAGCGAGGCATTTTCCACTGGGTCCCAGCCCCAGTAACCGCCCCAACCTAGTACGTCGTAGGCCCAACGGCCGCCCAAAATTAATCCCAGGCTGAGGAAAAGCCAGGCTACCAATGTCCAGCGGCGCGTGGTGCGAATCCAGGTGTCGTCTAATTTGCCAGACATGAGCGCGGCAACGGCAAAGGTGTAGGGGATGGTGAAGCCGGTGAAGCCGAGGTACAGCATGGGGGGATGGATGATCATGCCGGGATGGCGCAGCAGTGGATTGAGGCCGTTGCCGTTAGCAGGGATCATGCCGGTGATGCGGGCAAAGGGATTCTCCACGAAGGCAGAGAGCATGAGGAAGAAGATTTGGGTAAAGCTGGCAACCATCAGCGCGTAGGGCATGAGGGGCTTTTGCTCGTCCCATTTGCGGAACATGGCTGCGGCGGTGAAGATTGCCAGCAGCAGGTTCCAAAAGAGGAGTGAGCCAGCCTGCCCGCCCCACAAAGCGGTGACTTTTAGATAGGTGGGCTGCTCGATGCTGCTGACGCGCCAGACGTATTCGATGGAGAAGTCGTCTTGCAGCAGCAGGGTGATGAGCAGCGCCGCAGATAGAGCAACGAGGGGTAGGGTGATGACGGTGGCGTTGCGGGCGCTTTCTACCCACCGCCAATTATCAGAACGACGGCCGTACCACGCAGCAAACGCAGAGTAGACGGCCGTAATAAACGCAAACAACAGCGCAATATAACCTAAATCAGCAATCATAATGGATTTCTATCCTCTTCATATAGACAAAATTGGCGACTATCCCCCCAATCGCCAATTAATAGCCGACAACCAGTGATCAGTGACCAGTAATCAGTAAACAGTAAATGGACACTAAATACTGACTTACTGAATACTATCTGCTAGCTCCCATCCACCGGCACACCATCGGGATGTCCAGACGGGTCCATTTCCTCATAACGGGTGGGGCACTTCAACATCAGGCCACCAGAGTTCGCCATGAAAACCCCATCTGCACCCGCACTTCCTTCCACCAACGCCTGCGCCTTATCTTGTAGCAAGTCAGGCATTGGTTCATTCATTGCCACAATATGCAGCCGTAGATCGGGATTTTCATAATCGTCTACAATATCAAACTCCAATCGAGAAGTCATTGCATCAATCTGCTCAAACTGGATAGAATCGCCTAACACCCAGCCAGCCACGCGCAAATCGCGCCCAACCAGTGAAGCCTGTTCGTTATGGAACTCTTCCACCGTTTTATAAAGCTGCGTATTACCACTCATTGCATTGAATACCAGGAAGGCAATTGCAGCAATCATGACAACGCCGCCAGCAATAAATTTGAGCCGGTTGTTGCCCCGGCTTTCTGTTAAGCCGCTATCCGTTTCATTTGTCCAGGATACATCAGCCATCATACTCTCCTTATCACTCTGCTGTTTTATTCTTCTTCAAAATCATCCATATCAAACTCGGATGCATCTGATTCCAATAATTCCAAAGCCTGATCAACATATTCTTCAGGGACAGAAACATTCCCAGTTCCTAACAAACCTACTGTCAAGCCGAATGCCTGTCCCGCAGCCTCTTGCCAGGCACGAGCTGGTATACCCACTGCCTGTAATCGCCCAGCAGTAATTTGAGCAGACAGAAGGCCCGATGTGCGGAAGACAATCTCCCAACGTACCTCTTCATTGTTACTATGCATTGCGTCTTTATCTAGTCGCCCCGACTCCCCTAAAGGTAATGGGCTTGATGTGGTTTCGCTCATTTTTTACTCATTGTCTGATCCATTTGGGTCAGGGTTAGACTTGATTATAGTGTGATTTCTTGGGAGGTGATAGATAATTCATAAACGCCCAAGCTCTTTCTTATTATTGTTACGAGATAAATATAGACTATTCTCCTCCATAATCCTACGATGTGCATCACCCATTTAGCATGAGTATGATCATATTCTCATGGTTTTGTCGCTGTTTGGGGAGATGCTACACTTGGTTGGGTAAAGATGAAGGAGACATGGTGAAGGATGATGGAAATCGATCAGATTTTAGATGAGCTAGATAACAGCCGCGAGCGATTGCTTGTGGCGATTGAGGATTTGCCGGATGAGGCGCTGCTTGCTCCTGGCGTATTAGGTGAATGGGCTATAGCAGACTTGCTTGTCAATTTGACGGTTTGGGAAGCGGAGGTTGTGACGGGTATTATGCGTTTAGATCAGGGCAAGAAGCCCGAAGCGCTGCAATTAGCTATGGATAAACCTGATGTGTTTGACGCCCAATGTTACGCGGAGAATCGGGGGCGTGATTTGGATCGTGTGTTTGACGATTGGCAGCAGGTGCGGGTGCAGTTGGAAGAGTGGTTGGAAACGTTACCTGTCCGCGCCCTGACTAATCCGAAACGGTATAAGTGGTTGAACGGCCGTTCCCTTTGGCAGCTCGTCCAAGACGTGTTAATCGCCCGCGAAAAACGCTTCTTGCCCTACGCCCAGCTATTTGCCCAACGCTGGCGGCTAGACCCGTCATCCATTTTGCCAGCGGAGGAAACCGAATATGACCAGTCAGATTCATGATGATGTGAACCGTGCGGCGCAGGAAACGGCCGTCCTCGTAGACCGCAGTCAACTAGCCTGTTTCAAAATTAGCGGGGCATCGCGGCTGGACATTCTGCACCGCATATCCACGAACGCCGTCAAACAGTTGCCACCCGGTGCAGGCGCAGCCACTGTACTAACTACCAATATTGGCCGCATCATTGATCGTCTGATTTTGTATGCTGACAGTGACAGCGTAACCATGCTCGCCGGAGAAAACCACCGCGACCCATTGGCCCGCTATCTGCTGCGCAACGTCTTCTTTCAGGATGATTTCCAGTTGGCGGATGTGACGGATGAAACGGCCGTCCTTGCCATCTACGGCCCCCAATCCCAAACCCTGCTCACCCAGGCTGGGTTCGGCGAAACCGACCTACCCCTGCACCATTGGCGCTCGGCTGACATCAACGGCATTCCCGCCACCTTGCACAAAACTGACCCTATTAACGACGATGGCTACTTTATTCTCTGTTCCACCAACGCCAAAGATGCACTGCAAACCCATTTGCAAGCCAATGGCATCACCCCCGCTGATGAAGCAGCCTTTGATTATTTGCGCATCGCTGCCGGGCTGCCCCGTTACGGCCGTGAATTAACCCTCGACTACATTCCTTTAGAAGCGGATTTGTGGGCCGACGTTTCCTTCAATAAAGGCTGCTACACCGGGCAGGAAATCATCGCTCGCCTGGAAAGCCGGGGCCGATTAGCCAAGCGGTTAGTCAAGTTGACGACCCAGGTTCCCATCACGGCTGGCACAGATATTTTGGCCGATGGCAAGAGTGTAGGCACAGTCACGTCAACGGCCGTTGGCCCTCTCGGAGCCGTCGCATTGGGGTATGTGAAGACGGCCGTGTTAGACGAGAAAAAAGCGCTGACAGTGGGAGAAGAAACGGCCGTAACACCCTCCTCATAAATTCGTTCAACCCACCAAAATAGGATATAATTTCAGAGATGAAAATCTCTATTCAAACATTGTTGCCACCCCCTGCAAAGGTGGCTCTTTTTTGCGAAAAAATGCCATTCAAAAGCGGAAGAACGTCCCACACTTCTAAAGCGCTTTCCCATCTTTTTGGGCAATCATAAAGCCCAACCTTTCCCCTATGACCCACACTAACAATCGGAGGTCACACTTTGGAAATCGGTACCGTTAGCACCATTGACATCAACCAGGAGATGCGCAACTCCTACCTTGACTATGCCATGAGCGTCATCGTCGCTCGTGCCCTGCCAGACGCACGCGACGGACTCAAACCCGTTCACCGCCGCATTCTGTACGCCATGCACGACATGGGTATCCGCCACAACGGCCCCCACCGCAAAAGCGCCCGCATCGTTGGCGAAGTACTGGGTAAATACCATCCCCACGGCGACTCATCCGTGTACGATGCAATGGTACGCATGGCCCAAGACTTCTCCATGCGCTACATGCTGGTAGATGGGCAAGGCAACTTTGGCTCCGTAGACGGCGACAGCGCCGCCGCCATGCGTTATACCGAAGCACGCCTCACCCGCATCGCCAGCGAATTACTAGATGACATTGATAAAGAAACAATTGATTTCGTCCCCAACTTTGACGACAGCCTGCAAGAACCAGACCTGCTGCCCGCCCGACTGCCCAATTTGTTACTCAATGGCTCCTCCGGTATTGCTGTGGGGATGGCGACCAATATCCCGCCACACAACCTCGGCGAACTGTGTGACGCTATTGCCTATCTCATTGATCATCAGGAAGACATTGACGATGTAAACCTGGACGACCTGATGCAGTTTGTTAAAGGGCCAGATTTTCCCACAGGCGGCATCATTTTGGGGACTGAGGGCATACGCAACGCGTATGCAACGGGGCGCGGCCGTGTTGTTGTGCGTGGCGTAGCTACCATCGAAGAAATGCCCCGAAACCCTGACCGGCAGCGTATCAACATTACCGAACTACCTTTCCAGGTAAACAAGGCCATGCTTGTCGAGCGCATTGCCGAATTAGTGAACAAAGGCGTCATTACCGACATCTCTGACCTGCGCGACTCTTCTGATCGGCGCGGCATTTCTGTCATTGTGGAACTGAAACGGGCGGCGCAGCCCATGAAGGTGCTGAACCAACTTTACAAACATACCTCGTTGCAAACTACCTTTGGTGTACAAATGTTGGCGCTGGTCAATAAGCAGCCCATGCTGCTCTCATTGAAGCGGGCTTTGCAAATCTACATTGACCACCGCCTCGTTGTCATCACCCGCCGCACCCAGTTTGAACTGAATAAGGCGTTGAAACGGCAGCACATTCTCGAAGGGCTGCTCATTGCTCTCGACCATCTGGATGAAGTCATTGAGACTATTCGCCGCTCGCCTGATGCGGATGTAGCTCGTGCGCGGTTGATGGAGAACTTTGGCCTTACAGAAATGCAGGCCACAGCCATACTGGATATGCAATTGCGCCGCCTGGCTGCACTGGAACGACAAAAAATTGAGGACGAATATAAGGAGATTACCGCGCACGTTGAGTATCTACGCGGTCTTCTGGCAGATAAAGCGAAAATTTTGGCCTTGATTAAAGAGGATGTGCTGGCGCTAAAAGAGAATTATGGCGACGCACGCCGTTCGCAAATTGCTTTTGGGCTGGATGAAGAGATTAATATGGAGGATATCATCCCCGATGAGGATGTATTGGTCTCCATTACACAGCGTGGATACATCAAACGCACGCCGCTGGCGGCTTACCGCATGCAGCAGCGTGGCGGCAAGGGGCTAATTGGCATGAGTACCCGCGAGAAGGATGAATTGGAACATCTTTTTGCGGCGGGATCGCATAATACAATTTTGTTCTTCTCGGATCGGGGAAAGGTGTATTCGGAAAAGGCGTACAATATCCCTGAATTGGATCGCACGGCAAAAGGCACGTCGTTGATGAACATTTTGCCACTGATGCCAGAGGAAAAGATTACGGCCGCGTTGCCTGTCCATGATTTTGCTGATGCGGAGTATCTGACGATGATCACGCGCAAAGGGCGCATTAAGCGCGTGGAAATCAGCGAGTTTGAGTATGTGCGCCCCAGCGGGTTGATTGCCCTGAACCTGGATGATGATGATATGTTGGGTTGGGTGAAACTGACAGAAGGGGAGCAGGATTTGATTATTGTTAGTGAACAGGGGCGCGGTATTCGTTTTTCTGAGGGGGATGTGCGCCCGATGGGGCGTGCGGCTGCCGGGGTGTATGCCATGCGCCTGGATAATTGGGACAATATTGCCGGTGCTGATGTGGTGACGCCGGATGGGAATTTGTTGGTTATTACGGAAAAGGGGTATGGTAAACAAACGCCGTTGGAGGAGTATCGTACGCAGCAGCGGTATGGGCAGGGTGTGCGAGCCATGAACCTGACGCCAGAGCGCACGGGGAAGATTATTAGTGCGCGGGTGGTGGAACCGGGTGATGAGGTGACGTGTATTTCGGCGAATGGGATTATGCTGCGCACGTCGGCGAATGATATTTCGGTTCAGGGCCGTATTACGCAGGGGGTACGGGTCATGGATATTCGCAATGGGGATACGGTGGCTTCGGTAGCGGTTGTACGTGAGGGGAAATTGTCACAGGTGGGTGAGAATGGGGAGGTGTCTGGAGAAGAGGTAGAAAAGGAAGTGGACACGGCCGTTTCCCCCGCAACATGATTGGGTAACGGCCGTTCCACATATACGAGGTCAGGCTATGATAACCAACGAACTCGAACAACTGCTCAGGCAGCCTACAGAACCAGAAGAACTCGGCATCTCTCTACGCATTGTCAACGACATCATCTTCCGCATCCTTTTCAACGAAGGCGATGCAAGCGTAGCCCGCTTGGCTGATGTGATGGGTATTCACGCCCGTATCGTTGACCAAATACTCTCCCGTTTCAAACAAGAACACCTCGTTGAAGTCACCCGCGCCGGTTCCCTGGGCAGCCTCAGCTTTACTTATACACTTACCGACGCCGGGACGAAACGTGCCCGCGACGCCTTTGAACGCAGTCAGTACATTGGCCGTGTCCCCGTTACCGTTGACCACTACACACAGGCCATTCTCGCCCAGGTGCAAACACACACACGCGTCACGCCTACTCAAGTAAAAAACGCATTGGGGCACCTCATTTTGCCTGATAACTTTCATCGCAAGATAGGGCCGGCTGCTAATGCCGGAACCTCCCTCTTCTTGTATGGCCCCCCCGGTAATGGCAAGACCACCATTGCCGAAGCTTTGGGTGGACTGCTTGCCGCTGGCGACCCCATCTGGCTGCCTGATGCACTGACTGCCGGTGGACAAATCATTCGTATTATCGATCCCCTCATCCATGTCCCGATCACCGAAGAAGACCTGTCCACATATTTAGGTATGGGTGCGGATAAACTCAAACTAGATCGTCGTTGGCGGCTTTTCCAACGCCCAGTTGTTATGGTCGGCGGCGAGTTAACAATGGATTCTCTCGACTTACGCTTCGAACCCATCGCCAAAATCTACGAGGCTCCCTTACAATTAAAAGCAAATGGCGGTATGTTTCTCATTGATGACTTTGGACGGCAGCAAATCAGCCCGCAAGCCCTTTTGAATCGCTGGATCGTCCCTCTGGAAAGCAAAGTGGACTTCTTGCGCTTACAGTCTGGTCAGACAATCGATGTCCCTTTCCGCCAATTCATTGTCTTTTCCACCAACCTTGATCCCGGCGATTTGGTAGATGGTGCATTTCTGCGCCGCATCCAAATGAAAGTGGAAGTTGGTGGCCCTGATGAACGACTCTTCTATCAGATATTTGTCGCTTCTTGCAAAACTTTTAACATCCCCTTTGATAAAACCAGTTTTCTCCATTTACTGCAAAAATGGTATCGTGAATCAGATCGTGTTATGCAAGCAGTACACCCCCGCGACATTGTTAGAACCGTTGTTTCGATTTGTGATTATGAAAGCATCCCCGCTAAACTCTCTCCTAACCTGATTGATGAAGCATGTGATAGTTATTTCGTAGATGCAGTGAAAGATACTGGCAAAACATTAGCTAACTTGTAACAACAGGTCTTGCGTGTGTAAGCCTTTAACACCAAAGGCCCGGTGCAAAGCCGGGCCTTTGGTGTTTTTCTCATCAAGGGCGGGATTAGCTTTGTAGCAAATCCATCGCGCCTTTCAAAACAGAGCCTTCGCCAGAGGAACGGCCGCCTGCTGCTGGTGCATTTTGCAAAATACGGTCGGCTAAGCGAGAAAACGGCAGCGATTGTAACCAAACACGCCCAGTTCCCTGTAATGTTGCCAGGAACAACCCCTCGCCGCCAAACACCATAGACTTCAAATTGCCCGACCGCTGAATATCATAATTGATGGTGTTTTCAAAAGCTACAATGCAGCCTGTATCAACACGCAACATTTCGCCATTCAGCCGCTTCTCGACAATTGTGCCCCCAGCGTGGATGAAGACCATGCCATCGCCACGTAAGCGCTGCAAGATAAAGCCTTCACCACCAAACAGGCCAGCCCCCAATTTTTTATTGAAGGCAATGCTAACTTCCGTGCCCAAAGCCGCGCAGAGGAACGAATCTTTTTGACAAATCAATTCCCCTTTGGCTTCATCCAAATCAATGGCAATGATCTTGCCAGGGTAAGGTGCACCAAAAGCCACATGCTTTTTTCCCTGCCCAATATTCGTGAAATGCGTCATAAAAATAGATTCGCCGGTGAAAACGCGCTTGGCTGCGCTACCTAACATACCCATGAAACCCTGGCTAGGTTTGGAACCATCGCCCATTTTTGTTTCAAAGCCGATACCGTCTTCCATGTACATCATTGCACCCGCTTCAGCAATCACGGTTTCTTGGGGATCGAGTTCTACTTCCACAAATTGCAGATCGTCGCCAAATACTTGGTAATCCACTACATGACTTGTACCCATTTTTTTCTCCTTTCATTAGGTTACGAGTTTGTGAGTGACAAGTTTACAAATCCTCCGCTCACTACTCGTTATTTTCCATTTTGCTTGATGGCTGCATGGGAGCCTGATAAGCTCTTTTGCATCGCTATTTAGTGTAATACCATTGCATGGTTTTTATCAAGGTGGATTACTGACCCAATAGGACATTTATCGTTGTCATTGCTTGGGTGGTTAAAGCTGTTGTCAATGCTTTGTTGTCCTGTGTTATGCGCTTAAAAACACAGGCTTGATAGGCATCATTAAAAAAATCAGGTCAATATTAGTATATCGTAAGTGGCATCGTAACGGCCGTTTCCTATACTGATGCCGCACCTTGAATTGACCGCAACAAAGGAATTGCTAAATGACCTCAAAGACACATGCTGTTATTGTTCCCCAACGCCCTGTACACTTTTTCTTAAGCCTGCTGCTCGTTGCCCTGGCTGTGCAAGTAGCACAACTGGGAAGCCGCCAAGCCATTTCACTCACCTTCCCAGAATTACCCATTAGTTTGGCCCCCAAGCTGGCCCAGGCTGTGCAAGCAGACCTGCCAACTGCTTACCAACCACAGGCAAACGGCCGTCATTGGACAACCACCAATCCAGCTCAGGGCTGGCAAACCACATTTGAGGCGACAGGTCCTGTGCTTACTGCTGATCAATGGCAGTGGGGATTGACATTACAAAGCTGGGGATATGCCGGAGCGCAGCAACCAGCCGTCCCCACCCAACCTACACAAGAAAACGGCCGTGTCACTTACCAACGTGGCCGTTATCTCAGCGAATGGTACCTCAATACCCAATGGGGATTGGAACAAGGTTTCACTTTGGCGCAGCGTCCCCCTGCTGCCGTCGGTTTGCTGACGCTGCAAATGAATGTCACCGGTTCCTTAACCCCTCAGTTAGTTAATGCACACACCGTGCACTTGCTAGATGCCGCCGGAAATGCGGCAGCGCAGTACAGCGGGCTGCAAGTGTTTGACAGCAACGGCCGTATCCTGCCTGCCTATTTAGAATTAGAGAACCGCACCCTGCGCATCCGCATAGACGACAGCAGCGCCTCTTATCCCCTCACCATTGACCCCTGGCTGCAAGCCGCCAAACTTACCGTCAACGGCGCGGCCGACAGCGATTTCTTTGGGTTTGCCGTGGCAGTTAGTGGGGATACGGCCGTTGTCGGCGCGCCCGGCTGCACTCCAGTCAGCCTGGAAAGTTGCTTTGGCAGCGGCAACAGCGCTGCTTATGTCTTCGTCAAACCAGCCAGTGGTTGGGCCAATGCCACTCAAACGGCACAACTATCGCACTCAAATGCGATTTCTCAAGATTTTTTTGGTAGTACAGTCGCCATTGATGGCGATACCATTATCGTTGGTTCGCGCTGGTCAACAGTGGGTGGCAATGCCAGACAAGGCGCGGTATATGTGTACGAAAAACCCCTCAGTGGTTGGGCCGATATGAGCGAAACAGTCATCCTTACCGCCTCCGATGGCATTGCCAACGATGAATTGGGTCACTCCGTCGCCATTAGCGGCGATACCATTCTGGCTGGGGCAGATTTAGCAGACATTAGCGGGCAAAGTAATCAGGGCGCGGCTTACATTTTTGTGCGTCCGGGCGGTGGATGGGCTGCCGCCAGCAATGAAACCGCCAAATTGACCGCCAGTGATGGGGCGGGGAATGATCGTTTGGGGCAGTCTGTGGGATTGGATGGAGATACGGCCGTTGTTGGCGCATGGTTGGCCACAGTGAATGGTCATACTACGCAAGGCGCAGCCTACGTCTTTGTCAAGCCAATGGGCGGATGGGTTAACGCCACGCACACGGCCAAATTAACCGCCAGCGATGGCGATGTCAACGATCAGTTTGGCGTTTCCGTTGCTATCAGCGGTGACACCGTTGCTGTCGGGGCATTTTTTAATGACTTGGACAACGGCAGCGATGGTGATACAGATGATCATCACGGCGCTGCCTACGTTTTTGAAAAGCCCTTGTCAGGCTGGGCAGACATGACTGAAACAGCCCTACTCACTGCCAGCGACGCAACCCGTAATGATAAATTAGGTCGTTCCATAGCCATTAGCGGGGATACGGTAGTGGTTGGGGCATACCAGGAAGAAGCGCCAGGATTTCTCAACAATGCCGGGGTTGCCAGTATCTTTGTTCGCCCGGTTACCGGGTGGGGCAACGCAACAGAAGCCGCCAAACTCACTACCAGCGATGCCGGAAACTCAGATTATTTGGGCTTCGCGGTGGCTGTGGACAATGGCATGATTGTATCAGGTGCGCCTGGCCATAATTTAACGGGCACAGATGAAGGGGCGGTCTATGTTTTCCCAACTGTTTCTAGTGCAGGCAGCGGCGATTGGGATGTAACCGCAAACTGGGCAAACAATACCATCCCAGGCAGCGGGGATGATGTAGTCATCATCGCAAACGCAACGATGACGCTAACTGTTGATGCTGTAGTACGTGGTTTAGCGATAGATCGGGGCGCCACTCTCGTTGTTCCCGATGGCGTTACCCTCACTGTGACGGATGCAGTGATCAATCACGGTACAATGCAACAAACGCAGCCAGTCAGCGGCGGCAGTGTGGCCTTTCTGGAAATTGGCGATGGCGGGGGCAGCATCGTGTTTCGTGGTGCGGACGTGAGCGCAGTCGGGGATTTAGGCGATGTTACCGTGCGTGTGCGTACCCTGAATAATGGCGAATATTGTACCAGTGCAGGTGACACATCCCCCACCTACATTGGGCGCTGCTACGAAATCACGACGACGACTCCGGGCACGGCACAAGTGCGCTTATGGGCGCTTGCCGATGAACTCAATGGGCTGACAACGGGCATTCTCTCTGTGTATCGTTATGAGGGTAGCAGCCCGTGGACGGAATTATTAACTAGCCGGAGTACGGGCAGCAATGGCGACTATGTGTTTGCCGAGGGTGAAACACCAGGCTTTTCACACTTTTTGCTGGGGCAGTCGAGTGTAGGGCCAACGGCCGTTTCTTTGCAGGCTGTGAGGGTGGAAACGGCCGTTGCTTGGCCAAGCATACTTCTCCTAATCCTGCTTGCTGGATTTACGCTGGTACGCGTCACAAAAGGACGCAAACTACCAGCTTGACGCACAATGAATCTTCCATTTCTGTCTTGACACCGTTAACGCTATCCCGTAAAATTTGTCATACAACCATACAATCCGACAAATTTTACAAAGATGCTTAAACGCACACCCTCCCTAACCGAACAGGCCAAAGTCCACATCAAACAACTTATTTTGGATGATGCATTTGAGGACGGCCGTATCCCCTCCGAAACCGATCTCGCCTCTGATTTAGGTGTCAGCCGCACCACTGTTCGTGATGCCCTTAGTCGTTTAGAAAGCGAAGGAGTTGTCTACCGCAAACAAGGAGCGGGCACGTTTATCAACGAAGCTGGCTTGCAAATCAAATCACGTCTGGACGAAATCTGGTCCTACGAAGCAATGTTAGCCGATCACGGCTATGTTCCCTCCACCCAAATTCTGGACGTCAGCACGAAACCCGTTTCCCCCGACATTGCCGCCGAACTAAACCTGAAAGATGGGGAAGAACTGCTAGTAATCAAAAAATTGTTTCTCGCGGACGCACAGCCCGTCATCCTGGCATACAATCACATCCCCACCAAACTCATTGCCCAACCCTACACAAATGATGATCTTTTGTCACCCGTCTACAATTTCTTATGGGCTAATGGGCAGCATCTAGCTTATTACCTGTCAGAAATCGTACCTATGCTAATCTCAACAGACATGGCTGCTACGCTGCATATTCACCCGCAAACGCCGCTTATCTCTTTTACAGAAATTGGCTACAACGACGATAACGTCCCAATCATCAAATCTACATCCTATTTTCGGGATGATTTACTGCGTCTGCGCCTGATCCGGCGGCAGATACCAGGTTGATTTTGTAATACCGGGGGCCAGGCATTTCTAAAAGTCTGGCTTCTAGCTAATAACCTTATTTTTCATTGAAGGAGAAATATCATGAGAAGTTTTGCTGGACGAGACATTCTGTCTCTCAAAGATTTTGAACGTAACGAATTTTTCCGCGTCTTCGAGATCGCTGAAGAATTGGAACCCATCGCCCGTAATCGTCAGAATACGGACTTGTTGAAGGAAAAGACCCTCGTCACCGCCTTCTACCAGCCCTCTACCCGCACCCGCCTGGCCCACGAAGCCGCCATGATCCGCCTCGGCGGGCAAGTCACCGGTTTCTCCGATGCCAAAATGACCCGCGCCGGCGACTTCTACCAGGAATCCATCAAAGACACCGTCAAGATGTTGGAGTTCTACGGCGACGTCATCGTCATGCGTCACTTCCAACAAGGCGCACCGCACGAAGCTGCCAAATGGGCCAGCGTGCCAATCATCAACGGCGGCGACGGCTGGGGTGAACATCCCACCCAGATTTTGACCGACCTCTACACTGTCCTGCGCGAAAAAGGCACAATTGACGGTCTTAAGTGGCTGGCTGTCGGCGACATGCGGATGCGTACCATGCACTCCCTCGGCTACGGCCTCACCCAATTCGACTGCCCCATCACCTTCGTTTCCCCCGAAGGCCAACGCCTCAGCGAAGAGATGAAAGCTGATTTCAAAGATTACGGCTTGAACTTCCGCGAAGTGGAACACGTCGAAGAAGCCATCGCCGAAGCCGACGTCATCCTCGTCGAGCCGGTCGTCCAACCCGACTACACCAAATCCCGCGACGAGCGCACAGGCGAAGTTGATATGACCCCCTCCAACTACAAAATCACCAAAGATTTGCTGGTCAATAAAGCCAAATCAGATGCCATTTTGCTGCACTCGCTGCCGCGCATGGACGAAATTCCGCCCAATGTGGACATCACCCGCTGGTCCCGCTATTGGCAAGAAGCGTTCAACGGCGTTGTGATGCGTATGGCGCTACTGGCCCTGGTTATGGGCGCGACAGAGTAAAGAAGCTATTAGCCTTTAGCTGTTAGCGATTAGCAAAGCTGAAAAGCTACAAGCTAATTGCTAACAGCTAATCGCTTTTAAGGAGATTAAAATGCAAACTGGATTACGTGGACGTGACTTTATCAGCGACCTCGACTTTTCCAAAGAGGAAGTTGAAACCATCCTGGATGTGGCCTGGGATTTGAAGATGAAACGGGCGATGGGCATCTCCCATGCGTCGCTGCGCGACAAAGTGTTGGCGATGCTGTTCTTCTTCTCCAGCACGCGCACGCGCGGCAGCTTTGAGGCTGGTATGGCCCAATTGGGCGGCCACGCGGCATTCATCGAGAGCCGCACCACCCAGGTTTCTCACGGCGACACGGAGAAAGAATTGGGCGAGATTTTCGGCCGTTATTTTGACGGCATCGCCATTCGTCACGTAGATTTTGGCATTGGCAACAACTACCTGAACAACGTCGCCTCCGCTTCCCGCGTGCCCGTCCTCAACATGCAGGACGAAATCTACCATCCGCACCAATGTCTGGCCGACCTGATGACCATCATGGAAAAGAAAGGCCGCAATCTGCGCCGCAAGAAGATGGTCGTTTCCTGGGCTTACGCCTCGTCCTACCTCAAACCGATGTCTGTACCCCAATCGCTCATTTTGCAGATGCCGCGCTTTGGCATGGATGTGGTTTTGGCGCATCCGCCGGAATTTGAACTGATGCCCGACATCATGGATCAAGCCCGCGAAATGGCGAAGAAATACGGCGCTGGCTTTGAGGTGACGCATGACATGAAGGCGGCTTGCGAAGATGCGGACGTGATTTACGCCAAATCCTGGGGGCCGCTGATGACGACGCAAGACCCTGAAGAGGGCAAGCGCATCCAAGATATGTACAAGGATTGGTACGTGGATGATGATTTGATGAAATTGGGCAAGGATGATGTCATCTACATGCACCCGCTGCCAGCCGACCGCGATATTGAGGTGGCGAGTTCTGTTTTGGACGGCCGTCACTCTGTCGTGTTTGATGAAGCCGAAAATCGCTTACACGCCCAAAAGGCAGTCATGGCCCTTACCATGTCATAAATTGTCAATCGCTAATTGTCAATGGTCAATTGTCAACGGAGCGTTCATTGACAATTGGCAATTGACCGTTGACCATTGACAATTCTGGAGGTTCCCACTATGAGTAAAAAACTGGCCGTCGTCGCTGTGGGCGGCAATTCATTGATTACTGATAAAAAACACCCCGATGTGCCCCATCAATGGGATGCCGTGCGGGAAACGTGCCGCCATTTGGCCGACATGATCGAAGATGGCTGGACGCTGGTCATCACGCATGGCAACGGCCCGCAAGTTGGCTACATCTTGCGGCGCAACGAATTGGCCGCGCACGAAGTGCATCCTACGCCGTTGGATGTTATCGGCGCCGATACGCAAGGCTCGATTGGCTACATGCTGCAACAAGCGCTGCGGAATGAACTCAACAGCCGGGGCATTGACAAACCGGTTGTTTCTGTCGTGACGCAGGTACTGGTGGACAAGGACGATCCCGGCTTCAAAAATCCATCGAAACCGATTGGCGGCTTTCTGGAAGAAGAAGATGCCCGCAAATTTGAAGCGGAGGGCTGGCAAGTTGTGGAAGATGCTGGTCGTGGCTGGCGGCGTGTGGTTGCTTCGCCGATTCCGTTGGAAGTGGTCGAGCAGGATGCCATCCAAACGCTGACGAATGCCGGCGATATTGTCATTGCGGTTGGCGGTGGTGGGATTCCAGTGGTGCAGAACCCGAAGGGAGAACTGCGCGAACTCAGCGGCGTGTATGCGGTGATTGACAAGGATCGGGCAACGGCCCTATTGGCCCAGCAAATCGGGGCGGACTTGTTGTTGATTAGCACGGCCGTTGAACAAGTCGCCCTTAATTTTGGCAAAGAAAACGAAACCTGGCTGGATAACATGACTTTGGCCGAAGCCAAACAATATCTGGCCGAAGGCACCCATTTTGCCAAAGGCAGCATGGCCCCTAAAATCGAAGCGGTCATCAACTTCCTGGAAACTGGTGGTAAAAAAGCCCTCATCACCGACCCGGCGAATATTGCCCGCGCGCTGCGTGGCGAGACGGGAACGTTTATTACACCGTAAAACGTGAAACGTAAAACGTGAAACGTGATGGTTTTCTTTTTACGTTTCACGCTTCACGTTTCACGAGAAGAGAGAACAATGGATCACGTTTTACACCTCAAATGTCTCATCTGCGGCAAAGAGTATGGGACAGACGAAATTGAGTACGTCTGCCCGGATCATGGGAAAGAGGGCATTGTGGATGTGCGGTATGATTACGAGTTAATCAAGACGCGCATCAGCCCGGAAAGCCTGGCGCAGAATGAAGATTACACCATCTGGCGGTACAAACCGCTGCTGCCGATTGCGGCCGACGCGGAAGTTCCGCCGCTGGCAATTGGCTGGACGCCGTTGTATAAGGCCCCTCGCCTGGCCGAGAAATTAGGATTGAAGCATGTATGGGTGAAGGATGACGGCCGTCTCCCCACCGCCTCCTTCAAAGACCGGGCCAGCGCCATTGCCGTTGTCAAAGCGCGTGAGCAGAACGCAGCCATCATCACGACGGCCAGCACCGGCAACGCGGCCGCCGCCCTCAGCGGCATTTGCGCCAGCATGGAACAGCCCAACGTCATCTTCGTCCCCGAAGCGGCTCCGCCCGCCAAAATCGCCCAACTGCTGGTCTACGGCTCGACGGTGATGCTGGTCAAAGGGACGTATGACGATGCCTTTGAACTATGCCTGGAAGCAGCCGATGAGTACGGCTGGTACAACCGCAATACGGCGTTTAATCCTTATATGACGGAGGGGAAGAAAACGGCCGTTTACGAAATCTGCGAGCAGCTCAACTGGGACGCCCCCGACGCCATCTTCGTCAGCGTCGGCGACGGCTGCATCATCGGCGGGCTGCACAAAGGGTTGAAAGATTTGCTGGCAATGGGCTGGATTGACAAGATGCCCCGCATCTACGGCGTGCAGGCCGAAGGCAGCGCCTTCATGTACGAAGCGTGGCGCGACGGCGAAGACGTGCTGACCAAAGCCCCGGTCTCCGGCAAAACCGTCGCCGACAGCATCAGCGCCGGATTGCCGCGAGACAGGATTAAGGCGTTAACGGCCGTTACCGAAACCAACGGCGCTTACGTCTGCGTCACCGACGACGAAATTCTGGAAGCCATCCCCGCCCTGGCGCGCGGCGTCGGCGTCTTCGCCGAACCGGCTGGAGCCACCGCCTACGCTGGATTGATCAAAGCCGTCGCCGACGGCCTGGTCAGCGCTGACGACCGCATCGTCGTCCTCAACACCGGCAACGGCCTCAAAGACATCGCCAGCGCGATGAAATCAGTCGAGATGGTCGGCACCAAAGCCAACCGCGTCGCGCCCAATTTAGACGACTTAAAACGAGTTATGAAAGAAATCTAATGGGGCATGTCAGACTGTAGTCGATCTTTAGACCGAATCAGCCAAGGCATTTCGATCAGAAGTCGGCTACAGTCAGAGAGTAGTTTCCGAGATGAAGGTTCCTCAAAAGGGTGGCAGATTACTATTTCTTGTTCTTGTGTCAATCTTCTCATTTAACACAAGCCACGTTTGTGCTTGTTTAGGCGAAACTTATTCAATTACTGAACGAGTACAAAATGCGCCTATCGTTTTTGAAGGTGTTGTTATACAAATGGGTTTGGTTGATATATCTACGGAGAAGATCGATTATGGCAGTATAGAAGCTTCCAGCCTTTCTACAATTGGAGATCCCAATCTCAAAACTGAAGCACGTATCATTGTAAAAAGGTATATCAAAGGCGATGGCCCGCCAGTGGTTACAGTTCGTGGGTTCGGTGGGCTAGGGGGAGGAGATTGTCAATCAAGAGTTAAGATTGGCGATCATGCACTTTTCTTTGCGATCGAGACATCAGTATCTGGCACATTAACACCAGCCTACTTAGGTGTTTACAGTGCAACAGAATCTATTCAAACTGGTGTGTTGGCAGAAGCTTTGTCAGCTACAAACCAAGAGCCTACACTGTATTTACCCTTTGTACACGGGAAATTGATTTCAGTATTGGTGATTGCTTTATATTCTCTTCCTATCTATGGTTTAGCGGGGGGCAGGATTGTGGATAATTAATCAGAGAATTTATCGGCAAGATGTGGTTCTATTACTTGTCGTGATCGCTTGGCCTATTATTACTGCTATTTCCCATTATTCTATTGCTTCCATCTGGATATGGTTAATAATCATCGTGGCATGGCTTTACAAGAGACCAACACGCTTGGATGGAGTAATTATATTTTTTATAGCTGTGTTCTTTATTGGCAATATTACATCAGAATTTTACCCTTTTTGTTGTGCAAATGTATTGGTATCTGTATATTGCCTTATGCATTCTCGTTGCCTTCATATTCACTTTCAAAAATATCAACCTAAAATCCATAAGGAAAAACCATGACAAACTTAATTGATTTAACCATTCACGATGAAGCCAAGCTGGAACGCGCCATTGAGCGTGCCCGCGAACAAAACATCATCATCCCCACCTTCAAGCAGATGATCAACCCGGACTTAATCCCGGACAGCATCAAAGAAAAGCTGGAAAACGTCGGCTTGTGGGACTTGAACCCGCTGAACCTGTTCCGCATCACCTGGCACAATGAGGCTAAAGAAAGCGGCGGCAAATTCGGCGGCGTCAACTATCTGGTTCTGCCCAAAGAACTGACCGGCGTAGACGCCAAAATCGTCATTTTGCTGGGCAAATGGTTCCCCACCGGGGCGCACAAAGTCGGCGCAGCCTTTGGCTGCCTGGTTCCCCGCCTCGTCACCGGCCAATTTGACCCCACCACGCAAAAAGCGGTCTGGCCCAGCACCGGCAACTACTGCCGGGGCGGCGCCTACGACTCCAACCTGCTGGCTTGCGAATCCATCGCCATTTTGCCCGAAGGCATGAGCCAGGAACGGTTTGATTGGCTGGCTTCGGTAGCCGGTGAAACGATCAAAACCCCCGGTTCCGAAAGCAACGTCAAAGAAATCTTCGACAAATGCTGGGAACTGCGCGAATCGGGCGAAGATTTGGTCATCTTCAACCAGTTTGATGAGTTTGGCAACTACCTGTGGCACTACGAAGTGACCGGGCGGGCCATGATGGAAGTGCTGGGCGAGGTGATGGCCGAAGGCGACCGCTTCCGCGCCACTGTTTCTAACACCGGTTCCGGCGGCACGATTGCCTGTGGCGATTACATGAAAGAGCAGTTCCCGAACAGCAAAGTCGTGGCCAGCGAAGCGCTGCAATGCCCCACCCTCATGAACAACGGCTTCGGCGCCCACCGCATCGAAGGTATTGGCGACAAGCATGTGCCCTGGATTCACAATGTGATGAATACCGATGTGGTCACGGCCATTGACGACAACGGCCCGATGGGGTTAATTCGTCTGTTCAATGAAAAGGTGGGCCAGGAATATCTGGTCAGCCAGGGCGTGGATGCTGATCTGGTAGCAGATTTGCCGCTGTTGGGCATTTCCAGTGTCGCCAATGTGTTGGCGGCTATCAAAACGGCCAAATACTACGAGATGGACGCAAACGATGTCATCATCACCGTCGCTACCGATTCGATGGAGATGTACGAAAGCCGTCTGGTTGAGTTGACGGAAGAAGAAGGCGAATTCACTAGTTTGGATGCGTCCGGCGTTTTCCAGCGTTACCTGTTGGGCGAATCGACCGATAATATGCAGGAATTAACTTACGTGGACCGCAAGCGCGTCCACAACTTGAAATACTTCACTTGGGTTGAGCAGCAAGGCAAAACTTATGAAGAGATTCAAGCGCAGTGGTACGACCATGATTATTGGAAGAGTATTCACGGTCACGTTGATGAAATTGACGCTTTGATTGATGCGTTCAATGAACGGACCGGTTTGCTAAAGGAGTAATCCCACACTCCACCACTGAACCGAGAAACGCCCCGCTTGGCAAACAAGCGGGGCGTTTTGTTTTTATTAGTCGTCGTGTTCACGGCCGTCTGGGTGACACCGTACACAATTAGAAATATCGCCAATGCCTTCCTCACTGTGTTCATTTGCCATCTCTTGCTGGTTGTGGCAAGTGTAACAAGTGTAAGTTTGCGTGTTGTTGCCCGGATGACAGGTCTCGCACTGGTTATTGGCATCGCCGTGATTCACAGGGAATGTATGGTTAAATGTCGCCCCGGTGAAGGTGTTGGTATTGTGGCAGTTAGAGCATTGACCGGGGAAGTGATTGGCGGGTGGGGCGTGGCAGGCGGCGCAGTCAGTTAATCCGGCATGATTAAAGAATGCGTTGCGGAAGTTGCTGGTATCTTGGTGGCACGCAGAACATGTCCCAGGATAGTGATTGGCGGGCGGTAGATGGCAGGCTGCGCAGTCCTGATCGCCTATAAAAGAATGATCGAAGAAGACGATGCTGAAATTACTGGTGTCGATGTGGCAGGCGCGGCAGGTTCCGGCGTAATGATTGGCGGGTGGGGTATGACACGCCGCGCAGTCTTGGTCGCCTATAAAAGAATGGTCAAAGAAGACGATATTGAAGTTGGTGGTGTCGATGTGGCAGGCGCGGCAAGTTCCGGCGTAATGGTCTTTGGGTGGTGTATGGCAATCTATACAATCTTGTGTACCAATGATGTCATGGTTGAAGTCGATCTTTTGCCAGGCACTGCTGGTATGGCAAGAAGCGCAGTCGCTGCCGTAAAGACCCTGGTGTGTGTCATCTTCGGCGTGGCAGGCAATACATTCGGCCGGTGCGCCACTGTATGTATCGCCTGTATGGCAGGTGGAACAAGCCAGATCGCTATGTCCACCCGTTAGGGGGAAGAAGCTGTGAACTTGCAGCAGGTTTGCACCGGGAGGAAAGGGGATGGCGCGTGGGTCATCAAGCCGGTTTCCCGTGAAATCGGTTGTGTTTGGCTGGGGAGCTGTGGCCGGAGGGCCGCTGCCGCCAGGTGTTTGTCCCGGCGATGGTTCTCCGATTTGTGCCCGTAGTGTGTGTACGGCCGTTGCATCCGCATTGTTTAGTTCCACGAGTTGTACAAGGATACGTTCTGCCAGCCTGTCCAGGCGCAGTTGTAAATCTTGTTGTTCAGGAGGCGGCACGGCGGCAACGGCCGTTATTGCCTGGGCGTAGGCACGATCCAGTGCAGCAACGGCCGTCAATTCATCCGGGGTTCCTTGTACGGCCGTTAAATCATCCAAGCGGCGCGAGAGAAGAACCAACAACGTATCAGCACGTGCTCGTGCATCGCCATTAAAGCCCAATCCCCACATCTGTTCCGAGGCCGCCTGCAAAGGAAACAGTACATTTCCAGGCAAATAAGGTGCCTTTTGTACCAAACGATAACTAGCTGCTGCCCCAACAATGCCAACAAAAATCAACAAAGCAATAGCGATAAAAAGTAGACGACGCATGTACTCCCCTCTTCCCCATTAGTCATCCCAATCAGATGTGTTATGGCAGTTAGAACACTGCGGTACGGGTGCAGGGTGATCCTCATCATTCGGTGGATTGTGGCAGGATTGACAATCCGTTTGTCCACTATGGTTGAAATTCGCATCGCCCCAATTTGACGTATTGTGGCAGTTAGAACATTGCCCACTAAAATGGCCGCCCGGCGGATTGTGGCAAGATTGGCAATCTGTTTGCCCGCTATGATCGAAGTTGGCATCGCCCCAATTGGACGTGTTGTGACAGTTTGAGCACTGCCCATCAAAATGCCCACTTGGTCGTGCATGGCAAGATTGGCAGTCCGTCAACCCGGCATGGCTAAAGTTGACACTGTGCCAGTTGCCGGTATTCGTGTGGCAGTTACGGCAAGAGCCAGGGAAATGATTGCTAGGCGGGTTGTGGCAGCTTGAACAATCCGTATCACCAATGCCGTCATGGCTGAAAGAAGCATCACCCCAATTGGATGTATTGTGACAGCTTGAGCATTGTCCATCAAAATGACCACTTGGCCGTGCATGGCAAGATTGGCAGTCCGTCAACCCGGCATGGCTAAAGTTGACACTGTGCCAGTTACCAGTATTGGTGTGACAGTTACGGCAGGAACCGGGGAAATGATTGCTGGGCGGATTGTGGCAGCTTGAACAATCTGTATCGCCAATGCCGTCATGGCTGAAAGAAGCATCACCCCAATTGGATGTATTGTGACAGCTTGAGCATTGTCCATCAAAATGACCACTCGGCCGTGCATGGCAAGATTGACAGTCCGTCAACCCGGCATGGCTAAAGTTGACACTGTGCCAGTTACCAGTATTGGTGTGACAGTTACGGCAGGAACCGGGGAAGTGATTGCTGGGTGGGTTATGGCAAGACGAGCAATCTGTATCGCCAATGCTATCGTGGCTGAAAGAGGCATCGCCCCAGTTGGATGTGTTGTGACAGTTTGAGCATTGCCCGGCAGCGTGATTGCTTGGTCTCGTGTGGCAAGATTGGCAATCGGTTAACCCGGCATGACTAAAGCTGACATTGTGCCAGTTGCCGGTGTTGGTGTGGCAACTACGACAAGAACCGGAGAAGTGATTGCTGGGCGGGTTATGGCATGATGAGCAGTCTGTACTGCCAATACCGCTGTGATCAAAGCTGGCATTACGCCAATTGCCGGTATCTCTATGACAGGCACTGCACGCACCGGAAAAGTGATTGGCAGGCGGCGTGTGGCAGCTTGAGCAATCCGTTGTGCCAATGACGCTGTGATCAAAGCTGGCATTGCGCCAGTTGCTCGTATCGCTGTGACAGGCATTACATGCGCCGGAAAAGTGATTGGCGGGCGGCGTGTGGCAGCTTGAGCAATCTGTTGTGCCAATGACGCTGTGATTAAAGATGGCGTTTTGCCAGTTATCAGTGTCGCTGTGGCAGAGCGTGCAAGCTCCCTGATAATGGTTGGCTGGCCGTGTGTGGCAGTTGGCACAGTCCTGAGTGCCAATGACGGTATGGTCAAAGTTGAGGAACAGCCAATCGCTGGTATTGATATGACAATTGCTACATAGACCGGGGAAATGGTTCTCTGGTGGCGTGTGGCATTCGACGCAATCTTGCGTGGTGATGGTACTGTGATCAAAATTGACATCTTGCCAGGAAGTGATGTTGTGACAGGTCGAGCAATTTGTGCCATTGTCTCCTTCATGCACATCGTCTTCTTGATGGCAAGCAATGCAAGCGCTGGGAACGCCCTTATATCCATTGCCGGTATGGCAATTGGAGCAAAGCAAGCTGCCATGTCCGCCGACGAGGGGGAAGAAGCTGTGAACTTCAGCCATGTTGGCCCCTGGTGGAAAGGGAATATTATGCGGATCGTCCAGGGCGTTTGTATTGGTAATGGCTGCCGTGACACCAATGCCGATGGCATGGCTGCCGTTTCCACTGTTGACGACAACCGGCATCTCTGACCCCCGGTGCAAATATTGCTGAATGTGTGCGTGGAGTGTGGCCACTTCTTCTGGCTGAGGCGGCTGCATGATGTCGAGGGATTCCAGGACGGCGAGGCCGTTGTCTAAAAGTTGAGCAAGGTAGGCGTTGTAGGTTGGTTGTGCTTCTTCGGGAAGGGCGTCAATGGCGTAGAGTGTTTCTGTGTAGGCTTGTTGGAAGTAGTGAACGGCCGTTTCTTCCCCATCCGTGCCGCGTACATCCTCCATATTAGCAATCCGCCGCTCCAAAACACCCAGCCAAATCTCAACCCGGCTAACCGGATCATTGTTAAAGCCCAATCCCCACATCCGCTCCGAGAGCACCTGAAGAGGGAAAAGCGTCTCTCCAGGAAGATGAGAGCCATCCTGTGCCAGGTTGTAAGTGATTGCGCCGCCGGCAGTCACCGTAAAAAGAACAATCGCCAGAGTTAAAATAATGAGTCGCCGCATATAAAACTCCCTTTCTAAAGTGAAGGGGCCGCTTCACTTAAAATGCAGCCCTTCCTTATTGCAAGGAATGCGTGGTTGAAACGGTCTGTTGTTGAGTGATCGCTTGCCAGTAATCAGATATTTGCTTCTGGAGTAGCTCCCCACCTGCCTCCAGCGCCTCCTTCCAATCACCGATATAAACTTCATTTTCAATGAGATGCCGCAGCGGGTCAGCCAGGCGTTGGCTTCCCATCAGTAATGCGCCAACCAGATAGCCATCATTGATGACCAACCGTAAGGTATTTGGGCCGCTTTCAGACCAGGCGCTGTTATAAGTACGTGGATAGGTATACCAAACCTCCGATGAGCCACGCGATAAATATTGCACAATTTCTGGTGTTTCATCAGGGTGCGGATTGACTTGACCCATTGTGGTAATGTGCAGGCCAAAGAGCAGACAGGCATTAAAAGGACTGCCTTTTGTGTAAGCGACCCGTTGTCCCATCATATTGAGCGCGGCTGCCCGGCCTTCGGCAACGGCACTGGGCCACAAGATGTCTAGCATGTGCTTTTGTGTCCAACGGTCGTACACTTGGGCGCAATCGCCAGCGGCGTAAATGTTGGGCACGCTGCTTTGCAAATATTCGTTCACGAGAATGGCGCGATCTACTTGCAATGCGGTGTTCTGTACGACTTCTATATGTGGTTTAACGCCAACAGCGATGCCGACCAGGTCACATTTGAATTCGCTGCCATCTTTTAGGACAACCCCACGCACATGGCCGCGCCAGTTTCCCAGAATCTCTTGAATTTCTGTGTGATAATGGATGGTTATGCCGTGCTCGATGATGCGTTCTTCTAAAATCTTGGCTTCGGCGTCGTTGAACACCCGGCCCCACAGCCGGTCGCGGCGCACAAAGTAGTGTGTATCTACTCCCTGATGCGCCAATCCTTCGCTGAGTTCCAGGGCGGTGATACCTCCGCCAATGACGACGGCCCGCCGGGCACGCCGGGTTTGTTTGAGCAGGTCTTGGGTTCCGGCGAGTGTGTCTAAATAAACGACGCCTTTCAGGTCTATGCCGGGATAAGGAGGAGAGACGGCGCGAGCGCCAGTAGCGATGAGGAGTTTATCATAGAAGAGTTTACGGCCGTCTGCTAACCCTACCTTTTGCTGCACTACATCAAGGGAAACGGCCGTGCCATGCACCAACTCCAGGCCAAACTGAGCGTACCATTCCGGCTGGCGAGCGTGAATCTGCTGCGGCGGAATCTCCTGCATCAGCACATACGCCAATCCTGGCCGCGAATACATAGGGCCAGGTTCCGCAGACACAAGAACGATCCGTGCTTGAGGGTCATGTACACGTATGGTTTCTGCGGCGGTTACGCCTGCTGCGCCATTTCCGATGATGAGGTAATGAGTCATAGACAAAAACCAAAGCGGTTAGCGATTAGCCATTAGCTAATGGCTAACCGCTAATAGCTAATCTTGATAGACGGCCGTTTCCCAGCGCAGCGTACCACGCGGGCAAACCTGAATACAATTACCACAAGTAATACAGGCCGGGTCTGTAACCGGCAGTCCCTGGCGGGCATAATCCCGCACCGGAATGCCAACCGGGCAGTTGTAACCACACACGCCACACTGCACGCAGCGTTTTGCATCTGGCACAACCAGCCCCATTTCTTGTATGGGGGCGTCGGCAACGCCTGTTGCATCCAGCCCCAAATTAGTGACCATTGACCGCCAAAGTCTTTTCATACGGTTAGTTAGTCGCGTTACTTTCAAAAAAGTAACGGGTGGAAAGATAGAGTGTAGAGATAGAAGATTGGTGTTTTCTCTATCTCTATCTCTATCTCTAATCTCTATCTTCTTCACCGGTAGGGTGACATTCTACACAAGCATCCAGGCGGTCTGCGCCAATCCCTTCCTCCAGATGTTCACGAGCTATGTCTACAGGATCATGCTCGTGGCAGTTGTAGCAAGTGTAGGTTGTGTAGGTGTTGGTGTGGCAAGTAGCGCAGTCTATTTCGCCTTCTCCGCCGTGTGTCAGGGGGAAGGTGTGTTGTGTTAACTGTGCAGGCGACCAGGCAACGGCCGTATGGCAAGCGGCACACTCTGTACCAAACAAACCAGCGTGAATCAACGGCTCTTCGTGGCAGGCTACACACTCACGCGGCGTACCGGCAAAAGACTGGTCTATGTGGCAGGCGGCGCACTCAATGACGGTATGCTGTCCTTCCAGCGGCCACACCAGGGCATGGTCAAAGTTAGTAATTTCTCCGGTTCCATCGTGGCAGTTGAGGCAGTTCTTCCCCATCTCCGCAGCGTGGGGAATGATAAAGTCTGCCTGGTACACAGCATGGCAGTCCGTGCATTGTGTTTCAGAAAAGGCAAAGTCTTCTGTGCTAGTGTGGCAGGTTCGGCAAGTAAAGTCTTGCCCATCGTGATTGACCACATGCCCTATTAAGTTGAAGCGTGTGTCACGGGCATGGTCGAAGTTAGTTCCATCAAGCACGGCCGTTTCCCATCCATCTGGCGTGTGGCAATCGGCGCAAGCCGTACCAAACAGCCCTGCATGAGCTGCCGGTTCAGCATGGCAAGCCTCGCACTCTTGGGACGCACCGGTAAAGTCCGTGCCCGTGTGGCAGCCTACGCAGGCAGCTTCAGCGTGTTTGCCCGCCAGCACAAAGAATTCAGCATGTTCAACGGCCGTCATCTGCGCCATCGTATCGTGACCATCATGACAAGCCAGGCAGTCTGCGCCAAAATCAGTGATGTGTGTTGTCATAAAATCAGCGTCAGCCGCACGATGGCAGTCGTCGCAAGCCGTCGGATTGGGACTGAAATCATGCGTGCTGATATGACAATCATCGCAGGCTAACGGCAAGTTATCGTAATCACGGGCGTGCTGCGCCAGGCTAAATGTCGTCGTTGTGTGGTCAAACGCGTCCAGCGCCGCCTGCATCATGTCGAAATCAGCCCCTTGATGCTCGGAGTGGCAGTCAGCACAGCGTTCAACATTGGGGAGACGGCCGTGTGTTCCTTCTCCCGCCGCCCGCTGCTGTGCCACCGACTCATGGCACTGCTCGCAGCGTGCTGCATCAACCCCCTGCATCGGTGCATGACATTGATTGCAATTATCGGCAATGTCGGCGTGCGACATCACGCCGCCCACCTCTGCCCCACTAAAATTCATAGTCGAGAGGTCGCCGGGATTAAAGGCGCGGCCTCCGGTCAAAAACAGCGCAATCGTCAAACCCCCGGCCAACAACAGGGTAGAAAGCAGCGCAATCGGTGAAAAAATGGGATGTTGGCGGCGTTGTAAAGGTACTTGTCTCATGGTGCTAACAATCCGGCACGGAAATAAATGGTCGCCACAACGTGCACTGCGGCGGAAAAGAACAAAGTCAAGCCAAAAGGTACATGGAAAATATGCCAGAAGCGCAGTAAGCGGCGGGCCGATTCCAGCATATCCACTTGCCGCGCTAATTCACGCTGCCGCGAGAGCAGCGTGTGTAACTGCTGCCGCTGCTCCTGTTCTAGCTGATCCATCTGGCGCAAGGCACGGCTTAATTGGCGTTGGTACCGCCATTGATAATAGGCGCGGCCAAACACCGTGAGGACATCGCTGCGTTTTTCGGCGTGGCGCTGGCTTAATTCTGCTACCAATTGCTGCACGCGGGCTGATTTTTCGCTTTGGAACTGGGTTAGTTCACGGTGGATGTAGGTGGCTTCACGCTCAATATCTTGGCGCGAGGCGACAACGCCGGTGAGTGTGCGCGGCAGCGCCGTATATAGATAACGCCCCACAAAGCCGCTGCCGACGACAATCAGCGTTAGCAGAAAGCTAATCCCGGCAATGCCGCGATATTGCAAGCCGGTATGCATCAGCACCATGAAGGGGCCAACAATGCCGGTGATAATGTGGAAAGAGAGCCAGTTGCGTACCGGTCCAGCCCAATTAAGCAATCGCGTGCGCTTACGCAGGCTGTACAGCACTTCGGTCATCAGCATGAGGAGGGTTCCGAGAATGCCTAAGATGTGTCCAACAGGGTGTCCCCCGGATGGCTCGGCCATCACCTCATAAGCAATGTAAATGCCGCTGAGGACGATGACAAAGAAAAGGCTGACTTCTAGTTCTGGCTTACTGCGTGCCTGTGCAGAAGGCACGGAGACATGAGGCGGGGCTTGTATGGGTGATTGGCTCATAGAAGGGTCGTTCTCATTGAAAATATCATTTATTAAGCAGGTTAAACTACAGAAGTGAATCTGCTTTGTCTATATAGACGGTTTTGGGGCTGAAAAGTAACGACCAGTATACCGTAGATAGCAAATCGAATGTTAAATGCAGATTAAAATTTAGGAATTTGCTTGACTTACTGAGAGAGTGTGCCTATCTCACTGAGGGAACGTGCCTGCCTCACTGAGAGAGCTTGCCTGCCTCACTGAGGGAACGTGCCTGCCTCACTGAGAGAGTGCACCTATCTCACTGAGAGAATGTGCCCGCCTCACTGAGTACTCTGTAATAAAAGAATTTGTCATTCCGAATCCCCGAAGGGGTGAGGAATCCCTCTTGACTTACAAGACGATAGGGATGCCTCGTTGCACTTGGAATGACAGGCGAATGCCTGAGGAATCCAGACGGCTTTTAAACACCAACGTCGTTTGGATTCCTCGCTTCGTTTAGAATGATCATTGTTACAGAGTGCTGAAAGAAAAAAGACCCTGTGTGTGAATGCATACAGGGTCTTTGCACAAATGAATCCTCCCGGAGATTTGGAACCTCCGGGAGGGTGGGAACGATGATCAAGTTGCCGTTCGGGTTGTGCCATCACGCATAATCACGGCGTCTGTGGGATTTGTTTCCAACCACAATTGGGCGAACCCTTCCATCGTCAGCCCGGCATTTTTCCCATTGGTAAACTCACCGCGAAAGTTATCGGTCAGTTCTTTTTTGATGTCGGTAGATGGCTGATAGACTACTTTGAGTTTTTTGTCTTTGTTGCACGAGACGGAAAAGCTGCCTATCTCTCCTAATTTCACATTGTCGCCAAATTTCAGATGGTTGACTAAGACTTTGGCGAGTTTGTAACCAAAATCGCGGGCATCCCCTTTGTCAAAACCTGACTGCTCGGCGATTTCGTCGGCGAGGTCATCAAGGTCGTAGGTACGGCCGTACTTGACACGCGGGCGTAGTTTGCTAATGACGGCAAGAATATTAATAGTAGCCACAGGAAAACTCTCCTTTGCCAGATTGGCTTATTCAGTTGAAAGAAATAATTGGGCGCTGGCTAAGCGGCCCGGCACTAACATGGTTGCATTGTAATCAGGGGGATGTTGGCAGCTCAATAGGAAATGTGGGGGATACGGCCGTTTCTTGTTTAGGAAACGGCTGTCAAGACCTGCTAGATATTCTAGAACTTAGCAGGTCTTGAAAGTTTTAGAGGTGGTGATTAGTCAACTGCAAAATCTGGTTGGCTCGTTTAAAATTACTCAACTCCAACCAGAATTCCAAATAAGTTTGGTGTTCGGTTCAGGTGTCAGTAATGCTAGTTCGCTGTATTCCCTTGCTTAGCTAACAAAAAAGAAACCGATTTCGATTAAAAGAGTTATGATACCAGTAATCAAGCCGATGATACTGACAATTTTGCGTGGATACCGAGACAACAACGAGGCTAAACCGGCAGAAAATCCAATTACAGCAAAGTCAATCATCATTCCTTCAATGAAACCAAAATATGACGGTAATTCGCTGCTTTCTGTAACACCCACATAAAGAAAAATGGCGACCACAATTAGCACAAACCCAACAAGAGATATTGAACCAAACAAGAAGCTTAACCAGGGGAATGGTTTAGCTGCTTTGTCCTTAAGAAATAACCTGTTTTCGGGGCTGCCCATATTGGAGGAGACAAGGGGAGGAGAGCGAAAAAGGAAATATTGTCGGAAATTTTGAAAAGAGAAAAAAGCCTGAATAAGGGAAAAAACTATCCAACCACCACTGCCACTGAATGCGTTAAAAATGGCAGCCCAGGCTAATATGGAACCATAGATAACAAACATGGCTGAAGAGCGGAAATAAAAAGATATAGCTGCCACGAAGATCAATAAAAGGCCCCAAGTATTACTTAAAAAGTCACCAGAGATAATCTGGATGATGCCAAAAAGGAGTAACATAAATCCCCAACTTCTAATCCTACGCAACATTTCGTCGCGCGGGGCTGAGAAATGCTACTCCCTCAATGCTGTTACCTGTTGAGGAAGACCTTTGGGACAACATCTGATAGTGTTTTCGAGTGATGATTTTTTCATCAACTCGTAAAAGTGATTCTGCCTCTACCATTGTATAAGGCCCATGAGCCGATTCTCCAAAGTCATCATTTTCCGTGATGATATAGAAAGCAGCTAAGTCATTACTCTCTTCCATAAAATTTCTATACTCCTAATATCATTGATTTTGATTAGCCAACTGACTATTTTTTGAGGCTGAACCACACGACCTGACCCTCTATTTTAGAAATGATGGGCTGTGAATAATTCCTTACGCGACCCAACCACACTACTATACCATCTTCCAGACGACCGCTGCTACCTGATAAACATCATCAATTCCGCATGACAAATTCTCCCAATCTATACCTCTGCTATGCCACTACTTCCGACGCACAACTCCTCCTAACTCCCGCTACAGGTTTTTTTGCTGTAGCTTTCATCTTTAATGATGCACTCTGGCTGGGTTTTATCCTTATCATCTTTTTTATCTGGTATGCAGTTAAACGTATCGCGTAGTGGGTTGGTCGTTTTAGAAGCAGGGGGAAGCTCAGTGGAATAGTGTGACAAGAAGTTAATGGCTTATGCTATCATGCGTGAGGGAATTGTGTATAATGGAAACGGCCGTCACCTTAACACCGCATTGCCAGCCCAGAACAAGCAAGGAAAATGCGTATGACCCAATCAACCGAGTCCCCCGACACCCTACGATTTCTGATTGCCGATGATGTGACCGAAACACGTCGCAGTACCCGGCTCATGCTCTCTCTGATCCCTGGTGCAGAAGTGGTCGCCATTGCCAAAGACGGCCGTGAGGCTGTCGAGTTGGCTCGTCAACACAAACCAGACTTCGCCTTGATGGACGTGAACATGCCGCACATGAACGGCTTGCAAGCTATCCGTGTGATGATTGATGAAAACCCTATGCTGGCCTGCATCATTATTTCTGCCGAGCGTGATACACAAACACTGTTGGAAGCGATGTCTGCGGGGGCACGCGGCTATCTCACCAAGCCATTTACTGCGGATCAACTTGCGGCCACGATAGACCGTATCTGGAAACGAAAACGCGCCCAGGCAACGGCCGTTGCTGGTCAGCCCCCCACTCCTCCACCTACCCAAACCGGCTTCCTACGGCAGCAGCGCGACTACTTCGTCATAGAACTGGCAAACGAATACATTCGCACGCGCCGCACCGATGAAAAAGCTATGCAAGTCCTAGAGATACTGGCTCAAGACCCCCAATGTGAACCCCGCTTTCTCACCGCCCTGGCAATGATTTACGCCCTCAACCACCAGTGGGGCAAACTCAAAGTCCTTGCCGCACGATTGGAACAATAAACTGATAGCTGTTAGCAATTAGCTCTTAGCCAGAACAAGCTCACGGCTAAAAGCTAACTACTCGTAGCAAAAAACTAATTGCCAAATCTGTCTTCGCTGCGGGCGCGGAAGATCATGCGGATGGGCGTCCCCCGAAATGCAAACTCCTCACGCAAACGATTCTCTAAGAATCGCTGATAGCCAAAATGCACCCAGTCCGGTTTATTCACAAAGAAAACAAACGTCGGCGGAGCAACAGCGACCTGCGTCGTGTAGAAAAACTTCACGCGCACACCAGCCTTGCTGGGTGGTGGATGTTTGATGGTTGCATCCCGCACCAGCTTGTTTAATTGCCCTGTGGAAATACGCAAATGGCGGAACTCATTTACGGCCACCACTTCAGGCAAAATCTTGTGAACCCGCTGCCCTGTCTCCGCCGAAATAAAAAGAACCGGCACATACGGCATAAAGTTCAGTTCTTGCCGCAGCGTTTGTTCATATTCCTGAATGGTGTACGTATCCTTTTCAATGGCATCCCACTTATTTATCAGCACGATAATGCCATTGCTTTCCTCACTCATCATCCCCGCAATGTGCGCATCCTGAGATGTAATGCCCTCGGAAGCGTCAATGAGCAGCAGCCCTACGTCAGCGCGGTTCAAGGCCTTAATAGAGCGCAGCACACTATACTTTTCCACACCAGGGTCAATCTTGCCCCGCCGCCGGATACCGGCTGTGTCGATAATCGTAAAATCTTGCCCGTGCCACTTGAGTTTCGTGTCAATGGCGTCACGAGTAGTTCCGGCTATGGGGCTGACGATGGCGCGATCTTCGCCCAATAACTTGTTGAGCAGTGTGGATTTACCCACATTCGGCCGTCCTAACAAGGCAATTTTGATGGATTCGTCTTCGATTTCGTCTTCATCTATCCGGCGGGGCAGGGCATCGACAATGGCATCCAGCAGGTCGCCAGAACCGGCCCCGTGCAGGGCTGACACTGCAAATACTTCACCCACAGCCAGCTCGTAGAATTCGTAAACGGTATCCCACAATTTAGTCGATTCCAGCTTGTTGGCAGCGACAATGATGGGCTTTTTAGACTGGCGGAGGATGTCGGCTACCTCACGGTCTGCGGCCGTTAGGCCAGATTGCCCGTCTACCACTTGCACGATCACGTCGGCGTCTTGAATGGCAATGCGTGCTTGTTGGCGAATGAGCGGCAGGAAACGCTCGGAGTCTTCAGAAAGAGGGGCTGTATGGCGGCCTTCTTCTATTTCTATGCCGCCGGTGTCGACAACTGTGAAGGCGGCACCGCCCCATTCTGCGTCGGCGTAAAGACGGTCGCGGGTTGTGCCAGCCACTTCGGAAACAACGGCTAACCGTCGTCCGGTGATGCGATTAAAGAGGGTGGATTTGCCTACGTTGGGTCTCCCCACAAGGGCAACCAGGGGTTTGTAACTCATAGTTGTTGCTGTATCCGTTGCTTATTTCTAAAAAGTTGAACGCCAATAATAGCGTTGTTTGGGCGTGTCGGCGAGGGGGATGACCGGCACGGCCGTTGCTCCCCACCCCTCTCCCATCGCCATCGTCACTGTGCTGGGGGAGGCTGGTACATGCAGCGATGTCGTCGGGGTGAGTGGCAGCGTTTCCGTTAGTGAATGGGTTGTTGTCAAGGATTGGGTGATTTGTACCGTGACCTGTGCCGGTTGGATAGAACGCAGTTCAATGCCGCGCTGTTCAGGGTAATTGACATCGGGTTCCACACTGTATGTTCCCGGCGGTAAGCCAAATAAGTCAATGACGACGGAAACTTCATCTTCCAGCAGGGCATTCAACACAGGTAATGGGCCAAATAAGACGACACGCACAGTTTCTGATTCCGGTACGGCCGTTAACCCTTCGCCAAGCCCCTGCACCTGCGGAACACGATTAAAAATACTCGTTGTACGGAACGGCTCAATAGTGATATTTACCGTAATCTCGTCAACTTCTGCCAGCGTAACGCCATCAGGCAGACTCAGCGCAACTTGAGGTTGGAAAGATTCCGTTAAGCCATTAACATCAATGGGTTCCGTCGTCACCCAGGAGAGCAAATCCAATTGAGTGGGGCGGCCTTGCACCAATACGGTAGGCGGGTCTACCTCCACACCAACAATGCGGTAGCCAGGCGCGGGTTCGCCCTGCAAGTCCACATTGATCGTCTTCTCAGCAAATCCGGCTGACTCATTGATGGGGATAGTTACTTCTACTTGTTCCGTACTCAACTCCATATTATTGACACTGGCAACACGCCCCTGCCGATTATAAAAGATGGGCTGTGGTGTGCGCCGTACCGTTTCCCGGTCATTGGTGAGGAAGACGGTGACGCGTGCCACGTCTAAATCTTCCACCTGCGAGGCAACCCCGGACACGGTGATAAATTCAGGGTCTATCAGCGCTTCGCCCTGACTGTAGCCAATGGCAACGCTGCCGCGCAGGTCTAATTCCACTGGGATGTCGCGGGTGATGGTTTGTTCCAGGTGAACGGTCAGGCTTTCTGGGGATTGGGAAATCAGGGTGATCTCGGTGTTGGTTGCTTGCACATTAATGGGCACCTGGGTGTCTACCCCAAAAGGAACTTGACTCAGGTCTAGCGTGGCGGAGAAGTTTTGGTCGGTCAGATTGGTAACAATGGAAGCTGGCCCTTGGAATGCAATTTGGACAGTTTGGGAGGTGTTGCTGGGGCTGATGAGGATGGCGCTGTCGGGACGGCCGATTAGCTCAAGTGGTATTTGAAAGAATAGAGTACGGGTAGGGTCGTCGCCGCGCAGGGCATTGAACCAGATGATGACCGCCAGGATGAAGGAAAGAATGAGGGTGGCAAGGTTGGCGAGAATGCTGCGTGCAAATTTGATCATGCCGAGGCGCTCCGATTTTGACCGCTGTTTTGCAGAAAGGCGTGCAAAATGGTGTCGAGGCGGTTGATTTCCTGGCGACGGAGGACACGGCCGTTATGAGCAATAGATGCTTGCCCTGTTTCTTCAGAGATTATCAGAATCACCGCATCACTGACCTCGCTGATACCCAGCCCGGCGCGATGGCGCAGCCCCATTTGCCGATCAGAGAGGCTGCTGGTGGAGAGGGGCATCACGCAGGCGGCGGCGGCGATACGCCCGTCGCGGATGATGACCGCACCATCGTGCAGTTCCGTATGTTTGTTAAAAATGGTAAGCAGCAGCTCGACGGAAACCTGAGCATCTAGTTGTACGCCGGTGTCGATGTACTCTTGCAAACCGGTATCTTGCTCAAACACAATCAAGGCCCCGTGCCGCCGCTGCGAAAGACGGGCGCTGGCATCTTTGACGGCCGTTATCACCGGATTCTCTTGCTGTCGTCGGAAAAAGGTGAAACGCGCCGTGTGCCCTAGCTGCTCCAGTGCCCGGCGCAGTTCCGGTTGAAAGATGACGGGCACGGCAACCAATAAAGCCGGTATGCTATTGCTGACTAACCAACTGAAGGCGGGTAGGTCAAAGGTGGCAGAGAGGAAAAAGACAACGAAGGCCAGGAAAATCAACCCACGCAGCACCTGTACGGCACGAGTGCCACGAATGAGTAACAGCGTGATGTAGATGACGGCCGTTACCAGAGCAACGTCTAAAATATCAGTCAGCCCAACATCAAGCTGAGCAAGGGCCTCAAGAATCGTTTCCACAAAGGGTCTCTCACAGAACACCCCACCCGAAAGCCAGCTACTTCAATTGAGCCAACAACTGCTTATAACTGGCTACATTCGGCGGGTTCAATGCCAAAATCTTCTGAATCGTTTTAATTGCAGCCTCGTTATCACCCGCCTCCAACTGTGCTTCCCCCAATTTGTCCAATACACTCACTGCATCTCGTTTTCGCTGCTGTTGAGTGTACAGTCGTACCAGTCTATCAACCAGGTTTGCATCCCCAGGCCGCTGTTGAATCATATCTTCTAATATGCCCAACACTTTCGCACCACGCCCCGCACGCACCAACTGCACCAAATAACTATCCAATGCACGCACCGCATTATTTGGCTGGCCCACTTTATAATACAAATCCACCAGTGTGATGGCTGTGCGCTCGTCATCCGGTTCCAAGTCACGCAGCTCCTTAAATGCAATCAAGGCCTGCTTCCAATTAAATTGCTGCATATCAATTTCAGCAATCAATCGCAAGAAACGCGCCCGCCAATTATTTTCTGCCGACCCACGTAAAGAAAGCTGCACTGCCTCCTGATAAGTAGACCGTGCCCGGTCAACCTGTGCCAATTGGTAATAAGCATCACCCATCGCCATATAATGCTGCAAAGCCGCATCAATTTCTCCGTGCTGCCGCAGCAGATTAATCAGCCGCCCACGAATAGACAAATCAAGTGGATTTAACTCAACCACCTTATCGTAGGCGGTAATAGCTCCGTTCACATCGCCGCGTGCCATATGCGTGTTCGCAATCGTGGCGTACTTCACAGCAGCCGCATCTAAGCGTCCTTGCTGCACTAAAATATCACCCAACTGGATGTGTGCGGGCATATACTCAGGCGCTAATTGAATGGCTCGATACGTTTCCTCAATAGCCGTATTAAACATACGCCGCCGCGCATATTCCTGGCTCAGATACAATGATTCCAGCACATGCTCTGATCCGGCCGTTAACACATCCCCCAAGATCATCATTCCTGCACTGGAAATAGCGTCCAAACGTGCCCGCGCATCGCGTACCTTGTCTTCCCACCCCTTCTGGCTCAGGAATTCCACCAGAGAATTGGCGAAAGAGCTTGCTTGCTCCTTTTCGCCCTGGGTAATTAGGCTGTCATACAAATTTTCGTAAAGTTGAATGAGGCGATCTGCCTGCCCGTGCTGCACCGTGCCCATATCCACAATTTGCAGCACCGCCACAAAGTGTTGAATGGCTTGTTCAATGCGGCCTCTTGCGCGATGCGATTCGCCCAACGAGAAATGGCTTGCCAGGCGATATTCCGGGTCTTTCACCGAAATCTCAAACTCGCGGACAGCGTCCTCAAAACGCAGCTTGTCCTGATATAACAAACCCAAGTTGAAATGAGCCGCTGTCGAGGAAACCCCGGAAGTCATCGCTTTTTCATAAGTGCTGATAGCTTCATTGGTCATGTTGCGACGCTGGTAATCCAGGGCTTCAATGAGAAGGGCATCGCCCACGTTCGCGTCATCAGCAAAAAGGCGTTCGGCTAATTCCTTCATCGCTGTGTCACGAGCCATCTGTACGGGAACGGCCGCTTCCACTTCTTGCTTATTTTGCCATTCCTGATCATCCAGAGCCATCGTCGCCTGACGCACCGCTTCACCCATGCCCGTTGCCGCGCCAATTTGCGCCACAGCCTCACCCTTAAACAACTCCTCACCCTGCTTGATTAACTCAATCGCTGTCAAGACATCTGCATTACGTGGATCCAATTGCAGAGCCAATTGGCATGCTTGTAGTGCTTTTTCCTGTTCTTTCTGAAGCTGCAAAATCCGCGCAATTGCCAAGTATTCACGAATCGCACTGCGTGCAGCTCCTTGCCGTTTGTACACGGAAGCCAATCGTTGATGCGCCCGCAGCAAATTAGGTTCCAGACGAATAGCACGATGCCAGTTATCCATCGCCTCATTCAAGTTATGACGACCCAACTCCATCTCGCCAATCGCCATGTAAGTTTTGCCCGCTTCTGGTAACAGCCCCAACCGTTCTTGCACATCGGCCACTTTTCGTAGGTAGATAATGTTGCCACCAGAATACCGCGCCGCCAGCTTGTAATTTTCCAAGGCCGCTTGCAACTTCTCCAATTCGAGATAAGCATCACCCAACCCCGCATAGGGCGCGGGTTCTTTAGACATTTCCTTAGATGCGACCTCGAACTCGCGGATTGCATCTTCCCAACGCTGATCCCAAAAATAGGAATGTCCTCTGCTGAGTGCCTGCTCAAATTGGGCGCGGTTGTTTGCCACCTGGAACCTCCGATTATTTGTCCGCTAACAATTCTGCCAAAATAGCTTTTTGAGCGTGCAGGCGATTGTGAGCCTGCGGGAACAAGACGGAATGGGGACCGTCAGCTACTTCGTCGGTAATTTCTTCACCACGATGGGCTGGCAAGCAGTGCATGACAATGCAGTCAGGTTTGGCCTGATCCACCAGCTTTTTGTTAATCTGGTAAGGAGGGAAGACTTCCAACCGTTTGGCTGTTTCTGCTTCTTGGCCCATGCTTGTCCAGACATCTGTGTAGATAACATCAGCATCTTCCACAGCTTGCTGCGGGTTTTCTGTGCGCTCCACCTGTGCGCCGTGCCTGCTATACTGCTGGGCTAAAGTAATATCTTCGTCGGTGAGATTATAGCCAGACGGCGTGGCAATGGTCATGTGCATGCCTACCTTCATGGCCCCAAAAAGTAGAGAGCGAGCGACATTGTTGCCATCACCTATATAGGCTATTTTCAATCCCTGGAGGTGTCCTTTAGACTCCAGAATAGTAAAGATATCTGTTAATGCTTGCGCAGGGTGGCTGTAATCGGACAGGCCATTGATGATGGGGACAGAGCCAAATTCGGCGAGTTGTAAAATGTGTTCATGCTCAAATACGCGAGCCATCACGCCATCCACATAACCGGATAGAACACGGGCTACGTCTGGGACGCTTTCGCGGCCGCCCATTTTGATTTCGTTGGGGGAAAGGTAGAGGCCATATCCGCCCAGGTGAACCATACCCATCTCGAAAGAAACACGGGTACGCAAAGAGGGCTTTTGAAAAACCAGAGCTAAGCTTTTGCCTTGCAAAATAGGTTTGTTGCCGCCGCTGCGCCATTCTTGTTTTAATTGGGTTGCTAGGTCTAGTAGGGCAAGAAGTTCATCAGGGGTTAGTGCGGCAATGCTGAGGAAATGTTTCACTTGTTGAGCCTCCTACAAAGTAGTACAGGATAGGATGAATTTGTATCTTATGCAAGCCAGAGTATACCACAGCCAGAGGTAAAAAGTGCAACGGTCAGACGGGGGATGTGGCTATCATGCCGCTACCAGGAAACAGATATTTACATAGCTGTTCTCTCCGTCACCAAAGTTGCCAACCCTATCAACGCTCTAACAACGATGACATATGCCATCGTTATGAACCAGCAATATCATTTTTGCTTACCAATTATCATGAAGCCAATAGGTATTCCTTAGAACGATAAGCAAGCAGGTGATCTATGTGATCTTCATCACTTGTGTTCCAGTGTGCTCACTCTCTATAATTATTCTCATTATATTAACTTTTAAGGAAAGGGAGCAATTGCGCCAGTTTGGGAGGAATTTCAATGAAAATAAAAACTAGTACAATACTTGCAAGTACCCTGCTAGCATTGGTGATGCTGATAGTGGTTTTAGAGTTGGTTGCAAAAGGTTTTGTTCAACCAGCTTATTCCCTTCAGAAATCTTTTGATCATCAAACCATTTCCACAACTTCCATCACCCATCCTGTTTATTTGACCGCAACCTTATTGCTGGAGCGGTTGCCCAATGGTGATTTGACTGAATTAGTTCCGCCATTACCACAATGGCAGTTCAGGTATATGTCTATCTTGCCTGAAAATGATGCCTGGAGGATGTGGTTAAATAACCAATATCATTCTCCTGGGCAGCGCGTGGCTGTTGAACAATACTTGGAAAGCGAGGATGGCATAATTTGGTCTAACCGTACCGACACAAATCTTATAGATTCTATTCCTGATTACCATGTTCTATATGGGATTCGTTCAGTAATAAAGTCGGGTGATATTTATCAAGGTTGGGAAAGCACTTACTATAATGTTGTAGATGGTATGTGGGTGCGCCGAATTCGATACATAACCAGTACCAATGGTCTTGATTGGCAAGTTGTTACACCGGAAATCATAGCGAGTGCTGGCGCTTTTACTGTCAACCGTGATGAGAATATATATGAAATGTGGGCACCACCCTATGGGGATTCAGGTTATACAGGCAGCCAGTCTCTTCGTTACCGTATAAGCGCTTTCCCAGACGGTGATTGGGGAGATTGGGAAACGGGTGGTTCATTAGTCTTGGTTGATGGCGATGAAGTAATTAGAGAAACTCGCGTTAGAAAATTAACGGATGGTACTTATGAGATGTTTTATCGTCCCGTTATGTCTAGCACACAGGTTAATCTAGCTGTCAGTATAGATGGATTCAACTTCACGACAACAATAACGAATCTCGTTGATCTTGCGTCAATTTTGCCTGATTTTAGTCTCTATCGAGATATGTTTGTGTTGGATGTGAATGGTGAGGATTGGTTTTACTTTACTTACATTGATATAGAAAATCAGGGGCGGATCGCCGTTGCTAAACCTACATATCTATTAGAGGGGTTAACGGCCGTCAATGACAGCCCGACCACCCTTGGACAAGTTACGCAACTTACATCTACTGTCACCAGTGGTAGTAACATCTCCTATACCTGGGATTTGGGAGATGGCACAATAATGACGGGGTCAACTGTTGCGCATATTTATCCAGCAGTAGGTGTGTATACGGCCGTTATTACTGCTGTTAACAGCATCAGTAGCCAGACAGTTGCCACGATAGTTCACATTACACCCGAACAAATGTATTTGCCACTGGTTACCTCTCCCCTCCTTCCAACCCTTCCCCTTTTTATTGGCCCGTCAGTACCGGCCCGTACAGTCATTGATCAAGGGGGAATCTTTTATCGAGGAGAGGTTGAATTTCCGGCTAGTTTGCCAAGTGGCGGTACCTTTTATTTATCCTCATCACCAATGGAATTGCAGGAAATCGCTGTTGATGATGAACTATTGTTACAAATAGATAGCACAACGATTTATACCCATCGTTTTTCTGCAGCGGGTATACCGCCGGTTTGGGAAGTGCTTGAAATACCACCAGTTGTATTAACCCGGTTAACCGGGCAAACAGTCACAGTCATTTATAAGGATGTGTATGGGGTGCTGATACATGCCAGTGATATTTGGTTAGTGTGGGAACCATAGGGATAGGGGCCGATTGATTTTGGAATAGTTGAATATTACTTACCCTTTTTGAGAGGTTTTACGCTATCATAGACATCCCACACCACTGAATGAGAGGTAAGAAAGCGCATGTGTGTTCGCATTATTAGCACGGGCGGCACGTTTGATAAACATTATGACGAGATTCGGGGGGAACTTACTTTCAAGAACAGCCATTTGCCGAGAATTTTGACACAGGTGCGGGTGACAACTTGCACGACATTAGAGACGAACCAGCTTGTTGATAGTTTGAACATGACCGATGAGCATCGGCAGCGCATTTTGGAAGCGTGCCAGAATGCCCCAGAGCAGCAGCTTGTGATTGTGCATGGCACGGATACGATGGTGGAGACAGCGTGTGTGTTGGGTCGGGCTGAGTTGCAGAAGGTTATTGTGCTTACAGGGGCTATGGTTCCCTATTCGGTTTATGGTTCGGATGCGCTCTTTAATCTGGGTTACGGTATTTGTGCGGCGCAATTGCTTTCACCAGGAGTTTACGTAGCGATGAACGGCCGTATCTTCCCCTGGAACAATGTGCGCAAAAACCGTGAACAGGGGGTGTTTGAAACTCTAGCGTAATCGGTTTGCGTTAGTATGATACAAGGTGGTTCATGCATGATTGATGCAAATGACGTATCATACGCGCATTCAAATTATCCTCGCTTACTATTTTGTTGATATGCCAAAACCTGCTGTCCCGCGCCCACGTTCCGTAACTATTACACTTTTTTGGGTTTTTCTCTTTGGAGTGTGGAATCTGGGGCGTAGTGTTGCCATTTGGCAGCAAGCGTTTTCCCTGGACTTAGGGACCTGGCCGGACCCACGCCTGCGGCTTTTGTTGGCTGCGGTGTGGGCCTTTTGTTTTGCGGGTGTGGGCTTGTTGCTATGGCAGAAACGGCCGTTCACCCGCCATCTCATCCCCCTCCTCTTCCTTTTATATATCCTGGTCGAGTTCAGCCTGTTTGCTTGTTGTGTGCAATCCCCACTCACCCGGCAAACCTGGCTGCTCCCGGCTCTATTAGACATCAGCGCCCTTCTGTTCAGCGCCTGGGCCTTGAATAGAAAAGCCGCACAAACCTATTTCACAAAGGAGAGCTGAGGGAACAAGCCCCACACGCTGAGACTCGTTCCCTCCAACGAATCTATGGACAAGCTCGAAAAACTTAATCAACTACGTGCCCAATCTCAATCAGGGGGCGGTGAAGCACGCATTGCCCGCCAAAAAGCCAAAGGAAAGATGACCGCCCGCGAGCGTATTGATCTCCTGCTCGACCGCGGCTCATTTCATGAAATAGATGCCTTCGTGACTCACCGCGAACGCAACTTCGGCATGGACAAGCAAAAAATACTAGGCGATAGTGTGATCACGGGATGGGGTACAGTGGACGGCCGTCTCGTCTACGTCTTCAGCCAAGACTTCACCGTCTTTGGCGGCAGCCTCAGCGCCGTCCACGCCGAAAAAGTCGTCAAAATCATGGACATGGCCATGCGCAACGGCGCCCCCGTCATCGGCATCAACGACTCCGGCGGCGCACGCATCCAAGAAGGCGTCGTCAGCCTCGGCGGCTACGCCGACATCTTCCTGCGTAACACCCTCGCCTCCGGCGTCATCCCCCAAATCAGTGCCATCATGGGGCCATGCGCCGGTGGCGCCGTCTACTCTCCCGCTCTCACCGACTTCATCTTCATGGTCAAAGAAACCAGCCACATGTTCATCACCGGCCCCGACATCGTAAAAACCGTCACCGGCGAAGATGTAACCTTCGAGGAACTCGGCGGCGCATCCACCCACGCCAGCAAAAGCGGCGTCGCCCACCTCGCCACCGAAACCGAAGAAGACTCCCTCTACCTCATCCGCGAACTCCTCAGCTACCTCCCTTCCAACAACATGGAAGACCCACCCTTCAAGCCCAGCCACGACGACGATCTACGCACCGAAGAAGCGTTGAACACCATCGTCCCCGACAATCCTAACAAACCCTACGACATCAAAGATGCCATCAAACTCATCGTAGACGATGGCGAATTCTTCGAGATTCACGAAAACTACGCGCCTAATATCGTTGTTGGCTTCGCCAGATTAGGCGGCTTCAGCATCGGCATCGTCGCCAACCAACCAATGGTACTGGCAGGCGTACTCGACATTCAAAGCAGCGAAAAAGCCGCCCGCTTTGTGCGTTTCTGCGACGCCTTCAACATTCCCCTCATCGTTTTTGAGGATGTGCCCGGCTTCCTACCCGGCGTCAACCAGGAGCATGGCGGCATCATCCGGCATGGAGCCAAACTGCTCTACGCCTTTTGCGAGGCCACCGTGCCCAAACTCACCGTTGTTACCCGCAAAGCCTATGGCGGCGCCTACTGCGTCATGAACAGCAAACACATCCGCGCTGACCTCAACCTGGCCTGGCCGACGGCCGAAATCGCCGTCATGGGGCCGGATGGCGCCGTTAAAATCATCCATCGCGGCGAAATCAACGAAGCAGAAGACCCCGACGCTCGCAAAACCGAACTGGTCGCCGAATACCGCGAATTATTCGCCAACCCCTTTGTAGCTGCCGCACGCGGCTACGTAGATGACGTGATTCTGCCCAGCGAAACCCGCCCGCGCCTGATCAACGCCCTGCACATGCTGCAAAACAAACGCGACCACAACCCACCGAAAAAACACGGCAATATGCCGCTATAAGCAATTAGCTGTTAGCCGTTAGCTGTTAGCTTGAAACGCTAATTGCTAATTGCTAATTGCTAATCGCTAAAAGCTAAAAGCTATTATCATGAAACGAGAAGACGGACTCTTAACTCAAAAATTCGACAAACTGCTCATTGCCAATCGCGGTGAGATAGCGATGCGCATTTTGCGTGCTTGCCATGAACTAGGCATTCAGACCGTTGCCGTCTATTCCGATGCAGACCGCAACGCGCCGCATGTGCGCTACGCCAACGAGGCATACAACATTGGCCCCGCCCCTGCCCGCGAAAGCTATTTGGTGATGGATAAACTCATCGAAGTTGCCAAACGCTCTGGGGCGCAGGCTATTCATCCCGGCTATGGCTTTTTGGCAGAACGGGCTGAATTCGCGCAAAAATGTGTGGACAATGACATCGTATTTGTTGGCCCGCCTGCCCGCGCCATCGCCATTATGGGCGACAAACAAGAGGCACGGCAGACGGTGAAAGCTGCTGGTGTGCCCATTGTGCCGGGCACAGAGCCAGGGCTGAATGACGAAGAGATGGTCGCGGCTGCCGACAATATTGGCTATCCATTGCTGGTGAAGGCGGTGGCTGGCGGCGGCGGCAAAGGGATGCGCCCCGTTCACCGTGCCGAAGATTTGCCTGATGCCATTGCTGCTGCCCGCCGTGAAGCATTGGCCGCCTTTGGCGATGATGTGGTCTATTTGGAAAAGATGATCACCGAAGCGCGACATATCGAAATCCAATTGCTAGCGGACAGCCATGGTAACACTATCTATTTGGGCGAGCGTGAGTGTTCTTTGCAGCGCCGCCATCAAAAATTGATTGAGGAATCACCCTCGTTTGTGGTGGATGAGGATTTGCGCCGCCGCATGGGCGAAGTAGCTGTTGCTGCCGCAGAGGCCGTTCACTACGCTAACGCTGGGACGATTGAATTCCTGGTTGACAAAGACAAAAATTTCTATTTTTTGGAGATGAACACACGTTTGCAGGTGGAGCATCCTGTGACGGAGTTGGTGACGGGGATAGACATTGTGCAGGAGATGCTGCGTGTGGCGCGTGGGCGCAAGCTGCGTTTTACGCAAGAGGATGTTACGCTTAAAGGCTGGGCCATTGAGTGCCGCATTAATGCGGAAGACCCGTACAACAATTACCTGCCTTCTACCGGCACAATTACGACTGTGCGTGTGCCTACAGGTCCTGGTGTGCGTGTGGACACGGGGGTTTTCCCCGGTTATGAGATTACGCCTTTTTATGATTCGATGATTAGCAAGTTGATTTGCTATGGTGAGACGCGGGGCGAGGTGGTGCTGCGGATGAGGCGTGCGTTGCAGGAATACCGCATCATGGGGGTGAAAACGAACATTCCCTTCCACCAAATTATGGTGGAGAGTCACCGTTTTTTGACGGGACAGTTTGACACCAGTTTTGTGGAAACGCGATTTAGCATGGATGAGGATGACGGCGAGACGCATGAAATGGAGGCGGCAATTTTGGCCGCGTTGGCCGCGCATAAACAAGGGTTACATGCCAGCCAGATTGTGGCTCCTGGTGAACGAGATACGAGTAACTGGAAGTGGTTGAGCCGCTGGGAGCGGTTGCGGCGGTAAGCAGTCATCAGTGGTCAGTGATCAGTAGTCGGTCACTGTTTACTGATTACTGAATCGGGTGTGAGATGAAATATTATACGCAGGTAAACAATCAGGATTTTGAGATTGATATTGATCATGAGGATGAGATTACAGTCAATGGGGAAACATACACCATTGATTTTCAGACGCTTGCTGAAGCAGGGTTAACGTCGCTTCTCATTAATAATCGCTCTTTGGAAGGGGCGGTGGAGGAGCGGGGCGATGTGTGGGAAGTGTTGATGCTGGGTAAGCTGTATGCGGTGAAGGTGCAAGATGAGCGATCTTACCGATTGGCTCAGGCGCGGGGGGTGACAACGGAGAGTGGTGGAGGGGATGTGAAGGCGCCAATGCCGGGAATGATCATTGCTGTGCCGGTGTCTGTAGGTGATGTCGTGCAGAAGGGGGATAAAGTGATCATTCTGGAATCTATGAAGATGGAGAATGAATTACGTGCACCGCGAGATGGAGTGGTGGTTCAGGTGCGCACGGAGCCGGGCGCGAGTGTGGAGAAAGACCAACTGCTGGTGGTAATTAGTGAGGAGAAGGGGGAGATTGAGTTAGAGGTAGAGGAGTGAGACAGAGGGGGAAAGATGGGAGATAAGACACGGATTGTGTGAAATTGAACCGCAAAGAGCGCAAAGGACGCAAAGAATTAAGAGAACTTTGCGTCCTTTACGGTTGGTGAGTGGATTTGATGGGGAACGAAAAACATTTGGAAGTAGAGGTGAAGTTTGTGGTGGCGGGGGTGGCTGTGGTGCGGGAGCGATTGGTGGCAGTGGGGGCGGTTTTGCTGAAGGAGCGGGTGTTTGAGCGGAATGTGAGTTTGGACACGGCCGTTTCCACCCTCTACCACCACGATGAACTGCTGCGGTTGCGCCAGGACACGGCCGTTACCCTCACTTACAAAGGGCGGTCGCTGGAAGCGGAACAGGGCAGCGAGGCCAAAGTGCGCGAGGAGTTGGAAGTGACGGTGAGCGATTGGGACACGGCCGTTGCCATCTTCCGCCGTTTGGGATTTACACCGCAAGTTGTGTACGAAAAATACCGCGAAACCTGGCAGCTCGGCGAGGTCATCGTCACGCTGGACGAACTGCCCTTTGGCGATTTTGTAGAATTGGAGGGAGATGAGGACGCGATCAAAGAAACGGCCGTCGCCCTCAATTTACCCTGGGAAAAGCGCGTGGTGAGCAATTATCTGGCGTTGATGACGGCCGTTAAAACGCATCACCAACTGTCCTTTGATGACCTGACATTTGAAAACTTTGCCGGATTGGGCATTTCTGTAGCAGATGTGCTATCTTAGCCGTGAGGGATTATGGAAAGACCAGACCTGAGCGGCGTACCGGAGGCGGTACAAGATTACATTGATTACCTGGAGCAAACGCTGCTGCAACTGCAAGCGGGTGCAGCCAAAACATCATCCACCCCGGAGCCAGACGAACCCCCAACCACCATCAACGTGATTACAATTAGTGCCAGCGGCATGGCAAAACGCACACCGCGCCACTTGTATGGGCGGCAGCGTCGCGGCGGCATGGGGGTGTTTGACATCGAATTACCCGATGATGACCGTCCTGCTTTGCTGGCTCTGGCTGACGAGACAGATCACCTGCTGCTGTTTACCGATCAGGGGCGGGCATTTCGGTTGGCGGTGGGAGCTGTGCCGGAAACGGCCGTGCGCGGGCGCGGTATTTTCCTCCCTGACAAACTTCCCTTCCGCCCCGGCGAACGCATTATCGCCGCCCTGCCTGCCGATAAAGGCCATCAAGTCGCGCTGGTCAGCAAGCGGGGCTGGGTGCGGCTGGTTCATAAAGTGCGCCTGGGCAGCAGTCTCATCCCGGGCATGAGCTTCTTCGATACCGGCAAACATGGCGCAGTCGTCGCTGCCTGCTGGACAAATGGACAGCAGCAATTATTAATGGCGACACGGCAAGGTTTGGGGATTCGCTTTTTGGAAACGCAAGTCCACCAGCAGGGGACACTGGGACTGCGCGTGGAGCCGGGTGATGAGGTGGTGGCGGTCACGGCCGTTACCGATGACAGCGCCGTCTTTTTGCTCAGTGATGATGGCAAAGGAACTCTGCGGCAGATGGAGGGCTTCCGTATCAATAAATCGCCCGGCGCGGGGGGCAAAGTGGCGATGAAAACAGAAACCCTGGTGGCGGCAGTCGCCGCCGCAAATGAAGATGACCTCTTTGTGATTTCCACGCTGGGAAAAATGATCCGCTTCCGTGCGGATGAAATTCCCGCCAAGACTGGTGTGGTGCAGGGTGTAAACTGCATGACCCTGCGCAATGACGTGGTGACGGCAACTGCCGTTGCCCATCTATAAACAAGAGTCAGGCACAAAATACCTGGCACCAATTAGGTAATATTATGCTAAACAAGGCTCAAGCCCTTAAAAACGAAATCATCAATTTGCGCCGTGACATACACCAACACCCCGAACTGGGATTTCAGGAATTTCGCACGGCCGCACTGGTCGCCGACACGCTCAATGAAATCGGCATTGAAGCGAAAGCCGGTGTGGGTCGCACCGGCGTTGTGGCTCAAATTGGTACGGGCGATGGCCCGACAATTGCCATTCGTGCAGACATGGATGCGCTGCCCATTTTAGAAGCAACCGATACCCCCTACTGCTCCACCCATGATGGCGTGATGCACGCTTGCGGCCACGACGCGCACACGGCCATCTTGCTGGGTGCAGCCCATTTGCTCAAGCAAAGCCTGGCCGAAGACAACTGGCACGGCAATGTGCGCTTTCTCTTCCAGCCTTCCGAAGAAGCGTTTGATGCGAGTGGCGTTAGCGGCGCTACGGCCATGATTGAAGATGGTGCGCTGGATGGCGTGGATGCTGTCATTGCCCTGCACGTCTGGTCTACCCATGAGTCGGGCAAAATCCTGATGCAAGATGGGTTCAGCCTGGCGGCAGTTGATCAATTTAAGGCCTGGATTTATGGGGATGGCGGGCACGGCGCGTATCCTCATAGTGGGGCTGACCCATTGTTTATGCTTGGCCCTATTCTCAATGCCATTTATGCCATACCCTCGCGGCGTATTAATCCGCTTCGGCCGTCGGTGCTCAGTTTGGGGCAAATTAGCGGCGGCGCTGCGCCTAATGTTATTCCCAATGAGGTGTACATGCAGGGTACTATCCGCTCGTTTGAGCAGCCCGTGCGCGAACTGCTTTGGGCAGAGTTGGAGCGGGCGTTGAAGCTGGCGGAAACGCTGGGCGGTCGTTATAAGCTGCAAATTGAGAAGGGGTATCCGTCGCTGTTTAATGATGCGCAGGTGAATGGCTGGATGCGTGAGGTGGCGCAGGAGATGATTGGGGAAACGGCCGTACAAGACACCGAATTCGGCATGGGCGCAGAGGATTTTGCTTACATGGCGCAAAAAGCGCCGGGAGCGATGTTTATGCTGGGCGCGGCTTTGGATGATGGCATTGTGCGCGGCCACCACACCGATATTTTTGACATTGATGAGAATGTGCTGCCATTGGGAACGGCCGTACTCGCCGAGACAGCCCGCCGTTTTGTGACCGGCAGCCTGTCCAATTAAGCGCTTACGCACGAACATGAACCAATAGAGACGAATAATTGTTAATTGCTGAATTGCTAAATGGCTGAACGATTAATGAGTCTGGTGGCAGTAATTATTAACAATTCTGCAATTCGGTAGTTTACCCATTAATAATTTTCTTCGAGCGTTATCTGGGAAAAACATAGTTTCTTTGCCTTGATTTTTTGCCAATGAGGGTGTAAGGCTGGATAATCAATGTTATACTTAACGGCATCTGGCCGTGCAGGCTAACCTGGAGTAGTTCAAGTCAAGTTACAGTGGACAACAAGACAAAGATTACACGCCATGCTGTAAAGAAAGTTGACACAATTTCCCGGTTCAGTGCAATATAGTGGGCAGTAACTTGCAAATGAATAAACGACAACAAGTACAATTGGTTGGAGGCAGATAATGAGTTCAGACCATAATTTTGATGAATTATTTTACCCAAATCGTTGGGGCCGCATTATTCTCACTTCTGCCGAGGAGATTGTGGGCGAGAAAGGGATGGCAGCTTTGCTAAATATGGCTGGCCTCTCCAAGTACATCGGCAATTACCCCCCTGATAATATGAGAAAAGAATTTTCATTTACAGATGTGGGGCGGTTGCAGCAAGCTTTTTGGGACATGTATGGCCCCAGAGGAGCGCGAGTATTTGCCACGCGGGCGGGTGAACAATCCTTTAATGATGGCTTGAAGAGCTTTGGGGCTATTGCCAAAGCCGCGCAAGCCTCTATGAAAATCGGCTCTCTGGAAAAACGGATGAGTGTGGGGCTGGGTATCTTCGCTAAGTTTTTTAATACAGTTAGCGATCAAAAGGTCAATGTGACCGAAGATGATACGAATTGGTATTGGCATATTGAGGTTTGCCCCATGTGTGCCGGACGTACATCGGATAAGCCGGTGTGCCACCTGGCGGCAGGTGTGCTGCAAGCGGCTTATGCCTGGGCCAGTGGTGGGGAGCGCATTCGCGTAACGCCTACAGAATGTATTGCGATGGGTGCAGAAGAAGGCGTTGTGGTGATGGAAAAACAGAAGGAATAATCAGCTTTCGATATCGTAAGGCTGTTGTGGCCCGGCAACCGGTTGCCGGGCTTTTTTGTTACGGAAAGGAGCGTGTTGTGCTGATTGGCCTCTTAAAGACGATGCGGCCACGCCAATGGCCGAAAAATGGCTTTGTATATGTGGCACTGTTTTTTGATAGCAAATTGACTCATTTGCCTAGCTTGCTGCATGTGACGTTGGCTTTTTTGTTGCTTTGCCTGATGTCCAGCGCGGTTTATATCATGAATGACCTGGCGGATATTGAGAGTGACCGGCAGCACCCTACGAAACGGAAACGGCCGTTACCCTCCGGCCAGTTAGACCCCAACGTGGCCCGTGTGGCGGCCGTACTGTTTGCCCTGGGCAGCCTGACAGCAGGGCTTCTCATCGACATACAGTTTGGCCTCATTTTACTCTCCTATCTTTTGATGCAAATCGCCTATACATTCCGCCTGAAGCACGTCGTACTCATTGACGTTTCCATTGTGGCGACAGGGTTTGTGCTGCGCATCGCCGCTGGCGTTGCCATTATCGAAGTGGAACGATTTTCCCCCTGGCTCTACATTTTCGGCGGTTTCTTGGCCTTGTTTATGGCTTTGGGCAAGCGGCGGCAGGAGTTGGTGTTGTTGGGGGCCGGGGCTGGCAGTCACCGCGCCATTTTGGAAGAGTACAGCCTGGAGTTGATCGACCGTCTGTTGGGGATTGTGACCACCAGCGCCATTGTCGCTTATAGCCTGTACACGTTTCTGGCGGAAGGGCTTCCTGCCAATCACACCATGATGCTGACCATTCCCTTTTTGATATATGGTATTTTCCGTTACCTTTACCTGATCCACATTCGCGGGGAGGGTGGTGCGCCGGAGGAAATTTTGCTGCGTGACCGCCCATTGCAAGCGTCAGTGGTGTTGTTTGGCGTGATGGTGTTTGTTGCGCTTTACATTTTGGTTTGATTCATGGTTGAAGCGTCAGCTCCTGGCAAAATTATTTTGTTTGGCGAACATGCGGTGGTGTACGGCCGTCCTGCCATCGCGGTTCCACTTTCACAGTTAAGGGCAACGGCCGTCATCCAGCCCAATCCCCAATCCGGTGTACAACTCATTGCCCCAGACCTGGGCATGAGCGCCAGCTTGCAAGAGGCTGTGCCCGATGATCCATTGGCAGCGGCGATACATCAAATACAGCGTGCCGCGAACATTGCGCAGTGGCCAGATATGATTGTGACCGTTAGCAGCCAAATACCCATTGCCAGCGGATTGGGCAGCGGCGCGGCCATCACCGCCGCTATCTTGCGTGCGCTGGCGCAGTACCTGGATTTGCCGTACCTGCTTACCGATGAACAAATCTCCGCACTGACGTATGAGGTAGAGAAAATTCATCACGGCACACCCAGCGGCATTGATAATACGGTGGTCGCATACGAACGTCCGGTTTATTTTGTGCGTCGTCAACCGCAAAATCTGATCGAACCATTTGCTGTTGGCACGCTGCTGCGGTTGTTGGTAGCCGATACCGGTGTGAGCAGCAGCACAAAACTGGTCGTGGGCGATGTGCGGCGGCAGTGGGAGGCAGACCCTTCACAGTTTGAAGCACTTTTTTCGACTTGCGGTGAAATTGCGGTAGCGGCGCGGCAGGCGATTGAACGCGGCGATTTGCCGGAGATTGGACAATTGATGACACGCAATCATCAAGTCTTGCAAACGATGACGGTTTCGAGTTTGGAACTGGATCGGTTGGTGCAGGCAGCGCAGCAGGCGGGCGCGTTGGGCGCAAAGCTGAGTGGGGCGGGATGGGGCGGAAATATGATTGCCCTGGTGACAATGGAGACGGAAACGGCCGTTCGCCAGGCCCTTCTTCAAGCTGGGGCGCGTCATGTTCTTCTAACTACCCTCATTTAGAAAATAGGATATGATTGGGGTTCGCAAACGGCAGGATTTGCAGAGAGGCTGTGAATCCTGTTGTGTTGTCAGGGAAAATAAAAAGGCCAGCCAAATTGGCTGACCTACGAGAACCTGCAAAGCAGGGCGCTTAACAAAATAGTTTAGCTTTTTGCTGATGTTTTTAAGCAGCGAGTACACACATATTTGCGTGTTTTACGGCCGTTTTCATAAAAGGTCGCCCGCTGAATATTGGGCCGAAACAAGCGTTTTGTTTTCTTTTGCGAAAAGCTCACATTCTGTCCTGATCTTGGCCCCTTGCCACAAATTTCACATTTAGCCATAATTTCACCTACCCTGACAAATTAAAAGCGACCAATGGGTGGTCGCTCACTTTTTAATCTAAGCGCCCAAAATTATAACAAGGAACTTTTTTTGTGCAAAATATTCCCATGGAGTAACTATGCCCACAAAAGATGAATCGCTAGGAACGATTGATATTTCTGAAACAACGGTAACAACCGTTGCCAGCCGTGCCATTAATCAATGCTATGGCGTGGTAGGGATGTCCAGCAAGAATTTGGTAAACGGCATTGCCAATCTGCTCTCGCGTGACAGCAAGCGCGGCATCGAAGTTTCCTTTGAGAATGACGAGATTACCATTGACGTATACGTGATCGTGGAATATGGCGTGCGCATTCGTGCCGTAGCCGAAAGTATTCAGAATACGGTCAAATTTCATGTGGAAAAATCCCTTGGACTGCCAGTACATGCCGTGAATGTGTATGTGCAGGGACTGCGGCAGAGTAAGAAATAGAGATGTGAAGCGCGAAACGGGGCAGGCTTTTTACGCTTCACGTTTCGCGCAGATGATATTATCTGGAGAGACGATTTTGTGACCGAACAGACACCACCACCACCCAAATGGCTGCAATGTAACGGACAGCAATTACGGAAATTAGCACAAGCCGGTATGTTGTGGCTGGAGCATAACAGCCAAATTGTGAATGAGTTGAACGTCTTCCCTGTGCCAGATGGGGATACAGGAACGAATATGCTGCTGACGATGCGCTCGGCATACGGCCGTATCCAAAATAGCGAAGAATCCCATGTGGGCAAGATGGCAAAAGCCCTCTCGCACGGCGCTCTGATGGGGGCACGGGGCAACTCCGGCGTCATCCTCAGCCAGATTTTGCGCGGGTTGGCCCGCAGGTTGCAAGACAAAGAAACGTTCGACGCTAATGATTTGGCGGAAGCTATTCAAGAAGCGTCCAACACGGCTTATAACGGCGTGATGCGTCCGGTTGAAGGCACGATTCTCACCGTCATTCGTGAAGGGGCGGAGGAAGCTGCTGATGCGGCCAAGAAGAGCCGGGATTTACGCTTCGTGATGGAGCGTGTGTTGGAACGCTGCCAACAAGCGTTGGAGCGTACCCCAGAATTGCTGCCCATTCTCAAGCAGGCAGGCGTGGTGGATTCTGGTGGGCAAGGACTGGTCTTCATTTTTGAAGGGATGTTGCGCTATGTGAATGGGCAATTGAATCTGGCACAGGCTGCGCAAATGACGCGCACGGCCGTTGAAACAGCTCCTGCCCAAGCCTTAGCCGCTCCGGAAGATGGACAGATCGAAAATCCCTACGACGTGCAGTTCATTCTGATGGGTGAAAACCTGAATGTATTGGAAGTGCGTGCTGCCATTGATGCAATGGGCGATTCTACTGTCGTCGTCGGTGACGAAACGACGATCAAAGTTCATATTCATGTTAAAAACCCCGGTGAACCGCTCAGTTATGGCATCAGCCTGGGCAAGATTACAGATGTGGTGGTCGAGAATATGCAGTTGCAGATGGAGGAGATTATTCAGGCGAATGGGTCGGCAACGGCCGTTCCTCCCCTTCCAGAAGTAGCTGTGGAGCCGGGACAGGTAGCGGTGGTCGCCGTGGCGGCTGGGGATGGGCTGGCGCAAGTGTTCCGTAGTTTGCGGGCGGCCTTCATCGTTTCTGGGGGGCAAACCAACAACCCCAGCACAGAAGAGATTTTCCAGGCGATTCAGGATGTGCCCACCGATAAAGTCATTATTTTGCCCAACAACAAAAACATCATTTTGGCGGCGGAAGCGGCGCGTGACCTCAGCCCGAAACATGTAGCCGTTGTGCCCACACGCACTGCGCCGCAAGGCATTAGCGCCATGTTAGCGCTGAACCCGGACGGCGACCTGGGTGGTGTGGCGGAAGCGATGAAATTGGCTTCGCAGCAGGTGGCGACGGGCGAAATTACGACGGCAACCCGTTCGGTGACGTTGGATGGGGTGGATGTGACGGAAGGGGAGATCATTGGCATGGTAGACGGCCGTCTCTACGCATCCGGCCCCGATATTTCTGGCGTGTTGTCGGCTGTGTTGGATGGCATGGAAATGGACGAGCGCGAAATCATCTCCCTGTACTACGGGGCCGATGTGACGCCCGAACAGGCCGACGAGATGGCCGCGCAAATTGAGAGCCTGTTCCCGGATGTGGAAGTAGAAGTGCTGCCTGGCGGCCAACCCTATTACTACTATATTTTGGGCGCTGAGTGACGGCGAATATGACCATTCGCATTGTGACAGACAGCACCTGTGATTTGCCCGCCGATCTTGTGGCAGCTTATGGCATTACCGTGGTGCCGGTATACCTGAACGTGGGAACAGAAAGCTATCTGGAAGGGCGCGATATTTCCCGCGAGCAATTTTACGAGAATTTGTACAGTTACCCCACGTATCCGACCACAGCCGCTCCCGCAGTGGGGGCATTTACGGCCGTTTACGAGCAGATCACCGTCGAAGGGGCCAGCGCCATCCTCTCCATTCACGTTGCCGCCAACTTGAGCAATGTCATCAACGCGGCACGATTGGGCGCGGAGGCTGCTAACAGTGCCCCTGTCACCCTGTTTGATTCGCAGCAAATTACGGCGGGCAGCGGGCTGCTCATCATGCAGGCCGCCGAAGCTGCCGCTGCCGGACAATCTGTCGCAGAAATCGTGGCGATGTTGGAAACGGCCGTGTCCCACACCTACGTCTTTGGCATTATCGAAACATTAGAGTCGCTGCGCCGCAGCGGGCGTGTCAATTGGGCTGAATTTGGCATCGGCTCACTGCTGCAAATCAAGCCAGTGATGATGATTCGCCAGGGCATCATTTCTGTACAAGCGAAAGTGCGCACATACAAACGGGCGCGTCAACACGTTCTGAACCTGGTGGAAGAACTACGCCCCTTCACCAAATTGGCTGTTATTCACGTTCATGCAGCACAGGCCGCAGCTGACTTATACGAAATGGCAGCACACCTGTTCCCCGTGGAACAGCCACCGCTTATTTTAGAAATTACGCCGGCCATTGGCACACATTTGGGATTGGGTGCGGTGGGCTTTGCCTGTATTGTAAAAAGTGAAACGTGAAGCGTGAAACGTGAAATTTTACGTTTCACGCTTCACATTTCACGTCTTGATTTGGATTAACTATGCAACGAATCTTCAAACGACTAGAACGGGTTTTGAACCTGGAAGTAAAGCAAGGATACAAAAACAAGGCGGTGGTTGGTGGTATTCGCCAGTTTGCCGTGTATTGGGTGGAACAGGCGCGAGAGGCGGCCGTTGATGAATTGGATCAGGCTTTTGTGGAGCAGGCGGTTGATTTGTTAATGGAATACGGCCGTCTCCCTGGCACAGAAGCGCGAGCGAAAGCGGTGCAAACATTGTTGGATGGACTGCAAAAGCGTGAAGGGCGTGTAGGCCAGACCGTGCCACAGCCAGAACCGGACAAACCCGCCAAGCGTGAACGCCGCAAACCACAGCCAAAGCAAACGGCCGTGCAAAAGCCAGTCGAAACACCGCCACCTGCCCAACCAGCAGACGAAGAGGCGGATGACGAGGATGAACAAGTCGAAGAAATTCCCCCCGCCCGGCCACAAGAACCCACCACCGAACCCGATCCTGCGGGGCTGGCTCAATCCGTCACCGCACTGCATGGCGTTGGCCCTGCCATCGCCGAGCGGTTGAGCAAACTGGGCGCGGAAACCATTGACGATTTACTCACCATCTTCCCTCGCCGCTACGATGATTACACCCTGCTCAAACCGATCAACCAACTGCGCTACGGCGATCAAGTCACCGTCATTGGCACCATTTGGGAGACGCGGGCGCGGCGTACACGCACCAATCAAGTCATGGTGCAGACCGTCGTCAGCGATGGCACGGGCAGCATTCAGGCCACCTGGTTTAACCAACCCTGGCTCCCCGATAAGCTGAAGGCCGGTATGCAAATTGTCCTCAGCGGTAAAATCGACCAATTTTTAGGGCGGCTGGTCATGCCCTCGCCTGATTGGGAAGCGTTAGAACTTGATCCGCTGCGCACACGGCGCATTGTGCCGGTTTACCCGCTGACGCAGGGCTTGAATGGCAATAAAATGCGCGAGATTATGCGCACGGCCGTTTCCCAATGGGCACAGCGCATCCCCGAACCACTGCCCCGCAGCGTGCGCACTAGCCAGAATCTTTACAGCCTGCCCCAGGCCGTTGAGCAAATTCACTTTCCCGATAGCCAGGCCAGCCTGCACCATGCACGGCGGCGGCTCATGTTTGATGAGTTGTTCCTGCTGCAACTGGGCATGTTAGGCAAACGGCAAACTTGGCAAGAGAACACTGGCATCCCTCTGCAAATTCCCGATGATGCGCTGCAACCCTTTTACGACGCGCTGCCTTTCAGTTTGACGGCGGCGCAGCAGCGTGTGATTGGCGAGATTCAAGCTGACCTCACCCGCCCTGTGCCCATGAACCGCTTGCTGCAAGGGGATGTGGGCGCGGGCAAAACGATTGTGGCGGCGGCGGCGATGTTGACGGCCGTTCAAGCAGGCACGCAAGCGGCGCTCATGGCCCCCACCGAAATCCTCGCCGAGCAGCATTATCGCGGACTCAGCCGCCAGCTAGAACCGTTGGGCGTGACGATGGCCCTGCTCACCGGCGGCACGCCCGCCGCTGAGAAAGAGGCCATTTATGCCGGGTTGACCTCTGGTGAAATCCAGATCGTGATCGGCACACACGCGCTCATTCAAGAGGGCGTAACCTTCAATAACCTGACGCTGGCGGTCATTGACGAGCAGCATCGCTTTGGCGTTGATCAGCGTGGCGCACTGCGCAGCAAGGGCGCGGAGACGGCTGACGGTCAGCTTTACCCGCATGTGCTGGTGATGTCGGCCACGCCTATCCCGCGCACGCTGGCACTTTCGCTGTATGGCGATTTGGAGTTGTCCATTTTGGATGAGATGCCGCCCGGTCGCCAGGAGATCAAGACGCGCTGGCTGCGGCCCACCGAGCGGGAACGCGCTTACGCCTTTTTGCGCCGCCAGATAGAAGCGGGACGGCAGGCTTACGTCATTTACCCGTTGGTGGAGGAGTCGGACAAGATTGATGAGAAGGCGGCCGTGGAAGAGTATGAACGGCTGCAAAAGCAGGTGTTTCCAGAGTTGAGCGTGGGGTTGGTGCACGGCCGTTTGCGCCCCGACGAAAAAGAAGCCGCCATGCGTGCTTTCTACAAGGGCGAGACACAAATCCTTGTCGCCACTTCTGTGATTGAAGTGGGTGTGGATGTGCCCAATGCCACCCTCATCCTCATTGAGGGCGCCAATCGGTTTGGGCTGGCGCAGTTGCACCAATTCCGTGGGCGCGTGGGGCGCGGCGAGCATCAATCCTATTGCATCCTCGTTGCCGACAGCAGTTCCGCTGATGCGGAGGAGCGGCTCAAAGCATTAGAGCAAACCAACGATGGCTTTGTGCTGGCAGAAAAGGATTTAGAGATTCGCGGCCCCGGCGAATTTTTCGGACGGCGGCAAAGCGGCCTGCCAGAATTGCAGCTTGCTTCTCTGCTGGATATGGAGATGGTGGAAACGGCCCGCGCCGAAGCGCAAAAACTGTTCGCCGCTGATCCGGCTCTGGAACAATCAGAACATCAGTTATTGAGAGAGCAAGTCGGCCGTTTCTGGGAACACGCCGGAGACGTCAGTTAATGAGATGAATGTTCATCTCTCATCCTTCATCATGACTTTTAGGAGATAAGTTTTGCCAAAACGAACTGCTTTGTACCCCGGCACATTTGATCCCGTACACTATGGGCATCTTAACTTGATGCAGCGTGCCGCCGCTATTTTTGATGAGTTGATTGTTGGTGTTTACGATCACAGTCGTCCAACTAAATCCATTATTTTCCCTGTGGAAGAGCGCATTCAGATGATTCAGGGAGCGCTGAATGGGTCTGAGAATATTTCGGTGGTGCGCTACAGCGGCATGACCGTAGACTTTGCTCGTGACGTTGGCGCTAAAGTCATTGTGCGTGGGTTGCGTGTTTTTTCGGATTTTGAATTTGAGTTTCGTATTGCTCTGGCAAATAAGCGGCTTAATCCAGACATTGAGACCATTAACTTTATCACCGATGAGATGCATACGTTTTTGAGTGGCACAACGGTGCGTGAAATTGCTTCATTGGGTGGTGACGTGAGCAGCATGGTTCCGCCTAATGTGGCGAAGGCATTGTATGCGCGGTTTAATGGGCATGGTTCGGAAGAGTTGAATCGGCCGGTTCCGTTGCGTGACTGATTGTTTACCCACTATAATACCGGCCAGACAATTATCCGCTTTGAAGCAGGCAAAGTTGTGAATGCCTCACAGGGTTGAAAGGTAAATATGATGGATATTCAACATCTGGTTGATCGATTGGAGCAGGTACTGAACGAAAGCTCTCGGCCATGGTTTAGCGCTTATCTATTGGTTAATGAAGATCGCATTTACAACATTGTGGACCAAATGCGGGTGGCTGTGCCAGAGGAAGTGAAACGGGCAAATCGCATTGAGGCGGAAAAAGATCGCATTTTAGCGCAGGCAAAGGAAGAGGCCGCACGGATTCGGGAACTGGCAAAGCAGGAAGCTGGCGAATTGGTGAAGCGGGATGCGATTACGGCCTCTGCGCAGCAGCGGGCGGATAATATTTTGGAACGGGCACGACGTGATGCCGATGCGCTGCGCCAGGATGCCGATGCGTATGTGGTAAATGAGTTGACTCAGTTGGAAGAGGAACTTTTGCGCTCTCTAGCTGTGGTGCGGAATGGTTTGCGAAAGGTGCAGGGTGAGATGCCGCTGCCGGAATCCTCACCAGTGACCGAATAATTTGACAGAGAAAGCGGGCTGGCTATAATTGCCAGTCGCGGCGTTTGCGCCGTTTTATTTTGTGTGAAATTAAACAGGGGTTGCCCTGGCGATATTGTGATTGAGAGGTTATTGAAATGGGTGCTGTACCAAAACGAAGAATTTCTAGAACACGTCGTGATAAGCGGCGGACACACGATGCTTTGACTCCTTTTCATCTGGTTCCTTGCCCGAATTGTGGCGAGATGAAGCGGGCGCATCATATGTGCCTGGAATGTGGGACATATCGTGGGCGGCAAGTTTTGCCACCTTTGTCGGAGTCGTAAGGATTTGTTGAGGGCCGTGCAGTGTGCGGCCTTTTTGTTTGTTGTTGGGTAGGGGGATAGCCCTATTTGCAGGCTTTAAAAGTGAGTCTCGGGAGTTTTCCTCTTTGATGGGATGCAGCACATGGATGTGGGGTGATGGCAACGGCCGTTGCCCTGAAAACGTGTGCTGTTTTTACTTTTAGGATATTTTGATGACATGGGAGGCACGACCTTGTTGTTAGCAGGAAAAGTAGCGGTTGTCACCGGGGGATCGCGGGGTATTGGTCGGGCTATTGCCGAAGATTTGGCGGCGCACGGGGCAAAAGTTGTTGTGAACTATCATGCCAGTGCGGAGGCTGCCGAGGAAGTGGTGCAGGCGATTCAAGAGAACGGGGGCGAGGCAACGGCCGTGCAAGCCGATGTGAGCGACTTTGATGCAGCAAAAGCGTTGATTGATGCTGCTGTGAAAACCTACGGGCAGATAGACATCCTTGTGAACAATGCTGGAACCACGCGAGACATGCTGCTGCCTATGATGAAAGAGGATGATTGGGACACGGTGATCGGTACCAATCTCAAGAGCGTATTTAATTGCTGTAAAGCAGCCGTGCGTCCCATGATGCGCCGCAAGCAGGGTGGCCGTATCATTAATATTTCCTCTGTAGTAGGGTTGGTGGGGCAGGCTGGACAGACCAATTATGCCGCTTCCAAAGCTGGCATCATTGGCTTTACCAAATCTCTGGCGAAAGAGGTGGGAGGACGGCAGATCACCGTGAATGCGGTAGCTCCCGGCTTTTTCCCGACGGCGTTAACGGCCGTTCTCACCGAAGAGATGGTGCAGCAAGCCATCGAACATACCCCATTAAAACGTTTAGGTGAGTTGCCAGAAGTGGCACATCTGGTTACATTTCTAGCATCAGACAAAGCCGCTTTCATTACAGGCGAAGTCATCCGTATAGATGGTGGCATTGGCCTTTCATAACTGGACACTTGATACGAATTGGACATAAATCATGAGTGAAGAACAGCAAACCGAAAACCTGGGCCGCGTTGAGGTTGCGCCAGAGGTATTAACAACGATTGCCCACTTTGCTACCACGCGCATGGAGGGAGTACGCCGTATGGCAGCCGTCCCCCCCGATGTTGCACGCCTCTTTCGACGCAGCATTCAGCACGATGGTATTTTACTCAACCTGACTGACGATCAGGTCAAATTTGATATTTACGTTATAATGGAACCAGACGTTAATATCATGGAGACAAGCCGAGCATTGCAGACGGCCGTTGTTGAAGCCATTGATACAATGGTCGGCATTCCTGTCAACTCGGTAAACATACATGTTGAAGATGTTGTCTATACACAAGAGTAGTCTCCAGGCTTAATAGAGATTTTGCTAAACAATTATGAAAACGAGAAGGCGTGCCCGGCGAGTCACATTAGAAGCTCTCTACGAATATGACATTGCGGGCCATCCCCCAGGTGAGGCGTTGCAAAACCGGCTGTTAGAAGCACCAATGGCTAGCTCCGGTGTAGAATTTGCTTCTGCACTCATACAGGGAGTTATTGAGTATCAGGGCATGATGGATGACCTGATAGCCCGCTTTGCTCCAGAGTGGCCTCTCGACCAAATGGCTGTCATTGACCGTAATATTTTGCGAATTGCCATTTATGAATTTCTGATTTCTGACGAAACGCCGGTTAAAGTTGCCATTAACGAGGCAGTAGAATTAGCAAAAATCTACGGGGCAGATAGCGCACCCCGTTTTATTAATGGCGTGTTGGGGACATTGGCCGAACAAACAGATCGTCTGCGTGATGAAATGTTACTTGTGCCAGCTCTTGAATAATGCTCTGCTATTTACCTGGCGTGGTGGGCTTTTGACAATCCATTGTACCAGTGATAACATGCACCTGTTATGCAAAAACAACGACTAAACAGTTTTGAGTTTTTCTTTATGGGCTTATCCTACGCCGTGTTTGCGAAGGAGGTTTGTTCTGCTCGTTAAGAAAGACTAGAGCAATTAAGAATGAATCTGAGAGGACGCGGCGCAGCAGCCGCGTCCTTTTTATTTTGGCACACGTTCAGGGGTATGATATGCTTCTCGCTTGTTGGCAGCCACCTGGAACGTGCCACAAAATTGAAGAGGAAGTGAAGATATGCTTGCACAATTAGATCAACTATATGCAGACTCTTTGGCTCAACTCAATCAGGCTGAATCTACGGCCGAACTGGAAACGTGGTATAAAGCCGCGTTGGGTCGCAAAGGCAGTGTTTACTTGATGACCCGGCAGGTCGGCCAACTGAGTGCTGAAGAGCGTCCTGCATTTGGCAAACGCATCAATGCCGTTAAACAAGAATTGGAGACGGCTTATGAGCAGCGGTTGGCTGAACTGAGATCGGCTGAACTGGATGCATTGATGGCATCTTCGGCGATTGATGTGACTTTGCCAGGGCGTAAACAGTGGCACGGCCGTCTCCATCCGGCCACTCAAACCCTGCGCGAAATCTACCGCATTTGGGGTGACATGGGCTTTCAGGTCTATCGCAGCCGCGACGTGGAGACCGACGAGTACAACTTCGAGCTGCTCAACATTCCCCAAGACCATCCCGCCCGCGATATGTGGGATACCTTCCACACCACCACGCCCGGTGTTATCTTGCGTACCCACACCAGCCCCGGTCAGATTCACGCCATGCACGAATACTACCCGGAACCGATTCGCGTCATCTTGCCCGGCATGTGCTACCGCTATGAGCAAGTCACCGCCCGCGCCGAACTACAATTCCATCAAGTGGAAGGGCTGGCTGTCGGCAAAAACATCACAATGGCCGATCTGAAAGGCACGCTGACCGACTTTGCCCGGCGCATGTTTGGCGCGCACCGGCAGGTGCGTTTCCGTGCCAACTACTTCCCCTTCACCGAACCCAGCGCCGAGATGGATGTGGAGTGTATCTTGTGCAATGGCGATGGCTGCAATGTGTGTAAATACACTGGCTGGGTGGAAATCCTGGGTTGTGGCATGGTACATCCTACCGTTTTACGCAACGGCGGCTATGACCCAGATGTATATTCTGGCTTTGCCTTTGGCATGGGGCCGGAACGTATTGCCATGCTCAAATACCGTATTGATGACATTCGCTATTTCTGGGGGAATGACCTCCGCTTCTTGGCACAATTCTAAATCATGCGTGAAACGTGAAGACTTTCTTTTTACGTTTCACGTTTTACGGAGTAACTCATGCTAGTACCTATATCCTGGCTCAAAGAATACGTAGATATTGACATGCCCGTTGCCGAACTGGCTGAAATGCTCACCATCGCCGGTTTGGAAGTGGAAGGCATCGAATACACCGGCATCCCCGGCGGCAACGACAAAAACCGACTCGTTTGGGACCGTGAAAAAATCATCGTTGGTCACATTCTAAAAGTAGAACAGCATCCTAATGCCGACCGGTTGGTGTTGGCGACCGTGGACTACGGTGGCGAAGAGAACGAAGTGACTGTCACTGGTGCGCCCAACTTATTCCAATATGTCGGGCAGGGTGACATCAGTCATCTCAAGTTGTACTCGCCATTTGCGATGGAGGGGGCCGTTCTTTATGACGGGCATAAGGAAGGGCAGGTGAAGGCGACTTTGAAGGGACGGCCGTTACGCGGCATTCACAATCGCTGCATGTTATGTTCCGAAAAAGAACTCGGCCTCAGCGATGAACACGAAGGTATCATGATCTTCACCGACGAACAAACCCCCGGCACGCCCATCCAAGACATACTCGGCGATGCTGTAATAAGCATAGACATCATCCCCAACATCGCTCGCTGCGCCTCCATCGTTGGTGTGGCCCGCGAAGTCGCCGCCCTCACCGGGCAAACCGTGCGCTATCCCAACTACGATGTTGTGATGGAAGGGCCGCCTGTTGAGGGCAAAGTCGTCATCACTACCGAAAACCCTGATCTCAACCCACGCTTCACCGGCATGATTATCAGTGGCGTGGAGCAAAAGCCCAGCCCCCAATGGATGCAGCGTCGTCTACAATTGGCCGGACAGCGTCCTATCAACGTCGTCGTAGACATCAGCAACTATGTCATGTTGGAAATGGGCGAACCCAATCATACCTTCGATTACGATTTCTTACGCGGCCGTGCCGATGCATACAGCAGTCCCGACGGCCCCATCCACATCATCACCCGTTTGCCGCATGAAGGCGAGCAAGTCACCACGCTGGATGGCGAACTCCGCGATATGCCGCCTACCACCATTCTCGTTACCGATCCGGCCGGTGCGCTGAGTATTGGCGGCATTATGGGCGGCGAAACCAGCGAGATTAGCGATACCACCACCAACGTCCTGTTGGAAGCGGCATCGTGGAACTTCATCAACATCCGGCGCAGCATGAGCTTGCTTAAGATGAATTCTGAAGCTGGATTCCGGTTCAGCCGGGGCGTGCATCCCAGCCAGGCGGTTTTAGGAGCCAAACGCGCCGCCGAATTGATGCGCCAATTAGCTGGCGGCACGGTTTGGCAAGGCTTGATTGATTATTATCCCAATCCGCCGCAGCCGGTGACGCTGCAATTGACCGCAGCCGAGGTACAGCGTATCGGCGGCATCAGTCCTAGCCAGGTTGAAATCAAGCAAATGCTGGAATCGCTAGAATTTACGGTTGAGGATAAGGGCGACCATTTGTTGGTCACAGCCCCCGATCATCGCCTGGACATCGAATTCACTAATGATTTGGTGGAGGAAGTATGCCGCATGTACGGTTACGACAAGCTGCCATCTACCGAAATGAGTGACACGCTGCCGCCGCAGCGGGCCAACACACGCCTGGAGCAGGAAGAGCGGCTCAAGGACAGCCTGGTGCAGCTTGGCTTGCAGGAAATTATCACTTACCGGCTGACGACGCCGGAGCGGGAAGGCAAACTGCTGCCACCAGAAACAGGCATTACGCCGGATGACCGCCCCTATGTCACGCTGGCAAACCCCATTACCGTAGACCGGGTGGCGATGCGGCACAGTTTGCTGGCTGCTGCCCTGGAAATCGCGGCTGCCAACAGCCGTTTCCAGGAATATATCGCTTTGTTCGAGGTGGGGTACATTTATCTGGCTTCGGAAGATGGCGATTTGCCGGATGAATTGGGCCGTTTGTCGCTGGTGATGACTGGGCCGCGCCAGCAGGTATCCTGGCAGGATAATGGCGAAATTCTCGCGCTGGATTTCTTTGATTTGAAGGGTGTGATTGAAGCGATGTTGGCTGATTTGCACATTGCCGAGTTGACGGTTGAGGCCGCTTCACATCCTACCTTCCGCCCTGGCCGCACGGCGAAGCTGCTTTTGAACGGCAACCAGTTGGGACTGATGGGCGAACTGCATCCGTTGGTGGTGGAAGGGTTCGACATTCGCACGGAACGGCCGGTTTTGGCAGCGGAGTTGGATTTGGACTTGCTTCTCAGCCAAATTCCTGACGGATTCCACATTGAACCGGTGTCAAATTATCCGGCCGTGCATGAGGATTTGGCGCTGGTGGTGGATAAGGACGTTTCGGCGGCCGAACTGGCGGAACAGATTCAACGAGCAGGTGGTTTCTTGCTCAAGAATGTGGCGTTGTTTGACATTTATGAAGGTAAACAGATTGCGGCAGGGAAGAAGAGCCTAGCCTATCATCTGACTTTTCAATCGCCCGGCAAAACGTTGACGGATAAGGATGTTAGCAAAAATCGACAGCGCATAATCACACAGCTTCAAAGGCAGTTGGGAGCACAGTTGCGAGAGTAGTAAAGATAGACACAGATACGGATTTAGATGCATAGGGCAGAGCAGAGAAACTCTCTTTGCCCTTGCATTTCCTCTAAATAATTGGCTTTGTGCATACCCTACAAGATGGGCCGTTTTTGTATGGGCAAAATTGTTGACAACCTATTTTTTCATGATATAGTTGATGTGTCAATAGTTGCAATATCAACGAATCTACTGACAATTGATGAGGGTTTATGTGTGATAAAGAATTGCTTTATAATTTGATTAAGGAGACCTTTTTGTTAATTGACGATGGAGATCGTCGTTTTTTTTATCAATTTGATCTCACCGTATCACGTTATTATGCGCTTTATCATATTGCGGAGAACCCTGGGATTTCTTTTAGTCAGTTAAGTGATCGCATGGTGTGTGATAAGAGTAATGTCACGCGAATTATCAAGGGGTTGGAGGCGTCTGGATATGTCACCCGTCAGCCACATGAGACAGACGGCCGTACATTGCGTTTATATCTCACGGAAGAGGGGACGGCCGTTCAGCAACAAGCTGCCCTGGCGCACAAAATTTATAATGATGCTCGCTTGCGATGCATCACAGATTTACAGCACGACAATCTTGTAGAAGGACTAACGCGACTAAACGAGCATATACGTACAGAACTATCTACCGTTCTTGCGTAGGCCGTTTACTATATTTTCAAATTTAAATTTGGTAAAATACTCGGAACCGTACTTGATAAAAGGAGGTGATGCTCCTGAGGAAAGAGCCGAAACCCATCCAACAAATAAGAAACACCAAGATTCAAAACAAAAATTTCAGAAAGTGAGGAGAATGTTAGTAATGAAAAATAATAAGCTTTACCTGTTGCTCATCTTTGTACTGATGGGCGCGATGCTCTTGGCCGCTTGTGGTGGTACAAACAACACGACTACCGAAGAACCAGCAGCAAACCAACCGGCTGAAAACACCGCCCCCGTCGAAGAAACAGCCGAAGAACCCATGGAAGAACCAACAGAAGTACCGGCCGAAGAACCTATGGAAGAACCGACAGAAGTACCGGCCGAAGAACCCATGGAAGAACCGACAGAAGTACCAGTGGAAGAACCAGTGGCTGCAGAACCCGCCGGTACACTGCGTATCTGGGCAGATGACACTCGTGCCCCGATTTTGCAAGACCTGGCAGATGATGTGCTCGCTACCTACAATCTTGAACTCGTTGTCGAGCTGAAATCTGCTATTCGTGATGACTTCCAGGTTGCAGCACCCCTGGGTGAAGGCCCGGACATCATCGTCATCGCTCATGACCAGGCCGGTACACTGGTAGACAATGGCCTCCTGGCTCCAGTAGACCTGGGTGACAAAGCGGGTGACTTCGCGCCAAAGGCCCTTGAAGCCTGTACTTTTGATGGTGTTTTATACTGCATGCCATACGCTACTGAAAACATGGCCTTCTTCTATAACACTGACATGGTAGAAACCCCACCCGCCACTTGGGATGAGGTTCTCGCGATGGGGCGTGAACTTGTAGGCGCAGGCGAAACCACCTATGTTATGGCCGTCACAGGCACCACCTACGATGCTTATCCGCTCTTTACCTCCTTTGGTGGTTACATCTTTGGCAAAAATGACAATGGCGACTGGAACCCCGATGATTTGGGTGTAGACAGCCCCGGTATGATCGAAGGTGTACAGTGGTTGGCTGATGGTGTTGCTAATGGTGATTTGCCGGCCGATTGGGACTGGGCTAACAACCATGCCCTCTTCGAGACTGGCGAAGCCCCGTTCATCATGGCTGGCCCCTGGGCGCTTGGTCGTATTCGTGAATCTGGCATACCCTATGCCATCACCGACTTCCCCGGCGGTGGTTATCCCTTTGCTGGTACACAAGGCTTCTTCATCAATGCCCAGAGCGAAAATGTTCTGTTAGCACAAGCCTTCCTCAGCGAATTCATCGCCAACGTAGATACTCAGTTGGCCCTGTACGAAGTAGGCCAACGGCCGCCTGCATACCTCCCCGCGTTGGAGCAGGTTGACGACCCAGACCTGGTAGCCATGGCTGCTGCTGGTGTCAACGCTACCATGATGCCCGCCATCCCTGCGATGGGTTCCGTTTGGGGTAACTGGAACGATGCCGTTGTTCTGGCTCGTGATGGTAAACAAGATGCTACATCCGCTATGGATGACGCTGGTGCAAAGGTTCGTGCCTTGATTGCCAATCCGCTCACTGGCATGGTCAATGTGCCCGGTTCTTACCAGGCACAGGCTGGCTGTCCCGGCGACTGGCAACCAGAGTGTGATGTAACCGCCATGGCCATGGGTGATGACGGTCTATATCATAGTGGTCCCTTTGCCTTGACCGCTGGCGATTACGAAGTCAAAGTTGCGCTGGATGGTTCCTGGACGACCAACTACGGTGTTGATGGCGAACCCGACGGTGCTAACTACCCCTTCAGTTTGGCTGCTGATGGCGAAGTCTCATTCACCTACGATCCTGCAACCAAATTGCTTGAGATTGTCTTGCCCTAAACAACTTTTTAATTGAGAATACCGGAAAGCATGGAAATGCTTTCCGGTATTTTCATATATGCGACTATGCAAAACTATCCCCTGATAATTTTGACTAAATAGCGCAAAACACTTCCTATCGTCCCTTCAACCGTATACAGGAGGTATGCTATGAGTGGGCTTGTTATCGAAAAGAAAACCAACCGCTCGCGTGAAGAATCTCCCTTATCCAAGATAATCCTCATCATTTTGGTTATTGTGTTTGATGTTGGTGCAGGTTGGTTCATTCAAAATGCGTTATCTAAGGGATTTACGCAGTTAATAGTCATTGTTGGCATTATTACCATAATGCTGAACCTGATTTTTTTACTTCCCAAAGCGTATCCGTTTCGCTGGATGGCAATAGGTTTAAGTTTCTTAATCTTATTTGTCATCTACCCTATGATATTTACCATCTACGTTGCATTTACAAACTACGGTGATGGACACCTCCTGACTAAAGAACAGGCCATTCCGCTTATCGAGAAAGCAACTTATCTGCCGGAAGAAGGGAAATCCTATTCATGGACTGCCTATAAATCCGAGTCTGGTGAATACGCACTATGGTTGGTTAATGCAGATGGGGAAACTTTTATTGGCAAACCTGGTGTAGAGATCGTACCTGCAAACGCAGGAGATCCTGGCATAAGTGAAGCAGATAGTAGTGGAATCCCGGCATCTTTGGACGGGTATCAGCGGTTAAATGGGTTAGTGGCTGCTACCGATAAAGAATTACCAAACATCAAGTTTGGATTAGAGGGAATCCAAACAATCCAAATTCGTTCCCCAAGTGAAGCGGCCGAGTTGGAAATTCTTTACAAGTATGACGAAGCAATTGACGCTATTATTGACCAATCAAATGGGGATATTTACCGCAATGTAAATGGGACATTTACGACCCAGGATGGAAAAACCATCAAGCCAGGTTTTCGAACAGTGGTTGGATTCAAGAATTTTATTGATTTCACCACCAGCCCAGCGTTGCGAGGCCCATTAGTTCGCATTATGGCATGGAACTTCATCTTTCCTACGGTTAGTGTTTTGTCTACATTTGCACTAGGTCTTGCAATAGCTATTTTGTTTAACGACAAGGATTTCCCGTTCAAAAAAGTTATTCGCTCGTTTTTGTTGATCCCTTACACGATTCCGGGCTTGATAAGCATTATTATCTGGCGTGGCATGATGAATTCAGAATTTGGCGTTATCAATCGTATTTTGGGGAGCACGATAGGTTGGGCGCCACGATGGACCACTGAGCCAATTTGGGCGCAGATTGCTATTTTGATTGTCAATTTATGGCTTGGTTATCCCTACTTCATGTTAGTTACAAGCGGTGCATTGCAATCTATCCCCGCAGATATTTACGAAGCAGCAAAGATCGATGGCGCTACAGGTTGGCAAAGTTTTCGGCGCATCACCTTGCCTTTGCTATTAGTGGCTGTCGGGCCGCTTTTAATTGCTTCGTATACGTTTAACTTTAACAACTTCAATCTGATCTATCTCTTTATTTCTGGTGGCCCTCCAATTGTGGGTGCGTCTACTCAGGCGGGTCATACAGATATTTTAATTAGCTACGTATATAAGCTTGCTTTTGAGAGCGGCGGGCGGGGCGTCCAATATGGATTAGCGTCGGCGATCTCCATCATTGTGTTTTTCATTGTGGGATCGATCACCTTAATCCAATATCGCTTCACCAATATGTGGGAGGAGGTCAGCGAAAGTGTCTAGTTTAGTCCAATCCTACAAAAACTTTCAGTCATCCCAGAAAGCTCAGAAGCGTTTTGGCATTGGGATCAGACTTGTTATCGCTGTGATCTTGATCATCTTTTCCATTTTCCCGGTATTGTGGATTATCTCTGCTTCTTTTGATAATTCACAATCGTTGGCTACTCAAACATTAATCCCGGCTAATGTGGGCTTGAATAATTATCGGGATTTGTTTGGATTAAATCCCGATTATCAATTTGGTGATTTATCTTATTGGAAATGGGTCTGGAATTCGGTGAAGATCGCCACAATTACAACAGTTCTGAGCATTTCCATTACAACTTTGGCGGCCTATGCTTTTTCCCGTCTGCGGTTTGCTGGGCGTGTTACCATGCTCAAAGGGATTTTGCTTATTCAAGTTTTTCCTAATTTGTTGGCATTGGTAGCAGTTTACTTGTTGATCTTTCAGACGGGGGAGATCATTCCTCAATTAGGTTTGAATACCCACGCCGGATTAATCATGGTCTATTTGGGCGGTTCTATGGGCCTGAATATCTGGCTGATGAAAGGCTTTTTAGACACGATTCCGCGTGCCATTGATGAGTCTGGTATGGTGGATGGTGCCACTAATTTCCAAATCTTTTGGACGCTCCTTCTTCCCCTTTTGCGCCCGATATTGGTTGTAATCGGCATTTTGTCTTTCATTGGTGTTTATGGCGACTTTATTCTGGCACGTATTTTGCTTAACGATGTGGATAAATATACGCTAATGGTTGGCTTGCAGATTTTTACGGCCGGGCAATTTGATAAGAAGTGGGGTGTTTTTGCTGCTGGTGCTTTGATTGGCGCACTCCCTATCTTGATCACCTATTTGGCGTTGCAAGATCAGATTGCTGGTGGGCTAACCACGGGGGCTGTAAAGGAATAAGCCATGCGGCGCGTCTTAGCGCTCTGTTTACTCATTGTGGGGATAGCTTTGCTGTGGCAGCAGGGCTATCCCCTTCTTGTAACTGCGCAACCTGTTGTTGATGAGGTTCACTTTAGGGATGTGAGCCGCTTGGCTGGTATTGCAGATAATCGGGTTGCAAGCCTGGACATGGCTGTGGGGCAGGCGTGGGGGGATTATGACAAGGATGGTTGGGTTGATCTGTATGTAACAGACCCGGATGGCCCTAACACTCTTTATCATAACAATGGGGACGGTACATTTGCTATCTCGCCTTTAGCTAACCAAGTGGCATTGCCCGATGCGTATAGTGGCGGTGCGATTTTTGCTGATTATGATAACGATGGTTGGCGAGATTTGCTGGTTGTCAATTGGGGTATCAACAATTTATTCCACAATGAAGGTGGACGATATTTTGTAGATGTAACGCGACATGCAGGTCTGGTTGATGACAAAAATAGTAAGTCTGCGTCCTGGGGAGATTTTGATAACGACGGGTTTGTCGATTTATATGTGGCAAACTGGTCTTGTTATCCAGAATGCGGCAGGTCTATGGATGGTGATTCTGACCGACTGTACCATAATAATGGGGATGGCACTTTTCAGGATGTTTCTGACTATCTGGGCGGTAGTTTAGACGGTGCAGGGTTTATTGCCAGTTTTGTTGACTTTGATAATGACAGCGATTTGGATATTTACTTGGTTAATGATGAGTTTATCAATCCAATCGGTAATAAATTGTGGCGAAATGATGGGCCTGGCTGCGATGGTTGGTGTTTCACACAGGTGGCGACGGAGACTGGGGCGGCCTCCAAGTTGTTTGGCATGGGGTTGGCTGTGGGAGATTACAACAACGATGGGCTGGTAGACTTTTATTTTTCTAATGTTGGCCCGATGGAGTTGTTGCAGAATCAGGGGGATGGTACGTTTGTTGAAGTCGCGGAGACGGCGGGGGTACAAACGCCGGGGGATATTGGTTGGGGAGCTTTGTTTTTTGATTATAACAATGACGGCTGGCGTGATTTGTATTTAGCAGTGGCTGATACGGCTAATCACCGTGATATTGCCGCCAATAGGCTGTTTCAAAACAATGCTGACGGTACTTTTACGGAGGTTAGCTGCGCGAATGAGGCAGCTGATGTGCGGCCTAGTTTGGGTGCGGCCTATGCTGATTATGATCATGATGGTTGGTTGGATCTGGCTGTGGGGAATATGGATGAGGGTTATCGCTTGTACCAAAATCAAGACGGCCGTACCAATCCCAACCACTGGCTCTCTCTGGAACTAACCGGTGCGGGCGTGGTTAACCGCGACGCAGTAGGCACACGCGTATACCTGACCACCCCAGATGGCATGACACAAATGCAAGACGTGATCAACGGTTTTGGCTTGGGCGGTGGCAGCGAATTGGCGCTTTCCTTTGGCCTGGGTGATGCAGAAACGGCCGTTCTACACATCCTCTGGCCCGATGGAACCGAACAAACCTTTACCGATGTGGCTGCTGATCAGCGCTACCATCTAGATTACCCTGTGGCGGGCGCAACGGCACTACAAACAATGCCTGTTGCCTCATTAGTTGAGCAACCGAACTTGTTTGCGCAAGTGAACTGGCAAACCACGCTGCTGCTGGCTTTGGGCGTAGTTCTGACAGGTTGGAGCATCTTTGTTTTACTTGCACGTACAAAGCGCGGGCAATGGCAGTTGGTTGCGCTTGGCTCGTTAGGGTTTGCCGGGGTTTTGGCCCTGAGTTCGACCGCTTTGGGGATGCCAGTGTGGCAAGCGGTGAGTGTGGACGGCCGTTTACAACACCTCATGGAGCAGGCAAACGTGCAGCCACCGACCCGGCTTCCGACCCCCTCATCCGCTTTAGTTGACCTGGGCGAAGCCCTATTCTGGGACCCGGAACTGAGCGGCAACCGCGATATGGCCTGTGCCACCTGCCATCATTCCCTTACCGCCACCGGTGACGACCTTTCTCTTTCGATTGGCACGGGCGGCATAGGATTAGGCACACAGCGCGTGAAACTGGATGAACGTAGAGACCTCGTTCCGCGCAATGCCCAACCCCTTTACAACCTGGGTTACATGGAATGGACGAGCTTTTTCTGGGACGGCCGTGTTTCTGGAGACCCCATACACGGTTTCGAGACCCCCGCCAGCAACCGGCTGCCCGATGGCCTTGACAACCTGCTGGCCGCTCAAGCCCTTTTCCCCATCACCTCGCGGGATGAAATGCGCGGGCTGCGCGGCGACAAAGACATCTTTGGGCAGGTGAACGAACTGGCAAAGATTTCCGATTACCTCTCACAGCCCGTGTGGGCGGCCATCATGCAGCGTTTACTGGCGATTCCCGATTACGTGACGCTTTTCCAGGCAGCATACCCTGACGTGCCCGTCGAATCATTGGGCATTGAACACGTTGCCAACGCCATTGCCGCTTACGAAAATATGACCTTCACGTTTGACGACAGCCCCTTTGACCGCTACATTCAGGGCGATACAAGCGCCTTGTCAGATGCTGAAAAACGGGGCGCACTGTTATTTTATGGCGAGGCCGGCTGCTCAAGTTGTCACAGCGGCGGGCTGCTCACCGATCAGGAATTCTACAATTTAGCTGTGCCGCAGCTTGGGCCGGGCAAAGGGCGCGAACAACCCTATGATTTGGGCCGCGCCCGCGAAACCGGCAGCGATTGCGACCGTTTCGCTTTCCGCACACCACCGCTGCGTGACGTGGCGCTCACCGGGCCATGGATGCACAATGGCGCGTTCACCTCGTTGGAAGAGGTTGTTCGCCACCATTTGAACCCAGTAGACAGTTTGCAAGCCTACGATCCCACACAGCTTGCCCTTATTTTGCAAGATACTTGTCAGGATCAACCAGAAGTGCTTGCCGCAATCCTGGCAACAGAGAGTGATTCGGCCAGCGATCAGGTGCAGCTTACGGATGAAGAGATGCAGGACTTGCTGGCCTTTCTCAATGCATTAACCTCGCCCAGCGCCCTTGACCTGACACATACTATCCCGACTTCTGTTCCCAGCGGGCTGCCGGTTGGCGGTAATGTGGAGAATGGAAACATTGTCGGCCAGGTTAACCCATAAATTTGAGGAGAAACAAATGAACGCCCATAAACATGAGTGGCTCACACTCGTTTTTCTTGTCTTGCTGCTGGCAGCCTGCCAAAATGCAGCACCTACCGCGACACCTGTGCCGGCAACGGCCGTTGCCCAAACCACCCCGACGATAGAAACAATTGTGGCCACACCCACCTACACACCCATTCCCAAAGACACCGCTACGCCCAACGCCATCGCCACTGCACTGGCCCAAGACGCAGCCACACGCGCAGCCGGCCCCACCAAAGAGCCGACTGCCACGCCAAGACCCGTCCCCACCCTCGATCCGACAGTAGATCGCTGGTGGAACGATATCGTCTTTTACGAAGTTTTTGTGCGCAGTTTTCAAGATTCCGATGGTGACGGTATTGGCGACATCAACGGCTTAATTCAAAAGTTAGATTATTTGAATGATGGCGACCCCGCTACCACCGACGACTTAGGCATCACCGGACTCTGGCTCATGCCCATTATGGAATCACCCAGCTATCATGGCTACGACGTGGTGGACTATTACACCGTTGAGCAAGATTACGGCACAAACGAAGATTTCAAGCGGCTGATTGAAGAAGCACACCAACGCGGCATTCGCGTCACGGTGGATTTGGTCATCAACCACACCAGCCGCGAAAACCCCTGGTTCACCGCTTCCAACGCAGGCGACCCAGAGTACCGCGATTGGTATGTGTGGTCTGATACAAACCCCGGCTATCTTGGCCCTTGGGGACAGCAGGTGTGGTACACCGGACAGGATGGCTACTACTATGCCGTTTTTTGGTCGGGTATGCCTGATTTGAATCTGAATAACCCGGATGTCACCGCCGAAATTGATAACATTGTCCGTTTTTGGCTGGAGGACATGGGCGTAGATGGCTTCCGCATGGACGCTGTGCGCCATCTCATCGAAAATGGCATTGCTCAGGAGAATACGCCAGCGACACATGCCTGGCTGCAAGCCTTCCACACTTATTACAAAGGCATCAATCCTGATGCGTTCACCGTTGGCGAAACCTGGACTGATTCCCAAAATGCTGCTCAGTATGCCGTTGTGGAGAATGACATTCCCTTTGAGTTTGATTTGGCTGAAGAGTATCTGCGTGCGGCAGGGAGTCCTATCGTGGGGAACTTGTATGACCAGGCGCAACTGGTTGACGCCAGTTACCCGCCCAATCAGTTCGGCATTTTCCTGACCAACCATGATCAAAACCGCGTGATGAGCGTGTTGGGAGACGTGACAAAGGCAAAGGTAGGGGCGGCGCTGCTGCTTACTTCGCCGGGCGTGCCCTTCCTCTATTATGGCGAAGAGATTGGTATGACCGGCACCAAGCCCGATGAAGATATTCGCCTGCCTATGCCCTGGAACGGCGATGACGCCGGGGTGGGTTTCACGACGAGTATACCCTGGCGTGCCCCCGCCGCTGATTATGCAGAATTCAATGTAGCTGCGGAAGATGCTGACCCAGATTCGCTGCTCAACACCTATCGTACGCTCATTCATTTGCGTAATGACCACGAGGCGCTGCGGGAGGGTGATTGGACGCCAGTAGCTGCCAATTCTAGCCGTCTCTATGCCTTTTTGCGGCACACAGAGAATGAGACGATCCTGGTTTTGTTCAACCTTAACCCCAATGTGGTTGCGGCTGGTGATTATAGTTTGGAGTTGGTTGATGGGCCGCTGCGTGGGGAGGTTACGGCCGTTTCCCTCTATGGCCCCGCAGTATCCGAACCTCCTGTTGTGAACGAGGCTGGCGGGTTTAGCGGATACATGCCGTTGTCAGAAATTCAGGGCCAGAGTGCTACCGTCATCCTTTTATCTCAGGAGTAAGAAACTAGATTGAGTATGAATGAAACAATTTTTGGTTCCCTTTCAACGATAGAGAAGCGCACTGCTTACGTGCAGGAGCAAACGGCAGGCTTTACCCATCTCAACCGGCTTGATCCCATTGCTCCAAAACCGGGTAATGCGCCGCTGCTGACGGCAACTATTGCGCTGCCACAGCAAATTGAGCGGGTGGAATGTGTCGTGTCGGAACCGGCTGCCCTCACTTTGCCGCTCACCCCCATCAAAACTGAGTGGAATATTTTCAATTGGATGTACAGCCAAACCTGGCAGACTGTTCTGCCGCCGCAAAAAGCGGGGACGCTGGTGCGTTATCGCTTGCGTGCTTATCCTGCGGATGGCGGCGACCCCATTTGGGCGGATGCGGGGGCAACCTTTTCTTACCTGGTGGATGAGATGACGCTGCCCGATTGGGCGGAAGAGGCCATTGTGTACCAGGTGTTTCCTGACCGCTTTTCGCCGGGAAACGGCCGTGCCTGGAACAACGTCAACCATCTCAGCGACATCTATGGCGGCACTCTGCGCGGCATCATCGAAAAGCTCGACTACATCGCCGGCCTCGGTTTCAATGTCATCTGGCTCAACCCCTTCTTCCCGGATACAACCCATCACGGCTACCACGCTACCGACCACTTTAGCGTGAACCCGCGCCTGGGCAGCATGGCCGACATCGAAGAACTCATTGCCGGGGCGCACGAGCGCGGCATCCGCCTGCTGCTTGATTTTGTGGGCAACCATGTGGGCAGCGACCATTCCTACTTTCAGGAAGCGCTTGCCGAAGAGGACAGCCCTTACCATGACTGGTTCCGCTGGCGCAGTTGGCCGGATGATTATGTGGCTTACTATGAAGTCAAAGAATTGCCGGAATTGAACACGGACAACCCCGGTGTGCGCGACTATCTCTTCCGCAGCGTGCAGTTTTGGCTGCAAAAAGGGTTTGATGGCTTGCGTATTGATTACACGCTTGGCCCATCGCACGATTTCTGGACGGCATTGCGTGCCGCTGTGCGCCAGACCAGGCCGGATGCCTGGATGTTTGGCGAGACGGTACACACACCGCAAACGCAGATGAGTTACGACGGCCGTTTCCATGGCAACTTCGACTTCTTGCTGGCTCAAGCCCTGCGTGATGTCTTTGCCTTCAACACCATGAATGTGGCCGCCTTCGACGCCTTCTTGCATCAGCACGACGCCTACTTCCCAGCACGCATCAGCCGCCCCAGCTTTTTGGACAATCACGACATGAACCGCTTCCTCTGGATTGCCAAAGGGGATAAGCGCAAATTGAAGTTGGCTGCATTGTGCCAGTTCACCCTGTCCCAGCCGCCGGTCGTTTACAATGGCACCGAAATCGGCGTCAGCCAAGAACGCGGGATTGGCGATCCAGACAGTCACGGCATGGAAGAATGCCGTCTGCCCATGCCCTGGGATGCCGTTGATGGGGATTTGCTGGCGTATTATCGCCAACTCATCCACTTGCGGCGGCAGCACCCGGTCATCTGGCAGGGGCAGCGACAAACGTTACACGTAGATGCAGCCGCAGGCACTTATGCTTATGCCATTAGCAAGGGTGATGATGTTATTCTTGTGGCGTTTAATTTGAGCGATGCCGCACATACCCTCCCTGTGGTGCTGCCGCAGCTTGGTGTCTTGCATACGTTCAATCTGCCTCCCTGGTCTGGTGACTGGTACATAGCTGACTGATCTGAGCTAGGGCCATGATAGACCATCACGTCAACTTCCCCTCCCAATATGTGCAGCCGCGTCAGGTGGATGTGTGGCTGCCGCCGGGTTATGAATGGGATACGGCCGTTTCCTACCCCGTTCTCTACATGCACGACGGCCAAAATTTATTCGATCCAGCGACCGCTTATGGTGGCGTTCCCTGGCGAATCGGAGAAACCGCCAACCGCCTTATTTACGCCGGGAAAATCCGTCCAGTGATTGTGGTGGGTATTTGGAATGGGGGAGAGCTGCGTTGGCCGGAGTATTTGCCGCAACGGCCGTTTGCCACTCCTGTTGGCCCACAATATCTCGCGCGGGTGAAGGCCCGGTACGCGCAAAGATTCAACTCCGAACTGCCATCCGATCCCCTGTCAGACAATTACTTGCGCTTCCTGGTAGAAGAGGTGAAACCCTTCATAGATACTCATTACCGCACACAGCCGCAGCGAGAATCCACCTCTATCATGGGGTCTAGCATGGGCGGCCTCATATCTTTGTACGCTCTGTGCGAATATCCGCATGTGTTTGCCGCTGCGGGCTGCGTCTCTACTCATTGGCCGGCTGTTGAAGGTGTTATTCAACCCTACCTGCGTCAATATTTACCTGCGCCGGGCACGCACAAACTCTACTTCGATTACGGTACGGAGACGCTAGATGCCCAATATGAACCACATCAACAAAAAGTGGATGCCTTGCTGCGTGAACAGGGCCATATTCCTGGCCCATTTTGGCAAACCTATCGCTTTGATGGTGCTGCACATAATGAAGTCTCTTGGCAAGCCCGTGTACACATCCCCCTGACGTTTTTGCTGGGTAAACAATAACCTTCTCGCCTGGTTAGGAAGGGTGTTAAATAAAAAAGGGCCTGGTTTTGCCAGGCCCTTTGCGTTGGTTGTGAAGTAAGGTGGTTATCTGCGCCGACCGAACAGCCGCAGAATGAAGAGGAAGAGGTTGATGAAGTCCAGGTAGAGGCGCAGCGCTCCCAAAATACCGATACGGCTGATAACGGCCGTATCGCCACCCGTTTGTGCTGCCGCAGCATAGGCCATCATTTTAATGCGTTTAGTGTCATAAACGGTGAGGCCCATGAAGAGGAGAATGCCAGCGTAGGTGATGATCCAATCCAAAGTGCTGTTTGCCAGGAACATATTTGCCACTGAAGCAACGATGAGGCCGATGAGACCCATGAAGAGGATGCCGCCCCATTTGCTGAGGTCTTGTTTGGTGGTGTAGCCAACGACAGAGAGGATGCCGAATAGGACGGCCGTTGTGCCAAATGCCAGCGTAATCGTGCCCAAGTCATAAATTAAGAAGATGATAGACATGGTGAGGCCATTCAAAAAGGCATAAGCGAAAAACAAACTAATAGCCACACCGGGCGCAAGCCGCGTAGCCGTGCGACCAATGGCAATGACAAGCAAAATCTCACCGCCAAAGAATAACCAAATGCCTAATGGAAAGTTGTAGAGGAATCGCCACAGGAAGGTTGTATTCAATGCGAAAAAGGCAGCGCCGGTGGTGACGAGCAGTCCCATAAACATCCACAAGTAGACGCGAGACATAACGGACGTAAACATTTCTGCCAGCCTGGTTTCGGACACGGGCAAAGGTAGGGGGTCTTGATAATCGTTCATACGAATCTCCTCGTTTAGCACTAATGATTTGATGCTCAAATTTGAACTAGAAAATGTTGAGAATAGCATAACACATTTTGCCGGGCGGGGTAGAGTGGAACGGCCGTTTCTCATTTCACCCGCTTGCCCCCTCTTTCCCTCCTCTGCTACAATTTCTCTAATAACCATCCAGCCTTCATCCTTCACCCTTCATACTTCATACTTTTCAAGAGGAGACATACATGCCTTACCTGTTACCCCCAAAAACTGATACACAGCGCCTGAACTTCTTGCGCACTGCCGCACAATCTACCGCCCTGGATTATGGCAATAAACTCGAATATATCAGCCTGGATACCTTCAAAGAATTGGAAGCGTTTTTGCCACAATTTGACGAAGCCTTTCTTGATGTGGCCAACACCTTTGGCGAATTGGACCGCGAAGTGGTGGAGCGCGACGAGGCGCTAGATAAACTGAAGCAATATCTGGATGACATGTGGGAAGTGGTGCGCCGTCGTGTGGCCCGCAATGGTGAACCGGTTGGTGTGCTGCGCTTTTACTACTTGGAACCCGATGGTACAGAGCCGCAGCCAGACAGCCTGGAGGGCTGGTTTGATTTGGCCGAAAAAGTCATTGCAGGCGATGGGGATGCGGCTGAAGCGGGGTATGACACGGCCGTTTGCCCCACCACCGCCGAATTACAAGCCGTACTCGACGCGGCCCGCCGCGAAGCCGCTGATGTTGTGCCCGCCGACGAAGCCTACGACCGCGCCCAGGCCGCCATTGAAGCCATGCGTGCCCAGGCCAACGAACTCATTGATGATGTGTTGGATGAACTACGTTTCCACCTGCGCAAAGAAGAAGCAGCCAGCCAGCGCCGCATCATGCGCACCTACGGTGCAAAATTTGGCTACCGCCCCGGCGAGCCGCGTGATATGGACGATGTGGAAGAGTAGAGAGATTAGAGATTGGAGATTAGACAATCTCTAATCTCTAATCTCCAAAAAATACTGCCAGTCCTGCTACCAGCGCATCCATATCCTCTTGGGTGTTGTACCCCTGCACGGACAGCCGAATAAATTTGCGCCCCTGCCACTGCGTGAGCGGGATTTCGACGCGGTGGCGCTCGTAGAGGTAGGTTTTGAGTACGGCCGTATCCACTTCCCCATCCAACTCCATCGCCACCAACTGCACATAATCGCCATCATCGGCATAAATAGAGGGTAAGCCAGTCAACTCGCCAATGCGCCGCGCCGTTTGCTGCGCCAGCGCGTGGCAGCGCCCCCGCACCGCATCCCAATCATGTGCCGCCATGAACTCAATCGCCGTCGGAACCGCCAGCGCCGCCGCCGGGTCGTGCGTGCCCGTCCACTGTAAATAATCCAGGTACTGCGAGCCAAAGCTAAAGCCCCAATTGTCGCCATAGCCCCAACTGACCACCAGCGGCTCAAGCAGCGCCTGCCGCTCCGGGCGCGTGTACAAAAACGCCGCCCCCTTGGGAGCCATCATCCACTTATAGCAGTAGACACAGCTACAAAATTTTTCCCAGTCAAAACGCATCGCGCATATAATACCTTTTCACCATCTTCCACATCTCCCCTAACTTCAACACTCAGATAATCCAAAATTTGCCGCTTTACTTCATAGCTATCACGGCCGTCCATAACCTCTTCGGCCATTTCTGCCATTGATTCTTTCAACTCCAATAGTTCCTCATAGGTCATTAGATTGGCTTGAAGTTGGCCTTCTAATTCTTGTTGATCTACCCTTAATGCGGCAATGGTTGTTTCCAAATTCGTTTTCCGGTCTGCCAACATCTCACGCGGAAACTCATCGCTGAGATAAAGGTCAATCAGTCGTTGGTATTGGGTTTCATAATCTGCTAACAGGTTATTTACAACATTCAATTTTTCTTGAATTGGTACATTCGCTTGGGTTTGTTCAACCTGGTAGGCTTCCCAACCCTTATCAAACTTATCAGGGTCAAACATGATTGAATGAACCCAACGCCAGACGCAATCATCAACATATTCAACCCGGAAAGAAGGCAAATCACACCGGTATTCATAGTCTTTCGGAGTACGTCTGACTGAACAAGTGTAATACTGATATTGTTTACCTTCAGGATAAAAAGTACCGCCTAACATTGGCGAGTTACAACGATTGCAACGCATGTGGCTTGTTAACAGGTAATTATGTTTGCGATTTCGCTTGGCTCTTTGTTTATTTTTCCCCCGTCGAGTTTGAGCCATTTCCCATATCTCCAAGTCAACAATTGCAGGAACCTCAACGGTCAGGGTTTCTAAATCACTGGTCTTTCCGTATGTCCAAAAACCAGCATAGGTTTTATTTACCAACATTCGGCGAATGCTCTGTGGATTCCAACGGCCGTGACTAACTTTGCTATAAGTCGTGCCAGGGTGTAAATCAGCATAGGTCGGGACACCCAATTCAGTTAATCGCCTTGCGATGGCCCTCATGCTTAATGGCCCCTCGGTATCAGTTCCTTTTGTGTACCAACGGAAAATCATTTTAACAACCGCCGCTTCGGATTCGATAATTTCCAAAGTCGTTTGCCTGTTATGTTCTAACGGCTTATACCCATAAGCAATACGGCCGCAACTTAGCACACTACCTGATTTAACCTTTAGTCTCCGTCCCCTTACCATTCGTTCGACACTCTTTTCTCGCTCCAACTCGGCAACAGTGGCCCGGACATGCTTCATAAACCGACCTTCTGGTGTATCGGGATAATCACCTAAAACGTATTCGATTTTGACACCATTCAAGATTAATTCTTCTTCAACACGCAATTGTTTTGACAACTTTCGGCTTAGACGGTCAATTTCTCGTACCACTAAAATTTCAAACTGCCTATTCCGTGCCATTTCCCTGACCTGGCTCAACATTGGCAATTCAAAAGACGCCCCACTAGCCCCTCGATCATCTTCAGCCAGTTCGGAAACAATTTGCCAGCCGTTTTTGGTGGCATATTGTTTACAGAGTGAAATCTGGCCTTCCAGGTTTCGCCCTTCTTTTTTTCGATCATCTCCGCTAACCCGTGCATATAAAACTGCTCTTTTTGACATCGCAAACTTTCCCTTTGGGCATGGATACAACGGCCGTATCCATGCCCTACTCATCACTAAATCCCAACCGTTGCTAACGCTTCCTGCACCGTCATGTAAAACGGCAACACCTGACACTCCGTTTGCAAATCGCCGTTTTCATCTTCACGGCCGTATTCCACAATCAAATCACTACTATCCCCATCGGCCGTTTCCCACCGGCGAATCTGGACAAAACGATCATCTAGTCGGATAGGCAGTGCAGAGTACAAAACCCTCAGAATTGCTGCCTGCTGACTTTTTACATTCATAATCATTGTTCATTGCTCCTAAATCATTACAATGGGGAGCTAGGAAGCCCTTTGACCCTTCCAAAGACTGAGGGGCTTACCCACTCACCGGACGTGTCCAGAATCATTTTTGGGCACGTCTTCCTTTTTTGCTTGTTAATCAATTGAACACATTGCACCTGCTTCCTCAGTTCATATGTATCACCTCCGCATATAACAAAACAGCCCCACCGCTTTGAGCAGTGAGGCTGAATAACAATCAAGGCATAAGGCTTGCCCTTATGCGCCTGGTGATTGCCTATGATACAATTTCATCAGCCCGCCGCTGCTCAGTTCAGCGGATTGGGTTAGGGTCGTGCAAGTGTTCCAGCACTCACACGGCCCATTATTTAGGATTGAAATACTGTATTGCACAGTAATTATATCATACTTTTAATAGGATTGATGAAGAAGGTTTATTTTTGAGATTTAGGGCCGCGTCTTGCTCCCTGGCTTTCAATATAATGAAGGTACTCAAAAAGAGAGGTGCGGTTTACTTGCCAAATTGGGCCAAACTTACGGCCAGCAACTTTGCTTTCCCGCAGTAATTCACGGATTCGCTCAACGTGATAACCGCTCAATTCAGCCGCTTCCGCCGTTGTTATCCACTCAGAAACACTCATGATCACATTTTACCTTTTGGCCGTGTTCGTGCAATGGTGTATGAGGTTGTTAAGGTAAACGGCCGTATCCCTATCGCCGCCAAATATCATCAGGTAACGCCTTTAGACCCTGAATAAAATCTATATCCCCCGTATTGATGCCCTCCAAAATAGCCATTGGCCCCAATCTTTTCAAAGCATTTACTCGTTTGTCATTTTCCTGGCTGCTTCGATAAGTCAGGTCATAACAATGGCGGCAGCCATAATACTGACCGCCTGGGGGCATATAGAGCTTTCCTACGCGCCGCCCGCAAGAACGGCCGTTCGTCACTAATGGGCAAGTAAACCACCAGCGCACGCTTCCAAAATTGCAGGCTGTTGTTTGCAACCCAATCTTGTAATCATAATCATGCTTACGGCCGTCCCAACGGGTGATGGTATAGTAAACACGGAAATAGGCATTGCCATATTGCGTATTCAACTCATACCCCAAGCTGGCGGTTCGCTTTTGTGTGAGAGCGTCACGCCATGACCATGTGCCTCGTTGCCACGTTCCTTGCTCTAATAACCCTTCACGCTTCAAATCAAAAATGGAGAGAATCCGGCACTCGTTCACCGTCTCCTTTTTTGTGTGCCATGCCCATCGTGTTGAACCACTTCCGCCCATGTTTTTTCCTAAATCATTAAGCAATTCTGCTCTTTTCCACCTTTTTGCTGTCTTACTGCTGTGGGTTTGTTGTATTTATGACGGTTAGCTTTAAGAGGCTTAACTTCCCAAAAGTGCAATTGAGGCAGTTTTACAACCCTTTTTGTCTCAAAACGTCTGGTTTATGCCCTCAAACGGCCGTTTCCGTTCATCTTTTTGCGCCAAAACCAACCGTTTTTGCACCAAAAACGAGCGGCTTTTTACCAATAACGGCCGTAAATCTCTGCATAACGTGATGCCCGCTCATCCTGTACCTTGCGCCGCGCTTCTTTCATCACCGCATTGTCGTAAGCCTGGCAGCGGCTTACCCAATGGCTCTTTGCAGACCAGGTAGCCCAATGCCGCGCATGACGGCCGTTTGTCTTTCCCTTTGCCTGTCGCCAAGCCTTGTCCAATGAACGGCCGTTTCCCATATCCCGGTAGACACAAAAAGCCAGCCATGCTTTGTGCGTTTCTCCTGGAATTGGCTCATAGTAACGTTTACTAATAGGTATTTTTGCCATACTTTCCGCTTATCCTATGCGCTTGAGTAACGGCCGTTTTCATAAACATACCAACCCAAGAAGCTCAAGAAGTTCAATAAACAGACACCCCCTGACACTTGGTTATCTTGAACCTCTTGACCCAGATCATCCTTTTTAAGAAGTTCAAGAGGGTCAAGAATGCCAAGAAGTTCAAGGAGTTCACTACATTGGGACGGGTAAAGACCAATACCAACCATCTGCTTTTTTTGCAGATGTAATGCCAAGCTGTTTTTTAGCTCGTTTTAGGGTGCTTTGGGAAATGCCTGCTTTCATTGCTGCTTCCTCCCCGCCTTTGGCCGTCACCGGTTGCCTTTCTAATAACTCACGCAAAAAATCCATTGCTCGATCCAACTCACTGTATTTTTGTGGTGCAGATGGAGCCGGGCCAAATTTGACTTCTGTGCCAATTTGTACCCCGATTGGTTCAGGAAATTTTGCTAGATTACTTTTCAAAACTGAAAGCCGCTTTTGTTCTTTGTTGTTTGGGTCTGGCGTGTCCATTGCCCAAATGACGCGGGCCATTTGCGGGATTGCCGTACTGCCCCTTAGTCGGTTCAGTGTTACAGTCTCATTGCCAAATAATGGCTTGTTGAGATGATGGGTCAACAAAATAGGCTTTCCCGTATTCCTCGCAAGTTCTGCTAACCATTTCAAAACGGACAATTTATCGCTGCTGTTCTCATCACGAGGATCAGCCCCGCTCAAACTATCAACCACAATAAAACGTATGCTGTCATCATTGGCCCATGACCAGATCGCATCCCTATCCTGGATATTGCGTAATTCAATATCCCGAAATGGATCAAGGCTGGGAATGATAATTTTATCCAGCGGCAATCCTAAAGATTTTGCCCTTTCTTTGTTAAGCTGCTGGGCCGCTTCCGCTTCACACCACAAAACAGAACCTTTTTGTTCTGTAAAAACTTGACCATCCGGCCAGGGCATTCCACATAGAAAACAGCCCGCCAAACGCATGGCAATAAAACTCTTACCCACGCCTGATTCACTGGCAAGTAAGTGGAGATAGCTTTGGGCCAACCATCCCGGCCAAGCCCATTCAATTGCACCTGTTAAGCGATCAACATCGGCAAAGGTTGAAAATGTCGCATCTTCATTAACACTTACGGCCGTTTCTCCCCTTCTCCCATCCCCATTTTCGACTAACCCAACCCATTCATTCTCAACCGTCCGCGCCTTGCTGCCTACCGTCTTAAAAGCACTATCAAGTGTGGCTCTGATTTCACTTTCTGGCAGTCCTGCCGCCATTGCCGCCCCTGTCATTCCCTGCTCTACATCTTGCCGGAGCAATTCGCCACCATTTACCAGTTCCGCTAACCCTGTCGTTTGCTCAAATAGCGTATTATTCCGGCTGCCATTGGGCGATGTGCTAACCTTGCCAATGGCGTCATTTAATGCGCCCCGGCCGTATGGGGAAATGTGCCCAGGCGAAACGGCCGTGACCGCTTCTTTATTCTTGCTCTCGTTAGTTATTGGAATGGCTATAGTGTCAAAGGCTTTCACCACCCGTTCTGCTGACACTAGAGCAGGAGGCACAAACGGCCGTTCTCCCAACCGCCAACAATAACCAGGGCCGCTAGGATGACGGCCGTCAATCACCGTTTGCCCACTTGACCAGCGCAATTCCAGGTGGTCAAATTGGAATCCCTCTTTGGGCTGACCCTGCAAAACTCCTGGCTCTGACCCCATAAATTCAACCGGTAACGATTCCTGACAGCGAATGACAAACCCCCATCCGGCCCCACTGCCACTGGCATAACTCCATTGGTAATCATGTGGTAAACCAATGGCTTGCAAAACAGTCACCAGGACTTGCTCAGGCACTTGATAGCGGGGTTCCCCATGCTGGTCTTTGGGCGCGTCAATATCGAAAATCCGAAAATCACCGCTGCCATTCACCACCCCGACCGCCGCCGCCTTAGACCAGGGCAGGTTGTTGACATCATCCTTTGTTTGTCGCTTCTCCTGCCAATGCTGCCACTTATGCGCCGGGTGCTTTGTCCCCGGTTGAATAGCGGTCACATTTGCGCCCCACTTATGCAATTGACGTGCGAAGGTTTGAAGTGTTTCAGCCATCGTGGTTTACCATTTCCCCAATAGAGCAGCCTTACACCATTTCTTCTGGCTTTTCATCACCATTGACGGTTGTCATTTCATCGCTGACTGCTGCCTGTTCCTTCGCCAGTCTTGCCCGTCGTTCTTGTGCCTTCCGAATGAGCAAGGCGTAACATTGCGCCAATGCTTGCGCTTCCAGGTCAAGATTCGCTGGTGGGTCTGTCATCATGTGACACCTCCGTATCTATGGATTGCTGAACCAGAATCGTTTCTGGCAACATACCCAAGTTCCTTAACTGCTTACGAACCAATATTGCTGCTTGTTGTCTGGGTGATCGTCGTTCCCGTTTTGCAAGCTGGACAAGAGCATTGCTTTCATCATCAAGCAAAGTAATAGTAATTCGTGCCATAATCATTCCTAAATAAACAAAAACCCGGTTACTTGTCAGGATAGTAACCGGGTCAAGGGTACAAATGGGAGTACAAGTTGATGTACTTTTTAGGGTACATCTTCCCAATTCCAATATTCTTTTCGCCGCATATCTCGGCAATCCCGTTTAATAACGACCACATCTTGAACTAACCTTTCAGCTATCTGACTCTGGGTCAATCCATGTTGTTCTCGCAATTCTATGATTGTGTCCCAACGTTCTAAACGAAAAGGGCGAATACTTAGCCGTCTTGCCCTGAGTTCTAATGATTCATCATCCACTTCATCAGAAACGGCCGTTAGCCCTTGCTTCTGCGATGCTTTTGCTGCCTCTATTAGCCGATCATCATCCGCCCCAATTTCCCACAAAACCCCTTGCGTCACTTCATTCAAACGGCCGTCATAAATCAACAATTCCGGCACAGGCTTACCATCCGCCTGTGCTTCTTGCTTCAAAGTTTTCAGTGCTGCCAACGTCCCCTCCGATTTGGCCGTTTGAATTACCAGATAAACCGTTTGTCCTTCACGCCAATGATAATGTTCAATAGCTGTCTCATACTGCTGCACCAGATGCCCATTACGACTGTATTTCACGGCGACAAACACCCGTGCCCTGAACCCCCGGCTAATCTTAAACATCACCAGTTCACGCCCCCATTTTGCTTCCAGGCTCAGGTCAAGATTATTAGCCCGACAATACGCATCGGCCAGACCATAAAACAAAAGCCGGGCATACCCCTCCCTTCGCAAACGGCCGTCATCATTAAAAAGGAATACACTTAGCCCGTCATGTTCCAGCAAACGGCCGAAATGGTTACAAATGCGCACGACCACTTCATGAATTACTTCTGGCGTAACAACGGCTATATCATCCAACAACGCAGGGTATTTTTCCGCCCATTCCTCGGCCAGCCGATACCATATAAGTCCCCCATCTGGATCACTTTCATAATCATAGGGTGTAGCTGGTTTGGCTTCATATTGCGTGAGCAAATCATCAAATAAATCCCGATCCGCTAACAATATCTCTTTGAGTTTTTCCTTGCTTATCTTGCGTAGATTGGTTGCGTCCTTCCATGTGATACCAATATCATCATTGAGAGTTTCACGTAATTCGGCATTGTAAACTCTTACCACGTCCAAATCTGTCCAATCAAAGGCAATAGGCAACGGCCGTAAAATCTCATGAGGTACAAAAACAATCGGTTCACGTTTCTGAGGGGTAAGCGGAATTTGGTATGATTTTCCTTTGTAATCAATAGGCCAGGTCTTTAGCTCCAGATTTTGTGACACGCGCTCGGTAAATTGCAGCAGTTCAACGATAATAATACGCGCCATCATGTCACTGATACGATCCGCGCCAATCCCCTCCTCCAATAAACCCACCAACTCAAATATCTTTGGGTCTTTGATACCTACCTTCACAATCTCTGCTGCTGTTGTTGTTAGTTGATCTGCCAACTTGGAGCCAATCCCTTTGCCCTTAGCCCGGTTTTTTCTTTCCCCTTTACTGTAGCCCAAAGAAATAAAGCGGAGTTCTCGAAAAAGTAATTTTGCCTTTGCCTTCTTGTAATAAAAATCTCCTGGCTTTTGTGAATAGGCTAAGAGATGTAACACATCCTCAAATCGCTGCTGTACCTTCTGGTAAGCGCCTTGTAATTCCGGCACGGCCGTTTTTTCCAATAAGTGCGGGTCAATGTGAAAACGGGCGTCTATATCTACAAAGGCATCAAATGCCCCTTCTGCCCATAACTCTTCGGTTGTAACCCCTACCACATCACTAAATCGTTTCGGCATTATTTCTTCTCCAATACAAACAAAAACGGCCGTTCACGCCAATGACGTAAACGGCCGTTAAAAGCACAGCTATGGTATAATCACCCTGTCAGCCGTCTACGTCGGTTGACCGCCGCCGGGGGTGTTCGATGCACCGTCCGGCGACTTTTTTCATGGCCTTACTTACCCATATTTATCTCTCTAAACAAAAAAGCCACTGGATATTTAAAAGTACCAGTGGCTTTATCATTCGCTAAATCCTGCACAGAGGTCTCAAATATGGCTGCAAAACAGCCATATTCAAAATATATCACCCTATGCCAGAATAAATTATTAATCATATCAGGCTGGATTTTAGCACGGATGTTTTATGAGTTCAACGGCCGTCCACCGTTGGCGGTTTTGTTTGTGCGCAGGTGGGCAAACTGGTGCAGATAGTAGTCCATGGTTTAATAGTCTTCGGTACTTTTTATCAAAGGCGAGAAAACTTTGGTTAACTTTCATCATCACTTTCCGGCAGTTCGGCTGGAGGCAACGGTTGGACGTCCTTGGGCCATTGTTGAACAACATACTCCAACTGAGGAGCCATTGCGCCGAGGATAGCGGTGGCCTCGTTCGATAGTGGACGAATCAATTCAGGAGGCTCCACCTTCGGAGCATCGCCATTGACCAATTGCAGGTTGAACTTCCTCAAAGCCTCAGTGAAGTCGAGCAGCAGTTGCCGATACTCATCCGAAAGCATGAGTTTCACGTTGCTGTATTCTGGCTCTTTCGTGAGAACTAAGAAGTCGTTGACCTCAACATACAGCTCCTCAAGTTGCTCCTGCCCCATGGGTGCGGATGCGCCGTTGATGATTGCCGTCCTGAACGCTTCATCGACACGTTGCAACTGAGCTTCGACCTGCTCTTTCTTCTTCCCCGAAAGACCCCAAACCGTCACGCCGATAGCCGCAACAGCAATCGCACCGAGCGTAATCGCACCGAGCGCAATCACTACGTTCTTGTTATTCCTCGCCAACTTCTCAGCCTCCATAGCGATTGGCTCTAAGTGTTTGACGATTTTGCCGCCAGTATCGCGAACGACGGGACCGTAAAGCTTGTACTGTTCGGTCATGATTCCCGCAGTAATATCGTCGGGAATGTAGAACTGCATACTTTTTGCGTCCATATCGACTCTCCTCTTCTCTGGTTCAGTTCTGCATAGTAGATAATACTCAGTCGCGGAAATGCCGCCTGAGTGTAGCGCATTAATACAAGGACTAGACTTGCCCACCCACACCTTTATACTTCTCTACAAAGGCAGCGATTTTTTGAAAAACAGTTTGCTTCTTCGTTTTGTATTGCGGATTAAGCGGACTCATTTTGGGCAGCGTGTCGTTTAAGTCCGTACCATTTTCACTTGCATATTCCCGTTTGAGGGACAGTGTAATATACCGTTTAGCCGCGTCCTCATTTAAATTTTCCGCGTCAATCAACGCTTCCGCTTCCCGTTTTTGCTCGGCTTGGGCAAACTTGAAAAACGCATCAATAATGCTCGCTTTGTCCAGAATATCATCCAGATTGGTTTGATTGATAAAATCAACAATCAGCCCTTCTTTAGCGCGGTTGCCCAGGCTGGCCCGAATTAACCGGCGCACTTCATCAATGAGTTCCGCTTTACTTCGATTCTTTTTGTTATGCTCAAAAATCAGCTCAAGAATGTAATCCAGATTGATTTCCTGCGATTTAAGCAGGTCAACTTCAAACACGACATCATCCCAATCCAGCGTCGTGTTGTCTGCCTCATCGCCCGCTTTCTGGCGGCGCAGCCAGTCGCGTGTGTCGTTGTACACAGAGCGATAATCCTGAATGGCTCGCTCTGAGGGTATCTCAATCGCTTGCAAGGCCGCTATCTTTTCATCGCTCAGGTAATATTGCGCCTTAAATGCCTCAACCGCCTCCGGGTCTTCCATATCGACCTGCTGCAACGCTTTTAAGCCGGCAAACTCATCGTAGTTTTGCAGGATATGCTCCACCCGCAAATACTCCCCAAACAGTTTCACAAACGCTTTTTTATCTGCTTCCGTGACAATCTCATCCGGGTCGGGGAAACGGCTTTGCAATTCAGCCACCACATCCAGATAGCCGCGCCGTGCTTCACCTGTGACCAAATCGGTAAAGCCTTCCATGTACTCTTTGTAGCTTTTTTCCAGGATGACGTTGCGGGTATTGCTGTCACCAAATAAAGTGATGGCATCTACTGTCGCCTGTTCCAGGTCGCGGAAGGTGACGATATTGCCAAAGGTTTTAGTAGCGTCATAAATACGATTGGTACGAGAATAAGCCTGGATTAAACCATGATAACGCAAATTTTTATCCACAAACAGGGTGTTTAGCGTGGGTGCATCAAACCCGGTCAAAAACATCCCCACCACAATCAGTAAATCAACTTCCTGTTTTTGAACCCTGAGGGCGAGGTCGCGGTAATAGTTTTGAAAACCATTGCTATCGATGCCAAAATTAGTTTTGAACGTTTTGTTATAGTCGGCAATAGCCGCACTCAAAAACGCTTTGGCGCTGCTGTTCATCGCGGACACCTCAAAACTTTCATCGGGAATCTCACCTACTACATCTTGTTCTTCGTTGGCGGCAAAAGAGAAGATGGTGGCGACGGTCAGCCGCTTGTTGTTTGTGTGATCCGGGTTCGCTTCGTTTTGCAATATCCTGAACGCCTCGTAGTACGCTTTGGCCGCATCCACACTGCTGACGGCAAACATGGCGTTGAACCCGTTTGAGTTACTGAATAAGCGGTGCGTTTTTTGCCGGAAGTTGTTGAGGATGTATTGGGCGATTTCGCGCAGGCGGTTGGGATGCAAAAACGCCTGTTTGGTTTCGGCCGCTGTCAGTTTGTCTAAATCCTGTTCGGTTTCAATCGATTTAAAATGGGGGCGGACATCGTTGTAATCGACCTTGAATTTCAGTACCTTTTCATCCCGAATGGCATCGGTGATGATGTAGGCGTGCAGTTGGCGGCCAAAGACGCTGGCGGTATCTTCCGAACCTAAGGCGTTCTTTCCTGCAAAAATCGGCGTTCCCGTAAAGCCAAACTGGTAATACTTTTTGAACTTCTTCTGCAAATTCTTTTGCGCTTCGCCAAATTGACTACGGTGGGCTTCGTCAAAAATAAAGACCACCTGCTGATTGTAAACGGGCAGGCCGTTTTCGCTCTTCATCAGGTTGTTGAGCTTTTGAATGGTGGTGACGATGATTTTATTGTCGTCTTTGTCCAGATTGCGTTTGAGTCCGGCGGTGCTGTCTGACCCGTTGACGCTATCGGGCGAAAAGCGTTGATACTCTTTCATCGTTTGATAATCGAGGTCTTTACGGTCTACCACAAAAAACACTTTATCAATAAATGGCAGTTCTTTGGCCAACCTGGCCGCCTTGAAGCTAGTTAAGGTTTTGCCGGAGCCGGTGGTGTGCCAGATGTAGCCACCCCCTTCGGTACTGCTCCACTTTTTGCCTTCATAGGCGCTTTTGATTTTCCACAAAATGCGCTCGGTGGCCGCGATTTGGTACGGCCGCATCACCAGCAGCGTGTTGTTCACATCAAAGACAGAATAATGAATCAGCACTTGCAGCAAGGTGTTTTTCTGGAAAAAGGTGGCGGTGAAATCCTTCAGGTCTTTGATCGGCTTATTATCAGCCCGCGCCCAGTTGATGGTGAAGTCGAAGCTGTTTTTGTCTCGCTGGGTGGTGTTGGCAAAGTAGCGGGTGTCGGTGCCGTTGGAGATGACAAAGATTTGCACGTATTTGAAGAGGGAGTGGTCGGTGTTGAAGCTTTCGTTGCTGTAGCGGTGCACCTGGTTGAACGCTTCGCGAATGGCTACGCCCCGTTTTTTTAGCTCGATGTGTACCAGGGGCAGGCCGTTGACGAGGATGGTCACGTCGTAGCGGTTGGCGTGTGATCCTGTTTGCTCAAACTGTTTGATCACCTGTAGCTTGTTGCGGGCGATGTTCTTTTTGTCCAGCAGATAGATGTTTTCGATATGGCCGTCGTCAAAGACAAAGTCGTAGATGTAGCCGTCGTGAATTTTGCGGGTTTTGTCGATGAGGGTGTCGCTGGGTTTGTCTAAATATTTTTCCACAAAGCGAAACCATTCAGCGTCGGTGAACTGCACACTGTTGAGGGTTTGCAACTGTGACCGCACGTTGGTCAGCATTTTTTCGGGGGTATTAAGGTCAGGCAGGTAGGCGTACCCTTGGTTTTGCAGGTCAGTAATCAGTTCGCTTTCCAAAGCGTATTCGCTTTGGTAGCTTTCTTTGACGTGCAACGCTTTGGTGTATTGGTCCAGGACGATGAAATTGTTTGATTCTGCAATCGGTTTGTATTCGTACATGCGTTACCCTTTATTCCAATGTCCTAGCTTTGTGCTTGCTTGAAATGATACTCTTTTTCGTTAATTTTATTGATTAGAAATCTTAAAACGCGCTTGTCATCATCGGTAAGTTCTGCAACCTCTTCGCCCGCATGTTTTGAGTGGCTGGAAATGTTAATAATGCGCGTCTCGTATGGATTAGCCCCGCTACCAGATTCTGGCAACAAGTCTCCCCAATTATCATGCCCAAGGAACGTGGCAGTTTTTTCTAAGATGTTGCGAATAAAGTTGTAGTGGTATTTATGTAGTTGCCCGCTTTGAATCGCTTTTTCGAGTTCAGCTTTGAGGTGTAGATGGTATGAAAAGGGTGAGTCACTCCCTTGCAGATTTAAGAGATAGGTACCATCCTCGTTTTTCTTTAGCATATACCTGTTAGCTCTTTTGAATTCATTGTGCAGCACATTGTAAAAGAGTGGATTGTGTGTGGTAATGATAAATTTGAGGCTTGATTCACTTGATTTAATGAGTTGTGCCAGGTCTACGGCCGATTCAATGAGATGGTTTTCATCTAATGAACTGACCGGGTCATCTATAAAAATGTATTCCAACTGGTCAAACTGATTGGTTTCTCGTTCGCTGGGTTCAGCGACGTTGAGGACGGCGATAACCTGGTCGATGAGCGTATAAAATAGACTCCAAATGAAATTGCTTTCTTCACCCTTTGATATTTTTATATTTCCTGAGCTTTGATCATCGCCGCGCTCAATCGTAAAGGTTATTTCAGAAAAAGTTTCATTAAAGTGGGGGGTTAATTTGTCATTGGTGTAACGCTGGAAATTGGTGATGATGTTGAAATCTTGCCCCTGATCTATCAAGACCCAGTCGGTAAATGAATTGGGCTGGATGATTAGTTTTAGATCGGCATCTTGCTCCAGATCGTTATCCCAGTAAAAGAGGTCTTCGGTAAAGGCATTATAGTAGAGGATTTTTGTGCGCGATAATTCTGTTGGTTCTGGATCATCTTCGTCGTCACTGCTGATGTTTTTGGGCGCAATGAGCTGCTTGAATTCCCGTGACAGGCGCGTTTTGCCGGTGCCGTTAAATGCGTAGATCAACTGCACTTTTTTATTGGCATCTTTTAGCTGCTGGGCGATTTCTGTGAGTGAGTGACTCATCTTAGGCGGTATCCTCTGGTTTGGGGAAGGTTAGGAGCAGGTCTCGGTAATATTCGTATTGCTTTTGGCGCAGTTCGATTTCGCGGGGGAGGCCGGTGGTGATGGAGTGGGTGAGGGTATCGAATTTGTCCAGGATGGCGACGATGCGGGCTTGTTCCGCAAGCGATCTTGGGGGATCGTCAGCGTAAGGTATTGGGATTTCAAATCCCTTTATGATTCCAGAATTTAGGTCACCTCTAGCACCTTGCCCAAGTCCTTTGAGGTTTTCGTAGTTAGAACTTACCCAATGAAAAACGTATCGGTATAACGCCTTTTCGGGATTGATTTCTAAGCAGCAGCAGTGCTGATTGGTTGTTAAAGGAATTTTATTGATGGCAGATCGTCCTGCCGTCGCTCCCGAAATTGCGACAATAACGCAATTCTCAGGAACCCATTTTGCTGCTGAATTTTCTAATGCAGCGGGAGTTATCTTAACTTCAGTTCTTTCAATGTCAGAAAACTTAACCTCTTGTGTTCTTAACCAAGGAATTATGCCACCGTCATAATATTCTGGGTTACCCGCTCTGGGGGTTCCACCAGAGTATGAATTGAGGGATACTTCCCCCAAGGTTTTCCACACGGCCGTTCCCTCATCAAAAGTTAGCAGTTGGTCGCGGTAGTAGTTGTATTGTTTTTGGCGTGCGTTAAGCTCGGTGGTTAGCTCGGTGGTTAAGGCGGTAAATGCGTCCAAAATCCGCACAATCTCCGCCTGAATGGCAAGCGATTTCTTTGGATTTTTCTAGTTCTAACAAATTTTGTAGCTTTGGAATGAGTGAGGCTATATTGGTTAAAAACGACCAAGAATCCAACCAATATGCCTCAAAGAAAGTATAACAAAACCAAACTCGAATCCACAAAACATACCAAACGCATTACCTTGCCCATCGATTTGTAACAAATGAACTCTTGCCCGACAAAAAGCCTTCGCCAATATTTGGATGAAATGGTAAACTTATCCCGAGCTTTTTCCAGACGATATTGGTTGCGGGTACAAATTACACGGTATGATGCCGCCATCCAAGAAAATGCCTCAAGTTCAACTGCGACGGATTCAGTTAACGTCTCTTGGTGAAACAGCAACGACAAGTGTTTACCATTTCTCCTTGCGACATCTTACCCTATATGGCTGGTCATGTAACCAAAGTCGAAAAAGCATTGTTTCTGCGTCGTTTTGTGTGCCGTTTGGGCGTTGACCTATGTATCGGCGCAACGATTCCTATTGGTGCAACTTGACAACGGCCCTCGGTCGCCATGATATTGTGGGTACAGTCAAACAGCCAGAAAACTTACCGCAACATTTACTGGCTGATGAAAACATGCCCGCTTTCAAGGAGACAAAGCATACATTGCCACGACAGTTGCCAATGATTGTGTTTTAGGCGCATCCGTTTCTTTGACAGCCGATACCGAAGGCTTAACAGAAGCATATGGTCATTTTAGGACGAAACACAGCGACTTAACCCAAACTACAAACCAGAAACTGTTAATGAAGACGGTTGGCGAGCAACCCATTTAGCTGCAGACGCTCTTTCCCACAATAACCATTATTTGCTGTTTTCTGCATGCCTTCATCAAGATTCGCCCTGCGGCAAACGTTTGGGAGACGCTTTTGCCGACATTAGCAGCAGGTGTGGGATATTTATCACGCTTCTGACCGCACCGACTTCCTGACAAAATCACAGATTTGCAGTTTTGGACGAAAACGAATGCGAGAATCTAACCGGAACCGTGATGGAAGCCATCGAGAAGCTCTGTGCTAAAGCCGATTCCTTTGTGGTAGCCTTTGAGTATCCGATGCCTACCGCACCAGCAACATGGTTGACCGTCATATGGAACCTATGTCTCGTTGGCTTTATGGCGCACGTTATTTCATGGACATTTACGCTCCGCCGAACTGCAAACCAGGTCATGGGCCTTGCTTCATAACTTTTGGCCGTATTGTCCGCGGGCAAAAGTGCGTGAAACATATCAATCACCTGCCCATAAACTCAACGGCTTTGTTTATCGTGATAATTGGCTTGAAAACCTCCTGGTAGCCACCTCGTTACAGGGTTTTCATGTCAGCAACAAAAATGCGAGAACTAGGGATTTTTGGGGCAAGGAATGGGTATGCTGTACTCCAAAATTTTGGCTTTGTTGCCTCGTGGCATTTTTGCCCCTTTGGCGTGTTGCATGTTGTAGTTAAAGAATTTCTCATCAGTCAATACTTGATATAAGTATCGAGAATTTATAGACTCATCAGTCGGATGAATAACAAGCACATCGCCATTTGTTCCACCTACGATCGGCGTACCAAATCTTTTTTAAGTAGGGTCGAATATTCCCAATTAAATATCGCATTCACAATATTCGGTTAAATAGCCTGAGGTTGGTACATAATTAGATTCCGATTTTCCTGCGCGGTTTTGCAATAGGTTGTCAACACCGACATAGTTGTCCTTATCAAGGAGTTCAAAACTTATGCGTGTTTTTGAATACTCTGCAACTTCAGCTTAAAGGCTTCCACTCCACCTCAGCCCCATCAAGCAGTTTTTCCATAAAGCTCAGGTCACTCATGCCTCATCCTCCGCGCCTTCAATCTCGGCCACAATGGCGTCAATCTCCGCCCGCAGGCGGTCAATGTTGGCCACCGTCTTTTTTAGCTGGGCGTTGAGCTGTCCAATATCAATCACCTCTCGGGTATCTTCCGGCTCCACATAACTGCTCACCGACAGGTTGTACTCATTTTCTTCGGCAATCGCCTCAAAACTTACCGACCTGGCGACATGCTTCACGTCCTTTTTGCTGGCAAAAATCTCCATCATCCGCTGGATATGCTTTTCGGTGAGGATGTTGTTGTTGGTCTCTTTTTTGAAGAACTCCTCGCCACTGGCATCAATAAACTGGACGTTGGTATCTAGTTTGTGTTTCGACAGCACCAAAATATTGACAGCGATAGAGGTGCCAAAAAATAGGTTGGGAGCCAAGGCGATCACCGTTTCCACATAGTTGTTATCCACCAGATATTGGCGAATTTTCTGCTCTGCCCCGCCCCGGTAAAAGATGCCGGGGAAGCAGACAATGGCCGCCCGCCCCTTGCCGGACAAATAGCTGAGGGCGTGCAGGACAAAGGCAAAGTCGGCCTTCGATTTGGGAGCCAGCACCCCAGCGGGGGCAAAGCGTTCATCGTTGATCAGCGTGGGGTCGTCGCTGCCAATCCATTTCAACGAATAGGGCGGGTTGGAGACAATGGCATCAAACGGTTTTTCCTCCCGAAAACGGGGGTTGGTTAAGGTATCGCCCAACTGCATATTGAACTTGTCGTAGTTGATGTTGTGCAAAAACATATTCATGCGGGCCAGGTTATAGGTGGTGTGGTTGATCTCCTGCCCGTAAAAGCCATCTTCGATGATGTGGTCGTCGAACTGCTTTTTGGCTTGCAGCAGCAAGGAGCCAGAGCCAGCGGCAGGGTCATAAATTTTGTTGACCGATTTTTGCCCGTGCATCGCCAGTTGAGCGATCAGTTTGGAGACGTGCTGCGGGGTGAAAAATTCCCCGCCCGATTTACCCGCATTGGCGGCGTAGTTGGAGATGAGAAATTCGTAGGCATCGCCAAAGAGGTCGATTTGATTGTCTGTAAAATGGCCCAGGTTCAGCCCGTCCACCCCTTTCAGGACGGCGGCGAGACGGCTGTTTTTGTCTTTGACGGTGTTGCCCAGCCGATTGCTGGTGGTGTCAAAGTCGGCAAACAGCCCTTTGATGTCGGGTTCGGACGGGTAGCCGTTGGCGGAACTTTCGATGGCGGTGAAGATGGCCGCCAGGTCGGTGTTGAGGTTTTCATTGCTGTTGGCGGTGGCGACCACGTTGGCAAAAAGCTGGCTGGGGTAGATGAAGTACCCTTTGGTTTTAACGGCATCGTCCTTAATCTCCGGGGTGATGATGTCGTCGGAAAGGGCGGCGTAGTTGATGCTGTCGTCGCCGCCTGCGATGTAGTTGGCAAAGTTTTCGCTGATGAAGCGGTAGAAGAGGGTGCCGAGGACGTATTGCTTAAAATCCCAGCCATCGACGGAGCCGCGCACGTCGTTGGCGATTTGCCAGATTTGGCGCTGGAGTTCGGCGCGTTGTTGGGTGCTTGTCATGGTATTTTCCTGTTTTAGTGGTTGTATCTATTCATTAACCTGAAACTGGCTTTGAATTATACAAGAAAAACAATCGACTGCCTCTCAACTTCAAAGCGGCTGATTTACTGAGATGCCCTGTATTTTCTTTTGTGATATGGGGTGGCTGGAAACGGCCGTTTCTTATGGTATAACCCTGAACAACGCTCTAACAATCACGCTGGCGCGGGTCACATTTTGGGGATTGTACGCCTTAGAGAATCCAGCTAACATCAGGCAAAAAAAGAGGTCAACAACCCATGTCGAACTTAAAAGAGCAGTTTCTTCTTTCCCCTGATGTGATTTACCTTAATCATGGTTCCTTTGGTGCAACACCCCGCCCGGTCTTTGAAACCTATCAAACATGGCAGCGGCAACTTGAAAATCAGCCAGTGCAATTCATTGACAAAGAACTCCCTGTTCAGTTAGCCAATGCCCGGCAACGCCTGGGAAACTATCTAAACGTAGATAGTAAGGATTTGGTCTACGTCCCCAATGCAACATTCGCCCTCAATATCGTGGCCCGGTCATTAAAACTTGCCCCTGGCGATGAAGTGCTTACAACGAATATTGAATATGGTGCGTGTAATAACGTCTGGCAATTTCTAAGTCAAAAGCGCGGTTTTCTATACCTTCAACAGAAGATGCCTTTTCCCTTCCAATCAGATCAAACAGTGATAGACCAGCTTTGGCAGGGTGTCACAGCAAATACCAAAGTTATCTTTATCAGTCACATTACATCATCTACGGCCGTAACTTTCCCAGTTGAAGCCATTTGCCAACGCGCCAAAGAAGAAGGCATATTGACCATTGTTGATGGGGCACACGCACCTGGACAAATAGAATTGGATTTAGAGAAAATTGGAGCCGATTTCTATTTTGGCAATGCACACAAATGGATGTGCAGTCCAAAAGGATCAGCTTTCCTTTATACCCGTCAAGAACGTCAAAACCTTCTTGAACCTTTGGTTGTTGGCTGGGGATGGGGCGAAAATCGAGTGTTCACCTTTGGCTCTGATTATCTGGACTACTTCCAATGGCTTGGAACCAATGACGTGTCAGCTTATTTATCCGTGCCCGCAGCGATAGAATTTCAAACCCAAAATAACTGGCCCGGTATCCGTCAACAGTGCCACGCATTATTGAAAAACATTTTAGCCAGAATCAACCAATTAACCGGCCTCCCATCCCCTTATCCCGATGATTTATATTATCATCAAATGGCAGTAGCCCAGCTCCCCCCCATCACCGATTTGAAAGCCTTCAAATCACAACTATATGAGGATTTCAGGATTGAAGTGCCTTGTACCCAATGGGAAGACAAGCAATTTATCCGTGTTTCTATCCAAGCCTATAACACTGAAGCTGATGGAGATGCTTTAATAAATGCCCTAAAATCCCTTTTGCCCACTTATTGTGCCTAATAAGCCAATACCAGCCTCTCAGATAATATCAAAGGTTTTTTGTCATTGTGGTTACTGCCATTTGTGGCAGTTCCCCGTATAAAAGTCTGCGCCCAACGCCGGTAAATCCAGCGCAAGCTGCCCCGGCGCGTGCGCCCCATCCACTAGCGTGAGGATGCCCGCCTGCCGGGCGCGGGCGCAAATCTCCGCCACCGGCAGCGTCAGCGCCGTGGGCGAGGTGATGTGGCTGAGAAAAATGACCTTTGTGCGCGGCGTCACCCCTTGCCAGAACTGCGCCGCCATCTCTTGCGGCGGCGCGGCGGGCAGGGGGATGGGCTGTCGCCGGTACACCGCGCCCGTTTTGCGGCAGACCAGCGCCCAGGCATTGTCACACGCGCCATATTCATGGTCGCTGGTCAAAATCTCATCGCCGGGCTGCAAGGCCAGCGAGCGGGCGACGACGTTGACGCCGTAGGTGGCATTGGGCACGTAGACCAAATCATCGGCGGGGGCGTGCAGGTAATGGCCCAGCGCCTCTCGCGCTGCGTGCAGCAAGCCGGGTAACTCGTTGACAAGAAAGTGCACGGGCTGCCGCTCCAGCCGCATCTGCCACGCCTGATAGGCCGCCATCACCGGGCGCGGCGCTGCGCCAAAGGAGCCGTGATTAAGAAAGTGGACGTCGGGGTCGAGAAGGAATAACGGCTTTAAATCTTTCATTTTCACTCCTTCAATATTTTAACAAGTTCAGTTTCTAATGCCTGTAACGCTTCATCTACCGTGTTGTGAGTATAGTCACTTTCCCCGATTGTACCGCCTTCATTCAACAAACGTATCAGCAAGCCATTATGCGCATCTTGTCTAAGTTCAATCCATCCCAGAGTCTCGATCCAATATCATTATGTTTGCGCGTTTCGTACAAACCTGGGAATTTGCCACTGAGTCTCGCGGATTTGCACAGATTTCATCTTGAATTCGTGAATATCCGTCAGAATTAGGGAATTTTAATGCCGTATGAATCTTTTCTTTGTTGGTCGTATGGCAAGATATACTGCCGCATGTTGTCCTGGTATATGGAGTGATTCTACAATAAGGGTATGTTCCTATAGATTGTTATCGTGAACTTGCAACATTATTAAAGAGTAAGGCTCTTCGGAGTTCAATGCTCACCACATAAATTGGAGGAA
>JACKBX010000001.1 GCA_020634375.1 Ardenticatenaceae bacterium | reverse complement strand
ATTGATGCTTGGACATTGTGGGCGGAGACGGCCGTGCTGGACACGGTAGACTATGCTCTGGTAGACGCCTCATTTTGGAGTAATGATGAACTGGGTGGGCGAACGGCCGTCGCTCATCCTCTCGTTCCCGACACGTTAGTTCGCTTTGCACACATCCCCGGTCAACTGGTGCTGACCCATCTCAACCATACAAACCCGCTGCTAAATATAGAGAGTGTCTCTTACATGCAGACGTGTCGTGCTGGGGTACAAATTGCCCGGTTGGGACAAGATTTCCCCCTCTAATCTCGTTTGCTGCATTTTGCTTTTCCTCTCCTTCAAGTATGTTATACTTCGCACAGTCATAAATTGTGCCATGAAAAAGAGGGGTGGCTTGCCAGCATCTCTTTTTATGCGCAACCATAACCAAATGGAGGATTTTGATGAAGAAGCGTTTGCGCTACCTGTTTTTGTTCCTGTTTTTGACCAGTCTGTTCCTGTTAAGTTTAACTGCATGTGATACGGCTGAACCGGATGAGGCAACGGCCGTTGCCGAACTTCCTGCCGCTACAGTTACAACATCGCCGACGGCCGTTCCCCCCACAAATACACCTATACCCACTGATACGCCCACAAATACCCCGGAGCCAACAGCAACCGATACACCAACACCAACTCATACACCGACGAATACCCCGGAACCAACGGCTACCAAGACACCCGTTCCCACAGATACGCCAACCGCGACACCGGAACCATCACCCACAACACCACCGCCAACGGCCGTGCCCCCTACACCTGTACCCGTATCCGCTCATACTTTCCCTGAAACACCCATCCAGCCATTCGATGCTGACACTTTTATGCGTTACATGGGATTAGTACGCGACTCTTTTCGTAGTTTTGACAGCGAAATGGGGCTTTGGCAAGAAACCAACAAACCCGGAGATTGTGGCACGTTTAATGGTTGGACACGGCTATGGATTTTGGAAGCCCCTGGCTTCACCGACGTTCCACCGAATTGGCAGTCCTTGTATGTCGAGTATCGCTCTCTATTACAACAAATTGCTTCCATTACAACAGAGATACGGCCGTTGTGCTCTGGCATGGGCGGCGATGTCAGTCCTGAAACCACCCAGGCTATCCTCGATTTTCTTGCCTGGGCCTATCCTCGTTCCGAGCAAATGGTTGTCGAATTGAGCCAACTGCCCCGTCCGTAACTTACAGACGGATGCAATTCCCGATACAGTACCAACGAAAATAGACATAACGCAAGCCGAGCTTGTCGAAGACAATTTCGACAGGCTCGGTTTGTGGTAACTGATGGGTTTTGCGTAAACTCTAAGAATTAAAAGGTGGTACGCGCATCACTTTTGGGCGGCGCTGTGGTCAAGAAATCTTGGGCAAAACGCTCGGCATAGCTGGCGATGAGATGCTCAATGCGGGACTGTTCCCATGAAGCGGTGAGCAGCCCGGCATGATACGCTTTGGGCACGCGCCACACCACTTCCGGGTCGTTGTAGGCGGAGAGATCGGGGTATTCCTGCCGCGAGAGACAGGTGAGCAGTCCGGCATACTCACGACGATATTCGGGTGGCGCATATGCTTCACCGCGCAGATTTGCCAGCTCGATCCGCGCCGCTTCTTGCCATAACTCTATGCCGGTGGCGGCTTGCACCATGCGATCAATGTTGGCTCCACCCACGCGTGCGGCCGTTTCCAGGAAGTAGAAACGGCCGTCCTCGTATCCGCGAATAAACTCTGTATGCGATACACCGCGTACCAGCCGCAGCTTGCGCATTAATTCGCTGGTCAGGCCGCGCAGAGTGATGGCCTCTTCGCCATCCCAGGGCAGCACGCGGGTGGTAAAGATGCCGCCGCCATGCGAGACAGTGAGCGGTGGCAGGCCGTATTTGCTGGCAATGGTAAAAACCACATCCTTTTCCCAAATGATGGAATCAACGTGATAGACGTCACCAGGCACGAATTTCTCTAGCAGGTAGTAGGATTGCTGGTCGCCCAACTTGTCCAGCGCCCGCCACACCTGTTCGCTGTCATGCAGTTTACGGATGCCGATGGCTCCGGCCTCGAAGCGTGGTTTGAGTACCCAAGGGGCGGGCACGTCGGCCATGTAGGCACGCAGATCATCGTAATTGAAAACGGCCGTAAATGGTGGAACCTGCACCCCTTCATCCCGCGCCTGCACACGCATCGCCAGTTTGTCGCGGAAATGGCGTGCCGTCGTCTCACCCATGCCGGGAATGCGCAAATGCTCGCGCAGGGAAGCGGCTGTTGCCACGTCATAATCATCCAAAGCCACAATGCAATCAATCTTTTGCCCGCGCATCAAATAACTGACAGCGTAAGTCACGTCTGGTTGTTTGGAGATGTTGGGCATGGCAAAATGCTGATCGATGCTTTCCCAGGGCCAGGGGGCATCTTGTTTATCATCGGGCATAAGCACCAGCACGCGGCAA